>CBDFJR010000001.1:0-49385 GCA_965248535.1 Phormidesmis sp.
CAGAGGTTTTAACGTTGTGCGCCTGAGCCGACACGATGGGTAGCAGAGCCGCGATCGAGACTAGAGCGACAGAAGAAACGAGCGTTCTTTTATTTACGAGACGGTGCGACATAGAATTTTTCGAGCGATAAGAGTGACCAAATGAAACGCGATCGAGCCAAAAACACGCAGACGATCGACACGCCTAACAAAATCACCCTCAGCCAGTGAGCGCTGGTGAGTTGCAGGTCGCCCAAATAGCTAGACCCCACCAATCCTGTGTGAATCGCGACCAACAGCAGCGCAGGCAGACTCAGCAGGTGAATTCTTCGCCAAGCGGAACCCAGTTTTGTCATCAGCCCATCGAAGCTAGTGAGCGCAGCAGGCATCATCAACCCCAACGCTACAATCCCTGCCCACATCCCCCACTGTTGCCCCGGCAGCATAAAGAAAATTGCCTGAAGGTTCCAGTTAAAGGCGTGATCGACAAAGTGAGAAACATGGGCCAATGACAGCACAAAAGCCCCGACTCCCAAGGCTCGACGGTAGCGCAAAGGAGCAGACCACAAACGGCTAATCGGTCGAGCAATCAGTGCCAGCATCAGCAGCAATAGGGCGGCGTGTCCGGTGTAATCGACCATATCACCACTTCGCAGCAGCAGCAAAAGACCGATCGTCAAACTGACCCAGCCGCCCAGTCGAAACAGTTGACTGCGGCGATCGCTGCTCACCAGCGCCGTCGAAACGCCCACCCCCAACATCATCGGCATAGTGCCTAGCCCAAACGCCAGCATCGTCACGGCACCCATCCACAGATTGCCAGTCTCGGCCGCTTTGATCTGAGCCGCATACAAAAATCCGCACGGGATCAAGCCCCACACCATGCCCAGCAGTGCCGGAGTCCACCAACGATCGGACTGGGAGAGGTGCATCATAGCGCGGCTGAGACGATCGTGCAGCCTGCCCGCAACCGGGTGCAGCACAGGCACATGAGGCAAAAATTTGGGATTGATATTCGACAGTCCAAACCAGATCAGCAGCAGCCCGGTAAAAATCGCCAATCCGCGACGCAGAGCGCTATCGATGCCCGCCAACTGTCCTCCCGCGATCAGAACAGAGCCTAATGCCCCGATCGCAGCCCCGACCAGCGCATAGCTAAACACCCGTCCTAAATTGAGCAGCAGGTTAAACGTCAATTGACGTTGCCATGTTGAAGAGGCAGCCTGCCCCGATAGAGAGAAAGCAGCCGTTAAGGGGCCACACATGCCCAGGCAGTGCCCAAAACTTCCGAGAAATCCCAGAGTTGTGATTAACAGCAAGTCGAGCATTCTAACGCTGAGAAGGAAACGATCGTGGACGTTCTCTCATAGTCGCACACTCGATCGTAAGGGTGTGGATTGGTGTGGCGATCAGCGGAACGTGCCCCTAGGGGATGGCTTTGACGGTGAAATGAAACTCACTGCCCTGGTTTTTGCCCTGCGACTCTGCCCAAATTGTGCCGCCCATTGTCTCGATCGTGCGCCGACAAATGGCTAACCCTAACCCTGTGCCGCCAACGGTTCGCTGCAAAAAACCTTCTTCTTGCGAGAACCGCTCAAAAACGGCTTCTAACCGATTTGGCTCAATGCCTCGCCCCGTATCGGCGATCACGATTTCTAGGTGAGAAGTGGCCCGATCGCCCTCAGTCTTTTCTAAAAGCCGGGTGCGAATCGTGACTTTTCCATCTTTCGGAGTAAATTTGCAGGCGTTGTCGAGGAGTTTGCTCAACACTTCGATCAAGCCCTCTCCATCCACCATGACTAGCGGCAAGGGATCATTCAAATCTAAGACAATCTGGGGGTGATGATCACCCGATGTGTAGCGACTCAACACTAGCTCTAGACATTCTTGGCACGAAACTGGCTCGACTAACCAGCGCACGGTTCCACTTTCTAGGCGAGACAGCGTGAGAAAGTCTTGCACCAGCTTTCGCAGTCGCTCGGAGTCTTCTAGGGCCGTTTCGAGCATGATTTGCTGAAACTCGATCGGCATCTCTGGCTCGGTTGCTAAACTCTCTAAGCAAACTCGAATCGTGGAGAGCGGCGTTCGCAATTCGTGCCCGACGATCGCGATCAGATTACTCTGAGTTCTCTCTAGGTCGGCGAGTTGATGATTTAAGGTTTCAAGGCGGCTATAGGCCTGAGCCTGCATTAAGGCAACGGCTACCTGAGTCGAGATCGTTTCGACTAGGGTGACTTCATCGGCTTTCCAGATATGGGGGTCGGGTTGGTGCAGTTCTAACAATCCCAGTGAGGTGCCCCGATAGCGGATGGGCACCATCAAACAGGCTTCGATCTGATGGTGCTGAAGTTGAGTCTTGAGGGCAAGATCGGACTGAATGCCCAAGTCTTGGCTGACATCCGCGATCGTGACCGTGCGCTCCGAGTCCAAGCTTCCATTTTGGCGCTGCCCCGATGCCATCTGAAACAAAGGATGAGCCGCTAACGACCAAACTTGCCCGCGCAAAGAGGTCAACCCAGGGGCGACCGATTCATATTCAACCAGGGGATAGTCTGACTGATCGCGATGCAGCAGACACCGACCTGCGCCAAAGACTCGCCCCAACTCAGTCACTGTGACATTGAGAATCTGTTCGGGGTTTAACGATCGTCGAATGGCTGTGGCGATCGAGTTAATCAGTCGCTCTTTTTGTTCTTGACTGGCGATCGTGCGGTAGGCATTAAGCAACCGATATTGGCTAGCTTGCAGATAGTTGACCATGCGATCAACAAACAGATTGGGATCAATCTCAGTCTGGATCTGAGCAAGAGAATCTGACTCTATCAGCCCATATTCTTGTTCGGCGAGTCGCACTTTTGGGGTCAACTCTGGACGATAGGTGACAATGCGTTCTAATAACAGTCGAGCCGCCTGCACGGTAATGGCTGGGTCAAACGTCCAAAACCCCTGAAACTGTCTGACCTCATCTAAAGAAGGCGTGCCGATCGGTGAAGCGTGCTCTCGGCAAACCAAACAGGCAGAATAATGATGACCCACAATCACCAGATGCCACTCTTGAGCGAGGTGATCGTCAGGAGACAGGGCAACGGTCATATAGGAAACTGAACCTTCGTTGAAGGCGGTTTCTGGCGCGGCTAACACATAGACCTGATCGGTGATTTCGCCAATTTTTTGATAGCGGGGGGCTTCTTGACGATAAAAGCGCTCTTGCTGAAAGTTGGCAATCACCAGAGGCTTATCAGTTCCCGACAGCACCAAGTCTTCCATGGCGTGAGAGAGCGCCGTTAGTGAAGCTTTAAAATAAACCTGCGATCGCAGTTCGGGGAGCGCTTGGCGCAAATCTTGCAATAAAGAATTCTGAGTCCTCATGACCAATGACGTTTGCAGTCAGAAAGGGGCAATCGTTGAGCTATTTTTGGAAGGCGAAATCGGCGATCGGCAGCGTTGCATCGGTGAGGGTTGCCCGACGCAGATCAACGCGAGTTAGGTCAACGCCTGTCAAATTCGCCGACAACAGCATCGTTCTGGTCAAGATGGCGTAGTCGAGGCAGGCTCCGGTCAGGTTGGCCTGGCTCAAGTTTGCGCCCGTGAGGTCGGCTTTGTTAAGAATCGCTCCAGTCAGGTTGGCTCCAAACAAGTTGGCATAGCGCAGGTCAGCGCCCGTCAGGTTTGCGCCTGTGAGATTGGCGTAGCGCAGGTCAGCCAGTCGCAGATCGGTTTTGATCAAAGAGGCTTGTAGCAGCATCGCCTTAGTGGCCCTAGCGCGGATCAGGCTCGATCGATTGAGGGTCGCCCAGGTTAGGGTTGCACCCCGTAGATCCGTTCTCCAAAGCGTGGCGGCGGTGAGATTGGCTTCGCTGAGATTGGCCTGCCGCAGACTGGTTTGAGACAAGAGAGAGCTAGCCAGGTCAGAGCGAGTTAGGTTGATCTCAGCCAAACAAACCTCACTCAGGCTAGCCGTGTTCAGGTCTGCCTGAAAGAACTCGCGTTCGCCCGACGCATAGCGCTCTAGAAGTTGGTCAGCATTCATGACGGTTTTTGGTAGTGGAATTCACAGCGTTATCTAGAAGTTGCGAGTCGGATCAGGGAGCGAGTCAAAAATTTCTTATCTTTATGTAAACTAATGTAAACAGTTTGTTACAAATTAGCAAGTAAGTTTCAGAGATTCACGAGCTTATCCTTTGCGTCAAAGCAGGTAACTCGCAGACAGATAGCTGACTGAACTAAACTTAGGCGAGATTGTGAAGTATTAAGCAATATGAAGGTAATTTAAACAGATTCATCATTTTTCGCGATCGGGCACCCCTGTTGATCGGGCAACTCGATCCATCAGCACACAAAAAAGCGGACAACCTGCCCGCTTAGTAAAACTGAATCTGTAGATCTAGAAAACTCTAAACGGCCATCGCCGGAGCGTCTATTTCCACAACCTTGCTTTCTTTTTGAATGTGCCAAGCTTTGCCATCAAGCGCCATCTGCTCAATCAAACTCGCCAGACGCAGCGCCTTTAAAGCCTGCTCCCCACCAACCGAGGGTTGATTTCCACCGCGCACACAGCCCACAAAGTGCTCTAGCTCTGCGTGCAGTGGCTCGATATTGCTGGTGTAGACTTTTTCGATCAGCCCGTCTTGACGATATAAAACCTGACCGTAGTCTGTTCTATAATTTGCCGTGGTTTGACGGTGAATCAGAATCTCATTGTTGAGAAAATCGGCTTCAGTCAGCGAATTTTTGCAGTGAGCCGCGATTCGCCGAATTTTGCGATGGGTGACTTTGCTAGAAGTCAGCGTGGCCACGATGCCGTTGGCAAACCCCAAAGTTGCAGTCACATAGTCTAGATAGCCAGAGTCAGAAGCGCGGCTGCCGCTGGCTGTTAGCTTGACGACTTGAGACCCGGCTAGCTCTAACATCAGATCGATGTCGTGAATCATCAGGTCTAAAACAACCGAAACATCGTTGGCCCGATCGGAATAGGGACTCATGCGGTGAGCCTCGATCGCCAGCAGTTCTTCAGTCTTCAAGACTTTGCTGAGTTCTTGAAAGGCAGGGTTGAATCGCTCAATGTGCCCGACTTGCAAAATGCACTGGCATTCGGCGGCGGCGTTGACCAACGACTCGGCTTCGGCAATGCTGGCGGCGATCGGTTTCTCGATCAGCACGTGCACCCCGGCGTTGAGGGCTGCCATGCCCACGGAGTGATGCAGTCGAGTCGGCACCGCAATGCAGACAGCATCGACATGACTAATGAGGTCATGATAGTCCTCAAAAAATCGGACACGATATTTACTAGCCGTGTCCAACCCTCGTTCTACATTGATATCTGAAACGCCTACTAGCTCCACATCCTTGAGCATACTCAAGACTCTGGTGTGGTGCTGACCCATGTTGCCAACCCCGATGACCCCGATGCGAAGGGGCCCTGACTGACTTCGCTGTAAATATAGACTCGAATATCCGATCGAGATATCACCTTTCACTCGTGTTACTCCTCCACCACCGAAATTATGCTGATTAACAGCCGTAACGTCGCCTCAAACATCCAGATACTAGCACAGCAACAATAATTATGAAGAATTTCAAAGATTCAGCGAAGTTCCCCTAAATCCTAGGTTTTTGAGGTTAAAAGTTTTTATACCCTTAGAGGTAATATTGTCCGCTTAGAGTAGAAGACGCTGGCTAGACAGTGAGCTTAAAAGGGTTTGCAAAAGGGTATCTCTTCTCGGTGCGTTAGGCCAGTAGAAATACTGAAAGCACTGCTTGGCGACGCTCTATCAGACTCGACGGGGTTTCCCCAATATCCTCTATTAGTTCAATAATCTCGAACAACTGAACTACCCACTGCTGTATGGCATAATGCAGACATGAGATTGTTTTATCACCCAGAGATCAAGAAGATTTCTTTAGCAGGGGTTTTATATGCCTTGGGCGACCCTGTGCGGCTAGAAATTGTCAAGCGGCTAGCACAAGAAGAACTGCCCTGCGCGGCGCTGTGCATTCCGATCGCCAAATCTACCCTCTCTCACCACTTTAAAATTTTGCGCGATGCTGGGGTGCTGCACTGCCGCAAAGAAGGAACGCAGCATATTAACTCCCTGCGGCGACAAGAATTAGACGATCGCTTCCCCGGTTTGCTTGATGTGATCTTAAAAAGGGCTGCCAGCGAAGAACCCCTAGACAGCTAAGAATCGCTGAATCACCTCATTGCTTAACTCGCGGGTAGAACCCGATGCCACAATGCCCCCTTTTTGCATTGCATAATACCAATCGGCTTGACGAACAAAATGCAGATGTTGTTCGACGAGCAGCACAGAGATGCCCGTTGTGGCTACAATCCGGCGCACGGCTGACTCAATTTCAAGAATAATCGAGGGCTGAATGCCTTCGGTCGGCTCATCTAACACGAGCAATCTAGGACGACCCATTAAGGCACGAGCGATCGCCAACTGCTGCTGTTGCCCACCGCTGAGGTCACCGCCCAATCGCCACAGCATGGTCTTGAGCACTGGGAAAAGCTCAAAAATCTCATCGGGAATGTCTTTGGTTTTGGACTTTCGATCGGGCAGTGCTTCCATGCCTAAAATCAGATTCTCTTTGACCGTCAATCGTGGAATCACCTCTCGACCTTGGGGCACATAGCCGATGCCCATGCGGGCGCGCTGGTCAGGAGATTTGCTGAGAATGGGCGTTCCGGCTAGCTCGATCGAGCCACTGCGCGGTTTGAGTAGTCCCATAACGCTTTTGAGCAGGGTGGTTTTGCCGACCCCATTGCGCCCGATTAAGCAAACCATTTTGCCGGGATGCACCGTCATATCGACGTTTCGCAGAATGTGACTTTCGCCATAATAGACATTCAGATCCGATACCTCTAGCATTGGGGTTGCGGTTGCGGCATTTATAGAGTCTGCAATAGCACCGTTGGTCTGACTCATAGCAGTTGGGATTGTAGTAGGTTGACTGTTGGACAGCGTTTGGGATTGTCCCCTAGCTGAGATCAGGCGGCTTCGGCTTCGTCTTGGTGTCCTAAATAGACTTCAATCACGCGGGGGTCGTTTTGCACTTCGTCCATCGTGCCTTCACAGAGAACGGTGCCCTCGTGGAGAACAGTGACTTGACGGGCGATTTGACGGACAAACTCCATGTCGTGCTCAATGACAATAATGGAGTGACTCTCGGCCAGTGCCAGCAGCAGATTGCCCACTTTTTCCGTTTCTTCGTCGGTTAGCCCGGCGACAGGTTCGTCCACCAGGAGCAGATCAGGAGACTGGGCCACGAGCATCCCGATTTCTAAGCGTTGCTTTTCGCCGTGGGAGAGGAGCGCGGCTTGCAGGTCGGCTTTGTGAGATAGCCCGATCGTTTCTAGCAACCCGCCAACCGTGCGCCGCTCAGAGGTGGTGGGCTTGCCAAATACGGCTCCCACAATGTTTTTGCGGCGATTGCACGAGAGTTCTAAATTCTCGCGAGGCGTTAAGTTCAAATACACCCGTGGCGTTTGAAACTTGCGACCGATGCCCATGCGCGAGATTTGGTGTTCTTTAAAGCCGCGCAAGTCGCGCCCTTTGAAGATAACTCGCCCGATCGTCGGCTTGGTTTTGCCCGTGATCGTATCTAAAAACGTGGTTTTGCCTGCGCCGTTAGGGCCGATCACCACCCGCAACTCGCCAGGGTCGAGACTGAAATTAAGATTTTTGATCGCCTTAAAGCCATCAAAACTAACCGTCAGATTTTCGATTTGTAAGATCTTGTCGCTCATATTCCACATCTGGGTCTTCTTCAAGACTGGGGTAAGTTGTGACCTGCTGTTTGCCTCTGAGGAGGGTGCGTGAATAATCAAGTCCTTGAGTGCGAAGCCAGCCAATCAAGCCACCGGGCAAGACTGTGACCACAATTAAGAACAGCGCTCCCTGAAAAAACAGCCAAACTTCTGGGAACTTCTCACTGAGAAAGCTTTTGGCAAAGTTGACGATCAGCGTTCCTAAAATCGCCCCGACGAGGCTAGCGCGACCGCCCACGGCTACCCAAATCACCATCTCGATCGAGAAGGCAATATCCATCGCTTTGGGCGTGATGATGCCAGACTGCACGGTGTAAAGCGCTCCTGAAACCCCGGCTAACCCGGCTGACGCGGCAAACACCAGAACTTTAAATGCCGTCGGGTCATAGCCCGTAAACCGCACTCGCGGCTCGTCATCTCGAATCGCAATCAGCAGCCGCCCCAATCGCCCACTGGTGAGCCATCGACATAGGGCATAAGCCCCCGCCAACAGCACGACCGTTAGCATATAAAACGACCACTGCACCCCAGCCGAGCCAACGGTTTGCCCAAAGATCGTCGCGGTGTCGGTCTTGAGACCATTGGTGCCGTTAATTAATTTTTGTTGACCATTAAAGAAGTTGAAAAAGATGATTAGGGCTGCCTGGGTCAAGATCGAGAAATAAACGCCCCGAATGCGATTGCGAAACACGAGGTATCCCAAGACGGCTGCGACCACCGTTGGAATGACAATGACCGCAAAAATCGTGAAGGGCAGCGAGCTAAAGGGCTGCCAAAACGCCGGGAGCGAGGTCACGCCATAGAGCGAGAAAAAATCGGGCATCTGTCCGTCTGGCTGCAACTGGAGATACATGGCGAGAGCATAGCCGCCGAGGGCGAAGAACAGCCCGTGCCCTAGGCTGAGAATGCCTGTGTAGCCCCAGATGATATCGATGCCTAGGGCCACGATCGCCAGCGCCAGATAACGCCCCAGCAGGTTAACGCGAAAGGCTTGACCTATGCTGACGAGACCTTGGGGAATCACAAAAATCAGCAGTAGCACGATCGCCAGCACGATCGCGCCTTCTATCAGCAAGAAGCGGCGTTTGTGCCAGTCGAATCTCGGTTGTGTAGTGGTTATATCCACGGCTTGCGCTCTCCCTGCGTGTGAGAAATGGAACATTATCGGGTTGCAATTCACCCTTGGTCAGGCATCCACCGTGCGGCCTTTTTGCGGAAACAGTCCGGCTGGGCGGAATTGCAGAAATACGACAATTAACGCGAAGACCATCACTTTTGCCATGCTAGTGGTTGCAAAAAAGGTAAAGAAATCGGCGAGGGGTTTAATCGGCTCTAGCAACGTTGACAAAGCGCCAGAACCGACCAGGTAGGTAGCGATGCCGATTACTAGAGCCGCCACAATGCTGCCGACTAGTTTGCCTACGCCGCCCACGACCACCACCATAAAGGTGTCTACGATGTAGTTTTGTCCGGTGTTGGGGCCCACCGAGCCGAGGAGACTGACCGCACAGCCTGCGATGCCTGCTAGCCCTGAGCCGAGGGCAAAGGTGATCGCGTCTACTTTCTGAGTGGGGATGCCGAGACAGGCGCTCATGCTGCGGTTTTGCGTCACTGAGCGAATGCGTAACCCCCAGTCTGATCGATTCAAAAATAGATAGACCGCCACGAGACAGGCGATCGTCAACACGATGATAAAGATGCGGGCATAGGAGAGTTGAAACCCCCCGATCGGGAGACCGCCACGCAGCCATTTAGGAGCCGTCACATCGACGTTTTGAGCGCCAAACCAGGGCTTAGTTGCGGCGAGTTTGTAGGTCTGCCCGATCACAACGCCCGTCACCAGCGCGATCGCGGCGGATAATGGCAGCATGATCGTGATCACCCAACTGCGAATGCGATCGAAATCAGGACGACGAGACAGCAGCTTTAACGCTCCAAAAAATAATAAACAAAATACTGCAATTCCAATCACTAAGACCCAGTTAACGCTGCGAACAAACTGCTGCAAAATCAAGCTTACGCCCCAAGTTGCTAACAATGTTTCGAGCGGTCTGCCATAGAGATAGCGAATCACACTCCGCTCTAACACTAAACCAAACAGGGCGGTCACTATAAATGCAGCGATCAGCGCAAAGAAAATATAAAGCTCAAACCATGCACCGCCAAATGATTTGAAAACGTTTTGAACCACGAACGTTGTGTAGGCTCCTAACATCATCAACTCACCGTGGGCCATGTTGATTACACCCATCAGCCCGAAGACGATCGCCAACCCTAGCGCCGCCAACAGCAAGACAGAACCAATACTGATTCCGCTAAAGATACCGTCTAATAATCCTGATAGCATTCAAGTTGCGGGTAAAGGGTTACGCGAACGAATATAGAGTCCCATAGCACCTGCTTTGAAAGTGTGCGCTAAGATGCAAATTTTTTGAGGTGAAGCGATCGAGCCAAGCCGTTTTAGAGCAGGCACTCTTTAACTTGCGATTTCAACGATCGGCATTTCTTTTAAGTGGAGTCTAACTCGTTTGTGAGTTCTAAAAAGATGCTTGATCTAAGTCAGTGGTTTAGAATTTTGAGGTTTAAGCTTTAAGTCAGTTGACACTACTTAAAGCCCAAACTTGGAATTGTGGATTCAATCACGCTAAATTCCATAGAATGGGGGGCTTTGAGCCAAGACTCTAGGTTCAAAGTCCCCCACTCGTGGGGGATTTAGGGGACAAATGTCTCAGCGATGACCAATCAGAGGACTTTTACAAGTTATTCAATCCACAATTCTTAAAGATGCTCAGGTGGCTTTGTATTTGCCACCCTTAGCTGGGTCAGACCAATCGCAGGCAAAGCCTTTGGTGTCGGTCACAAACTGGTTCCAGGGCAAGGGCTTCAACGCTTCTTTGGTTTCATAGACAATCTTAAACAGACCGTCCTCGGCGACCTGACCAATGCGTACGAATTTAGACAGGTGATGGTTTGTGTTCATCGTCACGATGCCTTCAGGGGCATCAAAGGTCTGCCCATAAGCTGCCGCTTTTACCTTGTCGAGATCATCTGCTGTTTTAGCTTTCTCGACGGATTGTTTCCACAAATAGACCATGATGTAGGCCGCTTCCATGGGGTCATTAACGACGCGATCGGCTCCATATTTGGCCTTAAACGCTGCCACAAACTTCTTGCTCGCGGGCGTGTTCACGGTTTGGAAGTAGTTCCAAGCGGCGTAGTGACCCTTGAGATATTCCAGCCCGATCGCTTTGACTTCTTCTTCGGCGATGCTGACGGACATGGAGGGATATTTGTCAGGGCCCATGCCAGAGGCTTGCAGTTCTTTAAAGAAAGCAACGTTGCTGTCCCCGTTCAAACTGTTGTAGATCACGCCCCCGTTGGGCAGCGCTTGTTTGATTTTGGCGATTACCGATTTGACTTCGGTGTTGCCTAGGGGAATGTAGTCTTCACCGACTGTTTTGCCGCCTTTGGCTTCGAGTTGGGCTTTGATGATGGTGTTTGCCGTGCGCGGAAACACATAGTCTGAGCCAACGAGGAAGAATTCTTTGCCTTTGTTGTCGAGCAACCACTGCACCGACGGCTCGATTTGCTGGTTGGGCGCTGCTCCAGTGTAGAAGACGTTGTTAGAACACTCTTGCCCTTCATACTGCAAGGGATACCAGAGCAGGTGCTTTTTAGCTTCAAACACGGGCAACACCGCTTTACGGCTGGCCGAAGTCCAGCAGCCAAAGACGGTGGCGACTTTATCTTGATCGATCAGTTTCTTGGCTTTTTCAGCAAAGGTGGGACCGTCAGAGTTGCCATCTTCGACGATCGCTTCGATCTGTTTGCCTAACACACCGCCCGCTTTGTTAATTTCTTCGATCGCCAGTTGCTCGGCATCCACCACGCTCTTTTCAGAGATGGCCATGGTGCCACTCAGCGAGTGCAAAATGCCGACTTTGATGGCGTTGCCCGCAGCAGCGGTGGTCGCACTAGTCGCTGCCGGAGATGCCGAACTGCCCGCGATCGGAGGGGCAGACGGGGCACAGGCTTTGAGCAAAATAGAGCCTGTTGCAGCCGAGCCAAAAATCAGGAATTCACGCCGACGAAATCGCTTTGTCATAATAAACCGTTACTCCCCACGAGCTATCGAACCAATTGTGCTAAACCAACTCTAAAATCAACCTGAGCCAATCGTTGAGACTGTTGTAGTCCTCTAAAAGTCTCCTTAAAGAATGGGGTTTTTAGTTCGCCTTGTTTCCCTAATATCTAGGGTTTAGACAACCGACCTGACCCATTTAGGAATTAATTTTCAGTCACAACGTTGTGATATTAGAACTTGGCTTTGCGGGGTAATTGTATAGTAAATTACAAAATTTTGACTAAGTTGTTACGTTTGTTTCCACGTTTAGTCCAGTGCGGGATTCGATAAAGTCTACGATCGCCCCTAAACCCGCCTGAACTTTAAGATTGGTAAACACAAATGGCTTATCGCCGCGCATGGTTCGAGCATCGCGCTCCATCACCCCCAAATCTGCGCCCACATAGGGTGCAAGGTCAGTTTTATTAATCACTAGTAAGTCAGATTTTGTGATCCCCGGCCCGCCTTTGCGAGGAATTTTGTCGCCCCCGGCCACATCAATCACATAGATATTCAGGTCAACCAATTCGGGGCTAAAGGTCGCGGCTAAATTGTCGCCGCCACTTTCGACAAAAATCAGATTTAAGGTGAGAAAGCGAGTTTCGAGGGCTTCGATCGCTGCCAAATTCATTGAGGCATCTTCACGAATCGCCGTATGGGGGCAGCCTCCCGTCTCGACACCGAGGATACGATCGCGCTCTAGCGCCTGACTTCGCACTAAAAACTGGGCATCTTCTTGGGTATAAATATCGTTGGTCACCACCGCGATGTCAAACCTCTGCCGCATCGACTTGCAGAGGGCATCGACCAGTGCAGTTTTGCCTGACCCAACGGGGCCCGCGATTCCGACTCGGAAGGCATTCATAAAAGGTTGGCTCTTTGTTAACGTTCATCAGCTTGATTAGATTGTGAGGCTGTACAAAGACTTTTGCACATTACCAAGACCTCCCAACAGTTGGCTCCAGCCGGGTTGTTAGATGGCGTTTTCCATGGAGTAATTTCCTGGATCTTTCAAGGCAGTATCTCAAAGTAATCACAATGCTTTGGACGGACAAGAGAAAAATCGCGCCTATCACAGCCTCTACAAAGTCGAGTTGACTATCAGCGTACTGCTCTAAGATCTGGTTAACTCTTTCTAAATCTATCGTGACTCAACCCCTCCATTACCTCAGATAGGCGAACACAACTCACATACTTGGGTTCTGCCAGTAAAAACAAGATGTAGAGTGAGCAAGTACACCTAGCTGTTGAGGGCTTAGAGCGTTCTTTCACGGCTGATTTCTGTGGGCTACAAAACTATTCTAGATTCACCATATTCTTCTCCCCCTGTCAATGCGTAAGTCCTAAAAGCGATCGCTCATTGAGAAGACCAAGAAGCATTTTACGCTTATCTAGACAAGCTTCATGCAAAAGGTAATTGGATTGAGATGCCCGCACTTGCGTCAGAGCAGGAGTTAGAGAATTATCCTGAATTTAATAGAGCATATTCGTGAAAGCTCCGACAGACGAAATAATGTAGCTTAAAGCTCTTTTGAGATCGCTTCACAGTCAACGCAGCTTCTGCTCCATCAATCTCTGATTCTGTGGAACTTTGAACCGAAAGTTTTGGCTTGAAGTTCTCTAAAGACTGGAAAATTTAGCAATAATCTCTTCAACTCTGCCAGAAATCGCATTAGATTTAGTCAAGAATTATCAAGGGATGCAAAACATTTTGAAGACGGGTGTTTGCCAGAATACAAAGTGCTAGGGTAAATGTAACACCCAAACCTTTCAGGGGAGTCGCTTTTATGAAGCTTGTCATTCATGGCAAAAACATCGAGATTACTGATGCGATTCGTGAGTATGTCGATCAAAAAATTGAGAAGGCGGTCAGCCATTTTCAGACTCTCACGACCCAGGTAGATGTGCATTTGTCGGTCGCTCGCAACCCTCGAATCACACCTCAGCAAGTCGCTGAAGTCACGATTTATGCTAACGGGGCAGTTGTGCGCGCCGAGGAGGGCAGTGAAAGCCTCTATGCTAGCATCGACCTGGTGGCCGATAAGATTGCTCGACAGCTCCGCAAATATAAAGAGAAACGCTTTGACAAACGCCACGAAACCCTCAAGAGTGAGGAGAGTCTCAGCGATCAACCTGTAGCAACGTTGGATCTCGATCGCACCCCTGAGCTTCCTGCTACAGTAGTGCGAACTAAATATTTTGCGATGCCCCCCATGACGGTCGAAGAGGCGATGGAGCGCCTAGAACTTGTTGACCACGATTTCTATATGTTTCGCAACGTCGAGACGGGTGAAATCAATGTGATTTACGATCGCAACCACGGTGGCTATGGGGTCATTCAGCCTCGCAGCAATAATGGCCATACTCACCACACTGATAAAAATGGCAAAGCCCATTCCTTGGGTTCTGAGCGGGAAAACTTTAGGGTTTAGTTGATTTGATGGGGGCGAATCAATTGTTGCCCCCATTATTTTTGATAGAGAAATCAAGCGTAGGCTGCTACGATCGCCACCGTTTACAGACAGCTTTCTCAGAAAACTATCGAGAGGCTAATTGTCCGATGTCTACTTGTCTTTATTCCTAATTCCTAAATCAGTGGAATTTGTCCCAAGTCAACCTGTGGGCATGGTGCGGATAGGGGACAGAAGGGCAGTGCCCATTGCTACCGCAAACACTGATGGCGTTTAATCTGCTGCTCCTAACTGATGGCAGGGCGTTCTTAACTGGCGTTAAACGACGGATCATCCTCCACTGCTTCATTTAATAATAAAAAACCGACAGTCTTCATAAGAAATCTGTCGGTCAGTCGTGTGTTCCCTGTTGATGACTCGGCTAAAGTTGAGTCCTGTACAGTATGTCTGTCAGATAACTCACCTTTAGCGATCGTGATCACATAATAAGATGATCGCTGTCACAAGTCGAGGTTAAAAGTTACCAAATCCTTACGGAGGTTGGGCATCTATTTGAGCGTCGGCAAGGCGATGGGCGATCGCGCCTCCGCTTCTATCCGGCTGTTGGTGGGCTAAACGGCACCACCTGATTGATCCAGCCAAGAATTTGCAACCCTTTAACCGTCAGGGTTTTGCCATCGAACTGAGAGCCGTAGGCGGCTCCTGCTTGATCAGTTCCATATTTGCCACTGAGCGCGAAGGGCCCAAAGGCAACGGTGCCGCCTGTGCCTGCGGCGGCGAGTTCTGCGATCGTGCGATCGCGCTTGCTCCAGGTGCCGCTAATTTGCAGATCTCGAACCGCGATAAAAGCGGTCGGCAAGAGCGGAAAAGAACCCGGATTGCTATCCACTCGACCCGTCGAAAAACTGCCTGCGGGCTGTCCGGTGAAATGCCAGCCCTGAAGCTTGAGCACTGATAGCATCAACCACGGACGACGAATCGCTACGCGACAGAACCGAAAGGAAATCTGCAAATCGCTGGTCTCTTGGTCGATCGGCAGATCGCGAAACTTGTAGTAGCGACGCAGCGCATCATAGTTAAGGGAATCTTTGTGCACAGGCCCTCGCGGCAGCGTTGCGATCGGCACTCGCTGAACCGGAATCGAAGTTCTCTCAAACTTGGAATCAAGCTTGGCGATCGACGGTAGATTGCCTTTATCGAGCTTAGACTGGATCACTCCCCGATCGCCCAATCGCTCTAGCAATGGCGGCACTCGGTCGATCGTCGGCTTTGATTTGACTCCTTCAAGATCGATTTTGGGCTGCTGCTGGATCTGATTCCAAGCTGATTGAACCGTTGCTTCAAGCTGAGGTCGAACGGCTTCCCACTGCTGCTGCTGAACCGGATCGGACAAGTCGTATTGAAACCGATTCACATTCAGATTTGCGACTGCATTTTCATAGTCATCTTGAACGGTTTGATAAACTAGCTGCTCTTTTGAATAAGTCGGCAATTGATCAACCGCCGCCCGATCGAGCGATTTGCTTTGGGAGACTAGGCGCGATCGTAGCCCCGGATCGGCAGGCATCGTCTTTTTGAGCCGCGTCACCACCGCAGAATCGGGCGTTGAAGCCTCTTGATTGGGCACTTTCCACAGGCCATCTTTGACCCGCTCTAACCCGCCCGTTTTCACAAAGGGAGAATCCTGCACTGTTCTAGTTTGGGTTGATCGAATCGTGACGCTAGACCACGATCGAGAAGCCGCCTCGTCGTGCCAATTTGCAGGCGTTGCATAACTTGGTCGATAGAACAAACCCGGATTCAGCAAACTGCCCAATTTGGCAAATTCAAAGGTTTTTTGAGCTTCAAAAAAAGCAGACCCTACAGGATTGGCTCCTTCTGTCGCATCTGGTGTAGACAGCATCAGCAGCTTATACATTTCTTCGACGGTCACACCTGAATCGGCATAGGTCGCCGAGAGCACAGGCACCGGATTCACCAGAGCAGCAAATAGCTCATTGGCTAGCTGAGAACCCGTCAAATTTTCTGGAGTCCACGGGTTTTGAAACGCGGTTGGATCTAGCTGCTGACCCGACCACTCTAGCGTTAAAAACGTGTTGCTAGATTGGCTAATGGGCGGTAATCCCGGTAGGGGTGGCTGCGTATAGGCAGCAAAAATAGTGTCATAAATCGTGCGAATCATCGCGGCTTGATCGATCGGCATCGCAGCATCTCCTATAGATCTATTGAATTGTCTATTCAATCCATAATCTCTAGCGTGATCAATGGCAGTACCTAAATGGGTGATTTTAGTATTTCCTAGCGTTATTAATCTCTGAATCCCGCATTCTTAAAAGCATTTCTAAATCCACGATCGCAGATAGCCCACGCGGGTACTGCCATTGTGCTCAGTTTGGCTGAAGCTGAGTGCAGACCAAAGATACTTCTTCCCTATTTGGAGTAACCTCAGATGGATAATAAGCAAGCTCAAGACTTAGTTCAATCTATTCACGATTCCATTTTTAGTGCGCTAACCGAAGCGCCCGCCGGACAAAAGCCTGTCCTTGCCAAAGAAAAAACGGTTTTGATTTTAGAGAAGCCCGGTCGCACGCTCAACGAAAGCGACTATCGCAATCCTTGGTCTCCGGGCAACCTCGAAGGCAGCACCCAAGCTACGATCAATCTGGGAGATCTAGGGGACGAAGCGCCATTTTTACCCCAAAATTCTGGTGGGGTTTATCGAGCCAGTGGGTCTCGTCTGTCTGACTTCTATCGTCAGGTCATGAGCGCCAACATCAATCCTCAACCCGCCAATCCTGCGTCTGAGAAAGCTTATGCAGAAGCCTATGCGGTGCTCATGACCAAGGGTAAAGACGATGAAGGTCAAGAGACCGTCAAGCCGTCTCAACTTTCTCGCGATTATGATAACAATTTCATTGCCTATAACATTGCGCGGGCAACCTATCTCACCGCCTATGGCGAAGCGATGAAAACGCCCGAAGGCAAAGCCAAGTGGCCCTTGATGGCTTCTGCTTTGCAAGCCCCGGTGGATGTTGCCTTTACAACTTGGCGCGGTGGTGAAGCAACCAAGGTTGAAGATGCCCGATCGAAGATTGAATTTCACTCTCGAAACCAAGTTGGGCGCGCTTTCTCGGATGCCTTCAAAACCTTCGACACCTTCAAACGCGAAGCAGAATCGATCGAGCCGGGCAACACGACCCTGCGCTGCCGCGCTATGCCAAGCAACTGGGCAGATCCGGCTGCTGCTCAGTCTTGGGCAACAGTTTCGACTTCTACTAAGAACTTGGTGATCAAGTCAGATTCTGAGTTCAAGCAATATGGCGGCAACGCGGCGTTTAGTTTGGGGCTGTTCTCGATCGGGGGCAGCGCCGGACATTCCGACTCTCGCCAACACTTTGGCGTAGAAGCCAGCGACCTCTCGGTTTCGTTCCAATATGCCACGGTCTATCTGCAACGGTTGTGGATGAACCAGTTGATTCTAAGCTTGCCCGGCTGGGACTTAGGAGCCATTCTCCCCGGCTTTTTCTCCAACGGCAACCGGACTGCTAACCCTGGAACCATTCCCTTGATTCCCCAAGGCTTTATCGTCACTCGCAATGTGTTCATCAAAGCGAACTGGAGCAAAACCGACAAAGAGATCATCAAAAAAGCAACCAGCGGCGGCGGCGGCTTTAGCTTTGGCCCCTTCTCGTTTGGGGCATCAGGAGGCAGCAGTTCTTCGTCTTCGACCTCAAAATTTGATGAAGCTCATGGCGTGATCACGATTCCGGGGCTGCAAATTGTTGGTTGGCTCAACTCGGTGACTCCTGCTTGCCCACCGAGCCACTAATACCCAATTGAAAATAGACTGCAACAGACAATTAGTGAAACCCCCTCAAAGTCCCCCATTTTGGGGGATTTAGGGGGCGAGAATCTGTCGCATTCACAAATTGATTTGGTATGAGACATTTTGTGGGCTAAAACTCTCCGACCTCTCGTAGAAGTCGGACTCAGAGGATGTCTAGAACAGTCAATTAGGTTAATAGAACTGTGAAGGCTTTCTAGACATTCCCTCACTAGACAGAAACGGGAGATAAACCGATGACCATTACCGAAGCAGAAATTCTTAAAGCGATCGACGAAGCCCTCTTTTTGCCGTTTACCAATTCGCCGATTAAAAAGCCTGTTGAAACAGCCGCAAACCGCATTTTTATCACGGTGCAAAATCCGGCGGTGCCGATCGTGCCCACCGATTATCAAAATGGCTGGAGTCCCGGAAAGAGCGGCGACAATGCCATCGTCACAAAGCGATTTTCAGATTGGGTGGATGCTGTTCCCGCTCTCGAACCGACCCATCGCCTGAATGGACAAAAAATTTCTCAACTCTATGCCCAACTTCTAGGGGCAACGTTTAAAGCATCTGGTTTAGAAACAGAGCCACGATCGTATCAAGAGGCTGAATCGATCCTCTATCAAACGGTCACGGTTCATGACAATAAAACAGGGCAATCGACCCCTCAAACCGTAGATTCTGATCTCTATCGTCGCTATAAAGAAGCCAAAGCAGCTTATTCTAACGCGCTGGCTGTTTACCAATCTCAATATATCAGCCACACAAAAACCCCTGAAGGAAAAGCGATGTGGTCGCTGCTGAGTGCAGGGTTTCATGCGCCCGTTGAGGTAGCGTGGAATCAATATCGCGCTGCCGAAGCCAGTCGTGTAGAAGACGCATTGGGCACCCTCGATCGTATGTCTAATAATCTGGTGTCAAACGTTTTTCGGGAGGCAAATCAACAATATTCTGGCTATCAAAAACCCGATCCGGTTAATCCCTCTCGATCGTTTTCTCCTAGCTATCCCATGCCGTCTAATTGGGTCGATGCGATCGCAGGCTGGACTGAGCTTGAATTTTCATTTAAGCATCAAACTTCAGTCTATCAAAATCTACCTCTGATAGACGGAGTGTTAGATGCAGAAACTACGTCTCTAACGATTCGATTTCAGTTTAAAGTCGTGCGAATTGAACGCCCCTGGCTGCGATTTGATCTGTTTAACTTGCCAAACTGGTCAGTCGATTCAGTTGCGCCTGGCACCTATTCCAATGGTACTAAAAGCCAGCTAGGTCAAAGCCTATGGCCACTGATTCCCCAAGCTTTTATTGCAGTGCGTGGTCTAGAGGCATCGGGCATCTGGAGCGATGCAGATATCGCACGAATTCAAACTGCAATTGCAGGATCTGAACCCGCAGAGTTTGCCCGCTTTCTGCTGAATGGCTCTTATTTATCTAACGGCAAATCTATTGCTTATAGGGCTACGTTTGACGATGAAGTGCTCACCTTTCCTGGAGTTCATATTGTGGGATGGATTAATCGAATCTTGCCCTTTTTGCCTCCAAAATCTGATATAAAATCCGTCTGAATTTTCTGGCTTTCATCTGTTCCTTGCAAAGCTGATCTAACTGTTGAGACGATCATCTGGCCCTATTGTGTGATTTCTAGTCTCGATCTTCTCATTTGATTGAAGTTTTCATGCAGAAGTGCGTATAAACGCTGATCAATTAGAAACAGAAAGGTACTATACCTGAACAGTAGAGCGGACTTATTAGGATTTATCAACAGATGAAGATAATCAGTGCAAGAACTATTCTATTAACAGGATTGACCTTAACAACGCTGCTCGCGTTTCCTCGCACAGCCCTCGCTGACTTTATGACTAACAGTGGCAGTGGTGGCTACTCCGATAAAAACACCCAGCGATCGTATCGCTATGAATATGAAGTTTGGTCAGACGATAGCAACACGTCTTACACCCTAAAGGTTTGGAACTCGGAAGACTATCCCGATGGGTCGCCAACTGGCTTATCTAGCTTTAAATCTGCCCGCGAAGCACTGGATTATTTTGATTGCCACTACGCTCACAAACAAGACATTTGCAAACAGATGCGATAAAAGTTAGCGTTCTCATTTCAATTTAAACCCTCATGATTGTGAGAGTCAGACACTAGCAGAGTTGCTGTTCTGACTCTTTTCTTATGTAGCAATTTAAGGGGAGTTGTAAGATCTGGGACTGCCTCCAAACTCACAATTCTGGAGGTTAAGAGTCTGGTAGCCTCAAACTTTGGGGTGAATGGGCTGACTTGATCGTGCGTTTCACCGTTGAGTCAAGACTGCCCTAGCAGCCCACGATAAGCTGCCAGCCTTGGCAACAACAGCCCAAAAAGTTCAAGATAATTTGCCCCATTAGGTAGGGAAATCCGATCTTCTTCATCGGCAACCGCTATTGATTACAATGAAGGCGATTGTGTCATCCTCGTCCAAAATAGGGCTGAGGTCTTTTAAGTAAGCAGGACTAGACGTATGGCAACGATTTTAGAACAGGGAAACATCAGTATTCATACTGAGAATATTTTTCCGATCATCAAGAAATGGCTTTACTCTGACCATGAAATTTTCTTGAGAGAGTTAGTCTCTAACGCCGTGGATGCCATTCAAAAACTCAAAATGGTGTCTAACTCGGATGACTTTTCAGGTGAAATCGGCGATCCAGAAATCGTGATCACGATCGACCCCGAACAAAAAACCCTGGCTGTCTCTGACAATGGCATTGGCATGACTGCCGACGAGGTGAAGAAATATATCAATCAGGTGGCGTTTTCTAGCGCTGAAGAATTTGTTGAGAAATATAAAGCCAGCGGCGATCAGCAGATCATTGGGCACTTCGGATTAGGGTTCTACTCGTCTTTTATGGTAGCGAAGTTTGTCACGATCGACACCCTCTCCTATAAAGCTGGCTCGCAGGCAGTGAATTGGGCGTGTGATGGATCGACTGAATTTAAATTATCAGAGGGCGATCGCCCGACTCGCGGCACCACCGTCACCCTCGCGCTGCAAGATGAAGAACACGAATATGCAGAACCTTATCGAATTCGGCAACTGATCAAGACCTACTGTGACTTTTTGCCCGTCTCGATCAAGCTAGAGGTGATTGAGCCACCCAAAGAAGGCGAAGCGGCTGACGCAGAAACAGCAGTCAAAGCACCCGAACAGATCAATCGCCAAAAAGCACCCTGGAAAGAGTCGCCCCAAAGCCTTAGCTCAGAAGACTATTTGGAGTTTTATCGCTATCTCTATCCGTTTCAAGAAGAGCCTTTGCTGTGGGTGCATCTCAACACAGACTATCCCTTTATTGTCAACGGCATTCTCTACTTTCCGAAGCTCAAGCCCGATGTGGATGTGTCTAAAGGGCAGATCAAACTGTTTTGCAATCAGGTGTTTGTCAGCGAAAACTGCGAAGAAGTGATTCCTAAGTTTTTGCTGCCGCTGCGAGGAGTGGTGGATAGCGCTGACATTCCGCTTAATGTGTCGCGCAGCTTCTTGCAAAACGATCGCACCGTGCGCCGGATTGCAGACTATATTGCTAAGAAAGTGGGCGATCGCTTAAAAGAGCTTTATCGCGACGATCGGGCGCAATATATCCGATCGTGGTTAGATCTGGGCACCTTCGTTAAATTTGGCTCGATCAACGACGACAAGTTTAAGAAACAAGTCGAAGATATTCTGATCTATCGCACCACGGCTAATCTGACCGATGACACGCCAAAAGTAGAAGTGCAGACTGCTGATGGAGACGCTTGGCAAGACACCTCTAATGCAGTCAGCAACACGATCGATGGCAAATCCTACACGACTCTGAAGGAATATTTGGAACGCAACAAAGAACGCCACGAGAATCGTGTCTTTTATTGCACCGATGAAGTCACTCAGGCAACCTACGTGCAGCTTCACACCAGTCAAGGCTTAGAAGTTCTGTTTATGGATTCGTTCATTGACAGTCACTTTGTCAGCTTCTTAGAGCGAGAATATTCAGAGGTGCAATTCGCACGGGTGGATGCCGAATTAGATGACTCTTTGATCGACAAAGATCAGTCTGAGATTGTTGATCCTAAAACTAATCAGACTCGCAGCGAGCAGGTCAAAGAACTGTTCCAAAAAGCGCTAAATAAGCCAAAGCTGATCATTCGCACTGAGGCACTTAAAGGAGATGACCCGGCTAGCACACCTCCCGCCATGGTGCTTTTGCCAGAGCAACTGCGGCGAATGCAGGAGATGAATGCGTTAATGCAACAGCAAAATGTTCAGTTCCCGGAAGAACATATTCTGTTGGTCAACACGACTCATCCCATGATTCAAAACTTGATTGAGTTGAGTCATGGAGCCATTATCACCGATGGACAATCTCCATCCGCAGAGCTTGCTAACTTGATTTGTCATCATGTTTATGATTTGGCATTGATGGCCCAAAAAGGCTTTGACGCTGATGGCATGAAAGCGTTTGTCGAGCGATCGAACCAAGTGTTAACGAAGTTGACCGATCGGGCTACTCACTAGTTTCTGATCAGCAGTCCGCAGTGATGGGATAGTCATTGCGGACTGCGATCGCGTTTGTGTGAGAATTTGTTTTTTAACCGTTAACGACTTCAATCGGAATCGTTAATTTCCACAGGTTAACGTTCCTTCTTTAGTTCCCTCTGCTTTGGTCTTTACTTCGACCTTAGGCTGCTGCCCAGGATAACACCGGACTAAGACTTTATCGCTGCTGCGGGTCATATACAGCACATAAACCGACTGACCGTTTAACTTAGCTGAAACAAGCTGAGGAGGAGACGGTGCGGTAGCGGTGGCTTTGCTGCCTAGAAAATTCAGCGCAGGTACTAAGGCAGCCCCTAGAACTACGATCGCTGATCCCATGACTAAAGGTGAGCAGCGCGTTAAAAATTTCACCATTGATTTAAGCCCCTAAACGATAGAGTTAGTTCCAACTTTTGACATCTTTGCCTACTCTAGAAGGCGATCGAAAGGTTGTCAAATGGGGTACAGAGGAGGCAGATAGATGGCGCTACTTTTCTAGTTCTTCTTTCACAATTTGTGCTAATTTGTTGGCGGCTCCCGGCTCTCCTCTCACCTGGCGAAGCCTGTCGCGCATTTGCTGGAGTTTCTCCGGGTGGTTGAGAAAATCGAGGGCTAGATCTGCCACCACTTCCGGCCGAAGCCGCCCCACCAGTTCAGGAACAATTTCTGCATTTGCCCATTTATTGGGCCACGCCAATAGCCCCAAACGCTGTAGATAAAGCCAGTTAATCAGCTTCGCTGCGCTTGATCCCACTCCCGGCAGATTAGCGAGCAGCCCCGGAATGCCATCCCAGGCGCGCATTGCGTCAAGTTGCTGAGTGGGGACGACTACAATCATGGGCACGGCTAAAGCACCTAACTCGGCGGTGTTGGCCCCGATCGTGGTCAAACATAAGTCACACTGCGACAGCAGCGAATAAACCGGAACTCGTTCGGTCTGGTTTTGCCAAAGCTCGACGCGCAGACCGCTCTGGGTCTCTAGATAAGGACGCTCTGCCTCTGAAGCGGGCATCACTAGGTGGGCGCTGACCCCTTCAACTAGGGGCAAAATGGGATTTTGTTGGGGATCGGCAAATCGGGCCAGGGTTGGCAAATCGAGCGTCGGTGCAACCGGAATCACAAATCGAGCTTGAGGACGATCGTGCCAGATCCGTTCAGCGATAGCTAACATGAAGGGCACTCCCTGAGCGAGTTTAGCGGGTTTAGACCCTGGCAAAACTCCAATTAATTCGGCAAACCGTTGGGGATCGGCTTCTGGCTGACGGTAGTGGGCAACTTCGGCCATTAAATCGCCTATAACACTGAGTTTATGAGCCTGTTTAAGGGGAGCACGATCGACGATTTCTGGCCGCATCACCCCAAAGCGATCGATCCAGCGATGCCATCGGGCTTCCCATTCTGCATAAGTGACGGTGCGATAACCCAACCGCTTACCAAGCACCACCGAAAAAAACTGATCGCCGCCTAAAAAAAGCACCACACCTTGATCGTGCCAATTCCAACGATCGCGCGTTTTTCCCCACAGCAAAAATGGGTAGAAAGCACTGGCCGCCTGCACCCGATCGACTTCTGGATAGCTCAGAGCAATGTCAGCTTCTTGACCACTCGCATTGGGGTCGGGCGACAGCACCACAGAAATGCGAACCAGAGCACGATCGTCGCCTAGAATCTGCCGCAGCGATCGCACCACAGGCTTTACCCAGGTCGCAAGTTCTCCGGGCCCGTTAGAGAGAATCAAAATATCGATCGGATCAGCAAGGTCAGACATCGACAGATTCAACCGCTAGAGTAAATACCCCTACACCTTATCTTGGCTGACAGCCAGTTTTAGAGCAGCGAGTTGGGCCTGGGCCTTGTGCAGCGATTCGTGCCATTCTCGCTCTGGGTCACTGTCGGCCACAATGCCCGCCCCCACTTGCCCCCAAACCAGATTGGTGCCGTCTGTTTGAGGCGCATAGAGCAGCGTCCGAATCAGGATATTCAGATCCAAATTGCCGCGCAGATCCAAATAGCCACACGACCCATAGAACAAACTGCGGCGATCGGGTTCGAGTTCTTCAATAATTTCTAAACAGCGCACTTTAGGACACCCCGTAATCGTGCCCCCTGGAAACAACGCCCGAATTAAGTCAACCGCATTGCAATCAGCTTTTAGCGTGCCGACTACGTTGCTCACGAGGTGCATCACATGACTATAGCGCTCGATTCTCAGCAGTTCATTAACGTGGATCGATCCCCATTCACATACCCGTCCTAAATCATTGCGCGCTAGATCCACCAGCATGATGTGCTCTGCTTGTTCTTTAGCGTTGTTGAGCAGGTCTTGAGCCAATTGACGATCGTGGGCAAAATTTTCTCCTCTGGGTCGAGTGCCCGCGATCGGGCGAGTCTGAGCCTGTTTCCCCTGCAACTGCACCAATCGCTCTGGCGAACAGCTAATCACCGCACCCCACGGAGTCTGCCAATAGCTAGCAAACGGCGAAGGATTGATTTGCTGCAAAGCCTGATAAATTGACCAGCTATCAGCAGAGGTCTGCGTCTCAAATCTGAGAGACAGATTGGCTTGAAAAATATCTCCGGCTTGAATGTGTTTTTTAGCCGTCAAGATGGCAGATTTATAATCGGTTTGCGAGACCTGAAACGTCACCGATTTTGGGGCTAAATCGTCGCCAGAAACACGGGATTTTTGATCGGCTCCCAGCGCTAGTTTTTCTTGCATCTGATCGAGTTGATCGACCTGAGTTGCCGCCAGCCAGAGCATCTGCTGCTGATGGTCTAATACCGCAAAGCAGTCAGGCTCATACCAATAGGCGATCGGAAACGGCAGTGAGTCAGGTTTGAGATAGGGCAGTCGCTCAATTTCCCACGCTAGGTCATAGCCCAGCCAGCCCAGCCACCCCCCCTTAAAGGGCAGCGAGTCAGGCACTTGATCGGATGCAAGGTTTGGACGATCGAGCAACTGCTGCAAAAAAGGCAAAATCTCGCCTACTTCAGGAGTCCACAGTTGCGGGCTGCCTGCTACAACCCGCGGCCCGCCTCCGCAGAGAGAATATCTTGCCAAGGTGCCCTCCGACGACGCAAAACAAGGACTCTCTAGCAGAGTCGCGATCGCTCCGTCGCTGGATTTAAACAACGCTGCAAAGATCTCTGATCCTGTTTTTTGGTTAAGCGGCAGCGATCGCCAGTGCCAAGGCAAAATGACATTCATGATTCAGCAAAGAGACAAATGAGTAAATGCACCACGAAACTCAACCTACTCTGAAAACGCTCAACAAATCTATCGACAAACTTTTGTTTAAAGTCGTTAGAATAGGATGCTGACGAAAATTTGAGACTGACCTTCCGCAGCGAGTCTTACCAACCCCTCATCCCTCACTCTTGCTTATGTCCTTGCCCATTGTTGCTATTATTGGTCGTCCCAACGTGGGCAAGTCCACCCTCGTCAACCGCTTTTCCAAGCTGCAAGACGCGATCGTGTTTGATGAACCGGGCGTGACCCGCGATCGCACCTACAAACCCGCTTTTTGGGGCGATCGAGATTTTTTGGTGGTCGATACGGGCGGGCTAGTGTTTGACGATGACACTGAGTTTTTGCCCCTGATTCGTGAACAAGCTTTGGCAGCTTTGGCAGAATCAAGCGCAGCCATCTTCATCGTCGATGGTAAACAAGGCTTGACCACGGCTGACGAAGAAATTGCCCGCTGGTTGCGTCAACAGCCCGTCCCGGTTTTGCTGGCAGTCAATAAATGTGAGTCGCTCGAAGATGGTTTGACCCAAGCATCCGAGTTTTGGAGTTTGGGGATCGGCGAACCGTTTCCCGTCTCTGGCATTCACGGCAACGGCACAGGCGAATTGATGGAACAACTGATGACCCATCTGCCCGACACGAGCCTGCTCGAAGATGTGCCAGAAACCCGCGTCGCGATCGTCGGTCGTCCCAACGTCGGAAAATCCAGCCTGCTGAACGCCTTTGTGGGCGAAAAACGCTCGATCGTCAGTCCGATTTCGGGCACCACGCGAGACGCGATCGATATGGTCGTCGAGCGCGGAGACAAACCCTATCGCCTGATTGACACCGCCGGAATTCGCAAGAAAAAGAACGTCGAATATGGCCCCGAATTCTTTGGGATCAACCGAGCCTTTAAAGCGATCGATCGCTCCGATGTGGTGCTGTTTGTCTTGGATGCCGTCGATGGAGTCACCGAGCAAGACCAAAAACTTGCAGGACGCATCGCCGATGAGGGTCGCGGCTGCGTGATCGTCGTCAACAAGTGGGACGTGATCGAAAAAGACTCCACCACTATTTATGAATATCAAAAGCTGATCGGCGATCGCCTCCACTTTCTTGAATGGGCAGAAACGATCTTCATCAGTGCCGAAACCGGGCAGCGCGTTGAGAAGATTTTTGACCTAATCGACATCGCCGCCGCCCAGCACCAGCGTCGAGTCACCACCTCAGTGATTAACGAAGTGCTCGAAGATGCCGCCCGCTGGCACTCACCGCCTACCACTCGCCAGGGTCGCCAAGGCAGAATCTACTATGGCACTCAGGTGAGCACCCGTCCCCCCACGATCGCCCTGTTTGTCAACGATCCCCTTCTGTTTAACGAAAGCTATCGGCGCTATGTCGAGCGGCAGTTTCGGCAATCGCTCGGTTTTCAGGGCACCCCGATTCGTCTCTTGTGGCGGGGCAAAAAAGTGCGCGAAATGGAGCGCGGCAGCGTCAACCGAGCGATCAAGGTGAGAACCAAGGTCTAGAGCTTGGTGACTCTCAACCGCCTAAAATCCCTTTCTTCTCAATCGAATGGATTTACTGCGATCGCTGCCCCTCGGACTTTATCTAGAACACCCCATCACTTGGCTGCATCGGCTTGATCCCCGCGTTAAGCTGGCCTGGCTGATGAGCTTTTTAGCGACCCCACTGCTGGCAAGCCCAGAGTGGCGGATCTTTTTGGTAGTCTTTTTAGGGCTACTTACGGTGTCAGCAATGATCCCCCTGCGGGTGTGGAAACAGCAGATCGGCTGGCTGGCACTGCTGGCGATCTATGTGTTTTCCCTAGTCGCGATCGCGCCCGATGGCTTAAACGCCAATCATCAATCGCGATTGCCCGAAAACGAGCTAGCGTTTGTGCGGCAGCCTACTACCGTGCCTGCTCCTGCCGCGCCCGCCGCTTGGTATAACCCGCTTAACTTTGGCAAAAAGCCCGATGCTCAAGATGCCGCTGCTGAAGTGCTCAAGCGTCCTCATTTGCCCCAGCCGACTGACTATCACTACGATCTGCTCAAGCGAGGCCCGCTGACGGTGACGCGGCGATCGCTCGATCTGGCCATTCGAGTCAGCACGCTTTTATTCACCCTGATTTACAGCACCAATCTCTACCTTCTGACGACCGCCCCTGAAGAGATCACCGCCGGAATCGAAGATTTGATGAGTCCCCTGCGCCGATTTGGGGTGCCTGTGACTGAGATCGCCTTGACTTTGACGCTCTCTCTGCGCTTTATTCCTCTGGTGTTGGAGGAGTTTCAAAACTTGGTGCGATCGGTGAGAACCCGCGCCATTAACTGGAAAAAACTTGGACTCCGCCGTGGGGTGCAGGTTTGGATGTTGGTCGCCGAGCGGCTGCTAGAAAATTTGCTGCTGCGGGCAGAACAGATTTCTAGTGCTATGAAGGTGCGCGGGTTTACCAGCCCCGATCGCCACCGGGTTGAGTGGCACCAGTTGCGCCTCAAGCGTCTAGACTGGTTAGCGTTGGGTGCTTTGACACTGCTGTGGGCGGCAAGATTTGTTTGAAGAAGTGCAGTGAATCTGAAATGCTAAAAGAGCAAGACTATAGGGAGACTTTGTGGCTTTTTGGATCAAGCTGACCTTCGATCGCACCGTCTACATCATCGACTTAGACCGCATTGCTGCCTTTGGTCAAACCTCAGCGGGTCGAGTTGCGTTTAGTTTGTCTGATGCAGGGGTCACGATCGTCGTCAACCAGCAAAAAGACCCTGATACCTACCAAACGATTCTGACCTATATCGAGCAAACTACCGGACACCCCCTAGAAGACTAAGGATCGTGGATTGATTAACCTGTAACAGTCCTCTGAATCTTTCATCGCTGAGATTTAGGGGGCTGAAGCCGACCGAAACGCAGCGACAAAGACGTGTGTGTACACCGTAGCCCCTTGGGGAGAGAAGTTGGGGTGAGGGCGAGACAACCTGGCAATGGTCGAAGTTGCTTAGTTCGCGATCCTAAGGGTCTCCGGCTTTAGTTTAAATAGCAAAAATTGAGTGACTTGGGTGAGGTCATTAAAGTTGTCATCGCTAACCAGCACAACACTTTGAGAGCCATCTGGGAAAAGCGGGCCCAACGTCATCCCTTCAAGATTGTCTAATGAAATATCTAGGTCGTTTAAGTCCATCACTAATCTTTTTCTGATGGGTGCGATGCCTTTTGAATCGCGGAGACTCTCGATCGTTGAAATATCACTTGCCCCTCCGCTCGCTGCTTGAAAAATCTTAATCTGAAAGCCCTGTAGCCCAAACGATCGCTCTAAGCTAAGAAAGTGCCCGGCTTGGTCAATTGCCAGCAGATCGCAGAGTCCTTGATCAAAGGCATAAGTAGGTTTGGGGTCTAGCTGGTAGAGATGTTCTGAAATCAGAGTCGCCCGATCGGTTTCAACTAAGTAGTGTAAAAAACGATTTTTTGCCCCCTGCTTTCGGTCTGACAACTCTTGATCTTGAGCCAACGAAGATTCTGTCGCGGTGAAGAGTCGAAATGGCTCAGAACCTCTCATAGTCGCTGCTTGGGCGTTTAGTGTTAGCGACTCAAACGCCAGGTTATCTTGCACACCTCGCGGCTGAAGCGGGTGATCAGGGTCGGTCAAAAACGTTTTGGGTAGGGGAAGTTTGCGTCGCAGTTGACCCGTTTTGAGGTCGAATTCTCCGATAAAGGGCGGCACCCCATCGTGAATTACTCCTTCGCTAGAGATAAAAACGGAATCTCTGGGAGAGAGGGCGATTCCTTCGGGGTCGATCGTGTTGGGTGCAAAGGGTTGCCCGTCTTGTTGCTTAAGAATGGTGACATTTTCTATAACCACTTGAGCGATCGTAGAACGTGTGGGGTCGAGGTCTAATTTGAGCGTGTAAAACCGAGCGGGAGCATGATCACCACGATCGTCGGAGATGGCGTAAAAACGATCGGTTTGACGATCGTAGGTCAAGCCCGACAACCCGCCCACCAGCGTCTCTTGAACTGTGGTCTTAGGCAGGGTGTAGGCTCCCGAAAATTCTAGGGACAACGGCAAAAAGAGCCGATCTTCTGCACTCACTTGCGCAGTTAGGGGTTGTTTGCCACACTCGCTTGAGTCCTTATCTAGAAATGTGCTGTTTGCGGGTGAGTGCAAATGTCTCTTACGAACACACTGAGAAGGATATCGAGTTGTTCACCGGAATTCGCGTCCCTGCCAAAACACAGCAATAAGCCTAGTAGGGCGATCGCGATCCAAATCTAAGCCTAGTAGGGCGATCGCGATCCATCTCAAAACCCAAGCAAAGAATGTGTGCTGCACCGCTTTCTCCACCACCTTAGACTCTGAAGGCTATTCTAGCCTGTCTCTCTTGTCGCGGTTTCTGCATCCCGCTCTCTTCGACCAAAGGTGATTAAATGTATGGAAGTCACTTATTCCTCACTCGCTCGTGTCTGAATCGTCCAAGTCTTCTCGCTCTCTGGCAAGCATTGCCGGAATTGTGGCGATCGCCACCTTAATCAGCAAAATTTTTGGACTGGTGCGCCAGGTCGCGATCGCGGCCGCCTTCGGCACAAAAGCTGCCTATGGTGCCTACCAATATTCCAGTATCATTCCAGGCTTTTTTCTGATCCTCTTAGGAGGCATTAATGGCCCCTTTCACAGCGCCATGGTGAGCGCGCTGGCCAAACGCAGTAAAGCCGACTCTGCGCCCTTGGTCGAAACGGTTTCGACGCTGGTGGGAGGCGCTTTGCTCGTGGTCACGCTGGGGTTGATGGCGCTGGCTCCTCAGTGCATTGATCTGATCGCTCCGGGTTTGCACCAAACTGCCCACGGGTTAGAAATTCGAGATATTGCGATTCAGCAGTTGCGAATCATGGCTCCGATCGTCTGGTTTGCAGGCATGATCGGCATCGGGTTTGGCACCCTCAACGCGGCGGATTTATATTGGCTGCCGTCGGTGAGTCCCTTGCTGTCGAGTGTGACGATCGTGGCGGGCATCGGTGCCCTAGCTCTGACGTTAGGACAAAAGATTGGCGAGTCTGAATACGCATCGCTGGGAGGCATTGTTTTAGCATGGGCGGCCCTGATCGGAACGATTTTGCAGTGGCTGGTTCAGGTTTGGGCCCAGCACAAAGCGGGCTTGAGTCGGCTGCGTTTAGGGTTTGACTTTAAGCATTCTGGCGTGAAAGACGTAATGAAGGTGATGGCTCCGGCGCTGTTTGCGTCGGGAATGCTGCAAATCAATGTCTATACCGATATGTTTTTTACGTCGTTTTTGCCTAATCCGGGGGCGGCGGTTTCGGCATTGGACTATGCAAATCTGTTGGTGCAAACTCCCTTGGGCATTCTCTCAAACGTGATTTTGGTGCCGTTTTTGCCCGTGTTTTCTCGGCTAGCAGATCCCACAGATTGGCCAGAACTGAAAATGCGAATCCGGCAAGGGTTGCTGTTGACGGCGATCGCGATGTTGCCGATCAGTGCTCTGATTATCACCTTGGCGACTCCGATCGTGCGAGTCGTTTACGAACGGGGCGAGTTTCGGCAAGGTGACTCTAATTTAGTGGCGACTGTTTTGATGGCCTACGCGATCGGGATGTTTGTCTACCTTGGTCGCGATGTGCTGGTTCGCGTTTTTTATGCCCTAGGAGATGGCGATACGCCTTTTCGCATCAGCATTGTCAATATTTTCCTCAACGCTCTTTTTGACTTCATTTTGATCAAACCGCTGGGTCTACCGGGCTTGGTTCTCGCTACGGTGTCGGTGAATGTGCTTTCAATGATTGCGCTGCTGTGGTTTCTCGATCGCAAGTTAAACGGGTTGCCGTTGCGAGAGTGGGTGCTGCCGTTTGTCGGGTTAGCGATCGCTAGTGGGTTTGCAGGTCTTGGCAGTTGGGGCACGCTCTTAGCCTGCCAAACATTTTTAGGCATGGATGGGTTACTGATTTTGATGGGGGAACTTAGCCTATCGGGTCTAGCTGGCTTAGGAATCTTTGCCCTCATTGCCAGTCGCCTCAAACTGCCTGAAGTTGATCTCTTTGTGGGTCGCATCCGCCAGCGGTTTGTAAAGTAGAAGAGACTAGATTTTTCTTGTGATCCAATGACTTACACAGTGATCTATGACGGCCAGTGCAATCTCTGCTCAAACTTGGTGCAGTTGCTCGAAACTCTAGATAAGGGCGATCGCTTCTACTATCTGCCCATGCAAGACCAAACGGGACTCGATCGCTACAGCATCACGGCTCAAGATTGTGAAATGGGCATGATCCTGATCGATAACGACCGCCCCGATCGCCGATGGCAAGGCAGCAACGCCGCCGAAGAAATCGGGCGCATTTTGCCGTTTGGCGGCGTTTTTATCATCGCCTATCGAAGTTTGCCAGGTGTGAAATGGATGGGCGATCGCGTTTATGAACAAGTCCGCGATCATCGATATGCTTTGTTCGGGCGGCGACTCAGCACTTATCAAACCGCCTACCCTGCCTGTGAGAGCGCTTGTGATACCTATTTTTCTAAATGACTGCTCCCCCTTGGCAACAAAAAACTGTGATTCAACACAGTCAACGCCTAATCCAAAGCTTCCAATATTGGACGAAAAAACCGCTGATCACGATCGAGAGTTCCCCTGAAGAATCGGCCCGATCGCTCTTTGAGGCTCCTTTCGTGGTGGTCTCCCACGGGACTGAATGTGACCCTGTTTTTAACTATGGCAATGCTCAAGCGCTCAAATTATGGGGGTTCGATTGGGAGACCTTTACACGCCTGCCTTCTCGACGATCGGCAGAGCCTGTCGAACAGCCCGATCGCGACCAACTTTTGTCATTAGCCAAAACCAAAGGCTATATCGATCACTATCAGGGCGTTCGCATCTCTAGCACCGGGCACCGCTTTACGATTTCAGGAGTCATTCTCTGGGATGTGATGGATGAAGATCATCAGCGCTGCGGTCAAGCCGCCACCTTTGCTGACTGGAACTTAATTCCTCCTTGAAATCGGCTTTGGCTCGGCTATTTCTCAAAGCGATCGTCTCGCCAAACCCCCTCGATCCGGGTGTTGTTGACAAAGATATAGGTGCCTCTTCCCTGTCGCTTACTTTGCCGAAGTTCGCCTTCAAAACGATTGCCATTGGCAAACCGACACACCCCAAAGCCGTTCATCAAATCATTTTGAAAATCGCCTTCACAGCGCGTGCTATCTGCATAAATAAAGACACCCCTCCCAGATCTTTTATTATCTCGAAACTGCCCCTCAAAGCGGTTGCCGCTCGGAAAGGCGCAAACGCCCAGCCCTGTGAGAGAATCGCTCTGAAACTCACCCTCGCAGCGCGTTCCATCTCGATAGGTAAAGAGTCCTCTTCCCTGTCGGTGGTTGTCGCGAAACTCTCCGTCATAGCGGTTGCCACTGGCAAACATGCAGCTTCCTCGACCGTTGAGCAGGTCGTTCTGAAACTCACCTTCACACCGAGTTCCGTCGGCATAAACAAAGAGTCCTTTTCCCTGGCGTTGACTGTTTCGCAACTCACCCTGATAGCGGTTCCCACTCGGAAAGGTGCATCCGTGAAAGCCGCTCAATGCGCCGTCCTTTAAAGTGCCATCACAGTGACCACTGCTAAGAGCGCCTGCTAGGTCATGAGAATTTTGGTTGATTACCCCTCGCTCAAAAAGCGGTGAAGCGGCTGCATTAGACGAACCGGAAAGTAGGCTGATAAAATAAATGCTGGCAGTCGCTAGCAATCTCCCGCTCACCTGCTCTAGCCAAGCGGTGAATGCCTGAGGCGCAAAAATCGCCGTTGTTAGTTTGACTGGTTGCCGCATGATGGTATCAATTTCACAAATCCTATACTGATAAGATAGTTATTCTCAACTCCATGCCAGATTCAGGGTCATCGTCGGGGGAGAAGTCGTTGAGTTTTCTGATAGCCCCGCAGACGTGTGAATTGAGTAGAAGTGCTTACTATTTTTGACGTTTGACTCAAGCCCTCAACATTTAGCTTAGACCTGATCTGTCAACCTAAGTCTCGATATTCATCGCTATTGTCTGCTCATGCTTCATTTCTGGACTGCTTTTTCGATCGCCCAACTCTTCCCACTGCCCTTTTTGCTCCAGACACCCACGCTAGCGCCTGCGGCCCCAACTCCGACTATGCCTCTGCAAGAGCTTCCAACTCAGGAGACCCTCAGATTTCAAGAAACGCTACAGCCGCAAGAATTTATCCAGCCGCAAGAAATTCGTCCTCTTCCTGGGGCGCTAGACGACGTTCCGGTGTTTAACAGCAATAGCCCTGAGCTAGTGATGACTGAAGGCGTTTTGCTTTCTACGTTTCCGCCTGATGGCAAGCGCGTTCCTTCGGCTCATCTAAACTTTGCCTTTCAAGGGCGATTTGATCTCTTCTCTCACCACATTTCTAAATCTGGCAGTCTCAGAGAAACGCGAAGCCTTTTTCAGGGCATCATTCTTTACAATCCCACTCTGCACCCTGTGACGGTAGAAATCTTGCAGGCAGCCACTTATCTGACTCGTCCTGATGCTCTTTTTATTGATCTGCCTTCCTATGTAGAAGATCCTTTAGGGACGGTCTATGCAGGACCGGGGGGGCGCGTGGTTAACGATGTTCTCCGAGGTCGCAGACAGGGTAACTGGTTTCCTTCGGTAGTGATTCCGCCGGGGCAGAGCCAGATGCTAATGAATCTTCCCATTCCGGCGGGGACGATGCCGCCTACGTCTAACGGTCGCTCTACTTTGATGCGTCTTTCTAGCAGTGGGCCAGTTTACATTGCGTCTTTGGCGATGTTTGCCCCGCTTAACGCAAGTGGTGAAGAGCGAGTTCCCACTCTCGCAGAATGGCAAACGTTGCTCGACACTGGCGGTTTGGCTGGGCCGCGAGATAGTCCACCTACGCCGCTTTCAACCAAGAAAGGCGATCGGGTGGTCTACGGTCGCGTTGCTGGAGTCGCTAAAGGCTCTCAATGGAGCGCAACGTTAACGGATACTAACCGTGACTATCTTAGCCTTCCTCTCAAAAAGCGCGCTATTTCTTATGGACTCAGCACTTTACCCCAAGGTACGTTTGGCACAGGGCAGATTCAGAGCGCTCCAATGCTGGTTCGCTATCTTGATACGGCCTATTTAGCAAACGGCAATTATGGGATTCAATACCATCTCACTCTGCCGCTCAAAAACACAACTCAGCGCTCGCAAACTGTTGCCTTAGTGGTTGAAACACCGCTCAAAGAGGATAAGAGCAAAACTGAAGTGCTGTTTTTGTCTACCCCAGACTCTAGGATTTTTTTTCGCGGCACAGTGCGGCTTCGCTATGCTGACGATCGCGGGCTTTCTCAAACTCGCTACATCCATCTCGTTCAACACAGGGGGCAGCAAGGACAACCTCTGATGACATTAAATCTAAAACCGGGCGATCGGCGCTCAGTTGAGGTAGATTTTCTCTACCCTCCAGATGCTACGCCTCCCCAAATCCTCACCATTAAAACTCTAGGCAACTAACCGTGTCTAAATCTGCCAAAGTCGTCCCCTGGCTCTACTGGTCGATCGTTCCTATCCATCGTGCTTTCATGCACCTTTATTTTGGAAAGATCACGATTATCGGTCGCGAGAACCTTCCTAAAACAGGCCCAACTGTCCTTGCATCCAAGCATTTCAGTCGCTGGGATTCGCTAATCCTTGCCCTTTTAAGTACAGAATCTCTCAGATATATGTCTAGATCTGACCAGATGACAGGACTTCAAGGCTGGCTCGTTGGTCGCCTAGGAGGTTTTTCGGTTGACCCGGCTCACCCCACTGTCTCAAGTATGCGAACCGCGATCGCAGTGCTTCACAGCGGTAATAAGCTGGTTGTTTTTCCCGAAGGCGGGATTGTTCGCGATCAACCCCTGCGCCCTCTCAAAACAGGATTAGCCCGTTTGGTGCTGCAAGCTGAAGCGATCTCAACCTCGCCACTCTCGGTGGCGATCGTTCCCATCTCGCTCTACTACAGTCCTGCCGCTACCCTAAGATCTAAAGTTTTTGTCCTCATCAGTCCACCTATTCAGTCTCAGCACTATCGTCAGTTGAATAACAAGCAAACGGCTCAGGCTTTAACTGAGGCACTACAGAAGTCAATATTAAGTGGCTTAGAAAAATTACGAGAGAGAAGCCAAAGACCAATAGATGACAATCTGCATTAACCCCTTGAAAGAAAGAAACTTTGCTCAAGGTGTTGACAAGTTCAGTTGGGGTTGTTATATTAGTCAAGCGGGTGAGAGGAACGGATGCGAAAGCGGAGGTTCTTCCCGCGTAGAACCAAGACAATTGCATAGTTTAGAAGTCATAATAGCACTTAAACCTCGTCAAAGCAAATTGATTTAGGGTAGCTACTTCGGTAGTGCTTTAAGGGTTAAAGAGTCGAAGAGGTTTGCTGGTCAGTTAATTCTGACTAGATAGAATCTTATTTCGTGAGCTGAAACAAGCTCCGTGTATTAAACAACATGGAGAGTTTGATCCTGGCTCAGGATGAACGCTGGCGGTATGCTTAACACATGCAAGTCGAACGGGTCCTTTCGGGGATTAGTGGCGGACGGGTGAGTAACGCGTGAGAATCTGCCTTTAGGACGGGGACAACAGTTGGAAACGGCTGCTAAAACCCGATGTGCCCTTCGGGGTGAAATATTTATAGCCTAGAGATGAGCTCGCGTCTGATTAGCTAGTTGGTTAGGTAATGGCTGACCAAGGCGACGATCAGTAACTGGTCTGAGAGGATGACCAGTCACACTGGGACTGAGACACGGCCCAGACTCCTACGGGAGGCAGCAGTGGGGAATTTTCCGCAATGGGCGCAAGCCTGACGGAGCAATACCGCGTGAGGGAGGAAGGCTCTTGGGTCGTAAACCTCTTTTATCAGGGAAGAACACAATGACGGTACCTGATGAATCAGCATCGGCTAACTCCGTGCCAGCAGCCGCGGTAATACGGAGGATGCAAGCGTTATCCGGAATTATTGGGCGTAAAGCGTCCGCAGGTGGTTTTGAAAGTTTGCTGTCAAAGCGCGAGGCTCAACTTCGTACCGGCGGTGAAAACTTCAAGACTAGAGTTTGGTAGGGGTCACGGGAATTCCCAGTGTAGCGGTGAAATGCGTAGATATTGGGAAGAACACCAGCGGCGAAAGCGCGTGACTGGGCCTGAACTGACACTCATGGACGAAAGCTAGGGGAGCGAAAGGGATTAGATACCCCTGTAGTCCTAGCCGTAAACGATGACAACTAGGTGTTGCCCGTATCGACCCGGGCAGTGCCGTAGCCAACGCGTTAAGTTGTCCGCCTGGGGAGTACGCACGCAAGTGTGAAACTCAAAGGAATTGACGGGGGCCCGCACAAGCGGTGGAGTATGTGGTTTAATTCGATGCAACGCGAAGAACCTTACCAAGGCTTGACATGTGCAGAATCCTCTTGAAAGGGAGGAGTGCCTTCGGGAGCTGCAACACAGGTGGTGCATGGCTGTCGTCAGCTCGTGTCGTGAGATGTTGGGTTAAGTCCCGCAACGAGCGCAACCCTCGTTTCTAGTTGCCATCATTAAGTTGGGCACTTTAGAGAGACTGCCGGTGACAAACCGGAGGAAGGTGGGGATGACGTCAAGTCAGCATGCCCCTTACGCCTTGGGCTACACACGTACTACAATGCTACGGACAAAGAGCCGCAAGTTCGCGAGGACAAGCAAATCTCATAAACCGTGGCTCAGTTCAGATTGCAGGCTGCAACTCGCCTGCATGAAGGCGGAATCGCTAGTAATCGCAGGTCAGCATACTGCGGTGAATACGTTCCCGGGCCTTGTACACACCGCCCGTCACACCATGGGAGTTGGCCACGCCCGAAGTCGTTACTCCAACCGTTCGCGGAGGAGGATGCCGAAGGCAGGGCTGATGACTGGGGTGAAGTCGTAACAAGGTAGCCGTACCGGAAGGTGTGGCTGGATCACCTCCTTATAGGGAGACCTACCCGTTTCGACTTGAAGATTCAAAGTCCAGTCAATTTCGATTGCTTGGAAGATTGAGTCATTAGAGAAGAGACTGGTCATCCCAAGGTCGTTCGAGGATTAAGTGTTGACTTCTAAGCTATGTGAGATTGGTTCGGGTTATGGGCTATTAGCTCAGGTGGTTAGAGCGCACCCCTGATAAGGGTGAGGTCCCTGGTTCGAGTCCAGGATGGCCCACCTTTTGAAACGAGGGGGTTTAGCTCAGTTGGTAGAGCGCCTGCTTTGCAAGCAGGATGTCAACGGTTCGAGTCCGTTAACCTCCACTGAAAGCTGAGAGCTTTCTCCTGTCGTAGTCCGAGCCAGATTCAATTTCAGCAACTCGTCTAAATAATTAGAGAGCCTGCTGGACTTGTTCCAGACAGAACCATGAAAACTGCATAGAAACTTGTCAGGTAGAAAGTAGTGAATAACTAGCGATGAGCTGAAAGGCGAGTTGTTGGTTGTTCCCACAAATATCACAGACACCAATGTTGATTGATTGAAGTGGTCAAGCTAACAAGGGCTGATGGTGGATACCTAGGCACACAGAGGCGAAGAAGGACGTGGTTACCGACGATATGCTCTGGGGAGTTGGAAGCAAGCATTGATCCAGAGATTTCCGAATGGGGCAACCCTATAGACTGCCACCTGAATCCATAGGGTGGTTAGAGCGAACGCAGCGAATTGAAACATCTTAGTAGCTGTAGGAAGAGAAAACAAACGTGATTTCCCAAGTAGCGGCGAGCGAAACGGAAACAGCCTAAACCAGGGTGCATGCACCTTGGGGTCGTGGGACAACGATATGGACTCAAGCGGCTAGACGAAGCAGTGGAATGCTGCACCAGAGGGGGTGAAAGTCCCGTAGTCGAAAGCTCAATGATACTAGTTGAATCCCGAGTAGCATGGGGCACGTGAAATCCCGTGTGAATCCGCGAGGACCACCTCGTAAGGCTAAATACTCCTGTGTGACCGATAGTGAACCAGTACCGCGAGGGAAAGGTGAAAAGAACCCCGGAAGGGGAGTGAAATAGAACATGAAACCATCAGCTTACAAGCAATGGGAGGACGATTTAAACGTCTGACCGTGTGCCTGTTGAAGAATGAGCCGGCGACTTATAGGTACAGGTAGATTAAGCCGAGAATGGCGAAGTCAAAGGGAAACCGAGTCTGAATAGGGCGTTAATCTGTATTTATAGACCCGAACCCGGGTGATCTAACCATGGGCAGGATGAAGCTTGGGTAACACCAAGTGGAGGTCCGAACCGACTGATGTTGAAAAATCAGCGGATGACCTGTGGTTAGGGGTGAAATGCCAATCGAACCCGGAGCTAGCTGGTTCTCCCCGAAATGTGTTGAGGCGCAGCGGCAATGATTATAGCAAGGGGGTAAAGCACTGATTCGGTGCGGGCTGGGAGACCGGTACCAAATCGAGTCAAACTCTGAATACCTTGTGAACAGATTGCCAGTGAGACGGTGGGGGATAAGCTTCATCGTCAAGAGGGAAACAGCCCAGACCACCAGCTAAGGTCCCCAAATCACAACTGAGTGATAAAGGAGGTGAGAGTGCCCAGACAACCAGGAGGTTTGCCTAGAAGCAGCCATCCTTAAAAGAGTGCGTAATAGCTCACTGGTCAAGCGCTCTTGCGCCGAAAATGAACGGGGCTAAGTTGTGTACCGAAGCTGTGGGATTTATCTATCGATGAATCGGTAGGGGAGCGTTCTGTTGTAGTTTGAAGCATCAGCGAGAGCAGGTGTGGACGAAGCAGAAGTGAGAATGTCGGCTTGAGTAGCGCAAACATTGGTGAGAATCCAATGCCCTGAAATCCCAAGGTTTCCTCCGCAAGGCTCGTCCACGGAGGGTGAGTCAGGACCTAAGGCGAGGCTGAAGAGCGTAGTCGATGGACAATCGGTTAATATTCCGATACTGATGTTGGATTGTGCAGAGGGACGGAGAAGGCTAACACAGCCGCATGTTGGTTGGCGGTTCAAGTGCTCGAGGTGATGAGAGCCGGTGAAAACGGTTTGAGCTGAGACATGAGTACGAGAGTCTACGGACTCGAAGTGTGTGAGGTCAAGCTTCCTAGAAAAGCTCTAAACACGTTAATCCAGGATTACCTGTACCCTAAACCGACACAGGTGGGAAGGTTGAGAATACCCAAGGGCGCGAGATAACTCTCTCTAAGGAACTCGGCAAAATGGCCCCGTAACTTCGGGAGAAGGGGTGCCATCGAAAGGTGGTCGCAGTGAAGAGGCCCAAGCGACTGTTTACCAAAAACACAGGTCTCCGCGAAGTCGTAAGACGAAGTATGGGGGCTGACGCCTGCCCAGTGCCGGAAGGTTAAAGAAGTCGGTCAGGAGAGCAATCTTTGAAGCTGGCGACTGAAGCCCCGGTGAACGGCGGCCGTAACTATAACGGTCCTAAGGTAGCGAAATTCCTTGTCGGGTAAGTTCCGACCCGCACGAAAGGCGTAACGATTTGGGCGCTGTCTCGGAGAGAGGCTCGGCGAAATAGGAGTGTCTGTGAAGATACGGACTACCTGCACCTGGACAGAAAGACCCTATGAAGCTTTACTGTAGCCTGGTATTGAGTTCGGGCTTTGTTTGCGCAGGATAGGTGGGAGACTAAGAGATTGTCCTTGTGGGGACGATGGAGTCATCGGTGAGATACCACTCTAACAAAGCTAGAATTCTAACCGTTCGCCGTGATCCGGCAGCGGAACCGTATCAGGTGGGCAGTTTGACTGGGGCGGTCGCCTCCTAAAAGGTAACGGAGGCGCGCAAAGGTTCTCTCAGGCTGGTTGGAAATCAGCCGTAGAGTGTAAAAGCATAAGAGAGCTTGACTGTGAGACGTACATGTCGAACAGGGACGAAAGTCGGCTTTAGTGATCCGACGGCGCTGCGTGGAAAGGCCGTCGCTAAACGGATAAAAGTTACTCTAGGGATAACAGGCTGATCTCCCCCAAGAGTTCACATCGACGGGGAGGTTTGGCACCTCGATGTCGGCTCATCGCAACCTGGGGCGGTAGTACGTCCCAAGGGTTGGGCTGTTCGCCCATTAAAGCGGTACGTGAGCTGGGTTCAGAACGTCGTGAGACAGTTCGGTCCATATCCGGTGCAGGCGTAAGAGCATTGAGAGGAGCCTTCCTTAGTACGAGAGGACCGGGAAGGACGCACCGCTGGTGTACCAGTTATCGTGCCAACGGTAAACGCTGGGTAGCTATGTGCGGAGCGGATAACCGCTGAAAGCATCTAAGTGGGAAGCCCACCTCAAGATGAGTGCTCTCATGGGGTTAACCCAGTAAGGTCACGGGCAGAACACCCGTTGATAGGCGGTAGATGGAAGCGCAGTAATGCGTGCAGTCGAGCCGTACTAATAGACCGAGGGCTTGACCTCTCATCTTCAACACGATAGTGTCAAAAGCAAGTTTCTATGCAGCCTTCATGGCTCTATCCTCCGATAGGAGAAAGCCCCAAGCTTTCCTGGTGTTTCTAGCGTCGTGGACCCACCCTGACCCATCTCGAACTCAGGTGTGAAACGTGACAGCGGCGAAGATAGTTGGAGGGTAGCCTCCCGCAAAAATAGCTCATCGCCAGGGCAATATTCAAAAACGAAACAAAGCCTCCCTTCTTAGCTGAAGGGAGGCTTTGTGCTGGCTGATGCTCTCTTCTTACCCTGTGGGTAAATCTTGTAGACCCATTTCACTTAAGTTGTGGTCAGATTGTGGTCAGAACATCTGATCTGCAATCTACAATCAAGGCATGGAAATTCTTTCGGTCAGCCTCAAAAACTTTAAATCTCACAGCGATCGCCATTTCCCGTTTCAGCCGGGCACTAATGCCATCTGTGGTGAAAATGGTGCTGGGAAGACAAGCATTTTAGAAGCGATCGCGTGGGTGCTGTTTGATCACAAGGGCGACTATAAAACTGACGATTTGATTCGCAACGGGGCAGCGAGTGCCCAAGTGCGGGTCGCCTTTATTTCCAGTCACGATCAGCGAACTTATGAGGTTCAGCGCTGCACCCGATCGGGCTATACGCTTTTTGATCCTCAAATTGGTGAGAAGCTTGCCTATACTCGCATTCGGGAGGAAGTTTTGCCTTGGCTGAGACAGCATCTGGGCGTAGTAGCGGGGACCGATTTAGCCAAGTTATTTTCTAATACGATCGGTGTGCCTCAGGGCACGTTTACCGCCGACTTTTTGCAGACTTCTGAGAGACGCAAGCCAATTTTTGATGCGATTCTCAAAGTTGAGGAGTACCGTCAGGCAAACCAGCAAATGCTGACGTTAGAGAAATATGCGAAGTCTGAGTCAGAGAGTTTAGAACGCACGATCGAGCACTTTGATGAATCGCTTGGAGAATGGGCGATTATCACTGAAAAACAGCAAACGGTGAGTCAAGAAATTGCACAACTCAATGCTGAGTTAATGCAGTGGCAACAACGGTTTAACCAACTGCAAGCCGAGCAAGCTCAGCTCAGCACTCAAGCGGCTCACATGCAGCAGATCACGAGCGAGTTAGAGAAGTTAACGTCTCAGATTCAATCTAAAAAACTGGAGGTTGATCGACTCGCCCTAGAGTTAAAACAAGCTGGACAATCCGTTGAGATTTGTACGATTCATCGCACGAGTTACCAGACTTTTTTGCAAACTGAGATAACGCTACAGGCGCTAGAAAAAGATCGTGAGATACAACAGTCTTTGATACAGCAGCGTCAGGGATTGACAAAACAGGAAAGCGATCGCCAAACTAAACTCGCCGCGATTAATCAACAGTTAGAGCGGCGTTCACAGATAGAATCAGAAATTCAACGTCTCGAACCCATTATTCAACGCCAAATAGGGTTGGAACAGCAGCAGCAAGCATTCAGTCAACAGATTCAAACTTGTCAAAGCTGGCGACAAACGATTAGTCGCGATCAAAAACGCCTAACTCAACTCGAAATCCGTCGTAGACAGGTAGGACAGGAGATTGAGGCTTTGGAGGCGTTTGGTGCGATCGTGCAAAAAATTCCGCAACTCGAAGAACAACAGCAGCGATATCAGCAACAACTTAGCCGCATTGATGCTGCGACACAGTTTGAAGCTGATTTACGGCAAATTGTCACTCAAGCTCAGACTCGCGAAGGCATCTACACTCAGCACATTCAATCTGCGACAGCAACGCTTAAAGAGCTTCAGCAGGCGGCTCCGAAGTGGGCATCTCATTTGACTGATGTGCTAGCAACTCTTGGCAATGGAGCCAAGCTGCAAGGGCAACTGATGTCTGACCTGGAAAGCATTTTGGCAGATCTGTCTGAGCAGCTACTGGCTGATCGCTTAAAGCAACACCTTCAACAAGTTCAAACCCAACTCCAAACGGCCCGTCAACAGCAAGGTCAATTTCTCAGCCTCGACACTAAGCTAGATGCCGAAGAAAGTTTAGCCGCTGAGATTGAGGAAGTGCGATCGCAGATTCTCAAGAGTCAAACTCAACTCACCCACGAGCCAGACCTACAGCAGCAGTTGGTTCATCTCACTAGACAGCTTCAAGACTTGGATGACCCCCGTGGAAAGACGCGGCTGTTGCAGCAAGAGTTGCAGCAGCAGACCACTTTAGAACAGCAGCCCAAACTTCAGGGTGCTTTGTTAGAGACTCAGAACGCGATCGCCCAGGTCGATGCTCAACTCGCAGACTTTGCACATTTGGCTGAACAGATTCGTGAACAGCAAACTCTACGAGACCAACATCGCGCCACTTATCAGCTTTATCTTGAGCATCAGCAGTTGGCAAACAGCTATCGGGGTCGCAAACAGCAGTTAGAAGAGGCGATCGCCCAACTGCGCGACCATCAGGAACGGAGCACAGACTTCGCAACTCAGCAGGAACAACTGGCAGAAACCTTCGATCCCGTGCGAGTGACGATCGTGCAAACCGCCTATCAAGAAGCGAGAGACAAACAAACTCAACTCACCGCCCAACTGCCCGAAAAAGTCAAACGACTTGAAGACTATGACGGGCAAATATCAAAGCTGCAAATCATTCAAGAAAAGCGGGATCACGCCCAAACTGAGATAAAGCGCAAACAGAAAGTTGAGCGCTTTATTAAATTCGCACGCAGGGCCTACAAAGACGCGGGCCCCCGCATCACCGAGCGCTATGTGCAAACTATCTCCCGCGAGGCAGATAAGCTGTTTCGAGAATTGCTCAACCGTCCCAATGTAGCGCTAGAGTGGACGCGAGACTATGAGATTGTTGTGCAAGAAGGTGCCCATTCTCGTCGGTTGATCAATCTCTCTGGTGGTGAGCAAATGTGTGCAGCGCTGGCAGTCCGTCTCGCGTTGCTCAAGGTGCTAGCAGACATCAATATTGCGTTCTTTGACGAGCCAACAACCAATATGGATAAAGCTAGACGAGAGAGTTTGGCAGAAGCGATCGCCAATATCAAAACGTTCCGTCAGCTATTTGTGATCAGCCACGATGACACCTTCGAGAAAGTTACTGAAAATGTCATCTTAGTCGAACGCGAAGCTTGATAGAAATCAGGCTGAATCTACTTCCAGGCTCGTTGCTGATAGGTTTGCTTGCAGACCTTAAGAACTCGTTCATCATTGGCACTCAATTTTGCCAAGGGCTGAAACCCTTCTAGGTTAATCTGAGTGACCGCAGGATTTCCACGAGTTGCAACGGCCGCCCCTTTAGCTAGGGCGATCGCATAGGGGTTTTCTGATTTGTCGTAGCTATCGACCACGGTCAACGCCAGATGATCGGCTTGAAACGAGCCATAAGCGCAGTCAAAGGACGATCGAGGCATGTATAAAGCGCCGAGCACCTTGCCTTGACGCACTTCAAAAACAAAATAAGCCTGCCCAATATGATCAGGCTCCGCAGACTGTCCATAGAGATAGACCCCATCCGTCAAGCTAGAAGGTTTGGCAGCCGTGAGGACAGGTTTCTCTAGAGCGTCAACAAGCCGACTTTGAGGAGTAGCTTGAGCAGGAGATGCTGACTGAGCAGGTAACCCGATCGACATCAGCCCGGCCGTTAGCGACATGCCCGCCGCGAGCCGCGTCAGATTCTTTAGAGGCGCAATGGTCAAAAAAGGTAAAGAGAAAAATTGCGTCTTCATCGGGGTGCCCTCACATCAAACGATACAAATTGGTGGAAAACGATCCTGAAATCAAGAGACAGCTGGCGAATGATTAAGAGAGAACCGTTGAGGAATTTGCTGACTCAAAACGAGTAACTAACCTTCTCAGCGCTACGCCTTATCAAGAGATAAAATCCAGTCTAGAGGCGCTAATGCAAGACTCATTGCGACGTGAGGTTTTGACCTAGCGAACGTTACCTGGTTTCTATCAAACCACTCTGTCAGGTTTGCATCACTGCTCTTGGTGCCAGTCAGCTTACTGACCACTGTTGGGGGCTTCAACGTCAGTTTGATAAATTACTGAAAGTCTTATCAATACTTAACAGTGGCTTTGTCTAAGGTGACATTTGTTCTTAGGCTACCATACAGAAAGTGCCAAGCAAATCACCCATTTTGAATAGTAATAAGACGTTAATATTGGCTCACCGATGGCTCGATTCTAGAAAGACCGAGCGGGCTATTACGCAGAGTGAACTACCCCCACTGACTTCCTACGCGCTACGCGCTTCGGTCGTTGAGTGGGGGCTTCCAATTTCAACGGGAAGAGCCTCAGATACGGATGACTTACGCCGTCCAACCTTCGGACTTACCTTCCCTCCATTGGCAGTAGCGCTAGTTCCTAACGCCAAGATTCGTAGACCTTCATCTCGAATATTGATAGCAGCATTCACGTCTCGGTCATGCTTCGTAGCGCAGTTTTGACACTGCCATGACCGGATCTCCAGTGCGAGGCTACCCACTCGATTGAGGCAGACTGAGCAGGTCTTTGAGGACGGGAAAAATCGGTCAACTTCTTGATAGATCTTTCCATCCTGCCCTGCTTTATAACTAAGCATTCTGGTGAACTCCGACCAACTGGCATCGCTGATTGCTTTGGCTAAGTTGTGATTTTTCACCATGTTCTTGACTGCCAGATTCTCAACGCAGATCACTTGGTTTTCGTTGACCATTTTGCGCGAGAGCTTATGCAGAAAGTCTTTTCTCACGTTCGCAATTCTTTCGTGAACCCGTGCCACAAGGCGACGTGCCTTTTTCCGGTTGCTTGACCCCTTTTGTTTGCGAGAAAGTTTTTGCTGTTTGCGTTTGAGGTTGCGAGAATGCTTCTTTAACACCCTCGGATTGTCAAACTTAGAGCCGTCGGATGTAATCGCAAAATGGGTTAGACCTAAATCAATCCCGACTGCTTTGCCTACTCCAGATCCCTCAATCTCTGGCAGTCCATCATCAAACAGCAATGATGCAAAATACTTGCCAGAGGTCGTGAGAGAAACCGTTACAGTTTTCAGCTTCCCTTCAAACACGCGATGAATTTTAGCCTTGATCACTCCCAGCTTCGGAAGTTTCAACCCTTCATCCGTCATCTTGACGCTCTGAGGATACTGAATCGATTGCTTGCCGTGCTTCGATTTGAAGTTAGGGAATTGAGCCCGCCCGTCAAAGAAGTTGATAAACGCTCTTGATAGGTTTAGAGACACGCTTTGCAGCACTTGGCTATAAGGCTCTGTCAACCATTCAAACTCTTTCTTGAGTGCAGGTAGCCGACTGTTCATCCCAACTTGAGATAAGCCTTTTCCCGCTTCTTTGTAGAGTCGATTCGTCTCAGCTAACGAGTTATTCCAAAACCAACGGGCACAACCAAACGCCTTTGAAAGCGCCTCTTTCTGCTCGTCAGTGGGATAAATTCGTACCTTGACCGCGTGTTTCATTCCTCTACTTTACTGCAAACTAGCAACAATAGTAAGGAGCGTTGATAAATCTTTTGGGTTGAGGTCTAAGACATTGGCGATTCCGCTTCGCTACATCGCCCTGGCTTTCATCCCCCACCTTTTCCATTCCGCACCTCGCTTCGCTGTTGCTCCATTACAAGAGGCGGGGGAATTCCCGCCGACTCCGTTAAAAAAGAGGGGAAGAAGAACGATCGCCCCTTTCCCCCTTCTTAAGCAGGACTTGAATCCTGTGTCTCTTCACACGGGCGATCGCCTAACTAGCGATATACTCGCGCACGTTAGCCTTACGGCGACGTAGATGATCCAACGCTTGCCGCTCTAACTGGCGCACCCGTTCACGGCTAAGATTAAGCCGTTCGCCCACTTTTGCCAGCGATAGCTCATAGCCGTCATCTAGCCCATAGCGCAGAGTCAAGACTTCTCGCTGCTGAGGCGTTAGCTCAGTCAATAGGGTGTTTAGGTCGTTTCGCAGAGACTCTTGAGTCATATAGTTCTCTGGAGACGGGCCATCGTCTTCGAGCAAGTCTTGTAACTCGGTGTCTTGATTGTCACCGACCCGCAAATCAAGCGAGACAGGCTGACGAGACAAAATCAGAAACTCACGAATCTGCTCTGGCTCAAGCTCAAGCTCTTGGGCAATCTCAACGGCAGACGGGCTGCGACCGAGCTTTTGAGATAGCTCACGCTGAACTCGCTTGATCTTATTCAGCTTCTCAGTGATGTGAATCGGCAAGCGAATCGTGCGGGCTTGTTGGGCGATCGCCCGCGTGATCGCCTGACGAATCCACCAGTAAGCGTAGGTCGAGAACTTGTAGCCGCGAGTTGGGTCAAACTTCTCAACGCCGCGCTCTAGCCCCAGTGAGCCTTCTTGAATCAGATCTAAAAACTCAAGGTTGCGCTTTTGATATTTTTTGGCGATCGACACCACCAACCGCAAGTTCGCCTCGATCATCTTCTGCTTGGCCCGGCGACCGCGATGCAAAATGCTAGTCAACTCGGTTTCGCTGATCTGAACGTGATCGGCAAACTCTTGGGAGGTTGGCTCGTGATCTAGCTTCTTAGCAAGAGCGTCCTTTTTCTCTTGCAACGTCATCATCTGCTGCACTTGCTTGCCTAAAACAATCTCTTGTTCATGGGTCAGCATGGGCACGCGACCAATTTCGTGCAAGTAAGTCCGCACCATATCTGCCGAGAAGGGGGACTTAGTAGTCTTTTCTTTAGAGTTGGCAGTAGCCATGGTTGCAGTGAACTCCGTGAATAAAAATCTGTGGGGACGTAGAAATTTGAAAGAGGCACTGGCTTCCCTCTGAAGGTCAGCCAGGGTATAAAAAACTTATCTCTCGGTATGTGGATGCCGAAGCCTTGAGAGAGCGAATGAAGAACGGCACTCAATCAATGGGAAATCAATGAGAACTGGGAATGGGGAAGTAGCAGGTCAGCGATCGAACCGAAGAGCATAGGGACTGCTGTCACCGATCTAGGGAAGGCGGCTTATCTTGAAGTCAGTCCGAGTTCGATTTCTATATATTATGACAAATAATGTCTGAAGTAAAGGGAAAATAGTCCTCCAATTGGATGGTTTTTGGGAGATTTAGGTCATGAGATTTTCAAGATCGGCTTCACGTCAAGGAAGGGTGAAATTGAACTGAGAGTAGACCAGGCTCTAGGGTCAGGGTCAAACCGTTACTTCACTTATAATCTCTCATTAACTATAGATTTGATAGTGTAATAGATGGAGGATAACCGAACCTGGTCAAGTGGTGAAGTGAGACAACCTGAACAAATTATGAAAAAATCATGAAATGACATTAAAAGCTTGTCTGTCATGAGTTGCACTGATTTTATTAGGGCACGAAAGGTATTAGGGCTGATTTGAATGGGTTCTCCTATGCAAATCGCCTTAGTGAGGATACAAGAAAGATATGACGGGGGTGTGTCGCTCAGTTAGAGAATGAATTACTACAGTCCTTTTGGGACAAATAAGGCTGAAAATCAATGAATGGTTGGGCAACGCAGACGCGGCTGAGTTGGTGATTGAATAGAACCTAAGAGTTAAGATCAGGACTGATCGGCGATCTTAAAACCCTAAATCAGCCTTTGCCACTTCTGCTGCTTTAAAGACCTGCTCGTTGGGCAATTCTTCCCAGGGAATGTCGCCGATTTCGGTGTAGAACGCTTCATCATAGGGGCGCGTGCGGATCACGACGGGCATTGGGACAGCATGGCCGAGGATGAGAGCTTGTTGCTTAGAGTCGAGTTTTGAGAGCACCGATCGTAGACTCTGAGCGCCTGACACCCCGGTAAAAATCGCGTCGATGTCTTTCTCATCATTCAATAGAGCGGTGATGCGAGTCCCGATTTGAGACATGACTTCGTTATCGATGCCAGACGGACGTTGGTCTACTACGAGCAGCGTGACGAAGTATTTTCGCATCTCACGGGCGATCGTGCCAAAAATCGTCTGTCCAACGGTGGCAGGGTCGAGAAAGCGGTGGGCTTCTTCGATCGTGATCACGAGTTGACGAGGACGATCGCTGACATTTTTAGTCTGCAAAAACTTCTCAGCTTTGCGAACATAAGCCTGGTGAATGCGCCGCGCAATGATGTTGGTTGCCAACATA
>CBDFJR010000002.1:0-2475205 GCA_965248535.1 Phormidesmis sp.
AGTCTCTCCCCGCTAAGAATCTTTCTTATGCTTGAGATTGCTGTCCACTTTAAGTCGCAGTTTGATTGGCTTGCAGAATGGGATCGTGCTCCTAAAGAAAGACCTCCACTCTTGTCAAACATTTCAAAACCGTTACATTACAAGCCTTGTCAGCGAAAGCGAAGACCCACAGTGATAAGCTGACAAATGAATTGAAACCACTTATCAAACGAGGCTGAAATGACGGGGCAGCAGGTTCCTTACTTATTGCGGGCGGCACGAGGAGAAGCACTCGATCGTCCTCCGTATGGATGATGCGACAAGCAGGTCGCTATATGAAAGCCTATCGAGATCTGCGGGATCGCTACCCCTCGTTTCGTGAGCGCTCCGAGATTCCAGAGGTGGCGATCGAGATCTCGCTGCAACCCTGGAAAGCCTTTCAGCCAGACGGCGTAATTCTCTTCTCAGATATCGTCACGCCTCTGCCGGGGATCGGCGTTGAAATGGATATTGCCGAAGGCAAAGGCCCGATTATTGAGTCGCCTATTCGCACTCAAGCGCAAGTTGATCAACTGCGCCCCCTAGAACCCGAAGAGTCGCTGCCTTTTATTAAGCAGATTCTCACGGCGCTGCGTCAAGAAGTCGGCAATCAGTCAACCGTGCTGGGCTTTGTCGGCGCGCCTTGGACGCTGGCCGCTTATATGGTGGAGGGCAAAGGCTCTAAAACCTACTCGGTGATCAAGAACATGGCGTTCTCCGACCCGACCATCTTGCACCAGCTTTTAGGCAAATTGGCAGACTCGATCGCCACCTATATGCGCTATCAGATCGACTGTGGCGCTCAAGTGGTGCAGATGTTTGACTCGTGGGCGGGTCAACTCAGCCCTCAAGACTATGACACCTTTGCTTTGCCCTATCAGCAGCGCGTTTTTAAGCAAGTCAAAGCGACTCACCCCGACACCCCGCTAATCTTACTGGTGAGCGGCAGCGCAGGTGTCTTAGAGAGAATGGGGCAGTCGGGGGCTGATATCATCACCGTCGATTGGTCAGTTGATATGGCTGACGCTCGTGCTCGATTGGGCAAAGATGTCAAGGTGCAGGGAAATCTTGACCCTGGCGTTTTGTTTGGGTCTAGAGAGTTTATTCGCGATCGCATTCTCGACACCATCCGCAAAGCAGGTAATCGAGGACACATTCTCAACCTCGGACATGGTATTCTTCCCCATACACCTGAAGAAAATGCGGCTTTCTTCTTTGAAACTGCCAAACAGGTTGATAAGCTACTAGCTACATCAACTTATTAAGGGTGAGACACCCCACACCCTACCCGCGCCCAAATGACCTTAAAGCGAATCTTGGTGACTGGTGCGAGTGGCTGCATCGGTCACTACATTGCTGAAGCCTTAATTCAAGAAACCGGACATGAACTGTTTTTGCTGGTCAGAGACCCTGACAAACTGAAGCTAAACGTTCATGCCCGCCCCGGTGTCACGGTGATTTGCTCTGATATGCGAGACATTGAGCAACATGGCAGTCTGCTCAAAACGATTCACTGTGCAGTGCTAACGGCAACGGCTTGGGGCGGTGACGAGATTCATGACATCAATGTGGTCAAAACGTTGGCGTTGATGAATCTGCTTGACCCAGAGATCTGCGAACGGGTGATTTATTTTTGTACGGCGAGTGTGTTGGGCCGCGATAATCAACCCCTCAAAGAAGCCGGAGAGATCGGCAGTGATTATATTCGCTCTAAATATATTTGCTATTCACGGCTAGGAGAGTTGGCGATCGCGCCCAAAATCACGACGGTTTTTCCGACGCTGGTGTTGGGTGGGGGCGATGGTTATCCCTATTCCCACATCTCGTCGGGCATTGCCGATGTTGTGAAGTGGATTAAGCTGATCCGGTTTTAGACGCTGAGGGCAGTTTTCACTTTGTGCACGGTCGCGATATTGCCCAAGTGGTGCGGCACCTGGTCGAGCACCCTGCCACCGAAACCGAGCCGCGGGCTATGGTTTTAGGCAACGAAAAAATCACGGTCAATCAGGCGATCGCCGAAACCTGTGACTATCTCAATCAAAAAGTTTATTTTCGGATTCCACTCTCGCTGTGGCTGGCGGATCTGTTTATTTTTCTATTTCGCATCCAAATGGGCGACTGGGAGCGGTTTTCACTCCACTATCTGCACTTTACTTACCAGAATGCGGTCAACCCGGCGACCTTTGGGCTGCCGACCTATTGTGCCACGCTCTATGACGTGCTTAAGATCAGCGGCATTCCGCGGCGACGCAGGTAGCAGTTGGAGAAAACGGGCGATCGCAAAAACGTTCCAGATTTAGATAGATGCCGTAAATTAGTCTCATCGTCTCAAGAAATCAAAAGTACGGATTTCACCCGATCGCTGTCTCCTGTCACCCACTCTCCCAGAGTGATAAGATTGGGATACGCTGAATGAGTAGTTCAGTCCTTAGTTTGGCTGGTTTTGCAGTGGCCCGATCGCTCCCTCAGCTAGCTTAAAACTCTCCTAAAGATTCAAAAACGTCTTATCCCTCCCGATATGCTGAAAACTCTGCTGGGCGACCCCAACGCACGTAAGCTCAAAAAATATCAACCCTACATCACTGAGATCAAACTCTTAGAAGATGAGATTCAGGCACTCTCAGACGAGGCGTTGACCGCGAAAACCGCAGAATTTAGGCAACGACTGCAAAAGGCCAAAAACGACAACGAGCAAAAACAGATTCTAGATGATCTGCTGCCCGAAGCCTTTGCGGTCGTGCGAGAAGCAGGCAAACGAGTTTTAGGAATGCGTCACTTTGACGTGCAGCTTTTGGGGGGCATGGTGCTGCACAACGGGCAAATCGCCGAGATGAAAACCGGAGAAGGCAAAACCCTTGTTTCAACCCTGCCTGCTTATCTGAATGCGCTCTCAGGCAAAGGCGTTCATGTCGTCACGGTCAACGATTATCTGGCCCGACGCGACGCGGAATGGATGGGTCAAGTGCACCGCTTTTTGGGCTTGAGTGTGGGGCTGATTCAGCAGAATATGAGTCCTGCCGAGCGTCAAAAAAACTACGCCTGTGACATCACCTACGCTACCAATAGTGAATTGGGCTTTGACTACCTGCGCGACAACATGGCGACCTCAATGGAAGAAGTCGTGCAGCGTCCGTTTAACTATTGCGTGATTGACGAAGTAGACTCGGTGCTGATTGACGAAGCCCGAACTCCCCTGATTATTTCAGGTCAGGTCGAGCGGCCGACTGAGAAATATTTGCAAGCTTCGACGATCGCCAGTGCCCTTCGCCCCGATGAGCACTATGAAGTCGATGAAAAGCAGCGCAACATTCTGCTGACCGACGAAGGGTTTATCGAAGCCGAGAATTTGCTGGAGGTCACCGATCTGTTTGACCCCCAAGACCCCTGGGCGCACTATGTGTTTAACGCCATCAAAGGCAAAGAACTTTTTATCAAAGATGTCAACTACATCGTTCGCAATGACGAAGTGGTGATTGTCGATGAGTTTACTGGGCGAGTCATGCCGGGTCGGCGCTGGAGCGATGGGCTGCACCAAGCGATCGAGGCCAAAGAGCACGTCGAGATTCAAAACGAGACTCAAACCCTAGCAACGATTACTTACCAAAACTTTTTCTTGCTCTACCCCAAACTTGCGGGCATGACGGGCACCGCCAAGACCGAAGAAGCCGAATTTGAGAAGATCTACAAGCTAGAAGTCACGATCATTCCAACTAACCGCACCACCAAGCGGGGTGATCAATCCGATGTGGTCTACAAGACTGAAGACGCTAAATGGAACGCGATCGCCGAAGAATGCGCCGAGATGCACCGCGACGGCCGTCCCGTTTTGGTGGGTACCACCAGCGTTGAGAAGTCAGAATTGCTTTCAGGTTTGCTGGCCGATCAGGGCGTGCCGCACAACTTGCTCAACGCCAAACCAGAAAACGTCGAGCGAGAATCTGAGATTATTGCTCAAGCCGGACGCAAAGGCAAAGTGACGATCGCCACCAATATGGCGGGGCGCGGCACCGACATTATTCTGGGCGGCAACTCAGACTATATGGCGCGTCTCAAGATTCGTGAATATCTGATGCCCAAAATCGTCCAGCCTGAGGACGAAGACCAATTTGGCGGGGCACGAGGGTTTGGCGATCTTCGCGGCAGTGCTCAAGGCTTTGGTGTCAATCAAAAAGTCAAGACCTGGAAAGTCAAATCTGATATCTATCCCACCGATCTCTCGCGCGAAACGGAGCAACGTCTGAAGGATGCCGTTTCGACCGCCGTCAAACAATATGGCGAACGCAGCCTACCTGAGTTGGAAGCCGAAGATAAGATCGCAACTGCGGCCGAAAAAGCGCCCACCAGCGACCCAGCGATTCAACAACTGCGAGAAGTTTATAAGCTAATTCGTCAAGAATACGACGCATTTACCGACAGCGAACACGAAGAAGTCGTTGGCTTTGGGGGTCTACACGTCATTGGCACTGAGCGACACGAGTCGCGGCGAATCGACAATCAACTGCGCGGACGGGCAGGGCGACAGGGCGATCCGGGTTCGACCAAGTTCTTTCTCAGCTTGCAGGATAATTTGCTGCGAATTTTTGGCGGCGATCGCGTTGCTGGCTTGATGAATGCCTTCCGGGTCGAAGAAGATATGCCGATCGAGTCGGGGATGTTGACCCGATCGCTGGAAGGCGCTCAAAAGAAAGTCGAAACCTACTACTACGACATTCGTAAGCAGGTGTTTGAGTATGACGAAGTGATGAACAATCAGCGTCGTGCCATCTACGCCGAGCGTCGCCGAGTGCTTGAGGGGCAAGACCTCAAAGAGCAAGTGGTTAAATATGCCGAGCAAACGATGGATGACATCGTGAATGCTTACATTAACGTTGACCTACCGCCCGAAGAGTGGGAACTCGATAAGCTCGTCGGCAAAGTCAAAGAATTTGTCTATCTGCTAGAAGATCTAGAGCCAGATCAGTTAGCAGACATGACCTTGGGCGAAATCAAAACCTTCTTGCACGAGCAGGCCCGCATTGCCTATGACCTGAAGGAAGCCGAAGTCGATCAGCTTCAGCCGGGCTTAATGCGCCAAGCCGAACGATTCTTTATTCTTAACCGCATCGACACGCTGTGGAGAGAACACCTTCAGCAGATGGATGCTCTACGCGAATCGGTCGGCTTGCGAGGCTATGGGCAAAAAGACCCGCTCATTGAGTATAAGAGCGAAGGCTACGAACTGTTTTTAGAGATGATGATCAACATCCGTCGAGATGTGGTGTATTCGCTGTTCCAGTTCCAGCCCCAAGCGCAGGCCCCAGTTGAGGCAACCTCTGAGATGATTTAAGAGTCTTTAATAGAATCGCTTGCGGGGTGGATAAGCTTATTCACCCCATTTTTAGGCGCGAGTCACCTCAGCGATCTACCAATGGAAACCATTAAATAGACTGATAGCTAAAGGCTTGTGAAATAAGCTCACCTCATCGTTAAATAGAACTGTCCCGCGATCGAGACACTTTCATGCAGACCTCAAACCCTTCCTCACCTTCCTCGATTAAATTCTTGAACCGAAGTCACCTGATTCGCGCCTTAGAAACCGTTCAAGATGGCATTGTTGTTTCTTTGTGCGTTGGTTTATTCTGCGTCATGGTGGTTCAGCTTAGAGACCTGTTTATTTCGCTGCTGCCTCCCCTGCATTTTCGAGATGTCACCGCAGACATTTTGTTTTCGCTGATTTTGGTTGAGCTATTTCGACTGCTGATTATTTATTTGCAAGAACAGCGAGTGTCGATCGGGGTAGCCGTCGAAGTGGCGATCGTGTCAGTTCTGCGAGAAGTGATCGTGCGCGGAGTCTTAGAAGTTGAATGGACTCAAGTTTTAGCAACCTGCGCGTTTTTGATGGTGATGGCGCTACTGCTAGTTGTGCGGGTTTGGTTACCACCCACTTTTAGCGGCATTGACCCCGAAAGACGCATTGCTGAGACTTATCAGGTCAGTAAAGAAAAGGTGACAATGAACGGTCATTAGAGAGTGAGAATTCGGCGATTTAGACGTTCTTAGGTTGTTCAATCTGCAATCCCAGCTAGGAGACGGATGGGTCTTGGTCAGACAGCGGGTTTCTCGGTAGGTCGTGGCTTGATCAGACTTCACACCCAAAACACCCTTCACTGAGTGCGATAATAGAGAACTCAATTCTTTGCCGATCAGCCTGAATTTTTTACTAATCGTAAAGCGACTCTGAGCTATGTCTACCCCCGATCGTAAACCGATTCTCCTCGATTTTGAGAAGCCCCTCGCCGAGCTAGAATCCCGCATCACCCAGATTCGCGAGCTTGCTGAAGAAAATGATGTCGATGTGACTGAGCAGATTCGTCACCTGGATGCAAAAGCTGTACAGCTTCGTCAAGAAATTTTTAGCAGCCTGTCAGCCGCCCAGCGCCTACAAGTAGCCCGCCACCCGCGACGACCCAGCACCTTTGACTATATTCAGGCGATCAGCGAAGACTGGATGGAGCTACACGGCGATCGGGGCGGCTATGACGATCCGGCAGTGGTTGGGGGTGTGGCCCGGCTAGACGGGCGACCCGTGATGATGTTAGGTCAACAAAAAGGGCGTGACACCAAAGACAACATCACCCGCAACTTTGGCATGGCCTCGCCCGGTGGCTATCGCAAAGCCATGCGACTGATGGAACACGCCAATCGATTTTCGATGCCTATTTTGACGTTTATCGACACTCCCGGCGCTTATGCAGGGTTGAGTGCCGAAGAGCTAGGGCAAGGCGAAGCGATCGCTTATAACCTGCGAGAGATGTTTCGGCTAGACGTGCCGATTATTTGCACGGTGATTGGCGAAGGCGGCTCAGGCGGTGCGCTGGGAATTGGGGTCGGCGATCGCTTGATGATGTTTGAGCATTCTGTCTACACGGTGGCCACGCCCGAAGCCTGTGCTGCGATTCTCTGGCGCGATGCCACAAAAGCTCATCAAGCCGCCGAAGCGTTAAAAATCACGGCAGCCGATCTCAAAGACTTAGGCATCTTAGACGAATTGTTAACCGAGCCGATCGGGGGTGCTCATTCCAATCCGCTCAAGGCGGCCGAGATTCTCAAAGAAGCCCTGCTCAGAAACCTCGGCGAATTGGATCAGATGAGCGGACAGCAGCGCCGTGAGCTTCGCTATCAGAAGTTTCGGAGTATTGGCAAGTTTGCCGAAGTGACGGTTTAACCCAGAGAAGCCTGTGCTGCTAAAAGAAACCTCTCCATTTTGCGCTAATATGAATAAGCGTAACAATTGTTAACAATTCCTTGGTTTGTTGACCTTAACTAGAACTAATGTTTTGGTTCTAGTAAGGATTATGATCAAAGGGGCGACTGAGTTTTTCAAACCGTTCTCACTCTTTAACGTTTAACTACGCTCAGAGGGTCTCCTGTATTGATCGATGTTTCGTCGCTTTTGGTGTGCGAATGTCGCGGTCTGGTTCTTGTTTTCGCCTGCGTCGTCAACGAGGTGCCCAGTTAGCGGTTGACCTTCAAAACGCTTGCTCACCCTTGAGTTAATAAGAGTATTGCATGACCCTTCCTTTAGACCGACGTGCCCTGATTACGGGCGCGAGCAGCGGAATTGGCAAAGCAACTGCCCTGGCGTTTGCTGAAGCTGGGATTCACCTAGCCTTGGTGAGTCGCTCTCAGCCTCAGTTAGAAGTCGTGGCAGACGCGGCTCGTCAGTTTGGTGTCAAGGTGCAGGTTTACCCGATCGACCTGTCAGCCGTGGCTCAAGTGCGATCGCAGATCGCGGCGATCGCTGCCGAGTTTGGCCCCCTAGATATTCTGATCAATAACGCTGGCATGGGCTACACAGGCTCTCTGATGGATATGTCACTCGCCGACTGGCAGCAGGTGATCAACCTCAACGTGACTAGCGTTTTGCAGTGCATTCAGGCCGTGTTGCCCGGAATGCGGGAGCGCCAGCAGGGGACGATCGTTAACGTTGCCTCGATCGCCGCCCATCAAACGTTTCCTAATTGGGGAGCCTATTGCGTCAGCAAGTCGGGTTTATTGGCCCTGTCAAAAACTCTGGCAGCCGAAGAGCGGGCCCACGGCATTCGGGTGATCACCGTGTCTCCTGGCTCCGTCAACACATCCCTTTGGGACACTGACACCGTTGACGCAGACTTTGATCGTGCCAGCATGTTGACCCCAGATGTTGTTGCCCAATCGATTCTCTATGCAACGCTTATGCCTCACCAAGCCGTAGTTGAGGAGTTGATTTTAATGCCCAACGCGGGCGCTTTCTAAGCCGTGCGTCGATTGTGGGCATGGTGTGTTCGTTCCTTCATAACCCCTAGCTGGATTTATCATGACTATTGCTTCCCCAAACGGGTCTAACACCTCTGACTCGTCGCCTTCTAAAGTTGCCAATCTAGAGCCGAGACCCGATCGCAACACCCTCAACGGTCAAGAGGCCAAGCTGCGATCGCCCTCTGACATCAGCCAAGAAGAGATGATGGCTGCCGTGAGAACAATGCTGTTGGGCGTAGGTGAAGACCCCGATCGCGAAGGGTTGCTCAAAACGCCAAAACGGGTCGCTGAGGCGATGCGGTTTTTGACCAGCGGCTATGACACGTCGCTAGAAGAGTTGGTCAACGGTGCCATCTTTGACGAAGGTCACAACGAGATGGTGCTGGTGCGTGATATCAATGCGTTTAGCTTGTGCGAACATCACATGCTGCCGTTTATGGGTCGAGTGCACGTTGCTTATATTCCCAACCAAAAAGTGGTCGGGTTGAGCAAACTGGCCAGAATCGTCGAGATGTATTCGCGGCGGTTGCAGGTGCAAGAGCGTCTGACCCGGCAAATTGCTGAGGCCGTCAAGGAAATTTTGGAGCCGAGAGGCGTTGCTGTCGTGATGGAGGCCAGCCACATGTGCATGGTGATGCGCGGGGTGCAAAAACCCGGTTCGTGGACGGTGACCAGTGCGATGGTGGGCGTGTTTCAAGACGATCAAAAAACCCGTGAAGAGTTTCTCAATCTGATTCGTCACCAGCCTTCTTTCTGGTAGGTCTAACTAACCTGAACCATAAGGTCTAGCGCCTCGCCTCTGTACTCCAGATTTCCGTAAGGGCATGGCATTGCCGTGCCCATTGCCTATGCCAGTGACCGATATCCTTTAATTCACCCTCTTATTCACTCCACTTTTCTTAATCGCTCAAATAGGCTTGCAACCTGCTCTAGATTCTTATCACCTGGGGCGTTTTCAACCCCGCTAGACAAGTCGATTCCATCCGGTGACAAGGCTTCCAGAGCCTCTAAGACATTATCGGCATTGAGTCCGCCTGCCAAAAGCCAGGGACAAGTCGGACGAAACGATCGTAGCATTGACCAATCTAGCGTTTCACCCGTGCCGCCTTGAAGGGTGGGGTGATAGGCATCTAGCAGCAGGGCATCGACCCAACCCTGATAGAGGTCTGCCTGACCCAAAGCTGCGGGAGTTTTGATTCTTAAAGCTTTGATAATCTCAACCTCAGGAAGCGCCCGGCGCAGTTGGTGACAAAACTCTGGCGACTCGCTGCCGTGAAGCTGAACGCTGTTTAGCCCAGCGATCGCCACCGTCTGACCGATTTCTAGCAGCGATGCGTTGAGAAAGACACCGACCCGATCGAGCTTTTCGCCCGTCGTCAAATTTTTGGGCAACCGATCAACAATGGCGCGAATCTGGATCGGGGAAACATAGCGAGGCGTGCCCGCGACGCAGATAAACCCCAAAGCGGTCGCTCCTAGGTCAGCGATCGCGCAGCCCTGATCGGCCTGAGTGATGCCGCAAATTTTGACACGTAGACCCATCTGGTTTTTGTAGGTTTAAGGTTCTGTAGGTTTAAGTTTTAAATCAGAATTTGCCTAAATCTCAAAACTTGAAACTCAGACTTCTATAATCACTGAGTATTTATACTTGCCCAGTTAGAATTAGGAGCAAAATTCTTGATTTACTCTACTTTACTAGGGGTTGCAGCAACAGCGCGGACAGTTGAATGGTCACCGATGGTGGGCTTGACGATGAGCCTTTGCTGTTTGTTTGCCGTCGCGATCGGGCGCACTGCCATCAAAAATCGTGGTATCGGGCCCAAACTGCCCGTCCAAAACCCCGCTCTCTTTGACGGGTTTGGCATTCCTGAGCTTTTAGCCACCATGAGCTTTGGTCACGTTTTAGGGGCAGGCGTGATTTTGGGCTTGAGCAACGCGGGCGTTCTCTAACAGCAGACGAACGAGCTTAGTTGGGACACCGCCCTGATACCTGACGAAGCTCGTTTTTGTGAATTCAGATCAACTATGCTGGGGGAAAAGCCTAGCGTTTTCTAGGATCGTGACGCAGCCTGTGATTTGACGAACGATCGTGGACGATGTTAGGCATAGCTGATTTAGGAAATTGTTCATGCAGTCAAGCTGGCGCGCTGGCTCTTTATTTGGCATTCCGCTGTTGATCGATCCGTCTTGGTTTTTGGTGCTGTCACTGATTACTTTATCGGATAGTTCACTGTTTCAAAAAATTCACCCCGAATGGGGATCGACGATCGCTTGGGTGACCGGGCTGCTGATGGCACTCCTCTTGTTTGCCTCGGTGCTGCTGCACGAGTTGGGTCACAGTTTTGTTGCCAAGGCTCAGGGCATTCCGGTTAAGTCGATTACCCTGTTCTTTTTTGGTGGCATTGCCGCGATCGAGCAAGAACCCAAAACCCCCGGCAAAGCGTTTCAGGTCGCGATCGCGGGCCCGCTCGTCAGTTTTAGCCTGTTTATCTTCCTCAGCTTGTTGACCCTAGCGCTGCCCGGAGACAGCACCCCGGTTGCCGTGTTGACCCAGCGACTGGCCAGCATCAATTTAGTTTTAACGCTGTTTAACATGATTCCGGGGTTGCCCCTAGACGGCGGGTTGGTGCTCAAAGCGATCGTCTGGAAGATCACAGGCAGCCATTTTCAAGGGGTGCACTGGGCGGCTAGAGTGGGCAAAACTTTGGGCAGTTTAGCGATCGCTCTCGCTATTGTGGGCGTGTTGGGACGAGCGATTTCTGTCTTTACTGGACTCTACATAACCCTCATTGCCTGGTTTGTGGTGCAAAATGCCACAGCCTATGATCAGCAAACCGTCCTGCAAGAAACCCTGCTCAAACTCAGTGCTGAAGATGCGATGACTCGCGAATTTCGAGTCGTCGATGCTAACCTGACGCTGCGGCAGTTTGCCGATGATTATTTGCTGACAGCAACTCGTGCTCCTGTTTATTTTGCGGCTTCTGACGGGCGCTATCGGGGGCGAGTCGATGCCGATGCTCTGCAAACCATTGAGCGCAGCCAGTGGGAAACAAAAACAGTGTTTAGCATTGTGCAGCCGTTGGCTGAGATTCCGTCGGTGCAGGAGTCTACCGCTTTGGTCGATGTGATTCGACTGATGGAAACTCAAACGCTGCCTCGCGTCACGGTGCTGTCGCCTGCGGGGGCAATTTCGGGCGTGATTGATCGCGGTGACGTGGTGCGATCGCTCTCCAAAAAAATGAATCTGCCGATTTCAGAAGCGGCTATTAAGCAAATCAAAGACGAAGGCACCTACCCACCGGGGTTGCAGCTAGGGGCGATCGCCAAAGCCGCCGCAGACTTCCGGTGAGCAAGTTTTTGATCAGCTAGTGAGCCGCGAAATTGAAACGTCTCACGGTCGCCAACACAGAACTTTATCTAAACTCTTGATTGCAAGGACTAGGAAAGCGCCCTAGCCCCAGTCCTTCAGCCCCAGTTCGGAAACCCGTACTCAAAATAAAGTTGCATCTGGGGTGAACCTCCGCTAAATTAGCACTCAGGAGCCGAGAGTGCTAACTCAATGCTCAAAGTCCTGTAGACTGGTAAACGTAAGCAACCAGTTAAGTGTCCACACCCTTCTGGACTGGGCTGCTGCTGGTCAAAAAGGCAACGGTTCAGACGTGCCTTTCCAGCCATCAAGGCATTTCAATTGTTATCCCTTATCTAGATAGTTTGGAGAATTTCTATGGCAGCCGTATCTCTGAGCGTGTCCACTGTTCAACCCCTTGGCGATCGCGTGTTCGTCAAAGTCAGTGCCGCTGAAGAAAAAACCGCAGGTGGCATCTTCTTGCCTGACAACGCTAAAGAAAAGCCCCAGGTCGGCGAAATTGCAGCGATCGGGCCAGGCAAGCGCAATGAAGATGGTTCTCGTCAAGAGCCAGAAGTCAAAATTGGCGACAAAGTTCTCTACTCAAAATATGCAGGCACCGACATCAAACTCGGCAGCGAAGAGTATGTTTTGTTGTCAGAGAAAGACATTTTAGCGATCGTTCAGTAGTCCTGAATTCTGAGTTCAATCGTTTCATCCTGTCCCCACACCTCGGATTACCATCATGGCAAAGCGCATTATTTATAACGAAAACGCCCGTCGTGCCCTAGAGCGCGGGATGGACATTTTGGCCGAAGCGGTCGCAGTCACCCTCGGCCCCAAAGGTCGCAACGTCGTTCTAGAAAAGAAGTTTGGCGCACCCCAAATCGTCAATGACGGCGTAACGATCGCCAAAGAAATCGAACTCGAAGACCACGTTGAAAACACAGGCGTTGCCTTGATTCGTCAAGCGGCATCGAGAACCAACGACGCGGCTGGCGACGGCACCACCACCGCAACGGTCTTGGCTCACGCCATGGTCAAAGAAGGTTTGCGGAACGTGGCAGCAGGTGCCAACGCGATCGCTCTCAAGCGCGGCATGGACAAAGGCATCGTCTTTTTAGTCGAAAAAATCGCGGCCCACGCTCGCCCGGTTGAAGATTCTAAAGCGATCGCTCAAGTCGCCTCAATCTCAGCAGGCAACGATGATGAAGTCGGTCAAATGATCGCCAGCGCCATGGATAAAGTCGGCAAAGAGGGCGTGATCTCCCTTGAAGAAGGCAAGTCAATGACCACCGAACTCGAAGTCACCGAAGGGATGCGCTTTGACAAAGGCTATGTCTCTCCTTACTTCGCCACCGACATGGAGCGGATGGAAGCGGTGTTTGAAACCCCCTTCATTCTGATCACCGACAAAAAAATCAACTTGGTGCAAGACCTCGTGCCCGTGCTAGAGCAAGTGGCTCGTGCTGGTCGTCCCCTCGTGATCATTGCTGAAGACATCGAGAAAGAAGCGCTGGCAACCCTTGTGGTCAACCGTCTGCGCGGCGTGCTCAACGTGGCAGCCGTGAAAGCGCCTGGTTTTGGCGATCGCCGCAAAGCCATGCTTGAAGACATCGCCGTGCTAACAGGTGGACAGCTAATCACCGAAGACGCAGGTCTAAAGCTGGATGCTGTCAAGCTGGAGATGCTGGGTCAAGCCCGTCGCGTCACGATCACCAAAGACAACACCACGATCGTGGCTGAAGGCAACGAAGCTCAAGTCAAATCTCGCGTCGAGCAAATTCGTCGTCAGATGGATGAAACCGAGTCTTCTTACGACAAAGAGAAGCTGCAAGAGCGTCTCGCTAAACTCGCGGGCGGCGTTGCAGTCGTCAAAGTCGGCGCAGCTACCGAAACCGAGATGAAGGATCGCAAACTGCGGTTAGAAGATGCCATCAACGCCACCAAAGCGGCGGTAGAAGAAGGCATCGTTCCCGGCGGCGGCACGACCCTGGCTCACTTGTCTCCTGAGTTGGAAACTTGGGCACACGCTAACCTGAAAGGTGAAGAACTCACGGGTGCGCTGATTGTCGGACGGGCGTTAGCGGCTCCCCTGAAGCGGATTGCTGAAAACGCAGGTCAAAACGGCGCGGTCATCGCTGAGAAAGTTCGTGAAAAAGACTTCAACGTCGGTTTCAACGCAGCCACCAACGAATATGTAGATATGTTCGAGGCGGGCATTGTTGACCCTGCAAAAGTGACTCGATCGGCGTTGCAAAATGCAGCCTCGATCGCGGGCATGGTGCTCACCACTGAGTGCATTGTCGTTGACAAGCCTGAGAAAGATGGTAGCGCTCCTGCGGGCGGCGGCGGCATGGGCGGCGGCGACTTCGACTACTAATCGGTTTAGGGACACTACAAATAATGTCCCTATCAATTGAATTAGAGAAGCGATCGTTCTTGAACAAGGAGCGATCGCCCTTTTTTTGTGTTGATTCGAGATACTTGTGAAATTACGCTCTGTACTCTTAATTCTTTCACTGAGTAGAGACTGTACCACTTAAGCTGGGGAGGTCAGTAATCCGTTGAGCAATTCCTAGCCTTCCAACCTAGCATAAGCCCAAAAATTAGAGTGCAATATCAACAGGGTCTTTAGTCTTAGCATTGATTCTTGCCCAAAAAGTATTCCTACTCTAAAGTAGAAGTACTTATACGCCAATTCAAAAGTTTTCGAGAGATGATTGTAGATGTACCGAGCGGAGATGACTTCAAATTTTCTGGTATTGACTTCTTAAACATGGCTTGGAATATAGCTATAGACTTATTGAAGCCTCTGCGAGAAGCACATGATGCTCAGACAGAATATTATGTTTGGGAAGATGGACAAATTATTGACACTTACTTTTTACTGACTGAGGAATTAGTTGAGGAATATTGGAAGAAAGCTCAACGGCAACTCAGTACAGCTCTTGCACTGATTCAGCAAGGCACTGAATTTCTACTGAAAGGTCATATTGCCACGGTAGATCCACATCTACTCATTTCAGAAAATCTGGCTATCTATTCTGAAACAACAAACGGGTGTGATGTTAGATTTAGCGAACTTAAAACAATCAGTGCGTCTGAGCTAATCAGGGTCTACAACTCCGTTTCAAATGTTCTGCCTGAAAACTTTCAACGCCGATTTGAAGCTCTCAGAAGCAAGAGAAATACGATCATGCACTCAGTAGATCCAAATTCACCTATCAGAATCACAAATTTACTGATTCAGGTCTTGGAAGTTTTCTATCACCTTGCTTCTCCAACCTTGTGGCTTGACGCTCGAAGAAGCTTTATTGAGAATATGCCCGACTCGCTATTGTGGGAGCCAGAAGCGATAAGGCAGTTCGATTATACTAACCTCACGTTGGCAATTGAGGTTAGTATAATCATTGATCTTTTACAACCATCAGAAGTTCGTAAATATTTTGGTTTTGAGAAAAAGCAAAGGCGTTACGTTTGTCCTTCTTGTTACTGGGCAACCTTCTACGAGTGCTACTGTCAAGGAGGTGCTAAGGAAGAAATTCCGAGACTGGCTCAACTATCCCCCAACAAACCGGACAGCGTCTCTGTTTACTGTCTGGTTTGTGGTGAAACAAGTTTAGTTGTTCGGAACAAATGTGGTGAGGAAGATTGCGCCAGCAACGTAATTAGCGGAGATGGTATGTGCCTTCTCTGCTGCTCATAAAGGGTAGTGCCATTTGTTGAATGTATTGAAATGAGCAAGCAAACTCTGGAATTTTCCTTCTCCTACCTGATTATTCTTTACTCTTTCTAAAATAGGACTACCCCATAAACTATAATACTCATTTCATTGAGGCTCTACTTCTGACCAGAGGCGTTCTAACTGATGTCGCCATGCGGCTAGGACTTCTTCTCGCGATCGCGTTCCCTATTTCCATTTCGCCCATCATGCCTTCTTGATAGAAGCGATCGAGAGTTTGCATCGTCAATTCTAGGGATTTCCCTTGTCCAGAGTGCCCCTAATACTTAGGGGAACTTCCACGTTGTTTCCTCAAAAAGCAAAGAGTGAGCGACAATCCACCTTTATATTTCGCTTGCTCTGAACAGTTGGAGTCTATCGCAAATCAATCAAATTCGGATTCTACAATTTTTCTTTTTTAGATGAACTATCATTGCCTGGAGTTGGGGGATAGGGGGGTCATATTCATCCCTTGGATCTGTAATTCCTTTTTAAAGGGCGGTCGCTTCTCAGAAACACCCACCAACCAGATCAAAAGTATTACGATCTTTAGTAGAACCTGATACGATGCGAGTTGCTTCAATTTCTGCCTCTGCTTCTGAGAGAATGGGGCAACCCTGATAGGAACCATGACAGTAACGCATCACCAGTAAGTTTAATGTCAGCCAGCCTCCCAACCGCCACCACCGACTTTATTTCGTTAGAGCAAGCGCTCAAACACTACTTTGGCTATGACAGCTTTCGCCCCGGTCAGCGTCAGATTATTGAGCAGACGATCGACAATCGCGATCAGCTAGTGGTCATGCCCACGGGGGGTGGCAAGTCGCTGTGCTTTCAGCTTCCGGCGCTGCTCAAACCGGGGCTGATGATTGTGGTGTCGCCGCTGATTGCGCTGATGCAAGATCAGGTGACGTTGCTGCAAGACAATGGCATCTCAGCCACCTTTATGAACAGTAGCTTAAACGCCGACGAGCTACGATCGCGGGGCAGAGCCGTGATGGAAGGTCGAATTAAGCTGCTGTATGTCGCGCCGGAGCGATTGTTGAGCGAAGATTATTTGAATTCTGTATTGCCGCATATCCGCGATCGGGTCGGCATCTCGGCCTTTGCGATCGACGAAGCGCACTGTGTTTCAGAATGGGGCCATGATTTTCGTCCTGAATATCGGCAGTTAAATTATTTGCGTGAGCACTATCCAGACGTGCCCGTAATTGCATTAACGGCGACAGCAACTGAGCGGGTGCGTCATGATATCATTCAGCAATTGCAGTTGCGTGTGCCTAGCGTTCACGTTGCCAGTTTTAATCGGCCGAATTTATATTATGAAGTTCGTCAAAAAACCAGTAATTCCTATCGAGAATTAGTGCAGCAAATTCGGCAAAGTCAAGGGTCAGGCATTGTCTATTGTCTCAGCCGCAAACGGGTCGAAGAAATTGCCGCAAAACTCAAACACGATGGCATTGCTGCTCTGCCTTATCACGCAGGATTAGACAATAAAACTCGCAGCGAAAATCAAACGCGCTTCATTCGAGATGATGTGAGAGTGATGGTGGCAACCGTCGCTTTTGGAATGGGAATTAACAAGCCAGATGTAAGGCTCGTAGTTCACTACGATTTGCCTCGCAACATCGAAGGCTATTATCAAGAATCAGGTCGAGCCGGACGCGATAGTGAACCGTCGCACTGTACGCTCTACTTCGGGGTAGGTGACATTAAAACGATCGAGTTTCTGATTGGTCAAAAAGTCGATCCGATATCGGGTGAGCCATTAGAAGACGAACAGCGAATTGCAACGCAGCAGTTACGCCGAGTCATCAACTATGCAGAAGCGACCGAATGCCGTCGCACCATTCAATTAGCCTATTTTGGCGAAGACTTTCCGGGCAACTGCGGCAACTGTGACAACTGTCGCTATCCCAAACCGATCGAAGACTGGACGATCGACGCTCAAAAATTTCTCTCGTGCATTGCCCGCTTTTCTCAACAAGGGCAGAGTTTTGGCATGGGCTACACGATCGACGTGCTGCGCGGCTCAAAAGCCGATCGCATTCTCAAAAACAGACATGACCAACTTTCAACCTATGGCATTGGCAAAGATCGCAGCATCGAAGAATGGCGAATGTTAGGGCGATCGCTGCTGCATCAGCGACTAGTCGAAGAAGCCACTGACGGCTATTCGGTTCTCAAGCTCAACGAGCTAAGTTGGGAAGTCTTGCGAAAACAGCGATCGGTGAATATTGCCGTAGTGCAACTCAAGCAAAAACTCAGCGTCACCAAAGCCCCTGATCTCAACACGCCAGAGACCGAAGAACTCTACGAAATTTTGCAAAAACTTCGCAAACAGTTGGCAGACAAACAAGCAGTGCCGCCTTACGTGATTTTCTCGAATGCGAGTTTGCGATTGATGGCGCAACAGCAGCCCCAAACTCGCGCTCAGTTTCGAGAAATTTCGGGCGTGGGCGATCGCAAGCTCTCCCAATATGGCGACGCATTTTTAGATGAGATTCGTGACTTTCGAGCCGAAAAAGGATTGCCCGTCGAAAGCGATCGCTTTGCGGTAGTCTCGACTCCGATCGCCCCCATTGCGCCCCCAACTCAACCCGAATCGAGTCAGGCAACCTACACCCAGCTTCACACTTTAGAGCTATTTAATCAGGGTCTAAAACCTGCTGATATTGCCGAGCAGCGAAGTATTCGTCTCAATACCGTGACGGGGCACCTGGCTGAGTTGTTAGAGATGGGCTACGCCGTGGAGATCGAGCGGTTAGTGAGCAGCGATCGTCGAGACAAAATCATCGAAGCAATGGAAACGGTAGGAGACAATTCTCTCACTCAAATCCGCGATTATCTCGGAGACGTGTATGGCTATGACGAGATTCGCCTAGTGCGATCGTGGTGGCGACAGCAGTGATTGGCAACAACCACCGCTCTAAGGGAATCAGAAAATGTTCGACAACATCTCCAAATTTTTAGCCGAACAGTTTTCGGCAGATTTTGCCAGTTGGCTGATTGGTGAACCGATCGCCTTAACAGAATTGAGTCCCTCTGAACTGTCGCTTGAGCCAATTCGCGCCGATGCGCTGATTTTGCTGGAGTCCGATCGCGTGGTGCTGCACTGCGAGTTTCAGACCGATCCTGACCCAACAATGCCCTTGAGCATGGCGGACTATCGACTGCGAGTTTATCGGCGCTTTCCTCAAAAACAGATGGTGCAAGTGGTGATTTATCTGCGGCGATCGTCCTCAGAGCTTGTCTATGTTAGTAGACTTGTTGCAAACCAGGCTGACAGCTTTGTTGTCTAACTCCCCCAAAAACGCGATTTGTTTGGGGCAAGGCAACTGTAGACCACCTCGTGCATAAAACCTGTACTTGTGACGAAATCCACAATCGGCTAAGAACTAGTAGTCAACTCACTCAAGCGCCGGACAATCAGTACACCTGATGATGATTGCAAGAACTGCCTTTTCCCGTCAAATTAGACAGTCGCGATCGTAAACCAAGCCCGCAACACTTCTGCCACAGTCCACGCTTGAGCAATGCAACCTCGCGGATTCATCGGCGCATCGCCGTCAAAAATCTCGCTCAAACTACCAACCCCATGATTGGTGAGATGGGCTGCCATCGGTTCTAAAAACTCTCGCGCTTTAGCCGGATTGTTATAAACGCGCAGATGAGCGATCGTAAAGGCACCCATCAGCCAACCCCAAGCCGTGCCTTGATGATAGGCTCCATCTCGCCGCAGTTGAGAGCCGCCATAGTGCCCTTGATAGCTAGAATGTGAGGGAGAGAGCGATCGTAGTCCATAAGACGTGAGCAGCGATCGAGAACAGGCATCGACCACACTTTTTTGTTGAGCCGCAGTTAATGGACTTTCGGGCAGAGACACCGCAAAAATCTGATTAGGACGCAGCGCTAAATCGTGACCGTCAGGGCCGTCTAACACGTCATAACAATAGCCCTCAGCCTCGTTCCAAAATCGAGAAAACCTGGCTAACACTCGGTCTGCCATCGCATCATATTCTCGGTGCGGCTTGCCGATTTGACGAGCAAACTTGGCCATAATTCGCAATGCGTTGTACCACAAAGCGTTAATCTCAACGGGCTTGCCGATGCGCGGAGTCACCACCCAATCGCCGACTTTGGCATCCATCCAGGTGAGTTGCGTCCCGGCCTCTCCGGCATAGAGCAACCCATCGGCAGGGTCAAGGTGAATGTCATAGCGAGTGCCGCGACAGTGCCAATCGATCACATCTGCCAAGACGGGAAAAATATCGTGCAGCAAGTCCCGATCGTCCGTCGCGTTGTAATAAGCCTGAATCGCAATAAAGTACCACAGCGTTGCATCGACGGTGTTATAGTCTGGAGCCTCGCCCACATCGGGAAAGCGATTGGGCAACATGCCCTGATCGATATGCAGCGCAAAGGTTTGAATGATGGATCGAGCAATCTCTGGGCGACCCGTTGTCAGCGTCAACCCTGGTAGACTAATCATCGTGTCTCGCCCCCAGTCGCCAAACCAGGGATAGCCCGCCACGATCGTCTTTCCGTTAGGATTATTGGGCTGCGATCGATTCACAATAAATTGATCGGCAGCTAAAACTAATTGTCTAATCCAAACCGGGGCAGAATCGGTTTGTTTGCCCTGATCAATTTTCCAGCGATCGAGGAGTTTTTGCTCATAGGCGTGTTGAGTGCGTAGGGCCGTTTCTCCGTCAAGATTGGGCGTTGCGTCGGTGCTGGCGATAAACGTCACTGACTCGCCGGGGTGCAGGGTCGCCTCAAAGGTCGCGGCGTGGAGATGATCGTCTTGATCATTGAGTCCCCGATCGCGCTCAACGGTCAACTCATAGCCATAATACCAATCGTGCATGGGGGTTGCTTTTGCGCCCCGACACAGCAAATAGAATGGTGTGGCTTCGGGGTAGGCTGAAATGCAAACGCCTTTGCCGATCGAGTCAACACCCATTTGCCACTGGTTGCCCTGAGTGTCGCTGTGGTGGTCGCGATAGTTGACGAGGGCTTTTAGCGTCAGCGTCATGGGCTGAGTCGCTCGGTGCAGGTGATATTGCACATAGGTGGTGTTGGCTCCTTGCTGCATCCAAACGCGTTTTTCGAGCAGAGCATCGCCACAGGCAAACCGCCACACGGGCACGGTTCCTTCTAAAGAAAACCGCTCGATGTGGCGATAGCCGTTAGAGCAGACGATGCCCCCTGTCCAGCGATTGGTGCTAAGGGGGTAGAAGTCTTTGCCATAGCGGACGCTTTCATCAAGCTTAGTGACGAGCAGCGTGCGCTGCTGAGGAGGTTTGAGCGCGGCAACTAATAAGCCATGATAACGACGGGTGAGCAGCCCCCCGATCGTGCCTGATGCATATCCGCCAATGCCGTTGGTGACGAGCCATTCTCGTGTTTCCGCAGCCGCGAGTGTGCCACAGATCTCTCGTCCAAAATCGATACTCATCACAAAAAGCCTTTCCGGGTAGCGTCTTCATTTACCCTGATATGGGGCGAAAGGGCAAGCGATCGCAGCAATTGTTACGACCTGTGTGAGTGCTTACCTCAGTTCTATAAATCGTTCCGTTAGGCATGATTGCCCCAGAAAAGTTCACTTCTTTAAGACTGACGCATCGCCAAAATCAAAGGATGTAAGCTAACGAAGTTGAGTCATTTCAGGATTGCTTCAGAGCGAGACAATGGGGCTTCCCGAATTCATAATCGGAGTGAATCACGTCTATCGAACTCACGTCATTAGTAGAGAGAGCAACTTGCATTCAGCCCCGTCAGACGCGCTAAAATCAGGGTCAAAGCCTGGGAGAACAACCGTCTTGCCTACACTCGGAGTCAACATCGATCATATTGCCACGATTCGGCAGGCTCGTCGCACCGTGGAGCCTGATCCCGTCGCAGCGGCCGTCTTGGCAGAACTCGCGGGAGCCGATGGCATCACCGTTCATCTGCGGGAAGATCGGCGGCACATTCAAGATCGAGATGTGCAATTATTGCGGCAAACCGTGCGAACGCATTTAAATTTAGAAATGGCGGCGACCGATGAAATGGTGGCGATCGCTCTCACCATCCAGCCCGATTATGTAACGCTGGTGCCCGAAAAACGCGAAGAGGTCACGACCGAAGGCGGGCTAGACATCGCCGGGCAGCTAGATCGAATGACATTCGTCGTCCGTCAGCTTCAAGACGCACAGATTCCGGTGAGTTTATTTATTGATGCCGATCGGGGACAAATCGATGCGTCTGCCGCCACGGGTGCCCAATTTATCGAGCTACACACCGGGCAATATGCCGAAGCACGCACCGAAGTCAGTCGCGCCAAAGAGTTGCAGATTTTGGCAGAGGGGTGTGAGCACGCGATCGCTGCCGGGCTGCGCGTCAACGCCGGACACGGACTCACTTATTGGAACGCTTATGCGATCGCGTGTCTCCCAGGCATGGAAGAATTGAATATTGGACACACCATCATCAGCCGGGCTGCCCTCGTGGGGCTAGACCGCGCCGTCCGAGAAATGAAACAAGTGATTCAAGGAAAAGGGTAATGACGACCTATTATTACGTTTTAGCAAGCCAGAAGTTTTTGGCCGAAGACGAACCGATCGACGAAATCTTTAAAGAGCGGACTCGCAACTATCAAGAAAACGAAAAAGAAATTGATTTCTGGCTGGTCAAACAGCCCGCGTTTCTCGACGCGCCTGAAATGGCTGCGATCAAAGCTCAGTGTCCTCAGCCTGCGGCGGCGATCGTCTCCACCAACAAACAATTTATTACCTGGCTAAAGCTGCGGCTAGAATATGTGATCACAGGCGAGTTTCAGGAGTCAGCAACGATTCCCCAGCCGTTGGCTTCTCTGGCTGCCGTTTCGTGATACTCTGCGAATTCACTGACACGACTCAGCTATTTGCGGACAAACAAGACTATGAACCCGACGATTGTGCGCTCTTATTGGATTGGTTTGAAAGCACTTCCCGCGATCGTTGGGCTATGGGCAACTGGGCAGGGCGCGATCGCTCAAACCAATCTCTCGCCGTGTCAGCCCCCCAACGCTGGCGAATATCTGCTGTTGGTCGTGAGCAAAACTCCAGACGTGCGCGATCGGTTAGTCAAGGTGCTGCCAACCACGACTAGCACGGCAGTTTGTCGCTATTTAGATGAGGTGGTGACTCGCGTCAGTGGGTTTAACACGATAGAAACCGCCAGTTCTTGGGCGCAATATTTGACTGAAACCGTTGGGCTACAGGCCTTTGTCACTCGACCGACGATCGCCGGAGATGGGTCTCAAAATCCCGTCAAAACGGTCACGGCTCCGGCATCGGCTCCAAATTCCTCTAGTCCTTTAAAGTACAATCCTCAACCGTTAGGGACGGGCTACGCGGTTTTGGTGAGCTACTTTAACCAGCCAGAGTTGGCAACTCAGCTACAGCAAGCCCTTAAAAAAGAGGTTGGGTTGGTGTCTTATGGGCAGCGTCCTTATTTGTTGGCGACCTACACCACTAACCAGAGTGCCGCAAACGCCACGCTGCAAAACTTGAGCGATCGGGGCTTTTTTGTCATGGTGGTAGATAGCCGCCGCGTCACGTTGCTGAAGTCGAGTGTGCAGGTGTCACCGCCCGCCGTGGGAGGGCGCTAGCCGCTTCATGATCTTAGACCCGCAAAAGTCCTACACCTTTTCTAACTACTTCGAGATGCGAATTGACGCGCTCGACCTGGCGGAATATTTTGGCTACTCCTTTAAGAGAGCGCCCCTAGATCTGCCTCGATATGCAGGGGAACTCGATCGCTGCATTCCCCTAAAAGAAGATCTCGTCTCGATCATTCCCCGCTTGATTCGTCTCAATGAGCAGTCCAAGCGAGAAGCGATCATTTTCCCGATTCTGAAAACTGCCTTGCTCTATGCCGATGCTGCGGTGCGGATTGAGCAACCCATTAAAGTGTCGGAACAGTTACAGGGAGTTCTAGACTATCTGTTGACAGTAGACAATCTCAAACAGCTTGTGGTGATTGAGGCAAAGCAAGGAGATCTAGATTATGGGTTTTCTCAACTCCTAGCAGAAATGATTGCCCTCGATCGCTGGGAGCGATCGCCCTCTCTAGAACAGCAGCCCATCCTGATCGGAGCGGTCACCATCGGGGAGCTTTGGCGATTTGGAACGCTGAATCGACTCACGCAAGCGATCGTAGAAGACACGATCGGCTACCAGGCTCCCAGCGATCTAGAACCCCTGCTGAGAATCTTGGTTCAGTCTCTTTTGCAGTCGAACCCTCAGCCTTGAACCCAAACAGCAACCTATCGCTATCGACTGAAGATGAATTCTGCGCCAAACGAGATGGCGATGCCTAAGATCGACCCGACGATCACCTGAAAGGGCGTATGACCCAATAGCTCTTTGAGCCGCTCTTCGGTAAATTGATGCTCTCCTTGGAAAAATTCATCAATGATTTGATTCAAGATTCGAGCCTGCTTGCCCGCCGCTTGCCGAACGCCTGCGGCATCATACATAACGACAATGGCGACGATCGTGGCGATCGCAAACTCGTTGCTTGCCCAGCCTGAGGTTTGCCCCACGCCTGCCGCCAGCGCTGTCACCAGAGCCGAGTGAGAGCTTGGCATTCCACCGCTCTCGACCACAACGTGAAAATTTAGCTTGCGGTTCTTCACCAGTTCCACAATTAGCTTAGTCGCTTGAGTTAGCAGGCAAGCGAAAATCGCAACTAGCAGCACTCTGTTATCTAATAAGTCGCCAAAGTCCTGCATAGTTTAAAGCTTAAGGTGATGCGTTTTTTAATGAGTGCGGGCGGTGATAAAGTTAGCGATCGCCATCAGCGGCACAGCCCGATCGCCATAGCCTGCCACCTCTGATTTAGCCTGCTCGATCAGTTGTTGAGCCTGGCGCTTTGACTCTTCAATACCCCAAAAGCTGGGATAGGTGGCTTTTTGGGCCCGCAGATCTTTGCCGACCGATTTGCCTAACTCTTCTTGGGTCGAGGTGATGTCTAACACGTCATCGACGATTTGAAAGGCTAGCCCGATCGCCTGAGAATATCGAGTCAATCGCTGCACGTCGGCATCAGATGCGCCTGCAATAATGCCGCCACTGACCACCGAGGCTTCGAGCAAAGCGGCCGTTTTGTGAGCGTGAATGAAGTTGAGCGTTTCGATCTTGACATCACACGCGCCTTCACAGTGCAGATCAACCACCTGACCACCGACTAGCCCCGCCGCGCCGACGGCTCGACCCAGCCGGGCAATCACCTTCATTAAGCGATCGGGCGGAACGTCTTTGGTTTCTTCAACAATGTGCTCAAAGGCGTAAGCCAACAGCCCGTCTCCGGCGAGAATGGCCACCGCTTCGTTAAAAACTTTGTGGTTAGTCAGCTTGCCCCGGCGATAGTCGTCATTATCCATCGCGGGCAGATCATCGTGAATCAGCGACATGGTGTGAATCATTTCGAGCGCGCAGGCCGTCGGCATGGCCATCTCGATCGTGCCGCCCATCAACTCACACGTTGCCAGACAGAGAATCGGACGCAACCGCTTGCCACCTGCCAGCAGCGAATAGCGCATCGCTTCATAAATCTGCTCAGGGTAAATCACCGGGAGGGAGCGATCGAGGGCAGCTTCTACCCGTTCTTGCTGAGTCGATAGATAAGCGCATAAATCGAATTGAGATGCCCTGCTCGAAAATTGTGTTTCATCGGTCACTACCATAGGTTCCCTCCTAACGTCCTCTCTAGGTTTGGGGTTTTAGAGATCAATCCAACTGATCCGGCTCCTTCACCCCACAAACTTTTGAGAGTAGCTCCATATAGTATTGTGCAACAGCATGGTCACAGTCATCGCGCCAACTCCACCCGGAACGGGCGTTAAATATCCAGCGATGGGCTGAACTGCCGCAAAATCAACATCTCCCACCAATCGACTTTTGCCTGTTGCGTCGGTGACGCGATTGATGCCGACATCGACGACGACCGCGCCCGGTTTGACCATTTTTGGTGTGATCAGCCCCTCGCGACCCACGGCAGCGATCAGGATGTCGGCACTGCGGGCGATCGCCCCCAAATCCTGCGATCGTGAGTGAGCGATCGTCACCGTCGCGTCGGCTTCGAGCAGCAGCAGAGCGATCGGTTTGCCAACCAAAATGCTTCGCCCGATCACCACCGCTTGTCTGCCCCTCAGATCTATTTGGTATTCGGCTAAGAGCCGCATCACTCCCGCAGGTGTGCAGCTTCGCAGTCCGGGTTCTCCGCGCACCAGCCGCCCTAGATTAATGGGGTGCAGCCCGTCAGCATCTTTATCGGGATCGATTTGATTGAGCAGTGCCACAGAATCGAGATGATCGGGCAGAGGCAACTGGACTAGAATTCCGTCTACCCGATCGTCGTGATTGAGCGCTTGAATGGTCTGTTCTAACTCGGCTTGAGTCGCATCGGCTGGAAAATGTTTGCCATAGGAAGCAATCCCTACGGTGGCGCAAGCGCGTTCTTTATTTCGCACATAGGCCGCGCTAGCCGGATTGTCGCCCACCATGAGAACGGCTAGACCCGGCGGACGGTTGCGACTGGCTTGCAAAATTTGGACTTGGTGAGCTAGCTCTGCCTGCATTTTTTGAGCTAGGGCTTTGCCGTCGAGAAGTTGGGCTGTCATAAAGGTGAGAGATGCGTCATGAACAAAGGAGGTTGAGTTAAAAGACCAAATTCAAAATTCTCAAGACTCCTGGTATCTTTAGCTTCAGGGAGGGCGATCGTTGGGCAAAAACCGGGCGTGTGTGTTAACACTTCAGTAGAATTATCCGGGGTTTTGCAAGTTCAGTCTACCGTGTAATGCCTTTTGGGTCGCTGTTTAACGCGGCTAAATTAAACTCCGATCGTGACGCAGATTGTTAAAACACATAGGTGAGCCATGCGATCGCACTTCTCAATTCTCATGGGCGGGTTTGGGCTGTCTCTTTTGACAGGCCTATTGGGCTGTGGTCGTCCGGCTCTTCAAGCTGAGGCGCAGTTTCATCCAGAGGCGATGCTCTCGACTCTAGACTTTAGCACCGCCAAAATCAGCGAGTTGCAAAAGCAAAAAACAAATTTTACGGTGCATTTGCAGGGCAAAATTGGTGCCCAAGCGCCTCTAGCGGGGCTGATTGCCTATGAGCTTCAAGACGCGACGGGCAAAATTTGGGTCGTGACCAAAAGCGCGCCTCCGGCAGCAGGAACGGAGGTCAAAGTGACTGGAAGAGTTCGCTATCAGAGTATTGTGTTGGATGGCAGGGATCGAGGGTCGGTTTATCTTGAGCAAGAAGGAGCCACCGAACCCGTTTCTGTCAGAAAAATGTCGCTTGTCGTAACGGGATGACTCGCATGAAGCATGATGAGACCGACGATCGGGTGCGGGTAGCGATCGCCATTCTCTACCAAGACGATCGATTTTTGATGCAGCTTAGAGACGATGATCCCCGCATTATCTATCCGGGGTGTTGGGGCTTTTTTGGGGGACACATTGATCCAGGCGAAAGCCCCGAAGTGGCTGTTCAACGAGAACTGATCGAGGAAATTGGCTACCCGATGCCGAGCGTAACCCGATTTGATGATTACGCTGACGAAAAGGTGATTCGTCATGTCTTTCACGCGCCTTTGACGGTGAAAATATCTGATCTGGTCTTAATGGAAGGATGGGATCTGGGGTTGCTCTCAAAAGAGGATATTCTTCGAGGGGATTGTTTCTCAGAAAAAGCCGCTCAAGTTCGACCGTTGGGCACAACTCACCGCCAAATTTTGCTAGACTTCATCGGCAAAGCGTCTAGTGAATGATTGACAATAGTTCATAGGTTCTAGTCCCAATCACGCACTTTTTGAACGATGGATCTGGTGAGATTGCAAAAAGCTTTGTCTGTTGAGGCAGAGCATGGGTTTAATAACCTGGAGGGAAATCAATTCCACTTCGGCGAATTTTTGCATCTCAATTTCAGTCAATCAGATGCGGCACTGCCCGATCGCGATCGCCAACGCTGTCAAGAAATCGCCTCGCAGTTTGCCAACTATTCAGATCTAACGTTTTCCCAGCGTCAGCATTTGGTGGCTGAGACGCGACGATTTCTCTATCAGGTCAAAAAGACCGAAGACACGGCCAAAAAAGCGATTGATTCCTCCGAGCAGCCCGCCGCTAAAAAAGTGGTTGCCCGCAAGAGTCCGATCGTGGAGTCTAACCAAACGATCTCGCTGGATCAATCCCTCACCTATCTCCCCGGAGTCGGGCCCAAAAGTGGTGAAAAACTGGCAAAACTAGGGCTGCTCACCGTGCGAGATCTGCTCTACTATTACCCGCGAGATCACCTTGACTATGCCCGTCAGGTGACGATTAGAGAGCTAAAAGCAGGCGAAACCGTCACTCTCATTGGCACAGTGAAAAGCTGTAGTTGCTTTACCAGCCCCCGCAATAGTAAGTTAACGATCGTGGAACTCGTCATCCGCGACTCGACCGGACAGATGAAAATCAGCCGCTTTTTTGCCGGAACCCGCTACAGCAATCGCGGCTGGCAAGAACAGCAGAAGCGTCAATATCCCGTTGGGGCGGCGATCGCGGCATCCGGGTTGGTCAAAGAAACCAAGTTTGGCATGACCTTAGAAGATCCCGACCTAGAGATTTTAGGTCAGGCGGACGACGAGATCGACTCCTTGACCGTCGGGCGAATTGTGCCAATTTACCCGCTCACTGAGGGCGTTGGGGCAGACTTAGTGCGGCGGACGATGACCACGGCATTAGGGGCGGTCGATCGCCTTCAAGAAGCGCTACCAAAAGGCTTGCGAGATGAATATGGCTTGATTGGTCTGGCTGAGGCGATCGCTCACATTCACTTTCCCCCTGACAGTGACGCGCTAGAGGCGGCTCGTCGTCGCCTTGTGTTTGACGAATTTTTCTATCTGCAACTGGGCTTGCTCAACCGTCGCAAAAATCAGCAGCAAATCCAAGCCAGTGCCGTGGTTGCCTCAACGGGCAAACTGATCGACGATTTCTATAAACAGTTGCCGTTTGAACTCACCAACGCTCAAAATCGAGTCGTCAACGACATTTTGAATGATCTACAAAAGCCTGTCCCCATGAATCGCTTAGTGCAGGGCGATGTGGGGTCAGGCAAAACCGTCGTCGCTGTGATTGCCCTTTTAGCCGCGATTCAGTCGGGCTATCAAGGTGCGTTAATGGCTCCGACCGAGGTCTTGTCAGAACAGCACTACCGGAAATTAGTCGGCTGGTTTAACCTGCTGCATCTGCCCGTCGAGTTGCTGACAGGCTCGACTAAAGCCGCCAAACGCCGCGAGATTCACGCCCAGCTTGAAACCGGACAATTGCCCCTGCTCGTGGGCACCCATGCTCTGATCCAAGACACGGTGAATTTTCATCGTCTGGGTTTAGTCGTGATTGATGAACAGCATCGCTTTGGCGTGCAGCAACGGGCAAAACTTCAGCAAAAAGGCGAGCATCCCCATGTGTTGACGATGACGGCCACGCCGATTCCCCGGACGCTGGCTCTGACGCTGCACGGCGATTTAGATGTGAGCCAAATCGATGAGTTGCCGCCGGGTCGAAAGGCGATTCAAACCACGGTGTTGGCTGGGCGAGAACGACTCAAAGCCTATGAGCTAATGCGGCGCGAAGTTGCTCAAGGTCGTCAGATCTATGTGGTGTTGCCCTTGGTCGAAGAGTCAGAAAAATTGGATTTGAAATCAGCGATCGACGAACATCAACAACTGCAAGAAAAAGTCTTTCCCGAATTCAAAGTTGGCTTGCTGCATGGGCGCATGACCTCGGCTGAAAAGGATGAGTCAATTACAAAATTTCGAGACAATCTGACTCAAATTCTCGTCTCTACAACAGTGGTTGAGGTTGGGGTCGATGTGCCCAATGCGTCGGTGATGCTGATCGAACACGCCGATCGCTTTGGTTTATCACAACTACACCAGCTTCGGGGTCGAGTCGGTCGAGGGGCAGCTCAGTCATTTTGTCTGCTGATGAGCAGTTCTAAAACCGAAACCGCCCGCCAACGTCTCAAAGTATTGGAGCAATCGCAAGATGGATTTTTTATCTCAGAGATGGATATGCGCTTTCGCGGGCCCGGTGCAGTTTTGGGGACTCGACAATCAGGTTTACCAGATTTTGCGCTAGCCAGTTTGGTAGACGATCAAGACGTGTTAGAACTGGCGAGAAGTGCAGCAGAACGCACGATCGAGAAAGATCCCACGCTGGAAAAATGGGCCGTCATGAAAGCGGAACTTGACTATCGCTATCAGCGCTTAATGGGCGGCGCAATTTTGACTTAGATTTTCTTAAACGGCTTAAAGAACGATCGGGCTTTTCTCAACAAATAAGACCAAAAGCCTTTAGAAACCTTCTCAAATTTGTAATAGAACAAAACATCAACGATGTCTTCTAGTTTCATCGGCTCTAGATAAGAGACGACTTTATCAACTAGAGAATCGGCATCTTCTAGGTACTTTTTCATCCCCAACTTTTCTGAGACTTTCCACTTTGCCAAAAAGGTTTTGTGCATCTCTTTCTGATAGTCATCGAAGTCATTTCTTTGACCGTCTAAATATTCTTCAATATATCGGCCAGCGATTTCAGAACTCAGCATGGCGTGTCGAATGCCCTCGCCCCCCAAGAAGTTGATGGTCGAAACGGTGTCCCCGATCGCGATTACATTATCCCGACTATAAATATCATTTAAACCCATGCTGTATTTAACAGTCGCGCCGTGAATATCAACGACTTTGTAGAACTCTGGCTTAATATAGTCGCTAATAATCAGGTCGATATAGTGTTTAAGCGGCTCCGTGTCTTTGACAACTCGATGTTCACCATTAACAATTCCCGCACCCACTTTTAATTGGTTTCCCTCCATCGGAAAGATCCAAGAATAGCCTTTAGGAATCCATTTGTGACCTAAGAAAAAGGTCAACGCCTCAGCATTCTTTAGATAGGATTGCTCATCAACTTCGATTAAATATTCGACTCCTGTTCCTGTTGTGAATTTGGGCTGAGGATCGCTTTTTTGAAGGATCAGCGATCGGTTGGGCCCTGTTGCATCCACCAAAACCTTTGTAGCCACTACAATTTCTTCACTAATCAGATTATTTTTAATCGTTACGAATGTCTCAGCATCCTTAGTTTTATGACTGACATATCGACATCCCATCCAAACTTCGCCACCGTGGGTAGTCACTTCTTTGGCTAAAAATTCTCGCAGCTTTGTGAAATCTAAAACACTTCCTAGAGGTTTCTCAGATTTCCAAACTCCCTGTTTGTTAGATGTGACGATCACTAATCGATTCCAAAAGCTACCTGCCACTGTCTCAGGTAGGTCAAACTTTTCTAAGGTTTCTAAAGGAGTCCCAGCACTCGAAAAACTATTTTTAGTAAAGTCTTTAAAGCGCTCAATTAATAAAACGCTGCGCCCCGATTTTGCCAAAATTCGAGCACAGTGACCTCCCGCCGGGCCACCACCCACAATTACCACGTCAAATTTTTTCATTCAGATTCTTGAGTCAATTGGAGTTCTGCGATCGCTTCTCAATCTCTACTCGAACTACTTCTTCTTGCTGCTTCCATTCTTCTAAGGTTTTAGGTGGAGAAAACCAAACCGCTTCAGCATCGGGACTGCGACGGGCAAAAAAGCTTCTAGTGCACCGATATCTTCTCTGTGTTTGAGGCAGTAAGCTCTCAGTTCCACATTGCTCATCGCGTCGTAAGTTGGCTTCATAGTTGGTACGATCGCTCCTCAATTCTGCCACAGTTATTTTTGCATCTTCTGTCTACTTTGAGCCTTAGAGTAGTTGACTCAAAAGCCTATTTCAAAAGTGAGCGGAATTTGGAAGGTGAACACTAAGGTAAACTTTTATTACAGAGTTTTCTCAGGTTTGCCCTATGCTTCGCCAAATCATTCTTAAGGCTTTATTGGTCTGCTGTTTGACCTTGCTCACTACCTTCAATATTGCGCCCGATGCGCTGGCCCTCGGCGGCAAGCTGCCTATTGTCGATGCCCCCGCTCCAGAATTTGCGCTGCCAACCAACACGGGCGATGGCAATGTCTCGCTGGCAGACTATCGCGGCAAGTGGCTGGTTGTTTATTTCTATCCCAAAGATTTCACATCGGGTTGCACGATCGAGGCTCGCAAGTTTCAGCAAGATATGCCGCAATATCTCGATCGCAACACTCAAATCGTGGGCATCAGCGCCGATGATGTCGAATCTCACGCAGAATTTTGCGACTCCGAAGGGCTAAAGTTTCCGCTTCTCGCTGACACAACGGGCGCAATCAGCAAAGCCTACGGCTCATGGATGGGCATCGTTTCCTCTCGACACAGCTTCATCATTGACCCTCAAGGCACCCTCAAAGCCACGTTCACCGGGGTGAACCCGATCGTGCACAGTCGCGAAGTGCTCATCAAACTTGATGAACTTCAGAAATTAGGATGAATTGCCTCTAAAATCCCTAGCGCCTTTAGAATTGAAGTTAAGTCAATCGATCGGTGACTATGAATTTTGAGCCTAAGATGTCGTCTCAGCCTTCAGATAGAGTTGAATTTGCTGAACCCCCGGCGCGCAAACCCCTAGAACTTTTGCGAGACACTGAGCGATCGCTGCGCGTCAAAACCGTGAGCGCGATCGCTCCCCTGCTGCCGTCAGAGATAGCGATGAATCTGGGAGAAGCTTCTCAGATTGCAGACGAATCGCTTGATCAGTTGGCAGAAATTGATATTGACGACATCACTGATGAAGATCTCAGACCCGCCCGAATTTTGATGGGGCTGACCTTCACTGGGTTTGGCGGGCTGATGATGATGTTTTTGCTGTTTTATCTCTGCACCTTGCATCCTGAACTGTCCCCGACCGCTCAAATCCAAAATTATTGGTATCAATACATCTGGTTTGTCAGTTTGGGGGTGGCAGGGTTGGCGGTGCTAGCACGAGAAGCGATGCGCCCATCCGACGACGATTAGGGAATCGCCACCGATCGTAAGAGGCGATCGACAATGCCTCTAGCTCTCCGTCCCCCAGCCGGAATCAATCGATGAGCCAACACACAGGGCGCAAGCTCTTTGACATCATCCGGTAGAGCGTAGTCTCTGCCATCTAAAAACGCTAAGGCTTGTGCGCCTTTTTGTAAGGCCACAGTGCCTCTAGGACTGACTCCTAGCGTCACTTCTTCGTCTTCTCGCGTCGCCCGCACCAAGTTTAGAATGTATTGCTGGATTGAAGGCTCAACTTTGACCAGACTAGAGAGACGTTGAAGCTCTTGCACCTCTGCCAAAGATATACAGGGCTTGAGTTCTTGCACCGTGTGACCGTTTTGAAGGCGCTGCAACATCTGCAACTCTTCGCGCTCAGTCGGATAGCCGAGCGACAGAGACAGGGCAAACCGATCCATCTGAGCCTCTGGCAGCGGAAAAGTGCCCTGATATTCGATCGGGTTTTGAGTCGCGATCACAAAAAACGGACTGGGCACCAATCGAGATACGCCATCCACCGTCACCTGTTTTTCTTCCATCACTTCGAGCAGCGCAGACTGGGTGCGAGGCGTAGCGCGATTGATCTCATCCATCAACAACACGTTGGCAAAGACGGGGCCCGCCATAAACTCAAACTCGCCCGATCGGGGGTTCCAAATATTGGTGCCCGTGACATCGGTGGGCAGCAGATCAGGTGTGCACTGCACGCGCTGAAATCGACCGTCGATCGATTTGGCTAAAGACTTTGCCAGCAGTGTTTTTCCGACTCCAGGAACGTCTTCTAAAAGGGCGTGACCTCCTGACAGCAGAGCAACTAAGACGAGGCGAATGGCTTCAGATTTGCCCACGATCGTTTGGCTGAGATTCTGCGTTAGTTGCTCAATGCGATCTCTCATGTCTAAGGTTTGCCCCTGAACGCTTTTGCCCATCATACTCACGATGTCTGAAGTTAGAGCAACTTTGGAGAACGATCGCCAGAGCTTTCCACAAAACTTTGGATCGTGAATTAAATCACTTCGACCATTGTAGTTTCGACCATTGTAGTAAGGTTGTCTCGCCCTATTTTCTAAAGGCGAAGATCTCGGCATTAATCAATCCACATTCGTTTACCCAGTCGTTTAACAAGCTGTGAGTCTCACAAAAAATGTATTGACAGGTAAATATGTTTTATCTACACTAAGCCATTGTGTCTGTCGTGCTTCACAGCATTACGGCGGTTAATGAGTGCTGATATTGGTCAAGGATTACGCGCTGATCGAGAGCGAGTTGAGAGCGAGACAGTGATGGCATTCATTACGAGTTGAAAGTGTCGGTGTGTCAGCGATGAAGTGACTAATGAAGCGTTGAGTGAAGTCGTTCATGGATGATTTAACTGATGGATCAACAGATGCTAACTTCTACCGGATCGCTTTGTTTACTTACTCTACAAAGCCCAGAGGAAGCGTTATTCACACGTTGGAGTTAGCAGAAGCATTGTATGGTTTAGGTCATCATGTTTGCGTTTATGCTTTAGACAAAGACGGACACGGATTTGACTATCCGCTGTCTTGCGATTATGTTGCTGTTCCTGCTCACTCTGCGTCTAATGAAGTTAACAAGCTTATTCAGCAGCGAATTCAAGAATTTGTAGATTATCTGAGTCAGACTTCATTAGATTACGATATCTATCATGCTCAAGACTGCATTGCTGCTAACGCTTTAGTCAGACTTGTTCAGCGACAGCAGATTTCTTCGTTTGTGCGAACTGTTCATCACATTGAAGATTACACGAGCTATTATCTTCAGCACTGTCAAGATCGATCGATTCGTGATGCAAATCTCTGTCTATGCGTGAGTGAGAAGTGGCAAGCTGAACTTCAGCAGCGTTATCAGATTCATGCGCCGCGAGTGATGAATGGCGTTAATTTAAAGCGATTTTCGCCTGATCCCAATGGTTCAGAATCACGGCTCAAAGAGCGATCGGGCTTAACAGGCTTCCCCATCTATCTCACAGTAGGCGGCATTGAGCCGCGAAAGAACTCAATTCGGTTGCTGCAAGCTTTTGGGCAGATTCTAGACGATTATCCCAAGGCTCAGTTAGTGATTGCAGGAGGGGCAACGCTGTTTGACTATCAGACTTATCGGGATGAGTTTTTTGAGATCGCTGCTCAGTTAACCATCGAAGTCGGGCGATCGCTGATCTTGCCGGGCGTGATTTCTGACGCAGATTTGCCCGTTTTATACAGAACTGCGGACGTGTTTGTGTTTCCATCAACCAAAGAAGGGTGGGGGCTGGTGGTGCTCGAAGCGATCGCGTCGGGTCTGCCAGTCATCACCTCCAATCAACGGCCGTTTACTGAGTTTTTATCTGACGCTCAAGCGCTGTTGGTGTCTCCCTTGCCGGATGCGATCGCGCAAGCCATGCGTTTAATTCTTCAGCCCGATCGGGCCCGATCGCTAGTGCAGCAGAGTCAGTCTATTTTGTCTCGCTACACTTGGGAAGTCTCTGCTAAACTACACCTAAAACACTATAGGAACCTGATATCCAACCCTTAATCCTTATGCCTGAAATTCGGTTTCAAATTCAATGGTCTGACGGGTCTCAAGACGTTTGTTATTCGCCATCTCTGGTGATTAAAGATTATTTTATTCCCAATCATGATTATGATCTCGATGATTTTGTCCAGCGATCGCGAGAATCTCTGCAAATCGCTAGCGATCGGGTTCAAGCAAAATATGGTAGACCCTGTGGTTTAGCATTGGGACAACTGCAAGACATTGAGGCGAAATCTGCTCAATATCGTCATCTGCCTGATTCTAAAGTGCGCGTGATTCAGTTCATTGAGTGAGGAGTTTCCAGCATTCTTGCGCGATCGCCCAATCTTCTTGTGTGTGAATTACCAATATCCGAACCGTTGATTCTCGCATCGCAATGTCTTGATCATTCGGATTACTAGTATTTTTTGAGTCATCTAACTTCAAGCCCAAAAATTCAAAGGCCTCACAGGCAGCAGCCCGAACTTCTGGACTATTTTCACCCACGCCAGCCGTGAAAACCAGCGCATCTAGCCGATTTAAGCTGGGCAACATTGCTCCAATTTGAGCACGCAGCCGATGGATATAAACATCAAAAGCTAGCTGGGCGCGGGAATTATTTTGCGCGATCGCGGCCCTAATTTGTCGCATATCGGCAGACACGCCAGAGACTCCTTTTAAGCCAGATTCCTGGTTGAGCATCCGATCGAGCGAGTCGGCGCTAAAATCTTCTTGCCGCAATAAATAAATGAGAATTCCGGGATCGACAGACCCCGATCGGGCACCCATCATCAAGCCTTCGAGCGGCGTGAAGCCCATCGTTGTATCAACGCTGTGACCCGATCGAATGGCAGCCAACGAGCAGCCATTGCCCAGATGACAGGTGATTAGCTGCAAATCCGATGGGTCACGGTGCAGCAGTTGAGCCGCCCGATCGCTGCAATAACGATGACTAATGCCGTGAAACCCATAGCGCTGAATGCCTTGCTCAAACCACTCATAGGGAAGCGGATAAACCCGCGTCTCTAAGGGCAAGTCAGAATGAAAAGCAGTGTCAAAAACGGCAACTTGCGGCACCGATCCAAAAACCTGCTCGATCGCGTTAATGCCCTCTAAATTCGCCGGGTTGTGAACGGGAGCAAAAATAGCGAGACGAGCGATCGCCGCCTTCACTTCTGCGGTCACTCGGACACTTTCTCGATAATCCTGTCCGCCATGCACGACGCGATGCCCCACACCGTCAATGTCTGACGGCTGCTGAATCACGGCAGTCTCACCACTCCACAGTTTATCGAGCATTTGAGCAATCACGTCAGGTCGATCCTGTCCAGGAATCTCTGCTGTGAGAACGGCTCCCTGCTGAGTTTTAACTTCAATTTCTGCAAAACCCTGGTGATGAGTCCAATCGACTTTGGCCTCCCAAATCGGCGACGGGGGCTGATCGGGCAACTCGTCACCCACCTCATAGAGACAGCTTTTTTGGCTACTTGAGCCAGCATTTAGCACTAAAATCTTCATGTTCCCTGCAAGGCTTGCAGCGTTTCGCTCAGATGATTGCGATCGCCCAATCGCTCTAATAATGGGCCATGACGATCGAATTTCACCACACTCACCGACGCAACCGGGGCCGCGATGCGAGTGCGAAACCGTCCTAGGTCAACGCCGAGCAAGCTACACAAAATAATCCGAATCGTGGCTTTGTGCGACACAACTAAAACGTTTCCCTCGCTGTAGCGCTGCTGAATTTCAGTAATCACTGAGGATGATCGATTAGCAATCTCAACGGCTGTTTCTCCGCCCGTCGGAGCATTCCACGCGGGTTCTGCTAACCATTTCACATAGTCTTCTGTATAGGTTGCCTGAACTGTTTCAACCGTTTCGCCTTCCCATTTACCATATTTAATTTCTTTTAATCCATCCCGCAACTGCATTTCCATTCCCACTGCGTCGCACAAGGGCTTTGCAGTGGCGATCGTGCGTTTCATCGGGCTGACAAAAATGGCCGTCCAAGGAGTAGCTTGATAGGCGATGGCAAACGCATCTGCCATCTGTCTGCCTTCATCGGTCAGATCGGGATCGAGAGCACCACAGTAGCTATTTTCACGGCTAAACGGGGTCTGTCCGTGACGCAGAAAGTAAAGTCTTAGGCTCATCGATGGTGATTAGTGAGTGAAGTGGGTGGTCAAAGCTACTATAACGTTGCTGAATCCGGTTGCCCCCACCCCTCACCTGTGGGAGAGGAGAGCTAGAAACCTTGTGCCTTCCCCTGCGAGAAAGGGCGAGGGCAACTCAGCCTTGGGCTATGAATGAGCCGAGGCGGTCGAGTCATCCATTTCGCCTGCCGCGACCGCATCCTTTTCAGAGATCCGTTCTACGGTTGTTTTCGACACTGATTTCTCAGCATGAGAACCACTGTAATATTGCCATTTCCAATTAACGACTTCTGGCATATCTTCACCGTGCTGGATGATGTAATGCTGATGATCGATCAGTTTATCTCGAATCATTTGTTTTACATAAGCGGCACGATGTTGTAGTTTAGGGACGCGATCGATGACATCTTGCGCTAAATGAAAGCGATCGAGGTCGTTTAAAACCACCATATCAAAGGGGGTGGTCGTAGTGCCCTCTTCTTTATAGCCCCGCACATGCAGATTATCGTGATTGGTGCGGCGATAGGTCAAGCGGTGAATCAGATAAGGATAGGCGTGGAACGCGAACAAGATCGGCTTATCAGTAGTGAAGATCGAGTCAAACTCACGATCGGAAATGCCGTGAGGATGCTCAGTCGGAGGTTGCAGCGTCATTAAATCTACAACGTTGACGACACGAATCTTTAGATCGGGGAAGTGCAGCCGCAGAAAATCGACGGCGGCCAGCGTTTCTAAAGTCGGGACATCGCCCGCACAGGCCATGACGACATCGGGTTCGCAGTCTTGATCATTGCTCGCCCATGCCCAAATTCCCAGACCCGCAGTGCAGTGCTTGATGGCCGCATCCATGTCGAGCCATTGCAGTTCAGATTGTTTTCCAGCCACAATCACGTTCACATAATGACGACTGCGTAAACAGTGATCAGCAACCGAAAGCAGTGTGTTGGCATCGGGGGGCAGATAAATCCGCACGATCGTGGCTTTTTTATTCACCACCACATCTAAAAAGCCTGGATCTTGGTGAGTAAACCCGTTGTGATCCTGTCGCCAAACGTGGGAGGTCAGCAAATAATTGAGCGACGCGATCGGCTTGCGCCAGGGAATGTGGCGACAGGCTTCGAGCCATTTGGCGTGTTGATTAAACATCGAGTCAACGATGTGAATAAACGCCTCATAGCATGAGAAAAAGCCGTGGCGACCCGTGAGCAGATAGCCTTCGAGCCAGCCTTGACAGAGATGCTCACTCAACACCTCCATGACGCGACCATCGCGAGACAGATGATCATCACCGGGCAAAAGCTCGGCAGCCCACACCCGATCGGTGGCTTCTAAGATCGAAGTCAGTCGATTCGAGTTATTCTCATCAGGACTCATCACCCGAAAGTTGCGCTGCTCGGCGTTTGAGGTCATCACGTCGCGCAAAAACATCCCCAAGACGCGAGTCGATTCCGCTTCGACCGTGCCGGGATCTTTGACATCGATCGCATACTCTTTAAAGTCGGGCAATCTCAGATCTTTGAGCAACAGCCCCCCGTTAGCGTGAGGGTTTGCCCCCATGCGGCGATCGCCCACCGGAGCCAAATCTGCTAACTCAGGCATCAGCTTGCCTGTGGAGTCAAACAGTTCTTCTGGCTTATAGCTTTTCATCCACGATTCCAGCATTTGCAGGTGTTCGGGCTTGCTGGCTAGCTCTGATAGCGGCACTTGGTGCGCTCGAAAGGTGTTCTCGATTTGAATGCCGTCTACAACTTTTGGGCCAGTCCAGCCTTTTGGAGTCCGCATCACGATCATGGGATATTGAGGACGATCGGTGAATCCGTGGGTTCGGATCTCTCGCTGAATGCCCTGAATCTCGGTAACGATCGTCTCCAGCGTGGCCGCCATCAGTTGGTGCATCGTGGCGGGATCATCGCCTTCGACAAAATAGGGCTTGTAGCCATAGCCTGTGAATAGGTGCTCTAACTCACGATCGCTCAGTCGCGCCAAGATAGTGGGGTTGGCAATCTTATAGCCATTCAGATGCAAAATCGGCAACACTGCGCCATCTCGTGCCGGGTTGAGAAATTTATTAGAGTGCCAACTCGCCGCCAGTGGCCCCGTCTCAGCCTCACCATCGCCCACCACACAGCAGACCAGCAAATCAGGATTGTCAAACACCGCTCCATAAGCGTGAACCAAGGCATAGCCCAACTCACCCCCCTCGTGAATCGAACCCGGTGTCTCAGGGGCCGCATGACTGGGAATGCCGCCAGGGTAGGAAAACTGCAAGAACAGTTTTTGCATCCCTTCTTCGTCTGGCGTGATATTGGAATAAAACTCGCTGTAGGTGCCTTCTAAATAGGTGTTAGCCACCATGCCCGGCCCGCCATGCCCCGGCCCAGCGACATAAATCGCGTTGAGGTCATAGCGTTTGATCAACCGATTCATGTGAACATAGATGAAATTTAGACCGGGCGTAGTGCCCCAATGACCGAGCAATCGTGGCTTGACATGCTCTAGTTTGAGCGGTTCTTTAAGAAGAGGATTATCGCGTAAATAGATTTGCCCAACCGACAGATAATTCGCCGCCCGCCAGTAAGCATCTATCTTTTGGAGGTCTTCAGAAGACAGAGGCAGTTTGGTTGAAATCGAGTTTGCAACGGTCATAGTGAATATCGCCGATGACGTTTCGGCCCAAGTTTGACCGATTAGGGCAAACTCTGAATCTGTCAAGAGTCGTAGGAATCACCTTTGACCTAACGCCCTAGCCATTCAGTCACCAGTTCGGGCTGGTTTTTAACAGCAAAGACTCGGACAGCGTGATAATTCACCTTTTCTCTGAGTCGATAAACTTGCTTGATTGGCATATCGAGATCTTGGGCGATCGCTTCTTGCGATCGCCCCTGCAAATAGAGTTTTAGCCACTCAGCCGCTAGGGGATCAACGCGCTCGGCTAAATAAGAGGCAAACTCTTGAGCAATGTTTTGCCGCAGTTCTTGCTGTTGTTCTTGAGCTTGGGCTTCTTGATAGTGAGCGATCGCTTGCCCATCAAGCAAGCTGACTGACCCTTCAGAGTCATCGGGCGCGATCTCTTCAGACACTAGGCGAATGAAATCGGCCGCCGGAACCTGAGTCATGCCCCCGCGCTGAGAGCGGCGCAGATAGTTGACAAAGCGGTAGACCAACAGGGGCTGATTGCGAATCGGGCGGAGGCAATATTCTTCAGTGGTGGTTAAAACAAGCGCGTTGCGAAGTCGGGGATCGCTGGTGCATTGGGCAATCCAGGCGATTTGCTGCTGCATGTAGTGATCATTTTGCAGCAATTCTTGAATCACTTCTTGCAGCACATCGACCACCGATCGCTGACGATCGCGAGAGAGGGCAATCCAAGTGCGAATTTTATTGCGAATCAAAAACAGGCTGCTCAATCGCTGAATCAGCCCTTTATAGGCGCGTTCGGGCCCTGCGTCTAGATAGCGCTGGCAAAGAATGCGATAGCGATAATCCATCGCTTGTTTAGCGATCGCTAGCTGGGAGGGAGGCAAGTCGTCAAACCGAGATGGGTCTTCTCCGACCAGCCATTGAATAATGGTTTCGTGAGTTGATCGGCTGCTCTGGGGCAGATCACTCTGTAACTGTAACCGCCATCTGTCAGCAATTTCTTCTGCAAGTGTCATGGAGTTGCCGTCCTCAATGCCCTGTTATAGAGTGTCCCTCACAACCCCGATCAAAATCACTTACCCGTTCGGGTAATACTCAAACGCTGTCTTGACTCATTTTCTGTTCAGGACTATCAGGTTTGACTCTAAAGTATAAAACCTTGTCTGCAAATTGTTATCAACTCAATAGAATTCATCCAGTTTTGACCCCGGAGATTCATCACTCTTTTGCAAAGACGCACTCATCTGCTGCAACGTTTGGGTCAACTCAGACAGCCGAGTCACGGTGTCAGCTTGATGAGCGGTCAGCCTTTGCATGGCATCGCTCAAGGCAAAAATTTCATAGCCCTGCTGCTGAACTTGAGACGACAACTCATCTAAGCGATCGGCGAGTTGCTCGATCGCGTCAGTCGCCGCCAGCACGGTTTCTGCAATCTGCCCGACGGCAGCCTCTAACCGATCGTGAGATGCAGTCACACACCCAATCCTTTTTTCAAAATTCTTTCAAATACAGAAATTCTTTCAAATAACAACTAATGGGCCGACGCAGCTTAATGAGAGGCTCTTTATCGGATCTTCACAAAAAGTTTAATTGATTAGAGCAATAAAAAGATTTGAGAAAGTGGCTTGCTTGGCGCTGTTGCTCACCGGGGCGTTGACTATATTCTGAAACACATCTGAAGCAGCAGGCATTTTCAGTGTTTTCACGATTCCCCTAGCTGAAATCAGCCTGACGACCTTTGCTGAAGTTTAACTAATGGTTGCCGATTTTATGATTACGGCTTCTACTGAGCTTACCGTCCCTCACCGATCGACTGACTCGATCGTCAAACGGGCGATCGATATCGTGGGTAGCCTGATTGGGCTAGGAATCGTCGGTTTGATCTTTTTGCCTGTGGCGATCGCCATTCGGCTCGATAGTCCTGGGGACATTTTATATAGCCAACAGCGATATGGGCTGATGGGCAAGCCGTTTCGCATTTATAAGTTTCGCTCAATGGTCAAAAACGCCGAGGCCCTCAAGTCTCAGGTTGAAAACGAGGCCCAAGGGCTGATCTTCAAAAATCAGCAAGATCCTCGCATCACCAAGATTGGGCGGTTTCTCCGGCGCACTAGCTTGGATGAGCTACCGCAATTTTGGAACGTTTTGACAGGAGAGATGAGCCTAGTAGGGACGCGCCCACCCACAGCCGACGAGGTGACACACTACAGCACCCATCACTGGCGGCGGTTAACCGTTAAACCAGGGTTGACGGGCGAGTGGCAAGTCAACGGTCGATCAACGGTCACAGACTTTGAGGAGGTCGTCAAGCTTGATCTGCGCTATCAAGCTCTCTGGACACCCCTCTATGACATCGTGTTGATTTTCAAAACTCTCTACGTCATTTTTGCCAAGGTGGGCGCGTTTTAGTCAGCGATTATGCCCCGTGACGCGTTTGGTGCCAGCGCCAAGCATGAGCCAAAATCTGGCTAATGTCGGGATATTCAGGCTTCCAGCCCAAAACTGTTTTGGCTTTTTCACCACTGCCCACCAGCGCAGGCGGGTCACCGGGGCGGCGATCGTGCTCAACGGCCGCGATCGGTTGTCCTGTGATCTGACGCGCACTCTCAATGACTTCTTTAACCGAGAAACCACTGCCGTTGCCCAGATTAAACGTTTCTGACTGTCCGCCTTTTAATAGATATTCCAGCCCCAACACATGGGCCTGAGCTAGGTCAGTGACGTGAATATAGTCGCGGATACACGTTCCATCAGGGGTGGGGTAATCGGTGCCCAAGATTGAAATCGACTCTTGCTTGCCCAAAGCGGTCATCAACACCAGCGGGATCAAGTGGGTTTCGGGGGCGTGGTCTTCGCCTAGTCGCCCCTCAGGGTCTGCGCCAGCCGCATTGAAATAGCGAAAACACACCGATTTAAGCTGATAGGCCTGGTCAAAGTCAGCCAAGATCCGCTCGACCATGAGCTTGGTTGCCCCATAGGGATTAATCGGATTTTGGGGGTGATCTTCTGGGATCGGCACCGTTTTGGGAACGCCGTAGGTTGCACAGGTCGAAGAAAAGACAAATTTGTCAATCGCGGCTGCTGTCATCGCTTCTAGCAGCGTCAGGGTGCCCACAACATTGTTGCGGTAATATTTATCGGGCTTGGTGACCGACTCGCCCACATAGGCGTAGGCTGCAAAGTGCATCACGGCCGCAAATTTGCGCGAGGCAAACAGGCGATCGAGCAAGGCCCGATCGTTGGTGTCGCCCACGACCAATTCAGCCTTGAGCACCTGATCCACAAGATCTTGATGCCCATAGACTAGGTTGTCAAGAATGACGACGTGATAGCCAGCGCTTTGAAGGGCTAACACTGCATGGGAGCCAATATATCCGGCTCCTCCGGTGACTAAAATAGCTGGTTTATCTGATTGCACGCTAGATCCTCACGAAATTGCAGGTCTGTTCAAGGGTTAGGAGTTCGTTCTAAATCCTAAAACCTTATTCGGTGAAAGCATTTGATTTTCAGGAGAGGCTCATCAAACGCTCACAGAGAGTCTGAGCCAGAGAACGAGTCAAAATTTCGCTAGATCTCCAGCGATTAGGCTGATTGATCCCGATCGTCATCGCCATCACTTCTTTTTCTTGCGGCCAAAAAGCTCTTGCATTAAGAGAAAAAAGATTACAACAAACACAATTCCTGCCAAAATTAATTCCACGATCGTTCCTCACTATCACAACACCCTGTTTCATGACTCAAATTAGCAGCGCTCACATTTAAGCTCATGGTTGGGAGTAACAACCCTGCATTTTGCACGATTTTTATCTTTTTTGAGCCAGTTTAGCGGCGAGAACTTGACTAAAGGGTTGACCTCCTAACCTTTAGTTTGAAAAAAAATTGTAGCGATCGGACTTATTTTGGATGACAAATTAGGAATTTTCGGTACAATCCTAGACGGAATGGGGTTTTGAGGCATCAATGCCTTCCTGAACGAGTCACTGAGCAATTAGCTTCATGAAACTTTAAGAATTGAGTCTAACTACTAAATAAGGTTCGCTACAGAACTTGAAGGAATTACAGCATGGTCTTATTGGTAACAGACGTATTTGTGCTCTTAACCCAAGTGTTGCTTTGGGTCGTCGTTGGGCTTTTCACCTGGTATGTTTTGCTGAGAGCGCTGCCTAAAGCCTTTTTAGGTGGATTAGTGATTTTGCTACTGTTGGGGGTAAGTGCAATCACCTTTTATCGCGGTGCGCCTGCTGATGGGCTGTTTGGCGATATTTGGCAGGTGATTGCTGTTCCGTTTAGCCCACTGGGGCTGATTTTGATTTTCTTGCTGATCGTCTTAACCGAGCTTCTGAGAGGAGGCATATCCAAGACGGGGCTAACGCTGCTGAGGGTGGCGATTCCGCTGCTGCTGATTTTGAGCATTCCGGCGGTCTCGTATTTTCTGGCTCAACGATCGGAAGCTCAAGCCCTGCAAATCACCCGTGCTGCCCCGGCAGAGTCTCTAGGCGGGGGACGGCGCGTGATTGTAGTGCTAGGTCAGGGCACGACTCGGCTTCAGCTTAAGCCACGCACGCAGCCTGCCCCTGCCCCAACCCCGGCTCAAAACACTCAGGCTCCCGTGATTCCGCCGCCCGATCCGTTGTCTGAAGCTGCCTACAATATTTTGACTCAGCAGCCGATTCAGTTGACTGAGGAGGGCGATCGCTTGATCTATGCAGCCCGACTTTACCAAGAAGAAGCAGCGCGGGGCACGAATCCTCTGATGATTGTGAGTGCTGGGTCTAGAGAAGGGCGCGATCGTAAAGACGGCGATACGCGAGAAAACACGGCAGAATCCAGAGACATTGTGACGTTTTTGCAAACCCAGGGCGTTCCGGCGGGCAACATTCTTGAAGACAACAATAGCCCTACGGTGCATGACAGCGCGGTTAACGTCAGAGAGTTGCTGCGCGTTCAGCGAGTCGGCTTTGGCAATCAGCTTTTTTTGGTCACGTCTGCGATCGAGATGAGCCGCGCTGCGCTGACCTTCAATCGAGAGTTTAATAGCCAGGGATCAGAGACGGTAGTCACGATTATTTCTCGCCCCACTGATTTCTATACGCTGCCCCAGCGCGACTCTCTGCGCCAGCGCACGCAGGGACGAGATTTGATCGAGCGCGGGTTCCGGCTAGGAGATCTGTTGCCTAACACTCAGGCCTTTGCTCTGAGTTCTCGTGTGGTTAATGAATACATCACCTCGATCTACTATTTCTTGCGGGGGTGGATCAGACCTGTGAGCACGGTCTAGAAGTCAAGCAAAACTCTCTCGTGCTCCGTCTCTAAGAGATAGCGATAGGATGAGGGAGTTTCTAAATTTTCGCTAGATCTGAATCATGGCGCGATCGCAACTCCAAAAATTGGGTACTTATTTACGGCCTCACTGGCGTAACACGACCCTAGGCATCAGCACGCTGCTAGTGGTGAATGCGTTGGGGGTTTACATTCCGCTGTTGATTAGAGACGCGATCGATGAGTTGGGAGTCACCTTCAGCGTTGATCGAGTCTTGTTTTTTGTCGGGCTGATTCTGATGCTAGCCACGGTGATGTGGTGCGTGCGAATGGTTTCGCGAACGCTGCTGTTTGGTGTGGGGCGACAAGTTGAGTTTGATCTCAAGCAAAAGATCTTTAATCACCTGCTGAGGCTAGAGCCGTCTTATTTTGCGACGAACACGATCGGAGATCTGATCAACCGGGCAACGAGCGATGTAGACAATATTCGGCGGCTGCTGGGCTTTGCGGTGCTGAGTTTAGCCAACACGACCTTTGCCTATGCCCTGACGCTGCCTGTGATGATGCGAATCAATGTGAGATTGAGTCTGTTAGCAATCTCGGTTTATCCATTTATGTTGATTTTGGTGAATCTATTTAGCCATCAGATGCGAAATCAACAGCTTGCCGTGCAAGAAGAACTCTCGACCATGAGTGAGTTGATTCAAGAAGACATGAGCGGCATTGCCCTGATCAAGATTTATGCTCAAGAAGAAAACGAGCGATCGGCGTTTCGGCAACTCAATCGACAATTGCTAAACGCCAACCTGCAACTGGCAAAAACTCGAAATACGCTGTTTCCAATTCTGCAAGGGTTGGGCTACTTAAGCGGATTGATCTTGCTGTGGTTTGGGGGCGGCGCGATCGCCAGTGGCGTGATCTCAGTCGGTGATTTCATCGCGCTGTTGCTGCTGGTGGGACAGTTGGTGTTTCCGACGGCGCTGCTGGGCTTCACGATTACGGCTTATCAGCGAGGCGAAGTCAGTATCGATCGCATTGAGTCAATTCTCACGGTCGAACCCAAAATTCAAGATCAACCCGATGCCATTCACCTCTCGCTTGACCAAGTAGAAGGCAGACTGACGGCACAAGATTTGCTTTATATCTATCCCACCAGTGAGCCAGAAAAGGCGATTCCGGCTTTAAATCACGTTAGTTTTGACATTGCGCCTGGCGAAACGGTAGCGATCGTGGGCGCGATCGGGTCTGGCAAATCGACGTTGGCCAATGCCCTCCCTCGCCTATTAGATATCGCTCCCGGTCAATTATTGCTGGATGGCTACGACATCACCAGTTTGCGAATTGAGGATTTGAGAAGCGCGATCGCCTATGTGCCCCAAGAAAGTTTTCTGTTCAGCACGTCGATTAAAAACAACATTCGCTATGGCAAGGTTCACGCTGAGTTATCTGAGGTTGAGTTAGCGGCCAAACAAGCGCAGATTCACGATGAGATTCTCAACTTTCCGCAGCACTATGAGACGCTCGTGGGTGAACGAGGCATTACCCTTTCTGGCGGGCAACGACAGCGAACGGCCCTGGCCCGGGCCCTATTGGTTGACAGTCCGATTTTGATTTTAGACGATGCCCTGTCGAGCGTGGACAACCAGACCGCCACCCAGATTTTGAGAAATCTTTCAGAAGGAACCCAGCGTAAAACTGTGGTGTTTATCTCTCACCAACTTTCGGCGGCGGCCTCAGCCGATCGCATTTTTGTGATGGATCAAGGGCAAATCGTGCAGTCAGGAACCCATGGACAATTGCTAGAGACAAATGGACTATATCGAACGCTGTGGAATCAAAACAAACTCGAAGAAGCGCTGAACTAGATCAAGCAAGAACACTTGAGCCGTTTACTGTTTATTCGAGAGTGCTCTGAATTCGTATTGGTGGCCCGATCGCTCTGCCATCACCTTCACCAGTTCGAGATCGATCGGGCGATCGCCGCTCTCAGAAAACTTGACTGGATGAATGGCTCCCATCACCGAGAAATCTGGACTTGCCAGCGATCGCCGAATTCCGTTGCGAGTGGGCGTGTGCTGAAGTGCCCCAATCAGCGCCTCGGTCGCGTCGTAGGCCAACACCGTTCGCCACCGCACCGGGCTGCCCCAAAGGGTCTTGGCTTGCTTTTGAAACGCAGATTTTGAGATTTCAACCTGATAAGACGGCACGGCTAAAACCATTCCTGCCGCAGGCTTGCCCCCAATTTGCAGCGTTTTGGGTGAGTAGAGAGCATCCCCCGCTAAAAGAGGCAGCCGATTTTGATTGGCGTTAATCACCAACAGGGCCCGATCGAAGAATTCGTTATTGGGCGCAAGCATGATCACCTGTGCCCCTTTGTGAATCGCCTGATCCACACTTTCAACCGGGTTAAAGTCTGGTTTGCTCAAATCGATCGCGTCGATCACTTGTCCACGATCGCCATAGAACAGTGCTTTGCTAAATTCGTCTTTGAGAGAGCGGCTATAGGCACTAGCAGAATTAAAAAACACCGCGACTTTGCGTTTTTTAAGCTGCGTCACCATATAGTTGCCTAGCTGTTTTGCAGGCAGTTGATCACTAGGCATGGTGCGAAACAGATAGGGACTAAACCCCGATAGCTCAACCGCAGAACTCACCGGAGAGATGGCCACAAGTTCGCCAGATTGATAGATTTTGCCAGCAGCGAGAGTGGTGTCACTGCTGCCGTGACCAATCACCCCTAGAACAGCCGGGTCATCTACGAGCGCTTTGGCCACTTGTCGAGCCACGTCTAGCTCACTGTTATCGGTGGCGATTGCCACTTTTAGCTGCACCCCATTGATGCCTCCGGCTTGGTTGACCTGATTTTGGGCCTGGGCGACTCCTTGCAAAACTTCTGCCGAAGACCCTGGTTGAGTGCTAAGGGGCACCACCACGGCAACGGTGTAAAATTTTTGCTGACCGATGCGAGCGTTATTAAGATAGATCAGTGTTTCGGGGTCAGCGATATTGGCGCGGCGCGCTTTTTCTAACAGAGTGGTCGCCTGTTTGAGGTTTCCGGCGGCGATCTGATCGGTGGCTTCTTGCTTGAGCGGCGGCACGGTGCCAGGGGTGAGAATTTTTTCTCCAACGCTAATTTGGGTTTGAATCAAACTCGGACGGACGATCGCAAGATCTGGAGGCGTTTGGGTGCGGGTCATTGTCCAAGCGGCCACTAGGGAAGCCGCTACACCGAGACCTGCGGCGATCGTCACGGGCATGGCCGTCTCTAGGGATCAATCGAGGTCGAGGCGACTTCCGATCAACCGCATCTCGCCCTGCATCCAATCGAGACAGGGGAATCTGAGTTTGACCGTCTTCCTGGAGCTTTTGCAGAGCGTCTAGGGCTTCAGCAGCCGTTTGATAGCGCTGGTTAAAGTGAAACTTGGTCATCTTTTCTAGCACGGCAGCGAGGTTAGGCGGCACGTCGATCAGATCTCGCCACACGAGTTCGCAGGTGTTGGGGTCTTGGGGCAGTTGCACCGGGCGCACCCCGGTTAAAGCCTGGATGCCGATCACCCCCAGCGCATAGACATCGCTGCTAAATCGCGGTTTGCCCAAACACTGCTCACTGGCTCCATAGCCTGACGTGTAGACGGGCAGGCTCATATCAGTTAGGTTGGTGGTTTCGACGATCGTTTGGCCGATGGTTTTGACGGCACCAAAATCGATCAGCACTAATTTTTGATCACGATCGCGACGAATCAAGTTATCCGGTTTGATATCTCGATGAATGACACCTTGAGCATGGACAAATTCCAGGATGCTCAAGACATCTTCTAACAGCAAAATCACCTGGTCTTCAGAAAGCGTTCTTCCGGGCAGCAGTTCGTCACTGAGGGGATGCCCTTCGATATATTCTTGAACGAGATAAAACTCTTTGTCTTCTTCAAAATAGGCTAGCAGTCGCGGAATTTGATCGTGTTCACCCAGCTTCTCTAGAGTTTCTGCCTCTGAGAGAAACATTCGCCGCGCTTGCTGCAAAATAGCGGGATTATGGCTAGCAAAACTGAGATGTTTTAAGACACACAAAGGGTTCCCAGGGCGCTGAGTATCCTGAGTGACATAAGTGTGACCAAATCCGCCTGACCCCAGCACCCTGACGATTCGATAGCGCGAACTGAGCAATCGTCCTAACATTGCACCCGTAGATGGTAGACCACTTGATTGTAGGGCGATATGTAGAGGAGGGATGAGGGGTGAAGCCTGAAAGTTGGGGATCTGTTGCTATCGGCTGCGCGTTAGATCGATCGCGATTTTCCCCCCAAAGTCAGGAATCGGAGCCGCAGGTTTGATCAACTGCACCCGCACCTGAGCCACCCGATCGAACTTGAGAACCGATTCTGCAATTATTGTGGCCAGTCTCTCTAGCAAAATTAAATGAGAAGTTTTGATTAAGTGCTGCACGATTTCGATCACGTCGCAATAATTGAGGGTGTGGGACAGTTGATCGGTTTGTCCGGCTTGAGAGAGATCAATCCACAGCGTTAAATCGACTTCAAACCACTGCCCTAATCGCTGCTCTTCGGGCAATGCCCCCGTGTAGCCATAGCCCCGAATGCCCGTTAAGTGAATACAGTCCATTTATTTAAACCCGTAACCTTTTTGAATATAGTAGTTCTTGATCCACACGCCAAATCGAACCACTGGGACAGTAATGGGTTGTGTAACGCGATCGAACTTTGCCAGTAGTTTTGACTGTACTGGAAACCAATCATCTGACAGAATGACGGCGTTTTTTCCTACAAACAGTGAATCGTCGGGATACCAAAAATCGAATTGATCGACCCGATCGGCGATCGCCATCACATCACGATTATTTAGCTGATAGGCTAGCGCTGATGCCGATCGATAGTCGGTGGTGATTAACAAGGGTGAAGTCTGAAACTCGGCTGTCTGCTGTTGCACAACGGCGGCGATTTCATTCCAGCCATACAGCATTCGCGAATCGGGATCAGCGTCTTGGCTAATCAGGGCTGATAATGGTAGAAAGCAATAATGGATAACTAGTAGAGTTGCAAACAATAAACCGTAAATCTGAAAGCCATAAAACGCTTTAGACTTAGAACTTGAAACACGAGTAAAGTATGCAGGAAGTAAAGGAAATAATAGAAGATAAGCCGTAATATTCCAATAATAAAGCGCCGCAGAGATTAGAGAAATAATCGTCAGAATAATCGTAGAGACTGTAAATATCCAGAATGCAACGATGGGATAAACAGAATCAGCGCGAATCAAAGAGCTAGACTGCTTAAAGCTTTGATAAAATCCTCGCCAATAGAAAGGAGAAACAACCAAAAGTGAAATGCCAATAAAAGCAAGACACGATTCTAATTTAATGCCGCCGTTAATAGGATGAATGCTGCGATCGACATAATAGTGAAAGGACTGAAAATCATTAGAGAGATTCCAGATCAGAATCGGGATCAAGGCACTGCTGGCGATCGCAATTGCTAAATAGAGTCGGCGATCGCGCAAAAATGGTCTCAGGCGGCGATCGGCGATCATCGCCGCGAAATATCCCAACGGGACAAATACGGCATTATATTTGCACAATATTGCCAAGGCGATCGCAACGGCTGACCCATAGAGTCGCCAATTCTCTCCTGTTTGATGAAGGACATAGCGATCAAGAAATGTAATAAATAAATATGCAGAAACTAACGAAAACATGATCATTAAGTGATCGTGCCAAGCCAAACCTAAAAACAAAAAATATAGCGGAGATGCTAGCACCAGCAGGATCACGAATCTGAAATAAGACTGAACGCGATCGCGATAGAGATAATGCACTATTCGATAATAAGTATATCCAATCACGCCACTGCTAATCAGATTGGGCAACCGCAGCGTAAACGTCGATCGTCCTAAAGCCGCCGTAAAGATGCCTTGCACCCACGCATTCAAAGGCGGATGGTCATAATAAGACCAGTCTGGATGTTGACCCCACAGCCAATAATAAGCCTCGTCAGGGTTGGGAAACGCCGTCAGCCAAAACACCAGCCGCAGCACCCCAAACGCGATCAGCACCCACCCCCAAGATTTAGGCATTCAAAAAAATCATCAGTTCAGTTACAAAAGTTCAAAAAACTTTTAGTGATCGCTCGTCTTCTACGATCGTTAAATTTAGTACATCACGATGCACTTTGATCGAATAAAAAGTCTTATATTCATTCATCATCCTTCACTCGGTTGCGTATGGTGACTAGCGCTCGTTGGCGTAAAACGTTAGAAGCGATCTCGATTCCGATCGCGGCTCTAATTTTTTCACTCTTTTTGTTTGGTTTGTTTTGTGCGGCGGCGGGGGCCAATCCCTTTGCGGTCTATGGGGCGATTTATGACGCGGCATTTGGCAGTTGGTTTGCCTTTCAAAACACCCTGATTCGCGCCGCGCCGCTCATGCTAACTTCCCTATGCACTGCCCTGCCTGCCCGACTGGGGCTAATGATCATTGGCAACGAAGGGGCGTTGGTGATGGGCGGAATCGCCTCGATCGCCGCAGGACTCAGCGTTGCCGATTTTGCCCCCGCGATCGTGGTTCAACTCGTGATGGCGATCGCGGGCATTTTTGCCGGAGGGGTGTGGATCGCCATTGTCGGAGCGTTGCGCCACTATCGAGCCGTCAACGAAACGATCAGCAGCCTGTTGATGAACTACATCGCGATCGCCATTCTCAACCATCTCGTCGGCGGCCCGATGCGCGATCCCTCGTCGCTCAACAAACCCTCGACGTTTCCGATTCCTGATGCCGACAAGCTGGGCAACATTCCCTTTACGCGGGTTCATTACGGCTTGCTTTACGGGATTGTGGTTTGCATCATTGCCTATATTTTGATTCAGCGCACCACCTTTGGGTTTGCAGCCCGCACAGCAGGCGGAAACGTCAAAGCTGCTCGAATTGCCGGGTTGCCTGTCGGCAAATTGACGATCGCCATCTGCTTTTTAGCCGGGTCGTGTGCCGGGCTAGCCGGAATGGTCGAAGTTGCCGCCGTCCACGGTCGAGCCAATGAATCGCTAAACGCGAACTATGGCTATGCGGGCATTTTGGTGGCCTTTATTGCGCGATATAACCCGATCGCAGCCAGCGTGGTCGCCATTCTGCTCGGCGGCATTCTCGCCAGTGGCAGCATTTTGCAGCGAAAGTTATTTTTGCCCGATGCCACGGTCTATGTGTTTCAGGGCTTGGTGTTTCTCGTCGTGCTTTACAGCGAGTCGCTCTACGGACGGTTTGCTGTGTTTAAAGAACCCGAAGTATCTCGCCCGACTTCTACATCGGCAACCGTGACGAGCTGAATTCTCGACGATCGCATCCTAATCAATTCACAGGAGAGACTTAAATGGCAACCGAAGCACTAGGCTGGTGGGGCGTTCCGTTGGGAATCATGGCCGGGATGCTGCGCGGCAGCGCCCCCTTCTTATTTGTGAGTTTGGGCGAGTGCCTGACCGAAAAAAGCGGCAAAGTCAACCTGGGGTTAGAAGGAACGCTGTTGACCGGAGCAATGAGCGCCTACGCCGTTTCTTATCTGACCGAAAAGAGTGTCGGAGCGGCGATTTCTCCCTGGTTGGGCGTTTTGGTGGCAGGTCTAGCCGGAATGGTTTTAGGCTTTATTCACGCTTGGCTGTCGCAGCAGCCCAACGTCAATGATGTCGCCGTGGGCATTGCCATGATTATTTTTGGCAGCGGCATTGCCTTCTTTTTAGGAAAACCGTTTATTCAACCGCCTGCTCCCCAACTGCCCGCGTTTGAATTGGGTGCCTGGAGCAGCATTCCTCAAATTCAATCGGCTTTAAAAGTGAGTCCGCTGCTGATCATCGGAGTGTTGCTTGCGCCGTTGATGACCTGGTTTTTTAAGTCTACGCGCTGGGGTTTGTTTATTAGAGCGGTGGGCGATAGCCCCGATGCAGCGTTAGCGATGGGCATCTCGATCGCTAAAGTCAGAATGCTGTGCATCATCGCTGGCAGCTTTTTAGCCGGAATTGGCGGGGCTTATTTGTCGCTCTATTATCCCGGTAGCTGGTCAGAGCGCATTTCTAGCGGTCAGGGTTTAATGGCGGTGGCGCTGGTGATCTTTGCGCGCTGGAATCCGATTAACTGCCTTTGGGCCTCGCTGCTGTTTGGCGGCGCACAAGCGATCGGGCCATCTTTGCAAGCGATCGGGGTTGAGGGCGGCTACTATCTCTTCAACGCATCGCCTTATATTCTGACGCTGCTGATCATGATTGTGACCTGTTCTCCTAAAAAGCGGCTCACGGGCGCACCGGGCGCTTTGGGTACGCTGACTTAACGCGATTTGAGCCGACCGTTCCCGTGTTCTAACCTTCTAAATTTCAGTAAAAGTCATGAATTCAGCCATCGAAACGATTCAAACTAAAGAACTCGACCTACCTCCCGAACTCGAAGTTGTGGAGATGACCAAGCAATTTGGTCAACTGATCGCCCTCGATCAAGTGTCGTTGACGCTCAAACCCGGCACGTTTCATGCCCTGTTAGGCGAAAACGGAGCCGGAAAAAGCACCCTCGTGAAATGCGTGATGGGGTTTTATCAGCCCACGTCTGGCGAGGTGCGATTTAATCAGCAGGTGCAGACGATCGCTAGCCCCCGCGATGCCCAAAAACACGGCATTGGCATGGTCTATCAGCACTTCACCTCTGTTCCGGCGATGACCGTGGCCGAAAATTTGGTGCTCTGCCGCTATGAAAGTGCCGCGCTGATCGACTGGAAAGCTGAACACGAAATTCTCAACGCTTTTATGGAGACGGCTCCGTTTAAGCTGCCGCTGAGAGCGATCGTGGCCCAACTCGCCGCCGGAGAAAAGCAAAAATTAGAGATTCTCAAACAGCTTTATCTCAAGAGCAAAATTCTGATTTTAGACGAGCCAACTTCAGTGCTAACGCCCGGTGAAGCCGATGAAGTGCTGGGCTTGATTCGTCAAGAAGTCGTCGCGGGTCATCTAAGCGTGCTGTTGATCAGTCATAAATTTCGCGAGGTGACAGCATTTGTAGACGAGATCACTGTCTTGCGAAAGGGCAAATTTGCGGGGAGCGGCAGCGTTAAAGATCTGACGATCGCCGATATGGCAGAGATGATGATGGGCGAAAAACGCGCTCCCCAAAAAGTCGCGAAGACCGTGCAGCCCAATCCGGCTTCGGTGCTGCAAATTCAGGACATTCACGCCAATAAAGACAATGGGCTAGCCGCCGTCTTGGGGGTCAATCTGACGGTCAATAGTGGTGAAATTGTCGGCATTGCAGGCATTTCGGGCAACGGACAGCGCGAATTAGTCGAAGTCTTGGCAGGTCAACGCATCGCCACTGCCGGGCAGGTGTTGGTCAATGGCGAAGTCTATCGGGCCAGTCGCCGCGAAATGTATCGGCATCAAGTGTTTGTGTTGCCAGAAGAGCCGCTCAAAAATGCCTGTGTGCCTCACATGAGCGTAGCGGAGAATTTAGCCCTGCGAACCTTCGATCGGGCACCTCAAGCCAAGGGCTGGATGCTGCTGTTTAAGCCGATTAGAGCGGCTGCCCAGAGTTTGATTAAAACCTTCAAGATTAAAACGCCTTCTCCTGAAACGCCGATCAGCAATTTATCGGGCGGAAACGTTCAGCGCACTGTTCTGGCCAGAGAGCTATCGTCAGATCACATCAAGCTGCTGATTGCTGCCAACCCTTGTTTTGGGCTAGATTTCGCGGCGGTCGATTACATTCACAGCGAAATTTTAGAGGCTCGAAATCGTGGCGTAGCGGTGCTGCTGGTCAGCGAAGACCTAGACGAGTTGCTGAAATTGTCCGATCGCATTCTCGTGATCAGTGAGGGCAAATTTGCCTATGAGAGCCTGATCGCTACGGCTGATTTTGCCGCGATCGGGCGCAGCATGGCAGGACATTAGTGTGAAAACTCCTATGGCAACCATTTCTGCACAGCCCTATGACTACGAATTGCCTGAGACGAGCAACGTGGCGCTGATTGTGATCGATATGCAGCGCGACTTTATGGAGCCAGGCGGATTTGGCGACCTGTTGGGCAACGATGTCAGCCTTTTGCAAGCGATCGTGCCGACTCTAAAACGGCTGCTAGCGGGCTGTCGATCGCGGCATCTGCCGATTTTTCACACGACGGAGGGGCATCAATCCGATTTATCCGATTGTCCCGACTCAAAGCGCAAACGGGGCAAAGGGGAATTGACGATCGGCGATGCCGGGCCGATGGGTCGCATTCTCGTCTTGGGCGAACCAGGTAACGGCATCATTCCAGAATTGGCTCCACTTCCGGGTGAAATCGTGATTGCCAAACCGGGCAAAGGTGCGTTTTATCACACCAACCTAGAGCCGTTGTTAAAAGAACGCAACGTCACCCATCTGCTGATCACAGGCGTGACAACTGAAGTCTGTGTGCAAACGACGATGCGAGAAGCCAACGATCGAGGTTATGAATGCTTGCTCATCGAAGATGCCACCGAAAGTTATTTTCCAGACTTTCAAGCAAGCGACCCTAGAAATGGTGCGGGCCCAAGGCGGCATCATCGGCTGGACTGCCAGCACCGATCAAGTCCTTCAAGGACTGCAAACCTGGAAATCTCCATAAGCCCATAAAAAATCTACAGTACGGGCATGGCACCGCCGTGCCCAAGGCCCATGCAGCCAACCGATCCGCTTTGATAAACCCATCTTAACCAGACACCCGACTCGTCTCAGAGACAGCCGCCTCTATCGTATGAGACTCTTCGGCCCGTTTCAGCGCTTCGAGCGCCACAATCTCATCTTGATAAACCGGGAGATCAAGCCAAAACGTAGTTCCGACCCCAACCTCGCTCACCAGACAGACGCGACTGCGGTGACGCTGCACAATATTACGCACGATCGACAGCCCCAGACCCGTTCCTTCCAGCGTGTGAACCCGATTTTCGACTCTAAAAAATCGCTCAAAGATGGCGTTTTGATCTTCCTGATCAATGCCAATTCCTGTGTCAGCGATCTCAACACGAACCATTTCAGGCCCATGAAGAGAGGCTCGAATCATCACCTTGCCGCCCGCCTCGGTAAACTTTAGGGCATTGCCCACCAAATTAGCAAACACCTGCAACAGCAAGTCATAGTGCCCCATCACAGGCGGCAAATCGGTTCCAACTTCTTGCAGTAGCTCAATGCCTTTGTCTTTGGCGTTGAGTCGATAAGTGCGAAGAATTTGCTCGATCGGTTGCGCCAGATCGACAGCTTCTAAGTGATAAATCTTGCACGACTCTAGACGAGACAGATCCAGCACATCATTCACTAGGCGAGTCAAGCGATCGGTTTCTCGATTGGCCGTTTCTAAAAACTCTTGCCGCTCTGTCTCTGTCAGATCATCGCCATATTCATACAGCGTTTCGATAAACGATTTGATGTTAAACAGCGGTGTTCTCAACTCGTGAGACACATTGCTGATGAACTGGCTTTTGGCTTCGTTTAGCTCGGCTTCACGGGTGACATCTTGCACCGTCACCGCCACCCCTTTGACATTTTCTTTATAGGAATCTAAAACGGTGTTGAGCAAAATTCTCAGGGTGCGGTTGACTGGCTCCGTGAGCGTGATCCGAAACTCGACTTCCTCGCGCAGTTCACCTCTGGCTACCTGATAGAGCGGGCGCGTCAACTCAACCTGCACAGGCACCGGAAAACAGTAAAGCGCGTTGGTGCCTTCGATGGGTTTGCCCTCCCAGCCAAAGATGCGGCGGGCGGTCGGGTTCACCAACACGACTTGCAGATTGGTGTCGAGCAAAACGGCCCCATCGGCGATCGTGGAAACCAAGGTCTCCAGTTTTGCCTTTTCTGCCGTCAGTTCTTCAATGTTTTGTTCTTCATAGCGCTCTAGTTTTTCTGCCATCTCGTTAAAGCTGGCAATCAACTCGCTCAACTCAACGCCGCCCCCTACGGGCAGATCGACTCGCTGCTGAAAGTTGCCCTTGGCGATATTTTTAACGCCTACCACCAGTTCTTTAATCGGTTTAGTAATTTGCAGCGCATTGAACACGGCACCCAAAATCACCATCACCCAAATCGAGACAAACACCGCCACCGTCACATCTCGCGTCAGGTGAGACGACGCTGCCACCGTCGGATTGGGATTAGTGCCGATCGCCAACACCCCCAAATATTTGCCTTCATAAACCAGGGGCACAAACACGTCGGTGACTTCACCATCGGGCGTTAAGTGCTGGCGCACCATGGGCAGGTCTGAAGTTTCAGCAAAATTTTCGGGTAGCTGAATGCGGCGGCGAATCGTCAGCGAGTTTTGCACCTCAGAATCGGAGAAAGGAATTCCAAAAAAGATCTCGCCATTGGCATCGGCATAGAGCATATAGCGCACGCTAGACGTGCTGCCATAAAAGCGATGGGAAAAGCGCGCTAGCTCAGTGCGATCGTCATCTCCGACAAGGTGAGCCACATTGGCCGCCAGCAGCAGCCCCAAATCGCTGCCAAACCGGGTATCGTTAACGCGAGCATCTTGCTGAATGGTGTTGACTGCCCAAAACGTCAGCCCACTCATAATCAGCGACACAACCAAGGTGGCCGCCGCCATCAGCTTAGTCTGAAGCGTAAACTCCGACCACCAGCGCACCAAAACTTCTCGAATCGGGTTGAAGAAGGAAAACAAGAGCAAGACCAGTGGTGAGGGACTATGGGCTGAAACGGTTCCTTGTGACGACTTCCTGATCCTAACTATAAATCAATTTTGCGGGGCGCTCACTGTTCTGACGCGGTAGCCAATGTCTCGACGATAGGACATGCCCTCAAAGTGAATCTGCCCGATCGCGGCATAGGCTTGAGCGATCGCTGGCTCTAGGTCTTCACCCACGGCCGTCACCCCCAGCACTCGCCCGCCATCGCTGACTAACACTTTTTGTTTACGCTGCGTTCCGGCATGAAAGACGATTGCTCCGGTGGTCTCAGCTTGCTCGATGCCCGTGATGGGTGCCCCTTTTTTAAAGCTGCCCGGATAGCCCTCTGAAGCCACCACTACACAGGCCGCAGCCCCCGGCTTCCATTCCAAGGGTGGAAACTGCTCTAGCTTCTTTTGAGCACAGGCAAACAGCAGTTTTTCGAGGGGCGTATTCAGCAAAGGCAAAATGGCTTGGGCTTCGGGGTCACCAAAGCGACAGTTAAACTCAATCACTTTGGGGTCGCCGTTTGGCGTGATCATCAACCCGGCATAGAGAATGCCGCGATAGTCGATCTTGCGATCGCGCAATGCAGCGATCGTGGGTTCTAAAATCTCCGCCTGAATGCGGCTCATCAACGCCGGGGTGACGATCGGAGCCGGGGCATAAGCGCCCATGCCGCCCGTGTTTTCGCCCGTGTCGCCCTCGCCGATGCGCTTGTGATCTTGAGCAGGCAGCAAAGGGCGAATCGTCAACCCGTCGGTGACAGCCAAAATTGACACTTCTTGCCCAGTCAGACACTCTTCGATCACGATCTGAGACCCAGCCGCGCCAAACTGCCCGTCAAAGCAAAGGTCGATCGCGGTTTCGGCCGCTTCTAGGGTTGGTGCTACGGTTACCCCTTTTCCAGCCGCGAGTCCATCGGCTTTGATGACGATCGGGGCCCCTTGCTGGCGCACATAGTTCTTTGCAGCCTCCGCCGTCGTAAACACCTCTGCGGTTGCCGTCGGCACTCCAGCCTCGTGCATCAGCGCCTTGGCCCAAGCCTTGCTGGACTCAATTTGAGCACCCTCACGGGTCGGCCCAAACACGGCCAGGCTCTGCTGAGTCAAGAAATCGGTGATCCCCTGAGACAAAGGCACTTCAGATCCCACGACCACCAGAGAAATGTTGTGCACTAGCGAAAACCGAGCGATGCCCTCGAAATCGTCAGGCGACAGCGCCAAATTGCTACAGCGCTCTAGCATAGCGGTGCCTCCATTTCCTGGAACGCACACCACTTGCTGAACTTGTGGCGACTGCAATAACGTCCAAGCCAGGGCATGTTCACGACCCCCATTGCCGACAATCAAAACCCTCACGTTGCCCTCGCTCAGAAATTAGTAGTTAGCATTTGACAGTGCATTCACCGTTAATTCAAACATCAATCGTTTTTCCTTAATCGGTGTGTCTCATTCGGCAGGCTTAACCGCTTGCCGATAAAATTTTAATGATCTGGCAAATGGCATCCCATTATGTCATGGGAGGGCGAAGTTTTGGGAAGCTCTCAGGGATTAGAGATTCATTGAGAGCCTGAAACCTTCTAGCCTTGAGTCAGTCACCCAAGTATTAGAGAGAGATCGCTAACCTTTATTCCTATCGATAACCGTTGCTCATGATGACCGCCAACTTTCTTCGACAGCCCTGGGTCAGCACGATCGTGCTAGTGTGTTTGGCCGGGTCGCCTCCCGGACAGGCTGCAACGTCACCCCCTTCGCTAGGGCCTCAACCGACTTCTGTCGGGCAGCCCGCGCCTCAAAAGCCTGCACCTCAAAAGCCTGCACCTCAACCGGATAAGTTTCCGCCTAGCCCCTTAGAGTTGATAGCCCCCGATCCTCTGTTGCCCGGAGGGTTAGAGCGACCTTTGAGTGAGTCGGAGCGTCAAAAGCTGGGCATGGCTTTAGATGACCTGAATGCTCAAGCGATCGCTCAGTATCGATCGGGCAATAGTCTCAACGCCTTCGAGATCTGGAATCGAGAATTGCGCTTGCGTCGAGCTTTGGGGTTATTAAATGAAGTCACCGCTTTGGGCAGGGTGGGAGATAGCGCCTGGAAGCAAAACCAGCCCAATCAAGTGATTGTGATCACGAGACGGCTGCAAGCGATTCAAAAGCAGGTGCAGTCGCCAGTCAGCGCCAAGATCAATCTAGCAGAGCGTCCTCAAATCTTGTCAGCGTTGGGAACGGCTTATCAACTCGTGCGATCGCCGGGCTTGGCCGTCAGCGTCTATGACCAAATGTTGGCCGAAGCCCGGCAGCGCAAAGATGCGGTCGAAGAAGTCAGCTTGCTGAACACGATCGGGCAACTGCATCTAAGTTGGTTTGACTACCCCCAAGCAACAGCCACTTATCAGCAATTGCTCACGCTCTCGCAAGGGAAGCGCGATCGAGCCGGAGAAGCCTTCTATCTGACTCAGTTGGCCTATGTCCACGAACAAGCTAAACAGCCAACTCAAGCCGTGCAATATCAGCAGCAGCTTGCTGATCTCTATCAAAAAACTCCGCAGCCGGAGTTGCTCCCCGCTCTCAAAATCAAAATCGCTGATAACTATGCAGCTAGTGGTCAGGTCAATTTAGCCGAACAAGCCTATCAAGAAGCCTTTAAACTGGCACAGCCCGTATTTCAACTGGCCTATGCGGGGGATGCTCTGCGAAAATTAGGGGCGCTGTATCGCTCCAACGATCGCTTAGATGCCGCTTTGCAGGTTTATGACTATCTGGCAGGAGTGCAGCAGCAGGCCTATGACACCTATGGGTTGATGGATGTCTATGATCAAATCGGACAGATTCATCTAGCCCGCAAAGCTTATCCTCAAGCGCTGACTGCGTTTAATCAAGGGTTATTGTTGGCCAAGCAACTCAACTATCGCACTGATTATTTCACCAGCCAGATTCAGCAAGTGGCGAAAAAAACGGGGCGTTAATCAATGGGGACGATCGCTAATCGGCTTGAATCTCTAAATTCAGCACATAGGAGCCTAGTTGCAGCTTGTCTGACCAGAGTTCATAGTCTAAATGCAATCGCTCAGGCAGGGTCTTGCCGTCGAGGGTGAGCTGGCGCGTAAAATTGCGAAGCTGGAGGCGGCTGCCCTGCCCTGACTGACTGCCTTGCAGCCAATAGCGACTGATGCCATAAACGCCGCGCTCCCAGAGATGCCGATAACTCAGCTTGCCATCGCCCTGCATGGTCATGGTGATGCGATAGGGTGACATTTCTAACCACAGCAAGCGCGGAGTAGGTAGCCGATCGGGTGGGGTTGACCCCTGATCACTCTGTTCTTGGCTGATCGCAACTTTAGGCTCGGTCAACAGCAGATGGAACCGTTCGTGATCTCGCTGATAAATCGTGGCGATCGTCTGCACGCCAGACCAAACAGGCAAATCTGTAGAGACGATCGAGAGCGAGACAGGTCTACGATGGTGGGTCAGCATGGAATGGTAGGATAGCTTACGCATTGCGATGTCAGTCTAGCCGATCCCCATGCCAACTCCTCCTTCGATCGCTCTAAACATTATTGACCACCACCAGCATGAATTAGTCATCCAGGGCGGTGAGCAAGCCCTGCACGGGCGAATTCGGGTGCCGGGAGACAAATCGATTTCTCATCGATCGCTGATGTTAGGTGCTCTGGCTGAGGGCGAAACGGTGATTCATGGGCTGTTGCTCGGTGAAGATCCGCGCAGCACGGCAGAGTGTTTTCGGGCAATGGGGGCGACGATTTCAGACCTGAATGCAGAGTCCGTGACTGTGAAGGGCATCGGGTTGGGCAATCTGCGAGAGCCTGAAGACGTGCTCAACACGGGCAACTCTGGGACGACGACGCGCTTAATGTTGGGGATTTTAGCGTCACATCCGGGCAAGTTTTTTACGGTGACGGGCGATCGCTCGATTCGGTCTCGTCCGATGTCTCGTGTGGTTAAACCGTTGCAGCAGATGGGTGCCCAGATTTGGGGACGCAACACAAATTCCCTCGCGCCTTTAGCGATTCAAGGACAGGCTTTAAAGCCGATTCACTATCAGTCTCCGATCGCCTCTGCCCAAGTCAAATCCTGCATTCTCCTGGCCGGACTGATGACCGAGGGGCAGACCACCGTGACGGAACCCGCTCTCTCAAGGGATCACAGCGAACGAATGCTGAGGGCGTTTGGGGCAGAGTTGAGCATCGATCCCGAAGCCCACAGCGTCACGATTACAGGGCAAGCCCGGCTCAAAGGACAAACCGTGATCGTGCCGGGAGACATCAGTTCGGCGGCGTTTTGGCTGGTGGCTGGGGCGATCGTGCCCGGTTCTGATTTGACGATCGAGAATGTTGGCGTGAATCCGACCCGCACCGGAATCTTGGAAGCTTTGGCCCAAATGGGCGCAGACATCACCCGCGAAAATCAGCGCCAAGTCGCCGGGGAGCCTGTGGCCGATCTGCGCGTGCGTCACAGTCAACTCAAAGCCTGCACGATCGCCGGAGAGTTGATTCCTCGCTTAATTGACGAAATTCCGATTTTGGCCGTCGCCGCCACCTTTGCAACCGGAACCACGGTGATTCGAGATGCTGAAGAGTTGCGGGTTAAAGAGAGCGATCGCATCACCATCACTGCCACTCAACTCAACCTCATGGGAGCCAGCATCACCGAGCTACCTGACGGCATGGAAATTGTCGGCGGCAAGTCACTCATGGGGGCCGAAGTTGATAGCCACACTGACCACCGCATCGCCATGAGTTTAGCGATCGCGGCCCTCAACGCCACCGGAGTCACGACCATTCATCGAGCAGAAGCCGCCGCCATTTCCTATCCTGATTTCATCGCTACACTACAGCAAGTGATTGGCAGATAAAATCTTGATCGCTAACCCATCAAGATTACAGTGTCGATTACATGAATGACTCCGTTATCTGCTTCGATATCAGGAGCAATCACCGTAGCGTTCTTGACCTCAAAACCATCTGTGAAATTTAGCTGAATGGGCGACCCTTCGATCGACGTGACAACAGCCAGCTTTTCTAAATCGGCTTTTGTATACTTTCCGGCTACAACGTGAAAGGTCAAAATTCGCGCTAGTTGCGGAATGTTTTGCACCAGAGTTTGAATCGTGCCGGGAGGCAGTTTAGCAAAGGCATCATCCGTCGGTGCAAACACCGTGAACGGGCCCGGACTCTTGAGCACATCTACTAGATTGGCTGCTTTAACAGCAGTCACCAACGTGTTAAATGAGCCTGCGCTAACGGCAATGTCAACGATGTCAGCCATAGTAAATATAAAGTTGAGAATCTACAAAAGAAATGAGCCTGCGATCACAGTTGAAAAACCGAGAACTCTACTGTCAGAATGGGGATTGATCAGAAAAGCGCTGCACGTCAGAGGCGAAGGGGCAAGGCTACGATCGCGGCCAGTCAGAAACCCGCAATTGGGCAATGGCTCCAACAAAACTTTGAATCGTGCAGCACTGATTGGAAGGGAGCTTATGCTCTTATGGATTATCATATCTACAAAATCCATAGTAAAAAGTCATTGTTATCGATAGTCGCAATAGATTTTTTTCTATAAGCAGATGCCCCCTCTAGGAGATCTTCGCCTTGCAGAATGCCACCCTCCATCAACTTAAAGTCTTTGAAGCAGTTGCTCGTCACAGCAGTTTTACCCGTGCTGCCGAAGAACTGTTTCTCACTCAGCCAACGGTCTCAATGCAGGTCAAACAGTTGTCAAAAACGGTGGGGTTGCCCCTGTTTGAGCAAGTCGGCAAACGCCTCTATTTAACCCCGGCTGGCAAAGAACTTTATGCCACCTGTCGAGATTTATTCGATCGCATTTCTCAGTTTGAGATCGCGATCGCTGACCTTAAAGGACTCAAGCAAGGCTGCTTGCGAATCGCTGTGGTCACGACGGCAAAATATGTGATTCCTCGCATTCTGGGGCCGTTTTGTCAGCGATATCCCGGCATTGACATTTCGCTGACGGTGACCAATCACCAATATGTGTTAGATAGTCTCAACGACAACCGCGACGATCTCTATATTCTCAGCCAGTTGCCCGAAGACTCTGACGCGACGGCCCATCCCTTTATGGAAAACCCGCTGGTTATGTTGGCCCCGCGCAATCACCCCCTAGCTCACGAGAAAAATATCCCCTTAAAGCGGATTGCTGAAGAACCGTTCATCATGCGAGAGCCGGGTTCAGGGACGCGTAAAGCAGTCAAGCAATTGTTTGACTCTCAGGGGCTGCCGATGAAAGTCAAGCTCGATTTAGGCAGCAACGAAGCGATCAAACAAGCGATCGCAGGCGGGTTAGGGCTTTCGGTGCTCTCTAAACACACGCTGGCCCTCGAAGGACTCAACAACCAATTAGTGATCTTAGATGTCGAAGGCTTTCCGATCGAGCGTCATTGGTATGTGGTGTATCCATCAGGCAAGCAGCTATCGGCGATCGCGCGGGCTTTCTTTGACTATTTGTTAAATGAGGGCAAACAAGTGGCTGAAGAAACGGCGTTTGAAAGATTATTGTAGCGATCGTGGATTGGGTCGTTTTGGTGGGTGGGGTAGGCCTTGGGCACGGCGGTGCCATGCCCCTATCGTGCCGCTCTGGGTCACTCTGGTAACTTGTATTGCTCTACAATCCGTTTTGCGTAGTCTGGGACGTGTTTTTCTAGCTTGTCAGGATAGTTGCGTTTGACATACAAATAGTTGCGGGTGAAGTGAGAATCGATCGAGAACCGGGCATATTCCAACCCTTTGGGGCCGATTTTCTCGATCACCACACCCATTAGTTTGGCGGCCCACATCGGCAGCGTCACGCCCTTATCATAGGCAGGAATGCTCTGCTGCACGGCGTTTTTGCGATCGCCCTGCGACATCACGGGCTGCGTTTCGATCTGGTCGTGCACCAAGTCGAGCATTTCTTGCCCCCGATCGTTTCGCACCACAATCCACTGCCAGCCAAAGGGCGCACCCATATAGCCCACCACCAGATCAGAGAGAGAATTTACATAGTCAAAGCAGCTTAGACACGAGGGCGCAAACACGTCTTTAAGCTCGTTGGTTTTTAGGCCAAAAAAGGGCACCAACTCCGTCGAGCCATCTTCATGCTTAAAATGCACCTTGAAATCCTGCATAAACTCGTAGTAGACCACCGTATCCGGCGATCGACTGGTCGTATCCAGAAATTTTTGTAATCCCGCACGAGTCACGTTATCCGTGCAGGGCGTGCCCAACACATAGAGTTTCTCAAGTCCTAACTGTTTTTCAACGGCGCGCAGAGCTTGAATCTGACAGCCGACCCCGATCGCTAACAGTCGCTTCATGCCCGACTGTTCGATCTCTTCTAAAATTGACAAATTGGGCGATAGGGTCGGTTTATTGACCCGTGCAGCGAGAATGTCTGCGGGCGTGCGGGCGATCACAGGTTTAGGCTGAAAGCGATCGTCCTCGCTATTTTGCACACAGACAACTCCTTCGACCATGCCGCGATTGAGCATTTCGATGGCGATCGCACTCACAATGCCCGTCCACTGCGCTCCTGGAATTGGCTCTGTTTTCCGCGCTGCCATCATGGCTTGACTCACGCCAAAATACCAATCATCGGGATTGTCTAAATCGCGACTGCGCCCGTGAACGGTTTCTTCGAGCGCGGCAATCTGCTGATGGAGAAACGCACAGGCATCTTTGACATAGTGAATATAGTAGGTGTCACACAGCCCACACTCGCTGCACAGTTCTTTAGCGGGGCGACGGCTAGAAGATTTGAGGGCTTTTGCCTTTTTGTGAGGATGCGCCAGAGTCATGGGAGGGCAGAGTCTATAAAAGGTCACTAGTGATCACAATAGCCTAATGCTGTCGTCTGAACTCGTCTCTGGTTGCTATCTTGAACAGAGTGATATTTATTGAGGACGATCGATGCAGCCTGAGGTCAATAAACCTGCTATCAGCGTTTGGGACTATAAGCCGTGGTGGTGTCAGCCTTGGTCAATTCTTTTAACCGGAGTCACGCTGATTAGCGGCAGTTGGGTTGTGTTTAAGACAATTTGGGTGACGGTGCTGGTGGCAATTCCGATCGTGACGTGGATGGTTTTTTTTCTGCTGATCTACCCAAAATCGATGGCTGAAAGTGGTTTGTTGCCGACAGAAGAGCTTGATCGCGGTTGATTAAAAGCGCGATCGTGAGAATTTCAAGAAGAATTTCGTCGTCAAAATCAGACCGAAGTTTGCTTCTACTCTTTGCCAAACTCCGATATTAGCCATGCGACAACCTGACTTTGATTGGTTTGACGAGATTGTTGCAGCGCGTTTTGAAGCAGCGCGATTTGTAGATTGGGCAATACTTTAGATTCTGTAATGCGATAGCTGCCTTGGTTCTCGATCGCAAACGCTAACACTCGAACGTTTTTTACGTCTAAAACCCAATACTCTGCGACCCCCAAATCTTCATACAGCAATCGCTTTGCCCCTTGATCGTCAGCGAGAGAAGTGTTTGCGACTTCAATCACTAGATCAGGAGGTGGATAGGTATCTAAGTCGATAATGCTAGTCCCCCACGGAATTGCATCGGCATTATCTCCGATGTAATATGCAATATCGGGTTGAGCCTCCTCAAACCCTACTTTGCGGAACGTGCAGTTTGTCAATCCTTGAGTGGGAATGGCTTTGAGACCACAAAATAGATTGACTGTAAAACTCGCGATCGTGTTGTCAGCAGCGTGGTCATGCCCAAGAGGAGCCATTTCAATCCTCATCTTATGGTCATAATAATATCCTTTGGCTTTCGCATAAGCCTGATGCTCAATCACTTGCAGATACTCTTCCCAAGTGGCGCTAACCCATGTGTCGGTGGGAATTTGAACCTGTTGCATATCTGTAAGCGGCACATCAAATGAGGATATTCACACGCTATCACACCGTTAGAGTTTGAATTCGAGATGAGCTTTAAAACACAGACCACGACTGATTTGACTGACAATCTCTCGAAGCTGCATTCTGATTGCTATGGTGAATATGGCAATTTTAGTACGTCGCTCTCTTGACCCAAAACTCTCGCCAACTCGCCTTTCTTGCCCTCCGCAGCGTTCATCGAGGTGCGTTTGCAGATGTCGCTGTCGATAAAGTGCTGCATCAGACCGACTTAAGTGCTGTCGATCGCCGCTTGCTGACCGAGCTAGTCTATGGCTGTGTGAGACGACAGCGATCGCTAGATGCCCTGATTGACCAACTCGCGACTAAAAAAACTCAACAACCCTCAGACCTGCGAATCATTTTGCAATTGGGATTGTATCAACTGCGCTATCTCAATCAAATTCCGGCATCGGCGGCGGTCAACACCACCGTTGAGTTGGCCAAACAAACTGGGTTTTCAGGATTAACCGGGTTTGTTAACGGCTTACTGCGGCAATATCTACGCGCCAGCGAAGCCAGCGATCCCCTCCAGCTATCTGACAACCCGATCGAGCGATTAGGCGTTTTGCACAGCCTCCCAGATTGGATTGTGCAAGTTTGGCTCGATCAGTTTGGGATCACAGAAACCGAAAAGCTCTGCGACTATATGAACCAGCCCCCTCACCTTGATTTGAGGGTGAATACGCTGCGCTCATCTCTAGCTCAAGTCGAGGCTGCCATGCAGTCTGCGGGCATTCACGTTCAGCGAGTGCCCCACCTGCCCCAAGCGCTGAGAGTGCCGCAAGGGTCAGGGGCGATTCAGCATCTACCGGGGTTTCAAGAAGGCTGGTGGATCGTCCAAGACAGTAGCGCTCAATTAGTGGGCTATCTTGTCGATCCGCAGTCAGGCGAAGTGGTGGCCGATGCGTGTGCGGCTCCGGGAGGCAAAACCATGCACCTGGCAGAATTGATGCACGACAGCGGAACGGTTTGGGCCTGCGATCGTACCCCTTCTCGCCTGAAGCGATTGCAGCAAAATGTCGATCGCTTGCACTTAAAATCTATCCAAATTCACGTCGGCGACAGTCGAGAGTTGCCGCAGTTAGTCGGGCAGTGCGATCGCGTGCTGATCGATGCTCCCTGCTCTGGGTTAGGAACCCTCAACCGCCACGCTGACGCACGGTGGCGGCAAACGCCCGAAACGGTGGCAAAATTGTCTCAGCTTCAGCAAGAAATTCTCGCTCACACGGCATCGTGGGTTAAGCCCAACGGCAGTTTAGTCTATGCCACCTGCACCCTGCACCCTGCCGAAAATGAGTCAGTGATTCACAACTTTTTGAGTCAAAATCCTGATTGGCGGGTTGACAGCCCAGGGCTTGATTCAGCGATCGCGCCTTTTCTAAACCCTGAGGGATGGGCAAAAGTGCTGCCTCACCGACAGGGCATGGATGGGTTTTTTATGATAAGACTAAAGCGGGCGTAAGGTCGGGAGCAGCGACAAACCGATGACAACAGATAGGAAAACACTGGTGAAAATTCTAGTCGGGGTCGCTTGGCTCGACGGCACAGTTCAGCCCGAAGAACGGCAACACCTACATCGGGTTGCTTTAGAAAAAGGGGTGGCGGACGATCGTGAACTCCGGCCGCTCTTGCATGGGCTGCGATCGGTGAAGCCCGAAGAATGCTATCAGTGGCTCGGAGAATATCTGGGGGATCGCCCCACCTCTGAGACCTGTCAAAGCCTAATTGAGTCAATTAGCGCTCTGATCTACAGCGATGGGACGGTGGCGATCGAGGAAGCCAAACTCCTGACAAGGTTACAGCTAATCGACACCAGCAGCACCCCAGAGACTTTCTATGAAAAAGTGGTGTCTGCGCTTCGCAAACTCTATCAGCATTGGCTCGCTGAACTTTAGAAACCTCAAAGGGTGTTATAAACCGGGCGTTTCTTCTTTTTTGACTTCTGGCACCACGTCAGGTCGCTCTTTATCTTCCCAGCCAACCGGACGCTTGGAGTTATACCAGGCCAGCGACCCAAAGGTGACAGCGGCGATGAACCCGACGACGTACACAACCGTGGCAGACACCGGAAAGTTCATGCCACCATAGCTAGACACATCCATCAAAATACTCATTTGCATAGCCCCTCAAAAATTTTACTAGCGTCAGGATATTAGAGTGAGTATAGCAATACATCCCCCACAGGTTTGATCCCCTAACAGTCTGGCTAATTTCCGGGTGGGGGCAGAGGGTCTGAAGCCGCCGGAGCCGGATCGGGTGGCGCTGCCCGCCGAGGAGCGGGTTGAGCTGGGGGAGCGGCCGCTTCAGGAGGAGGAGCTTCACGGTGCGGGGCAGGATCATAAGACTTCTCAGCCGGAGCCGGATCAGCCGGGGCAGGATCATAGGAGCGTTCAGATTTGGGCGCTGAATAGCTGCTTTCTGCGGGGGCAGGCTCAGAGCTACGCCGACTCTGAGACTCGTCAGGATCAGCAGAGCCACCCAGCGATCGGGTGCGGCTGGGGTTGACGGGTTCGGCTTTGAGGCTGCCTTTACGATCGTCCAAATTGCTAGGAATCTCTGGAAACTTCTGGACGGGCATTCCCTCGACTGAGGTTTTCATAAATTGGTGCCAGGCATAGGCGGCGGTGCCGCTGCTGCCCCAAGTAGGGCTATTGTCGTCGTTGCCCAGCCACACCCCCGCCACCAGTTGAGGAATGTAACCAATAAACCAGAGATCGCGGGCGCTCTCAGACGTGCCTGTTTTGCCAGCGACCGGGCGACCAATTTGGGCGGCGCGTCCCGTGCCGTCAGAGACGACATTTCGCAGCATCCAGGTCATGATCGCGGCGGTGTCAGCATCAAAACTTGCTTGCTTTTAGCGTCAGACTCATAGAGCACCTTGCCCCGACTGTTGGTGATGCGGCGAATGCCGTGAGGCTCGATCGCTTTACCCTGAGCCGCCAAGGTGCCATAAGAACTGACCAACTCCAGCAAATTGACCTCATAGGCTCCCAACGCCATCGCATAAGTTGGACTCATCTTGGAGTGAATGCCCATGCTTTCGGCAGTTTTGATAACGGGGCTAAACCCAACATCAATCAGGGTTTTGACCGCCACTACATTCACTGATCCTGTCAAGGCATCGCGAATGTTTACCCAGCCTTTATATTTATTGCTGTAGTTTTTGGGCTGGTAGCCATCCACTACAAAGCGCTCGTCTAAATAAGAACGATAGGGAGAAAATCCGGCGGCGATCGCCGTTGTGTAGACAAAGGATTTAAACGTCGAACCAGGCTGGCGCTGGGCCTGGGTGGCTCGGTTAAACTGACTTTCTTTATAAAAGTCATAGCCGCCGACCATCGCCCTAACTTCACCATTGCGGGGATCGATAGCCACCATGGCCGCTTGCTTAAAGCCTTCTGCCGCTCCATCGACCTCGATCGCGTCTTTGATCGCTTTGTCGGCCGCTTTTTGAAACGTTGGGTTGAGGGTCGTTTCGATCGTGATTCCACCTGCGTCGAGGGCCGCTTTTGAGACATATTTGGGCAACTGCTGCTGAATGTAGTAAGTGAAATATGGCGAATCACTTTCTATTTTCTTAGGCGAGTTTGGCTTGATTTTCAGATCTTCAGCTTTGGCAGACTCAGCTTCAGCAGTCGTGACATAGCCAGCCTCAACCATTTTGTCTAATACGACATTGCGCCGCTCACGAGCCTTCTCTAAGCTGACTAACGGCGAATAGAGACTCGGCGCAGGCGGAAGCCCAGCGATCGTGGCCGATTCTGAGAGGGTCAGTTGGCTGACCGACTTGCTGAAATAGATCCACGCCGCATCGCCGACCCCGTAGGCATTAGACCCTAGATAAACCAGGTTGAGATAGCGTTCTAGAAGCTGTTGCTTATCGACTTCTCGCTCTAGCTTTTGAGCCAAGAGAGCCTCTCTCACTTTGCGCCCAACGCTGCGGTCTTGGTTGAGAAACACGACACGCGCTAGCTGTTGAGTGATCGTGCTGCCGCCTTCGACTAACCCGCCAGAGGTGAGGTTGCGCCCGATCGCTCGCACGATCGCCTGATAGTCAACCCCTTTATGCTCATAAAATCGCCGATCTTCCGAGGCAATAAAGGCATTGATCAACGGCTTAGGAATCTGCCCGATCGTCAGTTTTTCGCGGGTCGCTGGCCCTAGCTGGTGCAGCACGGTGCCATCTGAGGCCTTGATGGTGAGGGTGCCAGGGCGGGCAAATACTGCTAGATCAGCCGGATTGGGAAGATTGCGATCGATCTCCCAGGCAGCATATTTAAAGACCCCAAAACCGCCTAGCAAAAGCGCTAACCAAAGAATTCTCCGCCGCACGACTGGCTTTTTCAGGGGCGAGGGCAGCTTTTGCTCAAGCTGGTTAAGCCGTTTGTTGGCTTTGTCGAGATTGGACTGTAGCCCCGGTAGCCGAAGGTTATTCAGCACATTTGTCAGTCTGCGGTTTTTCCGGGTGCGACGATCGCGTCGTGCGGGTTGCCGATCTTGATCGTTGGGTCCGTCTGTCATGGCTTCCCGCCTAGTTGCTTGGGAGTTATGAGTAGATCTGCCTGCATCTGAGCCATCCTTCGTCACGATTAGCACCTCATCTCGCCAAGGTTTTAGGGTCAGAAGGTTGGGATCACAATTCTGACACTCAGATTGACCCAAACCATTCGTCTAGTCAACCGTATCGATCAAATTATTGTGATCTTTGACCCAAGTTGCGGAGTCAGAGTAGGCGATCGTTTATCGTCTTGGAGGTTAGTGTACAAGACTTCTGGATGAAACAGCAGTGAATTTAGCTGAAAAAATAGCGCCATTCTAGCAATCATCCACTGACTTAAAGCGCGGCGTGACCAAAGGACAGAGCAGCAACCAACATTCCCAACACCAAAAAAGGTTGAGCGCTAGCTTGATATTTCACATCATTCTTGAGCGGATCGCGCAGAAAATACATATCTTGAAAGGTAATTTGCGGAATGATCAGCAGAATCAGAATCGTTGCATAGAGGTTTTGATGAATGGTGATCAGATAGGCCGCGATCCCCGCTTGAAACAGATCGATCATCAAAACGCAGATCCAAGCAGCTTTGGTGACCCCAAACATCACAGGCAGTGATTTGAGTCCGAGTTGGCGATCGCCTTCTACACTTTTGAAGTCATTAATAATCGCAATTCCTAACCCCGAAAAGCTATAGAAGAGCGTCAGCAGCACGATCGTGCTGTCTAACTCGCCAAACAGGGCGTGACCCGTCCACCAGGGAATCGCAATATAGCTTGCGCCGAGGGCAAAGCTGCCCATCCAGCCATTTTGCTTGAGCTTGAGGGGCGGCGCAGAGTAGATATAGGACAAAAAAGAACCCCCGATCGCCAGTGCTGTAATCGTCGGAAACTCATGCCCTGCCCACTGGTCAAGCGCATAGGCAACGCCGATCCCGGCAATTAGCAGCACCCAGATTTGCACCACGACCTGAGGCAGCGAAATCGCCCCAGAGGGAATCGGGCGATAGGGTTCGTTAATGGCATCGATCTCACGATCGTAGTAATCGTTAAGAATCTGCGTGTAGCCCGTCAATAATGGCCCCGCCAACAGCATACAGGCGGCGGCGATCAGCACATTTTCTAATGTCCAAGTGTAGTTGCCCGACGACGCTGCCCCGCAGATAATGCCCCACATGAGCGGAATCCAGGTGATCGGCTTCATCAACTGCAAGCGGATTTTCGCGATCGAGGCTCCTTTCACGTCGGCTCCTTTCATGCCGAGGAGTTGACGAGTTTTTGCACTGCGATCGGAGTCGCGAAGCGCTGAAGAATCGCCCGTTACGTCAGTCTCAGGGGGGGTAGAGTCAGCCATAGCCAAGAGTTAGTTGAAAAGGTCTAGAACGAAATAATCAGATAGCCATCTTGAAACTTAGCCCCTTTCACCGATTGCCCTCGCAGTTGGGGCGGCAGATCGACGTTACGACGCTGATCGCCTGCTTCGATCGTGATTTCAGGGCCCGATTGGGTCAGTTTGACTTGCTTTTTATCAAACCCTGGCAAAAAGAGCGAAACTTTACGCTCAGAGATATTCACGGCGATCGGGCGCGGAGCCTGACTAGCCTGATCCTGAAAGTTGGGCAGGACATCCATCAACGGCTGCCAATCATTAACCGACTGGATCGGAACCGTCGTCACCAAAAGCGGATCAAAGGCAGTCGGCACCTGATCCTCTGCGGCAACCCGATTCAAAATCACGCCGCCCACCGTCAAGCCAATCTGTTGAGCACTGCCCCAGAGATATTGGGCTGTGGCGATCGCCGCCGAGTCAGAGGTCGTCACCAAATAAGCCGCCATGCGCTGCGGGTTATTGACCGCCTGCTTGCCCTGCTCTAGCAGATCATTGACCTGACCCGTGGGTTGAGCAAAGTTGTCGCCGATAAAGCTAACATTCGTCAAAACGGTGCTCGCCGCAAGCTGAATCGCAGGCGACAGCGTTTTGCCTAAGTCAGACTCCACAAACAGCTTGCGAAAGCGGCGAATATACCAGCTAATTGTTTCGGGCATTCCCAGCATTCGCAGCGTCGCTTGGTCGCCCGACCCGTCATAGACGATCGCATCGTAGCTGCCACTGCCGTCATAGTCACGAAGGGCATTGAGAGCCAGGGCCGTGTCCATGCCTGGCAAAACGCCTAATTCTTGACCAAACACTTCTTTGAAAAAAGGGGTGCGAAGATATTGCGCTTCTAGCTTTTTGAGTTCTTCCCAACTGCGCTCTAACAGTGTCGCGGTTTGTAGCTGAACGGCGTATAGATGGGGTGAAATCTCTTGGGGATCAAGGCTCAGAGTCTGACCCAAAGCCGCCCCAAACGCCGGACTGGAATCCTGTCCGATCAGCAGAACTCGTTTGCCTTGAGCGGCAAGTTTTTTGGCGGCCGCGATCGCGATCGTCGTTCGCCCCGTGCCACCTTTGCCTAGAAACGTCAAAATAAAAGCCATGTTTAACTATTCCGAGCCAACTGAACCATCAGAGTTTTGAATTTTGAATCAACGCGGTTGATCGAGAATTCAAAATTCAAACCTCCGTTATTTCCCCATGTTAGCGACTGCACAGAATCGGGCGCGTTTTAATTAGACGACTCTAGTTCGTCTTCAAAAAACCAGGTTCCGGTGTTGTCTTCAAACTGAACTAACAGGCCAACGCCGCAACCATCCACAACTTTATAGTCGCGAATTGTGCCGCTTTGACCCAGCTTTTTAATGATTTCCTGAGAAACCCGATCGCGTAACCGTCGAACCCGAACTTTTTGACCGATTTCCATTGCAAAGAATGATAACGATTGAGACAGATTGATACAAGCCACTCAAAAGTCTACCAGGATGTTGCATCAGATTAAGGCTTTTGGTTGCTCATCATCCATAAACAACAAAAGGCGGAATGGTAGGATTCAAAGACTATTTCAGTCTCAGAGGCTCCATGCTGGCTAAAAGAATCTTGCCCTGTCTAGATGTGAAAGCGGGGCGTGTCGTCAAGGGCATCAATTTTGTCGATCTGCGAGACGCGGGCGATCCCGTTGAGTTGGCCCAAGCTTATAACGAGGCTGGCGCTGACGAACTGGTGTTTCTCGACATCACCGCCACCCACGAAGATCGAGATGTGATCTACGACGTGGTTTATCGAACGGCAGAGCAGGTGTTTATTCCTCTGACGGTGGGCGGCGGCATCAATACATTAGAAACGATTAAAAAATTGCTGCGAGCCGGGGCTGACAAGGTGAGCATTAATTCCTCTGCGGTGCGTGATCCTGATTTTATTAACCGCGCTAGCCAGCGATTTGGCAATCAGTGTATTGTGGTCGCGATCGATGCGCGTCGTCGCCCTGATCCCACTAATCCCGGCTGGGATGTGTTTGTGCGTGGCGGGCGAGAAAACACGGGGTTGGACGCGATCGCGTGGGCTAAAGAAGTTGCAGAACGCGGAGCCGGAGAGCTTTTGATCACGAGCATGGATGCCGATGGCACTCAGGCTGGCTATGATTTAGACCTGACTCGGATGATCGCAGAACAGGTACAGATCCCCGTGATTGCCTCAGGAGGCGCAGGTAACTGTGAGCACATTTATGAAGCCGTCACTGAAGGAAAAGCCGAGGCAGCCCTACTTGCATCGTTGTTACATTACGGACAGTTAAGCGTAGCTGAGATTAAAACTTATTTAAGCGATCGCCAGATTCCGGTGCGCGTCACATAGAGAAACCCCACGACTGACAGGCGTTTCAAACTATTCGCCAAATTCACAATCTGCACTATGATTGAGATCTGACCTGATTACACATCTTAAAAAAAGCAACGTTTTATGAGCGTCTGTTACACTGTGTAAACTATGTTGATCTTTATTCTTGTCATTGTCATTGCTCTCGTCGCCTGGTCTCTGCAACTGATGCAAGAGGCGGTCGAGCAGCGTGAATTTTCTCTCATGTTGGCAGGCACCCTTGTGGCATCTTCGGCCGCCGCATTGATGACTGTTTATTTTTTAATGGGCGATTATGTGGGTCACATGGTTCAGATGTCTCATGACACGTCTGCTTACTACAGCCAGCCCTATGAGTCAGTCACTTGGTCTTTAAATCAAGAAGAATTAGAAGACGCTCAGGCTTACTATCAGTGAAGCTGACCAGCTTGAATAAATAGGTGTGCGGTTCTGTGGGATTTTAGGAGCGATCGCTCCATCCATAAGAGAATGACAAGGTGGGTAATGCCCATCTTATTTTTTGGATTGAGTTTGACTACTGTCTCTGATTCCTGGTTTCTAGCCTCATGAGTTACTACATTTCTCCTCGCTTTCTCGACAAGCTTTCGGTTCACATCACCAAAAACTATTTAAACCTTCCTCAGGTCAAAGTGCCATTGATTCTGGGCGTTCACGGCCGCAAAGGAGAGGGCAAGTCATTTCAGTGCGAAGTGGTTTTTGAGCGCATGGGAGTCGAAGCCGTTTATATGTCAGCCGGAGAGCTAGAAAGCCCAGATGCAGGCGACCCGGCGCGGTTGATTCGGCTGCGCTATCGCGAGGCGGCAGATATTGTCAAAGTCCGGGGCAAAATGGCGGTGCTGATGATCAACGACATTGACGCGGGTGCAGGTCGCGTTGATCAGTTCACGCAATACACGGTGAATACGCAGTTAGTGCACGGCACCTTGATGAATATTGCCGATAACCCGACCAATGTGCAGCTTCCGGGCAGCTATGAGATCGAGCCGATTCAGCGCATTCCAATTATCGTCACGGGCAACGATCTAGGCACGCTCTATGCCCCGTTGACGCGAGACGGACGCATGGAAAAGTTTTTTTGGGAACCCGATCGCGACGATCGCATCGGCATCGTCAGCGGCATTTTTGAAGTTGACTCCATGGCTCGTCGCGACATTGAGCAATTAGTTGATGCGTTTTCTGACCAATCGATCGACTTTTATGGGGCGCTACGATCGCGCCTCTATGATGAGCAGGTTCGCAAACTCATTCAAGAAGTGGGACTAGATCACATTTCCATGCGGGTAGTGAATAGTGCCGATCGTCCGCCAGAGTTTCGCAAACCCGATTTCACGCTGTCTCACCTTCTAGAGCTTGGGCAGTTGATGGTCGGTGAGCAAAAACGACTCAAAGAGACGCGGCTAGTTGACGAATATAATCGCGTGTTTGGCAATCGCAAGCTGGGCGAAGTCAACCAAATGCCCTCTCCTCCAACCCTCGACCAGCCCAACGGACACACGCCCCCAACCAGTAGCTATAGCGGTCAACCGTCTAGCACGCGCCTCAACCCAGAAATGGTAGGTGAAGTGAATCGGATTCTGGGACAGGGACACCGCCTCGGCATTGAGTTTGTAGACGATCGCCGCTTTCGCAGCAATTCTTGGAGTTGCTATGGCACCTTTGAGGGCAACGGAGCCGATGCGATCGCTGCTTTAGAGTCTTGTCTTGCTGACCATCCGCGAGATTATGTGCGGCTTGTGGGCGTTGATTTGCGCGATCGTCGCCGAATGATCGAAACCATTGTTCATCGTCCTGATAGCAAACCTGTCTGATCAGAAATCTTTAGGGTTATTGAGTCCCGATCGCCAGTCGTACTCCTGGAAGCGATCGCAGCCGATCCATCACTGTGATCACCTGCCCATGACTGACGCGGCGATCGGCCTCAATCACCACCAAAATCTGACGGTTTTTACCTCTGATCCCCTGAACCTGCTCGTCTAAATCGCTGAGTTGAATGGGCTTGCGATTGAGGGACAGCTTGCCGCTTTGGTCGATCGTCACCGTCACTTGAGCCGATTTTTGAGCTTCAGCCGTTGCCGCAGTCGGAAGGTTAACGGGCAACCCCTGAGAGCGCGATCAAAAAAAGCGTAGACATAATAAAAAACGTCAGCAGCGCAAAGATCACATCGATCATTGGCACAATGTAAATCTGAGGCGGCAGATCAGGTTCTTCAGGTAGACGCATAGGAACTTTCCCCCTTTTCGTGGCGACGACGATACAGCAGTTCTAGCTGCCCACCATATTCTTGAATCAGCGCAATCTGGCGAATATATAACCCTCGAAAGGTGTTGGCAAAGAGGAGGGTGACGATCGCCACCACCAACCCCGATGCTGTCGAAATTAATGCCTCACTGATTCCACCTGTTACGTTAGCCGTGTTGGTGCTGCCGACATCGCCCAGTCGCAGCGAGGCAAAAGAGGTAATCAATCCCAAAATCGTGCCCAACAGCCCCAGCAGAGGCGCAAGGCTGATAATCGTTTCAAAAACAGTGTTGAAGCGCTTTAACAGGGGGATCTCTGCCTGAGCAGCGCTTTCTAAGGCTAACCGAAACTCTTCGGAGGTCGCTTCTTCTAGCTCTAGCGCCGCCATAAAAATGCGGGCAACGGGCAGATCAGCATTTTGCTCCAGCATCAAAAAAGCGGCTCTAGGACTGCGTTTGTAAAGGACTAACGTTTCTCGAAGCACCCGATCGTGGCGCTTTCTAACCTTTGACCAAAAAATAATTCGTTCCAAAATCAGGGCGACCGCCAAGATCGAAAATCCGAGCAGGGGGATCATGACCACGCCGCCAGAAGCAAACCAGTTACTAGACCCCATACGATCGTTCAGCCACTTGAGTCACGAGGGTTCATTTTAGTGCTTCGTGGGCTTCATCGCTACAATTCTCAAAGAATGCCACAGGAAGATTCAGGCGGTGTTAGGAAAGCGCTCAATCTGAGCATAGCCGCTAAAAATCAGGTGATTTCCCTGGGTTTCAAGACGATTAATGCGAAGCAACACGCCATCTAGATCAAAGCGATCGAGATCAACCATGTTGTCCAAAATCTCGGCAAACGCCATCGTCAACACTTCTGAAATGCTGCGTAGCTCTTCGGGAACGGCTTCTGGCTCGAACTGGGGATTCTGGAAGGAAACACGCCGCCGCCGCTCGATCGCCAACGTTGCTGTCATGCTAACGGGCAAGACGTTGTTGGGCAGCAATGCTTTTGCAAAGATTTGAATTTTGTTTTCGGGCAAAAGCTTGAGGGCAATGTCTGAAAAGGAGACAGGCTCACCCCCTGACAGGTTCATCAGGGCGGGTTCGGTCACGTTTTGCAGTCGCTTGACGACTAGCTCAGACTTAAAGGCCTCGTTGATGCCTGCTTCGGTGAGCGTAATTTGAGCGATCGCTTGAGTTGGCTGCTTGAGCCGAATCTTGCCACTGAGGACTGAGCCAAAGTCGAGGGCGACTGCATCGGTCTCAAAGCGCATCTCTTCGACCCAAAAATCTTTGCGAATTAACAACCCGCTGCCGCCCATCTTAAAGCTGTCAAGACTGCCCTGCAACAGCTTGCTAGAAGGCGAACACCGAATCGAAACGTCAACAGACTCACTTTTTGAAAATAAGCGACGAATGGACTCACTCGCAACCTTGTTTAGCATTCGTTCACCAAAGTCGGTGCCCGGAGCAGTTTTTAGATTTGTGAAGCCATTGAGCATAGTTCTATTTGCAACGGTTCTTTACTAGTTTGTATCAGATTGTAAAGAGCCGTCAATTCTTGACTTGATCGGCTTCGACTAAAAATAAGGAGAAACCAGAGGTGATTAAACTTCAATTAAAGGGGGTGAGCAGCACAACTGACTGCTGGAATGATTGTAACGTTTAGTCTTTGCTTCAAGGGTCTAAATGCCAGCTTGAGTCATAAAATTTCTTTATGTTTCGTAACAAGTTGTCTTATTCCTTCATATCAACAAGATCATCCTTTGGCTAGACGTTAAGACATTTTAAGTGAGGTTCGGTTGAGTCGTTGGCTGTTAACCCTGATGGGTGATATTCACGATGTCTAGATTTTTGGCGATCGCTCTGTCTTGGTTACTCGTTCTACCCTTACAGGCTTGCTCTCCGGCGCAGGCACAAGCCGGGCTTGATTCTCGTGTCTCAAGACTGGAGACTGATTTGATCGGCATTCAAACTCGCCTTAATCAGATCGAGTCCAACCGTTCGAGGCAAGGGGTGTCTGCGCCTGCGCCTCTGGCATCTTCTGGCGATCGCCGAGGAGACAGGCGCATCTCTGCCGATCCACAATTTGATCGACTAGCAACCCTAGTGATCGAACTTAAAGAAAGAGTCACTAGCTTAGAAACACGCCTTGGTAAGCTGGAACGCCGTTAAAGAGACGCGAATTTTCTAGCCAATTGACTACATTTTTTAAAGAGAAACTCTGAGCGATCGAGACACCCTTGAGGATAGTTTGAATATTTGTTAACTTTATTAAAGCGATAGTAAAATGTCTTTTTGAAACACTAATTATTCTTTGGGCACTATGTCTCATCAATGCGCCCCGTTCGCCTTGAGCTTAACGTCTCTAGAAGCCACAGAGACGGTCGATCTGCAAAATCAGATTCGATCGCAAAAAAAGTTAGTGGCAGCGATCGAGCGGCGAGTCGGACGGTCACTCACCTCGATTCAGACTCATCTAACCCAACTCAATCAACTATTTCATGACTCATCTGAGTGGCAGATTAACATCGCGTCGATGGCGGCCGAGCTTCAGCAGTTAGGAGATTTGCTGGCCGATGCCACCCTGCTGCAAAAAATAGAAGCTGGAAAAGTCACCGTCCAGCTAGAAGTTTTAGAGTTGCCTCTGCTGTTAGATTGCGTGAGTCGTCATCTTCTCGCCCCCAAAGGCAAGACTCCGCGTTTGATTTGCAAGGTTCCGGCAACTTTACCCGCCATTATTGCCGATCGTGACCTGCTCGAAGAAGTTTTAACCAATCTTTTGGGTCGATCGCTCAAATATTCTGACCCAGATGTAACCACCATTTTAGAAGTCACTCCCCTGGGTTCACAGATGACCATTAGCATTATTGCCCAACGATTTGCCCCGGCGGGTCATCAAGACTTTGCGCCAGAGATTGCCCTCTGCTGCAAACAAGTTGCAGTCCAAAGCGGAGAAGTCACCTGTCAAATGCCCTCTGCCGACTCGACGATCGTCACGGTGATTTTGCCGATCGCAGACTGACAATAAAGTCTTCTCAACTTAAAAACAAGCTCGTTCTCTCTAAACCCCATAGCTAGAGATAGTGATTAACACCTAGCCGTGGTTGTCAACTTTTTTGATCTTCGACTCCAAATCAGCCTGTTTTTGTCTGAGTAGATCTGTTGAGACTCTGTAAGTTCACACAGTAGAGTTTAAAGAACTCATAAACCCCTTAAAGGCTGCAAACAGAATAGTGAATTTATCATAAACAAAGAAGTTTTTTTGGCTCATTGCTGAAGTAAATTAACGGAGTTTGTAGAGAGCTTTTATGAATCTAAAGTCAACGATTTCAGAAATGAAATTATTGATAACTTCAGTACTTTCTCTCAAAGGATTCTCTTCATTGCTGCGCTCATAATGACGGTTGCAAGGTCAGATATAGGCGAGAACCCGAATCCATGAAACTCATCAATGTTTTTTGTATAGCAGCAGTAGGAACCTTTGCAGCGCTTGGCTATTCGAGTTCTGCTCAAGCTATCTCCTTTAAGATCACCAGCGGCGTTCCTGGTTTAAATGGAGAAACAAATCAAGGTGCATTCTCCGAGTTTTCTAAGTTAAAAGAGACCACCACGATCGACTTCAACTCAGGCAAAGTTCCCACCACTGGATTTGCTAAATACTCGTTTGGAAATGCCGCGGGCGCTAGCAGCGTTCGTGCTGATAGGTGGGCACCTGCGGGGTCAACGGGTCAAGAAAACAAATCCAGCTATTTGGCAGTTTTTAACGGCGATGCTGCAACGATCAAGCTGGAAAAAACTCTCAACTATTTTGGCATCGACTGGGGTGCAGTAAGTGCAAACAACACGTTCTCTTTCTACAAGAGTGGTGCAAGCGGCAGTGATGCCCTAGTCAAGTCTTTTACCACGGCTGACATTCTCAACAACAGCGCTTTATTCAAAGCCTCATGGCAAGGTGGAGAAGGCAACGGCTATGTCCACTTCTACTCCGACAGCAACGCAGACAATTTTGACAAAATTGTGATTTCTCAATCGAGCACGATCGGGGGCGGTTTTGAATCTGACAATCACTCCTTTCATCAAGGAACAGGCAAGTTTGATTTTGACGAAAATCTCAAAGCTAAGTCGGTTCCCGAACCGAGCCTTGCGTTGGGGCTGCTAGCAACAAGCGCTATGCTGCTGTGGAAACGCAAGACCGAGAAAGCTTCCTAAACGTCATCTAGCCGTCTGAAGTCTAGATTCAAAAAATCTAAAATCGGCGTAAGGGCACGGTAATGCTGTGCCCTTACGCCGATTAGACTATTGACTATCAGAGGGAGCGATCAGTTGACCGTTTCTGGTAAGTTTGAGGGTTCGCCCGCGCCATTTAACCCGATCGCCGACAAACCCATAGCACCACAGGGCAAATCGCAGCAGATCGCTCAAAGGCACCAGCCAAAAAAGTTTTTTGACCACCGGATCGTTGAGCACCTGAACGCCAATCATCCAAGCGAGGGCGAGTCTAGATAGCCACGTCACTCCTAACACAAACCAACCCAAGGGCGAGGCTTGCAGAGTCAACAAGCTCACCAAACTGGCCACCGTGCCAAAGGTAAAAATCTGTCCCGCGTAGCCGAGAGGTTGGCAGACACGAATGCCGCGATTCCATCGGGTCTGATGCTGAATTAGCTCAATAAATCCCTGGGTGTCTAACTGGTGATCGACAACGTAGCGAGATAGCACCACCTGATAGCCTGCATTGGCGGGCATTCGCCCCAAGTGAAAGTCATCGTGGAGATAATTGGCAACGGATTGAAATCCCCCGATCGCCTCTAAAACAGAGTCACGAATTACAATAGTTGCGCCAATGCCAAAGTTCATGCCCGATAATTTTCGAGACACTAACGTTGTTGGGGCTAACTCAGTTGAGATGCCCAAAGCCTCAAAATCGGCCATGCCTCCCTGAGCAACTGACCGATACATACAGGTCACAACTCCCACTGCTGGGTTAGATAGGGGCTGCACAACGGTGATTAGATAATCTGAGCCGACGTGAATATCGCTGTCTGAAATCAGCAAAATTGGGTGAATGGCTTTGGATCGAGCATTAGCTAAGTTGCTAATTTTTAGATTAGTTCCAATGGTGCGATCGCTGATCACCAAACAAGTTTTGATCGCTGGAAAGTCCTGGATAATTTGTTTCACTACAGGCACAACGGGATCAAGAGGATCTTGCACCCCAAAAATAATCTGATAATCAGGATAGTCTTGACGACAAAATGACGCGAGATTTTCGTAGGTGTCGCTGTCTAGCCCGCACAAGGGTTTGAGAATGCTAACGGGCGGATGAAACTCAGGCGTAACTTGCTTTGGCTGTGACAAGAAATCGATCGCCGAATAAATCCCCAGACCAGCATAAAAAATTGCTACTAAACACCACACCACAGGCACCAAGCGCACCCAATCGCCAAACTCTGCCAAACGAAGAACTAATAGCATTAACGGGCCACCGCTCCTAATTGAGAATAATTGGTTAACTCAAACCCCTGGCGGTGAATCATAGCCCGCACCCGATCGCTGATCAGGGCATCGCGTTCTGCCTCGCCTAACCCATAAGCTTCGTTGGCAGGTTCTCCTGCAATAGCAACCGCCGGATGAGCATAGATCTCAACCAGGTTTGAGTGAATGTGAGGAATCAGCTTGAGCAAATAGGCTTCGGTCATGCGACCACTGTTGAGCAACCCATAGACCCGATCGACAAACTGAATGTTGCGCGATCGCAGCACCCCCTCTCCATAGCGACGTAGCCCCGCATAGACGATCGAGATCAGCAATTTTGTCAGCAGATCAGAGCGATCGGCGCTGAGAGAGGCAGAGAGATTTTCGAGCGGAAGCCGCACAAATCGAATCTTGAACTCGTCTGCTAAGTTAGCCAGATGGCGTAACACTACAGGCTGTAGATGCACATGGACGTGCCCATCGACGTGAGAAAGTGGTAGCCCAGTTTGACAAAATTTTTCTAACTGTGCCCGCATCTCAAGGGGAATCTCGCGCTGGGCGGCAGCACTAAACTGATAGTAAAGGCCCGCTTTTTCAGGCTGATCTGAGAAATTGCCCTGAGCATCGACCAAGTGAGGAATTTGGCTCGACGGCAGCAGCGATCGTCCACAGGCTAAAACGAGGTGTAGCCCAACTGCGAGTTGAGGATGGGCTTTTGCCAACATAACCGCTTCCTCAAATGCCTCGCCCGTCACCATGAGGCTAGTGCTAGTGAGAATGCCGCGATCGTGCGCTTCGATGATGGCTTGATTGACTCCAGACGAAAACCCAAAATCGTCACCGTTGATGATTAGACGGCGTTTGGGCTGTGGTTCCGATTCATTGAGGTGATTCTCAGAGTCCAATGTTTGTGTGTCCTTTGTTCAACCGATCGCTGACTTAACTTTTCTAGGCAGATTTGACGGATAGGCAACCAATTCACCCGTTCTCATCAGTTTAAACTGGTGATCGCGCCACCGAATGGTGTTGCCAATAAAACCATAGCACCATAGCCCAAAACTGATTAGATCACGCAAGTGCACAAGCCAAAGCAATTTTTTCGCAACAGGATCGTGAATGCTTTTAACGCCGATAAACCACGCCATTGCCAATCGCAGCGTCCATGTGATCATTAAAACAATCCAACCCCAAGGTGACCCGGCTGTGATTAGTAAAAATAAAAGGCTGGCAACCGTGCCGTAGGTAAAAATTAATCCTAAATATCCCCACGGGCGCGAAACTCGAATGCCCACCATCCAGCGCAGTTGACGCTGTAAGGCTCCTGCTATTGTGGGGGTCGCCATCACATGATCAACAATGTGGTGAGACAACACCCCTTGATAGCCCGCTTGAGTGGGTAAATAACCGAGTTGAAAGTCATCGGCTAAATAATCCGCGATCGCGGCAAATCCGCCGATTTCTTCTAGCACCGATCGCCGCATGACGATCGTTTGACCCATCGCAAATTTCACCCCTTCTAGCTGATTGCTCACCAAAACTCCGGCATGAAACTCCGTTGCCGAACTTAGCGCTTCTAACTGAGTCAGCCACCCTTCGGCGATCGAGCGATAAAGACACGTCACCGACCCCACATTGGGATTTTTAAGCGGTTGAATCACCTGCCGTAAATAATTGGGTCCGACATAGACATCGCTATCGGATAGCAAAATAATTTCACCCTCAGCTTTGGTCATGGCATTAGCCAGGTTGCTGACTTTGCGGTTGGTGCCGATGATGCGATCGCTGACCACTAGCTGAATATCGATCGCTGGAAAGTCTTGAATCAGTTGCTTGATCACCTCAATCCCAGCATCAGCCCAATCGTGAACCGCAAAGATAATCTGATAGTTGGAATAGTCTTGGCAACAGAATGAAGCAAGATTTTTGTAGGCATGGCGATCGCGACCGCAAACGGGTTTGAGAATGCTGACCGAAGGCTGAAAGTTAGGATCAATTCGCTCAGGTTGTGAGAAAAATCTCTGCGCTGCATAAATTGCGTAGCTGTAATAACCGATCGCCGATAAACACAAACCCAATGAAAGAACTATCAGCAAATAATGCAAGAATTCAACAAGACGTGTCATGGTGGATGCAGCGAATTTTTAGATTAATAAGAATTCTGAAATGATCAGGTGAGAGAATTGTTGAGTGACTAGGATCGTGAATTCAGTTAAGCCGGAGCCTGTATCAAGGATTAACATCACGGAGAACACGATCGAATCCATAATCCCAATCAGGTTAAATTCATTGAAATGAACGCGACCCCAATGCCGATTAGCCCAGTGCCCGCCAGTCGCCCAGCCGTCAGACGTTCTTTGAGAATAAAGTGGCTGCCTAAAATGCTAAAGGGATAACTCAAAGCCGTCATGGGCATGACCAAGCTCAGATCGGCCAGACTCAACAGCGCAATAAACCCAAAAAAATCAGCCGCCATACACAAAACTCCTAAGCCGATAAACGGATTGATCACCACCCGACGGGCTTGCCGCAAGAGCGATCGTAGGTTCGTTGCCTTCAGTTCTCCCACTTGTTTCATGCCCGTCGCCAGCAAAATATCGCCCAGCGACGCAGCCAAGGCTATGATCCCAACGCCGATCAGCAATTTGCTTTGCAAAACGACTGATCCCACACTAGATCCCGTGAGGGCAGCCGAGAAAGGCGCAAGCAACAAACTCGGCGATCGCCGATCCTGGCTGCGCTGCTTGAGGTGATCTGAGGCCGCTTCGCCCAAAACCACCAGCAACACTCCACTAGAGACGAGAGCCGTTCCCATCCAGCGAATTTGAGAGACCTGCTCGCCGAGAATAAACCCTGCAAAAATAGCCGACAGCACATATTTAAATGCCGTCATGGGCAGCACATAGCTGAGATCAAGCCGCGAGATTGCCGCTAAATAAAGCAGCAGTGAGCCAACCAAAAAGCAGATGCCTAGCACAATCCAGGGGTTGGTCAGCACTTGAATGCCGATCGCCAGCCAAGCCGCAGAGTTGACCCCACTCAGATCGCCCACCTGTCGCATTCCTCGGCTTAACCAAACATCGCCCAACACCTGAAAGACCACCAACAGAGAAAGAACCGCGTACTTACTCACCGAAATTTTACCGTTTGATAGCCGTGATTATGGATTTGAAAGTGAGGCAATTATTCGATCAATCATTATCGGGTCGCCGCTTGAGCACGGCGGTCTCTCAGGTATGAAAAGAACTCTCCGCCTTCTCGCAGTCGGCGCGTCAGCATTTGGCGATCGCTCAACATTTCGCGCACGATCGGGACAATCGCCTTGGGTCGAAAATAGAAGCGACGATACATTTTCTCAACGGCATCTTCGATCTCGGCACTTGACAGATCGGGGTAGTGCAGCGTCGAGGTTTGAATGCCAGAGTTAGCCACAAGCGCCTGATCGCTAAACCAGCCGTTGGCGATCGCTTGCTGATAAAGCTCAGTGCCCGGATAAGGAGCCGCGATCGACACCTGAATCGTGTGGGGGCTAATTTCGCAGGCAAACCGAATGGTTTCTTCAATCGTGGCGCGAGTCTCAATAGGCAAACCGATGATAAAGGTACCGTGAACGGTGATCCCCAAATCGCGACAGTGTTTCATAAACTGCCGGGCGGCTTCTAGCCGGATGCCTTTTTTGATGTTGTCTAAAATCTGCTGATTGCCCGACTCAAACCCCACTAGCAAAAGGCGTAAACCGTTATCTCGCAGTTGTTTGAGGGTGTCATAGTCTAAATTAGCGCGAGCGTTGCAGCTCCAAGTGAGTTTTAGTCGCTTCATGTGTTCGCTAATGGCGATCGCCCGCTGTTTGTCGATCGTAAAGGTGTCATCGTCAAACATATATTCGCGGATGCGATCGCCAAAAATGGCTTTGGCTTCCGACAGTTCGCGTCCCACAACCTCTGGACTTTTGGTGCGATATTGGTGTCCCCCGATGGTTTGGGGCCAGAGACAAAAGCTGCACTTAGCTGGGCAACCGCGCCCCGTATAAAACGAGATGTAGGGATGCAGCAAATAACCGATGAAATATTTGGTGATGTCTAAATCACGCGCATAGGTTGGCAAGACGCTCGGCATCGCGTCCCAATCGTGGATTAAGTCACGATCGGGCGTGTGGTGAAGATTGCCGTCGTGATCTCGATAGCTCAGACCCTTAATTTGATCCCAGGGTTCGCCTGCTGCCAGATCTTTGCAGGTGTAGTCAAATTCGTGGCGACAGACAAAATCGATGACCGGGTTATCGCGCAGCGTTTGCTCAGGCAGCACCGCGACGTGCGCCCCAATTAAGCCAATCTGAAGGGATGGATTTTGGGCTTTGAGGGTTTCAGCACATTTGACATCGTTAGCCAAAGAGGGCGTGCTGGTGTGCATGATCACCAACTCATAGTCTTTGGCAATTTTCAGCACATCGTCCACTGTCTGACCGTGGGGTGGGGCATCGACTAGCCTGCTGCCAGGCACAAGAGCGGCAGGTTGAGCCAGCCAGGTTGGATACCAAAAGGAGGTAATCTCACGCTTTGCCTGATATCTCGACCCAGCGCCCCCGTCAAACCCGTCAAAGGAGGGAGGGCTTAAAAACAACGTCTTTTTCATAGATCACTCAACGCTTGGGTTTTGAAAAGCTGACTCTCATACTACCTTTGAAGTGCTCTAAAGAAAGACCCTCACAATAGTTTGGACAGTTTTTCAAAGGGTTCTATGAAACTTTGAGGCTTGCGATTCTGCAAACTTGTTGTCATGGCTATCTTTGCCTCTGACTTCGAGGCTTAAAGTGCTGTTCCCGCGCACCGCCAAGCCATCTAGAGATTAGCGCCTACAAACGTGTTGCACTGGGAGGGATCACCACTCTGAATGCCTTTTTTGAACCACTGCACTCGCTGGGCTGCACTGCCGTGGGTGAAAGACTCTGGCACCACATATCCTCTAGCTCTTTCCTGCAAGCGATCGTCTCCGATCGCGCTAGCGGCTGCGATCGCTTCCTCAATGTCGCCCTGTTGCAGCACTTGCCGCGATCGCTGGGCGCGATTTCCCCAAACCCCGGCAAAGCAATCGGCCTGAAGCTCTAGCTTGACCGAAAGCTGATTGGCTTCTAGCTGACTCGATCGGGCTTGCAGCGATCGCACTTTGTTTGAAATGCCCAGCAGATTTTGGACATGATGCCCGACTTCATGAGCGATCACATAAGCCTGGGCAAAATCTCCTGGTGCCTGATATTTGGTCTTCAGTTCACGGTAAAACCCTAAGTCGATGTAGACCTTTTGATCACGGGGACAGTAGAAAGGGCCCACGGCCGAACGGGTAAACCCACAAGCTGACTCAACCGCGTCGGAATAAAGCACAAGGGTTGGCTCGACATATTTGCCGCCACTTTGCCTGAAAATAGTGCTCCAAGTGTCTTCTGTGTCAGCTAAAACCACCGATACAAAGTCAGACATTTTATCAGTGGCAGCGCCTGTTGTTTGAGGCGATCGAGGTTGGGAAGACGAAGGAGCGCTTTGGTTGAGAATCGCACTGGGATCGCCGCCCAAAAAAGTGACCACAAGCGCCAAGAAGATAGTGCCAATGCCACCGCCGATCACAGGGGCAGACACTCCCCTACCCCGTCGATCTTCAACGTTTGTGCTTCTACGTCCCTTTTCCCAATCCATTGTTTTAACGCTCCGCTCTTTAGGGGTTTATAAGCTCTGACCAAACCTGAGTAGTCTTATTTCGGAAAGGTTGAAGAAAAACAGGTATTGTCTGGAATATTCCACTGCCTGATTGCCTAAGTTGAGCTATCTTTCCCTAAATGACACTCCCCCTGCAACTCTCATAGGGCTGATCTATTGGTAAAAGAAAAGGTAGAATCCCTGTCTTTCCGATGACCGCTTTGAACATCATTCAAACATGCAATGGATTTACAAGGGTTTCAATATTGTTTTTTCAATGTATTAGCCTTGCTCCACCTCTCACTGATCCCCCATTCCATCTGCACTAACGCATTGTTAGCTTGCGCCGTTCGCTGCGCTATGCTGGTTCAGCAACACCATCCCGCTCCCAGACAACTGATCGTTCGATCGTTCCCAACTCTGCAAATGACTTGGCTGCTTTGAGAGTAGTTGTTAAGTCAACACACCATTTTGCAGGGTAGATACCTTCTTGCCCGCCAACCACTAGAGTTTCAGCTTTCTCTGACTTTGCTGGATTCGTTAGATAATTAAAGGTTTCGTTGTCAGAAGTGACGTATACAAGATATTTGCCAGTACCACCACCAATAGCCATGTGCATTTCACCCTCAGCTTCTAGGGTTACTAATGTTTTACGATAACCATCTAGTTCTTTAATCGCTGCTTCTATTTCTTCCCAGCCTTTTGCCTCTGCTATCAATCCATTATTTTGATTGCTTTGCCAGTCTTCAACTGAAAATTTAGAAATAAACATACCAACCTCACTTCAGCATAATAATCTGACGATCGCTAGGGCTAATGATCTCTATTTCGTCTAGGTTAAGTTGTCTAGCCATTCCCTTTACACCTCCATTTTGACCGCAAGCTCGGCAAAGATCTCGATCAACAGTTAGACGCGCTCGACCTCCCCTAAATCCTAAATCAAAAGCTTGCTGGAAAGCGTCTGCCTCGGCGTGAGTCCGACTAATTGGATTGACTCTAAGTGTCATCTTCCTAGGGCTAGGGTTGCTACTGGAATTGACCCCGAAAAGTATCACGCCATCTATTTCTAGTTTGGCAACTGTTGCACGGTCGCTTTCGCTACCGGCTGGAGGAAGCCCAAGTTGTTGTCTATACTCTGCTAGCTCCTGAAAATCGCTCAACCTTTTGTTTGCTCCCTAGTACCTTACCACCGCTCAGATTATCAGGTTAGGTGGCACATAACTCGATCGCATAGCAAGCTCTTGAAGATAGCAGCCCCATACCTCAAAGGCGAAAGGACAATCAAGCCTACTCGTTATTGTTCAAACCAGTTGGGCAACTAGCCCGGTTGAAAGGACTATTAGAGTTTGCTCTAGGATCAAGCCACTTCAAAGAATGGCTCACAGAAAATCTGCCAATAACGTTAGCGATCGCTGCACCTGTTTTTCCCACGTCCAATCCTGCATAAACTGGGCGGCGGCATGGCCCCGACGCTGGGCTTCAGCACGATTGCCATAGACCTGCTCTAACTGCTCAACCACTTCTTCAACCTGTGACTCGCCCCAGCCTTCGGTGCCCCGATAGTGCTCGTTGCCCAAAACGGGATGCTGAGTGCAGAGCGGATAGCAGTGCTCAGGGTGAATCAGATCCAAATGTCCCGTGTTCATCGACAAAATCGTGGGAATGCCACAGGCAAAGCTTTCCATTGCGACTAGATTCGTGCCGCCTTCACCGCGATTGGTAAACACAGCAACATCGGCTTCGCGCAAAATCTGAGGGGCGATCGCATTGGGGATCATGCCCACATCTAGCACTGCATCCGCCGGAATGCCATTTTCGACCAGCCAGCGCGTCACCTGCAATTTTCCGTGAGCATCCACGCTCGGAATTCCTGTAACGTGATGGGCGCGATCGAGTCCGGTCAGGGTGTTGACCCAGTGGTTATGCCAGGCGGTTAAAAGCAGCGCTTCGGGATGGCGCGATCGAAAAATGCGAAAAGCAGCCACCACAATATCTTGACCTTTGCGATATTCTAATTTGCCGCCCGAAAAAATCACAAAGCGATCGTGCAACAAGCCCGATCGGGGTGCCGGGTGAAATAGAGTGGGATCGATGCCCTGCTGAACGGTTTCAACCTGGGTGAGTCCATAGCTTCGCAAGATTTCAGCATTCCAACTAGACCCGGCGAGAATGCGATCGTAGCGCTGCGCCTGCTCAATTGCTTGGGGCAAAAAATGGGTGTCTTCCGAAAAAATAACGCCGATGTTGTGTGCGCCCTGAATGCGCTGATTTTCATCGCTGGTCACAAAGTGATTGCCGAGCGGCTTGAGCACGAGCAAGTTTGTTGTTAAAGTCTTATCGGGATGCTGAATGAGCAGCGATTTGAATCTGCTGAGAATAGTGCCGCACTGAGTTAAGGCGCGATCGCAGCACAGCATTCAACTCTGACCATGCAGAAATCCTGAGCAACGGTACAGGTTCTAGATGAGAAGTCTTCAATAACTGCAATGCTAGATTTAATCCATAAACACCCCAGCCGAGATTTCCACCGATCGGGAATCCAATTCCAATTTGCTTAGGGCTAGATGATGAAGTAACTAAACTTAGGTTAGATTTGAATTCAATAAGTTGACTGTAATTATCAATTCTAGAGTTATCGATTGAAGATTTTTTATTAGCTAGTAATATTAATTCGTTCTGAATCGATTCTGTAACGCTTGACCAATCCCTAAGAGAATGCTGACGAAATAATCGAGCCGTTGGATACCAGGGACTATCTGCCCGATCGAGACCCCACCGCCAATCAGGAACCGCGCTCAACAGAACCCACACGGGTTTACCCATTGCGCCCGCTAAGTGAGCCACCGACGTATCCACACTGATGACTAAATCCAGCCGAGCGATCGCCGCGGCCGTGTCTGCAAAATCTTCAAGCTGCTCCTCTAAATCTACGATCGCAATGAGCGGATTTGCCGCCTGAAACTGCTGTAACTCGTCCGATCTGCCCTTCTGCAAACTATAAAACTCAACCCCGGTTAAGCTCAAGAGCGGCAGCAACTCGGTGAGAGTGATCGAGCGATCGCGATCGTTGCCATTTTTAGAATTTCCGCCCCAGACAATGCCAACTTTTAAGCCAGACGAAGAACTAGAAACTTCAGGAGCCAAAAGATAGGGAATCGTTGCCGGAATCGTGTCTAGGGTTGTCTTCAACCGATAGGGCAAACTCAGCAACATCGCATAACAATCAAACGGCGGCATTGTTCCCCCTTCAAGCACCAGTTGATCAATGCCCGGAGCCGTTTTGAGTAAGCGCAATAACGGAGCCGAACAGCCCACAAGCACCCGTCCGCCTAGAGGCAGCAACCAGCGGCGCATAGCGAACAAATTGAATCAGATCCCCAAAGCCTTGCTCATGACAGAGCAAAATCGTTTTGCCCGTTAGATCAGAGCCATCCCACTCTGGCTGAGGAAACTTAGGAGGAGTGAGAGATTGTCCTGCCCAGCGTTGTTCATAATATCGAAATCCTGCTTTAACTCGCCTCTCAACAACAACCAAAACCCATAGTTAAGTTGAGCATTAGCATAGTCAGGATCAAGTCTTAAAGCTTCTTGATAGCAATTGTTTGCCTCGTCAAACTGCCCACAATAGTAGGCAGACACTCCTAAGTTATTGTGGGCGGCCGCAAAGGTTGGGTCAAGCGCGATCGCTTGTCTGAGATGCCCGATCGCTGCCTCAACGCGGCCTAGTTTTCGCAAAATCTCGCCCAAACTGTTGTGAGCGATCGCATGATCGGGTTTGAGTGCCAACGCTTGCTGATAGGCATCTGCCGCCGCCTCAAACTGCTCTAACTCTTGCAGACACGCCCCTAAATTGTGCAGCGATTGCCGATGGTCAGGCTTCAAGATCAATGCTTGACGATAGGCGGCGATCGCCGCTTCGTGTTGACGCTGCGCGAGATAAGCGTTCCCCAAGTTGTAGTGGCTTTGATAAAAACTCGCATCAAGAGCAATAGCCGCCTGATAATGCCCGATCGCGGCATCCATTTGCTCAACTTTTGAGAATGCCGTGCCCAAATTATAGTGAGCAGACGCATGGCCGGGAGCAAGGCTGAGAAAAGCCTGATAGTGCACGATCGCCCGCTCAAATTGTTGTGTTTGACAATAGACAATGCCTAACATCTCTAGAGTCTCGATCGACTCAGGATGTTGTTGAATAATTTGCAAACAGAGTGATTCTGTGGTGTCCCAATCCTCAGCTTCAAAGGCATCTTTTGCTGAGGTCAACCGATTAAAAGCCTCATTCATTGTCATTGCTTGATGCAAAGATCGTTCACCATTTTGCGCTAGTGAATCCAATTTGCAACGTCAGAGTGTGAGAATCCTCTCTGAGAACCAGTGCCGAAGCCTGTCTACGCCCCGCAAGACAGCTAAAATAGAAATCAGCGAACCCCAAATCTAAGCTGGAGTCAAATCGGAATGGCCACCTCAGACCACGCGTTTGAAATCACCAAAACAGACGACGAATGGAAAAAGCTGCTCACCCCAGAACAGTTTCAAGTCTTGCGAAAGCACGGAACCGAGCGCGCTCGCACCAGTCCGCTTGACAAGCAATACAGCCCAGGCACCTATGAGTGTGGTGGGTGTGGTCTACCCCTATTTACTTCAGACACAAAATTTGACAGCGGCACCGGGTGGCCGAGCTTTTTTGCTCCGATCGCAGACGCGATCGAAACCACAACCGACAAATCACTGTTCATGACTCGTGTCGAAGTGCACTGCCGCCGCTGTGGTGGACATTTGGGGCACGTTTTTAACGACGGGCCAGCGCCCACCAGACAGCGCTATTGCATGAATGGGGTCTCCCTGAAGTTCGAGCCAAAATAGCAGACAGGGTTTAGGGGCAGGTAACGACAAGATTCCTGCCCCTAGCCGCTTTCTTGCAGAGATTTTTTGCAAGAGAAGGGAACTCTAAAGCAAAACACTAATCTCAATGAGGTGATTTGAATGGGAACCCAAGCAGGCGTGGGCATGAGCCATAACCGAAACCCCAAAACTGCCGCCCAAGAAGCGGTCAAAATAGCGCTCAACACGGCAAACATTCAACAGCCAGATTTTGTTTTTATGTTTGCGTCGGTGGGCTATGACCAGCAGATGTTGCTCAACTCAGTGCGAGAGATGACTCAACACGCCCCCCTGATTGGCTGTTCAGGTGAAGGGGTGATTGCAGCCAGAGAAGCAGACGAGTCAAATTTCTCTGTTGCAGTCATGGTCATTCAATCTGATGAAATGAGGTTTGAGCATGGCGCTGTCACGGGTTTAAAAGACAACCCCAGTCAAGTCGGCAGCACGATCGGAGCCGCCGTTCACCACCAGCAGCAGCCCGATGCCAAAGCTCTGTTTTTGTTAGCAGACGGGTTGACGTTTAACTTCGATCGGGTGATGAACAGCTTAGAAAAACACCTCAATCAACCTCTGCCCATATTTGGAGGGGCGGCGGCTGATAACTGCGCCTTTAAACAAACCTATCAATATCACAATGAGCAGGTCATCTCTGACGGAGCGGTCTGGGCACTGTTGTCAGGAGACGTGAACCTGGCCTGGGCAGTCAACCACGGCTGTGCTGCGATCGGAGGAAAGCGCAAAATCACTCGGTCAGAAGGCAACATCATCTACGAGATTGACCACAAGCCTGTCTTAGACGTGCTCAAAGAATATTTGACTAAAGATGAAGTTGATCACTGGCAAAAAGCAGTCTTAAATCTTTGTCTTGGATTTAAGGCACCAGATCACATGCAAGACTATGACGAGTTCTTAATTCGGTTTATTCCGTCTAAAGACGATCCCATTGGGGCGGTTGCCATTCAAACAGAAGTAATTGAAGGATGTGATATTTGGATGACCCGACGAGATCATGAAAAGATTGCAGTTGGCATCGACCAAATGGCGAAAACTATTCAACATCAACTGGGTCAAGCGTTGCCAAAACTGGTCTTTCAATTTGACTGCTGTGGTCGGGGAAAATCTGTTTTTAGAGACCAAGAAAAGCTAAGTTTGCTTAAAACCCTTCAACAAAAAGTAGGGTCTGAAGCTCCTTGGATCGGGCTATACACGCTAGGAGAAATTGGGCCGGTTGGCGATCGTAACTGTTTTCACAACTACACTGCCGTGGTCGCAGCAATTTATTAAGCGGGCATCTGGTTATGCCAGAAAGAAAGGAGCCAAAAATTCAGTGCAAAACTTTCACGATCAATCGACATCGGTGATCAGCGAAATTGAGATTCTACAGCAAGAAAATCAACGCTTGTCTGAGCAAGTTAAGCGGCTCGTCAAAACTGAGAGCAAGCTTTACGCATTTCAAGAGCAAGTAGATGGTCAGCTTCGAGTCTATCGTCAGCTTAACGAAGCGGGCAAAAAATTTAACAGCACGTTTGACTTAGACGAAATTCTGCAACAGATAACGCAGTTTGTCATCTATGAATTAAACCTTGAGCGATGCTTGATATTGATGCCGTCAAATCAGAGGTTTGAGGTCAAAATTTTTGACGGTTATCACGACGAAACCTCAATCAGAGACTTGAAAACTGTTAACCGATCGCTGACAGACTCTGCTTTTCAACCTCTATCTAACGGGGCGGAATTTATCATTTGTCACGAGAACTGCTCTCAGCCTGCGCTTTTGAGCCTATGCACTGAGTTTAAAATGGATGAGTATGTGATCTTCTCTTTAGGGGAAAACGGGCTACTCATCGCTGGCAACACAGCCGACAGTTTTCCCTATCAAAATCGCATTCAAAGGAACAGCGAGTCAATGTTAGGACTGGCAAACTTAGTCAGCCATGCAACCACTGCTATTAAAAATGTCAGTTTCTATCAAGTATTGCAGCAAGAACAGCAGCTTTTAGAAGAAAAAGTCGATCTGAGAACACAAGAGATCAATAATAAAAATGCTTTTTTAGAAAAAACATTATGTGAGTTAAAAGAAACTCAGTCGCAGCTTGTCCAAAGTGAGAAAATGTCGTCTTTAGGACAGTTAGTTGCCGGAATTGCTCATGAAATTAACAATCCGGTTAACTTTATTTACGGCAATGTGATTCACGCAAACGAATATCTTAAAGATTTTTTGAAGCTTTTAGCCGTTTATCAACAGTGCTGCTCAGATAGCTGCCCCGAAGTCAAAGAAACGCTAGAAGATATTGATTTTGATTTCTTAATAGAAGATTTTCCTAGACTGCTGGACTCAATGCAAATTGGCACTAATCGCATTCAAGAGATCGTGCTATCACTCAAAAACTTTTCACGAATGGATGACTCTGAAATGCAGGCTGTTGATATTCATGATGGCATTGAGAGTACGCTAGTAATATTGCAGCATCGATTAAAAGCAAAACCCGATCATCCTGAGATTGAGATCACCAAAGACTATGGTCAATTGCCCTTGATAGAATGCTATTCTGGACAACTCAATCAGGTCTTTATTAATCTGATAGCCAATGCGATCGATGCTCTAGAAGAACGCGACGCTCAACGCCTGCCCAGCGATCGCTTTAGTCACCCCAGTGTTCTTCACATTCAGACTGAGATACTACCCTCTGATCTGGTCAGAATCAGCATCACAGATAACGGCACGGGCATTCCTGCTGAGGTGCAAAAACGGTTGTTTGACCCATTTTTTACAACTAAACCAGTCGGCAAAGGCACGGGTTTAGGGCTTTCAATCAGCTATAAGATTATTGTTGAAAAACATGGTGGTGAGTTACGCTGCATCTCTTCTCTAGGGCAGGGAACCAAATTTGTGATTGAAATTCCTGCTTAAACGGCTGTTGTTTTTCATCACTAAACCAGAGTTGCGTTAGTTTGAGCGGTTTGGCACTAACTGAAGCAGTTTTCCTGAGCTACTGCCCGTCTTCTTAAACACATATCGCTTGCCGATCGTGAGATTGGTAGACGTGTTTGGATCGCAATCTGCACAAGTGTTGTTAAAGCGCACCTTTAGCCCATAAGACGATGACGGATAACGTCTCGCCTCACCCGGATCGAGCACCTCGGTGTCTCCATCAATCTCAAACACAATCACGCTCCTGGTGTGGTTAGAGATGCGGGTATAGGTTTCGCTGTCGTCGGGTTCCAGAAACGATTTCAGCACTTTGCCATCGCTGCACTTAAACTGCCGTGACACTCGCACATCGCCGCATTCGTCAAGCGAGACACTGGAGTTTTTGCAGACTTTCTTGGTCTCCCACTCGGCATCGCGGTGCACTCGCTGAAAGCTTTTGGCAATTTGAGCGCTAAATTTGCCCGAATCAATCACGCGATCGCGCTCTTTGATTTCATACTCAAACTCATTGGCTCCCTCTATTAGGTTGAAATATTTGCCGTCGTGGGTGGTTCCCAAAGTGGTGCGCGCGGTTTCTGAGCTAGAGCGACGCTCGTCATATTCACGGTTTGTAAACGGGTAAGGATTGGCGCTGATGCCTTTGGTGATGTTGTGAATAATCACCCGGCGATAAGGGGCAGGTGGCGTTTTGTCAGAAATAAAACTTGCCGCAAGCTCAGAAGTCTGGACTCCTGCACAATCACCAAAATATTCGATCACCGAAAACTCGGCTTGATTAAGCTGCGATCGGGCCCCAAATCTTAGCCCCACTGATTCAGCGCTAAAGGCGGCAGGCATGGCCCCGATCGCTAGAGTCGGCTGAGATGCCATCATTGCAGGCAGATTGATCAGGGCGACGGCTGCGCCAAGGCCGACGATCGCCAAACTCCAGGCTCGGTTCATGGTGTTCTCCAGATGATTATCTTAAGCTGAGAGGGGGTTTAGAATTCTCTACAGTCAATTAATAGACCTTAAATTGAGGTACGGAGTTCCGTGAAAACTTGGCGACTTATTCCGCTCATTCAGGCATCGGGTCAACTGCACATGGCGATCGACCAATGGCTGTTAAACCAACACGCTGAGGGCAATCATCCGCCTGCGCTGCGGTTTTACACCTGGTCGCCTGTGGCTCTCTCATTGGGCTATCATCAGCATCGCTACCCCGACGAGTGGAAGCAGTTAACTTGGCACGGTAAACCGATCGAGCTAGTGCGCCGACCGACCGGAGGACGGGCTGTTTTGCATCAAGGCGATTTGACCTATGCCGTAATCACATCCGGGTTGTCAGGCAATCGAATGCAGGCTTATCAAGCCATCTGTGAATTTTTAATTGAGGGCTGGCGATCGCTCAATGTCGATTTGCATTACGGGCAAGCGGGCGGTAGTTATATTCACAATCCCAACTGCTTTGGGACGGCTACGATCGCGGACTTGGTAACATCTGATGGCGCAAAGCTAATCGGCAGTGCTCAATTACGAAAGGGAAACGCGATTTTGCAACACGGATCAATGCGATTGGAACCCGATCGAGAACTGTTTGCTCAAATCTTTGGTAACGAATCTATGAATCCGTCCAACTTACTACCGGGAATGCAAGGAGAAGCATTTGTTCAAACTCTAGTGGAGACGTTAATTCAATCAGCTAGTCACTGTTTTGATATTCATTTAGAATTGCAACCCCTAACAGAAATGGAATGGCACCAAATTTGGACTATGAATGTTCCAATATGTTAGAGTATCGGTAATTGAGACTTGAATCTACAAATGAGTCAAATCACTATCACTTTTCAAGATGAGCATTTGCAAAAGCTGCAAGCCACCGCCGATCGTTTGGGCGTTTCACTAGAGACCTTGCTTCTCATGAGTGTAGACTCACTAGTCAACCAACAAGAGCAGACTCTTCAAACTGCTATAGACTATGTGCTCAAGAAAAACGTTGAGCTTTACCAACGCCTAGCCTAATGCGCTATTTGACCCTAGCTGAAGTTTTAGAAATTTATCGGCGCATTGTTGAGCAGTCAGGAGGGGCAGCAGGAGTCTCTAACTTAGCTGGGTTGGAATCTGCCTTAACTCAACCTCGCATGAGGTTCGGTGGAGAAGAGCTATACCCAACCATCATTGAAAAGGCATCTGCTTTAGGGTTTTCATTGATCAAAAACCACCCGTTTATCGATGGCAATAAGCGGATTGGTCATGCTGTAATGGAAATCTTTTTAGTGTTAAATGGCTTTGAAATTAGTGCTTCAGTCGATGAACAAGAGCAAGTCACCTTACAAGTCGCCTCTGGCGAATTAGGACGAGATGGTTTTGTAAATTGGTTAAAAGAGAACACAATTTCTACAGATTCTTAACATCTATTTCGCCTGAAATTGGAGAAGATCAAGAATGGAGATTAGAGAGTTTTTTGATCGATATAAAAATGGACAGAGAGACTTCCAAGGAGCTAATTTACCAGGGATTGAGCTATGTGAAATCATTTTGGAAGATGGAGTAGATTTGAGTGAAGCAAACTTAGTGGGGATAACTATCTACAAAGCTAATCTGGCTGGAATTAAGCTAGTTGGAGCAAACTTGCAAGGGGCTGACCTACGTGAAGCCAATTTAACAGCAGCAAACCTGCAAGGGGCTGATTTGAGTGACGCATTTTTGCTTGATGTTGGCTTAAGCTACTCGAATTTGAGCAAAGCAAACCTGAGTAGAACTGTATTTGCGGAAACGTCTCTGTTTGCTGCAAATTTGAGTAACGCAAACCTAACTGAAGCCGAACTCGGTGAATGCGACTGTCGAGAAAGCAACCTAAGTGGAACAGATTTGTCCAATGCGTTTCTTGGCAACTCAGATTTCTCAAATGCAAATCTAATGGGAGCGATCTTGGATCTCACTGAAATAGACGAGGAAGTGAACTTTTCCGGGTCAATTATGCCTGACGGAACGATTTATACGGCTCTTCTGGGTTGATGGTGATAAGTGAGACTAATCAGAGAAGCAAGCGAGTAGCCTTGCTCGAAAATTATCGAAGTTAGTAAACCCATAAGCTTGACGCTTAATCAATTTAATCCGGTTGTTCATCCCCTCGACTACGCCACTGGTCGTCCGACTCAAAAAGTAATTACAGATGCCATCAAGATGAGTGCAAATAGTCATCAAGACCTCACAGTAGACAGAACGAGCTTTCTTGAGCCATTCCAGAAGTTGCTCTTTACCCGCCTCAACCGTGTGGCAAGATTCAAAAATACTTCTAAATTCTTCTTTCAATTCATAGGCAAGTTTTAAGCGGTCTGATTGGTTCAAGATCACAGCTAATTTAATCTGTTCTTCTGAGGTTAAATCGACCCCGTTCTTGAGCAAAATAAAATAAACTTACTGCCTTTCAGCGTCATGTCAACTTGTTTTCGCACTTTGTTCAACGCTTGATTGACTGGCTTCATGACATGAAATCGTGGTAAATATAGTCTTCATAGCGTTGGGTATAACGCCACTCCCAATCGACAAACGTCAGATGTTCCGTAAAATAGCGCTGACAAGGATGACAGTAGAACTGACGACGAGGCACTTGGAGTTGGACAGGTTGACCAAAAACAGACAAGTTCCGGACTAAAACAGGGCGATTTTGGTGTAGATTCTCACTCGACTATTGGCAATAGAGACAGTCGCCTTTTTCCAACAAAAAGCGTAATTTCATGACGACTTGCTGCTCTTAGTGAAGACAGCTTTCGACCGTCGTGTCAGGTAAATTGAGGAAGGTGTCTAGATGAAAGTCCATGAACCGATGGCATAGGAAAACGTACCTCTCTATACCATCTTCACCAAGACCTCAGAAGAGCCATATCCGTCTTAGACCTATAGTTAAACTAGAACGGTGCGTAAAACTCTTTGTACAGTTCAAGTTGGTGTATCTCAGTTACTAAATATCAATTATGTACATCAGCCTAATTGCAGATTATGGAACGGGTGATCCTGCCTTTTCAGAAGTGACTCAACGCCTCTTGATGGGACTTCCGCAAGCACAAATTAATTTGCTCTCAGTTCCCCCGTTTAGCACGTTGGCGACAGGGTTTTGGATCGCCCAACTGGGTCTGAATCCTGGCCCGGCAGAGCGATTGATCTATCACAACTGTGCCCCGCGCCAAGATGATCCCGAAGCTCGACAAAACAATGAAGGCGAGGGATTGACTTACGCGCTCTTGAACAATGGGGTGAAAGTGGTGGGCGTAAATGCAGGGTTTGCTCTCTCGTTTATCAAGCATCACGCTCAGGTTTTGCAAGTTGTGAATGTCTCACGAGGCGGGTCACAGTTTCGATCGCGCGATGTTTTCCCCCCGGCGGCAGCGGCGATCGCTGACGGCGATCTCAGCTTGCTAGGCGAAACTCTCAACCCCAATCAAATTCCCGATGTGCCCGGCGATCGGGTGGCCTGGGTCGATGGCTATGGCAACATCAAAACTACGATCCCGGCGCACACGCTGACCTTAGAGCCAGAAGCCAAAGTCGTGATTAAGATTGGTGATGTGGTCAGCGATGCGATTTACTCAGACGGCAGTTTTCGGGTGCCTGAAGGCACATTGGCGTTTGCACCGGGCAGTTCTGGCTGGTCGATTGCGGGCGGCCAGATTCGGTGGATGGAGTTATTTTTGCGCGGGGGCAGCGCGTGGGAGCGATTTGGTAAGCCGCGGGTGAATCAGAAAGTAGCCCAGATTGATTAATTCAACCGATCTATAAACGCTAAGAGCAATGAGTGGTCGTGAGGGATCAGAACGCTGTGAAGAAACTTCTAAAACAAGTCCGAAATCAATTTAAACACGCTTGGCAACCTGGATTTTTAGCCGCGCTGGTGACGATCGCTCTGATCGTATCCAATTGCAGCAGTCCGGCTAACCCAGGGGGAACGGCGCAATCGGGCGTTTTGATCTACGGCTCCGGTGGGCAACCTGTCAATTTAGAATCAGGCAACATCACCGACGGCAACTCGATTATTGTTCACAATCAGATCTACAATCGCCTGATCGAGTTCAAGCCCAGCACGACAGACCTACAGCCTGGTTTGGCGACTGCATGGACGGCTTCACCGGATGGCAAAACCTGGACATTCAAACTTCGTCAGGGCGTTAAGTTTCACGATGGGACGGAGTTTAATGCGGAAGCGGTTAAATTTAATGTCGATCGCTGGTGGGATAAAACCAATTCCTTTAGCTATCGCAATGCGGGCAAGACCTACGAGATTTGGGAACAGATTTTTGGTGGCTTTAAAGGCGAACCCAATTCGCTGCTTCAAAGTTTGATTGTGACGGATAAATTGACGATTGCGTTTGGGTTAAAGCAACCGTTTGCGGCTTTTCCTAGCACGATCGCATCAGGTTATTTTGGCATCGCTAGCCCGACTGCGATTCAGAAGGCTGGTGCGAGTTATGGTACGCCTGCAGCTGGTGCTGTGGGCACGGGAGCCTTTGTGTTTAAAGAATGGCGATCGGGCGATCGCATCGTGCTCGAAAAAAATCCCAATTATTGGAACGCCGGATTTCCTAAAAGCAATCAACTCGTGATGCGGTTCATCACCGATCCGGCTGCACGGCTGGCACAGCTTCGCGCCGGACAGATCGATTTCACCGTTGATCTGGCTCCTGACCAAAAAGCAGAAATCGATCGCGACCCCAATCTGACGGCCGTTGCTCGACCTTCTTTTAATGTAGGCTATCTGGCCCTAAACCCGACCTATAAACCGTTGTCGGATGTGCGAGTCAGGCAAGCGATCGCCCATGCGATCAATCGACCTGCGATCGTCAAAGCGTTTTGGGGCGACCTAGCAGAAAGCACGCCTCATTTTGTGCCGTCTACCCTAGCGTGGGCGCAGTCTTCAGGCTTGCAAGACTATGACTACAATCTTCAAAAAGCTAAAGAACTGCTGGCTCAAGCAGGCTACCCCAATGGCTTTGAGATGGATTTGTGGTACATGCCCGTCTCTCGTCCCTATTTTCCGACTCCGAAGCCGATCGCCGAGGCCTTCGCCGCCGATCTCAACGCAGTAGGCATTCGCGTCTCTCTTAAAACAAAAGACTGGACTGCTTATATTGCCGATCGCATCAAGCCCCCTGGCTATCAGTCCTTTATGATGGGCTGGACGGGTGACTATGGCGACCCAGATACCTTCTACTATCCGCACTTTGGGTCGGGCAGCACCAAAGATATCGGCAACTGGAAGAACGATCGGGTTCTGCAATGGCTCGATCAAGCCAGACTAACCGCCGATCAATCGGCGCGCTCAAAACTCTATGCCGAAGTCGATCAGATTTTACATCGAGAAGTCGTGAGATTGCCGATCGTCCATTCCAAACCCCTGCTGGTTTCTCGCAAAGCGATCGATGGTTGGCTGCCCAGCCCTCTGGGGACAGAACCCTTTGAAGCTATCTCTAAGAAGTAAATAAAAACCCCTGAGAGGATGTCTCTTCTCAAGGGTGGAACGAATACCAATTTCAAAGATGGTTGCGATCGATCGTTCAATCCGACGGGGCATGGCGGTGCCGTGCCCCTACATTTTGGGTGGATATGGATTGCGGGCCCCTACTTTTTGGACGGGCATGGCACCGCCATGCCCTTTGTGAATATGAGAAACTAGGCTCGTGCCGCAGCAGGTTGAGCTAACGCCTCTTTGAGCACAGCAACTTTATCGATTTGCTCCCAAGGAAGCTCTAGATCGGTGCGTCCAAAGTGACCATAAGCTGCCACATCTTGATAAAAGCGACCGCCACGCTCTCCGGGTAGGCCTCTCAGGTTAAACGCCTGAATGATGCCTGCCGGACGCAACTCAAAGTGCTGATTGACTAACGCTAGAAGCTGGCTGTCGTCCACCTTGCCCGTGCCAAAGGTTTCGAGCATGATGCTCACCGGACGAGCCACCCCGATCGCGTAGCTTAACTGCACTTCGCACTTATCGGCTAACCCAGCGGCGACAATATTTTTCGCCACATAGCGGCAGGCATAAGCTGCACTGCGATCGACCTTGGTGGGGTCTTTGCCCGAAAATGCGCCGCCCCCGTGCCGAGAATAACCGCCGTAGGTGTCTACGATGATTTTGCGCCCTGTTAAGCCAGAGTCACCCTGGGGCCCGCCGATCACAAACTTGCCCGTGGGGTTGACCAAAAAGCGGGTGGTTGCATCGGGTTTGAGATCGATACCTTCAAAGGTTGGCTCGACAACCAAAGCCCAAAGATCGGCTTTGATTTTAGCTAAAATCGCCGCATCCTCAGTGATGTCTCCGATCGTGGCAGTGTGCTGAGTGGAGATCAAAATCGTGTCGATGCCCACCGGACGATCGTTCTCATAAAGCACGGTGACTTGAGTCTTGCCATCAGGACGCAGATAAGGCAATTGACCCGTCTTGCGAACGGTTGCCAGCTTGCGCGAGATGCGGTGAGCCAAACTGATCGGCAATGGCATTAACTCCGGCGTTTCATTGCAGGCAAAGCCAAACATGATCCCCTGGTCGCCTGCCCCGATCGCGTCGAGCGCTTCTTGACTCGATTCTTCACGAGATTCGTGGGCGGTGTTGACCCCTTGAGCAATATCAGGTGATTGCTCGTCGATCGCAATCAGCACCGCGCAACTGCTGGCAGAAAAGCCATTTTCAGCGCCCGTATATCCGATTTCGGCGATCTTTTGGCGGGCTAAATCGATGAAGTTGACTTGTGCTTTGGAGGTAATCTCACCTGTAATGAGAACCAACCCAGTGTTGACAACCACTTCAGCGGCCACACGGCTTTTAGGATCTTGCGCTAGCAGAGCATCAAGAATTGTGTCAGAGATCTGATCGCAAATCTTATCGGGATGCCCTTCAGTAACCGATTCTGAGGTAAAAAGATATCGTCGTGACAAGGAGTTCTCCTCTTGACTAGATAAGGGTTAGAGACAGTCTATGTTGGGGGATTATATCACCCGGCTTCGGCCAGCTATTGGGCGATCGGGCATCCCTAAGCACTATTGGCTTCGAGACTCAAGCTCAGGCGAGCCTGACAGAAGTTTTGAGATCTGTGGTGGCATCCTAGCAATTACACGGAGAAAAGCGCTCTTCTCAATTGTCAAGCTTCATTAACTCTTTGAGGTCGATTTCTGGCAGACGTTCAGAGAAAGTTCACAAAGTCAAGTCAGGAGAGGAAAAAAGTGTCCAACGGGGCCTTGACCCTGACCGATGTTGAGGGCATGGCGAAGCGCGCCAGTCACATACTCCTTTGCCAAACAGGTGGCGGATAGGAGATCGTGGCCCAGCGCAAGATTTGCCGCGATCGCGGCCGACAAGGTGCAGCCCGTTCCGTGGGTGTTTTGGGTATCGACTTGCTCGGTGATCAGAGTTTTTAAGCGATCGCCATCAAACCAAATGTCCACACCTTTGAGGTCGCCTTTCATGCCGCCGCCTTTGACTAAGACCGCCTTGGCTCCGAGTTGATAAATGCGCTGGGCTGCCTCTTGCATGGCTTCTAGGGTGTCAATTTCCAGCCCACTGAGCATCTGCGCCTCATAGCGATTAGGCGTGAGCAGCATCGCCTGGGGAATTAGCTGCGATCGTAGCGCCGCGATCGCGTCATCGTCGATCAGTTGCGCGCCTGTGCGAGACACCATCACGGGGTCAACCACCAGATTTTGAATGTTAAAGCGTCTGATCTGCGCCGCAACGGCCGCGATAATTTCCTGATTGAGCAGCATTCCCGTTTTGGCCGCCTGCACGCCGATGTCTTGCACAACGGCGTGCACTTGGGCTACAACCGCCTCAGCAGGCAGCGCATCGACGCGAGTCACCCCCAGCGTATTCTGTGCGGTGACGCAGGTTAAAGCACTCGTTCCATGAACTCGATGAAAGGCAAAAGTGCGAAGATCTGCCTGAATTCCGGCTCCACCGCCGCTATCTGAGCCAGCGATCGTCAACGCAACTGGGACGGAATCAAGTTTAGAGGTCATACACCACAGATCAAGGGGCTGAGTCCCTATCCTAATCGGTGATGCCAGACTGAGGCGCGAGATTGAGTGATCCCCGCAAATCCGACTTCCAACGGCTTAGGCCGATACCGATTTAGCCCCATGAGTCTTGGCTTTATACACTTCTTCGCCCGCATAATAAAGCGAGAGATAGCGCACACCCAACATCAATCGGGTTGAGTTGAGGAGGCGATCGACATCCCCAATAATCTGATCGATCAGCCAAGGTTCGGGGCAGTGCACTCGCAGCGTGTTTTGAGAGTCTAGCTTGAGCAAGCAAAGACCTAGGGTTTTTGAAAACAGTTGGCGTAGCCGCTGAATCCGATATTTTTCTAAAAGCCGCAGGTCTTGACGAGTTAGCTGAGACATGAGAGCAACCCAGAAAGTGATGTACAGATTGAATCGGATTCACGATCGAACCCACACGGTGGAATTCGGGATATTCTACTGACTGGTCAAGTCTCAATCCCCGTAGTTTCACTGGATCTTGATTATCCCGGTTCTCTCCCGGCGGGTTGACCTACCTAAAGAGAGGTTTAGTGGCCCGATCGAGTCGAGAAGACTCTCTAACCGTCTTCTGAAAGGTGTAGGCATTGACTACCGCAAGAGAGATGTCTCAAGACACCAGGTTGAGATCGCTATAAACACTTAGGTAGATCTTCAGAAATTTGCCTGTTCCTAAGCTAAAACGGCGTGTATTGTGGAATATCGATCCGCTAGGATTCTAAGCGCGTGCTCTCTTGGGGTTGCGCCTCACTAGAGCAGGTCTATAAATACTCGGATGCTTGGTTTATCAGAAACCAGACTGATCAGGGTGACATTGGTTGAGAGAATATTTGAGAATGAGTGATTCTAAAGAGCTAAGAGGGCAGCGTCTAGCGTGGCTAGAGGGAATTCGTATTTTTGCAGCTATTATGCTGTTGCTCTACCACTCGCAGCTACTGGTCACGAAATACGGTTACACGCCTCAGCCAACGGGATTGTTGAGCAATGGGCAACAGATTTTAAGAGCCGCCAATCAGCTTGGGACAGGGTTTATTAGTCAAATTGCCAGTGTCCCTGTTTGGTTTGGCTTTCAGTTTGTAGACGTGTTTGTCTTGATTAGCGGCTTCAGCCTAGTGTTATCACTGAAGGGAAAACCCTTAGAACTCACGAGCTTTCTTAAGCGGCGATCGCTGCGAATCCTCTTACCGTTTTGGACGGTAGCCTGGTTAGCCTACCCAATCTTGTGGGCGATCGGTAAACTTACCAATACCTACGCACCCGATGCCTGGCACACCTTTGGCGGGCTGACTTTTCCCCTTCTATTTGACTATGGTGGAGGGGTGCTGATGCCCACAAATGGGCCGTGGTGGTTTATTCCGCTCATTCTCAGCTTTGCGTTTATCTTCCCACTTCTGTGGAGTCTTCTACAGCGTTGGGGCATACGTAACATATTGATTATAAGTGTTTTAATTACCACACTCTATCGAGCGTTAGCCGTTTATGTCTTTGGCGGGCATCCGACTTATGTAGTGTTCAATACTCCTGCTGATTGGCAGCCCTTTCTGCCGTTCATTGCAAAACTGAGCACCTTTGTGTTGGGAATGGTGACCGCAAAACTTTATCTGCGGGGTAAGGGTGCGATTTATTGGCAGTCATCTAAAGCTTTATTAGTCGGAGTTCCTATCTATAGTCTTGGGTTTATCTGTCAGTTTTATCGATTTGGTTGGATTTTTGCTGACTTTTTAGTCGCGATCGGGCTTTCGCTCTGCTGCATGGTCATCTTTCGCACTATTGCCGAAAGGCTGCGGCTGCAATCGATCATGGTTTGGTTGGGGCTGCACAGCTATAGCTATTTTTTGATTCATAACTTTGTCGTCGATCGAACGATCGGTCTTGCCGTGAGCAATCGGTTTATCTCTTATTATCAAGCGCTTCCTGTGATGGCGATCGGGACGCTGCTTTTGGCGATTTTGGTCGATTCAACCGCACCCCTGCTGCAACGAGGAGCCACTCGCTTGGGGCGATCGCTCGACGCGATTTTGGTGCTCACGTCTCATTCTCAGATCCGCTCATTCAAAGTGGGCAAAACGCTCTGGGTCAATGACCCTGATCTTGAGCCAGATCTCGATCGATCTAAACAAGCAAAGATCCGTTGATCCTGAATTCCTATTCTCAACTTCTGCTGCCTCGATCGTGAGACTGATCCGCTACTCTAAGGAACGTGGATTAAATAACTTGTAAAAGTCCTCTAATTGGTCATCGTCGAGACGCTTGGCTCGTAAATTCCCCACGAGTAAGAGACTTTAAAACTGGAGTCTTGGCTCAAAGTCGCCCAACATGGGGGATCTAGGGGGCTAAAGCCGACCGAAACGCAGCGACAAAGACTTTGTACACTGTAGGCTCCTGAGGGAGAGAGTTAGGGAGAGGGCGAGACGTTGCCCCTTAATCAATCCACGTTCCTAAGCATTTAACGTGCATCCTAGTCTTGCTAGTCTCAAATGAGCCTAAATTCGAGAATATAGGCTGAAAGCCTCATTGCGTCGAGGGTATGAGTTTAGGTAATAGCACTATTGCAAACGTGGGATGCCCCAGCATTTACGAATTTTTACCAAGAATTCGATGCCAACATGTGAAGTCCCTATGAATCCGGACGGGTTTCTTGTGCGTGTTACTGAGAGAAATGTTAAGGTGCTGTCAGAAGAAAATAGCAACGTAGATTCTTGGAGCATTATCTGACCTAAGCTGCTTCGAGTTGCAATTTCCGTGCGTCTAGGCACAGTAACTCCCGCTCAAGTGCCTCACCCCGCATAGATACACCGATACCCCCATGAAAAAACTGACTCAAACGGTTGCTGCCTATGTCTTTACAGCAAGACGGTCATCCAGTAACAACTACGTGATCACATTCAACGATTGACTGTTCCATGCAATAGTCCGGACAGTTTTTTGAACGGTTCCATCAGGTTTTCAGGGGTTGCAGTTCTAGGATCGAGCTACACGATCAAAGTTAGAAATAACGCTGACTTTAATCAAGAGATCCCATCCACGACTGAATCAGGGTCTGAGCCTCAAAATCTGCTCAAGGTTTGTCCGAAGGGTTACTAGAAAATTAACAGCTTAAGACATGAAAATCGCCGTGATTGGTTCTAAAGGTTTGCCCCCTTGTGAAGGCGGGATTGAACACCATTGTGCTGAAATCTATCCTCGTGTCGTCACAGAAGGGTATCTCGTTGATCTCTTTGCTCGATCTTCCTATACTGGCTCCTCCTGGCGTGATCCCAGTGAGTTTCGAGGAGTTCGCATCGTTTCTTTACCAGGCTCAAGATTCAATGGCTTTGATGCACTAGTTAACTCGGCCCTTAGCACGATCGCCGCTAGCCTAAGGCGATACGATGTCATCCATTTCCATGCTTTGGGGCCATCTTTGTGGTCATGGCTACCCCGCCTAGTCACTCAGTCAGAGATTGTTGTGACCTGTCATGGTCTTGACTGGCAACGGGGCAAATGGGGGAAATTTTCTAGCCTATTGATTCGGTTAGGTGAACTGGCTGCCGTTCAATTTGCCCACCGCATCATCGTCGTTTCAGAAGACCTACAGCGTTATTTTTGGGAAACCTATGGTCGAGAAACGATCTACATAGGCAATGCGCCTGCTAGCTACGCTGAATCCGACTCAAACTTCTCCTATGGCACGTCGCTTGGTTTAGACAAAAGTCGATACATTCTGTTTTTGGGTAGATTGGTGCCAGAAAAATGCCCTGACTTATTGATTGCCGCATTTCAGAAACTTCAAATCGAAGGTTGGAAATTGGTGATTGCGGGTGGGGTCGTCAAAGACTCAGCGTTTAGTAAATCTTTACTAAGCTCGGCGGCAGGAAGGACTGATATTGTGTTTACAGGTGAGCTACGAGGCAATCAGTTGGCTGAAATAGTCCGAAGTGCTGGACTATTTATGTTGCCGTCTGCCTTAGAAGGACTGTCCCTGGCTTTATTAGAGGCGATGCACGAGAAGGTGCCTGTGATTGCCAGTGACCTGCCTGTTCATCAAACGATCCTTGGAAAGGAGCGAGGACTCTTGTTTCGTGCCAATGACCTAGATTCGTGCGTATCTAAACTAGAGTGGGCAGTGCAACATCTCCCACAAATGGCAGCTATGGCTAGCAAAGCTCAGGCTTATGTGGAAGAGCACCATAATTGGGATCAAGTTATAGTAGAACACCTAACTGTCTACCAACAAGTTTCAACTTCAGGTGCTTTACCAATATTTCATGATCAGGAGGCACCGACAGTCTGCGCCGCAGTATCGCAAAAAGGCTTCTAAGCCGCTCTATCAATGCTCCGGACAGGGTTAGTTTGCTATCGCTAGAATGGGGCATTCAGCCCCTGACCACAGTGACGTGACTAACGAGAAATTGAGGGTTTCAGCCTCTTTCTAAAAAACTGTCCGGACTCCTATTATAGGCAGCGTTGTATTATATACCCAGCTAACACTTATAGCATTTTCAGATGGTTTGCAACCCTTCCTACCTGCGTTAAGCTCTAACTCTAGATTAAACCTTCCTGCTGCCTAAATTGTTTCTGAGCAGGATCAATCTCCTCGACACCAGCAGAGTCAGTCACCAGAACAAAATCCTTCCGTACTCCTATAGGCTATAGTTCCCATGAGCTTAATCGTTAACATCGTCCACTCTTCTAGTCCTTCAAATAGACCTGAAGTCAATCTCAAACTAAAATAATGGAGGCGAGGGTTATTAGAGCAGACGTTCTTATCGACTTAAAGCAAACTCAATGACCGTCTGGGCGTTATCGCGTTAGTTAGAATTCTGAGAGCAGTTTAAGCGCTGAGTAGCAAGCTTTTATCTGCGAGATGACAAGAGCAGGTCAGGAGATTAGTTGAATTGACTAGATTGGATCAAGCTTTCTCTGTTTTGCAATTTGTTGAACTAAGTAGGTGGGTCAGATTGAGTATAAGATGACCTCGCTTGAAAGTCTTATACATCCCTATCCATCCTGAAAAGCATCTTCATTTTAATTACACGCACCAACTTAGCATGAATTCTAAAACTCAAAAAGTGTCACTAGATTCCCTAGAAATTGACTTGCAGCAGTACTGGTTGATTGTGATGCGCCGATGGCTTCCTGCTTCCAGTGCTTTTTTCTGTGTGCTGATGCTGTCAGTATTCCTCGCTTCTCTGCAAAAGCCAGTTTATCGGGCACAGGGAAAGCTCTTGTTGAAATCAGATCGAACGGCATTGCTGACAGGGATAGGAACAGAGCTAGGAGAATTTTCACCGTTAACTGTGCAGAGTAGCCCCCTTAAAACAGAAACCGAGGTGCTGCTGTCGGCTCCTCTATTGGAAAAAACGATCGCACGGCTTAAGGCAACCGATCCGCACGGCGATTTCCGGGAGTTAGGGGCTATGGGAGAGCGGTTGAAGGTGACAGCGGTTTCTGGTGCTGATGTTTTGCAGGTTGCGTTTGAAGATAGAAACCCTCAAACTGCTGCGACAGTCGTTAATGAACTGATGAAAGTCTACATTGACAATAACATTGCCACCAACCGGGGACGAGCAGCCGCAGCGCGAGAGTTTATTGCTCAACAACTGCCTAAAACAGAAGCAACCGTCCATCAGGCAGATGTAGAGCTACGTCGATTTAAAGAACAAAATGGTATTACTAATTTAGAGGAAGAATCTAAATCACTAGTGGCTAATACCTCTTCATTGCAATCTGATATTATCAAAACCTCTACCGATCTTGCCGATGCTACTGCTCGTTTGAGTGCGCTGAAAAGTAAGGTGGGGCTTAGTAGTGAAGCAGCGATATCTCTTAGTTCTCTAGGTCAAGCCGTTGGGGTTCAGCAGGCTCTTAAAGAGTTGCAAGATACTCAAAATCAACTGGCAATTGAGCAATCACGATATGAAGATCAGTATCCTACTGTTGTCAATCTTAAGCAGAAAGAAGCTGCTCTGCGGGCGTTGTTAAAGACTCGTGTCAGTGGGGTTGTGGGTCGCCCTGGTGCTGTTGCAGATGCCAGTTTGCAGATTGGCTCAACGAAACAAAGCCTGATTGAAAAATTTGTTGCCACTGAAGTAGAGCGCTTAGGGTTAGCCAATAGAGTCGCGGTGCTTTCTAATGCCGCCGATCGCTATCGGCTTCGGGCTGGCACGTTCCCCAGACTAGAACAGGATCAGCGAGAATTGCAGCGGCGGTTAGAAGTATCGCAAACGACTTATGAGACGCTGTTGAAAAAGCTTCAGGAAGTAAAGGTCACAGAACAACAGGATACAGGGAATGCCCGGATTGTTGAATTGGCGGCAATGCCTACTGCCCCGGTGGGGACTAAGAAACTTCTGAGCTTAGTCATGGGAGGATTGCTGGCAACGATCGCAGCCATCGTAACCATCATTGCCCTAGAAGCCGCCGATCGATCAGTGAAGACACTCAAGGAGGCGCGGCAGCTATTTAACTATACCTGGCTAGGCTCGATTCCTCGGTTTGGTAAGTCTTCTCTGCCTCGCGGCAAATATGCAGACTATTTAGTCCCGGCTTTGCCCGTGCGGGATCAGCCCCGATCGCCCATTAGTGCCGCTTACCGCATGTTGCAGGCAAATATGAAATTCCTCAACGTGGGCAAGGAGTTTAAGACTGTTGTCGTGACGAGTTCAGTCCCCAAGGAGGGCAAGTCTACCGTTTCAGCGAATCTGGCAGCTACGATCGCTCAGTTGGGTCGTCGAGTCTTGTTGATCGATACCGATCTGTATCATCCTCAGCAGCATCATATCTGGAATCTAACCAATGCAGTCGGGTTGACCAATGTGATTGTGGGAGAGTCCAGTCTAGCGGCCGCTTTCAATCCAGTGATGGATAGGCTGGATGTATTGACCGCTGGTGTAGTTCCTCCAAATCCCTTGGCAGTGTTGGACTCTAAACCCATGAGTGACCTTGTTGCTGCTGTTGCCCAAAACTATGATTTCGTAATTTTGGATGCATCGCCGCTGATGGTCGGCGCAGAAGCTCTGACTTTAGGGAAAATAACGGATGGTTTATTAATGGTTGTTCGTCCGGGCGTGTTGGATTTTGCCAGTGCCAACACAGTCAAGGAATTACTGCAACAGTCTGGACAGAATATTCTGGGAATGGTTGTTAACTGTGCTGCCTCAGAAACCGAGTTCAATCGCTTTTCTTACTACACCCAGACTGGGTTGAAGTTGGACAAGAATGCGCCAAAGCATCAGTCTACTTTGCCCAGAGATAGCTAGCGCGATCGCGCTTAACATTGAAATCCACGAAATACCCCTATGAAACTGCTTTTTAGAGTCCTTAAGTCACTCAGTCCGGTGATCTTGCTGGCGATCGCGCTGGTCAGCAACTCGGCTGGAGCGATCGCCAACCCGACTCAGCCCCCTGCCTTTAAGCCAGCCAAGACATCTTTGGCAACCGAGCCACTGCAACGAATAGACTTAGCAACGTCAGACTACATTTTGGGGGCAGGCGACCAGATTGAGATTACGGTGATGGGTTACCAGGAATTTACTGGCACAAAAATGATCCTGAATGATGGCACAATTGTCCTGCCTGTGGTTGGCAACGTCAAAGCTGCTGGGCGCTCTCCGGCAGTCCTTGCTCAGGAGATGAAACAACAGTTGCGCCCATTTCTAAAAAATCCTGTCGTAACAGTTGGCGTTCTAAACACCCGCCCTCTGCTGATTACGGTTGCTGGAGAGGTGCAGCGCCCCGGCCCCATACAGTTGCAAAGTTTTAGCTCTACTCCCTCAAGCTCAGGAAATCAGCCTAGGGAGATCCCGACTGTTAGCTCTGCTTTAGTGCTTGCGGGTGGCTTGACGCAGAACGCCGACATTCGTCAAATCACTGTGCGCCGGGTCACGCCAACGGGTGAGCCAATGACAATCACCGTTAATCTGTGGAATGCGGTGGTGTCAGAAAATGCGTCTAATAATGCCCTAGTCCAAGATGGCGATGCTCTCTTTGTGCCCAAACTGGCAGCAGGTGATCCCCTAGATCGACGGTTGCTTGCCCGCTCAACCTTGGCCCCTAAAACCGTCAGAGTAAGGGTGGTGGGTGAAGTCAAGCGGCCGGGTGAAGTGGAGGTGTCACCCAATAGCTCAATTTCGAGTGCGGTTGCGATCGCAGGTGGCCCTACCGACAAATCTGCCCTCAAAAAAGTCACGTTTGTTCGCCTGCTAGAGAACGGCAAAGTTGACAAGCGAACGATCGACTTGAGCAATTTAACAGATACTTATCAAATTCAAGATGGGGATGTTGTGATTGTGCCCAAGAGTTCTGGTTCAGCCGTGTTGGACTTCACCACACAACTGTTCAGCCCCCTGGGTGTTCTGCTTAATTTGATTGCACGATGATTCAACCTATCCTCTACCCAGAAATAGGCTTGGGGGTTGCAGGCGGTGTGAGAGTTTTCTCATTACCCAGGGAGAACCAGACGTTTAGCCCATTCGCGAGTTTGAGAACCTAACATGAGCCTAAAAGCCAAAGTTCTACAGGGCGGTCTCTATCTGGCAATTCGTCAGGGTATGGGCATGGTGATTAGTTTAGTAGGTGTTTTGCTAATCACCCGTTTTATTGGCCCAGAACAATATGGACTCTATGCCTCCGCTTTTGGGTTGTTCTACTACCTGCAAAGTGTCAGTCAGTTAGGCATCGCTGTCTACCTAGTGCGTCACGAAGAAGAAAGCGATGTCACAATTTATCATCAGGCGTTTACGTTGCTGCTGCTGGTCAGCCTCTTGGGTGTTGGTCTCAGCTTAGTGGGAGTGCCTCTGTTAAGTCAGTGGATCGGACTCAAGGGGTTTGGACTCTTGGCTCAAATGTTATTTCTAAGCTTGCCTATTGTGCTGGTGAGTCAGGTGCCTTTAGCAAAAATGGAACGGGAGTTGACCTATAAAGGGGTGGCCTGGATTGAGCTAGTGGGGCAGATTGGTTACTTTTTAATAGCGCTGCCGATCGCGTTCAAAGGGGGTGGAGCCTGGAGCCTAGTCGCTGGCTGGTGGCTCCAGCAATCCAGTATGTTAGTTCTATTTTTCTGGGTGACTCGCTATCAGCCCCGTCTCTGCTGGCAGCCAACGTTAGTCCGGCAAATCTTGGGCTACAGCATTGGCTACTCGGCTTCGTTTTGGGTGTGGCAGTTGCGTTCGCTAGTCAACCCGCTGCTAGTAGGGCGTTTTTTGGGAGCGGAAGCGGTCGGTTATGTAGCGCTGGCAAGCCGCATGGTGGAACTATTGGGGTTTGTCAAGTCTGCTACCTACCGTCTTTCGATCGCGGCCTTGGCACGCTTGCAGGGCGATCGGGTGCGGTTGGCAAAGGCAATTACAGACGGCATGAGTCTACAAGTGCTGGCGCTAGGCCCGTTCTTAGTGATTGTTAGTTGGCTGGGTGTCTGGTTTCTACCGCTATTATTTGGGGCCAAATGGCTGCCGACAATGCTGATTTATCCCTTCATTGCAGCTAGCCTGCTGGGAAATGCGTTGTTTAACATGCACTCTTCTGCCCTGTATGCCCTCAATCGCAACTGGGAAGTCACTATATTTCACCTTGTGCATATTGCTTTGTTTGCAGTCACAAGCTGGCTGTTGCTTCCGAAGCTAGGACTGATTGGCTATGGTTATGCAGAAATCGCCACGATCGCCAGCCATGGCGTGATTCACGCTTATCTGGTGCGCGACTTGCAAAGCCCCAATTATCAATTTGCTGGGCTATTAGCCCTTGGGTTTGGGATAGCACTCTTTCCTTATCAGTTAGGGTGGTGGGTTGTTTTAGTCTTAGCCTTTGTCCTTTTGTTGCCAGATACGCGGCATAAACTCGTGGATTTGTGGAAAAGCTTCAGGAGTTTGAAAAATGCAGGTTAAAGGGTCGAATTCATTGCCGCTGGTCAGCATCCTGATCAACAACTATAACTACGGTCAATTCTTGGCAGAGGCGATCGAAAGCGCGTTACAGCAAACTTATCCCCATACCGAGGTCGTTGTGGTAGATGATGGTTCCACCGACAATTCACGCGAGATCATTGCCACTTATGGGGAGGCGATCGTTCCTGTTTTGAAAGCAAACGGTGGGCAGGCTTCAGCATTCAATGCTGGGTTTGCGGCCAGTCAAGGAGATATCATTTGTTTTTTAGATGCGGATGATCTGTATCTGCCCGAAAAAGTCACAGCGATCGTAGATGTTCTCAACAATTACCAGGAAAGCGCCTGGTGTTTCCATTCCCTCAAGATTGTAAACTCCACAAACAAAACCCCGATCGCTCCAGAAGATCACCCTAGGATTGTTTCGGTAGAGGCGTGCGATGTGCGCTCCGATATGCGTCAGGGCGGCAAAGGACTGCGGCAAAAGCTGCCCTTTTCCCTTCCCGCAACCTCTGGACTCTGCTTTACTCGTCCCCTCCTTCGGCAGATTTTACCAATGCCGGAGGCCGAAGGAATCGCGATCGGGGATAGCTACGTGCAATTTGTCTCTCTGGCACTAGCACAAGGCTTTGCAATACTCAGCAACCTTGCACTCCAGCGCGTTCATAGCAACAATTCCTATACCCGCAGTGTCAACCGAAAAGCCGCAACCGCCAGGATTTTTTGCCTAACAGCCTTCTGGATGCGAACCAACTTTCCCGTTCAGACCCAATTTGCCCATAAATTCTTTGCGGCTGGCTTGAGCGACTACTGGCAGGTCAACCAAACAGACAGCAAGACCCAAGAAGTGATAGAGAAATATTTTAGGTCTATTTCTCCCCTAGAACAGTTAAAAATTCGAGTCAGATCGTTGTACTACTACTTCACCAGCAATCATGTCGAGTAGCTGCTGTTATCTAACCCTCCTTCACCAAAACAGATGAGAGACGATATGAAAATTAAGACAATGCTTGTGACGGGCGACGCACTCTTTTTGCGCCGTTATCAGCCTTTGTTTGAGGCGATCGCCTCCCAATGTCAACAGTTAACTTACTTGACGGGTGATCAACGGTCTGAGAATCGTTTCTTAAATCAGATCACAAAAGTAGCGAATAAGCTGATTTATACGGTTTCTCCAAGCTATGCCAACAGATTACAGAAAAATAGCCAGACATTTATCAGAAAATCAAGATGGCTTGAAGGCAAAATTAGACAGCTTACCGATCAACCAGATTTTGTACTACACACGTTTAGTATGTACAGCCCTTTTTGGGATCAATTCGACATCCCCTACGGCATGTATCTGGACTATACAATGATGCTGGTTCACAAAAACTGGGCACCCTGGGCACCCTTTGAAACCCCTGACAAATTCTCCGATTGGCTTAACTGCGAGCGCCTGACCTATGAGCGGGCTACTCATCTTTTTACAATGAGTCGTCTGGTTAAGTCTTCGTTAGTCAATGACTATAATATCTCGCCTGAGAAAATTACGGTTGTGGGTTCTTTTGCAAATCGTCATACCGTGTATGATGGCGAAAAGAAATTTGGCAGCAAACAGCTTTTGTTCAATGGTGCAGAGTTTGAACGCAAGGGTGGAGATCTAGTACTAGAAGCATTCAAACACGTCAAGAAAGCTTTGCCAGAAGCCAGTCTAGTGGTGATTGGTAAAAAGCTAAAAACCACTGTTGCCGGAGTTGATAATCCAGGTCGCATTGCGTCCCTAGAGGAAATGCGCCAACTGTTTCTAAAAACCGATCTGGTTCTCGCTCCCGCTAGGTGCGACCCATTTCCATCGTTTGTGATTGAAGCAATGAATTATGGGGTTCCCTGTGTTGTCTCACGAAATGATGGAATGCCTGAAATCGTCGATCACGGCATTAATGGTCTGGTTGTCGATTCGCCAACTCCTGAAATGCTGGCTGAGAAGATCATTGATTTGATGAGTGATCTTCCAACCTTAGCGTCAATGTCTCAACAAGCTCGGCAAAAGGTCACCACTGAGTTGAATCGGCACAGCGTCGCTGCAAAGATCATCCAAGCCATCGCCATCAAATAACTTATTGACTCAAACGTTCAGATTCAGACATTTATTCCGTAGATTACCGATCGGTTGTATCTTGATTCAAAATGAGCAAATTGTTGAAGTGGGTTGACAAGATAATCGTTATTTTCAGCCTGCTTTACTATACAGGGACGCTGAATTTTTTGGGTGGTATCACTATCGCAGATGATCCTGCCCTCAAACGAACAGAACCGACGGAAGGCGCGGTGCTGAGTATGATTCAACTCTTGCTTTACGCCGCTACTCTCTTGATGACGGGTGCCCGCTATAAGCAAATTCTTTATGTTGCCAGCAAGCGTAAAGTCTTCTGGGGGTTTGTTGCAGTTATTCTACTGTCATTTTTGTGGTCTCAGGTTCCTGACATTACGATGCGACGAGCGGTTGTGTTTCTAGGAGTTACCCTGCTAGGGTTGAATATTTCTGTTCGTTACACCATCAGAGAGCAATTGTTTCTTCTAGCCTGGACAATGGGGATTATGGTTCTCATTAATCTTGTATTTACACTAGGATTTCCCTGGGCAGCGATCGAAGCCGGAGAACATCAGGGAGCTTGGCGAGGGGTCTATGCCCAAAAAAATATCCTTGGTAGAAACACAGTTTTGAGTGCAATTATCTTTTTGTTAGCAGCGATGGAGAGTCGTCCTCATCGGACTATACTCTGGGGCGGTTTGGGGCTTTCCGTTCTGCTTATTCTATTGTCTGGGTCTAAAGGTGCCCTGGTGGTGTTTTTAGTTCTGCTGGCTCTGATCCCGTTGTTTAGTGCTCTACGATCAAGCAATAGTTTGGTTTTACCGTTGTTAATTATAGGGATACTGGTAGGAGGTAGTATCGCTACTTTACTGATTGGAAATACAGAAACAATCGTAAAATTTTTGGGTCGAGATTTGACGTTAACAGGCCGCACTGGAATCTGGTCAGTTGTGATCAGCAAGATCGCCCAACATCCCTGGCTAGGCTATGGCTACAAAAGCTTTTGGCGGGGCATGGACGGAGACTCAGCCGATGTTTGGTATGAGACGTTGTTTATGGCACCCAATTCACACAACGGTTTTTTAGATTTGCTGGTAGACCTAGGAATCATCGGTTGTTCATGCTTCATCCTGAGTTTTATCAAAAACTGCGATCGCGCGATCGTTTGGTTGCGCTTAGATCCGACAGCCGCCGGGTTACTCCCGATCATGTATCTCATGTTCATGTTTCTCTACAACCTAACAGAAAGCACAATCCTGGATCCGGCTATCTTCGTCTTGCTTCTCTATCCCGCCATCACGACTTCTGTCCTGACTCAGCCCATTGCGATCAAAACGTCGGCTTCACCAGAATCAACCATTCACCCCTCAGGAGTCTAAAAGATGTCTAAACGACTAGCTATTTTTGTACACAGCTTATATGGGGGTGGAGCAGAACGGGCAATGTTAAATCTAGCACGGGGGTTTTCAGAACAGGGAATTCAAGTAGATTTGGTACTGTTGCGGGTGGAAGGTGCCTATTTATCCCAGCTACCACCAGAAGTGCGGGTGATTGATCTAGGCAGAAAGCGATTGTGGCAAAGTTTGCCTGCTCTAGCCAACTATCTGCGCCAAGAAGCGCCACCAGTGATGCTTTCAACATTAGATGATACCAACATTGCTGCCTTGTGGGTGCGCCGTCTGGCTGGTAGTAAAACCCGGCTAGTTGTGAATGTGCAAAATACCATCTCCCAAGATGCGAAAACTGCAACCGATCTAAAAACTCGACTAATGCCCTTATTCGTGCGTTGGTTTTTCTCCTGGGCTGATGCTGTCGTACCTGTATCTCATGGGGTTGCTGAAGATTTGGTGCAACTAGGAGTCGCGCTCGATCTCATTCATGTGATCCCCAATCCAGTCATTACGCCAGAGGTGTTTCAGAAGGATAGGGAAACCATTGATCATCCTTGGTTTGCTCCTAATCAATTGCCCGTGATCTTGGGTGTAGGTCGGTTGAATCAGCAAAAGAATTTTCCCACCTTGATCCGGGCGTTTGCCGAGGTGCAACAGCACCATCCCTGTCGATTGGTCATTTTAGGAGAAGGTGAGGAACTAGCATCCCTGAAAATATTGATCCAAGAACTGGGACTCAGTGACGTTGTTGATTTCCCAGGCTTTGTGAGCAATCCCTATGCCTACATGGCACAGTCTGCCGTTTTTGTCCTTTCGTCCCTGTTTGAAGGCTTGCCAAGTGTGCTGATCGAAGCTCTGGCGATGGGAACGTCGGTTGTAGCAACCAACTGTAAGAGCGGGCCACTGGAGATTTTAGAAAGCGGGAAATACGGCAAATTAGTCAACGTCGGCGATGTAGAGAAAATGGCGATCGAGATCCTAGAAACATTGGCATCGCCAATGGATGCAGAGATGCTCCGACAACGAGCGCGAGAATTTACCCTGGAGCGATCGCTCTCCCAATATGCTGAGGTGTTGCAGCTTGTTTAAGGCGATCGGGTTACAGCCAGGGTATGTGAAACTGACGTGCGATCCGATTCTGGAGACTGGTTGGCTTCTTTGTCGTTACTCCATTCACTTTAGATTTAGAGGTCTATAACGATGAGTGTTCCTAAGTTACTCATTTTTTCGGCTGATTCATCATACGCTGGTCTGGCTCGACTGCCTAAAGCCCTCAAAGGCGCTGGATTTGAGGTTGCTGCCTTGTGTTGGTCAAGTGCCTTTCTGTCTAAAACACGTTACCTTGATCAACTTTTTCTCTTAAGCAAAGATCGGCTTTTTTGTCTAATCAGAACGATGGATTCAGCTAAACTTTTGCAGCAGCTAGTCAAGGTTGTAAAAGTTTGGCAGCCATCTCTCGTGATCTATGGCGACGAAATGACTGTTGCGTTTGCTCACTATATTGTTCGCCATGCAGTCAAGTTTGCAACGATCTTGCCAAACGATGTTTTAGGGTTGCTTCAATCGTCACTGGGAGACCCTCAATTTTTTGAAGCGACCCTGCTAAAGCATAAGACTTTGGAGGCTGGCTATGCACTGGGGCGACGGGTGCCTGCCATAGACTCAGTAGTTGATGAACAGGAAGCGTGGCAGTTTGCTGAAAAAGTTGGCTACCCAGTTGTGGTGAAGAAAGGCTTTAGCTGTTCTGGGGTTGGAGTCAAAGTTTGTCACAGTGATACAGATTTTTCATCTGCATTGCAGGCGTTTCTGCCCCGCCCATTGGCTCCTCTCAAGAGTTTTATCCGAAAGCAACTGCGTCGCGATTGGTTCCCAGTTGAAACAGCATTGGGACTACAGCAGTTTATTCGGGGACGCACCGCAATGTATCCTCTAGTTGCTATGGAGGGAGAAGTTCTGGCAGGATTTGTTGCGATTAAGGAACTAACCTGTTCGGAAAATGGCCCCAGCAGCGTCATTCGTCTGGTTAACCATGCCGAAGCGGGAGCGACTGCTGCTGCCCTGATTAAGCAGTTTCGGTTTACAGGGTTTGCAACAGTTGATTTCATTATTGAGGAAGGGAGCGATCGCGCCTACTTGCTGGAATTTAATCCCAGACCCGTTCCTGTTTGTCATTTGGGTGCGTTAGCTGGGGTCAATTTGGGGGCAGCCTTATTTGCCCGCATCAGTGGTCATCCCTGGGAACCTCAAACAGTTATGGAACAAGAACAGTTAGTTGCACTGTTTCCACAAGAGTGGCGGCGTGACCCAGACAGTGCAAATTTACGCCAGATCTACCACGACGTACCCTGGGACGATCCAGACCTAATGAGAGCTTATACAGCCTAAGAGGATGTTTGAAAAGTATTTTTTCTGACGTTACAGTTTCTCGCCTCCCCTACATCACCCTTAAAAAGGGGGACTCTGATGTCTTGTTCCCCCTTTTTTAAGGGGAGCTAGGGGGATCTCCTGACGATTTGATACTTCTCAAACATCCCCTAAGAATGTATCTAAGAAATGTTCAATCTCTCTTACTGCCTGTCAGAGAGAGAGAAACGAAAGACTGTTTAAGATTCCTTCGCCTAGGAGATTTCCAGAAGTTTCTGATGGCACAGACCACCGTTTAGTAGGAGCACCTATGAGCAAAAGTTCAATACACGGACTGACTGATTATCTGATCAAACCGATCTGTCTTACCAAAAATGCCCCAGAAACATCCAATTCTTGGAGAGCACAACTGGCATCTTTAGCGCTCATTCTCTTTATTGCACTAATCGCGTTCTGGAGAATTAAATCCAAAATTGTAGGAATTGATGATCCATACTGGTTGAGAGATTTTTATTTTGCCTACTATCCCGCAGGTCACCTAGTATTTAGCGATCCAGGACAACTCTACGATTTTACAAAAGTAGAGTTTGGCCCCAGGGTTGGATTGCCCCAGCCAGTGATCTATGGGTTTGTCAATCTTCCGATCGTCGCTTACCTGTTTACGCCATTTTCCTGGCTCGGTCAATTTCCAGGAGACTTTTTGTTTACCCTGATCGGAGTTTTGACAGTCATTTTCTCCGGTTGGCTACTGATCAGATTAGCGGATCTTCAGGGGTGGAAACGCATTGTTTTCAGCGTGCTCTTGGCACTAAATGCCCCTATATTTAACAGTATCTGGTTAGGCAACTCTACTCATATAGTTCTGCTGCTGGTGATTGCATCTTTCTGCTGCCTGCGTGGGAAGAAGGATGCTTGGAGTGGAGCCTTGTTGGCGATCGCTGGGTTGATTAAAATTCCCCTATTATTCCCAATCTTGTACTTCGTTTTAAGAAAACGCTGGCAGGCGGTAAAGGGGTTTTTTGCTACTCTGTTAGCGATCGTAAGTCTATCGATTTTGGTCTGTGGCTTCAATTTAAATCTCGTCTGGTTCCAAAAATGCATTTTAACCTTCTCTGGCAAAGTCGTCGCGGGCGATACGGTTCAGTCTGTTGACTCATTTTTGATCCGACTGTTGACTAATGCACCAATTAGTAGTTATGACTATGTAGAAGGTGATTGGGTCTTTAAGCTACTGCGATATGCAGTGTTCCTAGTTCTCATTGGTGGGACGATGCTGACCATGCTGCGTTCCCGATCAGTTCAATCTACCGAGACTGAAAGCTTAGAATTTTCTAGTTTTTTATGTTTGACTTTGCTGATTAGCCCGATCTCTTGGACTCACTATTACCTTCTCCTGGTGTTGCCGATCGCCCTTTATATGGGTGGACAATTAGGCATTTCAAACCGATGGCAATGGTCTGCTGCAATGGTGTTGAGTATAGTCCTCTTGATCACGCCCAATATCAGAAATATCCCGCACCATCCCGTCATGGCTGCTTTGACGCGCCACATACTGGTCTCCCACTATTTTTGGGGTGGCATCTTGTTGTTAGGGGTTTTATTGGCAACGTTAATAAAACAACAAAAACTTAGTTCGGGTTCGTCATCTATATCAGCCGAAAAGAGTTGATATCAGAAAAAGCTCAATGTACTAGTAGTCCGCTCATTTAGTAAAGCAAATGCAGTTTGATAAAATTTCCTCCGCGTTAGCTCGGCCCGGAAAGTCTTTGCCGGGAACACTTGCATTGATTTTGTTGATTGGACTAATTGTTTATAGAAGGATACACTCAACACCACCAGAACTTCTTGACTTCTATAATGCTTATTACCCAGCAGGGCGGCTGATTTTTGAACATCCAGATAGACTCTATAGTTTTGCCAAATCAATTATTCTTGGGTTTGTCAATCTGCCGATTATTGCCTATCTATTGACACCATTTTCATTGCTTGATCAGTATCCGGCTGGCATTCTGTTCACGCTTCTGGGCGTTGGGTCGGCCATTATCTCTGGCTGGCTTCTCATTAAATTGGCTAACCTGAATGGCTGGAAGCAGGTTGTGTTCATTCTGCTTCTAGCGATCAATACTCCAATTTATTACAGCATTTGGTTGGGCAATTCTACTCCAACCGTCTTCCTGTGCATCATTGCCTCATTCCTATGCTTTCGTCTGAAACGAGATACCTGGAGCGGGGTATTTCTAGCGATCGCTGGGCTGCTTAAAATTCCACTCTTATTTCCCATCTTATATTTTGTCCTGCGAAAACGCTGGCAGGTTGTCAAAAGCTTTTTCGTCACCCTGTCTGCTGCTGTGGGGCTGTCAGTTTTGGTCTGCGGATTAAACTTAAACGTGACCTGGTTTAAGGAATGTATTTTGGCATTTGCTGGCAAGGTTGTTGCTGCTTACAATGTGCAATCTGTTGACTCTTTTGTGATCCGCTTAGTCACCAATGCTCCCATCGATACTTGGGACTATACAGAAGGGAGTTGGTTATTTAAACTGTTACGCTATAGTTTGTTTCTCATCCTCATTGGGGGAACAATTTTCACCCTTCTGCGGTCTCGTCAGATTCAATCACCCGAAGTTGAAAACCTGGAGTTTTCCAGTTTTCTTTGCTTGGCATTGCTCGTCAGCCCAGTATCTTGGACTCATTATTACCTTGTTTTGCTCTTGCCGATCGCCCTCTATTTGGGGGGACAGTTGGGTATCCCCAATCGATGGTATTGGGTTACTCCAATGATGGTTAGCATTTTGTTACTCACTTTACCAAACGTGAGAAGCGTCACCTCTGCAAATCCTCTGCTTGCCGCTCTTACCCGTCATCTTCTGGTTTCCCACTTTTTTTGGGGAGGTGTCTTACTTCTAGGAATCTTATTATCTGCACGATTACGTCTCGGTTCGGCAGGCTACGCCAGTAGAACTCAAGAATGATTCGAGAGACCTCAGCGATTGAAGCCATTATTGATCAAGCCCCACAAAATGGGTCGCAGGGCAAAGCCCCACAGTGGGGTTTAGCTTTTGATCTATGGCAGGTTTGAATCTAAATCTCTGCAATGCAGGCTTCCTAATAAAGAAGCTTCTAAAATTCTTGATAAAATTTCTGCGGCTGTTAGATAGCTCTATTAAAAAGCCAGACATGATCTCTGATAGAAACTATACAAGAAATGTTTTCTTAGTTATCCTTTGTATGGCTATCTTCTTAATAGCTGGATGCCCAAATAAGGAGGATCGCGTGATTGGAGTCTCTATGGAAGCTAGTAATCTCTCCATCGTCGAAAAATGTGAAGATTTTGCTCGTATTCCTGTAGGTGAGTATCTGTTGGATAACAATGTGTGGGGAAAGGGCGATAGTTTAGATTACCGACAGTGTGTTTGGGCTGACCTAACCAGTAATCCGCTCAGGGCTGGATGGTCGTGGTCGTGGCCAACCTTCAACAAAAAAGTGAAGGCTTATCCAGAGATTCATTATGGGTGGGACTGGGACAAGAAATTTACAACTCCCAAATTACCGCTCAAGGTTAATAAAATTGACAAAATTCAAGCGAAATATGATATCAGCACGTCTGCGGAAGGAGCCTATAATCTTGCATTCGATTTGTGGCTCACAAAAGCATCTTTTCCAACACGAGATAATCTATCGAGAGAAGTCATGATCTGGGTGGATGGAACCCAAAAGCATAATACTGATTCAACACAGGTAGGAAGATTTAAGATTGATGGTGAGGACTATGATTTATTCATTAACCATGATTGGAATTATTGGACTTATTTTGCCTTCGTTAAGGTGATTGCACAACCAAAAGGTACGTTAAATATTCATGAATTTCTATTTTTTCTGAAAAATGCTGGATATATTTCGCCGAACGAATCTCTAGTTGAGATAGAGATTGGCAATGAAATTTGGCTCGGAAAAGGACAAACGATCGTGAATAGCTACTCTATCAATGTTAATGATTGAAGCGATTTCCTGTGGTTTCGAGGGTGGGGTTTGAGTAACAATAGCGTGAGTTTGGGATAACATGTTGCAGGCTATTTTCAATTTGGTATGAAACCCAAGTTCTAGGGCTGGTGATGCAAATCGATCGTGACGGTTGCTTCGATAATCCCTGTTTATTTAGAGAGGGGTTAGGTATGGGTTTGATGAAAGTTGAGAAAGGACGATCGCTGCCCCTAGCCCGATCGCTAGACTTAACCCTTTGGTGCTGAGAGATACAAAACGCCTCTATAGTCAGCCTTTAATCTTGCAGCACTGTCTGAAGGTGTCTTTAATGAATGCCCATTATTCTGTTGTTGTAGTTGGAGGCGGGCAAGCTGGGCTGTCAATTAGCTATTGCTTAACGCAGCGGGGCATTGACCACATTATTTTTGAGAAAAATCAGATCGGATATGCTTGGCGATCGAGCCGTTGGGATTCGTTTTGTTTGGTGACTCCCAATTGGCAATGCACCCTGCCAGGGCATCCCTATCAGGGTGACGACCCGAATGGGTTTATGCAAAAAAATGACATCGTGAAATACATTGAGGACTACGCTGCGTCGTTTAATCCTCCGGTGAAGGAAGGCGTTGCAGTGCTGCGAGTTTGCAAGAATGACGATCGCGGAGTGTTTGACGTGACCACCTCGATCGGAGACTTCACCGCCGATCAAGTTGTGATTGCAGCCGGGAGCTATCATCGCCCCAAAGTGCCGCGCATGGCTGAACGGCTGCCCGCAGAGATTGTGCAATTGCACTCGTCTGGCTATAAAAATCCGCAGGCGCTGCCCGATAAAAGCGTGTTAGTCGTTGGCACCGGGCAATCGGGCTGTCAGATTGCAGAAGATTTGCATCTGGCGGGCAAAAAAGTTCATCTCTGCGTGGGCGGTGCGCCCCGATCGCCGCGTCGATATCGCGGTAAAGATGCCGTCGATTGGCTAGAGCAAATGGGCTACTACGACCTATCGATTAATGAGCATCCTCAAAAAGAAAAAGTTAGAAGCAAAGCTAATCACTACCTAACCGGGCGCGACGGCGGGCGCGAAATTGACCTGCGCCGATTTGCCTTAGAAGGAATGCAGCTACACGGCAGATTGAAACATGTTAGCGATCGCTGCCTCGATTTTTGGGGCGATCTCAAGCAAAACCTCGACCAAGCCGATGCAGTCTCTGAAAGCATTAAAAAAACTATTGACGAATTCATCACAAGACACCAGATCCAAGCCCCTACCGAACTGCCTTACCATCCACTCTGGGAGCCAGAAGAAGACATTCTCACTCTAAATTATGAACAGGCGAATATTGGCGCGGTGATCTGGTCTACGGGCTATGAGTCTGATTTTAGTTGGGTTGAGGTTCCGGTGTTTGATGGCAAGGGTTATCCGGGGCACGATCGGGGAGTCACTCAACTTGAAGGACTCTACTTTTTAGGGTTGCCGTGGCTCTATACCTGGGGTTCGGGCAGGTTTTCAGGAGTTGCTCGCGATGCTAACTATGTGGCCGATTACATTGTGTCGAGAAAGAAATCATCACCGTCTAGTGCGTGGAGCATTGTGAATGAATTTTTAATCGGCTCATAGAATCTAGTCATCAAAAACCTATCGATTTAGACAGGTTTTCGATGATCACTACCGCTTATTTTTAGCGTTCTCATCGTCACCCCTAGTCATATAACTAGACCTACAACTTTCGTATTCACAAATACAAAATATCTCGATCGCCAGAGCTTACTGTGGCATCACATCAGTCTGTTAGAGATAAGGAGACAATCATGCCTGAAATTACTGCTCCCGCTCATCAGGTTGGCGATTTCTTTGTTGATTATGAAGAGAAAGTCTTTCCCGATGTCAAAGCCGATCCCGGTGAGAAAGCCTTAGTCACATTCCACACGGTGGCTTTTGAAGGCTCGATCGGGTTAGTCAATTTATTACAAGCCACTCGCTTGCTTCGCAAAGGCTTTGAAACTTCAATCTTGTTATATGGCCCTGGCGTAACCTTGGGCATTCAGCGTGGCTTTCCTAAAATTGGTGACGAACCGTTTCCAGGCCAGCAGAATTTTAATAACCAACTCAGTAAATTTATGTCTGAGGGTGGCAAGGTCTATGCGTGTCGCTTTGCGTTGCAAGCGCTGTATGGTCACGGTGAGCCTTCTTTAATTCCTGGCATTCGTCCAATCAGTCCCCTTGATGTTTTAGATATTATTCTAATGCACCGCAAAGACGGCGCATTTATCCTTGACACCTGGACACTTTAGGCGATTTTCAACTAGGGGACGTTCAGCGCTTTTCTCAGGAGGAAGTTGTGAATTATTCGCGCACAGTTCGGGCGGCTGCGGTTCAAATCAGTCCAGTTTTGTTTAGTCGAGAGGGCACGATCGAAAAGGTGCTGACCGCGATCGCCAATGCAGCCAAAGAAGGTGCTCAACTAGTGGTATTTCCAGAAACGATCGTCCCCTATTATCCCTATTTCTCATTTGTGCAGCCGCCCGTTCTGATGGGCAAAGAACACATGCGGCTGTATGAAGAGTCTGTGCAGGTTCCCAGTCCGGCAACGGATGCCGTGAGTCAAGCCGCCCGATCGCACCAGGTTGTGGTTGTGTTGGGCATCAACGAGCGTGATGGTGGCTCTCTCTATAACACTCAACTGGTGTTTGATGCTGATGGCAGTCTGCTGCTCAAGCGACGCAAAATTACGCCCACTTATCACGAGCGCATGGTGTGGGGTCAAGGCGACGGTGCCGGACTCAAAGTGGTGGATAGCGCGATCGGAAAAATCGGTGCCCTTGCCTGCTGGGAGCATTACAATCCGCTGGCTCGATTTGCGCTGATGGCACAGTCTGAACAGATTCACTGTGGTCAGTTTCCGGGTTCGCTGGTGGGTCAAATCTTCGCGGATCAGATCGAGGTGACGATTCGCCATCACGCTTTAGAATCAGGCTGTTTTGTCGTCAATGCAACAGGTTGGTTATCACCAGAACAAGTGGCCCAAGTCACGCTAGATGAAACCCTACAGCGAACGCTAAAAGGAGGCTGCTATACCGCTATTATTGGGCCCGAAGGAACGCATCTTTGTCCACCAATTATTGATGGAGAGGGCATGGCGATCGCGGATCTCGATTTCTCGCTGATCACCAAACGCAAACGCATGATGGACTCGATCGGGCATTACTCTCGACCCGATCTGCTGCAACTACAGCATAATTCAAGCGCGTGGTCAGTGATAACTGAGCCATTAAAATCCGATTCAACTAGCGTTCACACCTCTGAAGACAATGGTGTTATCAATCAGAATCTAACTTCTGTCTGACGATTGATTATGGAAACAAAACCGCCGCTTCCCCCGTTTACGTTTGAGACCGCAAAAGCTAAAGTTCAAGCTGCCGAAGATGCCTGGAATACCTGCAATCCCGACAAGGTAGCGCTGGCTTACACCGAAGATTCGCAGTGGCGCAATCGAGACGAGTTTTTTAGCGGACGAGATGCGATTCGCGAATTTCTTAAGCGCAAGTGGGCAAAAGAATTAGACTACCGTTTGAAAAAAGAACTCTGGAGCTTCACCGACGATCGCATCTCAGTCTGCTTTCAATATGAGTGGCACGACGATGCAGACAACTGGTATCGCGCCTATGGAAACGAACAGTGGGAGTTTGCTGAAAGTGGCTTGATGCGGCGGCGAGAAGCCAGCATTAATGATGTTGCCATTCAAGAGTCTGAACGCATGTTTCAATGGGAGCGCTAATCGGTTGATGAATAAGAAACTATTGATTACTGAGCTTCAGTCGCAGGGGCTGACGTTAATCGACTCCGAGACTGGAGCATCGGGGCGAAAAGGGGGAGCCGGCCCTTCAGATCACAAAGCGGTGACCGTAGATGGCACAACAATCATGGTGCCGATCTACAACAATGTGGCAGCCCGATCGCCCTACACCATCCGCAATAGTTCATCAGCAGAGTTGTTGTTAGAACGTTATGGAGAGGCAGTTTCGGCGATTAGCTTTCCGCAACAGCCGCAGTTCTATAATCTCACCACAACAGACGGCATTCCCTATTGGAAGATTGCTCTGTTGCACAGCCGAGATGTGTTAGCCACCACCGTTATGCAAACCTGCATTCGCTATGGTGACACCGCAACGTCGTGTCAATTTTGCGCGATCGGGCAATCTCTAGACTCTGGCAAAACCATTGCCCGCAAGACTCCGGCTCAACTTGCAGAAGTCGCAGAAGCCGCCGTTCGGCTGGATGGAGTCAAGCATTTAGTGATGACGATCGGCACACCCAACACCCACGATCGCGGAGCCGCTTATCTGATCGACTGTGCTGTTGCGATCAAAGCTAGAGTTGATCTGCCCATTCAAGCGCAGTGTGAGCCACCTGACGATTTTGCCTGGTTCGATCGCATGAAAACGGCGGGCATCGACAGTTTAGGAATGCACTTAGAAGCGGCAGATCCGCAGGTTCGGGCTAAGATTATGCCCGGTAAGGCAACAGTGCCCGTAGAGTATTACTTTGCGGCCTTTGCAGCCGCCGTTAAGGTGTTTGGCTGGGGACAAGTCAGCACTTATTTACTCGCTGGGTTAGGGGACAGTTTAGAGACTTTGTTGGAAGTCAGCGATCGCTTAATTCAAATCGGAGTTTATCCGTTTGTGGTGCCGTTTGTTCCCATTACCGGAACTCCATTAGCCCATTATCCTTCCCCCAAAAGTGAATTAATGTTCACTCTCTATGAGCGCATTGGGGCCCAACTCAAACAAGCCGGAATGTCATCAGCAGATGTGAAAGCCGGGTGTGCAAAGTGTGGGGCCTGTTCAGCAATCTCTAACTTTGAATCTTGATTCATGTACCAATTTAAACTAGCCGCTAGTTCTCGCGAAATTGACGATTACTTTGCACTTCGTCGCACCATTTTTGTTGAAGAACAGCAAATCTTTGAAAATGACGATCGGGACGACATTGATCACAGTGCCTACCCGATCGTGGCGATTGCTCCTAACCACCAAGTGATCGGCGTAGTCCGAATCTATGAAGTCGAACCCGGTGTGTGGTATGGCGGCAGACTCGGCACTCATGCTAACCATCGCAAAGGCTGGAAAATCGGCAAAGGACTGATCCATAAAGCAGTCACAACTGCCAACATGTGGGGATGCCACCAGTTTTTAGCGACCGTGCAGATGCAAAATGTGCGATTTTTTCAACGATTTCACTGGCAGTCTCTTGAAGAACGCTTGATCTGCGATCGTCTCCATCACTTAATGGAAGCTGACCTCAAGTTCTACCCAGCTAGCCCTGATATGGGGTCGAGGGTGTTGCTGCGATCGCAGGAGGCTTCTTAATGCTGTCGTCTCTCATAGAACGGCTCCAACAATCGTTGAGTCTCGTACAAAAACAAGATATTCAAACCGCTTCGCAGGCATTATCAGTCGGCGCAAACTGGCAATCTGCTGAAGTGCTATTAGGCGATGACTGTGCGGCGATTCCTGATGAAGATGGCTACTTGCTATTGGCAGCCGAGGGAATGTTGCCCTCTCTGGTCGAGACAGACCCTTGGTTTGCGGGGTGGTGTGCAGTGATGGTGAATGTGAGTGACATCTATGCGATGGGCGGATATCCGATCGCGATCGTCGATGCTCTATGGAGTCGATCAACCGATCTCACTGCCTCAATTTGGGACGGCATGAAGGCGGCGGCTGACGCTTATAGAGTCCCGATCGTGGGCGGTCACACCAACTGCCATAGCCCCTACAATGCCCTATCAGTGGCGATTTTGGGACGGGCGACGCGATTGATCACGAGCTTTAACGCCCGATCGGGTGACCAACTTCTCGTCATCGCTGATTTTCGCGGACACCTTCACCCCGACTCTCTCTTCTGGGATGCCGCAACCACTGCCGATGCCGGGCAGCTTCGCAAAAATCTCGCCCTCCTCCCTCAACTAGCCGAAACTGAATTGTGTGACGCGGGAAAAGACATCAGCGCGGGCGGCATCATCGGCACCCTGTTAATGTTGCTAGAAACCTCTGGCTGCGGAGCCGTTTTGGATTTAGATCTGATTCCCTGCCCTCAAGACCTCTCTCTCGAACAGTGGCTCGTTAGCTTTCCAAGTTATGGGTTTCTTCTCAGCGTCCGCCCCGATCGCGTCTCTACGATTCAGTCTTGTTTTCATCAACAAAGCTTAATCTGTGAAGTTATTGGAGCCGTGCAGTCCACTCGCGAACTGGTGCTGCAATCAAGCAAAGCGGATGCTCAATCATCGCACCTAGAATCGGCTGTGTTTTGGAATTTATCTGATCAGAAACTAACGGGCTTTTCAAAGAGACCACGTAGCCCCCTAGAACATAACGCAACCCATAGTCCCCTATATTAATAACTTATGTTAAGATTATTCACATAACTTTACATCTTTTCTGTAACAGGCATCCATCATGTCGATTACCGTGTTCTTAACCAAGATCCTTAAACCCAGCATCAGTTCTGGCTTTTGGGTTCAGACTACTTGGGCCATCCTCCGCACTGTGGCTGGCATCATGATGATCCATAACGGGTTAGACAAGCTAGGCGACATCGAAAGCTTTTCTCACGCCTATGTTGAGGTGATTGGCTTACCCTTTCCGATCGTCTTTAGCTATTTAGCAGCCTTTACCGAGCTACTCGCCGCGCCGCTGCTGGCTATTGGGTTTTTGACTCGCCCCGCAGCCTTGGGTTTGTTGAGCACCATGGGCGTTGCCATTTACCATCATGTTCTCGTCGCTGGGCTAAACCTTCCCTATTTAGAACTGTCTGCCGTCTATGCAGCCTGTTTCTTGCTGTTTACCGTCAATGGGGCGGGCTTGTTTTCGACCGATGCGCTGATCGTGAATTGGCTTGATGCCAGTGCGCTGTCTTTGCAGGCAAAACAAGTAATGCGCCTAGAGAAGGCTTATCAAGCTACAAATTCCCAGAAAGAATCGGTCGGTTCTGCGGCTGACTAACGTTCTGCGATCGCAGGCTCTAGATCATGAATCGCGTTTATCTGCCTCAGAAAAAATTCTGGGGCTTTTTGATGGCGTTTAGTCCGCACCAAACGAGCGCGATCGAGTATCACCCATCTACCTGCTCCAATATTGTCATGACCAGAGTCAAGCATAGACCGACGTTAGGTAAAATGCAAGTGGCACTTGCAGGCAAAGCTCGAAGTTGGTAGCATAGATGCAATCAGTGCTTGCCTGGTTTTACCGCAACGCCCTGGGAGCTAAAAATCGAGTCTTTGGAATTTAATGACCTCAAAATCTCTTGCGACTGCTCTTCCTAAGAGCAGCAAGCAGCTTGCGCTTGATTGGACGACGGTAGCTTTTTTGGCGGTGATGCACGGGCTGGTGCTTCTGGCTCCCTGGTTTTTTTCTTGGTCTGCTTTGGGGGTGGCGCTCTTCCTGCACTGGCTGTTTGGCGGAATCGGCATTTGCTTAGGATATCACCGACTGCTGAGTCATCGAAGTTTTCAAGTGCCTAAGTGGTTAGAGTATACGATCGCCACCCTAGGCGCGTTAGCGATTCAGGGCAGCCCCTTGGCTTGGGTGGGTGGGCACCGTCAACACCACGCCCACACCGAAGACCTTGATAAAGACCCTTATTCGGCACGGCGCGGCTTTTGGTGGAGCCACATGCTATGGCTGATCTACCGTCGCCCAGAGTTTTTTGACCGCGAAGCCTACTTTAAAAATGCCCCTGACCTAGCCAAACAACCCTTTTATCGCTGGCTCGATCGCTACTTTTTGATCTTGCAAATTCCCCTAGCCATCTTGCTATATGGGCTAGGCGGGTGGTCGTTTGTGATCTATGGGATTGTGGTGCGATCGGTCTTATTGTGGCACTCCACTTGGCTGGTTAACTCGGCCGCTCACGCTTGGGGCTATCGCACCTTTGACGTTGAAGATGGTGCTCGCAATCTCTGGTGGGTTTCTCTGTTGACCTATGGTGAAGGCTGGCACAACAATCACCACGCCTACCCCCATGTGGCAAAAGCGGGCTGGCGCTGGTGGGAGATTGACACCACTTGGTGGGCGATTCAAGTTCTTAAAGGCTTGGGTCTAGCCAAGAAGATCGTCAGGAACCCCATGCTCAATGATAAAAGCCTGTGAAATCGCTACTCTCCTTGCACGGTCAATCGATAGTTTTGACGAATGCCTGGCTCGATCGAGCCAACCCACACTTGATAGGTGCCTGCTTGCCAATCGCCATCTTCTAAGATGGCCCCCTTGTTTGAAGAGTTGGTGTTATCCCCACAGCGGACTGAGTTGTCAGACCCCTTGATCACGATCGTGGTCTCTCGATCGCCACTGGTCACTTTTAGCCTCAGCTTTGCGAAGGGCTTTTGCAACACGAGCAGGTGATCAGGCTTGGGGTCGCCAAAGCCGAGACATTTTTTGTCATGGCGATCGCTATTGCTGACGATGGCAGGCAGCGAAGTCGAGCCGCCCGTCGAGCCGTTTAAATTTCCAGCCGTGCTGCCAGCACTCAAGGTCAGGGTGCCAAAGTTGGCAGTCTGCGCCCAAACAGGAACCGCACCAAAAACGGTCAACGTTAAGAGCAAAGAGTTCCAGCTAAATCGATGCTTTTGCCAAATTAACATTTCAACAGTCTCACTTGATAAACACTAAAAATTTAGGCGTTAGAACTTCAGATTTGACCCATTCCGGTTAGATGAAGCTTATCAGTTGACACACTCTCTCTTTGATCACAATCTTTTAATAATCTTTCTAGCTAGAGAAGTCTCCGTATTTTGGTTCATGTCTCAGTATTAAAAATCACACACTAAGATAGAAGATTTTGCCCTAACAAACGCTGAGCAGATTAGGTATAAAAGTAACCATAGAGGCAGATTGAGGTCACTCTCACTGCGCCTCGCTACAGCGGAGCAACTGTTTGATTGGTGATAACCCAGCCGATCGAGCCAAGCGATAGCTTGTGACGATCGTTCAACAACCGTCCCCTAAAGGAGCCTTGATGCCGTTGCTAGGTTTGAGTCTGATAGTGGTCGTCGGGTTATTGCTCACTCAAGTTTTGCTGATAGTTCCTTTAGAGCTAGTTTCTGTGGTCAAAGTTCCCCTTTGGCTAATGGCATTGGGTTTATTAATCCTATTTGCTTGGCTTTTAGGTGATTAGTGGGTCTTCAATCACTGGAGTTGAAGGTCGTGAAAGCACTGATTTCTTAAGAGAATCTTAAGCTCAAAAAGCACATTTAACAGATGGCTCGATAGAGCTAATAAACACCCTTATTAACGTGTGTTCTAACCAGAGGACGATCGCCCTCGATTGACCTTCTCTCAGAGCAGCACCCAAACCCAAAGGCACCCTTATGACTGACGTTCACCTCCCTAACAGCGTAGCTTATCGCATCGAAACCTTTATGGGCCAATCGCTGTTGGATCAAGAAACGGCCAGACTTGCCGCCCTCGGCGAGTACAACATTCTAGACACTGGCTCAGAAGACGTGTTTGATCAGCTAGCCCGCTTGACCGCTACTCTGTGTGACACCCCGATCGCTTTCATCAGCTTTATTGACGACGATCGTCAGTGGTTTAAAGCCAAAATCGGCATCGAAGCCTCAGTCATGCCCCGTAGCAAAGCCATGTGTGCTCATACGATGACTCAATCAGATGTGCTGGTGATCGTTGATGCGTCAGGAGAAGAGCGATTTATCACCAACCCCCAAGGGGCAGCGGCTTTGCCGATCCGAGTCTATGCGGGGGTGCCTCTGATCAATTCAGAAGGCTATGTGCTGGGCACTTTGGGCGTGATGAACTATGTGCCGCAGTCCTTTTCACCCAAAGAATTAGATATTTTGCGATCGCTCGGTCAGCAAGTGATGGCCCAACTTGAGCAGCGCCGCCAAATCATCCGCTTGCAGCGAGCCATCGTTCCGAGCAAAACCATCGATATTCATCAACATTTGCGTCTGCAACACGCGATCGCTCACGTTTTGGCAGAGTCTCTCACCCTCGCTGAAGCCACCCCTCGACTCTTAGAAGCCATTTGCCGTAGCTCTTCGTGGGATGTAGGGGAATTGTGGATGGTCGATCGGGCGGCTAATGTGATTCGCTGTGCCGCCAACTGGGCCGAACCCTCCGATCGCCAACTTGATGAGTTTGCAACGGGTGCTAAAGAATGGGTGTTTGCGCCGGGTTTAGGGCTGCCTGGCGGCGTTTGGGCCAGTGGCGAACCGCTTTGGCTCACCGATGCCATTTACGATAAGCGCTTTTTGCGCGCCCCGATCGCCGATCGAGCCGGGTTACACAGCGCCTTGGGCTGCCCCATCTCTAGCCGTGGAGACGTGTTGGGCGTGATCACCCTATTTAGTCACGAGATCCAACCGCCTGACGAAAACTCTATGCTGCTGCTGATGGGGGCAATCAGCCATCAGGTGGGCCAGTTTGTTGAGCGCAAGCAAGCCGAAGAAGAAGTTCAGCGGCAAACGCTGCGATCGCATCTCTTCGCCGCGATCACCCTCCGCATTCGTCAGTCGCTGAATTTAGACGAAATTCTCTCAACTACCGTGGCAGAAGTGAGGCAGTTTTTGCAAGCCGATCGCGTCGTCATCTATCGATTGAACCCCGAAGGAAACGGCTCTGTCTTAGTTGAGTCGGTCAACGCTGCCTGGGCACCCAGTTTGGGCGCAGTGATCGAAGACACCTGCTTTGAAGATGGGCGCTGGAGTCTCTATCATCAGGGGCAAACCCTCGCGATCGACGATATTGAACTCGCAAATCTCACCGCCTGCCACAGACAGCTATTGAGAAAGTTTCAGGTGAGAGCCAATTTAGTCGTGCCCATTTTGCAAGGTCGCGGAGCCGTTCACGATCCGTCTCTCTGGGGGCTGCTGATCGCTCATCAATGTGGAACTCCTCGCCACTGGCAAAATTTTGAGGTCAACTTCTTAACTCAACTGGCTGATCAGGTCGGCATTGCCTTGAGTCAAGCGCGACTTTTGACCCAAGAAACCCAGCAGCGAGAACAGCTAGCCTGCCAAAACCTGGCCCTTGACCAGGCGCGGGCAGAAGCCGAACGGGCCTCAGAGATGAAAAGCACGTTTTTGGCGATGATGAGCCACGAAATTCGGACTCCGATGAATGCCGTGTTGGGGATGACGGGCTTGTTGCTAGACACCGATCTCAGACCCGATCAGCAAGACTTTGTTGAAACCATCCAGTCAAGCGGAGACAGCTTGCTGATGTTGATCAATCAAATTCTAGATTTCTCAAAGCTAGAAGCGGGCGAAATGGAACTCGAAGCCCTAGACTTTAATCTAGATGCCTGCATTGAAGAAGTGGCGGATTTGCTGGCTGCCTCTGCCCACGCTAAAAAACTTGAACTCGGCACGCTCATTTATCGAGATCTGCCTACTAAGCTGCGCGGTGATGTGGGTCGTTTGCGGCAGGTTCTGACCAATTTAGTCAGCAACGCCATTAAGTTTACCCATACCGGAGACGTGCTGATTCAGGCAGGGTTGCAGTCTGAAACTGAGACGACGGTGACGATCGCCTTCTCGGTCACCGATACTGGCATTGGCATTTCTCTAGAGGCTCAGAAAAAGCTATTTCATCCCTTTGCTCAGGTTGACGCGTCAATGACTCGCAAATATGGAGGAACCGGGTTAGGACTGGCCATTTCTAAACAATTAGTCGAGTTGATGAGCGGCACGATCGGGGTGAACAGTCACGAACACCACGGCTCACAGTTCTGGTTTAATCTCACCTTTGAAAAACAGACGACGGCGATCGCCGATGTTGAATCTGCGCCCAAATTTCTCCCCAATTTGAGCCAGCTTCGAGTCTTGATCGTGGATGACAATGCCACCAATCGCAAGATTCTGCGCTATCAGCTTTCTGCCTGGGGCATTGAGTCTGATGAGGCTAACAGTGCCACAACCGCTCTGGTAGCGTTGCGCGATCGCGTCTATGGGGGGCAACCCTATCATCTAGCGATTTTAGATATGCAAATGCCAGAGATCGATGGCGAAGCCCTGGGCTTGCAGATCAAAGCGGATTCTGTCTTGTCGCCGACTACCTTGATTATGATGACTTCAGTGCATCCCAAGGGAGGCGCAAAGCGAATGCTGGCAGCCGGGTTTTCTGGCTATCTGGTCAAGCCTGTTAAACCGTCTCGCTTGCTCGATTGCCTGATGACAGCGCTCACCCAAGCCTCAGTGCCGCAGTCAATGCCGCAATCAGTGCCGCAACTTGTCCCCTATTCTCAAGCGGTGGAGCTATTGCCGAGAGGTTTAACGCCGTCGCCTCTCAACACCCTTTCGGCGGTCTCGATCGCGTCTCCTCTAGTCCAATCGACTGCATCTTTATACCCAAGTTTTTCGTCAAACAAAAAGATTTCAAAGCTCAAAATCTTGCTGGTAGAAGATAATGCAGTCAATCAAAAAGTAACTTTAAATCAGTTAAAAAATCTGGGTTACACTGCTGACGTTGCTGCCAATGGTCGAGAAGCCCTGCACATGATTCGGCAGATTTCTTACAACCTAGTGTTGATGGATTGCCAGATGCCAATTTTAGATGGCTATGGGGCGACTCAAGAGATTCGTCAGTTTGAAGGAGATCAGCAACGAACGATCGTGATTGCCCTGACCGCCAATGCGCTGCGTGAAGATCGAGAAAGATGTCTAGCGGCTGGCATGGATGACTATCTCAGCAAGCCGATTTCAAAAGAAAGGTTGAAGGACAAACTAATTTATTGGGGTGAAGGTTTGGAAAGCGATCGGGTCAAACGAAAACGGATCACTCTCGCGATCGACTGGGATCATTTGCACCAAATCTCAGACGGCAATGAAGATTTTGAGCGAGAGCTTCTGCAAATCTTTGTCGAAGACACTTATGATCATCTAGAGGAAGCTCAGTCGGGGCTGCTAGCGGGCGATCATCTGGCGGTTTCGCGGGCAGCCCATCATGTCAAGGGGGCAAGTGCCAACGTGGGCTTAAAAGAGATGCGGGCGATCGCAGGCAAGTTAGAAACCGATGCTCACGCCAACCACTTATCTGAAGCAGCGGCTATGCTAGCGGGGTTGGCAGACTTGCTCCAAGCTGTGCAGGCTTTTCTAGCTCAAGACTAAAAAACGCTAGTGGTTTCGATCTGGGGTGGATGATGCTTCACCCCCAGATTTTGCATAGTTGAAAAAGAATTGATCGATTTCCTCTGGTTGATTGATCATTGCCGTCGTTGGCTATTGAGATGATCTGCAAAAGATTTTCCGGATTGTGAATTAAAAGTAGCGAAACTAACAGAGGAATTGATGAAATGTAGGAAAACTGAACCCAGTTTTTAGGCTGACTTGATGGACAAATTGCTATTGATCTCAACGCATAGTGATCAGAGTCAATTAACGCGAATTTGACGACTTCGCTATCAGCCCATCGTGCCCCCTAAATCCCCCGGTATTGGGAGGCTTTGACCTTTGGCTCTCTAGAGTTGGGAGCTGGGGGCGGTTTGCTAAGGGTTCATCAAATTCACATTAAATCAAGGTAGATTTTAGGAGGAGCGATCGCTTAAGATAGCTCTATAAGTTTTGAGATTTTGATCTCTGTAGATCAGAAAACGCGGGGATCACAGCCACCGCAAATCTGCTCCATTTAAGACATGAACTAGAGCAAAAGTCTGGCGTTTGTCCAGGCTTTTTTCAGATGCTCACAAACGGTCTATAGACAGATCAATCACCGATTTCAATTTCAGAAACTGGGTTAATATGGCTAGCGGATTTTCGTTTATCTCTACCTCCTCTCGCATCAACCAAAGCCGATCGCAACGCTCTCACCGCTCTGTGTTGCTGTTTATGGTGGCGACCACGTTGATTAGTGGCTGCCTGTTTCGGCTAGCCCAGTTGCAGATTGTGCAGGGGCATCACAATCGCCAGCTTGCCGATCAAAATCGCATTCGTCCCTTGCCGATCGTGTCCGATCGCGGCAATATCTTCGATCGCAGAGGTCTGCCCCTCGCCGCTAACCAGTTGTCTCGATCGATCTATCTCTATCCCCGTGAGCAGTCGATGCAGCAATGGCAAGCCACCGCCGTTCGACTCAGCAAGATTCTCGACACGCCCGCCGAAGAGATGCTTAAAAAGCTTAAACAAGTCGGCTATCGATCGGCGGTTCCGGTTCGCGTCTATCGCAACCTCACCCCTCCCCAATTTGTAGCGCTGGCCGAGGTCGGGCAAATCCCTGGGTTAGAGATTCAGGCAGAGTCTAGCCGCTATTACCCAAACGGCAATCTGGCGGCTCACATTTTGGGCTATATCGGTGAAGCCACGGCTGACGATCTCAAAGCCAACCCCGACATCCCGATGGGGATGCTGCTGGGGCAGATGGGCATTGAGCGCATTGCTGATCCCAGTCTGCGCGGCAAGTGGGGCAGTCACCTGCTCGAAGTCGATTCAGTCGGCAAAGAGTTGAGACTGCTGGGCGAACAAAAGCCCGTATCCGGGTCTGATCTAAAGCTGACGATCGACCTCAAACTTCAGCAAGCGGCAGAAAAAGCCCTAAACAACCAGCGAGGCGCAGTGGTGGCCCTAAATGTCAAGACAGGAGCCGTTTTGGTCATGGCCAGCGGGCCCACCTTTGATCCCAATCTGTTCACTCGCAAGATCTCAACCCAAGAGTGGAAAGACCTTCAGGGGCAAGATCATCCTTTCCTCAATCGGAGTTTGCAGGGCTATCCGCCGGGCAGCACCTTTAAAATTGTCACCACTTCGGCGGGCATTCAGTCGGGCAAGTTTTCGTCTGACTCGGTGCTGCCCACGTTTGGGGCGATTAATATTGGCGGCACCCTGTTTCATGAGCATGGGGGCAGTGGCTATGGAACGATCGGGTTTCGTGATGCCCTTGCCTTTAGCAGCAACACCTTCTTTTATCAGGTGGGCATGGCCGTGGGCCCGAATGAGATCTCAAAATGGGGTCATCGGCTCGGCATTGGTGAAACTGCCTCAATGGGGCTAGAAGGCGGAAGTCACGGGGTGATCCCCACTCCTGAGCAAAAGCAGAAACTCTATGGCGAACCCTGGTATGGCGGAGATACCGTGAGTATGGCGATCGGGCAAGGCGTAGTTCAAGTCACCCCCCTCGAACTGGCGGTGATGGTGTCTGCGATCGCCAATGGCGGTTATCGGGTCAAACCCCATCTGATGGCTGACCAAACCAACACGCCCGCCACCATGCGCGAAGCAACCGGGCTAAAGCCAGAGACGATCGAGGTGATTCGCGATGGGCTGGCAGCGGTGGTCAAAGAAGGCACGGCTCGTCGATTGAGCGATGGTTCGATTCCGCCGACGGCTGGCAAGACAGGCACGGCTGAAGTGATTGGGCAGCGAGACAATGCGCTCTATGTTGGCTATGGCCCGTTGAATGATCCTCAAATTGCGATCGCGGTCGTAGTTGAAAATGGTGGATTTGGAGCCGAATCTGCGGTGCCGATCGCCCACGAAATCTATAAAGCCTATTTTGGAACGCCCAAATCTGCGCCCCCGATTCAGTAAACTTTCGTTTAGATTAGAGTCTGTGCAGTGCTAAGTGGCAATGGTGAAACAACTCAAGCCTCGATATTCTGTTGCCTGGATTAATAAGATTTCTGAGATCCCTCAAGCCGAGTGGGATGCGTTGGCGATGCCGCTCAAAACCCCATTCTTTGAGTGGGACTGGCTGCACAACATGGAAACATCGGGCAGCACGACCGCAAAATCGGGCTGGTTGCCCAATCACCTGACGGTTTGGCGCGATCGGGCTTTGATTGCGATCGCGCCCCTCTATCTCAAAGGTCACAGCTATGGCGAGTTTGTCTTTGATCATCAGTGGGCCGATCTGGCCAGCCGATTAGGAGTCGAATACTATCCCAAACTGTTGGGCATGTCTCCGTTTACGCCTGCCGAGGGCTATCGTTTTTTGATTGCCCCCGGCGAAGATGAAGATGAATTGACCGAGGTGATGGTGGGCGAAATCGACCAGTTTTGCACGCGCAACCGGATTTCTGGCTGCAACTTTTTATATGTTGACCCCGCGTGGCGATCGCAGATGGAGTCGCACGGGTTTAGCACCTGGCAGCACCACAGCTACATCTGGCAAAATCAGGGTTACAGCACGTTTGATGATTATTTAGGGGCATTCAACGCCAATCAGCGACGCAACATCAAGCGAGAACGCAAAGCCGTCGGGCAAGCCGGATTGTATCTAAAAGCTTTTACAGGAGACGCGATTCCTGAACTGCTGTTTCCGACGATGTACAGCTTTTATAGCGACACCTGCGATAAGTTTGGCTGGTGGGGCAGTAAGTATTTGACAAAGCGATTTTTTGAGCAACTGCACCCCCAATTTTCTAACCGAGTGGTGTTTTTTGCGGCGTATAGTGAACAGGATGATCAGCGCCCGATCGGGATGTCATTTTGCTTGACCAAGGGCGATCGCTTATATGGACGCTATTGGGGATCGCTGCAAGAAATTGACTGTTTGCACTTTGATGCTTGCTACTATTCTCCGATCGAGTGGGCGATTCAAAACGGCATTCAACTCTTTGATCCGGGTGCAGGTGGCCCCCACAAAAAACGCCGTGGGTTTCCGGCCACGGCCAACTATTCTCTGCATCGATTTTATAATAGCCGCCTGTCTCAAATCTTGCGTTCACACATTGCTCAAGTTAATGATCTAGAGCAGCAAGAGATTGACGCAATCAATCAAGATTTGCCGTTCAAACAAGAATCTATTAACTTCAAAATTGATTGAGAATGGGATGATTTAGAAAACAGCCCTGCCCCTTCTCTATCAGGTAGAGAAGGCTATAATAGAGAACGCTTTTAAAGTTTGACTATGAACCAGACTGTTGCCGATACTACTGCTCTAGATAACCAGCTTTCTAACCGCTTTATTGAACTCGACCCCAACGGTTATTTTATTATTTATCTCGATCGCGACCATCATTTAATTTGTGCAAAACATTTCACAAATGTGATTAATGATCAAGGGTTAGCGTGTGACCCTCAAACAGGTGCGCCACTGCCTTGCAACAGCACGCTACAGCGCCAATCCAGCACAATTTTTAAGGGCAGAACGGCTAAAGAACTTTGCGTTGAACTGTTTGAAAAACCTGAACATTGCGTTGTGACTCGTCTAGATCACGCGGCTTATTTAGGCAGAGAATTTGTCCGCGCAGAGGTCGCACTGTTAACCGGGCAAGATTACATTCAAGACTAATGGTCTTGACAACGGACTCATTAATAACCCGTTGTCAATCTCAGATGCTTTTTGCAGACAGCGATTATTTTACATACCAAAAATAAGTTGCCATGGGGATAATCGTCGCTGCAATCAACAGCCCAATTACCCAAACGGTGGCATTGCTTTCCTGGGTCTGTTCAGGAGTTGCAAACGTGCCTTCAACCTGAATCGTGTCTTTGACAACGGGCGGGCCGGGATCTTCTTGACCCGACAGAACGGCTACTAGGCGATCGCTGGCATCCAAAAATCCCTGATTATAGCGTTCACCAATTTTTAACGGCACTTGCAGAGTTTCTTGAGCCACACTGTGAGCGATCGCGTCTGACATGATCGCCTTTGCCTGCTCACCCGTGTAAATAGCGCTGTTGTTGGTCAGCTTGTCGAGCACCATCAGGGTTTGGTTGGCTTGCGCGTCAGGGGTCACAAACCACTGCTTAAATAGTTTTTCGGTAAACGACTCGATCGTTTCGTCATAATCTAAGCCGCGAATCGTGACAAATCGGACTTCTTGACCCGTTTTTGCCTTGAGATCGGTGAATGACTCGGTGATCTTGCCTTCACTAAACCGACTCAAAATATTGGCTAAATCTAAAACCTGTGAATCTGCGGGAATGCCCGGAACCTCATAGAGACTCGTAGCCTGGGCAGGCGCAACCACTAATTGGGTGGTCAAAATTAAAGCAACGATCGGCAAAATCCAACGGTTGCTAAGAGCGGAGAGGAGCTTTCTCATGGGCGATCGACCTTCAGACGACATCTTTTTAGACACAACGGTGATAAATAACGTGAGGAGTTTAAACTCTTCTCATTAATTACATTACAATTTTTGACAGACTTTGAATCGCAAGGAGCTAATTCACATGCCTCTTTCTGTTGGCGATAGTGCCCCTAATTTCACCGCTAAAGATACGAACGGCAACACGGTTTCCTTGTCAAGCTATGCAGGTAAGCCTGTGGTTATCTATTTTTACCCTAAAGATGACACCCCCGGCTGCACAAAAGAAGCCTGTAGTTTTCGAGATAACTACGCGCAATATCTCAGCAAAGGAGTCACCGTTTTTGGGGTCAGCATGGATGATGAAGCGTCTCACCAGAAGTTTACTGAGAAGTTTAGTCTGCCGTTTCCTCTACTAGCCGATACTGACGGTGCGCTCACTAAGGCGTTTGATGTCGATGGTGGCGGCTATTCTAAACGGGTCACCTATGTGATTGATGGCGCTGGCAAAATTAGCCAGGTTTACACCACGGTTAAAACTGACACTCACGCCACCGATATCTTGGCTGAGATGGGCAGCTAAATTCTCTCTAGGGTTGTGGGTTGAGTCGTATCGGGCACTGCACAGGCAACGGATACGGCGATGCCCTTCCGCTTGACGTTCCCACTTCTTTGCTGAGGAGGGAACGTTTTTTGTGAAGCGCTTGATGAAATTCTTAAGTTTGATGGAGAGTGGGGGCATTCTCTCTGAGGTGAGTCAGGCTTAGACAATTGAGCTAAATTGTTAGGGTTCTTGGCTCGATCGTTGAGCAATCATCTCGCGAAACTGCTAACTCAAGCCGTTTTTTAACAGATAAGTCTGGCGGCACTGTTCACTCTATTCGGGGCGATTTCTATGACCGACACCACCGCGACCAGCACTCTCTCATCACCCGGAGTCACGACTCCTCCAACTTATTCAGGGCCTAAAGAGGTTTTGATCAACAAGCCTGTGACGCTAAAAGGCACCTATGATGCAACGCGCATCACTCAGGTTACACTGTCTGCTGAAGATAAGTTTCCGCTTAAGGTCACGACCAATGCTGGAACTTGGCAGGTGATGATGCCGAATGGATTTTCGACGGCAGGGTCGCGATGGCTGCGGTTAAAAGGCACCGATAGCGCGGGTAAGGTGATTGAGAATCGGGTTTTTTATATCACGGTGAGCAGTGACCCGTTGACGATCGGGCAATCTTTAACGCTCAAAGTTTTACAAGATACGTTTTTTAAGGCGGCTCCGGCTGATTCTTCAACGCTCAACGATCAGCAAAAAGTTTTAGTCAAGGCAGGACAGTCGTTTAGCGTCAATCGCTACGGCTCGATCGATGGCCACGTCAAGCTAGAGTTGGGTGAAGCGATTGCCCCGATCGGCAACTTTGGCTATTTTTATGACAGCCATGTGCAGTTAAGCAAAGGCACTCAGATCTTTCGCTTTAATCTTGAAGACGTTCCTGATGTCTCGGTGACGGCTCAGTTGATGATCGCGACCACCACGATTCTCAAGGCAAAGTTAGGAGACTCTTCAACCCTGGCGGCTAATCAAAAAACCAATGTGATGCAGGGACAAACCTATGCCATCACGGGCTATGCCTGTGTGAGTGGCCACTTTCGCGTTAAGCTGGCCGACCCGATCGCTGGGTTTGGCGATGTAGGCTTTGTCTATTGGAAGTTTGCTCAGATTAAGCGCAACGGCAAGTCCATCCCCTACGACTCAGATGCTTTGACGGTGACGGCGCTCACGACGACGATTTTTAAAAAGCGTCCCGTTGATTCGACCCAGCTACAGGCGACAGAGAGAGCCAACTTCAACGCAGGAGCTTTATATGGCGTGTCTAGCTATGCGATTCAGGGTGGGCACATCAAGGTGGCGCTGACTGAAGAGTTGCCCGGTTTTGGCAATACGGGGTTTGTCTTTCCAAGCTTTGCCCAGATGAAACGCGGTGGGCGGCCGTTTAACCCGATTCCGCCGACGGTTGAGATGAATGTGCCTTATTTTTCTCAGAGAGATAACCCTCGCTATTATTGGTCAACCTGTAATGTGACCTCGATCGCGATGGTCTTTTACTATTACGGGATTCGTTCTAAAGACGGCGGTCAGCTAGAAGATGAACTCTTGCAGTGGTGTCTCAATCAAGGCGGGGAGGGCGCTCAAACCAATCACAATGTTCTTTCTCAACTGATCCAGTCCTACGGGTTTAAGCCTAGCTTTAATATCAACCGCACCTGGCAAGATGTTAAAGAAGAACTGATCAACGGTCGTCCGGTCGTCTTATGCGGACTGTTTACCCATGGGGGGCACATTGTGACGGCCATCGGCTACACGTCTCAGGGCTATATTGTGAATGACCCTTGGGGCGATGCGATGTCTGGCTACGCCAACACTGAGGGCCGAAAGCGGTTATATCCCTATAGCTATGTTGATGAAGTGGCTGGGCCCGATGGGAAAGTGTGGGCACATTTTATTGCTAAGTAGCGATCGCTCTACTTGCCGCAGTCGTTTGTCAGCTTAGGTTGCTCGATCGGCACTTAGGCTGCAAGGAGTCCAATCTAATTGTCTTCTTGGTGAATTAGACTGCGAAGCTGTCAGCCTAATCTTGTGAGGAGAGAAAGTTGATGTGTGTGTGCCATACTCCCTAAGAGGATGTTTGAAACGTATCGAAAGTTTCTTTGCTGCGTTGCCGTCCCGCCCGTGACTGCAAGTCCGGGCTAACGGTGCAAAACCCGTTGAAACGGGTTGAATTCAACTGCTACCAGGCGTTTAGTCCCTTCAGTGGACTTCGTTCTGTTAGCCCGGATTTTCAATCACGGGCGGGTTGTGCTAGCAACGACTACTTTTCAAACACCCTCTTAGCAAACAATCGATTGAAAGAGGATATCAGGCGATCGCCAAAAACTCAGTTGAGTTAGCCGAAAGGAAAAGTCCACGTCCAGAGTTCACTTTGAAGCCACGTATGGGTGGAAACAGATAAGTAATCCTCAGGGGCATTAATGTTTTCTCTCGTTCTTAAGTTGGTCTTGAAGACGTTCCCAAGATCCCTCTAGTAGAGTTAAGATTGTTGTAGCCCCAACAATAATCCGCCGACGTAAATATGGTTCAACTTGAAAAGCGATAGCGCTAACAAATAGAGCCTTAAGATACCCAATGAACACGCCTATAGATAGAACTGTTAGTACAGCTTTCCCTAAAGCTGGAGATGCAAGCAAAAAAGGGTGGATTCTTACCAGCCAAACAACCGAAAAGTGTACAAATGCTGAACTAGGAATACACCAAATTAAGGAAGTAGAAAGAACTTTGAAGTCATGCATAGGTGAGAATGCTCACCCTAACACGGGCACTTTTGAGCCGTGCATTAGCCTGATGAATTCTGTCTTGCATACCTTGCTTAAATCTTGCTTAGATTTGCAGGTACATAGAGGTACATTTAAGTACATGTGGGTACATTAAGCAGTTTCAGTTCTTTCCTGAAACCATTGACTAGCAAGACTTTGACTCAGTTTTCAGACATGAGAAATTAAAGGCGGCACCCGGATTTGAACCGGGGGTGGAGGTTTTGCAGACCTCTGCCTTACCACTTGGCTATGCCGCCGATCGATGAAGCTAATGAGCTTCATTTTTGCAGGTACTATAGCTTACCAAACTTCAGGTCAGAGTTTTGCAAGAATCTCAAATCATTTATCTATCCGTGTCTGGGGGAATTGAGAAAACTCAACCTGTTAAAAGACAGTGCCATCGCTCTCAATGCGAATAGGAGAAGCACCGCCAGGTCTTTGGTGGGCGGCAATTTTTCGGCCAGCGGCCCAAGTGCCGCCTTGTAGCACTTTAACCAACGGAAGGTCAGAGACGCTCAGATTGAGTCGTTGGCGCATGGTATGAGCGATCGCGTCTAACAGGCAAACGGTGAGGGCGCGCCATTCAATAATCACCGCTGACCCTGGTAAGTGGGAGTGCTCCCAAATTTGCTGATCTTTGACGTTTAACAGCCCTAGGTCGAGACACAATCCGCCATTTCGATATTCTGGCAGCCCGGTTAGGGCATCTAGATCAGTCATCTCTAAGCCTAATTCTTGCAGGGGTTCTAGCAGAGAATAGGTGAGCCATTGAGACAGTTTGTGAAAGGGCACTAATTTATCGCTGATCTCGTTTCCGGGCAGAGTTGGATGGAGCCAAACATCTCCCAGGTTGATCCCTGCGATCGCGACTCGCCCAGACCAGATTTCTCCAAAGCCTTCTAGAACGGCGTTGAGGATGATCGGGGCTGAGAGCTTGCCATCTTGGGACTGTTCTAAAAGATAACTAACCAGGTTTCCGGGACGGGGATGGGTGTCTCCAAACCAGCTTGGGCGCTTTTGCAGGGCTTGACCCAGTTTTTGCAGTAGGTGCGATCGTCCTTCTACCCCTACGAGCGGATTTTGATCAGTAACTTGCAAACGGTCTGCCAGAGCGCTTGGCGTTAGTTGGCGCAGCCCGTCTGCGTCAGTTTGATAGCACCGATCGGGGTCGCTAGAAAACCCTCCCTGGCAGAATAAATCAAAACTGGCGATCGCTAACCCTTCTGATCGAGTCCACGTTTGCCCAAGGTCAGACTCAACATAGCGCCAGCGATCGCCAGCGCCCGCATCGAGCAAGACACTGGGAATGACGAGATCAAACTTTGCTTTGGCTCTTTCTAAGGGAGACAGCGGGGCGAGGGCGCGATCGAGGCGCTTCATTCTCGACAGCGTTCCGACTTCAAAGTGTCGCCAGCGACTGTGAAACGGAATCTGCAAATCTGGGTAGTGATGGCGAGTGACAGCAATCACATAATCAGACACCTGCTCTAACTGAGTCAGATCGCACCGAAAATAGCGAAGTTGATCGGCTTGGGCTAAGGCAAAAAGCTTGCCACAGCGCTCTCTAATCGCTTGAGGAGACCTCAGATAAGCGATCGTATCGACTTCAGAAGGGAGTTGAGCAGGCATTAGTCAGTCAGTCCTCGTCCTTGAATGGCGGCTAGTCCTTCCGCTGTGAGAACTGGGCTTTCGGTGTAGTAACCAGCCGCTTTTTTTGCCTCGATCTCGACCTGAGCATCTGCCGGAATCAAGTCGTCAGGGATGGCGACTCGCTGAATGACCTGAATGCCAGATTGAGTGATGGCGTTATATTTGAGGTCGCTCATTGAGACTAAGCGATCGATGCGGGTGATGCCCAGCCAATGCAGCACGTCGGGCATGAGTTCTTGAAAGCGCATATCCTGCACGCCAGCGACACATTCAGTGCGAGTGAAGTAGGAATCAGCCCGATCGCCCCCCGTTTGTCGTTTGCGGGCGTTGTAGACCAAAAACTTAGTGACTTCTCCTAGCGCCCGCCCTTCTTTGCGGAGGTAGACCACCACACCTGCGCCGCCTGCTTGGGCGGTTTGAATGCAGGTTTCGAGTCCGTGTACCAAATAGGGGCGACAGGTGCAAATATCTGAGCCAAAAACATCAGAGCCATTGCATTCATCGTGAACTCTGACAGCCAGAGGTCTATCGGGATCGGTAATTGCTGCTGGGTCGCCAATCATGTAGACGGTGATGCCCCCGATCGGGGGCAGAAAAACTTTCAGATCCGGGCGAGTCACCAGATCTGAAAACATGCCGCCCGTGTGGTCAAACAACGCTCGCCGCAGCAGACTTTCGTCAACGTTAAACCGTTTGGCCAGACCAGGAAGATACCACACAGGCTCGATCGCCGCTTTGATCACTTCTAGGTTGCCGCCTGGCTTCATGACCGTGCCATCTTCGACTAAGCGCCCTTTAGCAACCGCGTCTTGAAGCTCTGGCAGGTTAATATGGGCTTTGGTGATAGCGATCGAGGGTCGAATGTCATATCCCTGCTGATAGAGAGACTGATAAACATCGCTGACGACAGCCCCAAAGGGGTCGAGAGAAATAATCCGATCGGGGTCTGCCCAAGCCGGGTGCGGGCCAATTTTAACCACGGGTGAGGTGTTGGTGAGATCAGCCCGGTGGCTTGCTTGCAGTCTGCCGCTGCCCACAGCTAGCGCTCGATAGACTGCATAGGGCCCTGAATGGGTGCCAATCACGTTGCGGTGGGCAGGGTTGAGCAGGGTGCCCACGATCGGGCCTCGTTCTAGGGGGTCTGCGGCTCCCCAATTAATAACACTGGCTGGAGAAAATCGCGATGGGTGGGATGCCAGAACCCTACGGTTCTGCTTTGGACTGATGGGCTGACTGACCATAGACACTCCCCGACGTGATGATTAAAAAATTCTAAAGTTAATCGATTTGGGATAGCCTTCGATATTAGCAACACCTGTTGAAATAGCACAGTAGTCTGTAAGGCAGAAATTATCGGAGTTGTCTATTAGGGTTGTTGAGGCTGAATTGTTCACGGCTACTCTCTCGATCGCCCCCGTCGCGTTGCCTTGCCCCAAAGTCTGGGCACTCTACCAAAGCATTCGTCATGGAATTTGTCATGCTTGCCAAGGTTTGGAGTGCATCGCTCGTCGGCATTGATGCGGTGAAAGTGGGGGTCGAAGTAGACATCGCGGGAGGGCTGCCCGGAATGGTCGTGGTAGGGCTGCCAGACACGAGTGTGCAAGAGTCTAAAGAGCGGGTCAAGACGGCTCTCAAGAATGCAGGCTATGCCTTTCCGATGCGGCGAATTGTGATTAATCTAACTCCCGCAGACTTGCGAAAAGAAGGGCCGAGTTTTGATTTGCCAATCAGTGTTGGCATTCTGGCTGCCTCCGAGCAAGTCAAAATTGAGTTGCTAGAGACGCATTTGTTTCTGGGCGAAGTTTCGCTTGACGGAACTCTCAGACCTGTGGCAGGGGTGTTGGCGATCGCCGCTGCCGCTCAACGGCTCGGCATTTCTGGGTTAGTCGTCCCGGCGGGCAATGCCCGCGAAGCGGCGGTAGTCAAAGGCATCTCGGTCTATGGCTTTGGTCACTTGTCTGAGGTGGGGCAGTTTCTCACCGACCCGACGGCTCACACGCCCATGCAAGTAGATATGGCAGAAGAACTGGAGCGATCGCAGACTCCAGCTTTTGACTTGAGGGATGTCAAAGGCCAGGCCCATGCGCGTCGAGCGCTAGAAATCGCGGCTGCCGGAGGACACAATCTGGTGTTTGTCGGGCCCCCCGGCAGTGGCAAAACCATGCTGGCTCGTCGCCTACCCGGAATCTTGCCACCGCTCTCGTTTGAGGAAGCCCTAGAGGTGACCCAGGTTCACTCAGTAGCGGGGTTGCTAAAGGACAAAGGCTCTTTGGTGAGCACTCGTCCGTTTCGCAGCCCGCACCATTCTGCGTCGGGGGCTTCACTGGTGGGCGGCGGCAGCTATCCGAGACCGGGCGAAATCTCTCTGGCTCACAGAGGAATATTGTTTCTAGATGAATTGACAGAATTTAAGCGCGACGTGCTGGAGTTTTTGCGGCAGCCTTTAGAAGACGGTCACGTTACCATTTCTCGCGCTCGGCAGTCGGTCTCGTTTCCGGCTCGATTTACGCTGGTTGCTAGCACTAATCCCTGTCCCTGTGGTTTCTTTGCTGACACGGTGCAGGCTTGTACCTGTTCTCCGCGATCGCGAGAGCACTATTGGGCAAAACTATCGGGCCCATTGATGGATCGGATTGATCTGCAAGTTGGGGTCAATCGGCTCAAGCCAGAAGAGATCACTCGACAGCCTACGGGCGAAGACTCAGAAACGGTGCGATCGCGGGTGCAAATTGCTCGTGATCGGGCCCGTCTGCGATTTAAAAACACCGATTTACGCTGCAATGCCGAGATGCAAAGTTCCCATCTCAGGCAGTGGTGCAAGCTAGATGACTCGACCCGCAATCTTCTCGAAGGCGCGATTCGCAAACTGGGATTATCAGTCAGAGCCAGCGATCGCATTCTCAAAGTGGCGCGCACGATCGCCGATCTCGCGGGGGATGAGCCTCTCCAAACCCATCATGTTGCCGAAGCGGTGCAATATCGCACGATCGATCGAATGCAATAGAAACTAGTTAGATTGAGACCTGATTTGAGCACTCTAGCCAGAGTCTTAAAAGAATTGGTTGCTATGTCAAAAAACTATCGTCAAGTCCGCAAGTCAACAGTCGTCAAAAACTCCGCTGGTCAGCAATTCCAACTAGGCGGCTATCGCCCCGAAAAGCAGAACTCTCAAGACAAAAAATACAGTGCGGGTCGCGATCGTTCCCTGCCTTCTAAAGTCGATCTTCGCGCCTACATGACTCCGGTCGAAAATCAGGGCAACTCCAATAGCTGCACCGCCAACGCCATGGCAGGGGCCTATGAATATCTGACAAACCGCCTGCTCGGACAATCGGAAGATGTCAGCCGTTTGTTCATCTACTACAACGCACGAGAATTTGACGGCGACCCCAGCCAAGACCAAGGCACATATCTGAAAAGCTGCGTCAAAGTGTTGCGAAAATATGGCGCTTGTTCTGAAAACACTTGGTCGTTTAACCTCGAACAAATTCTAGAGCAGCCGCCTAAAAAGGCTTATGCAGAAGCCACAAACTTCCGAGTTGAAGACGCGGCTCGTGTGGAGGTCGATCTTCACGCCATGCGGAGTTGTCTGGCAGAGGGCTATCCGTTTGCGTTTGGCTTGCAGCTTTTCGAGTCTTTTCAGCAGGCAGGCTCTAGCGGATTGGTGCCCATGCCTGACCCCGATCGCGAAAAGCACGACGGCGGCCACGCGATGCTGTGTGTGGGCTATTCTGACCCTGATCAAGTTTTTATCGTTCGCAATTCATGGGGCGATGACTGGGGCGAGCAGGGCTATTGCTACATCCCTTACGACTACATGACCAAGCCTGATTTTAACCACGACTGCTGGACGATTCGCCAAGTCAGCGATCGTGACCTGAGTCAGGGCATTCAGGGCAGTTCGGCTCCTCTGTTTAGTGGGTCAAAGGCGGCGATCGCGACTGCATTTCAAACCCCCGGCGCAATTTATCAACCCTCAGTGATCGCCTTGTTAGAAGAGTCTCACTATGAGACTTACACGGTTGAATATGAAGAAGAGCTTGTCTACATCGAAAACCAAGGGTTTGTCTCCGTCGATGCTTACGAGAACCTCGATTTTCTCTACTTCCAGGAGTATGACGAAACTGAAGAAGAGTCCGACGACAGCGACGAAGACTCTGAATTCTACGAGGAGACTGTAACCGAATACGAAGAAGAGTCCGACGACGAAAAGTCCGACGAAGACGACTCTGAAGAAATCGATAACAGCGACGACGAAGAGTCTGACGAAGACGACGAAGAGGAAAGCGACGAAGACGAAGAAGATATCGACGCAGAGACTGAAGGCAGCGACGACGAAGAGGATTCTGAAGAAGAGGAAGATCCTGAAGAGGAAGATCCTGACGAAGAGGCTTCCGAAGAAAGCGACGAAGAAAGCGAAGACAGTTATGAAGAAGAGTCTGAAGAAGATTTAGGAGGCGATGAAGGCGAAGAGTAGGGCTAACCGATAGCGCGATCGCACAAATTCCATCAAAACCTGCTGCAATGCCCAGGCTGACTATTTCAACAGCGTGGGCATTGCCGTGACATAACCCACCATTTATCAAGCAAATTAGACGCTACAATGTGACGGTTGTATTCTGCACGACGAGCCTTGATAGAGCGCTATACCCTACCCGAAATGGGCAATTTGTGGACTGAAGCCTATAAATTTCAAACCTGGCTAGAGGTTGAGATCGCCGTCTGCGAAGCTCAGGCTGAGTTGGGTTACATTCCGGCTGAGGCCGTTGCAGACATCAAAGCAAAAGCAACCTTTGACCCCAAACGCATCTTAGAAATCGAGGCCGAAGTTCGGCACGATGTGATTGCGTTTCTCACTAACGTTAATGAATCTGTAGGCGAAGCCGGACGATACATCCACTTGGGCATGACCAGTTCTGATGTCCTAGACACCGCCCTGGCACTGCAACTTGTCGCCAGTTTAGATGTGATTATGTCTCACGTTGAGGCGTTGATTCAGGCACTTCGCTATCAGGCTCAACAGCACCGCAACACCGTCATGATTGGGCGATCGCACGGCATTCACGCCGAGCCAATCACCTTTGGCTTTAAGCTGGCTGGCTGGCTGGCAGAAATGCTGCGACACCGCGATCGTCTCTGTCAACTCAAAAAAACCATTGCCGTCGGTCAAATCTCTGGCGCGGTTGGCACCTACGCCAACATTGACCCTCGCATTGAGTCTTTAACCTGTCAAAACCTGGGACTCGAACCCGATGCTGCCTCGACGCAGGTGATTTCTCGCGATCGCCACGCCGATTATATGAATGGCTTGGCGCTGTTAGCCTCGTCGATCGAGCGTTTTGCCGTAGAAATTCGCAACCTTCAGCGCACCGATGTTTTAGAAGTTGAAGAGTTTTTCTCAAAGGGACAAAAAGGCTCCTCTGCAATGCCCCATAAGCGGAACCCGATCCGGTCAGAGCGTCTCACCGGAATGGCTCGTCTCATCCGAGGCTATGCGGTTGCCGCGATGGAAAACGTTGCGCTCTGGCACGAGCGAGATATTTCCCATAGCTCAGTCGAACGGGTGGCCTTTCCCGATGCCTGCATTTTGACTCACTTCATGTTGGTCGAAACGACTGACTTGGTGAAAAACCTGCTGGTTTACCCCGACAACATGGCGCGCAACATGAACCTTTATGGGGGAGTCGTTTTTAGTCAAAGAGTTTTGTTGGCGCTGATTGGCAAAGATGTCAGTCGCGAAGAGGCGTATACGATCGTGCAGTCATGCGCTCATCAAGCCTGGAACAAACCCGAAGGTGACTTCCGCAAGTTGATTAGTGAAGACCCCCGCGTGGTCGAAAAGCTCTCCCCGGCTGAAATTGCTGATTGTTTCGATCCTCAACATCATCTCAAAAATCTAGATCAGGTTTATCAACGACTAGGCATTTGAGCTTCTTAGACTCTACTGTTCCATCCAAGGCAGATTCACATCGTCAGGCATTCCAATCGGCAAGAAAGATAGTCAACGTAATCAAGTTACTGCACCCTTCTGGAACACAACCGAAAAAGGTTAGCAAATGATGACTATATTGCTTTTGATTGTGTGTTTTGTGGTCACGGTCTTGCTCCTCCTTGGGGTTCTGATCATCGGCATAGGCGTTCACTTCACCCTACAGAACCTTAAAGCGCCGTTAATTCAAAGAATGGCACGGGTGGTCAGCAAATAAAGAGCGCCAAGTGATGGTTTCAACTGGCTTGGGCACCGTTCCTTTTCCAATATTTTCTGTTACTTTTGCCTTCCAAAATAGTTCGCCAGAGAAATTTGAAGTCAGTTCGTCGCAGTATCGGGGCATTCAAGAAGGCAGTTATGGAATCTTTGCCTCCCAAAGAACCTGGTATAAACGGTTCGATAGTACTGAAGCGTTTCAGTAAGCCCTAGACTTCTGTTTCCCTTTTAGTGGTTGTCTTCTGACCTGCGTTTCTATCTTTTTTCTACTAGTTTGGTTCGCGATTTATGGAGCAGTTTAATCTTCGTCGGTCGTTGGATGGATTTAATTTAAGTACAGAACAAAAAACTTAGCCTGTGGACATACTGCGCTCGCCGACGATCGCACTCACTCTACCCAAACTCACTCCATTCGGGCAAAATGCTCTAGTAGCATCCGATGGACAAAGATATAACCGCCGCCAACTTTTTGCAGAAAAATGCGCTCACTGGCGTAGTCGAGGAAGCGGGAATAGTCCCAGGGAATACAATTGTTGCGGTGAAGGATGGATCGTAAGATGAAGTGTTGGAGGCAGGCTTTACCACCTCCAAAAAACAGCCCAAAGATCAGTCCGAAAATTAGCCCCAGTCCCAGCCATTGTAGTTGCCCTAGAAAAATTACAATCAGCAAGCCAATTCCTGCGCCTATCATTCCTAAAATAAGGGCGTTTCTAACTGAGTTCCAAATTCCTTGATTAGGAGATGTTTTTCTCTCTATTTTTGGGCCGATCAGTCCACCTAGCAAGCCCAAAATTAGTCCACTAATTAGCCCATACGCGATTATTAAGATAGGCATGAGTGGTGATAAAAGAGAAATTCCCACAATTATTCCCAAAGGCAATCCTCCAAGGAATCCTTGTTTCGCAGACTTTATGGCTTCTTGCCAAGACCATTTCAAGCTTTCATCTTGCCAAGACCATTTCAACGTTTCAACTGTTTTGATTTCATCCATCCGCCAAGCTAATTTCCATTCCTCCATCTTCCACCAAGCTAAAGGTAGGACGATACTCATTCCAATGATTAGTCCCTGTAATGGACTCAATACAAAACAACCAATCAGGAAACCCATCATTAACCCCATCAGGCGAGTTCCCCATTCATAGACCTTTTTTTGGGTCGTTTCTAACCAAGTCGGCTGCATTCCCTCAATAAAAAAGACCGTTTGCGATGCGTGAGACATCCGTTGCGCTAGCCAAGTTAGCCAGTGTATGGACTGACCCTTCGAGTATTGTTGATTAACTCCCTTTCGCTTGAACATCCGCTCAATATAAGAATTGAATAAGTGTTCACGATGTGCTTCTACTGAACCTGTTTGAAGTATTTCTTCTACCTTTTTGCCTTGATAAGCCAAAGTCATAACATTAAGCGTTAGAGGAGACTTCGCTAACTCTTGCAGTGCGGTATCTTCGGACAGCAGAGTTTTGACGGCTTCTAGTTGTTCACCTGCCGCGTCTAAATAGTGGTTAACCTGCTCAGGAGTCAGAGAGCGGATGTAGATCGCGCCCCGTAATTGCAGACGGTTAGACAGAACTTCATAGTCTGCAATCCGACTACAGACCACTATCTCAGTCTGCCCGTGCGTTTGCATAAACTGGTTGATAGCTTCGACGCAGGCTTCTCGCCGATCGGACTTTACCTCGTCTAGACCGTCTAGCAGTAGGAGTAGTTGTTGATCTTCAATCCAGGTTTTAGCAAGAGTCTTGGAAACTTTATACTGACTGTACAGTTCCTCAATCAGCCAATCTGCGATCGTTTGCCGTTTGCTGCCCCAAGAAGATAAGTTAAACACCACTGGACTCAGCCGACTCAAACCCCCTTCAGCACGAGCAATCAAATTCTGTGCCAGTTTTAGGAGGGTTATTGTTTTCCCAGCCCCTGGGTCTCCCAAAATCAACAGAGTTCGCCCCTCTCCGATTTGATTGAAGACCTCAGTTGCGCCTGTCCCTGAAGGCAAAATTTGTCTGGACTCTTCTGGTAGCTCCTCGAAGCTACTAAATGAACGTTCTATTGCATCCGATCGCTTTTCTAGACCAAGTTCAATCATTGTCTTGGTGTGCAATGACTTTTCTAAGACCCCTTCAATCCAATAATCTTTGACTTTACTGAGTAAAACTTGCCTCTGGCGGTATTCTACCTGAGTTAAAGATTGTTCTGCACTGGGTGATTGCCCACTAATTAACTCAGAGACTTGGGAAATGAAGTATTGAGTGACGGCTCCATGATTTTCTTGGATAAACCCCTGAACATTTCCGCCAGAGATGTTGACAAAATTATCGGCAGTCATTTTCTAAGCGCCCTTGATTAACTGAAGTTTTGAGTTATCGTCCCAGTATTTTGCTGTGTCAAACCTTGAACTGTACCCCCAGAAATTTGAACACTAAATTTCCCTTCCGCTGCTTCTTGAGGATGTAGTTGTTCCATTAACTTTTGAGCCAGTTTAACAATTTCTTCGTCTTTGTCAGCTCCAGCCTCAGTTAATTCATCTTCTAAAAGAGGTCTCGTCTTTTCGGGCTTCTGTTCATACTTATCCAGGATAGTAGCTGAATCTGATTTTCCTTGACTCTCAAACTTGTGCTTAATCAAGGCTTTCAAGCCGTTGTAAGCATCTTGAGCGACACCACCAGCCGTTTTTGCTGCACCAGCTACCAATGCTGCAAGGATAAGAGAAATAGGATCCATAAATTCATCTCCTGAGGTTTAAGTTTTGAGTCAAACCATCTGTTGCGTTTAAGATAGGACAGGAAAAGAGATAACACTGGAAAGACGCAGATATCGTGATGTTTCTTGATAAACAGATTTGAGTATCAGTGCGATCGCTTTAACCAAGAGCTTACGGGGTTTTGGCGATTTCTTCCTACCGATCTCTTCCCGATTGCAGCCTCATCAAGGATTCAGGGGCATAACGGCTCAAATCAGCGGCGGCAGACAATTTCTGTGACTCCACCGAGACCTCGCGCCCTTCCGCTCCAACGTGTTGTGTACGCCCAGCATGGGTGTGAACTAATGGGGTGAAAGTCCCCTGTCGGAGAACCAACGTCCAAATGATCCCAAAAGATCCGAGTGACGACAACGACTAGCTTAAGGTAAGGGCGTTTCCGCGAGGAAGGGTCTGAAGGAAGCCAGCGGCAAATCTGCGAGCTGACGGACAGAAACGTCATAGAAGGCTGAGATTCCTGTGGCAAGTGAGCACAACATCATGAAGCCTTTTGGTTCAGGGAACACAGTAAATGACGCAGTTGTGCAGAGACAGTTCACGTTCTTATCTGGGGAGATCTGCTCAAAGGGCGGTCTGAGGGTCTACGGGAGTCTGATTGAGGTCTAGCGGGAAACGGCTAGGGAGCCACGGAACCCTAAGGACATTCAGGCAGCGTGAGTCATGGCAACAGGACTCATGATTGAGCAGAAGTCAGCAGAGGTCATAGTAGCCAAACACTCACCGTAATGGGTGAGACAGGGTGAAGGGCTGAACCTTAGAAAGCAGGGAGGAGTTGCAAAGCTCGACTGGGCGATGAACCCGAACGGGGGAGCTATTTTGTCGGCGCTTAACTGCACAACCAGCCCTGGATATTCAGTTCTATTGAACTGGCTTGTCTAAAACTTTTCTGGGGACGCGCCCCGTGCGGAGCCGCACGCGGGGTGCCGTGGGGACTGGGGGAGAAAATCCCCTGGTTACCCGATTATGCTGTTCTACGATGATGCAATAAGACTGAGTTGAACCATCTGATTATCTAGAGCCTTGTTCTCATTTACAGAATCACTCCTCTCTAAAATTGAAGTGATTTTTTGAACACCATTTTCCAATGAGATCTCGTGACAGCCTAGTTGAATTAAGTCCGAATTACCAATTGGGGGTTGTGCCAAGCAGTTTGGTGAGAGAACAAAAACTGGTATGTTCATCGCCATTGCACTTCTAGCAGCATCAAACGTGCCACTCATCCTGCCTTTACTATCAATTTCTTGTCCTGAAGCTATAACAACAACTGCATCTGCCAGCGCACAAACCAACTTATTTCGTGCCATAGCATTTCGAGCAAGCCACTTTTCTGAAGGGTTGAATTGCGAAAGAACAAGAGTGTTATACGCAGTAAAAAAGGGTTTGAATTCCTTCTTGGCTTCAAAATTTAGAATGCCTAGACTAAGAATAATCGTAGTAGTACCTTCTGCTTCTAAAGCGCCTAAATGAGCGGCAGAATCAACACCTTTAGCATAACCAGAGACAATATTAAACCCTGCTCTAGCTAGTCCCTTTGCTAACTCAGCTGTGATGGCAAGAGCATCTTCACCAACGTTACGCGAACCAACAATTGAAATGCTTGGTGATTTTGCAAGTGGTGTATGCCCTCTTGCGTACAAGACTGGGGGAATGTTGTATTGCCGCCCATACTTCTTCAGTCTAGAGGGAAAGTCAGGAGATTCAGGATGCAGAATCTTCACTCTATTTGTCTCTAGCTGTTCGTAAGCGCGTTGAATCAATTCGTAATCCTGTTCATGCGGAAAGGATTTGAGTGTAGTTCTCAGTCTTCCTGAGATTTTTGGAAAATCTAATTTCCTATTAGTTAGGAAATTGTTAAGATCGGTAGATTCTCCAGATACGAGATCGTGAACTTCCCACAGCAATTTCGTCCCTATTCCTTTGGCGCGAGCCAACCGAAACCAATCGAAACTGCTGCTGTAAGTCATCTTTTTGTCCTCGTCATCGTTATCGTTAGCACGTAGACTCTCGCTACACCCCCCTGGAACGTGAGAGCATTGCACACTGCGTTCAAGGTTTCCCCAGACCTAAAGAGATCGTCAAACACCAAAAGAGACTGCTGAGCGTATCTTTGGTCAGCGACCTGAAACGCACCTTGCATTTGTTGCTGGCGAATTTCAGCGTCTTCTATATCTTTCAGCGCTTGTGTCTGTCTAACCTTGATGAGGTAATCGTCTGGTACAGAAAGCCCAGTCTTCTCCCCGATCGCTTTCGCTAATTCTAACACTGGCTGAAAAGGGCGGTCTAATTTGGATGGTGGAACAGCGACGATGCTTTGGAAGTAGCGAAAAACCCTAAAATTATTCCGGATATAATTTGCAGCAATCTCAGCCATTGGCTCGACTTTGCTACGGTCAAAATTATACTTTAGCTGATAGAGAGCTTCACCCAGTTCAGTACGGGTTGTATCAAACCCTCCATCACTCCGAGAAACGCTCGACACTGTATGTAGATCAAGTGCTACTCCATAAATCCACGAACCATTAATAACTCTTGGGTCAATATTCACGGTCGAAGCCCGCCCTATCCCGTCTTGTGAAGCTCTCATTTTATCTTGTGTGACTATACCTGATTACCAGGCCTAGATTGCCCACAAAATAAAGCGAATGTGCAGCCTAACGTTCCCAATCAGCGGCGACAGATATGACTGAAACGAAGTGCAAAGACTTTTTACGTCCGCTGCATTGGGGTTGTTATGCCGCGCTATGGACACGAACTGTTTTTGCCATTAATAGTCCACGTATCGTTAGCGATCCAACCTGTTCGTCCTCCAGATGTAATTTCAAAATAGCCTTCTGTAGAACCCGCAAATTCTCTTGTCACGTAATCCGAGACCGTATAATTGCCAGAGCTTACCCTGATAAGCTCTTGACTGAATCTGTCTGGGGCACTTCTTAAGGAAACCAAAGAATTATTAATTGCTACAACACATCCTGACGAAGCAATAGCTTGCCTCCTAGCTACTTCTGCCCGTTGACGCGCAAGCTCCTGTTGCCGTGCAAGTTCTTGCTGACGTGCAGCCTCTGCTTGCTGACGTGCAAATTCTCTCTGCCGTTCAGCCTCTTCCTGAGCAGCACGTTGTCTTGCAGCCTCTTCCTGAGCAGCACGTTGTCTTGCAGCCTCTTCCTGGGCAGCGCGTTGCCGTTCAGCTTCTTCTTGGGCGGCACGTTGTCTTGCAGCCCCTTGCTCGTCAGTGTTTGAGTTAGGGGGTACAGATGGCTTATTACCTGAACTTGATGGTAGTTGCGGCGAGACAACGGTGTTAGGCTTGCTAGGCTCTCCAACTTCGCCACCAACAGCTTTAGCAAATTTTAGAGCTTTAGTGTCAGAAATAAAACTTGCGACTAGGACTGCCTTCTCACCTGTTTGCCTAGTTGCGTTGATGGCATCTTTGCAGTACTTCTGCTTGACTTCATCTAAGTTTCCACCATTTATAAATACTGGATACCAAGTACTGTTGGAATCTGTAGACTTATCCCCACAAGAGTCTTGGGGAAACTGAGGTTCACTGAGTTGAGAGTCATTACTCTGTTCAGGCTTTCTATTGATCGGGCTTTGGGTAGGTAACGCAATAGCTGACGATTCCTCAGATTTCGGACTGAAAGTCCCAACTACTTTAATTCCAACCTCCCTAGCTCCATAAAGAAAGAGAAAAAGAGGTATTAATGCAAAAGCAACCTTTCCCCAGTGTCCGTTTCGAGAATTATTGTAGATGTACTGAATATAGTCTCGTCCGACTTGAATTAAATCTCTACCAGCTTGACCTATTTGTCCTGAATTTTCAGCGTTGTTAAGCTCGATATCCTGATCTACATCATGAGGCTTTTTCTGGCTCATAATTTTGCTCTATGGTTGATGAATCAAAGTCCAAAGAAACTTTTTGCCACACCGAACCAAGGTAGAAGACCTTCAATAATTGGCTTTACCTTTCCAAATAAGCCTTGACCCGCACTAACTGTCTCATCTGCATTCTTCAAAACTTCAGTAGCCCTCTGCAAGCTAGTTGCTGCAAAATTCTTTTGAGGCTCTTTACTTTCTGCTTCTTCTTTCGCTGTCTCGATATGCCGAATTGCTTTGCTTTTCTCTGAATCGGACAAGTTTGAACTCCAAATTAATTCCTCAATTTGTGCCAAACCTGCCACTACGTCGGTAGGAGTCAATATTCCCTCAGTTTTGATCTGGTTCTGGGTCAAATCTCGTCCTGCTTGACCGATTTGTCCTGATACTTGACTACCGCTAATGGAGATGGATTGAGACTGGTAGGGCTTTTCTCCTGACATAGAACTCCTTATTTTACAACCGAGTAATATGGTCTGCTTCAGTATGCGTAACTTACTTCAGCTCTGACAGTACCCTTGAGGGTACTTTTCTCTGAAATAACTTGACTCTGGACAACAACAGATAACCTTCCAATTGCGTCCTTACCAAGAACTAAGCGGCATAACGATTGAGTTGAACCGCACCAAATCAATCAAGCAACACCAACTTTAGTTGGTAGTGCGGTTAACCTTACGACTATTTGTAGCGTGTCGGTTCCAACGAAATGTTCTACGGAACTGGGTGGATGTAGTGTTCCCAATGGGTAACATTTATATCCAGTTCTCGTGGAACTATTATGTGGACTGAAAGTTTCTGCCTAAGATCCCAATTTTAACGACTTAGCCTGAGTCTTTCCGCCCAAGTCCGAATCAAGCGACTTAGCCCGATATGATTTCCGCATAGTACCCCTCGACAGGGATCTTGGGCGGAAATCTTCAGTATTTCTTCCAAGAGAGAACCTGTTACCGTCCGCCTAAGATCCCGAATGACAGAATTACAGCCTTGGAACTCGCCGGGATGGAACCACGACCCAGAAAGCTGCTCGAACAAGTCTCTGACCTGTTGCGAGTGAAGCACTATTCATACCGCACCGAGCAGACCTACGTTCAATGGATTCGGCGCTACATCCTGTTTCACAACAAGACCCATCCCAAAGACATGGGAAGTCCAGAGATTGAAGCCTTTCTAACGCATCTTGCAGTGCAAGAACAAGTGGCGGCATCGACGCAAAACCAAGCCCTCAGCGCCATTTTGTTCCTCTACCGCGAGGTGCTACGGCAAGAACTAGATGCTTCGATCGATGCTGTTCGAGCCAAGCAACCCCGCTATTTGCCCACGGTCTTGACAAAAGATGAAGTCAGAGCCGTCATTGGCAACCTCAGTAGGGTGTATCAACTCGTCGTGCAGGTTCTTTATGGCAGCGGGGTGCGGTTAAACGAAGGATTGAACATCCGGGTCAAAGACCTCGATTTTGCTCAACAGCAAATCATCGTTCGCACGCCAAAAGGGGTTGAGAGTCGAGTCACGATGCTGCCCACCAGTCTAAACGAACCGCTACATGAGCATCTGCAACGGGTACGCCGATTGCACCAGCAAGATTTAGCCCAAGGCTATGGAGCCGTGCATCTGCCGTATGCACTGGCTCGAAAGTATCCGAATGCGGAGCGATCGTGGGTATGGCAGTTTGTGTTTCCGTCAGACCGTCGCTGTCGTGACCCTAGAACGGAGCAAATCAATCGCTTTCATCTGCATGAAAGCGGAGTGCAGAAAGCCTTGAAGCAAGCCGTGTTTTCCGCAAGGATTCAAAAGCGAGTCGGCTGTCATACCTTTCGCCATAGCTTTGCGACGCATCTGCTGGAAGCAGGCTATGACATTCGGACGGTTCAAGAACTGCTGGGGCACAAAGATGTGAAAACGACGATGATTTATACTCACGTTCTCAATCGAGGTGGAAAAGGCGTGCGAAGTCCGCTTGATCCATAGCGATCGGGCGTCCACTTCTCTCAAAAATGGTCGTTAAATACAAAAAGAGCGGACATTACATTCGCTCTTATGAATTTTTGTAGAGGAGTTTAATTAGAAACTTCTGCAAGCTCTACAACGTGGCCTGAGAAGTCTTTAACTAAAAAATTAAGGGGTTTTTCACGCCGAATCTTATGCTTTAGATTAGAGGCTTGGACGCGCAGCAAGATCTGATCGAGACAATCCCGATCGAAGCACACATGGCGCTGACGATCTTTCTCACCCAAACTCGCCCCCGAAATGACGTGAAGCTGCGTATTTTTTTTAAGCTGATACCACAGACCATCGTTGCCATTGCCCCGCGCTGTGGTGCTGCCCACATTGCCCGACAAATACATGGGGCTAATGCCTGCGGTGCCTAGCGACTGCTCATAGTTATAGTAATAGTGCAGCGGCACATCTGCCACAGGCAGACTGAGCATCCCTTCATAAAAGTCTCGTGCCAACTCCACATCTGACACCATCACCGTATGCACCTTGGGCGCACTGGTCAAAAACATCCACATGGCAACCGCATAGGCACCCAGCAGCATGACCATGATTCCCTGGGTGGAGAATAAGCTATCTAATCCCATAGAAAACCAAAACGAGTGAACGATCGTAGCGAGTCGAGAAATCTAGTAACTAGTATCCCTGAGCTTACTCATTCTATCAAGCTCAGTTTGAGCAAATCCGTAACGAACTTAGTAAAAATTTAGAAATTCGAGCCATAATCACCCCACGGCGCTAGATTTTGAAAAAAAAGATGTCCAAATCGAGAAAGACGCTGTATATAGTTACAGTGCACGTCCTCTAGTTTGAACCCAAGCTGTGGCTATCCCAACGTTTCCTGAAGCCCATCACCCGATCGTCAAGTCGCTCTCTCACTATAGCGATCAAGAGTTGCTGACGCTATTTCAACGCTACGCTGAGGCGGGGCAATATTTCACGGCGATTTTTTGCCGCTATAGCCCGATGGTCTATACGTTGATTCAGCATCGCGCCCGATCGCCCGTGCAAGCCGATTATCTGTTTGCGCTGCTGTGGCGACACATTTTTTATGAAATGGGCGGGCTAGATCTGCGGGCGTTTGGGTCAGAAGAAATCACGTTTCAGAGTTGGCTGATCAACGTCACAGCCTTGACCATCAATCAGTCTGAGTTGCCCCCCGTCGAAGAAATTCACTACAACCTGCGGGCCATGTCGCCGCCCCTGTGGTGCTATCTCGATCGGGCGTTAGATCAGCTTCCGCCCACAATGCGGCTGATGGTGACATTAGCCCAAACCTTTCACTGGAGCGATACGCGCATCTCTGCCTACCTGCAAGCTGAGGGCGAACGCATTCCCCCGGCTGAGGTCAAAGCGCGACTGCAAGAGGGCTATCACCTGCTAGAAACGACTTTGCCAGACGACATTAGAGCCATCTATCTAGATGGGAACGCTAGTGTTCAAGGATATGGATTGGATTCAGCGCCACTAGAGGCTAGGCTGGACTAATCGTGTTTCCTTGTTCGCTTAATAATGTCGGGTGGAGGTTCTGAAATGCGTTGGATGGTGGCACCGCTTGTAGTGGGGTTGGGGGTTGCTCAGGGTTTGATCGGTGGCATGGTGCTGGTTCCGGGGGCGCAGGCATCAGACCTGAGTGATCAGTTGAGCATCAAACTCTATAACGGCACTCGCGGCACTGCTCGCACTGAAGCCGATCGCCTCGTGCGGTTGGGCAACCAGCAGAATCAAGCTGGGTTTATAGACAAAGCGATCGGGTCTTGGCAGCAGGCGCTAGCCATCTATCACGACATTAAAGAAGTCGAAGCGGAGGGCACGACCTATGAGGCGTTAGGTCAGGCCTACTCAAAGGTGGGGCGGTTTGCTGAAGCCGAGGATGCGGTGCGACGCAGCTTGGCGATCGCTCGTGACACTAAAGATTTTCAACGTCAAATCTATGGCTTTAATAATTTAGGCACGCTGCTGCTGCGACGATCGAGCGTTGTGGAGGCCCAAAAAACTTTTGCCGAAGGTTTAAAGGTGGCCCAAGACGTGCAAAACCCGGCTGGGCGGGGCTTATCTCTGAGCAACTTGGGTTTGGTTGCCTATTCGCAGGGCAATTATAAAGAAGCCATTCGCTATTATGAACAGGCAAAACCCTTGCGCGAACAGGCTAAAGACCCCGGCGTTGCTAACACGCTGAATAATTTGGGCGATGCCTATCGAGCCATTCGCGATTATCGAACGTCTTTGGTCAGCTATCGGCAGGCGCTGTTTGTGGCTCAAAATAGTCTCGATCGTCCCAATCAATTTCGGGCTTTAGAAGGGCTGACGCGGGCGTTTTATGGGCTGGGTCAAAACTCCAACGCTTCAGAAACGCTCGATCAACGATTGGCGCTGGCTCTAGAGCAAAACGATTCTAAACAGGTGATTGCAGCGCTGAAGGGGTTGGCGCAATTCTATACTGCGAAGGGCGATTGGGTGGCGGCAGATAGCTATTATCAGCAGGCGCTGGCGGTAGCTCAAGGTTTGAATGACACTCAAGAACAGCAGGGATTGTTGACGCAAATCGGGACGCTGCGATCGCGCAAGTTTACCCAATAGAGCAAGGGTCGCCCAGTCTTCTCACAAATGCATCTGTGGGTTGAAGAGCAGCAGTAGACTTAGGGTATAGTGAAACCCATTCGCTGCATTGACTGACCCTGTATTTTAACTGCTATGAGTGATTATCGCGCCAAAACTTTGAAGGAAGCTTTTCGTCTCTGTGATGTCGATCCTTTGTCGGGAGCGAGCTTAGAGCGCTACTATGTCGATTTAGTCTCGGTTCGGAAGGCAGAAGCGATTAATGAGGTCAACACATTATTAGACTTTCAGGAGCCAGGAGACTTTTGCACGATTTTGTTCACGGGTCATCGCGGGTGCGGCAAAAGCACAGAACTTCAGCGCATTCGTCGCCAGTGGGAACAAGACTATCGGGTGATTTATTTAGAAGCCAATGAAGAAACCGATATTAACGATGCTGAATATACAGACTTTTATCTAATCGTCATTAAGAGAGTTGAGTCTGAGCTACGGGAAATGGGACTCAGCTTTGATCCAGGGCTGCTGAAGAGTTTTGAAAAGTGGTTTATGGAAATCACTAACGAAAATGAAGAATCGATTGAAAGCTCGGTCAGCATAGCGGCTGAGGCGAGTGTAGGAAGCCCGACTCCGTTTATTGCCAAGCTGTTGGTTAAGCTTTTGGCGCAGATTAAGGGAGCCGCGAAGCAGAAAACCGTGATTAGGCAGACTTTGCAAAAAGATATTTCTCGGTTGAAGGCGGATATTAATTTGTTGCTGCGCGATGCCTATCAAAAGATTAAGCATCGATATTCAAAAGGTTTTTTGGTTATTTTTGATAATCTCGATCGCGTGCCGCCAACGGTTGGAAATCACCTATTTTTTGATTATGCGTCTCAGCTTCAAGAGTTAGATTGCACGACTATTTACACGGTTCCTATTTCTGTGTTGTGTTCTTCTAAAAATATCTCTAATAGCTTTGGTGAGCCGCATGTGGTGTCAATGGTGGGCATCTATCAACTGGTGCGAGATCGCTGTGAGCTTGACTATAACCCTGAAGGGCTGAAGGGCTTGATGCAGATTATTGAGAGGCGGGTTAATGTGGCTCACTTGTTTGAGTCGTCAGATCAAGTTTTAGCGCTGGCGCAGGCAAGTGGGGGTCATGTGCGGCAGTTGATGCAGATGGTGCGGAGTGCGTGTCTGAGGGCTAGCACTCACAAACACGTCAAGATTCAGGCGGAGGACGTGCTGCATGCGGTCAAGCAGCAGCAGTTTAATTTTGAGCGATTTATCCCTGATGATCACTATTCGCTGTTGGCAAAGGTTTGTTTGAGCAAAAATATTACGAAAGATGAGACGGGACAGTTGATGTTGTTTAACACGTCAGTGTTGGAATATAACGGACTCGATCGCTGGAATTATCCCAACCCGGCTGTGCGGCAAAGTGCTTTGTTTCAAACCGCCCTTGATGATCTTCTGGCTCAAAATGCTTGATCAAACTCACCCCGATCGCACTGTGTTTTTAGAGCAAAATCAGTCAGAGTTTGCTGAACTCTTGACGTTTATTGACTTTGCTGAGGGGTTGACGATCGGGTTTGTTGAGATCAATCAAGAGTCAGATAAGGCGGCGTTGGTGGCGGCGCTGCGAGATCGTCTGGATGAGGCGGCGGTGCGATTGGAGGTGTTAAATTTTTCTCAAGAGTGGGATTTGCGGCTTCGAGATGCTTTGGTGCAGCGCATTGCGAGAATTCACACCGATAAGAAGCTGGTGTTGCTGATTCAAGGGTTAGAGGTGGCGATCGGGACTGATGGCGTGGGGTCTTATCCGCCGATTTTGCAGGATTTGAATTTTGTGCGCGATGCCTATCGCGAGAGTGCGCCACACCCACTGCTGTTTGTGCTGCCAGATTATGCGATTACGAGAGTCAGCAAATATGCGCCTGATTTTTGGGCTTGGAAGTCGGGGCTATTTAGGTTTAAGACTTCTGAGCAAAGCCTAAAACAGTTGCGGGTCGAGGCTTTTGAGTCGCCTGCGGTGCGGGTTGCGTCGAGGGAAAATCAGGCTCAGATTGACCAGCTTAAGCAGCTTTTGATGGAGCTTCGTCCTTCGGGGCGATCGATCGCTCCCGCCGAGGTGCGGCTGTGTGGTGAGGTGTATTACAACATTGGGTCGGCTTATCTGACTCAACAGCAGCCAGACAAAGCAAAAGATTATTTGCTAGAAGGGTTAAAGGTGATCGAGCGGCACCCTGACCCAGGGTTGAGGCTCAGTCTACAGCGCAGGTTAGGCAATGCTTATGAGCAGATGCGGCAGTTTGAGCAGGCGATTAATAGTTATGAGACTGCCCTTGAGATGGCTCAATCGTTGAATCAACCTGAAAGAGTTGCCACTGTGTTGATGGATTTGGGCGATGTGGCATAGCTATTAAGGAAGCAGCGACAGTTTGAGCAAGCTAAAGCGTTTTATCAACGATCGCTACCAAAGTTTAGCTATTAAGGAAGACCTCAACGATCGCTACTCACAAGCCAGCACCTACCACCAATTAGGCAATGTAGCGCTGGAGTTGCGCGAGTTTGAGCAGGCCCGAAATGACTACCAACAAGCCTTGCAAATCTACATCGAGTTCAACGATCGCTACTACTACCACATTGAGCAGGCCCGAAAGAGCACCTACCACAACTTAGGCATGGTAGCCCAGGAGTTGCGCGAGTTTGAGCAGGCCCGAAATGACTACCAACAAGCCTTGCAAATCTACATCGAGTTCAACGATCGCTACAATCAAGCCAGCACCTACCACCAATTAGGCAATGGTAGCCCTGGAGTTGCGCGAGTTTGAGCAGGCCCGAAATGACTACCAACAAGCCTTGCAAATCAAAATCGAGTTCAACGATCGCTACTCACAAGCCAGCACCTACCACCAATTAGGCATGGTAGCGCAGGAGTTGCGCGAGTTTGAGCAGGCCCGAAATGACTACCAACAAGCCTTGCAAATCAAAATCGAGTTCAACGATCGCTACTCACAAGCCAGCACCTACCACCAATTAGGCAGGCAGGAGTTGCGCGAGTTTGAAATGACTACCAACAAGCCTTGCAAATCTACATCGAGTTCAACGATCGCTACTCAGCAAGCGGGCACCTACCACCAATTAGGCATGGTAGCCCAGGAGTTGCGCGAGTTTGAGCAGGCCCGAAATGACTACCAACAAGCCTTGCAAATCAAAATCGAGTTCAACAGCACTACGAACAAGCCCTGCAACAAGCCTTGCAAAAAATCGAGTTCAACGATCGCTACTCACAAGCCAGCACCTACCACCAATTAGGCAGGGTAGCCCAGGAGTTGCGCGAGTTTGAGCAGGCCCGAAATGACTACCAACAAGCCTTGCAAATCTACATCGAGTTCAACGATCGCTACTCACAAGCCAGCACATATGGTCAGCTAGGATTACTCGCAGAGACAGAGGGAAACCAAGCAGAAGCAAAAGCCTGTCTACAGCAGGCACTGGAAATCTTTGTTGAGTTTGGCGATGAGTATTATGCAGCGATCGTCCAGCAGCATCTCGATCGACTTTCAAGTTAGAAGCTGCGGTCATGTCGAATGCAAAGCGCGATCGGGCTTCAGCCAACTTCAAACTAAACCAGCGATAGAGCCTGATGGAAGACTGCGATCGCAAATACCATTACGACAATCGGCAGGTTGCCGTAGAATTTGACTCAAACCAGATCAACCCTTTGCTAAAAATAGTGACCCTAACCTTTACTCAGCGTCTTTTAACGGGCGATCGTCACCCCGTTGACCACACGCTATCGCTAACCGCAGAAGAACGATCGCGATCGCGCCATCCCTTTCAAACAGATCAGGGTCAGGCAGTTTATCTACATCTTCCGAGAGGCACGACCCTGCGAGAGGGCGATCTCCTGCAAGCCGACTCTGGCGAACTCGCCCAAGTGTGTGCCAAACCAGAACCCGTGCTGACCGTCACAGCCAAGAGCGCGATCGCGCTGCTGCAAGCCGCCTATCACCTCGGCAACCGCCACGTCTCACTCGAAATCACCGAGACTTATTTGCGCCTTTCACCCGATGCCGTGCTGCAAGAGTTGCTCCACCATCGCGGGCTGACCGTGACCGAAGAAATCGCCCCCTTTCAGCCAGAAATCGGAGCCTATGGACATCATGCCCACTAATGCTGCCTTGCTCAAGCTATTGCAGCTTGCTAGCCCTACCCTCCCGATCGGGGCTTATAGCTATTCTGAAGGTCTCGAAACCCTGGTCGATGCCGCTAAAATCACGAGCGCGTCTAGTCTAGACCACTGGCTGCGGCAAGAATTGCGCTATGGAGCCATCCGAGTTGAGTCCTCTGTGATGATTCGCGCTTATCACGCTGCCCTCGCCGAAGACTTTTCTGCCTTGACTGACTGGAATCACTGGCTATCAGCAACGCGAGAAACGGAAGAGCTACGATCGCAAAGCTGGCAAATGGGACGATCGCTGCTGCGATTAGTTCAAGACCTAGAAGCAGATGAGATCACGTCACGATTGCTGCAAGACGAGTGTAATTTTGCGATCGCCTTTGGCACGATCGCGGCTCAGTGGCAAATCGACGAACAATCTGCTAGTTTGGGCTATCTCCACAGTTGGGCCACTAATCTCATCAGTGCTGGCATTAAGCTGATTCCGTTAGGGCAAACCGCCGGGCAACGACTGCTTTTAGAACTCAGCGAAGCGTTTGAGCAAGCTACTCAAGAAGTATTGACTTTGCCAGATCACGATCTGAGTAGCTGCGGCTGGGGCTTATCTCTGGCCAGCATGAACCACGAAACGCTCTATAGCCGACTATTTCGCAGTTAGGGTTGCTCTCAAGACTCAATACTTTGCGATCAAACCATCAGTTTATAACTTAGATGTTCTCTTAGAACAAAAAATATGTCTGCGATATGAGCAGTATGTGTGTGGATTCTTTTGCAATGCTCAAAAATCCCCACTGTTGCTCTACGTTCGGACGCTCAATCTCATGACAATCTATGTTGGAAATCTATCCTATCAAGCGACTGTAGATGATTTGCAGTCTGTGTTTGCTGAATATGGCACGGTCAAGCGCGTCGTCTTGCCGACCGATCGTGAAACCGGACGAATGCGAGGCTTTGCTTTTGTAGAAATGACCGAAGACGCGCAAGAAGATGCCGCTATCACCGAGCTAGACGGCGCAGAGTGGATGGGGCGACAACTGCGAGTCAACAAAGCAAAACCCAAGGAAGAAAGCCGAGGAGGAATGGGACGAGGATAACCTCACACCCTGACAACAGGCAGATCTGCGTAAGGGTGGAGCATTGCTGTGCTCATTACCTGTGCTGTAACCGCTCCGATTTAACTCACGAGTCTAACAGCAGTGCTGTTCCCATTCCTTGTGCTGCAACCGCTCCGATTCAATTCGCCATCCCCCATAGTGAAAGGTTCTTGCTAGAGCCATTGTCTCTTAGCAAGAACCTTTTCAATTTAGCCACCATTACACGATTTCTTGGTCGAACTCGATCGCTAGCTTAGACAGCCCGACGAGTAAACAGACCCCACAAGAAGATGGCGACAATTGCCCCTAAGACTGCGACAAAGATGCCAGGAATGCTGAGTCCGGCTGAGGTGACAGCCAAGGTTCCGGTGTTGATGAGGGTAAACAGACTGCCCCCCACAAATGCTCCAATGATGCCTAAAACGATGGTTCCAAGAATGCCACCGCCCTGATCACCAGGGTAAATCGCTTTTGCAATAGCGCCTGCAATCAGACCTAAAACCACCCAAGCAATGATATTCATATCGGTTTTCTCCTAAAGCTTTATGTCTACGAAATCAGAATATCAAGGTGGTCGATTGAAGTTATCTATCAGAGGAGATAACTGAAATAATCATCAGGAATAGACCCATTTTGTCAGGGTTTATTGATCGACGATCGGGCAACCGCCAGAGCCAACCCTGGTTGAATTAGCTCTAAGCTCAGAGGCTAGTAGTCCGCCAAACTAACTCTGAGGAGTCATGTCGAACTACTTAGCCAAGATTTCGTTTGCAGGGGGTTTGGGGGAGGCAACCGTCCCCCAATGGGGGTTTGGGGGCACGCCCCCAAGGGTCGGAAGCCCAAGACTATCGCATCATCGCCAAAGATCTGTACTAGTCAAAGTTGAATTGGTGAACTACTAGAGTTGAATTGTTTAGAACATTCCGGGAGTGTCTTCTGAGCTATTGAGCATCCCCCCCGATCGGAACTTTCACCAAGTCTAAAAAATTCACTTCACGTTGGTGTCTAAGTTCTTGAATGCGCTTATATTCCGATTGCCCTTTCTGTTGATAATAGTGACCGAGTTCTGCATTAGTGGCGAGATCAGTTGTTTTCCACAGATCTAAGAAATGACGGCGACGCTTTTCGCACATGACTTCTTCAATAGCGGCGGCGGCCGATCGGATGCCTAACTCAGCCCGAAGAATGTCACGATCGGTCTTTTCATTGAGTTCAAACAGCGCGTAGACTTGCGCCATCTCTCGCGGAAAATCGGTGCAGCGATCGCGCAACAGCGACATCAAATCGGGAGTCTGTTGACCTTGAGCAGATTGCTCGACCTCGACAATTTGCCGCCACAAAAAGCGGTGATGAGACAGGCTAAATTCTAAATCTTGAGCGTCTAATGCCTCGACGATCGCGCCCCGATGCGACGGGGAATGGAGATAGAGTCTGAGCAGCAGCGCTTCCGATTCTTCTAGCAGGGTGCGCTCACCGGGGGTTTGCCATTTTTGCGATCGCCCGTGCCAGCGTTGACCCCGCACTTGCAGCCGCAGATCTTCTTCGATTTGCTGCATCATGCGACTGTTGCCCTGGCTCAAAAGCTCGGCGCAGTGGTGAATGTAGTGAGTCCGGCTAGTGGGGTTGGGCAGATTGCCTAACAGCGTCACCATCTCGACGACGACTAACTGAAACTGGTCTGACTGCTTTAAATCTTTGCCAACCAGCGCTTGCTGAATTTGCCAATCAATCCACAAAGGCGCATCATCCAGCAGATCTTGATAACTGGCAGCAGAATGGGTTTTGAGAAAATCGTCAGGATCTTTGCCATCGGGAATATTTAAAACCCGCAGTTGCACGTCGCCTTGATAGGCTAGAGATGCGACTTCTCCGATCGCTCGCTCGGCCGCTTGCACGCCTGCACGATCGGCATCGAAGTTAAAAATAATTCGCTTTGACTCGGTGTAGCGCAACAGTTGCCGCACTTGCCCGATACTCAGCGCCGTTCCTAACGAGGCGACCACATTCGTAATTTTGCCCGCGTGCAGGGCGATCACATCAAAATATCCCTCCACGACGACCGCTTGATCGGTTTTGGCGATCGTGGCCCGCGCCTTATCCAATCCATAAAGCGTGTTGCCTTTGTCAAATAACTCCGTCTCAGGCGAGTTGAGATATTTGGGTTGCTCGTCGCTGAGAGTGCGACCGCCAAAGGCAATGACGCGCCCCTGCAAATCGAGAATCGGAATCATCAAGCGATCGCGGAAGCGATCGTAATAGCCATCTCCGGTTTTGCGCGGCACAATCAACCCGGCTTGTTCTACCAGCGCCACGGGGTAATGCTTTTGTTCAACCAAATAACCATAGAGCGTTTCCCAACCGCCCGGAGCGTAGCCGAGTTGAAACTGCTGAATGGTGGCTTGATTGAGCTTGCGATCGGTCTGCAAATAGGCTAGGGCCACTTTTCCATCGTTTTGATTAAGCGCGTGTTCATAAAATCGGGCTGTGATCGCCAAAATCTCATATAGTTGCTCTCGAATGGAGAGTTGCCGCTGCAATTCTTGCCGTTGTTCAGGTTCTAAGGTTTGGACGGCAACCTGATAGCGCTTGGCTAAATCGAGGACGACCTCACTAAACGATCGCTTGCCCAACTCCATCAAAAACTTAATCGCGTTGCCGCCTGCCCCGCAGCTAAAGCAATAATAAAACTGCTTACTAGGGCTGACGCTAAAGCTCGGCGATTTGTCGTCATGAAACGGACACAGCCCCGTGAAGTCTTTGCCCTGTTTTTTAAGCACAACGTGCTCAGAGACAATATCCACAATGTCGAGCCGCTGTTTGACTTGTTCGATCGTGTCGGGGTGGAGGCGAGGGACGTTCATAAACAGAGGGATGAAACGACGGGAAGAGCTACATTATTAAGATAAATTGTTGCCACGAAAGTTTAACTCAATACAGTACACATATACTGTGGATTCGACTGGGTTTTGAGTCTGCCATTTAGAATAAGGGTTTTTTAGAAATTCAATCACTAATTTCATAATGGAACCTGATCATACGCGACTGCATCAACAACTTCAGTTCATCGTCGAAATCGACAAGCTCAAGCGCGTCTTGAGGCAAACGCTTTTAATGGATAAATCTAGACGAGAGAATGATGCAGAACACTCTTGGCATCTGGCAATGATGGCGATCTTGCTCTCTGAATATGCGGGTGCCGAGGTGAATCTAGTCCGGGTGCTCAAGATGGTGTTGATTCACGACCTGGTTGAAATTGATGCCGGAGACACCTTTTGCTATGACGAGCAAGCCATCCAAACCCAACCCGATCGTGAAAAAGTCGCCGCCGATCGCATCTTTGGGCTACTGCCCACCGATCAAACTGACCAACTGCGATCGCTCTGGGAAGAATTTGAAGCCAAACAATCGGCCGATGCGTGTTTTGCCACTGCCCTCGATCGCTTGCAGCCCATATTGCACAACTACCATACCCAAGGCGGCACCTGGAAAAAGGCAGGGGTGACGATCGCCCAAGTTCGCCAGCGGATTGCGCCGATCGCCCTTGGCTCACCCCGTCTAGGAGAATTTGCCGAAACTCTGATTCAAGACGCTCTAAAGCAAGGATTTCTGGCAAAAGAAGGATGAATCGAGAAAAATCAACCGCTATGACTGCGGAGGAATCAGTTTCGAGGTATAAGTTCTAAGCAGCGGATTTTGAGCTACAAATTCTAAGCGACCCCTGACAACCACTAATCACGGATATCCGATGGGACGAATCTTTCTTTCAGCCGGGCACGGCGATCGCATTAATGGCGTAAGCGAACCGGGAGCCATTGTCGCCGGAACCACCGAAGCCAAAGAAATGATCCTGACTCGCGATCTGGTCGTGGCAGAGCTACGATCGCGCGGCGCAGAAGTCTTGTCAGTGCCCGACGAACTCAGCCCTCGCGCCACCTATGACTGGATCAACGCCCGTGGCAGCCGCAGTGATGTCGCGTTAGAAATTCGCGCCAACGCCTTTTCAAATCCCTCGGTGCGGGGGGCAGCGGTCTTCTACATCGCCAACAACAACGAGCGCAAAAGTCACGCTGATTTGGTGCTGCGATCGCTGATACGCCGCGTGCCTCAGCTTCCGAGTCGAGGCATCCAAGCCGATACGGTCTCTACACTGGGCAGCCTGGCGTTTTGTCGCCAAATTACACCGCCATCGCTGCTGATGGAAGTCGGGTTTCTGACTAACCCCGACGATCGTTCTATTTTGCAAAATCAACGTCGTGACCTCGCCGCTGGCATCGCAGATGGTCTGATCGCCTGGAGTCGAACCGTCTCAGGGCTGCCCGTTCCCACCCCAGCGCCGACCCCGACCCCGACCCCAACTGACACCTATGAAGCGATCACCATTAATCTAAATGGTCAAGTCTATGGCGAAAAAGGAATTCTCGTCAGTGGCAATGCTTATATTCCGATCGATCTGGTCGATCAGTTGGGGGTTGACTTATCGACCGACCAAAACACGCGCCGCCTCAACTATCGAGGGGTCGTGTTTATCAGAGCCGTTGACCTGCGAAACTACAATATCGTGGTCGGTTGGGATGCTCAATCGCGGACGGTGCTGCTGCGATCGATTCTCAAAATTTGTGCGGGGTCTCTCGATCAAATTATGAGCAGTGGCGTGACGACAGAAGCTAACCTCAATCTCTTTCTCAAAAATAACAATGCGACGGCTCTAACTCAGTTTCCTGATCTGGCAAAACTCTATCGAGACGAGGGCAAGATCGAAGGCGTAAATTATGACATCGCCTTTTCTCAAATGTGCTTAGAGACAGACTTTTTGCGCTTTGGTGGGTTGATTAAGCCGAGCCAAAACAATTTTGCAGGGCTAGGTGACGTGGCGGGCAGTGCGGCCGGGGCCTCTTTTCCGAGCGCTCAAATCGGCGTGAGAGCGCACATTCAGCTTCTCAAAGCCTATGCCAGCACAGCACCGCTGACCCTAGACAGCGTAAACCCTCGATTTGGCTTTGTGACGCGGGGGGTTGCGCCGCTGGTGGATCAACTCAGTGGGCGCTGGGCAGCCGATGTGCAATATGGGGAGAAAATCAAAGCGATTTTGAGACGGCTCTATGAGCTAGCCTTGGTGTTGTGAAGCCGATCGGGTTGGAATTCTCAGAGTTGGGAGATTTGGAGTCTGAGCAGCAACCGCCCGATCGCCCTCCTATTTACCTGGTGGCTCAGTGGGGGGCACTTCTTCTAAGCCAAAGGCTTCGGGCCAGGGTCGCGTTTGGGTGGCAGAGTCTTCAAGCTCAGGCACGATAAAAAGCTCTTGGTTTAGCTGCAACGTCGAGAAATTGGAGAGCTTTTTCAACTCTTGCAGGGTCTCGATCGCCGACTGATAGCGCTTGACAGAATCGCAGCGCACCATTTTAGACAAGACGGTGGCTAGCCCACTGCTGACAAAGGCTTTCTCCTCCCAGCGAATTTCTCCGGTTAGAGAATCGGGTCTTAGCTGGCTGGGCGGCAACCCGGTCAAAGCCTGAATGCCGATCATGCCCACCGCATAGATATCACTGTTGTGTTGAGGTTTACCCGCTGCCTGCTCAGGAGCCATATAGCCTTGGGTGCCGATGCCGATCGTTAAATTGTTGCTGGTGTCTTCGGCGGCCAGTTTGCTGTATTGGTCTTTGACAGCTCCAAAGTCAATCAAGACGAGCAATCGATCGGTTTGGCGACGAATCACATTGCTCGGCTTAATATCTCGGTGAATCACCCGCTCACCGTGAACAAAGGTAAGAATCTCTAGCAGTTCTTTGAGAATATCGACGACTCTGGCTTCAGGAAGCTGTCTCCCTAACGAAAGCTCTTCGCTTAACGAGTGCCCCGGAATATATTCTTGAACGAGATAAAATTCTCCGTCTTCCTCAAAATAAGCCAGCAAGCGCGGAATTTGTTCATGCTTGCCCAACCGCTCTAGGGTTTCTGCTTCACGATCGAACAGTCGTCTTGCCAACTTTAAATGACCAGGGTTGTTGGTGGCAGGGCTGAGTTGTTTGACCACGCACTGCGGACTCTGGGGACGCTTGATATCTTGAGCAATATAGGTTTCACCAAAGCCGCCGTGACCCAAAATCTGTGTGATTTTATAGCGGCCGCCCAGGGTCTTGTTGGCGAGTTCAAGTTCTCGTTCTCGCAGCAGGTCTTCGCGATCGCTGCGCTGAGTCATCATCTCAATGGTTCTCGTAGAGCGCTTAACTTCTTCGCTGATGCGCTTGTTGCGTTGGTTGATCAGATGCCCTGAGGCCGAGCCAGTCAGCCAATAGGTCACGCCCACTAGCCCGATCACGGCGATCGGCACGGCCATCGGCAAAATCACCAGTCCGCTGCCAAAGGTCACATAGCAGGCGCTGCCCCAGCCCAGCCCCAACACCCCCGCCCAAAACAGTCTAAACAGGGGTCGTCTGGCTTGACTCTGCAATAGCCCCGCCATAAAGATCACCAGCAGCACCAGCCCACCTGCCATAGCCGGGTCAGCAAACGCCTCGCGAATCGAGCGATCTTGCAAAAGGGTGGCGATCGCGTTAGCGTGAATTTCGACCCCTGCCATCTCGCCCATCGGAGTCGAGTGAAAATCTGGATTTGACTTTGTGATCACTCCCAGCAGCACAATTTTATCTTTGAAGAACTTTCCCTGCTGGAGGTAATCGCTGTTCCAATTCTGAGCCGAGATCACGTTCCAAAACGAGACGGGCTTAAACGTGCCTGCTCCCCCATAAAAGAAAATATTGTCTCCCTGGGGCGGTGAATATTTGATCTTAGTCGCTTGCAGAGCCGCCTCTGCTAAAGAAGACACTTTGGCAGACCGAATAATTTCGGCTTCTGGGGTCGGCAGTCTGTCAATAAATCGACTGCCCAAGCGATGAACTTGACCGTTGGGTTCGGCTAAAAAGTTGACATACCCGATCGGGGTGCGATCGCTGAGAAACGGCGCGTAAGGCAAGCTGAGGTTAGACTGCTCTCCTTGACGGCTGTCGCCTTGCACAAACCTGGCCGATAGCGCGATCTGCCCGTCATAGCGCTGCAAAACGGCTTGGAGTTGGCGATCGTCGTCTGAAACCGCGCCCTCATAGGGGACTGAGCCATAGCTGCTGGGCAGATCCCACAAAACATCGGCGACCACCGCCTTGGCCCCGGCTTGCATCAATTTCTCGATCGCTTCCGCATAGATGGCCCGTCGCAAGGGCAGGCTGGTGAGTTGCGCGATCGAGGCTTCGTCGATCGCCAAGATCACAATCTCGCTGGGCGGCGGAACGGGGCCGCGCACTTTAAACAGCAAGCTTTGGGCTTGTCGCTCTAACCCCTGCACCGAGGGCGGGTTAGAAGCAGTCAACGCGGCTGCCCCGATCGCCCACGCCACCATCAGCAGGTGCCCTAAGCGATCGAATCTAAATCGGGGGCTAGACCGTTCGGGGCGGGTGGTGTCGTTGGCAGGCGTTGGCCGACCCTGCGGCAAGGGTTCTGTGAGCGGCGTTGACGGCTTTTCGGGCATGTCTTGTCTAGCAATAGAAACTACTTATCGCGTGTCTTAACTGCACCCGTTGCGGAGAATCGCCATCCTCCGTCCATACGATAATAGTACTCACTTTCAAGAGCGAATGTCTGCGATCGTGCCTCTGCCTTACGTCAACCTTTTTTAAGAGTTTGAGAGGTGTCTAGGGCAGATCTGCCTGCTGTCTAAGATCCTGCTAGCCTCTTTCAAAAGAGGGCCGACCTCACTCTAGCCAAAGCAGTTTGCGATCGTTCGTAATGCGTGACCTTCACTCTTTTTAAAATATTTGTGATAATTGAATGAACTCAAAATCTATCCTACAGGTGAGGAATCTCATTTATAGCTCAGAGTTCACTTTATAAAGATCATTAAGAGTCGCGATGAATCATGATTTTAGATAGCAGGAGAGTCTAACAAAAATCAGATCAATTCACTCATCAACCTGCGGACTTAGAGCTTTTTGTTTTTTAAAACGTCTACCCTTAGACGGTCTTACCCTCGCCATTCACGCAATCGGAGATCAGACGTGAGGGTTGCGTCTAGTGTGGGAAAACTTTAGGTCAAGGTTTAACGACAGAACCGTTCAAACCACCGCTCAAACCGATGAAGTGATTAATTCTTGAGGCGTTATTCCTAGCAACCAACAGGTTTTGCGTTGCTAGAATTAATTATTCCAATTTTGATTCTACAAATTATAGGTCTTAAATTATCTATGCATTACTCCATGAACCGTCTCTCTATTTTTGTAGACGGAAACAATATGTTCTATGCACAACAGAAAAATGGATGGTTTTTCGATCCAAAACGAGTGCTGGAATATTTCATTAGTGAACGAGAGATTGAGTTAGTCAACGCTTTTTGGTACACCGGGTTAAAAGATCCGCAAGATCAGAGAGGCTTTCGAGACGCGCTGATTAGCCTTGGTTACACCGTTAGAACTAAGATTCTTAAGGAATATTACGACGATACATCGGGTCGCTATTCGCAAAAAGCAAATCTCGATATTGAGATTGTGGTGGATATGTTTAATACCGTCGATCAATACGATCGAGTGATTTTATTTAGCGGCGACGGCGATTTTGAGCGGGCGATCGAGCTTTTGCGCTCTAAAAGCACTCACATTACGGTCGTCTCAACCGAGGGCATGATCGCGAGAGAGTTGCGAAATGTCACCGATCGCTACATCGATTTGAATGACATTCGTCCTCACATTGAAAAAGCTGAATACTGAAAGCAACCTTCCCCGATTCGTCACCCATCAACGGTCTTAAAGTAAATTCGCGTACTAGAATAGATTTTAAGATTGCGCCCCCGATAGCGATCGCTGTTTTTTGCATCTCTGAGGGTTCGATCGATCATCCCTTACTCAACTAAATCGAGCCATGAACGTGCCATCTCAATCAGACCAGATCATCATTTTTGATACGACTTTGCGCGACGGCGAGCAGTGCCCCGGAGCCACCCTTAACGTCGATGAAAAGCTGGCGATCGCTCGGCAACTGGCACGACTTGGCGTAGATGTGATTGAGGCGGGGTTTGCCTATGCTAGCCCTGGCGATTTTGCGGCCGTTCAGCGCATCGCCAAGACCGTTGGCACCGCAGACGGCCCGATCATTTGCAGTTTGGCGCGGGCGATCGCCGCAGATATCAAGGCGGCGGCTGAAGCCCTCAAGCCTGCTGCCCATGCGCGAATTCACACCTTTATCTCTACGTCAGATATTCATCTCGAATATCAGCTAAAGAAGACCCGATCGGAGGTGTTAGCGATCGCCGAAGAAATGGTCGCCTACGCAAAATCTTTTGTGACCGATGTTGAGTTTTCACCGATGGATGCGGCACGGTCTGACCCAGGGTTTTTATATCAGGTGTTAGAGAGAGCGATCGCGGTCGGCGCAACGACCATCAACATCCCCGACACCGTGGGCTATATGACACCGAGCGAGTTTGGCGACATGATTCGCGGCATCAAAGAAAACGTGCCGAATGTCGATCAGGCAGTCATTTCAGTTCACGGTCACAACGATTTGGGGCTAGCCGTTGCCTGCTTTTTAGAAGCGGTGAAAAACGGTGCACGGCAGCTAGAATGCACAATTAACGGCATTGGCGAACGGGCCGGAAACGCGGCCCTCGAAGAATTGGTGATGGCGCTGCACGTCAGACGGCAATATTTCAACCCGTTTTTGGGCCGCCCGGCTGAGTCAGAAACGCCCCTGACTCGCATCAACACCCAAGAAATCTATAAAACCTCTCGTCTGGTGTCCAATTTAACCGGGATGCTGGTGCAGCCTAATAAAGCGATCGTGGGGGCCAACGCTTTTGCTCACGAGTCGGGCATTCACCAAGATGGAATGCTCAAAAACAAGCAAACTTACGAAATTATGGATGCTCAGTCGATCGGGCTGACCAGCAACCAGATGATTCTCGGCAAGCATTCGGGGCGCAACGCCTTTCGGACTCGTCTGAAAGAATTGGGCTTTGAGTTGGGTGACACCGAGCTAAACAAAGCATTTATTCGCTTTAAAAATTTAGCCGACAAGAAAAAAGAAGTCACCGATTGGGATCTTGAATCGATCGCCAATGACGAAGTGCAGCAGGTTCCTGAACTGTTCCGATTAGAGATGGTGCAGGTGTCTTGCGGCGATCGGGCCTATCCTACGGCAACGATTCGGTTGAGAAATCCCCAGGGCGAAGAACTCACCGACGCTGCCACGGGAACGGGCCCAGTCGATGCCGTTTATAAAGCCATTAACCGCGTTGTGAATGTGCCCAATCAACTCATCGAATTCTCAGTGCAATCGGTCACGGCGGGCATTGACGCGATCGGGGAAGTGACGATTCGGCTCAAATATGGCGATCGGATCTTCTCAGGTCATGCAGGCAACACAGATATTATTGTGGCATCGGCTCAAGCTTATGTGAATGCCCTCAATCGTCTCTATGCCGCCTTGCAGTCAACTCCGAGCGAACAAACACAAGACGAAGAAGCGGTGGTTGAAACTCGGTAAGTCGGCACCTCGTCGAAAATAGTGGTACTTTGTGGGGTGGCATTTGGTTCACCCCTTTTTTGTCAGGCGCTATGCAAGAAGACGTGTTACGCAAAGAGCAAGACTTCCACGATCGCTGGGCTAGCACGATCGAGGTGGATGGCATTCGAGTCGCTGATTATTTTGAAGCCTGCACTGCCCCAGAAAATCGGTTTATTCTCCGACAACTGGGCGATGTCAAGGGTCAATATTTGCTCGATCTCGGCTGTGGTGCCGGAGAAAACAGCGTTTATTTTGCGCTACTCGGTGCGCGCTGTGTTGCGGCTGATTATTCACCAGGAATGGTTGAGGTAGCGCTAAAACTAGCCGAAATGAATGGTGTGCAAATTGAAGGACGAACGATTAACGCAATGGCGATCGACTTTCCTGACAACACGTTTGATATCGTCTATGCGTCTAATTTGCTGCATCACATTCCTGACCCAAAACTCACGTTAAAAGAAATGCACCGAGTGCTAAAACCGGGCGGCAAAGCCTGTTTTTGGGATCCGCTCAAGCACAATCCGGTGATCAATGTCTATCGGCGCATGGCTACCGAAGTCAGAACTGAAGACGAAACTCCGCTTGACATTAATTTGGTGAACTATATCCGATCGCTCTACTCTAAGACTGACTACGATACCTTTTGGATCGCGACTCTTTGGATATTTCTACAGTTTTATCTGATTGAGAAAGTCAACCCCAACCGAGAGCGCTATTGGAAGAAGATCATTCTTGAACAGGCGCGGCTCGAAAAAACCTATCTGCGTTTAGAAAAGCTAGACCAATGGCTAAAAAAGCTGCCGTTCATGAAGCGGTTAGCCTGGAATCTAGCGATCGTCGCCACCAAATAGAGTTTGCCCCAAATGAAACAACGCGCTCAGGTTTGGCGATCGCTTCTCAACTATGGTGTGTTGAGCACGATCGCGGTTTTCATGTTGATTCCGCTGGTCTGGCTGGTCAGCACCTCGTTTAAATCTCCATCTGAAGACATTTTTCAGTTTCCGCCACAGTTGTTGCCGAGTCATCCCACGTTTAATAATTTTGTCACTGTTTGGCAGAGCAATCCCTTTGGGCAATATTTGTATAACAGCACGATCGTATCCGTGTTGACGGTCGTGTTAAATTTATTGTTTTGCTCTCTGGCTGCTTATCCATTAGCAAGACTGAATTTTAAGGGGCGAGAAGTTATCTTTAGCGCGATCGTTGCCACGATTCTGATTCCGTTTCAGATTGTGATGATTCCCTTATATATTTTGACAGTGCAGTTGGGGTTGCGAAATAGTTATTTAGGGATCATCTTTCCAGCGATCGCGTCTGCGTTTGGCATCTTTTTATTACGGCAGGCGTTTCAGGGAGTTCCTAAAGAGCTAGAAGAAGCCTCTCGAATGGATGGCTGCTCTGAGTTGGGCGTGTGGTGGCACATTATGTTGCCGTCCATCCGTCCAGCGTTGGTGACGTTATCGATTTTTGTGTTTATCGGATCTTGGAGCGATTTTCTTTGGCCCCTGATTGTCTTGGATCGCCCAGAGCTATACACCCTGCCGCTCGGAGTCGCCAACCTCGCCGGAACCTTTACGCTAGACTGGCGACTAATTGCGGCGGGATCGGTGATCTCGATCGTGCCCATTCTCCTATTTTTCTTGGCAATGCAGCACTATATCGTGCCGTCTGAAACCGGAAGCGGTGTGAAAGGATAAGCCTAGTGATTTAACGCGATGCACGACCTTTCTAGAACTGCCCAGAAGCAACCCTCACACCAGTTTGGGATGAGGGTTCTTAGTTGCACATTGCGTTATTTAAGTAAATTGAAGGCTCAATAGTGACCCTAAGACAAGCTAAAAAAAATGCTTCAGAGATGACTTTTCTACAGACTGAGCACGTTATTGTTGAATCAATGTCCTGATCATAAAATCTGAAATGGCGTACAAAGTGGTTCCCAGCCCTAATACGAAAAAAAGCATCAACGCAAACAAACTGTACTGAGAACCCTCAAGTATTTTTAATTCTGGAAAGAACTTACTGAAAATACGAAATCCGTCTAATGGCGGAATCGGCAAAAGGTTAAATAAGCACAGCGCAAAGTTGGTTTGTGCACCCAAACGGAAAAACTCAACGCTGAGAAGATCGGTATGTAGTGCGATCGCTAAGAATCCAACAAACACCAACCCTAGCACCAGGTTAGACAGAGGCCCGGCTGCTGACACTAACACATCACCCCACTGACGCGATCGAAACTTAGCTGGATTCACAGGCATAGCGCCCCAAGCAATGCCACCAATGCACAGAAAAATGATGGACTCCCAGCCCATATGCACGACTGGATTAAGCGTCATGTGTCCGGTTTGCTGTGGCGTATCGTCTCCTTGACTGATCGCTGCTAGACCATGGGCTAATTCATGTAGGCAAATCGAAAGAATGATGACGACGATTAACTGAAAATAGCGAATGGGATGCTGAGATAATAGTTGAAAAAGCATTAGTTTTAGCTCCTTGAATGACACCCAAGAAAGTATTTTGATAGCGGAGACTTTCAACAACACTAGGCAAGAAAAGTCTATTGATTCTATTTCTCAGGTGACTGATGAACAGGGAGCGATTGAGAGGATTGTGAAGGTATAGAACACCCTGAATAAATTTGAAATGCTGCAATAGCTAACACTGCGATCGTGGTTAATAGCTGCGATTTCTGATGGAGAGGCTGCCAAATCTTTCGAGTGTGTTGAGGCTGGCTTCCAGACATGGGTTGGTTCCTGATAGAGTTCAACGATTTCGTTATGCTCTATTAAGGTAATGTCCTAACAGATGGTTCTTGACTGGAGAATCTACTGAAATAGACGAGCAAACCTCTTCGATATTGCTATTTCTCCACATAAATGAGTCGCAACCGAGAGGGTTATTAACTGCAAAAGCGCACGCCTATTGACAACCGACCTGCGAGAAAAAGTCATCAGGTCAGCATCAGCCAAGTCGTTATGGATTAGTTAGAAAATCTCTATTTGGAGGTCAATTTAGGGTAAGCAATGCGCTGGTGATTAGATTGTTGCCAGACTTGGACAAAAATTTGAGCGATCGTGGTCATCTCATCCCGCGTCAGACCCGTCTCGGCGAGTTGCCCATCTTGCCAACGAGCGCGCAGAATTTTGTTAATCATATTCAGTGCATCGTCAGGCGTGGCATCTTTGAGCGATCGCAGCGCCGCCTCACACGAATCGGCCACCATAACGATCCCCGTCTCGCGTGATTGAGGAGCCGGGCCCGCATAGCGAAAATCGTCATCATTGACTGATTTAGTAGGGTCTTGCTGCGAGATCTGCTGCGCCTGATGATGAAAATAAGTGATCAGCATCGAACCCTGATGTTCAGGAATAAACGCCTGCACGAGTTTTGGCAACCGAGCTTTGCGCGCCATCACCATGCCCTCAGTGACGTGCTTTCTAATAATCGCTGCACTCTTCCAAGGGTCGTTAATCAGATCGTGCTTATTGGGCCCGCCCATTTGATTTTCGATAAAGCCCTGCGGGTCGTGCATCTTGCCGATGTCGTGGTAGAGCGTTCCCGTTCTCACAAGTTCGACATTGCAGCCCAACTCTCGTGCAGCAGCTTCGGCCAGCGTCGCCACAAACAGCGTGTGCTGAAAGGTGCCGGGGGTTTCTGCCGCCAATCGTTTGAGCAAGGGACGATTGGGATTTGCCAGCTCAACTAAGCGAATCGTGGTGACCAAATCAAACAGGTTTTCAAGATAGGGACTCAGCCCGATCGCGACCACACTCCACGCCAAACCCAACAGCGCATTGATTGCAGTGGCTCCTAAAAGCTCATACCAGCCGATTCCAGAAGCCAGGCTGAGCATCAAAAACAGTCCACCTTGAGTTAACCCAACCGCAATGCCTAAGAGAGCTAACTCTTCTCGCGATCGCAGCCTGCCCCCAAAAAAGGCCGCCAGCAAACCGCCCGCCACACTGGGCAACCCATGACTGATCCCGATCGTCATCCCCATCGGCAGCAGCCCACTGATCAGCCCGGTGAGCGTTAGGGCCATTGCTGACCCATAAAACGTGCCCATCAGCAGCCCGATCGCAGGCAAATTGGTAGACGGAACGCCAAGCATGATCAGCATCGGTGTACTCAGCGTCAGCAGCCACACGAGAATATAGTCTCGATTGCGTAAACCCTTGACATAAAAGCGGCGATCGACAAACCAAAACAGCACCACTGCCCCACTCACCAGCACTCCAAACGTGATAAACCCCAGCCAGTTAGTGCCTCTGAGACTGAGATTAAATGAGTCGAGCAGCACAAATTCTCTGGGCGTGATCGTTTGACCCGCTGCCACAATCACTTCACCCTGCCGAATTGAAATGATCTCTGGCTTGACTTCTTGAGCCGCTTGCTCTGCTTTGAGTTTGCTTTGCTCTTGATCTTTGACGAGATTGGGTTGCAGCGTCAGCAGCAGCAGTTTGGCCGTCAGCGATCGCCACTCTGGCGCAATGCCAACCTGAGTTTGCAGATTGACCGCGTTTTCTAGCAGACTTTGGGGCAACCCCGGCGAGATGCCTTGGGCGAGGATGCGATCGCTGACTTGAGTGATTTGCATCTGCAACTGCTCCCAGTCAAGATCCGGCAGATCTAAAAAAGCCGCGTCATAAAGACCGCTAGATTGAGCCATCGCCGGATCTTTGAGGGTCGCGATCGCGCCAGCATAGAGTCGGCGGGCTTCGGTGACTTTATCGAGCACGATCGCCAGCGCTTGAGGGGTGGTCAGTCGGCGATAGGCTTGCAACTCAGCGATCGCTTGACCTTGAGTGGTACTCGCGATCGTCACTTTGGGCAACGTCGGCGCAGGCTTGCCAGGAACCTGTTTAATGGGGGCTTTTTCCTGCAAGGCGGCTAAAATCCCTCGCCACTCGCCTTCTTCGGCCATTCGCAGATAGCGCTGGGTTTGAGCCGACAGCGTTTTGGTATCGACAAAGGGATAAGACCCTGCCAGTTGCCGAAAACTGTTGCCCTTGGCAAAGGCCGCTTGCAGATCTTGGCGAATTTGATCATTAATTCGGGGATCGACCATTAAAACAGTTATGGCGATCGTGCGCGCCGCTTTCCGTTTTTCTTCGGTGGCTTTTGTGTCGATCACGGCTGCATCGGCAGGGGCGTGAATGGTCTGCGACGACACCTTGCCTGCGCTTAACTGCGGCTGATTATAAAAGCGTTGTCCAAAGGCGCTTGTGATCGAAATGACCATAATGGCGATCACAAGCGTGGGATGCGCCCCTTCTCGAAAGCTGAGTTGTCTTCGCAGACGCTTGCTGCCCTGCGACAGATTTGCCGATGCCGGGATCGAAGACAGAATCAGACGCGGCAACCCTGAATCTGCCTTCTGACGCAAAGACTTGCCAGACCTAATGCACATCTGTTGAATTCGTCGTGTCAAAGACTGAAGAGATCGCATAGAGACTGACGGGTGAGGTGATTCAGAACAGCCCAATTGAGCAGGTTAACGAAGCGCTAATTAAATCGACTGTAATGCAAGTGTCCTATGGAATGGCTTTCCTCGGCTAAACTCACAGCATTATCTTGATTATAAGAATTCACTCGCTAAAGGATGAGTATCCCTAACCCCCCACCCATCAAAAATTACACGTCATGGATGGGCATTGCCGCGCCTCAGCCTTCTGCAAACAACCCACGATCCTACACAACTCGTCGGATCACCTGCGGAGCCGCGATCGCCGGAACTTGTCCAAATTCTTTTGAGAAGGTGAGCGGCTCATAAACGCCAGACCATCTTGCCAACAGGCAATTTGCTAGATTCAAAAGCTCAGGCTGGGTCGTGATTTCTTCAGAAGAAATCTCCCAAGCATCCAGCGCTAGCTGCCAGTCGATCGGAATGCCACTCAGGCTGTTAAATGCCCCCGATAATGCCCCTGTGAGCGCTCCCACCAACGGCGCACACGGCCCTGTCTGTGCGGCTCTCAGCAAGGCTAACCGCAGATCATAGGGAGTGCTGAGAAAACAGTAGAACGCCAGAGCGATCGCTGCGTCATGATCTGAATTCGTGCTCACCCGATCGCAGGCAGTTTCTAACCCTGCTTGCTCATCTAACAGACGTTGAACTTGCTCAAACGGATGACTGCTGTTTGTCGCGTCTCTACTCAAAGACGTGAGACGGCTCGATCACCGTTGCCATCAGAGTGTGGGGATCGAGCTTTTCTTGCAGAGCGTCAGCGATCGCTCCCGCCACCGCAAAACTCTCTTGCTGGGCGATCGCCGAAGGCTGCCAAACTGCCGTCTGTTTAAGGGTTTGCTCCAGTTTTTGACGGTCTTCGTGAAAGAACAGCACAATCGGCAAGAGCGCAACGATCGTTTCTCCGGCGGTTTTTGGCAGCGGTTTCTCGCCAAACTCCACCCGGTCAAAGCGGGTCGGCTGAAGCATCTGCTGTGTGTAGAACTGAGTCAGAGCCGCCCATTGCAGCCTGGTCTGAGGCGTTTTAGAACCTGACCTCCGACCTAAAGCGGGCATGTTTGGCCGAAGACGCTGAAGCCCGATCGCTTCTCCTAAAACTGCCCCAAACAGAGTGGCTTGAAATCGATGCAGAAGCGCGTATTGCATGAGTTTGAAGTTTATCGCTTAAAATAGCTCTGTCTCAATTCTGCTGAGGGTCAAGTTTCATGAATCGATGCCTGATCAATGCCCCAAACGTCAGCGCTCTCTCACGGTGGGGGCTGTTTTGCGGCACCTTTGGGTTAGTGTGTCTGAGCGGTTTGAGTGCTCAAAGCTTTGATGTTGACCGTGCTTTAACCATATCGCAAGCTTCCCCTTCGCAGCCTTCTAATTCTGTAGCGGCCGGTGAGAGAATGGGTCGAGCGATTTTGAGATCGGGCAGTCGGGGCACTGATGTTAACGAGCTTCAAGCCACCCTAAGACTGCTGGGGTTTTATGACGGCGCGGTAGATGGCTTTTTTGGAGACAGCACCGTCGCGGCGGTGGGGCGATTTCAAGAAGCGGCTGGGGTCGGCAAAGACGGCATTGTCGGGCCCGCCACCTGGGAGCGCCTGTTTCCTCCTGACGTGATCGTGCCCACTCCGACCGTTACCCCCCGCGCCCCTGACCTGACGCGATCGGGCGAGACGACTCCTAAACCGCAGCCCGCAGTGGCTCCTACGTCTGCCGCTTTTCCCATTCTCAGAAAAGGCATGAGTGGCGATGCCGTGAGAGGATTGCAGGAACGGCTACGATCGCTAGGCGTGTTTGAAGGCACGATAGACGGTGCGTTTGGTGAAGCCACCGAAACCGCAGTTAAAGCGGCGCAGCGCAAATATCAGCTTGATCCCGATGGTGTGGTGGGGCCCGGCACCTGGAGCGCAATTTTGCGCTAAAACGAGATTTTTTTGATGATTATTTCGTCTGATTAACTGATATAAACTTTGTCAAACAAGAGCGCTTTAATTCTGATTTAGGTGATAGCTTAAACATAGACACAAAAGAAGCAAAGCGCTTCTCTCACCAAACACTTTCGATTAAGGCGTGTGTCTCCTGCTTTAATCAAATTGCAGAGCCTGATTCTGTTGATAATGATTTCAAAGATTAGTTTGAAGAAGTCTCACTTCACTTCAGATTTAAATATTTGAGACTTAAACTCTTCGCTAAAAGTGCAGCCTGAATTGGCTGAAAATCTGGTCAATAAGCGGTGCTGTTGCAACGTCAACCCTACTTTATCCTTCATTGATTGATCCAACTAAAGCTGTTTAGTCTACTGCTCTTAAAGGGTCTAGCCATCTTCTGCTAGACCCTTTGCCGTTTAAATCGTGATGCGTTGAGCATGAAACTCGCTGTGTAGAACCCAGTGCCTACTTTTGCTGAACGAATTTTTGAATCTCCTGACGCAATTGAGGATTTTTTTGGGCGGCTTCAAAAATTTGGTTAAAGCGCGGCACGTCTAACCCTTGAGCTTGAACTGCTTTCTCCATCTTGGTATCACTGTCTTTTTGAATCTGCATCAGTTTGGTCACTACCCGATCGTAGCCTTGCCGCTCTTTGGGCTGAATTTGAACCGTAGGCACGACCTTGGGATCTCGCTGCGACTTATAGATTTCGTCAAATCGCTGTTCGGTTAACCCTTCACCTTTGAGGGCTTGTGCCGCCTCTGTTTCAGATGCCCGGTTGATCACCAAAATCTGCTTAATCGCACTCGCAAATTTCTGCACTTCTTCTTTGCTGACGGGGGTGGTTGGGGTTGCCTGGGGCGCAGGAGCCGGGCCCGGAGTCTGTGCCTGAGCCGGGAAGTGAGCAGCACCGACTAAGACAGCCGTGCAGCAAGCAACCAAAACACGTTTGACCATGTTGAATTCTCCATAGACGTTAGGGGTGAGCTTGTGCCAACTCTGCATTTCAAGGCTGCTGATCGACAACGGCTTTGAGATCAATAGTGACGCACCCTGACCAATGGTATCGAGAATTATCTAAATCAACATCCGCTCGTGACAGTTCTCTAGAGTATCTCGCGATCGCTCGATTTCTCTCTCTGGGCATAGGTGGGCGATCGCAAGTCAGAACCCTTGACAGAGATAACTTTTTGAGCGCGCCGATACAAGTTAGAGACGCAGGTGACGTGATGGATCACTTGACGTTTCTATCGAGAGACCGCTTAAATCTAGCGCAGGTTCCATCTATTGACCCTCTTGAGGTCAGACAAAAGCCACTGCGTCTACACCATTACGCACGAGTTAACCTCTATGCAGTCTGCTGATTTTACTCCGCCCGCCGACTCTCTTATTCTTGCTCAATCGTCCCTGACTGAATCTCGTCCTTTATCTGCATCTCAAAGTACGGCGATCGTGACTCAAGATGCAGCACTGTTAATCATTCCGCTTGGCTTTGTAGCCATCTGGGCAGCCGTAGTCTGTGTATTATCTAACACTTGGAAGCCCAGTCGCAAAGAGACTGAAAATAGCAAACACACGGCTCAACTTCCCTGTAAAAAGTGCGTTTACTTTAACAATAATCCCTATATAAAATGTGCGGCTAACCCCCATATTGCGATGACAAAAGCTGCCAAAGATTGTGGTGATTTTCACTTGCGAGATAGCAAGCCACTGCGTTGAGAAGCCATCTCAAACTAGGGGTCAGCAGGGAGGATTGATGATGGGTTAGATGGGTTAGCGATCGCGCAACTTCGGCTAATGCTGGGTTTCATGCTTTAACCCAACCTACGAGCATCTTCATCAGCAATAAACTTTCTTGAGTTGCTGTAGGGGTTTCAGCGTTTAAGAGCGCAACTCCAAGCTTCAAACGGGTGGTAAGTCTCTAACGATCGTTCCGGGTCAAGCTAGTCCATAGGTGGATCTTGATCAAGAAGGCACTGTTCACTGACTGATCGCGTCAGCTTTGCCTGTAGACTAAAGGGCTAGAAAAGTTTGACCCTTTACTCTTAACGATCACGATTTAAACGCTCAGTGATTCATGCCTATAAAATTGCGGTTGGTGCTTCAAGGTGGGCGGCAATGGGTTTGCCATCTCCTCCCCCTGCTGTTTGTGATGTCGCTGGTGGTGGTCTTGCTGGTCGGTCGGGTGGCTTCTCCTGCGATCGGGCAAGATGCCCGTCAAGAGATTCGAGGGGTTTGGATGACCCTTAACGATATGGACGTTCTCAAAGATCGGCTCAAACTGCAAGATGCCATTCACCAACTGCGACAGCTAAACTTCAACACGGTCTATCCCGTTGTGTGGAACTCTGGCTATGTGATGTATCCCAGCGCGGTGGCCCAACGCACCGGAATCCAACCCTTTGTTTACACAGGCTCGACTGGGCAAGACATCATCGCCGATGTGACGGCTCAAGTCCATCAGCAAGGTTTATTGGTTATTCCCTGGTTTGAGTTTGGGTTGATGGCTCCTCCCACGTCAGAGTTGGCTTTAAGCCACCCCGATTGGCTCACTCAAAAGCGAGATGGCAGTCAAACCTCGGTGAGTGGTGCGGGTGAAGTGATGTGGTTAAATCCATTTCTCCCTAGCGTTCAACAATTTATTACCGATCTGGTTATTGAAATTGTTACTCAATACGATGTCGATGGCATTCAGTTTGACGATCACATGAGTCTGCCCTATGAGTTTGGCTACGATGACTATACGATCGCGCTGTACCTCAAAGAAACTAAAAAAGCGCCGCCCGCAAATGCCTCTGATGCTGCCTGGGTGCGATGGCGTGCCAACAAAATTACGGCATTTATGACCCAGCTAAACCAGGCGATAAAAGCCAGAAAGCCCAACGCGATCGTGTCGGTTTCGCCTAACTACTTTGACTTTGCTTACCGATTTCACCTACAAGACTGGCTGAGTTGGGTGCGCCAAGACCTAGTTGATGAATTGATTGTGCAGGTTTATCGTCCTGATTTGCAGAGTTTCACTGAGCAAATTAGTCGATCAGAGATTCAAGAAGCTCAACAAAAAATTCCCACGGGCATCGGCATCATGGCTGGGTTGAGAAATAGCCCCGTTTCGATCAGTCAGATTCAGTCTCAGGCGCGGGCCGCCCACGATCGTGAGTTGGGTACATCTTTTTTCTACTACGAAAGCTTGTGGAACAATGCCTCCGAATCGGTCAGCGATCGCCAGTCTGGGTTTCAAGCCATTTTTGCGGCTCCTGCGCTACGATCGGCGATCAAATAGGGGAGCGTTCCCCAAAATGACAAATGCCTTACCATAAAGGCGGGCGAGTCGTGAATGAACCGATTATGGCAAAGCGCAAAAAAGATAACCTACGGTGGATCAAAGAAACCCTCGAACTCAAGGCCGACCATCGCTGGCAGTGCAGCCCCGGCTACAAGGTGTTTGTTGCCGATCGGGGGGCCGTCCGCTTTGATGTGCCTCAAAACTGGTTTTTTGAGCCAGACACTAAATCGTTTAAGTTTCTCGATCGCCAGCCTCCTGACGATGACTGCCGTCTCGAAATGTCGTTTAATCGCCTGCCTGAAGGAGATTGGAGTCTGTTTCCTCTCAAGCACACGCTGCAAAAAATTTTGCAAGATGACAAACGCGAGGTGATTGAGCGAGGCGACGTGATCACCCTCAAACGCCAAACAGCCCGCATCGTCTGGGCAGAAATTAAATTCATTGACGTTCAAGACCGTCGAGAAGCCTTTTCGCGCACTTGCATTGGCTTAGGGTCAAACGTCCAATGCCTAATCACCTTTGATTATTGGGCAGACCAAGCTGAACAGTTGACCCCCGTGTGGGATGAAGTCTTACGATCGCTCACTCTGGGTCTGTATATCCGTGACCCTATGAGCGGCACCGCTTTTCCTGACTAGCGAGATGAGAACAAAGGTTAAATGAGGCAAACCATAGCTAGACCCCCTACAAAAGCCAACCTGGGTTCTGCAAGGGGTCTAGAGGGTGAGTTGCCCTATTGTCTAAATGGACAGGACACTCTGTGAGCTTCAGAAAGTTTGGGGCTACTTGGTTTCAGCGCCGACATCTGCGTTCTCGATTTTCTTGGCGGCTTGAGCGAGCGCCTTGCCAACTTTGTGCAAAGGCCCTTTAACGCCTCTGCCCGCTTCGTCCCCGATCGCGGTGGTCTGCTCACCCAACTGCTCTAAAACGTCAGCAATTTCACTGGCTTCAGACTTTTTTCCCTTTAGGAGCTTCTTCAGTTCTTTAAGACTGGCAGAGAGTTCTTTAAGGTTTTCTTCTTTGTGACCCTTGAGAAAGTTCACCCACCCATCGACTGCCGCGATCGCCTCATCTGGCTCGATCTCGGTTAAGTCGCCGTGTAAAATTTCCACGAGAGACTCCGCATCAGGTGATGCCTCGTCTTGGTCAGCATCGACCTGTTTTGCTTCTCCTGACTGAGCCTTGGTCGGTTGCTTCTCTTCGTCTAGGGTCGAGTCATCGTGCTTGCCTTTTGTCTCTTTTTGAGATGCCATCTTGGTGATTCCTTTGGTTAAAAGTGGCTAAAAGTTGCCGTTTGCTTAACCCCAAGTTACGCCTCTAACTCAGACGTTCCCTCTCTCTTGAGGGCAACATTAGACCCTGTTTGAAATCGCTCAATAGGGAGACGCAGGGTAAAACCTTGATCAACCCAAGCCAGTCTACAACAGCGTCAAACCGTGTCAGTACAGTCGCTTCTCAGCTTGCGTGTTTCTGCCGACCCTCTAAAGCCCCGATCTAGATCAGTACCGTAGATCGACGATGGTTGATTACTTTTCATAAATAGAGAATAAATTCAACGCTGATGTGGATGATGACCCCTTAAAAAAGATGATGGCAACTCAAACTTCCCTTCGTTCTCGTGGCATGGAACTGTTAGTGTCCTACCATAACAAGCCCTCAGTTCGCACTCGGAATCAGTTAGTGCAGTTAAATGCAGGTCTTGTTCGCAAGATTGCTCATCGAGTCAGTCATCAGTGCGCCGAACCCTATGAAGATCTGGAGCAGATTGGCTATTTGGGTTTAATTCGCGCTATTGAGCGGTTTAACCCTCATCAAGGCTGTGCGTTTAGCTCCTTTGCAGTGCCCTACATTCGGGGTGAGATGCTTCACTTTTTGCGCGATCGTGCAGGTACGGTTAAGATTCCCCGGCGCTGGCAACAACTCAACAAAGAAGGGCAGCGAGTTCGCGAAGGATTGACCGAGGCCTATGGTCGGCAGCCGACGGATGAAGAAATTGCCAATGAGTTGGGAGTAGGGGTTCACGAATGGCGTGAGAGCAAACTGGCGGCTAGAAACCGTTTGCCTTTGAGCTTGGATGCCACGATTTGTCAGCAGCTTGACTCTCCGATGACGTTGGGTGACACCTTGCCCGATGCCCATTATCAGCAGCTTCAGCATTTAGAAGAAGACCGTCAGCAGTTGCAAAAAGCGCTGAATCAGCTAGAAGACAAAACTCGGCAGGCGATCGAATACGTTTTTTTGCACGACTTGTCTCGAAAAGAGGTAGCCGAACAAATTGGGGTTAGCCCGATGACCGTGACTCGTCGCATTCATCGAGGCATTCAGCAGATGGTTAGCTTGCTGCAACCTCAAGTTTTGCAATCCGACCCCTAGGGGTTAACTGGCTCTAACTTAGGTGTTCATCATCTCTAGATATGCCGGGCTGACGTGATTCAGTCCGGCATTTTCTATGGTTGACGTGAATTTGCGGTGTGATGGGCTAGCGGGCTTTCATATCCGCGATCGCGTTTCGCGTCATGGCAGCGATGGTCTGGTCGTTGGCTTTGGGTAAGTGATAATACTTACCGCCTGCCTGTTTTGCGAGTTCTTTAGCGAAGCCTGTTGAAACAAACTTATTTTCGGTGTCGATGACCAGCAGTTGAGTGCCCATCGCCCGGATCTTGCCTGCAATATCCAGCAGTTCGGCTTTGATGTCGGGCTTTTCACCATCGGGGATGGTTTCACCCAGCGATCGGGCCAGCGGCACATTGCCTCGACCATCCGTAATCGCCACAATCACAACCTGCCCAACATCGCCTGACTGTTTAGCATTAATCCCTACTCGCACCGCTTGCGTTAAGCCGTGGGCTAACGGGGAGCCTCCACCACAAGCCATGCGATCGAGGCGGCGTTTGGCCGCTTCGATCGATCGCGTCGGGGGCAACAAAACTTCAGCCTGTTCGCCCCTAAACGGAATTAGAGAAACTTGGTCGCGATTTTGATAAGCCTCGGTCAAGAGGGTCAACACGGCTCCCTTGGCAGAGTTCATGCGGTTAAGGGCCATGGAGCCAGAGGCATCGACGACGAAGATAATCAGCGCCCCGGCTTTGCGGGCGAGTCTTTTTTGACGAATGTCGCTTTCTTCAACAAAGACGCGCTTGCGAGAAGCAGCACTGGTTTCGGGTCGGGTGTCTTCGGCGCGCTGACGACGAGATTTTTGGTAGGGAGCCGCCGATCGTAGCGTTGCATCTACGGCTATGCGGCGCACTTTGCCTTTGGGCAACATGGGTTTGATATAGCGCCCCCGATCGTCAGAAAAAATGATCGATCGACTTCCCGATTTGCCTTGCCGGGTGGCCATTTGAGCAAAATAAAGCACGTCTGGGTCAAGAATCACGCCTTCTGCATCAAAGACAAACTCATCGGGAATGCTGGGTGGCTCCTGCTCCTGCTGGTCTTCGGGTTCTTCTTTTTCGTCTTGCTCGTCTTGATCTTGTTCAGACTCGTCTTGAGGTTCGTCTTGATTTTGCGGGGGTGGTGGCGGCGGTGGCGGATTTTCGTCGGGTGGGGTTTGGACGATCGTCGATCGGGGCACAATCACCAGTTTGACGGCTTGGTGCAAATCTTCGGCAATCACATCGGTGCGTCCGTCCAGTGCAGCGTGGGCTTTGGCAACTCTGAGGGCAAACAACTCGGCTCGATGCCCCTGCACGCCACCCCGAATCGCTTCGTTAACTAAGTAATTGATCTGCTCAGTGCTGACACGGACATCTTTGAGCCACTCTCGCGCCAGAATAATCTGGGTTCTCAGCGAGTCGAGATCTTCCGCATAATCCTGAAGAAAAGCTTGCGGAGAGTTGGAGTAGCGAGTGGCTTGCTCAACGGCCTGCACCCGATCGTCCAAGTCTAAAACCGCATCGGCTGAGAGAGCGATCGCGATCCGATCCAGCAAGTGTTCTCTCAGTGACCCTTCTTCAGGATTGTAAGTCGCGATCAGTAAGGGTTTACACGGATGCTGAAAACTGATGCCTTCTCGCTCGATCTGGTTGCGTCCATCGGTTAACGCCGTCAGCAAAAAGTTAGAGATCTGATCGTCTAACAGATTGATTTCGTCAATATAGAGAACGCCGCGATGCGCTTCGGCCAGCAGCCCTGGCTGAAAAACAGTTTCGCCTTGCCGAATCGATTGACTGACATCAACGGAGCCGAGCAGCCGATCTTCGGTGATCCCCAACGGAATCTGCACAAACGGCGCACGAATCACCTCTGTTGGGATATGCGCCAGATCGGTGACTCTCTCTAAGGTCAGATCGTCCCACTCTTCGGGCCGGGTGGGGTCGCAGTTGCTAAGGGAATCTTTGACCACCTCGATCGGGGGCAACAGCGCATGAATCGCCCGTGCCATCACCGATTTTGCAGTGCCTCTGCGTCCAGCAATCACTACGCCCCCCAGAGTGGGATCGACAGCAGCCAAAAGGAGCGCCATTTTGATGGCTTCTTGACCCACGACCGCAGCTAGCGGAAATGTGGTAATCGGAGTCTCAACTACAGACATGGGATCTTAAGAATGATGCGGAACATTTGGCGGGTTGAAAGCCTGAAATCTTATACAGGAGTGTCGAGTCAGGAGCTACATCCCTTCACCGTTTTGGGATTGTTGGATCACGGCGCTCCAATCATCGTTTTCAACGGCGGACTCTAGAGTTTGACGGCGCTCGACTTCTGAGGTTGAAAGCTGGGCTGACTCTTGGCTGAGGGACTGATCGGCCATTGCCTTACGGAGTTTGAGTTTTTTCTCTTCATAAGCGTCTCGTTCGGCGATAGACATGGCGAGTTTTGCCGCCTCTGCGACGGTGCCCGCCCAGCGATCGCTCTCCTCCCTGTTACCGATCGGAACACTTTCATTCTCAGCAATCCACGCGTCTCGCAGTTGCTCCATCTCTTCGCGCTTGGGAAACTTAAAGGTTTTGAGCCGCAAAAATGCACAGGTGTCTTCGCCCAACTGAGTCACATGACCACTGAGAGAAAGCGGCACATTGCGCGAATAGCCAACATATTGAAGCTGACGATCGCAGTTCAACACGGCATACACGCCCGCGATTTTTGCATTCACTGCCTGGGCAGACCACTCTGCCACTGACATGACCGCCTCGCCCTGACTGTCTAGATTAGGCGCGCTGGCTGCGGTCTCGGTGTGCTCGTCGTCAGAGCTATATAAAAAGCTGTGTAAGCCTTGGTGCGCTTGAGGGACATTTTGATGTTCGATCGCGACTGTGTTGTCTGCTTCCACTGGCGTTGGTCTCCGGTTCGCACTGCATCGAGCTGATCTCTATTATCGGAGATCAAGGCAACCGAATTTTGCAATTTCGGGGATCATCCCCTCCCATTCTTTCTAAACATGGCGTAAACTTTTGTTAATAAAGTTTTAAGGTAATTTTCAGAAATGGCAACTCCTGCTGGATTTGGGAAGGCGAAACCGCAGCCAAAAAAGCCGCCAAGCAAAGGCGCTGAAAAGCGGGCTGAGGCATCGCAGCTTTACGATCAGTTTAAAGATGATGGCACGCCTGAATATGAGATTTATATTCGAGTGCAGGGCAAGAAAAGCTGGTTTCCAGTCGGGGCGATCGCGGTGAAGCGTTCCAACCAGATCAATCACGCCATTTTTGACAACTTAGAAGAATTACAAAAGGGCGCGTTTCGTTTATTTCCAGTGCTGAAAAAAAATCAGGCTCAGTTGGAGTATGGCTATCGTCTCAAAGGCGTTAAAGAGGACGAAATTGAGTTGGCTGAACGTCCGTCAGCAGGCTCAAATGCTGGAATTGGGGTTCAGAATGCGCTCTCAATGATTGGCGATCGCGTCTCTTCGCTCTTCAAACGTAAGTAGACTCTAGAAGGGATTTCTCGCAAAAAAATTCGCCCGTCCTGTTTCAGCGATCGAGCGAATTTTTCGCCTAGGAGATTAGCCCAGATTTCTCTGTAGCTGCAAGCCCAATAGCCCGGTTTTGATGTGTTCTAGGAGGCTGTCTTTGCCGGAAGCCCGATCGCACTGAGTCAAGAGCTTGCGACTGTTTTTGGCGACGCGTTTTGCACTGATGGTTTGCTTGTGAGGAGTGCCCCGTCCGGTAATAATCACCACCAGATCAGCCTGGGCTATATGGCTCTCAGTCTGTTTTGCCCACTGATCTCCATCCTCGGCGGTGCACCAAACCAGATTGACTTTTGACTGCCGTAAACACTCTTCTACCTGCACCTTGACGTTATTTTGACCGCCAAAGATCACCACTTTTCCCGCTAAGTCTGCATAGGGATCAGGGGTTTCATCTCTCTCGTCACCCTCATCAGAGACGGTTGCCCGTGGGCGATTTGAGCCTCCCCCAGAGACTAATGTTAAGTGAGGAGGGTTTTGCTGCTGACGCAGTTTAGTTGCCTTTTCATACATCCGAGACAGCTTCCATTCAGGAGTGCCCGCTATGACGATCGCTTTGCCTTCACGATTGCAGTCGTTGATTTTGTTGAGCAAAGCGTTGACCACTTCTTCGAGCGATTCTAAAGCCTTGAGATCTTCTTTGGCATAGTGAACCTCGATCGCCAGATCCGCCGCTTCGTAATAATTTTCTTGAGCCGCGATCGTAGCCAGCAGTTGCCGCTTTTTTTCGTGTCGACGGCGCTGAAGATCTTCTCGCTCACGCCGTCGAGATTGGGTGTCAGACTCTTCGCGCTCTTGCTGCTGCCGCCGCTCTTCGATGATCGAGCCAACCCAGTCAACCGCTTCTTGGGGCGAACTCTGACGATTGGCTAATAATTTTTCTCCCAGTTTGGGCAACTCATATTTAAGCTGATAGCGATAGTGGCGAATTCTCACCTCTAGCTGCTGATAGCGATCGTCTTCTGCGGGTGTGTTCAATCGTTGCAGGTCTCGTTGCAGGTCTTCTAGCTTGGTGCAAAAATGGTCTAACCTGTGCTGAATCTCAAGACAAGCCTCACGTTTGATAATGTCTGTTTCATAACTTTGGACAAATTGCTCAAAGGGATCAAAGCTTTGCATGGTGTGACAACCTTTTGTGAGTTGGAGTGGGCCAGATGTTGACCCAAAGATAAATATTCTTAATATCTCTGTCTAAACTAGATAAGGTCAGGCGTGGAAGTACGGAATCCGCCCCGATCGAGCCTCAAGCGCGTTGTTGTCTTTACCTACACTTCATGAAATACAGACGTTTTGGACGCACTGAGCTACAAATGCCAGTGTTCACCTGTGGGGGAATGCGCTATCAGTACAAGTGGCAAGATGTCTCTGCAAAAGAGATCCCAGCCGACAGCCAGCAAAATCTAGAGGCGACAATTCGCCGTTCTCTAGAGGTGGGGATCAATCACATTGAGACGGCTCGCGCCTATGGCACGTCAGAGTTGCAGCTTGGACAAATTTTGCCAAACCTGCCCCGCGAAAAGCTGATTGTGCAAACCAAAGTTGAGCCGATGGCAGACTCAAAGGCATTTTTGAAAACCTTTGAGCAGTCGCTGCGATTTTTAAAGCTTGACCGAGTAGATCTGCTGTCCATCCACGGCATCAACCTAGACAGCCATCTTGAAGAATGCCTGCGATCGGGTGGCTGTCTAGACGTGGCTCAAAAGCTGCAAGCTCAGGGAAAAGTTGGCTCGATCGGGTTCTCGACCCACGGCGCGACTGATGTGATTTTGAAGACCATTGCTACTAATCAGTTTGATTATGTCAATCTGCACTGGTACTACATCAATCAGGTCAATTGGGCGGCGATCGAGGCAGCCAATCGGCTAGATATGGGCGTTTTTATCATTAGTCCTTCTAATAAGGGCGGGTTGCTTTATCAGCCGTCACCCAGGCTTGTGGATCTCTGCGCGCCTCTTAGCCCGATCGTGTTTAATAACCTGTTTTGTCTCAGTCATCCGCAGGTGCACACCCTCAGCATTGGGGCGGCCCGTCCTGAAGATTTTGACGAACATCTCAAGACGCTAGACTATTTGGATCGTGCCGACGAGGTGCTTTTGCCGATTGTGAACCGATTAGAAGCGGCCGCGATCGAGCGATTAGGCTCCGATTGGGTCAACACTTGGAGAACGGGATTGCCATCAGTAGATCAAACGCCCGGTCGATTAAACATTCCGGTGATTTTGTGGCTCCGAAATCTGGCGATCGCTTACGACATGGTGGACTATGCCCAGATGCGCTATAACCTGCTGGGGCAGGCGAGTCATTGGTTTCCGGGGGCGAGGGTTGACACGATTGATCTCAAATCGCTGCAAAAATGCCTAGCTAACAGTCCTCACGCTGACAAAATTCCAGAGATGCTGCAAGACGCTCACCAGATGTTAAGCGGCACGATCGTCAAACGCTTAGGCAGTTCTTGAGGGTTACCCCTTGAGAGGTTGACCCGCTTCTCGATAGTATTGGTCGCTTATTCATTCATCTGTCAAAAGTAGGATTTTTTTGATTTGTTCAATTGATTTGTCTGCGTTGACCTGATGCGATCGTCAAATCAGTTAGACTTTATTTTTCAATTTTCTGTCTAAAGTTATATGCCACAAGCCAGACATTTGTATCAATCAACTAAGCCTATGATGAGAGACAACTATCAGTAGATTTAAGCCAGTCTATTCAGTTTGATTTGTCAAAAAACAGACCCATCACAACTCGATCGATTGACAGGCTCAGACGGGGTGCTATTGCCAAAAAAGCCGACAAATTAACCCTGGTTCACTCACGATCTGTCGCGCTTAGTTATGTTCTAAAAACTGTGGGAGCTTACTTGAATGGATACCGATATTCGGATTACTCTTATTGAAGATCATGACTTAACCAGAGTTGGGATGAGAACTGCCCTTCAGCAGCGACCTGGGTTTAAAGTCGTCGGCGAAGCCGCAAACGGCACCGACGGTCTAAAGCTGATGACTTCTGCAAAGCCGGATGTCGCGATCGTAGATATTGGGCTGCCTGACATTGATGGCATCGAGCTAACCCGTCGCTTTCGTCAAGCCCAAGCAGAAATGGCCGATGAATCAGTTACTAAAGTCCTCATCTTGACCCTGCAAGACAACGAAGATGTTGTGCTAGCCGCCTTTGCAGCTGGGGCAGACTCCTACTGCATGAAAGATGTGAGTTTAGACCAGTTAGTTGAGGCGCTGCGCGTCACTCAAGAAGGCAACTCTTGGATCGATCCGGCAATCGCCCGTGTGGTGTTGCGGCAAGCGCGAGACACTCAGCCCGAAGACAGCACGGCTGTTGATTTTAAGACCGTCTCCATCAGTGCTGCCGAGCCGGAATATAACCAAATTATTGAAGCCTACCCCTTAACTGAGCGGGAGCTAGAAGTCTTGCAACTGATTGTGGATGGGTGCAGCAACGCCGCGATCGCCGAAAAACTCTACATCACAGTAGGCACCGTTAAAACCCATGTTCGCAATATCCTCAACAAGCTATGTGCCGATGATCGCACTCAGGCCGCCGTCAGAGCACTGCGATCGGGCTTAGTCGGGTGAAGAAATCTGAGACTCTGTTCCAGAAATCTGCGCGATCGCTGGGTCGTTATCTACTCATAATTTGGGTCTGCGTCTCGCTGTGGCTGGTTGCCCCGATCGCGAGTTGGGCTGCCTCGGCTCCTGACGCTGACCTGTCTGCGGTCACGTCCTCTAGCAGTCTAGCTAGACCCGACCCCAACAACATTCCTTCTGAGAAAGTAACGCAGTTTGTCAATGTCTATTTGCAGGTTGTGACCTTGATTGAGCGTCGAGAAGGAGAGCTACAGGCTGCCGAAACGGAATCTGAGTCACTCCGCATTCAGCGCGATATTGAACTGGAAGCGATCGTGCTGATTGAGACCGCAGGCTTAAATCGTCAAGAATATTTGCAGCTTTTAAGTCTTGCCAACGCTGATCCTGAATTTAGTGAACGGGTTGTCACCCTCATCCAAGAGACTGATAGCTGATCCCCACTTGTTTCAAGCCACAAAGGGCTGAATTTTCTCAGCCACTAGAGCCGCACAACCAGAAATGAGTGATTAAATAGGAAGACGGATTTAAGCAGGTGTCAATTTCTCATCTGTTGGCAACTGTTGCCAACTGAGGGGCTGTGCAGCAGGCGAGGGATCGCGATCGCGGCTGCTCTAAAATCTTGCCAAATCACCCCGGAGAGATCAGCTTCTATCCAAATTCATTAGCTTTTGTCGTCAAGGTGCATCGCCTTAACCCTCTAACCTGCCTGGTTTTTGCCCAGTTTCTAGCTCTGTTTAACAAGAACTCACGATGACTAGCATCGCTCCCGTTTCCCAAACTGAGTTGACCCAGAGACGGCAAAAACTGCGCCGTCAGCGCCGCGTCAGGTTTCTGCAAGCCAGTTGGCGCAGTCTGGCGGTCACAGGTTTAGCGGGTGGGGCGGTTTGGGTTGCCACCTTGCCCGCTTGGGTGATTCGCAATCCAGAGCAGGTTACAATCAAGGGCAATCAATTTATTTCTGCCCAGACCATTCGCACGCTGCTGCCGATCGCTTACCCTCAATCCCTGCTCAAAATTCAGCCTCAAGCCATTGCCGATGCGCTGAAATCAAAGGCTCCCATCTCTGAAGCAACCGTTGACCGTCAACTGTTTCCTCCAGGCTTAACGGTGAGAGTGCATGAGCGCAACCCGGTCGCGATCGCTCAACCTAGCATCTCCAAAATCGCGCCCTCTAGCTCTCAGCCTACGGCTGCCAAACCGTCTGACGGATCAATTAACCCGACCCAGGCGGGACTTCTCGACGAAAACGGTAGTTGGACTTCGCTAGAAACCTATACCTCGCTGAATCAAAGCTTTAAGCTGCCGACGCTAAAAGTTACTGGAAAGTTATCGCAATATCGCCCAAATTGGACTAGTCTTTATCAAACCTTAAGTCGCAACCCGGTCAGAGTTTCTGAAATTAATTGGGAAGACCCTAGTAATTTAATTCTTAAAACTGAGATTGGTTTAGTTCACTTTGGTCTGTATGGCGCTAACTTTGCCAATCAACTAAAAGCACTTGACCAGATGCGCCGATTGCCCAATCATGTTCGCCCTGACCAACTCTCTTATATCGATTTAAGAAACCCAGATTCCCCATTTATTCAAATGAATCCTTCAAAAACTCCTGTAAAATTAGGTACTCCTTAAACCAGTGCATGAGAAAGCTTGCAAATCCGCTGCTAGAAAACTTAACCTGATATCGTTAACCTAAATACTTTTTCGCTGCAATCGGTGTGGCAGCATCGTTCATTCTTCTGCCTTTTTTCTCTGATCGCCTAGCTTTGTCTAGCGCTGATCTCTTGTTCATAACCATCGCTGAAATTCCAATGACGCTTAACAATGAGTCAGACACCTCAATTGCTCTCGACAGCCGACTAGAGCGCGGCCACGAGAGTTCTCACGCTGAAGGACAATCTAGCTTCTCATCCACGGCAGAAAATTCTAACCCGTTTGGCGGCAACTCCAGTCTATATTTAAGTCAAAACTCCAGCCTTAAGGGTTTGCCTGGAGAAGATTCAAGGAGTGGTGATATTGTGCCAGGTAGCGTAGCAAAGATTAAAGTCATCGGTGTGGGCGGGGGTGGCGGCAATGCGGTCAACCGCATGATTGCCAGCGATGTGTCTGGAGTTGAGTTTTGGACGGTCAACACCGATGCTCAGGCGTTGGCGCAGGCGCAGGCTCCCAAACGGTTGCAGGTGGGTCAAAAATTGACGCGAGGGCTGGGGGCTGGGGGCAACCCGGCGATCGGGCAAAAAGCCGCCGAAGAATCTCGTGATGAAATTGCGACAGCACTTGAACATTCAGATCTAGTCTTTATCACCGCAGGCATGGGCGGCGGCACGGGCACGGGCGCGGCCCCGATCGTGGCCGAGGTTGCCAAAGAATTAGGGGCCCTAACGGTGGGGGTGGTGACTCGCCCTTCACGTTTGAAGGTCGGCGACGCACGACGCAGGCTGAAGAAGGCATTGCTGCGCTTCAGAGCCGAGTCGATACGCTGATTATCATTCCCAATGACAAACTGCTGACGGTGATTTCTGAGCAAACGCCCGTCCAGGAGGCGTTTCAGACGGCAGACGATATCTTGCGTCAGGGAGTGCAGGGCATCTCTGACATCATCACGATTCCAGGGTTGGTCAACGTAGACTTTGCTGACGTGAGAGCGATTATGGCGGATGCTGGCTCGGCGCTGATGGGCATTGGCATTGGGTCGGGCAAGTCGAGAGCGAGGGAGGCGGCGATCGCGGCCATCTCTTCGCCGCTCTTAGAAGCCTCGATCAACGGAGCTAGAGGCGTGGTTTTCAACATCACGGGGGGCACCGATCTGACGCTCCATGAAGTCAATGCGGCGGCAGAAATCATCTATGAAGTCGTTGACCCGAACGCCAATATCATTTTTGGAGCGGTGATTGACGAACGACTGCAAGGCGAAGTGCGGATTACAGTCATTGCGACCGGGTTTTCTCCTGAAGCTCAACCCCAGCAGGCTCTTGGAAAACCGACTGCGCTGCCAAAACGGGTGACGGCTCCTGCGCCTTCGACTCCGACGGTGACTCCTGATCCTAAAAGCAAGCCGCCCGGTTTAGACATTCCTGAATTTTTGCAGAGACGCAGACCGCCGAGATAAAGAGCGTGAATTCCAGTCTTATCGGCTTTAGGTCAAAAGCACTTGCAAAGGGTCTCCGGCTTTGATTTGGCTCTGCCCGATCGGGATCACGCCCAAACTATTCGTCCCAGCCAGGTTAATTAAATTGCCAGAGCTATTGCTGCCTGGGGCGATCGTAAACTCACAGGAGCCGTTGACCCACTGCGATCGTCCCCAAAGATAAGCTTCTCGCTTGCCGTCCGATCGCAGGTCTTGCTGGGCGATCGCGGGGATGAAGCTCGGCTCCCACCCGTGGGGCAAGCCAGAAAGTTTTTTGAGCGCAGGTTGCACAAATCGCCAAAACGTCACGAGGGCCGAAACAGGATTGCCTGGCAGTCCAAAGTAGAGCGTTTTAGGAAAAGTGGCTACTGTTAAAGGCTTTCCGGGTCTGATGGCGACTGAGCGGATGTGAATCTGTGCGCCGAGTTCTGCCAAGATGCGATCGACATAATCATAGTCGCCCACCGAAACTCCCCCCGTTGAAAGCACAACATCGGCGATCGCTGCCGCTTCGGCAATGGCCCGCTTCAACGCTTCCGGCTGATCGCCCACAATGCCTAACGGAATTGCCTCGCCGCCCATTTGCTCGACTAGGGCAGCCAGGGCATATTGGTTAGAGTCCACAATTTGTCCGGGTTGCAGGGGTTGGTTGAGGGTAACTAATTCGCTGCCCGTAGACAAAATTGCTACACGAGGACGACGATAAACTCGCACCATACTGCACTGAGCAGCAGCCAGCACGGCAATTTCGGGCGCTTTGAGTACCTCTCCGGCGGACAGCAACGGCGACCCTGCTTGATAAAAGGCTCCGCGATGTCTCACAAAGGCTTGGGCTGAAGCTGGAGGACGGAGAATCCAAACCCGTCCGGCTTCTCGTTTGGTCTCTTCTTGAATGACGATCGTGTCTGCCCCCTCTGGCATCACCGACCCGGTGAGAATTCGGGCGGCTTGCTGAGACTGCACCGATCGCTGGGGCTGATATCCCGCCGGAATTTCTTCTACAATGTCTAGCGCGATCGGCTGATCAGGGCTAGCAGCTTTGACATCCTCAAACCGGACGGCATAGCCATCCATGGCCGAATTGTCCCAGTGGGGAAAGTCTAGCTGACTGGTGACTGAGACGGCGAGGATGCGATCGCGGGCAGCGCGCAAATCTACGTCTTCTGCGTCCCGTTCTGCATCCAACGGTTGGACTAAGTTGAGAATGAGTTCTTCTGCTAGCTTTGGTGGCATCATCGGTTTTTCACCCGCTTTTTTAGATCGCTTTAACGAGAGACTCAACTAGCTTTTTGCACAAGTTCGCCTTCCTATGAAATAATAGATGTTTGTGTCCAAATCCAGTGTCTTCAGAATTAACCGACCATGGCTAAGAACAAGGGCGTTAGAATCGTGATTACGCTAGAGTGCACCGAGTGTCGCACCAACCCTGACAAGCGATCGCCCGGTGTCTCACGTTACACCACCACCAAAAACCGTCGCAACACCACCGCACGGCTAGAACTGTCTAAGTTCTGTCCTCACTGCAACAAGCATACCGACCACAAAGAAATCAAGTAACGAGCCAATCGTTGACTTGTTCTATCGGCTGTCAGCAATAAGCTGGTAACTTCTTGCCCGTAGTCTCTCAGCCTGACTACTGACCACTGACCACTCACCAAGGAATCACCATGAGCTATTACCGTCGTCGCGTCTCGCCTCTCAAACCTGAAGAACCGATCGATTATAAAGATGTCGATTTGCTGCGCAAGTTTATCACCGAGCGGGGCAAAATTCTTCCCCGTCGGATCACCGGGCTAACCGCCAAACAACAGCGGCATCTGACCGTTTCTATCAAGCGCGCTCGGATCATGGCGCTGTTGCCCTTCATCAGTCAAGAAGGTTAGTCTGCGGGGTGTTAAGGTGCAGCGTGTGAGCGCGTTTTGCTAGATGCCAAGCACCCCTCCCCGGCTCTAGTTTGCTGTCCTTAACACCCTTAATTGCGCTGACCTCAATGGAGAAGGGAACCCTCGTTGAATTTCGCCTCAATAGCGATCGCCGTCTGGCCGTTGCCGAACGTCCTGAAGGCAAAAAACACTGGATTGTGAGCGACGATCGCGGGCAAGCCCACACCCTTCATCCTCGCCAAGTCACCTACGAAGTTGCTGACGAAACCTATAAGCCTGCCGATATTCCCAAATTTTTGCAGGAGATTCAGCCCTATCTTGATCCGTCAAGTTTAGAAGTTGCTTGGGAGATTCTCAGTGAAACGGGGGAGAGCACCGACCCGATCGAGATGGCGATGCTGCTGTTTTCAGACAAAACTGCGCCATTGTGTTATGCAGCTTACTGCTTGCTTTCCGACGATAAGCTTTACTTTAAACAAAAGGGCGATCGCTACGAACCTCGACCCGCAAACCAAGTTGCCGAACTCAAGCATCAGATTGAGATAGAAGCGCAGCGACAGCGAGAATGGCAGAGCTATTTAGAGCGCGTTCAGCAAGCCCTTAAGGGCGAACCCGTTGAATGGCAGTCTGGCGATCGCCCCCGCCTTGAAGCCATTGAGCGATTTGCAATCCTGGGAGACGAAGCCACCCATCGCACCCCTGCCCTTGAAACTCTAAGCGCTCTCAAACGGCAAGAACTGCCTCAAGTCGCCTTTCAGCTTCTCGTTGATCTGGGGTTGTGGAGTCCTCACGAAAATCTGTTTCTGCGGCGCAGCCAGATCGCTACTCACTTTTCTACCAAGGTTCTGGAAGTGTTGCACCACCGCCTGGAGTTTCCGCCCGCTGACTCAAATGCCGATCGCTTAGATTTGACTCACCTAAAGGTTTATACGATCGATGATGAAAGCACCCGTGAAATTGATGACGGCTTAAGTCTAGAAATCTTGCCCGACGGTCAGCAGCGCCTCTGGATTCACATTGCCGACCCGACTCGCTGGCTCACCCCCGGCGATGATTTAGACCTAGAAGCCCGCCGTCGCACCACCACGCTTTATCTGCCCACGGGCATGATTCCCATGTTTCCGTCGGAGTTGGCAACGGGGCCAATGAGCTTAAACCAGGGCGAGGTCTGCTGTGCTCTCAGCTTTGGGGTTGTTTTAGACGAGTCGGGCGGCGTGCAAGATTTTAGCATTCACACCAGCCTGATCAAAGCCACCTACCGTCTCACCTACGACGATGTAGACGAGATGCTGCAATGGGGTGTGCAGGCAGAGTCTGAGTTAGAGACGATCGCTCGCTGGGCAAAACGCCGAGAGCAGTGGCGGCAGTCTCAGGGCGCAATCAGCATTCATATGCCCGAATCGTCGATCAAAGTCAATGGCGATGGCGAAGTCACGATCTACGTTTTAGAAGATTCTGTCTCTCGGCAACTCGTGGCTGAGATGATGATCTTAGCTGGGGAAGTTGCGGCCCGCTATGGTCAAAAACATGGGTTGCCCGTGCCGTTTCGCGCCCAGCCCCAGCCTGAGTTGCCCCCTGAAGGTGAGCTTTTACAACTTCCGGCTGGCCCGGTGCGCTCCTGTGCCATTCGGCGCTGTATGCCGCGCAGCGAGTTGAGCATCACGCCTGCCCGTCACGCCAGTCTAGGGCTAGACACCTACACTCAGGTCACCTCCCCGATTCGACGCTACAGCGATTTGCTGACCCATTTTCAGATCAAAGCTCATCTGCGGGGGGCCGCGCTGCCGTTTTCACCCGACGAAGTGAAAGACTTGATGCTGACGATCGCCAGCACCGTTCAAGAAGCCTCGCTAGTCGAGCGCCAAACCAATCGCTATTGGAGCCTAGAATTTCTGCGCCGCAACTCATCTGAGGTCTGGCCGTCATTGATGCTGCGCTGGCTGCGAGAACACGAAAACCTGGGGCTGGTGCTGCTCGAAGACCTAGGTCTAGAAATCGCCATGCGGTTTAATCGCTCGATCGAGCCGGGCGATCGCCTCAACCTCAAAGTCAGCCACGTTGACCCCAAACAAGACGTGATCCAGTTTCAAGAAGTCGCTTATCAAGAGGCTCCTCAAGCGGTTAGCTGACGGGGTAAAGAAAAGCTATTCTGAAATAGGTCTCTTATAACTTCCCGTTATGGGAATGCCATCTGATAGAATTTTGAAGGTTTTTATAACATTAGCCAATGGGATCGACGCGGGTAAGAATTGCAATTGATGCGATGGGGGGAGACAATGCCCCTGCTGAAATCGTGGCAGGCGCGCTCAGAGCACAAGAAGAACTGGGCGTAGACGTGCTGCTGGTGGGCGATCCTCAGCAAATCGAAGCCTCGTTAAAGCAGCACACCCAATCCTCATCGCTAGAAATCGTCGCTTCAGAGGGCACGATCGAGATGTCTGAAGAACCCCTCACCGCTCTGCGCCGCAAGCCCAAAGCCTCGATCAACGTGGCGATGGATTTGGTTAAGAAAAAGCGGGCTGATGCCGTGGTGTCGGCGGGTCACTCTGGGGCCGCGATGGCGGCGGCTTTGCTGCGTCTGGGAAGACTGCCCGGAATTGACCGCCCGGCGATCGGGGCCGTTCTCCCAACCCTAATCGCAGGCAAACCTGTCTTGATTCTCGACGTGGGGGCCAATGTAGACTGTCGCCCTAAGTTTCTAGAGCAGTTCGCTCTGATGGGCAGCATCTATGCTCAATATGTGCTGGGAGTCGCCGAACCGAAAGTTGGCTTGTTAAACATTGGCGAAGAACCTAATAAGGGCAACGAGCTAGCCATCCAAACCCACCAACTGCTACAGGAAAACCCCAACATTCCCTTTATTGGCAACGCCGAGGGGCGAGATGTTTTATCGGGTCACTTTGATGTCATCGTCTGTGACGGCTTTGCGGGCAACGTGTTGCTCAAGTTTGCCGAAGCCGTTGGCGAAGTCGCCCTGCAAATTTTGCGGCAAGAGTTGCCCCGTGGACTGCACGGCAAGTTAGGCGTTTCGGTGCTGCGGCCAAATCTGAAGCGGATCAAGCAGAGGATGGATCACGCCGAACATGGGGGCGGTCTGCTGTTGGGTGTTGCCGGAATCTGCATCATCAGCCACGGCAGTTCTCAAGCGCCGACTATTTTTAATGCGGCCCGGTTGGCCAAAGAGGCGATCGATAATGAAGTGCTCGATCGCATTGCCGTGACGAGCCGCTTGGCAGAGAGCTAATCCAAAATCCTGTAAGGATGGAGAAAAAATCTTGAAACAGTCAGGGGTAGGGATTGCAATCACGGGCAGTGGCTCATCGGCTCCGACCGTCTCCCTCAACAATGCTGAGTTGAGTCAAGTGGTCGAAACGTCGGATGAGTGGATCGCTTCTCGCACAGGCATTCGTGAGCGGCGATTAGCAGAGCCGGGGTGCTCACTCACAAAGCTGGGCGTTGAGGCGGCAAGGGGGGCGATCGCCATGGCTGGCATTGCTGCAACAGATCTTGATCTAATCATTTTGGCCACCTCGACCGCCGATGATCTGTTTGGCAGCGCCAATCAAATTCAAGCGCAACTGGGCGCTTCTAAAGCGGTTGCCTTTGACCTGACCGCCGCCTGTTCGGGGTTTGTGTTTGGCATGGTGACCGCAGCGCAGTTTATGCGGATGGGGGTCTATCAAAATGTGCTGCTGATCGGGGCCGATGTGCTGTCGCGCTGGGTCGATTGGTCAGATCGCCGCACCTGTGTGCTGTTTGGTGACGGAGCCGGAGCCGTGGTCATGCAGGCAAGTGAGCACGATCGGCTCCTAGGGTTTGAGCTTCGCAGCGATGGCACTCAAAATGATTGTCTCAATTTGTCTTATCAGTCAGAGCCAAAAGAGCTGCTGACGGGCGTGACGATCAATCAGGGCACGTTTCAACCGATCACGATGAACGGTCAAGAAGTCTATCGCTTTGCGGTCAAGAAGGTGCCTGAAGTGATTGAGAAAGCGCTCTTTCGGGCGCATCTGAGTGTTGAAGATATTGACTGGCTCTTGCTGCATCAGGCCAATCAGCGCATTCTCGACTCAGTGGCCGATCGCCTCAAAATTCCTCCCGAAAAAGTGATCAGCAATCTGGCAAAATACGGCAATACGTCCGCTGCGTCGATTCCTCTCGCCTTAGATGAAGCCGTTCGCCAAGGCAAGATTAAACCGGGCGATACGATCGTCACCTCTGGTTTTGGAGCGGGCTTAACGTGGGGCGCAGCCGTCTTTCAGTGGGGATAACAAGATTATGACAATAGCGTGGGTGTTTCCGGGGCAGGGTTCGCAAGCGATCGGCATGGGCATGGATTTGCTGGAGTTGCCCGACGCAAGGGCGAAGTTTGAGCAAGCCGAGCAGCTATTGGGCTGGTCAGTGATTGAGGTGTGTCAAAATCCAGACGACAAAGTTTCCCATACGCTATACACGCAGCCTTGCTTGTATGTGGTCGAGAGCATTCTGTCTGATCTGCTCAAGGCAAGGGGGCAGCACCCCAATTATGTCGCAGGTCACAGTCTGGGAGAATACACGGCCCTTTACACGTCAGGGGTGTTCAGCTTTGAAGATGGGCTGCGGCTAATCAAGCGTCGGGCCGAGTTGATGGACAGCGCCTCAGATGGGGTGATGGCGGCGCTCTTGGGCTTTGATCGGGCCCAGCTTGAAACGGCGATCGGGCAAACTCCCGATGTCGTCTTAGCCAACGACAATAATGCAGGTCAGGTGGTCATTTCTGGTACGTCAGAGGCGGTTGAAGTGATTCTCAATCAGGTTAAATCGAAGCGCGCCGTGCGGCTGAATGTCAGTGGCGCTTTTCACTCACCGCTGATGGCAGAAGCCGCCGCCCAGTTCCAAACCGTTTTGGAGGCGGTTTCGTTTGAGCCTGGTCAGATTCCCGTTCTTTCCAATGTTGATCCCGTTCCCAGCATTGATCCGGTGGTGCTTAAAGATCGCCTCAATCGTCAGATGACGGGGACGGTGCGCTGGCGTGAGATCTCGCTGCAATTGGCTCAAGAAGGGGTCGATCGCGTGGTCGAAGTTGGCCCCGGCAAAGTTTTAACGGGAATCATCAAGCGCACTTGCCCTGATTGGGTGCTCAACACGATCGGTAGCCTGGCCGAGCTTTCTTTATGAGCCGCGCTATTTTGTTAGAGACCACCCCCGATCGTGAGCCGTTTATCAGTCTCTTGCTCTATCGTCTGTTTAAGTGGTCGATCGTCAGCCCCGTGCTGCATACCTACTTTAGAGGACGCATCTATGGAGCCGAAAACGTGCCCCAAAAGGGACGCTTACTCGTCGTCAGCAACCACGCCAGCGATTTTGATCCGCTGCTGTTGTCGTGCTGTGTAAACCGCCCGGTTGCCTATATGGCCAAAGAAGAACTGTTTCAGGTTCCCGTTCTCAAACAGGCGATTCAAGCTTATGGAGCCTACCCCGTAAAGCGGGGATCGGCAGATCGGAGTGCGATGAAAGCGGCGATCGCTTCCATTGAGTCCGGTTGGGCAACGGGCGTATTTCTGGATGGCACTCGCACCCTTGACGGACGCATTGCCGACCCGAAACTGGGCGCAGCTTGGATTGCCGCCAAAACTCAATCGCCCCTGCTCCCCGTTAGCCTCTGGGGAACCCATACTATCTTCCGCAAAGGCTCCGCCATTCCCCGTCCGGCTCCGGTGACGGTGAGAATTGGAGAACTCATTCTGCCCCCGACTTCTAGCGATCGCGCAGAGCTTGAGGCGATCACTCAATGCTGTGCCCTAGAAATCAACACGCTCCATGACTTGGGTCGATAGGCGCAAAGTTGACCGTCTAGAATAAAATTCTGTCGCTCATCACGATTCCTAAAATGTCAGATTTAAAATCAGAACTCACCGCCTCTTTAGACGAAGCCGAATGGAGTTGGCTGATTCCTCACGTCAAGCGTGATGCCGTGGTTGTGGTGGCTCCTGAACTCAATTTAGTTGAGGTTGGGCTAGCGATCGTCAATGACCAATCGACCTCAGTCCAGCACTGGATCGCGGAAGGTCTTATTTATAAGCCATCTGACCAACAAAAATCTGACTGGAACGCCGACCCAACTCAGAGATTTAATGCCTTGATTGTGCAACCCTATGTGCTGGTGCAACCGATCGCCGCTTTGACGTGAGATTGGGCATCATAATGCCTGCAAGAATCGCTGCTCTCTGGGGGCTAGGGAACCTCAGGCAATCGACTCCAGCTTGCCCCGGTGTGCCCCGTCGTCACCCAGAGAACTGCTCTAGCCCCATCTCTAAGCGCCTTTGACAGAGGTTCTTCAGACTGCTCTGAGGGCACCGAGATAGGTTTGAGATGAATGCCTCGGCTGCCCAGCACGATTTCGCCAATGATTTGCGCCCGCCGCATATGGTAGTCAGAAGTCACCAAATAAACGCTCTGCACACCCTGCTGTTTCAACTCGTCAACCAGGGTTGTAAAATTGGTCACCGTGTCAACCGCTTGATAGTCTAAGTTGAGCCGATGCAAATCAACCCCCGCATCTGAAAAAACCTGCTCTGTATAGTTTCTGGGGCTACCCGAAGAGATCCAGATCGGCAAACCGGGGTGCTGACGAGCAAACTCAGCCGTAAACTTCTCGCGCTCTAAAGCCACGGTCGAGCCGCCCAAGACAAGAATCGCTTGAGGCTGCTCAAAATAAATACGAATGGCTCGAAAGCCAAACCACACCACTAAAGGCACTATAAACAGCATCCAGGGAAATCGATTTCCCTTCGATCGAGTTCCCTTTGAGCGGTGAAGCTGATGATTGTGAGACGCTCCTCTCGATCGCATGATGACACCCGAATTCAACCACTGATTCGATAAAACTTACTGAGTTAAACCTGCCTATTGCTCAGGGCGCTGCGGCTTGGCTTGAGGAGTTGATTGGGCTTGCGCGATCGTCGCTTGAATCCTCGGCACAGACAGAAACTTTTGAGTTGCCGCTAATAGCTTCTCACCCCACAGATTATCTTTGAGAAACTTCAGGTCACTATAGCGACTATCTAATCGAATAGCGGCTTCGCCTAAGACTAAACCCTGCTCACGATCGCCCTTATTATAAAGGGCAACGGCCACCGCTAATTTAGGTTCTGCCGCTTTAGGATCGATCGTCACTGAGGTGCGCCACAGCCGAATCGCTTCGTCAACATCTCCCTGCTCATATTTGACTAGCGCCACATTATTAATCGCGGGCCAATAGTCTTTGTCTTGAGCATAGGCTTTTTCATAGCTGGCGATCGCGTCTCCATTTTGCTTGAGCATCAGGTAGGCGTTGCCGAGATCAAACAGCGCTCCGGGCACGTTTGGCTTTAGCTTTAGCCCAGCTTGAATGTAGTCGATCGACTGCTGATAGCTCGCTTTCTGAAAGTGCGCCGTCCCCAAAGCAAACAAAATAGCCGCATTGCGGGGATCAAGAGTCTGTGCTTGTTTGAGCGCATTAATGCCTGGATCAATCTGATTGGCTTGAAGATATAAACTCCCTAAAACTGCCCAAGCTTCAGGAATTTTTGGCGCTAATTGAGTCGCCAACCGCGCCCGCGACAGTGCTAACTCAAACTGTTGAAACTGAGCCAGTTGCGTTGCTTCCTGCACTAAGCCAATGCCCTGTTGCTCTAACTTTGCGGTGTCAAGTTGCAGCATGTGGGGCACCAACGCTTGTCCAAAAGCGGGATGAGCAGCAGTCCACACGCTCAAAATAGTCAGGGCAGAAAGAAAAGAAATACGTTTGGGCACGGTGTAGCTTATCCGAAGAACGAGGGGTTTCAGCTAGCTTAATCCATCTTGTGGGCGATCGGGGCAAAAAACCACCCCAAGAGAATCGAAAATTTAAGGATTAAAAGTTCCCTATTGGGCGAGATCAGCGCTAATCTTATTTACCTGAAATCCTTTGTTCTTCACCGCCCAAGGCTAGCTTGTTCCTATGGATCGTTTTAAAGTCGAAGTCATTTCTCAAACGCCTAACCCTCAGCAAACTATCTTTGCAGCCATGCACCAAGATTATGCAGAAGGGTTTGTGTGGGATGAGCGCGATCGCTTTCCCGACGAAGCCAAATGTGGCGAAGTGATCATCAAGCAACTGTTGGCAGGCAATCGAGGACATTATGGGCCCTTAGAGCATCCGCAAATCGTGATGAACTGCGGCTGGTTTCCCCACAGCACAATGCAGCAAATTCGGACTCATCGGGTGGGAATTTCATTTGATGTCCAGTGTTTAGCCGGAGACACAGACGTGACTTTCGTCCATGCTTCGGGTCGGTTGCAAAAAGTCAAAATGGCAACGCTCTGTGATTTGTGGACAAATGGCGAACGGGCGATTCGCGATCGCAAGATCCAAGGACGCAACGGCGAACCTCCTGGCAGCTATCGCAGAGACTGCAAAACCCGACTCAAGAAGATGAATCTTAGAGTGCTGAATGAAGAAACTGGAATTTTTGAGTTAGGCCACATTCAGAACGTTTTTGACCAAGGCATCCAACCTGTTTATCGAGTCACTCTAGAAGATGGTCGATCGCTTGACTGCACTGAGAAGCATCGTTTATTGACAAGCCAGGGCTGGCAGACAATGGGCGAGGCGTTGGGTTTGATTGTAGACAGCGATCGTCAAGTGTTGTCCCATCGTCACGACTGTTCCCTAATGGCAAATGGCGTAATAGTCGGCGAAGGACTGTACCGAGAAAAATCTTGGCTGCAAGCGCAACTGGAACAGGGACTTACTGCACGAGAAATGGCCCGAAACGCAGAGTGTTCAATCGAAGCGGTGAAAAAATGGGTGTATATTCACCATCTGAAGCTAAACAAGGCAAAACCAGGAACTGTGAATCCTTGGAATCGAGGATTAAAGCAAGCCTATCGTCTAAACCTCACACCTGAACAGCGCCAACAGCGACGAGACCGTTCAAAATGCTTCACTCGACGCGGGGCAGAGAGCAACTTTTGGAAAGGAGGAGTCACGCTAGAGCGAGTTGCGATCGGAGCTTGGACTCGAACCATTGCACCTCAAGTCCACGAAAAGTTTGATCATACCTGTCAGCGCTGTGGGCACCGGGGCGGAAAACTTCACGCCCATCACTTGCTTCCAGTCTACGCGCACCCTGAGAAGGGATATGACTTCGAGAATCTCATAACGCTTTGCCAGGAGTGTCACCAACAGATTCATCATCAGGGGATTGAATTAGAATTTGCTCAGAAGTTTGTCCCGATTCAGACACTCCCCAAAAAGCCAAAGCCAGTAGGAAGAAAACTCAAAGCCCATCCATTAAATGTGGCTCAAGTTAAATATCTGGGGTTACAGCAAACTTATGACCTAGAAGTGGCTGGACGGTGGCATAACTTTGTCGCCAATGGCGTTGTGGTTCACAACTCCTTTAGGTACACAGGTCAGAGGCTCGTGGATGTGATTGAGCAAAAACGCGAGGTCGAAGAAGTCTTTTATCTGCGTCCGTTGGGGTTTTATAGCGATCGCCAGGGCAAAAAATATGAATACACCCTAGAACAGCGTCAGCAAGACGTTGAATGGTGCATCACTGCCTGTCAGCGCTATAAAGACCGCATCGATCAAGGGTTTTCAGAAGAACACGCCAGAGGGTTGATTCCGTTTGATGTGCGGCAGCATTGGGTGATGTCAGCTAACGTGCGATCGCTGATGCACCTAATCGATCTGCGCTGGAAAGCAGATGCTCAGTTAGAAGCCCAAAAGCTGTGTGAATGTATCTGGGAACCGTTTCAAAACTGGGTGCCGCAAATCGCTGACTGGTATGAAGCTAATCGTCTTAAAAAAGCGCGGCTTGCCCCTTGATCTCATCGCTAAAGCTTCACACAGTGGACAATTTCTTGGTGTGATCTTCACATCCCTACGGAACCTGTCGCATTTTTGACAGGTCTTGCCAATAAAGGACGACCCCGTTCTACTAATCCACAGAGGTTTCTGAGATTGGTAGAAGGTGGCTTTTCTGTGTCTACTCACGTCTGATGAGAACCCACTACGCTCAACATTCACCGACAAGCCCTATGAAGAACTCTGTACTTAGTCTCGATTCGCACGATAAGACTCTAAAGACTCGTCATCCTCGTCCGTCGATTTTGAAGAAAGCTGCGATCGCACTCATAGCATCCACCCTGCTCTTGAGCAGCTATGAACCTCAGCCCACAATGGCGGCTCCTTTGCTAGTCAGCCAGCAACAGGGCTGGAAGGCCGTTCTCAAAGTTGCGCGACTGGTGCAGACTCGGCAAGATTCAGCCCTTGTGGTGCAACTGGGCATTCTCGACAAACCCCAAACCAGCTATGCCAATGCGGTTTATCAAGTGTTTGCGCGTCGAAACGACCAATGGGTGCAGATATTCACCAGCACAGGGGCACGTCTGATCACCAACGCTTCGGGGCAGACCACCCTCGCACCCGAAGTGATCTCTTTTAATGACTTGAGGCAGCAACTCGGCGACAGCGTGGATCTGAATAAACTAGACCTGCGCGTCACGGCTCAACTACGCTACGACATTCGCGGCAGTGCCCGCGATCGCTCCGTTTTCTTTGAGCAAACTCAGTCTTATCAAGCGATCGCCCAAACCACCAGCACTCAGCTAATCAGCAGTTCCTCGATGCAACCCACGATCGCGGCCAATCAAGGCAGCTTTAGTTTGTCCGTCGCTCAAAAAAAAGCCACTCTTTCTAAAGTGATTGCGCGAGTTTCAGTCCGCAATCGAAGCTCACAAGGCTTCTCAGACGAGCGATTTGTGGGCGATTTTCGCTATAAGATCAACAAAAAAGCTAGGTTCCTTAAGGGTCTGAGTGCAGGTGATCGGGTGATCGTGCGGCTGTTCGACCAAGAGAATCAATTTATCGGCTACAGCGAGTTTGAACTGCTGTCAGAAAATGCGGCGGTGACGCTCGTTTTGCCCGATCGTCCCAGTGCCACTCGCATCGTTCGCACTGTTTATGGAGTCGATGCAAACCAGGATAGCGAAATCGATTCTAACGTTCAGGTTTATGACTACTTCACCCAGGTTTCTCAAGTCACGAGCCAGACTTATCGCAATGCACAGGTGACCTTCTTCAGCAGCGTTCAAAATCTGAATTTGAATGGGTTCACGCTGTCAGAATTGCCAACTCCCCGATCGAAGTGTAGCTACCCGACTTCTTTTGAAAGTGGAACGTTTTTGCGGGTGGATCGGTCGATCGACGTGTTCCGGTCTGGTCTAAGTTCAGTGTTCATAACCGTTCCGGGGCAGACCGTGCAAACTATTGATGTCAGCAGCACTAACGTCTCGACCTATGAAGTGAGTCAGCTCTTGACGACCTATCAGACGGTCAGCGCGACTCAGGCGATCGGGTCAGATGATCACGACGACCAAGACGAGAAAAAAGGCAGAAAGCGCCACTGCAATCAAGGAATCGGCAACGGCTCAGAAGGCTGCGATCCAGGAAACTCTCACCCTCACGGCGGCAGCAACGACGAAGAGGGACACAAACCTGGCAAACATCACTAGTTAAACAAGCTGCGTTTAAAAATCTCCCTGATAAAACTCTACGGCAGCCGACTGTGTAGAGTTTTTCTTTTTCTCAAAACATTCTTTGCCATGAGCCAAGTCAGCCATACTTTTGTAGAGAGCCATCGATCTCTAACCTGTGAAAAGACTCAGATTTGTGGGAGGCTATAACCCATGATTTGCTTTGGACGAATAGAAGGAAGCCCAAACGATGAACATCGTAGAACTATTTCAAAAAGGCGGCGTAACGATGATTCCGTTATTGCTGCTCTCGATCTTGGCGTTGAGTGCAATTATTGAGCGATCGTGGTTTTGGTTTAACGTTCTTAATAAAGAAAAAGAGACCGTCACCCGGATTCTTGACACCTCTCGCAAAGATTGGGAGATGGCAGGCGAGATTGCTCGGCAAGCCTATGATCAGCCGATCAGCAGATTTCTCTACGCCGCTCTACGCCTTTCAAAGCCCGACCCTGAGTCGTTTCGTTTGGCGCTAGAGTCATCGGCTGATGAAGAAATTGTGTCTATGCGCCGAGGTGACAAAATCTTAGAAGCCGTGATTGCGCTGGCTCCTTTATTGGGCCTACTGGGAACGGTGATTGGGTTAATCACATCACTACGATCGATTCGCATTGGCGATATCGGCACTGCCTCGACTTCAGGCGTGACAACGGGCATTGGTGAAGCGCTCATTAGCACGGCAACGGGTCTAATCGTCGCTGTTTTTAGCGTCGCCTTCTACCGCATTTTTCAAGCCCTAGTTTTCAATCAAGCCAAACTCTTTCGCAGAGCAGGCAACGAGCTAGAACTGCTCTATAGACAAAACTGGCAAGACAGCAACCGCTAGAATATTTTGGCGGTTGCCATCCCAGATAAGCGCTCTGACTAGCTTCACCCTTCACCCTTTACGCTGCTCATGAAGATTAACCTCGACTCTCCCCAAGATGAGGCCCAGATTCAAATTATTCCTTTGATCGATGTGATCTTCTGCATTCTGACCTTCTTCATATTGGCAGCTTTGCAGTTAACCCGTCGAGAAGGCATTAATTTAGATTTGCCTAAAGCCAGCACAGGCACCCCTCAAACTCAGGAAATGTTGGTGGTCAATGTTGACTCTACCGGGCTGACTTCTATTAAGAATCAACCCGTCGATCGGGTTCAGCTTTATCAAATTCTGCAAACCTATCACCAGCAAAACCCCCAAGGGCTGCTTGTCTTGAGTGCCTCTCAAACCTCTTTCTATAATGATGTCATTCAGGTGCTAGATGTCTTACGGGCGGTGGGCGGCGATCGGGTTGCCCTTGAGACCAGTCCTCAAGCCAGCCCCTTGCCTAACCAGAATCCAGCGCTTCCTGGTCAGGCTCCTCTCACCCCAGGGTTAACGACTCCTGCCCCGACGACGATCGATCCCCTTAGTCCCCAACCCTCTCTCAATCCGGTTTCGCCCGTCAACCCCACTCCCGTTTCTCCTCAACCGTCTGCCCCAGTCCCAAATTCCACAATTCCGCCTCAATAGCGCCACAAAAAAAGGGTGAGTTAGTCTCACCCTTCAGAAAAGATTTGCAGCTTATGCTTAATGGCGACTGTTGCGGATAGGAGTCCCGCAGGGATAGGTAGCCACTGGCTGCTTGGCTGCCCCGACTGATATCGGCTCCGATCCCAGATGAGAAGGCTGCTGTTTAGCGGCTTCATAATCGGCTTTTAGCTTTGCCAGCAGTTGATCACGGCGATCGTATAACCGCTTTAGAGGGCGAGGCTCACACTGGTTGATCACATAAGCCGTCAAAATGGGCAGCGCGATCGTGCTGTCGGTGTAGCAAACGACCGTGTTGGGCAACTCTTCGGGATCAACCTTGCCCCAGCTAACGGCTTCGTTGGGGGTTGCTCCCGACAAACCGCCCGTATCAGGACGAGCATCCGTGACCTGAATGAAGTAATCGTGCCCTCGCTCTTCTAACCCCAGAACTTCGTGCAGTTGTGGTTGAGTTTGCAGCAAAAAGTTTTTAGGACTGCCGCCGCCAATGATCAGCGCAGCGCTCTTGCCTTCTACACCGGGGAGTTCAGACTCGCGGGCAGAATACACGATCGCGGCAGTTTCATTCACATCTAGCATCGGGTCAATGACCAGCTTAGAGCCTTCTAGCGCCATCGCTGCCACATTCATGCCGATCGAGCTATCTCCCGGCGAAGACGTGTAGATAGGAACGCCACACTCATAAGCAGTTGACAGAAGAGAAGGGTGCTTTACGCCCAGTTGCCGCTCGACTTCAGACACATAGCGACCTAAGAGATAGTGAAACTCAGCCGTACCCATGCGCTTTTGAAACGGCTCTGCTTTCAAAATTTGCCGAATGAAGGCATCCGTTCCCAGCAGCACATCATAGTCAAAAATGATGTCATAAATGCGAATGCGACCCTCTTGCCGCAGTTTCACGTCATCCAAAAACGGGCTGCTGGCGTAGAGATCTAGCCCTAGCCCATAGTGCATATCGTGGTAAAGGTTAGCGCCCGTGCTGATGATCCAATCAACGAACCCGTTTCGCATCAAGGGGGCGAGCACAGAAACTCCTAACCCTGCTGGGGTCATGGCACCTGACAGGCTGAGTCCGACGGTGACACCCTCTTTCATCACCTCACGACTGAGAAGGTGACAGATCTCCCGCAGCCGAGCAGAGTTATAGGCTGTAAAGTAACCGTCAATCAGATCAACAACGCTGATCTCGGCGGGCATGGGGGAGGGTGTGATCTTTTGACTGAGAAGTTTGGACATTCTTTTACTCCAAGAGAGTTGAGAGGCATAAAGTGAGGGCTAAACAGTGAGGAACAACCCGACACCGGACTGAAATTTTTAGGAAGTCGCCAAAATGCTTTCAAAAATGAAACTGCACACTTAGAGCGATTCTGAGCAGTAGCCAAGCGAAATCCGCAGAAATTGAAAGATTCGCAAAACCGATTCCAAGCTCATGCTGTGCCACTTGATTATGAGCAGCAGAGCGCTTTAGCCATTAACTTAAATAATTCCCCTAAAAGAGAACCTGACCGATCCAGTTCGGGTCAGGGTTGAGAGCAGCCATGCTTTTGGATGCTAGAGTCAACCAAAGACGCGAACCTTGAGTTACAGATCGGTCAGTTCATACTGGGCGCTTCGCAGCGATCGACCCACGACAGTGCAGGGTCAGATTGCCGCTTCCGCTTCAACTTCATTTCGAGATACCACAAAGGTCGCCAAGGGTATCCAGTCAAAGAGAAAGATTTCAATGTTCTTTACGCAACCCTTTAGACACAGACGCTCCAATCCTATCATCTATTTTTGAAGATGATGATCATCCAAATGACTGAGACCCGTCAATCACCTATAAAGTGAGGTCTCTCTGTTGGTAGGCTAAGAGCAGTCAGCGTGCGACGTTTATTCTCCATATTCTTTTGGTATGTCATGACTCTTGACTCTCAACTTCCCGTTAACTCAGATTTGCCCCCTGCTGATCTCACAGGCGCACTGTCACCAGAAGCAGATCAGCATCGCAGAAAGATGCAACGACGCAAAGAGGTGCAAGATCAGCGTCTGGCAAACATGACTGCCGAAAAGGGGCTGATCATCGTTCACACAGGAAATGGCAAAGGCAAAACCACGGCGGCTCTAGGAATGGTGCTGCGATCGCTGGGTCACGGCTATAGAGTTGCGATCGTTCAGTTCATCAAGGGCGCATGGGAGCCTGCTGAGAAAGCAGCATTTGAGCACTGGGGCGACCAGCTTGAGTTTCACGCCCTAGGAGAAGGCTTTACCTGGGAGACTCAAGATCGCGATCGCGACATTCTCAAAGCGACTCAGGCATGGGAGACGGCGCTGACATTTATCAAAAACCCCGACTTTAAGCTGGTGCTGCTAGACGAGATCAACATTGCCCTGAAGCTGGGTTATCTGTCTATCGACACCGTAATGGCTGGATTATCAGAAAAGACAGAAGACTCCCACATCATATTGACGGGTCGAGGAGCGCTTCCAGCCTTAATCGAGCAAGCAGATCTAGTCACAGAAATGACATTGGTCAAACATCCGTTTAGAGAACAGGGTGTCAAGGCACAGCCGGGAATCGAGTTTTAGCGCGACCTCAAACCAGTGCTTTGGTCAGGGACGATCGGTCCATTGGGCGATGGGGAAGATAACTGGCATGAGTTTGCTAGGAAACCGTGGACTCAGTAATAACTCTGACGTAATTATGATTTATTCTGTATAAATTTAGACTCAAAGCCCAGCGAATCCTACAGGTTTTTTCAATTGCTCTCACCCTGTCAACTCCCAAATGCTGCTCTGACTTAATTTCTACTCTGAATTTGGGAATGCTAAAGAATCTCTTTCGGTCGAACTTGTCATTAGCTTATTAGAGAACTCAGCCATGCCGCCTACCGACAACAATTCCTTTGCTACAGCGACCCCAATCACTAACCTGATTGGAACCCCTTCTCTGTCAGGGTCACTCAACGCAGGGGATCAAACCGATTTTTATCAATTCACCCTTAACGGCAGCAGCAGCACCAGCATTACGCTGACCGATCTCACAGGTAATGCTCGTCTCCGTCTTTTCAACAGCGCAAAATCTGAGATTACCCCAAGCACGACAAACAACTCCAAACAGCTTTCAGAAGCTCTCTCGGTCACCCTGGCTCCTGGAACCTATTACATCCAAACAGATTTAGACCCTAACGACGCTAACGTGAGTGAGGCTAGCTATAAGCTAAACCTGTCGGTCAGCACTACTGCAACGCTCAATAATTTGGTTTGGCGCAACAAAGTAGATGGCGGTTTTTCGGTGGTGCAGACAGATGGCAAAGTTGTGCAATCTAGCGACCCAATCAAGCTGGGCACTACCACCATCAACCTTTCGACCGATTGGCAAAGTCAGTTTGGTGACTTGAATGGGGACGGCGAAGACGACATTTTGTGGCGAAACCAAAAAGACGGCACGATCGCCTATTGGATTATGCAGGGCGGAGCCATTGTGCAAAGCGCCACTTCTTCCTATAAAGTGCCTGCCAGTTGGCAAGCAACCCTGGCAGATTTTAATAACGACGATCGGGCTGATATCTTCTGGCGTAATAAACAAACGGGTGAAACAGCAGTTTGGCTCACTAACAGCACAGGTTTGGGGTTTAGCAGTGCGGCCCCACTATCCCCTGGGGTTCCTAGTGGTTGGGACCCAACTCTAGGCGACTTTAATGGTAAAGATGGGAAAAAAGACATTCTTTGGCGTAACAGTCAGACTGGAGAAGTGGCGATCTGGTTGATGGATGGCACCCGAATTGCCCCCGGAGGCGCAGCACCGCTTTCAAACGTTCCGGGCAATTGGAAGCCTCAGGTGGGTGACTTTAACAAAGATGGAAAAACTGACATCTTATGGCGTAACACCCAGAGCGGAGAAGTTGCCATTTGGCTAATCAACGGCAATCAGATCGCCTCTGGAGGAGCGGCACCGCTTCAGAGCGTTCCGATCGAATGGACGGCTCAAGTGGGTGACTTTGACGGCAACAAAGGAGACGACATTCTTTGGCGCAATAATCAGACTGGGCAGCTTGCTGTCTGGTTGATGGACGGGACTCAAATTGCTGCTAACGGAGCCGCCGTACGTTGCCCTATAGCGTCCCCACTAGGTTTAAGATCGAGCGCCTGGCCGATTTTAACAACGATGGCAAAACTGACATTTTTTGGCGCGATCCAGCATCGGGTGAAGTTGCCATTTGGTTGATGAATGGCACAAGCATTTTAGAGGCAACGTCTCTGCCTCAGCGCTCTAGCAATGACCAATTTGATGGCATTGAGCAACGACGGTTTAAGGCTACGACCCAAAGCATCGGGGGCAAGACAGAGCTGGCTGCCTTTAATATTGGCAACCTAAACACGGCTGGGGTCTATGCCGACTCAATCAGCTCTGATGTGCCTGATTACTTCAAATTCAATTTTGCTTTCAGGTCTACGCTGGTTTTATCGGCGAGTGATTTAACGGGGCAGCCTCTCAACTCGATCGGTCTGCAAGTTTATAAAGCAGGCGCTAACGGTGCCTCATCAACTCTGGTGTCAGACTATGCGACACAAATTCTGGAGCCTGGAGACTATTACATCAAAGTCTCTAGCAATCTCGACAATATCAACTATCGGTTAAATGTTGAAGGCAAGCCACAAGTTACAGAACTCGTTGGCAACACGTTCACCGGCCCTTCTCAAGTTCTCTTGACCGCAGGCGCTAGTGACACTGATAACCCCGCTACTACGATATCGATTAACTACAGTGTTAAGAATGCTGGAACGCTCGCTGCTCCCAATGTCAAGGTTTCTTTCTATCTTTCAAGAGATCAGACTTTCAGCCTAGCGGGTGCGGTGCCAGATTTCAAAGTTGCGGTTGACCAGGTTTTTGACCTTTCACCCAATCAGTCTAACGCCTCAACGCCGCTAACGTTGACTCTGCCTGCCTGGAAAGATAACTTCTGGACAGTGGATGGAACTTATTATCTTCTTGAGGTGATTGACCCTGACAACACGATCGCTGAGACCAATGAAACCAATAACGTGAGTGTCTTGGCTCTAGACGTTCAGCAGATTCCGACGATCAACCTGAGAGGGAAGAGTTTGTCTGTAAACGGCACAAGCTTTGCTCCTACTGCGGTTGTCAGCACGACGTTTGTGACTGAAAACAACGGGTTCAAGAGTGCAAATACGCCATTCGAGATTAGCTTCTTATTAGCGAAGACTCCTGTCTTTAGTAAGGGTGATTCTAATGCTTGGTCATTGGCGACAGCCTCCATCGACGGCGGCATTGCTGGCAAAAAGGACTCAGGGCCTCAAGCCATTAACTTGACGCTTCCTCCCAGAGATTGGAGCGGCTGGGCAAGCCTGTCTGGGCAGCAGACGTTCTATATTGGCATGATTCAAAACACTAATAGTGCTGTGAATGATGTCAACCCAGACGATAACCAAAACCGCGGTCAGAATATTGACTGGGTTGCCATCAACGTGACCTTATAGCTGGGGTTTTGATCAATTCATGACGAGTCGTTGCTGACAGTCTGGTAGATTCTGATAACTATATAGGGAGAGGGGAATCGCGTTCCCCTCTCCCTTTCTTCATTTATTCGTTTAGAACAGCCGGAGTTGAGCACTGGGTTGAGATCTCCTGAGTTTTAGGAGAGAAGCTCAACAAACGCAAAAAATAGCTGCTGTCAAAACTTCTAGGGTCTTTGCGCTGACGCGATCGGTCTACGAGCCGATGGGTGGTAATTCGCGATTCGGGTACTCCTGTCTTTGCCACTAACCACGCCAGTGATTGATATTGTGAGCGGCTATATCCGCTATGTTGATTGGCATTGTTGCGCCCATCAGAGGGAGTAACCAGAGAGATGTGATAAGCAAAATTGTTGACAGACGGCGGAAAGTCTGGGTTGGTTTGAACAGCTTCTTGACCGATGTCACTGACAAAGATAGAGTTTCCGGCTCCGAAGGCTCGTCTGTCTGGCGGCACTAAATAAACGATCGTGCCATCGAGATCAATGAGCGTATGGTAACTAACTTGATCATCGTCATCAGGGTGAGGCGTTTGAAAAAGATTGATCGTGGATTGGGCAGAGCCGACTGTCTCATGGAGAACCACGATCGCTGCATTATCGACGGTTTTGCCGTAGAGATCTTGCACAAACCGTCTCCCAAAGTTAGTGGGGTGAGCAAGAGCAACGTCTTCGGTGGGGGTGTAGCTTGCCTCTGGCTTGTCGGGAGTTGCTTTTTCGGGTTCGGCAATCTGTGAATCTTGTCTAAACCGACTTAGGGGAATCGAGTCAGGCACAGCAGCAACAGTTCCTTTAGACTTGTTTGCTTTAGAAACGGGCTTTAGGGCGCAAGCAGACGACAAAGCAGAACTAGAATCGCTGACTGTCGGGGGCTGTGGGCTGATAATTTGGGAGCTAGGAAGCCTAATCTTCTGTCCCTCGACCTGTTGGGCACTACCAGAATTGATCGTCAAGACGAGGGTGGCGATCGCTAAAGTCAGGATGACAAAGACGTGTAAAAGTTTTCTCATAAGGAATTGGGTGACCGGGTTTTCAGCCAGGAAAGCACTGCTAAAGAACTCAAGTGCTAAAGATACGGTTTTTTGGGCCCTATTTTCCGCTCTTCACGTTGAGTTTTCTCATCGCTTGAAGTCGGTGCTGAAGCTCTCTCAGATTTGGTGAGTGCCCCCCATAGCGCCACTGCACATAGGCTTGAGAGATTTCTTGAATCGTCTGGGCCCGATCGCCTCGCTGCAACGCTTCTTGACGCGCATATTCTAAGGGGGTCTGAGTCGGGTGCTTTCTAAACCCCTGACTGGCTAACCAACTCAACATTTGCTGATAGAGACTTTCCATCGGTGGCAGTTTGCTGAGGCGGCGACGATCGTGCCATTTTTGCCAGCCTTGCCAACTGAGCCAGCCGATAAAACTCAGCCCAGTTAATAAAATTAAGCCGCTAAACAGCCCGATCCAGCCTTTAAAGAACAGTCCCACAATCCAGGAGAAAATGCCCCCAAGCCACTGCCCGATCGCGCCAAGCAGCCGATTCAACACACTCGTCACAGGCGACGGCAACCAGCCTGCAACCCACGTCCAAAACCTTTGCAGCACGCTAAAGGTTTGATCTTCTTCGATCGATGGCGGCACTAATTCATGTCCTGGAATAGGATCAAACGAAAACCAGCCATAGTTAGGAAAATAGACTTCGGTCATGGCGTAGGCATCGGTGTTTTTCACCTCATAGAGTCCGGTGAAGGGATTGAATTGACCGGGTGAGAATCCCGCTACGAGCCGAGCCGGAATGCCGATCGACCGCAACATCACCGTCAACGCAGACGAAAAATGATCGGGGTAGCCGCCCTTGAAACGAAACAGAAAAGCTTCTACGAGATCCTGATCTTTGGTCAGAGGTGGAATATCAGGCTGAATTTCGTAGCGTTGCTTTAAGACCTGCGCCAAAAATAACGCCTTCTCATAGGGAGCGGTGATGGGCTGGGGCGATGTGGCTAAAAGTTCTTCGGTGCGCTGGCGAATTTTTGCTGAGGTTTTCTCAGGAACTTGTAGATAGAGACTGCCATCAGGAACCGCCTCGATCGTCGCTTTTTGCAATAGCGTTCGATTGCGGTAGGGAACCTCTGAAATTACCGTATAGGTCAAGCCTTCCCGCAGTCCGACGGGCGATCGCAAGCCCCCTTCTGGGTCGATCGCTATTTCTTGAGTCGGAAAATAAAGCTCTCTCGGCTGGGACAGCGCCGGAATTAAATTGGGCAACTCAGTCACCAGCGTGTAGGTTTGCACTACCTCTTTTTTGCGGTTGAGATCAAACGTCTGAGGCAGATAAAACTGATAAGACCAGCTAGGACGCTTGACGGTGCGGGTGTTAGCGTTGCGGGAGAGTTCCCAGCCTTGCCCGGTGTAGCGATCGAAGGCCAACACCCGCCAAAACCCCTCAGCTTGAGAACGGACGCGCATCACGACTCTGGGCTTGAGGTGTCCGCGCAGGTTTTGGTTGATGCGATCGCTAAAGCCATAGTAGAAATCTTCATCCATTTGACCAGAGCCATTTTCCTGCCCGCTCCCTGCTCCGGTCTTGCCGCCGCCATAGCCCGGATTTTTGACTTGACGGTTGTTAAACTCTCCCTGGGGCGCAATTTGAGTGCTCATGGGAAAGCTTCGCAGTTGATAGCCCGCAAATCGGGGCATCACCGCAAACACCGCTAACCCCAGCCCTAACGTCAGCAAAAAGGTCAAGGGCAGCGCTGCAAAGTTACCCCGGCGGAGTTTGAGCTTGGTCGGGCTGGATCGCGTTAGCCCCAACCGCGATCGATAGTCCATCACTAAGACGGGGAGCGCGATCGCCAAAAACACCAGCAGCATTCCTCCAAAGGCCATGGTTTGACTGAGAGTGCTGGCCACCCCAATCAAAATCATGCCGATCACCATTGAATAGCCTAAATCTTTGCGTCGCGGCAGATCAAAACTGTGCAACACCTGAAGCTGAATCAGAAGCTCGGCTAACACGAGGCGCGTGTCGTTGAGTTCCCGTCCGCCGATCATGCGAATAAAAAACGCTGCCAAGGCGACCAGCATCGCGATCGCCAACAAAAACTTAGTCGGAATGTTGCGCTCACGGCGGCGCACCCAACTCAAGGTGGCCCCAATCAAGCTCAGGGGCACTGCCCAAAGGCTAAGGGTCGTGTCAGCCGCCAGATCAGTCGCCACAATTCCGACACTCACCAACGCCTGAGTCAAGATTCTAAACAGAACGGACTCTTCAGGTTCTGGCTTTGGCAAAGCTCGAACTCGTTGCCACCATGACTGTCTCATTGAGAAAGGGTAAAGGGTAAAGATTCATTCAAGGTTCAGAGTGCCCCTGTGCACCCAGAGGCTCCTTAGAAATGCTCCACCTGACTCTACCAATTTCTTTCTAACTTTTTACCCTTTACCCTTGCTCCTATCCGGCGCTCATGGGACGAATCGCAAAAACCATCACGTCTTCGTCGCCTAACCGCACCTCTAGCGGGTAAGTGCGATTGAGGCTCAACGCCCGAAGTTCTACGCTGAGGCTGCCTGCCTCTTTGCGGTCTGCCAGCGCTTGCCACTGCTCTCCCTGAAACTGCAAGCTGCCTCCGCAGGGTAACTCTGCTTTGATTTGAAGTCGTCCCGCTTCTTGACCAAACTGATAGTCAGTTTTTAAGGTTAGCGGGCCGTGATCGGTGAGCCATTGCCGCTCGATCGTGGGCTGTTTGGGCGAGACCGTCAGCGTTAGAGCACTCATGATCTCGCGGGCTGCCAGCAGTGACAGGGCCATCTGCTGAGTCTCGATCGCGTCTTCATATCGGCTGGGCAACTCTGCTCCGGCTTCGGCCGCAAGCTGCTGCAAACTCGCCGCCGTTGACCGGGCAGGAGACACCATAATGTATCCAGCTACATCATTGAGCAGGCGAGATTGCCCTGGGAAAAAGGCATCCACTGCCTTGACCAGCTTGGCACCTTCACGCAGAGGCGACAATAAGACTGACTGACACCGCTCTAAGAGGTCTAAGAGCACGAGTTCAGGCAGGGGGACAGGTAGGCTGAGACGACGGAGTTGAGCCACCCAGAGAGAAGCGGCTGAAAAGACAGGCTGCTTCACGTCAGAATCTGCCGTTTCCGAACTGTAGTCGGAGATTTCGGTTTCCCAGGGGAACAGAGGCGGCTTGTTTTGGATCTCAATCTGTAGTCGATTTTTCAACAGGCTATGAAAACGGTCTTGCACAGCAGGTATTTCTCCCGGTTTTAGTAGCATATCCTCCTCAAAGAGGTCGTCAAGATCAGACTCTAACAGGTCAGAACTGAAGCGCTGCGGGTCTGTGAGATCGCCCTGCATGGCGGCGGCAACAATGGTTGGATCGCTGCCGCCAGGCTCCATGTCGGGAGGGGTTAAACCAAGTTCCTGCAAGAGCTTTAGGTAATTTTTCTGCACTGCTTCTGAGTCGCGATCCATTGTGATAACACCCTATTCATGAGGAGATTGGCTTCCTCCGGAATCTTGGTCATTCCGAATTTCCCAAGCCTGTTCTAGAAGTTTAAACCACTGTTTCTGAACTTGATTGATGGTGCAGCCTAGGGTCTGAGCGATCGCTGCATCGGGCGCTTTCTGCTGCTTCATCTTCAAAAGGGTCACCTGCGAGAGAGTCACCTGCTCTTGCAGCGCTTGCCACTGCTTATTAGACAACCCCAGATTGCGCTCTAAGTCAACTTCTAGCCACTGATGGACGAGTTCCCAATGGTGAGAAAACGCAAACCTGATGAGATGGTACTTGAAGCGCTGCTGTAAGTAATCTCGCTGGCGTGGGGTGAGCTTCAAAATCTGCTCAATATCGCTGGCAGGGAGATCTTGCAGACGCAGCACAAAATATTCGATGCAGTCGGCTTGCTTGCGCTCTTCTAGATAGGTGACCAGTTCTTTGATCACGGTTTGGCGCAGCGTGTCTTCTGCCAGCTCTGGCTCTTGAGCCACCATTTGCTCTCGAACTTGCTGAATCGACGCAATATTCCACGGCGTTTCAGACTCTAACAGAGTGCCTTCGGCGGCTCGTTCTAGATCAACCAGGGTCTCAGTGGGCTGCTGCTGGGAGAAGGTTTGGGCCCGTAGGATAATCAACTGTTGATTGCGGTGCCCAGGCAGGGGAATTCGCCGTTTGCCATAGCGTTCAGTAAACGCCATATATTCGGCTAGCTCGATCAGGGTGCGCGGCGTGTAGGTCGGGCCTAGCTGCGTTTCTCGCCGAAAAGCGGTTAACGCTTCGACATAAAACCCTTGCAAGAAGTCTTCGATCAGCGTCAGGCGGGCCTGATAGCTGGCTTGGCTCAGAGAAGGGTTGATATAGCGATAGACGACAGCACTTAAGTTGCTGTGCAGTTCGATGCGCCCCCGCACCGAGCCGAGACGATAATAGGTCAGACATTGCTGAAGTCGGTGTCGTGCCAGGGTAGTTGCCCAAGCGTCTGCTTCTCCAGAAGCCTGAATGCGCTTACTTTCGGTGCAGATGCGACCGACTTCTTGGGTTAAGCGATCGGCGACACCATTACAGCTTTTTTGCTCAGACGCAGTGGTTGCCTGTTTCAATTCGCTCGATAGCAGTTGAAAGATTGCTTCCACGCTCTGGCAGATATCCCCAACGAGTTCTAAGGTCTTACAAATCAATTGCTTTCTCTCAATTTTGGGACAGCTAGATCACAATGATAGGTAGAAGAAACCCTGATTATTTTGGATGGATTTGACTATGGACTTAGACCAACAAACTCAGGCTCTGGTTGAGGGTGCTCCTCAAGATGGCTCGACTCCTCAGTTGATTGAGTCGGTCGCGCCAGTGCTCAAAACCCTGGCTCATCGGTTGCGGCATTTGCAATATTATGTGATGCAAACGCTGGATGACAGTTGGGTGATGATTACCCTGGGTCATCGTACCCAATCAGAGGCTGAGAAAAACGTGATTTACGCGTTTCCCACCCTTAAAGATGTGGCAGCCGGGCCGTTTACGCTTTCCGATCCCAATGTGATTGCAGTGCCTGTTCCGGTGATGGAGATTTTGTTTCAAATGCTGGCGATGACGAGTATCTACAGCATTATCTTTTTTGAAACTCCAGGGAATGTGACGGTGGGAACGGAGGTGCAACGAGCCGAGTTAGAAACCTTAATCCATCAATTTTTGCAAAGTCAGGTAGATGCAGAGGCTCAAGTCAATAGTCTCAGTGATATTGCTTAAGTATGGTCTGGCTCAGTTAAGCGCTAGTCTAATCAAGTTTGAGACTGGCGATCGTGAGGAATGATTGAGATGAAATCTTCTCAGACTCTCCTATCTTCAGTCTCGTCTTAACTTTAGTTGAATTGGCACCCCGGTCAATCGTAATAGTCTACGAGTTCTCACTGATTGTACCTAGAAATGTCTGTCTTCAGTGCGAGATCAGGCATTCAAACAAAATTCTTATATTTTGGGGGGCTTAGTTCATCTAATCTTTATACAATCGCTCCTGTTAAAAGCGATTCCCGATGTGGTAGAAACGGCTGAGTTGCGAGACAGATTCTTGAAACTTATGAGCTAAAAATTGGTAAAAGATAAGCGAATTGAAGGAACTTTCTAAGAGATTTAGCTGAAGTTTATCGACGCAAGTTAACGATTTTTGTTGAATCTTTATCAACTCTTTAAACAGTGTTTTAGGCCAATAAACTGAGTTTAAATCGAAATATCTCTTCGGGTTGCCGTGACCCCACCAAAAACGATTTCAATCGGCGATCGCCGTGATTGCTGCCTCTAGGGCGATCGCTACATGAGTCCAGTGGGTTCCCCCTTGACAAAACACGATATAAGGCTCTCTTAGCGGGCCATCAGCCGAAAACTCAGAGGTGCTGCCGTCGATAAAGGTGCCGCCTGCCATGACAAGTTGGCTTTCATAGCCGGGCATCTCTCCCGGAACCGGATCGAGATAAGACCCGATCGGGGAGTGTTGCTGAATGGCTCGACAAAAGGCAATGATTTTTTCGGGTGAGCCGAGCTTGACGGCTTGAATCACGTCCGATCGTGGGGCCATCGGTAAAGGATTGACTGGATAGCCCAACTGCTCAAACACATGGGCCGTCAGGTGATTGCCCTTGAGCGCTTCTCCGACCATCTGCGGCGCAAGAAATAATCCTTGAAACAGCAGCCGATTTAAGTCAAAGGTCGCTCCGCCAAAACTGCCCACCCCCGGAGCCGTGAGCCGACAGGCCGCCGCTTCTACCAGATCTGCCCGACCCGCGACATAGCCGCCTGTCGGCACGATCGTGCCCCCCGGATTTTTGATCAGCGAACCCGCCATCAGATCTGCGCCCACTGCCGTCGGTTCTCGATCTTCCACAAATTCGCCATAGCAGTTATCGACAAAGCAGACCGTATTAGGATTTTGCTGCTTGACGAGATGGATAATTTTCTCAATGTCGGCGATCGTCAAACTGGGTCGCCACGAATAGCCGCACGATCGCTGAATCGAGACCAAGCGAGTATTCGGTTTGACGGCGCTAGCTAAGGTGCTCCAGTCAATCAGCCCGTCTGAGGTGAGATCTAGCTGCCGATAGTCGATGCCAAACTCTCTGAGAGACCCCTGCCCCGTGCCTCGTAGACCAATCACCTCTTCCAGCGTGTCGTAGGGGGCACCTGCCACCGCCAGCATTTCATCACCCGGACGCAAAACGCCGAATAGAGCAGCCGCGATCGCGTGGGTGCCCGAAACAAACTGCACCCTCACGGCCGCCGCCTCTGCTCCGACAATCTCAGCAAAGACCCGATCAAACACCTGCCGACCCAGATCATCATGCCCATAGCCCGTTACACCCGCAAAATGGTGAACGCCGACCCGATGATTTCGATAGGCCGTGAGAACTCGTGTTAAGTTTTTCTTGACCTGCGCGTCAATACCAGAAAAAATCGGGAGGAGTGCTTTTTCTGCTGCTCGTAGCTTTGTGGAGCTATCCATCACGGTGTTGTTGGGTTAGAACGCTAAAGTGGAGTTTGCGAATCGCTTGATCCCACCTGGGTTGTCTGTTTGATCATCGACTTAGACGGGCAAGGAGACAAAAAGATTGGGAGACTTATTATACCTCTCGATCTTCGACTTCCCCCACCTCAGTAGGGCAGGGTCTATTTTCGCGCAGACCAGGCACTATATTCCCTATCGAGACTACTGCATGACTGTTGCAAATTCAAAACAACTCCGCCTCGATTTCCCCGTCATTTTATTTATGGCGGCCGTGCACATGGGGGCACTCTTTGCCCTGCTGCCCAGCAACTTTAGTTGGTCAGCCGTGGGAGTCGCGGTCTTTCTGCACTGGGTGACGGGCGGTTTGGGCATCACCCTGGGCTTTCACCGTTTGGTGACTCACCGCAGCTTTCAGACTCCTAAGTGGTTGGAATATTTTTTGGTCACCTGTGGCGCGCTGTCGTGTCAGGGCGGCCCGATCGATTGGATTGGGATGCACCGCATTCACCACTTAAATTCTGATCTGCCGTCCGATCCCCATGATTCTAATCAGGGCTTTTGGTGGAGCCACATGGGTTGGATGCTCTATGAAATTCCCTGTAGAGATCAAATCGCCCGCTTCACGAAAGATATTTCTGACGATCCGGTCTATAAGTTCCTGCAAAAGAATTTCTTTGGCATTCAGGTCGCCTTGGGCATTGTGCTCTATTTACTAGGCGGCTGGCCGTTTGTGGTTTGGGGCGTGTTTGTCAGGCTGGTGGCGGTGTTTCACTGCACCTGGTTTGTCAACAGCGCGACTCACAAGTTTGGCTATCAGACTTATGACTCAAAAGACCACTCCAAAAACTGCTGGTGGGTGGCGATTTTGACCTACGGCGAAGGCTGGCACAACAACCACCACGCCTACCAGCACTCTGCCCGCCATGGTCTGAAATGGTGGGAAATCGATATGACTTGGATGACGATTCAGGTCTTACGATCGCTCGGTCTCGCCACCAAGGTCAAGCTAGCTGGAGAAGAATAGCCCGCTCTGAACTCGATTCAGAACTGCCCAGTGCCTTGAACGATATGTTTGGTAGTGGTTAGGGTTTCGAGGCTGATCAGCCCTCTGCGGTGCCCTTTTTGATTCGACATTCCTAAAAAGATTGCGTCTCCTCGTTTAGGGTTGCGATAAAACCGAGGAGACGCATTGATATAGGTTGAGGCGCTGTTGACTCCTAAAGCAAATTCTCTACTTTCGGGATAAGACTCAGTGGCCAAACAATCGGCGTGACCACTGCTGTAGTGATTGATCCAGCTAATGGCGGCGGCTTGGTCGGCGGCGATCTTAAAGGCGACAACGCGATCGAGGTAGGCCTGATTCCATTCTGAGTCTTCAGCCAAGCGCAAGTCTGGAAACTCAGCAACTAAGCGGGCATCGCCCCGAATTTCAAATCCCTTCTCTCTGAGACTGCCCCAGAGCATGGACAGAGAGGAGGGATTTTGCTGAGGATGGATCAAGACTTTCTCGATCGCGTTAACCGGGTCAGGCTCACTCATGTGGCTGTCAAGAATCATCCAGCGCGCCATTTCTAGGCTGCCCGATGGCGACCAATAGAGATAGCAGTTGCCCATCGCCGATCGCAGCACGGGGGCCGTAGATTGACGCACGACTTGCTGCACCAAACTCGGTCGCCCATAGGGAATCACCAGATTTAAGTAGCGATCTTGAGTGACCAAATCTCGAATCGAGGCTCCTTGATCGGCTGGGAGGGAGTGCAAACTGCCTGGGGGCAACCCGGCATCTTCGATCGCAAATTGCAGCGCTTGGGCGACGGCTGCGTTAGAGTGGCTCGCCTCACTGCCGCCTTTGAGAATCAGACTATTGCCTGTTTTGATGCACAGCCCGGCGGCGATCGCGCCCAGATCAGGAAACGCTTCATAGACCAGCGCGATCACGCCCAAGGGCATCAGTTGAGAATAAGTTTGGCACTGGTCTACCTGAAAGTTGGCGGTCATGACGCGCCCGATCGGGTCAGGCAACTCGCTGAGATGCAGCAAAATTTGAATCGTATTTTGAATCCGCTCTGGCGTTAGTTTGAGCCATTCGAGCAGCAGATCGGGCACTGCCATTTCTCGGCTCATCTCTAGATCGAGGGTATTTGCTTCGAGAATGTCGTCTTGATGGCTCTTTAAGGCTTTTGCCATTGCCTGCACTGCGCGACTGCGAACCGTGCCCTTAGCCGTTGAAAGCGCTAAGGACGATTGATAGGCATTGCGAACGGCGATCAGAGGGTCGAGAGGAATGCTAGAAAGTTCGGGGGTCATGGAGCTAACGGCGATAAGCTAACCAGACCATGAGCGCGGGCAACACTGCCAAAAGCAGCGCCACGATCGCCCAAAGAATAATACTGCTACCCGTGCCAGAGTTAAGCGCTACGGGTAGCCAAATGCTTAACAAAACGAGCAAAATGCCTAGAGCTAAGGGCAAGTAGCTGTCACCCAAACCGGGATGGACAACACTCCACTGGTGCCCTGTCCAGCGCCACGATCGCTTATAGGGGTAGGTGGTCGAAAGCTGCTCAATCACATAGCCGCCTTCTTCGACCACAAAAATCTGCTGACAGCGATCGCAGCCAAACGCCTCGGTTAGGGTAATCAGGGCCAAGCGCCCGCGACGACGACAGGGGCAGGGGTAGTCGCTATTCAATTCGATCTTGTGAGTTTTAGGGGATTGCACAAGCGACGAGGGGCACAAGAGTTTTTTAATCAACCGTGGCGAGGGATGACACCGCTTCTGTTGCGAATTTTATCACCCTCTCTCTAGGTAGAGGGCCTACCTTAAGAATCAGTTGATATTTGTGGGTCACAAAGCAGATTTCTGAGCGGGTAGATCGATGATCTTGCATCCCTTAGCTTTAATAGCCACTGTTCCAGTGCATGGCTATATTGTGAGCTGAGTGGTCAGGCTTGGTTTCTTCGTCGATCGCTTTAACCACTCGCCGATAGATTTCTTCAGCTTGTTGGGGTGAGTTGCCAATGCTGGTTAAGCCGAGTTTGCCGAATTCTGAGAGACAGCCCATTAAGTGAAAGACTGTGCCCGTCTCGGTGCTGGTGTCAAAATGAAGCTGATGATGGGCGATGATATCCATCAAGTCATTGGGCAGCAAGCCACGATAGTGCTCTCGTTGTAGGTTATCGGTGGCTTTGTAATATTTGGCGCGCCCCTGCTGGCTATAAAATAGACCGCTGGCGAGGTCATAGCGCCCGTTAGTGAGAAACTTTAGGGTCATAAAGGGGTGAGTGGTGCCGCCTTTGCGAAGGTTGATCTCGATCGCTTCAAACTCCCATTCACCCGTGTCAGGGTGACGAACCGCGACAAAATCTAGTCCAAAGCGTTCGATCACGCCTTTTTTAGCTAAAGTTTTGCCGACCCGCAGCCCCAGATCTTGCAACCGCAGTCGATAGGCTTCATCAGCCGGAAAGCAGCAGCCGAGATAGATTTGACCATTTGGCCCGCCCAGAATTTGATCGTGAGTTGAGAGAATCTCGACTTCTCCGAGTGGATTGACCCGGCCCTGAACGCTGGGCGATCGCTTCTCGTCGCCTTCGATAAACGCTTCGACGATCGCGCCTAGTTCTGGAATCCGACTGCCGTAATTTTCCCAGGTTTCAGCTTTTGACTCAAAGTGCAGCGCCTGGAATTTTTCGAGAATAGTGTTTACGCGCTGGGTGTGAGGTGCCGAGCCGGGGGCAATCTCCCCTAGAGGACGCAGATCGAGCAGGGCGTTGCCTTCTCCCGAAAATCCTTCGTTGAGCTTGACGACAACACGCTTTAGATCGGGCTGTCGTTCCCAGAGTTGGGCGGTGGCGATCGCCAGATCTTTAGCATCGCGAACCAGCAGACTGCCATCGGGATGAGGCACCCCACTTTCGGCAAAGATTTGGCGGCTGCCACTTTTGGTGCCCCACTCTAGCAGCGCCGGGTCGAGGGCAAATAAGGGAATGTCTAATGCAACGGACAGATCACGCTCTAGCGGAGTGGAGTTATAGCAGATCATATAAGCGCGATCGCGATCGATGGCTTGACGGATTCTCGCCATCAGTCGGGGTCGCTCAAGAACTTTTTGACTTAACGGCTTAGTCGAACTGTCGTAAGTCGAGAGCAACAGCAAGCGATCGCGGGCATGAGAAAACGGAATGCCGGGCAGAAGTTGTAGATAATAGTCAATCACGCTGGGATGCAGCGGCTGTGACGTAATGTAAACTAGCCGCGTGCGCGGGTTTCTCAACCGAATCAGGGAAAACAGCAGCCGTTCTTCATAATGAGAAAAGCCCTCAATTTTCAGCAATTCTCGTTGATCAATGCTGATGGAAGGGATGACCACAATATCTGCATCGCTGGTGTCAAACTCATCGGCTTTGTGCCAGCGATCGCGCAGTTGTGCTTGCAGCGTGTGAAAGTGCGTCGTCGGAGCTTCGATCAGATCAAGTCTGTCCATAGCTATCTCCCCGCATAGATGGGATATGAGCGATCATACAGACTGGGGTGTGCTTGGCAATAGATGCTGAAGGAAGAAAGTTGGATGGGAGAAACAGCAAAGCAGTCCTTGCGACGATCGCTTTTAGCAAAACGGCGATCGCTGCCTCGTTTAGAATGGCAGCGCAAAAGTCAGCAAATTTGCAATCAGTTAAGGGCTTTGTCGATCGTGCAGCAATCCACCACCATTCTGGCTTACTTCAGCTTTAGACAAGAACCAGATCTCAATGCTCTCTTTACGACAGAAAAAACCTGGGGCTTTCCGCGCTGTGTTGGAGCAGATCTATCGTGGCATACCCTATCAGGTTCTCCGCCTCAAGTCGGAACTCATGGACTGATCGAGCCACCCTGGGACAGTCCTCTAGTGGAACCCGATCGGGTCGATTTGATTTTGATCCCCTGCGTCGCCTGCGATCGCCGAGGCTATCGGGTGGGCTATGGGGGCGGCTTTTACGATCGCCTCCTCAGTGCACCAGACTGGCAGGGCAAACCCACGATCGGGGTGGTCTTTGAGTTTGCAGTCGTTTCTGAATTGGCGATCGATCCCTGGGATCAGCCCATGCAGGGAATCTGCACTGAACGAGAATACCTGAGCGCTAGTGCATCGTTGCTTTGAGCATATGATAAACAATCAATAGCTGCGTCATCGCTAGCGGATAGCTCTGAATGATTTCTCCGGTCGTTCCGGCGACTCTGCCGATTTCTGGATTCATATCGCGATTGCAGACGTTGAGCAAGTGCGGCGCTTCGCTACAGATAAACTTTTCTAGCTCTCGCACCTGATCGTTAGTAGCGTGGCCGTCAATTTCTAGCACATCGACGGGTTTGCCCATGTCTCGATCGAGACCTAATCGAATCGCAGGGGGTGGGTTAGGGTTAGACGGGGTAATGATCTGGCTTAAATCGGGATGGGGAATCGTCGGACGCAAAACCAACCGCACGTTTAGATGACCGTTCATTTCCTGCAAGTGATCAGCGGGGGGATAAAAGCTGACCACCATATCGGCCCACGATCGCTGCGGTCGAATGTAGTGATCTGAATCGGGTTCGCGCTTTTGCAACTCTGCCAGCACTTCTGCTTCGCTATAGCCCCGCTTTTGGGTGTCGCGCTTGACTTTCCACTGGGTTCGCAGAGGCTCAGGCGGTGCCAGATAAACCTTGATGTCATAGCAGTCACGCACGCCGCGAGTCGAGTAGCCCAACAGCCCCTCGACAATCAAAAACTGGCTTGGCTTAATATATTTTGGGGCCTCAAAGGTTCCTGTTTTGTGACTATAGACAGGTTTGAGAATCGATTGCCCCGTTCTCAGCAGAGACAGGTGCTGCTGCATAATATCGAGGTGATTGCAGTCGGGGTGCAGAGCGGTGATGCCTAACTCGGCTCGCTGAGTGCGATCGTAGCGGTGATAGTCATCGGTGCAAATAGTGGTGACGTTTTCTTCCCCCAACACCTGGGCAATTCCTTTAGTCAGAGTGGTCTTCCCTGCTGCGCTATCGCCAACAATGCCAAGAATGATCGGGCGTTGCGTCATGAAGTTCTCCCGTGCAGATTTATAAACTTGTTCAACAGCAAACTGGTCTAATTTTAGGGATGAATGTCAAGTGAAGCAATGTCCGTTAGCTCAAGAATCATTGCAAGGCGCAAGTCTCTGCTCTCTCCATTGCTTTGACTCTATGTTGGCGCTCAAGAAATCGTGATCTTTCGACTCCGAGCATCCGCTATTCTGATAAGACTAGTAACTCTTTGAGGGCTGAAGTCACCTGTTCAGCGTCTCTGCTCAACGTCAAGAGTTGCTATCTCGCCTGCCAAACCCGCTACTGCTAAACACTCTGTCGCTTGCCAATCATTTTATGAAAATTTTTCTCTACCATACGCCTGAGTTAACGCCTGTTCAAAATCTTGCAGATTGCGCGATCGCCATTGACGTGTTGAGAGCAACGAGCACGATCGTGACGGCGCTATCGGCCGGGGCAGAGGCGGTGCAGGTGTTTAGCGATCTCGATAAGCTGATGCAGGAGAGTGCAGCGTGGCCCCCCGAAAAGTGCCTCAGAGCCGGAGAGCGGGGCGGCAGCAAGGTGGCAGGCTGTGACTTGGGCAACTCGCCTTTAGACTGCACGCCAGAATTAATGCACGATCGCCGCTTGTTTATGACCACGACCAACGGCACGCGGGCATTAGAAATCATTCAGGCCTCGCCGAGTGTTTTGGCGGCGGCGTTGATCAATCGCCAAGCAGTGGTCGATTACCTGTTGAGCCAGCGTCCTGAGACGATTTGGATTGTGGGCGCAGGCTGGGAAGGCTCGTTTGCCCTCGAAGATACAGTCTGTGCAGGTGCGATCGCCCACAGTCTTTTGGCAGGGTTGGGTTGCACCCTAGAAGACCTGGCCGGAAATGATGAACTGACGGCAGCCGTCGCGCTTTATGAGCAGTGGAAAGATAATCTGCTGGGGCTTTTTCATCTCGCCAGCCATGGTAAGCGGCTACTGCGGCTCGACGGCCACGATGATCTCAAATATTGCGCCCAAACCGATGTGCTCGATGTGTTGCCGATCCAGCGCGAAATTGGGGTGTTGGTTAAGAACAGCTAACTCAATGGAGCTTGACGGCAAACCTGTCAGGCGCTGCCAATCTGTCGAAAGAATCTTTGCACTAGACATCGAAATCCGGGCAAGAGGGGAGACGTGATTTCGTCTTGACTGGAGTGAATTGTCACCTGTCTAAGGATGCCGTTGTTTTGACGATAGACTTCGACCTGCTGAAGTTCTCGATCGACGATCCAATACTCTTCAACTCCCTGGGTCGAGTAGAGTTTTAGTTTGGCTTCTCGATCGCGCCGTTCGTTGGTCGCCCCTGGAGAAAGCACTTCGATCACGAGTTCAGGAGCACCTGTGAGGTGTCCGGCAGCATCTTGAAAGCGATCGAGACGATCAGCGCTGATCCAAATTAGATCGGGAATCACGCTATCGGTTTCGGTAAAGACGAGTCCAGGAGCGGGAATCGCTTCTCCTAGTGCGGTCTCTTCTGACCAATCTTGGAGTTTGTTGCAAATGTTGCGAATCACGGATTGGTGTCTGAGGTGCGGCGCTCTCGTCACAAACAGTTCTCCATCAATAATTTCGTAGCGCTTCCACTCGTCGTTAGAGAGCAGTTCGAGATCGGATGTGACCCACCGGACTTTTTCTGGGATGGTTTGACTCATGATGCGTCTCCGCGACCGTTGTCGATTCTATTGTCGCTTGTTTTTGCAGGTTGATAGAGTTCTGCATAGAAGCTTCTGGAGTCGATCGCAGTGAACTTGGGAAGCGATCGCGCCACCAAACTCCTAAAATGAAACATAATGCTCGTTCATGAGGAACGTTCCATGACGCTGGCTCAATCAACCGCCTACGTTGTCACCTGGGAAAAGCTTCCCGATGACTATCCCCTACCTGACGACCCCGTGGATAATCGGACTCAACCTGCCCTCGCTGCCGCCCTCACCGAAAGCCTCGGTGTCAACGATCGCCTCCCCAGCACGGCCGCAACCACCACCAACTACGGAATTTGCGCCACGATCGACGGCAAAATAGTCGTCAAGGCTCCCGATTGGAGTTTTATTCCCGCAGTTCGCGTATCGCCCCAACAGGTCGAACGCAGCTACACGCCAGGTTTAGATGGAGACGGACTCGCCATTGTCATGGAATTTCTATCTGAGACTCCAGGCACAGAATATTCGATCAAACCTAGCTATCCGCCAGGCAAATGGTTCTTCTATGAACGAGTTCTTCGCGTTCCGAGCTACGTGATTTTTGAGCCAACATCCGCCGCGTTAGAAGTCTATCACCTCGATCGGGCGGGCTTATATGAGCCACAGTCGCCCAACCCCGAACAGCGCTACTGGATTCCTGAAGTTGAGCTTTTTTTGGGGGTTTGGCAAGGCACAAAGCAAGATCGAACCGGAAATTGGCTACGCTGGTGGACTGAATCAGGAGATCTATTGCTGTGGGGATCTGAGCAGGCAGATCAAGAGCGGCAGCGGGCAGACCAGGAACAGCAGCGGGCAGACCAAGAACAGCAACGGGCAGACCAAGAACAGCAACGGGCAAACCAAGAACAGCGTCGATCGGAACGACTCGCCGAAAAATTACGGGAATTGGGAGTCGATCCGGCAAATTTGTAAGTGCGATGCGTTTTAAGCCTCTAGCATCTCAACTGTTCAAGCAGACAGGCAGCGATGCGCTGGGCGGCTCCGGGTTCTCCCATGCGGCGGCGACCATTTTCGGCGATCGTTTGCAGACGATCAGGGTCACTCAACAAAGATCGAAGCGCCCCAGCGACTTGATGGGGCTGCTCAACTAGAGTTACAGACGCGCCCAAAAGTCGGGTTTGAGCTTCTGCAAACGCCGGAGTAAATTGGGGGCCGTTGCCCGGAATAATGATCGCAGGTTTGCCTAGCCCCACAAATTGTTCGGTGGCGGTGCCTGCCATGGCGATCGCCACCTGCGATCGCTGCAAACATTCTGCAAACCGATGGGGCGGTGTTAACTCCAGCATTGCCCGTTTTTCACCAAACCCAGTTTTATAGTGATTCGTTTCGCATTGCTGCCAGCGATAAGATATTAGTATTTGATGTAATCTTTCGGCATCTATGCCAGGAGCAACAGCAGCTACAAACTGTAAGGGCTTTCTAAAGTGTTCTAGCAATTCGCCCAGCGATTGTAATATTATTTCCCAGTTGGCATAGACTTCGGGCGGGCGAGAGCCAGGAATCAGCGCGATCGTAAACTCTAAAGAATCGAGTCCGTCAGTCTGCCAGGTCAACCCATCCATCATCGGGTTGCCTAGATCAAATGCCGGAATGTTGAATCGTTGGAGACTATCGGCGGTGAGACGATCGCGAGGAAACACCACTTTGCACTGAGGGCGGCGCATCAGCCAGCGTTCCCACGGTTGAAAAATGCAGTTGGTTGAGCGCTCTAAGCGATCGTCCCACCATGATTTGCGCGGCAGCCAGCCCTTTTCGTCGCGCAGATAATATTCTGATTTTGCCGTGGCCACAAACCCATAGGGGGCCCCACTCAGCCACGCAAACAGCAGCGGCACGATGTCACCGACTGCGAGAATAAACCCGTCTTCTTTAGCCCAAGTTTGAACGGCCTGAATCTGCGCCCACGTTAGCTGCACTAGACCGCCCTGAATGTCTCGCGCCAGTTGCCGACTATCCATATAAATAAAGCCACCAGAGGGCATGGCTTTGACGGTGCCGATCGTGGGAATTCCCAGCTTAGTGTAGGCGTGCCCTTCACCGACGATCGGCAGCGCTTCGATTTGCGAACAGCCTGCTTGCTGGAGAGCGTGCAAAATGCGAACAGCGATCGCATCTTCTCCATGACCGTTGCTAAGGCAAAGTAATCGCATTCGTTAACTATTTGATCAGATGCGAAGGGTATCAGGTCAACTACCCCACCCACGAGGGGATGGGGCTTGTGATTCAAGTTCCCATTTCTGGGCAGACCACAATAGGCGGATTGACTGCCGCCCTGAGTTTTAGAAAATCGGCACGAATATTTACCGCAGCGTTGTGATCCGCATGGCATTCAAACTCACATTTCTTACACCGAAACTTAGCCTGAGACGGGCGATTCCCTCGCTCAATGTGTCCGCACCGGCTGCATTTCTGCGAGGTGTAGCGCGGGTCTACAAAGCCCACGGCTACGCCTCTGGCTTCAGCTTTGTAAGTGACGAATGCTTGGAACTGAGCAAAGCTCCATCCATGCAATCGGCGTTGTTGAGCCTTTCTCATCTTGGCTCTACCGCGAATGTTCGTGAGGTCTTCAAATACCAATGTTGCGCCACTCCTGACAGAGCGAGCCAAGCGCTTACTCAGCACATGGTCACAGTCTTTTCTGAAACGTCTCTGTCTGCCCGACAACTTTTTCAGATGTCGTTTGGCAGATTTCGTGCCTTTAGATTGCAGTCTGCGGCGCAACTCAAATGTCCTGTCTTCTATCTCCTTCCAATGGTCAGAGCCGTACTGATTTCCTCGACTATCCACCGCAGGAGAAACGATGCCCAAATCGACTCCCACAAACTCGTCGGTTGCAATCGTTTCAGGAGTTTCAATCTCCATGACAACGTGCAGCCACCAACGCTCTTTCCGGTCTTGCAGCAAGTCTGCGCTGGTGTTTTTCCAGGTCAGATATTGACGGTAATATTCAGCCACTTCAAAGGACAGTTTGACCCGTCCCTTGAGGCTGAGAATCGTCACTTCGCTGCGGTCAAACCAGATGGTGTAAGACCGCGCATCGTAGCGAATGGGGCAGCGCTTAGAGGTTGGGCAATTGACCGTCTTGCCCTTCTTTTTGAGGGTCTTAGCCGACTTCAAAGCCTCGGTTGCTTTGACTCGTGCAGCACAGACCAGTTGAGCAGGAAGTCCAGTCAAAGCGCGATGGTCGTAGTATGTCGCTTTGTGCAGCTCTAAACCGTTTGCCAAGTCGTTTTCCCATCCATGCTTAGACACAGCATTGAACGACCAGGTGTATTGCTCAATCGTTTGAGCCAGCACCTGAGCCGTTTCGATGTCGGGTTTGAGTTGGATGCGAATCGCTCTTTGCATACAGATATACTACCATCATATATGGATAGAGTTATCTGTTTGATGCAGAGATTAAGTGCGAGTCTGCGGGGCATCGAACCCCTTGACCCGCGCACCTATTTCTCCCAACCCATAAGGGGATTGGGTTTCCCGGTGACACTATGAAAACAATACCATCTATGCAGCTTAATCCTCCAGAATTGCACCGCGCTGTTTTAGATCGCGCCGCAGATCTTTAGAAAACTCTGTGTTTTGCCCAAAGCGAGTTTTCTCAACCTTTGCCCCGATCAGATCGGTGTCGAGAAGAATGGCTCCTCTTAGATCAGCGCTGCTGATGTCTGCCCCATAGAGACTCGCCCCACTCAGATCGGTGTTGACTAGGTTGGTGCGGCGCAGATCGGCGTGACCAAAGTTTGCCTCGCTCAAATTTGCGCCAAAGAGATTGGCTCCGGTGAGCGTGCTACGACGGATATCGGCATAGCTGAGGTTGGCATTCACCAGGTTTGCACCAGTCAGATTTGCGCTCACGATCGTCGCTTTCATCAGATTTGCAGAGGCTAAATCTGCCCCAATCAACGAGGCTTCACTCAGCGTGGCGTTAATCAAATTTGCGCTGATCAGGTTGGCGCTAATCAGGTTGGCTTGAGTGAAATTGGTGTTGATTAAATGAGCACCAACCAGGTTGGCACTCACCAGATCAGCCCCTGACATATTTTTAGAGCGCAGGTCGATCGCGCTTAAATTTGCCTGTGAAAAATCTTGAAGCGGATTTAGCCCCGCGATCAGTGCCAGATCAAAAAAGTCGTCGGTGTCGGCTGCCTCAACGCGATCGATCAGTTCTCGAAGACGCTGGAGAGATTGATCTTTGGTCATCATCTTTTTCCCTAACTGAGACCAGGAGGAACGAGGTGCTGCCTTCAGTTAGGTAAGACTACAGACCACTGCGAATGAATTTCGCAATGGACTAAAAGAAAAAGATTGATCGGCTCACGGTGGGTGACTGAGGTTTTGACCCATTCAATTCTGGGGACTAGGGGCTAGCTAACCCTCAAGTCGTCTGTGAAAAATGCCGCGCAATCAGTCTTTCGATGATGGCTCTTTTGTTGTGGCTAAGATTTTTTAAAGTTGATCTGTCTAGGGCAGGCGCTTGATTTAAAGCAAGTTCGGGCGGGTTAGAGACGAGGTTGCGTTCTGGTGCGGTTAGCCCGTTATCTAGGGGTTGATCTGAGTCAGACATAGCTATCACAAAGAATGATTTCAATCTAGCTCGGCGGACTGCGGGTTAGACTCCACAATCGCCATCCAAAAGCGTCGGCCACCGTCGCCTAGTTAATCACCAAAAACCAACCCATGACTCGATCGGGCGACCGCCTTTCTTCAACGATAACACTCCCGTCTGGTGATGCCGACCCCCACATCAAACCTTCATGCAGGGGGTGCCTGACCCTATTTTTCGGTCAATGCCCAAGCTCCGTCCCATCCATCAGTGGGGGGATTTTTGAGCCAGTGTTGACAGCGCTCCATGTGCAGAGCCGCCGCTTTGTCGTGGCTATCAGTTTCTAAAACCATGGCAAACTCGGCCACTGCGGAGGCAAATTTTCGGGCTAAATAGTGCCGTCGGCCTTTTTCATAGTGCTCAATCACTTGCTGTTTTTGGTCAGAAACCGTCTCGGATCGCAGCCCCACGAGTTCATAAATGGCAACCGGATTATTTTTGCCTTTGACTTTGATAAAGTCGAGTTCTCGCGTCCAGACGCGATCGGCGCAGGGGCGATAGGTGCTTTCGCTGATTACAATATCGGTGCCATAGAGTTTGGTGGCTCCTTCTAAGCGAGAACCGAGGTTGACCCCATCCCCGATCGCGGTGAATTCCATGCGTTTGCTACAGCCGATGTTGCCACTAATGACAGTATCGGAGTTGATGCCGATGCCAATTTTGATGGTTTTCTTGTTTTGTGCCTGACGCTTGGCGTTAAAGTCGGCAAGCCGATGACGCATCTCAACAGCAGTTTGCACCGACATCCATTCGTGGTCATCTAAGGGCAACGGTGAGCCAAACACCGCCATAATCGCGTCGCCGATATATTTATCAAGAATGCCTTTGTGGGCAAACACCGCATCGACCATCGACTCAAAATATTGATTGAGCAGTTCGACGACTTCTTCAGCCCCCAGCGTTTCAGTGAGGGATGTATAGCTGCGAATGTCAGAAAATAGAACGGACACTTCTTTGCGATCGCCCCCCATCTTGGCAGCATCAGGGTTTTCTAGCAACTGCTCTGCCAGTTCTTGAGTCATGTAGCGATACATCGTGCTCTTGAGCCGCTTTTCATCGCTGATGTCATCCATAACAACTAGCGCACCAGAGATTTTTCTGCTGTCGTTGGCATCGGCGATCGTGTTAACCGATAGGTTAATGCTGTGCTGTTCTTCTCCTTGAGCGGGCTGCAAGGTCTGGTCGGGATAGTATTGCTGGCGATTTTTGTCATTGAGTGACATCGCAAGCCACTTTGAGAAATCTGCTTTCTCGATGTGCACAAAATCTGCGATTGATCGCCCCTCTAGCAGATAATTGCTGTCTAAGCCCAAGAGTTTCTTCGCGCTTTCGTTAGCGGCAATGATGTGCCCTTCTTTATCGGTTGAGATCACCCCATTGGAGAGCGATCGCAAGATGTCTCGCTGCATCTGCTCTTGCTGTTTGATTGTCTGAAACAGTTTGGCGTTTTGCAGGGCAACCCCTGCCTGAATGTTGAAGGTCGCCATAAACTCCTGATCGCTGCGATTAAAGCTAGCTTTCCAAAATTCAGGCGCTGCGGGCCAATTGCGGGGATCGTAATCGATCGAGTATCCCTGCTTATTTTTATTGACAAGTTGAGTCACCCCAATCAGATCACCATCTGCGTTGCGAATCGGCATACACAGGAGGCTACAAGTTCGATAGCCTGTGGCTTGATCGGTCTGTTTGGCGGTTTCGGCTCCCTCGTGATCGTAGAGATCATAAGGAATGTTGATCACTTCACCCGTGGCGGCCACTTGACCCGCAAAGCCCACCCCGATCGGAAAGCGCAACTCTTTTAGGGTGCCGTCTGCCATCATGATCCGAGTCCAGATTTCGGCGTGATCGCGGTCAATCAGCCAGAGGGTGCTGCGATCGGCGTTCATCAGTTTTTTGGCTTCATCCATCACCCGCTTGAGAGTGTCATCCAAGTCCAAACTGCTTTGACTGAGGGATTGAGTGGCTTTGATCAGGGCGTTGGCGGCTCGTTGCTTTTGGGTGGCGATGTAGAACGATCGAGAAGACTCTAAAATCAGCCGAATCGAGGGCGCAAATTCTACAAAAAGCTGCTCATCGTGGTGGGTGAAGCCATGCAGGTCAATTCGCTCGTCTAGGGGGGTTGAGCGATTGCTCTCTGGCTTGATCTTATTGATGAGTTGAATCACAGCTACGAGGTCGTCATCGTCGTTAAGCAGCGGCAACGTCAGCATCGTGTAGGCTCGATAGCCCGTCTTGTGATATTGAATCTTGGCTTGCGCCGATCGGGGGTCTTCAAAAAAGTCGTAGGGAATATTAATGCCGCGTTTAAAAGTGGCGGCTTCTCCGGCGATGCCCTGATCGATCGGAAATCGGATTTCTAGAGTGCGTCCTTGACTGCTGTCGGTGACCGTGGTGTAGAGTTCACTTTTCTCTTCGTCGAGCAGATAGATTGTGGTGCGATCGGCGTTTAGCAACTCTCCAGTTTTGGTCGTGATCGAGTTGAGCATCTCTTCTAAGATCGTGTCAAACCCTTGTACATCAAGCATTGAGAGAGTCTGATTGACAATTCTCAGTTTTTGCTCAACCTCGTAGACAACTTCTTTAAACTTGTCTTGGGTTAGGGGCGCAAGAAAGGTCGCAAATTTGCCTTTGGGGGCGGCCAGCGAGTTTTTGGTGGTGATCAGGCTAGAGTCGGCAGGCAAGTGAGGGGCAATGCCAAAGGCAGATGGCTCTATGACCTCACTGCCCCAAAGCCCATCTCGATCGTGATATTGAGTGACCTCTACTGCCGTGGGACTGGTAGGCGTGTGATCGTTGATCAAAGGCGCGTGACTGTTGGTAATCGCCGCGTCTTTAGAGACATCATTAGAATTCCGGTTAGGTAGGTGGGGAGATGCAGGAGTCATAACGATTTTCAGTGAGAAGCTAGAGGAACGCTTTCTGTCTGAACAAAGGCAAAATTATAGAAGATCGATCCGTTGTTTAGGTCATAAGGGGCGTTGAGGTGCGCTCATCATTCACAAGACACGTTCAATCTAGGATGATTCTGGCACGATGACCAGAGACTAGATGTACCAGTTTCTACCAAGTGAGAAACCCTGTCGCGTCACTTGAGCACTTCGAGTTGGGTGATCGGTTGCTGTCAGGGATTGCAGGGGATCGCGACCCTCGATCGCTCTCAGTAGAAAATTTACGATCGGCTCCAGTTGTGTAACAGTCTAAACCGTCTTGAGTCATGGATTCACTGTTCTCAAGATTCCCCGTCTGAGAATCTTTGTGCCGAACGACCTCAACTTTCTTGGCGACTGCCATAGAAAATGCCCGTCTCATCGCCCCGATCGCGCTACGTTTGCGTTGACTTAGCTGGCTTGAGTTTTTTGGCGGCTTTTGCTCTGGTCGATCGCGGTTTTCGCCCCGGCTCAGAAGCAGAATGATCGACCTGAACTGATCCATTTTCTCGGAGGCTGGCTGCCTGAGCCAGCAGAGACTCTGCAAAGGCAGAAGCCGCATCTTCACTAGAGCCGTTGGTAGAATCGTTGGATTGCCCCCCTGCGAGTTGTGCTAGCTCTTCTCGGCGCTGCTGACGATCGAGAGCGCTGACTCGCACCACTGTCCGAATTTCAGGACTATCTACCGCAGACCCATTTTCTTCGGCATTTGCTGCCTTGCGCTTTTTGCCTTTGGCAGCCTGGCCGTTGCCGTTGAAGTCGATCACCTGCTTATCGACATGGAAATGGTGATCGGCCATCGCCGCCACGATCGGCTGGTGAGTCACACAGAGCACCTGATGATGACGACTGAGGTGATGCAGCTTTTCGGCGATCGCTTGGGCAACCCGTCCTGACACGCCGACATCGATTTCGTCAAAGACCAGCGTTCCGACCGAATCGATCTGGGAAAAGCAGGCTTGTAATGCCAGCAGAAAACGGCTCATCTCTCCGCCTGATGCCGTTTCGGTCAACGATTGCAGCGGTTCGCCAGGGTTGGGGCTGAATAAATAGGTGATGCGATCGGCTCCTGCTGGAGTCGGTGAGATGGGTGTGATCCCCACTTGAAACTGCACTTTTTCCATCGCTAAGGGTTTTAGTTCGGCTACCAGTCGATTTTCTAAATCTTTAGCGGCTGTTTGACGCAGGTGCGTTAAGGCGGCACACAGGTCTGTCAACTCAGTTTTGCGATCGTGGGCAGCTTGTTCGAGTTCTTCGAGCGATTGTCCGGCTCCGGTGAGGCCTTCTAGTTCAGCCTGGAGCGATTGTTGGAGGGCGATCGCGTCGGCCAAGCTCGGCCCATATTTACGGCAGATCTGCTTCAGTTCAATCATCCGCTCTTCGACTTCCTGCAAGCGGCGGGGATCGGTTTCTAGACTGTCGCCATAGGCGTTGATCTCTTGCCCAGCTTCTTCAACCTGGGCCAGGGCTGAGGTAACAAGATCTAACACAGGCTGAATCTGCTCGTCATAGCGCAGCATATCTGTCAGCAGTGACTGAGCCTTGCCCAACAGATCAGAGCACGCATCGTCACCGTTCTCATTTTGGTAGAGGGCTTGATAGGCGAGATAGCTCTGCTGCTGCAACTCGACGCTGTGACCGAGGCGTTTTCGCTCTTGATCTAGCTGATCGAGTTCGTCAGGGTCATTGAGGTTGGCAACGTTGAGTTCTCGGAGTTGATATTCAAACAGGTCAAGCTGTTGCAGCCGCTGTTGCTCTGAGTGACGACGCTTTTCGAGGGCTTGAGAGGCTTGTTGATAGCTCGATAGTGCCTGACTGACGACCTCGCGCTGTCGCTGAATTGCGGCACCCCCAAAGCTGTCTAGCCAGTCTCTTTGCAGACTGGGCTGACCGAGTTGCACGGTTTGCCCCTGAGCGGTGATTTCGACGAGGCGATCGCGCAGCGATTCCATCTGCTGTTTGTTGACCAGCACGCCGTTGACCCGCGATCGATTGCGCTGTCCGCCGCTGCCGTTGGCGACGATTTCCCGCGTGCAGACGAGCAAAGACCCATCTAGGGGATCGATCTGCTCCTGTTCGAGCCAGGTTTTCATGGCAGCATCAAGCTCAAAGGTGGCCTCGACCGAGGCCCGCTCTGACCCAGTGCGAACGGCTCGGCTGGTGACTTTGCCACCCAAAACGGCATCGATCGCATCTAAGATAATGGACTTACCCGCGCCCGTTTCACCCGTCAAGACGTGCAGCCCTGCGCCAAAGTCCAATTCTAAACGGTCGATTAAAGCAAAGTTTTCGATTTGCAGAGACAGCAACATGGGCAAATTTCAGGCTGGAGAGTTAGACACTGACTGATTGAGAGAGCAGTCTTACGATCGCCAGGTCAGACACAAAAGAGTGGTCTGTAGACATCTAAACGTGATCAGGGCATCCGTAAAGGTGCCCAACTCAATGTTAACGGTCAGTGAACTGATGAGGGGTTCTTTTTCGCGGTTGGGATAGTAAATTTGTCTTGTTCTAGTCGGCAAGCTTTCGAGATTAGCGTCTTTCACGCTTTGTGTTGACGACACGGGTGCTGTCATTCACCTAGTTTGAGAGACATCAGCCCCGGCTAAGGGGAACTCTCCATCCAAGAGTTCGGAAATCCTGCTCTCTCAACTAGTCAGACGTTTCTAAAGAAATGATTAACTGGAAGAGAAGAAGTCTGTGAGCTTGTTGTTACAATACTTCATATACCGTTTCAATCCGGTTTTAATTGCATGAGTGTCATGAACGTTAAGTCTGCTTCTTCTACGACCACCGCCTCAGGGCACCCGATCGCGGATGCTGATCGAGCAATGGCGGACTTATCCACCGTCATGACTGAGCATGAATCTGAACGTTTGACCGAAGAAGCCCTCTCTGAGCAGATGGCTCCGAGCATTCACTACGATCCCGATGAGATTGCGGCTCGCTATCGCCAGCAGCCTTTTAAGGTTTTTGCGAGAACTCTGAGCATCTTTCTGCCCTTTGTCTGGTTTGCCTTGCGTCTGTGGTGGGATCGCGTCACGGGGGGCGGCGATCGGGCCCAAAAAGGCCAAGCCATTCACCTCCGCGAAATGCTGACTAAGCTAGGGCCTGCCTTCATTAAGATTGGTCAGGCACTATCGACTCGCCCCGATTTGGTGCCCCCCAACTATTTAGAAGAACTCACCAAGCTGCAAGATCAGTTGCCGCCCTTTCCGAACGAGATTGCATTCCAATTCATTCGAGAAGAACTAGGGGCTGACCCTGATCAGATCTATGCAGAACTTAGCCCTCTGCCGATCGCCGCAGCTTCTCTGGGTCAGGTCTATAAGGGCAGACTCAAGACGGGCGAAGAGGTGGCAGTGAAAGTACAGCGCCCTGGCTTGGCCGAAAGCATCGCCGTTGATATGTATATTCTGCGAAGGATTGCGGCTTGGGCAATGACCAACATTAAGCGGGTGCGGAGCAATCTGGTAGCGATCGCCGACGAGCTAGCAACCCGCATCTTTGAAGAGACTGACTATAACCAAGAAGGACGCAACGCCGAACGCTTTGCCGCCCTCTATGGCTATCTCCCCGAAATTTATGTGCCCAAAATCTATTGGAACTACACGGGGCGGCGCGTCTTGACCATGGAGTGGATTGCGGGCACCAAGTTGACCCAACTCGATGAGATTCGCGCTCAGGGCATCGATGCAACCCACTTGATTGATGTAGGAGTGCAGTGTTCGCTGCGTCAACTCTTAGAGCATGGATTCTTTCACGCCGACCCTCACCCTGGCAATCTGCTGGCTATGGCAGATGGCAAACTCGCTTACCTAGACTTTGGCATGATGAGCGAAGTCAAACCCTATCAGCGCTATGGGTTGATAGAAGCGATCGTGCACTTGGTCAATCGAGATTTTGATGGCTTGGCCCACGACTATGTGAAGTTAGAGTTTCTAACTCCCGACACGGATCTGACCCCGATCATTCCGGCTTTTGCCAATGTTTTTAATGATGCGTTGGGAGCAAGTGTTGCCGAGATCAACATCAAGAGCATTACCGATCAACTCTCGTCGTTGATGTATGAATATCCGTTTACCGTTCCGGCTTATTATGCGCTGATTATCCGATCGCTCGTGACGTTAGAAGGAATCGCGATTCATGTCGATCCAGAATTCAAAGTCTTGAGCAAAGCTTATCCCTATGTGGCGAAACGGTTGCTGACCGATCAGTCTCCTCAACTTCGAGAGTCTCTTCGCGATCTGCTGTTCAAAGATGGCAGCTTTCGGTGGAACCGTTTAGAAAACCTGTTGCGAAATGCGCGCAGCAATCAAGATTATGACCTTGATCAAGCCCTTGACCAAGCGGTTGATTTCTTGTTTTCAGAGCGGGGTGACTTCATTCGGGCCAATCTGGTGAATGAAATTATTAAGGGTCTAGACTCTCTCGGTCAGAGCGTTTGGGACACTGCAAACTACCGATTTCGCAAACAGGTGGGCTGGAAGGCCGATCCAGTCACGGTCTCTGACAGTCAGAAGACCTTGGAGCACGTCAAGCATATTTGGGATATTTTGCGAGAAACCCGTGGCTTTGATCAGGGCAAACTGTTAGCGTTGTTGCCTCGGCTGCTGGCAAAACCCGAAACTCAGCAAATGGGTCAGAAGATTGTCGGCGGTCTGGCGCAAAAATTTGCCGTCCGGCTCTTGCGAGAGTTTTTGTTGAGCAATCAGCGATCGCCTCAGACTCCAGAAAAAGCCGCTTACCCGATTTCGCGCCCTGCTTTGCCTCCCGTTAGAGCAAACTCGGTCGTGCGAGTCAAAGCGGCTCAAGTGTAGCCAAAACTTCAGGCTCGACTTATTAGAAGCTTCTTAGCCCAAATTTTAGAAAATTTTGATCTGAATTTGGGTTAGGGAGCTTTTGTGACATCCTCCCCCCCAACCGCTAGGCGTTATGGAGCGGGCTTCTCAAAGTCGACTTTGAGGTTTCCTGCTTCATCGGGGTTCCCAGGCAACCTTCCTCCACAGGCAGTATCACGGTGTGTCCCACCGCTACAAGTCCACGCTGCCTCACCACTTGGGCGGCAGCCACATCTCGGTCAGTGACATATCCACACTCCCCACACTCATGCACCCGCTCACTCAGGTCTTTCTTTCCGGTCTGCGCTCCGCAGTTGGGGCAAGTTTGACTTGTCCCGTTGGGGTCTACCTGGGCAAAGAACACGCCGCGCTTCCAACTCACCCATTTGAGGATGTTGAGGAAGCCATCCCATGCAGCATCCAGGCTGTTCGTGCAGTGGTCGAATCTTGGCTTGTACTTTCCGGTAGTTCGCAGAACCCTGTTTTTTGTTTCTCAATTTGCGTTGCAGCCATTTCAGCTTGCCTTGCAAGTCCACAAAGAAGCGGGGTCGTTGAATCAACGCTCCGGTCGAAACCGCCAAGAACTTTTCCAAACCTAAATCAATGCCGATGGGTTCACCATGGGGCAAAATATCGGGCACTTGAACCTCACATTGCAGAATCAGTTGGGCGTACCATCCCGATGCTTTCTTCACCACGCGCACTTGCTTGAGGTCGAACCCATCGGGAAGGGGACGATGCAAGTTGATGGGCACCAATCCCACCTTCGGCAGCTTAATCTGAGTCCCTCGGAGTGGGCTTGCCCTGAACTGCGGAAACACAAACGAGCGAATCTGACCAAACTTTTTGAAGCGCGGGAAACCAAATTCTCGCGCTTTCATGAACTTGAAAGATTTGTCCAGCCGTTTCAGGATGTCTTGCAACACTTGGGCATCGACTTTCTGAAGGTCTGGACGTTCTTTCTTGGCTTGAGTCAGGGCTTTCTTTTGTTTGTAGTAGTCGGGATAGGGTGCGTTGACTGGAATGATAAATTCCGCTCTGAGGCTGCAAGCGTTGACGGCGCACTGGCGCGAATTCATCCAGTCTTTGCGCTCTCGCAAGGCAAAGTTGTAGACCTTGCGACATTGCTCCAACCAGAACAGCATTTCAGCTTCCTGGATGAGGTCTGGATAGATTCGGTAAGTGTAAGTCAGGCTCAACATTCCGCGATTCTAACCCAATTAACAATTTTGCTAGAGCGCCTGAGACAGTGGCGTTTCCTCGCCGTGTCCAAGCCTTGGCGCAACATCGTTAAGCAATAGTCAAGGACACAACTCGTCAACGCCCTGGCTTTCATCCCACACCAAACGAAGCGGTATGGTGTGGGGTCTCCCGCCGAGTTAGCTAGATTTGGTAATATAGATGCGCTGTTGTCGGAACTCTCAATGCTTTTTGAACCAGAGAGATTAGGCAGACTTGATGGGAACGATGCCCCGATCGAACACCTGATAATCCGTCCCGATGCCTTGAATCTCTAGGCGATCGGCATACACTTCGACTCCAGAAAAGCCAAACCGCGACACAGAATATTCTGTCCACGGCGATCGCCCAACCGGACGCAAATAAGCGCCACCAATGCCCGTAATCAGATAGGTGGTGCCATCAATAGGACGAGTTCGCTCATAGCTATGCTCGTGACCGTTGATATAAAGCTGAACGCCATGTTTCTTAAAGACTGGTGTCAGCAGACTAACCATTTCTGGACTGGTGCCATATTGCCCCGACGAATAGATCGGGTGGTGACCATAGACAATTTTCCAGGGTGCTGTGCTGTTGCTCAACGCTTGATTGAGCCAAGCGAGTTGCCCCTTCCAATCGGCGTTGGTGTTGGTGTCTAACACAAAGAACTGCGCCGACTGCTCCCGAAATGTGTAGTGCCGCCCCTGCATGTTGTATCCGGCATAGCTCAATTGCGGCTCACCGTTGGCATTGCGAATGTCGTGGTTGCCCAAACAAGCGTGAAATTTGACTCCCTGCTTGAGCAATGTGGCATAAGGCTGCTCAAACACTGCCCCAATTTTCTCCATTTCGCCATTGGTGTAGATGTTGTCACCCGCCAGCACTGCCAGCGAATAGGGATTTTTCTGATAGTAGTGAGTCATCGCCTCCGAGACGGCATTCTGATTATGATCGCCCGCTCCCACGTCGGCCACTGCCACAAATCGCAGCACCAGATCTTTTTGGGTAGAAGGCCCGATCGCAGTTGTTGCCCCCGCCTTGAGTGGAGAGCCTGCCGATTGAGATGACGGCCCGATCAGGGTTTTTGCGATCGCGGCCAACCCTAGACCACTCAACCCACCCACGATCAGAAATTTGCGGCGTTTTAAGCTCATAGTCTAAATTGTGTGAGAGAACAAAGGGCTAGCGCAAAATGGTAAATTGATGCTCGTAGAGTGGCACCTGTTAAAAGGAACTGCCGATGTCTGTTTGTGCCGCCTCAAAGGAGATTTGTATGCCCCAAGCCCGCAAAGGAGATTTGTATCAAGACGACCCCAATCAGCCAGACGCTTCTGAGGCAAAATCGCCTCCACCCAGTGTGGCACAGTCGCCCCTCACCTCTGAGCATGCTCCCAGTTTAACAAAAGTGCATAAAACTGCCGGGCACGCTTCTGAGGCAAAATCGCCTCCACCCAGTGTGGCACAGCCCCTCACCTCTCCAGATTCTGCCTTGGCTGCGATCGGTGAGCATTAGACTCTTACAAACCACTGTTCAGGCTCTTGAAAGCACGATCGCCAAGCTAGAAGCCGATACGTCAACCGGGGCAACGTTGCCCATCTCGCCCAAACTGCAAACCCAGATGCGATCGCTGTGGGAACGCTTGGTGCCTTTGCTGAAAAAGGTTTGGCACTGGTTTGTGCCTCTCTGGGCCAAGCTTTTGACTCAAATTAGAACTCGACTGCCCGAAAACCTAAGTCAGACGCTCACCGATCGTGCTCTTTCTAGCGTTGTTGCAGGTGTTCTCATCCTCGTGCTGTGGACGACTTCTAACCTGTTTGCGTCCAAACCACCAACCCAAGTGGCGATCGTGCCCCAACCCGTTCAAAAAACGGCTCCTGTTCCTAAAGTCTCGCCCGCGTCTAAACCCATTCAGCCAGAATTTGGTAGTCCTGCTCCGCAGCCGATTCCGACGGAGTTGACCGCCCCCGAACCGGAGAAGCCCGCCCCCGCGATCGCCGAGATCCCGGCTGAACCTGTTGCTCCCAGCCCTGAACCGACTCCGATCGTAGAACCCATTCTTGAACTAGAGAAGCCTGCACTGCCAGTTGTTGAACTTACTCCAGAGCAGAAACTGATCGCTTCGGTGCAAGATCAAGTAGTTGCTGTGGCTGACCCTTATAGCAGTGGGTTGATTCAGGCGATTAAGCCCAACTTTGGCAGCAGTCGGTTAAGCGTTTTGGTGGGCAACGGTTGGTATGGGCTGGAGCGATCGCAGCAAGATAAACTCGGTGACGACCTGTTGAAACGCGCTCAAGAACTCGATTTCAGCAGGTTAGAAATCACCGATGCCCAAGGAAATCTGCTGGCGCGCAGTCCGGTGGTTGGTTCAACGATGGTGATTTTAACGCGCAAGGCAGAAGCCCAGAAAACCGTTTAATCAGGCAGCACCGAGCGATAAGCCTTCACCAGCAAATCAATGCCTGTGATCGCCGTCCCCACAACTACGGTGGTTGCTCCTAGCTCGATCGCTTGTCTCGCCATTTCTGGAGACGCAATTCCGCCTTCACAAATCACCGGGATTTTTAGCACTTTAACCATCTGAGTAAGCAGGTCAAATCCTGGTGGTGCTAGGTGTTGAGTCTCAGCCGTGTAGCCGTAGAGAGTCGTGCCAACGCAATCGGCTCCAGCTTCAGCGGCCGCGATCGCCGCCTCTAACGAATCAACATCAGCCATCACAGGCTTGTTTAAGTCAGCGTGAATTTGAGCAATCAGCGCCGCCACCGTTGCACCACTGGGTCGATCGCGGAATGTGGCATCGATCGCGATCACATCTGCGCCCGCCTCAGCAATTTTTGCCGCATGGTCAAATCGGGGCGTAATGTAAACGTCAGACCCCGAAATCTGCTGTTTCCAGAGACCAATAATCGGTTTATCGAGCCGTGATCGCACGGCCGCTACATGAGTTGGCGTATCGATTCTGACTCCGGCTGCTCCCTGGTTGACGGCAGCTTGGGCCATCGCAGCAATCACGGCTGGCTCATGCAAGGGCGAGTCTACCGGAGCCTGACATGAAACCACCAGCCCCCCAAGACTCTGAATCACTTGAGAAAAATCAGCCATTCTTAGACTCCACTACTCCGCACAGGCATCATAGCAGGGGAGGCGATGGCTGACCTCAACCCTGAACTTCGAGAACTGCCTATTCACCTTTTGCAGCTTTGACGTTGCTCAACGCCGACTGACTGATGGCCCGCCAGTCGCTTTGCTCGTCATAGCTGCTTCTCACCAACTCAGCGCCGACAAACATCCGGCAAAACAGCACACTTTCGTCACTGCCCGGTTGAGGCGCGATCGTGATCGGCATTCTAAGCTGCTGAGGGGTCAGCAAGGCAACCGACGACAGCAACCCTTTTGAGAAGTGAGAATCATGGCCAGACTCGACGCAATAGGGGCGATCGCCCTTAATAAATGCCTGAAGTTTAATGACTTCTTTGCCTCGTCGCTCGACTTTCTCAAATTTGAGGTCTTCGAGATAGCCTGTCAGCGCCGACTGCTGCACTGGGGTCACTTCTCCATCGCGAAGGGTATACCACGGGCAATTATTAGAGCGATTGGCGTAGATCCACAGCGTGCTGGGAGTTTCGACGAGTCCCAGTTTGGGCTGTTTGAGTTGGTCAAGAATTTGACTCAACAGGGCGTTTTGCTGAGCGAGAGCGGCTAGCAGTTGGGCAGTTTCAGAAAGGGTTTGCATGATCGATTCCTGCTGAGGAGGGTGAGCAATTAGTGACTTAACTCAAGAAGTTTTATAGGACATACGTTCTATAATTTTAGTGGTTTATCAAGAGACTGTCAGCAGTTTGGGCCGATCGCCTCGTGACTTGATCCTCCTCAGCTTTCCCGATTAGACCTCTGTGAGCGCGATCGCTGGGGTTTCTAGATAAGCCTCTAGATCTGACGTGACCAGCGACTTTTCGGCGATCGCTGACTGAATGAAGCCCTTAAACAACGGATGGGGTTTGCTGGGTCGTGACTGAAATTCTGGGTGAAACTGGGTTGCCAAAAAGAATGGATGGCCGGGAAGCTCAATGATCTCAACGAGTCGTCCATCCAAAGACGTGCCGCTAATCACATAGCCAGTTTCTAAAAACAGGCTGCGATATTGATTATTAAACTCATAGCGGTGACGATGCCGCTCATAGACGACTTCTTCTTGATAGAGGCTAAAGGTGACCGTGTTGGGGGTCAAACGACAGGGGTAGAGTCCGAGGCGCATAGTGCCGCCCAAATCTACAACGTCTTGCTGTTCGGGCAACAGGTTGATCACCGGATTTTTGGCATCTGGGACAAATTCGGCGCTGTGAGCTTCTTCTAAGCTAGCTATGTTTCTGGCCCACTCAATCACCGAGCACTGCATCCCCAAACATAGGCCCAAAAAGGGAATTTTCTGGGTTCGAGCATAGGTGATGGCCGCAATTTTGCCATCGACCCCTCGAATGCCAAAGCCGCCGGGCACCACAATGCCATCAACGCCCTTGAGATAGGCCTCTGCGCTGTGGTCTTCAATATCTTCAGAGCTAACCCATCTCAGTTGTAGCTCACAGTCGTTGGCGATCGCGCCATGTTTTAGCGCCTCGACCACCGATAGATAAGCATCACTTAAGCGCACATATTTGCCGACGATCGCGATCTCGACCTTTTGGGTCGGACGGTAGAGCCGCTCAACCAGAGTGTGCCATTTGGTTAAATTAGGATGGCGTTGCTCTAGGTGCAGCAGCGCGATCGCTTGGGTGGCAAGTCCTTCTTTTTCCATGATCAGTGGCACTTCGTAGATGCTGGCGGCATCTTGACAGGTGATCACACACTCCACGGGCACGTCGCAAAACTCAGACATCTTTTCTTTGATGCCGGGGGGCAGGGGACGATCGCAGCGACACACCAAGATATCGGGCTGAATGCCAATCGATCGCAGTTCTTTAACCGAGTGCTGAGTGGGTTTGGTCTTCATCTCGCCCGCCGACGGAATCCAGGGCACCAGCGTCACATGCATATAGATCACGTTTTGCCGTCCGACTTCTTTGCGAAATTGGCGAATCGCCTCTAAAAAGGGCAGTGACTCAATATCGCCGACGGTGCCCCCAATCTCGACTAGCACCACATCAGGATTCGTATTTTTGGCGACGCGCAAAATCCGATCTTTGATCTCGTTTGTGATGTGAGGAATCACCTGCACGGTGCCGCCGTTATAGTCGCCGCGCCGCTCTTTGTAGATCACTGACTGATAAATTGCGCCAGTGGTGACGCTGTTGAGGCGAGACATTGGCGTGTCTGTAAACCGCTCATAGTGCCCCAAGTCAAGGTCAGTTTCAGCCCCGTCTTCGGTCACAAACACTTCCCCATGCTGAAAGGGACTCATGGTTCCGGGATCAACGTTGATATAGGGGTCGAGCTTGAGAATCGAAACGGAGTAGTCGCGCGACTTGAGCAATCGACCTAAACTGGCTGCCACGATGCCCTTGCCAATACTAGAGACAACGCCACCTGTCACAAACACAAATTTAGTCATAAAACTTGGAGGCAGAAATGCAGATAACCCGTTTATTTTGACATAGGGATCTCTGGGACGGGGGCGATCGCCACAAAACAAGGAGCATAGCATTGCTGCCATACTCCTTAGATTGCAAGTAAAGGGTTTCTACCGAGTCGTCGGTCTACTAGCTGCTTGACTTGGCATTCGCTGGGTGCAGCTTTTGACGCTGCTCATCGGTTAAAACTGCATCTTCTTGGCTGCGTCCCTGCTTTCTGATTGCTGCTACTCTGGTTTTTTGTTCGCTGGTGAGCTTGATAGAAGCCATCGCTTTGCGGAAGGATTGCCCTTTGCCGCGAGCCGCTTCTAGCTGAGACTGTTGCTCAGGAGTCAGCACCTTTTGAATCTCTGCATGGGTCATCTCTTGAATCTTTTTAATCTCTGCCTTTTGGTCAGCCGTGAGCTTCAAATCTAAAGGAGCTTTAGCTTGAGTCAGCAGAGTCGGAGATTGAGCAAAAGCAGGAATCATCGGAACGCAGGTCAGTGTTGCAGCTAGCAGTGCACCGGGGAGGAGCTTGATCAGGTTTAAGTTCATCGTTGGTAGTGAAAGGGTAGGTTTACGATCGAGCCAAATGATTTTGGCAACACGAAAAAATCAACGTCGCGGATCAGGTCTAGCTAGCAAACTCAATTTCATAGTTGCCGTCACTATCGACCGTGACTTGATTGCCTTCATCGTCGATCGTCGAGATAGCAACGTTACCGTCTTCATCGGCGCAAACTGCCGTGTCAACACCGTTGTGAGCGCATTCGACTTCTCCACCTGCTTTTGCAGAGTGAGCAAACACCAGTAGACTAGCGGCTGTCACCATTGCAACCGTGCAAACAGAAAAAAGTTTTTTCATCATAGTCGGCGGTATCCAAAGTGTGAACTAACCCCATCCAAGGCTAGCAATGGGTCTAACCTAGCCAAGAAACCGCTTTTCTCTATGAGAAGAACTTCTGTGAACGATCAAAAGGTTAATCGAGACTCTGTTAATTTTACGGATTGCTGAGTTGAGGGAAAGGATAAGGACGAGTCAACTTTCAGCAGGCAACAATTCCATCACAGGTCTGCCTTTGCACTAAGATACGACCACAGTTTACGATCGCTCCCTCTCCCCTATCCTCTATGCAAAGATTTCTAGGGCTGGCATTTTTGATGGTGCTGCTGGTGACGCTGCCAAGTTGGGCTAGCCAATCGCTGGGGGTGGCCTATCCGCCTGCTGATCACCAAACGACAGCATCGCGAATTTTTTTGATTGGCACGGCTCCGATCGGGGGACAAGTTTCGGTCAATGGTCGCGCCATCGATCGCAGCCCCGGCGGACATTTTGCCCCCAGTTTTCCCTTGCAGTTAGGTGATAATTTATTTTCTCTGCGCTATCAAACGCAAGAACTCAAGATTAAGGTAACGCGCAAATCGGCAGAGCCGCCTGCCCCGACCGGATTGGCGTTTGGTCAAAATTCTTTAATGCCGATCGCAAATATTGCCCGGTTGCCCGGAGAGTTGGTTTGTTTTGGAGCCGTCGCGCCTGCCAATGCAATGGTGTCGGTTAAACTGGCCGATCGGATCATTCCGCTCCAGCAGCAAACAGCGATCGTCACCTTGCCCGAAAATTCCGGCGTGTTAACCGGATTAACTCAACCCACGAGCGCCAGCGAAGCAGGACAGTATGCAGGATGCGTTAAAGCTGAGGCGGCTGGAGAATTGGGTCAGCCTCAATATCTGCTCAACGTCAAGGGAGCCAGCTTTGCTCAAGTGGCTCCTGGAGCAATCAGAATTCTCGCTCCTGCCCAGCTAGAAGTGGCCGAAGTCACGGCTGATCAGGGCGTTGCTCGAACTGGAGCCAGCACCGATTATTCTCGCTTGACCCCGCTGCCCAAAGGAACTCGTGCCACCGTGACCGGGCAAGATGGAGAATGGCTCAGGCTCGACTATGGGGGATGGATTAAGAAGAGTGAGACGAAAATTGTGGACAGTTCGGTGCCTGTGCGATCGCTGATTCGTGGCATCACCTCCCGTCAAACCGGGGCTTGGACAGAGATCCGGTTCCCGCTGCAAGTGCCCATTCCAATTACAGTTCAGCAAAGCCAAAACACCTTTGTTTTAACGCTCTATGACACCACGGCTCAGACTGATACGATTCGCCTCAGCAGCAATCCGTTGGTCACTTTTTTAAACTGGCAGCAAGTCGAACCCGGCAAAGTTGAGTATCGATTCTTGCTCAAGTCTTCTCAGCAGTGGGGCTATAAGCTTAGATATGACGGCACCACGCTGGTTTTGTCGCTGCGAAAGCCGCCGATCGTGCCCAGCAACCCGCAAAAATCTCTGACAGGGGTGCGAATTTTGCTTGACCCAGGGCACGGCGGGCCAGAGGATTTTGGGTCGAGAGGCCCGACGGGCTATCCTGAAAAAGAAGTGGCCTTGCTGTTGGCGAAATTAGTGCGATCGCATCTCATCCAGCGCGGGGCGATTGTGACGATGACGCGGGAAGCAGATGTGGACTTGTTGCCCAACGATCGGGCCGCGATGATTCAAAAAACAGAGCCAGCGATCGCCATTAGCCTGCACTACAATGCGTTGCCCGATGATGGTGACGCAATCAACACGCAAGGCGTGGCCGCCTTTTGGTATCATCCTCAAGCCCATGACTTAGCGGCGTTTTTGCAGAATTATTTGGTCAAAAAGCTCGATCGTCCTTCTTATGGAGTGTTTTGGAACAATTTAGCCTTGACTCGCCCGACGGTCGCCCCGTCTATCTTGTTAGAGCTAGGCTTTATGATCAACCCTCACGAATTTGAATGGATCATTAATCCGCAGGCACAGCAGACCCTAGCGGTCACCCTCGCTGATGGAATCACAGAATGGTTAGGGCAAAACCGTGAGCCGATCGCGAACAGTCATTAGAATGGTAAGAACACCACAAGGGGAGCGCAATTGATGCCGGGGCAACTAGTATTAGTCGATGATGAACCGGGACTCCGCGAAGCGGTGCAAGCCTATTTAGAAGACAGTGGTTTTGTAGTCAACACAGCCAGCAATGCCAAAGAAGGCTGGGAACTGGTTCAGCAAAAACTACCTGACCTGGTGATCACGGATGTGATGATGCCTCAGGTCGATGGCTACCAGTTTCTTAAACAACTCCGAGAAGATCCTAGATTTCAATCGCTGCCCGTGGTCTTTCTCACGGCTAGAGGCATGACGGGCGATCGCATTCAGGGCTATGCGGCGGGCTGTGATGCCTATTTGCCCAAACCCTTTGACCCTGATGAACTGGTGGCGATCGTGACTCGCTTGCTCAAACAGCGTGAATCGCTGAAAGCATCGGGTGGCAGCGGTGAAGCGCCCGACGTTGCCGACATGGCCCGCCAAATCGCCGAAATCAAAGCCATCTTGACCCAGCGCGGGGCCATCGTTCAATCAACGTCTTCAGTCAAGCTTGACTTTACTCCTAGAGAGCAAAGCGTTTTAGATCTGGTTGTAGACGGTCTGATGAATAAAGAAATTGCTCGTCGGTTAGAAACCAGCGTTCGCAACGTCGAAAAATATGTCAGTCGTCTATTCACTAAAACAGGCACCAATAGCCGGACGGAGCTAGTGCGATTTGCGCTAGAAAACGGCTTGACTACCTCAGCTACTCACTGACTGAATTCTCGAAGATGATCCGAAAGGTGGTGCGATCGGTGCTCTCAATCTCTAGCGTTCCTTCAAGTTGGTGAACCAATGACTGAATGAGTTGCAGCCCTAACGAATCTGTGCGGCTCAGATCAAAATCAGCAGGCAAGTTGCTGCCGCTGTTGCTGACGGTTAAAACAATCTGTCTCGTCAAGCGACGTTCGAGGGTGACCACCACTTCGCCGACTGAGGCTTCTGAAAACCCGTGCTTGATAGCATTTGAGATCAACTCATTGAGAATCAAAGCGGCTGGGATAGCGCGATCGGGGCTAACTGCGATCTCAGCCCTCGCGTCTACTCGCAGATTAATTCTAGCTGGCTCGATCGCATAGATCCGAAACACCATAACGGCGAGATTTTGGACGTAATCTGTGAAGTTGATTTGGGTTAAAGTCTGAGACTGATAGAGATTTTCATGGACTAGCGCAATCAGACTAATTCGGCTTTGATTGGCTCTCAGCAGTTCGCGGGTTTTTGCATCCTCGGTTTGCATTACCTGCATATCGAGCAAGCTAGAAACGACTTGCAGATTATTTTTGACCCGATGATGAGTTTCTCTGAGCAGCACGTCTCTCTCTTGTAGAGAGGCTTGCAGTTGAGTTTCTCGCTGAGTTTGAGCAGACTCATTGGGTGGTTCTACTGGATGATCGAGCGTCTCCTGTAAGGTTTGCAGCACGTTTAAAGCAGAGTGCAACTCTTCCAAGATTTGATTTTGCAAATCAAGGCTTGAGATGGGTTCTGCTTGAATACGATCGCGCAATCGAATCAGGCGCTCTCGTATTGCCCCTATCTGTTGGGCAACCCCGCTATTAGTCATTTCAAATTCAATCCATGTGTTCAGGAACTCAGGTCAAACATCAGCCGCTCACCAGAATTAGCACAACGTCGCGGTTTGGCTAATCTGCGGTAAAGAGCGCTGCTGATCTGCAAACCAGTTTTGTTAGGGTGGATGCAGATGGGTCATGATAAAGAGCCTTGCACACCTTGATGATCCAACCTATCACGCCCCTTGTCTGCACTCCTTGATCGTGTGCCACTTTTCTACAGCTAGCGCCTCAAACCCCGCCGCTAACCGTGTTTCGCCATAATGCTCCCCGATCGCAAAATACGATCGTGGCTATAGAGAACGCTTAGGGTAATTTAAAGGCCTTCTTCAAATTCGCTATAGTAACGACAAGTAACAAAATAAGCGAATTCACTTTTGAGGCGTTATGGCTGCTAATCTTGCGACCGTTTCAATATCCGAGAAGCCAACAGCGCAGGATGTGGCGGCCCTCAGACAGGTTTTTAGGTCAATCAATGCGGAGAGTTGTCCGCAGGTCTACAACTTTCACATGCACACCAATCACTCAGACGGGCAATTGCAGCCTGAGCTGTTGATGAAGCAAGCGATCGCGCTTTCCCTGACGGGGTTTGCAATCACCGATCACCATCGGGTAAGTGGCTACAAAGTCGCGCAGCAGTGGTTTGATCGTTGGCGCACTTCTGCTGCTGCTCTCGGCAAAACGATTCCTCACTTTTGGGTCGGCGCTGAAATCACCTCTCAACTGCTCGAAACTGAGGTGCACATTTTGGCGTTTGCCTTTGACCCAGAGCATGACGCGATCGTGCCCTATCTACAGGGCGAAGCCCCTAAAGGAGACGCAGCCCAAGCGTCGCAGGTCATTGATGCCATTCACCACGCGGGCGGTTTGGCAGTGTTGGCGCACCCCGTTCGCTATCGACGATCGCCCGATGATTTGATTCCGGCTGCGGTTGATTGCGGCATTGATGGGGTAGAAACCTATTATGCCTACAACAACCCAAAGCCGTGGCGGGCCAGCCCTAGCGAGACTCAGCGGGTTCGGCAGTTGAGTGACACCCATCAGTTGCTTAACACCTGCGGCACTGACACCCATGGGTTGAGCCTGCTGCAACGAATTTGAGGCGGCGATCGTCAAATTAGGGCAGCGGCAACTTAAATGAGGTCTCTGCCCTTTTTGATGACCAAAAATCTGAATTTATCGGTTCAGAACTGTTAACTAAAGTAAAGGATTTTCATTTAGATCGTCTGGCTCAGATCGCGGTTTTTTCATCTACTTTAAGAACTGTGGTCAAGTTTAGTTCATCTGAGACATTAGTGCGATGAAGCCAATGCAGGTCATAGCGAGTAATACAACCATTCCGATCGACTGACCGAGGTGTCTTTGAGAGGATTGCATAATATTGCCTTAATGTTAGTGAGTCATCACAAGATATCAGACTTCTCTCAGGTTCCTGTGAAAACGCAACGTAACTTAGATTTGCTTAATCTATCTTAAAAAACTCCTCAGATTGGTGTTCTAGGGGAGCGGTGCGGGCTAGCCGCCATAGATAATTTCATTGCGCGTCGATGCGCCGAGGGTAGCGCGTCTCGTTCCCACCCAAGCGCTTGGCTCAATCATTTTGGGAGACGGCATTCTGCCCCACTGTTGCTGAAGCGCTTTTAAAAAAACTTCCTGCTGCTTTCGCAACTGGCTGATGTTGGTGCCGCGATTGATGACTGCGAACCAGACAAACCCGCGATCGTGGGTGGGCAATACACCCGTCAAGGCGCTCACCTCACTGAGGGTGCCTGTTTTGACCACTGCGGACGGTGGGAGATCTCGGTCTTCTAAGGTGCCTTCATGATCCCACCCTGAGACGGGAAACAGGTCAGCGATCGTCATGTTGCGCGGCTGAAGGTAGTGATCGATCGCAGCAAACATCGCACAGGCAGCACGAGGCGAAATTCGATTATTCATGCTCAACCCCGACCCATTGACAAGCTGAATCTCGGTGGGAGAGACTCCTGCGGCAGTGGCTGCTGTTTGAATCGTTGCCTGAATGCCGCCTAGATTGTCGGATAGCATCTGAGACATCTCGTTTTGGCTATAGACATTCATGCGTTTGAGCAAATCTGTCAACGGCAGCGATCGGTGTCTCAGCAGCAGAATTTGTTTAGGCAGGGGCACGAGTGCGGATAGAGCCTTAACCGAACCGTTGATCTCGATCGTCGGGCGCGGGGTGTCTTTTGGCAACGGCTGATCGGCTGCCGTTGCGTCTTCATTCCAAGTTTTTGAGTTGAGGGCTTGTTTGAGTCGCTCTCCAGATTTAGCGCGATCGTCGTCAAAGCTCATCATAAAGTTACCCACGATCAGCAGATTTCCGGTGATGCGTGAGATGCCAATTTTTTTGAGAGACTGCCCCAGCGCGATCGCCTCTTCCTCGACAAAGAGCGGGTCGCCGCCGCCTTGAATCACCAGATCTCCCTGCAAAACGCCATGCTGGATCGGGCCGGTGGCCGCGATCAGGGTCTCAAACTGATGATCTGGGCCCCAGGTTTCTAGAGCCGCTAGCGTGGTTGCCAACTTGGTGATCGAAGCGGCCGGGAGCGGCGTGGTGCCTTGATTGGCTGCTAATAATTTTGACCCTGATTGCAGCCAGATTCCTTGGGTTGTCTCGCTCAACCCCTGACTGGCAAGCTGCTTAAGATAGTTCTGCATCATTTGTTCTGCCCCGCGATCGGTCTTTTCTTGCAGACTCGATCGCTCGATTTGTAGAGAATTGAACGAGTCTGGCACCCCTGCCATGGTTAACCAGAGCGACATCAATTCAGGGCTAAAGAATTCCAGCAAGCCACGTCTCCTGTCAGAATAAACAAAGGGGATTGAGAGATTTGAGCGCGAAAAAATGGCAAAACCTGACCAAAATCAAGGGCTGAGACAACTTCCGATCGTGGTGGGCACGATAGCAGGTATTCTACTGTTCACCAATCGACTTTTAACACCGAGTTTGACCGATTCACAAGCTCGATCAGATGCCCTAGGAGTGATTCTCAGTGCCTTGCTGATTTTGACTGGGCTGCTTTGGCAACGAGTCCAACCGAGAACGCCAGAAAGCGTCGAGCTAGTGGGTGAACAAGGGTTTGAGCTTTTGCCTGACCTGCCCGATGGGGTCAAGACCGAGCTTGCGTGGGCATCACACCTGCTGTTGACCAACACAGTGACTAAATCGATCGTCGTTTATTATCGCGGTGAGGTGCTGCTGCGGCGCGGCATTCTCAGTCCTCAGGCTCAGGTTAAACCAGGAGCCATTTTACAACGAGTTTTAGACAAACATCAGGCAGTCTATCTCGTCGCTTTGGCGATCTACCCAGGACGCTTTGAGTTTGATTATTTGCCAGAAAACACCCAAGGCGTGATCTGTCAGCCGATCGGGACTGAAGGCGTGCTGATTTTAGGAGCCAATGCCCCGCGCAGCTACACCCGTCAAGACGAGAATTGGGTCGCCGCGATCGCTGAGAAGCTTGACCACACTCTCACTGCATCCCTTGAATCGACAACTCAAGGTTAACCTTGCTGATTCAACTTCTACGCTAACGTAGTAACATCCCCTAGCTAACGTTTCCCATGACATCGACGCTCGTTCTCTATTGGCTGTTGGTTGCCCTAATGGTCGTGGGCATCATCGGCGCAGTGGTTCCTGGCATCCCTGGCACCAGCTTGATCTTGATTGGGATCATTGCCTGGGGGCTGATTAAAGGATTTGCCAGTGTTGGAATTGCTCTCACGGTAGCGATCGTGGTGTTGATCAGCAGCATCGGCATCGATTTTTTGGCCAGCTATTGGGGCGCTAAAAAAGCAGGCGCTAGCAACTGGGGGCAAGTCGGCGCGATCGTGGGGCTATTTTTGGGATTCTTTGGGCTTTTGCCCGCTCTGCCCTTTGGCGGGCCGCTACTCGGACTCTTAATCGGGCCGCTGCTCGGCGCGGTCGTCGGCGAGTTTATCTACTGCAAAGACATCAAGATTGCCGTCAAAGCTGGAGTTGGAATCGTCGTTGGTTCCCTCGTCGGCAATTTGATCCAGGGCGTGTTAGCGATCGCTGTGGTTGCCGTTTTTCTGTTCACCACGCTTTCAACGATTCCGTCTTAGTTGACCTGAGAAGACCGACTCGGACACCTCAAGGTTCTTGAAAATTCGGGGATGGGCAAGGACTCGATCGCTGACCTTTTGGCTTTGCAGACAATATCATCGGTTTTAGAGGGGTTGATTAACACAACGCCCACATAACTCCTCAAACCCTCCTCTTTAGGAAGGGCTGCAATCTCAGCACGAGACGCATCGGCGACTTTTAATTTATAGGCGTAGTCATAGCTTTGAGAAATTAAGTGCGTCGATCGCTCAAGCTCTTCTAAACTGCCAGCAAAACGCTTATTTTCGCGATAGAACTTTGCCTGAGCCACATTCATCGCTTTGAGATAAGTCTCAGCTTTTTGCTGTTTTTCTTGAGGAGTTTGCGGACGGAAACTCTCGCCTAACCCGTTTTCTGTGTCGGCTGCGGCTTGATTTTCGGCGTGCGAAGTCGAGATAAAAGCCGCGATCATGCCACCTGACATAAACCCAACCACGATCGCAAACACAAAGAGAACCGAGTAAGCCCGAAAATAAGCAGGAATGGGTGACTCGCTCTCAGCTTGTTCGGTTTGGTCTAAGTCACGATCGGGATCATCGTGGTCTAAATCGTGGTCTAAATCATGCTCTGGCTCCTCTGGGCCGGCTCTCTTTGATCCTTCAGGGTTAGCCCAATCGACTGAGACTTGCTGAATGATCGGCCCTAGCTCAAATTTTCTCACCCACAAAACAGCAGAGTTGCTAGGGCTGCGTGAATAGATTTCAACAGTGTCAATCAACTCTGGGCCTAGATTGAGCAACCCCCTTTTAACAAACTTGATGATTGACTCTTGACTCAATGCTTTGCTTGACTCTAAAAAAATGCACAAGCAGCGTGCGTCTAAACCCACCTGGGCTTGAATCTCGGTGGGGTTTAAAACTGCGTTCATCAATGCTGCGATCGCGGTTGGGTTGCCCTGTTTTGCGAGTTCTAAAAGGTGCGGCTGATCCATAAAGAGCAACGGTTGAAATAAGGGGAAAAATGACTAGAGAGTTGATTTTAATGATGCCTAATCAGGGAGCAATCGGAAGGGAGCAATCGGAAGGGAGCAATCGGAAGGGAGCAATCGGACTCCTATCAAACCCTTTCAACAAGTTATTTTTTGATTCAGGAGAGATCGAGGGTCGCCTACTGACTATTGATATGTCTATTAAAACTTTTTATCTCGATTTACACCATCGCCTTGACTCAAATCAAAAGATTCTGACCCTGTGAAATGCCCATCTCACGGGTTTAACCTTTATCATGTCTTTACTTAAGCATTCGTGAGGCGATGAATGTAGCTGGGAATACTCAGTAGAAGGGGTGTCGGGTTCCCCGCTTTTGATCTTTACTCGTGACCCAGGGAGCAAGGCAGTGCAATCAGTCAAGCAGCAGCAGATTTTAGGCTATTTCATCGAAGAAGCCAAAGAGCATCTCGACACGATCGAGCGGGGCTTGGTCAACTTAAAAGTCACCATGTCAGACTCAGAGCAAGTCAACGAACTGTTTCGGGCGGCTCACTCCATCAAAGGAGGAGCAGCGATGCTGGGGTTTGACAGCATTCAAAAAACGGCTCATCACTTTGAGGATTGCTTTAAACAACTACAGGAACATCCTGTAAAAATTGACCAAACCCTAGAAGACCTGTTTCTCAAGGGATTTGACACCCTCAAAGAATTGATTGAAGCCCTGCAAAGTCCGTTTGGGCTGCGCGAAGAAGAGGCTCAACAAGCTGTGCTCGCGTCAGAGCCTATTTTTTTAGACCTAGAAAAATATCTTCAATCGTTGATCAATCGCAAAGCCACCACAGCATCTGGCAACGGCGCTGGGCCAGCCAATGCGGCGGCTCATATCAACGCCATTCTCAAGGCGATGCTGCAACTGTTTAAGCAAGGAGACTCGACTCAAAGCCGTCAACAGATGGGGGCTTTGTGCAATCGCCTGATGCAGATCAGCGCCACTGCCCAGCCCTGGGTGACGGCTCTGCAAACGGTGCAACGAGCGATCGCTAACCCTAAAAACAGCTACTCGATTTTGGCTCCGATCGTGATTCGAGATCTCAAGCAAGCCAGCGACCTGCTGCTAACCAGACGAGTGGCTGAGATCGAGGTGAGTCAAAATCTTCTCAAATTGGTGATGCCTGCCCAGTCGGTTAGCCCGCCTCAAGCAGTGCGACACGCTACCCGGCAAGTTAGCGTTAAACACGAGCAGGTTTCTATCCCACGAGAGCCGAGGGCGGCTGCCAGAGCGCTGTTAGAAACGTTTAACAAAAATGAATTGATTGAAATTGCTCAATTTTTGATGAAAGCGATTCAATAGAATCAAAATTTCCCCCACCCTGTAGACTCTAGAAATCTATTGTGGAGGGGGCAAACCGTGAAGATTAGCGTTTTGGGAATTGGGTTGATGGGCTTGCCGATGGCGCAACGTCTGATGGAAGCTGATCATTCGCTCACGGTTTACAATCGCACTGCCTCAAAGTTAGCGCTGCTGCAAGCGGCGGGAGCCACGATCGCTCCCTCTGTGGCGGCCGCCATTGCTGCCTCAGACTGCATTATTCTCATGCTCACGGATGCTGCTGCGATTCGTGAGCTTTTGCTTGCAGACTCGTCTCGATCGCACTTAGCCGGGCGCACCGTGATTCAGATGGGCACGATCGCTCCTATCGAGAGCCAGACGATTCGAGATCAGGTGGTGGCTGCCGGGGGTGACTATCTAGAAGCGCCTGTGCTGGGCAGCATTCCTGAAGCCCGATCGGGTTCTCTCATTGTGATGGTGGGCGCAGAGCCAGAACAGTTTGCTCACTGGTTGGCACTATTAAAAACCTTTGGGCCAGAGCCACTGCTGTTAGGAGCGGTAGGGTCTGCGGCGGCGGTCAAATTGGCTCTCAATCAACTAATCGGTGCATTAACCAGTGCCTTTGCGGTCAGTTTGGGTTTGATCTTGCGCCAAGGCGTAGACCCTGCCTCATTTATGACGATTCTTCGCCAAAGCGCGCTCTATGCGCCCACGTTTGACAAGAAGCTGCAACGAATGCTCGATCGTGACTATCAGACTCCCAACTTTCCGACTAAGCATCTTAAAAAGGATATTGATCTATTCATCTCAGCCGCCCAGTCATCGGGTCTTGAGACGGCTGGGGTAGAAGGCGTGCGTCAAATTTTGCTCAAAGCGATGGCGATGTCGTTTGCCGAGGTAGATTACGCAGCGCTGTTTTCTGCAATCTGTGCAGAGGGTGCCCCAGTCGAGCCGCCCTCTGGTGAAGACGCGATATAGCGGTGCCCGATCGGGTCTAGAGTTTGCAGCAAATCCATTCAGTTCATCACCCTCGGCTTTGTCCCCAAAAGCCTGAATTGACGTGAGCATTTTCCAGAGATAACCGTCTAGCCATGTAAAGAGTAAGCAAAGCAAAACCCGTTTTGACTCGTTAAAAGGACTGGGAAGGTTAGCCTCTTTACAGAGATTCAATCACAGTCTAGTCAAAGAAATCGCAGCCTAAAATCTCTGGCAACTCATAGCAGGACGTGATTATTCTCACGCTGGTGGGCATGATAAGCCCATCGTCACTTAGAAACCATGCTTCACCACAGATTTAAAGCGCTCGTGAAGACGAAAAGATTTTAGAGGCTGAACGTCACACCTTCACGAATGCAGCCAGTGAAATGCAACCATCATCGTCTGGGTTCATCAGCTATGCGTGTTTTGATCTATTCATATAACTACTACCCTGAGCCGATCGGCATCGCTCCGCTCATGACTGAGCTTGCAGAAGGGCTAGTAAGACGGGGGCACGAAGTGCGCGTGATTACGGCGATGCCCAATTATCCGCAGCGCGAGATCTATGAGCAATATCGCGGCAAGCTCTATGAGACTGAAGAACGGAATGGAGTCACCATTCAGCGCAGCTATGTCTGGGTCAAACCAAAGCCCAGTCTATTCGATCGGATTCTTTTAGAGGGCAGTTTTGCTCTTACCAGCTTTTTTCAGGCCCTCAGAGGCTGGCGACCCGATTTGATTTTGCTCACGGTGCCGCCGCTGCCCGTGTGTGCCCCGGCTGCCCTATTAAGCTGGCTACACAATTGCCCGATCGTGCTCAACGTGCAAGACATTTTACCCGAAGCTGCTGTTCACCTAGGCTTGCTCAAAAACAAGACTCTGATTTGGCTGCTGGAAGCGATTGAGAAATTTGCCTATCGAACAGCCCACACGGTGAGCGTCATTGCCGAAGGATTTGTAGAAAATCTGGAGGGCAAAGGCGTTCCTGCTAAGAAGATCACCTGCATTCCCAACTGGGTGGACACCAACTTCATTTGTCCCCTTCCTAAACACGACAATGCGTTTCGACGCGCCCACCAGCTTGAGGGCAAATTTGTCGTTCTATACTCCGGTAATATTGCCCTGACTCAAGGTCTAGAAACCGTGGTAGAAGCCGCGGCTCAGTTGCGTGACGTTTCAGACATTGTGTTTGTGATTGTGGGCGAATCGAAGGCCGTCGCAGCGCTGAAACGCCACTGCCAGACATGCGAAACTGACAATGTGATCTTGCTGCCCTTTCAACCCAGAGAGAAATTGCCTGAGATGTTAGCGGCCGCTGATGTGGGGCTAATTGTGCAAAAGCATCAGGTGGTGTCTTTTAACATGCCCTCTAAAACGCAAGTTTTGTTGGCGAGTGGTCGCCCGGTGATTGCGGCGGTTCCGCTATCTGGCAGCGCTGCGAGGGCGATCGAGAAAAGCCGAGGTGGAATCGTGGTTGAGCCAGAAAATCCGGCGGCGTTAGCCGAGCAGATTCTAGCGCTGTATCAAAACCCTGAACAGGCGGAGCTATTGGGCAAACAGGGGCGGCACTATGCGTTAGAGCGATACTCGTTTGAACAGGCGCTCAACCACTATGAAGCTCTCTTTTACCAAGTCACTGAAAGTGCTCGATCGGCTGGCTCTTTTAGCCCTAAAGTGACCGAGTTTGCTAGCGCGTCTCTCTCTCTGTATAGTCAACCGCATAGCCCCCAGACCGTGGCGAACCTTCCAAAAAAACCGCGCCGGACTAAGGAACCCAACCGAACCTAATAGTAGTAATTTTGCGGCTGCGTCTGCTGCGGGTTGGGCGCAAACGCTAACCACATGGGAAATTGCAGCATGGCGAGACTGATCATCTCTTCGGTTTCGTCAATGATAATCAGGGGCAGCAAGCCATCTCTAACCACTCGATCGGCTTTTAGCGCCAGCGGTTCGGGAGTCTCAAACAGGCTCAAGCCCCGATCTGAGCCAAAATCACTTCTCGAAACGCCCAGACAATCCTGCAAACCGCGCCGCCACTCACCCAAGCGTTCGGGCGAGTTGGCCAGAATCAGGGTGCGGAGACGATCGCCGTAGATCTGATAGGCGATCGAAATCACTGCTGACGACACCAAGATATTTTGCAGCCGCGACCCCATCGTGCGGACTGCGCCCCGACCGCCTTGGGTGAAGAACCAGTTAGAGACTCGCTCGGCGTGGACAGGCTCAAAGGTGCGCCGCAGTTGCCAAACTGGGCCATAGTAATCGGGCTGATTGCGAAATTGATCGATGAGATGCCGAATTTTTTTGGTTTGCTCTTGAAAACTCTGCTCGGCAAATTTGGGAGTAGAGGGTGCTTGAGATTTTTCTTCAGCGATCGGGGCGATCGTTCGTTCGGGCGGCTGGGGTTTTTCTAGCTCTAATCGTTCTGCGGCTAGCGCTAGATCTTGCAAACTGCCGACTAAATAATCTTTAAAGCTCTGGACGCGAATGGCGATGTCTTGCGAGGTTCCGGCAAAGGTAGTTCGCATCTCGTTGCGAATGCGTTCTTGACGACGTTCTAACTGCTCGACTGCGATTTGCAGGGTTTGCCGCCGATATTCTAAATCACCCAAGCCCTCTTGAACGAGTTTTCCCAGGGCTGCCTGAGCGTCTAGCGTTTGTTCTTGAAGCTGACTGCGAACGGTTTGCAGCGATGCAATCTCTTGGTGAAGGGCGTGTTCTTGCTCTTTTAACCTAGCAATTTGCTCTGCCAACTGTTCAGTGTCTGGCTCAGAGATGTCCGCCTCAACCCGTTGAGATTGCGTCATGTCAGCAGACGACGGGAAGGATGGCATCTCCTCGATCGCGTCAGGGGCTTGGGTCGGCAGTTCGTCAGAATTCATAGCGCGTTGGGTCTAGAGATTAAAGGATTAGGAAGAAGCAGGGAATTGCGTCTGTACTTTACAGGAAATCAGGTGTCAGCGTTTTGATTTTTGGGAAAGCGTTGGTTTAAGCAAGCCCGCAAGGTTTTTGGGTCGAAGATAATCGGCAAGAAGTGAATGCTTTTAACTTCTTTGAAATAAAACAAAATCGGCACGGGTGACCAAAAAATTTCCCAGTTTTGCCAATCTCGGTAGGGAAACTGACGAATCAAGGTCTCGCCGCGATAAATGTCTAGCGCAGTCTCAGTAAATCTCAGACGCAACATCACGGTTTGAATCAGCAAAAACAGACTAAAGAGGGCGATCGCTAAACTCACCCAGACCTGCACCCACAGCAGCAGCACCGCGATCAGCCCCAGCCCGATCGGAATCGCGTAGCTCGGCGCTAGCTCGATCGTTTGATTGGAATTTGCAGCAGTGGTCAAAATATTGACTCCTGAAATTTAGGTCACTTCAGTTCCTATTTTAGAGAGGAATCTGGTAGAGATTCCGTTTGGTGATCGACTCAGAGAGGAAATTCTGAAGAGATTAGGGGCTAGCGGTGATCAGTGAGGCGCTAGAGCGGTATTCTGAGCAGGAATTTGAGGTGATCATCATGGCTTGGACACGACCCGACGATCGACAACCTGATCAGCTTCGACCTGTCTCCTTTGAGCGACGGTTTACCAAATTTGCGGCCGGATCGGTGCTGGCAAAGTGTGGCGATACACAAGTTTTGTGCACGGTCAGCATTGAGCCAAGAGTTCCTAAATTTCTAGTCGGCAAAGGCGAAGGGTGGCTGACTGCCGAATATCGGATGTTGCCCGGAGCCACGCCCGAACGCCAATCGCGAGAGTTTCTCAAACTGTCGGGGCGCACTCAAGAGATTCAGCGTTTGATTGGGCGGAGTCTGCGATCGTCTCTCGATATGAAAGCTTTGGGCGAACGCACGATCACGATCGATGCCGATGTTTTGCAAGCCGATGCCGGAACACGCACGATCGCCATCACAGGTGGATTCGTCGCTCTTCAAGATGCGATCAATTATCTGTTAGCAAGCGGGGAACTGACGCGATCGCCGATCGTCCATCAAGTCGCCGCCACCTCGGTGGGGCTGATTCAAAATCAGGCCTTCTTAGATCTTAACTATGACGAAGATGTGATCGCAGATGTCGATTGCAACATTGTGATGAATGAGTCATTTGGCATTATTGAAGTGCAGGGAACGGCTGAGGGAGAGAGTTTTAGCCGCCAGCAGCTTGACCAAATTATGGAGGTGGCGGCGAAAGGAATTCGAGAATTGCTGGCGTTGCAGCGCCAAGCTCTTGGAGAATAGGGTTGCGATTTTTTTGAGAACAGTGAATTATGTTAGATGGGTCAGAAAGTGCCTGACTGCCGCAAGTTTTAACATCCTCAACATCCTGATTTAGCCTGGGCATGTCTTATCAAGATCATCTGACGGTTAACAGTGATCTAACGGTTCTCAACGCTGTGCAAAAGTGGTTTGAGAAATTTTGGTTGCAGCATCATTCGCCTATTTCACGCCGCGATCACCAGTTATATCGTCTCAATCTCGCTCTGGCTGAGGGGTTTACAAATGCCGTTCGTCACGCTCACTCTGGGTTATCGGCTGAGACTTCGATCGAGATTGAGGTGACGATGGATGACGATCGCATGGAGATTAGGATTTGGGATTGGGGGCAGCCGTTTGACCCTAATAACCTTGAAGAGCCTAAGCCAGGAACGCTGAGAGAAGGGGGCTATGGCTGGTTTTTGCTGCGGCGATTGACGGATCAAGTGAGCTACGATCGTCAGGGGCAACGCAACTGTTTACTCATCGTCAAATACACCAATAAAAGCGGATGAACATTCACCAATCTTTGCCTGAGACTGCCAAAACCTCTGATTTTCAGAACGCGATCGAGGTCGTAGAGGCTTTGCCGCTCGAAGATCAAGAAGTTCTGATTGACATTCTCGCTAAACGGATCAGACAACAGAAACGGGATGATCTGTTAAAAGCCATTGTCGAAGTAGAGAAAGACTACGCAGACGGGAACGTGCGGCGTGGCTCTGTTGCTGATTTGATGGCGGAGTTAGACGCTGAATGCAGATAGTTTGGAGTGAGGCATTCAATCGAGATTTCAAGCGCTTAATTCGTCGCAACCCACAATTGCGCGATCCGATCGAGGACGTATTAGAGAGACTCTCAGCGGATGTGTTTGATCCAAGTCTGAAAACTCATAAGCTCAAAGGCTCATTTTCAGGAAGATGGTCTTGTTCGATCAACTACAGCGATCGCATTGCATTTAAGCTTATGAAAAATCCTGATTCAGGAGAAACCGAGATCTTACTTTTAACGCTCGGTTCTCATGATGAAGTTTATTAAAAGTGAATCGTCCTTTACTCCTAGTTAGCAAAGGACGATCGCTGCCTAATCCCTAAAACTCTATGGATTGAGGATTTTAGAAACCGTCAGCACGTCTTTGTCGCCGCGACCAGAGCAATTGATCACAATCCGAGGGCTGCCCGTCAGTTGCGGACAGAGGGTATCGAGATAAGCGATCGCGTGGGCCGTCTCCAAGGCAGGAATAATCCCTTCTAGCTGCGACAACTGTTGGAAGGCATCCAACGCTTGCTGATCGGTGACAGCGTAATACTCGGCGCGTCCGAGTTCCATTAAAAAGCTGTGTTCGGGGCCGACTCCGGGATAGTCTAACCCGGCGCTGACCGAGTGTGGCTCAATCACCTGACCATCTTCGTCTTGCAGCAGATAGCTCATTGCGCCGTGCAAAACGCCGACTCGTCCTTTGGTCAAGGTGGCAGCGTGTTTTTCGGTTTCGACTCCGTGACCTGCCGCTTCGACCCCGATTAGACGAACGGTTGGCTCGTCAATAAACTCGTGGAAAAGCCCGATCGCATTCGACCCACCGCCCACGCAGGCTAGCAAAATATCCGGTAAGCCGCCCCACTTTTCTTGAGCCTGAACGCGAGTCTCTTGACCAATCACCGCATGAAAATCGCGCACCATCATCGGGTAAGGATGCGGGCCCGCGACCGAACCGAGAATGTAGTGCGTCGTCTCGACATTCGTTACCCAGTCGCGGATCGCTTCAGAACACGCATCTTTGAGGGTGCCTGTGCCAGAGGCAACGGGGCAGACTTCGGCCCCCATCAGCCGCATCCGAAAGACGTTGAGCGATTGCCGCTCCATATCGTGCACACCCATGTAAATGATGCACTTTAGCCCAAATCGGGCGCAGACGGTGGCGGTGGCTACGCCGTGCTGTCCGGCTCCGGTTTCGGCAATCACGCGCTGTTTGCCCATGCGTTTGGCGAGTAGGGCTTGGGCCAGGGCGTTATTGATTTTGTGTGCGCCCGTGTGGTTTAAATCTTCTCGCTTGAGATAAATTTGGGCCCCTGTGCCGTCGGGTCGAGCATAGTGTTCAGTCAGGCGCTCTGCAAAATAAAGCGGACTGGGGCGACCGACATAATCGCGTAAAAGCCCCTGAAGCTCTTGCTGGAAGTCGGGGTCGTTGCGATAGTGCTGATAGGCGGCTTCTAGCTCAAATAGAGCAGGCATCAAGGTTTCGGGGACATACTTCCCGCCAAACTTGCCAAATCTTCCGAGAGAGTCGGGGCGGTTTTGGGGTGAAGAATCTGTTTGGAGACTGCGAGGCAGCGGTGTAGTTGTCACGATCGCTAGATGAGTGTAGAGGACAGCCTCTATTATAAAGGTCGGACGTTTTCCTAGTTTCACTATGGCCGTTTCAAAGCGCAAATCTTCTCAGTCTGGTGACGCTGCCAAAGATAAAACTGTTTATTCGGAGTTTGGCAACAGCCACTCAGAGGCGTTGCAGCGCGGGGTTCCTGACTTGCCGCCCAATCAGCAAAATTTGAGAGTGCAGGTGTCTCGCAAAGGTCGTGGCGGCAAAACCGTGACGGTGATTACGGGGTTTCAAGGAAAAGCCGAAACTTTGGCCGATCTGCTCAAAAAGCTCAAAAGTCAGTGTGGGACGGGCGGCACCGTCAGAGAAGAGACTTTGGAGATTCAGGGTGATCATGCTCAAAAGCTGCTGCAAATTTTGGTGCAGTTGGGCTATAAAGCCAAGATTAGCGGTGGGTGACGATCGCTAGAGCGTAGGAAGGCTCCTACAGAGATCGTGACGATTTGGAATTCTCGTCAAGACTGCTGTAACCTTCACAACAAAGTCGCTTTTCAGTATTGAAATGTTAAATCGCGATCGCTGGCAGTTTCGTGGGATCTGTTTTTTAGTTTTTTTGGGGGTGGCGATCGGGGTGATTGGCTCAGGAGTTCCACTCGCCACGGCTCAAACTCGGTTTTCTGATATTCAAGGTCATTGGGCGCAACCCTGCATTGAGGGGTTGACTCAACAGAAGATTATTAATGGCTATTCGGACGGGACATTTCGCCCTGACAATTCTGTGACTCGTGCGGAATATGCAACGTTACTGGTCACTGCTTTTCCGGGAGTGGTGAATGCGACGATTTCGAGTAGAGGTCTTCAGTTTCGGGATGTTCCTAGCGGGTTTTGGGCGGCGGGCGCGATCGGGCAAGCCACAACGGCAAACTTTTTTTCTGGCTACCCTGATAAGACGTTTCGACCTAATCAACCGATTCCGCGAGTGCAGGCGCTAGCAGCGTTGGCGAGTGGTTTGGGATATGTCCCTAAGAAGCCTATTGCCCAGACGTTGGGGCTTTTTAAGGATGCTCAGAGCATTCCAGATTATGCCAAAAGCGCGATCGCTGGGGCAACTGAGCAGCGCATCGTGGTCAACTATCCCAACGTTGACCAATTGAACTCTGATCAGCCTGCTACACGGGGAGAAACGGCGGCTTTTTTGTGTCGAGCGTTGCCGAATTTAGCGGCTTTGGTGCCCGATCGCTCTGTAGCCGGAACGCCAAAACCCCAACTGAGCGAGATTCGCGGGGTTTGGTTGACGAATATTGACAGTGATGTGATGTTTAGCCGCGATCGTCTCACCAAAACCGTCCAAGAATTGGCAGATGCCCATCTCAACACGCTCTATCCGGCAGTGTGGAATTGGGGCTACACGCTCTATCCCAGTGCGACGGCCAAACAAGCGATCGGGGTTGCCTACGATCCGCGACCCGAAGCGGTGGGGTTGACCGATCGCGATATGCTCAAAGAATTTGTCGAACAGGGACACCAACATAAACTAAGTGTGATTCCGTGGTTTGAGTTTGGGTTTATGGCTCCTGCCGACTCAGAGCTAGCGCGGCTTCACCCTAGTTGGTTGACGCAGCGATCGGACAAAACCCAGGTCTGGCAAGAAGGCAAATATCCGCGAGTGTGGCTCAACCCGTTTAAGCCAGAGGTGCAAAACTTCATTACTGATTTGATTTTAGAACTCGTTAATAACTACGATATCGATGGTATTCAGTTTGATGATCATTTTGGATTGCCCTTTGAGTTTGGCTACGATGATTTTACAGTGGCGCTTTATCAAAAAGAAAATGCTGGGAAATCTCCGCCAGTCAATGCTCAAGATCCAGCGTGGACAAAGTGGAGAGCCGATAAAATTACGGCGTTTATGACCCAGATTTTTCAGTCGATTAAAGCCCGAAAGCATCAGGTTTTGATTTCTCTATCACCCAATAATTACGATTTTTCTTACACCCACTCGCTGCAAGATTGGCGCACCTGGGAGCAAACCGGACTGCTAGAAGAGTTGGTTTTGCAAGTCTACGGAGACAATCTCAAAGGGTTTGCCGACGAATTGATGCGCCCCGAAGTGCAGGCAGCCCGATCGCACATTCCTACCGGAGTCGGCATTTTGACGGGATTGAAAGATCGCCCGGTGGCCTTTCAACAGATTCACGATCAGGTGCAAATCGTGCGCGATCGCCAATTTGCCGGAGTCTCTTTTTTCTTCTATGAGACGATGTGGAACTTGTCGGGCGAGACCGTCAGCGATCGCCGTTCTGCTTTTACAACTTTATTTTCTGTGCCGCTCGATCGCCCCAAATTTCCGGCTGATTAAGGAGTTTTGAGAAATCTATCCTCCCAGCACTGAATTTGTCTCTAAAATCGATGCAGTATTCGGGAGTTACCTTCGTCATGACCGCAGCCACCCCCTCTAGCACCCGCACCTATGACATAATTTGCTTTGGAGATGAAGTCCCCGGACTGTTGGCGATCGTCAGCGCTGCTAGAGAGTTTCGGCGGCGAATTGGCAAAAACCCGCGAACGCTGGTGATGTTTAAGGGCAACTCACCCGATGGGATAGGCGGGCATTTAGTCAGAGGCGGACTGTCTTATTTAGATCGAACTCACGTCCCAGACGACCTGCGCAGCAAACTAGGGCTGTCGATATTTGGCGACCCCGTGACGTTGTATAAAGAATTTTTGCAGCGATCGGGCGTGGCCGAAATCGCCCTCGACCCTAACAAAGCCGATGCTGCCCTGCGATCGCTGTTGAGCGAAGCAGGCAGCGACATTATTAGCCGCATTGAGATTCAATCGGTGATCAAAAACGGTGCAAAAATTGCCGGAATTTTGCTAGATAACGGCACCACGTTTTTAGCCCGACAGTTTATCGATTGCACCGTGAATGCAGAATTGGCACAGGCGGCAGGGGCAAAGAAGCTTCAGGGCTTTGGCACCTTTAGACTACCCGAATCAGAACTGCCCGTGACCCTGACCTTTGTCACCGAAGGGCTAACGATCGCTCGACTGCAACAGGTCGAGTTAGCCTACTTAAAACGTTTGACTAACCCCAACGATGCCGAAGCGCAAAATTTTATCAAGATTGCAAGTGGTTCTGATCCGGCTCTGATGTCCTGGTTCAAAAAAGATTTGATTGACGAAAGGGGCGATTTGAAAACAATGCACGTCGGCTTTGATCACATCGATATTCGCTGCAAAGCGCTGTCGATCGTCTATCACGCTTTTCGAGGCAAACGGTTTTCACTATCTACGAGTGGGGCCATTTTTGACACCGCTAATATTGCGATTTTGTCAGGCGGCAGACTGTCTTGGAATGCGCTGCTGTGCAATGTCACGGGTTCTCAAGCTGACGCGATCGCTCGATCGGCTGCCAAGCCAACTCCTGAGATTCTAGAAGAAATGACCTTTGTCGATCGCTTCATGAAGAGTCTGGGCGCTGCCACCATTCGACCTGCCAAAGAGCTTTATATTCGTCATGCCGGAAACGTCACGGAGGTGGTTGAGCCTCTGAGCGGTGCTCGAATGCTTGAAGGCGGCACGTTTAAAGATGAAGCGATCGGCACCTTTGGCTATCCGCTTGATGTGCGGGGCGGCATTGAGGGGCTGGGTCTTAAAGCCTCTGCCAAGGGGTTTTCGAGCGTGGGCTTCCATAAACCGCCGCTTTTTAATGTGGGCATTCGTCATGCGCTGCTTAAATCAGTGCCTAATCTGGCGGTGGTTAGCCCTGCGTCTGGCTTTGACGGCTATGCTTGCGCGGCTGGCAGAATTGTAGAGTTTAATGTGGCCGTCGGGCAGGGTGTGGGAATTGCCACCGCGCTAGCGACAACCAGCGATCGAGATTTAGCGACGATTGCTAATCTTGAAGTTAGGCAAGTGCTGAAAGCAACCCGACAGGAATCTGTGATCTATGGCAGAAGCTACACCCTTGAAGCGACCAACCTACGAGACTTTGAGACGAGTATGATGGCTTAGATTGACCAATCTCCATAAAGGAGCGAGAGGTTTCTCAGAAAACCTACGCAACTGCTCTGTGTTTTCACGGGGATTGTTCATCAATGCTTTAAGTTGTTTTAGCGATCGCTCGATAATTTCCGACAAAGACGGGATAAATAAGTAAGTGGAAAAAACTAACCCTGAGATCCTCTCTCATCAATAAGGGGCAAACGATTCAAGGTCTCTTTAAACTCTCGTATGTCTCCTAACAAACTGCTCCTAAAATTCGCCCTTCGGCACCCGATTTGGGTGGCTCTGACGATCGTTCTAGGATTTTCAGGAGCGCTGTTTAATGGGATTAGCACCGTTCTTATCGTTCCTGTAATTTTGGGGTTTTTGGGGCAAGAGGTCAGTCTCAAAGGCGCACCTCCAGTTCTGCAACCAATCTTTTCAGTCTTGAGCGGGGGAAGCCACTCAAATCTATGGCTAATGGGCGTGATCTTGGTCGCGATCGTTCTCAAAAATATCACCACTTATGTCAGCACGTTAGCCTCAAGTCACCTGTCGCGATCGCTGGTCAACGAGATTCGTCAAGCCGCGCTGAAACTATTGTTAGAGGTCGATTTAGAGTTTTACGCTAAGACCAAAGTGGGGGACTTGATCAATCGGCTGGGGGGCGAGGTTGGGCTGGCGGCCAATGCAATTCGGTCGGCGATTCAGCTAGTCACCACTGCGATTACGATTTTAGTCTTTGTTGCGTTGCTGCTGGCGATCTCATGGCAGTTAACGATCGTATCAACAGCGCTGTTAGCTTTTGTCTCTGTTGCCAATCACTACTTTGTGATTAGGGCGAAAAAATTTGGACAACAGTTATCTGACTCGTCTCGCGATTATTCCATCCGGTTATTAGAAATACTAAACGGAATGCGATTGGTTAAAGCTACGGGCAACGAGTTGCGAGAATATCAGCAAATCGAAAACCTGATTCACGATCGTGAGCAAGCCGAGTTTAAATCTCAAGCCAACACGGCTCTGATTGCACCTGTTAATGAGATGGCCGGAATTTTAACCGTGCTGGCGATCGTCATTCTCGGTCGGATGTTTTTTGCGACTCAGCTTGCTTCTCTATCCACCGTGCTGCTAACTTACTTGCTGATTTTGTTTCGTCTCTTGCCGTTTGTGTCGCTGTTAAACAGCATTCGCGGCGGATTTGCAGGAGCGGCTCCGAGTGTTGCGGTGGTGCATGATTTTTTGCGTCGCGACAACAAGCCGTTTATGAAACCGGGGACGCAGCCTTATCAGCGCTTACAGTCGGGCATTCGGTTTGAGGGGCTGTCGTTTGCTTACCCTGGTCACGAGGGCTTGGTATTAGACCAAATTGATTTGTGGTTGCCTAAAGGCACGACGCTGGCGCTAGTCGGTTCGTCAGGGGCGGGCAAGTCCACGATCGCGGATCTGCTGCCCAGATTTTATGACCCCACTCGCGGACGGATTTTGATCGACGATCGTGACCTGCGGGATTTGGATGCGCGATCGCTGCGTCAGTCAATGGGCATCGTCAGTCAAGAGACATTTTTGTTTAACGACTCGGTGCGAAATAATATCGCGTATGCGTGCGAAAACGTCACCGATGAGCAGATTATCGAGGCAGCCAAACGCGCCAACGCTGACGAGTTTATCGGCAACTTACCCCAAGGGTTTGACACGGCGATCGGCGATCGTGGCGTGATGTTATCGGGCGGGCAGCGGCAACGCCTGGCAATTGCTCGCGCTCTGCTGCGTGACCCCGATATTTTGATTCTTGACGAGGCGACAAGCGCGCTTGACACCGTTTCTGAGCGGCTCGTGCAGCAAGCGCTGGATGAATTGAGCCGCGATCGCACGACGCTCGTGATTGCTCATCGGCTTTCGACGATTCAGAAAGCGGATCAGATTGCGGTGTTGGATCAAGGGCGGGTGATCGAGGTAGGCACTCATGAGAACCTTTTGCAACAGCAGGGACTCTATGCCCGTCTCTATGCCATGCAGTTTTCAGACCATGAGCCGCCGATTTTTAATCAGCAAGCGATCGCAGACTAGAGGAGATTATTTTGAGAAAACACTATCTTTTCTTTTCAAATCATTTGTCCCTTAAGCCAGACACGGCTCATGAAATTCACGATGTTTTGTGTGCGAATGCTGCCGCAAATTTGGGTTATTCATCGGTGTTGACCTACCCCGATCAAACATTAGGTAACTTTAACCCGATCGCCTGGATTTCTCCGTTTAAGCTACAAAAACCTGACCAAACATTTACAGAGTTTTATGATACTCAAAACCATTTGAAGATTGCTCCGTTGCCGATGCCGTGGTTTAGCGATCGTCACGCTGGAAAATTCACAAACTCCAGCACGATCGTCTGTAAATATTATTTTCCGATTCACATTTTGCCAAAGACAAAGCTTGTTCATACTCGCAATTGGAACTTTGCTAAAGCTGCGGTTAGACATGAGATTCCGGTGATTTATGAATCTCATTATTATCAAGAAACTCCCTTTGAACCAGAGATTGTTTCAAGTCCTTGGTTTCAAGTTGCGATTACCCAATCGCGTCTAACTCAAGAGAATTTGGTGCAGTGCGGGATGCCACCCAAAAAAGCAGTTGCACTTCATAACGGATTTGAGCGATCGTTCTTAATCAGGCAACCTCAAGAAGCTGAACACTGGCGACAGGAATTATTAAAAAATGGACGCAATCAGCTAGTTGTTTATTCAGGAGCACTCTATCGATTTAAGGGCGTTGATCTGTTAATTGAGGTTGCTAAAAAACTGCCTAAAATTCAGTTTGTGGTGACGGGTGGAACAGACTCTCAAGTGCAGGATTATCGAGAGATATCCCAACACAAAGGCGTTGAAAATATCATCTTCTTAGGCTGGATTTTGCCCCGCCAACGCCTAGTTAGCCTATTTCAAGCGGCTGATATTCTTGCTCACCCTCACTGTTCTGGTAAGGAAGCTGACTTTACCAATCCGGTTAAGTTTTTTCAATATATTGCATCAGGAACGCCGATCGTAGCCACCACGATCGCGCCTTTATTAGAATTCAAACTGCCTCACTTGGCGATGGATTGGTGTGAGCCAGATGATCCCACGCAGTTCTCAGTTTGTCTGCAATCTGCGCTGAATCACTATCCTCGCAAGATAGAAGGCTATTTGGAAAATATTGAATTTGGACAACAGTTTTCTTGGGAAAATCGCATTGAAAAGATTTTGAGCTATGTGAATCCAAAAATGCGACCTACAGTCACAAATTTGAGCGAATAAAAGCACTGGTTAAACAGATTAGATAGATGACTAAAAAGATTGTTGGAATGATTAGCAGCTATTCAGGACTAAACCCCAGCCCTGTAGATTGGCTTTGGCAACAAACTCCCCATCCCTTTGGAGTTTGGAACCAGATTCAAATGTTAGCAAAGGCTAAAAAGCCAGATTTTTTGCTGCTTTATAACTTTAACTCTTTTCCAGAAGTGCCCCACAATACGAATTGGTTCAATGCACAACGCGAACAAAAGCGCTATGAAGAAGAGATACGATCGCTGCATGTTAAATTGCAGGGAATTCCTAAAGAGCGGACAATCTTTCTGATGCGAGAACCGCCGTTAGAAGAAATTTTACAGAAAAATATCGCCTTTTATGGAAAAGCAAAACCTTACTGTGGCTATATTTCTGGGCCTGATGATTTTGCGCCCATTCCCGACTATATGCCTGCAATTTGGTACTTAACAAATCCGTTTCATGACTTAGCAGAATCGCCCATTCCAGAAAAGCAAAAGCTCTGTAGCTGGATCACATCTGGCATTAATCGTACTGCCAACCATCGCCAGCGATTAGACTTTTTGAAACTACTGCGATCGAGTCATCTCGACATTGATTTCTATGGGCGAGACTTACCCGATTGGGCAAGCTCAAAAGGTGCGATCGGAAACAAATGGTATGGCATGGCTCCTTACTATTACAACTTAGCGATCGAGAACTATGCTGACAACGATTGGTATGTCAGTGAAAAACTATGGGATTCCTTGCTGTCTTGGTGTTTGCCAATTTATTATGGAGGCTCTGCCGCCGATAGATTATTGCCTCCAGAAAGTTATTTGCGGCTGCCCAGTCTAGATGAAAAAGGCTTGAACTACATTCGAGAAGTCACTGCCACACCCGATGCTTGGCATGAAGCAAAAGACGCGATCGCTGAAGCCAGGCAGATCATTCTACACAAACTAAACCTGATGGAATGGGTCTCGAACTTTTCTAAAAACTTTACATAATTTCAATGATGAAAAACGGTATTTATATCCTCGCTAATGATGTTGTTTACGATCAGCTTGTAGCATTATTAAACAGTATCGAAGTCAATGCAGGAGATTTATTTCCAATCTGCATTCTTCCTTACGACGATCGGTTAGATAAAGTCCGTCAAGAGATTCAAGCGCGAGACAATGTTTTTCTATTTGAAGATCAACCCTGTCTCGATCGTTGGGAGGCTTTCGCCAAAGAAGTCTGGAAAACCCATCCTATTATTAACAGCACCTGGCAAAACAATGGTGAGTTAGAAGTTTATCGCTTGGGAATGCACCGCCGTTTTTGTGCCTTTGAAGGTGTATTTGAAAACTTCATTTATTTAGATGCAGATATTCTAGTTTTAAACTCATTGGAACCCATTTTTAATCAGCTTAGTCAATCAGATTGTGTGGTTTATGATTTCCAACATAAAGATCCTGCCCATGTCTATAACGTAGGGTCGGAGAAGCTGTTAGAAACCTTCACGCAAGATCGGATTAGTTCCGAAATTTTTTGCGCTGGTTTATATGGGTCAAAACGGGGAATATTTAGCCAGGAAGCACTTAATCAACTGCTCAAAAACCTATCAGATGGAGAAGTAGACATCCTCTATCCAAGCGCTCCCGATCAAACGATCCTCAACTATATGATGATGCGATCGCAGCGCTCAATTTATAACTTTGCGTTAGAGCTACCTGCTGATCAAAGCACAGGCTGCTGTGTCACCTCGCCGCACTTTCAAGAAAGAGATTATTTACTGTACGATCGGGGCAATCGCCTAACTTACTTACATTACATTGGACTGGCATCTAGCTTGTTTAGCCAACTCTGTGCAGGCAAAGCCGTTGACTTTCCCTATCGAGATATTTTTCTGCACTACCGCTATTTGCATGAACCCGAAAATCGACCCATCTTATCCAATCGTTTTATCAATCGAATTCTACGAAAACTTCAATTAGCAAGATAAGGGATATTATGACCAGTCGCGGCATTTATATTACTGCAAATGACAAAGTAACAGATCAGGCGATCGCCTTGATCAACAGCATTCGGGTTCATGATTTAGAAACCCCGATCGTGCTCATTCCCTATGATGACAACTATCACCAAGTTGCAGAGATTCTCAAACAACGGCATGGCGTGCGCGTTTATGAGGATCTAGAGTTCATCGATCGCTTGTCAAATCGATTACATGAAATCTTTGGCAGCGATTTTTTTGCGCGACCGAACCAATTTCGTAAACAAGCCTGTTGGTTTGGCGAATTTGATGAATTCCTATATATCGACACCGATATTGTGGTTTTTGAGAAACTCATTGATAATCTAAACTATTTCTCTGAATACGACTTTCTCTCGTGTGACTATCAGCACTTGGGCGGCATTAATAATGTATTTACGCCTAAAGTAATCGATGATGAAATCTTTACCCAAAACGAACTCAAAGACATTTTTAACGGCGGCTTTTGGGCCTCTAAAAAAGGCTTAATTTCTGAACAAGATCTCTACGACACCTTTGCCGACTGCGCGGCCCATCCTGACTATTTTGACTTTTCTCAAAAGACCTCCGATCAGCCGATCATTAATTACATGATTCTCAAACGCATTGCTCGACGGTTTAATATAATCCGTAGACCCAATGGCGCACCGGGTAACTGGGCAGGCAGTTCGCATTTTGGGGTAGATGGCGATCGCTTGATTGACCCCAGCGTTGACCAACCCCTGCAATATCTGCACTGGGCGGGCATTCGCATTCAGCCCGGTTGCCCCTATTGGCAAATCTGGGAACATTATCGCTATCTTCACGAACCGAAGCCGCCCGAAACGCCACAAGTGGTTAAGAAATCGAGCATTTGGCAACAGTTTGTGAGCAAAATAAACCGTTAAGCAGCAACCATTTCACCAGAGAACGTATGGTCACGAGTATCGTCACAGGCGCAGCAGGATTCATCGGCTCTCACTTAGTAGACACCCTGCTGAGTCAAGGAGAACACGTCATCGGCGTTGACCAGTTCAACGACTACTATGACCCCTTGCTGAAATGGAAAAATGTTTCAGGCTTCATGCAGCACCCAAATTTCAAGCTGATCGAAGCCGATATTCAGATTCTCGATTGGCAAGCTCTCTTAGCCGATGTTGAGGTCGTTTATCATCAGGCGGCTCAAGCCGGAGTGCGGGCAAGTTGGGGAGCCGGGTTTCGTTCCTACACTGAGCGAAATATTAATGCGACGCAGGTGATTTTAGAAGCTGCTAAAGATGCCCCGCACCTGAAGCGATTTGTTTATGCGTCAACGTCATCGGTCTATGGCAACGCCGAAACGCTGCCGACCTCTGAGACGATCGCACCTCAGCCCGTCTCGCCCTATGGCATCACTAAACTGGCAACCGAGCGACTGTGTGATCTTTATCATCACAACTTTGGGGTTCCGGTCTGCTCGTTGCGTTACTTCACCGTTTATGGCCCGCGCCAGCGCCCTGACATGGGCTTTCATAAATTCTTTAAGGCAGTGCTAGACGATCGTCCGATTACGATCTATGGCGACGGACAGCAAACCAGAGATTTTACGTTTGTTAGCGATGCGATCGCGGCTAATCTCGCTGCCGCAACCACCGAAGCCGCGAGCCCCGCGCTGAAATCTTTAACATCGGCGGCGGCAGTCGAGTTGTGCTCAAAGAAGTGATCGACACGATGGAAACGATCGTCGATCGTCCCATTCGGCGCGAACACATTGAGAGCGCTAGGGGCGATGCCCGACACACTGCCGCCGATGTCACTAAAGCGCGATCCATTCTCAACTATCAGCCCCAAATATCGCTAACCGCAGGATTGATTCAAGAATGGGACTGGGTGAAAGGGCTTTATCGCTGAAGTTTTAGTTCCCTTGAAAAGCAGTGAATCGACCGCCCAACCCTTCCACGATCGCTTGAGTGTTTGCCATCAACATTTTTTGATAGGTTTCGCCGTTGCTGCCGGGTTCACCCAATCCATCGGTCAAAAGTTCTTGCTTAGATACAGTCACTTTTGCTTCTTGGGCAACGGTTTGAATCAACTGAGGATTGATGCTCACCTCAGCAAAAATAGTCGGGACTTTTGCAGCAGCAATCGAGTTAACTAATTCTTTGACTCGTGCGGCGGTCGGTTTTTCGTCAGTGTTAACACCTTGTAACGCGCCTTCGATCGGAATGTCGTAGGCTTTTGCATAGTAGCCCAAGGCATCGTGAGTAGTGACTAACTTGCGCGCAGTCGGAGGAATAGTGGCAATTTGAGCCTTGATCCAGCCGTCGATTTGGGTCAGTTGAGTGGCGATCGCTTGAGCATTTTTGGCATAGAGATCGCCATTAGTGGGGATGAGTTTTGTCAGATTAGTTTGAATCACCTGGGTGATCTGCACGCCGTTTTTAGCATTGTGCCAAACGTGCGGGTCAGGTTCAGTTTTGCCATCTTCTTGAAAGATTTGAGGGGTCGGCACCGCAACTTCATCGACGGCGACTTTGATAGCAGGATTTGAACTAGCCTGAATCAATTTAGTCAAACCTGGCTCAAAGTTATAGCCTCCATATAAGACGAGATTGGCTGTCTCGATCGCTTTGCGGTCATCGGGCGTAACTTGATAAACGTGCGCGTCGATTCCGGGGTTGATCAAACACGTCAAATGGAGGGTGTTGGCGGCAATTTGTCTCGTTAAATCGCACAGCACTGAGTTGGTGGCAACCACTTTTAGAGACTTGGCGGCACTTGGCGCAGCAGAACTTGCCGATGGAGTCGGGGAGCTAGTTTGATTGGCAGACGGTGTACAGCCCGTCAAACTGACGATCGCCCAGACAGAAACTACCCAAGGGTGACGAAAAAAGTCCATCATGATTTCTTAACGCCCGCAGGGAGCGATATAAGTCTATAATGAGAATCATTTTCATAGCGCAATGAATCTGTATGTTAGAGGTTCAACATCTGGCTGTCAATTATCGGGGCGTTTGCGGGTTAGACCGCGTTAGCTTTCAGATTGAGCCGGGGCAACTGGTCGGCATCTTGGGCCCTAACGGAGCCGGGAAAAGCACCATGCTCAAAGCCATGCTGGGGTTGGTGCCTGTGTCAGGTGGTCGGGTCAGCTATTGCACCTGCCCGCTACATCAACAGCTAGAGCGAGTGGCTTATGTGCCGCAGCGATCGCAGATCGATTGGGATTATCCGATCACGGTTTGGCATGTGGTGATGATGGCCCGAACTCGACAGCTAGGCTGGTTTCACAGACCAGGGCGGGCTGCTCAAGCGATCGTGCAAGCGGCGCTCGATCGGGTTGAGATCAGCCACCTCAAGCATCGTCGCATTGGAGAACTTTCGGGAGGTCAACAGCAGCGCGTCTTTTTGGCTCGTGCTCTGGCGCAGCAGGCAGATGTTTTTTTGTTTGATGAGCCGTTTGCTGGGGTAGACAAGAAAACAGAAGCAATTATTTTAGAGGTGTTTGAGGAGCTACGATCGCACGCCAAGATTTTGCTGGTGAGCAATCACGACTGGGGACAGTCTTTAACTCGGCTCGATCGCCTACTGCTGCTCAATCAGCGATTGATTGCTGATGGCTCACCCCAAGATGTGATGACTCGTGAAAACTTGCAGTGCGCCTATGGCGGGAGCTTGCAAACTCCGCTTTATGAGAACTTGGATGCAGATCTGTTTTGCTGAAAATTGCGTATTTTAGAAATGCTAAATCTATTCACTGAGCCGTTGAGCTACGAGTTTGTGAGAAATGCGCTAGCGATTAGTATTTTGATTGGCGTTCTATGTCCCGTTGTAGGCAGCTATCTGATCGTACAGCGCATGGCTCTGTTGGGTGATGTGATTGCTCACTGCGTTTTACCCGGTATGTCTTTGTCATTCTTTTTTGGGGTCGACATTTTGATTGGTGCCTTTGGGTCAGGCATTCTCGGCTCGTTTTTGATTGGTTGGATTCGGTCTCAGTCTCGCGTTAAAGTTGATTCAGCAATGGCATTGACATTTTCAACTTTTTTTGCGCTGGGAGTGACGCTAATCACGGTGTTGAAGAACAAGATCGATTTGGATAGTTTTTTGTTTGGCGATGTCTTGGGCGTTACACCAACTGATATCTATCGAACGTTGACGATCGCGCTGATCATTCTCGTGGTGATTAGGCTGTTTTATAAAGAACTGTTGTTCTATACATTTGATCGCACAGGTGCTCAAGCGATCGGGCTTCCTGTCAATGCCATTCATTTTGGTTTTATGTCCGCCATTACGCTCACCGTAATCGCCAGCATGAAAGCAGTGGGTGTGATTCTAGTGATTTCACTATTAGTTGGGCCCGCCCTCACCGCTTATTTATTAGTTAAAGAACTCCATCACATGATGTTGCTAGGCTCTGCGATTGGCGTAGTCGTCAGCGTTGTAGGCGTTTATTTAAGCTATTATCAGAATCTGCCATCGGGGCCTGCGATCGTGCTCGTTTCCTCAACCTTATTTTTGTTCACATTTCTTTTTAGCCCCAGTCAAGGGGTGCTGACGCGCCCCGATTCGGCTGGTCGATCGGCTCGGCTACTGCGGCGACTGGGATTTTTCAAACCCTCTGAGTGATCGCCCAACTGGTCTGCAATTACTGGCTAGATTGCAGCATTTGCACCACAGCGACGCGACAGGAGGGACAATCACAGCGAAACTTCTCGATCGCTAAATCCCCGATCGTGTCAGAATCGGGATCAATCTTTTCGGCCTTTTCGGCTTGAAATGTGACCTCAAAAAGCGCTGGAGCAGACTGAACGACTGCACTATCAGACAGATCCGTGGGGGTGCCTGCCTGAGCAGTGTGACCCGTTGCCAACAAAACTGCTAGAGAGGTTGAGCAGCCCATCACGGTCAGCAGATTACGATTCATCGTGGATTGTTGTAAAGAATTGACTAAACTATAACGAACGTTTGATAGATCGCAACCCTTTCGCGATCGTGCAACCAGGTTCTAAATTGCCCCCGCTATGAATCCTTCCCATCGACCCGACGATAACCCGCTAATCTCACTGAGCCGCGTCTTAAAAAGCCTCAAGACCTATCGATTGGCGGCGATCGGTGCTCTCGCGAGTTTGCTGCTGCTGACGGTGGCTAATGCCATCACCCCACAACTTTTTCGCTGGGGCATTGATCAGGGCATTACTCCAAAGAACTTGTCCATCGCGCTGCAAAGTGCGGGCTGGATGGTGGTCGCCGCGATCGCTCGTGGTTTGTTTAACTTCGGGCAGAGTTTTTGGGCAGAGGCCGCCTCTCAGGGCGTGGCCTACCAACTCCGCAATCAGATTTTTAGCAAAATTCAAAACCTCAGCTTTAGCTATCACGACCAAGCGCAAACTTCACAACTGCTTACCCGCGTCACCAGCGATGTCGAACAAATTCGCACCTTTGTTGGCACCAGTTTTATCCAAGTGTTGGGCGCGATCGTCACCCTAATCACGATCTCAACCATCCTGCTCGTGATGAATTGGCAACTAGCCCTGATTACGCTCACGGTGGTGCCGATCGCAGGCGGACTTCTAGCGCGATTTTTTAGTCAAAACAGCACCCTGTTTGGGCAAGTGCAAGAACAACTCGGTGACCTAAACGCAGTGCTGCAAGAAAATCTGCTAGGGGTGCGAGTCGTCAAAGCGTTTGTGAGAGAATCGGCCGAGCGATCGCGCTACACCACGCTCAACGATGAGCTAGTGACGGCGAATATGAAAACAATTCGCGCCATTCGCGGCACCTTTCCGATCATCTTTTTATTGAGCAATTTAATCACCCTAGCAGTTGTTGGATATGGCGGCGCAGAAGTGATCCATCAACGGTTCTCGATCGGGGAACTCGTCGCGTTTAACTCCTATTTACTCTTCATTCTTCAACCCATTTTGCTGATCGGGTTTGCGGCCCCGGCGATCGCCCAAGCCGCCGCGTCAGCCGAGCGAGTCTATGAGGTCGTAGACACTGAAATTGATATTCGCGATCGTCCCGGTGCAGTTCCGTTTGAGCAGTGCGGCGGCAGAATCACCTTTGAGAATGTCTCCTTTCGATATCCCGGTGCGACGATCGAGGCCCTGAGAGGAGTCTCGTTTGAAACTAAACCAAACGAACTGATTGCCATCCTCGGCATGACAGGCTCTGGCAAAAGCACGATTATGAATCTGATTCCGCGCTTTTATGATGTGCGATCGGGTTCTGTGAGAATTGATGGGCGAGACGTGCGAGATTTTACGTTAGCGAGTCTACGATCGCGCATTGGCATCGTCTTTCAATCCACCACTTTATTCTCAGGCACCCTTCGCGAAAATATCGCTTATGCGGCTCCTGATGCGCCCCTAGAACGAGTGATCGAGGTGGCAAAAACGGCGCAGATTCACGACTTTATTCACGAGTTGCCCGACGGCTACGACACGCTAGTGGGCGAACGCGGAGTCGGGTTGTCAGGAGGACAAAAGCAGCGCATCGCGATCGCCAGAACTCTATTAACCGATTACCGAATTCTGATTTTAGATGACAGCACATCGGCAGTCGATGCTCAAACGGCTTCGCAGATTCAAGCGGCGTTAGATGATCTGATGCGACGCAAAACCTGCACTGCTTTTGTGATCGCTCAACGCATTAGCACCGTGCAAAACGCCGATCGCATTCTGTTAATGGATAAAGGAAGATTGGTGGCTCAAGGCACCCATAATGAATTAATGGCAACAAGTCCGCTTTATGGAGCGATTTTAGAATCCCAGGTGAAGCGGTTAGTAGAACCGTCTGGTAATGTTCTAGACGTGTTGTTGTGAGCTTGCAAATCTGGTGAATAGATGGGGCAATCCTTCAAGGCATTCCCTAGCATGGTACTAGAACCCATTCACTGCCCTAGTTGCGACAGATCTGATCGGGTTGATTCGGTCATCTTGTCTCATCTCGCCCAGCCAGCGAGCTACCCACACCGCAGAGCTTGCTAATCACAACTTCAACTCCAAGGCGAGTTCTCACTGCGTTCCTCTGGTTCTTTTGATGATCGACTTGTGACTATCAGTCTTATTCTACTATTGGCTTGTCTCAGATATTGGATTTTTTGAGGCGCGATCGAACGCTAAAAAAACTCTAAACCTGAGCCGATTGCTATAATACCGATTGCTATGATAAATGAGATATTTGATACAAACTTAGTCTAGGGTTAATACTGAAAAAGTTCTGACGATCGTCGCGAAATATTGAACCAAATGAGCAGACTCTGGGGAAATCTATTTAAGACTAGACTCTGATGATCAACACATCTCTAAGACGCGATCTGTAGTCAATTGGAGTTTAAATTTCGGAGCTATCTATTGTGTCTACATCAATCAACTCTCGGCTACAGGAAAATTTTCAACACCATGACGGCATCTTTTTTCCTAAAGATTATGAGATTTTGAGCATTGCCAATCAAAAGCAGTTGTGGGACAAAATTGGCTCAGTTTATTATCAGACTCAAAAAGCTGAAGAACTGAGTCAAGATGATTTAAGAGCGATTGACTATCAGCAAATCACCGGAAAAATTGGGGGTCTTTGGAACCGATTTCCGCACGATCGTCACTTTGAAACGATTCTTGAAATTGGCTGTGGCTATGGCAGAGCCTCAATCAATCTCTCAAAAGGAAAGAATCTCTCCTGTTCTCAATATTATGGCATCGACATCTCAGAGCCTCTGCTGCGACGATTGCTTTATTTTAAGCAGGCCTATGATTTTTATCCATCTGCAACGTTCAACTTAATTTGTAACTCAGCAGAAACCTTACCCTTGGCAGATGATTCGGTAGATCTGATTATTTCTAATGCGGTTTTGATGCACATTGAGAAAGAAAAAGTTGAAGCGCTGCTGCTAGAAACAGCTCGTGTGCTGAAGCCGGGCGGAGCCTTTGTGTTAAATAATTCTTTTCACAATCGCAATTGTCCTGGTCATATTTTGCGAAATCTTTCTAGGAAGGTTTTTCCATTTGGGGCTAACTCGATCTACTTAAATCAACAGACTTTAGCAGAAGTAGAGTCTCTTCTCAAAAATGCAAATATCGCCGAGAAATGCTCAAAAGTTGTGGTTGAGCCAAACCCACACTATGTGCTGTTGCCTGAAGAACTGGGTCGGTTTAGAGTGCCCTTGGCCAGCAGCATTAATCGCCGTCTAAAACCGTCAGCGGCTCAAAAAACCAGGCTTGCCTATAGCTTTAATGCTTATAGCGCAGGGGTTTTAGAGGCTTAGATCTACAGTCCGGGTGAATCATCATTATGAAGTCGGTTGCTTGGAGTGGATGGGGATCTCAATCCAAAATTCTGTGCCGCGTCCGGGTTGAGAAAAGCACTTAAACACGCCGCCATGTTTTTCGACGATGATTTCGCGGCTGATTGAGAGACCCATGCCCGTGCCCTTGCCGATCGGCTTGGTGGTAAAGAATGTTTCAAACACTCTATCTTTCACGTCTTCAGGAATGCCAGGGCCGTTGTCGCTAATGCAGACCACGACGTGATCGTTTTCTAGCCGCTCAGTCTGAATTGAGATAGTAGGGGCACTTTGAGTCTCTATATGTTCTTCTAACGCGTCGATCGCGTTACTGAGCACGTTCATAAACACTTGGTTGAGTTGCCCGGCATAGCACTCTACGATCGGGAGATCGCCATAGTTTTTAACGAGCTTAATATCATAGTGATCTGATTTTGCTTTGAGACGGTGCTGCAAAATCAGCAAGGTGCTGTCGAGTCCTTCGTGCAGGTTGACGGGCTTCATCTCGGCTTGATCAAGGCGAGAAAAGTTTCTGAGCGACAGCACGATTTGACGAATTCGATCGGCTCCTACTTTCATTGATGCAAGGGTTTTGGGCAAATCTTCGGTGAGAAAGTCGATGTCTATCGCGTCTGCCTGTTCAGCTATTTCAGGGCTGGGGTGGGGATAGCAAGCTTGATAGGTTTTTACCAGGGTGAGCAGGTCACGGGCATATTCACTCACATGGTTGAGGTTGCCATAAATAAAGTTGACCGGATTGTTGATTTCGTGAGCAACCCCTGTGACTAGCTCACCTAAACTCGACATTTTCTCGGTTTGAATCAACTGTCCCTGCGTCTTCCGCAAATTGTGAAATGCCTTAGAGAGTTGTGCAGTGGCCTGTTGCAGTTGCAGCGTGCGCTCAATCACCTGAGCCTCTAAACTGGCATTGAGAACGGATAGCTGCTGGTGCATCTCGTGTTGCTGAATGGCGGTTGCAAACTGGTTGCCTAGGGCATGAGCTAGCTCAATGTCTTCAGGCAGCCACCTGTGAATCTGTTGGGTTATGCCTTGATTGCGAAAAATGCTCAGATATCCCAGCAGGTGGTGGCGATACCAGAGGGGCACCATCAAAATGCCCCGCACTGGCGTAGAGCTAAAGGCAGATTGCACGTCTTGAAAATCGGACTCTTGATAAAAATCGTCGATCGCCCAAATTTGAGCCTCCCCTGATTGAAAGTGCTTTCGCCAAACGCTGCACTGCTCGATCAGATGATAGGGGGGCTGATCGGCAAAGTCAGGCTGAATGCCGTAGGTATAGAGCCGAATGTAGTTGCTCGGCACGTTAGAGCTTTTTAAGACAGGCGGGTTTTGCAAGTCTACAGGTTCGGCTTGAATCCACAGTCTGCCGCCCGACCCTTGCAGCGTGGCGATCGTTTCTTCTAAAGCAGCTTGAAGCTCAATCTTAGACAACGAGTGCAGCAAACTAGAAATGCGATGAATGGCCGCTTCTCGATTGGCCAGTTCTCGCACTTGGTGCTTGAGCTTAGATTGCCCGATGGCGATCGCCACTTGGTCAACTACAGACTGCACAGTTTGAAGCTCACTGTCTGAAATGTGATGGGGGTCGCAGTGGTGACAGACCCATAGACCCCAAAGCTGATCTTGACTGAGAATGGGTAAAACCAGCGACGACTGCACGCCCATCTCACTGAATTGATGGAGATGATCAGGGTCTGCGGGGCGATATTGAATCGGCTCAAACCCAAACTCGTCAGTCTCTAAGCGACTTTGCCCACTTTGCCCAGAGGCGACATTGATGATCGATCTGACCTGCGACTCGATCATCAGTTCTCGCGCTTCGGTCGAAATTTCTTCGTCTGGGAAATTTGCGCCGAGCAGTGACGGTAAGCGATCGTCTCGAATCGATTCGGCAATCACCTGCCCGCTATGGTCGGCGCGAAACTGGTAGACGGCGACGCGATCGCTGCTCAAAAATTCACCGACTTCGATCACGGTGGCTTTGAGAAGGTCGTCTAGATCGAGCGATCGCCGGATGCGATGGGTCAGGCGATGCAGGAGTTTGTCTGATGGGGGGCTAGTCAGGTCTAAAGTCGGCTCAAAGCTCATTGCAGGTTTTTTAACGCGCTAGTAGAGAGTATGCTCAGAGTCGTCTCTAAAATTCACATTCGCGATCGTGGCGTTAGAGTTTGAGCCGCAGCCAATCGCCCTCGACTTCAGCGATCGCCCCTCCCGGAAATGGATCAGTGCGCGATCGATTGGGCGCATGGATCAGAGCCGTCATCTTCTCGATCTGCTCAAAATTGGGGCTGACTGTCAACGTTTGTTGCAGAAATTGACGAATCACCCGACGCTGTAGCGCCAGGGGCATTGACTGGAGGGTCGATCGATTTAGGGCCCGACGATCGCCACTGATGGCGCTTTCTCTCAACTCAGATGCAATTTTTTCGAGATAGTCCACTTCGGCGGTGAGCAGTTCGGCGGTTTGGGCCAGATTCTGCTCGGCTTGCGGGTTGAAGTGAGTTTGCAAGTAGGGCAACAGTTCTTGCCGAATCCGATTGCGGGCGTAGGTTAAATCTTGGTTAGTCGTGTCTTCCCAAATCTGAAGATCCAGCGTTTGACAAAATTGGGCAGTCTCGGCGCGAGTGATGTCTAAAAGCGGACGCACCAAATTTAGCGTTGGCAGCAGCGATCGCTTCCAGACAAGTGCCTGAAGTCCATCGGCTCCGCTGCCTCGAATCAGATTGTAGAGGAGCGTTTCAGCCCGATCGCTAGCGGTGTGACCCGTGACGATCGTGGTGTAGTGATCAGACTGGGCAATTTTTTTGAAACACTCATAGCGCCACTGTCGAGCCGCCGCCTCGTTAGCAGGCACCTGTTCGGCAATCTCCAAATGAAACGTGACTTGCCAAACTCTAGCCAAGTTTGCCACAAAGTCTGCGTTTTGCTGAGAATCAGACCGCCAGCGGTGATCGCAGTGCCCGATCGCAAGGTGCCAGTTCCATTTTGGCTGCAAATCTAGCAGCAGTTTGACCAAGCAGAGAGAATCTTGCCCCCCAGACACCGCCACCAGCAAGCGCTCACCCTTCGCTAATAAGCGGCGCTCTCTGAGAGTGCGATGAAGGCGATCGTGGAGCGGTGTCCAGAGAGGGCGGCGCATGGCTGGCTTAATATTTGCCTTCGTCTGGGTCTTCGTAGATGTTTTCAACAGGTTTAGTGCGAAGTCTGCCGGGGGCTGACGATCGCTCTGGCAGTCTGCCGATTTCTTTGTCGGGAATAAACTCTAAGCGAATTCTCACCCTGCCGCGCTGCCAGCCGCCCGTGCCAAAGCGCAGCGACTCACAGGCCAGCCCATCGCCAAACCAGTCTTCACTTTCTTCTGACCAGTTATCTTCTTGCTCATTAATCGTCTCAGCCAGAGCATCAAGAAACTCGCTGACTTTAAACGTCGGGTTTGACATCAAAACTCGACCACGATCGACGAACAGCACTTCGTCATCTCTCAAAGGGGTATAGCCGTTATCCATGTTGGGTTCTGTCGTGAAGGTCTGAAGAGACTAATTTAAGGGGAACCAGTTAAAGGAACCAGCCATAGCTGTGCAGCCCTTTACCCAGGAGGTTAACGCCAAGATAGCAGACCCAAACCACCACAAACCCAACCGCCGCGAGAATGGCAGGACGGCGACCCTGCCAGCCTTTGGTGATTCGAGAATGCAGATAAGCCGCAAACACCAGCCAGGTAATCATTGCCCAGGTTTCTTTAGGGTCCCAACTCCAATAAGATCCCCAGGCTTCGTTAGCCCAAACTGCTCCGGCAATAATCCCGATCGTCAGCAGTGGAAACCCCAGCCCGATGACGCGATAGCTAATATTATCCAACGTGTCAGCCAAGCTCAGACGTTGCGGAGACAGCACCACCGCCGGAGTCATGACAGCATCTAGCACGGCTGTGCCTCCGCTCTGCATGGCAACGGTCGTTAAGGGATCGTTTGATTCACTTGCCCGGTTGAGCCGATAGGCTTTGTCTCGATAAGCGCCCGTGCCGACTGAGCTACCTCGAAGCTCGACGTTTTGACCACGAGTGACGACTAGAAAGGCGATCGCTAGCAGCGCCCCCACCATCAGCGTGGCATAGCTCAACATCATGACGCTGACGTGCATCATCAACCAATTAGACTTGAGGGCGGGCACCAGCGGCGCAGAGGCTTGCATCCCATCGGGCAAGGTCAGGGCCGCAAAGGCCGTAATCGCCATCGCAACAGGAGCCGTGGCCACGCCTACCAGTCGGCTAGCGCTCATCGTCTCAGCCAAAAGGTGAATCGTTGTGATGCCCCACACTAGAAAAAACAGCGACTCATAGAGATTGCTCAAAGGAAAGTAGCCTGCCTCTAGCCAACGTGCGCCCAAAAGCGTGGCAATGCAGAGATTAGCGATCGCCATGCCTGCTGTGCCCAGCGCAGGCAAGTAGGGAATCTGAGGAAACGCTGCGCCTGTCCAATAAATCAGCATCGTGGCGAATAGGACGGCAAACGAAAAGTTATCTAATACGCCTTGAAGCGCGACCAAATCCATGCAGGGTTCTCCTCTTGTCTGAGCGACATCTCTAGTCGAGCGGTATGATTCCGCCGTAGATCCATTGTAGAGGGAGTTGAGCGACGAATTAACAGGGTGACTTGCAGCAGCAATAAAACCCTTTCTCAGCCGTGAAATCGGGCAACTTCTTTAGGTTTTCTTCTGGTTTAGTCTCGTGAGAGCCAGACAACTTTTTTAACAACCGTTCAGAATAGGGAAACATCATCAGATCAGAAGAGGTGCCCGTGGCTTTATATGCTGAACTACATCGTCACCTGGGGGGATCGGTGGTTCCCAGGGTGCTGTGGCGATATTTAGAGCGGAGTGGCTCAGACTTATCCACTCGATTTCCTGACTACTCTGAGTTTGAAGATTTCTACACGCGACCTCGCAACACTTTAGACGAGTATTTAGAACTCCATACCCTAGTGGAGAGTGTGCAGACGGCTGAAGCGCTGCCCTACTTTATCTATCGGCTGATGCGCGGAGCCTACATTTTTGAGAATCTGGCTTATCTAGAGTTGCGCTATACGCCTTTTTTGAGAACCGATGCTCAACTGAGCCAGTCTCAGCGCATTGACCAAATGGCTGAAATTGTGCAGATTGTGGGTCAAGCGAGTCAGGTCAAGGAATACCCGATCGTCAGCAGCCAAATTCTCTGTATGCACTCGCGGTTGCCCTATGAGGTGAATCGAGCGATCGTGGAGCTAGCGGCCCAGTCTGACTATGTTTGCGCGATCGATGTAGCGGGGGGCGATGCTCACTATGCCGATCGGTTGGATGAGTTTGTCGAGCTATATGCCCACGCCCGATCGCTCAACCTCAAAACCACAGGCCACGTCTACGAGACGACTGAGGGCTGTTATCCAGAACTGTTGCCCTACCTGATGCGAATTGGGCACGGCATCCAGATTCCACTCCTTCAGCCCCAGTTGCTTAAAGAGGTGGCTCGACGCGGGCAGTGCTTAGAAGTGTGCCCGACGACCTATCTAAAAACCGGGACGATGAAAGATATCCGTCAGTTAAAGCAGGTCTTCGATCGCTGCTTTGATGCAGGGGTTGACATCGCCATCTGCACTGATAATGCTGGGTTACACAACGTCCGGCTGCCCTTTGAATATGAGAGCCTGCTCACCCACGATATCATCGGGTTTGAGGAGCTACAGGCGTGTCAAGATGCGGCATTTCGCCATGCGTTTGCCTGGAACTATGCCCAGCGTCCGGCTTCGATGTTGACGAGTTTGCTCAAGACTGAGGTCGGGGCAGTTTAGTCAAAAAAATTGAGTTCTGAATCTTGAATGGGCCTTACCTACCCCAAGATTCAGAACTCAGTCTTCAAAATCTGATCAAACTCCCCGTTTTAGGGAAACTTCAACCTGTTGAAACTCCTGCTCTAAGCGAGTCTTGAGCTTTTCGGGCACTGGGCGGTTGGGGTAAGAACTGTAGTGCCCTGCCAGGGAGTTAAGCGCCGTCCGCATGGTGGTAAATGAGTTGAGCTTGAGAATCGCGGGGTCACGCTGATAGCGAGAGGCAAAGTCGTTAATATTTTTGCGGGCTTCTGCTCTGACAGCGACCTTATCAGGGGAGTCTGCGGAAAGGGCTAGAGCCGATCGTAGGCTACTGATCACTCCTAGCGTATCGTCGCGATAGTTTCCGGTGAGACCTGTCGTGGAGTCAGAAGAGCAACCTGTCAGCCCGATCGTGACCACTAACATCAGAGCCAGTATGCGAGATAAAAAGCGCTTCATAAGCAGTTGGCGGTGAGGAAACGTTACAGTTTTACCATCCTATCGCGATTGGGGCCGGCGGGATCACTCCCTGAAAGCTGAGTTGCTTAAGAACTGGCAGATTTCACGAGCGAGTGAATGACTTGGGATCGGTTAAAGCACCCACTACGATCGAGGTTATTAACCGGAAATTTTAAGTTGTGGCAAACTCAGGCTTGCTGACCAAGTTAGTGACAATTTCCTGCATTTCAGCGATCGCCGCACTCTGATTATCTTTTGCCTGATGAACGTGAGCAATAGTGCCCTCCATCGCCTCAATCTGATGCCGCAAACCATCTGCCGTGTCTTGAATCGGTTGCAGCATTTCTTGATAGAGATTGACCTTGCCCGCAAGCTGGGCGGCACTGGCGCTTTGAGACTTTAGCGTAGCGTCGAGTTGTCTTAGCTCGTCACGGGTGGCGGCTTGCTCGCCCGATCGGGCCTCTACCCTCTCTTGAGTTTCTTGAATGCGGTTGGGAAGCTGCTCAAGCTCACCCTCCAGCTTTTGCAACTCGTCTGCCTGCCGCTGCCGCAGGGCATCGATCTGCGTAAACACCTGACTCAGGTCAATGCCGCCGTCTTTCGCCTCTGGGTCGCTTTTCCCCTGTTTTCGGGCTAGCACAGAGCGGTGCTGACGCAGAATGCCTTCCTTCTCTTTGAGACTGCGGCGTTGACCCACCAACGTCTGATTGAGAAACTGATAGGCATCTTGCTCGTCAGCGAGTTCAGATTCTAAGGCGATGCGATCGTAGTCACCAGACTGCCCAATTTTTGCTTTCAGTTCCTCAAGCTCTTTTTGCTTAAACTCTAATTCCTCTTCTTGCCCGTTGACAAAGCCTGAAGACATCTCAAAGTCGCGCTGACATTCTTGCACCACTCTCTGAAGTTCGTCTAACGTCAGCTTTTCTAACGCCTCGACATCAATACAATTCACCGTCGCTTCCATGCCATCTGCTAGGCGATCAAGCTGCTGATGCAGGGTGTCATAGTGCTGAATTTGCAGCCCCAGCATTTGAGCATAGGTTTGCTTGGTCTCCAGAACGGCTTGCTGAAGGCTAACTTCGGCTCTCGCTTGCTCTAAAGTCTCTTGAGCCTGGTGCCACTGTTGCCAGCGGCGATCAAGGTCTTGAGATTGACGATCGAGGTCTGCTTGAACCTGCTGTGAAGTCTCTCTGTGCTGGTCTAAATTTTGCCAGTGTTGATTGAGAATCGCCTGGTGCTGATTGGCTAGCTCAGACGCTTGATTGACCTGCTCTTGCATCGCTTCGGGCGAAAAGTGTGAGCTAGACAACCGACTCAAAAGCTCTTGAATGGCTTGGGCTTGCTGCTCATCTAAGACAGAGGCTTGCTGAAGCTCTTGCTGCTCGTCTACTTGCCGTTTTTGCCCCTGTAGCTGATCCCAAGCACCTTCTAGCTCTTGGCGATTTTGCTCTAGCTCGGTCTGTTGACGCAAAATTTCATCGCGAGTCGTCTCAAACTCTTGCCGCTGTTGCTCTAGCTGCTCAAAATCTTCTTCTAGCTGCTGGAGTTGCTCCCGTCGAGTCTCCATTTCCATCTCGCGCCGATTTAACTCTTGGCTCTGGTAGGTGAGAGATTGCTTCCACTGCTCAATCTCGTCTTCCTGGTTTTTGAATTTTTCCTGAAGCCGAGAAAAGTTTTGCAGAATGCTCACCAGAGGTCGCCCGGCTTCTTGAACTCGCTGCACCTGCTTATTGGCCGTCAGGTCAACCAGCAATAAAGTCCCAGCGCTAAACCGACCTGCTTCGTCTGACTGAATGGCTTCGTCACTGGCCGCGATCCAATTTTGCTCAGACCGTTGACAAGCAAGCAATTTGAGTTCAGATTTACCGCCGCCGATAATTCCGCCTTTTTTTTGTATGACTTCTGCTAGATACAGCACACTGATAGTCCTCTTCTGTGTCTATGCCCAATCCTAAGACTTTATTCACTCGAATGGTCTGAGTTTGGTTTCATCGGCTGAGTTTGATGAAGATAAAATTGAGACCTGAGTTTCTCAACGTTTGTCAGAGCAGCCTGTCTTTTGGCTCTAATTGTCTGCTGCGGATGGTTTCATTAAGGTGCGGGGTTGATAATCAGTCGCCCGATTTAGTATGCCCAGGGCTTTTGGGTTAGCTCGATCGCAGTGGGCGCTGATTAAGAAAAGGTCACTTCTCAACTCTGAGGTCGCGGGCTTCTCTAGACCATACTACACAGCATTCCTCGATCGTGCAGGTCGATTCATTGCCCTATAATCTAGCATCCCCTTCACGGGTTGGGGAAAGAACTTTTAGATCAGATTCAGAGATTCTTTCAAGAGCTTAGATTGTGGAGGTGTGAGGAGGGGTGATGCTGCAATTTCTCATGGTTTTTATAAGTGCAGTATTTTATAGATACAGTGCCGTTGCATTGCTTGGGGGGCGGTTTAGGCTCACTAGCCAACCCGGTTTAAGGGGCGATTAAAAACTAGACGACGAGAAAAACTTTTCTGCTGCTCAAAACCAGGGGCAAAATTAATACAGAGCGCCAGATCACGTTGAGGAGACAGATTAACTTGAATGCAAGGACAACTGAGTGAGATTGACATCCGCAGCATCCTGCAACTGATCGAATTGGGTCAGCGTACGGGTGAGCTATTTGTTGAAGCCTATCCTTCGTCGCCATTGCTATCCTCTGGTGCATCTGCGATCGACTTCCGCAGCACCCGCTCTTTAAGTGGTCAGTCGTGGTTTGCGTTCTTTCTCAACGGTCAAATCGTCTATGCAGGAGAAACCGATGTTAGTCTGCTGCGATTGCGAGATTATCTGCGTCGCTACCAGGCGGAGGCTGCTGTCGATGCGATCTCGTCTGCGTCGATCGCCGCCTTTAACGCGCCAGAATATGGCTATTTATGGGCCTTGATGGAGAATCACAGCTTGACTCCGGCTCAAGGGCGGAGTGTGATTCAAAGCATGATTCATGAGACATTATTTGATCTTTTGAGTTTGCATCAGGGGTCTTTTATCTTTGAGATTGGCAGCCCTTTAGCGCCTCAGTTAATGACGCTAGAGACTGCGCCGCTGGTAACGAAGATCATCAAACAGGTGCAAGAGTGGAAGCAGTTTCACCCTCATCTCTATTCACCTGATCAATGCCCTGTGATTGCTAATGGGACGTTGTTAAAAAAGGCGCTGCCAGAAGCTACGTTTCACACGCTCGATCGCTATGCCGATGGCAAAACATCTCTGCGCCAAATCGCCCGCTATCTCAATCGCGATATTGTAACGGTTGCCAGAGCTATCTATCCCCACGTCAAGCGAGGGTGGCTCCAGTTGACTCATCCTGACTTTGATGAAGCGAGGAGTGGGTCAAAGGCTCGCCCTAGAGAGCTTGAGTTTTGGCAGGCAACCAAGACCCCTAGAGTGGTTTGCATTGACGATGGGGCCACGATTCGCAAAACCGTAGAATATATTCTCAACCAGCATGGCTATGAGGTGACGGCGATCGATAACCCGCTTAAAGCTCTGAGCTTGGTGTTTCAACTCAAGCCCGATTTAATTCTCTGTGACATTGCTATGCCGGAGCTAGACGGTTATGAAATCTGCGCCATGCTTCGCAAGTCAACGGCGTTTCGTCAAACCCCGATCGTGATGTTGACAGGCAAAGATGGCTTTATCGATCGCGTCAAAGCGCGCATGGTTGGAGCCACTGACTATTTAACCAAACCGTTTGGCGAAAGTGAGCTATTAATGTTGCTAGAGAAGTATGTCGGTCTAGGCAAGCCTAATCAGCCCAAAGCCGACCAACTTTTATCAGATGCCCTCGAAGAAGGATTGGAAACGAATTTAACTTAAATTTTGATCGGCTTATTTTTAGCGAGAAGCTTATTCTTTCAGGGATTGGGGTACTTTAGTGATTACATGGTTTAAGGTAAACAACGGTGGATTTCACCCGTCATCGGTCAATCCAGCAAGCAGGTAAGGGGTTATGAGTACAGTTCTGGTCGTGGAAGACAGCGTCACTCAACGAGAAATGATTACAGATCTGCTCAAAGGGAGTGGGTTGACCGTCACCATTGCGACAGACGGAGTTGAAGCTTTAGAGCAGATCCAAGGGCACTGTCCTGACCTAGTTGTGCTGGATATCGTCATGCCCCGAATGAATGGCTACGAAGTTTGCCGACGATTAAAGGCAGACCCCAAGACGCAGAAGGTTCCGGTGGTGATGTGCTCTTCTAAGGGTGAAGAATTCGATCGCTATTGGGGCATGAAGCAAGGGGCCGATGCTTATATAGCAAAGCCGTTTCAGCCTACTGAGTTGGTGGGCACGGTCAAACAACTATTGCGAGGATAGGAATAGAGCCAATGGTAGGGAATCCGGATTTTTTAACGGGTAGAGGACAGGATCAAGCACCTGAATTTCAGGAATTAGAAAGCCCTGAAGGTGAGTTGCATCTGCGGTTCTATATCTCTTCGGGCAACGAGTTTGCCCTTCCCGCAACTGGCATTCGAGAAGTGCTTTCACCCTCGCCCGATCGCATCACGCCCGTTCCCAATGTGTCGCCTCTGCTGCTGGGCACTCTCAATGTGCGCGGGCGGGTGGTTTGGGTGGCAGATCTCGGCCAGTTTTTAGGTGATCCGGTTCCTCTCAACACCGATCGTCCTGAGATTTCTGTGATCGCGGTCGAAGATCAAGACATGATGTTGGGGCTGGCGGTCGATCGCATCGTGGGCATGGCGTGGTTAGATATTGACCATGTGCAAATGTCAACCACTGCCCCTGATAGTGTCGCGCCTTTTTTGCGGGGAGAATGGGTGTTAACCAACCAAGACAGTCAGTTTTTGCGGTTGCTCGACCAGATAGCGATCTTACGATCGGCGCGGTGGGCAGCATGATCAATGAGCCAAAACTGATCACTGTCTGTACAATCAATGCAACGGAGCGATCAAAGACAAGTTTTGCATCCTTGGACAGCATTCATCCCTATCAGATGTATTATTTTCACCTTACACCGACTGCTCCCTTTTTTCTAAGTTTGCCTACGACCAAACTCAATTTTAAGAGCAGAACTTCGAGAACAACGGCAACCACGCACTTGCAGGAGAAGGCACATGGCACGCGGGACTGACTTTGCCCAAGACTATCAACAGGCTGAAAGAGCCTACATGCAGGGCAAGTATGAAGAGGCGGCGAAAATTGTCGATCGCCTAGTCGATGAATACCCCCAAGACCCCAGCGCTCGACTTCTGCGGGGACACATCTATTGCTATGGGCTTCAGCAATATGACGTGGCTCAAGCGCAATATCAAACCGTGCTCAACCTTACGTCTGACACCGAGTTTGTCGATTATGCCAACAGTGGGTTGACCTACGCCAACCAGTTTGCAGGTGAGCCAGCCAACGGCCTTTCTGAGAGTCAGTCTGAAGAGGGTGGGGCGTTTGATGAGTTTGATGCTGCAAATCGCGCCTCGGTGACCCAGCAGCAGCCAGACTCTGACTTTCTAAGCAATGACTTTGTGCTGGATGAAATGGACTTAGAGATGCCTGAATCTCTGCCCTTTCAAAGCGGTGAGTCGCTGGGCAGCCCGTTTAACAGCCGCCCTGACAATGGCAAGGCTCCTACCCAGAATGCCTTTACAGACGATCCTTTTGCGCTCAGTGACCCTGATGATTTTGACGCGATCGCCCCCAGTGGGTCAAGCGATCAATTTGCCTTCGACAACCATCACAGCCCCCCCTTTGCAGAGACCAGTCTCGATAGCAATTTTCCGGCCGCGATGGACGAGTTTGATAGCGTCTTTTCTAGCCCAGATTTTGCCAACGAGTTAGACGAATCTCCCGTTCCGCCGTTATCTGAACCGGAGGCAGCTAACCCGCCTCGCCAAGACTCTCCTAACCGCTCAGGTTTTAACAATCGGGTGATGGGCGAAGACACGCTTTTTATGGGCGGGCCTGACCTTTATGACTCAGCCGAGCCATTTGACGCGCCCGCCGAGCCTCCTTCTCTCTACAGTGGCTCTCACGCCGAGCCGAGCCTGAGTGCTGCGGCAACCCCAGCCGCCAACCAGAGCAATGTCGATTTTCTAGATGATTTTGACGATTTTGACGATCTCGGCAATCTGTCTGACTTTGACCTTTCAGACGACTCGGCTGGGTTTACCAGTCCGTCTGTGGGCAGTGACTTTGGTCTCTCTACCAATGGCATCCCGATCGCTCAAAACAGAGCCGGAATGAGTTTTGACGACCACGATCGCTCCACCATCCGCGAAGATGAACTGTTCAGCATCTCCAACACCTCTGAGCAAGTTCCTAGCTTCACTCAGATGGATAGCCAGTCAGCCGATCCCACTCCCACCGTTGAGCAAGGCCCCCTGGCGTTTATCGACAATCGCCCTCTAGCCACCAAGCAACTGATCGTGGCAGGTGCAGCGGGCATTGTCTCAGCCGTGGCCGTCGCCGTGGTGAGTTTCATCTCAGCCAATGGTGCCGCCCAGCAAAATAACCCCACCGTCGTTTCTCAACTGCGAAACACGGGGCTGTTGATGGCTCTAGCGGGGGGCATCTGCGGAGGAGGCGCAGCCTTTGCAGTGGGGCAAGTCACTGCCAAGCAAATGAAGCGCTCTACGGATGACCTCAAAGCCCAGTTTGATGCTGTCTGTCAAGGCAACTTGAATGCCCGCACGACGGTTTATTCAGAAGACGAGCTGGGTCAGTTGTCAAGTGGGTTTAATCAGATGGCGCGGGTGATTTTGACCACCACCAGCGAGGCCCAGCGCAAAGCCGAAGAGCAAGAGCAAGCCAAAGAAGACTTGCAGCGCCAGGTGATTCGGCTGCTGGACGATGTGGAAGGCGCGGCGAGAGGAGACCTGACGGTGCAGGCAGAGGTGACGGCAGATGTGCTGGGGGCGGTCGCAGACTCCTTTAACCTGACCATTCAAAACCTGAGAGAGATTGTGCAGCAGGTGAAGACGGCTGCCCGTCAGGTCAGCAAAGGGTCAACTGAAAATGAAATGTTTGCCCGCAGTTTGTCTTCAGATGCGTTGCGGCAAGCTGAAGAACTGGCGGTCACGCTCAACTCAGTGCAGGTGATGACCGACTCGATCCAACGGGTGGCAGAGAGCGCTCGTGAGGCGGAAGAGGTGGCGCGATCGGCATCGGCAACCGCGCTCAAGGGCGGCGAAGCTGTAGAACGCACCGTGGCGGGTATTTTAGAAATTCGCGAGACGGTGGCCGAAACCACTCGCAAAGTGAAGCGGCTGGCTGAGTCTTCTCAAGAGATTTCTAAGATTGTGGCGCTGATTTCTCAGATCGCCTCACGAACTAACCTGCTGGCTTTAAACGCCAGTATTGAAGCGGCACGAGCAGGCGAAGCGGGGCGAGGCTTTGCGATCGTAGCCGATGAAGTTCGCCAACTGGCAGATCGAGCCGCCAAAGCCTCGAAAGAAATTGAGCAAATCGTGCTGCAAATTCAGAGTGAGACTGGCTCGGTGATGACCGCGATGGAAGAAGGCACCCAGCAGGTGATTGAAGGGACTCGACTTGCAGAGCAGGCTAAGCGATCGCTCGAAGACATCATTCAGGTCTCGACTCGCATCAACACCCTGGTGACCTCGATTACCGCCGATACGGTCGAGCAGACCGAAACCTCGCGGGCTGTGGCGCAGGTGATGCAATCCGTGGAACTGACGGCTCAAGAAACCTCGCAAGAGGCCCAGCGAGTGTCAGGTTCGCTGCAAAATCTGGTGGGCGTTGCACGAGATCTTTTGACCTCTGTGGAACGATTCCGCGTGGAAACGATCGAGCGAAAGTAGCCTCCATCACAGGCGCTCTTAAAGAGCAGCCTCTATCCTGTTTGAGTCAGTTCTTTCAACGCCATCGGCTCAAACCTGTTCTCAGTCGTTTTAGTTCACTGATTATAAGATGGCCTTGATTTGCAGTTTAGCTCCCAAATTTAGACCATCTATCTTCTTTCAGACTCCTCTATATGACTCGTTAGAATGGGTCTAAACGGAGGTCACTCTCACCTTAGAAAGGGACAATGCGATGCAGCCAGAACAACAGCAGCGAATCATGGGCTACTTCATTGAGGAGGCAAAAGACCACCTCAATACCATTGAACAGGGTTTGTTGAATCTGCAAAACACGATCGCAGACCCAGAAATGGTCAATGAAGTCTTTCGAGCGGCCCACTCAGTCAAAGGGGGAGCCGCAATGCTAGGTCTGAGCAGCATTCAGAAGACCTCCCATCGTCTAGAAGATTTCTTCAAGATTCTTAAAGAAACTCCGGGCATTAAGCCCGACCAGACCGTAGAAACGCTGCTGCTGAGGGTGTTTGACACGCTCCAAGAGCTATTAGAGCAGCTACAGGGCCCCTTTGGGTTAACTGAAGAAACGTCGAATGCAACGATGGCTAACGTTGAGCCTGTTTTTGAAGAACTTCAGCAATATCTCAATCTGCTAGAGCGTCAGGGAACGGCCACGATCGCCGCTAAGGTCGCCTCAGGTGAGCCAGCGATCGTAGCCCCCCCCTCAACGGTCTCCCCCGACAGCGCCTTGGTGCTAATTTTTCAAAACGATGTGCCTGCTCAATTGCGCGAGATGCTGCAACTGTTTCGCCAGGCAGAAACCTTGTTAGACGGACGAGATCGCTTGCAGGCAATCTGCGCCGGGCTAAGGGGGCTAGGCGAAGCCTTTGATCTCGATCGGTGGTGCAATCTGGTGAATACGGCTAGCCAAGCGATCGCCGATCCCAACAATGCTTATCGGGCGTTGGCTCCGATCGTGATCAGAGACTTTAAACAAGCCCAAGAATTGGTTTTGGCGGGTCGAGTGGCGGAGGTTGCCCCCAGCGCGACCCTGATCGCTTTGGTGCCGCTCGGGGCTGCACCGTTAGCCGCCGCCGACGACTTGGCCGACTTCTTTGCGATGACAGACATCTTAGATGCAGACGACGAGCTAGATCTATCAGAACTAGACTTGGCGGCTGAAACCAACTCTCTCGCTGACTTGGGACTGGATGATTTAGGACTGGATGATTTAGGACTGGATACCGCTCTGTTTGAATCTGGCACTGACGACCCTCTAGCAGAGACCGCTGAGTCTTCTGGGTTGGGCGATCGCAACGGCCCCGAAGTGGGAATGGCAGAACTCAACAGCTTGGCCGATTTGTTTGAAGGCGAAATGCCCGATCTCGGTGCCACCTGGCAAAGAGAAGAGGTGATTGGCAGCGCTCAATCTCCAGCGTTTGATCTCACGGGCGAAGAGGCAGACGATAGCGGCGACTTCTCAGACTTGCTGTTTGACGATTTGGCGACCCCTGCGATCACTGACCCCTCAGATGACGACGATCTCACAAGCCTGTTTGGAGATGATCTCTTAGAAGAGTTGTCTATGCCTGACGGGAGCGCTGATCGGCTGGCAGAGATTCCTCCTCTCGTTGACATAGCGTCAGACGACGAAGACTTTGATCTGTTCGACTTGAGCACTTCTGAAGAACTCTCTCCATCATCGGATGGAGATATCTTTGACGACCTGAGTCTAGAAACCCTGGGCGACCTCAATCTAGCTAGCGGCCCAGAAGATTTCTCAAGCGCGACTGCTTCACGCCCAGCCGCCGAAACGCCGCCGCCAGACGACTTGGGCGACTTGTTCACCGAGCTAGATGACGACGATTTCAGCTTTGACGGTCTCGATAGCCTGTTAGATGCCGATCCGACCCCGGCTGCCTCGATCTCAGACCCGTGGGAAAGCCTAGAGAAACCAGGATCTCCTTTAAACTTAACTCTCGAATCAGCCCCCCAAAATGAACTCGACAGCCTAACAGATGACCCCTTTGGCGATTTAGCTGATCTCGATTTTGGTCTACCCGAAGAACCTGCGACCTCTCTAGACAGTTCAGAGTCCCTTTCTTTGGAAACCTCTGATCAAGAGACGGCTGATCTCTCTCTCACGGGCGATTTTTGGACTCTATCCGAGGCGGGCGCAGAAACCGAATTGCCTCTAAACTTGGGCGACGAACTAGAGACACCCAGCTTTGGCTTCGATAGCCTGACTGCAACCGAGGAGTCATTAGGATTTTCTAATAGCCTGTTTGCCGATGCTGCAAGTGACGACGACCCGACAGAACTAGACCTGACCCTGGCAAGCAGAGAGCTTCCCTATAGCCTGGAGGTGTCAGACGACGACGATCTGTTGGCAGGTCTTTTGACAAATGAAGCTAGTGAAGAAACGCTGCTTGACGGGTTAGAACTTGACGGCTTAGAACTTGACGGCTTAGAACTTGCCAGTGCCTTCAATAGAGAGCCAGAACCTCTAGACGATGGGCTAGACCTGACTGATTTAGAAGATGATTTCTTTGGGTTGAGCGGTGGAGAGGCTGCCGACTTGAGCGATCGCCCAGCAGCCTCCCCGGTGGAGAGTTTCTTCGCGCTGAATTTGGAAGCTGATTCAGAATCAGACCCTTTTGCGCTGAATTTAGAAGCTGATTTAGAATCAGAGCCTGCTGACTTAGCAGGGTTATTTGGCTCTGATTCTGCCCTTGGCTTCAGTCTTGATCACCCTCAAGAATCGTCGGATCTAAATTTCAATACCACCTTAGAGACCAACGACGAGCTTGGTAGCTTATTTGATGCCAGCTCTGAGGATCTAGGTCTACTATTTGCTGATGAGCCAAATTTAGGGTTAGAAGCAACTGATTCTCTGGGCTTTCCGATGGCCGCAGAGCCAAGCGAAGAGCCGATCGCTGAGGCTTCAGCCGCCCCTGCCCAAGACAGGTTTGACTTTGATCTACCTTCAAACGACTTAGACGATCTGCTAAACCTAGATCTGACCGCAGAAGAAACCTCGCTAGACTTCGATGGGCCTTCGACGGATGATCGGTCAGAGAGCTTAGACGACCCGCTAGGTTTAGGGTTGATTGAAGCAGCAGACCCCTTGGGCTTTGATCTGCTTTTAGAGGACGATCCCTCAGAGACCCAACTTTTTGACTCCGCTTTAGGGTTTGACGAGAGTGAAGGATCAGAACTGCCTGACAATCTCGACCCGATCGCTGAACCAGATCTCTTCAGACTTGACTCAGACGAGCTAGTTTTAGAGTCTCCAGACAGCCTGAGTGACGTAGAGTTTGACTTATTCTCTGAAGAGCCAGAAACTGCATCCCTCGCAGCAGACTCCTCAGATTCACTATTTGGTGATTTAGATAGTGATCTAGGCATCGATTTAGACAGCGATTTAGACCTTGACCTTTCACAGACGGCTGATTTCGACTTAGAGAGCCTTGATGGGTTTGAGCCATCTGAATCCGATGCTGCTGCTAGCGAAGCGGCTGATGACTCAGGGTTCAGTTCTCTGCTCGGAGTGGGCATTGCGGCTGCGTCAGTGGCCGCTCTAGGGGCAGCCATAACCGCGACTCATAGACCCGATGAATCTCACGAGACCGAAGCAGAATTAGATGACCTGTTTGGATCAGAGACTTCTGAGCCAGAAGCCAGCCTAGAAACTGATCTTGAGTTTGGTGATCTAGATGATTTCTTAAGTGATGACCTAGATCTATCAGCACCCTCTGACACCGAAAACTTTGATGATCTAGATGGCTTGTTTGGTGAAGCAGTCACCGATTCATTAGCTGAAGCAGCTAGCTTAGATCAGTTACTCGATCAGCCATCGGCTCAGTCAGACGAGTTTGACGACCTGAATGCGTTGCTGAGTGATCAGGGGCTGTCTTCGCTAGAGCAAAGCGCCGCAGCCGAGAACTTTGATGATCTAGAGTCTCTGCTGTCCGATGCCCCTGAACCCTTAGCTCCCCCCTCTCAGATCGAGTTTTCAGCCTACGTCAGCGACTCTGATATGGAGTTTGACGATCTAGAGAAGATGCTAGAAGACGCTGACAAAACGATGGGAGGAAGTCCTTCGGCAAAAGGTCTCAGCACTGCTCAAGCGGGACGACGCATCAATCGACCGGGCAAGGGACTTAGTGAACAGACGATGCGAGTTCCGGTTAAGCACCTCGACAACCTCAGCAACTTAGTCGGGGAATTAGTCGTTAACCGAAATAGCCTAGAGCAAGACCAAGAACGGCTGCGGCAGTCGCTCGATAACCTCCTCTATCAGGTGCAGCAGTTGAGCGATGTCGGTCAGCGAATGCAGGATTTGTATGAGCGATCGCTGTTAGAAAGCTCGCTGCTGGCCAGCCGTAGTCAACGCACGTCTTCCATTTTTGGCACGCCGATGCGAAGTGCTATCACTCCTAATAACCCTTCAGAAGTGGAGTATGATCCCCTAGAAATGGATCGGTTCACGGGCTTTCACTCACTTTCGCAGGAAATGATCGAGTTGATTGTGCGAGTGCGAGAGTCTGCGTCTGACATTGGCTTTATCGTCGATGAAACTGACCAAGTGACGCGGATGTTCCGGCAGGTAACGACGCAACTGCAAGAAGGGCTGACGCGATCGCGCATGGTGCCCTTTGCCCAGACCGCCGATCGTCTCCCTCGCGCCGTGCGAGATATTGCCATGAAGTGTGGCAAACAAGCAGAACTGGTGATCGAAGGTCGCGACACCCTGATTGACAAGATGATTCTGGAGCACCTCTACGACCCGATGACGCATCTAGTCAACAACGCCATCACCCACGGCATTGAAACCCCAGATGTGCGCCGAGCCGCCGGAAAATCTCCCATCGGTCAGATTACGATTCGGGCTTTTCACCAGGGCAACCAGACCGTGATCTCGGTGTCAGACGATGGTGCAGGGGTGGATATTGAACGAGTCAAAGTCAAAGCGATCGAGAAAGGGTTAATCACCTCCGCCGAGTCTAAATCGATGGCGCGGCTCGATATCTATGACCTGCTCTTCCATCCGGGTTTCACCACTAAAGACCAGGCAGATGATTTCTCAGGGCGAGGGGTGGGCATGGATGTCGTCCGCACCAGCCTCAATGAAATTCGGGGAGTCATCAACACCGACTCAGCTATGAGCAAGGGCACCACGTTTACGGTGCGGCTACCTCTCACCCTCAGCATCTCAAAAGCTCTGTGCTGCGTCAGCGATCGGGCCCGCGTAGCCTTTCCGATGGATGGGGTAGAAGATATGCTCGATATTCCTAAAGAGCGCATTCAAACCGACGCGGAAGGCAACCCGGCGATCGCGTGGCGAGATTCTGTGCTCACGTTACGCCCTTTGACAGAGTTACTAGGCTACAATCGCCACCTCAGCCGCGGCAATGTCTATGGCGGCAACCAAGAAGACGATATGGTGTCTGTGGTGGTGCTTCGCAGTGCGGGCAACTACTTGGCACTTCAGGTTGATCAAGTCTTGGGTGAGCAAGAGATCGTAATCAAGCAGCTAGAGGGCCCGGTTCCCAAGCCTGTTGGGGTGGCTGGGGCAACGGTGCTAGGCGATGGTCGAATTATGCCGATCGCGGACGTATTAGAGTTAATCGATCTGTCAATGGGTCGAATTCGTCGCGATGTTGGCACCATGTGGGATCAGGGTGCTGCCCAGTCTAACGATACGATCGCGGTCAAGACCGAGCCAACGGTGCTGATTGTGGATGACTCGATCACGGTGCGCGAGTTGCTGTCGATGACCTTTAACAAAGTGGGCTATCGAGTTGAGCAAGCCCGCGATGGTCAAGAAGCGTGGGAGAAGCTGAGAGCAGGGCTGCCGTGCGATATCGTGTTTTGTGACATTGAGATGCCAAGAATGGACGGCTTAGAACTGCTGTCGCGAATTCAGAAAGATCCCAATTTGAGCAGCCTGCCGATCGCGATGTTGACTTCTCGCGGTGCCGATCGCCACCGTCAAATGGCAGCATCTCTAGGGGCAAGTGGCTACTTCACTAAGCCTTATCTAGAAGAAGCGCTCTTGGATGCGGCTCAACGAATGCTGAAGGGAGAGATTCTAATCGTCAACAATCGAGACCAATAACCGAGACGGGTGGACTCCAAATTTCATCGACTTAATTAAAGGGATGGGTTTAAATCTCATCCCTTTTTGGCTGGATTTTTACCAGGTGACGCGATCGCGCAACTTTTCGACCAGCTTGGGGCCGACCCCAGACACCCGATCGAGGTCGTCTAGAGAAGCAAACGGTTTTTGCTCACGAGCCACAATAATCCGTTTAGCCAAACCGGGGCCGACTCCGGGCAGAGCTTCTAGTTCTTCTAGGGTGGCTGTGTTCAGGTTCACAGGTTGGTGGAGCGTTCTATCAGACCGTTGGGGTGCAGGTTTTTGAGAGGTTGGGGATGAAGCTCGCGGCTCAGACCGTTGGGGTGCAGGTTTTTGAGGGATGGGGGATGAAGCTCGCGGCTCAGAAACGGGGGCGATCGCAGGGGGCGGGGTCGGCTTGCCGCACTGTTGTTGATAGGCTTCGACCTTGTGGCGAATCGCAGGCGGCAACCCTAGAATCGCATCTGCATAAAGGCGATCGAACTCGCGCTGAAAATGCGCCGCTACCAGCGAACTGTGAATCACTAGAAGGGTTTCGTCGTTGCCCTGATTGGCCGCAACCGTCCAGTTATGAGACCCGGTGATCACCGTCTGCCCATCCACGATGCCAAACTTGTGATGAAGCAGGTCACCGGGCGGCAAGCGGGGCACTCCTACCGTCGTAATGGGCGCTTGCCAGGGGCGATTGGTGGGGTCGAGCTTGCAGGTGTCTCCTAGAGCAACGCCCAACATATCAAGTCCTTCGCTGTAGGGTCGAAACATAAAGCTAGGCTCAATCAGCGCCTTGATTTGGGCCCCTTTTTGATGCTGAATCTCCAGTAAATTCACGAGGGGCTGATCTGAGAAAACAAACAGCGCCATCTCGATCGACTGGCTAGCCTGACCCAGGGTTTTGCCAATTAGCCCGTTGGTGGTTTGCTCCCACGGCAGAGAGGGGGCTGAGGGAGAGAATTGCACCTCGATCGTGGTGTCGCCTACCTGCACTTTTTGGGGGTCGCGATGGGGCTTTTTGGCTCCGAACAGGCTGTCAGGTTTGCCGCCGGGGCCGTCGCCCCACATGAGATTAAATTCTTGCGTAAAGAGAGTTGCTAACTCTGGGCTGTCAATTTTGAGCAGGTTGTTGGCGTTGCCGCGACTCGTGAGGGTCTTAAAGTCGCCATGCACGTCTGACGGGGTAAAGTTGGCCGAGGTGACGACGATCGTGCGTCCGTCTACAATCACAAATTTGTGGTGCATCAGGTTGCTGCCGCGAGACCCGCCCGCCGTGTCGTCGAGACGAGGAATTTTGGCATTGTCGAGCATCACCAGCGCATCGCCCTGACTGATTTCGGTAGGACTCAACTGTCCGTCTCCGTTTTGGTCGATCAGTTTGAGAGATTCACTATAGCGATCGCGCTCTCGTTCTGGCAGCTTGGCAATTTCATCAGAGCGCAGGCTGCTGACGGGGCGCGAATAGCTATTTTCGAGAATGACCCGCACCTTGACCCCAGCTTGAGCACGATCGCTGAGAGCTTTGGCGATTTTGGGCAATCGAAATTCTTGAACGGCTACTTCAACGCTGGTTTGAGCCGATGCGATCGCATCTACGATGATTTGTTCGAGGTCGTCGCCCGATCGGGTTTGTTTGCGATAAGGCTCTGTATATTGCGAAGCAGGTTCATGGTTTGTGTAAACCTGAACTCGCGCTTCTTGGGGCAGCAGTGCCGGACGAGAGGGCTGGGGTTGAGCTTGCTGGCAAGCGGCAAGGCCTAGGGCTAAGGCAGCACTAGAGAAATTTCGGGAGAGGGAAGAGATTAGACGCACAATAAGCTAGATTGGGAAGTCTGAAGCAAAAAGATCTGCTTGTAGCGTACCCAAAGGAAACCACGGTTCTCTGATCGGTCTGCGATTAGGTTGAGGATGGTGGACTCTATCCCTTGGGTTGCTTGAACGAGTAACGGGCATAGCGTCGCCACACCCTACAAAAACTCTGTCTTCTCACCCTCCAGATCTCTGCTCACTTGTTCTGCTGTTTAACGACTTATGCAAATCTACTTAGATTACAGCGCAACCACTCCCACTCGCCCAGAGGCGATCGCGCTGATGCAACAAGTTTTAGCCAAACAGTGGGGCAACCCGTCCAGCCTGCACGCTTGGGGGCAACAGGCAGCCACCTTGCTAGAACGGTCACGAGTTCAGGTCGCCCGGTTGCTCAATGCGCCGCCCGAAGCGATCGTGTTTACCTCTGGCGGCACCGAGTCAAATAATCTAGCCGTGATGGGGGTGGCGCAGCGCTATTCAACGCCGCAGCATCTGGTGATTTCTAGTGTTGAACACTCAGCGATCGCTGAGCCTATCAAGCTTTTAGAACAGTGGGGCTGGCAGGTGACGCGGCTAGCAGTAGATTCAACGGGGCGAGTCAATCCGATCGCGCTTCAGGCGGCTTTGCGCCCCAACACGGTGCTGGTGTCGATTATTTATGGTCAAAGTGAGGTGGGCACGATTCAGCCGATCGCGCACCTAAGCCAGATCACTCGTGCTCATGGAGCCTTGTTTCACACTGATGCGGTGCAGGTGGCAGGGCGGTTGTCGCTTGATGTGCAGCAGCTTGCGGTTGATCTCGTCTCTCTCTCTAGTCACAAAATTTATGGACCCCAAGGAGCCGGGGCACTCTATATCCGGCCGGGTGTGGAGTTGGTGCCGCTTTTGAGTGGCGGTGGTCAAGAATCAAAGCTACGATCGGGCACTCAGGCCCTGCCCGCGATCGCCGGGTTTGGTCTCGCGGCTGAGTTGGCTGCTCAAGAAATGACGATCGAAACGCCTCGCTTATTAAAACTCAGAGAGCATTTGTTTGAGCAGTTGGCTGATGTGCAGGGCTTGGTGCCGACAGGCGATCGCTGGCATCGCCTCCCTCATCATCTCAGCTTCTCTATGCAAAACGCAGATGGCGACACGCTCAACGGCAAGATGTTAGTGCGGCACATGAATCTAGCAGGAATCGGCATCAGCGCGGGGTCTGCCTGTCATAGCGGCAAGCTAGTGCCGAGTTCGATTTTAGTCGCAATGGGCTACAGCGATCGTCTAGCCAAGTCAGGCATTCGCCTCACATTGGGACGCGACACCACCCTCGAAGACCTAGACTGGACTGCAATGGTGCTTAAGCAAGTTCTCGCTCGGCTCACACCGCAGCCCGTGTTGCTCAACGTCTGATGAGCAACCCTAGCGACTCTAGGGTTATTCATTAAGAATGCGGTGTCAACCGTATCTGCCACTTGTCGATTTAGCCTATCTTGATGTGATTCATCTCTCATGCGTCATCTTTTATGCTTCATGGTTTCATTCCGCCCGATCGCTTCTTTTCTTATTTAACGTGGACGGATATTCAGGCAATGCCGAACAAAGAAAATGTGGTGATTGTGCAGCCGATCGGGGCGATCGAGCAACACGGGCCCCACTTGCCGTTAGCCGTCGATGCCGCGATTAGTGTCGCAGTTTTAGGAAAAGCATTGAGCCAGTTAGATGCCAACATTCCCGCTTATGCGCTGCCCTGTTTAGAGTATGGGAAGTCAAACGAGCATTGGCACTTTCCGGGTACCATTACCCTCAGTGCTCAGACCCTAATCGCCGTGTTGATGGATGTAGCAGAAAGCGTCTATCGAGCCGGATTTCGCAAACTGGTGTTGATGAATTCTCACGGGGGGCAGCCGCAAATTATTGAGATTGTCGCCCGCGACCTGCACCAAAAATATGAAGATTTCATCGTGTTTCCGCTCTTCACTTGGAAGGTGCCAAACCTACCGATCGAGCTTATTGCTCCCAAAGAATTAGCTCTCGGCATTCACGCCGGAGACGCAGAGACCAGTCTGCTGCTGGCGATTTTGCCCGATCAGGTGAAGATGGAGCGAGCGGTAGCTGAGTATCCGCTTGATGAGCCGCGAGCCGGATTGTTAAGTATGGAAGGCGCACTGCCCTTTGCCTGGACAACGCGAGACTTGAGCAAAAGTGGGGTGTTGGGCGACCCACTGCCCGCTACTCAAGAAAAGGGCGATCGCTTGCTCAAAGCGCTGGCTGACGGGTGGGTTGAGGTGATCGAAGAAGTCTATAGGTTTCGACAGCCCCAAGCGTGGCGTTGATGACGATCGCTTACAAATCATCTAGGTTTGTAACACGCAGCACTCCTGATGCTGAGAGTTCATTAAAATCGGGAGTTATAACACCCATTGGAGCAGTCAAATGGCAGACCTCACCTGTAGGGTTCCGATTCCGACCACGATTAAAGAACTTGATGAAGCGGTTAAACGGTTTCAAGTCAGCGATTTGGACGACTCTGAGATTTATTGTCAATGGCAGGCGATTCGCGACGCATCTTTAGAGCAGTTAGCGATCGAGCCTGACAAAAATCCGGTTGCGGGCAGCGATAGTTACTAACCAGGTTTGGGGGATCGGGGATATGCTGGGGTTTCATTCCTGATCCTAAAAGCTATGCCCGACGATCGCCAATTTGCCCCAGCGACTCAACGGAATCGAGAGCCAATTCTGGATATTTTGCTGCAAGTTTTGCAGCCGACAGGCACCGTGTTAGAGATCTCTAGCGGCACAGGAGAACACGCAGTTTTTTTTGCGCCTCGACTTGCGCCCCGCCGATGGTTGCCGTCTGATCCAAATCCCGTTGCGCGGGCCAGCATTGCCGCATGGCGACAGGATCAACCCTGCGAAACGTTAGAAGCCGCGATCGCGATCGACGCTCGTGACCCAATTTGGACGATCGCGCCCGATCAGCAACGCTCGATTACGGCGATCGTCAATATCAACATGATCCACATAGCGCCTTGGTCAGCCTGTTTGGGGTTGATGAGCGGAGCCGGAAGACTGCTGCCCGTCGGTGGAGTGTTGTATTTGTATGGCCCCTTCAAGCAGGGCGGCAACCATACAGCGCCGAGCAATGCGGCGTTTGATAAGAGTCTGCAAGCCCAAAACCCAGCTTGGGGAGTTAGAGATTTAGAGGCGGTGATTGCGATCGCTCAAGGGCAAGGTTTAACGATCGTCAAAACCTATGACATGCCAGCTAATAATCTTTCGGTAGTTTTGCGACGGTAAAGATGAAACTTTGATGCAACATTACGAAAGATATTTAAATATTGCGAAAGATTATCCTTTGAGAACTTCCTCACAACATCCTCATATTTAAGTTTTATCGTCACCCTTAATACACGCTGTATTGCCAAAACAACTGTTTTTTAACACAAACACCACTCGATTTGTGAACGCATCCAAACTAGTTGTGTGAATCCGTGAAATTGTTATAACTTAGGACTTTAAAGCCATGATTACATGCCCTTGTTGTTCGCATTCAATGCTGCGCCACATTCGCCACGGGTCAGTATATTGGTTTTGCCGCACCTGCTGGTCAGAGATGCCAGATATTCATTACTCGGTCGGACGATCGGTTCAGGCTGTGCCGATGCTTAACACAGGCATTCTGGCTCATCGCTAAAAGTGACCAGACGATCGTGGCCCGCTTCACCTAGTGCTAGGTTGCTTTAATTTTGCGCTGGTGAAGCTTAGGTAGCCCCCACCAAGGGACATCTGGCTGTTCGTGATGCTCTTCGTGATAACCAAAGTGATAACAGGTGATAAATGACCAAAAGATAGACCAATGGCTGCTCTGGGCGCGAGTTTCGTTGAGATAACCGCCCTTTGGCTCACGGTGAGGCAAGTAGGTGCCAAAGAGAAATAATTGTAGGGAACTGGCGATCGCAGGCACCACCCAAAACCAATTTAAATTCACTTCTGGAACGTGAAGCCCAATGCTAATGAGATTATAAATCGCCATCAAGCCAAACAGACGCATCCAACTCCAATAACGAAACATGAAATAGCCATACCAGGCAAAAAAGTTCTTGAATCTACCGTTGTGAAAATCTGGGTCAACGTCGCTGGCAGGCTGTTGATGATGCAGCCAATGGCTTCTCACCATCTTTTTATAATCAAATAACGCATAGGCGATTAACGCAAAAGAACCAACCCACTGATTGATTTTTGGATTGCCAGGAGCAATGGCCCCGTGCATGGCATCGTGTCCGGTAATAAACAATCCTGTATATAAGAACGTTTGCCAAACCGTTGCGGCGATGCGCCACCCGATCGAAAGCTGAGAGATATCGATCGACAATAAAACAATCAAGCTGATAGCCCAAGTTCCGAGGATGCCAAAGGCGACCAAAACTCCCCGGTTGTAAGATAAGATTCCTTCAACTCGTCTGACAGTGGTGCTAGAGACGGGCGCTGATGGCGCGAAAGTTTGGCTAAATTGAGTCACGCAGTTACTCCACAAAATGGCAAACGGGTATGACCAAGGTTTAATCACCTTGACCTTGAAATCTTTACAAATTTTAACAAGCGCTTCGCTACAATACACCTTTCTATAGGCTTATGGCTACCGCTTGGAAATTATTAGAAGCCTTTGCCCAAGGACTTGGAAGCCTTAATTATTCAGCGCTGGCAATTCCTACAGACAGAGCGCCGCAACAGGTCAAGAATTTAGTGCAGCAGCCACTGGCAGAGTATGGCTCGATCAACGTGCTAATCAACAACACCGGAATTTATGCGTCTGGCTCGGTCGATAGTTTCTAGCGCAAATGCACAGACGTGAGCGTCGGCTTTGCCGATTTATCGATCGCCTCTAAGCGCCTGTTTCCTAATCTAAGGCAGTGGGTGTTTAGGCGTACCTTCGAGAACCAAGATTATGGCGCTTCGATCAAGTAGCTGCTAGAAACATAAATCGAAGTATGGGTAATGTAGAAACGAGCATTGACAGCCGAACTAAATCTGAAAATATGTGGAATGTTTTCGACTACCCTGCTAGTGCAGTATACTGTACAGGAAGCTTCCGTTCATCTACCATTTGAGGTGATATATAGCAACCTTTCGTATATTCGTAGGTTCTCAAACGATAAGTAGAAACGTTTAGCCCAGTACATAGTTATTCTGTTTACTAGCTGTTCCTTCAAGTGCTTTATGGAGCCTAAAGAAAAAAGTAGCTCTGGTGGTTGTCTTGTTGGGATAGCTGCTGTCGTCGCCGCAGTTCTGGGTACTGGAGGAATCGCTGGGCTAATTTCACACAGTCCAACTCCAACCCCAACTCCTTCTGTGTCTGTATCACCGTCACCCTCAGTGCCTACACAGAAGTATTGTTTTGGAATGAACTTTAAATACTACCCTGATCTGACTTTGCCTTCGCAAAAAAGTTTAAATAAATATAGAGGTGCAGCAGTTATCCTAGACTTTCTAGCAGACTATCCTGCAATCTCGTCTGGTTTATTGCAAGGTGATGCAGTTGTTTCTGTTGATGGTAATCCTGTCTTGGGCGAAAATACCCTTAAAGAAGCAGGAGATTATGTCACTGGTGGTCGCCCTATTGAAATGCATATAGTTCGACCGTCTAAGTACTCGCTTACTAAGTCAGGTTCAATGACGTTATTTCCTCCTTTCTCAGAGTACATATATACTGTCCCTGTAAAACTTTGTCCTTGGCACCACTGATTAGAACTGCTCGTTAGGACGTTTCTATCGCTGATCTTGTAAGCTGATCGACACATGGAAATAAAACGTCTTTGTTCCACCTATAACTTTGACAATTGCCACCGTTTCAGCGCGATGGTAATATCGCCACAAACTCTGTTCCGCGCCAACTGCATAGCATTTCTTCGTTGAGTCCGAGAAGTTGATAGCAGTAGGTAACCCTCTAGATGCACTTGCCCTGCCGCTAAGAAAAAGAACTCGTGCCCTGTTAAATAATTTCTCAAGCTTTTGCAGGCTTTAAAACTAGCCACCCAATGAAAAAGAATGCCGCAGTAAACAACTGCACAATTTCTAAGGCAGAAAGATAGCCATCAGAGAGAGTTGCGATCGAGCGATCGCCAATTCCAAATAGCCAAGAGGAAACGCCAAAGAGCCAAATCCCATTTTTGAGACTCATTAAAAACGCCATTGGGTCAGAAGTTTGGGGGGTCATATCAGTCACTCTTTGGTTAGACCAGATAGGTAAGTCAGTAAATTGAGCAGTCCATCCACCACTTGGTTTTATACATATTAAGAAATATTTTAACTTCTTGCCATATTTCCCAAGATGTACACCCTAGCTCTTTGACCTAGATCATAAAGTTTGTCAGCAACGCTTTTGGTAGGATTTAACGAGAAGCCGCTCCCCATCTCGCCCTTATCCTTACTAACTGATGACCTATGCCATTGATTTTGGAACCAGCAACACTGTCGTCACTCGCTGGAACCCAGTCATCCAAAAGCCTGAAACGCTTTCTCTGCCGGGAATCTCGCTTCGAGCCGGACAGAATCCGCCGTTGATTCCTAGTTTGCTCTATGTTGAAAATGCTCAAAAAGGAACCGTGATCGTTGGGCAACAGGTGCGCGATCGGGCCCTCGATCTAGCCACCGATGCGCGATTTTTTCGCAACTTTAAGCGGGGCATCGGCTCAAATGTGCAGGGTTTTTTGCCGGAGCTAGATGGCCAAACCGTCAACTTTGAGCAAGTCGGCGACTGGTTTTTGACTCAAATCATTACCCAACTCAAAGCGACCGATCCTGAGATTGCCCGATCGCTGGTCTTCACCGTCCCGGTTGATAGTTTTGAGGTCTACCGTCTGTGGCTGGGTCGAGTCTGCCAATCGCTTAACATTGACCAAGTGCGAATGTTAGATGAGCCAACGGCGGCGGCCTTGGGCTATGGACTCAGCGATCGTCAAACGCTCTTGGTGCTCGACTTTGGCGGCGGCACTTTAGATCTGTCGCTCGTGCAGCTAGATGGCAACGAACAAACCAAAGCAAAACCCCTCGGATTCGTGCTCAAATGGGGGCAAAAATCCTTTGCTGAACAGTCCGGACAGCGCCCCAAAATTGCGAGAGTTTTGGCTAAGGCCGGACAAAATTTGGGCGGCTCGGATATTGATCATTGGCTGGTTGATTACTTTGTTGAGACTCAAGGAATCTCAGCCACTCCGTTAATCTCTCGGCTGGCAGAACGGCTCAAAATTCAACTCTCGCTGCAACAGCAAGCGCAAGAAGTTTACTTCAACGACGAGACGTTTGAGAGCTATGAGTTGTCTCTCACCCGCAGCCAGTTTGAGCAGATTCTCACCGAGCACCAGTTTTTTGAAACTTTAGATGAGGCGATGGGGCAAGTTCTGCAACAAGCGCGACGACAAGGACTGGAGATCAAAGACATTGATGCTGTGTTGCTCGTCGGCGGGACGGTACAAATTCCGGCGGTGCAGACGTGGGTGGGTCAATATTTTGAAGGGTCAAAGATTCGCTGTGAAAAGCCGTTTGAAGCGATCGCTCAGGGTGCTTTGCAACTCAGCCAAGGCATTCAGCTTAAAGATTTTCTCTATCACGGCTATGGCATTCGCTATTGGGATCGACGCAACAACTGCCACAGTTGGCATCCGCTAATCAAAGCCGGACAGCCTTACCCGATGCAAAACTCGGTTGAACTGGTGCTGGGTGCGTCGCTAGACAGTCAGCCTAGCATTGAGCTAATCATTGGCGAACTCGGCACCGACACGGCTCAGACTGAAGTGTATTTTGATGGCGATCGCCTGATCACGCGCAGTCTTGCCAGCAGTCAAGCTCAGGTGCAGCCGCTCAACGATCGCGCCGGGGCCCGCAACATTGCCCAACTCGATCCTCACGGGTCACCAGGGAGCGATCGCATCAAGGTCCATTTTCAGGTAGACGACCAGCGCTTTCTTCGCATTACCGTTGAAGACTTGCTGACTGCCCGCACTCTCTTGGACGATCAGCCTGTGGTGCAACTGAGTTAAACGCCACTAAGATCCCCGACTTCCCAAGAAGTCGGGGATCTGTTTGACCAGCCTAGCCCTGAATTGCGGGCGCTTGAAGCGAGATCGGGGCCGCATCTCCTGCCGCTAAGTCAAGCGGGAAGTTGTGAGCGTTGCGCTCGTGCATCACTTCCATTCCCAGGTTGGCGCGGTTAATCATATCTGCCCAAGTGTTGATCACCCGACCCTGAGAATCGAGAACACTCTGGTTAAAATTAAACCCGTTGAGGTTAAACGCCATCGTGCTCACCCCCAGCGCCGTCAGCCAGATGCCAACCACCGGCCACGCTCCCAAAAAGAAGTGCAAAGACCGCGAGTTGTTAAACGAGGCATATTGGAAAATCAACCGCCCAAAGTAGCCGTGAGCCGCCACGATGTTGTAGGTTTCTTCTTCTTGCCCAAACTTATAGCCTGCGTTTTGCGACTCGTTTTCGGTCGTTTCACTCACCAGTGATGAAGTCACCAACGACCCGTGCATCGCTGAAAACAAGCTGCCACCAAACACACCCGCTACACCCAACATATGAAAGGGGTGCATCAAAATGTTGTGTTCAGCTTGAAACACGATCATAAAGTTGAAGGTGCCAGAAATGCCGAGGGGCATTCCGTCAGAAAAAGAGCCTTGCCCGATCGGGTAAATCAAAAAGACTGCCGTTGCCGCAGACACCGGGGCGCTATAAGCGACACAGATCCAAGGGCGCATTCCTAATCGGTAGGATAGCTCCCATTGGCGACCCATATAGCAAAACACGCCCAGCAAAAAGTGCAGCACAATCAGTTGATAAGGGCCGCCATTGTAGAGCCACTCATCAAGCGAAGCGGCTTCCCAAATCGGGTAGAAGTGCAAGCCGATCGCGTTAGACGAGGGCACGATCGCGCCTGTCATAATATTGTTGCCATACATCAAAGAGCCAGACACAGGCTCTCGAATGCCGTCAATGTCTACGGGCGGTGCAGCGATGAACGCGATGATAAAGCAAACCGTGGCACTGAGTAGCGTAGGGATCATCAGAACACCAAACCAACCCACATAGATGCGGTTGTCGGTTGAAGTGATCCAATTACAGAAACGATCCCAAACACTGCCTTCTCCGCCTCTTTGTAAGGTTGTGGTCATAGGATTTAGATGATTACTTGAAACGACAAAAAATGCAGTCGAATCGGAATAGATAAGTCAGAGATTGACCTGCCTCTATCTTATTGATCTCTATCTTTGTTTTTCCAGTCGGTTTGTGTTAACTTTCTTGAGCTTTAACGGCGGCACTTTAACGAGTTTGCAGGGCTTTCAAGCATTGGTCTGAATCCTGCATCTTTACGTTTAAAGTCATTAGCTGAATCGCGATCGAGCCGTGATTGAATTTTGGTGATCTCAGGCATTGAAACCGTTGAATTGGGTTCGTCTATCTTTACGTTTCTTCACCCAATTTTTGTGAATCTTTACACTAAAAAGCGCCCTGACTATCAAGGCGCTAATCCCTTAAGAGAGGATTTTTAAGGCTAGGCGATCGCCGCGATCGTGTCCAGCAGTCCCTCAAACAATCGCCGTCCGTCGGTGCCGCCCAACCTCTTGTCAGCCGCCCGTTCGGGGTGAGGCATCATGCCCAACACATTGCCCTGACGGTTGCAAATGCCCGCAATGTGATTCAGCGACCCATTGGGATTGCTAGACTGATCAGACTTGCCCTCAGCATTATAGTAGCGAAACAAGACTTGATCGTGGTCTTCAAGAGACTTCAACGTGTCGGCATCGGCGTAATAACTGCCTTCACCGTGGGCGATCGGCAGTGTGATCACCTCGTCAGTCTGATAGCCAGTTGTCCAGGGTAAATCAGTTCGCTCGACTTTAAGCGGCACCCGATCGCAGACAAAATGCAAATCTCGATTGCGAACGAGCGCCCCCGGCAGCAAGCCCGCCTCGGTTAAAACTTGAAACCCATTGCAAATTCCTAAAACAAACTTGCCCTGTTCTGCGTGTTTGATCGTGGCTTGCATGACGGGAGAAAATCGGGCGATCGCGCCGCATCGCAGATAATCGCCGTAGCTAAACCCACCGGGCACAATCACCACATCAATATCAGACAAATCACTGTCTTCATGCCAAATCATGCGAGTCGGCTGACTGAGCAACCCTTGGGTCACCCAAACCACATCACGATCGCAGTTCGACCCCGGAAAAACTACTACCCCAAATTTCATGCTGCGCCCAACTCTTAGCTTGGATTGAGAGTGCCGTTACTCTATCATTTCGCCGTCGCCAGATCTTAGAGAACTTGGACTGACGACTAGGAAATTTCGGCTGAGGCCCGAACGGCTTCTGTGTCTGCGATCGCGCTTTGAGTCACCGCAGCTAGCGCCTCGGTTTGAATTTCGCGTTCTTGAATCAGCAATCCGCCTAGATGAATAATTGCTAACCCAACCGCCGCGATCGACACCAAATAGCTGTGAAGCGCATAGAGATGTTCGACGCTGACCGTGCCCAGCGCCCCGCCCCCCGTCAGCGCATCTTTTAGCTGAGGGCCAATGAGCGGAATCGCCTCGATCGTGCCCAGTTCGATCTTGAGTCGCCAAAAACCAAGCTGACTCCAGCCCAAAAGCATCGCAGTCCAAGCCAGCCCGATCGCTGACAGCGTGAACAAAATGCCACTCACCCAAGCCGTGAGCCAACTGCGACGAAATCGCTCACCCAAAAACATCACCACGATTTGAATCAACCCTACGCCAATCACCCAATTGCCCGCTAGGTTGTGCATTGTGTGAATCAGCCAACCATAGGGGATGGCAGTGTCGATCGCTTTGAGAGATGTGTAGGCACCGCTCGCCGACGGCTCATAATAAAACGCCAAAAGAACGCCGCTACTAGCTGCAATCAGCGTCAACGTCAGGGTTGCCACCGCTAAAATCGTCGATAGTCGTCTCAAGATGAAGGAGGAGTCTTTCATGGGATCTAAGCTCTCTTTTGATCAGATAGGTCAAGACAAAAGCGGAAACCACCCAACGGCTTATCTCCTAAGATATAAAGCTTTACAAATCTTACAATCCTCCTAAGCGTAGAGATAGCGATCGCTCAAGCTAAATAAGTCACCCACTTGGGCACCACGTCTGAAGAGCCATACCAAAGCCCGCCCGATCTCGGCGAATGTCTGACCTGATCTAACGTCAAGTTTTCTGCCCCGTCTAAATGAGCCGACTCGATCGGGCAAATTCCATCTCCCCAAGTGTTGCCGTGCCCACAGGTTAACTGATAGCTGCTATAGGCTAACCAACGACCCGGACGGCGTTCTCCATAGACGGCTTTACCCGCGACACAGGCATAGTTCACATCGGCATAAAAAGCACCGGGGTAAGTGAGATTGACGAAATCGAGATTGGTGCGAGTCCAGCGCTCAAAGCTCGTGTGGGGAGTGCCCAAGGTGATCAAATTCGCGACCCAAGAATGGGCTTTCCAAGTGTAAGTGCGGCTGGGCTGCGTTCCGTGGACATCATAGAGATGCTCACCGAGATAAATGCGCGAGATCCAGCCGCCTGCTGAGTGTCCGATCAAATTAATCTGCGACGCATTGTGATGCTGCAACACTTGCTCAACGGTTTGATGCAGGCGCTCTAAAATCGGCAGCATCGATCGTCCGCCCAACGTCGGCAACCAGTCTCGTTTGAGCAATGGCACTGTCACCGTCGGGTGGCCCGCCTCAATTAACTGGTGTTGGAGATCGCGATAATCGATCGCGCTGGCAAGATATCCGGGCAAAATCACAGTCGGTAAGGGCATCAGTCAACGCTCAAAGGACAGGATCATTTTAGAATTTAACGCTGGGAATAGTGGAAACAAAAAAATATTGCCACTCTTCACGCTAGGGGTATCATGAATGTCGGAGGGTCGATCCCTTTTGAAACGTCTGATTAGAGGATCACCTCTGACAGGGTTGTTCTCTCACGTTTTAGCTTTATGCGGTGTCCTTCTTGTCATCATCCAGATAACCGTGTGCTTGAGTCGCGATCGGCAGAAGCCGGGCAAAGCGTGCGGCGACGGCGCGAGTGCTTGCGATGCACCCATCGGTTTACCACCTATGAGCGGATTGAGTTTGTGCCGATCGTGGTGCTTAAACGCAATGGTGAGCGAGAGTCTTTCGATCGCTCAAAGCTGCTGAGAGAATTAGTGAGAGCCTGTGAAAAAACCACCATTTTAGAGCCGCGCATTGAGATCCTAGCCGAAGAAATCGAGTCTGACTTGCAGCAGCGGGTTGGGCGCGAAGTCACCAGCGCTGAAATCATTGAACTGGTGCTGCATCACCTCCGATCGCTCAACGAAGTGGCCTACATTCGCTATGCTTCTCTCTACTGTCAGTTTGAAGGCATTCAAGATTTTGTCGATGCCATTGACCAACTTCACGATCGCGTTAAGCTAGCCAACCACCCCTCTGACCCCGAAGCACTGTCAGAAATAAACGCCTTTAATCGGTAGCGGTTACGCTGTTTTGGCGCAAACTCAGTTGCTATTCTAGAGAAGCCGGATTGCGGCTAAGATTCTTGCGTTTGTGCAGTCTACTGTTCTATGTCTCAACCAGCGCTTTCTCATCAACTTGAGACCACTCTTCAGCAGGAGACGATCGGGCAGTTAGGGGTGGGCGGCTCCGTCCTGTCGGTCGGGTCTATCTATGGAGCGTTGCTCAGTGTTTGCCCCAATAGCGAGTCTGTGATTGAGTTAAAGCAGACTCCGATCGTGCAGATCCCCCGTGCGTTTGCAGGGTTGGTCGGTCGGCAAACCGAAATCGACTCGGCGATCGCGGCGCTGCAAGCCAAACAAACCGTCGAGATTTATGGCCAAGCCGGAACCGGCAAATCAGTGCTGCTGCGCTATCTTGCCCACAACCCGCAGATCACCACCTCTCATGCCGATGGCATTGTTGACTTGAGTGCGATTGGGTCGGTGAGCGATCGCTTGCAGACGTTATTCAGTTTGTTCTATCTCAGTTGTCCCAATCTCAAGCTGTCTGATGGCAACGTTCGGCAAGCGCTGCGATCGCCACAGGTTTTGATATTGCTAGATGATGATGGGTTGACCGCGACTGAGCTTCAGCAACTCATTGCGGCGCTGCCCGACAGCACATTTTTAATTGCGTCTCGCGATCGCCGCTTTTGGGGAGAGGGGCGCTCGATCGAGCTAGACGGCTTATCGCTGCCTGATAGCGTCACCTTAATCGAGCGAGAGTTAGCGCGGTCTGTGTCACGCACTGCCCAAACAGCGCCAGTTTTACCGCAGACAAAGACGATCGAGACTCTTTGGAAACTCTTGCAAGGCAACCCCCAACGACTTTTGCAGGTGGCGGCTCTAGCGCGAGAAGAGAAACTGCCTCTAGAGGCGGTGTTGAGCCAGATTCAGCTAGACGAGCTTGAACAGTCGCTGACACGGCTGATTTTGGCTTCTCTGCCCAAACCTCAGCGCTGGATTATGGCCGTGCTGGTGGCCATGGGTGGCACGGGGCTGTTACCTGAACAAATTGCGGCGATCACTGGGCCGCCCAATCCTTTACCCAGTCTGCAAGCTCTGGTGCAGCGCCATCTGCTGCAAATTGAGGGGCATCACTACTGTCTGGCTTCTAGCTTGGTTGAGATTTTGCAAAAGGTCTCAAACTCAACCCCCTGGATGGAAAAAGTTTTAGCCTATTTGGTGCCCTGGGTGGAGACTCACCAGCGATCGCCCGACACACTTTTAGCCCAAAAAGCCCTGATCTTGCACACTTTAGAGTGGGCAGTCAGTCAAGCACGTTGGGCAGAGACGCTGCGGCTGGTGCGATCGCTCGAAGGCTCACTCGCCTTAGGCAAACAGTGGGACACTTGGCGACGGGTGCTCAACTGGGGGCTGCAAGCTGCCTGGGCCAGACAAGACTCGCTCAGCGAAGCTTGGGGACTACACCAACTGGGCACCCTAGCGCTTTGCCAAGAAGAACTCACCACCGCTTATGACGCACTGACAGAGGCTATCAGCCTACGATCGCTGCTCAACGATGAGGTCGGAGAGCGCCTGAGTCGCCACAACTTAGAGAGATTGAGGGATATGACGTTACCCAGTTCTGGGGGTGAACCCTCTAAGCTCGTGGCTAACCCGGTGGGAGTCTATCTAACCTTGGCGCTGATTGGCTTTTTGGTGTTTGTGATGTCTGCTTTAGTAGGAGTCGCGATCGTGCAACGATACGGTCAGCCTGTGCCACTGGTCAAGCCCACCCCAGCCCACCCCAAAAAATAGGGGCATAGTCAAGCTGAGTAGGGACATTTCAGGCAACATCCCTACTGACTGAGATCCTATTCCTGATGGCTAGGCTGTCCTTTCTCGATCGCTTTGTGGAGCAAATCATCAGTGATATTTCCGGCTGCGCCTTGGTCATGGCTGACCGACTTTGCCATATCAAGAAAGTCACCTGGATCTCCCGTCGGCTCGGCTTTGGCGTGGGTGGTTTCTGATTCACGAATCTCAAAGGCAGGGGCGCTGGCAGCTTGGGCAGCTTTTTCGCCTTCACCCGTGCGATCGAGGTCGCTAACGCTAAATTCTTTTGAGGCTTCATAATCTGCCGAGACATCGACTTTAGAAGCCGGAAGACTGCCTTCGGCAATTTCTTCTGAAACTTGTTGCGCGTCGTAAGTTTGGGCAGAGTTCAAATCGCGATTGATTGCTGACATAAAAAATCTCCTGTTATTCCTTCAAGGTTTGGCAAACAGCCTTACCGTTGGTTCTTGCTCACCTTATCAGAGTGATCCCCAAGGGGTTGAACCGTCTGAGGAGGGATTGCTAACCTCTCTCATCGGAGTGAGATTGAAATAGCAAGTTCGGTCGATTGGTAGTCGCTAAGAGGCTGTCAATCTTGATAAATCTCTTGGTGAACCAACTCATTGAGAGGGATTTCTATGGCTGAGTCTGCAAATCACGGCACGGTGCGATCGCAATATATTGACGAACCGGGGCAGAAGGCGATCGAGGGCTATGACAAGCTAACAACGGATGGCAAACTGGCGTTTTTATATTACGTCTATGAAAAAATGGGCGACTCGATCACACCTGCGGCTCCTGCGGCTGCCGAGCCAGAGCTAGCGCCGATTTTGTTAGGGGATTTTTATAATCTTTCTCACGATGATCAGCTTCAGGCGATGCGCGACATCGTGAACGGAGCCGACAGCGACTATTCTCGCGATTATGGGGCGTTGACCGCCAACAATCAACTGGTGGTCTGGTATGCCTGGGCGCAGGCAATGGGCGAGTCAGTGGTGGGAATGCCCGCAGGCTATAGTGCGTCGGAAGTGATTACAACTGTGTTGGGTCAAGTCGAAAAACTAGATTTTGATCAACAGATTTCTCTATTGCGAGAGATTGCGGGCACGATGGGCTACACCGATGTCAAAGAGATTCCAACCCAAGCCCAGACGGGTAAGACGGCTAGCCTATAGAATCCCAGCAGCCAATTCTCGTAGGGGCACAGCAACGCTGTGCCCCCAACCACCGCACCGTTATACCGTACCTTTATCTTTATAGCGATCGCTGACCTTCGCCAGTCAATGTATCCGCAAGTCAATGTATCCACAAACCAAATCGACAAACAAGCTAAGATCGATATCTACTCAGTTTTTGCTTGATTGCCGAAATGTCTACTCGAACTGATTCCATTATTTCCCTGAAGATCGCGCCTGCTCAAGTGATTAGAGGCAACGGTGCTGTGTCGCAAGTCGGTTCTACGATCGCTCAGTTAGGTTCCCGTCCCCTACTCATTGGCGGCGATCGTACTCTGCAACTGATTCTGCCTTGTCTTGAGTCTGCTTTGGCCGCTCAAGATTGCACGATCGCGGCAGCCTCCTATGGAGTCGATTGCAGTGAGGCAGCGCTGAAATCCCTTATGCAGTCCGTTGCCGAGCATCAAGCCGATCTGATTATTGGGAGCGGAGGCGGCAAAGCCCTTGATGCGGCAAAACTGGTGGCGGAGCGGTGCAAGCTGCCGATCGTTACCATCCCAACATCGGGGGCAACCTGTGCAGCCTGGACTGCCCTATCTAACGTCTACTCAGATGAGGGAGCGTTTCTCTATGATGTCAGTTTGTCAAAATGCCCTGACTTATTGATTTTGGATTATGACCTGATCGCCACGGCCTCTCAGAGAACCTTAGTAGCCGGGATCGGAGACGCGATCGCTAAATGGTATGAAGCTTCGGTCAGCAGTGGTCACTCTAATCAAACGTTTTTGATCGCCGCCGTTCAGCAAGCGAGGGTGCTGCGGGATATTTTATTTCAACAGTCCGCAATGGCTCTGCAAGATCCCGGTGGCGACGTGTGGCGAGAAGTGGTGGATGCCACAGTGCTGATGGCGGGCGTGATTGGCGGCATTGGTGGGGCCCAGTGTCGAACGGTGGCGGCCCATGCTGTTCACAATGGACTCACCCACTTGTTAGAGAGCCACGGCACCCTGCACGGTGAAAAAGTTGCCTTTGGCATTTTGGTGCAGCTTCGGCTCGAAGAAATGCTCCAGGGCAATCGCCTGGCTGCGACTTCAAGGCAGCAGCTTTTAAAGTTCTATCGTGAGATTGGGTTGCCCCAGACTTTGATGGATTTGGGACTGGCAAATGTCTCGATCGCCGATCTGCAACGGGCGGCTGAGATTGCCTGTGCTGACTCGTCTGACATTCACCGACTGCCGTTTAGCGTCGCGCCGACTCAGCTAATGGCGGCGATGGTGTCTACGATCGCGCCGGGTCACAATCCGAAGAATGACGAGAGTTTTGAGGTAGAATATCCAACTCAAACCTTAAATCTCAACCCTTAATTTCCTCACGCTTGTTTTTAGAGAGATTGCGACATGAGCCTAAGTTGGATTACGCCCGCCGATCGTCTGCGAATTTTGCCTCCCTATGTGTTTGCGCGTCTCGATGAGCTAAAAGCCAATGCGAGAGCACAGGGCGTTGATTTGATCGACTTGGGAATGGGCAACCCCGATGGGGCGACCCCGCTGCCGATCGTCGAAGCTGCCACCGAAGCGCTCAAAAATCCTAAAAATCACGGCTATCCTCCGTTTGAAGGCACGGCCAGTTTTCGGCGCGCCATCACCGATTGGTATCGTCGTCGCTATGATGTCGATCTCGACCCCGATGGAGAGGCGCTGCCGCTGCTGGGATCTAAAGAAGGGTTGACCCACTTGGCGCTGGCTTATATCAATCCGGGTGATCTGGTGCTGGTGCCGAGTCCGGCTTATCCGCCCCATTTTCGCGGCCCGCTGATTGCCGGAGCCGAGATTTATCCCCTGATTCTCAAAGCCGAGCAAGATTGGCTGATTGATTTGGCGGCGATCCCCGATCGCATTGCCGAACGAGCCAAAATTCTCTACTTTAACTATCCGAGCAATCCCACAACGGCGACGGCTCCGCGTGAGTTTTTTGAAGAAGTCGTGGCCTTTGCCCGTCATTATCAAATTATGCTGGTGCATGATCAAGCCTATGCAGAGTTAGCATTTGACGGCTATCAGCCCACTAGTTTGCTAGAGATTCCGGGAGCGAGAGAGATTGGGGTTGAGTTTCACACCCTGTCTAAAACCTACAACATGGCAGGCTGGCGAGTCGGATTTGTGGTCGGCAATCGCCACATCATTCAAGGATTGCGAACGCTAAAAACAAACTTAGATTACGGGATTTTTGCGGCCTTGCAAACGGCAGCAGAAACAGCGCTGCAATTGCCCGATCAATACTTAACCGAAGTGCAAGATCGCTATCGCACTCGTCGCGATTATTTGATCGAAGGGCTGGCGCAATTGGGTTGGTCAATTCCTAAAACCCAAGCAACGATGTATTTATGGATTCCCTGCCCACCTGGTGTCGGCTCGACTGATTTTGCGCTGTCGGTGCTGCAAAAGACGGGCGTAGTTTTGACTCCGGGCAATGCCTTTGGGGCTGGGGGCGAAGGCTATGTGCGAATTAGCTTGATTGCGGAGTGCGATCGTTTAGGTGAAGCCCTAGCGCGCATGAAGCAAGCCAATATTCGCTATGACGCGCCAAAGCCAGAGGCTTAATCGGCTTGGGGAGCGATCGCTTCGGTTATCGCTTTGTTGGCGGTTCGTTTTTGCTGAATGACGAGGGTATTGCGTTCCCAAAATACACCCTCAGAAAAGCCCTGAATCTCAGGCTCAGAGTCCGCGATTTCTAACCGTCGCTCAACTAGTAGGCTGTAGGTTTCGTCTAACTCGATGCCGAGGTAGTTTCTGCCGAGTTTTTTGGCTACAACTGACGTGGTGCCGCTGCCCAGAAAGGGATCGAGCACGAAATTTCCGGGGTTGCTGCTGGCTAAAACTAACTTAGCTATGAGTTTTTCGCTTTTTTGAGTCGGATGATCTGTGTTTTCGGGCATTGACCAAAACGGAATGGTCAAGTCAGTCCAGAGATTTGAGGGATGGGTGTCGCGAAAGTTGCCCTCGCCTGTTGCCTGCCAGTCTTTGGGGGTGCCGTCTTGGTTTCGATAAGGTGCAACGACTTTTCTGCGAAGCTTGACATCATCAACGTTGAAGGTATAGTTTTCCGACATCGTGCAAAACCAGATATCTTCACTGGAATTTTTCCAGTTTGATTGAGCGCCTCGACCCTTTTCGCGCTCCCAGGTGATGCGGTTTTGAACGATAAAGTGCGACGACGCAACGGAGAAAATCGAGGCAGAAGATAGCCAATCGCCACAGATATAGATCGAGGCGGTAGTCTTCAGCAAAGGTTTAAAGGCACAAACGACTTGATCAAGCCAGGTTGCATAGTCGTCAACGGTGCGCTTTGCAAATTTTCGCCCGTTAAAACTTTTGCTGAGATTATAGGGCGGATCGAGAATCAACAGATCAACACTGTGCAAGGGCAAAAGCTTTGCCACTTCTAGACAGTCTCCTTGAATCGTGCCCGTTGGTGCACTCAAAAAAGGATCTGACGGCAAGTTTTTGAGGATGCGCGGAGCCAAACGGACTCTATCTTCATCACTGAGGGTGAGAGTCCGGTTCATGGGGGCGCGTGGCTTGGCTTGGTCGGGCTGGAGCGAACTAGCCATCCATCATCCTCATTCAGATTGTCTCAGCTTATCTCTAAAGATGGCTTCAACTTCACTCGGATCGGCTAAATCAAAGGGATAGGGTTGGCGGTTAGCTGGGTTACGGCGACTCATCAGCACCTCTAGCCCTGCTCGAAACGCTTCCTGATCGTTCCGCTGCTCAGAGAGATAGCGCTTCAATTCGGCGTTTGTCATTTCAGGTAAATTTGGTGTCATAAAACAAACTCCCAACTTCCATCTTCGTCAATTATGAGAGCAAGTTCATCAGTCATTCCAGCCTGAATGTAAATTGTTTTGAGCCTGCGATCGTAGCGGAAAATCTGAATGGGCTGATAAAGGTTAGAAAGTAACTGGCAGACGAATATTGCGGTGTCTGATTGTTCTCGCGTAGGCAACCGTAAGACATCTTTGGATCTCTCGATCGTAGAGTATCAGATAGACAGGCAATGAGCGAACATTCTCAACTAAAAAGCGATCGCTTCACTCAAACAGCCCTCTAACTCAAGAACCAGTAACCGTTTTACTGCTTGTCTTAGTCCTGACTCCAATCTCGTAGCTCTAACCCTTCGACGCGGTGAAAATGTTTTTGATTGTGAGTAATGAGAATGAGATCATTAGCAATAGCTACGCCAGCGATCAGCAGATCAATATCATCGACAGGAGTTCCATTAAATCGCAAGTTGGCGTAAATCTCTGCGGATAGGGACACAGATCGCTCCGTCAAAGGTAGAACGTTACTTCTAGTTGCAAACTCTATAAACAAGGAAAGCTGCTTCTGAGCATCGCGGTGTTTTAGACCACTCAAAATCTCATAGTAGGTCACAATGCTGATGTTAATGTTGCGATAGTTCGCCAGATAAGAGCCAAACTGAGCAACAACTTTGGGAGTACCTCGAAAAAACATTGACAAAATATCAGTATCAATCAAGGCTGGTTTCACGGTTTTGTCTCTGTGAGAATGCCTGCTGACGGCGTGTTGTCAGGTCTTTTAAGAAATTAGCGTGAATTGAGTCTGATAAGTCTGCCCAGCAGCCCGCAAACTGCATGATTTCAGGGGAGCGATCGCTGGTTTCTGACTCGATCCGAAAGTGATGAATTAAGTCATAGAGTTGTGTCAGCTTATCATCTGGGATGTGCTGTAGTTCTTCAATCAGTTTGACTCTCATTTCAGAATTGCTCATGATCTACTTCGCTCTATTCCCTTGTACTTCTTTAAAAAACAAGTGCGAGTCAATTGATTCATCGTGAACAGGGTAATGGAAAGCGTCTATCAAAGATTTCCCATTACCCTCGCCAATCACCCAACTAAGGCGACAGATAGGTATAGCCGCTTAAACTGCGCTCATAGTTTTGCAGCAAAATCTGAGACTCTTCTAGCGTGATCCGATGTTCTTCTAGCGCTTGCTCAGTCTGGCGGCGAATGCTCTCGATCATATCCTCCGCGTCATATTGCACATAGCCCAAAACCTCCTTCATCGTGTCGCCCCGCACAACGTGCTCAATCTGGTAGCCCTTGGGCGTGAGTTGAATATGCACCGTATTCGTATCGCCGAACAAATTGTGCAGGTTGCCCATAATCTCTTGATAGGCACCGTTGAGAAACATCCCCAGATAGTAGGACTCACCAAGCTTTAGTTTGTGCAATTCCAATACCGATTTCACATCGCGCAAATCGATAAATTGATCAATTTTGCCGTCACTGTCACAGGTGAGATCAGAGAGCGTTGCTCGCTGGGTTGGCTCCTCATCTAAACGATGAATTGGCATGATCGGAAACAGTTGATCGATCGCCCATGAGTCAGGTGCAGACTGAAACACCGAAAGATTCATGTAATACATCGAAGCCATGATTTTCTCAAGGTCTTCTAAATCGTCAGGGACGTAATCAAGCTGACGCACGATCGCCAAAATTTTGTGACAGCAGGCCCAATACAATCGCTCTGCCCGCGCCCGTTCTGGCAAACTCAGATAGCCAAAGCCAAACAAACTGACGGCTTCTTCTTTAAACTGAGTCGCGTCGTGATAAGCCTCCTGGAAGTTTTCGGGCTTGATCGAGTTGTAGGTTTCATGAAGGTTGCGAATGATCAGGTGCTCCCCGTCTTGGAGCGGTTCAGGTTTGTCAGCCGGAACCTCACTGGTGCCCAACACATCAAACACTAAGACCGATTGATGAGACGCGATCGCTCGTCCACTTTCGCTCACCAAGGTCGGCACCGGAATTTTTGCCCCTGTGCAGGCATCTTTAATCGCCGCCACCACATCATTGGCGTAGTTTTGGGTGTTGTAGTTTTTAGAGGCGTGAAAATTGGTCTGAGAGCCGTCATAATCCACGCCCAAACCGCCACCGCAGTCTAGGTACTGCATATTTGCGCCCAGTTTCACAAGCTCGACATAGATTTGACCTGCCTCCCGCAAGGCATCTTTAATGACGCTGATCGCAGAGATTTGTGAGCCGATATGAAAGTGCAGCAGTTGCAGCGAATCCAACATATTAGCGGCCCGCAGTTGCTCGATCGCGCCAATGATTTCAGGAATCGTCAAGCCAAATTTTGCCCGATCGCCCGCCGAGGTTCCCCAGCGACCAATGCCTTTGGCGCTCAGTTTTGCCCGCACTCCGAGAATGGGCTGCACTCCCAGTTTTTTGCTAGCCTCGATCGCTAACGCGACTTCCTCGACTTGTTCTAAAACAATGATGGGCGTTTGTCCCAACCGTCTCGCCAGCATTGCCGTTTCGATATACTCGCGGTCTTTATAGCCGTTGCAAATTAATAGCGCTCCCGGAGTTTTTAGCGATGCCAAAGCAATCATCAATTCGGGTTTCGATCCGGCCTCTAGCCCAAATTGATGGGGTTTGCCAAAGCGCACTAAGTCTTCGATCAAATGGCGTTGTTGATTGCATTTCGTCGGAAAAACGCCCTTATAAACGCCCTCGTAGTTATAGCGAGCGATCGCTTTAGCAAAGGCTGCATTGAGCCGCTCGATCCGATCTTCTAAAATGTCTGAAAACCGGATCAGTAGCGGCAATCCTAAGTTGCGCTGTTTCAACGCATTGGTTAATTCGTATAGATCTAATGAGCCACCGCGATCGCCCTTGGGAGAAACCGTCACATGACCCGCCGCATTGATCGAAAAATAGGGGTTGCCCCAGCCTTGAATGCGATAGAGTTCTTCACTGTCCTCGATCGTCCAATTTTCAGGCGCGTTTGTAGCGATCGACGCTGAAGATGAACTAGATGATTTGGATGGTAAGGCTTCAGATTTATTTCTGGGCTTCTTCCCGTTCGATTCTGGCGATGCTTCGACCAGTGCTTTTTCCGCCTCTGCTTTCGCTGAGGTGTGGCGCTCCCCCATCGTGTCTTACCCCTTGAAACTCTCATTGAGATGACAGTCTATCGCATCCTTCCCAGATTCGTAGGTTAAGCAGCACACTCCTGCCCGCGCCTTTAGCGACTGAGAAGCCAATCGTCTCCGTTCTGGGCTAATCTTGTTTTGTAAAAATCCATAAACTTCTGGGGAATGACTCGTGGAAAGGACATTTTTGGCAATCAAACCGGATGGCGTGCAGCGTAAGCTAGTCAGCGAGATTATCGGGCGCTTTGAGACCAAAGGATTTACCCTCGTGGGTTTGAAATTCATGAACGTCAGCCGCGAACTTGCCGAACAGCACTACGGCGTTCACAAAGAGCGTCCCTTCTTTGGCAGCTTGGTCGAGTTCATCACGTCGGGCCCCGTGGTGGCGATGGTTTGGGAAGGCGATGGCGTGATTGCCTCTGCTAGAAAAGTGATTGGAGCCACCAACCCTCTCACCGCAGAACCTGGAACTATTCGCGGCGACTTGGGTGCCAATATCGGGCGCAACCTGATTCATGGCTCAGATGCACCTGAAACGGCTCAAAGTGAGATCGCTCTATGGTTCAAGGCTGAAGAATTAGTCAATTGGCAGCCTACCATTCTGTCCTGGATCTCCGAATAATCTCTGACGGTTCTAAAAAGATATAAAAAAGGAGAGATGTTTGACAGAGCATCTCTCCTTTTTGGTGTGTGTTCAATAGCCGATTGATTCAAACTTCTAGTTTTTTTTCGTCAGGTTCAGCTAGCTTTTCGAGCGTAGGTTCGGCTAACTTCTCAGTTTCTATTGCCTGACCTTCAACCAGATTACGCTTAGAGAATCCCCAGGCGAAGATCAGAGCAACGGCTGTCACCATCACCCATTCGGGCGGCACGAGACTGTCGTTGATCACCCTCGTCAACAGACGCAACCCGACCAAGGCAACAGTAATGTATCCTGCGTCTTCTAAGTGAGTAAACTCGTCTAACCAGCGAATGAATAGGCCTGCCATAAATCGGAGGGCGATAATCCCGATCGTGGCCCCGATCAAAATCAGCCAGGTTTCTTGAGAGACGGCGATCGCGGTCGTGACGCTATCGAGAGAGAAGGCCAAATCTGTGATCGCCAACATGGGGATCGCCTGCCACAGCGAGGTAAATCTCGGCCCGTGGTGCTCGTCTTCCCCTTCTGAGTCAGACGTAAAATATTGAAAGACCAGCCACAGCAGATAGACTGCCCCTGCCAACTCAAACTGCCAATATTTGCTCACCCATGAGGCGGTCAAAATTAAGCTCATCCGCAAAATATAGGCAAACACTAGCCCAATATTGAGGGCACGCCGTTCGAGTTCAGGCTTTTGTAACCCTTGGGCGATCGCGGCTAGAGCGATCGCGTTGTCTGCCGACAGCACGGCTTCTAAAGCGACTAAAACCAAGAGCAGCAAAAGCGTTTGAACGTCAAAGCTGGCAGGTAGATCTGAAAGTTGGTCTAGCATCAATGATTTCTTAAGCGTTATAAACCGGATCGACTCAACCCTGACTTAGGAAAGAGTTTTACTCACTTATCAGCCTACCTTAACTGGGAGGTCTGAGTCATGATGACCCATCAGCCTGAGCCTCTTGATCCCCGCTTTGTGTTGAATCTTGTAACAAAACCCGCCGAAAGCGGACGGTTTGATCGACATTGAGGAACGATAACCCTGAGATTAAGGAGTTTCAAACCCAATGCCACTATCAGATACCCAAATTCTAATCGCCCTGGTGGTTGCCCTAATTCCGGGCATTCTGGCCTTCCGGCTCTCAACCGAGTTGTATAAATAGATCGTCCTTAGCGATCGCAGCAGGAAAGCTGTTTTGTCTAATCTCCGCAGTGGCAAATGATTTTCTCGAAGTTGAGTGATCGTTTTTTAAGATGCGGGGTACACTGACGGGACAGTTTTCCTGCCAGTTCCGTTGAGTTGTGATTCAGACGGATGGTTGAGAAACACTGCTCAGTTCAGTTGTACTTCTTGATTTGGGTGCTGATTTTTGCGATTTTAGGTTAACTCTATGAGTAGAGTTACTGAGTAGCTGCAAAAACCTCTCTGGAATGAGTTTTTAGTCTTCTGAAATTCAGCCTGGTTTTTCAGATTAAAAGCGCTCGATTTAGAATTGATTGCCAAAGGCAGTTACTCCCATCAAGACTGTCAAAGTCTACCGTCTGCACTCGCATCCGTTGAACTCATGAACGCACTTCAATCGCCGACTCCCCCCCTTCAGCCTGTCAGAACGCCACGATCGCAGCCTCGATCGGGTCAGCAAAAAAAACGCCAACACCAGCGGGCGATCGCGATTGAAACCTCGATTAAGCTGGGGGTTAACCTGGCGCTTTCAAGCGTGGCGATCGCAGCATTGGGTCAACTGGTGCCCTACAGCATGGTGCAACAGGCAAAGCTGCAAGAGATTAACGCCGAAGTTAAGACCACAGAACGCCGGGTTGGTCACGTCAAGGCAGAATTCAACCGCTATTTTGATCCCCGACAGGCAAAGGTGATCATGCAAGAGCAAACCAACCGCGCTGACCCTAGCCAGCGCCAAATAATTTGGGGCGATGCAACGTCTGAGACGGCAGCGCAGCTTCCTTAGATAATTTTGAGAGAGTCAGCTTTGGGTTGGCAAAGGCGCTCGATCGAGCGCCTTTTTGGTTTTTAGAAGCCCCTCAACTCGTCAAGTCTAGTCGTCTTATGCGGGGATCGCACTCCAGAGATACAAAATCTACATCATTGCAAGCGAATTGTATCAACGGTAACCTAATGATCTTGGCTAGACTGTCTAAAATAAAACCTGAACAGTTCAACCAGCGCTACAAAGTTACTTCTACACTATTACTTGGGTCAACCCTCACGACTCTGATTCTTTCACTGGCTAACCACGATCGCCAAAGTTCAGTAATTCTTCGCATTTACCTCGCTGAAACTTTAGGCAATATAGTTGCGTCAGGTAAAACGTGTAACGACAACTTTACACACCTGCCTCACCTTCCGAAACCGTGGTTCTTGGTTATGTAGTTAATACACACGCTTTACTCCTCTCCCATTCCGCACTTCAACAGAGTCGAGGAAACGATAGACATGAAATTGCAAGACACCCAACGCCGGATCACTCTAGCAGGGTGGGTTAGATTTTCACCCACAGCAGACTCTACCAACGCTGCCACGGCTACCCGACTGCCTCACGCCTCGCAAAAACCTGATTTACTTCGTCCGCTTCGCAATGCACTCGATCGCGTTCAAGTCCGCAACCCTGGTCTCGCTCATCGCCTTTGTAAGTCCATTCCGTCTCAGTGCCCCTTTGAGCGCGACGTTAAAGCCTTCGGGAAGACGTTGTTTCACATTCCTCCAATGTGCAAGCTCAACCCCCTTTATGACGAAGTGGTGGCCCTGCGGTTTCGAGCACTCTGCTATCTAGCAGATGAATGTGGAGAAGATATTAGCTGCTATTGCTAAAGGCTCCACGCTCCTTCTAAGAGGCTGTCTCTCAATCCTCGATTTTCCAGGTAGACAAATTCTACCGTCTTGATCCCCAAGGGGATCACGTTCTTAAAAAAGCTTATCGTGTCTGATTAAGTCACTAGAAAAGAGATGCCCTTGAAGGGCATCTCTTTTTTGTTAGTTGAGCGCGATCGGAAACACCCAATCTCGATAATCTGGGTCTAAGTTTTCGGTGATGGCCGTGAGTTTGGCTTTTAACTGATCGGTGATGGGATGGGTGGTCGGCGTTGAATAAGTTTCGATTTTTTTGACGGGCGTAATCTTGGCCGCGGTGCCACTTAAAAAAACTTCGTCAGCAATAAATAGTTCTGATTTGTCTACGGGGCGCTCGATCGTCTTGATCCCCAAATTTCGCGCCAAGGTCAAAATGCTGTCTCTGGTGATTCCTTCTAAGATGTCTTGCTCATAGCCCGGCGTGATCAATTCACCATTGCGGATCAGAAAGATATTCATCCCCGATGCTTCGCTGACTTTGCCTTGAGTGTTAAGCAAAATTGCCTCATCAAACCCCGATTCGACCGCTTCGGTTTTGGCGAGAGAGGAGGTAATATAAGCGCCGCTAATCTTTCCTCTCAGGGGCAAACTGCGATCTTCTTGACGACACCAAGAGCTAATGCGACAGGTCACGCCATCTGCTGAAAGATAATCTCCTAACTCAAGCCCATAGACAAAAAAATCTTTCTCAATGTTATGAAGTCGAGGTGCGATCCCCAACCCCGATGTGTAGACAAACGGACGAATATAAAACGATTGATCGGGTTTATTTTTTTGCACAAACTCAGTAATAATTGCCTGAATTTTATCGGCGGACAACTCGTAGTGAATCAGTTTGGCACTGTTGCTGAGACGTTGACAGTGACGATCGAGCCGAAACAACAAAATTTGATGGGCATTCTTCGGATCAGGAATGCCTCGCAGTCCGCCGAATGCCCCGGTGCCATAGTGGAGAGCGTGAGTCGCGATCGAGAGATTGGCCTCGGCAAACGGGACAAACTGATTTTTGAAATAAGCGATCGGCAGAAAGTTGTGCATAGCAGCGTTGAAGAGGATTGGACGAGGAAAATTTTTGCTGGACATCAGGCACCGTTCGTCGGGTTATCTTTAACCAACTCAACGACCCGTGACAATTCGCCATTGACACCCGTAGCATCTACTGACGATAATGGGAGTTTGTTGAAAACTCTAGCACTCTTTAAAACCCTTGGCTAACGTAGTTGTAATTGGTGCCCAGTGGGGCGATGAAGGGAAAGGGAAGATTACGGATCTGCTCAGTAAGTCGGCGGATGTCGTAGTCCGTTACCAGGGTGGCGTTAACGCTGGGCACACCGTCGTTGTCAAAAATCAGACGTTTAAACTGCACCTTATTCCTTCTGGCATTTTATATCCTGAAACCGAGTGCATTATCGGCTGCGGCACGGTGATTGATCCTAAAGTTCTAATTGAAGAATTGGATCAATTGATTAACCTGAATATCTCAACCGATAACTTGCTGATCTCCGAGACGGCCCACGTCACCATGCCCTATCACCGGATCATCGATCGCGCCTCTGAAGAGCATCGCGGCACCCACAAAATTGGCACCACCGGGCGCGGAATTGGGCCGACTTATGCTGATAAATCAGAGCGGACGGGGATTCGAGTCGTTGATCTGATGGATGCTGACACGCTGCGAAAACAGCTTCATTGGACGATCAATTACAAAAACGGCATTCTCGAAAAGCTCTATGGCTTGCCGCCCCTAGATGTAGAAGCCATCACCGCAGAGTATTTAGAATACGCCGATCGCTTGCGGCCTCACGTCGTCGATAGCTCTCTAAAAATCTACGATGCCATCCGCCGCAAGCGCAATATTTTGTTTGAGGGCGCACAGGGCACACTGCTCGATCTCGACCACGGCACCTATCCCTACGTCACTTCTTCAAATCCGGTTGCGGGCGGGGCTTGTGTAGGCACAGGCATTGGCCCGACGGTGATCGATCGGGTGATTGGGGTTGCCAAAGCCTACACCACTCGCGTTGGCGAAGGGCCTTTTCCGACTGAGCTTCACGGTGAAGTGGGGGCACTGCTGTGCGATCGTGGCGCAGAGTTTGGCACCACCACCGGGCGGCAGCGACGCTGCGGCTGGTTTGATGCCGTGATCGGTCGCTATGCGGTGCGGATCAACGGGCTAGATTGTTTGGCGATCACCAAGCTAGATGTCTTAGATGAGATGGATGAGATCCAAGTCTGTGTCGCCTATGAGCTTGACGGTCAGCGCTGCGAAGATTTCCCCAGCAATTCTCGGCTGTTTGCTCGCTGCAAGCCGATTTATAAAGCTATGCCAGGATGGAAGCGATCGACCGAAGACTGCAAATCTCTCGAAGATCTGCCAACTCAAGCCCTCGATTATCTCAAATTCCTGGCAGAATTAATGGATGTGCCGATCGCGATCGTGTCTCTAGGCGCAAGCCGTGACCAGACCATCATCGTCGAAGACCCCATTCACGGCCCCAAGCGGGCGTTGCTGTATGCCAACGGCACGCCCTAGCAGGCACCTCAAAAAGTTTTGGATTGAAACTGCTTAAAATCCAACGTCAACGTTCATCTCTCACATTCTCAAGGTCATTATGCAAATCACGATCGACTGTCACAAACGCGCCGCCGGAAGTAAGCCCAATGCCCTGCGCCGTTCAGGACAAATCCCGGCTGTGCTCTATGGTCACAACGGCACCGAATCTCTAGAGTTGACCATTGATGCTAAAAAAGCCGAATTTTTAGTACGCGATGCCTCGGTCAACAACACGCTGATCGATGTCAATATTCCTGAACTGCCTTGGACGGGTAAAGCGCTGCTGCGCGAAATTCAGTCGCATCCCTGGAAGCGTCATCTCTATCACCTCAGCTTTTTCTCAGTCTCGGCCGAGAGCGTTCTTGAAATCACGGTGCCTCTGCACTTTGTGGGCGAAGCCTATGGGGTCAAGCAAGAGAGCGGCGTAATGGAAACCGAACTGACGGAATTGGTCGTGAAATGTCTGCCCGATCGCATTCCTCAAAGCATCGAAATTGATGTGACGAGTCTCAAAGTGGGTGACGCGCTCCACGTTCACGAGTTGCCTCTGCCTGAAGGCGTAACCGCCCAAGGTGAAGCTAGTCGAGTGGTGGTGATGATCTCAGCCACCCGTGCCGGAGCCGGAGAAGAGGCTACAGCAGCCGTATAAGCGCGGTTCCTGTCAATTTGAAGTGTATGTAGAACCAGGGAGCCACCATTCCCTGGCTTTTTTATGAGTGTCTGAGCGAACTATGACCCAAACAACGTTGCCTCCTTTAATTCAGCAAATGCTGCGATCGGAGTTTTATCCGCACTCGGTGACGGAGCCGATCGCCCTGATTCAAACCCACGTCTCTTATGTGCTGCTCACGGGCGAGGTGGTTTATAAACTCAAAAAATCGGTCAACTTCGGCTTTTTAGATTTCTCAACCTTGCAGAAACGGGAGCATTTTTGTCATGAAGAAGTGCGCCTCAATCAACGGGGAGCCGCCGAACTCTATTTAGGCGTTGAGCCGATTATGCAGACGGGCGACACGTTTCAACTGGGCGGCGCTGGGGAGCCTGTTGAATATGTCGTCAAAATGGTGCAGTTTCCGCAAGAGACGCTGCTGAGTGCAATGTTCGATCGCGGCGAACTCACTGAATCATTATTAGAAGATTTGGCGAGAGAATTGGCGGCGTTTCACCTTAAGGCACCCACCAACGACTACATTTTGAAGTTTGGGGAAGTCTCGCAAGTTCGACAAGCGATCGACGAAAACTATGATCAAACCGTGGGCTATATTGGGCGATCGCAAACCCAAGTCCAGTTTGATGAGACTCGCGCCTACACAGACAAGCTGTTTGCTGAACAAAAGCAACTATTTGACAGCCGAGTTCAAAATAAATGGATTCGTGAATGTCATGGCGACGTGCATTTGAGAAATATTTGCTTTTGGCATAACAAAATCTTGCTGTTTGACTGCATCGAATTCAACGAGCCGTTTCGGTTTGTCGATGTGATGTTCGATATCGCCTACATCGTGATGGATTTAGATGCGCGAAATCGTCCTGATTTGAGCAATTTATTTCTCAATGCCTACGTCGAGCAAACAGGCGACTGGGAAGGCTTGCAGGTGTTGCCGCTCTATCTCAGCCGTCAGTCTTATGTGCGGGCTAAAGTGACTTCGTTTTTACTAGATGATCCGGCAATTCCAGAATCGGTGAAGCAAGAAGCGAGTCAAACCGCCGATCGCTACTATCGGTTAGCGTGGGACTATACGCGCCACAAGTCAGGACAATTGACGATGATGTCCGGTTTGTCCGGTTCGGGCAAAAGCACCGTGGCGCGTCAGTTAGCCCGTCAGACGGGAGCGATTCACCTACGATCGGATGCCATTCGCAAACATCTGGGCGGCGTTGCGCTTGATGCCAAAGGAGAAACTGATCTCTATACCTCAGAGATGACTGAGAAAACTTACGATCGCCTTCTCAATCTCGGCATCGCGCTAGCATCCCAGGGCTATTCAGTGATTTTGGATGCCAAATATGATCGCCAGGCTTTACGATCGCCCGTCATTGCCCAAGCCACTGCTCATCAGCTTCCGTTAGAAATTCTCTATTGTGATGCGCCGATATCGGTGTTGAGCGATCGCTTGCAGCAGCGTCAGGGCGATGTCTCAGATGCCACGGCTGACCTACTCAAAACCCAGCACATGGAGCCGTTTAGCGACACCGAAAAACCGTATCTCAAGACGTTAGACACTCTTTAAACTCTAGAAGGAAAATCCTTGAAGTAGTCGCCTGTCATTCGTCGTCAAATCTCCTGTTTCCAAGCGAGGGAAAAATGACGAATGACTGACGATGAATGAGGTATCCTGTGTAGTGGTCATCAAGGGTTGAGTACAGTGCGAAGACAACCAATCTCAAAAGGATTTTCGACAGGACTGCAAATTTGGCTGCTGTTCTTGATCGGCCTATTTGGGATGGGCTATTCTGCTCCCTTAAGTATTTTGCTAGGCGCGATCGGCGGTCTAGCCAGCGGCTTAATTGTCGATTGGTGGGGGTCAAAAGACGAGGAAAAGAAGCCAAAACCCAAAGCAGTTGAAGACGATGGGCTGGCCGAAGAAACCAAGGTTCGCAAAAAACGCAGCCAATACTCTAGCCTTAAGCAGCGCAGCAAGAAACGCAAACAGCAGCAAGAACCCACTACCTCTTGGTGGCAGCAGCTTCGCAGACGCTCCTAATCAGCACCCAATCAGTCGCCTATTGCTCTTCGCCACACTGTCCGCGCTGTCGCAACAGGTGATCACACAAAACTAGCGCCACCATGGCCTCTACCATCGGCACGGCTCTTGGCAACACACAGGGATCGTGGCGACCTTTGGCGGCCAGCGTCACTTCTTCTCCGGTGTTGGTGACGGTGCGCTGCTCTTTGCGAATTGTGGCGGTGGGCTTGAAGGCGACCCGAATCAGAATATTTTCTCCGTTCGAGATGCCGCCCTGAACGCCGCCCGATCGGTTGGTCACAGTGCGAATTTCGCCATTCTCGGTATAGAATTCGTCGTTGTGTTCGCTGCCTGTCATCACGGTGCCTGCAAACCCAGAGCCAATCTCAAAGCCTTTGGTGGCGGGGAGAGACATCACGGCTTTGGCCAGATCGGCTTCTAGCTTGTCAAACACCGGGTCGCCTAACCCCTTAGGAACACGCCGCGCCACGCACTCGACTACGCCCCCGATCGAGTCGCCCTGATTGCGAATTTTCTCGATCAAATCGATCATTTGCTCGGCGCACTCTGAGTCAGGACAGCGCACGATGTTGCTCTCAACCGCCTCTAGCGTCACGGTATTGGGATCGACTACGCCTTCTATATCTTTGATGCGTTTGACGTAGGCGATGATCTCAACACCTGCGATCGCGTGCAGAATTTTTTTAGCGATCGCGCCTGCTGCTACGCGCCCGATCGTTTCTCGCGCTGACGATCGTCCGCCACCCTGCCAGTTGCGAATGCCGTATTTCGCGTCATAGGTCGCGTCGGCGTGAGACGGACGATATTTCACCGCCATCTCGTCATAGTCTTGCGATCGCTGATCTTGATTGCGAACTAAAATCGCGATCGGCGTTCCCAACGTTTTGCCCTCAAACAGTCCTGACAGAATCTCGCAGCGATCAGCTTCATTGCGAGGCGTGGTGATTTTGCTTTGCCCCGGTCGTCGTCGATCTAGCTCAAACTGAATCTCGTCTGCCGAAATCTCAATCTTGGGCGGACACCCGTCGATCACCACGCCCACGCCGCCGCCGTGCGATTCGCCAAACGTAGAGATGCGAAACAAATGACCGAAGTTGCTGCCCATGATGTTTGAAGGAATAGAGTTACGATCGTGTCTAAAAAAATGAATAGGGAGCCAGCCATTGCTAACTCCCTACTTGATGGGTTGCCCGGGATTCGAACCCGGGACCAGTCGGTTAAAAGCCGAATGCTCTACCACTGAGCTAGCAACCCCCGTTTGCGCGTTTTTAACGTGCGTATGCAAATATAGCACAGATTCAGAGGAACTTGGCAACCCATTGAGAATCATGGATTCAATCAAGCCAGAATCGACACTAGCCACGGCATCTCAGCCCACTATTGCTCAAACGTCTCATAGGCTTCAACAATGCGTTGAACGAGATGATGTCTAACCACATCAGCTTTTGAGAGATTGCAGAACGCGATGCCATCTACCGATCGTAAGATTCGCTCTGCCATCGCCAGCCCAGAGGTTTGATGGTGGGGCAAATCAGTCTGCGTCAAATCGCCCGTCACGACCATTTTAGAGCGAAAGCCAATGCGCGTCAGCAGCATTTTCATTTGGGCGGGCGTGGTGTTTTGAGCCTCATCCACAATCACAAAGGCATTGTTGAGGGTGCGACCGCGCATATAAGCGATCGGAGCCACTTCAATAATCCCTCGCTCCATTAAACTAGCGATTTTTTCTGGCTCTACAAACTCATAGAGCGCGTCGTAAAGCGGACGCAGATAGGGATTCACCTTTTGCTGCAAATCTCCGGGCAAAAAGCCTAACTTCTCGCCAGCCTCCACCGCCGGACGGGTAAGCACTAAGCGCTCATATTCATTAGACAGCAGCGCTTGAACGGCTAAAACGGCTGCTAGGTAAGTTTTCCCAGTCCCGGCGGGGCCGATGCCAAAGGTTAGGTCATGGGTGCGAACGGCTTGAATGTATTGCCGCTGTCGAAAGGTTTTAGCTCGAATCACATCGCCGCGCCGCGTCCGTGCCAAGATATCTTGCTGAAGCTCTTGTAGAGTGTCTTCTTGATGATCATCCAAAGCTTGACGCGCCGTGAGAATATCAACACTCGTGATCGGCTTACCCTGGCTCCAATAGTCTTCGAGCGCCTTGATCAGTTTTTGTCCTAGATTAATTTGCTGCTTAGTTCCAGAGATGATTAACTCTTGTCCTCGCATCACTAGCGTGGCTCCAGTTTGCTTGGATAGCGTCTTCAGGTTATTTTCCTGGGTTCCGGCTAGCGCGATCGCGCTTTCAACATTGGGCAATTCAACAGTTAAGGTTTCTACCATGCAGACCAGGGCTAGGGTTTAGAGTCGCGACGCTGAATCTTGATAAAAGCTGATCTAAAACTCAACATCTAAACGCTAAAGACACCTGAGCCTCTGTCTTTGCAGACTGATCAGGTGTCTCTTGAGCATCTATCTATTAGTGTAGCGAGAGTCAGGAAACACTGGCTCAAAACTGTAACCTTCGGTTACTCACTGGGTCGAGGTTTGGGCTTAGGCACCACTCGCGGTGCGCTTGACGGTCGAGGAGGCGCTTCTGAGCGACGCGGAGCAAATGACTCATCCGATCGCTCCTGATCAGACCCTTCTTTTTGGGTGCCATAGACATCCAGCAGGGCCGTGTGTCCGGCAGCTTTTGCCACCCCTTCAAGGACACTGCGGATCGCCTGGATGTTGCGTCCACCGCGGCCAAACACTCGCCCATTATCGGTTCCTTCAAAGGCTAGCCGCACCCAGACCCGCGATCGCGACGAAATCTCGCAGTCAACCTTGAGCGAGTCTGGGGTTTGTAAAAATGGCTGAACTAGAAATTGCACCAGACCTGCATAGTCTGGGACGGCGGTTGCGGGTTCTGGCATAGAAGCATCAGGCACGAACTTTTTGTTCTAAAACGCTGGCTTTGGTCAAAATATTGCGAACGGTTTCGGTCGGCTGGGCACCTTTTTGCAGCCAAGCCTCGATCGCAGGCACATCTAGCCGCGTTTCATCAGTGCGGGGATTGTAGAACCCGACTTCGGCGATCGGTCTACCATCGCGACGATCGCGACTATTAATGGCGACGATGCGGTAGCTGACTTCGCGCTTTTTGCCGTATCGCTTTAATCGCAGTTTGATCATGCTAGAAAACTAAACTCCTGTTGGATTACAAAATCGTTCGATCATGGACTTATCATCCTATCACAGCAAACGGACAGGATCATGGGGATGGAACCCGATCGGGCTTACAGTGTCCCAAATCCCTTCTTTTTCTTGTCTTTTTTCTTCTTCTTATTAGGATTGCCCCCACCGCCTCGCCATCCGGGTTGGGGCGGATTGTTGCCACCCATTCCGGGCATTCCGGGCATTCCGCCGCCCATACCCGGCATTCCCATTCCGGGCATTCCGCCCATACCAGGAAAGTTGCCTTGCCCCATTTGCTGCATCATCGTTCGCATTCGCTGGAAGTTGGTCACCAGTTCACTGACTTCTCTCTCGCCATAGCCAGAGCCTTTGGCAACGCGACGACGACGACTGGGCGAACTCGACAAAATATCGGGATCTTTGCGTTCTTGAATGGTCATAGAGCCGATCATCGCTTCGGCCTTCTTGAGTTGAGTTTCTCCTTGCTCAAGCTGTTCGCTGCTCAACTTGCCCATGCCAGGAATCATTTTCATGATGCCGCCCAGAGAACCCAAATTTTTGAGCAAGCGGGTCTGCTTGAGAAAGTCGGTAAAGTCGAATTTTGCAGAAAGAATTTTCTCCTGCATCTTTTCGGCTTCGGCAAAATCAACTTCTTCGCGGGCTTTTTCCACCAGCGTCAGAACGTCACCCATGCCGAGAATGCGCGATGCCATGCGATCGGGATAAAACGGCTGCAAGGCATCGACTTTTTCACCCACCCCGACGAATTTGATCGGTTGCCCCGAAATGCGTCGCACTGATAGCGCCGCCCCGCCGCGAGTATCTCCATCCAACTTGGTGAGAATGGCTCCGGTGATGCCAATCTGCTCGTGAAAGGTGCGAGTCAGGTTGGCGGCTTCTTGCCCGGTCATCGCATCCACGACGAGCAAAGTTTCGTGGGGCTGAATGATTTCTTTAATGCGGGCCAACTCGCCCATCATGTCTTGGTCGATTTGCAGCCGACCTGCTGTGTCAACAATCACGACATCAACGCCGTCGGCTCTGGCTTTCTCGACCCCCTGACGCGCAATCTCAACCGGGTCAGCGCTGGTGCCCAACTCAAAAACGGGGATGTTAATCTGCTTGCCGAGGGCCACGAGTTGGTCGATCGCCGCAGGTCGATATACGTCGGTGGCGACTAGCAGGGTAGTGCGTTCTTCTTTGCGAAGATGGAGCGCAAGCTTGGCGCTGGCGGTGGTTTTACCCGTGCCTTGCAGACCTGCCATGAGCACGATCGTCGGTTTTGATGGCGCTTCAGCTAGGGGGACGTTGGCCTCGCCCATCACCTGCACTAGCTCGTTATAGACAATTTCAATAAACTGCTGATCTGGGCGCACCCCTTGCACGACTTCTGCGCCGAGTGCTTTTTGCTCAACCTCAGCTACAAAGTCTTTGACGATTTGCAGGTTGACATCGGCTTCGAGCAGCGCCCGCCGAACCTCCCGCAGTGCGTCTTTAACGTTGGATTCAGAGATTTTGTCCTGACCGCGTAATTTAGTCCAGGCTTGTTCTAAGCGTTCAGCGAGAGCGTCAAACATAGGTCAAATAAGTGCCACACGATCGGCGTTTCATCAAAGTACGGCAAAGCAATCGCAGAGAATGCTCACTTATTCAGATTAGCGTGTTTCGGAAAAACTCATCTGCCCCGTTGAGCAGTTCACAGCCTGACTCAAAAAATGCCCTACAACTGCCTGAGCTTTTAAAACCAAGCTCCCAAAAACTCGGAGGTTTAAGAAGCACTCTCCAGTAAGATGCGTTTTCGGTTAAACCTCCGAGTTTTATATAAGGGTTTTGCGCAGGAGCGAAAAATTTAGAGATACTTGAGCGATCGCTTAACCCAAACGAACCAAAATAATGCCGAGAAATGTCGTCGCTCAAATTCAGCAGTTTAATCAAGACCGTGATCCGCAGCTTTTGAAGCTCAAATATCAGGCGATGGCAACTAACGCGTTTGCCTTCTTTCGGGGGACGTGTCATCTGTTTTATCAAGACATTCCTGCCGATGCCGCGATCGATAAAACGCCCCCAGTCTGGGTCTGTGGCGACTTGCATTTGCAAAATTTTGGCAGTTTTCGGGGCGACGATCGCTTGGTCTATTTCGATATCAACGACTTTGACGAATCGGTGTTAGCACCCTCTAGCTGGGATACGGCTCGATTTATCACCAGCGTATTGGTCGGCGCTCACACCTTGGGAATCAATGATGAGGAAGCGCAAGGGCTTTGTCAGTGTTTTTTAGACTCCTACACAGCCGCCTTGAAACTGGGTAAAGCTCGTGACATTCATCCAGAAACGGCAACTGGATTGGTCAGAGAATTGTTAGAGAGTTTGAGAACACGCGATCGTAGAACTTTCCTGACCGAGCGCACCGAGTTAAGAGACAGGCAGCGCAAGCTAAAAATCATTCCAGGAAAAACGTCTGCGGTAACACCGAAAGAACGCAAAAAAATCACTAGCTTGATAAATCAATGGGCGACAAGTCAGCCTAATCCCAAGTTCTTTAACGTGTTGGATGTGGCGCATCGCATCGCCGGAACAGGAAGTTTAGGACTCGATCGCTACGTGCTCTTGGTCGAAGGCAACGGGTCACCTCATCGCAATTATTTACTCGACCTAAAAGCCGCCCGATCGTCCTCTCTCTATCCTCATTTGCAGCTTCATCAGCCCGACTGGACTAGTCAAGCTGACCGCATTGCCGCCATTCAATATCGGTTTCAAGAATCACCTCCGGCGCTGCTCAACCCGCTGGAGTTAGACAATGAATCCTATGTGCTGCGAGAGCTTCAGCCCGTTGCCGATCGGGTCGATCTCGCCGCTTGGAATGGCAAAATCAAACGCCTCAAAAAAGTGATTCAAACTATGGCAGAGGTGACCGCTTGGGGGCAGTTGCGAAGCGGTGGCCGGCAGGGGTCAGCGATCGCTGATGATCTGATCGCCTTTGCCGAAGCTGCCCCTGATTGGCATCCTTGGTTATTAGACTACAGTCGCACCTATGCTAGACAGGTCGAACTAGATTTCATCGACTTTCAAGCGGCTTTCAAGCAAAAAGCACTCTAAGTTAGCCAACTTACTTCTTGCGATTTAGTGGCTAACGGATGGTTCGATCGCCCATTCGGTGCTGATCCACGGTTGGCAAGCTTGCAGTCCCAAGGTCGGATCTTGATGATAGGTCTCGCCTGCTGCCCAGACAATCACTGAGCGATCGCGCCCCACTAAATACAAATACTCGGCGGTGGGGTCATAGTTCACGCCCACTTTGAGATTCGAGAAATCATCCTCGCAAATCTCGTAGCCAAACCGCACCACAATCTGTGCCAACAGGCATTCTGGCGTGTCGCTGTGTTCTCCAGAAAGATCGCGCTCTTGCCAAAACTTATCAAGAAATCGCTCTAAGGTCGGCAACACCTTACTGGGCGTTCCTCCTCGACTGGCGTACACGATCGCGGGGTTGCCTTCAACAATGATGTGACACGGTGTAGGCATCTTAAAAGAATGAGGGATAGAAGAGGAATAATCACCCTATCATTTCATATTTTTTGAGATTTCACTGCTCATTGCTCATCCTTTTCAAAAGTCGGGATTTTCACGGTTCTAAAACCCGATCGCGAGTCAGCATAATCTTTCTTAACGATTGTTTTATCTTTGGGGTCAAAGACCTATGCGCTCCCAGGTTCATTCTTCCTTTTCGGCTGCTTCGCAGATGCCTGATCAGCCTCTATACAAGGTTTTGGGGTCTCGCAGTCACTATCGCTCCTGTCATATTCAGGTGCCTGACGAGAGCGATCGCTTGGCGGCGATTCAAGTGGGCGACCAATACTATAGTTTTTTTAAAGTCGTTAAAGAGCGGCAAAAAACGCTGCAAATGGCGGCTCGACTGGTCTATAAAGGTGACAAAGTGGTAATCACTCACGTTTCTAAAGGCGACGTGATTTGGATTTTAGAACCTAATGCTTGGCTCAGTCAGATCAAAAACTCTGCAAATCGTCTCTGGAAAATTTTGCAAAACGACTGGGAATATGAGGCTTGCACGATTTTGGTGCCTGATGTGGCGCAGCCCCTAGAAGCGATTTTTGCAACGGATAACTACTACAGTCTTTTGCGGGTTGTCAAAGACCGAGAAGCCGCGATCGAGCTAGCTGATCGTCTGGCTCAAAAGGGAAACGCGGCCCTGATCACAAAGCGCGATCGCAGTTTCTCAGTCTGGGTGTTAGAACCCGACGCATCTATCAACGCTTAGAAGATCGCCCATCATGACTAAAAGGACGAAGCATTCAAAAACGACCTCTCGGAGCGCCCGATGATCGCTTGAATGCTTTACCCTCACTTTTATTTGAAGTGACAAACCCGACTTGACAGCGATCGGATCGCCCAGCAGACCGAGCTTTAAAGGTCGTTTTCGCCCAACTCTCGCGACATGTAATCAAACGGTTGGTCAACAAACGCAGCTTTTTCAATCCCTGCGGCCGCAACCTGCTCTCTGACAATTTCTTTCATGATCTGGATGCCGCGCACCGTCGGGCCACCAGGCACCCCCAGCGAGTTGTAGGTTTCTCGTAGACCTTCTAGCACCCGCTCATCAAGCACATCGTTGTCTCCAGCGACCAGCGCATAGCTGGCATAGCGCAAGTAGTAGTCCATATCTCGCAGACAGGCCGCATAGCGACGAGTGGTATAAGCATTACCACCAGGGCGAATCAATTCGGGAAGCTCATCAAACAATTGCAAGCCAGCTTGCTTGACGATCGCCGCCGCATTGGCGTTAATCACTCCGGCTGCTTGCACCCGTGCCATCCCAGTCTCAAAATAAGATTTCAAATCATCGACCGCGTTACGATCGAGATATCGCCCGGTGATGTCATAGTTTCTAATCAGGCTTGTCACTGCATCCCGCATGAAATTCTTCTCCCAATTAATCCCAGTAAACAAAATTTAGTGTTTGGGGTTCTAGAGCCTCGACCCACAGCAACTAGCCGAGCCGCCCATCAAATGATTTAGGGTAAGTCTACCATGCAGGGTCGAACCGATTGAGACGCTGGCCGCCTTGATCCCATCAGTCTTTGTGAAACGTTACATTCTTGCTTTTTTAGCCAACTGCCGCCATCGTTAACCTGAGTTTAATCCTGGGCAATCACTCAAGATTTTGTAGCATAAAATACAAAATTCCCGTATCGCTCTCCCTACCATGATTCAGAGAACTCAGGGTATCGCTGCGGAAAGATGCACACCCATTCATTTCCTGTCAAAGCCCCCACAAACCACCTCGATCGAGGTAGGGCATCTTAGCGGGGTTACCGTCTTCAACCCGTTCTCAAACTCTTCAGGGAAAACCCTTTAGCCAACGATTTAAGGAGTAGTTCATGGCCGAGACAGCACAAGAAATTCTAAAGATGATTGAGGATCAGAACATTGAACTGATTGACCTCAAGTTTGTAGATCTTTATGGAATCTGGCAGCACTGCACGTTTCATAAAAGCTTGATCGAGGAAGAATCGTTCCTCAACTCAGGAGGCGTGGCGTTTGACGGCTCTAGCATTCGCGGTTGGAAAGCCATCAACAGTTCAGACATGGCGATGGTGCCCGACCCCACGACTGCTTGGATGGACCCTTTCATGGCGGTGCCCACTTTGAGCATGGTGTGCACGATCGTAGATCCTCGCACCGGGCAGATGTATGAGCGCGACCCTCGCTCGATCGCCCAAAAAGCCGTTGACTATCTAATCGCGAGTGGCGTAGGCGACACGGTTTATTGCGGGCCAGAACCCGAATTTTTCATCTTTGACGATGTTCGCTATGGGCAAGAGGGTCACACGGGCTACTATGCCGTTGAGTCGAGCGAAGGTGCCTGGAACTCAGGCAATACTGAACGGGACTCAGGCTATTCTGAGCCGGGCGGCAACTTGGGCTTCAAAATCAGCAAAAAGCGCGGCTATTTTCCGACGGCTCCCTCGGATATGCTGCAAGACATCCGCACTGAGATGCTGCTGACGATGGCCAAGTGCGGCGTGCCGATCGAGAAACATCACCACGAAGTCGCCGCAGGCGGACAGTGTGAACTGGGCATTCGTTTTTCTAACCTAGTGCACGCGGCTGACTATGTGATGACTTATAAATATGTCGTCAAAAACGTCGCCCGCAAGCATGGCAAAACTGCGACCTTTATGCCCAAGCCAATCCACGACGACAACGGCTCTGGAATGCACAGCCACATGTCGATCTGGAAGGATGGACAGCCTTTGTTTGCGGGTGACAAATATGCAGGCTTGAGCCAAACGGCGCTGCACTTTATCGGCGGCTTGATTCGCCATGCGCCTTCACTGCTGGCGTTCACCAACCCGACTGTCAACTCTTATAAGCGGTTGGTTCCTGGCTTTGAAGCTCCGGTCAACTTGGCCTACTCGGCGGGCAACCGATCGGCATCGATTCGGATTCCGCTCTCTGGCACCAACCCCAAAGCCAAGCGCCTAGAGTTCCGTTGCCCCGATGCGTCGAGCAACCCTTATCTAACATTCTCAGCCATGCTTTGTGCGGGTCTAGACGGCATCAAAAACCAGATCGATCCGGGCGAACCTTTGGATGTAGACATCTACGAGATGAGCAAAGAGGAGTTGGCAAAAGTGCCCAAAGCCCCGGCAAACCTTGGCGAAGCGTTGGCAAATCTAGAGCGAGATCACGAGTTTCTCACGGCGGGCGGTGTCTTCCCTGAAGACTTTATCTATAACTGGATTGCGATGAAGATGGAAGGTGAGGTGAAGCCGATCAGCAAGCTGCCGACTCCCTATGAGTTTGAGTTGTATTACGACTGCTAGACCCAGACACTTCTGGCTCGGTTAAATAAATCCCTCACTGAAACTATTCGCTGGGGGATTTTCTTTAAGTGGGCTAATCATTCTGTTTTGGGCAGAAAAACCATAAACCTTTATGAACCTAATGCAAACTAGGCTAAATTTTGTTACATTGGATACAGAAATGAATCGTTCATCTCTTTCGGAAATTAGGTTTTCTTGATTTTTGGAGAGACGGAAGTAGGGAGTTTCCCGAAGGAACGCGCCTCTGTTGACTTCAACTCTTTAAGAGGTAAGCGCCATGAAACGGTTTAACCAACCCAATAAATCTCAGATCGTAGACGTGAGTGATGACACCGTTGCTTTTATGCTGGCTAACGGCTTTTCCATCGACGGAAGCTGGTACAAATGGCACAAAAACCGCCATCAGCAGCCAAAAGTGACGGATCAGTAACAGGCTGTGATTTCGGATTTCTAAACTCGACTCACGATTTAATCATTAACGTCGGCGATCGCATCTCACTCAGCGATCGCCATTTTTGTCGATAAATCTGCAAATACCTGATGAAACTGACTCCTAAGATTCGTTACACTTAGTTACAGTCGTCGATCGCGAGTCTCTTAAAGTCATCATGCCCGACACATTAACTAAGCTGGCATATCAAACCTTTCAGCAAAGCAAAAGCTATTTTGGGCTGGCGCACAAAGTGCTGAGTACTCAAGTTCTAAATTTCGTGGCTCCCGCGCAAGAGAAACAAACCATTTCGCTTGCTCCTGAGTTGCTGCTTAAGATTCAGCAACGGTTTAATCAGATTCTTGAAGCAGACTGGCAAGATGCAGAAACAGGCATTTACCCAGAAAGCCTTTTGTTTGACAACCCGTGGGAAGATTTTTTTCGGTTTTATCCGGCTGTCTGGCTCGATATGCCTCAGATCTGGGATCGGGCAAACCAAAAGCGCTACCAAGAGTTTTCATCGGATGTTGAGACAAGTGGCTACCCTAGCTACTATGTGCAAAACTTCCATCACCAGACCAATGGCTATCTCAGCGATATGTCAGCCAATCTCTATGATTTGCAAGTAGAGTTGCTGTTTAACGGGTCGGCTGACGCAATGCGCCGTCGGATTTTAGCTCCGTTAAAAGAAGGTCTGACAGCGTTTAGCGCGATCGCGCCTCGTCAAATTAAGATTCTAGATATGGCCAGCGGCACGGGTCGCACGTTGAGAATGCTACGAGGGATGTTGCCCAAAGCCTCTCTATATGGAGTTGATCTCTCGCCTGCTTATTTGAGAAAGGCCAACCAATTGCTTTCTCAGATTCCCTGGTGAGTTGCCTCAATTGCTGCAAGCCAATGCCGAAGAGTTGCCTTACTTAGAGAACTATTTTCATGCGGTGACCTGCGTGTTTTTGTTCCACGAGTTGCCGCCCCAAGCGCGTCAGAATGTAATTGACGAAGCCTTTAGGGTTGTTAAACCCGGTGGCACGTTTGTGATCTGTGATTCGGTTCAAGTTAGCGATTCGCCAGACCTGGCTCCGCTGATGGCTGGCTTTTCAGAAACCTTCCACGAGCCTTATTATCGTCACTATATGACCGATGATTTGACGGCTCGCTTAGAGAGCGCTGGCTTTACCAAGGTCTCGACGCAGGTGCATTTTATGAGTAAGTATCTGACTGCTCACAAGCCTGCTGAAGGATCTCAAGCTGACTCTACTCAGCATTCTGAGCAGCAGGTGATTCCGCTAGGAGTCTAAAATCTAGCTTAAACAAAAAGAAGGCACCCGATCGGGTGCCTTCTTTTCTATGCGGATGGCGAGACTCGAACTCGCAAGGACAATGCCACACGCACCTCAAGCGTGCGCGTATACCAATTCCGCCACATCCGCACGGGCTGGCTGAGGAACCAGGGCAGTCATCGAGCTAGCTGATAAACTAGTTTGACTTAAGCCTTAATCAGCATAGCAAAAAGAGACCCGATCGCCACAAGTTTTCGTGATATCTGCTTTGACCATCTCAAAACTTGCCAAGGGCACCCGCTACAACGTTCAATAAATTAGCTTGATTCCTCCTCACGCCATTAGTTTTTTATGTCATTTCACGCCTCGCTGACTCAACTGATTGACGTTCTCGGTGCAACGGCCGAAAATTTAACCGAGCCGATGCTGACTCAAACCGCGATCGCCATCACCACCGACAGTCGCCATCTCAAGCCGGGAGAGGTTTTTTTAGGGCTGCGGGGCGAAAAATTCGACGGGCATGAGTTTGTGGGAGTGGCGATCGAGCGAGGAGCGATCGCAGCGATCGTCGATTCTCACTTTCCAACCTCAACTCTGCCAGTTCTGCGAGTTCAAGATACTCTTGCTGCTTATCAAGCGATCGCGCACTGGTGGCGAAATCAGTTCACTATTCCCATCATCGCGATCACAGGTTCGGTGGGCAAAACCACAACTAAAGAATTGATTGCCGCTGTGCTGTCAAACTATGGTCACGTTCTGAAGACGGAGGCGAATTATAACAACGAGATTGGCGTTCCTAAAACTCTGTTGGGATTGGATCAAACTCATGACTATGCCGTGATTGAGATGGGAATGCGGGCGAAAGGGGAAATTGCCCTTCTCAGCCAGATTGCGAAGCCGGATATTGCGGTGATTACCAACGTCGGCACGGCTCACATTGGGCGACTCGGCTCAAAAGCAGCGATCGCCGCCGCCAAATGTGAACTGCTGGCAGAAATGCCCAAAACCGCGATCGCGATTCTCAATCACGACAACGCGCTATTAATTCAAACCGCTCAGACTGTTTGGACGGGGCAGACCCTCACCTTTGGACTAGAAGGCGGCGACCTGTACGGGCACCTCATCGGCGCTGAAACCCTTAAAATTGGAGAGCGATCGCTGCCGCTACCATTAGAGGGGCAGCACAATGCGCTAAATTATCTAGCCGCTTTGGCTGTCGCAAAAACTCTAAACCTAGACTGGTCAGCCCTAACCGCAGGCGTGAAGGTAGTGGTTCCAGGGGGGCGATCGCGCAAATATGAACTCCCGAATGATGTTGTGATTTTGGATGAAACTTACAACGCGGGATTAGAGTCGATGCTGGCAGCGCTGCGCCTGTTGGCGGATACTCCCGGTCAGCGTCACATCGCCGTGCTGGGCACGATGAAAGAGTTAGGAGACTGGTCAGTGCCCTTTCATCAGCAAGTTGGCGAGATGGTCAAGCAACTTAACCTAGATGGGCTGCTGATTTTGGCAGACGACGCAGAAGCCGAAGCATTGGCGATCGGAGCCTCACCCCTCAAGGTCGAGCGGTTTTCAACCCATGCAGCGATCGTGGCTCAATTGAAGGCAGAGGTGCGATCGGGTGATCGACTGCTGTTTAAAGCCTCTCGTGCAGTCGGTCTTGATCAAGTCGTTGAGCAATTTTGCGCGCAATACTCAACATCCATACTCCTGTAGGCGTATCTCCTCTTCTCACCTGTGAGGGATGCCAAAACCCTGCCCACTCAGTCATCCTGTCAGCAAGCGTCGTCTTACACAATTACAGCACTTGGCTGGCGCAGTTGACTCAGTTGCGCGAGTTTGGTGAAGAGGAAATCCCTATGTTTCAACTTTCAAAAATTACTTGGGAACTTAGTCAGATTCCCTGGCTGATGCAAGTTCCCGTCGATCGGGGGGTCAACACTCCCGAACAGGCATCCTTAGTATTTTCAGGCCCAAGATTTTTTGTTGCTCTGATAGCAGGGCTAGTATTAGCATTTGCATTCCAAATCTTGTTAACAAACTTGTCCGTCGCGGCAGGCATTTCCTATTTAGGGCGCTCTTCTGACTCTGATCACGATCATGATCACAATCATGAGTCAGGCAGTCCAGGAGGTACCATTCGCAAAATTGAGTTTGCGGTTGGCTTATGGACACTGATTACCGTTACTATTGCTCTATTTTTTGCTTGTCTCTTGGCAGTGAAGCTGAGTTTGTTAAGCAGTGCCACGCTGGGCGCGATCGTCGGTTTGGTGATCTGGGGTGCTTATTTCGTGGCGTTGGTGTGGTTTAGCTCTACCACAGTCGGCTCTCTCGTTGGCTCATTGGTCAACAGTGCCACATCTGGGTTTCAGGCAATTTTGGGCACAGCAACGGCGGCCGTCGGCGCTAAGGCTATCAATCAGCAAGTCGTTTCCACCGCAGAAGCAGCAGCAGCAGCCGTGCGCCGAGAGTTGGGGAACGCGATCGATCCAACTCACATCCGCGACTCGATCGAAGACTATATCGAAAAAATTCGACCACCTCAGCTAGACGTGTCTCACATTCGCGGAGAGTTTGAGAAACTGCTCAACGACCCCGAACTCAAATCTATCGCAGGCAGCACCTCTCCGACTGAAGTCATGGAGCGGCTGCGACACATCGATCGCAACACGTTCTTAAACCTGATCAGCAGCCGCACTGATTTGTCTAAAAAAGATGCAAATCGATTGGTTGATCAATTGGAATCGGTTTGGCAAAAAACCCTCGGTCAGTTTCAGCGCAAAGACCCGACCGCTGAAATGATGGAGTATCTCAAAACTGTTAAATCTGGCTCGGTCAACACCGACGAGCTAAACGCCAAGCTCGATCGCCTGACCGAAGAAGTTCGTCGTCAAGGACAAATGCTGCAAACCCCTCAGCAGTCTGGCATGGCGGTCATGGGTCAGCCCAAACCAGAACAAGCTAGCCTCGTCGATCGGGCGATGGAGTTTGGTTTCTCGACCATCATGGGCACGGTCATGGGACGCACGGATCTGTCAGATCTGGATGTCGAAAAGATTTTAGGACAACTTCAGACTGCAAAAGATAAAGTCACCCAGGGCGCTAAACAGGTCGGAAATCGAGTGGCTGATAAGGCTTCAGGCTTTAGCCCGATCAAGGCTGATGTCGAAAACTATCTTCTCAACACCTATGCCTGGCACCTAAATCGGGAAACGCTGGAACACGAATTTAGAGATGTCCTCTACGATCCTGAAGCAAACCCAGCGATCGTGCGTCGTCAGCTAGAGCAGCTAAACCGCAGCGATTTTGTCAATCTGCTGACTCAGCGCGGCGATCTGTCGGTGGTGAGAGTGGCTGAGGTGGCTGACCAGCTAGAAACGATTCGGGCGGCGATTTTAGGAACAGTGCAAGCCTCTGATGAGCAGGGTCAATCTCAAGACCTGCGAGGTCGGCTAGAGAACTATTTGCGATCAACCGACAAAACCGAACTCAACCCCGATGGCATCGAGCGAGAACTCTCGCTGCTGATGCAAGACCCCGAAGCGGGTTATGATGCCCTTCGCAGTCGCCTAGGTCAGTTCGATCGCGATACGATCGTGCAGCTATTAGCCCAGCGCCCCGATATGTCTCAAGAAGAAGCTGATCGGGTCGTCAGCCAGGTTGAAGGAGTGCGCGATCGCGTTCTCAACACCGCAAAAACGGCTCAAGATCGGGTCAAATCTGAAGCCGATGCCCTGCGGATTCGGGTCGAATCTTATCTGCAAAACACCAACAAAACGGAACTCAACCCCGACGGCATCAAGCGCGATTTCAAACTGCTGCTAGACGATCCCCAAGCTGGGGCTTCGGCGCTGCGGGGTCGGCTGAGTCAGTTTGATCGAGACACCCTCGTGCAGCTACTAGCCCAGCGCAAAGACATGACCGCCGAAGAAGCCGATCGGGTGATCGGCCAGCTTGAAGAGGTTCGCAGCAACATTCTTCACGCGCCTCAAATTGCCGCCGGAAAGGCCAAAGAGCAAGTCGATCAGGTGACTACCAAGATCTCAGACTACTTGCGGAACACCAACCTGCAAGAGCTTGACCCTGACGGCATTAAACATGACTTAAACACCTTGCTGCACGACCCTAAAGCGGGAGCCTATGCCTTGGGCGATCGGCTTTCTCACGTCGATCGTGAAACTCTGGTCAAGCTTCTCAGCCAGCGCCAAGATTTGAGCGAAGAGCAGGTTAACCAGGTGATTGATCAAGTTCAATCGTCGCTTCGCGGCATTGCCCGTGCGCCACGTCGTTTAGCCGCCCGGACTCAGCAGCGAGTCATGAACTTTGAGTCAGCCCTAGAAGGCTATCTCCGCAACACTCACAAAGCCGCTCTCAACCCCGACGGCATCAAGCACGATTTGCACATCTTGCTGCGTGACCCCCGATTGGGATTGAGCAACCTAGGCACCCGCGTCGCGGAGTTGGATCGCCCCACGATCGTGGCTCTTCTCTCCCAGCGTCAAGACATGACCGAAGAAGAAGCCAATCGCGTGGTTGACCAAATTCTCTCGGTGCGTGAGCAGTTTATGGCGCAGATTCAGGGCATTCAAGACCGCATTCAGTCAGTGATTGACGGCATCTTTGGTCGAGTGCGCGACTATCTAAATTCCCTCGATCGCCCTGAACTCAACTATGACGGCATCCGTCAAGACGTGCGGACTCTGTTTCACGACCCCCAAGCTGGCTTTGATGCCATGCGCGATCGGCTCGGCAGTTTTAACCGTGAAACCCTAGTGGCGCTTCTTAGCTCTCGTGAAGACATCTCAGAAGCCGATGCTAACCGCGTCATCGACCAGATTGAAGGCGCACGAAACACCGTTCTGCAACGGGCAGAGCGCGTGCAAGAAGAGGCCCAGCGCCGTCTAGAAGCCGTCAAGCGGCAGGCGAAGAAGCAAGCTGAAGAAACTCGTAAAGCTGCTGAAACGGCGGCTTGGTGGCTGTTTGGCACTGCCATCGTCTCGGCGGCGGCGGCGGCGATCGCTGGGGCGATCGCGGTTCTTTAACCGATAGTCCACCGTTAATCTCACTCTAAAGCCTCCCGATCGGGAGGCTTTTTTAATGAAGACCAACGCCCAAGCGCGATAAAATCAAACCTTAATCAAACCTTTAATGAGTCTCGGAGGCTAAGTCCTTCGATCGTAGGAAATCAACTGTCATGGCGCTAATCGTTCAGAAATATGGGGGCACTTCAGTCGGATCGGTCGATCGCATTCAGGCGGTTGCCCAGCGAATTGTTAAAACAGTCAACGCCGGAAACTCAGTCGTCGTCGTCGTTTCAGCAATGGGAAAAACGACCGATGGGTTGGTCAAACTCGCCAATGAGATCTCCAGCAACCCCAGTCGGCGCGAAATGGATATGCTGCTCTCGACCGGAGAACAGGTGACGATCGCGCTCCTCAGCATGGCCCTGCAAGAGCTTGGTCAGTCCGCCGTCTCTCTCACAGGCGCACAGGTCGGGATTGTGACTGAAACCCACCACACTCGCGCCCGAATCTCTGAACATTGCTACCGATCGCTTAGAGCGCCATCTCAAAAAGGGCGAAGTGGTCGTCGTCGCCGGATTTCAAGGAGTCAGCCGCACTGAAGATCTAGAAATTACCACCCTCGGCCGCGGTGGTTCAGACACGTCAGCCGTGGCTCTTGCTGCCGCCCTCAAAGCCGACTTTTGCGAAATCTACACTGACGTTCCGGGCATTCTCACGGCCGATCCGCGACTGGTCGAAGACGCTCAATTAATGACCGACATCACCTGCGATGAGATGTTAGAACTCGCCAGCCTAGGGGCAAAAGTTCTGCATCCTCGTGCCGTTGAGATCGCCCGCAATTATGGAATGCCGCTTGTTGTGCGGTCTAGCTGGACAGACGACCCCGGAACGTGGGTGACTTCGCCGACTCCCCAACCCCGATCGCTGGAAGGGTTAGAGATTGCCCGCCCCGTCGATGCGGTGGAATTCGACACCGATCAAGCCAAAGTCGCGTTGCTGCGAGTCCCCGATCGTCCGGGTGTTGCTGCGCGGTTATTTGGTGAAATTGCCACTCAGAGTTTAGATGTTGATCTTGTGATCCAATCCATTCACGAAGGCAATACTAACGACATTGCCTTTACGGTGACTAAAAATTCTCTTAACCGTGCAGAAGCGGTTGCCAATGCCATCATTCCAGCGTTGATGATCAATCAACCCTCTAGTTTAGAAAAAGCTCCCGAAGTGATGATTGAGCAGCAGATTGCTAAAGTGACGATCGCCGGAGCCGGAATGATTGGCCGCCCCGGAGTTGCTGCTCGAATGTTCTCAACTCTGGCAAATGCTGGAATCAATATTCAAATGATTTCGACTTCTGAAGTCAAAGTTAGCTGCGTGATTGATCAGCGAGATTGTGAGACCGCAATCTCCACCCTTTGCCAAGCGTTTGACATTACTCAGTCAGCCCTCGATCGTCAACCCAAACCTTTAGCAACTCTGACAACTCAAAATCCGGTTCGGGGTGTGGCGCTCGATCTCAAGCAAGCTCAATTAGCCATTCGTCATGTGCCCGATCGTCCTGGCATGGCGGCAAAAATCTTTCAACTGCTCGCAGATCACAACGTCAGCGTCGATATGATTATCCAATCTCAGCGCTGTCGAGTGCTTGATGGCATTATGACCCGCGATATCGCCTTCACCGTCGCGCAAATGGATGCAGAAGCGGCTCGGACAGTGTTAGAAACAGCGGCTCCTGAGTTGGGCTGTGGTGAAATTGGGGTGGATGTAGCGATCGCCAAGGTCAGCATTGTCGGCTCAGAAATGGTTGGTCAACCCGGAGTTGCAGCTCGAATGTTTGACGCACTGTATCAGCAAAAAATCAACATCCAAATGATCGCCACGTCTGAAATTAAGGTCAGTTGTGTAGTCGCAGAAGATCAGGGTGTGCTGGCGCTGCGGGCGATTCACAAAGCCTTTGGTCTAGCCGGAAGTCAGACCATTCAGGTATCAGCTTAAACAACTAGGTTTAGAAGTAACGTTCGTAGCATCAGCGATAGCGGTGATAAACTTAGAGCAACACAGCTATTCAGCAGATGAGGCGCTCTATGAAGGCAGAGTTCACTCAAGTTTTTGAATTAGCCCTTTCAGAAAAATTGCAGCTTGTTGAAGATTTGTGGGACAACATTGCCTTAGTTCCAGAGCAAATTCCTATGCTGGATTGGCAAAAAGAAGAACTTGCTAGAAGAAAAGTAGCTTATTTGCAGAATCCTGACTTAGGTAGCTCATGGGAAGCAGCTAGGGAATGAATTCGCAGTGGACAGCATGGTGCTTGCAATCACTCCTCCAAAGTACCTCAAAGAGAAACTAGGTGGAGTCGATCATGCTCCAGAGTTTTTTTCTCAGGTTTATGTGGGCAGGACATAGCTAAAGTTTTATCTGTCAGTGTTGATACCAATTTGATTTGTGAATGCGACAGATCCGCACGAGGGCACGGCAGTGCCACGCCCGTACAAAAAGCGTAGGGGCATGGCACCGCCGTGCCCCGTCGGATTGAACGATCAGTCGCAAGTGCATCCGAAATTGGTATGAACAAATGGAAGCAGGTGTATTCGTCTTTGGGCACTAAAAAAGGGGACGATCGCATCACACGATCGCCCCCTCTTTCAAGTTAATTCGGATGAGACTACATCATTCCCATGCCGCCCATGCCGCCCATGCCGCCCATGCCGCCCATGCCACCCATACCGCCCATACCGCCCATACCGCCCATATCAGGAGCACCACCGCCAGCAGACTTCGGCTCAGGCTTCTCGACGACGAGCGCCTCAGTTGTGAGCACCATTCCGGCGATCGAGGCCGCATCTTGCAGCGCCGATCGGACAACCTTTGCGGGATCGACAATGCCAGCCACGATTAAGTCTTCGTAGACATCAGTCAGAGCGTTGTAGCCCATGTTGAAGTCTAGACCCCGCACTTTTTCGACGACGACTGAGCCTTCGACCCCTGAGTTGTCAGCAATTTGTTTCAGAGGCGCTTCTAACGCTTTCATCACAATGTTTGCCCCGATCGCTTCTTCATCAATCAAGGTTTCTTTGAAAGCTTCGAGCTTGACAGCCAAGTGAAGCAGCGTAGCGCCGCCTCCTGGGACAATGCCTTCTTCGACAGCCGCTTTGGTGGCGTTGAGTGCGTCTTCGATGCGGAGTTTGCGATTTTTGAGTTCGGTTTCGGTGGCGGCACCGACTTTAATCACCGCAACACCCCCCGCGAGTTTGGCAATCCGCTCCTGGATCTTTTCGTGATCGTAGTCAGAGTCAGAGCGCTCCATTTCACTTCGCAGTTGAGCAACGCGCTTTTGAATGTCAACCGCGTTGTCGCCCCCTGCCACGATCGTGGTGGTGTCTTTAGTGATGGTGACTTTGCGGGCAGAACCCAACATTTCTAAGGTCACGGTGTCGAGGCTCAAGCCCATATCTTCAGAAATCACCTGACCGTTGGTTAAAACGGCGATGTCTTGCAACATCGATCGGCGACGTTCGCCAAAGCCAGGCGCTTTGATGGCCGCCACACTCAGCACGCCGCGCAGACGGTTCACGACCAACGTTGCTAGCGCTTCGCCTTCAATGTCTTCGGCAATAATCAGCAACGGTTGACCTGCGCGAGCAATTTTTTCTAAGACCGGAATCAGGTCTTGAATGGAGCCAATCTTTTTGTCTGCCAGCAAGATGGCGACGTTCTCAAATTCGGCGATCAGTCGCTCGGTGTCAGTGATGAAATAAGGTGAAAGGTAGCCGCGATCGATTTGCATTCCTTCGACGATATCCATCTCGGTGGCGAGTGACTTCGATTCTTCAACCGAGATCACGCCGTCTTTGCCCACCTTATCCATCGCTTCAGAAATCATCGCACCGACTTCTTCATCGCCGCCCGATGAAACCGTAGCCACTTGCGCGATCGCGTTGCCTTCAACAGGCTTGGCGACGGCTGCGATTTCTTCAACAATCTTGGCCACAGCTTTCTCAATGCCGCGTCTCAAGCTAACGGGGTTGGCACCCGCCGCCACGTTCTTCATGCCTTCACGAATCAGCGCTTGGGCCAGCACCGTCGCGGTCGTGGTGCCGTCTCCGGCCAAGTCTTTGGTTTTAGAAGCCACTTCCCGAATCAGCGCCGCACCCGTGTTTTCGAGCGGATCTTCGAGTTCGATTTCTTTGGCGATCGTCACTCCGTCATTGACGATTTGAGGTGCGCCAAATTTCTTTTCTAGCAATACGTTGCGCCCTTTGGGGCCCAGCGTGACTCTCACAGCGTCAGCAAGAGCGTTGACTCCCCGCTCAAGCGCCTGACGAGATTCATCGTTAAAGACAATAATCTTTGCCATATCAGTTCCCCAGTTCTCTACCTAGAAATTTAGCACTCGTTAAGGCAGAGTGCTAATTAAGATTAGATCGGAAAACCGAACGATCGGGGCAAACCCTGCCCAAGTAGGCATAACCTGTGAAAATTTCCCCTCAGCCGACGGGTTGGCAAACTGCGATCGTGCTCACGATCGGGATTTTATCAGTCTCTACGGCCGCAATTCTGGTTCGGTTAGCGACTCGTGAAGCTCATCTTTCGACCGTCGGTTTTAGTCTCGTGCTGGCTGCATCTCGGCTCGTCCTCGCGTCTGCTGTGCTGCTTCCCGCCTGGCAACCTATTCGTCGCAATCCGCCCACGGCTTCGGCATGGCGCTATGCTGTCGCTGCGGGAATCGCTCTCGCTGCCCACTTTGCCACTTGGATCACCTCGCTGTCTTATACGTCGATCGCGGCCTCTACCACGATCGTCACCACGACTTCGATTTGGGTGGCGCTGCTCTCGTGGAGGTGGTTTGGCGAAAAACCCAATCGTGAAATGTGGATAGGCATCGCGATCGCTTTAATTGGCGGACTCACGATCGGTTGGGAAACTGGCAATTCTACAGGTGAAAATCCACTTTTAGGAAACGGACTGGCGCTGATTGGAGCCTGGACAGCCACGCTCTATCTGCTGTTAGGACGAGAAGCCCAGCGACAAAATTTAGGCGTAGGAAGTTACAGCACGATCGCTTATGGTGTGGCGGCGATCGTGCTGTTTCCATTGCCCTCTGATTGCGGGAGCCTCCTACACGGGCTATTCACCGCTCACCTATGGACTGATGCTGCTGATGGCGATCGTGCCGCAGCTAATCGGACACACCAGCCTCAACTGGGCAGTGTGCTGGGTGTCGCCAACGCTGGTAGCCGTGCTGAATTTATTTGAGCCAGTTGCATCGAGTGGGCTGGCGCTGGCGCTGTTTGGAGAGATGCCCGGAGTGCAGGTAATTACCGGAGCCGTGATTTTGTTAGCAGGAGTGGCGATTTCGATCGCCGCCAATCGAGACGTTTGAGAAATCTATCGACTCGCGGCTTCTGGTTTGGCAGGCTTCAAGAGGCGCATTCGCTCAAAGCTGAGGGCTGTGACCCCGATCGTCACCAGCAAAATGCCCCACACCTGCACCTGCTGCAACTGACTGTGAATGATGATCGCCGCCAAAACTGCTGTGATCACAGGGCCGCTAGACGCAATAATCGACGATCGCGCCGCGCCTAGGTGCCGCACTCCAAAGTTATTGCTCAGATAGCCGACCAGCGTTAAAGCACCCAGCACCAATCCGCCTAAAAAGAATCCCAGTCGCTTTTCGGGCAAAACGGCAACCCCCAACTGAAGCGGCAGCGTCAGACTAAGACTCGACAAAAATAAAATCGTGACAAACTGCACCAAACTCACCGGAACGGGATGCAGTTTGCGAAAACCAAGCTGCATGAAGATCAGATAGAAGGCGAACGCAATGCCCGCAGACATAGCCGCCAAGACTCCGCCCGAAGTCACCAATCCGGCTTTTGCCAGGTTGGGCAGCGCCGCCATAATCACGCCCACCAAGATCGCCACCATCACCACCAGCCGCAGCCGAGTCGGACGATCGCCAAACAGCCACCAAGCTAGCGGCACCGTGACTAACGGATACATAAACAAAATTGTGACGGCCGGGCCGGGGCCAATTTGCCCGATCGCGATGTAAATCAGCACCTGCGACAAAAATAAAAAGCCACCGCTGCCCACCACGTTAAACAGCGCCCGGCGATCGCGATCGAGCACCAGCTTTTTGATGTCATTCCAGACAGGGGGATAGAGAAAAGCGGCGATCGCGGCCATCAAGGGCACCACGATCAGCATTCGCATCCACAAAATCAGCAGCGAGTTGCCCAGACTAGGCTGAATGAACCCTCCAAAGTTCAACAGCCCCAGCAGATTCACTGGGCTGCCGATGATCATTTTGACAACTACATTGTGAATCGACAGCGCTAGGGTCGAGATCAACACAAACCCCAGCCCAACTCTGAAGCGGAGACTGGGAGCCGAGCTTGGTGATGAGCGGCAGAGGAGCGGCAGGCACTTCTAGAGGAATGGGACGGGCTTCGGGGATGGGTGAGTAGTTTTGCAGTGTCTGATAGCGGGCTTGCAGGTTGGCGATATCTTGAATGAGCTGCATTTTTTCAATCTGCAACTGAGTCACCTCTTGAGACAACTCATTGACTGCATGGTGTTGCAGCCCTCTGAGATCGTGGACTCTTGAACCCAAGCCAGAAAAATTTGGTTCAGCATCCTCATTTTCTGAGGGGCGCGATCGACTATCCTCACCCATTGGATTTCTATCCTCTACCCTGCAATTCACAAACTAACATTTAGTCTTCACAAAAGCTTTATTTCTTAGTTGTTATTGTTCCCCACCGCTTAGAGAATCTGCACAGAATATCGGGTGAGCAAATATTGAATGACGGTGAAAATGGCAGCACTTAGCCCCGCCGCGATCGGAACCGTCACCAGCCAAGTTAGACCAATCGATCGCAGCGTTTGCCCCTGAATCGATCTCCAGCCTTGAACCAGTCCGACTCCGACAACCCCCCCGACCAAGGCGTGAGAGGTTGAGACGGGCAGCCCCCAGCGAGAGGCCACCAAAATAGTTGTGGCAGTAGATAACTCGGCGCAAAATCCACCACTGGGCTGAAGGGCGATGATGCCTGACCCGATCGTGGCGATCACCTTTTTTCCCATCACGGCTAATCCTGCTACGATGCCCATGCCGCCGAGCATCAAGATCCACAGCGGCACCTGAAAGTCTTGGAGCGGAACGGATTGAGTCTGGATGATGAAGACGATCGCCGCTAGGGGTGCAACCGCATTGCCGACATCATTTGAGCCGTGGGCAAAGGCCACAAAACAAGCGCTCAAGAGTTGAAACCGAGCCAGCAACAGTTCAGGATTTTTGGCGAGAGCGATTTGATCGAGTTGTCGCCAGATGATTAGCGTCAGAACGATCGCACTAATGCTGCCTATCAACAACGGCAAATCGTGAGCCGGCCAGTTTAAATTCCAGCGATCGCGCAACACGATTTGAAGAGGTCGGCTCACCGTCGGCAAGACAATTACGCCAAAGATGCCCATTAGAGCGGCACTCAGCCAAGGAATCCATTCTCGAAGTTGGGCGATCGGGTCGGGCTGATCAAGAATCCAGCGTTTGATTTGGCTGTAAAAGAGGGCAGCGATCGCACCACTAACTAGCGGTGTAACGATCCACGTCAGAGAGATCACGCCGATCGCTGACCAATCAACGGCGCTGGGACTGAGGGCGACGCAGGCAAATCCGGCGATCGCGCCTACGGTGGCATGAGATGACGACACTGGAAGGCCAAACAGGGTGGCAATATTCAGCCAAATGCCCGCCGCAACTAAGACAGAAGCCATGCCAATCAATAAAGTTTGAGGCGTTTGAGCAAACAAAGCCGGAGCGACAATTCCCGTCGCTAGCTTGGCCGAGACTTGTTGCCCAAAGACGATCGCCCCAGTGAATTCTAGAATTCCAGCGATAATCAGGGCTTGTTTGAGAGTGACGGCTTTGGAGCCAACCGAGGTGCCCATGGAGTTAGCAACATCGTTTGCACCAAGGTTCCAAGCGAGGTAGAACGCTAAAACGCTGGTGAGAACTGAAAGGAATGAATGATCCATAAATTCAGGAATACTGAGACTTTGAAGTGGAGCTTCTAGTTGATTGGGCTGCATCTACAGTTTTTGACGCTTGACCAAACCTATCAAAGCAGCAATCTGCATGAACTTCACTCAGCAAATTAGAGAAAACTTAGAAAATCCCGGTGAGTTAGAGCGGCTGTTTCAAGAAGATTCAGAAGCTTTTCGAGTTGCTTTTGAGTCAGTGTTTGCCGAAAATCCCGATGCGATCGTGTTAAAAGTCTGGCACGAAAGGCTTCATTTTCAGCCAGTTCAATTAAATCAATCTCGCTTTGTCTTTGCAGACAGCATTTTAATCCTAGTTCTCTGTTTGTTTGCAGGAACGATCGCCAAACTTCCCGCTTACTTTCCTCAACTGTCAACAAGTTGGTATTATCCAAGAAACATTGCTTTCGTCATTTTCCCAGCCCTTGCTGCTTATTTTCTGATCAAGAATAAGCCTGGTAAAAGTATTTTTGGGGCCAGCGTTGCGCTGTTTTTTCTGCCGCTCGTTTTCATCAATACACTACCAAATTTAGATCGATCGGATACTGTGATTCTGTCTTGTCTGCACTTACCTTTTTTCCTGTGGGCAGTTTTAGGTTTTGTCTTCACAGGTCAGGATGTTAGGAACAGCGATCTCCGGATGGCATACCTTAAATACAATGGTGAGATGTTAATCTACACTACACTGTTCATCATTTGTGGCAGTGTACTAGTTACAGTCACAGCCGGACTTTTTTCTGTGATTTCGGTGAATATTGACAAGCTTTACTATGAGTACATTCTTATCTATGCACTGTGTGCAGCCCCGATCGTGGCCACTCATCTAACTCATGCCCAAAGTCGTTTAGTGGGTAATTTGGCACCCACGATCGCTCGAATTTTCAGTCCCTTAGTGTTGTTGACTTTGGTAGTTTACCTGATCAGTATTTTGACTTTACAACGCAATCCATTTACTGATCGAGAGTTTCTGATAGTGTTTAACGTGATGTTATTAGGAGTGTTGGCGATCGCGGTTTTCACGCTGTCCGAACGAGCGTCTACTCCTAAAAAACTGGTTGGAGATTACATTACTTTTGCGCTGATTGCGATCGCGCTGATTGTAGATTCAGTTGCCCTAGCAGCGATCGTGTTTCGCCTTGCATCCTATGGCACTTCGCCAAACCGAGTGGTTGTTCTGGGCGCAAATTTCTTGGTGTTTGGCAACTTAGCAGGAATGTTGGTGCAGTATGTGCGATTCTTTTTGGGCAAAGTCGCGATCGCCTCGATCAAAAACTGGATTACAGGATATTTGCCCCTCTATGGAGCTTGGACAGCGATCGTACTATTTGCTTTTCCGTTTCTCTTCTCGTTTAAGTAGATTTGGGTAGCCTAAAGTTAGGGAGCGTTTCCTAAAAGGGGATATCGACGACTCCCTAACCTCAACTTCCTATAGTTGAATGGTTGTTTTGTTGTGCAACTCCTCTACTTGAATCAGTGCACCACTACCCAGAACAATGTTGAATTTCACTAAAGAACGTTCAACCTGATAACCGGGCAACACTCGAACAACTTGATACTCTGTGGTCAAATCACTCGTGCCATCCCACTTCAGAAATGCCAGTTGATTGGATGCGATTTCACTCAGTTCTGAGACAAACTCTTCAATGCTGTCGCTAACATTCACGAGAATGCCAGACGGCACAAAGAGATAACGCTCTTGTAAATCCAAAGTCACACTCACCCGATATCGCTTTTCGATTGAGAATCGCAACTCAACCGTAAACGAAATCGAGCTAGGCACGATCGTCCTAACTGCCATAGTTTTTGTCCTCTTAGTTAAGTTAAAGAGGACAAAAACGCGGATCTCTCAGACATTGGGTTGGGGTGAAATCTGTATGCAGGATCTTGATTCCAGCCTTTCAAGATCCCATAGCAAAGCCGACGGTGTACAATCATGAACGCCTCCTGAGTTATGAACGCTAACTAGGGATGGAAGTCCTCGGAGTTCTGATGCGCCACATCAGACTTCGGGGCACAACTCCATCACTGCGGTGTATTGTACAAGAGTTTTTTGTTTTTTGGAATGCTGAGTTTTTTGGAGAGGGAAGCGATCGGTTTTTGGGGAAGAGAGGGGGGCGATCGTGAATTCTCCCTAATTTATGTTCCAGTCGTTTACTTTCGGCTCCCTCAAAATCGAAAACTCTGAGCGCCATTCCGTATAATTACCCGAAATCGGAGAGTTATCCTGTGGGAATTCAGGATAATTCCTGAAGAAACAGGAGTTATCCTGAATTCCATACGGCATAGTTTCTTTGAAGGAGTATTTATCCTGTTTGATAGGAGTTCAAACGGCAGAAATAATAGTTAGACCTCAAATTCAGTTATTTCCCACGAAGCATAATCACCATGAAAAAGCTTGTTGCCTGTATTGCCTGCCTCACGGTTGCCTTACACTTAAATCTCGCTATTGCGAATGCTCAGCGAAGTAGTCGTTCGCTTTGGAATGCCTTTGTAGAGGGAGTTTTTAGTGAGTTTGGAGCACAAGCTACACGGGGAATTCTCGATGTACTATTTGGTTCAAGTGGTAATGCACAAGTTGCCCAGAGGTCACAAAGACCAATTATCTGTATTGTTAATGATCCAACTGATACACCTCTCAACGTTAGAGAAACACCTAATGATCCTGTGATTCTGGCAAGTTTGCCTAGTGGACCGAGAGTAATTCCTTACAAGATTGGATACGATGAGAGAAATCGTTATTGGGTTCTTGTGGGAGACTCTAAACAACCTTGGGGTTGGGTTTTTGGAAGTTATGTATCGTGCGGATTGGATTCTTGATTCAGGCTTGGTCAGGCTTGAGACTTGTAAAATAAATTAAAATATTGACAGCTCTGAATTGAAGGTCACTCGCCTGCAATTTGCAAAATGGTTGTATACAGTTCATTACCAACGCGAAAATCAGCTTGTTCAACCAATTGATCTACCAGTGGTTTAACAGCTTCAATTAAGTTGTTTTGTTTCGCTTGAACAAGTACACCCAATAAACCAGTGACCTGCAAACCATAGCTTGTTGCCACAATACGCCCTCGGCGTTCATCCATTAAAAGTAAATCAGCTTTGAGTTCTAATGCTAGGGCGATCGCTTCAGCTTCACCCAAGTCAATGTTTTCTTCACTTTCCTGAATTGTGCTTACTCGTTGTTGATCCACAACTGCCTGAGTTTGAATCCAGGGTAAGGTTTGCACCTCCATAGCACCAGGAACAGGTTTACCGACATTGACCATCTCGTCGTAGACGGCTACTGGAATAATGATGCGGATATACAGTCTTTGTAGCAAATCTAGCTGTCCAATAGCTAAAAAAACACAAAAGCTGCTAGATTCGTAATCGGTGATGTATCACTAACAACAATTACAATAGCCTCATCGACTGCAAAGTCTTAACATCTGCCTGAAAATCCTCGACATCATAGTTGATGTAAAGCCCTCGCTTAGCAAGTTCGTGCTGAAACTCAATTACCGTCAGTCCAGTCCAAGCACGAGCCTTGCCACTACTGATTTTTTCTTGCTTGTAGAGCATAATAGCGATTTCTAGTTTTAGTTCATCCTCCGTCATTCTTGTTGCGCGGAGAATGTCGTCAGGGATTAAGACAGTCATAAGAATTATGCTTGGAATCGCTTACTCTACAATTTTAAGGTATGGGGAGCAGAAGCGTGGGATAGTCGCAGTCTAACAACCCGGTTGGAGCGGACTGACGCGAGATCTTAGTGGGGGAACAAAGATTCATTGCAGCCGCTTAACCGGAACGTTCTACTGCTTGAGATTTCTGTAAGGACAATTCGCCTCCGCTATGGCATCTAATGAAGAGAAGCAGCGTCGGATGGAAATTCGGCGAGATATTGGAAATCGAAAGGTTGGAGTTTCTCAATCTCTACCTTATTTTTCCTATCGGTATTTGGGCGCTCATGCCTGTTTCAATTGTCAAAAAAGTTTCAAGTTGAGTTACGAAAAAGAGCATATTTGCTCAGATTGTGGCGATAAGATTTATCTGATGGGACGCTCGTTTAAAGCTCCAAAGCGGGGTGATCGTCAGCAGTGGAAGAAAGTCCAAAAACTGTATGCGTTAGGATTCCGATTTCATAGCTACGGTGGGGATTACCCACCACTGCCAGAGCGTTTACGAGAGGTAGATCGATTTGTCGAGCAGCATCCTGAGCATGAACTCCGAGTTGCAGAACCAAATCGATCGCTACTACCAGATGAGCAGTAACTCTGCCAAGACTGGCAAATATTGGCTGCTAGAATAGAGGGGCTTCTTCTTACTGAATCATCGCGAATTGGCTTATGTCCTCCCCTGCTATCACAACAATTGTAAAGATGGTTGAATCTTTGCCGGATGACTTGCAAGAAAAAGTTGCAGAGCATATTCGAGAGTACATTGCTGATTTGGAAGATGAGCAGCAATGGGACAGTTCATTTAAGCGAACACAAGAAAATTTAGTTGCGGCGGCTCGGAAAGCAAAACAAGAGATTGCAGCGGGTGAATCAGTACCGATGGATTATGAGCAGCTATGAGGTCAGCAACGCTGCCGTCCTTCTGGGAGAATTATCGAGAACTGAGTGGTGGAGTGAGAGCAGGAGCAAGAAAAGCATATCGATTGTGGGCAGAGAACCCATTTCATCCGTCGCTGCACGCAATTAAGCGCCGACAAGTTAGCTCCCCCATCCGGGTTCATCTCCCTGTCGAGCTTTACGGCTCCTCCCTGCTCTCTGACGTTCAGCCCTTCACCCTATCTCACCCATTACGATGAGCGTTTGGCTACTGTTAGAAACTCAACTAAACTAGCTAGAGCAGCAGCTAACTCCGCAGTTTCTATAGGCTGGGTCAGACAAACCTGGAAGCCAGAGCGAAGAGCTTGTCTACAATCGATAGAACTTGTAGAAGCGATGAGGGCGATCGTCGCAATTCGATTGCCTTGGGCTGACTCAAGCTTATGAATTTGACGAATTAGCGTGTATGCCTGGCTGTCTGATATCTCGGTCAACTCTGGGAAATCGTCCAGGATTCCTGTAGAAGACCTTCTTGGTGCTAACTAACCTCAACATCATACACAGTGCGCATCTGCCTGATGCAAGGCTTTCCACCCCGCTTGCCTGGCTCAATAGTGGTGATGTCTCCAGCGCAAGCTAATCTGGTTGCATTCTCGATCGCTTGATTGATCAACATCAGTCAATCACCGAAATTTTTGCTGCTGTTAGGGTTTAGATACTTTTTCCCTTCAGCGCAGCAACCGCTCTCGTTTAACCCAATAGTGCAAAAACACCTCCTCACCCACAGGTCGAACGTCTAACAATTTTAGGCGAGGAGCAACTTCTGCCAAAAAACCCACGCCTTCCACTGGAGTCGGAGCGGCTGCGCCCCCCAAAATCAATGGGCAGACCGTCAGCCAGAGTTCATCAATGAGGTCTGCGGCAAACAGCGATGCGACTAGTTCACCGCCGCCCAAAATCGCCAACCGACCCAAACCCAGAGCAGAGAGTTGTTTTAAGGCTTCTGGCCAGTCGATTTTTGACGAACCTGCTTTTGACTCAGCGACTAGAATTCGTTCAAACTCAGCCCGATCGTGCCATCTCTCTGCCCCGATCGTCGTCGTCAACAACCACCGCGGCACTGGCTGCATAAAAAACCGGGCGTGGCAATCTAGCACGGCTGAACCCGAACAGACGATTTGCACGGGCTGAAGAGGCTTTCCTTGCTGTTGCCGTTGGTTTAGCAAATCAGAATGGGCAACCTTGAGGGTAGTGCCATAGACCTTTAAGGTTCCCGCTCCAAACAAGACGGCATCTGATTGAGCGACTTGCGTTTCGAGATGGAGTTTGTCGATCGCACTGCCAAACCGAGCCGGGGCACGAGTTGCATCCGCAATTTTGCCGTCTGCACTCATGGCTAAAATAACCGTTGTGTGAGGAAACTGATGGTCAGGGTCGGGCATAGGCAGCGATCGTCACCTGCGCTAGGTGAGTCTTATGGCACGATTCAGATCCCATCTCTTTTAGAAATAGGATGAACTTCATGAGTCAAATCGCTAAAATATTCAATTATAGATTGACTTTTCAGGTTGAATTTTCTAAGTTCAGATACTCTCTATCAAAGCGCCGGAGAACTGCAACCATAACGGTACTCCGTTTGGTCGTATGGGGGTAGGCGGCTTGCCGGAGGTACGGAGTCAAGCAATCTCTTAAGTATCTACACAGATGATATCTCAGTGTAGATATGCTAATATCGCAGCATGATTACTTTCACCTACGAGTACAAGCTGATTCCCACACCCGAACAAGCAGACCTCATTGACCATGTGTTAGAGGTTTGCCGCAAGGTGTGGAATTTTGCGTTGAAAGAAAGCAAAGATTGGAGCGCTTCCCGCAAGTGCCCCATCAACGCTTGCTCACTCGTGGCTGAATACATCATGGCTCCTGATGCGCCCTACCCTAACTACCACAAACAAGCTAAATCACTGACGACAGCAAAGACGACTAACCCTGAATTGGGCAGCGTCAACGCACAGGTGTTGCAGCAGGTTTTAAGGACACTGGATAGAGCCTTTGAGGATATGAAAACGAGAGGGTTGGGCTTCCCTAGATTCAAGAAATGGGGTAGGCAACGCTCTTTTGTGTTCCCGCAAATGCTCAAAAACCCGATGGTGGGAGATACGGTCAAGTTGCCGCAACTGGGCGTTGTCAGACTGCGGTTATCTCGCCCCATTCCAGATGGGTTTGAGATTAAGCAAGCCCGAATTGTGAAACGAGCATCGGGGTACTTTGTGATGCTGTCTTTGCAGGCAGATGTCACGATTCCTGATGCGCCGATTCACGGTCATCCCTTGGGTGTGGACGTGGGGTTAAAATCCTTCTTTGCCACCTCAGACGGAGAGTTAGTGTCGCGTCCTAAATTCTTCAAATCCCTGCACCGCCAGTTGGAATTACTGCAACGCAGACTGAAGAGAAAGAAACTAGGCTCGAATAATCGACGCAAACTCAACCAGAAAATCGCCAGAGTTCATGAACGGATTTCGGACACTCGCACGGACTTTCACTTCAAGCAGGCTCATCATCTCTGCGACCAAGCGGGCATGATTTTTGTTGAGGATTTGGACTTCCGCATCATGGCAAAAGGAATGTTGGGCAAACAGACGCTCGATGCTGGATTTGGGCAGTTCCTGAATCAAATCTTGCCCTGGGTGTGCTGGAAGCGAAGCGTTCATTTTGGCAAGGTAAATCCCAACGGCACCAGTCAAACTTGCCCCAACTGCGAAGCGCACACGGGCAAGAAGGAGTTGAGTGAGCGAGTTCACCACTGCCAAGAATGCGGTTACACCACGAACCGGGATGTGGCGGCCGGACAAGTGATCCGCAATCGAGGTCTTTCTGCGCTGGGGCACAGCGTGAATGAAACGGTCTGTGGAGGCGTACTGACGGGGGCAGCAATGTCTAGTCAAGTGCCTGTGAAGCAGAAACCTAAGTCGTGAGTCTTAGGTTTCTGCGTCCATACCCGCAGGGTTGGGCGTAGAGGATGTCAATGTTTCTCAGCTAACTATCGCTTTAAGCCGACGATTAGGGCGCTTTGAGCGCGTGTTTATCACTATTCTCAGATTTTGTTTCAACCCTATCCAAGCTTGACCTTTTGAGGGGTGGCGATCTGGCCTCTCAGCGTGGGGTGCTGACAGCGCCTCATGCAGTCTCAGGTGGTTGTGAGGGAGAGTCAGTTTCAGATTATCAGCGCTTATGACTAAACTCGGACACTCCTCTTTTCGTCGCATCTTGCTGGCGCGGCTTTTGCTCCTCAGCATCCCCGTTTTGCTGACCGGAGAAATCGTCGCGTATCGCAAAGCTCGATCGGGGCTGCTCGAAACGGCCCGCCATAATTTGACGATCAGCGCGGTCAGAAAGGGGGAAAGTGTTCGAGATGCCCTCACGTCTCTGAAGACCAGTTTGGCGATCGCCACCACCGCCTCGGCGCTTCAGTCTCAGCAGCCTGCCAACGTTAAGGAATTTTTAGCGCAGTTGCAGCAGTCTTCAGCGATCGAGGTGCAGTGTGTGCAGCTCACAGATGCTCAAACCCGGCAGATTGTAGCTAGCACTTGTGGGCAATCGGCGATCGCCCAGTCTCCAGAAAACCCCTGGCCAAAGCAGCAGAGGGGCGGGCTAATCAAACCCGCATCGGTGCAAATGTCTCTCGGCCAACCGTCGCGTTCATCAACCCCTACTGATGATCAGCTTCGCCTTGTGTTGAGTGCTCCGGTCTATGGGGCCCAAACTTCTAAGAGTCTGGTTAGCCCACTTCGCTATGTTTTAAGCCTCCAGTCTGCGCTGCATCAAACCGATCGTGACTCCCCAAGCGTGACGGTGGGCTACACGGTGATTATTAGCGAAGACGGCACTATTTTTGCACACCCTGACCCCGATCGGGTCGGGCAGTCGATCGCCCAAGATCGCAACGCCGATCGCTGGCAAACACTGCTCAAAGACGCGATTGCTGGCAAACAAGAGTCACTCTATCTCTTCCCGCTTGAAGAAAACGGGGCAGATTGGCTAGCGGGCTACAGTTCTGTGCAGATTTCCAGCGAGGGAACTGCCCGAACTTGGGTCATTTTAGCCGCAACGCCTCTCACAACAGCGCTTTCTAGCCTGAATGGGATTCAACAAGTCCTGTTAATTTTGATGGTTGGGCTGTTGATGGCAATCTTGCTAGCAACGCTTTATATTGCTAGAGATTTAGCTCGCCCGATCGAGCAACTCAGCGACTATGCTTTGCAAATTCGAGACCGTTGTTCCTCCGATCGGGCACCCAAAAACTTCAAAGTTAAAGAACTCAATCACCTAGCCGAAGCCCTTGATAGCATGGTCGAGCGGCTCGAAGAACGAGCAGAAGAACTCCAAACCGCCTGGCAAGAAGCCCAGATTGCTAACCAGCTAAAAAGCGAGTTTTTGGCTACCACCTCCCATGAATTGCGGACTCCTCTCAATGCCATTATTGGCTGCGTTCGTCTGGTGAGAGATGGCTGCTGCGACGATCGAGCCGAAGAATTAGAATTCTTGCAACAAGCCGATGACGCTGCCCTTCATCTGCTGAAGATCATCAACGATCTGTTAGACATTGCCAAAATCGAGGCAGGCAAAGTCGAACTCAACTTGCAGCCTGTGCCCATGCAGGATCTCTGCCGCCAGTGTCTCAAAATGGTTGAGCCAGGGGCAGAAATGAAGCGATTGAGACTCATTTTAGAGCTAGACGATCGCGTCGATCTCGCCCTCATTGATGAACGCCGCGTGAGACAAATGGTGATTAATCTGCTCTCTAATGCAGTCAAATTTACGCCCGAAGGGGGGCAGGTGACGCTGAAAGCTAGGCTGGCCCAAGGGCATCAACTAGAGCAAGATACTCGCCCTGACCACAGCCCGGTTAACCCCAACACGCCTTATCTGTGTTTAGAAGTCCAAGATTCAGGCATCGGCATTCCTAAAGATCGCTGGCACCTATTGTTTCGTCCGTTTCAGCAAATTGACTCGTCGCTGACTCGCAAACACGAAGGCACCGGGTTAGGGTTGGCGCTAACCAAACGCCTCGCCGAACTGCATGGCGGAACGCTGTCGTTTGACTCAGTTCCAAGCCACGGCAGCCTGTTTCGGATCTGGCTACCCCTGCTCGAACCCATGCCTACAAATGTGGCTAGAGTCACGATCGACTCGGCAGACTTCATCGTCCCACCCCCTCAACTGAGTGAGACAACCTCTCTTAACTGACTTCCTGCATCCTTCCCAACCCACTAAAGAATCGTGGCCAGTTCACGATCTTAAGTAAAGTTAATGAGTCAGGGGCTTGAGAGACACGACTTGCCCCCCTTGTTGCAGTGACTGAGACAGCGCCACGAGAATTTGAACTAGCGCCGCGCCGCGCCAACCCGCAGAGATCTCTGAAGGCTGATTTTGCAGAACACAGGCCAGAAAGTGAGCACAGACTTGCTGAAGTGGCTCACCCGGCGGCAAGGTTAAACACTCTTGGCTTTGATTCACCGGGGTAAACTGCTGCCCCTGCTGCTGTAGCTGCCCCCGCCGAATTGAGAGCAACTCTGGCGACAGTTCATCAAAAGTCAGCGTTCCCTGACTGCCCACTACACTAAGACGGCGCTGTTTGTCAGGGTTGAGCCAGCATAGATGAATCGTTGCCTCAAATCCGCTGGGATAGGTGAGAGTGACCCAAACCACATCCGATAGGTCTGCCTGAAGCCATGCCGTCCCTTTGGCTTGCACCTGACAGGGCATCTCTTCTAGCCACTCATTAAAAATAGCAATATCGTGAATCGCTAGATCCCATAGGGCATCGACATCCGATCGAACTGGGCCGAGATGGGTGCGAGCGGCATAGCCATAGCGCAAATCGCCTAGTGCCTTAGCTTGCATCACCGCTCTTCCGCGCAGCACGGCAGGATGAAACAGATAGGTATGATCGATCACGAGTTGACGGTGCTGCCGATCGGCAAGCTGACAAAGTTGAACCGACTCTGCCACACTTAAGGTCAATGGTTTTTCGGCTAAGACGTGCAGGTTTTGCTCTAGAGCAGCCGTGATCAGAGAGAAATGAGTGTTGGCAGGAGTGGCGATCGCCACCGCTTCAACCCCAGGGATTTTCAGGGCACTTTCAAAATCGTTGGTTAACACCCCGCGATCGTGAAGGTCAAACTGCTTGGCGGCTCTGGTCAGATTATCTGGGTTGGGGTCAACCACAGCCACCACACGAGCGAGAGGGTTCTCTAAAAAGTTTCGCAACAAATGGGTTCCCCAGCGCCCCACTCCAACGATCGCCATTCCAACTTGACCAGACATTTACTCCTCCTCAAATTAAATTTAATTGAAAATTAAGCAGACCCTATTGACCACTCAACGCCAAAAATGCGATCTGGGCGGCGGCTTGTTCGGCAGCTTTGCGCGATCGCCCGGTGCCCTGTGCCCAGCACTGCCCCTGAATCCACACTTCAGCCGTGAAGCGATCGGGGTCATTGTGAGTTTGTCCATTCTCTTGAGTTCGATAGTCCGGCAGAGTTTTTTGATGAGCCTGAGTCCAGTTTTGCAGCGCGGCCTTATAGTTTTGTCGAGCCGGGTCTGCCAAGATTTCGGTCGCAAGCGGCTGAAAGTGGCGATCGAGCCAGGGTCGAATGAGTTCTAGGGTATGAGTGCTCAGGTAGAGCGCCGCTAAAACCGCCTCTAAAGAGTCGGCCATGCGAGACTCTTGTCCCGCTACATCTGACATAGCGCTAGCAGAGACCAGCAGATAGCGATCGAACCCATACTCATTGGCGATGGTTGCCAGAATGCGATCGCTGACCAACACTGACCTCAACGCAGTGAACTCACCCACCTTTAAATGGGGATAGACTTCTAGCAAAAACTCAGCCGCACCGAGTTTGACAACCGCATCGCCTACAAATTCGAGTTGCTCATAGTTTTCTTCTGCCGAAATGGTGGAGTGCGTGAGCGCTAAATCCAGCAACTCCCACTTAATCGGGGCCGTTTCAAGCAAGCCCAATCTCTGAACCAATTGTCGTAGCTGCTGCTGACGACGGGGATACTGTAAATTCATCCTAAAGAATCGCAGAAGTGAAAGCCATCTTCTCCACCCTACCCTCTTTTTTGTCGGCCCTGCTCTTAAGCAGAGCGCAACACGGCATAAGTGCGTTGAATTTCACCGATGGTGGCAGTGGTTAAAAGAGGAACCTCAGTGGCTTTTTGCAGCGCCCTATTCAGCGTAATGGTTGTTACTTTTAGCTGGTCAGAATTGGGCAGAAACGCGGTGTAGCCTGATTTTTCTGGATGCCAGTGCTGCGCTCTCACAGCATCGATCGTGCCTGGAAACACCCCCACCAACATGGCTAGCACGTCACTCGGCAGGCTAATCACAACCTGGCGACCAAAAAATTCTTCAAAGCCAGCCAAGAGTCGCTCTGCCCGCAGAGTCGGATCGGGGTTGTCAACAATTTTCTGCAACCATCTCCCCCATTGAATGCGTCGCCCATAGGCTCGGCGGCGATCGTCAAGGGACTTAATTGAAATTAGCTGCGGTGACCCGATCGCAATCACGGCTCGATAGTGAGGCTCAACTAAGCTGCCAACCACCGCGCCGGGGCCAGCAAACTCTGCGTGAAACTCCTTGCAGAGAATGAGTCCGCTCTTTTTTTGTTCGCTGATAGCTAGCAGGTGTTCAACGGGAAAGGGGCCCCCTGAACGGTTAGATGAAGCGATAAGAGTAGAAGATTGGCTATCCACGAACTGATATTAATGTTTGTTGGTAAAGCGAACGTCTTTAATTAGGAAGATGCTTGGGTCACCTCATCGTAGTGCAGGGCAAAAGCATGACGTTGCTTTGGTTAGAAGACTTTGCGGAATCTACACATTTCCTGAGCCAATCTTGAAGAATTTCAGGAAATCAGGTCTTCTGTCTGGGGGCGCAGATTTTTGCGGCATGAACCACGCTCAAAAACCTTCGACGCTGCCCGACTAGCCCGATCCGTTAAATAACTAGATCAATCAATTAATTAATAGAGAAGAGCCAGACATAAGCCGGGTTCTGTTCTTTGAGCGCACTCAAAGGGCAGTTATCTATCTGGGACATCTGTTACCAAATGCCTCAAGCGGCTCTCTATAGCGGTAGCCATCCACCGCCATCACGCAGAACGGGAAAAAGACCAACCGTTGTTCTTTGACCTTGCTCCCAACCGGGGTTTACCGAGCCAGCACCTCTCGATGCTGCTGGTGCGCTCTTACCGCACCTTTGCACCCTTACCAAGCGTGGTTTGAATGAGTCATTCGACCTGCGCCAGGCGGTATTTTTCTGTGGCACTATCCTCACGATCGCTCGCACTGGGCGTTATCCAGCAAGTTTGGTCTTTGGGGAGTCCGGACTTTCCTCAGGCTGATAGGCTAGGCCCACAGCCCGCAACTACCTGCGCTGACTCTTCTCCTCTCATAGTTTATACGCAGATGTTGAGGGTTGATGAGACAGGTTATTTGCGAGGGTTCCAAGGCAGTCCAGCGCTCCAGTCTAGTTTGGTGATGACTAGAGTGCAGATGATGCGAGTGCGATCGCCTGTCAGAGACGTGTTAGAACCCGCGATTCGCATGGCTAAATAGAGCGAAAACTTTAGCTCTTCTTTGCTAGCCATGAAGTTTTTGTAGCGTTTTTTGGTCGCGTCGGGCGCTTTTTTATTAGGCTCGGTCAGATCGACGATCGTCTTATCTGTGTCTAGAACCCCACTGTCTCCTTTGCGAACCAGCGTATCTTCAGAGGCGATCTTCTCTTTTAGGGTTTTGCCAGGAGCAATCACGCTGAAGACTTGACTTTGAAATAGATCAAGAGTGCTGCCGGGAGGAAGTCGCGTGACGCGCCGCGATCGCCCGTCAAGGTCAGTGATTGAGCAATAATCCCAATCGATGTAAATAGGATGGTCTTCAGATTTGTTGTTGATGCTAATTGCTAGGTCTTTGAGAGATTTAAACTCATAGTGCGTGTCAAACTTAAAGCTAACGCCAACAGTGTCTTGCAAGTGAAGGGCTTGAAGCTGTTGGTCTAAGTCGTCTTTATCTAACTGAATTGAAAACTCGTCGTTAAAAGAGTTGACGATCTGGTAGATCACAAACGTGACGCACAGAAGATAGATGGTTAATAGAACATAATCGATTTCAGTCATCGTTGACCCTGCTAAACAAAAGACCTCAGACTGAGGGATTGTAGACCTTATACCATTTCAGACTCTAGATCAAACAAAAGCTCAACAAAGAATACAGTTTCTCGGTTGAGCTTAACAGCACCAAATAGGATTTTGAAGTCATGCAGCCAGCGACCAGTCTCTACCAGTCTTCAGACTGCTTTTTGTTAGAAGTCTCACCTTCGTAGGGCTGAACCCCGGTTTCTGGATAGGAATCGTCGTTTAGCCCAAAGATGCGCGTCAAGGCCCCAGAGACATAGCCGATTACATCTTTGATCACTCTAAGAAGGCTCATAGAATTCACCTCTAAGCTAAGTAGATTGGCTGAAGGAGCACCCGGCAATGTAGCGAGTTTGTAGCGAGTTTCTAGTGCTCTTCAGTTGATAGTAAGATTATGCACAATCTAATCAAGGGGCGATCGTAAAAGACTCAATTGTTTAGATATCTAGCGCCTTCTCAAATCGGTAAGATTAAGCTTTTCAAGAAGGATGCACGAGTCTTTAGTCTCGTCGCAACTCGTCGGGGATGCCGATCGCCGAAATGCCCGCGATCGCTCTTAAACTCTGACATCTCAACAATTCAATAAAACTGAGGGAACGCTTCTCAAATTGGGCCACAGACTCGATCGCAGACAGCAAATAACCCGCTGCATCTGCTTCGCTATAGCCCCGTCGTTGAGCCACCTGAAGAGCTTTTTCATCGGCATCCAGTTCAATGCTTGTGCTGTGGTTGCTGCGCCAGATTTGAGTGGCGGCGATCGCGCTCAAAGCACTAGCGGCGGCAACGCCCACAAAATCCTGCTGCATGAGTTCCACCCCAGTGCCTAACAGCCCGGCAGCCACCAGTCCAAAATTAAGATTGGGCTGAAACCATTTAACTGCGCCTAACCAGTGAACCGTCCGCAAGATCAGCAAATCTCGCTGCGATCGCGATAGCCGACTCCAGAAATCGAAGTTGATGTAGATGGGACGATCGCGCACCCACGGCATTGGAAATGGGGCATCAATCACCCGCCGTTGCTCTGGCTTGCTCACAAGTTTGGTCGTCATTCGCCCCGAAGCTGGCATCACATCCAGCAGGCGACGAATTTCTGGCTCTGGGTTGATCATTGTCTGATTTTAAGGCAACCGGGAAACGATCGAGGGTAATGGGCTTAACCTTTGGCAAAAACTTGCTGAGAAAACTTAATTGCCCCCGATCGCTTCAGCCTCACTGACCCAAAACCAGCAGATCAGGCGAAACCCGGTTGATCAAAATAAACGCAGTCAGCAACAGACTGCTAGAGACCACCGCTAACACAGCAGCATTAGACAAAAACTTTAACAATGCAGAGGGCATAGCAAAATCTCCTAGAGAATTAACTTACCCATCTTGAGAGTTATTAATTAGCTGAACATCCTGATTAAGCATGACCTTAAGTTACGTCTCAAGATATAGGAACTTCCCAGATTGGATCGGGTGATGAGGGCCCGATCAAGTCAGATCAAAAAAAGCCCGCAACCTTGATCAAGACTGCGAGCCTAACGCTTTTATAGAATTAATCTCTAAGTTGAGAGATTTTAGAAACCTTACAATGGGTGAAAGAGTAAGTCAGGAAAAAAGCGATTGAACTCGATCAAAATGCCAGCCGTGATGGTCATCCAAACTGCCATCAAAACAGGCGCGGTCGAGAGATATTTAAGGAAATACTGCATCGATTAGCCTCCAAAGACAAAAAGTGAAAATCAGCAGGGGTTAACTGCTGAAGTGCCGATCTAGATCTAAAAGAAAAGTCCTCTAGAAATGAGTTAGCGAGGTGACACGGTGATTTTGTCGTCGCTCTCAGTGAGTTCGCCAGAGAGAAGCTCTTTCACAGCCAACAGGGGCCAAAAAGCGCCACCAATCATGCACTTGATCGCCAAAGGCACATCAATGATGATTTCCTTCTCTTCGGGGTTGCTGTCCTTCTTAATCGCTTGCAGATAGGTGCGACCCGCCCAGCCGATCCAACCTGTGATCAGAAGAAACAGAATACTAGGGATGAGAAATTCTCCAGCGTGGCTGAGACTGCCATCTACGATTAGATGAGGCAGCCCATCATCTTGACCGCAAAGCAGCCCAGATTTTGCATAGAAGTCAAACCGTTGAGGTGCGGTTGCACTGACGGAATCCTTCGCACGTTGGGCAAATGCAGCCGACTCGCTGCAAGGAACTAAGTTATAAGCGTGGGCTGGCTCAGGAGCGACGAAGCCAAACCACAAAGACACGACGAGAACTAGAGCAAACAACCGTTGCATGGAATTGTTTCCCTTTATTAAGAAGAGTGAACGATGCAAAAAGATGAGACTTTTTGTAGGACTGAATTCTCTAAACTGGGCGGGGTTCTAAAGGTGATTAGACCTGCTCAGACAGAGTTTAAGCTACTGTTAAATAGCCCATTCCTTCAAAAAACTACCAGCAAATGGCAACGGTTTTAGCAATTGAAACAAGTTGTGACGAAACGGCGGTAGCGATCGTTAAAAATCGTCACGTCCTGAGCAGCATTGTCTCGTCTCAGATTGCCATTCATCGTCCATATGGGGGCGTGGTGCCAGAGGTGGCTTCGCGTCAGCACGTCGAAATGGTCAACTGGGCGATCGCGCACTCCCTCAAGGATGCGAATCTCGATTGGCCAGAGATTGATGCGATCGCCGCCACTTGCGCGCCGGGGTTAGTCGGAGCACTGTTAGTGGGCTTGACGGCAGCCAAAACGCTGGCACTGGTTCACCAAAAGCCTTTAGTAGGCGTTCATCATCTAGAGGGGCACATCTACGCTTCTTATTTGACTGATCCAACGTTAGAACCGCCCTTTCTCTGCTTGCTGGTGTCGGGCGGTCACACGAGTCTGATTTATGTCAAAGCCTGCGGGGTGTATGAGATTTTGGGACAGACCCGCGACGATGCAGCAGGAGAAGCCTTTGATAAAGTGGCGCGGTTGCTGAAGTTGGGCTATCCGGGCGGCCCAATTCTCGATCGTCTGGCGGCAGAGGGCAATCCCAAAGCGTTTCCGCTGCCAGAAGGAAAAGTGTCGCGTCCCGAAGGCGGTTTTCATCCCTATGACTCTAGCTTTAGTGGTCTCAAAACAGCCGTGCTGAGATTGACCCAAACCCTTGAGCAAGGGGGTCAGCCGATGCCTGTCAACGACATCGCGGCTAGCTTTCAGGCAACAGTCGTCAAGGCGCTCACCAAACGAACGATCGCTTGTGCGTTGGATTATGGATTGAGCACGATCGTGGTCGGCGGTGGCGTAGCGGCCAATAGTGGGTTGCGGCAACACCTGCAAGCGGCGGCAACTCAGCGCAATTTGCGGGTGCTGTTTCCGCCCATGAAATTCTGCACTGACAACGCCGCCATGATTGGCTGTGCGGCCGCAGAGCATTTTGAGCGCGGCCACCGCTCACCTTTGACGCTAGGGGCGCAGTCACGATTGCCCGTCTCAGAGGTAATGCAGCTTTATCGATCTAATAACAATTCCCACTCTGCGGTCTGACTATTCCAACTCGGTTGGGCCGTTTCTCCGACCACATAGGGGCCCCAATAGCGCTGTGACCCATCTTGAGCAAAGGCAACGACAATATCGCCTTTTTTAAGGGTAACGCTACGATCGGGCAAGGATACTAACAGCCCTTTTTCGCTGCCTTCGCTGGGTGAAAAATCCCAATGCACAGGAGCACCAAACCCAGCCGGAGTCGTCTCGCCAGATTTCGCTTGGGTGGTTTTGGGCTGGTGAGAAAGCAGCGCCACTCGTAGGGGATGACTGGATCGGTTGCTAACGCGCAAGGTGCCTTGGCGGGCGGCTGCCATCGCCGGATCGGGCTTGTTAGGGGAAGGAGCTAGGTTAGCAGGTTGCCCCGGTGTCTCGGAGGGGTTTTGCTCTCCTGCCTGCAAAGGGTCGGTTTTGATAATGGGAATCGAGTCAGGGGCAGTGACTCCGACTTCGATTTGAAATCGTTTTGACACCAGCCAGCCACCGACTATCAAAACAGCCACCGCTAACGCAATTTTAACCGCAGGGTTCCCTTTTGCCTTCATCTCGTTCATCAACCCCGCATCCTCATTCTTCTATTCTAGCTAACTCGGCGGGAGACCCCACACCAAACGAAGCGTTATGGTGTGGGATGAAAGCCAGGGCGTTGACGAGTTGTGTCCTTGACTATTGCTTAACGATGTTGCGCCAAGGCTTGGACACGAGTGTTTCGCCCCACTTCGTGAGGAGGAAACGCCACTGTCTCAGGCGCTCTAGCAAAATTGTTAATTGGGTTAGAATCGCGGAATGTTGAGCCTGACTTACACTTACCGAATCTATCCAGACCTCATCCAGGAAGCTGAAATGCTGTTCTGGTTGGAGCAATGTCGCAAGGTCTACAACTTTGCCTTGCGAGAGCGCAAAGACTGGATGAATTCGCGCCAGTGCGCCGTCAACGCTTGCAGCCTCAGAGCGGAATTTATCATTCCAGCCAACGCACCCTATCCCGACTACTACAAACAAAAGAAAGCCCTGACTCAAGCCAAGAAAGAACGTCCAGACCTTCAGAAAGTCGATGCCCAAGTGTTGCAAGACATCCTGAAACGACTAGACAAGTCTTTCAAGTTCATGAAAGCGCGAGAATTTGGTTTCCCGCGCTTCAAAAAGTTTGGTCAGATTCGCTCGTTTGTGTTTCCGCAGTTCAAGGCAAGCCCACTCCGAGGGACTCAGATTAAGCTGCCGAAGGTGGGATTGGTGCCCATCAACTTGCATCGTCCCCTTCCCGATGGGTTCGACCTCAAGCAAGTGCGCGTGGTGAAGAAAGCATCGGGATGGTACGCCCAACTGATTCTGCAATGTGAGGTTCAAGTGCCCGATATTTTGCCCCATGGTGAACCCATCGGCATTGATTTAGGTTTGGAAAAGTTCTTGGCGGTTTCGACCGGAGCGTTGATTCAACGACCCCGCTTCTTTGTGGACTTGCAAGGCAAGCTGAAATGGCTGCAACGCAAATTGAGAAACAAAAAACAGGGTTCTGCGAACTACCGGAAAGTACAAGCCAAGATTCGACGATTGCACGAACAGATTCACGACACGCGGAGAGAGTTCCATTTTCAAACGGCTCACCAGCTTTGTGATCAGGTTGGCATGATCTTTGCCGAAGACCTCAACCTCAAAATGATGAGTCGAGGGATGTTGGCAAAGCATTGTCTCGATGCTGCATGGGGTGGCTTCCTCAACATCCTGGAATGGGTGAGTTGGAAGCGCGGGGTGTTCTTCGCCCAGGTAGACCCCAACGGGACGAGTCAAACTTGCCCCAACTGCGGAGCGCATACCGGGAAGAAAGAACTGAGTGAGCGGGTGCATAAGTGTGGGGAGTGTGGATATGTCACCGACCGAGATGTAGCTGCTGCCCAAGTGGTAGTGCAGCGTGGACTTGTAGCGGTGGGACACACCGTGATACTGCCTGTGGAGGAAGGTTGCCTGGGAACCCCGATGAAGCAGGAAACCTCAAAGTCGACTTTGAGAAGCCCACTCCATACCGCCTAGCGGTTGGGGGGGGAGGATGTCACTGATAGCAATCTCTGGCGCGATCGAGAGATTTTTTGGGAGCATGTCAGTTTTGCAGGTTGATGTTAGAGGGTCAACAAATCATTGAGATAGGCACAACGGTGAGCCAGAACTTGAGGAACATTCTCCTGATTCCACTGTGCTCCTGAAATCTTAGTGCGTCGGCTAATCTGCTTGACGGTTGATTCCACTGCGCCCGAACCAATGGAACAAATCTGCTCGCTCTGGTAGTACTCATAGTTGACAATGCGATGCCGATGTTTCCGCAGATAGGTACAGAAGTTTGCTGCCTGTTTCCGGTTGCAGTCTGCAAACAGAGTTAGGGTATCATCGACATTCCCCTTCCACAGCAAGGCTCTGGCTTGGTCTAAGCGTTGCCTTGCCCCCCCGACCTTCTCAAGATTCTCCATCAGGTGATACCAATCAAGGATTTCTCGTCGCTCAGGGTCAGGAGCCATCGGTTTGATCAAATTCCAGACCCCATCGTGTCCATCCCCTAAACAGGTTAATGGAGAGTTCAACGGTTGTTGGCGCACCCAATCAATCAACTGCTGATTGTCTTGAAAACAAGCACCTGTCGCAAACTCATGCAGTCGAACCGCTTTGTAGTCCTGCCAGCGACATTCTTCTCCGACGGGGGTTCTGATGCGAATCTTGCCGCCATCCGCACTTAACTCTTCGATGGGTTGCCCACTTTGCGGCAATTCAAAGGTTTGACGATGCACTAAGCGTTGCTGTGTTTTGGCAGGGACGCGAATTCCGGTGAACAACTCGATATCCTTCTCAGTGTGTTCGTAAGAGACATTTGCACTCACCCGCAAACAGCACATTTCTAGATAAGGACTCAAGCGAGTGTGGCAAACAACCCCTAACTGCTGGGCTTGCCCACGGGTCAGACTCAGTTCTCCAAGGATACTTTTAACCGTGCGAGAGCGTCCTACGGTTGTTCCTGTGCTCGTTGTGATAAAAAAACTCCCACTTCTGGCATCACGTATTTCTGCATCTGTTCCCGCACAGCTTGCTCAATCCCTCCCAGCGTTTTTAACTGTTCGGAAGGCGTATTCTTGTAGAGGATTCTAGCGATGGCTTGAACATGTTCTTGTAAGGCTTGTTCTTCTGCGGGTGTCATGGCGATGTCTAGGTATCAACCCTCTTATTTTTGCGCTTTCGCTAGACTTTTGCAAAAGTGACATGCTCCCGATTTTTTTTGGTAACTTGAGTCTTAACCTGGTTGCTTTTTTATGCAAAACACTCGCCTCAATGGTCTGGTAGGAACTGTGACGGGACAAATCGGTCAAGTGTTTCAAAATCCGTGGCGGCGATCGTCGCTGTTGCTGATCAGTCTCCTCTTTGGCTTTTATCTAGGCACCGCGATTTCAACCACGGCAGGGCAGCGGGCCCAGCTAGATATTGTGGCGGCAACTATTTTAGTCGTGTTGACGGAGATTATTAGTCGGGTTGTTTATAGCGGCAGCGATCGAGTCCGGCGATCGCTGCCCGCAGAGCTGGTGAACGCCCTCAAAATCGGCGTAACCTACAGTCTATTTATTGATGCTTTTAAATTGGGAAGCTGACGGCGATCGCCCGCCCACTCAGCGCTTTTTAAATTGGTAGGAGTCTGCTTTGGCACCCCAAACCTGTTTGCCATCGGGCCCATAGCCCCGATCCCAGGTGTCCATGCCTGACGGATGGAGGGTGATTTGATTGGTGATTTTCACGGCTCCTCGAACCTTTGCCGGGCAGCCATCGATCGGCGTTCTGCCTGCATAGTCGGGGCCCGATCGTTTGAGAAAAACGCTGCAAACAGGGCTGCCTAGCTCCTTGAATTCAACTACACGGGAGGCTTGTGGCTGATTGCACAGCCCAATCAAGGCTTTTGGGTTAACCGGACGGAAGGAGCGCGATCGTACCGTTTGACTATAGACGCTCGGAGAGATTTGCAAAAACCGTTGACGATAGGGGCTGTCTAACTTTTCTGAGAGCGCCTGTTCTTGATAGAGATAGATTGTGCTGGCTGCGGGTGGCGCATTTCTAAAGGTGATTGGGCAGGTCGTCATTCTGACGTTGGGGGCTTTGGGGTTGGCGGCGGCTTGAGCAGAAGTATCCATCACCCCTGACAGCCGGGTCGCGACTTCATTGACCTGTGGCTCGATCGCCGCCTGTCTTGGGTCGGCGGCTAAACTTGGCAGGGCAACCGTGAGAATGCAAGTAGTCAATAACCACCTAAAGTTCGTCATCTACTTAAATTTTGTCATCTAAAACTTCTGAGAGTCACTCATGTGATCAGCTTTCTCAATAGATTAGAGATCCTCACCTCGATTAGCAAGCGATTAAGATAATTAATGGACACCCTGCTATTAGTCAAGCTTTGAGAATTGGAGACGAGACTATGGAGATCAACTGTGCTGAAGCCTGCAAAAATGGCTGCGTTTTGGGAGACAAATGTCCCAATCTAGAATATAAAGATCAGACCTCTAAGTTTATTCAAGAAACCTCACTAGATCAGATGATTGCCATGGCAGAAGCGGCCGCCCGCAAAAAGATGACGGCTCCCCCGCAGTGGATCTTGCCCGAAGATTAAACTTAGACCTCCGAGTTTTCTAATTAAAACTCGGAGGTCTGTTTATTGGATCGGCACTCCTCGAAAAGGAACTGTCTCAGGAATTTGCAAATCCATGCGGTTCAGCCCTTGGGGGACTCGCAGCATCACCGTCACGTCTACCGAGCTACCCGGACGCAGGTTGTAGAGCGAAACCGTGCTGCCATCGGGAGTACGGGAGTCGATCGCCGGATATCGCTCATTGGTTCGGGTGTTGATGGCTACGATTTGAGCCAGATTAATATCGCCCAATCCGCGCACCTGCTCACGCACTCGCTGAACCCGCATCTTCAGGTTGACAATGTTTGCATTGCTGGCTCCACTGCCTCGATCGGCAGACAGCAACTCAATTTGCCCGGCTCCACTATAGGCAGGCTCGACAAAACGTCCTGGCTGAATGCGTTGCGCGATCGGGGGCAAGTTGCCCGGCAGAGCCAAGGATTTTGGGATAGCTTGAGAACTTGAACTAGCCTTAGGCGCAACCGTTGTAGCGGGCTGACGATTGGCTGCCTGCAAAACTGCCTCAGTATCGCGATGGGTTCTCACGGCTTGAACCACGGCAATGCTGCTGAAGAAAAATGACACGATCGAGAGCAGGAGGGCCAGCCCGGTGGCTGTGTCGGTTGCCACGCTGGTGCTGTTCCCGGCTTTTTCTCTGACGACAGGACGACGCAAACGCTGGTCAATATCTTGCTCTTGAAACTTGGGTCGCTCAAGGTTTCGTTCTTGCACCATGATGATTACCCCGAAGTACTCTATGCGCTTAACTGTAGAAGAAGCACCCCCGGTTTGCTCCTCCCTAAAGGGGGATCTTTAGCGAGGGGTCTCATCCCTTGGTCATGGGTAACTCAGAATGTTGGACGGTATAGAGTGACTTCTCTGCCTACACCGAAGCCTGCTGTCGCTGATAGAGCGACCAATAGAGACCCTTCGATCGCAGCAACTCGTCATGAGTGCCTTTCTCAGCAATCACCCCTTTTTCCATAACCAGAATCAGATCGGCGCGTTTGAGGGGCGCAAATCGGTGAGCGATCAGAAACACGGTTTTGCTTTCGGCCAGCTTTTGCAGATTTTGCAGAACTTGCTGCTCGGTTTCACTGTCTAAAGCGCTCGTCGCTTCGTCGAGAACCAGCATCGGCGCATCAGAGAGAAAGAGTCTCGCTAAAGCGACTCGCTGCCGCTGTCCGCCCGACAGGGCTGTGCCGCGCTCACCCACACTCGTCTCATAGCCGCGAGGCAGTTCGCTAATGAAATCGTGAGCAACCGCCAAACGAGCCGCTTCGACCACCTGTTCTGCACTCACATCGGGGCGACCCAGACTAATATTTTCTAAAACACTGCCGTTGAAGAGAAAGTCTTCTTGCAGCACCACAGCCATTTGGCTGCGAAGGGAGTGCAAATCGGCACTCTTGATATCAAAGCCATCAATGAGAATGCGTCCTGATTCGGGTTGATAGAGTCGCTGCAACAGCTTAGACAGTGTGCTCTTACCGGAACCGCTGCGCCCGACTACGCCGATTAGCATTCCCGGCTCTGAGGTGAACGAGATGCCTTTGAGCACGGGTTCTTGCTGAGGGTTGTAGCGAAAGAAGACTTGATCAAACGTGGTTTGCCCCTTGAGCGGCGGCAACACTAAGCCCGATCCGGGTTCTGCTTCGGGGGCAACGTTGAGAATGTCACCAATGCGATCGACCGACAGCAACACCTGCTGCAAGTTTTGCCATAGCTGCACGAGGCGAAGCAAAGGCCCCGTCACCCGCCCCGACAGCATTTGAAACGCCACTAGCTGACCCACGGTTAATTCTTGTTTAATCACCAAGTGAGCACCAAACCACAAGATCAGCAAATAAGAAAAGTTGGTGAGAAAGTCTCCTAGATTGTTGCTGATGTTGGAAGTCGTAGACGCTTTAAAGCTGGTGCGAATGTAGCGAGCGAAGAGACCTTCCCAGCGATCGCGTGATGCTTTTTCCGCCGAGTGCGCCTTAACTGAGTGAATTCCGGTAATCGTCTCGACTAAGAAAGACTGACTATCGGCACTGCGGTTGAAGGTCTCATTCAGCCAGTTTCGCAAAATCGGTGTGGTGGTCAACGTCAAAATCGCATATAGCGGCAAGACGGCTAACGCAACTCCGGTCAGCGGAACGCTGTAGAAAAACATCAGCGCTAAATAAACCACCGCAAAGAAGCTATCTAGAATCACCGTCAGCGCCGTTCCGGTCAAGAATTGGCGAATATTTTCCAACTCCTGGACTCGGGCCACGGTATCGCCGACTCGTCTCGCCTCAAAATAAGCCAACGGCAGCCGCATCAAGTGACGGAAAAGCTGCGCCGATAGACTCAGATCCAGTCGTCGCGCCGTGTGGGTGAAGATGAACAGCCGCAGAATTCCTAAAACGGCTTCAAAAAGGGCGATCGAGAGCAGCGCGATCGCCATTACATCCAGCGTCGGAATGCTGCCCTGCACCATCACTTTGTCGATCACCACCTGGGTGATCAGCGGCGTGCCCAACCCCAAAAGCTGGAGGGTAAAGGAGGCAAACAGCACCTCCCCCAGCAAACCTTTATAGCGCCAGATTGCAGGCAAAAACCAGCTTAGATTAAACCGTTCCTGCTTTTGGATCGGCTCAATCTGCCAAAACTGACCATCCCAATGCTGTTGGACGATCGATCGGTGAATCGCTTCACAGTTCATCGTCGGATTGATCGGGTCGGCAATGACTAAGCGATCGCCGCGCACCCCATAGATCACCACCCAATGGGGTTCCACCTGCACCGAAACTGACCCGTTTCGTGCCCCTGACTCTTGACTTCTGCCCCACAAAATCATTGCCGGAAAATTGAGCAGCCGCAGACTTTGCCAACTGGTTTCAATCCGTCGGAGTTGCAGCCCCAATTTTTCAGCCGCATCTACAACATTGCTCGGACGCTGCCCGCGAAGCTGACGCTGCACCCAATCCATCTGAGCCGGATTTTGTAAATGGTTAGACACCATCGTCAGGCAGGCGGCGGCGGTGTTCATGCCCGACACAAACGGGAAGCCCTCAACCGATCGGGCCGAGTTATCGCTCTCTGGCTGATATCGAGTCCGTTGAATGGCCCAAAAGCGATCGATATCCGTTGAAGACAGCGACGACCAGTGAGTGGCTGTCCACTGCACAATTTGCACATCGTTGCTAGCGGCCCTCGCCTTCCAGCCCGGCAGGTCGAGTAGGTCGCCCACCCACTCACCGGGTTTTAAGAGCAGCGATCGTCCGTCATCGGCGACTAGACGCACCTTACCCACGAGCACGATAATCTGCACATTAGGCGTTTCGTCTGACCAGAGCAATTCTCCAAGCTTGCAGCGCCGAATTTCAGCTTTCGTCTTAAATTGAATCTGCTGTTCTGGACTCAGAAACGAGAGGGGCGGTGACTCCCAGGGCAGGTTTGCAGCAACGTCATTGGTAATCATGGGGCTTTTGTCTTAGGACTGAATGGGGGTTAACAGCGATTCTCAAGACCTACTCTACCTGAAGCTTCACGGTCATTTTTTGAATCTTTTCGGCTAGCCAGCGCTCAAATAGCTCAGTCTGCAAGGTCTGCCGCAACTGCTGATTGTCAAGCGTCGCCGGAATCACTTGCTCAACTCTAAACAAGGCCCACCGTTGCTCAACCTCGATCGGGCCCACCAGATCGCCCGGTTCGGCAGAGTCGATCGCTGATCGAATTAAATCGGGCATCGTGCCGCGACTCACCGGGCCCATCATGCCATTTGAGATGCGATCGTCGGCGATCGAGTGTTCTTGGGCCAGTTCTTCAAAGCTCGTCCCTTCTTGAATCTGAATTTTTAACTCATCGGCTAGCTCTTGATTTTCGACAATAATGCGAGAAAGCACGACGCGATCGAGAAACACCTTACGCTCTATGAAATATTCTTGCAGTTTTGCGTCGGCAATCACGCTTTTAAGTTTTTCAACTTTAAAGTTTGAATTAATTTGACTATGAAAGGTGGAATAGTCTGACCCGTTGCGATTCAGCCATTCTTGAAAAACCTTCGGGTCAGTCAACTGCTGCTGAAGCCGAAAGTCAATCACCGCCTGCTCGATCACCGCAGAGTTAACCTCTAGATCTTCTCGATTGGCAATTTCCTGGTCCAACACATATTGCCGTAAGATATCGCCCAAAAACCCTTGCAGTTTTCCGGCGGTCTGAAGATATTTCAGACAGTCTCTTAATGAAATGGATTGCTCGTCAACGGTGAGAAAAGCTTTAGCGTCCATGAATTTGTTTGATTACCCAGTGTCCAAGTTTGATGTTAGCGTGCCCAAGACTACAGTGCTTTCGACCAGTGCTTTACGAAATGTCTCAGAGATTTAACGTAGGCTACCGTGATTAAACCTGAAGCTCTCAGATTCTCGACTCCGCAATTTCAACCAAATAATCCAAAAACCAGCAAAATCTCTATGATTTTCCCTAAGCACTGACGTAACACCACGCTGTGTGGGCTACAAATGCAGGATCTTCATAAACCTGAAACTGAGTAAAAGATTAGAGAGTGCGATCGTTCTCGTAACGCTTTGACTTAAATCGTAAATAGATCTGAACTCCGACCGGGGAACCGGGGTTTTATGGCATGATCGGTGGGTAACTATCTGCGATCAACAGGAAAATCGGTTATGGCTCTCCGACTAGGCGACACAGTTCCCAATTTCACCCAAGAATCTTCTGAAGGCACTATCAATTTCTATGATTGGGCTGGCGATAGTTGGGTGATCTTGTTTTCACACCCTAAAGATTTTACGCCCGTCTGCACCACTGAGTTAGGCACCGTTGCAAAACTCAAGCCTGAGTTTGACAAGCGCAACGTCAAAGCTCTCGCCCTCAGCGTCGATGATGTCACTTCACACATGGGCTGGATTGGCGACATCGAAGAAACCCAAGGCACCAAACTCAATTATCCGATTTTGGCTGATCCAGACCGGAAGGTATCAGATCTATATGACATGATCCACCCCAACGCCAACAATACGCTGACGGTGCGATCGGTGTTTGTGATCGATCCCCAAAGAAAACTGCGCCTCACCTTCACCTACCCGGCTAGCACAGGGCGCAACTTTGATGAGATTTTGCGTGTGATTGACTCCCTGCAACTCACCGACAATCACAGCGTCGCCACGCCCGCTAACTGGACAGATGGCGGCGATTGTGTCGTCGTGCCTTCGATCTCGACGGAAGATGCCAAGCAAAAATTCCCCAAAGGCATAACCGAACTCAAGCCCTATCTACGGATGACTCCTCAACCCAACAAATAAGGGTGACAGAGATCCTAAATTAGTCAATAGGGGTGGGTTTTGACCTGCCCTTATTTTTTAGGCGATTTCGTCGGGGTTGACACCGAGCGATCGCAGTCGTTCTTTTAGCTGCTCAACCTGCTGTTCTGCTTGCTTTACCTGTTCTTCTGCTTCCTGTCGGGCCTGAGTTTCAGACCGGAGTGCCTGGGCAAGCTCACTGGGAATCAGCAGCTTTTCGCCTGTGTCTTCTCGATAAAAAGCAATCAGATGTCCATCGATTTCTAATCGCAGCTTGAGCGGCTCGCTTAGCCCATCTGTAATTGGCTCATATTCATTTCGATGCAGCCGATAGCCCTTTAGTTTTTCTTCAATCCATTCACCTTTGGGGTCAAATAGCCAATATTCCGTCACACCTAACTGCTCATACAGCGTGCGCTTGAATCCTTGGTCTTGGTTTTTGGTTCCGGCTGAGGTCATCTCAAAAATCACAGACGGAACTTGCCCCTCTTCCCAGGTTTTATAGTTGTCTCGTCCGCCGGGGGCAACATCAAAAATCACCATGACATCAGGAGCCACTCTCAACCTTGGATAACCCTGCGAATAGTAGAGAAACTGATTGCTTAAAACAGTCGCCTGCTGGCCCGCTAAATATTGAGTCAATACTTCTAGCGTCACCAAAATTGCATACAAGTGAAGATAAGATTCTGCCAAGGGTTCACCGTCAGAGCTTGGATAAAAAATTTCAGTCGTTTGCGCGATCGGGGAGAGACTGGTCATAGGGGAAGTATGGCTAGGTAATCTCTAGTTTACCGTGATGCGATCGACCCCTAGATTCAAGAGTCAGACTAGCTAAAAAGCAAAGGGCTGATAGTCCTAAACTAAAAAGCAGGATCTTAGCCGCCGTCAGCCAAAATCGTTATAGAGAAACACGCAGGTAAATAAAGCATGGATATTAAAACTGGATTTGTCGGCAGCGTTGGCAACACTCCCCTGATCCGGATCAATAGTTTTAGCGACGAAACGGGCTGTGAGATTCTCGGTAAGGCAGAGTTTCTCAATCCGGGTGGGTCGGTGAAAGATCGCGCTGCTCTCTACATCATTGAAGATGCCGAAAAGAAAGGACTGCTCAAACCCGGCGGCACCGTTGTAGAGGGCACCGCAGGCAACACAGGCATCGGACTGGCTCACATCTGCAACGCTAAGGGCTATAAATGTCTGATCATTATTCCTGAGACCCAATCTCAAGAAAAAATCGACCTATTGCGAACCCTAGGGGCAGAAGTACGAACCGTTCCAGCCGTTCCTTATAAAGACCCCAACAATTACGTCAAACTATCGGGCAGAATCGCCGCCGAGATGGAAAACGCGATCTGGGCAAACCAGTTTGAAAACTTGGCCAACCGCATTGCTCACTATGAAACCACAGGGCCCGAAATCTGGGCTCAAACCGACGGCAAGGTCGATGTTTGGGTTGCCTCAACGGGAACAGGTGGCACCTATGCCGGAGTTGCCATGTTTTTGAAAGAAAAAAATCCTGATATTCAGTGCATTCTGGCAGACCCGATGGGCAGCGGGTTGTATAGCTATGTCAAAACGGGTGAGGTGCATTCTGAGGGCAGCTCGATCACGGAGGGCATCGGCAACAGCCGCGTCACCGGAAACATGGCAGGTGCGCCCATAGACGATGCGATTCGGGTCGATGACCAAGAAGCGGTGCGGGTGGTCTATCAGCTATTAGAAAAAGATGGGCTATTTATGGGCGGCTCAGTCGGAATCAATGTCGGCGCGGCGATCGCTCTTGCCAAAAAACTGGGAGCAGGACATACGATCGTCACCATTCTCTGCGATGGCGGCAGTCGCTATCAGTCCAAATTATTCAATCGCGAGTGGTTAGCGGCTAAAGGACTCTTACCCAAGGCCTAAAATCGATCTGTCAAACTAGAAAGATGGAACTCATTGACCCATCTGCTGAATTTGTGATCGCTTCTAGGTGCGTGCGGGTTTGCCAAAGCAAGTCTTGCTGCAAACTGGGAGCCACTAAAGTCTTGACTGCTTTTCAAGCCCATCAGGTTGCTGGGGTGGAAATTGTAGGGTGCGGTTGTCTGGGTCAGTGTGGCAATGGCCCGATGGTGGTGATTTCGCCTGATCAGGTTTGGTATAGTCGGGTGCGATCGGAAGAAGTGAGAGCGATCGTCACTCGGCACCTTCAAAACGGACAGCCGATCAAAGCCATGCTCATTCTTCAAAACGGATATGACGGCACATAATGGGACAGCCGATCAAAGCCATGCTCTACTCAAAATTTCACCCTGTGTAGAATTGAGGTTTGTTTCTCTCGCGTCACAAAGGGCAGGTCAATCAATTCGGTTTGAGCATTCTCAATCGTAACGGGCATTCCGGCGGCGGCGTTGGCCTTGGTGCGAATGTAGACTATCAGCCCGATCGCGCCTATTGCTCCTCCGTTTCTAATCAATGCTCGTTAGTTTGCCGACCTAGAATTCTCGACCTTCTCGTCTGCGATCGTGACCACGCTTCCCAACTCTGCAAGAGCATTTAATCGAACTCCCCAAAGCTGTTGCTTGACTCCGCTATAAGTGTCGAGACGAGCGATCGTTTCTTGCCCGATATAGCAGCCTTTGTTAAACGAGATGGTGTTCCACAGTCCAGCTTCTAACGGATTGTAATCCTCCGTCAGTTCGTGACCCGGCATCGGGCGACCTTGCTGAATGCGGAGTTGCTCCCAAGAGCGATCGCCGATCGGCACCGCTCCAGCGTCGATTAAAGATTGTTGGAGGGCATCGGCTCGATCAGCGTCAACAATCAGTGTGTAACCTTCTGTCGCTAAACCACTGCCGATCGCCACTCGCACTTCTTGCCCATCTAGGTTAAATAAACGATGACTGGCGTAAGGCTGACCGATCATCTCGGCGGCACCCAGCTTTTCTAGAAACGCATGACTGCCGGAACCGATCAAGCTAAAGGTCGCCGTTTGAGCGGTGACATCCTCTAATTTCACTTTGTCTGCGAAGAAGATGTAGCGATCGAGAAACGTCATGAGTTTCTCGGTCAGATGGGGTGACACCAACAGCAAAACCGAGTCTTCTAAAACGTAAGCCGTTGCGAGGTCGATCGTTCGTGCCGTCGAAGTGACAAACACCGTGTCACAGCCATCACCCGGCTTGAGACTCTTAAAATCATTAGTGCTTTGGTTGTGCAAAAACCGAATTCGGTCAGCGTCAGAGACTTTAATGCGCCCCCAATGAGCACGATCGTAGAGTGCCACGCCCAACTTTGCAGCTTCTAGGGCTGCGGTGTCATTCTCAAAGTTCATCTGATTCACTGGGCAGAGTTGCAAAGATCTGTTCGATTAGCTGGTTCGTCTTATCGTCGAGCCGATTCCAGTCTACATCGCCCGTTTCATCAATGAGACTCAGATCAACCTCGACCCGCTGAGAAGTGGGTTCTCCCTGTCTAAAGCAAACTTTGTAGCATAGTTCCCACAGGTCAATCACAACTTGGCGATCGCCGTTCTCTAAACACAATTCATAGCCTGGATGCGGCGATGGCAGATGAGAGAGCGTTTGCTGAATCTCAGTCGCTTGGCTAGCCGTTGCCGTTTGAAGCTGTTCTTGCAGTCGCGTCACCGTGGCTTTGATCTCTTCGGGTGTGTCGTCATCCCAGATTGGCACGTCTCGATAGGTGCCTTTCCAGGACGATTGATCTAGCTGCTTACGAAGGTTGTCAATGACCCGAATAAACGCGGGCTGCATCAAGATTTCGGCTCGTTGCCACTCCTCGATCGTGGCAAATTTAGGTTTCATCACGTTACTCTGCACTCCTTTCTATCTTTGCAGTTGCGGCCCTGCCCAAACGCTGTTGGTCACCTGTCCGTGGGTTTTTGAGCGATCGTCCATCGCTTCTAGCGTTTCGCTCTCCATGTCCACCGTCCAGAGTTTCCAGGGCGTTTCCCCTAAGTTACCTGCGCTAAAGAGCACCCGATCGCTCTGCGCTTCACTCCAGCCCAACAAAATTGCGTTGGTATACTCAATTTTAGTCGGCGCAACGGTGCTAGAGCGATTTGATGTGCGATCCCAGATCAGCCCATAGTCAGAGGCGATGTCTGAACAGAAAATCGACTCAAACTCTCTCGCCAGCAGCCGATCGCCCGTAGCTGACCACGAGACGGGGATGACGATCGAGATCGTTCCCGCCAGTCCAGCACTGTTGCCAATAAATGGATTTTCTGCAAACGGAGAAGTCGCCGTAATCACCTGCAAGTCACCTGTTTGCAGATTTTCTAAAAACAAAACGCTGCTAACGCGGCTTTGATAAACCTCTGGCTCTACCTGCATCTGAATCCGACTATAGGCTTTGTAGTGACCATCGGGTGAAGTCAGCGCATGACTGCGATAATAATGCTGATTGGGTTTGCCCTCTGCCAAAGTTGCCATTACCCAACTCCACGGCACCGGATGAGGACTGTTTAATGGATCGAGTTGCACGGATTGAGAGGTCATAGAGAGTCCCCCACTTTTAGAGTCGCGTTGGGTGATGAATAGCTTCACATTATGGACGGAAACCCGATCGCGGCGAGGTCAGTTTACAAGACTTCTTAAGATGACGAGCCGTTCAGCGATTTGAATGGAAAAGCCCGTTGAAGTCGTAATTTTAGTACAAACGCTTCAAAATGGGAATTTCTGGTGTCAAACAGACTCCCACCCTTGTTTTGCGATGATATCTTCCAGTTCAGACTCTAGGGCTGCAAAGGCAGGTAGGATGCGTAATGGACTAAAGTCATTAATGAGTTCTGAAACTCGATGAGTACGATCGCTGACTGAAAAACTACTCCTAAGCCGTCTTGGACGAAGATCACTGGCTTGGCGAAGAATCTCATGGAGAATGTTTTTAGGGTCAGACTCATGCTCAAGTCTTCTAATATCTGGAAGTTGCAATTCGATACTTCCGTTTGGATTAGACGCGGCTTGACGCAAGGCAGCAATATCAAATAGCAGCCAAGCTTCTGTCATGCGAACTGGTACAACACAAACGGTTGGTACAGAAATAAGAGAATTAGCTTGATTAATAGCCGTGCGAATTTCATTGACGCGAGTCTTATGAGCCTCTCTCTCTGCATCACGATGGATAAATAAATATCACACGGATATAGATCTAAACTTAGTTTAATTCGCTTCTTAAACGTGTCTCTGAGCGACTTGTCTAAACTACGAAGATCTGCCCACTGGGGTTGAATAGCACAATGACTAAGGTGCGTTTGTAACAACCAATTGATTACATGAATAAGTGCTCTATCTGAACTACCGTCAGAGAGCAAAGTATAGCGGATTTCCATCATAATTGCTGACTAGGCAAACCTGGAAGTAAGAGTTGTTGAAAATCTTCTCTATCTATGACTCGACGCTTCTTAGATTTTGAAGACTTTGGTTTTTGATAATCTATACCATATCCATTATTTTCTAACTCTAAATCTTGATCGGGAACTGGATTGAGATACGCAAGAAGTCTACCCTTAGCAATAACATTCACGCTATCAGACTCTGGATCTTTGAGTTGTCGCCAAGTCTCAGGTAGATATCCAAAACAAACTCTCTTAAACCTTTGACCTAGATGTATTGTGTCTCTCAACTCAGCTACTAGAAGGCTTTCTTCAGGTACTTGCATCACAACTGATGGTGAATGAGTATTAATAATTACTTGACGTAAAGGATTATCCAACCCAATAGCCTCATCCGTGTCAGTAGCAATATCTTGAAGAAGGTGAAGAATTTTTGGAATGCGCTCTGGATGAATTCCATTCTCTGGCTCTTCAAGGCATAAAAGACCTTGAGCTTCTGGATCTAGCTCAAGCACTGCCAGCGCTAAAAACCGCATTGTTCCATCTGAAAGTGCTTTAGCTGGGTGAGATGTTCCGTCTCGACTCGTAACCATTAGAGTAAGAAGTTCACGCCTATTATCTCGATCAACCCATACTTTATCAACATCATCAATTAAATTTGCTAAACGATTTGCGATCTCGTAATAAACTCGATCATCTAGTTCGTCATCAGATCGTTCATTTTTGTTTTTATCTAATCTTGCAAGATGATAAAGAGTTGCAGCTAAGTGGGAACCGTCCGCTTCTAATTTAGTCGGAGCAGTAAATTGGTCAGGCCGCCTTAAAGAAGACGGTTCTAGCTGGAGCAGCCGCCAAGATTGTATTTCCCGTCTTGCTAGTAGTGCTGTAGGGCTTTCAGCAGCATTTGCCACAGATAAGACGGTTCGAGGAAGGTTAGCCGCCGAGCGAGATAAAGGTTGACCTCTACTTCCGCCATCTTGATGCAGTCTGATTAATCGACTTACACCATCATCTTCAGTAGAAATAAACGGTGAGGTTCTTCTTCCCTTTACTGCTGATTTACGCCAGACAGGAAGATTAGGAAATAGTAAATTTTTTGAAGCATCTCCTAGATTAATATGCACCAACTCTTCTTTAAGAATTTCCAAAGAGCCGAGAGAGCGAAATCTGTCATCAGACCTGTAAGTAAGTGTTAAAGAGTAGCGTAAAAAAGTAATACTCGCTTCTGCCTTCTGTCCTAAATCATCTTCGCCTCCGGCTGGCACTATCATCTCTGCCTCGAAAGACATTTCATCACTATAAGTTTCACCTACACGATGAAAGAGACTTCGTACGTCCCCTGTTCTCCCTTCTTCATCCCGAACGGACAAAGCAGCTTCAATCAAAGGTAAATCTGCTAGTGCACTTAAGAATCTAATAGCATCGAAAAGGTTGGATTTGCCGACACCATTAGCTCCGGCAATGCAGGTAAATGCCCCAAATCGAACATCTACATTGACAAGATTCTTGAAGCCAGAAACTTTCAGCCGGGTCAGCATTACGAGTCCTTCCGAGATGTGCTTCTCTGACAGAGAAAAGGCTCCCCTATCACTAATGACATTTCACATCATAGCTGATGCTTAAATAAGCGGTTCGGGCGACGTTAAGCTCTGGCGTTAGTTTCTAGAAACGCCGCAAGACAGATTTTGGCTACAATACCTGTACTAAAAATAGGGACAGACTCTAAGCTGCGATCGCATGAAAATTGTTTTTTTTGGAACGCCTCACTTTGCCGTCCCGACGCTGGAGGCTTTGCTGGCAGATCCCCGTTTTGAGGTAGTGGCCGTGGTCACGCAGCCCGACAAACGCCGAGGGCGCGGCAATGAATTGTCTGCCTCACCTGTAAAAGCAGTGGCCGTGGCGCATCAGATTCCGGTTTGGCAGCCTAAGAGCGTCAAAAAAGATGCCGAGACCCTAGACGCGCTCAAAGCATCTCAGGCAGACGGGTTTGTGGTGGTTGCTTATGGACAAATTCTCTCTCAGGCGATTCTTGATCTGCCAAGGTTGGGCTGTGTCAATGTTCACGGGTCTCTTTTGCCTGATTATCGCGGGGCGGCCCCGATTCAGTGGTGTCTCTATCATGGCGAGACTGAGACGGGCATCACGACGATGCTGATGGATGCAGGCATGGATACGGGCGCGATGCTGCTGAAGGCAGGGCTGGCGATCGCGCTCTTTGACAACGCTCACGATTTGGCGACAAAATTATCGCCTCTAGGCGCAAATCTGCTGATCGAGACGCTTTTAAGGCTTGCTAAACAACAAGTTCAGCCGATCGCACAGGACAACAGTCAGGCAACTTATGCACCGTTGATCAAAAAAGAGAACTATGAGTTGGATTGGTCACGCAGTGCGATCGCGCTTCACAACCAAATTAGGGGTTTTTATCCCAACTGCACGACTCTTTTCCGAGGCACTGGTCTCAAAATTATGGCAAGTGTCCCGATCGCTCCGTCGATAGAACTGCCGTCAGAGTTTGCCATGCTGACTTCTTTATTAGCTGAGTCTCATCGGGCGGCGGGGGAAATCGTGGCGATCGTCAAAAATCTTGGAGCCGTAATTCAAACGGGTGACGGGCTGCTGTTTTTGCGAGAAGCCCAACTCGCGGGTAAGCGCTCTCAGTCAGGCTGGGATTTTGCTAACGGCAGTCGGTTAGAAGTCGGCGACCGATTGGGCAACGCGAGATGATCGCCTTCTCAAGGCATTCCTAAGAAAGATTTGAGAGCAGCTTTATGGCGATTCTTTAAGCGTTTAGACTTGAGTCCGCCTTGCTGAATTTTTGCGAGAATCGCTAGTGAACAAGATCCTTGTGGAATCGAACTGTTCACCGTAATCAATCCAGCGAGTTGACTAGCATTCATCTCACGAGCAAACTGATAGGCAACGATCGACTCACGAACTATAAAGCTTGGCACGTCTGAACCGGGTACTAAAATACAGGCAGTTTCAGAATTAGGTCTGCGGCTAGTAACATTAACAAACAAATAATTACTACTAGAAGTCTGGGCAATTGCAATGTAGAGATGTTCTCCGTTAGGAGGGGTATCGATCAAAAAAGCATCTCCCAAATTAATGGGGATGCTAGCCACTCAAAACCTCGTCTAAAAACGCTTCTCGCATCGCTTCTTGCCGAATATCTTCTATCTCTGCGGCAGTTTTGCCTACATTTTTGAGAATGTCTTCGATTGAAATCGGCACCGCAGAGCCTTGAGGATCGCTCCACTCTGGTAGGTCATGAGTCCATTTAGCGACTTCAAGCGGGTCAAGATGCCCAAACGATCGATAGACTTGCTCAAGAATTTCTTCCTCTTCTTCACACAGGTCTTCGGCTCCGGGATCTTTTAGCAAGAAAACCTGATTTGCGTGACGCGAAGCAATAAACTGCGACCATAAAGGCAAGGCTTCTTCGGCAGGCTTTCCCTTGATTAGATCATAAACGCCGCTCAGAACCGGGCCGTAGTCCATCGACACGTAATGATCCCCTGTGATCGGCTGCTCCATGCGCTCTAGTGCCACCCGATCGGCGATGTAAAGCATCTTCAGCAAGCCTAAATAGTTCATCGGCTTGCCGTGCAGTTTCAATAGCACCGCCGCAGCTTCAACCGCTTTCTCTGAATGGAACCGAAACTTGATCTGCATGACTATTTTGAAGCGGCTGCCTCATGCTAGTACTTCTTTATTATGACTTCTCACGATCGGACAGGCACCCATGATCTGAAGAGCGCGGTCGTAGTCTAAAGTTTTGGGGTTTGACGATCGCTTCCCTCATCCTTCTCATAAAATCGACAGCCCGCACAGAGTCCTTGGGGGTTGACCGCACAGCGAAGTAGCTCCGATCGGGCATTAAACCCGCAGGTGGCATCGCCCAAAACCCAGCGACCCTCGATCAGCGATCGCTCGATCGGGCGTTGAGCCGTTTGCACAGAGAGCGCAATTTTGTGTAGGCAATAGCGCCCCGCCCTTAGCTGATAGCGGTGACGACGCTCTAAAACTGCATAGGTCTGCCCCGCCCAATCTAAATACACGCCAGGTTGAGGTGCCCACTCTAAATAAACAGTTCCGAGAGATTGACCAGAATGACTCAAAATCAACTCAGTAGGCAGCGATGGTTGCTCCATGAAAAATTTGGTTTAGAAGGACACAGGTTTTTGGATGATATGGCAGACCTACCCCATCTATCGTCGTCCAAACCAGGGATTGACCTGCAAAACGCCACTCGGCTTAAAGACTACCCTAAACGAAGCCAAAGGCTCTGAGGTCGGTGCATTAGGGTCGATGGGCTTGATTAATTGAGGCAGCGGGGTCGATTGAGAATAGTCAAGAGCCGCTGAGTTTTTAGACTCATAATCAGCGATCGTGCCATCTGCCTTGACTTTGACTCGATAGATCAACTCTTTAGTAAACGGAGGGCTGCCCTTCCAGTTTTGGTCAATCAGATCATAGAGCTTTGGTTGCAGCGCCTCTAGCTGCGGTGGCGCAGTGATCTCTGAGGAAGCAGGAGACGACCCACTCAGCGAAGCACTGGGGCTAGGTGTTGCCGATGCGGTGGGACTGGGAGACGCAGTAGGACTGGGAGATACTAACGCTGATGGACTGGGAGACGGAGACGCATCCCACGGGCTGACTTCGAGCTTGCCTTGGGATGTGAAAGCGACTTTGAATTGCCCGATCGGGTCTTGAGACGGCGTGCTGCCAACCGCAGGAATGTAGAGCAGATTCAGCAAGGGCGTTTGCTTGACGTTTTCAAGCGCCCCCGGACTTTCGGGCTTATAGCCCACGATCGCCCCATCTTTGCCCACTCCAACCCGATAAACCAAATCTTGAGCCGGGTTGGTTTGCGGCTTCCACTTGTCATTCACCTGGTCATAAAGCCGTTGCCGGAGTCGAGCCAGTTCTTGAGGATCGGTGATCGCAGGGGTCGTGTTGAGGGTGTTTTCAAGTTGGGCCAAATCAGGTTCAGCCAACTGGCTCGGACTCGGTGAAGCCGATGCCTGCCCACTCGGTGACGCTGAAGGACTCAGAGACGGGCTTGCGGTCGGCTGGGGAGACGCAGACGAGGTGGGGCATTCGCCAGCCGTGAGACACGCGGGTTTATTGACCTTGGGCATCGGCAGCATCAAGAACGCGATCGCCGCCAGCACCACCCCCGAAGCCCCGATCGCCGCCGGAACGGCCTGCTTTGCTAATGGCTCTCGCGCAAAGGCATAGCGCTTGGGCACAGGGGCTAGATTGAGTGACCAAAACGGCAGCGTCTGCGTATCGGCCACAAATTGGTCGATCGCTTCCACTAGATCAAAAAGCTGCACGGTGCTCAAATCGACTTTCTGAGCGGTGGTTGTGGTATGGTCAGCGCTCGGCTCAACCGTGAGGCGGTGATAGATGCGATCGAGCCGTTCTAACTTCACAAACGATGGCTTATCGCTATAGGTGTGGTGCGGTAGGTGAATGCCACTCAAAAACTCTTGAGCATATAAACTAACGGCAGTCACTAGACTCTCAAAAAACTCTCGCCCGCCCGCTAGGGGCTTTTCTTGCCCCGCTAAATAGCACTCAGCATTAATCAGCAGGGCCATAACGGGGCGCGTCTCAGCCTGAGAAGTCGCGATCGTGTCGGCTAACCCCTCTAAAACCAGGGTGCAGTTAGGCAAACTATATTGACGTTGGATGGTCATCCTACTTCTCCATCAAACAAACTGATCCACAATCGCTGCATTCCTGATGTTCCGGTGCAAAAGAGCAACTGAGCCAGCAGATCAAGTGCCAGTTCGTTCAGCTTTTCGTCAGAACTGTAGGCCATCACCCCGGCCCGGCGCGCATTCATGCGGCTGCGAAAATGGGCGCGAAATCGCTCTAAATATTCTGACAATCGAAAGTGATGCTCGGTCGATAGCTGCTTTTCGTTGAGTTGCTGATAGGCCAGCAGTAACTGCCTGACCAGCACCGTCAAGCGCCGCGCTAAATAGCAGGTGATCACTACTAGGGCTTTTGCTTCTAAAAGCGTCAACGGGCGACGCTGGCTATAGCGTCTAAAGGGATTGGTGCTGCGTAAGCGCCAGAGAACCACCCGGTTTTTAATAATTCCCCGCAGGTCGAGATCGTTAGCGGTTGATAAGATCGCTTCTGAGCCGCCTAGGTCAAGGGCCTCGATCGCCAACAGCAGCAAGTCAATCTGCAAGCGCGTCCGTCGGGGGCAAACGCCCTCTGGCACCGGAGGGTCAGGCAAACTATCTAAAATCAGGGGGACGGTCGGGGCGGGTAGGCTATTTAACTGCATTACGCTCACAGAAACACTCATTCCAATTGCGGGGGGTGGTCAGTTAACGATGATCTGATCAATCGTGTGGGCATCTTCCTAGACTTCATCGTTGGCTCTGTTGCCAATGTAGCAATAGAAATCACCAGATCTTAGAACGATTCTTTCGCTCTGTCTTAGAGTGCCTCAGTCAGCAGACCCTCTATCAGGGCGGTTAGGGCGTAATTTCCCCACCCTCGCTGAGAACTGCTAGCAACATTTCAGTCTATCCGACTTTCAGCCAATCAGCCCGGTCTTAAAGTCTAAGATTTTTTCAATCACCACCCTGAAATTTTAAGGGTCTGACCGCTATCTGGCATTCACTGATCCAAAGAAATGGGACAATGGGCCATTGAGTTCATCAGGGAAGTTAGAGATTTTGCCCTGCTCTCAGCCGAATTTAGGAATTTTAGAGAAATGCTCAAACGATTTGTTGCGCTGGTGCTGGTGGTTTTTAGTCTGAGTTTGCAGGGCTGCGTGTCGGGGGTCGGGGGCTTAAAAAGCTATGCCGATAGCACTGATGGCTATCGATTTCTCTACCCTAACGGCTGGACAGAGGTGAAGGTGGCTAACGGGCCTGATGTGGTGTTTCATGACATTATCAAGCCGACTGAAAACGTTAGTGTGGTGATCAATCCCACTCAGGGGCAAAAAACCCTCAGCGATCTAGGAACGCCGAGCGAGGTGGGCTATAGGTTGGGCAAAAGCGCGATCGCGCCTCCTGACTCAGGTCGCACCGCCGAGCTAGTGAATGCCGAAGCGCGAGAACTGGGCGATCAAACCTATTATTTGCTGGAATATCTGGTCAAGCTGCCCGGCGACCAAGAGCGCCACAACCTTGCCAGCGCGATCGTCTATCGGGGCAAACTCTATACGATTAATGCCTCCACCTCAGAAGCCCGATGGGACAAGATGAAAGATCTGCTGACAACGGCCGTGAAATCCTTCTCGATCGACGGCTAAACCCGATTGACTCTATGATTCCTTTTGTTTTGGCTTCTGCGTCTCCGGCTCGAAAACGACTCCTTGAGCAGGCGGGCATTGACCCGATCGTGCATCCCAGCGATTTTGATGAATCTCAAGTCAAACTCACCGACCCGGCAGAGTTGGTAAAGGTCTTGGCCGAGCAAAAAGCCCTGGCAACGATGCGATCGCTCTGGGAAAACCGGGGCGATCTGCAACTTGTCGGCTACGGTCGATTGTTTTCGCGCACGCCAGGGGTGATCTTGGGGTGCGATTCGGTTCTATCGCTCAATGGCGAAATTTACGGCAAGCCTGCGGATGGGCCGACGCGATCGCTCGTTGGCAGCAGATGCGCGGTCAAGTGGGCGACCTCTACACCGGGCACGCATTGCTGGTTCCCTATTCAGAGCAGGGAATGCTGCTGCCCTCGGCAGCGATCGTGCGTGCTCAGATGACGCGAGTCTTTTTTGCGGAGGTCAGCGATCGTCAGATCGAGGCTTATGTTGCCACGGGCGAACCGCTTTTTTGTGCAGGCTGTTTTGCCTTAGAAGGGCGAGGCAGTCTGTTGATCGACCGGATAGAAGGCTGTCACACCAACGTGATCGGGTTGAGTATGCCGCTGCTGCGACAGATGCTGGCTGAGGTCGAGGTTGACGTGACAGATTTTTGGCAGACGTAGCGGCAGGAAGAGACAAACCCGAACTTTAAAGATTTCCCCATCGGGTCGGAATAGTTCATAGACTGGAGCAATCTGGAGTTCTTCGTGCCTGATTGACCGCAATGGATTGTTCACCCACGGATCTCGCTAACTTTCGCTCTGACATTCTCGATCAGACTTATTTGGGGCAAATTTGCGGATCTAAACAGCTATTTGGAGAGCGCTACGAGATTCGGAAACTGCTGGGTCGTGGGGGCTTTGGGGTGACGTTCTTGGCCCGCGATCGCGGCTTGCCCAGCAGCCCGCTCTGTGTGATCAAACAACTGTGTCCCAAAGTGCAAGATGCGGCGGCGCTGCAAAAAGCCCGTGAGCGATTTGAGCAAGAAGCCAAAGCCTTGGCTCGGCTCGGCAGTCATTCTCAAATTCCTCAACTGCTCAACTATTTTGAGACGAGCGGCGAGTTTTATTTAGTGCAGGAATATGTGCATAGCCACACTCTAAACAAAGAGGTGCGGCAGTCTGGGGTCTTTTCGGAAGAGAAGGTCAAAGCGTTTTTGCGAGAATTTTTGCCACTGTTGCGCTATGTGCACAAAAATCGAGTCATCCATCGCGATATCAAACCGCCCAATCTCTTACGCTGCAAAGATGACGGGCGACTGGTGCTGATCGATTTTGGAGCCGTCAAAGAGCGAATTGCTGCGATCGAGCACTCTAGCATTCGCCCCTCAACTCAGTTTGTCGGCACGATCGGGTTTGCCCCACCAGAGCAGCTTTCTCTGCGCCCGATTTATGCCAGTGATATTTATGCGGTGGGAGTCACCTGCCTCTTTTTATTGACCGGAAAAGCCCCGATCGAGTTTGACTATAAACCCACGACGGGCGAGATTGAGTGGCGCGACTTGGTGCAGGTTGGCGATTATTTTGGGCGAGTTTTAGACAAAATGCTGCGGGTGTCTGCTTGCGATCGCTTCCAGTCTGCCGAAGCGGTGCTGCGGGCGCTAGAGCTAGAACCCTATTTAGAAGGTTTGCTGCCCTGCCTGAGCCATCAGCCGCTAGCATCCCCGATCGCGCCGAGTCAATCACGAGAATTTGTGTCTCCGTTGAAACGGACTGCGATCGCGATTCGAGAATGGCAAGCCCGCCTACAAGAACGACGAGAGTCCCAAGACGCGGCGGATCGTTTGTTATCTGACGATTAAACGAAGTCCATTGAGCTTGTCAAACTGTCGATTTACGGGGTATTTGGAGCAATAACGAAAATAGCTTGGTTTTTGTGTTTGCGGTAAATGTAGAAGTCGCTGTCAAGGGTGAGAATGGGGCTATCGGGATAGAGTTCAGCCAGACGAACGAGGCAGGCATCGGCAAGCGACATAGGAACAGAGCAGTATCGGGTCAGCAGGGTTTGCAGAGCGATCGCTTCATCTTCGATCCGAAACGGAATTTGAATGAGTCCGTCGGCGATAAGAGAGAGGATCGTGGCTTCTCCAGAAGGGGTGTTTCGTAGGAGGAAACAGGCTTCTGTGATGACGGGTTCGCAGGAAATGAGACTGGAGAGGAGACGCGATCGAGTTCTGCAACTGCCCAAGCATGAAACTGATCCTGAGCTTTCAAGGAAGCAACTAGCGGTCCTGTGTCTAGTAGAACTGGATGGCTCATTATTCTCCAAAGCCTTCCATATATTGCGGGTTTGTAGACAAGTCGGATGGACCGCCTTCCAAAGAGCCTATATAATGCTGGGCGGCAGCAGCGAAGGAACGCGATGGAGTGGCTGGGGTGGCTGGGGTGATGGCGTTTTGCCGCTGTTGACTCAGGAATAGAATGAAGTTGAGGACTTCTTGTTGTTGGCTGCTGGGAAGGGCGCGAAGATGTTCTAGGACTTGTTCTTCGAGTTGCGGCATGGGAATTTCTCCTGCTTTAGATGGGTGTTCATCACTTTAACTTCCAGCTTTCTAGAATAGTGCTGAAGAATTATCCCTACTTACAACCTTAAACCTTTCTTGATCGCTGAGAACTGAAAGTAATTTTCCTGCAACTTTACTGAAAATTTCTCAAGCGCGTTTCCACAGGTAGCCTGAGATAGTCTGACGATGTACTTGAGCGACGATCGGCTAATCTCAAACAAATCGAGAAGACCCTGTTCAACCCTCTAATGATTTGTTAGGTTGCCCGATACTTGCCGACTTTTCGCATTGCCCAACCTAAGTTGTCGCAAGATACTATGGAGCCGTCAGTTATGAATACTAGTCTGGCGATCGGCGCTTAAGTTCAGCAATGGGTAACAGCAGATTGTCTCCAATTTCTTGGCGGGTACGATCGCTGACTGCTCCGGGTTTCTCAAACAGTCTCTCCAACTGCTCTACAGGCTCACAACTTCAACATCAAGCCGCTGCTTAACGGGATGTTCGGTAGTCAGTAAGCGATCGATTTGATCTAAAACTGTGGCGTGAAAGTATCGCTCACCGCATTCTGGACAAACTTCAGCATCAACGTTCTCAATAATGTAGAGTTTTCCCTTTAGCCAATGTTGCCGCCTCACCTTTTTGGTGATGGTTTGCCCGTCGCAAAATTCACAAATCATGTGTTCTCCGCAAGTGCATAGACGGTGATGATAACATCGCCTACCATTTCGTCTTCAGTGTTCGATGAAAGGTAGTAGTCGCGATCGCGAATCTTCTAACGAATTTGCTCGATGCTCCATTCCATTTCTTGCTCTACCTAAAATGTCTCTAGGGTTCCAATGGTTAGGGTTTTGCTATCACCGTACTTCCATGAAAACGGTTTTTTACAAAAGAGTAAGAATAGTCAACTGTGACTGGTCCCTGACAACGACCCCTTACATCATTGTCAACGTACTTACTAGCCCAACTCCAAGTAGCTATGCCTTCCTTTCCCCACTCAACCTGACCTAATTCAGAGGGTCGGTTGTTCAAGGTGAACATATAGTCAACTTCGAACTTAACCAAATCATTTCCTTCAAGATGAACGTCCTTAGCGTAAGAGGCTTGTTTTAAGCTTTCAGCACACATTTTTACTGACTTTGATGCTCCAAAGCTTGGCATCTTTAGCACTGATAAATCATATCGCCCAGTGACATCGTGGAAGTAAATTTGATAGCCGATTTGATAAATTACTATTGGAAGTGTGATAGGGAGTGTGAGAAGCCCAAAACAGACTACTACCCAACCTAATGAACGTAACGAACTTAATGTCGAATTTTTATTCATGAGCAAAAATAACTTGGTAACCCGAAGCATTCCCCAAATTCTAGGAAAGATTGTGATCTGGCTGTAAGAGGATGTTTGAAAAGTCTCAAATGCTATGTTGAATGAGGCGATCGCTCCATTCATCCCGCTACGTAATGGTGTCAGCATATCCACCATTCTACATACACGAACAATCGTGGACATCCCTGAACGATCGTGAACGCTGGCTGAACATCGCTGAACATCAGACCCCATAAGGCTTTTGACAGACTCAAGGAGTAGTCAACCCAGCACCCAACCATGAAGCCTTTCAATCTTCGATCCGCGATCGCATCTACCCTCACCGCCGTAGCTGGCGCAACCTCGATCTACCTCGCCACACTCCCCAACCCGACCCAACCCCAAACAGACTTAGGTCACACCGCCAATCAGATTTTCCTCATCGGTAGCCAGTCACTCCTCAAAAACCGCAAGGAGTGACCTCTGGTATGAGTGTTTCTACCCAATCAACCCGTGTTTCTCATCCCCGCCGCGATGCCATTAATCGTCAACAGTGCCCCCCGCAGCAGTTCGCCCTTGCTGTAGCGCGATCGCACCACCCCAGCCGCCGCAAAGGTTTTGTGCTGACGGAGCCGTTTGAGCAACGAGACTTGCAGAAACCCTAGGGGCACGATCGTGCCATTGCGAAGCTGCACCGATCGCTGTAATTCTGGGTCACCGTCTAGCAACCGCTTGTGCTCAGTGATCGTCAGCACCAGTTCCCGCGTCAGGTAATATTCACTGAGAATTTGCTCATAAACGGGGGCAAATCGTTCGCGGTCTTCGGGTTGAGTCAACTCACTCACATAGTGCCCGGCAATTTGCAGATCGACTTTTGAGAGCGTCATCTCAACCTTTGAGATCGCCATTTTAAAGAACGGCCATTTCAGATAAAAATAGCGGAGTAGCTTCAAATTCTCTTCAGGGTGCTCTGCCAAGAAACTTTGCAAGGCCGTGCCGACTCCATACCACGACGGCAGCAGAAAGCGGCTTTGAGTCCAGCTAAACACCCACGGGATCGCCCGCAGGCTGGCCAGATCTTTTTTGCCGCCGCGACGAGCCGGGCGCGAACTGATTTGCAGTTGACTAATTTCCTCGATCGGGGTGACTTGATGAAAGAAATCAATAAAATCTGGCTGCTCATAAATCAGATCCCGGTAGTGAGTCCGCGATTTGGCCGCTAACTCCTCCATGATCTCGTGCCAAGGCTGAATGTCGTCAAACCCCGTTCGCAGCAGACTGCCCTGAATCACGGCAGTGGTCACCGTCTCTAGGTTAAACAGCGCCAACTCTGGGAGCGAATATTTTGAGGCCAGCACTTCGCCCTGCTCGGTGATTTTAATGCGCCCATTAACGCTGCGACCGGGCTGCGCCAAGATCGCCTCATAAGCAGGGCCGCCACCGCGCCCGACTGAGCCGCCACGCCCGTGGAAGATTCGCAGGGCAACCCCGTGCTGGTCAGCAATGCTTTGCAGCGCTTGCTGGGCTTTGTGAATCTCCCAGTTGCTGCTGAGAAACCCAGAATCTTTGTTGCTGTCAGAGTAGCCCAACATGACTTCTTGCAGCGAGACGCTGTGCAAAAGCCTAGAGGAAGAGTCTTTGGGGTCGGCGATCGCTCCCCCTTCAGGCTTTGCAAAGCCGCCTGAGAGCATCGCTCGATAAAAGGGTAGTTGAAAGATCTCCGTCATAACAGAGGGCGCTTTGAGCAGATCTTCGACCGTCTCAAATAGGGGCACCACCTGCACCGTGCTGATCCCCGTCGCGGGATCGTAGAGTCCGGCTTCTTTGGCCAGCAGCAAGACTTCGAGCATATCGCTGACATCATGGCTCATGCTGATGATGTAAGTGCGGCAGATGTCGAGTCCAAATTCTTGCTGAAGCTTTCGCATCATGCGGAAGGTCGCGATCGTTTCCTGAACCTTTTCTGAGAAGGGCAACTCAGCAGGGATCAGGGGTCTGCGAGTCTGAAGCTCAGTGGCCAGCCAGATAGTCTTTTCAGACTCTGACATCTCGTTATAGGGCTTAGGCAACACTTGAAGATAGTCGGCGATCTCGTTGAGAGCGTCAGCGTGGCGCGTGCTTTCTTGCCGGATGTCGAGGTGGGCCAGATTAAAGCCAAAAATCTCGACCTGACAGATTAGGTGATCTAAATCGCGGCAGTTCAGCCCAGTTTCAGCCAAGTTGCGCTGAATCAGACGCAGTTCGATCAAAAAGTTTTTGCCAGAGCGATAGACGATCGCCTCGTCATAATCGGGAATTTCTTGGGGCAGCGCATCGGTGTGATACATCTGCTCGTTGCGGGCCAGCGTGTTTCTCAGCCGCTTTTGAATGTAGGACAGCTTGAGTCGATAAGGCTCTTGGCGATAGCGCACAGAGAGTTGATCATAGACATCGGGCATCCGCTGCTGGTCTTGCTCTAAGGATTCCAGCAGGTCGGGCAGCACGTCGCTCCAGTGCAGAGATAAACTCAGCAGGTCAATCAAGCGATCGAGCGACTGAATATATTTTTCTAACACCATGCGCCGCTGATAGCACGCCGTTTGCCAGGTGACGTGAGGCGTGACCGAGGGGTTGCCATCGCGATCGGAACCCACCCATGAGCCAAACTGACAAAAGTTATAGCGAGGCAACTGCATTCCGGGAAAGGACGAGTGCAATCCCTGCTTGAGGCGCTGATAAAGGTGGGGAATCGCGTCAAACAGCACCTCTTGAAAGTAGTGCAGAGTGTAGTCTACTTCATCAAGCACGGTGGGTTTGAACTGGTGCAATTCATCAGTGCGCCACCAGAGGCGAATTTCTTCAGTGAGTTGATCCCGCAGTGACTCGGCTTCCCATGAGGAAGATAGACCCATCGATTTAAGGCTGTCTTCGACGCGATCGAGTTCTCGCAAAACTTTGGCAATGCGGCGCTGCTTATCGCGAATGGTGTGCCTCACAATCTCTGTCGGGTGGGCCGTAAACACGAGCCACACATCTAGCTGATCAATCAGCCGCTGAATCTGTTGAGGCGGCACATTTAGCCGCTTGAGCTTAGGAAAGAGCCAGTGAAACGTGCCGACTTCTCGCCGCAGGTTGCTCTCTTGCATACTTTTTTCGAGCAGATCGGCTTCTAAGCTAGAAGGTGTCTCAGGCGATTGACCATAATCATGCTTGCTGGTTGCCGAAGGCGCTGCTTCACGAGCCGCCCGATATTGCTGCTGCTGATCTCGCTGCTCATAGTGCTGCTCAACAATGTTGATCAGTTGAAAATAGAGAGCAAAGGCACGAGCCGCCCGAATAGCCTCATTAAGATCGAGCTTTTCGACCACTTGCAGCACGTCTGACTCAGCAAAGGTCGTGGCTTGACCTTCGGGCGAACACATTTCGCGCAGTTGATTGAGCAGATCGACCAGTTCTTGACCGCATTCCTGTCGCAAAACCGCTTCCCATAGGTCTTCTACGATTTTGAGACGATGGCGAAGAAAGAGGTCGGAGGTGAAAACCCCAATATCATCTGATGACATAGCTGACACTGCGCTAGCTTCTGTGGCGGTTCTGGAAGATTCTTCGGGAGAGGGGCGGGTCGAACTCATAAAGCGGTTCCAGCAGAGATACTCGACAATTTCACGGGCAAGTCAAATAGTTAATCCTAATCGTCGCTAACCCTTCAATCCGTATCATTTGTATCAGAGAGAGGATTAGCCGTTGGCAAGGTTGAGAAGTCTAAAATCGGCAGCCGATCGCCCCGAAAAATCTCTTCACTCAGCGATCCCAGTTCGCGCAGCCCTTCGGACAAGGCTCGAACGCCAACCATGCCCGCTAGCACTGGCAAGGTTGTTAGCCCAACTAAAACTTTAGACTCGATGCTGAACCTGAAAAGCGGGTCGAATTCCATAGCGGCTGCTTAAATAACTTGAATAGACAGGTGAACGTTCAAGCGTCTGAGCCGATGGGTCTAAACGGCCAGATTTCATTCAATCTTTGAGTTGATGGTCATGTTTCTTTGTTTTTAGACTAAAATCTCTAGGATTTCAGCCTGAAAACGGCGCAAGCTGCCGTATTTTGAAGTCATGGGCGGAACTGCATCTTCACAAAAGAGGAAAGTGCTCTTTTGTAAGTCACGGCCTTTGGCGATCGCGGTGCTCTGCGGCTGCTCATGCACTATATTGATTAGCCTAGCAAGTTTATTGATTGAGAACCTAGAAGACTCACTCACTTTTAAGTCGATTCGTTAACTTGTGCTTACCATATCAAAGAAAAGTTCGATCAAAACGAAAGGTCTTGTGAAAAAGTAGAGCCGGAGCACTACTGATAGAGAAAACCCGTCGTCTGACCCACCCCAAGGAATTCTGCTGCTGATGTTGAACGTACCTGAGCGCGCACCGTCTTCTATAAAACCCGTTAAAGACAGACCGAGTTTGGTGCAGTGGCTTAAGCAGGTCATTGATTTGCCGCAGGTGCGGGTGCAGGTGCGGTTTCGGGGCAATAATCTCTATATTTTGTGTGAGGGGCAGATCTGTCCGCCGCGATCGCTGCTGTTGCTGCGAGTCGTGCGGGCGTTAGCCAAGACAAGGTTAGATCGCTTTATTGCCAGTGGTCAGCCTCAAGTTTATCAAGTCTTTCTCTATGGTCGGGCCCTAGGTCGGCCTCGCCCTGACTGGGCAGAGGTGATTGATCTCCATCAGATTGATCGCTACCTAGAAAACGCTGCAAACAGGCACCTCGACGAAAAAGGGGGGGACTCTGTCCGATGACGCGGCGGTTTCTTCGCTAGCGATCGCGACGATTCAACTCGCTCAGCAGGGGCGACCGGAGGCGATCGCTCGATATTTAAGTGAGTCGTTTAGCAGTTTAGGGGTGGCGGTGCGCGCCAGCGTCAAGCCTATTCCGTCAAAAGAGGGCGAGGCTGACGCGCTGCGGCTGTGGGTGGTGTGTGAGTCAGCCTATAGCCCTGATGCGTCTCTGATGGCGGAATCGATCGCGCAAAAACTTCGAGATTTGGCGCTAACTGGCTTTGAGTCGGCGATCGTGTTGAGCCAAGTTCACGGAGAGCTACAGCCTGACTGGACGCTGCGAGTCGATCTGACTCCTCCTGATGAGATGCTCAAAGCTTGGGCCCGCTGGGGCGACCCTGCCGCGATCGCTCGGTTGCTCGATCGCACGCTGCGCGATCAGCAAATTCGTGCGTCTGCCACTTTCAAAGACACAACGCTGCATCTTTCTTGTGGGGGAGAAAAATTGCCTGATCGGGGCCGAGTCATGGCAGCTATCAAGCCTTTGTTGGATGCGATCGCGCCTCAAGGAATTTTGTCGGCTGCGGTCTATGGGGTCGAACCGTCGTCTGACTCCTCTAAACCTTCTGATTCTCAGCTTGACGGCCCTGCCTGGGTTGAGTGGCTAAAGCTGCCTGCCTCAGTTCACCCGGCGCTGTCAGACTCGACCCACTGGCTAGCCGAAAAAGGAGACATTCCCGCGATCGCGTTTTTGCTGAGTCGGCTACTTAACCCCGATCTCGATCGCCAACTGGCGACGGGCGGCATTCGCATTCAGGTGCGGCAAAAAGAAGATCTCTTGCACATCATGGCCGATGCGCCCCTCTGCCCACCTCAAAACCGGGTCGGATCGGCGATCGCTCAGTTCCTCAAGCCGCTCGATATTCCGGGGGTTGCCGGAGTGAGAATCTATGGGCGCAGAGCCGGACAAGCTCGCCCTGCCTGGAGCTATGGCTCTGATTTTGGGTTGCGCGATCGCCTAGTGCCTGCCGCAACTCCAGAATTTGCTGCCTCAGATGAATATGTGGGCGATCTGCTGACTGCATCGGGCGAGTTAGCGCGGCGACCTGACCTGACGGCTGATGATCTGCGAGTTGCCCTCGATCGGCTCCGAGACAGAATGCAGGGCGTTTTGACCCGATCGCAGCTATTTGTTGTAGTGGCGACACAGAATTCCCGATCGCCCGACTCAACGCCAAAATCTCAAACCACCAAACTGGCTTTAGTGTGGGCTACCCTCGGTCTGCTGCTCACCGTGCAGTCTGATTGGATCTTGGGACAACTGCTCAAGCCAAAAATGGAGCTAAAGCCGATGGCGATCGCCACGGTCTCTCCGTCTCCAGTAGTCTCAGACGAGATCCCGCTGCCTCAGATATCGCTGCAAAAACCGGGCATTGGTCGCGGCGATGCGTTTAATGGCTCTGGCTTTACTCAGTCGGGGCAAACGGTGCTTTCAACGGATGATCCAAGTCCGGCACCGGGGGCGATCGCCGCACCCTCTCCTGCTAAAGCCTTAGTTGCGGCGCAACTTCAGCAAAAAGCCGTGGTTGATGCGGCGCGATCGCCCTACCCCACTCTTAACGCTCGACAGCTTGACGAAAAGCTGGTGCTCTATCGTCAATATATTGAGAAGTCAGGAGCACCTGATGTCTTGGTGGTGGGCAGTTCTAGAGCCATGCGAGGCATCGATCCAACTGCGTTGCAGCAAGCGTTGGCTACCCAAGGGTATCCCGGTTTGAAGATCTTTAACTTTGGGGTGAATGGGGCTACGGCCCAAGTCGTCGATTTAATTGTGCGTCGCCTGCTGCCTGCCGAAAAGCTGCCCAAGCTGATCATCTGGGCCGATGGCTCACGGGCGATCAACAGTGGGCGAGTCGATGTCACCTATAACGCGATCGCGGTCTCCCAGGGCTTTAAAGCGATTCCAGTTGATGGGTCTCCGGCGATCGCCCCTCCCCCAACTCCTCCTGCGCCTGAGTCATCAATCACGACTTCGTTAGGCACGATTTCGTCTACTAACTCGGTGGTGGCTGACAGCTATCAAACCGTCAACACTTGGCTAAACCAGACGTTAGCCAATCTTTCTAGCACCTACGCGCAGCGAGAATCGCTTAAAACCCTGTTTCAGCGTGAGGTCGCCTCTGGATTTAAACCTCGGTCTAACGGTGATCAAGACACTGACCTGACGATCGTGCAAGACGGCCAGGGGCTGATCGATGTCGCTGGCTTTTTGCCGATTTCAAATCGATTTAACCCAGCAACTTATTATCAGAAATATTCCAAAGTGGCGGGCAACAGCGATGGCGACTATGCTGATTTTCGGCTAGAGGGCGGTCAGTCTGCGGCGATCGCCTCTTTAGCCACTTTCACGCAAGCGCAAAAAATTCCTCTAGTGTTTGTCAATCTGCCCTTGACGGCTGACTATCTCGACTCAGTGCGCCGACAGCATGAGCAAACCTTCCAGCAATATATGCTCCGCACTTCTGCTGAGTTAGGGTTTACCTACCGCAATTTGACCGAAGAATGGAAAGCCGAGCCTGACTTCTTTTCTGACCCTAGCCATCTCAACCGCTATGGGGCGTTTGCGGTCGCTAGTCACCTAGCCAAAGATCCGTTGATTCCGTGGGCCAAGCGTTGAGCGATCGCCCCGGCAAATTTTGTCGGTCAATCTCTTTAACTTCAGAGATTTTCGCTTGAGCGTTATCAAATCGTGATATAACGATTAAGGTTTTGTTACAAATAGCACTGCAACGCATCTAACTCAAGATAGATTTGTCCAAAAATCTGTCCACTATTGAGTTGCAGTACAGCGGTTAACTCATCAGCAAAAGACCTGCTCACTGCTAGGCAGGTTTTTGTGTGCGTTCCGAACACTACTCGGAGGAAAAAATCAATTCATGACAGCATCGACCGTCCAGCCTCAGAACCCGGCTCTCGATCTCACTGGTTCAAAGCTCCGTCTTAAGGATATTCTCAAAACCCTGCCCCGCGAAAGCTTTCAGCGCAATCAGCGAAAAGCCTGGACGATGGTGCTGGTCAATGTTTTGATGGTGGGTCTCGGCTATTGGGCGATTCAGGCATCGCCCTGGTTCTTACTCCCTTTTGCCTGGGTGTTTACGGGCACCGCCCTAACGGGATTTTTTGTGATCTCTCACGACTGCGGGCACCGATCGTTTGCCCAACGCAAATGGGTCAACGATCTGGTGGGACATATTTTTATGGCCCCGTTGATCTACCCCTTTCACTGCTGGCGCATTTTGCACAACAAGCACCACAAACACACTAATAAGATGGATGTGGACAATGCCTGGCAGCCGTTTCGCCCAGAAGTCTATGACGAGTTTGGCCCCGTTCGGCGAGTCGGCTATGAATATATGCGCGGTCGCTTGTGGTGGCTAGCGTCGATCTTGCACTGGGGAATCATTCACTTTGATCTGTCGCAATATGAGCCAAAAGATCGTGACAAAGTAAAAGTCTCGATCGCTGTAGTGGTCGTGTTTGCCGCGATCGTGTTTCCGACTTTGATCGCGACGACCGGAGTGTGGGGCTTTGTCAAATTTTGGCTGCTGCCCTGGCTGGTCTATCACTTTTGGATGAGCACCTTTACATTGGTGCACCACACCCTGCCCGCCATTCATTTCTCTGAGCCAGAAGACTGGAACGAGGCTCAGGCCCAGCTATTTGGCACCGTTCACTGTGAATATCCGGCGTGGGTTGAGTTTCTTTGCCATCACATTAACGTTCACATTCCTCATCATCTCTCAACGGCGATTCCGTCCTATAATCTGCGGCTGGCTCACCGCAGTTTGCAAAAGACGTGGGGCACTTCTCTGCAAGAGCATCGCTTTTCTTGGCAGCTAATTCGCCAGATCACTGACGAGTGTCATCTCTATCACCCCGAAACGGCCTATCAATCGTTTAATGATTATCGGGGCAAGCCCTAGGGTTGAGATCAGCGATCGCCGCTGACTGACTTTCAAGAGTGCGAAATCTGGGGCTGAGATTCCAGGTTTCGCACTCTTGCTTTTTTTACGGTCTGTCGATAACAGATGTGAACGAATTCATGATTCTCAACCGCGCACCTTTATAATCTGTTACGTCTCTAGGAAAATCACGACAGCGATCGCCCACTAAAAGCGGTTAGACCGAGTGATCTCATTATTCCTGCTTACAAAGTTGACTATAGTTATTACAGTTTGTCATTCACCCTTAAATTGACTAATCAAACCTGTCCCTTCTAGCCACTCTGCCGAGTCAATTCTGAATGAGCACTGAGACCTATTTAAATCACCCGACCTTTGGCTTGCTGTTCAGAGTCTGTTTGGTAGAAGACAAGCGCGAGTTATTCAGCACGCTCTACGCCCAGCGCCTCTTTTTTATCGTGTCCAACGACCCCGCTGGCATTGAGTTTGATTCTATCAATCGCACTGAGGCCAAAGTGATGGTCGAAAATCGTCTGCGAATGCTGCGCCGAACTGGCTTATTCAAAGACTATGATCAGCTTCAAGTGATTCACAAACGCACGTTTCAATAATGGATGCTGATTTTGATCGGGTTAGCGATCGCATAGTCCGATTTTGCCAAACCATTCCTGAGAGCGTCCGAGTCGTTGCTGTCACCAAAAACGTTTCGGTTGAGTCGATGCGGGCGGCCTATGCGGCAGGTGTGCGTGACTTTGGCGAAAATCGCGTTCAAGACGCTGAGATTAAGCAGGCGCAACTCACCGATTTGCCCGATATCACTTGGCACCTGATTGGACATCTGCAAGCCAACAAAGCCAAAAAAGCTCTAGAGCAGTTTCAGTGGATTCATTCTGTCGATAGTCTCAAACTGGCCCAGAGGCTCAATCAACTGGCTGCCGATCGCCCCCAACTGCCTCAGATTTGTCTGCAAGTTAAGCTGCTTCCCGACCCCAATAAGTTTGGCTGGACAGAATCAGAGCTATGGGCTGACCTGCCGCACCTGAGTGAGTGTGAGCATTTGCAAATTCGCGGATTGATGACGATCGCGCCTTTAGGGTTGAGCGCTTCAGAAATTTTTGATCTTTTTGTGCGAACTCGTGAACTTGCGGTTAAGATTCAACAACAAAATGCACGGAGATTCTACTTAGATCAACTCTCAATGGGGATGTCCGAAGATTACCCCTTGGCAATCAAAGCGGGAGCTACTATGATTCGACCCGGACGAATTTTATTTGGGGATCTGCAAAGCTCAGTTTAGCGCCTCAGTAGGGGGTCTCACCCCCCAACCCCTCTCTGGGTAAGAGTTTAACTCAGTATTTCTCAGTTTGGGCAAGACTGATTGCCTTTTAAGGAATCGATCGCTGATCCAACGCCAAAGAAGTGAGTAGCTCGACGCAGAAATGCGGATTAGCGAGTAGTAACCGACACGGTTGTATCAGTAACTAACGCTCGATCGCTGCGAGTCTGCGAGTTGTCCATTGCCATAAAGCTGGCTTTGGAGCTAGGGTTTAAAGCTTTTTGAGCGTCTGCTAAAAACTTATTGGTGAATGTGACGAAAGATGATATCTTAATTAGCCTAAGTAACTTGGTTAGCTCAAACTCGACCTTAAAGCCTGACAAAATTGACGGGTTAAGCGACTTGAAAAAAGTTAGCCAAACTGAATCTATCCGCCTGCATTTTTCGAGCCAGCATTGAGTTATTAATTTGACTTCTACAAAGTTGAAACTGATCAGGATTGTTCTGATTAAACGTTAGAAAAGATGGGGCGATCGGGGGCGGTTCGATCGCCGGGTTTTGCTCAGTCAGCAGAGACGATATCAAAAGTCTCTGTCTGCAATCTATCGGATGTCTCTTCTGTAGAGAGGCTTCTATGCAAAGGTTTGGGGGGTATATAGGGCCATTGGATGTAAAAAGCAGTGATCAAATGATTCAAAAGTTGAACTAGCCGATAGAATAGCGGCTAAGATTACGAAAAAAACCACGGGGGCTTTCAAATTTGAGAACTAGCGGTATACTACTTATTCATTAATTCTCAACAGTAATGTGATAGACTTCCTGAGTCGCAAATCAGAAACTTAATTCTTGAATTGAGCGCAAAGATATTGACTCGGAGCTTTATTTCCCTCGTTTAACTAAAAACTGAGTCCGGCTGTATCGTTTGCTACTCTCGGTTATAAAAACTGCTTTGCCAGTGCACTCAATTGAAATCTTGATGGAGCGTGAATCGTGAATATCTTCAGTAAACTGCGGGATTTTGTCGGCTTGAATGAGCAAGTTGACTATGAATATGAATATGACGAGATGGATGGTCAAGAGTATCAGACTCTCTACCAAGAAGAGAATCCGGCTCCGGCCCCGATCGCTGATGAAGAAAGCCGCGCTCGTCGTCAACGATTCCGCGATCGCGCCGCCATTACTCCCGAAACAACCCCTATTGCAACAGGTGTCAACAGCAGCATGAATAACGTGATTGGAATGCCCGGAGCCGCTAACGGCATCTCAGAAGTCGTCGTGATGGAGCCTCGCACCTTTGAAGAGATGCCCCAAGCGATTCAAGCTTTGCGTGAGCGCAAGTCTGTCGTTCTAAACTTGACGATCATGGACCCGGATCAAGCTCAACGAGCGGTTGATTTTGTGGCCGGTGGCACCTACGCGATCGACGGTCATCAAGAGCGCATCGGCGAAAGCATTTTCCTCTTCACGCCTAGCTGTGTTCAGGTCAGCACTCAGACGGGTGTGATTCACGAAGTGCCTCAGCCTCAGCCTGCCCGCCCCGCCCGCCCTACAGCCCCGACTCCGGCTTGGGCCACTGAGCCAGTCAGAGCCGCGCAATAACGAGGTTTCGGGTCATTAATTTTGGGGACTAAGTTGTCTACTAAATTTGGAATGATTGGCGGCGGGATGATGGGGGAAGCTCTGTTGTCCCGTCTTGTCGTTGGGCAGGTTTATGCGCCAAGTGACATGGTGGTGAGTGAGCCACAGGCAAAGCGTCAAGAATTTTTAGCCGAGAAATATGGCGTGCAGGTCACAGGTGAAAATCGGGTGGCTGCACGCTCGATCGAGGTGCTCTTCTTGGCAATCAAACCTCAAGTCTTTGAGCAAGTTGCGGCTGGGTTATCGGCTGACGATCGCCAGTCATCAACCTTAGTGATCTCGATTTTGGCAGGAACACCCCTCGAAGCTCTCGAAGCGGCGTTTCCAGAGCAGCCTGTGATTCGAGCCATGCCCAACACTCCGGCAGCAGTCGGAGCGGGAATCACGGCGATCGCCGCAGGTCAACACGCTCAAGCTCACCATTTAGACCTAGCTCGACGCATTTTAGAAACGGTGGGCGAAGTTGTCGAGGTGCCAGAGTCGATGATGGATGCCGTAACCGGGCTTTCGGGATCGGGCCCTGGCTATGTGGCGCTAATGGTTGAAGCGCTGGCAGACGGCGGGGTCGCGGCTGGGTTGCCGAGAGCGATCGCCATGAAGCTTGCCCTCCAAACCGTGCGCGGAACGGCTCAACTGCTGCAAGAAGAAGGCATTCACCCTGGCGAACTTAAAGATCGCGTCACCAGTCCGGGCGGAACCACGATCGCGGGGATCGCTGCGCTAGAAAAAGCAGGCTTCCGATCGGCAGTCATCGAAGCGGTAAAAGCGGCGTGGATGCGATCAAAAGAATTGGGCAAGAAATCCTAGACTTCAAACAGGTCGATCGGTAAATGTCCAAATGTCTCATTGATATCATCGTCTTCAGCAGACTGACAGGAAACCAACACACCTCTATGGTTGCCTGTGTAGGGTTCTGCGTGGCACCGTCCGGTTTTGGGGTTGTATTTGATGTAAACTGCGTCATTGGTCGTTGACACAATATCGGGTCGTTCATCCCGATTCAGTGCCGTTAAGTAGCTGTGAAGGGCCTGCTGTCCTTGAATTGCATTGTCGGCACAGATGCCAAAGATTTGAAAGTCGGAGCGATCGACAACTAAAAGCAGTGCGTCGCGAACAGTGGCGTAATCTAATTTGGGGGTAGAGGGTTCACGATCGAGACAAATAAACTGTCTTAGTAATTCTTGTGCTTCTTGTACGGTCAGATTAGTGGAAGCTTGAAAAGACATCGGTGATCAGAGATGAAGGTCGAGAAAACGAGTCTATCGTGCTTTGAGTCTCGTTTGAAAAGGTTGGGGAAAGTATTGTAGTTTGAAGTGCAGTGTCTAGCCAAAATTCATCGTGCCCCGAATTTTTGACAACATTGAGCTAAAGTTGTTGCCCATTTTGCAAGAAACGCTGCAAGCTGCAAAACGAGCAGACTTCTGTGTGGGCTACTTTAATTTGCGGGGCTGGCGACACCTCGATCGCCTAATCGAGCAGTTTCCGGGAGGTGAGCAGGGCTGCTGTCGGTTAATGGTGGGGATGCAAAAAATGCCGCGCCAACAGCTTGAAAGTGCGTTTTCGCTGACTGGCTCAGACTGGGAGATTGATCAGCGCGATTCGATTCGATTTAAGAAACAAGCCGCGCAAGAGTTTAGAGAGCAACTGACGATCGGGGCACCCACCAACGACGATGAGGCAGGATTGCGGCGACTTGCCCATCAACTCAAGGCAGGAAAACTCGTCGTCAAGCTCTATCTGCGGCATCCCCTTCACGCCAAACTGTATTTAATTCACCAAAACAATCCCAATTTGCCGACGATCGGGTTTCTCGGCAGCAGCAATTTAACACTTTCTGGACTGCAATATCAGGGAGAGTTAAACGTCGATGTGTTGGATCATGATGCGACGAATAAATTAGAACGCTGGTTTGACGAACTTTGGAGCGATCGCTTCTGCCTTGATATTTCTAAAGAACTCGCGCAATTAATTGATGAAAGCTGGGCACGGGAGGCACTCATTTCGCCCTATCACATCTATTTAAAGATGGCTTATCACCTCTCGCAAGAGGCGCGAATCGGATTGTCTGCCTATCGAGTGCCCAAAGAGTTTCGCGATCGCTTGTTTGATTTTCAAAGTGCTGCTGTCAAGATTGCTGCCCAACACGTCAACAAACGGGGAGGAGTCTTAATTGGCGATGTCGTCGGATTGGGCAAAACGATGGTGGGGTCTGCCCTAGCGCGGATTTTGCAAGAAGATTTGTTGTTAGAAACGTTGATTATTTGCCCCAAAAATCTCGTCTCCATGTGGCAGGATTATGTGCGGGAATATCGACTGATTGCGGAAGTGATTTCGATCAGTCGCGTTCAGACCGAGCTACCGAATTTGCGGCGTTATCGAGTTGTGTTGATTGATGAAAGTCACAACCTTCGCAACACGGATGGAAAACGCTATCGAGCCATCCAAGAATATATCGCGATGAATGAAAGCAAGTGTATTTTGCTCACCGCAACGCCCTATAACAAAACCTATTTAGATTTATCCGCACAGCTACGATTATTTATTCCTGAAGATAAAGATTTAGGCATTCGTCCAGAACAACTGCTGCACGAGTTAGGAGGCGAAGCGACCTTCAAGCGGAAGCATCAGGTGCCAATCCGATCGCTACGGGCATTTGAGTTTAGTGATCACGCCGATGATTGGCGAGATTTAATGAAGCTGTATATGGTGCGACGAACGCGCAGTTTTATCAAAGCAAACTATGCTCAAGATGATAAAGGACGGAAGTTTTTAGAATATCAAGATAAAACCCGCGCTTATTTCCCTGATCGGATTCCTAAAACCGCAAAATTTGAGATTGGCACTCCGCAAGATGATCCCTACGCAAGACTCTATTCTGATGGAGTCGTAAATGTGATCAATCAACTAAATTTACCGCGCTATGGATTAGGAAATTACATTCAAGCGATGGTTAAACGCAACGTGAAAGATAAGAGTGATGAAACAGAACAGCGATTGGTCGAAGGATTATCAAGAGCCGGAAGGCGATTAATGGGATTTTGCCGCACCAATTTATTCAAACGATTAGAAAGTAGTGGAGTGGCATTTATTCAATCGCTAGAGCGACACATCTTACGCAACTACATTTATTTGTATGCGATCGAGCATGGCTTAGAGATCCCGATCGGAACTCAAGATGCCGATTTGCTCGACACTCGCACCAGCGATGAAGACTCAGATTCGCTGCTGGCTTCACTATTTGATGTCGAAGTTGAAGAGACAGAAGGACAGGTTCGAGAGGTGCTAGATGTCTCTGAAACCGATTATCGATCGCGATCGGCAGAGGTTTATCAAGAGTATGCAACGCAGTATCGACGACGGTTTAAATGGATACGATCGTCGCTGTTTACCAAACAGTTGGGCAAAGATTTGCAGGCGGATGCCAAAGCACTCACGGGTGTGTTGCAACAATGCGGAGAATGGAATCGGAGGACGAGATGCCAAGTTAACCACATTGTTGACCCTGTTGCAGGTTGAGTATCCAACCGAAAAAGTTCTCATTTTCACGCAGTTTGCAGACACGGCGCGATATTTAGAAGCGGCATTACAAGAGGCTGGGGTGACCAACATTGCTAGGGTATCAGGGGATTCCACCGATCCCACGTCAAGCGTGTGGCGATTTAGTCCAGACAGTAATCGGAAGCGCGATCTGATTGCACCAGAAAATGAATTAAGAGTCCTCGTTGCGACAGACGTATTAAGTGAAGGACAAAACTTGCAGGACTGCGCGATCGTGATTAACTACGATTTGCCGTGGGCAATTATTCGGCTGATTCAACGGGCGGGACGGGTCGATCGAATTGGGCAAAAGGCGGACAAAATTTTGTGCTATTCATTCTTGCCTGCGGAAGGAGTCGATCGCTTAATCAACTTGCGGGGACGATTGCAGCAGCGACTTCAAGAAAACGCGGAAGTGGTGGGAGCCGATGAATCGTTTTTTGAAGACTTGTCCGATCGGGTCATGCTGGATTTATATAACGAAAAAGCGGGACTGCTCGACGGCGAGGAAGATACAGAAGTTGATTTGACTTCTGAAGCGTTTCAGATTTGGAGCAACGCAACGGCAAACAATCCGGGATTGAAGAAAACGATCGAAGAGATGTCTAGTGTGGTCTATTCGACGCGCCGCCACACGCCCACCGCCACCCAACCAGAAGGCGTTTTGCTCTATATGCGAACCGCAGAAGGCAACGATGCGCTGGCGTGGCTCGATCGCGAAGGTGAAAGCGTCACCCAGTCACAGTTAGCGATTTTGAGAACGGCTGCCTGTGAGCCAGAGACACCCGCGATCGCTCGTCATCCGCTCCATCATGATCTCGTCAAAAAAGGCGCAGATTGGATCGCTGAAGATGAGCGCAGCATCGGCGGACAGTTGGGACGAAAATCGAGTGCGCGATATCGAGCCTATGAGCGACTCAAGCGATATGCCGATGAGGTGAAGGGCACGCTGTTTGAGTCGGACGAACTGCTGAAAGCGATCGACGATATTTATCAACATCCTCTCAGGCAATCAGCGATCGACACCTTAAATCGGCAACTCAAAAGCGGAATTGGAGATTCGCAATTAGCAGAGTTGGTGATGGCGCTAAGAACCGACGATCGACTCTGCATAATTCACGATGAAGGTCAGCAACGAGAACCTCAAATTATCTGTTCATTAGGATTATTTCAGTCGTGATTATGGAGTTAGCACAATGGCAATCGTAGAGCAGTATCGGCAATATGTTCAGCAGCTTCTCAGCGATCGAGCCGCTCGATCCATGAAATCGAATCCTCAAGTCGAGGCTCAAACCGTTTTTGATCGCGACCATGACCACTATCAACTCGTGTATGTCGGCTGGAAACGGAACGGCGTTTGCTTTGCAATGCTTGGGGCAACGCGATTATGGCTGTTTACTTCATCTCGATATCAAGGATGGCAAAATCTGGATTCAATACGACGGCACAGAGGGCGGTATCGCGAATGAGCTAGTGGAATTGGGCGTTCCGAAGGAAGACATTGTTTTGGGATATCATCCTCCTTCTGTTCGACGACTTACAGAATTTGCTGTGAGCTAACAATGAGGGTCGATCAACGGTGCATCCTTTACCAGTGACGAATTACTGAGTAGGTATCGAAAGCCTTATCCGAACTGATGATTGGAATTTTCTCCGTCAATGCTTGAGCGATTAAAAGTCGATTACCCTTCGGGAACTGCGAAGCAACCAAAGGGATCTCGATGATGATAGGGCAACGTCGCGACTGTAGCTGCGTGAGAAATCTCGATCGGCAAAATCTCAAACTCATTCACCTGAATTTGTTGCTGCATCCAAAACTCAAACGATTCAGGCAACTGATACTTTCCAATACTAATTTTGATCGCAATTTTCCAGTAGGATGCAGGGCTAACGAACAGATCATTGAGTGGATCGACGATTAGAGTAGAAGCAACCTTACTGAGAGAACGATCGTTCAGCACAAACCACAAAAATGCCTGAGTATCGAGTAACAATCTCATGGCATATAATCGCCAAAATCTTCCAAATGGGTTTGATCATCAGACAAAATCACCAGGGTTCCTGCTGCGCTTCCAGGCTGCCGTGGTTTTCGAGGTGTGGGCACTTCTGCAATCAGTCTTGCGATCGCTCGATTCCCCGAAATAATCTGCACTTCTTCACCCGGTTGCAACCCTGCAATTAATTCAGGTAGATGAAGTTGAGCCTCCGCTAACGTAATGTGAGCCATTGCTCGATTCCACCATTGACTACACGCTCTATTCTACTTTTTCTGATCCAGTTGGAGTGTTTGGGAGTAAAACGGAGAAAGTTTGCGTCATATTTGTAACAGCAGCCCCCGATTTTTACTGTCTTATGCAATTTGATTTCAAGAAGAGCCGCCAGTATTTGCAAGCGTTTGCCTTCGGAGATTTGTTTCGGGAGGTCTTGGGCTGGTCGAAGCCGACCGTTCGCAAGGCGGAGGAGTTGGAGATTGAGGGGCAGCTTTACGATCGCCAAATGATTGCCGAGCTTTCGGGGGTGGCGGTCTATGAGGTGACGGCGCACGATGGCGCGATCGCGGTTGAGAAGGTGCGAAAGCAAATCTATCAGCAGACGGCAGAGATCTCGCTGGAGAATTTGTTGATTTTTGTGGATCGCGATCGGACTCAGAGTTTTTGGTATTGGGTGAAGCGGGAAGACAAGAAGCGGATTGGGCGATCGCTGTCGTATTTTGCGGGGCAGTCGGGGGATTTGATTTTGGGCAAGATTAGTGCCCTAATGGTCGATTTTGAGGAGTTGGGAGACGAAGCGCCGTCAGTTGTCGCGGTGGCGAAAAAGCTCAAGGATGCGCTGGATGTCGAACGGGTTACGAAGAAGTTTTACAAGGAATTTAAAGAGCATTTGGAGTGGTTTGTTGAGCAGATTAAGGGAATCGATCACGAGAACGATCGCCGTTGGTATGCGTCGGTGATTTTGAATCGGCTGATGTTTGTCTACTTTTTGCAAGATAAGGGATTTGTGGATGGGAATCCCAATTATTTGCAGGATAAGTTAGCGCAACATCAAGGCAAAGATTATTACAAAGCGTTTTTGTGTGTGCTGTTTTTTGAGGGATTTGCGAAGGCTGCACCCAATCGATCGGAGCCAACGAATCTTCTTTTGGGCAATATCAAATATTTGAATGGGGGATTATTTTTACAACATCGGATTGAGAAAGACAATACGATCTCTTCGAGTCATCCGCAAGGGATCGCGATCGCGAATGAGGCATTTGAGAAAACGCTGGCGTTATTTGAGCGCTATTCGTGGAATTTGGATGACACGCCGGGGGGACAGGATGATGAAATTAGCCCGTCGGTGTTGGGCTATATTTTTGAGAAATATATTAACCAAAAAGAGTTTGGGGCTTATTACACTCGTCCTGAGATTACAGAATATTTGTGCGATCGCACGATCAATAAACTGATTCTCGATAAGGTGAACGCGGAGTCGAAACGGCGGTTTGAGTCGATCGAGGAACTGCTGTTTAATCTCGACACGGATCTGTGTATTCGACTGTTAGAGACTATATTGCCAGGGTTATCGCTGCTTGATCCGGCTTGTGGGTCGGGGGCGTTTTTGGTGGCGGCGATGAAGACGTTGATTAATATTTATAGCGCGGTGATTGGCAAGGTCGAGTTGTCGAACGATCGGACGCTCAAATCGTGGCTCAAAAAGGTACGCGATGAGCATAAGTCAACGGCGTATTACATCAAAAAGCGGATCATTACGGACAATCTCTATGGTGTGGACATCATGGAGGAGGCGACGGAGATCGCCAAGCTGCGGTTGTTTTTGGCGTTGGTGGCTTCGGCGCAGAGTTTGGATGAGTTGGAGCCGTTGCCGAATATTGATTTTAATGTGATGGCGGGGAATTCGCTGATTGGTCTGATTAGGGTCGATGAGGATGGGTTTAATGAGTTAGACGGAATGGCGATCGAGCCGACTCAGAGAAATCTGCTGAAGCCAACGGCGATCCAGGGAAGTTTGTTGCCGATGTTGGCGGCGAATGAATATCGGCGGATTTTAGACGAGAAGAATAAGAGTATTGCACTGTTTAAGCAGCAGGCGTTTAGGGCGGATGATTCGACTGAGCCAGAGATTAGAACGGATATGCTCAAGGCGAGTATTGATGAGCTAAACGGCAAGTCGCAAATCAAGCTCAATCGGCTGTTGTTTGATGAGTTTGGGCGGTTGAAGATTAAGTTTGAGCAGGCGCAGGCGACGGGCAAGCCCACAAAGCGACTGTTGGAGATGAAGGATATCGATCGCTTGGAGCCGTTTCACTGGGGCTACCATTTTGATCAGATTATCAATGAGCGGGGCGGGTTTGATGCGATTATCGCTAATCCACCGTGGGAAGTGTTTAAACCAGACGCAAAGGAGTTTTTTCAGAAATATAGCGATCTGGTGACGAAAAAGAAAATGGATATTAAGGCATTTGAGAAACACCAAACAGAATTGCTAGAAGATCCAGAAGTTGCAGCAGCTTGGTTGCAATATCAGAGCCAGTTTCCTTATGTAAATCTCTACTATCGCACTTCAGATAATTATAGAAATCAGATTTCGGTGATTGATGGGAAGAAAGCAAAAAGCACTGATATCAACCTATACAAACTTTTTCTAGAACGGTGTTTTAGTCTCCTGAAACCGAGTGGAGAATGCGGAATTGTGATTCCTAGTGGCTTGTATACCGATTTGGGATCGAAACAGTTGCGAGAAATGCTGTTCAGCAAAACTCGGATCACAGGATTATTCTGTTTTGAGAATCGCAAGACAATCTTTGAGGGGGTTGATAGTCGTTTCAAATTTATTGTTTTGTCATTTTGTAAAGGAGATCGGACAGAAAGTTTTCCAGCCGCTTTTATGCGTCACGATGTCAGAGAGTTAACTGATTTTCCAAATCTCAATAGCTTACAGATTAGCGTTGACTTAATTCGCCGACTATCGCCAGACTCTTTATCTATCATGGAGTTTAAGAATAGCGTAGATGTGCAAATCGCTGAAAAAACGCTCCAATTTCCGTTGCTAGGTGATCAAATTCCTGATAGGTGGAATCTGATACTTGGACGAGAATTTCACATGACGGACGATAAAAATCTCTTTCAATCTGAATCAATTGAAGGCAGACTTCCTTTGTACGAAGGCAAAATGATTCATCAGTTTACTCACACATTCTCTCAGCCTAAATATTGGATCGATGAGATAGAAGGTAGAAAAGCGTTTCTTTCAAGACGAAAAGAGGACTGTGGGCAAGAACTGAACTATCAAAAATACCGTTTTGCATACAGAGCAATTGGGAGAAGTACAGATTCTAGAACTCTAATTGGGACAATACTACCTAAAAATACTTTTTCTGGACACTCAATTAACGTTGGTTCATCTATTGAAGACTTAAGCCACGTACTCTATTTATGTGCTGTACTGAATAGCTTTTGTTTCGATTTTGCGTTGCGGCAACAGGTATCTGCTAATCTAACAATCTTCTTTATTCACCAAACCCCTGTTCCTCGGCTAACAACAGGCGATCGCTTCTTCGCAGAAATCGTAGAACGCGCCGCAAAACTCATCTGCACCACCCCCGAATTCGACGACCTCGCCCAAGAAGTCGGCTTAGACTCCCACAAAAACGGCATCACCGACGAACGCGATCGTGCCCAACTCCGCGCCCAACTCGACGGCATGATCGCCCACCTCTACCACCTCACCGAATCCGAATTCGCCCACATCCTCAGCACTTTCCCGATCGTCCCCGCCGCCACCAAACAAGCCGCGATCGAAGCCTATCGCACCTTTGCCCCACCCGCAGGCGACACCGCGATCGCCACCCTCATCACCCAAGGCGAAAGCGCCACCCTCGAATTCAAATCCACCGCCCGCTGGAACCTCAAAGAAGACAAGAAAGATCGCACAATGGAAGAGGTCATTCTCAAAACGATCGCCGCCTTCCTCAACACCCAAGGCGGAACCCTCTTGATTGGAGTCGATGACGCTGGAGACCCGATCGGACTTACCCCCGACTACAACACCCTCCAAAAAAAGAACCGCGACGGCTTTGAACTCTGGCTCATGGGCGATCTGTTGCTCAAAGAATTAGGCAATGATCTCGCTCCCTTACATTGCCATCAGCTTCCACACCCTCAACGGGCAAGACCTCTGCAAAAATCACCCTCAGCCCTGTCTATGTCACGTGACCCGCCTCAAGAATCTTTGTCATCCGCTCAGGCAAGACCAAAAACGACAAACCCAGTCAATCGAAAGACATCAAAGAACTTTTTTATTCGGGCTGGCAAATTAAACCAATGCTTCACCAAAAATCCCTCGACAAACCCAGCGAGATCAGCCACTACATCAAACAACTGTTTGGTAATCTTGCAACTTCACTCTGAAAGGCATTGGCAAAATAGAATTCGAGTTATAAAACCACCGATTTGACCATGCCTCAGTTTCACTAAACCGTAGATTTGACGAAGCCCTGATACAATTGAAGTCGATCCGAGATCGTGTCCTACGACCAGCCAAAATATCTAGAAACGACGTAACCCGACTGCGAATACTGCTTTGCGAGAAGTTTACATTCAAGCCGTCTTGATACCATCGCTCCAAAATCCTAGACTCTATCAAAGAATCGATTGACTACGATGACACCTACAACGATGACAAAGCCCAACCCGCCAAATCGCCATGAGAAACCGTGATTGCTTGACACATCTGACTATGGTCATCTCAGGCTTATGCGCCAGAACTAACGCTTCCCAATTCAGAGTCCAGATCGTAACGATCAACTCCGAATCTGACCACTGATCGCTGAATCACGAGGTGTGTATTTTTGGAGCCGGATTCGCAACTCCGAAGAAATTCTCTACTGGACTTCGGCCCCGAACAATTTGTAACTTTGACTGCGTGACTATCTCAGACTCCTTTCCAGATTTGAACCCGATCCATTTTTCACCTTGCCCAAAGCAAGATGAATTATGGAAACTGCCGCCGCGATCGAGAACAAACTTCTAACACTTGTCGCCGTCAATGGGATTCAAGGCTCTAATACAGATTTTCCCGCAATTTGTGCTGTTCACAGCCTCGATGACCCCACGAAATGTTGGAGCCACGATTTGGGTAATTCTTACAACTCAGAGATGGCAAAAAGATAAAACCACCATTGACAATCTTTCAAACCTGTCTCCCGATCGCTCCCTTCTATAATCGCTTGACCACCTCAAACCGACTCTTCCAATTGCAGCAAAAGCTGACAGAATGCCTGCACATCCTCAGCCAATCTGTTATGGCATTCGGGCAGCATCTCCACCAGCGCTTGCACCCGATCGGGCTTTAACTCAGCGCTATATCGGTGCATAACCCCATGACGAAACCCGCGATAATCATTGAGTTGCTCTAACGTCTCTGCTCGAATCACCGCAGGGCGATTTTTTGGAATCTGAAGACCCATCTGATCCAGCAACTCTCGATACGAACTCGCGCCTGTTGAGGGCGATTGATCAACCTGCTTGGCAATCTCCTCAAAAATCCGTTCAACGCCCATGTAGAAGTTTTGCAGACTCAGCGCTGCCGCTTGCACATAGTCCCGATCGCCCGTTTTCTTCGCTTTCTCGATTTGAGAACTCGCAGATTTCACCGTTGAGTCAATCTGGTCAAGCTCCTTTTGAACTCTGGCAACTAAGACTGTGTATCGGCTCATAGCTCGACTCCTAACGCACTTGCTCCTGATATATGCTTGCATCTTAGCGATCGGAACCCGTAGACCTGAAAATTGCTGTCAGAATGTCATTATATCCCGACGCACTTTGCGACTTTTGATTATGCTGGCTGACCGATCGCCCTCAAATTCTCCGCTCTCACGCGAACCGCTGCTCAAAATCCTGCGCGATGGCTTGCGACCGGGGCAGCAAGAGATTGCCGACTGGCAAGGCGGACGGTTGGCGGTTTCAGCCGTGCCCGGAGCCGGAAAATCGACAGGCATGGCAGTCGCGGCAGCGTTGGCGATCGCGCGTTATCAACTCCATACCAAACGTCAACTAGTCGTCGTCACCTTTACCCGATCGGCCGCCGCGAATATTAAATCAAAAATTCGTGCCCATCTGAAGATGCTGGCCCTGCCTCAAGGCGGATTTGTGGTGCACACGCTGCACGGGTTGGCGTGGTCGATCGCCCGCAGCTATCCAGAGCTTTCGGGGCTGAATCCTGACAGTGTGCTGATCACGCCCAATCAGAGTCACCGTCTGATTCGCAACAGTGTTGAACAGTGGATTGGGTTACACCCGGCTCTCTATCAGCAGTTGTTAGAAGGGCAACAGTTTGATGGCGAAGAAACTGAGCGGTTGCGTCGTCAAGCCGTTTTGCGAACCGAAGTTTTGCCTGCTTTGGCAGATACGGTGATTCGTGAGGCAAAGAGTTCGGGGTTAATGCCGCAAGATTTGCGCGATCGTGGCGATCAACTATCCGACGACTCAATTTTGACGATCGCCGCCGGACTCTATGAACACTATCAGCTTCAGCTAAAAGCAAGGAACTCGATCGATTATGACGAGATGATTTTAGGCGCGCTGCGAGTGTTAGAAGATCCGAGGGTGCGATCGCGCTGGCAAACGCAAGTTTTTGCCGTGTTTGAAGATGAGGCTCAAGATTCCAGTCCGTTGCAAACCAAGCTATTAGAATTGTTGGCAACCGATCCTGCTGATAATGCTCAGAATCTGGTTCGGGTCGGCGATCCTAACCAAGCGATTAACTCAACGTTTACGCCTGCCGATCCGGTGTTTTTTCGTCAATTTTGCCAAGAGTGTAGCGCTGACGATCGCCTCGCAGAAATGAATCAAGCCGGGCGCAGCAGTGCGGTGATTATTGACGCAGCCAATTTTGTGCTGACCTGGGTTAATCGCCACTACAGCAAAGGGGGCACCCAGGAAGCGATGACCGACTCTGCCACCCCGTTTCGCCCCCAAGCGATTCATCCCGTCGCGTTTGATGACCCCCAAGCGGATGCAAACCCGTTGCCGATCGGGTTAGGCCTAGAAATCTATACGCCAGAAGATGTTTATAAAACGGTGGAATTAATTGGACAGCGATCGCTGACATTGTTCACCGATAATCCCGATGCTCAGGCGGCGGTTTTAGTTCGCACTAATGAGCAAGGGCGCTTTGTGGCAAAAGAACTGAAACGCTGGCACGGTGAAGATCTCAATGTGTTTGAAGTCGGACAGCGCGATCGTCAATCTCACATTCCCGCCGAGATTTTGGCCCTGTTGCAGTTTCTCGATCGTCCTCATTCTCCTGACAATCTCAAAGCCGCGCTTTTAGCGTTAGTCGGACGACGCTTAATTCCTACCCAAGACCTTAACGCGCTCGTTACCTTTCCCGAACAGTTTCTATATCCCGCACCGCTCGATCCGCCTCAATCGCCTCAAGTCAGAGAAGCCAGTCACTATTGCGTCAGCCTGCTCCGCGCTCGATTAGAACTGCCGCTCTATCAGTTAATCTCGTTTCTGGCCTACACATTAGACTATGACCAAACAGAGCTTGCAACCGCAAATAAGCTGTCAGAACGAATCATGCAGCAAACGTTAGAGAGTTCGCTAGGCGCAATGCTGGAGATATTAAGTGAGATCGTCAGTTCAGAACGATTTGAACCCGTTGAAGCAGAAGATGACGATCGCTACATTCGCCCCAGCCAATTAACGATAATCACGATGCACAAAGCTAAAGGATTGGATTGGGACACGGTTTTTATTCCCTTTTTGCACGAAAACATGATTCCTGGAAGTCTCTATGTGCCGCCGCAGGCGAAGTTTTTAGGTGACTTCACCGTGTCAGAAGTTGCTCGTGCTCAGATTCGAGCGATCGTGCATGAAACCTCGATTCCCGATATCGGAACGGCTTGGACACGAGCCGACTATCTTAAAACTGCCGAAGAGTTTCGCTTGCTCTATGTGGCGATGACACGCGCCAAACGGCTGCTGTGGATGTCGGCTGCCAAACGAGCACCCTTTAGCTGGAATAAATCGGAGAACTTGGACGATCGCAAGCCGTGCCCTGTGATTCCTGCCCTCAGAGCTAGATTTCCTGACGCTGTGATGACGACGACGAGGTGGAATTTTGAGGTGAGACTTCAAAATCTGGAAAGTCACGATCGTCAGATGTGCCCTTTGGTAGAAGCATTCTATCTCAGATGACGTAGGCTTCTATCTGAGTGCCCTTGCAGGAAAATTGACTAAACACAAAGCTACACGGAATCATTCCGACAATGCTAGAGAGAATGGTTAAGAACACATTAAGCTAACGTTTTGAATGCCCTTGTTTTAATTGTTTTATGAACAATCATCATCTTCCCAACAACAGCCATACGCCTACCCACAGACATCACCTAAAACGAACAGCACCTGTCGAGATTCAGGTGCAAGACGATCGCACGGGAATGGATGGTGAAACCCTCAAGCGGGCAGTGCTGGATAATCTTTACTACATTCTGGCAAAAGATCAAAATTGGGCGACTCCTTATGATTACTACATGGCGTTGGCCTATACGGTGCGCGATCGCTTACTGCAACGCTGGCTCAAAACTGTTGAGCAGACCTACTTTAAGCCCGATGTTAAAGTTGTTTGCTATCTCTCAGCCGAATATTTGATTGGGCGGCAATTGGGTAAAAATCTGATTAACGTCGGGCTTTATGAGTCTGCTCGTCAGATTATGACAGAGCTAGGACATGATCTCGACGATTTGCTAGAGCAAGAAAACGAGCCGGGACTGGGGAATGGTGGTTTAGGACGATTGGCAGCCTGCTTTTTAGACTCGCTCTCAACGTTAGAACTGCCCGCGATCGGGTATGGCATTCGCTATGAGTTTGGCATCTTTGAACAAGTCATTCGCGATGGCTGGCAAACAGAGCGCCCCGATCGCTGGCTGCGGTTTGGCAATGCCTGGGAGATTCCTCGCCCAGACTACATTGTGGAAGTTCAATTTGGAGGACACACCGAGGCCTACACTGACGAGCAGGGGCGCTATCAGGTGCGTTGGGTTCCAGAACGAACGGTATTGGGAACGCCTTATGACACGCCAATATCAGGCTATAGCAGCAACACAGTTAACACACTGCGACTGTGGAGCGCAAAAGCCAGCGAAGAGTTTAATTTTCAAATCTTTAACACTGGAGACTATATCGACGCTGTTGCCGATAAAACGTTTTCAGAAAATATTACCAAAGTTCTCTATCCCAATGACAACACTGATCAAGGCAAACAGCTACGGTTAGAGCAACAATACTTTTTTGTGTCGTGCTCGTTGCAGGATATGATTCGTACCTATTTTCAAAATCATAATACCCTTGATCAGTTTTCTAATAAAGTTGCGATTCAGATCAACGACACCCATCCTTCGATCGGCATTGCAGAATTGATGCGATTATTGATCGATGTGCATCAACTCGATTGGGATCAAGCGTGGAACATTACGCAAAATAGCTTTGGCTTTACCAATCACACTATTTTATCTGAAGCGTTAGAGCGCTGGTCAATCACCCTATTCGGACGCTTGTTGCCCCGCCACCTCGAAATCATTTTTGAAATCAATCAGCGATTTCTCGATCAGGTGCGGGCTAAATATCCGGGAGAGGGCGATCGCACAACCCGACTTTCTCTAATCGAAGAAGGAGCCGATAAAAAAATTCGCATGGCTTATCTAGCGTGCGTGGGCAGTCACGCGATCAATGGGGTTGCCGGACTGCACACCGAACTGCTAGAACACGATTTGTTGCGTGACTTTTATGAGTTGTTTCCAGAGCGATTTAGCAATAAGACCAACGGTGTAACGCCACGTCGATGGATGCTGCTCACCAATCCAAAGTTGGCGCTGCTCATCACCCAAAAAATTGGCAAAAGTTGGATTAAAAATCTTGATGATCTTCAACAGCTAGAAGCTTTTGTCGAGGATGCAGACTTTAGAAAAAACTGGAGACAGATCAAGCAAGACAACAAACAAGATTTAGCTGAATATATTTTGCAAACAACGGGAATCAAAGTCAACTCTGAGTCGCTCTTTGATATTCAAGTTAAACGTCTGCATGAATATAAGCGACAACACCTAAATGTTCTGCACATCATCACGCTTTATAACTATCTTAAACATAACCCTAACGCCGATATTGTCCCCCGAACGGTGATTTTTGCGGGCAAATCTGCACCGGGTTATGCCACCGCAAAGCTGATCATCAAGCTGATTACTTCTGTGGCAGAGGTGGTGAACGCTGATTCTGACATTGGCGATCGCTTAAAGGTGGTGTTTTTGCCTAACTACAATGTCTCTTTGGGTCAGCGAATTTTTCCGGCAGCCGATCTTTCAGAACAGATTTCAACCGCAGGCAAAGAAGCCTCTGGCACCAGCAATATGAAATTTGCAATGAACGGCGCACTGACGATCGGGACGCTCGACGGCGCTAATATTGAACTGCGCGATCGGGTGGGAGCCGATCACTTCTTCCTGTTTGGTCTAACCGCTCCTGAAGTCGCTCAAACAAAGGCCCAAGGCTATCACCCTGAAGATTATTACAACGCTAACCCGACGCTCAAGGAAGCGATCGACCAGATTGCATCGGGCTATTTTTCTCCCAGCGATCCCGCGCTTTTTCGACCCTTGATCGACTCGCTCAAACAACAAGATGATTATCTCCTGTTTGCTGATTATCAAGCTTATATAGAGGCGCAAAAGCAGGTGAGCCAGACTTATCGACATCCCGATCAATGGGTGCGGCAGTCGATTCTCAACACTGCCCGAACGGGTTATTTCTCCTCAGACCGGGCGATTCGTGACTATGCTCAAGAGATTTGGCATCTCAAACCTGTTCCCGTCATGTTGGATGGGTTGCCAGTTGAGTCTGCACCCAGAGTCAGCGTTTAACGTCATCCTCAGACGCTCTAAAACCCCTGCGGATTCAAGATTAAGCTCTTGGATCGGCGGGCCCGATCGCCATCTGCCACCGGGTGGGCTGAGGAGCTTGGGTTAAGGGCTTGACGAGAAAGTCTGGATGCAGATCCCAACTCAAAAGCCCTGCCAGCCCCATCACTACCCCAAACACCGTCGGCAACATGGCAGCTATAAACAGCCAGCGTTTTTGAGATAGAGACGTGATCGCCAGCAGCGAAATAGCGATCGACAAGGCTGCATCTGACAAATCGAATTGGTCATCGTGAAAATTAAGCTGATCGTAGGTTTTTTGGTCTCCTTCAGCGATCGCTTTTTGCTCGGCTTTCTTTTGGTCTTCTTTAGTCGCCAGCGATTGATAAGCTTGAATTTGTTTGTCGTAAGCTGCCCGACTTGCCCCTGTTTGTGAAGCGGCTTGCAGTTGGAGTTGAGTCACCGTCGATTTGGCAATCTCAGCGCGAATGTTGCGGGCTTGATAGAGCGACCAATCATCAATACGATTCGCCTGCGCCTGCTGCATTCCCTGCACGATGTTGTCGTCTTTGACTTTGCAAACTCCAATAAAGGTGGCTAGCAGCGCTACCGAGATTGCCACCGCCGTATTTAACTGATTTTTCCGTTTGTCTCGTCGCTCTGAGTCTGTCTCTTGACGATCGTCATCGGTTTCGACGAGGTTCATAGGGTCAATATCCATCGTTCCGGGCCAGATTTGATAAGGCTAACGCCCACTATTCTCTAACAATTTAGCGTCAATTTATGCAGTCTTTTTCATTCCTCAGCCTCCTAAATTTGCCAAATGTAGAGAGCAGAGACTTTCCAAAATGGTGCCAGATCTGAGGTAAACCCAGATCTAAGTGTTAACAACCGATGAAGAATTAGTTAATAGCTTGAATACCTTTCTAAAGCAGTAGAACTGGTACTGAAAAATACAAAATTATCAAGACTAGAACGTTCTCTGTTGCAGGATTAGCCGATGCTTCTACCCACAGGTCTAACTTTGAATTTTTGAGACTGAGCTTCTCTACTTCAAGAGACACAGATCTCGTCGATTAATGTTCTGTTAAACCCATCTTTACGTTGCTCTTGTAACGTAGCCAGTTATTACGATACGAAAAATTTCGACTTGATCAAGGTATAGCAAGATAGCCCCTAAACAGGCCATAATTCTCTTCATACTATTGTCCTATTGAGATTAAATAGCCAGCTTAATTCTCTCCAAAATTGTTACCTAGAAAACAACATTATTATGGTTGTTCAACTTCGATTTATACAACGATCGCTGCCCCGAAAAACTTTCTTTCTAACGTTGGTTCTGCTTTCTTTGATTGCGACCTCCTGCATAGGTAGTTCAAACGCCAAAGACGCGACGATTACCATTATTGGGGCTGGAGGCACTTTTCCTGCGCCTTTATATCAACGCTGGTTTTCTGAATATAACAAGCAAAAGCCCACGGTTCAAGTCAGCTATCAAGCGGTGGGTAGCGGGGCAGGGGTCGAGCAGTTTACAACCGGGACTGTAGACTTTGGAGCCAGCGATACTGCTATGAAAGATGAGGAAATCAAGAAAGTTAAACAAGGGGTATTGCTGTTGCCAATGACGGCTGGAAGCATTGTTTTGGCTTACAATTTGCCAGAGGCAAAAAGCGGTCTTCAGCTCTCTCGCCAAGTTCTCGCAGACATCTTTTTAGGTAAAGTTAAAACCTGGAATGATCCAGCGATCGCTAAACTTAATTCCGGTGTTAATTTACCCGATTCTCCGATTACTGTGATTCATCGTTCAGAAGGCAGCGGAACAACAGATGTTTTTACAAAGTTCCTGAGTGCCATTAGTCCAGAATGGAAGGAGAAAGTTGGGGAAGGAAAATCGGTGAGTTGGGTCGTTGGTTTGGGTGGCAAAGGCAACGACGGAGTTGCGGCCCAAATTCAACAAATTCAGGGCGCGATCGGCTATGTGGAATATATCTACGCCAAGCAAACAAAGATGCCCTTTGCCAAGCTAGAAAATAAGGCTGGAAACTACATTGAATCAACCACAGAATCTGCAACAAAAGCCCTTGATTCTGCAAAGCTTCCTGATAATTTGCGGGTTTTTATTACTGACCCCGATGGTCAAGATGTCTACCCGTTAGTCACCTATACCTGGATGCTAGCCTACAAAAAATATAAGGATGCTAACAAGGCTAATACTCTGAAAGAAGTCTTGAATTGGGCGCTTGCAGATGGACGAAAGTACAGTGAAGAACTGGGCTATATTCCGCTGCCTTCAGCAGTTTTAGAAAAGGTAAAAGATGCTATCAATCAAATTCAGTCTTAATCTTGATCGACTGTTGTTCATTGAGGTGTGTGATGACTGCTGCAACCAGTGATTCTGAAATTCAACCGCGATCGACAACCGAAATCACTTTAGATAAAGGCTTTTCTTGGGTAGCGCTGGTCTCGGCGATCGCAGTAGCGGCAGTTTTGGCATGGATTGCGATCGTTGTAGGAATTCAAGCGTTTCCAGCCCTTCAAAAGTTTGGTGCAAACTTCCTCACTACTACTAGTTGGAACCCCGTCAAAGAAACCTTTGGCGTACTTCCGATGATGTATGGAACGCTGGTGAGTTCCTTGATTGCGCTATTAATTGCGGTGCCGACTGGGTTAGCTTGCGCGATCGTGTTGAGCGAAGATTTTTTGCCGCGATCGGTGCGAACTACGTCAGTGTTTTTGATGGAGCTATTAGCCGCGATTCCCAGCATTGTCTATGGCTTTTGGGGCATTTACGTTCTGATTCCATTTCTGCGCCCGATTGAAGCTTGGCTGCATCACTATTTTGGCTGGTTGCCTTTATTTTCTAGCCCTCCGGTCGGGCCGGGAATGTTAGCGGCCGGTGTGATTTTAGCGATTATGATTCTGCCCATTATCACGGCGCTTTCTCGCGATTCTCTAGCAGCACTGCCGTCTGATCTGCGCCTGGGCGCTTATGGGGTTGGGTCAACCCGTTGGCAAACGATTTTTAGCGTTCTGATTCCTGCGGCGTTTTCGGGCATTGTTGGCGGCATTATGCTGGCGTTAGGGCGAGCGTTGGGCGAAACGATGGCCGTCACGCTGGTAATTGGCAACAGCAACGATTTGAGCTTCTCGCTGATTGCTCCAGCAAACACGATCGCGTCTCTCATTGTGAGTCAATTTTCAGAGTCAACCGGAATCCAAAAGTCAGCCCTGATGTATGCCGGATTGGTTTTGTTTGCTATCACCTTGGGGGTCAATATTCTCGCTGAATTAATTGTTCGTCGAGTGAATGCCTACTCATCAAAGTGAATGCTGCTAAGAACCCTCCATTAAACATTATTTATGACTTCTAGCACTCAACATCAGTCCTTTGACCACGCTGCTGCCGAAGGAATGGAGCGCTCCTATTCCCGTCCCCAAACGGTGATGAATATTGTGTGGACAGCGATCGCGTTTCTATTATTAGGGATTGCTCTTTTACCGTTGCTGTTAGTCCTCTCCTATGTCACGATTAAGGGAGTCAGCCGATTTAACCTAGAGTTATTTACAGGACAAATTCCGGCTGCGCTTCAAGATGGCGGCGGCATTGGCAGTGCCATTATTGGAACGCTGATTACCGTGGCAATCGCAACCCTGATTAGCGTTCCGATTGGCGTTCTTGCAGCAATCTATTTATCCGAGTTCAGTCGTGGTCAACTAGCTGAATGGGTTCGTTTTGCGACCAATGTTTTAAGCGGTGTTCCCTCAATTATCGTTGGCATTTTTGCCTATGGGGTTTTTGTCGTGACAACGGGCAAATTTTCGGCCTTAGCCGGAGGATTTGCGCTTGCAATTCTCATGTTGCCTCTGATTGTGAGAAGCACTGATGAAGCGTTGCAGCTAGTGCCGCAAGAGGTGCGTTGGGCATCGGTGGGCGTGGGTGCTTCTAAATATCAAACCGTGTTACAGGTTGTGTTACCTGCTGCATTACCCACTATTTTAACTGGAGTAACGTTAGCGATCGCTCGTGCGGCTGGCGAAACAGCACCGCTCATATTCACCACGCTATTCTCACAGTTTTGGTCAAGAGGATTGTTTGACCCGACTCCCACGCTGGCCGTTCTGATCTATAACTTTGCAACAGTTCCCTTTCAAAATCAGCAAGATATTGCGTGGGCAGCCTCTTTAGTCTTAGTGCTGTTTGTTTTGCTGACCAGCATTCTCGCGCACTGGGCAACCCGTAAAAGTCTCTATAACCGCTAACTTTAAACTTAGGCTAACGCTATTATGGTGTCTCAAAATCAGACCGATCGCCAAAAATCTGCATCCCAATCGTCTCAACAAAACAATCCATCTGAAGCCGTTTTGAGAACCGAAAATCTTAAGGTTTTCTACGGTGATAAGCTGGCTCTCCAAGATGTGTCGATGGAGATTCCCAAAAACCAGATTACGGCATTTATTGGCCCGTCTGGCTGTGGCAAAAGTACCCTACTGCGCTGCTTTAATCGGCTCAATGATTTAATTGACGATTGCCGAGTAGAAGGCAAGGCTTTTTATCGCAATAAAGAACTCTATGCTTCTAAAGTTGACCCGGTTGAAGTGCGACGGAGAATTGGCATGGTGTTTCAAAAGCCAAACCCCTTTCCTAAATCGATTTATGAAAACATTGCCTATGGCGCACGCATCAACGGGCACAAAGACAAGCTTGATGAATTAGTCGAAAAATCTCTGCAACAAGCCGCTTTATGGGATGAAGTCAAAGACAAACTCAGAGAAAATGGCTTATCGCTTTCGGGGGGGCAACAGCAGCGATTGTGTCTTGCCCGCGCTATCTCTCTCGAACCTGAAGTGATCTTGATGGATGAACCTACGTCTTCACTTGACCCGATCTCTAGCCAAAAGGTGGAAGAACTGCTGCAACAACTTAAAGAGAGCTATACGATCGTCATCGTCACGCACAGTATGCAGCAAGCCCAACGAGCTTCTGATTTTACGGCTTTTTTCAACGCCGAGGCAGCAGAAAAAGGAAACCGCTTTGGCTATCTAGTCGAACATAAGCAGACCCAAGCGATTTTTGATGACCCTCAAGAAGAGGCAACAAAAGCCTATGTGAGCGGGCATTTTGGCTAACTGACCTCCTGCGCTCTTCCTGAAACCTCCGAGCAACTTCTAAAACTGCCGTTCACTCCCCGCTCTCCTAGACAAAACTAGGCGGTGATGAGGCTAGATGGCCGAGATAGGGCACCCTAAGTCCAAAATAAACTTCGTCATTTAATCAAGCGGTTGACTCGATCGCGGGACTGTTTTGATGACTTTAGTTTATCAGGCATCCCCTCATCGGCTAGAAGGAGCAAAGACCGAGTGATGTTTCGAGATGGGCAAGGCGGTTTGGCATTAAGCAGCGATTCGCAAGCAAAAAATCATCTCTTGCAGCGCTGGCTTCAGAAATTTGTGGGCAGCCATTCTCAAAATCACCGCCAGATGACGCGATCGCGGCGGTTTTTGGTGCGATCGCTGTTGTTGGGGGCAACGGTTGTCGTCAGCGCGATCGCTCTGGGCAGCTACCAAGTGGTGCGAACCATCATTTTAGACAACCTCAAAAAGCAGACAATCTCAGAGGCTCATCAGGGCAGCGGAGATATTGATCAGTGGTTAGCAAGCCGCAAAGCAGAAGTCACAGTTTTAGCAAACAGCCCGATTACTCGCACGATGAACTGGTCAGAGGTAGAACCCTACTTCAAAGCCGAGGTCAAGCGACAGCAAGACTTTGACCAACTCACCCTGGCTCAATTAGATGGCTCTTACGCTAACACCAACCCGGTCAAGGCAACCGGAACCATTCGCGATCGCGCCTGGTTTGCCAAGGGCATCGCCGGAGAAGCTTCGGTTTCTGACCCGGTGATGAGCCGGACAGCCAAAGTCGCCAAAATCTTTGTGGGTGCTCCTGTTGTTTCCCCGTCTAGCCCCAAACCCCTCGGAGTTGTTGGAGAAGCCATTCGGGTCGATCGGGTGGTGCAAGTGGTCAACCAGATGCAGCATGATGCTGAGAGCTATGCGTTTGCGTTGAGTTCTGAAGGATTTTTGATTGCCCATCCCAATCCAGCGATGATTAGCACTCCAGAAAATCCGGGCCCTAACCTGCTGCGATCGCCCGATCCGGCTGTGGCTGCCGTTGCTCAAGAAATGGTCAATCATCACGAAGGGATTCGTCTAATCCAACTCGATGGCACCTGGAAATATATTGCCTATGTGCCCTTAACCGAAGCCAACTGGTCGGTGGCTCTGGTGATTCCGCGCCAAACCATTGAGTCAGCTTTAGACGCTCTAAACGTGCTGGCAGGCATTCTCGGACTGGTGCTGCTGATTGCGATCGCCGGAGCCTGGCAATATGTGCAAGTCTACGAACAAACTCGTCTACACGCTGCTCAAGAAGCCTTACTCAACCGCCTCACCACCTGCATTCGAGAATCGTTGGATCTGCCCACCATTGTCCAAACCACCGTCACAGAATTAAGCACCCTGCTAGACCTGGATCGCGTGTTTTTAGGCTCCTACAATGCAGTGACACAAACCCTGTCGCTGATAGGTGATTCTCGCATGACTGAAGACCTTGATCAGCCCATTGAGTTTCAAACCAGCGCTCTAGACGATTTAGCAGATTCTCTCAAAAGCGGCAGCACGCTTCAACTCCACCCAGTCGCGCCTTCAGACCATGCTGCTTTGAATCTGACTGCCGGATCGTATCTGGCTTTAGCCAACCCAGATCAAGATGGGCAGACGGGCTTTTTAATCGGACTTCACAACGGCAAATTAAACCCTGAAGATCAAGATTTGCTGAGAGCGGTCTCTGACCAACTCGCGATCGCGGTCACTCAGTCGCGGCTTTATAGCCAGACTCAGGCGCAAGTTGACCTCTTAAACCAAACGTTGACTCAGCTAAATCAGGCTCAGTTACAACTGGTTCAAAGCGAAAAGATGTCGAGTTTGGGGCAACTAGTAGCCGGAATTGCTCACGAAATCAACAATCCAGTCAACTTCATTCATGGCAACATTGTTCACGTTAATCAATATGCTCAAGAACTGTTAGATCTGCTGCATCTCTATCAACTGCATCTGCCTCAGCCTCCGGTTCCGATTCAAAACTTAGTCGAGTCAATTGATGTAGAGTTCATCAGCGAAGATTTTCCTAAACTGTTGATGTCGATGCAGGTTGGCACCCAGCGAATTCGAGAAATTGTCCGATCGCTACGAATATTCTCTCGGCTAGATGAAGCCGAAGTCAAAAACGTAGACATTCACGAAGGACTTGACAGCACCCTGATGATTTTGCGAAGTCGCCTCAAAGCAACCGCTACTCAGCGCGAAATTCAGGTAGTTAAAGCCTATGGTCAACTGCCCCCGGTAGAGTGCTATGCCGGACAGTTGAACCAAGTGTTTATGAATGTGATTAGCAACGCGATCGAGGCACTAGAAGCCTCATCATCGGTTGATCACGAGTCATCTCGGTCAGACGCAACCCAAATCACCCCTGACCACCCACCGATCCCACAACCCACGATCCATATTCGCACCGAAGTCATTTCCCAGCACCAGATCAAGATCTGCATTGCCGACAACGGTTCTGGCATTCCAGAGGCGATCCAATCCCGCATTTTTGATCCCTTTTTTACAACCAAACCTGTTGGCAAAGGCACAGGAATGGGACTAGCAACCAGCTATCAAACGGTGATCAAACAGCATGGAGGACGCTTGTCTTGCACCTCCACACCCGGACAGGGAACCGAATTTGTGATTGAAATTCCGATTCAGCAGTCTAAACGCGATGTCATCTCTGAGGCTAGCTCGACGCGAATTTGATCAGGAGATTGCTAAATGCTGAGATCTTCGCCCTCCTTCTCAAACTGGGAGAGGGGTGAGGGCGAGACAGCCTGGCAATGGTCGAGGTCACTCGAAGCGATCGCTCTACGTTAGCCTGTCTTAAATCGGGGGTAGCTCCTCCAAAATGGTGAAGCGGATGTGATTAATAGCCAGATCACCAAGAGACAAGTTAAACAAGTCGCCCACCGGAACGCCGCCACTTCTCAAAGACTCAAAGGTGACCCCTTTGCCGATTTCGGCATGAAACCAGGGCAACCCCATAAAAAAGCGAGTGGGATAGGGGCCCCGCTCAACGACATCATCGGGGTTTGACTCCATAGGCAGCCAGCCAAAACCGGGCACATAAAACTCGATCCAGACGTGGTTATAGTCAGGCTCTAACGGAATGCGCTGCCGCTCAGGGTAAGGAGGACATTTATAGCGTCCGACGGTGCGGCAGGCAATGCCATTGAGACGAGAGAGCGCCAGCAGCAGCCCGACATATTCACCACAGGAGCCAGTGCCGCGCTCTAAGACGACATCGGGCGGGTCAATATGAGGTTTGATGCCATAGGACAAGCGATCGTAGACAAAGTTACGAATCTTAAGAATTTTGCGAAGTAGATTGGTCTCGGTGCCGATCGCTTCTCGTGCCGCAGCTTGAATGGCGGGCGTATCCATCGCTAGCTCATCGTCGTCAATGAGATAACGCGCTTTAAACTCTGGCGATAGTTCAGGAACGGTATTGACATCATCAGGGGTGAGTTGATATTTGATGCCTCGCACTTCGAGCAGCGCCTTCCAGCCAAAGATATGCCGCTCGTGGGGTTTGAGGGAGTCAAACTTAAAGACGGCTATTTTTTGCCCTGCTTGCATCTCTTCGCTAAACGGCATCCCGATCGCTTCAACCTGCCTGACTTTTTGACGATCGGTTTCCGTCGGCAAAGCAATCCGCCACTCTAGATTTTCTAAATGCACTTCGTCGAGGGGCAGCAACTCTTCGACATAAGACATTTCAACCAAGTAGCCGTTTGAGAGCGCGTAGCGGCCCTTGGGATCATTGTGAAAGTAGAGCGGATGGACGAAGGTACGATCGCGAAACGTCAATTCATGGCTGGGGTCAGCATTGGGATTGTCGCGAATATAGGCTTCTTCGCTCGCATAGGAGACATAGAGGGTTTGCCCTCCGGTTGCCGGGTTGGGCAAAAAGGCCACCGCAGTTGGGCACTCAAACGGCGTGAGCAGGCTAAACTGGAGCGCCCCAGTAGCGCGATCGAGGCAATAGACGGTTTGCTCAATGCGATCGCAGACCCAAAGTTCTTCATCGCGCACTGTCAGATTGGCGAGGCCAACCCCTGGCAAAGGAAACTGGGTAATTCTACGCTTAGTGCTGCGCTCATAGATAAAGATATAGCCTGCCTTTTGGCAAGTCACATAAATCGTAGACTCCCAAACGCCCACGCCATCAGCCGGATAAGGCAAAGAGGTGAAAAGCTGAGGAGTCAGATCGTCAAAGCTACAAAAATAAACATTGTTGTCTTGGGCAAACCAGATCGTTTCGCCCCAGATCGCCAAACCCGTCGCGTTGACAAAGGGTTCGGTGCTGTGGGCATTGAGCACGATCGTGTTGTCACTAGCGGGATCAAGCCGAACTAAATAGCCTCGAACTGAGTCGAGAGCCAGCAGTTGACCCTGCCATGCCGCCAACCCATTCAGCGCATAGACCGCGATCGGGCGAATGGTGCGGGGCTGTGTTTGAGACGGAGAAAGTACAGTCATCGGGGAGGGTTGCTCAGAGGAGATGCCGAGATTGAGCATCGGTGTTATTCAAATAAGCGGTCAGCACTCCCAATCATAAACAAAACTATCCAACGATGAATGTATCAAGACACGCTCTATGCAAAAAATAGGCGGCAATAGAGGAAACTTTAAGTTAACGCACTCCTAGATCGCCCTATGAATCAACGCGCTCTATTGTTAGTCAATCGTCATGCTCGCAAAGGGCAGCAGCTATTAGAGGCGGCAGTCAGCCAACTTAAATCATTTGGATTTGAGCTACAAGAAGCCTCGATCGACGCGCCCGATCGTCTCTCTGAAATTATTCGCGATCATCGAGACACCGTGGATCTGGTGATCGTCGGAGGCGGTGACGGAACCCTCAACGCCTGTGCAGCAGGCTTGGTCGAGACTCACTTACCGCTGGGCATCTTGCCGTTAGGGACTGCCAACGATCTAGCCCGAACCCTGGGCATTCCGGCGACGCTGCCCGAAGCGTGTCAAATTATCGCCGCCAGAAACGTGCAGCCGATCGACTTGGGCTGGGTGAATGGCCAATATTTTTTCAACGTCGCCAGTTTGGGACTGAGTGTGCAGATTACTCGCAATCTCACTAGAGAAGTCAAGCAGCGCTGGGGCGTTTTTGCCTATGCCGCGACCGCGATGCAGGCGCTGTGGAAGAGTCGGCGGTTTCATGCCGAGATTCAGCTAGAGGGAGGGCGATCGCAGAAAGTTCGCACCCTGCAAATTGCGGTGGGCAACGGGCGCTATTATGGCGGCGGCATGGCAGTGGCCAAAAATGCAGCGATCGACGATCAGCGCCTAGATCTCTACAGCCTAGAAATCAAACACTGGTGGCAGTTGTTGGCGGTGCTTCCGGCGATGCGGCGCGGCAGTCATGGGGTGTCGCCGTGGGTGCAGACGTGGCAAGGTCAGGAGTTTCATATTCACACTCGCAGACCGCGATCGATCAACACCGATGGAGAGATCACGACCTCGACTCCAGCTCATTTTAAGGTGGTGCCGAATGCTTTGTCGGTGATTGTGCCGTGAGTTGGCGATCAGCTAAAAAATCTTGCCTTTTGTCAAGTTGCTTCTCTAAGCAACCGTTAAACCTAAAATAATGGCTATGGAGATTTCTAACTGTTTAATGTGAAGACTATCAAGATGACCAATCACTCGGATAACTCTTGATTTGTCGATCACTCGGATCTGTTCGCCTAAAATCACTGAATCTTGGCTGAGTCCCCCAATGCCTGCGGGAACGAAAACGTGAGAGGGCAGCAAAGAACGGCGAATTTTAGATGTGAAAGGAGTAATGATTGTATGAGAACTGGCTGCATTGGCTCGATCAATTTGCACTACAACAACAGGTCGGATTCCTGCTTGTTCTGTACCAATGACAGGATTGAGATCGCACAACACTACATCGCCTCTTATGACCGCTACCACTGAATTTCTCCATGCGCTAGACGGTCTTCATAGTCCTCTAAATTTTTTAGATAGTCAGAAAAGTCTGATTCAACGATCTCTAAAGACTCTGCTGACTGAAGCCACGATCGGGTTCGGTTGTGTTTGATGAGCAGAAAGTCAATGAAGTCGTTGACTTCTGTGACTAGAGATTCAGGCATTTGACGAAGTTTGGCGATCGCTTGCTCATGAGTAGTCATGGGTTGTCTGCGTTATCTACTTTCTTTAGGATAATGGCTATTGAGTGGCGATCGCGCCTGTTCTAACCCTCATCGGTCTCAGCATCTTTGAGAAACAGCCGAATAAATTCTTCAGCCGCCTCTGGTTTAAGCGTTCGTAACGCCCGATAAGTCTCAAACAATGCTTCTGCTAGTGGATCTCTGTCTTCACTGACCCAACGACTCACCACTCCAGCATTAATTCCCATTGTTTTTGCAAGTCGGCTCTGGCTAATTGCGTGAGTCTTTAATACTTGTCGAAGGGCATTCCCTGCTTTTCCCATGCGTGAAATTTTGACAGAGCCTTTTGAGCGGGTAGTATTGCCAACTGACAGAATAAACGATAGACTCTTGCCAGATGACAAGGTTGTTGTCTATCAATTGTTAAGAACCAGCCTCGCCCTGGAAAAGCATTTGGGCTGGTTCTTAGCTCCAATTCGCATGGAGACGTAATTATTATGCCTTACAAAGACCGCCTCGAAGCTTGGGCTGTCATTCGACTGCTGCCAAAAATGCAGCGAGTTGTCGTCGCCCGTCGTCGCACCGCATCGGATGCCGAGGGTTATTGTCAGATATTACGCCGCTTAAACCCTAACGATGAATTCGTCGTCGTGTTTGATCCTGTTTTTGACGATCGACTAACCGTGAGGGTCAATGGAGACACCTAGCATGAAGCCAGATTTTACAGCGATGAGCCGAGCCGACCTGAGAGCTTATGTATTGCAGCATCGAACCGATCAAGATGCAATTCAGGCGCTGATCGATCGCTTGGTAGCCGATCCAAACGCCATAACTTACGCACCAGAAGATGCCGATCGCTTCTCAGAAATTTATGCCGAATCTCAAAGCCGTCATCGCGAGCAAGCCAGTTAGCCCAATCGATATTTAAGCCAAAACCCCAAAAGCGGCAGTGCGATTCGATAGCCGTGCTCTGCGCCATACACTAGACCCTTTTGCTCTAAGCTGGCTAACGCTCCCTGCAAGCCGCCGCCTCTCGACAGATGGTGTTTGTGGATATAGTCTCGCGACTGAGGGCTATCGGTTGGGTCAAGGGCCAGACTTTCTAACACTCTCACTTGGCTGTGGGGCAACAGCAAAATCAGCGATTCAAACGTCACTGAGAGATCTTCGACGAGAGCTAAGGCGCTGCGATGGATGTGATGAGGCTCAATCACGATCGTAGACAACCCCGATCGCTGATCAAGCCAAACTCTTCGAGCCAGGGCGATCGCGTCTCCAAAGTGCCCCTGCACCGCGTTGAGAAATAACAATTGACTCGCTGGCTCAAGCTGAAATCCTTTGGCCGCCATGCTCGTCTCAAGCCAGGGTTGCAGATCGCGATCGTGAAGCGGAGCTAACGAAACCACTTTTAGATCACTGGGTTGCGTCTGCTGTTGGGCAACCGTTGCAATCAGGGCATAGCTGACTCGGCTTTGCTGCCGGATCTCGTGACGCAGATGATGCTCCCATTTGCTGGTGCGATCCCACGATCGTAGGTGAGGAAAGTTTTGAAACATCAGCACAACCCGACAATCGAGCCACTCGGCCATCACCTGAGGCAATGTCAACAATGCCTGAAATAATGACCACTCTTTGCCAGCCGACAGATGCCAAACTAGGGTCGCCCGTCCGTTTGGTGATTGCAGCACCACAGGCTGATCTTGGCTCCAGCGCTGAATTAGAGCCTGTTCGTTAGAGTTGCTAAAGGCTGACATCAGTCCTTCGGCTAGGAGTTGAAGGAAGCGATCGCAGCTAGTTGCCCTCAAACAGTCGATGTCGATCACCCGCGCTCCACTTTGTTTAGCCGCCCAGCGAATCAAGGTACGCCTGCCAATTCCGGGCACGCCTGCCAATAGCAAATCTTCATCCGCAGACAGAATGGCGCTGATCTGATCTAACTCAGTCTGCCTGCCCACAAGGGTTTGCGAAATAAATGGGTTATCTGACATCGGGTGCTAGGTTGCTGTGCGGTTTTCAGTTCACTGAATTTGGAGTAACTAATCTATACTCTAAATCGGAAAGTCTACACTATTTGATAGTGCTAAAAGTAATTTTTAGGCACTATTATTAAGTGCTGCTTGCATTCATTCCCTCATTCTGCAATTCTATGGCTTCTAACTCTCTCTCCTTCTCTCAACTCGGCCTGGCACACGATCGACCCAGCCCGATCGCTCGATCTGCTGCACAGCGATCGCACGATCGGGTTAACTCAACAGCAAGCCGATGAGCGGCTGCAAGAATTTGGCGCTAACCAACTCGAAGAAACGGGTGGGCGTAGCTCGGTCGAGATTTTAATTGACCAGTTTAAAAACGTGATGCTGCTGATGCTGATCGGCGTGGCGCTAGTGTCTGGCGTTTTAGACCTGCTCGATCTCTTGCAGGGAGCAGGCAAGCCGGGCGATATTCCTTTTAAAGACACGATCGCGATTTTGGCGATCGTGATTCTCAATGGCGCGTTGGGCTACTTTCAAGAAAGCCGGGCTGAGAAAGCGTTGGCTGCCCTTAAACAACTCTCGTCTCCCAAAGTTCGCATTCTTCGCGACGGCAGAGTGCACGAAATCGACTCTGAATATCTGGTGCCGGGCGATGTGATGATGGTCGAAGCGGGCGTTCAGCTAGCGGCCGATGGGCGACTGATCGAAACCTCAAACCTGCAAATTAGAGAATCTGCTTTGACGGGCGAAGCCCAAGCGGTCAACAAACAAGCCGACCTGCACCTGCCAGAAGAGACTTCGCTGGGCGATCGCTTGAACTTGGTCTATCAAGGGACTGAAGTGGTTCAGGGTCGCGGCACCGTCTTAGTGACAGGCACCGGGATGCGAACCGAACTTGGCAAAATTGCCGCCATGCTGCAAGCCGTCGAGACCGAGCCGACTCCGCTTCAGCAGCGCATGGATCAACTGAGTCAAGCTCTGGTGACGGGGGCGCTGATTCTCGTCGGGGTTGTGGTTATTGGGGGGCTAATCGCCGCCCGCAGCTTTGCCCCGATTCGAGAGTTGCTGCAAGTGTCGTTGAGCATGGCTGTCGCCGTTGTGCCCGAAGGGTTGCCTGCGGTGATCACCGTGACTCTGGCGATCGGCACTCAGCGTATGGTGCGCCGCAATGCCCTAATTCGCAAACTTCCGGCTGTGGAGACTCTTGGCTCGGTGACGACGATTTGTTCTGACAAAACTGGGACACTGACGCAGAACAAAATGGTGGTGCAGTCGTTCCACACTGCCAGCTTTTCGCCCAGCGTCACGGGCGAGGGCTATGTGCCTGAAGGCAAATTTCTGATTCAAGGTCAAGTTGCTGACCCGATCGACTATCCCGAAGTGCGATCGCTGCTTTTGGCCTGCACGCTCTGCAACGATTCCCTTTTGCAGTCAGAAAACGGACAGTGGATGATTTTGGGCGACCCCACCGAAGGGGCGTTGCTCGTCGTTGCTGCCAAGGCTGGGTTAGAGCAAGATCAGTGGAACAGCAAATTGCCGCGAGTGTCTGAGATCCCCTTCACGTCAGAACGCAAGCGCATGAGCGTGATTGTCAAAGATGCGGCGCGACTGCTGGAATCGGAGACAGGCTTTTTGTCAACGCCCTACTTAATGTTTACGAAAGGATCGCCGGAGCTAGTGTTAGAGCGCTGCCAAAAGATTCAGTATGGCGATCGGGTGCAGGGTCTGACCGACGAACAGCGCCGCCAAATTTTAGACCGCAACAATCAGCTAGCGGCCAGAGGGCTGCGGGTTTTAGGATTTGCTTATAGAGCGCTGGATCAGGTTCCGCCCGAAGGCTCTGACTCAGCAGAAAATGATTTGATCTGGCTGGGCTTGGTGGATATGCTTGATGCCCCACGGCTAGAAGTGCGGGATGCTGTAGCTCGGTGTCGCACGGCGGGAATCCGGCCGGTGATGATTACGGGCGATCACCAACTCACGGCCCAAGCGATCGCCGAAAACCTAGGCATCGCTAAACCCGGTGACGCAGTGCTGACTGGACGAGACCTCGAAAAAATGGACTTGTCAGAACTCGAACGGCAGGTCGATCGCGTCAGTGTCTATGCCCGTGTTGCCCCCGAACACAAGCTGCGAATCGTGCAAGCACTTCAGCGCAATGGCAAAATTGTGGCGATGACAGGTGACGGGGTAAATGACGCTCCGGCTTTAAAGCAAGCCGATATTGGGATCGCGATGGGCATCACCGGAACCGATGTCAGCAAAGAAGCTAGCGATATGGTTTTGTTAGATGACAACTTCGCCACGATCGTGGCCGCCACCGAAGAAGGTCGCGTAGTTTACACCAACATTCGGCGGTTTATCAAATATATTCTTGGCTCCAACATTGGCGAAGTGTTGACGATCGCCGCGTCTCCGTTGCTGTTGCCGATCGGGGGCGTTCCGCTCTCGCCTCTGCAAATTTTGTGGATGAATCTCGTCACCGATGGGTTGCCTGCCTTGGCTTTAGCCGTCGAGCCTGCCGAACCCAATGTGATGAATCGCCCGCCCAATCGCCCCGATGAGAATATTTTTGCGCGTGGTTTGGGAGCCTACATGATTCGCATCGGCATCGTCTTGGCGGTTTTGACGATTATTCTCATGGTCGGCTCTTATCACTACACCACTCAAAACTTTGGCAATGGTCTAGATGCCGATCGCTGGAAAACAATGGTGTTCACCACTCTTTGCATCGCTCAAATGGGTCACGCGATCGCCATTCGGTCAAACTCAAAACTGACGATCGAGCTAGACCCGCGCACCAACCCCTATGTCTGGGGTGCTGTCATCGTCACTACGCTTCTGCAATTGATGTTGATCTACGTTGCCCCTCTCCGCCGCTTTTTTGGCACTCACTATCTCACCTTTAATGAACTGGCAGTTTGCATCGGGGTCAGCGCTCTGATGTTTATTTGGATCGAGATGGAAAAGCTGTTTGTGCGCTGGTTTGTCAATCGTCGATAAACCGAGTCTCAATCACTCAAAAAGCCCTGGGAGTGTTTAACAAGAATACTCTCAGGGCTTTTTAATAAATGCTCTGAAAACCGTAGCGAAGTTGTCTATTTCTCAACCGTTAAAAATCTATCCTGAGGTATACTTTACGAAATCTTAAATCCCTCTTAAGGGAGAAGACAGCACCCATTGGAGATAAATGCCGTGCAACAATCCATTAAAGACTCGGAGCTTGAAGCCGATCTCAGCAGATTGACCAGTGCTTTTGCAACTCGCAACGTCACGATCGGCAAAGAGGTGATCGCCAGCTTGAGAAATCGGCTGACCCTGCGAGACGTAGCCGGAATGGTAATCGTCAGCCTCGAACGCCTTGTCTGGCAAGACCCATTAGCCTTTTGCTGGGCAGTCGAAAACACAGTTCCGGGCTATGTGATGCGAGAAATCAGGAGAATCACCTCCATCACGGTTTATAAACGGTTGATTGATCGCGGCTTAGATCCCGGACAAGACTTCAGCGTCGATGCTAAAGGAAATATCTTGTTTAACGATCGCGCTAAAACCACCGTCTTGAGCTAGGTCAAAAAGGGGACAACTGTAGGTAGAAACCAATCCGGCTTGGGCAACTTATCAGTAGGGTGGAAAGTGCATCGTCACAAGCGATCCACGCTTCTAATCAAAACATCTGATCATGACCATGCTGGATTTTACAGTCGCCATTCGCACCTTCAATGGGGCTAAACGCTTGCCCCAACTGCTCGATTCCCTGCGGACTCAACAGGCTCAGGCGATCAATTGGGAAGTGCTAATCGTCGATAACAACAGTAACGACGACACAGCCCAAGTGATCAAAAATTACCAAAATGACTGGAAACTTTGCCCCCTACGGTATGTATTTGAACCCCAGCAAGGAGCCGCGATCGCTCGTCGTCGCGCTATTCAAGAAGCCCACAGCAGCCTCATCGGTTTCTTAGATGACGACAATCTGCCCGCCGAAGATTGGGTGAGTGCCGCCGTCAATTTTGGGCAAGCTACCCCCAAGGCTGGGGCCTTTGGCAGCCGGGTTCACGGCGTTTTTGAAACAGAAATTCCCAAAAACTTTGAGAAAATTTCTGAATATCTGGCGATCAAAGAAACCAGTCAACCCTATTGCTATGACAGCTATAAAAAAGGATTGCCCGCCGGAGCCGGACTCGTCATTCGCCGACAAGCCTGGTTAGAAAGCGTTCCCACGCATCTCGTTCTTCAAGGCCCGACGGGCGATCGCTTACCAACCAAAGGCGAAGAAATCGAAGCCCTCTTCTACCTCCGCAAAACAGGTTGGCAAATTTGGCATCATCCCACGATGCAAATTGAGCATCACATTCCCGAAGGGCGCTTAAAAAGAGATTATCTGCTTAATTTTTTTCGCACCTTGGGGTTGAGCCGCTATCGTTTGAGAATGCTGCGCTTTGTGGGCTGGCAGCAACCTGCGATGACGATCGTGTACTTAATCAGCGATGTCTGCAAGATTGCTAGATTTTTTATTCTCCATCATAAAATTCTTCAAACTGATGTGGTTGCTGCCTGTGAAATGCAGACGTTAATTGGCAGCTTGTTCAGTCCTTTTTATCTGTTTAAAAAAACGCTGTTATCCGTCCCTTAATACTTCGATCATTTGCGAAAAACACGTTGCTCTTGGTTAACCGATCTTTTTTACCGTTCTCATTCTCTACTTGATGTCTCCCTAAGCAGCCGTAAACGATGCTAGATTTTACCATTGCTATTTGCACCTACAATGGAGCCGATCGGATCAAGCAGGTATTGGAGCGACTGCACTCCCAGATTAATTCTCAAGACATTACATGGGAAATTGTGGTCGTTGATAACAACAGCAGCGATCACATTAAACAAGTAATTGATGATTATCAAAAAAGTCACTTTTCGACAGCGAGACTTCGCTATTTGTTTGAGCCTGAGCAAGGAGCCGCCTTTGCCAGGATTCGAGCCGTTCAAGAAGCAAAAGGTGATCTCGTTGGGTTTCTCGATGACGATACGCTTCCCGATCAAAATTGGCTTCTAAACGCCTATAAATTTGCTCAAACTCATCCTCAAGCAGGAGCTTATGGAGGGCAAATTCATGGCGAATTTGAAACTGAACCTTCACCGGAATTTAAGCAGATTGCGATCTTTTTAGCGATCGTCGAACGCGGTTCAAAGCCACACCTTTATACGCGAGTTCTGCCGCCTGGCGCAGGTCTGGTTGTAAGGCGACAAGCCTGGCTAGAGAGCGTTCCTGCCCGGCCGTTTCTATCGGGACGCACCCCTCGATCGATGCTGACAAGCGAAGATATTGCAGCCGTAATTCACATTCAAAAGGCTGGGTGGGAGGTTTGGTATAACCCAGAAATGCACCTCTATCATCAAATTCCGGCGTGGCGGTTGGAGCGCACTTATCTGCTTAACTTAGTGAGAGGAATTGGGTTGGCTAGACATCACATTCGCATGATGCGCCTTGATGCTTGGCAGCGTCCCCTAGCTTTTCCGGCTTATCTCACTAATGACTTAATCAAAGCAGTTTCTTATTACATTCAGCATCAAAAATCACTTAAAAAAGATTTGACTGTCGCTTGTCAAATGGAGCTATTAACGAGTAGTTTAATGAGTCCTTTTTATCTGTTGATTTGTCCTAGGTTGAAACCAATCAGATGAAACTATTGATTCAACATAATCATCGCCAAGATGAAATTTCTGGCGTTTTAACTTATATCTGTTCCATTCAATCAGAGCTGAAACTGAGAGGAATTGAAACTAAAATAATTTCTACTACTCAAAACTCATTTCAACAATGGATCAGCGCCATTGTTTGGGCTGATTCCATTCACATGAATTCTAATCACTTATCTTTTGCGGTTCTCTGCAAGGTTTTTAACAAAAAAATTGTCATCAAATATCACTATTTGTTCTATACGTCGATTCACTCTACTTATCAATCGATGTCTCTTGCTCAGAGACTTAAAAGAGAGTTCATTTGCTCATTACCTAAAGTCTAACTACCCCCTGAAATGGAAGATTCACACTTTTGTAAAACTAGCGAAATTAGCGACTCGTTTTTTGACTGCTTTAATCGTCGATCGCCGCACTGCTTGCAGTCAATTTTTAGCCGATTCTCACAGCTTTCCGGGAAAAGTTATCCCGTTATATAATCCGATTTCAGTCCAGATCATCGAAAGTCAAAAAACGATCGCTGACCTATCTCAGCCTGGCTCATTTGTCTATGTGGGACGACTCAACCGCGATAAAGGAGTTGATTTATTATTAAAAGCAGCAAGCCTGCTTCAAACTCAAAACAGAGATTTTCGAGTGTTGATTATTGGAGAAGGCGGCGAATTGAAGTCCCTCCAGACTTTGGCGGCAGAGCTAGACATTCTCAATCGAGTTGAATTTTTAGGAGCCTGTTCTCAGTCTAAGATTTTGCCGATCGTTCAATTTGCTCTCGCGCTGGTTGCGCCCTCACGATGGCAAGAACCCGCAGGCTATGTTGTGCTGGAAGCGGCTAGCGTTTCGACGTGCTCGATCGTGGCTAATGTCGGAGGGTTACCAGAAATGGCAGGGTCACACAGTCTCTTGTTTGAGCCGGAAAACGTTGAACAATTAGCAGCCGCAATGAGCGTGTGTCTAGATTGTCCCCAAGAAGCTCTAGAGCGGGGCAAACGAGCTAATCAATATGTCAGTGAGAGATTTTCTCCGGCTCAAACCGTTGATCACTTGCTCAAAATCTATCAACAGCTTAGTCCCAGGTTTAACCGTTAGACCACTGTCCCGTACTAAATTTAGTACTAATAAGATGTGCTCAGAGATCCACCGTTACGGCATCCATGACACGCTGCATATCCAGTAAGAAAATAGCCAGTGTTGCCTTGCCTTGAGGTAAAACCGCAACTCGACTAGCAATGTTCAAGGGATGCCCATTGCGATAAGGCTCTGGCAACTTGCGAATCATATTGAGCGGTAACTCTACAAGATCGGGGGGAGCATCGACTCGAATGGCACAATATTCGTCTAGAGCCGATCGGGTGATGACCAAAAACTGTTGACCGCCCAGCGTTGGATTAGTCTGTTTTAACGCCAGATGGGGATGCAAGTTGAGCACAGCGATCGCGTGACTGCCTAAATGAATTAGCTCTAGCGGCTTAGATAACTCGCGCAATTCGATAGGACAATTGACCACTCTCAGCACTGCTTCTAGGGGCAAGGCTAGGCGATAGCCCGCGATCGCAAAGGCGATCGCTTTTAAACAAGAGATTTCTTTATGAACATCCCCGATCGGGGAAGACGGCACACTCAATAAACTTGAACCCATAGCAATCTCCTAGAACATCACGCAAAGAAAATGATTGAGACCCAGAGCTTAGGATGCCCGAACTTTGAGGGACTTAGCGATTAACTCAGCCGCCATCTCTAACAGCATTTGTTCAGCATAGGGCTTGGTCAAATAGGCGGTGGCTCCCAACTGCATCGCCAGTTGTTGATGTTTTTCGTTGCTGCGTGAGGTCAACATCACCACCGGAACCCGAACAAACGTGGGATCTTGCTGGTAGCGCATCAGAAACTCAAATCCATTCAGCCGGGGCATTTCTACATCACAGGTGATTAGATGAATGTTGGGGTGTTGCTGTAACTGAGCGATCGCTTCTAACCCATCCTGGGCGTGTAGGACTCGATAGCCTGCACTCTGCAAGGTCAACGTCAGCATTTGTCGCACGGTCATAGAGTCATCGACTACTAAGACTGTCGGCTGCACTGAGGCAGCTAACTGAGGCACCGCAACAGGCGGTAAATCAGATGTCCCTAACAGCGCTAACTCAGACGCTAAGTAGGTTGTAGCAGTTGGCTGAACCTCGTTGAAAGCGGGGGCTAGATTGCTGCTTTGCTGCACTAAGGCGACTCCATCAATCACCAGCATCAATTGTCCATCGCCCAAAATGCTGCAACCATAGATATAGCTAGGCGGCGCGATCGCCGTTCCCATGGGTTGAATGACTAACTCTTGTTCTCCTAAAATGCGATCGACCTCAATACCGATCAATCCGGTTGGTCGTTGCAGGAGCAATATCGGAGCGGCATCTGCCGTCAGCACCGCCGCAAAGCTATTGTCAAGGGTGCTTCTAGCCGTTGATGAAGGTGTAGTGTAATCAACCAACTGAGAGAGAGAATAAAGGGGAATCGGTTGTTCGGTGCCTGATTGATTCCAGTGCAGCACCCGTTTGCCCGCGATCGTTTCAACCTGTCCTAGTTGGGGAGCCAAAATCTTTTCAATTTCATCTGATAACAGAGCATAGACGGCCGGCCCCGCCTGACAAATCAGAAGTCGAGCACTCATCAGCGTCAGGGGTAGCTGAAGCGAAAAGGTAGTGCCCTGGCTGAGGGTCGAACTGACGCTAACGCTGCCCTTGATTGACTCTAGCTGCGATCGGACAACATCTAACCCAACGCCCCGCCCCGACAAATCACTGACCTGATCGGTAGTCGAAAACCCTGGCTCAAACAACAGATTTAACAGGGCTGCTTTTGAGCACTGATCAACTTGATCGGAAGGCAATCGCTGAAGATCATAGCCGCGCTGACAAATTTTCTTCAGATCCAGTCCGCGACCGTCATCGCTCACATCAATCAGGGTGCGATTTCCCTGCTGATAAGCTCGAATCTTGATGTGTCCGGTAGTTGATTTTCCGGCTTGGTGGCGATCTTGGCTCGACTCAATGCCGTGATCAAACGCATTGCGAATTAAATGGAGCAACACATCATAGAGTTTTTCAGCCACCGCTTTATCGACTAAAACATTAGTTCCTTCAATCTCTAGGTGAACGGTTTTTCCATGAGTTTCGATTAGCTGCTGCAACACGCGAGTTAACCGATTTAGAACCGTCCCGATCGGAACCCTCTGCACGGTCATCAAATCATCTCGCACATTGGTGATCAGTCGCCGTTGTTTCTTGAGACTTTGACTCGTTTCTCGCGCCAATTGCTCGATCGCTTCTGCACTCGTTTCTAGTCGCACCAGTTCTTCGAGAGCAGAGTGGGATAGCACCTGCAACTCGCTGTGACGATCGAGTTCTAAGCTGTCAAATTTTGTTTTTAGCTCATTGCTTTGGGTGATTAGATCGCCAGACTCGCCCGATCGTGGACTCTTTTCGGGCAAAATCAACAGTTGATCAGACCAATTTCTTAGCTCAGTCATGGTCTGCTGATGCTGCCTGAGTCCATTCAGCAAGTCTTGAATCATGATTTGCAGGCGCTCATCTTGCAAGGCCTGCCGATTTTGGTTAATCAACAACTCGCTGGTTGAATAGTTGAGGGCTTCTAGGTGCTCTAGATCAACTCGAATGGTTGTTGATTGCCCGATCGCGGTTTGCGTAGGTGAAGAGGGCGCGATCGGGGAAACTAGATGAGGCGGCTGAGGGTCGTTAGAGAGAGGAGCGGATATTTCTAGGTCGCTGTCTACACTGACAGCAGGCGATTGTTCCCCAAGGTTATCCCACAATTCAAACCCATCTATGTCAGCCTCAGAACTCGATAAAGGAGGGAAGTCTTGAAGCGCAAATTGACTCACCTCGGAAGGTTGATCAGCAGGCTCAAGCTGATTGGCAAGCTCCTCTAAAGCTGCGTCAATTGAGTGCATTTCCTCCAAGGCTTCTGGAGTCTCAAATCGGGTGGATTGTTGTTCTGAAACGGGCGCTGAAAGGAGGGGAAGTCCAGCCTTAGGCACTGCTAATGGGGCGCTCGGCTTCTTCCAGAGAGGACGATTGAGAAAAGCAATCAGTTGGCTCCAAGACTTTGTGAAATCAGATTTGCTCAACAGTTCTCGCGTTGCTTTAACGTTGCGTTGATGAGCAGGAACCTGTGTAGATGAAGGTTTTGACCGTTTAGCCAACTGTTTGAGCGTGGCTGAGGCTTCACCGCCACGGGTGCGATCGCCGCCCAACACCGCAAGCTGTCCTTGCCGAAAATCTATCACCGCCGCTTCAGCGATCGCCCTAACCTGATCAGGGTTTGCCTTCAACGCTTCTAGGGTAGTCTGAGCGATCGACCCAAATCCTGGCAACCCTAGCGACTCTGCCAACCCAACAAAAACTTCGGCTTGAGTTTGCAACCCTTGAGCAATCAGCACCAAGTCCGACTCTGCTAATGTGGTTGCCAACTGTTCTATTCGCTCCCCAACTCCTGTCTCAAAAATCGACTGAGTAATATCAAACCCCAACTCAGCCGAAGACGGAATGCTAGCACCCGGATCAAAGTGTTTCCCTAACTTCTTCTGAAGTTGAGCAAAGAGAGTGGCGGCTCGTTCTAACACCTCGTCATCGTGACTTTCTAGCCCAGCCAGCACCGAGACTAAGGGCGATCGTAGACACTCATAGCTTTCAAACAGCAGCGCTTCTAACTCTGAGTCGATTTCAACCTCTGGTTTATAGAACGCTTTGAAGACATCCTCTAACGTGTGAGCCATGGTTTTGATGCTCTCAAACCCGACACTGGCTGCCCCACCTTTGAGCGTATGAGCGGCTCGCATCAAACTGTGAATTTTTGCAGGGCTGCGGTCTGCTCTCAGACTCAATAAGTCTTGTTCTATTCCTTGTAGGAGATCTTGGGCTTCTGTCAAGAAACAGGAATAGGTCTGTTCGCGAATGGTTAGGGGAGTCGCCATAGGAAATTGGGTTTTGAGGGTTGAGTTAGCTCAGGGGCACCAAATCGGATGGGCACAGCAATGCCATGCCCATACTAGGTTAGACAACTTTGGGTCTTCGGTTAATTCCTGATCCTAAGAGTCTGGAAGAACCCGATCGCTAGTTGACTTTGAACTGTTCTACGCTGGTTTGCAGTTGTTGCGCTGTCACCATTAACTCTTGGAACGATGTAGAAATTTGATTGGATTGGGCAGAGTTTTTGTTGGCGAGAGTTGCCACATCGGTCATGGCTTGCGTGACTAGGTGAGATTGCTGCGTCTGCGCCAGAGTTGCCTGGGTGATGCCTTGAACAAGCTGACTGATCTTAGCAGTTGCGTCCACAATTTCATTCAACTGCTGTCGGGTGTCGTTGACTAAGTTGGTGCCCCCGACCACTTGTTGAATGCCAACATCCATGGCAGTCGAAACCGCACTGGTCTCACTTTGAATATCCTGAACTAGTTTCTCAATTTCTCTGGTTGCATCCGCCGATTGACGAGCCAGCGATCGCACTTCGTCAGCCACGACACTAAATCCGCGCCCATAGTCTCCGGCACGAGTGGCTTCGATCGACGCATTCAGTGCCAGCAGTTGCGTTTGAGTGGTGAAATTGCCAATCAGACTGACCACTTTTGAGATCTTTTGGGATGATTCACTCAATCGTTTAATCTTTTTACTCGTTTCTGCCACCGTTTCGCGAATGGCTAGAATGCTCTCTACAGTCCGGTTCATGGCAGCATCTCCAGCCCGCACCGTTTGGTTGGCTTGCTGAACGGCCAGTTCTACCTGTTGGGCGTTGTTGGCAACAGCTTGCGTCGAACTCACCATGCCCTGAATCTGATCGAGCGCTCGTGTGACTTCATGAAGCTGTTCTTCGGCTTGTTGAGAGAGTTTGCCGATCGCTGCTCCACTGTTGCGCGAGGTCTGAGACATTTTGCCTGCAACCGACTGCACCTGCGACACGATTTTGCGGAGACTCTGAATCGTGTTGTTATAGGCATCAGCGATCGTGCCCACTTCATCTTCAGTAATTGGAACGCGAACCGTCAAATCTCCAGAAAAAACAGGCTGAACCGCCGCCAAGAGTTGAATCACTCGCTGTTGCAGTTGTTCCTTTGCCGCTTTTTCGCGGGCCGCCGCACTGGTCAATTGCGCTGACTGATCGCGCAGTTGCTCTAGAGATTTGACCTGCTCCAGTGCTACGCCTATCTGTCCTGCAAGCTGATTGAGCAGCGTCACGTCTGCGTCTTCCCAATATCGCGGCCCAGAGTTTTGGTAGACCGCGAGAATTCCCCATAGCTGCTGCCCGACAAAAACGGGAACGAGCACATAGGCTCTGGCTTGAAATTGCTCTAAAAGCTCAACGTGACAGGGGTCATGCCCTGCGGTATAAATGTCATTGATTGCCAGACTTTCTTTGTTGCGATAGCGCCCTCCCTGGGACTCTGCCAGATTGGTGTCTCTAATCCCCGTTCCGGTCTCAGTTCCAACCAGTCTTATCCAGCCGCTGGCCACCGATTCTGAAATAAAATCACCGCTCCAGTCGAGGTTAAACCGATAGAGTGCTACCCGATCGACCTTGAGCAGTTGGCGAATCTCTAGGGTTGTCACCTTAAAGATGGCGTTGATATCGATGAACATAGAGTTAATGTCGATCGACTGCCGGGTTAGGTCGATCGATTGCCGAAGTCGCTCACTGACTTTAACAATAATTTTTTCTCGCTCGGCTTGTTGTTGAGTTTGGGCAACGAGTTCGACTTGCTGAAGCCCGATGCCGATCTGAAGCCCGATTTGCTTGATCAATTCTGCTTCTGACTCTTCCCAGCGCCGCGGCCCTGAGTTTTGATAACACGCCAGCAAACCCCACACCTTTTGCCCCTGAAAAATCGGCACCGTTAGGTAAGATCTGGCCTGAAATTTTTGCAGAATATCCAGATAGCAGGATGAGAAGTCCATTTTATAGATGTCATCGGCCTGCGAAACTCGTAACCCCTTGGTATATTTTCCGCCGCCCGTGTCTTGTAGATAGGTGTCTGTGAGAGAGCCGTTGCCTGCAATTAGACCTGCGATCGTGCAATTTGAATCGCTCATCGCATTGCTTTTCAGATCCGGCTCTGTTACTTGTCTTTGAAGTAACGACACCCAACCCTCAGCAACAGATTCGGCAATAAACTCTCCGCTCCAGTCTGGGTTGAAGCGATAGACCGCTACTCGATCGGCTTTGGTCAATTGGCGAACATCTTCAGTCGTGGCTCCGAGAATAGAGGCAACATTTGGAGCTTTACGGATGGTGTCCAGAATTCGATTCACATATTTGTGGCGCTCTGCCTGCTCTCGCAATCGACTCATTAACTCGGCTTGTTGAATGGGAAGGCCCAGTTGAGCACCCATCTGAGCTAACAGGTTGACATCGGCGGTTTCCCAGTGGCGCGGCGCAGAGTTTTGATAAGCTCCGAGCAACCCCCAAAGTTTCTCTCCCGTAAATACGGGAACAATCACATAGGCTTTGACCTCGAATTGCTCTAGCACTTCAACGTGGCATTGATAATGACCTGCGGTATGAATATCGTCGATCGCTAGGGTTTCGTTCTTCCGATAGCGTCCGCCCTGAGTTTCTTGCAGGTGCGTGTCTTTCCAGACTGTCTTGATGTCCGTTCCGACTAATTTTGTCCACCCCGCAGCAGCGGATTCGGACACAAACTCCCCACTCCAGTCGTCGTTAAAGCGATAAACCGCGACCCGATCGGCTTTGAGAAATTGGCGCACTTCTTGCGTTGCCGTTCTCAGAATGGTGGAAGTGTCGGTCGAGTGTCGAATCTGATCGGCAATGTTAGAGATAATGCGCTTTCGCTCTTCTACAAGCTTTGCGGTTTTGAGGGATTCAGCCAACTGCAAAGCCGATCCAAATTGTCCTCCAATCTGAGCTAGAAAACTGACTTCTGCTGACTGCCACTGGCGAGTCCCAGAGTTTTGATAGGCAGCGAACAAGCCCCACAGTTTGCGACCGATAAACACGGGCACCACTATATAGGCTTTGGCTTCAAACTGCTCCAACAGTTCAATGTGGCAAGGCGAATGACTAGCGGCGTAGATGTCATTGACGACAAAGGTTTCGTTATTGCGATAGCGCCCTCCCTGGGTTTCTTGCAGGTGGGTGTCTTCCCAACAAGTTTTGATGTCAGATCCGACTAGGCGAGTCCACCCTGTGGTCACCGATTCGGCTACAAAATTTCCGCTCCAGTCATCGTTAAATCTGAACAGCGCCACGCGATCGACTTTGAGCAGTTGCCTGACTTCTTGAGTTGCCGTCTTAAAAATGGTCTCAATGTCGATCGCTTGTCGGATGCGATCGATGACTTTAACCACGGCTTTTTCTAAATCTGACTGTTGTTGTAGCTTCAGATCAAAGTCAGTTTTCTGTAAATTGACGGCCAGTTCTAATGAAAATTGATAGAGCGATGTAATCTCTGCTTCCTGCCATTGGCGGGCTTTAGAGCACTGCTGCACCACCAATAGTCCCCACAGTTGTCCTGCCACTAAGATCGGGAGGCTCAGACTGGCTTTAACCTGAAGGTTTTCTAATAGCTGCCGTTGATAAGGAGACACGTCTGTGCGATTGGTGTCTTCGATCGTGACCACTTGTTGGGTTAGATAGTCATCAAGGCGATCGCGCCCAAAGCAGGTAGAGGACAAGATCTCTCCTAAAGCCGGAGTCCAGCCGCGCTTTAATGATTCTGCAATCACCTTGCCAGTCGTTTCTGAGCTAGATTGATAAATCAGCACTCGATCTGCGTGCAGAGTGTTGCGGATTGATTTCACGGCTATTGTCAGCAGCGCCTCTAAGGTTTCTGCTTGGCGCATTTGCTCAGAGATCTTCCACAGGTGCCCTCGCTGATAGCGCAGATATCGGGCGGTCAGAGAATCGTCTTGTTCAGAGTGTTTTGGGGGTGTGGCGGCATATTCTGCCACCTGGCGAAAGAGATTTTGAACGTGGGATTTTTCTAGCAACCCTGCCCGCTTTAGCTCTGACTTTAAACCCGTTAATGCTGAGATAATCGGCTGCATTTCTCGATTTGTCTCAGGCATCTCGTCTCTGGAGTTTACGTAGTCAGGGGTGGGAAGTGCCGATTCACTGGTTGGGGCAGATTCAGAGTGAGGGTGATCAGACTTGCCGCTGCCGTTGTTGTTGCCGTTGCCGTTGGGTTGCGGAGTTGACAACAGCATTGAAAAGTCTTCAAGGGTCGGCTCAGGTTGATGAAAGGGTGCCATAGAAATCTTCTCAGTTAGGGGTAGATAAAGGGGTTTTGAGTGCAATTATTCGTGGATGTGCAGTTGAGGATCTTGGAGAATGGCGGCGACATCTAAGACGGTGCTGCGATCGCTCGTCAGGTATCCCTTCATAAAACGAGACAAATTAGCCGAAAACAAGTCTCGCGACGGCGGATGAAGATGCTGGGGCGCGTGTTCTTCGAGGTCATAGACTTCAGGAACAGCCAGCCCTAAAAGCCGCCCTTGAGACTGAACTACGATCGCCACAAATGAGGGGAGTGGCTGGTCGAGTTCAGACGGGTGAGTGACCCCGATTTGCTTGGCTAAGTCGGTTAACCAGAGCACTTCTCCGCGCCAGTTATAGAGTCCCAAAACGCAAGCTGGCATATGGGGAACTGGCAAAACATCAGTTGCCTCGACGGTTAGCACGGCCGTCACTTCATCGACTGCCAGCAGCGCGACGCTATTGAGACAAAGCTGAAATCGTAAGAACTTTTGCCCCTTGTCTGGCGTGTCTGCTTGAACAAAGAGCGACTCTAGGCTGGAAAGCTGACTTTGATAGAGTTCCAGACGGGTGCTCTGGGTGGGGCTGTGTCCAGCGTGATCGGATGATTGAACCATCGATCGCTCCATTAGTTGATCAATTGACGAATCGTGTTCAAAAAAATGGTCGGATCAACTGGCTTAGGAAGGTAGGCATTAGCCCCCAACAAGTTGCCCCACATCTTATCCACATCGGTGTCTTTGGTTGAGCACATCACCACGGGGATCTGACTAGTTTTAGGATCGGCCTTTAGCTCTCGACATAGCTCAAACCCGCTCTGTCCGGGCAAAATCACATCCAGCACAATCAGATCCGGCGTTTGGCTCGTCAATTTGATTTGGGCTTCTTCAACACTTTTAGCACTGATCACTGACAGCCCTGCTTGTCGCAAATAGCTGGTCAACAGTTGCATCTCGGTCACACTATCTTCAACTACCAAAACAGTACTCATGCCTTTTCCTCTAGGGGGACTTTCTGATATCAGGAAATGTTCTATTTTTGAATGGTTAGGTATTTCTGCACGATCGCTAATACTTTTTCTGCATCGACTGGCTTAGACAGAAAACCAGAAGAGCCGACCATCTTTGCCCGGACTCGATCTATGATTCCGTCATTGCTCGTCAAAATCACGATCGGGATGGTTTTAAATTGTGAGACTCTGCGGATCTGAGCACAGATCTCATAGCCATTGGCAACGGGCATCACCAGATCTAGAAAAATCACGCTGGGTTTTTGCTCAATCAAGGTGGGCAAGGCCTGAATAGAGTCCTGAATGCCGATAAATCGATAGCCTGCGTCGATCAGAATGCGCTCCATGACCTGACATTCTCTAGGGCTGTCATCAATGCAGGCAACTAAAGGAGTGTCGATGTCCGCAGGTTTGGGAGGAACAGAAACCCCTCTAGAGGTGGGAATACCAGGGGTTGGCGGCTCGGAAGATGGTAGCGTTGATTGAGCAGTGGAGGCGATCGCAAAGTCAGGAGTCTTGTTGAGAGCGACCAAGCCTTTTCGGTAGAGCGGCACTAGCACTCGGCTAATTTGCAGCAGATCTTGCTTGGTCAGCACGGCCAAATCTCGTAGGGTGCGCTTGCCGTCTACTAGCGACACCAGCATTTTATAAACCTTCTCAGAGGTGTGCTGCTGCAACTGTTCGAGGTTGCGGAGTGACGGAGCCAAGTTTGGTGAATGGTCTGCTAACCCCAGAGCGCGCCAAGCATTCCAAGTTTGTTGAATCTCGCTCAACAGTTGCTCTGCGTTGACTAGGGCTAGAGAGTTATCGAGCAAGTCTGCTGAGTCAAACTGAAACGAGACAGGTCGGGTTTCTTCTTGCTGAATAATGTCAAACAGCACCTCTGAAACTGTGCTGCGGATGACCGCAACGGCTTGTTCTGCGGTAATTTGCTGTCGCTTGACTAGGGCTGATAGCGTGTGAAAATCTCGACACTGCAATTCGTCGATCGCTCTCACCGAGATCGAATTGGGATTGACTTGAGGACAGTGCTGCGTCAAATAGCGATGCCAGCGTCTTGTGGGATGCGGCCCGCCCCCTGCCCAAGTCAAACGCCCTACATAGAGATAGAGACTCCACTGCTGACTACTGGTTTTGACATCTAGCCGCCCCGTGAAGTGCATTCGACTGCGGACACCCAACAAACCACTCGGCGTATCGGTAGATGAATCATCAACTAACATGCTGACTTCCCCTCTTTCAAATCTTTCAGACCGTCAAGGGACGATCGGAGATAGATTTGAGACAATTTGGCTAATGAGTCGAGTCTATGTCTTGCCAGGGGCGGTCGTGATTCAGGAAAATACGGAAGCTCAAAGGACAGGATTGGTTACCTGGGCAGATTTACTTACGAGATCCCCACATTCGCTGAGAAAGGTCTTTAGACCAAAGGTGCCTTTGTGAGGTCTTGGTGAGAGAGGTTTCTCTGAAACTCCGATCGCGGACTGAGTGGGCGGGTGATTCTGCTCATTTCCTCACCGAGACCCTCTCCCCAAAGACCCTCTCCCCAAAAATACTGGGTTCTTCAACGCTCGTGATCCCCGTCATGGGTTCTGGAGCGGAATTCTCTAAAACGATCGGGACAGAAAGGGTCTAGCTTTGTAAAATCTTTACAACCCTCTCAGTAGGTTGTCTTCAATTCGCTATCTAACCTCATATTCAGGCAGAGGATGATTAATTTTGCGGGGTTCTGACGGGTCACGTCGTTGTGGGCGCAGCGATCGCGGCTTCGAGGTTTCGACTCGGCTCGGCTCTACGGGTGACGGAGGCGATGCAGCTAGGGCAAAAACGCGCCTTCCGTTCAAAATATTGTAGAGATCTTGCCCGACACAGACTAGACCTGTTGACTGTAGCTCTACAATACGCTCGTCTCGCTTTTGTCGAGCTTGGGCTGCGTCATCCCAGTCTGTCTCCAAAAATACTTCTTGAATAGAACTCATCGAAATTCACAACTCTCTTTTGCTGTCTTGCCCTATAGCGTAGCGCTTCTTCTTGACCGTGGGGGCGTTATGATTTGAAAAAGCAGCGAGTCTTGATCATTTGGCGTGATCGCTACCCCAAATCCTGTGTTAGGCTAACGTCAGGAATTATTTTCGGCTGTGTAATTCGTGTTCATCAGCGTTTCTCCGAATCTAACTCTCCACACTTTCTTGGATTCTGGAGACAATTTCATGTCAATTTACGTGGGCAATCTCTCTTATGAGGTCAAGCAAGAAGACCTAACTGAGATCTTTGCTGAATACGGAACAGTTAAGCGGGTACAACTACCCACCGATCGCGAAACGGGTCGGATGCGCGGGTTTGGGTTTGTCGAAATGGGCACTGATGCAGAAGAAGATGCCGCGATCGCAGCATTAGACGGTGCAGAGTGGATGGGTCGTGATCTAAAAGTCAACAAAGCTAAACCTCGCGAAGATCGCGGGCCGTCGGGCGGTGGCGGTGGTCGCCCCCCCAGACGCTATTAAGCTGGTAAGCTAGGAAACTGACGTTAAATCCTCTTGAAGGCAGACCCTCGTCTGCTTTTTTTGATAGAGGCTGTAGTTTATTAAATCAGGAGAAACGATGACTCAAGTGATTCCTGGCGAAGACGAAAGAATTGATTCTGTGTTGCGCCGATTCAAACGCGAAGTGTCTAAAGCAGGCATCTTCCCCGATATGCGAAAGCACCGCCATTTTGAAACCCCGATCGAGAAGCGAAAGCGTAAGGCTCTGGCAAAACAGAAGCAGCGCCGCTTCCACCGCTAACGATCGGTTCGTTCCATCAAGCCTTTTGTTAAGACTTATCACTCGATGCCAAGCTCCATAGCCTGGCATCAGTCGTTTGTAGAAGAAAACGAGCGGACTCATGGCTCAAAGGTTTTTTGCATAACGGTGAGCGGTGAGTTTTTAAGCAGCCCAGACTGGACGAATTTTTTGTAGATCGCTTCTTCGATCGAGAGCAGCTTTTTTTGGTGTTGCTGAAGATTAAACGATCGCAGGTGAGAATGCTGGTCTTGCATCGATTGAATATCGAGATGAAGCTGCTGAAGCTGCTGGCTAGCAAATTCTAGCTGCGACTGGTGCAAAGCTGGGCTGATGGTGAGTTGAGCTTTGGTTTGCGTCAAATGCTCAGAGACTTGCTGAAGGGCATCTCGACGGGCCACCAGTTCTAAATATTGCTGTTGAAGAGACTGATCTTCGAGTAAGTTGAGCCTTTCTAAGAGTAGCTTTGTGGTCAACCCCTGCACCAAGAGTGTGAACCAGACGACCCCAAACGAGTTGGCGATAATTTCGTCACGACCCGTCAAAATCACAGGCAGACTGAGGGCTAAGGAGATCGAGACCGATCCGCGCAGCCCCGTCCACCACAAAACGGTCTGCTCTCGCCAGGGAATTTCTGTTTTAGCTAGCCAGTTGCTCAGGGCGCTAAACCCATAGATGGTGATGGCTCGTGAGCCGACGATCGCCAAAATCGCAATTAGGGTCGTCCCGATATTTTCAATCAGTCTTGCTAGCCAAATCTGATCGCCTAGCAGCAAAAACAGGATTGAGTTGACAAAAAACACGATGAATTCCCAGAACTCAACCATCGTCGATCGCTTGAGCGGGCTGACTCCAGCCTGAGCGCTGAAATTTCCGATCACTAGCCCGGCTGTGACTACTCCAATCACGCCAGAGCCGCCTAATTCTTCTACGAGCAGATAAGTGCCGTAGGCTGTGACCAGAGTCAAAGATTGCTCGACCCAGCCTAGATCATGGCGCTGGGTCAAAAAGGCAACGCACACCCCAATCAGTCCGCCTATGCCTAGCCCAATGCCTGTAACCACCAAGAACCGTAATACCGTGGTCGAAAGCTGAAAGGGCTGGGCGTTGATTGAGAACTCGACTAAGACTCCAAAGGCGACGATCGCCGCTCCATCGTTGAACAGGCTTTCTCCTTCAAGCAGGGTGGTAAGTCGTTTGCCCGTGCCCAATTCTCGAAATAAGCCAATCACGGAGGCAGAATCCGTTGCCGACAGACAGGCACCCACGAGCAGCGCCGTCATCCAGCTAATGTGCATAAACTGGTGCAGGGCCCACCCGACGGTGGCGATCGAGAGCATGACTCCGCCCACGGCAAAGAGCGTGCTGGGCAAGATTTCTTGTCTCAGTTCTGACCATTTCATGTTCCAGGCTGCCTCAAACAGCAGGGGAGGCAAAAAAACCATCAAAATCATGCCGGGTGACAGATGAAGCAGCCGCACATCAACGAGGGCTAACCCCAAACCCACCATCACCAGCAGCAGCGTGTAGGGAACTTGACGTAGGGGCGAAAAAATTTTAGGCAAGCTGGCGGCGCTCAGAGCGATCAATAGAATGATCAAAAACTGTTTGAGATCATTCTCGATCGCCACATCAGCAGCACTGGTTAAAAGACTCATAGAAGACGTTGACTACTTTCAGCGTCTCTACCTTGACGGATGCTCTCAGAATAAAACTGCCTTGTCTAATACATTTCAGTCTCATCGGGTCACAAGTCGAATCGTGTTTTGAAATAAGTGGCTAATTTCATACCACACCTGTCTAGGGCTGATGTCAAAGCCAAAGTGCAGCACCAGCACGATCGCGATCGCGGTCAAAATCAGCCCTGACCCAACGTTGAGGACTCGCAGCAGTAATTTGAACAGCAAAACTGATAGCGCGATCGCGGCAATGGTGACGACGGTCTGTGAGTCTAATACGTCAAACAAAGAATCCATAACTATCCTCCTTCTGCATTAATTAAGGCCTATGAAACTGATTAAACACGGTCACCATCACTCCGAATGCAGCTACAACGATTGAGAGACCCAACAGATCAGACTTCAGTGACGTGATGCGATAAGCGGGTCGTAGCCAAAAGCTCAGGAATCGAGCTATGAACGGCATGACGATAACGGATAGGATTGAAGACGTAATCAAATTGTTTAACAGCATTGAGCTTGCTGGCGGCCATGATTTGAAAATACCTAACGAGGTGAATAGGAATGACTGAATCATCACGGTAGGATATAGCCCTAACACCACAGATAAGATTTGCTTCCAAACAGGAGGGCCTAATCCCTTTTGCTCTGAGCCAGCATGACGAGAAAACCAACCCTCTAACCCCGTCGTAAATGACTTAAATCGATAAGCTTGAAAGATTTCTTGACCAGATTCTAATAAGTGCTGGCGATCGCTCGACTCGACCCAGGCATTTAAATGTTCGGGCGAGTCAAAATGAGTGATTGAATACCACTTGACTACGGGATCTTTGCATCTTAGAGGCGGACAGAGATCTGAGCGCACAAAGCCCTCAAACCGTTGAGCAGCTTGGATAAACTTGGTATGCCACATCTTAAACGCAAAATCTTTGCCCTTGGGGACAATGTGCTCAACCACAAGGCTCGTGTAAAAAATCTGATCCGCTTGAGAGTTTGGCATTGGGCAAATCGCTAGGCGCTCCACAGCATCTCACTAAAACGCTCTCAATTCTAAAAGGCTCCGAACCAGACTCGCATCAAAAGCTGATGACGACGTCAACGTGAAGGCTTGATTTAAGCTGTGTAAACGGTGCCCAGTCCGAGGGCGCTTAAACCTTTGCGATAAGCGATCGAGGTTCTATCAGCCCGAATGTGCGCTTCAGCGATCAGATCTAAAGGCAAATCTTCGGGATATTGGGCTTCTACCACTTCTTTATCTTCAGCAAACACCTGATAGTTAAATTCATAGACAGGTTCTAGGGGCATCTCGCGATCGAAGTTGCGACAAATCGGGCAAAAAACGCGAGTCTTGCGGGCAGACACCGGAGAGGCAGCATTGAGAATGCACAATCGTCCATCACCAGGGAAGTGAACCGTCAGCCGAGCCGTAAACGGAAAGTAAACATCAAAGACGCGCAGCCACTCAAAATCAGCAGGCGCGAGATCTTGCAGCCCTTTGGGAAAATTGCTGACGGTGCTGAGATATTCAACATGAACCCCGTTTTTGGTAGGATTCACGTCATAGCGAGGCACGATCGGGTTATTAGAATCTCCAAAGGTGTTGGTATGCACCCAGGCAAAATGCGCCACATCTAGAAACCCTTCCATCTGTCTACCTGCTGCCGCATTCAAATCGACGGCATCGGGCAAGATTTGCTGATAGCTGGCATCCTCCCATTCAAAAAATTCGGGTAATGGATATGCGCCGCCCGCTAAAGAAGTCCAAACTAGGCCATAGGCTTCTTGAACCGGATAGGTCTTGAGACAAAGTTTAGGCGGAATGCTAGCACCGGGCTGAGAAGGAATCAGCACACAGCGGCCATCGGCCGAATAGTGAAAGCCGTGATATTTACACACCAGTTGATCAGCGTGAACCTGTCCCATGCTTAGAGGAATGCCGCGATGCAAACAGATGTCATTGGCCACCGACAGCCCTGACGTTGTTCGCCAGATGACGAGACGCTGATCGAGCAAAGTGGCTGAAACTGGCTCGTCTTTGACGCTGTGGCTAAAGGCGATCGGATACCAAAACTGAGACAGCACATCCCAATCAGGTTCAGCAAAGGTGCACCCTTTGGGGTAAGTCGTTGGATGGGTCATCGTGATGAATATGACAATAGTCTGTAGGAGAGCAAAGCATTGATCAAACGATTATCAAGGGGTCTTTTTCAGGTTTATCCCGTCGCTTATTTTGGCAGAAATCTCCTCAGGCGTGGGACTAAACATCTCTTTTTTGTTCATGAAAAACTGCTTCTTTTGCTCTGGCGTTAGGGAGGTCAAAAAGTCTTTTGCGGGCAGGGACTTGAATAGCGCCGCTAACTTCGTTTTTTGAGCCGGAGTTAGGGTAATAGATTTAAATGCTTTGCGTAGGCTGGTTTTGTTTTCTACAACGGCCGCTTCAAGTTGGGTGCGTTGCTCTGGGGTCAAAATGCTTTCAATCTGCTGCAAAAACTGCGCTTTTAGTTTCTCCATCAAATCGGCTGGTTTGTCAACGGTTGCAGTCCCAGCCGAGACAGCGACCAGAGATTGAGCGTGGGCAGTGTCTACGATAGCAAAGCTGACCAAAACTATCAAACAAGCAACGATCGCGGTCAATAAGCGCTTCATAGTTTGGGTTCCTCTTGGCTGGGGTGATGGTTCAATAGCCTTTGCGCCTAAACCTTTGCAGGAGACAAATGGTGCTGCGTATAGGCTGCGATCGCCAACAGACTCACGGCTGACAGAGGCAAAATGAGACTCCACCAAGACTCTGCTAGCAGCACAAAAAACGCGGCCGCTAACCCTCCTAAGGCAAACCCTGTAATGACCGGAATAAACCGACTCATGCGCTCAAGGGCTTCCTCAGCTTCCTGTTTGGACTCACTTTGAGACGGAGACAACCGAGCACACAGAAACTGTACGAGGTCGATCGTCAGTTGCGTCGTGTTTCCGGTCATCACCGTGGTGGGAATGTAGCTTTTGAAGACTCCTTTCGCCTCCTTCATCAGGGCGTTTTGAATCGCCATTGCCACGACTCCTGCCATCCCGATCGGCAGAATATATTCTTCCTGTACGTCTAGCAGCAGCGCTGGCGAGAGACTGGTGCCAATGACTAAGAAAACCCCTAACGCGATCGCTTCTGCCGTTAAAAGAACTGCAAAAACTGACCACTGTTTGCGGCGGGCATAGCGGGCTAGCAGCGAAGTTAACGCAACGGTTAGCATGAAAGTAGGCAGCATCAACAGGCGGGTCAGCGTCGTCTCTGCGTCTGAACTCACAAAAGATGAGCCTGCTAGGGCAATGTTGCCCGTGACGTGAGCGGTGAAGATGCCAAACAAAATAATAAACGCTGATGTATCAACAAACCCCGCAACCCAACTGAGCATAAAGCCAGCAGGTGCATCGCTGATTAAGAAAGCGCTAAGACTAAAGGTGCGATCGCGACTTTGAACGACGGTCATGACTCCCCCTGGTGCAGGTCTATATCGTGTGGGCAATCTGGATGATCAGCGTGTCAGAAAGGCTTGAAAAAGGAATGAGGGATGGAAATTAGGTTTCCACCTTTCGTCCCTCTTTCTAAAGTCCTCTACAGATCGGTTGCTTCGTCTGCTTTCGCCTCTACTGGTTTCGCTTTCGCCTCAGCTTTTGCCGCTTCCTTGAGTTTTTTGGCTTCCGCTTTGACTTTCTTCGCCTCAGCTTTGGTCGCCTCTTTGACTTTCTTTGCCTCAGCCTTTGCCGCTTCTTTGGCTTTCTTCGCCTCAGCCTTTGCTGCCTTCTTCGCGGCTTTTGCCTCAGCTTTCGCGGTTTCCTCGGCGGTTTTCTCTAGGTCTGCCGCTTTAGCTTCAACGGCTTTAGCATCCACTGCTTCAACGACTTCAGGAGCCTCGACAACGGCCTCAGCCACTAGCATTGATGCTGGACTGATGAAATCTTCGCTCTGAGACAGCCCAACTTGAACAAGTTTATCTGCCTGTGCTGCGCTGGGAGCGCCAACCAGCAAGCCTAAACAGAGTATAAGGGATAGAACAAATGCGTTAAATTTTGCGTTAAATTTGCGGTTCGTCAATTTAGCCATGAGTCATCAGTCCTCTCAATTTCAAACCTGATTAATCTGAAAAGCTCGACTGTTCAAGATGTTCAGCCGATTCTGCTAGGGCTTCCATTGTCGGGTTGAGCGGTGAGGGTTGGGGCAACACCAGATTTAAGACCAGAGCACAAATAGAGCCTGTCGCAATTCCTGACTCTAAAATGGTGTGAATCAGAGGCGGGAAGGCTTTTAATGACTCAGGGGCAAACGTCACACCCAAACCGAGTGACAGAGAAACCGCTAAAATCACGGTTGATCGATTGTCCATTGGAATCGATCGCAGAATGTTTAAACCCGCTACGGCAACGGTGCCAAACATCAGCATCACGGCTCCGCCGACGACGGGCATGGGAATGGTTCTGAGAACGCCGCCAATAATCGGAAACAATCCCAAAAACGACAAAATCGCTGCCACATAGTAACCAACGTAGCGACTGCCTACACCCGTTAGCTGAATGATGCCGTTGTTTTGAGCTAGGGTGACCACCGGAAACGTGCTGCAAATGGCAGCCATGAGCGAATTTACGCCATCGCCCAAAATCCCACCTTTGAGCCGTCGAAAAAAGATGGTGCCTGCGATCGGTTCACCTGTCACCATTGAGGTGGCGGTGATATCACCAATCACTTCTAGGGTCAGAGTTAGATAAATAATGGCGAACGGAATAAAAGTCGGAAGATCAAACGCTAAACCAAACCTGAAGGGAATGGGAAGATTAATGATCGGCAGAGTGCCAATGCTGCTGAAATTGATCAAGCCCATGAACAGCGAGATGACAAACCCGATCACCAAGCCAATGATGATGGAACCCATCTTCAAATATTTGTTAGAACTGGCGCTACAGAGGGCTACGATCGCAAACACGGTTCCCGATAGCCCCCAATTGGGTAGACTGCCCAAGGTCTTGGTTGCCAAGGCGGGGCCACCACCTGCCATATAAAACATGCCGACTTTGATCAGCGTTAGACCAATGAGAGTTACGGCAACGCCCGTCACCAGGGGAGTAAAGATTTTACGGGTCAGGTGCAAAAAGCGGCTCATGATAATGGGAATAAATGAGCCAAAGAAACACATTCCCAACACCAACGCTAGGGCTTGTTCAGGAGTCTTTCCCTGGTCTAGTGACGAGTTAACCACGGCAAGAATCGCGCTCACAAACGCAAAACTTGTTCCTTGGATGCTGAGCAACCCCGACCCCAAGGGGCCGAATGTGTAAGCTTGAATGAACGTGGCCACCCCAGAAACGAGGAGAGACATTCCTAGAATGTAGCTGGTTGTCGGAACGTCTAATTTCAGTGCTCCGGCGATGATTAAGCCTGGGGTGACGATCGGGATAAAAATCGCGCAAACGTGCTGCAAGGCGACAAAAATTCCGTCTCCAATCGAGGGCTTATCATTTAAGCCATAGAGCAGTTTGGGAAGAGGAGCAGTCAGACTGCTTTCGGAGTGAGTATCTACATGGGTCATGGTTGAAGCCTCGGCTTTTCCTAAGGCAAAAGTTCAGGATGATGCAAATAGTGAGTGAATGCTAGGGTGTTCGACCGGGCCGAACCTACTTCGTATACGGTATACAATTCAGTCATAACGCTTGCTGTGTCTGGCAATACATTCTAGACCTAGTTCAGTCTTACGATCGAGTTGTCCTTGGCTTCTGAGGAAATTTGGCGGTGCGTTAGAAACGAGACTTTTTGAACCCGATCGATATCGTTAGATAGAAATTTGAGACCTACAGAATAATTAAAACTAGGATTCTTTACGGATAGCTCGACGATTGTTTGAATTAATCTAAAGGACAAGAAATTTTAATTCTAAACTTAACCATCTCTCAGAACCAGCCTAAAAAATGAATGTCAAAAAAGTTGCTGTCTTGACTATGCTGGTACTGAAGCGACTGAGGTTTGAAATGGTTCTAAAAACAGGTTCAACTCGATTTTTTGGGTTGCTATTTAGCTGTGGGGTCATTTGGGTTAGCTGCGATCGCCACCCAGTCGCTGCCTCACCTGCTCCGCTGCAACTAGCGCAATTTAATATCAGAATCCCCGGCATTAATATTCCTGGAATTCCGTCGGTTGATGGGGTGATCAAGGGCGCGATCGCTGACCAGATTACTCAGTCTTTGGGGCGCACCCTACAAACCGAAGCGCCGATTGCCTCCAGCGCCCAAGACACGTTTCCTACGGTTGCCCAACTTCCAGGCGGGACGTTTCGCCCCAGTGGTGATCTGCGCTCGATCGCGTCACAAATTCGCGCTAGCCGCAATGGGGCGGTCATGCTAGCGCCGGGTGACTATGCCATTCCAGTGGACGTATTTTGCATGAAACACGCGGCTTCTAGCCCTTCAGGACATCGCTATTTGCTGGCTCCCCTCAAGGGCAAATTGGCGGATGTGATCGTCGCTCTCAACTCGCGCACAGTGGGGTCAAACCTGCCCCATCAGCAGTTGCAAGTGCTGTCGTGGAATTTGCAGGCAGGCATGAAATATGAGGAAATGACCCCAGAACTGCGAACGATCGTCGATCAAGTTCTGCCAGACTTTAAACCCCGGTTCACCCGCAGCTTTTTAGAACAGATTGATGCTAGCTGGAGTCAACTTTCCAGCACGATTCCCGGTTTGCCGTCGATGGATTCTAGCCTCGATCGCTTGGGCAGCGTCGGCAAAACCGTGGTGACCCTCAAGCAAACCCGCGAAACACTGCTGCGCTATGGCAATAACTATGAGTCGCTGTCTCGTGCTCTGGTTAATCAAGAGACTCGTGCTACCTCTGGCGAAACGCCTTGGAGTCGCATCAGCGATCGGGTTTATGCCCGCATGGTGACCCAGGGCAACTACAGCACGCCTGCTCAACTGCAAGTGCGCGTTGTGAATGGAGTTAACGCGATCGTGCCGCAGCAAATTGCCTCCAGTCAAGGCATGGCTAGCATCATTCTCGCGGCTTCTCCCGTCCCGGTGAGTTTGACAAATCTGGTGGCCGATCCGCAAAACGCAGGCATCCAGCCCTTGTCAATGTCGCCCCAGCCGCCCAAACCCGACGAAGATGAAGACGAAAGCGGCTCTGGCACTCTAGAACTCAAGGGTGAAGGCTATACGGGGAATCAATCGCCGCCGCGAGGTCTGCCCCAAGTCTAAATTAAGGAAACTTTGCGCCCTGAGTTTCGCCGTGCTGGGTGCTAGCGTCATATTTTACGTGGTTTGCATCCAAGGTCGCCTGGGCTTGCTGCTGCACCTTCTTGGCTGACTCTAATAAGGCTGGACAAGAAGCCGCCTCCGGCAAGGCTTTGATCTTTGCTAGCAGATCTTTGCCTGCATCAATGCTTAACTGTTGGTGCCCCGTCTCGTGGGTCTGCACCTTGGCCAAAAAAGCAGTCCACTTAGCTACCAAAGCCGGATCGGTGCCAGCAGGCGGGGCCCATTGCGGTAAAACGAACTGCGTTGTAACGGTGACTTTGACCGACTTAATGCGACAACTCTTGCCTTTTTTGCCCCCGGACGTAAAGTTAGCCAAGGGGTTAGAAACCGTCTTGGCATCAAAGCGACGATTTTCTTTAGCGCTGAAGGGGCCTAGCTGATTCATCTGCGATCGTAGCTCGGCCGCTGTCGAGCCTTTAATCACATAGGGGGCTGGGGTGGGCGGTGACACCACCAAATCTGGATCGTCTGCCCAGGCCGCGATCGCCCCCCAACCAAGAAAAGCCGGAGTTAGAGATAGAGCGATCGCGATCACAGATTGAGTAGACATGGGCTGCGATTAATCAATGATTGTTCTATCAAAGCACACCGCTATCTACTTAGTGCCAGATTTACGCTAGCATTCTCTTGATGAATCGCGAAATGACAGCCGTCCGAATCCTCTAAGATTTATATCGCTTAGACATTTAACAACACACTATTGAATCACTCTCAGACGAATTTGAATCAAGTCAACAAACCGGATATTGGCTATCTGCCAACGCCGCAGACAACGGTTGAAGCGATGCTGTCGTTAGGGAACGTGAATGAGTCTGACCTGCTCTATGACTTGGGAAGTGGAGACGGACGGATCTTAATCACGGCTGCTCAAAAGTTCGGCACTCGTGGAGTAGGGATTGATATTGATCCATTGCGGATTGGTCAAGCGATCGCCCAAGCTAACCAAGCAAATGTCAGCGATCGGGTCACATTCCTTCAGCAAAATCTCTTTGAAAGCGATTTTTATGAGGCCACGATCGTGGTGCTTTATTTGCTGCCTCACTTGAATCTCAGGCTTCGACCCAGACTCTTAGAGCACCTAAAACCAGGGACACGAATTCTCTCTCACAGCTTTGACATGGGCGACTGGCTGCCCGATCAAGTTCAGAGCGTAGAGTCTCCAGAGGAAAGCTCAACGATTTATCTGTGGGTCATTCCTGACGAGATTCCAGACTATTTGCGATCGCCCTAGCCTTCAACCGCGATCACCGACTCGATCAGGGCTTCGGCACTGGTGCTATATTCCCGATCGCTGATCCAATCTAGGTCGAGCCATTCTTCGACGACATCAAGCAGCGCTCTCACGGCCAAATCACGCCGAATCAGTTCTACGATCGCATCCCAAGCAGCCGTTGCCGTGGGGAAAAATCCCATCTCTACGCGATACCCGGCTGAGTGCCACCAAATGCCGACCCAGCCTGAGTTTTCTTGAGTCAGTTCGATTTGTTGTCCAAGATAGTGCATCATAGGTCTGATCAAAGAGACTGAATAGCATCAGGATAGGCAGTTTAATCAGGGTTAACATCTGTCCAAGAAGCGGAATCTCGCACTGTTATCTCATTCCATCGGAGTAAAACATCGAAAGGAGGCAGAAAACTCGGAGGTTTACGCAAGAATTCCGCATTTGAACTTAATGTTTGTCTCAAACCTCCGAGTTTTGTATACGCGAAAACTCGGAGGTTTACACAGAAAACTCGGAGGTTTACGCAAGAATTCCGTTTGAACTTAATGTTTGTCTCAAACCTCCGAGTTTTGTATTTAGAGGGTTTGTTCGTTCCAACGCACCGTTAAGACCACTGAGTCTGTTTCAGCTAGCCAAGTGTGGGCCGTGTTGGGCAACCAGAGGGCATAGTCACCCGGCGTAGACAGCCAGACTTGGCGATCGGGAAATGTTAATAAAAACCGTCCGCTCACCAACACAGAAAGCGTCGTGGTGTCGGCAGGCGGTGACCACTGCGATCGGGCCTCTCCAGCCCTATGAGTGCCCCATTTGACTTCTAAACGGTCGGTCGATCGGGGGTCATCAGGCGTGATGAACTTGCCGACAAACCATCCCCAGTGGGTTTCTCCATCAATTTGAGCGTTGCCCGTGGTGACTGACATGAGGACGAAAATTGAATCGGTGAACCGCTAAATTTTGCAAAAATTAATAAAAGCAAAACTTTTTTCTGTCTTTAGAATGATGCAGAAATTGAGATAGGATCTAAGAAAGAAAAGTTTTTTGACAACCTATTCTTAAACAACTCAACGTCTCACCAGATATTGAGAAAAGTTTGCGTTGTCTCCTATTGTTAAGTACGATTTCGCAAACGTTCTTAACAGTCATTTTTTAAGGCGATCGTCCCTTTGTGATCACGCCGTCATCAGATTAAACAACTTCCTCTCCATCCTGAAGGTTCTAGCCAATGAGATTACTCGGTAGATGCCTAGAAAACGATTGCTCGGCTGATATGGGGTCTATTGCAATGGTTCGTCAACTCGAAACGTCTTACCCTCGCCCTCAGCTTCAGCGAGGCAACTGGCTTAATCTCAATGGTGACTGGAGGTTTGCCTATGACGATGATGGGCGCTGGCAGCATCCCAGCCAAATTATAGACTGGAGCCACACGATCGCCGTTCCGTTTGCGCCAGAGTCAAAGCGCAGCGGCATTCACGATACGGGGTTTCATGCCAACTGTTGGTATGAGCGATCGCTTAATTTAGAGCCAAGTCAAGACGCTAATCGAGTCTTGCTGCATTTTGGAGCGGTCGATTATCGCGCTCGTGTGTGGGTCAATCATCAGTTTGTCGGCGAACATGAGGGTGGACATACGCCGTTTAGTTTTGACATCACCGCCGTTTTGAATCCTAATGGCGAACAGATTGTCACCGTTTGGGCGCAGGATGACCCCCACGATTTGGCCAAGCCGCGAGGCAAACAAGACTGGCAGCTAGACGCGCACAGCATTTGGTATCCGCGCACGAGCGGCATCTGGCAAACAGTTTGGGTTGAGTGTGTGCCCAAAACCTACATCAGTCGCCTGCGCTGGACTCCGCACCTAGAGCGGTGGGAAATCGGGTTTGAAGGCTTTACATCGGGCGAGATGCTCGAAGAATTGCAGCTTAAAGTGCGGCTCTCGATCGAGGGTCGGCTCTTGGTCAATGATCTCTATGAAGTGCTGAATGGTGAAGTGCATCGCCGCATTGCCCTCTCCGATCCGGGGATTGATGACTATCGCAATGCTCTGCTGTGGAGTCCTGAAAAGCCGACGCTGATCGATGCTCAGATTCAACTCTGGCATCAGGGCAAGTTGTTAGATGAGATCAAGTCTTATACCGCCATGCGATCGGTGTCGATTCAGCGCGATCGCTTTATGCTCAACGGTCATCCTTATTATCTGCGGCTGGTTCTCGATCAGGGCTATTGGGAAGACACGCTGATGACTCCACCGTCTGATGAAGCGCTGCGGTTGGACATTGAGCTAACTAAGCAGATGGGCTTTAACGGCGTGCGAAAACACCAAAAAATTGAAGACCCGCGTTTCTTATATTGGGCAGATGCGATGGGACTGCTCGTCTGGGAAGAAATGCCCAGTGCTTACCGATTTACGCCGCAAGCAGTAAAGCGCATTACGCAAGAGTGGACAGAAGCGATCGAGCGCGATGTCAGTCACCCTTGCATTGTCGCGTGGGTGCCCTTTAACGAGTCGTGGGGCGTGCCGAACCTGACCGAAACGGCGGCTCATCGTCACTATGTGCAGGCCCTTTATCATCTAACCAAAACCCTCGACCCAACGCGCCCCGTGATCGGCAATGATGGCTGGGAGAGCGCCACGACCGATATTTTAGCGATTCATGATTATGATCATCAGCCTCAGCGATTAGCCAAACGCTATGGGTCAGACGTGAAACTCTCGGATTTGTTTGATCATCAGCGTCCCGGTGGTCGAATTTTGACGCTAGATGGTTATCCCCATCAGGGGCAGCCGATTATGCTCACTGAGTTTGGTGGCATTGCCTATGCGCGCCCTGATGACACCGATGCTGATAAGGCGTGGGGCTATGTGCGATCGCTCGACACCTCTGATCTTCAGCATCGCTATTCGTCACTGCTGGGGGCGGTGAATCGAGTTGAGATTTTTAGCGGCTTTTGCTACACGCAGTTGACCGATACCTTTCAAGAGGCTAACGGGTTGCTGTATGTCGATCGCACGCCTAAATTTTCGCTGGCGGCGATCGCGGCTGCCACTCAGGGCAGGGATGAACATCTTGACGACAACGCTATACTAACAGCGCCCGGAACATGGTCAGAAGCCGAAAATGTACTTCCAGGAACTTCTCAAGCCGGATGGACGGAAACTCACTCTATACAGTCGGTGCCCCATTAAGGCGGGCTTAGTAGCGCCTAGCCCTGGGAGTGAGCCGATTCAGGCAATGCCTCATCTGCGGTGGCACCCTCTCAGGGGGGAGTGGGTGGCTTATGCGAGTCATCGCCAAGGGCGCACCTTTTTGCCGCCGCCGGAATATAATCCGCTTGCGCCGACCACCGATCCAAACTTCCCTACCGAGTTGCCGATGGGCGATTATGATGTGGCGGTGTTTGACAATCGCTTTCCGTCAATGACTCCGGCGGTGGAGACCGCCCCGATCGAGATTGTCGAAACGCTTCCGGCTAATGGGGCTTGTGAAGTGGTGGTTTTTACTCAAGATCCGCAGGCTTCGCTCGGTTCATTAGCTCTGAGTCATTTGGAGTTGTTGCTGCAAGTTTGGGGCGATCGTACTCGCGTGCTCAGTCAACATCCTCAAATTCAGTATGTATTGCCCTTTGAGAACAAAGGTGTCGAGGTAGGCGTAACGCTCAACCATCCCCACGGACAAATTTATGCCTATCCGGTTGTGCCGCCTGTGCCTGCCAAAATGTTGGAGTGTCAGCGATCGTATTATCAAACTCACCAGCGCGGGCTTTTAGCCGATTTGATTCAGCGCGAAATTAAGGACGATCGCCGAATTCTCTATCAAGATGAATGGGCGATCGCCTTTGTTCCGGTGTGCGCTCGGTATCCTTACGAGGTTTGGGTTGCGCCGATTCAGCCTGTTGCAGCGTTTTCAGATCTGACTTCTGAGCAGCGATCGAGCTTGTCCAAAGCGCTCAAAACCGTGACCCTAAAATTTGATGGGCTATGGAGTCGTCCGTTTCCTTATTTAATGGCGTGGTTTCAGGCACCGACTGATGGCGAACTCCATCCAGAATGTCATCTTCACGCCGAGTTTTATCCGCCCTATCGCACTCGCGATCGTTTGAAATATCTGGCGGGCACCGAGCTTGCAGCCGGGCTATTTGCCAACGATGCCCTCCCAGAAGACAAAGCCAAAGAACTGCAAGCGGTGTCAATAACGCTAGAAGTCTGATTAAGCTTGGGGTTTGTGCTTAATCTCGTCGGCGATCGCGGATCAACCGGAAAGATATCGATGATGGGCAGAAATTGTGACCCATTTCTCAATCCCTTCGTTCACCAAAACCTCCTACAGTCAGACTTCTAGGGGCACAACGTCTCCCCTGCTTGCTTCATAAACACTTGCCGATAGGTGGGGCATTTCGCTAGCACCATTTTGCGTTGTTCGTTGCTGCCATCGAGGGTGTTGATAAAACCGAGCATGGCATTTGGTTTAGTGACGGGTGATGGGTCATTGAGGGCGGTCAACAGTTGTCTGACTCCATCGGTGCCCAGCAGCAATAGTTTGCTCATGGTGACAGTGTTGTAGGCCGGGGCAACTTTCTGGTAGTCAAACTTTTCGTTGGGATCGGAACCGTTTAGCCGCAGATATTGGGTATTAAACGTGGTCAGATTCACAGATTGCCCAGACCCCTTTGTCATCACGTCATCAAAATAGAGCGCAGGGTTAGAGAAGTAGTTCTTTAACTGCTCCTTGGTCATGCCCGTGGCTCTGACAATCACCGCATCATAGATATTGTTTTTGAGTTGCTCGATCGGGGCCTTTAAAAACGCTGGAATGATCTGGTCGATCACTTTTCCGGCGATCGCTCTCAAGTCTCCCGTCACATCAGGAAAACCGGACATCGAAATCAAATGTTCGTTCACATAATTATTGAGCAGCGTTTGGGCTTTATCCACATCGGCTTTTTTCTCAGGGTTGAAGAACAGAGCTTTAGCAACCTCATGACTAGTGGCGGGCCAAGCCCTTAGCCCCGAATCAATGTCGGCCCGCCAATACTCTTTATAAGTCGTTGGCAGAGCATTGGCCGCCATATAAGCGCCCTTCTCAACCAAAACGGCGGCCGCCTGAATCTCTAATTTTCTGGCACTGCAAGAAAAGTCGTTCCAGCGACAGTTGCTGGCAGCCCTTAAGAGATCATCGCGGCGACGATCGTAGCCAGCTTTTGCCGCGTAGTAACCATCAATATCGCGCTGAAGGTTGGCTCTCAGCGTAGAGTAGACTCGCGGAACTGAATAAGTGGTGCCTTCGCCTCCTTGCCGCAGCAGGGCTTGATCGAGATAAGTTCCCGGTCGCGCATCGACCAGATTGCGATAGATAAAATCATCCACCCCCTGAATGCTCACCTCAAAGGTCGGATTGGGTGCCCGTTTATCAACATATCCCTCTGCCAAAATGTGCTTGATAGCGTTGTCGGGCGGTGTCAGAGTAAACGGTGCGCCTGTGAAGTTATTGATAAACGTGTGACCATACATATCGCCAGCCGCATGGGTGAGATAGCCCACTACAAACGCTTTGATGGCAGGTGACTGATTGCTGTTTGCCCACAAATATTCTAGCCAACGGTTAGAGCCATCTGGGTTAGTGGGCGGGTGAATCACCTGTTGCCCCGTGAGAATATCGGGATAGGCATCAGGGCCCAAAATTCCGGCGCGGTATTGGGATGGAAAATCACGAATTGCCGTCAAAATTGTGGGATCAACAGGGAACTCGCCGATCGTTCCCACGATTTCTCCGGTGGCAGGGTTGAGGCGATTAATGGTCACTTTGCCGTCGAGAGCATCGTTTCGGGCCTGTTCTCCTAAATAGACGTGGGTCGTGGGCTTCCAAGCCAGAGCCGGAGCCGGATTGAGGCACAGTCCTAACACGAGGACAGTGGCGACGATCGCACCTTGAAGCAGAGACTTCAGGCGATGCGATCGGGCAAACCATTCAAATAGAGCAACTTTCTTCTGCATCATTTTTCATTCTCGAAATTATGAAAATTAGACACGAAAACCAGCGCCTCAGCAAAAAATGCGGGTCGTTGAGGGTGAAGGGAGGCGCGATGCTTTAGAAGCAAGCAATTTACTGCGACGACAGCAACCTTGCTTTTCTATGGCTAGTTTTCTGAGCGGGTCTTGACTAAAGCAAGGACGATCACAGGAGCGTTGTCAACTGCTGTCCCTAGATTTAGCTATGAACCCAGCAGCAACCGTGAGATGTTCACTTGTTCACAACTCTACGTCACAATTTAGGGGCCCCAAATTTTTTGTTATGAAAATTATGGATGTGAGACGATGTTTGAAAAGTCTCTGTTCATTGCAAAACCCGCCCGGATCTCAATCACGGGCGGGGCAAAACCGAAGTGAATAACCTTTCTGTAGGTTTCAAGCAGCCTCTAGGGGGTGCGTGGAGCAGGTTGAACACTGCAAGGCTTCGTATCACACTGTTGTTCATACAGCTTTTGCACATACGGTTCTTGCCAACTGAGGGGCACTTCTAAGAGCGCACGGGTTCCCGTGATGGCTTGCCCAATAAACAGCAGCGTTACGATACTGCTAACGCAAATATGAACCATCCGCCAACGCTGACTGCGATCGCGGTAGACGCTCTGCACGATCGACAGCGAGAAAATCATCAACAATGACGCGGTAATGCCGTAATAGTAGTGGGAGGTATACCACTGATCAGTTTTACGATAGACCCCTTCTTGACACCCCAACACGACCAATCCCACACCTGTGAGGATCGCAAACGTTGCTCTCCACCGCACTTGAGTTGCTCTAAACAATAACCCTAGGGATGCGATCGTGGCCAAAAATAACAAACCAATCAACCCCACCTGAGCCGGATTTTTGCTCCACAGTTGGCTGGTGATGGCGGTGCCAAAAATATCATTGGCTAGTGCGATTAGCGTAATGCCAACCACCCCGATCGTCAGCCAATGTCCGATCTGGACGTGTTCTTGTCCTACCACGGGCGGCACTTTGCTTTTGTCGCCAGCCGCTAGCTGCAATCGGCGTTGACGCACTTGCAGAGCGCGATTCACAATCATTCCCATCAGTGGAAAGACTACGGCGATCGCGATGACTGGATGTAACAGCAAAACGGTATCTTTAAAGTCCATAAACCTCCTTCCCTGACGCTGAGTGTTCTGCTAAAAACTCGACCCATTGCACTCATAGAGCCTATCAAAATGCAGCCAAGGACCTAGATCAAGGCTGCATTTTGGCTTCTGAAGGGCAATTACTTGACTTCGCTGGCGAGAAATTTTGTGACTTTGCCGGGCTTAATGGCAACCACTACATCATAGGTAGCACAGTAAGCAAAGGTAACATTGTTGGCTTTGTTATAGAGATTGACCACCATGCCTGCCCCACCTGGCTGCACACCGAGCGGCTCTAAATCACCAAAGAAATAGCGTCGTAGTTCATCTCCACCGCCAAACTGCCCTTTGTGCTGGGTGACTTTGGCGATTTTTTGCGGCACCGTCAAACCCGTGCTATCTTTCATCTCTTGAGCCGAGGCTTGCACAAGCTGAGGGTTGACGGCTTTGAGCGGGGCATCCCACACGGCGACCATCCCGATTAAAGCAACGGTGGTAGCGGCGGTAGTGAACAAAGAGGTAAGTTTCATTGGGGTGAGTCCTAAGTTGTTGGGATGACTCAAGCATCTCAGCGATCGCTGAGGAGAATCTAAACCGAAGCTAGAAGTTCTCTGAATTTATTCGGTTAAACTATTCAGTTCAAACTCAGCCGTTTCTCAGATAAGTGTGCGATCGCGCTTTCAGTCGATTTCTCAGTGGAATTTAAGCTTGTGCTGCTTAAATCAAAAGCAGTCAGTTTCGGATACTCTTCACATTGGCGTTGTTTGACCTATGATTCCACAGCAGTTCAAGCAGATTTTCTCGGCTTCGCGCTGGAAACGGCTGGCCTCTCCTCAAATCGCCACATTGCTGATGTTTAGCACGGTGGTGGTGTCGGGTGCGATCGTGGCCGCGTGGTTTGCCGGGCAAGGAACTATCAGCACCCTTTTTCAGCAGCTTAACACGCTGCAAGAAAGCCCGCCGATGTGGATCGAAGCGCCGATGATGATCGGAAATTATCTGCTGTTTTGGGCGGTTTTGCTGCTGCTGGGAGTGGTGCTGATCACAAAAGTCTCGCCCCGTCCTCAGCTTTGGTCGCGAACGTTAGTGGTGGGAATCTTGCTTGTGTTGACGATTCGATATTTAGTTTGGCGATCGCTGACCACGTTGAATCTCAGCACTCCATTAAATGGTGTGTTCAGCTTAGGGTTATTTTTATTAGAGTTGCTGGTGCTGTCGGGCAGCATTATTCAACTAATTCTATTGCTGCGGGTGCGCGATCGTCAGTCTGAAGCCGATCATCATTCTATTGATGTTCTCGACGGCAGGTTTACGCCCACGGTTGATATTATGATTCCGACTTATAATGAGCCGACTTTTATCTTAAAGCGCACGGTGATTGGCTGTCAGGCGTTAGATTATCCGCACAAGCGCGTCTATTTGCTGGATGACACGCGGCGATCGCAGGTGCAGGCATTGGCTAAAGAATTGGGATGTGAATATGTGACTCGACCTGACAATCGCCACGCCAAAGCCGGGAATCTCAATCATGCGATCGCTCGCACTGACGGAGAATTGATTGTGGTGTTTGACGCTGACTTTGTGCCGACTAAAAATTTTCTCACGCGCACGATCGGCTTTTTTCAAGAGCCGCAGGTGGGGCTGGTGCAAACACCCCAGACGTTTTATAACCCTGACCCGATCGCTTATAACTTGGGGCTAGAAGACATTCTCACCCCTGAAGAAGAGGTGTTTTATCGTCAGATTCAGCCGTTTCGCGATGCGGCAGGCGGGGTGATCTGTTCGGGAACGTCGTTTGTGGTGCGTCGCTCGGCCCTGTCTGCGATCGGCGATTTCTTTACCGAGTCTCTCAGCGAAGACTACTTTACCGGAATTCGGCTGGCGGCTAGTGGCTATCGATTGGTCTATCTGAACGAGAAATTAAGTGCCGGGTTAGCGGCTGAAAGCATTGGAGCGCAGGCTCTACAGCGAATTCGCTGGGCCCAGGGAACTTTGCAAGCATTCTTTATTCAAGCCAATCCTTTAACCATTCGCGGGTTGAGTTTAATTCAACGACTGGCCCATTTAGAAGGATTACTCCACTGGTTCACAAGCATTTCGCGGCTTGGATTCCTGTTGATTCCTTTAGCTTATGCTTTTTTAGGTGTGATTCCGGTTCGGGCCACCACTGCTGAAGCGTTATATTATTTTTTACCCTACTATTTAGTTCAGATTACAACGTCTGCCTGGCTTAATCACCGATCGCGGTCTGCGATTTTGGGAGATATTTATTCTCTGGTGTTGTGCGTTCCTTTATCGATAACGGTGATTCAGACATTAATCAATCCATTCTCAAAAGGATTCAATGTCACACCCAAAGGTGCAACCAGCGATCGCTTCACGTTTAATTGGAAGTTATCGCTGCCGCTGATTATCTTGTTTTGTGCCAGCGCACTCAGTTTATGGATGAATTTAGGGTTCTACACTATGAGCGGCATGGCAAGCCCTAACGTTTCCGTTGACATTCTAGAACGGTTTAAAGGACTGAGCTTGGGTTTGTTTTGGAGCGTTTATAACTTGCTGATGTTGAGCATTTCTCTGCTGATTTTGATTGATGCACCGCGTCCATCGCAGACTGAATGGTTTCAATTGCGGCGCACTGTGCGCCTTCAGATCAATCAGCAGGAGTTTTGGGGAGTGACAACGGTGATCTCAGAAGCGGGTGCAGAAATCGTTCTGACGCAAAACAATCTCCCCGATCGTCCCGATTTGCTGCCCGTTGAGGTCGAATTCATGGAGGAAAACTTACCGATTCAAGCGCACATTGTGGTCAGCCAACCTCACGATCCAAAAGACGAACCCCATGAGGTTCCTACGGTGCAGGTGGTGTTTGATGCTCTCGATCTCGACCAACAGCGCCGCTTAACTGAGCTTCTATTTTGTCGTCCGGGGCAGTGGAGAAGTCGGTGCGCGCCAGGCGAGTTGCGATCGCTGTGGCTATTGTTTAGAATCTTGCTGAAACCACGGGTGATTTTTGATCGACAGACTCGAATTCACGCGATCGCGGTCGCTCAAAGTTGAGCCATGATTTTCAACTAGACTAGTTAAAAATAATCCAAGCTATCAGTCAACCCTTCCAGCAATCGGAACTCGATCATGAGCGCTCACATATTGTTAGTCGAAGATGAAGTAAGACTCGCTCGATTTGTTGAACTAGAACTGATCAGTGAAGGCTATACCGTGAGTGTGGCCCACGACGGCATGGCAGGGTTAACGCTTGCCCGCGAAGCCACCCTCGACCTAGCGATTTTAGATTGGATGCTGCCAGGGCTATCGGGTTTAGAACTGTGTCGGCGACTGCGCTCAACGGGCAGCAAAGTTCCGGTGATTTTGTTGACAGCGCGAGATGAAGTCAGCGATCGGGTCGCCGGGCTTGATGCTGGAGCCGATGACTATGTGGTCAAACCGTTTAGCATTGAGGAACTGTTGGCCAGAGTCAGGGCCCATCTGCGTCGCGTTCAAGACGGCAATGAAGACGTGCTACAGTTCAACACGCTGCGGCTCGATCGCAAAACTCGTGAGGTTCATCGTGGGGCCCGATCAATTGACCTAACAGCTAAAGAGTTCGATTTGTTGGAGTATTTGTTGACGCATCCGCGGCAAGTGTTCACTCGTGATCAGATTCTCGAAAACGTTTGGGGATATGACTTTATGGGCGATTCTAATATCATTGAAGTCTACATTCGCTATCTGCGATTGAAGTTAGAAGAAAATCAAGAATCTCGATTACTCCATACGGTGCGCGGAGTTGGTTACACCCTACGCGACTAATAGAAACCGAGGTTCTTGCGAAAGGGTCGAGTGCGAATATTTATGGCAGAATCCGGTTCCTGTTGATCATGAGAGCGATCGCTGTTTTCAAAGCCCTATTGATTCACGCTTTTGTAATATTATGGACTGTGCTTTGGGGAAAATTTGATCGGTTCTCTTGTCTTGGGATCACTGTTGAGATGATAGTCAATTATTCTAAGTAGATCATTCATTGAAAAAGGTTTAGTCAAATAGGTTCGTGCTCCTAGATCTAACGCTAATTGTATGCTCCATTCATCTTGAGACACAATCACTATCAGTGGTATTTGATTACCAACTCTCTTTAACTGGCGGCAAACGTCACACCCTGATGACTGTCGCAGTTCCCAATTAAGAACAATCAGATCAGGGTTTAACTTTTGAAGACTTGACAACTCGGATAGGTCACAGTCAACGCTGACCTGATAGCCTTCTGCCTGAAGCTCTAGGGCAATAAAGCGAGGCAGGCTGATTTGATCGTCGATGACTAAAATGTGAGGAATCATAACGCTAGAAGACAGTACACAGTCCACTATGTAGGGGATATCTTTGAAGAAGATGAGAAATAGATTAAAGCTTCTTAAACCAACAATGGTTAACTCCGTTGGTCGAGAATTCTCAGTTTTTTCAGACGATATTCAAGCCTTTCTCATCTGATATTTAGAAAGGAAAGGAATACTAGACGAATGCCCACCTTGCTGACGGATTAGAAAGCATTTTCTAATCGCTAACTGTCAATTAGTCGGGCACGATCGCTACTTTTCCTAAAGATATGAATTTTTCAGAAATGGATCAATTGCCTGCTGCTTTACAGACCGTCGCAACCTATCAACCTCTGTCAAACGGAGAAATTCTCTTTCACGGCGGTGAAGCCTCGCGATCGATTTACGCTGTGAAATCGGGGCAGATTCGACTGCTGCACTACACCAAAAGCGGTCAATCGATTAGCCATTATGCGGTTAGGGCAGGCGAACTCTGTGCAGAAGTGTCCCTGTTTCTAGAGTCCTATACGTGTAGCGCGATCGCTGAAGAACCCACTCAAGTCTTGGTCTTTCCCAAGCTGGCTTTTTTGAGTGCCCTTCAGCAAAACTCTGAGTTTGCGATCGCCTTCATTATGCAATTGTCCTATCGATTGCACACCACAAAAGTCATGGTCGAGCTACGCAGCATTCGCTCTGCTCAAGAACGAGTTCTTCACTATTTGCGCTTGCTCGCGCTGTCTGACGAAAACACCGTCGCCTTAGAACAACCCCTTAAAGATATTGCTTTAGATTTGGGGATCAGTCCTGAAGCGCTATCTCGGACGCTCACCCAACTCGAAAGTGACGGAGCCATCGTTCGCAAAAAACGCAGAATCACCCTGCTGGAATAAGCGCGATCTCAGTGAATTCTCAATTCTTTTTGCTTAAAAGAATGTAAAGAATCTGCCGAACTTGATTTGAATCAAAGACCGCACCGGGTGCCGCTATGGTAGTCTCAGTGCAACAATTTGAACCCTTGCGAAATCTGGTTGCAGTAGCATGACTGACTGGCACAGCGTTCTAGAGTCATTGACCACGTTGAGTTATCGATCCCATAACCTCAGCAGCTATCTGCACGACATCACCTGCGGAGTCAGTCAATTGCTCAACTCAGATTGGTCGATCGTCACCCTCAATCACGGATCAACGGGGCAAATCGTCGCCAGCAACCTAGACCTAGATGACTCAGAGACGGGGTTTGCAGCCCATGAGAGCGTCTCAGAAGTTGTGGTGCAAAGTGGGCAGCCTTATTTTATTGAAGATGCCCAACAATATCCCGCCGAAGTGGGGCGCATGGCAGGCTATGTCTGCTATTTGGGGGTGCCCCTGCGGATTTCCCAAGGAGACGTGATCGGCACAATTTGTTCCTTTAGTCAGCAGCCCCAGCACTATGATCCTGAGATTATTTCTACTGTAGAACTGTTTGCAGAACGGGCAGCCACCGCGATCGACAACTATCGACTCTATCAACAACAGCAGCAGTTTAATGATCTGCTAGAAGCCGAAGTCACCAAACGCACGATGGAACTGAGAGCCGCCCAAGCAAAGCTGATCGAGCACGAACGGCTGGCAGCGATCGGGGAATTTGCCGCGATGATTGTTCACGAAATTCGCAATCCTCTCACGACGGTTCAAATGGGTTTAACTTATTTCAAGAAGCTCGATCTGCCCCCACCTGCTCAAACGCGACTCTCGCTAGCGCTGGATGAATCAGAGCGATTGGCCAATCTCTTGCAGGAAATCTTATCCTATTCAAAACCTCAGATTTTGCAGCTTTCTGAAATCAATATTGATACCTTGATTCAGGAGTTATTAATTTCTCTGCGATCGCTGCCCGAATCCCAAGAGCGTTCGATCGAGTATTACCCTTCGCATTTGCCTATTGTGGTGGTGGGCGATCGCGATAAATTAAAACAAGTATTCATCAATCTAGTTCGTAATGCCTGTGAAGCCGTTAAACCGGGTGACACCATCCAATGGTCAGTCACCGACAACAGCGTGTTAAATCAGGTGGCGATCGCCGTTCAAAATCGTGGCTCTCCCATTCCGGCTGAGGTGTTGCCACGGTTAACTCAGCCCTTCTACTCCACCAAAGCAGAAGGCACCGGACTCGGCTTGGCGATCGTCAAGCGCATCGTAGACGCTCACAACGGTGAGCTTCTGATCGAGTCATCCGACGCTAAAGGAACCATCTTTAGCGTCCAACTACCGCTTAAACGAGAGTTGACTTAGCTCAAATCTTGCACCCAAATTTTGATCCCTCAAACCAACCTCTAGGAGAAGTCATGAAACGTCTTATTTACGGTAGTGTCTCTGCTCTTTTATTTTCAGCCGCCGCGATCGCGCCCAGTTTGGCCACTCCTGCCCCCAAACTTGAAGCGATCGCCATGAGCCAAATGGAATTTAACTTCACGGCTCCGTTTATCAGCAGTTCGGGGCTATTAGGAAATCATCACCTGATTCGGATCACGGTGATTGGAATGTCTTTAGAAGATGTGATGATTAGAATTCCGCCCCAAATGTCCAAATATGGACAGATTACCGTTACCGACGAATCGGGTCAAACAGTTCCCGCAAAAATCACCGACAACAAAGGACAGGTGGCGATCGTCTTCAGTCAGCCCATTCAGCCAGGTCATATCCTCAAAATTGATATTCCAGGGGTGCAAACTGAGCTAGAAGAAGGCGATATCTTGCTCTATGGCATTACGGCCAAGCGAGTCGGTGCTAACGGTCAAATTCCAGTCGGCACCGCGAGAATTCAAGTTCCTAGCAGAGGCTAGAACGCCTCATGTTTGAGCGTTGCCGCTAGGTATAAATGGCTTAAGCCCCCCTTACCTCTTCTCTACGAGCTGGTAAGGGGGGCTTTGTGTAGTGATGTTCAATTGCGTCAGTGCAGAGCAATTCATGACAGCTAGGCGCAGTAAGGAATAGACCTCCGGCACAAATCTGAACGGCCCTCCTCATGGAGTGGGGCGAAACCACCAGATTTTCTCTCCAAGGAGAAGCTAGACCCTCTTGTTGTGCCGCTTGGTCATTGAAGGCACAGTTAGCGCATATCTGTCAGTATTAAATACTCAAGCGTTGTAACGCAGCGAACTGAAAGCCATTGAGAAAATAGTAAGTGCTAAACTAGCTTGAAATCAGTACGAAAAAATGTTTATGTTGTGGCAACCGATAGAAGATTTACCGTCGAACTGGCAAGATTTGGCAAGTTCTGAGTTGCCACCTCTAGTGACGGTTTGGAACGAGCAGGCAGATCGCTTACGTCAATCTGGTGAGTTCCAGTCTTTCAATGAGAAGCTACGCAGAGAAATAGCTATTGAAACTGGAATAATTGAGCGTTTATACACCATAGATCGCGGTGTTACTCGTTTGTTGATTGAACAAGGAATCAATGAAGCGTTGATTCCTCATGGAGCAACAGATCGTCCTATCAGACAAGTAGTTTCACTTATCAAAGATCAAGAAGCCGCAATTGAAGGATTATTCGATTTTGTAAGTGGACAAAGACACGTCAAACTTTTACATAAAGCAGTTACATCAACTTCTAACTCAGAGTCAGGACAGCGAATCTAGACCCACTTACAGAAAGGATATTCCGTGTCTCCTTAATTAAAGGGGACTGGAAACGTCAACCTAACAATCCTCTAAGACAAGATGGCACTGTTCATGAGTACTGTCCTCCTGAGCAAGTTACATCTGAGATGGATACATTAATTTCGCTACATCATCAAATCGCGACCAAAAAATCCCTCCTGAAATCGAATCAGCATGGCGCATCATCGGTTCACTCAAATTCACCCATTTCAGGATGGTAATGGTCGTGTTGCTCGTTGTTTAGCTAGTCTAGTCTTCATTCAATCTAGCTTCCCTTTGGTTCTCACTCGCGATGATCGAGCAGTTTATATTGCAGGACTAGAAGCAGCAGATCGATTTATCTGACTTGGTTAACCTCTTTGCCAAAAGCCAAAAGCAGGCTTTTCTGAGAAGCCTTGGTCTATCAGAGCAAGTTCTATCGGAGGCACGACGAACTCAGGTTATCATTTCCTCTATTGCTGATAAACTGAGACAAAACCAGTCAGCATCTATTCAAGAGCGGTGCAAGAAAGCTGAAAGTTTTGCCACAAATTTATTTGATATAGCTTCTAGCCGATTACAGAATGTTGCTGATGAAATTAGACTATCTGTTCAAAATTTTGTAAGCGATGCACAAGTTTTTACGAGTTCTGCTCGTGCTGGCGATCCTCGCTCCTATTATCATCGCTACCAAATTGTGGAGACAGCTAAACAATTAGGTTACTTTGCTAATCTTCGGAACTATCATACCTGGATTCAGTTAGTTATTAATGTAGAAACATCAACAACACTTCTCCTTTCATTTCATGCTCTTGGACATGAATATCGAGGGCTGCTTGTGTGTACTGCTTGTGCTTATCATAGAGATGATGCTGAGGAGGGCGAACGCAACATTAGCGATATTCAAACCCTGGCTGATTCTCCATTTCAGTTCTCCTACGCCGATGAAGAAGAGAATTTGGTAGAGCGTTTTAAGCAGGGGTTGGAAGATATAATTTTGACTGGGTTAGAATACTGGAACAAAAGTATTTAGGCAGACCACGCTGTGATGATGTGCGAGCATTGCTGAATTCAGATATGCATGGCCAAATTTGACCTCACCCTTACCAAGAAGGAGAGGAAACCAGAACTCTAGCTCTCCTCTGCTTGGGGGCGGGAGTCATTCATATCATCATTCAGCAATGCCTGGATCGTCCACGCGCGATCGTCGCCCATACCATCTCAGCAACACCCGCGCCAACCGCTCCGAGTCGTGACGCACCCATCCCGTCTCGGCATCTTCGTGCATTACGTCCGCCCGAATGATGCGCCGCCCCAGCTTCATCACAGCATCGCGATCCAGCCCCACCGGGTGAGACTGCTCTTCAGCATAGCGAATCAACGCCCGCGCCGATGGTGGCTGCTTTTGCACCAACACTGCATCAAATAACGACTTGCCACAGGCGAGATCGATGGCTCGAATATGGTCTGCCACGCTGTAGCCATCCGTTTCGCCCGGCTGGGTCATGATGTTGCACACATAAACACAGGGCACCTGACGATCGGCGATCGCCGCCGCGATTTCGGGCGCTAACAGGTTAGGAATCACGCTGGTATAGAGACTTCCCGGCCCGATCACAATATAGTCCGCTTTATAAATGGCTTCTAGCGCTCTCGGCAAAGCAGGCGGGTTAGGGGGCGTGCAGCCGATTCTCACGATCTTGCCGTTAGCTTCGGTGATGCTCGATTCACCTTCGATGCGTCGTCCGTCTTCAAGCTCTGCCCAGAGGCGCACATCGCTGAGAGTCGCAGGCAACACCTGCCCTCGCACGGCTAGAACTTTAGAACTGGCGGTGATCGCTTGCTCAAAATCTCCGGTGATGTCGCTCAAAACCGTGAGAAACAAATTTCCAAAGCTGTGCCCGACCAATCCATCGCCTGCTTTAAATCGATATTGAAACAGTTCTGTTAGTAATTTTTCTTCGTCTGCTAGCGCCGCGATGCAGTTGCGAATGTCTCCGGGCGGCAGCACGCCAATCTCACGCCGCAGTCGCCCTGATGAGCCGCCATCATCTGCCACGGTGACGATCGCCGTAATATTCGCACTCGATCGCTTCAACCCTCGCAGCAGCGTAGACAGCCCGGTGCCGCCCCCGATCGTCACAATTCTCGGGCCGCGATTTAACCGCCGCGCCGTCAGCAGCACATCGACTAGCTCTTCATCGCGATCGGTCATCAACACATTCGTGAGCGATCCAAAGGTGCGAGTTTGCCCCCACAGCACCAGCAGCACTCCTGCGATTAAAACCAGTGGGCCGCTCACATAGCTCGGCAACAGGCGAGTCAACTTTTCTAGCACATCGGCAGAAAACTGCATCAGATAAAAGATCGGAGTCAGCTTGACCCAAATCGCCAGCCCCAAACTGACCAGCAGCACCCCCCCAGCGCTCATCAACATCCAGCGTTTGACCAACAGCCCCGGAGCGAGCCACTTAAACCACTGCCCCAGGCGGCTCGGAGCCAAATGGCGAGATTCTTGCCTGATTGTCTGCATGGTCTGCTTGAATAAACGGTTTGCTGTCATTGCGGCTCTATACCCCGGAACGGAAGGAAGGCTGACCAGAATTTTATAGAAATCACTTGCCTTTGACAGCAGGATAACTCAAGTTTCCCATTCCTAATTGACAATAGAGAAGGAGGAAAGGTAGAACCAGAACCCTTGGTTTCACTTTAGAAAAAGGAAGAAGAAGGATTCTGATAAAGTCATAGAGGCGACCGATCGAAATCATTGTCTTGAGCCAGTGGTTTTATGATTAGAACGATAATGCTCTTGAATCTGAATCGCTTTCTCGATCGCCAGTTCCCGATTTTCTCTAACCCTGTGATCTAAGTCTCAATCGATGAGTGAACCGTTGATCGAACTGAAGGGAGTTTCTAAATCTTTTGGACAAACTATTGTCCTAGATCAGGCTGATCTGACGATCTATCGCGGCGAAGCTGTCGCCATTATCGGCCCATCCGGCACGGGCAAGTCTACTGTGCTGAGAATTATGGCTGGGCTGCTGGCTCCTGATGCGGGCGAAGTCTATATCGGGGGACAACGGCGAAAAGGGCTGATCGAAGACGCAGCCGACCCGATCAATATCAGCATGGTGTTTCAGCAAGCGGCGTTGTTTGACTCGCTGACGGTCGAAGAAAACGTCGGGTTCTCACTCTATCAACGATCGCGGCTGCCAAGACGACAAATTCGCGAACTCGTGGCGCAGCGACTAGAGATGGTGGGCTTATCGGGCATTCACGATCTCTACCCCGCCGCCCTCTCTGGGGGGATGCGAAAACGGGTCAGCTTTGCTCGTGCGATCATGTCAAACCCACTCAACCCAGAGGATACGCCAGACATGTTACTCTACGATGAACCGACCGCAGGGCTTGACCCGATCGCCTCTACCGTGATCGAAAATTTGGTTAGACATCTCAATGACCAAAGCGGTTGCCAAAGCTATGTGATGGTGACTCACCAAGAAAGCACGATTCGTCGGACGGCCGATCGAGTGCTCTTTTTACATCAAGGCAAAGTGCAGTGGCAGGGCAAAGTTCATGAGCTTGACAGCACTGACAATCCACTGATTCGCCAGTTTTTGAGCGGTAGTGTCGAAGGACCCATACAGGTGGTTGGATAAGCCTATGCGATCGCGAATGGTTCGAGAAGGCTCAGTAGGACTGCTGATCTTAGGCGGCTTAGGGCTATTTGGCGGGTTGATTCTCTGGCTGCGAGGGCTAAACCCTGGCAATCGCAGCTTCTCAGTGACGGTAGAGTTTTCAACGACGGGCGGCGTTCAGCCCGGTTCGCCCGTCCGCTATCGAGGGGTGACCGTCGGCAGAATTAGTCGCATCACGCCTGATCCCAACGGGGTGGCGGTGCAAATTGACATTGCGCCTGCTGATTTGATCATTCCTCGTGACTCAGACGTGACGGTCAATCAGTCGGGGCTGCTGGGTGAAACCGTTTTAGATATTGTCCCTCGCAAGCCGTTGCCCGATGGCGCGACGGCGGCAAAACCCCTCGATCGTGACTGCAATAAAGAACTGATCCTCTGCGAAGGCTCTCGCATCAATGGTGCGTTGGGCATTAGCACCGATGAGCTAGTGCGGGCGAGCATCAAGTTTGCCACGGTTTATAGCGATCCGCAGTTTACGGGCAATATCAATTCGTTAACCAAAAACAGCAGTGATGCGGCGGCTCAGATCACCGTGTTGAGCAAAGAGGTGACGGGTTTAGTCAAATCAGCCAAGCAAGAAGTCAGCACGTTTTCGGGCACGGCGAAATCGATCAGCAATGCGGCCGATCAGTTTGGGCTGACGATCGCTCAGGTCAATAGTTTAATCACGGCTAATCGAGCCACCTTGGTTTCGACGTTAGACAATCTCAATCAGACCAGCGGACAGTTGCGAGTGACCGTGACAAAGCTGAGTCCGACTCTCGATCGCATTCAGCAGGGGCAACTGATTCAAAACCTTGAAACGCTGTCTGCAAACGCGGCTCAGGCCTCCACCAATCTGCGCGATGTGTCTGTCAGGCTGAACAATCCTGCTAATCTGACGGTTTTGCAGCAGACTCTCGACTCTGCTAGGGCGACGTTTCAAAATGCCCAAAAGATCACGGCAGATTTAGACGAGTTGACGGGCGACCCTCAACTGCGCGACGATCTGCGAATTTTAATTAAGGGGCTGAGGGGTTTAACGTCTTCGACTCAGCAATTGCAGCAGCAGGCGCAGGTTTCTCAGGTGCTCGCACCGTTGGCGACGAGTCAACCCTCAGTGTTACAACCTCCGGCAGCGAGTGAAGTCGTTGAACCCGCTTCGAGTCCCGCCAAATAGAAATGATCGTGCTCACGACAGGAATGATCGCGCAGGAATGACTCACGACAGGAATGATCGCACTCACGACAGGAATGACGCACTTACAACAGGAATGATCGTGCTCACAACAGGAATGATCGCCCGCCAAATCTGTCTTTAGGGTGCACCCATACCCGTAGACTGGTGATCAAGACAGTCCGACGAGTTTTGCGCTCAAATCCCACATCCGATCGGCTTTTTCGTCGTCACGAGCTTGAGGTGAAACCTTTTGCACAAACGATTTGCCGTCTTTTTTCTGGCGGTTGCCCCAACTCCAATAAGCGCCCGACTGTTTATAGTCAGCGTCAGCCACCACCATCGCCACGCGCTCACCCGATAGCTCTTGAGACACATAGCCCCCCGTGATGTTTTTTTGAAACCAGGGAAAGATTTTTTGAAACAGCGGGTAGTGATTGCGAAAAAGCGGCGTGTCGGCCACACAGCCCGGATAGAGGGAGCTAAAGGTGATGCCCGTGGTGTCGTGATAGCGCCGATGCAGTTCTCGCATGGTCAACACATTGCAGACTTTGCTGTCTTTATAGGCTTTGACTGGCTCAAATTTTTTGCCGTCAATCATGGCGATCGGGGCTTTAAATCCTGCTTCAAATCCTTCAAAATTGCCGAGGTCAGGGCGCGGCGGAATTTTGCCGCCCAACTCGTCGGGGTTGTGCGTGACGGTGCCCAAAATCACTAATCTTGCATCGGCAGCGGGTTTTAAGTCTTCTAACATCAGATTGCACAAGAGAAAGTGACCCAGATGGTTAGTCGCGACGCTCAACTCATAGCCTTCAGGACTTCGCAACGGCTCTTTGATCAACGGCATATAAATAGCTGCGTTGCAGACCAGCGCATCCACCGATCGTCCACTTTCACGAAAAGTTTTCACAAACTGCCGGACACTTTCCATCGACGCTAAATCAATCTGCATCAGGGTATAGCTGTCGGGCGGCATCCCCACTGATTGGGCCACCTTGGATGCTTTGACCAAATCGCGACAGGCCATCACAACGTGCCATCCTTTTTGAGTCAGCGCTTTTGCCGCATATAAGCCAACGCCTGATGAGGCCCCTGTGATGATGGCAGTTGAACTTTGGCGGGCTTGCATTGTTTTAAATCTCCGTTGAAAAATCTTTTAGAGGTCAAAATTCTCATCTACATCGACGATCGATCGGGCCTAGCTCCAGTCGTCTCGCTTGGCCCCACGACCTTTATAAACTTGAGCCACGGCGTGAATTTCACGAGTCTTCTCATAGAGGGACTCTTCAGTCAGGTGCCACTGGCTCAACACTTTCTCTAAGTCGGATTGAATGTCTCGCGCCCCCGGAAAGCCCTTATAGCGAATCTTCAGCCGAGCTAGCTCTGCCAGATTATAGTCTGTCGGTTCACCGCTCAAAAGGGCATCTGTGACCTGGCGATCGCTGCTCCATTGGGGGTGCCGTTGCTCTTTGTTTTCTTCTGCCATGATTGCCCCGATCGCCGATAAACACCGTGATTATGATAATACGTCGATCGTCCCATCGAGAGAAGGATTTAGGGCGAAGGCAGCAAGGGCGATCGCTGCGTCGCAAAATTGCTGGGAATGCGAATCCGGCTTTTGCGATCGTGGTGGTGCGATAGCAAATCACCATAGAGGGCAACAAGTTGGGTGATATTGCGGCTCAAAGTGTAGCGCTCCTCAGCCCGCTGCCGCGCTTTTTGCCCCAGCAGGTCTGTCCAACTCTGGTGATCGCGCAGTTGGGGCAACAGCGTTTTGAGCTGAGAGGCCACGCCTTGAGTGTTAATGATCACGCCAGCCTCGTCTTCTAGCACCTCGCCATCTGCCCCCGCATCGGTGGCCACGCAGGCCACTCCGCAGGCCATCGCTTCTAAAAGCGACAGAGATAGCCCTTCTACTAGCGAAGGCAGCACAAAGACATCAGTGCCTCTAAGAATCTCAATCCGCTGCTGCTCGTCGGCAATAAAGCCCTGCCAGACGATCCCATGTTCTTCGCCATAGAAGGGGATCAGAGACGAGGCTAAGGTGCCGTGGTTGCCGACGATCACCAGTTTGCTGTGTTCGCCCATTTCGGACTGTTTCCAGGCTTTGAGCAGAGACTCTACGTTTTTCTCAGGGGCGATGCGACCTTGATAGAGAAAGACGCGATCGGTGCCCAATCGCTGCTTAAAATCGGATGGCCCCGGAGAATATTTAGTAGTGTCAACGCCGTTGGGGATCACGGCAATGCGGTCAGCGGGCACACCCAACTTGATCAAAATATCGCGCTGAATCTGAGAAAAAATGATGATGCGATCGTACTTGGCCAGCGACGGGGCATAGAGTTGATACATCAAATGCTGAGTGCCAGAAGTCAGGTTGCGCCGCTTGCGATCGAAGGGGGGGTGAAACGTGGCAACCAAGGGCAAATTCAGCTTTTGACAGATCTCCGGCAGCAAAAAGTCTAAAGGAGACAGCGTAAGCGATGCGTGCACCAAATCGGGTTTAGGCGAGAGGTCTTGCAGCGCTTGAATCAGCACCTTACTCGACTTCCAATTGGGAACCGTGTAGATCTGAGACTTATAGAGAAACGGAATCGAAACTTCGTGAATATCGGGCCAGTTATCAGGAGCTTCTTCCTCTTGGGCAAAGTGAAAGAAGCTAACTTGATGATCGTGTTCTAATAGCCCGTTGGTGACTTCTCGACCATAGGTGACATTGCCACAAAATGGCGTTTTTTTGCCCAGCCAAGCGATGTGCATTCGAGGTATATCGTAAAAGGATGAATAATCAGACGTTAGCGGCTGGCGATCGCGGTGAGACGATCCGCAACTAACCCCTAACTACCCGGTTTAAAAATCGTTGTACGGGAAATATACCAGGTTAACGTTGCTCCTGCGATCGTCAGGGCCGACAGGGCCAAAAACACGACTCGCAAGCCAAATAAGGTCTCAGACACCCCCGCCAGCACGAGGGGCAAACTCAAGGCAATGTTAATCGCATTATTTTGCAACCCAAACACTTTACCGCGCATAGCTTCTGGCGTTTCTTGCTGAATGGTTGTCTGCATGGGGATGCCCACTAAAGAGGCAAACGCGCCCAGCGTCGCAATCAGCAGCAGCGAAGCCCAGAGATGCTGATAGAAAAACGCCAGTCCGATCAGCGAGGCTGACATCCCGATCGAGCCATATAGCCCCAGTCGAGCGTGGGCAAAGCGCTGCCCAAAGGTGCCCAGCACAGCGGCCCCCGCGGCCATGCCGACTCCGCCCGCCGCCAGCAAAAAGCCAAACTGAGAAGATTTGATTTCTGGAATCACTTCCGCTAGCCGCACCGCTAACACCGCCAGCGCCGCGAAGATCGAAAACAAAATCACTAGCTGAATCAGCGCACTGCGAACGTGGGCCTCTTTGCCCAAATAGCGCAAGCCATCTTTAATGTCTTCCCAGACGTGGGGTGGCTCTTCGGCGGGCACCTCAACGCCATTGAGAACCACCGTTTTGGATTTTTCTCCTGTCTTGAGAACAATCAGCAGCAGTCCGGCGATCGCATAGCCGCCCCCTACCAGCACTTCTTTGCCCACATCGGCAAAGCCCCCCAGTTGGCTAAACAGGGTGTCTGCCAGCGCTAAAAGCGGCTCACCGACGGCAAACCCAATAATCACCGAGGCCATCATCGTCGTGGTGTAGAGCGAGTTGGCTGACAGCAGATGCCGCCGCTCGACGATTAACGGAATCGCAGACTGCTCCGCTGGTGCAAAAAACTGAGTCAGGGTTGACACCAAAAACGTGATGCCCAACATTAAGCCAAAGCCGACGGGCAGGTTTTTCACGGTTGTCCAGTCTTTTGAGATCCACAGCAGGGGGGGCAACACAAACACCAGTGCGCCCCGCAGCAGATTAGTCGCAACTAGGACTGTTTTTTTAGACCAGCGATCGACAAACACCCCGGCCACTGAGCCAAACAGCACCGCCGGAATGGTGAAGGCAATCATGATCGACGACACCCAGCCGCTAATAGTCTGACCTTCTGCCTGAAAGCGGCTCTCGATCAGGGCAATCATCAGCACCAAATAGACTTTATCGGAGAGTTGAGAAAAAACCTGCCCGGCCCACAGCGTCAAAAAGTTACGGTTTTTGAGCACGGGCGCAAACCCCCGCTCATCTGGCTCGTCATCGCCCGGTGGCTCAGGAGTTTCGTGAACCGGAGCTTCGTTAGATGGCTCTGGGGCAGGCAGCAGCCCCCCGATCGTGTCGCTTGACAGATGCTTGCCTGACCCATTGACGGTGTTATCTGACACATCTGGCTTAATCGACCCAGGTTGACTAGCCCCGTTGAAATCATCTGCTGGCGTTTCTTCGGTTCTGAGCATGGCTAAACTTCTCTCTTGACTTATACGATCGCGCTCAAACTCGATTCCTTCGACCCCACTGCGCCAAGGGTCGGGGACGGGCGGATAGGGGCGAGGGTCAGGGTGGTGGGGAGAAGACATCAGCACGTAATCAGATAGATGAGATCGCATCATGGTTAAGCAGACGGTTCAGCGAAGAGGGCAGGAGCAAAGCAGCTATCAATCAAGACCGCAGAGCGAATGGGCTGATCGAAGTGATAGTGGGCATAGTGGCGCAGCAGACGCTCGATCGCAAACCAAGCTTCCTCTGTGGTGGCTGCGTTGGGGGGGAGGTCGGGGGCGGCGAGTTCTTGCAGCAGAGAAAGCTCGATCGCGCCAATGGGCGTGTTGAGGCGGTCTTTTTTGGCGTGGCGAGAAGGAATATAGTTGCCCGTGCCTTTGCCACCGTCTTGAATCTGAAGCTGCTCTAAGGTGTCTAGAGTGACGGCCCCGCCGCCCGCCGTGCTGAACCCAGCTTGCCAGGTTGGGCTGTCTAAATCAGGCGTGAGCAGGGTCTGAGTCACGCAGCACTGATGCACCTGAGGCGCAATGCCTGCTAAGACTAATAGCTGAAAAACTCCGTGGCAGAGATGGGCTAACACTTCAGAGGAGGGGGATCGCTCTAACCGCGCTAAATGCTCATTGAGCAGATAGAACAGGTCATCTTGAGGCTGATCGCTAAGGGCCTGTTGCAGGGTCAACTCGGCCAGATATTGCCCGGCGGTGAGCTTTTTGAGATTGCCGCCCAGTTTAGGATGAGACTCTAAGGTTTCTGCTTGGGTGATTTTGTCGAGCGATCGCCCCTTAGCAATCAGCAGATCGTTAACCACAAACAATCCACTCCGACCGCCTAGTTTAGAATTTTGCTTGCGAGCACCGACCGCAACCGCCCGAATCAGGCCAAACTCCCGCGTCAGGACGGTTAGAAGGCGATCTGCCTCCCCAAACGGGATGCTTTTGAGGTTGATTCCGATCGCTTTATAGGTTCGACTCATCGATTCTTAGCTCTCCAAGGGGCGGGTCGAAGCCCTTTCTTATTGGTCTTTATCTAGGTTATCGCGCTGACGAATCAAATCGGGGCCGCGAGAAGTGCCGAGCCGAGTTGCGCCAGCCAAAACTAATTCTAGAGCCTGATCTACCGTGCGAATTCCACCCGAAGCCTTAATTCCGACCCGATCGTTGGCGATATCTTTGAGCAATCGCACATCGGCGATCGTGGCTCCTCCATTCCAGCCTGTGCTGGTTTTGAGAAAACTTGCGCCTGCATCCATGCAAATCTCGGCAGCGATGCGCTTTTCTGGCTCGGTTAGCAGCGACATTTCTAAAATCGCTTTGATCACTAGCCCGGTTGCGTCTCTGATCTCCGCTAGTTCTCGATGCACGGCTTCGATGTTTCCAGCTTTGAGCCAGCCTAAATTAATCACCACATCTAGCTCTTCGGCTCCATTTTCGGTAGCTTCTTGCGCCTCGTGCAGCTTGACGCTTGAGGTGGTTGCCCCTAGGGGAAAGCCAATCACCGTGCAGACTTTGGGGCGTTTGTTGTGCAGATATTCGGCTGCCTGCCGAACGTGGATGGGATTGATGCACACCGCCGCAAAATTAAAGCGATCGGCATCGTCACACCATTGCTCAACCTGCTCAGGGGTAGCAATCGGACTCAGCAAAGCGTGGTCAATAAACGGTGCCAAATCGATTTCGCGATGAGTTGCAGCCACTGGGTCTCCTCTGGGCAATGTGCGCGATCGCTCATCTTTCACTATCTATTAAAAAGCGACCGATGCTCCGCTTTCTCTCAGGTGTCTTGATCGTGGTTCCCAAAATAGAGTCCGCTCTTTGGGGGTTGTGCATCCCGACAAAGAGCGGACTGTTAGACGACTTGCCTGGGTACGATCGTGTGATTACGTAGACGCTGATGATTTTGAGGGTTGAGTGTTTAACGAGTTCCTGTTCCACCTGTGCTGTGGGGGGCTGGGTTAGGCTCTGGGTGAAACTCGGCCGTATTAGATAAGGTCGCCTCGTCTGAAGATCGCACCCCTCTGTTACCTTCTATAAAGTTGGGTTTTAACTCTGAAGCAGGATGAAAGCTTTGAGTAAAATTACTGACGCTTTGACTGTAACCATAGACCCCGATCGCTCCCAGCAGCACTAGCCCGGTCGCGATCGTCATTTTGATAGCAAGGCTTGAAAAGGTATTTATCATTTAAATCACCTGGAATAGAGCAGCAAGCGAATAAATCTCGTAACTTATCTTAAAGAAGGTTGCTAGTAATATTACGGGGGCTTTACGAAGATTTACTGACCTTACAAATACGCAACTTAATACTACTGGTATTTATACGCAAAAAACAGTCTTTTGGAAAGGTTTCAAAGGGCTAGAACCCCTCAGCCTTCGCCTCAGCTTGTGGTTTCAACCCGTAGTTATCCCCCTCTTGACGAGAAAATTTATGGAAATACATCGTACTATACAAATAGACATATATGTTTTCAAAACTTCAGACACTGCTAATATAGTCTTTATACTTTCTTAAGAATGATCTTCACGCATTCTTAAGAAATCAGGGTTTCAACGGATCTTTGTCAGTATCAGTGGGACTACTCAGTTGAGAAGTGGCGAAGCAAAAGCAGTCCGAGGATCGCGCCTCCCCTGCCAGGGACAAAGCCAGAATCTGCCTCAACTCGGAGCGATCGCTTACAAAATCTGCCCAACGTTAGCGAGATTGCTGCGGATAGCAAGCATACTCCAGTGCGGTCAACTTAATTAAATCGGCTCTAGAACCTAGCGAAATCTCTCAATGGTTAGAGATCGGTTGTTCAGCGATCGCCACCGTTTTGTCGGTCTAACCCCGCGTCAGGTCGTGATTTTTGGCAACTGCTCCAGGGAATTTTGCCGAATTCCCATTCACCCCAGTTTGGACTCTGCCAGCCCACTGCTTGGCGCTACATCGGCAGCGACTCCTTTTCCTGAGCAAACCCGGAATTGATCAGGGTTTTGCACCCTTTGCTGATCAATTGTTGAGATTTGGATCAGGATTTTGATCGCGAGAGCCTACTTTGTTAAGCTCTGTTTCAACTTAGCGAGACTCCTAGCAATCGAACCGAAGCTCCGTGATACCATTCATTTCGTAGCTTTTAGAGAATGGGAGAAAACCTTTGGCACTAAGGGTTGCAGTGGTTGGTGGAGGTCCGGCTGGGTCGTCTGCGGCTGAGATCTTAGCAAAAGCGGGAATTGAAACGTTTCTGATCGAACGCAAATTAGATAACGTCAAACCCTGTGGTGGTGCGATTCCTCTCTGTATGGTGAGCGAGTTTGACTTGCCCGATCGCATCATCGATCGCAAGGTGCGAAAGATGAAAATGATCTCTCCTTCTAATGTAGAGGTCAACATCGGTGGCACGCTCAAAAATGACGAATATATCGGGATGTGCCGTCGTGAAGTTTTAGACGGGTTTTTGCGCGATCGGGCGATTTCCTACGGTGCGGTGCTGATCAATGGCACGATGCACAAGCTAGAGATTCCGACGAGCAGCAAAGGAGCCTACACGCTGCACTATGCCGATCACTCTGACGGCAGCCTAGAAGGAACTGCTAAAACGCTGCAAGTCGATCTCGTGATCGGCGCAGATGGCGCAAACTCTCGCGTTGCCAAAGCGATCGATGCGGGCGATTATCGCTATGCGATCGCCTTCCAAGAGCGGATTCGGCTCCCCGACGACAAAATGGCCTACTACGAAGATCTGGCCGAAATGTATGTCGGCGATGATGTCTCGACGGATTTTTACGCTTGGGTTTTCCCCAAATATGATCACGTCGCCGTTGGCACTGGCACCATGTCACCCAACAAAGCCGACATCAAAAAACTCCAGGCCGGAATTCGCGCCCGCGCAGCCGCCAAACTCCGCGGTGGCAAAATCATTCGGGTCGAAGCGCATCCCATCCCTGAGCATCCCAGACCTCGCCGCGTCGTCGGTCGGGTGGCCCTGGTTGGAGATGCGGCTGGAACCGTGACTAAATCATCGGGTGAAGGCATTTATTTTGCGGCTAAGTCGGCGCGAATGTGTGCCGAAGCGATCGTAGAGTTTTCTGAAAACGGCAGCAAGATTCCGACTGAGGCAGATCTCAAGGTCTACATCAAACGGTGGGATCGGCAATATGGCATCACCTATAAAGTGTTAGACATTTTGCAGACGGTTTTCTATCGCTCAGATGCCACGCGTGAAGCCTTTGTTGAGATGTGCTCTGATCTCGATGTGCAAAAGCTAACGTTTGATAGCTATCTCTATAAGACGGTGGTTCCGGCTAATCCTCTGGTGCAGCTAAAAATCACGGCTAAGACGATCGGCAGTCTGATTCGTGGCAATGCTCTAGCACCTTAACGCGGGATTGCGTTTTTTGTAAGCGATCGCTCCATGCTGCTTAACCCAGTGTGGGGCGATTGTTGTTTATGGATGATGCGATCATGATTTCTTCAGTCAGCATTCCAAAGATCATTCTCGACACTGATCCCGGTGGAGACGATATTTTTGCGCTTTTGTGGGTGCAAAGTTTGGTCAATCAAGGGTTGGCAGACCTGATCGCTATCACGGCCACGGCGGGCAACGTCTCCGCTCACAAGACGTTTTCTAATGTCAGTCAGATTCTCAACTTGGTGGGGTCAGCCCCGATCGAGGTCGGCCAAGGAGTCTCTCTCGATCGCGACGCTAGCGACGATGCGGCCCACATTCACGGCAGCGATGGCATGGGCAACTTATCAAAGACGCTGCCACCGCCAACCCACGACTATCAAACCGCCCGCTATGCCGATGAGATTTTGATCGACAAACTCACGCTTATGCCGGGAGAAATCACGCTGGTGGCGATCGGGCCTCTCACCAACTTGGCCGCCGCCGAAAAAAAGAGTCCGGGCATTCTCAAAAGAGCTAAAGAAATTGTGATCATGGGTGGCGGATTCTTCTGTCCTGGCAATGTCACCCCCCAAGCAGAATTTAACATCTGGTTTAACGCCGAAGCTGCCGATGTGGTGTTGTCCAGTCGCGATGATGTGGTGATCCTGCCCCTGGATGTTACGAGAAATCTGATTTTCACACGAGAAATGGTGCAGACGATCGCTCCCCTTTCTTCAGCCAACGACAAGACTATTTTCATCAATCGTCTTTGCGAGTTTATGATCACCACCGCGATCGCTTATCGAGAAACCAACGGAGTTTCAGGATTTTTAGTCCACGATGCGGCCACGATCGGCTATTTGTTCTACCCCGAAACGCTGTTGATCAGCAGAGCCAGAGTTTGCATTGAGACGCGGGGTGAATGGACTCGCGGACAAACGGTAATCGATCGCCGAGGCGGAGCTAAACAGAGTGCAAATGCTTGGGTCGCGATGCAGGTTGACTCAACAGGATTTTTTGCCCGATTTATTGAAGATTTAAAGACGCTAGTGAGATAGCGAGCAACACCTGCTCAAATCGAACTGTAAACTGAGAGAAAGTCAAGACAGTGATCAGGAAACTGAAAGCAATGGATGCAGTCACCTTACGCGCTCATTTCGACGGTCAAAAAATTTGTTTAGATGAACCGTTTGAAATGGAGTTAGACGCAGAACTGATTGTCATGGTGTTGCCAAAGCGATCGTTGAGCGAAGAGCGGGCAGATTGGGCCAGGTTCTCTCAGCAAAGTTTAGAGGCTGCCTACGGAGCAGATGAACCGGACTACTCACTAGGCCAAATTAAAACACCAAATCCTGAGTATGAAGAAGGGTGATGTCGTTTTAGCGCCCCTTCAGCAAGCTGATCTCGGAAACGTTTTTCTTAAAGATAAATGTCAAACATTGTTGTTTTGATACATTTTCCAGCCTCCTCTAAACCAGCTTATATGATGAGGTTGATCAGACCCACTACCAGCATTTCAACTCAGGGTGATGTAGCTTTTGCAGATGGGGATTACCCAAACGGGTACTGTCAACGTTGGTTAAATGCTTGAGAATTATTGGTATCAGACTTTACTCCCTGAAATCGTCATCACTGAATCGATTAATCCATAACCTTGTTCACGATCGAGGGATTGGGAACGCGAATGGTTCATCCATCAGCAGCAATTTGCTAATGGAGACTCAAGTGAAAACTCATGGCAAACCTGCAATCTATTCACGCCGTTGGTGAATCGCTGCGGAACTACTTGCGGAATACCTATCCGTCTAGTGCTTTCGCGGGTCTGCCAACCTTTGATATTCAACTAATCTCTAGCGGTGAGTTAGCCACCCGCGACGAGCCAACTAATACGCTGTCGCTGTTTCTGCATCGCGTCACGGTAAATGAGCACCTGCGAAGCAGCAGACTCAACCATTCAACTCAAATCGGCATCCCTTTGTCGGTCGATTTGCACTATCTGATGACCGTTTGGGCAGACAGCGCCCTAGCAGAACACCTCGTTTTAGCCTGGGCAATGCGGCAGTTTCACACCCGCTCAATTTTAGATGCGTCTTCGCTCTCGCCCGAAGCTGGATGGCAGCCAGACGACACGATTCAACTCATTCCCGTCGATTTGAGCAATGAGGATATTATGCGAATCTGGGATCGGTTAAAGCCGTCTTATCGCCTGAGTGTGGCTTATGTAGCCAGAGTTGTGAGCATTGAGGCTGATAGCCAAGAGGCAGGTCGCCCCGTGGTGGCAACGCGGTTTAATGTGGACGATCGAGAGGCGCTGCCATGACGCTGGTTCAGGTCGATCGCCGAGTGTTAGGAGCCATTCAACTCGTCAATGCCACGACGGGAGCGCCGATTCAACGACGGTTGCAGGTGAGCGGGCGCAATGTGCACTTAGTGTGGAATCGTGGCGGTTACGCGGTGATTTATGCCGCAGACGGGCTGCAAGCCTATAGCGAAAGCTTTCTAGCACCTGCAAGTCCGGCTTTGGCAACGGTATCTATTCAAGTGAGCGTCATCGACCCCGAAGGACAGTATCTGCCTCGACAGGTGACGATCAAACTGCCTCGTGATTCTGATTCCACTAAAGCCACTGCTGTCGATTCTTTGTTTCAGCCGATTCGGGTTGCGGTGTATCGATCGCCTGCGGCTCAAGTGGCATCGGGTTGGGCGGTGATTCGGGCGACGGTGCTTGATAAAACCACCAGCCAGCGCCTACCGTGGGCATTGATTCGCGTCGTGCAATCCTCTCCGGCTAAGGTAACGCTTAGTTTAGCCGATTGGCGCGGTGAAGCATTAATTAGCGTTTCTGGAATCCCAGTTACAACGCCTGGTGCAGGGGTGGGTGCCGTCTTAGTGAATGAGATTGATGTCACGTTAGAGATTGTTTTTAATCCACTTTTAATAACCATTCCGATCGCGTCTGATCTATCGACGTTAACCGATCCCAATGCTGGCTATGTGCCCGATCCTGATGATTTAGACACTCGGCGGGCCAGCCTACGATCGGGCAGTCTTCCCTACAAACTCGCCTCTGGTCGCGATCGTGCAGACACGTTAGCCGTCACCTTGGCTTAATTCCTCGTTTTTATAAGGAGAAACCCAGTGCCCGAATATTTAGCTCCCGGTGTGTATGTCGAAGAAACCAGCTTCCGCGCAAATTCCATCTCAGGCGCAGGAACCAGCACCACCGCGTTTGTAGGAACCACCCTCAAAGGCCCTGTTGGCGGCGTTCCAGAATTGATCACCAGCTTTGGTGAGTTTGAGCGCCTCTATGGTGGGTTAGACGACCTCAACGGCAAGACCAACTACATCGCCCATGCGGTGCGCGTTTTCTTCGACAACGGCGGCTCTCGTCTCTATGTCTCTCGCGTCGTCTCTGGCAGCGCAACGGCGGCTCAATCGGCTGATCTGCTCACTAGCGCGACGGATGAAGCGCGATTTGTGGCGCGGTTTAAGGGCGATGGTGGCAATGGCGAAGTCTTGCTCTATCAAAAAGAAACTCCTGTCAGCGTGGGCACGATCGCCAACGCCCCGTTAGGCAGTATTTTGCGAGTCAAAGCGGCTGACAGCAAATATTATCTCAAACAGGCCAATCTCAAAGCGGCAGGCGATTGGAAAGACTCGGCAGATGCTGCTTTGACCGATGCCATTTTAGGGACAAATCCCGCTCCTCAGCTAGATCTACTGACGCTGATGGTGGTGACTCGCGATCTCAGCGGCAGTGAAACCAGCTATGAAGACTTGGGATTTGATGCCAAACATCCCCGTTGGGTGGGCAGCGTTTTGTCTTCTCAGCCCAATCGTCGCACTGATGCGTTAACTAATCTCTTTGCAATTACCGTTACGCCCACTACTGTGACAGGTCTTGCGTTGCGCGAAGGATTATTTGCAGCGTCTATTCAACCGCAAAAAGTTTCTCTATCGGGTGGAACTAGTGGAGGCGATCCCGGCGTTGACGATTATAAAGCGGCGCTGAAACAGCTTGAATCATTAGAAGATATCTCGATCGTGGCCGCTCCGGGTCACTCAGCGTTAGCCGAGACGTTATTTCTAGGCATTCAGCAAGAGCTATTGACCTTTGTGTCTCGGCGACGGGCTTATCAAATTGCAGTGCTGGATACGCCACCCAATCAAAGCCTGAATGATGCGCGAACGGTGCGGAGTCGCCTCGATTCTTCCTATGCCGCTCTCTATTATCCGTGGGTGGTCGTTGCCAATCCGCAAGCCCGATCGGGCAGTGCCGCCCTTGCCGAATTAACGCTGCCCCCGTCTGGTTTTCTGTGCGGCATCTATGGGCGCAATGACGTAGAGCGCGGTGTTTATAAAGCGCCTGCGAATGAGATCGTGCGCGGTGCAATTCGATTTGAGACGCAGATTAACTTTGCTCAACAAGAAGTTCTCAATCCTTTAGGGATTAACTGTCTGCGGTTTTTCCCTGGTCGGGGCTATCGCGTTTGGGGTGCCCGCACGATCAGTTCTGACTCGAACTGGAAGTATGTCAACATCCGCCGTTACTTTAATTATCTAGAATCGTCGATCGATCGCAGCACTCAAAATCTGGTGTTTGAGCCGAATGGCGAACGCCTCTGGGCAAATGTCCGCGATACGATTTCGGCGTTTCTCTATAGCGAATGGGTGTCAGGCGCACTGCTCGGCAGCAGCTATCAAGAAGCCTATTTTGTGCGATGCGATCGCAGCACCATGACGCAGCAAGATCTCGACGAAGGCAGGCTGATTTGTCTGATCGGGGTAGCAGCGATTAAACCTGCTGAATTTGTGATCTTCCGCATTGGTCAAAAAACGGCTGATTCTCGCGGTTAACGTTTGCTTTTTGAATGGACTGACCCTCGACATCCTTTGGAGAATTTCTTATGTCCGATCGTACTTTTCCCTATAGTGCCTTTAACTTTTTGGTCAAATGGGATAACAGCGTTGACCCAACGACTGCACTGGGCGGCTTTTCAGACGTTTCGGGCATCAACACCGAGATGACGATGGCCGAATATCGCAACGGCAATGAACTCGAAAATCACGTCCGCAAAGTGCCGGGATTGCACAAAGTGGGTGACGTGACACTCAAGCGCGGCATCATCAAATCAACCGACTTTTGGAACTGGATTAACGCAACTCGTCGCACGGGAGTGAATGCAAAACGCGAAGTGATGATCACACTCCAAGATGAATCAGGAAAACCCGTGCAGTCATGGAAATTACGCGGTGTAGTGCCGATGAAATATACGGGGCCAACGCTGACGGGCAAAGGCGGTGGCGACGTGGCAATGGAAGAATTAGTGCTTTCAGCAGAAGGCTTGATTTTGGTCGATAGCACCGGGAATGACATCGGATGAGCGGCTTAGTGTTTGAAACGGCACCGCCGATCGTGGCGAGTGCCCCCAACCGATCGGATATCGCCTGCTTTATTGGCTTTGTGAGCAGGCGCAAAACGGCGTTGCCGTCTCAGCTAGAACGCTGGCTGCAAGAACAAGGCTGGAACTCGCCAGGAATCGGAGATCTACTCGATTTGCCTGTGCCGATCGAGGCATGGAATCAGTTTGATAACTTGTTCGCTTGGGATCAGCGACCTTTAGATCAGCCTAATCAAATCGGCAGCACTTATTTAGGCGCAGCGGTGCGATCGTTCTTTGCCCAAGGCGGGCGCAAATGCTATGTGATTAGAGTCGGTGATCCCTGGCGCTTGACGGCTCCAAAATCAGAGCGGTTGGAGCAGATTAAAAAGCTGATTCCCGGCTATCCAACGGGTTTTGAGGGTTCCGCCGTCGATCGGGCAAGCTGGCACGGAGTCGGCCATCTGTTTGGCTTATCCGATGTATCGTTCCTGTGTTTTCCCGATCTAGCTGATGCCGTGGCAATGGATCGGCAGCGAATCGATCCGCCGAAATTGCCTGCTCCACCCCTAGAACAGTTTGTAGAATGCTCACAGCCAGTCCCTCAAATTGCCGATCGCTCGTCCCGATTATTTCAAGCTCCTCGCTGTGATGAAGACGGCTATAAGGCTTGGACAACGGCTCTACAGCTTGTCGCAGATCTGCTAATTCGTCAACAGCGAGAGGTGCAGTTAGTTGCCTCGGTGCCGTTGCCGGAGCGCGATCGTGATTTACTCGCCTTCTTCACGCAGCCCACACCGGGATTTGAGCCGCCGCTAGCGATCGCCGTTCCTAATCAAGGATTGGCGAGTGCGTTTGTGCAGCTTGCTTACCCGTGGGTGCAAACGCCCGGATCGGCAAATTTGCCAGAGCAGTTAGAAAGCCCCGATGCGGTGTTAGCAGGCGTTCTAGCTCGAAACGCCTTGACTCGCGGCAGTTTTCGCAGTGCGGCTAATTTGCATCTCGCCGATGTGCAGCAGGTTTATCCGATTCTCACCCGCGATCGCCTCCTGCATTCTCAGCCCGACAGCGCGACGCGATTGACGCAGCACACTTTGCCCCAGCGCATTTCTATTTTTGGCACGACTCCGATCGGGCTGCGCTTGCTCTCCGATGTCACCACGAGTTTGGATGAGAGTTATCGTCCGGCTAGCGTTAATCGCTTGGTGGCGGCGATCGTGCGGGCCGCTAGGCGATTGGGCGAAGAGGTCGTGTTTGAAGCATCGGGGGAGCGTCTGTGGATGCGTCTGCGCGATAGCCTTACCACGCTGATGAGTGGCTTGCTTAAAGCCGGAGCGCTGCAAGATGCGGGGGCAACGGCCTTTGCGGTGCGCTGCGATCGCGACACCATGACCCAGCAAGATCTCGATCAAGGTCGCGTCATTGCTCATATAGAATTTGTGGCCGCCGCCCCGATCGACCAAATCACGATCGTGCTTGCCCTCAACACAGGCGGACAGGTGGCGCTGATTCCTGCTCAGGAGGCTGCATGAGCAATTCAGCCTATCCGCTACAGGTGTTTCGCTTTCAGGTCACGTTTCAAAAAGATCCGTTGCCCAACAGTGGCGATACGGCTCCGGTGCAGATGAGCGCGGCGTTTTCAGAATGCACGGGGCTAGAAGCGACGATGGAACCGAAAGTAATCAAAGAAGGCGGACGCAACTATGGCGCAGCACAGCGTGCGGGACAGGTGACCTTTGCGACGGTGATTTTAAAGCGTGGCATGACCCGCGATCGTGACTTATGGAACTGGTTTACCCTGGTGACTCAGGGAGCCTATGCCCATCGCCGCACGGCCACAATCACGATGTTTGACACGAGCGGCGCGGGCGTTTTGTCGTGGCAGTTAGAGAAGGCGATGCCCGTCAAGTTTAAAGCCGCCGACCTGAATGCCAAAGGCACCGAGATCGGCGTTGAAGAACTGCATTTTGTCCATGAAGGATTAAGTTTGATCAGAGGAGAAGGAACGCTATGAGTGAACCTGTGACTCGCGCTACCTTCACGCCGCAAACGGGAAGTAAAACGCCAATCGAAGTGCATTTTAACCCGGTTTCGCTTCAGATTTCGATTAGTAATTCTCTAGAAGATAAAGGCAAAGGGAAAGACAAAAAACAATACATTTCTAAAACGGCGGCAACGCTGGCGATGGATTTAATTTTCGACACAACTCACAAGGGCAGTGACGTGCGGATAGAAACTCAAAAGATCGCCCGATTTATGGAGCCAGGAAAAGAACCCGGCGATCAAAAAATTCCGACGATCGTGCTGTTTGAGTGGGGCACGTTTAAGTTTCAAGGCTTGATCCAATCCTATCGAGAGACGATCGATTTCTTTTCGTCAGATGGGGTGCCGCTGCGGGCCAGCATTAGCCTCACGATGTCGCGTCAAGAAGAAGTGTTTGAGCCGAGTCCCCAGCCGCCTCGTGATTCCTCAGTTCAGGTGTCGGCGGGCATTAGCGCTAGTGCTGCCGCTTCCCTAGGGGGAGCACCCGATGCAGGACGGGCGATCGCGTCGGCAAATGCCCAAGACAGCCTGCGGTTTTCGAGCGGTGCCTTTACGTTGGATGCTTCGATTACGCTGAGTCCTGCGATCGCGTTTGCGACAGGCGGCGCTGGCATTGGCGGCGGCATTGGCATCGGTGGCGGCATTGGTGTTAGCGGAGATATTGGAATTAGTGGCGGAGTCGGGATTAGCGGCGGGGTTGGCATTAGTACCGGAGCCGGAATCAGCATTGGCGGAAGTGCTTCCGCAGGAATCTCTGCCAGTGAAGGAGCCTTTGCAGGATTGCGTCTCTCTAGTGATGTGCGTCCTGTTGCACAAATTGATACTAATCGATTCATTCAATCGAGTGAATCTGTAGGTTTTGCCACTAGTCGTAATGCTAGTTTTCAAGTCGGTGGACAGGCAGAAATTGAAGGGTCTGCCAGCTTAAGCACCAACGTCCGATCGCGCTCCACGATTCAGTTTGAGGAGGATTAATTATGCCCGTTGTCTTTGATCAAGTGATTGGCGAAGTCGTTCCCCCAGAGCCGTCTCGCCAAGATGAGCCAGAAAATTCTCCCTCAGTTGCACCTAGCGATCGTAGGCTGCAAACCACCTTAAGGCAATTAGAAAAACGCCGTGCGAGATTAAAAGCCGATTAGTTTCAAGTCTCTAGACATTTTGCCCTCTTTTTTAGCCATGCCCGAAACTAAACTCAGTCCCCTTACCGTCTATAGCGCCCAGCCCACCGTGCGGATCAATGCTCAAGAATATCCCAAAGTGAGCGAATCGATTTTGGCGATGGAAATGGTCGAGCAAGACGGCGGGATGTCAGCCCTAGAACTTCGACTTAGCAATGTGGTTAGCGATCCCAATGGCGGGGCAAATTTGGCGTTTGAAGACAACCAAATCTTAAAGTTAGGAGCCACGATCGCGCTCTATGCCGGGGATGCAACCGCTCCGCAAGAAATCTTTCAGGGGGCGATCACCGGGTTAGAAATCGACTTTCCAGAGAGCGGCCCACCCGACCTCACGATTTTGGCTGAAGACGTTTTTCAACGGGCGCGGATGGCGCGGCAGAGCAAAGTTCACACCGATGTCTCGATCGCCGATCTAGCCCGACAGCTTGCTAGTCAACTCAGCCTGACTCCGGTGATTACGGGGCTGACTCAACCGATCGGCACTCAAGTGCAACTCAACGAAAGTGATTTAGCCTTTTTGCGGCGATTGCTCGATCGCTACGATGGCGATCTGCAAGTGGTCGGCAAAGAGCTACACGTTTCGCCAAACGCTGAGGTGCGGCGCGGCAAACTAGAACTGGCGATCGATAGCCAATTACGGCGAGCAAAAGTTTTGGTTGATCTGGCGCACCAAGTCACCGAAGTCACCGTCAGCGGCTGGAATCCGGCTCAGGGCAGGCGGGTTAGCGCTAGGAGTCAAGGCGCACATCTGCGATCGGGCGCTGGTACTCGCGGTTCGCAAATTTTGCAGAAAACCTTAGGCGATCGCTCTCACCATTTATCTCACTTGGCAGTCACCACCGATGCCGAAGCGCGGGCGGTTGCCGATGCTGCGTTTGACGATCGGGCCCGGCAGTTTGTCTGTGTTGAGGGCACGGCTGACGGCAATCCGGCGCTGCGAGTCGGGACGCATTTAACCCTCAAAGGATTGGGCGATCGCTTCAGCAATACCTACTATGTGACTCGTGCTTGTCATCGCTTTAGCCTGGGCGCAGAGGGTGGCTATGTCACCGATTTTGAAGCCGAATCTGCCTTTTGGGGAGGGAACTAATGCAGCCGATCTTTGAGCATCCAACGACAGCATTACACGGCAGCTATCTAGGAGAAGTAGTGTCGGTGAACGATCCTGACCATCTCTCTAGGGTGCAGGTGCGGCTGTTTAACTTCGATGGCGCAGGGCAACAAGATGCGCCGATTTGGGCAAGAGTGGCGGTGCCAGTGGCAGGAGCGAATTCTGGAGCGTTTCTGCTGCCCGATGTGGGAGACGAAGTGCTGATCACGTTTGTGAATGGGGATGCGCGGCTGCCCATGGTGATCGGGTCGCTGTGGAATGGCAACGCACCCGCACCTGAAACCCTAGGCGGAAGTGGTGAAACCGTCGATCGCTGGACTCTAGTGGGAAAAGCCCAAACGCGGATCGCGATCGTCGAAGAATCTCCGGGCAATGCCACCATTTCTCTCACGACTCCGGGCGGGGTCAGCGGCATCCTCACCCAAACCGCCGGAGGAAAAATCGAGTTTGAAGCCGCAGGCACGACAGTCACAGTAGACACCAGTGGGGTCACGGTGCAGAGTGCCGGACGGGTCAGCGTCAGCGCTAGCCAAGTCGAAGTCACGGCGGGACAGGTGACGGTGAACGCGGCGATTTCGACCTTTTCGGGGGTCGTCAAATGTGACACTCTGATTGCCACCACCGTGGTCTCGACCACCTACACACCCGGAGCCGGAAATATATGGTAGACCCTGCTGTGATTCTGCAAGCGGTGGGCGTGAGTCAGGTTGCCGACCAGCCCAATTTGCCTAAATCCTACGATCTGCGACCCACGATTCTTAAACGAACGGAGCAAGATTTTATTGGCTCTGTTTTAGATGAATTGCGGAGTGGAAAAGGAATTCAAGCGTTAACGGGAGTGATTGATTCTCATCAGTCTGGTGATACCTTAACGTTTCTTCAGCCAGTGCATCGCACGTTCTATCTCGTGATTTTAGAAATTGCTTGTGATCCGTTTAATCAGCCCTATTTGCAGCCGCGTCTTGATCCTCGCAAAATCGAGAGTGCGGGGCTAGTGGTGCGTCGAGTCGCTGCCAATGGCAAACTCGAAGGCTGGCGCAAACAGGGGCACTCAGTGCGGGGCTGGATTCCCTTTGACACTGAGAATGCTGAGAAGCTTGATCCTGATCCCGATCGCCGCCCCCCGATCGCGTCGGGATTGCCAGACCTCGATCGCTTGTTGGCTCCCCATGCGCCGCTTTCTGAAAGTGTTGCGCCGCTCTATGTGGCTCCGCCCGATGTCTGTCAGGCGGTGGGACGCACGATTTTGTATGGCGTGATTCCGGTGACTAGCTCAGAGTTTAGCGAAGCGCCCCCCGTCACGCCCACGCCGGAGGATGCTGACACGTTAAATCAGCTAAATGCCGCTATTAAAGATATGCTGCCGATTTATCTGCGATCGGGCGGCGATCGGCGAGAACCCCAAGGGGGTAGGGTGTTGACGGCTGATCTGGCGGATGATCTGAGCTTGCGCGGCTTTTTAGCGACGCTGCACCAGCTAAGATTTCAGTTTCGGCTGTTTGATGCTGATCTGGCGAGTGTTGCTTTATTCAACGCATTCAATCAAGCGATCGTGGCCCCTGACACGCCCAATGCTCAACCGTTGGGCGATCTGTTGTCTTTAGCGAGTCGCATTCTCATCGATCGAGAAGCCGGATTAGAGGTGACGCTGCCTCAAAATTGGCCGACCTTGAGCGATTCCCAAAATCAGACTCTTTTAGATTTGTCGCGGGCGGCGTTGATGAGTCATTTATCGGCTTTGACGGCGGGTGAAAGTCGATTTGAGGCGTTAGAGTCCCGTTATCAAGTGCGGGCGTTTGTGCGGCTCAAATCTATTGATGCTTGTGTTCATTCTCCGTTGTGGAGTGACTATAGTGCTGAGTTTACGATCGCGCCCTGGTATGAATCTGGCAGTCAGCCTCCAGTGAAAGTGGTGTTGCCTGACATTCTGAATCCTAAAGCGTTGGCAAGTCTTAAACCTAGCGTTGCTTTTTCGGTTCCACCTAAATTATTTAACTTTCTCAACAAGAACGATATCGCCAAATCTGTTTTGTCTGGGGATGTTAAAGATGGTGATGATGGCGGCATTGCCTGGATTTGTTCGTTTAATATCCCGATCATTACACTTTGTGCTTACTTAGTGCTGAATATTTTCTTACAACTCTTCAATATTATCTTTTGGTGGATTTTGATCGTAAAGATTTGTCTTCCTGTTCCTAAAAAGCTATTTCCCAAGCCGAAGTAGTGTTGTAGAGATCGATTTCTGAGTGTTCTTTTTTTAGTATCGCGACCTGAAATCTCAATCTAACGTGTCCTCATGCCTCCTAACCCTCCCCCGATCGGATTCCCTCTCCTCACTGTCCCCGATGCTAACGGACAGATTAACTTCCCTAGTCTCGAAGCCAGCGTTCGGCAAGCGATTCAGGTGATTTTGCAAACTCGACCGGGCGAACAGTTGAGACACCCTGACTTTGGGGCCGGACTGCAAACCTTTTTGCAAGAATCCAACACGCTGGTGACTCGTCGCCGCTTGCACGATCGCATTACCGATTCTCTAACGCGCTGGGAACCCCGGATTCTCATCGATCGCGTCGAAGTCGAAACGGTGCCCGATCAGCCGACGCATCTACGCATCGAAATTTGGTATCGTCTGCGGCGCACGGGCGTAGCGCAACATCTCGGTTTAACTATGCAACTGGAGGTTTAATATGCCGATTCGCCCTCCAAATTTAGACGATCGCAGCTTTGATGATTTAGTCAACGAAGCGCTGGCGCGCATTCCTGCCCACACGCCCGAATGGACGCACGATCGGGTCGGCGACCCAGGACGCACGATCGTCGAGTTGTTTGCGTGGCTCACCGATACGCTGCTTTATCGCGCCAACTTGATCCCTGAACGGCAGCGATTGGCATTTTTGCGGCTGCTGGGTGTGCCGATGCGTCCGGCGCTGCCTGCTCAAGGCCTCGTCACCATCTCTGACGATCCCCAAGCGACCCAAGCCCTGATGCTGCAACCGTTGGCGACCGTTAAAGGAACCGTCAATTTTGAGACTCGTGCTGAAATGACGGTGTTTCCGGTCACGGCTGAACTTTATTACAAACGTCCGTTAGTTCCCACCGAAGCTGCAAAACTGGCCAACATTGTTCAAGGACTTCAGCAGGTTTATCAACTTCAAACTCCGGCGATTCCCTATGTGACCACGCCGATTTTTGCCGCCGCCAAACCTGAATCTCAAGGCTTTGATCTCGTTAAACAAACCATTGATCAGTGTGTTTGGATCGCCATTCTCGCGACGGAACCAAAATTTGTAGATGCAGCAAGACGGTCCCTCGGTCATAGTGCCGTGGGGCAACCTTTGCTGAATGTGGGCGTGATGCCCGCGACCGCCATCCCCGATTTATTTGAAGACATCGGCACTCGTGCCCGCATTCCTCACGTTTGGGAGATTAGCACTGGGCAAGAAATCGCCAATGTACCGCAATATCTAAGCCTGAATGTGATTGCCGATTCCACTGCGGGGCTGACGCGGCGCGGCGTTGTCAGGCTGGCGATGCCGTCACCGAATTATATCGGGGCACCGACCAACAATGTTCGAGATCGCCTCAACGCCGGAACGGGCGATCGTCCACCGCGCATTGATGCGCCCGAAGTGGCGGCGCGACTGGTGACCTGGCTGCGGTTGCGTCCGAGTCGTCGCGATTTACAAACCCTGTCCCTAAGCTGGATGGGCATCAACGTAGTTGAGATTGACCAACGACAAACCCTGGCGGGGCGGGTGATTGGCGAAAGTGACGGCAGCGCTGACCAAGAATTTCAGCTACCCGGACAATCGATCGAGCCAACCACGCTGCAAATCCAAGTCGAGGAGGCGGGACGCGGCTATCAGCTTTGGCACCCGATCGACGATCTCGCCCTCGCCGGACAAAACGCTAGCGTCTATCGGTTAGATAGCGAAGCGGGCACAATCCGCTTGGGCAACGGCATTCAAGGACAGATTCCTGAAGCCGGACGGCGAATTCGAGTGGCGTTGATGCGATCGGGCGGGGGAATCGCCGGAAATTTGCCAGCCGGATCGCTCAACAGCATTACGGCCACCGATTTGCAGGGCAATCTCGTCACCAAACTCAAGGTTCAGCAGCCGTTGCCGATGCAGGGCGGGGTTGAAAGTGAGACCCTAGCCGAAGCCGAAATTCGCATTCCGGGACTGTTTCGCCATCGCGATCGGGCGGTGACAGCCGATGATTATCAGCGATTGGCGGCCGAGACTCCGGGGGTGCGGCTGGGTCGTGTCGAAGTGTTGCCAAAATTTAAACCGCAGCAGCGACGATTTGATATTCCGGGTGTGGTTTCAGTGATGGTGTTACCGTTCCAAGAGTCATTAGAGTTACCAAATCCGCGAGTGGATCGACCGCTATTAGAATCTGTACAGGCTTATTTAGATTCTCGCCGTCCTTTAGCCACAGAACTCTATGTGATCGGCTGTGAATACATTCCCATTGGCATTAGCGTGGGCATTCAGATTCAAAACGGGTTTGGACAAGATGGTGTTTTATTAGCCGTGCGGAAGGCTCTGCAACGATTTCTGTTTCCGATCGCGCCCGGTGGCATTGATGAAAAAGGCTGGAGCCTAGGCAGAACGGTGAAAGCCAGAGAATTAGACGTGGTGGTAGCCAGAGTTCCGGGTGTCTTAGCCGTGTTGAATATTCGTCTGTTTCAGCAAATCGGCGCGACTGCTCGGTGGCAGTCGGTGTCTGAGGTCAGCCTCACCCCTTGGCAACTGCCCGAACTGCTGGCGATCGTGGTAGTTGCTGACGAAGATGCCCCCGACACGCTTGACCCGATTTCCTTTGGCGCTCAGTCAGGCGTTGCGGTTCCTGTCGTCCCGGAGGTGTGCTAAATGGACGCAAACGGCCTGCGATTTTGGATGTTGGCAACTGCCGACCAGTGGACGAGTGTCAAGGATCTGCCGCCGCTTGAGTATGATCAGCCGTGTCAGCGCTTGCGTCTCGCCAGTGAGCGCCTTTTGCCGCCGTGGAGTCAGTCAACCTCTGAGCAAACGTCAGATACAGCGCTTTCTCGCTTAGAGCAGGTGCCGCAAACTTTGGATGGCTATGGCACACGAGCTTTTTGGGAGCCAACATCCGGCAAGATTTTGGCGACGGGCGCTCTGCCGCGATCGGTGCCCATTTTTACGCCCGAAGTGGGGAATCCGCCCACCGATTTGGCGATGGGTTACGACGGCATTCTCTATATAGCGTTGCGATCGGGTGCCATCGTGCTGGTAGATCGCCGCGATCGCTGGTTGCCGATCACCCTCCAAACCGACGGCTTTAAAGCTTGGAGATTGGCGGCCGATCCGGCTGGAGGGGTTTGGGTATTGGATCGCGACGATCGCCAATTGGGAAAAGTGCTAGGCGTTCCCTTTCCGACCCAGCCCGCCGGAAAGTATGCTGACGATATTTTTCGCCCCTGTGATGAGAATCCCAATCCGCCCCGTTTAGTCGTTTGGCCAACGTCGAGCCTGCCCAGCGATGAAAAATGGGTGGCGATCGCCACGAATCCCGACGGACATCTAGCATTGCTCACCTGGTTAAACGATGGAACGCCCAGAGTTCGCACGTTGCAATCTCACCAGTGGACTGCTCCGATCGCTCTGATGGGCTGTCGCTATCCCTTTAGTTTGAGTTGGGTAGCGGTGGATCGAATCGCCGTTCTCGTCAGTGATTTGTTAACCGAGGCTCCCGTTTATGCCATGCCCAAACTGGCTATCGGTCAAGCTGAGGCGACCCAAGTGCAGCCTGTGGGCGATCTTTACCCGTTGCATGATCATACGGGCAATCCTTTTTTACACGGCTTGAGTTTGCCGCCTCACTACCCAACTGCGATGGCAAGCGCGCCGCTTTATCCCCTTTCGCTGCCGTCTTATGCGCGTCAGGGAACCGCGATTAGCGCTGGGCGCAACTCCGAAGGAACCGCTCCGACCCCTTTAGACAGTGGCAGTTTGCAAACCGAGTGGCATCGGCTCTATTTAGAAGCCGTTATTCCCGCTAAGGGTGAGATTCGGGTAGATTTAGCGGCGACCGATCAGCCGACCTTGCCCGATCAGCCGGAGTGGTTTGAGCATTGCTTTGGGGCAGTTCAATCGTCGGGTCTGCCCTGGGGCGCTTGGGTGTCTGCGCCGTCTGAGATTCCGTTTCATCCTGGTTTGTTGAGCGAGCGGGAAAAAGACCGATCGGGCTTATTTACGGTGCTGATTCAGCGGCACGATCGCCGGGTCAGAACGCTGCAAGGACGCTATCTCTGGGTGCGAGTGCGGATGGTTGGCGATGGGCGCACGACTCCAGAATTAGCAGCGCTGCGCGTTTATGGATCACGATTTTCTTATGTTAATCACTATTTACCCGAACTTTATCGTGAAACCGTGTTCGGCAGCGATCGTGATGCTGTTACCGCCGCGACTCCGGCTGACTTTTTAGAGCGATTTTTAGCTAACTTTGAGGGAATTCTCACTCCCATTGAAGATCGTATTGCTAATAGTCATCTTCTCACCGATCCTCGCACGACTTCTGAAGACGCGATCGAGTGGTTAGGAAGTTGGATCGGCATCACGTTTGATCCGGCTTATTCGTCGGCTCGTCGTCGCCGTCTAATCGAGGCTACGCCTTCACTCTATCGTCATCGCGGCACCTTACTGGGATTGCAGCAAGCCCTCGATATCGCCACCGATGGAGCCGTGAGCCGAGGCGCGATCGTCGTCTTAGAAGATTTTCGACTGCGCCGCACCTTTGCCACGATTTTAGGAGCCGATTTAGCCGACGAAACCGATCCCCTGCTGGCCGGATTGGTGATTAGCGGTAATTCCTATGTGGGAGATACGCTGTTTTTGGGTGACGACACGCGGCAGGAATTTTTAGCCCTATTTCGGGCAGACATTGAGACAAATTCGTTTAAAAAACAGGCTGAAGAAACGGCGATCGCGGCATTTTTTGATCAGTTAGCCTATCGCACTACCATTTTTGTCCATTCAGAAGTCACGCCCCAGGATTTGGGCTTAATTCGTCGCGTCGTTGAGCTAGAAACCCCGGCTCACGTTTTGTCTCGCGTCGTGTCTGCGAGCAGTGCGTTAATGGTCGGCGTTGCCTCGCTGGTGGGCGTTGACACCTATCTCAGCGCTAAACCCAAGCCCCAGGCGGTTGCCCTCAACAAAAGTCAGGTAGGAGTGCGCGATCGCGTGCTGCGTCCTGCCAGTCTTGATCCCCGTTTAGAAGGAGGCATTGATGAACTTGAATCCGTTTCGCCACCCCCGATCGCGCTGCTTAAATCACGCCCGATCGCCGAGTTTGGACAGTCGTTTCAGCTAGATGGCAATCAGTCTCAGGCTTTCGACGGCCACACGATCGTGCACTACAAATGGACAAAATTACAATAGTGGAGGTAATAGAAACTACTACGCGGACTGAAATGCAAACTGGACAGTTCTTGATTGCAATCGATAAATTTTATAAATTCCTCAGGAGACTCTCATGGCAGAAGCAGAACTCAAACTTAATACGCCCGTCGAAACCACCGATCCCGTTTTAGTGGTCAAAGTCGATCCCGCTAATCCCTTATCCAACGGGGTGCACCGATTTCAGCTAGTCGTCGTCGATGACTCTGGCAATGAGTCAGATCCGGCGATCGTAGAAGTGATTATTCGCGACACGCAGCGACCCACGGCGGTGATCGATGCTCCCCAAACCGCCGAAACGGGACAGAGCTTTAAACTCAGTGGCGAACGATCGAGCGATGTGGCTCCCGGCAAAGTCGTTAAATATACCTGGACGATGATTCCGATTATTGAAAGACCGCCGATCCGACCCACGCCGCCGCTCACGCCGCCGATTATTCCGGTGCCGATTCGTCCTCCGATTCAATAGCCCTATGCCAACCTTTGAGCCGCAAAAACCGATCGTTACCGCTACCCCGATCGTGGTCGTCGATGCCAGCCTCGCGCCGGGTCGCTATCGCTTTCAGCTAGTGGTCGAAGACGATGCCGGAAACCAAAGTCAGCCGACCGAGCAAATTGTTGTCATCAATCCCCCCAGGATTCGCTAATGAGCACTTTTAAACCCCCCGATCCCCTAGCGGCTGCGCCTCTCTCGCCCGATCGCGTCTATTACGCAACTGGCGTTTCTCTCGACGCAGAAGACTTTTTGGCAGAGCAACTCTATCACCGCAGCCGCCTAGCCCGCGCTCTGTTCTATCTGCATGGCAGCGGCACCGCCGCCGGGCTGCGCGTTGATTGGAACAAAGCCTTAAAACCAGGAGACGATCCCAAGTTTCCTCAAGGGCGTGACGAAGAAATTGTCGTGCAGCCCGGCTTGGCGATCGACCGACTCGGACGATTAATTGAGCTTCCGCGATCGGCGTGCATTCGCGTTGATCGCTGGTATCAATCCCAAATTGCCGATGAGTTAACCAAAGGGTTTCATCTCGATCGGGGTGGCATTGTCGTGGATGTGTTTGTGCGATTCCTATCCTGTGAGCGCGGCAAAACTCCAGCGTTTGCGGCGGGGGCATTTGATGCGTTAGATGCAGTGATTCCGTCTCGGTTGCGAGATAGTTACGAATTGACCCTCGTGACTCGTCAAGAAGCCAGCGCCGATCTCAATCAACATCTGCCTCAAAACCCTTGGGGCGATTTTGGCACGGGCGATCGCAAGGCTGCTCTGCAAACCGCCATTCTCAACGCCTGGCACGAAGGCTCTGACCAGTGGGATAAAACCGGACTCAAGCCCCTGCCAGAACACGCCATCGGTCAAGATCCCACGGCGCTTTTTCTGGCTCGACTCGTGGTGCCTGCGGCGGCAGCCCTGCCAGAACAACGCCCCGTTCGCACCGCAGATGCCACGATCGTGCCCGACAATTCTCAGCGATCGTTTGTCTACGCGGCTGGGGCGATCGCTCGTTGGTTAGCGCTCTAAATCTTCTATTTTGTCTGTTTTAAAAGACAGTGACCCGCTACCCCCTTACGCCTTATGTTTACTCAAGGTTCTTCTCGCTCTCGCGTTGACGCTGCCGAACTCGCCGCCATGATTCAGGCAGGAACGGTAATTCTCGACGATCGCCGCACGCGCCCATTCTATTTTGATGGTCGATTTTTAACGGCGAAAGATCTCACCCGCGACCAAAACTACTTTCTGACCCGACAGACCGATCTGGCGCGGGCGAGTGGGTTTGGCATTGTGCAGGGTCTGTTGGTCAAGCGTCCGCCTAGCAATGCTGCCAGCGCCATCTATATCGAAGCGGGGCACGGAGTCACCCCCGGCGGCGAACTGGTGGTTTTGCCCCAATCGCGCACGGTTAACCTAGTAGACATTCCTGAGATTCAGCGCTTAGATGCGGCGTTTGGGCTGGCTCCGGTGCCGCGAGAATCGGCTCGAAATGCGTCTGGGTTGTTTGTGATTGCGCTGCGATCGGTGGAATACACTGCGAACCCGATCGCGTCTTATCCGACCTCGCTGACGGCACCCCGATCGGTGAATGATGGCGACATTATCGAGGCGGTGGCGATCACGCTGATTCCCTATGCTGACAGCGGCGGTGGCGGATTAGAGGCGCGGAGATCGCGGGTGGCACGAGATATTTTTGTCGAAGGATCGGTGCGCGGGTTGCCTGCCAATGCGCTGCCCCTGGCGATGGTGGGCTTAAATCGCGGCGTGGTCGAGTGGATTGATCCCTATTTGGTGCGGCGAGAAGTGGGGGCCGAGCAAAAAAGTCTGTTGAGCTTTGGGGCAACCCCTCGCGGTCTGCGAGAAGCCTATGTGCAGCAATATGATCAGCAGTTGCAGGAGGTGTTGCAGTCGCGCAGCCAGAGCAATCAAGGGCGACGATTTAGCGCCACCGATTATTTTGCGGCCTTGCCTCCGGCGGGTCAGATGCCCAGCGCCACGATCGACCCCACGAATTTCACGCAGATCTATTTTCCCTCCACGGTGGATGTCAGTCTCTCGCTGGTGCCCTCTGATGAGTTGGCGGCCCTGGTTGAGGAGAGTCTGCTGTTGCCCCCGATCGATCTAACAATGACGAACGAAGCCCTCGATTCCGTCGGCGTTTTGGTGTTGATGCCCGTCAATCGTCAACAGTTTCAGCAATTGCAGGGGACTCTGAGCAGCCTGACCCGATCGCTGCCTGCGGTCGCTCCCGGATTGGTGGCAAAACGCACGCCGCTGCTGTCATTGCAGCAGATTCGGCTGCCCCGATCGCCGATCCCGATCGTCAATCCTCAAGAGTTGGTTGATGCAGAATGGCGCAAAGCCTTAGCGAGTTCAGATCTACTCTGGTTTATTCGCAGACGCAACTTGCCCTATCACGCGACAAATGTTGGATTTAATATTCGCATTGTGACCAATGAAGTGATCACTGAACGAAATTTAGTCACGACGCTCAATCAAGCAGGATTACTCAGTCGGGTAAACACGATTAGAAACACGGCAACCGCCGCAGCGAATGCAGATGTGACATCGCTATTGAGTTCTCCAAAACTCACAGGTTCCAAACTGCTGTTGAGCGGTGCGATTAAAGAATTAGAAGCGGCAAAAACCAATGACACTTCTACTGATCAGCCATCAGAAAAACTCGATCAAGCCGGAGTGCTGCAAGTCTCTAATCGCTTTGGTGATCCTAAGCTGGGAGAAGGAATTCTGCGGTTAGAGGCGACCAATTCTCAGCTAAAAGATGACACGATCGCGGCCACTGTTGCCCAATCTGGCACCATTCCCGAACTCGATCGCTTGTCGAGTCAGCTTTCAGACACAGAACTGCGAACGTTTTCATCCCAATTAACTGACGTTGCCAGAACCAATCCCAGCGGCGTTGGCAATTTGATTAAAACGACTTTAAACAACCGATCGGGAGGGCTGCGATAATGGACGTGAATCCGATTAAAAAATCGCTCAACGGTGAGCATATTGTGGATGTCTCTCCGCCCATGCAGCCCGATGCTAATTTAGGCTGGCAGCGTCGCCTTAATTTGTATTCTGGACGGGCCCTCAGCGATCGGGCTTTAATCACCGAACAACAGGGACGATCGGGCATTTTGGCAACGCGGGGACAGTTGCTCTCTCCGGGCGTGATCACGGGGCTAGAAGTCGATCTAGAACAACCGGATTCAACCCATTATCAGATTGCGGCGGGCACAGGTGTGACGGCAATGGGCGAAGATGTCTTGATCCCTAGAACGCTGAGAGTGGCGGCGCAGGATCTTCGAGTCTATGCGGCGGCGGCGATTTTAGACGGAGCAACGCCAGCGCCAACGCCAACGCCAACCGGAATCTTAACGCCGCGAAAATTAGGGAAAACGCTAGGAGAATTAATCACTAACGGCATTGCTGCGACACTGCCACGAGTCGGAATCCTAGTCCTTCAGCCGATCGTAGCAGAACTAGTCGGACGCAACGACCCCAAAGATTCCTGTGAGACAGATCCCCAAAATGATGCCTTTGAAGATTGGCAAATTGTGGATGGCTGCCGCCTAGTGCTCTATCCTTGGGCTTCTGAGTGGCTGGCACTGCCCGAAGCAGGCGATCTCACGCCTCCAACCGCCCTGGGACGGTGGCGAAATCGGTTAGCTTACACAATTTTTAGTGCTGAAAAAGCCAACACGCCTGATCAGCTATTGCCCTGGGAACAGGTCGGAGTGCCGATCGCGCTGGTCGGATTTGATGCCGCCTGGAAGCCGTTGTTTAGCGATCGCTACTCTGTGGTGCGGGCTGGCGGTCTGCCCAAACGTCGCCATCCGCTAGTTGCCAATGCAGGAAGTCCATTTTTGTGGCAGGCGCGAGTTCAGCAGTTTGCCGAACAGCTATCAGAGCTTGACCTGGCAACGGTTTCGATCTCGCAAGTGGCCGACCAATTTCTCTCGTTGCCGCCCGTGGGAATCTTGCCTACATCCGCGATCGAGGTGCGATCGTCCAATCCCAGCTTGGGGCAAAATCACTTCTTCCCCAGTTCTTATCAGATTCAAGCGGCTCCCGTTCCCCTAGAACAACTGGATGCTGTTTTAGAATCGAGTGCGTCCCTCGTGCCCTTTGATGTGTCTAAACCCGATCAGGTGCAGGTTTTAGTGCCCGTTCCGCAAGCGTGGTATGAGCCTGATTTGCTCAAAACAGAAGCCGTCGATTCGGAGTTTCAGCGCACGATCGATCAGATGGTGATTCGGCGATCGCAATGGCTCAATCGTCGCACGATCGTGCGATCTCGCAACACGCTGATTGCTCAAGCGATCACCGGAACTGCGCCAGACTATGCCGACCCCGATCGCTTAGAAGACGAACTCGCCCAGCCGCCCACACCGTTCACTAGCACTCGCGCTCACCAATCCAATTTAGCCTCTGGGCTGCATCAACATTTTTTTGATGGCGCAACCGCCGGATTGGTTGTCGCGACGGGCGATCGCTTGACCACCTATATTTACCTCGATCCTGATCATCCGCCCCGCGAAATCATGGTGCAGTGGAACGTCGGCGGAAGCTGGGAGCATCGCGCCTATTGGGGTGAAAACTTACTTAATCTCGGCATTGCCGGAACCGCCAGCCGTCAATTTTTGGGAACACTGCCCGCGATCGCATCCTGGGTGCGGTTAGAAGTGCCTGCCAGTCTGGTCGGGCTAGAAAACACAACCGTCACCGGACTCTCCTTCACGCTCTATGATGGTCGCGCCGCTTGGGGACACACGGGCAAATCGGCGATCGGTGCTCTGCCCGCCAACGACACAGTTTGGGTGGGCGACACGCTGCCAGCCGGAGCAACGCCGCGCACTAACAACGATGCTTGGACGTGGATTCAAGATGCTGAGTTGCTCACGCCTTTTGAAGAAGATTTTGCCACCGCCGTTGCCAACAATGTCAGAGGCGTTACGCCCTTGCAAACGTTGAACAGTCAACTCGCCGCGCAGCTTCCCGCCGAAGCCAGCCAACTCACCACGCTGGGACTCGAACGGTTTATCGCTCTTCTTGACACCAAAGTTAAGCAAGCCAACGATCGCATCGACTTCCACTTTTTGCGAGTGCAAACCGATATTTATCGAATTCGTCAGTTTGTGTTGGGCACCGCTCAAGCGGCTCGATTGGCCACGTCTCCGACACTGGCGGCGATCGCTGAAGGCGGTCAAAGTGCCCGCGTCACGCAAGAGCAGCTAAACACCTTCTTTACTCGTGCCAAGTCTACCGCGTCAGTTCCGGTGGGTGCAACATCTCCAAGTTTCACCATTTTGGCGGCAGAAAATGTCCAGTTTGCGGCGGCTCCCCGCAAGGCAGCATTGGTCGAACCCCTGTTCACGCAGACCGCTTTCACTAACTTTAGTGATGTCGGGTTTGCAAAAACCTCCGCCTTTGAACTCAAACAAACCCAAAACACTCAAACTCGCATCGGGGTGATCAATGAGCAAACGGCTGATAACACAGAGCTATTTGCTTCTAAACAAGTTTTTCAGCCCAGCGCTGTTGACGTGTTAGAACAGTCGCCCTTGGTCGGTGCCGCCAGTCGCACTGTGACAGTTGCCGAACGGCTGCAAGCCTCTGCCTCAGTCGAAGCCAGAAACTTCACCCTGTCGAGTCGGGCAGACACGATCGAGAGTCTCGCTGATCTGGGGGTCGATCTCGGTGAGGTGAGCATTCCGGGCACTACGTCTAAATTCAAAGACGTGAATGCCGCGCTGCTCAAGCAGATTCGGTTAGGCGACACGCTGACCAGCACCGATGAATCCGCGCAGTTTTCCGATGGGGTGAAAGTGTTAGACAACACGGTTGCCGCGCTGCGATTGGCAGAAGGACGGGTGCAAGATTATCGCACGGCGATCGTCGCTTGTCAGATGGTGCTGACGCAGCTTCGGGGCGTAGTCGGTCAGATCAATCAACGTCTGAGCGCGATCGCAAATTATTTGGCAGAGGTCCGCCATGATGTCGCAGTAGCGCGGGCTTTACTCGCTGAAGAACAACTGCGAATTGACGGCATTAATCAACGTCGCGATGCCATCTTGCAGCAATATGTGACGTTTTTGGTGTTTCATCGGCTGCGATTTACTCAAGTCATTCTCGATGCGCCGACTCGTCCGCTTGATCCGGGCATCACATCTTCACCGATTCCGGTCTGCCTGAATCGTGAGATTGCGGTTCCGGCGGCGCTGCGATCGCTGACCGAGACCTTGCGAGATGCGCCTGTGAAGTGGTTTACTCACATTCCTCGTTTGATTGATCGGCTCGATCGCTTTGAGACGATTTTTGCCACCCTGCAAGGAGCCAAGCAGCGCGCTATTCGGTCTTATTCGGCTGACATGGTGAATGTCACTTCGACGGCAACTCAGCTAGGGCAGCGCATTCAGCAGACGGTGACGACTCAGCGCACCTCTATGGCGGCGGCGCGATCGCAAGTGGCTCAACTCAATCTCAGTCTCTATTCGGGGCTAACCTGGACTCAACTGCGAGACCAATCAACGGCTGTTCTTTCTCTCGGAGACTTGATCGATGGCGGTCACGGACGTAGCGATGTGTCTCAGCGCGCCGCCCAAGAACTGGATCAAATTGCTCACGTTGCGGCTTGTTTATATGCCAATTTTGGCGACGTGTTGCCCGTGATTCGCTTAGAGTGGGCGGAGCGTCTGAGCCAATATGATGCCCCCGTCAACCTGCGAAATCTAGCGAGTTTACCTCGTTGGGGCGAGATTGCTCTGTTAGATCGCCGCGAAATTCAAACAATAGTGGATTGGCTTTATCAACAGATTGACGCACTTCAGCCTGATGCTGTGGCGTTGATCAGCGATCTCGTGCGGGTCTGCATTTTGTTGGCGAGTCATGCACCTGTGAATCAAATTATTGCGGGTCGGTTGAGCAAACCGACGATCGTCAATTTGGGCAGCCGAGTCGAACTCGCGATCGACGCTGCAACGGTGAGAGTTGGGATGCAAGTGTTGCTCTATTCAGCGCTGAATCGCGTGGTGGCTCAGGGTGTGGTCGAAGATTTAGCATCGGGTCAAGCATCGGCTCGAATTGTTCATGCCTACGAGACGAATGTGCAGTTAGCAGCAGATTCGCGAGTGCAGTTTGCCGAAATTGGTGCATTTAACAAGACTCTGATTGCCCGATCGTGAACCCTAGATTCCAAAACTACTCACTGCTATGAAACGCCATGTTCACACGGTTCGTCTGCGATCGCATGATGAAGCCCTGATTCATCAAGGGGCTGTGTTGTTAGAAGATGCGCTGCACACGGCATCGTTGCCCGAAAGTGGGCGGCTGTTGGTGGTGCGATCGCTGAATGTTGGCAAGATTCACAGTCAGCACAGTTCGGCGACGTTGGCTCTTGTGGTAGAGCAACAATTGGCGCAGATTGGCATGATGGCAGTTCATGCTGAAGATCCGGTGGCAAAGGATGCGATCGCGGTCTATTTTCGAGATTCAATCGAGCCTTATCTTTGTCTGGCGGTGAGGTTAGCAAATCACCGCAGCACCGAGGAATGGTTTTGGCGGTTAGCGGTGGTGAACTGGCAGCCTCATTTGTCTAGAGAAGAAGGATTGCGACGGGTGCTTTATGGGGTAATGCAGACGGCGATCGGGGTCGCTGCGATCGTGCCTTTAATGCAGGAGTTATTGGCTAAAAGTTCAATCATGCCAATGCTTTTGGCGCTGACTGAGAAAGACGGATCTGCTTTATTGCAGGTCTGCGGATGGATACAATCAGAGACTCCAATTGGATTAATAAATCCATTATCAATTTCATTCTTATCCAGAGATTGGATTGATTTACTTCAGCATTGGGTTGCGGTTTGGGGTGTTGAAGATGCCCGATCGCTTTGGTTGACTACTATTGTTCTACTTGCAGAACAACCTGCGTTTAGGATCGATCCGCAGTTGATTGCCCGATCGCAGCAGATCATTCAACAAATTAGCGATTCTAGAAAGTTGTATTTGTCTGATCAGTCAGTGTTAATGGAGAATCCAGCTACGATTATAAGAAGTTTTCCCTTAGTGTTAAACGAATCATACTTATCCAGCAATAGTTTATCACTTCAGAATTCTTCTTTAGATCCTCATCGATTTATAGATACTCCTCAATTAACGGTATTTGCCGGATTATTTTTCCTGTTACCTTTAATGACTTACTTAAAAATCGAATCCTTTTTAGAATCGAATCCTCATTTAATTGAGTTTGATTTACCTGGAATGTTGCTCTATACGATCGCTCAACGATTAGATATTCCTGAAACCGATCCCGTTTGGGAGGCATTGCCTGAACCTTCAAACGATTTCATAGACTCCACTTTGCTTCGCTCTTGGCTCAACTCAATGCGGCGCTGGTGCCGTCTCAATGCCGAAATGGGACTACACAATTTAGTGACTCGATCGGGGCAGATTTTAATCACCCGCACCCACCTTGATATCTGGTTTAACCCGCAGCAAGCCGACCTGCGGATTCGTCGCATCGGACTAGATCTCAATCCGGGTTGGGTGCCCTGGTTTGGACGAGTCGTTGCCTTTCACTACACAGGAGCCGGGTATGGAAATTGAGAACTTAGGGAATCGTCCGATCGTGACTCTTCACACCGTTGCGTTTGCCGCGATCGCCGCCACGCTAGACCCGTCGCTTCTCGTCAATCCAACGGTTTCTGAGTTAGAACACTTACGTCACTATCAAGCGATTGTGACGGCTAATCATGCTAATTGGATCGATGCCCTCAAAAACTATCTTCGCCACCCTGCCGTTTGCGATTATTCCCTGTTGCAATTAGCAAAACCACTGTCCTTGTCAATCATTGAAGTATTAGCAATTTCACTATCAATAGCGGTTGAGCAAGACACGATCGCAGGTCGAATTTTAGCTTATCTACAAGCTCCTCTAGGTGGTTCGCGTCCTACTTTAGGGTTACTCTCTTTAGCATTCTCGCCGCTATCAGGCAGCGTTTCTGTGATCGATCGCTTCATGATGGGCAACGCGATCGCCAGCGGATTGCTGCAACTCCTCAACGAATCGGCACCGCTCCCAGAGCAGTCTATCAAAGTGCCTCTGCACATCGGTTTGGCGCTGCGAGGCCACGATCGCTCCCTTCCAGACCTGACGATCGGGCTAGATGATTACGCTGTTCCGTTAGCCGCTTCGATGCTGATTGAGGCGCAGCGCTGGGCTACCAGTCTTCAGTCGGGCACTCAGCGAGTTTTAGTCTTACGCACCGGGTCACAGATCGAAGGAAAATCAGTCGCCCACACGATCGCTACAATTCTTCAGCGTCGCCCCCTGTTCATTGCGACGAATCAACCCGATCAAACCGTCAATCTCGCCCCGTGGCTGTTGCTCAGACAGTTGCTCCCGGTTTTTTGCTATGACCTCGCCCCCGGAGAACGCAAGAGTTTGCCGCCCATGCCGTTTTATCGCGGCCCTATTCTCGTCGTCTGCGGCATTGATGGCAGCGTCGAAGCCTTGGGCGAAACCGTGCTCAACTGGGTGGTTCCCGTCCCCAATGTTGAAGAACGACAGCAGCTTTGGCACCTGGCGATCGCTGACGAAACTCTAGCAGCAGAGTTAGCGCAACAACATCGCCACAGCAGCGGCCGCATTGCCCAACTAGGTCGATTAACGCAGCACCATCAAATTCTCCAACAGCAAGACAAACCCCAACGAGAACACGTTATCGCCGCCGCCTGGACAAGCGAAGGAATCGGACTCGGTGCCCTAGCTCAACCTCTAACCGATGCTATTCCCGATGATGCGCTGGTGATGACTCCGGCTCTGCGCGACGAACTTCAGATGCTCTTTTTGCGCTGTCGTCACCGCGATCGCCTCGTCACCGGACTCGGACTCTCAGCCACCGTGCGCTATCATCCCGGTGTGCGATCGCTGTTTGTGGGCCCATCGGGCACGGGCAAAACTCTGGCGGCAGGCTGGTTAGCCACAAAATTAGGAATGCCGCTCTATCGCGTCGATCTCGCCTCGATCACCAGCAAATATATTGGTGAAACCGAAAAGAATTTATCACAGTTACTCTCGCGAGCCGAACAAGCCGAAGTCGTCTTATTATTTGATGAAGCCGACTCACTGTTTGGCAAACGCACTGATGTACAGCAAGCCAACGATCGCTTCGCCAATGCTCAAACTAACTATCTGCTCCAGCGCATTGAGTCGTTTGACGGCATCACTCTGCTCACCAGCAACAGCCGCAGTCGCTTTGATTCTGCCTTTTCTCGCCGACTGGATATGATCATTGAGTTTCCGCTACCCCAAGCCGAAGAGCGGCGATCGCTGTGGCAATCTCATCTTAGGCGAGAGTCATCAACTTACGCAATCGCAGTTAAATCAGCTTGCAGCCGCCGTTGACCTCAGTGGTGGCAACATTCGCAACGCGGTGCTGGCAGCCGCCGTGGTCGCTCAGAGTCAATCTCGCGCCATCACCTTTGCCGATGTGGTGCAAGGAGTCGCTAGCGAATATCGCAAACTCGGACGACAACTCCCCGCAGAATTCATCGGCGATCTCTCCGAGTTACCCGCAAGGGGTCACGTCAGCATTCTCTAAACCCAGGAACCGCGATGGAACCCACCCCAACTCAATCGCCCGAATCTGTTCAACAAAGTCAGCAACTAATTCCGGCTGACAATCAATTGGATGGGTTAGACAACGAGCGCGGAGCAACCGCCGGAATGCCGTTGTATTTGCAGCGATCGGGCAATGCTCCCGTGCAGCGAGAAGATAGTTTGCCCCCAGTTCCCAATTTTCAGCTTACACCGCCCTCTCTGCTTACACCGCTCGATCCAACATCACGCTATAGCCTGGGTTTGAACTATCACCTCGATCCAGATCTGCCATTGACCCTTAAACAAGATACTCAACAATTATTAGATCTCGCTATTCTCAGACCTCAATTAGAACAGATTGATCTCGGAACGACGCTACCAACCTTTCTCCCCAAGCGTCCCGTCACGCCAGAAAAGTCTGCTGCGGTGCCTTCAGAGCAGCCACCAACGACTCCCCGATCGGCAGATGCGGGCGACCTCCTCAAAGCGGTTGTGGTCAAACTTGACCCTACTCTAACGACGTTAAAAACCCGTGTCGGCGATCGGGCCGAGTCAGACTGGCGACACCTCAATCGCGGCGAAAAAGTGGGAGTAGTCAGCGCCTTTACCGTCATTGGTGGCGGAGCGCTGGCGGGCATTATCTCCGACCCCGAAGCGCGACGACTTTCCCTCGGTCTACTCGATGGCAAAGTCCTGCCAGTGCCCAAACTAGACTGGCTCAATCTGGAGATCAACACCAAAGGCAACAATTTGATGCTGGGGCTGCACCTCGATGTCGGGCAACTGTTGCCATCGGTTTTAGGGTTCCGCGCCTCGTCACCCAAAGCGATCGGGGTGCCGCAGTCAGCACCCGTTCCCAGTCAGCGCACGATTCAGCGCAGTGCCCAGTCTACAACCGAGAGCACTGATGGCTCGATCGGGCAGCGCATTCAATCCGCATCGGGGAGCGGAGATTCTTTAGACTCAGGCATTCAGCAGCATTTAGAACAAAACTTAGGAGCCGATCTGTCAAAGGTGCAGATTCACAACAACCGAGAAGCCGATCAGTTGTCACGATCGGTGAATGCGATCGCGTTTACCACCGGGCAAGATATTTTCTTTAGTGCGGGCAGTTATGACCCCCGATCGTCCCAGGGTCAGCAGTTGATTGCCCATGAAGTCGTGCATACCGTGCAGCAAGCCAGCGGAGCCGTCGCAGGTGTTCCGACCGCAGAGGGTGTTGCGATTAGTGACCCGGCTGACGCATTTGAGCAAGAAGCCGATCGCGTGGCTCAACAGGTGATGACATCACCGCAACCCTCAAATCCGGTGAGGCAGTCCAGTTCATCTCATCTGTTTAGAAAACCACTGGCGCTCTTTCAGCCTGACGGCACCGAAAAAGATTGGTTTGCCGACGATATGAATCGTTGGGGAACAGACATCGGAAGACTGGCGACGACGACCAACACCTTTGTGAAAGCTGCCATTTTCAACACCAAGAATAACAACCCTGAAGAGTATGTGACGATCGCCCAACGCAGTGCCTACTATGATGTCATCGATGCGTTAGCCGCCGAGGGAATTTTGCCCAAGAAGGTGAGATTTTTTGGAGCGGCGGCCAAAGTCACCAATCGCAATAGTGTCGGCAGCATTGAGGGGGCGATCGGCTGGAGTCTTCATTCTAAAGAGGCGCTGCAAGTGCTTAAAGATGTCAACAAACTCCTGTTTGATTCCAACATCAAAATAATCAATCGTCTGATCAGTCAAGGTAAGCCGACCGATCCCAAAGATCCTACTTCAACCGCCGCGCTGTCACCCATGCAGTTTGACCTCAACATGGTGGATGTCGAACAGGGCATTGTCGAAACCTACCTCAAGGGCAAAACAGCGTCGCTGTCTGACGAAGCAATTAAAGATATTAATGATGATCTCAACTTCAAAGGGTTGATTAGAACGTTGGGACAATACACCGTTGCCAGCACTCAGGCCCTAGACTGGGCAAAAGCCGCTCTCGGCAAAGACACGCTGGATTTTATGCAAAAGGGCGATCGGGTCGCGATCGGCAAAGCTCTCGTCTTCTTTTTGCACGCCAACACCCTCGACGAATATAAGTCATTCGTCAAAAGCGGGACTACGCCAGTTGATCATTTAAAGGAAGATTATCGCAATGCCTTCTCAATGGGAATTGACCCCAAATAACCGATTAGAACTACTCAGTACGGGCATGGCATCGCCGCGCCCCTTGACCCTGCATAGTACGGGCATGGCATTGCCGCGCCCATTGACCCAGTACGGGCATGGCATCGCCGCGCCCATTGACCCAGTACGGGCATGGCATTGCCGTGCCCATTGACCTTGCAACTAACCAACATTATTAATAGACAATTCCTAGGAGCGCCCCATGGTAGCCACATTTGAACCTAAAAAAGACGAGCAACTCACCGCCAAACCCGCGACACTGCCATCTACGATCGCGCCCACCCCATCAAGCGGCACTACGGGAATGCCTCTATTTCTGCAAGCCGCAAAACCTGTGCAACGCCAGAGTGCACCCGATCTCAAAGATGGGCCTGCCGACGAAGCCGCCAGAGTTCGTAAATTAAATGAAGATTACGCGATCGCTCTAGCCGCCAAAAACTGGTCACTCACCGCAGAACTGTTGAATGCGTTTAACGAGAGCGATATTCAGATCAAGCTCAGTTCATTGCTAAAAGGAACGATCGGGGCGATTTATCAAGGCGCGGTCAACAATCCCAAAGTTGGCAGCGAGTCGCAGGTTGCCAATCTGACTCGCGCCGTCTATCTCGATCTCAACTATGAAAATGCCATCAAAACCGGAGCTTGGGGCGATGCAGCCACCCACCTAAACGGCTTTAACGATGTCGATATTACCCTGCGCGTTCAAAAACTGACGGCGATGCCCTTAGCCAATCTCTACGCGGCTGCCAAAACCAACGACAGAATCACACGACCCATCATCGCCAAAGGCTTTAGCCTAGTCGGAGATGACTTTAGAACGTTTCTTAAACAAGCGACGGCCTTGGGCATCTTTGCCGATATTTCTGGCAAGCTAACCGATCTTCAAACCAAGAGCATCACTAAAGAAGTGGTCATTCCCACCACGTTGCTCAAACCTGCCACCAACACGATCGCCGATGATTTCAAACGCGCTAACGAACTCTATAACCCCGTTGGCATTGAGATTGAGCAGGGCAACCCCGTCGAAATCAGCGAAGAAACGACCAAACTGCTGCTAGGGGCTGATAAATCGCTGGATGAGTTCACAACCAACGATGCCACGGCCGAAGAGATTAAACTCGTCGAGCAAAATCGTCAAAAAGGGCGCATGACAGGCTATTGGGTGCCAGCGCTTACCACGTCGCGAGGCGAAACCCTTGGCAAGGGCTTATTAGGCAACTCAAACTTTATGAAAAACCTGAAGGACGATCGCATCTCCGTCGTCATTAACACCTCTAGTCGTGTTCAAGACAGCTTTGCCCACGAAGTCGGCCACGCGCTAGGGTTAGACCATGCGGCAGATGTCAACAATCTGATGGCGAAGGGCGAAAATCGCAACATTACGGGCGCTGGCATTGACCAATTGACCAATGCTCAACTAGCGATTATTCGCGCTAATGCTCTGATTGAGCTAGGCAAAGCCGGGCTAGGAAAGTGAGCTTGAGTTCATCTAAACTACTATTCCAAAAAGGTCTGATCGATGTAGCACCATTTCCAGTCTTCACCTGGCTCGATCGACTGCACGATCGGGTGATGAGTGGCATGAAAGTGTTGGGTAGCGTGTTTGTTTTTAGACGAATCACAGCAACCGACGTGCCCGCAAGTCAAACACTCGCGCAGATGAACCCAGGTATCCCCCATTGCCAGACAGTCTTCGCATCCCGTTGCGCTGGCTGTCACGGCTTTAATCTGGTCGAGATGGCTGCAAGGAGTGCTCATAAATTTTGAAGGTTAGTGAATAGGCGGCACGAGCCACTGAAACAAAAAAGAGCGGATTGAAATCACGCTCTCAGCTTGTCGCTTGAATACTGATCGCCTGAATAGCTATCTCAACGATCGTCAAAGACTGATCGAGCCAGGCAATAAAACGGTGTCGATAACATGAATGATGCCATTCTCAGCCTCGATATCGGGCATTGTGACCGTTGCATCATTAATTTTGACGGTGCCATTAGAGGCGCTGATTTTGACATCTTCTCCTTCAGTCGTCGTCGCCTGACTGAGCTTGACGACATCCGCTGCCATCACTTTTCCAGAAACGACGTGATATTCCAATATCTTCCTCAGCGTTGATAGATCTTCTAGCAACGACTCAACCGTTCCTGATGGCAGTTTAGAAAACGCATCATCAGAGGGGGCAAAAACCGTAAACGGGCCAGGACTCTTTAGGGCAGTGTCAAGTCCGGCCGCTGTGATGGCCGCTACTAGCGTGGTAAAGGTTCCCGCACTCATGGCAGTGTCAACAATATCTGGCATAGGTTCCTAGCAATCCTAGTAATAAGAATGGGTTTGAGTTTACGAGTGTCGTGAACTTTGCCCAGTCTATGCCTAAAGATAAATTCTATAATCTGTCGATCGAGCGAAACTAGCCACCCGATCGCTCTATCCTTTGGGAGAGAACTCTGCTTAGGATTCGCTATTTTGAACTGCCCCCCTGCTTGGGCAGAGACGACGTAAGTTCCCACAGATTCAAGTTCCTACAGATTAACGTTGAATCGCCTGTGATGGTGCTAGCTGATTGAATGAACTCATGAACATCCTTGACTCTCTGGTTAACTCATACCTGGTTAACTCATGACTGGTTGGGTCATTTTCATCAGGTTATTTGAGACAGAGAGTACTCTGTTCAAGAATTTAATCTTTCAAGTTTGATTGTTCACCCTACAATCGGAATAGAGTAAGTATGTAGCGAGGCAAAGAGAAGCAATGTCATATTCCATATTGAGTGATGAAATCAGACAACAGTTAGAACAAGAGCGATCGCGGTTGAGCAGCGATCGCGAGACCATTATTCAAACCGCAGTTCAGCAAGCAACCGCTGCCATTGACCTCGCCCTGCAAAATTTGAACTCGCTGTTAGGAGACGAGTCAATGAGCAATGGTCACGGCACCCATCTTCCCCAGATAGAAGCCGTGGTGCGCTCAAAAGCATCCACCCCACAATCCGTCACCCAATCTAAAGGCAAACGAGGACAATCGAAAGCAAAGCTTTTTGATGGAAAAGTGCTCAAGTCTGAGTTTGAAGGACTTGCCCCGATCGATGCAATGGTGCAGGTTATTCAACAATCTCCTGAACAATCCTTTGACGCAGAAGCCGTGATTCGTGCCGTCTACGACGAGTTTGACGAAGCAGAGTTACTCAAAGCAAAAAGAAGCGTAAAGATCACCTTGGTGCTAGGGGTCAAAAAAGGGTTGTTAGAGAAGGTTCAAGATCATCCTCCTATGTTCAAAGCCTTAACTGGAGAGGATCACGAGAGCCAGCAAGCTGATCACACAGAGAGCGTCTCTGACGATGAACCCGATGCAGACACCCTCCCTGCCACCAAGAAACCCAGAAAATCATCTAAGGTCAAACCGAAACCCAGAGCTAGATCGAAGGGAACAGCGAAACAGTCAGAGCCTCAATCGTTTGATGCCAAAAACCCCAAGCGAGCCTTCAGGGGCATGGAGCCGCTTCAGGCAATGGTCAACGTGACTGCAACTGACCCTGAGCGATCGTTCTCAACCAACGACATCATTCGTGAGGTCTATGGCGACTTTGAGGGAGCAGAAATGGCAAGAGCCATTAAGAGTGTCGCAGGCACTCTGACGCGGGGAATGCGGCAAGGATTTTTAGAGAAGACCCACAACAATCCAGCCCAGTTTAAGTTCAAAGCATCGGGCGAAGAGTCGCGCTCCACGCAAGAGCAAGAGTCTATCCCTGCCTAGGTTCCCCCAGATGTGGGCGTGGTCTATGCCATGCCCACCAATCGTTTTTGTCATTATTTCATGATTGACCATGACCGCCTCTTTAAGGAACTCCTGACCACATTTTTTGTTGAGTTCCTAGACCTCTTTCTGCCCAACATTGCCAGTACGCTTGATCGAAACTCGATTCGATTTTTGCCGCAGGAGTATTTTGGGGATCTAACGGCTGGTGAAGATAAGATTATCGACTTGCTGGTTGAAGTCAAACAGTCTGGTGAAGAGGTTGGGTTCCTCGTTCATGTTGAGGCGCAGTCTTACACGCAGTCTGACTTTTCCCGGCGAATGTTCTTCTATTTCGCCCGTCTCTACCAAAAATATGTGCAGAAGATCTATCCAATCGTGGTCTTCTCGTTTGATCAACCTCTAAGAGCCGAACCGCAAACTCACTCTGTTGAGTTTTCAGGTCTGAAGGTTCTAGAGTTCAATTTTGCAGCAGTCCAACTCAACCAGCTACACTGGCGTGATTTCCTCGATCAACATAACCCCATTGCAGCAGCACTCATGGCAAAGATGCAAATTGCAGCAGTCGATCGCCCAACTGTGAAAGCGCAGTGTCTGCGAATGCTGGCAACCTTGCGCTTAGATGCTGCTAGATCGCGGTTGATTTCAGGCTTTGTAGATACCTATCTTCGACTCAATGAGTCCGAGGAGCAATTGTTTACTGAAGAGATTGGTAAATTAGAAGCAGTAGAGCAGGCACGTGTGATGGAAATTACAACAAGTTGGCTAGAACAGGGAATTGAGCAAGGAATTGAGCAGGGAGAACGATCGCTGGTGTTAAAACTGTTGACTCGACGGGTTGGCGCGGTGCCAGAGTCTTTGAGAACTCAAATTGAAGCCTTACCGATCGCGGAAATCGAATCCCTCGGCGAGGCTTTGCTCGATTTCTCTGGCGTAGCCGATCTAGAACGATGGCTGACCCTATAAGCGTCCGATTTTTCCGCATTATCTAAGAAGAAGCATTAATGCTCTATCCCAGAAATTGATGCTTCTATCAACGGTCAAGCAATCTCCCGGCTTAATTACGAACTTGGACTGGCATCACCAAATAGGTCATCTTAATGCTGCCTAAAGGAGACAGAATTGCCGGACTGGTAGACGTGTTTAGCTGCATTTGCACTTCGGAGGTGGCGATCGCTTTCAGTCCATCCACCAAATATTTGACATTAAAGGCCACATCCAAACTGTCCCCTGAAATCTGGGCGGGCATCGTCTCGCGACCGCTGCCCACATCTTGAGCATCCACTGAGAGCGTTAGTTCTTGATTGGAGTCATTTAGACTCAGTTTGACAATATTGTTCTTTTGATCAGCCAACACTGAGATCCGCTCTAAAGCCCCCAAGAAAAGGCGACGATCGATCGTCATCTGGTGCGAAAACTGTTTGGGAATCAGTTGGCGATAGTTGGGATATTGCCCCTCTAGCAAGCGGCTGGTCAGGCGTTGATCTGTCCATTCAAAGATGGCTTGCCCTTGGTCAAACTGCACCGCGACCGAGCTTCCGCCTTGCCCCAGCATTTTGATCAACTCCTGCAAAGCCTTAGCCGGAATGGTAACATTCAGGGCCGTCTCGCTTTTAGAGCGATCGGGAGAAGCCTCTTCTTCGATCGTCTGCACCACCGACAAACGGTGCCCGTCAGTGGCCGCAAACTCCAGTCCATCCGGTTGCAAGCTTAAGTGAACGCCCGTTAGCACCTGCTTAGTCTCATCGGCACTCGCGGCAAATAGCGACCCCCGCAAGCCGTCGATCAACGCCTCGGCAGATAAGGTCGCCAGTTCACCCGCTTCGATCACAGGCAACTCTGGAAACTCCTCAGCCCCCATCCCGCGCATTTGATAGCGCCCTGAAGCGCAGGTTAGCGTCGTCAGCAACCCTGCCTCTGCTTCGGTGCCGCTGTCGAGGGTGATGTCTCCATCGGGCAGACGCGAGACAATATCGCCCAGCAGTTTAGCCGGAAGAGTCAGAGATCCGCTCTCTTGCACCTGAGCCGGGAAACTTGTCTGAATGCCAAGGCTCAGGTCGAAGGCACTGAGGCTGAGGCGCTGAGTCTGAGCATCGGCATTGAGCAGCACGTTAGCCAAAACTGGATGGGTGGGGCGTGACGAAACCGCACGACTGACCAGCGAAAGATGAGAATTGAGGTGATTTTGGGCGCAAACCAGTTTCATGGCAATTGAGGGCTAAGAGAGGTGAAGGAAATCTTTAACAGGTCGTAAACGATCGTGGGCTGAATTTGTGGAATTGCTGTGCAGGAATCTTGTTTGAGCATCCTAGCACCCCTGTTTACAACGTGCCACCAACCCTTAAAACCAGCCCTTGTAGGGGATTTGATGGCTAAACTAACTCGATTAATCTGCCCACAGAGAAACTGTGGAAACTGTGGAAAAAGCACCAAAACCATTTTCAGGAGAGAGGTTGAAGTGGCGATCGGCTGTGGAAAACTTGTGGAAAAGATCGGCTTAACCTGCGATCGCCGCCCAATCTCCTGAGCGGGTGCTGACGTTTTCCACTATGGAAAGAAGTTTTTGACAGGTTTCCCACAAAGTTTTCCACAGAAAAGAGAGATTTTTCCACAAGTGAATCGAGATTCATTCTCTTAGATGAGGAAAATGAATCGAAGTGGGCGCGATCGATGGGATTTGTTAAAGACCCCCTGTACTATCGGCCGCTATTTTCGGGTTTGACTCGCTAAGTTGATGCGATCGCCCAGTTGTTTTAACGTCTGCGCCATGCTGGGATCGCTGGTCTTGAGTTGAGCAATTTTGTCGCAGCTATACATCACGGTGGTGTGATCTTTGCCCCCGAACTCTTCGCCGATTTTGGGCAAACTCAGTTCGGTGTGGTGGCGCATCAGATACATCCCGATTTGTCTGGCAACGCTGATTTCTCGGCGGCGAGAATTGCCTTTTAGGTCTTCGATCGGCACGTTAAAGGCATCGGCCACGGCCGTAATCACAGCTTCTGGCGAGGCTTCGACTTTCTCCACGGGGGGATTCAACACAGGTGCAATATTTTCGACGGTCATCGACAGACCCGAAATCGAAATATAGGCCACCGCCCGAATCAGCGCGCCTTCTAGCTCTCGAATGTTTGAAGTGTAGCTAGAGGCAATGTATTCAATCACCGCTCGCGGCAGGCGCATATTTTCATATTCAGCTTTCTTTTGCAAAATCGCCATCCGCGTCTCTAGGTCGGGCGGCTGAATGTCGGCAATCAAGCCCATTGAGAAGCGCGAACAGAGCCGCTCTTGCAGTCGCGGAATTTGATTGGGCGGACGATCGGAGGCGATCACCACCTGTTTTCCAGCTTCGTGCAGGGTGTTGAAGGTGTGAAAAAACTCTTCTTGGGTATATTCTTTGCCTTCGATAAATTGAATGTCATCGACCAGCAGCACGTCAACGGCTCGATAAAGCTCTCGAAAGCTCTGCATACTGTCTTTGCGAATGGCTGAAATCAAATCGTTGGTAAACTGCTCCGTCGAGACGTAAAAGACTTTAGAACTAGCGCAGATTTCTAAACGGTAGTGCCCGATCGCTTGCATCAAGTGAGTCTTGCCCAACCCAACGCCGCCGCAGAGAAAGAGCGGATTAAACTCCCGTCCGGGTGACTCTGCCACGGCCAGCGAGGCGGCGTGGGCCATGCGATTATTGGGGCCAACCACCAGCCGAGAAAACACATATTTTTGGTTGAGATCAGAGTTTTGGGCCCGTTGCCCCGTCGGGATTTCGGGAATATTGACCTCGATCGGGAGGGGATAATACATGTCGGCATCCCCCAGCAGGGCCCCATCGTCGCCCTGAGCGATCGTGATGTGAATCTCGATCGGGTGCCCCGCCACCTGCTCAACGACTTCGGTGATCGTCTTGATGTAGTATTTCTGAATCCAATTCTTCGCAAAGGGGTTGGGCGTGCGAATCACCAAACAGCCGTCTTCTAGCTGTTCGGGCACCGCAGTTTTAATCCAAGTCTCAAACGTGGGGCGACTAAGCTGAATTTGTAATCGCTCTAGGACTTGGGCCCAGAGACTTTCGACCATCGCAATTTCCACGGTAAACCTCTAGCACTAACCATCGAATCAGTCTCTATCTCGAAAATCGCCCACCCCGGTCAGGGTAGAAGCGGATCAAAAGCATAGAACAATTTACTCTATTTTTTTGTGGATTTTATGATCGCCACCAACAGCAATACAAATAGAGTCATCTCTGCGACTTCATCCCCTCAAATAGCGGATGAAGTTTAAGATCTAAAGTGATAACAGTCAAAAAACTTGGAACTCTTGGTGAACAATTCCCCTCCCTCTTCTCGGCTTGACCTGAAAACGCTGTTTCCGTTTGAGCTAGATGACTTTCAGCTACAGGCGATCGCGGCTTTAGAAGCAGACAAGTCGGTGGTGGTCTGTGCACCTACAGGCTCTGGGAAAACTCTGATCGGCGAATATGCCATTCATCGCGCTTTGGCAGATGGGCGCAGGGTGCTCTACACCACGCCCCTCAAAGCCCTGTCTAACCAAAAGCTGCGGGATTTTCGCAACCAGTTTGGAGCCGATCGGGTCGGTCTGCTGACGGGCGATGTCTCGGTCAACCGCGAGGCTCCGATTTTGGTGATGACGACCGAAATCTTTCGCAATATGCTCTATGGCACCCCGATCGGAGAAGTCGGCACCTCGCTCACGGGCGTAGAAGCCGTGGTGCTTGACGAATGTCATTATATGAACGATCGCCAGCGCGGCACCGTTTGGGAAGAGTCGATTATTTACTGCCCGGCTGAAATTCAACTCGTGGCGCTCTCTGCAACGGTGGCTAACAGCGACCAGCTAACGGATTGGATTGATCAAGTCCACGGCCCTACCGAGCTAATTTACTCTACCTATCGTCCGGTTCCGCTTCACTTCTCGTTTTGCAACCCCAAAGGCTTGTTTCCCCTGCTGGACGACAATCACACCCAGATTAATCCGCGGCTCAAAATCAAGCGCAGTCAGCACCGCCCCAAAGGAGCTAACCAGCGTGGGGCCCCTCGACCCGAAGCGCCCCCGATCGCGTTCACCCTCAGCAAACTGCGCGAAAAGGATATGCTGCCTGCGATCTACTTCATCTTTAGTCGCAAGGGCTGCGATCAGGCGGTTACGAACTTGGGGGCGCTGTCGCTGGTGAATCCAGCCGAAGCCGCTCAACTCAAGGGGCTGATTGATGAGTTTCTCGATCGCAACCCCGATGCCGGACGGGTCGGCCAGGTCGAACCGCTCTATCGAGGCATTGCCGCTCACCACGCCGGAATTTTGCCCGCCTGGAAAGGTCTGGTGGAAGAATTATTTCAGCAGGGCTTGATCAAAGTGGTGTTTGCCACCGAAACTCTGGCTGCGGGGATCAATATGCCTGCGAGAACCACGGTGATCTCCAGCCTGTCTAAGCGCACTGATTTGGGGCATCGACTGCTCAACCCCTCCGAGTTTCTTCAGATGGCGGGTCGGGCAGGTCGGCGCGGCATGGACAAAGAGGGCTATGTGGTCACGGTTCAGACTCCCTTTGAGGGCGCAAAAGAAGCGGCCTATCTTGCCACCTCGGAGCCTGATCCCCTCGTGAGCCAGTTCACGCCTAGCTATGGCATGGTGTTGAATCTGCTGCAAACCCACACGATCGCAGAAGCCAAAGAGCTAGTCGAGCGCAGTTTTGGGCAATATCTATCCACTTTGTATCTGCGCCCTCAACAGCAGGAAATCGATCGCTGCAAAGCCGAACTGAGTCAGCTAGAAGCCCAAGTCGCCTCCGTAGACTGGAAACTGATGGCGCAATATGAGAAACTCCAAGAACGCTTGAAAGAAGAGCGGCGGTTATTAAAAACCCTGCAAAGTCAGGCAGACGAGATGCAATCAGGCGAACTGGCGATCGCGCTCTCCTTTGCGGTTGCCGGAACCCTCCTAATTCTCAAAGGCGATCATGTCCGCTTACCCAGCCCGCTCCCTGCCGTCTTGGTGATGAAGATTCAGGGCGCTGGGCAGTTTCCCTACCTCGTCTGTTTGGGTCAAAACAATCGCTGGTATATCAGCACCGTGTCCGATGTGGTCAATCTCCGGGGTGACATTCCTCGCATTCGAGAAGTCGATGACTTGGTGCCGCCTTCTGAAATGCCGCCAAAACCGGGTCAGTCTCGCGGTGGCAACGAGCAGACAGCAGCGATCGCCCACCGTATTCCCAACGCGCCTGGTTTGGAAGATGACCACCCCGAAGTCTATGCCCAGTTTCAGCGCACGGCAGCTATCGAAGCCCAAATTGCGGCTCATCCCGTCAGTCAGTGGGGCGATCGCAGCTATCTGCTCAAACGTCAAAAGCGGATCGAAACTCTCAGAGCAGAGGTGCGCGATCGCCAAGGCAAACTAGAGCAACAAACCCAGCGCCACTGGGAAGAATTCATGAATCTGATTGAGATCCTGCAACACTTTGGCTGTCTTGAAGGGTTGATCCCGACTCCGCTGGGTCAAGCCACAGCCGCCATTCGAGGCGATAACGAACTCTGGCTAGGACTAGCCATCATGTCAGGCGAATTTGACTCGCTCGACCCCCACCATCTAGCCGCCGCCTGCGCCGCCCTCGTCACCGAAGTCTCGCGCCCCGATAGCTGGACTCGTTATGACATCTCAAACGAAGTCGAAGAGGCTCTGGGCGGGCTGCGAAACATTCGTCGTCAACTCTTTCAGGTGCAGCGACGGCACCAGGTGACACTGCCCGTGTGGTTAGAGGGAGAACTGATCGGCTTGATCGAACAATGGGCACTCGGTATTGAATGGGTAGAGCTTTGTGAAAACACTAGCCTCGACGAAGGTGACGTAGTGCGAATCCTGCGACGAACCCTGGATTTTCTCTCTCAGATTCCTCACATTCCTCACGCCTCAAAACTGCTTAAGACCAACGCCAATCGAGCCATCCAACTGATCGATCGCTTCCCTGTTAATGAAGGAGTTGAATAGCAGACTGCCCGATCGCAGGTGTGCCGCTTCACAAAGGCGCGCTTGCCTCTACGGTGACTTAATAAACGAGACCCTCATTTGAAGGCGATCTCCGTAATCTCAACGAGACGATCGTGCCTTCACAGTCTAGTGCCGACCTTGCAGAAATCAACCTCCATCGCTCAACCGTCCCCTGACAAAACATTTCAGAAATTTTGGACGTTGGCATCCATCTTTGTAGGTAATTTCCAATCTCAGTAAAACGCCTGATTGCTTCATGAAGACATTTCTCCATACTGGATACCAGAGCGCATAAAGCCGTTTAGCGCGGTTTAGCACTGGATAAATTTCTAAGATTTCTGCGAATATCTTGGCTCTATTCATACTTTTATTGTTCACTTTCGTAGGGTTTTTCCGCCGTGAATGACCTTGATCTAGATCGACCTAGAGTTCTTGTCGTCGATGACCACCCCTCTAGCCGAATGACTGCCGTTGCTCTCTTGTCGGTCGAGGGCTATGACGTGATCGAGGCAGAAGGCGGTGCGGCTGCGCTAGCACAAGTTCTTGAAACCAACCCTGATCTGATTTTGCTCGATGTAATGATGCCCGGCATGGATGGCTATGAAGTGTGTCGCCGCCTCAAAGCCGATGATCAGACTCGGTTAACGCCCGTTGTGTTTATCACAGCACTCGACGATCGCCGCGCCCGTCTGCGAGGCATTGAGGCTGGGGGAGACGATTTTTTAACCAAGCCGTTTGATCAGCTAGAGCTTTCGGCCAGAGTCAAATCTCTGATTCGTCAAAAGCGATTAAACGAAGACTTAGACCACGCTGAGAAAGTGTTGTTCTCGATCGCCCGCACCGTTGAGAGCCGCGACCCCAACACCGGAGATCACTGCGAACGGTTGGTCTCGCAGGGTAAAGCCTTCGGTGAACACTTAGGGCTGTCTCGCCCCGAAATTCGCGATCTGATGTGGGGCGGCTATTTGCATGATATTGGCAAGGTCGGCATCCCCGATGCGGTGTTGCTCAAACGGGGGAAACTAACCGCTGACGAGTGGCAGATTATGCAGCAACATGTCTTGATCGGTGAGCAGATCTGTCTCCCTTTGAGAACGATGCGCGGGGTCGTGCCCCTTATTCGGCATCACCACGAACGCTGGGACGGGTCGGGTTATCCCGATGGGTTGATCAAGAAATGCGATTCCTTATTTAGCTCAAGTCTTTCAAGCGATCGATATTTATGATGCCCTCACGAGTGAACGCCCTTATAAAAGAGCGTTTTCATCTCATGAAGCATTAAATTTAATGGCTGAGGAAACCGCTAAAGGATGGCGCAACCCTGAACTGATTGCACAGTTTAGCTCGTTTATTCAAACGACTGAAATTAAGGAAGGGGCTTTGAGTCGTTGGTTCACTAAATATGTGAATAGTGCCCATTGAGTGATTGGGAATAATATTAGTCTTTCGTGATCAGATGCTCTAGAGGCTTTTGTCGCGATCGTAGATTCATTCAGTCCCAAAAAAGGTGCGAAGTTCTGCGTCACTGATTTGCAGAGCATCGGGAAGGTCGATCGTGATTTGCATGGTGATTCTCCTGCTATTTCACATCTTCGCTGACATCTTTGAGGAATGCGATGGCTCCCTTGCCCAATATATTGTTCTCGGCGAAATGCTTCCCAACGGTTAATGCTGCCTTGTGACACATTAGGTCTGGTTGAAGTGATCAATGATTGCTCGAATTTCACTAGCGGTTAGAGCGCTTTCATCTGACTTTGAGTAAATAGTGACTAGCAAAACGCTTGCATTGTCTCTCATCTGATAAATGACGCGATAACCTGCACTTTTGCCTTTCTTAATGTCGCTATTTTTCAACCGAACCTTAAAGGCTGCGTAATTAGTCCCAGAAATCTGCTCTCCAAGGAAATTGCCATTTTGAAGCTCGTCCAAGAGAGGCTGGAGATCTAAACGTAGAGTGCGATATCGTTTTGCAAGTTTACGAAGTTGAGACTTAAAATCAGGTGAAGCCAGTATTTGAATCAACTCGTGATCAGACATCAATGCCATCCCAAAGCTCAGAGATAGGAAAGACCCTTCCCTCTTTGATGTCCTGGAGGGAGATGCGAAGATGCGCCAGAATCAGTTCATCGGGGTCGTTGTCTGGATTGCTGGGTCGAGTGAGAATCTGGCGATCGACTAGGCACTCGTAAAAGTCGTCAACGTCCATTTGAGCGAGTTGGGCGGCTTGCTCAATCAGAATATTCTTCTGTTGAAATAGAGCGATCGCGAGTTCGGTGCGGAGGTCTGCTTCACTGATTTGCAGAGCGTCGGGAAGGTCGATCGTGATTTGCATGGTGATTCTTCCAGTTTTTATTTCACATCTTCGCTTACACCTTCGAGGAATGCCACCAAGCCTTTACCCCAGGGATTTTCTTGAGCATAGTGTTCGCCTACTTTTACGGCTGCTTTTTTGCCACCGTTCCAGAGCCGTTTAACATTCATCAGATCTTGCCATTGGGGAAGTTGTTTAGCTTGGATATCTTTAAACTCAGCATCAATGATCTGGAGCGCCTGCTGCTCGTCTTGGACAAAGCTGTATTTCTGTTCCAATGCTCGGATGATTTGCACCACACTGTTAAGGGCAGCTTCGGAAGAAGACTGCTGAGTATTTTGGACGTTTTGAATCACTTTGGGGTTGCTGCCTCCTGCGGCATAGTTGACCCCGATTGTGGGATTGTGCTGATGAAAAATGGGTGCTTGTTCAGACATGAGCGTAAGCTTCTCCACAATGTATGTATTGACATTAGCATCCGGACTTAAAGTTGATCGCTCAGTCGTGTGTGGCGCTAGTTTCTGCTGAGCGATCTCATAGTTGTAGAACTGGCATCTGACTTGAATTTTAGAAATGGTAGAACAATACTCCCAACTAGTCTTTATTTCCAACTGTAGCTCCCGAAGAATAGTAAAGTACTCACCGCTTCCTCGGCTGCTTAGGTGATAAGCAGCGGTCTCACGAACAACCTTTTTCTCATGTCTCAGAAATTGGATTAGCTCAGGGACAGATTTCTTTCCCCATTGTTCTTCTACTGTTTCAAACTTGTCAATTAAGGTAGCCCATAAAGTTTCTACATAGATTGGTTTACTCTTCAAATTCTTTAATAAGTCAGAAATCTCATGTTCCTTTGCTTGAACACCTAGTTTATTCACAGCCTTTAACGTCCCCAAAGCCCATAAATAGAAATCCTCCTCGAAGTATTCTGTCTTTGTACAGGCAATTATTTTTGAGATGGCTGGCAGCATTTTCGATGCAGCTAATTGTCTATCTATTTTGATAAGTGAAAGGATAATATCTCTATAAATGCTAATATCTTCGCCTTCTAGCAACTTAAGCAACTCAGGAGCAGCATTCTTCGATAGCGTTTCCCCCAAGAGCTGCATCTTCAACCACTCAGGTACATCTAGCGTACCTAATATACCGACAGTCTGTTGTTGAAATCGCGGCTTCACCGCTCCCGCCAACCGTGCTCCTAATATCCAATCCACATCTAGGGATAACTTCACTACCCGCAATGCCTGGGTTTCATCTTCCAGTAAGGATAGCATTATCGAGATCGCCTCTGTCCACTTCAAATAATTCAAATAAAAATACTGCAAGCGTTTGCCATCCATCACATCTGGATGTTTGTTTGTAAGCATTACCAGCAAAACTTCTGCTGCGTAATACTCTTGAAATAGCTGATGATGAAACTCAATCTTTTTTGGGTCTGCTGCTGTTTGTAGCAAATGATGATTGAGTAAATCTTTCAGCCAAAGTTTTGCCTTTGTTGGGGCATCGATTAATCCTCTCTCAGTGAGCCATTTTTCTAAAATGCGTTCTGCCTGATCTTTTGGCAACGTAAGCCATGCTTCAGTTGGCTTCTGAGCATCCGCTTGAATCATGGTAAATGCTAAGTGTTGCAAAACCTCTGACTTAAATTCCCAGAAGTTTTCTGAAACAGGAACTGCCTGAATATCTTTTTTGATGTGTTGATAATCACGATCGAATCTCTGAAACAATTCACCCTTACTTTGGGGAATCTGCTGCGTGTCGGGATCGAAGACATCACAGAGCATTTTCAACAGCAGTGGGGTTTCTGCTAATTCTCGCAAGCGATCGTTTAGCTGCCTCAGCAATGTCTCCCCATACTCTGGCAAATACTTCTGCACAAACTCTCGCATTTGAGGGTTGGTCAAGGGTCGCATTTCCAGCCGTTTCTCAATTCCCAAGTCGCCCCCGATCGCCAAATCTCGTGTCGTGAAGATCATCGGTGTCGTGAGATTGTCGTCTCGAAACTCCTGTAATTTCTCTCTCAACAGTTCCGAAGGAATTTCGTTAATGCCATCAAGCAGCAGCACTAGCTTATCTTCCAGCAGCCAATCGTCAATCTGCTCAACAGTGACTCTCATCTTGGCACGGCGGAATTCAGCAACAATAAGTTCGAGGAGAGGGCGATCGCTCTTCAACTGCACCAAAACCGGAATCGGCTGAGTATCATCAATCAACGCGGCAGCCGCCAGTTCTAGAAATATTTGCTTTAGCGTCGTCGATTTCCCCGAACCCGGTCGCCCTGCTAACAGTGTGTGTTCCCGTTTCTCACCTAGCGCATATTTGCGGAGTCCCACGATTACGGGGAACTGCTCGATTTGTTGATGCGGTATCTCTGATGTTTTGGGCTGTTTTGCTGTTTGCGCTTCCAGACACAATAAAGCATCCGTCGCGGTGTAGAGCGATCGCGGGTCACAATAACGGCGATCGCTGCAAACAAATCTCAGATAATCAGAAAAGTTAAGCACATCAAGGAAAAGGCAACTAAATGTCCTGTTCTCTATGTTACTCAAAACTTTTCTAATTACCTAAACTCAGATACTCACACCTCTTATAATCGTTCTGCTGCCAACAGTGCGGGCATTAACACCGCATCAATGACGTGAATCACACCGTTATCAGTGAGAATATCGGTTTGAGTAACCAGCGCATCATTGACATGAACCCCATTTTTTTGATCGACTGCAAGAATTGACCCTTCAACAGTGGGTGCCTCATCAATTTCAGCGAGGTCATCCGATCGCACATCCCCAGACAAGAATGTGATAAGCCACCACTCGCTTGAGCTTGGCCGGATTGTCTAACAAATTGTGCCGCAGGTCTTCGGGCATTTTTGCAAACGCCTCATCAGTCGGTGCCAGCAGCGTGTAGGGCCCTGGTTGTTCCAAGGTTGGCTTTAATCCTGATTTCTCAACGGCTTCTAACAATTTTGTAAACGAGCCTGCATTCTTAGCGGTTTCTAAAAGACTTGCCATTGTGAAATCCTTGCAAATTGCTTCCTATCTAGAGATAGAAGCCGTGACGAAGAATTTCATCCTTCAAAGGACTGAAGATTAACGGCCTAGCGTTAGTTCATCTTTGTTGCCCAAAATTCCCTGGGGTCGCCAGAGCATCAGCAAGATCAGCAGCAATCCGATCAGCATTATTCGCAGGGCACCAATTTGATCGGCCCCCAACGGCACAAACTGATCAAGCGATCGGGTCAGCGTGGTGTAACCCCAAAAAATCGCTGCGCCTAATAGAGTTCCGCCATTGCTTCCGGCTCCGCCCAGCACGACGATCGTCCAAGCGTTAAACGTCAGATCGGTTTCAAAGCTTCTGGGATAGATGGTGCTGAGTTGCCAGGCGAGAAATGCTCCTGCGATTCCGGCGATAAACCCGCCTAGCATAAAGGATTGCAGCTTGTAGGCGAAGACGTTTTTCCCCAAGGCTTTGGCGACTTGTTCATCTTCTCGAATTGCTTTAAGCACCCGTCCCCACGGCGATCGTACCAACCGTTCTAAAGCCCAAAACGTCACGGCTAGGGTGATCACCGCCAAAAACATCAGTCCATTGCGAGCCGGATTTTCACTGTAGTTATAGAGGGCAAGGGCGCTGACGACATAGAGACAGCCTCCGAAAAGAGAGAGGGCGATCGTGGATAACAAAACCGCTCCCGCTTCCCAGGCAGGCAGTTTAGGTAGAGTACGCCGAGCAACCCACTGATAGAGCCAGATGACTGCGGCTAGAGACGCGATCAGCAAAACGCCCTGTAGCCCTGCTGGTAGAACCTTGGAGACTTTTAGCCCCTGAAAAATGATGCCAATGCCCACTAGAATCAGGGCTAAGGAGCTTGAGTAAGCGCCTAAAACCAGACTATTTTTAGCGAGAAGCGCGGGGTCTACCCGTTTTGTCTGCCGTCGGGCCCACTGCCAGAGACTGCGAAGGGCTAGCCCTGCGATCGCCGTGATTACCGCAATCATGCCCCAGCGAGTCAAAATCGTGGGTCGGGTCAGACTTGCTAGAGGCAGCGAATAGCCCTGTACGCCGAAAGAGCCGCGAGTCAGCCATTCTTCATTTAGCGCCACTAATCGGACGACCTCAGACACGCCAATGGTGACGATCGCTAAATAATCTTCTCGCAGGCGCAGAGTCGAAAAGCCGATCAGCAACCCCAGCAGGGCTGCCACGGCTCCGCCCGCTAACACGGCCCAGATCATCGGCACCCCGTTTAAACTCAGCAGCACCGTGGTGTAGGCTCCAAGGGCCAAAAATGCCGCGTGCCCAAAGTTGATCAACCCCGTAAACCCCCAGTGCAGATTTAAACCGAGGCTAAACAGGGCGTAGACTGCCGTGAAAACAATGAGCGAGACGAGATAGCCGACCATAGAAAAGGGAATGCAGAAGTAACTGAAATCCTACCGCACCGAGGCACACAATCCGTAGCGGTTGCGACGGTTGTCCTCTTTTGTGACCGCGATTTCTGAGCCAAAACTGGGCACTCTCAAACTATTAGAACTGCCTCTTGTGGTTTCAGTGGGGTTGTATCTCATGAATCTGTTTCGCAGTCGGGCCCATCATCTGATTGACACCCTCTCTGACTCAGAGCTAGAAAGCTTGTGGACAGAGTTAGAAACGCTCTATCACGATCTCTATATGCTGAAAGCCATAGAAGTTTCAAAGCATACCCATCGACCTGGTGACACCTTGACCCGTGACGATGCGCTGCGGCTGTTGCCCCTGATCCAATCGTCTTCGCGAGCTTTATGAAGACCAACAAATCTGGTTCGATGGGTGGTTTATTGCTTCCGGCGCGGCTTGAAGTTCGCTACGATCGTATCTTCCTACTCGATCTCAAGAGCTTAGAATCGGCTGCGTTTCAAAAGATTCAGCAGTTTGTCTTTGGCGAGTTTTTCCAAATTAATCAGCTTCAAGATTTGCATGAGTTTCAAACCCTTGGCGCGAGTGAGATTCTCTATCGCTTTACGCTAGACACTTATTTGGTCAGCATAGAGATCACTGGGCAGATTATTAAATTCTTGCGAATTTTGCCAAAACCGAATATTTGATCCGCGATCGCTCAAGGCTTTATCCGTTCTCTCAAACGCTGAGGAGCAGAGAGTCACCGCCGGATTGTTGGCAGCTTTTCGGACTGCATTCTTAAATTTCTCCCTCAAGTTCTTCGCTCAGAGTCGCTAGCACCTATAGACTATTGGGTGGCGACTTCACAAAGGGCAAAGAATTCTATGGACTCGGCTGCACTCTGGCAACGCTATCAAGGCTGGCTTTACTACCATGCAGGGTTAGAATTCTATCTTGATGTTAGTCGGATGCGGTTTGAGGACGAATTTGTCCAACAGTTAAAACCCAAATTTGACCAGGCATTTCAAGACATGGCGGCGCTAGAATCGGGCGCGATCGCTAACCCTGACGAAAACCGCATGGTCGGTCACTATTGGCTCCGTGACCCCGACTTGGCTCCCAACGAAGATTTTAAGCAAGACATTGTGCAAACGATCGCAGAGATTGAGTCGTTTGTGCACAAGATCCACTCTGGTGAAATCCATCCGCCCTACGCTGAGAAATTTACGGATGTTTTGTCAGTCGGCATTGGTGGCTCGGCCCTAGGTCCAGAGTTTGTGGCTGAGGCGCTGTCGCCTGATTTTCCGCCCTTGGGCATTCATTTCATCGATAACACCGATCCCGCAGGCATCGATCGGGTCTTGGCTAAACTTGACGATCGCTTGACGACCACGCTGGTGCTCGTGATCTCAAAATCGGGCGGCACCCCCGAACCGCGCAATGGCATGATCGAGGTGCAGCACGCCTTTAGCCGCCGCAACCTAGACTTTAGTCAGCAAGCTGTCGCGATCACGGGCAGAGGCAGCAACTTAGACAACATCGCTAAGTCTCAGGGCTGGCTGTCCACCTTTCCCATGCACGATTGGGTCGGCGGCCGGACTTCTGAATTTTCTGCCGTGGGGTTGGTTCCGGCAGCGCTGCAAGGCATCGATATTCGCGCCATGCTGGCAGGTGCAAAAGAAATGGATGCCGCCACTCGGCTGCCTGAGATCAAGGGCAATCCGGCGGCGCTGTTAGCCCTTGCCTGGTATTTTTCGGGCAACGGCAAAGGCGAAAAAGATATGGTGGTGTTGCCTTATAAAGACAGTTTGCTGCTGTTTAGCCGCTATCTTCAACAATTGGTGATGGAGTCGTTGGGCAAAGAAAAAGATCTCGACGGCAACACGGTTTATCAAGGCATCGCGGTCTACGGCAACAAAGGGTCAACCGATCAGCACGCCTATGTGCAGCAGTTGCGGGAAGGAGTGCCCAACTTCTTCTTAACGTTTATCGAGGTGCTGCACGATCGCACCGGCCCCTCGATCGAGGTCGAAGCGGGTGTGACCTCTGGTGACTATCTCTCTGGGCTGCTTCAGGGCACCCGTCAGGCTCTTTATGAAAATCATCGAGACTCCATCACTGTCACGATCCCCGAAGTGAATGCCCATAATGTGGGAGCGCTGATCGCCCTCTATGAGAGGGCTGTGGGCTTTTATGGGTTTCTTGTCAACGTCAATGCCTATCACCAGCCTGGTGTTGAAGCAGGCAAAAAGGCCGCCGCCGTAATTCTAGACTTGCAGCGCAACGTTGTGCAGGTTTTGCAAGCCGAAAAAACGCCGCTGCCGATCGCCACCTTAGCCCTCAAAGCCGGAGCACCCGATCAGATTGAAGCGGTCTACAAAATTGTTCGTCACTTGGAGGCAAACCAGCGTGGAGTCAAGCTCTATGGCAACTTAGGGCGACCCGAAAGCTTGACGGTGAGCAGTGTCTAGGGTTCATTTCACAAACTTAGGTCGGGCGGTCTGAGTCTGTTGAAGGGTTTCTTCAAGAGATGTCCAGTCTGCGTGGTCGATTTCGTAGATCAGGTGGTCAATCTGTTCTCGATAAACTTGCAGCGATCGCAGCACCTCTGCGCGGTTGAATTGCGCCATCATCAGTCCCAATTCAGGATTGCCGCCCCCCACTCGACTCGTGTCTCGAAACCCTGAGCTAGCCAGCGCTTGAGCCAGTTTGACCACATCTGGATCAGCTTCACTGAGACAAGCCGCGATCAGGCTGGCGCTGACCATCACAGGCAGATGAGAAATCCAGGCGACGGCACGATCGTGCGCTTTAGGCTGACACTGATAGAGCCGAACTTGCAGCGGACGCACCACCGATTCGACGAGGGCGATCGCGTCGGGGGGTGTTGTCTCAGTCGGAGTCAGCACGTAGGGGTTTCCTGCAAATAAGCCATGCAGGGCGGCTTCGATGCCGCTCTCTGCTGTGCCTGCCATCGGGTGACCGCCCACAAAATTACGCCACATTGGGGCAATCTCTTGGACGATCGCAGCTTTGACTGACCCCACATCCGTTAATATTGTCGTCAACGAAATGTGGGGAATTAGCTGCGAAACCGTTGATCGAATGTGCGCGATCGGTGTGCAGATAAAAATTAGATCAGTGTCGGCTAGCAGCGCTAGATCAGCGGCCGCTTCGTCGGCTGCGCCTCTAGCCACAGCTATCTTACACGTCCGTTCTTGACGGCTGACCCCTAAGACCTGATGCCCTAGCGATCGTAGATCTAACCCCAGTGATCCCCCAATCAACCCCAACCCTACAATCCCAATTTTCATGGCTATCCATCTGACTTGTGTGCAGTGCTTCAGGCTAATTCTGATCTAGATTGGGGTACGTTAGCACCAGTTCGCCCCACAATTTTCGCCGATCCGTTAGAGGCTCCCATGAAGGCTGAGGAAGTTTTAAACCGATACACCACAGGGTCACGAGCGTTTTCTGCCCTTGACTTAAGAGAAATAAATCTAAGCGGAGCAAATTTGAGCAATGCGAGTTTTAGCCAGACTGACCTCAGTGTTGCCAACCTCGCAGGCGCAAATCTCAGCCGCACCGATCTCAGTCAAGCTAACCTCAGCGTCGCTAAACTTAACGGTGCCAACCTCAGCAGAGCCAATCTCAGCCACGCCACGCTCAACGTCGCCACTCTGACGATGGCTGACCTGCGAGAAGCCAATCTTGTGCAAGCAGAGTTGATCAGGGCAGAACTGATGCGATCGGATCTGAGCGGTGCTGATCTGCGAGGAGCCAACCTCAGCCATGCCGACCTGCGCGATGCCAAGCTGCGCTATGCCGACCTCAGCCAAACCAATTTGAGTCGGGCAGATTTGCGCCACGCCCTGCTCACTGAGGCCAATCTAGAGCAAGCCAATTTAGCTAGCGCCGATCTGAGCAGTGCCGATCTCACGGGCGCTGATCTCAATCACGCCGAGCTTCGACAGGCTAACCTCAGCCGTGCCAATCTGCAAGGAGCCAACTTATCGGGAGCTAATTTTCGCTGGGCCGATCTGGGAGGTGCTGATCTGCGCTGGGCGGACTTGACGGGCGCAAAACTCAGCGGTGCCAACCTGACAGGAGCCGATTTAAGTCATGCGACGCTGCTCAACGCGACGTTGGTGCATGTCGATCTCACCCGCGCCAACCTAGCCGGAGCCGATTGGTCAGGAGCCGATCTCAGTGGTTCCACCATGACGGGTCTCAAACTGCATGGGGTCTCTCCATTTGGGATCAAAACGACTGGGGCCACCTGTCGCTGGATCGATCTCAGTCAAAATGGCGACCAAAGCCAGATTTACACCTTTGCCACAGACGATTGTCAAGAATATTTCAACGAAACGCCCCCGATCGTCGAGATTGTGATCGACGATCGGCTAAACACAGATGCTAACTGCGCCCTAGCGGTCACTTATCAGCAGGTGGCTCGACAGTGCGGCTGTTTGGCTCCTCCCCCCGAAATTGAGGTTCGATTGCGCCGAACCACGTTGACGTTTCGGCTAGAGCGAGATGAGCAGCTACTGATTGCGGCTTATGTCGCGATTTTTCCGTTTGAAGATCATCAAATGACTCAACAGACGTTGATGAAGTTGCTGCACCAGATTCCCACTCAAGCTCTCAGTCACGATGCTGGCAAGATTCAGCAGTTTCAGCAACTGGTCACGATTCTGAGTCAGCAGGTGCAGCACGTCAACGGGGTTAAACTTTTGCAGTCGATTCCGATCGCGCTCAAAAAAATGCCGTTCTTTCAAGCGCCCACCCAGACGAGTTTGATCAACTCTCATAATCAACGGCTGACGCTCTATCACAACCCCAAGTTTGGCAAACGCCCAGCCACGGCTCAGTCTGACGCAGGTCTCAATGGGCTACAGCAGACTCAGACCTTTAAGCCGCCGTCGGTTGAGGCCGCGATCGAGTTTGTGAAAGGCTTTCACCGTGGCGTTTAGAAACCGACTAGAGATAATATCGAACCGTTGTCACCACGCGGCTTTTCTTCGTCCGCAGGGCCGCCTTGAGAAATAGGGTCGTCTGGTTGTGTAAAACGCTCTCCCACCAGCGGCGCGGCACAAAGGCAGGAATAATGATCGTGGACAGCACGCCAGGATGCTGATCTTCAAAATCACTGACAAACTCTAAAATGGGCGTGACGACCGATCGATAGGGAGACTCTAAAATGTGCAGGTCAATGTCGGATTCTAATTCTTGCCAGCGAGTTTGCAGTTTCTCGCGATTGGTTGAGCCAGTGTCCACATGAACGGCTACCACCTCATCGCCAATGCTGCGGGCATAGTCTAAGGCCTCGACGGTGCCTCGGTGCAGTTGACCCACGACCACGATCGCGGGATGAGTTGCACTCGCGCCTTTGGGCCGAGCCATATAGCTGCGGGGTGCCAATTCCTGAATGCTGAGGCGGTTGGCTACATACTGATAGTGTTTGCGAATGCTGCCAAAGAGCCATACCAAGAGCGGGATCGCAAACACAACCACCCAGGCCCCGATCGTAAACTTTGTCCAAATCACGACCACTAGCACGATCGCGGTAGCCACGGCTCCTAGCCCATTCATCAAGGCGCTAGCCTGCCAGCCGCGACTTTGGCCCTTATACCAATGGATCACCATCCCCGCTTGCGAAAGGGTAAATGATGTAAACACCCCCACCGCATAGAGAGGAATAATCTTAGTGGTATCCCCAGCAAAGACCACCACTAATACGGCAGCACAAATACTGAGCAGCAAAATGCCATTAGAGTAGACGAGGCGATCGCCCAAGAGCGCCAACTGTCGCGGCAAAAAACCGTCTCGGGCCAAAAAATAGCAGAGCCGCGGAAAGTCGGCATAGCTCGTGTTAGCCGCCAGCAGCAAAATTGCCGGGGTCGCAAACAAAACCAGAAAATAATAGAGAGGCGACAGCCCAAAAATTTGCCGACTCAACAGCGACAAGACCGTTTCTGACTCGCTGGGCACAAGCTGATAGATGTGAGCAAGATAGGTAATGCCCAAAAACATCGCCCCTAGAATAATGCCCAGATAGAGCAACGTTTGGCGAGCATTGATCCACTCTGGTGGCTTAAAGGCCAGCACTCCATCTGAGATGGCTTCGACCCCTGTCAAGGCGGTGCATCCAGCAGCAAAGGCTCTCAAAATCAAAAACAAACTCAGTTGCTCAGTCACTTTGTGAATGGTTTCGCCCGCCGGGATCGGGGTCAACTGCCCGGTGACCTGATTAAACATCCCTACGCCAATCAGCACAAAAATGCTGACAATAAATGCGTAGGTCGGCACCATAAAAATTCTGCCGGACTCCTTCACGCCTCGCAGGTTTGCCAGCATGATCAAAAAGATCGCTACCAGGCAAAGCTCTACGGTGAAGGGGCGCAAAAATGGGACAGCAGACACAAAGTTATCGATTCCGGCTGAGACGCTGACGGCCACCGTGAGAATGTAGTCAATCATCAGCGAGGCCCCTGCGATCAACCCAGGCAACAGCCCCAGATTGCCCCGCGCCACGATATAAGACCCACCACCTTTGGGGTAAGCGCGAATCGTCTGACGATAAGACAGCGTGACAATGATCAGCAGAAGGACGATCGCCAGCGAGATCGGCAGCGAAAATCCAAGCACGCCTGCCCCTGATCCCGCCGCCACCAGAACGAGCAGCGTTTCTTGAGTGGCATAGGCTACCGACGACAGTGCATCTGAAGAAAGCACGGCCAGAGCAGCGGCTTTGGTTAACCGTTCTTCGTCATGGGCACTGGTGGGTAGAATTTTGCCCAATAAAAATTGCTTGACTTGAGAGAAACTCATGGAGAGAAATCACCTTCAGTGTTGAAGAGCCAGATTGATCAGCATTAAACGCTAGAAAACTCATTCTTTAAGCCGTTGCGATCATAGACCAGATGCAGGAGTTGAGCGTTGATTCTCTACGCGATCGCAACACTCGTCTAATCTTCCGATAGATTTAATGGGGTCTAGCGATGATTAGACTAGAGACATACCTCTTGAAATGGTGAAAGGGTCAGGCTAAAAATGACTTCACTGCGCGATCGGTTTAATCAATTTACAGGCAAAACTCGGTTTGTTGTCTGTCGCCTATTCATCCATCTTGCGGGCAAAGAAGTTGCGCCATTGCTAGGAGTGCTCAACCAGGCAGCGCGACAAGCCGTCAATGCCGATGGCGAGATGTCAGTGTTGGGTCAAGGGCTGGTCGAACTTTGCCAGAGCCTTTTGCAATATCAAAGCTATTGGCTGTCTGCCGCCAACGAAGGCGACGTGTTTTGGAGCGAGGGTGAAGCTGGAGACTATGTAAACGAGTTGTTTACAGACTCTGCCCAGCGCTATTTGAGTGCGCCTGAGTTAGCAGACGCATCGGGTCAAGCGGTCGATCCCCTCTCGTTGCCCGTGACTCAAAATTTGATTGTGATGATCACGATCGCCGCCGAAGGTGAGGTGCCTGACCTGGAAACCGACCTTGCCAGCGTCCGTGCTTTGCAGGCAGGATTAAAGACAATCATCAATTTGCACTATCAAGAACGGCTACAGGCAGTTCAGGTGCATTTTTCCCCGGCTCGCCTGGGTGAGCAACTTGACCCTGATCAGCTTTTAGAGTTCTTTCCAGAATTAATTCCTCTATAGCCAATGCTCAATCTATGACCTCTCCCTTTTTTAGATCTATGCTTCGCCGACTCTTGCTGGTTTCGATGTCTGCTGCCTTGGGTCTGACCACCGTTAGCTGTGGTTTCCCCTCTTCAAGCGACTCCCAGGCTAATGGGCAGAGCAACCGCCCTGCTAACGCCCGCGTCGAACAAACGCGGCTTGCCGATGGGCAATATTCGGTTCAGCAAGCGACTTATGATGATGGCGATGGCGAATATACGGTGCTGCTGTTAGACACAAAACCCGGCGTGCCCTCCTCATTTCGCACCCAAAATTTGCCGCTGGCTCAGTTAACTCCTGAGGAAGTCAAAGCAGGGCAAAAGAACTATCTCAAGGTTGAAAACGGTCAGCCATCGCTGCACATTCCCGAAGATTTTAAGATTGAATATGTGCACAATGTTGCCGAAAATGTGACCAATCCTCAAACTGGGCAAGCCGAAACGCGCATTGTCCGCCAAGAGCCGAGTTTTTGGACTCCGTTTGCTGGGTCAGTCGCTGGAGCGATCGCAGGTCAAGCGATCGGCAGTCTGCTGTTTCGTCCTCAATATTATGTGCCTCCTGTCTATCAAACGGGTCGTCCGCTGGTCGGGTTTGGGGGCTATGGCAGCAGCTATAACCAGGCTGTTGACAGCTACCAGCAGCGCTATCAGGCTCCTCCTGCCGCCGTGCAAAACCGCCAAGTCTTTCGCTCTACTGGGCGCATCAACACCCCGTCTTACAACAATCCAGGAGTCAGCCGCCCCTCGATCACTAACGATCGTCCTACAGGTTCTGGCTATGGCTCTAGCAATCTGCGCCGTTCTACAGGTTCCACACCCAGTCGGGTCAACCGCCCTAGCTCATTTGGGAGCGGGCGATCGAGCGTTGGTGGCAGCCGAAGACGCTAGAGAACGAGACCCTGCCTAAGAGTGCTGCCAGTCACCGATGTGATTCACTCCATCCTCCCAAGAAAGTTATTATTTCCCTGCGGTTAAATCAATCTCCGCAGGGTTTTTTATGGATATGTCAGAATGGTCATCTAGTACGACATGAGTTCAAGCTTGTGATTGAGGTAGAAGTTCATCAGCAACTCCGCGCTTTTCTGCGAGAGCAGGGCGAACCCTATTGGTCACATCATCTGACGATGGCACGGCTAGTGGCCCGGGCCTTGCGGATTGGTCGCAGCGCTCTCATCCAAACGGGGGTGCCTTCTGGCTATCATGGGCGCTATCGCCTCAGCTATTTGGTGCCGATCTTGATGTGGGAAGGGTCGGTGATGGTCGTGGCTCCTGAATCGGTTCAGCAACGGCTGCTGATGGTTGAGATTCCGCGGCTGCGGCAGTGGATCGATACACCCAAGCCGATTCGCACGGGCGATCGCTGGGTCAGCCCTGATTTTGAAGGCATTTTGCTTACGACTCCCGAAGCTTGGTTAAGCGATCGTCTCAAGGGTGAAGGCAGATTTCCGGTAGGCATTCCTACGATCATCGATGGGGTAGATGATCTCGAACGATGGGTGCGCGATCAGTTAACCACTAATCTGCAAGCCGCTGACTGGAACGATCTAATGCTGGCGTGTCCTGGACAGACTGAGCAAATTCGAGATGCCAGAGTGCAGTTGACGAAAGCAATTTTTCATCACCCCGCTAACCCCTATGAGTGTTGTCTAATCGAGCCGCCCGAACAAGAAATTCTCAACAGACTCTATCAAGAGTTGCCCTCGTCTCTGCCCGCAAATTGGGCGCATTTTTTTAGCCAAACTCAAACCGAAGAGCAGCTTGTTTGGGCAGTGATCGCTCGTCAACTGGGGCAGTTTTCGCTGCACTGCGCCCCAACTGAAATCGCTTCAAGCCTGGGTGCTATCTGGTCGCAGCAGCCCACGGTTTTAATTGGCGGTGCCCTAGATCTCGACTCAGATGCCCTGACTTATCGCCAAAAATTAGGCTTGAGCGATGAGTTGACCTGTCTGAAGTTTTCCCTCGATCGTCAAGATGATCTGATTCAGCTATACCAGCCAGAAGGCTTTCCGATGCCCAACACCCCCCAGTTTCAAGGGGCTTTGCTTCAAGAACTGCGATCGCTGCTCAGTGCCAGCACAGCAGTGCAAGGGCTATCGGTGATCTTGGTCGGAGATATGCCGCTCAAAGCTCAAGTGGGCACCGTGTTAGCCTCAGAGTTTGGCTCTAGAGTGCAAATCGAACGCACCTGTCTCGACGATAACGGCATCTTGGTCACAGGCTGGGAGTTTTGGCGAGCGCATCAGAGCGTGCTGCCTGCTCCCTATTTGTTAGCGATCGCGACATTGCCCATTCCCTCGCTAGAAAACCCCCTCGTGGCCGGGCGAGTTGCTTATCATAAAAAACTTCGTCAGGATTGGTTTCGGCTTTATTTATTTCCAGAAGCTTTGAGTGAGTTGCAGTGGGCGATCGCTCCAGTTCGTGAATGTCAAGGAGTGGTGGCACTTTTGGATAGCCGCGTGATTCACCGCAGCTACGGCAGTCAAGTTTTAGCCGCCCTCAGCCCCCTAGCCCGCATCAATTATCTAGATGCTAGTTTGTTTACCAATTAATGGGGTCTCAAGCTCCATCCTTTTAAGACAGCTTTTTTGAGCAACGGTGAAACTCTTCTGCCATCGTGAAACGGCTCAGACACCCGCTCAGGCAGAAATTGAGAGGCAACATCAGCGACACCCACCTGCCTAGCAGTAGTTAGCAAGACTGAAATCAGCCAGCTAGAAACGCTATTATCAAGAACGAAACCTTCACTGAAAGACAAAAAGCAATGGGAGAAGCAAAACGTCGTAAAGAATCTCTGGGAGAAGACTATGGCAAGGAGCCTAACATCTCCCCCTGGCTACCTGTGACTAAGACTCAAGCCCAGCAGTTTGTGCAGTGGTCTTCTACGGGAGCTTGGGTCGGCATTGTTGGTCTCGTCGCGGCCTGGGTCACCATCCGGTTTGTGGGGCCTCTGTTGGGCTGGTGGCAGGTCAATTGATGGGTCAGGAACTTTAGCGATGCTGAATCGTCTAGGGGCCCTCGGCGTTAATATATGTTGTGCCGCATCCAAAATTCTTTAAAAAACCTAAAAAATTGAGAGATTTGATCGAACTTGTGGCTCTCGATACTTTGCGGTCTGATCTGATTCGTTAATATGGAGTGGCATCTAGGGGTGTTGTTTTTAACATCCACTGGCGAGTCTTCCTAAAGGAGACCCGTCAGAACTGGGAGAGATCGTTTAGATCTTAATAAAGGGTTTAGAATTGGGTGTGGTGATTGGAGGACGATTGTGTTCTTAAGACTAGCAGAACAACACCGACAGTTTGTTAAAGACCTCGTGATGAATCTTCAGGCGATGGCGATCGTGTTGGAGAATCGGGGATATCTGGCTTCCTGCTATACCTGCGGCGGTCAGATGAACAGCGCTTCGTTTATGGTGAGTTTGGGAAACAACCACCTGATCCGCTTTTTGGTGTCGGATTATGGGATCACCTGGACAGAAATGCGCGACGATCGAGAGTTAATGAAGCTTGAAGGCGCAGAGGCGATCAGCCAACTTCAAGAACTCGCCAACCTAGTAAAGTTTCACATCAAGCCCTCTGACTATCGCCCGGCGGTTCCGGCAGAGAGCTTTCACTAGTACAATAACGCCGCTTTAGGTTGTCACTGGGGCTGAGACAGATGCTGCCTTGCCTTTCTTGGCACTAGTTTCTATCGATTTAACCTGATAGAAACCTCTAGTGATAATCTAGATAGCGGGGTGATTAATTTAAGCGGCCGATGCTCCCTACAGGATCGCCCTACCGTGCCGCTCATCGTTGCTCTGATCTAGTTTATGACCGCTCTTGATTCTGAATGGCAGCATCACTTCATTGAAGCTAATCGCATTCGCCTCCACTATGTGACTCAAGGAGAAGGCGACTTAGTGCTGTTGCTGCACGGGTTTCCTGAGTTTTGGTATTCATGGCGCTATCAGATTCCAGCACTGGCACGCTATTTTAAAGTAGTGGCTCCTGATCTGCGCGGCTATAACGAGTCTGAAAAACCCAGCGGTGGCTATGATCTCGACACCTTGAGCACCGATATTCATAGCTTGATCAAAAATTTGGGCTACAGCCGCGCGCACATTGTGGGTCACGACTGGGGAGGCGCGATCGCTTGGAACTTAGCGCAAAAGTTTCCGCAGTGTCTCGATCGCTTGGTGCTTTTGAGTGCGCCTCATCCCCAGCGATTTGTGCGCGAAATGCTCAGTAACTTAGATCAACTGCGCCAAAGCTGGTATGTGCTGGCGTTTCAGATTCCTGGGTTGCCAGAGTGGGTAATTCAGCAAAACTTAAAAAACTTTGTTAACGGCATGTTTCAAGCGCAGGCGATTCGTAAAGGAGCGTTTACTGAAGAAAATGCTCTACTTTATCAAGCTGCGTTAAATAAGCCAGGGGCGCTCTCTGCCGCGATTAATCACTATCGACAACTGTTTGCCTCTTGGCAGTGGATGCGAGACTGGTGGCGATCGCCCGATCCCATTACAACCCCGACTTTGGTGCTTTGGGGTGAAGAAGACTCAATTTTGAGCTACAAACTTGCCGATGGCCTAGATTCTCTGATTCAAGCGCCTCACAAGATTAAGCTAGTTCCCCACTGTGGTCACTGGATTCAGCAAGAAGCGCCTCAAACCGTGAACCGTGAACTGCTGGAGTTCCTGAGAAGTCCAGGGTTGACTCGACAGAGTTAGTTGAACAGGTCACAGGTTTTTTCTATATCGGTTCAAAAATCGGTCTTCCTTGAATCAGGTTTGTCCGCACTTCTCTGGCATTGCCTAACAGCAAGTTGAGCTTGGATTTTGGATGGATCAATCAACCCAAAATCCAAATCTAAACCTAGTGTCTTGCAGAACGGCGATCGTCGGTGACAGGAATCGCGATCGGCTGAACTTCAGATGAGTCCCAAGAGTGCAGTGGGCTGAATTGACGCAAAGCATCTAGAGAATAGCCTTGATTCCCTAAAACGACGATCGCGACCCAGCTAGCAATAAACAGCGCAGTTAGAACAATCATTAGATGACCTCTTAAAACTTTTATATCTAAGTATTAAGAAATATAACATATCTGAAGAACTGTAAGCACTATTTTTGCCAGACTCAGGATGTCTGTCGAAATACATACAATTCAAAGTAGTATTTTATACTAGTATCAATAAGATTCTGGCGCTAACCGTTTGTAATCAAGCAGGCAGGGCACACTAAGCCTGATCTTCTAGTCTCACGCTCAGTGGCTCTCTGCTAAGGGATGGCAGATATCTCGGATCGATCGCTAGTCTTTGCATGACCAATGCACGCGCATGAACAAGCCCTTTAAAAAGTTAGCCTCGATCGACGAGCCAATTAAGTCGCCCTACTCTCAAGACTCTCAGATCAAAAATGTGCTTGATAAGCTGCCTCCAGAAGCAAAACATTGGGCAGAAAGTTTGCCCTGGAACCAGCGGCGATATGTGCTATCTCTCTGCCATTTGCTGTGTGCAGCAACCCCCAATATTCAAGCAGAGTTTTTAGATGAATATACCGCCAATGGTCTGATTGCAAAGCTGGTTGAAAATCGAGATGTCAAGCAAAAAGTCAAAGAAAATCTCCAGCGATTTCACATTCCAACCGAGCTTAGTGAAAGCCTGGTGAGAAGCTATATTCGGCAGTTTTATATTCACTCGGCTCAAGACGCTCGTCGAAAGCCTGATTTGCTTCTAGAGTCGGCTTTGCGAATTATTGCCAGCACTGAAGAGCGCAGCAGCATTCTCAGCTATATTCTAGGATTTGAACTGATTAAAATGCTGTTTAAGATGAGTTGGTTTCAGCATGAAAGACTCTATCGTCTGCAAAAAAATCAAGAAGAGTTTATCAATACCTATATCAAACCAATTCGCCACGCCCATCGAGTCAATCAAATCATTGTGCCCAGAGATGAAAGACTGTTTTTTGCCCGCCGAGATTACTTCGTGCAAAAACCTAATCTTTCAGATAAGAAGCTAGTTGAGTTAGCGATCGCGACCTTCACCACAGACGTGACTATAGAGTTTGGGTTTTCCATCGTTCGCCACACTCATTCTTTAATTTTTAACTATGACGATATCTTTGCAAACGAGCAAGAGCCGATTTTTTGAGCGATCTAGAAATTAGCCCCGTCTAAGCTACTTTGCCGCCACCCATCAGATAAAGCAGCGCCATTCTGACAGCAACTCCGCTAGTGACCTGCTGCGAGATCAAACTAAATTGGGGATCATCCATCAGATCAGAGCTAATCTCTACGCCTCGATTGACAGGGCCGGGGTGAAGCACTTTTACCTCTGGCTTGCAGAGTTTAAGGCGATCGCGGGTGATGCCAAACTGCTGATGATATTCTCGCAAACTGGGCAATAGATGACTGGTCATGCGCTCTTTTTGCAAGCGCAGGGTCATGACAAAATCGGCATTTTCAATAGCCGGGTCAAGAGTCCAGTGCAGAAAAAGCTGGCGCGAATTGAGATCAGGGCACGCATCTGAGTCAGCAACAAAATCGGCAAACCAGTGAGGCAAGAGCGTTGGGGGAGCCGCTAAATGCACTTCAGCCCCGCTAGCCGTCAAACTCCAAAGGTTGGATCGGGCAACGCGAGAATGAAGAATGTCGCCTACGATCGCGATCTTTTTGCCCGCCAATAGCGATAGTCTCGGCCGCTCAGAATCGAACAATGTGCAGAGGGTGAAGAGGTCTAAAAGGGCCTGGGATGGGTGCTCGTGTTGCCCATCTCCCGCATTGAGCACCCCCACCCGCACCCCCAGTCGATCCATTTCAGCGGCGATCGCCTGCGGCACTCCGGCCTCTTTATGGCGAATCACCATCATGTCGGTGCCCATTGCCAAATAGGTTTTTGCCGTGTCAAGAATCGTCTCTCCTTTAGACAGAGAAGAGGTTCCGGCAGCAAAGTTAATAGTGTCAGCCGAGAGGCGTTTGGCTGCTAGCTCAAAGCTGCTGCGAGTGCGAGTAGACGACTCAAAAAATAGATTGGCGACAACCTGCCCTTGGAGGGTGGGCACTTTCTTGGTTCGGCGAGACAACACTTCTCGAAAGCTGCTAGCCGTTTGTAAAACAACATCATATTCAGCCGGAGAAAAGTCAGCGAGCGAAAGAACGTGGCGGCGAGTCCAGACCATTAAGGGCGTGCGTTTAAGAAGGTCTCATCATTCATACCCCAAAACGATCGCCCTCACAACCCAGAGCTTAATTTCACTGTTCAGAGTATACTTGTACTGTTTCGCCGATGTTCTGCATGACTCGCACTCCTTTTGACACGTTTTCTAAACAACTTTTAGAAGCGTTTCTGACTCCCTTTGGCACAGTTGAACTCAATCGAGAAATTGCTGGAGAATCTCGATATATCGATGTCTGGTTTTCACCTGTTGCCCCGCCCGATCGGGGTTTGGGTCTCTTAGCGCATATCGCCACAACGCCTTGCCTGATCGAGCCTTATCGCAATGCACCGGGCTTTTCAGAGATGCGATCGTGCTTACTCAAGCTGTTTTTGGTTCAAGCTGACCATCAGCGTCAGGCTAGGCGCGAAGATGCCTCTCTTTCAGAAGCCGAACTGCCTCACCTGTGGATTCTTTCACCAACCGCCTCAGAAATATCGCTTCAGAGTTTTGGTGCCACTCAGAGTTTGGAGTGGTTGCCCGGAATTTATGCCCTGCCTGCCGCTTTGAGAACTTCGATCGTGGTCATTCATCAGCTTCCCAAAACACCGGATACGCTTTGGTTGAGGCTGTTAGGGAGAGGCAAAACTCAGCAGCAGGCTGTAGAAGAAATCCTTTCCCTCGCCAGTGACGACCCTCGTCGTTCACAAACCTTAAACCTCTTAACAACGTGGAGAATTACTATGAGAGTTGAAGACCTCGACGAGGAAGATCAAATTTCACTGATGGCACTTAATCAGGCTTATTTGCAGTGGGAACGAGAAACCATTGAACGCGGTAAACAAGAAGGCAGACAAGAAGGTGCACAACTGGGGCAGCGCCTAGTCATCGAAAATTTGCTGAAAGCTCGGTTTGGTGAGATAGACGATCGACTGACGGCCCTAATTCCTACAATCCTGACATTTTCGGCTGAGGAATATACGCCACTCTTGCTGCAACTGTCTCAAGAGCAACTGTTAGATAGATTTTGGGGTCAAGGTGATTAGAAGCCCAATCAAGTAGGCAGATGGAGGATATTTAGGCTAAATGTAATCAGCGTTAGAAAGAGGATGAAGCCGATCGTGTCTAGCATGGTGGTCACAAGTGGGCCACTGATCAACGCAGGATCGAGTTTTAGCCGCTTTAAACCCATGGGCAGCAGCGTTCCTAAGGTGACAGCGATGACCGAGTTTGCCGCCATGACCAATCCGGCGACGTAGCCAACCCAGCGAGTTTCGGGCGAAGTCCAGATCAGGGATAGCAAAACCATTGTGGTTCCTAGGGCAAAAGCGGTTCCTAACCCTGCCAGCAATTCTTTGCGAAGAATTTTCATCGTGTCGGCTGGCGTGACTTCACCCACCCCTAGCGATCGGATCGTCACCGTAAGAGCCTGAATGCCCACAGTTCCGCCTGTGTTTGAGAACAAGGGCATGATCACAGCCAGCACTGGCACTAGGGAGATGGTTTTTTGAAACGGTGCGATCGCGCTAGATGCCCCAATATAAAGTGCCATTACGCCCACGAGCCAAGGCAGACGATTCCGCAGCTTTTCTAAGGGATGAGAGAGAGACGATTCATCGCCCCCGCTGACCCCGGCTAACTTTTGAATATCTTCGGTGGCTTCTTGTTCTAAGATGTCTACCACGTCGTCAACCGTGATGATGCCCACGAGTCGGTCTTCACGATCTACGACAGGCACCGCAATCAAGTCGTAGCGTTTCATCAGTTGCGCCACTTCTTCTTGAGGCATCTCGGTTGTGGCTTTGATCACCCGATCGCTGGCGATGTCTTCAATGCGCACATCGGGAATCGAGAACAGCAGTTGCCGCAGCGAGACCACCTGTTTGAGCTTGCGGTTATTGTCAGTCACATAGGCATAGTAAACCGTTTCTTTATCTCGGTCAGCCAGTCTAATCTTGGTCAGGGCTTCGCCTACGGTCAAGCCTTGCCGCAGCCGCACATATTCGGTGGTCATCACCCGACCTGCGGTGCTCTCTGCGTAGCCTAAAATGGTGGCTGTTGCCTGCCGCTCTTCGGGGCTGAGTTGTTGAACGAGTCGTTTTGCGATTCCAGCCGGGAGTTCGTCAAACAGTTCGGCACGATCGTCGGGTCGCATTGACTCAACAATCTGACACACCTGGGCATTGTGCAGCGACCCAATCAGATCTTCTTGAATTTCTTGGGGCAGATATTCAAAGACATCGGTAGCCTGAGTTTTGTTGAGCAGTCGAAAGGCGATCGCGCGTCTCTCAGGAGGAAGCTCTGCTATATAATCGCCCACATCGATCGCGGGCATCTCGTTCAACTCGTGCTTAAGCTGATTGAGATCAGCAATATCAGACAGGGAAGTGCGACTTTCCTGGGTTAGCATAAAAACCTCCTAAGTCTCCCTCGCGCTGGAAGACTGAGGCTTCTAGCGCTAAAGGAGTTTAATACTGTGGGGTAATGGACACTGGTCCATGAACTTTACAAAACGCAACATCGACATCCAATCCGGGTGTCGCTGAGTCTATGCTAACCCTGAAGCCACAAATCCACAATCCTTCGAGATGACCTTCTCACAAAGATCCTACTTTTGTTAACGGTGATTAACCCTATGATCAGCACTCCGAGGTATGTCTCTCATCTCCTAAGTCAGAAGCCAAAAACCGGAAAAAGCCACAAACTCTTTTTTTACGGGGGGCCGTTGATAATGTCACTAATCTTGAGTAGCTGCAAAACGGCTCCTTTGGATCAGCCCCCGATCGCCTCGTCTCCCCCCCTAACTCCGAGGGCTGCCCCTAGTCCCGGTCTGTCGCCGATCGCCAAAAGCCCGTCTTCACCGCCCACGGGTCAGTCACCCCAGACGGCTTCACTCGCGCCTCAAAAGACCGTTCCTGTTAGCGTCTATAAAGTGGATAACCAGTGCAGAGACTTCGTAGCAGAAAAAACGGCCGTTCCTGCCAATCAGCCGATCGCCGCAGCCGTGGGCAAAGTCTTAGCCAATGCTGACAGTGCCGACTTTAGCTTGTCTGGCTATCGAGTGAACGTCGTTTCTGGCGTGGCCACCGTCGATCTGCGTGTTGCCCCTGACTCAAAGCGCAAGTTAGTGTCTCTCTCAAGCTGCGAGCAGATGGCGATTTTTGGCAGTCTTCGCAAAACCTTAATCAGCAATGCTGAATGGAAAATTAAATCAGTGCGGTTTACCGATCGTGGCAAAGAAATCGTTCTTTAAAACGTCAGCCTTTTTTCGACACGGCGGCACAATGTTTAACATACCACCGCCAAGGCAGATCGGCTCCTTGAGTTAGCCCGATGCGAGTGGTCTGAACAAAGGCGATCAAGTCTTGGTCAACCTGTGCTTGAAACTGGGGACTGCGCGGCTCTAACCACATTGACTGTCCAGGTTGAAAAGACTGTGCACTGAGCGTGAGATCGATTTTGAAAGCCCGACAGAGTTTGCCAGGGCCCGGCAGCGACGCGAGCCAACTTTTCGTCTATGCACCAAGGCGGCAGGCTGTCAAGCTGCAAAGCACGAATTAAGACAGCGCTGGGCACTCCGTCGCGATCGGTGACCACATTCAAGCAGTGATAGATGCCATAGATCAGATAGACATAGCTCATTCCGGCGGGGCCAAACATGATGCGGTTGCGATCAGTCTGTCGCCGATAGGCATGACACGCTGGATCGCCCACCGTGTAGGCTTCGGTTTCGACAATCATGCCCCGCAGGGTTAACCCATCAGAAAATTGACGCACCAAAGTGCAGCCCAAGAGATCAGGGGCGACTTCGAGCGACGATCGCGATAACCACTCTGATCGAATAAAAGAGGAATCTCTAATCATTTCAGCCTTTAGAAGAATCTGTCAAAAATCTTTGGTTTGCTAGGATTTGAAGGAGTTTGCGGTAGAATTCTAATCACATTAGCTAGCTCTAGAAAACCATCATAAAAGCGATTACTATCATGGATGTCAAACTCGTTTTACTGGTTCTCACCGGGTTCTTCACCATAGCTTGTCTGTTTTTTGGCACCCGCAACGGTTTTTATGACTCCGATAATTATCACGGCAATGGGTCGGCGCACTAGATTTCGTCAGATCATGACCGCTTCTAGATCCAACGTTAAACATCGTGGGCGTTGCTAAATCGCCTACTTCTCTCCTCCCTTTGCACTGTGTTGATCTTAAGTTTGATAATCTCAGAGATCAAAAACTAGCCATCCAACGTGACTCAACTGGAATGCTTGCCCTACGGCGTTGGTCATGCTGATGAAGGAGTGTCTCTCCTAGTTCGCATGGGACCCTATCGAATATTGCTGGACTGTGGCTTGAGAGATATTTCGCCTCTGAGTCAGCAAAAAACTGATTTGGCGCTTCCTGCTGATTTGGTGTTATGCACTCATGCTCATTCTGACCACGCCCGCGGGCTGCTGGCGCTTCATCAAGCGTTTCCTAAACTGCCGATCTATGCGAGTGAGGTGACGACTCAACTTCTGCCGCTCAATTGGGTGGATGAGTCAGTTCCTCAATTTTGTCATGCTCTGCCGTGGCGATCGCCCGTAGAGTTTTTTGACGGGTTAACCGCCGAACTGTTTCCAGCGGGTCATTTGCCCGGAGCGGCGGTGATTTTGTTGACCTATGTGCCGCCTGCGTCACCTCAAGAGCAGCGCCCCTACAAACTGCTCTACACAGGCGATTTTTTCTTATCAAATTCTCGGTTGGTTGACGGGCTGCGGCTAGAAGAACTGCGGGGGTTAGCGCCAGATGTGCTGATTGTTGAAGGCAGTTATGGCACGGCTCGATATCCCCATCGGCGGCAGCAAGAAAATCAACTGATTGAGCGCATCAGTCTCGCGATCGCTGAGGGGCGCTCGGTGCTTTTGCCTTTGCCGACTTTGGGGTTGGGGCAAGAGTTGCTGATGCTGCTGCGGAGTCATCATCTCTTTACCGGGCGAGAGGTAGATATTTGGGTCGATGGCACGGTAGCCGCAGGCTGTGATGCTTATCTAGACCTGCTGCCCCATCTGCCCAGCGCGGTGCAAAATTTTGCTCGTCACCAGCCGCTCTTTTGGGATGAGCGGGTGCGGCCGCGGGTGCGGCATTTGCGGCCTGAGCAGCGATCGGCTATTGACGCTCCCTGCATTGTCTTAACTGATTTAACGGTTGACCTGCATGAGTTTTGTCAATCTGATGCGGCGTGGCTGGTGCTCTTTCCTCAACAGAGCAGTCAGCTAGAGATTGAACCCGGTGGGATTTCTGCGGTTCTTGCCTCTGACTCAGAGCGGGCGACGGTGGAATTTTATTTGCTGGCGCAGCACTGTGACGGGCCTAGCACCACGCAACTGATTCACAATTTGCGCCCTCAGCATGTGCTGTTTGTGCACGGGTCGCCGACTTATCTGGCTGACTTGACGGGTTTAGAAGAACTGCATAATCGCTATCATCTGCATTCACCCTTGATCGGGGGGGTAGTTGAACTCCCGATCGGGGAGACGTTTTTGCAACCTGCTGCCCCCGACCACAGCTATGAAGGCGAACTGGCTGAACTGGGAACGGGGGTGACGATCACGCTGCCGGATGCGATCACGGCTGACCCGCGCTGGCGCACACTGGCGGACACGGGGCTGATCGAAGCCCGTTGGCAGGGAGAAGATCTCGTCTTGCGGGGGCTGCATCAGCGTGAGTTGTTGAGTTCGGGGGGCGATCGCTTGCCGATTTGGGCAGACGGGACGCTAAAAGACTGCTGCTCAAACTGTCGTCACTGTCGGGGTCAACGCTGCTGGAATCCGAGTTCGCCGTTGTTTAACTTTAAAGTGACGCTGGATGGCTACTGTCCGGTATTTGAGCCGTTGATGCTCTCGACAGAGGTGGAGATGCGAGACGAAGACGAGTCCGATCGCTAGGGTTTACGTCTTAGCTTTCTCGAATCGAGGGAGCTGTAGACAGGGCTTTTGCCCCCGATCGCATCTGCTCAATATCGAAGTCTGACCAGGGGTGAATCGAGCGATGATGGGCAACGAGCAGCCCCCACAGTCCTTTGGCGGTTAAAATGGGGACGACTAAATTAGCGCGCACTTGAAGATCACGCAGAAACTCACGGTGGCAGGGTGCGATCGCTTCAGTTTCAATATCTGAGATAGCGCGAACTCTGCCTTCTAGATACATCATGGCATAGTCGCCGTTGAAGCATTCATCTGGGCCAGTTGAGCCGTAGATTGAAAGCTCGTCAGCACTCAAAGACTCAAAGGTAACTTGCCCTTTCCATTGGCGATAGAAATAATATAAGACCACGCGATCGACGGCAAGATTATCGCGTAGTTGGTTGGTGGTTTGTTGAACTAGCTGATCTCGCTCAATAGTGCCAGAAATGCGATCGAGCACTTTCTGAAGACTAGGAGCATGAGTGAGTTGAGGAAGACGATCGGGGTTTGAATCAGAATAAACTTGCACGGCTCTAGGCTTGGAATTGGAACAACAGATAGCAATGTTGTATAAAGCTAGTTAAACGGTAATTAAATCAACCCTAGTAATACCAGCGAAACTAACTAAATTCGGTTTTTGAAAGCAAGATTTAAGCTTTATAGCCATCAGCATAATTAGAACGCTTACACAAGCTGCCTAGGTTTAAGTCTCACAAAGAGAATCAGCAGCCCTAATGCGATCGCGAGTCCAATCGCTGTCATTGAGATCATGGATTGACTTGCTTGCCGAACCGCGATCGCAACCAATGCCCAAATGATCACCGACGTAAAGGCAACATCGCGATATCGCCAGGTCAGGGTTGCGGCGATCGCTGCACTGATTGCTGACACGATCACTGTCCAGATCGCTGGAGAAACTCCGCCGCCCATCCATCCAGAACCGTATAAAGCTGATGCAACATTCACTACAGTTGCGACAGTAATCCACCCAAAATAAACGCTGACGGGAATTTGAATCAGCCATTTTTCTCGTCGAGAAATGCGATCGTCTACGGTTCTCAATTGCAAAAATGCTGAGACTAGAGAGAGCAAAATGCCCATCATCACGATCACCGAGAGCCAAAAGAGCCGCCCTTCAAAGGCCAACACCCAGAGAATTTGTAGGAGAGAGGCAGCGATGATCGGCGATCGCACGGCGTGCAGCCGGATGTTATCTCGTTGAGCAGGCGAGATTTGATAGATCCCAAAGGCGATCAGCCCCAAATAAATCACGCCCCAAATCGCAAACGCATAATTAGCAGGAGTCACCAACACTCCGCCAAAAATCGTGTTTGAAATTGCGCCAATATTCAGCCCATTGAGCGGGAAAAAGTTAGAAAGCCCATTCACCACGATCGCGCCTAAAATCGCTGCGATCGTCGCAATTTGCTGACCAGACATTGATGAAGGAGAGCGATCGGAGCGCTGCATAGAAGCCTATTTCTTAGGAACCCCTTTAGGATAACGAGGATATCAACGCCCTATCTCTCTCTAATTCCAGGTTTCTGAATTTTTCCAGGTTTCTGAATTTCTAAGCTGACATCTGCATCCAGTCATCCATATCGGCAAATGAGCCGCATCCGGTCACATCCATCAAGGTTTGCAGCGTGGCTAAATCGCGCTTTTCCCACTCGACGAAGATCGTGTCTCGATCGTCGTCGGGCGGATGATAGCGATAAACTCGAACGCCGCCGCGTCGCCCATCAGCCGCCTGATCGCGTCCGGTGCAGGTGAGCTTGATGCCAATTTTGCCCAGCAGTGCTTGCACGATCGCCATCGGCACCATTCTCTCAGTGATGGTGACATTAAATAAGGTTTTGATGTCGTCTTTATACTGCATTGCAAAGGAGACGATATGCTGCACCTCTGCGTCAGTGGCTCGAATCTTTTCGTCTAGTTTGAATAGGTCGAGGAGCTTGAGCGCTCGCAGGGCTTCAACCTGGGCTGTTAACAGCCGCAAATCTTGAGCCACAACCTTACCGTTGCCCCGATCTAAATGTCCTTGAAGCTCTTGCATATCATGCAGTTGCACAAATTCGGGATCGTGCGTTAAGTAATAGTGAAGTCGTAGTTGAGCATACCAGCCTTCATCATCTTTGAGCTTTACTTCTGGCGTAATTTCAACAGCATAGCGACGTTGTAGCTCGTGTTTGCGTTTGCTGTGGCGCTTGCGTATCGTTTGTGATGAATAATCTCTCAGTTCGTCATATTCTTCGGAACTCAACTCCGCAGAGGTTGAGATAGCGATCGCTTCTGCTTTTTGATTTTGAGTTCTAATTTTTGCGACCGCTTGCACGACTTGCTCAGTGCTTTGGGCGTTGTGTCGCCAGTCTAAAAACTCAAACCCAGAAACTTTGAGCGACCCATTTTTTAATAAATACAGCATTTCTTGAGTGACCGGAGTTTGGGTAAAAATCTTGGTGGCATCATCGGTGACGATCGTGACTTGATGACCTTCCATAAATAAGCCGTTGTGGAGTTCTTTGCGGTAGCTCCAAAGCGAGGCGTTGACCCGTGCCGCCATTTTTGCCCAAGTGCGAAGCGCGATCGGGTCGCTCTGCTCGTCTAAATCAAAATCGACTTCCTTTAAAAGAGAAATGTTGTATTTGACGGCTTTAGTGATTGATTGCGCTACGTCTCGATAGTTGCAGCTTCCGTTACCAATCTTGATCGGGCTGAAGTGAGTGCCCCACACAAAGCGCGGCACCGATTCACGCACTCGTGCCAGGGCTTGACGCGATTCTGAGTCGGGCGTGACTCCTTGAAAGATGCCAAACACCGCTTGAAAGTGTCCGCGCACGTCGATCGAGACTCCACTCCCGATCGTCGGGGTTGACAGCACAATATCGTAGTCAGAAATAATTTGATTCAGTCGATCAACCACCCTAAACGCCGGATGTTCTGGATCGGCAACACTTTCACTGTCGATTCTCAAAATGCGCTTGTCTGGGAATCGCAACTTAAGATAACTCTCTAAGTTTTTAGAACTCCACTTGCCCTTAACTTTTTGAGAATCGACACAGACAAAAACGGCTCCCGTTTCGATGACTTCTTCCATGCGGGCAACCAGCGGCGCAGGATTTTTGGTGTCGTAGAGAGAGACATCCCAGCCTAAGTCAGGCTTCCATTGGTTGATGACAAGCCAGGGCGCGATCGTAAACTCTGCCAGTCCTTTTAAATAGTCCAAACTGACATCCGACAGGTCAGCATCTTGGGCGATCAACAATCCCTGAGTTGAGAGAACAATCTGCACCAATTCTCTCAGCGTCTCTAAAATTCTGACGCGCTGGTGACAGCAGGTTGAACTGTTGAGCGCGTGCCAGAGAACCTGCTCGACCTCATCAAGAATGACGATCGCGCCCTCCCAATCTTCGGGGTTAAATCGCGCTTTTGAGCCAGAATGCAGAGAGTCAATGCACAGCCCATAGCCATAGATGCCTTGAGTTTCAGACTCTGGCACGTCTTCGATCCAATCTAAATCTAAGCTGTTGCAAATTGCTTTGCCGAGTTGAATGCGGTGCGTAATCACTAAAACCCTTCGCCCTTGCGATCGGGCGGCTTTGATCAGGGCTTGCAGCGCTGTTGTTTTGCCCGTCCCTTTAGGACTTTTGACCCCGACTAAACCAGAGGTTGGGTAAGGCAAATCTCCTAGATAGGGTTGATTGAGGGCGATCGTCGGCGCATAAGTTAACGACCACAAACGAGAGGCTTGCCAAAACTCTAGCGTGACAGCAGCGTCATAAATGTCTGCAAACGCCTCCTGTCCCCAAGCGACGACGAAATCATCTACGCCTTTTTGCGGCCCTGGCAGGGCGATGACTTTGACTTCACAGCCTGCACGATTTAACAATTGACCCAGCCGAGACGTTGCCAGCACAATGTTTTGAATGGTCTTCGGCTTGGTCTCATAGTCAAAGCAGATATACACCGATCGCCCCTCGCTCGCAAAGTGGGCCAACTCTGCAATCAACTGCCGGGTGTCTCGACGATAGCCGCTAAAAATGCCGGGTAGCGCGATCGCCACATAGCCCAAACTCAGCAAGCACCCAGCTTTCTTTTCGCCCTCGGTCAAAATCAACGGCAGATTATTTTGCCAAACCCATTGCCAAAACATTTTTTTGTCTTCAAGGTCTGTCGGCAGGGCAATCTGATAGCGATCGGCAACGCGCTGCCAAATCGACTCTGGCACCTCTAGCAGCACCAATCGGCTAGACCCTTTGCCTAGACTGGGACTGAGATACTTTGCAGGCTTTCGCTTGGCCCGATCGAACACGGGTGTCTCAGCATCTGGCTTAAACCGTCCCCACTCCATGCGCTGCCAGTCGCCAAACGGGTCAATGCCGCTGACCCACCAACCCCGCACATTTTGACGCGCTTCTTGGCCAAACCGCGTCACGCTCCAGTGCAAATGTTCGGCGATCGGGTAAGAAACCTCGTGAGTAAAGGGGTCGATCGCCGTGTCGCCCAGGGTTCGCACATTGAGCCGAATGATGCCCCGATCGACTCCGCTATCTAGCCATTCTTGCTCGTGCTCAAGGGCAAGCTCAGAGTCTGTTAGAGCTAAATTAAGGGGTTGCAAAGCGAGGGGCGACTCTAGCATTGAGCCGCCACAACTGGTACAATTTATCAGCATAAGAAATCGATTCCCAGCAAAATGTTGGAATCATAAGGTTGCATTCAGACCCCTTTAGCAGACTGTGGTAGGGACGCTAGAGGGGTTTTGCTTGTCTAGACTTCTGCGAGTGGTAGGTCACAGTCAGTCTGAGTGGTAGGTCAGACTGCATCTAGCAAAGCAAGATTGGTCATCACGCTACGGATAGTAGTTCTAGGAACTGCCGTGGTGTGAATGAGACATTAGCATCCAACATTTCACAACTCAAGGGGCAGTTCGTTGGCATACGCGCAAGTTATAGGTGAATTTTACGCGGGCGTTGCAGGCTAAAACCAGACGCGGGAGTGACGGGATCGCTCGGTGTTCCTCCGCCAAAGTTATGGCAAAAACTCGACGCTAAAGTTACAGGACGCAGGATGAAACGCTTGATGGCAACGAGTCTGATTTGCCTAGATGAGCCATAAGGAAAGCGTTAAGTGAGACGCTGGAGTCACAGCCACGATCGGCGTTTCTACTCCAAAGTTACAGGCGCAAAACAGACGCTAAAGTTACAGGTCAATCGAAAAAAAACATACGCGGGCGTTATGGCATCAGATCGAAGGTACTATCTACATACAGAGTTAAAGCAAAGCTTCTCTGAGTCACACCGCTAGATATAGCGTCCAACTTCTGGACAAAATCGAAACCTTAATGCAGGATATGTACGGTCAGCCATTTGAGGTGAGTCGGTCGGCCCTAGCCGTCAACCCGTCCTCCCTGTGCTCCCGTTCCTTTATCTGCGATCGATGAAAAAACTAGAGGCAACGTTCCCTGTAGACGGGCAACTCTTGATGGTGTTGCCCAGGGCTGCCGCATCTCTCAAAAACCCAGATTTGCAACTTCCGATCTTGCGGTCTGACGCAGACGGCTATTATCTCGAAGTCCGCGTTGAGGCAGACCCCAGAGAGAGCAGCGAACTCACGCTGATTCGGCGAGTGCCGCTCGAAAATCTCTCGGCCGAGGAATGGGAAGATCTCAAGGCCGAATATGCCAAGCTCGACTGGAGTGTTTGCGCCCATCAAGGCATCAGCAAAGGGCTAGAGAAAATTCAAGACCGCAAAACTCAGCGTTTGTTTGCCGCTCTGCTGACGTTTCTCAACCCTCGACAAGTGTCGATCGTGCTTTATCTCTACAAGCTGGCGGCTCAACAGGGCAATGGCGCGATCGTGACCTTTCGATCAAACGATTTGTTAGAGATTTTGGGCTACACCCGCACCAAAGATGGCGGATTTGCATCCAAGCTACGATCGCAGCTTAACCGTGATTTAGTCTCGCTTCACCGCACTGAATTAGTGCTAGCTCAATCCTTTAGAAAAGGCGCTCAAACTATGGGAGCCAAAGTCATGATCAAGAGTGTTTTGAGGATTAAAGATTACGAAATCGACAACGTGCCTCGTGATTTTGATCTCAGCAAAGCCGCCGATTATACCTATGAGTTAGCAGACGCTTATACGATTTCTTTAGAGTTTTTTGATGGCCCGTCTCGCACCGGAGATTCTGTTCTATTTGCTAGCACGATCGACATCACTCAAAAGTTAGGCAATAACGCTAAAAGTGATTATAAAACAAAGCTATTGATCTACTTGGCTAGCCGCATGAAATGGGACACGCTGCAAGAGGGTCAATATGTCGTAATTTCCAAGCAATACTTGTTTAAAAACCTAGATTTGTTGGGCAGCAATTCATCTCGAAACAATCAAATTTTTTGGCGCACTGTTGAAGAATTAAAGCAAGCCGGCTACATTTTAGGCGCTCAAGAGCTACCGGGTAAAAACAAGATTGTGAGTGTGCAGTTTCAAATTAATTCGGCAAAGTTGAAATGTCATTGAGCGGACACCTCCAGCGAAGCTATTTGCTCTGTCTCTGCTCCCTATTCCGCACGGCATATCGTGCCTAGACTTTATGTGTTAGCATCGGGGCTAATGATGTCTCAATAATTCATCAATGGGCAAGGTTCTGGTGCTCAATGCCTCCTACGAACCGCTCAACATAACCAGTTGGCGACGAGCGGTCGTTTTGTTAATCAAGGGCAAAGCAGAGCAGGTCGAACATAACGGTAAATATGTTTACTCAGGGTTTCCGTTGCCAACGGTGATCCGTCTGCGCCACTATGTCCGCGTTCCCTACAAAGAAATTCCTCTGACTCGAAAGAACCTGCTGCATCGAGACAGCCATTCCTGTCAATATTGTGGCTATGGGGGTGATGATTTGACGCTTGATCATGTGATCCCGCGATCGCGGGGCGGTGGTGACTCGTGGGAAAATATCGTCACGGCTTGCGTGCGCTGCAACGTCAAAAAGGGCAGCCGCACCCCTAAAGAAGCCAATATGCCCCTGCAATATCCGCCTCGCAAGCCCTATAGCAGTCTCTATTTTGAAGTCACAAAACACGTCAAAAACGGCGTGAATCAAGAATGGCGTAAATACGTCATTGGTATTTGATCCTCCTTGCCTTGACTGGCTTGGAGGGTTTTTCTTGTGGTGTGACTCTCTCTCAGGTCAGTCAGTCTTGAGGGATAACCTCGATAAACTTCACCGTTTTTTGCGTTTTTTTGCGAAGATCAAGGCAGCGATCGCGTCAAACGGTCAACAAATCTCTACAAACTGGCAGCAATGCCCTACCAGGGTAGCATCCTGGCTCCCTCCTCTATGCCACCCACTATGCAATCTGATTCGAGTCCATCGCTTAATACATCGCTTAATACTTTGTTAATCACAATGGAACCAGATCCCGCATCTGGGTTGAGTTCGACGGTTGACTATTCCACCCTTGAGCCTGCTACAAAAGTGACTAATGGCGGGGGATATGCTAGTGAATATCGAGGCCGCTTTCCTTACGATGCGGCTCGATCGCCCGAACAAGAGCAAAAAATAGACGCATTTCGGCAGACTCTAGACCGTCACCGTGGCGATCGTCAGATTGTGATTCTGCAAGACTTTCCTGACCCTGATGCCCTGTCTTCAGCGTGGACTTATAAACTGATTGCCCAAAAATATGAAATTCACTGCGATATTGTCTATGCAGGAACCCTCAGCCATCAAGAAAACATTGCCTTAGTTAAGTTGACGGGGCTGCCCCTTCAGCGCTGGACGGTGCAATCACTCAAGACAAAAGATCTGTCGATCTACAAAGGCTGTGTGTTTATTGACAACCAGGGAACCACGAGCCAGCTATTTACGTCGATGCAGCAGGCTGGCGTGCCGATCGCTGTTGTTATCGATCATCACAGTATGCAAGACGACATGAGGGCAGAGTTTGTCGATATTCGTCCCCACACTCGTGCAACTGCCACGATTTTGACCCAATATCTGCAATCTGGGCTGCTAAAACTCGACAATAATTTGACTGAGCACGTCAAGTGTGCGACTTCGCTGATGCATGGGCTGAGATCCGATACCAATCGCCTCATGCAGGCTCAAGAAGAGGATTTTTTAGCGGCAGCTTATTTGAGCCGCTTTTATGATGCTCAGTTGCTAAATGCAGTGCTGCAATCATCTCGATCAAAGCAGGTCATGGATGTGATCGAGAGATCGCTGAAAAATCGCACGGTGCACAACAACTTCTCGATCGCGGGGGTTGGCTATCTGCGCTATGACGATCGCGATGCGATCCCGCAGGCTGCTGATTTCCTAGTCACGGAGGAAAACGTCCATACGGCGGTCGTTTACGGCATCGTTCATGACGAAGACGAGGAGCTAGAAGTGGTGGTCGGCTCGTTAAGAACCAATAAACTCACCCTTGATCCCGACGAGTTTATTAAAGAAGCCTTTGGGCAAGATGCTCAGGGTCGCTTTTTTGGCGGCGGGCGATCGCAGGCGGGCGGGTTTGAGATTCCGATGGGCTTTTTGTCTGGCTTCACCGAAAACAGCGATTATGCCAAGATGAAGTGGAGCGTTCATGATGCCCAGGTCAAGCAAAAACTGCTGCGGCTGGTCAACCCAGAGCAAAACTATCCCAAAGGCGTGAACTAAATCTTTTGCAAAACAAGGTAGAACGTAGAGAGCGTTCTACTTTGTTTATGTCAACCTTTGATCTCTATCTTATTCGTCACGGACTAGCCGGACAGCACGGCGACTATGAAGATGATCGCCAACGACCATTAACTGAAGAAGGCGATCGCAAAACTCATCAGGTTGCCAAGCGAATGGGTGAGTTGGGTTTGACGTTTGATCTGATCTTGACGAGTCCACTAGTTCGGGCTAGGCAAACGGCCGAGATTCTGCAAAAAGCTGGGTTGAGCAAGCATCTTCAAGAAGCTGCCTATCTTGCGCCGGGTGGTAATATCCAGACCTGGAGCAATTGGCTAGACGATTGGAAGCAAGCCGAAAAATCTCTAGCATTAGTCGGCCATGAGCCAGACTTGAGCACGTGGGCTGAGACCTTGATCTGGGGGAGCGCTCAAGGCAGGTTTACCCTCAAAAAAGCGGGCGCGATCGGGCTGACGCTGCCGTTGTCAGGTTCTCCGATCGCCCACAGCCAACTATTCTGGCTAACCCCCCCTCGGTTGCTGATTGCTTAAAAACTCTTCACTGAGTTTATGCGGTTTGATACCCGGTCATGTGTAAAGTTATCTATTATTAAGTGTTCTAAGTAATCTTTGAGTTAGATGGTCTCTCCGCCCCCTCAACATCAGCCTCTCTCTGAGGTGCAAAGCAGCTTGGCTCCCCACGGAATTGGATATCGGATCAAGCTGCTCTCCCAACTATCAGGGCGCAAATTTCAAGAACGCTTAGAACCCTTTGGCTTAACGCCGTTTCATTGGGTGGTGCTCTGCTGTCTGTGGCAAGAAGACGGGCTGACAACCTCGACCTTGGGCGATCGCTTGCAGCAAGTCGGCGGCACATTAACCGGAGTGCTCGATCGCATGGCCGAGCGCACCCTAATTCGCCGTGAGCGAGATCCCCACGATCGTCGAGTTTGGCGGATTTGGCTCACCGATGAGGGTCGAAAATTACAGCAGATCTTGCCTCCGATCGCCGTCGAACTGCGTGAAGCGGCGTTACAAAATATCTCCCATGCCGACCGAGAACATCTGTCTCAACTGCTCGATCGGATGCTCGTCAATGTGCAGCGATTTGTGGTTTCAAACTCTGAAAAGCTGCCCCTTTCAGATTCCCCCAGACAGGGCTGGCAAGAGATTTTAGCGCCTCATAGTTTGGGATATCGCCTTAAGCTGTTAGCTCAATTGGTGACCCGCAGTTTTCAAGACCGTCTAGAGCCGATCGGGTTAACGCCGTTTCACTGGGTGGTGCTCTGCTGCCTGTGGCAAGAAGACGGGCTGGCCACCTCAAATATTAGCGATCAGCTTCAGCAGGTCGGCGGCACGTTAACCGGAGTGCTCGATCGCATGGCCGAGCGCAACCTGATTCGTCGTGAGCGCGATCCCCACGATCGCCGAGTTTGGCGCATCAGACTCACCCCGGCAGGGCAAGAACTCAGCCAAGTGTTGCCCCCGATCGCGATCGCGGTAGTTCAAGAAACCATGCAGGGCATTTCTGCCTCTGAGCAAGCGCAGTTTTCGCAGTGGGTCGATGTGTCGATCGTCAATCTAACGTAATCAATGACTAGACTCGTGACGCTCTAAGTCTGCTGCAATCTTAACTTTGAGCTTCTCAAATTCTCCTTTGAGAACGTCTTTGCTGAGAATGGGTTGCCCGATCGATCGCCAAGTTCGACTCTCGATCGCCCAAGTTTGCAGTTGAGACAGTTGAGAATCATTCAGCGTGACTTGCATCACATAGGCGCAGTGCTGAGGATCTTCAATGGCAAAAAACAGCACATAATATTGTTTACGCTCGACCAGCAGCCGAATGATTTGCTGACCCTCGGCCGCCTTCAAATCTAAATAGCAGCGCAGCCAGCGCGGGCCCATTTTTTTGTGATGCAGTTGATTATAGAGAGCGGTCATCCACAGCAGCATCGGGTGGGGCGACATGCAGCACAAAAAGTTTTTATAAAGCTTGTTATAAAGCTTGCCTAACTGAATGTTCTCAATCTCCTGCTGTTGCAGCATCACCCAAACTGTGGCAATCTCTTCTCGCTTTGTTTTCAACACATGGGGAAAGACGATCTGAGCAACGGGCTTGTTTTGGGGCCAGGTCGTCAGTTGACACGCTTCATCAGGCGAAAGCGTTTCAGGATCGCGAACAGGAGCCGCCACCGGACGTTTTAGCAGCGCTTCACCAATGCGTTGACTGATCTGACGAGTCGCGTTATAGCGTTGCTCTAGTGGCTCTAGCGCTTTTAAAACTTCGCCCACAGTTTGAGGACGATCGTTGGCTGACTTGGCCAGACAACTCATCACTAGGCTCTCTAAAACTTTAGGCACCTTCAGATTGGGATTGACCACTTCAAAGCTGCGCGGTAGCTGAAAGTGATGAGTTTTATACCAACTGCCAAAGGAATGGGTTTCTGCCTGAAGGGGCATTTTGCCCGTGAGCATCTCAAACAGCATCACCCCCAGCCCATAAATGTCCGATCGAGAATCCAGTTCCTTGCCTTCCATCTGCTCAGGCGACGAGTAGGCCAGCGTGCCCATAAATGAACTGGTTTGATTGGCATCAGCTTGGAGAATCTTAGCAATTCCAAAGTCTAAAATCTTGACTAACTCGCCCCAACTGGGGTCTTGACTGACCAAAATATTGCTGGGTTTGACATCTCGGTGAATGATCGGGTAGATCGAGCCATCAATGGCAATGCCCTGATGGGCGCACTGAAGCCCCTGGCAAATTTGACGAGCGATGCTGAGAAATCTCGGCAGCGGCAGGTTTTGAGTGGTGATCACCTCACTGAGACTGTGGCCCTGTAAATATTCCATCACATAGAAAGGCACTCCTTCGTCGTTCACGCCATAGTCCATGACTCGGACGATGTGCATACTCTTTGTGCTCAAGAGCGCCGAGGTGCGCGCCTCACTGCGAAAGCGATCGCGCATTCGTGGGGTCAAAAGGGTCTGGGCCAAAAACTTGACGGCGACAATCACGCCGCCGAGCAGCACATCTTCGGCTCTATAAACCTGCCCCATTGCGCCGCGCCCTATCAACTCCATTAGCCGATAGCGATTAGTCAATAAGGATTCGCCGTTGGGGTCTGTCATTAAAGGTGAACGATTCTGCACAGGGTGTAGGGAGAGGGTGCCAGTTTTGACCGTCAAACTCAGGCTGATAGTCTATTGTAGAGTTTGAGTTTCTCGATTGCCTAGGCTGATTTGGTCAAAACAGTGAGACCCTTCGTAGCTTCAATTATGGACACTCTCTAGCATAAAGTAACGATAGAAACTACTCTGGCTGACGTTCGAGGGTGGCTTCCATGGCGCTGGTTAAGTAGTGCCCTGACAAAATGCCGCTTGACAGGTAATATTTATTGTCATCTAGACGCACCATTGTTTCAAAGCCACTGCGCCGCTGCCGATCGCCCAACACCCAGTAGCGCTGTACGAGAGAGTCAGGGGCAACCCAGCCTTCTCCTTCGACGCGACCGAGCAGGCTGTGTTGCAGCACAAAGGTGTAGCGCCGCTCTCCAGAGTCTAAGCGCCCTTTATATTGAGAGCTAATTTCGTCACGATCGGCGTTAGGAAAGACCAACTTGGTAACCATCGTAAACCAGTCATCGCGGCTCCAAACAACAATGGTTTTACCTTTGACCGTGATCGGCATCCCGTGGCGTTCTAACCAGCTTCCTTGCAGAGTCCAGCGTCCTGGTTGTATTAAAAAGGTGTGGGTCACAATGCCATTCCTTGCCTCAATTTAGACCAACTAGATGGCTGGCAGATTTGGGGGTCTTATGAGTTTACGCCCGAAGGTGAGCCAGTGAGTCTAATGGCACTTTATGCTATCACGCGAGAGTTTTCGCGAGCGTAGTTAATTTCGCCTAAAAGCACGGCTTTTGCAGCCCCCGTCGCCTCTGGAGAATTACCGGGAATTTTCTGATGTCTCCAGTAGGCTAGGACAGCGAAGGCGATCGCTTCTTTGAAATCTGCGTTTAAGCCAGCTTCATCCGTCGTGATCACGGTCAGGTCACTCAGTATAAACCGCAGTCTTTGTTTTAAGTACAAATTGCGACTGCCGCCTCCGCAGAGCAAAATCTGATCGGGCATTTGTGGCAAAAATGTGCGGTAGCTGTGGGCGATCGAGGCGGCGGTGAACTCGGTGAGGGTGGCGAGAATATCAGCAGGACTGAGGTGATAGGCCTCGGATTCTCTCAGGCAAGTGTGCAGATAGTCTGGCCCAAAGTGTTCTCGCCCGGTCGATTTGGGCGGCGGCTGTTGAAAAAAGTCTTGGTGCAGCCAGCGATCGACGAGGGCTTGACAGGGGGTTCCGGTGGCGGCCCAGGCTCCATCTTGGTCGTAGGTTTTGGCACCCTGCGAGAGGTGCTCAACGGCGAGGTCAATCAGCACGTTGCCGGGGCCAGTGTCCCAGCCGCGGACGGGGCAGAGTGCCGCAGATGTAGCTGGCAAATAGGCGACATTGCCAATGCCCCCGATATTTTGAATGCAGCGGCTATAGGTGGGGTGGGTGAGCAGTGCGGCATCGACAGGCGGAACCAGGGGCGCACCGTGGCCCCCGATCGCGATATCTGCTTCGCGAAAGTTGCTGATGGTGGTGATGCCTGTCTGATCGGCGATCGCTGCGCCGCGCCCTAACTGAAGGCTATAGCCTAAATTTTGTTGGAGCGGGGGCTGGTGATAGACCGTTTGCCCGTGGGAGCCAATCAGATCAGCGATCGCGTCTGCCTGAATCGATCGGGCAGCTTGGGCAAACTGAGTGGCGATCGCGTCATCTAACTGAGCAAAGTCTGCCATTGACAGGGCTGCACCGCCACAAACCGCCAAGATTTTTTCTCTCAGGTCAGGAGGATAGGGATAGGTTTCTCCGGCTAAAAGCTGGACGGTGAGGTCGTGGGTGGTGCCTGAGATGTCAACCAGCGCTGCATCAATGCCATCGACAGATGTGCCGCTGATTAATCCGACTACGCGCATTGGTTTCTTGCTCCCTAACAGATTGCCGCTTCGTTGCAATCGTGACACTCCTCGGACTGAATGTGCGAGGATTCTTGGCTCTACGAATGACCTTAAAATTCACTATCCTTACGGCAATGCTTAAACCTTTCAACCGGGCTTTTGCCCGCATTGACGAGCTTAACTTAATGAACCCCAGAGAGTCTATCTCCCCAAGCGTACTAGGATACAAGCCTAGTGTTCGGGCGTGCCCCGCCCTACATTTCCTAACTCCACAATATTATTTAGTTCTCTGGGGGTGAGATGTGGTTGTTTTAATCCCTAGCTGTTTTAAGAGTCTTCGCTGCTCTTTGCTCAATAGGTTTACGCCTAAAAGTGTGTCTTGCAACCGTTTCACGATGGCGAAGGAGTTTAACCCTAGCAGGTCAATCGTACCGCAAGACCGTGCCAGAAGCACAGGATTTTAGACCCATTTTTCTGATAAGCACGTCGATGCGTTTGATCAAGCACGCGGCTGATGGGGGAGTCTGGAGCTACGTGAGATTGTGGATTTAGTTCACGTTCATAAGGTCTAGCACGATCGCGTCATAGTCCTTTTCGGTATTACAAACCTGTCAATGCCAGACAAAAACCTTGGCTTCGTGTGGGCCTAAATCAGTCATCAGGTGACGATCGCCCACTTGCACATCATAGTTACCCGTCCATTCGTGCCAGGTGCCGTCTTCAGGAAAATCAGGAACGCTGTAGCCTGCCAAAAACTGGTCTGAGAAGTTGACCACCACCACCACGCGAGACCCCTCGTTGTTCCAGCGCGTGTAGGCCAACACTTTTGCGTCAGGGTTTTCGTGGAAGAAGGTAATCTGCTCGGTGTAGAGCGCGTGATTTTGTTCACGCAGGGCAATTAATCCTTTGTAGTAGCCGTGCAGGTTTTGATTTAAGTCGCCGATCAGCAGCGTCCAGTCAATCTTGGCTTGATCTTGGGTTTTGTAGTGATATTCGCCAAATTCTTCACCCATCCACAGCATCGGGATGCCCACGGCCGTCATTAGCAGCGAGACACCGAGCTTGACGCGACGAAAGGCTTCTTCACCGAGAATGCCCCGATCGCCCAATTCTGCCATGACGTGATTGTGATCGTGATTGGTCAAATAATTGACGACATTGGTTGCCCCCATAAAGCCCTGACGCTTGCAGTCAAGCGCGTCTTTGAGCCGCTCTAGATCGAAGGTGTCGCCTGTGATGTGTTCTAAAACGCAGTGATAAAAACTGTCATGCCAACAGCCATCCATCGGGCCGTCAATATTCGTGATGCTTGGGGTTTCAGGAATGTGTTCGGCTACGTTGTAAAACGGTTTTGCTCCAGCAGTTGCTTTGGCTTCTTGCACAATCCAGCGCATAAAGTCATAGTTGGCAATCTGCCGCGCCGCATCATAGCGAATGCCGTCGATGTGAAATTCGCTCACCCAATAGCGAACGACTTCGCCGATAAAGCGACGAGCCGGATAGGTTTGCAGGTTTTCGTCATATTTTTCATAGTCGAATTCTGGCCCCCAATTGTTGTCGGGGTCACGGGGCTGATGGTGATACCAATAGTCGTGATCGATCTGCGTCAACGGGGCAGACGCTTCGGAGTGGTTATAGATTCCGTCCATGATCACGCGCATTCCGCGACCGTGACATTCGTCGATCAGTTGCTTGAGTTGTGCGGTTTCGCCATAGCTTGACTCGGTGGCAAAGAAGTGACGCGGGTTGTAGCCCCAGCTATAGTCACCAGGATATTCTTTGATGGGCATTAGCTCGATCGCATTCACGCCCAAATCGCTGAGATAGTCGAGTTTAGCGATCGCGTCTTGATAGGTGCCGCGCCCCTCGTGATTGGCTTCGCCCCCCGAAAAATCAGCAATGTGTAGTTCATAAATTACAAGCTCGTGATCGGCAGGAAGCGGCTGATCATCATGTCGCCAAACGTAGGTGTCAACGATGCGTTCTCCACCTTTGATGTGCGCGATCGCATTCTCAGACGCGCTCATTCCATCGATATCTGTTGCATAAGGGTCAGTGACATCAACCCATTGATCTGGCTCAAAAAACCAGCTTTTTGACTGAACTCGAAACTTGTATTGATACGTCCCATCTTTGAGGTCAACCTTGACTCGAAAATAGCCATCTTTCCCCTTCTTCATAGGGATTTCTTCCCAGTTAGAAAAAGAGCCTATTAATGAAACTGCCTGATTATAGGGGGCAAATAAATTGAACTCAATAGGATTTTTCATATCACTCCCAAGAATAAAGATTTTTCTGCACTCAAAACGAAGTGGGTGTATTGTCTAATGATTGTTTAGATCAGCGCATCTTGCTCTCGTGGGATAGTTTTCTGCTCATTGCAGTTTCTCTACCTCTTGGGGAATAAATCTTTTGTTAGAGTTGCCAGCAGGTGAGGGTGCAGGTTTGACGAGAGGTGACGATCGCGCCCACAAAATTTTCTGCGGGCCTGATTTCTCGAAGGTGCCAGTCTGCAATCTTTCCTTGAGGAACTCTTGTCAAATAGGCTTGATGGGCATCTAGAGAAATCTCTAAGTCTTGCAGCTTTGCGAGACCGTCGCCTGTTGCTTTGAGATAGGCTTCTTTGCAAGTCCAGTGACGAAAAAAAGCTTGAGACTGTTGACTGGCAGGCAGATTGCAGATCGCCATATGTTCTTTAGGGGTAAAAAAACGCTGGGTTAAGGCGTTTAAATCGGCGATCGCTCTCATCTCTTCTAAGTCAACGCCGACTGGATAATCGAGGGTAACTGCATAGAGTGCCAATCCTTGAGAATGTGCGACATTGAACTGCAATCGTTGATTTTCTAAAGCAGGTTTTCCTGTTTTGCTGTAGATCAACTGCACGCGATCGGGGGCGATTTGCAGATAGCGACCGAGGAGCGATCGTAGAATCCCCCGTCCGACAATAAATCGCTGTCGATGGTGATCAAACCGCAAGCGATCGGCACGAATTTGTTCATCCGATGACAGAAATTTGGCAAAAAATTCGATCGCTTCTAACGGCAAATCAAGGGACGATCGCCAGAGGTGAACCTCGTTAGGTTGCAGCCTCAACTCAGAGGGGGGACGCAGCCAATCGCCTTGATTGTTCGCGCTCAAACCGATGCAGGCTGTTGATGAATCACCTCTGATTTAGACTGCTCAATCACCGGGGGACGCAAGGCAAGATAGGCGATCGCTCCCAACAACGGCACAACTGAAACTGCCCAAAAAATTCGTGGGTCGGTCAATCCTCTCCGGGCCATATCGTCACCCAACAGTGTTGGAAACAAAAGACATAACAAACAAAAATCTAAACTCATGACATGAATAAATCGGTTGGTTTGCCACTGGTGCACAAAGTCATTCCAATCGCCTTGAGTCATGCCATAAACGACCAGCGCGATTGCTGCGATCGCAATCAATGCCCCCGTCCCACGAGAGTCTAATAGCTTGAGAAACCAGCTTTTTTGTCCTGGAAACGTGGGATTAGATTTGCGAAAAATCAAGTAGGGCAAAATCGCGAAAGCGCCCACCGCAAACGATGCCGTTGAGAACAACCACGCCGGAAGTTTCTGTCCTTTGCCGTCGAGATACATCACGCAACTGTAGATCATGGGAAACACGCCCATAATATTGAACAACGCCACGATTAAAGGATTAACGCCTTGAATCTGCCCAGTAGACAGGTTTTTAATTAAGTCGATCGTGTCGGGGCTGTCGGGCGGCGCAAGCAGAAAGGCATAGCTGACAAATCCGACCCAGATCAGGGTGAGGGCAACTTTTTTGAACATCAGAATCGAAAATAAGAGAGAGTGATTATATTCTAAAGGCGTATGACCCAAGAGACAGAAGGCTATGGAGTCGTGTTGGTGACGGCGGGTTCGCGGCAAGAGGCAGAGACGATCGCAGAATCTCTGATTCAGGCAAAACTCGCGGCTTGTGTCACTCTGCTGCCCGTGTTTTCAATTTATACCTGGCAAGGAACCATGCATCACGACGAAGAGTGGCAACTGCTGATCAAATCTGAACGATCGCGGTTTGACGAACTAGAAGCCAAAATTCGAGACCTCCATTCTTATCAAGTGCCAGAGATCATCGCGTTGCCGATCGTCGCCGGATCGCTGCCCTACTTGCAGTGGATCTCTAGCCAACTCCAGGAATAACCGATTTTGCACTTTTAGGGCTGTGGTTTTAAATTAAGCTTATTCGCAATTGAGAATCCAAAATCATCATGATCCGCGATGCCGTTGAAGCTGATTTACCCGCGATCGTCACCATTTATAACGCTGCGATTCCTTGTCAAATCGTCACCGCAGACCTGATGCCTGTGACGATCGAGAGCCGTCTTGCCTGGTTTGAGGCTCACAACTCTCACCGCTATCCACTGTGGGTCACCGACCTTGATGGCGCTGTTGCCGGATGGTTGGGATTTCAGCCGTTTTATGGCAGACCTGCTTACCAAAGCACGGCTGAGTTAAGCCTCTATATTCATCCTAATTATCAGCGAATGGGGATTGGGCGGAAACTTTTGAAACAAGCGATCGAGACGGCTCCGTCTCTAAAATTAGCCACGTTGCTAGGGTTTATCTTTGCCGATAATCACCCTAGCCTGAAGCTATTCCAGCAGCTTGAGTTTGAGCAGTGGGGCTATTTGCCCAGAGTGGCCCAGTTTGACAAAGGAGAACAGGATTTAGCAGTTCTTGGCAGACGGATCTAGCGAATCAGGCTACTAAACCTTAGCGTGGGCGATCGGCTGAGAGAAGTTAGTTGATTGTTGGAATGGTGAATGCAGTTTCAGATCTCCTTCACCTGATTGTTCGAGTCCTTTGAGGACAAACTGTTTAAATTCTCGAATCAGTCTATTTGGCACCCTAACAGTCCGAAATAGACTGATTCTTTTTATCCTAAAAGGACTGGTCGCCCCTTAGACAGTTGCCGCTTGCGGAGCAAAAGACACACCTCGTAAGACTTCGCCGTATTTAGCTTGGTCGATGACGCTGAACTTTTCACCTGCGGCTTGCGCTGCTGTGGTATTGGAGAGCACATCGACGATCGCCACCAGTTTGTTGGGATCTGCTCCCTGATCGGTACTGGCGCTAATGGTTGAAGTCACCGCAAACAGAGATACCGTGCCATCGCCATTGACCTTGCCCGTCAGGTTTCGCAGACCATCTGTTGCAGGATTAAAGGCAGCATCTAAACCGGGCACGCTGTAGGAGATCCCAAGATCCAAGCCATTTTGCAGAACATAGTCTTCGACCCAAGTGCCGTTTACTAGACTCCACTTCTGGAGACCCGCAGAGGTGCTGGTGGCAGCATCTGCCTTCACCCCGTCGCCCTCATCGGCAACATAAAGCGTGGTGGCGTTGGCAAACCAAATGCCAAAGGGATGGGTGATGGTGTTGGCAGCGCCCTTAGCGAGAACCGTGGAAAAACCGGGCAGGATCGTAATCGGTGCAGTGGCGGCGTTGGTGAGGTCTGGGAGAGTGCCAGCATTGCCGACCTGATAGACCGTGTTGATGCCGTTGCCGCCGCTGCCCTTCGACACAAAGAGAGTGTTGTTGAAAATTGTCTCACCCCGGAAGTTGTTGTCTTTGGCAGTCTTGTCTGCCGCGTAACCATATTGAGTGATGTTGAAGTTGCCCACTTTTGTTGTTCCCGGAGTGAGCGCGGTCGCATCTTCTCCCGGAATCACAATCTGCACTCCTGCTGCATCGGCAACCGCCGCTGATCCGTCTCCGTTCCCTGCGTTGCCTGCGGTATAGTACAAGCCATTTGGAGCGAGGATTACCGCCCGACCATTGTTGCCGGGGTAGATATTGCTCGTGGTGATATCGAGGGAGCCATCGGCGTTGAGTTGCGCGATCGCTCGGTACGTGGGAGCCGCCGTCACTGGGTTGCCGGGTTCAATAATTCCCGGCGTGTTGGAGTTTGACACGTCAAGTTGATTGACTCCCGTTGCATAGGCAATGAAAGTCAGCCCTGTGCCGTCAGGTGTGAGATTCAGCGCCAGTTCTGACTTTGACGGGAAACTAGTGGTGATCAGGGTCGGATCGATCGCCACTGTTCCGATCTTGAGTCCTGTTGTCGTGATTTGATCCAAGAAAATGGGCGACGTGATGCCAAAGCTGGCATCTGCTTTAGCGTTGTTGAACACAGTTGGATAGGAACCATCCGCGATCGCGGCACCGCCGCCCGGTAGAGGTTGCCCTACAGTGATGGTGGATGCTGTGCCCTGATAGACGCTGCGTGAGACAATCAGGTCGCCCGGAGCAAACAACAGTGCTGTAGATAGCTGGGTCGCCGCAATGCCTTCTACGATCGCCAGTAGCTTGCCTGAATTGAGCCGAACCAGAGTATCGTCAGCGTTTGCGCCTGTTCCCTGAACAAACGTGAGTTGCCCAAAGGTGAGACCGTCAGCCAAATTGATGCGATCGCCCTTGGCAAAGTCTAAGCCTCGAATGATGTCCAGTCCATCCGTTGCTTTCAACTCAAAGGTATCCTTGCCGCTACCGCTCACCATCGTGGTGACACCAGAGCCTCCATTCAGGATGTCATTGCCTGCGCCAGCATAGAACGTATTCTTGCCAATGCCCCCGCGCAGAATATCATTGCCATTGCCCGCGTAAACAATGTGATCACCCACCGACGCGTTGATGACATCATCAGACCCGTCAAAGCCATACACCACTTGGCTAATGGCATCTAGATAAGTGACTGTGCTGCGATTAAATAGAGTGTTGCGAGGCGCATCATTGTTGAAGACATCAAAGCTGTCTGTGCCCTGGGTTTGTCCATCAAAAATGATGTTCCGTAAGTCAGCCGTTGCCCCAGTAGACTTGCTGAGGTTGTCTAGATCTTCCAGCTTGAAGTTCTTGAGCACCACTTTGGTATCGGCGATGCCAGCGAAGGTAATCACCAGATCTTGCCCGATCGGGGTCAAAATCATGTTGCGAGCAGTCAAGCCATCGCCCACAAACTTAATCGTGTCAGCGTTTGCCAGCCCAGATTGAGAAGGCGCAGCCCCCTGACCCACGCCGCCAAAGTTGGCGATCGTCACGGTCTTGCCGCGAGACACCGCAAAGGTTTTGTTGCCGCCGCTCCCGTCTTCTTGTTGGGCCACCAAACCAGGCAGTGCTTGGGTCTTTTCTTGAACGGCACCCTGCAACTTGCTGGCATCTAGCCCCAGCGTCTCTAATGCCGTGACCGCAATCTGTTTGGTGCTCACCCTAGACGATTGAACACTGCCGCGTAACTCAGCCGCGATCGCGCCACCGCCGACAATTAGCGCCACATGGGTGTCGTCTTCCGAGAAGCCCCCGTGTTCAGCCTGCTTTTTGGGCTTGGTTGGATCGCCTACCAGCACAAAGCCAGGCTTCAGTTTCACAATTAAATCGGGAGTCGTAGCATCCTGAGCGGGGTTGCCAAATCCTGCCTGCTGCAAGCTGCTGCCAAACAAAACCGTATCGATCCCAGAGTTGGGATTGGCGGCTTTGAGATCAGTCAGAGCTTTGGCGGCGGCGGCGGTCTGCGACTGGTCAGATAACCAGAGCAAGGTGATGTCATCTTGGGTCGCCTGAGCGACTTTGATGCCAGCCTTGTCTAGGACGTTGGTGTAGAGGTCATCCTTCAGCAGGGTTGCGGCACCTAGACGGGGATTTTGACCATGCTTTGCCGTCAAAACAATTTCAGTAGAATCGTATAATCCGGCTGTCTTCAAAGCTGAGACGATCTGACCAATGCTGGCATCGGTATGGCTCAAAGCATCTTTAAAGGCAGCCGATGGGGTGCCATCTAGAGCGATTCCGCCGATGGGCAGCTTTTCGCCGACGCTTACCGCTTGAAAGTTCAGACCAAAGATCGAGGGGGTGCCCTTCACCTCAGTCCCTAGAGAATTTAGCCCGTAGATCTCATTGACGATCGCTCTAACTTTCAGGTCGTCATAGGCTTCTGTCAGCGTGACGCTATTAGTAGTGGTCGTAAAGGTCAGCTTGCTCGGATCTTGAGCCGTGGACTTGTCAACCAGTTTGCCGTTCTCGATCGCCACCGCAGCATTAATTTCTGGAGTGTAAAGGTCATCGACCCCATTGCCGCTGGGCCCGTTCGCGATCTCATAAGAAGGATGCTTGTCAGAAAAGGCAGTCGATAACCCGGCATCGTGGGCGACGTTAAAAATGGTGTTGACTTGCAGGAAACTGTGGGGATAGACAGGATTACCCGCCGCATCTAGAGGCAATTGGTTGGGGTCAATGCCGCCGCCACCGTTCAGCAAGGTGGGATCTTTGTCGATGTTTTCAGCGTAGGCAACTTCAGTGCCAAAGGGTGTGGCGCTGGTTGCGCCCGGCGCTTTTAGAGTGCGGGAGTAAGAGTCATCATAATAAACGCCTGTGGTAGCCGGGCCAGCACCTGTGAGGTAGTTAAGCTCACCGGGGAAAGAGTCTGAAGGCACACTGGTGTAAGCATTAGAATAGGCGACACCGCCAGCAGCCAGGCTGAGAATATTGGTCAGGTTTCCCTGGAGTTTAGCATCGGTTAAATCAGCTTCCCGCAGCCCGTCGATGGAGATCAACAGAACGTGCTTACCGTTCCCAGAACTGGAAACTTTTGCGAGTTGCTGGTCGATCGGGGCTTGAAGGGTGGAGCTACTGGATAGGGTCGGTAGGCTGATATCAAGACTAGAGGTGGCGTTTAAAGGATTAGTCGTCATAAAACTCAGGTTGGAGGATGGAAACCAGACGTGGAAACTAGGACTCATCGCTGCTGATCTGGACTTGTCAACAAGCGACAGGCGCGTAAAGCCCTCTAGATATGCTTTACAGCTATTTGAAGGCGGTTTAGCATAAATTCTTAGAGCAAGTTTTTCAAACAGATGACGCTCTTCTAGAGACCCGTGAGTCAGGTGAGTGAGTCAAGTGTCTGAATTAGAAGCTTTTCACTAAGCTAAATTCCGTATTAATACAGAATTTAATTCACCCCTTAGAACTTTAGTTGAAGTAGATTAAGGGCAAGCTATGCGGAGCTTAAAGAAGAAACAGAGTGAGGTTAATTAGTTAAAATGTACCATGTGCTAAAAGTTTAGCTACTTGCCGCAGCGTTGCCTCTGTGTCATTAGTTTGACCGAGAGCCGAAAAGGGGAGCAATCCAGGATATTAATATATGGTTTTACTTCTTATTTTCAATACGTTCTAGTATTTCTGTGACAAGGTTTTTCCATTCTATTTGATGATCTTTTGTTGATCTCTCAAAGAACTATCAGAAGGGTGATATTCGATCAAGGGACGGTTGTCGGCTTCCGCTTTACGTATGATATCTGAACTCTTAATACGGCTCTTAAATATTATTGATTCTTTTCCTTTGCGAATATTTTTTGACAACCATTCGTTAAACTCTGTCCCCATTTTTGGAATTCAAGATCCCATTTGTTGTTTTCAATCGTTGCTCTTGTATCAACCTTCGAGTAAAGAACCCCAAGTAATTCAACTTCACAAGAAGCTTTGCACCTCTTCAAGCGCTTTACGCATTCGACAATTTTATCCAATCCCCAATGAGAATATGCATCCAGAAGAGTTGGCACAATAAAGTAAGTGCTGAGGGAGAGAGCGTTTAGAGTGATCAGCCCAAGGCTTGGAGGACAATCAAAAATAATATGCGTATAAGCCTTACCTTCGGGATTTTTTAACTTGTGCAAAGCATTGAAAAGGATATCTGTCGCACTAAGGTAGTACCGGTGATACCCAACAAGCTTATCTTGAATATCGATAAGCTTTAGGCTGGACGGCAGTAAATCAAGATTGAGTCCCTTGATCGGTGTCACCCTAATGTCACCGAGGTCAAAAGTTTCACTATCATCGTCTCGTGAGATCTCATTTTCAAAAAGCTGGTACAGAGTTTTGTTTTATCTATTTCTGCATATTGCTCTTTGTTCAATAGAGTAAGTGAGGCATTACTCTGAGGATCTAAATCAATAAGCAACACTGATGCTGGCTTCGATCCCGATCCAAACTTGATTTCTCTTTTTGCCAAAGTAGCTGCCACATTTACTGCAGATGTTGTCTTTCCTACGCCACCTTTGAGGTTGATAAAGCTGATCACTGTAGCGTTGCCGATCTTCATATTGCCTCTTAAACAACTAAGGTTTGGATCTGCCTAACGAAACGCAAAGTTGAGCGGCGGCCTGTTGGGTGTCCGCTGCCTCCTCACCAAGATCTCTCGCCCGTCCTGCGCCCACCTCTTCCACACGTCCACTAGCGTCGAAGCCAAGCAGCAATGGCAGGCGCTCTGCTTCATCGACGAGCCGTGTATCGCCCAAAGACCAAAACTTGCAGCCGAGCCGAAAGCTAATGGCGTTCCTCATGCTTCCTGGGAAACCGTTACCAGCAGCTTGCCTTGAGAACCACCGTGATCCAAATGAGCTTGCGCCGCACCAAAGTTCTAATCCGAGCGCCCTGAGATACGACTGCCGTGCAACTGCGATCGTCCAGCATTCTCGCTGTGCGCTCCAAGTCATCGCTGGGTTGATTGCGCCAAGGCGAGCAAGCGCGTTGCGCGGGTGAATGCGCGAGAGCCAGCCCCGGCCAGAACGAATACCGTCGGGTTTCAAGGAGCCCAAGAACTCTCCTCGGACAAGATCGAATACCAGATCCATCTGGCCCGCCAACTCTCGGAGCTGATCCGTGAGTCAATCGCTACATCTGCGCCCAACTGCCGTAGAAAATCCTGATTTTTGCCGGATGCCGTCGCATAAACATGGCACCAAGCCTTCATCGTCTTGCGGAAGTTGTAGTTGAGTTCTGTGACATAGCTAAATCTCCTCTTCGGCGTTGTTCAACATCTTTATTCAATTTTATTAAACACCGGACACGCGACCAAGCTGCGCGAATCAACAACGGCAAAGCTGACCGCAGCTAGTGTCCTCTGCCCTGAGTCACCAGATCTCATCGCCAAGTCCGCTCCAACCGGGTTGCTACGCCCAGCATGGGTGTGAACTAATGGGGTGAAAGTCCCCTGTCGGAGAACCAACGTCCAAATGATCCCAAAAGATCCGAGTGACGACAACGACTAGCTTAAGGTAAGGGCGTTTCCGCGAGGAAGGGTCTGAAGGAAGCCAGCGGCAAATCTGCGAGCTGAGACAGAAACGTCATAGAAGGCGAGATTCCTGTGGCAAGTGAGCACAACATCATGAAGCCTTTTGGTTCAGGGAACACAGTAAATCAGTTGTGCAGAGACAGTTCACGTTCTTATCTGGGGAGAAGCTCAAAGGGCGGTCTGAGGGTCTACGGGAGTCTGATTGAGGTCTAGCGGGAAACGGCTAGGGAGCCACGGAACCCTAAGGACATTCAGGCAGCGTGAGTCATGGCAACAGGACTCATGATTGAGCAGAAGTCAGCAGAGGTCATAGTAGCCAAACACTCACCGTAATGGGTGAGACAGGGTGAAGGGCTGAACCTTAGAAAGCAGGGAGGAGTTGCAAAGCTCGACTGGGCGATGAACCCGAACGGGGGAGCTATTTTGTCGGCGCTTAACTGCACAACCAGCCCTGGATATTCAGTTCTATTGAACTGGCTTGTCTAAAACTTTTCTGGGGACGCGCCCCGTGCGGAGCCGCACGCGGGGTGCCGTGGGGACTGGGGGAGAAAATCCCCTGGTTACCCGATTAGACCGTGCCACACCGATCGCTCCTAAATTGGGATCACAAGGCTTCAATTTTAACGATACCGCCTTCAACAGTATCAACCTGTAATCGATACCCGTAGAGCATCGCCATTCCTAGCAGAGGTTCTGTCTCTGATTCCGCAATATCGATCGTGCGGTACTGCCCATCCCAGATCACAGTTCCGGTGTAAAAATCAAACAGAGTTTCGCTGCCATCAGCTAAGGTCGCTGTGTTGGAAATTGTCCAAGGCAACCCAAAGCGAACGATAGTTTCGGACGGCAAAGATAGAAAGCCATCAAACCCAGTGTCAATCACAGTATCGATGACTTGCCGTTGTCTAGATGAGTTACCAACCACAAGGGGAAGTGTTGCTTCACGACGCAAATTCACGACTCCATAAATCATGGATTCTTTTTCAGACTCCGCGATCCAAAATGATAAACGGCGCGATGTCCAATCCGAACCCCCCAAGGTTGAGCAGCAGGATGGCGTTCAAATAGCCGATCGGTTGCAGCCATAACAGTTTCATCAACCTCAAAATCTCCGGTTTCGATGTCGATCGCCACAATCTTGCCGTCATTTCCCGCCTCAACTTGCTGCCGAATGCCAGACTCATAGAGTTCTTGCCCGCGCCGAGCTAACTCTTCTTTGCTGTAACGTCGTTGGCGAACTGCCATAGGGTTGATCTCGTTGCAACTTGACCTATCCATCTTAGCTTGGAGTTATAGATCGTTGGCTTCAGAGCTTGTGTTGGGTTTCGCGATGCTCCACCCAACCTACAAGATCAGCAATCGCACTACTAACTCAGCCTAAATTACAGCAAAAGAATTGCTGTTTTATCTGCCTTGACTTCGGTTTACCATATCTTGGTTAACTCGGTCGAGTGTCCATCCTTCCCCTGCTAAACGCAGTGCATACGAATGAACTTCCTCGGAGGAAACTTCTTTCCTGAAAATTGAGGAGTAAAGCCTCTGAATATTATTTCTAGACTCGGTGTCAAGAGCAATTCGACTTCTGACTTCTTGTAATGATAATCCATTAGCTAGACCACCTCTCCAGCTATCTAATCCCCCAGCATCTGGATTTCTTCCCAACACTTCTCGGTAGATAGCTGTAACGTTGTTTGTAGACTCAGTGTCGAAAGCAATTCGATATCGAGCTTCGTTTAGAGAAAGTTTATGACTGTCAACAGCAAAGCTCTAGCTATCCAATCCTCCTGGATCTGAACCTCTTCCTAAAACATCTCGATAGATACGGTCTACTGAAGCTCTTGTGCATGAATTAAAACCTGAGTTTGCACATGAATTTGAGTTTGAGCCTGAATTTGGATCTTGACCTGAAAACCTTATTGGAAAACAGATCTTGTTGCTGACAGTATTCTGACCATTGTTATTAATATCTCTAATAATTTTTCCATCTAAGTCTCGTCTAGCCTCGCTCTCTGTTGAACTTACTCCGCTATAAGTAGAATTACCAGCAGTCCAATCAGCCCTACATTGCCAAGCTTGAGCTTGAGCTAGATACACTTGGTTAGGCTCAATCGCAAATGTCTGAGATGCAGGCATCACAAGGAGAATGACACCAGCTTTGAGGAAGGGTACTTCGTTGAGAAATTTCATTATTGAATAAGTAGGAAGGCACAATTATTTGTAGGATGCGGTGGATTCTTTGTAAAGCGTCAAACATATGAACAGCAACGTTTACGCTCCGCTAATCTATCTTACGTTTAATTCAACCCACCTACTTACCAGGCGACTTGAATTGAACCCAATCTAATCTCCATACACCTGCCTTGTCAGTCGGATAAGGTCAGGAAAAAGTCGGAGAAAAGCTCAGATGCACTTTACCGATAACCTCGCGATCGCACATTGAACAGTGATACGTACTCACTTTAGAGTTTGCATCCACCGATAACCTTTTGACTGCGCCCTGACAGCAGATTTAGCGGTCTAACAATTATTTAGACGAAAAGTTTCCGTCTAAGATCCCAAATCATCGATTTAGGCTGATGTTAGAGACTCAATTTCTATGCGATCGCCCCAATCTAACCAGTATTTTGACTCTCAAAAAAGCCCGTCAGCCACTCTTTGATGTGATAAGTTGCGCGGCAATCGTCTTCGTTATAAATCACGATCGAGTCTAAAAATGCCCGATCGCCCGTCGCCAACCACTGAGCATACCAATAGATCGATTGGGCACCGTTGGCGCTAGAGTCTCGCCAATCAAACCCTAACCAGCGGGCAATGTGCTTGAGCGCATAGCTTTCGACAGGCAGCGTTACCGATTTTGTGACTCGCTCATGTAAATCTACAAAACGCGCTAACAGAGGCGTAATCCGTTCTTTGGGAGTGCCATACAATTCGGCAAGTTGTCCGACGGTTTGCACTTCAAAGAGGCAAAAATGAAAAATGGGCGCATCTGGATACGCCCACACAAGGTCAAGAAATTCTTGCCAGATTTTTGACTCGTCTTCAGGTTTATCAGCTAATAGCGGATGGAAAACCTCGGTTTGTTTCTGGCGATCGACGACCAGCACTCCATGTAAATAAATCAGATTTAACGATGGCTCGGCTTCGATGTCAAAATAAAGCTCGATCGGCGCAGTCGGAAGGAAAAACTCTGGGCGATGATGGATGGGTTTGTGTCCGTTGAGCACCTCTGCATCGGGCAACGGAATGTAACTTTCCCCTAACAAAGCGCGATTTTGAATCGTAGATTGAGCCTGACGCACCAGCTTCCGAGCCGCCTCACCGCCAAAGCCTGGTAAGGGTTCTAGCTTATTGGGCGAGAGAGCAGCCAGCGACTCTAACGTGGTCAGATTCAGCGTTTGGAGTTGCAGATAGCGGCTAGGCGTGACACCGGGAAGTAAGGAAAGATGCTGTTCGGCTTTAGCGATCGCATAGCACTGCCCATACCAATGACATAGACTACAGCGACTGCGCGAGATAAACACCTCTGGCTCGCGGTCATGCTTTAAGGTGGCGAGACACTCGCCTAAAATCGCCTCCATGAGGGGGATCGCCTCCCACAAATCGACTTCATAATAGCCTTTGCCGCGCAGCAGCAGCCACGCCGTCTCACACCAAGCCTCTTGCACGGCGGCTAACACCTTGACGTGGTAAGCAACAATGATTTGATATTCTTGCTTGGGGCGTTTGCTCAACTTGATCTCAGTTGGCACATACATCCAGTCGCCAAACACCGACTCTCCGGGCTGTTTGGTCAACAGATCAGGAACGCTGACTAGCATCACGCCATCTTGCTCAGACACTAAGACAGGCTGGTAGATCTGCTCCACTCCTTGGCGCATCAGTTCTAATGTTGCGGCGGCTCCGGTGGCCCAATCGCCCGATCGATAGCTAGGTTTTTGGTAGGTTTCGCCCGTCAAAATCTGCTGATGATTGGCGATGCTGTCTTGAATTAATTTCAGCAAATAGTCATTAGGAGCATCTCGTTGATTGAGATCTCCATATAAATCGAGAAACGCTCGACGGCTACACCGTTGATAATTAAGCAGAAGGTCGGCAGTCAGCAACATAGCTATACGCTAGCAAGAAATTGGGTCAACTGCATGACCATTATTTGCCATCTGTCAAGAGAGATTTGTGGTTTTGACTTCTCTCGGATAGATCGCACGAATCACTCACTTTAGAGCAGGATAAACGATGGCCAGTATTTCTACGGAGAATGTTTCATTAACGCAGTATCGGCAGCAGTTTCCTTCTCTAGAAAATGCCGCTTATTTTAACTATGGTGGGCAAGGCCCAATGGCACGATCGGCGCTCAACGCCATTAATCAAGCTCAGGAATTATTGCAAAAAATGGGACCGTTTTCGAGTGCGGTCAATGCTTGGATGGGGGAAGAAGCGAAACAAACGAGAGGCGCGATCGCCGCAGAGTTAAACATCCCCATCGAGACGATGACTCTGACTGAGGATGTCTCGGTCGGCTGCAATATTGCTCTTTGGGGCATTGACTGGCAAGCCGGAGATCACCTCCTGCTAACCGATTGCGAACATCCTGGAATTGTGGCGGCGGCGCAAGAGATTCAGCGGCGATTCAATATTGAAGTCTCGATGTGTCCGCTCAAGGCGACTCTAAATGAGGGCGACCCGGTGGCGGTGATTGTTGAGCATTTGCGTCCTCAGACTCGGCTCGTTGCTCTCAGCCACATTCTTTGGAACACGGGACAGGTTTTGCCGCTAGCGGCGATCGTGGCCGCCTGCCAAACCTACCCCAGTCAAAATCCCGTGAGAATTCTCGTCGATGCCGCTCAATCAGTGGGCGTGTTGCCCCTGAATCTTACCGACTTGGGAGCCGATTTTTACGCTTTTACAGGGCATAAGTGGTGGTGTGGACCGGCAGGAGTGGGCGGTCTTTATGTGCGTCCAGAAGCGCGAGAAAGTTTGTCTCCGACCTTTATTGGCTGGCGCAGCATCACCACGAATTCGTCAGGCACCCCGATCGGATGGCAACCCGATGGGCGACGCTATGAGATTGCAACGTCAGCCGTGCCCCTTTATGCAGGATTGAGAGAGGCGATCGGGCTTCACTCAACCTATGGCACGATCGCCGATCGCTATCAGCAAGTATGCGATCGTAGCGCCTATTTGTGGCAAGCCTTGAACACATTACCGGGGGTGAACTGTTTACGAACGATCGCTCCCGAAGCGGGGTTAGTCTCATTTCAGTTAGATAACAGCAACCATAATTCACTCGTTCAATTGTTAGAAAGCAAAGGTATCTTTGTGCGTACCATTCTTGATCCCGATTGCGTTCGCGCTTGTGTTCATTATTTCACTACCGAATCAGAGATCAATCGATTAGTAGAAACGATTCGAGAGTTTTGAAGAGAATTGAGGTAAGCCTCTTACAATGTCTCTGTACAATAATTCAAGCTTTGACGTAATCCTTTACCCTTTCCCATGCCTCAACCCATTCTCTATATCGCCATCACCAATCACGGATTTGGACACGCGACTCGTGCCGCTTCGGTGGCTGCCAAAATTCAAGAACTGTGTCCCGAAATTCTATTAATTTTGGCGACGACTGCGCCCCGATCGCTGCTAGAAGCTTACATTCCGGGTGATTTTATTCACCGTCCGCGTGGGCTTGATGTGGGCGTGGTGCAGTCTGATAGTTTAACAATGGATAAACCTGCAACGCTAGAGAAATTGCGAGCGATCAAAGCTAATCAACGATCGCTGATTGCCTCTGAGGTCAATTTCATTAAACAAAATCGCGTCGGATTAATTCTGGCAGACATTCCGCCGTTAGCGGCTGCGATCGCTAAAGCTGCGGGCGTTCCGGGTTGGATGATGGGCAACTTTGGCTGGGATTTCATCTACCGCGCTTGGGGCGGCGAATTTATTGAAATGGCAGACTGGATTAGCGAGTGTTTCACGCACTGCGATCGCTTGTTTCGGTTGCCGTTTCACGAGCCGATGGCGGCGTTTCCCACGATCGTAGATACCGGGTTAACGGGAGTGAATCCGCGCTTTGACTTGGCAGAACTGAAGGCGAAATTTAATCTCGCTGAGACTCCAAAAGAAAACATTGCGCTGATGACCTTTGGCGGATTGGGACTCGATCGCATCCCCTACGAAACGATGCAAAAATATCCTGACTGGCGGTTTATTTGCTTTGATCAGAGTGCGCCAGAGTTGCCCAATCTGCTGCGCGTTGACGATCGCTTCTATCGCCCCGTAGACTTTATGCAACTGTGCGGTCGCCTGATCTCAAAGCCGGGATACAGCACGTTTTCAGAAGCGTGTCGGCTTGACTTACCGATCGTCTCCCTGACTCGCGAAGGCTTTGCCGAGGCTCCCGTTTTGCTCGAAGGCATTCAAGACTATGCTTATCACCAAATTCTTTCGCCTGCGGAGTTCTTTCAGGGAAACTGGGAGTTTTTACAGCAACCGTTGACTGCGCCTCGTTTGTCTGAGTCGCTTTCTAAAGATGGCAATAACACGATCGCTCAAGCTGCGATCGAGTATTTGATGCCAAACCGTTAAAATCGAAGTACCTCATTCGGTCTGCAAAATGACGGCTTCCCTCTCTGTCACAGCCAACGTAGCCCATGATTCTAAAGTTCTTACCTGGCAGCCTGCCACTTGGGACGAGTATTTGACCGTTAGAGACTCAGCGCCCGATCGGGTCAGGTTATGGTTTAATGACGGCTATCTTTTAGCAGACGATATGGGCGGCGAGGGCATTAATCATTCTAAAGTTTGTGATCTTTTTGTGATGATCCTGGCCTTCTGGTTTGCGGCTAAACCAGAGCAAATTGCAGAATCATTAGGGCGCTGTTTACTAGAAAAACCTCAGCAGAAAGCCTGCGTTCCTGATCTGGTTTTGTATGGGGGCGATCGCATACCGCAGTGGAGTGAAGGGGAACCTCGACGCATTGATTTGACTCAGTGGCGTGTGCCTGATTTGGTCGGCGAGATTGCAGACACCACCCTTGCTAGCGATTTGGATGAAAAGAAGCAACTCTACGCCGCGTTGGGCATTCCTGAATATTGGGTGATTGACGTGTTGGGTAAGCGAGTGATTGCCTTTCGGTTGCAGGAAAACGGCAAATATCTTCAGTGTGTCGAGTCTGTAGCGTTAGCAGGATTGCCTATTACATTGTTAGAGCAGACGCTCGATCGGTTAATTCAAAACACTAACATCAGCGCTGCAAATTGGTTTGCTCAACAAATCAGTTCGCTTTAAACTTACTCATTCAAAACACAATTCAAACCCTATAATTTTCATGGCTCAACATCAAAAAATTCTGACCATTCCCACTTCTGGCAAAGCGCTGCTGAGAATTAGCCAAAAGATTCAAGCGATCGTTACCGAATCCGGCATCAAAACGGGCATCTGTCACTTATTTTTGCGCCACACCTCCGCCAGTCTGATCATTCAGGAAAACGCTGACCCCGATGTGTTGAAAGACTTAGAGAACTTTTTCTCTAAACTCGTCCCCGAATGGGAAACCTATATTCACAGCGCTGAAGGTGATGACGATATGCCCGCCCACATTCGCACCGTGCTCACCCACACGTCAGAGCAGATCCCGATCGCTCAAGGCCGTTTGCTGCTCGGCACTTGGCAGGGCATCTATATTTGGGAGCATCGACAGCGCAACCATCACCGCGAATTAGTGGTGCACATCACCGGAGAATAAAGGAAGAGTGACCGAGCTACCGTTTTCGTCTAAAAAATCTAATCTGATCTGGATTGTCTTAATCGCCAGTCTCAGCCTGGGTGGATGCAGCATTGAGAAAGCGCGGGCGCTGCAAGGGGCAGCCGTGCAGTTTAAAACAGAATCTTTGGCTGCGATCGACGCGATCGACCAAATGCGACAACGAGAATTAGAAGCACCGCCACGATCGCAGTCTGAGATTCGTCAGGGGTTTATCTCGCGGTTGCTCAACTCTAAAGTTGACCTCAACAGCACCGTAATCGACCTAGCGATCGACCCGTTTCAGCCGCCCAAAGTTGCCGAGTGGGATGATTTCATCATCGATCTGCGGAGCCAATATGAAGGGTTTGCCTCGATTTTTGACAAGCTAAATAGCGGCACCTTAATCAGCCAAAGCGAAGCCCAGCAGTCGGCTGAATATGCCCGCAGGCTAACGGTGCAAATGGCGCTGCTGGCCGACGCGATTAACAAAAATCCGCCGATGCTGGGTCAATATCGGTCGCGCACGATCGTCAAACTCAAAAAACTTCGGCAAGATTATCAAACCCTGCTGACTCGCCTCAAAGCTAAAGAGTCAGGAAATTTCGATGGAACCGAAACCCTACAGCAGATGAACCAACGCAAATCAGATCTTGAAAACCAAGCCGGAGAACTGATGAATGAATGGCAGCAGACCAAACAAGAAGAACAAAAGCTCCTCGAAACCACCGTTTCTCAATGCACTAAAGCCGCAACGATGGGCAAAGAATTGGTCGAAGTCGCCAATCACTACGACGAGCTAGATGTGAGTCAACTCAACACCCTGATTCCGAGAATTTTGACAACAGCGGCTGCTTTTACGGGTCGCGATTACAATACGGTCAGAGTTAAAGCGACTAATCTGGTGGCTCAAATTCAGTCTGACCCCCTGTGGAGTGACGTGACCAAAACGCTGCTCGATCGGGTCAACACTGCCGCTGCTAGTCGCACTCAGCTACAGGTCAGATTGCCCCTGTCGCTTCCACCTGCTAATAGCCGCAATCGATAACCTCACCTCACCGCTCTATGTCTGACTCTAATCACCTGTTTTTGCAACAAGTCGCCAATTTGATGAATGACCTCAACGTGCGCTACATGGAGGCGGAATTTGACGATCAGGTGCAGCTTAAAGATCAGCTAGATCAAGCGATGAATGATTTTTCTAAAGCAAAGTTAGCGATTCTCAAAAACACCATCACCTGCACCGCCGACGATGTGAGACAGATGCAGCAACTGCGACAGCGACTCGCAAAAGCCCCTAATTTGCAGCAAATTTTGACGACCGTTATTAGTTTTGCAAACTTTGTTCGATTGCGGTTTCTCTAAGCATCACGGGCTATTGGCAAACGAACTATGATCACGATCGAGCGCCTTGATCAACTTCTCACCGACTGGAAGCACAAACTCAATTTGGTCAGTCAAAACCTGATTGACCTTCAAGATTTGCCCACTTATCAACAGTTGGCAGGCGCGCCCGGAGTCGCAAAAACCCAGTTAATCGGAGTCACCGCCACCCAGGTCACGCCAGCTTTAGAGGCGATTAACGAGCTATTTCAGCAGTTTGATTTGCTGACTCAGCCGATCGAGCAGGCGACTCAGCTTCGCAAGCAAATGTCTCGGTTTTTGGGGTCAGAAAAAGCGCTGCAAGATATTGAAACGCTGCTGACGGGCGCTTCGATTCGGCTGCCTGTGGTACAAACGCCCCTCGCCAACCGAGATTTGCTCACGGCCGCAGAAACCACAGCGACGATCGCGCCTGCTCAACTGCTGTCGGTGATGATGCAGCGATTTCAAGCCGCGAGAGATGTGGTGTTGGCCGTTGATGCGGCATGGCTGGCACTAGAGTCTATGCTGGTGGCGGCTGAGGCTGAGATCCGATCGCTTCAGCAATCGGCAAATTTAATCGATCAGGGTTCTCTAACAGAATTGGGGCAAGTGCATCAAGCGATCGCCACTTTGCACGATCGCATTCAGCAAGATCCGTTAGGGGTGAGAATAGAATTTGAGCAAACCCTTCAGCCTTTGATCACACGAGCTAGAAATGCCGTTCAAAAAGGAGTTCAGCAACAGGCGCAAGTGCGAGAGAGACTGGCGATCGCTCAAACGCTATTGACTCAATTAGAAACACTGCATCAAAAAAATCTAGCCGCCTTTGCGGAAAGTCAAGAAAAAGTTGTGGATCACTCTTTGCTACAAGCTCCGATCGCTCCAGAGCATCTTTCTGCCCTCGGTCAATGGCTGACTCGCCTCGCAGCCAAATCAGCCGAGGGGCTAGTCAGCCCCGTTTTGATTGGCCTAGACAATTGGATCACCCAAGCCCAAGCGTCTATCGCCTCCGAAAAACGGGCATACTCAGCTAATCTCAAACCCCTCGAAACTCGCCGTGAGTTACGCGGCCGACTCGATGCCCTCAAAGCCAAAGCTCTCGCGAGAGGATTTGCTGAAGATGCCACCCTGGTTGAACTTGCCGCCCAAGCTAAACAGCTTCTCTACACCCGTCCTACGCCCCTAGATGCCGCGATCGCATTAGTTGCCCACTATGAAAAACGTCTCAATAGTCATTAGCAGTCTACTCACAGGAGTGGTTGAATGAACGGCGCTCCCTGCACTCGAACCCCTTGCACAGGAACCCTTGACGATGGGTATTGCGACGTTTGCGGACTCGCGGCGATCGCGACTTCTAGCGCTCAGTTCAGCGCCAGAGTCACCGGAAGAAGCGTCCCTACGACCGGAACGGGGTCTTCGCCCTTGACCAATCGGGCTTCTAAAGGGTCGCGGCGCACTCAATCGACCTCAGCCCGCAGCACTCGCAGACAGTTAGGCGCAGGCTTAATTTCGGTGCCCGACTTGCCTTCAATCGAGCCAGAAAAGGCGATTTTGATTGAAGCAAAAGTGCCCGAAAACAAACGCTTTTGCGGCAACTGCAACAATGCTCTCAAGCGAGAAAAAGGCTTTTGCAGCAAATGCGGACAGAAATATTCCTTTGTCGCCACCCTAAAACCGGGCGATGTGGTGGCGGGTCAATATGAAGTCAAAGGCGCGATCGCTTACGGCGGTCTAGGCTGGATTTATCTCGGCATTGACAAAACTCTGTCGCGCTATGTGGTGCTCAAAGGGTTGCTCAACACCGAAGATGCCGCTAGCGCTGCCGTTGCGGTGGCCGAGCGTCAGTTTCTCGCGGCGGTCAAACACCCCAACATTGTGGGCATCTATAACTTTGTCAACCACGGCACCGAAGGCTTCATCATCATGGAGTATGTCGGCGGGCAAACTCTCAAAGACCTTCGCAAACAGCGAGGCTTGCTGCCCGTCACCGAAGCGATCGCCTATATTCACCGCATTCTCAGTGCCTTTGCTTATCTGCATCAGTTGGGGTTGGTCTATTGTGACTTTAAGCCTGACAACGTGATGCTAGAAGGCGATGATGTCAAGCTGATTGACTTGGGCGGAGTGCGCCGCATTGATGATCCCAATGGGGATATTTACGGCACAGTAGGCTACAGTGCCCCCGAAGCTGGAGACGGCCCCACAATTCCATCCGATCTGTTCACGGTTGCGCGGACGCTGGCGGTGTTAATCACCAACATCAAGGGCTTTAGCAAAGAGCATCTCTTCACGTTGCCCAATGCCAACGAAGACCCGATTTTTGCTCAACACGAGTCACTCTATCGATTTTTGATCAAGGCGACGGCGGATAATCCTGACGATCGCTTGCAGACGGCTGATGAGATGGCCGATCAGCTATTGGGGGTGCTGCGAGAAATGGTGGCGTTAGAGACTAACATCCCTCGCCCCACGTCTAGCAATTTATTTAGCGGCGATCGGTTAGCGCTGATTAACAGCAGCGACTCTGCACCAATTAAAGCCGATTATGATCAGTTACCCATCCCGTTGTTAAATTCCGCCGATCCCGGATTTAACGCTGTGATGAATGCTAGCGCGATCGCAGACAGCACCCATCGCATTGAGAATTTATCCCAAGCGGTTAAACAGTTTCCTAAGTCAACTGAAGCGGTTTTGCGATTGGCCAATAGCCTGATCGGAGTCAACTCTGCTCAAGCTGAAACCTATTTAGCCGAGGTTGAAGCCAAAGACCCGTGGGATTGGCGAGTCTTGTGGTATCGCGGACGATCGCTGATGGCCCAAGGCAAATTTAAAGACGCTCAGGCAGCCTTTGATCAGGTTTATTTTGACTTGCCCGGAGAGTTAGCGCCAAAACTGGCGTTAGCCCTATCAGCCGAGCAAGCCAAAAATTATCCTTTAGCGATCAAGATGTATGATTTGGTGTCTCGCACCGATCCCGGTTATGTCTCGGCGGCCTTTGGGCTAGCGCGCTGTCTGTGCGCCACGGGCGATCGTCCAGGAGCCGTTGCCGCTTTAGAACGGGTGCCGCCATCGTCGAGTTTGTTCACCCGATCGCGGGTTGAGGTGGCCCGCACGTTGATCAATCGCGATCGCAGCGCGCCCGGTGCTTCTGAGCTAAAGGCGGCTTCGACGGCGATCGAGGCATTGACCTTAGACGGCGTTGAGCGGCATCGGCTGACCCAACAAGTGCTCGAAACCGCCCTGCATTTAGTGACCACCAAAGCCGTTTCGCCGACTGCCTCGATCGCGATTCTCGGTCAACCGCTAGAGGAGTCCAAAATCAGAAAAGGACTCGAAAAAGCCTTACGTGCTCTCGCCCATCTCGCAACAGGGGACGAAAAAATCAAGCTGGTCGATGAAGCCAATCAGGTCAGACCGAGGAGTTTATTTTAAGCGTCATGCCAACTATTCAATGTCCAACCTGTGATGCCGCCGTTTTGCAAGACGACCAGTTTTGTGAAGAATGCGGCACGGCTTTAATCGAGAAATCTGGGATAGGCTGTGAGAAATGCGGTGCGCCGCCGGACACGATCGACGCAGAAGGCTTTTGCAATCAGTGTGGGTTTCGGCGAGAAGCCAAGACGGGCGATCGTGTGGAAATCATTCTCAACCCCAATTTGGCTGGAGTCAGCGATCGGGGCCTCAGACATCATCAAAACGAAGATTTTCTGGCATTGCAAACCCTTGGGACTGCTGAAATTCTGGTCGTTTGCGATGGGGTATCCAGTTCTCATCACCCCGAACTTGCGTCTCAAGCGGCTTCTAAAAGTGCAAGTTTAGCGCTGGCATCAGCCCTGCAAACCGGAGCCGCGCCAGAGGTTGCCCTTCAGTCGGCGGTCAAGACTGCCCTCTCAGACGTTTGTCGCTTGGTGGAAGGTCAGTCAGATGCCGAGCCGCCGTCTACCACTTTGGTCGCGGCAGTAGTGCAAGCGGGCATCGCCACGATCGGGTGGCTGGGCGACAGTCGGGCTTACTGGATTTCGGAAACTGGATCACGACAGTTAACTCACGATCACTCCTGGGTTAATGACGCGATCGCGTCGGGCAAAATGACCGCAGTCGAGGCCAATCACGCGCCGCAGGCCCACGCAATCACGCGCTGGCTAGGAGCCGATGCCCAAGATGCAGGTGATCCTACGATCGTCCAGTTTCCGCTTCCTGGCGCTGGTTATCTGCTGCTCTGTAGCGACGGGCTGTGGAACTATGCACCCGCAGCCCAACAGATTCAGGGATTAGTGCAAAAAAGTTTGAAACTAGATGCGGTGACGATCGCCCGATCGTTGGTTGAGTTTGCCCGATCGCAGGGGGGACGCGATAATATTACCGTTGCGCTATTCATTCATCCTTCGTTAACGTCTGATTAATCCAACCGTTATCTTTTTTGTCATATTCTCCATTCCTTACAAATCTATGGCTACTCAATTCACGGCTGAAGTCTTCCAAAATCAATTTTTGCCCCAAGGGTCGAGAGAAGTCCACGCGATCATGACTGTGAACGCTGGCGAGAACACAGAAATCTCAAGTAGCGTATCGGGCGATCGACTGTTTGGCATTATTTGCGACACGTCAGGATCAATGGGCGGACAAAAAATCCGATCGGCAAAAGATGCCCTGATCAAAGTCGTCAATCTGCTTCCCGAAGATGCCCATTTTTTCATTGTCACGGGGGCAAGCAGTGCGCGATTAGTCGCTCCATTAACCCAAGCCACGCCTGAAAATAAACAGCGCGCGATCGTCAATATTCGCTCGATCGAAGCCAGTGGCGGAACGCTGATTTCAACCTGGCTGAATGCGGCGCTTAAACAGTTTCAGCAAATGCCGACCGCCATTCGTCAAGCCTTATTGCTGACCGACGGGCAAAATGATGAATCGGATGAAAAAGCCTTCGATCGGGTGCTTAAAACCTGTGAGGGCGTGTTTCAATGTGACTGTCGAGGAGTCGGAACCGACTGGCGCGTTGCTCAACTCAAACGCATTTCTAGCAAGCTTCTGGGCACCACTGACATCATTGCCGATGCGCTGCTGATTGAAGCTGATTTTCAGGCGATCTTGCAGCAGGCGATGGGCAAAAACATTAGCGATGTGGCCATGCGGCTGTGGACACCTCAAGGAGCCAAGATTCTGTTTTGCAAGCAGGTCAGCCCTGATATTGTCGATCTCACCGATCGGGCAAAATCTCTAAAACCCCAAGTGGTTGACTATCCCACAGGAGCGTGGGGCAAACGCGAATCACGAGATTATCACTTCTGCATTGAGGTCAATCCGGGGAATGTGGGCGACGAAATGCTGGCGGGTCGAGCGAGTTTGATCTGCACGATCGCGGGCACCGAGACTAAAATCGCCGAAGCCCGCATCCTGGCAGTTTGGACGGATGACGATGCAAAATCCACTAAGATCGATCGCCGCGTCGCTCACTACACCGGGCAAGCCGAACTCGCCCAAACCATTCAAGAAGGGCTAGATGCCCGCAATCAAGGCAACGTTGAAGTCGCCACCGCCAAACTCGGACGAGCCGTTAAAATCGCTCACGAATCGGGCAACGAAGCCACCGCTAAACTTCTCAGAACGGTGGTAGAAATCGAGGACGCGCCCACCGGAACCGTGCGATTGAAAAAAGCGATCGCCAAAGAAGACGAAATGGCCTTGGAAACCCGATCAACCAAAACCACCCGCATTCCCAAGTCATAACCGCTACTATGTCTACCTATCTCTGCCCCAAAGGTCACCAATCTAGCGAGTCAGACTATTGCTCAGAATGCGGTGTGAAAATTGTCAGCAGTTCTGCCCCGATCGTGCCTTCCATTCCTCAGCACGCTGCTGTCTTATGTCCCGATTGCAGCGCTCCTCACGAACTACACGGCGGCAATTTTTGCGAAATTTGCGGCTATAACTTCTTGACCAAAGCTCACGGAGAATTGCCGATCGTCCCGCCTGCTGTGCCCGTTGTTGCACCCGTTGCTGTGCCCGAAGTCATAGCACCCCTTGAAACGGTCACGACGAAACAGCCAGAATCAGCGCCTTGTGGCTGGCAAGCAGTGGTCACGATCGACCCATCTCTACGTCACCCCGATAGCCCAGGGCCGCCAGCAGACCAGCCTCCGATCACGATTCGTCTCGATCAGCCAACTCATTTAATCGGTCGCACCAGCCAAGCCAGAGCCGTTTATCCCGATATTGCGGTGGATTTGGATGACGCTGTTTCTCATCGCCACGCGATTGTCGATCGCTCGTCAGACAACACGCTGATCTTGCGCGATATCGGCTCCTCTAACGGCACTCAATTGAATGGAGTTGAACTCCAACCCATGACAGATGTGACCCTTAAAGACGGGGACGAGATCACGATCGGGCATTGGACAAAAATCATCATTCAAGCCATTACTCAATCCGCATAATTTGTGATCTACCATGACTGCTATCAAAAAAACCGCAATCAGATCCACTCAAAAACTAACGACTCCTCAAAAAATTAGAATTGGTGTAGGAATCACTTGGGGACTAGGATTACTATCACTAATTACTACGATTTCAGGAGTGCAACAGCAGCGTGACGCGATCAAAACGGTGGGCAAAGACACAACGCCTAGCATTATCACAGCCCAACGCTTAAAAGATGGGCTATCGGGAATGGATGCCTTCGCAGCTAGTGAATTTTTAGTGCCGTCTAGCAACACCCAAAATTCATTTCTAGACCCCATTGGGAAAGATCAAAATGGAGCCATTATTCAAGGCTATAACGAGCGCTATAAATCGGTTGCCGAACGATTAGTTATGGCAGCCAATAACCTTACCTATGAGGAAGAGCGAGAACCGATCCAAACCATGCAGCTTGGGATTGGGGAGTATGTGGCTAAGATTCAGCAGGCGCGAGACGCACACATTCGCCGCGACCAAACTGGAATGTTGACCGCTTATTTGGCGGCGGCTGAAGTTATGGACAATACTCTTTTGCCTGCTGCCGATCGCTTAGACCAGGCAAACGTTAAAGTTCTCGATCACACCTATGATGAGCAAAAATTTGCCTTTGCCCGATCGCTGTTTTTGATCACAATCATCACCCTAGGGCTAACCGGATTCTTAGTCCTGTTTCAGCTATTTCTCAGCCGCCGCACTCGGCGCACGCTGAATCCTTTTTTGCTGTCAGCTACGGCGATCGCGCTGGTGTTTTTAGCCCACACGATCGGGTCATTGCTGTCTGCTTCCCATCATCTCAAAGTCGCTAAAGTAGATGCCTTTGACTCAATGCACTCTCTGCGTCAGGCTCGTGCGCTTGCTTATGGGGCCAATGCTGACGAGAGCCGCTATTTGCTAGATGCTAAAAATGCCGCCACTCACGAGCGAGCCTTCTTTAACAAGATGAACCAAATTGCCGCCCCTCCCAACGGTCAGACGCTTGAGCAAATCACGCTTCTCGCTCAACAGCAAACCAAACTCGTCGGGTTAACTGGGTTTTTGGGAGAAGAGTTAAGCAACATCACATTTCCGGGCGAACGAACGGCCGTGATCGATACCCTGTCTGCGCTCTCTAACTATCTAAAGATCGATCAACAAATTCGCCAACTTCAGCAAAGCGGAAAATATCGAGAGGCGATCGCGCTCTGCACAGGCAACAATCCCGGTGAGTCTGATTGGGCCTTTGAGCAATTTAAAACAGCCAATTCAAAAACCTATGATGTGAACAGTAAAGCCTTTGACGCTGCCATCGGTCAGGGCAATCAAGATCTGGAGGGATTTGAAACCAAAACCACGATCGCCCTCGCCGCGATCGCCCTACTCACTCTGCTAGGGACAATGCCTCGCCTTAAAGAATATTCTTAATGGAGGGCGATCGCTAAACCCAACGACCCACAACCACCCGCACCGTTCCATCGCTCAAAACGTCCTCTTCTTCAACGTTAAACCCCTGTGCTTGAGCGGTTTCCATTAGAGTTTTGTGAGCATATTTTTGGCTGATAGAATTCAGAAAGTCCTGCTGGTTAATCTTTGCGCCCCAAAAATCAGCAATCAACTCGTAAGTTTCACCACTGCGCCGAAACCCCAAATCATAGCCCGTTGACTGCCGAATCACATAGTCAGCTTGAGTGGTGTTGCCTTGATAGCCGCGCACTGGACGATCGCACTCGACTTTATAGCCCAACTCGCTCAAGACTTGGTGCAGCCTGTCGCCATTTTTGATCTGAACTTTAACGGTCGTGAAGTGAGACATTCATTCACCTTTCAGTTGAGCGCTCTTTTCCGATTGTAGTGCAGACTCAGACCCAGACCTTTCCCTGGGAATCGGTCAATTCTACCCAAGGCTTAACATAGAGTTCATCTTTATTGGGTAGTCTGAAAACACAATGGAGGAGGAGTCCTATGGTCATTCAGATCGAGCCAGCATTCGTTGATCGCAGTGAACTGATTAAGCCAACTGATAGACCCGATCGTGGGTTTGAAGCGATCGGGCATCGAGGCGCACGGGGGCTATTGCCCGAAAACACCTTGCCTGCCTTTAGTTTAGCGTTGAGCTTAGGAGTCGATTCGCTAGAGCTTGATGTGGGCATGACCGCCGATGGAGTGCTTGTGGTTAGTCACGATTCAGAGATTTCGCCCGTGCTTTGTCTGCATCCCAATGGCAAGCCTGTGCGCCGCTATCCTCGGCTGTTGATTCGCAAACTGACCTTTGCTGAGGTGCAGCGTTTTGACTGTGGCTCACTCAACCCCGATCGGGCGAAGTTCCCGCACCAGCAGCTTTTGCCCGGCGAAAAAATGCCCTCGCTGGCGCAAGTCTTTGAGCATCAGATGCAGCATTTTCCAACCTCTCAGGTGCGATACACGATCGAGTGCAAGGTTAGCCCGCTACGATCGCGAGACACTTTTAGCCCCGATATTTTTGCTCGGCGAGTGGTCGATTTGGTGCGCGATTATCAGATCTTCGATCGCGTCACCATTCAGTCGTTTGATTGGCGCGTTTTGCTGGCTGTTAAGAAAATAGATTCTCAGATTCAAACGGCTGCGCTGGTCAGACAAAAGCGCGGCAAACCGGGCACGTTGCTGTCTCAAGCAGGCATTGCTTCCCCATTTTTGGCCGGGCTGGACTTTAGACGCTATCGCGGCAACCTGGCAGACTTGCTCAAAAATGCAGAGTTTATCGATCGCTACTCGCCCAATTTTGAAACCCTGCTGCCACAGTCAAAAGATTTCATCCAGTCAATTCAAGAGATCCAGGAAGCGGGCTTTCCGGTAATTCCGTGGACAGTAAACGACGCAGAGACGATGGAGCAACTGATCGATCTCGGCGTAAATGGTTTGATTACCGACTTTCCTGACGTGTTGCTTAAACTTCTGCAACAAAGAGGTCTGCGTTAAGAGGAAATCAACGAACCGCTTCACAGCGATCGCCCGTCCGGGAACGCCCTTCCAGTCAGGGTTCCGGGCTTCAGTTCCCAAAATCACTCACCAGACCAACGCTGCGCTAGACCAAAAACCACCTGCGCGACCAAACCTATCCTTAAGAAATGTTGACATTTTGTAACTAAACCTTTACATTGTTTACATAAGGTTACAAAATTCAGTTGTCAAAGGAACGCGATGAGAAACGGCAGTGTCATTGAGAGCGACGGCAAAATTAATATGTTCGCGATCGAGCCGCCAATGATCGTCGAAGAGTCGAAAGTGGGTTTTACACCCGATGCAGAACTGCTCAACGGGCGTTTAGCCATGATTGGGTTTGTCTCGCTGTTAGCGCTAGAAGGAATCACAGGCCACAGCTTGGTCTATTGGGTGACTACCCTGCTCAACCTCTAAAACGCAACGGCTATAAATATTGAACACTCTCTTCTCATTAGCTCTGATATGGCATCAGGGCTAATTTTTTGTTATGAATCGGTGGGCACCTGCGGGACAGCAACAACTTTTTTGTCAAATGCCAGTTTGTCATCTACCAAATCGACCAGAATGGTGTCGCCATCGACAAAAGTGTTTTCGAGCAGCTTGGTGGCGATCGGGTTCTGCAATTCTCGCTGAATCGCCCGCTTTAACGGACGAGCACCATACACCGGGTCATAGCCCAAATCAGCAATATAGTTTCGAGCCGCGTCGCTGAGTTGGATCTGGATTTTTTTGTCAGCCAACATCCCTTGAATGCGCTTTAGTTGCAGCACGACGATTTCGCCCAACTCAGCCCGACTGAGGGGATGGAAGAGAATCGTGTCATCAATCCGGTTGAGAAACTCCGGCCGAAAATGTTTTTGTAGAGCAATCATCACTCGCCGCTGCATCTCATCATATTTAGAGTCATCGCCCGCAACATCCAAGAATGTGTTCGCTGCCAATATTGCTGGTCATCACAATCACGGTGTTGCTGAAGTCGATCGTTCTGCCTTGAGAATCGGTAATGCGCCCATCGTCTAACACTTGCAGCAAAATGTTAAACACATCGGGGTGAGCTTTTTCGACTTCATCCATCAACACGACAGAGTAGGGTTTGCGCCGCACCGCTTCCGCCATTTGTCCGCCTTCTTCATAGCCGACATAGCCCGGCGGTGCCCCAATCACCCGCATCACCGAGCTTTTGTCCATATATTCCGACATATCCATCCGCACCATTGCGTCATCGGCATCAAACAAAAATTGCGCTAATGCTTTGGCAAGCTCGGTTTTTCCGACTCCTGTTGGCCCCATGAATAGGAACGACCCGATCGGGCGACCGGGATCTTTCATGCCCGATCGGGCCCGACGAATGGCCGCCGACACCGCCTCGACCGCATCTTGTTGCCCAATCACTCGCTGATGCAAATGGTGTTCTAACGTCAAGAGTTTTTGCCGCTCTGACTCCAGCAAGCGATTCACCGGAATGCCCGTCCATTTGGCGACAATCTCGGCAATATCAGCCTCAGAAACTTGCTCTCTGAGCAGCGTTGAGCCATTGGTCTGCATTTCGAGCAGTTGCGCTTCTTGGGTTTCTAAACTGCGCTGCACCGTGCTGAGGCGATCGTATTTCAGCTTGGCGGCCGTGTTGAGATCATAGGCCCGTTCGGCTTGATCGATTTGTACCTTGAGGTGTTCTTCTTCTTCTTTGAGGTGGTTAATTTCTTCTAGAATCTGCTTTTCATTTTCCCATTGAGAACTCAGCCCTTGCTGCTTTTTCCCCAACTCTTCGATCTCTTGCTGAATGCGCTCTAACCGATCTTTTGAAGGCCGAAACGCTGCCCCTGTCGTGGCTGTTTTGCCTTCTCCTTCGAGAGAAAGCTTCTCCATTTCTAGCTGTCTCAAGCGCCGCTCGGTCGTCTCTAACTCGACGGGTTTTGAGGTGATCTCCATCTTGAGTTTGGCGGCGGCTTCGTCTACGAGATCGATCGCTTTGTCGGGCAAGAAGCGATCGGCGATGTAGCGGCTCGACAGCGTTGCCGCAGCAACCAAGGCAGAATCGGTAATTTTCACCGCGTGGTGAACTTCGTAGCGATTTTTTAGCCCCCGCAAGATCGAGATGGTGTCCTCAACCGACGGCTGCTCAACGAGAACTTGCTGAAATCGCCGTTCTAACGCGGCATCTTTTTCGATATATTTACGATATTCATCTAGCGTGGTTGCGCCAATGCAGCGCAGTTCGCCCCGGGCCAGCATCGGCTTCAGCAGGTTGCCTGCATCCATGTTGCCTTGAGTGGCTCCGGCTCCAACCACGGTGTGAAGCTCGTCGATAAAAAGCACGACTTGCCCATCGGAGTTGATCACTTCTTTAAGCACAGCGCGGAGACGGTCTTCAAATTCGCCGCGATATTTTGCGCCAGCGATTAAAGAACCCATGTCTAGCGAGATCAAGACGCGATTTTTTAAAGATTCCGGCACGTCGCCGTTGACGATGCGTTGGGCTAGGCCTTCAGCGATCGCCGTTTTGCCCACGCCCGGTTCACCGATGAGAACCGGATTATTCTTCGTCCGGCGAGACAACACTTGAATCACCCGCCGAATTTCTTCATCTCGCCCGATCACGGGATCAATCTTTCCGGCTTTGGCCTTTTCGGTCAGATCTTGTCCAAATTTTTCGAGCGCAGAATAGCGGGATTCAGGACTTTGGTCGGTGACTTTTTGGCTGCCCCGCACTTCTTTGATCGCCGTTTCTAATTTGGCGGTGTCGAGATTAAACCCGCGAAACAGCTTCATTCCCAAGCGGGGATCGTTGGCAAACCCGATTAAAAAATGCTCGATCGAGATAAAGTCATCTTGCCAATTGTTGCGCGCTAGCTCCGAGCGATCGAGCAACGTGTCTAAATAGCGACCCAAATAAAGCTGCTCAGTGTTGCCGACTTTGGGCTGTCGCTTGGCATAGTCATCGACCTGCTGACCCAACTGCTGCACATCGACCCCGGCTTTAGTAAGAATCTTATTAGCCAGCCCATCTTTTTGCTCAATGACGCTGGTGAGCAGGTGCTCAACTTCTAAATTTTGGTGTTTATAGCGCCGAACCACATCCTGCGCTTGGACGATCGCCTCCCATGCTTTGTCAGTAAATTTGCTTGGGTCAGTGGGTTGCATGTTCTCCAGTCGGTCTTTCTAAATCGGCTTCTCTAAATCTCATTGTAGCCTTTAGTGATGGGCGGTTTGCTGTTAGTGGCAAGCTTTCTAAAACTCAAACCCAAACCGAATCAACCACTGCCAAATCATCGGGCTGGCTCGATTATTGGGGTTAGAAACGATCAGAAATCCGGGGCTGATGTTGAAGTGATCATTCAACGCTAACCCAAAATAGCCTTCTAGATTGGTTTGGGTCGCGTTGCCGAGCTTATGTTCAACAAACGGTTGACCGAGGGCGATCCCGGCTCTAGACCCTGGGATCAAGAAATTTCGCACCGCAAACCCCAAGGCCCAGCTTTTAGGATTGAGGTCTAAATCTCTTCCTAGCGCGGTGTTGAAGCCAGTGTAGTTGCCGATTCCTAGTCGTCCAAACACCCCAAATGGCCGTTTGATTGTCCATTCTGCATTGATGCCGCCTGCGTTAATCGTGCTGCCGTTAATTTCTGCGTGAGTATATTGCAATCGCACGGTGATCGGCTGTTGAGGAAGGCTATATTCAACCTCTAAGGTGCCCTGGTAGCGATCGCCAAACAGTCCGCCTCCGTTAGGAGTTTTAGCAGGATTGTTGGCATCGGCAGCCGCATAAAATCCGCGCAAAATCAAGCGATCGCGAACCGTCCATGCCACAGCAGCCCCGGCTCCCCCAAAGCGATCGAGTTCGTTTTGCACGATTAAAGGATTGTTGGCAAAAAAGCTAGACGTGAAATTATCACCCGCTTGATTGGCAAACGTGTTGCGATCGACAAAATCACTGGGGGGCAGCTTAGACCCAACGGCGACTTCCAGATTTGAAGACGGCTGAAACAGGTAGTAGAGCTTTCTCAACCGCACCTCAGGCGGAACGCCCACATAATCTAAGCCACCGCCATCGGCCAAAACACCCGTCGTGCCCAACAGATTTTGTCGTTGATTTTGAGCCGTCGAAATCGCGTCTCTGCCGTTGTTTCCGGCTTCTAGCTGGCTGACTAAGCGATCGCGGCCGTTAAAGCTCGTGATCAGATTCAGTCGAGTCCGCGAGTCTAGACTGAGCCTGTCTCTAGAACCGTTTGTGACGGCAAAAATTGTTTGCCCATTGAGCTTAGTGGTGGTCGAAAATTGGCGATCGTCTAACTGAAGACTGCGGCTCGTGATGGTGTTGAGGCGCGATCGTAGGTCACTCAGCGCATTACCATAGGCTACATTTAGCCGCCGAATTGTCAACACATCTTGTTGCGCCGTGCCGCCGATGTCTCCGGCCAGCAGTTGCTCTTCGACTTTGCCCAGCACTGCACTTAGAGTCACGCTAAACTCATCGCGGGTCAGCGATCGGTTGCCGCGAAAGGTGCCATCTGGATAGCCGACAATCACGCCATAGCGCTCAACCAGAGATTGCAGCGCCTGAAAAGCCCAATCACCCGGCTTGAGATCGGATAGCTGCGAAACCGATGTGACTTGCGCCATCGAGTCTTCAGGACTCGACAGATCGAGATCTTGACTCCACTCAGGCGCATTGAGAGATTGGGGAGGCGCGATCGCCGCCGTCTCTTGAGCATCAAACCTCTGGGAATCTCGCACCCCAGAAATCACCGGAAGAGCGCTAGGGGGAGATAGTGAGTTGGTCTCATTTGCCCACCCAGACCGGGGTGCCAAAATGCTAAGGCTCCCTAAACTGACCGCCAACCATTTAGACTTCTTCACCGATCTCACTCCTCAAAGAGGGCTGTTGGCCCGATCGGGCATCACAATCGCCCGCCATTCTCACCATCAGGAGTATAAACGCTCGTTGAGATCGGGAAAAAGAAAAGGGAGAAAGGGACGCTCCTTCTTCCCTTTCTAGAGTTTCTAAACCGAGGCGGCAGAGGGAGATTTTTCGGGGGCAGCAGCGATCGTCTTTTGCTGAATCAACTCGACTTTGTAGCCATTGGGGTCTTCAACAAAGGCGATCACCGTTGACCCGTGCTTCATCGGGCCGGGTTCGCGGGTGATTTTGCCGCCGCGATCGCGGATCTCTTGGCAGGTGGCGTAAATATCATCGACCCCGATCGCAATATGCCCATAAGCGTCGCCCAAACTGTAGTCATTTTTGCCCCAGTTATAAGTCAACTCAATTACAGTATGGTCAGACTCATCGCCATAGCCAATGAACGCCAGCGTAAACTCACCGCCCGGATAGTCTTTCTTTCGCAGCAGCGTCATCCCCAGAAGCTCGCAATAAAACTTCAGCGATTCATCTAAATCACCGACTCTTAGCATGGTGTGCAATAGTCGCATCGAAGTTTCTCCATTCTTTATCGAGTGTTCGCTACTATTCTGGCAAACCTCGCTCAATAATCTTGAGACACCCTAAATATCCTCCCAGAATGTCCTGTAAGGACGTATTCTAAGCGATGGGCAAATGCTGCCATTCATCCCTCCTCCCTTTTATCTGAGGTCTATAGAGCATGATTGACACTTCTGAAACCGCCATTGAGTCTATAAACGCTCGTGAGATTCTCGATTCACGAGGTCGCCCGACGATCGAGGCAGAAGTCTATCTCGTCAATGGTGTGATGGGGATCGCCCAAGTGCCGAGTGGGGCATCGACTGGCAGTTTTGAGGCGCACGAGTTGCGCGACGGTGACGAAAAACGCTACGGCGGCAAGGGCGTGCTCACTGCGGTCAAAAATGTTAAAGAAACCCTGGCACCTGAATTAATTGGGTTACACGCCGTCGATCAAGAAGAAATCGATCGCACCATGATCGCGATCGATGGCACTCCCAACAAGTCTAATTTGGGGGCAAATGCGATTCTAGCCGTCTCGCTAGCAACCGCAAAAGCAGGGGCTGAGTCGGTGGGGCTGCCGCTCTATCGCTATCTCGGCGGCCCATTAGCAAATCTGCTCCCGGTGCCGTTGATGAACGTGATCAATGGCGGTGCTCACGCCGATAACAACGTCGATTTTCAAGAATTTATGATTGTGCCTGTCGGGGCCTCTAGCTTTAAAGAAGCGCTGCGCTGGGGTGCAGAAGTGTTTGCCTCTCTGAGCAAGGTTTTGCACGACAAAGGTTTGTTGACCGGGGTCGGTGACGAAGGCGGCTTTGCGCCAAACCTAGAATCGAATCAAGCCGCGCTGGATCTGTTGATGGTGGCGATCGAGAAAGCAGGCTATAAGCCTGGCACTGAGGTTGCCTTGGCCTTGGATATTGCCGCCAGCGAATTCTATAAAGACGGACAGTATACCTACGATGGATCTGCCCATGCGCCAGCCGAGTTTATTGACTACATGGGAAGTCTAGTCAGCCAATATCCGATCGTGTCGATCGAAGACGGTTTGCACGAAGATGACTGGGAAAGCTGGCAGTCACTGACGCAAAAAATCGGCGATCGCTGTCAGCTTGTGGGCGATGATCTATTCGTGACGAACATCACCCGGCTGCAAAAAGGCATTGATCAAAAAGCGGCCAACGCAATTTTGATCAAACTCAACCAGATTGGATCGCTAACCGAAACGCTGCAAGCGATCGATTTAGCAACGCGCAACAGTTTTCGATCGATCATCAGCCACCGATCGGGTGAGACTGAAGACACCACGATCGCCGATCTAGCCGTTGCCACTCGTGCGGGGCAGATCAAAACGGGTTCTCTCTGCCGCAGTGAGCGGGTTGCTAAATATAACCAACTGCTGCGAATCGAAGATGAGTTAGGCAGTCAAGCCATCTACGCAGGCAAGGCGGGTCTGGGCTTGAAGTAGGATCGTCAATTAAATCACTTCGACCATCGCCAAGGTGTCTCGCCCCCCTCTCCCAAACTGGGAGGGGGGAGCAAGAGTCCGGTTTGCGAGGAGGGCGAGAATCTTGGCATTCATCACCCAATCCTCAGTGTCTTCTGGAGCGATCGTGTCAAACAACGCAACTTAATGAGCGGACTAATTGCTCAATGTGTTGGCGATCGTGGGTTGCCATGATCGTCATGCGAATGCGACTCGTTGGCACCGTTGGGGGACGGATTGCAGGCGCAAAAATGCCCGCATCTTTAAGGGCTTGCCCAACTTGCAGGGCGATTTCTATGTTGGGTAATTGCAGACATACGATCGCAGACTCTGACGGCAAAAGCTCTAAAGAGTGCTGTTGGATTAATTGTTTGAATAATGCGACGTTTTGCCAGAGTTTTTCTCTACGTTGTGGCTCATGTTGCACAATCTCGATCGCTGCAATGGCGGCTGCCGTGTCTGCGGGTGATAGCCCGGTTGTATAAATCCAGCTAGCAGCACGATTGCGAAGAAATTCAATCAGCGTTGTCGAACCTGCTACATAGCCACCCAAACTGCCTAATGATTTACTTAACGTTCCCATTTGAATCAGCAATCGTCCTGTGCATCCAAAGTGTTCTACACAGCCTGCCCCCATCTTGCCCATGACTCCTGTTGCGTGGGCCTCATCGACTAACACCATGCAGCTAAATTCATCTGCTAAATCGAGCAGTTGGGGCAGTGGACAGAGATCGCCATCCATGCTAAAAACCGTGTCAGTGAGAATTAGACAGCGTTGAAAATGAGGGCGCTGTTGCATCAGTTTGGTTCGCAAATCTTGCCCATCGCAGTGGGCATACTCTAGAGTAGTTGCACCACTGACGATCGCGCCAGTTCTCAAGCTAGAGTGATTGAATTGATCAGAGAGAATCAGGTCACGTTTGCCGACGATCGCCGATATCGTCCCCAAGTTTGCCAGATAGCCAGAGCTAAAGATGATTGCATCTTCAGTGTTCTTGAGACGTGCGATCGCGCCTTCTAACTCTCGATGCAGTTCTCGATGTCCTGTGATTAATCGCGATCCTGTGCTTCCCGTTCCATAATGTTGAGTTGCAGCAATCGCTGCTTGAATTAATCGTTCGTCCCCTGCCAATCCTAAATAATCATTGCTGGCAAAGTTGAGAAACGGTTTTCCTTCAATTTGCACGATCGCACCGGGGCGACTCTCGATCGCGGTCACCGACCGATGCCAGCCAGCCTTGTGAATCGCCGCGAGGGATTGATCAACCCAAGCGTAAACATTCGTCATCATTCTTGGGGCGGCTCGTCGGGTTGAATCTCAGCACTTTTGCCGCGCACGGGTGGCAGGCGATCAACTAAACCCATGTCAAACGCCACATCGGGCAAATCTCCGGTGATGTATTTGCCGGGTTGAAAGACTCGCCCCGGCGTAAAACAGACTTGACGAAGCACCACTTCTTCACCGGGTAAAAACATACTGCGAGACAGTCTGCGTTCGATCGCCATTGCTCATTCTCCCTGGTTTTTAGACGTTATAAATCAGCCGGATCGATGCCCAACTCTTGAAGCTTTCTCAAAAAGATTGCTGCTTGAGCTTCGGCTTGATCCGCTCGTTGCCGCTCTTGAATTTCAGCTTCTTCAGGAGTCGGAACTAATGCTCCTTCTAGCGTGAAAAATCTTAGCTGCTCATTGAGAACCCCTAGAAATAGCTGTAGTTCATCACTCCAGAGCCAGCCGCGATCGTTGGGTTCGATGATTTCATAGTGACGATAGTTCAGCTTAAAGCCTGTGAATTCTAACGTGTAGGGGTGGAACCAAAAATAATCGGGAGTCCGAAATATGTCTTGATACAGTTGTTTTTTTAAGCCGCGATCTACCTGAGCCGTGCTGTCAGAGAGCACTTCAAGAATGAAATTAGGATATTTGCCATCTTCAGCCCACACGACCCAGCTTTTACGATCGCGCCGCTCAGTGTCTAACACCACAAAGAAATCAGGCCCTCTCACGTCTTCAGATTTGCGTTGGCGAATGCTGTAATAAATGCTCAGATTCCCACCCGCAAAGAAGTCAGTGCGATCGCTCCACAACCGTTCTAAGCAGGTTAACAACAGAATTAGCTGTCTAAGGTGTCGCGTAGTTTCCAAGGGTGGCTCGTCGCTCAATAACTCATCAGGCGGAAAGATAGGAGTGTCAGGTTGGGTGCTGAGAACCATGTTGCTCACCAATGATCAAGCTTGCCTCTAGTCTAGTGGCCAATGCCATTGAGTTGCAGATAGCTCAATAGCCAGTTAGCGATCGTGGCTCGTCGGGTCTTGCGCGGAATTAATTCATCCAATTTATAGCCCCCAAATCCCAGCTTTTCTTTGAGGAGTTGCTTATTCTCAACCGGGATCGATCGCGTCAGTTTCACCACGGCCGGGCGACTTTCAATAAAATCGGGCGGATCGGGATACACCGATCGCCAAGCTGGGTCAACGTCTTCACTGATCCACGTCGTGCCGTCATAGCGATAGCCCAAACACTGCCAAACCAAACGATTTACGGTGTCATCGTCTAGGGTGTCGTTGAGAATCGCCCAAATCACATCAGTCGTTAGCAGAGGAAGATTAGACATCAGAAGCCGCAGATCAGACTGCGATCAGCATACAACTTGTCTCCGATCGCTGTCACAATAAACGATGGCATTCACACTACTCACGCGATGCGATTTACAATTTCGAGCGGGTCTGGGCAAACGTTAGCGATCGGGCAACTCTTCATTCAAACCAGCGAAACGGGAGAACAGCGGCTTTGTTTTCAGAGCGATCGCGGCACCCTGATTGAAGGCGGCCCGATCGCTGCCGATGGCGATCTGACTGAGGCCAGTCAAGAATTATATCGGCAGTTCTTCGCCACTTGGGGCGTGATGGGCATTACGATGGCTTCCCCATCTCGTTAACCTCACCTCAACTGGGCCACGGTGGAGGGCATCAAGTCTGACTTTGCCATTTGCGATCGCTGCTGGTTGTGATGTTCTAATGCACTGGCGATCGCGTCTCTTCGCCGCTCTTGATCACCTGTAATGCTGTCATAGCGATTGCCCAATCCGGGTGCGTCCCACGTCTGAGTTTTGGGGTTGAGAAACGAATAGGTGCGCGCCCACAAAACCGCACTTGATCCGGTCAATCCTTTTTGGTGAGCGGCTCTCAGCCAATCGACATATCCCCCTTGATCCAACGCCGCCAAAGGCGCTTGATTGGCTAAATCAATGCCGTTGAGTCTTTCTTCTAAAGTCATTTGAATGCCGTTGCTATCGGCTCTTTGGGTGAGCACCTGACTCTGACGACGCAGGCGGCGCAGTTGACGATCGTCGGCTTCTTCGGGGGTGCAGGTTGCGTCACAGTGTTGATAAGAAAAGCTGCCCAGATTCCAGACCCCATTGCCGGGGTCAACGTGCCCATAATAGGCGCGAGTTTTGCTGCCATTCAGCGATCGGGTGCCTTCGGCATGGCCGACCACTCTGGCCACGATCGAGTTGCTGCCCCCTTCAAAGATCGCATCGGCATTGTCAACCCCAGGCAAAACCTCCGACCCCGCAGATTGAGGACGTTCTGCCACGATTTTTTCTGTCGCTGCTCTCTCTGATAGAGGAGGATTCAACGACTTCAGAAGATTAAAACTCAGTTCGGGAGATGAGTGAGCCGGGGGAGCCTCGACTTGAAGACGGCTAGCTGCGGTGGTTTCTGCGGGGTTGCGCTTTGCGCTAATCGTGACATCAAAATTCAGCGGCCCAGATTGAGAGGCGTGAGCGATCTTGGCGGCGCTAAAAAACATGGCGACGAAGCTAACCGCAACCAAGAGAAATTTTTTCATCGTTGGGTAGATTAACAGTTGGGTAGATTAAAAGATTAAGGGCAAATCTGCTATGACCTGCGGAAGCTAAAGGCATAGCCTCGATATTCATCGCCCTCATAGAGCACAATCAGCCAAGTCTGCGGGTCAAACGCTAGAGGATAGACCTCTCGATCAGACTTCACCCCAGGATGCACCTCTAAAGGTGCCAACGTGCAATAAGGCGTTTTGAGCAGCGATCGCACGTTATCTCTACGATCGCCTTCTGCAATGGTGAGCAGTTGAGTCAGCCGCTCTCTAGAGAGCGTGACTTCAGACTTGACTGCGGTTTGACAGAGGTCGTTAGGCGCTTTGGCCCCCAACAGATCTCGCGGATTGATTAACATCCCTGCTAGGGCAACGAAGGTGCCTGCTGCTAGCAAATACTTCACAGACTGTCTTCGAGAACGTCGGTATTTCATAGTCTTTCTCCTGTGGGCTAGAGGGTGAGAAGAGGACAGGACAAAGGATCGCGATGACGCTAAAAGCGAGTCGCTTTCAAGTCGTTATGGATTTTATAATACGTTTGTTCTAACTATAGCAGTACGTCAGTACTAAAAAGCAAGAGGGTTTTGAGAAACTCCTGTCAATTTCCTGTTGATCAGGCTTCATCAGGCGTTGAGAAATAGCGTAGGATAGGAAAGTTGACTAAAAATGACCACGGTCTAAAATCATGGCAGTTCCTAAGAAGAAAACCTCTAAATCTAAGCGCGACAAGCGCAAAGCCACCTGGAAAGCCAAAGCCAGAGTGCAAGCTCAAAAAGCGCTCTCGATCGGCAAATCGATTTTGACCGGGCGCGCTCAAGGCTTTGTTTACCCCACCGATGAAGAAACCGAGGAAGAATAGAGCGATAAATGATGAACGCGAAATCGTCGATTCATCATTTATCACTCTTTGAGAAGAGACATCGTTGCAGACAGTTTGCTACACAGTTAGAGAAAGACTCTGTAGGAAGAAATCAATGCTGGGGAAGTTTTTTCGCAAACCAGAAGCAGAACACGGCGATCGGGTGCCTCCCGGTCAACACCTGACCAATGGGTTTCCGGTGTTGACCTATGGCGACACGCCCCACATTGATCGGGCAACCTGGCAGTTTAAGGTTTGGGGCTTGGCTCAAGAAAAAACCTTTAGCTGGTCAGACTTTATGAGCCTGCCTCAGAGCGATTTCACTGCCGATTTTCACTGCGTCACCACCTGGTCAAAGCTCGACGTGCAGTGGACAGGGGTAAAAGTGACCGATTTTATGCAGCATATTCAGGTAGATCCAGCCGCTCAGTATGTTTTAGAACACTGCTACGGCGGCTACACAACTAATATCTCAATGGATGACTTTTTGAGAGCAGAGAATTTTTTTGCTCACACCCTTTTTGGCGAACCCCTGCCCGCAGAACATGGCGGGCCGATGAGGTCTGTGGTGCCTCACATCTATGCCTGGAAGAGCGCTAAGTGGATTAATGGGCTAGAGTTTCTCTCCCATGAAGAACTCGGCTTTTGGGAGCGCAACGGCTATCACCACCGAGGAGAGCCTTGGGCAGAAGAACGCTACAGCGATCGCTAAAGACTGTGGATGTGTGAAAGTCTTCTGATTTGTCGTTGCCGAGACGTTTGCCACTTTTCCCAAGTTTGGAGAAGGGAAACCAGACTGTTTCTTCCCTCTCCCAGCTTGGGAGGGGTGAGGGCGAGACCCCTGACAACGGTCGAAGTGATTCAATGACTTACACAAGTAAAGGGCCCAGCAATGCCGCGCCCTTACAAAAGTTCTAGGTCGCGGGTTTAACCGTCTTTGGGGCCGTTAGTCTGACCAACAGGTAAGCGGATTGTGAAGCAACTGCCTTTGCCCACCTCTGACTGCACGCTGACGGTGCCGTTGTGGGCTTCTGCGATGCGACGAGACAGTTGCAGCCCTAGCCCACTGCCCGATCGCTTGTGCTTGCCGCTAGAAAAGCTCTCAAACAGCGTCGATTGCTCTTCTAAGGGAATGCCCGAACCCGTATCTTGAATGTTGACTTCAACTTGAGCCTTATCAGAGTTGTCACCTAGTTGAGCGATCTGAATGCTCACCGAGCCTTCATCGGTGAATTTAATGGCGTTGCCAATCAAATTTGTGAAAACTCGATGTAGCTCCATGCGATCGCCCTTGATCTTAAAATCAACGGACTGATCCGGGTGAAAATCAAGCGCTAGCCCTTTATCGATCGCTAGCGAGGCCAGCTCTTCAATAACTTCATTCAGCATATCTGCGAGGCTAACGGGTGAAAAAACGAGCGACTTGCGCCCGGCCTCATAGCGATAGACCTCTAGCAGCATGTTGACCATTGTCAAAAGGTTTTGGTTGCTGCGAACCATGGTGGCCATAATTTCGAGCACATCGTCTGACAACTCGCCCATGGCACCTTGAATCAGCAGGTTGAGCATCCGATCGGCGGCGACTAGAGGCGTTCGCAAGTCGTGGGTTAGCCGAGACACAAAATCTTCTCGCTGCCGAGCAATTTGGTCGCGTTCATCAACACTGTGTTTAAGTCTTAGCAAGGCTCGCACTCGCGCCAGCAACTCGTCAAAGTGAACGGGTTTGCGAATGAAATCGTCTGCACCCAGATCCAAGCCCACGGCGACACTAGGCTGGTCATAAGCAGTGGTCAACAGGATTGGGATAAACGGCAACGCGGTGTTTTGACGGATGCGCCGGGTCACCTCATAGCCATCCATGCCTGGCATCATCACATCTAGCAAAATCAGGTCGGGCGGCGATCGGTCAATTTTGGTTAACGCATCTTTACCACTCTCAGAAAGCTCAACGTCATAGCCTTCGTCTTGCAAAATTGCTTGAATGAGCAAGCAATTGTCAGGGGTGTCGTCTACCACTAAGATGCGATCGACTCTAGCGGGTTTTAAGAAAGACGAATGGTTCATGCAGGTCAGGCAAAGGCGCAGGCAGTTATGCGGATGTCGTGTCCATTTAACCTTAACTTGTGATTAATTTCTCTCATTCCTACGGAATATTTTTGGTAGAGGCTTGAATATAGGCGATCGCAGCAGGGGTGATTTGAGCAATCATGAGCGCGATCGTGCTCCGCTCTCTATCTGTCCAGATTCTCGGCTGTCCAAAAATGCAGGGCTGCAAAACGCCCCAAAGTTGACCATTGTGAACCAAGTGACCGTGAATCAGAGCGCGATGCCCAAAGTTTTCTTGTTCAAACTGTCGGTTTAAGATCTGCGGGTCGGCGGTTTCAACATCTTCAACAAAGATCGAAGGAGCGGCTTGCAACGCGGCGGCAAACATCGGGTCTTGGCTAGCTAGCGATGGGGGTTCGGGTTTCCAGTGCTGATCGTAGATGATGGGCGTGTCTGAACTGCGAACCCAGCAAAAAGGCACTCTGCCCAACTGGGTTTGAGGGTGACGCAGATAAAGGAAACAGCGATCGCACTGCAATGACTCTCCTAAGTCGGCAACGAGTTGATTAAAAAAGCCATCCAGATCTTGAGAAAAAGTCTGGAGTTGGGCACTATTCACGCGTTCCCCTTGGCAAAGTTCCACTCTAAAAGGCTGCGAGGCGCGTTTTTGAGAGCCGCCGTCAGACTAGCGTTATCGTCAAATTTGGCTTGAGATAGATGCGACACTTCGACATTGACGATGAAGTGAGGGTTTTCAAAACACCACGGCTCGACGGTGACTGATTGGTCACTCAATTGGCGAATGTCATAGCGCTTGCCGTCAGGGCCTTTGCTGATTTCTAGCGCCCGTTGATCGTCAGGAATCTGCTGCTGACAGAGAATGAGGGAGAGACGATCGCACCACTGCATGAAGTCATAGGCACTCTGAGTGTCGTCTTTAGAGATGCCGAGTTCTTTGCGCCAGCGCTTCTGATTTTCTAATTGTTCGTCTAAAAAAGCATCTGCTTCTTTTGAGTTGCCTCGGTTGCTTTCACCCAATCGGCTTTGGTGCATTGAGTTCATCAAGGCGACCCAGCGCCCGCGATAGAGGGCCCCTTCTAGATGGTTGCGTAGCTGCTGATAGTCGGTGCCTTCAGTCATGGTGAAGTCCATAGGGGCACCTGTGTCAGTCAGGTTGTTGGCTTCCCACTCTTTTTCGAGGTCGTCGTGGTGAGAGATGGCCGCGATCGTTTCATATAAGCGAGGCGGAGCGTCTTTTTTGCGCCATTGTCCGGCGAGTTGAGCCGCGAGTAAGGCATGGGCGCGATGGTAAATCACGTCCCACCCGTCTTTTGCAGGGTTGACAATCACGTTGGTATTGCTATGTATTAACTAGTATGGACAGCATAGCCTTGACGCTGAGACTAATAAATCTGTCCTATGTGTGAATTCTTGGGCGTGAATTCCTGGGCGTGAATTAGTAGCTATGTCTGCTATCCGTGATCAGTTAACCGCTGTGAGTTGACCGTTTGCGATCGGGTTATGAAACCATTTTTAGCGCTATTTTCTAGTCTGGCGTTTAGTTCTTGGTTTCCAAGATTTCCCTCACGCAACAGCGCAAAGGGGATAATATAGGCTGAGTCTCGACCAGAACCATCTTGACGTGTAGGCGCAAGACTTCTAGCAGACTTTCTGTTTGAGGTTGATGGTGATTGTGCATTGCCCAATTCTCACAACTCAGGTGTTTTGGAGAGTCGATGTCCGGGTACATCTTAATATTTGCGGTGCTAATTTTAGGAGGCGTGATCGCGACGGTTGGCGATCGCATTGGCACCCGCGTGGGCAAAGCCCGTCTCAGTTTATTTAACCTGCGTCCGCGCCGCACGGCGGTCTTAGTCACCATTCTTACCGGAACGCTGATTTCTGCTTCGACCTTGGGCATCTTGCTGGCCACTAGTGAACAGCTTAGAATCGGCATTTTGCAACTGGGGCAGCTTCAAAAAAAAATCGCAGGCATTCGAGAAGCGCTTAACAAAACCACTCAAGAATTAAAAAACACAACCCAACAAAAGGGTCAGGTTGAAACCGAACTGAGCAAAACCAAGTCAGAACAGGCAAGAGTTGAAACTCAGCTAGGTCGCATCAATCAAAACTTAAAGCAGGCAACCGAGCGACAGGCCAGAACCGATGCTCAACTGCAACTGGCCGAAGCGCAACGCGATCGCGTGCGTCTGCAACTAGGCACCGTCTCTCAACAGGCTACTCGCCTTCGCACAGAGATCACCCAACTGCAATCAGAGCGCCAGGTTTTGATCACCGAGCGCAACCAAGTGCAAGCGCAAATCGCTCAACGCGATGCAGAAATCGCCAAACGCACGCAGTTAATCGAGCAGCGTGACCTTGACATCGCCAACCGCGACACGGTGATTGCCCAACGAGAACAGCGACTTAAAGAGCTTGAAGAGCAGCGAGCTTTTTTAGCCCAAGAAGTGCAGCGATCGGATGAAGAAGCCCGACTCGTGCGTCTAGGCGTTCTTGGCGTTGAGCGCAATCAGGTGTTAGCCTCTGCGGTCGTGAGAATTGTTAACCCTCAGTTGGCCAGCCAAGCGGTCGATCAACTCTTGCGAGAAGCCAATCGTGTCGCGCTGCAGCGAGTGCAGCCGATCGGGGCAAAGCCTACTGACCAAATTGTGCAAATCACAACTCCTGAGGTCAAACAGCTAACGGAGCAGATCGACGATGGTCAAGATTATGTCGTGCGAATTTTGGCCGCCGCCAACTATGTCAAGGGTGAAAGAACCCCGATCGCTATCTTTGCCGATGCAGTCCGCAATCAGGTGCTATTTCTAGCCGGAGACGTGATCGCCGCAAAGTCGATCGAGCCTGCAAAACTCTCTGGCACCGAGCTAAATCAAAGCATCAGCCAATTGATCGATGCCTCTAGATTTCGGGCCCGGCGCGCTGGGGTGCTGTCAGATGCGGTGCAGGTGCAGGGGGTGCAGGCGTTGCAGTCTTGGACAAGCTTTGCCGAAAAGCTGGGGCAGTTTCAGTCTTCGGTCGAAGTTAGGGTGGTGGCCTCAGAGGTCACTTACACCGTTGGGCCGCTCAAAATCGAGCTAGTGGCGGTGCAGAATGGCCAAGTCGTGTTGAGAACGTCTTAAAGGGTGAGAATGATAGGGTGGGCCAAACGCACGGGAGATGAGATCGATGATTGCAGATGCCACCTTTCGTGATCAGCCAGTGATTTTAGGATTTGATCCGGGGAGTCACAAGTGTGGATTGGCGGTGATGGGGGTCGATCGACGGTTATATTATCACCAGGTTGTGACCGCAGAGGCGACGATCGCGACCATTCAAACCCTGCGTCAGCAGTTTCCCGTCTCGCTGCTGGTGATGGGTGATCAAACGGCCTCTAAATTTTGGAAGCAATCGCTAGAAAAATCCCTGGCTGACCCGCTGCGGGTGATCACCGTTGATGAACGACACAGCAGCTTAGAGGCCCGCGATCGCTATTGGCAAATGTATCCACCCAAAGGGTTGACGCGCCTGATCCCCCAAGGCATGAGAACGCCGCCGAGAGCGATCGATGACATCGTGGCTATCTTGCTAATCGAACGGTATTTAGAACGATTAGTCAGCTAGAAGATTCTAGGAGATTAAAGCTCTGCTCGAATCGTGAAGGAATAATCTCCCCCTGGCTCTAGCTGATAGTCTCGCTGTTCTAAAAACCGTCCCAGTGGCTCTTTGATCAAAGCCCGACCTAGCGACGGCTCAACGCACAGTTCCCCTTGGCGAAACTGCCAGTGAAAATGCCACTCAAATTGATTGGCGATTACATCGCCTTCAATGCTGCCCTGCTGCCAGGACTGGCGAGTAATGCGAACGTGGGCAGTCGTTTCGGGAAGACGTTTTGACACAATATCAGGCGGTTTGTTGCTCGACACTACGATTGTTGTAAAGACTCATTGCCTTTTCAACCCCTTGCTTAAGACTGAGTTCGATCGCTCCCACCGTCAAGTCAAGCACCTCTGGAATTAATTTTGCTTCGGCGCTAGAAAAGCTGCCCAACACATGAGAAACGGCATCTTTGTCTCCCGGAGCGGCTTTGGGGCTGCCAATGCCAATTCTCAACCGAGGAAAATCTTGGGTGCCGAGGTGCGCGATCGCCGATTTCATGCCATTTTGTCCGCCTGCTGACCCCGATAATCGCAGCCGAATTTTGCCCAAAGGCAAATCCATATCGTCGTAGACCACGAGAACTGATTCGGGAGCCAGCTTGTACCAATTGACGACCGCACGAATCGACTGCCCAGAATTGTTCATAAAGGTCAACGGCTTGAGCAATCTGATTTTGTTGCCCCCATAGGTGCCCTCGCCAGCGATGCCTTGAAACTTGCGATTTTCGGATAGAGAGATTTGCCAAAGTTTGGCTAGCTTCTCGATCGCCATAAACCCGACATTGTGACGAGTCTTCTCATAATTGCTGCCGGGGTTGCCCAGCCCCACAATTAACTGAGGAATCACTAATTTAGGCGGCGTTGCTTCACTCATGATCCAGTTCAGGCTTCTTTTTCGAGGGCTTCGGCAGATTGAGCGATCTCATCATCGGCGGGAGCTAGGGTTGGCTGAGATGGCTCTAGCGTCGCTTCCATGGGCGGGCTGGGCGTTTTTGCAATCTGTTCTGCTTCTCGCTTAAATTCGGCTTCAAACTCCTTGGAGGCATCTTGAAAGCTGCGAATTCCTTTTCCTAAGCTGCGCCCAATTTCTGGCAGCTTTTTGGGGCCAAACACTAGGAGAGCCACCACCATGATCACAACCATTTCTGGTAAACCGATGCCAAAAAAGTTCATTCGCCTGTCCCGCAACGCTCTCACTATTGTAGAGAGTAGGGGCAGTCGTATGTCGTGCCCCCACAAAAAATCCCGGATGAACCGGGAAATTAAATGCACTAGTTAACGTTTGAACGGCTGAAATCAGTTGCCCAAGCTTCTCCAATCGACCGAGAACCCATCCAAGATCAGGGAAGAGTTGTAGATTTGCAGAATGATCAGCAAGAAAACCAAAAACAGCGCCATGAACACTGCCATAACGGGAGTTGTGCCCCAACCGGGGACGACTTTACCATATTCAGAGTTCAAAGGTCTTAAAACATCACCTAACCGCGTCCGCTGTGCCATAGCCCACCTTATGATAATCTCGACAAAAGTTGTAAATACTTCGTAATATTATAGGGGAACGACCTCATCATTTAAAAACTCAAATGGAACCTGCAATAGCTCTTAACATTTCTATCTTGGCGACGATCGTCGGCTTGACTGGATACGCGGTCTACACAGCGTTTGGCCCGCCCGCCAAGGAATTGGATGACCCGTTTGAGGATCATGAAGACTAATCAATCTGCGTGAATCTTCGTCAATGGCTTCTCAGATTCTTTGGGAGATTGAGAAGCTTTTGATTTGCCAGGGTTTGATCACGTTTGGGTCAGAACTGCTCTCCTGAAATCGTTCTAACAGGTCGATCGTGTGGTCAATTTTCAGATTCAGATCGCTCTTGAGGTTGAGATTTGCGGAGTCGCCGTGACACTCATAGCAGCGCAGGACAAACTTCTCCGGGTCATCTTCAGATTGCTTAAAAGCAGTCAAAATGAGATTTTCTGAGCGCAAGTCTAAAAACGATCCGACGGGTGACAGTGAGCCTTGAAAATCTGCGTGGTCGAGGGTTACTACTTGCAGCGGCTGATTTAGCTCACCGCTCTGACGCACCGTTTGCGCCGATCGCCAGTCGTGAGCGTGAGGATAAAGGGCATAGGTGAAAGTGTGAAGGCCCCGATCGGCTTCCGGGTCAGGAAACTCAGATCCCCGCAGCAAGGTGAGCCGAATTTGATTTTGCTGACAGTCATAGCCATGTTTGCAGTCACTCAAAAGGCTAACGCCGTAGTCAGCGCTGCTGAGATCTGCCCAGCCAAGGGCCGGAACTTCCCATTGAGCTTGCTGGCGTGGGCTGCGTTCTGCGATCGGTTTAGTGGTTCGCTGAATGGCACCACAGGGCATTTCATAGGTGGCAAAATCAGCGTTGATGGTGAGCGGAAATGCAGCTTTAACGATCACATGACGGTCTTGCCAATCGATTATGTTTTTGATTTTTAGCACCGATGAATCTTGTTCAAGCAAGTAAGTTTGAATAAACGTAGAGTCACCAATTTTGCGAGTTACTCTGATTTGATGCGCTGAGAGATCAACTTCAATGTTTAAGCATTCAACAGGCAGCAAAGGCTGTTTTGCATACTCCGGGTCGATGTTCCAAGCATCCCAATATTGACCTGCATCGCGAAAGGCTTGAAGTTGATTTCCAGGTGCGCTTAAAACGTGTCGCTGATTAACTTTGTCGAAAATGCTCGATAGATCGCCTGTTTGAGGATCGATCACAACGTTGAGAAATCGATTCTCTAATTCGAGGGAGTCTGTAAGTTTTTCACGCGCCTCATCGTCAGGAATGATCCAAAAAGCTCGATACCCGATCGCTGGAATGTTCACTTCTTGAAAGCCGTCAATTTTCCATCCAATTAGTGACTCAGATTTGCTAAAAGAACGCTCCCAGTTTGACGGATTAAAAACTACGATCGCTTGAGCATTCGAGCTAGATCTTGGTGGCAATAAAATATGTTGAGAAATTTCTTTTAACGACGTTTGAATAATGTCTAGACAGATACGATCGCTCTCCTGCCAGTCTTGGTTAGCTTCAACAAACACCTGAGTAGATTGAAGAACCTGGAAGAATGTCGTGAAATTGATTAAACAGAACTTTTTTCCACGCTGTTTCTAGAGATTTTTGAGGATAAGAAGTTCCAGTTATCATTGTGGCTAGTGATGCAAATAGTTCTGCTTGATAGAGGTTTTTCTCAGCATTGCGATTTTGTTGTTTTTGATCAGCGTGAGTGGTGTAACACCCTCGATGGAATTCTAAATAAAGTTCATCTTCCCAGATTGAAAGGGAGTCAGTGATCAAGGAATCAAAATATTCGATCGTGCTCGTAAATTCCAAATTTGGGAAAAATGGCGAGGTCTGCCAGCGTCGAGCAATCTCTAACATATCGCGAGTCGGGCCACCCCCATGATCACCCACACCCGGCAGCCAAAGCGGATTTAGCTGATCCGTTTTAGTCGTCCAATCCCAAGTGTAAGCCGCCATTTTAATCGGATCGATGCCCTCCCCGATCGGAGCCGACATCACACTAGAGATCTGAGTGCCATCGGGCGATCGCCACTCAAAAACCTCATAAGGAAACACCGTCGTATCGTTCCAGCGCAACTTTTGAGTCACAAAATAATCAATGCCTCCTTGTTTAAGCAGTTGCGGCAATTGCCAACAAAACCCAAAACTATCGGGCAACCAGGCGACTCGATTAATATCACCAAATTTCTCTTGACAATAGCGTTGACCATAGAGAATTTGACGGGCGATCGATTCTCCACTAATTAAATTTAGCTCCGGTTCGATCCACAGTCCCCCAATGACTTCCCATTGCCCGATCTGCACATGCTGCTGAATTTGAGCAAACAGTTCAGGACGGTTTTTCTCTACCCATTCATAAAGAGCAGGGGTCGAGTGACAAAATGTTAATTCAGGAAAGTCTTTTTGCAGCGCAAGCACCGAATTGAACGTTCGTTCAGCCGCTTTCCAAGTTTCATCAACTGTCCATAGCCACGCCATATCTAAGTGAGCATGACCGACTAGATAAATCGTGTGTTGCTTGAGATTTGCACTGAAAACCATCAGCCGATCTCTAAGTCTTTGCAAAGACTGATCAAACAGAGCCTGTTGACCGATTGATCCCCAATTAATTGTCTGGATCGCTTCAGCAAGGCTCCCTAATTTTTCTGGTTTGAATGCTTCTAAATAACTTTTTAGTACGGTTAATTCATCAGCTACAAAACCCGGATCGATCGCATCATAACCTGACTCGTAGATGAGACGCGATCGTACCAACGCTCCATCATCATGCCCCGGACTGATTAATCGAATGGTTACCGTAATCACGTCACCCAACTTCACAGATGGGCTGAGAATAATTCTGGCTGAATGGTCAAATAAATCGCCTTCTTGAACTTTTTGACCATTGATATAAATCTCAGCCAATTCTGCCCACCACGTCAACGCTAACCGCAGCGTTAAACCGTTGGTTGAATAGCCGTTTAAACTTTCTGTTAAAACAAATTGTTGATAAAACCATGCCACCTTACCTCCCTTTGTCCACGCAATATGCGCCTTGCTGTTGAGGGGACAAAGGGGCTGTGACGGCCACTCTAATGCAGGGCTTTGGGGCAGATCACCGGAGTGCGATCGCCAGCCAGTTTGCACATCAAGTTGGGTGAGATGACGCAATCGGTCAATGACCTGTGAAACCTGTTGGCGATTAGTTTCAGCAGTCTGATCAAAAGAGTTTGCCGAATTCAGCATCTTGATAGCATTAGAGGTGCGAACAGCATAGACTAAACAGTGACAGACTTTCAGCGACAACCTGCCAGCAGCCCAAAGTCTGAAACCGCCACGCAGCCGTTCAAATCGCCCCTCTGAGTCTATGTCTTCTTCTGGTCGCTTTCAAAGCCGCTTCTTTAACGTTGTCTCGCATCAAGCTCAAAAAATAGCTGACCAGACCAAGAAGGCAGCGCGTCATCTCAAAGTCGCGACCCTTTGGGGAACGCAAATTTTGCTCTACCCCATCTATGTTTTGTTTCAGTCAACTCGACTGATTGGGCAACAGATTGGACGAACCGTGCAGCGATCGCTCCTCCGCCTCCGTCTCAGCAACGTGATTCCGCAGCTATCAGACCCGTCTCCGATCGCTGATTTAACCGTTGACACTCCGATTCAGCGCGTGTTGACGGCGATTCAAGACAGTTGGCTGCTGGCTGGCGCAACTTCATCTCATCTGGCAAAACTCGACCGCGATCGCTCCCTCATTGTCTCGGTTGCTGGGTCGGCTGTCACCATTCAAGGCATTGCCTCTCTGATCTCTACGGGCAAACTTGTTTTAGTCACGATCGAAAATCAGGTGATGGATGTGCTGACGATCGAGCAGCAAACCCATCTCAAACAGCGCATCATCTGGGAGATGGCCAACTATTGGCGATATTGGCGGCGGCATTATATTGCCCCAACCCGTTCTCTGCGCTTGTTGCCCCTCGAAGACCGCCCGACGCTGCTGCCGCCCGTGCGAGTTTTTAGGCAACTGATGGCATGGGTGCAGAGTGGCCCGATCGCCGTTGCGGCCAATCTCTTTCAAGAATCAGATCTGACCGTTGAGCCAGCCCCGCTAGACTGGTTTTCGGCTGATTTAACGCTGTCTGAGTTTAGCCCAGCAGTCCTCACAGGCAACCTTCCGACCACTTCTAATCTGGCAAAGCTGATCCAACAACTGCCCTCGATCGTAGATATGGAATCTCTGGTTTGGGCAGCCATCCGCTATTTTTTTGGAGAGCGTCCTCAAAGGCAGCTAGACTCAGGCATCGCCGAGATCGCATCAGCCGCCAATCCTCTGTGGCTCACTTCTGAAGACGTGTTTGGCACCGTTGCGGCGCTTCGAGGCGCAACCCCCCGATCGTCCCTCAGCGGAAAATCCGCAGCCGTGCAGATTGAGAAAACCTTTGTGCCCCTAGCTTATTTGTCGGCTCAAAAAGCTCATTTGTCGGCTCGAAAAGACTCTAAACCCCCTGCGCTGCCCTTTCAGAGAAACGTCACGATCGGAAGATCGCTGCAAAATTGGCTCAAGCGTTCCATCCCTCAGTCTAAAGCTCGCCCGCGATCGCGATCACCGTTGGCTCCCATAAAAGCCAGCCCTCGTGAACTGGTGCGAACCACCCCTTCGCGGCCGTTAGCGCGGACAGAGGATCACGTTCAGTCTGCCATCTCCCGCGATCGCGAGCCAAGTCCAACGCTTCAGACATCGACTCGACCAACTGCATCAGACTATATCGACACGCAAGCCACCCCGATCGGCTATGTCAAATCTCCGCTGACCCGATTTTTAGAATGGCTCGATCGCGGCATGGTTTGGCTAGAAAATCAGTTGGCGGCCCTCTGGAATCTTCTGACTCGCCAGTCCTGACGCGGCATCCTTCACTTTTTCATAATAATTGAACCCCTCTTTAGGTAATATATAAAGACGATGCCGTCCCTAACGGAACTTTTCGCGCCTTTAATCACTCTGGAGTTATCAGCATGGTGACACTCAAAATCGTTGTTTATATCGTTGTTACCTTCTTTTCACTGCTATTTATTTTTGGATTTCTATCCAGTGACCCCTCCCGGAACCCTAAGCGGAGAGATTTGGAATAACCTCCAAACCTTTCCCGCAAGGTCAGAGGGCAGTCCATTACTGTCCTCTTTTTCATTCTGGCGCGGGATTTGTCAGGCGTTTCGATCGAGTAGCTTTAGCGTATGCCTTTCCCGGTTCCGCCCCCTGCACCCCCTTTTATCAGTGCTCCTTCTCGGTTTAGCCCGGTGACGCTGCCCACGGTGCCCTCTTCTCAGGTTTTAGAGTCAGCCCAACCGACCCTAACAGAATCTGTCAAACCCGCCCCACCCGAAGTTTCGCCAGCCACCCTTGCTGATTTAAGCGCTCCAAAAACTCTGCGCGAGGCTGACTTTAGCGAGTTGGGTGATTCATCTTCGTCAGATTCGTCAACCTCGGCTCAAGCCCCGATTAGTCAGCCTTCGATTCCTCAACTGCCGAGCCAGATCCCGCAGCCTGAGCTACCGATCGCTCCCTCTCCAGCACCGCCTAAGCCCGTTGCGCCTGCCAATATTCCAGTCAATCAACTCGGCAGAGAAGGGTTTTTAGAACTCAAAGCCGATCGTCAAGACTATGATGCAGGGCGACAAATTTTTACCGCCGAAGGAAATGTCTCTCTCAAATTCCGAGGGGCGCTGCTGACGGGCGATCGCGTTCAGGTCAATTTGCTCAATCGGCTCACCGTCGCTGAAGGCAATGTAGTGCTGACCAGAGGGCAACAAATCCTACGTGGTCAGCGATTTCGCTATAACCTGATTCAAGAAGAAGGGATCATTGAGCGAGCGTCGGGCGATGTGTTTTTGCCCAACACCGCCACTGACTTTAACCCCAGTTTGCCGACTGATATCACCGCAGGCACCGTGCCCGGACGATCGGTGGGCGATCGCAACACCGCCGTTCAGCCTAGTCAGGTGTCTAGTCCGGGTGGGGTCAACTTTACGTTAGGGTCACGGCGCAACGTCGCGGGGTCATCCGTCGTGCCCCGACCTGGCGGAGATGTCAGACGAGTGCGGTTTGAAGCCGACGAGATTGAGTTTTATCCCGAAGGGTGGCGCGCTAAAAAGATTCGTCTCACTAATGATCCGTTTTCGCCACCAGAGCTAGAAGTGCGCGCAGAACGGGCAGAACTGACTCGCCTCTCGCCCCTGCGGGACGAACTGGTGGCAACTCACCCTCGATTGGTGTTTGATCAGCGATTTTCACTGCCGCTATTGCGAAATCGAGTCATCTTCGATCGCAGTCAGCGTCAGCCCGCGCTGGTTAATTTTGGACTCGACACCGAAGATCGCGGCGGCGTGTTTTTAGAGCGAGAAATTCCAGTCATTCCTCAAGGCCCGGTGCAGTTTACGCTCACTCCGCAGTTTCTGATTCAACGGGCGATCTCTAACGGCGGCAACCCCTTTAACCCAGATAACTTTGGGCTAAAGAGTAATTTTTTAGCGCAGATCACCCCTAGAACTCAAGTTCGTGCGGTTGGAGTGCTGACGAGTCTAGATTTGGGCAAAGTTGAAACCAATTTGCGGGCCAGCCTCAGAGCGCAGCAGCTAATCGGCACCCACACTTTAAGTTTAGAAGCGAGCTATCGCGATCGCTTGTTCAACAATTCCCTAGGCTTTCAAGACATTCAAAGCAGCATCGGGGCGCTGTTCTTTTCACCGATCATTCCGCTGGGCGACACGGGCATTAATCTCAGCTATCAGGTGGGCTATCAATATGTGAATGCTGACACCGATCGGGCTGACCTTCTAGAGCCGATCCGTCGCAATAATCGCATTAGTTTAGGGCGGTTTCAAGCCAGTGCAGCCTTGAGTCGGGGCTTTTTGCTCTGGCAAGGCACCCCAGCCCCAGCCACCCCCACTGAAGGGCTGCGCTATTCTCCTAACCCGGTGGTTCCTTATCTATCGGTTGCCCTCGGCTTAACAGGAGTAGGCACATCTTATAGCAATGGCGATCGCCAAAATAATTTGAATGGCAGTGTTTCTCTGTTTGGGCAGGTTGGTCATTTCTCTCGCCCATTTTTAGACTACACCGCGTTTAATCTCACCTATACCCAGGTGGTGCGATCGGGTCTCTCGCCCTTTTTGTTCGATCGGGTTGCCGATGATCAGATTCTCTACGCAGGCATCACCCAGCAAATCTACGGCCCGTTTCGCCTCGGCTTCCAGACGGTTTATAACGTGCAGACGGGTCGAGAAATCAGCACCGACTATCTTTTAGAATATAGCCGTCGCACCTATAGCGTAGGGTTGCGCTACAACCCCGTGCAGCAGCTTGGCTCAGTCAGCTTGCGGATCAGCGACTTTAACTGGACAGGCGGCGACGAAGCCTTTAACGGCAGCGGCGTGATTCCGGTGCAGGGTGGCGTGATTCGTCCGTCTCAGTAGCGAATAGCTCGTGTTGTGTGAAACTAATCTAAACTCAAGGCAGACCCGATTGTGAATTCCCATCTCAAGGGAGCTGCGGCTGCGACTCACGTTTATGACGGAACTGGCAAAAAGTATTCAAGAAGCCGAAAAAAGTGCGATCGTCTACGCCACCGATCTGCTAACTCACTATAGTTTTGAGTTGGGCGATCGCACGGTTGGCCAGCTTACCCAGCATTGGCTCAAAGACTTTTCGGCGGGTTGGATTCGATTAGCCGTGATCGAAGCGCTCTATCAAGGACGCTATAAAGCGGTGTCGGTTGACCAAATTTTGCTGCTCTGGAAGCGCCGCAGCCAGCCCTGCTATCACTTTAACTATGAGTTTGAGCGGTTGGTGTGCAACAAGTTTCCTAGAGATCTGAGTCAGCGATCGGGGTCAGTTTTAGCGATCGCGCTAGACCCATCTCACCGAGAAGAAGTCCTGTCCCTTGCCTCTGCTGACCCTGCAAATCTTGAAGCAGAAGTCGCTGGCTCGATCGAGCCAGCCGCCGATCTCATTTCTAAGCAGCCTGCCGCAGCCGTTGAAGCGTCAGAGTTGAGTTTAATGGCAGCGATCGTAGAGATTGAAGAGTCACAGCCCCCCATTCACCAGTTCACGCCCCCCAGCCCCAACGGGTCAGACTTTCACAGCAAACTAAAAGCCGTTGCAGAAAGCGGCAGCGAAGAACCTGTCTAAGATCAACCCTCCCACATTCAATCAAACCGACCTAGGGGCATGGCATTGCTCTGGCCATCGTCGTTGCACAGAACCAAACGATTGATTGCCCATCCAAATTAAGACTCAAGAAGAACTCGTCGCTTGATCCGCCGCTTTTTCGGGTGGTTTAGCAACGCCCATCCGCACTTCAGAACAAAAAGAAGTCATGCTAAAGCCGCCAAACCGTTTGAGAATGCTGTGACGCAACCGCACATTTGGGCTTTCAAACCAAAACCGCTCTTTAGAAGACATTGACCCATCTTCACGGGTGAGAATCAGTTCTTCGCCATTCATGAGATAGCGACCTAAAACGGGCGTTTTCTCAGAGCCACCTCCGCGCAGCACTTGACCCTCGTTAGGCGTAGCCGGATCGCTCAGGGGCACCAACACCGTAGACCCTGAAGGTTTGGCTTCACCCCCTTCCATCGTGCCGTTCCAAGTGACCCGAACCCCGCACAGCGCCGTAGTGGGATCGGCTTTATACCACTCACAGAGTTTAATCACTTCAGGGTTTGTCTTGTCGAGCACGTCAATCACAATATCTGACCTGCCCCCTTCTTGGTGTTTAACCGCCAAGTTGTGACTAGTCCGCAATGAAGACCACTTACCCGCGCTCTGCTGAAAAAACTCGACGATATCCATGAATCAATGATCCTGTTCTAGCGGCTCATGCAATCATCTTAGATTTTAAGGGTTTAGAGGGGAAGTGGCAGGGATCGGGCCTAGTTTCTGCCCCTACTGCTCGATCGAGGCTTTTAACCCCCGGCTTGCCAGGGTTTGCAGAAGCTCATTTGCTTTTGCCTGATCGCCAAAGGCCCCCGCTTGCAGCAGAGTGCGCCCCTTGAGAGAAACCGTGAACGCACCGGGCACGATCGCTCTGACCTGGGCTTGCTCCCCCTCGCTCAGAGCTTCGACGACGACGCGATAGCGCAACCCCAACGCAGTCGCCCGGCTCGGCAGCGAAGGAGGACTTCCTTCAGAATTTCTCGTGGCCGTTCGCCAAACGGGAACCGTGGGCATATCACCAACATTGCCGATCGGAGCGTCACCACCGGGCACCAACAGCACTCCCTGAGCATTGGATAGGGCGATCGTGGGAGCCACAGGCATCGCTGATCTAGCGGAGGCTGCTACAGGAGCCGAGGCAACCGAGCCAGACTCCGGCAGCGGCACCGGGATCTCGATCGCTCCGGTCGATGGGGCGGCATAATTCCTCCAAGACGGCGGCGCTGTCACAGGCAAGGCAGAACGGGTCGAGATCGCTTTCAGCGCTGGCAGACGAGCCGCACTCGTAGCTGCGGGTCTGGTGAAAAGCGGTGATCGCTGGGCTTCTGGCGCAGACGTTGTGGACGGGGGCACCGCGATCGTGATCCTAGGCGACTGAGCACGGGGAATCTGCTGCCCAACCCCGATCGACGAGGCAACGTTAATCGGCACTGCCACGGGCATCTCGGCGACTGAGGCCGTTCCTGACAAATCTAGTTTGCCATTGGTTTTAGCGGCGGCAATCTGATTGCCGAAAGTGGGAATGGTCTCGCTGCTGGCCCGGCTGTTGATGTCAAACTGACCATTGTTTAAAAACGTGTTGTTGCCGGGGTCAGTGGCGGTGCCCAAATTGGGACGCGCCCCCGCGATCGCCACCAGCCCATCGCGATCGTTGCCATCGATCACATTGTTGCGAAAAATCGGCTGTGCTCTGCCCTGAACGACAATGCCATCTTTGTTTTGAGTGATGCGATTGCCAGCAATGCGCGGGGCTGCATTTTGAGTGATGTTGATGCCAAAGCCCGTCTTCTCAAAGATGTTCTCGGTTAGCTCTGGGCGAGAGGTGCCATAGATGGTGATGCCGTTTGCCCCGTTTTGGTAAAAATAGTTATTGCGAAGAATGGGCGCACTGCTGCCCACCACTGAGACTCCATCGTGGCCGCTGGCCGTAAACGTGTTGTCGCTCACCACGGGGCTAGTTGACTCTATCCACAGCCCATAGCCCTGATTGTGGGGATTAGTCACCGTGACCCCGGTTAACCCGGCTTGGTTTGCGCCCACGATCGTCACATTTTGACGCGCAAAACTGCGGCTCAAAAATCCTCCACTGCCTTTGATGATCACTGCTTGACCGCGATCGCGTGGCTCTCCTTTAATCGTCGTTCCGGGCTTTAGCTGAAGCGGAAACGTCTCGCCTGTCTCAGCGCTATAGGTGCCGGGTGCTAACACAATAATGGTGTTAGGCTGCACCACACGCAGGGCTTGCGTAATCGTTTTGAGCGGTGCCTGCTCACTGCCGCTGTTGGTGTCAGTCCCGATCGTGGAGTTGATAAACAGCAGACTATACGATGCCTGACCGCTAGGCATCTGAGCAATCTGCAAAGGCACCTGAGCCGCGACAGACTGACCCATCAGCACCGCACCGCACAGCAGCGAAAGGGTGATCAAGGTTCTCAGGGTGACGGTTTGGTTCCAGGGGTCTCTTAGAGAGACGATCGTTGACAGATAGAGGGGGCGATCGATTCGAGCAGGAAACCAACTCACGACTTTTCTCCTAGACACGGCTTGCAGATAAATAACGTAACTGTAATGGGTGCGACTGAGCGGGCGCGACTGTTTGAGACTGGTAGAGCGCGAAAACAGTCCTTCAATTTTGTCTACAGATCTCTCAAACGAGACAAACTTTAAGAAACTTAACAAACGGGAACACAGAACAGCCGCTGGAGATCGGAGGATAAGGTAGGGACGTTTGCTGCGACGCGACGGCAAAATGATCGATCTGGAGTCCCCGATCGTGCCTCTAAGGTTCCTCTCTCTGACTGCTACGATGAAAAATTCATGGGTTTGTTCCGATGGGCAACACACACAGCCGCAGCCAATTTGCACACCCTGCACTGTATCGAATTTTGGATGCTAACCTCGATCGCACTCGCGAAGGGCTGCGCGTCATTGAAGAATGGTGCCGTTTTGGTCTCAACAATGCCCCACTCACTGAGCGCTGCAAATCTCTGCGACAAGAACTGGCTCAGTGGCACACGCCTCAACTTCGTGCCGCCCGCAACACACCCGGCGATCTGGGCACTGAGTTAACCCATCCTCAAGAGGAAACGCGAGACAGCATCGAACACGTCTTGCAGGTCAATTTTTGCCGCATCGAAGAAGCCCTAAGAGTGCTCGAAGAATATGGCAAAGTCTATAGCATCGAGATGGCTGCCGCCGTTAAGCAGATGCGCTATCAGGTCTACACCCTAGAGAGCAGCCTGATGTCCTATGAGCGTCACCAAACCTTAAGGCGATCGTCGCTCTATCTGGTCACGTCTCCCTCAGAAAATCTATTTGCCACGATCGAGGCGGCCCTAAAAGGCGGGTTAGCGATCGTGCAATATCGCGATAAAGAAACCGATGATCAGACGCGACTATCCAACGCCCGCAAGCTCCAACAGCTTTGTCAAGATTATGGAGCGCTGTTTATCGTCAACGATCGCGTAGATTTAGCCCTTGCGGTGAATGCGGATGGCGTTCATTTAGGTCAGCAAGATATGCCCCTTGATCTAGCCCGTCAACTGTTGGGGCCTCAGCGATTAGTCGGACGCTCTACGACTAACGCCAGTGAGCTAGAGCGCGCCATCGGCGAAGGGGCAGATTATGTCGGGGTCGGGCCGGTTTATCAAACCCCCACCAAAGAAGGCAAGGCAGCCGCCGGAATCGACTATGTAAAATATGCCGCAGAGCACTGCCCGATACCCTGGTTTGCGATCGGGGGCATTGACACCCACAATGTTCAAGACGTTCTCTCAGCCGGGGCACAGCGCATCTCGGTCGTTCGGGCGATTATGCAAGCCGACCAGCCCACCCTAGCGACGCAATATTTTCTGGCCCAGCTAAATCAGAAGCCGGGTCTTCACGGGAGCCGCAGAACCCTCTCAACGGGTCATTCATCCCCTTTAGCCACCGAGGATCTGTGGAGTTAGTTATGGCCGATCTCATCACCCTTCACGTTAATGGAGACCTGCACACCTGCCATGCTAGAACGCTGCTGCCCGACCTGTTGGAGCAATTGGGACTGAATCCCCGGTTGATTGCCGTAGAATATAATGGCGAGATTTTGCACCGTCAGTTTTGGACAGAAACCGAAATTAAACCCGACGATCGCTTAGAGATTGTGACGATCGTGGGCGGTGGCTAAGGTCGAGGGCGATCCTCTCGTTCGGTTATCTCCCCTCAAACTTGACCTATGAGACATTTCCAACCTCTAGGGAAGGCGATAAAGTAGAGAGGTAGGAATCGCTTAAGATTCGTAAAGAAATGTTAAGTTACCTACATTTGCTCACCTCAGCCCAAATAGGCTGAGACAAGCCTAGATAGGTACAAAGGTTATGAACCCAAAAACATCTTCCTTGATGAAATCCTTTTTGAAATCTTTAGTGGCGATCGGGCTGGTGATTGCCCTCGCAATGGGTCACGCTGACAGCGCTTTGGCGGCTCGCAGTGGCGGCCGCATCGGGGGCGGATCGTTTAGAGCACCTAGCCGCACCTATGCTCCTCCTAGTCGCACTGCCCCTGGCTATGGCGGCAGCTATGGTGGTGGCTATGGCGGCGGCTATGGCGGCGGGTTTGGGTTTCCCTTCATCTTGCCGTTTATTGGTGGCGGCGGCTTTGGTGGGCTGTTTAGCGTGCTGATCTTTTTGTCGATCGCTGGGTTTTTAGTTCAAAGTTTCCGCCGCAATGCTGACGGGGGCGATGAGATGGGCTACACCAATCCTCCGGTATCGATCGCTAAAGTGCAGGTGGGGTTGCTAGCCGAAGCGCGCAATTTGCAGGCTGACCTCGATCGCATTGCTGAAAGAGCCAACACCAACACCAACGAAGGGTTGACCCAAGTCTTGCAAGAAACCACACTGGCAATGCTGCGTCACCCTGAATATTGGGTCTATGGAGCCGACGAATCTCAGCAAGCGCGCTTAGAAGCTGCCGAAGCGCAGTTCAATCGCCTGGCCCTATCTGAGCGCAGCAAATTCACAGCCGAAACGCTGTCTAACGTCAACAATCAGCTTAAGCAAGGCTCTAGCGGCAGCGCTTTAGCGATCGCCGAAAAGGGTGGAGCCTTAGCTGAGTCTCAAGAGCCAGGTGAATATATTGTGGTGACGCTGATCGCCGCCACTCAAGGCAAGCTAGAACTGCCCCCGATCAATAGCTCAGAAGACTTGAGAAAAGCGTTGAGCCTATTGGGAGGAATTTCAAGCGATCGCCTCTTGGCCCTAGAGATCCTCTGGACTCCTCAAGCCGAGGGTGATGTCTTGACTCGCGATGATGTGATTGCTGAATATCCCAACTTGAAGCTAGTGTAATGTCAGTTTAGCCCAACCATTCTCGTGTTTAGACCGGGCTGAATGTAGACTAAACTGTCTAGGTTCAGCCCAAATTTTTTGCCATAAATCGATTAATGGACACTGCAAACTTTCTCATCGTGGTGATTGCCATTAGCGCGGTTGCCGGAGTTGGAATTGGCTCAATGGTCTGGGCTTATGTGGGCGCAGGGAGTCGAGCCATTCTCTTTAAGGAGCCGATCGTTAAAGTCAGTTTAGATCAAAAAAACGAGGCCCTTCCGCCCTTTCAGCAGGGCATTGTTGAGTTTAGAGAAGGGCGTTATCTAGCGGCGATCGAGCACTTTACCCAAGCGATTCAGCTAGACCCCGCGATTGCAGAGATCTATCACGATCGGGGGTTAGCCTTTGCCAATTTGCGCCGCGATGATGATGCGACGTTTAACCTGGTTAAAGCCAGTGAGCTTTATTTAGAGCAGGGCGATCGAGACTCAGTGACGATCGTCAAACAAAATCTAGAGGCCCTCAAAGCGAGAAAGCAAGCGCGCGAAAAGGCGAATGCAAATTAATCAATTAATTCAGTTACTTTACCAATTTGCGCCGCCTAATCTCCGATTACCAATCGTCATCGCCGCCGAAAAAAAACTGACCCTCAGCGTTGAAATAGGGCGACTTCCAAACAGTCAATTCTTTATCAGGGCAGGAATCAGATCCTTCTCCCACGCCGTAGGGGTGCATTCCACAAACCAATAAGTTGCCGCTATAAACCTGACCATGATAGTGCCGACAGCCCGCACAAACTGGATGCTGGCTCAAGAACGGTTCAACCGTTTGCATCATCGGCTGAGTGGCCGTCTCAACCATGCCCTCAAAGCCAAAATAAGCTTCTAAAACTGGGTTGACTAACTCGCTAACATACTGCTCAATCTCATCTGAGAAAGCCCCTTGCACCTGAACTGCAATCTCTTCTGAAACATCTACAAAGGTGTTGACCACTTCAGTGACTTCTTTAGAGATTCCGAGAAAGAAATCTTCCATTTGGGCTGCCACTGTGTCAAGAAATTCAGAGAAATCTTTTTGCCACTCTTCCATAATCTTCTTAGCCGGGGCTGCTTTTACCGGGTTTGTTTTTTAAGTGAGTTAAGGGTTTGCTCAAGCTCCCTCTTTGAAATGATGGGTAGATGGCGCTCAAGCACTAACTCTAGATGAAGTCTATCTGAGGAATGATTTTTGACATCATAGCTCGAATTTCTGGGTTTAAACGTAACGGAACGTAGCGCGATCGCTGACATCATCTCCCTTCACTCAAGCAAAAAGTTTTGAAAAATGATCCTAAAGAATCACAATAGAAATATTTTGTTAACTTGCTTAAAAGACCTTAACTAAACTCATCGATCAATAATCCTGACGCTAGAGGCAACTCAACTCCTGAGTCTCTTATTTTAGAGTCAAGACCTTTGATGAACGTCGATGAATCATTTAATTTTAACGATCGTGGTTTTGGGTTTGCTCTTAATGCTGCTGCTGGCTCCTTTTTCGGGGCTGGCGCTGCTGATGATGGTCGTTTTAGTGGCAGCGATCGGCTGGACGGTCTGGCAACTGCTGGTCACCTTGGTCAGGGGAGACCCCTAAGACTCAAAAGCGGCGATCGCGGGTGTTTTGTTGGCTTTAAACTATTGGACAGAGTGAGATGGCACAATCAACATCTACCCTCTGACATTTGTTCTGGACTGTGGTCACCTGGAACGTATCCTTAACCTCCAGATAAGCTGTCTCACCTCCAGAACGCCCTTCACACCTCGCAATTTTTAAGCTAAACCCATGAAGTCTTACCTGGCTGCCGCAATTCAAATGAATAGTCTGCCCGACTTGCACAAAAACCTAGCTCAGGCAGAAGACCTAATTGACCTGGCCGTTCGCCGGGGCGCAGAGCTAGTCGGGTTGCCAGAAAACTTCTCATTTTTAGGAGACGAAGACGCAAAGCTGGCTCAGTCAGACTCGATCGCTCAAGAAAGTGAGAAATTTATCAAGACGATGGCTCAACGCTTTCAGGTTTCGATCTTGGGCGGTGGCTTTCCGGTTCCGGTAGAGGGGGGCAAAGTTTATAACACGGCTCTCCTCATCGATCGCAGTGGGCAAGAAGTGGCTCGTTATGAAAAAGTCCACTTATTTGATGTCAATCTGCCCGATGGCAACACCTACCAAGAGTCTCAGACGGTGCTGGCAGGGTTGCGGGTTCCTCCCGTCTACCCCTCTAAAGAGTTGGGCAATCTGGGGCTGTCAGTCTGCTATGACGTGCGGTTTCCAGAGCTTTATCGCCAACTGTCGCAGATGGGGGCTGAGGTGCTGTTTGTTCCGGCGGCGTTTACGGCCTATACAGGCAAAGATCACTGGCAAGTGTTGCTGCAAGCGAGAGCGATCGAAAACACCTGCTATGTGATTGCCCCGGCTCAAACGGGTCGCCACAACTCGATTAGGCAATCTCATGGGCACGCAATGATCATTGACCCTTGGGGCGTGATCTTAGCTGACGCGGGAGACGCACCGGGGGTGGCGATCGCCGCGATCGAGCCTGCCCGTTTAGAGCAAGTGCGTCGCCAAATGCCCTCGCTGCACCATCGGGTTTTTGTCTAAGGCAACCACCCTGACCCGATCATCACGATTCAATATGACGAATAGGGCATAACCCATGATTGCTTCTCTTCTTGGGCTAGACCTTGGGAATGGACTTGACCTCACCAGCCCGATCGCGCCTCTTTTGGCGGCAGCCACTGCCCCCGATCGTAGCTCGCTCGTGCTGGCTAGCGTTTTGCTGAGTTTGGTGATCATCTATGTTGCCAGCAAACTAGGCGGCGAACTGTGTGCCCGCATTGACCTTCCACCCGTCTTGGGCGAATTGGTGGGGGGCGTTGTGGTCGGCGTTTCGGCGCTGCATCTGCTGGTGTTTCCCGATAGTGGCATTGATGCCAGCAGTTCTCTAATTATGCAGGTGCTTCAGATCAGCGCTCACCTAAGCTCTGATGGGCTGACGGCAGTCTTTCAGGCTCAGAGTGACGTGATCTCGGTGTTGGCAGAAATCGGGATTGTGATTTTGCTGTTTGAGATTGGGCTGGAGTCTGATCTTGAAGACCTGATTCGAGTCGGGCCGCAAGCGGCGATCGTTGCCACCATTGGGGTTATCACTCCTTTCACGCTGGGCACGGTGGGGCTAATGGTGCTCTTTAATATCGCTGCCATTCCTGCGGTTTTTGCTGGGGCGGCGTTGACGGCAACCAGCATCGGCATCACGGCTAGAGTGTTGGCAGAGCTTGGGCAACTCGGCTCTAGAGAAGGGCAAATCATCGTCAGTGCAGCCGTGCTAGATGATGTGTTGGGCATTATTGTGCTGGCGGTGGTGGCTGGTTTAGCAAAAACAGGCGAAGTGCAGGTCAGCACGATCCTTCGCCTGACGATCAGCGCTGGAGTCTTTTTAGTCGGCTCGATCTGGGTTGGGCGGCTGCTCAATCCATTGTTCGTCGCTCTCGTCAACGAGTTGAGAACGAGAGGACAACTGCTGATCACCGCCTTGATGTTTGCTTTTGTGCTCTCTTATGTGGCGGCTGTGATTCAGCTAGAGGCGATTTTGGGTGCGTTTGCTGCGGGGTTGATTCTGGCAGAGACCGAAAAACGTGAGGAACTCAAAGAGCAAGTGGTGCCGATCGCGGATATGTGGGTGCCAATTTTCTTTGTCGTGGTGGGTGCCAAAACGGATATCAGTGTCCTCAATCCCTTTGTGCCAGCCAATCGTGAGGGGCTGATCATGGCGGCGTTTTTGGTGGTGGTGGCGATCGTGGGCAAGGTGATCACCGGGTTCACTTTAGTTGGGCAGCCGTCGCTCAATCGCTGGGCGATCGGGGTGGGCATGATTCCGCGGGGTGAAGTCGGGCTGGTGTTTGCGGCTATTGGGGCTTCTAGCGGAGTGTTGCCTAATTCGTTGCAGGCGGCGATCGTGGTGATGGTGATTTTGACGACCTTTGTTGCGCCTCCTCTGCTGCGGGTGGCGTTTTCAAATCAGGCGGCTGCGATCGTTCTTTCTGAAGATGCAGTGATTTTGAATCCTTCTGATTTAGAGGATGCGATCGGGGAGGATTCAGTTACAGAAACCCCACTGCTAGACGATCAGGAGACCACCAGTGAATAGTTGATCGAAATGCAGAAATCTCGGTGAAAGCGATGACTAGCGATTTTGTTCACATTATTTATTTCAGCGTCATTCCTAGTCTTTGTAGTCAAACGAGCGACTGTATTGCTGTTGGCGATCTCAATCATTTTTTTCTTGCCCAAGCTGCCCCGCGCAACTTATTGAGGTGACATTCGTCAGGGCATAGGCCGTTGAAAAAATAAATGCTATGACCTCTCCTCAAAAACGCCGACAATTCCTAAGCTACTTGCTGAGTGGTGGGGTGGGAACGGTCGCGATCGGGTTTCTGTTTCCCAGCATTAGCCAAAGCCGAGAAGTCGATCTAGAAGATCTCTGCGCCTCATTTCCCTATAATTCTCGCTGCAAAGATTATCTTCCCGGTGTGAGAGCGCTCGACAGTCAGAAAACGCCCCTTGGTGCTGATGCGGTTTTGGCAGCCTCTAAGCCCGGAACTCCGGTGCCCGTTGGCGGGCTAGCCACCCAAGATCCCGTTTATCTGGTGATCAATCAGGGTCCAAAAATTGCAGAATATGCCCTTCGACCCGTTTGCACTCATCTAGGCTGCACCGTCGAGTGGAAAGCAGACCGCAATCACTTCGTTTGCCCCTGTCATGGCTCTCAATATGATGCTCAGGGTCGAGTCGTTCATGGCCCGGCCAAACGATCTTTGCCGTTGTCAACGGTGATTGTCAAACAAAATCAGATTCGTCTCGTCGATCGTGCTCCAGCGATCGACCCTCGATAGTTCAACTCTTGTCAGGGGAGTTTTAAGGGGAATTTTAGCGGCTTCTTGTGCCTGCCTGCTGTGCATCGCAGTAGTGGACGCATCAAGCCGTCTGCCCTAAAGTCGGGGATCAACGGGTTCGCTTTCTAAAGCCAAAATGCCAAACACGCATTCGTGAACGCGACGGAGCGGCTCTTGGGCAACAAACCGCTCTAGCGCCTCAACACCGAGGGCAAATTCTCTCAGGGCCAGCGATCGCTTGGCTGACAAGCCGCGTTGCCGCAATCGCTCTAGATTTTTAGGCAGTGAATAGTCTGGGCCATAAATAATTCGCAAATAGTCTTGACCTCGACACTTCACCGCAGGCTGAATCAGGCGACGATCGCGCTGAACCACAAAATCCAGGGGTTTGATCACCATGCCTTCACCGCCCTGCTGGGTCAGGGTTTTCCACCAATTTTCTCCGGCTTCTTGGCTGGCCGTGTCGTCTAGATTCACGACCTGATAAGCCGTTGCCTTTAACAAGGTCGGGTCAGCTTGGGCGATCGTGGCGATGTGCTGCAAATGCCAGAGGTGAGTTTTGTCGAGATGCACGGCTCCCTCGGTGGCAAGAATGTGAAAGGGAGCCAGGTTTAGATCAGCGATCGTGGTCACCGTCCAGCAATAGCGACGATAGGCCGCCACATAGCGATCGGCGAGATGCGATCGCTGCTGATAGCGTTGCAGATGAGACTCGACCTCTATGCCGCGCTGTTGGGCTTGTTTGAGCAGCGCTACAGCATCGGTGAGCGCCACTCGTGCTGCCCGTCCTACGGGAGCATATTGATCGCGCAAAAGTCCCTGTGCTTTGGCTGACCAGGGCATCAGTTCACAGTCGAGACATACCCAATCGGTCTGAAAGTCTTGCCAAAAGCCGCTGGCTGAGAGGGCCGTTTGCACACGGGTCAAAAACTCGGCTTCTAAAGCAGGATCGTCAAAAAACTGCCGTCCGGTGCGGGTGTAGCAGATGCCCACACTGCCATCGGTGACTCCAAAGCGCTGGCTGGCAGATTGAGCAGTTTGACAGACGATCGTGACTGCCCGCGACCCCATGTGTTTCTCTTCGCAGACCACTTGGGAAAGGCCCTGCTTGCGATAATAGGCAAACGCCTGGGCGGGATGTTCTAAAAACTCAGGCTGCGTCGAAGTCTCAACCGGAGACATCGTGGGCGGCAGATAAATCAGCCAGTTGGGATGGGCGGCAAAACGGCTGATCACTTCTAAGGCGGCGATCGCGTTCTCTTCTCGAATCGTGATGTTGGGCTGCAATCGCGTAGAGATCAGGCGTTTGCCCAACACATCGGTGATGTCTAACACGCCATCGGCTGCTTGTTGAGGCGTTAACTCACCCTCAGTTTGAGGCATGATCAGGGGTCGAATGGGTTCGCAATAGACGCGATCGGCCGGAACCGACACCCACTCTTTTTCGGGATAGCGCAATGCCGTTAATCGCCCGCCAAACACGCAGCCTGTATCGATATTCAGGGTGTTGTTGAGCCAAACAGGGTCGGGAATCGGTGTGTGCCCGTAGACCACCATGGCAGCGCCCCGATAGTCAGAAGCCCAGTTATAGCGGACGGGTAGCCCAAAGTCGTCAATTTCTCCGGTGGTTTCTCCATAGAGAGCAAATTCTCGCACTTGCCCAGAGCCGCGCCCTTGATAGGCTTGCTTCATGCCCGCGTGGGCGACAACCAGACGACCGTCGTCTAGCACATAGTGACTCACGAGCGAGTCTAGAAAGGTTTGAATGTCTTGCACAAAAGGCCGGCGAGTCTCCTCAGATAAGGCCTCAATTTCGGCAAGGCTTTGCTCTAGCCCGTGGCTAACCCGAACGTTTTGACCTTTGAGCTTTCGCAGCAGTTTAGCATCGTGATTGCCCGGAACACAGAGCGCATCGCCCGTGGCGACCATGTTGGCAGCGAGTTTTAAAGTGTCGAGAATGCGAGGGCCGCGATCGACCAAATCTCCTAAGAAAACTGCTTTGCGGCCTTGGGGATGCCGATAGGTTAAAGAGTCTGCAAAGGGATGATTTTCGGCGGTTGGCATCGCCTCGTAGCCGAGGGTTTGCAGCAGTGTTTCCAGTTCATCGCAACATCCATGCACGTCGCCAATGATGTCAAAGGGCCCGTGTTCGTGTTTGCGATTTGTCCACAGGGGCTGACGCTCGATCGTCACTGATTGAATGTCTTCTAGCGATGACAGAATGTGAATGTGACGAAAGCCTTCGCGCTGTAGCCCTTTAAGCGACCGCTGAATATTTTGCACATGGCGACGCACCACATGAGCACCAAACCCCCGATCGGGCCGCTGCTGATTGCGGTCGTGGCAGAGTTGCTCAGACAAATTCAGCACGATCGCCACGGGAATGCAGTGATAGTCACGCGCCAGTTTGATCAGAGGTTTACGATCGTCTGCTTGAGTGCTGGTGGCATCGATCACGGTGAGCTTTCCGGCGGCTAGTCGCTTTGCCGCGATGTAGTGCAGCACATCAAACGCATCGCGGGTGGCATCTTGATTGGTTTCGTCGTCGGAGACTAAGCCCCGACAGACATCTGAGGAGATAATTTCGGTTGGCAAAAAGTGGCGGTGGGCAAAGGTCGATTTACCAGAACCCGATGCACCAATTAACACGACTAACGACAATTCAGGAACGGTTAATTTCATAGGGCTAGTTGCTCAAAAACGGCCATTTGGGTCGGTGAACCTACGATCGGGTCATGGCGGCCAATGCCTTCAAACCTGACGGTGTATCTAAACCGTTGAGCAACGTTATTAGCCCAAGTTTGAAACTCTTGGCGAGTCCATTCAAAACGGTGATCTTTGTGGCGAAGAGATCCGTGAGCCAGTCCAGCAAAGTTGACGTTATAGTCCACATTGGGCGTAGTGACGATCGCAACGTTGGGGTGAGCAAACTCAAACACCACCCGTTCGAGGGCGGCTAATCTCGGCAGGTCTAAATGTTCGATCACTTCGATCAGAGTTGCGCCTTCATAGCCATTGCATCGGCGATCGCGATAGGTCAGCGCCCCTTGCATCAGGTGAATTCGTTCGCGCTGTTGAGAGCCTAGCAATAGCTGATCAAGGCGTTTTTGGGCGATTTCTAGCGATCGATATGAGACATCAACGCCAGTAATTTGTGTAAAGAAATTGTCTTTGGCTAAAACTTGCAGCAGATTTCCTTCTCCGCACCCTAAATCAATCACTCGTTTTACTTGGCACTGTTTTAGCGTTGCCGTAACTGTTTCGAGTCGTTGCTGATTGAGACTGACTGATTTCTCAAGATCGGCTTCTTCTTGATAACGAGTGTGTTCATAAGTCTCTAACCCTGGCGTTTCTTCAGAGATTAACTGGGCGAGGGCTGCTTGTGTTAGAGTCCGTTCTCGTTTGAGATATTGCCGTGTGATCTGCACTTTTTCGGGATGGGTTGATAACCATCCGTCTCCATGTCGCAGGAGCTTCTCAATTTCTTCCTCTCCGACCCAATAGTGCTTATCCTCATCTAATACTGGAATCAGCACATAGAGATGACTCAACAGTTTTTTTAGCGGTATTTCTGCGTCTAGCTCAACGCTAAAATAGCGACTCTCTCCCCATTCAGAAAACTGTTCGTCTAGGGAATGCGATGTTGTTTTAACGGTGTATCCTAGGGGTTCAAAAAGCCGATGCAAAAAAGTTTGACCTTGACGACAGGGCACGATCGATAGCGTTGCTTTAAGCGGAATTGCCCGATTCACCAGATCGGGACGATCGTGACTTCGACCCGACAGCGCCGAGCCAAATAGTTGGGCGATCGCGACACTCAAAAAAGAGGAGGCAACATAGGGGCGATCGTTCACATAGTGCTCTAGTGCAGAACCCGACTGACCTCGCACCAATCGCACCGGATCGATTTCTAACAGCAAAACGGCTGTGCAGCGATCAACCGTTGCTTCTGAATAAAAAACCTGGGCCTGCCCAAACGATAAATCAAACGTTTGACAGCGATCGGGGTGTTTGTGCAGCAAATATCCCAAATCGGTTGCTGGAGAATGAGTGGTGCTAATGGTCAGAAGCATTGAAGGTTGGGTGTCCGTTTTCAGTCCTGCTTTCTCGACTTTACACTAATTTTCCTTTCGTGCTCCCGCCATCGCTCTCTGATTACTGGTGGACTTTTAGCCTTAGCCTTGGAGGATTTAAGGGACAATTTATGCCGTGATTTAGCAACGCCCGTTTCGCTACGATTGCCAGGTTGCCACCGGGCGCAAAACTGCCGGAATCTCTTCGATGTCTGCCGGAAACTCTAATATCGTCTCCGATAACCCCAAATAACCCGACTCTGAAAACGACAGCAACATTCGCTGCAACGCTAGCCAAACTTCTGGCTCATATTCCCAATCACGCCCTCGACTGGCGCGGCCCGCGATCGATTTCAGCGCCCAAAAATAGCTGTTTCGCACCACCGATCCACCCTTCTTAAACGGGGGAACGTCTTCGTGGTGCAGCAGCACAATCTCGTCTTTAAGTGTGGCTCTCATGGTTTAAATCAGAAAGACCCTGAGCCGACAGACAAACGCTGCCTAAGCTCAAGGTCTCATTCTCAATAAAGATTGTTTTAGTAGCGCTCAGAGAAACTACTCCGCCCGCCGCCACGATTGCCACCGCCACGACTGCCACCATTGTCTTCACGGGGCTTTGCTTTGTTGACTCTTAAATCGCGACCCATCCATTCGGCCCCGTCTAGGGCCTCGATCGCCGCCGATTCTTGAGCGTCTGTTTCCATCTCAACAAACCCAAACCCGCGCATTCGCCCTGTTTCACGATCGGTCGGAAGCTGAACTCGCTTGACTGCGCCATATTCTGAAAAGACAGCAGAAAGGTCTTCTTGCGTAACCTCGTAAGAAAGGTTACCAACGTAAATCGACATCGAAGAAATCTCCAGAACCAGAAATTGCAGAGAGGTTAGATTTGGAGACGGACTTGCTATCAAAAACGAAGCCCTCAACCGAATTTAACACCCTCTCTAAATTTAACACAAATCACCTAATCGCAATAGTATAGCTCTTCAACGAATTCGATAGAAATCTATACCATCTGTGCTTTTAAGATGATTCTGATCTAGAACCCTGAGCTGATCAAAGTTTCCAGAACAATGACCAAGCACGGAATCAAACACAGTATTACGAGGTGAAAAATTTCCGCATTTCAGGTTGACATAGCTGCCGTATACATAATAGCTTCCCCACATTTCAACCTCGACGCTCCGTGCAGTTGAGTGCATCCTCATCGCATATGTCCTATTTGAACCAATCGTTATAGTCATGATTGCTGAAGGTGCCATCTGCGCTCTCCATATACCAGCCACATTCACTGTGAGTTTTGGAGGAGGACTTGGAGGAGGGCTTGCGGGGACTTGGAGGAGGACTTGGAGGAGGACTTGGAGGAGGACTTGGAGGAGGAGAGAGTCGAACGAAGGGCTGAAGGTGCCATTTGCGCTCTCCACATACCAGCCACATTCACTGGGCGTTCCGGAGGAGGAGGGGGTAGGACTGGGAGTAGGAGAGTTCCGAGTTAGTAAATCAGATAGATGCTTCGCCACATCAGTTACGCTAGAAGCCCCGATTCCAATGATGGTGATGATAAAAGCCCCGATTCCTATAAAGACAGAGATGGCAGCCTTCGTCCGACCGGATGATCGATTAAAAAAGAAGAAATTAATAAACAAAAATGTAGCTACGGTTAAAGCACTGATGCCTAACGGAGATTTTGACGCTGCTGCAATAATGTCTGGGAGATTGGTGAAAAAGGCTACCATTGTGATTCCCTCGCTGATGGTGTTGTAACCGTGCCATAGCTGATAGGTTCATAGCCTGCGATCGCGACAAGCGCAGAAAGATCATGGGCGATCGCGAGATGTAAAACAGAAGTTAATCCGCTGTGACCCAACGACAGTAGAGTTTAGAATTCTCGTCTAGTAGCCATTGAGCCACTAACTTGCCCTGGGCTGCGGATTCATGAGCGCGATCGATTGATGAAGTGTTTGCTGATTGCGCTTGAGCTTCGGGAACAGCGATCGCAGCCGACTGAATGATGAATTGAGGCATGATTGGACTCCTTGTAAAGTAGACAACTGAAGCGGTGTTGTCCTATTCCACGCTTCGGTATTGGAGATTATGCAATTGGGCTTCACCTCGAAAGAACACGGAACCCAAAATCCTATATCCTCGCTCTCGTGGCACACTACTAAGAAAGACTCTAGAGAAGCTTATGACTGCCCCACAACTTTCCCCCTATGGTTCTTGGAAATCACCGATCACCTCAGATTTGATTGTCGCTGGCTCGATCGGGCTAGGGCAAATTAAGCTCGATCGCCAAGACATTTATTGGAGCGAGTCACGTCCTACCGAAGGTGGACGCACGGTGATCATGCGGCGTTCAGCCGGAATCACCACCGAGAAAACGCCACCTCCTTTTAACGCTCGAACTCGTGTGCATGAATATGGCGGCGGCGCGTTTTTGGCGGCCGATGGTGTGATTTATTTCTCTAATTTCTCTGATCAACGTCTCTATCGCCAATCTGCTGATGCGGCTCTGCTGCCTTTAACCTCGGCCGAATCGCTGCGCTATGCGGATGCTGTGCTCGATCGTGCTCACAATCGCTTAATTTGCGTGAGAGAAGATCATCGGGTTGCTGATCGCGAGGCCGTTAATACGATCGTCAGCATTCCACTCAACGAAAATGAAGCCGAGCAGACGATTCTCGCGTCTGGTAATGATTTCTACGCTTCTCCGCGCCTTAGTCCCGATGGGTCTTATCTCTCTTGGGTTTCGTGGAACCACCCTAAGATGCCCTGGGATGGCACCGATTTGTGGGTGGCGCGCATTCAGTCAGATGGAAGTTTGAGTGAGCCTCAACACATCGCAGGCGGCAAAGAAGAATCGATTTTTCAGCCGGAGTGGTCGCCTGATGGCGTGCTTTATTTTATCAGCGATCGCTCTGGTTGGTGGAATTTTGATCGCTGGCATCCTCAAGGTGAAGTCGAGTCTGTCATAACATTAGAAGCAGAATTTGGCTTACCTCAGTGGGTGTTTGGGATGTCTACCTATGGGTTTGCTGCCAGCAATCAAATTCTCTGCACCTACACTCAAAACGGCATCAGTCACTTAGCGACTCTGGACTTGACTACTAGTGAGCTTGCGTCTGTAGATTGTCTCTACACCAGCATTGCGGGGCTGCAAGTAAACTCTGAGCAAACTGCGTTTGTAGGTGGGTCAGCGACTCAGCCAGCAGCGATCGTGCAGTTTGATCTCAACTCTCAAACGTTCAACGTCTTGCAGCGTGCTAGCGAGTTAACGATCGAGTCTAGCTATCTCTCGGCTCCTGAAGCGATCGAGTTTCCCACAGAAAACGGCTTAACGGCTCATGCGCTTTACTATGCGCCCAAAAATCGTGACTACACGGCTCCCAAAGGCGAACTTCCGCCTCTCTTAGTCAAAAGTCACGGCGGGCCGACAGCCTCCACGTCGGCGGCTCTGAGTCTGGGCATTCAATATTGGACAAGTCGCGGGTTTGCGGTGCTGGATGTCAACTATGGCGGCAGCACAGGCTATGGTCGCGCTTATCGGCAACGGCTCAACAATCAGTGGGGCATTGTTGACGTAGATGATTGCGCCAATGGTGCCAAATATCTGACCGCACAGGGCAAAGTTGATGGCGATCGCTTGGTGATTGCAGGCGGCAGTGCGGGCGGTTACACAACGCTGTGTGCGCTCACGTTTCGCAACACGTTTAAGGCAGGAGCTAGCTATTACGGGGTCAGCGATCTCAAGGCATTAGCCGAAGACACCCACAAGTTTGAGTCGCGCTATTTGGATAGTTTGATTGGTGCTTACCCAGAACAAAAAGATTTGTATGATCAGCGATCGCCGATTAGTGCCGTCGATCGGCTGGCGTGTCCAGTCATTTTCTTCCAAGGTGACGAAGATAAGATCGTGCCGCCTAACCAGGCCGAAATGATGGTGAATGCGCTGCGCGAGAAGGGAATTCCGGTGGCGTATGTGCTGTTTGAAGGCGAACAACACGGCTTTCGCAAAGCTGAAAATATCAAACGGGCGCTGGATGGAGAGTTTTATTTCTATTCGCGGGTGTTTAGGTTTTACCCGGCCGAGCGCATTGACGCGGTGACGATCGAGAATCTTTCTTGAAGTCTGGGTTGAAGGTTTGGGTCAAAAAGAAGGAGGGTTCCGCGATCGATTTGCTGGTTGGGAGGGGGCACGGCTTGCCATGCCCTTACGGGGGCTATCTAAAATCGCCGATCGGGTGTTTTCTAGGCTTCGACTAGCTGATTATCTTGGCGCAAACACGCCTCAATAAAACTATCTAATTCTCCATTCATCACATCTTGAATGGCGGTGGTTTCAACTCCGGTGCGGAGATCTTTGACCATTTGGTAGGGGTGAAACACATAGTTGCGGATTTGATTGCCCCAAGCCGCTTCTACAATGTCTCCGCGAATATCAGCAACTTCTTTGGCCTTCTGCTCTTGAGCAATAATCAGCAGCTTGGCTTTGAGAATCACCAGAGCTTTCTCTTTGTTTTGAAGCTGCGATCGCTCCTCAGTGCATCTCACGGCAATGCCCGTCGGCAGGTGCGTAATCCGCACAGCAGTTTCAACTTTGTTAACGTTTTGCCCGCCTTTGCCGCCAGCGCGAGAGGTCGTAATCTCCAAATCTTTATCGGGAATGTCTAACTTTACCGACGTGTCAATCATCGGCATCACTTCTACCCCGGCAAAGCTGGTTTGGCGCTTGTCGTTGGCGTTAAATGGCGAAATTCTCACCAGACGATGGGTGCCTTTTTCGACCTTGAGATAGCCGTAGGCATATTTGCCATCAATTTCTAAAGTGGCGGATTTAATACCCGCCTCGTCGCCCTCTGACTCTTCGGTGAGATGCACTTTATAGCCGTGAGACTCTCCCCACCGGGTATACATTCTCAGCAGCATTTCTGCCCAATCTTGAGCATCGGTGCCGCCAGCCCCCGCGTTGATCGTGAGAATCGCGCCTTTAGCGTCGTAGGTGCCCGACAGCATTTGCTGAAGCTCCCACTGGTCGAGTTCTTGCTTGAGTTGACGAGTTTTTTGCTGCCCTTCTTCTAACAGCGAATCGTCCATTTCTAGCTCTAGCAGTTCTAAAATTGCCTGAGCATCGGCGAGATGAGTTTGCCAGTGTTCAAACTGCTGAAGGTGAGATTTATAGTCGTTGAGTTCTTGCAAAATCTGTTGAGCTTTGGTCTGGTCTTCCCACAGTTCGGGTTGGGCAGCGACTTGCTCTAAATCTTGAATTTTTGCGGTCAGGGCAGGAACGTCAAAGATACTCCTGAGTTTTACCCAGGCGATCAGATAACCCTTCAACGTCGCGCTTTAGCTCTACAGTATCCATACGATCGCTCGTTTCCTTGAACAGTATTGTTTATTCTAGCGGCACTTCGATTAGAGTTGACTCATTCATCAGAACTCAGCCCCAAATCGAACCCTATGGGAGACCTCAACCACCCATTTCAGTCGTTTCTCAACGATCTCTATCTTAAATATAAGCCGCTCACCGATGGCACCCTGGCTAGCTATATCCCTGAATTGGCAAAGGTCGATCCTGACTGCTTTAGCATTTGCGTGGTCACCGTAGACGGTCGAATTTTTGAAGTCGGAGACGCACAGCAGCTATTTACGATTCAGTCTATCTCGAAGGTGTTTGTTTATGGCATGGCGCTGGCAGAGCACGGGCGCGAAAAAGTGCTGGCTAAAGTGGGCGTTGAGCCAACAGGCGACCCGTTTAACTCGCTGATTCGACTGGATGAATCGTCAAAGCGACCCGATAACCCAATGGTGAACGCAGGCGCGATCGCCACCACCAGTCTGATCAAAGGCACCGGGGCGACCGAGCGCTTAAATCAAATGCTCGATATGTTTCGGCGCTATATCGGGCGCGATGTTTATATCGATATGTCGGTGTTTATGTCAGAGCGATCGACGGGGCACCGCAATCGCGCTATGGCTCACCTGATGCGACATTTTGGCATGATCGACGAGAAGATCGACGAGGCGCTGGATCTCTATTTTCAGCAATGTTCTCTGATGGTCAATGGCCGCGATTTGGCTGTGATGGCAGCAACCCTAGCCAACAAAGGCGTGAACCCGATGACGGGCGATCGGGCCATTCCCGCCCAATACATTCGCGATGTGCTGTCGGTGATGTATACCTGCGGGATGTATAACTTTGCGGGGGAATGGGCTTATAAAGTCGGACTGCCCGCCAAAAGTGGCGTGTCGGGAGGCATCATTGCCGTAGTTCCCAATCAGGTCGGCATCGCGGTTTTTTCGCCGCCGTTAGATGCTCACGGCAACAGCGTCCGCGGGATTAGAGTCTGCGAAGACCTAGCGCGAGAGTTTGAGTTACATATGTTTGACTTGCCGATGGGCTGCTCTCACTTTCGACAGACATTGGCTAACGAACCGTAAAAAACCTGCTTTTTGGGTCAGTCAACACGGTATAGTCACGGCAGAGGCGTTTGCCTCACAGTTTTTTAGTGGGCAATCGTCAGGAGAAAGTAATGGTCAGAAGACAACCCGCCGCCAATTCCCGCAAGACAACGCCTCCCCCATCGCCCCAGACTCCTGTGGTAGACGCAGAGTTGCTGCCGGAAGAGGCTGGGAAGCCCGTTGAGGCAACCGATCTGGAGAAAGATGCATGGGCAGCAGAGCCAGTCGAAGTGGTGGCTGAATCCGTACCCGACGTTGCGCCCCCAGAAGATCCTCCTGCCGAAACCCCTGCTAATTCAGCGTTAGAAGCTAACGTGATGGCGCTCAAAGAGTCGTTAGATCAATCCACTCAAAAAGAGCAGCATTTGCAGAAAAGTGTTGAAGACCTACGATCGCAGCTTGATGAGCAAACTGCCCTAGTCAAAAAGCTGCAAACCAGTCTAGAAAAGGCGAATAAGATTCAGTCAGAGCTAGATCAGACTCAAAAAGCAGCGCTGAAGTTAGCCGAGTCAAATCAAGCGCTGATTGACGAAAATAAAGCCCTCAAACAAGAACAGCAAACCCTCAAGGCAGATTTGGCAAGCAAAGCAAAGTCTTCCCAACTAACGGTGCAGCCCAGCCCACAACCTGCTGCTGAGAGCCGACAAGACAGCCTTCGTAGACAGCAAGCAGCGACGCTTTCTCATCCCGTGTTTCCTAATGAGCCGATGAAAAATAGTTTTTCAGATCAAGACATTGGCTGGTTTGATTAGGGCGTTGGCTGCAAAATAAAGATAGTTGTGCAGAACAAACAGTAGTGGGTGAAAACGGTGGTGAAAACGCTAGCGATCGACATTGGCGGAAGCGGCATCAAGACCCTGGTGCTTGATGAATCAGGACAGCCTCAGACCGAGCGTTCTCGTAGCGAAACGCCTCAACCTGCAAAGCCCGATCTGGTGCTTGACGCGATCGTGGCTCTCGCCCAACAGCAGGGCGAGTTCGATCGGGCTTCGGCTGGGTTTCCGGGGGTGGTGCGGGCTGGCATCACCGAAACAGCAGCCAATCTCGACCCCGATTGGATCGGGCTAGATCTGGCAAAGGCGTTAAGCGATCGCTTGGGCAAACCCGTCCGGGTGGTCAACGATGCCGATATGCAGGGCATGGGCGCGATCTCAGGGCACGGCGTTGAACTGGTGATCACCCTTGGCACTGGGTTTGGGTCTGCCTTGTTTCTCAATGGCAAACTGGTGCCCAATTTAGAAATGGGACACCACGAGTTTCGCAACGAAGAAACCTATGAGCAGCAATTAGGACGAGCCGCTTTAGATCGCGTCGGTCAAAAAAAATGGAATCGACGCTTAGAGAAAGCGATCGTGTCTCTCAGAAGTTTGTTTAACTACGATCGACTTTACATCGGCGGCGGCAACACTAATAAAATCACGATCGAGCTACCATCCAATATCAAAATCGTTCCCAATGTATCCGGTTTGTTAGGTGGCATTGCGCTCTGGCGAGATTGACTAGTACAGACCTCTGACTTCTCAAGAAGTCAGAGGTCTTAGAGGGTCGGAGATCTTAGAAGCGATCGCGATCGTGCCCTACATCTGCTTCGGTTAACTAATGGCTACGCAGAAAGCACTGCACCGCTAAAGTTAAGCCAGGTCAAACACCAGCACTTCGGCCAGGTCGTTGCCTGTCAAATCGAGTTGGGTTTCTTGACTCACGGCGGCAGCATCTCCTTGAGACAAAGGTTGACCATTGAGCACCACAGAGCCACGGGCCACCTGCACCCAAAGGTGACGATCGTCTTTGACACCAAGATTCACCTGCTCACCTGCACCGAGCACCGTGGCGTAGAGATTGAGATCTTGATGCACCTTAACCGAACCCTCGCGCCCATCTTGAGACGCAATCAGGCAGAGCTTTTCGCGCTTTTGTGCGTCTGAATAGGCCGTTTGCTCATATCCTGGCTCTAAGCCGTTTGTGTCGGGCAAAATCCAGATTTGCAGCAGATGGGTGCCTTCGCGATCGGAGTGGTTATATTCGCTATGGCTGACCCCGGTGCCTGCTGTCATGCGCTGCACTTCGCCGGGCCGCATCACTGCCCGATTGCCCATGCTGTCTTGGTGCTCTAGCGCCCCTTCTAGCACATAGGTCAAAATCTCCATATCTCGGTGAGAATGGGTGCCAAAGCCTCGCTTGGGGGCGATCTGATCTTCGTTGATCACTCGCAGGCTGCTAAAGCCCATAAAGTTTGGGTCGTAGTAGTCAGCAAAGGAAAAGGTGTGATAGGAGTCTAGCCAACCGCGGTTGGCGTGGCCGCGATCGCCGGATTTACGAATCGTAATCATGGTTTCCTCTCTGTAAACCTTTGTAGAAAAAATGTTTGGGTTGTAAATGTCTTGACTCGTACTTTATGCCTTTAGAGTAACATATCGATTGTTTAGATGCAAACGATTTTGGGCGATCGGATGATCTCGTTTTGGATGGCGGTTTTTGAAGACAATGGTGATGAGATGGGACGATTGGAGGAGGGCACGGCTTGCCATGCCCCTACGGTGGTATTTTGCGTTTTTTATATGGCTTTGGTTTATCAATATCCGCCGCTCTATCCGGGCGTTTTGCTCAAACGCTACAAACGATTTTTTGCTGATGTTGAGTTGTCGTCTGGTGAGGTCGTGACGGCTCACTGCCCCAACACTGGGCCCATGACGGGGCTATATATTCCCGGTCAGCCTGTGCAATTGTCTCTTAGCCCCAATCCCAACCGCAAACTGCCCTACACCTGGGAGATGATCGAGGTCGCCGATCGAGACATTCCTGCTTGGGTGGGAGTCAATACGGCGTTGCCCAATCGGGTCGTCAAACTGGCGCTCGAACAAGGTCTCTTTCCTGAATTGGGAGCTTATCGCGAGATTAAAGGCGAAGTCGCTTATGGACAAGAAAAAAGCCGGATTGATTTCCTACTGACGGACGAATTAGGGCAATCGATTTATCTCGAAGTCAAAAGCACGACTTGGACTGACGGACGGCTCGCCCGATTTCCCGATACGGTCACCACACGGGGACAAAAGCACTTGCGAGAACTAATTGCACTATTACCCAACGCGAGAGCCGTCATGCTCTATTTCATCAATCGCGGCGACTGCGACCAGTTTGCCCCCGGAGACAGCGCCGACCCGGTTTATGGTCAGCTATTGCGAGAAGCGATCGCCCTTGGTTTAGAAGTTCTGCCCTGCCGATTTAACGTCACCCCGATCGGCATTGACTATTTAGGTTTAGCCACGATCGCCTTTTGAAACACGATCCGCAAGTTCAACGCCCGAATAATGAAGGTTTAGCAAAGTATCCGTGTTTTGCCCCCTATCTTGAGAAAGACTTAAGGGTAAATTTTCGGTCTGAACTAGTGCTTTTGTGCTTAAATAAGCCTTGATCAAACCACCCAAGCCAAAAACAGGATTGGGCCACCCGATCGCTCTGAGCAATAATAGCGATCGATTCACTCGTCCCTAAGCAGTCCCCCATTGAGGAGCGAAAGAATGCGGCAAGTCCTGAAATCATTAATGACTCTACTCAAGTCAGCTTCTAAAAGACATTTGATGCTTCTAGCAGGTCTGGGCTTTGTGACCGCTATCTTGCTGGGCTGGAGTCAAGGCAACGCCACTGCTCTAGAGCCTGGATCAATTCAGGCTGCGGTCGGGCGCACCTGGCAAGGCGCATCCTTCCCGGTCGAAAACTTTCAGGGCTACACCTCTCCGTTTGGCTATCGTCAATCGCCCGATGGCTCAGTCAATCAGGAGTTTCACCGCGGACTGGATATGGCCGCCCCCGAAGGCAGCTATATTCGCAGTTGGTGGGGTGGCAAAGTCGCTGAAGTCACTGACAACACGGCTTGTGGCACGTCGATCGTTATTCAGTCTGGCGAGTGGGAGCACATCTATTGCCACATGAATGGCCACGTTGAAACCGATGGAAATGGCAAATATTTGAGCGATCGCAACGGCGGTCTCCAAATCTGGGAGGGTCAAACGATCCCTGCGGGTGCTCGCATTGGTCGTGTCGGCATGACCGGACGCACCACCGGGCCTCACCTGCACTGGGGCTTAAAATATTCGCGGCAGTGGGTTGACCCGGCGATGGTGCTAAGAGCGATGTATGCCGAGCAAACTGGTTCACGGTCAGCGTCAAACCGTTCTGAATAAATCAGGGAGATCAAAAGCGGGCCAAAGTAGATAGGTCTCTATTCTTTGGCATCCGATCGACGGCGGCGGCACCGTTCTGAGCAATATTTCACCTCATCCCAATTTTTCTCCCATTTTTTGCGCCAGGTAAACGGTAGCCCACAAACGGGACAGACTTTGGTGGGCAAATCAGACTTAGAGCGAGCGCGTCCCATACTTAAAAAAGGTTGAAGCAGGTTAATCTTCTTCAATGTAGATCGCAAACTAAAGCGCTGATTGAGAATATCGCGACTTCTCTAACATGACTCAATCTGCCCTCGATCGTGTCCGAATTATTCTCGTAGAGCCAGCCGGGGCGCTGAATGTCGGCTCGATCGCCCGGATCATGAAAAATATGGGGCTATCTCACCTAGTGCTCGTGAATCCCCAGTGTGATCCTGGTTCCGCAGAGGCTCGGCAAATGGCAGTCCATGCCGATGATCTGTTAAGAGCCGCCCAAATTAAACCAACCCTGCCGGAAGCGCTGAGAGGATGTCACCGAGCGATCGCCACGACCGTGCGATCGCGGGCGATCGCTACTTCCCTTGAGCATCCTAGAGATGCCTTGCCTTGGCTTTTAGAAAACTTTCAAGCAGACGGACAAACCGCCCTGATTTTTGGAGCCGAAGAACGAGGACTGAGCAACGAAGAACTCAACTGCGCCCAGCGATTTGTCTACATTCCCTCTAGCCCAGTTTATCCGTCACTCAATTTGGCCCAGGCTGTCGCCATCTGCTGCTATGAGTTGTCTCAAATTCTCAGCGATCAAAACACCTCTACCAGCGCCCTTGTAGACCCTGTAGACCCTGAACCTTCAAGCCCAGCGCCCCTTGACGAAATCGAAGCCTATTGTCAGCACCTCGAACGGGTCTTGCTCAAAATCGGCTATCTTCAGCCTCACACTGCTAACAGCCGCATGGAAAAATTTAGGCGACTGCTCAATCGCGCTTACCCATCGGCGGCAGAAGTCGCTTTATTGCGGGGAGTCTTGCGCCAGGGTGAATGGGCCTTAAACGCCAAAACCCCGCTCTCTGACTCTGACTCAAAATCCTTATAAGCGACCGCTCCGCTAGTCCGATCGCTTAGGAGAGTTGCCGACAGACCTTGAGCAACGATCCTAAATATTTTTACACTGGCTGCCAAATTCGTTTAACTCATGTAGAATCCCTACATCTGGTGGGTCAAGGCGCTCTTTTGGGTTAACCGTTCCGCAGCTAGAAAGGGATTCTAAAGTGACCGTTCAAACCTTGTTATTGTTCGCTTTCATAAATCGAGGGTTATCTCAATGCGGGAATCTGGCAACGACTTAAACACGCCACCTGAGAACGATGTCTCAGCCTATCAGCCGGATGCGTCTATGCGCTTTGGGAAGAAACTGCCCGCTCCGCGTCAAGCCCCGCCTACGGCTCGTGCTAAAGAGCGGCGATCGCGCAAACTAGAGCCAGTCCGAGGTCGCAAACCAGCCCCGCTAAATAGAAAAAATCCGGCGGACAATCGGGTGCCTCCTGCTCGCACCGCCCTAAAATTTGACGAAAAACTGAAGTCAGAACCCGATCGCCTCAGAGAGCAGCGCGATCGCCGCCGCAACGCCCCAGAGGTGACTTCCTCGGCCGAAAGTCGTCGGCTCAAGCCTGTGCCCAAACCTGTCCCTCAAAGCACGTCTCAGCGCCGCAGCCGATCGCCTCGCAAACTTTCGATGCTGTCCGCAAACACGCCGCCTCGTCCTCGAACTCGATCGGGCACCGCGATCGTCTATGGCACCCGGCTGCTCATTTTAGGCGTTGGCTTGGGAGTTTTAGCCGGAACGATTTTGTCAGCCTGGGACCCGGCCCGCTATTTGACCGCAGGAGCCGCCCTGTCAGAAAAAACTGAGCAGGCAGCAACGGTTTCTACAACGCCCGATCAGTTGCCAGCGCTAGCGCTAGGGCAGGAGATCTTGCCCTTAAAGACTGACATTCAAGCTTTGATTGCCCAGCAGACTCAACTCAGCCCTGGCATGATGATTGTGGATTTAGACAACAATGCTTATCTCAATCTCAACGCCTCAGCCGCGTTGCCCTGCGCCAGCACGATTAAGCTGCCTGTGTTAGTCGCCTTTTTTCAAGATGTCGATGCCGGAAAAATCCATCTTGACGAACTGTTGACAATGCGCCCCGACCTAGTAGCGACTGAATCGGGCGAGATGCAATATCAGCCCGTGGGATCGCAATTTACCGCGTTAGAAACGGCGACTAAAATGATCACCGTTAGCGACAATACAGCCACCAACATTCTGATCGATCGCTTAGGCGGCAAAGATGCGCTGACCCAACGGTTTCAATCATGGGGGCTGACTAGCACCACAATTCGGAATCTACTACCTGATGTTGAGGGCACCAATACCAGCAGTTCTCAAGATCTCGTGACCATGTTGGGTCTGGTCAGCAACGGAAAATTATTGTCGATGCGATCACGCGATCGCATGTTAGACATTCTGCGCCACACCGTCAACAACTCCCTGCTGCCGATCGGGTTGGGCGAAGGCGCGACGATCGCTCACAAAACAGGCAGCATTGGCACCATGATTGGTGATGTTGGTCTAGTCGATCTGCCCAGCGGCAAGCGCTATTTGATTGCCGCCATGGTCAAGCGACCCCGTGACGATGAGCGGGCAGAAGAACTGATTCGTCAGGTGTCTCGCCTCACTTATCAATATTTTAGCCAACCCACCCCAACTCAAAACGGCAATTCGGGGCAGCTAAATCCGGCGTTGAGCAGCCCTCAAACCAGCCCTCAAGGAACCTCTTTGCCGAAAACCAAAGTTGCCCAGCCTAACTGATCTCGACTAAGGCAGCTTGCTCAACCTCAGCCGCTGCCTGCATAGCATCTAGCTGTTGCCAGATTTGATTGAGGAGTGGCTCTAGCCCCGATCGCGTGACCGCAGAAATCTCGAAGACCGGGACTCCTGTCAATCTTCTGAGGTGAGCCACGATCGCCTCTAGATCTCGATCAGAATCTACCGCGTCAATCTTATTAAGAGCGATGATTTGAGGACGATCGGGCAAGCCACGACCGTAGGCGTTTAGCTCTTGAGTGATGGTGTGATAGTCAGCGATCGGATCATCGGATGTAGCATCGACTAAGTGCAGCAGCAATCGAGTCCGTTCAATGTGGCGCAAAAAGTCGTGTCCTAGCCCCAAACCCGTGTGTGCGCCCTCAATCAATCCTGGAATGTCTGCAAAGACGGTGCCGTCTCCGGTTGGCTTGCGAACCACGCCTAGATTTGGAATCAGTGTGGTGAAGGGATAATCTGCAATCTTGGGACGCGCCGCCGACAGGGCCGAAATCAGCGTCGATTTTCCAGCATTGGGTAAGCCGATGATCCCGACTTCTGCCAGCAGCTTGAGTTCTAAGCGCAGAAAGCGACCTTCGCCTTCTTGACCCGGCAAGGCTCGTTCGGGAGCGCGGTTGTGATTGCTGAGAAAGCAGTGATTTCCGGCACCGCCCCGGCCGCCTTTAGCAACGCAAAATATCTGACCGTTTTCGGTGAGATCGCCCATCAGTTCCTCGGTGTGAGCATCGTAGATCATGGTGCCACACGGCACTTCGATGATCAGATCGTCGGCAGATGCGCCCGTCCGCTTGTTGTTTCCACCTTTTTGCCCGTTTTCTGCTTTATAGATCCGGTTATAGCGGAAGTCTAGCAGGGTTTGCAGGTCTTCACTCACCTGAAGAATCACAGACCCCCCTCTGCCGCCGTTTCCACCTGACGGCCCACCTGCGGGGACATATTTCTCTCGTCGAAAGCCGATGATGCCATCGCCCCCATCCCCCGCCTGAACCTGAATTTCTGCCTGATCGATGAATTGCATGACCCTAAACTCTGAAGCCCTCTGTATTGATCTTAAGTGCCTAAGCTCATCTTGGGTTAGCTCAGAGAAACTTAGGGAATGACCATTATAAGGTGAAACTCTGAATTGTTTTAGGTGGGAGGGGGTTGGCGATCGCAAGTCGGCGCACAAGGGTGCCCTGCAAACCGATGACTCGGTTCGATAGGGGGTTCTGTCTATCGCCTCCACCAAACGCTACTATCCGAAAAGAATTGTCCGAAGTGTTTATCAAAGAGATGGGTCTAAAACCCCGTCTTTCTAAGAGGGCTTTTCTTGTTCTCTAATGTACTGCTTAAGAATCTCAATAGGTGCGCCTCCAACGGAGCTAACAAAGTAGCTAGGACTCCATAGAGCATCTTTACCATAGGGTTTAGGGTATCCAGCCTGACCATAGCGACGGCTTGACACTCCTTTAAGGACATTGACTATTTGCGAGATAGACAACTTTGGTGGGTATTCAATCAATGCGTGAACGTGATCCGTCTCACCCTTAATTTCTCTAATTGAAAAGTCCATTTTTCTAGCCACTTCCTTAAACGATGTCTCTATCACCGCTAGGCTCTCAGCACTCAGAATCTTGCATCGATATTTAGTAACACAGACCAAATGTATTTGCAAATCTGAAATACTATGTCTTTCTCTCCGAAATTGGGTTGCCATTCGCTGTAGACCAACATATAACTAAGTAACAGACCAATTTTAACACAGGCAATGAAAGCTAGATATCAGTGCCGATTCTACCCGACAGACCAACAGCAACAGAGTTTAGCTCAGTTGTTTGGTTGTGTTCGCGTAGTTTGGAACGATGCACTAGCTCTCAGCAAAAAAGACAAATACCCTGGATTCAACAAGCTTTCAGCAATCCTCACTCAGTCCAAAAAGACTGTAGAAAGAGAATGGCTGAAAGGGGTTTCTTCTGTGCCGTTGCAGCAATCCCTTAAAAACTTAGATACAGCTTACAAAAACTATTTTGATTCCCTAAAAGGGAAGAGAAAAGGTAAAAAGTTAAGCTCTCCTAAGTTTAAGAAGAGAACCAATTCTCAGTCTGCAACGTTTGTCAAATCAGGTTTTTCAATCACAGATGAATCTGTCTATCTGGCTAAGATTGGCAACTTAACGCCTATATGGTCTAGAGAATTGCCGTCTGAACCTAGTTCAGTAACAGTGATTAAAGATTGTGCAGACCGCTATTTTCTCAGCTTTGTGGTAGACGTTGAACCCGTTCAAATCGATGCTGAAAACCAAAGTATCGGAATTGATTTAGGGATCAAAACGTTTGCGGTCATGAGCAATGGTGAAAAGGCTTTCAGTCCTGACTATTCAGCATTAGATCGCAGAGTTCGCAAACTTCAGAAGAAACTAGCACGTCAGCAAAAAGGTTCAAATCGCAGAAACGGAACTCGGATACAGATTGCCAGGCTGCATAACCAGATTACAGACAATCGAAAAGACTTCCTTCACAAACTATCAACTAAAATCGTTAACGAGAATCAAGCTATTGTTTTAGAAGATCTAAATGTGTCTGGCATGGTTAAAAATCGCAAGCTTGCTAGATCAATCAGCTTGCAAGGTTGGAGAGAGTTTAGAACTCTCTGTGAGGCTAAGTCTAAGAAGTTTGGTAGGACGTTCACGGTGATCAGCCGATGGGAGCCGACTAGCCAAATCTGCTCAGATTGTGGTTTCAAATGGGGCAAGCTCGATCTAAAAGTTCGGTCGGTCAAATGCCTAAACTGTGGCACTGAACACGACCGAGATGAGAACGCTGCGAAGAATATAAACAAAGTCGGGATGGGGAATCGCCACGACTCTAAACGGACGCTGAGGGATTGTAAGACTGCTTCGGTAGCGAACCCCAATGAAGCGTCAAGAATCACTGCGGCTTTAGCCCGGTGAGTATTTCAAGGTTAAACCTCTATTTTGAGACGAGCAGGCTGACTCGTCACTTCAAACATTTCCCCGTGAGGCACGATCGTGATCTGTCCAAATTCTTTGAGCAAGTCGCGATAGGCCTGAGCCACCGGGCGCGGATTGCGATCTAAATCGTATAGACCACAGGGATTGACGGTGCCTTTTTTCTCAGCCAGTTCGATATCCCAATCGATTTGATCAATCAGGCTATACCAGGTGAACCCCAATACAGGAATGCCATCTTGTCGCATTCGCAGCACATTGATCCACTGCTTCCACAGCCAGCAGGGGGCTTTTTCAGCGTCTAGCACATTGGTCTCTGTGTGCATGACGGGTTTGCGATAGCGATCGTAATACTCTCTCGTGATCTGATACCAGCCCAAGACATCTTCACCCTGACATAGGCTGCCATCGGGCAAGAGAATTTTCTCGTTGCGGCCATAATAATCGTTGCCCATCACCTGATAGCCCGGCGGCTCACCCACCATAAACCAATCATATTCAGCGCGAGTCAAACCATTGTCGAGCAGATACATACACACATCTGCGTCGGGCGGAAACGCATAGAGCAGATCCAACGACAGAAAGCGTAGTTTGTTGAGTAACGTCACTTCTGGAGATTGCGCCGAGCAGGCCTCATGGACATATTCAGCGCTTTCACTTTGCACCACGACCAGATCAGGACGGCGCTGGGCTAGGCTTTGAGTGCCCAAAATGCTGGCCGCAACAATGTGCTTCATCGCTGTGACAAACCCCCGATCGCTCTTGAGTTGCTCGTTCCACACGCCATCTTTGGCGCTGGCTCTGGCCGTCACATAAATCTCATTCACGGGGGTATAGTAGCGCACCCAGGGATAGCGATCGGCAACAGCAGCGCAATAGTCTGCAAAGTGAATGGGCAGTTCGGGGTTTTGAAAATTGCCCAACCAATCAGGAACGCCAAAGTGCATCAAGTCGAGAATGGGCGTGATCTCTAGTCGCTGCATTTCTCGCATGACTTCATCGGCAAAGCTCCAGTCATAGCGACCTGCGTCGAGGTGAATGCGATGATAAGGTAAGCCATATCGCAAGACGTTTAAGCCTAGATCTTTAACCAGTTGTAAATCTTTTTGCCAGTATTGATAGTGATGACACTCTTCCAATTCATCGCGGCGAGTTTTTCCGTGATTGATTGTGGGATAGGAGCATTCTATTCCCGTTGCAAACATAAAGTTTCCGGCGCGGGTGCTGGGTTGCCCTTGTCCGGTTGATCCGGCTGCGCCGCCGTTATTATCACCGGGATATTGATGATCGCCATAGCGTTTCTGAATCTGATCTAAAAATCCTGCTGTCACTTAAATTAGTCCTTATCGGTTGTGTTGAAGAAAGCGATCGGCAACCCGCAGCGAGAGGGCCATTAGCGTCAAAGCAGGGTTTACACTCAGCGCACTGGGAAAGATGGAGTTGTCCATAATATAGAGATTGGGCACATCGAAGGATTTGCCGTCAGCATCTACAACGGACTGAGTCGGATCGGTGCCCATGCGACACGTCCCGATCGTGTGAGCGCTGCGCTGAAAGGCCCAGAGATTTTGCCCGCCTGCCGTCTCCCAAATTTGCCGCATCAGCGACTCTGCGTGGGTGATCATGCGGTGCTCGTTTTCGCCGTTAGTGAAATGAATGCGAGGTTTTGGCAGGCCCCGATCGTCCCGTTCGTCAGACAGTTCTAAATAGTTGTGCTCATAGGGAAGACAGTCTCCCAAAATATTAATCCCGGCGGTGTGATTGTAGTTGAGCAAGTGAGAATGCAGGCGATCGCCCCACCAGCCTGTTCCTCTCGCGACCTGGGAGGCATAGGTGACGGGCATCACACCAATGCTTTGCAGCAAGTAGCCGCCCGCAAAGTCTGCGTCTTTAGGGCGGTGAGTGTCTTCTGAAATCAGCCCACCGGGGATGCCTTTATAAGGTCTAACGTCTTCAGGAAATTGCCCCCACACCTGCACACCAGGATGGGCCATAAAGTTGCGTCCGACCTGACCGCTAGAGTTGGCGAGGTTGTTTAGCAACAGCAGTCGGGGAGTCTCGATCGCGCCTGCACACAAAAACACGGTTCGGCAAGGTTGGCGCTTTTCTTCGCCTGCCTGCACATAAATTACGGCGGTGATGCGATCGTCAGCATCTCGCTCAAACCGTGTCACAAAGCACTGCGATCGCACCTCTGCCCCGTGCTGCATCGCCAGCGGAATGAAGGTGACATCCATGCTGGCTTTTGCGCCTGTGGTGCAGCCTGCCTGACAAAAACCGCGATTGGTGCAGGCGGCTCTCCAACCTACACCGGGCTGAAAATAAGGCGCAGAGAGCGCAGCATTGGCGGCAGCAGAAGTCCGAATTCCCAGACCTTCACAGCCTCGCTGCATCAGTTGGGCAGCTCCATTGAGCGGCAGCGCCGGGAGGGGATAGGGCAAACGATCGGGTTCCCATTCATAAGGAGAGGCCCCAGAGACTCCTAGAAAGCTCTCGACTTCTTCATAGTAGGGTTTTAGATCTTCATAGCCGATGGCCCAGTCTACCCCCACTCCAAAGTCTCGATAGAGATGAAAGTCATCCGGGTGAGGTCGGGGCACATAGGCAGTGTAGTGCAGGGTAGAGCCACCTACACCGATGCCAGAATTGTTGTTGCCAAAGGCGATCGGGTCACCTCCAGCGCTAAGTCGCTCATCTCGCCAGAAAAGCTGGGACTGCGATCGCTCATCGGTAGCAAAATCCTCTGCCGGGTTCCAGTGCTTACCCGCTTCTAGGGCGACGACGCTGAGTCCGGCTTGGGCCAGCCGTGCGAGCAAAGGGGCCCCACCTGCGCCTGTGCCAATGACAACAGCATCGACCACATCACTGGTTCCATAGCGTTGTAACGAGTTTATTTCCTGAACTATAAATTGCGTTGGCACTCGCGTTGGTGATTCTGTCAGCGATGAGTGAATTACTTTTCCGCTCTGTGGTTCCCAAGATTCCAGTTGGTTGAGTTCGATCGCTTGCCAACCCGTTGCATCGGCCATTCCTACATAGCCAATTTCCTCTTGCGCTAGGGGATGGCTATAGTAAGTTTCGGTGAGTTCAGTCAACAGTTCTTCAAAGTAGCGATCGCAGGGCATGGTTTCCCAAGTCTTTCCGGGTGCTTTACCTTGCTGAACTGCGATTAGTACTCGGTCTTGTTCTGACGTAGACAGAGCCGCAAACCCTTGACCAAAGAGAATCCTAGCGCTTTCTTCTACTCCAATCAATCCCGTCTGATGGGCGATTGGGTCAGGGGGCATCGTGTTATAACGCCAGCCATCTCCGGTGCCCTTGGTCAATCGTTGATCGAGGGCACCTGCCAAGTCGATTCCGTGAGACTGAGCAATTAAGCGGTCGGCTACTGCCTGCAAAGTTGCAAGCGATTCCTCGCTAAAAAAACTGGGTTCTGAGACTGGTTTTTCAGCTAGCCTTGCGTTGAGCACCTCCTTGGTTTTGGACGTGATTTGCGATGTCTCTAGAAGCGATCGCACGGTGCCAGATGGATAAGGACTTTGTTCCATAATTAAGGTCTGCTAAAGAACTAAGCCCCAAGTTAGGTGAACGCCAGAAAAGAGCCGATCAACCGCTCGACAGTTTGCCCCCGGTCACTTCGACAATGCTGCCCGTCATGAAGCTTGAGTCTTGCGACGCGAGAAAAACATAAGCGGGCGCAAGTTCTTCGGGCTGACCAGGGCGACCCATGGCAACCTCGTGCCCAAAGTTTTCGACTTCCTCGATCGGCATCGTCCCTGGAATATTCGGAGTCCAAACCGGGCCGGGAGCGACTGCATTAACGCGAATTTTACGCGGGCCTAAATTCAGCGCTAATGCTTTTGTGAACGCATGAATAGCCCCTTTGCTAGCACAATAATCAATCAGCATTTCATTGCCGACTAACCCAACAATGCTGCCTGTGTTAATGATGGCATCGGCTTCTTTAAGATGGGGCAACGCGGCTTTTGCCATGTAGAAATAGCCAAAAATATTGGTTTCGAGGGTGCGGCGAAACTGCTCTTCGCTGAGGTCTTCAAACTGCTTTTGCGCCATCTGATAAGCCGCATTGTTGACCAAAATATTCAGTCCACCCAATTCAGTCACTACTCGATCGACGGCGTGACGGCAGTCTTCGGACTGACGCACATCGCCCTTGATCGCCAGACAGCGTTGCCCTTTTGATTGCACCATTTCACAAGTTGTTGCCGCGTCCTCTTCGTTCTCGTTATAAAAAATAGCTAAGTCGGCTCCCTCCATCGCAAACGCGATCGCTACCGCTCGGCCAATTCCAGAGTCTCCCCCTGTCACGAGAGCAACTTTGCCCCGGAGTTTTCCGGCGGGCAGATAGTTAGACAAATCGCTGTCGGGCGCAGGCAGCATATCTTTTTGACTAGCAGGGTAAGGCAGCTTCTGCCCCGCAATCTGCTCAGAGGTTGGACGAAACTCTTGACTTTTCATAGGTTTAATTTATTTGAGCGTTAGTGCTATCTCAGACTGATGTTGTTCCGGTTAAGTTTTTCTCAATAAAGTCGTTAGTCAAATGAACTAAATCATTTCTTAAAGCGCTGTCTATGCTCTGAACTTAGTGTATTTCTACTCTCCATAATGGTTTCTGCAACCGTTGTAGGTAGCGTACATAAAACCTTCATTAAGTGAATCTCTCTGGCGTAAGCGCAGTGTGCAGCGACTTGCTAATCGCTGTAGTCTATCTAAGATTAGGCTGAGTGAAGTAATGTGAACTCTATCGATCGGAGGACTTTGCCTGTAGAGAATGACCCCGATCGGGTTGAAGTTCAGTCAGAAAATTTCCATTAAAAAAGCCCTCAACCCATTGGCTGAGGACTTATCGATTTGGTGGCGGGGCATGGATTTGAACCATGGACCTTCGGGTTATGAGCCCGACGAGCTACCAGACTGCTCTACCCCGCGTCGCTTTGTTCGACTCATCTAATATAGCGCTAAGTTATCAGTTTTGACAAGCTGTTTTCAAAATCAAGCTAAATTCAACCAGGTAGAGCCACAAAACAGCCTGACAGCACGCAAAAAACGGCGTAACGTGGATAGATAACCGCTCGATCGTTCTTTCACCCCTCACCTCGCATGGACATCTTGATCGTTGAAGATGAAGCCGAAATCGCTCAACTGATTCAGCTTTATTTAGAAAAAGAAGGCTTCTCTTGCCGCACCTGTCGCGACGGATTGACCGCCCTGCAACTCTTTCAAGATCAAAAGCCCGATCTGATCATCTTAGATTTGATGATTCCTAAACTAGATGGGCTAGAAGTCTGTGCCCGCATTCGTCAAAAACCGGGTTCTAAAGACCCCTATATTTTGATGCTGACGGCTAAAGGTGAAGAACTCGATCGCATCATTGGGCTATCGACCGGGGCCGATGACTATATGGTCAAACCCTTTAGCCCTAAAGAGTTGGTCGCCCGCGTCAGAGCACTGCTGAGACGAACGCTGCGCCAAGGAGGACAGAGCCAAATTTATCGGACTCATAGTTTCTCGATCGACCTCGATCAGCGATCGGCGACACGCCACCTCAGCCCCGACCAGTCAGAGCCGCTCGACTTGACGACTCTGGAGTTTGACCTGCTCTCAACCTTTATGAGCTACCCCGGCCGCGTCTGGAACCGAACGCAGCTAATTGATAAACTCTGGGGCGACAACTTCTTTGGCGATGAGCGGGTTGTCGATACTCACATTGCTCGGCTCCGCAAAAAAGTCGAACTTGACCCGGCTAGCCCGACTTTTGTGAAAACGGTGATCGGCGTGGGCTACAAATTTGAAGACGTGACGGAACCCTTCTCTGCAACCAAATAACTTATGACTAAACTCGGTTTGCGGGCCCGGCTCTTTTTGTCTCACACGATCGTGATGGTGGTCGGCTTGAGCACCCTGTTGACCGTCGGCAAACTCTATTCGCCGCGCCTGTTTATCACCCACATCGAAAAAATTCAGATGGGGGGAATCAACGTTCAATATGTGCGCCGTCAGTTACTCGAAGGGTTTGAGTCAGCCTGGAGTCGGGGCGCATTTTGGTCAGTGGTGGTGGGGGGCAGCACCGCCGGGGCGCTGAGTTATCTGGTGTCTCAACGCATCGTGCAGCCGTTGATTCAGCTAGAGCGGATCACGCGCAAATTTGCATCGGGGCATTTAGAAGAGCGCGTTCCGGCCAATGAGATTCCTGAGTTAGATCGGTTGGCTGAGAGCTTTAACCACATGGCAAAAGAGCTAGAGGGCGTTGAGCAGCGTCGTCGCGATTTGGTTAGTGATTTAAGCCACGAGTTGAGAACGCCGCTGACGGTTGTGGAGGGCTATCTTGAAGGGCTAGCAGATGGCACGATCGAGGCTTCTTCTGACATCTATCAACGGCTGGCTAGAGAAACGACCCGACTGCGCCGCCTCGTCAACGATCTGCAAGAGCTTTCTCAGGCAGAGGCGGGCTATCTGCCGATTAACGCCAAACCGCTCAATATTGGCCCGCTTTTAGCCGCTTTGGTGCAGCGGTTTTCTGACCAACTGCTAGAAGGCACGACCACGCTGCGGCTTGAGTGCCCGGCTGAGTTGCCTGCTGCGATCGCTGACCCCGAACGGGTCGAGCAAATTTTGGTCAATCTGATCGGCAATGCCCTGCGCTACACGCCTGAAGGCAGGGTGACCCTGCAAGCCTGGCAAACCTCAGACCAGATTTGGATCGCCGTTCAAGACACCGGGCAGGGCATCTCTTCAGAAGATTTGCCCCATGTGTTTGAGCGATTTTGGCGGTCAGACCGATCGCGCGATCGTCACTCTGGGGGCACGGGCATCGGGTTAGCCATTTCTCGCCGCTTAGTCGAGCTACAAAAGGGGGTGATTGTGGCTGAAAGCGAGTTAGGTAAAGGGAGCGTGTTCCGATTTTCACTCCCGATCGCCTAGCGATTCACGACTTCGTGATAAGTCAGTCACAGGGGTGTCAAACCCAGTCTTTAGAGTAGAGATGAACGTTGTCACGCCTACTATGGTTCCCTTTCCCCTAATGGCGCTTATTATTAGCTGCGTCGTGTTAATCGCGTTAGTGACTCTCCGTTTTTTGTTTCCTGCTAGCAAGCCTCGTTATCAAAGACGCATTAAACCCAGGAGTTGAGAGATTGATGTCCCCATGTTAGATAACCCAGCCGCATCTTTAGAGGGTGCGATCGTGAAGCTGGGCAGCGTAGACCTCAAAGTTGCTTATTCACCCGGTGAGTCTCCGGCGATCGTGCTAGTGCATGGTGGGTTAGGCAATCGCTTTAACTGGCAAAACCAGTGGGAGTTTTTACGATCGCGCGATCGCGCTGTTCTTGCCTACGATCTGGCGGGGCATGGCGAATCTGGACGCTATCGGCGCTATTCAGTCGGCAGGCATCGTCGGGATCTAACTCGCCTTTTGCACCACTTTAAGATTCAGCACCCGATCTTGTGTTGTCACAGCTACGGCGTTCCGATCGGGCTAGAGTGGGCAAATCGTCACGCGGCCAAAGCGCTGATCGCGATCGCTGGGGGCACTCACAATCTCACGCCCTGGTGGGAAATTCCTTTGATGAAATTTTTTGCGGCGGGCGGATATCAGATCTATCACTCGCCTCAAGTTCAACAATTAATGCAGACCAATCGTGTAGATATCTCTGACCAGCCTGGCAAGTTGCCGTCTGAGTCTCATCCTTATGAGGCGATCGAGTCTTTTTGGGGCTACGACGGGCGACAGCATAAGCTTCCTTGCCCGGTGGTGGTGATCACAGGAGGACGCGATCCCGTCTTTCCGCCCCTCATGGGCGACCAGCTAGCCAACCACATGCCCACTAGCCATCATCTGGTCGTGCCTAGCTCAGGTCACTCGGTCATGGTCGAAGCACCTAACATCGTCAATCAAGCCATTTGGCAACTGCTGCATCGGGGCAGCCTGGTCGAAAGTTGGGTCGATTTAGTCGGCACTGGCTGGGTGAGCGATCGCTAATTTTTGCCAATAAAAAACCCAATGGCGCGACACCACTGAGTTTGGTAGCTGTGAAAGTCGATACTTTCTATTGAAATGACTTATGGCAAACACTCAGGTCTGTGATTGAGGCGTTCAAGTCTTTCAATGGATTGCGAGATTTGCACTTCAAAGGTCAACTGCACTTTAAGCCTAAAGCGCCAAACTACCTTGAAGGCTCAAAGCTTTTTAAGGTAGCCTATCCCAACTCAGGAGGACAAAGACCGACTCTAATTGATGGTCAGTTGCGCTGAAAGAGTTTACGATTCTGCCTAAGAATGGTGCTTTCTATCTAGAGATGTCTTACGAAGTAAGTCCTCAAGTACATCAACTTGATGTCAATCAAGCGCTATCAATCGACTTGGGAACTGCTGACAATCTAGCCGCTTGTGTTAGAACACGCTTATTGGGACGCATGGCTAGACCGTGCAACCCGTAAGCGCAACCATCAGATGCGAGATGGGATTAACAAAGCGGCAAAATTGATAGTGTCAGTGTCAGGGATGTCTAGAAACCTCATCTGTGATTCTACGGAACTCACTCCTACATTTCTCCTAAACTCTCAGAAAACCTGCAAAACAATCCGTATTCTCACGCTTTTGCTCTCTGTGACTATTCTAGGGAACCGAAAGCTTTTTGCATCAGCTTGGTAGGAGTACAAAATTAGTATAAAAGTTTAGCCGTTGCGCTCCATCGCGGCGATCGCTTTAGGCACCGCCGCCGTCAAGACTTCATTTCCGCGATCGGTCACTAACACGTCATCTTCAATGCGAATGCCGATGCCGCGCCAGCGATCGGGCACTTCTGGCTGTCCTTCAAAGGGTTTAAAGTCCGGTCGAATATAGATTCCTGGCTCGACCGTGACCACTTGACCTGGCTGAAACGGCTGCCAGGTTTCGCCAATTTTGAGCACGCCCACATCGTGGACATCTAGCCCCAGCCAGTGACCCGTGCCGTGCATAAAGAAGGGCTTATATTTTTTCTCTTTAATGATCTCTTCAATGTCGCCCTGCAAAAGTCCGAGGGACATCAGCCCTTCGACGATCGTCCGCACCGCCGCGTCGTGAAAGAGATTCCAGGGATTGCCGGGCTGCACTTGCTCGATCGCGTTCAGTTGGGCCGTCAGCACCAATTCATAGAGAATGCGCTGCTCTGCGGTGAATTGGTTGCCAACCGGATACGTCCGCGTAATGTCTGAGTTGTAGTAGTCATAAGAGCAGCCCGCATCGACCAACAGCAGTTCGTGATCTCGCATTTGGCGACGGTTTTCGGTGTAGTGCAAAATGCAGGCGTTTGACCCAGAGGCCACGATCGAGGGATAGGCCGCGCCCAACCCGCCCCTAAGTCGAAACAATCGCTCCATTTCTGCCTGAATCTCATATTCATAGCAGCCCGGTTTTCGCATCTCTAGCGCCAAGTTGTGGGCTTCTGCCGCAATCTCAACGGCTTTCCGCATTCGCATCAGTTCGTCTAAACTTTTCACCTGTCGCAGCGGATGCAGAATTGGGCCCGGATCTTCGATAGCGATCGGGCCCGTGCCCCGCTTGTGGTAGCTTGACATCAATCGCTGCCAGAGGCTGAGAATGGTCTGATTAAACGCCCGATCGCGCCCCATGTGATAGTAGATGCGGTCAGCCTTCTCGACATATTGGGTCAGCTTCTCATTTAGTTCAGCGATCGGGTAAGCTTCATCTGCCCCATAACGCTCTTTGGCCGCCTCTACCCCAATCCGATACCCTGACCAGGTTTCTTTATCAGCATCTTTGGGGCGCACAAACAGCACAAACTTCTGGGTCTCATGATGGGGCGCAATCACCGCTACCGCATCGGGTTCATCAAACCCTGTCAAATAGAAAAAATTGCTGTCTTGCCGAAAATTATATTCGACATCATTGTGCATGACAGCAGTCGGCGCACTGCGAAAAATGGCGGTGCCCGACCCAATCTTGGTCATCAACTGTTCGCGACGCTGGCGATAGTCAGAATCCATAAAAAATAGCGGCGTGAGTGAAGGGTTAAAAACAAAGGGCAAAAAACGGTTTGCCCTGCCTTCACTTTAGAACCTGTAGCTGAGAACTTGAATCGCCATCCCGGTTTTTGGCAAGTCTGCTTTTTGAATCGAGAGAGCGTCGCCGCCTTTTCGGACTGGGGTGCCGCTCATCAGCTTGAGAAAGTCGTCAACTCCCACGAGGTCACACTGATCTTTAGCCGCCTGAGTGCGATATTGCGTCGGGATCACAAGTTTAGGATTCAGCACACTGATGGCTTGCTTTGCCTCTTCAGGAGTGTAGGCTTTGGGCCCGCCCCCAACGGGGATCAGCAAAACGTCTGGGCTGCCCATCAAGATTTTTTGCTCAAGGGTGACGGGGGCTGCCGCTCCGCCTAGATGCAGCACGGTCACGCCGCCCTGAGTCCAGCGCCAGGCTACGTTGCTGCCAAACCGCTTGCCGCCGACCCGATCGTGATCAGCGCTGATGCCCTGAATTTTGACCCCGCTCACGTCATAGGCTCCGGCTTCATAGAGCAAGCGAGGGTTTCCGGGCAATAGCTCGATCGCCCCTTCGTCTAAAAGCTGACTGCTGATCAGCACCAAATCGGCGGTCAGCTTCGGCGCACGATATCCGGCAGTGCAGCCCAAACTCCGAAAAGGATTGACGAGAATTTTCTGCCCGCTTCCGGTAAACAAAAAGCAAGTGTGTCCCAAATATTGCACTGAGAGTGAGCCAGTCTGCGCTTGAGCAGCGTCAAACCCAGAGATTACACCCGTCCCTACTGCGGTGAGCAAGCTTGCCCCGGCATATTGCACAAACTGTCTTCGTTTCATTAGCTCCCTCACAACAAAATCTAGCGGTCTAAACAGATTGACAGGTTTCGGTCAAGATCCCACCTTCAACCCTTCTAAATCTGATGGCTGATCTCCTGCAAAAAGTTCCTCAGGAGTTGCTTGCCTGATGCCGTGAGCACACTTTCTGGGTGAAACTGCACCCCCTGAATATGGGGATAGTGGCGATGGCGCACACCCATAATAGTTTGGTCGTCAACCCAGGCTGTGATTTCTAAGACTTCTGGACAAGACTCGCGATCGATGACGAGACTGTGATAGCGAGTGGCAGTCATGGGATTTTCGAGTCCGTTAAAAACGCCTGTGTCGGTGTGATGCACCTCAGAGGTTTTGCCGTGCATCAGCAGTGGGGCTGAGCTACGATCGTGCCCCCAAACACTTGCCCAATGCTTTGATGCCCCAGGCAGACCCCCAAAATCGGCAGCGTCGGGCCGAGTTGCCGAATTAAATCCAGCGAAATGCCTGCGTCGTCGGGCCGTCCGGGGCCAGGTGAGATGACTACGCCTGCGGGGTGAAGCTGACGCACTTGCTCGATCGTGATTTGATCGTTTCGATAAACTTGAATATCTGCCGCTAGGGGAAACTCAGCCCCTAACTCGCCTAGATATTGCACCAGGTTGTAGGTAAAACTGTCGTAGTTATCAATGACAAGAATCATTTAAAAGCGTGGAAGACGTAAAACTTATTTACCATCCTCCCATATTCTTTCGCGCCCCTGCTGCTGAGTCTTTAATGAAGGGCTAGCTGCATAAACAGAAAGAGTTTGGGCAACAGCAGAAAGCCTGCCACTAGAAGCGCTGCGATCGAGGCCACTAAAACCGCCGCCGCCGCGCAGTCTTTGGCAATTTTGGCGAGTTCGTGATAGGACTGTTTGACCGTTAAGTCCACCACTGACTCGATCGCCGTGTTGAGCAACTCCATCGCTAAAACGGCCCCGATCGTCAGCCCAATCACCGCTAGCTCGACGACGCTAAGGTGCAAAAAAACGCCCAGGCTAACCGCTAGAGCGCCTGCAAAAACGTGAATTCTAAAGTTGCGCTGGGTTTGAAAGGCGTAGCTAAGACCCATCCAGGCATATTGAAAGCTCGTCCACAAAGTTGGAGCCACTTGCCACGCCAGATCGCGAGTGGGTTTGAGAGGCACCACTTTTGTCAAGGGGCGCTTTGAAGGTTGGCTAGGCAGTTCTGACATAGTGACTCACGAAGGGACAGAATAGGCAATCAGCAGCATTAACAACTTGATAACTTGAGCAAGAAGTGGCTTTCTCGTCTTATTTTGCTGTAAATCAGCCCACAAGACAGTATTACAAGATTCGTCAGAGGCGTAAAGATCAGTCAATGGGCAAGGTTAGCCCGATCGCGGCTAGCAAAACCTGCTGCTGATTCAACATTCGGGTCAAGCTTTGATCATCGGGATGATCCCACCCTAGAAGATGCAATAGCCCGTGGGCTGCTAACCACGCCAAGCTCAGTTTTTAAGCGGGTGCCTCTGCTGGTCAGACTTGGCGGGTGGCCGTGTCGATCGAGATCACAATATCGCCAAGATAGAGGGCCTCAAGCTCGTCAACAGGCTGCGGACTCTCGACCTCAAGGGCTGCAAACGCCAGCACGTCAGTCGGCTGGTCTTTGTGGCGATAGTGGTGATTGAGCGTTTGCATCTCACGATCGTCGGTGAGCCGCAAACTTAGCTCATAGGCTTCGTGCGGGTGCAGCGGCAAGCCATCGTCGAGATCGATCGGGTTGAGAAGCTCTAGCCAATGACGAAACCAAATCTCCCAAGTTTCCGCAGAAATCACGATTTCAGTCTGATCGGCTAAAAAGCACTCTTGGACACTAATTTCGACCTGCATAAACCCTAGACCCTAACGAGTGATAAACGCCAGCCCGACTAAAACGCTCAGAAGCCCGATCGTCGTCAGAGCAAAGTGGTAGATTGAAGTGCCGCGTTTGCGAACCATGTTTCGCATAGCCAGCTTGACATAGCTGGGGTTCTTTGGATCTGTGGATTCAGAAGTCGAAGACTCAGCAGGCTCAGAGATCGGCGGTAGGTTGCTCATAAATTCTGACGCATCACAGGGTTAAAGAAGTCACGGTCAATCATTAATGTAGCAATTTGCGGCCCTACTCCTTTTCAGTTCTTTGTTCTTTTACGGTTCTCTCATGTCTCGTCTTGCCAGCATCATTGAAGCCATTCTTTATCTCAAGGCCAACCGCTCTCGATCGCTGAGATTGCCGAGTTTGCGGCGTGCGATCGGGCCACGGCTCAAGAAGAGCTTTTAGAACTGATGACAGATTATGCCCACCGAGATAGTGCCCTAGAAATTCTAGAAACGCCTAACGGCTATAGCTTACAGCTACGAGAAGCCTATCAGCATCTGGTGCAGATCCTCGTGCCAGCCGATTTAGGTGTGGGTGAATTGCGAACCTTGGCGGCGATCGCCATCAAAGGCCCGATCGCCCAAACCGACCTAGTAGATCTGAGGGGATCAGGAGCCTATCAGCACGTTCAAGAACTCGTCGTGCAAGGCTTTGTCCGCAAGCGGCGACAGTCAGACGGACGATCGTATTGGATTCAGGTAACCGACAAGTTTCACCAATATTTTCAACTTAACCAATTGCCTCAGAGCCTAGAGAAGCTAAGAAGCAAAGCCGCCGAGTAGAAAACCCATCAAAACTTCACAATCGCCCAAATCTCTCTCTAAAAAGAGGTAGGTACAGCTTTTAGAAGAAGTGTCAAAATAGGGCAATCGGCGTTTCTAAAACCTCATGGCATTTAACCCTGACCAGGCTAACTCCCTCCAAACTGACGAGGCGGCTGACGTTAACGCACTTCTCAACTATCTCCAGCACCAATCCCCCGATGTTTTAGAGCGCGTGGCTCGTTCGGCTAGCCCTAGAGTCAAACAAATCATCTCCAACAACGTGCAAGGGTTGATGGGGGTTTTGCCCTCTGAAGGCTTTGGAGTCAAAATCACTACTGATCGAGAGAATCTAGCAGGCTTGCTGGCCTCGGCGATGTTGACAGGCTATTTTCTGCGGCAGATGGAGCAACGCATGGAGCTAGAAGACCTCTCAGGCATTCACGAAGCAACCGAGTAGCCCGGACTGCTAATCAGGCTACTGATCGGCGCGATTGGTCGGAAACGCACCAGGACGAACGCGGAACGTTTTGGACTGATTGCCTCGAATGACTTCCACGCCGAGTGGGGTGCCGATCGAGCTAGATTCCACCTGCGCTTGCACGTCAGCCGAGGTCTTGACCGGAGCACCATTGATTTTTTGAATCACGTCTCCGGGCTGCAATCCGCCTTGAGCGGCCGGTGAGTTATCTAACACCCGCGCCACATAGACTCCTTGATCTTGACTAACTTTGACTTCGGTTTCTTGATCTTTGTTGAGTTCATCGCGAATCGTCGGACTCAGATCAACCATCTGAATGCCTAGAAAAGGATGCTCAACTCGACCGTTGCTAAATAGCTGCTCAACGACTCGCCGCGCCGTCTCGATCGGAATCGCAAAGCCCAACCCCTGAGCATCGGCCCGAATGGCGGTGTTGATGCCGATGACTTCACCGCGATCGTTGAGCAACGGCCCCCCCGAATTGCCTGGATTGATCGCCGCATCGGTCTGAATGAAGCTGACGCGCTTATCGGGCACCCCCACCTGAGAGCTAGAGCGATCGAGGGCGCTAATAATGCCTGCGGTGACGGTGTTGTCTAGCCCAAACGGGTTGCCAATGGCGATCGCCCACTGCCCCGGAATCAGCGTTGAAGATTTGCCTAACTGCACGCTCGGAAGATTGTTGGCGTTAATCTTAACCGCCGCCACATCCGTCACAGGATCGACTCCCACGACCTTTCCTTCAAAGGTGCGCCCGTCTTTGAGTTTGACTTCTACGGTGTCTGACCCAGACACGACATGGGCATTAGTGATCAGACGACCGTCAGCGCTGACAATAAACCCTGACCCGGTGCCGCGCTCGACCCGATCGGCAGGGGCAGGCAGTTGGTCACCAAAAAATCGCTTAAACAGCGGGTTGCGAAAGGTCTCTGGCACCTGGCTGGTGACTCGTCTGGCAGAGTCAATTCTGACGACGGCTGGGCCGACTTTTTCGACGGCGGCCGCAATAAAGTTTGAGTTGTTGACGGCAGTGTCTGAAATGGCAATCTTAGTCTGATTGGCAAACAGCGGCAGCCCTGAAGACAAGTTTCCAGAGAGTCGATTGTTATAGTGACTGCTGATCAGAGCAGCACCCCCTCCGATCGCTAAGAGTGACGTGCCGATCGCCAGTTGCTTAAAAGAGAGAACCATAAAACTCGATCGCTCTATACCGCCCTACTCTAACCTTAATCTAGAATTTGACTAAAGCGGCTGGCTGCTCACTCGTTGGCTGACTAAGTGCGGCTGATTGGGTGATGGGTAGCACGATCGTAAACGTGGTTCCTTTGCCGATCGCTGACTGACAAAGGAGTTGCCCGTGATGTTTTTCAACCACAATTTGACGACTGATGGCCAAGCCCAACCCCGTGCCTACGCCAATCGATTTCGTGGTGAAAAATGGCTCAAAGATCTTGGCGAGTTGATCAGCCGGAATGCCCAAACCGTTATCGGCGATCGTGACCGCCACCTGATCAGGGTCAAACCGCCCAGTCGTCACGGTGATTTCAGGAGCCATCTGATCGGCTGTTTGTTCTTCAAGAGCATCGATCGCATTGCTCAAAATGTTCATAAACACCTGATAAAGCGCCCCTGAATAGCCCTCGATCGTGGCAACTCTGCATAGCGACGAGTCACGGTGATTCTCTGTTTGAGTAAGAGTCCGATTTGGTGCGCTTTCTGGGCCCGGTCTTTGGCGATCGACGCATAGTGGTTGCCCAAAACCAGCCCCAAACTAGTGCCGAGGGCCGCAACGCCCAGCGCTAGCCCATAGCCGCCTCTAATTTTGTGGGCGATGCTGATATGGCTAACCGCCTGATGAACTTGATGACGAAATCCGACCCGTTTGGATTCAGATTGAGCCACCGAGCGATCGGGCGATGCAGGAAAAATAGGTTCGGGCGCTTGCATATCGAAAAATTTCACTACACGGCTGGAGGAAAGTTGCCCCTAAATTCCGATCGAGCAAGACCCTAAAATCAGGGCGATGAGATCTCCCTTAAGATTCCCCCAGCGTTAACCTTCGCAACAAATAGTTTTGCTTTTAACAAATCAATTGTGCATCTGCGACTGAGCGCTATGGGGTGCCTGACGCGGGGTTCCGTTTTGAGATACACTCCTTAACGCGGGCAGTAAACGGCTGTTCCTAAACTTGTGCCGCAGCTTAAATATCAGTTGGACATTCAAAGTGTAGTTATGGCAAAGCATCGGTCAATGTGGTCTATCGTTTTAGCGTTTGTAGCGGTTTTTTTAATTAGCTGTGGCAGCCCAACCGTGGCGAAGGTGCCGACCTATACGCCTGAGCAGGTTGCCGAAATTCAAACCTATGCCAGCGGGGTGTCATCAATGCGCGATCGGATGCCCGAACTTCAGTCCTTGATCGCTAAAAAAGACTGGACATTTGTCCGCAATTTTATTCACGGCCCCTTGGGTGAGTTGCGGGTAAAAATGAGTGCAGTGACGCGAGATCTCTTGCCCAATGCTCAAAAGCCAGCCAGCCAAGCTGCAAAAGATGTATTTGACAATCTCGTTACCCTCGATCGGGCGGCTGAAACGGGTGACTCTGATCTAGCAGTTCTCAACTACAACAAAGCGATCAAGGCGTTTGATGCCTTCTTTCAGCTAGTGCCTCAAGGGTGACAGCCAACGGGTCATGCGTCAGAAATTTTGAGACCTCACGAGTGACCCATGACCCAAATTGCAATTGTCGGATGTGGGGTTGTAGGCGCGACGATCGCTTACCAACTCAGCCAGGTTCCAGACCTGACGGTGACGGTTTTTGATCGGCAGCCTACCCCCGTCGAGTCAAATTTGACGATCTGCCCAACCGCCACAGGGGCAGCCCTAGGCGTATTAATGGGGGCAATCAGCAAAAGGCAGAAAGGCAATAATCTGCGAATGCGCCTAGAAAGCTTGCGCTATTTTGAAACGCTGATTCCTGAATTAGAAGCCTTGACGGGGCTGAAAATCCCGTTTAATCGCAACGGGATCTTGATGCTGCAATTTGAGCAAGACCTTGCGGTTTGGGAAACGCTGATCAAGATTCGGCGATCGCAGGGTCTAACGTTAGAGATTTTAGAACGCGATCGCCTTCAGTCTGATTATCCGTTTTTGAATCTCGATCAGGTCACGGCGGCAGTTTATTCGCCCGACGATCGTCAGGTCAACCCCGTCGCCTTAACCCAGGCACTGATCGCTGGGGCAAAGCAGCGAGGGGTGACGTTTCACTTCGACACGCCCGTGACGGGAGCCAGCGATCGTGATGTTCACACCTCTAGGGGACAGATGGCGATCGATTGGCTCGTGATCTCAGCCGGGTTAGGCTCAACGCCCCTCACCGCCTCTCTCAAACAGCCGATTGATATCCGTCCGGTTTTAGGTCAGGCAGTTCATCTCCACCTCGACCAGCCGCTAGGAGTTTCAGACCTCCAGCCCATCATCACAGGCAACGATGTTCATATCGTGCCCCTAGCAGGCAGCGACTATTGGGTCGGGGCAACGGTTGAGTTTCCCTCTGAGACAGGAGACGTGCAGCCCGATACCGCGAGTTTTAGAGCGGTGATTGAGCAAGCGATCGCCCTGTGCCCTGATTTAGCCAAGGCTGAAACCCTCCGCACTTGGTATGGGTTGCGTCCTCGTCCTCACGGTCGCCCGGCCCCGATTATCGAACGGCTTCCAGGCTATCAAACCATTTTGTTAGCCACCGGGCACTATCGCAACGGAGTCTTGCTCGCCCCTGCGACAGCAGAGCAGGTAAAAAGGGCCATCTTGCAGTCAACAGTGTGATCGGGAAAGACTAGCTAGCTTTGCGCCGCCGACTCGCCGCAGGTTTCTTTTCGGTCAGGTTGGTCTGCACGATCGGAATCGTCAAGTGAACCTGAGTGCCCCGATCTTTGCCGCCTGACTCTGCCCAGATGCGACCGCCCCACCCGGCAATAATTTGGCGACAGATGGCCAGCCCTAGCCCGGTGCCCCCCGCAGTGCGGCGCAACGCTCCTTCTTCTTGGTAGAAGCGATCGAAGACGGTTTCAAGTCGGCTCGCTTCAATGCCCCGCCCGGTGTCGGCGATGATCACCTCTAACATTTTGCCTTGAGAACGCTGGGCCTCAATCGTGATCTGCCCGGTTGCATCAGTGAACTTGCAGGCATTGTCGAGCAGTTTTGAAATCACTTCTACCAGCCACTCGCCATCGACTTGCACGAGGGGTAGCTCAGAAGGCAGTTGGCGAATGATTTGAGGCAGGGGCGTGTCATATTTGTGGGACTGAAGGCTGCTGAGAGCGAGATCAACACATTCTTCGAGGGGCAACGGTTCGAGTCGCCACTCAATCCGCCCGCTCTCAAGACGAGACAGGGTGAGAAAGTCTTGAATTAACTTTCGCATTCGATCGGCATCGGTGAGGGCTGAGTTGAGCATCACTTGCCGCAAATCGAGGGACATATCGGGTTCGCTAGCCAAGCTTTCAAGGCAGACTTGAATCGTGGAGAGCGGCGTTCTTAACTCGTGCCCGGTGATGGCGATCAGGTTGCTGCGGGTGCGATCGAGGGCGGCTAGCTGCTGGTTGAGATCTTCTAAATTCGCGTAGGCTTCGGCTTGAATCAGGGCGACCCCGATCTGAGTGGCGATCGCTTCGACCATTTCTAACTCGCTGCGCTCTAGCTTGTGAGGTGCAGAATCGCAGTAGTGTAGCTCAACCATGCCCAATAGCTGGTTTTGATTGAGGACGGGCACCATCAGCCACGATCGAATCTGTCTATCTGGAGTCAAGGCACGCTGCGTTTCGCTGAATCGCCCATCAGCTTGAGTGTCTTCAACATAGACAGGTTCTTGCTTTTGCACGACTTCTTGAAACAACGGGTTTGCCCGCAGCGACCAAGATTGACCCACCAAAGAGTGGGCTTCAAAACTCGCAGGCTGACTCTTCGGTAGGCTAGCGGCGACCACGCCACAGCTTCCTAAAAACTCATGCTCTAGAGGCGCGATCGCATCGGTTGATTTGCAGCGATAAATCAGACAGCGCCCTGCTCCTAGGGCTTTGCCCAACTCTTGCACCGCCACTTGCAAAATCTCGTTGGGATTTAGCGATCGCCGCACCGCTGCCGTGATCGAGTTAATCAAGCGCTCTTTGCGTTCTTTTTCAGCGATCGAGCGGTAGGCTTTAGCCAGTTTGTATTGCCCGGCTTGCAGGTAGGTGACGAGCCGTTCGGCAAACGGGCCCGGATCGACTTGATTAAAGCCAGAGGTTGCATCTATCTGAATCTGAGCCAGCATCAGGTCAGTTTTGGGAGCTAAATCCGGACGGTAGACCTGAATCCGTCTCAGCAAAAGATTTGCCGACTCACAGACAATTTGACGATCGAACGTCCAGATTCCTTCAAACCGCCGCGACTGATCCACATGCAGGTCTTGAATATTGGCGGGGGGATCAGGCTGTCGTCGCTCACGGCAAATCAAGCAAGATGCGTAGTGCGCGCCCAACACCACGAGATGCCATTCTTGGCTCAGAGCATCGGCTGGCTCAAAGGCGATCGTTTCATAATCTTGAGCACGATCAACAAAATCGGTTTCAGGAGCCGCTAAGACATAAACCTGGTCGGTGCGCTCTGCAATTCGCAAATATCGATGGGCTTCTTGCCGATAAAACCGCTCTCGCTGAAAGCTAGCAATCACCAATGGGCGATCAACCCCTGCCAAAACCTGGTCTTCCATTGCGTGAGAAAGGGCCGTGAGGGAAGACTTGAAATAGATTTGGGGATGAGCTTGGGGAAAGGCTTTTAGAAGTTCTTCAAGGACGGATTCGGGGATGATCATCGATAGTGCTCTACCAGCCAGACTGGATAACATTCGGCAAGCTAGGGCAAGACCCAACCAGCGAATCGAATAGGTAGGAGGTTCTCAGCACGAACCATAGCAGAACTGTTAAACCCACTCTGCCTAAAATTGTAAAGGTTTAACGCCATTCCGCCGCTATCGCCGGGTGTTTCTTAATCCAGAGTCGAGATGGGGCAAAGTTTCCTGCTGTTCTAATAAAACGACGGCATGAGCCGCGATCGCTTCTTCGCGCCCCACTGCATCCAATTTTTCGTTAGTTGTGGCTTTGACCCCGACCCGATCGGGCGACAAATTGAGCACGGTGGCGAGGCGCGATCGCATCGCTTCAATATGAGGCTTGAGTTTAGGACGTTCAGCAACGATCACCGAGTCGATGTTACCAATCTGCCAGCCTTTTTCTTGAATCAACTGATGCACCTGCGCCAGCAGCACCAAGCTATCAGCCCCCGCCCACTTTGGGTCAGTCGGGGGAAAATAGTGCCCAATGTCTCCTAGGCTCAAAGCTCCCAGCATGGCATCCATAATGGCGTGGGTGAGCACATCGGCATCACTGTGCCCTAATAAACCCGTTTCGTGATCGATTTTGATGCCGCCTAGGATCAAATCTCGCCCAGCGACAAGGCGGTGAATGTCATATCCGTTGCCGATTCTAAGGGTCATGGGCTGTTAGCAATTAGCACTCAGTGTTTAGCAGGGGTCTAGGGTCAGGGGCGGGTGTAAGTTTCCTATTACTCTGACTGCTCAGACCTTAAATGGAGTAGTAGAGGGGGAAAGATTTTGCGTCTTTGGGTTTGACATAAACGCGCTGCTCAGGTTCGAGCTTTAATTCGTCAAAGCGATCGCGGGTGAGATGAGCGGTCACCACTTGACCATCATCCAGCGTCAACTCAGCTTGAATCTCCCAACCCAGGTGAATTAATCGACTGACTCTAGCGGCAACGGTGCTGCCGTTGGGCGAGGTTTCAATTAAAACGTCTTGAGGCCGCAGAAACATATCGGGATGAACCGAGTCAAACCCGTTGTTTTGAAAAAGCCGCGACGAACTGGGCAACACGTTGACCGGGCCGATAAAGCTCATCACAAAAGCACTGGCTGGGTGGTCATAAATCTCAGCCGGGGTGCCCACTTGCTCGACTTTGCCTTTATTCATCACCACGATTTCGTCTGAGACTTCCATCGCTTCTTCTTGGTCATGGGTGACAAAGACGGTCGTGACGTGCACTTCATCGTGCAAGCGCCTCAGCCAGGCTCTCAGGTCTTTTCGCACTTTGGCATCAAGGGCCCCAAAGGGTTCGTCGAGCAATAGCACCTTGGGTTCGACGGCCAGTGCTCGCGCTAAGGCGACTCGCTGCCGTTGTCCCCCCGATAATTGGGAGGGGTAGCGATCGCCCAGCCCAGCTAGCTGCACCAGATTTAATAGTTCTTCGACGCGCTGTTTGACTCTAGGGGCAGCAGTCTTGCGAATCTCTAACCCAAAAGCAATGTTTTGCCGCACGGTCATGTGCTTAAACAGCGCATAGTGCTGGAAGACAAAGCCGATGTTGCGATCTTGCACGCTGCGATCGGTGGCATCTTCGCCCGTGATTAGAATCTTGCCCTCGTCGGGAGTCTCTAACCCTGAGACCAGTCTCAGCAGACGTAGACTTACCCGACCCAGAAGGGCCCAGTAGCGCGACGAGAGAGCCGCTCTTTACATCTAAATTAACTCGATCAACGGCTTGAAAGCTGCCAAACCGCTTTGACACGTCTTGTATGAGGATGCCCACCGCAATCTCCGGTTTTTCGATGAGATTACTGTAGATTTATAGCACAAACTCAGCCGCAAATCTGCAAAAGTTTTACTCAAATCTTTGCTCAAATCAAGATTTTTGGGAGCGTTTGTAGCGGTGCAGGCTAGCACACCGCTACAAACGCCTAAAACTTACCCTCTGTCCTATTCACTAGACGGGTCAGCGCCGGCCCCCTGAAAGGAGGCTGTCAAAGTGTGGTGAGCCGTGGGAGCGATCGCCGGGTTGCCAGAATGATGACCTGCTGCCGCCCCTTTAACTTGACGCATGAGACTGGCCATCTCTAGCGCATCCATCCCATAGCCCCAGCCATGATTGCTCTTGATTCCAGCCCGCTCTAAGGCTTGCTGCATGGTGTCTGCCGTAATCACACCAAAAATTACCGGAACCCCTGTTTGAAACCCCGTTGCCGCGATGCCTTTTGAGACTTCTGCCGAGACATATTCAAAGTGGGGCGTTTGCCCGCGAATCACAGCGCCGAGACAAATGATGGCATCATAGCGATCGGTGATGGCAAGTTGACGGGCAATCAAAGGCAACTCAAAGCATCCCGGCACCCAGGCATAATCGACCTGCGTGCCTTGGGGGTTGATATCAACTCCGTGACGCTTGAGGCAATCTTGACACCCTTCTACCAATTTGTTTGTGATCAGGTCATTAAATCGAGCGATCACCAAAGCAAATCGCAGCGATTCTGTCTGTGAAAACGATCCTTCAAAAATAGTCATTATTTTGTCTTGAGCATTAACATGTCACAGCTACGATCGGACGTAAATCGCCCGCCCCAAGTTTAACCAAAGGGTATTTGCTCAAATTACCAGGATCATCTGCCTTTGAACAGAGTTGACCTAGTTGATCGCTTGCAAGGATCGCGTATCGTGACGAAGTTTAGCGCCTGCTCAAGCCGTCTTAGCGGGCAAGACTCTAGTTTAAAAGGGAGTTTAGAAGGGGTCGAAAGCATCGCGTTTCCTCCCCCTAGCTCCCAAGCTGCTTAGGCAACCAAGAAGTTGAGTGCCCCAACTGTAACCACTAGCAGAGTCCAAATGCCAGCCCCTAAGTAGAGTAGACGCTTTGACTGATCCCAGTTTTGAGGAGATGCGTAAGCAACGGGCACCCCAACCACCATCACAAATGAGAATATTACTAGAGCAGCCAAGGCGGCTTGAAACAAAATTGTCATTGTCTTCTCCCTACTACAGCAAATGAAGTTAAATCTAAAATTTGGCGGCATCCAGGCTGCACGTTTGACAAGCCCTGAGTAGTAACCTATCAGAAAAATGGATCTGATTCTATGTCATATCACGGCAGATTTCGATACATTAGGTGCGGCGATCGGGCTATCTCGCCTGCTGCCGGGATCACGAATCGTGCTAGCCGGAGGAGCGCACCCTACTGTGCGAGATTTTCTCGCCCTGCATCGCGATGAATATGCGTTGATTGAGCGGCGATCGGTGAATCCGCAAGCCATCCGATCGCTGTGGGTGGTCGATAGTCAACGACGCGATCGCTTAGGCAAGGTGGCCGAGTGGTTAGATTTGCCCGCTATTGCGATCGCCCTTTATGACCACCATGAAGATGCCGAGAGCGATATTTTTGCCCAAACTCGCCATGTTGAAGCTGTTGGAGCCACGACTACTCTGATCGTTGAGCAACTTCAGAAGGCACAGATTTCGCTCACGGCGATCGAGGCGACGGCGATGGCGCTCGGCATTCACGTTGATACAGGCTCTCTCACGTTTGATCACGCCACTTCTAGAGATGCCCTAGCTCTAGCTTGGTTGATGGATCAAGGGGCTAACCTGGGCACGATCGCCGACTATATCGACCCCAGACTTTCGCCCCTGCTGCAAGATTTGCTCGGTGTCGCCCTCACAAATTTGCAATCTGAAACCATCTACGGCTACACCCTGGCTTGGGTGACTCTCAAAACCGATGACTATGTGCCCGGACTTTCTAGCCTCGCCTCTCGATTGATGGAAGTCACTGAAAGTGATGCCCTGCTGCTGCTGCATCGCTATCGTCGCGGAGTCGATCGCCAAAGGCCCGAAGGAAACGTCTTGAGCGTGATTGGGCGATCGCGCATTGAAGGCACCAATCTCAACGACTTGTTTAAGCCTTGGGGCGGAGGCGGACACCCCAAAGCCGCCGCCGTGACGCTGCGGGGGGATTTTTCAGACATTTTGACGCAGCTTCTCGCAGGATTCAAGGCTCAGATTCCGCCTGCGCCCACTGCACGAGAGTTGATGTCATCGCCCGTTCGCACCCTGCGCCCTGAGACGACGATTGACGAAGCCCAGCGAATTCTGCTGCGCTATGGCCACTCTGGGCTGTCAGTGGTCAACCCCAACGGTCAACTGGTGGGCATGATCTCGCGTCGTGACTTAGATATTGCTTTTTATCACGGGTTTGGTCATGCCCCCGTCAAAGGCTATATGAGCACAAACTTGAAGACGATCGCGCCCGATGCTCAACTGCCCGACATTCAGTCATTGATGGTGACCTACGATATCGGTCGCCTGCCTGTCTTAGATCAAGGGCAACTGATCGGCATAGTGACTCGCACAGACGTGCTGCGGCAACTGCATCACTCTGATCACCACGAGAGATTTGAGCATCATCCCTCACGTTCCAAGATTCAAAATCCAAAATCTAAAATCACCCTCGATCGGCTGGCTCCGATTTTGCAAGATCTTTTGGCGATCGCGGCCAGCCAGGCAGAAAAAAACGGCTGGCACCTCTACTTAGTGGGCGGAGCCGTGCGCGATCTGCTGCTGACCGATGCTGATCAACCCGTGCTATTGACCGATCTGGATCTGGTTGTGGATGGGTTTCACCGCTCGGCTGACGTGGGCGCAGGGGTCGAGCTAGCCCGATCGCTCCAAAGTCTCTATCCCGATGCGCGTTTAGAGATTCACGGCCGGTTTCAAACGGCGGCGCTGCTGTGGCACAACGATCCCATCTTAGACTCTCTGTGGGTTGACATCGCCACCGCCCGCACTGAGTTTTATCCCTACCCGGCCGCAAACCCAGAAGTTGAGGCCAGTTCGATTCGTCAAGATCTCTATCGTCGAGACTTCACCATTAATGCGATGGCCCTGCGGTTGACCCAGCCTCGTTCAGGCGAATTGCTGGACTTTTTTGGCGGAGCGCTAGACTTGCAGGCAAAGCAGATTCGAGTCTTGCACCCCAACAGTTTTATCGAAGACCCGACCCGAATTTATCGAGCCGTCCGGTTTGCGACTCGCCTGGGGTTTGAGATTGAGTCTCAGACCGAACGCTATATTCGTCATGCGATCGCCAGTGGCATTTATGAACAAGTTCAGGCTCGCCACGGCTCAAGTCGGGTCGGTGCCCCAGCTTTGCAAACTCGTCTCAAATCAGAACTCAAATACATTCTGCAATCGTCTTATTGGAGAGCGGCTCTCGACCAGTTGGCCTATTTAGGAGCCTTGCGCTGCATTCACCCCACCTTAGAGCTAGACGCTGAGTTGAGATGGCAACTGCGGGCAGCCGAGCGCTGGCAGCATCGGTTTGATCCTTTGCCACGGCTCCCGTCTTGGCAGTTTTTGCTAGAAGTGCTGATCGCGTATCTTGCCCCTGACGATCGGGCCCCTGTCGCTCAAACCCTGCAACTTTCTGCCGATGGCATCGATCGATTAGTTCAGCTAGCTGCCGTTCAGTCTCAGTTGACATCTTTTGCCACCCGTCAGCCGCCGAGCCAGGTCGTGAGGCAATTGCAGCACTACGATCGTCCGCTCTTGATGCTTGTGGCAGTCAAAAGTCCTCGGTCAATTCGTAGACAAATTTGGCACTATTTAACAGTTTGGTCTCACGTTAAATCGCCCCTAGACGGCAATGATTTAAAGGCTCTAGGCTATCAACCGGGTCGGCAGTTCAAACTCATTTTAGAGGATCTGCTAGCAGCCGTTTTAGACGGGAGAGTGCACGATCGCGCTCAAGCAGAGGACTATTTAGCCCAGCACTATGCTCAAACCTCGTGAGTCCTGATTCTTGAAAATCTCTTTGAACAAAATTTGAGCGCAGTCCCCAACCAGAATCTTTGATTTGGTTGGGGACTGCGAAAACGTAATTGAGAACGTCTTGGATCACGATTCAGGGCGTTCTTGATTTTGGACATATTCGATCAATTTTTCTAACGGTGCTTGCGCTCCAACACTTATCAAAGCGTAACTCCCACCCCAAAACATCGGTTTTTCAGACCAGTAAAATTTTTTCAGTTCAGTCGAGTATTCCTTACGCATTAGCCGCGATGAAACTGTTTTGAGATTATTTACAAGCTTAGAGAGATCAACGCTAGGAATGCTCTCAAACAAAATGTGAATATGATCACCTTCGCCCCCGAACTCAATGATCTCACAATCCCATTTTATCAAGACAGAACGGATGATTTCTTCTAATCGATTGAGCATTTCCCCGGTTAGACATTTTCTACAGAACTTACTCACCAATACAAGGTGAAAAATTAAACGAAACGCAGAGTTAGAACGGGTTTTGAGACGGGTGGAAGTTTTCATAACTAACTTGTTAACTAACTTGACAACTGAATTGTAGCAGGTTAACATTGTTATTGTAAGTAGCGAGGTCGAAGCTATGGTTTCTAAACGAACTAAATCAAAATCTAAAAAGAAAAAAGTCACTCATGATCTGGGTATTCGTAGTGATATCTGGCAACTCGACATGACATCTGAACAGAAAGATTTGGCGCGTTTAACCGTAGCTGAATATCGTTATTTTCTAAAACCTCTTGTGTTAATCACATATTGGAACTGGGATCAATTGTCTGCGTTGACAGCGAAAGATCGAGTTAATTTCCTTGAGAAGTTGTTTAATCGGACTGCCGTAAACACAGACCCTAAATACGCTTGGTTTTTCGAGAAATCAATTGTCAATCATCCATCGTTTCGTAAATTCCCAAGCTATTTGCGACGTGCTGCAATTCAGGATGCAATCGGTATTGTGTCGAGTTTTGTAACCCGTTGGGGTATGTGGAAACGTGGTGAACGGAAACATCGTTATGATAAAGCTCCTAAACTCACCTCAATGTGCAATAGCTATCCAGCTTTGTATCGAGGTCAACAAATCAGGTACAACGCTAACCACAGATCGGTAGATCTAAAGGTTTGGAACGGATCTGATTGGGTGTGGATCAGCGACGTGAAAGTTAAGAGTTACGGTAAGAATCGTCATTTGGTTGTTGGAAACGAAATCCAGTCGCCAAGTTTGATTGCAAACCGAGAAGGCGTTCATCTTTCGATGCCAGTGAAAGTTGCGATATCTCCTATCGAAAATGCAGACTTTGTGTGTGCAGTAGACTTAGGGATCAATAACGCTGCAACTGCTTCCATCGTGGGTAAGGACGGTACTGTAAAGGCGCGGAAGATTATCAACCCCGCTAGAGACATAGACCGAAGAGATCAACGCAGAATGCAGGTCAAGAAGAAGTCAAGACAAACCGCAAAAATAACCGGAGAGAAACTTCCAAAAGGTTTCTGCAAAGGTTTGTACCGTAAATCATCAAACATCAATGAAAGCATTGCTCAACAAGTTTCATTGCAAATAATCCGTTTTGCAAAAGAGCATGGTGTCAGTGTGATCGTGTTTGAGGATCTATCAAACTGGAAAGCGAAGGCTGGAAAGAAAGGTACGTTGCACAAGCAAAAGTTTCATCAATGGTGCAAAGATCGCACGGTTGATTTAACGATGATGAAGTTTTCGGAATTGGGTGGAACCGTATCAAAAGTGAATGCAAAATACACCAGTGCATACGCCTTTGACGGGTCGGGTAAACTGAAGCGTGATAGTAAAAATTATACTCAAGCCACGTTCAGTACCGGAAAGCAATACAACGCTGATCTGTCTGCGTCGTATAACATCGGTGCTAGATATTGGTACGCCGTTCTAACCAATTCTAAGTTCATTAAGGTTTGGGAAGACAAAAGTTCTTCTCATTCACAGAGGACACCTGTAACGCTCAGTTCCTTATGGGATCTGGTTGCGACTTAATTCAAGAATCCCCATCTAAATCAAAGATTTTAGATGGGGAGTGTTCAAAGGGTTAGCATGGTTGGGATTGTGCGAGGGGCAAGCATGGATTTAAAACCAGGAACAGCGCTGCAAAACGGCAAATATCTCTTCAGTCAAGCTTTGGGAGACGAGGGGTTTGGGGTGACTTATCGGGCGACCCAAACATTCTTAAACCAAGCTGTGGTGATCAAGACCCTTGATCCTAGTTTGCAGGTAACGCGCAGCTTTCCCCAGTTGCATCAGCGCTTTGTCGAAGAAACGCGCCTTCTGGCCCGCAGTCAGCATCCCAGCCTGGTTCGAGTGCTCGATTTTTTTCAAGAAGAGAATCTGCCCTTTTTAGTAATGGACTATGTGCCGGGGCAAACGCTGACAGAGCGGGTGAAGTCTCAGGGGGCATTGCCTGAAGCCGAAGCCGTTCACTACCTTCAGCAGATTGGCTCGGCGATCGATACGGCTCATCAAAATGGATTGATTCACCGCAATCTCAGCCCTGACTCAATCATTCGCCGCCCCGGAACGAACTTGGCAGTGCTGGTAGGTTTTGGCATTGCTCACGAGGTGTCGAGGGCCGTCAGTCCCCCGCAAGCCAACCTTTTTTCTGATCAGTTTGCGCCACCCGACGAGCGTTGGAGTGCTGACGATCGATTTGCGATCGACCTCTATGGGCTGTCGGCCATTCTCTACTATCTGTTGTCTGCTCGCGCTCCGGGTGTGTCTCCCCAGCTAGATTTAGAACCGTGGAACCCGGCGCTCAAGCAAGCGATTTTGCGAGGCATGTCCTCTGATCTGACCCGTCGCCCCTCGACGATCGCGGCGTGGCTTCGCCTGCTGCCCAGTGAGGCAGTTCCGCTCCGGTCTGTTACGGCAGCGGTGGCTCCGCCGTTGAGTCAACCTATTCAAAAAGAGCTCGCGATCGCAGAACCCATTTCTAGCCCTACACATTCGAGCGCTGCCAAACAGGTTTCTCCGCCGCTTGATCCCTCTTTGCCCATTCTTCCTAAACCAGAATTGGCTCAACCTACCCTCTCTGAGGGCGACGATCGCTGTGTGGTGACCCCTTTGGCGATCGCGCCTGCCATTCATCAAACTCACCCCGTTCAAAAATCTTTGCCTGCGCCCCAATCTATGTCAGCTTTTTCCCGTCACAAGCTGGCGTTCACCTCCCTGATCATCCCCCCTGAGATCAGCAAATATCTGCCTAAATTTGTGGGGCTGACCAGCGCCGCCGCTGTCTCGATCGGCGTTGGCTTTGGGTTAGCGCTGCGCTTTAGTGCGGCTCAGGCTCCGGGTGCCAGCTTTTTTCACCCAGACCAGTCCTTCCCCTCAAAAGATTGGAAAGGGACGCTCACCCCTCCCGGCGATGTCTCTGATGTGCCGATCGAGAAACCAGGCATCACGCCAAGCGCTAGTCGCAACCGTTTGGCATCTCCTCAAAACAATCCCTCTGCTGCAACGTTTTCAGATGACGCGCCTCCCAAAGGGATTTCCTCTGAAGAACTGATTGCTCCCCCAATTCGCTCAGAAGCTCCCCAGCAATCGACTGCCGCAAAATCGGTTCCGATTGCCCCAGCCCCAAAGCCTGCCCCGATCCCATCTGCCCCTGCCAGGGTGTCGCCGAGCCTTCCTACCTCAGATTCTGCGCCGATCACCGACCCTGCCCCCCCTGCCAAGCCCTCATCGGGCACAAATCGCAAGTCAATAGGGGTACCAACTCTCAAAGGAGACCCCAAACTTTAACCTTTCTATCTCTCATCCCCTTCTTAAGCAAGCTATAATTTTGGCAGCGCGCTTGGTAGATTTTTGATGAATAATTCCCTGATCCACGCTTTTTTTGTCGGTCGGGCGATCGCCGAGATTGCCTACGAGCAATTAGAAAATGGGGTGACAAATGCCCTAAGTGAGTTGGGTAAGTTTGATGCCGAGCAGAGAGAAAACCTACGGGGGTTTGTCGATCAGGTGGCTGAACGGGCAGCCCGCGAAGAAGAAATCGCCATGCAAACAAGAGCGGCTTCGACAAGTGGGCGGTCAGAGACTCAAGCTGAAGATCTGCAAGCTACGATCGATGAGCTTCGGGCTGAAATTGCTCAACTCCGGTCAGCCCTTCAAGGCTATCGCAGTCGCTCTATTTAACGAAAACCTAGCGTGGTTCAACACTGCCGCTCATCAAGTCAGCCCTCTTTAGTTGGAAAGTCGAGTGTCTGTTTCTCCAAATGACTCCAGTAAGCCCCAGCGCTCACCTAGCAAAACCCTCGCAGAACCGATGGAGCCAGTAGTGGGCGATAACCTGCCAGATCTCCACTCTCTAACCGAAGAGCCGTCACACCACCCAGTCAGCCCCACCTCTGAGCTTGAGGCGCAGGGTGCCGATCGCCCAGGCTTGGCTGACGTTGAGCACATGATGCGCCCATCAGATCAGGCTACAGCGCCCACCACGACGACTGACAGAACTCGTAAGCTAGGAGGGAAACCCCACTCAGCCAAAGCCTATCGCTGGAGTCGAGAAAGCTACTCACGTCGAGGTCGTTTTCTCGACATTTGGACGTTTGTGCTGAAGCTGTTGGGGGCGAGATGGCTCTATAAAAAGCCTTGGAGCTACAAAGGTGGCATCTCAGACGAGAAAAAGGCCGCTAGACGCAGAGCTTTAGCCGTCTGGATTCGTGAGACCCTGCTCGATCTAGGCCCTACGTTCATCAAGATTGGACAACTGTTTTCAACCCGCGCCGACTTGTTTGCGCCAGAGTTTGTCGAAGAGTTGTCAAAGCTGCAAGATCGAGTTCCAGCGTTTAGCTACGAGCAGGTGGAATTGATCATTGAGCAAGATATGGGAAAGACGATCGCCGATCTCTTTCGCAGCTTTGACCCCATTCCGCTGGCTGCTGCCAGTCTAGGGCAGGTTCATCGTGCCCAACTGCACTCTGGCGAAGAAATCGTTGTCAAGATTCAGCGCCCCGGGCTTCGTAAGCTGTTTGAGATTGATCTACAAATTCTCAAGGGCATCACTCGCTATTTTCAAAATCACCCAGAGTGGGGCAAGGGTCGCGACTGGTTGGGCATCTATGACGAGTGCTGCAAAATTCTTTGGGAAGAAATTGACTACCTGAATGAGGGACGCAACGCCGACACCTTCCGCCGCAACTTTAGAGCGATGAATTGGGTAAAAGTACCCCGGATCTATTGGCGCTACACCTCTCCTCGCGTCTTGACCTTAGAATATGCACCGGGGATCAAGATCAGCCACTATGAGGCCATCGAAGCCGCAGGACTCGATCGTAAAGAACTCGCCCAAATGGGGGCTAGAGCCTACTTGCATCAACTGCTTGACAATGGCTTTTTTCATGCCGATCCCCACCCTGGCAACATTGCGGTCAGCCCCGATGGGTCTCTAATTTTCTACGACTTTGGGATGATGGGGCAGGTGCAGGCAATCACCCGTGAAAAGCTGTTAGACACCTTTTTTGGGGTTGCTCAGAAAGATGCCGATCGCGTCGTTGAATCCCTGGTTGCCCTAGGGGCCTTAGCGCCGACTGACGATATGGGCCCGGTGCGGCGATCGGTGCAATTCATGCTAGACAACTTCATGGACAAGCCCTTTGAAGATCAGTCGGTCAGCGCCATCAGCGACGATCTCTACGAAATTGCCTACGATCAGCCCTTTCGCTTTCCGGCCACCTTTACCTTTGTGATGCGTGCTTTTTCGACGCTAGAGGGCGTAGGAAAAGGACTAGACCCAGATTTTAACTTTATGGAGGTTGCAAAACCTTTTGCAATGCAGCTTATGACCAATGGAAATTCTTCGTCTGAAGCCAGCAGTCTGTTGAATGAATTAAGCCGTCAGGCGGTGCAGGTTGGCAACACTGCTCTAGGGCTGCCCCGCCGCATTGAGGACACGCTAGACAAACTAGAGCGAGGCGATATTCGCGTCCGGGTGCGCTCTACTGAAACCGATCGGGTCTTACGACGCATCAGTGGGGTCAATCTAGGAACCAATTACACCCTGCTGACCTGTGCGTTTACGGTTTCGGCGACGATTTTGTTTGTCAATCACTATCTGTGGTTAGCGATCGCGATGGCCGTGGCGGCTCTTGCTGCCGCGATCGTGTTAATTCGATTGCTGATTAAGCTCGATCGCTATGAGAGAATGCCCTAAGCTAAGATGTCTCTAATTACCCTCGCCTAGCTATGAAACGTCTCTTTACAGGGATGACCGACACGGGTTTGATCCGTGCTGCTAACCAAGATGCCTATCATCTCGACCCAGATGGGCGTTTTTTTATTGTGGCAGACGGTATGGGAGGTCATGCAGGCGGGCAAGAGGCGAGTCGTTTAGCAACCCAAGCGATCCAGTCTTGTTTAGACATCAGTTGGGACTCAACCATTCCCTCGCAAGACCTGCTAGAAAAATCGCTCTTAGAGGCAAATCAGGCGATTTTAGCAGACCAAAGGCAGCACCCAGAGCGATCGGACATGGGCACAACGGTCGTCGTCGTCATTTTTCGCGATGAACAGCCGCTCTGCACCCACGTTGGAGATTCTCGCCTCTATCGTCTGCATGGCTCAAAACTAGAACAACTGACCGAAGATCATACCTGGGTAGCACGGGCGATGCGTTTGGGAGAGATCACCCCCGATCAAGCCCGAACCCACCCCCTCAGACATGTGTTGGCTCAGTGTTTGGGGCGAGAAGACCTCCAGCAAATCGAGGTGAAATCGCTCTCTGTGCAGCCTGGCGATCGTCTTCTCCTCTGTAGCGATGGCTTAACCGAAGAACTCTCTGATCAGCTAATCACCAATCAGCTTAAATCGATTCGAGTCTGTGACAAGGCCGCGTCTGCTCTCATCCAGGCGGCCAAAGATCACGGTGGACGAGATAACATCACCGTCGTCATCGTGGCGATCGAGGGTCTGTCCCGCAGCGACTATTGAGCACACCTCCGACGAAACTGTTTATCTCAGACATCTTGAGAAAACCTCATCATGCCGCCCTCAGTTAAAGGACTTATCTAATCAATCAGTCCTCAATTTGTGGCGGCTGCTACTAAACTAGCTGTCAATTTGTCACAACGCACACCGTTCTCAAGCTCCTCTCTAAGGAGGTATAGTCCCTTTATTCAAGTAAGCCGACTGGGGTATGGTCGTTTTGTCAAATACTTGTTATCTTTTGTAATAAGAAATGGATAGATTGATTGATTCTTAGGGTATCTTTGAACAATCAACCGAGTCCAACCAGAATCTACCCACGACCTCCCAAGTCGATGATTCTGCGACTCACCCTACTCTCTCTTACACTGGAGTTTGTTATGAACCAACCTGTAGAACTGTCCTTGGAGCAAAAATTTAGCATCCGATCGTTTGAAACACAAGTTGAGAAGATGAGCCACGAGCAAGCTCAAGACTTTTTAATCAAGCTCTACGAGCAAATGATCATGCGTGAAACGATGTATCGTCATTTCCTCAAGCATCAGTGGGGCTTAGAGCCTAACCCCCAAATGCCCTAAGTTCTGCTCAAGCCATTGGGCGACCTCGATCTCTCGCTTTGTTCTAAGCCAGAAAGAAGCTAGGGTGCTGGGGCGTTCAGCCAAGCTCGTGTTAAAAAACAGTAAGTTTGACTCCTGAATTCTTTTTTGATAGTTGTGCTTTCGCTTCAGAGCAAACTATGGAAATTTCAACTGATTCGCGCCTTAGACTTTTGCACACTGGTAGGCGCTGAGACCCACCACCGCTCACTACAGTGCTGAGTCATCTCTCTAGGGTTGACTCCTAGCGCAGGCTCTTAATCATCACGTCCGTTTCAGTGCACTTGATAGCGCATTCCGGGGAGCTGTGAAACGAGTCCCAACATTTCTAACTGGATTAATGCCCCTGACACTGAGCCTGCTGGCATTTCAGTTTGTTGGACGATCGCGTCAAAAGCCGCCGCCTCGACCTCACCACCTTGAACGATCGCTTTCACCGACTGCAACACTTGACTGAGGTCAGCGCTGAGATCAAGTAAAGATAACTGTGTCTCTTCCATCACGGGGTAGTCTAGCTGAGGCATCGTTCCAAGCATTTCCAGCAGTTCTGCTTCTCCTAAGATCATTTGTGCGCCTTTGCTGATCAGAGTGAGACAGCCCTTCGATTTGAAATTGTCTAAACTGCCGGGCAGGGCATAGACATCTCGCCCATAGTCATTAGCGAGATAGGCGGTAATCAGAGAACCTGACTTTTGAGGAGCCTCAAGCACCAAGACAGCGCGACACAGCCCCGCCACAATGCGATTTCTGCGAGGGAAGTGGGTGCGATCGGGCTGAGTTCCGGCCGGATATTCGCTGATAGCCAACCCATTTTCTAGCACTTCTTGATAAAGGCGGCGATTTGTCCAGGGATAGACGACATCAACGCCAGTTCCGAGAACAGCGACGGTTTTGCCCCCAGACTCAATGCAGTTGCGGTGGGCTTCGCTGTCGATGCCGTCTGCTAACCCAGAAACGACGATAAAGCCGTTTTGGGCTAGAGCAGAGCTAATTTTGCGCGTCCAGCGTCTGCCATAATCTGAGGGATCACGAGTGCCGACGATGGCGATCGCAGGCAGAGTGCCTAGATCTTTGACTAGATTAGAGTCGCCGCGATAATACAACACCGGGGGCGGGTCAGGAATTTCTCGCAGCAATCGAGGATAGTCAGCCTCGGCCGGAGTCCAAAAGTGCTCGTTTTTCTGCTCGTGGTCTTGCAAGAGGCGATCGGGCTGACACTTGGCTCGCTGGGGCAGAAATTCCCCTATAGTTTGGTTTCCAATTCCTTCGACTTCGATTAACTCCTTGGGGCTGGCTTCCCAAGCTAATGCCAAGCTGCCAAAATGCCGATATAGTCGCTTAATCAGCACCGGGCCAATGCCCGGAAGTTGCGACCATGCCAGCCAAAACGCACGTTCCTCCAATTTCCCGTCCTCACGTTCAGGTGATTCTCGGTCAAGTGTTCCCTTAATTTAACCGTGATGAATAAATTTTTGGTTAGTCTACTGCTTTAAATAAAAGCGTGTAGAGATAACTGATAGATTCAGAAATAACGATTTTTACGCCTGCACTTGAAGTCCACCAGCGGCGAGAGTCATAGTCTAGATCGCTGGCTGCAATAATGCCGACTTTAACAGGATCTAGAGCCTGTTGGTAGAGTAGCTGACTTCTTCTTGCATGAACTCCATCTGTATAAAGATTGACTGATTGAAGGGTTGATTTTGACTCAGTTAACCACTGCCTCACGGCGATCGCGTTGGCATAGGTGCGATCGCGAATCACATATTTAGCCGGAACGGCCACTAGGTGAGCAGGGTCGAACCCGATCGCCACCAAGGTTGCCGCAGAAAGCTCTGCATAGGTTTTATATTTAGCCAGATAAAAGCCTCGCGGCACCGCCCCGCCCGTTGTGATCAGAGTTTTATAGCCCCCTGTTTTAAATTCTGCAATCGCTTTTTCAACGCCTTCATCGGTCAGCCAGCCTTCAACAACTAGTGCATCTGCTTTCACTGGGGCAGTCACCGCTAAAAAGGAATGGATGTTGACTAGAATTCCCAGCCACAAACCAGTCAAAAAAACGAGACTTAAGATCCAACCTTGGGCGGTTAGCACCCACTTTTCTCGACGGCAAAAGAGCGGAAGCTTAATTTTTGGAAATCGCTGACTTTGAGGCATTATTTCTGAGGTGCTGCGAGTGCAAATATTCAAACACGCTCTTATCACCAATATCCGGAGGAATGGGTTGGATGACTTTACGAATGGCAAACACCATAAATAGAACAGCCCAAACTCCCAGCAAAAATCGCTCCCACTGAGGCAACAAGAAACCTGTCAGATGTCCCAAAAGCAAGATCGGAATCAACGGCGTGAGAAGCTTGGTTTCTAAACGATCAAAGCAAAATGCCTCTTTAAAAAAGATTCCGGTCAAGGCTGCAAAACCAAAGCCAACCCCAAAAATGGTCAATGGATAGCTGTAGATATAGAGCGCAAGCGGCTCAGACCCTCTGACTGCAAAAATCAGCGAGGCGATGCCTCCGATCGCCCAAAATGCTTGCAGTGTTTGGTGCAAGGGCTTTAGATAAATATGAATGGTGAACAAACTCACGCCTAACCCAACCCAAAAAACCAGATAAAGCAGCGTCAGCGTGTTGAGAATAACCGGGTCAGTTCCCTTCCAGAGCACTAGGGCAGTCGCGATCGCGAAGCTCAAGGCTGCTACCAGCAACCCACCCCGATAGATAATCACTCCACGGCGATCGTGGGAGTCGATCGTAAACTCGCCAAACTGTCCCTGATAAACCTCTGGTTCGGTCATGTGCAGTTGAGTCATAAGTCAGGCGTGATTTACATCTGCCCCTATCCTACTGTGCTTCTGCCTGTTGCGCCTCGTCTTCAAGGGTTTGAATGGCTACCAGCAACTCTTCTTCTTGACTCTCAAATTCTTCTTCAGGAATGTCGCCCATGTCGAAGGCCAACTGCAAGGCCAATAGGCGTTTTCCTAAATTTTCTTTGTCATCTAATTCAGTGTCGGCTCGTTCTTGAATTTGTTCGGCGATCCAGGCAAGTCCGGTGACGGGGGCAAACAGTAGGCGAAATATCATAGGATTTAGTTCAGCCGTTCAAACTGGGCGAAGTTGTAGGGAGCCGTAAAGTCGTTGTAGCGAATCTTTAAGCGCTGGTCAAACTGCTGATCCAATGCTTCGACCTGGGCACTAAAGGTGGCTTCTTCATCCCAATGAATCAGATAAGCCGCGTTATAAATCATCGCTTCGGTGAGCAAATCGTTTTCGACCACTTCGACCGCGAGGGAGTTGAGACTTGATTGAAATGCCTCAATAATTTGGCGTTTGCGATCGCTCATTGCCCGCTCGATCGCTTGCCCGATCGCCACAATTTCATCCATGCTCAGAGATTTGCCCTCTAAGCGATCGCGCCGCTCTCGCAGATCAGGATCGTCTGCCATCAGCGCTTGAAGCTCTGTGTCTGCATCCCAAAACAGTTTGACGCTCACCTCACGCCGCCCGTTCAATCGTTGAAACAGCACTTCTAACGTTTCACTATGGGGAGCCGTCAACTGCTCAGTCACCGTTTCCCAATCTTCAATGATCAGCCCAAACTGAAGGGGCAAGAGAGTCCGATGACCTGCGTGCATGGCTTGTTCTAAGACTTTTTCGTGCCCTAGCAGATTTCGACGACTGGCTAAGTATCGGTCTTGTTGCGCTTCTGAATAGAGAAACGTGAACCCATCGACAATGCGCGTTTGCACGGGTTGACGATCGAGTCCTTCTAAGGCTAAATCTTCGGGGCCGGGGGTGGGAAAAATGCCGTACAGATAAAGTCTGGGGGTCATAAAAATAGGGGCTAGGGGGCTTAGATTGGCTTTGCTGTTAGAACTAGCTGAAGCTTTGCGTGGATCAAATCTAACTGGGCCACTCCGATGTCAACGCTGCCTTCGAGCACAACGCCTGTGTTGAGAAGACGATCGAGCAATTCTAAAATAGAAGGGCTGGCAGAGGTTTGACCCGGATAGTATCCTCCCGCTTTGGGTAATAGCGTGCCCACTTCGCCCAAGTCAATATTCAAATCGGCGGGATTGATCTCAAAAATGTCGCAGATCTCAACCACCTGTTCTTCTAGCTTTTGCAGACTTATAGAGGCGCGATCGAGTTCTTCATCCGTGAGTTTTTCTTCTTCCATCCGCCGAATGATTTGAGCTTCCATTAACTGCCGAACTAGCTCGACCACTGTTAATAAAAGTGGAGCAAGACCCGCATCTTTACTCGATTTAGGCGCATCAACAAAGGTCTTAGTAGGAAGATCTGTCACTCGTTTTCTCGGCTGTAATGTCCTCTCATTTTATGGGATCGCCTACAAGCTTCTGTCTAAATACAGTTGATGGAGCCATTGACGACGATCTTGTTGAGCGCGAAGCTGGGCAACTCCCGCAGAGATGCGGGCCCGATCGCTGCTTCTCAAAGACAGTCGGCTGAGTCGATTGACCGCCTGACCACTGGCAATCACGCGGCTTGTTGCAATCTGCTTCATCGTTTTGACGGTGATCATAAATCTCCCAAAAGTGACTCAAGGGTGCTGGGGCTAGATTCGATCAGTTCTTTTGGGGAGGCGGGACGGAGCGATCGTAGCTCCGTTTCTAAACTCTCAACTCGCTCCATCAGTTGGCGGTTGGCATCTAGCAGCGTTTGAGACTGTTGACTAAAGTGCGGATTGTTTTCCCACCAGTTGATCCCCATTTCTCGCGCTTTATCAACTGACGCAATTAGTAGACGAATCCGAATATTAATCAGTTCAGTCGTGGCTACCGAAATCGAGATATCGCCCGCGATCACGATGCCTTTATCTAGCACCCGCTCTAGCACGTCTGCCAACGTCGAACCTTGAGTTGACGTGGACATCGCCCTAGATGCGTCTCGTCCCATTTTGATCGGCGTGGTGGCGGTCATGGTTTCACCTCGATCGGAACGGGTTGAGCCACAAATAAGCGATCGTTCTGCATCACTTGCCCTTTTTTGACCAAAATCCGAATCGCTTCGAGGGCTTGCAGCCGCGTCAAACCTAGATCGCTCTCAATCTGAGAAAGCTTAACGCCCTCTGATTTCAGCAGATATTGGTAGATGTCTTGTTCATAGTCAACCAACTCACGAGCCGCGCTGGGCGTGACTTCGGTTTCTAACTCAGTCAGTTCTCGAAAAAGTTCAGCGAGTTGCTCTTGAACGATCAAATCAGGAGTCGGAGTGGTGTCTGGGAGCGGCTTGAGCGCAGCCCCAAAGGAATCGGTGACCAGCGTCTGTTTAGGAACGTCTATCAAGTCGTTGTGAATCAGGTCATTGAGCAGTTGCCACAGAATTTTAGTTGCCTCGTCGATCGGGATCGTGATCCGCGACAGCAAGATATCTGAGCAAATTTCTCGGAAATCAACATCCGTAGGTGAAACGGCGATCGTGTGCTCTTTGCAGACCTTGCCGATCACCAGACACGATCTCAACCCAGAAATTTTGTCTCCCTGAGTTTTGGTGCGAAACGCCTTGACTAATCGCACAATCAACAGCGCACTGACGCGATCGATCTCGGTTTTTTGCACCACGATCTCTTGCTGAGTTAGCTCATCAGGTTCTGGCATACTGATCGTCACCAGCCGATCCATCAAGGCATCTTGAGTAGCGTGCACCCCGTAATACTCTTCAGGATTAGAGGTGAGAATGGCGCGAAAATTCGGATCAACTCGAATATATTCGGTCTGATTGCTGCTTGGCGGCAACACCAAAAGCTTTTCTTCTAGAGCCGACAGCAACACATTGTTCACTTCAGGTCTAGAACGATTGAATTCGTCATAAATCAGGGTGAATCCTTCTCGACACGCCAGCGTCAAGCGAGAATCGACCCAGTTTTGCCGCAGTTCGTCTTCAACTTTAATAACACTGTGAATGTAGTTATCGACGACTTTTTTGCGCGTGTAGCCAGACTGAGACCCAATTAAATCAGAACTCTTGGCCTCATCGTCGCCAAAAACCAGCATGATCGGGCGAGTCAACAGGTCTGCGAGGTGAAGCGCTAGCGTTGTCTTGCCCGTTCCGGCTGGGCCGCGGAGGTGGACTGAAAAACCAGATTGAAGATAGCGCAACGCTCGAATCGTAATCCGATCGATGGCGGGAGTGCTCACAAATCGGCGGGGGCTGGCACGAAGAACGGTAGTCACGGGCAATCATCCTTGTCAAACAATAAAGTCTTCTTGAATTCGATAAACGCGATCGCGCTGAGTCACTAACCCTTTTTGCAGCAGCGATCGCAGCGTATCGACTACTTGAAAACGGCTAATTCCCATCGCTGACTCGATTTCAGTCAACCGAACCCCCTGCATCACCTCAATGTATTGATAAATTTTTTCCTCAAAAGCCGGATCGCTAATCGCGTTGATAGCAGGCTTGACCTCAGCCAGAGAAGCGGGTTGAGGCGTTTGAGTTGCAGGGCGGCTAACGGCTTTTTGCGCTGGTTTTTGCCCGATCGTTATGGGGGCGATCGCGGTCGGTGCCGGGCGAGTGGACAAAGCGCTTAAACCAGAAGACGACTGACGAGCAACAGGCTCAGAGGTCAGATCATGAGAAGCATCGTCTCCCCAAACCGTGCTTTTTAGCTCGGCTCGATAGTGGCGAAGCTGCGATCGAAAGTCTTCTAACCGCGAAAACAGAACGCGATGCTCGGTTTCTCGGTCAAGACGGCTCTGATCAAGGGTTTCAGCTAGCCGTGCAGCTTGCTCATGCCGCGCAGTTTGCACATCTGATAAATAATGGTGCACTTCAAACCGCAGATTCTCTGTAAAAGCCGCAAGATTGCGAGTCAGACGAATCTGAATTTTGAGGCGCTGCTGCCGACCTTGAGATAAGAGAGAATGCGTTTCTAGCTGCAAGTCTTGAATCTCTGCTTGAACATCTTGCCTCAAAGCCGTGACGGTTTCGTCAAGAACTGCCCGAAAGGTTTGCAGGTCGTCTGCCAATTGTTGAGCCATCATCTGCCGATCGGCTTCGGCGACGGTCAAAAAATCGGCTGTTTGATCCTGAAGTGCCTGGACAAATTCACGCAGTTGACTTGCGACTCGCTGAGATTGAGAGTGACGACGATCGCTGACGGTGGTGAGAAAGTCTTGAATCTCGCGGTGCCGTTCCATGCAGTGTTGCTGTAATTCTACAGAGAAGCGTTGAAATTCTATTGTGCGATCACGATCGGCACTGGCAAGCGTGACGCGAACTTGGCTGAGATCGCTACGCAGCGCAGAGGCAGACTCTTGACGGTCTTTTTGAACGATCGTCAGGGTCTCAAAAACCTGTTGGCGGCGTTGAGTAGCTTCGTGCTGGCGTTGCTGGCGTTGCTGCTGCCAGGAATCTTTCAAAGCCATGATGGTGGGCTTCCTTATTAAATCTGGCGGTTACTCATGCTGAAAAACTGAGGAGCAAGTCTGCCCCCCAGTCGTTAGGATCGATCCCTAGCTTGCAGGAACGGCTGCTTGAGAGGTCAAACCGACTGCTTCTGCATATTTCAAGTAGGTTTCGACGGATGCAATCACGACACGAGCCTCGATCGCCAATAGCTCAATGCCTACGAGAGAGACGCGAACCCAAGCATCAATGACAATGCCTTTGTCAAGAATGCGATCGACCACTTCAGCCAGACTAGACGAAGAGTTTACTTTTTCAACAGCCATGGTTGTAATTCCCTGAGAGTGCGGTGATTTTAATCGGCCTAGCCTTCGCTTTAGACTTGCTTCAGAGGTTTCGGCTTCTACTGTTAAGGTAAGCTTCACATCCCCCAAACTCGCATAGCGCAAACACTGAACCTACCGAGGTAAGCTTTTCGATAAGTAGCGAAATCACTGACTCTTTTCGTTTGATTCCAATCTCAATTCTCACTTTTCACCGATTGCTTAAGCTCAGTGCAGGTATTTTCAACGAGAAACCCCCTACTGATTTATCTAGCTAAGATGAACCAGTCCGACGCTGACTGAGCAGGGTTTGATAAGCCGCCATAAAGTCAGCCATTGTGATTTGAATGCAAAGCGGGTCGGTTAGCCCTTGGGTGCGATAACGACGAATGGCTTCTAGCGCCGCTTGGTTGCTGAGAAGGGCCAAGTCTGCACCGTTCCAGCCTGTGGTTTGATGCGCTAGGCTCGTTAAGTCAACGTCTGCGAGGGGACGATCGCGGTTATGAACTTGCAAAATCGATCGCCGACTCGTTTCATCTGGCAAGTCTACTTTTAGCTGAAGATCAAGCCGTCCGGCTCTCAATAGGGCTGGATCGATCGCGTCAGGGCGGTTGGTGGCTCCGATCAGCAGTACATCCACACAGGCTTGCAGACCATCTAGCTCTGTCAAGAGTTGACCGACCACCCGATCGCTCACGCCAGAATCGCCATTAAATTTTCCGCGCACCGGAGCTAACGTATCAATTTCGTCAATAAAAATTACGCAGGGAGAAGCTTGGCGCGCTTTGGCAAAGAGGTCTCTCACCTCTTGTTCGGCTGCGCCCACCCAGCGACTTAACAACTCAGCCCCGTTGATGGCGATAAAGTTGGCTCTGGCTTGAGACGCGATCGCTTTAGCCAGCAATGTTTTTCCAGTTCCTGGCGGACCCCACAGCAAAATTCCACGAGGAGCCTTTGCGCCTGTCTGCTGATAGAGTTCGGGATACAGCAACGCCCCTTCGACCGATTCTTGCAGGGTTTGCTTAATGTCTTTTAAGCCACCAATTTCATCCCACGAGAGATTGGGCGACTCGATTTCGACCGATCGCAGCACCGAGGGTTTTATCTCTCTCAGAGCGTGCAGAAAGTCAGATGGCTCGATTGTCATCACCTCTGGGAGCGGCGCTTGAAGTGACGGCACTTGCCGACGCAGCGCGGTGTAAGCGGCTTTCTGGCAGACTGCTTTGAGATCAGCGCCCACCATGCCCACGGAGAGATCGGCGATCGTGCCCAAGTCTACGGCTCGATCGAGCGGCATTGCACGAGTGAGAATCGTGAGAATCTCTAGCCGCCCGTTGCGATCGGGCACCCGATATTGCACTTCACGATCAAACCGACCCGGCCGACGCAATGCCGGATCGAGATGATCGGGGCGGTTGGTGGCAGCCAGCACGATTACGCCTTCGGTGCGCGCAAAGCCATCCATTAACGTCAGCAGTTGGGCAACGACGCGCTTTTCGACTTCGCCTTCGACTTTGCTGCGATCGGGGGCGAGACTGTCTATTTCATCAATAAAAATCAGGCAAGGAGCCGCTTTTGCAGCTTTCTCAAACACGCCTCGCAAGCGCGTTTCGGCCTCTCCGTAATATTTGCCCATGATTTCCGGCCCGGCGATCGCGATGTAGCTCACGCCCAATTCTTCAGCTAAAACGCGAGCCGTCAAGGTTTTTCCAGTTCCCGGCGGGCCGACCAGCAAAACGCCTTTGACCGCTTCTAACCCCAGCCTCGCCAACAAATCAGGACGCTTGAGAGGAATCTCAATCAGTTCTTTGAGTTCTTTCATGACCTCTCCCAATCCCCCCACATCCTTTAAAGAAGCCGGGTTGTCTTGACTGGGAGGAGTCACCACCACCTCTGGCTCTTTAACCGAGGCGGCATCGTCTACTCGGATGCGACTCACGCCAACACTGCTGGGACTATTGCCCCGACGCGGAATGCTGCTGAGATGGCGGGAATTAATCTGAATATCCGTCTTGAGTTCTCCCTTCTCAGCTTTTTCTTCTAACGCTTTAGCTAGTTCTAATAACTGCTCGAACCCTTTAAAAAAATCACTCATTGGCTCATAGCGCTCTACGCAAAATGGGTTGATCAAAGAATCTCGATCGCCGTCTCCTTTCAGCCCGAAGCATGGGGAAACCTAAGATCAAGTGTTCCCCGAAAGACTTTTCCGAGATCCTTCTCCCTGTTGCAGACCTTATCAAAGCGCCCTTATGAACCAATTTGACTCGCTGAATCTCGTCATGTTTAGCGGTAAAGGAGGAGTCGGAAAAACAACGATCTCCTGTGGGTTTGCTCGACGATGGGCAAAACAGTTTCCTGACGAAAAGATTTTGCTGCTGTCTACCGATCCGGCTCATTCTCTAGGGGATGTGCTGCAACTAGAAGTCAGCAATGCTCCGCAGTCAGCCCAAGATTTGCCTAACTTAAGCATTAGGGCGCTAGATGCCGAAGTGCTGCTGCAAGACTTTAAAACGCTCTATGGAACCGTGCTAGAACTGCTGGTGGAGCGAGGCAGCTTTGTTCAAAAAGAGGACTTGTCGCCGATTTGGGATTTGAGTTGGCCTGGGCTTGACGAACTCATGGGCATTTTAGAAATTCAGCGATTGCTGCGAGAAAAAGTCGTCGATCGCGTCGTTGTAGACATGGCTCCTAGCGGCCACACATTAAATCTCTTCAGCTTGATGGATTTTCTAGATGAATTTTTGGCCGCCCTGGCGCTATTTCAAGAAAAGCATCAAGTGATTCGTCAGACTTTCACAGGGCGCTACACGTCAGATGAGGCCGATCAGTTCTTATCAGAGATGAAATCAGATCTCGCAAACGGGCGGCAACTCCTGCAAGATCAAACCCAAACCGCCTGCTTAGTGGTCGCGATCGCTGAGTGGATGAGTCTCTTAGAAACTAAGCGATTTCTAGAGGCGCTAGAAGTGCTTCACATTCCCTTCGGGGGCTTGTTCATCAATCAAATTCTGTCGCCCACCAGCAGCGCCGAGCCATACGGCGATCAGCAGCACATTATTGTTAAGTTTCTCGATTTGATCAGATCCGAGCCAGTTCTGATCTCCTTTCAACAGCCTTCAGAGCCGATCGGGGCGGTGGCGATCGACCAATTAATCAGCCAAGTCCAGATCCCAGATACGCCATCTTCTCAGCTAGTTTCGCAACCGACTGAGTTTCCCCAACCCCTTTCACCGGGTCTGGGAGACTTTATAGCCGAAGGTCGGCAACTGATCATCGTGGGTGGAAAAGGCGGAGTGGGCAAAACGACGGTAGCGGCAGCGATCGCTTGGGGCATGGCACACCAGCATCCTGAAAAGAACGTTCGGGTGATCTCGATCGATCCGGCTCATTCCTTAGGCGACGCACTGGGAACTCAGCTTGAACATTTGCCGACATCCGTGACCGCAAATCTGAGCGCTCAAGAAATCGATGCTCATCAAGTTCTTGAACAATTTCGAGAAGACTATCTCTGGGAACTTGCAGAGATGATGAGTGGTGAATCTAGCACAGCAGACAGCAGCCTCAAGATTGCCTATGCCCCAGAAGCGTGGCGAAGAATCGTTTCTCAAGCACTTCCAGGCATTGACGAAATGCTGTCTCTGATTAGAGTCATGGAGTTATTAGAGTCTAAAGAACAAGATTTAATTGTTCTAGACAGCGCTCCTACTGGGCATTTGCTGCGATTTTTAGAAATGCCAACCGCTCTGGGTGACTGGTTGTCGTGGATCTTTAAACTGTGGATCAAATATCAAGACGTGCTGGGACGCACAGAGTTAATGGGGCGGCTCCGCACTCTGCGCCAGCGAGTGATGCAGACTCAAAAAAAGCTGAAAGACCCTCAGCACACAGAGTTTATTGGTGTGTTTCAGTCACGATCGGCGATTGTTGCCGAAACAAAACGACTCTCAGACTCTCTGACAACCCTGGGCATTAGCCAGCGCTATCTAGTCAACAATCGGTGTGAACCAGAGAATCTGATTTCGGCGAGTCTTTTTCCGAGTCAAGCGATCGTGCATTTGCCCCGGCTGCCGCGCTCAATTCCTCCCGCCGAACAGGTTGCAGGAGCCGCTCATCTGCTTTTCTCTAAGATTGACGATAATCGATGATAGTTCGGAAGAGCACTTGGTTTCTACTACACGATCGCCCTTTTGAGAAACATGAGAAGACCTTTCTACAAATATTGTGAGAATCCTTTACAAAGCTTAAAGTCTCGTTTATTGTAGAGAGGTAGGTCGGGAAACCGCCCTGCCACCCATACATTCCAAAGCACTCATTATTACCATGACAACTACGATTCAAAGACGCGAAAGCGCCAACCTGTGGGAGCAGTTTTGCTCTTGGGTCACCAGCACCGACAACCGCCTGTATGTAGGCTGGTTCGGGGTTCTGATGATTCCCACCCTACTTTCTGCGACCATCTGCTTCATCATCGCGTTCATCGCAGCGCCTCCTGTAGACATCGACGGCATCCGCGAGCCAGTAGCCGGTTCCTTAATGTACGGCAACAACATCATCTCCGGTGCTGTGGTTCCGTCCTCTAACGCCATTGGCTTACACTTCTACCCGATTTGGGAAGCCGCATCCTTAGACGAGTGGCTGTACAACGGCGGACCTTACCAACTCGTGGTTCTGCACTTCCTGCTCGGCATCTTCTGCTACATGGGACGTGAGTGGGAACTGTCCTACCGACTCGGCATGCGTCCGTGGATCTGCGTCGCTTACTCCGCACCTGTGGCGGCTGCAACGGCGGTCTTCTTGATCTACCCGATCGGACAAGGGTCTTTCTCGGACGGCATGCCCCTCGGCATCAGTGGCACGTTCAACTTCATGTTAGTGTTTCAAGCCGAGCACAACATCTTGATGCACCCCTTCCACATGTTGGGAGTCGCTGGAGTCTTCGGTGGTAGCTTATTCAGTGCCATGCACGGTTCGTTGGTGACCTCCTCGCTAGTGAGAGAGACGACCGAGAACGAATCGCAGAATGCAGGCTACAAGTTTGGGCAAGAAGAAGAGACCTACAACATCGTGGCAGCGCACGGCTACTTCGGTCGGTTGATCTTCCAATACGCGTCGTTTAACAACTCACGTTCCTTGCACTTCCTGCTCGGCGCATGGCCAGTCGTAGGCATCTGGTTCACGGCACTGGGCGTGAGCACGATGGCATTCAACCTGAACGGGTTCAACTTCAACCAGAGCATCATCGACTCTCAGGGTCGAGTGGTGAGCACCTGGGCAGATGTGATCAACCGTGCCAACTTGGGGATGGAAGTGATGCACGAGCGGAACGCTCACAACTTCCCTCTAGATTTGGCATCGGGAGATGCGGCACCTGTCGCACTCTCTGCGCCTTCCATCCACGGATAATCTCAGCTTCGGTTGAGTGAGTCTGAATCAAAAAAGCCCTCCACATCGCGTGGAGGGCTTTTTAGGTTTTTTAATCTGATCTAAGGCTGTAGACAAGCTGTAACTAAGGGTTCTGCGGTGAGGCTGAACGATCGTACCTGAGTGATTTTGACTTTAACTAACTGGCCTCTTAGGTTGCTGATATCCCCTGCAAAAAAGGTGAGACGATTGCCACGAGTGCGTCCCATGACTTGAGTCGGATCTTTAAGATTTTGATCTTCGACTAAGATCTCTTCAACCCGATCGTGATATCGCTGCGATCGCTCTGCTGCTTGAGTGCTGCCCAGATGATTAATGCGTTGCAGTCGGTCTTTTTTTACGTCTTCACTTAGCTGATTGTCCCAAAGGGCGGCTGGGGTGCCGGGTCGAGGCGAGTAGGCGGCAGTGTTGATCAGGTCGAAGCCGATGTCTTCAATTAGCTTGAGGGTGTTTTCAAATTGGGCTTCGGTTTCGCCAGGGAACCCCACGATCGCGTCGGCACTGATGGAGGCATCGGGCATATAGCTGCGAATGGTTTCAATAATGCGGCGATATTTTTCGTGGGTGTAGCCCCTTGCCATTGCTTTGAGGAGATCGTTGTCACCGGACTGAAAGGGAATGTGAAAGTGTTCGCAGACTTTGGGCAGTTCGGCACAGGCGCGGATCAGGCGCTCGGTGAAGTAGCGAGGATGACTAGTGGCAAACCGAATGCGATCGATGCCTGGCACGTCGTGAACGTGGTAAAGCAAATCGGTCAGGGTGTTTTTGTGTCGTCCTTCGGGGGTGGTTCCGGGCAAGTCGCGACCATAGGCATCGATATTTTGCCCTAATAGGGTGATTTCTTTGTAGCCTTGTTGCCCCAATTCTTCCATTTCGGCTCGAATCGCGTCGGGGGTGCGAGATTGTTCGACTCCGCGCACGCTGGGAACTACGCAGTAAGTACAGCGCTCGTTGCAGCCGTAGATGACGTTGACCCAGGCGCTAACGCGGCTGTCACGGCGGGGTTTGGTGATGTCTTCAACAATGTGAATGGGGTCGGTGGCGACGACTTGGTTGCCGTTAAACACTTGCTCTAACAGGTCTTCTAGACGGTTGGCGTGTTGGGGGCCCATTACGAGGTCGAGTTCTGGAACGCGGCGCAAGAGGGTTTCGCCTTCTTGTTGGGCGACACATCCCGCCACGATTAACGTGAGGTTGGGATTTTCGTGCTTGCGGGCGGCTTGTTTGCCCAGGTGAGAATAAACTTTTTGCTCGGCGTTGTCGCGAATTGAGCAGGTGTTATAGAGAACGAGATCTGCATTGAGGGCTTCTTCTGTCCACTCGTAGCCCATGACTTCTAGGATGCCAGCCATGCGCTCGGAGTCGGCTTTGTTCATCTGACATCCGAAGGTGGTGATATGGTAGCGGCGACGATCGGGCATGGGGTTCAAAGATAACAGTCAGCGATCCATTCTAGAGTGTTTTTAGGGGTCGTTGGGATCATCTGTTGCGGGTAGTTTAGGGCGACTGTCTTTTCTCCTTCGACTTGCTTTGATATACCACTGAGCAAAGAATTGACTTGCGATCGCCGTTGACAGGGCTAAACTAATCAGAATTAGCTCTGACTGCCAGTTGGGTGAGATCAGTGTCAAGATGGCTGACATGACTGCCAAACTGAAACCAGTTGTGAGGATGCCGACACTTGAGCGGTAAAGCCAAGCGTTTTTGAGGGGCAAGAAAAAGCGGTTGGTTAGAAAAGCCATTAACAGTCCATTCAGAAAGCCTACCCCTAAACCAATTGCCCCTCCTAAGATTGCCGTGTAAACGACGCTGCTCAGCAATGGATAATAGTGTCCGTAATATCTCGCTGAAGTAAGTAGAGCCAAAACTGCGTATGAAGAGGCTCCAGCGATCGCTCCCGCGCAGCTGCTGCGCCAGACTGCATTCCAAAAAATCTGATCTTTGGTGATTTGAGGAACGATGCTGTCTTTTTCTTTTGTGAACTGCGATCGTGCTCGTCCTTCTTGCAAAACTTGCAGTGCTTTTTGAGCAGATTGTAAGCGGCGATCGAGGGCAGGTTCAGTCAACCATTCCAGCCAGTCAGCCACCGACTCGTCAAGAACGGCACTAGGTTTGAACTGAATTTGCAAATTCTCCTGCGGCAAGTCGGCGGGATGTCTGCCCGTTGCTATACAAATTAAAGTCGCGCCTAAACTGTAGAGATCAGACGCAGGAGTTGCCCGTCCGCCATATTGTTCAGGCGGCATATAGCCGTAGGTGCCGACGACTGTAATGGTGCTGCCTTCGTGGGCAACGAGGGTTTGAACTGAACCAAAATCGACGAGGTAAACCTGTCCGACCGTGTTGCCGGAGCGATCGCCCAATAAAATATTGCTGGGTTTAATGTCACGATGAATGACGGGTGGCTGCTGACTGTGGAGATAAATCAGAATTTCTAGCAGCGATCGCCCTAATTCTTGCACGTCGGTTTGGCTAAACGATCGACCTGCTTTAAGATGCTGTTCTAAAGACTTTGCATTGATATAACTTTGCACTAAAGCCACCCCTTTGTAAGTTGGAGACTCTAGCTCAAACGAGTCGAGATAGCGAGGAATAGCGGGATGGTTCAGCGATTTTAAAGTTTCTGCTTCTCGTTCAAATAGTTTCAGGTCGTCCCATTCAAAGTCGTGATTAAAGGTCAGCAGTTTGACGACGACGAGTTCTTGAGTGTGCAAGTCTCGTGCCAACAGGGTTTGTCGTCCGGCTTTTTTACCCAGTGATTGCTCAACTTGATAGCGATCGTGCAGCAATTCCATAAAACAAACCTGGGGACAAAAAGAGCTAAATCTCTGGGGTTGCGAGTGACCACCACATTATGTGGTAAATCAACGGTATGGGTTTGATGCCCACCTTCTTCAAATTACACACCTAATTTTATGAAACCGACTTTTTTGTGGCGAACAACCTTATTCATGCTGTTTAGTTTGCTGTCTGCTTGCACCCAATCTAGCCCAACCAGTTCGCCATCGCCTGCCAATGGCGGTGCATCGGGGGCGATCCCGATCGGGATCGCCGTGGCGCAAACCAGCAATGTGGCGCTGCTAGGTCAAGAGCAAGTAGCGGGGGCAAAAATCGCTGAGAAATATTTTAATGATCAGGGCGGTGTGAATGGAACGCCGATTCGTCTCGTGTTTCAAGACACGGCGGGAGATGAGGCAGGAGCGATTAATGCGTTTCAAACCCTGATCACTAAAGATAAAGTTGTGGGCATTGTCGGGCCGACGCTCTCGCAACAGGCGTTTGGGGCAGACCCGATCGCCGATCGCTCCAAAGTTCCGGTGTTGGCTCCCTCAAATACGGCCAAGGGGATTCCGCAGATTGGTGATTTTATTGCGCGGGTGTCGGCTCCGGTGGCGGTGGTTGCGCCCAACTCTGTTAGAGCAGCGCTGAAGATCAATCCTCAAATTAAGCGAGTAGCGGTGTTGTTTGCTCAAAATGATGCCTTTAGCAAGTCTGAAACCGGAACATTTCAGCAAACTGTCAAAGACCAGAATTTAGAGTTGGTGACGGTGCAGAAGTTTCAGACGACAGATACTGATTTTCAAACCCAGGCGACCTCAACTCTAAACCTTAAGCCTGATTTAGTGATTATTTCTGGCTTGGCGGCAGATGGTGGAAACTTGATCAGACAGTTGCGAGAGTTGGGTTATAAAGGTCTGATTATTGGCGGCAATGGCTTGAATACGTCTAATGTCTTTTCGGTCTGCAAAGCCCTCTGCGACGGGGTTTTGATTGCTCAGGCCTACAGTCCAGAACAGCCGGGTGCGATTAATAAAGCCTTTCGAGATGCCTATCAAGCTCAGTTCAAGAAAGAGCCACCGCAGTTTAGCGCCCAGGCATTTACCGCCGTGCAAGTGTATGTAGACGCTTTAAAGATTATCGATAAGCAGACAAAAATTGCTCAAAAAGCGTTGCCAGAATTGCGGGTTGCGTTGAATCAAACTCTGCTAAAGGGGCAGTATGAAAGCCCGATCGGGGCCATTTCTTTCACCCCAGAAGGCGAGATTGTGCAAAAAGAGTTTTATGTGGCCCAGATCAAAATGGATGCAAGTGGTAGCAATGGCAAATTTGCGTTTTTGAAATAGGTAAACTCGATGCGATCGCTCTGCTCTTCTCTGATCGGAATTTGGGCATTTTTGGCAGTCTTATTTTGGGCAGCACCTGGTTATGCGAATGCACCCGCACCCCCATCTTATGTCTGGCTTAGGTTTGAGGGTGCTCGGTCTGCATTTCAGGGGGCCCAGTTAGCCGAGTGTCATACCCAAAAATGCACCCAACCGATTTTGCTGATGCAGAGTGGAACTTGCGCTGATGCAGATTGTCTGAAGTCGTCTCCAATTCTCAGTGCGCCTCACCGGTTTGACTGTGCTGGCGATGCTTGTTTATTTGTAGAGCCGTCATTTAGTCCGCGATCGTCGGGCCCCTACTACAAATTGATCGCTCAGTTTAGCGATCGGGTTCGCACAAGTGAAGCAGTTGCTTTCAATATCAAGAATGATTTGGCAGGCTATGCGGCTCGAAATCTGCGGGTGAAGGTTCAGGCGAATGATCTAGCGATCGTGCCTGACACAAATCCGATGAAACCCAGTCGATGGGAGGTGTTTGGCACTGCTTTGGCGCTGACGGAGATCTCAGAGTTAGCGGTGGCGACCCTGTGGCTATGGCGCATGAACGTTGAAAAGCAGCAGGCTGGCAAAGGACTGGTCGCGATCGCGTTTGTCAATTTGCTGACGTTTCCGGTGGTCTGGTTTTTCTTTCCGGCGTTGCAGCCTTTTCAATACAGCGCGTCGCGGGTGTTTGGGGTGATGATTCTCGGCGTTGCGGGTTTGTTTGGGGTGACTGTTGGCGAGTCGCCCGATCGTCACTCTCAAAACGCTGCGAATCATGTTTATCGGCTGGCTGTTATCATTGCCTACAGCATTCGTAATCGGAATCATTTTTGCGTTTATTTTGGGTTATGGTGAGTCTCTTCCGCCCGTGATTGGAGTTTCATCACTGATTACACTTCCTGCTTCAGAGATATTTGCGGTAGTGTTTGAGGCTTGGTTAATCTATCGTTCTAATCAAGAATCAATATCTCTTAGACAGGCAAGCTTATTAAGTCTAACAATGAATGTGATCAGTCTGATTTTGGGTTTATGGTTACTTCCGACAACTCAATTATTTTAATTTCTATTGAGAATATTTTATGAATCTCACTCTATTCTTACAGAGTTTTCTCAACGGACTCTCGATCGGCAGCATCTATGCAATTTTTGCATTAGGCTACACATTAGTCTTCTCGATTCTTGGAATTATTAATTTTGCTCATGGAGCCGTTTTCACCCTCGGAGCTTATTTCACTTATGCTCTAATGGGCAATGCGTTTGGATTTAATGGATTGTTAGCTAATGCAGCCTTGCCGATTCGCCTACCGTTTGCGTTGGCGCTAGTTTTTGGCAGTGTAATCGCGGGTTTAGTTGGAGTACTGATCGAACGATTGGCATTTCGTCCACTCCGCCGTCAAAAAGCCGATTCTCTGCTGACGGTGGTGTCTAGTCTGGGCGTTGCCGTTGTGATTGTCAATCTGATTCAATATTTGGTTGGCGCAGAGATTTACACCTTTCCTCCCGACACTTACGGCACGTTGCCGCCTGCAATCAACTTTGGCAGTGCAGAAAATCCGATTCCGATTCGCAGTGTGCAGGTTGTGATTTTCGTGGTGTCGGGCGTGATTCTCAGCTTATTAACCTATCTGATTAACGCCACAAAATATGGCAAAGCAATGCGGGCAGTGGCAGAAGATCCGACGACTGCGAGTTTGTTGGGCATCGACCCCGATCGCTTCATTGTCCTGACGTTTTTTGTCAGTGGCTTTCTAGGCGGATTGGCTGGAACCCTTGTCGGCTCTAGCGTCAGCATCGCCGGCCCTTATTTTGGCATCGGCTTTGGACTGAAGGGATTAGCCGTGATCGTGCTGGGCGGATTGGGCAGCATTCCGGGGGCAGTCGTGGGAGGGTTAACGATCGGGCTGGTCGAAGCCTTTGTTCCCGGTGATTATTCCGCTTATAAAGATGCGGTTGCGTTTGGCATTCTATTTATCATGCTATTGGTGCGACCGCAGGGATTGTTAGGTCGATCGCTGGTTCAAAAAGTTTAATCACATTAATGTTATGACTGATTTTATTTCAACCTATGGGTTTCTATTCGTCTCAATGATTTTAGGTGCATTGCTAGGATTATCGCTTTATTTACCTCTCATGGCCGGGCAATTATCCTTAGCAAGTCCTGGGTTTTATGCGCTAGGTGGTTATATTGCAGCAATTCTCTCGACAAAAGTGTTTCAAGTCACAGAGGCTTTCCCAATTCCTCTGCTGTTGTTAGAAATGTTAATAGCAGGACTAGTCTGTGGCTTATTGGGCGTTGTGGTTGGTGTTCCGGCGCTGCGACTGCGAGGAATCTATTTAGGGATCGCCACCATTGCTTTTGTCGAAATCCTGCGCGTTCTAGCGCTCAATCTCGATATCACAGGCGGAGCCGTTGGCATTTTTGGCATTCCGCAGCCGTTCCAGACTCCGATCGAGTATTTGTGGATTGTCCTACCACTGCTGCTGGTCAGCATGGCGTTTGTCTACCGATTAGAAAAGATTCGCGTCGGGCGCGCTTTGATTGCGATTCGAGAAGATGAACTTGCTGCCGATGCGATGGGCATTAATCCCACTTATTACAAGGTGCTGGCCTTTACGATCGGTGCAATTTTAGCGGGCGTAGTCGGTGCTATTAGTGCTCACTTTCTCAACACCTGGAATGCTCGTCAAGGCACCTTTGATGCCAGCATTATCTATCTTACCTTCGTGCTGATTGGTGGCTCTAGAACGTTTCTAGGCCCCGTTTTGGGCGGAATGGTGTTTACGGCACTGCCAGAGGTTTTGCGGGCCGTTGCCGATATTCCAGGTTTACCCGTTTGGTTGGCGCAATTTTTGCGGGATGGTCGCCTAATTATTTTTGGATTGTTGATTGTGGTGGGCACGATCTTCTTTCCTCAGGGATTGGTCACTCCTCAGTTGTTGAAACGGCGATCGCTATCGTAGCCCGATCCTGCAAAGACCCAGTAGAATTCTAACCTTGGGATTGCCACCACGATCGCAGCGATCGGACTGCCTCAATTTCATCCTCTTTCGCCTCTTCCAGGAATGTATAAAGACGCTCCTTTGGCACTTGAGGAAACGTAGGGCTAGCCTCAACTTCTACATAAACGTCTTCTTGAAGCTGGTAGATCCGCCAGATGTTTCCATTAAACCGCCACAACTCCGACACTCCAAGGCTAGAGTAAAATCGATTTTTAGCAATATCTGTGGGGGTAATATCTACCTCCACCACCAAATCTGGCGGCGGATCTTGACTAAAATCGACCTCACGACCTTTGACTAAATCCTGATTTTGAATGTAGTAGGCGTTATCAGGCTCTGCACCTTTTTTAAGATTTGGGTAGTTCATCGTTGTTGAACCCATTGTCTTCATTCTCAAGTCCATTAATTCAATCAGCGTCGAGATGAATCGCTCAATCAAACGACCCGAAAATTCATGCAGTTCTGAAGGCACAGTAATTTCCAATATTCCATCGTCATAGGTCAATCGAGAGCCACGAGATTGAGGCAAGGCGTTCAAAATTTGCAGATAAGCCTCCCAAGACAAACCCCGCAGCGCAACCCGTTGTTCTCCTACGATAGGCAATTCGATTTTTGGTTCTGGTGCCGCAATGACCATCGATCGTTCTCCTAACTCTCAGCGCAAATGTGAACGTGGGCACTCCTATTGTAAATCGTGACAACTAGCTGGATTATAGGGGTAAGTTTCCTGAGTGACTGAATTGCAGTTGGCTGACTCTCAAAAAAACCTCGATCGCCCCCTTTTAGAAGCCAAAGCCTTGACCCGGCGCTTTGGTGGATTGGTGGCGGTTAACAACGTCTCCTTTAGCGTTAACGAAGGCGAAATCTTTGGGCTAATCGGCCCCAATGGTGCCGGAAAAACCACCTTGTTTAACTTAGTCACCGGATTGATCTACCCATCTGACGGACAAATGCTTTATCGAGGCAACAAAATTTCTAACTTACGTCCCCATCAAATCGCTAAAAAAGGGATTGCCAGAACGTTTCAAAATATTCGCCTCTTCGCCGATCTTTCAGCCTTAGAAAATGTGATGATTGCTCAACATATTCACACCAAAAGTGGATTGTTTGCGGGGGTGTTGGGGTTGCCTCCTGCGCCTCGTGAAGAACAAAAAACCCGATCGCGGGCCTTTGAGCTACTAGAATTAGTCGGCTTAAGCGATCGCGCTGACGAAAAAGCCACTAACTTCCCCTATGGCGATCAGCGTCGCCTAGAAATCGCCCGTGCGCTGGCTCTCGAACCGCAGGTGCTCTTATTAGATGAACCTGCCGCCGGAATGAATCCTAGCGAAAAGCAGCAGTTGAGTCACTTTATTCGTCAAATTCGTGACCAATTCAGTCTGACCATTTTGCTGATCGAGCATCATGTGCCCCTAGTGATGGGATTGTGCGATCGCATCGCCGTTCTCAATTTTGGGCAGCTAATCGCGATCGGAAACCCCGCAGAGGTGAAGTCCGATCGGGCGGTGATAGAAGCCTATTTGGGCACAGAGTAACCCCATGCAAACCCCTTTACTTGACATTCAAAAACTCAGCGTTCACTATGGCGGCATTCAGGCGCTTCAGGCGATCGATTTGATGATTTACCCTGGCGAAGTGGTGACGTTAATCGGCTCAAATGGGGCAGGAAAAAGCACAACACTCCGAGCCATTTCTCGCATCATCAATGCCCGTCAGGGCCAGATTTTTTACGGGGGTGAAAATATCACGCAGCGTCGTCCCCACGAAGTCGTGAAACTAGGGATTGCTCACAGTCCTGAAGGGCGCAAAGTGTTAGCTCGTCAGACCGTGTTAGATAATTTGGAACTAGGCGCTTATACCCGATCGTCGCGTCTCAGCATCAAGTCCGATATTGAACAACAATTTCTATTATTTCCCCGTTTAGCAGAGCGTAAAAATCAACTAGCAGGCACTCTCAGCGGTGGTGAACAGCAGATGTTAGCGATCGCTCGTGCGTTGATGAGTCGGCCTAAATTATTGCTGTTAGACGAGCCGAGTTTGGGGTTAGCTCCGACGATCGTGCGCGAGATTTTCACGATTATTCAAAATCTGCGCGAGACAGGAGTCACGATTCTCTTAGTCGAACAAAACGCGAATTTGGCTTTGCAGATCGCCGATCGGGGCTATGTTTTAGAAGCGGGTTGTATGATCCTAACCAATCAAGCTGCTGAATTGTTGCAGGACGATCGAGTTAGAAAAGCCTATTTAGGTTAATTGACAATGAATCTAGATATTTTAGTTTCTAACTATCTGCAAATCGATGACTTTTTGACCAGAGAAGATAAAAGAAGATTGCTGAATTATGTGTTTGCAGAAGAGGCAAAGTTTGTGCCGACTAACACATCAACCGATGAAGTGAACTATCGACGATCGAGCGTTCTTTATTTCTTTCCTGACTTTGCAGAATTGATCCGCGATCGTATCCAATCCATCACCTCCGAGGTCTTCAAGAAATTAGACCTAGCTCCATTTTCTGTTTCTCAGATAGAGGTTCAGCTAACGGCTCACAATGATGGAAATTACTATAAGGTTCATAACGATAACGGCAGTCCTGAAACAGTAACTAGAGAACTCACCTATGTCTATTATTTCTATCGAGAACCCAAGGCTTTTATGGGCGGAGAATTGGTGATTTACGACAGCAAAATTGAGAATGCTTATTTTGTTAAGGCAGACTCATTTAAAACCGTCGAGCCTCGAAATAATAGCATTGTCTTTTTTCTCAGTCGCTCAATGCACGAAGTTTTACCCGTGCGGTGTCCGTCGCGATCGTTTCCCAATAGCCGCTTCACCATCAACGGCTGGATTCATCGCTAATCAGTCTAAAATTTGCAGACCAGCAGTTGCCGAATCAATCGCGCTAACTGTTCGGCGCTGTCTACGATCGCTAAAGATGCCGTCTGCTTTGACATTTGCTGTAGGCGATCGGGCGATTTTAACAGCGCCAACACTTGCGTCTTGAGAATTTCTGGCGTGAGATCGGCTTGTCGGTAAACCTCGGCGGCTCCTGCGTCAGCAAAGATAGCAGCATTAAACGCCTGGTGATCTTCAGCCGCAAAGGGATAAGGCACCAAGATCGAAGGCGTGTGGGTAATCGCCAACTCTGTCAGCGTGCCAGCCCCCGATCGGCTAATCGCCAACGTTGCCCGTTGAAAAAGAGCCGCCATATTGCCATAAAACGGCAAAGCCACATACTGAGGATGCTGAAGGCTCTGGGCATCCGCATCACCCTCCCCCGTCAGATGCACCACCCAAGCGCCCACGCTAAACCAGTCTGGGGCAGCCTGTCGCACCAATTTGTTCAGGGCCACGGCTCCCTGACTGCCGCCTACCACCACAATGAGCGGCACGTCTTTAGGAATCGATAAATCCTCTAGATCCGCGTCGTTTAGGGCCGATCGAAACTGCGATCGCACCGGAGTTCCGACACAAATCGTTTTGCTGCGCGGCAAATAGTGAGCAGCGGCTTGAAACCCGATCGCGACCCCATTGCACCAAGGCGCAAACCAGCGCGTCACCTTGCCAGGTAGAGCATTGGACTCGTGCAAAATCACGGGCAAACCCAGCGATCGGGCCGCCAAAATAGCCGGAGCCGCAATATAGCCGCCCGTAGTGAACACGCCATCAAATTTGCCTTGTTTCAGCAGTCGTCTGACTTGCCAAATCGAGCCGATCAACCGCAGCAAAATCTTGAGCGTCCCTAGTCCTAATTTTTGTTGAAACCCTTCTACAGAAATCGTGTGCAGCGGATAGCCCTTTTCGGCACCCTCGCCCACAAGCTGCGTTTCTAAGCGATCGGGCACCCCTAACCACTCGATCTGATAGTCAGAAAGCTGCTCGGCGGTGGCGATCGCTGGGAAAACGTGCCCCCCCGTGCCGCTAGCAGCAATCAATAAACGAATCGGGTTTGAAGAAGACTGCACGGACTTTTCTAAACGAGGGTCAGATGCACTTTGCACAGAGATTTTGCCAATAACAGAGTGATTTTACCGCTAATGTTGCCCTGTGGTCACCTCCCCAACCCACGCCAAATGACATAGAGTTGCTTAAATTGATTAATATCTTAAGTGGCTGACCTTTGCCCCAATAGTTTGAGCGATTTTCTATGCGTCACTTTTTGCCCGATCGATCGACCCTCGCTTCTATGCCTCAAAATATTAGACAGCCGTGGCGATCGCTGTTTTTGCTGACGCTGGGGCTAATGGTCTCAGGCAATTGGAGTGGGCACGATCGGGTCATGGCAGCTACGCCAGAAACCGCGCCTGCCCCTCTCCGACAAGCGTTGACCCAGATTGATGCAGCGGCCAGCAAAAAAGATTTACAGGGCGTGCTTCAGTTTTATAGCCCTAATTTTGCTCACTCAGATGGGCTAAATCGGCGATCGCTCGAACAGGCATTAACTCAGCTTTGGCAACACTATCCCAATTTGACTTATCGCACTGAGCTAAAGTCTTGGCAACCCGATGGGCGCGGCATTCGGGCTGAGACGGTGACCCATATTTCAGGAATGCAGACGGTCAACGGGCAATCTTCAAAACTCGATTCAACCGTGCAGTCTCGGCAGCGATTTGAAGGTCAAACTATCGTTCAGCAAGACGTTTTAGCAGAGAGCAGCAAAGTCACGTCGGGTGAAAATCCGCCTGATGTCAAAGTGAATTTGCCCGAACAGGTGCAAGTCGGACAAGACTTTAATTTTGATGCGATCGTGCAAGATCCCTTAGGCAGCGACTTGCTATTAGGGTCAGTCTTAGAAGAACCCGTTAAACCGAGCGGCTATTTGACCCCCACCACTGCCGATTTAGAGTTGCTCACTTCTGGGGGCATCTTTAAGGTAGGTCGCGTTTCTACGCCCGAAAATCGCTGGATCTCGGCAGTTTTGGTGCGCTATGGTGGCACGACAATGGTGACGCAGCGACTGCGAATCATCAAGTGACTTGACGCGGGGTCGGCCTTTTTGGAGTTGTTTAGTCCACGATCGTGAGCAGATCAGAGAGTAGAGAAACAACTTCTTAAAGCTTATGTAATTTTACGGTAGAACATTATTTTGCTACCGTGAACTTCGATCGCAAAAATCAGTAGTGTGGGATCTTCTCATCTTTGATGAATACAAGAACTAGAGTTTTCCAGTCTTGTAGGAGTCTTATGACCATTTCATCCACCTCTCCTGACTTGCTCAGAAGCCCGCTGCAAGTTTCTGCTGATCTACAGCAGCTAGATCAAAAAAGCGCCTCACCGTCTTTCACAACGCCGCCGTTTCTCTCTCAAACTCCTCGATCTGCAACGTCGCTGCTGTTTGTCGATCGGGGGGTTGATCATTACCAAGATTTAATTGCCGAGGTCAATCCTGACACAGAGGTGCATCTACTCGATTCAACGCAAGATGCTATTTCGCAAATCACCCAGACGCTGATCGGGCGCACGGGCGTTTCTAGCCTGCATATTCTCTCTCACGGGGCCGCAGGGCGCTTAGAGCTTGGCACTCATTGGGTCGATCGCGGCGCTCTAGAGAATCATGGGGCTGAGGTCAAGTCTTGGAGCCTTGCTCTGACTGAGAATGCCGATATTTTGCTCTATGGCTGCGAGGTTGCCGACGGTGAAAGCGGCAGTGCCTTTGTACGATCGCTGAGTCAATTGACCGGGGCAGATGTTGCCGCCTCTAACAATTTGACGGGTAGCGCTGCGCTGGGTGGAGACTGGACTCTAGAGATCGCCACCGGAGGGATTGAATCGGCGATCGCGTTCCAGCCAGAGGTCATTGACTATCGCGGTGTGTTGGCTCCCGTCGTGACCCTGCCGAGTGAGTCTATTACCTACACCGAAAATGGAGTAGCGATCGCCGTGGGCGCTGGGGCAACGGTGACGGCCCCTGACAATTTTAATGGGGGCAGTCTCACGGTGGGTCTAAGTGCGACGGTTAACTCTGATCGCACTGCCGATCGGCTCTCGATTCAAGCTGGGGGACTGATTAGTGTCGATGGAAAATCGATTCAGTATAGCGGGGTCACGATCGGAGAGTTCACGGGTGGTTATGGCGCTGAAAATTTAGTCGTTCAATTTACCAATCCGGCTGCTAGCGCGATCGCAGTGCAGGCATTGCTGCAAACTATTACTTATAGAGACGCATCAGATAATATTCCGGCAACAGATACCCGCACGTTATCGATCACGCTGAATGATGGTATTGACAACAGTCAAACAGTCACTAAAACCATTAATTTAATAGGCGTTAATGACGCACCCGTTATTAATACTCTTTTATCGCTAGACAAAGATACTGGATTGCCCAAAAACGGCACCTGGCTGGCTTATCAAGATTCTACTAGCGTGGCAGGTGGCACTGCAACCGTGACGGCGGGCGCTAACGGACTGACGCTTAATAGTGACGGAACGGCCTATGCAGGGTTTAGCAACTATGCCGTTAATTATTCGCTCAACCCGCTCAACCCCAGCATCACAATCAGTCTGCGAAATCCTAACTTTCCGGTGCTCGATCGCAGCAAAGGCTTTCTCTTAAGTTTTTCTGCTCAATTAAATAGTGAAACTTCTGGTTTGGTCGATCGCAATTTGGATGGTAAAACTGACCGATCGGGCTTTAGCGTTGTCCTTCTCAGCAACGACCTAAAAGGCATTGAACTGGGCTTTCGGAGCGATCGGATCTTTGCCCAAGAAGATGGCACAACTCAGATCAATCCTGCCCTAGAGCCAGACGGCACTCAGGCAAACAAAACCCGCACCCTCTTCACTCAAGGAGAATTCACGACCCGTGTCACGACTACTTCGCCCACCCATTACAGCCTAGGAATTTTGGGAGATCTCTACACGCTTTATAGTGGTGGAGTGGCGATCTTGAGCGGTCAGTTGCGCGACTATAGCGCCTTTCAGCCTCAGACCATCACAGCAAATGTTCCCATTATTGGTGCGGTCAGTGTCGTTCCGCCTAGCCCTTATCGGCAAAAGAATCTGATCTTTTTGGGTGACAACACCTCGTCAGCCGGGGCAAGTGTCACCTTATCTGGCATTGACATCGTGACTAATACGGCGCTGCCAACGCTGACTGTTAAACAAAATGCAGCGATCGTGATTCCCAATCTGCAAATTAATGACTTTGATGGGGGCACGAATGCTTTAACCGTGACTCTGACGGCTCTGAATGGAAGAATCACCGTCAAGAATAACTTAATCAATGGCGTGACTGACATAGCAGGAAACGGTACTAACATCGTCAAGGTTAAAGGCACGGTTAGCCAAATTAATACCACTCTACTTAATTCAGGATTGAGCTATAAGAGCAACGTTACGTTTAGTGGCACTGATACGATCACAATTAATGCTGATGATGGCGCACCTGCAACTCCTTCTAAAACGCTGACGATGACGGTGACTCCTGATCCTACGGTGGCTCAGAGACACGATATCCTCTGGCACAATAATCAGTCTGGTGAGACGGCGATCTGGCAAATCAATGGCTTAAGTTTTACGGCTCCGGTGAGTCTGGCGACAGGGCCCGATCTGAGTTGGAAAATTGCCGCAACTGGAGACTTTGATCGCAATGGCACCACTGATCTGTTGTGGTTCAACGATCGTAGTGGTGAAGTCGCTTTCTGGAAGATGAACGGCACCACCCTAGAAAAAGTGGTTTCTGTCGCAACAGTCGGTCTGGAATGGAAGATTCAAAGCACGGGCGACTTTGATGGCGATGGTAAACTCGACGTTCTGTGGCGTAATTTTAATACCGGAGAGATCGCGTTTTGGAAAATGGACGATATGAGGCTCGATCAAGGAGTCTTTTTATCGCCGATCGTCAAAGATACCCAATGGCAGATTCAGGGCACGGGCGATTTTGATGGCGATGGCAAGCTCGATATTCTCTGGCGCAACTTTGGCACAAGTGGAGAAATTGGCTTCTGGAAGCTGAACGGGATGAGTTTTCAGTCGGCTACCATTTTGGCACCCGTGGTGCGCGATGCGTCGTGGGAGATTAGCGGCATTGGCGATTTTGATGGCGATGGCAAGCTCGATATTCTCTGGCACAACCGTCAAACGGGTGATAATGCTTTCTGGAAGCTGAATCGGATGAGCTTTGATCAGGCGATCTTTACCTTAAAAACGGTTGGGTGGCAGATCGAGGGCACCTCAGACTTTGATGGCGATGGCAAACTCGATATTCTCTGGCGCAACCTTGGGAGCGGTGAGATCGCCCTGTGGAAGATGGACGGTATGACGTTGAAACAGGGGATTGTGCTGTCGCCCAATGTTAAAGACCCGGCTTGGACGATCGAGGGGATCGATCGTTTTGATCAAGTGATTTGGTAAACTTGGAAAACAAAACTCGGAGGGTTTTAATCTGGCGATCGCTCTTGGGAGAGAGCCATCCCGATGTGGCAACCAGCCTCAACAATTTGGCAGTGCTTTACGCCAACCAAGGACGATTGACCGAGGCAGAACCCCTGTTGATGCAGGCGCTAGAACGATTTCAGCAAACTTTAGGAAATCAGCATCCCGATACGGTAGGAACGCAGCAGAGTGTGGTGTATTTGCGGCAAATGATTCAGGATGTTTAGCAGAGCCGACCTTTGAGCTTAAAACTTCGACCTCTAACCTCGGAAGTTTGACTTCTGACCTCAAAACTTTGAGCTTTGAACACGAAACTTCGACCTTTGAGCACGAAACTTCGACCTTTGAGCACGAACGAACACGCCGTGAAGCAAAGCCATCGTGTTCTGAACCATTAAGCCGATCTCTAATCGTGAAGCAACGTCTCGATCGTGTCCCCCACTTGCAAACGTTTACCGACTTCAGACGGGGCAATGCGAGTGTTGACGGCGAGACGATAGAAGTGGTTAAAGCGCGAAACGGGGGCCCAAGCTGGCAATTCTGCTTTGCGATTGGCGACAAACGTTTTTTGAAACTGAGCCGTCTTTACTCCCGATCGGGCATCACGAGTCGGCACCAGACAGCGCTGACAGGGGTTGATTCCTGCAATCTGCACGTCACCTAGCTGAAACTCAACGGGCTGATCGTCAGAATATAAGCGATCTTCCCAAAAAGCAGGCACGTCTGCAATTTCTAAATTAGTCCGAAAGCGGTTTCGCACCCCCTCTACTGAGAGGTCAGGAAACCACGAAGCAACCTGCTCGATCGAGGCAGCACTGACGATCGTCGGCCCCGGTGAATCTGGATCGTCAGGAAACCCAGTGACTAGATTTTGCTGAAGCTCAACCGCAAACCCAAAAAAATCACTCAACCAAGCCCCGATCGCCGATCGCCCATGATCTAAATGAAAGCTCACCGGATTCTCACCCTGAACTGAAAGCGTCACCACTCTAGCGCTGAGATGAAACTGCGATCGTAGGTGATGAATCGCTGCGGTGCGTTTGCCGTTCACCCATTCTCCCTGGCGATCGACGATGGCAAATTCCCGATCGTGGGCCAAAGATCCGCCGGGCAAAATTTTGGTCTGCGTCACCGAAACGCCATCTAGAGATTTAATTGGGTAAACAAAAATCTGGCTCAAGCGAGGCATAGGGCGAGTGACTACTGAAGTGGGGTTGATTTTTGCCTGAGAATCGTAGCGTTCAGGAGTCCCGATCGCCGCGATTCTCCTAAACGCTTTTAGGCGGTTCTCGGCTTTTTGAGTTGGCGAGAAAGCACTTGAGATTTTAGACCGACCACGATCGCTTCGATCAATCGGGCCATGCCCGTCGTGTTGACATAAGTCGGAGTTTTGCCGCACTGCTTGGTGGCTTTGACAATCCCTTCAGTGTGTCGGTGCGAGGCATACCCCGTCAGCACTATGACTAGATCGGCATCCAAAATTTGCTGTTCTGCCTGGGCCCAAATCTGAGGGCCGGTTTGTGTAGTTGCCCAAATCAGTTCAATACCAGAGCCACGAAACCGATTGCGAATCGCAGTTTCGAGGCGATCGTGCCCACCCACAATCACCACTTTGCCGTCAAGGTCAGAATAGCTTTCGGGGCGGCTAGACGATTGAGTGCGCCGGGGCGTAAAAGACGTGGTTCGCCCTTCAAAGTTGAGTCGATTTCGCTGCGCCTGGTCTGCAATAAAGGTGAGGGTTTGTTCATAAGTGCCCCGCAGTCGGGCCGTGGGGAGCGCATTTTCACTGGCTTTACGATCGTAAGCATTGATCTGCGCCATCAGCGCATCTACGACTTCTGTTAATGCACCAATGGCTTTGAGATCTTCGATAAAGCCTTTAATCGCAATAGCGGTATCGGTCGCATTGTAGAAATCAGTCTGGTCGTGAATCAGATCGAGTAAGTCAGCTTTTAATTGGGTTCGCCACCGAGTTAGGGCTTGCGTTTCTTGCTGAGAAATCAGTTGCTCTTCTTGGCGCAAAAATTCTGCGTCTACGAGCTTTTCGGCGTTGAGTTCTACGTCTTGAAGCTGTTGACGAAGGTTATCTGCCTGCTGCTCTAGCTTTTTGCGGTTTAGGCTGTCACTGATTTGATTGGTCTCATAATCAGCGATTAAAGATTCTATTTGGGCCAGCAGGGGGGTGAGGCGACCAGTCAGCGCGTCTGCGGCTTCCTGAATCTTGCTATCGCGCTCTTTCTGAATTTGGTGTTCTTTGAGTTCTACTTGTCCGTTTTCTAAAAGTGATTGCGTTAACTGCTCAATTTCGTCAAGGTCTGAGAAATTCATAAATCACCGCTCATCCAAAAGGGTGACTTTATTTTACTAGATCGCCTCACGTCACCCCTTCAAAATGTCGATCGTTTCTGCCCGATCAAGGCAGTTGAGGGGCAAAACCTGAAACCAAGATGCACCTAATCTAGACCAACGGAGAGGGGGGGATTCGAACCCCCGTTGAGTTGCCCCAAAGCGCATTTCGAGTGCGCCGCATTCAACCGCTCTGCCACCTCTCCAAGAGAGCTGATAACTCTCCGATTACCCATAATACTATATGGATCGAGCATTGCTCTCAGAAGATTCTGAAGTCTTTTCAAACCCGGTTGCCGGAGTCCAGCGGATGGCTCCATCTTGCCCCAGAGCGAAGATCTGAGTTCCCCGATGCTGAAGTTGAGCCAGCGTCTCAGGATCGACTCGGTTTGAGTAAGCGATCGCCACAGTTGGTTTGAGCCGATCGAGCAGAAACGGCTGAAGCGCCTTCCCAGACCACCAAAGCACCTGATTATTGTTTAACGCTGGATTTGACAACAGATCGGTTTGCTGATTTTTTGGGCTATCTTTGAGCCAAAGCCAGTTTTGGGCACCGACTTGAAACCGCACTATCTCAGGCTCTCTGCTGATTAGCTGCACCGACGTTGAGTGCAGTTGCATTGACTGCCCGACTTCAAACGGCAGATAGCGCCCTTGGTGAGCCTGAACAGTTTGGGCGATCGTGGCCGTTTCGGCCGCCGTTAAACTCGCCAGTTGATAAAAAGATTTGGCGGGAGTTTGAGTCAGCAGGGCTGACCACCCAGCGCTGGTGGTGGGGGTCGCAAGGGTGGCGATCGCCCAGTCTAATTGATTAACGCCTTCTTTTTGCAAAAATGGCAACACCGTTGAACTAGCCGTTGATTCATCGCCACTGTTGACTAAGGCCGTTCGTCCATGATCTTGAATCACCAGGATTGGATCGCGCAGCGTTGCGAGTAGTGTGATTTGAAGTGAGTTTGTTTTGAGATACCAGGCAGGCCCAAAGACTAAACTGATGGCGATGATTCCCAGCAGCCATGAATGAGGCTGCACGCTGGGTCGCAGCCAGGGCAAGCAAATCAACGCATATAAGATCACAGCCGAGAATGCTGAAATGGTGCCAACAGCGATCGAGTTACCAGGCAAATTGCAAAAGAAATCAATAATAATCAGCATTCCATAGGTCGGGTAATGCAGTAGCCAAGCGGATGCACTGCCCGTGATCGGCACGATCAACGCCAGCAGAGCGCTGACCACTCCTCCCAGACTAATCACAGAGATTAAAGGAGTCACGATCACATTAACGAGAATGCTGTAGGGAGAGAGAACGCCAAAGGCATATAGCTGGAGGGGTAATGTCCAAATATACGCCGCGATCGGGACGGCGATCACAGACGTAACCATAGTAGGCAGCCAGTCTAGCCACTTCACTAAGGGCGGGGCGGTGACTTGCAAGCCCATCGTTGCCAAAAAACTTAATTGAAATCCCAAATCCCAAATCCACATCGGGTTAATGATTAGAAGAATGATTGCTGCGAGTAACAGTCCTCCTAACGGTTTAACGCTGCGCTTCATTAACAGTCCTACTAACAAACCCATGCCCATAATCACCGCTCTTAAAACGGATGGCTCTAGGCCCGTTAACCCCAAAAATATCAGCAGGGCTGCCGCTCCGATCCCAGCCTGTAGGCGAGTTGAGCAATGCTTCATCAATGCTAATACCACACTCAAAATAAGCGATACTTGAAACCCTGACGCTGCCAGGGCATGAGACAGTCCAATCCGGGTGAATTGATCTTTGATATCAAAGGGCAGATCAACGACTCGACTGCCTAACACCATTGAGCTAACGAGTTGCCCTTCTGGGCTGCCGAGCCAGTCGATCTGCGATCGGATAATTTTTTGGCGAATCATCCACCAGCCCCATGCCCGATCGCTGGGATGCAATATCTCGATCGTTTGTCCTCGCAGTCCTGCAAAACAGCCGTCTTGTGCCAAATAATCCTGAAAGTTAAATCCCCCTGGATTGGTCGCAGGTTTCGGTTTGTAGAGAATGCCCGCGATCGCGATCTCTTGACCGGGGGTGACTCCCGTGGCTTGCAGCAAAGGCACCGTGACATAGAGCTTTCCGCGCACTTGGTCGGGCTGTAGGGTATCAGATCGAGTCGCTCCATCCACGCGACTGACAGACAGCCAAAGCTGTGATTTCCCACTGCGGTTGAGCCGAGGCAGTTCCATCACCTGTCCCGAAACGGTGACTTGTTGCAGTTGATTTGTGTTGGCTAATAGTCGGCTGATGTCGGTCACGCCGGGATGGGGCACTCGCAGTTGAAAATATAAACTCGCGACTAAACCGACGACTCCTGCCCCGATCCAAATTCTAGAGCTAAACCGACCTTTCCAGAGTTTAGGTAGAGCGATCGAGGCTCCACAACCCAGCCCCAAAACGACAAGTCCGCCCCAAACCACTCCGGTTGAGAGCAGCCCCAAAATATAAGCCAAGCTTAAGATCACGCCGCTGGTCAGATTCACGGTTACACCCATCTGCAAAGCTTCAGGGTGCCCATTCAACTCGCGATTCTAAATAGACAGACCCAGTTTTAACCCCAAAGCACCATGCAACAGAAGTAACCCGATCGCTGCCGTGCCCAGATAAGCGTGAACCATGCGGAATCCTGCCTTTCTCGCCGCCAAACCCGGAAGCGGCGATCGCGCCATTCAAAAACAGCAGCCCTAAAACCACATTCCCTGTCCAAAAATGCGGACTTTCTAGAATTGGTTTGTGCTGCATGACGAGGGACAACACGCCGCCTGTGTAGCCCAGTGTGATGAACAACGTCATTAACGGAGCAGCTTTTCTGTGATCAAGGCGATTTTTAATTGCAACTTCTTTGTCTGCTGCGAGTCTCCCCTGCCAGCCTGACCACGCGACATAGCTGCCCAGGATCAGCACCACAATGCCCATCATGGCTGGGTGCCCCCAATGCACGATCGGGGCTGGCACGCCCAACCCGCGAAAAAAAGCCGCGATCGGCTCTAGCGTCTCACTCAAATTCATTCTCGTGTGCTCCAAACTCAAGGGACAGATAGCGTTTTAGCAAATATTAAGAAAATATAACGTTCTTTCAGGCAAGTCAAATATATCGGACGCTACAAACCCTCAGCCCGATGGTCTTGATGATCCTGCGGCCTCTCAGTTGCAGTACGTTTTGTGTGGGAATATCTACGCGGCCCGGTTAATCTTAAACGTCACTTTGTATTTGTAGATCACGTATTTGCCTTTGTTATCCTCAGTCGGTTTCAAGGTGCCTTCTTTTTGAGCGATCGTGACTAATTTATTGACCTCGCTAGCCGCCAGATCATCCAAGATTCCATACCCTGTGTGCCCGGTGATCGTGAGTCCGCGAGTGACTAGAACACCATCAGGAGCCACCAAAAGATTGATGTAGGCTGGCTCAGGTTTCTCAGATAAATTAAATGGCAAATTATAAGGAACGTCGGTTACTTCGATCGGTTTCTCAGCCAAACTCCCTTCAGGAACGCTGCGATCGGTGATATTTTTCTTAAACCACTCGCCATAGCTATTCAAGTTATTACCCGCCACTTCATTCGGGGTTGCACCCGGAGATCGATAGGTAATTTTGTCTCGCAACCGCCGCATATCGTCTATCGCTTTTGCCCCAGGACGTGCTGTAGAGGGAGTAGCAGGCGGAGTCTGCGGAGTGATGGGCGATTTTGAAGGGTCGCCAGTAACGCCCGATTGAAGGTTGGCAATGCGCGGATCTGTCTGCCCGCTGGAGGGTGGGGGTGGCGTTGAGTTGGGGGATTGAGTGGGAGTCGGTTGTGCGGGCGATCGGGGAGCCGTCGATTCTGGAACAGGATTAAAGTTCTGGGGAATTTGATTCGGCTGAAAGAAAGTTGTGGGTCGAGAAGGACGGAAAGCAGGCGGATCAGGAGGCACGATCGGGCTTGAATAAGGCAAAATTGGATCTTGAAACTTATAGAGCGACGCATCTGGAGGAATCAGTGGATTGAGATCTTGCCCTAACGGAATTTTTACAGTGCTGTTCGGCGTTTTAGGAATCGGCGGCAACCCCACTTGCGAGGTGGCAGCTTGCGCTTGAGGCAGTGAATTGAGCAACCGCACCACTCGTTGGTTATCGGGCTTGGTCTCCTCAGTAGTAAACAGAGGCAGCCACAAAAAGAAAAATAAATGGGCCCCCACTGAGCCAATCACCGCCAGCGAAAACGGCTGACGCAAGGTATCCGGCAGGTTATGCAAAAACGCAGATAGGGCAGACTCAGAAGCGATCGGCTGATTCATGGCATTCGTCGAGCGACGGTTTTAGGATCTCTACCGCTCAAATCTTAGCGCTAGACTTCTCTATTAGGCGCTGCAATCTTAGGTTTTCTCTGTGACTTTGAGGCCCAGAAAAAGTTTCAGCCGTTTCTCTAGGGTGATTTGAGTAAGCTGGCAGTGCGATCGAGATCACACAACCTTTATATAAGCAGCGTTAGAACCCCCGCCCCTAGGGGCAATTTTAGTAAAGACGTGCTTGGTGGATTATCTTGAATCTGGTAACAACGGCTCTAGCGTCGATAGATCAGTGGGCGATCGGCTTCGCTCACCTCCGAAAGATCGGTTCAAATCTCAAGTTGAGGTGGGTGCAGATAAATCTTCGGCTGTTGCTGTTATCAGTGATCGCCAACCCGATCTTGGGCAAACTAATCACTATGTTGGCAATTGAGACTCTCACAATTCATCGCATCACGACGCAGCGCCCCATCCCGGTCAAAGACGAGGTGGCTGCGATCGTGAGTCTTTTCCGGCAGCAGGAGCGTGGTGCATGAAACCTCGTGACGTAAACAAGCAAAAACTTCTGGTTGTCGATGACGAGCCTGATAACTTAGACCTCCTCTACCGCACGTTTCATCGAGAGTTTAAAGTTCTGCGGGCAGAAAACGGCCCTGCAGCGCTTGAAATTCTCTCAAAAGAAGGCGACGTGGCGGTGATCATCTCCGACCAGCGAATGCCGATGATGAGCGGCACCGAGTTTCTCAGTCTGACCGCAACACAATATCCCGACATTATTCGGATCATTCTCACCGGGTACACCGACGTTGAAGATCTTGTCGAAGCGATTAACGCGGGCAAAGTTTTCAAATACGTCACAAAACCGTGGGATGACGAAGAGCTAAAGCGCGTCGTGCGTCAGGCAGCCGACACCCACAATGTGCTCAAAGCGAGAACTCAAGAGCTACGGCGCACCCTGCGGCGCGAGTCGCTGCTGAACGCGGTCACCAACACAATTCGCAGTGCCCTGAGCTATCGGCAAATTTTGCAAACGATCGTCGAAACTGTCGGCAGCATGTTTGAGGTGAGTTGCGGCATTCTGCGACCCTTTCAAGACGGGCAATTAGACACGGAAGGATTTGTCTATTGGCAAACCCCAAAAATGGCTGAGTTCGGCGCTCAAGATCTGCTCTTTCAAACGATTTGGAAGACTCATCAAGTTGAGGTGATTCAAGACGCAGCGATCGATGAGCTGATTCAGTCTCAAGGCTTGCCGCGTCAGCAGGCTTATCAAGCGGCCGACATTCGATCAAGTCTGATTGTGCCGCTAATTTGTCAACAAGAATTAATGGCGGTGCTGGCGCTGCATCAGTGCGGTGAGTCTCGTCAGTGGCAGCAAGATGAAGTCGAACTGATTAGCATGGTGGCCGATCAGGCGGCGCTGGCGCTGTCTCAGTCCTATGCCTATGAGCAGGTTCGCGCTTTGGCAAAACGGGAAGCGTTGATTAACACCATTACTACCGCCATTCGATCGAGCCTTGACCCGCAGGAAATTTTTGCCGCTATCACTCAGCAGTTAGGACAAGCCCTTCACGTCGATGGCTGTGCGCTATCTTTGTGGACGGAGAACGATGAATTTGTGCAACTGGTGGGCTTACACGATTCCAACTGGCAGCCTAGCGAGGCAGTCGCCCCAAAAATCAGCGGGTTATTGCCTTTAGAGCGATCGCTGCCCCGATCGGAGTCTCCGATCGAGGGCAACCCAGTGCTCAAGCAATTGCTGGCTTCTCAGCAGCCCGTGGTGCTTGAAGACTTATCTCAACACCCAGACATGCAGAGTGGCGACACGACGGTTCACGTCCCGGCTCGTGCGCTGCTGGTGGTGCCCCTGATCTCAGATGGCAAAATTATCGGCAGCATTTCTCTGCGCCAAAATCATCAGATTCGCCTCTGGAAGACCTCAGAGATTCAACTCGCGCAGTCTGTCGCTGCCCAGGCCGCGATCGCCGTTCAACAATCTCGTCTCTACCAAAAAACTCGCCACCAGGCCGAGCAACTTTTGGAACTCGATCGTCAAAAAACTGAGTTTTTCCAAAATATTTCCCACGAGTTTAGAACGCCGCTGACGCTGATGGTTGGGCCGCTAGAGTCGGCAACGGCGCAACAAGAGGGGTTGACTTATGAGGAAGCCGCGATCGCGCTGCGAAACTCTCGGCGATTGCTGCGGCTGGTCAATCAGATTCTCGACCTGCAACGGCTCGATGCTGGACGGATGCAGCCTAGTTTTCGCCCTTGCAATCTCGAAGGGGTGATCAGCCAAGTGGTTGATTCCTTCCGTCCCTACTGCGAGAAAAAGGGGCTGACCTTGCTGACTCAACTCAGTTCCTGCCCTCTGACTTATTTGGATCTAGAAAAATTTGACAAGGTTCTCTACAACCTGTTGTCTAATGCGATGAAGTTTACGGCAGCAGGCAAGCAAATCACGATCGTGGCCCGGTCAGAAGGCGACCACTGTCTGCTGCAAGTTATTGATACCGGAATCGGCATTCTGCCTGACCAAATTCCCTATTTATTTGAGCGCTTTAGGCAGGCTGAGGGGTCAGCTAATCGCAGCTATGAAGGCACCGGGTTAGGACTCTCCCTCGTCAAAGAACTTGTCGAACTGCACAAAGGGCAAATCACCGTCGAGTCAGTTTATGGCGAAGGCACAACTTTTAGCATCTGGCTGCAAAGCGGTAGAGCGCATCTACCGTTAGAACAGGTGACTGAAGATCAGGCAGAACTGCAATCAAGCCGTGCGGCAGTTGAGCTAGCAGGTTTAGAAATATCCCTTCAAGAAGATTCAGACTCTGCAAATCTGACGGCTGGTTTAGAAGACTCAATTCAAAATTCAAAATTCAAAATTCAGGAGTCTGACGCATCTCCGATTCTCGTGGTGGATGATAATGCTGACCTGCGATCGTATGTGTCGGGCATTTTGCGAAAGCAGGGCTATCAAGTCTGGACTGCCCGCAATGGGGCTGAAGGCTTTCAGGTGGCGCAAAATCGTCGCCCTCATTTGATCGTGACTGATTTGATGATGCCGATCGTGTCAGGGCTTGACCTGATCCAAATGATTCGTCAAGATGAGGATCTCAAGGGCATTCCGGTAGTTTTGCTGACGGCCAAAGCCGATGAAGAGACTCGCATCGAAGGGGCTGAACTGGGGGCCGATGCCTATTTGTCAAAGCCGTTTAACGATCGTGAGCTTTTGGCAGAAGTGCGGAATCTGCTGGCGCTCAAAGCCAATGAGCAGCGAGTGGCGCAACTCAACACCTATTTAACCGAGTCGGTGCTGAAGCGATTTTTGCCGCCCGCTCTGGTGCAACGAGCCGCCAAAGGTGAACTGCTGCTCGATCTCCGCCCAGAACCTCGGATGATCACGGTTTTATTTAGCGATATTGTCGGGTTTACTCAGCTTTCTAACACCTTGCGATCGCGCCGCGTCGCGGAGTTGCTCAACGAATATCTGGCCAGCATGACCCGCGCTGTGTTTGAGAACGGCGGCACGGTGGACAAGTTTATGGGCGATGCGATTTTGGCCATCTTTGGGGCACCCGAAGAATTGACTCCCAATGAGCAAGTCAGACGGGCGATCGCGGCTGCCCGTCAGATGTATCGATCGCTGGATGAACTAAACGATCGCTGGCAGGCTCAAGGCATTAGTCGGGTGCAGTTTCGCTGCGGCATTCATCAAGGAACGGCCGTCGTGGGGATGTTTGGCGGCGAAGAACGAGCTGACTACACGGCGATCGGCCCCAGTGTGAATATTGCCTCTCGCATTCAGGCGGCCGCAGAGCCAAACTGCATTCTCGTGTCTGCGGCGGTTGCTGACTATCTCGACGAAGATGTGATTACCAAAGTCAGCCCGCTAGAACTCAAAGGCGTAGATGAGACAGTCTTGACGTTTTCAGTCAATCCTTATTTAGAGGTGCCTTGCAAGCGACCATAGTTTGGGGATCGCCAGCAACCTGACCCTGTTTCTCAAATCGTTACGACCCTTCAGAAATGTCAACCAGCGACTAAGATGAGGTTGACGCTAAGTTTCTAAGTGGTGGACGATGAACCCGGCGACTGATTTTCGGTCTGGGAGCGATCGGCGACACAGCGATCCCCCCAATCTCTGGCTTGCGGTGTTGGCAGGCTCACTGATAGTGCATTTGTTGCTGTTGCTGTCAGGACGCTTGTTTTTAGTTCGCACCCCTAATCAAAAATCTGCGGGGGTAGCGGCCCCGATCGAGCTAGTCGATATTCCTGCAAAGTCTTCTAGTCAAGCGACGCAAACCACTCGGTCAGCCGCTCCTAAGGTGATCACAGAGTCTACAGCTTCTCAAGGTGCCGTCAGTTCTGAAACGACCTCTCAAAGCAGTGCGCCGATTCAGCCTGCGGTCATCCCCAAAACCACCCAAAATCCGGTGCGATCGGCTCCCCAAACGCCTCAGGCACCGCCCAAGCCCGATCCTATAAAACAACCTGCGCCTAAACCCATTCGTGAGCAGAAGCCAAACCCTCAGGCTACAGTTACGCCTAGTCCCCTAGCTTCGTCTCAACCCAGCCCCTCGCCGATCGCTACACCTAGTCCCCTAGCTTCGTCTCAGCCCAATCCCTCTCAGCCTGCGACTCCTGACCCTTCGGAGTCGGAAAAACCCCCGGTTTCGTCAGGGAATCCTCTATCAAAACCGTCGGTTCCGGGTGGGGCAGGGTCTGACTCAAGCGCACCAAATTCTAAGCCTCAAGCGCCTGATCAGCCCTTGGGATCTGTTGCAGTAGGTGAGCAACGAGGCAGCGGTAGCGGCGTGCAAGTGGCTTTGTCAAATCCTCAGTTAGGAGATGATAGCAGAACGGTGCCTGATCAGCCTGCTCGACCGACGGCGTTGAGGCAGTCAATGCCTGAGGCGAACTATCCATCAGCGATCGGGCTAAATTTTGGGCAGAGTGTTCGCCTGAGGGTGTTGGTGAAAAACACGGGTAAGCTCGACCCATTGGCGATCACGGTGTTAGAAGGCAGTCGCTCGATCGAGTATGACAATCTAGCGATCGAGTTAGTCAAGCAGTGGGCATTTGATCCGGCGCTGCAAGCTGGGAAGCCCGTTAACTCGCTTCTAGATATTTCTGTGCGGCTAGATGCTCTGCGGTAGGGCACATTGACCTCTAGAAATTTGTGGGCAAACGGTGCAAAGATTGTGTTATTGTTAAGAGCGCTTGAACCAAGTCAAGCTATCTAGAAATGCGGGTGTAGTTTAGTGGTAAAACCTTAGCCTTCCAAGCTAATGATGCGAGTTCGATTCTCGCCACCCGCTTTTTATATTTTTTAAGCCTATGTGTTTAAATTCTCTGCTGTGAACAATGTGATGAGTTGAGGAATTGCAATCTCAATCACAGGTTTTCTATAAGTCGTTAATTTTTTGTTTAAAGCACTGCTCAAGAATGATTAGAGCCAATGTTATCACTGTTAATGCGTTTAGTATAAATAATCTCTATCGCTAGCAATCAATAACTGACTAAAAATTCATTCTAAAACTGGTTTTCTTAGAGACTTGATCTCTCCTCGCTTGGTTTTACGATCGAGCCGTCGTTTTTGAGAACCTCGACTGGGTTTAGTTGGTCTGCGAAGGCGGGGCACCACCACGGACTGTCTAATTAACGCTTGCAGTCGGCTTAACGCTTCCTCGCGGTTTTGCTCTTGGCTGCGGTGTTCTTGGGCTTTGATCACAATGACCCCATCTTGAGTAATGCGGTGATCGCTCAGGTTGAGCAGCGCTTGCTTATAGCGATCGGGCAGCGAAGACTCCTGAATATCAAACCGTAAGTGAATCGCAGTAGAAACCTTATTGACGTTTTGACCGCCTGCACCCTGCGATCGGATTGCGGTCATCTCAATCTCGCTGAAAGGAATGGTGACGTGATTAGAAATTTGTAGCATATCTTAATCATACAAAAAAGGAAACCGAACTCTAAATAGATGGCTGCGGGTTAGCGTTGATACTTTGCTGCATGGTTTCCTTCATAAATATCTAGAGTAAGCGGCTTGAGTCACTCCAGCGCTTATGTAAAAAAACTTATAATTTTGACAAAGGGTAATGCAGTAGGCTAGCTTTGTTAAGTGTTTTTCCGGTATGCAATTAGACTTTAAGCAAGATGAGTTAACTTCTTGAAGCTTAGATGCCTCCCAACGCTCCGACAACTTCCCTGCCCGACGCTTGAGTTTCTTTGATAAAGCAGTCTTAGTTTCTGTCAAAGTCACTATTTAAGTGTGTGCTTCGTGCTCTTCTATACAAGAGAGTGAAAGTAGCCGATCGGGTAATAGTTTCGCTGGTTTAGGTCGAGTTAATTTAACCGTTAATCACCCATTAGGCATCGCCTCGTCTTGCTTTGAGATAAGGCGAACGTAGTCCGATGGCTTATTTTGTTGCCTCTAACGCCCCCTAGAGGTGGTTTCGTTGCCCGTGCTCTTCGCGTAAGGATAGAGAATCATGGAATCCGCTCAACTGAATTCTGACTTGTCACGATCGCCCCTACAACCCGCTTTTCCAACTCTTCAGTCAGATCTTGAACGTGCGGTTGGAAGCATCGGAGCAAATAAGGGGGCACCTCAGTCGCAGGAAACCCCCTTATTGGTCAGTCAGATTGCAGCGACTCCGGCGAGTGTCCAGCTTTTTGATTTAACCAGCAATACGGTGACATTCACGGGCAGCAACGCCGCAAATGAACTGTACTTAAAGATTGATACCAGTCAACTTTTAGAGTTCAGTATTGATGGAAAAAATTTCTCCAAGCTCGAAGGACTGCATCTGTCAGCCTCCACAAAAATCACGGTTGATCTGGGTGCAGGCAATGATTCTCTGTTCTTAGATGCTTCTCTAACCAATGCCCTCAAGGGTTTGGGCGGTAAGCTGATCTTTGCAGGCGGCGATGGAAATGACACCCTGTTTGGGTCGAGTGCAGACACAGTTTGGAACATTACAGGCAACAATGCTGGGAATATTGACAACGCGATCGAGTTCAGCGGCGTTGAAAATCTCACAGGGGCAGCCAACAACAAAGACACGTTTGTATTAGCTCCAGGAGGCAGCTTAAGCGGTTTAGTCGATGGTGGAGCCGGGGGGTTTGATAGCTTTGTAGCGCAGGGAGGCCAATACAATTCGCTGACCCTTGTCTGGACGGGTTCTGATTCAGGAAAGATTGTCCTTGATAATAACTCGATTCGCTATGCCGGGCTTGAGCCTATCAACATCAGTCCGGGAAGCACGCTACAAAATGTCACGATCGATCTAAGTCTTCTCGATGTGCAGAGCGTTGATCAAAGTGGAACTTCGGTTCTGTTTCCGTCGGTCGATCGGGCCATTCTTGAGGCAGACACGGCGGGCAAACTCAGGTTTTCAGGAACGCACACCGTTTCAAATCTGATTGTCGATCAACCGTTTGAAGCCGCAATCTTCAACAATCCTAGCCAATCTCTAACGATTAAACTTGGGTTTGGGAATGACCAACTCGATATTAAATCTCTAGATCCGGCTTTTGCTGCGGCTCTCAATATTCAAGGCGGCGATGGCAACGACACGGTGAACCTCACAGGCACCATCAATTTTGCTGCCCCCCTCACAATTGATGGCGAGAAGGGGAACGATACCGTCAATATTACGGGCAGTGTCACCCTACCCGGTCAAACTGCCAACATCACAGCGGAAACCATCAAGCTCGGCGGCACTCTGTCAACAAGTGCCACGACGAAGGCAGGCGATATTAAACTCAATGGCTATAACATCACCTTAGATGCGGGTGCCCAGCTTTTGGCAAAGGGCGCAACTGCCGGAAAAATTGATATTTCAGCGATCGACACCACCGCAATCTTTACACCTTTAATCAATTACGATAGCTCTAGCGTTGACTTTACGATTAATAGCGGGGCCAAGATTGAGGGCGGAGATGTCACGATTCTAGCGACTGCTAATAGTCAACACATTCTCGACTCACAAACCATTGTTGAACAAGGCCTCGACACCGTTGCCAAAGTCATTGAAGGACTGACCCAAATCGGTGCGGGTGCCTCGATTGCTAAGGCAACGGCCCATATCAACATCAATGCGGGTTCACAGATTAGTGCTAACAATTTCATTGCCTACGCCAGCACGATCGCTTATGCTTCGACGGCACCGATTACCTTCATGGTTGGCCCAGCGTTAGGCATTGCGATCACTGACTCGACTGTTACAGTCGCGGGGACGGTGACTGCAACTGGAGATGCCACGATTCGATCGACCGCCGATCACACCTTGGATGTCGTATCTGACACGAGTGGACTTGCCGGAATTGCAGGTTCAATAGCGGTGAGCGTCGTCGATTCTAAAGCGATCGCTAACGTGACTGACCAAGCGAACTTAACGATCGGGGGCAATCTCTTTGTTCAGGGAGATACGGTCGATCGCAATCGCACCCTAGCCCGCTCAACGGCTGGCAAAGATGGCAACGTCGGTGTCGCGATTTCAGTCAACGTCGAGAACGGTGAAACTAGTGCTTTCTTAGATGGCACCGCTGCTGTAGCGGGCAATATTGTCGTCAATGCTACTCAGAAAAAAGAGTCACTTCCGGTCAAAAAACTCTTTATCTTGCCAGCGTTTGGCGACGGCATCTCCGCTAGCGCCGGGGTTGGCAGCAATTCAAAGGGCGACTTTTTAGACGACCAAAAAGCGGCGGCGATTTCTAAAGTCATCACTCCAATCAAAAACTATGCGACCAAGAAGTGGACTGAGTTTCGCAACAAGACCCCAGAGACGGCAGGCAACACCAATGACCCCGGCATCGATGTAGCGGCAGCTTTTGCGATCGTGGTAGACAACAACACTGCAACCGCCCGCATTGGCGATGGCAACCCAACCGATCATGGGGGCAAAAAAGCTATTGTCACGGCTGACGGCACCATTAGCGTCACCGCCAAGATTGAGAATGTCCCCAACATTTCCGCCAGTTCCGCCGCTAAAAAGAACCCAGAGGCGACAGCCGAGAGCGGTGCCAATAAATTTGCAGGGTCGCTAGCGGTAGCGATCGGGGTTTATAACAATAATGCCCAAGCCTACATCAACTCTGATGCCGAAGTGGATGCCAAGAAAGCGCTCACTGTTCAAGCGCAGGCGCTCAATGACTATCAGCTAAAGTTTGGTGTCAATTTAGTCAGTCCTTTCTTGCAGCAGGCGACTTTTAGCACCGATGATGGCGCAAAACTGGTCAAAAATGGTGACATTGTTGAAGTGCGGGGCGGCCACGTTGGCAATGGCGACACAGGCACCTGGTATAAATACATCGGCGCGGTTCCTCAGAGGACGATCGACCTCAAAAATGAAGACTTTAGCAGCACAAACAACTGGGAAAGTCTCGGAAATGCGGTGGCCTATATTAGTAAAAACTTTGTCGGCAATCTAACGGGTTATTTGAACAGTAACCTTGGCACTAAGAGCCTCGCTAACTCTTGGAGTCAAGCCACTGCTGAGGGCGATAAGCTATCCGTGGCGGGCGCTGTGACATTTTTAGATCTCCAGCACACTGCTGAAGCAACTATTAAAAATGGGGCCCGGATCAATCAAAATCGCACGGACTATTACACGGCTGGCACTCAAGCAGTGGTGGTTGACGCTAAAAGCATCAATGAAGGCGTTCATCTAGGCGGCAACCTCAAGCTACCGGGCATTAAGGGCGATATCACAGACTTCAAGTTCGATCCGCAGACTTCTTTTGCCCTCGGCTCAACAACAGCAGACGGAAAAGGAGGAAGCGGCGTTGGGTTCACCTTCTTGATGACTAGCTACAGCAACACGGTGACGGCGAAGATCGAAAACGGAGTTCGGCTCAAGGCAGACAGCCTCACGGTGAATGCAGAAACCTTGGGCATGAGCATCACCGTCGGGGCATCAGGCGGAGAGTCTGATAACATCGCCTTTAATGGTGCGTTCTTGGTCAACCTCACGAACAATAAGACTCGCGCTCAAATTGACCAAGGCGCAATCATTAATGTGGGTGCTCTTGCCCTAACTAATCCCAATGCCCAAGGCAGTTCTGTGTGGGTCAACGCAACAGACACCACCTATGTGATTGATGTTGCGGGCGGCGTTGCGCTCTCTGATCACGTTGGCATTGGTGCCACAGCCGCCATTAATATTATCAATCGTCAGACAGAGGCTGTGATTGGCAGCCAGGTTGGCGATAACTCTTTGGGGGTGCGTGGCTCGTTTACGGCGGGGGGCGCTGTTCTCGTCAATGCTAAAAATGATGGCTTTGTGGGTGCCTTTGCGGTGTCAGGGTCAAAAACCTCCAGCAATTCGGCAACCGCTCCCCAAGGGGCAACAGGGCTAAGAAAAAGTGATGGCAGCGGCTCGGTGGATGACCCTGGTAAGTTGCCCAACAACCAGAAGAACTTTGATTCTGTGATTGCAGAACTGAAGAACAATCCTAAGTTTCAGCAAGCCGCCAACGATACAAACGCGGTGGGTGCTAACAAAGGCAAGGCAGGAATTTCGATTTCTGGTGCAGTTGCCCTGAATATTCTGGATGACAACGCTCGTGCCTATGTTCGGAACAGTGGCATTCTAACCGTCAACGCTGGATCACTCGTTCTCTCTTCTGCCAACACTACTTCAGTCGGATCGCTGGCAGGTGCGGTAGCGATCGCGCTAGGCAACGGCAAAAATACGGCGGCTGGAATTGCTGGAGCAGTAGGTCTTAACTTTGTCACGGGCACCACAGATGCGTTTGTAGACGGTGCCACCTCCCTGAACACAAAGGGATTGACCCTAGATGCGAAGCGGGCAGGCTATATCGTCTCACTGACCGCAGGTGTAGCAGGGGCAACGGGTAAAACGGGCATCGCCATTGGTGGCTCAGTCGGGGTAACGCGAACTACCAACACGACTGAAACGGGACTGCGGAACACAACGGGTGTGGTCAGCGGTGCGGTTAGCCTGAATGCCAGTGACGACACAAATATCATTCTGGTTGCGGGTTCTGGAGCTTTTGGCGGCAAGGCAGGGGTTGGGGCGGCGGTTTCGTTTAGCAGTATTGAGAACAATGTCTTCTCAACCGTTTCAGGAGTGGCTAACTTTAAACACACGGGCAACTTTGATGTCAAGGCGACTGCGGATGGGGACATCATTGCTGTGACGGGGGGAGCGGCGGTGTCTACAGGAGGCGGTGGAGATGGCGGGTTTGGGGCAGCCGGGACGCTTTCGGTTAACCTGATCAGCAGCACCGTTGAAGCCAAGATTCTCAATAGCACCACAACGATCGACTCGACGGGCAATTTGACGCTGCTGGCAAAAGATAATTCTGCGATCTTTTCCTTTGCGGGTGCTTTTGGCGCAGGTAAAACGGCTGGAATCGGGGCGGCTCTGGCGCTAAACTTCCTCAACAACAAAACCCGCGCCGTGATTGAAGCTTCGACGTTAAGAACAACGGGTGCCTTGAGCGCGATCGCGACCGAGACTGGCAAGGTGGTCACGGTTTCAGTCGGCGGTGCCGGGGCAGATAAATTTGCGGTGGCGGGGGGCATTGCCGTCAACAAATTGACCAACACGATCGAGGCTCGCGTTTCAGCAGGCAGTGACATTTTGGTAGGGGGCGCTGTTCTCTTGTCTGCCAAAGATGATGAGACCAGTGTGGCGATCGCTGGAGGCGGAGCAGGGTCTGGAAAAGCTGCCTTGGGCGCAAGTGTAGGTGCCAACCTGATCGAAAACACGACTATTGCTCAGATTGATGACGCTAAACTGATTTCCACAGGCTCCACGCTGGATGTGCTGGCTCAGGCAGATCAAGTTCTAGTAAGTGTGGGCATCGGCGGTGCGGGAGCCGGAAACTACGCTTTGGGCGGTTCGATTTCGGTGAATGAGATCAAAAATACCGTGCAGGCTTCTATCTCAGACAACAATGGGGCAGCCGGAGTTGCCACAACTGTTAGCGCAGCAGGGAATGTTAACCTGCGCGCCAGCGATAACTCGACCCTAGTTGTGGTAGCGGGGGCCGGGGCTGGAGCTGGTACGGCGGCAGTAGGGGCAGCGATCGCCACCGCCCAAGTGCAAAACACAGTCAAAGCGTTTATTGACGGCTCAAAGGTGACTTCAACCAATGGCGGCATCAATGTGCTGGCTGGGTTTGAACCACCACAAACGGCGGCTGATCTGACCGCGATCGGCATCGGCACTAGCGATGTGCCCTTACCGAAAACCAATGGTAAGCAGATTGTCAATGTCACCGTCGGTGGGGCGGGGGCGCAGACCTTTGCGGCGGGGGCAGCCATCTCGCTGAATTGGATTCGCAACGATGTAGAGGTTTACATCCGCAACGCAGACGTTAACGCGAACAGTGACGTGACGGTTGCGGCTAGCGATAACCCTGAAATTGACAGCGCAGCCGCCGGAGGTGCCGGGTCTGGAAATGTCGCCGTGGGTGCTGCCATTTCTTATAACTACATTGGTGGCGACCCTGGCAATCCGTCTCGCAGTGTTCCTAGGAATCCGGCGGCGGCGGATGTGGGCAAAGTCTTGGCCTTTATTGACAACTCAAACGTGGTTTCAGGCATCGGAAACGTCAATGTCCTGGCTACGTCTAATCCGCGCATTATTAACGCGACGGTAGGGGGTGCAGGGGCAGGCAGCGTTGCCGTGGGCGGCTCGATTTCGATTAACTTTATGCGAACGATCGTCGATGCCGCGATTACAAACGTTAACGCTGGCAAATCAGTCAGAGCGAATGGTAGCGTTAACCTCAATGCTACAGCTACGCCACTGATGATCATTGTCGCAGGCAACGGAGCCGGAGCCGGAACCGTCGCCGCTACGATCGCGTCTGCTACTAACGATATGCGGAGCGACATCAAGGCGAGAATCGAAGGCTCAACGGTGGTCGCTACGAATGGGGGGGTGTTGGTCAACGCCGAGGTGAAGCGTCCCAGCACTCTGCCGGGTATCAATGTCAAACAAGCCTTAGATGCTCAAATTTGGGCGTTTAGCGTCAGTGGTGCCGGGGCGGGTACTGCCTCGATCGCGGGTTCCCTGTCCCTAAACTGGATTCGTAACTCAATCGATGCTCATATTTCTGGGGGGTCTATTGTTCAAGCCAACAATGGTGCGGTGACGGTGACGGCTGCCGATCGCTCAACCATTAACGCGATCGCCGGGACGGGCAGTGGATCGGGCAGCTTTTCCTTCGGCGGGTCGGTGGCTTATAACTATGTGGGTGGCGACCCAGACAGTCCGAGTTCTGCAACCAAAAACTTGATTCAAGCCTATGTGGATGCCTCTACGGTGACTGCAAAATCAGTGAAAGTGGACGCGGCTTCCACGTCGAACATTAACAATTTAGTGTTTGCAGGGTCGGGGGCCGGAGACTTTGCCTTAGCGGGGTCGATCGGACTCAACTTTATTCGCAAGACGGTAGATGCCCACATCAGTGGGGCTGGGGCTGTGACTGCTAGCGGTGATATTAATCTCAACGCGGCTGATAGCTCAACCATCAGCGTGCTTTCTGTGCAGGGGGCAGGGGCTGGCTATGTGGCGGGCGGGGTTGCCCTGGCTTACAACGATATCAGCAACACTGTCCAGTCCTATATAGATGGGGGTCGGGTTACTTCTAGTGCAGGCAGCATTTTCTCGAATGCGACTTCTGCATCAACGATTAATTCCCTGGCGGCTGGCATTGCGGTAGCTGGGATTGCAGGTGTAGCGGGTTCTGCGGCGGCTAACCTAATCGCAAATACGGTTCAAAGCAGTATCAATAATGCTACCGTCACTGCTAACAACAATCTCTTCTTGCTGGCTGACTCTCGCAATACGATCTCTTCCATAGGCGGCACTTTGGCGGCGGGTGGTGTGGTCGGCATTGGGGGCACGGCTGTTGTCAACAAAACAGACAACGTTACTAAAGCCTTCATCAGTGGCAACTCCAATGTGACGGCTAAGGGCAACGGAGCAGCGGCAGCGATTAAGACTTGGCTAGACAATCCAGACGGCACTGAATCTACAGAAACAATTCAAGGTTTGGCGGTGATTGCCAACACTACCGAAACGATTAATGCAACGGCTGCAACTGCGGGTGTCGCTCCGCCCACGGGAGTGGGAACCGTCGGCATTGGTGCCAATGTGGTCGTTAATTTGGTGAATGACACGACTGAAGCCACGATCGATAATTCCAACATCAACAGCGCGATCGAGCTAGGCAAATTTGTCAAAGTCAAGGCCCATCAAGATACCAACATTGTTAACGCGGGTGGAGTGTTGGCAGTGGGTGATGTGGGTGTGGGGGCTGATGTTCACACCGATGTGGTCACCAACAAAACCAGAGCTTACATTACTGACACAGTGCCTGGTAGCGATGCGACTACCCGCACGGCTGTCTATGGGGCTAGCGGAGTCGAGGTGAACGCTTTAACGCGAGAAAAAGTGCAAGCGATCGCGGTGGGCGCAGGCATCGGCACTTATGTAGGAGCGGCGGGGGCTGGCTCTGGGGTCAAGTTTGGCTCCACGACCGAGGCGTTTGTGAAAGAGTCGGCGATTACCACGGGTGGGGATCTAAAAGTCTTAGCCAACAATCGGGTCGGTCTAGACTTCTTTGTGGGGGCATTAGGCGGCAGCCTCGCCGTAGGGGCAGGTGGCTCCGTTGCTGTGGGTCTACTCAATAACACGACCAAAGCCTATCTAGAAGGTGCAGTGACCACGGCTGGCGGCTCTACTCAAGTTAAAGCCGATTCGGTTGAGAAAGTCACTACTCTGGTGGCGACAGCCGGGATAGGCGGCATTGTTGGAGTTGCAGGGGCTGTGGCTGTGGTTTCGACAGGTTCGACCACAACTGCTTACATTGGGTCAGCCTTTAAGGACGATAACAAACAAGTCTTCTCTCGCAACTCGATCGTCGCGACAACCAGTGGCGATGTGCTTGTCCAAGCAAACAACACGACCAACATCAGCGATGGAGTCGGCAATGCCTCTATTGGAGGGGGTGTTGGCGTTAGCGCTTCGGTTGACGTGATCACCGTGAAGAACACCGTCGATGCTCATATTGGGGCAGGTTCACAGGTGACGGCAGGCGGCAGCGTTAAAGTGGAAGCGATCGCCAATAGACAGATTGATTCCACCGTCGTCGCGTTTGGGCTGGGCGGCGGCGCGGCCATTACAGGAGCCGTCTCTGTGATCAATGTGGGTACGGGTCTTAGTAGTCAAGCTTCTTCCCAGGTTAGCGGTCTACAGTCTGCCTTAAATGGGGTGACTTCACCCAACGGCGGCATCAATGGTCTGAACACAAATTCGGGTGATACCACAGCCGCCAAACTCAAGGGGTCGGTTAACGATCCTAAGAGCAATGTTTACTTTACGGTCAGCACAGCAGCCGATCCCGTGACCACCAATACGACTGCCTTTATCGGCAATGGCGCTAGCGTTACTGCCAATGGCGGCGTAACGGTTCGGGCTGATGAAACCCTCACCGTCAGCGATAAAGATGGTGGACTCGGACAACTAGTAGGCGGGGTCTCGATCGGGTTTTTTGGTGCCAGCGCAGGCGGGTCAGTCGGCATTGTGAATGTTGGAACAACCAGTCAGGCTTACATCGATACGAATGCAACGGTTTCGGCAGGGGGCGACATTGCGGTTAACGCTAAGTTTACGAGTGACCTTCAAAGCCGAGCCTACGGAGGTTCAGCGTCTTTGGGTGTGGGGTTGGGTGCCCAAGTTGCGCTCATTACCGATAACAGTACACAACTGGCTTATACCGCCAACGGCAGCAGTCTTGGCAACGGCACCAAGATTCTCAAAGCGAAGACGCTAACCATCAGCGCTGACACCACTCGAACTCTGGCAACCGAGGCTAAAGGTGCTTCTATTGCGGGAGGACTGGCGGTAGGGGCTGCGATCGCGCGCTCCACGATCGGCGGTTCGACCCAGGCGTTCTTAGGAGACTATACGCAGGTTGGTTCAGGAACGCGATCGGTCAATGCAGTTTCTCTTTCTGCTACGGCTACCAAAACAGCCCAAGCCAACGCGCTGGCAGTAGCAGGAGCACTGCTAGGCAGCGGGGTTGCTGCCCAGGGAGATGCCTTAATTGGCACAACGACCTCGGCTTCTACAGGCATCGGGTCACAAATCTCTACAGCCGGGGATGTGAGTTTATCGGCTCAGTCTACTAACAATGCTAATGCTCAAATTAACGGACTGGCAGGCGCGATCGTTGCCGCAGGATTGCTGAATGCCAATGCGATCGTTACTCCTGCCACCACAACTGCATCAACAGGAACACAATCCACAGTGGATGCGGGGGGCAATGTTAAGTTAAACAGCAGCGCTAACAACACCTTGTTTACTCAAGCTAGAGGCGGCGCAGGAGGATTGTTAACCGTGAGCGGACAAACAGCCACCTCTCGTCTAGAACCCGCCAAAACGCAATCTGTGATTGGCGCAGGGGGCAACGTGATTGCTCAGGGCACCCTAGAAATTAAATCGAATAGCAGTGCTGATGTGCAATCTGACACAAGCATTCAGTCGATCGCGGGAGTGGCTATTAACCAGGTGAAATCGGTTGCTAAAATCAGTTCTGCTACCGAAGCCAGAATTGATAGTGGGGCAACAGTTCAGGCGAATAAGCTGGATCTTAAAGCCAGCGACGATCGCATCTTTGCCAGTGCCCACAGCAGTTCTGAACTCACCTTTGGCGGCGGAACCAATTCTGATGCTGAGTCGGTGGCCGATGTGAATGCTAGGGCCTTTGCTTTCCTGGGTGCCAATGCCAAAGTCACCGCACCGGAGTTAATCAGCATTGTTACCTTCCAGAACAGTGTCAAAACGGATGCAACCGCAAAAACGGCGGCTACGGCAGTGCAGGCGGCGCTGAAGTCAACGGCTAACAACAACTTGATTTCTAATGCCGATGTTGTCACCGAAAAGGGATCAACGTTAGAAACCAAGTCTCTGTTTGTGCAGGCTATTGCACCCCAATTTATTCCCGATGGCTATATCAAGAATGCAGAAACTAGAGCCACTACAGTAACTGAACTGATTACTCAAATAGTGGGTGAAACCTGTAGCGTCGTGGTCACAGTCCTTACCTTGGGATTTGTAGATGGGGATGAGGTCTGCGAACCTGTTTATGAGACAGTCCGAAAAATTTTATCTAGCCCTGTAGATTCAATCTTTTTGGGCGACAAGAAGATTGCTAACTCAGTCACCTTTAATTCAGATGTCAAAATTATTGGCGGCGGCACTCGCACCCTGACCATTGATAATCAAGGCAATGTTACCAAAGCAGATGGCGTTACGTTTACTAATAATCCTGACGAGGTGATTGTCAACGACATTCTCAATCAGGGGGTTGGAAATATTAATATTCAATCGCCCTCAGGAATCGTTACCGGACAATCTACCTTCACGATTAACAATGCGCTTGATAGCGTTAATATCATCAATGATTCTAACAAGCGCCTAACGCTGAATAACATTGAGGTTATCAACAAAAATCAGACGACTCCTCCAGTAGTTATTAACGCAGCAACTAATACTTTTAAGTACAAGATTGTAATGAATGCGAATGACTCGATCGTCAATGTCAGAAACAACAATCCTGCGAATGCAGATATCACCCTAAGAGGACATATTGAGAACACGCTAGGGGTCACGAAGATCTACAACAAAGGCGGTAATGTTAGTTCTTTTGGCACTCTAGCTTACCTGGAAACCAGAGAACTCGAACTGAGGGCAGATACTGGCTCTGTGGGTTCGCTAAACAATCGCATTGTCACGCGCTTGCTGGTCACGGGCAACGATCGTAAAACTCGTATCAGCGACTTGTTTGGCAATCAAGGTGTGTTTCTCGATCTCACTGCCTTTACTCGCAGCAATGCGCCTCTGGCGGTGGAACTCAGTCAAATTGGCTCAGGCAGCGATGTTGACCTGAAGATCAATGACAGCTTGACCACCAAGATTCTGCCTGTGTCTGCGGTCACATTAAACGATGGCAGAGTGGTGTTTGGGCTGATCGAAAAACTCACCAATGTTGGGTTCGATTTGCGAGATGGCAACACGGTGACGACGATTAATCGATCGGACGTTCAGAAATTTGAGATTCAAAATCGAATTACCAATGTCCAGTCAGACAGCGCTTACACCTTTAAGTCTGCTACGGCTGCGGGCAACATCAACATCAACGCCGGAACGGGAGGCGTGGTCAAAACTAACCTGGTTTTTGCAGGTAAGACGACGAGTTCAGCCAAAGATGTGACGATCGCGACTCTCGCGGGCAACCTGATTAGCGGCACATCCGATCAGTTGATTGCAGGACGCACCATCAATCTGACGGCAACGAATGGCACGATCGGGGCAAGCGACAATGACCTCAAAATAGATTCGTCCAATTCGGCTCTGGGCTTCTTAAATGCTCTCGCCAGTCAAGATATTTTTGTAGCTGAAGCGATCGCAGCCCTGAACGTTAATCAAGTCAAATCCAACTCTGGCAAGATTCGCCTGACGGTTAAAGATTCTCAGTCCACAGGCGAAGACCTAATCCTAAACGATACTGCCAAGATTACCGCCAGCGCTGGTTCGGTGACGCTGTTGGTGGGTGACAATGTGCAAATGGCGCAGGGTGCCACGATCGAGGCAGCGCAGTCTGTCAGCATTCGAGGTGACTACACCAATGCAGATCTGGGTGTGGGCAGCGTGATCGATCTGAGAGGCACGATCAAAGGCAGTTCGGCTGAAGTGATTGGGGAAGCAGACAATGATACGGTCATCATTACCAATGTCACAACAGGTACTCCAACTACAGTGCAGACTCTGGGCGGTAATGACACCATTTATATTGGTAGCAATGCTACACCCACTGCAAATGTGAATGGTAACGTTAACCGGATTAATGCCCTCCTGCAAATTGACGGCGGTGCTGGCAATGACCAACTCAAGGTTGATGATTCAGGAGATGCTCAAGACAATACGGGCATCTTGACGAGCAATAAACTCATTGGTCTGGGCATGGGCAGTCCCAATCAAACGGATGTGAATTCAAGTTTGGGCATCGGCTACAGCAATTTAGAAACTCTGGATGTTGAGTTGGGATCTGGAAACGACACCTTCACGATCGCCAGCACCCACACCGCAGCCACGATTGTCAACACAGCAGCCGGACGAGACACCGTAACTGTGCAAACGATCGCCGGAGCTACGTTAGTCAACACGGGCAGCGAGAACGACACGATTAATGTGGGCGGCATCGGTCAAACCGTCAATGGCATCTCGGCACTGCTGACCCTCCAAGGTGGAGCGGGCAGCGACATCATTAATGTGAACGACACCGGAGACACCCAAGCCAACACAGGGGTGTTAACCAATCGCCGTATTACAGGATTGGGCATGGGCAGCCCTGACCAAAAAGTTGTCAACGCTAGCTCAGGCATTGATTACGACGGTGCAGAAGTCTTGAACATTTCCCTGGGTTCGGCGGGCGACACGTTTACCGTGCAGAGCACTCACAGCGGCGCAACCACACTGAACAGCAATGCTGGATCAGACACGATCGCGGTGCAGTCAATTTCTGGGGCAACCACGGTCAATGCTGGGGCAGATGCCGATAGCGTTACGGTTTCGATCACGACTCCTTCTCAAGGAACGCTAGTCGTAAATGGCGGCACAGGGGACGATACTCTCAATGCTTCGGCAGCCACCCTAGGAGTTGTGCTGAATGGGGATGACGGCAATGATAGAATTTCCGGCGGGTCAGGCAACGACCTGATCGGGGGCGGCACAGGCGACGATTTTATAGACGGCAAAGCTGGCAACGACGAAATCTATGGAGATTCGACCTTCCCATCGGAGGCAATCAACCCTGCCTATAGCGGCTTTACCTTCTCAGGTGACATTCTCACTGCCCCAGCCGGGTCTCGACCCAAAGCCACGCAGCAAGTTCTGCAAGGCAACGACACGATCGCGGGCGGCGCGGGTCGAGATGTTGTTTACGGCGAAGGTGGCAACGACAACATTGTGGGCGGCAGCTTTACAGCCGGGGTGGCTGACGGCACTGACTTTATCTTTGGGGGAGCCGGAGACGATGTAATCGCGGGAGATAATGCCAGCATCGATCCGGTGAGTCGCACGATCGTTAATCTTGACACCACAAACGGGGGCGACGACTATATCTTTGGCGACACCGGAACGTTGACGTTCTCAGCCACGGGTGAGGTGATTCGGGCTGCCAACAGTTCTGCGGTGGGGGATGGAAACGACACGATCGCGGGCGGCATTGGGAATGATGCGCTGTTTGGTGGCTCTGGCAATGACACCCTTTCTGGAAACCTGGGTAACGATACTATCCTCGGTGACAACGGGTTCATGACCTTTGCAGCCGGAAACCTGATTCACATTGAGACGACTGAGCCAGGGGTCGGGGGCAATGACACGATCGCAGGTGATGAAGGCAATGACTTGATTTTGGGTGGCTTTGGCAATGACAGCATTTCTGGTAATGCTGGGGATGACATTGTGTTAGGCGATAACGGTTTGATTAACAATGTCATTAGCGGCAATAGTGTCGCGCTGGATGTAATTGTTACCACTAATCCCGCGATCGGGGGTGACGATACGATTTCAGGGGGCGCAGGCAATGACATTGTTCTAGGGGGCGCAGGCAATGACACGATCGCGGGCGGCTTGGGCGATGATGTGTTGATCGGGGATGGTGGACGCATCACGTTTACAGGCGGCAAGGTCAAACTGATTGAGACGATCGATCCGGGGATTGGGGGCGACGACACGATCGACGGCAATCAAAACAACGATGTGATTTTAGGCGGCTTTGGTAATGACTTGTTGAATGGCGGAGAAGGCGACGATAAAATCTTGGGAGACAACGGTAAACTTGACTATGGGTTTGCAGGGGACAACACAGTTGGAGTCGCTAGCGATAATGATTTATCAACCCTAGACTTCATCACCACGACGAATCCTACGTTAGGCGGAAATGATGAGATCTTTGGTGGGTTGGGGAATGACCAGATTCTAGGCGGAACCGGGGCTGACACGATCTACGGAGATAACGGTCTGCAAGAGCTTGATGCCAATTGGAGTGTTGCCGGAAAAGGTGATTTCAACGGCGACGGCAAAACCGATATTTTCTGGCGCAACTCGGCGGATGGCAGCCTCCTTCTATGGCTGATGGATGGCGTGACCGTGCTAAAAAGTGCGCTGCTGCCCTATACGATCGGGGCAGACTGGACAGCCCAGTTGGGTGATTTGAACGGCGATGGCAAAACCGATTTGTTCTGGCGCAACACGAGTGGAGCGACGGCGGTTTGGCTCTTTAACGGCACCAAATTACTAGATTCAGCCATACTGCCGTTCAATGTCGGGGCAGACTGGACAGCCCAGTTGGGTGATTTGAACGGCGATGGCAAAACCGATTTGTTCTGGCGCAACACGAGTGGAGCGACAGCGGTTTGGCTCTTTAACGGCACCAAATTACTAGATTCAGCCATACTGCCGTTCAATGTCGGCGCGGACTGGACAGCCCAGTTGGGTGATTTGAATGGCGATGGCAAAACCGATTTGTTCTGGCGCAACACGAGTGGAGCGACGGCGGTCTGGCTCTTTAACGGCACCAAATTACTGGACTCGGCCCTGCTGCCGTTCAATGTCGGCACGGACTGGACAGCCCAGTTGGGTGATTTGAATGGCGATGGCAAAACCGATTTGTTCTGGCGCAACACGAGTGGAGCGACGGCGGTCTGGCTCTTTAACGGCACCAAATTACTGGACTCGGCCCTGCTGCCGTTCAATGTCGGCACGGACTGGACAGCCCAGTTGGGTGATTTGAATGGCGATGGCAAAACCGATTTGTTCTGGCGCAACACGAGTGGAGCGACGGCGGTCTGGCTCTTTAACGGCACCAAATTACTGGACTCGGCCCTGCTGCCGTTCAATGTCGGCACGGACTGGACAGCCCAGTTGGGTGATTTGAATGGCGATGGCAAAACCGATTTGTTCTGGCATCGTCGATCGGGCGAGTCAGCCGCCTGGTTACTAGATGGCAAGACGATAGTCCAAGCCGATTCTGTGCCCGGCAGTCGTGATTTGACCAGTCCAGCCAATGACCTGATCTTGGGCGATCACGGCAAAATTTACGAAGCCCTGCCCAGCGATCGTAACTACTTCTCGATCGACACTGCCGCAACCGATGGCGGCGGCAACGATATCATCTACGGCGATCAGGGTGACGACATCATTCTGGGACAACAGGGCGACGATCGCATCTACGGCGGCGCTGGTGAAGATGACATCATCGGCGGTCACAACGTGATTGGAGGCGCTGACGGAAATGACTTTATAGACGGCGGCGATCAGGCAGACGTGATTCTCGGTGATAACGGATTGATCACCCGTCGAGCGGCGGCAACTGGCGGCTGGCAGCACTACGCGGCTCCCTTTGGCGACACGATTCGCGATGTTGTGCGCTTTGACGATATTGACGGCATCGGCGGCAACGATACGCTTTTGGGCGGCGCAGGCGACGACATTCTGCACGGACAGCGGGGTAATGACACGATCGACGGCGGCGCTGGCGACGACGAACTCTATGGAGAACTCGGCAACGACACCCTGCGCGGCGGCGACGGACAAGACACCCTGCTCGGAGATGTGGGCATCGTCACTCGTGAGTTAAACCCCAATGGCAGCCCACGACTGAATCAAAATGGCTCCTGGCATCGCAATGTCTTGTTGACCGATGTCGGACGGCTCACAGGCACCCTCAACAGCACCACGCCTCAAGCCGGGTTCCAGACTCCCGATCTGCTGCTGATCACCGGAGCCTATAACCCCGACGGCAGCAAAGTCACTACCGCTAACGGCTGGAACACGCCAACCTATCAGGTGACCCTGTTTGCTGACGGCAATGACACCCTCGATGGCGGCGCGGGTGATGATGCGCTGTTTGGTCAACGCGGCAATGACACCCTTCAAGGCGGCAGCGGCAATGACTATCTCGAAGGCAACACGGGCAACGATCGCATTGATGGCGGCACAGGCGACGACTGGATCGTGGGCGACGATAGTCATAATCCAGTTCCCTTTAATACTGAATCGCCGATCGTCACGCGGGGCATTCACCTGATTCAGCAAGACCCCAGCCTCAATCTCAATCTAGGGACGTATGGCACGATCGTGATTCCCAGTTTGACGATCGCGCCTCAAATCGTCTCTGATCTGTTGCCCTCGCTAACGCTGACGCAGACCCTCAATGCCAATACTTTACCGATCGTGCCCCTAGTCGGATCGCTGCGCGGTCGCGATGGCACCGAGTTTAGACCGTTTGCCTCGGTGATTCCTGATATTGTCAATCATTTATCTCTGCTGGCAGGCAATGACCAAATTGATGGCGGCGCAGGTCAAGACACGATTATTGGCGATAACTACATCAGCGCGGTGCCGCTGCGATCGGGCATTGCCTCTCTTGATCAATCCCTCGACTCCCTAACGCTCTCGCTCAATCAGCTAAATTATGATCTCCACGATCTAGAGCTTGCCCAAGCCAGCCGCAGCGGAGCCGCACCGCAAGAACTGACGATCGGCAGTGACACGATCAACGGCGGTGATGATAACGACTTGATCATGGGCGACAACGGACAGTTTTTAGGCCCATTAACGGTTAAATCTCCTGCTAATGCGGCGGCGGTGAATGCGAACTTGATAGATTTGCAGCAGATTATTAGCAACTTTAGCACCACTGTAAATAACGCGCTTGCGCCATTTATTGCAACGGGAGCAGGTGCCCAGCCTTACACCCTAGCGATCGGGAACGACACAATTAACGGCAACGGCGGCGACGACAAAATTTTAGCCGACGATGTGCTGATCTTAAATCCTGTGCTGAAGACGCTGAACTATGAGCGCGGTAGCTTCTGGAACTACAATTTTGCTCAAACTCCCACCAAAGCAGGTCGCACCAACTTCCGCAACTTTGATTTAAAACTGGGGAACGATGTTGTTAACGGAGGAGATGGTAACGATACGATCGTCGGTGACTATAGTAATCTGATTATGCCGATCGTGGCTCAGTCGCCTCAAACTTCTAGCGATCGCACTCAACTGCAACGCAGCTTAAACCTGCTTTCTGAAGACGCTAAGACCTTTCTGCGCGATCTCTATAATGCTCGCTATGGCATTGACTACAGCAAAGATAATCAGTCCAACACGCTGATCGCAGGCAATGACACTCTCAACGGCGACGCGGGGGCAGACTTGATATCAGGCGACAACAGCACCTTTATGTTGCCGATCGTCAATCGTCAAATCGACACCAGTTTTGACCTGACTAAGGGTTATCTCGACAACAGCAACGACTCATATAACTTCTTTCACGCCTTGCCTCATCAAGCCGATGTGATCTACCGCAAACCCGAACTCGGCTTAACGCGCCTAGCCGAAGACACGATCACGGGCGGAGAGAGCAACGACATTCTCTTTGGCAGTCGCAGCAGCGATCAACTGTCAGGTGGCGGCGGCGACGATTTCTTGTTTGGCGGCGGCGATGCAGACACCCTCGACGGCGGCACGGGCACAAACACGGTGCGCCGCAGCACCAATCCTAGCCCGGCTGATTTGAGAGCGATCGAGGCTCCGATTCGGGCGGCGGTCAATCTGCTGACTCCTGGCTTGCAGCGCTATCTGGTGGAGATTGACCAGGTGCGAGACACGCTTTCTCTAGACGGCCAACTCGATATTCGTTTTTCAGAATAAACTGATTCCTTGAGTGCTCTATTGTCCCCATCTACTACCTGTGAGGAGTCTACTTTGAAACCCTATTGTCTTGGCTTAGTTATCGCATTGACCACAGTGGTGAGTTCTGATTTGGCGATCGCGGCTGAAAAACCGCAGGACTCAGCGCCTAAAACCATTGCTCAAGTCACAGTGCAGGCTGCGCCATCCAGTGAACAAATTCTTCAACAAAAACTTCAGCAGTTAGAACAAAAACAACATCAGCTTGAGCAAGAAATTGAAGGATTGCGGCAGCAAATCACCGCGCCTAAACCCGTTCCGCCTGGCGTAGTTGTGCCTGTCGTGGTCGTGCCCGAAGACCGCCCCCAAAGCTGGGAAATCTCCACTCAAGTGCTGTTTCTCAAGCCCACCACCAGCAACCTGATGGATTTTGCGATCGTCGATCCAGGCACAGCGTTGGCTGTGAGCGGAGACTTAGCTAAAGTCGGCTACGATCGGGCCGCTGCCTTGCGCGTAGGGGTAACCTACCATCCGCCTCAAACCGCTTGGGCGATCTCAGCTAGCCACACTTTTTTAGACACCGACGGCAGCAACAGTGCAGTCAGACCGACCAACGGCGCGTTGTTTGCGACCTTTACCCATCCGTTTCAAAATGACTCGGCTGACACGGCATCGGCGCGATCGACGCTAGGCTATAACGCCACAGATATTGAGTTAGCCTACAATTTTCAAGTTGGCAAAAGCCTGGATATGCGAGTGTTTGGGGGGCTGCGGTTTTCAGATGTCAATCAAGAAATGACGGTCGATTATAACGGTCGCGACTTTAATCAGGGTCGAGCCATTGTTGAAAGCAGCTTTAGTGGCTTTGGGCCGCGACTGGGGGCTGAGGCAAAAATCAGGCTAGCCAGCGATTTGAGCCTGTTTGGTCGCGGAGCCGGAACCCTGCTGTTGGGGAGTTTATCGACTCGCTATGACGAAACCGATAATGCGGGTGCAGATGTCGTGGCTAGCCTTCGTCAAGACCGCAATCAGCAGATTGTACCGGGCATGGATCTAGCGATCGGGCTAAATTGGCAGCCCAAAGTCAGCCAGAGCACCAGTCTCAATTTCAGCATTGGCTATGAATATCAGCATTTGTTTAACGTGGCTGACTCGATTCGATTTGTGAGTGCGGGCAGTCCGGGGGTGTTTACTGAGTCGCAAAACGATTTAAGCTTGCAGGGCTTTTTCCTGCGGCTTGGGTTATCGTCTCAGTTTTGATGCCTCAGTTCTGGTGGCTGAGAACGGGTCTGCGATCGCGTCTACGAGGTGAAGCGAAACTTGCCGATAATGGATTGAAAGTCCCAGCGAATCGGATCGGATGGGTAGTCATAAAACACAGTCAGCACCATGATCGTCTGGCGATCGCGACTCGGAAACACCACGTCATCTCCACAGATCTTGGCGCACCACGGGTAAGCGATCGCGGGCTGCCCCGCAAAGCTATAGCTTTTGAGGCTATCTTGACGATCGCTGAAATGAGAGGCGGTCTGTTGGCTGACCCACTCTGAGGCAGAGAGTTTTTGAGGGTTGCTAAACGCCTCAATCGCAATGCTGCCAGCCTGATCGGGTGCCTTGGGCTGAAGCCGCACCCCGCGACTATCTCCGGTCGCATCTAACCGATAGCTAGACGGATAGTCAATTTTGAATTTATAACGCTGGCTCTGATAGGTTTGATAGCCGTTTGGCGCGGGTTGCGTCGCTCGTGCAGAACGGGTTGCGGTGCGGGCGATCGCCGCCCCACTGAAAGATAAAAGACTTAATAAAATCAAAGCTCCGGTCAAAAAACTGACTTGTCTAAACGGCAAAAATGAGGTTGTCATCAGAATTAATCAACAGATCTAATCATGATGATCACAACGAACTGTGATCAATCAGGGAAATTCCTCAAATAATAACCATTCCCTTAAAACGATCGTCCATCTTGGGTCTGAAGTTAAGCAACTCCCCAAATTTTGACGGTTTGATCGTCGCTGCCACTGACCAATAGAGGACGATCGCGACTCACGGCCACGGCGGTCACTAAGCGGGAATGTCCTTGGAGCAAGCAGACTTCTCGCGCAGCGTGCAAATCCCAAATCTTGATCGTTTGGCGGCTGCCGCTTACTAAATGTCTACCGTCGTTGACCGTGACTGACGCGATCGTTTTGGGTCGTTTTTGAGAAGTTGAGATGGGTTGCTCAGTTCTCAGACTCCAGGTTTTGATCACCTGCTGTCTGGTTCTAATCGTGAAACTGTCTTCGTCAGGGTCGATCGAAATTGCGAATACGATCGCCCAGACATTCACACTAAACACCAGTTCTTTTGCCTCTAAGTCCCAGACGTTCACCACCCCATCTCGACTGGCACTGATCACAATCTCTTGATCAGGGCGGTAGACAAAATGACGAGTAGCGACGGCGATCGCGGTGATCCCGGCGGCGTGTCCGGTCAAGGTGGCGAGACACTCAAACAGCCCATAGGGGCTATAGTCGTCTAGTGCTTTTTTTGCCTTGAGGTCGCCCCGGTTTTGCAGCAGCAGATAGGCCACTTTTTGCACCGCCAACGACGAATCTTGCAGCCCTTGAATTAACAGATCCAGTCCGACGCTCCCACGATCGGCTTCTCTAAGTGCAGCAATGCGCTGGTCTGGACGATCGCTGGCAAACCGTCGTTTGATGCCGTCTAGCCCGCCAAGCACCACACTACCCGCCGGGACTGTCACCTGACCGCCCAGCACTGCGTCATCTCGTTTGGGTTGATTCAAAGGACTGATCACACCCTTTATTCTAGTATTTAGGGCTTGCAGAATCGATAGGCTGGGGCAGCCGTTAATTTTTCTACCTTTCTCGATCCTAATCCTGCTACGCTCAATAAAAGCTCCTTTGATGCCGACAAAGGAGATTTTTTACATCCCGAAACCCTTCAACCTATGAGTCACCCAGACAGCATTGCTCCTCACGGTGGGCAACTGATTAATCGCATCGCTAGCCCTGCTCAACATGAAGAGTTTCTCTCAAAAGCAGACCACTTGCCCAGAGTGCAGCTTGACGATCGGGCAGCTTCTGACCTAGCTCTGATCGCCATCGGTGGCTTTAGCCCGCTCACAGGCTTTCTCGAAAAAGCAGACTACGATCGGGTGGTCAGTGAGATGCACCTAGCCAATGGGTTGCCTTGGTCGATTCCCGTGACGCTGCCCGTGAGTGAGGCTGTGGCCGAGCCGCTCAAAGAAGGCAGTCTAGTGCGTCTAGATGACAGTCGAGGGCGGTTTATTGGGGTGCTAGAACTGACGCAGAAATATGCTTATGACAAGGTGCACGAGGCGCTTCACGTCTATCGCACCAACGAAGAAAAGCATCCCGGTGTGGCAGTGGTCTATCAGCAGGGTGCGATCAATCTTGCAGGCCCGGTGTGGATGCTCAAGCGCGAGGCTCATCCTCAGTTTCCGACCTATCAGATTGACCCGATCGCGTCTCGTGCGCTCTTTAGAGAAAAAGGGTGGAAGACGATCGTGGCGTTTCAGACTCGCAACCCGATTCACCGCGCTCACGAATACATTCAAAAATGTGCGCTTGAAACCGTGGATGGGTTGTTTCTGCATCCGCTCGTAGGAGTCACCAAGGGCGATGACATTTCGGCTGATATTCGGATGCGCTGCTACGAAATCATGCTGGAGCATTACTTCCCCAAAGATCGCGTTATTTTGGCCATCAACCCTGCGGCCATGCGCTATGCCGGGCCGCGTGAAGCGATCTTTCATGCGCTGCTGCGCAAAAACTACGGCTGCACTCACTTCATCGTCGGACGTGATCATGCGGGGGTCGGCGACTATTATGGCACCTACGACGCTCAACACATTTTTGATGAGTTTGATCCCGATGCGTTGGGAATCAAGCCGATGAAGTTTGAGCACGCCTTCTACTGCAAGCGCACGGAAGGCATGGCCACCACCAAAACCAGCCCCAGCACTCCTGAAGAGCGCATTCATCTCTCCGGCACCAAAGTTCGTGAGATGCTGCGTCGAGGTGAATTGCCGCCGCCTGAGTTTTCTCGCCCCGAAGTGGCTGCCGAACTCGCCAAAGCAATGAAGATTCCTGCACCCGTTTGGGGAGATGGGATTTAGATTTCACGCTCAACGCATTGAGAAAATCTCTTCAGCCGAAGAGGGATGAATACCGATCGTGCGATCGAGATCCTGTTTAGTGATTCCTTTTTTCATGGCTAGCGCAAATCCTTGCAGCATCTCGGCAGCATGATCGCTCACGATGTGAATGCCAATCACTTGATCGGTTGCACGATTGACCACCAGCTTGATCAAGGCTCTGTCAGTCTGACCACTTAAGCTGTAGAACAACGGCTGAAACTCACTTTCATAGCAGCGCACGGCCGCCTCGCCCAAATGCGCTTTTGCCTGTGGCTCAGTCATGCCCACCGATGCCGCTTCGGGGCGACAGCACACGGCCGACGGCACACTTTCATAATCCACCGTCCAAGCCTGATCACCAAAAATAGTGTCAGCAAAAGCGCGACCCTCTGACAGTGCAACGGGGGTGAGTTGCTTGCGATTAGTGCAGTCTCCAACCGCGAAAATGTTGGGCTGACTGGTGCGACTGTGGGCATCAACGGCGATCGCGCCCCGATCGATTTCAATGCCCACCTGCTCTAAGCCTAGGTTGCTTAAATTAGCGCTGCGCCCGATCGCGCACAAAACCAGATCGGCGGTGATTGGGTTCGGGTGGTCTGACAGCATTAGCTGCAAGGTGCGATCGTGGGCAACAATTTCTTTAATCGTAGTGTTGCAGGCAATCTCAATGCCTCGCTGAGTCAACCCCTGATGAATGGCAGCGCTAACGGCCGGATCAAATCCATTCAGAAGGCAGTGTTCATGGTTCATTAAAAACACCTCTGCTCCAAATCCGCGCAGGGCGCTAGCAAACTCAACGCCGATATAGCCGCCGCCAACAATGGCAATTTTCTGCGGCAACTGCGGCAGGTTAAACATCTGCTCAGACGTAATCGCGTGTTCAGCACCCGGAATAGTGAGCCGATTAGGGTGACTGCCAACCGCCAAGAGAATTTTATCGGCAGTGATTTTTTGTCCAGCAACTTCGACGGTGTGAGCATCGATCAACATGGCCCGATCGGGGATCAATCGAATCCCTTTTTGAGTCAGCGATCGCGTGTGGGCTTGCCGAAATTTATCGATCGCCTGATCTCGCGCTTTGACAAATTTTGCCCAGTCAAACTGCGGGCGATCGCCGCTCCAGCCATAGCCTTTAGACGCATCTGCATAGTGGGCAAAGTCAGCCGCATAGACCATCAGCTTTTTAGGAACACATCCCATGTTGGCACAGGTGCCGCCAAGCTGACGAGCTTCAGCGATCGCGACTCGTGCGCCATGATGGGCTGCTTGCTTTGCCGCCCCCAGCCCTCCGGGGCCAGCCCCAATCACAAACAGATCATAATTTTCAATCATATTTAAACAGTTTATAAAACGCTCACCTATCGCGACTCTAGAGAGTGAGCATCGGGTGTGACAACTACCTATAGAAAGAGAAAAATCGCTAAGTGAAATGAAAATTTAGGCTCAAAAGAGAGACGGCCACGATCGTCGCGATGAATATTGTTAAGAATGCAAAAATAATGGACTTACTAGCAATGGTTGAAACGTTTAAGCAGGGCGATCAGGTTGAGTGGAACAGTTCTGGTCAGGTGATCGAAGGCACCATTGAGAGAAAAATTACTGGGCCGACTGACTTTAAAGGACACCACTTTGAGGCTTCAGAAGAGCATCCTGAATATCTGGTCAAGAGCGACAAGACAGGAAAAGAAGCCATTCACAAACCCGACTCACTCAAGAAAATCGGAAAGTAACAGCAGATTGCTCTTTCACCAGCATCAAAAAACAAGGGGCCTAAGCCCCTTGTCTGAGAGTCGAAATGCGATCGCTTAGAACCCGTTGAAGTTATAGCCAACCCCAATCAAGATACCGACGGCCGCTTCTCCGGTCACGGTCGCGTTGACCGCAGCCGTTGCCGTAAACTGTGAGCTAATAGGTACGTCAATTCCACCCGTTAGCAGCAGGGCCACATCGGCCCCATCTCCGGTCGAAATCGCGGCTCCGAGACCGACATAAGGAGCAGCGTTAAAGCCTAGCGCTCCCGTTGGGCCTGCCCCAACCGAGAAATCGTAGGTGATCGGCAGCAAAATCGTTACGTTATCGCTAAACAGCACCGAAGGACGCACCGAGAAAGACGGCAGTAAGCCCACTTTGCTGATCACCGCAAAACTGCCCTGACCCAACGACGTGTCACCGCTGCCAAGTCCAATGTTTCCACCGACTCCTACATAGCTAGACCCCGATCGGGTTGCGCGTCCTGGTGAAACCTGATTCAGAATTGGGGTCGGGCTTGTGGGGGTGGTCTCAGTCGGAGTGGTAGGAGTCGTGGGAGTGGTCTCAGTCGGAACGGTCGGCTGAATCTGAGGCATAGACTGGGCCGGAGTCGTTGGCGCACTCTGAGTTTGAATCGGGGTCTGCACGGGCTGAGGAGTGGTTTGAGTCTGGGTAGGCGTTCCTTTTAAGTCAGGCTGCGAAGTCCCAGAAGGGCTGGTGCTCTGGGCCATGACGGTTCTCGGTGAAATAGAAGATTGTGTAGAGTTGACTTGAGCAGAAGTCTCAGCACCCGGCGATCGTAGACTCGACAGCCCGATCGCAGACTGAGCGACTTTGCCCGGCGTTGGCTTGACCACACGAGTAGTCTGCACCACAGCAGGCTGAGATGGAGCGCTCACAGAGCTTTCTGCAAGTGGCGCATCGTCGCTGCTGGGGCTTTCTGCCTGAGCCTGCGAGGTGCCTGCAAAAACGGCTAGACAAACCAAACTTAGGGGCAAGGCAGCATAACTAAACCGAAACAGATTGAATTTCATAATTGCTCTAATACACTCAAGGCGTAGGTTCACAACGATCGGACTAAAGTCACCACAACTTTTCAGCTTGCCCTTAGAGCGTAAGAACGATCGCCGTTTGCACCCTCTCTCTAAAGAAGGAATATTGGCACCTTGAGCGAGTCAAGAAAATCTGTCTAGCGCCTTATGTGAGTGGCAAAGTTTTGCGATCGGGTCGGCGACAGCGTGCGCGCTTTTAGAATAGCCGCCCCTAAAAAGGCATACGACAAGATGCCAACGAGGGCCAACACAAACGGACTCACCGATCCCATTGCATTCCACAGCGCATGTAAGCTAGCCGACGAGAAATAACCGATTCCTAAAATAATCGCACTCTGTCTAGGGTTCAAAACGCTCAGCCCTACAAAATAGCCTAAATAACCGCTATAGGCCATGTGTCCTGAGATGGAGCCTAGCAGACGAGGAATCAGCAGTTGCAGTCCCATTAGCTGCCTAGGTCCATCGCCCAACTGCAACGTCGTGTTTTGAATCATGTCGGGCACATATTGCCCCAACGTCTCCAGCAACGTAAAGCCCACCGCAGAGGCGGCTCCTAGCAAAATGCCATCAAGGGGTTCTGAGATGCCAATGCGCTCTTTCCAAGGAGTCGGCAGCAGTCGCCCCACCAGATAAAATCCCAGCAGCGGCAGGGCTTTGAGTAGCTCTTCCATCAACCCTGCGCCAAAAAACATCCGAATCAGCAGCACCACAAAATTGATCGGTTCCCCGGCTTCTGGCACTTGCCCCGGCAAGAGGTGTCGAAACAGCACAATAAACAGCGGCAACACCGGACTTCTCAACAGCAGCACCGTCGTCAGCCCCGCCAACAGCAGCACCCACCAGGGTTTGTGCTTCCCGCACAGTCGATAGACAAAATAGTAGGCAGCTAGAGCAATATAAGTCGCTAACAAAAGATTAAACGGCACTGCGTTGCCGACAGCGACAAACAGGCTGACCACAAAGCCCACCGTGATCACGCCAGGAGCGAGGTAGGCTTTTTGACGCAGATCGCCCCCCGTCGAAGCGATCGGGAAAAGCTGCGTAAAGGTGACAGAATTTCTAGGCACTCTTGACGATCGCGACAGCGGCTTAATCTCGTCGATCGTCTGCATGACAGCGGGCAAAGGACTGGGAGGAGAGCAATAGTCAAACACAAACTCTGGCCCGTTTTGACCCAACGAGATGCGATCGCCTGCCTTTAAGACTCGGCACCCTCTCAATCGTCTGCCGTTTAGGTAGGTGCCATTTGAGCTATTGAGGTCACACACCCACCAAGTCGGTCGCCCATGAGCGGTGGTGTCTGTGGGGCGAATCTCAACGTGGCGACGTGAAACAGAGCCATAGATAGTCGAATCGAGAACAATTTGACAGCGAGGGTCACGCCCGATCGCCATAATTTGTTCTGTAGACAGAGAATAAGCTGGCTGTTTCTGCTCAGAGAGGGTGCCACTGGGCAGTTGCCGCAGTGAAGCGATCGCAAGGGGTTCGCCCGTCATGTTCACAGATTTCAGCAGACGGCATGGGTCTGAGATATCGGTAGGCTATCTCAGACTATGGGTAGTATAGGAAACATTTCATACATAATTCTCAGTCCCCCTGATTAAATCATAAAGTTTGAATGAAGAAACAGTCACTCAAACGCCGTGATTTGAGATTTATTTTTGATTGGCTCTGGTGTCTAACACAGCCGTATAAAAGAAAATTGCTGTGAGCGGCACACTGAGCGCGAGAATCACCCCGGTAACTAGCCCACCTAGCTGAGGGCTACCCGACGAGAGTTCAAAGACAGAACCGACAGCGGCGATCGCGGCAATGCACGATCCACCTAAAAACACACCACTTTTTGGAGTCACGGAATTTTGCCCCTAATGTCTAATCATTCTAACGGGCGCGGTGTATCGTGCCCCCACGCAAATCTCGATTTAACCGTTCTGACGGGCGCGGCGTACCGTGCCCCTACGGTCTGACGGGCGCGGCGTACCGTGCACCTACGCAAATCTCGACCTGAAATTCCAATCCTAGATCGGTTTGACTGCGTGAGACGAAAAGCCCCGCTTGGTGAGTTCTTGAGTCAGTGCCAGCTTATTTTCGACCCGATCGACAAATAACACCCCGTTTAAGTGATCGATTTCGTGCTGAATGGCGCGGGCGAGTAACCCCGTGGCGCTGATCAGTTGAGGACGGCCGTGCTCATCTTTAAAAGCAACGTCGATCGCTTCGGGGCGCGTCACATCTAGATAAACGCCTGGAATGCTCAAGCAGCCTTCTTGCCCAACTTCAAGATCAAGGCTTGATTTTTTGATCATCGGATTGATCAAAATCAGGGGAGGCGTGGCCGCGTTGTCAGGGTCACAGTCCACCACAATTAGCTGCTTGTTGATCGCCACTTGTGGAGCCGCTAACCCGATGCCATCTTCGCTATACATGGTTTGCAGCATCTCTCGCACCATCTGACGAATCTCAGCATCAATTTTTGAGATGCGCTTGGCGGGCTGACGCAACACGCGATCGCCCAATTGATGAACCTCTAGGGGTGGCTTCGCTAACTTTTTCTTCTCAACCAAAACTTCAGAAGTCATGGACTTAATTTCTCAACAATAATGACAAAGGTCGAACTGATTCCGCTTTAGATCTATCTTAACCAATTCTGGCGACTCCCTCAAATGTTGGAAATTTTCTTGTTGCAAATCCATCGCCATCGCCACCGTTTTTGCAAGAGGGCATGGCGTGCCATGCTCCTACGGGGTTGCGCGATCGTGGGGATGGGTGGGGCAATATCGGGATTGATCCCGTTCACAAACCAAATCACGATCGCGTCCCAAATTTCTGAGAAGCTTTGCCAACTTGGTGATAAAAGATAACGGAGACGACCAAAATTTGGGGATGATGCGTGTTTCGTTTTTTGACAAAGCTAGATTATTTGGGGCGAGAAACGCTGCTCGGTCTACGTCGCGGCGGTTGGATGAACTGGGCAGCCATTAGCACGGTGACGGTGCTGCTGTTTTTGTTTGGCATGGGCTTACAGGCTTCTTGGCAGCTAGAGGGCTTGCTAAATCAGGTGGGCAGTCAGCTAGAAGTTTCGGTCTATTTAGAAACCGGGGTCGATGGCGCAACGCTAAAACCCGTGGTGACCAAGTTTCCAGAGGCCGAGGCGGTGAAGAGCATTTCCAAAGAAGAGGCGTGGGCAACCTTGGTCAAAGAGTTGGGTGTGTCTGATCTCAAAGATGCCGATCGTCAGCTTGAGGGCAATCCATTAGTAGACGAACTCAAAGTCAGGGCTAAATCTTCGCAAGCGGTGCCCAGTTTGGCTAAAAAGCTAAAAGGCTTAGCCGGAGTAGAAGACGTGCAGTATGTAGACGAAGCGGTCAAGCGCATCGCTCAACTCAATCGCGGCTTAAGTTGGCTGAGTTTGATGATTACTGGATTGTTGACGCTGACAGCGATCGCCGTAATCAGCACCACTATCCGCTTAATTGTGATGGCTCGTCGTCACGAGATCGAGGTCATGCAGCTAGTCGGGGCTACCTCAAGCTGGATCTATCTGCCGTTTATCATCCAAGGTGTGGTGTTTGGGGTGGTGGGGGCCACGATCGCGTGGGGATTGATTCGAGCGGTCGAACAGTTTTTGAGAAACTTGCTGGCACAGCAGCCAGATTTTGTGCAATTGTTAGCAACGGATCTGTCTGTGCGCCCGATCGATGCGCTAGCGCTGCCCCTGATCCTGTTGGGATTTGGTGGCTCTGTGGGTCTGCTGGGCAGTCTCTTCGCCGTTCGTCGCTTTGCAACTCGTTAATCTGCCATTCACCCAATTCATCATGACAAAATCCCAATGGGACTGTTTTTTAGAAAACTTAGGCGAGTGGCAAGGTTCGTTTACCCAATTCTCGCCGCGAGGAGAGCTTCTCAGCGATACGCCGTCTCTGTTATCGCTAGAAGGGATAGACAACAACCAGAACGTGCGTTTGACGCTGCGCCGTGAGGGAAAACCGGATCTAGTCAGTGAGTATTCGACGATCGGGGGCGGGCTAAGGTTTTTTGAAAATGGGGCGTTTTCTCAAGGGGCGATGCAGTTTGCGCCCTATACCCAGTTTGGGGCAGAGTTAGCTTTGCTGCATAGCGATCGTCGCCTACGTCTAGTGCAGTTGTTTGACAGACGGAGTCAGCTTGAGCAGTTAACCCTGATTAGAGAGCAGAGAGTCGGAACCAGTGCGCCAGAGCGGCCACCCTTGACGGTGGAGGATTTGATCGGTGAGTGGAGCGGCGAAGCAGTGACGATTTACCCTGACTGGCGATCGCCCGACTCCTATCTAACCTCCTTAAAGCTGCACCGTGAAGGACACGATCGTCTGGTGCAAACGTTGACGATCGGGGCAGAAAAACCCTTCACTTCGACCGCAACGATCCAGGGTTCGGTGCTGTGGTTTGAGGGCGTGCAGGTGCTGTTGTTGCCCGATGGGGGTTCTTCGACGTGCCCGGTGAAAATTAAATTGGGTCAGCCATTGTTTTTAGAAGTGGGCTGGTTGCTTCGGCCCGATCTGCGTCAGCGCTTGATTCGTCGCTATAACGCTAAAGGAGAATGGGTGAGTTTAACGATCGTGACCGAACGGAAAACTGCGTTCGATTAAATTCACCTACACGAATGTCGTTATTTCATCATCGGTGAATCTCTGGCTCAACGGTTGTTGCTAGTGGTTTATTTAAAACGAAGTGCAAGAACCCGCATTAATTCTGCCCGTCCTGCAACCCGTGCTGAGAGAAAACTCTATGAGCAACCCTGAACAAAATCTCAACTCGCGTCTTCATCCCCGTCAGACAGAAGCCGTTTCGATACAAGTTCCAGTTGACACTTTAGAATCTCTCAAAAAAATTGCAGATAGTCGAGAGATGACTCTAGAAGTGCTATTGAGCCTCTATATTGGGCGAGGGCTGCGGCAAGATTTGTCTAAACTTTTTTCTGAGCGGGTGTTAGAAACAACGGCTCAGGTATTAGTAAGACATCTGCAATCGGAAGAAGAAATCTCAAAAATTTTACAAGAGATTCAGGCTGAGACAACTCGGTGAATTATCTAGTGTTGTCTATAGATTTAAGGATTTGTAAGGGCAGAAAACGCCCCTACTTCTACGCTTTAACGAATCGCGCCATTATAGAGAACGATCGTCTTAAAATCGGCTTTGTCTACTCGCACGTCGCTCTCCACAAAGGGAACATCAGAGCCAGGAGCGCTGCCTTTAAAGGTAAACAGCCAAAAATCACCTTTGTCTACATAGGGAGATTGAGCCGCAAACCCGTGCATCGATCGCTCGGCTCGATAAACGCCAAGCCCACCATTTGCCGCCTCACCCGCTTGACGCGCTAGATTTTTAGCACGGCTGAGAGCCTCAATTTCTTTGACTTTTGTCTGAACGATGGGATCGGTAAATTGAGCACGAGCGATCGGGCTGATCACAAACGGAAACACCAGCAGCGTTAGCACTATGAGATATCGCATGATCAAAAGCTCCACAGAATTGTTCTAATTTTATTTCTCGAATTGTTAAAAGATGAATCGTTGCCATTTTTGTCTAGACGCAATCGAGTCGGGGCAAGTTGCCAAAACTTATCGATTGAATTTGATCATAACGATCGACGATCACATCCGCATTCGCCAATTGATGAGGCTGGGTGCCTCCCCAAGTCACCCCGACGCTGGCGATCGCGCCGCCTCTGTGCGCCAGTTCAATATCTGCGCCCGAATCTCCGATCACTAGAGTGGTCGCCGGAGCCACGTTTAAAGCTTGGCACGCCAAATGCAGCAGTCGGGGGTCGGGTTTGCTCAACCCATCTGGGCAGCCCATCTGCAACTGAAAATAAGCACCGAGATCGTAGTGCCCGACAAACTCCTGCACGTTTTCTGGAGTGTCAGCCGAGAGAATACCGACCTTGAGATCAGCATCCGCTAAGGATTGGAGCAATGGCAACGCCTCGACAAAAAGCGGAGTCAGTTTGGCTTTTTGGGAAAGGGCACGATCGGCGTTGAGCAACGCGGTGTGCGCGATCGCTTTTGCCTCGATCCAGTCTCGCCCGGTAGCGGCAATGCAGGCGGCCGTTGCGATTTCATCTTCTTGACGAGTCGAGACAGCAATGAGTCCCACGGGGTTGACTCGCCCGTCTACTAGCCCAAAGGTTCTTAAAAGCGAGTCTCTCACGCCGGGCACTTGAGCCTCGACAAAGCCCGATCGTTGCAGTGCCAGAGCCACCAAAAAGTCATGAACATCGGCTAACGTTCCGTCTTTGTCGAAGAGAATTGCCTCGACGTTATAGAACGTCTTGATACCACACTGAATCGTTGCCATGGGAGTTTCTAAAAGCCAATAAGAAATCTAAAAGCCAAAAAAAAAGAGGGATGTGACTCCCTCTCTGGTGACTTAAAAATGGTGCGGCAGTTAGTCGTCGATCGCCGGAACCAAGTCTTCAATGGCTTCAGCCTCCGCCTCAACCGGATCAAGAACTTCAACAAGATCAGACGCTTCAACAAGATCAGGCACTTCAACAAGATCAGGAGGAATTTCTGCCTCTTCTTGAGCCGAAGGAATGTCTTCTTCAGCCACAGCCACCTCTTCAGCGACGGCCGCCGGAGCGCCACCCTGCTGATTGATCTGCATTTGTTCACGATATTTAGCTGCCATTTCCTCAGCTTTTTCGTAAACCACGTCAGGGTTTTTCACCATGTCGCCGGGTTCTGGCTCTAGCTGCTTAGTAGACAGCGAGATTCGACCGCGCTCGGCATCAAGGTCAATGATCATCACCTTCACTTCGTCATTGACGTTAAAGACGCTGTGAGGCGTGTCAATATGATCGTGAGAAATTTCTGAAATGTGCAGCAGACCGCTCACGCCGCCGATGTCGATAAACGCGCCATAGGGCTTGATGCCGCGCACTGTGCCGATGACAACTTCGCCCACTTCGAGACGGTTCATCTTGCGCTCAACCAAGGCACGACGATGACTGAGCACCAGACGGTTCCGCTCTTCGTCTACTTCTAAAAACTTGAGAGGCAACTCTTCGCCCACCAATTCTTCTTTGGGCTTGCGAGTGCTGATGTGAGAGCCGGGAATAAACCCGCGTAGTCCTTCGATTCGCACCAGGGCACCGCCTCGGTTGGTGGCAAACACCAGCGATCGCACCGTGGCATCTTCGGCTTGAAGTTGCCGAACTCGCTCCCAGGCGCGCATATACTCAATGCGGCGGATAGAAAGGGTTAACTGCCCGTCTTCATTTTCATCTGCCAAAATGAAGAATTCGCGAGTTTCGTTAGACTGCAACACTTCTTCGGGGCTGTCAATGCGGTTGATTGACATTTCCTGAATGGGAATGTAGGCAGCAGTTTTGGCACCGATGTCAATCAGTGCACCTCTTGGCTCTAGACTAAATACGGTTCCGGCGACGACATCACCAGGGCTGAAGTGATAATCGTATTTGTCGAGCAGCGCTGCAAAATCTTCGTGAGTAAAGCCGACATCAATAGTTAAAGTGTTCTGATTGACCATGCTGATAGTTTCCCAGTGGTATCTCCGTAAGGGTTCGCCTCCTGTCGATGCGTATGCACAGAATGTTTGTGTGCAGCCTACACCTTCACCTCTTTCCTATTGTAAGAGATTTGCTTTGGACAGACTAAGAGTTTAGAAGCATTATCATAACGCAACCCGGCTCCCTCTTCACACTTGAATATTTCTGAAGGAGGCTACTTTTTGGCAGACTTTTTGGGCTAGCCCTCAGTGAGACAGGCGATTTACGCTGAATTGGGGCGGGCCGGATCGGGGGATCGATCGGAAAAGCGATCGAGATAGCGTCTCAGCTCAAAAAATTTCAGCAGGGATGCTAATGGCGTGGTCTCAGCCGTGGGGGTGGTCGTGGCGATCGTGTCAACCGTCGCTGGAGTTAGATAGCGAAACACCTCATGGGTCAGGGTTGAGCGCACCGCTTCGGGCAGCCCTTGAAGCTCAATCTTGAGTCTGGCAAGCCGACTTTTGGCGAAGGCTACCTGAAAGCGAGACCGCTTGAGGAGGCGCTGTTGAATCGCATGGTAGAGGGGATCGTCCGATGTAAGTTGATCGAGGCTGCCGTCTAAAAGATGGGGAATCACGTCTAGATTTTCTTCCAAAAATAACAGACTGCCCTCCTGGTTATAGCTATCGAGTCCGTCAATGCCTAAGGCCCCAATATCCGCCAAGGCTAGAATTTGCGCGACGATCGCGACAGGCGGCTTAGAGTGGTATAAATTAGCCTGATAGATGGCTTGCTCGGTTGGATCGTAGGTGCAGATCGTGGACTCGATCGCAGCTTGAATGGTAGCAATATCGTCATCGGTGACGATGGCCAGACTGTTAGGGTCACGGGTTCGCAATTGCTGATTTAAAGCGTGAACATAACTGAGCAGTCGATCGAGGGTTGCCCGCTCGCTCACCCCTGATTCTCGCCGCCGCGAGGCAGACTGGTTAGGTTGATCCACAAATATCTGAATCATGTCATGAGCCGCCACACACAGATCAAGCAGCAACTCGGTTCGAGGCAGGTCAAAGGCTGGCCCCGATCGCCCCTCTAAATAGGGATAGACGACCTGAGAAATCTGGGTAGCTCGCCGTCTGACTGTTTTTAAATGATCACGGGTGTGATAATAAAGCTGCTTTTCCACAACTTCGCGATCAAATTCCTGCAATGCAAACGCTTTAATCTGAGCAATGCTCTCGTCAATGCTTTGAGGAATCTCTAACCAACAGTCTGGAGAATAAACAGACGATCGTAAAGAATTTTGATTCATGAACGCGTATGCTGCTGATGGCAGGCGAGAAGTGCTGCTATCAGACTGACATCCTCAATTGTCTCCTGAGGAATGGAAGAGATTGCCTACCTTGAGACAGAATTCGTGGCGATCGATCGGGCTTAGGAAGCTTTTCAAGACTGGGGCAAGCCGTCGGTTAGTTACGATCGACCCTATCTAAACGCGCTAGCGCCTGGACTGTCTCAAGCTCAGAGTCAGAACCCCGTTGGCGCACAGAATAAAAATTGTCGAGATCCAAAAGCGTGTGAAGCAGTGTGTTTGCCCCCTGGGTGCACTGTTCTGGCGAGGTGTATTCTGCTTCTGAATGGCTCACTCCTGCCCGACTCGGCACAAAAATCATCCCCATATCGGTGATCCGGCCAATTTCTAGAGCGTCGTGACCTGCTCGACTGGGCAGATGATGGTAGCTCAACCCCAAACGCTGACAGACAGATGCGATCGTGGTTTGCAGGTGATCTGCGGCAGGGGTTGGCTCGACGCACAAGAGCGGTGCCATCTTGATCTGAGTGTGGGTGTCAGCCGCAATAAACTTCAAGTCTTCTTTGAGTTGCTCTACCATGTCATCTAGACACGCTTTTGAGAGGTCGCGCATATCTACAGTCAGGTCTACGTTGCCCGCCACACTGTTGACTGAGTTAGGTGAAACGGTTAGATATCCCACCGTTGCGACGGGATTGCTGGGCATTCTTCGAGCCAGATTTCGCACCGTGAGAATCACTTGAGCCGCCGCTACTAGGGCATCTTGCCGCCCGTCCATGGGGGTTGTTCCAGCATGGTTCTCTTGTCCAACAATGGTGATCACTTTACGTCGAATTCCAACAACCCCTTGAACAATGCCAATCTGATTTGCAGTTTTTTCTAAGACGGCCCCTTGCTCTACGTGAAGCTCGATAAATGCAGCTAGGTCTGAGGAGTTTCGTTTTGCCGTTGCTAGTTCGTCCCAGTTTCCTCCAATGATTTCCAGGCAGTCTTGAATCGAGTCTCCGGGTTTGGGCTGGTAGCGATCGGGCGAGTTGAGGAGCGCTGTGCCTGCGATCGCTTGACTGCCAATCATGGTGCTTTCTTCATCGGTGAACACGATCACCTCGATCGGATGGTTGAGTCGCAGATTGTTTTCTCGCAGGGTTCTCACGACTTCAATGCCTGCTACGACTCCCAGGGCCCCATCAAACCGCCCCCCAGTTGGAACAGTGTCAAGATGCGATCCGGTGGCTAAGGCTGGCGCGCCTGCAATGGTTCCGGCATAGGTGCCCATCAAGTTTCCGGCTGCATCCGTGCGGACTGTCATGCCTGATTCTGCCATCCACTGCTGCACCAGATAGCGAGCTTGCAAATCTTCGGGTGTGAAGGCAAGGCGGCGAATGCAGCCAGAGGGTTGGTGGCCTATTTTGGCGAGGCGGTTGATGTGATGGTTGAGGCGATCGCCATTCACCGTCAAGATCGAAGTCACTGTCATTGTCATGTCCTTGATTTAATTCCTGTAATTAATGAAAGAGAACTGAATGAGATTGCGAAGTTGGATAGGCTAAATCACCTACTTTGCTGGTTCCAAGTCTTAGCCCTACTAGGGCCTCTACGAATTTGACGGCGGCGCTGACTCCATCAATCACCGGAATTCCCAATTCTTGACTTAGTTGGGAGGGTAGATCTGCCATGCCGCCACAGCCCAGCACGATCGCGCCACAGTGATCTTCTTTGAGCGCCAGACGGCATTCTTGTAAAATTGCAGTTCTCGCCTGGGGCGTTTCTAAACTCAAAACGGGTAGGTCGATCGCTCGCACCTTGTGACAAAATCGCGTCATTCCATAGGTGTCAACCAGATGTTGAGCCATGACCCGTGTGCGCCCTAGCGTGGTGACAATCGAGAACCCAGTGGCGATAAAACTGGCAGCGTGCATAGCGGCTTCGGCAATGCCTAACACGGGGCCCTTGGCCAACTCCCGCGCTGCTAGCAGCCCCGGATCGCCAAAGCAGGCAATCACATATCCATCGATTGCCTCGGCTTCTCCTTTGCGAATCTCTTCTAAAACCCCAACGACACTTAACGCTTCGTCATAATGTCCCTCGATCGCGGCAGGGCCCGAGACTGGATTGCAGGCCACGATCGCCGTTCCAGGGCTGGCAGCCAATTTTGCGGCAGCCCCGATTTTCTCAGTCATGCGGGCAGTGGTGTTGGGGTTGATGACTTTGATTTTCATAGAAATGGGTGAACTCTCAAGCAGCAATCACTGACGATGATCTCTGCGATCGAGGGCTGGGAGTGCCTGACTTTTATTTGTGTATGTATACATTTATAGCATACAAATTTTGTATACAATCCTCAAGCAATCGAACCACGACTCAACCTACGAGGCACTAGAGGGTTAGGGTCGGACTAACGGCGGATCACTATTTCTCGATTTGGAGTGCTATTTTGATCATCACTCCGACTTACGAGAGAGAGGGAATTCTCGCGTTTAGGAGATCCACCAAACTGGTGGGCTTTTTAAGGGAAGCACGAGCGTTTAAGGCTTTCTCGATGCCATCTAAATGGCGCATCGCGGCGGCAACTGCGGCTTCTTCATTGCCCGATGCAATGTAGTCTAAGATTTCACTGTGTTCATCTTTGGTGCAGATGGGCATATTGCTGACTTCATAGAAAAATGCCAGGGACGTTTGGGGCACTAATTCTTTTAAAAACCTGCCGAGAAATTTATTCCGACCCAGATCGGCAAGCTGCATGTGGAATTGAGCCGATAGCCGCGTCAACCGAGGCATATCTTGCGCTTCACAGGCTTGGCGTTCTTCGGTAACCAGTTTTCTGAGCGCAGCAATTTGTTTGCGGGTGATGGTTTTGGTAACATCTCGAACGATCGCCGCTTCGGTTAACCGCCACGCCTCATAAATTTGCTTAGACTCTTCTAGCGAAAGGCTAGACACAAAAGCTCCCCGATTGGGTTCTAGCTTGACTAAGCGATCGTGAGACAACCGTTGCAGCACCTGCCGAACAATGGTGCGGCTCACGCCATAGTGCTCTGCCAAAAGACTCTCGCCTAGCTTTGTTTCTGGCGGCAGTCTGCGCTCTAAGATCGAGCTATAAAGCTCTGCGTAAATAACCTCTTCGGTCGGCTTTGACTTGGGTTGAGTCGGCAACTGTGCATCGGGCATAGATGAGTTGAGCTTTGGCAAAGAGTTTATAAATCACAGAACGAATTAGCAGAAGATGATCACCCATCTTTGCTCCCCATCGCTATATTAACTGTCGAAACCGCCCAAGGGTGATCCTCCCGTTTTGGAGTTGCCCGATCGCGTTCTAAGGTTGCAATCAATGGCTAATCGCCTGAGAAGATTTTGCGGAGAGCGATCGCATCTAGCTCGATCGCCTTCAGAATCTCCACGCCCTTGAGCAAAATTGCTGAATGTATCGCAAAACACTTTTTTGAACTTGAAAATCGCGTACAAAATTTGTATACAATCTTCGTCTACAATTCAGTTTGCAAAGATTGTATCGAGAATGCCAGTTTTACAACTTCATTGGGTCTAATAGTTGACTAGTCATTGACGAAAAATTCTCCAGACGTTCGCTGCCTCCCTCAGCAGCAGTTCTTTAACAGACCCTGATCAGGGGTTCTCACCCTAGAGCATCCCTTGTCCAGATCTTCACTGAGTTCATCAGGTTTCATCACGACATCCATTTTTTCTATGTAGGAGCAATTATGACGATTGACACCGGAAGAAAAACCCTTGGAGTCAACAAAACTACCTCATCTTCTACCACCGATATTCAGCAAGCTTTGGCGCAAGCGGCTGCTGGGGTCTCTCTACGATCGATTACCAAAAAATATGGGTCTGTGACCGCCGTTGAAAACATCACCCTCGACATTCCGGCTGGCAAATACTGTTGTCTGCTGGGGCCGAGCGGCTGTGGTAAAACAACTGTTTTGAGAATGATTGCCGGACACGAAGAGATTAGCAGTGGAGACATCCTCATCGGCGATCAGCGGGTCAACAATCTGCCAGCCGCCAAACGCAACACCTCAATGATGTTTCAAAGCTATGCTCTGTTTCCTCACAAAACTATTTGGGAAAACATTGAGTTTGGGTTGAAAATGCGGAACGTGCCGGACTCAGAGCGCCGCGCCCGCGTCGGAGAGATTTTAGAAATGATTGGTCTGAGTCACACCGCCGATCGCCGACCCACCCAACTCAGCGGCGGGCAACAACAGCGCATTGCTCTAGCGCGGGCCCTCGTCACCCGCCCTCAAGTGTTGATGCTAGACGAACCCCTCAGCGCCCTAGATGAAAATCTGCGGGTGCGGATGCGAACTGAACTTCGCAAGATCCAAAAGCAATTTGGTTTGACCTTTATTCAGGTCACGCACCACGTTGAAGAAGCCTTTTCTCTGTCTGACATGGTGGTCGTGATGACCCACGGGCGGCTCGATCAAGTGGCCACACCCGATGAATTGTACGATCGCCCCGGTTCTCAGTTTGTTGCCAAGTTCATGGGCGACAACAATATCTTCAGCGGCAAAGTGAACACCGTCGTCACTGATGCTGAACTAGAAGTCATTCAGCTAGAAACAGAGGGGTTGGGGCCCCTATACTGTCGCGGCTACTCTAGCCCAGTCGGGACAGAAGCCGCTTGCTCGGTGCGTCCTGATCTCCTTCACGTTGAGGCTTACAACCCAGAGATTCCGGTTAAGTCAACCCTAGCAGGCAATCAGGTGGTGGCTCGCATTACCGCCGTCGAAATGACTGGGTATGTGACGCGAGTTTCGCTCATGGCTGAGGCAACCGGACAAGAACTGCTCTATAAAGCCCGCACCAATGACTGGAACTGTAATGCCCTGGGTGAGGGACAGTTAGTGGTTCTCAGTTGGTCAAAAGATGATTGCGTTTTTCTGCCCTACTAGCTGCTAGCAGCGCATTTTGTGAAAGTCTTCTCACAGGAGTTATTCATCTTCTTTGTGAGATTGCTGTGCAAATTTTTTTCATGGTCTCTATCGTGTGTGAGCCTTAATCGCAATGTCAAAAATCAGTCGTCGTCAAGTGATTAGAACCGGGCTAGCTGCTGGGGCAATGGTCGCCGCCGCAAGCTGTAGCCCCAAAAAAGAAGCCGCGATCGGAGGCGGCTCACCGGGAGTGATCACCAATTCTTATAAAGATGTCACCCTGCGGTTTATTGGCACCGGGGCCGCCCAAAGCAAAGAAATTAAGGCCCAAGCCGAAAAAGATTTGGGCTTCAAGATTCAACTCCGGGCGCTAGGCACCGAAGAAAACAATCAGATCGCCATTACTCAGCCCAAGCAATATGACATTTTTGATGGGGAATATTTCAGTCTACCCCTAGTGTTTCCATCAGGAAATCTGCAACCGCTGGAGGTGAAGAAGATCAAAAACTGGGACAAAATTGTTTCCTACTTCACCACAGGCAAATTTGCTGACGGGGCAAAGGTGAACACGTCGCAAGGAACAGCGCCCTTCAAGGTGATGTATGTCAAAGCCAAAGATTCTAAAGAGTTTTCACCCACGCCGACCGACTGGGCCACGTTGATTCCGTTTCAATACAATGCTGACACCTTGGGCTATCGACCTGACCTGACGGGCAAAAAGATCGAATCTTGGGCAGAACTGCTTGATCCCAAATATAAAGGCAAAACGGCCTTGTTGGATATTCCCTCGATCGGGATCATGGATGCCGCCATGGTCTTAGAAGCCGCAAACTTGATGAAGTTTGGCGACAAGGGCAACATGACCAAAGCAGAACTCGATAAAGTCACCGACATGCTGATCAAGCTCAAAAAAGAGGGGCAGTTTCGAGCCTTTTGGAAAAACTTTGACGAGTCGGTCAACCTGATGTCATCGGGGGAAGTAGTGCTGCAATCGATGTGGTCGCCTGCGGTGACAGCCGTTAAAGCACGAGGAATTGGCTGCGTCTATGCTCCCCTCAAAGAAGGCTATCGCGGCTGGGGTGGCGGCATTGGCATCTCTAAAAACTTACAAGGGGTCGCCCTTGATGCCGCCTACGAGTATCTCAACTGGATGCTAGATGGCTGGATGGGCGGATTTTTGGCTCGTCAAGGCTACTACAGCGCTGCACCAGAGACTGCCCGCAAGTTTATGAAGCCAGAAGAGTGGGATTTTTGGTATGAAGGCAAACCAGCAGCGATCGACATCATTGATCCCTTTGGCAAAAAGATTGAGTCGAAGGGGGCAGTCCGAGATGGGGGTTCCTTTAGAGATCGCTTTGCCAATATTGTTTGCTGGAACTCAGTCATGCAAGAACAGACCTACCTAGTGCAGAAGTGGAACGAGTTTGTGGCGGCTTAACCGTTGGAGACGTGTGTAGGTTGGGTTAGAGAATAGCAAAACCCAGCCCTTTATCAGGATTGGACGCTGTAATTTCAGCCCAATCTACAGCCCTGAGAGTGATTTTATAACCGTTGGTGAGAGGAGTTGAATATGTTGACGTTACTCAGAACCGTCCTGGGGCGGAGTTCTATGGTCTTGATGGGGTTGGTGATATCTGCTCAAGTGCCGCTGGCTCAGAAGACCGTGGCTGAAACTGCTCCGGTTTCTTTATCGGTTGATACTGGGGCTGCTTCCTCAAAGCAGATTGATTCCGATGCTCAGAACGCTCTTCAAGATCAGGTGACATCTGTCTCCCAGCTTTCTGATGTTAGACCCACTGATTGGGCCTTTCAGGCCCTGCAATCGCTGGTTGAACGCTATGGCTGCATTGCGGGATATCCCGATAAAACCTATCGAGGCAATCGGGCCCTGACTCGCTATGAGTTTGCGGCAGGGTTAAATGCGTGTCTCGATCGGGTGAATGAACTGATCGCAGCCGCCACCGCAGACCTGGTTAAAAAAGAAGACCTGGCAACCCTGCAAAAACTGCAACAAGAGTTTGCAGCAGAGCTAGCCACCCTGCGGGGGCGAGTCGATGCGTTAGAAGCGCGAACAACCACCCTTGAAAAGCAACAATTTTCTACCACAACCAAGCTGAATGGTCATGTGGTTTTTGCCATGGTGAATGCGTTTGGCGGCAAAAAAGCCATCACCTCTGGAGCCAATCTGCGACCCGCAACGCCTGGTGAGTTTGGGGGCGGCCCCGGTGCTAGACCTGTGCCTGCTCCGACTGATGTTGATAAAAACTTGATCTTCACCGATCGGGTGCGGTTAATTCTAACGTCTAGCTTCACGGGCAAAGACAAGCTGATCATGCGACTGCAAGCAGGCAACACTCCATCATTAGCCGATGCCACAGGCACACCGTCTTCTAAGCTGGCGTTCACCTCGCCCAGCAACAATGCTCTCAGCGTCAACCAGCTAGAATATCGCTTTCCATTGGGCGATCGGGGCACATTTTACGCCGAAGCCTTTGGATTTCTAGATCTCTTTGTGCCCACACTCCATCCTCTCGATGGTGACTATGACACGGTGTTGACGGGGTTTGCTTTGCGGAGTCCGATTTACTTTCCCAGTGGGGTGACGGGTGCAGGGTTTAACTACAACATCACCGATGCCATTAATATCGGCGGCGGTTATCTAGCCGGAACGCCTACGGCTAACAATCCTGCCTCTGGTGTAGGTGCGGGTGGGTTGTTTAACGGCCCCTATGGTGCTCTAGGACAAGTGACGATTAGACCGTTTGATAAGTTTGCGATCGCGCTCACCTATCTGCACTCTTACGACGACGGCAGCGGCAACGCGCCCCCCGGTGGATTTTTTGGCGGCACCAACTCCGCCTTTCCCTTTGGCCCCTTTGCCACCTCAAACAATGGCTATGGCGTAGAAGCACAATATGCCTTTAGTCCCCAATTTTCGCTCAGTGGCTGGTACTACTACGCCAACGCTAAGGCAGAAGGCGGGTTTGGCAAAGGAGCCAATGCCACCATTCAGTCTTGGGCCGTGGCACTGGCGTTTCCAGACTTGTTGAAAAAAGGAAACCTAGGCGGTGTGGTGGTCGGAATGCCTTCAAAAGTCACGCAGAATGATGTGAGAGGATTTGCCGATCGAGACACTGCCATTCAGCTTGAAGCCTTTTATAAAGTTCAGGTCACCGATCACATCGGCATTACTCCCGGTGTGGTGGTGATCACCAATCCAGAACACAACCGCAACAATGACACGATTTTTGTTGGTTTAATCCGAACTAATTTCAATTTCTAATCGGGTTATAACCAATCCATCCCAGTAGGGCAGGTTTGGTGATCCCAACGCCTGCCCTTGGCTCCCATCCTCAAGCGGAACCCCTATGACAGCCACTCAAAATCGCTCAACCTCTGCGCTGCCTGTTCGCCCCAGTCGAGCAAAACCGTTTAACTGGAAGGCTCTTCAGCCCTATCTGCTAGTCTCTCCCCAAACGATCGTGCTGCTGTTGTTTTTGGTGTTGCCGATCGTGGCCATCATCACCGTCAGTTTTTGGAACTTCAATGGCTATTCAATGGTTCCTGGCTTTACGCTGGCGAATTACATCACGGTTTTTACGTCTAAAGTCACGGTCGCGACTTACCTCAACACGTTTAAGTTTGCGGCAGTGGTGTGGTTGATTTGTCTGCTGATTGGTTACCCGGTTGCCTATTTTCTGTCATTTCACATTAAAAACTCAACGTGGCAAACGATTCTATTTTTGATTTGCACGGTGCCGTTTTTGACCTCAAACATCATTCGGATGATTTCCTGGATTCCTTTTTTAGGGCGAGAAGGATTGTTAAACCAGGCGTTGATGGGGCTGCATTTAACCGATCAGCCAGTGGAAATGTTTCTGTTTTCTGACTTCTCAGTGATTTTGGCAATGGTGCATCTCTATGCGCTATTTATGGTGGCACCCATTTTTAACAGCATGATGCGAATCGATCGGGCGCTGGTGTCTGCGGCCGAAGATGCAGGGGCATCGCCCTTTCAAATTCAGAAAGAAATCATCTTGCCCTTATCAGCGTCAGGAATTGCGATCGGCACTATTTTTATCGTCACCCTAGTGATGGGAGAGTTTGCCACCGTGCGGCTGATGGGCGGCGGACAGGTGGCCTCAGTGGGCAACTTGATTAAAAACCAGATTGGCAGTTTGCAATATCCCCTGGCTGCTGCAAATGCGGTCATTTTGCTGATCATTACGCTAATTTTGGTCGTGGCTATTTTGCGCGTCGTCGATATTCGTAAAGAACTGTAGAGGCATCATGGAAAAAAAACGTCCTCTCTCTTACTATTTGCTGGCTGGTTTTTTTGGTCTGTTTGTGCTGTTTCTCTACGGCCCCATGTCCGCCATTTTTATTCTGTCGCTGCAAGGCCCTGAAGGCAATTTAACCTTTCCGATGAAGGGGTTTAGCCTGATGTGGATGCAGTCAGTGTTTGAGGAACAGCGAGTCGGAAACTTTGTCGATGCATTTTGGCGATCGCTCTGGTTAGGGTTGATTGTCATGGGGTTGACCGTTCTCTTCAGCGTCATGTCGGGCATGGCATTTCGCGGCCGCTTCAAAGGCTCAAATGTGATTTTTTATCTCACCATTTCTAGTCTGATTGTTCCCAGCATTCTGATCTCGTTGGGGATTGCAGTCGTGTTTAACCTATTAGGGTTAGAAAACGCCTGGTATACCTCAGCATTAGGCGCGCATCTGACTTGGACAATTCCGTTTGCATTCTTAATTATGTTAGGCATCTTTGGGCGGTTTAACCCTGCCTATGAAGAAGCGTCTCGTGATCTGGGTGCCAATGATGTCACAACATTCTGGCAGATTGTTTTTCCGCTCATTGCGTCTAGTGTGGTGGGGGTGGCATTGCTGAGTTTCACGTTGTCCTACGATGAGTTTACGCGCACGTCTTTGGCATCGGGTGACACAAACACCCTGCCCCTAGAAATCTTTGGCATGACGACTAACGTCACGTCTCCGGCGCTCTATGCGTTAGGCACTCTCACAACGATTTTTTCGTTTGCCTTGATTGGACTGACTCTATTTGTGATCACCTATCTCTCAAAGCGGCAGAGCCAGCCAAAGCGCGAGTAGGTAGTTTAGCCAAATTTAATTCTGATCTTTTATGGGAGATGGACGATCGCGGTTGCATCCAGACGAAAGGGAGGAAGATAGAATCACTAACCTGAGAGGACTTTAATTCAAATAGTTTAGAAGGGCTTAGGGCAATCTAGTGCTCAGAGATTTATGAAAGCGATCGCAATCGAGCACTTGCCAGTACTATTTGCTTGAGCACTTTACGCCAGATAGCGTATATATTGGCTCACTCTCACCGTTCCGTAAGCTCTTCTTCTGATTTTTATGTGGCAAACTGTCTTTCTCAAGCGTCTGCCTCGATTGCTCCAACCCAATCAGCTAGCCATCTTTGAGGCGTGTTTGATCGGGTTGATCTCTGGTTTAGCCGCGGTCTTGCTCAAGCAAGGAACGGGCGCGATCGGAGGGTGGCGTTTGCACCTTGCCCAACAATATCCAGTCTGGATCGCCTTGCCCATCGTCGGCTTGGTGGGAGGATTTTTGGCTGGGTTGCTGATTGAGCGAGCCGCCCCCGAAGCCACCGGAAGCGGCATTCCGCAAGTGAAAGCTGCTTTGGGTCATGTCTCGATCGCTCTGAATGCGCGAGTGGCGATCGTCAAACTTTTGAGCACGCTGCTCTCGCTGGGATCGGGTTTAACCCTGGGGCGACAAGGCCCGACCGTGCAAATCGGAGCCGCGATCGCCGCTCAACTCAGCGCCTGGGTGCCCACCTCGCCCGAACATCGCCGCCAGTTGATCGCGGCCGGGGCGGCCGCCGGACTCGCGGCCGGGTTTAATGCCCCGATCGCCGGGGTCTTATTCGTCGTCGAAGAACTGCTGCAAGACGTGTCAGGGCTGACCTTGGGAACCGCCATTTTGGCCTCGTTTATCGGGGCAGTTGTGTCGCGGCTTTTGGGCGGTGGCGGACTGAATGTGAACATGACTGGGCTGTATACCAGCTTCTCGATCGCCGAGATTCCGATTTTCATCGGGCTAGGAATTTTGGCGGGGCTGTTTGGGTCTTTGTTTAGTCGCGGGGTGCTGTTGAGTCTGACGGTGAATCGGCGTTTTTTAAAAGTTGGCCTACCGTTAAAAATCGGGTTTGCCGGGTTGATCTCTGGGTTGGCCGTCGCCTTTCTTCCGGCGGTTTTGCGCGATAACGCCAGCCTCCAAGAAGTGTGGCTCACAAGCGAACTAGGCTGGAAGATTACGGCCGTGCTCTTCGTCACCAAATTCATTTTGACGCTTGATCGCGTCTGGGTCAGGGGCCCCTGGCGGTTTATTTGCTCCCTCGCTGATTTTAGGGTCTGCCCTAGGCTATCTCGTCAGCACGGCGGCCCAACATTTGCAGTTGATGGGCATTCCTCTAGGGGTTGAGTTTGGCGAAGGACTGATCACCACCTCAGCTTTGACGGGCATGGGAGCCTTTTTTAGTGCTGTCACCAGAGGCCCGATCACGGCGATCGTGATTGTCTTTGAGATGACGACTAACTTTAATCTCGTTTTGCCGTTGATGATCGGGTCGGTGACGGCTTATCTCGTGGCCGAAAGTCTCTACAGTGGCTCGATTTATAAACATTTGCTGGCCTCAAACGGCATTCATCTCAAGCCAGAAACGGCGATCGATGCCCGTCTCGCGGGGTTGACGGCCGCCGATATCATGCAGCGCCGCGTCGAAACGGTTTCGAGTCAGATGCGATTAGATGAAGCGATTCAGGCGTTTTCACGATCGCACCATCGCGGCTTTCCGGTTGTCGATGACGGCAAGCTAGTGGGGATCATTACCCAGAGCGACTTGACGAGAATTCATGAGCGACATCTGGCAGGCGATTTGTTTCTAAATCTAATCATGACTCCTAACCCGGTCACGGTTAGCCCGACGGCTCCCCTGTCTCAGGTGCTCTATCTGCTGAACCGATTTAAGATCAGTCGTCTGCCCGTGCTCGATCGCCGTAACCTGTTGGGAATCATCACCCGCGCTGACATTATTCGCGCTGAGTCTGAGCAGTTGAGCGGCGATCGTCAGGTCGGCCCGCAGCCCGATCCCTCTTATGTGGTTTATCAAACCCGTGCGCCAGCCGTCGGACAAGGGCGTTTGCTCGTGCCGATCTCTAACCCCCAGACGGCTGAGTCTCTGCTGCAAATGGCGGCCGCGATCGCCCGTGAGCGCCACTATGAGTTGGAGTGCCTGCAAGTCATTTTGATTTCGCGACATCAAGCCCCCGCAGAGACGGCGGTTTCGACCACGATCAGCCGTCGTCTCTTAAAACGGGCGGCGCGGCTGGGCGAAGAGTGGCAGATTCCAGTGCATACTCAAGTGCGCGTTACTCACGATGTTGCCCACGCCATTTTAGAAGCCGTTAAAGATCGCCACATTAACCTGCTGCTCATGGGCTGGAAGGGCAGCACCGTCACACCGGGGCGAGTCTTTGGCAATGTGGTCGATACGATTATTCGGCAGGCGAGTTGTGATGTGGTGTTGATCAAAAATCCCAGTGCTGGCGATGCGGCTTTGCCACCTAAGCTCGATCGCTGGCTGATTCCCACGGCGGGCGGGCCCAATTCTCGGCAGGCGATTCAGCTTTTGCCTGCGTTTGCGCGGTTGACCACAAAGCCCCAAGTCTTTTTGTGTCAGGTGCATCAGCCTGAGCAATCGCCTGCTGATATCGAAGCGCTCAAAGATGCGATGGTGTTTTTGAGCAATCGTCTGCGGTGCCCGGTGATGCTGCGATCGGTGTGCGCCAAATCGGTGTCTGAAGCCGTAGTCGATCTGGCTCAAAAAGATCAGTGTGATGTGATTGTGCTAGGCGCAACCAGAGAAGGACTGCTGCAACAGGTGATCAAAGGCAACATTCCTGAAGAGATTGCGCGGCAGTGTGACTGTACGGTAATTTTGGTACGAAGCGCGATCAAATAAAAAGCTGTTCGATTTGATACATTCTCAAAAAGAGCGATCGCGTTAAGTGGAACTAAAGTTTGTGTTTGAGATATCCCGTATGAGATTGAATGGTCTGCTCGTTAAGTTGATCAACTACCCGGCTCTAAAGTCTTGGAGACTGATCGCGGTTTTAGGGCTGCTGCTAGGGTCGTGTGGCAGTCCCAGTGCTAAGTCACCCCCTGATGCAGCCCCTCAAGGGTCGCCTGCTGCCGGAAAAGACTTTACGATCGGCATGGTGCTAGTTGGGCCAAAACAAGATGGCGGCTGGAATCAAGCCCAATTTGAAGGACTTCAAACAGCGTTGAAGACAATTCCTGGCACCAAATTAGAATATGTCGATAAAGTTAACGGGGGCGATCGTCCCAATGTTAAAGGCTCTCAAGTTGCCGATGATCTGATCAGCAAAGGGGCTAAGTTTATCATTTTTAACTCTGATGATTTCAAAGATGACGCGCTGGCTACTGCTAAGAAACATCCCGATGTGACGGTGATTCACGCCTCTGGTGACTATGCCTGGAAGGACGGAAAAAACTTTAAAAATCAGCCAAACTTGGGCAACATCATGGGGCGGATGGAGTATGGCAAGATGATTGCAGGCTGCGCGGCAGCTTTGGGCACCGAGACCGGAAAGATCGGCTATCTGGGGCCCTTAATTAACGACGAAACCCGCCGCTATTCATCATCTGCCTACCTAGGGGCAAAATATTGTTGGCAAACCTATCGCCAAAAAAAGGCAGAAGACCTCACCTTTAAAGTCACCTGGATCGGGTTTTGGTTCAACATTCCGGGTAAGACGCTAGACCCGACTAAAGTTGCAGATGACTATTACAACGGTGGCTATGATGTCGTGATGTCAGGCATCGACACGCCCGAAGCAGCGGTGCAGGGCAAAAAAGCGGCAGAAGCGGGCAAAAAGGTGAAATTTGTTCACTATGACTTAGCCTCTGGCTGCAATTTAGCGCCTGATATTTGTCTGGGTGTGCCTTACTACAATTGGTCGTTTCCCTATGCCAACTCGATTAAGAAAGCGATCGCGGGCAGCTACACCAGCGAATTCACCTGGCTGGCACCCGATTGGAAAAATATCAACAGTGCTGAAACGTCAATGGTCGGCTTCAACCCTGGCGCGGCCCTAGGCGACAACAAAAAGTTTTTAGATGCGTTCATCAAAGGCTTAGGAGACGGCAGCATTAATCCTTTGAAAGGCCCGTTAAACTTTCAAGACGGAACGCCTTTCTTAAAAGCTGGAGAAACCGCCACCGATCAGCAGATTTGGTATTTGCCCCAACTGTTAGCAGGCATGGAAGGATCGAGCAAATAAAGTCACTCTAGGGGCGCGGCAGGGCCGTGCCCTAGGGTTGCATTAGTCCCAAGTCGCTCATCAATAGAACCCGATAATAGAACCCGATGAAAGTCGAACTTCAAAGCATTTCAAAACGGTTTGGCAATGTGCAAGCGAATGATCAAGTTTCGCTGGTGGTCGAAGCCGGAACTATTCACGGGTTGTTAGGCGAAAATGGAGCCGGAAAAAGCACGCTCGTCAAAGTGCTGAGTGGGTTCATCAGCCGAGATGCCGGGGCAGTCTTGCTAGACAAAAAATCGGTAGAAATTAAAACGCCTGCTGACGCGATCGCGGCGGGCATTGGGATGCTGCACCAAGACCCGTTAGACTTTCCGCCGCTGTCGGTGTTAGAAAATTTTATGGTGGGCAAACCTGGAACTGGATTGATTGATCGGCGGCGATCGCTGCGCCAATTACGGCAGTTGGCGGCCGCTTTTAACTTCAATCTCAACGGCTATGAAACCGTCAACAATCTCACCGTGGGCGAACGTCAGCAGTTAGAACTTCTGCGGCTGTTGTCGTTGGGGGTGAACATCCTGATCTTAGACGAACCCACTACTGGAATTTCTGCCTCTCAAAAAACCGCATTGTTCACGGCAGTCAAGCAGCTAGCCGCCGAGGGAAAATCGATTATTTTTGTCTCCCACAAGCTAGAAGATGTTGAAGAATTGTGCGATCGTGTCACGGTTTTGCGGCACGGCAAAGTCATGGGCCGGGCTGAGATTCCCTGCGCGGATGCGGTGCTGATCGAGATGATGTTTGGGCGCGAACTAGCTCCACCCCTTAAGCCCCAGACTCGTCAAGCCGAAACCATGCTGCACCTGGAAAAAATTCGGGTTGCCACCGATCGCTTGACGCTTTGCCTCGACGATCTCACCGTCTATAAAGGTGAAGTGATCGGACTCGCCGGACTCGAAGGCAGTGGACAACAATTGTTGCTATTGCTCTGTGCGGGGTTGCTGCATTCTGCTTCAGGACAACTGACAATTAATGGTGCAGACATGACGCGCCAACCCTACTCAGACTATCTCGATCGGGGCATTGGATACTTGCCCGCCGATCGCTTAAAAGAAGGATTGGTGAGGGGTCTGTCGATTCACGATCACGTCGCCTTACGGACTCCTACCCGCAGTTTATTTGTCGATTGGCAAGCAACCTTAAAGCAAACGGTGCAAGCGATCGCGACCTTTAACATTCGCGGCAAGCCCAACACTCCAGTCGAACGATTGTCAGGCGGCAATCAACAGCGCACTCAATTAGCCTTGCTGCCAGTGCCTTTAAATTTGTTGTTAATGGAGCACCCAACACGGGGCTTAGATATCGAATCTGTATTATGGGTGTGGCAACAGTTGATTACTCGATGTCAAACGGGCACGACCATTTTGTTTATGTCCTCTGATTTAGATGAGATTATGCGCTACAGCGATCGGGTGATCGTGTTTAGTGGGGGGAAAGCGTCTCGCCCGATCGCCGTTACTGATCTCACCGCCGATCGCTTAGGAGAATTGATCGGCGGTCGTTTAAGCGATGCAATGGAGCTATCAGCAATCTCATGATCCCGAAAACTCTTTATTATCAACTGGCTGCCATTGCATTGGCGCTGCTGTTCATCACAGCAATCATCTTAGGAGTTGGTGCATCTCCTGCTCAAGTGATCGCTGAGATTTGGTCAGGTGCATTTGGTAGCGTTGGTCAATTTGCAAGAGTGATTGCAACGCTTGCGCCGCTTTTGCTGTGTGCGAGTGGATTGCTGTTTACATTCACCGCAGGGTTATATAACTTAGGCATCGAAGGGCAAATTGCTTTTGGAGCGATCGTCTCCACGTTTGCAATCCAACTGACTCAAAATATGCTTCCTCCAGCGTTGGTGATTGCATTAGCGATCGTGATGGGTGGGTTAGGTGGTGCCCTGTGGGGATTGTTTGCAGGAGTGCTCAATGTCTATGGGCGCATTAACGAAATTTTTGCAGGCTTAGGTCTTAACTTTGTGGCCGATGGATTAGCTCTCTATCTAATTTTTGGCCCTTGGAAGCGAGAAGGCGTGGCCTCCATGAGCGGCACTGAGCAGTTTTCAGAAGCGTTGTGGCTACCGACGTTTAGCGATACTGATGCGAGTCCGATCGCACTGCTGATCGCGATCGCTGCGGTTATCATCACATTAATTACCCTGCGAGGCACCTATTTTGGCTTACGGTTACGAGCCGTCGGGCAAAACCTTCGCGCTTCCTATGTGTTAGGCATTCCTTCTATTCGTCAATTGTTGAGTGCGTTCGCAATCTGTGGTGGATTTGCTGGCATTGCCGGAGCGTTGCAAGTTCTAGCAGTTTTTCATCGTCTAATTCCTAATATTTCTAGTGGCTTAGGTTACCTCGCACTGTTGGTTGCCATGTTAGTTGGACTGAATGCCTGGTTTATACTTCCCGTTGCGTTTTTCTTTAGCGCTTTGAATATCGGCAGCCTACAGCTTCCATTAGATTTAAATCTAGAATCTTCTCTCGCGGGTGTGATCCAAGGGACGCTGGTTCTATTTGTTCTATTGAGTCGCGGGGTCAGTGAATTGCGCCGTCAGGCTCCTAAAAAACTCCCGTCCTAGCGCTGTTTCTGCTTCGCTTTTCTCCATAGTTTGCCGATAGGATTATTGATAAATATCGAACTCCTTGCGTCAGTGACTGATACCAATTTCGGATGCAATTGCGACTGATCGTTCAATCCGACGGGTCACGGCATGCCATGACCCTACGCTTTTTGTACGGGTATGGCACTGCCGTGCCCTCGTGCGGATCTGTCGCATTCACAAATCAAATTGGTATGAGTTTTAAATCTTAAGCGTCGATTTCTAAGGAACCGATGGGATAGGCCACGCAGGTCAGTGCATAACCCGCTTGCTGATCGGCACTCGTCAAGGCCGCGGGAGAATTTTGATAGCGCACCTGTCCTTTTTGAATGCTGACTTTACACGCTCCGCAGGCTCCGACTCGACACGCATGGCGCAGTTGAATGCCCTCTTGCTCGGCTGTCTCTAAAATAGAGGTGCTATCGTCGGCTAAAACCTCTCGATCGGACTTCGTGAAATAGATCACAGACACCGCAGGCTGAGTTGACAGGGGCAGATCTGAGGGAGCATCTTGACCATTGCCGAGAGTGTAAAACTTAGACGACAGTGGTTTGATCAGGGTCGCATCCAACTGTCCCCCATCAGAGATTGCAGTTTGGGGTGCAGTGGGCGAGATTGAGCTTGACGACTGACCCCCAAAGCTTTCTTCTTGATAGTTTTGCATAGGAAATTTTAGGCTTTCTAACAAAGCGCGAATCGCCTGCATAAACCCTTCTGAGCCACACACATAAGCCGATCGCTCCAGCAGATCGGGGGCCACCATCGGCAACATTGAGGCAGAAATGCGTCCGGTTAGTCCCATCCAAGCCTGTTTGAGGGAAGGTCGAGTCACGGTGATCGCCAACCGCAAATTAGGCATTTGCGCTGCGATCGCTTCTAACTCGGCGCGAAATACCACATCTTCGGGCGAAGTGGCGCTGTAGAGGAAAATAATGTCACAGTCTATCAAGGTGTCTTGCAGCCAGCGCAGCATTGACATCATCGGCGTGATGCCGCTTCCGGCAGAAATCAACAGCAGTTTAGGCGGCACTGTGGGCAAACAGCTAAAACTTCCCATCGGGCCGCCGACGAGCTTAACGCGATCGCCCACTTTAAACTGATCGTGCAGCCAGTTAGAAACCAGACCCGGAGACACTTCTGGCTGATCTGGCGGACTGGGCACTCGCTTCACCGTGACGCTCAAGTGATAAGGGCGAGTCGGCGATGAAGAAATCGAGTAACAGCGCCTCACGGGTTTGTCATCAATCACCATTTCTAAGTTGACAAACTGCCCCGGCTGATAGCAAAACAGCACAGGCGGTTCTGCCACTAGGCAAAAGGTTTTGACATCGGGAGTTTCGTCAACAATGCGACAACAGCGACAGACTAAATCTTCTGCGACCCAAGGCTGAGTAGGCACTAGGGTAGGAGTCTCGATCGCCGTTTCAAGACTTGCCGCCGAGATGGGAGCAACTAGGGACTCAATGTGTAAAAATGTCTGCCCAAGCTGAAGCAAATCGCCAGGGTGAAGGGGATGCGGGTCGTCTATGGGAATCATCTCCCCATTGAGCAGTGAGCCTGATGCGCTGCCGACATCAATAAAATAGTAGGCAGGGTCAAGATAGATAATCCGCCCGTGCACTCGACTGACTTCGGGATTGGTTAGCACTAGGTCGCAGGTGGTGCTGCGGCCAATCACCCAATCTGTTTGTCCGGGGTAAGATGCTTGAAGCTGATGATTTTGAAACTCTCGCTGTTCAAAGTTAACTGATTTCAGGATCAACATCGGGATTAACCTCTTGGGTGATGAGCAATTTGCACAGAGTCTGGTTTTGGGATCGTGGATTAACGATATTGGTGAATGGCATGGGCCAGGGGCACGGCAATGCCATGCCCGTACATCGATCTGGGGTCGCCCCGGATATCGATTCGTTTTTTAATCCCCGATCGCTAGGGGATTAGACATTCGATTTTTTAGATGGTTTTGCGATCGTTCTAGCCAGGGTGATAGCGCTGTGAAAGGCTTCGGTTGAGGGCTGAGAGCAGGCGAGAATCTCTGAATTTGTGGCCGCGATCGTCTCGATCGTCGAAAAGTGATCGGCATCGGTTAGCTGCAAATCTTGTCGCAGTTGCCGACAAAATTCAAAACTGCCAGAGGCACTCATGGTTTGCTGTCGCAGCAAGTCGAGCACAACTCCCGTATAGGTTTGCAGCCGCAATTGTTGAGAGACTCCCTGCAAAACTTTGACCAGCGTATAGATTTCATCGGGGGTGAGATCATCGAGCGATCGTCCTTCTAAAAGCGCTGGCTCGATCGCCAGCTTTTGCAACTGTTTGCGGAGGCTAGTGGTCATATTTTCGCGCTCATATTGAGAGCGAGTGCGGCGCATTGTGCGATAGAGCCACAGCGAACCAACCAGAACAATGAGAGCATTAAACGCAAACAGGGGATAGTCGGGCAAACGGTTGAGCGAAGGACGAGCACCATAGGAAAAGAACGTCCAAAAAGAGGTGACCGTAAACAGCGTAAACACAATATGCTGTGCCTGCTCTTGAGAAATAGCGCGACCTTTTCTAACAATCACTTTGCGACACAGTTTTTCTGCAATCAGCCCCAGCGTGAAAGTGATTGCGATTAAGACTGCAAACGTGATGAACACTGCAAACGCTTTTGGAATCGGAATGCTGTGCTGATAAAGATAAAACCCAGTGTCGAATGAGTTGGCAACCTGATCGTGTTCATGAGTCCATGCGCCTGTGAAGTAATAATCCCAGTTGCCCGCATAGAGGAAATAGTATAGATAAAACGCAATCACCATCCCCAAATAGCCATATTGAACAAGCCGACGACCGGGTTTATTCAACTCTGTCCAATAAGTCTTTTCGGCATCAATATCAATGCAGGCTGTTTTGCATCCCACGCAGGCACTTTGTTCTCTGCCCGTTTGGGAGTCAGTGGTGCGACACATCGATTGAGTCACGGCTGCTTTAGGCTTGAGATAATTTTGACTGCCTAGGAGCGATCGTGGCCCCGTGTAAACCATCTGCACAGGTGCCATCGGGCAAAAATATTGACACCAGCTTTTGCCCGCATACAAATAGCCCACCAGCATGGCGCAGAGAATCGTCGCGATCAGAAAGATGCCCAGGGCAAAACGATCGGAGTTGACGTAGAGAATTCGCAGCCCTAACCCCAGCACAAATAGCCCAAACTGAACATAGAGATGGTTGCGCCCTAGCCAGGAATTTTCCCCGATCGTCACGACCTCCTTTCGCACCTCACCTGTGACCCGATCCACCACTTTTTTTCGTCGCTGAATGCCTAGCGCCCGCGGGATCTGTGACAAAAAAGAGAGCGGACAAATTCGCCGCCAAAATTCATGGCCAAGCACCAACAGCACAAAAATTGCAGTCGGCACGATCATGGCCCACCAGATCAGAGCACTCATTGAAAAGGGTGCCTGCGCCAGACACGTCTCTCGAACCTTGACACACTGACTGAGATTGATCCGAAATGGACTGCTGAGATTGTTAGGCTGAGTCCACGCGATCGTAATAGGGTCATAAAAAAGTGACGCAATTAACACCAGCCAGCCAATGGTTAGCAACCAGCGGACACGGTGCATGGTCTTCTCAGAAACTTGTTGCAGCATAGGTGTTACCTCTTGTCATAACGGTGAGTGTCACGTCAGCTAGACACGACAAAATGCAAAACTAGAGCAAAATTTATCGATCGACAACCCTGCGAAAACGGCAGCCGTCATTAAATTAATTAATGAATCGCTTCATGATTGATTTGCCAAAAACTAACCCGTTGATTTGCATTCCAAGTCACTAAATAGTCATGATCGGGACTGAATGCAACATTAGTCGGATGCTCTAATGTTCCTGTCTCTCGCATCGCTAAACTTCCCGATTGAGGAATCCAAGTGCGAACGCTGCCGTTACCGTGAACGGTCATAATATTGCGATTGCATTTAGAAATGAGAATAGGATTGGCAGAAGCTTCGGGCAAAATCTGAACTAAGACTTCGCGGTTGAGATCCCACATCAGTCCTCGGTCTTTGCCAAAGCTAATCAGCGTGTGATCATTCACCAGTTGTAAGCCCACGATCGTATCGGTATGCCCCGAAAACGTTCGGTGAATCTGCCCGGTGCGAAGATCCCAGATTTGAAGCTGGCGATTAGCACAAGGTGCAGCATCACAAGACCCGCGACTGGCTGTGATCAGAGTGTCAGAAGTCGCGCCATAGGTGAGAGCGGTCACGTCTGCTTGAGAAAAGTTTAAAGTTTGCAGCAGGGTGCCCGTGTTTAAATTCCATTGGCGCAGGGTTCTATCTTTACTACTACTGACCAATGTTTGTAGATCCGGACTAATTGCGATCGCTGTTACAGACTTTTGATGTCCTCTAAACGTTTGCAGCAATTTTCCTGACGTTGCATCCCAAAGCTGAAGCGTCCCGTCTTCGCGACCACTGACCAAAACCTTGCTGTTTCGGCTCACTGCTAACGCTGTCACAGGTGCGTTATATCCCGCCAGTGTCTTGATGCGGATGCCACTGGGCAATGACCACAGCCGCAAAACATGATCGGCTCCGGCGGTGACCATGACTCGATTATCAGGGGCAATCAGCACCCGCTCGACCCCCGACTTAATCGACATTTCCCGCAGCATGGTTAAATGCCCATCAGACGGAGGAAGAAACTTCTGCTCTAGTTGAGTGAATGCAGATTTAGCCTGCTGACCATAATCTAGAAACCATCCGCCCACTGCCCCTTTAGAAGCCTGCGAAGCCACCGTTCCGATCAATAACAGCGTGCTGGCAGGCAAAACCAACTGTTGCACCCATTGATGTTTGCGACGAACCCCTTTTTGAAAACTCTGGGCTGCGGGCAATGTCTGAAGGTCGGTCAAAACCTCTACGGCCTCTTGGTAGCGATCGCCGACTCGACTTCGCACCATGCGATTAAGAATCACTAACAGATCGGGAGGAACAGAAGACGACTGTAGATAACGCTGCCAATCTAGCTCCCCAGAGATCAAATCTTGCTTAAACTGCCGCGGATCAACCCCCGTCAGCAGATGAATCACCACAATGCCCAACCCATAGAGGTCGCTGCTGATCTGAGCCATTCCCAGGCGTTGTTCATCGGGCATATAGCCCGGAGTGCCAATTTCAAGGGGCAGCAAGTCAGTGCCAGGTTGCAGACTAGCCTCGGTTTCTGGCAGGCGATCGGCTGCGCCAAAGTCAATCAAAACCACCTTGCCGTCTCGACGACGACGAATTAAATTGCTAGGTGTAATATCGCGATGGATCACCCGATGCGAATGAATATAGTTCAAAACAGGCAGCATTTCTAGCAGCAATGCGATCGCCGCCTTAGCAGAAAAGCGCTTTCCGTGAGTTAACCATTGGCTCAAATTTTCACCCTCAATATACTCTTGCACCAGATAGGTTGAATCCGGTTCTTGTTCTTGAACGTAAGCAAAGAGTGTCGGAATTTGCTTGTGATGTTGCCCAAACTGCTCTAACAGATGAGCCTCTGTCTCAAACAAGCGATGCGCTGTCTCTAGCGAAATCGTGCTGTGTGCGGGCAGTTTAAGACACTTGACAACGCACAGCGGATGTTGAGGAAGATATTTGTCGCGAGCCAGATAGGTTTCGCTAAACCCTCCCGCTCCTAGCTTCTCTAAAATCAGGTAGCGTCCAGTTAATAGTTGCCCAATCATGCTCATTATCCTTTGTGCGCGGACGTGCTCAAAGGGCTGGTGTCCGCGAAAACCATTAAAAAGCTCGTTGAGATTGCCTAGAAAGACTCAGGAGATTTCCCGCTGAAAATTGATCGAAATGCACCTTCCCCAAGTCTGGGAATTCTCAGTTAACGTCCTTTAGTGAATGCTGTGAAGACTTAAGCCAAAGCGGTAGATAAACCTCAGCCTAACTCCAGTTCATGAATGAATGAGATGTAACTTTGGCTAGATGCTCGTGTAGATTATAACGATTAGCGTCGCTGTTGACCACCCACTCTGCCAAAAATCAGCAAAAAGAGAAGGTAAATTAATTAGAACTAGGTCTGATCCCCCTGTTCTAATTAGTCTAATATGGGGCGATCGGGCTGACTGATCGAGATCAATCGCCTTAACGTTTTTCAAAATTGGGGAAGTTAGGGGCAAAAAGCTTGATACCTGCAATAGAGATCGTTCGGTGCAGCAATGCTTAGAGAGAGCATTGAAGGTGCAGCCATAGCAGAATAACTGGCTGGTGCAGATATTTTGTGCCAATTTACCAACAAGCCCATCCCAGTTCGCCCCTGCGACCCTCCTCGATCGTAAAAGACTGTGACACTTCAAAAACAAGCACAGGCACGGATTTTAATTTGTAGAGAATCAATGAGTCTAGGATGCAGTAATCAGGATCGTTGGCAATGAATTCAGTTGAGCAAATGCTGACAAAACGATTTAACCTTTTGTTAGGGTAGACAGGTTTGCCGAAGAACATGGGTGCAGCTACTAGAGAGTTTGTTCGTCCAGATCAGGCTCACTCCATTCAAGCAAGTAGAGATCGAGTCCATTGATTCTAGGTTTCAATCGAAGCTTTTAGAAAGGCTGGCTCAGATCACTGCCAAAGCTTAGAGTCGGTGCAAATCTACTCTGAGACGCGCTTCACCCGAAACACAGGCATATAGTCAAAGATGATTTCTACTTTTTGGAATATTCCTGGAATTCAATCTTGCAAGTCATTAGAGTTCTTAGAGCGATCGCTGACTCCGACAAGCGTGTATGACCAACAAGGACACATGCTTTATGCCAGCCAGAGCTTTTTAGAATTGCTGTTGACTCCTGCGCCAACTCGCTTCTTAGATTGTTTTCCATCGACATCCATCGCGTTAATAGAATTGACCAAGGTTTGGGAGCAAGCTCTGCAAGGCGAGACTCCCCGATTTCTCTCTAAAACCAGAGACGCAGCAGAAACGCTCGAATGTTCCCTTCAGTTTGATCCAGAAGCCAACTTGATGTGGGTCAATGCTAAAAAAATTGATGCCGCCGAACGAATTCGCAATCTCACAGAGGCTTATGAACAGGCGATTGCCCGATCTGCTCACGCCAACCTGGCAACAGTTTTGATCAATCCTCAGGGCGGCATCATTCAGTGCAATCAAAATCTGCACAAGCTTTTAGGAACTAGCGATCGCGATCTCCTCAATCTTGAACAGTTTGTACATCCCGAAGATCGGTTTATTGATCAGCCGTTAAAGCAAAATTTGCTCGACGGCAATCTTCATGCCTACACGATCGAAAAGCGGTTTATTTCTAGAAACAACGAGGTTCTGTGGCTGAATGTCAATGTCTCCTCGATCGCCATTTCTGCCTGCATTGAAGGACATCAGCGTTATTATGCCGTGCTGTTAGAAGACATTACAGAAAGTAAAAAGATCTATAGCACGTTAGTAAGAACCGAAGAAAAGTGGAAAACACTTTTTCTCAATAGCCCTTATTTGTTTATTCAAACTAGCCCCAGCGGCCAAATGATCTATGTGAGTCCTGCGGTAGAAGACTTGCTGGGCTATCAGCCCGAAGAGTTGCTCGGACGACAGATCAAAGAACTCATTCACCCTAGCAATTTAAACGAGGTAGATCTGGCTCTCCAGCTATGGAGCAGCAATATTCAAACCCACCAATCCGGCATTGAATGCTGGTGGAGAGCCAAGTCTAACCGATGGGTGTCCCTGTCAATTCAAGGACAACGGTTTCCTTCGGCGCTAGAAATTGATGGCGTGATCATCAGTGGGCACAATATCACCGATCGTAAGTGTTTAGAAGTAGAACTGAGGGCAAACGAAGAGAAGTTTAGATCTCTGGTGCTCAATAGTTTGGGCGTTGTGTTTCGCTGTGATGCAAGCTACATGATGGAGTTTGCTAGCGACGGAATTCAAGACATGACCGGGTATCCGGCTTCTGTTTTTGTGAACAATCAGGTGCGATCGTATCTCAGCATTGTTCACCCAGATGACATTATCGTTCTTAAAGATTCACTGATTCAAGCGGTTTTAGACCGTCATCGCGGCTCGATCAATTATCGAATTATCGATGCCCAGGGTCAGATTCGCTGGGTCACCGAACGTAAGCAAGGCGTATTTGACCAGAACGGCAACTTGTTATGGCTTGATGGCGTGCTGCTAGAAGTCAGCGATCGCAAGCCCCTAGAGGCAGAGTTGCGTCGCCGAGAAGCGATCGAGGGCAATTGAATCGGATCGAAAGGTTGATTCTTAATAAATCTCCCGGCTTCTTCGTCTAATCTTTGCATTTAGACTTTCTAGATTAAGAGAGCTTTAGGATAGAATAAGTTCACCGAGTTGACCAACTTAGGTCTAGCGAGTTAGTCTAACAAAATCGCTCCGTGGTGTGTAGGTTCCACAATCTTTTTGCCCTAATATGAGTCGTGAAATTTCCCCAGTGGGCGTTGACGAGCGGCTAATTCAAGCAGCGATCAAATCAGACCTTGAGGCGGTGACTGAAGGAGGGTTTCAGAGTCAGCTTGGGCCGCAAGAGACAACGCCTGAAGACGAGCTTGAGCGTCAGGCTGACTTACTCGATCAGTCCATTCAGCTTCCTGCTAAGGCAAAGGTGGCGTTGATTCGCAGGCTGATGTCTCACCTTGAAGCTGACAACATTCAAACCATTGTCGAATTTGGGTTAAGGGAGATCGGCGATCGTCATCGTCGCGGGGTAGCGGCCTCTGCCCTCGTCGAGCACAACACTCGACTGCTGCTCAAAAAAGACTACAGTTATCAAACTCGTGGTCTTGATGAACCCACTCAATATTTTGTCTATCTAAGGCGGCGCAAACCCAAATTAGACCGATATATTGGCACGCTGTTTCATGTGCCTCAAGGCTGTGTGCTTTCCTACTTTCTAGATGCTGAAGAACGGCTGATCTTCAACCCACCGCACAATGTTTTTCAACTACGAGACAGCAAAAATCCTGACATTGTTCAAGTGGTGCGGTTGATTTGCTTGGAGCCTCCCCCGCCAGACTACACCTTTGCCAAGCAGCAAAATGACCTGCCCAACATTCAGCTACACCTAGAATATCTCGATCTCCAAACTCACCAACCCATTGCAAAGCTGACCTACCCGTTTCCGATGTGTATGCACGAGGGAGGCAAGCTCGATCGCTATCGCTGGGAAGTAACTACCGTCACCTCTTCGCCTGATCTGCCCATTGCCCGTCAACACTTTCCTCAAACCTCTGTGGTCGAGCCGTTGCCCTCAGCAGGTGTCGTCTCAGCAGCGCCCAAGTTTGACCCCAATCTCGCGCCCCTCGATCGCTCTAAGCCAGAGACTGCTCAACCCCTGCGCCGCGTGTTAGAGCTACAGCCAAAGCCCCTGACGTTTTATCTGAGCGATCGCGGTGACGCAGATGCAATTTTAAAGCGAATGCGGTTGTGGGTAGCCTGGAGCGAGAAAGCCATGCCGCAATCAAAATGGGAGATTGTTCAAGATGCAGGCAGTTATACCCTGATGAATGCTCGGTTTAAACGACGAATTTTGCGATTCTCGCCTGACCTAAGCGCTGTCATCTTAGAGCATTCCCTGCCAGTTTTGATGAAATGGTTTCACGATTTGAGCTTGGCGGTGTCTCAGTCTCAAAACCAGCGACAATACACTTCGGTGCAATTAAAGCTGGCTCACACGCTGTTTATAGAAATGAGCCTACCTCAAACTGATCCCTTCATTGCTCTCAACAAATTGTTTGGCGCAGAGTTTTCTAAAACGTCTCCGACCAACACCTAGCCCAAACCGTCTAACTCGCGGGCAACGGCAAGACCGCTAGCCATCTGTTTAAAGCTGCAAAACTCGATCGGCTCCCAAAACCAGTTCTTAAGACTTGAAGGTTTGGGAGCACGATCGTTCTGCCTGTCACACTTGATTCAGGGTTGCTATGGCTGCAAAGTCTGCTACTTAAGCCCGATCTTCACCGTCTTTAGAGCCACAGAGGGCATTGGCGGCGCGTCTACGGCAGCAATTTGCAGCAAGGATGCGTCTGGCTCATAGCGTTGTATCATTGCTTGCTGCAACAACTCCTGCACCGGGAGACTATTGTAGAGAGGAGAACCCTCTAGTGACTTGATGGCATCAATCACTCCCGGCCAATCTTCGGCAGATTGTGCGGCAACGGCCTGATTGAACAATTTAGCTTGTTGACTCCACCGCTGCTTGAGTTCTACGCTGCGATCGTGCCATTGGCTAGTGTCTGGAATGCTGTCTAACAGGGCGATCGCCGGAGCAATCTCACCTTGTTGAATGTGGTTGGTTGCTTGGCGCACTAGCTCTTGTGACCACTCTTCCTGAAGTTTTTGCACTAACTCATAGTGCTGACTATTTTTCGGAATTCCGGCGACGGTGGTGACGGCTACTGTCAACTGATCCCGGCTGGCAGCCGCCTGCGCTTGGTTTAACAAATCGGCGTATACCGCTTCCATTTTGCTGGGCAGCTTGTCAGATTGCCCATGGCTCTGCAACTGATCACTCCACTGATGATTTAGAATTTTTTCGGGAGGTGCAGTCGTGAAGTATTGCACGGCTTTAGAACAATGCTTTTCTAAAGCGGCACTAGTGGGGATCTGGGGACAGGATTGGGGGTTAACCTCTGACACGGCTGCTTGTGAGCCATTGTTAATCAACAGTGCAGAGCAAACAATCATGCCACTGCTAGCCGCCATTCTTAAATCAGAAGTCTGAACATTGAAGGGCAAACGGCGGTTTTTTTTGAAGGAGGGAGCGATCGAAGGGTCTGTAAACGGCTCTAATAGCTGATGGCTCATAATTAGGAAAATTACACAATGAACGATCGTGATATGGCAACCTGTTTTGAGTCGTGATTGATTCGCTCACAAACCCAAGATTGGAGAAACAAAACACGGATTCCGCCAACCTTGGGCTTTGAGGCGGTCGCTCTGCACCTCATGATTGATTGAGAGGGGCTATAACCCCAAACCATCAGAGGACTGTCGAGACCGAAGATTAGACCAGGGTAAAATCGGCTGCTGAAAACTTGGATAGATTGGCCAATCCAGTTTCGCCCCGTTGATTATCTAAATTAGCCAACACGCTCACATCTCCACCATTGCTCAGATCTTGAGAGTAGGCCAAACGGGTCAACCCCAAGGTCGAGTTGAAGTAAACAAACGCGCCTTCGTGAGCGGTGATCTGATCATTGTTGGCGATCGCACGAGCCGCCGCCCCTGCTGCCGGAAAGGGATCGGTGAGCACAATTACGTTACTGTCTCCAGCAATCTGAGACGACTGTCCTTTTTGAAACTTGAGGGTGTCAAGGTTCAGATCAAACTTGTTGAATGCAAATTTATCTTCTCCGATCGTAAAGTCTGAAATCACATCAGGCTGGTTTAGAACATTGATGCCTGTTTTGCCAGCAGGTGCCGGAATGCCGTTGGCAAACACATCGCCCGTGTAGACAAACTGATCGGCTCCTGCGCCGCCCGTGAGTTGATCGACTCCATTGCCGCCAACCAGCAGATCATTGCCCGCATCACCCATGATTAGATCGTTGCCATTGCCGCCTGAGAGCCGATCATTGCCAGTGCCCCCAAACAAGGCATCATTGCCGTTGTCGCCGGAGAGAAAATCGTTGCCATCATTGCCGAGCAGCAAATCGTTGCCTTCTTTACCTCTAGCAACGTTGTTGGTGGTGTTGCCAACAAACAGATCATTGGTTTGTGCGGTGCCGTTAAAAGATAAACCATCGGTGGCGCGATTGACGGTAGTGATGTCGTTTAAGAGCGCTAAGACTGTCTGTAGTCCAATTTGGGCGTTAGTAGTCATGGTGATTTCCTTAAGATTGATTGAACTCTAGAGCGGCTCAAGTCAGCTTATAAACTAGAAGCTGTGGCCACTTGGATTCGGTTGGTTGAAATGATCTGAGGGGCGATCGCACTGAGCAAAATCGGCTAACAGCACGAACCCAGCACCCTGCCTTTGCCACCCCTGATAAAGTCTGCCGTTGATCTCGCTTGAATGAATCTTTAGGATGGACTGGTCAGACTCAACGAATTAGCTACCCACTCCATGAGTTTACTATGAAGCTTCACTCTATACCAAGGTTAAAGAACTAAATGGATTTCTCCAACCTGGTAATCTCAGAACTTTCTAAAGACAGCCTAACTTTTTTATACCTGCCTAAGTTTGCGAGTCTAGAGTGATATCTAGAAAAAAATCGTCTCAATACTGGGACTATAACGTAATTTTAGCGATCGCATCTAGCGAATTCACTCAGTGTTTGGTGTTTTATTTTTAACCAAAAAGCCGTAATATTGCTAATTAGAACCCACTGATTTGAGAAATTGTTCTAATTAAATAATTTATCAAATAGTATCCGGGTTGTTGCGGGTTAGCCTGTATAAATGACAGTCAGGATGTAGCTGACTGCTGGTTAATGCACACCAATATCCACCTAGAAATTTTCTGGTGACGAGTTTAGATCTCTGGGCACAAGTCCTTAACCCCTTGAACCCTTGAAGCCTGCGGAGTTAATAGAAAACCTACGGCGGTAGTTAATTAGAACTTAATTTATGGTTGGTTCTAATTAGTCTAGACAGGCGGTAGATAGTGTTGTAGCCTGTGAAACGATGAGGCATTGCCATGATCTAGATTGTTGACTAGTTCATAAAAACTATATGCGTGGTTTCTCAATCTGCTGATTCACCGCGACACACGTTAGCTGATCAAAAAGATTGTCTATTTGAACATTTGGAACACTTCCATGAGTAGCTGCTTAAAGATTGGTAGTCGCCTGTTAGATGGTGACCAAATTATCTCTGCTTTAGTTCAATACAAGCTTCTAGAACCGCTAGTTGGGCATCTCTTGTTAGACGAAGTGGTTAAAGAAGTTCCTCTATTAAAACAGGAGGTTTTTCACACTCTAGTAGGCGAGAGCGAGACCCCCATACCCGATGACTTTGAGGGTTTTTTAACTCAATGGTGTCAACAAAAGGAGATTGCCCTAGAGTATTTTAAGACCGTGATGATGCGCGAGTGGCAACTGCAAAAATTTAAACAACTTCAGTTTGATGATCAAGTAGAGTCAGAGTTTCTTCGCATTAAGTCAGATCTCGATCGAGTGGAATATTCACTGATTCAGCTTGATGATGGGGCGTTGGCCCAAGAAGTCTATTTTCAGCTTCGAGACGATGGCGTAGAGTTTGCTCAACTTGCCCAAGCATACTCATTGGGGCGTGAGCGACACGCAGGCGGATTAGTCGGCCCAGTGGCATTTTCGACACTGCCGATCGACGTTGCGGCCTTATTTCATCACCAACAAACGGGAATAGTTTACGCTCCGGTGCCTGTCGGCGATCGATTTTGGGTAGTGCGACTAGAGCGAGTCATTGCTGCTCGGCTGACTGAGGTAACTCGATCGGCTGTGGTCGATCGTCTCTATACTCAATGGCTGCAAACGCAAGTTCAAAAAGTGATGGATACACCGGGAGCGATCGCGGTGCAGTCCAATACAACAGAGCAATCTTTAGAACTCCAACGTGTTCCCTCTGGGTAGCCTTCAATTCCTTAGGAGATGAGATTAACAGAGTTTACAGCGTGAGGATTCGTATCAATGATGCAAAGTGATGAACGAATGCAATCGTTTCTGACAGATTTTTTTACGGCATGGCTGTTTAAACCTTTGCCCGATCATTTGCGAGGCGCGATCGCGGCAAAACTGCGGTTGTGTTCTTTTCAGCCGGGGGCGGTGATTTATCCCCCAACCGAGTTGCCGTCAGATGTTCACTTTATTGTGCAGGGAAGCGTGCGGATTCTCGGCGCTGATTCTCAAAAAAATCCAACGCTGGGGGTGCTAGGGCCGGGCACTGTGATCGGGTGGGATAGCTTGATTCGTCGCGTTGGAGAGGGATCAGTGCGCGCTGCAATGACTCCTCAGGTCGCCGATCGAGAAGTGTTGACGCTGGCCCTTGCAGCCGATGAATTTGAATCACTGGCCTTAAACTATCTCATGCCTGTGTTGATGCAGCAGGTAAGTTTATTAGAACTCTTTGATACTCTGTCTCGTGCGCTGTCGCATTTGCTCGATCCAACCTCTGATCTCGATTTGTCAGAAGTCGTGCAGTCGATCGATCGAGGACAGTTTGCCGTTGCTCAACATTGGGATGCAGCCATGCCAGAGGCGCGATCGCTGACGCTCTCCGACGATCGTATCTGGCTAGTCAGCGGAGGTGGAGGGTTGAACTTGCCGATCGGAACTCCGATCACCCACGTCAACCAATTGCAGCAAACTCGTCCGTCTCGATTTCCGGTGCGGTTGTTGGGACTCGATCGCGTCTGCCTAACCTCAACCCTTCAACAAACTCCGGCAATTCTCGCCCCGATCGAGCCTTCTGCTCCCATTTCTGCCCCTGATGATAAAGCCTATCCTGCCTGGAAGTCGCGTTCTCTAGAACCGATCGAGGACATTGTAGCGTGCTTTGGAATGGTCTGTGAGCGCCTACAGGTGCCCTATCGTCCCGACTCTATGCGCCGCTCACTCAAACAGCAATCGCTCGATCGGTTTAAACCCGTCGATCTGTATATGCGGATTGCTCAAGCGATCGGGCTAAATGCTCAAGTGATTAACTTCACGCCTACGGGCGGCGGCATCAATCGGCTGATCACTCCGGCGCTGATTCAGTTTGGGGATGTGTTTGCTGTGCTCTATAGCGTCACACCGACCATGACCGTGTTGGGGTCACCCCGAACTGGATTGGTGCGCTTGACTCCCGATCGGTTAGCAGAACGCTTGACGATCGAGTCTCCTTCAGGCTCCGGGGCAGCGGCTTGTCGAGCGATCGTGCTCGATCGACTTGGTGTCTACGCCGACCAAGCGGTTTGGGTTCCAGCGGTTTGTGCCTATGGTGATCAAACAGCGCGATATTTTGGTGCAGGTTCTGCTGGCTTCGATCGTCATTCAACTGTTGAGTTTGGGCAATCCCTTATTAGTGCAGCAGGTAGTCGATAACGTGATTATCGGGGCCAATGTAGGCGCGATGTCAACGTTTGGAACGTTGATGATTGTGTTTGCACTTCTAGAAGGGGTGTTGACTATTCTGCGGACGCAAATGTTGACCAGCACCACCAACCGCATGGATCTGCATCTAGGCGTTGAAATTGTGCGACATCTGCTGCATTTGCCCCTAAAGTTTTTTGAACAGCGTCCAGTCGGAGAGCTAGCTTCGCGGTTATTAGAATTAGAAAACATTCGTCAATTTATGACAGAGACGGCAATCACTACAGTGATGGATGTCGTGTTTTCGATATTTTATATTGGCGTAATGCTTCTTTATAGCACTCGTTTAACGCTGTGCGTTCTGGCGACAGTTCCTATTGTAATTATTTCGACCCTGCTGATGTCTAAAATTCAGCAAAAACTGATTCGGGTTAAAGCCGATCAGGGGGCAAAAGTGCAGTCCTATATGGTCGAAGTTTTAAGCGGCATTGCGTCGGTTAAATCTCAGCACATGGAGTCTTTAGTCGAAGCAACCTGGCGCGATCGCTATGTGCAATATCTGACCAGTGGCTTCACAACCTCAAACATCAACACAGTCTTTTATTCCTATAGTAATTTTCTCAACACAGTCAGCAGTTTGTTGGTGCTGTGGGTCGGTGCCGAACTGGTGCTGAAGGGTGAATTAACTCTGGGTGGACTGATCGCCTTTCGCATTTTGACGGGGTATGTGACGGGCCCACTTTTGCGCTTGGCGCGGCTCTGGCAGCGATTTCAAGAAACCTCACTGTCGATGGAACTGCTCGCCGACATTGTAGACTCGCCTGCCGAAGAAGAGTTATCTCAAGAACAAAAACTGCAAATTCCCCCGATCGTGGGGCGAGTTCAATATCACGAGGTTTGTTTTGGGTTTAACCCAGGGCAACTGCAATTATCAGAGATTCAGTTAGACATTGCGCCCGGCACCTTTGTCGGCATCGTGGGTCAGAGCGGCTCTGGAAAAAGCACGTTAATGAAACTGTTGCCGCGTTTATATTTACCTCAGAGCGGCAGCATTACCATTGATGATTATGATGTTTGCAAAGTTGATTTGCACTCTCTGCGATCGCAGGTGGGTGTGGTCTCTCAAGATGCCGTCTTATTTCAAGGCACGATTCGAGACAACATTGCCCTGTTTGAAAATTTGCCCGATGAGGTGGTGATGGAAGCGGCACGGGTCGCTGATGCTCACGAGTTTATCATGCAGTTGCCCGATGGCTATGCGACGCAAATTGGCGAACGCGGCGCGGCTCTCTCAGGCGGTCAGCGACAGCGAATCGCGATCGCTCGCGTCGTGCTTCGCAACCCCCGACTGCTGATTTTTGATGAGGCCACAAGCGCCTTGGATTATGAGACTGAGCGCCGAGTTTGCACCAATTTGATGCAGCGATTTCAGGGTCGCACCTGCTTTTTTATCACCCATCGACTGAATACGATCGCCCGCTCAGATTGGATTCTCTTTATGCAGTCTGGCATCATTGCCGAGCAAGGAACCCATCAAGATTTGATGGCACGTCGTCAACTTTATTACTGCCTCTATGCTCAACAATCACGGCAGCCCTAAGCAGCCAAAGGATTGTTTACAGAAATCACCTATTGCTTGTCTGGAGAAAATCTATGCGTCGTCCTCGATTGTTTGCACCTTTAGGAGCACTGAAAACCCGTTACCGAACCATGCAAGATCAGGTCGAACAAGATCTGGAAACTAAAGCAACAGGGCTACCCGCCGCTGGCAACTGGACAAAGCGACTGACGCAAGTGATTCTGCTAGGAGTCACGGTTGGGGTTGGCTGGTCAGTGTTGGCGCGAGTAGATGTGGTCGTCAACGCCAGTGGTAAATTAGAGCCACAGTCCCAGTCTCAAGTGGTGCAGGCGAGAGCAGGCGGAGTCGTGACGGCGGTGCTAGTGCGCGAAGGTGAATCAGTGAAACAAGGGCAACTGTTGATGCAGTTCGATCGGACATCACTACTCAATCGACTGCAAGAGTTGTTGCTTCAACGTCAGAGACTGGTGAAAGAAATAGCGGTGCTGCGAGTTGCCCAACAGGGAAAATCATTGCCAACGGCGGGAAAGAGCAATCTTGAGATCTCACCCGAACTGACGAGCCAGGTGCAGACGCGCTTGCTGTTGGTGGCTCAACTCACCGGAAACCCCAGCAGTCTTGCGCCCGATCAGCTTCGACGATATAACCTCTTTCAACAGCAATTGCGCGATCGTCAATCGCTCAGTCAGCTACAAAAGTCCACGTTGCTAACCAAAATAGCTGACTCTGATGCCCAGATTACTCAAACTCAGTTTCAGCTACAGCGAGAGCAAGAACTGCTGGCAAATTTGCGCCCATTAGTCCAGCAAGGTGCGATTCCTCGTGTCACCTTGTTGCAGCGTGAAGTCGGAGTTGGCGATCTGCAAAAACAACTGATCCAGAATCGGCTGCAAAAAGAGCAGGTAGAAATCGGGCAACTGCAAACCAGAGTTGAAGACAGCAAACTGCTAAATGAAACCCAACAGGATTTGCAAAAACAGTTGGCAGAATTAGATGCCAAATTTGACTCCATTATTAAAGACAATCAGCGCCAGATGATTGAAGTAGACTCGCAGTTGAATCAAAGTCGGCTTGATCTCAAAAATCAGGGGTTGCGCGCTCCCACCGATGGAGTGGTGTTTGAACTGGGGTCAAAACTGCCGGGTGCCGTCACTCAGCCCGGTCAGACGCTGCTGCAAGTGGTGCCTAATGAGTCGTTGACAGCACGGGTGCAGGTAGCCAATGCTGATATCGCCAATGTTCGGGTGGGGATGCCTGTTGATGTTCGCATTGATGCTTATCCCTTCACTGAGTTTGGCTCTGTCAAAGGGGTAATCTCAAAAGTAGGCAGCGAAGCGGTTCCGGTGAGTCAGCAGTCCCCGCGATCGACCGTTTTCCCCATCGAAGTGCGGCTCGATCGCCAGTTTCTTGAGCGGCGATCGCAGCGATTTTCCCTCACACCGGGCATGACCATCACGACTTTGATCAAAGTTCGTCAACGTGCGCCTATTAGTTATGTCACCGAAGAAATCACCAAGGCCTTTGATGGCATTAAATCTGTTCGCTAGCCGAATTAATTGGAACTAGTAATAATTTGGTTCTAATTAATGCAATTTAATTCAAAAAGGGGTTGCCATTCGCTCGAAGTTTGTTATAGTAGTTGCAGGGCGACGATGGGACTCAGAAGAACTCAAATCTCCACTCTGCCCAAGCGTTTTAACTCTTTTCACTCACCTGCATCTACCGCAGAGATCTTAGCGACATGATCGCCCTTAGAACCTTCTAAGCATAGACTCCACAGATTTCTGGGTGATTTTCTTGGCTTGTGCAAGATTGAGACTATTGTTTCTTAAGTCCATGATCACCGCTTCAGGGTGAAATCAGAGCATAGATTAATTCTGAAACCTTAGCAGGAATCAGATGTGCATAATCACTACTGTTCAATCAGCCTCTAATTTACGAAGTAAACCTTTTGTAAATTATGGCAACACCTGCTATCAGAGCTAATCTATCTATCGTTGTTAAAACTGATTTCTACCTGCCAAAAATTGACTGATAAAACTCTACATCAGCCTTGATGTCAGCAGTTTAATCTTTGCAGACTGTCCTTTTTCTTAACCGTTAGGAGCCACTATGGAAGCCTTAGACAACAAAGCTCTGTTAGAAAAGCAAAACTCGACTGGAATTGCAGATCCGACTCTTGGCACTGCAAACTCTAACCTTTCGACTAGCCAATCAAAAGGCTCTCTGGTGCAAGATGCAACGTTAGAACGATCGCTCAACAACTCACTCGCAGCCGACGAGCGCGAAACTCTTCCGGCTAACCTAGATGACCACGATCACGCGCCTGTTGTTGGCACTTTTCAGTTTCACGTCGAGCTAAGTCAAGTTGCCTCTGCTAGAGGGCTTGATGTGAGCAAACTGGTGCGTGAAGATTCCTTCAAAGATAACCTTGGCGCTAAGGGCGACTACTTGAACCCCAGAGGTGGCAACAACGTCGTGATTGGGTCGGGTGACAGTGACATTATTCGCGGCACCGGGCGCGGCTTTAACACGATCACCACGGGCACGGGCAAAGACACGATCATTCTAGGGCCCGAAACGACCAACCGAGTGCTTGACTTTGATGCTGCCAGCGATCGCTTTGTGCTATCGGGACTGAACGCCAAAAACATCATCATTGCTCAAGGCAAAAACCCCGGTAAGGGAGGACTAGACCAACCTCTTGATTCGGTCAACAATACCCTGATCATTGACAAAAAAACAGAGCACATTCTTGCATCGTTGCCGTTTGTGAAAGCATCTGATCTGTCTGAAAAGAACTTTGCTCTCAACAGCCGTGAGGCAAACAGCAGCTTGGGAGACCTCAAAGAGTTAGGCTTTAAAACTCAGCGAGGAGATGGCAAACTCACAGGCACCCAGGGGCACGATCGCTTAATCGGGGGCAGCGGTGATGACTTCCTCTACGTGGGCAATGACGGCTTTAAGACGGGGATTGCTAAGGGCACCGGCCCGACCGAGTTTCCTTTTCCTAATGACAGCCCTGGAGTCACAGAACTCAAGACTGAGCTAAAAGACGGAGTTCTCCGCATTAATGGCACCTACAAAAACTTTGATGCTGCGCCTCTGTTTAGCCAAGGCGAAACCACCATTGATCCTAACGCTAAGATCCTCAACGGCTCAGATCCTGTGTCGTTGGTAAACAACTTCTTGAAAGTTCCCAAAGATGTTGAGGGCAACCTGCTGTCTGGCACTCACTTGCACTTCAGCCCCTCTGAAGATAGTCGCGGCAACTTTGCTGATGCAACAGTTGTTCGCTTCTTAACTAACACTCCAACTGATGCCAAGTCGGGCACGATTTCGGGTCAGTTTAACCTAACTCCAACTGAGCAAGCTGCTTTCTTGGCAGGCGATCTCTATGCCAACGTTCACACCAACATTGATCTCGATAAGGATGGTAGAGCCGGATTCCCCACCGGAGAAAACCGCGTCAACTTCAACAAAAATGTTGTGCAGTTTGTCTAAAATAACTGACCTCTTGCACCCCTGATCTCTAGGAGAACTAATAATCTCTCAGCCCTTCAAATTCGGAGGGCTGAGGATTTCTCAAGAAGAGTGCAAGATCTCAGTTGATATCAGAACTCATTTTTCGTGGAGGTCACTATGAGCCAGATTCAGGATATTTTGACGCTAGCGATCGCCAGCCTGCTGCTGGGCACCTCAACCGCCACTGCTCAGTATAATACTTCAAATGACGATAGCTCCTCTATGTCCCAAGTCACGACCCTGAATGGATATGAGATGAGTGCTGAGGCTCTCAATTCCAATCGGGCAACTGCTAGCGAAGATGCCTACTCCTTCACAATGACGCTACCTCAGACGGGCAGCCACTTCGCAAAACTGTCTTTTTCGTTCACTAAGCCCGATCGAGATCACACGATCGTCCCTGTTCCTCTCGACTTAAAAGGCACTCGTGCATTTGTTGGCACCTCAACAATGGGGCAAGCGATCGGGGTCAAAGACACATGGATCGATGAAACGGGAACTGTCTGGATAGAGTTAAATTCACCAGTTGCTGCCAAAACGACTTTGACTGTTGTGCTTAAACCGCAGAAGTTGTTGCCAGCAGGACAGTATGTTTATGGCATTGCTGCTTACCCAGACATAAAACCTGGCATTCCTGTTTTTGTGGATAGTGGCACCGTAAAAATTTAGAGTTATGGATTCAACACCCTGTCAATCATTGACTGGTTGCTGACCCGTACTATGACTACACGTCTTGACTGTCTTATTCCAACCGCTTGAGCGGGAGTTTACCATGCATAAAATTTCACAGATTTTCACCACAACCCTGATCGGGGCGGCGCTTTCACCATTGATCTCAGTGTTGCCGTTAAATGCTCATCAACACAAGATGACTGCTTCTAAGAACGTCGGAGCCATGATTCATCTTGAGCCAAATGATTCGCCTGCGGCCGGAAAAGCCACAACAACCTGGTTTATGTTGACACAGCGCGGCGGAGCAGTGATCGCTCCTGCAAACTGCGATTGTCGAGTAGTTGCTTACGACTCTGGCAAGAAAGCAACTAGCAAGGCAAAGTCATCATGGAGCGCCGAGCGCCTACCGCTTTCAACCATAGCCATGGAAGGACACCAAACAGGGCATCAGGGAATTCAGACCACCATTACGTTTCCGAAGGCTGGCGCTTATTGGGTCGTGTTGTCTGGCAAATCAAAAGATGGCAGTTTTGACCCCTTTGAGTTGAAGTTTCCGGTCACTGTTCGTCCCTAATCACCTAATTTTCTCCTTACCAAGAGATTGATATGGCTAAACTGCGTTCTCGATCGCTACAGTCTTTGGCGCTGGCTCCTGTCTTAGGGGTCGCCATGTATTTAATCTGCACTGTTCATTGTGCAATGCCTCATTAAGCCTAATTAATCAGGGGCATCACCACTTTGATTTTTGTTTCTCAAAGGTGGTGAGTTATGACGGTGTTGTCTGAACGAAACGAGCAAAACACTGCAACAATAGTGCCTGTCCAACCTTCGCGAGAGCGAGTCAGACAAGAGTTGGGGCAAAAGATTCATGCCGCACTCCAGGCTGCTAAAAATCTGTCTCGCGAAGAGGCTTTGACAGCAATCAAAACCAGTCTTCTAGCTATTCAAATTGAGTGTCGAACGATCGGCAAGTCTTTCATTTTTATCGAAGAAAGAGTGACCTGTAGCCAGTATGGGTTAAAAGGACGCATTCAAGACAGTGCGACTGTGTTTAGAGGCCCTAGTGAGAATGCTTCTGTTGCAATTTGTGTCACTGATCGAGGGTCGCTGCTGCATCGTAACGGCGATCGCTGGCAGATCTATAAAGACGTTGGAGATGTAAATCCTGTAATTATCTGATCTGCACAGCAAAAAATATTGCAACAGAAAGCATTCTTTAATCAGCTAGAGCGTCAAGTTATCGGCATAGACGAGCCGCGTTGCCGATCGCAACTCAAACAGCATATATTCCTCCATCACACTCCAGAAAAAAGCCCGCAGCGTTTTCTGTCGCATCGCCTCTGGAATGGTGTATTCAAAAGCTGAATCACAAGACTTGAGCTTTGCCAAATGGTTTTCACACCCACACTCATGCTCTAGAAAGTAACCATAGCGACTCGATATACTGTCAATCAACCGCCGAAATGGGGACACATAGCCGCCGTGCAAAATGGCATCAAACTTGCGGGCGACCCCTAGATCTTGTTCACTAAAGCGAAACGATCGCACTTCAAACAAATCTTGACGCTGCAACGGGTTTAGAAATGTCCAGTAAAAAGTAGCCGGGACATCATACCCAAGTTCGTCAAACAAATCGCTAACAATGTTGATGAGAGCAATCCGCTCTTCTTGCTGGTCACTGGCGGGCAACTCACTCCGAATCTGCTGCAAATCTGGATAGTTCTCTGGCAAAAAGGCTTCCCCATAGTGAGCCACAGCTTCCCACGCTAATAGGCTGCTTCCTTCGCGGTAAGCTTCTTTGAGATGGGCAGTGTCTGGGCGTTCTGCGAACAGAATGTGTCCCTGTTGATTTTTTGCTAAGAAGACCTGCGCCAGTGCCGTATATACACGCGGCTCTGTCATCCAGGTTCCTTCTCGAATGCGCTGCCAGCTTTCTGGCATAGACGCGATCGCGATCGCAGGTTCACCGTTAATCGTGGTTAAGCTCGAACTAGATGGAATTGTTGACGATCGCATGACTGGTTTCTCCTTTCGGTAGATCTGTCTTTGAGTGAGAAGGGTTGAATGGCTTGTTCACTTCGGCTCTCTCTGTTTGACCTAAACATTTAGGCTATTGACTAAAATACACTGAAGTGGACTGAAAAGCTGACCAAGTTTAACGTTTAACCCTCTGAAACGGTTTAGGCAACTCGTTTCTTGCTCAAATTTCTGCATTAGCTCTTCATCGCTAGGGCTAATTTTTCTGCTGTTAGCCCCAATTCCCTAAGGGGCACTCTAGCAGGGAAACTTAATTTGTTACACAGGTTGTGTGGTTTTATGCCTACGTGCAGCCCGATCGCCCCTCTCGGCTACCAAATCACTGATCAACTCTATGCAGGCTCTCGCACACTCGTTCACCGGGCAGTTCGTGAAGTAGACCAACAACCTGTGGTCATCAAACGCTTAAGAAATGAATGCCCCAGCTTTAATGAACTGGTGCAGTTTCGCAATCAATACACCATTGCCAAAAATCTAGACAGTCCGGGGATTGTCAAACCCTGTAGCCTAGAACCCTGTGGCAGTGGTTATGCCCTAGTGATGAATGACTTTGGCGGAGTTTCGCTCTCCACTTATGTCAGAGAGCAGACAAACAATAGCAATTCTCGCGGGCTGCCCCTGGCTGATTTTTTGGCGATCGCGCTGCAACTGTGCGACATTCTCCACGAGCTCTATCAGCAGCGAGTGATTCACAAAGATATCAAACCTGACAACATTCTGATCCACTCAGCAACTAAGCAAATTAAACTCATTGACTTTAGCATTGCCTCGTTGTTGCCTAAAGAAACCCCAGAGATCCAAAGTCCAACCGTTTTAGAAGGAACTCTGGCTTATCTGTCTCCTGAGCAGACCGGGCGCATGAATCGGGGCATTGACTACCGCAGCGACTTTTATTCACTAGGGGTGACCTTCTACGAACTGTTAACGGGGCAACTCCCCTTTTTGAGCAGCGATCCCCTAGAGCTAATCCACTGTCACATTGCCCAGCATCCTGTCGCTGTTGACCAGATTAACCCTGAGATTGCCTCTGCGCTGTCTGCCATTGTCAACAAGCTAATGGCAAAAAATGCTGAAGACCGCTACCAAACTACCTTTGGACTCAAGCACGACCTGACACGCTGCGGGGAACAATGGCAGCAAACAGGCACGATAGAATTCTTTGACATTGGGCAACGGGATATCTGCGATCGCTTCCTTATCCCCGAAGTGCTCTACGGGCGTGAGTCAGAGGTGCAGCGGCTGTTAGATGCCTTTGAGCGCGTCAGTCAGGGCAACACCGAAGTCTTGCTGGTGGCAGGCTTTTCGGGGGTTGGCAAAACGGCTGTTGTCAACGAAGTCCACAAACCCCTGGCCAAAGGCACAGGTCACGCCACCGTGCGCCAGCGTGGTTATTTCATCAAAGGCAAGTTTGATCAGTTTCAGCGCAATATCCCTCTGTCGGCGTTTGTGCAGGCTTTTCGAGATCTAGTAGGGCAACTGTTGAGCGAATCTGACGCGCAGTTAGAGCAGTGGAAAACCAGCATCCTGGCAGCATTAGGCGAAAATGCTCAAGTGATCATAGAGGTGATTCCTGAACTAGAATGCGTTATCGGGTTGCAGCCCCCTGCCCCTGAGTTGTCTGGGAGTGCGGCTCAAAACCGCTTCGATCGCCTGTTCCAGCAGTTCATTCAAGTGTTTACCACCCCTGCTCACCCGTTGGTGATTTTTATTGATGACTTGCAGTGGGCAGATGCCGCCTCACTTAACCTGATGCGATCGCTGATGAGTGAGACAGCCACCCGTTATCTCTTGTTCATCGGAGCCTATCGAGATAACGAAGTCACCGGGGCACACCCGCTGATGTTGAGTCTAGCTGAGATGCAGCAGTCAGGGGCAACAGTCACCACCCTAACGCTTGCGCCGCTGCCCCTAGGGTCTGTCAATCAGTTAGTAGCAGATACCTTAAGCTGTTCGTTAACGCTGGCGCTGCCTCTAACCACGTTGATTGTGGAAAAAACTGGCGGCAATCCGTTTTTCACGACTCAGTTTCTCAAGGCGTTATATGACGATCGCCTGCTCACGTTTAATAGCAACGAGAACTATTGGGAGTGTGAGATTGTTCAAGTCAGAGCGCTCACCCTCACCGATGATGTGGTGACCTTTATGGCAACGCAGTTGCAAAAGCTGCCGACTCTGACGCAAGCTGTTCTCAAACTAGCCGCCTGCATGGGCAATCAGTTTGACTTGAGCACGCTGGCGATCGTGGCCCAGCAGCCAGAAGCCGAAATCGCTGCAAACCTCTGGAAGGCTCTGCAAGAAGGCTTAGTAATTCCCCAAAGCACCGTTTATAAGTTTTTTAGCAACTCATTAGAGATCGATGATTTGTGGCCCAATTCAGTAGATAACTTTTCTGTCACCTACCGATTTTTGCACGATCGGGTTCAGCAAGCCGCCTATTCTCTGATTCCAGATGACCAAAAACAAGCCACCCACCTAAAAATAGGGCACTTGCTGCGGCAAGAAAGCAGTGAAATTCAACGTCAAGAACGAATTTTTGAGATTGTCGGTCATTTCAACTTGGCGCGGGGGCTGATCTGCGATCGCGCAGCCCACTATGAATTAGCCGCGCTGAACCTGCAAGCGGGGAGAACTGCCAAAGCGTCTGCTGCTTTTGAGTCGGCACTAATGTTTGTCAATCTCGGCATTCACAGCTTACCCGCCGATAGCTGGCAAGAACACCCCACTCTAACGTTAGCCCTGCACAATTTAGCAGCCGAAGCCGCCTATTTGTGCAGCCAGTTTGAGCGAATGGAACAGTTAGTAGCGGCGATTTTGCAGGAGACAACTCAACTGCTCGATCAAGTCAGTGCTTATGAAATTCAGATTCTTGCTTATCTAGCTCAAAGTCAACCCCAGTCTGCTATTGATGTTGCCCTTGAGGTGCTTCAACAGTTTGACATTCGGTTGCCCAAAACCCCGACTCAGCTTCAAGTATTGTTGGGTCTAGCTAAAACCAAGTTAGTGCTCGGCAACAAAAAACCGGGCCAGTTGATCAATCTCCCCACAATGACCGATGCCAACGCCTTAGCCGCGATGCGAATTCTGTCGAGCGCGGCTTCTGCGGCCTATATTTGTGCTCCGCAGTTGATGCCACTGTTAGTGTTTGAGCGGATTAATTTATCCGTTCGCTATGGCAACACTGCCCTATCGTCGTTTGCCTATGCTTGGTATGGACTGATTCTCTGCGGCATCGTGGTCGATATCGAAACAGGCTACCAGTTTGGGCAACTGGCGCTGCAATTGTTAGAGCGGCTTAACAGCACAGATCTAAGAGCCAAAACGCTATTTACGACGCATACCTTTATCAGTCATTGGCGCGATCGCGTCGCAGACACCATGCCCGCCCTGTTAACTGCCTACCAGAGCGGTTTAGACTCAGGAGATGTAGAATATGCTGCCTGGTCAGCTTTAGTAGATTCTTATAATCGCTATTGGACGGGGCAACCCTTGACGGAATCGGAAGCGGCCATGCGATCTTTCATCACCACGATCGCGCCCTTCAACCAAAAAAATGCCTCGCTCTACCTTCAGATTTACCATCAAGCTACCTTAAATCTTTTGGGTGAGTCTAGCGACCCAGGCTGCCTGTCTGGCGAGAGCTATCAGGTTGCTCAAGAGATTCCGGCTCAGGTGCTAGCCAACGATCGGACAGGGTTATTTTTTAGCTATGTTTGTCAACAGCATCTTCACTATTTGTTCGGGCAATATGCCGAATCTGTTGAGAAGTCAAACCTGGCTAGACCTTATTTTGATAACTGCATTTCTTCGCTGCCCACCGTTCTACACTATTTTTACGATTCTCTGGCTCGATTGGCTCTTTATGAGACGGCCACCTCTTCGGAACGCAAACAGATTCTCAAGTGTCTTCAAACAAACCAGAAAAAGCTGAAGAAATGGGCGCACTATGCCCCGACGAACTATCAGCACAAGGTTCTGTTAGTCGAAGCAGAACAGTGCCGGATTTTAGGACAAAAAGCGGAGGCAATCGATCGGTATGATCAGGCGATCGCGCTAGCCAAACAACACAACTACCTCAACGAAGCAGCGCTAGCTAACGAACTCGCGGCCCGCTTCTATCTAGACTGGGGCAAAGAGCGCCTCGCACAAGATTATTTGATCGATGCCTACTATGACTATGCTCGTTGGGGAGCCAAAGCCAAAGTCAAAGACCTAGAACAGCAATACTCGCAGCTTTTGACCGCTATTCTACAACCCGAAAAGCCGTCTCTCAGCGCCAAGGCCCCGATCACGTCCGGTTGGGTTTCTTCTCATTCCAACCACTTGTTATCGACCTCTAGCCGAGTCTTGGCCGCGCTGGATTTAGAAACAATTCTCAAAGCCTCTCAGTCTCTTTCGAGCGAGATCGAGTTAGAAACGCTGTTGTCTACTTGGTTGGCGATCGTGCTAGAAAATGCAGGAGCCGATGCCTGTACCCTGCTGTTGCTCAAAGCAGATCAATTGTTTGTTGAAGCAACAGCAGCGATTGATCAGCCGTCAGTGGTGCTGCAAGCGTTGCCTTTAGCAGAGAGCCAGACGGTGCCGATCTCCCTGATCAACACCGTTAAACACAGTCTCAAACCTGTTGTCATTGCCAACACCGCCCAACATGAGGGGCTGATGGCTGACCCCTATATTCTGCGGCAGCAGCCCAAAAGTGTGCTGTGTACACCGATTGTGCATCAGGGCAACCTGTTGGGCATTTTGTATTTAGAAAACAATCTCACCTTGGGAGCCTTTAGTAGCGATCGGGTTAAACTCCTCAACTTGCTGTGTGCCCAAGCCGCCATTTCTCTTGAAAATGCCCGTCTCTATCAAGAATCACAACAGTCGCTGTCAGCCCTCAGCACGATTAGTGCTCGATTTCAAAGAATGACGGAAAACCTTCCGGGCATTGTCTATCAGTTTCGGTTGACTCCCGATGGGTCTGCCTCAACGCCTTACATGAGTCCGGCGAGTCTGACGTTGCTTGAGGTCTCACCCGAAGACTTCATGACGGGCACACAAGATTTTCGAGCGATGGAACACCCCGACGATCGTCCCGGCATCGAACGAGTAGCAGCACAGTCTGCTCAGACGCTCATGCCGTTTGAACACCTCTCTCGCTATATCACGCCGTCTGGGACGATGAAATGGATACAATCTTTCGCCCGACCCGAACAGCAACCCGATGGCTCAATTTTATGGGATGGACTGAAGATAGACGTGACGGCCCGTGTGCAAGCAGAATGCCAGTTGCAAGAGTCGCAGCAATTGTTGCAACTGGTGTTAGATACTATTCCTCACAGAGTGTTTTGGAAAGATCTAAACCGAGTCTATCAGGGCTGTAATTCTTCGTTTGCTGAGGTTGCAGGGGTTGGTTTACCGATCAACATTGTTGGCAAGTCAGACCACGATCTTGCCTGGACACCCGAAACAGCAGATTGTTTTCGTGAGTGCGATCGCCGAGTGATGAACTCAAACACGCCCGAACTCAATGTTGTGGAATCCCAGATTCAAGTCAATGGCATCCCCGTCTGGCTAGAGACCAGCAAACTGCCCCTCCATGACGCAGATGGCAAGGTTATGGGTCTGCTGGGAGTCTATCAAAACATCACCGATCGCAAACACGCCGAAACTCAATTGAACCAGCGAACCGCAGAGTTAGAGCAAACGCTGCAAGAACTTCAGCACACACAGATGCAAATGGTGCAGTCAGAAAAGATGTCGGGTCTGGGTCAATTAGTGGCCGGGGTTGCCCATGAAATCAACAATCCAGTCAATTTTATCTATGGCAATCTCAACCATGCCGATAACTATCTCCAAGATTTGTTAATGCTTTTAAACCTCTACCAGCAGCATTATTCCACGCCCCATGCAGATATTCAGCGCGCTATAGAAGCGATCGATCTAGAATTTTTAACTGAAGATTTACAGAAACTGTTGACCTCTATGAAAGTTGGGGCAGACCGCATTCAAAAAATTGTGGCATCGCTGCGAAACTTTTCGCGCATGGACGAAGCAGCTATTAAAGAAGTCGATATTCACGAAGGTATTGAGAGCACGCTGATGATTTTGCAACATCGGCTCAGAGATCGGGTCAACACTCCTAATATTGAGATCGTCAGAGCCTTTGGAGAGTTGCCGCTGATCGAGTGCTATGCCGGGCAACTCAACCAAGTGTTTATGAATCTCTTGAGCAACGCGATTGATGCGTTAGACGAGTCATTAGCCAGCGAAAAAATGAGGCGAGCGCCCGGAAAACCTGCTCTGACTCCGACGATCACGATTCACACCGCTTTGTTAGATGATCAACAGATTGCTATTCAAATCTCAGACAATGGGGTAGGTGTTCCCGATTCGGTCAAGCAGCGATTGTTTGATCCTTTCTTCACCACAAAGCCTGTGGGCAAAGGCACGGGGATGGGGCTTTCTATCAGCTATCAGGTGGTGACTGAGAAACACAAAGGCACATTGCACTGTGTTTCTGCCTTAGGGCAGGGAGCCACCTTTATCGTCACCATTCCAACTCGGCAGGGTTGATCACTCTTTTTTGTCGGCTTTGTTGTCGGGTTATGGCAGCAGTTTAGATTCATAGCACAGGGTCTGGTCTGAGGTATGCTATTGAGGTATAAAGTACCCGATCGGAATGGCTCAGACTGGCTACACTCTACCCGTTTTTGCCGTCGCATCTGCCAAGGCTGCATGGTTGTGTCTGCTTAATCGGAGCGATCGCCCACTCTCGATCGCCCTCGATCTTTTGCCCGGAACGGCTGACATTCCCATTCAACAAGCGGCTGTGCTAGACGAAACGAGCGCTCTAGCCGTCACCCTGAGTGAGCCAGGCGACAATCTTGATCTGACTCGCAACACGCCGATTTGGGCCTGGGTAAAAGGGTCACCGCGACAGTCTCACCCCCTCGTGTTAGAAGCGGGTGAAGGACTCGGACGCACTCTCACAGGCGAAGCGGCCATTTATCGCTATGCGCGGCAATTATTTGATGCCAACCTGCTGCCGTTGATTCCAGACGATCGCACCCTCACCGTGCGAATTATTTTGCCCGAAGGTCGGCAGTTAGCGCAACGCACGTCTAACGAGGCATTCGGCGTTTTAGAAGGCTTATCGCTGTTGGGAACTAGTGGCATTTCTAAACCGCTATCAGCCGCCGATCATCTTGAAAACTTTCGGGTGATCTTGCAGCAAAAAGTGAGTGAGTCGCCTAATTTAGTGTTTTGCATTGGCAGCAATGGTCAGCAGGTTGCCCAACGGTTAAACATTCCCGATCGGGCGATCGTGCCCACCGGAAACTGGCTCGGTGCGCTGCTGGTCGAAGCGGGGTTAGGTCAAGCGCAATCGGTCTTGCTGTTGGGCTATCAAGGCAAACTGATCAAGCTAGCAGGCGGAATCTTCAACACATCTAGTCATCTAGCCGATGCAAAGCTAGAAATTATCAGTGCGGCTGTCTTACGATCGGGGGGCAGTTTGGCGGCGGCGCAAGCCGTGCTCAATGCCAAGACAGCCGATGAGGCTCATCAGCAACTCAGCAGATTGGGATTGACTGATCCGGTGTTTTCTTATCTGGCAGCGTTAGTCAGCCAAAAAGCGGTGCAGTATGTCAAAAAATATGCCGATGCCTCGCTCAAAGTGGGAACATTTTTGTTTGATCGCCAAGGACAATGTATTGCCCAAGACGCGATCGCTCCAGCCTTAATTAGCGCCCTCTCTTCTCCTAGAGATTTGTTATAAACATCGTTCTCTGGTTAGATCAGTCAAGACTCGACTCTATTCCAGATGGAGACTAGGTTTTCTGACTTTTGGAATAAGAAAAAAAGGTTTATCTAAACTACCATTTTGGAACATCAACAAACTTGATAGTCAATAATGTCGATCGCTGACAGAACTAACTCTCAGCTTACACGCGGCTGTTGTGATCTTGTCGGATTGGCGTTTTTTGAGATTTGCGGACTGATTAACGTTCGCGTTTTATTTGATTAGTGACCTGCATTGATTTCTAGGAGATTTAGAATGAGTCAGATTAAGCAATGGTTCCGCACAGGTGGATTTCGGGCGATCGTGACGCTGGCTTTAGCCGTGGTGATGGTTCTATCAGTTCCTGCATTTGGATTAGGACTACGATCGGCACAGGCCGCCTCTCTCACTGATCAAACCAGTTCCGATAAAGCTATCATTCAAAAAATTCAGCAAGATGCTGAAGACTTGGGCGATAGCCCCGATCGTCCGATCGGTCAAACGGGGTTAAAGAACCTCAAAAAGCTGGGAGAAAACATCAAAGAAACGGTTGATCTCAACGTCAGACAAAAGGGTGCAATTTATAACCCCAAAGAGTCAGATAAGTTAGAAGCCCTCAAAGAAGCGCAAGCTGAAGCCGAAAGCGCTGCAAAATAGCCCCTCATCACGATTAACGTCAGGGCATAGCATTGCTGTGCCCATTTTTATGCCCGTCAGCGATCGGACTTAAATTGCCTTAAATCTATGATCAGTTGTCCTGATCTGTAATAGTTGCATAAAGGTTCTGTCACCCTACTCTTTTTCCTACCACAGCAAAGCTACGGAACTCTGTCTCCTCGCAAATTTTGCGATCACCTGAGTCAGTAGACTCAGATAAGCGGTCTAAACCTGCCTCCTCACAAGGGTTTTACACAACTTTGTTAGGGTCGTCGATCGCCGAGTCAATGTCATAAACGAGAGTCTCGATCGTGCCCAAGCATCGCTAATCTACGGTTGACAAAAAAACCTAACTCCGTGTTTCTACGCTTCTCTGGGTAGACTACCACACAGGACTATTAAGTTCATGTAAACTCCCCCGAAACTGACATTGCTGAAACTCATCCACGTTTGGAAGTTAAATTTGGGACTGGCTAGTTCGCTCACTCAAAGCGGTCTATTGTCCAGCATCCTGGTAGTCTTAGCGGCTGAGGTTGGAGGTCTAAGCGGGGCCTTTGGGGTGATGTCTATCTTGCTCTGCGCGCTCCTGTGGCAAGCTGCCTGGCTATCAGAGCAACGCAAACGGATGCGCCGTGAGGCAGAGCTAAAACCGCAAGAGCTAGACTATCGCTTTCACCAGATATTTGACCACGCTCCCTTTGTGGTGCAGCGATATGCCCCCGATGGCACCCATCGCCAGACCAATAAAGTATGGGAGACAGTTTGGGGCTGCTCTCGTGATGGGTTGGTCGGCTATAACGTGCTCCAAGACAAACAGGCCATAGCGCTGGGACATTTGCCCTTCCTCCAACGGGCGTTTGCAGGAGACACCGTGACGCTGCCGATGATGTTTTATGACCCCGCTCTCAACGGCTATGAGGGGCGATGCCGATGGCTAGAGGGGTCGGCCTACGCGATCAAAAACCAGCAGGGTGAGGTCAAAGAAGTCGTTTTAATCACCAAAGATGTCACCGATCGCCATCAACTCGAAGCCACCCTCAGCCAGCAGGCGCGCCTAATCGCGGTGCAGCAAGAAATTGCTCAAAAAAGCCTAAACCTAAACGAGAGCCTGGCTTTGATGGTCGATCGCACCCAACAACTTACTCGCGCAGAAGGGGCTGCGATCGAGATCAGAGAAGGAGATGAGCTAGTCTACCGGGCAGCCAGTGGTTCGGGTGCTTCCCAGGTCGGGCTACGGCTCAAACTAGCAGCGAGTCTCTCAGGGCGATGTGTTGAGACGAGCAAACTGATCTACTGCCACGACACCGAAGCCGACCCCAGAGTGGATATTGCGGCCTGTCGTCGGATGGGAATTCGGTCTATGGCGGTTGTGCCTTTGTTGCAAGAAGGCAGCGTTTTTGGGGTGCTGAAAGTGTTTTCAGCCATGACCCACGCTTTCACCGAGCAAAACCTTCAGACTTTACAACTCATGGCCGGGTTTCTGGCAAACACCCTAGAGCTAGCGACCGCGTTTCAAGCTCAAGAAAAGCTCCTTCTCGATTTGCAGGCGAGCGAAGAGCGCTATGCATCGGTGATTGCGGCGATGGCAGAGGGCGTGACCCTGCAAGACACAGAAGGAGTCATTTGTGCTAGCAATAGCAGCGCCGAGCGAATTTTGGGCTTGTCTGCCGACCAAATGATGGGGCGATCCTCTCTCGATCCGCGGTGGCATACGATTTATGAAGACGGCTCCTTGTTTCCGGGCGACCAGCATCCGGCTATGGTGACGCTTCGCACTGGAGAGCCTTGCCGCAACGTGACCATGGGCGTGGCTAAACCCGACGATCGCCTAACGTGGATCTCAATCAACACTCAACCGTTGTTTTATGCAGGCGAGGCGTTGCCCTATGCAGTAGTGGCCTCGTTTTCTGACATCACAGAACGCAGGCAAGCCGAAGCGCAGGTCAAACTGCTGCAATCGCTGGCCCTCAAAATCGGCGAGTCTAGAGATTTTGATGCAGCCTTGACCGAGGTTTTGCAGTGGGTGTGCAAAACGGGTTGGAGCTATGGAGAGGCCTGGATTCCTTGCGCTGAAAGCTATGCTCTCCAGTGCAGTCCTGCCTATTACATCAACTGTGAGGAGGATACACAGCAGCTAGTTCAGCTTCGGGCCTTTAGGGCAGTGAGTGAGCGATTCTGCTTTCCGTTTGGGGTAGGCATTCCCGGACGCGTGTGGGCTGCTCAAAAACCAGAGTGGCAGAAAAACGTTTCGCATCAGGCAGAAGAGTGTTTTCTGCGGCAAACGATCGCGCTTCAGAGCGGCATCAAAACGGGATTCGGCATCCCGGTTGTGGTGAATCAACAAGTACTAGCAGTGCTGATCTTCTTCAAATCAGCAGCCGTTGATGAAGACCCACGGTTGCTAAATAGCTTGGTGGCGATCGCGACTCAGTTAGGCTCAATGCTGCAACGCAGACAGACCGAAGATGCCCTACAGGAGAGTGAATCGCGCTTCCAAACGTTTATGAACCATAGCCCGGCTGTCGCCTTTATGAAGGATGAATTAGGGCGCTATGTCTATGCCAATCAGTCTCTTGAGCGCGTGTTTAATGTCAAGCTGTCCGATTTAAAAGGCAAGACAGATTTTGATTGGCTCCCCGAAGAGGTCGCTAGACAGGTACGCGAAAACGATGCCATCGTGCGGGCAACTGGAGAACCCGTAGAAGTGCTAGAAACCGTTCCGATGTCCGACGGTAATCATCACTATTGGCTAGTCAATAAGTTCCCTTTTCAAGATGCTGCGGGGCGAACCTATGTGGGTGGTATTGCCGTTGATATCACTGATCGCCAACAAATGGAGCAAGAACTGTTCCAAGAAAAAGAGTTGGCTCAGGTGACGCTGCAATCGATCGGGGATGCCGTGATCACGACCGATGCGGCGGGCAAGATTGTCTACTTTAACCCGGTTGCCGAAGCGCTGACGGGTTGGAGTCAACCAGAAGCCCAAGGGTTGCCGCTGCTAGAGGTGTTTAACATTGTCAACGAGACGACGCGAGAGCCTGTGCAAAACCCGATCGCCAAGGCGCTGAGGGAAGGGCGAATTGTCGGGTTAGCCAACCATACTGTTTTGATTGCGCGAGATGGGCGGGAAATTGCGATCGAAGATTCGGCCGCCCCGATCCGCGATCGCCAAGGGGAGATTGTCGGCGCAGTGATGGTGTTTCATGATGTCACTCAAAATCGCACCCTTTCACGACAGCTATCTTGGCAGGCTACCCACGACGTTTTAACCGGATTGGTGAATCGGGCTGAGTTTGAGCGCCGGGTTGAACAAGCCTTGAGCAGTGCCCGATCGGATCACCAGAGTCATGCTTTGTGCTATCTCGATCTCGATCGCTTCAAGATTGTAAATGATACCTGTGGTCATGCGGCAGGAGATGAATTGTTGCGTCAAATTACCGCCTTGCTGCAAGAAAAGATTCGCAAAACCGATCTGCTGGCGCGCATTGGCGGCGACGAGTTTGGGGTGTTGCTCAGTCAGTGCACTCTAGAGCAAGCCCTGCGAATTGCCAATGAACTGCGGGAGACTGTCCACACGTTCCGGTTTTTTTGGGAAGGGCAATCTTTTACGATCGGGGCCAGCATCGGTCTAGTCAGCCTTGATTTTAACAGTGAGGGGTTGGCAGAGATTATGAGCGCGGCTGATGCGGCTTGCTACACGGCCAAAAATCGCGGGCGCAATCGGGTTTATGTGATTCAAGCCGATGATCAAGAGTTGCGGCAGCAGCGCGGCGAGATGCAGTGGGTCAGCCGCATTGCTCAAGCGTTAGAGAACGATCGCTTCTGTCTCTATGCTCAACCTATTGCCTCGATCACGGCTGCCGCGCAAAATGGTGACCATTATGAAGTGTTGCTCCGCCTTCGCGATGAGCAAGACAATTTGGTGCCCCCGATGGCGTTTATTCCCGCAGCAGAACGCTATAACTTAATGCACTTGATCGATCGCTGGGTGATTCGCAGGTTGTTTAAAGATTGGGACAAAGTGGTGAACAGCGATCGCAGTATCTATGCCGTTAATCTCTCTGGCTCTAGCATTAACGATGACGAATTCATCGATTTTTTGCATGAACAGTTTGCTTCTTACCCGATCTCACCCCGACAAATTTGTTTTGAGATTACTGAAACGGTTGCTATCTCTAACTTGGCCAAAGCCAGCCAATTCATTCAAGACCTGCAACAGTTGGGGTGTCGCTTTGCTCTTGATGATTTTGGGGCGGGGATGTCATCGTTTGCCTACCTCAAATCGCTTCCGGTCGATTATCTCAAAATTGATGGGGTCTTTATTCGCAATATTCTTGAAAATTCTGTAGACGATGCGATCGTGGCGGCCATTGTGCACATTGGCACCGTGATGGGCATTCGCACGATCGCCGAGTTTGTTGAAAACGATGCTATTTTAGAACGCATTACGACCCTCGGTGTTGACTATGCTCAAGGCTATGGAATCGCTAAACCCAGCATTCTCGTCGCTCTCTGACCGCAGCGCTAGGCCTATTCTGTTTGCTCAATGATCGGGCAAATGGTGTCCGCAGAGGTTTCAGACGGCAACGTTGAGCTACAGAGAAGCGCTTCTAACTCGTGTTTAAGATGTTGTAGCTGCTGAATTTGGCGATCGACCTCCACCAATTTGCTTTTTAGCTTGAGTTGCACCTGATCACAGGGCAATTCACCCTGATCGTGAATCGTTAAAAACTCTTGGATCTCGGCCAGGCTTAACCCTAGGCTTTGAGACCGTTTGATAAAGGTCAGGCGAGAAAACACGTCAGGGCTAAACAATCTAAATCCGCCCTCGGTTCTGCCTGTGGTTTTGAGTAACCCTAGCCCTTCATAATAGCGAATGGTCTTAACGGGAATTCCGCTCTTTCGAGCCACTGACCCGATGAGTTTTGTGTCTTCTTGAGCGACCATGATGACCTCCTAGTTTGGTCTGACCTTGGCTTGATCGACGATCGCGCTGCTGTTGGGTTGTTAGCGATCGTGATTGAAAGTTTAAATCAAGTCGCGCACGTCAGTCACTTGACCCATCACCGCCGCTGCCACCACCATCGCCGGACTCATCAGCAAAGTTCGCCCTGACGACGAGCCTTGACGACCCTTAAAGTTGCGATTTGACGAAGAGGCGCTGAGTTGCCGACCTTGCAGTTTATCGGGGTTCATCGCCAAACACATTGAGCATCCGGCTTCTCGCCATTCAAAGCCTGCGGTCAAAAAGACTTCGTGCAGCCCTTCGGCTTCGGCCTGTTTTTTTACCCGCTCAGAGCCAGGAACGATAAAGGCTTTGACCCCGTTGGCAACGTGTCGCCCTTTGGCAAACTTGGCGGCTTCTCGCAAATCGCTGATTCGGCCGTTGGTGCAACTGCCGACAAAACAGACATCGACTTTAGTGCCCTGAATTGGTTGACCAGGAGCCAGATCCATATAGCGATAGGCTTCTTCAGCGATCGCTCTCTCATCTTCTGCGATGCCATCCTGCGTGGGAACTGATTCGTCAACCGCAATGCCTTGACCGGGAGTAATGCCCCAGGTAATAGTGGGTGCAATGCCAGCCGCATCGAATACGATCACGTCATCATAAATAGCATCGGCATCGCTACGAATATTATTCCACCACGCGATCGCTGCTTCCCAATCTTCCCCTTTGGGGGCAAAATCACGACCTTGTAGATAATCGTAGGTGACCCGATCGGGGTTCACATAGCCACAGCGGGCCCCACCCTCGATCGCCATATTGCAAACGGTCATCCGTTCTTCCATGTTCATCTGCTCAAAGGTCGTTCCGGCAAACTCATGGGCATAGCCCACACCGCCCTTTACGCCCAGTTTGCGAATGATATGCAAAATCACATCTTTGGCATAAACGCCAGGTTTTAGAACCCCATTCACCTCGATTTTGCGAACTTTGAGCTTTGAGAGGGATAGGGTTTGCGACGCAAGCACATCTCGCACCTGACTAGTGCCAATGCCAAACGCGATCGCGCCAAAGGCCCCATGCGTTGAAGTGTGACTATCTCCACAGGCGATCGTCATTCCAGGCTGGGTCAACCCCTGTTCGGGGGCGATCACATGCACAATGCCCTGACTGCCCGACCCGACGTTATAGAAGGTGATGCCGTTTTCTTGACAGTTTTTTTCTAACGCTTGCATCATCTCTTCGGCCAGCGAGTCAGCATAGGGCCGCGCCTGATCTTCAGTCGGGACGATGTGATCTACTGTAGCGATCGTCCGTTCTGGAAACGCCACCCTGAGTCCGCGTTCTCTCAGCATCGCAAACGCCTGCGGACTGGTGACCTCGTGAATCAGGTGTAGCCCGATAAAAAGCTGAGTCTGACCAGACGGAAGCGTTCCAACGGTGTGTGCATCCCAAACCTTATCAAACAGCGTCCCTTTACTCATGGCGTTTTGTTGTGACTGATACAAAAGCTTAAGTCTAGATTCTACCGCACAAGTTATGGGGTGCGAGGCGGTTGGTCAGAGATGAATGACGTAGCGACGATCGGATTTTGTAGTACAAAAACTCTCACCACTGTACAATTCCAGTGAGTCAGAGAGGAACCGCTATGCGATTGGGTAAAGTAGTCAAATCAAATTCCCACTGTGATTATGTGGTGCAGTTGGATGACGAAATGGATTTTATCGATGCTCCTACAGCCGATGACTATGGGTTTGGCACCTTCGTCAAGCTCGAAACCGAGGCACGTCACTGGGCGATCGGCATTGTCTATAATTCTCAACTGCTCAACCCGATGTTTATGAACATGGGGCCTCGCCTGTCGAGCGAACCCGATCCGCTTTTTACACCAGATTTGATTAACGAAACTCGGACACTCCTCTGGACGGTGCTGGTCGGCTGCCTGGATCAACACAACGGCGAATCCTATGGTGTGCAGGGCATTCCGCGGGTGGTGGTGCCTGTGAATACGCCTGTGTCTACGATGACTTCGGCAGAGATTCATCAGTTTCATCTCAATCAAGAGCGACGATCGCAGTTTTGTTATTACAGTCATCTGCTTCACTGTGGCGGCACCTTTTCAACGCAACTGACCCACCAAGTCTTGCAAGAGTTGATCGAGTCAAAACTCTTTAAAGATGCCGAAGAACGTGCTCTGATCGTGCTCTGCAAAGAGTTGTCGTGGAAGAACACAATGGGCGCAATGCGTTAAGCAGCTATCTCAACCCGCGTTAAAACAAAAAACCCCAGCCGTAAAGCCAGGGTTAATAATCAGGGTGCATCTACCACTCCTCTATTCCCCAAACCAGGGACACATCCGGGGATTTTTGAGAAAATTTTCTGCGATCGTGCCCTCTCAACTCTGCTTTAATTCTCAATCCCCTGCTTTAATTCTCAACCCCCTTTAAACACAAAAAACCCCAGCCGTGAAGCCAGGGTTAATAATCAGGGTGCATCTACCACTCCTCTATTCCCCAAACCAGGGACACATCCGGGGATTTTTGAGAAAATTTTCTGCGATCGCGCCCTCTCAACTCTGCTTTAATTCTCAACTCCCTTTAGACACAAAAAACCCCAGCCGTAAAGCCAGGGTTAATAATCAGGGTGCATCTACCACTCCTCTATTCCTTAAAGGAGAGATATGATCCGGAAAAACCTGCGAGAATCTTTTTCACCTCTAGAAGAGAGCCATGCACTATCCTCAAACCCCAGACGGGCGCTACTTTGTGGTCAAGGGGAGACTTTGGCGATGCTCTAACCCTGGGTTAAGTGACGCAGCCCGATCGCGGTTCGTCACCGACCTAATGAGCGCCCGCCGAGCCGTTAGACAGGCCCTACAAAACAGTGATCAAACCACTCTCAAACAAGCCCGCCTTGAGGTGAATGCTGCCAAAGTCGCGCTTGGTGAACGAGGTGCCGTCTGGTGGACAGATGGCGCACCCGACTTTAACCGCAAGCTCGTCAAAAATACGCCCTATGCAGATTGGTATGGCACGATCGCGTCAACGTCTACCCTTTGACTGGGGTTTGGGTTGGGTTCTGCCAATCGAGAATGCCGCGTTATAAACCTGTTCGTTTGCCGCCGCCGACTTAAACAAATCGACGATCGGGGTTGGATAATCAACACCTAGTTTCACCCCAAAGCGCTGCTCTTCAACGGGTAAGAGCTTCCAGGGTTCATGCACTTTAGACGCGGGCAGATTGGCCAGTTCAGGAAGCCAATGCTTTACATAGTCGCCTTGCAGATCGTAGTCTTTGGCTTGCTTAGTGATGTTAAAAAACCGAAACCCACGGGCATCGTTGCCCACCCCGGCCGTGTAGTTCCAGTTTGCCCAATTGCTGCACACGTCATAGTCAATCAGCCGCGACTCAAACCACTCGGCACCCATTTGCCAATTGATGCCCAAGTTTTTGGTGAGAAAGCTCGCGACATTTTGCCGTCCGCGATTAGACATAAAGCCTGTGGCTGCCAGTTCTCGCATATTGGCATCGACAAGCGGAAACCCGGTTTTGCCGTCGCGCCAGAGATTAAACCGCTCCCAGTCTTCTTTCCAGGGCATCGCGACTCCTTGCAGACCCGATCGTCTAAAAATCTGCGTCCCATGTTTGGCACAGATAAACCGAAAATAATCGCGCCACAGCAACTCAAAAATCAGCCAATAAGTCGAGTCATTCTTCACTCGCTGAGACTCATAAGCCTGCACTTGCTCGTAGATATAGCGGGGTGACAAACACCCCAACGCCAGCCAGGGTGAAAATTTTGACGAATAATCTGCCCCCAGCATTCCATTGCGGGTTTCTTTATAGACTTTTAGATGATCGTGTTGCCAAAAATAATCGTTTAGTCGGGCGATCGCTGCCGTTTCTCCGCCTTTAAACGCCATCACCCCACGGGGATCGCAGACGGGAGTTTCTAGCCCAAAATCAGACAGGATAGGCATTTCGCCCACTTCTATATCGGGCAGTGATGGGAGCGTCTGCGGAGCGGGAAACGCCTGATAGACAGTGGCATCTTTTTCGACTTCTTTGCGAAACCGAGTAAACAGTTCAGGAATCTCTTGAATCTCAAAGGGCAAATCATCGGGATGGTAGAGAGTGTGACCCCAAGCGGCGATCGCCGGGATTTTCATCTCTTTTAACGCCTGCTCAAGGGCTGTCTCAACGGCCAACTCTTCTGAGGTGGTTTCGCGATAAAACCGCACGGTTGTGACTCCCAATTCTTGGGCCAGAGCGGGAATGATTGCTTCGGGCAGCCCGCGCCGCAGGATGAGATCGCTCCCGATCGCTCTCAATGATTGCCGCAGATCAGCAACGCTCTCTAGCAAAAACTGAGCGCGAAATGCCCCTGTTTTAGGAAACCCATGGGGAGTCTCTCCAAATTGTCTAGGGTCAAAACAATAAACCGGAATGACATCGCCTCCGGTCTTCAGCGCTTTGATCAGCGGCTCATGGTCATGCGATCGCAGATCGTTGCGATACCAAACTAAAATCCGTGGCTTAGTCACAAAAAACTCAAATCAAGACTGTTTAGTGATCTTAGCGTTTATGAAGAAAGGTAACGCGAGAATTCTCACCAAATAAAGCTCAAAGCGCACGATCGAGACGTAAGCCAACCTCAGCAGCAAATTAAGTGAGCTACGAATATTCTTGCTTGAGAATTAGCATTCACGCTCCGACAGAGACATACTCGACCTCATCTAAAATATGGGAGCCAATGTAGGGGCTTAATGACTCGATAGTAATGAGATCGACTGCCCTGCCAAACAGATCTTCTAGAAAAAAAGATAGGTGTATAAAATTGTCGAAGGTTTTCTGATCTGGCTCAAAAGCAACCAAAATATCGACATCGCTGCGATCGTGAATCTCACTATCTCGCACAAACGAACCAAAAACACCGCAACGACTCACCCCAAAACGGTGCAGATCCTGTTGATAGTCTTGAAGGAGAGACAGGACTTTAGCCTTCGTTTGTACAGGCATTATCGACATGGGCTAATTACCTAATGCTGAGTCTATCACAGCCTCTCAGATAGCCTAAAGCAGTGTCTCGATCGAGACTTGAAGCCAGCCAACGGCTGAAGTGAGCGGCGGAAAAAAAACTAGAACGAAGCGCGAAAACTCTGTACCGTCTGATCCACTGCGTTGTTAGCCTGCTCTGCGTCACGTCAGGTTAGCATTTACAACTCATCAATCAATTGTCACTAATCCGCCTTCTGTGAACTGAATGACAAGTTCTTGTTCATCTAGCAAAACAGTTCCAAGTAAGGGTCGCCTTCCTGTCGCAATGACTAGGACTTCTCGCTCTTCACCATCCCAAAGGACAACTGCCTCATGAACTGGCAGCAAGACTTCACTGTTGTCTGCCAAATTCGCAGGAGTGTCATGTCTGAAGGTCAAGCCCATCAATGAAACCGCTTCTAGAGGAAGGCACAATTCCCCGGTGAAGCCTGTATCGATGACAAACTCGATCGGGATGCTTGAGCCATTCGACAACAAGAATGTCATCACAACAGTTGCGTGTCTATCCGTCACAATCCCAGAAATCACTTATGAACCCGCTCCATGACACCACCAAATGAGACAGCAACGTTATACCCGATCCGAATACCAAAGAGTCGAGCGTTTGGGTGCTTCTTGCTGAGGTTACGTGATGCTTGCAGTCCAGTTTTATCGACTTCATAATCGCCTGTCTCAATGTCGATGATGACCATCTTGCCAATGTTCGCTTCCGTCTCCACTTTTTGACGAATGCTGCCTTCGTACAATTGCCTTGCACGTCGCGCAACTTCTTCACGGCTTAGAAGGATTACCTGCATATATTGACTCCCGATCGCTATGCTTCTCTGCGAACTCCTCCATGATAGCGTATGGGCAAATAGGATAAGCCCTGCCAGCGATACCTACTCTGTCTTCTACACAAAAAGCATGTTGCAGGCATCGTCACCTCAAAGATTGAGTTCAACAACAAAACCCAACATCCATTTCAGTATGGCAATCCAAACAGAGGATTTGGGCCTATGTTAGAGGGGTTTTGTCCCTTCATAGACTCTGCCTTTCCAAGCGCCACCTTTGCCTTCCAGTGGCGACGGGCGGAGTCAAGAGTCATTAACGTGTAGAGAAACGCGATCGCGGGCCAACCCGTCAACCACATCGGGCAACTAAAAACGCACGATCGGGGCATACGCCAAGCTCATCAGCACATAGATCAAGACATTAACGTGTAGAGAAACGCGATCATCGGGCAACGATAAAAACGCACGATGGAACCGCGATCGTCCATTGTCCTGTGAACAATCCTAAAATGGCTCCGATCGGGGGAAGCAGATAGATAAGACTCATTCCAAACATCGTTCCGATCAGCAATAGCGGCGAGTAATTTAGTTGAGTAAATGCCGTTCGCGCTACCATTGTCCAAATCGTTTCTAAAGAGTCGTAGGGGCGTAGGCTGCGTGTTAACTCTGCCAATCCTAGCCAGATTCGTTTAGATCCGCTTGATTTGATCGCGTCTGCTAACGCGCAATCGTCAATTAATGCCTGACGAATTGCCTGAATGCCGCCAATCCGAGTCAGGGCCTCTCGCCGAATTAGACTACATCCACCTGCTGCGCCCGCGATCGTGTTCTCCGGATCATTCACCCAGCGAAACGGATAAAGCTTTTCAAAAAAGAAGACAAATGCGGGAATCAGCAGTTTTTCCCAGACGCTTTGACAGCGTAACCGCACCATTAACGAAACGAGTTCGCGATCGTCTTCAACGGCTTTAGCAATTAGTTGAGAAAGATTGGCGCGATCGTGTTCGATATCCGCGTCCGTTAATAAAAAATAGTCGGGTTCTAGCGTCATCGCTTTTTGAATTCCTTGATCAAGGGCCCAAAGTTTTCCCGTCCATCCAACAGGCAACGGTGCCGCCGAGAGAATGTGTAGCTGATCAGCTTTACCTAAGGTCGCAGCCGTTTCTCTAGCAATCTCAGCCGTTCCGTCGGTGCTGTGGTCATCGACTAAAAAGAGATTAATCGCACCGAGATAATCTTGAGTGAGCAGCGATCGCAGCGTCACAGCCAACAGATCCGCTTCGTTGCGGGCGGGAATAATCACGCAGACAGACGGAAGCTTAGAGTCAGCAGTCAGAGTTTTGGCAGGCAAACGCTGATCGGTGCGCCAAAATTGACCCCGAAAGCAGACTAAATAAATCCAAATCGCCAGGGAAAGGAGCGCCAGTCCTGCAAAAATCTCACTCATTAGGGTTGTCGAAGGTTGGTTGCTAGCTTGCAAATTCCTGATTGTAGAACGCAAAATACAAAGACTGTGGTTTTTTGAGTGAACGGGTCAGGATGCAAGAACAAAATCGGGTGACAACTTCTCAACTGGATGCGGCGATCGCTGCCAGTCAAGATTATCTACTTTCCACTCAAAACCCTGATGGCTATTGGTGGGCAGAGCTTGAGTCTAATGTGACGATGACCGCAGAAGTCGTCTTGCTGCACAAGATTTGGGGCACCGACAAAACTCGCCCAATGGACAAAGCTGAGAAATTCTTACGATCGCAGCAGCGTGATCACGGCGGCTGGGAACTGTTCTACGGCGATGGTGGCGAACTGAGCGTCACCGTTGAAACTTACATGGCGCTCAAACTGCTGGGAGTGGCGATCGACGATCCGGCGATGATCAACGCGAGAACCTTTATTCTGGCGCGGGGCGGCGTGGCTAAAACTCGCGTGTTCACCAAGTTTCATCTGGCGTTGATTGGCTGTTATCCGTGGAGTGGGCTGCCGTCGATTCCGCCGGGGCTGATGTTGTTGCCGTCGTTGAAGCTGGAGATTCCCAACCCGTTTGGGTCTGAGCCGTTGTTCTCAGCTTCGACCTTTAGCATCTATGAGTTGTCTAGCTGGGCACGCGGCAGCACCGTTCCGTTGATGATTGTGTTCGATCGCAAGCCCGTTTTTCTCGTCGATCGTCCGATCACCCTTAACGAACTCTATGCAGACGGGATGACAAACACTAGCTTTGATCTGCCGCGCAAATCAGACTGGACAGATTTATTTGTGGATTTAGATAAAGTCTTTAAACTGGCTGAAAACTGGAACCTGATGCCCTTCCGAGAAGCAGGACTCAACGCCGCAGAGCAATGGATTCTCGAACGGCAAGAAGCGTCTGGCGACTGGGGAGGAATCATTCCGGCTATGTTGAATTCTCTATTAGCGCTGCGTTGTTTAGATTATGATCCGGCTGATCCGATCGTTGAGCGAGGGTTGAAAGCTGTCGATCGCTTTTCCAATCAGACCGACGATCTATTTAGCATTCAGCCCTGTGTTTCACCTGTTTGGGACACGGCATTGGTGATGCGATCGCTGGTCGATTCTGGCATGGCTCCCAACCATCCGGCTCTCGTGCGCGGCGGCGAGTGGCTGCTCGACAAACAAATTCTAGACTATGGCGATTGGGCCGTCAAAAATCACCACGGCAAACCGGGGGCCTGGGCGTTTGAGTTTGAAAATCGCTTCTATCCTGACGTGGATGATTCTGCGGTGGTGGTGATGGCGTTGGCGGCAGTGGAGCTGCCCAACGATCGGTTAAAAGATCGGGCGATCGCCCGCGCTGTTGACTGGATCGTCACCATGCAGTGCAAACCCGGAGGCTGGGCCGCCTTTGATTTAGACAACGATCAAGATTGGCTCAATGCTCATCCCTATGGCGATCTCAAAGCCATGATCGATCCCAACACAGCCGATGTGACGGCGCGAGTGCTAGAGATGCTCGGACGGTTGTCTGGCTCTTCGATGGATGGGCATCGCCTCGATCGGGCCCTCACCTACTTAACGCGAGAACAAGAAATCGACGGCTCTTGGTTCGGACGGTGGGGCGTGAACTATATCTATGGCACCAGCGGCGTTTTGGCGGCTCTTTCGCTAATCGCTCCGGTCACCCAGCGATCGGGCATTGAGCGCGGGGCAACTTGGCTCGTTAAAGTTCAAAACCCCGATGGCGGCTGGGGTGAAACCTGTGCCAGCTATCAAGATTCTTCACTCAAAGGTCAAGGAACCAGCACAGCTTCTCAAACCGCTTGGGCCTTGATCGGGCTGCTTGCTGCCGGAGACGCGACCCGTCAGTTTGCGTGGGCTGCGATCGACCACGGCATCGCCTACCTGCTCACGACTCAACAAAAAGACGGCACCTGGAACGAAGACCACTTCACAGGCACAGGCTTTCCGGGTCACTTCTATTTGAAGTATCACCTTTATCAACAGCACTTTCCTCTCACTGCGCTGGGGCGATATCGAGCCGCACAGCAAAGTCGCCTAGAATCTTAGCCCGACTCCGCCTTGTAGGGATGCCGCCGCGCCACCCTGCTTATAGGCCCCAAACGAGATAATCGCATTGCCAAACAGCACCACATTGCTATTGGGCAGCGCATAGTCAATGCCGGGTTGAATGGCAAAACTCGTTTTGTTGCCCACCGGGGTGTCGCCCCCAAGCGGGATCGATGCCCCCGCGCCAATATAGACATCGGTCTGCCAATTGATGGGAATGTCGTAAGAAACCGTCGGCACGATCGCCACATGGCTGCCAATCAAAGCCTGCGCCCTGACCGAAATCGGAGCCGTCAAAAACTTATAGCGACCAGAAACCACCCCCGAAATCTGGCGATCGTCATTGGCTCCACGAGTCACGCCAAACGAAGGGCCAATGCCCACATAGCTACCATAAGCGGCTTGAGCAGAAGCCGGAGCTTGAACGCCAAAGACAAGACTGATGGCCGCAGCGCTGACAGCGGCCCCGATCGGCAAAAACGCAGGATTCAATTGTTTCATTAGACGACTCCTCAGTGACCAGACGGCAAAATGATGGCAAGCGATCCTTCAACTGTACGATCGTTGACTCGATCGAATCAATTCATCAATACCCAAAATCGCTATTTCATGATACTCAACAACGTGAGATGCAAGACATTTGCCCCCGATAAACCCTGAGAAACGGAGGCGCAGGGCGGTAGACTTTGGAGAGTGAATCAGTCTAACGTCTCTCGGTTGAAAAACTGTGCAGCTAAATCAAGTCATTATTATTCATAAGTCGGGTGACCCGCTCAGTCGGCGATGGGCAGAAAACTGTGCCCAAGCGTTAGAAAAGCGCCACTGTCGAGTGCTGTTAGGGCCGAGCGGCCCCAGTGACAACCCCTATCCCGTGTTTTTGGCTTCGGTGCAGCAGCCGATCGACCTGGCGATCGTGCTCGGTGGCGATGGCACTGCCCTGACCGCCGCTCGAAATTTGGCAGCAGACAAAATCCCCATTCTCGCGGTCAACGTCGGGGGACACTTGGGGTTTCTCACCGAGTCGTCTGAAGATTTCAACACCGAAACCGTGTGGGATCGGCTGTTAGAAGACCGATTTGCCGTGCAGCGCCGCATGATGCTGCAAGCCAGCATTCTTGAAGGCGGTCGATCTAATTTGGAGCCAGTCAGCGATCGCTATCTGGCGTTAAATGAAATGTGCATCAAACCCGCCTCTGCCGATCGCATGATCACTTCAATTTTAGAAATGGAAATCGATGGAGAAGTGGTCGATCAATATCAGGGTGACGGGTTAATTGTGGCGACTCCCACCGGGTCAACTTGCTACACCGTGGCAGCAAACGGCCCGATTATTCACCCCGGCATGGATGCGATCGCCGTGACTCCCATTTGTCCCTTAAGTTTGTCGAGTCGCCCGATTGTGTTGCCCTCTGGCTCGGTGGTGAGCATTTGGCCGCTGGTCGATCGCGACATCACAACCAAACTGTGGATGGATGGCGTGTTAGCAACGTCGATCTGGCCCGGTCAGCGCGTTGACATTCGCATGGCAGACTGTGATGCTCACTTCATTATTCTCAGAGACGATTATTCTTATTACCAAACGCTGAGAGAAAAGCTGCAATGGGCAGGCGCACGGATTCACTACAGCAATAATCACCGTAACTAACCGACTGTAGATTTAGAGAACTCGAACCCGTCTATCCCGTCAGGGCAGAGCATTGCCGCATCGATTGTCTGTGCAAATCACCGATCGGGTTAGATCGCCGATCGCACCTCTTAACGACTAAAACCCCAAACCTGTCTGTGACCCGCTAGACCATCTGGAAACTGAAATCAAAAAACTTTCATCATTCCATCAGGCATGATGCGTGAATCTACTAGAATGACTAACTGGGGAATCACTCGAAAGGATGAACTACGAAAGATGAATCAGACGTTCTGCATTCCGAGTTCGTTGTTTCCTGGACTCCTCTCTGCCCCTATCATCCACTGAGTTTTTATGCCCAAGGTTCTTGTTTCCGATCCCATTGATCAGGTAGGGATTGATATTTTGTCCCAAGTCGCTCAGGTTGATGTCAAAACTGACTTAACCCGTGAGCAACTGGTCGAAATTATCTCTGAGTATGACGCATTGATGATTCGCTCTGGAACTCGTGTCACTCAAGAAGTGATCGAGGCAGGAACTCAACTCAAAATTATCGGGCGCGCCGGAGTCGGAGTCGATAACGTAGATGTGACAGCCGCCACGCGCAAAGGCATTGTGGTCGTTAACTCGCCAGAAGGCAATACGATCGCCGCTGCCGAACACACGATCGCCATGATGATGGCCCTGTCGCGCTACATTCCCGATGCCAATCAATCGGTGAAAGGCAATAAGTGGGATCGCAAGAGCTTTACAGGCGTTGAGGTTTATAAAAAAACCCTGGGTGTCGTGGGCTTGGGCAAAATTGGGACTCACGTCGCTACCGTCGCCAAAGCCATGGGCATGAAGCTGCTGGCGTTTGACCCGTTTATTTCTCACGAACGCGCCGAGCAGATCGGCTGTCGGCTGGTGGAATTGGATGTGTTGTTCCAGCAGGCAGACTACATCACCCTACACATTCCTAAAACGGCAGAAACGACTCATTTAATCGGGGCAGCGGCGATCGCTAAGATGAAGCCCACCGCCCGGATCATTAACTGTGCGCGAGGCGGCATTATTGACGAAGCCGCTCTAGCAGAGGCGCTAAAAGCAGGCAAGATTGCCGGAGCCGCGATCGACGTGTTTGAATCTGAGCCATTGGGTGAGTCTGATCTGAGAGCCTTGGGCAAAGAAATTGTCCTCACTCCCCACTTAGGAGCCTCCACCGAAGAAGCTCAGGCTAATGTCGCGATCGACGTTGCCGAACAAATTCGTGATGTGCTGTTGGGGTTGCCGGCCCGATCGGCGGTCAACATCCCTGGTTTGCGCCCCGATTTACTGGAGCAACTCAAGCCCTATCTGCAACTGGCAGAAACCCTCGGCAACTTAGTCGGGCAACTGGCTGGCGGCCGCATCGAATCTTTAAACATCGGGCTGCGCGGAGAATTAGCCACCAATCAAAGTCAACCGATCGTGGTTGCTGCGCTCAAAGGTCTGCTGTCTCATGCCCTGCAAGAGCGGGTGAACTATGTCAACGCCAGCATTGAGGCTAAAGAGCGCGGCATTCGGGTGATTGAGACCCGCGACCCATCGATCAAAGACTACACTGGGTCTCTGCACCTGTCGGCAAAAGGGGCTTTGGGCGAACACTCTGTCACGGGGGCGCTGCTGGGCGATAACGAGATTCGGGTCACCAGCGTTGATGATTTTCCGGTCAACGTGCCGCCTAATCGTCATATGCTGTTCACCTTGCACCGCGACATGCCAGGGATCATCGGCAGAATTGGCTCTCTGCTGGGCAACTTTAATGTCAACATCGCCAGTATGCAAGTCGGTCGCAAAATTGTGCGGGGCGATGCGGTGATGGTGTTGAGCATTGATGACCCGCTTCCTGAAGACATCTTAAATGAGATCAAGAAAGTGCCAGGCATTCGAGACGCTTACACTGTCACGCTTTAGGAAGGGTAGAGGGTGATTCACCCTTCACCTTTCACCCTTCACCCCTGTTGAGAGATATGGCAAATAGTTGGTGGGAAATTCAAGTTCTGTGTGACACGGCTCTTGATGATGTGGTGTTTTGGCGGCTTGAAAAGTTTGGCTGTCGAGGCACCTCTAGTGAGATTAAGGGGTCTTCGTGTCGGGTGTCTGCCTATTTGCCTCAGCAGCAGGTTCAGCTATTAGATCTGTCTGCTCTCTCTCTGTTGATGCGGCAAGATGCGCTCTGCGTAGGGTTGCCGCTGCCGATCGTGCAGTGGAGCTTAATCGATGAAGAAGACTGGGCCAGTAGCTGGAAGGTGCACTGGAAACCGCAGAAAGTCGGCGATCGCTTCTTGATCAATCCCGCTTGGCTGCCTGAGCCGGAAGGGAGCGATCGCATCATTCTGCGGTTAGAACCCGGCGTTGCTTTTGGCACGGGCGATCACGCCACGACTCAGCTTTGTCTCGAAGCGCTAGAGATGCGGTTTAGCGACAATCCGCAAAACGCGGTGATCGCCGATGTGGGCTGCGGTTCGGGCATTTTGTCCGTCGGAGCCATTCTTCTAGGTGCGAGTAAAGTCTACGCCGTGGATACCGATCCGCTAGCGGTCAAAGCCAGCCGGGAGAATATCGAACTGAATCATATCAACCCTGAGCAAATGCTGGTAGCAGAGGGCAGCGTCAGCCAGTTAGAAAAGATGATTTCCGCCCCGATCGACGGATTGGTGTGCAATATTTTGGCGGAAGTAATTATTGATTTGATTCCGCAGTGGACGGCGATCGTCAAACTCTCTACTTGGGGAATTTTGAGCGGCATTTTATTAGAACAAGCCAAACCCGTTGCCGACACCCTCGAAGAAAACGGCTGGATTGTGGCGGCGCTGTGGAAACGGGGCGATTGGTGCTGCTTGAATATTCGGCGATCGTAACTCCCATTTGGTTGAGACGGCGGATTTAACAGGAGGGCACGGCATTGCCGTGCCCTTACGGTTCTCTACGGGGGATTAGCTTTCGCGGAGTTTTTCTAAAACGCTGCGATCTTCTAATGTCGAGGTGTCACCAGAAATGGCGTTACCACTCGCCAGATCGCGCAAGAGACGACGCATGATTTTGCCCGATCGGGTTTTAGGCAACGCATCAGCAAATCGAATTTCTCCCGGACGTGCGATCGCGCCAATTTCTTGCACGACGTGCTTCTTGAGTTCTTTTGCCAGATCATCGCTGGGCTGATAGGTGCCTTCAAGCGTGACAAAGGCCACAATTTCTTCGCCCTTGATCTCGTCGGGTTTGCCCACCACGGCGGCTTCTGCAACAGCAGGGTGAGACACTAGCGCTGACTCAACTTCCATCGTGCCTAGGCGGTGCCCAGCGACGTTGATCACATCATCGACGCGACCCATTACCCAAAAATAGCCATCTTCGTCGCGACGTGCGCCATCGCCTGCAAAGTAGGTGTAGTGTCCATCTTTAACGGGAATATGCTCCCAATAAGTGCGACGGAAGCGATCGGGGTCGCCAAACACCGTCCGCATCATGCCCGGCCACGGGTAACGGACTGCCAAATATCCGCCTTCATTGACTCCGACTGAATTGCCATCGAGATCTACCACGTCTGCCAAAATCCCAGGAAACGGCAGCGTTGCCGATCCCGGCTTGGTCGGAATCGCTCCTGGAAGCGCGGTGATCATAATGCCACCCGTCTCGGTTTGCCACCATGTATCCACGATCGGGCATCTTTCGCCCCCAATCACCTTGTGATACCACATCCAGGCTTCGGGATTGATCGGTTCGCCGACGGTGCCCAACAGTCGTAATGAGGAGAGATCGCGGGAGTTGGGATGCTGATCGCCCATTTTGATAAACGCCCGAATCGCGGTCGGTGCCGTGTAGAAAATGCTGACTTTGTGCTTTTCAATCACATCCCAAAAGCAGCCCGGATTTGAGGCGCGGGGGGCCCCTTCATACATGACGCTGGTGGCACCGTTTGACAGCGGCCCATAAACGACATAGCTGTGTCCAGTAATCCAGCCCACGTCAGCCGTACACCAAAAAACATCCGTTTCTTGAAGGTCAAAAATCCATTTTGTGGTCATGTGGGCATAGAGGTTATAGCCGCCCGTCGTGTGCACTACGCCCTTTAGGTTTGCCCGTGCTGCCAGAGGTGTAGAGAATGAACAGCACATCTTCGCTGTCTAACGGTTCGGCGGGGCAATCGGCGGAGACGGTTTTTTTTAAGTCGTGCCACCAAAAATCACGATCGCTCTGCATCACAATCTCTTGTCCGGTGCGTTTAGCAACCAGCACTTTCTCGACAGGCACTTTAGGGTCAGCTAACGCTTTATCAACCTGCTCTTTGAGCGGCACGATCGCATCTTTACGCCAGCCGCCATCAGCCGTGATCACGACTTTGACCTGACAATCAATCAAGCGATCGCGCAGAGCCTCAGCGCTGAATCCGCCAAAAATCACGGTGTGAGCCGCACCGATTCGAGCGCACGCCAACATCGCGATCGCCGCTTCAGGAATCATCGGCATATAGAGCGCCACCCGATCGCCTTTTTGCACGCCCATTTGCTTAAGGACGTTGGCTATCTGACAAACTTCTGTGTGCAGTTGAGCATAGGTCAGCGTGATCGAGTCGCCGGGTTCACCTTCCCAGACGATCGCGGGTTTGTCGCGGCGATCGGTCTCTAAATGGCGATCGAGACAGTTATAGGAAAGATTAGTTTTGCCATTGACAAACCACTTGGCAAACGGGGGATTGCTCCAATCCAACACTTGATCCCATTTTTGGAACCAGTGCATCTCCTGTTCGGCGAGGTCTGCCCAAAATTTTTGGGGGTCGGCTTGGGCCCGATCGTAGAGTGCCTGATAGTCTTCTAAGCTTTGGATGCGCGCTTTTTGAGAAAATTCCGCACTGGGCGAAAAAAGGCGCGTTTCATGCAAAATAGATTCAATGCTCGATTCAGACATCGTGTTTCGTGGGTTTGGATGGTCTTAGAAAAACGATACTGGTTTCTGGGCGGCGATCGCCGAAAGGGAATCTTGAGTTTGATTACAATAAACCTAAATCAACCTGTGCCGTGGCTATGAATGCAACCACTCTTGAATCAAAGTTGACCCTTGCGGCGTTTTTAGAGCAACCTGAAACAAAGCCCGCCTCGGAATTCACTCATGGAGAAATCACCCCAAAACCGATGCCTCAAGGAGAACACAGCCGCATCCAGTTTAAACTCTGCACAACCATTAATGAAGTCACTGAAGCTCCTAAGATTGCCTGTGCATTTCCTGAGTTGCGCTGCACGTTTGGCGGAGTCTCGATCGTGCCTGATATCTCTGTTTTCCGTTGGCAAACAATCCCGATTCAGCCGTCTGGACGGATTGCGAATCGCTTTGAGATTCAGCCAAATTGGGCGATCGAAATTCTGTCTCCTAACCAAAACATAGCAAAAGTTCTCAGAAATCTGCTCCACTGTTCGCAGCACGGCACTGAGTTGGGTTGGCTAATCGCGCCCGACGATGAAATGGTATTTGCAGTATTTCCGGGGCAGCGCGTTGAAGTGTTTGAAGGAACTGCCTCATTACCGATGATTGACGGGGTGGCTTTGGCGTTAACCGTTGAGCAGATTTTGAGTTGGTTGACGTTTGTCTAAGTGGCATCAATCAACAGCATTGAGACAACATTATGGGTAAATTCTAAACTGCTTCACCTGACTTGCAAAGCTGGAGTTATTGATCATGGCTGCCTGGGAAGCATAAGGGTGTCAAAATTTCATCTCTGATTTCAGAGTTTAGAACTGATGCACAATATTGACCTTCCAAATGCAGTCGCGCATCCGCTCGCTAAGTATCGTAATCATCTAGAATTCACAGGCTACAAAATTGAAGACGAAAAAGAGGATTGGCTGTTCAGTCGGCATCCCAGAAAAGCCGACCTTGCCCTTAAAAAGATTGGCGATCGTGGTGTTTTGGTCAGCACTCTTTTCAGGGTCAAAGAAAATCTTAAAAGAACAAGTCTTTTGGAGTTCACAAATGCCTTGAATGCTGATTTTCTGTTTATGAAAACCTATCTGACTGATGAAGGGTCGATGCGGCTTGAAACCTTTTTTGAAGGAGATTATGACCGCACAAACTTCTCAATTCTTCTAGAAAATATCGATTTTGACATCAACCTATTCTTTGAACACGATCTGACTAGCACTTACGTTGAATAGGTTTAGGTTTGCTTGTTAATTTTGCAACCGTGCCTGCCCAGATTCGAGAACTCTTAGAGGGTGTTTGAAAAGTATCAAATCGTCAGGAGATCTCTCCTAGCCCCCTTAAAAAGGAGATCTAAAGCCCTCCTTTTTAAGGGACTTAGGGAGATCGAAGACCTATAACGTCAGAAGAAACCCGTCTCAAACACCCTCTTAACTCAAACCAGTCAGTAGCTGATTACGCGCTTCTGCAAGGGCATCGGGCAGCTTACTGGCATCGCGTCCGCCCGCTTGAGCAAGATTGGGACGACCGCCGCCCCCGCCGCCGCAGAGTTTAGAAATTGCTCCCACCAGCTTCCCAGCCTGCAACCCTTTTTTGACCACCGTAGGGCTAAACGCCGCCACCAGACTGACTTTGCCTTCTTCGGGCACAGAGCCTAACACCACTGCCCCTTCGCCCAGCTTTTGCAGCAGTTGTTCGGCCACCGTTTTGAGCGATTCGGCATCCACCGAGTCGAGTTGAGCGATCAGAATTTTGAAGTCACCTACCGAGTCGGCTTGGGCCAGCAGTTGATCGGCTTTGGCAAAGGCAAGTTGCCCTTTGAGCGTCTCAAGTTGTTTTTGCGTGGTCTTAAGTTCGGTTTGCAGGGAGGTGATGCGATCGGGGATTTCTTCGGGCTTGACTTTGAAGCGATCGCTCAAGTCGCGCACCACCGTGTCCCGAAGGTTTAGATATTCGAGAACGGCCGTTCCGGCGATCGCTTCAATGCGCCGAATGCCTGCCGCCACTCCAGATTCAGAGACGATCTTAAAAATACCGATTTCTGCCGTGTTGCTGACGTGAGTGCCGCCGCAAAGCTCCATCGACACACCCGGCACGTCTAGCACTCGGACAGTATCGCTATATTTTTCGCCAAACATGGCGATCGCGCCTTTTTCTTTTGCCTCTGTCAGGCCCATGACGTGAGTGTTGGCAATGTGGGCCTCTGCAATCCAGGTATTGACCTGTTCTTCAACTTGCTGAACTTCGGCAGCCGCGATCGTGCGAGGGCAGTTGAAATCGAAGCGGAGGCGATCGAAGGACACCAGCGATCCGGCTTGAGAGATGCTCTCATCGACAATCTTCTTTAGGGCCGCTTGCAGCAAGTGAGTGGCGGTGTGATGCGCCTGCACTCGACGACGACACGCCAGATCGATCTGGGCGGTTACAGGGTCTCCAACGCGCAACGTGCCCCGCTCAATGCGCCCAAAATGCACCGAGAAAGCGGATTCTTTTTTTACGTCTTCGACTCGCATGAGGACAGAATCACCGGAGAGATAGCCCCGATCGCCCACTTGTCCCCCCGACTCGGCATAAAAAGGAGTCTGATCGAGAATGACTTGAACCTGAGTTCCGGCTTCTGCGGACTCGACCGATTCACCTTCGACGAGCAAGACTTCGATCGTTGCCTGACTAGATGGTTGCGTGTAGCCCAAAAATTCGGTGGCGTGAATGCGCTGTGCTAGCTCATCCAGGGTGCCTTGAACGGTGAGGTCGATCGTTTTGTGGGCCGCTTTTGCCCTCGTGCGCTGCGCTTTCATCTCGGTCTCAAAGCCTGCGGCATCGACGGTCAGCCCGCGTTCTTCGGCAACTTCTTGCGTCAGTTCGAGCGGAAAGCCATAAGTGTCGTAAAGCGTGAACGCATCTTGCCCCGAAACCTGATCCGTAACGTTTGATAGGATTTCTTCTAATAGCTTCTCGCCCCGCTCTAAGGTTTCTCGGAAGCGAGATTCTTCTTTTTGCAGTTCGTTTTGGATGGTGTCTGCGGTTTGCCGCACTTTGGGATAAGCCGACTCAGATAGAGCGATCGCCGTTTCTGCAACCTGGGCGGTGAAGTCATGATTGATGCCGATCAGTCGCCCGTGACGCACCACCCGCCGAATCAGACGACGCAGCACATAGCCGCGACCTTCGTTATTGGCAGCAATGCCGTCTGCAATCATGTGCACAACAGCGCGAACGTGATCGCCAATGACTTTGAGCGAGACTTTTGTAGAAGCGTCTGCCGTGGCGTAGTCGATCTGAGCGATCGCGGCAGCCGTTTGCACGATCGGAAAAATCAAATCCGTCTCATAATTATTGGGCACTTTTTGCAGAATTTGCGCCATTCGCTCTAAGCCTAAACCTGTGTCGATGTTTTGGTTCTGCAACGGGGTGAGATTGCCATCCACATCCCGGTTATATTGCATAAACACCAGGTTATAAAACTCAATAAACCGAGTGTCATCTTCTAAATCAATCGAGTCGTCACCCTGTTCGGGATGAAAATCGTAATAGATTTCAGAACACGGCCCACAGGGCCCCGTCGGCCCCGATACCCAAAAATTGTCTTTCTCCCCCATGCGCTGAATTCGGTGAGCCGGAATGCCGATTTCGTCACGCCACATTGCAAAGGCTTCATCGTCGTCTTCAAACACGCTGACCACTAGGCGATCGGGCGGCAAGTTATAGAGTTTGGTCGAAAGCTCCCACGCCCACGCGATCGCTTGAGACTTAAAATAATCGCCAAAGCTGAAATTGCCCAACATCTCAAAAAATGTGTGGTGTCGAGCGGTGCGTCCCACATTTTCGATATCGTTGGTGCGAATGCACTTCTGAGACGTAGTAGCCCGCGCAAACTCTGCCTGACGCTGCCCCAAAAAGATCGGCTTAAACGGCAGCATCCCGGCGATCGTCAGCAAAACGGTCGGATCTTCGGGCACCAAAGAGGCACTGGGCAAGATCTTGTGCCCTCTGGCTGCATAAAAATCGAGAAACTGTTGCCGAATCTGAGCGCCGCTGGGGAGAGTAGCCATGGGAATCTGGGGTAACAAAGCTGTAGGTTTATCTATTCTATTCCAGCAACCAGCCGAACAGATCTCCCACAGTTAGCTGAAAATCTTTCGCAAATTCTGGCACAGGCAGCACCTGATCGAATTGATCAAAAATTTGGGGTTGCTGATTGACTGGATATCCAATCACCGACTGCTCATCTGGATCAATGAGCCAACCCATCTGACAGCCGTGATTGAGGCAGTGCAGAATGTTGTTAATGACTTTAGTTTGTCGTTGATCGGGTGAAAGAATCTCGATTGTCCAATCAGGTGCAGCATTAAAAGCGTTGGCAACGCCTCCATTTTCCTTACGCGGAATTCTGTCATAAGTGAAAACTGCGACATCTGGAACGATCGCTCTTCCACCGAAACTGCATCTGAGTTCAGGAAAAGCACGAGCAACTTTTTGAAGCTTTACAACTCCATCAATTGCGTTGGTCAGGTCTCTCTGAAGGGTGCTGTGTTCTCCTTTTGGCATGGGTTTCTGGATGATTTGACCGTCAATGTATTCGTTAGCAGGCTTGGTTTCGGGCAGGTTTAGAAATTCTTCTAGGGTGATGGTTTTTTGAGGAGCTTGTACCATGAGCGGTTACCTCGTGGGTTCCGTAGCGTTGATTAACGGTTCTCTAGCTGTAGCCAACTGAATAAATTTTCTATTGTAAGCTTCAGTCCACTTGCTATCTCTGGAATCGGAAGCACTTGCTCAGGTTCGTCAAAAACCTGCGATCGTCCATCAGAAGGATATACAATCACCGCTTTCTCATCAGGATCGATCAGCCAACCCATTAAACAACCATGAGCAAGACAGTGTAGAATATTTTTCGTCACTTTGGTTTGCCGCTGATCGGGTGAAAGAATCTCGATTGTCCAATCGGGTGCAGCGTTAAACACGTTGGCAATCTCCCCATTTGCATCGACTGGAATCCGATCCCAGGCAAACACTGCCACATCAGGAACAATCGATCGACCTCCAAACGTGCAGCGCAATTCTGGAAAGGCTTGGGCAACTTGACGTTCTTCAACCAGTTGATCAATCTTCAGCACTAATTTTTTCTGTAATTTGCTGTGTTTTCCTTGCGGCATAGGTTTTTGGATGATTTCACCGTCAATGTATTCGCTAGCAGGCTTGGTTTCGGGCAGGTTTAGAAATTCTTCTAGGGTGATGGTCTTTTGAGGAGTTTGTACCATGTCTGTTCGCCTCCTAATGTCTATCTCTTATTATGATTCAGGTTGCCAAAGCGAACGATCAGCGTTGGGCGGCACCAACACCCACAAACTTTTTGGCACCACCTGAAAACTCATCGGAGTCACTCCCAAATAATCGCCATCGACCTGCACGGGCAAACCCTTTTGACCTGAAATCTTCACCTGTCGCGCTCGATAATAGTTGACTTCGGGGTCACGATCGTAGTGCCGCAAAAAAATCGACAACAGCCGCAGCGGTGCCGTCAACATACTGCGACCCTTGATCACACACACATCCAGCAAACCATCATTGAGAACAGCATGAGCCGTGAGTTTGACCACACCGCCATAGAGTTGGCTGTTGCCAATCACGACCATTAAAATTCGCCCTCGAATGCGTTTGCCATCAATGCGAATGTGAGCACGAAAGCCTTCAAATTTTTGGGCCAGTTGCAGCGCTTGCATCACGTAAGCGATCGCGCCAAATCGTTTTTTCTCAGCCGATCGGATCTGGGCCGTCACCGCCGCATCAAACCCTACCCCAGCCATCAGCAGAAAATAGCGCGTTCCAACTTGACCGAGATCAATTTGTTCGAGTCGCGCTTGCAGAAACGCGATCGCCGATCGCTGCAAATCCATCGGCAGTCCCATTTCTCGGGCCCAGATGTTGACCGTCCCGATCGGCAAAACGGCCAGCGCGGTCTGAGTGCCGACTAACCCATTAACAACTTCATTAACGGTGCCATCTCCCCCCGCCGCGACGACCACCCCATAGCTTTGACGCGCAGCATCTCGCGCCAGATGGGTGGCATCACCTGCGCTGCGAGTCGGGCGAAGATCGACCTGCCAGCCGTGATCACGCCAGCGATCGGCGGCCCTTTCTAACGCCGAAATCAGATGATTGGCTTGCCCGGCCGTGGGGTTAAACAAAATCAAAACCCGCGGCTGAGGCGGAAGCGGAATGCCCATAAGCGAGAGAGCCTCTATCCATCAGGTCACGATCAGGGTCTCTTGAAGGAGTTGCCGACAGTCTTCGATCGGGCGACGATCCTCCATTGCGGCAACGAGCGCACTGTAGGCATCCTGATTTTGCTCCAGCAAGTTTTTTGCCTGAAGCGAGGCCCACCGCTCTTTTTGCTGAATCTCAGCAGTGGGTAGCCGCAGTTGCGCCAGCGTCATGCGAAGTTTTTGCAGATCATCTGCGCCCCCCTCAACAGAATCGTAGGCCAGGGTTTCGGCAACGCCGCCCGCCATCCACACTGCACAGTAGCGATCGACTAACTGCACCGAGAGTTTGCCCGACTGCAATTGAGTGTCTAAGTCCTGAGTGTCAAACTGCACGCCTCCTAGCCCTGGCTGCCCCTGCCGAAAGGCTTCCCAAGCGCTGAGGGTGTAGCCCGTTACCAGAATGCCTAACTGCTGGGCAACCAAAAAGTGTCCGGCTTCGTGTCTGACCACCCGCGCCCGGTGCGTCGGAGAAAAGCTAGCCAGCCAGTCGAGGGCGATCGTGCCACCTCTGCCCTGCCAGGTAAACGAATCGAGCGTCACAATGCCTAAAATCGTGAAGGTTGCGATCGCCGGAACTGCTGGAGACAGATGAATCAAAGGGCCGAGAATGGTCGTCACCGTCATCGCAAAAATCGAGAGGGCGATCAGATTGAGCGCGATCGGGTTCATGGCTTTCTGGCCTTATAAAACGTTTCTAAACTTTGGCGATCACCCACAAAGCGCCAGTGCCAAGGCTCATAGCTGACGTGCTGAGGGTTATTTTTAGGGAAGGAAATTTCAAAGTTAAAGCGCACCGCATTTTGTTTGAGCCAGTTAAATGCAGCCGTCTGATCAAACGTGGGGCTGAGATTGGTGGCAGGCACATTGCCATCGCCAATATCGATCGCATAGCCCGTGTGATGCTCACTATAGCCTGGCGGAGCGCTGACCTCAGCCCGCTGGTGAGGAGTCTGCGATCGCTCGGCTTTGACTTCAAAAAATACCTGCTGCTGGTCACTGAGCGATCGAAAGGCCGACAGCGGAGTCAAAATAATGCCTTCAGCTTGAGCCGCGCTTGACATTTGTCTAAACGCTTCGGCGGCGGCTTTACGGAGCTTGATTCCTCCATCGCTGCTAATGGGTTGCAGTTCAGCTTGGGGCGCTTCTGCGTAGGGAAAATGACCCAACAGCGTGTCAGGCGACGGGCTTGCACTCGGAGATGGCGCGATCGAGTCAGTCGGCAAAGGACTCGGATTCATCGCCGTGGTCACACTGGGCTGTCGAGCACTGTAGGCAAATAAACCGCCCGCGCAAAGTGCGATCGTGGCCAAACCCACAACCAACCCAACTCGATTAAAACGCGGCTGTGGCTTGGGTTCTATGGTTTCCCGCAAAGCTTCGGGGATGTCGTCCGCAGAGGCAGCCTGATGGTGGGGAGGTTTCCCAGGTAGACCAGCGTTGTTCAAGAGAATCTTTCCTGCACGTTTTAGGTTGCAACCAGCTTAGAGCGTTGAGAAACGCTACTCTGGCAGAGAAGTGGTGGGTAGACAGCGTTGATCGTTAACGTTGACATCAACGGTCACCTAAAATCAGCGCCTTGTCTAGGCTACCCCTAAAGATACCGATTCTCGGTTCAGGAATGCAAATTTCGTTCTAACTTCATGCCCAATCTTATCGCTCAACTGCTTAGTCTCTATGCGCCGCTGGTGGGATGGACGCTGTTGGGGTGGCTGCTGGGGCGTTGTTTACCTAAAGCGGCTCCCACTTATCTAGGTCGCTTTTTGTTCTGGATCGGAGTCCCCATCAGCATTTTTGCATTTTTGCGCGGGGCTGATCTGTCAGGGCAGGTGTGGATCGCCCCGATCGTCGCGTGGGTAGCAATCCTGTTGGGCGCAGGCTTGGCTTGGCTGTGGAGCCGCCATCAACTCACTTGGAGCAAGCCGACTCAGGGCAGCTTTTTATTGGCTTCAATGGTGGGCAACACGGGTTATCTGGGCTTTCCGGTAGCCTTAGCCCTGGGCGGACAGCAGCTTTTTGCCTGGGCACTTTTTTATGATCTGTTGGGCACTACCTGGGGCGCTTACGGCTTAGGAGTCGTGTTAGCCAGCCGATTTGGGCAGGGCACCCAGAGCCGATCGCAGCTAACCTTGGCGCTTCTCAAAAATCCCGCTTTGGGCAGCTTTGCCCTCGGACTGATCACCCGCGATCTGCCCCTTCCGGGCTGGCTAGACATCGGGCTGCATCGGGCTGGCTGGAGCGCGATCGGGCTGGCCCTGATTTTGATTGGAATGCGCCTCAGTCAATTGCCGTCGCTCTCTCGGCTCAACTCTGCCACGGTCAGCTTGGCGATCAAAATGATTGTGGTGCCGCTGACGGTGAGTTTGAGCCTACCTTTTTTGCCCATTAGCAGCGCAGCAAAACATACGATCGTGCTGCAAATGGCTATGCCTCCTGCTTTTGCCACGCTGGTTTTAGCAGAAACCTACGGGTTAGACAAAAATTTGGCGGTCACGTCTCTCGCGCTCGGCTCGATCGGGCTAATTTTCATCCTTCCGGTTTGGCTCTGGCTATTTAGCTTTTAACCTGCCCAACTGACCCCATCATCTCCCGGCACCGACGGCAGAGACTTGCGCTCATTTTTGGGGATCAACGCAGACGACTTGGCCACGATCGCGGCAGAACTCGGCTGAACAATCACCGCACTCAACGGCACGTCAGGACTAATCGCTTTTTGCTGAGATGCTCTGGCGGCCCGCTGTTCAGGCTCAATGATTTTCTTCAGCAGATAATCTAACGTCTGCTGCTTGATCCAGCCCCGTGCCACCAACACTTCGCCAAACCTCATATCATCCACGATTTTTTGATCGTTTAGCGCCACGTCAACTTGGGCTTGAGTGATCAGCCCTGCCTCAACCAAATAGCAGCCTAGACACTTCACAGGTTCGTTTCTAGCTCTCATCTTCACCCAAAAAGAAGTTCCGTTTGTAGTGACAGACTCAACATACTCTCTATCAGAGAATATCTGAAGTGATTTTGCTCACGTTGTAGGCTGTGGAGCATCTCAACTCGCGGAGCGTTGAGAACCCCTGCTTTAACTTTACGTTAAGTTTGTCAATATACCGTGACCCATATAGTTATGATAAAGTTCCTCAACCTTTAGAACTTAAAAATATCGATCCAGAGACCTGAACAAAGGCAAATAGAGCACTGAGATCCAAACTCACCCATGAGATTGCGTCTTTATAGAGAGCAGACAATCTCTTTAGGTGCCTTATGAAGAGCAAAATCGAGCCGTCAGGCAGCCTGAAACTCTCCCATCATTTTCACTTCTGTCTCTAACAAAAGCGACCAGCGTTGCTGCACCTGCTGCTGCACAAAGCGAATCAGTTGAAAGATGTCACCTGCCGTCGCCCCCCCGCAGTTGAGAATAAAGTTGGCGTGACGCTGGGCAACTTGAGCGCCTCCAATTTGATGCCCCTTCAAACCCGTCTGCTCAATCAGCCACCCCGCTTTATAGGTCTCAGGGTTGCGAAACACGCTGCCACAACTGGGCATGTTATAGGGCTGAGTGGCGTGTCTCTGGTGTTCGTGTTGACTGGTCATTGCTAAAACCTCAACCGGGTTGGCACCGGGTCTGAGTTGAAACGTTGCCTGAGTTACCAGCCGTCGCAAAGCCGCTTTCTCTTCGGTGCAATTGCCCTGCAAAGCAGAGGTGCGATAGCGATAATTGAGCGCTTGAGGGGTGAGAATCTCAATCTGTCGGTTAGGCAGCAAGACCTGCGCTTCGACCAAAATATCGGCGATCGAGTCTCCATGAGCGCCTGCATTCATCACGACGGCTCCCCCAACAGTGCCCGGAATGCCCACGGCCCACTCAAAGCCCTGCCAGCCAAGATCGGCCAACTGCCAGGCCAGCCGCGGCAGTGGCTCACCCGCACCGACGGTCACCCGCCCGGTGTCTGGGTCAAAGTGGCTGTGGCGCAGATAACGAGTTGAGATCACAAGACCTGGCAGCCCACGATCGCTAATCAGCAAGTTTGACCCTGCGCCCAGCATCGTGGTAGCCAACCCCTGAGCCTGGGCCCATTCTAGGCTAGCTTGCAGGTCTTCGAGACGGCGGGGCGCAATATACCACTCTGCCGGGCCGCCGACCCGAAAGGATGTCAACGTGGATAGCGGAACATTTGCTTTTAACAAGCTGTCAGTGCCAGGAAGAGGGAGGGTCTGAAGGTCGCTGGTTTTGGCGAGCGATCGAGACAGGGTGCTGCGAGTTGAAAAATCTGGTTTGTGAGAAGCGCGAGAAGTCCGGGGATCGCTTGAAAGAGTCATGATGATTTTAGGTGTTTGAATGCTCCAACTGGAGACCCCAATGGATCTCATACCTGGGATTAAAGAGGGTGTGCCATAGCCTCAAGAGGGGTTGCACCGTTCTAAAAACGAGTCTTGCTCAACACCCTGCTGATATGACATCACATCGGGGATGATCTGATTTAAATTTCCGGCTCCTAAGAAAATAGTCAAGTCTCCAGGAGCCAGCGTTTCACCTAAAAAATGGCTGACCGATCGCAGCGACGGCCGATAGTGAACGTTGGGATGATGGTTGGCAATCAGATCGGCCAGTTGTTGACCATTAATTTGCCCTAAATCAGGTTCTCCGGCACTATAGATATCGCTCACAATCACGACATCTGCCTGGGCAAAAGATTCAGCAAACTCTATCAAAAACGTCAAAACACGGCTGTAGCGATGGGGCTGAAAAACCGCCACAACTCTTCGTTTAGCAGGGGTTAACCCGGCGTGAATTTGAGCCGATGAAAGAGTAGCTCGAATCTCGCTGGGATGGTGGGCATAGTCATCTATAAACAGAATGTCGTTGACGGCACCCCGATGCTCAAACCGCCGACAAGCCCCCTCAAAATTGGCGATCGCCGCTGCAATCACCGCAAACTCTAGCCCCAATAGCCGACCCACCGCAACCGCTGCTAAGGCATTGCTGAGATTATGCTCACCCAGAAGCTCGATCTTGAGTTGCCCCAAAACCTGTCCCCGCTCCCAGACTTGAGCAGTGGTGCCCTCGGCGTGATAGAGAATCTGGTCAGCGATGTAGTCGGCTTTAGAGTCAGGGTGAAGGCTATAGCTGATGTTGGGCTTGAGGCGATCGCGCACCGTTTGGCAGTCAATGCTGCCGATCACAGTGTGGCAGCGGCTCGAAAACGTTTGAAACGTCTCCACCACTTGCTCTAAGCTGCTGTAGTGATCAGGGTGATCAAGCTCGATATTTGTAATGATGCCAATGTAGGGAGAAAACTTAACCAACGAGCCGTCTGACTCATCGGCTTCTGCCACTAGATAAGGGCCTTGGCCTTGCCGAGCATTGCCTTCCCAAGCGTGAACTTCTCCACCCACGATGATCGTAGGATCAAGCCCTGCCATGAGCAGCATGTAGCTGATTAAGCTGCTCGTCGTCGTTTTGCCATGAGTTCCGGCAACGGCGATGCTTTGATAATCTGCAATTAGGGCTGCCAAAATATCTGAGCGGTGAAAAATCGGACACCCAAGCTCGATCGCTGCTCGATATTCAGGGTTAGCGGCGTTAATTGCCGTAGAGCAGACCACCTGCGGCAGCACCGCAGTCGAGGCACCGCTTGATAGTCGGCTCTTTGCAAAGGGCGCAGAGAGTGCACCGTGACCAGAAGCCAGACCAACAGCCACCGCAGAAATTGCATCGGCTTGTGATTTAAAGAACTCAAGATTAGACGCATCTTGACGGTCAAAAACATGGGCACCTAATTCTTCGAGGCGCTCCGTAATATGGCTTAAGCGAACATCAGAACCGGAAACAGGCAACTTACGCTTGGTTAAAACATAAGCGAGGGCTGACATTCCAATCCCACCAATTCCAATAAAATGAAACGGTCTGCCGCTGAAATCAACGGAATTCAGCATCTTAGCTCCTTACACACCACACCAATAACACGCGCTATCATATCAAGGATTGCTTTTTCACGGTATAGCTAAGTGAGAATTTCTTTCTCCTTAATTCAAAACCGCGAGATTGCCTTTCTGATTGACTAAATGAGAAACTCAACTTTTCCTCACTCCTTTAGCTGATCAAGCATCAATGGCGATGCCAGACTAGATAAATACACCTACAGTTAAACCAATTCCTGATAAAAATCCATCAAATTCTTAGAATTTTTAGAGATTAAATCAGTCGTGATTCAAAATAGCCTGAATTATTTAAATCAGCACACTGAAGATCGCAAATTCGCTCCCTTTAAATCCTGTCCTCTCACCCTAGCTCTCGCTTCAAGCAGAGGAAAGAAGAATTTCAACTCCACTCCCATTGGGTAAGCGCCAATTAGGATGAAATTCTAGACAATACCCTAGAAGAACTTGCAAGCGGACGTTGAGTGAGCGGCGCGATCGAGTTCAATAAAGGGTTGAACTCTTGATCACCATTTTATGACTACTCAAGTCTATGGAATTCCGACCTGTGGCACCTGCAAAAAGGCATTTCAATGGCTGAAAGCCAACGGCATTGACTATGAGCCTATCAACACTAAAGACCACCCCCCGACTCAACCGACGATCGCTGCCTGGGTGACCCAACTCGGCAGTAAAGCAATGCGAAACACCTCTGGGCACTCTTATCGCTCGTTGGGAGATGAGAAAAAAACCTGGACAGATGCCGAGTGGATTGAGGCCTTTGCTCAAGATTCTATGCTGCTCAAGCGTCCTCTTTTTGTCTGCGATGGGGTGGCGATCGCGGTCGGCTTTGCCCCGTCAGAAGCCCTGCTGTCAGTCTTGCATCCGGCTAAGGGCAGGTAGAACACTGTTCATCAATAAGTTCTTTCTCTGCTTGAGTGAAATGACTAGTTTTACTTTACTGTCACAAAGAAAGGCGCGAATATATAGAAAGATCACGGATTAAATAAAGCCTAAGCCTGGTTTGGGGCGCGGCAGCGCTGTGCCCATCGATCGACACATCACCATCAACGCACTCCTGAGCAAGCCAACCTCACGACTAGGGAGAAACCAATGGAAAATTTAGCTTATCTTCATTTAGCGGTTGACTTTGAAGCCCCCAATCCAGACTTAACCCTGCGATCGCTTTCACAACTCGGCTTGAGCGTTCCTAGCTCGGCTTGGGTGGGCGTTGTCAGTTTAGCGATCGCGGGTGCTGTTTTGGCCAGTGCTCACGATGCAATGGCGGCGATCGGGCGCGGCAGCCAAGGGTCAGCCGTGACGGCCGTGCAAAGTGCCCTACGCAATCGGGGTTATGACCTCGCGGTCGATGGAGTCTATGGCAGCCGAACTGAGTATGTGGTCTCGCTGCTCCAGGGCTATGAACATATTTCTGCTGATGGTGTAGTTGGGCCAAAGACAGCGGCGGTGTTGGGGCTGCCGGGGGCTGCCTATGGCGGGGGCGGGGGCGGGGGCAATCCCGGCAGCGAGGCTCCTACAGGAGCGGTCACGGTGACTGCCCCGATCGGGGTCAACATTCGCAGCGGCCCCGGAACCGGGTATGGCATCGTCGGCGGTCTGGGCTATGGGGCGCGAGTCAGCACCTATGGCACGTCGTCGGGGTGGTATCGCGTCAGCGGGGGCTGGATCTCGTCTTCCTACACCAGCAGCAGCAGTGGTGGTGGCGGCGGCGGCAGCCCTGGGAGTGGCTATGGCACGGTCACTGCGGGCAGTGGCTTGTTGGTTCGCAGCGGCCCCGGCCCGGGCTATGGGGTCGTCAACAGCCTTGGCTATGGCGCACGAGTGGCGATCTATAGCTCCTCAAACGGCTGGTATCGAACCGATGGCGGCTGGGTTTCGGCTAGCTACGTTCGGTAGAAGACGGCTGAGACACAAAACCCATCAAATTTAAGGGACGGGTTAACAGAAATCCGTCCCTCTTTTTGAACTTAAGCCGTGACGACGGGAACGCACCGTTCACACAGCAGCGGATGTTGATGAGATTCGCCGACGTGAATGGAGTAGTTCCAGCAGCGATCGCACTTCTTGCCATCAGCTTTGGTGATGCCGATGGTCAGATCTGCTAGATCTGCTTGATAGTGCAAATTCACAAAATCGCTGGGTGAGTTGACTAAACTCACTTGGGAGGTGAGCAAGAGATAGCGCAACTCATCTACCCCATTTCCGCTGCCGCTGGGTGGATTAAACTGCTCCAGCACCTCTGATTTTAGATTTTTAGGAAACAGGAGCACGTTAGATTCTAAAGAAGAACCGATATATTTCTCTGTCCGCGCTTTTTCTAGAACTTTGTTGACCTCCGCCCGAACTTGCCGCAGCGTTTCCCATTTTTCTGTCAGTTCTGGCGCGCTCCACTGCGGGTCTAGCGTCACCCAACGGGCTGCAAACACCGATTGATAGGGTGTCGAATAGGGAATAGCTTGCCAGATATCTTCTGCCATGTGACAGAGCACAGGCGCGATCGCTCGTGCCAGGTTTTCAACCGCGATCGCCAACACCGTCTGGCAACTCCGGCGACGCAGATCATCGCTGCCGCTGATATAGAGCCGATCTTTGGCAACATCTAGATAAAAATTAGACAGATCAACCGCACAGAAATTCTGCACGGTCTGAAAAAAGCGAAAGAACTGAAAACTCTCAAATGAGTCTTGAATGTCAGAAAAGACTTCGGTCATTCGATGCAGCATGTAGCGATCGAGTTCTGGCAATTGCTCGTAGGGCACTGCGTTTTGAGCCGGATCGAAGTCGTGCAGATTGCCCAACAAAAATCGCGCCGTGTTGCGAATCTTGCGATAGACATCCGCCATTTGTTTGAGAATGGTTTTGCCGATCGGCACATCGTTGGTGTAATCGACCGACGATACCCATAACCGCAAAATGTCGGCTCCATAGGGCGGCTCTTCTTTTTGGTTTTTGCCCCCTTCGATCACAATCATCGGATCGACAACATTGCCTAGAGATTTACTTTGCTTGCGTCCCTGCTCATCTAGCGTGAACCCGTGAGTCAAAACCGTTTTATAAGGTGCAATCCCGTTGACGGCGACACTGGTCAGCAAACTGGATTGGAACCAGCCGCGATGCTGATCTGATCCTTCTAGATACAAATCGGCGGGATATCGAAGCTCGTCTCGCTGTTGAAGAACCGCCGCCCAAGACGAACCGGAGTCAAACCAAACATCCATTGTGTCGGTGCCCTTGCGATAGGCACGACCTCGATAATGCTCTGGCAAAAGCTCGTCAACGGACAACTCCCACCAGGCATCGGAGCCTTTTTCGGCCACGATCGCTTGCACATAGGCGATCGTTTCTTCATTCAGCAGCGGGTCGCCTGTCTCTTCATCATAAAATACGGGAATCGGCACCCCCCAACTGCGCTGACGAGAAATGCACCAGTCCGATCGCTCTGCCACCATTGGCGTGATCCGGTTTTCGCCCTGGGCAGGAATCCAGGTGACGTTGGCGATCGCCGTCAGTGCTGCATCTCGAAAGCCCTCGACCGAGGCAAACCACTGCTCGGTCGCTCTAAAGATTGTTGGTTTTTTGGTTCGCCAATCGTAAGGATATTTATGAACATAAGGTTCTTCTTTAAGCAGCGAACCCGCATCGGCTAAAGCTTGAATCACGGCACTGTTGCCCTCTCCCAGCACATTTAAGCCTGCAAACTGCCCAGCCTCGGCGGTAAAATCGCCGTTATCATCCACCGGAGACAGCAAGGGCAACCCATAGCGCAGCCCAACCTGATAGTCTTCTTGACCGTGACCCGGAGCCGTGTGGACTAATCCTGTTCCTGAGTCAGTGGTGACATAATCGCCGCCAATTAGGATCTCGCTTTGACGATCGTAAAGTGGATGCCGATAGGTGCAGTGCTCTAGCAGCCGACCCATCATCGTCGCTTTCTCAGTCAGGGTCGTCCCCAGCAACTCAGCGAGGCGATCAATTAGATCCTTCGCGACAATCAGATATTTGAACTTAGAGTGAAAATCTGCCCCGACTTCCACCACGGCATAGACTAAATCGGGATTGACACTCACCCCCAAATTAGCCGGAATCGTCCAGGGAGTCGTTGTCCAAATCGCAACGCCCAACTCACCCAAAAAGGGGTCGAGGGGCATTTGCAGATCTTTGGATAGATTTGTGACTTCAAACGCTGCGTAAATACTGCGCGAGGTGTGACCTTCAGGATATTCAAGTTCGGCTTCTGCCAGGGCCGTTTTAGAACTCGGACTCCAGTGCACAGGCTTTAAGCCACGATAGATATAGCCCTTGAGCACCATCTGCCCGAACACGCCGATCTGCGCCGCTTCATAGTCTGGCTTTAGGGTCAGATAGGGGTGCTCCCAATCGCCCCAAACTCCGTAGCGTTTGAAGCTTTTAAGCTGCTCTTCGACAGTTTTGAGCGCGAATTCTTTAGCTTTTTGCCGCAGCGATAACGGCGTTAGCTGCTTGCGCTCTTCGGGTTTGAGGGTTTGGAGAACTTTAAGCTCGATCGGCAGCCCATGACAGTCCCATCCGGCTACATAGCGAACTTTTCGACCTTGCAGCAGTTGATATTTGTTGATCGTGTCTTTGAGAATTTTGTTCAGCGCATGGCCGATGTGCAGCGACCCGTTTGCATAGGGCGGGCCATCGTGCAAAATGAACACATCACCCGGATTGTTCTGGGACAGGTGCTCGTAAATTTGCTGTTCTGCCCAAAATTTTTGCAATTCGGGTTCCCGTTTGACGGCGTTTGCACGCATATCAAAATCGGTTTTAGGCAAATGAACGGTGTCTTTATAAGATCCGGGGTCTGTTAGCGCCATGATACACAAGTGTCAGAATATAGAAAATCTGCAAAGAGGCGAGGCCTGCTCTGCATGGAGTTATTATCAGTGAGAATCTCCCTCGCTTCAAGTCTAGCGTGGAGAATAGACCGCTGGATCTAAAGCTATAGAGGGAGGAGTCTTTGGAGGGTGAATTAACCGATATCGGTTAGTGGCAGAGGCAATGGGCATGGTAAGGGCAGGGCATTGCCATGCCCTTACAGCTTTCTCGATCGCTCTACTGATCCGATGGTGCGGTTTCGGGAGGGTGAGCAGGCAGGTGCTTTTCTTCGGCATCGGCGATCGCGGCTTCGACGAGATCAGGTGTTGGCGGCTTAGGAGGGGTAGGCTGAAGTCCTATAGTCTCTGCCTGGGCGGTTTCGGCGGCTCGCTTGGCTTCAAAATCCATCTCTTCTAAGATGATCTCATCACTGGAAATGGTCGAGTCAGAGGTGGCATCTTCATCACTCAAAACGGGCGACTCAGAGTCCTCACTAGACGTTTTGGGCTGGTCGTCGTCTTCAAAATCGGCATCTGCCACCGATGCGTCACGAAACTCTTTTCTGACGTAAGTCGTCGTGTTTTTGGGGGGCTTGTTAAAGCTAGCGATCAGAGATTTGGCAGTTTCGACCAGAGCCGTTAGCGGGTTTGGCTGAGGCGATGAAGGCTGAGAGTCTGCTGAGGTAGAGGCGATCGGGCGAGTCGTCGGAGAGGAGATCGGAGGGGAGCCAAAATCTTCTGGCTTGAGCGGCTCATAGACGCGATCGCTCTGAGTCGCGGCAGAATTTTGCGGTTGAGTGGTCTTGTTGATTAGGGACTGGGCACGATCGCGCAAATTTCCAAGCTGCTGCTTAATTTTGGCGGTGGTCTCAGGCGAAAGCACTCGATTGATCCCAGCTTGCAGATTGGCGGAGAGATCACCCGTCGTCGATCGTAGCTCTGCGGGGGTTTGCCCCGATCGAGCCAGCAATGTCTGCCAGCCGAGCCAGCCAATTAGTGAAACACTGGCCATCTGTCCGAGCAAAACGCCGCCCGTAATTCGTTCGGCACAAATCCACAGCACTAGGGCATAAAACAAGCCCACCCCACTCCAAACCAGATCGCCTTTTCGGTGAAGCTCTGGGTAGAAGAATGCGGCGAGATAGAGGGCTAAACTGCCCAAGCCCACCACCAAAGCGAGAAGAAACGTCAGCATATTGGCTGCTCCCAAACTGTCAGCGACTTCTATTAACTCTACCTCCCTTGGGCAGCGATTAAAGTTGAAGAGATGTCAAGGAAGCAAAAACTAGGCCGGGTTGACGCGCATTAATGGCTGCCCATATTCCACAGGCTGCGAGTTTTGCACCAAAATCTCAACGATTTCGCCGGAGACCTCAGCCTCGATCTCATTGAGCAATTTCATCGCTTCAATAATGCACACCGTTTGCCCAGAGCGAATGCGATCGCCCACCTCGACAAACGGAGACTCGTCGGGGGCCGGAGCGCGATAGAAGGTGCCCACCATCGGCGAGAGAATTTCGACTAGGCGGCGATCGCTGTTGGGCGGAGGAGCCGACTGACCCGAAGGCACCCCATTGGGGTTATCAGCCCTAGACAGATCTGAGGCGGGAAGCGGAGCCACGATCGGGGAGACGGTCAGCGTCTCTCTAGACCCGATCGGAGACAGGTTGGCTGGCTCTGAACCCGATCGCGACTCTCGACGAACGGTCAACTCAAAATCTTCACTTTTTAAGATCAACTCCGCGATATCGGTTTGGTTGAGAGCCGTGAGCAGTTCGCGAAGTTCGCTTAAGTCCAGTGGCACAGGGTTATTGCTCCATTTATAAGGCGATGGGTAATGTGTGAGTAGTTGGCAGTTAGCAGCCCTGAGTCGCCACTACTAACCAAGTGCCACGAGCCACTCGTTAATTTTCTCGACCCAGATAAGAATCATCGCGGGTATCGACCTTGATTTTTTCTCCAACTGTGATGAAGAGTGGCACCATAACTTGAGCGCCTGTTTCAACGATCGCTGGCTTGGTGCCGCCTGTGGCCGTATCGCCTTTTACACCCGGATCGGCTTGGATGACTTCGAGCACGACCGAGTTGGGCAGTTCTACCTCTAAGACCTGTTCACCCCAGCGAATGACGTTGACTTCCATACCTTCTTTAAGATATTTAACGCGCTCGCCAATTTGAGCCACGCTGAGTTGCCCTTCTTCATAGGTTTCCATATCCATAAAGACGTATTGATCGCCATCTTTATAGGTGTGCTGCATCGTGCTTTTTTCAAGATTGGCCTGCGGCACCGACTCCCCTGCGCGAAAGGTTCGTTCTAATGTTTTTCCAGTGCGGACATTCTTTAGCTCAGTCCTGACGAATGCCGATCCTTTGCCTGGCTTTACGTGCAAAAAGCTAATCACTCGCCAGACGGCTCCGTCTAGCTCAATACTTACGCCAGGTCGAAAATCATTACTAGAAATCATGAGTGATGACAGTGGGGGAGAATGTTCGGCACTTTATTTTACCGCCCAGCGATCGCTTTTCATCGCTTTTGATTAGCGTTGTTCGTCACGATTCACCACAGAGCACCGCCCCCTAACGTGGCACAATCGGAAAGGGGTTTTAAAGCACGCAGGGAAAGAGATATGTCTTTTTGGAATCGTTTGACACTGGCTCACTGTCTGGGTTGGTTGAGAGATACCTGGATCAAAGGAATGGCGGTGGGGCTGGTCTGTCTAAGCTTTTTAGGATGGAGTCTTCCGGCTCAGGCGCTGCCGCCAGGCAACCCGATCGTTAACCCAGAGGCGCTGCTGCGCTACTCGCTGCCGATCGACAATGCTGACGCTCGCAAGCTGCAATTTAGCCTCGAAGATATCACCAGTCAACTGCGGGCCAACCGTCGTTGGGGGGCTGTCGTCAGCGATGTCAAACAAGCTTATCGAATTTTGAACGATCGCTCTGCTCAACTGTTGGCATCCGTCCCCGATGATAAAAAGCCGCAAGCAGAAGCCATTATTGAGAAATTAAAGACAGGTGTTGAAGAACTTCAAACCAGTGCAGAGGCCAAAAATAAAGAGCAGACGCGATCGCAGCGCTCTGATTTGCTCACCCTCGTTTCCCGCCTCGAAGAGCTAATGGTGCAGAAATTTCCCTTATGAGGTGCCCACAGAGTATGGCAATCTGCCTCAGCTTAAAGGACGGGCTACCGTCACTGCGAAGACAAATCAGGGTGATTTAACGATCGTGCTTGACGGCTTTAGCGCCCCCGTCACGGCTGGCAACTTTGCCGACCTGGTGAAGCGCGGTTTCTACGATGGCTTGCAGTTCACACGAGCCGAAGATTCCTATGTGCTGCAAATTGGCGACCCACCCGGTGCTGACGTGGGCTTTATTGACCCTGCGACTAAAAAATATCGCTCAGTGCCCCTAGAAATTCTGGTAAAGGGCGACAAAGAGCCGCTTTATGGCATCACATTAGAAGATGCCGGACGCTATTTAGATCAGCCTGTTCTGCCTTTTTCAGCCTATGGTGCTCTGGCGATGGCTCGTCCTGGTGACGATCCCAACGGCGGTTCTTCTCAGTTTTTCTTCTTCTTGTTTGAGCCAGAATTAACGCCTGCCGGGTTGAACTTGCTGGATGGTCGCTACGCTATTTTTGGGTTTGTTACCTCAGGTCGAGAAGTGTTGGAGAAACTAAAAGCGGGAGACACGATCGAGTCAATGAAAGTCGTTGACGGGTTAGATAACCTGGTTGAACCCACGGCTTAAATGAGCGATCTAACCGTTCAAGACCTTGGAGAGAAAGGGCTGCTGAAAACATTGCAGTCCTTCTGTCCGTCCGAGATCGTCGGCGATGATGCTGCCGTTTTGCAAACCGCACCCGGAAAGTTGCTGGTCATCACCTCGGATGTGCTGGTCGATCGGGTTCATTTCAGCGATCAAACGACCCCACCTGAATCGGCTGGCTGGCGATCGGCGGCCGCCAATCTCTCAGATCTCGCCGCTATGGGCGCTGCGCCGTTAGGAATCACAGTGGGATTAGGACTTCCTGGTGAAGTCTTAGTCAGTTGGGTAGAAGCGCTGTATCAAGGCATCACAGACTGTTTGCAGAAATATGGAACTGTCATTGTGGGCGGCGATCTTTGTCGCTCGCCCGTGAAGACCATTGCTATCACTGCCTTTGGAGAGGTCGATCCCGATCGGGTGATCCGTCGGGCCACGGCTCAAATCGGAGACGCGATCGTAGTCACGGGCTTTCATGGCTCCTCACGAGCCGGGTTGGAACTTTTATCCTGCATCCTGAAGTTGGGTCAGGAACTAAATCAGGACGATCGCGCCTCCCTCATCCAAGCTCATCAATATCCCAACCCTCGATTAGATATCATTCCGCTCCTGCCTAAAACACGGATTTCTGGCATGGACAGCAGCGACGGATTGGCAGATGCGATCGTGCAAATTTGTCGGGCTAGCAGCGTGGGAGCAAGGCTCGATCGTCAACAAATTCCCATCCATCCCGCGCTCAAGCGATGGTCTCCTCAAACAGCGATAACCTGGGCGCTTTATGGAGGAGAAGATTTTGAATTGGTTCTGTGTTTGCAGAGAGAGGCGGCTCAAACGTTAGTCGAGCAACTGGGGAAGGAAGCGGCGATCGTCGGCACTATCACGTCTGATGCTGAGATTTGGCTGATCGACTCCACCACAGAAAACCCCGACGAGATTTTGAGCTTAGAGCGAGGCTTTCAGCACTTTGGTAGCCACTAGTTCAGCTTCGATTGGAGAGGTTTCTTAGGAGTTTGACCAACGTTCGGCAAACGTGATACCAATTTCGGATGTAATTGCGACTGATCGTTCAATCCGACGGGGCACGGCATGCCATGCCCCTACGCTTTTTGTACGGGCACGGCACTGCCGTGCCCTCGTGCGGATCTGTCGCATTCACAAATCAAATTGGTATGACTCACTTCAGACAGGTTTGCTGAACCGCAAGCAGTGCGAATTTGGAAAGCCCCTTGATTTTTGATGCTTTCTATCGCAAGCTGGTCAGAAACGTTAAGAATTTTGCCCCTTTTATGATTACGGTTTGTTGCCTTTTGGGGTTTGTTTGTGCCCGTTAGCTCTGTTTCTATGCGCTCTTGTTTGCTCAAAACTAAAGGCTTAACGCCCTACTTAGAAGCCTGGGCTTGGCAGCAACAGCTAGTCAACGATCGCAAACTTAACCCTGAGTTAGACGATGTTTTGATCTTGCTAGAACATCTGCCTGTTTACACCTTAGGGCAGGGGGCAACGACAGACTTTCTCAAGTTTGATGCGACTCAACCTGAGCATGAATTGCATCGCATTGAGCGAGGCGGCGAGGTGACTTATCACTGCCCAGGGCAACTGGTGGGCTACCCAATTTTAAATTTGCAGCACCACCGCAAAGATCTGCACTGGTATTTGCGACAGTTAGAAGACGTGATCATTCGAGTCTTGGCTGTTTATCGACTGGAGGGAACGCGCATTTCGGGCTTAACAGGGGTTTGGGTCGAGGGTCGAAAAGTGGCCGCGATCGGCATCAAGGTCAGCCGTTGGATCACCATGCACGGCTTTGCGCTGAATGTCTGCCCTGATTTAGCTGGGTTCGATCGCATTGTTCCCTGCGGCATTGCTGATCGGCCTGTGGGCAGTTTGGCGCAGTTTGTTCCTGACATTGCGATCGCGCAGGTGCGTCAAGAAGTCGCGATCGCGTTTGCCGAGGTGTTTGGCGTAAATCTCATTAGCAACCCGATTTAAATCATGAATACCGACTTTCTTCAACGACTTCAGGCAACGCCGATTACGCCCGAAAGCTTTCAGCCCTATGGTCAGGTGATTAGTGCTTTAGAGGATGGACAACTCTATGGCGATCGCGATGCTCAACTTCAGATCCAAGCTGGGATTCCCCGGTTTTACATTATGCGATTGCACGATCGGGGCCGCAGGTTTCATCACATCACCCGCCATAGACTCTGCACGCAGTGTTTAGGATCGCTCAATGGCAAAGATTGGCTGATGGCAGTGGCCACAGGAGCAAGCGACCATCCCGACCTAGAAAGCCTCAAAGCGTTTCACATTCCTGGCAATTGTTTCATCAAGCTTAATGTAGACACTTGGCACGCCGGGCCGCTTTTTGATGCCAGTGCCCTAGAGTTTTATAGTTTAGAACTCAGCGACACCAACCTCACTGACCACGAAACCTGCAATTTGCTGACAACCTACCGGGTAGAGTATGAGATTGTTGGTGGTGTAGCTTCAGAAAACTAATCCGCTTCTTAACTTCACTGCTGAGAGAACAAGACCCTTGAAATCCTCAGAGCGGTCGGACTAACTGGCTTTCATCTCGTCTAAAATCATCAGACCGTGGGTTTCTACAGTCGAGGCACCTTGAACTGCCAAGGCCACGCTGACCAACTGAGTTAAGAGTTGCCAGCTAGAAATTTGGCCTAAAAAAATGATCACTCTGCCGCGTTGAAGCACGCTCAGTTGAGCAATCTCACTAGCTTCAAACTGCTCTCTGAACGTTAACATCACCCGATTAGCCAACCCACTGTGATCATACTCACCGTTCAAACCCACTCGTTCAGGCGGAATCATTCTAGACAGAGCGATCGCTGCATAGGAAACGCTCTCTGTCGGTCGCTTTGATCGAGTCAAGTTTTGCGTTGATGGCTGCACCCAAGAGTTCATAGATTTCTGACAGTTTTGCAATAAAGGTTGGCGGAAGTAGTGTGTCTTATCTCATTTAAGATTTTGAAAAGAGTTTTCACAATCCATCCCAAGATAGAGGTTGATATATGTATCTGATGATACGTCGCGCTTTCACGGTCAGGCTGATCTGCTAGCCTTTGCCTCATTTTTAGCAAATAGACTTCCTTAAAAGCTATCCCCTTTTGTGGTGAGGACAGGATCAATCTACTGAACAACTTGCTTCATATAATTGCCCCAAAGTTGAGCCGCCTGCCCACTGTTGCCGCCCGTAGGGGCATTGTTGTCGTTGCCGAGCCAAACCCCAGTCACTAGCGATCGACTCGGCACATAGCCAATAAACCACAGATCCACGTTGTCATTGGTGGTGCCCGTCTTCCCAGCTTCGCCTAGCCCCAGAGCCGCACTGCGCCCGGTGCCGCTTTGCACGACACCCTGCAAAAGCGTCGTCATGACATCAGCAACGGCTGGGTCAAGAACAGTTTCGCTTGCGCCTCCATCTTGCTGAGAGTCATAAATGACGCGGCAGGTGTTGAGGTTCTTACGATCGGGGCAGTCACTGCTGTCTAAAATGCGGCTAATGGTGTGGGGTCGAGTGCGAATGCCGCGATTGGCCAGCACTGCAAAGGCTCCCGTCATCTCTAAAGGCGTGACTTCGCTTTGACCGAGCACCAGCCCCGGCACCGGGTTTAACTTAGACTGAATGCCCATTTTTTGAGCAGTCTCAGCAATTTTGCTTAAGCCCACTTCTTGAGCCACTCTTAGCGCAATCACGTTTTCTGACTGGGCTATCCCGGTGTATAAATTCAAACTGCCGCTGCCAGCATGACATCCGGCATAATACTGTCCGCCCCAGTCTAACGGAGCACAGGAATAGGCTGTGCTGGGTGAAATGCCCTGAGCGATCGCTGCCGTGTAGGTAAAGATTTTGAAGGTCGAACCGGGTTGACGATGGGCTTGGGTGACGCGGTTAAATTCGCTTTCTTGGTAGTCATAGCCGCCCACCATTGAGCGAACTTCGCCCGTTTTGGCTTCGATCGTCACCAGCGATCCCTGAGAATATCCGGCGCTGGCTCCGTTGTTGGTGATCGCGTCTCGCAGACTGGTTTCGGCTTTGGCCTGCATTTGGGTGTCGAGTCCGGTTTGGACAATGAAGTTGCCTTCTTGGGCGAGTTGGTTGCCCAGCAGGTCTTCTAGCTCGTTAAACACCTGACTGTAGTAGTAAGGCGCGATCGTGCTTTGCAATTCTTGTCGCGCTCTAGGGCTGATGTCGATGCGCGATCGCCGAGCGCGTTGAGCATCTTCTTGAGACACCGCGCCCTGTTCTGCCATGCGACTAATCACACGATCGCGATATTCGATCGCCGCTTTATAGTTTCGCACCGGGTTAAAACTGTTGGGAGCAGGCAAAATGCCAACCAAGGTGGCCGCTTCTGCGAGGCTCAACTGTTTAGCTGATTTGCCAAAATAGAACTGGGCCGCATCTTCAAAGCCATAGATACCGCTGCCTAAATAGACGCGGTTGAGATAGGTTCTCAGCAAAAACTCTTTGCTGTAGACCGTTTCGAGCTTGAGAGCCACGATCGCTTCTCGAATCTTGCGACCCGCCGAATCTTGACGACCAACATATTCACTCAGCAGGTTTCGGGCTAATTGTTGCGTGACCGTGCTGCCTCCCTCGCGGATTTCGCCGCCCCGAATGTTGGCGATCAGAGCGCGCAGAGTGCCGATCGGGTCTACGCCTAAATGCCAATAGTAGCGAGAATCTTCAGAGGCCATGATCGCTCGCGGCAAATAGGGCGAAAACTCGCCTAGCTGCGGCAGTTCGGCGTGGGTTTGGGTGCGAGGCGTGCGCAGCGTTTGCCCTTCTCTCGAAAACACCACCACCGGGCCCTGCACCGACACAGGCAGCGGGTAGACGCTAAATCGCTGCCACTCAAGCCCGATCGCCAACACCACGATCGCCGTCACCCCACTCACCCCAAACAGCCCATAGCGAATCGCCTGCGTATACCACGGACGCGGATCGACATACTGCAACCGCACAGCCGCCGCCAACTCTGGTGGGCCTAGCGACAGCACATCCCCGTCATAGAGCATGGTGGTTTTGAGTCGCCGCTTGCCCCGATAAACGCCATTAGTCGAGTCTTCATCCCTTAGCTCAAAGCGAGTTCGCCCTAAGAGCGTGGCAATTTTTTGCCGCCGATGCCGATGTAGGGATAGATGCACCTGACTGACGACGGGATTGCGAACCACGATGTCACAGGATTTGGAACTGCGCCCCAGCAAATAGCGATCGCCCAATAGGGGAAACTTATCGGCGGTGGTCGCGTCGGCTTCTTGCACTAAAAGCTCTGGCACCTTGGCGTTGGTTTTGAGCCGCAGCTTTGAAAAATTGATCTTAGTGAGGGTTTGCACCGCCTGGGTCAGGCTGCCCAAGAGGGTTTGTGATTTGCGGGGCGGAAGGGGCGGCTGGGTCATGCGGGTCGAGGGCACAGGTTGCAAGAAATTAAGCGAATCTTAAGACCCATTCTAGTCAAGATCGAGATCGGGCGCGATCGTTCTAGAGAGGTCTTTTCTGCTTCACCGCGCCGCCCCTGAATTCCTGAAATTATTTGTTGAAGGGATCGTGTTGGGTCAACATTTTTTCGATTTTGGCTTCATCGACTCTAGACACCAAGCGCTTTGATTCATGCACGTCGCGAGTGGTTTTAGCCAGGCTAAACGTTGACCCTACTGAGAACAAAAGGCCCATTCCCATGTATCCTTTAACCCAACTATCGGCCGGGAGATTGAGAATTCCAAACGAGGTGGCTGAGACTGAAAGTAGAAATGAGACCCAGCCTTGAATGATCCAGGCAGTGGTGGGTGCGTCTTGACTAACCCCGTATTTCTTCATAACTTTATCTGGGTAGAGGAGTAAGAATTGTGAACTACAAGCGCTGCGTCTGAGTCTCTCTAGACTAATTGAAGTGCCCCAAGAGACAGGGCCGAAAGAGGACACTATTCCGGTCTGGCACGTTTCCGTCCTCATTCTCTCGGCACAAAATAGCTGCAAAAATAATGGGCAGGTTTGACGATCGCGGTTTTTTATGAAATCTTTTGATCCCCGTAACGAGAGCTACTCAGATCCCTAACGGGGCTGATTAGACTAGTGGAACAGACCAGATACGTCCCTTGCTCAACCGTTTACCTGTAGGCAGACCTGCCTTGACTGCCGACCCAATCGCGGTTTGGCTTTTGCCCGATCGCTGCATTTCTGCCCGTTAAGCTCAGAGTTTTCATAGATAACCCATGGACAACACACCTGAAAAGCCACCCCAGCATCGCGTCGTAGTCATCGGCGGCGGCTTTGGCGGACTGTATGCTGCAAAGGCTCTCCGCCACGCCCCTGTCGAGGTCACTCTCATTGACAAGCGCAATTTCCATCTATTTCAACCGCTGCTCTATCAAGTGGCTACAGGAACGCTCTCTCCGGCTGATATTTCTTCGCCGCTGCGATCGATTCTTAGCCGCAGCAAAAATACCAGTGTGCTGATGGAGGAAGTGGCGGACATCGATCCCGATCGCCAAATTGTCAACCTGCGTGAGCAAGCGTTGCCCTATGACACCCTGATCGTGGCTACGGGGGTGAGCCATCACTACTTCGGCAACGAGCACTGGAAAGAAAACGCGCCAGGACTCAAAACTGTTGAAGATGCCCTAGAAATGCGTCGCCGTATCTTTATAGCCTTTGAAGCCGCCGAAAAGGAACTCGACCCCGAAAAGCGGAAAGCCTGGTTGACCTTTGTGGTGGTGGGAGGCGGCCCGACAGGGGTTGAGCTAGCAGGGGCGATCGCCGAACTAGCCTACAAGACTTTAAAAGAAGATTTCCGTAGCATCGACACCACCGAAACGCGGATCTTGCTGCTGGAGGGACTCGATCGCATCTTGCCGCCCTATGCACCTGAGTTGTCTGCCAAAGCCGAGGCAACGCTGACCGCTCGCGGAGTCACTGTGCAAACCAGCACCAAAGTCACCAATATCGCCGATCATGTCGTGACGATCGAGCGCCAAGGCGGGGTTGAGCAGATTGCGTCTCAAACGATTTTGTGGGCGGCGGGGGTGAAAGCTTCGGCCATGGGCGAAGTGTTAGCCAAACAGACGGGGGCAAGCCTTGACCGATCGGGGCGCGTCATCGTCGAGCCGGATCTGAGCCTGCCAAATCACCCCAACATTTTTGTGATTGGCGATCTGGCGCACTTTGCCCATCAGGGTGAAAAACCGCTACCCGGAGTCGCTCCCGTCGCGATGCAGCAAGGCGAATATGTAGCCAAACTGATTCAAAAACGCCTTAAGGACAAAGTGCTGCCCGCTTTTTCTTATTTTGAGGTGGGCAGTTTGGCGGTGATTGGGCAAAATGCGGCAGTCGTCGATCTAGGGTTCATCCGCTTTTCGGGCATCATTGCCTGGTTTGTGTGGGTGGTGGCTCACATCTATTATTTGATCGAGTTTGATAACAAGCTGATTGTGATGATTCAGTGGGGGTGGAATTATTTCACTCGCAATCGGGGCGCACGCCTGATCACCCATCGAGAGTCCGTAGGTTCGCCCGGCGAAGAGACGCGAGTTGCGGTAGACGAAAAGCAGCCAGTAGAGGTTTAGATTCGGGCATTCCGTGGGGCATCTTGGGCGGTGCCCCTAAGGAGTGATCTTAAACATTTCGACCGATTCTTGTAGCTCTTGGGCCACTTCTACGGTTTGGCGCAGCGCTCCAGAGACGCGACGCGACGATTCTGACGTGCGGGCAGAGACTTGGGTGACATCTTTGATTAAGTCAGTCACCGATCGAGAGGTTTGCGCCTGCGAGACGGTGGCTTGAGAAATCGACTGCACCAGTGCATCAATTTGACGAGACACATGAACCATGTGCATCAGGCTTTGTTTAGCATTTTTGACGGAGTGAGCGCCCTCAACGACCTGATGGGTTCCCTGACCCATGGCTTCGACGACCGATCGAGTTTCTTGCTGAATGGTTTCAACTAGGGCGGCGATCTCGCGAGTTGCTGCGCCCGATCGGGCCGCCAGTTCCCCAACTTCGCTAGCCACGATCGCAAAGCCGCGTCCATAGTCTCCGGCACGGGAGGCCTCAATGCTGGCGTTAATGGCTAGCAGATCGGTTTGCACAGCGATTTCATTAATCAACGACACGACTCTCGAAATTTGCTGTGACGCTTCGCCCAGTTGCTTAACTTTTTTGGCCGTTTGCTCGATCGTGGTTCTCAAATTCAGAATAATTTGCACGGTGGCATCCATTTCTAGCTCTCCCGTTTCGGCAGTGGTCGAGGCATTGCGGGCCACGATCGCCGCCTGATGAGCGCTGTCAGCGACGGCTTGAATCGAGACCGTCATTTGCTCGATCGAGTCGAGAATGTGCGTAGTTTCAGAGGCTTGCTTGAGGGCTTGGTCGGCTAACTGCTGCATATCGCCCTCGTTTGCCCCCAGCAGACTGTTAACCTGAAGCGTAGAGTGCTTCACCTTTTGGACGATTTGGCGCAGGCTTTCGACGATCGCGTTAAAGAAGTCTGCCACAGTGCCCATGTCTCCGTCCGACACGTCAGCCCGCACGGTGAGATCGCCTCTGGTGGCCCCTTCGACTTCTGCCAAGAGCGCCAAAATTTGCTGTTGCAGCGATTCTTTGAGCGCTTCTGAGGTTTGCAGAGAGTCTTGTCTCTCTTGCATGAGATCTGCCTGATCGAGCGCATAGCCAATTTGAATGGCCAATTGCGCCAGAAAATCAGTTTCCCAAACCTGCCACTGACGCGGACGCGCTTGATGAGCACACAGCAGCCCAATCACCCGATCGTGCTGCTTAAGCGGGACGGCAATCTCGGCTCTGGCATCCAACTGGTCTAAGACGGCTTGATGATTTTCAGTCAGCGGGTCTTGGGTTGAATTTTCCACAGACCAAGTAGTCTGATTAGAGTAATAGTCAATTCGATCAAACCCCAGGGGATTTTGAATCTTTTTTTGAATCGATTTTGTGTAGCCTGGCACGATCGCTTCTGCAATCACAACTCCATTCATCAAATCATCTTCAAACCGATAAACGAGGACTCGATCAACTCTAAGAAACTCGCGGCTTTCATGAGCAGCAGTTTGCAAAATGGTGGTGGCATTCAAAGAACGACGCATTCGCACGGTGATGTCGGTCAAGCCTCTCGCTTCTTTAGCCTGCAACTCTTGACAAGCCGCTTCATCGGCCAGAGCCGACTCACTGAGATTAATGCTCTCAGCCATGCGATTAAATGCGATCGCCAATTGCCCGACTTCATCTTGTGAAAACACCTCAGCCCGCACTAGGCGATCGCCCTGGGCAAACTCTTGGGTCGCTTGTTCTAAATGCTGAATGGGCCTTAGAATCGCCTGGCGGAAGATAGCGCTCCAAGTCGCAATCACGGCTAGCGACAGCATTAAGACAATAATCTCTTGCTGAAAACTAGTAGAGAGAAGACTGTTGAGGGCGTTTTCTGGAGTGCCTCGCACTAAGATGGCGGTGGGCTGAGTGTAGACCGGAACCGACCCTTCAGGCGTTTCTAAGACCCGGTTAGGCATCGCTTGAGCCGCGATCGTATAAGCCTGATCCCCGATGGTTAGGCGCTGGGTGACGGCTTCTCCTTTGGCATTGGCGGCGGTCTCTAGCAGCGTGGTGTTGGGCAGAGCAATATTGGGCTGTGCCTGCTTAAACTCAACGCCTTGAGGTTGGTTGAGAGCGGTCGCTAAGGAAAACTCTCCGGTCGGGTGACGCAGATAAATAGCGCTATATCCGCCCGCAAACGATTTGAGCGTGCCTTCGACGATCGGGAGTTTGCCATTCACCACATCGCCGAAGATCAGCACCCCGATCGCTTCTTGATTGTCAGGGTTTTTGATCGGCGTGACAACATAGCGAATCAGCGCGTCTTGTTTGTTAAATTCTTGCGGCAGGGGCGGGTTTTCTCTAGCCAGTTCGTCAGCTTTGACCACTTCGCTGGCTTTGATCTGCCGGACTTCTTGCAGCGATTGTTTAATGATCTCAACTAAGGCTGGAGAGGTGATCGTCTCGCCCGATCGATTAGCGTTAGCATTAGCAATTATTTTGAAGTCTTTGCCCACTAGAGTTGCATATTCTATCTTTCGAGCTTTAACTTCATTTTGCAGGGTTTGTTTAACTTGGGATTGCAAATCTGCGGCTAGCCGTTGCTGTTGCTGATGAATTTTAACCGCGTTGACGATTTGAATATTGTCAGACTGACCTCTCGAACCAAATCCCATTTGATTCACTTTAATGTTGTAGTTGGTTTCAGTTACGGCCACTTCTGATTTTGCTTGGGCTAATAGCTGAGTTCTTAAACTATTGGTTAACACAACGGTTGAGCCGATCCCCAAGCCTAAGAGGGGCACTAGCTCACAGATGATCATGGCGAAGGTTTGTTTGCGCCCGATCGGAGCATCATAAAACCATCGCAAAAGGGCAGGTCGATGTTTTGAAGCCAGAGTCATAGCGATTAAAAAGGGTAGGGTAAATTAAACGGGGGCGGGCGAATTCACCAGTTGCTCTAAAGTTCGCAGTAACACCTGCTCGTTATAAGGTTTTGAAAAGTAAGCATTTGCACCCAGGCTCATCGCTAATTGACGGTGCTTTTCACTAGTGCGAGACGACAACATCGCGATCGGCAACCGCTCTAGATCAGGATTGGCCTTGAGTTTTGCCAAGAGACCATAGCCGTCTAGACGCGGCATTTCAATATCACAGACGATCGCCTGCACCGAGGAGCCAGTTTCTAAGCGATCGAGGGCATCTTGTCCATCTTTGGCTTGCTCGACTCGATAGCCTGCCCGTTCTAGCGTCAGGGCTAAAAAGCGCCGGACGTTAATAGAGTCATCAACCACCAAGATTGTAGCGGGTTGATTGCCCATCGCCGCCGATAAAAACGAGGTGGGAGTCGTTTCGAGGGACGGAAGACTGGGGATGGATGGCTCCGTGCGCCCATAGCTGGCGATCCAGCGCAGCAGTTCTGAGAGGTTGACCAGCGGCACAACGCGCCCGTTGCCCAAAATTGTGCAGCTACTAAACCCAGGCGGCAGGGGCAGGGTGCCATCGACGCGGCGAATGGTGGCTTCTTGCTCACCCCAGCAGCGATCGATTTGCAGCCCGACTCGCTGACTGCTGTGATTGGCAATGATCACGCTCGTCGAGGTGATGGTGGGGGGCGTTTCAAACCCGTGGGGCTGGCGCGGACAGTTGAACTTGAGCCATTGCTGGAGCCGCACAAACTGCAAGATCTGACCGTGCCAGTTGAGCACTTCACTGCCTGCGGTGTGCAAGATTTGCTCTGGCTTGAGCAGCGACATTTCTTCAATCACTTCTGTCGGAAAGGCCAGCAGCATTCCGTTGCTTTCGACCAGCAAGACGCGCACGGTGGAGAGGGTGAAGGGCATCGAAAGCGTGAAGGTTGTGCCCAGACCTGCCTGGGTGTTGACCTTGATTTCGCCGCGAATTTGCTTGAGATTATTTCTCACGACATCCATGCCGACTCCGCGACCCGAAAGCGTTGTCACCTGATCGCTGGTGCTAAATCCGGGTTCAAAAATCAGCGAGAGCAGTTCTTCGTCACTGGCAGAGGCCAGCAGGGTGGGGTCGAGTCCCATTTGCTCGGCGCGACTGCGAATCTTCTCGATCGCAATTCCTTCGCCGTCATCTCGGACGGTAATAATCGTGCGGCTGCCTTGATGAGTAGCGCGAATCTCGATCGAGCCTTGGGCAGGTTTGCCCCGCATCTGGCGCGTTTCAGCGTTCTCGATGCCGTGATCAAAGGCGTTGCGAAGCAGATGCATTAAGGGATCGTTGAGCGTTTCTAAAATATTGCGATCGATGAGGGTGCTACTGCCTGCAACTTTGAGAGCGACTTGTTTGCCATGCTGAAGCGAGAGATCTCGCAAGGCCCGCGGGAAGCGATCGACCACATCCGACAGGGGCCGCATTCGCAGTTGAGAGAGTCCCGACTGGAGTTGTTTGGCGGTTTTGTTGAGCGATCGGGTGGTCTGTTCGGTGTCGTCTAAACTCAGTTCAATATCCTGGGTGACTTCTTGAATTTGCACGATCGTTTCCATCACCTGTTGCGATAGCAAGTGAAGATCACTGTAGCGGTCTAATTCTAGTGAGTCAAACTCTGATTTTGGATTTTGGCTGGTGGATTTTAGATTTTTCTCTGTGTCATTGGCGTTCCCGTTGCTAGAAGTTCCCGCTAGCAGTTTTAGGGTTGATGGCGCGATCGAGAGTCCTGAGTCAGAACTAGTTTTATCGTAAACGTCTCGCATTTTATCACTGACACGATCGAGGGTTTTAACCCGATCGTGCAATTGGTGATTTAACTGACGCAGACGTTTGACATAGAGATCTAACCCATTGCGATCGATGGTCAATTCTCCAAACAAATCATTTAGCTGATTTAGCTGCCGCACCGGAACCCGAACGGTGGTATCTAAATCTTCTTCAGGGGGCGCGATCTCGCCATCTGATAGGTTCTCTAGCACTTTGAAGTCTGAGACCTGACTTTCTCTCAGGGGAGGTTTGGACGATCGGGCAGTCGGCTGAAATTCGGTATAGCCCTGATCATCCACTGCCACCGAGTCGGTTTCTAGCGCATCTACATACCAATCGGGCAAGGTAGACGCTGCGATCTCGTCAGGTGTCTCGCTTGAGAAATCTGGCTCAGTGGCCGCGATCTCAGCCCAATTCAATTCAGCATCAGCCGCCAAGTTAAAGGCTTCGAGCGTCTGATCTTCTTGGATGCCTAAGTCGGGAGCTAGGGCGATCGCTACAGGAATTTGATCATACTGCCCGATCATGACGAGGGCTTGAGCACGTCTCCACGATTGCAGGGCTGAGTCGGCGATCGCGCTGACTTCGCTAACCTCGGCCTCTAAACACAGCGTCACCGATGCACAGAGGCTGACAAAAGCAGGCAGTTGCAGCATTTCGCCCAAACCGCCCAACTCTTGGGCCAAGATCGTCAGCTCTTCTTGCAGGCAGGGCTGATTGGGCATTGCCAACACGCCTTCTAAGCGCTGGAGACAGCCTTCGACCTCGGTTTCAAACAGCAGCGGCACGATATCTTGCCCGTCTTCCGGTGACAGCACCGACGCAGCATTTTCATCTTGGGGATCGCCCAACTGCTCGTGAAGCTGCTCAAACAGGGGGTCAACGTCACTGCTCAACCACTGGGGATCGATCTCCGTCTGGTGGCGATCGCACTCAATCACCCGCCGCAGCACATCAACTGCCGTTAGCAAGAGAGTTTCGAGATGAAAATCGACCGCGATCGCTTTCTCGACTTTGAGGACTTTAAATGAATCTTCTAGACGATGGGCGAGATCGCTCAACACCGAAAATCCCATCATTCCGGCTCCGCCCTTAATCGAGTGGATGGCCCGCAGCGCTGAATTTATTTTTTGAGGATCAACCCGATTATCTGCCAGACCGATCAAGGCGGCATCGAGCGCATCCAGATACGCCTGCGCTTCATCGAGGAACTGGCGACGAATTTCAAGTTCCTTATCGTGTGACATGGGGGTTATGAGGGTGAAGGGTGAAGAATCGGGAACGAAAGATGCGGCGATCGCCGCCTTCATTGCCCAGGGTTTAGTTAACTTTGAAGGTGCCGACAGAGGACTGTAGCTCTTGGGCTACTTCGAGGGTTTGCCGCAGCGATCGTGACACCTGAAGCGACGAATCTGAGGTGCGCCCCGCGACTTCAACCACATCTTGCATCAAGCTCGTGACCGCTTGCGAAGTCTTAACCTGAGACACGGTTGCGTCAGAAATCGATCGCACCAGATCGTCAATCTGAACAGACACCGCTAGGATTTGCTCTAGACTTTGTTTGGCATTATCGACTAGGTGAGTGCCCTTAACCACCTGCGTAGTGCCCTCTTCCATCGCGTCTACGACTTCACTGGTTTCGCGCTGAATGGTGACCACAATTTGCTCAATCTCTCGCGTGGCGGCCGCCGATCGCGCTGCCAACTCTCCCACTTCCTCAGCCACCACCGCAAAGCCTTGACTCTCTTCGCCCGCCCGCGCAGCCTCGATGCCAGCGTTGATGGCTAAGAGATTGGTTTGCAGCGCGATTTGATTGATCAGCGACACCACTCTCGAAATCTGCTGTGACGACTCGCCTAAGCGTTTGACCTTCTTGGCCGTGTCTCCGATCGTTTCTCGCAGGCTGAGAATATTTTGCACCGTCAGATCCATGGCGCTGCTGCCCTCTGCTGCCGTCTCAGATGCAGTTCGGGCTACGTCTGCGGCTTGCCGAGCGCTGTCTGACACCGCCTGAATCGATCGCACCATCATCTCAACCGAGTTGAGGGTTCGGGTGGTTTCTGCGGCCTGCTGAGTTGCCTGCTCTGAGAGAGTGCGAACGGCTTGCTCATCGCTGCCCAGCGAGTCGTTGACCTGGGTGGCGGCTTGCTTCACCTGCGTCACGACTTGCCGGAGGTTTTCGACGATCGAGTTAAAAAAGTCGGCAACGGTGCCAATGTCTCCGGCAGTCACATCAGCCCGCACGGTTAAGTCACCATGAACGGCTCCTTCCACCTCTCCTAGCAAATTGAGCAACTGAAGCTGTAGATCTTCTTTCTGCTGACGGCGTTCTTCAGAGAGCGTTTCGGCTTGTTGACGCGAGTCGTTAGATTGTTGCAGCAGAAAAGCTTGATCAAGGGCAAACCCGATCTGAGTCGCGAGTTGAGCAAAAAAGTCAATCTCTTCGGGCGACCACTGACGAGTGTCAGAACATTGATGGGCGCAAATTAACCCAATTAATTCCTGGTTACGTAAAATCGGCGCAACGATGTTGGCTTTGACTTCTAAGCGCTCTAAAATCTCACAGTGACAGCGGGTGAGATCAGCCGTTTGCACATTTTCAACGGCCCAAACGCGACCCGTGCGGTAGCGATCGACATCGCCCGGCCCTAAGGGATCTTCAACAATTTTGCCCATCGCCTTGACCCAACCCGGCGCAACTGACTCAGCCGTGATCGAGCCGCTCAACCAATCGTCATGAAAGCGGTAAATCACGACGCGATCGACTTTGAGAAACGATCGCACTTCTGAAACGCCCGTTTGCAGAATATCGTCAAAGTTAAGTGATTTTCTGACGGTGACAATCAGGTTACTGAGTAACTGAGTTCGCGTTGCATTATCCGTTTGTCGCTGCAATAAATCTTGCAGTTGCTCTGCCATGTGATTGATATTAGAACCCAGGCTGGCAATTTCATCATTTCCGACGACATTAATGCGAGTTGTTAGCGTTCCTTGCCCTAATTTTTCGACGGCCTCGGTGGCCTCTAAAATGGGGCGAGTGGCCCGCCGAGCGATCGTGGCCGCCAAAGCACCCACCAACAGCGTGGTAAATAAAGTTCCGATCGCCAGGGTTGTTGCTAGCCCTCGTTGCGGAGCAAACGCGGTAGCGGTGTCAGAGGCTAGCATTACCTCCCAATCGAGAGAGGGCAACCCTGCTAGATTCATCGGGGGGGCATAGCTCACTAAGGCGCTAGCTTTGCTAGTCTGATCAACCGTCACAAAACTGCCGATCGCTTTAGCCAATTGCAGTCGCTCTAAGCCCGGAAACCGCGATCGTGCCGCTTCTTTTAGCTGCTTATTTCCGGTGGCGAGAAACAGCTTTCCGGTTGAGTCGGCCACGCTATAGTCTCTGCCATAGGTCTGAAAGTCTTGAATCACATCTTCTAAGCGCTGAAGCGGAATCACCGTGCGAACGATGGCGATCGTTTTGCCCGTGACGCTATCTCTAACAGGCGCTGCAATATAGATCGCGGCATCTTTTTCTAGCGTAGAGGCCACATTTCGCTCGATATAAGGGCCATCTCCTCTAGCAACCGCCTGAAAGTAGGCTTTATCGCGCTGGTTGGGTAGCTTTGCGCCCTTGGATTGCAGCATGGGATTGCCGTCTAGATCCAACACTGCGACGCTCTCATAAATGTTGTAAGACTCTACAAACTGGGTCAGCACCGCTTGCTTTTCTTCAAGGGAGGTGATTTCTTTAACCTTGGCGCTACTCAGCACGGGCAGCCGGGCTAAAACTTGTGTGTCTGCATAGCGATCTAACATGAATCGATTCAGTTTGTCTGCTAGCCCAACGGCGCTGGCTTGCTGCGTCGTGATGATCTGCTCTTTGACCGCTTTGTCTGCAAAGTAGTAGGAGATTGCGCCGATGCCTAACACGGGCAGCGTTCCGATCGTCAGGGCGATCGCGGTGGCTTTAGTTCTCAACGTTGCCCGCTTAACCCTAGAGACTGAGGCATTCGACTGGCTGGGAGAAGAATGGGTCGTGTTGGCGCTCGGTGCTAAATCGAGGTTGGGGAGTTGAGAGGAATTCAACACTGGAGCCGACGCAGGAGCGCTGTTTTTTGCGGTGTTAATCTGATCAACCATGAGATAACTCTCTTAACCGAATAATGAATTGGGTAGAACATGATGCACACAACCTGATGTTGAAAACCTGATGTTGAAATTAAAACGGCAGCGTCAGAAATTTAATGCCCCTGCAAAACAGGAGACTGCACAATCGCTTCGGCATCTAACGCTAAAAGAATGTCTTGGGACTGCACAATGCAGCCGCGCAAATAAGGAACTAAATGGGTCGCCATGTGAGGCGGTGGCGGTTGCATCCCGTCGGGGGCAACCCAGAGAATGCCTTCTACCTGCCGCACCGCCACGGCGACGCTCATGGTGTGAGTGCGAAGAATCACTAAATCGTATTGCTGAGGGCTGGGATCAAGGGCCCCGATCGCCAGCATTTTGGCCAGATCCATCACCCAAAGCACGCGGCTGCGGCGATTGGTGAGTCCTAACAGGCAGGCAGGCATGATCGGCATGGCGGTCAATCGGTGGGGCGGCAAAACCAGCACTTCTTGCACCTGCTTCATTAAAAACGTTGCCTGAATGCCGCGACCCAACTCAAATTTGAGATGAGCCTCTCCGGTGGCTTGCTGCGATCGGGTTGACGTGAGTGTGAGAGCCGAAGAAACCATTGTTTAGCCTCCTACTGAGCGAACGGCGCGCACCAACTGTTCTCGCGTAAAGGGTTTGGTGATATAGACATCGGCCCCTTGCCGCATTCCCCAAAGCCGATCGATCTCTTGCCCTTTTGACGAACAAATAATGATCGGCACTTTTTCGGTTGCGGGATGTTTTTTAAGACTGCGACATAGCTCAAAGCCACTCATGCCAGGCATTACCACATCGGTGACAATCACATCGGGTTTAAGCTCGATCGCTTTATTGAGCGCCTCTTGAGCACTAATCGCATTGATCACGGCATATCCACTTTCTCGTAGATAGTGACTGAGCAATTCCATTTCTGAAGGTGTATCTTCAACGACTAAAACAGTTCGCATTAATGTTAGGCTCATGATCCTTAATCTGCGTGAAAGAGTTAGAAAAGCGTTGAGGATTGAATAGTCAAGTGAGATGCTTAAACACTGCCTTTAGCAATTCTGATTGTGTAAAGGGCTTGGTTAAATATCCAGAAGCTCCTGCTAATTTTGCTTTAGCGCGATCGATAAACCCAGTGTGGCCAGTGACCATAATGATGGGCGTGTTTCTAAAGTTAGGATGCCGTCGCAGTAGAGAACACAACTCATACCCATCCAGATTTGGCATTCCGACATCAAGCAAGATCACGTCTGGTTTACTTCGCATCACCTGCATCAGTGCCTTAACAGGATCGTTGATCATCAGCACCGAAAAACTATCGTCGTCTAAGAAGCTGCTAATAGCTTGCAAAATTGTGGGACTGTCATCAATGCAGGCGATCGTATAGGAGGTTTTTGGGGCGACCTCAGGCGCGGCAGGTTTTGATCGATTGGGGGCAACGATCGCGGCCAACTGTCTAGCCGTTTGGGATGGCTCAACGGCACTAGGGGCAAGGCGATTTGCTCCTTCTCGCAGTGAGTCAGGGCTTTGAGTTTTGGCAGCCGTTGGGTAACCCGTTGGCTGCTGCCGTCGCCGACTGTGGCAATATTCCACGATCGTACGCAAATCAAGCTGACAAAGCGCGGGATAGTCGATAAAATCCTGCGGGTCAGTGATTTCATACATCCCCTCGGTAACGTTCAAAAAAGCCTCTATGACTTCTTTTGCTAACGCCTCGATCAGTGAAGTGGCTTGCGAGCGATCGAGACCGTGGTGCTCAACCAACCAGCAAATCGCTTGATAATCAGCGCTGGGGGCAGGGTGGGTTGCCGATGTGCCTTCAAAGCGCGATCGGGCCTCAGCCCGCATTTCATCGGTTAGAGCAGAAATCTGAGGGTGAAGTTGATGCATATGACGATCGAGACGCTCAAAGGGATCAGTCGAGCTAGTAGCAAAGCACAGCTTGCCATAGTTGAAATAGATCAACCAAGAGGTGTCTCCACTGACCACTTCTAGACATCCGTTGATGTGACGACTAATTAACTGTGCTAACAAACTCAGGGGTTGCAAGCGTTGAAACGGTTTTGGGCTAACCATAGAAATGGTGTTCATGGATGAATGGTTCTCTGGCTTAGTGCAAGCGATCATCATGAGATAGACAAAACTTTGCTGCTTAATCGACGATCGTCTGATCACAAACCAGACTGATTGAGGTAGCAAACTTTTAGTCGCCTAGCAGCAAAAAACAACCAACACCCTGATATAAAACCTAATAGAAGTAGCTATTTAGAGCGATCGAGAGTTTTTATGGCTCGATCGTGGTCAATCTGTCAAAATCCGCCAGATTGCGAGAGTTTTTTGATTAAACCTGCTCAGACTCACCTTGCGTCATCTGATCGCTTTCTCGCTGTTTAGAACAGTTAACTTGATTAAGCACCTCCTTAAATTGCAAATGACTCAGGTTGCTCTCAAGCTTGAAGACGCTGTTAGGTTTCGCCCCAGATCACGCCACGTCTTTTTTAGTGATCAACCTCCAACGTTTGAACTTGTGAATAATCGCGGACAAATGCAAGTTTTGTCACAATTCACCAGTTATTAGACGGATCAGGATCTCAGTAACGAATCTCACCCCTAGGTTACTGGTTACTTCCACAAATAACAAGCGCTTATCCTGACGACAACCCTCAAAAAATGTAGTCCATATCACTAATGTTTTATTCTTTAAGGACTTGCTTAACTTGTGGTTCTTTCTGTAAGTGACTTCTAAATTTTCTCTTGACACTAATATACTTGTTCTCACTCATCAATTGGGATGGACAACTGCTATAAAACTGCCGCAAAAAATAAGCTTCTTCAGTGTTCTGAAGTATTAAAAAGCATCCGTATTTGACAAGCAGTTTCACCAGTTCATTGAGAAAATCTCTCAAAAATCGATTTAGAAGTATCATTTTTAACATCATTCACCAACTTAATCGCTAGTCAAAAATGATACGTCACATCTGCTGAAAGGTTGGGTGTAAATCGCGTTGGGTAGGAAGAACGATCGCTCGATCTAGCTGCCTTTGCAATCTCAGCCAATTGACCGATCATTCTCCGCAATAGTCGTAGGGTTAGTCGTGGCACGATCGCCGCAATTGTTTTTGTATCAGAATCTGTAGAAAAATTAATTATTGCTGCGGTTTTAATCTGTTGGTTACGATTTTTTGGTAAAAAATCAGCTATCGATGCCGTCAAAATATAAACTTGCGAGGAGAAAATTCTATGATTACGACCTTTTTGCTAGCTGCGGCCCCTAGAACGTTAGAGTGGACCCCGACAGTCGCGCTCGTTATGATCGCGTGCAACATTTTAGCGATCGCGTTTGCCAAATTCACCATCAACAAACCCAGCGCCCCCCCGGCCATGCCCTCTCCTAATATGTTTGGTGGATTTGGTCTGCCCGCCGTGATTGGCGCAACTTGCTTCGGTCACATTCTCGGAGCAGGGACAATCTTAGGACTGTCTAACATGGGTGTGCTCTAACCCTACGCATTGCTGATCGTTTGCAACGAGTCAGAGAAGCCGTTCTCTGACTTTTTTACGACTCTAAATCCGTTCTAGGCTCGTTGGCGGTTGCCGTAGAATGTGGGAAAGTAAAGCCAAGCATATTCCACAACCCCGTGGGTAAGCGGTTCCGTCGTTATCTGCTTAAAGAACCGTGCAATCAACCTATCTCGAAACATTGCAGCAAGCCCAAACCGCCGCCGATCGCCAAGACTGGGCAGCCTTCAACCACTATTTGCAACCCTTGCTAGGAGAAGCGTTATCTGGTTCTCCGGCTCAGGTTTCACCTGCGCTCTTGGCCCTGGCGCTGCAAAGTTTAGAGTCAGGAGACTTTCAAGACCGCTGGGATGTCGCTAAACTCTTTCCCAGCTTTGGCGATGCCGCGATCGTGCCCCTGCTCAATCTGCTTCGAGATCAAGACGCTGACTCAGAAGCGCAGTGGTTTGCGATTCGCATCTTAGGCAGCTTTGACCATCCCGAAGTCGCGACAGCGTTGGTTGATCTGCTCAAAACCTCCAATAATGAAGAACTCAATAGCATGGCAGTTACCGCCCTTGCCACGATGGGCAGCGGCGCGATCGCGATTCTCACCGAGTTGATCGATCAAGACCAGACTCGACGATTAGCAACTCAAACGCTGGCTCAAATTCGCCGACCTGAGACGGTGCCCCTGCTGCAAAAAGTCGTCAATGACAACGATGCTCAGGTGCGGGCAACCGCGATCGAAGCTCTCAGCAGCTTTCACAACCCAGACATTTCAAACTGCTTAATTCAGTCCTTGACAGATCCCGCAGCGATGGTCAGACGAGCCGCCGTGACCGGGCTTGGCTTCTGCGGTGCTGAGGTGACAGACCTAGATTTGGTGTCTCATCTGCGCCCGCTCTTGCTCGATCTGAACTTGGAGGTGTGTAGGCAAACCGCGATCGCCCTCGGTCGATTAGGCACCCCGGCAGCCACCAGTGCGCTGTTTCAAAGCCTGCAATCACCCAACACTCCAGAGTTTTTAGCGATCGAACTGATTAGAGCCTTGGGCTGGGTTGGCACCTCAGAAGCCCTACACTGTTTGCAGCGATCGCTGATTCAACTGCCGCTTGCCCCATCTGTTCGTCAAGAAATATTAACTGTGTTAGGGCGAGTCGAGCAGCCTGATCAAAAACATCAGGCAACCCAAATTTTGCTCGACCTGCTGCAACGAGAAGCCACGTTTGCGCGATCAGCTTCAGCCCGCCAAGCGATCGCCCTCGCCCTCGGACAGCTTGGTGATTTAGCGGCACTCAATCCTCTCATTAATCTCCTGGCAGATCCGCAGGTGAGTGTCAGATTGCATGTGATTTCTGCCCTCAAAATCCTGGCTCCCGAAGCGGCTCATCAACGCCTAGAGCAACTAGTTCAAAGTGAAAACTCCGGCTCAGAATTAGGACGCGGCGTGGCGATCGCTCTTAAAGAGTGGCAACGTTGACCAATCACCCCGAAAAATCAGGGTCAGGTTCAAAACTGGCCGATCCTTTAGCCGCAACCTGTATCAACTCTTACTAAAGTTTTCGACCAAATTAGTTAAGGTCACTAAATAAGTGTCGTCTTCACTACAAATCCATGCGTCTAGAGCAGTTGCAGGCATTTCTCGCCGTTGCAGAAACTGGGAGCTTTCAACAAGCTGCCCGCCACTGTAATGTGACGCAATCCACCATCAGTCGCCAAATTCAAGGGCTAGAAGCCGAGGTCGGGCTGCCCTTGCTGCATCGCTCGACTCAGGCAAAGCTGACCATTGCGGGCGATCGCTTCCTGCCCCATGCCCGCAAAATCTGGAACGAGTGGGGCATCGCCACCCAAGAGCTAGCCGACCTGCTAGACGGCAAACAGCCAGAGCTTTGTGTTGCCGCGATTCACTCAGTCTGCGCCTTTCACCTGCCGCCCGTGCTGCAACGATTTTGCCAAGAGCACCCAGAAGTGCAGCTACGAGTCACCTCATTAGGCAGCGATCGCGCCCTCAAAGTGCTCAAAGATGGGCTAGTCGATTTAGCGATCGTGATGAATAATCGCTTTTTGACCGCTAACCCTGAGATGGTCGTCGATGTTCTCTACGACGAGCCAGTTAAGGTGTTGATGGCCGCAAGCCATCCTCTCACCCAATATACCGAGGTGCCCTGGACAGAGTTAGTCCGCTACCCGCAAGTCGTCTTTAAAGATGGGTATGGAATGCAGCGACTCGTGCAAGAACAGTTTCAGCGTCAGGGTGTCGCCCTCAATGCTGTTTTAGAACTCAATACTCTCGATGCATTTCGAGGCATTGTCCGTCAGGGTGAACTGATTGCGCTATTGCCCCAAGGCGCGATTCACGATGTCCATCTCGACCCAACCCTAGCATCAAGAGCAACGGCTGATCCCACCCTGATTCGTCAGGTGGTGCTGGTCACCACCCAAGATCGTCTCCTGATTCCTCCGATTCAACGCTTCCGATCGCTCGTCCTCGAACTCATGCGCCAGCCCACCGCGCCAGCCGGGAGTCCATTATCTTCGCCCGTGACGGCACAGCCAGTCGCTTCTCAAATCATGGGACGATAAGCGTCTGAAATAAACTTATTAAGATTGCTTGGGCAGAAATTATGAGTAACGCATTTAGAGAGTTACTGCGAAAAATCGGCAGTGGGCCTCACACCGGGGAAAATTTGAGCCGCACTGAGGCTCAAGCCGCGACTCAGATGATGCTGCTGCAAGAGGCAACCCCCGCCCAGATCGGAGCTTTTATGATTGCCCACCGCATCAAGCGCCCAACCGGGGAAGAACTGGCAGGGATGCTAGATGCCTACAAAGCCCTAGGGCCAAGTCTGCAACCGATTGAGTCTACCTACCCGGTCACAGTCATGTGTTTGCCCTATGACGGGCGATCGCGCACGGCTCCGATCAGTCCTTTAACGTCGCTGATTTTGGCTAGTGCAGGCGTGCCGATCATTTTGCACGGAGGCGATCGAATGCCGACCAAAGAAGGGGTGCCCCTAATCGAACTCTGGCAAGGGCTAGGCATCCCCTGGGAGAGACTTTCGCTCGATCAAGTTCAGCACGTCTTAGAGACTACAGGGCTAGGGTTTGTCTATTTGACCCACCATTTTCCCCTAGCAGCCGGGCTGGTGACCTATCGCGATCAAATTGGCAAACGTCCCCCGTTTTCCACGTTGGAACTGATGTGGTCTCCTTATGCAGGAGCGGCTCATGTGGTTTGTGGCTTTGTCCACCCACCGACTGAAAATATGTTTCGCGATGCATTTGCCCGCCACGGAATCTCGAATTTCACCACTGTCAAAGGGCTAGAAGGAAGCTGTGATTTGCCCCGCGATCGCACGGTTATCATCGGCGCAAACAGGTCTGAGTTTGAACGGCTTCACCTTATCCCTCGTGACTTTGGGTTTGCAGCCAAAGAGTTGCCCCTCAGCCCCACCTCTGAATGGGTCGAAGCGGTGCAGGCAGTGTTAGCAGGCAACCCATCTGACCTAAGGCAGTCTGCTATTTGGAACGGCGGTTTCTATCTGTGGCGCTGTGGCGTTTGCTCAGATCTGACCACAGGGTTTGTCAAAGCTGAGGCGCTGCTGACCCAGGGGGCGGCGGCTCAAAAGCTCGACGAACTCAGCAAAGCGACTCAATCACTGGCGGCGGTCAAATTTTAGCCCTGATTCACCACGAGTCAAACGACGGGCAAAATCATGCCTTCCCGTGCTAGCAAACTGTTGGGAAAAACGGTCTGAACTTCAGCTTCTACCTGATCGAGAAAATCATCATCGTGGTTAGGGTCATGATGAAACATTACGGCTCTTTTTACGCCAGCCACCTGAGCGACTTTGATCGCTTCTTGCCAGGTTGAGTGCCCCCAGCCGATCTTGGGCGTTTTAACGTCGTAATATTCTTCATCGGTATAGCAGGCATCGTAGACTAAAACGTCTGCATCACGGGAGAGATAAACCAGATTTTCGTCAATGCGATCGGGGTAGTGCTCAGTGTCAGTGGCATAGACGGCCGTGCGACCTTGCCAGGTGACGCGATAGCCTAATGCCGAGTTTGGGTGATTTAACGGGCCGGTTTCGATCGTAATATCGTCTAGTTGGATCGTGTCGCCTGGCATCAAGTCGTGAAACTTCATGTCTGACTTCATCACCTGCATCGGCACCGGAAAGTTGGGATGGTGCATTTGATCACTGAGGCGCTGCTTCATGGTGGCCCCATTGGGTGCGACCCCGCCATAGATGTGAAAGCAGTTGCCGGGCACAAAGGCAGGCACAAAAAAGGGAAATCCTTGAATGTGATCCCAGTGAGAGTGGCTGAAGAACATATGGGCCTCGACAGGCGTTTGCTTCAGCAATTGCTTGCCTAAAATCCGTAGACCTGTTCCTCCATCAAAGATCAGGCGTTTGCCGCCGACTCGAATTTCTAAACAGGAGGTGTTGCCACCATAGCGGACGGTTTCGCTACCCGGAGCGGGAATGCTGCCCCGAACGCCCCAAAATTGAATCACAAATTCTGAAGAGTTGGTCATTTCTAGGTTTGCACTTGTCTCAAGAGCAGTTAAGCTGGGTTTTGAGCGGTCTAGATGGGACATGTTTGTCAAGCTTGCGGGTCGGCTATACGTTACGGCATCAGGCGTTGACGATCGGAGTCAGACTTCTAGTCACCCGGCAGCACGTTTGCCAGCGGGGCTTAGGTTGGTTATCCTTAATGCTACCCATTTCGATCCCGTTGTTACCAATTCAGGCAGAATTTAAGCTTTTTTGACAGGTTAAAGGCCCAGAGAACCCCTGAGCCTTTTTGCTGAATTGAGGGCTATAAGGTTAGCGATAGGCTTTGATGCACTGCTCGACTAGGGGCAAAACTTTATCAACATCTTGCCAGCCAAGAATTTCGGTGACTTTTTTCTCTAGGTTTTTATAGGTTCTAAAGAATTCGGCGATCTCATCAAGCCGATGAGCCGCAAGATCGTTAAGAGATTTGACATTGACATAACGAGGGTCTTTGTCGGGCACGCAGAGAATTTTTTCGTCTCGATCGCCGCCGTCAATCATTTCTAACATTCCGATCGGGCGAGCCGCAATCACGCAGCCCGGAAACGTGGGCTGATCCATAATCACCATGCCGTCGAGCGGGTCGCCATCATCGGCTAGGGTGTTGGGGATGAAACCATAGTCGTAGGGATATTGCACCGAGGCATAGAGAACCCGATCGAGGGCAAAGGCGTTTAGATCTTTGTCAAATTCATATTTATTTTTGCTGCCTGCGGGAATCTCAACCAAGACGTTGATCAGACCGGGCTTAGGCTGGGCGGGAATGCGAGTTAAATCCACTGCGGTTCTCCAAACACGATAATAGGGAGCAGGGGTGAATCACCGTCTGCCCATCCTTGATTTTAGGGGAAGAAGGCAAGTAGGGTTTGGTTATTTTGCCTCAAAATCCACTTTGTCGTAGAGATCTGCAAGGGTGATTTCAAAGGGAACGGAGTTGAGCGAGAGGATGGCTTCTGCGCCGTCATACTCAGAAAAAATCCATTTGCGGGGTTCGGTTTTGTAATATTGCTCAACGTGGCGATCGTATTGATCGATTAAGATATATTCCTGAAAGGATGGAATGGTGCGATGGGCTGCGAACTTGCCGCTCCGATCATAGGCTTCTGTGGAGTTTGACAGCACTTCGACTATCATCATCGGATTGGTTAGGGTATCTCTTCGTCCTTCCTGAAGTTGCAGTTCTCCTGAAATGAGCATGACATCAGGGTAGGTGTAGATGCGCTGGCGAGGAATCCACAGCCGTTGATCGGTGATAAAGGCTCGGTAAGGTTGCCGCTTGAGAGCAAAGTTAATGGCTGCATAAAAGTTACCTGCGATCGTATTGTGATTGGGCATTCCACCAGGCATCAGAACAATGTCTCCATCAATGTATTCATGTCGCTCCTCTGCGTTGGCTTCGAGTTCTAGATACTCGTCGGGGGTGTAGTTCTTTTTCTCTTCAGCTTGCATAATCATGAAAGTTTAATCTCCAACTGCTTGAATAAAAATGATGGGTTTCTTTGAGGGCGACGACCACTTTTTGATAGTGCGTGATAACCCTTTGTAAGATGACCTCAAAAAGACAACGTGGCAGTTTTGATTGCCGAACAATAGCAAAGCTCTGGCAGTTCTAAACAGATTGTCAGATTCTTTTAAATTGATTTGAGATAAGCATCAAACGAGAAAGATGGCACTATGTTTTTAGCCTTGGTGCGATCGGTGAAATGATGACCACGGACTTTCTAGTCTTCAGTGGGCGATCGTGGCGTTTTGAGTTCTGAGATCGGGATTTCAAATTTTGAGGGCGAAGTTTCGGTCATTGTAGGAGAGCGACGAAGCCAGCTTGCTCAAAGTGGCGATCGTGAGTCAAAGCTTCCAGAATATTTCGTTGCTGCATGATGCAGAATGAGGCACAGTCAGTCTGGCTCCAAGCTTGATCAGGGCGTTGCTGGTGCAGGATTCAGGATGGCGACCCAGTAACCCGTATCGACAAATACGGTTCTCATTCTTCAACCTTTGGGGAGCCGTATAGATAGTGATCGATGTTTTTAGAGAGATCGGTTGGCAGGTTTTTCCACTCTTCATCGGGCACCTGGGCGCGAATTTCGTCAATTATGCCAAGAAATGATTGAGCAGAGTCATCTTGAGAGTCAGATAACTCTGTTGGGTCGCCATTAAAACCTGCACGGTCACCCTCTGGTAGCAAGACAATCACCCGCACTCTACCAGGATTAGTAACCTGTAGTGGCTGATCTAAAGACAGGTGTCCTTGGGCATCGATCGTTCCTGTGGCCTCAATCGCTTGCATGATTTCAAGGCTGATAGATTCTGCTCAAATTCTAACAGGGGAAAATCGCTCTTTGAAGGGTGAAGGCTTGCGGTGAAAAGGAAGCGAGGAGACGGTGATCGCATATAAGCAAGATCCCCGACTTTTCTAAAAAAGTCGGGGATCTGTATAGGGCTTCGGGAAGGCTAGATTTATCTGCTTTCAAATTCCCTCATGCCATACCGCACGATCGCCTTTGAACCTGGCAATTTCTATCATCTGTATAATCGGGGCAATAATCGCCAAACCATCTTCTTTGAGCGCGAGAATTATCTTCATTTCCTGCGGTTGGTACGGCGATATTTGACACCTGAGGAAGTGGAAATTTTAGCCTACTGCTTGATGCCGAATCACTACCATCTGCTGGTGCATTTCAAAGCTGGCAATCTTAGCGAACAAATGAAGGTATTATCTCTGGCATACACTAAAGGGATGAATGTTCGCTACAACCGGGTTGGTTCGTTGTTCCAGGGGCGGTTTTGCTCGATTCAAGTCGATCGCGAGTCATATCTGGTTCATCTGGTACGCTACATTCACTTGAATCCAGTCAAGGTTGGGTTGGTGATGCATCCAAGAGAATGGGAGTTTTCGAGTTATCGGGAGTATGCGGGGCAGCGACAGGGAACGTTGCCGAAACTGGAACGGGTGCAGGCTCTAACAGTCGAGAAGGATGCCTATCAGATGTTTCTAGAAGATCAGTCGTTGCCCCAAGATGCCAAAATGCGATCGTTTATGTTAGATGAGTGATGTGCTGCCAGAGATCCCCGACTTTTTCCAAAAAGTCGGGGATCTTTCAATTCTAAAACTGGACAGAGCCGCTCTAGCTGGTGTTGCCCTGCGTCTCCGATCGGTCAGCACAGAAGACAAAAAAGGGCAAACTCGAAAGCTTGCCCTCAATACATCACAAAGAATCTTGCAGAACCTAACGCTAGACCTTCGCGTCTTTGACCAATTTGTCCCAACCGAGATCTTTGAGAGAGTTATTGCGGCGCAGCGGGCGAGTCACTAACTCTAAAACGTCACGCGCATTGGTAAAGCCGTGAATCTGAGCAAAGGTAAACTCGACCGACCATTTGGTATTGATGCCGCGAGCCTCTAGGGGGTTAGCGTGAGCCATGCCCGTGATCACGAGATCAATATCCTGGGCATAAATGCGCTGAATCTGGTTGTAGTTGTCGGGCTTCTCAACGATCGTCGGAGTCGGAACGCCCATCTCTCGACACGTTTTCTCTAAGAGTGCTAACTCGGCCGCTTGATAGCGCTTGTCCATATAGGGAATGCCGATTTCGGGGCAGGTCATGCCGCAGCGAATCAGGAATCGAGCTAGTGAAATTTCGAGCAGGTTATCGCCCATAAAGAAGACCGACTTACCGCGAATCAGCTTCACATAGTCTTCAAGGCTTTCCCAGATTTGGGCTTCTCGTTCGGCTAGTCCTTTTGGCTCAACCCCAAGAGCAGAGCAAATCTTCTCGATCCAAGCGCGGGTGCCATCGGGCCCGATCGGGAACGGTGCCCCAATCAACTTGGTTTTGCGACGACGCATCAAAGTCGTGGCAGTTCGTGACAAAAAGGGATTCACCCCCGACACAAAATAGCCTTCTTCGATCACAGGCAACTCGGTATAGCGCTTTGAAGGCAGCCACCCAGAGACTTTGATGCCCTGCTTTTTCAATTCCAGCGTCAGTTGAGTCACCACGGGGTCAGGTAACGACCCAAACATCACTAGGGGCGTGTGTTTCGCGTACTCGGATTCCGTGACGGCAACGTCTTCTTTTTTGCGGCCAAAATTGAGCAGTTTAGAGATCGAGTTACGCTCTTCTTTCTCCACTTCGCCCACGGGCTTATCAGGGCAGCGCTGTACCATTGCGGCAAGAACGGTGTCTTCACCTTGAGTAAACGCGTAGTCTAGACCATTAGCGCGAGCGGTGACGATCGGGATGCCCAACTCAGCCTCTAGTTTGGGTGCCAGCCCTTCCAAGTCCATTTTGATGATCTCGGTGGTGCAGGTGCCAATCCAGACAATGACGCTGGGGTTGCGATCGCGCTTAATTTGCGTACACAGCCGCTTCAGTTCTTCATAGTCGTTGAGTTGAGCCGAGATATCGCCTTCTTCAAGCTCTGCCATGGCATAGCGAGGTTCGGCGAAGATCATCACACCCATCGCATTTTGCAGAAAATAGCCGCAGGTTTTGGTGCCAATGACGAGAAAAAAGCTGTCTTCAATTTTTTGGTAAAGCCACGCGACGCAGCTAATCGGGCAAAACGTATGATAGTTGCCCGTTTCGCACTCAAAATTTAGCGCTTGGGGCTGAGTGTCGGCAAGAGTCATGGATGAATAGTCCTCTCAAAAATCGATGATTAGAAGAAACGCAGTTCGATCGAGTTGTGCAAAACGGGTCGAACAAAAGAATCATTTTCGCCCTGACCCCCCACAGTCTTCGTCTCGCTTGGCATAGACGCGGCTGACGCGCCCACTCGCAGGCAACAATTTGACTTCTTCGTCAACGGTGGCATCAACTTTAGCCAGAGAGTCAAGGGCACGATCGGGGTTAAAGTTCAGCCCTAGCGCCATCACGATGCGATCGGGGTTGCTGTTGAGGTCTACGACCAAAGGCAAAAAGGAAGTCAGTTCGGGTTCTAAAACCGAAAGGGTCGCCAAAATAAAGCTCGAAGAGGGTCGTCGCTGCCCGTTGCAGTTGACCCAGACCGCCAGACGAGCCAACCAGGGGCGGTTATCTCGATAATAGGTTAGCCATTTGTCTTTGAGAGATTGGCGGAGTTGCACGATATTCACAAGTCACCTGAGAGAGTTTTGAGGGTTGAATTTTGAGTTCTCAGCTATTCTCTAACAACTCAGAACCCAAACCTCGAAACTCAAACCTCTCTTTAGACCATCATCAAATCCACTTTTTCGCCCTCGGCTTTGGGTGGGGTCGGGTTGAGATAGAAATCAGACAGCAGCGAGAACAACTCCCGATCGGGCGAGTCATTAGGCACCACCCCTTCAGGGTTGGCCAAAATCTGGTCGGCGATGTTGAGATAATAGTCACAAACATAGTTCAGCGATGGCTCTGTCTCTGCCATCTCAAACAGGGTTTTGCCTTTGACGCGCGAGACCCGGATGTCTTCAATCAACGGCAGCACTTCGAGCACAGGCATCGGCACTGAGTCAATATACTTATCGATCAGGTCGCGCTTTGAGGTGCGATTGCCGATCAATCCCGCTAGGCGCAGGGGGTGAGTCCGGGCTTTTTCGCGCACCGAGGCCGCGATGCGGTTAGCGGCAAACAGAGCGTCAAAGCCGTTGTCAGTGACGATCAGGCAATAGTCGGCATAGTTGAGCGGAGCCGCAAAGCCACCACACACTACGTCACCCAGCACGTCAAATAAAATCACGTCATATTCATCAAAGGCGTTTAGCTCTTTGAGTAGTTTGACGGTTTCGCCCACGACATAGCCGCCGCAGCCTGCCCCAGCCGGAGGCCCGCCTGCTTCTACGCAGTCAACGCCGCCATAGCCTTTGTAGATCACATCTTCGGGCCAGACATCTTCGTAGTGATAGTCTTTTTCTTGCAGCGTGTCGATGATGGTCGGAATCAAGAAGCCCGTGAGGGTAAAGGTGCTGTCGTGCTTGGGGTCACAGCCAATTTGCAGCACTTTTTTGCCGCGTCGGGCCAGGGCAACCGAGATATTGCAACTGGTCGTCGATTTGCCGATGCCACCTTTTCCGTAAACTGCGAGTTTCACTAGTTGTTTCTCCTAATCTCTTCTCAAAAGGGGTGAGCTTTGGGAGCTTAAAACAGGCAATCAGCCTTGGTTTTGTGAGGGCTAGCTGGGTCAGCCTTGTTGCTCTCGTCTCTGAATGCATTATTGACGATGTTGCAGGCGATTGGAAGAGGCATTTTTAGCCAAGAGATGCGATAAAAAGCAGTTATTCAGAGCTAGGAGAGGAATTAGTGATTTCAGAATCTCAGAATAGCTCTCAAGCTGAAATTCAGAGTTTTTTGAGTTTTTATATTCAGCTTTTTATAGAAAGTAGAACAATAGACAAAAAAGATGAGGATCTCAGTTTGACTCAATCCTTTAGGTCTGTGCGGCGATCGCGCTCCCCACAGACTGTCAAACGAGTTCAATTCATGCAAATTTTGGATCGAACTGGTTTAAAAGCGGTGGATTCTGGCGATTAACCCCGGTTGACTCGTCGTTTAGATGCGTTTTGAAATCAGCAGGGCGATCAGCGATCGGGCCACACAACTTCTTTATTAAGAATGGTGAAACTTTTGGGGTACGCTGCTGTTCCCAAAAGAAAAGGCACCTCGAAAGGTGCCTAAGCGCGATCGTCAACCCGGTCTCTTATTGAGCAGGCTTCACTCGACGCTGAGATTTGTATTGCTCTCTTTGGCTGCGTTGCTCAGGAGTCAGCACAGCATCCATCTGACTGCGAGCTGCTTCTCTGATCTGCTTGATTTTGGCTTTTTGGTCGTCGCTCAAATTGAGAGACTTCCAGTTTTGACCGCGCTTCATGCCTTGACCACGCTCGGCTTGCAGTTTTGTCCGCTGCTCAGAGGTGAGCACCCCTTCAATCTGCTGACGGGTGTTGTCACGAATAGTTTTGAGTTTGGCTTTTTGATCGGCATTCAAATTTAGCCGATTTTGCATTCTCTGACCCGCTCTCGGTGCGACTGGTGCAGACGATTGAGCGTGAGCCGTTAAAACAGGCGCGGCTGAGATCAAGAGCGCGATCGCGCCGGGTAGCAGCCAAAAAAGTTTGTTCTTCATAGAGATTGAGTGTCCTAAAATATCAACAAGTCAATCGATTGATTGCTTCATGACATTAGACGGTGGCTCGATTGAGAAGGTTCAACTCGGCGCTCAAATTGTGTCGGGCTGACTGCGATTTTTGCGGAGTTGCTCAAGCTGATCTTTGCGTAAGACGGTTTCCATCTCTTTGTTAGCGGCTGAGACGATTTTTGAGATCTTCGCTTGCTGAGTCTTGTCTAGTTTCATTGTCTTGAGCACTTGCCCCGGCTTGCCGCCTTTTTTGACCGCAGTCGTAAATTGCGTTTTTTGGTCGGGCGTGAGCACCTCGATAATTTGCTTGAGGGCACTGTCTCTAATTTTTTTGACTTTGACTTTTTGACCCGCATCGAGAGTGACTTTGGTGGCGGTTGCTTGACTCACGAGTTGAGACAGTTCAGCGCGGGCGATCAGCACCGGAGCGCCGATCAGCATCAGTGAAATAGTTGCGGAGAGCAGCAGAGAATTTTTCATGGCAGAAAACCGCTAATTATTGGGCTATTGAGTTGACATCATACAGAAACGCTTTCGCAGAACAGAGCATCTTTAGAAATTATTTCTAGTTGACGAGAAATTTTAGGAACTAGCGATCGCTACTCACTCGGTCATATTCAACGGCTCCATAATTAAGTTTGATCAAGCGATCGGCAACGTGAAAATAGTGATCGTCGTGACTGATCACAAAAACAGTTTTTCCCTGACGTTTTAGCTGCGGCAAAAACTCCGTGTAAAAAAGCTCCCGAAAGATCGGATCTTGATCAGAGGCCCATTCATCAAATAGATAAATCGGACGATCTTCTAGATAAGCCGTAAGCAGACTCAGCCGTTTGCGCTGCCCTTGAGAAAGGTCGATCGTCGAAAGTTTACCGTTGATAATGGTGACTTTATGATCGAGGTGCAACTGCTTAAGATAAGACTGCGCCTGAGCATCTAGGTTCGGCTGGTGAATGCCCAACAGCCGATCGAACAAATAAAAATCAGCATAAATCGCCGAAAAATATTGTCGATAATCTTCTCGATTATCAGAGGTGATCGGCTGACTGTCTAACCAAATTTCGCCCCGATCGGGACTATAAAGCCCCGTCATTAACTTCGATAAGGTAGACTTGCCGCTGCCATTGCCGCCCACAATAAACACCAGTTCTCCCCGACCGAAGGAGAGGTCGATCGGGCCTAAAACAAAGCTGCTCTCTTCGCCCGGCCGCTCATAGTGGTGAGTGATGCCCCGAAACTCTAAGCGCTGCCAGTCAGGGTTAACCGTTCTAGGGGCCAGATTGACCTCCGCTTTGCTGCGAAGCGCCAGCCCCAAGCGATCGATCTTTTGCAGAGAGACACTGGCTTGACTCAACACAGGCAGCTTGGTGATCAGCTTTTCTAAGGGCAGTGTGGCGTAGGTGAAAATCAAAACGTAGCCAGAAAGCGTTTGCAGCGACACCGATAAAATTTGGGGCAGCGCAAACAAGACAAACCCGATCGCAAAGAAAAAGATCAGCCGCCCCCAACTGCTAGCCATTGAGAACAAAATTAAGGCGCTGGCATTATGACGGCGATAGCTTGCAGACGCAGCTTCTAAATCTTCTGATAAGAAAGTTTGACGACGATCGTAGTGCAGTTTCAGTTCTTTAATGCCATCGGTGATCGTGCGAAAGTGCTTGAACAACTGATCTTGATCATCGCGAGCCAGCCTGAGAAATTGATAACCGCGTTTTAGCAGCAGTTGAGTCGTGACGACGGCCATCAAAAACAGCCCCATCACCATCACAAATCCTTGCCACGACAGCCAGCAAATATAGGCAAACGAACCGACGATCGTGGCCAAATCAATACACAAATAGGGAAACAGCGCCACTGCACTGGCAACCGCATTCACATCTTCGGTCAGGGTTGCCAGCATCCGAGCATTGCCCAACTGCTCTAAATGGCTCAACTCTGAAGACAGAATTTGCCGACTCAAGCTTAATCGCAGCTTAAAAACAGCATCTTGTGACAGTTGCACCAATACTACTTGAGAGATCACGCTAGTGGCCAGCGAGACGACAGCCAGCGTGATAAAAAGCACTGCGATCGTTCCCTCGATCGCCCCCCCTGACCCAATGGCGCGACTAGCCAGCGCAATCAGCGCCGCACTGCTTGCCCCACTCAAAAGGCCAGCAAGAATAGCGATCACCATCCTGCGGCGAGAAGACTGGAGTAAAAAGAAGAGTAATTTCATTCAAAATCAGAGTCAGAGATCAGGGGCAGGGAGTCACGGCCGAAACCCAAAACCTGTTTTAGTCTAAGGTCTAACGTCTGAGGATTGAGCAAACCTCAAAAAATTTGGGCAGTGTAGATCCAAACGATCGCAAGCTGGATGAGTGCCCTTGTGTTTTCTCAAGCCGTCGATAACAGTGACCTCAATCTCACGCCGCCCCTGCTCTTTGAAGGAGGTGCTCAAGCCCTAACCCTTGAATCTAGCCTACAAGAACTGCCGCTCTACCAGTTTCAAGCAGAGCTGAGTCGCTCAGGCCTTGAGGTTGCGCGGGTTTTTGAGCACTATCCTCGATTGCCAGGCGTGATTTTGGTCGAGCAAGGGCAATTTGTCAGCATGATCTCGCGGCAGCAGTTGCTAAACTATTTGCTGCGACCCCACGGCATTGAGTTATTTCTCAAGCACCCCTTGCAGGTTTTATCGAGCTATGCGCCCAAAGCTTGGCTGATGTTGGCGGGCGACACTCCCATTTTGAGCGCTGCACAGCAAGCCTTGCGGCGATCGCCTGACTATTTGGCAGACCCGATCGTGGTGCAGCAACCATCGGGTTATTACCTCCTAGATATTCACGCTCTCAACATTGCTTACTGGCAGATTCGAGGCATTGAGACGCAGGTTAGATATGAGCGGCTTCAGTTGCAGATGCTGCAAAGTGAGAAGATGGCGAGTCTAGGGCGGTTAGTCGATGGGGTGGCTCATGAGATTTTAGACCCAGTAAGTTTTATTTGGGGCAATCTCAGTCATGTGTCGGACTATAGTCAAAACCTATTGACGCTGGTCTCTGCCTACGAAAAAGCCCTACCGCAGCCTTCGCCAGAGATTATCCATATTCAAGAAGCGATCGAGCTTGACTATCTCAGAGAAGACCTGCCAAAAACCCTAGAGAGCATTAAAACAGGTGCAGAACGCTTATCCAAGCTGGTGAATGGGCTGCAAAACTTTTGTCACATTGATGAAGTCTATCCCAAACCTGCGGATCTACATGAATGTCTCAATGGGGTGTTGCTGCTGCTCAAAAGCCGCATCAGCACTGACATTGAGATTGTCAAAGACTACGCTCAACTGCCGCCTGTGCCCTGTTTTATCGGGCAACTGAGTCAGGTGTTTATGAATATTATCAGTCGATCGATCGACGTTTTGCTCAATCAAGCCGTGGGCGATCGTCTTAGCTCAGAGTTAAGGCTGCCAAACTGTGAATCTAGAATTCGTCCGCGCATCTCGATCGTGACTGATCTCTGCACCCTCAGAGAAAGCGGGACGCGATGGGTGGCGATTCGCATTGCTGACAACGGGCCCGGCATCTCTGCTGAGACTCGCCAGCAGTTGCTCGAAGCCTTTTCGACCAATCAACCCTTTGCCAAAGAAACCAGCCTCGTTAACAGCTACCGCGTGATCACCGCTAGACACGGCGGCACGTTTAAGGTCTATTCTCGCCTTTACCCAGCGATAGCGATCGCGCAGCAGCCCAGACCAGCACCGAGTTTGAGATTTTGCTACCCGTGGCTTAAACCGATTCGAGATAGTCAGCGTCTAGCAGAAACGCACCGCGCGCAAATTTCACGCCCCAATAACCGCCAGGACGACGATCGAGCACAATTCCCTCTTCATCGAGGTGAATCACGTCAGGCGGGCGCAGCATGGGCATCGGGTCGGCCGTTTTGACGTAGGGCGGCAGCGAGACCACGCGAACTTTGGAGCCGATCGAAAATTCTTTAGCCATTGTGGTAGAGAGTAAACGGATTTAATAGTAGGAGTGTGTCATGGGAAACGAAACCGACTCTGGTAAATTAGTGTTTGTCGATCGCAGAGACCTCTACTACAGCACATCGTGAAACCGACTGAAATCGATCGCCCGTCGCCCATCTGAGGTGTAAGTTAGCATATCGGCAAACTGCGTGTCCCATAAAATCTCTTGAGTCATATAAGAATAGCGGGCATGAACCGTTTGGGCGACCGTTTCATCGACTCCGGTTAGTGACACGATAATCTCGGTTGCACAGTCTCTCAGCGATTCTGGAGTTTCGCCGTAGAGAGGGCTGTTTTCGTCGATCGGGTGCATCGCCGTCCAAGTCAGATTAAAGACTGGAGACAGGTGACGACTGAGGCTCAAATCATAAAATCGCCGCATTGGTTGACCTTCTTGGGTGACTTCATCCCGCACCAAAAACACCCACAGCCGAGCTTCTAAGATCTGATTGCCTCGCTGGTTAGCGGCCCGAAACATCAGCGTCGGCACCCCGTTATATCGAGTGATGAGGGCAACGCGACTAAACAAAATTCGGGCTGTGGGTCGAGCTAGACGGGCAAAGGCCAACCCAGTAATGACCGCAACCCCCAACAGACCTAGCATGGCCTCGATCGACACAATTACGTTGGCATAGAAGGTTTTGGGTGAGATGGCCCCATACCCGATCGTGCCCATCGTCTGCACGCTGAAGAAGAAAGCATCCCAAAACGAGCCAGGTTGGGCATTGGCAAGATTGTCATCGCCCACTAAGTAGAGCAGGGCAAACAGCGTATTGGATGTGGCATAGAGCAGCAGCGTCAGCCCAAAAAACCACGGCCAGGAAATGGTCAACAGCAAATAATAAAGATCATCCCATGGCGATCGCTCAATGCCCAACCGCACGACGTTAGTGTGTCCCTTTTCATCCAACATTCGCTGGGGGGCTGGCGGCGTTGAGGCTTGAGAGGGCCGTCTGCCGAGCAACCGACGAATAAACCGTTTGCTGGAGAGCTTCATCCTGAGTGAGCCTTGTCTAGGGTTGCCCAAATCCTACCGCATTTTTTAATAGGCTAAGGCGATGCCGTCGGCCCGCGGCTCTGAAGCCGCCATCAAAACCTCGCCTTGCCGCAAAATAATTTGCCCTCGACCAAAGGCGCTCGGCTCGGCACTGAGTTGAATTTTGTGATGACGATCGCTTAACCCGACTGCCACACTTTGAGGAACGGTGTGTTCTAACAGCAAGCGATTGCCTGCCATCCACTGCCAGCGAGGGGCATCTAACGCCGCCTGCGGGTTCATGCCGTAATCGACCAGATTGACCACCATCTGCAAGTGACCTTGGGGCTGCATGGGGCCGCCCATCACCCCAAAGGGCCCGATCGGGTGCCCGTCTTGGCTGAGAAACCCCGGAATGATGGTGTGAAAAGGACGCTTGCTGGCAGCGATTTGGTTGGGGTGATTGGGGTCTAGAGAGAATCCTGTGGCGCGGTTTTGCAAGGCGATGCCCGTTCCTGGGATCAGAATGCCGCTGCCAAAGCCCATAAAATTTGATTGAATGAACGACACCATAAAGTCTCGATCGGCTGCTGCCAGATAGACGGTGCCGCCTTTGGGCAACCCGGCGGGGGCGATCGCCAGGGACCGATCGCCAATCATCTGCCGCCGCTCTGCCCCATAGGATTTGCTGAGTAAATGGGGAACTTCGACTTCCATAAATCGGCTGTCAGTAACGTGCTGGTGAGCATCGGCAAATCCCAATTTCATCGCCTCGATTTGCAGATGAAAACTCTCTATTGAGTCACGCGGATAGTCAACTAGATCAAACCCCTCCAGAATATTCAGCGCCATCAACGTGGCGATGCCTTGACCATTGGGCGGCATTTCCCAAACCGTGACTCCGCGATAATCGGTTGAAATTGGATCAACCCAATCGGCTTGATGCAGAGCCAAATCTTCTTGGGTGATCAGCCCATTTGTTTGGACGGCAAATTGGGCGATCGCGGCTGCCAATTCGCCCCGATAAAAAGACTCACCGTGGCTGTGGGCAATGGCGCGCAACGTCTCGGCATGGGCAGGGCTGCGCCAAATCTCACCCGCCTCTGGGGCCCGTCCGTTTTGAAAAAACACCTGCTGAAAAGGCTGAAATTCTTCACCTTTTAGGGGCAAATAAACGCGCTCGGCTCGCTTCCAGGCGCGGGCGGTCTCAGGCGACACCGGGAACCCCGACTCAGCGTAGTGAATGGCAGGCTCAAACAAGCGATCGAAGGGCAACTTTCCCCAGCGTTTTGAGAGGGTTTGCCAGGCTGAGACCGCCCCCGGAACGGTCACGGTTGACCAGCCCAAGCTAGGCATCTCCAGCAGTCCAGCTAACGGATCTAGCGTTAGAGCTTGCGGACTTTTGCCCGACGCATTTAAGCCGTGCAGGGTGCCATCCCAAACGAGGGCAAAGGCATCTGAGCCAATGCCGTTAGAGGTCGGCTCAACGACGGTGAGAGCGATCGCCATTGCCAAGGCTGCGTCGATCGCGTTGCCGCCCGATCGCAGCATTTCTAGTCCCTGCTAAGGTTGCTAAGGGTTGGCTCGTTGCGACGGCCGCTTGAGTTCCCATGATTACTCTGCGTCCAGAGCGATAAGGATAGTGATTTAAGTTTTTGTGGATTCGATTAAAAATTGATTCTCTCACGCAGTTCTTCACTTGCTCTAGCTAGATTTATAAATCGTCAGTTTAGCGTTAAATTTTGAATAGAGTTACCGTTAATAGTTCTAGATTCAGACCTCCGACTTCTTAAGAAGTCGGAGGTCTATGCTGTGGATTTTAGCGATCGCACTCAACTTCTCTCGATCGGGCAACTTCTAAAGCCTCGATCGGCTGGTTCACCAACAGCATTGTGGTTGTGGAGTTCACTTCAAACCCAATCTTCTGATAAAACGTCTGTTGATGCTTGGTCATTAAATAAACTCGCTCGACTCGACTCATGTGAGGATGACTCAGCACCGTTTCAACCAGTTTGCGACCCAACCCGGCCCCTTGATAGTCGGGGTGAATCACAACATCCCAAATCGTGGCTCGATAGATGCCATCGGAGGTTGCCCGCCCAAAGCCAACCAAGCGATCGCCATCCCACGCCGAGATCACAGGGTGGCTGTGCTTGATCGCGATCGCGAGATCCGGCAATCGGCGATCGCGGGCCCAAAACGCAGCAACCTCAAATAAGTGCTGAAGCTGCTGAAGATCGACTAACTCTGAGCGATCGCAAAACTGAATATGACGACAATCCATGCCTACTGTTTTACCTTTATTGAACGGGTGCGCTGAGTCCGGTAAGTTGAATTCTGTCAATTCTAATGACTGAGATGACTCGGTTTTGTGAGCAAAATGGGCAAAAACCCCTTTATTCTGAATAGAGAAACATCCAGGCTAAATAGTGAGTCTAGATGGCAACGGGTTCTGTAACGTTCATATCCAATTGGTTGAAACCTATGCTCCGTTTCCCGCGTCGTTCTGGCAAGCTCAACCTCTCTAAGCGCCGAAGACCTAGACGGTCTGCGATCGGGCTAGTGACGCTGCTGCTGGTGTGGAGTCTGTGTTTAGGATGGGGTCTGGCTCAAGCGATCGAGGCTCCTCAACCTTCAGCCGTGGTGGGAACGGTGGATGTTGTGCCCGATCGCTACAAATTCGGCCAAGAGCTTTATTTAGAAAACTGCGCCACTTGTCATATCGGCGTGCCTCCATCGGTGTTGCCTGCTCAGACTTGGCGCGATCTGCTGCAAGATTCTCAGCACTATGGCGTTGAGATCAAACCCTTAATCGATCCGCCCCGGCGATTAGTGTGGAACTATTTGCAGACCTTTTCTCGCCAAGTTGCGGTTGACGAAAAAGTGCCCTATCGAGTCTCTGAGTCGCAATACTTTAAAGTGCTGCACCCCAAAGTCGATCTTCCTCGCAAGCTCAACTTGGCAAGCTGTGCAACCTGCCACCCCGGAGCCAGCCAATTTAACTTCCGCAGCCTGACCCCAGAGTGGGAAAACTCGCCTTGACGAATGTGCTCCATTCTCCATTTGCCCATGCGGTGGGTGACTTCACGCAAATTGGGGGCGTTGTTCACTAGACTGGAGAGGCAACCGTCTAGAACTCTACGATCGAAGACATGACCTTGAGCAGTTTGCAGACCTTTGAACTTGAGACCGCCGAAACGCTGGTGCGGCTGTCAATTTTGCTGATTTTGGTGGTAGTAGTCGGATTTTTTGTGGCAGCCGAGTTAGCGATCGTCTCCGCTTCTAAAGGCGAGATCTACACGCTGTCTCAAAAAGTTGATGATCCCTCCAGCAAAGCGGCGGAATTGGTTCACCATGCTCAGACTCACTTAGAGCAATATCTGTCAGTTACCCAAACGGGCACGACAGCCGGAAGCCTGCTCTTAGGCTGGTTGGGCGAAGGGGCAACCGTGCATTGGATCGAGCCTTGGATCAGTCAGATTCCGATCGACCGTTTGCCTGTGATGATCACCTCTCACGCGATCGCGGCGACGGTGGCTTTTCTGTTCGTCACCTACGTCGAGATTCTCCTAGGAGAACTGGTGCCCAAGGTGCTAGCGGCAAATGCGCCTGAGCAAACCGCTCTGCTGCTGATTCGTCCGTTAGAGTTTTGCTCTCGATTATTTTTTCCGGCGCTGGTCGTGCTCAATGGCAGTGTGCGGCTGCTCACAGGAGGCATTGCTCGCAAACCCAAAACTGCGTTTTTGCCTGATTCGACGGCTCCTTTAGTGCAAAATGACGCTCACTCGGCGTTGATTGCTGGCTCTTTAGACCTGCCCACCATCAATGAGAAACTGGGGGTGAGTTTGCCGCTTCACGAGGCTTACACGACGCTAGCGGGCTTTATGATCTGTCAGTTGGGGCGAGTTCCGTCTCAGGGCGATCGCCTTCAGTGGAGCGAGTTAGAGCTAGAAGCGACGCGCGTCACCGACGATCGGGTAGAAACAATCTTGCTGCGTCAAGTCACTCGCCCGTTAATTAATCTGGCTGCCGATCCAGCGTTGATCAAAGAAGAATTGCTCACGCCCAGCCCTTGAGGTTGTCACAATACTCCACTTTCTATCGTTTCTAAATAGATAAACTGAGGTTCTTTAACTCCGGCTTGTTTTCTGATCTCGACGAGTTGGGGAGACTCAAAAAACGCTCTGGCATTTTCTAGCGATGACCATCTAGAAAAGTGAACAATGCTGTTAGCATCATGCTCGTAGTTTAAGAGTTGATAACTGATTTCTCCGGCATCTTTGCGGATGTTGACGGCTTCGTCAAAAATGGCTTTCCAGGCTGAATAGTCTTCTACTTCGTGAATGATCAAAACGAAGGGGACTGTCATAAGTTTAAAACTTGGCGGATGTCTAAAGATTACCAAATTTCACCTCGACGCGTTCTGTTTCGGCTGGCAATTATTGCGGGCTAATTGAGTCCAATAAATTTTGCAGGAAGATCTTCACCCTGTTCAACAACCTGTTTCAACAATCAGGGGCTTCGCAGGCAGCAATGCTCACCCAACTGCTCGATAGAATTCCGTCTTGCTCTCGATAAAATTCTTTTTTCCAAATCGGGGCGTTGTGCTTGAGGGTGTCGATCGCAAACTGACACGCCTCAAAAGCCTCCGATCGGTGGGGCACCCGACTGCAATCAGCACGCTAATTTGCCCGATCGGTAACTTGCCCACGCGATGATGAATCACCACCCGATTCACATCTGTCCAAGTTTGACGAATCTCAGCCGCAATTTGCTGGAAGACCCGCATCGCCATTGGCTCATAGGCTTGATATTCTAGAAACTCAACCGCTTTGCCATCTGTTTTGTTGCGAACCATGCCGCTCATCACCACGATCGCTCCGTTGGCCACATCGTCTGCCTGGGCATAAACGTCTTCAAGCGACAGAGGCGCAAAGGTGATGGCAAAGCGATCGTCCGGGTGCGGCTGAATCGGGTGAGAGATCGAGAATGTCGTAGCGATCATAAAATCAAGCTTCAGTGCGACTGACTCTATTTTGCACCGATTTGATCGCCTACTGGAGTCGTTTCTTTTCGCTGCGATAGCGAATGGTTTCGGCAATCAGCGCCACCGCACCCGACGTGACCATCAAAACAACGCTCAAAGCATTAATATCAGGTTTAACGCTGGTGCGAATGCGGCTAAAAATCTCCATCGGAAGCGTGGTCGCTCCTCCCCCGGCGGTGAAACTGGCAATCAGAAAGTCATCCATACTGAGCACAAACGCTAATAGACAACCCGAAATAATGGCCGGCATCAATTCTGGCAATAGCACCATCACGAGAGATTGGTAGGGCGTGGCTCCAAGATCTTGCGCGGCTTCTTCTAGATGAGGATTGAGATTAACCAGTCGAGTCGAGACGACAAACGCAACGTAGGATAGACAAAATACCGTATGGGCGGCAACGATCGTCCATAAGCTCAACGGTACGGCGATCACCGCTAGGAATACTAACGTTGAAACGGCGATCGCGATATCTGGAATGATCAAGGGAAGATAAGAGGCACCCTGATATAGCTGTTTACCAGGAAACTTATAGCGCGCTAGCCCCACGGCCATGAGAGTGCCAACGATCGCAGAAATGCCCACGGCGCAGAATGCAACTTTTAAGCTATCTGACAACGCTGAAAGAATGCGACTGTCATTAAAAAATTTGACATACCACGACAGCGTAAACCCGCCCCACTGAGCGCTATTGGGCGACAGGTTAAAACTATAAAACCCCAGCACCAAAATCGGCAGATACATAAAGCCAAACATCAACACCGAAAACAGCGCTTGCCAGGAAATAGAGGTTGGATTCTTAGAGGGAGCTTGCATTTTTGTCGCCGTATTTGATGAGCAGTGCGATCGCTAAACTAACTGCCAAAATTAACACCATACTCAGAGCCGATCCAAAGCCCCAGTTTTGAGTGGCTCCTAAAAACTGGTTATAGATCAGTCGCGCTGCGGTCATGCTCGACGTGCCGCCCAGCAATTCGGGGTTGATAAAATCGCCTAAGCCCTGTGATAAAAACCAGCAGAGATCCGGCGGCAATGCCGGGAAGCGTTTGGGGCACCGTCACCTTCCAAAAGGCTTGGGGCGGAGTTGCGCCTAAATCGGCGGCGGCTTCTAAAAAGCGGCGATCGAGCTTTTCTAACGACGCATAGAGAATCAGCACCATGTAGGGCAGCAGGCTATAGGTCATGCCAATCAGCACAGCAGGCGTGCGGTTGAGCAGATCGAGCGGGGGCAGATTTAGACTCGTCAGCAGCGTGTTGAGCACCCCCGTCGGGCGCAAAATGCTAATCCAGGCATAAGAGCGCAGCAGTGAAGAAGTCCAGAGCGGCAGCACAAAGCCCAACAGCAGCAGGTTGCGCCAGCGTTTGGGCGACAGCAGCGCGATCCAATAAGCGACTGGGAAACCCATCAGCAGGCAAAGCAGCGTCGTTCCGGTGGCAAAGAGCAGCGATCGCCCAATCACCAACAGCACATCTGACTGAAAGATGCGTCCGTAGTTGTCTAGCCCCGACGGGTTGACGAGATCTCCGGGCTTGATGCCAGGCACCAAACTCAGTTCAAAAATCAGCAGCGTCGGAATCACCAACAGCAGCGCTAGCCAAACCCCTGCCGGAGCCAAAAGCAAAAGAGCTTGAAGCCATTGAGGGGTTGTTGCTTGAACCTTAGACAGAGCAGGGGGAGCTTTGGTAGACACAGAAGTTAAGAGAATTTTGAACAGTAGAGAGGCAATTTTAGAAAGTCTGTGTTTAGCTGCTGGTCAGCTTTGTCCAATATTTTTCATAGAGTTCTAACACGGGTTTATCGAGTGGGGCTAGGGTTTCGGAGCGATCGAGAAGATTGCGCGGCGGAAAGAGCGTCACGTTATTCTTTAAGTGGCTAGGAAGCTGATTAAAAGCAGCCTCGTTGGGAGTCGCAAAAAACAGCCGTTCAGTGACTTTGGCTGCCACTTCAGGTTGCAGCATAAAACTAATCCAAGCATAGGCTGCATCTGGGTTAGGAGCCGTTTTAGGAATCACCATCGTATCGCTCCATAAAGAGGTGCCACTGGCTGGGATCACGTAGTTGAGCTTGGGATTTTGAGTCATGACGGTGACCGCATCGGCCGAATAGCCCATCGCGATCGTCAAATCGCCCGCCAATAGCTGATCGCGCCATGCGTCGGTGGTAAACGTCGTAATCGCGGGTTTAAGCTCTTGCAGCTTTTCATAGGCTCGCTTGATCTGCTGGGGATCGGTGGCGTTATAGGAATAGCCCAGCGATCGTAGCACTGCCCCCATCACCTCTCGCACATCGTCCATCAAGGTCAAGCGGCGCGTCAGTTTATCTTTGTGCTTCCAGAGATAGTCCCAATCGGTGGGCGGCTCGGTCAATTTTTCACGGTTGTAGATTAGCCCAGTCGTGCCCCAACTCACCGGGACGCTGAAGCGATTGCCCCGATCGTGGACAGACTGCTGAAATCTCGGCAAAATGTTGCGAAGCCCATCTAGACGCGAATGGTCTAACTCGCTCAAATAGCCCAATTTCACCATCTGAGACACTTTATAATCTGATGGGTAAATAATGCTGTAGGTTCCGGCTTTGCCCGCCTGAAAGGTCGCCAACATCGTCTCGTTAGAGTCAAACACATCCGCGATCACTTTGATGCCCGTCTGCGATCGAAATGCATCAACCAAATCTTGATCGACATAATTTGACCAAGTGTAAATATGCAGTTCGTCTGCCGCTCCACGCCGCACTTGGTCGGTTTGCACCTTGGCCAACGTCCAGCCACAGCTTGAGAGTGCCACGCCTGACAACCCCGCGATCGAGGTCTGCAAAAACCGCCGCCTTGATTGAGAGGCATGAAGAGGGCGAGTTGAAAAATCAGGCATAAGATTCATTCGGGTAAGGCCAGACAATCATCTGCGCCCCAGTGCAAATAAATCGGCGTATCGCTACTAGGAGCGTTAAGCGCGTTAGGTTGCCGAACAGTTAGCTGATCGCCCGATCGTAGCTGCACCACATAGTGAACATGAGTGCCCAGATACATGACGTGCTTGAGCCGCCCTTCAAAGCAGTTAATCGTGTCATCGGGGGGCGAAAAGCTGACCTGCACCTTTTCGGGGCGCACACTCACGACCACAGCCCCCGATGTGAGCGGCAACCCACTGCTGTCGGTCGGCTGCACCTTAATTTTTAACCCCTTATCGGTGATGATCCACAGCATGGTAGGGTGAGCACCCTCAATTTTGCCGCGAAATAAATTAGTGTCTCCGATAAAGTCAGCCACGAAGGGCGTTTGAGGACGATCGTAGATCTGGCTGGGCGTGCCCATTTGCTCGACTTTGCCCTCGACCATAACAGCGATGCGATCGGACAGACTCAGCGCCTCTTCTTGATCGTGCGTCACCATCACAAAAGTCACGCCCAATTCTTGATGCAAATTTGATAACTCGACCTGCATTTCTTTGCGGAGCTTGAGATCCAGTGCTCCTAGAGGCTCGTCTAACAAGACGACAGTCGGACGGTTGACCAGCGCTCGTGCTAAGGCGACGCGCTGCTGCTGCCCCCCCGACAGTTGAGCCGGAAAGCGGTTAGAAAACCCATCCATTTTCACCAGCTTTAGCGCTTCTTTGACGCGCTCTTGCATCTCTGCCTTGCCGCGTTTTTTGATGCGTAGCCCAAAGGCGACGTTTTCCCACACGGTCAAATGGCTAAAGAGAGCATAGTTTTGAAAAACCGTGTTAGCCGGGCGGCGATAGGGCGGCACATTGAGCATCGACTGTCCGCGAATCAGCACATCACCAGCCGTAGGGGTTTCAAACCCGGCAATCAACCGCAGCGTGGTGGTTTTGCCACACCCAGACGGGCCGAGAATGCTAAAGAATTCGCCGCGTTGAATGCTGAGATCAACGCCTCTAACGACCGTATCTCCATTGAACACTTTGAATACTTTCCGCAGTTCAACATCAAACCCTACCTGGGTGCCTGTGGTTTGCTGATTCTGCGTTGCCGTCTGAGACATAGTGACGATTTCCTACGGTAGTTCCCGGTCTGCACCGAAAGTATCTTGCCTGATCCCCGATGAAAATGTTAGATCTAACGTCTGGTCTATCTTACTCGCCTATTTTGGAGTCAGTAAGGGAGATTGTTCGCCTGTTAACGTTCAGGTAAAGTTATGCAACGAATGATCACAAAACTGTCATCATAAATGGTTAGGTTAGCCTAGATTGCCCATCTCGATCGTTGAATTCCCCACTTAGATTAATCGATCTTTATCGCATCTGAACTTTTTTTGTTTACGCTCACCTTAGAGATGTCTGCGGTCAATTATGGCTTTGATTCAATCGCCTCCCACTACGATCGCTCATCAAAAACACGCCCGTAGTGTCGGCCGCAAAAACCAGGCCCTAACGCTGATGCTAGGAGTCGCTGCCATCTTATTAGGTGGGTTAGGGGGTCGCCTGGCTTATCTTCAGCTAATGCAGGGCACCCAAAATCGAGAACTGGCAGAAAGTAATCGGATTCGACTGCTGCCCAAACAGCCAGAGCGCGGCAAGATTCTTGATCGTAAGGGCAAAATTCTGGCGGGCAGTCGCCTGTCTCACTCGGTCTTTTTGTGGCCGCTGGCTCAAAAGAAAGCTGAGTGGAGCCGAACCCTAAAGCACGTCTCGCAAATTCTCAATATTCCCGTCGTTGACATTCAAAAGCGCCTAGAGCAAGAAGGCTATAACTCCCCCTACCGAGTGCGAATTGCCCGCAGCATCAGCCCTCAAAAGGTGACGGCTCTGGCTGAAAACATCGGCGAATTAGACGGGGTGCAGGTCGATGCAGAGGCCGTGCGGAACTATCCCAATGGTGATCTGGCCGCGCACGTCTTGGGCTACACCGGAGAACTGACCGACGAAGATTTTAAGAAATATCACAAAGACCACTATCGTCTGGGGGATGTGATCGGGCAGATGGGCATTGAGTCATCGCGTGAGCAAGAGCTTCGGGGTGAGTGGGGCGGTCAACAGGTCGAAGTGGATGGGGCTGGCAACGTCGTCAAGATTTTAGGCGAAAAGCAGACTCACGCAGGCAAAGATGTGACACTGACGATCGACCTCGATCTGCAAAAAGCGGCTGAGACGGCCCTAGGCAATCGCAAAGGCTCGATCGTGGCGATCGACCCCAACAATGGCGCAATTTTGGCGATGGTTAGCCGTCCGGCGTTTGACCCTAACTTATTCTCAACGCGCATCTCAGAAAAGCAGTGGGCGCAGTTGCAGAGTGAAGACCATCCCTTTGTCAATCGGGCGTTGCAGGGCTATCCGCCTGCGAGCACCTTTAAGATTGTCACCACCACCGCAGGTCTTGAGTCAGGGAAGTTTTCGCCCGACACGGTGCTAGCTACGTCGGCATCCATTCGCGTTGGCGGCATTGATTTTGGCGACTGGAATCATGCAGGCTTTGGCCCTCAAGGATTTGTGGGCGCGCTCACTTGGAGTAGCGACACTTTTTTCTACCAGATCGGCATGGGCGTGGGTGACCAAACCCTGATTCAGTGGACTCGGCGCTTTGGGTTTGGGCAAAAAACGGGCGTAGAGCTAGGCAATGAAGAAGCCGCAGGTCTAGTGCCCGACAATGAATGGAAGCAAAAAGAAGTCAAGGAAAGCTGGTTTTTGGGCGACACGGTGAATATGTCGATCGGGCAAGGTTTTTTGCAATGCACCCCTCTCCAAGTCGCGGGAATGTTTGCCATTGCGGCCAATGGCGGCTATCGCGTCAAGCTGCATCTGCTCAAAGACAACGAGGCGGCTCAACACTGGCGCGAGTCTCTCAACCTCAAGCCCGAAACCGTGCGGATTTTGCACGAGGGGCTGCGGGGCGTGGTGAATGGGGGCACGGCAACGGCGGCGTTTAGTGGCACCGATTTGGCGATCGCTGGCAAAAGTGGCACCGCCGAAGATTTTGGACGCGAATCTCACACCTGGTTTGGCTCGTTCTCGCCCGTCGATAAACCTCAAATTGTGGTGGTTGCCTTTGGCGAAAACTCTGGCGGCGGGGGCGGCTCGTTTGCGGCTCCGATGGTGCGACAGGTGTTAGAAGCCTATTTTCACCCTGATAAAGCGCAGAAAAAACAGTCCGACGTGGTGGCTGCACCGAGGGATTAAAAGGATCAATCCATGCCTCTACGGAGTTCCCGGTGCTTATTTGACTGGGAGAAACGGAAAGAATGTCTTGACGAATTTTCTGAGACGCAGCAGCCCGATCGTCTTTCTCACTTTTGGCGAGAGTTCGGGCTGGATGGGTGGCCCTATTTGCAGTTCGGCTTGCAGGTCAGCATAGTCGGCAGCCGTTAGGGGTTTGCCATCGATCGGCGATCGGGCTTCGGTGATAATCTCCGATCTCAGCACCTCTTCGGGCGGGTCATCAGCCGGAGGCAGCGCCAAAGCCGCCAGCGAGTAGAAGGGCGACGAAAGCAGGAGCAGGCTGAGAATTTGAACCGGTTTCGTCATAGACGGCTGCGGAATTCAACGTCTCTACTATACCCGTTCAGGCTGGCTCTAAGCCCGGTGGCAATGGCTCTTGACAGGTTTGATGGACTTCGACCAGACGTTTGAACAGCCAGGGATAATTTTTTTGATAACTGGAAATTCGGGCCAGGGGACTGAGCAACGCCGCCGCCGCAATATCTGCCACACTTAAGCGATCGCCTACCAAAAAAGGCTGATCTTGCCAGCGCAGTCTCAACGCCTCTAAGCCAGTCACTAGACGCTTTTCGGCCAACTCAACGCTGGCTGAATTAATGCGATATTGCCGCTTCACGACTTGAATCACCATCTGACTCATCAGCGATGGATCAAGGGATTTGCCCTCGCCCGATCGGAACTGATAATAGACAAATCGAGACGCAATGCCGAGACTTTCATCAAGCCAGTCTTCGAGCAGCCAAGCCTGCGATCGCTCCTCCGCATCTTTTGGAATCAGGGGCGGCTCAGGACAATAACTCTCTAGAAAGTGAAAAATTTGGGTCGAGTCGGCGATCGCCACGGGCTGTCCTTCAATCTGCGGCATCAACACCGGAAGGGTAGTCAATCCGCCTGTGAGGGGCTTGAGTTTGAGGGCGTGCAGTCCAGGCGTGAGATTTTCGACTTGATAGGGAATTTGCTTATAGCCCAGTGCCAATCGAGCTTTGCGACAATAGTGAGACGTGCTGAATTGCAGAAGCAGCATAGGAATTAGAGATGCCAACGCGTTATTTTCTCGAAATGTCATGGAAATGGGAGAGCCTAAGAACCCGCAAAACCCATCGTGCTCTAGCCATGGGATGTAGCGGGTTCTCGCGCCTGCGACCGCAGGCAGAGTCAATCGTTGGTATAATCATACTGTCAAGGTGAAACTCCTTTGCCGTCGTGAAACCGTTAAGACACACCTTCAGGCATCAAGTTAATAGGGCAAAGAGCGGCGAAAACTCTTAAAACAGTCAGGGATAGCAACGTCTTCCCAACACCAGAGAACCGAATATTGTTTGTGAGTCCGAAAACGTAAGGCGGGGCACGCCTAAACGCTAGGTTCGTATCCTAGTACGCTTGGGGAGATCGACTCTCTGGGATTCGCTAAGTTAGACTCGTCAATTGGTGCCATGGCACGGTTGAAAGGTTTAAGCACTGCCGCAAGGATAGTGAATTTTAAGGTCATTCGTAGAGCCAAGAATCCCACTCTCTTGAGAGGTGGGAGTGTCAATTTAAATGAGTGCCATTGAGTTGAGGGTTTTTGACATGACTCTTTCGATCGATCAACTCGATACTGAGCTTTTTTATCCTGACGCTGATGGTTTACCAATGGCAGAGAGCGACCCCGCCCGCGATTATCTCCTCTATGGGGTCGAAACTCTGAGCCTCTATTTTCAAGCCCGATCGGATGTCTATGTCTCTGGAAATCTATTTATCTACTACAAGCGAGGCGTGCCCGATGCGGTCGTTGCGCCCGATGTGTTTGTGATTTTTGGGGTCGAAAACAAAAAGCGCCGCAGCTATAAAGCCTGGGAAGAAGGCGGCAAATTGCCCGGCTTTGTGTTAGAAATCACTTCTAAAACGACTCAAGAAAACGATGAAGTAGATAAGCCCAAAAAATATCAAAGTCTGGGAGTCACCGAATATTTTCAATATGACCCGACGGGAGATTATTTGAGACCTCAGCTAAAAGGGGTGCGCCTGATTGAAAATCGCTATCAGCCGATCGAGGGTCATTTCTCAGATCAGACATTTTCACTGCACAGTCAAACGCTGGGGCTAGATCTGCGGCTCACCGATGGAGAACTGAGATTTTATGAGCCTGCAACCGATCGACGGCTCTTGAGTCACGCCGAGCTAGACGCAGCCCGACAGCAAGCCGAACAAGCTCAACAGCAAGCTGTTCCTCGATTGTTGGAGTTAGGGCTAACAGTAGAGCAGATTGCCGCAGCATTAAGCTTGTCTATTGAAGCAGTCAGACAAATTTCTTGAGCTAGATCGCTGGATAGTTGCATTCCAAACAATCTAACGCTATAGTCTAATCATTCGAGAATATCGAACTAACGAATAACTGAGTCAAGAGCCGCCTCAACTACCCCAAAAATCGGTTCTAAGACAACTTGCTAGAAGACGGGTTTGACAGCGATCGCTACAACTTTACGTCGTGATGCCAGTCGCTCTCAGCTTCTAGCCTTCACCCCTACTTTCTCCTACAACCTTTTATGGATCTCTTCACTCCCATTCAGCTAGGGCGATATACGCTCCCTAATCGCATTATCATGGCACCTTTAACGCGTTGTCGTGCCGGAGCCGGAAATGTGCCCACGCTTTTGAACGTAGATTACTATGCTCAACGGGCATCGGCTGGGCTGATTGTCAGCGAAGGCAGCCAGGTATCTCAGCAGGGTATGGGCTATCCGGCAACGCCAGGCATTTATTCGTCAGAGCAGATTGCTGGTTGGAAACTCGTAACCGATGCCGTGCATCAAAAGGGCGGACGAATTTTTCTGCAATTGTGGCACGTTGGCAGAAGTTCTCACTCGTCGTTTCAGCCAGGTGGCGCTTTGCCCGTTGCGCCGAGCGCGATCGCTATTGAGGGCGAGTTGCTCACCTATCAGGGCATGAAGCCCTATGAGACTCCTCGCGCCTTAGAGTTGTCTGAGATTCCTGGACTGGTTGAACAATTTCGTCAGGGGGCTGAAAACGCTCTGGCAGCAGGCTTTGACGGGGTTGAAATTCACGGGGCAAATGGCTATTTACTCGACCAGTTTTTGCGGGATGGAGCCAACAAACGCACCGATGAGTATGGAGGCGCGATCGCCAACCGCGCCCGTCTGCCGTTAGAAGTCACTGAAGCTGTGGTTGGCGTTTGGGGCAGCGATCGGGTGGGCATTCGCCTTTCGCCCAGCAGCACGTTTAACGGGATGTCTGACTCTAACCCCAAAGCGACATTTGGCTATTTGGTCGAGCAACTCAATCGCTTTAATCTGGCTTATCTGCACTTGTTAGAACCCAGCGAATCTGATTTGAGACATGGAGGAATTGCCGTTCCGACGATCTATTTCCGTCCTATTTATCAGGGAAATCTGATGGCAAATTGGGACTATGACCAGACCAAAGCCAATGACGCGATCGCCAGTGGCAACGCGGATCTAATCTCCTTCGGCAAAGCGTTTATCGCTAACCCAGATTTGCCAGAGCGCTTTAAGCTCAATGCACCCTTGAATCCGCCCAACCCAGACACGTTTTATGGCGGTGCTGAACACGGTTACACCGATTATCCAACCCTTAAAGAACTGCAAACGGCTTAAGTCGCCGCGTGTAGGCAACCACACTTTGTTGAACTTGTAAAATCAGGAGCACCTATCCATGATTGAACTTTATTATTGGACAACGCCCAACGGTCACAAAGTCACGATGTTTTTAGAAGAGGCTGAGTTGCCCTATACGATCGTGCCTGTCAACATCGGCGCGGGCGATCAGTTTAAGCCTGAGTTTCTCAAAATTGCGCCCAATAATCGGATTCCGGCGATCGTCGATCATGCTCCGACGGCCGGGGGCGATCCGATCTCGGTGTTTGAGTCGGGGGCAATCTTACTCTACCTGGCAGAAAAAACAGGAAAGCTGATTCCATCCGAAATCCGGGGTCGAGTTGAGGTGTTGCAGTGGTTGTTTTGGCAGATGGGCGGTTTGGGGCCGATGGCCGGACAAAACCATCACTTTAGTCAATATGCGCCCGAAAAAATTCCCTATGCGATCGAGCGCTATGTCAAAGAGACGGGACGGCTGTATGCCGTGCTCAACCAGCGATTAGCCGAGCGTGAATTTGTCGCAGGTGAGTATTCGATCGCCGACATCGCCGCCTATCCGTGGATTGTGCCCCACAAGATTCAGGGTCAAACCTTAGACGATTTTCCCCATCTCAAGCGCTGGTTTGAGGCGATTCAGTCTCGCCCGGCAACGATACGGGCTTATGAAAAAGCTGAAGCGTTTAAAAATCAGCAGGTAGATATGGAAAAAGCGCGATCGCTGTTGTTCAACCAATCGGCAACAACGATTCAAAAATGAAACACGGGGGCGAATGGCATTTGCCCCCATACGTTGATCATGAAGAACCGTCGCTAAAAAAACGCAAGAATCAACACAAAGCACAAGAATCTATAAGTTGACAATGCTATAGGCTGAATCTCGTGACCGCTAAAAACCTAAAAGCGGGGTTGCGAGACGTTCTGATTAACATCGCTGCATGGGTGAGGAAATAAACTCTGACTCTATGCAAAATAAAAGACTTGATTAATCAGTTAGAAATGGGATGATAACAGTTGAGAACTCCTGCAACGAACGCTACATTCTTGCTTTTGAACACTATGGTATCCAAGATTACACATCTTGATTTAATGGAGTGGGCAACGATGATCACGCCTCGACCCGTCAACCCATTGAGCAAATTTGCCCCGATCGTGCTGACCCTCTCCCTTCTAGGTGGTTGCCGACCAGCAGAGCCACCAGCCGAGGCGGGTCAAGGGGTTCCGGTAAAAATTGCGGCGGTGGAATCGGCGATCGTAGACAACAGCGAAGGCTATGTGGCTTTTTTAGAATCGCGTCAGTCAGTTGAGCTTAAACCTCGCATTGAGGGGCAAATCTCCCGCATCTTCGTCAAAGCCGGAGACTCGGTGAAAGAAGGCGACGCGATCATGCAGATCGATCCGCGCAAACAGATTGCCTCAACTCAAGGTGTGGCCGCCTCGGCCGAGTCAGCCGCCGCGACTGTCGAAACGGCCCGATCGGGGGTTGCAACGGCTCAAGCCAATCTTGAAAACGCTAAAGCCACTCTCAAAACCTATCAAGCCGATCGCGTCGCTAGAGTTGCTGATCTCAAGTTTAATCAAGAGCAATATCAGCGATTTAACCAACTCTATAAAGAGGGCGCTACAAATAAGCAGTTGCTCGATCAATACGGCAATTCGCTAGAGGCAGCGCAGGCTAATCTAGGCGCAGTCGATGCCCGCATTCAAGCCCAACGCGCAGAAGTGGCTTCTAAACAGTCTGAGATTGGCGCAAAACAGTCTGACATTGCGCGCACCTCTAAGCTCTATCAGCAGGCTCAGGCAACCACTGACGAGCAAAACGTTGAACTGCAATTTTTTAAAATTTCGGCTCCTTTTGCGGGCACGATCGGTGAAATTCCAATTAAAGAGGGTGACTTTGCCGACAAGACAACTAAATTGGCCACGCTGGCCCAAAACAGTCAGCTAGAAGCCAACATTCGCATCCCGACTGAGAAAGCCCCCCAACTGCGCGTCGGCACTCGCGTTGAGCTATTCAACGACAAAGGGCAAAAAGTGGGCAGCAGTCGCGTGTTTTTCATCTCGCCCAAAATTGACCAAGAGACGCAATCTGTGCAAATCAAAGCGCTAGTAGACAATTCGACTGAGCAACTCCGCACTAGCCAATACTACAAAGCCAAAGTCGTGTGGGAGCGCGCTCCCGGTATGCTGGTGCCGATCACGGCGATTTCTCGCATCGCTGGGCAAAACTTTGTCTATGTGGCCGAGCAGGGCGAAAAGAGTTTAGTAGCCAAACAAAAGCCGATCAAAGTTGGTGTGATTAGCGGCAACAATCAGCAGGTGACAGACGGACTCAAGCCTAGCGATAAAATCATCACGTCTGGCATTCAAAAAATCGCCGACGGTGCCCCGATCGTGGATGAAGCCACGATCGCAGTTCCCAAAGAAAAACCGGAGGGCAAGCCTGCTTCCTAATCTGTCTCAAGTGTCCATCCATCAAACCTTCACCCCCTCGCTCGGAGCAATTTTATGAATCTTATCAACTCAGACTCTCAATTGCAGTCAACTGTGCTGGATGTGCCCAGCGCGATCAAGCAACGGCGATCGATCAAAGCCTTTAAGCCCGATGCGATTGCCCCAGAATTGCTTAAACAGTTAGTCGATTTAACGATCGCGGCACCGAGCAGCTATAACATTCAATCTTGGCGCATTGTTTTAGTGCAGGGTGACGCACCAAAAGCAGCCCTGACCGCAGCCTGTTGGAACCAGCAGCAAATTGCCCAAGCGCCCGTCACCTTTGTGTTTGCCGCCGATGCAACTGCTGGAGAAAGCGACCTCACACCCATCTATGAGCAAGGCATCGCCACCGGAGCTTGGACTCAAGGCACCGTCGATTACTTCAAAACTGCCATTCCTCAACACCAAATCGGACTGGGCGACAAGCGACGAGAATATGCCATCAAAGACGCGATGATTGCCGCGACTCATCTGACGTTAGCGGCTGAAAGTTTGGGCTTATCCACCTGCATGATGAATGGCTGGCTAGAAGATCAAGTGAAAGCCGTCATCGGGGCAGAGACTAATTTGGATTTGGCGATCGCCGTCGTTGTTCCCGTCGGCTATGCCGCCGAACCCCGCAAAGATCCTGGTCGCCTTCCCTACTCAGCTAACGTGTTTGTAGACAAAATCGGCAATCCCTACCCCGGCTAGGCTGTTAGACTCCAGCAAATTCTATTGCTCAAAACCTTATGTTTGTTGATTACTTTATTAAACGCCCCGTTCTCGCCAGCGTTTGTTCGCTGATTATCGTGATTGCAGGTGCAGTGAGTTTACCGTTGCTGCCCATTGAGCAATATCCCGATATCAGTCCTGTGCAAGTTGCCGTTAGCTCTGTCTATCAAGGTGCCAGTGCTGATGTCGTTGAAAAAACCGTTACAAGCGTTTTAGAACGGCAGATTAACGGGGTAGAGGGCATGAGATATCTGACCTCTAAGAGCAGCAATGATGGCTCTAGTCAGATCACCGTCACCTTTGAGCCAGGGCGCAACAAAGATCTGGCGGCAGTAGACGTGCAAAACCGCGTTTCTCTGGCAGAGCCACAGCTGCCCGATACAGTGCGGCAAACGGGGGTGCGAGTCAGCAAACAATCTAGCTCGATCGTCCTAGGCATGGGCGTTTATGGCGACAAAGGGCAATATGACAACATCTTTTTGAGCAACTATGCAGACTTGTATGTGCTCGATCGCTTGCGGCGCATCAAAGGGGTTGGCAACGTGCAGCCCTTTGGCGAACGCCGCTACTCAATGCGAATCTGGCTTGACCCCACCAAAATGGCGAGTCGAGGATTATCGGCGCAAGATGTCGTGTCTGCCCTCCAAGAGCAAAACTTGCAGGTTGGTGCCGGGCAGATTGGGCAACCGCCCAGCAAAGAAACTCAGATGTATCAAATCGATTTAATCGCGATCGGGCGATTGGTCGAAAAATCAGAGTTTGAAGACATCATCATCAAAACAGGAGCCGATGGTGCCCTTGTCAAGGTCAAAGATGTCGGCCGGGCAGAACTCGGCGCAGAAAGCTACACAAGTTTTTCGCGCTATAACGGCTTACCCTGCTTTGGTATGGGCATTAATCAACTCCCCGGCAGCAACGCCCTAGAGGTTGCCCACGCCGTTAAAGAAGAGATGAAATTGCTGTCAAAAGAATTTCCGGCGGGCATGACCTATTCCATTCCCTATGACCCGACGGTGTTTGTTGAAGAGTCTCGCAAAGAGGTGATCAAAACCCTCTATGAAGCAATCTTGCTCGTGGTGTTTGTGATTTTCATCTTCATTCAAGATTGGCGGGCAACGCTGATTCCAGCGATTACGATTCCCGTTTCACTGATTGGCACCTTCGCATTCATGAAGGTGTTTGACTTCACATTCAACAGCCTGAGTTTGTTCGGCATCACGCTAGCCACAGGCTTAGTCGTAGACGACGCAATTATCGTGATCGAAAACATCGATCGCTTGATGAAAGAGCAGAATCTGCCTCCTCTAGAAGCCGCATCTGCTGCGATGAAAGAAGTGACGGGAGCGGTGATCGCGACTTCGTTAGTCTTAATGGCGGTGTTTGTGCCCGTGGCGTTTTTTCCGGGCACGACAGGACAGCTTTATAAACAGTTTGCGCTGACGATCGCGTTCTCAGTTGCCATCTCTACGTTTAATGCGCTGACGTTTACGCCTGCGCTCTCGGCGCTATTGCTGCGCGGTGATGAACCTCATAATTGGTTCTTTGATGCGGTCAACAAAGGCATCAACGCCATTCGTGCCACCTATGCGCGATTTTTATCCGTCGTGGTGAGGCTAAAGTATGTGGTGTTAGCGATATTTGTCGCCTCTTTGGGGCTGACAGGGTGGGTCTACCTGCATACACCCACTGCCTTTCTACCAGAAGAAGATCAGGGCTATTTTATTAACGTCATTCAAGGGCCAGAAGGCACATCGATTAATTACACGCGCAACGTGATCGCTCAAGTCGAGAAAACGGTGCAGATGATCAAAGAAGAAGTCGCAGGAACTTTTGCGCTAGGCGGCTTTAGCACTGTGAGCGGCAACACGGCTAACAATGGCGTGATGTTCGTGCCGCTTAAGCCGTGGGATGAACGGCGTAAACCGGAACAAGCCTCTACTGCATTGATTTCTAAAGTGCGCGGAGCCTTACTAGGCGGCATTTCTGACGCGGTGGTCATTCCCATTAATCCACCCACGATTCAGGGGTTGGGAAGCGTCGGCGGCTTCACTTTTGAGCTTCAAGATCGGGGCAGCAATGGCATCGAAAAACTGGTCGCCGCTAAAGAAGCGTTAGTGGCTAAAGCCAATCAACAACCTCAGCTTAAAGGCGTATTCACCACATTCTCGGCGAATATGCCCCAGTTCAAAATCGATGTCGATCGCAACAAAGCCAAAGCCCTCGACATTCCCCTATCGGAGATTTTCAACACGCTGCAAACCTTTCTGGGCGGGCGCTATGTGAACGATTTCAACCTGTTTGAGCGCAGCTATCGCGTCTATGTCCAAGCTGACGAACAGTTTCGATCGAACCCTCAAGACATCGGCTTGCTGCAAGTGCGATCGAACAAAGGACAAATGGTGCCGTTGACCAACTTAGTTACTCTCACTCCAACCACAGGCGCGCAGACGATCAATCACTATAATCTGTTTCGCTCGATCGAGATCAACGGCGTAGCGGCTCCGGGGTTCAGTTCTGGTGAGGCGATCAAAGCGATGGAACGCGCTGCAACCGAGGCGCTACCCAAGGATATGGGCTTTGAGTGGTCAGGCATCTCACTAGAGGAGTTAACCTCTGGCGGTCAGGCTCCGATTATTTTTGGGCTGGGCTTGGTGCTGGTGTTTCTCGTGTTGGCGGCTCAATATGAGAACTATGTTGACCCGGTAGTAATTTTGCTGTCGGTGCCGCTGGCGGTTTTGGGGGCACTGGTGGCGCAGAATATTCGTGGCTTTGCCAACGATGTCTATTGTCAGATTGGGCTGGTGATGTTGATTGGTTTGGCGAGTAAAAACGCGATTCTGATTGTTGAGTTTGCTAACCAACTGCGGGAGAAAGGATTGTCGGTGACTCAGGCAGCGATCGAGTCTTCAAAAGCCCGATTGCGCCCGATTTTGATGACCTCGTTTGCCTTTATTTTGGGACTGATGCCGATGGTGTTTGCGAGTGGCGCAGGTGCTGTCAGTCGTCAATCTTTGGGCACAGCAGTCAACGGCGGAATGCTAGTTTCGACCTTCTTAAGTCTGTTTATTGTTCCGGTGCTCTATATCGTGATTGTTGGGCTGCAAGAGCGAATTCAAAAGCGGCTGGGTCACGGGCGTGAGGTTAGAACAGCGATCGAGGAACCCAAACTCTGAAATCGACATAACCAAGTGCTAGGATTTCATCAACTCGATTTGGTGAAATCGTCATGAAAATTCAACAAATTCTCGATCGTCAAGGGGTTGTTTACACCGATCCAGAAATTATGAGTGGAGTTCCTGTCTTCGTTGGCACACGAGTTCCTTTGCAAACGTTTTTTGATTACCTAGAAGGTGAATCAGGTTTAGCTGAGTTTCTGGAAGATTTTCCCCATCTAAAAACACCAGCATTGCAAGTTTTGGAAGCGATCGCGAGAGCGGTGCTAAATCATAGTACTCTCTTTAACCTAAGCAATGGTTGACTTTCATGAATCAACCAATCGAAGATCGATCACATCGATGGATGTTGGGTCTTCTCGCGTCAATCTAATCTGCGGTGCAGGGCGATCGCTCTACAAACAAACGCCAAAAACGCATATCTTGGGAGGCTTGATGATCTCGCCAATCGGCTTCAGGGTCGGAATCTTCAATCCTGGGAACAGTTGCTTGACAACATCGATATAGCCGTTGACTTCTGCGGTAGCGCGAGCAAACTCAGAGAAGCCAGAGAAGCCAACATCAAAGATGCAGCCTTCCATCAAATCTTGGGTCACATTTGCCTCTGTGCAGGCATTCTGTGCTTTTTGGATCTGGTCAGCAGACAGCATATTGAGCGTTAAGTATTTGTCTGGAAAAGCAGGATCGACATAGTTTTTGGTGGTTTTGCCTGCTGGATAATCGAACAAGGATTCTTCTTGTTTGACGCGCCAGCTATTACCAAACTCCTTGTAAAGTTGGTCGAAATAAAGCTTTTCGGCTCCACTCAGCGCCCCTGGAATTCTCAAACCAGCGAAACTTAGGACTTGCTTCACATCGCCATAAGTTGATTTGGAGTCCAAAGAGTTTTCTTTGCCGCGAATCCTTTGGTCATCATTGGGATTGCCATTGACATTTCCAAGCAAACCGTTATATTTTCCTGCTCGGTTATAGACAAAGGGTGAAACGTTAAAGTATGAATTTCCCCCAGCACTGATTGGGCTAACTATGACCTTTTCACCTGTAGAAAAATTAACCACGTAAGCATTCCCTTGTTTCAAGATCTCACCATCACCTGGCAAATCTAGTTTATTACCTTGAATTGTCGTCGGGTTACCATTCACCCGTAGAGGCGTGCTGATATCCGCATCGGGAAAATCTTTTGAATACAAAGCAACGCGGGTGCTTCCCACTCTCATCGCTACGGCACTATTGAGTGAAAGAGAAGATCTAACAGGGGCTTGTCGAGTTTGAACTTCAAATGCACCATCGTTGGACTTTGATAAGATGAATTCTCCTACTGTTTGAAAGCTGTATCTCATGCCATCAAACGTGGCGATATGCGGGTCACCGTAGCTTTTTCCTGCTTTCAGTTTGCACTCTTCACTATTTTGATTGTTTTCGGTTTTACATGGGTCTTCCTTTTTTTTGCAAGGTGCTGACACGCCGTATTCGTCTCGAAACTTGTCTAGCTTGTCACCTAATGAAGCCTGTTTTGCTGCCGCTTCTTCTAACCTGTCGTATGATTTCTTGACAGCATCATCCAAGACACCACTTCCTCGCATTGGCCCTAGTAATCCAAGTGCTTTCCCATACGGTTTCGATGCAGAAGGAATCACTTGAAGCCCTCCTACAAGACCGACACAAGCTGATCCATATATTAAGAAACCGAAATCAACAAGTTCCAGTACGGGTAACACTGCCGCAGTAGCAGCTAAACCCCAAGGAGTAAGGCCAGCCCAACTCATGATTGAGATTTGAGACCATGCAAGGCTATTACTCATATCATCAACAGTTGCACAGAAGCGTCTTGCAGTTCCACAGAAACCAGATTCCGATTCTTTTTCGCTACTTTTATTACTACTTTCGCTTCTAGGATTTATATCCCTAGGCAAATCTGATTTTAGGTTATTTGGTAGATTAACTTTATGAGTTTCACTTTTTCCAGAGCCATCATCATATGTAAATTGATACTCCTCACCTGAAAAACCACCAGTATAAGTTTTAATCTTTCCACCTGGGTAAGTACTTATTATTTGTATTCCCCTTCCTGGCTTATTTTTTACCTGATGTTTGACACTACCGTTTTTCGTGTCTTCAATAATTGTTACGCCATTCCCCTTTTCATCAATACGACTGATAAAAGAGTTGCCACAAGATTTCTTATTGTTAGCAATATACTCAATGTTGTCAGGAAGAGGTTTTCCATCTACATTTCTCGCGTTTAGAATTATTTTGCATCCTTCTGGAGTGGTTGATGATATTGCTCCAGAGTTCAGTGCAAGCATCCGATTTGGTGGTACCGTTGCATTGACGGTTTCGCCCCAGTTTAAGAAACTATAACAACTCGCCGAGTTAAAGCTAAGAATCCCGCACAGTAGGAAAGCGATCGCTTTCCGCCAGAAAACAGCGTTCACTACAAAGAGAGACGTAATGAGCGCAATAAAAATAAATCTTAACTGTCGCATAATTAGAACCTGCTGAGGCGGCACAACGAACTAACATTCAGCGATAGAATATCATGCGACTTTGGAGATAGTCAGTGATTTTACAGATTTTTTCAGAAACTTTATATATTTTTATAACGAATGGGAGTTTATTCTTACGCAAGTTCACTAGTTCGATCGGGTCTTTTTTGGGTGCCTAATTCTCGCTCACGGCTTGCGATTGACCTGGAGCCAGATTTCTAACGTGACCAGCAGCCAGAGTTTTAAGCCATATCGGTGCCCGTCTCGGCGATCGTCGAGCCAATCTCGAATCAAAGCCTGATTTAAGTAGGGCGCGATCGCTGCTCTCTTGTTAAGCAATAAAGCTCTAGTTCGGCGGTGCCATTGGCTGCGAAACCACTGCTGCATGGACATGATCATGCCGCTTTTGGGACGGTTGAGGATCGCGTCAGGCAACAAATCAGCGACAGCAGACTTCAAAACGGCTTTTTCTTGCGCTCCTGAAAGCTTGTATTGAGGCGGAATTTGCAAACTCAGTTCGACCATGCGCGCATCAAAAAGCGGCGATCGTCCCTGCACTCCGGCGGCTTGAGTCAAGATTGTTGACTTTTGTGAGAATGTAGTCTGCTCCTTTGAAGTTAATGTTGAGCAACATCAATCGATTCAGATAGGTTTGATGATCGGATTGCAGCCCGATCGTAAACACCGATGGAACGGAGGCGATCTCATGATAGATTTCTGGCTTTAACAACTGAGGCAAGTCTAAAAAACACTTTTGAAACGAAGTTAAATACGCTGAAGTAACGTCATAGTTAACGGATTCGACAACAGAACCGTAAAGATTATTTAACAGCATCGGCTTATTTTTAGGGCCCGCAAAACAGGGATCTCCGCCCTCACCGTTGAGAATCACACCCACCGATCGGCGGGCGGCTTGTCCCAAAATTAGGTTAGGAACGGTCAATCCTTCCCCGATCGGGTCATCTAAACAAGCCAGCGTTTCGGGTAGCTGTTGCCAAATTGTTTCTGGGGAGATCTCTAAGATGTGATGCTCGGTTTGGCAGTGAGCGGCCACCAGATTAGCAAACTCTAACTCATGGGGATAGTTAGAACCAAAGTGCATCGAGTAGGTGTGAACCGGACGATCGTGCAGTTTTTTGGCCAGCGCCACAATGCAGCTAGAGTCGATGCCGCCCGATAGATAAGCGCCGACAGGCTGATCAACCGGGAGCGATTCTTGAACAATTTGTTCTAACAGCGATCGCACTTGTTTGCCATGCCATTCTAAAGATTGTTCCTCGTTGCAGATCTGTTCTTGGGGTTGCCAGTAGGTTTGTAGGTGATCATCGGGCATTCTCAAAACGGTTCCCGGACGCAGTTCTTTCACGTCTCGCCACAGGGTTTGACTGCCCGGCACAAACGCGCAGCAGAGATAATCGCGCAGAGCAACCAGATCAAGTTCATCTGATCGATAGGGGGTGAGCGATCGTAGCTTCAGCGAGATCCAGCGAGTCGTTCCATTAATAGTGTAGTAGAGAGTTTTAGACCCCACGCGATCGCGCCCTAACCAAAGTTCTTGTCGTTCTCGATCCCAGACCGCAAAAGCAAACATTCCTTGCAGCAACGTCAGCGTTTCGACCTGATAGTGCTGCCACAACTGCGCTACTAGTTCGAGGTCGGTGAGAATTGGGACTGTTCCCTCTAATTTTTTGAACAAATCACTGCGATTGATTAACCACACATCGCCTACAATCACAAATCTCTGGTTTGGGGTCAGAGTCGGCGACCCATTGACCACCGCAAACCGAGCATCAGACCAGCTAACGGCTCCTGGCAAGTGCTCATAGTTCCACGCTATCAACCAGCCTGGGGCGGCAGCTAGGGGCGGCGAAGCGATCGGACGAGGAAATAGCAAAGCAAGAATCGGCAGAAAGGTTTGTCTGTCATGCTACTCGCAAGCGGCAGAATCAACAACTCCTCCAGATTTCCGACTTCTCTGAAAAGTCGGAAATCTTAAACCTTTCGCGTGCAGGAAATCATTCTGTTCGTGATCCTCCGATCGTCAGTGCGGTTACAATAAATCGATAGTTTCATAGGAACTGAGTTTTGTCTCAGACTAAGATTCGCCGCACCTGGCTTCCTCATATTATTTTAGGAGGAACGTTATTTTTAACGCTGCTCTCTTCTAGCTATGCTGCGATCAGTGGCAGAGTGCGAGATCAGTTGCAGTTTGAAAATGCTGTACAGCTAAGTCAAAGCGAGATTCAAAACCGTCTTGAGACCTATACGGCTCTGCTGCGGGCGGGCAGTGGCTTATTTGCAGCCAATGAGCAGGTCAGCCGATCGCAGTTTAGCGCCTATGTCAACCGCTTGAGGCTGCGCCAGCGCTATCCGGGGGTGCTGGGCATCGGCTATGCCCAGCGAATTTCATCGGCCGATTTAGAAGGGTCGGTGGCAGCGATTCGTCGAGAGATGCCAAAATTTGAGATCAGACCCGATCGTCCCCTCCGAGACGACTATTTCCCGATCGTCTATATCGAACCCGCAGAGCCGCGCAATCAGAAAGCGATCGGCTTTGATATGTTTTCGGAGATAACCCGACAAACGGCGATGGAGCGGGCACGAGATTTAGGTGACCCCGCCGCCTCTGGGCGAGTGATCTTAGTTCAAGAAGTTGAGGCGACCAAGCAAGCCGGATTTTTGCTCTATCTGCCCGTCTATCGAGGCGGCGGCATTCCTGAGACCGTCAGCGATCGTCGGGCCGCCTTAAAAGGATTTGTCTACAGTCCCTTTAGAGCCGATGATCTGCTCAAAGGCATCTTTGACGGCAAAGAGCCGCTGCCTATAGACTTTGAAGTTTATGATGGCACTGAGTTGCGTGCTGAAAATCTGCTGCACCGCTTTAATTCACCCAGTCAAGCGCCAAAATTCACCACGACTCGCACCTTTGAAATCGCAGGACGCAACTGGACTCTAGTCTTTGTCTCGCGCCCCGAATTGGGATCAGACTCACGATCGCAGCAAGCCCCTCTGATTTTGGGCGGCGGCGTGATTTTGAGTTTTGTGCTGTTTGGGGTGACCCGTGCCCAAGTGCAGGCAAGACTTGCGGCCGAGCGGGCGGCGGCAGATCTTCGCAAGTCAGAGGCGGCGCTGCGGCTGAGTGAGGCCCGACTGCAACGCCTCGTAGATGCCAATGGGCAAACCAATCAACGGCTGGGTTTTTTATATGCCATGTCGAGCAGTCTGCTTATTCATCAGCAGCCGAGCCAGTTTATCAGCAGCTTATTTAGTCAACTCTCGCAGCAGTTGAAGCTAGAAGTCTATATTAATCATCTGTTTGACTCCGATCGCCAAATGCTGCACCTGCATTCTCATAGCGGCATCTCTGAGGCTGACGCGTCAACCGTTGAGTGGCTAGCGTTGGGGCAGTCGATCTGTGGAGCGGTGGCTCAAACGCGATCGCCGATCGTGCTAGAGCGAGTGCAGCAAACCAAGTCTCCCCAAGCTGAGTTGGCCCGCTCGATCAGAGTCACCGCCTATGCCTGCTATCCGCTATTAGCTCGAAATCAGTTAATGGGCACGCTGGCCTTTGGCACTCGCAATCGATCTAGCTTTGACACTGACGAACTGGCGTTGATGCTGGTGGTCTGCGATCAGGTTGCAACCGCGCTAGAACGGGCCAAACTCTTAGCCCAATTGCAGCAGCAAACCGAAGAGCTAAAGCAAGCCAATCGCATGAAAGACGAGTTTTTGGCGATGCTGTCTCACGAGCTTCGCACCCCGCTTAACGCCATGCTGGGGTGGATCACCATGCTGCGAACTCGTCACCTTGACGCAGCCACCACTACACGAGCGTTAGAAAGCATCGATCGCAACACGAAATCCTTGGCGCAACTGATCGAAGATGTGCTAGAAGTGTCGCGAATTATCACAGGCAAACTGCGGCTAAAGTTGAGTCGGGTATCTCTCGCTCAAGTCATGGTGGGCGCGATCGAGACTGTGCGAGCTAGCGCAGAGGCTAAAGAGATTCAGATTGAGTCGTTTAGTGATGCGACAGTGCCCCCGATCGTAGGAGATGCGACCCGACTTCAGCAGGTGATTTGGAACTTGCTCTCCAACGCGATTAAGTTTACGCCCCAAGGCGGCCGCATAGAGATGACGTTGGTCAGTGAAGACAACCACGCCAAAATTACGGTCACAGACACCGGACAGGGCATCAGCGCTGACTTTTTGCCCTATGTTTTTGATCGCTTTCGGCAGGCAGACAGTTCGACGACGCGATCGTATGGCGGGCTGGGGTTGGGGCTAGCGATCGTGCATCACATCGTGGAACGACACAACGGCACGATCGCTGCCGACAGTCCCGGAGAAGACCAGGGAGCTACGTTTACGGTGCGGCTGCCGCTTGAGCCACCAGACAATGCCGTTTCTGTGGCTGAAACTGCGCCTGTTGATGTTCTGCCCAACCCATCAATTCCGGGTTCGACGCTTAGAGGCGTTCGGGTTTTGTTAGTAGATGACGAAACCGATGCCCGCGAATTGGTGACGACAGCGCTAGCGCCTTCAGGGGCGATCGTCACCGCCGTCTCTAGCGCCAAAGCGGCCCTGGCCGAGATATCGCAGCATTTGCCCGATCTGCTGATCAGCGATATTGGGATGCCCGAAGCCGATGGCTATGCGCTGATTCGCCAACTTCGTGCTCTGAGCTACGAGATTCCGGCGATCGCCCTAACGGCCTATGCCGGGGGTGAAAATCGAGACCACGCGATCGCGGCGGGCTTTCAGCAGCATTTAGAAAAACCCTTTAACCCAGACGAATTAGTCGCGATCGCATCCAGTCTGGTAAACAAACCTTAAGCTGCGGCTCGCTCAACAAAGCTGCATCTATCGATAGAGGGTTAAATCAGAAGTCTGACCTATCCTACAGGTAGATTTCTCACCCACGTCTACGCCGTTACGCCTTTGTTTCCATGTATGAACTGGTTCACGCTGTCATTAACAGTGACGAAAAAATAGATCTCCATCAGGTGATCGAGGCGCTCTCCACTTCAGAAAAGCGCTACTTCTTGAGAACTGAGATTCTGCAAACCTTCGCAGATTATTGCCACAAATTCCAAAAACCGGCCTACTTTTTTCATGCCTCCTCGATCGGGGAGTTGATGAACCACACCCACGAGATTATTCTTCAAGACGGTGAAACCTGGCTTTTGCTCAGACCGTGGATCGGCAGTCAACAGATTTGGCGGTTGAGCGCTGATTTTAGCCAGTTTGCAAAGATGACCCCCGAAGCGTTGTTGGAGGTGCGCGATCGCTTTGTCGATCGCGTTCAGCCTCGCATTCTAGAACTGGATCTGCGGCCGTTTTATAAAGATTCTCCTACCATTCGCGACCCTAGAAATATCGGGCAAGGGTTAGCGTTTCTCAATCGCTATCTGTGCGATGAGTTGCTCAACGATGCAGACTATTGGCTAGAGGCGTTGTTTAATGTGCTGCATCTCAGCCGTTATGACGCGATTCAGCTATTGATTAACGATCGCATTCCGTCGGGTCAAGCTATGGCAGCGCAAGTTAAGCAAGCGCTGCGGTTTTTGCGGCTGCGGGCCGAAGACGAGCCTTATCGCGAAGTGCATCAACACCTGCAAGAGCTAGGATTTGAGCCAGGGTGGGGCAACACCGCCGGGCGCGCCTCTGACACGCTGGAACTGCTCGATCGCTTGATCACCAGCCCTGAGCCTGCGATTTTAGAAGCGTTCGTCAGCCGCATTCCGGCTACGTTTCGGGTGGTGCTCGTCTCGATTCATGGCTGGATCGGGCAAGAAAGCGTTTTGGGTCGCCCCGAAACCACCGGACAGGTAGCCTATGTTTTAGATCAAGCCCGCAGCCTAGAAAACAGACTGCAAGACGACATCCGGCTGGCGGGGCTAGACTTGCTCAACATTCAGCCGCAGGTGGTGATTTTGACGCGCCTGATTCCCAACTGTGAGGGCACTCAGTGCGCTGTGCGGCTGGAAAAAGTGGATGACACCGAAAACGCCTGGATTTTGCGCGTGCCGTTTAGAGAATTTAACCCCAAAGTCACTCAAAACTGGATGTCTAAATATGAGATTTGGGGCTATCTAGAAAGTTTTGCGATCGATGCCGAAGCCGAAATTCTCAAACAGTTGGGCAGCAGCCCCAATTTAATTATTGGCAACTACAGCGATGGCAATTTGGTTGCGTTTCTATTATCGCGCCGTCTCAAATCGATTTACTGCACCATTGCTCATTCTCTCGAAAAACCAAAACGGCTGTTTAGCAATCTCTATTGGCAAGATCTCGAAGATCAGTATCATTTTTCTGCCCAATTTACAGCAGATTTGATTACGATGAATGCGGCGGATTTCATTGTCACGTCTTCTTATCAAGAAATTGTAGGAACACCGAACGCCATGGGTCAATATGAATCCTATAAATGCTTTACGATGCCCCGGCTTTATCATGTGGTGGATGGCGTTGATCTGTTTAGCCCCAAATTTAATCGGGTGCCGCCCGGCGTGAATGAGAAGTTTTTCTTCCCTTATAGTCAGGCAGACGATCGCTATGTGGGCTTGCAGAGCCGCATCGATCAGTTGCTGTTTGTGCGTCAAGATGCGACGGCGATCGGGGCCCTGTCCGATCCACACAAGCGCCCAATTCTCGCTCTTGCACCTCTAACGGCGCTCAAAAATCTAACGGGCTTGGCGGAAAGTTTTGGCAAAAGTCAAGACCTTCAGAACCACTGCAATCTGATCATCGTGACGAACAATCTAGACCCCAATCAGTCCAGAAATTCTCTAGAAGCTGAGGAGATCAAAAATCTACACGCCATTTTGGAGACCTATCATTTGCACGATCGGGTGCGGTTGATTGGGATGCAGTTCACGAGTTTAGAATTGGGCGAGATTTATCGCACGATCGCCGATCGCCAAGGAATCTACGTCCAGCCCGCCCATTTTGAAGCGTTTGGACGCACCATTTTAGAAGCAATGATTTCGGGGTTGCCGACCTTTGCGACTCAGTTTGGGGGCGCGTTAGAAATCATTAATGACAAAGAAAATGGGTTTCATATCAATCCCACTAATCAAGCAGAAATGGTTCACGAAATCTTAAATTTTGTCACCCAGTGCGAAACCGACCCATCGGTTTGGAAAACGATCTCCGATCGGGCGATTAAGCGAGTGCAAGAGCAATATAGCTGGCAATTACACACCCAGCAGTTGCTTTTGTTGGCAAAAATTTATGGCTTTTGGAACTTTGTTTCTGGCGACGATCGCGAAGCCCTGCTGCGCTATCTAGACGCGCTATTCTATCTGTTGTATAAGCCAAGAGCCGACTTGATTTTAGAAGCCCACGGGCAGCGCTAATCTCTCTATAAACCTCCTCTACCCAATGTCGTGACGATGGCTAACCCAGTTTCTACTTCACCTTTTATCTATAAAGATTGGCTGCTGATCGAGCCGAGCTTTGAGCCTAATCAACTCCATCATCGAGAAACGGTCTTCACGATCGGCAACGGTTATTTAGGAACACGGGGCACCTTTGAGGAGGGCTATCCCCGTGCGTCGCCATCTACTTTGATCAACGGCGTTTATGACAGCGTTCCGGTGATGTATACCGAGTTGGTCAACTGCCCCGATTGGCTGCCGCTAGTGGTGATCATCAACGGCGATCGCTTTCGGATGGATCAGGGCGAGGTGTTGAGCTATGAGCGCCGATTGGATCTACATCGGGGGCTGTTGAGTCGCTCCATCCGGTGGCGCAGTCCGGGGGGCAAAACGGTTGATTTGAATTTTGAACGGTTTGCCAGTCTCGCCGATCAGCACGTCTTAGCACTGCGATGTCAGGTTACGCCGATCGATTTTGACGGCTTTATCGAGGTGCAGGCGAGCATCAATGGCTATCCCGAAAATCAGGGATTTAACCATTGGGAATGGCTCAATCAGGGCAAAACCGAGCACGGAGTTTGGCTGCAAGTGCGAACTCGTAGCTCTCGCATTGAGCTAGCGATGGCATCGGGCATCACGCTGTCGGGAGCCGAGGCTTCTCAGCAGGGGTCGAGCACTCCGGGCTATCCCACCTTGGCGGCTAGTTTTATGGCGACCACGGGACAAACGGTGACGATCGAGAATCTGCTCACGGTGTTTACCTCGCGAGAAGTCGAGTCGCCCGTCACCATTGCCCAAGAAAAACTCGCGGATCTACCCGACTATGCGACGCTGTTAGCCGCTCACGAGCAAGCCTGGAGCCAAACCTGGGAAACTAGCGATATTGTGATTGAGGGCGATGTCAGAGCGCAGCTTGCGGTGCGATATAACCTGTTTCAAATGTCGATCGCGGCTCCTCGTCACGACGATCGGGTCAGCATTCCGGCTAAAACGCTATCGGGATTTGGCTATCGCGGTCATGTTTTTTGGGACACCGAAATTTTCATTCTGCCGTTCTTTATTTACACGCAGCCCGCGATCGCCCGCAATCTGCTCAATTATCGCTATCACACGCTGCCGGGTGCTCGACGCAAAGCGGCCTACTACGGTTATAAAGGGGCAATGTTTGCCTGGGAGAGCGCTGACACGGGCGATGAAGTCACGCCACGCTGGGCCTCGCCCAATGACCCCTATGCCGAAGATATTCGGATCTGGTGTCGCGATCGGGAGATTCACATCAGCGCCGACATCGCCTATGGCGCTTGGTATTATTGGCAGGCGACGGGCGACGATGAATGGATGCGCGACTGTGGGGCAGAGTTGATTCTCGACACGGCGGTGTTTTGGCGCAGTCGAGTCGAATGGAACACCAAACAGGAACGCTATGAGATTCGCGAGGTGATTGGCGCAGACGAATATCACGAACACGATGTGCACAACAGCGCGTTCACCAACCGCATGGCCCAATGGCATCTCGAAAAGGCCCTGTTTGTGTTTGATTGGTTGTTTACTCACTATCCCGATAAAGCGATCGAGCTACAAAAAACGCTGCAACTGACATCTGAGCGGCGATCGCGCTGGCAAGACATTATCAATAATCTGTTCATTGCTTACGACTCAACAACAGGTCTGATTGAAGAGTTTGAAAACTTCTTTAAGATCGAAGATATTAATTTAGCTGACTATGAGCCGCGCACAAAATCCATGCAGTCTATTTTGGGCATTGATGGAGCCAATAAGCGGCAAGTGCTCAAGCAGCCCGATGTGCTGATGCTGATCTATTTGATGCGTCAGTCGCGAGAGTTTCCTTACGATCCTAAAATTCTCAAAACTAATTGGGACTATTACGCCCCGCGCACCGATATTACCTATGGTTCGTCGCTGGGGCCGGCCATTCATGCGATCTTGGCCTCTGATTTAGGCGATGTGCAAGAGGCTTCCGATCGCTTCTGGCAAGCCGTTTTAGTCGATATTGAAGACACCAGAGGCAACGCTGCCGAAGGCATTCATGGCGCGTCTGCGGGGGGCATTTGGCAAGTGCTGGTCTGGGGGTTTGGCGGCGTAAAGCTGACGGAAAAGGGCCCGATCGCTCATCCTCATCTGCCGCCTCACTGGACTCGCCTAAAATTTAAGCTGCATTGGCGCGACCAATGGCACGAATTCGATCTAAAGAATGAAATTCACACCACGGATGTAACACAATCGACCATGACAGAGTTAACCAATTCTCCATCAATTTCCACAACGCAAAATGCTTCCGGCGTGCAGGGGTTTATTTTTGACTTAGATGGCGTGCTCACCGACACCGCAGAGTTTCACTATCGGGCGTGGCAGCGATTGGCAGACGAAGAAAAGCTCCCCTTTGATCGCCAAGCCAACGAGGCGCTGAGAGGCGTGTCTCGTCGAGAATCGCTGCTTAAGATTACGGGGGACAGACCCTATTCTGAAGCCCAACTGCAAGCGATGATGGAGCGCAAAAACCATTACTACGTGGAGTCGATTCAAGATATTTCTCCGGCCGACCTGTTGCCCGGAGCGCGAGAGTTACTCACTGAATTGCGACAAGCTGGGATCAAGATTGCCCTGGGTTCAGCCAGCAAAAATGCCCGTCCGGTGATTGAGAAATTAGGCATCGCCGATTTAATGGATGCGATCGCCGATGGTCACAGCGTAGAGCGCCCAAAACCAGCCCCAGATCTTTTCCTGTTCGCCGCCGATCAGCTAGGCTTGCAGCCTGCCCAGTGTGTGGTCGTCGAAGATGCAGCCGCCGGAATCGAAGCCGCGATCGCCGCCAAAATGTTAGCGATCGGGTTAGGTCCCGTTGAGCGCGTGGGCGAGGCAGACCTCGTTTTGCCCAGTCTAGAAGGCGTTCACTGGGCAGACCTGCAAGTGAAATTAGGGGCCGTGAGACAACAGCCTGCGCCTTTTAAGTAACTTAACAGTCAAATTTAGGACTGAGTAGTGCGATCGTTTCTGAATTAAATTTCAGTAGAAGCGATCGCAAGTTGTATGAATGGCTAGTCCGTCTTTTTAATTACCAATAAACCAAAACGAACATCGATTCGATATCTCTACTCACTACAGAAAATGGTCTGACTACCTCTGAACCATAGTTTCAGAATCATCAGGACGCAAATACTTAATAGCAAATTTGGTGATAAATAAATACCAACCTTTATCAGTCAATGAATGTTTTCGAGAAACGTCATCTTCTTCAATTCTTTTCTCAATTCGCTGTCTAGGCAACGTCGTCGGATGACTTAAATCAACAACCCATTCATCTCCTGTGAGACACTTTCCCAGGAAAAGAAAGTCAAAAACAGTATTCTTAGGTATATCTTTGTATGCGCTTAATTGTTTCAAATCAGTCAGCATGATACAAGGACAAAGAACAATGTTCTCTTTTCTATCTAAATCACATGTGCTGTTCATGATCATGCCAGGAGCATTGAAAAAAACTGGTTCTCCTTCTTCAGACCAACTGATGAATGGAATCGGGTCAAGAATATCACCCTGCGCCCAAATCGGAAGAGGATTTCTAATCATTTGAATTGTACCACTCTCCTCGGCATAAAACTGCCGAAGGGACTGGTCAGGCTCCCTTAAAGGAGAGCCTGGTAGAATTGGGAATGCTTCATTGAAAAGTTTGATCAGTTCTCCAAGTGAAATGCCAGCCATGCTTCTAGAAACGTGGAATTCCAGGTTGTGATTTCGACAGGATAACCTTTCTTAAAATTTGTGCATCCTCATGGGACAAAGACATGCTTTTTCTTTGAAGCTCTGTACTAAAGGTAGTTATAGCAGTTTGCGATAAGCGCCTTGTTCTACGGAAAGAATATGCACCTATATCAGTTGAAACCGCCGAGCCAATAGAAATTGATTGAGTGGGCAATGTTGAAGCTGAAGTCATAATAGTTGCAGCAAAAATTACTCCAGTTAACTGAAAAGATAGGTTATTATATGCGTCTGCAAGTCCTTTGCTTCCTGAAGGAACGTATTTTTCTGAAGAAGCTGAAGCTGAGTTAGTGCTTAAATTTTTGTCTGCATTAATGTTCATACTCTTACTCCTTTTTCATGTTGAGAAATCAGGTTTTGAAAGTTCTCCCATATAACGTCATGCGCTTTATCATTCCAGTCTAATATCATTTCGATGTCCCATGATTTCTGGGAAGAATTTAAGGACACATCTATGTCTAATATTAAATCCTTTGGCTCCACTGGAAACTGCACGTTAATACTTAAGAGAGTCCCTTCATCATCAAGCTTATTAATCTCCCTAAGCTGAAGAAGTTGCGTCCTGGAAATATCAGTATTTTGAAACGGAAGGTTAATGTTCAAAATTGAGGGCGGATAGTCAACGTTGGAGAACCTATTGATATAACGAAGCCCTAGTCTATTAAGAGTAGATAGACTGACAAATTGTTCGGTGGCAGTTAGAATTTTCCTAATATTTTCAAGGAAGCTGGAAAAGCCTCTGTAGGAAACAGCATTGATACTCAATACATCGGTGCCCGTTTGAAATAGTAACGATTTATCAGAATTAGTAAAGCGGTGTTTCACTAACCCTGCCAGTTCAACAATTTCAGGGATCTCAGCAGTCGGAAGCTTTTGAGTGACCGGAAACTCTTTTTGCTGAGACATTGCCATTCCTCCAGCGAACAGCGCATAATCACTTACTGTTGGAAAGCGGATCTCAAAAACTGCTTCCTGCAAGGGAGGATTACGCCAAGGTTCATGATTTTTCACAATCTTTAACCACTGCAACGAAGACCATAAGTTTACAAGTCCAGCTTAATCGATTTGCAGGAGCATTATAGCCAATACAACTACTAGATTTTCAGTGCACATGAGTTGAGATTTTTGGAACCCTCGTAGCATATACATATTGTGTAAAGTCGGCTTAGACAGACAATACACCGAAATTCCTCAATGCGACAAAGGCTACCCACGTCTAGAGAGTTGGGTAGCCAAGCGGAACTGAGTGGGCATTAAATGCTCTTCTCTCTTACCCAAAACTTCCCTCATCGCTGTAGGCAAATCGTCAAAACGCGGCTCTGACGTTCATTAGGTTGCAGTTGAGCCGCCGTTTCATTTTGGCAAGCCACATCTAAATCGTAAGGAATCGTCGTGCAGGGCTGCATCACCAGCACATAGTGATCGCGCCAGCCGCCATAGCTTTGCAAAACCCAAACATAAGGAAAGTCAGCCTGATCAAAGGTCATCAGCAGGGCAGTCCCCGATCGCTGATGACGAACGCCGCACTCGCCTTTAGCCAGATCAGAACTGTAGAAATATTCTTGCGATCGCGACGATCGCGGCAAAACTTTGCGAAGATCGACTTCTTGACCGTTGGCGGCAAACGCTTTGGGAAACCGAGTTTTTTGAGCGCGTCCGATCAGGGTGCTAAAGCCCAGCATGACTGGCTCGATCAGACAATCGGGCAGCAAAATTTCGTCTTCGGCTTCAATCGCGATCGCGGCATGGTGTTTAAACAAAAACGGAATCGTTTCGTCAGATTTATTGTGAAACTGAAACTCAATCCGAGCCTGAGGGCCGTCTAACCGAATCGTTTTTTCGACCCCGATCGGCACCGTCTCGCAAAATCGCGTCATCTTGATGCTAGAAGGCGTTGTTTCCAACACATTCCACGCCTGCGACCACAGTTCCCCGTGATCGACCAGGTGCCGATTTTGAAATAACCCTTTGCCATCATTGGGAAACATCTCATCCCAGCCGCCTGACCAGTGTTCATCAAAGGGGGCACCTACGGGCAGCGATCGGGGCTGACTTTCGTCATAACTAGGCGGGTGCCAAAGCCACTCACGCCCGGTTTTTTGGTCTAGGAGTTGATCAATTCGTCCGCCCAGGTCGGGGCGAATCGTCAGCTTCAGTTCAGAGTTTTCTAGAACGGTCTGCATCAGCGTCCTCGCGTTTAGAAATCGAGCGCATTTCTGAAAATACCGGGGATGCTGCGATCGCGATATACGTCTCTAGGAATAATTTTAAGCGCTAACTTGCACTTGCTGTTCGACCACTCTCACCGCAAAAGTGCGGACACTGACCGTCTCATCGTCCAGACACTGCCCCGTTTGCAAACTAAAATTTTGCTTGTAGATCGGCGAAGCGACTTTAGCAACACCGTTGCGATCGCCCACAATGCCCCGCGACAGCACAAAGGCTTTACTAAAGGGATCATAGTTGCTCAGAGCATAAACCTCGGTGCCGTCTCCGACCCGAAAGACCGCAATCTGCTGACCTCTGACCAGGGCGCAAACCCCTGTGTTGGGCAAAATTTGCTCGATCGTGCAAACAGTGACCCATTGATTAGTGAGCGGTTGAGTAGTCAAGGCTGGAATCATAGGAGAGAAGGATTTTTGATAGTTTAGACCTTTTTTTGGAGCCGGGCAAGCTGCCCACCTTGGGGTTTCGGGCAAACGCACACGTTTCTTTACAATTTGCGGGAGGGTGTAGGCACTTGAGCCAAAATCTTGGTGAGATAGTGATCATCCCAACCTGCTTTGGGGCGTTTAGTGCGCGTGCTGACTTGTGGGGCATCTCTCTCGATACCTACATCATTTTTTATCAGGTTGTTGCTGATGGCATCGTGATTGTCAGTGGATGTAGAGATCTATTTTCATTGTTTGAGGAAAGTAATTAGGTCTCGATCGCTCATCTGCCAACGCCGCCAAAATTCTTAGGGTTGTTGTTCAATTCTAGTGCGATATTTTGGTGGCACTCTAGCGCAATGAGGATCAAGAAAATCGATCAAGTCGATGAGCTTACTGTGGATCAACACGAGTCTCTTCGCGTCAATCTTTGGCGCATTTGCCATCTCGTCAATATCGTTTTTTAGCTTTGTAAACCAGCTTGCAAACTCTGGATCGCCCATCTTTTTTATAAACGTTGCATAGCCGATGCACTCATATCCAATCACTTCACTACTAGCACGAGAAACCATCATGATTTCCCCGATCGCTCGCTGTTCGCCGTTATGAAGTTGGAAGATTTCCCCCGGTTTATAATGGGAAAATGCTTGGTTAATGTTGGTCAGTAGCTCACTCAATTGACGATTTAGTTCTAAATCACCCAAGTCTAAAAACTGAATTTCTCGACGCAAAATCTCCACCCACCCAAGATACTCCGCCACCACATAGAGCGTGTTGTGAATGGCATAGCTTTCGGCAGATGGCGATTGTTGATAAAAACGCTTTAAAAAATCTTGCTGATGAATGTTATACAGGCGGCTTTGGAGATCAATGGCCGATCGCAACAAAGGATTGCGGTATTTAGACATCAACGCTGCCGTCTGAGCTTCTCGCGATTCGGCTTCACGCTGCTTGGTGAGTCGGTCAGTCAATCGGGCAATGCGAGTTTGACCGTAAACACTGATGATGGCGCTAATCACCGCGATGATTGCAGCGATCGTGGCCGTGATAACTTCAGGCTTCATAGTAATCGCCTCTAGGGTGAAGCGTAAATGTCCGATCGCTTCCCTCAAAAACCATCAATCTCAAATAAGCGGGTAGCGAGAATCGAACTCGCAACTAATGCTTGGGAAGCATTCATTTTGCCACTAAACTATACCCGCGACTAGTTATCTAGCCATCATACCGCTATTTGTGAGCAGAAAAACTACCCGATGGTCCATTTGCCCCGATCGTGTCTTCCGATCGCCGTTTCATCGAGCCTTTGAGCAACTTGCCAAAAATCAGCACCTGCCAGCGATCGATATAGGTAAAGATCACCGGAACCACCACCAGCGTTAGCAGCGTTGAGGTGAGCAAACCGCCGATCACGGCGATCGCCATCGGGCTTCTCGACTCAGAGCCAGCCCCAATGCCCATCGCGATCGGAATCATGCCCGCAATCATGGCGATCGTGGTCATCAAAATCGGGCGCAGTCTCGCCACCCCCGAATCGAGAACAGCATGATAGATCGATTTGCCTTCTTTTTGGTTGATCAGAGCATAATCTACGAGCAAGATAGAGTTTTTGGTGACCAGACCCAGCAGCAAAACCACGCCAATGATGGCGATCAGTCCGAGTTCTTTATGGGTGAGCAGCAGTCCGAGCATGGCACCCCCGATCGAGAAGGGCAGCGCCACCATAATCGTCACAGGATGCAGAAAATCATTGAACAGCAGCACCAGCACGGCGTAGATAAACAGAACCGCCGCTAGCAGTGCGCCCCCAAAGTTGCTAAACACCTGTCCGAGAATTTTTGCATTCCCAAAACTCTCTCGCGTCACCCCAGATGGCAGCGATTTTAAGATCGGTAGCTGATTGATTTTTGCTAACGCGTCTCCGAGGGCTAGCCCTTTGAGGTTGGCTTCGACAGAATATTGCGCGATCGGTTGTAGCGATCAATCTGAGAGGGGCCGCTCCCAAAACGAATATCTGCCACCGTTTGCAGCGGCACTAACGCCCCGCTTTTGTTTTGAATTTGCAGACTTTTAATCGTCTCAAGATTGTTGCGTGATTTTGGGTCAAGCTGCACCCGGATCGGAATCTGACGATCGGGCAAATCAAACTTCGCCAAGTTAGCATCAAAGTCTCCCAGGGTGGCCAGGTTTGCCGTCCGAGCGATCTGCTGAACGGTAATCCCCTGATCGGCAGCGCGTGCCGGGTCAGGCGTGATTAAAATTTCCGGCTTTACCAAACTAGCCCCAGAGGTGACTTCGACCAATCCCGTGATTTGGCGCATCTGCGTTTCTAGCTCGTTGGCCGCTTGAGTCAGCGCCGCCGGATTTTCACTCTTCAGCACGATCGACACTTCTTTTGAGCCGCCGCCCGGCCCCCCTTTGACAAAGCTAATTCGAGACCCCGGCACTTGAGCAAACACCGGCCGAATCTGATCTTCAAACTCTTTGCGAGTCATCTTTCGCTCTGACTTGGGCTTGAGTTTGGCATAGAGCGTAGACTTAGCCACGGCTTGACTGGTCTGCACTTCCTCAACAGCAGGATGCTTTAACAGCAGAGTGGTCAACTGCTGAGTGGCTTGATCGGTGTCTTCGATCGTGGAGCCAGGAGGCAGTTGCAGCGCGATCGTCGATAGACTCACATCGGCATTTGAGAACAACCCTACCGGAATTTTAGGCACCAAACTTAAGCTGCTGATTAGAAACGCGATCGCCACTGCCAGCGTGATTAACCGATGTTTGATCGACCAAGTGAGCAACCGCCGATATTGAGCCGAGAGGCGATCCTCTTTAGGGGCTTTGGCGTGGTCTTTCATCAGATAAGCCGCCATCAACGGCGTGACCATTCGAGCAACCAGCAGCGAGAAAAGCACCGAGGCCGCCACCGTGATGCCAAAGGGACGAAAAAACTGTCCGGTGATGCCCGTCATGAAGGCAACGGGGCCAAACACGGCGACGATCGTAAACGTGGTCGCCACCACCGCTAGCCCAATCTCATCAGAGGCATCGATCGCGGCTCGATAGGCTGATTTGCCCATCTGCATATGGCGTTCGATGTTTTCAATTTCGACGATCGCATCATCGACCAAAATTCCGACGACCAGGGCTAACCCCAGCAGCGTCAAGTCGTTCAGCGTGTAGTCCATCACTTTCATGACGATAAACGTGGGAATCAGGGACAAAGGCAGCGCCACCGCCGTGATCAACGTCGCCCGCCAATCGCGCAAAAACAGCCAAATCGTCACTACCGCTAACCCTGCACCAAACAGAACGGCATCGACCGAGGCCGTAAACGATTCTCGAATATACTCTGCCTGCACATTGTTAATCAGCCTCAATTTAATGTCTTGAGGCAGCGTAGTTTGCAGCTTGTCGATAGCGGCCCGCACCGCTTCTTCAACAGAAACCAGCGTCGTACCCGAACTTCGCAAGACCGAAAAGACCACCGCAGGCTGATTGTTTAACCGAGCGATTTTACGCGGGTCTCCCGTCCCATCGGTGACGACTCCTAGGCTAGAGAGTGGGGTATAGCCGCCTTGCGGAAGGGTGATTTGCAGATCTCGGAGGGTTTGCACACTGGCGCTACTGCCCAAGGTGCGAATGCTTTGTTCACTGCCGCCCACGTTGCCCCGCCCGCCCGAAAGATTGGTGTTAAACGTGCGGACTTGATCATTGACTTGGGTGGCGGTGATGCCTAGAGATTGCAGCCGATCGGGGTTTAAGTTCACCCGAATCTCGCGATCGACTCCGCCGACGCGCTCAATTTGCGCCACGCCGGACACGGCTAACACAGCCCGGCTAATGGTTTGATCCACCAAGTTGCTCAACTCGGTCACCGATCGCTGATCCGACGAAACAGCATAGGTCGTGATCGGCCCGCCGCTGGCAAATTCAACCCGTTTGATCACAGGTTCGTTAATATCTTGCGGTAGGTTTTGCCGAATCTGAGAGATTGCATTTCTCACATCATTGGTAGCGCGATCGGTGTTCGTTCCCAACACAAAATTGATCACCGTATTAGAAACACCATCGTTAACGGTTGAAGTAATGTCGTCAATGTTGCCTAAACTAGCAACCGCATCCTCAACTTTCTTGGTGATCTGTGATTCTAACTCTGAAGGATCGGCTCCCGGCTGGGTGACCGTTACTATCACACTGGGAACATCTACATTAGGATTGTCATTAATTCCTAGAAACGGGAAAGCGATCAGTCCTGCTAACGTCAAAATGACAAACAAAACAATCGTAGGCACCGGATTGCGAATCGACCAGGCAGAAATATTAAAAGACATAGCAAACCACAAAGGTCAAGAATCAAATCACAGAAGTTAAATTATTTTGTAACGGTGACGCGATCGCCGTCTTTGACAAAGCCTGCACCCGCAATCACCACCCGATCGTCAGGGTTAATGCCGCTAGTGATCACGATTTGTCCATTATTGCGATCGCCCGTCTCAACGGGTTTAGCACGAGCCATATCTTCACGGTCTAAGACATAGACGATTTTGCGTCCATCTGCCTCTGACACCACCGCTTTTTCGGCAACTACCACAGCCTGAACTTTTTGGGTCACGATGTCCGATCGTAAAAACATACCGGGTTTTAATAACCCACTTTCGGGTAGGTCAATTTTGACAATGGCTTGACGAGTCTGCTGATTGATCACAGGCTCGACCTCGCGCACTCGACCCTGGACACTGATGCGTTTATCGGCATCAGACGTGATCTTGGCAGGTTCGCCCACTCTCACTTGGGCCAGCAGATTTTCGGGCACGTTCACCTGAAGCTGGAGTGAGCTATTTCGCACGATATAAAACAGGGGACTCGATCCCGTCAGTTCGCCCACTCTAGCAAGGGCTATTTTTTGGTCGTTGGGGTTACGCTTTGCCAAAATGCCACTCGCCGGGGCGCGCACGGTGGTCTGAGCAATCTTTGTCTCAAGCTGTTGAATGCGAGTCACGTTGGTGTCAATGCCCGCCTGAGCTTGAGTCACCCCTGCCTGAGCCTGATTGACCCCGGCTTGAGCTTTAACGACATCGGCTTGAGCGCTGCTGATATTGGATTGTGCGACGTTGATCGCTTCTCGTGCAGTGGTGGCTGATGTGGTGCGCGACTCTAGATCTTGACTGCTGATTACGCCATCATTTCGCAGACCTTGATAGCGCTGCAAATTGCTTTCAGCCTCGGCTAACACGGCCCTTTGTTGTTTCAGCACGGCCTCTTTTTGCTGCACGATCGAGCGATCAGATGCCACCTGTGCCTGAGCCGAACTTAATTGCGCCTGAGCCGAACTTAAGCTGCGCCTGAGCCGAATTAAGCTGTGCCTTTGCTTCATTTAACTGATCGCGCAAGACAGAACTGTCTAGAACCGCGATCGCTTGCCCGGCTTGCACGGTGTCGCCCTCATTCACCAAAATTTGTTGAATCTGCACCCCCGTTGCCTGGGGCGTGACCTGCACCCAATCTTGAGCATCGACACTGCCAGTGGCGCTAAAGGTTTTGGGCACAAAGGCCAGCTTTGCCGCCTCGACGCTCACGCTCTGACCCGCCACTGGGGCGCTTTGTGGGTCTGCCGCCGGAGCCGCCGCAGGTTTGCCCGTCTGGGAGAGCAGCGTCATGCCACCTGCCGCGATCGCGATGCCAATGCCCACCCCGGCTAAGAGTCCTCGTGTTCCTGCCAAGGGCCCGCGAGCCGGAGGAGCGCCTATCTCTGAAGCGCCCTCAAAGTCAGCCCTGCGAGGTGGCTGCGGTTCAGGAGAATCAGATTCTGTCAGGGTATTTAATGCCACGATGCTTCCTCTACAAACCTTTTTAGGGCGGTCTAACGTAAAAAACTGAACCTAAAGTTGTTCTGTCAATTAATCTCTCTCTCGATTATGACGTATGCGAAATGTTTCTACGCTAAGTAGCTATTCAGATTTCTCACCGCGAAATCCCACCGCGAAATTTCACAGTAAACTAGTCATAATCGCTTTGCCATTCTCTCAATGATTCACCAAATTGCAGGAAGTCAATCTAAATTTGGCAAACCTATCTGCGATCGCCAGCAGAGCGGGAAGACTAGAGAGATTCCAATCGTCCAGCGGTGAGTGCCCCTCATGTTTAATGCCACCGAACTTTTAATTGATGACTTTGTTGCCAAGCTCAAAGATGGCTATCGACGCACCTATGGCGGCTGGAAGTCTGACTATGAAGACATCATTGGCTGGGTTGGGTCAATGGCCATGGAAAATATCGCCAACAGTGACGCGCTCTATCACAACGTTGAGCATTCGATTTTGGTGACGCTGGTGGGTCAAGAAATTCTGCGGGGTCGTCACATTCGGCAGGGGGGCGTTTCGTGCGAAGACTGGCTGCATTTTGTGATCTCGCTGGTCTGTCATGACATTGGCTATGTCAAAGGCGTGTGTCGTCGAGACGGCGACAGTTTGTATGCAACGGGCAGAGATGGGGCAAAGGTGGCGCTGCCTCAGGGTGCCTCAGATGCCGCGTTGACTCCTTATCATGTCGATCGGGCCAAACTATTTGTCGATGAGCGCTTTGGAGGGCACAAACTCATTGATGCCGAGCTAGTCAAACGCAACATTGAGTTGACTCGTTTTCCGGTGCCGACGGCTGAAGATCACCAAGACACGATCAGCTATCCGGGGTTGATTCGCGCCTCGGATCTGATTGGTCAACTCAGCGACCCCCGCTATTTAAAGAAAATTAGCGCGCTCTATTATGAGTTTGAAGAAACCGGGGTGAACAAAGCCCTGGGCTATCGGCATCCTGGAGATCTTCGCAAAAATTACCCCAAGTTTTATTGGCACGGCGTTCATCCCTATATCAAAGATGCGCTGTATTATCTGTCTCTAACTCAGCAGGGCAAACAGATTATTGCCAATCTCTATTCCAATGTCTTTGTCGTCGAGCATGAGCCTGACTGAAGCCCGCAAAGTCCCAGTGAACCATCAGAGCGATAGGATAGAAGCACTGACCGCCGCGATCGCGCTGGCGCAGTTCCTTCTAGCCCCTGAGTCTTAGCCGATGGATCGTTTTTTTTCGCCAATTCAGCAATTTTTAATCACCTGGCTGCTGATTTTGGTTACGGGTTGGTTGAGTCTCAACGCGCTCACCTATTTTGGTGAACTTCTCAGCGTTTTGGTGACCGCCGGGTTGATTGCCTTTTTGCTCAATTACGCCGTTGAGCGATTGCACCCGATTTTGCCTCGCCCGATCGCGGCCGCTCTCGTTTATTTACTCGCGGGATTGGTGTTGGGGTTTGCAGCCGTGACGATCGCGCCGCCGATCCTATCCCAGGCCCAGCAGTTGACCGTTAATCTCCCTGGGCTGATTGAGTCGGGGCAACAGCAGCTAAATGATCTAGAGACTTGGAGCACGGCCCGGCACTTTGCGTTTGATCTCTCGTTTTTAGAACAGCAGCTTTCGGCCCAGGTGCAAGGACAGGCTAAAACGATCGCATCCACAGGCATCGGGCTAGTCTTGGGCACGTTTAACTGGGTGCTAGACTTCATTTTGATTTTGGTGATCTCGTTCTATTTGCTGCTAGACGGGGGAAAAATCTGGACGGGCTTGACGAGCATTTTTTCGGCCCCTATTAAAGAGCGTTTGACTAATTCTCTGCGCGATAGTTTGCAGCGATTTGCATCGGGACAGCTATTGCTGGGGCTGTTTATGGCGGCCACGCTATCGCTGACCTTTTGGTGGTTAAAAGTACCGTTCTTTTTGGTGTTTGCAGTGTTTATCGGCGTGATGGAGGTGATTCCGTTTATCGGGGCGACCTTGGGCATCGCGGCCGTCTGCATTGTTATCGCCTTTATCGACTGGTGGTTAGCCCTACAAGCGTTGGGCGCAGCGATCGCGCTTCAGCAGGTCAAAGATAATTTCATCGCCCCTCGGATCATGGGCAACTTGACAGGGTTTAGTCCGGTGATTATTCTAACCTCGCTGTTGATTGGTGCTAGAGTTGCAGGGCTGTTGGGCGTTATTTTAGCGATTCCGCTGACCAGCGTCACTCGCACGATCGTCGAGATTATCCTCGACCCGACCCTGCCGCCCCAGACGGGTTCTATCTTCTCGGAGACTATGGAAAATAGCATTCTAGAACCCATGCTCTCAGTCGAAGCTGATGACGATCGGCTGATCGCTGTGAGCAAAAAGCATTAGATCACCCCTTCACCCTTGACGCTGCGCTTATGGACTGGTGGAAACGACTGCAAAAAAACCCGCTTGCTAAGTTTGGCGCGCTGCTGCTGCTGGTGTTTTATCTATCCGCGATCGCAGCAGAATTCGTTGCCCCCTACGATCCCTATGCGTCTCAAGCAGATGGGGCACTCTTGCCCCCGACTCAGATCTATTGGAGCGACCAAAGCGGGAACTTTATTGGCCCTCATGTCTATCCGACGACTCAAGGTGCGGTCGATGTGCAGACGGGCGATCGGCAGCTAAAGGTCGATCGGTCAAAGCCATCTCCGATTCGGCTGTTTGTGCAGGGAGATACTTATCGGTTTTTGCAGATTCGCCTGCCCTTGCCGACTCACGTTTCCCTGACTGACCCAAAGTTTGAGGAGGTCGAGCTATTTCCCGGAATTTCTGGCAATCTCCACCTGTTTGGCACGGCTGGAAACGGCAAGTTTAACCTGCTAGGAACCGATGAACAGGCGCGGGATCAGTTTAGTCGTCTGGTTTACGGTGGGCGGGTCAGCCTGAGTATTGGATTGGTCGGGATCGCGATCGCGTTCCCCTTAGGGATGCTAGTCGGTGGCATCTCTGGCTATGCGGGCGGTTGGCTAGATAGCGTGTTGATGCGCTTTGTCGAAGTCTTGATGACCATTCCTGAGATCTATCTGCTGGTGGCGCTAGCGGCAGTGTTGCCGCCTGGTTTGACCAGCGCTGAACGGTTTTTGCTGATTATTTTGATCACGTCGTTTATTCGCTGGGCGGGGTTGGCGCGGGTGATTCGGGGGCAGGTGCTGTCGATTAAAGAGCAAGAATTTGTTCAAGCGGCGAGAGCAATGGGCGGCAAGCCTCTCTACATCATTGTTCGACACGTTTTGCCCCAGACCGCGACTTACATTATTATTGCGGCAACGCTTTCGATCCCAAGTTTTATTGTGGCAGAGTCAGTGCTGAGTCTGATTGGGTTAGGCATTCAACAGCCTGATCCGTCTTGGGGCAATATGCTGACGCTAGCGACTAATGCTTCTATTTTGGTGCTGCAACCTTGGCTGGTTTGGCCGCCTGCCCTGCTGATTATTTTGACGGTTTTGGCGTTTAATCTATTGGGAGATGGGCTGCGAGATGCGCTCGATCCCCGAAGTTTGCAGCGCTAAAGCGAGAATTTTAGCTTTGTAACGGAACCGTTTTATGCGTGACCTCTACCCTGCGATCGCTCCCTATCAGTCGGGCGCGCTGCGGGTTTCTGACCTGCACACGATTTATTTTGAGCAATCGGGCAATCCCGACGGTAAGCCCGTAGTGTTTTTGCATGGCGGGCCCGGCGGCGGTAGTTTGCCCGTGTTTCGGCAATATTTTGACCCAGCAAAGTGGCGAATTGTGATCTTCGATCAGCGAGGCTGTGGTCGCAGCACGCCTCATGCCGAACTGCGAGAGAACACCACCTGGGATCTGGTGAGGGATATTGAGGCCCTCCGATCGCACCTGCAAATCTCTCAATGGGTCGTGTCTGGGGGCAGTTGGGGCAGCACCTTATCGCTGGTCTATAGTCAAACTCACCCCGATCGCTGTCTGGGTCTAATTTTGCGAGGCATTTTTTTGCTGCGTCAACAGGAAATTCTGTGGTTTTATCAAGAAGGTGCGAGTCGTCTCTTTCCTGATGCCTGGGAAGACTATCTCCAGCCGATTCCGGTCGAAGAACGCAGTGATTTACTGTCGGCGTTTTATCGTCGTCTAACCAGCGAGGATGCCCAAACTCGTCAGATCGCGGCCCGGGCCTGGTCAGTCTGGGAAGGCAGCACGAGTAAGCTGATTCCCGACCCAGAACTGCAAAGTCGATTTGCCAATGCTGGGTTTGCCGATGCCTTTGCGCGCATTGAGTGCCATTACTTCATCAATCGGGGCTTTTTTGAGCAAGACAATCAGCTTTTAGACCACTGCGATCGCATTCAATCTGTGCCGACGGTGATCGTGCAGGGTCGCTATGATGTCGTCTGCCCGATGTCTTCAGCGTGGGATCTGCACAAAGCCTTGCCCCATGCCGAGTTAATCGTAGTTCCCGATGCGGGACACTCCATGATGGAGCCGGGCATTCGCAGCGCTTTGATCGAAACCAGCGATCGCTTCGCCCGTGATTTTTAGCCCAAAATCTGACCTTCTGACCCTCTTTTCTCCCGTCCCATAAGTATAAGTAGATTAAACAGGCGAGATTTATTACGAATCCCGTTCACCCCAGAGGTGGATTGTAGGTTTTAATTCATAAGTTTTCCCGTAGTATCAGAATTGGAACTGACTTACTAAGCAAGCCTTTTGCGGGCAACGCACGAAGTTATGCTTTCAAATGGCTTCAAGGCCGTTTCTACTATAAGAGAGGACTACCGAATGGCAACTTTTAAAGTCACGCTGATTAATGAAGCCGAAGGGCTAAACACGACGATCGACGTTCCTGAAGACGAGTACATTCTTGATGCTGCCGAAGAGCAGGGCCTAGATCTGCCTTACTCGTGCCGGGCTGGTGCTTGTTCTACTTGCGCTGGCAAAATCACTGCTGGTACGGTTGATCAGTCTGATCAGTCTTTCTTGGATGACGACCAAATCGAGGCGGGCTATGTGCTGACCTGCGTCGCTTACCCCACTTCTGACTGCACCATCATGACGCACCAAGAAGAGGAGTTGTACTAAATCCTTTCTCCCCAGATAGAGAGCCTTGTTGATGTTCACAGGCGCTTTATCTGGGGCAACGTTTAACTGCCATTATTTTTCAGATTAATGCTAGAGCCTGGAACGCTGTGGGCACGGGTGATCAAACAAACGCGGCACGCTCTAGACTGTGGGGCGTTGCGCCCAATTCCGACTAACTATGAAATTGTCGAGCAAGACGGGGCGCATTTCTTAGTGCGAATCTTGGCAAACCTGACGCGCAAAGAGCGCGCTAACCAACAGCAAGCCCAAATAGCCGCCGTGACGGGCGAAGCGCTCAATCCTTTTTTGCCTTATGAAACAGATCTGTTTGTGGCTGATCTATCAGAGACTCATGTGTGTTTGCTAAATAAATTCAACGTGGTTGACTATCACTTGTTGATTATCACGCGATCGTTTGAAGAGCAAGAAAGTTTATTGACGCTGCAAGATTTTTTAGCCCTGTGGACGTGCTTAAAGGAATATGACGGATTAGCATTTTATAATGCTGGAAAGAATGCAGGCGCAAGTCAACGCCACAAACATTTGCAACTGATTCCATTGCCTTTGTTATCAGGAACTGAGATCGCCATTGACACTTGGTTAGCTTCAGCCGAGTTTGAGGGCGCGATCGCCACCATTCCACAGTGGCCCTTTGCCCATGGGCTGATGCGGTTAGAGTCTGGTGAGATGTTGCCGAGCCAAGCGGCCGAGGCGACGATCGCGGGTTATCACACGCTGCTAGAGCGGCTAAAGTTAAGCGCCGGATCTGCCTATAATCTGTTGGCGACGCGAGAATGGCTCTTGGTGGTGCCGCGATCGCAAGAAAGTTTTGAGTCGATATCCGTCAATTCTCTCGGCTTTGCAGGCAGTTTGTTTGTGCGTGATCAGGCGCAGATGCAGCATCTCAAAGATCAGCGACCGATGACAATTTTGACTCAGGTGGCCGTGCCCCGCGATCGCTAGGCAAGGTGATGCCGCAAACACAGACGTGCATTCACGAGAAAAATCTGAAGGATCAGGGCAAGCTATGACTGGACAGGCGCTAAATTAATCCCATCGGAACTTTCTTAAGTTCTGTGCATTCAGGTATTATGGCGCAAGCTTTCTGACTTTCCTCTATCCACTTTCTATGATTAAAAACTTCAAGACTAGTTTGGTGGCGCTTGTGTCTTTGCTTGGGCTGTTGGGGTTGGTCAATCAGGTCTCGATCGCCCAGATGAAGCCAGACAAACTGGGCGAATTAGACTGGTGGCGATCGAAGGTGAAAGCACAAGCGCAATCTAGTCAGAGTCAGCGATTTCACGGCTGTCTGTTTGGAGATTCGATTTCGTCGGGGTTGGGCAACCCGCTCAACAAAAATATTGCCAATTTTGCGATGGGCGGCTTAAGCACCGTGTCGCTGTTAGAGCAGCTAAAAACCCTTAAAGCCTCAAACGTGCAGTGCCAAAATGTGATGATCGCGATCGGCACTAACGATGCCTGGTATGCGATTCGCAATGATGAGTTTGTGAGCAATCTCGAACGCATTGTGGTGCTGACTCGATCGATGGGAGCTAGCCAAATTACGGTGGTTCCTGCGTTTTATTCGACGGTGGAGGCGAGTCATAACCCTAATGTGGCGGGCACTGTGGAACGGGTCGAAGAAATTAATGCGCTAATCCGGCAGGTGGCCGATGTTGAAAATGTCGGGCTGGTGACGGATGAAATTGATCCGTTGTTTGCCGATCGGAGTTTGCGACAAGACCTGACCTTCGATGGGGTTCACCTCAATGAAAAGGGTCAAAAGCTTTATAAGAGAATCGTTTTAAATATTCTCAATTAGTACCGTGCCCAGACGTATCGCGGATTGGAGACGATCACGAATCCCTAAAATCCACTCACGGATGGTCATAATAATTTGGCTCACTTTGAGGCGAAGCCAGACTGACCGTTGTTGACGGGAAAACGGATGGCTGCGATCGCTGAGGCCCGCTAAAACCCAGCAAGCGATCGGCATCTCGCAGATAGGTGACAGCAGAGCGAAGATCAGGCTGTTTTTGCCAGTCAGCCCGCGTGACGCGAACGTAGAGAATCGGAGCGGTGAGTCCTTCGCGTTCTGCTAAAATTCTCATCTCGACAACCGTCGTTGATGGGCTAGAAAACCCCTGTTTGACGAGCCGCTCTGCGATCGATTTAGCTTGCTCAATCAGCCCGCTAAACGACTGGTTAGCATCAGACATGAGAGTATAGTCTAGTTGCCTAGTTTCAGCACAAGCTGGAGCAACAAAACTCGACAAAAGCATTCCCACCAATAGCAGCTTGATACGCATTGCTGAAGACTTACTGAGATTTCTGTGGTCATTAGCTACCGTATCATTGGTGATTTGTTTCTCCGTGTTGTCTGGCATACATAGATTGCTTTAGTCAAGATTAATCAGATCGCTCTCACACTAGTTGAAATGAATCGAACTTTTTGGATTACGGCTCTCGTTGCGTTTATCAATGCTCTCAGCTTGACGATTCTGATTCCCGTTCTTTATTTATATGGCAGACAGTTTGGTTTAAATGATTTTCAGACGAGTTTATTGTTTTCGATCTATGCGATCGCTCAATTTTTTGCCACGCCGATTATTGGCAAACTCTCCGATCGGTTTGGGCGCAAACCCCTACTAATCATCAGTCTCGCGGGAACGGTGATCGCCAATCTGATCGCTGGCACGGCGACCACGGCCAGCGTTTTATTCATCGCCCGATTTTTAGACGGCATCACGGGGGGCAACGCATCGGTTGCTCAAGCGATCATCTCAGATGTGACGACTCCGGCTAACCGGGCCAAAGGGTTTGGAATTTTTGGGGCAGCGTTTGGTCTAGGGTTTGTGTTGGGCCCGGCGACGAGTCTGTTTGCCCAACAGATTTCTCTCGGAGCGGCGTTTTTGGTGTCTAGCGCGATCGCGCTGATTGCCCTGCTGATCACCTTCTTTTTTCTACCCGAAACGCTGCCCCAGAGAGCGGCGCGATCAACCAATATTTTTGATCTCGGTTTAGAAAATCTAATCAAAGGATTGACCATTCCTAGAGTCGGCATTCTGCTAATCATTAACTTTTTTATTGGCACAACGTTTACGATCTTTACCTATGCCTTTCAGCCTTATTTTTTGCATGTGCTCAATCAAGATAATCGTGCTCTGACGATGATGTTTTTTCTATTTGGCGTACTGGGTGTAATCATGCAAACCTGGGGCGTTTCAGTGCTTAATCGCAGATTTAATCTAGTAAGCATTTTGCTGTTTGCGTTGTTTATCCGCAGCTTATCGTTTGTGTTAATGCCAATATGGGCAAATATTTCCTATTTTGTGATTGTGAGCGTTCTCTTTTCTCTTTTTAATTCGTTAGTTCAGCCGATGATTAACACCTTGATCTCGTTGAATTCTAATCCTCAAGATCAGGGCACCGTGATGGGAATTAACTCATCCTATCTAGGCGTTTCAAATGCCTTTGGGCCGGTGATCGCAGGGCTGATCGTCAATCAAAATCACCCGGAGACCTATCGTTATCCTCTATATCTAGCGGGAGTTTTGACCTCGATCGTGCTGGTGGTTGCGATCGTCACTCGCCGCCGCTATGCCCCGATCGTGACTGAATAATCTGATTACTGTGAACTTAAGTGAAGCTGAAACGAGAAGCTGAAACAAACGGTAACATTTGCTAGCCCCGATTGCCCCAGAATAATTTTCGCCCTCAGTTTTGCTTTACAATTTTGGCAACTCTTCCCAGTTTTTCAACCTCTACACCCGAAAGTCTTATGAGCATTGGATATGTTGCCCTCGTTTTGCACGCCCACTTGCCCTTCGTTCGTCACCCCGAAAGTGATTATGTGCTAGAGGAAGAATGGCTTTATGAAGCTATTACAGAAACCTATATCCCCCTGCTGCAAGTCTTTGAAGGTTTAATTCGCGATGGTGTAGACTTCAAACTCACCATGAGCATGACTCCGCCGCTGGTGTCGATGTTGCTCGATCCACTGTTGCAAGACCGCTATGATGCCCACCTCGCGCAGCTTGAAGAACTCGCCGAGATGGAAATCGATCGCCACGCCCACAACGGGCACATGAAATATCTGGCAGAACACAATGCCAGAGAGTTCAACGCTGTGCGCGTTTTTTGGGAGAAACACGATCGCAACCTCGTCAAAGCGTTCAAACAATATCTCGACAGCGGCAACCTAGAGATCATCACCTGCGGCGCAACTCACGGCTATCTGCCGTTGATGAAAATGTATCCACAGGCGGTGTGGGCCCAGATTCAAGTAGCCTGTGAGCATTACGAAAAGACTTTCGATCGCCCCGCTAACGGCATTTGGTTGCCAGAATGCGCCTACTATGAGGGGGTCGATCGCATGTTGGCCGATGCCGGGCTGCGCTACTTTCTCACCGACGGCCACGGCATTCTCTACGCCCGGCCCCGGCCCCGGTTTGGCACCTACGCCCCGATCTTCACCGAAGCCGGAGTTGCCGCGTTTGGTCGTGATCATGAATCGTCTCAGCAGGTTTGGTCGTCAGAAGTCGGTTACCCCGGTGCTGCCGAATATCGAGAGTTTTATCGCGATTTAGGCTGGGATGCCGAATATGACTACATCAAGCCCTACGTCATGCCCAACGGTCAGCGCAAAAATGTAGGCATCAAATATCACAAAATCACGGGCAAAGGGCTAGGGCTATCTGACAAACAACTCTACGATCCCTATTGGGCTAAAGAAAAGACAGCCGAACACGCCGCCAACTTTGCCTACAACCGAGAGCGGCAAGTTGAGCACTTGCACGACATTATGCAGCGCCCGCCGATCATTGTCTCGCCCTATGATGCCGAGCTATTTGGGCATTGGTGGTATGAAGGCCCGTGGTTTATCGACTATTTGTTCCGCAAGTCGTGGTTTGACCAAGGCACCTATGATATGACGCACCTAGCCGACTATCTCAAAGCCGAGCCGACGCAGCAGGTCTGCCGCCCATCTCAGTCGAGTTGGGGCTATAAGGGCTTTCATGAATATTGGCTCAACGAGACCAATGCCTGGATTTACCCTCACCTGCACAAAGCCGCCGAGCGAATGATCGAGCTTTCTAAAAAAGAACCAGAAGATGAATTAAGCTGGCGGGCGCTCAACCAAGCCGCGAGAGAAGTGCTGTTGGCACAATCATCTGACTGGGCATTTATTATGCGAACTGGAACGATGGTGCCCTACGCGATTCGCCGGACACGATCGCACCTGATGCGCTTCAACAAACTCTATGAAGACATTAACCAAGGCAAAATCGATTCGGGCTGGATTGAAAAAGTCGAAGCGATCGACAACATCTTCCCTGACATCAACTATCGCGTCTACCGTCCGCTTTAAACTAGAAACCTCAGACTAAGAATCGGTTAGCTAACGGTTAGTGATTAGAAAAAAGTATTCTGGATACAAAGACTACTAATCGCTAACCGTTAATTTTTATCGCGCTATGGTGTTTGCTAACGCAAAGGTCGCTAACACGCCCAAAACATGACCAAAACTCATCGAAGCTAAAAATCCTGCAACGCTAATGTCATTAAACAATAATTTTGAGAAAGGCAGCGGCATCTTAGCTCCCGTATGGGGATAGTTAATGGTGCGGCTAGCAATCAATAAAACCAGCAGGCAGGCCCCAATCATGATGGGAGTGCCTTCCCAGTGCCAAAGCAGAGTGCCAGGAATCCCGAATTGAGCCACAAAAAATAGAGAATTGATCACAACAAATGTCCTTTTTTGGATGTGGTGTTCTCTAAGATTGTTCCGCGATCGCTGAGATTTAGCCTCCTTCTAGTGTGAGACACTGACTCTAACTAGCGAAAGATTTTTGATGGTGAGCTTGGCGAGGGAACCCGATCGCCAAGCTGAACCATTCATCTGGGATCGACGATCGAGATTTTAGGACTAGCGTCGCGTCGCTTTAACACCAGTGAACTGAGTAGCCCGATCGCTACAATCCCTATCGCCGCACCCGGCTCAGGAACTTTGATCGCTGTATAGGTGATTCCGATCGGGCGATTTAAGGCTTTAGTCTGTGACACATAAACTGCACTAGAGTTGCCAGCAGACGGCAGCGGCACCCCCGTTAAGCCGTCATAGCGCAGAATTGTACCTTGGTTAGTCTTCTGGTCAAACCCAACACTATAGAGCTTTCCACCTGGGTCAAAGGTCAGGTTGCCGATAAAGCTGGTGCTTGGAACCACCCCCGTGTAATTGGTGGAGAGTGTTTGTTTAATGGCTCCACTAGACCCGTCATAGCGGCGAATGTCATTGGCAAAATCACTCACAAACAAGTCACCTTGAGGGCCCGTAGCTAACCCCAAAAAGCTCACAAACCCAAAGCTGTCAGGTGAAGGAGTCGGCTGATCTACCAAAACTGACGACGCACCTGTGGCGAGGTCATAGCTTAAAACTTGACTAGCAAACCCACCGCTAAAATCTGCCTGAAATGAACCAGGTTTAGCAGCGTCAGAAATCGCCACACTGCCCTGGGTGGTCACTAGCAGCCGCCCATCTTGGGTAAATAACAGATCGTTGGGACCGTTAAGCTGCCCTGATTTGCGGGCAGAGGGTGGAATGTTTTTAGCAGAGGCAAACACATCGATAAAGGCACCTGTCTTGCCGTTATAGCGCAAAATCTGGTCGGTCAAAAAGCTGCTCACATAGAGGTTGCCATCGGGCCCAAAGGCGTTGCCATAGGGACGAATCAAGCCCTCGCTAGCAAACTTGTCGATAAAGCTGCCCGTTTTGCCGTCATAGCGCAAAATTTCGCCTGTTGAATTGCTGCCACTGCTGATATAGAGGTTGCCATCGGGGCCAAAGGTGAGATCATCGGGGTCGAGCAATCCGCCGACTTTAGGAGCAATAAAATCGCCTCTAAAGTTTCCAGCATCGTCATAGATCACCACATTGTTGCCTCTGGTGTTGCCCACCAAAAGGGCCGCATCAGCCTGGGCGATCGCTCCTACACTGACTATCGAGCTAATGCCCAAGCCGATCGTCGATCTCAAAAGCGGTAGACTAAGGTTCATAAAATCTTGACTAGTAGATGATCTGGAGATTCCTATTCTTAAGAAATTCTGAGGTGAGAAGTGTCTTCTCAGCTACAAAACATACTTAGATTCTCTGATTTTTAACAGTATTTTTACTTAAATTTTTGATAAAAGGAAAGTTCGTTTTGTGAAGATTAAATAAAGTGTACGATACAACTCGGTCTCTTCGCTCAGAGTTGACCCTCTGCGATCGCGCCTTTAGTTGGGGTCAACAAACCTATTTGATGGGTGTTCTCAACGTCACCCCTGACAGCTTTAGCGATGGCGGACAGTTTGACACCCTAGACGCTGCCCTAGCTCAGGCTCACAAAATGGTCGCTGACGGAGCCGACTTTTTAGACATTGGGGGACAATCGACCCGACCCAATGCCGAACCTGTGACGCTTGTTGAAGAACTCGATCGGGTGATCCCTGTCGTTGAAACGTTGCGGCAGCGGTCAGAATTCTCCCAGGTGCCGATCTCAGTAGACACGACGCGATCGCAGGTGGCAACGGCCGCGATCGCCGCAGGGGCAGATCTGATCAACGATATCTCTGGCGCAACCTTTGATGCAGAAATGCTCTCGATCGTGGCCAAGCTCAAGGTGCCCATTATCTTAATGCACACTCGCGGCACTCCTAAAACCATGCAAACCCTCACTGAATATGGAGATCTGATCAGTGAACTTGTCGAATTTTTAGCAGCGCGGATTGACGCGGCGATCGCGGCAGGCATCGATCGCCGCCAAATCATCATTGATCCCGGCATCGGCTTTGCCAAAAAAACCGCGCAGAATTTAGAAATCCTGCGCCAGCTTCCTGCTTTTCAAGAGTTGGGGTGTCCGATTTTGGTTGGGGTGTCTCGCAAACGGTTTATCGGTCAGATTCTCAATCAGCCAGACCCGCAAGCTAGAGTCTGGGGCACGGCGGCAGCCTGCGTAAGCGCGATCGCCCAAGGCGCTGACATTTTACGAGTTCACGATGTAGCCGAAATGCACGACGTTTGCCGCGTTGCAGATGCCCTTTGGAGACCCTAACCTATCAATTTGTGCTGTTGCCTCCCGCAGAATTGCTCGACCCCGAATCAAATTCGTGGGGTCTAATCAAATCTGTGATCGCCTCATTCAAGGCTTTAGGATCCATAAAGACGATTTTAGAATTATCACTCTTGCCAATTTCTAGACTGGCATTGACATAATCTCTGGCAACTAAATAACGCAAGACTTCCTGGGCGTTGGGTTGAGCCTGCAACGCTCGTGCCAGTTCTTCGATTGATTTCACCGTGGCTTCGGTTCTCGAAAGGGCAGCGTTTTTCTCACTCTTAGCAATCTGCTCTTGCTCTAGAGACGCTCTCAAAGCAGTAGACAGCGTGACAGCCTGCACCTCCACTCGAATCACCTCAATGCCCCATTCACGAGCCGCCTTATCTAGAGGCCTGCGAAGCTCAGAGTTAATTCTATCGGTCGATGAAATAGCTTCGGTCAGTGAGAGCCGACCGATTTCACCCCGCAGATTGGTGATCACGAGTTGCTTGAGGGCTTCCTCTAGATCTTCAACCGCATAGTAGGCTTTTTGAAGTTCTAAAATTCGCCAAAAAATAATGGCATCAATCTCGATCGGAACGTTGTCTTTAGTCAGCACCTGCTGAGGGTCAATATCTAAAAGCTGTTCTCGAATCGTCTCGACTAAAACGGTGTCCATAAACGGGATCACAAAGTTGAGTCCCGGCTTTAAGGTGCGTTTGTATTGCCCTAATCGCTGCACCAAAGCTTCGTCACCCTGGTCAATGATTCTGACAGAACCAATCATGTATCCAAGAATAATCAGTGTGAATGCACCAAGTAGGGACTCAATCATATGCGCGCTCCCGTTGAGCTTAATTAGAGACTAAAAAGAAAAGTGGAAGAATTTTGAGTGATCTTATTGAAAACAAGGACTCATTTCGTCGCGATCGGGCAAAACCAGAGGTGATTTCTCTAACCGTACAACGCTATAACGTGCATTCTACAGACATTTTCGCGATTCAAAACTCTAAAATCAAAACTCTCACAGGTTTGTCATGATTCACCGTTTGCTATCTTGCCAAGCGTTCCCAATTCCTTTGACAATGCCGCGACCGATCAGCCCTAATCCTCGCCCAATCACATCGGTGAGCAGATAGATCAGCCCACTGCCGACCCAAGCGATCGTGGCTTTTAATCGGGGTGAAATGGCATCTCGCGTTTCTAAAGCCAGCGTCACGGCTAACCGCACCCCTGCCAATTGCTCAAGCTCAGGGCGACGGGGGGCATAGATCACAACCTGTCTAATGCCGGGCGAAGTCAACACAAACAGCCGATGTTGACTCTCAAAGATGGCGGTTGGCTCAGACACATAGCGATCAACGCGATATCTCCACGATAGATCATTGCGAAAGCGCTCAATGTCGCGAGTCGAGAGCAGGCGACGATCGTAAAAGCTTTGCTTGATGGCTTCTAAATCTGAAAACCGATTTAGCAATGGCTGCACGACCGCGTTGGCTAGCTGAATGGCAAGATTTTCCAACAGATCGGCGGCCCGATCGATCGCGTCTGGCGACCCGATCAAAGAGTCGGCATTGTCGATCGTCAGCGCTGACTCAAACAGCAGATGAGCATATAAATCGACGACTAGAGGAATCTTATTCAGAATCTCTGCCTGAACGGTTTCTTCGTCTTGCAGCAGGGCCGTCACGACCTCTATATCCTGGTTTTTGACCCGCAGGGTGTAATATCGGCCAAAAAAGTCGATCGTCACAGCCTGCCACAAATCGCGCACGATCGCCGCCTGTTTTTCGGCAAGCTGATCGGGCTGAATCTGAGAAAACCGCAACTCGTCTAGACTCGCCTCAATCTGCCGCAAAATGATGTAGAACAATTCTCGCTTGCGCTCTGTCCGAAAAATATCGATTTCGAGCGGCGAACTCGTCAAGTTTTCTAAACTCGATTGCAGTTTGGCAGAAATGGCATCAAACAGCGTTGATTGAAGCTCTCTAGCCGTTAAATCTGAAGTCCGATCAGGCACAAGTTGAGAACTAGCCGGAAGCTGAGGCAAGGATTCTCTGACGGGAGATAGCGTTCTTGCTGACTCTGCCGTTGAGCTAGAAAGAACTCGCTTCACCAACCATCGGGCAGCTTTAAGCTCTCTGCGCTGTCCGGTCAGGATGGCTTTGTCGAGCAACGATAGCCCAGGCAACTCAAGTTGAGCATTGAGATCGGTGAGTGCCGCTTCAATTTGCTGAAGGCTAGACGATCGTAGGGCTGCACGCACCCGGCTCAACAGACGCAACTGCTCAGATCGAGGAGCGATCGTCAAACGTTTCACCTGGTCTGCATTCCAATAACGTTGACCCGTCGCCACCTGTCGAATCGCGTTCACCAACTCAGCGATCGAGCTTCCCCTAGGGCAATAGCCTTCAACACCGATTTGCAGGGCTTCTATCAGGAGAGAATCTGGCAGCGACCCGATCAGCAAAATGGGCAAGTCAGGCTGCTGAGTCTTGAGTTGTCGCAATAGCTCTAGATCCACGGGCGATCGCGCCGCCAGTCCGCTGGTTTCTAACCCGACCAAAATCAGATCGAGCGGTGGGCTATCTGCCAGAGATCTCAAGGCTGCTGCGCCTGTTTCTGCCTCGATCGCCACTTGCAGATCAGACCATCGACTCAGCCCAGTCAACAGCCCCAGTCTCACAATGGGGTCTGCCTCAATCAACATCAGGTGTAACCAGCGACTTGTCGGACGATCGAGCGACACAGATCCACTCTCCTATTCCCTAGCTCCATAGTCCCACACTCGTCACTGAGGCGGACTTGGCTCTGAAGAGTCTGCGGGCGACTCTGATGCAGACGGCTCTGGAGACGATTCTGGGGCAGGGTCACGCCGACTGGCTGCTTCTTGCTCTCGTGCTCTCAAGATTGTGGCCCGCTCAACTGACCAGCGCGAAATGGCACCTTGAGCCTCTCGATAAAGCCCGCGTCTGGGTGAAATCTGAGCCGCTAGGTCGATCGCCCGCGTCAAATAGCCGCCACTAGCCAAGCTAGCCGCTTGATTGAGAATCGGCCGATCTTCAGCAATTTGAATCTGATAGACCCATTCTCCCACCAGAGATTGAGCCTCTCTATAGAGCGCCCGACCCGACTGCACTCTTGCAGCGACTTGAATCGCCTGCCCCAATTTGCCAGAGGTTGCCACTGCTTTAGCTTCGTCTAAGATCGGCTTGTCTTCGATGGTTTGGATCTGCACCGTCCAGTCCACAATGCTCGACTGCGCTTCTTGAGACAGCGCCCGCTGCGGCTTGACCAAACTCGCTAACGCCACCGCCGATCGTAGAGGATCGAGCTTGCCCGTCTTGGCCAACTGTTGAGCCTGCCGCAGCACCGGGCGGTCTTCCATCCACTCGACTTCTTTTTGCCACTGAGCCAGCAGCGTTTGGGCATGAAGGCGACGCGGATGCTTGGGCGGAATCTGTTGGGCCTGGGCGATCGCCAGTTGCAGCGTGGAAATCTGCTGCACGTTGGATAGAGTGCTAGCAACATTTAGCTGCACGAGACCCTGGGCTTGCAGGTCTAATCGGGGCAAGAGGGCTTTAGCCTGGGCATAGAAAGGACTCTGAGCATTAATCTGCCGCAATAGCTGAATCGCCAGCCACAAAGGGGCAAGGCGCTCTAAAGCAGGCTGTCGATAGTCAGTGTCGGCATCGACTTCTTTAGCTCGAATTAACCGAATCAGGTCTTGATGATCTGAAGTGAGGTTGACACTAGCGGGAATCGAACTGACTAGCGCGCTGGCTCCGGCTAGATCTTGTTTTCCTAAACGCACGACTGCTAGCCCAAAGACGGCATTGCGCCACTGCAACACGTCGGCTTTGGCTTGATCCCACACAAAGGTTTTGCGATTGATGGGGTCGGTGATGGCGATCGCCCGTCCCCACTGGTCAGGTGAGGTCGATTTGACAAAGTTTCGCGCATCTTTCAAATATTGCCACGCCACTTTTTCGTCGGTGGTGCGCTGCCGAATCTCACCTAGCCGATCTTGCCAGGAGGGATCGTTGATTAGACTCAGGGTAGCAATATGCTCAGAGGCAAGATCCCAGTTCTGCTTTTTGAGCGCGCTGAGAATCTTGTCATAGAGAATTTGCCCTTTGTTAAATTCTTCTCGCCAGCGTTTAACGGCGGTTTGAGCTTCTTTATAAACAGCACTTGATGCCGGAATTTGATTGGCTAACGCGATGCCGCCTTTGAGATCTTTTTGAGCGACTCGATCGCGGGCCAACATTAACAAGGTGTTTGACCACTCTTGCATGAGAGCTTGGGCCTGACCATAGAGCGGGTGCTCTGAAGTCCAGTCTTTGACCAGTTTGATCGCGTCTAAAATTTGCTCTGGCTTTCCCGACCCTGCACTTTGTTGAGCACAAAACAGCCGCTCAGACTCAGCCGACCAGTTAGAAATCTGCTTACAGTCAACGGCTGGGGGAACTTTTGAGAGCCAGATAAACGCTGCGATCGCAGTTCCGCCCGCCGCCGCGAGAATTCCTAACCAGATTAGCTGCCACCTCAACGCTCTGGCGATCGGGCTTAAGGTTCGCAAGGTGCCTTGTGCGCCCAATGAGATTGTGCGGGCAGCGCCTTTCTGAAGCCTGGCAAATCGCGCAGCGGCTGGGCGCTGTTTGGGGTGAGTGGGAGGAGTGATGTCTTCGCGAATCACGTCTAAATCGGCTTCTAGCTGGTCATTCTGCGGTTTAGAAGGCAATGCACGGTCTGCTTCTTCAAATTTAGGTTTTTGAAAGACCTGAAGCCAGGAAGGAGTCGGGGGTTTTCTAGCCATGAATTACAGCGATCGCACAGGTCGGGTTCGGCTATTCTACAGTCGGTTTGGGCAGTTGATTGAGCCGATTTTGAACCAGTCCAACCCCAACTTGCCTGAGCTATTTAAATATCCCCAGCAGGCAGAGCGGCTAGATTTCGGGAAGCAATCGCACGCGATTAAGAAATGGAAAATCAACCACTTTAAAAACCTTGCTGTCGGAGACACGCTGAACCTTGAAAATCTATGCGGTTCTACTGCATTTTTCTAGACTCCCCCTCGCAGTAAGATTCAGAGGAGCTAGACAAACAGCATTTTGAGGCCTATCTGCTTCAAACTTAAACAGGACTTGCGGCGCTCAGTGCTGAAGACGGGTTTCCCGTCGCAGGCAACTGAGTAATAGAAGCGCAAATAGGGTAGGGCATACCCGAATTAACGCTTGGGGAGAATCCCACCTCTGGTCTAGATGACGCAAGGACTCTAGGTTAAGTGGTTTCATTGAACCAAGAATCCCACGGCTTTAGCTTTGCGGAGCCGTGGGAGTGTCATCCCCGCATTAATGAAGTGGCTAACCGAAGATTTAACGTACAAGTCTTTGGCGATGAGGCGATAGTCTTGGGCGGCCGATCCTTGGGGGCGTGCCCCCAAACCCCCTGCAAACGAAATCTTGGCTAAGGAGTTCGATATGACTCTTCAGAGTTAGTTTGGCGGACTACTAGGAGCAAGGCATGGCATTGCTTTATCTAAGTAGGTAGGCTGGATTAAACGTAGGATGGTCTAGAGCAGCATAACCCATACTGGTCAAGGATTTTGCGCTTTGTGAAGAGCCTACGGCGTTTTACAAATAGTTACGCCCTCCTACTTATGGGAGGCTGCCAGTTGCCGCTCTGATTTAGTTCACGATCGCTAAGTTCATCGTTCTAGGGGGTTTGCTCAGTGCGATAGCCGTAGAAATCAATGTGATATTCGGTGATGCGAACTCCGGTCTGGGCCTCCACCTGACGAATCAGATCTTCGGGCAAGTCAATGTGAATATCTAAAATTTGCTTGGTGTCGATGCAGTTGACATGGCTATGAGCGTCGCTGACGTTGCCATAAAGACGACCGTCTGAGCGCTCAATGCACTCGATAATGCCTTGCTCAGACAGGGCTTCGAGATTTTGGTAGACCGACGTGTGACCAATATCTTTGCCCTGACGGTTGAGCCGATCGTAGATCTCGCGAGCCGATAGGTGCTCTTGCTCGTGCCAAAGTAGCTCCAAGATAAAACGACGCTGACGACTCAGGCGCATTCCTAAATTCTGACAGCGCTCGATCGCATCGTCTAGCGATCGAATCGGTTTTGAGATGGGTGCTTCGCTTTGCATACTAAAGTTAGAGGGGTAGGCTATCAGTTGCGTAATCTGCGGTCAAGAATTCAGAGTTAAACCCGATGAATAGGAGTGATTCTTAATTTATGACTCTGAAAAATCGATTCTTTACGTCCTTTCGGTAGATTACAGCTTGACACCTACCTGCTTTAGTTCTATCACACGCTAAAGCAAACTCGCTACAACTTTATCTTAGTCTCAGTTCTAAAGTCTTTAGTTTTTCGGTCATCTCAAGCTAATGGCAGTTTATCAAGTCAGACTGGTTAACCTCGATTTAGGACTCGATCGCACGATCGCCGTCCCTGATGATGAATACATTTTAGATATTGCTGAAACGATGGGCATTAGGTTGCCGTCGGGGTGCAAACAGGGAGACTGCTCGGTCTGTATTGCCAAACTTGTTGAGGGCGACGTTGACCAAAGTGAGCAAGAATTTTTGCGCGATGGTGAAGTGGCGGCAGGCTATCGGGTGACGTGTGTGGCCTATCCCCGATCGGACTGCACTCTGTTGACTCATCAAGAGCAGACCCTCTATCAATCATCGCTTTATCACAAACCCGAAGGCTGATGATTTAAATCAAGTCCTTGCTGAATCCAGATCAAACACTCTGACTCACTTTTAAAGATTTTGGGAGCTGCGATGTTTGTCAACTCGCTCGGAGGGTAGTGATCATAAAAAATCTTTCTGCCTTGACGCAGGACGATGATCAGATTATTTCGGTAGGTGTAGCGGCATCGGAAATAATCAGTGTCATTCTCAATTTCTGAGTGGTGCGTCAGGTGAGTTTGGGCAATTTTGATCACGTTCTCAATTTGACTTGAAAACTCATCAGGCGGATTGGTTGCCTTGTGAAAACGTCCCCGATGTCCTGACTCTGACAGCAGCGTGTAGGAATAAATGTCTTCTCCAGCGATCGACCCGACACTAAACGGAATAATCAGATATCCCTGGTAAGTGACGGAGTTTTCGTAAAGCAGTCTTGCCATCGTTTTTTGCCGCAAACCCTAAATAACAATTTATTTCTGTGGTCATTCAGGGTTGAAAAAGTTTCTTGGAGCGTGGGTTGAATAATATTGGTTATTCGCAGAGATTAGGGCACGGCATTGCCGTGCCCGTACGATCAGCTTGGGCAGGGCATTGCCATAACGTGGAGTCTGTTGGGTTTGGTTTGAGAGACGGCTCTTAGTGATGATGTCCGTGATCGTGGCTGTGCCCGTGGCCGTCGTGGCTGTGATGATCGTGATGGTGGGCTTGAGAAGCGGCCAGCGTCGGGTTTACCGCCATGGCTTGCTCTGACAGCAGCGCTTCGATTTGAGGATGGGCCCAATCGGCCACCATCTGCAAAAAGTCAGGATCGTCATTGGCACAAGCCATTTGCACATAGGTTACATCAGGACGCTTTTTGCGTAACCCATGAATGATGTGATCGACATCTAGCAGCGTTTCGTGATTTTCGGTGGCAAAGCCGATCGGCATAAACACCAAGGCGGTGGCTCCCAAATCGATCAGGTTTCTTGCGGCTAAGTCTGCGTTTGGCTGCGTCCAGTCGATCAGCGGCGTTTGGTGATTGAGCCAGCCGACTGAGATCAGAGGATATTTGTAAAGTAGACGTTCGCGCACCCGATCGTAGAGTTTTTGACTCTCGTCGATGCCAGATGTAAAGCCCTTTGCCTTGTGGGGGCACCCGTGATTCATCAGCACGATGCCAATTTGGGAGGGCAAGTGGGCCACTGCCAACTCAGATTTGATCTTGGCTTCGACCAGGTTTGCCATCAAATCGATATATTCTGGCTCAGAATAAAACGAAGGAATGTAGCGAGTTCCTTTTAGCCAGTGTTCTTGACCGGGGTCTGCCAAAGCTGAGAGCGCCTTGTTGACTTGCTCAACGGCGATGCCGCTCGTGAAGATAGAATCGACGACCAAAAGCGGGTAGATCAGAATCTTGTCAAACCCTTCTGCTTTGACTTCTTCTAAAACTTGATCGGGCAAGAAAGGCTTGCAGAAGTTGAAAGCCTTAAAGACTTTGACGCGATCGCCCCAGCGATTTTGCAACGCCTTTTCAACCCCGGCGCGCTGCTGCTCAAAAATGGCATTGTGAGGCGAGATGAAGTGATCGTGTTGATGACTCCACTCGTGCAGGTCAAACACCGCTAGAAGCTTTGCTAAAGGGGGATAGACCCAGGTTGGAACGGGGGCAAACTTGGCGGTTAAGAGATTTAACGCCTGCTCGTTATAGTTGGCAAAATCTTCATAGCTCTCGACTTCGCCATAGCCCATGAGCAAAACGGCAACGCGATCGCCCGAAGTCGAGGCTTCTAATCCAGACTGATAAATTTTTTCGGGGGTAGCAACCACTTTTTGTCTCTCAAATTAACGTGGACAGGTGTAGGTGCACCAAGAATAAGGGTGTGGCACAACTCTCACGCTACTTAGGCTAACATCCCCTACTGGGGGATAACTGCACCAAAGGTTATGACATCGTTAAAATCAGTTTAGAGAGCGTGGAGAATTGGCTGTGAAACTTGTGATCTGTCCCGGAATCCATCGATCGCACCTCACTCAAAGCTTTGTGGCGGCCCTGCATCTCCAGCCAGAGACCTTGATTTTTCCGACTGATGAGGCTCCTGCTTATTCTCCGCATCACCTGTTAGAGTTTTTGTCCTCAACTGAGGCGACGACTCCCCTAACATTCATTGCCTTTAGCGCCGGGGTTGTGGCTGCGATCGGGGCGGCTCGTCTCTGGCAAAAACAAGGAGGCACCGTTTGCGCCCTGATTGCCCTCGATGGGTGGGGCGTTCCGTTAGGGGGAGATTTTGCGATTCATCGGGTCAGTCACGATCGCTTTACGGCCCAGAGTTCGGCTTGGCTGGGGGGAGGTGACGCAGACAGTTTTTATGCTGACCCTGCTGTGGATCATTTGACCCTGTGGCGATCGCCCCAAACCGTTCGAGGCTATCGAGTCGTCGCTCGTCAACCATCAGGCACACCCTCCACCACGGCCGCCAGTTTTATAACTGCGCTATTGCAGCACTACGATCCTTCTCTGTCAACGAGACACTAGAGGTGAATCCTAATTTGTCTTTGCGGCTTCATGGTTGCTTAAAACAATCCTGGTCGCCCTCTCGTCGAGGTGTATTTCAGATAAAGTTGTGATGGATCGGGTCTAAAGGCTGCATAATGCCTAGACCTGACCCACAGAGAGGGTTTTCACCTGATTTCTAAAATCTCTCCACTCTATGCTTCCTACTCGTTCTCAGCCCTCTCGTAATGGCTTTTTAGCGCTGCTTCACAATCGCCCCTTTATGATGCTGTGGAGTGGGCAAGTTTTGTCCCAACTGGCTGATAAAGTTTTTTTTGTGCTGCTGATTGCGCTTTTGAGTGACTATGGTTCTTCGCCTGAAACTGAGAACTCCATGCGATCGGCAGTGATGATTGCAGCGACGCTACCCGCGATTTTTTTTGGCTCGGCGGCGGGCATTTTTGTCGATCGCTATGACAAAAAAACCATTCTGAGCGGCTGCAACATCTGGCGCGGTGTGATGTTGCTGCTGTTGCCACTGCCGTTTTTGCCCAAGGCCTTTATGATCTTGGTGGCGATCGCGTTTTTAGAATCCGTCTTGACTCAGTTTTTTGCCCCCGCAGAGCAAGCCACCATTCCCCTTTTGGTGAAACCAGAGAATCTGCTAACGGCCAATGCGCTGTTTACCACGACGATGATGGGGTCATTGATTGTGGGGTTTGCGATCGGTGACCCCCTGCTTAAACTGGCGAGTGGATTTAACTCAGAGTGGGGACGAGAACTTCTAGTCGGAGGCTTGTATCTGCTAGCGGGAATCGTGCTGTATTTGATGCCCATCCAAGAAAAAAAATATCAGAGTGACGCGATCGCTCCGGTGCATCCGTGGAGCGACTTTAAAGAAGGGCTGTCTTATCTGCGTCAAGACTGCTTGGTGAGATATGCCATGCTGCAACTCATGATTCTCTACTCTGTTTTAGCTGCATTGACGGTGTTGGCGATCAACCTGACGCAAAAAATCGGGCTAGAAAAAACTCAGTTTGGCTTGCTGCTGGCGGCAGCGGGTGTAGGCATGGTGTTTGGTGCAGGAGCGTTGGGTCATTGGGGCGATCGCTTTCGGCAAAAACCCTTGCCTCTGGTCGGCTTTGTTTGCATGGCGTTTGTGCTCACCATGTTTTCGTTTACCTCCGATCGGGGGTTGAGCTTGGCGTTGTCGGGCTTTTTTGGGTTAGGAGCCTCTTTGGTGGCCGTTCCGATGCAGACTTTAATTCAGCAAAGAACGCCAGAGGCCATGCGAGGAAAGGTGTTTGGCTTTCAAAATAACATTGTCAATATTGCCCTCAGCCTGCCCCTAGCCATTACTGGGCCGCTCATTGATGCGATTAATAACCTGGTCGCCCGCAATCCTCAGTCTGAATTGGGATTGAGATCGGTGCTGATTGGCATGAGTGTGGTGGTGACGATCGTCGGCATCTGGGCCTGGCGCAGCACTCGACGGGGTTTGCAAAACGCGGTTTGATCGATAGTTTTGATCGCGTCAGCCTGAATGGGGAGCAAACGGCTGAACCGGAACCGTTGTTTGCGATCGGGTTAGCTGCACCGACGGCGGCGCAAACATAAAAATATCTTTCCAGATGCGGCTTTGATGACCGTCGATCGCATAGACAGCCCCCGCTAAGAAATCGACGGCTCGCTGGGCTTCTCTCGGCGATCGCATCTTAGCGCATTTGAGAATTAAAACTTTTTGGGCCAGCAGCGCGTCTACAGCTTGAGGAATTTCCTCAAACGATCGGGGTTCTAGCACCACGCATTCTTGAGAACCCGTCATGATCGGAAGAGGCACCTGCGGGTCAAGCGATCGAGGTAGCTCGGCAGGTTGCCCAGCTTGATGAACGGGAGTCTCCGCAAAATCAAGAGCCTCCTCAGTCTCAAAACTCTCATGTCCCCAGAAGCTAAACACCTCAGAAAACCGTCTGAGAAGACGCATAATTCACCACTGGTCGCAGGTTTTAGTACTTTTGTTCTTAGTATAGTCTGCTGAGAGCAGTTCTACCAGACCGTCAAACGCTGAAGGACAGACCGTGAAAGACTTCTATAGATGAACAGTTATAGATGGACAGTAGGCACTGACAAAATTGTCACATTTTTTTGAGAGGATTTCTGCTCAATCTGAGAAAATCCGGCAATCTCAATCTGCCCCTTAACCCTTGGCGGCGATCGCGGCCCGTTTTGAGCAGACCCGAACCGTGGTCAACCCTTGCAAATTGCCTTGAAAACATCGAAAGCCTGAAATTTCTTTGTCACACGAATTAATCATAATAGTCAATGTGAGGGTTGCGGGATTAACGCTCCATCATTCTTTCTTTGGTAATTTTGACATGGCTTCTAATCCTCTTCTCAAAAAGTCGATCGCGTCTCTAGCTCTCGTCTCAGTGGGCGCGGTGTCTGCACTAATCGGAACCCAGCTAAACCCAACCAACGCGGTGCAGACTCAGCCCTTGGTTGCTCAGATGCCAGGCCCAGCAGGCAACGCGGCTAACGAAAACTTTATTTCGGCGGCGGTCGATAAAACAGGTGCTGCTGTCGTGAGAATTGATTCTTCGCGGACTCGATCGTCGGGGTCAGGGCAAAAGGTGGCCCGGGGCACTGGGTCGGGCTTTGTCGTCAAAGCTGATGGGTTAGTGATGACCAATGCTCATGTGGTGGATGGAGCCGATCAGGTCATCGTCAAGCTTAAAGATGGGCGAGAATTCACCGGGCAGGTGGTCGGAGAAGATCAACTGACTGATGTGGCGGTGGTGAAAATTCAGGCCAGCAATCTGCCGATCGTAGCGATCGGCAACTCTGACCAACTGCGACCGGGTGAGTGGGCGATCGCGATTGGCAATCCGCTAGGGTTAGACAACACTGTCACAGCCGGAATTATTAGCGGCACCGGCCGATCGAGCAGCGAAATTGGATCGCCCGATCGTCGCACTAACTATATTCAAACCGATGCGGCCATTAATCCTGGCAATTCGGGTGGGCCGCTCTTAAATCAAAGTGGGCAGGTGATTGGCATCAACACGGCAATTATCGGCGGTGCTCAAGGGTTAGGGTTTGCGATTCCGATCAATAAGGCGCAGCAGATCGCTAACCAACTGATTGCCAAAGGCTCGGTTGATCATCCCTATTTGGGCGTTGAGATGACCGATCTTTCTGCTGCCACGCGAGACCTGATCAATCAAAATCAAGACTTGGGCATCAAGGTGCAAACCGATCGGGGGGCGCTGATTACTAACATCGTTCGCAACTCTCCGGCGGCTCAGGCAGGGCTGCAAAAAGGCGATGTGATTCAGGCGATTAATGGTCGAGCGATCGCTTCAGCCAATGAGGTGCAGCAAGCCGTAGAGAACAGCACGATCGGCCGTAGCCTCTCTCTTGAAGTCAATCGCAGTGGTCGCACGGTGACGCTTTCGATCCGTCCGGGAGAGTTTCCGGTAAATGCGGGTTAACCGATGATGGGCCCGGTGCCTGCTCTTAGGGAGATTCTGATTTTGTAATCCTTCGCGATCGCGCCCATCAATTCCTCTGCTCGTCAAACTTTGCGGCAGAGGATTTTTTTGGGCCAATCCTTCTGGTTTGCCGATCCCAAGGGCGATCGCCCGTCTAGAACTCTTGAGCTTAAACCCTAGAACTGAAGTTCCCAATTCTAGAGAATTTCCGTTGAAAATAACCCTAAAAAACCTCTGTAAGCTTGACCTAATCTTTACGAGTAGGCTTTTATACTTATGTCTTTTGGCACCTGATAACCTCCGTGTGACAAAACACTCACTGACCGAGTTAGAACACTCTAAACTTCAGTGCTGATCTTGAGGAATGAACTTAATCCGGACGATTGTTGTAATGTTTTCATGAAGATTATAAGTTAGCTCTGTATTTATCTCTACGCACAGGCAACAATCCCAACAACAACTCTTTTGTAATCTGCAATAAGAGTGAGATCGGCTGAGTTGTCCCTCTCAGTCGTTAACGAGTTCAAGTTCCTGTTGATTAAGTTCTCTAGTTCGATTCAATACTCAGATCTATTGGTGACCACCCGTGAAGCTTTCTAGCAAGACATCTGACAAACTATACAGCCCCCTAAAGACTGCGGCAGATTCTAAACCTCATCAGTTCCCGTCACGATCGCTCGTTTCAAATCTATTTTTGATCCTCCTCAGCGCCGGATTAGTGATTTGGTCTCTGAGATTTCTCAAGACTCGGCTCACCTCAGTGGTCAGCGTTGATGCCGTGGTCAACGCCCCCGTCATGGATATCAAAGCACCCGGCGAAGGCGTGATCACCGCCGTTGACATCAGCACAGGTGAAAAAATCGCTCAAGGACAGCCGCTGTTGACTCTAAAACCTACGCGAGTTAACGCGCCGTCGTCACAAGCGTCAGTTAACCAGATCGGGCAGCAGCGATCGCAGCTAAAACAAGCCCAAGAACGATTGGCTTCTCAGTTAGCTCTATTAGACACACTGGTCGAAGATGAGCACAACCAAGGGCGACTCGAAGTTTCCCAGGCGCAGCAGTCGGTTGATCAATTTGCCTCTGAGCTAAAAGGTGCCGACGCTCAATATCGGTTAGCAAAGCTCAACTATCAGCGCACCCAGAAACTTAAATCAGAAGGCGCGATCGCTCAAGCCAGTCTAGATGCGGCTGAAATCGATCTCGAAAAGCGCCGCAGTGAGGTCAATAGTTTAGAAGCCCGCCTCAGTGGGATGCAGGTGAACAAAGAAGCCGTCGAGCGCGGACTGTCTTTGTCTAAAACTCGCAGCAACTATGACCCCCGCATTCGTCGCCAAGAACTCGAACTGCAAATTAGCGATCAGCGCCAGATCATTCAGACCTTAGAGCGATCGGTTAAAGAGAGTGAGTCATCGCTGGCTCAAACCCAAAAAGACGCGAGTGGCCCGCAGCAGACGGTGATCAGCGCCCCGACTTCGGGCGTGCTCTGGCAACTGTCTGTCTCACCAGGGCGAGTGGTGCAACCGGGCGAGTTTATGGGCAAAATCGTAGACTGCGATCGCCGCTGGGTTGATGCCGTGGTTGAAGAGTCGGCCATGCGAACCCTCAAAATTGGTGACTCTGCCACTGTTGAACTCTATGCCAATCAAGATGCGGTCAGCTTTCAGGGCAAAATCAGCCTGATCCGATCGGGCTTAGGGCGGGTGTCATCGCCGGGTGAAGACATCACCGGAGCCGTCGATCTCAATTTGCCGCGTCACACCCAAGTGCGAATTGCTTTGGATACGATCGACAAAGAAAAATCTGCCACAGATGCCGCTCAGAAAAATTTCTGCTATGTCGGCTATACGGGCAAAGTAGCGCTTCAGGTTCAGCAAAATCCGCTTCAGTCAAACCCGCTGGTGTCGTTTGCTAATCTGCTTCGACTTTAGACCCGAGTTCATCGCCATCTGTTGAGAATTGTGGGTTAAATCCGATCGGTGACTAGTTTCGGCAGTGCAGCCCAGACGGAGATTCTGATGTTGTTTAATCCACAATTTAAGCGGTTTGCCCGATCGGTTGACCGATCGAGCGGCTCGTCTTGCACTCTTAAGAAATTTTTCTAGCTTCAGCCCTTTAAACCATTGAGCGCTACCCCTATGCGTTTACAGCCTTCTGCTCCTGAGTCGATCGCAGAGAAAGCTCTGCCCAAAATTCGCACCCAAACGCTCGTTAACTCCTGGGTTTGGGGAGTTTTTGTGTTTAGTTTGCTGTTTTGTTTGGGATCTATTTTCTTTACTAGCTGGACTAGCACCGGGCCGACGTTTTTCCCAGATCATCTGGTGAATCCGGTTAAGCAGGGTGTGTTGCCCTATTTTTTGCAGTTTTCGCCCGACCAGTGGGATGTATTTTCCCCGATCGTTGCCGTGTGTGGACTGTGTGCGCTGCTGCGTTTCATTCCTTCTAATAATCAAACGCGATTGGTGTTCAAATTATTGGTGCTGGTGTTGTCAGTGCGATATTTTGTCTGGCGCACCTTCGCTACGCTGAACTTTTCTCACTGGACGAGCACCCTATTTAGCGTGGTTCTATACAGTGTTGAAGCGATCTCTTTTATCTCGTGTTGCCTATATCTAGTGCAAACGATTTGGTCTAGCGACAAGCGGCGCACTGCTGAGGCAAATCGCTATGAGCACGATGTGATATCGGGTGACTATGCGCCGTCGGTGGATGTGTTCATCCCAACTTATAACGAGCCAGACTATATTGTACGGCGCACGGTGATTGGGTGTCAGGCGATGGATTACCCCCATAAGACGATCTATCTTTTAGATGACACTCGTCGCCCTGCAATGCGATCGCTAGCCGCAGAGTTGGGATGTGAATACATTACTCGCCCCACTAACGAGCACGCTAAAGCCGGAAATCTCAATCATGCGCTGATGCAGACCAGCGGTGAATTGATCACCGTGATGGATGCTGATTTTGTGCCGTTTAAGAACTTTTTGAATCGCACGATCGGGTTTTTTCAACGCTCGAAGATTGCTCTAGTGCAAACGCCACAAAGTTTTTATAACCCTGACTATCACGCCCGAAACCTAGGGCTAGAGCACTTTTTACCCAACGATTTAGAAAACTTTTATGGCACACTGCAACCCCATCGCGATGTTGCCAATAGTGTGATTTGCTGCGGCAGTTCTTATGTGGTGCGCCGCGAAGCCATTGAAGCGATCGGAGGCTATTACACTCGCTGCTGTGTCGAAGATTTTCAAACGTCTTTGGTCATGTTGACGAGAGGGTTTCGGATTGTCTATCTCAATGAAACCCTGAGCATGGGCGAGTCTACCCGCACCTTTGCAGACTTTATCGATCAGCGTTTGCGGTGGCTCCAGGGCAACTTGCAGGTCTATTACTGCACCGACGAAGTGCCGATGTGGACAAAGCTGACTCTGATTCAGCAAAGCTATTTGATTTCGCAGATGATTCACTGCTTTCAATCGGTGCTGCGAGTCGTCTTTTTGCTCACGCCATTAATTAGCGTTTACTTGGGAATTTCTCCTTACGTTGCCAGTTTTTCAGAAATCTGTTACTACTTTTTACCGTTTTGGATTTTACACGTTTCAGTTTATGGTTGGGCAACCCATTATCGCATCTCTTATTTCTGGAACGAATTCTATGAAACGGTGTTCTGCTTTGCTGGGTTAAAACGATTGGGATTAGTGTTGTTTAACCCATTTGTCAAAGCTAGCCAGGTGACTCGCAAAGGGGTAAAAGCCAGTGCCAAAAACTATAATCTTGGAGCGATCGCTCCCTTTCTAGTTCTATTAGCGCTAACGCTGCTGATTATTGTCTGTCAGGTCTTTGGCTACTATCAAGGGCTGTGGGTCAGAATCAATTCCAATTCAGCGGTGCTGATCTTTTGGCTGGTCTACAACGCAGTCTTGATGGCGGTCGCTGTTTTTTCGGCGATCGACCAACCCGTGCGCCGCACCACCGATCGCTTTCCTCTCCATACAGGCTGCACGGTGAAAGTGGGCGATCGGGTCTATTCGGGCTACACCCGCAATCTATCAGATGGCGGTGCTCAGGTGACTTTAATGACCGATGGGTTTAGCGCCACTGAGACGATCGCCGAGATCACCTTTATCGAACACGATTTCTCAGTGCGGGCAGAGATCTTGCGCGTCGAGACCAACCCTCACGAGTCTCAGATCTCAGTGCAGTTTGAGAATGTGACGATCGCGCAGTCTCGGCATTTTGTGCAGATGCTCTATGCGCGCATGATGTGGTGGAAGCAGCGCAAACAGCCCGGCGCAACCGACTCTATTTTGGCGATGCTGACGGTGATGTTGCAAGCTCGCCCTGTGCTCAATCGCTACAGTAAATAAGCAGAAACCGGAGTTCTGACGAGATGGGCGATCGCGCTTATTCCCAGCAGAACCCCGGTTTCTAGCTTTCATGTCATCAAGTGCGAACGACGGCGATGCTGAAACTGAGTCAATTGGTGTTAATATTTCCAAGTCTTGGAATCAGTTGTTGACTAACCTCAACTCACCCAGAAAATGCGCCTTTGCCAAAGGGTCGGCCCGTTCTGGAACTATCCACCGTTTAACCTTGTCACCCATTGCTGAGACTCCAACCCTGTCAATTTGGGATTGTGAACTAAATCATGTTGTTGAAGTCAGAGGAGTAAAGCCAGCAAACTGAGGAGTTTAGTCTATCAGTCTGTCAACGCCAAATTGCTAAACTGAGGGTTTATAGAAAGGTGACGATAACGCCCTGATAGACCGCAGCCCCGTCTTTTATCCTTGACGGATTTCTCTCTCATCTTTGTCTGCGTTTTGATGTTGTTTTTAATGCTAGGAGCAATCATGAAATCATTGATTCGTTGGAGTGCTACGGTTGGTTTAGTCGGAACGACGATCGTCGGCTCTCTAGTGGGAGCGGGTCTGCGGGCGCTAGCGTTGACCCCAGAGCAGATTGTGCAAAAGCTTCGCCCCGTGCCGATGTTTACGATCGCTAATGCTCAAGGTGCGCCTTTAGTCGCTTCGCCGCCCAATGGACAAAAAGGCAGCCCCGTTGCCGGAGTATTTGTCAGCCAGAAAGATGCTCAGGCATTTTTAGAGACCCTGAAGAGCAAAAACCCCAATCTCGCTAAAGAAGTGAAAGTGGTGCCTGTGTCGCTGGCAGAGGTTTATCAACTGGTTCAGTCCAATCAGGGCAAACCCGATCAGCTAGATTTTGCCTATGTGCCAACCAAGCAGCAGCTAGATTCAGCCGTAGCGGTCTTAAAAGTGGGCGATCAAAAAATCACTCAGTTTAATGGCACACCGTTGTTTGTAGCGCGGGCTGGCAAAGAAAAAGGCTTTCTGACGATTCAGCAGGGCGATAAGTCGGTGATTCCGATGTTCTTTAACAAAGAAGAACTGCAAAGTTTGCTCGATCGTTTCAAACAACAGCAGCCCAATCTAGCCTCTAGCATTGATATCCAAGTCTTTGCCTTAGAAGGCGTGGTCGAGGCGATGAAAAAGCAAAACGACCCGCAACTCGATAAAATTGTGTTGATTCCGCCGAGAGAATCGATCGAATTTGTGCGATCGCTGACCCCGGCTCAAAACAAGCCAGTCGCGCAACCCAAAAAATAGAAAATCCGTGGGTCATTTGTGCGGGTGATTTGCAATCCAACAACAAACCGATGACCTGTGACATTTCTGGATTAGAGCTATGGCAGTGGCGACAAGAAGCGCAAACTTCGGCGATCGCTGCTGCCATTTTGCCGTCTGAGGTCGATTGGCTGCTGCAAGAATTGACAGACCTCGATCGCCTATCGCTGCGGCTAGAATCGTTTAAGCATCAGTCTAGAATCAACTTAAAGATTCCCGTTTCAGACTTAAAGCAACGCTGGCGACAACGGCTCGAACAACGGGTTCCGATTCAATATTTAGCCGGGTCAACTCACTGGAGAAATTTTACCTTAACGGTTTCTCCAGCCGTGTTGATTCCGCGTCCTGAAACAGAAGAGTTAATTGATTTAGCAATAGCAGCAACAACAGCAAACCCAATCTTAAAAACCGGATCTTGGGCAGATTTAGGAACGGGCAGTGGCGCGATCGCCATTGCTCTAGCCGATGCGTTGCCCCACGCGATCGTTCATGCCGTCGATCGGAGCCGTGAGGCCCTAGCGATCGCCCACCAAAATGCTCAAAACCTTGGGTTTAGCGATCGCATTCAGTTTCATCAAGGCAACTGGCTAAAACCGTTAGACTTTCTCAAAGGCCACCTGAGCGGGCTGGTGTCAAATCCACCTTATATTCCCAGTCAGATGGTGCTAGAGCTTCAGCCCGAAGTCACCCACCACGAGCCGCATCTGGCCCTTGACGGCGGATCTGACGGGCTAGACTGCCTTCGTCGCCTAATCACCACGGCCCCTGACTATCTGCGATCGGGCGGCGTTTGGATGGTCGAAATCATGGCAGGTCAGGCCGATGCCGTGACTCAATTACTCACCGATCGCGGTAGCTATGATCAGATTCAAATTCACCGAGATTTAGCTGGGGTTGAGAGATTTGTAACCGCGATCGTCACTTCACCTTCTCAGCACCGTGACTAAGCGTAGAGCACCGCCGAACTCACTGCTTTTGTAACGAGTCTTGTCAAGAAGTGTGTCTGACCTTAAAAGTTCAGCACCCTCAAAAGATAATGAACTGTGGTAGAAAAGGACGACTGAGGGCTAGAGACACTGACGGCGCTGGCTTTCTGAGACAGCTATAAAAATTGCTTAATTTTTGTAAAGTTTTGTGATACTTTTATAACCGGGAGTGAACCTGCACCATCAGCATGTCTTGTTCTACCCTTGCTCAGTTGAAAATTTAACGAGGTGGTTTTTCCATGGCAATTACTATCGACTCCGCTCGTGGTATATTTCCCGGCACTCTGTCGGCTGATGCAGTTCCAGCTTTGACTGCACGATTTAATCAACTCAGCGCTGAAGACCAGTTGGCGTGGACGTGGTTTGCGTTCTTAGAAATGGGCAAAACAGTTACGGTTGCCGCCCCCGGTGCCGCCAGTATGCAATTTGCAGAAGGCACCCTAAACGAGATCAAAACCATGACGTTTGAGGAACAAACTCAAGTCATGTGTGACCTGGCAAACCATGCCGACACACCTATCTGTCGCACCTATGCCACTTGGTCACCCAACATTAAGCTAGGGTTTTGGGATCAGCTAGGAAAATGGATGGAGCAAGGCATCGTTGCGCCCATTCCAGCAGGCTACAAGCTCTCAGCCAACGCCAACGCTGTGCTAGAAACCCTCAAAAATCTCGATCAAGGGCAACAGATCACCGTGTTGCGGAACTCTGTCGTAGACATGGGGTTTGATGCAGGCAAACTGGGCGGCTACACCCGCATTTCTGAGCCTGTGGTGGTGCCCAAAGAAGCGTCTCAGCGCACCAAGGTCAGCATTGAAGGTCTCGACAACCCAACCGTGTTGAGCTATATGAACAACCTCAATGCCAACGACTTTGATGAACTGATCAAACTGTTTTTGGCCGATGGTGCATTGCAGCCTCCCTTCCAGAGACCGATCGTGGGCAAAGAGGCGATCATGCGGTTCTTCCGTGAAGAATGCCAAAACCTCAAGCTCATCCCAGAGCGGGGCGTGTCTGAACCCGCAGACGATGGCTACACTCAGGTGAAAGTCACAGGCAAAGTGCAGACTCCCTGGTTCGGCGCGGCCGTGGGCATGAACATGGCTTGGCGGTTTTTGATCAACCCTGAAGGCAAGATTTTCTTTGTGGCGATCGACCTGTTAGCCTCTCCTAAAGAGCTTCTAAACCTGGTTCGTTAATCACGCCTTTGCAGCGATCGAGCATCGTGGGATTGAGCGTTCTCTTAACCCAGAGCGCTCATCCCTCTTAAGCCAACCACCAATCCCACCTAACTAACTACCGCAAACACCTTAGATTGAGTCATGCAAGTGAGCGAAGCTGAATGGACTGACCCAGAGAAAGAAATAGCTCGAATGGCTTTTGATAAAGCTCACGAACGAGAAGTTGAAGCGTTGCTCAAACACGTTCGAGAAGAGGCTAGCACGATCGTAGACTTGGGCAATCTCTGGCAGTTACACGATTTTTTAAGTGCCAAACGCTATGAAATTGAAGGCAAATATGACTACCAATATCCCGCCCTGCTGTTTGTCTTTGCTGGATTAGTCAAAGAAGGCTGGATACATCTCAATGAACTGGAAGGGCTGAACAAAGACAAGCTCTCCAAAGTCGCTGCGCTTGCCAGGATGTAGTCTAGAGCGATCGCTAGGTAATGGGTGCAACGCCCTGCCTTTACACAGAGTCTAGGTTTAGTGAATCCGATATTCTTAGGAATGTGGATTAAATAACTTGTAAAAGTCCTTTGACTGGTCATCGGCGAGACGTTTGCCCTTGTATCTTAAGAGAGTGGCGGACTTTGAAACTGGAGTCTTGGCTCAAAGTCCCCCTCCCTTTAGCGCAGCGACGTTGATGGCGATGGTGCAGAATTCTGCAAGCTGCCTTTCACATGACGAGAGATACAATCACTGTCGCAATGTAGATCACGATCGTTGAGAGCGATTCTTGTGTGCTAATTTCCAAATTAAAGTATGGTAAAACTCGCTCTTTTAGCAGATGGTTAGGCAATTAGAGATTCATTCTAAGGATGATGGCAGTTCCATTATTTAGTGCTCTCAGCGATCGCGTTACTCATTGATAATGCATTGATTTTATATATCAAACTCTATCTCTAGACAGATGCAAGTTCTGTTTAGAAGTTTTGATTCTAAAATACCTGTAGTATTGTAAGTTCCGCGCAGATGCTATCACATCCTGTAATTTTATCGCTATAAAAAGTGAGCACTAAAGCAAATTCTAAACCTGCTGCCCACCCGCTAATCTTAAACCTCACCACAGGCGGCACCATGGGGCTTTTGACCGTGATCACGAGCGTCTCATTTGCCTCGGTGATCTTCTCTGGAGACTTTCTCAGCGCCTTGCCCTTTGGCACCGGGTTGCTGCTGTTTAGTGCCACAGTGGTCAGCGCGATCGTGACGGCCTTCAGCGCTTACCCTGCGATGGTGGGCACCGTTTCAGAGCCGAGCATTCCTGTGTTGAGTTTGATTGCTCGTCAGATTATTGAGCAGATGCCCAACGCTTCGGTTGAAGAAAAGTTATCAACTCTAACCGCCACGATCGTACTCAATGCAGTCGTGGGCGGGATTATTTTTACCCTGCTGGGTCGGTTTAAACTCGGCGGATTTATTCGCTATATTCCTTACCCGATCGTGGGCGGTTTTTTGGCCGGAACGGGCGTACTTTTAGTGCAGGGAGCGCTGCATTCTATTGATGGGCTAGACTTTCATCACCTGGATCTTTCAAGTTTGGTGCAGCCTAACATTTTGCTGCAATGGGTGCCCGCTCTGATTTTCGCTGTGGTGATGTTTGTCGTGCCCCAACTGATTGAGCACTTTCTGGTGATTCCGGGGATTTTGGTCGGGGCGGTGATTCTGTTTTATGTCGCTCTGGCGCTTACAGATACCTCAATCGCGCAGGCCACCGATCGCAGCCTGTTGCTAGGAGCGCTTCCCCCGGGCGGCATTTATCACTTTGCTACCCTGTCGTCTCTAACTCAGGCTAATTGGAGCGTCTTCTTGCAGCAGGTGCCCAGTCTAGCCGCGCTCTGGCTGGTGGAGTCGATCGCGCTGTTGCTTAACGCTAGTGGCATCGAGCTAGCGGCTTCTCGTGATTTAGATCTCAACCACGAGCTAAAAGTGGCCGGGGCAGCCTCGATCGCTTCCGGTTTGGGGGGCGGCATTGGCGGGTTTGCCAGTTCTGGAGAAAACACGCTGGCTCATCATTTGGGGGGAACTCGGCGCATTGTCGGCTGGACAATTACGGGAATCTGTTTAGCGATGCTGCTAGGAGGCGCAGCGCTGCTTTCGTTCTTTCCCAAATTCATTTTGGTGGGCATTCCGCTGCTGCTGGCGCTAGAGTTTTTTTATGAATGGCTTTATCAAGCCTGGTTTAAGTTTTCACGATCGGACTATGCGATTATCGTGCTGATTGTGGTGGTCACAGGCAGTGTCGGCTATCTGCCAGGCATCGGAGTCGGACTGATGGCGGCGATCGTGCTATTTGTCGTCAACTATAGTCAGCTATCGGTTTCAAAGCGAGTCGGCTCAGGGGCATTTCAGCACAGCAACGTGATGCGAAACTCTGAAGAACTAGACGTTTTAGATGCTGAAGGCGAACAGATTTACATTCTAGAACTGCAAGGGCTGATCTTCTTTGGCACGGCTAATAAATTGCTGACTCAGATTCGCGATCGCCTCGATCATCCCACGGCGATCTCTGTTCGGTTTGTGATTTTAGACTTTCGGCTGGTGAGCGGGCTAGATGCCTCGGCTGTGCTCAGTTTTGCCAAGCTTAAGCAAGTCGCCACATCCAAAGGGGTGCATTTGTTGTTTACTGATTTGTCTCTTGAAGCCGCACAGCGACTCAAGCAAGGCGACTGTCTTGAAGCCGATGACCCGTTTTGTCACACGTTTGCAGATCTCGATCGGGGGCTAGAGTGGTGTGAACAACAGATTCTAACTGCCAGCAATTTGAGTGAGCTAGAAGCCCGATCGCTGTCTGAACATCTCAAGTCAGATTTCTCAGATCCGATTCAAGTCGATCACTTGATGGATCGGCTAGAGGCGCGGCTCTTTGCAGAAGGAGACTATTTATTTCATCAGGATGACCCGTTTGATGGCTTATATTTTATTGGGTCGGGTCAAGTGAGCGTGGTGCTCGACTTTGGCGACGGGCAAACCAAACGCATTCGCACTTACACCGTGGGCAACACGATCGGAGAAATGGGTCTCTATCGCAAGAGGCTGCGAATGGCTTCGGTTGTGGCTGACAAGCCCAGCACGGTCTACTTTCTATCCACTGAGGCGTTTGAGAAAATCGAAGCCGATGACCCGCTTTTAGCGTCTAATATTCATCGATTTGTGGTCAATCTGCTGGCCGAACGCCTCCAACACCGTGAGCAAGAATTGAAGCATTTGTTGCAGTCATCTTAAAGGATGTTTGAAAGGTGTTTTTTCGATGCTACAGTTCTCTGATCCCCTCTAGGGTGGCAAATGGTTAGTGGACAGAGGGGGCACTTCCGGCCCGGCCTTTGCCCAAAAATAACAGCAGCGGCAATGAACATAAGAACGCAATGCCTACAATCCGAAAAATATCTGCGAATGACAAGATCGACGCTTGCAGATTGACGGTTTGGTCTAGTAAAGCGATCGCTTGTTGATGCGCCGTCACCGGATCGCTGCCTTGACGTTGCAACGTGCCCGTGAGTTGATCAAGCCGCTCATTGGTTGCCGGGTCATAAGAACTGAGATCAGAATGCAGCACAAAGCGATGAAAGGCTTCTCGTCGATCTAACAACGTGGTTAAAATCGCAATGCCAATGCTGCCGCCTAGTTGTCGAGTCAGATTATAAAAGCCAGAGCCAGCCGAAATTAAATGCTTAGGAAGTGAACCAAGAGTTGCTAAACTTAACGGCAAAAACATCAGCACTGTGAATGCACCGCGACCCAATAGGGGAAGGAATAAATCATGAGTTCCGGTCTGGGGGCTGATGTTGGCGAGTTGAAACATAACGCCTGCGGTTCCGGCGGCCCCGATCGCGATCAAAAATCGAGCGTCGATCTTGCCAGAGACTTTTCCTAGAAAAATCATCACGATCGCCGATGCTAACGCTCCTGGTGCCAAAACTTCTCCGGTCTGCGTGGCTGTGAAATGCAGCACGCTTTGAGCAAAAATTGGCACGGCAAACAGTGCGCCATAGAGACCCATTCCTACGATCGCCGAATATACACTACCTGCTGCCAACGATCGGTTTTGCAACACCCGCAAATTGACCGCAGGGTGGTCAATGCTGAGTTCTCGCCAGATGAATAGGCCTAAGCCGACGACGCTGGCGATCGCCAACGCCACAATTTCACCTGACTGAAACCAGTCGTTTTTCTCCCCTTCTTCGAGAAAGGTTTGCAGGCTGCCGACTGCGATGACTAAAAGGCCGATGCCCCACCAGTCAACGGCTTCATGACGTTGATCTTGCAAACGGTCTTTGGGCAAGAAGATCAAAGCCATCACGACGGCCAAAATCCCGAAGGGCAAGTTGACAAAGAAGATCCAGCGCCAGCCCAACCCATCGGTGAGATAGCCGCCGAGAGTCGGCCCGATCGCGGGCCCGGCAATCACACCCACGCCAAACACTGCTTGCGCGAGTCCTTGCTCGGATGGGGGAAACGTCTCAAAGAGAATTGCCTGAGCTTTTGCCAACAATCCGCCGCCAAATATCCCTTGAGCAATGCGGGCCATCACCAGCATGGGCAAATTGATCGACAAACCACACAGCACCGAGGCAGCCGTAAACCCAATTAATGAAAAGACGAAGTAGTTTTTGCGCCCAAAATAGTCGCCCAACCAGGCTGAAAGTGGAATTAAAATAACGTTAGCGATGCCGTAGCCTGTGACAATCCACCCCACTTCGCTAACGGTTGCGCCTAAGCTGGCTTGAATATCGGTCAGCGCCACATTGACAATGCTAGTGTCAATGACTTCAAGAATGGCACCGAGGGAAGCCGTGAAAGCGATCGCCCACTTGAGATATCCTTGAACATAACCAGTTGATGAATCGGGTTGAGAAACGCTCAGTCTTTTGTCACTAGAAGTCATAAACCTACCAGTCAATCAATCTATTAACAATCTTAAGAACGGATATTAGATGCTGCCTCTATCGCAGTGGTCAACGTGCAGACACACCCGATAGAGACTCAGCCGGAATGGTTGGCTTTCTGACCTAAGAAAGCATATCGCCGCTTTGATTTTGGCTGACCGAGCTTTTCTCGCCACGCTTCCATGTAGATGTAGAAGACAGGAGTGAGATAAAGGGTCAAGATTTGCGAGAACAATAGACCCCCAACGATCGCGACCCCCAACGGCCGCCGCGCTTCTGATCCTGACCCGGTTCCTAGCGCGATCGGGAGGGTGCCAATCAGCGCCGCCAAAGTAGTCATCATAATCGGACGGAATCGCACCAGACAGGCTTCGTAAATGGCATCAAGCGGACGTTTGCCCTCAGTGCGCTGTTGCTCGATCGCAAAGTCTACCAGCATAATGCCGTTCTTTTTAACAATGCCGACTAGCAAAATAATGCCAATAAAGGAGTAGAGATTTAACTCGACTTGAAAAATCAGCAGGGTCAATAATGCGCCAAATCCGGCCGAAGGCAGCCCTGAAAGAATCGTTAGGGGATGAATAAAATCTTCATAAAGAATGCCCAGAATCAGATAAATCACCACGATCGAGACCAGCAGCAGCCAGCCTAAATCATTAAACGACTGGTTAAACACCTGCGCCGAACCCTGAAAATTGGTCGTAACCGTAGCCGGGAGCAACTCACGCGCCGCTTGCTGAATCGCTGTGGTGGCTTGACTGAGCGAGACTCCGGGGGCCGTCTCAAAGGAGATCGTCGCGGATGGAAGTTGAGCGAGGTGAGTGACGGTGAGCGGCCCAACGGTTTGAGTAATGGTCGCGATCGCGCTCAACGGAATCGTTTGTCCGCCACTCGATTTGATATACAGCATCGACAGAGCGCTGGGATCACGCTGAAATTCTGGCTTCAGTTCCATGATTACGTAGAACTGATTGTTCGGCGTGTAGATTGTGGATACCTGCCCCGAACCATAGGCTGCACTCAGGGTTTGTTCCACTTTTGCGGCGGTGATGCCCAGAGCGGCGGCTTTGTCGTGATTGACTTGCACCTGCACTTGCGGCGTGCTGAGTTGCAGATCGCTATCGACATTTCGCAACCCCGGCAAGGCTTTGACTTTATCTAACAGTTGCGGGGTGTATTGCCGGAGATCCTGCAAATTTAAACTCTGCAAGGTGAATTGATAGGTTGAATTGGTTTGTTGACCCCCGATCGGAATCGCCGGAGGAGCGCGCACAAACGCCTGAATGCCCGTCACGCGCCTCAGTTTGGGAGCAAGAGATTGCACCACTTGATCGGCACTGAGTGGGCGCTGCGATCGCGGCTTTAACCGAATCGTAATCCGTCCATTGTTCACCGAGGCATTGGGGCCGCTAGCTCCTACGGTGGAGTTAATCGCTTCGATGTTGGGGTCTTGACGAATAATATCGGCGATCGCCTGCTGGTGTTGCAGCATTTGATCAAAAGAGATATCTTGAGCAGCTTTGGTGTTGGCCATCAGTTGCCCCGTGTCTTCAGTCGGGACAAAGCCCTTGGGAACTAGCGTGAAAAGATAGACTGTGGAAACTAAAATCAATCCCGATGCGATCAGGGTGACGAAACGGTATTTCAAAACAGGTTTAAGCGTCCATTCATAGCCGCGCAGCAGCCGATTGAATGCCCCTTCAGAAATCCGGTAAAAGCGGCTGCGCTGGTGTGGATGAGATGTTTTAAGGAATCGGCTGCACAACATCGGAGTCAAGCTTAGAGAGACGAAGCCTGAAACCAAAATTGCAACACTAATGGTCACGGCAAACTCATGAAATAATCGTCCGATTAATCCACTCATAAACATGATCGGGATAAACACCGCCACCAGCGAGAGCGTCATCGATAGAATCGTAAAACTGACCTCGCGGGAACCATTGAGAGCCGCTTCGAGACCAGATTCTCCCATTTCTTGGTGACGGACAATGTTTTCTAACACCACGATCGCATCATCGACCACAAACCCAACAGAGAGCGTTAACGCCATCAGAGACAAATTATCCAGCGAGTAACCTAAGAGATACATCGCTGCGAATGTGCCAATGATCGCTACAGGTAACGCTAAACTCGGAATAATTGTCGCCGTTAGATCACGCAAAAATAGAAAAATAACTAATACAACCAGACAAATCGACAACAGCAGCGTGAACTTGACATCATTTACTGAAGACCGAATCGATTCGGAGCGATCGTATAAAATTCCCATCTCGATCGATTGGGGAATCTGAGCGCGCAGACTGGGCATCAGGGCTTTGATGGCATCGACAATCTCAACCGTGTTGGCATCGGGCTGAGGCTGAACTGCTAACACGATCGCAGGTTGATTAGTAATCGTTTCGTCGCTATAGCGATTGGAGACTTTGTTATTTTGCACATCGTCAATCACCTGTCCTAGATCTTGCAGCCGCACGGCCGCCCCATTTTTATAGGACACGATCAGCGATCGAAACCCATCGGCATCGGCGAGTTGTCCGTTTGCCTGAAGAATGTAGTTTTTGTTAGCCCCTGACAGGCTCCCCGTCGGCAAGGTGACGCTGCCTTGCTGAATCGCAGTTCTAATCTGATCGAGTCCAATTCCACGGCTTGCTAATTCTCGTGGGTCAAGCTGGACTCGCACTGCATATTGCTTTTGCCCAAAAACCTGCACCTGAGCCACGCCATTGAGGGCAGAAATGGGCTGCGCGATCGTGATCTCGGCGGCTTCGTCAACATCCGCGATCGAGAGCGTTTTTGAATAGAGATAGAGAAAGAGAATCGGCGCGGCAGACGGGTTAGCTTTTCGGTAGGTGGGCGGTCTGGGCATTCCAGCGGGCAGTTGTCCGGCGGCGGCTGAGATGGCTGATTGCACGTCTTTGGCGGCATCATCGACCCGACGGCTAAAATCGAACTGGAGAGAAATGCTAGTGCTGCCTGTTGAGCTGGTGGAGTTAAAGGAATTGAGTCCTGCAATTTCGGTAAATTGTCGTTCTAGGGGAGCCGCCACTGACGATGCCATTGTTTCGGGCGTGGCACCAGGGAGACTCGCAGAGACGTTAATTGAGGGATATTCGACGTGGGGCAGAGCGCTGATTGGCAGCAGCCCATAGCTCATCAGACCGAAGATCACGATCCCCACCATGACTAATGTGGTCATGACCGGACGACGAATAAAAAGTTCTGAAAGGTTCATGAAGCTTGTTCTCCCAGAAATGCAGTGTAGATGCAATTCTCATCAACTTATAAAATTGTTTGTTGTCTTTTTGGACGTATATCGAACGCCAAACTAGCCCGGTAAAAGCACACATCAAACTCAGCAAAAAAATTCATATGTCCGAGAATTAAAGGCGCTTTCTGCGATGCTGTCCAAGCGAACGCCAATAGAACAGGCGAAAATCCAGCCACGATCGCTGACACCACCAAGCCTCGTGCTTCTAGAGAAGCTAAGTTTCCACCTAACTGGACTGGCACAGTTTGCTCTTCCCAAACAGCCCCCAGTTGTAGACCCATATCACGAGGCAAAACATTGACACTGGCTCCCGTATCTAGCAAGGCTATTGTCTCTAGGAATTGATTCCTATAAGTCAGCACTACGGGTAGATAGGGCAGGGTGCTGGAAAGACCGAGATTGCTAATTTTCTCAGTGAAAGGAAATCTTTGAGCGTCAAGCATCTCTCTCTTCCCTGGTTACCTCTAGTAAGTCTGACAAGGTTTGGGCGGCTCCATGCGACTCATAAGGAGACCAGACAACTGCTTCCGTTGAGGCTAGTTGCTGAAGCAATAATTCTTCTGACTGTCCATCCTGAGTGGCAGTTAAATTGCAGCCTTCTTCCTTAGCTACTGCTAGCAGCAAAAAATGGATCAGGCGTAATTTATCTTGGTGTGGGAGTTGACTAACGACAGGCAACAGTTCATTAAGAGGCATATCGAGACTCCTAAAAGGATTGAATCTAAGGTCAGCTTAACTTGGCAGATGGCATGAAATTCTCATCGACCTCCCATAAACGAGAAAACCTGACGAAATTTGACCTGGGTTATTTTTTTTCGCCACGCTTCCATGTAGATGTAGAACACAGGCGTGAGATAAAGCGTCAAGATCTGCGAGAAGACTAGCCCGCCCACTACGGCGATTCCCAACGGGCGACGAGATTCAGAACCTGCGCCAAAACCGAGCGCGATCGGGAGGGTGCCCATCAGCGCCGCCATCGTGGTCATCATAATCGGACGAAATCGCACCAGACAGGCTTGATAAATGGCTTCCGAGGGTTTTTGGGCTTGCTCACGCTGGGCGGCGATCGCAAAGTCCACCATCATAATGCCGTTCTTTTTAACAATGCCGACTAACAGCATAATGCCAATGAATGAGTAAACGTTAAGCTCAACGTGAAAGATAATCAGGGTTAATAACGCTCCAAACCCTGCGGACGGCAAACCCGAAAGAATCGTGATCGGATGAATAAAATCTTCGTAGAGAATGCCGAGAATCAAGTAGATGACTAGAATCGCAATTAACAGCAAAAGCAACAGGCTGGGTAACGAACTTTGAAAAACCTGACTCGCTCCTTTAAAGCTGGTGCTAATGCTATCAGGAATGGTGGAATGAACGATCTCATCAATTTTGCTATTTGCTGCGCCGAGAGACACGCCAGGGGCGAGGTTAAACGAAATCGTGGCGGCATTCATGCGACCCACATGATTCACCATTAGGGGTGCGGTTCCCGGCGAAATCGTCGCAAAAGTGCTGAGAGGAATCGCTTGTCCACTGCTAGAACTGTTGACGTTGCTATTACTCGCCGTGTCTCCAGTAGCATTGCTAACATTACTTCCCGTCGTGGTGATATAGAGCTTCATCAAAGCATTGGGATCTTGCTGATATTGAGGTTCCAGTTCTAAAATCACCTGATATTCATTGCTTGCAGCATAAATTGTTGAGACCTGATAGGCTCCGTAGGCATTTCTCAACGTGCTTTCGATCTGCTGGGCGGTGATTCCTAGGGCTGAAGCTTTGTCGCGATCGATATCCAGTTTGACCTGAGCCGTCATCTGAAGATCGCTATTGACATCCTGAAGTTCTGGCAGGGCTTTGAGTTTGTCAACCAGTTGCGGAACATATTGCTGCAAGGGCTGGACATCGGAATTTTGCAGCGAGAGTTGATAGAGTCCCGTGGTTTGCTGAGTGCCGATCGGGAGGGCCGGAGGATTTTGCAAAAAGACCTGAATGCCGGGAATGGTAGCGAGTCGCGATCGTAGACTTTGAATAATCTCATCCGCCTTCATCGAACGCTGATCTCGCGGCTTCAACCGAATAAATAAACTTCCAGAATTCCCGGCTACGGCGGCTCCGCTGCCACTGGCACTCGCACTCGCCCCGATCGTGGAGTTGACCGCATCCACATTGGGATCTTGACGAATCAAATCCGCAACGTCTTGCTGGTGACGCACTAGCTCATCAAACGAGGCATCCTGTGCAGCTTGAGTGATGCCCGTGATCTGCCCCGTATCTTGGCTGGGAATGAAACCCTTGGGCACCACCGCCAACAGCCCAACCGTAGCGATCAGCAGCGCCGCTGAAAAAATCATCATAGTGCGGTGATATTTTAAGGCTTTTTTGAGACTCCAATCATAGAGAGCAAGCACCCGATCGAAGGCCGCTTCAGAAGCCCGATAGAGCCGACTCTGGCGCGAGTGATCGACCGGACGCAGGAACCGACTGCACAGCATCGGAGTCAGACTGAGGGAGACAAACCCTGAGACGAGAATCGAGACCGCGATCGTCACGGCAAATTCATGAAACAATCGCCCCAGCAGTTCACTCATAAACAACATGGGAATGAACACGGCGACTAACGAAAGCGTCATCGATAAAATGGTGAAACCAATCTCTCGTGAGCCATTCAGTGCTGCTTCAAGCGGACGTTCGCCCATTTCTAAGTGACGAACGATATTTTCGAGCATCACGATCGCGTCATCGACCACAAATCCGACTGAGAGTGTTAACGCCATCAGAGACAGATTATCTAGCGAATAGTTCAACTGGTGCATTACCGCAAATGTGCCAATTAACGACACAGGCAGAGCTAAACTAGGAATCACGGTCGCTGATAGATTTCTCAAAAATAAGAAAATGACCAGGACTACTAGCGCGATCGTCAAAATTAACGTGAACCGAACATCGTCTACCGATTCTCGAATCGACTGAGACGCATCATAAAGAACGCCGATCTCAACCGATGCCGGAATCTGTTCCCTCAGCTTTGGCAACAGTTTCTGAATCGTGTCAACGACCTGTACTGTATTGGTTCCAGGCTGACGTTGAATCGTTAAAATAATCGCTCGATCGTTGTTATACCAGCTTGCAACCTGATCGTTTTCTACGCTGTCAATCACTCGACCGAGTTGTTCAAGATAAATGGGTGCGCCATCTTTATAAGCAACGATGAGTTTTCGATAGGCAGCCGCATCTTGAAGTTGCCCGTTTGTTTGGACAGTATAGTTTTTGTTGGTTCCAGACAGGCTTCCCGTTGGCAGATTCACATTCCCCTGCTGAATTGCCGTTTGCACCTGATCAATCCCCAGTTTTCGAGCCGCTAACGCTTGAGGGTTGAGTTGAATTCGAGCCGCATATTTTTGCGACCCATAGACGCTCACTTGGGCTACACCGCTAATTGTCGAGAGCTTTTGCGCTAAAAATGTCTCAGCATAATTGTCTACCTCCGACAGCGGCAGCGTTGGCGAATCGAGATAAAGATAGAGAATGGGCTGATCAGCAGGATTAACCTTGCTGTAGGTGGGCGGATTGGGCAAATCGTTGGGAATCTGCCCCGACGCTGACGAAATCGCCGCTTCCACGTCTTGGGCGGCATCATCAATACTGCGGCTGAGATCAAATTGCAGCGTCAGTTGAGCTTTGCCAAAGGTGCTAGTTGAGTTGAGCGAGTCAAGTCCGGCAATGCTTGAAAACTGCTTTTCTAACGGGCGAGACACCGATGCCGCCATCGTTTCGGGGCTGGCTCCCGGTCGCGCCGCCGTCACCTGAATTGTCGGATAATCCACGCTGGGCAGGTCACTGATCGGCAGCGATCGGTAGCTCATCAACCCAAAAATAATGATCCCCGCCATCACCAAGGTCGTCATGATCGGACGGCGAATAAATAACTCCGAGAGATTCATGAATCGCCTCCTGCGGGCTTCAAGGGCTGACTTCCCCCCGATCGATTCCGTCTAGTTTTCTGAGTTCCTGTTGGGTTCGCATTTCCGTTATTAACAGTATTTTGATTGCCGTCACTCGAACCGGGAGCACGATTTCCATTCATTGCCGGAGCCGTATTTCCGTTGACGTTGGGATTACTGTTACCCGCAGCGTTGCCATTATTTCCACCCTGAGAGTCTGGTTTGGCGCGAATCTTGCTGCCAGTGACGAGATTTGCCTGACCATCGGTGACCACTTGATCGCCAGGTTGCAGTCCTTTTTGCACCACGTTTAACCCCCCGATCGAGTTGCTCACCGTCACCGGAACATTTTCAACCGTCGAGTCAGACTTAACAACAAACACAAACTGTCCGTTTGGCCCATTTTGCACCGCTTGAGCAGGCACCACGATCGCGTTTGGTTCTTGAGTCAACGTCAGCGTCGTGTTCACAAACTGACCCGGAAACAAATTCCCTTGAGCATTATCAAAGTCACCAATTAACTGAATCGTTCCCGTTGTGTTATCCACTGTATTGTTCACAAACGACAGCGTTCCCTGAGTTGGCGTATTGCTCCCCGCAAACGTCACTGAAACCTTGAGTTTGCCGTTTTCGGTATGTTTCTGAATCTCTGGCAAATTCGACTCTGGAACCGAGAAAGACACCTGAATCGGACGAATCTGAGCGATCGTCACGAGCGGATTGGTGCTATTTGCCTGCACCACGTTGCCCTCGGTTACCAAGACGTTGCCAGCCCGACCGTCGATCGGGGCATAAATTTTAGTGTAAGACGACTGCACCTGGCTGCTCTGCAACGCTCCACCGTTGGCGCTAACCACAGCCTGAGCCGTCTCGATCGCCGCTTGATCGCCTTTCACCACCTCTTGAGCATTGGCAATCGCCTCTCGATCAGACTGAAGCGTGGACTCAAAAACCTGGCTATTGGTCGCATATTGCTGCGCTTGATCTTGACTGATCGCCCCTTGCTTATACAAATTGTTGTAGCGATCGCTCTGGGCCTGAGCAAACTTAGCCTGAGCTTGATCTTTAACTAGGGTCGCCTCCGCCTGTCTCACCAGCCCCAAATCTCTTGCTAACGCGGCTCTCGCCTGCTGCACTTGGGACTGAGACACCGCCACCGTTCCCTGAGCTTGTTGAATCGAGGCGGTTTGAGTGCGATCGTCGATCGTGAACAACAGATCACCTTTGCGGATATCTTGGCCCTTTTTGAAATAGACACCCGTGATCCGTCCGCCAACTTGCGGTGTGATAGAAACCGTCGATCCGGCTTGCACCGTCCCGATCGTTTGCAACTGTACCGGAACCGTTTTTTGAATCACCGTAGCCACTGTCACGGGCGTGATTTGCTCTCTGCTGTTCCTTCCGGACTGATCAGCAGGTTTAGCCGCAAACGATCTGATTCCAAAAAATCCCGCCGTCGCCAGCACTAACAGCCCGGCGATCGCCAGACCCAGCCGCTTTTTTGGGAGAGGTTGAGCGATCTGGGATACCTCCGTCTCCGTCAAATTTTGATCAGATTCATGAGCAATCTCATCCAGCGTTTCTTTAGGGATTTGTTGAGTCATGGGATTCTTTAGAAGTCTCAAGTTCAAACAGCAGTCTATTAGTCTAAGAGACTAGCGTGTAGTCTGACCTAATGGGGTCGAGTCAAGCCTCACTCTGAGGGATAAGGTTCCCCCCGCGTCGGAAAGGTAGCCCGGCTGAAGGTCTGCGGCTCTTGAATTCACAGGAACGATGAACGCGATCGTGCCGACCAAAGCGAGTAAAACCAAGACGGGGAGAGGTTTGACATTGCACGGCATAAAATTCCCTTCATCTATATTCACAAGTCAATCATACGAAGTCTGCTTCCGTCAGCACATCCCATCAGAGTCCTGACCCGACCTGTCAAATAGTACTCAACTATTTATGACTTTTTTCCTATTCAAAAGAGATTCACTCGGTCAAAATGCCTCTGTTAATTCCAGCGATAGATTCGCTATAACTCAACAATCCCTCAATAAACGATGGATAGATCTCTTTATTGCCTTGAACCTGAGCGCTCAAGAATGCCGATATGTTGTTAGATGGCTTGATCCCTTCTAGAATCAAAACACCGCGATCACTGTCGTCGCTTCAACTCCTAGCGGGGAACAATTCTATGGCTCGTCTGCCCTATCAGTCGTTTCGATTGTTGCTCAACTTAGAGTGGTTGCTGCTGGCCACAGCAGTTTTTATGGAAGTGTTGCTGCCCTTTCGACCATCTTGGGCGGTGTTGGGGCGAGTCGGAGCGATCGCTATTTTCGCTTTAATGGGGCTGCGGCTCCCGATCGGAAAGCCTCGCATCCAACTACCTTACACCGCTTTAGAATTCGGATTGATCCTCCTGCCCGCCATTCCAGACGGAATCTTCAATCGCTCTGTCTTTCTGCTGTGTTTAGTTCTAGTCATGCGGAGTTGCCTAATTTTTCAACAATTGGGGCAATTGATTGTTCTAGGATTATCACTCTTGACCTATGCAACCCTATTGTTAGCCAGACCCCTTGTGGTTGCAAAGATACCAACAATGATCCCAGACTGGCGATGGACTAATATTTTGTTGTCTAGTCTGACACTCATATTCGCCCTATTGTTGATCAATGCTCTGTTGTCTGAGTGCCAAAGCCGAGAGCAGTTAGAAATTGCTCACCAAGAGCTAGAAACCACTCATGCTCAGTTGCGTCAATATGCTCTGCGAATCGAAGATCAAGCCACCCTGCAAGAACGTAATTGGATCGCCCGCGAAATCCACGATGGGTTGGGGCATACTCTCGCCGCCCAGACTATTCAGATCAACAATGCCCTACTGTTTTGGAAATCGGAAGAAGAGACGGCGCTAATGTCTTTAAAACAAGCCAAGCAACTCGGAGCCGATGCCTTGCTCGAAGTCCGAAAATCTGTGTCTGTCTTGAGATCAAATCCCCTCAAAGGGCAGTCTCTCGAAGCTGCCATTCACAAGCTTCTCAGCGATTTTCAACGCACTACTGGCATGGTAGTTTCGAGCCACCTCCCCCGATCGCAGTCGTTGACCACAGAAATCAACACCACACTCTACCGCATTGTTCAAGAATCCCTCACCAATATCTCTAAACACGCTCACGCGAAAGCGGTCACCGTTGAAATACAGCAACAGCCTGGCATGATTCATCTGACGATCGTAGACAATGGCAATGGCTTCAACCCGACTCAAAACACCACAGGGTTTGGGCTGCAAGGAATGCAAGAACGGGCCGCCGCCGTAGGAGGCAAGTTCCATATCGAGACTCAGCCTGGCGCAGGTTGTCGCATTTCGATATCTCTCCCTCTACCGCAGCAATTACTATGATTCGGATTTTGTTAGTCGATGATCAGCATATCATTCGTCAAGGACTCAAGAGTATGCTTGAGTCAAATGCTGATATGCAGGTAATTGGAGAAGCCGAAAATGGGCAGCGCGCCCTCGACCAGATTCCACTCCTCCAGCCTGATCTGGTCTTAATGGATATCCGAATGCCCGTCATGGATGGCGTAGCGGCCACAGCAGCGATCGCCCAACACTACCCCGACACAAAAGTGCTTGTCTTGACCACCTTTGACGATGATGAATACGTTTCCCAGGCGATGCGATTGGGAGCAAAAGGCTACTTGCTCAAAGACACCGAACCGGAGGAACTAACGCTAGCTATTCGGTCTGTCTATAGAGGACACACTCAATTCGGCCCCGGACTGTTTGAAAAAACGCTATCACCTGCCCCCATTTCACTGCCTCCCCTAGAACCGCCACCCGAACTCGCACAACTCACCCATCGCGAATTGGAAGTCTTAAGGTTAATCGCCTCTGGGGCCAACAATCGAGAGATCGCCCACTCACTTTTCTTGTCAGAAAATACCGTCAAGAACTACGTCACCAACATCCTCAGTCGGCTGAATCTGCGCGATCGCACCCAAGCTGCTTTGTTTGCTCACTCACTATTTAATCAACCCTAGCGTTAGCGTTCATTCTAAAAGACAGTCTGCGTCTCATACGCAATCAATTTGTAAATGATATCACTCCAACTCCATCCGGACGATCGCCCGCGGCCGCCGTCGAGGAAAAAACCATCAAAAAAAGAAGAAGGGCAAGACCGATAAAAGTCTTGCCCTTCTTACATTTTGCTGCATACCCCCAGGAGAATTCGAATCACAAATTTTGTAAACAGAGATAAAACCAGTCTAATGCTGTGGGGACTCTGCCCACTGTTTAGCCTTCCGTTGCCGGATCTCTGTCGCGACTTCTTCCATAGCCAGTGCCATCTCTAAGCCATCGGTCTCTAACTGCCCGATCATCAACCGCAGAAACCTTTTGTTACTCTCTACCAGAGCGATATTGAGATTAGTCGTCATTCGCACCACTCGATCCATGCTTCTTTTCATAGCCGAGAATGCTCGAAACGCTTTCGTCTGTCTTTGCCAGCAAGACATTGAAGACAGCCGTTAAGGTTTTCATGTCAGCCATTAGTTCGTCAACTTCCTCTGACAACATCTTGATCGACTCCTTCATCTGCTCCTGGTTGCGCCTGAGATGGTTAAAGTCTCGCTCTGCGGCATAAGCCTTTTTTTGAGAGTTGGCGTACCACTTCACCATACCGAACGCCGCAGACCCGGCACCCGCTAGAAAGGTACTGAGGCTGATCAGGCTTTGCACATCAGGCTGATCCATTTTGGCTCCTTGCCTCTGTTGCGATCGCTTCAAACACATCTGCCAGCGCACCCAAATCATTGAGTTGCCCGATCAAAATCTGAAAAGCGATCAACGAAATCTTTTGCTTCAATTCACGAGTAATTTTCATCTTTTACCTAGCTAATAATTGCCCGATCGTGCACCCGTCTCCAGTTGGTTCCGTCGCTGAAAGCCAACGTGCCCCCACCCGATTCATCCGACACATAAATAGTTGCCCCGGCTCTGCCCGACGGCGCGGGAACGGTAGCCACCGTGCAAGAGCCAAACTGAACGAAACCAGCAACCGCCACATTTCCCGCACCGGGGCTAGGGAGAGACGTAAACGTCAGCGCGGGTGTCTCCCCATCAACCCGCAATCCTCCAAAAACCTGAACCTTTGCCGTATTGCCATCAATGGCAAAATTCATCTTCCCAGTAACCTCATTCGTGATGCAAAAACTATTCCCGTTGCCCAGTAAATAGCTGTCGCTAAAGAAACTCCAGGCCCATGTAGACCCGTGAAAAAACCCAATCCCAGGGCTACCGGGGTGACTGATCACAGCGCGGGCATAGTATTGGTTACTGCCCGTGAACCGAACCGGGAAGGTTGACGAACTTGGATCACTCACCTCCAGATTTGTGAATTTCCCCGTGTTTGGAGTCGTTGCCCCGATCGCGCCGGGGCTACCCCAATTTGGCTCAGAGGAATGACGAACGGGCATCAGGTCAACTCCGTGATCAGCGCGTTCCCGTTGGCAGTTGCCCAGATGCCACTAATCACCCCCGTGTAGTTAAAGGGTGTCTCGTAGCAGTCACTCGGATCGAGCCGGGCTGTGAACGCTGATGAAGATGCCGTGGCCGCTAGCGCTAGATAGAGAGGCGATGTGCTCTGATTGGTGATGATCACCCCCTTTCTGGCAGCGTTAGCAGCAAGAAGCACGGTTGAGGCAGCCACAGAAGCAACGGTGCTTAACGTGCCTGTAGCGCTCGTAGTTTGGATCGCGCCGCCCATTGACGTGTGAAATAGTGGCATGGCTAGTTCTGTCCTTAGATAAGTAATTAGCTCTCGATAAAACTGCGAATTGAGGCCTGTCCTTCGTCTGACTCCCAGAGTCCCCACACTTCCGTTGTCGAACTAAACGGGAATTCGTAATAGCCACCCGGCCCAATTTCAACCAGACAGTCATCAATGGCGACCCGCGCATCTACATCTAGAAAGAGCGCAACCGGGCTGTCATTGCGGATAGTCAACCCAATTCGATTGGCATCACCCGAAATGAGTTGCACTCGTGAGGCTTTCGCCTTCACTAACTCTTTGCGGATCGTGACCACCTTTCTGGTAACAGTCGAACTAGTTGAAGAAACTCCATCAAATAACGGCATTGTGGGACTCAGGTTAAGTGGTCAATTTTGCTCTCAATCCGGCTGAGATCTGCTTGGAGGGAATCGATCAGCACTTCCGTACTATCGACATCTGGCCCGATGTACTGATAGACAGTTAGCGTGATTTCTTGATGCCAGTAGGGCACCTCAAACCGCAGTTTGTAGTTGCTTGCCACTTGTGGCAGCATGACCAGTCGAGGGGCATTAAGCGGAATAGGAACCCGGTCAAGTTCAGCAAATCCAAAATCTGTGGCCCCGGTGTCGATCACGGGCCGGAGCCAGCCGCCCAAATACCAAGTTGACTTAGCCGTTTGGCTTGTGCAGCCAGCGACTAAAATCCGATGCTCACTCTGGACAGGTAGCGTTATGGGTGCCAGTGGTTCGTAGGTTGTCGGGCCCAAGAACCGAACCCGAAAGTATTGCCGATAGAAGAGAATCCAGTTACTAGCGTTTGCTAGCTGCAAGACGGGATGACTCATTGCAGCCCGACCGGAAACCCTTGACAGATAATCAGTTCAATCGTCTCCTCAACTCCCTCAACGTAAGCAAGTGGATCAATCGAGTGAGATTCAAGCAGATCCAAAACTACGTCTGGATGCTCTTTTCCGTCCAGACACGCGGCGATCGCTCTCTGTCGATCAACGTAGCGGATCATCTCTGCTCGTCGATCGGCTTCAGAGAAATCTGGATTGATAATTTCAAACGTGGTCAAGGGAAGGAGTTGATCGATCACAATGGCTTGCTTCTATTAGAGGTTAAAGAATCTCTCAACCGCAGACCACAAAAGCTCTACGGTTGAGCAGCGCGAAGCACAAACCTAGATCCGTTCAGGCGAGAGGTAAGCTCGGACGGTGGAACCCGTCGGAACGAGCAAGCCGCGAATCGTGTCGTAAACGCCCAGCTCGGTGTCACCCGCCGCCGCCTTACCAAACGGAATCGATCGGCTCGTGCCGCCATAGCTGAGATATTTCTGCTTGGTGATGTGCGATTCTTTGACCACGCCGTTGTCTTGCCGTCCGGTGACAATGACCACACGAGCGGGTCGAAAGCCGCGAACCCGCAGAGCAGCCCCACCAGATGGCAAGGTTGCGAGAGCGTGGCTACCAAAGGAGCCTTCGTGTGCAACCCAAGCGGTTTGACTCGCACTCACCTGGAATAGATCGGATGTGGCCGCAGGGGCCCCAAACGGTTTGACAAAAAGGATTTGAGACTTATCTCGTTTCTTCCCGGTGCCAATTCCCGGTTGGCGGTTCGTCTTGCCCTCAATAAAGGCAACGTAGTTCGTGAGTGCCTGCTGGTAGCGGGCTGCCCCCGCGATTCGTGAATAGTGTCTGCCCATGCGATGATTCTCAAAATTAAGATTGCTGCTGCATCATTTCTAGCAACGGTTTTAGAGTGTTTTGGATGGCTACGGAAGTATACTTGCGCTTTTGTTTTGAACCTTATGCTAAAAGGTCACTAGTGGCTTACCCAGTCCGTAGTGACCCACCAGCAAAATGGGCTTTGCTATTCCATTGATGTGCAGCTCGGCTTTACGGAATTGGACTTGAGTTGTGGGCCGCTGTCGGGGTTTCCTGCGAACCTTGCCATAAACTTCCTGCGAGCCGGGACTCGTGGGAAATGGTTTGCGCGCTGTGTGAATCGTCAGAAGCTGTTCGTTAAAGGCGTGCCCTCGAATTTGTAGAACCTTCTCGATCACCTGCACGGCTTGACCCTCGTTCAGAACGAGCAAGCGGAAATCATAGCCGTGCTCTTTGTCGAGATAGGTCACCTTGACGGTGCCTCTCTCCCACTTGAAACCGTGGGCGGCTCCAAATAATTCTTTTATTTTGAGTGCGAGTGATTGAGCTTTACCAGGGGTCATCGTTGTTGAGGTTTCATTGATCAATCGGAACCCGATCGATGAGTGAATAGGGGCGTATCCTTCCGCCTCTAGTTGGGGTTGATAAACCTCCTGAAAAATCAGGTGAACTTGAGGACGAAATTTAACTTCACCCTGGTAGTCTGCAACGGGCAACGCATAGACCGGAGTTGGTAACTTACCCTCAAATACGAAGTAGAACAACATCAACCGTAATAAGGTCATATCTACGGTGTCGTCTGTGTCCATCAAACAGGCCACTTTCATCCCACTTAAGGGATTTGCTAAGTCGTCGGACGGAACATCTAAAAACGTTTGTACTACGTTGCGATTGTGGGCACCCGTCAGCATCTCGTGGAGGTGTTGCCACGGTGAAAAATCATCAGGTAATGGCATTACAAGTTCCTTATGTGTTCTTCGCTGGGAGTAGGTGAGGAACTGTGGGCTTTTGCGTCTGCTTCTGCCTTTGCAGTTGCCTTGTGTTCCGGTGGCTTGTTGGGGTTAGTGGCTTCAGCAAGGTCTTTACTAAGTTCTGCTGATTGCTTTGTTATTTCATCTACAGCCTGTCTACCGTTCAATATCGATTGGGCAACAAAATCGATATTGTTAACAATGTTGAGGGCATTGTTGATGTTAGTAAAAAACTTGTTGTGAAAGTTCGGATTTGGGTTAAACCATTCCATCGCACGCTGACCAATCACACCATATTTTTTAAGCGCGTTTCCGATTTTAGCGTTCCAACTTCCAATGATTTCGAGCGAACTTAAAATAGACCATCCGATATTCTGAACCGAATAAATAATGTTGGCACCTGCTTGATAAATTCGATTCAGTGCCTTCCATTCTTTCTTCATTCCTTCCAGCGATTCCGTTCCCAATATCGACTTAAGTAAATCGTCGATTTGTTTATCGATAATTTTGTTGAGTTGAACCGGATCACCATCCTTGTCTTTAATGCCAATCACACTCAATCCATCGGCCACCATTTGCAGCGTTACAACTTTGAGGCTGTCGCATAAGAAATAGGCGTTTTGTACTGTGACAATGAACGTCATCACATTCAACAATCGATCCAAGTGGAACCACTCGCTGAACTTGCCCAAAAACCCAGAAATGCCGCCGGGAACTTGATTACCTAACTTGGTATTGATGGTGTTCAACAGAGCTAGATCTGCCACGTTTAACCCAGCGTCAGCAACTTTGCCCAACTTGTCGAGAATCGATTGCTGTCCGTCCTCCAAACCAGCCATACAACCGTTCTGGCATTTAGGTTTAGTGCCGATCGGGGGTTTGGGTGGCTCCTTACTCTTAGTGATGTCATCTGCGGTCTGTGGGTCGATCGTGCCCTTGGGCCCGGTCGGTCTGGTGAAGATCAGTGGCGGAATAAGTGCTAGCGGCGCTAGCGGCGCAAGAGAGTCTTTATATTCTTCTAGGGGATCTGTTTTAGGTTTTGTCTTGGGAGGCGTGGGGTTGAGCGGGTGAAGGCGAACCGGGTCGCCACCGATTTGCTTGTCAGGAGATAGCGGACTACCCGAAATCGTTGCAGTGACATCTGCCTTTCTTGCGGGGAAGATGCCCCGATCGTTCAACCGTTGCTCAGGAGTTTGAGGCGTTGTTGGCTGAAAGGAAGGAGGCGTGGGGCTAAGGTCTGGGATGGTTGGCAGTTTCGGCGTTTCGGTCGGGTTGAACGCGGGAAAAATTGGTGCGGTTGGATTTGCGTCTCGCTCCTTCTTTTCTTCCTTCAACGGGTCGAAGGGGGGTGGATCTAGAAATGGAGTGGGAGCGATCGTGGGGGACGGTTGATGAGGTGGCAAGAAGTCATCCGGGCCAAACAACCTCATGGGGGGAGGCAGATCAACGCCTGGTGGCAACTCAGGATCGGAGGGATTGGGAGGGGTTCGCCCTGGCGCTGGCCCAATAATTTCAAGTGTCCACGGCTCAATTAACGCGGCACCATGCGAGACCTCCAGAGGTGTAATCGACTTGAAAAAACTCCAGCGAATTGAATAGGTATCGGTTCCCTCTCTTAAAAAAACCTGATTGAGAGAGTTGTCTCTCCTTGGGCCTTGCGTGATGTCGTATCCCAGAACTTGCAAGGTCAAATACGTCCTGTTGTTCGGGGAATAAAATTTGATTAGAGTCTCGACTGGAAACCAGGCTTTTGATTCAGCGTTTGGTTTGCCGTCTGAGGGGTTGTCTTGATGATCAGGCTCGAACCGCTTAAACGGATTCAACCAATCAGGGATACCCATATCTCTGGTCTGCTTCTCAGCTTTCCGCATGGCATCCCCATATCCGGCCTTTTCAGCGGCCCATTTCCCGAAGTCGAGAGCTTTCTGGGCTAGGGTCGGGTTGAGGGCTTGATGCTCAGGGGAATACTCGCCACCGTGACCAATTTTATTCAGCGTATCGGCATATCTAGAAATACCATTAGCCCAGTTCGGGGGAAAACCAGCAGTCTTTAAGAGTTCCTCTAGGTTTTTTCTACCCTGCTCGTGAAACTGATTAATTTGATCGCCCACAATCGGATTGAGCAATCCCGGCCCTAGCGCACGCGGATCAAGAACTCCCTTCAAATTTCTCGCAATGCGAGAAGAGAGCGGCCCGGCGATCGGGGGCGCAGATATTGGGTTACGGTTGCCCAACTGAGTAGCCGGGCCATCTCCCACTAGGCGGTTAATGCCCCGCTCGAAAAAGTTCGGACTGCGGGGTGCTAAGGGATTGGCACCGCCGCCGCCCGGTGAGATTTTCTGACCCGGTATTAGAGAGCGATCGATGTTGGGGTTGTTTTGAAGCGGTCGAGCGGTGTTGAAGCCCTGGTTGAGTCGAAACTCACGCAAAACCCCGTTGTCATTGACGGCTTTAGGTGCGACGAGTGGCGGTGGCGGTGGATATTTGGGCTTAAAGTAGCCGTTGCCTTCGTTTGCAGCAGGTTTGTAGAGAGTCCTCTCAAGCTGCGCCCGGGCCGATAAAATTTCGAGATCTTTGGGGGATACCATTAGTTCTCTTTGAAGGCGGTTGGGATAGCGACGTTAGAGAATTCTTTTGCAAACATCCAGAGCTTCTTGGTGCGATCGCTGATGAAGTTAGGGTCAACGGCAAATGAGGAGCGAATCAGCAGACGGTTGGAATTGTCGGCGGCGCTAAAAATTCCGGTTTGCATCACAAACTGGGCTAGGTTTTCAGCCTCTAACACAGCCAGAGAGGGATTGATGCGATCAAGGGTCAGTCCGCTCCAGGCGTGAAGCTGCTCAAGCGTGACGATCGAGTTGGGGATATCCGTAGCTAGGTTAATGACAGTCATAGGAAGAGGTAGTAAATGTGACCTCTACAGCGTTCCCATACCGAGACTCATCTGTATTACCTGAGTCCGCGTACTACATCCAGTGGACTAAAAACGGACTAAAAAGGGCTTGTAGCACGAAACTACAAACCCTGAAAGTGTGATTCTCCCGTGACAGTCGATCACCGGAAAGCTGATTCTCTCGTTGGACTTCTGCGGCAACTGCAACGGTTCAAGAGGGATTTCCAGCGAATCTATAAAATCTCTGTCTCATTCCGCCACGCTTATGTAAACGCACCTCATCCCAGTAAGCGACAACAAATCCCTTTCTCTCTAGTCTCCACATCGTCGTGGTGAAAATTTCATAGCCTAGCTGCTTTTGCAGCATTGGAGCCGTCATCGGGCAATCAAGCAAGGCAAGTAAAATTTGTCTGTCACGGTCTTTAGTGGCGACCAGGTTAAACCACAGGGATTTGAACATTTCCGTTCCTTGATCAACGCCGATCGCGAATAATATCCCATTTGATCTTGTCCCAAATCCACGCATCTGACTGGTGAGGGTAGCCCGCTCTCAGGTTGTCATAGAGTCGATAAGCCGTCTCTTTGTTGTGAGTCAAAGCGATGATCTCGATCGGCACTGGGATGATGCCAAAGTCGAGTTCGCGGGTTCGAGGTTTTGGCGCACGTCGCTTGCGTTGTCTAGGCTGAGGGTTTCGTGCGCCTCTATCGTAAGCCTCGTTGATCAGGAAGAACATCAAGAAAATCGAGCCGATCACCGATAAGATGATCGCCAACGCTGTCGGCGGATCTAGTTTCATGGGAAGAATAGCGCGTAGGTTAGGACAAACCGGATTCAGTCCCTCTCAGAGCTAACTGAGGGGGACTTTGCTATTTATCCCAACGGGGCGAGCACCCTCCCCAGACGATCGCCGTTTCAACTCTGCAAGTCGGCTTTGTGATAAATCTGTACGTCATTTATCGCAAACACGCTATTTCGACCCGTCACCTGGTTTCGCACTCGAATGCGATCGCCCTTGATCTCCAGCACCCTGCTAGGTTGACGCAACTCATCAAAGAAGACTTCCCCTACAAATTTGATAGGAATTGAGCTTGCATCTTTCTTACTTCCCGGTAATTCCTTGGATGGTGGCTTGTCACTTCCGGCACGAAACCATGTAGCTGAGGTGTTAGCGATGATGATGTCACCAGGCGCAATCGAATGATCGCCATTGTCAATTGGAGGGGGGGCGATCATTAGGCGATCATTAGGTCGATCATTAGGTTTTTCCTTATTTAATGCGGGGGTGAGGGGGTTAATGATCGGTCGATCGCCATTTTCGGGGTTTCTCAACAGTGAAATTTTTTCATTTTGGCGATCGCTCGGATCACTCACCCCTTCAGATGGCGGTATAGCGTTGTTTTTCGAGTGATCGATCGAGTGATCGCCGAGCGATCGCGGGTCAATCTGGCGATCACTCGATCGCTTGGTTCCGACGTAGTAAAGCATCGTGCTGCCCTGTCCTTTTGGGCACCTCGATATCAAACCTTTGTTCCACATCTCCTTAACGACTTTCCTGATCGTGTTCTTGTGATTTGGAGGTGATGGGCTAGCTCTTCCACTTCGTAGGGCAAGCCATAATGCTCATCCTCGTTTAGCCAAAGTTCGATCCGCTTTTCGGTGTGGGCTGTCTCTTCTTGTCCCTCATCTCCCTCCTTCCCTAGATACGCAAAGGTAAACGCCTCTTCATCAAACTGGAACTTATAGCGCCCTGGTGGTCGGCCCATTCGAGTTTTCTGAACTCTCAGCACTCGTTCCCCGCTACTTTCATCAGCGACGGTTAAACCCCACACCTCAGAGGCTGAGTTGTAGAGGGCTTTGGTGCCGCGTGACTCCCCTTCTGAGTTGGAGTGGTGAATCACGGCAAAGGTGCAGCCGTAGCGATCGCCCAAGTCATTCAGCTTGAGCATGAAGCGGGCATACTCGGTATCGTTCTCACTGATCAGCGTGTTTCGGTTAACGGAGGTCACCGAGTCGATCATGCAGAACCTAACCGGATCACCTGCTTCTTTGTAGGACTTAAGGTAAGCCTCAAGCCGAGCCATGTTTTCAATTTGCCAGCCGGGAACGACGCGGACGGGGTGATCATTGGTGAGTTGGCGGATCTGCATTCTCTCGCTGGTCACGACGACGGGTTCGTCAGACTGCATGACTAAGACTCGACCCTGAGCCACGGGGTAGCCGTTCCAGGGTTGCCCTTTGGCGATGCACTCAATCAGTTCGTAGAGCATCAATGATTTGCCCGCGCCGCCCATCGCGTGAAGTAAGAGCACGATGCCTTGCGGAATCCAGCCACTGACGACCCAATCTTTGACGGACTGGCAGAGTTTCCCTAGATCTTCAACGCCATAGTCAATAAACGGAGTCTGGTTGATGAGTGCTTTGTAGTAGCAGTTCATCATGGAGTTTTTGGAGATTTTGAAGCGCTTGGAAAGTTTTTCGAGCTTGAAGTCCCTCACACCTTCATCAAGAAGAGATTCTACTTTCTTGATCTGCTCAACCATTTTGCTAAATTCGACCTCCTCAAGGTCAATGCCATGGGGCGCTAGGAGGTCTTGAGCAATTTGATCGACGAGTTCAAGGGGAACCTCATTTTGTTTGGCGATTCGAGCTAGTTTGACCTTTGCTCTTTGAGCGTCCATCGTCAGTTCTATGCCAGCAGAGAGGATGTCCTCTTCAAACCGTCGCTGCATCTCGAATTCGATTTCGGCCCAGTGGTTTTTTTCTTTCTTGAATTCTGATACCATTTGGCTATCTCACTTTTTTAGGTGTATTTGCTGTCAAAAGTTCCCTGTAAACGTTGTTTACTGGGTTTCGTGAATACACGAGAAAAAGCCTGACCTTGTTGCCTCGTAAGCGTTGGTCGGGCTTTTTGCTGCTTAAATGTGATTGGCGATCGCTCTAATCAACCCCTTGGCATCGTCGATCGTGAGGGATTCAAAGTCTGGTTCAGCTTCTAAGATGCCGTCTAGCTCGTAGTACCTAAAGCCTCGATTAGCCTGTGGGTAGAGCATTCGATCTGATAGTGCGCTGATCAGTTGAATCTTTTGAGTCTGGTCAAGGGAGGGGATTAGCTGCATTAGCGGTGTCATAAAGTAACCTCTAGGTAATTAATCAAGTTGCGATCGCGCTGCCGTCTGGGGAGTGCGATCGCTTTTTTGTGGTCAGTCTTGTAGATGTTTAGGGACGAGCCATCCATCGTCCTCAGGGTCGTCGTATGGCAGGAAATCGCTGAGTTTAGACAAGACGGCTATCTGTCTATCTAGAGGAAGTTCTTTAAACCTGGCTAGAACCTCTTCTTCTATCGCCTCTGGGTCATTGAGGTCTAGCAGATCTTCTTGTCTGGCTTTCCAGTCTTGCTGGGTCATTTGACACTCCTAAAAATGGCTGAATTGATCAAGGGGCAACGGTTTGAGCGATTATTGGGGGGCAGTGCGGCTAGCTCTAGAGATGGGGATTTCCATAGATAGCTGCTGCGTACCTCTAAACAACGTTCTAGGCAACGTGTGCTGATACACACGGTCACTTCGTGCTGTTTGTTGTTTAGCGGTAGACATTTATGTCTTGTCAAAGTTTACCAGACAAAAATGTCTATCGGACAAAAATGTCTGGTAATATGAACGAAGATAATCCAATTCGAGGCAATGCAGCTTTGAAAGCTTTAAGGGAAAAAGCTGGACTCAACAGAATGCAGATAGCAAAGGCTATGGGCATTACTACCCGTATGTGGCAAAGGTATGAAAACGAAGGACGACCACCAGACAAGATTGATTTCGTTCTCAAACTTGCTGCCCTTACAGATACACCTGTTGATGAGGTACTGAAACTACTAGGTTTCAAAGTCCCAGACCGAGAAGAACTGCTTTCACTTATAGATAAAAGCGCTGAAGTATGACTCGCTCACACTTCAGCGCTTGTAACGATCACATTTAGGAGAGGAGAGTTTGAATTCTAAAACCAGGGCAGAGCTGTAACTCTCCCTGGATGCTCCACAGAAGACTTAAACCACCTATGGAGACTTACATTGTCTACTCAATCGTTGACATTGATTAAAAAAGGGCGATCGCCTCCACTAGCCGGAAGCGATCGCCCTTTTTTGTCTAAAACATCTCACTCAAAATTATGACCCAAATCACCAAACTTAGACCCGTGCCTCGGTGGGAGTCACCCCCCAACAATCTCTATCCAATCATCAAGCAGCAGGGCATCGACTATCAGCTAGTGCCCCTATCCCTCATTGAGCAGTTGAAAACTGATCGCGAAAATCTAGTCTGGCTTGCCACGGGCGCGGCGGCAATGGCGATCGCCGCCGCCGTCGCCCTGGTCGCGGGTGCCTTCCGGCAAGAGACAAAAGTGATGACGATCGATAAGCCCGTCATCGTCGAAAAGCAAGTCGTCGTCCCTACCAACTGCGTTCTGTTCTGCAAATAAGGAGAAACTCAAATGTCATTACTCGGAAAAACCATCTCAGCCAACAACTATGGCGGCACCAGCATGAAGCCCAACGACGTGATGAACGTTGGCAGTCATGCCGTCACCCCCTGGAACCCCGGCGATAGCTCAGAAATTCGCACTGAGCAGGTCGTTAACCGTCATAAAAACTTCGCAAAAAAGGAGGCAGACGATCTGCGGGTCAAAGCCAAAACTCGTCAACGTCAGGCTAAAACCAATCGTCAGGCCTATAAAGCACTGACCGCGATCGAGAGGGCAGACAGTTCAGATCAAACTGCATTCCGGGGTTACCAGACCGCCGTCGCCACCGTCACCGCCGCTAAGAAAGGGGCAGACGTTTCTAAAGCCAAAGTGCTCAACGGACTCACACCCAAGTACGCCAACATGGGCTATAGCCTGGGAGCTTCCAGCGATGAAGCCCAAGTGAAAGTCCGTGAATATCAAGCGCTTTACACCGAAGTTAACAGTCGTTGGAACTAACCACCAGGAGGAAAACTAAATGATACGAATGGCTAGACTCACCAATTACGCATGGTTGGGTCTAGCCATTAGTTCTTTATTAGGGCTAATGGCTAGACACGTCGCACCGCTAGGAGTTGGAGTATGGGTCACGCTCCTGCTACTGCTATTTGGACTCGGAACTGCACTGATTGCAGGAAACCTGTTAGACCACCACTTTGGATGGGTTCAAGACACCTCATTGGCACTCGCGATCGGCTTACTCGGAATCTTCATCATAGGGAGCGTGATCGGATGGTTAATCCTGCTCTAAAACGACTGCCCTACGGCATCCAGTGGGGAATGTCGATCGGCGTAGGCATCGTCACCTGGTTCGTTGCCGTCAGTTTTGTGCGGCTGCTACCCGCCCCATTGCAACTACTGTCGATGCTCATCCCGATCGCCTGCTTCAGCTACGGGCTTTATGTCCTTCCCCGATGGAAAGATGAAGGCAAGCGCCGCGACTTGATTGAATCCCTGAAAGAGCGCGAATACGCTCACCGCATAATGCAACAGCATCATCTCAACATCGCAACCGATGATATCGAGTTCAACAGCACCATGAGAGAACTTGAGGCGATGTATCCCGTCGATAACCCTGCGGATAGAACGCCATCGGGCACAACTCCACACTCACAACTGGCACTACCAGAACAAGCAACCTACCTCTTAAAAGTGCAGCAGGAGGTCATGCAATCGTGTGGCGATATTGGCTGGGCCCTTGTGGAATGGGCAAGCGGTTCAGGCTCTAAATACTGTGGACAAGATGGATGGATTTCCGTCGAGGGTTTACGCGCTAATTGGGGCAAAAAATACGGCTTAAAAACAGACGATCTTAAAACCCTGCTATCAGCATTAGTCGGAATTCAGATCGGAGAGTGGCGCAATTCTGAACTCAAAGAATGGCGATTAATCCTAACACTTTGAACGCTTGCTATTTTTTGCGGATCGGACGATCGGACAATCGGACGGATTTGCGGATACCTAGTCCGATTTCTGTCCGATCCGGAATCCGCAAATCTGTCCGATTTCTGTCCGATCTCTCTAAGTCAAATTTGACGACTGAACAGACGCTAAGAATTACTGTTAGTTGAACGCTTAATAAATGGCTCGTGACTGCCGCTACTGGATTGAAAAATTTAAGGAGGATTACTTCCAGCGTGGTAGCTCTGAAACAACGTGGAGAACCGAGTATCACAAGATGCTCAAACTACTCCCGTCAGACAAACCTTTAACTGCCAAATTACTGCACCAATTAGTAGTATCAACCGAGGTCAATACTCGCACTCGCATCCGCGCCTGCATGGTGGCCGGACAGCTTGCCCGGTTCGCGAAACTCAACTACGACCCGTCACCTTATCGAGGCAAGTATTCAGCAAAAAGTGTTTCACCCCGCAATGTTCCCAGTGATGATCTAATTGTTGATTGGTACGATCGCCTCAAAAATCCCAACTGGAAGTGGGTCTACGGGATGCTCATCACCTATGGGCTTAGACCTCATGAGGCTTTCAGACTCGACTTTGAACAATTACGGCAGCGCGATCGCGTTCTCTGGGTTGAGAACGAAACCAAGACCGGGAGCCGTCAAGTCTGGGCCTTTCATCCTGAATGGTTTGATGAATTCGACCTCCACTTGGTGCGGCTGCCCAACATCCAGCTAGACCGAACCAACGATCGAGTAGGACACAGCGCCACCGCCTATTTTAGTGAGTTTGGCTTGCCCTTCCATCTCTACGATCTGCGACATCGATGGGCAATCAGAACCCTCGAATATGGGCTAGATATCGGTCTAGCTGCAAAGCAGATGGGTCATAGCCGCGAAGTGCATGAGCGCGTCTATCACCGATGGATCAACGTCACGATTCATCAGCGCGCTTACGAGTCGATATTGAGTCGAGACGATCGCCCGCGGCCGCCGTCGAGGAAGAAACCATCAAAAAAAGAAGAAGGGCAAGACCGATAAAAGTCTTGCCCTTCTTACGTTTTGCTACATACCCCCAGGGGAATTCGAATCCCCGTCGCCTCCGTGAAAGGGAGGTGTCCTAGGCCTCTAGACGATGGGGGCGTATTTCACACTTTAGTTAAATTAGCAGATGGAACCGAAGTCTGTCAACCCCACCCAAACTTCTGGCGAGGTCAGCGTCTACCAACAAAACAGACAGCCGTGGAAGTGTCCTTTTAAAAAACTCAACGACTGCAAAACCCATTACGTTATCAACAAAGGGTACGTCTACCCGCTCTACGAAGCCTCTACTTGTTTCCTATTGCGCTCATGATCTCGCTCAATCCCATGACTCCGCCAGAATCCGACTGCGATCGCGTTCCCTCGCGTCTCAAAAATGCTGACATTGCTTTATTAACAAACTGTCAGATCGATGAAAATCCCTTGATAATTAAGCAGAATAAAAAATCTGATAGAAGCGCTTCCCCTTCCCCAATGACGGCAAAGGCTAATGCTACGAGTTCTCGTCTCTCGCCTTGGTTGGCTTCTCTAGTCTATCCACTGGGGCGCTATGGGCTGCTGCCATTTTATTTTCGGCGCATTGAAGTCGTAGGTCGAGAACACCTTCCAGAGCAAGGTGCCGTGATTTTAGCGCCTACTCATCGTTCTAGGTGGGATGCTTTTATGGTGCCTTATGCTGCAGGTCAAGACCTGACAGGACGGGCATTGCGATTTATGGTGACAGTAGATGAACTGAGGGGACTTCAGGGCTGGTTCATCAGGCGGTTAGGCGGGTTTGCGATCGACACAAAACATCCGGCGATCGCCAGTCTTCGTCACAGCGTTGAGTTGCTGCAAAACGGAGAGGTGTTGGTGATCTTTCCAGAGGGGGGAGACTTGCGGGGAAATCGCTCCTGCAAGCTCAACCGACTGCAACCGGGTTTAGCGCGTCTAGCTCTGCAATCACAGGCAGGTCAAGCGGGTCTAGGTGTGCAAATCGTCCCCATTGACATCTCCTATAGCTGCCCCTCAGTTCCGTGGCGCTCAAAAGTCAGAATTTGCATCGGTGCGCCGCTCAAGCTTGCCGACTACAATGCTAAGTCTTCTAAACTGGCGGCAAAGGAGTTGACTGCCGACTTAGAGCAAGCCCTTCAAGATTTGAATCGCTGTGGCACCACCGACAGAGGCTAGCTGTCGAGTCTGGGATCTGAGCCTTGGTGACCCGAATCAACTACATTGTCTCTTCAAGGCTCCTCATGGCTCATGGTGAGCAACCTTGTTTTCGTGTGCGTTTGATGAAATTTCCTGCGGCGGTTGCCTATAGGAGAACGTTCCCTAGTCCTGAGAAGAATCTGAAGCTCAAAGTCCTCTAAAACTGGGAGACTTAGGAGGCTGAAGCCATGAGCATCACAGAACTGATGGTGCTTTTAGGCAACTGCCTTCACGTCTTGCTGTCGAAACTCAGTCTCTCCTTGGAGAAATTCGTCTACCTGCACGCCAATCTCATCACTAACAATTTGGCGATATTCTAAGAAGTGCTCGATTTGGGCACAGACAGCCAGATAGCTGCTTACGCCGCCGGGGTTATGACGATACATGCTTGCCAGGTTACGCCAAAATTGCCAGCGAGTTTCGCGAACAATGCCCTGTCGCCAGCAAATCGTGAGGAGGGCCCGGATCATAATCCAATTCACATTCTTGCGAGTCGCTTTGCCCTTGTTGGGGTAGGTTGCTTCTCCTAGAAGACGATAGTGACGATAGGCGCGATCGAGAAACCGTTTCGGGTCATATAGTTGCCAAAATGCTTCAACATACTCTTGAGCAATGCCTTCTAACGGCCGTGTTGGCACAAAATTCATCAGAGTAGTCTGATTGATGTTGGCAGATTTGCTGCGTAACCGACCTTCTTTTTCAAGTCGATGCCAAAGTGCCGTATCAGGAAGCGCCTGTAACATACTAAACAGCGCTGTTGGAATGGAGGTTTCTTCGACAAATTTAACGATGCGCGCCCCGGCTCCTGGCTTCTCTCCATCAAATCCGATGATGAACCCTGCCATAACTCGTAGCCCTGTGCGCGTAATGGTATGCACGGCTTCACTCAGTGAATCGCGTGTGTTCTGATATTTTTGAGTCAGTGCCAGGCTTTCTTCATCGGGGGTTTCAATTCCTAAAAAAACGGCACCAAAATTGCAGAGCACCATTAAATCCATCAGTTCTTGATCTTGGGCCAGATCGACAGAGGCTTCGGTGGCAAAGGAAAACGGATAGCGATGGTCTATCATCCAAGGCTGAAGGTCTTTGAGAAAGAGTTTGACATTGCGTTTATTGCCGATGAAGTTGTCATCCACCATAAAAATGCTGCGTCGCCAACCAAGTTGGTAGAGCCGATCGAGTTCGGCTAGCAATTGTTCAGGGTTTTTGGTTCTGGGTTTGCGACCATAAAGCACGATGATGTCGCAAAATTCACACTGAAAAGGACACCCTCGCGAGAACTGAACTGACATCTCAGCGTAAGCATCAAATTCGAGTAGATCAAATCGGGGAACTGGCGTTTGGGTGACATCCGGTTTAACGCCGTCCGATCGAAAAATGCCAGAGCGATCGCCCCGTGAAATTGCTTCAATAAACAGGGGCAGCGTGATTTCTCCCTCATCTAAAATTAGGTAGTCGGCACCTGCTAACTTTGCATCGTCTGGTAGGGCAGTGGGGTAAGGCCCACCCACAGCAACCTGCTTGTGGCGGCGCTTTGCCTCTTGAATCTGGTCGAGTAAATCCTCTTTCTGCACAATCATGGCAGATAGGATGACTAAATCTGCCCAAGCCCATTCATCTTCTGTAACAGCACGCACGTTGCGATCGACTAACTTAAACTCCCACGCCTGCGGCAACATCGCGGCCACTGTGACCAACCCTAAAGGTGGCAACATTGCTTTCCGGTCTAGCAATGCCAGCGTTTTCTCAAACGACCAAAAACTTTTAGGAAAGAGCGGATACAAAAGTAAGACGTTCATTTTAAACTCAGCTAGTGAAAAGGAGACGGTTGAATCAAGTCACAATCCTTGACCACAGATTAGCGACGCAAGTCAAATCTTTCTCCTCTGAAGGGAGACTCAACTAATATCAAAATGTTCCACCAGCATAGAACTCTGTGTGAATAACTCATTTATTGAAAGCTGGAGAACGATCGTCGAACTAAGTCCTGACACGTTCCAGCAAAAAGCCCTCCACGTGATGTGGAGGGCTTTTTTGATTCAGACTCACTCAACCGAAGCTGAGATTATCCGTGGATGGAAGGCGCAGAGAGTGCGACAGGTGCAGCATCTCCCGATGCCAAATCTAGAGGGAAGTTGTGAGCGTTCCGCTCGTGCATCACTTCCATCCCCAAGTTGGCACGGTTGATCACATCCGCCCAGGTGCTCACCACTCGACCCTGAGAGTCGATGATGCTCTGGTTGAAGTTGAACCCGTTCAGGTTGAATGCCATCGTGCTCACGCCCAGTGCCGTGAACCAGATGCCTACGACTGGCCATGCGCCGAGGAGGAAGTGCAGGGAACGTGAGTTGTTGAACGAGGCGTATTGGAAGATCAACCGACCGAAGTAGCCGTGCGCTGCCACGATGTTGTAGGTCTCTTCCTCTTGCCCAAACTTGTAGCCTGCATTCTGCGATTCGTTCTCGGTCGTCTCTCTCACTAGCGAGGAGGTCACCAATGAACCGTGCATGGCACTGAATAAGCTACCACCGAAGACTCCAGCGACTCCCAACATGTGGAAGGGGTGCATCAAGATGTTGTGCTCGGCTTGAAACACTAACATGAAGTTGAACGTGCCACTGATGCCGAGGGGCATGCCGTCCGAGAAAGACCCTTGTCCGATCGGGTAGATCAAAAAGACCGCCGTTGCAGCCGCCACAGGTGCGGAGTAAGCGACGCAGATCCACGGACGCATCCCGAGTCGGTAGGAGAGTTCCCACTCACGTCCCATGTAGCAGAAGATGCCGAGTAGGAAGTGCAGAACCACGAGTTGGTAAGGTCCGCCGTTGTACAGCCACTCGTCTAAGGATGCGGCTTCCCAAATCGGGTAGAAGTGTAAGCCAATGGCGTTAGAGGACGGAACCACAGCACCGGAGATGATGTTGTTGCCGTACATTAAGGAACCGGCTACTGGCTCGCGGATGCCGTCGATGTCTACAGGAGGCGCTGCGATGAACGCGATGATGAAGCAGATGGTCGCAGAAAGTAGGGTGGGAATCATCAGAACCCCGAACCAGCCTACATACAGGCGGTTGTCGGTGCTGGTGACCCAAGAGCAAAACTGCTCCCAGAGGTTGGCGCTTTCGCGTCTTTGAATCGTAGTTGTCATGGTAATAATGAGTGCTTTGGAATGTATGGGTGGCAGGGCGGTTTCCCGACCTACCTCTCTACAATAAAGCAATTATTTCTTTTTGTAAAGCAGCAAATTAAGATTGCTCTCGTATTGTGTGAATTAACCGTAACAAAGCCTGATCTCTGGGGTCTGAGATCGGACTTTCTGAGAAGAAGATGAAGTCTCTGTCAGGCTGTTTATAAAAGTTGACTAAAGTTTGAGATTGGTTAGAGCTTGTTTAATATCCAGGTTGACAAACCGATCGGCGGCTAGATAAACCCAAGAATAAGAGCGCTGAGTGTCTTGGTAGATGCGCTCAAACCCCAGCACCCGTCTCAGTTCTTCGTGAATTGGGTGAAGCACGAGCGAGTAGAGGTCGCAAAGCTGAGGAAAGTCAGACTGCATCCGCTTTAAGGTTTCTTGCGTGTCTTCTAAAAGCTGATAGAGAGTTGCAGGATTAAAAAAGGGAGGGTCGATAATCCAGGCGCGGATGTAAACCGAGGTGCAGTTCTCATCTTTTAGGGCTGCCATTTTAAAAGGGTCTACCGGGTTGTCAGAGGTGAGATAAAAACTTTTGCTGGGCGGTTGGAAGAAATTAAACTCTGACTCACTGCTGACGGGAAACAGAATCATCACGCCAGCCACATTCAGGTTGTCTGTTCGCCGAATGACCCGCATCCCTGCTGGATAGTCTTGGGCCCAAGCTCTCAAGACTCTGGCGATTTTGGCAATCACCGATCCGTCTCGAATCAGTTCGGCATAGCTACGGGCATAGAGATAAGCAACCGGAATGGCATCGGTGCGAGGGTTAAAATCGTCCATGAACAACTCTACTGGCTCTTCAATTTGAAGCAGGGTCAGTTCAGGTAAAGACCGCACTTGCAAACACAGCGTCTGGCCGTCGTATTGCTTCTCTAACAGACCTAGGGCAGCTAGGCGATCGATCATCATGCCAGCGGCCCGATCGCTGCCCCGTTCTTGATCTCCATAAAACAATTCTGCTGCCTCTCGGTGAGTGCAGGCGATCGAGCCTTCGGGCGGTTCTAGACTCATGAGGGGCTGCGGCAAGATTCCTGCTAGCTCTTCTTGTTTTTTAAGCAGCAAATAAGCCCAAAGTCTGACAAAACACTCTGCTCGACGACGAGTTAACCCGCCTCGTTTTTGAAGCATGGAAGCATAGAGCTTTTGGCGATCGAGCGGGAATAATTTATCTAGGAAACTGGGGTTCATGGGGCAGACCCATTCTATGAGAGTGGATTTGGAAAAAGACCCGATCGGGTGAAGCGTTTACAAACTAGTCAATCGATAATCCGGTGCATAGGCTGCTTATTAGCTTTGCGCGAATCGATCGGTCTTAAGAATTTGTTTCACCAAAAAATTCAGTCAAACTGCCGAGAGAGTAGGCTGGGTGCTGTTGTGACAGGCACTTACTAGTCTAGGTTGGAACTATTAAACTTTCACAAATGTTGAGTCACAGATTTGGCGGTCACCACTGAGCTTTGGGTTTAACTGACCATTGCTCACGGTTAACTGCGCGTCTGGGACAGTCGTCCTAGAGTCATATTATTTCCTCTAGATGGAAAACCTCGAAAACTTCATACTACTTCAGGTTGTTTCACCTTCTTTCAGATTGTTGAGAGTCTCTTCACTATCTTAGACAGCCTTGCAGCCTGCTCATTGCGTGTTCAGAATCACAGGTAGCAATATATCTCCAGTGCCTGAGGATTTTGCCCCATGACAGCCCGTTTGTTTGCAGTGCCCCCACAGCTTCAGCTATCAGTTCGCGCTCGATCGAAATTTCAATTGTCTAAGCGAGACCTAGAAGACACGACTTCTCGTGTGGTCTCTGCTCAATGCCCAACGCCTCCTGACACAAAGCATTTAGAAGCAGATATGCCTCTAGAAAGCCTTGAGTCAGATGAGCTTTGGAGTCATTTGGTCGAGTCAATGCCAGAAGGCGTGATCGTCGTTAGTCAAACTGTACGACCCATCTACACCAACTCAAAAGCGAAGCGGCTTTGTCAGCAGCTAAACTCAGAAGAAGGGCAGAGTGCCAGTCTTTTAGACGTAGTTGCCGAGGTCTGTCGGCGGTTGCTCAAAGCAGAGCCGCAGCACAAGTTTCTGATTGCGGAGTATCAGGGGCTTCAGGGACGCAGCGTTCGCTTACGGGCTAGTTGGTTGTCTACTAACACCCCCCGACCTGGCTTGAAAAACAATGAGCCACACATTCTAGTTTTGCTAGAGGATTGTTATGAGACGCTGAAGGAAAATCTGTGGATCGATCGTCAAAAATATGACTTGACCGATCGAGAAGCCGAAATCTGGATGCTGTTGCGCCAGGAATATACCTACCAGGAAATTGCAGAGATTTTGCAGATTAGTCTTAATACTGTCAAGACTCATGTGAAAAACGTCTATGCCAAGCGCCGAAGCGTAGTCGGGCAGGAAAAAATTTGGTATTCCAACTAAATTCAGTTGACTGGCTTAGGTCACCCATTCTCGATCAACCATGCTAGAGATTAAAGAAGACTCTAGATTTTAGACTCTTAGGGTCTTGGGTCTAGAGTTTCGACTTTTTAACCCGTCAACTGGCAAGGTCAATGGGATTTTTTTCACCGATCGTGACATATAGCCCCGCTTATACCCTGGTTCCCACCTATGAGTGCTTTAACCGATGTGCTTACTGCAACTTTCGAGCCGATCCGGGTACGAGTCCCTGGTTAACGCTGGCTGAGGCAGAAAGGGTTCTACATCGTCTAAAAAATCAAGGAGTGATCGAAATTCTGGTCTTGAGTGGGGAAGTTCATCCTCAAAGCGCTCGACGATCGGACTGGGTGCAGCATATTTATAATCTTTGTGAACTGGCGCTAACGATGGGATTTTTGCCTCACACCAATGCGGGGCCTCTCAGCTTTGCGGAGATGAAAAAGCTGAAGGAAGTCAATGTCTCAATGGGGCTGATGCTAGAGCAACTCACGCCAGAGCTTCTCAAAACCGTTCATCGATATGCACCCAGTAAATTGCCGGAGGTGAGATCGCAGCAGCTAGCCTGGGCAGGGGCGTTACAAATTCCGTTTACGACCGGGCTGCTGTTGGGCATTGGAGAAACAGAAAGCGATCGCTGGGAAACGCTAGCCGCGATCGCCCACTTTCAAGAACGCTGGGGCAATATTCAGGAAGTGATTTTGCAGCCCTACAGCCCTGGGCAGACAGAAGCCTGGGGAGAATCTGCCTTTGAATCAAAGGACTTGCTAGAGATGATTAAAGGGGCCCGCCAAATTTTGCCAGAGACGATCGCCCTACAAATTCCTCCTAATCTTCTGCAATCAGAGATGTTAATCGAGTGTTTGAGGGCTGGAGCCAATGACTTAGGCGGAATTAGTCCTCACGATGAGGTGAATCCTGATTATCCCCACCCGCGGGTGGATCAGTTAACGTCCACACTTAAACAGTCTGGGTGGGAGGTGGTGCCCCGGTTGCCGATCTACCCACACTATGATCGATGGCTGCCGTTGCCCTTGCAAAAAGTGGTGGGCGAGTGGCGATCGCGGCTGGTGCAATCTATCAAACACGAGGAACTCTGAGAGTAGCTTATTTTGTTTTGAAATTTTATGGTTTTAAGAAAAAACACCCGGACAGAGTTTGAGTGGTTGCTACAAGCTCGCAATGATTACCCTGACCAAACGGCAGCGATCGATCAGCAAATCCAAGACTTGTTTAGCTGCACTCAAGCCATTTTTGTTCTGGATATGTCAGGCTTTTCACGGCTGACGCTGCGCCACGGCATCCTGCATTTTTTAGGCATGATTCGCCGCATGAGGGTGATCAGTGAGCCGATCGTGCTTCAGTTTGAAGGCCGAGTGATTAAGCAAGAAGCCGATAACTTATTTGCGGTGTTTCCCAATGTGATGTCAGCGATCGCTGCGTCTTTCTCGATCTTAGAAGACCTCGCGGCGGTCAACACTGGCTTGCCAGACGATCAAGATATTCATGTTGGCATTGGCTATGGAGGTGCTAATGGTCGGAGACAACGACCTCTATGGAAGCGAGATGAATCTGGCCTGTAAACTTGGTGAAGACCTAGCCCGCCGAGGTGAGATTTTGCTGACCCAAGCGGCTTTTCAGGAAGTTCGGCACCATCCTGGAGTTTGGGAGTCCCTCGATCTATCAATTTCTGGCGTGGCTGCCCACAGAGTCCGATCCTCCTCGGCGTTTCGCAAATCCGTTAAAGTTCTCTAACTTGGGCAGAGTGGGTTACCCCTAAGAACTCTCGCACCTTATGAAGATAGGTTGGGGTATCTTCTAACATAGGAAAGTGCGCCGTATTCGGCATCAAAAAATATTCAATCCTGTCATTCAGTTCGGCCGCATGGCGACCTAGCGCTGCCGGAATGATCACGTCATGCTCTCCAGAGACCAAAAGAGTGGGCACGTTGAGTCGAGCAAATTCATCAGGCATGACTTCTGCCGCCTTTTTGCTGACGCAAGTGAAGATCGTTCCTAACGCTGCATCATAGTCTGCCATCAGAAAGTCATCTAGAAAAGCGCGACTGATTTCACCCGATAGAGGACGGTGCAAAAACCGCTGCATAAATAGCCGATCCATAAACGGCAGCTTATAAAGCCAACGCGGCCGATATTTGACCACATAGCCGCCAAATTTGTAGAACGCATTAAAGGCTTTTTCGTCATATTCAAAAATGCCGCTACAGGTGAGAATGGCTTTTTTGACCCGATCGCCGTGCAAGTTCAAAAAAAACGTTCCCACAGAAGCGCCCATTGAGTGGGCATTGAGATAGATTTGCCCCAGCCCCAGAGCGTCTAGCAGCCTCGCCAAGTCTTCCGCATAGCTTTCAAGCTCATAGCTGAGGTCTTCTGGGGTGGCGGGAGGTTGAGCAAGCGGCGGGGTTTCTTGACCATTGACCCGTGAGCGGCCAAACCCGCGCATGTCGTAGAGTAAGCAATCAAAGGTATCAGAAAGCGCTCTAGCTGTGCTTTCCCAATAGCGCGAAGACCCACCCCACCCGTGGACGAATACCATAATCGGTTTCCCCGTAGGCTGAGGTTGTCCTGAGTCTGTCACCCATTCGTAATAGTGCTGAAATCGATTGACCGTTGCGTATGCCATGGTGGAGCTTCGAGTTTTAAGGGTTGAGTTTTAACAGGATTTGACCTCCGAAACTCAAGCCTTAATTTTAAGCTGATTCAGGCTTCGGCAACGATGAAGGATGCACTAAAAGCTCGGCAGTAGAGCGTTTTTCAACCATCTCCCGTGTGATCGAGCAGCGAGTCACATCTTTGCGAGAGGGTAGCTCATACATCACGTCTAGCATCAGTTCTTCGACAATGCTGCGAAGCGCTCTGGCTCCAGTCTTGCGACGGTAGGCCTCTTGAGCGATCGCTCTCACTGCGTCTTGTTTAAAGTCAAGCTGCACGTTGTCCATCTTCAGCAGCTTTTGAAATTGTTTCACTAGAGCATTGCGAGGCTCAGTTAGAATCTCCGCCAGTGCGTCTTCATCTAGCGGGTCAACGACGGCCATCACTGGAATCCGTCCGATGAACTCTGGAATCATGCCAAACTTCACCAGATCATCGGGTTCGAGATGTTTGAGAATATCAGCCGTGCGCTTGTCTTTAGAGGGCTGATTGTCGCCGCCTTGAACAAAGCCCATCGATCGCTTGCCGATGCGTTGTTCGATAGACTTATCTAGCCCAACAAACGCCCCACCGCAAATAAACAAAATATTGCCCGTGTCGATCTGAATGCAGTCTTGATAAGGGTGCTTGCGTCCACCCTGGGGAGGAACGTTGGCGACCGTGCCCTCCAGCATCTTAAGCAAAGCCTGTTGAACTCCTTCGCCAGAGACATCGCGAGTGATGGAAGGATTTTCACTTTTGCGAGCAATTTTGTCGATCTCGTCAATATAGATAATGCCGCGCTGGGCTTCTTCAACATCTAGGTCGGCGACTTGCAGCAGCCGCAGCAGAATGTTCTCTACATCTTCACCGACATACCCTGCCTCAGTCAGCGTCGTCGCATCAGCCACGGCAAAGGGCACATCTAAGATCTCTGCCAGGGTTTGCGCCAGCAGGGTTTTACCACAACCCGTTGGGCCGATCAGCAAAATGTTAGACTTCTGTAGCTCTACTGCATCATCAGTAGTTGCCTTTCCGCCGCCACTATTTTTGGTTTGAATGAAGCTGAGGCGCTTGTAGTGGTTATAGACCGCGACCGAAAGGACTTTCTTGGCTTCATCTTGCCCAATCACCTGCTCGTCGAGATATTTTTTGATCTCTCGCGGCTTAGGAATCTGGCTTAGGGAAATGTTGGCAGACCTCACTCGACGCTTTTCGGGGGCTTGCTCTTTGCGGGGCACTGGTTGAGGAACAGCGCTAGAGTCAAACAACTCCTCATCTAAAATTTCGTTGCACAGGTCTACACACTCATCGCAGATGTAAACGCCTGGCCCCGCAATCAGTTTGCGTACTTGCTCCTGAGACTTGCCACAAAAAGAACATTTTAGATGGGAGTCGTATTTGGACATACCTTCCTCTTAACCTAGTGCGGCGACAGGCACTTCCACTTTGGGAAGATTCTGCCGAGTGATTACCTGATCAATTAAGCCGTAGTCTTTGGCCTCATGAGCCGACATAAAGAAATCGCGCTCGGTGTCGGCTTCAATCCTTTCAAACGGCTGACCTGTGTGTTCAGCCAATAGCTCATTGAGCTTGCGCTTATGATAGAGGATTTCTTTGGCCTGGATCTCAATATCCACCGCTTGCCCTTGAGCACCGCCTAGGGGTTGGTGAATCATGATGCGGGAGCTAGGCAGAGACATTCGCTTACCGTGGGTGCCACCAGAGAGCAGAAATGCCCCCATGCTGGCAGCTAGACCAAAGCAAATAGTCACTACGTCGCAACGCACCTGCTGCATTGTGTCATAGATGGCCATGCCTGCGGTGACCGAGCCACCGGGAGAATTAATGTAAATTTGGATGTCTTTTTCAGGATCTTCGGCTTCTAGGAAGAGCATTTGAGCCACTAACGAGTCTGCTACAGCATCATCGACTTGGGTTCCTAGAAAAACGATGCGCTCGCGCAGGAGGCGAGAGTAAATGTCAAATGATCGATCCCCGCGCCCGGACTGCTCAACCACCATCGGAACGACGCTAGTCGGAGTCACAGACAGCACTTCTAAGGGAGTCTGGTTGGTAATGAAATGGTTGGGAGACTTAGATTGCAGCATAGAGTCAAAGCGTTGCTTGAAGGCACTTTTGATCAAATTGACTGGCGGATTTTCACGCTGGTCATGCACACATTATGCCTTAACTCACCTGAGACTGGGGTCGATCCTCTAAAAAGACTTCCCTTGATCGAGAAGCTCAGTCTCAGGGGGGTTTTAAAGTCTAGGTGAGACTCTACTCAGCTTCGATCGTGGTGGCTTCGACCTCGATCGCGTCGTCTGTCTCAACCTCGATCGCGTCATCTTCGAGAATCTCTTCCTCTTTTTTCAGGGTTCCTTCAGGTACTAGCTCGATCGTGTTGTGCTCTTCTAGCCAGGTGAGAATTTTTTCTTTGAGCAAGTCTTCAGCGACCGCAGTGCGGAGCCGATCGGAATCGACCTCTCGCCCTTCTAGATCGGCCATGACTTCGAGCACCCGATCGTTGACTTCAGACTCGCTGGTAGTGAGTGACTCTCGCTTGGCAACTTCGCCTAGGGCTAGAGTGCGCTTGATGCGATCGATCGCGTCGGGGCGAGAGCGCTCTTTGAGCATCGGCAGCGTTTCTTGATTGAGCAAGCGCTTGATGTCGATGCCCTGGTTTTGAAGCTGCATCGCTGTCTGAGTGATCATAAACTCGACTTCGCGCTCTACGAGCGTTTCAGGAAGCTCGACTTCAACTTGAGTCAGCAACCCATCTAGAATTGCCTGCTCTTTGTTAGCTTTGGTTTTTTGCTCAGCTTCTTCGGTGAATCGCTTTTCTAGAGACTCGCGCAGATCGGCGATCGTTTGATAGTCTCCACCGCTAGCATCTTGGGCAAAGTCGTCATCCAGATCGGGCAGTTCTTTGGCTTTTAATTCTTTTAGCGTCATGGTGAAGGTTGCAGGGCGACCCGCCAACTCTTCTTGAGGATAGTCGTCTGGGAAGTTAACCGACACTTCTTTAGTGTCTCCAGGATTCATCTCGACGATGCCATCGATAAAGCCAGGAATGAATTTTCCGTCATCTAGCTCGACCTGGAAATCTTGAGCCTGACCACCCGGAACGTCCTGTTCTTCAACGTCTTCACCCGCAGGCATAAAGCGCCCGTGATAGTCAACCACCGCCGTATCGCCCTTTTGTGCAGCTCTGCCCTCAACCGGGACGAGCGTCGCCATCTGAGTCTGATAGTTGCCGAGGACTGTATCGACTTTGCCAGCTTCAGGCTCGACTGCTTCGGCTTGGACGCTTAAACCTGTGTATTGTTTCAGATCGACTTCTGGTTGAATATCCACTGCCGCCGAGAACGTGAGCGGATTGCCTGGCTCAAACTGAGTCACCAACTCCTCGAACGATGAGCGCAGTTGAAAGTTGCCGATCGCTTCAATTTTTTCCTGCTCTAGTGCTGCCTTGAGAGCCTTGTCTACAAGGTCTTCAACCGCTGCCGCTTTGATGCGAGTCGGGCCAAAGCGCTGAATCAGCACTTGACGAGGCACTTTTCCCTTGCGAAACCCAGGAATATTGGTGGAGCGGGTGAAATCTTGTAGCACTCGCTCATAAGCCTGTTTAGACATCTCTGGCGTGATTTCAATTTCCAGACCAACCTGGCTGGCGGGAAGTTTTTCCTGGGTAACTTTCATGGGCGTATGAGTTGCAAACGATATGGGGTTGGGTGAGCGGGGCGAAGTCTAACGATCGTCGCTAAATCTTCTTCTCTCCAAAAATCTTCTGAGTTGAAAGGATCGAAATTCAACCCCCTGATTAAGAGACTTTGGGCACCGTTGACACCACCGCAGTTAGCCATAGTAACCGATTCTCGACCTGCTTAACTCAATTCTGTGGTTGAATCTTAAGAATCTGCTTAAGATAAATTGCGCGATCGAGTCCGCTTGAAAGGGTGAGCATTTTTAAGAAAATTAACGTCAATCTTTGGCAGAACTTTCCAAAATCACGATAGTCTCTAGGTGAAATCTCGAATTTGCTACTAGACCTTGCCAAGAGTTAGCAGCGATCGCCTGAGCGCGACTGAGATCTTCTATGTAAAGCTGCTTTTACATAAAACTGTACTAGTAAAGGTTTATTCTTAATTCAGAAAATAGCGTTTGGAGGAAACAAACTTTGGGTCAATCCTATCGAGTCGCCATTTTGGGGGCAACGGGTGCTGTGGGCACAGAACTGCTGGAGCTTTTGGAGAGCCGCCACTTTCCATTGGCCGATCTGAAGCTGCTGGCTTCTCCCCGATCGGCCGGAACGACCCTAGAGTTTCGAGGGGAAACACTGACGGTGGAAGCGGTTGAAGCTCACTCTTTTGATGGGGTTGATATTGTGCTGGCCTCGGCAGGCGGTTCTATTTCTAAAGCTTGGGCGAAGGCGGCGATCGCCGCTGGGGCAGTGATGATCGACAACTCCAGCGCCTTCCGCATGGATGCTAACGTGCCGCTAATTGTGCCAGAAGTCAATCCTCAAGCCGCCGCCAGCCATCAGGGCTTGATCGCTAACCCCAACTGCACGACGATTTTAATGTCGGTGGCGGTTTATCCCCTTCACCAGGTTCAGCCCATCCAGCGAATTGTTGCCTCAACTTACCAGTCAGCAAGTGGGGCGGGGGCACGAGCGATGGAAGAGGTCAAAATTCAAGCGCAGGCCATTCTCAACGGGCAAACGCCCCAACCAGAGATTTTTCCCTATCCGCTAGCCTTCAATCTGTTTCCCCACAACTCCCCGCTCAATGAGCAAGGCTATTGTGAAGAAGAAATGAAAATGGTCAACGAGACCCGCAAGATTTTTGGGGTCGATGACCTAAGAATTACGGCAACTTGTGTACGGGTTCCCGTGCTACGCGCCCACTCAGAATCGATTAACCTAGAGTTTGAGAGTCCGTTTGACGTGGCAAAAGCTAGAGAGATTCTCAGCGCTGCGCCTGGGGTGAAGCTGGTTGAAGACTGGCAGGCAAATTACTTCCCGATGCCGATCGACGCAAGCGGCAAAGACGAGGTTCTGGTTGGCAGAATTCGTCAAGACCTTTCAAACCCCAATGGGCTAGAGTTATGGCTCTGCGGCGATCAAATCCGCAAAGGAGCCGCTCTCAACGCTATTCAGATTGCAGAACTACTGGTTGAGAAAAACCTATTAAAGCCTCAGATGGCAGCAACCGTTTAGAGTCTTGTCGAGACGCAGTACAAGACCGAAGATCTTTAAGGAGTGATAACCGAGTGTGGTGAATTTTGGATGTGTTTTAACGGCAATGATTACGCCATTTAACCCAGATGGCACGGTCAACTACGCAGTGACCGAGAAACTAGCGGCTCATTTAACTGCCCACGGCACCGATACACTGGTGGTTTGTGGCACGACGGGCGAGTCACCCACCTTAAGTTGGGATGAAGAATTTGAGCTATTTAGGGTGGTAAAGAGCGCGATCGCTGGGAATGCTAAAGTCATGGCAGGAACCGGGTCAAACTCGACGGCGGAGGCGATCGCAGCGACCCAAAAAGCCGCTAAAATGGGGCTAGACGGAAGTTTGCAAGTGGTTCCTTACTACAACAAGCCGCCTCAGTTGGGGCTTTATCACCACTTTAGAGCGATCGCTGAGTCTGCTGCCGATCTGCCGATCATGCTCTACAATGTGCCTGGGCGCACCAGCCAAAACCTTTTGCCCGAAACCATTGCAAAACTGGCTGAAATCCCAAACGTCGTGGCCGTGAAGGAAGCCAGTGGAAATCTAGACCAGGTTAGCCAAATCAGGCAGTTGACACCTGCTGAGTTTGCCATCTACTCTGGAGACGATTCTCTAACGCTGCCAATATTGGCGATCGGGGGCAAAGGGGTCGTCAGTGTGGCGAGTCACTTGGTGGGTTCTCAACTTCAGCAAATGATTCAAGCCTTTGAAAGCGGTCAGGTGCAAGCAGCCACTCAGATTCATCTCAAGCTCTTTTCACTGTTCAAGGCGTTGTTTATCACGACCAACCCGATTCCGGTCAAAGAAGCTTTAAAGCTGCAAGGGTGGGATGTTGGCTCCTTCCGTCTTCCTCTCTGCGATCCAGGTGAAGAAGTTCGCGCTATGCTAAAGACTGTGATGGCAGAGCTTAATCTTCTCAACTAGCTCCCAAAAGTTTTCCGAAAACTGAATAGTCTACTAGCGGTGCTGAGATTGAGTCCTAGAGTCTCCTCAGTGATTCCGATGTTCACCATTAGACCTTGACTTTGATTGACTGGCTCGATCATAAAGATCTACAGGTCACGCTTCAAAGCCTTGAACTGTCTGCCGATCAGTGCCTCTCACTAAACTCTTTACTCTTTTAACCGACCTCACCATGCACTGAATTCTTCTCTCTCATTAAACTTTCCTCCTTCGTAATTTGCAAAACCTAACTGTCAATCCATTGAAAACTAATCTTCCAAAACCCACTACAAAGACCCAAATGACCCAAACCAGTTCTGCTGAAGCGTTGAAAATTATTCCCCTCGGTGGGCTACACGAAATTGGTAAAAATACCTGCGTGTTTGAATACGGTGATGAAATCATCCTGCTGGATGCCGGGTTAGCCTTTCCGACCGATGGAATGCACGGCGTTAATATCGTGTTGCCCGACATGACCTATCTGCGCGAAAATCGCCACAAAATCAAGGGCATGATCGTCACCCACGGGCACGAAGACCACATTGGCGGCATTCCCTTCCACCTCAAGCAGTTTGACATTCCAGTCATCTACGGGCCGCGCTTGGCGATGGCGCTGTTAGAAGGCAAGCTAGAAGAAGCGGGCGTGGCTGACCGCACCGAAATCCGCACCGTTCGCCCTCGCGATATTGTCAGAATTGGCTCTTATTTCTTCGTCGAGTTTATTCGCAACACTCACTCGATCGCTGACAGTTTCACGGTGGCCATTCACACTCCAGTAGGGATTGTCATTCACACAGGTGACTTCAAATTTGACCACACTCCCGTCGATGGCGAGTTCTTTGACTTTCAGAAGCTAGCAGAATACGGCGAGAAAGGCGTTCACTGTCTGATCAGCGACTCAACTAACTCAGAGGTTCCTGGCTTTACGCCCTCTGAGCGCGCAGTGTTTCCTAACCTCGATCGCATTTTTAGCCAAGCTCAAGGACGTTTGCTCGTCACCACCTTTGCGTCGTCAGTGCACCGGATCAATATGATCTTGGAATTGGCGAAAAAGCACAACCGAGTTGTGTCAGTGATTGGGCGCTCAATGCTCAACGTGATCGCCCACGCTCGTAATTTGGGCTATATCAAGTGCGAAGATGATCTGCTGCAACCGTTGCATATGACCCACAAGCTGCCCGACAGCAGCGTGCTGATCCTGACCACTGGGTCACAGGGTGAGCCAATGTCTGCCATGACTCGGATTGCCAACGGAGAGCACCGTCAAGTCAAAGCCAGACAGGGCGACACGATCGTGTTCTCGGCCAACCCGATTCCGGGCAACACGATCGCGGTGGTCAACACGATCGACAAACTGATGATGCAAGGAGCCAAAGTCGTCTACGGCAAAGACCAAGGCATCCACGTTTCGGGTCACGGCTGTCAAGAAGACCAGAAGCTGATGATTGGGTTGACTCGTCCCCGGTTCTTCTTGCCCGTTCACGGTGAGCATCGAATGTTGGTCAAACACTCTCAGACGGCTCAGAGCACAGGCATTCCGGCTGAGAATATGGTGATTATCGATAACGGAGACGTGATCGAATTGGGCAAAGACTCCCTGCGCAAGGTTGGCAAGGTGCCCGCCGGAATCGAGCTTGTAGACACCTCTCGCTCTGGCATGGTCAATGACAAAGTGTTGAAAGAGCGGCAGCAGTTGGCAGGCGATGGCATTGTGACGATCGCTGCCACCATCGACGGAGATGGTCATCTGTTTTCAAAGCCAGAAGTGCATTTGCGCGGTGTTGTGTCTGCGATCGAGCGCCCGGTTTTGCAGTCAAAAGCTGAAGCCGCGATCGAGGCTGTGTTGCGCGATCGCTGGAAGGAGTTTACCCGCGAGTTAGAAGGTCAGATCGAAACCGATTGGGCGGGCTTGCAGGTGCAGATCGAGCGTGAGCTACACCGATTGCTGAAGCGTGAGTTGCAGAGCAATCCGCTCTTGGTGTTTTTGATGCAAAATCCTGAGCCTGCGGAGGTCAAATCGACGGCTCCGACTCGGCAACGAGCAGCCGTAAAGGTTGCGTCTTAGGAGTTCCATAAACTGAAAAAAGCCCTGGCCACCTGGCTAGGGCTTTTCTGTAGACACAAAGAAACTTTATTCTTTACCCGTCACTTTCTCGATCAACTCTTTAGCGCCTTCAACCACTGGGTTATCGCTGGGGTGTTCTTCTTTGAAAGTTTCTAAATCCTTTTCATACTCTTTTTCTACGCCGTTTGACTTCTTGGCAGTGTCGATCGCTTCTTCATAAGCCGCTTCACGGTTGGTTGCCGTTTGCGGCTCGTCTAAAACAAATGGCTGCTCTTTCACGGGTTGCTTTAAGATGTCTGCGTAGCTAGGCTGCTCGGCGACAAAGAATCCAGAAGTGTAGATGAGACTCACCAGCCCCACCAGCACCATCGTTTTATAAACGGTTTGTTTCAGCGTTAAAAAAACCTGTCTCATAAAAAATTCCTCTCTACGAATGTTTGTCACTCACGGTTTGCGATGTGAACTTGACCCGTAATTTAAACTCAAATCCTATTTAATCCCTCTATCAGAGGAACGATTTAGCAATTGTCAGGAATTTTTGATAGTTGAGAGCAACGATCGTCCCCGTTTGATCTCTAAAATATTCAGAGGCAGTCCAATAATTGTTTGCGGCTGCTGCCTTGATCTATCCGCCGGAATGATTTTTCGTAACCGAAGATACAACCATTAGCGCCAATTTCTCATTCACTAGGCTGATTGGTCGCGTCTAATTCCCCTCACAACCCCGATTTTTCTATGACTTCCTCGCTTCGATTTCTCATGTGTCCCCCTGATCACTACGATGTGGATTATGTCATCAATCCTTGGATGGAGGGCAACATCCACAAGTCGTCGCGCGATCGGGCGGTTGAGCAGTGGCAAAAGTTGCACAACGTGATTCAACAGCACGCAGTGGTCAACCTGGTCAGCCCCCAAAAGGGGATTCCAGATATGGTCTTCACCGCCAATGCAGGCTTAGTCTTAGGCAAGACGGTTGTTTTGAGCCGCTTTTTTCACAAAGAGAGACAGGGAGAAGAACCCTTCTTTAAAGCGTGGTTTGAGGAGAATGACTACACCGTTCACGAATTGCCCAAAGATCTGCCGTTTGAAGGGGCAGGCGATGCTTTGCTCGATCGAGAAGGTCGCTGGCTCTGGGCAGGCTATGGTTTTCGGTCTGAGTTAGATTCGCATCCCTATCTGGCAAAGTGGCTAGATATTGAAGTTCTATCGCTGCGGCTGATGGATGAGCGGTTTTATCATTTAGACACCTGCTTTTGCCCCCTGAGCAATGGCTATCTGCTCTACTATCCGCCTGCGTTTGATGCTTACTCCAATCGCTTGATTGAGATGCGCGTCCCGGAAGCCAAGCGGATTGCGATCGCCGAACCTGATGCGGTCACCTTTGCCTGCAACGCGGTCAACATTGAAGAAATTGTGATTCTCAATCAGGCCAGTGATGACCTCAAACGCAAGCTGTCTAAAGTAGGGTTTCGCGTGATTGAAACTCCGCTCACAGAGTTTCTCAAAGCGGGGGGTGCGTCTAAATGTCTAACGCTGCGGGTCACAGAGCCAGTGCGCGTCGAGCTTCATGCTAGTGCGGCGATCGAGAGTCGCGTCATGCGGCTAGAAGGGCATTTGCTCGATTCGGGGTTGATCAACCAAGCGCTAGATGTAGTGGTCGAAGCGGGCGGCAGCTTTCAGGTGCTCAATTTTCATCTCGGTGAGCAGCGGCAAAGCACCTCGTCGGCTGAGGTGAAGGTAACGGCTCCGTCTCACGCGATCATGGAAACGATCATGAGCCAGTGGATCGATCTCGGAGCGCTGCCGCCGCCCCAAGAAATTTGTGACTGTGAGTTAGAAACCGTGATTCAGACGGGCGTTGCCCCCGATGATTTCTATGTGACTACAATTTATCCGACTGAGGTGCGGGTGCAGGGGCTGTGGCTGAAAGTGCAGAAACAGCGCATGGATGCCGCGATCGTGCTCCCAAAAGATGACAGTGCGCCTGTCTGCAAGCTATTGCGAGATGTGGAAACGGGCGATCGTGTGGTCGTGGGCGTAGACGGCATTCGCACGGTTCGCAAAACTGAGTCGCGTGAGCAGCGCAACACCCAAGAGTTTAGCTTCATGGGGGCGGGCGTTTCGAGTGAGCGGCGCGTTGAGTTAGTGGTTGAGCAAATCGCCTGGGAACTGCGAAAGATTCGCGATCACGGCGGCAAGGTGGTGGTGACGGCGGGCCCGGTGGTGATTCACACGGGCGGCGGTGAGCATCTGGCGCACCTAGTGAGAGAAGGCTATGTGCAGGCGCTGCTGGGCGGAAACGCGATCGCCGTTCACGACATGGAGCAGTCTTTGATGGGCACATCGCTGGGCATGGATATGAAGCGAGGCGTGTCAGTCAGAGGCGGGCATCGTCATCATCTCAAGGTGATCAACTTGGTTCGTCGGCACGGCAGCATTGCAGAAACGGTGAAAAGTGGCGTTCTGACCAGCGGCATTCTCTATGAATGCGTCAAGCACAAAGTGCCCTTCTCGCTAGCTGGCTCGATTCGCGATGATGGCCCGTTGCCAGATACGCAAATGGATCTGGTTAAAGCCCAAGAGGACTATAGCCGCCTGATTGAAGGGGCAGATATGATCCTGATGCTGTCATCAATGCTGCACTCGATCGGGGTGGGCAATATGACTCCATCGGGGGTCAAAATGGTGTGTGTGGATATCAACCCGGCCGTGGTGACGAAGTTGAGCGATCGTGGCTCGGTGGAGTCAGTTGGGGTAGTGACTGACGTAGGGTTGTTCCTGAGTTTGTTGGTGCAGCAGTTAGATAAGCTGACGCATCCCTATCCGATGGCTTCGGTGGGCTGAGGATCGTGGGTTAAACGCTGTCGGGGAGTGGCATGGTTACTGGGCACGGCAGTGCCGTGCCCTTACGGCGATCGTGGATTAAACGCTGTCAGGGAGTGGCATGGTTATTGGGCACGGCAGTGCCGTGCCCTTACGGCGATCGATCGTGGATTAAATTCTGTCGGGGAGTGGCATGGTTACAGGGCACGGCAGTGCCGTGCCCTTACGGCGATCGATCAGGGGTTCTGCTGCCTTCTGTAGAGCTATTTGGTTTTGTTTAATCCATTATTCTTGAGCAGGGCGGCACAGGCTTGAACGAGTTGTCTGAGAGTTTCTGGCATTGGTTTGCCTGCATCAAGATCGGTGCTGAGGGTTGTAAATTCCTTTAGGGTATATTGCTCTTGAATTCCTTCGATCGAGCAGGTGCAGACCGATTTCATCGTTTCAGGATCATTCGTTTTGCCGCCGCCCGCCGTGCAAGCATCAACAAAAGTTTTTACGAGCACTTCAGGATAGACGTGTTCGCTCTGATCGGTCTGCTGCGCCTGCCCCGGAGATGAGACAACCAAAATAGATAAACCCGCGCTGAGAGCTAGGAAGATGGAACGCGATCGCATAGTGAAATTCTCAAAAAAGAGCTGGATTTTTTCTTTTTATACCAATTTTGGATGCGATTGCGACTGATCGTTCAATCCGACGGGGCACGGCAATGCCATGCCCCTACGATTTTTGTACGGGCATGGCACTGCCGTGCCCTCTTGCGGATCTGTCGCATTCACAAATCAAATTGGCATCACATTCTAGCGCTGGCCTCTAGATAGGCTCAAAAACTCTTTAAAATCCTTCAAAATCAGGCTGCTAAACTCAAGAGACGTAAATCACGGGATCTATGGATATTTCTGAATTTGTGCCTATTTTAGCAACCGCGATCGCCACATCTACGCCCCTCGTGCTGGCTTGTCTGGGTGAAACCATCACCGAACGCGCCGGAGTCATCAATCTCTCGGCCGAAGGCACAATTTTGCTAGGAGCGATGACGAGCTTTGCGATCGCCAAAACTCTCGAAGGATCGGGAACAGTGCCCAGTCTATTAGCCGGATTTGCTGGAGCCGCTTTGGTCGGAGCCGCGATCGCGCTGATCGTCGCTTTCGGAACGCTAACTCTCAAACAATCCCAAGTGGCGATCGGGTTTGTGTTGGCCTTGTTAGGCGCAAATTTATCATCGTTTTTGGGCAACTCTTTTGTGAGAATTCCCGGCCCGACGGTGCCCAGTTTTAAGATTCCTGGGCTGGAGTCAATTCCGTTTGTCGGCAGTCTGCTGTTTCAAAGCGATCTGCTGGTCTATCTGAGCTATGGCGCGATCGCGCTGGTGTGGGTCTACTTCTATCGGACTCGTGCAGGTCTGATGCTGAGAGCGATCGGAGAACAGCCCAACGCCGCCTTTGCGCGAGGAACCAATGTCGTCAAGATGCGCTATGTCTACACGCTGATCGGTGGAGCCATGATGGGAATCGCCGGAGCCGCTTTTTCTCTAGATTTCAAGGCGGGCTGGAGTCATATGCACACGGCTGGCTATGGCTGGATTGCCTTAGCGATCGTGATTTTTGGCGGCTGGAATCCGCTGCGGGTGGCGTTAAGCTGTTATTTGTTTGGCATTCTCCAATCTTTGGCTAGCGTTGCTCAAAGCACGATTCCTGCCGTTCCGAGTCAGGTGTTTAACGTCGCTCCTTTCATGTTGATGATTTTATTATTGGTGCTGACTTCTAGCGAATGGGTCGAGCGATTATTAAAGCTATTGCCTTCACCGATCGATCGAGCAGCATCAGAATTGATTCGCAGTACGCCACCTGCTGCATTAGGCAAAGTGTTTGAACAAGATTAATAGCACCGATCAAAATCGTGTCACGATCGACAGCGATCGCACCGTCCACATTTAAAGTCCACCGCTTCTGCTTCAAATCCAAACGCCCGCAGCAAGAAGCTCCAGCGACACGATCGCGTCTTTAAATAATCTCGCATTGGCTGCGTCGAGTTAGACGAGTTTGCAGATTGAGGACTGTGAGCCGGATCAGCCGCGTGAATCGTGTAGTGAAATGGGTCAGCCCAAGTTAACCGTCCCTGACTTTGCAAGAGCGAAAGCGCGATCGGGCTTTCTTTATGCTGTTTAGCAATCTCATTCACATTGCCGTGCTGAGGCAGGTTTTTTAGAAGTTTTTGGGCTGCTTGCTGCTGCGATCGCGTTTGTGTTTCAAAAAATTTCCAGCGCTGTTGATCTTCCGAATCTAGCCAGCCACTCACCAGCGTTAACGCTTTTGCAAATTTGCCATCGCGTCCGGCTCGTCCAATCTCCTGCACATATTCACTCAACAAAAACGGGGCGTGAAAGTGCACAATCCATCGGACATTTGACTTGTTAACCCCCATCCCAAAGGCGCAGGTGCAGACCACAAACTGAAGCGCATCAGTTAACCAGGCTTGCTCAATGCGGCGGCGATCGCTGGCTCCTAACCCGGCATGATAAGCCGCCGTTTGATAGCCCATTTGCCGCAGCCAGTCTGACAGTTCTTCGCTGTCGCGTCGCGTCCGCACATAGACTAATCCTGCCTGTTTGGGTTGAGCCTGAATGAATTTTAGCAACTGGTCTCGTCGCCCTCGCGGAGTCTGCACGGTTTGAACGGTGAGACTGAGATTGCTGCGATAGGGATTGAGCCGAAAGATCTGCGGATTCTGTAATTGCAAAACTTGCTCGATCGTGGCTTGAGTTTGAGGATCAGCCGTCGCCGTAAAGGCCGCGATCGCGATCTGAGTTCCAGCAGGTTTGTGCTGCAAGAGCGCCGATCGCACCGCGCCCAAACGATAATAAGCAGGTCGAAAAGCTTGCCCCCACTGCGTTAGACAATGGGCTTCATCTAAAATCAGTCCGTTGATTTGCAAGTTGGGATTGCACAGCCGTTGCCAAACCGGAGTGCTCAACAGCGTTTCTGGCGAGAGATAAAGCAGCCGCAGTCGTTGAGCCTCGATCGCCGAGAGCACCTGTTTGCGCTGCGGGGCAGCCAATTCACTATGCAATAGCGCCGCAGGCAACCGCCGTTGCCGCAACTCCTGCACCTGATTTTCCATTAAGGCAACTAGGGGCGAAACGACGATCGTTAATCCGGTTTGCAGCAGAGCAGGAAGCTGAAAGCAGATCGACTTGCCGCCGCCCGTTGGCATAATGATCAGAGCATCCGTTTGAGCTAGCAAGGTTTCCACGATTTCACCTTGGGGCGGTCGAAAGTTGTCATAGCCCCAAATTTTCTGGAAGAGCGATCGCACATCGGTTGCCGAATGCGGAGGTCGAGCAAGATTCATAAACGTCTGAAAAACGCTTTCAGTAGAGTGCCCATCAAACCCGGTTGACTAGAATCGCAGTGCGGGCGATCGCCAAATATGCGAGACTGCTAGAATCGCGTTCCTCACGGTTTGACATGACGCAATCTGATGCCTCACCCACACTCAAGCAAATCGCTAGCACCTTCCGACTCACAGGCTGGATCAGTTTTTGGTCGCAACTTGTTTTAACGATCGTGTCGGGTGCGATTTTGCTGTTTGCCCCGATCGCGAGCCGAGGAGTTGACTCTGCCAACAACCCCGGAACGAATGTAGGCGTGGTTTTAACCGTCTGTGGAATTGCGGTCTTGGGCTTTAATATGTATTGGGCTGTGTTGCGCTACATTCCGATCGGTCGTCGCTTGCAGGGGGCCGCGGCTGCCCGTCCCAAAAAGGCAGAAGCCATTCAAGTCTTGAGAACTGGACTGATTGCCAGCTTAGTCGGAATTTTGCTGGCCCTGCTAGGAGCCGAGGCGATCATCGGGCTGCTGTTTGGCAAAGCGTTGAGTCAAGGCGCGGCCGGGTTTATCAACACCGACCAATCAAAATTTATTAAGCCGCTCGATATTCTAGTCGTGCAGGCTAGCATCAACGTGATCTTGGCGCATTTTGTGGCGATCGCCACTTCACTTTGGCTCTTAAACAAGATGAGCCGCCAGTAAGCTCCTAATTTTCTAGCCAGTCTAAAATCTGATTGAGTTGCTCTAGCGAGACTAACCCATAGTGCCAAAGCACCATCGGCAGCGGCCCATTTTCTTGCTTGGCATAGCGAATGGCCATCGCGATCGCCGAGGGCGATAGACAAAGCTCTTCTTGCAGAAAGTGGATCAGGTGAGCATTTTGACGGTTAAGCCCCCGCTCATCGGCTTCTAGTTGGTATTGTTCAATAATTTCAAACGGCAGCACAGACATGGTAGAGAACCCTTGATGAAAGGAGCGATCAGTGAATTTAGGTGTTTATACTAACATCTAAATTGTGGGTTGAAAAATAAATTCAGTGAATTCTCGGTAGGCGATTGAATCAGCATTTTTACCTACAGAATCGCAGGTCTAGGGGCTTTGAGAATGCGTTTCAACCAGTTAAGCATTAGTTCAGAGATACTGATCATTAAATTTGAGTAAAGAGTATAGTGATGCAGTCAACTAATTGGAGCTAATTTAGCCAATTTTAGGGCTGCTCCAAAGCTTCATCTCGCTCTCTGGCTAGGTTTGCTTTTGCCTGCTGCCAAAAGGCTTCTAACTCATCGAGGCTATAGTCTGAAAGCGGACGATCGGCGATCGCTTCGATCTGCGCCAATCGCTGAATAAATCGCTGATTGGTGCCCTGCACGGCGGCAGATGGGTCAAGATCATACCAGCGGCCCAAATTGATCAGCGTAAAAAACAGATCGCCTAGCTCTGCTTGCTGGGCGGCTTTGCTTTCGTGGGCTAGGGCGTGCTGAAATTCGCCTAGCTCTTCTTGAAACTTGGCCCAAACATCCTCCACGGTTTCCCACTCAAACCCGGCGGCAGCGGCTTTTTGAGAAATTTTCATGCCTGCCATTAGGGGCGGCAGCGATCGGGCAGCGCGCTTTAGCTGATAGGTCAGACGTTGGGTTTCTGCAAAATCGTGCCCTTTTTCGGCCGCTTTGATCTGCTCCCAGTTGCGGTGAATCTGATCGATATCTTCAACTGCTAAATCAGCAAACACATGGGGATGCCTGCGGATCAGTTTTTGAGTAATCGTCTCTGCAACTCGCGACAGATCAAACTGACCCTGATCGCTGGCGACCTGAGCTTGCAGCACCACTTGCAGCAGCAAATCGCCTAGCTCTTCGGCGATCGCGTCTTGATCGCCACTGCGAATGGCATCGACCACTTCATAAGCCTCCTCAATCACGTAGGGAATCAGCGTTTCGCGAGTTTGGGCTAGATCCCACGGGCAGCCACCATCGGGCGATCGCAGTTGGGCAACGACTTCAATCAACTGTTGCAGCGCCGTTAAAATTGCGGTTTGATTCGATGACATTATGTTGAGTCCTTTAACAGGTTGACCCTTTTTACTCTATCGTTCATCCCTTGGCTCGGTTCTTTCGTCGCTTTTGCGATCGCTTATAGCGAGACACCAGCCAATCACTAGCGCTGTGACTGAGTGCGCCTAATTCCAACCCGATCGTGCCTGCCATCCATTCATTTCTGTGCTGCTGTAGCGATTGGTGAATCATTGCAATACTGTTAATCAATCCATATTCAGCATGACTTTGCCAGTGATCGATTTTGCCCAGAAGTTGCTGCGCGATCGCTCCACTCAAAATGATCAGACTACCAACGATCGCGACCCAAATGGCAAGATAGAGAATTCGCCCGATCGTGCCCACTATCAGCCCATGAGAAAGAAACGATCGATGCCGCACACTTTTTCGGTAGGGCAACCAGATCCAGCGCAGCAGCCCCCAGCGCTGATATTGCTGAGAATAGATGTCGAGGTCGGGGCCAAACATCAATCCGCCGACCAAAAATGTGCCCGCCACTACGAGGGTCAGGTTGCTGCTTTGCGTTAGCCCAAACGCCCCGCCCGCCACGAAGGGCAGACTCCAGAGGGTGATGCTGTCATGGGTGCGACCAGAAGGCATAAACCTAAAAACTCAAAGAATCTCTATCAAATTCTATAGAGAATTGGCGCGGTCTGATATTATAGATGAAGCGATCGGGCGATTAGCTCAATGGTAGAGCGCCTGCCTTACAAGCAGGATGTTACTGGTTCGAGTCCAGTATTGCCCATAGATTTTAGCCTTTGCATCATCAAGGTTCCGCCAAAAAAGCGACCTCACGGGAGCGATAAAGCTCCGAAATCTTTCATTATTCTTGATTCAGATCTGAATTGGGAGTCTTAAACCTATGATTTGTCTCAAAAAACGCAGCGCAGAATGCGGACGACTCAGGAGCGGTTTGCTAAGGCGTTAGACACAAGTCATCAGTAACCGAACCCGATCGCTCGTTGGGAGAGTAGACTGCTATCCCAACTCTCGCCCTGAAAGATTTATCTATCCGCTTTTGCTGCACGATTAAAGATGTGACGAATAAGACGATTAACTAGATAAAACCTAGTCATGAAAACTGAAGAGATTAGTCCGTACAAAAAGGCAAAAATTCTCTTAAGCTAATCGATCAATTGATGGAATTAGTGATAGCTCTCAGTGAAATTAACCGCTACTTAAGCAACACTTTCTGAAAAGTTCAGCAAGATCACTGATTTTTTAGGGCGACTGGTTAAACCGCCAAACCGAAACCCAAACGCTATGGTCTGTGCTTCTAAGCAGGTTGTTTTAACCGTTAGCCCCATGACTAAAAAGAACGAAATCTATAAATCTGAACCGTTTCAGGGTAGTATGAAGTGCTGGTGAAGTCACCAGTGCTGAAAGCTCTTTGTCATCCGTATATTTTCAGTGCTTAGAAAGTGCCCCCGCAAGATTCTTTCTGACCTGCTCAACCTCTATAGCCACTGGTGCAAATGTATCGCTTTTAATTAGGTCAGGGTGGTTGTGTTTAAGTCTTAGTTCATCAGACAGATTCTTTGAGCTTCTAAGGCTTAAAGATGTGTGAATTTTGACCCTGGCAAAAGCCTGTGGCATTCTCTATTTTGTGGTGCATTTGATCTTGCAAAAAGACTCAAACCAGCACTCTCATCGCTTGCTAAAAACTCGCTTGCGTTGAGGGTTGACAATCTTAAAATTAACCGCTATCACTAGTAGGAAGCCAAGAGCAAGCCGCTATATCTAGCAACTGGCTTGGCAAAGCGTTCCAAATCGCTTCCTAAAGTTTCTCGATCGCCATTTCGTCAACGATTCCTCCTCACCCCAACAAAACTATGAATTACCAAGAGCAACTGACTCCCTGGGCTGTCTATCAAACTCTGCCTGATCTTCAGCGTCAATTGGTTATTCGCTTTCGCCGTCGCACCGATGCTGATTGTTATATCAAGGTGTTGAAGCAAACCCGTCCTCAAACTGATTTTGTGATCGCTTTTGAGACGGTTAAGAAAGAAGTTGTTCCCGCTGCGATCGCTTAACTCGACTCTAAGGATCATGAGTTGATGACTGTCGGCCATTTGCACTAAACAGGGTCAGACCAAAGCTAGCTTTTATGGTGAACGATTTACCCGATCGCACGTCTGACCTTTGCGATGTGATTACTCAACAAATTCTCCACAGTTCCGAAGGTCGAATTTCATTTTCTGAGTATATGGAGATGGCACTCTACCATCCGCAGCACGGTTATTATGCTGCCAATAGCGACAAGATTGGGGCGCACGGTGATTTTGTCACCTCGCCCCATTTAGCTATGGATTTTGGTGAGCTATTGGCTCAACAGTTTGCAGAAATGTGGCAGCTTTTAGGGCAACCCCAACCCTTTACAATCGTTGAAATCGGAGCCGGACAAGGACTCTTAGCCGCAGATGTTTTGCGGGGTTTGCAAAGTCAGCATCCCGATTGTTTCACCGCGTTAGACTATGTGATTGTTGAAAAAGCCGCCGCTTTGATAACAGAGCAAAAGCAGCGACTAGATCCTTGGCGGGCATCAGGGTTGCAGATCGAGTGGCGATCGCTCGACAGCATTCCTGCCCAATCAATTATTGGGTGCATATTCTCTAATGAATTGGTCGATGCGTTTCCGGTGCATCTAGTAACACTGAGTCAGGGCAAACTCCAAGAAATTTACGTCACTATCCAGTCCGATAGATTTGCAGAAGTGATCGACGACCCTTCAGACGATCGGTTGACTAACTATTTTGATCTCAACAGAATTAATTTATTTTCAGCCGATTATCCAGATGGTTACCGAACTGAGGTCAACTTAGCGGCCCTAGATTGGCTAAGTTTGGTCTCCGATCGCCTCCAGCGCGGCTATCTGTTGACGATCGATTATGGTTACACCGCGACTCGCTACTATAGCCCTCGGCGATCGCAGGGAACCTTGCAGTGCTACTACCAGCACAGTCACCACAACAATCCTTATATCAATGTGGGTCAGCAAGACATCACGGCTCACGTTGACTTCACCGCACTAGAGCGACAGGGCGATCGCTGTGGCTTAAAAACTTTAGGCTTGACCCAGCAAGGACTATTTTTAATGGCGTTGGGGTTGGGCGATCGGCTGATGGCACTCAGTCAAAGCGAGACTAAAAATGCTCAAGACATTCAAACCGTGATTCGTCGTCGTGACGCACTTCACCAACTCATGAACCCGATGGGACTCGGTAACTTTGGCGTTTTGCTGCAAAGCAAGGGCTTGACCGCCACAGAAACCGCGCAGCCTTTGACGGGTTTACGAACGTTTTAGCCTATCAAGGGCACGTCTTGCCCCCCAATCCCCCATTCTGGGAGACTTTGAACCTCAGCACTGAGGATCTAGGGGACAATTCATCCCGTGATTCGCAACGCCAGAACTCGCTTATCGAGAACTGATCACCTCTAGCCGCACGGGGGCAATGCCGCTTTGCATGACTCCCAAAATGCGGGCGGCTCCGGCTGACAAGTCAATCACGCGATCGCCGACATAAGGTCCACGATCGTTGATTCGCACAATCACCGATCGTCCGTTATCCAAATTCGTCACTTGCACTTGGGTGCCAAACGGCAGAGACCGATGAGCCGCTGTCATCGCATTTTGATTAAAGGTTTCACCACTGGCACTGGCGTTGCCATCAAACCCAGGGCCATACCAAGAGGCCCACCCATCAATGCGAAGCTTGATCGGGCCGAGAGAAATCTGCTGCCCATTATTTGGCTTGTTAGGCACCGTTCTCAGAGGGGCGGCATCTCCGATCAGACGACGAAGACGGTTGGTGACTTGCAGCGCATCTTGCTCAGGATTTTTGGTCGTGTCAGGCAAAATCGTATCGGCATCGACTGCCACGATCGTGGTTTTGTTAGCCTCAATGATGTAGCGATCGCCCGTGCCATTGGGGGCTTGCTTCCAGCTAACGGTGATGGTCTTGGCATCCACCCCTTGGCGATAGAGTTGATTGAGCTTGGCAGCGATCGTAGTGGCTCTCGTGACTGGATCAGACTGCAAAGCGGAAATAGAATTCTGACGCTGCTCTAAAGATGGGGCTGCATTGACACCAGACTTGAGCTTGGCGATTTGAGAAGATTCATCAGTCTGCGTTGCTCCCATTTTGACGCGATCAGAGGAGGCTGACTGTGAACCGACGAACGTGAGAACCGGAATGTTGCGGACATAGAGCGTTGCGGCCTTGCGTCCGGCGTGCTCATGGGTTTGAATCTTGGCGATCGAATTCTCTAAAGACGGGGTTTGGCTCTGTTGCTCACCAACTTTGACAACATCGCCTATCGGCGAAAGAGGCGGTGGCGCGTTTTGCTCGGCGTGAGAAGCGTGGCTCACGGCTGGGGCTGCCTCAGCGCTGCTGCGATGATTAAGACCCAACGAGGTGCTGATCAACAGGGTTGCCGTCAGACCGCTAATAAGTTTCTGATTCATATCTCCGTAGGTGAAGGACATTTGCTAATCGAGCTTGAGTTCGACAAGCAGATTGCAAAATTGCAAGGATGCTTTCGGAATAACTCGTACTCGCTCCGTTTTTTACTCCCAGTTATAGAACTGCAACAGACTACCATGAAGTTTTTGCCCAGGGGATCAGGGTAGTCGCGGTATGTAAAAAAACTTTATGAAAACTTCATACTGCTTAATTGACCTCAAAGCCTTGTAGTGAAAGGGTTCTCAGAAAAAATTAAGACATGTCGCCAAAGGGAACTTCATGAAAACTTCATACCAGCTTCATAGTAGTTCTAGGTTATGCTGAAGTCTTGTGTTTTCACGACCCCAAAAATCAGTGATCTTGCGTTAGTCAAGATTGCAGCACTAAGCATTTGTGACCGATACAGAGGCGTTCATTTCATGGATTATCGAGAGGCTGGGGTTGACGTTGAGGCAGGGCGGGCATTTGTCGATCGCATCGGCAGCATGATTAAACGCACCTATCGCCCCGAAGTGCTGGGCGGCATTGGAGGCTTTAGCGGGTTGTTTCAACTGCCTGCGGGCTATCGAGAACCTGTTTTGGTGTCGGGCACGGATGGCGTGGGCACTAAGCTCAAACTGGCTCACACCCTCGATCGTCATGACACGGTTGGCATTGATCTCGTGGCCATGTGCGTCAACGATGTGCTGACCTGCGGGGCAGAACCCCTGTTCTTCTTAGATTATTTGGCTACCGGACAGTTGCAGCCCGAACAACTCGCCGCCGTGGTGTCTGGCATTGTGCAAGGGTGTGAGTCAGCAGGCTGTGCGCTGTTGGGGGGCGAAACGGCTGAGATGCCAGGGTTTTATCAGGCAGATGAATATGATTTAGCCGGGTTTTGCGTCGGCATTGTTGAAAAAAGTTTGATTCTAGACGGCTCTCAGGTACAAGTGGGCGATGTGGCGATCGGGCTAGCTAGCAGCGGCGTTCACAGCAATGGCTTTAGTTTGGTTCGCAAAATTGTCAGCGATCGGGGGTTTAACTGGAGCGATCAGCCCGAAATTCTAGCTGGAAAAAGTCTCGGTGAAGTGTTGCTGACTCCGACTCAAATCTACGTCAAGCCGATTTTGGCAGCGCTTGAGGCTGAGATTCCCATTCACGGCATGGCGCATATCACAGGCGGCGGCTTGCCCGAAAACTTGCCCCGCTGTTTGCAAAAAAATCAAACGATCGACGTGGATTTGAACAGTTGGGACGTTTTGCCCATTTTTGATTGGTTAGCAACTCAAGGAAACGTTAGCCCAATCGATATGTTGAATACCTTTAATATGGGAATTGGGTTTGTGGTGATTGTGCCCCCCGATCGGGCCACAGAAACCTTAGAATTTTTTGCTTCTCATCAGATTAAATCATCCCCGATCGGCACCGTGATTCCGGGTGCGGGTCAGTTAGTCGGGCTACCCACTTAAAATTGTGACCAAAACCCGCAAACAATTCGGTCAACATTGGCTCCGCAGCGAGAAGGCATTAGCTAAAATTGTCAGTTCGGCAGAGTTATCAACCTGCGATCGGGTTTTAGAAATTGGCCCAGGGACGGGTGTTTTGACCCGGCAATTATTGACCCAAGCAGAAGCCGTGGTTGCCGTTGAAATCGACCGAGATTTGTGTCAACTTCTCGCCAAAAAATTGGGTCAAGTTGAGAATTTTCTGCTGCTGCAAGGAGACTTTCTCGCGATCGACTTAGACGCACTTTTAGAACCCGCTCCAGCATTTCAGAATCCTACTAAAGTTGTCGCTAATATTCCCTACAACATTACCGGGCCGATTTTAGAAAAATTGCTGGGCACGATCGGGCATCCCAATCCCAAGCCGTTTTCCTCGATCGTGCTGCTCGTGCAAAAAGAGGTGGCCCTGCGGCTGTGTGCCAATCCCAAATCGACTCACTTTGGCGCGCTGTCGGTGCGAGTGCAATATTTAGCCGACTGTCAGTTTATCTGCGACGTTCCGGCTAAAGCTTTTCAGCCACCGCCCAAAGTAGACTCGGCCGTGATCAGGCTCCGCCCGCGTCTGGTTGAAAACCCGGCCCACAATCCGCGATATATGGAGATATTGATCAGACTCGGTTTTTCTAGCAAACGCAAAATGCTGCGAAACAATTTGAAGAGTTTAATCGACGGCGATCGTCTGACCCAGATTCTGGAACAATTAGAAATCAACCCTCAAGCCCGTGCTGAAGATCTCAGCGTTGCCCATTGGGTCGCTCTGAGCAACACTCTAGAAGTCGTGGAAGGGTCACTCACCCCCAACCCCGAACCCTGAAACCTCAACGTTTTATTTATGCGTTCCTATTCTCTGGTGGCTCCCGCCAAAATTAATCTCTATCTGCAAATCGTGGGCGATCGTGCCGATGGGTTTCATGAGTTGGTGATGGTGCTGCAAAGCATTGAGCTAGCCGATTTAGTCACTGTGCGCCCGATCGGGGCCGAAATTATTCAGATACAGTGCGATCACCCCGATGTGCCCCAAGATCAGACAAACCTGGCCTACAAAGCCGCCGATTTAATGGTGCGGCAGTTTCCAGATTATTTTGCCAAATTTGGCGGAGTCGAGATCAAGATTCAAAAGCGTATCCCCTTGGGTGCAGGCTTGGCGGGTGGCTCTAGCAATGCGGCGGCCGTGTTGGTGGGGCTAGATTTGATGTGGAATTTAGGACTCACTCACTCCGAGCTTCAAGAGTTGGGCGCAACGCTGGGATCAGACGTTCCATTTTGCATCTCAGGGGGCACCTCGCTGGCCACAGGGCGCGGAGAACAGTTGGATGGGTTGCCCGACCTGCACAATGTCAGTGTGGTGTTAGCCAAATATCGCGATTTGCCCGTCTCGACTCCGTGGGCCTATCAAACCTATCGACAGCAGTTTGGAGCCACCTATCCTCAAAGCGCCCATGACCTAGAAACCCGAAAGCAGCAGTCTAGGGGCATGATGGCAGCGATCGCCCAGCAAGATCTGGCTCAAATTGGTAAACTACTCCACAACGATCTAGAGCGCGTAGTCTTGCCCAACTATCCGCAGGTGCAGCAGCTTCGCGATCGCTTTCAAAGTCTAGGTGTGTTGGGCACGATGATGTCAGGGTCTGGCTCTACGGTCTTTGGTCTAGTTGAGTCTCAAGCCCACGCCGAGCACGTTAGAGAGCAGATGAAAACGGCGATCGCTGATCCTCATCTCGATCTCTGGGTTACGAGATTTTGTCCTTCTGGAGTTCGGTTAGCGACTCATTAATACCCATGTCTAAATCTTTGCCTGACTCTTCGCCTCAATCTACTCTGCCAGACAAGGCAATGCCCAGTCCTTTGCAGTGCGTCTTGGGGTCGCTCGTCGCGGGGGGAATTGCCCTTGTGATGTATGGTATGACTAGCTCGATCGCCCTCTCTTTTGCCAGCAAACCTCTGCAATATCACAATGTCACGACTGCCAATATTGCTGTTGCCGTCAGAACGTTAGTGGTCGGGATGAGTGCTTTGGGCACCGGAGTGTTTGGGTTAGCGGCCGTCGGATTGTTTGGGCTGGGCATCCAGGTTTTGATCGGGAAAGCAAAGCAGCGATCGGCCACCGACTAATTCCCTGTTTGTAAAGTTAGAAAAATTTTAGAATTCATATCTAGCTTTTCCACAAGATAAGCACAGTTTTCCACAGATAGTCCGATTTTTCAGAATCGGTGCCATCAGTCTGTGGAAAACGTTTCGCTTGCTAAGGGGAATTTTTGAATTTGTAGGCTGAAACTCTGATTCTCTCGTTGTGTTGGAGACAAACCGCTCCATACTCTATCACTTTTTAGCAAAGACGGTTTAGATTCTTGTGATTAAAGAAATCTAATTTAAAAAACTGGTTGATTATGGCTGAGAACTATGTATGTACTGGTTTTTAGCTAAAAAACGACTCAGATTGCCAAGCCCATTGATGAGCCATCCATTGTCTGAATAGATCAAAGTTTTCCACAGCCTACGATCGTCCTTCTAGATTTCTAAAGTCAATAGGATTTAATTCACGATTCTTGGGGCCGCAATATTAGAAAATTATAGAGGTGGAGTCTGTCTGACGTTATTGAGTCAATATCTCGAAGAGGTTTTTTATGGCATATCTCTGGTTCAAAGCATTTCACCTCGTGGGTATCGTCGCCTGGTTTGCCGGACTGTTTTATCTGCCCCGACTGTTTGTTTATCACGCAGAAGCTTATGAACACCCAGAGCCAGCGCGCACGATTCTCAAAACTCAATATCAAATCATGGAGAAGCGCCTCTATAGCATCATCATGACTCCGGCGATGCTGCTAACGATCGCGATGGCGATCGGGCTGCTCACGACTGAGCCAGACGTGCTCAAACAGCCTTGGCTGCACGCCAAACTCGCGTGTGTTGCGGGGTTGTTGGTCTATCACCACTATTGCAAAATCATCATGAAGCGGTTGGCTGCTGATGAATGCAAAATGACGGGGCAACAGTTTCGCTGGTTTAACGAGTTACCGACCGTGTTTTTTGTGATCGTCGTGATGTTGGCCGTGTTTAAAAACACTTTGCCCACCAGCGCCACCGCCTGGGGAATCTTCGCCATGATTGTGGCGATGGCAGCGATCATTCAGCTTTATGCTAAAAAGCGCAGACTGGCAAAAGAAAAGGAGTTGACAGACGCGATCGCTCAACCCAAATCAACGTCAGAAGTAGGCGCTTAGGGGGTGACGACATAAATTTTTCGACGCGATCGAAGATTGGACGACCAAAAAAAATAGCTAACGTCAGTTCGACGAGTTTGTTCGCTTCGTTGTCAGCGGCTTTTGCTCCCTAAATTCCCTATTCTGGGAGACTTTAAATCGAAATTTTGGCTTGAAGTCCCCCAATTGGGGAATTTAGTGATGTGGATGTCTTGGTTGTGTTTAGTCCAGACACACGCAAGAAACTCTCCGAATGGATTGCAAAGTGATCTAGATCTTTAGACCCTCCTCAACCCCTGCTTCTACCTTGCTCAAATTCGTGTTGGTTTCTGGCATAGACATTGAATATGGCGATTCTAGGCTGATATCCAACGATAGAGGCATTTAAGTATGGCGATTTTAATGAATGGTTTTATGATTGCTGCGATCGGGCCCTTTCACATTCAAGAATCATTGCAGAGTTTGCTGAACTGGATTCAAGATTTTGGGGCCGCGAGTGCAATTATTTTTATCGGCATCTATTTATTGCTAACGGTGTGTTTAGTTCCAGGAACTATTTTAACGTTGGGGGCAGGCGTTGTTTTTGGGGCTATTTGGGGTTCTCTCTACACATTTATCGGCGCAACCCTTGGCGCAACTGCGGCATTTTTGATCGGACGTTATTTGGCTCGTGACTGGGTTGCTAAAAAGATTGAAGGTCATTCTAAATTCAAAGCGATCGCCACAGCCGTTGCCCAAGAAGGATTGAAAATTGTTTTTCTGACTCGTTTATCGCCAGTGTTTCCATTTACGTTGCTGAATTATGCGTTTAGCGTCACAGATGTTTCACTGCGAGATTATGTTTTGGGTTGTGTAGGCATGATTCCTGGAACCATTTTGTATGTTTATATCGGTTCTCTAGCGGGCAATTTAGCCACCCTAAACGCCGCCAACTCATCGGCTCAAGCGGCTCAATGGGCGCTGCGAGCGATCGGGCTAATTGCCACCGTTGCGGTGACGATTTATGTGACTCGCCTTGCCCAAAAAGCCTTAGCCAGCGTCGAAGAGTCATGAGTCCTGTCTCGATTGAGCTATGCAGTCTGCTTTTAGCAACATTAGGCTTTCGCTCTCAAAAACTGAGCATTTTTTAGCGAGTTTAGCTAAGGCTGAAACAGTTTTCTGCTCTAAGTGGGCCGAAGCCTCGTTAAACGCTGGCTGAAAGCTTTGTAGCCAATTTTTTTCGAGCAGATAGTTGGGAGTGAAGGCGGTGCGATCGAGCAACCAAAAATCAATCCCATATTGCTGAATCATCTGCTGAACGGGGGCTAACTCTGGACTGTATTGAGCCTCAATCAAGGCCAGACTTCGCTGCCGAATTTGACGATAGTAACCCAGATGAAAGGGCAGAGCATATTCTTTGCCGATTAACACCGATCGCTGGGCAAAAGTCGGAATGCTATTTGCCTCATCTGAAAGGGTTGCAATCAAGCTATCTTGGGGCTGCTTTTGCAAGAACTGATAAAGCTTACCTTCTCCAGACGTTCGATAGTTTGTAGCCGGAAAATTAGATGAGAAATTGGGAAATAGAAAGAGCAATGCTGCCAGAAATCCGATTAGGGTCAGTCTCCAAAATAAGGGCTGCCAACGGTGAGCGCTGGCGAGTTCTTGACACCTGAGCAGCACGGCATCTAGCACGGCGGTGAGGGTAATGGCAGCCGCGATCGCCATCACCATTCGCCAAGTGTGAATGGTATATCGAGTCGGAAAAAATAGCTTGAGCCACAGTGCATGAGCCGCAAAAAAAAGTCCTAAAGACACGATCGCTGTCTGAACTAAGACACTAACCGAGTTCTTGAGTTGCCGAATTAACGGGAAGCGAACCGGATTTTTAGCGACGATCGGCAGTGCCAATCCTGCCCAAATCAACGGCGGCAATAGCGGGGGCAAAATGCCGCTATGCTGCCCTGTGAGCCAAAACTGCCAGAGATTGGGATCAAAATAGGGATGCCGTCCGCCGGGATAGAGTTCTGGCATGGCCAAGGCTTCAGCTTTGGTGACGATCGGGTTAAACTGCGCTGACGAAACTGCATAGGGCAACAGTGCCAGAAATCCCAGTCCGGCTGCTAGGGCAAAAAAAGGAAGGCGTTCTCGATGAAACTGAGTCCGTCCACGCTCCCAGTTCCACAGTCGTAGAAACAGGACTGCGATCGTGATAAAAACCAGAGGTGGATAGATTAGAGCTTGGAGCACGATCGTGGCGATTACACCCAGTCGAATATGGCGCAGCAGATAATATAAGAACGCTAAGAATAATGGATAGACAAACGCTCTAGGAGTCGCAGAACTCAAATCGTCTCTAAACCACAGACTTTGATTGAGCAACAGCATTGCAACAAAACCGCTGATAGGAATTGGAAACAGTTGTAAACAAACCCCAAATCCATAAAAAGTCGTTACGACACCAATCACGACAGGCAAAAGCTTACTCAGCAGCAATGGCTGAATACCAAGGTTTGCGATCAGATGATAAATCGCGGCATATCCCGGTGGTGTAATCGATTTAAAATAGTCTGCGATCAAGTCATGAGAAAACAGCGACGGATTGACGAATTGCTGCATCCAAAACACATATTCTCGCGCATCATCTTGAACAATGTATTCGGCTCTAAACGCTTTTTGCAACCCTAAACTACTGTAATAGATTGCGAATCCTAAGCTTAGACTTAACCAAAATAAGATGGATGTAGACTGGTTAGAGCGATCGTAGGATAACGTTTGATCCATTGGAGTCGTTAAAAGCTGACGTAAGCGCGAAATCATCATTGCAGAGTTACCCTGTCAAAACTTGCTCATAACATTGTCCAGCACTTTCCCACGTATAGTCGGTTTCTACGAGCGATCGGGCCTCACGAGAAAGGCTTTCTCGCAGCGCCGCCTCTTCAAACAGTCGAGCGATCGCCCTCACATAATCTTCTACTCGATTTGCCCGCAGTGCCCGCAATGGAGTGTTAACCCCATCAACGGTTAATCCCTCTAAGCCGCGATCGCTGGCTACGATCGGTGTTCCCGCAGCCATTGCTTCTAGCGTTTTATTTTTGATTCCAAATCCGGTTCGCATTGGAATCACGCAGACCGTTGCTTGATGCAAATAGTCTGCCATTGATAGAACGCGCCCTGTCACCGTGATATTAGGACGATCGCCCAATTTCAACACCTCTGGAGTCGGACGTGCCCCCACTAACGCAAGAGTTGTATCGGGATATTTTTTCTGCAACTCAGGCAAAATCTCTAAACATAAAAACTGGACTGCATCAATGTTGGCTAAATTGTCCATCGCACCAATAAAAATCAGTTGATGTCCGCCTGGGTCTTGAGAGCGATAAGGAAATTCAGCAAAATCTACCCCGTTGGCAATGACTTGAAACTGAGCGTTGGGATTGAAGGCGTGTAATTGTGCCCGATCATCCTCTGTGGTCACCACAATATTTGAGAATTTATTGCAGTAACGTTGCTCATAGCGTTTTAAAAGCGGCAAGTTTAAGCGATCGCGCCATTCATTTTCAGAGGTTTGAGTTTGCAATTGATTTTTACACGTTGCATACACTGAGCTATGCACATTTGCCACTGTACGAAGTTGTTTTTTCCATTCAGGACGTACATAGATTTCATTCACGCAGTGTTCACAGGTAATGACGTGATAGCGACTAGATTGAATAGCCCGATCGACCCAATTCTGCATTTCTGATGAGTAGGAAGACAACACGCTAGGCGGCGTTCCGTTCTGCAAAAACTGGCCAAATCGCTGAACTTTTGAGATGAACCCCGATCGAGCCAAATGAGGACGATCAAACACCACCAATTCCGCGACCCATTCTCGCAGTACTGTGATTTCGTCTGCTGTGACTTCCGGTGATTTCAGCGTTGCCACCGTGACTTGATGATGACGACTCAAATATTTCAGCAAGTTGAATGTCCGCACCTGAGTGCCCCCCTTGCTAGGCGGGTAGGGAAAGGTAGCTGAGAGCATCAAAATGTTCATCACAGAGCGGCTAAAAGGACTGAGTTAATGTACCCGATTTGTGAGTTTAGACAATGATTTGTGCAAACTTCGCCACTTTGGTCAATATTAGAAGCAGTTCACTAAGTCAGCTTTTTATGTCGATCGTTAGCGTTTGCATTTCGACTTTTAATCGTAAAGAATTATTAGCGATCGCCATTGACAGCGTTCTCCAACAAACTCATCAGGACTTTGAACTCATTATCTGTGATGATGGCTCAACAGATGGTACAGCCGATCTGATGGCTCAGTTTAGCGATCGCCGAATTCACTACCTTCGACATCCGCAAAATATTGGCAAAAGTAACAATATGATCTCCGGCTTTCAAGCCGCCACCGGACAATATTTTGTTAAATTTGACGACGACGATCGCTTAACTCCCAGCTTTTTAGAAAAGACAAGTCAACTGTTAGATAAAAATCCTCAAGTTGATTTTGTCGGCACCGATCATTGGGTCATCGATTCAAACACGATTCGTCATGAGATCTTGACGCAGATAAATTCTCAAAAATGGGGCAGATCGGACTTACCTCAAGGAATCGTTGAGAATTTGATAGAAATAACTTTTATCAAACAAAGCTTTCAAATTGGGGCAACGCTCTTTCGGAGAAAGGTTCTAGACGAAATTGGATATATGCAATCGAACATCCAAAACTGCGAAGATAACGATCTTCTCGTTCGACTCGCCTTAGCAGGAAAACAAGCTTATTATCTGCCCGAAAGACTGATGGAATATCGGTTTCACGCCGAACAGCAAGGACTCGATCGCGCTATTCCCTATCTAAAAGATAAACTGAGCTATTTAGAAAGTTTTCACTTTGAGTCAGAAGCTATAGAAAAAGTTCGCTGCGATCGACTTCTAGAAACCAAACTTCTGCTCGGACTTCGACTCATTCAAATCGGCGAAACTCACGAAGGTAGAAATCTAATTCATCAAGGAAAATCGGCTTCACCTAACAAAGCGCGAGTCGGTCTCGCATTATCTCGACTACCGATGAGTTTGCGACAAAATGCCTTCGCGCTTCTAAAGCAAATTAAAGCTTCTTAGAGACGTTTTTTTAGAGTTGGTGACGAGGTGATGCCCTGCGTTAAGCTACGATCGCCCTATACCTAATACAGGAATTAATCTATGAGCCTCGTTTAGAGCATGAGACACTCCCTCTCTTGAAAGACGAAACTGGAGCAATTCGAGTTAGAAATTCAAGGGCTTTACTAGAAATGTTGTCCTGTTGAGTCAGAAAAATAGAGAATGCTATTATTTAAGCCAAATTAGGAAAACTTAGAAGAATTATTTTCAATGGAGATGAATATGGATTCTAATCAAAGAATAGATTACCTATATAAAGAGTATGCTCGGCTAAGTGAGAAGCTTGAGGAGCATATAAAAAGTAGTTTTGAGGACTTTAAGCTTTTAGGAGCAGCGAGTGCATCTATAGCCTTTTGGAAGCCTATTACCGATTTAATTGTATTGGCCAATCCCAAAATTAACTATAGCGGACTTCTATTTCTAGGTTTTCTAAGTCTGCTTCTAATCTTTGTGCTGATTGGGTTCGCAACCTTGATCAGAACAGCTTATATGTTTTCTATTTCTTCTAATCTTCTCAGCTTTGAGCAAGAAATCAGAAAAGAGCTTAACGAAGCAGAGAATTCAGAAGTCTTTGGAGTGAACCTTGTGAGAGATACCGTAAAGTTCTCTACGGCTTATCGCCTAACCTATGGAACTACCTTAATAATTCTTGCTCTCGCAATGACCATTCTACCGTTCATAATCCTTTACCATGCTAGTATTCTCTACGCTGTGGTGTATTTGCTTTTAGCATCAATAGCTTCCATAAGCTATCTCCAAGTAGTCAGAAGACTGACCAGAATTTTCTTCAAAAAATTTAGGATCTTTTAGTTACTCGCTATATTTACTCTGTTAAAGACATGATTCACTCTGTAGTTTTTGCAAATCCTTAGTCAAAGCTTGCCCCCATTGTGCAGCTAAATCAGGTTGAGTAAAGGGGATCTCGATCGAGTCCTTCTGATCACAAACAAACTGCAAGCCCGATCGCTTTACCTTTAGCTGGCGGCGATCGCAAATCTACTATTTGCCCATCGACTAACAGGTGAATTTCTCGCACATCTCGCAGCGAAAACGTTCGCAAGTTCTCTGGCTCTTTGCGGGTCGGCTTGCCCCAAGTCAGCGTGTCACCCGCTTGACCCAACACTGCATAGACATCATATTTCGCCCGATCGTAGGGTTCTGCCCAAACCCGATAGGCTTCTATTTTTTGATATTCATTGCGACCTGCCCAAGCTAGACCGATAAACGCCGCTAACAGAGGCAACCAGAGAAGTCCGTGAATCATAAAAAGTTTGCATTGAATAACCTACCTCTATCCTATCTAGGTCTCTCGCTCAAAACTCAAAACTTAAAGCTCAAAGCTCAAAACTCTGAGCTATGTTGGTAAACAAGCAAGACCTGAAATAGAGATTTTATGAGAAAGCTAGTGCTGGCGGGCTTATTTGTGGTGGGGCTGATTTGGGCGATCGCTAATTTTTCGGGCTTGGCAGCGCAGGGCACCTATGACAGCATCGTCTTAGACTTTAAAGAAGACATAGATTCTGCCCAGATTGAGCGACAGGTGCAAGCGATCGCTCAAAAATATAACGTCCGTCCCCGCTTAAACAGCGAATTCTCTCAAGCCGATCACCTCTACACGGTCAAAGGCGACAAAAATCTCTTAAACGCGCTCAAACAGTCTGACCTCAAGCAATATACCGAATATATTGAGCCAGACTATATCTACAGCATTCCAGAATCTCAAGAGTCTAAAGGCCTTGTCCCAGCAGGCAAAGAAGCGCCGATTCAGGCGACAGGTCAGGCACCCAACGACCCCATGTATAGCCAGCAGTGGAATCTGCACAGCATCAATGTCGAGTCGAGTTGGCAAGACACCAAGGGCAAAGGCGCAATCGTTGCAGTGATTGACACGGGCATCTCAGAAGTGCCTGACTTGAAGGAAACGAAATTTGCTAAAGGATACGATTTTGTTAACGATCGCGAAGATGCCAGAGACGATAATGGTCACGGCACTCACGTTGCAGGCACGATCGCCCAATCTACCAACAACGGCTTTGGGGTGGCCGGAATTGCTTACGAAGCGACATTGATGCCGCTCAAAGTGCTCAGTGCTAGTGGGGGCGGCACCGTTGCCGACATTGCCGAAGCGATTCGGTTTGCGGCAGATCACAATGCCGACGTGATCAATATGAGCTTGGGCGGCGGCGGCGAGAGCTTGGCCATGGCAGAAGCGATCGACTATGCCCATAAAAAAGGCGTTCTGATTATTGCCGCGGCAGGCAATTCTAGCCAAAATTCAGCCTCCTATCCGGCTCGTTATCCCCATGTTCTAGGGGTCGGAGCGCTTGATGCTTCCGGTCAAAAAGCGGCTTATTCTAACTTTGGGGCAGGAATAGATATCTCGGCTCCGGGCGGTTTGACATCGGGCGACAACACGGCGGGCGGAATTTTGCAGAACACGATCGACCCCTCAACGGGAGAATCGATCTTTACCGCCCTTCAAGGCACCAGCATGGCGGCTCCTCATGTGGCGGGGGTTGCGGCTCTTGTCAAGGCATCGGGCATCAAAGACCCTGATGAAGTCGCGGCAGCGTTAACGCAGTCTGCTCGCAAGGTGCAAGACGACGAACTTAACCACTACGGCGAAGGCAAACTGGATGCGGCGGCCGCCGTCAAGCTGGCACTCAAGGGCAAAATCACCTTCAACGATTTCTTTCGATGGCTGCGTGATAACGGCTATCTCAATCCGCGCTTTTGGATAGATGGCGGTGTGGTGGCGCTGGCACCCAAACTGGCGATGGTGCTAGGTTCCTATTTGCTGGCGTTCTTCTTGCGAAACTATTTCCCCTTTGCCTGGAGTTGGTCAATGGCTTCGGGTCTGGTGGCCGGAAGTTCGGGGCTTTTCTTTCTCAAGGGCATTTATATTTTTGACTTGCCGCAGGCTCCTCTGCGGGTGCTGGGTAGCTCGATTCCTGAGTTGGGTAGCTCGATTCAAGGCAGTGGCGCACTCAATCCAATATTCGCGAGTGTGCTGATTCCGGCTGCGCTGATCGTGCTGCTGTTGGGTCACGCTCAGTGGAAATGGTTTGCGATCGGGTCTACGATCGGAGTCGCGGCCTGTCTGGCGGTGAGTGCGGCGATCGATCCACAGGTGATGTGGTTGGGTGAGGGTGCCCTCGCTCGTGGCTTTCTGATGGTGAATGCGCTGTTGTGCTATGGCTTAGTTTGGCTTGCTGTTAAACCAGGAGACAAAATTGCATGAGTAAAACTGTAAACGGAGTCATCGATCGCAAAGGCTTTGGCACCGGAACGTGGGCGATCGAGTCAGAACAAGGCGAAACCTATGAACTTCACAACCCGCCCAGTGAGATTCAAAAAAAAGGTCTCAAGGTCAAAATCGAAGGCAAAATTCGCGATGACATCATGACTTTGGCAATGATCGGCCCAGTTTTAGAAGTCAAAAAATTCGAGATTCTCAAATAGATGAAGGGTCATTATCAAGACTTTCTGATTCGCGATTGGGAAGAACGCGATCGTGCCCTAGCTGCTGAGATCATTGGTTCGGTGCTGGCAGACTATGGGCTAAGTTGGGAGCCTTTGGGAGCCGATCGGGATGTCTTAGAAGTCGAGCAGTTTTATCAAGCGACGGGTGGCGAATTTTGGGTGATTGAGCGATCGGGGCAGCTTGTCGGCACAGGAGCCTACTATCCAATATCGCGAGGCGAAAATGCGGTCGAGATTCGCAAAATGTATTTTGTGCCAGCGATTAGAGGACTAGGACTAGGACGATTTTTGCTTAAGGAATTGGAGAGAGCGATCGGCGATCGGGGCTTCACTCAAATCTGGATCGAGACCGCCAGCGTTCTCAAAGAAGCCGTCAAACTTTATGAAACAAGCGGTTATCGATCGACAACGGGTGTCGAGACAGAGCGATGCGATCGCATTTACGTTAAACAGTTATCAAAACGATAAATCTCGATTTAAATCTAGATAATAGGCCCCTGGAATGTGCCCAGCCTCATAGTGCTGCCGTCCTAAGGTTGGCTCTAGGAGCGAAAAACGACACTCTACGATCGCCACCTGCAAATCGTCTAAATGGCGCTGCAACCACTCTGCCGAAACGATCGGGTCAAGCATTGACTGCCCTCACAATGACGCTAATCAGCATTCTAAATCTATGTCGCCTGAGACTGGTTTGACTCACTCAAGGGGGAGCGCGGATAGTTGCCCGATCGCCTCATAACAACCGCAGTTGCGTTTCTGCTGGCTCAACCAGTGGGGCCTCGTCTAAATCGATCGTCAGTCCTACCGACCCTATCCAAACTGTTTCGTCGGTTAACAATCGTTGAGCCGCTTCGAGAATCGGTTCTTGCAAGTCGCGTAAATCTTCTCGATTTTGCAGATAAGCTTGCAGCGCTTGCAGAGGCTCGATCGTGGTGCCAAGTCCCAACTCTGGTAGACGCGGACGAGAGAGTTGACTGATTAGCTCAGGGTGAATCGTGTAGTTATGAGCGCTGCTCAAAGCCTGGTGAACTAGAGAATCATCTAGGCGATCGACCTGTTCGGGGCGCAGTTGATAAATGAGTCGCACGACAGCATCTTCGACCACCTCAGAGGCGATCGCAGCCAACAATGCCGCCTGGGGTTCGTCTTCTTCAGATAGGTCAAGCTCGATCGTGCGAAACGCTCGCACCGGAAGCGGGCAAAACTCCATCTGCACCTTGCCTCGCGCTAGCTCGACCAGCACAAACCCTTTTTCTTCTTTTTCTTCGCTAAAATCGACTCGTTCAATGCTGCCGGGGTAGACCACAAGCGGCTGTTGACAGAGGATCTGATGGCGATGAACATGACCCAGCGCCACATAGTCAAAACAATCTCGCGTGATCAGAGACAGCGGAATTGTAAACCCTTTGCCCACCGATAGAAACCGTTCTGCGCCATAGGTAGCGGCATCTGCCATCAAGTGAGCCAACAAAATAGTCGGAATCGAGGGGTCGAGTTTGCGAATCTCACCTTCGAGGGCCACGCGGAGCCGATCAAGCAACAAATGCCCCACCTCAGACATCGACAGCCCTTCGGTTTCGGGTCGGGTCAGCAGTGTCGATCGCGTCAGCCACGGCAGCGTAATCACCTGCACAGCCCCCTGGGAAGTTTGGATCGTGTGAGCATCGAGGCGATCGCCCACAATCACATTCGGCACGCCCAAGGTGCGATAAATGCAGAGACTTGCGCCGCCTGCGCCTTGAGAATGCTGATCGTGGTTTCCGACCAGCATCACGGTGGGAATATTGGCCTCAACCAGACGATGAAACTGACGCGCAAAAGCTTGCTGAATATAAGGTGGCGGCGTTGCATCTGGGAAGGCATCGCCGCCAAATAAGACCAGATCGACGGGTTCAGAGAGGGCGCGATCGATGCAGCGTCCTAAGGTGGCAACAAAATCTTCTAATCGTGTATTCAGCCCAGTGTCGGGGTTAATTCGTCCGTGAGAAAACCCGCTTCCTAGGTGAATGTCGGCGAGATGAAGGATTTTAATCATAAAATTGCGCCTAGCCGATCGTGCTGCTGCGAACTATTGTACTAAATATCCGATCGGGCAGTAGTTTTCTCAACAGCAACAGTGCTCCAGCGTTGCCTCCGGCGGGATAGCGAAGTCGCTGAGACGCATCGGTTGCTGCTCGATAAATGACGGCTGCTGTAACCTCTGGCGGTGAGCCGTTGTCGCCTGCCTGCTTGAGTTTGGGCAACACTTTGGCAACAAAGGCATCATAGGCTGTCAAATCAGATCGGGTGGCGAGATCTGGCGATCGCCCATAAAAATCGGTCTTAATTGGCCCTGGCTCAATAATTTTGACCCGAATGTTCAATGGTTCTAATTCATATCGCAGCGAGTCTGAAAAGCCCTCGACTGCCCACTTTGTAGAGTGATAAAGACTGTAGAGAGGAAACGCCATTTTGCCCCCCACGGAGGCGATGTTGATAATGGTGCCCGATCGCTGATGTCGAAACTGAGGCAATAGCGATCGGGTGACTGCCATCAACCCAAAAACATTGGTGGCAAACTGTCGCTCAATCTGCTCAGGGGTGCAGGCTTCAAACGCCCCCAGCAAGGCATATCCAGCGTTGTTAACCAGCACATCGATCGTCGAAAACTTGGCGAGCGCTGCGGTCACAGCTTGAGCGATCGAGTCAGGGTCAGTGACATCTAATGACAGGCACAGCGTGTTAGCGAGTGCCATCAAATCGGAGTTTTTTTCGAGCGATCGCATCGTCGCCACCACGTTCCAGCCCTGCTGATGAAATAGGGTTGCAGTCGCCAGCCCGATGCCCGTCGAAGCACCCGTAATCAAGACAGTTTTTGCCATTATTAGTTGTTAGAAAAAAGCTCAAACTTTGTGCTCTAGGCTTCCCACTGAGCGCGAGACTTATCGCCTCCCAACCCCACCTTAAGCTAAGACTTGCCCGCCATGCGATTAGTTCTAAAGGTCACGTTAGAGCCTTCTTGGGTTTGCTCTAGCACGAGCAACGGCGTTGGTTTTGCCTTTTGATCCCAGTGCATGTTAGCGATTCGTCCTTGAATCGCGGGCTGCCAGGAGTCGTTTTCGTGAGTTGGGCTGAGAAACGTCTCAAAGCAATCAATAATCTGATTAATCGTGACAGAAGTCGGCTGAGTCGGCAGTTTAAGAATCTTGATTTGAACTCGGAATAACACGCGCTTTGAGCCTTTGTTCACTCCTTCTCCCGCGTCGTATTCTAAATCGAAGATCTCATCGACCTGCCGCCCCGTGCTGGCAATGCCCACTTCAGCTTGGTTGTTTGGGTTAGCGCGCAGTGCGAGCGTGATTTTGTCTTTAACTTTGAGTTTGATCTGGTTGACGATCGCAAAGTGAAACACCTCTTCTGCCATTCGCATTCTCAGATAGTCGAGGTTAAACTCACGCGAGTGGATCAGATCGGGGTTGCGCTCCATTTTGCCGATCATTTCAACGGCATATTTAAGCTTCTTTTGCAGTTCGCGATTTTTAAATGTCTCAAATCGCACTTGTTTTTTGAGTTTGCTGGCTTGCAGGGTTGAAAAGATGCCCAAGAAAACGAGCAAAAAGAACAAGCCGCCTGAGCTTGCCATCCAAATCTGTTGCCCGGTGTCAGAGGTGGGAGGGGCGCTAACGGGAGCCTCTGGTTTGGTTTTGACGGTTTTGGGCGAGGCTTGAGCAAGCCAGGGTGCAACAAAAACAATTTGGAGTGACATAGTTAGGAGTGCTGGCTAGAACTTGACTCGTTCTTCATAATGCCCTTGATTGACCTCCTCAGCACCAATCTCTTTACTTGCTTTATTCATGTTTTTGATACCCCTTGCTCAAGCTGACCCGTTTCACAAAATCCGACTGATCGCAACCGACATGGACGGAACTCTGACGATCGCCGAAAAATTTACGCCCAATCTCTTCAAAGCTTTTGAGACGCTGACCGCCCAAGGCCTTCAAATCGTGGTCACCACCGGACGATCGGCGGGTTGGGTGAATGGATTGGCGCATTATCTGCCCGTGGTGGGCGCGATCGCTGAAAATGGCGGCGTGTTTTATCGGGGTGAGTCGGAAATTTTGCTGACGGCGATCGCCGATCTCACCCAGCATCGGCAGCAGTTAGCCGACTCGTTTGCCCGCTTAAAAACTCAGTTTCCTCACCTTCGAGAGTCGAGCGATAATCGCTTTCGGCTCACCGATTGGACGTTTGATGTTGAAGGATTGAGCCTAGAAGCCTTGACGACGATCGCTCAACTCTGCGAGTCTTGGGGCTGGAGTTTTACCTACAGCACGGTGCAGTGTCACATTAAACCGCTTCAACAAAATAAAGCAACAGGATTGCTCAAAGCTTTAAAGGATTATTTTCCCGACTATTCTTCTGAGCAAGTTCTCACGGTGGGCGACAGTCCAAACGATGAGAGTTTGTTTGATGCGAGTCTATTTCCTAGCTCGGTGGGGGTGGCGAATATTTTGAATTATAGCGATCGGCTTTTGCACAAACCTGCTTATGTGACGGCTGCCTCAGAAGGCGAGGGCTTTTGTGAATTGGTGGCCGCGATCGTCCACAGCCAATCACATTCCTGAAACACTTTCTCCGTTGCCTGCGTTGACGTTCTAAAATATCACTCTGGATTGACACAAACTAGCCGATTCGTCAGTGAGAACAGAGAATGCCGGACAATCTTAAAAGCCAAGTTGTAACGCAGGGAGTGCAGCGATCGCCCAATCGTGCCATGCTGCGGGCCGTCGGGTTTGGAGACAGTGACTTCACTAAGCCGATCGTCGGAGTTGCCAACGGGCACAGCACGATTACGCCCTGCAATATGGGCATCGATCCCCTAGCAAAACGCGCCGAAGCGGGGATTCGAGCAGCAGGCGCAATGCCCCAAATGTTTGGCACGATCACGATCAGTGACGGCATCTCCATGGGTACCGAGGGCATGAAATATTCCCTAGTATCGCGAGAGGTGATTGCCGACTCGATCGAGACGGCCTGCATGGGTCAAAGCATGGATGGCGTGATCGCGATCGGCGGCTGCGATAAAAATATGCCCGCAGCCGTGATTGCCATGGCGCGGATCAACATTCCCGCGATTTTTGTCTATGGCGGCACGATCAAACCCGGACATCTGGATGGCAAAGATCTGACCGTGGTTAGCTCGTTTGAAGCAGTTGGCGAATATAGCGCTGGCAAGATCAGCGAAGAGCAACTGTTAGCTGTTGAGCGCAAAGCCTGCCCCGGCGCGGGTGCCTGCGGCGGAATGTATACGGCGAATACGATGTCTTCAGCGATCGAGGCGATGGGCCTGAGCTTGATGTATTCCTCCACCATGGCGGCAGAAGACGCTGAGAAAGCCGATAGCGCTGAGAAGTCGGCGGCCGTCTTAGTTGAGGCGATTCGCCACCAGATTTTGCCCCGCGACATCATCACCCGCCAGTCGATCGAGAACGCGATCGCGGTGATCATGGCGGTGGGCGGCTCGACGAATGCGGTGCTGCACTTTTTGGCGATCGCGCACACGGCTGGCGTTGAGTTGACGATCGATGATTTTGAAACAATCCGGGCCCGCGTTCCGGTTCTGTGCGATCTCAAGCCCTCTGGTCGCTATGTGGCCACCGACTTGCACAAAGCAGGCGGCATTCCGCAAGTGATGAAAATGCTGCTGGTGCACGGATTGATCCACGGCGACGCACTGACGATTACCGGACAAACGGTTGCAGAACTGCTCCAAGACATTCCCGATCAGCCCCGCCCTGATCAAGACGTGATTCGCTCCTGGGACAACCCCATGTATGCTCAGGGGCACTTGGCCATTCTCAAAGGCAATCTCGCCACCGAGGGAGCCGTCGCCAAAATTACGGGCATTAAAAAAGCTCAAATCACGGGTTCTGCGCGGGTGTTTGAATCTGAAGAAGCCTGCCTAGACGCAATTCTGGCTAAAAAAGTCAGCGCTGGCGATGTGCTGGTGATTCGCTATGAAGGGCCCAAAGGCGGGCCGGGAATGCGAGAAATGTTGGCTCCGACTTCGGCGATTATCGGCGCAGGGTTGGGCGACACCGTGGGGCTGATCACCGACGGTCGATTCTCTGGCGGCACCTATGGCATGGTGGTTGGTCACGTTGCGCCCGAAGCTTATGTCGGCGGCACGATCGCCCTAGTGCAAGAGGGCGACTCGATCACGATCGATGCCCCTGCCCGCCTGCTGCAACTCAACGTCTCTGACGACGAACTAGAGCGTCGCCGCGCCCAGTGGCAACCTCCCGCACCTCGCTACACCAGAGGCGTATTAGCCAAATATGCCAAATTGGTGTCTTCGAGCAGTTTGGGAGCCGTCACCGACCAAGGTCTAGATTAATCCCAGACACGTCAACCCCGTGGGGCACAACACATTGTGCCCCCACCGCCTAACCGAGATTCAGTTAACTATCTTTAACCCGATCGAGCAGCACGTCACAATTCCCTAATAATTGATCTAGAGACCTTAAGCAGCGATCGTGACCCATGCCCAAAACTGTTGCGGATGTGATGACGCGTGACCCCTTCACAGTGCGTCCTGAAACCTCGATCACAGAAGTCATTCAAACAATCGCAGCGCATAAAGTTAGTGGGTTGCCCGTCGTCGATGAGACTGGCAAGCTAGTCGGCATTATTTCTGAGACCGATCTGATGTGGCAGGAAACAGGTGTTACGCCGCCCGCCTACATTATGATTCTCGACAGCGTGATTTATCTTGAAAACCCGACTCGCTATCAGAAAGATCTGCACAAAGCCCTAGGGCAAACCGTGGCTGAGGTCATGTCTCGCGATCCGATCACGACCACTGCCGACAAACCGCTACCCGATGCCGCCAGAGTGATGCACGATCGCAACATTCGCCGTTTGCCTGTCTTAGACAGCACCGGGCATGTGGTCGGAATTCTCACCCGTGGCGATATTGTGAGGGCCATGGCAGCCGAGCAAGCCTGAAATTTTAACCTCCATATTTTTCTTAATTTAAGATGACTATTACTCCTGATTCAGTCAAAGCCTCTCTCGAATCCGCCGATTTTGGTGAGCGACTGCGGGCAATTAATCACTTGCGGCAACTTGATCCCGCGATCGCGTTTGATCTGATCAAAGCGCCCGTGGTCGATAGCAATGTGCGGGTGCGCTATGCGGCGGTCAGTCAACTGTCGTCTCTGGGGCGACAAAACCTAGCAGAATCTCTGAAGATATTGAGAGCCGGGTTGCTCGACCCCGAACCCGATGTGCAGGCAGCAGCAGCCGACTCGATCGGGGCATTAAAACTCACCGAAGCCTTTGATGACCTAGAAGCGCTCTATCGCCGCACCCCTGAGTGGTTGGTCAGCTTTAGCATTGTGGCGGCGCTGGGTGAGTTGGGCAATCTGCGGGCCTTTGAGTTGTTGAAAGAAGCGTTAGCGGCCGATAACGACTTGCTAAAAACGGCAGCCATTGGCTCTCTTGGAGAACTGGGCGACGTTCGCGCTGTGGAGATCATCGTTCCCTATATCACCAACCCAGATTGGCAGATTCGCTATCGAGTCGTGCAGGCTTTGGGCGCATTGAACACACCAGAGGCGCGATCGGCCCTAGAGACTCTGACCACCGATGACACTGAGCAAGTTGCTCAACAAGCCAAAAACTGTCTAGAAGCGGCTATCTAGAGCTAGCCCGATCGTGGTGAGGCTCGGCTTTGCGATCAGCGGTTAACCCCGTCCAACCTGTGAGACTTTGCAGATAGAGACTGCCCACGGTGACTAGGAAAAGGACATAAGCGATCGCTTCTACCCAATACAGTCGATCGACATACCCAAACAAAGTGTGCAAAATAATGCCGGGAAACTGACGATCGGGCAACACTCCATGCAGATTCCAAACGAGAGAACCAAGAAAACAGGAGGCTTGAGAAACGCAGACCGACGCGTAGTGGGAATCGAGCTGTGCCAACATTGCAAACCCTTTGTCAAAATGCGCTAGGGCTGAAACTACCAATCCAGCCACGATCAGCAACAAGAAAACGCCCATCACCTGAAAAAACACTCGCAGGTTAATCTTGACTCCCCATTTGAAGAGCAGGACTCCGATCGCCGTTGCCATGATCAAACCCGCCACTGCCCCCAACGCCGGAACCCAACCCTGCTGAAACTTGGCGGCGATAAACACCACGGTTTCAAATCCTTCTCGCAGCACGGCAATAAAGATTAGCCAAAAAATTCCCCATCCCTCCCCAGAGTCTGCTTTGAGAGCACTGCTGATCTCGGTTTCGACCTGAGATTTGAGCGATTTTGCCTGTCGCGTCATCCAGACGAGCATCCAACTTAATAGGGCGATCGCAACCAGCCCAAACACTCCTTCTAAAAGCGGCTTTAGAACGGGAGCATAGGGTTGATCAGACCTCTCTAATGCCTGAATTGTCCATCCGAATAGAAACCCGACTAAAACACTAGACAAAACGCCTGTTCCGATGCCGCTATAAACCCAGGGATTGAGGGAAGATTGACCTGCTTTTTTGAGATAGGCCATCACGATTCCTACGACGAGGGCGGCTTCGACCCCTTCGCGCAGGGTGATCACAAACGTTGGAATGGCAGCACTAAAATCGATGGGCATAGATTGGGGTTCTAACGTTGACAACCTCCTATAAAGCTAGCAACAAACTCGGTTTATAGGGTTGGGATTTGAGCTAGTGGGTTTGGTTGGCGATCGTGCTGAAAATTGCGTGGACTCTGGCGGAGGGCACGGCAATGCCGTGCCCCCACGAGGGTGCTCGGTTAGGGTTGTGACGGTTGCGGAACCCACACCGACACCGACCCACCATTGCATCGAAACTCGCCCCACCCGTGCTCATTGGTGACAACAGGTTCGCTAATGTGTTCAGTGAGGTCGATATAGGTGCAATTGGGGTGCCCGACTTCCATCGATTTCCACCCTTCAGAGCCATTGCTCAACACCACTGCCATGCCCCCCGGATGGTCGGCATCACCCAAGCGCGTCCACCCGATCGTGTTGGGGTGATCAAAATAATTGTATTGATCTCCATAAGCGTAGGTCTGACGCGCAAATAAGAATTTGTCAATTAGCCAGCGATGGCTATCCATCCAAATTTCATATTCATTGCCATCATTGCCATGATCGCGATAGTGTGCGCCGTAGTAATCGCCATAGAAAATGCAGGGATATCCTTCACGACGCAGCAAAATCAGCGCATAGGCCAACGGCTTAAACCAAGATTCCACGATCGATTCCAAAGACTGCAACGGCTGAGAATCGTGGTTTTCGACCAGCGTCACCGCCAGACACGGCTGCTGTTGAACGAGGGTGTTGTCAAAAATTTGCCGCATATCATAGCCGCTGCCGCCAACGCTAGCCGCATGAAAATTGTAGTGGAGCGGCGCATCAAATAGCGCTACTTTTCCCTGCGTTACATCAATGAAATGGTGCAAGGCTTCGACTTCATAAGACCAATATTCACCCACGGCAAACAGGTCGCGCTGCACATAGTTGCGAACGTGCTCAAACCAATCTTGAAAGAATTCTGCCGAGACGTGTTTGACGGCATCAAATCGAAATCCATCCACCTTAGTCGTGTCTAGATACCATTCACCCCAATACTTGAGTTCTCCTCTCACTTCCGGGTGCTGAATATCGAGATCGCAGCCCATCAGATAGTCATAGCCGCCTTTCTCTTCGTCCACGTTGTCATCAAACTGCTTACCTTCGAGCAGATAAATGGCATTTTCGTCTTGGTGATAGGCGTTGTAGTCGATCGCGTCAAAGTGCCACCAATGCCACTGCATACTAGAGTATTTTTCGCCACGACCCGGAAAGGTGAAGTGCGTCCAGGATTTGATCGGCTGATAGTCACCGACGACAGCGTGGCGATTTTCAGGATCAAACGGTGTTGCGGCCACTTCTTCTTCTGCGTCTGCCCCCATTTTGTGATTGAACACGACATCCGCATAGATTCGCAGCCCGGCACTCTGGGCGGTCTCAATGGCGTTTAGATACTCACTCTTCGTTCCATATTTGGTGCGAACTGAACCCTTTTGGTCAAACTCGCCCAGATCAAACAGGTCATAGATGCCATAACCCACATCATATCCACCACCCGTGCCCTTGTAGGCAGGAGGCAGCCAGAGCGCTGTGATTCCAGCCTTCGATAACTCTTCAGCCTTCTCTGCAAGCTGATTCCACAAGCTACCATCACTGGGGATATACCAGTGAAAGTATTGCATCATGACACCATTCGGTTCAGACATAAAGCGCCCTCGGTTAGAAAGTTACAGGTATGAATTTTTCGAGCTTGAACAGTGCCGGGCGATCATCCAGCAACGTCTTACTACAAAGTGCCCTTAAAAAGATGGAAATTAGAGTGGTCTGAACATCCTGAAAGCTGCCACCCATCAGGAAATATGGATTCGTCGTTTCCCTATAGCTAAAGGATTTTAGGGGGTTGAGCTAAGTTTATCTATCTGTCTAGAGAGAAGTTTCAGCAGGGCTTTGTGGGGGCAAGTCACACACTTTTAGCATTTTCATCGATCCTTGGCTAGACTTGATATCGTTCGTTAGACAGAGATGATTTGAGAGAGCGTTAACAGATCATCTCTCTAAAGCCGTAGATTTTTTGAGACGGGTTCACCGCGATCGCTGGTCATCGTGACCCACGCGAAGTTTAGTGCGATCGCCTATAATTTTGGGCATCCATTGTTCCTTCGCTGCCCATGACCGATGCTTATTCTCAACCTAGTCGCGAATGGTGGGCACAGCGCTGGGTCGATGTCTTAGAGTCATTTGGCTGGACTCGACGCTTGGCCCGGGCCCGCACCTATGCCAGAGAAGGAAACGTCTTAACGATCGATTTTCAAGGCGCTAAAGTCTCTGCCAACGTTCAAGGAACGGCTCCCGAACCCTATAAAGTGTCGTTGTCTCTCGACCCGTTTAGCGACGATCAGTGGGGCTATGTGATTGAGTCAATGGCAGAGCGAGCCATCTTTTCGGCTAAACTGCTGGCTGGAGAGATGCCCCAAACCATTGAAGAAGTGTTTACTGCCAATGGGTTGAGCCTATTTCCGTTTAATAAGTTTGACATTCACAGCCGCTGTTCTTGCCCCGACCCGGCAACCCCTTGCAAACATATTGGGGCGGTTTACTATTTGTTGGGCGATCGCTTCAGTGAAGACCCGTTTGTGTTGTTTCAACTGCGGGGGCGCACCAAAGAGCAAATTATCGAAGCGTTGCGGCAAACGCGCAGCGCGGGCGGCGACACTCCAGACGTAGGAGTCTCGATCGTGCCGGAGACTGTTCAAACAATTCGCCCTGCTACAGCCCTGAAGCTCGATCGCTTCTGGCACTATGCCGAACAACTCGAACCGACGCTGATCGTGATCGTTCCGCCGCCCAGCAGTGAGACGGTTTTAGAGGTGCTGGGCCCGATTCCGCTTAAGCCCGAAACCCCTGCTAATCAAGCCGCGATGGAGTATCTCGACGCGATCTATCAAGAAGTCAGTCAGCAAGCCGTTCAGAGGGCGATGACCACTGAATAGTGGGGTTGATTTTTTTCAATTGATCCCTCAAAGCCGTAGACTAAAGGATGCAATTCATCCTGTTTGAAGCTGAATACCCGTGCGAAAAATTGTTATTGCTGGCAACTGGAAGATGTATAAAACCCAGGCAGAAGCCATGGAGTTTTTGCAAGGCTTTAAGTCTGAGCTAGACAACACCCCCGACGATCGAGAGATTATTCTGTGTGTTCCGTTTACTGATTTAGATCTTTTGTCTAAAACTCTGCACGGCAGCCGCATTCAAATTGGCGCTCAAAATGTCCACTGGGAGACATCAGGGGCCTACACGGGCGAAATCGCTGCCCCAATGCTGATGGAAGCAGGGGTGCGCTATGTGGTCATTGGTCACAGTGAGCGCAGACAATATTTTGGCGAAACGGATGAAACGGTGAATTTGAGGCTGAAAGCGGCTCAAAAAGCAGGGCTGACTCCGATTTTGTGCGTTGGCGAAACCAAACAACAGCGCGACGCTGGAGAAATCGAGTCTCATATCTTTAGTCAGCTTGCAAAGGGTTTGGTAGACATCGATCAAGCCAGGTTGGTGATTGCCTATGAGCCAATTTGGGCGATCGGGACGGGCGACACCTGTGCGTCAACCGAGGCGAATCGGGTGATCGGCTTGATTCGCAGCAAACTCAGCAATTCTAATGTCCCGATTCAGTATGGCGGGTCAGTCAAGCCAGACAACATTGATGAGATTATGGCTCAACCTGAGATTGATGGGGCCTTGGTCGGCGGTGCCAGTTTAGAGGCAACCAGCTTTGCGCGGATCGTCAATTTTCAGTAGGACGCTAGGGCTGGGTCGTCTCCGATCTTTTTGCCCTTGAGCCAATAAGTCACCATCTTGCCTTTGCCTTTAACGTCGATCGGGCCGCGTTCTTCAAACCAGTAGCGATCGCGCAGTCGCTCATAGGTTGAAGCGGTGACTTGAATGCAGCCTGCAATGCCGTGAGACTCCATGCGGCTAGCCATATTCACTGTGTCGCCCCACAGGTCGTAAGTAAATTTGTGGGTGCCAATCACCCCTGCCACCACTGGGCCTGTGCTGACCCCGATTCGCATGATGAAGGCTTCACCCGTCTCTTGGTTGAACTGGCTGATCGCTGTCTGCATGTTTAGCGCCATCGCCGCGATCGCGTTGGCATGATCAGGGTTGGGCATCGGCAGCCCCCCCACCACCATATAGGCATCTCCAATCGTCTTAATCTTTTCTAAACCGTGCTGGTAGGTAAGCCGATCAAAGGCCGAAAAGATTTTGTTGAGCAGCGTCACAATCTCGATCGGGGATTTTTGAGTCGATAAGTGAGTAAACCCCACAATGTCGGCAAACAAAACCGTGGCTTCAGGAAAGCTCTCGGCGATCGTGCTGGAATTTTGCTTAAGCTGATCAGCCACGGGCTTCGGTAAAATATTGAGCAAAAGCCGCTCTGACTTTTCTTGCTCTATCTGAAGCTCTTTTAAGAAGGCTTGCTCACGATCGCGCAATCGCTTTTTTTCAAGACTGGCCTCGGTGCGGGCTTTGAGAAGGGTGGGGTTAAAGGGCTTGAAAAGATAGTCTTCGGCCCCAAGCTCAATGCAGCGCACAACGCTGTCGATGTCATTTAACGCCGAAATCATGATCACCGGAATGTGGCGCAAAGCCGGATCTGCCTTGAGATGCTCTAACACCTCATAGCCCGTCATAAAAGGCATCATGATGTCAAGCAACACTAAATCTACAGGCTGCTCTCCGAGCAATTCCAGCGCTTGTCGCCCATTTTCCGCCATGACGATGCGGTGTCCTTGACGCTGAAGACGACGAGCGAGCAGGTCGCGGTTAGTTTCAATATCATCCACAATCAGCACAATTCCCGGTTCGTCGCTCATCTAATCGCCTCGTTTAGCCAGAGTTGCCTAGAGATTGCCAATAAAAGTTGTCGTTTAAATAACAGGTCACTTAGCAGTATTCTAGAAGTTATTTCCCAGTCAGTATAAATTGGGGCTAATTTTTTGCACCGATGGCTTCGATCGAGCCGTTGTCTGATCGATCACCTGCACTGGGATTTGCATCGTGAAGGTGGTGCCGTGACCTAATTCACTCTCGACGCTGATGATGCCGCCCATCATCTGACAAAACTTTTGCGCGATCGCTAGACCTAGCCCCGTGCCGCCATATTTGCGCGTGATCGACGCATCTGCCTGCACAAACGCCTGAAACAATTTGTCGATCTGGTCTTGCGTCATGCCAATTCCCGTGTCAGACACTTTAAAGAGAGTGACGGCTAAAAGCGGGTCAGAATGCTGCTCTTCCTGCTTTTCTACCGCCAGGGTGATCGTCCCCCGATCGGTGAATTTAATGGCATTGCTGAGTAGGTTATAGAGATTTTGCCGAGTCTTAGCGAGGTCAGCATAAATGCTGCCAATCTGATCATCGCACTCTACCGTTAGGGTGTTGCCCGTTTTTTGCACCAGAGGTTTGAGAGTGCTCACCACTTCTTGAACTAAACTCGACAGGTCAAAAGATTCTAGATAAAGATTCATCCTCCCAGCTTCGAGTTTAGAAAAGTCGAGAATGTCGTTAATCAACGCTAAAAGCTGTCTGCCTGCGTCGCTGATCTTTTGCAAATCGGGCACAAAGTTAGTGTGCTGAGACTCGATGCTTGCACCGCGCTGCGCGTTCGCATCTTCTTGCAGCATCTCACTGTAGCCAATAATGGCATTCATCGGAGTCCGCAATTCATGACTCATGTTGGCCAAAAACTGACTTTTGGACCAGTTTGCTTCTTCTGCGGCTTCTTTGGCGTTCTTTAAATCACGAGTCGATTGTTGAAGGTCAATCTCATATTGCTCTAAAGCAGTCAGCATCGTGTTGATGGTAAAGCCCAAATTTGCAAGCTCGTCATTGCTCTGCACTGAGACCCTTAGCGATAAATCGTTGCTTTCGCTCACTTGGCTGACTTCTTGGTTAAGCTGGGTAAGCCGAGACAGCACCAGCCTTTCTAGCAGCAGCAGGGTCACACCCCCAAAGATTAAGCCAACTAATAGAATCAACACGCTAAGAAACCAGATCGCTCGTTTGCCCTGACGATAGATGTCTCTGGGGCTGCTGACCTGCAAGATCAGGGCGGGTTTGCCATAGAGGTCTCTCAAAAGCGCAGCCCCGATGATGGTCTTCTCATCAATGTCGCTGACGGTGATGTCTGCTTTGTTTAAATCTAGAGAAGCGTTTGCCCCAAAGCCTGAAGGTAGTTTGCCATCGTTTAAGACCTGAAGGGTCAGCGGCGTTTGGATTAGTTTGGCGAGTCGTCTGAGTTCGTCAGCATTTAAGTAGCGACCGACGATCAACGTCCCGCGAGTCGGGCCTTTTCCTTCGCTGGTTCTGATCGGGCGCGATGCAATCATCAGTGCGCCTTCTGAAGTGGCTATGATTCCGGCAAAGTTGCCCCCGCGACTGGTCACTCGCAACAGCCGATCGCCCACATTCAACCGCTTTAGCAAGGGGGCTGGAATCGGGGCTTTTTGTCTGGTTTGCAAATCAAATCCAGTGCCAAACACGATTTTGCCAGATGGATTGACGAAGACGATCGCGTTGACTCTAAGAGCCGCCAATTGCACGTCAACCAAATTAGACCGAATGAATTCTGAGTTGCCATCTTGCACAAACTGATAGGCATCATCCCAGTCTGACCAGTCTGAAAATCGCTCGTTAAACTGATCAAGGTTCTGCGTAAAAACACCCAGCGCTCCTTGGGTGATCTGGCGCGTATTGCGCTCTTCTGCTTGACGAGAGCTACCGAGCAATAGCGTTGAGGAGACTGCATAAAGTGCCCCGTTTAGGCTCACAAGGGTGACTCCAATTACGAGCAGCGTCCTTCGTCTTAGAGTGAGAAAACTGCTCTTTTCAAACCTCATGATGGTGCCGTTTTTCAACAAGGATTTAGACTCAACCCTTACAAGGATGCCCAAAAAATTTTAACCCTGCCAGCCAGAAAGACTTATTAACATAGACTACACAAACCGAGTTAGCTCAACTCGATAGCGATCTTTTTTAGTCACCATCATGTCGCCCACTTCGACTCGCCCTTTGCCGCGAATGGCGATCAAGTCACCGGGCTTGACCGTGTAGCTGGTGGAGTTGATGTCTTTCCAGTTGACTCGCACATCACCTGCCGAGATCAAGTCTGCCATCTTGCTGCGCGACATGCCAAACCCGGCCGAGGCGATCGCGTCTAATCGCATTGACGCTTCGACGGTGGTCAGTTCTTTTTTCTTGGGTTCTCGAATTTTAAGCTCGCTGAGGGGGATGGGCTGCACCTTGACAGGCACCGATCGCACTTGGGTCAAACTAGCCTGAAAGAACTCAACTAAGTCAGCAACGACAATCGCTTGGGCACCGCGTTCACCCAGCACGATGATGTCACCCACTTTCTCGCGCACAATGCCTGTCCCCAAAATGGCCCCTAAAAAATCCCGGTGACTGGCGGGGTCAAAGAGAAAGTTTCCGGCAATATTCAGCACCACGATCTCGACTTGCTCGATCGAGAGGGGCAACTCTGATCGGGCGATCGCCAGTCGCTGCCGCTCGGCTTGGGGGTAGCCACCCCAGGCTACCATCTGCACATCGGTCAAGCGCTCAAACGATCGCTGAATCTCAGCAATTTCGGGCGGCGAATAAAAGTCAGTCATGACCACATTCCAGGTTTTGATCGCCTGCTCTGCCTGGTCAATGACTCTGACGACACTCTCTCGATTTTCGACACCTTTTAACAGGTCTTCCTTTGGCAACATGAAAACTAATCGTTCTTAGAAACCTTCATTCTAGCGACTAACGGCAAATCACTCGCCCCCTGCTAATCTAAAACTGGGAAGCCCATGTCGAGAGTTTTTATGAATTATCTGGTGGCCGTGCTCAACGATCGCATTCAGGCAGAAGCCGCTTATTCGGCGCTAGAAACAGACGGATTGCCGATGGACAAGGTATCTATTTTGGGCAGAGGCTATAAAAGTGCTGATGAATATGGCTTGATTGACCCCAATGAGCAAGCCGGAAAACAAGCTAAGGGAATGGCCGTTTGGCTGGTGCCGTTTGGGTTTGCGGCGGGCTTATCGTTTAACTACATCACCAAGCTGGATACGTTCCCGTGGGCGGGTGAGATTGGCAATCAGCTAATTGGGGGGGTGCTGGGCGCGATCGGGGGCGCAATGGGCAGCTTTTTTATTGGCGGCGGTGTGGGGCTGGTGGTCGGGGGTGGCGATGCGTTGCCCTACCGCAATCGCCTCAGCGCTGGCAAATATCTGGTGGTAGTCAAAGGGTCAGATGCTCTGACTCGCAAAGCCACCAACATTTTGCGCCAATTTGAGCCAGAAAACCTGCAAGGCTATTTCGATGCCAGCGATGTTTAGAATCGGCTGGAATCACAGGCTGCGGCGATGGGGAGACTGCGATGCAATGCCCCGACCAGAGCGGACTTTTCGGAGTGATTTAATCTACGTCCTGCCCATCTATCCTATCTAGAAGCGCGATGAAAGCTTGGGAAGTTCATGCCAACCAAGGGCTAGAGGCATTGGTGCTGGTTGATCGATCAGAGCCTCAACTCAAAGCCGGACAGGTGCTGATCAAGATGCGTGCTTGGTCACTCAACTATCGAGACTTGCTGACGGTCAAAGGAGCCTATGGCTCTCGACAAAAACTTCCGTTCATTCCCCTGTCGGATGGGGTGGGTGAGGTGGTCGCGATCGCCGCAGGTGTGACGCGGGTCAGCGTTGGCGATCGGGTTGCCGGAATTTTTATGCAAACCTGGCGATCGGGGGAGTTGTCGGCCGAAAAATCAAAATCAGCCCTGGGCGGCGCGATCGACGGGGTGCTAGCTGAATATGTGGCCCTGCACGAAAATGGCGTTGTCCACGTTCCTGCTTATCTAACCGATGAGGAGGCGGCAACGCTTCCCTGCGCGGCTGTCACAGCCTGGCACGCGCTGATCGTGTCGGGTCAGCTAAAGCCAGGTGACACGGTTTTAACCTTGGGCACTGGGGGAGCTTCTATCTTTGCCCTTCAGTTTGCCAAACTCGTCGGCGCACGGGTGATCATTACGTCTAGCAGTGACGAAAAATTAGCGCGATCGCGCCTGCTGGGTGCCTCTGACGGCATCAACTATCTCACCACTCCTGACTGGGATCAAGCTGTTTGGAACATTACCCATAAAGTTGGCGTTGACCATGTGGTTGAAGTGGGCGGAGCGGGCACCTTAAATCGATCTTTACGCGCTGTCAGAATGGGAGGGCAAGTGAGTTTGTTTGGGGTGTTGTCTGGCTCACAAGGCGATATTAGCACCGTGACTATTTTGCAAAAAAATATTCGACTCCAAGGGATCTATGTGGGCAGTCGCGATATGTTTGAAGCGATGAATCGAGCGATCGCGCTTCATCAATTGAAACCTGTGGTCGATCGGGTCTTTTTGTTTACGGAAACCCGCGAAGCTCTGCGTTATTTAGAGAGTGGTGCTCACTTTGGCAAGGTTTGTTTAAAGCTTTCATAAAGATAGAGAGCAAATCTTTGGGTCAGGGTTTACGACTTTAATTAAGACGGATAAAGTCTTGATATAGAGAGTGTAATTGGTAGAATAATGCGCTAACTTACTAGAGACCGAGAGTTTGACCTGCCTTCAAAGACTCTCATAGGCCCTACCAACTTCTACCAATCTTTCACGTTTAAACAAAGCTTTTGCAAGCGCGAAAAGGGTGCATTGACTATAACTCTCAGGGTGTAAATGTTCTCTTGGTGGATACCCCGATCGACAAGCGTTTGTTGATCCCAAGGTTTTTACACTGATCGCCATCAAAGTAGTGTGAAGCTCCTTTGTACAGTCTTATGTAGCGTTGATATAGTTAACCCGCAGTGCATCGTTGATCGGGTATAAGGCGCTACATTGTCGTCCTGTAGATGTTTTCTCTAATCTTTTGGTTTTCGTCGTGTTGAAAAATAGCCCTATCGCAATGACTTTAAGAGTGCAGTTTTTAAGCGCCCCCCGATCTGACCGCCGTCTTTCTGGTGTTTCTGTGATGAGTGATCAAACTCGAAAATCGTCTCAAAGATCTGATCTTCAGTCCAAAATTGCGGTAGGAGTGCTGGCTGGCTGGCTGATGAGCAACGTCTCAGCCCAAGCGATCGCGGCAGATCTCTCGATCGGCAATGGTGGCATCAAATTCAATCGTGACACCACCCTTGAGCCAAGCTTTTTAGAGTCTCATGGAGCCTACCAGTCTACGTTTGGGGTGATTAACCGTGACACCAACGAAAAGACCCCCCTACTGGTAGAAGTTAAGCCTGCTGATAGCGTTACTCCGGTGGGTCGCCCCTCGACTCGATCGAACGATCGCAGCACCCGGTTAGATTTTCTTGGCACTCCTGGAAACGCCGTCCCGCAACCGATCTCAAAATTCAAGTTTCGGGCTAACAACAACTATGTTTTCTATTTAGAATCGACCCTCAACGGTCGCCCTTCGGGAATTGTCTACTCCACCGACACCCTCAACCCCAACAAAGAACGGCAAGTTGTTTTTGCGGGTCAACCAGCCGACCTGTGCAACCCCGGCGGGATGATGTTGGCGTGGGACGACACTGGCTCAAAGCTGGTCAGATCTCGCCAGCAGCAAGATCGCGATTTTGATGACTTCATTGTTCGACTTCGTGATAGTGCCTGTGCACCGGGAGCAAGTGAGCCTCCGGGTGTGATAGGCAGTGGCACCTCTGGCGGCTCACTCCCCGGTGGGGCTGGTGGAGGCACTCCGGGCGGAGGGGGCGGACTGATTGGTCTAGGGTTACTAGGGGGCGCGATCGCGCTTATAGCTTCTGGTGACCATCACCACGATTCCTCTAAATCGACCTCTCCACCAGGAACCCTTCCTCCGGTGACCTCTCCACCAGGGACAACCCCTCCGGTGAAGCCGCCTGGCGGTGCTCCTCCTCCTGGAGAGCCAATTCCCACTCCCTCAACGTTTTTGGGGTCTACGATGGCGCTGGGTTTCGTTGCGTTGATGAGACGACGACAAGGCAAACGCCCGCGGAAACAATAGGCGCAGCAGGGGTGATCGGGGCGATCAGTCCCCTGCTGTTAGAGATTTTGTCCTATGAGCAGCAGCTTCAATTTACGATCGATTACCCGATCAACCCCAATGACCCCAGAGAGTTGTCAGAGATTCCAGAAGTGCGCTTGTGGTTTATTCGCTGTGATGCGCTCTATCCCTGGTTGCCTTTCTTAATCGACTGGAAGGCTGGAGAGTTGGGTCGCTATACGGCGATGCTCGTGCCCCATCAGTTTCACCCCAAAGAGGGCATTCAATACAACCCAGAAGCCCTAGAGATTTTTGTGATGAGCAAGACGTTTGTGCTGATGAATTGGCTCAGGCACCAAGGCATTGAGAGCCGATCGCGCCTCAAATCTATGACCCAGATGTTGGGCTATGAGCTAGATGACGCATTTTTTGACCTGCTAATCGAGACTTAATATTGGCGTGGGGAGTTTTAGAAGGCCTTCTCTAGGCTGAGTTTTAACGACTCTGGCGACGTGACGCTGAGGATTAGGCAGTGCTGGCAGGTTTCCTCATCATCGACCAATCAACTCCGAGCTTCCTCACCGAGTGGTTTGCATCAGATTGAAAGCTGTATCCAGCAACGGCAACGCCCGCTCTGGCTTTTGGTTGCGGATAAAGTATTGGGCGATGTCGGTGAGTGCAGTGGCTTGAATCTCAGGTTGCTGAATTGATCGAGACATCTCAAGCGCCTTGTTAAGGCTTCTCGCATTAAGATATCCGTTGACAACTTCTAGCCTTGCCCGTTCTTTCACTCTCAAATCACGAATAGTAGGTACGATCTCCAGAGATTTTGCAGGATTACCCACCTGAGCGTAAGCGGTTACAACTCTGTAGAGCGCTGCGGATTGTAAATCAGTATCCCAAGATTTATCAGGAGGGGCTTCAGAGGCTTGATTCGCGAGGCTATGAATACGATCGATCAACTGTTCAGCGCCGTTTAAATCTTTTAGTTCGCGATAGATCTCTACCGTCTCCAACATGACTCGCAATGAGTCCTCCTGAGCGTACTGGTTGCGATCGAGCTTCTCAGGAAACAGAGCAACCGCCTTGTTGAGAAACGCTAGGGCTTGGGTGCGGTTCCGCCTGCCTTGATAGAACTTTGATAACTGCATCAGTGCCCACTGTTTATCATTAGGGTCTTGAATCTGCTGGACAAGTTGAATCGCCTGCTGGTCTTTGTCGATCGATAGGTAGCTGGTTAAAACTGCTCCCATCGCTCCTTTACTCCCTTCTCGCATCACTCGGCTATATAGCTCTGCGGAGCGTTTTTGGTTGCCCTGACGAGCATAAAGATTGGCGATGCCCAACAGCAACGCCTGCTGATTGCTATCTCCATTTGCGAGTTGGTTTGTGAGCTTGAGCGCCTGGGTTAGATTACTAGCTCCTGCCTGATAGCTGGCAATCTCCGCGATCGCCTGGGACTGAATGCCCGCCACATTTGCAGCATATCGTGACGTGATTTTTGGGACTAGCTGAAGCGACTGAGCAAATACCTGATCCGATTTGGCTTTTTGTCCAGCTTTTTGATATCCCATCGCGACAGCAGCCAGGTATCTCACTCGATCGTCCACATCCTCAAACTTATTTGCCAATAACTCAACCCGCTTCAATGCTTGATTACGAATCTGACGACCTTCATAACTACAAGGATCAGAACAGGTTGCAGCAATTTTGAGCAGCGCGCTGATTTGATGAGTGGACGGCTTAAGATCTTCACTGTCTCGGAGAATATCGGAGCCTTGCAAACGTTGCGCCACCTCAAAGGCATTCTGGTACTGTTGCTTCGCTAGGTAATAGCCGATTAAACTCTGGTAATTTTCATCAAGCCACCTATCGTTTCTCCTCACAAGCTGTTTGGTTGCCAGCCATCGGTCTTGCAGGGTGTTGAATTGGTCAATCATCTTCAACGCCTCGCGCAGGCGATTTTGTTTGAGATAGGCATTGACTAGACTCTTAAACGCATCTGCCGAAAAAGAGATGTCGGTATGAGCCATTTTCGTGATGACTAGGCTTGCGGCTTCATCGACTCGATTTTGCTCCAGCAGACTTTGCACAATCCGATAGTAAGTGCTGTCTAACAAAAAGCTCTTATATTTCTGTGGAAAGGATTGAGCAATCAAGGCTTCTGCGGCTTGAGGGTTATCTTGCCAATTTGATGTTCCTGCAATCTTCGACAACAGCCGATCTTGGGCATATTGATCGAGTTTTGCTAGAGCTATCTCAAACTTCTCCAGTTGATTAACCTGGTAGTATCCATAGGCGATGCCAACAAATGGGGAGTCTATGGATTCTATGCTCGTGAAAATGCCTCGCGCTCCAATAGCATCTTTAGGCAGGTCAATTTGTGCCAGTTGATCCGGTGCGATAGGATAGCGTGACTGAATAAGGTCAGCCGTAGCGGCTAGCGATGTCTGATAAAACAGGGCAATATTAGGAAGACTGGCAAGCAGGACTCCGAGAAGCAGGCGACGCAACAGCATAATAATGGGAAATTGAGCCGAGATAGAGAGCGGTTGAAAATACGGGTGAAACAGTGCCAAACTCTAGAGCTAAGACAATCCTCTTCCTTCTAGCGATAGTTGTTAAACTGCAACGCCATGGGATAGTCTTCTTGCCTTAGTCGCTGCATGACAGCTTGCAGGTCGTCCTTATCCTTGGCAGACACGCGCACCGCGTCGCCCTGAATCGAGCCTTGCACCTTTTTAAACTCGTCTCGAATCAGCTTTGTGATCTGCTTGGCGACTTCTTGGCTGATGCCTTTTTTGAGCTTGATTTCTTGCCGAACTCGATTGCCGCTGGCTGACTCGACTTTGCCATAGTCAAAAATCTTTAGCGACAAATTACGCTTGGCAGATTTGATCTGCAAAATCGTCTGAATGGCATCTAGAGTAAATTCGCTGTCGGTGCTGACGACGATCGCATCTTCACCCAACTCCAGCGTCGTTTTAGTGTCTTTGAGATCATAGCGAGCGATGATTTCGCGATTGGTTTGGTCAACCGCGTTGACGAGTTCTTGGCGATCGAAGTCACTAACCACATCAAAAGAAAAATTAGAAGCCATAGGAAAATAAGGGACAGGGGACAGGGCAACAAACCACTATCCTTTAATGGTGCTGGCAATGCTCGCGGCAATCAAGGTAAAAATGCACGTTGAGCCAAGGGCAAACATTAAAGAACGGACAATAGGCACGTTAAAGATGTAGGCGACTGAGTAGATCAGGCGAATGGGGAGATAAGCAACGGCTGCCCAAGTGACCGACTCAGAGGTTTGACCCGTCACATAAGCCATCAGCGCCGCGACGCTAAACAGCATAAACGACTCCCACGAGTTTTGATGGGCCCAGGTTGCCCGTTGACCAAAGGCTGGCAGTTTATCAAACGCAGCGCGGGGGGCTGCCATCATTTCTTGGTTATAGCCGATCGTGACGCGGGCATAGCCCACCACCACAAAAGGCAGATAGACCAAAACGGCAGCGATCGCGATCGCCCCTAACAAGATCGTCGGGGTAGACAGTCCAAACACGCTCATGTCTAATGTCCTAATCGAAATAAAATAAGGTCACAATTTTGCGCTGATCTTCTGCATCTTGGCAAGTTTGCAGCAGCGTTCGGCTGTCGTGAAACGCAAAACCGATCAACTGCTGACATCGAGAAATGATTTCCTGGTTGCACAGAGCACTGGCTTCGGCAAGAGAAAGGGTGTTGTTCTCAGGGTTTTCGACCAGGTGCATAACGTTTTCAAGCTGCTCGCGAGATTCGCGAGGCTGGCGATCCATCGTTTGGGGCAAAATCACCGTCAGCAGGCTAGGATCGGCCCGCAGCGCACCCCTAATTGCAGCAAAATTGGTTCCGGTAGAGCCGGAGGTTATCAGACGATTTCCTTCTAAAACCAGGGCGTAGCTCATCATCTCAATCAGGTTTTGATGAGTGATGGGCACGTGCCGAGAACCCAGCAGGGCGATTCGCTTAGAACCTGTCTGCTGAATGGTGGCTAGCTCTTGTAAAAAATCATCGACTTTGGGTAGATCGATCGACTGGCTCAAAGACGTATTTAGGGTAACAACGCCGCTATTTTATCAGACACGCTCGTCATCCGAACGTTTTGCCTGTGCGTTGATCGATCCAAAAGCCGCAAATCCAGATTATTTGGGCTGAATCAAATAGCCGCAGCGATGTTCGCCTTTGACGAGCCAGTGAGTGCGATCGACGCGACAATCTGGCAGCGCTAGCTCAAACATCTCCAACTCGTGACCGCAAACGCTGGGAAACGACTCGGCGATTTGAGAAATGGCACAGTTATATTCCGTCAGCACAAATTTAGGATCGGCATCGAGGTCAATAGTGTGGCATTCTGCCATATAGCCTTCCGATCGCCGCAATTCTACGAGTTTATTGACCCGATCGGGCAAGTCACTCGCCCCTAAATTCTCTCGATATTCGATGCCCTTGCGCTCCCACTGTTTGCGGAGAATCAAACTCACCTGATCGCGCCCGACCGTTTCTGCCAGCGTATCGAGGAGCGAAACCGCAAACTCATTGTAGCGATCGGGAAACTGCGATCGCCCCTCTCGACTCAGCGTGTAAACATGGTTGGGGCGACCCATGCCCGTCTGCATCGCCTGATGCAAGATTAACCCTTCTGTCTCTAGATCTTTGAGGTGACGGCGAATGCCCTGCGGACTCACCTGCAACTGTTCCGCCAAGTCTTGGGCGGTCGATTGACCCTGCTTTAAAAGGTGATGCAAGATATCTTGTTTTGTCGAGGGCTGTTGAGTCGGGGTCATCTTAAAGCTCACAGAAATCTAAGACAAAAACTTGACTTAAACAACGTTATTGTTGCTAAAGTACCCTAGAATGGAAGTTGAGCAACAAAGATGTTGTTTTAATTATAAGATCTATCGGATGTAGTGTCGTTCTGGTTATGAATACAGAAACCCCAACCACCCAAGCATCAGATAAAAGCCTCGAAGCGATGAGGCACTTTTCGGAAACCTATGCCAAGCGCACAGGCACTTACTTCTGCGTCGATCCCGGCGTGACGGCTGTGGTGATCGAAGGGCTTGCCAAGCATAAAGATGACTTGGGCGCGCCCCTTTGCCCCTGTCGTCACTATGAAGACAAAGAAGCCGAAGTCTCAGCCGCTTATTGGAATTGCCCCTGTGTGCCCATGCGTGAGCGCAAAGAGTGCCACTGTATGCTGTTTCTGACCCCAGACAACGATTTTGCAGGCGAGATGCAAACCATCACCTTTGACGAAATTCGGACAACGACCAATCACGGCTAATCGGAGTCAGGAGTCAAGCTATAAGCACTTTTGACTCCTGACCTTTAATTCCCAAACCGCTTCCTCACCCTTTGAGAAAAGAGAACACGATCGATGAGTGCAACTGTTCAAAATCTGGTTAACCAACCTTACAAATACGGGTTCGTCACGGATATCGAATCCGACACCATTCCTCGTGGGTTGAGCGAAGAGATGGTGCGGCTCATTTCTGCCAAAAAAGAAGAGCCGGAATTTATGCTGGAGTTTCGGCTCAAGGCCTATCGGCAATGGCTCAAAATGACCGAGCCAGAATGGGCCCACGTCGGATATCCAGCGATCGACTATCAAGACATCATTTATTACTCTGCGCCTAAGTTCAAAGAAAAGAAAAAGAGCCTAGATGAAGTCGATCCAGAGATGCTGGAAGCCTTTGAAAAGCTGGGCATTTCTCTATCTGAGCAAAAGCGTCTTAGCAATGTGGCAGTCGATGCAATTTTTGATAGCGTCTCAGTCGCGACGACTTTTAAAGAGAAGCTCGCTAAAGATGGCGTGATCTTCTGCTCGATTTCTGAAGCCGTGCGGGAATATCCTGAATTGGTCAAGAAATATTTAGGTAGCGTCGTTCCCGTTGGCGATAATTACTTTGCAGCGTTAAATTCTGCTGTGTTTAGTGATGGCTCGTTTGTGTTCATTCCCAAAGGCGTGAAATGCCCGATGGAGTTGTCTACTTACTTCCGCATCAACAATGGCGACTCCGGTCAGTTTGAACGGACGCTGATTATTGCAGAAGAAGGCAGTCAGGTCAGCTATCTCGAAGGCTGCACGGCTCCGATGTTTGACACCAATCAGCTTCACGCAGCAGTGGTGGAATTAGTCGCTTTAGATAATGCCGACATCAAATATTCCACGGTGCAAAACTGGTATGCGGGCGATGCCAATGGCAAAGGCGGCATCTACAATTTCGTCACCAAGCGCGGCTTGTGTCAGGGCGTGAACTCCAAGATTTCTTGGACGCAAGTTGAGACAGGTTCTGCCATCACCTGGAAATATCCAAGCTGTGTATTAGTCGGCGATAACTCCGTCGGTGAGTTTTACTCAGTGGCGTTGACCAATCACCACCAGCAAGCCGACACCGGAACCAAGATGATTCACGTTGGCAAAAACACCCGCAGCACGATTATCTCAAAAGGGATCTCGGCGGGTCAGTCACACAATAGCTATCGCGGTTTGGTGAAAATTGGGCCCAAAGCTACGGGCGCACGTAACTATTCTCAGTGTGACTCAATGCTGATCGGCGATCGGGCCCAAGCAAATACGTTCCCCTACATCCAGGTGCAAAACAACCAGGGCAAAGTCGAGCATGAAGCGTCTACTTCCAAGATTGGGGAAGACCAGTTGTTCTATTTTAGTCAGCGCGGCATCTCGCCTGAAGACGCGATCTCAATGATGATTAGCGGCTTTTGCAAAGACGTGTTTAACCAACTGCCAATGGAGTTTGCGGTAGAAGCCGATCGGCTCCTCAGCCTCAAGCTTGAAGGCAGCGTTGGATAGGAAGAATGGCACAAACTCTGCAAGCAAAAGATGTCACCCTGCGTGACTTGATGGACAACTTTAAGCTGCAACTCGTTAGAGATGAGCAGTTCTTTTTAGAGTGGCAAGAAGACCTACCGAGTCTTACCCAATTCGAGAAAGACTCTTTAGACAGAGTGAGAGAAGGCTACTTCAATCTCATTACTGATCCGCCTCTAATCGAGAAAACGATTCAGCTTGCCGTGTTAAGTCCACTCTTTTTTCTTGCGGGGTTTTATCTTCCTCCCTTCCAAATCAAGGCAGAAAAATCAATTGAAATCACTGCCGAAGATGAAGGAACCATCATTCGAGGACAGATTGATATTCTGTTGATCAAAGAGCAATTTTGGGTGATGGCGATTGAGTCAAAGAGAGCATCGTTCTCGATCGAAGCCGGACTCGCTCAACTGCTGTCTTATATGTTGGCAAATCCGCACCCTGATCGACCTGGCTTTGGCATGATCGCATCAGGAAGTGATTATATTTTTGTCAAATTGGTCAGAGGCGAGACAGCCAAATATTCAACATCAGAACAGTTCGCGATGCGCAATCGCAACGACTTGTACGAGGTGTTTAAGATTCTGAAACGAATCAGTCAACTGTAGAGAATTCATCGAGAGGTCGGCGTGTGATTAACGAAAACAGCGAAGTCATTTTATCAGTTAAAGATCTGACGGCAGATGTCGGCGATACTCAGATTCTTAAAGGGTTAAATCTGGAAATTAAAGCGGGTGAAATCCATGCCATCATGGGCCCTAATGGATCGGGAAAGAGCACCTTTTCTAAGCTTTTAGCAGGGCATCCGGCTTACAAAGTGACGGGGGGCGAAGTCACCTTTAGAGGACAAAATTTGTTGGAAATGGAGCCGGACGATCGGGCAAAATCCGGTGTGTTTCTCGCCTTTCAATATCCGTTAGAAATTCCGGGTGTTAGCAATCTGGACTTTTTGCGCGTCTCCTACAACGCCAAGCGCAAACAAGAAGGTTTAGAAGAACTCGATTCGTTTGACTTTGATGAGCTAGTTCGCACCAAGTTAGATTTGCTGAAAATGGATGCTGCTTTCCTCAGTCGCAGTGTGAATGAAGGCTTTTCTGGCGGTGAGAAGAAGCGCAACGAAATTCTGCAAATGGCGCTTTTAGAACCCAAGCTTGGCATTCTCGACGAGATCGATTCGGGTTTAGATATCGACGCGCTGAAGGTCGTCGCGAATGGAGTTAATCAGCTTAGAAAACCTGACAACGCGATTTTGATGATCACTCACTATCAGCGCTTGCTCGATTACATCGTCCCTGATTTTGTGCACGTCATGGAAGGCGGACGCATTCTCACCACGGGCGGCAAAGAACTGGCGTTTGAGCTAGAGGCACGCGGCTATGAATGGGTGCGCGAAGAAGAAGCGGCGGAGGTGGCGCGATGAGTATTGAAGTTTCTGCCCCGATCGAGCCAACCCTAAAAACAAGAGTCGATCGAGCCGCCTATCTCGCTGGCTTGCTAAAATTACGTCCTGAATTGTCAGAGGACTTGACTGATTTGCGGGGAGTGCGCGATCGGGCCCTCGCGATCGCTCAAGAGTTAGCAATTCCTACAAATCGCGATGAAGAATGGCGATTTACAGATTTGTCTTCGCTGGTGCAAATCAATTTTCAGTCGCCCGATCGGGCATCAATAAGTTTTGCTCAAATCGAGTCGTTCATTTTGCCCGAAGCGGTTAATAGTCGCCTCGTGTTTGTAAATGGCGCTTACGCCCCTGACTTATCGGCTACAGATGATTTGCCCGAAGGCGTTTTAGTCACTAACTTAAGCGTTGCAGTCCAGTTTTTGCCGTCCTTGCAGAATTATCTAGCAAAGCAGCAGGGCGCAGAAGAAGTGTTTACAGCATTGAATACGGCAAGCCTGATTGATGGCGCGATCGTCCACGTCCCCAAAAATCAAGTGGTCGAAACGCCGATTCAAATTCTTTTTGTATCCACGGTTGGAGATGATGCCACGATCGCCCATCCGCGCTGTCTCGTGATTGCAGAATCGGGCAGCAGCCTGACGTTGGTTGAAGAATATGTCTCGATCGGGGATGGTGGATATTTCACCAATGCCGTGACGGAGATCGCGATCGCCGAAAACGCGCAGGTGAGTCACACTAGAGTTCAGAGAGAAAGTGAGAGTGCGTTTCACATCGGCAAAACTGCCGTGTCTCAGGCTCGTGATTCTCGCTATGTCTGCAATGCGGTTAGTCTAGGCGCTAAGATTTCTCGCCACAATCCAGAAGTTTATCAAACAGGTGAGCAGACGCAAACTACGCTCAACGGATTGATCATGATCAACGGTGAGCAAGTCGGCGACACTCACAGTAAGATTGCCTTCACCAAACCTCACGGAACGAGCAATCAGGTGCAGAAATGTATTGTCGGCGATCGGGCCCACGCCATTTTTAACGGCAAAGTCTCCGTCCCGCAAGCTGCACAATTGACGAATGCCGCTCAACTTAGCCGAAATTTGTTGCTCTCACCCAGAGCCAGAGTTGACACCAAACCTCAGCTAGAAATCACGGCGGATAATGTCAAATGTGCCCACGGTGCGACGGTTAGCCAACTCGAAGACGACGAAGTGTTTTATCTGCAAAGCCGAGGCTTAAATCAAGAAGAAGCCCGTAAATTGTTGACCTATGCGTTTGCGATCGAGATCATCAATCAAATTCCCGTTACGTCTCTCAAAAATAATCTGACGACCCTCATCCGAACTCAGCAACTCTAAATCCCTCATTCCCCATCGATCTAAGATGACTATTATTCAAGAAAAGACCATTGCCGCCAAAGTGCGATCGGACTTCCCGATCTTGCATCAGCAGATTCACGGCAAGCCACTGGTTTATCTCGATAATGCGGCAACTTCTCAGAAGCCGATCGCCGTTCTCGACGCGCTACGTCACTATTACGAACACGACAATGCTAATGTGCATCGCGGCGTTCATACCCTCAGTTCCCGCGCAACAGATGGCTATGAAGGCGCACGCGATAAAGTGGCTGCCTTTGTGAACGCGGCTTCTCGCCAAGAGATTGTCTACACGCGCAACGCCACCGAAGCGATTAACCTCGTCGCCTATTCCCAGGGAAGCACCTTAAAGTCGGGTGACGAAATCATTCTCTCGGTGATGGAGCATCACAGTAATCTGATTCCGTGGCAGATGTTGGCTCAAAGAACGGGAGCCGTGCTGAAGTTTGTCGGACTGACTGAAACCGAAGAATTTGACTTTGAGCAATTCAAGTCTTTGCTGTCAGATAAAACGAAGATTGTCTCGATCGTCCACGTCTCTAATACATTAGGCTGCATTAATCCCGTTAAAGAAATTTGTGCAGAAGCGCATCGCTATGGCGCAAACGTCTTAGTGGATGCGTGTCAGAGTTTGCCGCACATGGCGATCGACGTGCAAGCGATCGACTGTGATTGGCTCGTCGGTTCGGGTCATAAAATGTGTGCCCCAACGGGAATCGGATTTCTCTACGGCAAACTGGATCTGCTGCGATCGATGCCTCCTTTTCTTGGCGGCGGCGAGATGATCGCCGATGTCTTTTTAGATCACGCCACCTATGCCGATCTGCCCCACAAATTTGAAGCCGGAACGCCAGCCATTGCCGAAGCGATCGGGCTAGGCGCAGCTGTCGATTATTTGACCCACATCGGCATGAATCAGATTCACGCCTACGAAGAAGAACTCACGGCTTATTTATTTCACAAGCTAAAAGAAATCCCTGAACTTCGCATTTATGGCCCAAAACCAAACGAGGACGGCAGCGGACGAGCGGCAATAGCAGCATTTACGGCAGGCGAGGTGCATCCTCACGATTTGTCTACGATCTTAGATCAGTCAGGTGTTGCGATTCGGGCAGGACATCACTGCACCCAGCCGCTTCACCGCCATCTCAAAGCTCAATCAACCGCACGAGCTAGCTTATATTTCTATAACACTCGCGAAGAGATTGATGTCTTTGTTGCGTCGCTTAAAGAAGCCGTTGCCTTTTTTGGTGACATTTTTGGATAAGTTCGCTCTTTTGGAGGGTGGCGATCGTGCCTAAAGATTGATGGTGACTTGAGGAAATCTCTGACACAATAACGCTTGATAGCCAGAAAAGTTGTCAAGCGTTTTTAGTGGGATTCAGAGAGATGCTCAAATCGTGGATGGTAATCGGAGCCGTTACATTTCTCGTTGCGTTTGGAAGCGGGATTATCAAACCCAAAGATGTGAAGTGGTTTGCTCGGTTGCGTCGCCCCAATTGGCTAACCTTTGAATTCTTAATTCCGATTATCTGGACGATTGTGTTTATCTGCGGTGCGTGGTCAGCCTACATCGTGTGGGAGCGCACTCAAAGCTGGGCATTAATGGCGTTTTATCTACTGGTAGAAGTGACGATCGTGCTCTATTCTCCCGTCATGCTATGGACTCGCAGACTCAACATCGGCACCGTGATCGGCGGAGTAGGATTCATTTTAGGGTTGATCTTGACGTTTTTTGTAATGCCAGTGTCTGGCACAGCAGCGCTTTTGTTGTTGCCCTATTTGATCTGGAGTCCGATCGGCACCTACACCACCTGGGAAATGAGCAAACTTAATCCTGAATCTGCATAACCCTATCGCTCAATAGAGTTGTAGGATCGTAAGGGTGAAAATAAGGAGCAACTCTATGACTCGCATCATCATGGAAACAGACAAGGGCACGATTCATCTTGATATGTTTGATCAAGATGCGCCCAAAACGATCAAGAACTTTGTAGAACTGGCCAACAAAGGCTTCTACGATGGACTCAAGTTTCATCGGGTGATTCCCAACTTCATGGTTCAAGGCGGCTGCCCGTTAGGGACTGGCACAGGCGGCCCCGGCTACAAAATCAACTGCGAAATCAACAAAAATAAGCACCTAGCAGGAACCCTATCAATGGCTCACGCAGGTCGCAACACAGGCGGAAGCCAGTTTTTCATCTGTCATTCGCCCCAACCTCACCTTGATGGACAACACACGACCTTTGGGCAAACCCAAGATATGGATGTCGTTAACGCGATCCGTCAGGGTGACAAAATCATCTCGGTGAAGGTCGAAGCGCCGTAATTCTTGGAGCTTTAAACGGCGATCGCTGATGGTCGCTGACAGCTTGTATCTTTCTCAACAAGCCTAGGTTTTGCCCCCTGATCCTCTAATTTTTTAGGGGGCTTTTTAAGAATATTCTACGGTTGCTTGTTTGCAAAAACGCTTCACCTATCGGTCGATTGGTGAATCAGAGCGCAGCGATCGCGCCACTGTCCATCAACTATCAAGCCCCTGTATTATCTATTTGGCGAGCTACATAATTAGTGGGACGGGGTTTTTTAAAAGACACGATGAAGATCCTTTTAGTAGACGATGACCAGCAGTTTTCTGATCAACTCAAAGCTTCACTAACCGCTTGCTACTATACCGTAGACACCGCGATCGATGGGCAAGAAGGCTGGAATCTCGTCGAAACCTTTGACTATGACTTGATTTTGCTAGACATCTTGTTGCCAAAACTGGATGGAATTAGTTTTTGCCGACGGCTGCGAGCCAAGGGCAGCCAAACGTTAGTTCTACTTCTAACAGCTAGAAGCACCAGTCATGACAAGATTCTGGGGCTTGATGCCGGAGCCGACGACTATGTGGTTAAACCGATAGGGTTTCAAGAACTAGAAGCTCGCATTCGCGCCCTGCTGCGTCGAAAGACTACCGCAACCGCTCCCAGACTAGAATGGGGCAATTTAAGACTTGATTCTAAAAGTGGTGAGGTCACCTATAATCATGCGTCTTTGAGTCTAACTCGCAAAGAGTATGGGCTATTAGAGTTATTTTTGCGAAACCCCGATCGCATCTTTAGCCACAGTGCGATTCTGACCCAGCTATGGTCGTTTGAGAGTGACATCCCTGGAGAAGAGACGGTCAGAGCACACATCAAACGGCTCAGGCAGAAACTCAAAGGACTAGGAGCCTCTGATTTGATCGAAACGGTCTATGGGCTGGGCTATCGGTTGAATTCCGATTCCCACAAAAATCCGACTGCTAGCGAGTCTCAACCTAAAAGCAGCCAAAACACCCGCCCGATCGTCAAACCTGACCTAGCCGTGTCTCAACCGCTAGCGGTGAATGACTGGGAAACCACTAAGCGCAACCTGATTGAACGAACGGCAATTTTAGAGCAGGCGACCCGATCGCTGTCTCAAAATTTGCTAACAGATGATGTGCGACAGAGAGCACAACAAGAATGCCACAAGCTGATTGGCTCTTTAGGGCTGTTAGGTTTGCCAGCAGGCTCAGAACTTGTTCAACAAATTCAGCCGCAGCTACAGCGACAACTGTTGCTTAAACCAAAACAATTACAGTGGCTCTGCGAACAGGTAGCTACGTTACAAAACCTGATTAAAAACGCTGCTGACCCCAAAGATTCTAACGTTAATCAACATGAACTAGAGACACAACCACGATCGCTTCTCATCAGTGATGATCAAGAATTTGGAAGTCTTCTGGTTGCAGAAGCAACAACACGGGGACTACACCTCTTAGTAATGGCTAATATGCAGTTAGCAAAAGATGCCATTCAGCGAGTTTGCCCTGATGTGTTGCTGTTAGATTTGTCTACACCTGAGCGCTATAGAGCAGGATTGCTCCTATTAGAAGGCCTCTCTCAAGAAACGCCTTCGCTGCCCGTGATTGTCTTGATGGACAGTGCTCAGGTAACTGACCGCTTGACGATCGCTCGTCATAACGGCCGGGGAATTTTTCCAAAATCGATCGCCCCTGCTCGGATTTTAGAGGTTTTGGCTCAAACTCTAGAGCCACCTAAAAACAGCGAAGCCAAAATTCTAATCGTGGATGACGATCCAATTTTTCTACGATTGCTAAAAGCCATATTAAAGCCTTGGGGCTTACAAGTCACCACGCTCAAAAATCCCTTAGAGTTTTGGGACGAGTTGCAATCTATTAGACCCGACTTGTTAATATTAGACGTGCAAATGCCAGATGTAGACGGCATTGAGTTGTGTCGAATGCTTCGCAACGATTCTGACTGGGCGTGGCTCCCGGTTTTGTTTCTCACAGGGCACAAAGATACCGACACCATTCAACAGCTTTTTGCAGCGGGCGCAGATGACTATATTAGCAAACCTGTTGTTCCACCAGAGATCATCACCCGCATTCTAAACCGTTTAGAACGGACGCGATTGCTTCGTAATCAAGCCGAAGTAGATGGGCTGACTCGCCTGTCAAATCGATCGCGGGCCACCCAAGACATCATCAATTTCCTGCACTTATCAAAGCAATATCAACAGCCTTTTTGTCTGGCAGTTTTAGAACTAGATAATCTAAAGCAGGTCAATCATCAATATGACCATAGGCTGGGTGATCAAATTCTATATCAAACGGCTCGTCTCTTGCGGCAAGCCTTCCGCAGTCAAGATGTGGTGTCGCGCTGGGATGGAGCAGAGTTTGTCATTGGCATGTATGGCATCACTCGCCGAGACGGGGTGGAGTGGCTATCTGAGGTGCTAGAGTCTCTGCGTCAAGTAGAATTTTTAAGCTCTGATGGGGGGGTGACGCAGGCAAGTTTTAGCGTCGGAGTGTCTCAATATCCAGAAGATGGAACAGGATTGCAGACGCTCTATCAAACCACCAGAGTTGCTTTAGAGCAGGCAAAAGGTGTGGGCGGCGATCGGGTGTTGCCCGTTACCTGGCAGTCGTCGCCTACTCAACTTGATGTGATCTTGCTGCATCAAGATACGCCCTTTGCTCAGTCTCTCTTGAAGGCGCTAACAACGCGGGGCTACCATAGCCACTGGCTGCAAGGTGGAATGGCGGTAGACGCAATCTTAAAAGATGGTCAGAACAGTCTCTTTTCCCAGAGTCGTGCGATTCTAATTGAGGCAAACTTGCCGGGCTTAAGCGGACTGGAACTGATCAAACGGTTGAGAAAGCGTAACATCAATCAGCGATCGCGGTTAATCCTGCTGTCTACTCAACCGAGCGAAGCCGAAGCAGCAATGAATTTAGGATGTTTTGATTACGTCAATCTACCCTGTAGCTTAACCACCCTCATTGCTCACTTGCGTCGAGCTATAGAGGCATAAAATTTTGGCTTCAGTCTCAGATCAGGATTTCTGCTTTCGAGCCGTGATATCTCTAACAACTCCTTCATAAAACAGCAAGTCTCCCCGCGCATCATGCACCTTGCGGACTGTCTCAGCGATCCAGATAACGCTGCCATCTTTGCGATAGACCTGCGAATCAAAATCAGAGACGGTTTCCTGCTGTTCTAAACAGGCAACAAACTCCTCTCGTCGCTGCGGTTGCACATAAAGCTGTTGAGCAATGTTATTAATCGTTTGGATCAAATCGTCAGGAGACGCATATCCATAAATTCGAGCTAAGGCTGGGTTTGCATTCAAATACATGCCATCACGAGTGGTTTGAAAGATGCCGTCGATAGCGTTCTCAAAGATGCTGTGATAGTTTGCTTCTGCGTTTCTACAGTCCTGAATACTTTGCTCTAACCTAATATTTTGCTCTTCTAATCTTTTTTGCAGCATCCGAATATTTAGCTGATGCTCAACTCGTGCTAGCACCTCTTCCATTTGAAACGGTTTAGGAATGTAGTCCGTTCCCCCCACTTCAAAAGCTTTTACTTTGTCGAGCGAGTTATTGAGGGTGCTGATAAAAATGACTGGAATCTCACGTGTTAAAGTGTTGGCTTTAAGACGACCACAGACTTGATAGCCATCTAGACCTGGCATCATGATGTCGAGCAAAATCAGGTCGGGTTTTAGTTCGATCGCGGTAGGCAAGGCCGCGATGCTACTGGTTGCATGACCCACTTCATAGCCGTGCTTAGACAATGCAGCCGAAAGAAGACGCACATTTAGGCAAGCATCATCCACAATCAAGATCGTGCCACGATGAGTAGATTCGCGCAGCTTAAACCCTAATAGCCAAAAGATAGTTTGTTCGGCATTTCTCAGTTCTTGACGATGTTTAGCTCCCTGGGTGGTTAAAGCTTGATGAAGAACTGCCAAATGCTCTAGCCGCTCGATCGCTGCATTCACTTTCTGGTCTTCTAAATACAAGCTTTCGATCACTGCATTTAAATCGCTCAAAGAATCTGCCTTGAGTCCAGCTCCTGTGGCAATTACAGAGCTTATTTGATCAAGGTTTTGGTGCAACAGTTTTCGGATTTGATAGCTTGTAGCCAGCGAAAGTTGTTTCCGCATAAGCTGAATAAGTATTAATTTAAAGTCTCAATTGAGTGTTCCCGTGAGCAAAATAAACGCATTAAATTCTGTCAGAGCTTAAGATTTGCTGAACCGCGGACTTCAGGTGGTCATATTCCAATTTGAGCAATAAAAACTTCTCGTTACAGGTTTCGGTAGATTCTAGCTGCACACTGATTTCTAGATCTTGACAAGCGCGAGAAAATCGAATCGCACCAAAAGCAGAACTACTGAACTTTAAACTGCTTGCAAGTTTCCGAGCTTCATCCACTTCACCAAGGTCGATCGCGTGCCCAATAGCCTGTAAAAGACTAGAAAATTCGGCAAGATAATGATCTGTAAATTCAGACAAAACTTTTGTCGAGTTTTCACCGCTAACGTGTTTCAAAAACCTCAAGACATTGGGAACCAAGATGAGTAAATCTAAGTGCGGAGGGCTGACTACAGGTTTAGAATTGCCGTCTAAAGAATCCAACATCTAATCGATCGCCTTTGTACTGTAGAAATCGCGGGTTATAAGAGTCGATTAATCAACTTTTGCACGGAATCGGAAGAAGCCGTAAGAGGATGCCGGGACGCTATTCACCGACTGGACGGCTCCAACTTGCAGATGCACTGCACCACGACTGTTGTTAGTGCCAGTGCAACTGCTGGGAAACGTCGTTGGGAAAAAGCCGCTTCCTGCACCAGAACCTGGGCCATCAGTGATCGGAGTTGTTGTGCCATTAAAGTTAAGCTGAATTGAGCCACTCACAAAGGTTTGCTTGTTAGGCACAAAGTCACAAAGGTCAACCCCGCCTGCCGTCATTGCACCATCTGACAGAAAGTAAATCGTGTATTCAACTTCATCACTAGGAGCAGGTGCACCGGGAGTCGGGGTGGGCACTTGAGCCGTATTGATTGCGCCTAAAAGATAGCTGCTGCTGCCACCAGGCCAATTTACCCCTGGGTTGTCGTTGTTGTCGGTGGCTAAATTGTTATACCCGGCGATCGCTGTGACTGTTCCGCTACCATTCTTTTTGATGCCAGTAATCCGTTTAACTAACCGTAATCGTGGGCCGATGTTAGTCAGGGTGGGATCACCCACAGCAGGGGTGCCGGGATCGTTACTGAGCAGATTGGCGAAGCCTGCACTAGTAATCATTGCTTGGTTGGAAAGCTGTGTCGTGCCGCTAGGAGTCACAGGATCTTTAATGGTAACCCGGAACTTAACCGTGGTCGTGTTGTTCGCGGCAGCAGTTCCTAGAGTCCCTCCGGCTGTGCCGTTGGCACCTGTTCCTAGCCGGAACACAACCTGCGAAGCGCTCGCCTCAGCCTGATCGTCTGCACTCGCATCTGTTTTGGTACCAGCATTGGCTCCGGCGGAGATCTGCAATGAGCCTGGAAGATAAATAGTGTTGGTAGGAATAGGATCGGTCAGTACCACGCTATTAACTGAAGTCGTAGTGCTCGTGTTTTTAACAACTAGGGTGTACTCTAGAATATCTCCAGGGGTTGCCACCTGACTAGCAAGCGGAGTGGCTCCACCCGATCCGTCACTATCCACCGCGACCACTGCTGTTTTATCGACTTGCAGAGGGCTAGCGGGCGCGATCGTCACGTCTTCTGCCTTGTTAGCTGCCACGGTGCCATCGTAGCTGGAGGTCAATGCGGCAGCGTTCACATTGACCGTTGTCACATTTGCGCTAGCATTGGTATATTTGGCATCGGCTGTCGCACTGTTGTTATAGGTTGCAGAAGCGGTGCCGCTCGCGATTGTGACCGTAAAGGTAACAGAAACACTTCCGCCAGGTGGAATCGTAAACCCTGACCAAGAGGGCTTAGAAGTAGTTCCTGCGGTTGTCACAGAAGCGGGCCCTGTGGCCCCCCCTGAATAGACTGGGGTGACTGTACCTGAACTATTGGTGAACCCAGTGGGCAATCCTGCGTCAGCAATGACGACATTCTGAGCGGTGGGCCGTTTTGCCCCGATCGGGTTACTAGCGGTAATCGTGTAAGTCGCTGTCCCTGGGGCAGCCATTGGGCCGGGAGTTGACGTTGATTTAGTTGCAGCGATCGTGCATCCTGCTCCTGAAATGCTAGTCACTGCGTCTGTAGCTGTCGAGTTAACCGGGCCCGCTACTCCATTGCCTGCGGTCGCACCACCAAAATTCGTCGAGTCATTCAGCGTCGTCCCTGATTGCCCCCCATTCAGAACAGTTGTTGCACCGGGACTGTAGTAAACTACCCCCCCAGCACCGCCGCCGCCGGGACCGTGGGGAGCGCCACCGCCAGTGTTCGTCCCCCCCTTGCCGCCATTGGCACTAACGGTAAGTCCGGCAGTGCTACCCGTTTGTGAAATAACCAGAACACTTCCGCCCGCGCCGCCGCCGCCACTGCCATCGTTATCAGGAATCAACGCTGGGGTGGCACCATTGGCACTAATAGTCCCTGCGGTCGCGATCGTGCCTGTCCGCAGCAAGACGATACCACCCCCAGGCGCACCGCTACTGGCTAACCCGTTACCTGGGGTGCCAGTTCCGTTATTCGTATTACCTGCGCCTCCACCACCCCCCAGAACTAGGCGGCTAGCAGACGCTGGAAAAGGGGCACCACCATCGCCACCGAGTGGTAGCGCACTATTCCAGGTTCTACCACCTTTACCGCCCAGTCCTCCATTACCGCCGCCCGCGCCGCCCGCGTTTTCGTCGTTAGCAGAGGGATTTCCATCCACAGCCCCGCCCCCTGCGTTTCCAGGTGCGCCGCGGCCATAGCTGCCGTTTGGGTAACCTTCTGTTGCATTGGTGATTAATGTGTTTGCGGTAGGATCGAACAAATATTTGGGCGTACCTGCCGTTCCTTCACCCTTGGAACCGTTGTTGGCACGAGTAGAAACAGAAACGACATCTGCATTACTTCCAGCACCCCCTCCTAACTGAACACCACCACCGCCTCGAAAGCCTTGACCATTGACGTTGATTTGTCCCCCGCTGAAGGAGATCGCACCTGCAACGTCCATTGCGACTACCCCTCCCGTGGTTCCATCCCAGGGGATCGCTGATATGGTGCCGCTAACCGTCAAATTGCCATACTGCGGCACCCGAATCACCTGAAACCGCCTTTGTCCTTGACTACTGCCCCCTGTATTGTTAGCAGTAACGTAGCTGTTAACCAGAGGTGAACTAATATTGATAGTACCACCACTGGCTGCAACAGCGTTAGTAGCCACCACATACTCAAAGTTCCCAGCAGTAAAATTAGAGGCGAGGTTGCCATTGACGGTGCCGTTAGCAGCGTAGGGAGCCGCAGTTGATCCATTGTTAGTAGAACTGCCATCCCCGTAGGCGGCAGTGTTCGTCGCGTCAATGTCTGCTCCCTGCATTTGGATAACTAGCAGCAAGTCGCCGGGTTTGATTGAGGTTGAAAATCCTTTTGCAGTGCCTACAGCAATGCTGGTCGTCCCGGCAGCAGCACTGGTTCCGGTTGCACTGGGAAAATAGGTATTGACCTGCCCTGTAGGTGCTGTATAGTTGCCGTCTTGACCTGGGACGGCACAAATTGCATTGCCACTGCCATCTACTTTATCGGCGCTAGCAGGCGAAGTAAAAAGCCAGAGATTTTGAGACGACAGTAACACAGTAGCAGCCAACAGTGGACTGATTCTGCGAATTGACCGCGACCAGAATCGTGAATGTTTAAGGTGAAGAGCAGTTAAATTACGTTTCATGGAGTTACACCTTCAGCAACGGGGGAACTTGAGGGGGCGATCGTGACAGCAGCAGATTCTGGTTTAGATTTGCGATCGGAGGAGGTCGGTTTTTGTAGCCCAAACCCGCTGAATAGCTCATTGAGTTTGATGGTTAGACCTAAGTAAGGCCCGCCTGCCGATCGAGAGCCGTCGAAGTCACGATCGTTGGCTCGACCAAAGCTATAACCTGCTGCTAGTCGAAGATTGGGGGTGAGATAATAGCCCGCTTCGACCACAAATCCGGTTTCGCGATATCCAGCACTGGGTTGAGCAATCCACCGAGCTTCTCCGACAATATCCCAGCTATAGCCAAAGCGATAAGTGGCGCGGAGTTGGGCTAAAGACACCGTGCTGGTGCCGACTAAATCACTAGAGAGCGTCGTCGAGCTGTGGCGCAGCGCATATTTGCCGTAAAATTCCCAGCGCCAATTAGGAGCATAGATGCCTTCGATCGCTAGCGTGTGGTCTTCTGAACCTGTGCCACTGCCGAACAGAATCGTATCAGGAATCGTTGAGGGGTTCTTGCGATATTCATAGCGAAACAGGGCATTGAAGCGATCGTCGTTGGGATCTCGGTAGGCAAGTCCGACTTTGAGACTGGAGGTATCACCCAACCCTGTCAGTGTTTGGTTAGCAGCGTTAGCCTGCTGATAGCGCACCAGCGCTGTGAGCGAGGGTGAAATTTTGCCCGTTGCGGCAGCCGAAATTACCGTGTTGCTGCCGCTTGATGAACTGCGGTGTTCATATCGGGCGCTTGCTTGGAAGTCTTTGCTTCCCGTATATTCCAGCCCAACACTGTAGCTATCGCCGCCCTGCAAACCGAGAGAAGAAGCACTCTGTCCGACTGCAAAGGGTTGAGCAAATTGAACCCCCGCCCCGGTGCGGCCAAAGAACCCGCCGAACAGATGTTCATAAGCTAGATCCATTCTCAGTCCGGGGGAGATTGTCCAACCCTGGTTAACCCCAATCGCGCCTTGAGTTGTCCAGCTATCGGCTCCACCCACGATGCCATAACGGGCGTGTAGAGTCGTGTCTGTCCCAAATTTGTATTCTCCGCGCAGATCTAAATTGGTAATAGACTGTCCAGCTAGCTGCCCACGCGTATAAAACTGTTGACTCAAACCGAGGTTGACTCCAGGCATAATTGCCCAATCTAGTCCTAGCCCGGTGCGATCGCTATAGACAGAATCAACACTTGAAGAAAGCGTCGTTTCATTCTGCGCTAGAAAGGTGAGGCTATTGCTCAGAGGCACCGTGAAGCGCGATCTCAATTGATTGGAGGAACCGCTTGAATCGGGTGATAGTCGATCTTGACGATCGCGATGGAGTAAATCGACGTTCAGGTCAGCCTTTCCAATTCGCTGCTGCACCCCGACCGCGATCGTGGTCAGCGAGTTATCGACCCGACTACCCGGAATGGCTTCAGTCCGAGGAGCAAAGAGGTCTCGTAACGTGTCAATCTGTCGAGGTGCCGTGCCGACGTTCTTTTCGCGGTCATATTGCACTCTCAGTTTGGTGCTGTCGGAAAGGATGCCTACGACCTCTGCCCCATAGCGCGTTTGTCCAGGCACAAAACTAACGGTGGCATCATTAGCAAATCCTGTATCGGTCTTGCGATAATAGCCTCGTGCCAGAATACCTGTTGTGATCTCGGCGTTGGCTTCTAACCGATAGGCAGAGCCGCTTACCGAGCCGAGAATATCCGATCGATTGTTAGAACGAGCATATTCAGCAACAATGCTGCCTTTGCCAAACGAGTAGAGAGCATCCGCACCGTACAGTTCAAAGTTTCGCGTTCCCTGATTTTCTTTGAGATAGGTGGCACCAATCCAGCTTTCTGTGCCTGGGGTGTCAGACAGATGATAGAGCGCTCGACCTGCATAGATATTGCTCTTGCTTCCCTGCTGAGTCTCGTATTGATAGGTCGTAACAATTCGACGAACTAACACCTGCCCAGTGAAATCGACATCCGTTCGCAAAATCGGTTGCCGGAAAAGGATTGTGCCCCGATCGTAATCAATCTCATAATCAGTACCGCGATTTAACTGCTTGCGCTCCAAAACAGTTCCAGGGCGGTTTAATTCCTCAACTTCTAAGAAGACATTTTCACTGCCGCCAATCACTAACCGTCGCGAGAGGAAGTAATAGCCGCTCGTGCCATCTGGCGCTAGCGTATCGCGCTGAAACCCCTGCACATTGTTGCCATAAAAGCCACTGAGTTGGAGATTACCAACATTGTAGTTAGCCTTGAACCCATGAAGTTGCCGAGTCGTTGCCGTAAACTGCTGAGATCGGGTGGCAAATTCTTTAGTGTCATAGTCACCCCACATGAAATAGTCGATGCCATTCGAGCTAGGCGATGTGCGCTCTAGTTTGAGGAAAACGCTATCCGTCGAGGGAGTCAGAACCTCTGTTTTAGAACTATCGCCATAGACTGGATAGTTTTGATCGCAGAATTGCTGTTCACGAAACAGTCGCGAGGTGCCATCACAGGTTTGATTGAGAGCATGATCACTGTTGTAGGCACCTGTTACAAGCCAATCGCCCACTTTTCCCGTGGCAAACACTGCGCCGTGCGTCGCTAGCCCGTAATTATTTTTGCCATTAGGCGGCAAAAAGTCTCGAAAGCTGCGATAGAAGTCTGTGCCACCCTTACCCAGGCGAAAATCGATCGAACCTGTCACCAGCGAAGAACGCAAATCGGTTTCAAACTGGACTTGAGTAAACGCATCTAAATCCTCAGCCTTTGCCTGAATTCGCACTGTTTGAGCTTGGATGCCAGATCGTAGCGTTGCCTTAAATTCGCCCTGGCTAGCTTTGACTTGATAGCCTGGCTGATCAGGGTTGAAGTCCGGTTCGACAAATTCGCCCGCCGTGGGCTTGAGGGTCACGATCGTATCGCGATTTGAGCGGTTGCCGTTAGCATCCAACAACTCACCCAAAACCGTCACTGTCGATCGACCATCAGCCCGAACTCGCGTTTCAGCCGTGCGAAGGGTGATTTGCTTTGCCGTTCCGCGGACTTGTACCTGCACCGATGCCGTTTGGGTCACTTGACCGTTGACGACGATTTGAGCCACGATCGTGTTGTCGCCATCCTGAAGCGGAACACCATACCAGGTCTGAGTCGTTTGCTTCTTAGTTTTATCTTTTTCAGTCCGTCCGACGAGAGAAACACTCACCGATTTACCGTTTACCTGTAGCTCCACCTGACTATCTAGAGGAAACCGAAGCACCACCGTTGCCGCCGGGACATCAACCACCGCTTTAGGCGTGGGTGAGACGATCGTGATACCTGCCGATGGATTTGTTGGTAAAGGTGTTACTGCCGGTTGGGAGACAGGTTTTGATTCTGGTTTAACAGTCGGTTGCCTTGGTGAAACTGATTGCACGATCGGAGTTGTTTCCGTTTCTGTGATCGCTGCCATCACGCCTCTGATCGGCATCAGCAATGCAAAACTGATACTTTCAGCAATCAGTCCTAAACCCAGTAGACAAGCAGCTATGGAATTTCGAGATTTCATGTTCATGGTTTGCCTGCTTCTGAAACGGCGGGCGTGACAGCAAAATTCATTCGCACCAGTCCATTGGGTTCGAGGTGCACCAGTCGAGATTGGCTATTGCGTTCTTTGAAATAGAGATTGGGGGCAAAGGTGTAGCCGGGAACACTGCTGAGATCGAGGACTCCAGTTCGACTGCCTGGCAGGACATTGGCGATCGAGAACAGCCCATTTGGATCGGTGGTGATGCGAGTGCCATCATCTAAAAGCACGACTGCATTTGGAATTCCAGGTTCTCCAGGCTGCTGTTCCCCATCGAAATTTTTGTCGTCAAATACGCGACCGATGATGGTTCCACAATCCGATACAATGCCGGGACGAATCCGTAGCCGATATTTAGACGGCCCATCTCGAAGAATGGCGTTAGTATCGATGCGATGAACGCTAACGCTAGCCAGATTTTCACCCGTGCCCCTCACCGAATCAGGACTGAGTTGTACAGCATAAGCAACGTTTAAGACTCCATCAGGAGGAATGCTGCCGTCAAACCTAAACGTGATGGCAGAACCACTATGAGTGGTTGCGATCGCGACCACATTTCCTCCTAACTCACCACGCACGCTCTTAGGCAAAAAGCTGAACCCTAAAGGCATTACATCCGCAATCTCAATCTGATTAGCCGCAACCGAGTTGAGATTTCGCACTGAGAGCCGATAAATCACTGTATCGCCAGGCTCGGCAGAAGCCCGATCGGCCGTTTTGGTAATTTGAACAGGTTGAGCCGGGCCTACACAAATCGGCTGATCGAGCAAACTCAGTGCAGAGAGCACTAATCCACTTCCGGCAGCATCATTAATAGCAACCGTTGTTGTGAAGGAAGCTGGGTCGGCATCTAAACCGATTCCTCGCCCGTCTAACGCAGTTGCAGTGTAGGAAATTGTTTTAGCAACATCATCGCGTGCAGTAATGACAAGCCGAATTTGTCGTTGGCTATAGCGTCTGGCACTCGCGGGCGGGTTCACAATGAGAATGTATCGCCTGCCAACGTCAATCTGCCCTGCGCTACGGTTCAAGAAAAAGTTATAGCCACCCTTAGGTTCGTCATTTGCCAAAAAGAAGGGATTGCTGTTTTGCACATTGGGAGACACACCCGTAAAACTGGTGCCAGCCCCAGTTCTTGGCAGAGGAAGCAGAGCCAGTGGTGTATCATCTTGGCTAGCTTGATAGAGAGCGACGCTGAATCCTGCATAGTCAGGCAAGACTTCTCCACCGCAGCCACGAATGCGCCCAAACGGGTCAACGATCTCTTGCTTCAGTGCATTTGTAATGCTGTCAAACGTATTTTTCTCAGCATCTTCAAATGTGTAGGAAGCCGTGTTAAGAATCGCGCTTTTTGCTGTAGCGGCTGAAGGCTGAAATGAAATGCTGGCAAGAAGCAACGCCGCCAACAAGCGACATCGTTTGCGGTGAGAAATCATGGAAGCTAACTCAGGTAGAAAACTAGTGACAGGCTTAAAGTTGTGGGATTGTCAACTCCACCCAGGAGATTGAGAAGTCATCAGAAAGTTTGAAGGTTTGTCTGTAGGAACGGTCTATGACTGTCCCTACAGACTTGGCTGTTTTGAGACGTTAACGGATTTTGACTTGGTAAGCAGCACTCACACTTGCTTCAGGTTGCAGCGCTTGGCTGGTTTCCCACCGCACATGAGTGTAAGCCGCCGCCGGAGCGGGACGTTCTTCAACTTTGCCGTCTGGAAGCGTCACTTTCACGGTCGGGTGCGCCACAAACGTTTTGCCTTGGTCAAGACTGTAGGTGACAGTGATTCCCTGAGCGATCGTGGCAGAATCCAGTTGATAGCTCGTTCCTTGAGGAATGGGTTGAGTAATCGCAACGTTTTTCGCGTCACGACTGCCTTCGTTTTTACCCGTCACCGTGAACCGAATCACATCCCCTTGTTTTGCCTTGACTTTGCCGTCGATCGCTTGCCAGTTAGTTACCTCTTTACCCTGCTGGTTTTTTGTTACCACCTGCTGATCTGCCACCAGGTAGAGATTGACTTTGGGCTGACGCAGAACATTTTGAGCAATCGAAGACCCCGCGTTGAAAATCTGAGCGATCGCAGGTGAACCGTTGATCGGCAACGCTGAAACAACTAGTGCTGCGCTGACACTTAATAACCAATGTTTTTTCATGATCGATGTTTGTTGTGAATGCGGTGGAAACAAAATGTGTGGGGTGATTGCTGCTCCCAATGATTAGAAACAGCAATCGTTGAACCATTACTTGATCTTTCGCTGGAAGATGAACGTGCCACCCGCAGAGCCAGGAGCAACCGATGTGACGGTGTCTTTATACTCCTGGATGTCAGTTGGAGTGCCGCTGGTTGTCACCGTGATAGCTCCACCCGCGTCAGTTGCAGAACCTGTCGCTGTGCCAGGGAACTTCGGATCAAGCGTTGGGCCAAACCAAGTGTTAGTACCCGTGCTGCCGTTCTCAGTAATCACCAAGCTGTTAGCAGGCAAGGTGACATTGTTAGTTCCACCGCTGGTTGAGATGTTTTTGTAGGTGATGCGATACTCAATCACCCTGCCAGGCGAGGCAGCCGCGCTCAGATCAGCTTGTACCTTGGTGAAGGTGCCAGCAGCCCCTGTGACTGGCGTGACCCCATCGACTTCCAGGATTCGGGCTTCTTTATCCAACGTCAGATAGTTGGTGTAGAGGCGATCGATCGTAGTGTTGCTCGGATCACCCGTTGGGCTGCCATCCCCATTGACATCAACAAACGCGGTTACGGGAACTGGGAACCCTTGGAACTGAGGTGCCGCAGGAAGATCAACTGTCACCTGATAATCTGCTGTCGCTCCGGCTGCGATCGTCAGTTTGACCGGGCTGGTGGCAGTTGGCGTAACTCCACCCGTTCCAGCAGTGCCTGAGACGAAAGCAAAGCCGCCTGCTGAGGTGTAGTTATAAGTTGCACTGCCCGACACTGGGTTAGTGATCGTCACTTTTGTGTTGTCTAGCAGGGCAGTTGTCGTTGTTGGAGGAGTGGGTAATAGCGAGATGACCTGAGACCCACCGCTGGTGTTTTGAGCAGTGTTGTTAAAGGTGAACGGAGGTGTCTGAGCATCGGTCAACGGGGTTGTAGGCGATAGACCCACAGGAGTCACGATCGACTTGTTGGTGTAGTCATCATTGGTATCAGTTGGGCCCACGGCAGCAGGCTTTGTCTGTGGCCCGTTTAGAGGAGTCGCCGCGATCGTATACACGGTGTCTTCACCACCTGCGGTCTTAGTACCTCCACCATCTACACCTGTGTTGGTGTTGGTAGTGTTCGTCGGATCAGTTCCCGTTCCTGGGTCAGTTCCATCATTTCCAGGGTTAGCCACCCCGTCGCTGATGCCACCAGCGTTTGTAGCTGTGCCGCCTGATCCTGGATCGGGGTTGTTTCCAGCTAAACCGTCGTTGGCGGTTTGGTCACCCGATTCATCATAGACAATCTGGGTTGAGGTTCCTGGTGTAATCGTGCCGGGTTGAGACTGACCAAAGACTTGAGCCAAGTTTGCAACTTGTCCGCCTCCAAACCCACTAACGGGGGTGAGGTCGAATTGGAAGCCAGAAACCGTTGTGCCAGTGCCCGCTGAACCTTTAGAAATTCCAGCAGAAGTGGTGTCTTTGATAAAACCAATTCGAGTGATTGCCGGGCCTGAGGTAGGACGAGTGGTGCTCCACGCTGCGCCCAAAGCACTGGTGGTCAGAGGTGTTTGAGAATAAACTACTTGCCAGCCAGCAGGAGCGGTGATGGTGTTGGTCGCGCCAAACTGTAAGCCAACCGGAACCGCGTCACTGACTAAGACATAAGGGGTAGCGGTGCTGCTGTTGACGTTCAGGCTGGTGCCATAGAGATCCGATGTGACAAACCCAGCAGGAGGGCTTGAGGGATTTTCAACTCGCAGCGCTAGCTTATAGGTCAGAATGTCATCCGTTAAGATGTTGGGTGTAGAGTTGTTGCTATAGCTGCTCACCGCTTTGAGCACGGCTGCAAACGATTGCAGTCTAGCAGCAACCACGATCGGGGTGCTGGTTGCCATTGCTTCTCGTACACCGTTGCTGGGCGCGGTTGCATTGGTTTCGCCACCGACTCCGTTTCCGTTGTCCACTGTGTAGACATCATTTGCATTGCTGCCACTTACCGCCCGATCGAGGTTTTGTCCATCAACAGGGGTAGTGTTTCCTAGCGACACTTTTAGGGTGCTGGTTGCGGTTGCACTGGCTAAGACTTTAATAGGCACCCGAATGGTAACTGTTCCGGTGGTGCCTGTGCCTGGATTGGCAACCAATGACCCTGAGTTTGCGCCTGTTGTCCCTAGCAAGTTGCCAGTGGTGTCTCCAGCGTTGGGCACGTTGACCGCCGTTCCTAGGGTCGTGCCATTGACTGCGACAATTTGAATCTGCCCATTTTGCGAGAAGGCAGTTGTGTTAGAAAGAGTAGCCGTGCCTGGGATAAAGAATTGAGTCGGATCGTTGCCCGTGTTGGTGATAACGAAGTCTACAAATAAGGTGTCGCCTGCGTTGGGGTTGGAAACACTAGGAGTTTGAGCGGTCAGCGCTACGCCTGCCACTTCTAAAACGTCGATCGTGACTTCATTAGAGGTAGTGGTGTAGTTAGTGGTGCCATCGGTAAAGGTGCCAGTCGCCGTGTTTTTAATCGAGGTTCCGGCAGCAGTGCCGTTTGCCCAGACAGGAGAGACGAGTTGGAAAGCGCTTCCGATCGCAAGGGTCGCTGCTAGCAGGTGTCGCAAATGAGAGTGTGAACAAGTTTTCATGTCGGGTAGCAAGAGTATTGACAATCAAAAGAGTGAATTTGTAATCAGTGATGAGATTGCTGCTTTAGTCGTCGTGCAATGAGAGTTAAGAATCTAATGGAAGATAGAGCGCTTCGAGAGAACAGATCCAGACGCAATAAAGGAGGGTCAATAGAACAAGCTAGTCTTGTTAAAATCACAGGCTCCTAAGCTCACATCACAACACGTAAGCGCAGTGTTACTTGACAGTATTTCCACTAAAAGTAACAAAAGACTTGTTTTAGTGACCGTAATATTGCTGACAATGAATTAGATGGAAAGGACGGCTCTAAGTGATTACATAGACTCCTATAAAGTGCGGAGAAGACATTAGGGATAAGGACTCAGGGCCTTCTCTGTGATGAAATGAACCTAACAAAGACAATGATCAGAACTGTCCGGCAAGGTATCCGAACAACCAAAAACAGGAAAACCAAGTGACTTTTCAGAGTTCGTGAAAGCTTTACTGAGAGAGATTTTTAGGAATTTATTTGTCAATTCAGTTGCCTGATCAAACAAATTGGCGTTAGAAGTTATTCCTAATTACGTCTCAATAAACCACTCAATAAAACCCTGTCAGGTTAAGACCATCCCGATTAAGAGAGTCTTTAGTTCAGTTGGGGACGACTACCAATCAGTGGACTACTTCTACAAGTTAGGTAATGATTGTGACAAACTCGTGAAAAATTTTGCTGAGTTTCAAAAAACACATTGAATGTTGCCTGATCTAGAAATATTCAACGTTTGACATGCCCAATAGCTACCAAGTTCGCGATCTGCAATAGGTGAGAGAAGTAACAATAGTTGTCTATTGCTAATGACCTAAATCAAAAACGTTTGTTTATGCTTATGGACATAGAAAAGCTATTGTGAATCCACGTAAATTACAGGTAAATGTCCGGTTTGCAGATTGCCGTAACACCTACTGAAGTAAGTTCAAGGTCTAACCTATTTCGAGAAGACGTTTCATCCTGTTGCCTTTTGATCACTACAGGGTTGGGAATGTTTTGGCAGTGACTCTCAGCGCAATGGGTAGTGGGTATTTAACAACGGTCGATCGCTGCCTAAAACTGTCCGGAGTGCTGGTTTTAAGATGCGAGAAAGACTTGCTTGAAATCGATTCAGTTTCTAGCCACAGCAGAAATCTTAGGAAATCACTGGACACAATTGTAATATGTGTGTAGTATATGGATAAGGCGTACTACACACACTACACTGCTATGACTTACGGCTTTTTCTCACTCGATCGAACTCATTGCCGCCCCTACTCAGGGTTGAAAAGTGCGTGCGTGTCAGAAACCTGGCTGAAAAATCATCGCGTCAAAAACGGGCGAGACAGGGTAGTCCTGCTCTCAACATAAGGGCACATGCTTCACCCTGACCCCGTTTCTGACTTAGCAGAAGCGGGGTTATTTTTTAGGAATGAATGCTATGCAGTCAACAGAGCCTCATATACTACAAGCGTCGATCGTGGTTTTTTCTAAAAACTATTTACCGATCGCCCGCATCAGCATCAAACGTGCGTTTACCCCGAAGGGGGAACTGCTTCGCACCGTGCTAATCGTCACCGGACAAGCCGAAACGCTCGAATTTGAGGATGCTCATCAGTGGGAAGTCCGCTCACCCAGCATCGTACTACACGTTTCTGAACACATCCGCTTAACCGGAGCCAACCCAGAACGCTATTGGAAAGTGCCCCCTGTCAGCCGTCGAGAAATTTTGCGTCGAGACAGCCACGCTTGCCAATATTGCGGCAGCACCAAACATCTGACGATCGACCATGTGATTCCTCGATCAAAAGGCGGAAGCCACACCTGGGATAACGTAGTCACGGCTTGCACGACCTACAACTCCCAGAAAAGCAACCGCTTTCTCCACGAGATCGGCATGAAGCTGAAATCAAAGCCCCGAACACCGATTCATCCTGCCGTTGCCTTTGCCGAACAGTTTTGGAAAGCCACTGAAAAAAACTTGTAGTATGCCCTTGACGGCCTTGTATTACATAATGTAGTATTAATGTAATACAAGGCGAGGCGAACCGGAGGCGACGACATGATTCTATTTTTAAGACATCCCCGATCGCGCTTCCGTGCGAGGGCATCGGACTCCTGGAAAAATTCAGACAGACGCGATCAACCATCCGAATCGCAACACAAACGTCAGTGTCAACACAATCAAATTAAATCGCTAGAAGATCTAAGAAGCAAATACTTTTTAGAGCGACGAGCAATGCTTTAGCCAACACTTCATTTATCAGTACCATGAAAACTCAATAGTCACGATCTTAAACAGGCGAGATTGTATTTGTCCGGGTAGCCAAATGGGAAGGCAGCAGTTTGCAAAACTACTCAGCAGGGGTTCGATTCCCCTCCCGGACTCCAAAATGCAGTGTCCTGACGGTCAGGATCTCGGCTCATATCCGAGACGATTCGGGGTTCGAGTCCCCGCACTGCAACCACTCGTAGGGATGGTGTAACGGTAGCATTTCGATCTCCAAAATCGACGATTTGAGTTCAAATCTCAGTCCCTGCGCCAATCAAATTAGACACGGTGCTGTAGGCAAATTGGTAAAGCCACAACGCTTTCAACGTTGCGTTTGCGGGTTCAACTCCCGTCAGCACTGCCACATCGTTAGCTCGAATTTGGAGCGATCGCCATCGGCAAAGCAAATCGTTTGCTAAACGAACACCTTCGGTGAAGCGAAGCTACCGGGGTTTATGCCTCTGTGGGTTCGACTCCCGCTCTCCACCTGGGACTGTAGCTGAGTTGGTTTTAGCGTCAGGTTGAAGCCCTGAAGACGCGGGTTCGATTCCTGCCATTCCCATCTCGATTGTTCGAGAATCATTGCCGAGTGGACGAACTGATCAGTCGTTGTCATTCAGAGTGATAACGATGTTGGTTTGAATCCAACTTCGGCATCTCGCCTTTGCCCTGTGGTGTAGTGGTAGCATTTCTCACTCTGAATGAGAAGAGTCAGGTTCAAATCCTGGCGGGGCAGTCGGGAGGCATGAAATGTGATTGGGTCAACATTTCTATCCTCCTGTTCCTCATATTTAGGGTTCGTGGCTCTCACAGGGAGAGTACTTGTTTTCCACACAAGAGATTGTGGGTTCAACTCCCACCGAATCCACTGTGACTGAACTCGAAGTCGTGGAGAGGCTGATTTGTGAAATCAGTGTTAGCGAGTGCAACTCTCGTCAGTCACCCCAACTAAGTTATGGAAAGTATCGCTGAATGGTCGGCAACTCGTCTAGAAAACGAGGACTGGGTAACACCTGGGGGTTCAATTCCTCTACTTTCCGTCAATGCTATAACGATCGGAGGTGAGGAGATGCAGCGTAAATTAGTTTCTGTTCAGGCGATCGGGCAACTCCGGCCGATCCCCAACGCCGATTAACGCGATTCGGAAAGACCTCCGATTTTTTGAAAAAATCGGAGGTCTGTTGGGCGAGACTGGGGCATCTAGGAAATTCCTTTCGGTAGATCTTTGAAAGTAGGCTTTTCGGTATACCTAAAGTGGGAACGCAACGGGATCATGGAAGGAGCAGGGAAAACAAGTTTTCTTTGCTCCTTCTAAATGATTTAGGCTTGAAACACTCCTGTAAGCAATTTCAGGCGATCGCTGCTTCAGACTTGCATCTATTAGGAATTGAGAATCTATGTCTACGATCGTGGTCGAACATCTCAGCAAGATCTACCCTGTCGCCGTTAAAGAATCAAGTCTCAAAGGAACATTGACCCATTTCTTTAAGCGCAACTATCGTCAGGTAAACGCTGTTCAAGATATCTCATTTACGATCGAGCCGGGAGAAGTCGTCGGCTTTTTGGGCGCAAACGGAGCCGGAAAAACCACGACTCTAAAAATGCTCACAGGCTTGATTCATCCCTCAGCAGGGCGCGTCACCGTTGCAGGACACATTCCCTTCGATCGCCGTGCAGCGTTTCTCAAACAAGTGACGCTAGTGATGGGGCAAAAGCAGCAGTTGATCTGGGATTTGCCTGCGGTTGATTCGTTTCGCATTAACGCAGCCGTGTATGGAATCTCGGATAATGCTCTCGATCGTCGCGTCGGCGAACTCAGCGAAATGCTGTCTCTAGAGGGCAAACTGACGCAACCTGTTCGCAAACTCTCTTTAGGCGAACGCATGAAAGCCGAACTGCTCGCCGCCCTTTTGCACCAGCCCCAAGTTTTGTTTTTAGACGAGCCAACATTGGGATTAGATGTCAACGCCCAGGTTGCGGTGCGGGAGTTTTTGCGCGACTATAATCAGCGATATCAGGCAACCGTGCTGTTGACGAGCCACTACATGGCAGACATTACGGCATTGTGTAAGCGAGTGTTGATGATTCACCAAGGGCAATTGATTTATGACGGCAGCCTAGAAGGGTTGGTCGATCGCTTCTCACCGTGTCGCGAAGTCAGCATTGAGTTTGCTCAAAATTATTCTAAAGATCGCCTGATGCTCTATGGCGATTTGCAAGAATCAGATCACCATTCAGCCCGGTTTCTTGTGCCCCAAGAAGCGCTGACTCGCACAGTTGGCAAGCTTTTAGGAGATTTAGAGATTTTAGATTTGACGGTGATTGACCCTCCGATCGAGGAAGTCATTGGGCGAGTCTTTCAAGCCGGAACCGTATCAACCTAGACATAAATTAAAGCCCCTAGATCAGCACCCAGAGACTTGGCGATGGGGGTTACTGGACTTGAACCAGTGACATCTTGCTTGTCGAGCAAGCGCTCTACCACTGAGCTAAACCCCCGATTTTGAGCGTTCGATCGAGACAACAATCGAATCTCTGACCTTATCGCCTATGTGAGCATAGCATAGGGTTCACGATCGATGCAAATCTCTATTTTCCCTTCAGCAACACCCCTATCTCAAGAATGATTAAAGTTCATTACGAACACCTTAAGCAATTCTAAGGTCTGTGATAATTTCAGGAGAGTGAATCACCCATGCAGCATTTAGGAGAGGAGAACACTTTGGAATCGCGCTCACACCAAACCCCCAACCCTGCCACTAGAGAAGACTTTAGCGAATATGTCGCCCATCTTCAGCTTCACATGGCGCTGCAAGCCCGCAACCTGATGCCCAAACTCACCAACACTGCTGACAGCCGTGAGCAATTGCTGCATCAAACTCAAGCCACCGTCGAAAAACTGGTGTCTCGCCAAGGCTTCTAGATCAAGGTTTCTAGATAAAATTATTTTGAGAAGTGGGTAGCCGACGAGTCTCGATCGCTGGCTACCCACTTCTTTTAAAGCAGCGTTAGCCAAAGATTAATCGCCCATTAACCTCTCAACAAACTGCCCTTGGTAGCGTGAAGCCAGTCTTCTAATCTGTGGTAGCGGTCGAGCCTCTATGACCTACCAAACCAACCGTAGGCAGTTTTTGATTCGCTCAACTTTGGCCAGCGGCGGTGTGATCGCGGCTAACCTGCTCGGAAAAACTGGGCTAGCCCGATCGTTCCCCGCGATCGTCGCATCTGACAAAATGCGTCCTGGCATTCCCTACGGCGTAGCCAGTGGCGATGTCACCCAGGGCAGTGCTGTGATTTGGAGCCGCAGCGATCGCCCTGCCCGCATGGTGGTGGATTATGCGTTTGATGAATCTTTTCGCAACGCCAAGCGCATCGTCGGCGCACTCGCTTTAGAAACCAGCGACTACACCGCCCGTCTCAATCTGACTGGGTTACCCGACGAGCGGCAGATATTCTACCGAGTCAGTTTTCAAGACTTAGATCACGAAACTACTGTCAGCGCACCCGCTTTAGGATCGTTTCGCACGGTTCCTAAAGCGGGAAAAGACATCACCTTTGCTTGGGGCGGAGATACGGCGGGTCAAGGCTGGGGCATCAACCCTGACTTTGGCGGCATGAAAATTTACGAGACGATGCGGCAACTCAAGCCAGATTTCTTCATTCACTCTGGGGATAATATCTACGCTGACGGCCCCATCAAATCTGAGGTGACATTGCCCGATGGCAAAATCTGGCGCAATCTAGTCACCGAAGAGAAGTCCAAAGTAGCGGAAACGCTGAAGGAATTTCGCGGCAATTATCTTTATAACTTGATGGATGAAAACATCCGGCGATTCAACGCTGAGGTGCCGCAGATGGTGCAGTGGGATGATCACGAAACCCGCAATAACTGGTATCCCCATCAGGTGATTGGCAACGACGATCGCTACACCGTCAAAAATGTCTCCCTGCTTTCGACCCGCGCTAAACAGGCGTTTCTAGAATACGTCCCGATGCGGCTGAACGGCAGTGACCCTGCCCAGATTTACCGATCGTTTAATTATGGCCCCGCCCTAGATGTTTTCATGCTAGATGAACGCAGCTATCGGGGCGATAACTCTGCCAATCGGCAGCCTACTCTCAGTGCAGAGTCGGCTTTTTTGGGCGATCGTCAACTGCGGTGGTTAAAACAACGGCTGTTAGCGTCTCAGGCAACCTGGAAGGTGATTGCCAGCGATATGCCGATCGGGTTAATGATCACCGACGGGCCCAAAGCGTTTGAGGCATTTGCCAACGGCAATGGCGCACCGCTAGGACGAGAACTGGAGCTTGCTGATCTGTTCCGATTTATCAAACACAACCAGATTCGCAATGTCGTTTGGCTCACCGCCGATGTTCATTATGCGGCCGCCCACTATTACGACCCTAACCGGGCCCAGTTCCAAGATTTTCACCCCTTTTGGGAATTTGTTACCGGGCCGCTCCACGCGGGCACCTATGGGCCTAATGAGTTAGACAACACGTTTGGGCCGCAGGTTAAGTTTTCTAGTGTGCCGATCGGGAGTCCTCAAAATATTCCTCCCACCGCCGGGCTGCAATTTTTTGGGCTAGTGCGAATCGATGGCGAAAGTCAAGTGATGACGGTGATGCAATACAACATTAACGGTAAACAGGTTTATAGCGTCGATTTACCACCGAAACATTAAAAACCACAAATTCAATCAACCCAAAATCGTAGGGGCACGGCAGTGCCGTGCCCCTCACCCACCCAATCAACCCAAAGATTTAATCCACGATCGCACCCAGTTATCCCCAACCCTTGCCTAATGTTTAGGTTCTTTATGTTTAGGAAACGTGCGAACGAGATACCAAAAAACCGCCCCATTCAAAACAAAAACGACAAACTTTAGCACCGAAAATCCTTTCGTCAACTCATAGACTTCTGGCGGAATGCTAATTCCTACGAGACCCAACACTAAGACGTGGGCCCAGCGCTTTTCAAACCATAGACCGACCGCTTCGATCGCCGTCACGATCGCATAAGCCGCCGCCCCAATGCCGCTAAATTGCAGCGTTCGTGGATTGAGATTGAGAATTTTATCCAAAATCCAGTCGATGATGCCAGTTTTGCCTTCGAGTTCATAATTACTCGAAAAATCTTGCAGTCCTTCGTAGTTTTTCATGGCTAATAACAGGGCGATCGCTGTCACCATCAGCAGAGAAGCCACAAAAGATTTATAAACTACGATCGCAATCAAACCAAACGGACGCTTTCTCAACAGACCTCCCTCCCTAAGTTTTGGATACCCTTATTATTTAGGCTGCATCCAGCGATGGGCACCTCTCAAGGTATGATATAGCCCGCAGTCTTTTCAGCCGCAACTTTATTAAACGCTCATGGCACAGCAATATCGCATCACGCTCCTCTCTGGCGATGGCATCGGGCCAGAAATTATGGCCGTTGCCGTTCAAATTCTCAAGGTCATCGGTCAGAAATTTGACCTGACCTTTGAGTTTCAAGAAGCACTGCTGGGAGGGGCGGCGATCGATGCCACAGGCGAACCGCTGCCTGCCGAAACCCTAGCCCTATGCAAGAACAGTGACGCGGCATTGCTGGCAGCGATCGGGGGCTATAAATGGGATACCCTACCGCGGCATCTGCGACCCGAAACCGGACTTTTGGGACTGCGGGCGGGCTTGGGCTTATTTGCAAACCTGCGTCCGGCAACGATTTTGCCCCAGCTTGATTGACGCATCTTCTCTCAAGCGAGAAATCGTTGAAGGGGTCGATATTATGGTCGTGCGAGAGCTAACAGGCGGCATTTATTTTGGGCAACCGCGAGGCATTTTCACCACAGAAACAGGGGAAAAGCGGGGCGTAAACACCATGGCCTACACCGAGTCAGAAATTGAGCGCATCGGCCGGGTTGCCTTTGAGACGGCTCAAAAGCGCAGCAAAAAACTCTGTTCGGTCGATAAGTCCAATGTGCTAGAAGTCTCGCAACTGTGGCGCGATCGCATCACCACCCTTCAGCCGACTACCCCGATGTTGAACTGTCGCATATGTATGTTGATGCGGCCGCCATGCAGCTAGTCAGACAGCCAAAACAGTTTGACACGATCGTCACCAGCAATCTGTTTGGCGATATTCTTTCAGATGCGGCCGCTATGTTAACGGGCAGCATTGGCATGTTGCCGTCTGCCAGTTTGGGCGCGGCAAACCCCGGTCTCTATGAACCTGTTCACGGGTCTGCCCCGACATTGCGGGGCAAGATAAAGCCAATCCGCTCGCTCAGGTGCTTAGTGCGGCGATGATGTTGCGCTATGGACTCAATCAACCCACTGCCGCAGACCACATTGAGCAAGCCGTTCTCACTGTCTTAGACCAAGACTATCGCACCGGGGATATCATGTCGGAGGGCAAAACCCTGGTGGGCTGTCAGGCGATGGGCGAGGCGTTGATCACAGCGCTGAATCAATAAAGACTATTTTTTCGTGCCAATTTCGATTTTTGCAATAGGATACAGTCGGAACATCAATCGAGGGGGAGTGCTGGTGGTTAACACGATCGAGCAAGCAGGTGCAGGTGTGGATGATGAACATGAAACGGCGTATCTCGATCCGGCGGTGGTGCGATCGGCGCGCCTGATCTATCAGACTTATTATGAAGTGCATCCCGAACTGACGGAGCCGCCTTTAGGGGTGGCGATCAACCGACTGACGCATCGAGGCAAACTGATTTTCACGGGCAAGGCGATTTTGCTGCCGCAGGAGTGCTTTGTGCCGTTTGAATGGATTGAGTCAGAGGCTTATTAGCCAACCTTGGGGTTGAATGACTGGTTGTGGAAGGGGTAGGGAAGATTAGAATCGTGGATTGGATGAGATCTGTTTTTGCCTGGGCCATGGGCACGGCGGTGCCATGCCCGTACGGGAGATTGAGTTTTCGTTTAATGTGCGATTTTTGGTGCTATCAATGCTCTGACTGTTGACCTCTGCCCCTCGACCCCGCATGGATTTTCTATTTGCTCTGCCCGTAGCTCTGATTGTGTTTTGGCTGGGAGCCTCGATCGGGAGCTTTCTGAACGTTGTGGTCTATCGGCTGCCTGCTGGGTTGTCGCTGCTCTATCCGCCGTCTCGCTGCCCCCATTGCCTAACTCGCCTTAGAAAACGAGAAAACGTGCCTGTGCTGGGTTGGCTGTGGCTTAAAGGGCGGTGTGGTCACTGCAAAAGCTCGATTTCGTCTCGCTATCCGCTCGTCGAAGCATCGACTGGACTGCTGTTTTTGCTGACGTTTTGGGTGTTTGGCTTCTCGATCGCCACGATCGGCTACTGGCTCTTTTTAAGCTGGCTGCTGGCGCTGTCGTTGATTGACTTAGACACGATGACGCTGCCAAACCCGCTCACCCAGTCAGGCTTGATTTTAGGATTGGCATTTCAGGCTCTCTCAGGATTTTTGATCACTTCTAGCCTGGCAGGTGCAATTCAATATTTCGTTGCAGGCGTGATCGGCGCAGTCCTGGGAGTCTGGCTGCTCGATGCTATCTCGTTTGGAGGCACGATCGCGCTAGGGCAACCCGCAATGGGGGCAGGCGATGCCAAACTAGCGGCGATGATGGGCGCTTGGCTGGGCTGGAAACTGCTGCTGATCGGCGGATTTTTGGCCTGTGGAGCCGGAGCACTGGTAGGCGGAGGCGCGATCGCTTTGGGACTGATCAATCGCCGCCAGCCGATCCCGTTTGGCCCGTTTTTAGCTCTAGGAGCCGCTTTGAGCCTCTTTTACGGCGAGGCGTTGCTCTCAGGCTATCTGAGGCTGTTTTTTCCTACGATTTAGCCTTTATCGTGAGAAAAGCAGTCCCAATCCTTTCGTCATCATGAATCCTATTCAGCGCGTCGCGATCGTAGGTGGCACCCACGGCAATGAGTTCACCGGAGCTTATTTAATCAAAAAGTTTGAGCAATATCCAGAGCGGGTGCAGCGATCGAGTTTTTCCACTCAAACATTACTTGCCAATCCTCAAGCGTTTGCAGACACTCGTCGCTATATTGATCGAGACCTAAATCGATCGTTTCTCTCTCAAGATTTGCAAAACCCAAATCTTTCTGGCTATGAAGCGCAGAGAGCCAAAGCCATTGCTCAACAGTTAGGGATCAAGGGCAGCGCTCAAGTCGATGTCGTGCTCGATCTCCACTCGACAACTGCCAACATGGGGCTGTCTCTCTTGATGGCAAACCGAAGCGCTGCCAGCTTGCAGCTAGCCAGCTATGTGAGTGAAGCCAATTCGCTGGTCAAGGTGTGTTTAACGCAGCCCGACTCAGCCACGGGATTGCTGCGATCGCTCTCTGAGTTAGGCGTGGTGATCGAAGTCGGCCCAGTCGCGCAGGGAGTGCTGGATGCTTACTGGTTTCAGCAGACAGAGGCTTTAATTCACACGATTTTAGATTATTTGCACGACTGCAATCAGGGCACGGTGGCGATCGCTGATCGTCCCCTAACTTTTTATGAACCCATTGGCTCGATCGACTATCCCCGCAATAAGGCTGGCGAGATTCAGGCGATGATTCACCCTGAGTTGCAGGGCAAAGACTATCAGCCGCTCAAGCCGGGTGACCCCTTGTTTTTGAAATTGGATGGTTCCACGATCGTCTATGAGGGCGTTTCGACGGTCTATCCCATTTTCATCAACGAAGCCGCCTATTACGAGAAAGGGATTGCGTTAACGTTAACTCACATCTTGCACCTATCTCAGGAGGATTTATTGCGATCGGTCTGACTGAGAATGCTGCAAGATTTTAGTTAGGGAGCGTTTCCTAAACGGGGATATTGACCACTCCCTAACCTCAACTTCCTACAGTTGAATCGTCGTTTTGTTGTGCAACTCCTCTACTTGAATCAGTGCACCATTACCCAGAACAATGTTGAACTTCATTAAAGAACGTTCAACCTGATAACCAGGCAACACTCGAACAACTTGATACTCTGTGGTCAAATCACTCGTGCCATCCCACTTCAGAAACGCTAGTTGATTAGACGCAATCTCACTCAGTTCTGAGACAAACTCTTCAATGCTGTCGCCAACATTCACGAGAATGCCAGACGGCACAAAGAGATAACGCTCTTGTAAATCTAAAGTCACACTCACTCGATAACGTTTTTCGATTGAGCAACGCAACTCAATGGTGAACGAAATCGAGCTAGGAACGATCGTCCTAACTGCCATGTTTTTTGTCCTCTCGATTAATTCAAAGAGGACAAAAACACGGATCTCTCAGACATTCGGTTGGGGTGAAATCTGTATGCAGGATCTTGATTCCAGCCTTTCAAGATCCCATAGCAAAGCCGACGGTGTACAATCATGAACGCCTCCTGAGTTATCAGTGCTAACTAGGGATGGAAGTCCTCGGAGTCTGATCTGAGAAATCAGGCTTCGGGGCACAACTCCATCACTGCGGTGTATTGTACTAGAGTTTTTTGTTTTTTGGAATGGTGAGTTTTTGAGGGAGGAGCGATCAAGCATCCAGTGGACTAATGACACCTCGACTACCCCGATTGAGCACATGCGTATAAATCATTGTCGTTTTGACATCTTTGTGTCCTAGTAGTTCTTGCACCGTACGAATGTCGTAGCCATTTTGCAGCAAGTGAGTCGCAAAGGAATGACGGAAAGTATGACAGCCAATTCGCTTAGTTATTCTTGAAGCCCGAACTGCTTGCTTAAGAGCTTTCTGAAGCCCACTTTCATGCAGGTGAAAGCGTTGCCAGATGGTGGTATCTGGGTCTTGAACCCGACGACTAGAAGGAAAGATCCATTGCCAAATCCACTGCCGATCGGCGTTAGGATACTTACGTGCCAGAGCAAACGGTAGCCAAACCGAGCCGAATCCCTGGTCTAAATCCTGTTGATGCAGGGTCTTTGCTTGTTGGAGATGAGTTTGGAGATCGGCGATCAGGCGCTCTGGCAGCATCGTAACGCGAGCTTTCATCCCTTTAGCGTTACGCACCATAATTTGATGTTGGTCAAAATCTAAGTCTTTGATGCGTAGAGAAAGTGCTTCATTGAGACGCATTCCACTGCCATACAGCAGTTGAATTAATAGACGATAGGTGCCGTTCATTTGGGCAATCACCGATCGTACTTCCTGGGGTGTTAGAACTGTGGGCAAGTAGGTCGATCGTTTAGCCCGAACTGCTTGAATGTCAAAGTCTAGCGTTTGATTTAGCACATCACGATAGAGAAAAAGAATCGCGTTGAAGGCTTGATTCTGGGTTGAGGCAGCAACTTTGCCTTCTACTGCCAGATGTGTCAAGAATGCTTCAATTTCTGCTTGTCCCATTTCCCGTGGATGTCGCTTGTTGTGAAAAGCAACGTATCGCTTAATCCACTGAACATAGCTTTTTTCAGTTTGATAGGAGTAATGCTTGAGTCGAATGGTGTCCCGCACCACTTCCGATAGCATCTTGGGACGTTCATTCATAAAAGTTTATAATTCTTCAACAAGATAATGAGTGTGATCTCATAGAATCAGAATATCTAATGAAAAGTGAGGGGAGATACACCGAAAGTTTCCGGGTATCTGCCCAAATCGGGGAGATATATAGAAAGTGTCGGGATATCTACCCAAATCAGGGAGATATGCAGAAAGTGTCGGGGTATCTGCCTAAATCAGGGAGATATACGGAAACTTTCCGTATAATCAATAGTTCCACGAGAACTGGATATAAATGTTACCCATTGGGAACACTACATCCACCCAGTTCCGTAGAACATTTCGTTGGAACCGACACGCTACAAATAGTCGTAAGGTTAACCGCACTACCAACTAAAGTTGGTGTTGCTTGATTGATTTGGTGCGGTTCAACTCAATCGTTATGCCGCCAGCCCGACAAGCAATCAATTCGGTCTTTCAGAGTTGTCGTTCAACCGAACATCAACGGTATTGAGAACGGGTTAGTGAATACGAAAGTCAACGTAATGCATATAAGCGATCGCGCCGACTTATCGGTGTTGACTTTAGCAAAGATACTTCGTTGAGAGTGGGAGGTGACAGGTCGCATAGGATTTAAATCCGTCCGCGAATGCCGAATTCTTCGTCTTTTGAGATGTGCGGTCTGGCGAAGTTGCGAAGCGATCGGTTGAGACGAGCAACGCATAATCGGGTAACCAGGGGATTTTCTCCCCCAGTCCCCACGGCACCCCGCGTGCGGCTCCGCACGGGGCGCGTCCCCAGAAAAGTTTTAGACAAGCCAGTTCAATAGAACTGAATATCCAGGGCTGGTTGTGCAGTTAAGCGCCGACAAAATAGCTCCCCCGTTCGGGTTCATCGCCCAGTCGAGCTTTGCAACTCCTCCCTGCTTTCTAAGGTTCAGCCCTTCACCCTGTCTCACCCATTACGGTGAGTGTTTGGCTACTATGACCTCTGCTGACTTCTGCTCAATCATGAGTCCTGTTGCCATGACTCACGCTGCCTGAATGTCCTTAGGGTTCCGTGGCTCCCTAGCCGTTTCCCGCTAGACCTCAATCAGACTCCCGTAGACCCTCAGACCGCCCTTTGAGCAGATCTCCCCAGATAAGAACGTGAACTGTCTCTGCACAACTGCGTCATTTACTGTGTTCCCTGAACCAAAAGGCTTCATGATGTTGTGCTCACTTGCCACAGGAATCTCAGCCTTCTATGACGTTTCTGTCCGTCAGCTCGCAGATTTGCCGCTGGCTTCCTTCAGACCCTTCCTCGCGGAAACGCCCTTACCTTAAGCTAGTCGTTGTCGTCACTCGGATCTTTTGGGATCATTTGGACGTTGGTTCTCCGACAGGGGACTTTCACCCCATTAGTTCACACCCATGCTGGGCGTACACAACCCGATTGGAGCGGACTGTTGTCAGATCTGGGTGAGGCTGCAAAAATCATTTACAGCCGCTCAATCGGAACGTTATGCCGCTCATCTCCTGGTGGGAACGCAGCCAGAAGCTAGTTTTTGGTGTTTAAGGTAAATACATGAACTTACAAAGCCTGAAGTGGACAAAGAACATAAAACCAGCAGGACAAGAACCGTGGGCTTATCAGCCCTTTGAGGTTGGGAGTCTCTTTAAGTTGGCATGGAAAGATGATGAAGGTAACGCTAGCAAACCTCAACGAGCAGACCTAATTTTGCTTAGACAGGGTGGTTATGTTACGCATCTTGTAGAAGTACTCGACGGAAAGACAGGGCGTGAAAAATGGCAAGGTAATTTCAATATCTACCGAATTGTTGAAGTGCTCTGGGTAATTGATTGGACAAATCTGCCCATTTCTGCAAAAGCGGATGAGGTATTTGGATATTCGGTTAAAGGCTATCAGGGCGGGGATGTGATGTTTTTGGAAACGATGCCCACTTTTCAGCAGCATTGGCAGAATCAGGGTGATTTAAGCGCATTTCAAGCGCATGTGCGGAGCCTGCTCAATCTGCCTGAAAGCGACGATAATGGATGAAGTGTAGTTTTAATCTTCTGAGTGGGGTAGCGATGACTGAGTTACTAGAGTGCGCTATTGCTAGGCTGCAAGCCTTGCCCGAAAGCGAACAGAACGCGATCGCTTCAATAATCTTGGATGAGATTAAAGACGATCGCCGCTGGGATGAAGCATTTTCGCGTTCGCCAGATATTCTTGCAAAACTTGCAGCTTCCGCAATGGCTGAGTACCGCGCAGGTAAGACTGAAGAACTTGACCCAGAGACATTGTGAAGTCACGCACTACTAAAGAGTTTCGTAAATTATTCGCCAAATTACCCAAACAGGTTCAAGAGCAAACCCGTACGGCATATCGTCAGTTTAAGGAAGACCCAAGCTACCCAGGTCTTCGTTTTAAGAAGGTGCATCCAGAGTTGCCAATTTACTCTGCTCGCATTAACAAAAGCTATCGAGCGGTAGGTCAATTGGATGAAGATACAGTGATTTGGTTTTGGGTTGGTTCACACGCAGAGTACGACAGGTTGCTAGAGCAGTTATAGTAGCGCGGCATAACAATTCAAATGCAGCGGACGGTCGAGAGTCGCTGACGCTGAGTTCAAGGGTATCTGCCGCCGCTGATTTGAGCCGTTATGCGGCTTGCTTTGTTGGTTATGGCGGGGTTTAGAGGTGATCTGTGAGACGATTGAGCATCAGCGCGTTCAGGTTAACGAAGTGGTTGCTGAGGTTGAAATCAATGCTTTATATGGTCATCGAGTATTTCAATGCAGGAGCGGCTGTTGATATTTACCGTCGTGTCCGCGATCGGGGTCGTCAATTGCCACCCGGTCTTGAGTATGTAGACAGTTGGGTAGATTTAGACTATTTCCGGTGCTTCCAACTGATGCGAACGGATGACCGAGACTTGTTCGAGGTTTGGATCGAAGCTTGGAGCGATCTCGGTCATTTTGAAATCATTCCAGTGAGGACTTCGGCAGAGGCTGCTCAACATATTGCGGATAAACTCTAGAAGTATTCTCTGTCTGCGGCAGAAAGAGGTTTCGGTATAATGTTAGGTAGATATTTTTCCCTCATAGCCTTTTATGAATTATCAAGACATCATTACGATCGAGCCTGGAAAGCGCAGTGGCAAGCCATGTATTCGGGGAATGCGAATCACCGTGTACGATATCTTGGAATATCTGGCAGGTGGAATGACCGAAGCAGAAATTCTGGAAGATTTTTCTGAACTCACCTCAGAAGATATCAAAGCTTGTCTTGCTTTTGCGGCCGATCGTGAGAAGAAGTTGTTTGTGCCATCGCTGTGAAACTGCTTTTGGATGAAAATCTCTCAGACCGGATTGTTTACAAGATTATCGATTTGTATCCTAGTTCTGAGCATGTCAAAACCTTGGCACTTACGAATACTGATGATGGCATCATTTGGCAATACGCAAAAGCAAATGACTTTGTGATTGTTTCCAAAGATTCTGACTTTCATCAGCGTAGTTTGCTGTATGGTCATCCACCCAAGTTTATTTATCTTCAGGTTGGTAATTGTCCAACATCAAAAATTATTCAGATTTTGAGAGACAATTTTGACACGATTAGTCAGTTTGGAGATCGAGAATCAGAAAGTATATTAGTGTTGGCGTAGTGTGAAACCGCAGCATAATCGGGTAACCAGGGGATTTTCTCCCCCAGTCCCCACGGCACCCCGCGTGCGGCTCCGCACGGGGCGCGTCCCCAGAAAAGTTTTAGACAAGCCAGTTCAATAGAACTGAATATCCAGGGCTGGTTGTGCAGTTAAGCGCCGACAAAATAGCTCCCCCGTTCGGGTTCATCGCCCAGTCGAGCTTTGCAACTCCTCCCTGCTTTCTAAGGTTCAGCCCTTCACCCTGTCTCACCCATTACGGTGAGTGTTTGGCTACTATGACCTCTGCTGACTTCTGCTCAATCATGAGTCCTGTTGCCATGACTCACGCTGCCTGAATGTCCTTAGGGTTCCGTGGCTCCCTAGCCGTTTCCCGCTAGACCTCAATCAGACTCCCGTAGACCCTCAGACCGCCCTTTGAGCAGATCTCCCCAGATAAGAACGTGAACTGTCTCTGCACAACTGCGTCATTTACTGTGTTCCCTGAACCAAAAGGCTTCATGATGTTGTGCTCACTTGCCACAGGAATCTCAGCCTTCTATGACGTTTCTGTCCGTCAGCTCGCAGATTTGCCGCTGGCTTCCTTCAGACCCTTCCTCGCGGAAACGCCCTTACCTTAAGCTAGTCGTTGTCGTCACTCGGATCTTTTGGGATCATTTGGACGTTGGTTCTCCGACAGGGGACTTTCACCCCATTAGTTCACACCCATGCTGGGCGTACACAACCCCAATGCAGCGGACGAACAGAATCTTCGCGCTTCGTTTTAATCATCTCTATCGCCGCTGATTGGGAACGTTAGCCTGCTTCGTTGAGAGTTACAGCTTTCATTTGCATACTTTTAAGCTTCATGAATGATCGTCAATTAACCAAAGCCGATTTAATCGCACTTCTAAATTCATACCTACAGTTACTTCCACCTAGATATCAAAGCCTGCAAAGTCATATTAGTATCTACGTTACGCTTGTATCAGGAATCTTCGCGGTTACAGTAGCAGGTGTAAAGGACTTCAAAACTTTCCCAGTTAATATTTTTCTGCTAACTGATCCGATTCTTATCGTTATGTTGTCCCATTACGCAAAAGTGATAATTAGAAAACAGAACGCACACATCAAAGAATTAGTCGTTTTGACTGCGAAATTAGAATATCAGCTAGGACTTTACGACAACTCTCAGGAAAGGACAGATCTGCTTGCTGATAAGCCTTGGTCAGAAGATGACAGTCTCCTCCCGCCAAAATGGGTAAACTCGCGCTTAAAAAGTGGCAAGAAATCAATAGAGTTTATCGAAGAGTTTCAGCCCAGCAGCTCCTCAACTTACTACAGCGTATTCAGCATTTTTCAGGGCATCGCGCTGATTCTTGCCGTGTTGATTATTATCTTTCCATTCATCTAAAATGTTTGGAATGACAGGTACGGCGGGCACGGCAGGGTAAAATAGTAGAGGCGAGTCTTTTGGCGAGGAAACGGTTATGAGGTTCAGCGTAACGCTTGATCGAGATGAAGATGGAGTTTGGGTTGTGGAGTGCCCTAGTATTCCGGGTTGCGTGAGTCAAGGTCAGACTAAACAAGAAGCTCTTGAAAACATCAAAGATGCGATCGCAGGTTGTCTACAGGTTCGGGCAGAGCGTGGAATGCCTCTGACTGTGGAAACCTACCAAGTTGAGGTCGTAGCCTAAAGGAACCTTGCGAAGTTTAATCCGCAATGCTGAGTTATCGATTGGCTATCACAGAATACCTCTACCACACATTAACGCTACGCTATCAAAGCGGCATGACAACCGCAATGCACCGAACCTTCAAAGTATACTGGTTTATGGCTAGGTTTATCTGAGTCCGGTGATTGCGACCATTAGGTGGCAACCCAAGCGCCTTTCCCGAAAACTAGATTAGACGATCGCGACTTCCACTCAAGAATGAACCTATCGGCATGATGAGCATAGCAATGCCTGCTGCCACGAATAACCTCGTTAAATTTATTTCCATTAATACCCCAGAAATCGCCTGGGAAAATGGGTCGAGCGCCACAGAAGCAAACATAACTAAACTCATCATGCGTCCTTGCATATGTGTTGCCGTTTGTTGTTGTAACCAGGTGATGCCAAGTACTCCAATGATGCCTCCACTCAACCCCATCAGCGCAATGACAACGCCCGCCATCCAAGCTTGTTGCATAAATCCCAGGGCGATCAGTCCTGCACCTAGCAAAGCAGAAAGCAGCGCTAAAGGCATTTTCAAATCTTTAATGGCGCTGAGTCGGCTGGCAACGACCACGCCCAATAGCGCACCGATTCCGTAGGCGGATTGCAAGTAGCCAAAAGTCGTCGCACTGCCGTCAAAGCGTACCGTCACCAGTTCCGCCACACCAATCATAATCGGTTCCAAAACTGCAAAATTGATCATGGCAATCAACTGTAAGCTAATCCGAATAGCGGGTTGTTTCCAGGCATAGTATAGCCCCGCCATAATCTCCCCACTCAACGAAGCGGCACTAGATGAAGTGACAGGCGGTGCAACAGGATGCGATCGCGTCTTCACCAAGGCAATCATCCCGCTACCGATCGCAACCAATCCAATCAATGTGGTGTTGATGGCGGCAGCGATCGCGGCGACAAAGTGGGTCGGCAAGCGATCGCTGATTGCCTCGCCGACTAACATGAACAGCCCCCGTGGAATTACTGCGGCCATTAACACACTCCCCAGAGCAAAACCCGAACCTGTCTTTTGGAGGATGAGCCAAGTTAATGCGACAAACCAAAACTGTGACGCGCACAGAATAAAAGTTTGCCCGAACCAAAGCCAACAAAAGCTAGGCAGTTGTAACAGTGATTTCACAACAATTCACCCCTGAATCGGTTGAATATTTAACTCCGCTTGCCATTGGGTCAGTGGCTTATCCCATTCCTCTTCCCACTTTTGACCGAATAAAGCCTGAGCTGTTTCACCCATCCGCCAACCTTGTGCAATCGCCGCTAGCAAGGATGGCAACTGCGTGGAATCGAACAAAGTCGCAGCGATCAAACTATTGGCAATCACCATTGTTGCCAGTGGGTAAGAAAACTGAGGAAGATGAAACGCCTGTAATCCGATTTCACCATTTTCCGACGTGTTAAATCCAGTTAAAATATGCCAGATATCGTGGGTTTGGCTAAGTCGCAGTTCGACATAATGAGCATCCGATTTGGCAGTCATACCCGCATGTAGATTGGGGTCATATCCTGACTCTTTCATGGCTTTGGCACAAATGTAGCCCAATGAATTATCAGGATAGGTGAGTAATCGATCAAGGTCATGAGCCGGGGGAATATAGCGATCATTAATCAGTGCAGCACAAGCCGGATCGCATTTTAGCTGTTTCACCACCAAGTCAAAAGCCGAGGTGTCTAACAAAGCCGATGACATCTCAAAGACTAATTTCAGGCTGTCATCAGCGATCAACATGGTCATAAAAGACTTGAAAATCAGCATTGCTTGAATAATTTTCATGACAAGATCTCCAGAAAATTCAGCAGAATCAGGTTAATATATGAGCAACGCTCATGATTTCAATATATGAGCGTTGCTCATATATTGTCAAGCAAAACATGAGTTATACTCATTTATTTTTCAAGCAAAGCGAATTCCCATGGCTATAGACCCACAAAAATCGATTGGGATGCGGCGACAGCCCCGACAGGCTCGGAGTCAGGAGCGGGTGAAGCAGATCTTGGATGTGGCGGAGCAAATGTTCATTACTGAGGGCTACGGTGCGACGACTACGAACGCGATCGCCGCTCGTGCAAAGGTATCGATCGGGTCGCTCTATCAGTTTTTCCCGGACAAAGAGGCGATTGTGCAAGCGTTAGCGATGCAGTATATGAAGCATCTATACCAGCGATTGGTGGCACTCAATGCTGCTGATATGACTGATCTGCCGTTGTCTACCTATGTCGATCAGATGATTGATGCGACGGATCAATTTTTCACGGACTATCCGGGCTACCATGCCATCTTCATTCAGGTGCAAGGAATTGTTCCGGAATTAGCCGAAATCGAAGATGCGGCTGATGCCCAACTCATTCAAAATTTTGCAACGTCGTTGTCCCAATATTATTCAGGCTTGGACTCCACGGATTATGAGGCGATCTCGTTTGTGTTGGTGAAGGTGATCGGAACTTTGCTCTGGTTGTCCCTCAGTCAAGAGAAACGTTTTCGGCAACGCCTAGTTACAGAAACAAAACGATTTACCTTAAGTTACCTACAAAGCTATTTTCCGTTAGAACAAAAGCCACCTAACAACGCCCATGCACACCGATCGTATAAAGGTTATTGATTGAGTCCACAAAGTCACTAGCGGCGGTTGATGGGCACCGTTAGCCTGCTTTTCACAATCGAGATGGGCAATAAAATACAAACCTTAGCTGCCATAGCGGGTATTTTCGGTGAGAAGCATCCAGATGGATAGGTTGCTTATCCCATTGGTGTCGTGGGTGCGATTGTTGGACAGGGAGACACCTACGAAGAGGCTTTATCGGATGTGAAATCTGCGATCGCTTGCTACGCAGAAGTCTTTGGCAAAGAAAGGTTAGATGATACTCCCTATATTGAGGTTTTCGTTGCTGAGGCACGAGTTGCGGTTTAATGCCGAAGTTTCCGGTTGATGGAACTATAATTCTCAATATGACCGAACACAGTGTATGGCGAATTTCGTTAGCTCACAAAATCGCTCCGGCTTTCACTGTTAATGCCAAAGTTGAAGCGCGTTTTGTGTTTGGCTCGGCAGCATTAGGAATCTCAGATCAGTATTCAGACCTTGAGTTGGCTTTTATCTGATCACAACTCCCGTCTACTGAAGAATTACATCAACATGCTGCTCAGGCTAAACCGCATTTATCATCCCGGCTTCAAATGGACACGCTACTGGATTGAAGAAATGAACATCAAATCGCCTGAGTTTTTTGCGCGGTTGGAGCGCGTTTTTCAATCTGATGCTGCAAGTGGAACCCATGAATTGTGACAACTCTCGGAGGAAACGTTCAACCTTGTAGAGCAGCACTTGCCGCAAGTTGACTTCAAGCAGCAGCTATTAGTCATAATAAGAATTGCTGGTGAGCGATCGCCAGATCTGAGTTTCACCCGAAGCTATCAGCCGTGTAGAGATAGCCTCTAGAGGTGCCGTCGTCGAGCCAAATAATCGCGCCATCGCTTTCGAGGGTTTGGCTCTGAGAGATGCCTTGATTGATGATTCTAATTAATCGCTGTGGGCTAAAGGATTCTAGCTCGACAAAGTTTCCTTGATCGAGCCAGGTTAATTCATCGGCTGATAATGTTTGCCGTATCTCGATCGGCAGTTGTTTTGAGGCTTGAGCCGATGGGTCTGAAGACTGGACTAATAAGTGACGAGCCGATAAAATCTGGCGAGGCAACAGCCCCAAATCAATCAGTTGCACGGGGCTGTTTTGAAACCAATTAGGACTGGTCTTTAGTTGATTAATGAGGCGCATTCCTTGGGGGGTGCCGTCATGAAGCCCATAGACTTTTAGATCGGGGTTGCGCTTCAGCATGGTCATTACGGTGGTAAAAATGCTTTGCGGATAGCCTGTGATGCTGAGAACGGCACAGTTGTTTTCAAAGTGAAAGTTGTTGGCGATCAACAATTGAGCGATTTTGGCGCTATCACACACCACCGCCCGATCGAAGCTATAAGCGCTTACGTCAGGGTCAACCAGTTGAGCAGTTTGTTCTTCGCTCGGTGGCGGCAAAAGTTTGGGAATTGCCCCATTGATCAAAGTCCAGCGATCGAGCCAAGTTTTGAATTGAGCTTGTTCAAATAGGGGAACTTTAGCGATCGTAGCCTGCCGTTTTTTTTGCCAGATGCCGAGCACGATCGAGACCATGCCCAACAGCACAGCTAGAAAGTAGATCAGAGCAGAATGCGAGACAAGACCCCAGAAAACCCCACTAATCAGAATTAAACCCCCTAGGATTTGTAACTTTCTAGCGTTGGCTCTGCGAATGGCATAGCTAAATTGATTAGACTTGCTAAGTTGGAAAAATTGAATAATAAAGATTACATTGATCACAACCCCAAAGATCAGATAAAGCAGGGGAATTGCCCGCGTAATTAGGGCTATCCAAACGCTGATTACAACATAGACAACCAGCAACGCAGTCCCTATTGAAGCCGATCGCGCTGTCAACCGTTTGTCTAACAGATAATAAAGCTGCTTAGGCGTAAAAAATAGTGTGCCGTCAGACGAAATATCGGCGATCGCTTTAGCAAAAAATGGGTCAGTAATCAGCAATCTTTTGTCGGTGACGGTAGTTGGCTCAAAGGCAAACGGATGGTTGCAGCTTTTGCAGCGACCTGAGTGATCAGTGCGATCTTTTAGAATATTGTCAGTTCCACACTGAATACATTTCATACCCATAAATTAAATGCTCCCAACAGTTCAAAACGGACTCGGATCAAAAATCTGATTGTCTAGCAAAACTCGATAATCTTCTCGCTTGCGAATCAGAGAATGGTGTGTTCCTGTTAACAAAACCTCTGCGGGTCGAGGGCGATGCAGAAAATGCGAAGACATCGCATAGCCATAAGCGCCCGTGTCGAGAATGGCGATCGTGTCTCCACTATTTAACGCTGGAAGCGGACAATTGCGCCCTAAATAATCGCGAGAATAAGTTGTGTTGCCACACACATCGGTGGAATATTGAGACGCACCTTTAGCCCAAGTGACAATCTGCCGATAGCCCCCATGCACAGACGGAACCGAGAGATTTCCAACGGTGGTATCGACTCCAACAATTTGTTTCTCGGTTTGCCATTTGGTTGAGACAACCTGGGTCAGCAGCGTGCCACAGTGGGCGATCGCGGCCCGTCCCGGTTCAACCATCAACTCAATCTCTGGCTGAATCGCGGTTAGCTTTTGGCTCAAGGCGGCTCCAAACTCTGACCAGTTAAACGCGGCTCCGTCTGGCTGATAGGGATAGCCAAAACCGCCGCCAAAATCAAGCGATCGCCAGTCGGGGAGTTGTTGAGCAATGGCAATAACATCATCTATCACTTGAGTAAATGCTTTTGTGGCGTTCGTTCCAGTCCCGCGATAGAAGTGTAACCCCGTGATGGCCAATCCTGATTTTTTAGCAATCATCAGCGCGTCTTCAAACTCTTCTAACCGGATTCCTATTCTGCTATCTCCTGTGATCTCTGGCGCATTTAACCGGATGCCTAACTTGATTTTAGAAGACGTTGGCTTTGATTGCAGTGTTGTGCACAACAAGTGTAGCTGAGACGTGCTGTCTAAATTCAGTTTAGTAATCTTCCAGTCTAATAATTGTTCTAGATCAGCACGGTTTAAGTTACTGCCGCTATAGACGATTTGCTCTGGGGCAAAGCCTGCGGTTAAGCCTAAATAAGCGTCTCCTGGCGTGTTGGCATGAAGCCCCCAGCCTGCATCACGCGCTATCTGCAACAGAGCAATGTTGCCATTGGTGACGCTGGCAAAGTGAAAGCGCGTTTGAGGATAAGGAATCGCTTGAGTGATCTGGGCAATGGTTTGCCGGAAGCGATCGCCGTCATAGACATAGAGCGGTGAGCCGTAAGTCGCAATCAATTCCTGCATTAAAGACTCAGAAAAGGGCAGATTCATCCTTAATTCTTTATTTTTTAGCAAAGGTAACCCTCATGGCTTGGGGCGAAAAATCTTCATCACTCATGGGAGGGTCACAGACAGATAGTATTAATGATGAACAGGAGTCGCCCGTTGACCCCTCACCCATTAAACGAATTGTTTAGGACTTTTGATCATGAGTGTAGAAACTGACCCCGCAAAAATCATGAAACAGCAGGTGGGCATTGCGGCCGCCGCTAGAGTAAAGTCTGGTTCTATTGTAGGGCTGGGCACCGGGTCAACCACGGCCTACGCGATTCAGGCATTGGGCGATCGCCTTAAATCAGGCGATCTCAAAGATATTAAGGGCGTTCCCACCTCGTTTCAAGCGATCGTGTTGGCGCGGCAATATGGCATTCCCCTCGTGACGCTGGATGAAATCGATCACATTGATGTGGCGATCGATGGGGCCGATGAGGTCGATCCGCACAAGAATTTGATCAAAGGGGGCGGGGCAGCCCATACTCAAGAAAAAATCGTGGATTCTCTCGCCGATCAGTTTATTGTCGTGGTCGATAGCGGCAAACTCGTCGAGCATTTAGGGTCAACGTTTTTGCTGCCTGTCGAGGTGATTCCGATGGCGGTGACTCCGGTGATGAGAGCGATCGTCAAACTAGGCGGCAAACCCGAACTGCGGATGGGCATCAAAAAAGCGGGCCCCGTGGTCACCGATCAGGGCAATCTCGTCATCGATGTGAAGTTCGATCGCATTGACAACCCGGCTGATCTTGAGAAGACGCTCAACAACATTCCGGGAGTGTTAGAAAATGGCTTGTTTGTCGGCGTGACTGATGTGGTGCTGGTGGGCGAAATCAAAGACGGTCAACCCTCAGTGCGGGAGTTTTAGGTTATCAAATACAGATCTCCGACTTTTTAAAAAAGTCGGAGATCTTGGGGTCGGGGAGTCTACTGCTGCTGATAGGCCAAATATATGGCTTCTAGAAAGAGATCGGGAGTCATTTGAAACGGCAAATCTTGCAGCCCGATTATCTGTCGGGTCTGACGGGCTAACTGCAAACTTAAGTCCGATCGTGCCTTCGTTTCCATTAGCGATCGCCGCTGCAAATATTCTCGAATCACCGCAAAATCATCGGGCAATAGCTGACTGATATTAGCCGTCGCTAAAAGCTCAGTTGCCAAAAGCGTTGATTGCTGCGAGGTTTGAAACGTTGCAGACACCACAGGACGGTCATTTTGAACCACGATCGTTCCGGCAACCCAATCTCCTAAACGTTTTTCTCGTTTTCCTAGAATAATGAATAACATCCCGATCGACAAAAAATCATCGATCGGGCGCAGCAGCGATCGCAGCAGCGCTTGCGAGACTCCGGCGGGTTGACCATCTTCTCTAATCACCCGAATCTTGGCATAGCGCTTGCCGGGGGTTTGCCCATGCCAGAGGGTTTCAAAGACAACAAAATAGCCCACATAGATGGCAAAGCCGAGGACGATCGAGATAGCAGTCAGCCAGAGTTCTAAGTTTTTAGACTGGATGTAGTTGGGCAATTGGCTGGCCAGAACGCCCCACACCACTAAGAACACAAATAAAATACATCCCCAAACGACGTAATCAACTAGCAGCGCCAGAGCGCGATTGCCAATGCCTGCCAGAGTAAATTCTAGCTCGACGCTTTCGGGCGTTTGAACTTTGATTTGATTAAAAAAGCGCATAGGTAGGGAGATTAACGATCGCGTAACTGCAAGCCCAGACCTTCACGCCGAGCGCGCAGATCATAATAAACCACTGCCTTGATCACCTGCCAGTAGGGCATAATGAGCGCCGACAGCACAATTCTGACCGCTATATCGACAAATCTTAAAAGCACCACCAGTCCAGGATTTTCGTTTCTAATAGTCAGAGCCGTTATTAGCCCAAAGAGCATGATCGCAGGCAAGTAAACCAGCAGCGTGACTAGGAAGGCAACAAACAAAATCCATTGAATTCGCCCGACCGATCCCTTCGTCAGACTCCAACTGCGGCTGATCGACGTGGTGCTGTCAACGTTATCTTCGATCGCCATCGGCAGATCAAAAACAAACAGCCGAGAACCAAATCGAATCAAAATAATCAACGCTGCAATGAAGATAGCAATATACAAAATCACAGCCAGCGGTAGCAATGGCCGACTTGTAGCCGCCGCGATCGCGCCAACGCCACCAATTAGTGAACCTCCAATCACGACTCCAATAATCACCCCGATAAAAATCAGACCGACCAAGAGATGGGTGACAAAAAATTGCCAGAGGCGCGGGCTGGTGTGTCTGCGCGCATCGGTCACCGTTTCAGGCTGATCGACCAGTTCACTATAGGCAAGGCGAGCGATCGCCCCTGCAATCTCGGCGAACTTTGCGGTTCCATAGATCGGCACAATGGCCCACAGAGAGGCTCTCAGCGACAGCGTAAGGTATTGCTTCAGATGGGAACGATAAATTCGCACACCTGCATTGACAACATTGCCAACACTGAGCGGGCCGAGCGGATTGGCGGGACTAATATTTGACATAATGAATGGTGTCCAACAGCATCCCCTATTAGGATGACTATAGAGTTGACGCTATCTTAGGCGACCTAACACCGAGTGCTCTAAAATTTTATGAATGTTAAACGTTGGATTGCCAGACGAGAACCCGATTGGAAGCAGTTAGACGCATTGCTGACTCAGATAGAAAAGCGGGGGCTGCGATCGCTGCAAACCGACGAGATTAGAAAATTAGCGAGTTTATATCGATCGGTGTCGGCAGATTTAGCGCGGGCGAGAACAAATCAAGTGGCGATCGGCAATACGCTGGTGCATGATTTACAGCAGTTGACGGCGCGGGGCTATAGTCAGGTTTACCAGGGTTCGCGGCGACAAGAGTGGCGATCGGTGCTCGACTTTTATCAGTGGGGCTTTCCGGCGGCAGTGCAGCAGACGTGGGGCTATATTGCTCTCTCGACCGGATTGTTTTTGCTCGGTGGCTTGATTGGCTGGTGGTTTGCTTGGGGTGACCCGTCGTTTGTGGCGCTGGTTGTGCCCGAATCGATGATTCACATGGTGCGCGACGATCACAAGCTGTGGATGGGGTCTATTTTGGGCACCGAACCTGTGGCATCCAGTCAGATCATGATCAACAATTTAGCGGTTTCGTTTCGAGCGATCGCCGGGGGCATGACCCTAGGAATTTTGACGGTGCTTCTGTTGTTTTTTAATGGGTTGATGATTGGCACGATCGGGACGTTGGTCGGTCAAAATAATCTAGCTTTTTCTTTCTGGGCGTTTGTGTTTCCCCACGGGGCGTTAGAGCTTCCTGCGATTTTCTTAGCAGGGGCGGCAGGGTTATTAATTGCAAGAGGAATTCTGTTTCCCGGTCAGTTTCGGCGACCTGATGCCCTCAAGTTCTACGGGCTACAAGCGGCTCAATTGGTTTATGGAATCGTGCCGATGTTGGTGATCGCAGGCACGATCGAGGGCTTTTTCTCCCCCAGCCCAGCCGTGCCCGAATTGCTTAAATACACCGTTGGTATTGCATTGTTTACTTTACTGATCATGTATTGCAGTCTAAAAAGTCCCAGTAAAAAACTGGCGTGAGGTATTATTCAACGAATGGTTTTAGCAATACAACGATGAAAGCATCGTAGATAAATTGAACACTACTCAAAAAACAACACAAATCAATGGGTGCAGAGAGCGATCGGGTCAACTTCTCATGGGGCAATGAGTTGCTTAACGATCGCGCAATCCTAGTCCAAATCCCTCTCGACGACTCAGCAGACTATAGTAACTGGCAGCCTTCACCGCTTGCCAAAGAGGCATGGTTAAAACGCTAAAAACCAATACTAAAACGATTGAAAGAATTGAACTCAAATTTGAATAAGCTTGATAAGGGTTTGCTGAAAATCTAGTAGAAAACCAAGCGATTAGAAACCCAAACGATTGAATTGATATGAACAAAGAAGTCACCAATACAAAGGTTACTGTCATCACTCCTGGTAAATAAAAGGTAGAGCCTTTTGTAAGCTTCCAACTGCGACGGATAGCAGCGATTAGCCCAGATCCTTTCTCACTTCCCAAGAGAAGCTCAGTTAAGAAAAAACGGGAATAAGTCCAAAAAATCGTCAAAGGAAACAGCACAAATATTGCTATGCCAAGCAACACCCCAAGCAAATGACCCACTGCTTCTAAGTCACTGTGGGGTAGTTTCAAAATACCCACCGTGAAGGCAGTTGCTGTAGCCGCCATAATGGTTAAGAGCAGTAGGAAAACGATCGTCACTATTGTCGAGACCAACGACAGCAGAAACACTAGAATATTCGTGACTAAAAATCTCCAACTCTGACACTTAACCTGACGAAATATCGTTTGATAACTTTCAACCTGCTCTGTTAGTTCGTTAAATGTCAGTCCAGCAATAAAAGCCGATATCTCAAAGAATTGAATCCAGCCATAAACGGGAACCACGAGCCAGAGATGAGCAGTCAGCGCCAGACTTAAATAGCGGCCAAAATTTCTACGATAAATTTGCAATCCAGCGCTAACGACATTTCCGATGCTTAAAGGTCGGCTTAGGCGAGACGGAAAGACGTTTTCAGTCATGAGTCAAATCTTTAGAGTTGATTTTTGGCTTTGAGGTGCAGATAGCGATCGACGAGTTGTTCGGTGATCTGATTAGCAGGCGCATCCAGCACCAACACCCCTTTTCGCTTCAACTCAGCAAACGCAACTTGACGTTGAGCCAACAGATCCAACGCCACCGCACGAGCATAAGTAGACGGCACATCTTCCGTAACAGCATTGGCTTGACGATCGACTTGGGGATCACGAAGCGTTACACAAAATGGCAAATAGCGCGGCGTTAAGCGACCGAGGGCAGCCAACAATTCAGCCGATGCCGTAATATCTACGATATCAGTGATGAGAACGACTAACGCACGGCGAGTTTGCTGATTTGCTAACGCTGTGACCGCGCCCAAATAATCAGGTTCGATAATCTCTGGCTGAATGGGAGTGAGACGCTCAATTAAATGGGTTAAATGCGATTGACCACGCTCTGGCGGAATCCAAGTGTGAATTTGACGATCGAACACCCCAACTCCCACCCGATCGCCGCGATGCAGTCCCGCTAAAGCTAAGGAAAGAGTCGCATTCAGCCCCCAATCAAATCGAGATAATCCTTTAACGTTGGCGGTCATTAAGCGGCCTCGATCGAGCAAAATAATCAAGGTTTGCTCTTGTTCTGGCTCTAACACCCTCACCAACGGCTGCCCGCGTCGTGCCGTCGCCTTCCAGTCGATAAAACGTGGATCGTCCCCCACACCATAGTCGCGCAGTTCGGCAAACTCGGTGCCCATGCCCAATCGTCTCGCCCGTCGAATCGACCCTGATGATTGCAGCGTCAGCCGAATGGAGAGCGATCGTAGCCCAATCAAGTCGGGATACACCGCCACTTTCTGAGGTTGCGGAACCTTCCAATCTTGCCACGCCAACCGCCAGGGACTCAATTGCCGCACCTGAATCGCGCTCCACAAATACTCGCCGCGATGGGTGGGATGCACCGTGTAGAGCAAGTTTTGAGCACTATCGCTTGACAACTTTGCCGAGAGGGGCATCTGCGACACCCCAAACTCGATCGGATAACTGTCGTAAATCTGCACTTCGGCCGCCTGCCCAGCTTCGACCGAGAGGCTGACGACGTTATCGCGCCCGATCGAGAGCTTTGACAACGCCGATCGCTCAACCCGAACGCGACTAACGCGGCTGCTGTCCCAGATCACCAAACCGAGCAATAGCCCATCCCAAATCAGCAGGGTGATCAGCCAAGCAGCAACGCGAGTGCGATCGTCCCAAATCGTGGCGACAATGGCCGCGATCGCCATCCCCAAAATTAATAATCCGTAAGTCTGACGAGAAGGAATCATGAAGCGCTATCTAGGAACAGGAACTTGAGTCAAAACAGAAGCAATCACAGCATCGACATTGACCCCATCAAGTTGCGCTTCGGGGCGAAGAATGAGGCGGTGTCGCAATAGCGGCGGAGCAATGGCTTTAATATCGTCAGGGGTGACAAATTCGCGCCCTGATAACCAGGCTTGAGCTTTGCTAGCTTGCAGCCAAGCGACCGCCGATCGGGGTGAAGCCCCCAACACTAAATCAGGGTGATTGCGCGTTTTTTGCACCACCCCTAACAAATAATCCAGCACTGATTCTTGAACCGCGATCGCGCTCACTTCTTGTCGAGCTTGCAGAATTTGCTCGACTGTTGCCAAAGGCTTAAGCTTGACCAAATCTAATCGCTTGGCTTGAAAGCCGGCCTCACTGTTTAACAACATCCGCTTTTCGGCGGCCGCATCGGGGTAGGGAACAATCAGTTTGAACAAGAAGCGATCGAGTTGCGCTTCGGGTAAAGGATAGGTGCCTTCAAACTCTAGAGAATTTTGCGTAGCAATTACCCAAAACAGGGGTGAAAGCGGCAGACTTTCGCCATCTAGCGTGACTTGCTGTTCTTCCATGGCCTCTAGCAACGCAGACTGCGTTTTAGGCGGCGTGCGATTGATCTCGTCGGCCAGCAGAATTTGAGTAAAAATCGGCCCCTTTTTAAGGGTGAACTCGCGGCTGTTCAGGTCAAAAATAGTTGTCCCTAAAATGTCAGAGGGCAAGATATCAGGCGTAAGCTGCACCCGACGAAAATCTGCCTCAACCAATCGCGCCATCACCTTGACGAGCAGGGTTTTACCCGTTCCTGGCACCCCTTCTAAAATCACATGCCCCCCCGTCAATAGGGCGATCGTTAGCTGCTGCACGATCGTAGACTGCCCCACCACAACTTTATCAAGGGCTTGTCTAAGACGAGTAAAAACGGCGTGGAGGTCTGACATAGATTCAAAGATGAAGGTGAACTGTAGATAGGGTTAGTATCGACAAACAGCACATTCATCTTACGGGCTGATCTGCAAATTGGGGCACCCGGTTTCAAAATCCCGTCGTTTCCTCAGGAGATCTCCCGCTTCAACATCTTCTAAAATGCAAACGTAGTCCGAATGACACCCACCACAATATCTTTATTGTCTTGATTATGGTTGGGGGCCGTTAACCAAATGATTCCGGGAGTGATTGAGATATTGTTATTTAACGCATGGCGATAGAATCCCTCAATGTGCAGACCCGTATCACGATCGCGTCTCGCAGACAGCCCACTCAGCAGCGCCGTCGTGCCTGTGAGCTTAGGCTGCATGCCGACAATAATCCCGCCTAGGTTTCCTTTTTGACCCAAATCTGGAAACGCCAGCGTCACCGCATAGTTCCAAACATCTCCATCACCGCGCACCGTTCCAGTTAACGCACGAGCCTTTGTGTAACCCACCCATCCACCTGCTTGCAACCCACTGCTGATTTTAAAATTGGCTTCAACGCCATAGGAGTTAGAAGCAACGGCTCGACCAGACAAATTAGACAAGAGGCTGCCTGTTCCTGTGTTTAGCCCGTTGTCACTATAGGCATTGACATAGGTGAGGGCGATCGTGCCAAATTTGGGCGTAAAAACCACTTGACCCAACGCCGCATAGTTGCCATTAAACAACCCCGCGCCCCGACCGGGACTGCTAGCTTCGTTGGCGAGATAGGCAACCTCCAACTTTAAAGCTGAACTCAGCTTGATATTGGCAGATCCGCCCGTGTCAAAACCTAAGCGATAAATGGGATTGTAGCGCCCAAAGCGAGAAATGCTGGCCTGTGCATCACTGGCTAGCGGGTTGATGATATCGTCGAGCACGTCAATAAAGCCAATATTAAAGCCTGTGGCCGCCGTCAATTTAACGCTTTTATTCAGAGGAAAGCTGTATTTGAGCAGGCTGAGAAATCCGGCGTTTGACGTGTCGCTGCCTGACTGAAAACTGAGCCGAGCTTCGTTACCAGGAGCCGTATTGGTCGTTGAACGAGGATCAATAACGTTAGTAGCTTGAATGCGCGTGGTGAGCAGGTCTTTGCCTGTGAAGCTCGTGTTTAAATTGAGCCGAACGCGATCGGACACGGTGGCATTATAGTTATCATCTTGACCATTGCGACTTGCGCCTCCAAAGGCATCGGTGACGGCAAAGATCACCTGCCCACTGAGTTTAGTCGTGGTCGAAAATTGCTGTCGTTCTAAGGTGGTTGTTCGCGCTTCTAAACCATCTACTCGTCCCCTTAAGGTGGCTAACTCTGCTGCAAATTCTGCTTGCAGCTTTTGCAGTGTGGCTAAATCTTCTTTTTTGACTAACTCTGTGGTTGCGGCCGCGATGAGTTCATTAACGCGATCGAGACACGCATTCAGTCCGGCGGCAAATTCATAGCGCGTTAACGCCCGGTTGCCTCGATAGGTTTTGTCGGGGTAGCCTGCAATGCAGCCATACCGTTCGACTAGCGATTGCAAAGCCTGAAATGCCCAATCAGTCGGCTTTACATCCGAAAGCTGCGAGACCGAAGTCACTTGCTCGATCTCGATTGGATTGGGTTGCGTCTCGGTTTCTAATGGTTGAGCGATCGCTGGAGTGGCTACTAAAATAAACGCTGGAAACAATGACCACCCAATTTTCATTAACTCTATCCTCACACACAATAACCCGGCCAAAAAATCTAGTAGAAGCCGATGATGAACGCTTCTACCAACCGATGGGGATTGATCAATGCTAATGCAGAATTTGTGATAGAAACTTGCGAGTGCGATCGTTGGTTGAATTGTTAAAAAACTTGTCGGGCGTTGTGTCTTCAACCAGCAAGCCCTCGGCTAAGAAGATCACACGATCGGCAACTTCCCGCGCAAACCCAACTTCATGGGTGACACAAACCATCGTCATGCCTGATTGCGCCAGTCCTCGCATCACGTCTAAGACTTCGCGCACCATTTCGGGGTCGAGGGCAGAAGTCGGTTCGTCAAAGAGCATGACCTTAGGCTTCATCGCTAAAGCACGAGCGATCGCCACTCGCTGCTGTTGCCCCCCCGAAAGCTGACCCGGATATTTGTTTGCCTGCTGATCGATGCCCACTCGCTTTAACAGCGTCATTCCTAACTCTTCGGCCTCAGCTTTAGACAACCCTCTCAGGTGAATGGGCGCTAGGGTGACGTTGCCTAAAATCGTGAGGTGCGGGAAGAGATTAAACTGCTGAAACACCATTCCCACTTCTCGTCGCACTAGCTCGATATTTTTAGCGTCGTGAGCGATCAGCGTTCCGTCAATCTCAATGCTGCCTTTTTGGTAGGGTTCTAGCGCATTAAACGTGCGGATAAACGTGGATTTTCCCGAACCAGATGGCCCCATTAAGACGACAACTTCGCCTTTATTAACCGTTAGACTCACGCCTTTGAGAACGTGAAATCCGTTGTCGTAAGTTTTTTCGACATCTTTAGCGACAATGATCGGCTGTAGCTCCGCTGTGCTGCCGCTACTGTGAGCCGTTCCCGATTGAGAATAAGACATGTCTACTGGTCTCCTTGACTGCAAATTAGTGATAACTTTGGCGTATCGTTGTCTAACCATTTAGGCGGGCGGAGTTAAATCAGGAAGCGGTTCGTTAAACCATTTCAATGAGAGTTCGTTGAGTTTTCCAGACTGTTTCATCGCTGTAATAATGGCATCAACTTTGACCACTAACCTGGCATCACCCTTGCGGATTCCGACATAGCAAGGAGAATTTTTCATGATGTATTTTTTCTCGATCTTTTTGTCTGGATTATCTTTGGTAATTTTGGCCGCAACAACGTTTCCCGTCGCAATCAACGGAACTTGACCCGACACGAGCGCGGCAGCCGTTAGACTGTTGTTTGCAAATCGTTTTATCGTTGCAGTTCCCGCAGGGAGCTTAGAGAGTTCTAAGTCTTCTAAAGATCCTTGAGCAACCCCGATCGTTTGCCCCTTGAGATCCGCCGCAGAGGCGACAACGGCTTCTGGGATGCCGTAAACGCCCGAAAAGAAGGGGGCATAGGGCTGAGAAAAATCGATAATCTTAGCGCGGTCTTTGTTTTTGCCGAGGCTGGAAATCACTAGATCAGCCCGATCGGTTTGCAAGAATGGCACCCGGTAGTTACCAATCACAGGAATCAACTCTAGTTTGACGTTCAGCCCTTTTGCAATCTCACTGGCAACGTCAATGTCATAGCCCCGCAAATCCATTTTGGGCCCCATTGAACCGAAGGGCGGAAAATCGTCGGGCACCGCCACTCGCACCGTTCCAGCCGCCATAATCTTGTCGAGGGTTTTACCGCGTTCTCCCGCAGGGGGCACGATTTCAGACGCGCTGATCAGTGCCAATTTCGTTACAGAGGTGGATGGCCCAGAACAGGAAGCCACGCTCACCGTAACCAGCAGACTGGCGAAGAAGAGGACGATCGCCCGGTGTAACCGATCGGGAAAGAATTCCTTCAATACTTTCATCATTTTTTTATGCCTTGTAGCTCAGTTTCTTCTCTAGTTGTTGACTCCAAGCCGAGAGCGGATAGCAGAGGGCAAAATAGAGCAAACCTGCTAATGAAAAAACCAGCAGGGATTTCAAGGTGACGTTGTTAATCTGGGTCGCAACACGAGAAATTTCGGCAAACCCAATCACTGATGCTAGAGATGTGCCTTTAATGACTTGTACTAAAAATCCCACGGTCGGCGCGATCGAGAGCTTTACCGCTTGCGGCAAAACCACGAGCCGTAGCTGTTTAAAATAGCCAAATCCCAGCGCTGAAGAGGCTTCCCACTGACCTCTAGGAATCGCTTCGATCGAGCCTCGCCAAATGTCTGCCAAAAACGAACTAGTGAAGGCAGTTAACGCTAGCGTTGCGGCTACGAGGGGAGATAAGTTAATGCCAAACACAACAGAGATGCCAAAGAAGGCAAGAAATAGCTGTAACAGAAGCGGAGTGCCTTCAAAAAACTCAATGTACACCAAACTGAGAAACTTGACCCACTTGATTGACGAGATTCGCATCAGGGTGATTAAAAAACCGACAATGCCGCCCACCACGAAGGCGATCGCGGACAAGATAATCGTCCATTTAGCAGCAACCAACAAATTGATTAAGATTTGCGAGACGGTAAATTCATCCATTTCCAACGTCCTAAAAAGCTAGCGGCGATATTTAGCAAACTCAAAAAACCGTCGTTCAATCAAAAATGCCATCGCTTTAATAATCCAAACAAGGGCTAAATAAATTAGCGAAATTGTAAAGTAGATTTCAAAGCTTCGGAAGCTGCGAGCGTTGAGAAAATCGCCGACAAATGTTAAATCTTCGGTCGCAATTTGAGACACGACGCTGGTAAATAAAACTGCTAGGATCACTTGCCCAACTAGCGCAGGATAGATATTAGCTAAAGCGGGAAGCAAAATAATATGACGAAAAATAGACAATGGCTTGAATCCAAGCGCCATTCCTGCTTCGACCTGTCCTTTATGAATGCTTTCAACGCCAGCGCGGACAATCTCCGTAGAATAAGCGCCAAAGTTCACCGCTAATGACAGAATTGCCGCTTGTTCGGCAGTTAATTTAATGCCTAAGTTTGGCATTCCAAAAAAGATAAAAAATAGCTGAATCAGATAAGGAGTGTTGCGAATAACCTCGACGTAGGCCAGCGCGATCGCATCTAAAATCTTGTTTTTTGACGTTCTAAAAATGGCCCCAATGATGCCAATCACTAGACCAAACGCGATCGCTAACAGCGATATTTTAAAGGTTAACCATGCACCTGCCAGCAGCAGTCCAATGTTATCCCCAATAATCGAGAACTGAAACGAATATCCCATAGTCTTCAACGCTTATAGCGAGTAGAAAACAATCAGCGTATTCTGGGTACAGTAGTTAATTTAATAGATTAAGTTTGTGTTTGAGAGTACACTTTTAATTCAATTTTGTCTTTGCCAAGATAAACTATTAGCATCTCAATTAGGGCAAGGTTACGCATCTCGCTAACTACTCAGTCTCTATCTGAATCGTCTACTTTTTCGCGGGTTTAAACCGCTCTTTTGCGGCTGCAAACGACTCTCGCATCACGGTCTGAATTCGTTTGGGGTCAGGCGTGTTGCCGCCCAACAGATCTCCAAAATAGACGCAGGCTGTTTCTCCCAATGCCCACGTGTAAGTGGTTGCCCAAGATGCAGCAATCACACTGCCAAAACCAGGGATGAATTTGATTAGCTCACGCCCGATCGCTTGGGCGACAAATCCCCCGGCGATCGCGCTGACCAGCCCCCCCGCCTGAGACGGACTGAGGGTTTGCCCATAAATTTGCCCTAACAAACCCACCATTGAGGCTTGCAGCGCCGTCAGCACAGGCATCGTTGCTAAAGGGAGTGGCACCGCAGCTAACGCCCCCGCCATCACCGAAAAGGGCAAAATGTAGCGCCGTCCGGCTTCTCGGTAGAGGTTGCTGATTTGTTTTCCGGCTTCTCGATCGCTCAATAACTGCGATATCGTCCGAGACTCTGCTTCGGGCAGCAAGTCTGCAAGGGCATCAGCCAGCGCGTCTAAGCCATAAAACACGGGAGTAAAGCCATCGTCTTCTAACGTGAAATCGATGAGGACGGTGCGATCGAACAATCCTTCAAATCCGCGCTGCAACTCCACAAAGGCTCGACTCACGTCTTCAAAGCTAGGCGGATAGGCAGGATGATCTTCAACCTCTGCCGGATAAAGCTCGTGGAGACAGGTCACCGCCAATAAACAAGGCACTTCAGGATGCTGTTGCCGGATTTGATCAGCGACTTGTTTCAGCGTATCGGTCGCAAAGTCAGTAATCTTCACCGTTAGGATGAGGATTTTTGCCTGAGTTTCTCCTCGCCCCTTAATAGACTTGCCCTCAATCTCGCCCACAAGCTCTCGAATGACTTCGGTCGTTTCTTGAGTGCCATCGCCCAAACCCACGGTGTCTGTAAAGACCAGCAGCGGCAAATCATCGGTCGGATAGCTATAGCGTTGGGTATATCGCGTGTGGGGTCGAAACCCTTGACCAATAATCTCTGTCGAAACGCCTGTTAAACCACGCACGATCGAGCTTTTGCCCGCCTGGGGCTTGCCAATTAACAGGGCTTCGGTGGTCGGCAACTCTGCCCGAATCTTCTTGAGAATCTCAGCAATTTCGGCTTCGTCAACCCTAAACCATCCGGTGACGGTCTGGGCAACCTGCTGCACTGGCAGAGCCTGACTTAGATTTGAGGTGACATTCCCCCAAAAATCTCGCGTTTTGTCGAGCCAATGCTGAGTGACCTGCGCCTGAGATGGCGCATCAGCGGTTTGAGGCGTGCTAGAAGATGGATGGTTGTCTTCGGGTTGCTCGGCCATGATCGTCTAGAAGTTCCACAACGGGCGACTTCTCAAACTTACCGCAGCTTGCTCTGAGTTAACAGAGCAGGGAACCGAACCCAGACGATCGCCGCTTTCTAAGCCTCTTCACGCGGGTCGCCGCCGGGAGACGACCGATAGAGCGCGTCTAGCTGCTCGCGGGCATCTTCGACGGTCATCGATCGCATAACTAACAGTGGCTCGTTGATCAGCTTACCGTTGTTGTCTAACAATTCGGGGTGGGGCACTCGGATGCGAGAAGACATCGGGCGAGCCGGGTCATAGCTTCTCGGCGCATAGTGTCGCTGCGACTCAGCCCCTAGAGTCAACAGGTTGCGAATCAGGTTACCGATCGCTAAAAAAGCAAGCAAGGTAAACGCGAAAATGTAAATCAAATGCAATATCATAGCGCCTCTTTAACGGAACCACGCCGACTTAAATGGATGGAAAACCAGGGCTGCTCTAGCCTTGAGGCAACCCTGCCTGCTGATAGGTCGTGGGGACAACCCCTTCAATTCCAAAAACTTTAGGCAGACTGTTTAAAAATTAATCTTTATATCTAATCATCGCTCATAGTCTCTCAGATTTCTCACTCTCGTCACATCTCTTTTTGAATGGACGGATTAGAGCGTAGTCGCATACTCACCTGCCAGCATTCTGTGACGATTTGATGCCAAGTCATCAGCATCGAAGTCTCAACCCCTACCTGCCCATCAGTCACTTTTAGGAGAGTTTGTGTCGTTCTGACTTCTTGCTGGGCCTGGGTTACTCGTGCGAGTAGGGCGGCTTGCTGCTCGGCTTTGAGAAAAGAGATGGGTGCTGACTCAAAGAGGGAGCGCGATCGCTCAAACCAATATTGAAAATCGTCTAACAATGGCTCTAAAACGGTCTTTAGCAGATCTGGGTCTGGCAAATTAGAGTTAAACATGCATCTAAACTATCTTGGAAATTGTCAGGAATCTCTAAAACTATTTACATTTCGCAATGCTTTCTCATCTTACCCCCAACTGGTGACTCTGCGACATTCATCCCATTCATCGCGATCGGATCGGTAAGATGGATAGAGTTATATCCAGCACGACCCATGCCTGCCGAAGAATCTTCTAATCAGCCCGAAAAAATCTATTTGCCGCGCACCAGCGAATCCGATGCGTTGAAAAAAATTCGCCATACGGCTTCTCACGTCATGGCAATGGCGGTGCAGAAATTGTTTCCCAAGGCGCAAGTGACGATCGGGCCGTGGATCGAGAATGGCTTCTACTACGACTTTGACAGCCCCGAACCGTTTACCGAAAAAGACTTGAAGGCAATCAAAAAGGAGATGATCAAGATCATCAACCGCAAATTGCCCGTGACTCGCGAAGAAGTGACTCGCGAAGACGCTGAACGCCGCATCAAAGAGGCAAACGAACCCTACAAGCTAGAGATTTTAGAAGGCTTGCAGGAGCCGATCACGCTCTATCACCTTGGCGATCAGTGGTGGGATCTCTGCGCCGGCCCGCATTTAGAAAACACTGCCGAATTGAAAGCCGACGCGATCGACCTAGAAAGCGTCGCCGGAGCCTATTGGCGCGGAGACGAAACCAAAGCCCAGCTTCAGCGCATCTATGGCACGGCTTGGGAGACTCCTGAGCAGTTGACTGAATATAAGCGTCGCAAAGAAGAGGCTCTCAAGCGCGATCACCGCAAACTGGGTAAAGAACTCGGACTGTTTATCTTCTCAGATCTCGTCGGCCCCGGTTTGCCGATGTGGACTCCCAAAGGCACCGTGCTGCGATCGACTCTCGAAGATTTTCTCAAGCAAGAGCAAACTAAGCGCGGCTATCTGCCTGTGGTCACGCCTCACATTGCCAGAGTTGATCTGTTTAAGATGTCTGGACACTGGCAAAAATATCAAGAAGATATGTTTCCGCTGATGGCGGAAGATGATGAATCTCGCGCCGCAGAACAAGGCTTTGTGATGAAGCCGATGAACTGTCCGTTTCACATTCAGATCTATAAGAGTGAGTTGCGATCGTATCGAGAACTGCCGATGCGACTGGCAGAGTTTGGCACCGTCTATCGCTATGAGCAATCGGGCGAGTTGGGCGGCTTGACCAGAGTGCGCGGCTTTACGGTCGATGACTCGCACCTGTTTGTCACCCCCGAACAGTTGGATGCAGAATTTCTCAACGTGGTGGATTTGATTTTGTCGGTGTTTAAGAGTCTGCAACTCAAGAACTTTAAGGCGCGGTTGAGTTTCCGCGATCCGGCTTCTGACAAATATATTGGCTCTGATGAAGCGTGGGAAAAGGCCGAAGGGGCGATTCGCCGTGCGGTTGAGACGCTGGGAATGAACTACTTTGAGGGCATCGGAGAGGCAGCGTTTTATGGCCCTAAATTAGACTTTATTTTTAGCGATGCCCTCGATCGTGAGTGGCAGCTTGGCACGGTTCAAGTCGATTACAACTTACCTGAGCGGTTCGATCTGGAATATGTCGCAGAAGACGGCACCCGCAAACGTCCCGTGATGATTCACCGTGCGCCGTTTGGGTCGCTAGAGCGGCTGATCGGCATTCTGATCGAAGAATATGCAGGAGATTTCCCGGTGTGGTTGGCTCCGATTCAAGCTCGGTTGCTGCCTGTGAGCGAGGAGTTTATGCCCTTTGCCCAACAGGTGGTTGAGCAGATGAAGGCGATCGGCATCCGGGCTGAGGTTGATTTGGGGGGCGATCGCTTGGGCAAAATGATCCGCAATGCTGAGAAGGAAAAGATTCCTGTCATGGCGGTGGTTGGGGCCAAAGAGGTCGAAGCCAATGCCTTGAGCATTCGGACTCGCGCATCGGGTGAGTTGGGTTCGCTGCCCGTCGCCGAAGTGCTAGAGCGGATGAAGGGGGCGATCGTGAACTACACCAACTTTTAACAGGATGAATGTCGTTGAGTTGGGACGGTGGTAGATCCGCAGGATGAGCGGGAGAGCACGCTAGAGGGCACAGCAGGACATGCCCTCTGGCTGTCATCGTCTGATCAAATTTATGTCGAGATTCAGGGCAACAGGAATAATCCTGTGGTGCTGTTTTTACACGGATTTTTAGGGAGTTGTCGAGAGTTTGACGCGATCGTGCCTCACCTCCTCGATCGATTTTGCTGTTTGAGGGTTGACTTACCGGGTCACGGTCAGACTCAGGTTTGTGCAGAAACTTACACGATGCCCAACACGGCAGCATTAATCATTCATCTTCTTGACTATCTCAAGATTTCTCAATGCCATTTAATCGGCTATTCAATGGGCGGGCGGTTAGCGTTATATTTAGCATTGCAGTTTCCCGATCGTTGTCTCAAAACAGTGTTGGAGTCTGCATCACCCGGACTGAGAACTGAGGCAGAGCGCCTGGCCCGAAAACAACACGATGCCACGCTTGCCGATCGCTTAGAGCATGATTTTCCAACGTTTCTGACCGCGTGGTATGAACAACCGTTGTTTCGATCGCTGCGGCAGCATCCAGATTTTGAGCAGATTTTTCGGCAGCGATGCAACAATCGACCGTCAGATCTGGCCCGATCGCTGCGTTATTTGGGCACAGGTGAGCAGCCAAACTTGTGGAATCGGCTCAAGAGTCATCAAAATCCGCTCTTGCTGTTGGTAGGAGAGCACGATCGTAAGTTCGTCTCAATCAATCAAGAAATGGCTCATCTTTGCAAAGCGGCTCAACTCAAAATCATTCCAACCACGGGACACACTATTCACGCTGAAGCGCCTCAAACGTTTGCCCTGCAAATTCGTAGATTTTTGTAAACCGTAGATTTTTGTAAACCCTTTCAGGACTATCCCGATCAGCGATCGGGCTGGGCGAATAGTGATCCAGCTATATAAGCATGTATTAAATCGAACTAAGTAATTAGGATCGATAAAAACAAGCTCTTTATATAGTACAAATGATCTATTTTAGGAATAAGCGCTGGTTGCTCGACAGCCGGGAGCTTTGACAAAAAAGATTCTGTCCATCCCTAAACCCTCAACGCTGGAAGCCAAAATCATGCCGTTGAAACTCTTTGCCTGTGCTGCACTGCGCTACCCCATTTTGACCAGAGTTCTTCTGATCACTAGCATCTTATTGGCTGCACTGCCAGCTTGGGCGCGTCCGGCAGTGCTAACCGCGAGTCTTGCCACCAGCCCGATCAACGTGCGAGTGAGTCCTTCTAGCCAGTCGAGTCTGGTCTATTCTGGCTATGCGGGCGATCGGGTAGATGTGCTTAAACAGACCCAAGCCGCTGATGGTCACACCTGGGATTATGTGACGTTTGATCACTTTGGAGCAAAGGGTTGGGTGAGAAGTGATTTGGTTAGCCCGATCGCCAGTGCTCCGTCATCGTCACCCGTGAAAAGTCCGGTCGTCTTAGGGCCACCTGAACCGACTGGGGTAATTTCTAACCCTCCCTCAGTTCAGCGTCCTCAACAGGAAGTCACGTCAGAGCAAATCAGCTATTTTCTAGAAATCGCGTTGGGGGCAGAGTTTTCTCAGGCGGGCGGCGTTCCGGTGATCCACAAATGGCAAGGAGACGTGACCATTCAACCGTTGGGGTCGCCCACGCCTGAAGATTTGACCACGCTGAAGTCTGTGATTAGCGAGGTCAACGACTTGACCAAGGGTGAGATTCATTTACAGTTGGTTGACCATAACCCGACTATCACAATCCATTTTTCACCTGAATCGCAGTTTAGCCAGATCGAGCCAAACTATCGATCGGGCAACTATGGCTATTTTTGGACTCAGTGGGACGAACATAACCAGATTCGCAGCGCCAACATTTTGATCACCACCACAAAAGTCACTCAAAAAGAGCGATCGCACCTGATTCGAGAAGAACTCACCCAATCTCTAGGGCTGATGAAAGACTCGTTTAAGTATGCTGACAGCGTGTTTTATCAACCGTGGACTAGTGTGACGCAATATTCAGCGATCGACCGATCTCTGATCAAACTCCTCTATGATCCCCAAATTTCGCCGGGCATGACTCAAGCGCAGGTCAAAAATGTGCTGACCATCCGTCAGGCTCACTATTAGTCCGCCAAACTAACTCCGAGGAGTCATATCGAACTCCTTACCAAGATTTCGCTTGCAGGGGGTTTGGGGAAGGCAACCGTCCCCCAATGGGGTTTTGGGGGCACGTCCCCAAGGGTCGGCAGCCCAAGACCATCGCTTCATCGCCAAAGATCTGGACTAGTCAAAGTTAAGTTGGTGAACTACCAGCCATCAACGCTAAATGCCGAAAAGAAATCAGGGGGAGCCAGAACTCCCCGGTTGCTTTCGAGCTTAATCTTCAGCAAAGATATATTTATACAAATCGGCTGGGTCGGGTTCGGGGCTGCCTAGGGCAAACTCAACCGCCTCATCAATCTCAGCCTGAATTTCTTTCTCGATATCCTTGAGGGTTTGTTGGTCTGCCAGATTTTGCTCTAGCAGATAAGCCGCAAACTTTTTGATCGGGTCACGAGCCAGCCAGGCCTCTTTTTCGTCTTTCGATCGTAGCTCGTCGGGGTCTGCCAGCGAGTGACCTCTAAAGCGATAGGTCAGACACTCAATCAGCGTTGGGCCGTCTCCTGCACGGGCACGAGCTACGGCTTCTTGGGCGATCGCTCTCACAGCCAGCACATCCATGCCATCCACTTCATAGCCTGGCATCCCAAACACGCTGGCTTTTTTATAGATTTCTTGCTGAGAGGTGGCGCGCTCGTGGGCCATGCCGATCGCCCATTTGTTATTTTCAACCACAAACAAAATCGGCAGCTTCCACAGGGCCGCCATGTTGAGACACTCAAAAAACTGGCCGTTGTTGGTGGTGCCGTCGCCAAAGAACGCCGCCGTGACCTGATCAAAGCTTGCATCGCCCAAGGCTTCGCGACGATATTTTGACTGAAACGCGGCACCCAACGCGACCGGAATGCCTTCTCCAATAAAGGCAAAACCACCCAATAGCTTGTGCTCTGCTGAAAATAAGTGCATTGAGCCACCGCGCCCCTGGCTGCAACCTGTGGCTTTGCCAAATAACTCTGCCATCACGTTGCGGGCCGGAACGCCAGCGCTAAGAGCATGAACGTGATCGCGGTAAGTGCTGCAAACATAGTCTTGACCGGGACGCATCGCCTGAATCACCCCGGTGGAAACGGCTTCTTGCCCGTTGTAGAGGTGAACAAAGCCAAACATTTTGCCTCGATAATACATCTCGGCGCACTTGTCTTCAAAAAAGCGACCTAAGATCATGTCCCTATAAAGGATCAGCCCTTCTGGTTGGGTGATTTGGGCAGACATTGATTGAATTGTTGGAAACGTTCTTTCCTGTACCATGCGCTTTTAGATCCTTCGCTGCAATACCCAAACTGGACAATGACCCGAACCCTGATGGTTGCGATCGCCAAGCAAATGCTTTTAAAATCGGTCTGATAAACCCTCTTTGCCAGCGCTCTCTGTCAAACGCTAAAAATCACTTCACGATCGAGGGCACTACAGAGTTCAACAACAATAATTTAGTCTAAAATACCGTTCTGATGGGTTAAAGATCAAATTATAAAGGGTCGAACCTGCTAACAGAGACTTGCAAAACTCAAGAATCTATTTTTTCATGAAGTGATGAGGCTTTCATGACTGTTGAGAAATAGCTGCGGAAAACACTGAACGCTGAGTTTTTCTTGAGGGGACTGCCGACTTTGCATCTACAGGGTATGATGGCACTCAACCGATTAGTGTCCGGGTTCTCGTCATTTATTATTGCTCACTGCTGGGGAAGTCAACCGTGCGTATTCCGCTCGATTATTATCGGATTCTGGGTTTACCCATCCAGGCGACTGCCGACCAACTAAAGCAGGCGCATCGCGATCGCACCCTGCAACTCCCTCGCCGTGAATATTCTGAAGCAGCGATCGCGGCGCGTCGTCAGTTGCTTGATGAAGCCTACGGAGTGCTGTCAAAAATAGATCATCGCCAAAGCTATGATGCCAGCTTTTTGGCCAGCCCCTACGAGTCCGATCGCAGCCAGATAGACTTGGTGCAGCCTGATGCAGATCGTGCCCCCAGACCCCCGATCGCCCAGCATTGAGATCCATGACAAACAACTGATCGGGGCGCTGCTGATTTTGCAGGAGCTAGGCGAATATGAACTAGTTTTGAGATTAGGTCGCCCCTATCTCAGCAGTGGCAACGCCAACTTAAAAGACGGTCGCTTTGGTGATCCCAGAATTGTGCTGTCTGATATTGTCTTGACAGTGGCATTATCCTGTCTTGAGCTAGGTCGCGAGCAGTGGCAGCAGGGGCAATATGAAAACGCAGCCGAAGCGTTAGAAACCGGGCAAGAGCTTTTGCTGAGAGAAGGGCTATTTACCAGCGTTCGAGGTGAGATTCAGTCCGATCTCTATAAGCTGCGCCCCTACCGAATTTTAGAACTCCTCGCCTTGCCTGATGACACCTCGATCGAGCGGCGCAACGGGATGAAACTGCTGCGCGATATGCTGCGAGAGCGCGGCGGCATTGATGGCTCAGGCAATGATCAGTCTGGGTTAAGCATTGATGACTTTTTGCGGTTCATTCAGCAGTTGCGCGGCTATCTCACCGCCGAAGAGCAGCAGACCTTATTTGAAGAAGAGGCGCGTCGCCCGTCAGCAGTGGCCACCTATTTGGCGGTTTATGCCCTGATGGCACGAGGCTTTGCAGAGCAGCAGCCCGCGCTGATTCGCCGGGCAAAACTGATGCTGATGCGCTTGGGCAGTCGGCAAGATGTGCATCTAGAACAGGCTGTCTGTGCACTGCTTTTAGGGCAAACCGAAGAAGCCAGCCGGGCCCTAGACCTCAGTCAAGAATATGAACCGCTCGTGTTTATTCGCGAAAATTCTCAAGGGGCACCCGATTTATTGCCAGGGCTATGTCTATATGCCGAGCGCTGGCTGCAAGATGAAGTGTTTCCGCACTTCCGGGACTTGTCAAAACAGCGCGTCTCGCTCAAAGACTACTTTGCTAACGAGCAGGTGCAAGAATATCTCGAAGAGTTGCCCGCCGAGTCTGAGTCAGCAGAGTGGACGGCTCAACAGCACTGGAACCGACGCAAAGCCGTTTCTCAAACGATCGCGCCTCAGCCTTCTAACCTCACCCCTTCTAATGGGCGAACCATCCGATCGGCTCAGGTTCACGAAATGGATGCCGATCGCTCGTCTCGCGCTGCCACGGCCACGCTGACCGGAGCCGCCGCCAGCGTCGCAACCCTGCCTGATGCTCAGGAAATAGCCAATCTCTCGCCCGAAGGAGGCTTAGACGCTTCGGGTCAACGCGGGCGATCGGGCGGCGATCGCCCGCGCAGAAATCTCGACAATGGGCATCGCGTCCCAGACGCAGACGATTTGCCGCCTCGTCGCAGTGAAGGGCAGCCTGCAAAAGTCAAGCGCCGCCGGGGCTTGCCGCTACCGCTGATGCTGTTGGGAATTTTTGCGGTAGGGGCAGTGGGCTTTTTGCTGTTTCGATCGCTGAAGTTTCTGGCGGCTAAATCCACTGACGATCAGCTATTGGTGCAGCTTGACCAGCCTGTGATCCCGATTCCTGTGCAAACTGCCGCGTCTCCGCTCTCTGGCGAGATGAACCAGGCAATGGCCCAACGAGTTTTAGAGCTTTGGCTAGATGCCAAGAAAGACGCAATGGGGCAATCTCACACGGTTGAAAAACTGACTCAAGTTTTAGCAGAACCCAAACTGGCTGAGTGGCGCAAAAACGCTGAAGACGCAAAGCGAGAAAACTGGCACAAACAATATGAGCACACCGTCAAAGTAGAGGCGGTTGAGGCTAGCCCGGCCAACCCCGGCCGAGCAACGGCGACTGCTACGATCGCTGAAGTGACCAAATATTACGAAGGCGAACAACTCGCCGACACCAAAACCGACAATCTGCAAGTCCGCTATTCACTGGTGCTGCTAGACAATCAGTGGCGCATTAAAGACTGGCAAGTCTTATAGTGTTGAGTCCGTAACGTCAACGTTAATCAATTCATCACGATTTCTTGCAGTGGATTGAGCAAAGAAAATCTAAAATCAGAAAGTAACGATTCTAGGGGCATCTCTGGGGAGATCTTCCCCTGGGTGATTTGGCATGATCGAAACTCTGCTCCACGCCTACACGCCTCTGATTCTTTGGACGGGCCTAGGGATTCTATCTTTTCGATTTGTGCCGCAAACGCTCCCTCGCCTGATGGGTCGCACTCTATATTGGGTTGGCGTTCCCTGGCAGCTTTTTGCGCTGGCGCGGCAAACTGACTTTTCTCACCAAGTGGGGCTGGCTCCGGCTGTGACCCTAGGAACGCTGGGAACTGGACTGCTCCTAGCCTGGTCGGTGCTGCAACTGCTCGGTTTTTGGCTCAAGCAAGACGGCTTTCAAGAGCATGAAGAGCAGGGAAAACGGTTGCGATCGTGGCTTCCTCCCCTCGATCGCCCCCATCAAGGCACCTTTGCGATCGCGAGTATGCTCGGCAACACAGGCTTTGTAGGGTTGGGGATCATTCCCTCACTGCTCACCACAGGCGACATGAGTTGGGCGATTTTCTTTAGCGTGACCCAAAACCTCGTCGGCACCTACGGCATTGGGGTGTTAATCGCCAGTTATTATGGGCGGCTAGAACAACCCAACCACTGGTGGCTACTCGGTCGTGATGTGCTCCTAGTGCCATCGCTTTGGGCGTTTACGATCGGCTACTTTACCCAGTCCATTCCCTTTCCTGACGTGGCAGAAGTCGTGATCGACTCCTCGCTGTTATTTGTGATTCCCGCCGCCTTTTTGCTGATGGGAATGCGCCTGAGCCAGCTTCAGGGCTGGAAAAGTTTGAGAGTCGCCCTGATTCCAGTGACCCTCAAAATTATGGTGCTGCCAAGTCTGGTCGCCTTGGGAACCACCTTTTTAGGACTCTCTGGTGATCCTCGCTTGTCTCTTGTCTTAATGGCAGGAATGCCCAGCGCCTTTGCCAGTCTGATTTTGGCCGAAGAATATAACCTCGATCGCGACCTAGCTTCTAGCAGCATTGCCTTAAGCACAATCGGACTGTTGCTCGTGATCCCGCTCTGGCTATTCCTTTTGGGGGGTTAACACGCTTAAAGACAAAAAAAATGTATCAATCCATACTAGGGATGAGATTAGTGCTAGGATTTACTGGAAAAGAATTTGCCTCCAGCACTCCTATGCCAATCGCGTTAACGGCAGAAGCTAAAAGCGCTCAATCCAGCATGAAGCTAGGTCGAGTGCTCATTGTTGAAGATGAAGATTTGATTCGAGACACGATCGCGCTGACCCTAAGCGAAGAAGGCTATGAAGTGCTGACCGCAGCCGACGGGCGCAGCGCTCTAGAAGCCATCCAAAATGCAACGGGCAAAAGCCACCTCTCGTCTTTCTCAAGATTCCCCAATCCGCCAGATTCTATCAAGCTCGATCTGATCATTTTAGATCTGATGCTTCCCTACATCAACGGACTCGACCTCTGCCGCCTAGTGCGTCGAGAAGGCAACAGCATTCCCATTCTGATGCTGAGTGCTAAGGGAACCGAAACCGATCGCGTGGTCGGGCTAGAAGTCGGTGCCGATGACTACTTGACCAAACCCTTTGGAATGCGAGAACTCGTCGCCCGATGCCGGGCCCTGCTGCGACGGCATCAGCAGTTTCAAACCTCTGGGCAGGCTCCTACCCTCAAGTTTCAAGACATTACCGTCTTTTCTCAAGAGTGTCGCGTCACCGTGCGTGGAGAGGAAGTTAATTTCTCACCTAAAGAATTTAAACTGCTAGAGCTATTTATGGGCCACACCAAGCGAGTTTGGTCACGCGATCAGCTACTCGAAAAGATTTGGGGGCCTGATTTTATTGGCGACAGCAAAACCGTCGATGTCCATATCCGATGGCTGCGGGAGAAGTTAGAAATTGACCCCAGCAACCCTGAATATTTGGTCACCGTGAGAGGATTTGGCTACCGCTTTGGCTGAAATGCGCGAAAATTGAAAGGTTGAAATTAGAGATTGCAGATCGTCACACATTTCCAGTCTTTGACTTCTATTTTTCATTCTTTTTTGCCTGTGAAACTTCTATGGTTTCTAGCGGGGCTTGCTCTGGGGCTGTTGCCACTGATTTGGTATCGAAATCGTTTGAGTAGGCAACTCAAGCAGATCACTCAACGTCTGGACTTGCCCGATCGGGGAAATCCCTTTTCTATCTCGTCTCAGTTGACGCTGGCGATCGCCAATTATCGGCAAGTCAATCAAGACTTAGAGCGGCAGTCAGAAACCTGGCAGCAAATCGTCAACTGCTCGCCCGTGGGCTATTTGCAGGTAGATGAAGACAATCAATTGACGTTGTGCAACCCCCAAGCCTGTCAACTCTTGAGCATTCCTAACTGCACCTCCCTTCAGCCACGACTGCTGTTAGAGTGGGTGCGCTCTTATGAGCTAGACCTTTTGATTGAGCGAGCCAGAGAAGCCGAAAAGCCCTGTCAACGAGAGTGGATGTTTTATCCCACCTCGGTCGATGCGGCTAATTTGAGCGATCAGCGCACCACGCCGCTGCGGGGATATGCCTTTCCATTGACCGATGACAATGTGGGGGTGTTTTTAGAAAACCGCCAAGAAGCTCTGACCTTGGTGCAACAGCGCGATCGCTGGGCCTCAGATGTGGCTCACGAGTTAAAAACCCCCCTCACCTCGATTCGGCTGGTGGCCGAAACGCTGCAATCGCGGCTAGAGCCACCCACCCGCAATTGGGTCGATCGCCTGCTCACAGAAGCGATTCGATTGAGCACGCTGGTGCAAGAACTGCTCGATCTCAGTCAGCTAGAGGTCAACCCAGTTCAGCGACTGCATGTGAAGTCGATTGATCTGATCAAACTGATTCACATTGCCTGGTCAGGTTTAGAGCCGCTCGCCAGTGAAAAAAGCTTAACCCTAGACTATGAAGGGCCTAGCCACTTGCTCATTCAAGCCGACGAGCCTCGACTACACCGAGTCTTGCTCAACTTATTTGATAACGGGATTAAATACAGTCCTCTCAAAGCCGGGATCAGAGTCCGGGTGAGCCTGCACCATGATTCATCGCCTCTCTCCGGCAGACCTGCTCAGAGCATCCAGATTGATATTGTGGATGCAGGGCAGGGGTTTCCAGAAATGGCGCTGCCTCATGTTTTTGAGCGGTTTTATCGGGCTGACCCGTCACGATCGCGGCACCCTGATCCCCAACGAGATTTGGCAAGCGCCACTCAACCGATTCAGTTAAGCAGTGGCAGTGGGTTAGGGCTGGCGATCGTCCGGCAAATTATCGAAGCTCATCAAGGCTCCGTTAGCGCAAGTAACGATCCCAACACAGGAGGAGCCTGGTTACAGATTCGGTTGCCGTGCTCTGAGGTTGAAGATTTGAGCAAAAAGGCCTAGTTTTGTAGTAGCTTGTGCTGAGAGCAGTTTTGTGTAATAAATGTACACATTAGTATTTATACAGAGGTTTATTCAGCAAAAAACGCCGAGTTCCGCAAATTTAAGGATGTATTGGGCGCATAGGCCATGCCTGAACGAGTGCAAAAAGTTCTATCTCAGTGGGGGATCGCCTCCCGCCGTCAAGCGGAACAAATGATCCTAGACGGGCGCGTGCGTCTCAACGGCGAAGTGGCCCACCTGGGGCAAAAAACAAACCCAGCCCTTGACGAAGTGGCAGTAGACGGTAGAATTGTGAAGCCGATTGCCCGCCCTCAACTGCTCTACTTATTACTCAATAAGCCTGTGGGCGTTGTTTCTACATGTGATGACCCTCAAAACCGATCAACGGTTTTAGACCTCCTTCCTAAAAAGATTCGTCAGGGTCAGGGGCTTCACCCCGTAGGGCGCTTAGATGTAGAATCAACCGGAGCACTCCTCTTAACCAATGATGGTGAGATGACCCACTCTCTGACTCACCCTCGCTATCACGTTCCTAAAACCTATCAGGTTTGGGTTAAAGGGGTAGCCTCAGAGCAGATGTTAAGGCAGTGGCGGCAGGGAGTTTTGTTAGAAGGTCAGAAAACCCTACCCGCTCAAGTTAGAGTGGTTTACCGTGCTGAGGCTAAAACCCTCTTAGAAATCATTCTTCACGAAGGGAGAAATCGACAGATTCGTAAAGTGGCCGATCAACTGGGGCATCCCGTCCTTCAGCTTCACCGCACCGCGATCGACTCCATTCAACTCAATTCTCCCGGCAAGCCTTTCTTGCCCAGCGGCACTTATCGCCCCCTAGAAAATTTTGAGATCCAGTGTTTAAAAGACCGAATCGACCTGACACCTATCGGGTCATCAGCAGAGATCCAGGAGCACAGCGGATGAATAAGCAACCCCTCCAAAACAACCAAGACCAAGCAAAACGGCTAGCCGAAATGGGATTGCAATTGTGTGAATTGCGACAGCAACAAGGGATCTCTCTAGAACAAATTGCCAGCCAAACTCGAATTCAGCCACGTCTGTTACGGGCGATCGAGCAGGGCGACCTAAAGGGCTTACCTGAATCGGTTTACATTCAAAGTTTTATTCGACAATATGCGGAGGCGATCGGGCTAGATGGGGTCAAATTTGCAAGTACTTTTCCCACCTCCCACTACAGCCTGCCTGATCCCCGTCCGTCTTGGCGGAGTCTACCAGGGGCGCAGCTTCGCCCGGTACATCTCTATCTGCTCTACATGCTCTTGATCGTCTCCGCTGTGAATGGGCTATCTTATTTTCTCAATCGCTCTTTGGGTCAGACCCAGCTAGCCAACGCAGAAATGAAGATGCAGCCGATGGCTCCGGCTCCGATCGGGCCAATCAATCCTCTACAAAACGTGGCAAAGGCAACTCTGGCTCAAAAACAGCCTGGAAGCCAAAAGGCCGTCAGAGTCGGCGTGATGCTCACTGCCCAGTCTTGGGTGCGCGTGGTAGCAGATGGCAAAACCGAGTTTGAGGGCGTGCTTTCAGAGGGCACTCAGCGCGCTTGGGCTGCTAACCAGCAGGTGGTTGTCAGGGCTGGCAACGCAGGTGGGGTGATGGTGTCATTTAATGATGGACAGTCTAAAAAGCTTGGAGAGCCGGGCGCGATCGAAGAAATGTCGTTTCCGCCTGACCCTCGCTTTGCAACCTTGCCCAATGCAGTTCACGAGATGGGCGTTGAGTCATTAGCGCGGGCAACATCTCACTAAAGCCTGTGGGTTACCAAACTCAACGTTTAAGGCGCGATCGATTCCACAAGGGGTGCTGTGCAGTCTGGCGTGTCGTGCAACGGGCTGTTGACGCTTAGGCTTACGGGGTAAGCCGTCATAGAACTGCCCCCATAAGGGCGCAAAAGTGCCTGAAGTGATGCCGAGTCGAGAGTTGGATCAAGCCAGCGATCGTAGCTCTCTGCTGTCAAAATCACGGGCATTCGATCGTGCACTTGAGCAACGGTCAGATTAGCCTCAGTGGTCAAAATGGTGCAAGTCTCCAGTCCGTCTGCTTGTGAGGGGTGCCAGCGCTCCCACAGGCCCGCAAATGCAAAAGGACTACCGTTCTCTAATCGAAAATAAAAGGGCTGCTTTTTGCCTGGCTGCTTGCGCCACTCATAAAAGCCATCTGCCACAATCAGGCAGCGACGCTGCTTAAAGGCAGATCGAAACGACGGCTTTTCGGCTACTGTTTCTGACCGGGCGTTGATCAGTTTTGCCCCGATCGCTGCATCCTTTGACCACGAAGGAATCAGACCCCAGCGAAGCGGCTTAACCTGACGATCGCCGCTCTCGGTTGCCACGATCGCCAAAACCCTCTGAGTGGGCGCAATATTATAGCGAGGTTGCCAGTCAGGAGCCTCGGTGAGTTGGAAGGTGAGCGCGATCGCTTCACCGGGTAGACTTTGGCTAAATCTTCCACACATCGCAAAAATAACCTCCAAAAATGGGCAATGGATCATTCTAATCACCCACTGCCCATTCAACTAAAGGATCTGAGGCTGGTTCCGAGCTACTTGATAAAGTTGAGCTTCTGAGTCTCTTTGTGGTGTTTCACTTGAGAAACCACGTTGTAGGCGTGTTCTCCTGGCTCTTGACGAGCATCGACTGCCCCCTCAGTCGAACCACCGATCGCCTTCCATTCCGTCAAGCCACCTTTAAGCTCTGCGATTGCTCGAAACCCCGCTTCGCGCAGCATCGCCGCCGCCTGGGCAGTCTCCGGCTCACTGGCACCATAGACGTAAATATCTCGCTCAAACTCTAGGCTACTCTTCGCTAGAGCCACCAAGTCACTGAGCGGAAAATCCATCGCGCCCATAATATGACTGTCGTTAAACAGGTCACGAGGACGAACATCCAAAATGGTGAGGGCAGGCTCGCCCCACTCCAGGCGAGATTTGAGATCATACACAGAAGATTGAGTCTTTAAGCCAGGAGGAGTCGGCGTAACGTTTGGCAGTGCCTCTTTAGCGTTTTGAATCAAATCGTCGATGGCCATAGCTATCCTCAACTTTTTTAATACATCTGTGCCGTAAATGTAATCAAAAGCGGAAGTGAGCTAATCTTTCTCAGGTCAGAGGCGGCGATCGTCTTGAGGCATAAAACACAGAGGAGGTACGGCCGTTTCACCCCATTTACTGAAGACCCTCATAGCGCCAAGGGGCTGGGTCAACCGATAGTCCTTGCACATATAAGCCCCAATGCAGGTGAGGCCCGGTTGCCGCGCCTGTGCCGCCTAGAGCACCGATCGTTTGTCCCGCTTTGACGACATCGCCCTCTTTGACATCAATGCGGCTGAGATGCAGAAAAATGCTCAAGACTCCTTGCCCGTGGTCAATGCCGATGCAGTTTCCGTGGATTTTAAAGCCCTGAGATTCACGACCTATTAGGGCAACCCGTCCGGCTGCGGGGGCAATAATGGCCGAGCCATAGTCTCCGGCATAATCAACGCCGCGATGATAATAATCTTTGGCAAACTCGCCGTTGTAGTAGCGACGCACTCCATAGCCTGTGGTGAGTTCACCCGCATTGGGTCGCAGCAATTTTCCTTGCCAGAGCTTTTGAGGGCTGACAATTTGCTTAAAGGCATCGACTTTATCAAACTCTAAATCCGTCCCGTTATCGCCCTTGCCGGGGGGAAGCCAAATGCTTTGGGTCGGGAACGATCGGGCTTTTAAGGTCACCGTTAGGTCTTGCGCGTCTTGCCCGTCGTTGACCCGCAGCGTCAGTTTGCCAGGGTGATCGAGGGGCGTGGTGGGCAAAAGGGCCCGAAACCGATGATTCCCCTGCTCAAACGTTGCATAGGTTTTAGCCCCCATGGTTACAGTCGGGTTATTACTAGACTGAACCACGATCGAGAGGGTGTCGCCTAGTTGAGGAGACAGGGGCGCGATCGTAGCTGTCAGCGCCAGAGAGGGATAAGCCAGCGTGATCAGCGCGATCGCCACCAGCGCGGCCAGCCCCAACTGCCAGAGTAGCGATCGTCTCATCAAAGCACCCACGGTCCAGATTGCCGAAACTAAGCGATTGCGCGATCGTAAGCGTGGGTCAAAACCCCGGCGAGGAAAGGTCATCGTGAATAGAACTCCTTGACGATTTTGGACTTTGGATCAACGAACCGAACCAACAAGTTAACCCCACCCCTCGTGGGAAAAGGGCACCACCCTGTTCTCCCCTCGCCGTGGCCCTTGGAAAGCAAATGTGAAATTCGGCTCAATCATTCTAGAGGCGTTTGCTCACAAAAAACCTCCGTCCCCCAAGATCCAAACCTCTCATCAGGCCGTTTTACCAATCACCCCTTCTACCAGCCAGTTCATCGCTTCAAGCTCAGGTGCTTTCTGGGCAAACTCTTTTCCTGAAGGCAATAAAACTTTGCCCGCGTTATCCTTAAGTTCACCTTTGTAGATCGCTAAAGAGCCATCCATAAATTTAGCTTTCGCGGCTTCTGCATCTTTCTTAGCAGCGTCATTTACCGCCGGGCCATAGGCAGCCAGCTTGACAAACCCATCTTTTAACCCGCCGCGCAGAAGATGAGGAATCCCGCCATTCATCAGAGTTTTGCCCTCTTGAATCATTTTGGCGTAGTTGGTGTAAACGCTCGTCCAATCCCATTCGGCCCCGGTTAAATAGCCCTTGGGCGCAAGCGAAATCTGGTCAGCGTGGTAGCCACTCGAATAAACGCCGCGCCGTTCTGCTGTCTCGATCACGACTTTGGGGCTGTCTACGTGACAGGTGATCACATCAATGCCTTGATCAACCATGCTATTAGTGGCTTCGGCTTCTTTGACTGGAACTGACCAGTCACCCGTAAAAACAACTTGCGTCGTGAGGGTGGGTTTGACACTGCGGGCCCCTAGCGTGAAGCTGTTGATATTTCGCAGCACTTGCGGAATCGGCTTGGCCCCGACAAACCCCAGTTTGCCCGTCTTGCTCATGTGGGCAGCCACAATGCCTGAGAGATATTGCATCTCGTCGATATAGCCATAATAGCTGCCGATGTTTTTAGGATGTTTGCCTTCGACATACATGCCACCACAGTGAAAGAACTGCACGGCGGGATATTCGGCCGCGAGTTTGAGAATGTGCGGGTCAAAATAACCAAACGAGGTCGGAAACAAGACGGTGGCTTTGTCTTGCTCAATCATGTTTCGCATCACTTCTTGCACTTCGGTGGTTTCAGGAACACTCGCTTGGTCGATCGTTTTAACTCCGGCCACTTTCGCCAGTCCTTCCTTGCCTTGAAAGTGAGCCTGGTTATAGCCAAAGTCATCTTTGGGCCCAACATAGATAAAGCCCATCACCAAGTTTGCCGATGCCGAAGAAGTCCCTGGCGAAGCGTCGCCGCTAGCGCTGGGTTTAGCAGCCGTGCAGCCTGTCCAAAGCCGCGAGGTTGCACCAAAGGCACCAGCCGCTAGCAGCCCACGAATCACTTGACGACGAGACAGAGATGAAAAAGGTTGATGACTCATGGCTTCCTCCTGGTGGTTCTTAAACGTAGGATTTATAACTTAAAAGTCTCTGGCTACGAATTGAAGCATCACTCTTTAGGGTGAATTTGTATCGTAAATTACGTTTAGAGATTGGGCTTGATCAAGGCTGGCGCGTCCCGATGGCGAAATGTTAGGAATAGACGATCGTTCCCTGCCTTCACCCCCTAAACTGTCCCTAGTTTCAAGTCTTTAAAGCCTTATGACGACTCATGATTGGATAGTAGTGGGCGCTGGAATCACGGGGGCTGCTCTGGCCTACGAGCTAGCAAACCAAGGCTTTTCGACCCTGTTGTTAGACCAACAAAACCCCTTGACGGGGGCGACTCGCTATAGCTATGGCGGCATTGCCTATTGGTCAGGCACCACCGCGCTGACTCGTCAACTGTGCGCTGAAGGCATTGAGCGCCATCGGATTCTTTCAGATGAGTTAGCCGCAGACACCCAGTTTCGAGAACTGGATTTGCTATTGACCATTGCTGCCGACCGCGATCCGCAAGAACTTGCCCAGCGCTATCTCGGCTTTGCAATTCCGCCCCGGTTGCTGAGTGTCAAAGAAGCCTGCGAGTTGGAACCGTTGCTGAATCCAGCGGCGATCGCCGGGGCATTAACCGTTCGGCATGGTCATATTGAGGCCGAATTGACGACGCAGGCCTATTGTCAAGCCATGCAGCGCTTAGGCGGCGACCTCAAAACTGCTCAGATGACAGGATTGGTCAAAGATGCTAATCGAGTAACAGGGGTGACAACCACGATCGGCACCTTATACGCCGCTAACCTGGCTATTTGCACCGGAGGAATCACCCGCCAACTGCTGCAAGCCGCTGGGATTCGGGTCAAACAATATTTCACTCACGCCGAGATTATCGAAACACCTCCTACCGATTTAAAGCTGAGTACGTTAGTGATGCCAGCCGAGGCTGACCGATTTCAGCTAGAAGCCGACGCAACTCAACCTCTAGTCGAAGCGCTGTGGGACGAACCCGGACATGAACCTGCGCCAGCGATTTTGGATGCCGGAGCTATCCAATTTCTAGACGGCAGACTTCGGATCGGGCAGACCAGCCGAACGCTTGACTGACCCCAACGCGACGATCGATGCGGCTCAAAGCGAAGCCGATCTGCGAGCTAAAATCAGTGTCGTCTTGCCCAAAGTCGGCAACCTACCCGGCACCTGGCATCACTGCACGATCGCGTTTAGCCACGATCGTCTGCCGCTCGTGGGCGCAATTCCCTCTACTCCAGGTCTTCACCTGTTTTCAGGGTTTAGCAATCCACTGGCGATCGTGCCCGCGATCGCTCGACGATTTGCCGCCAGCCAAACAGGAGCCAACGACGAAATCATCGAGCAATTATCACCGAGTCGAGACAGAAACTAAACTCTAGAAACTAAACTGAGTTCGCAGGCTGCCCACAAAAACCGTGGGATTGCTGCTGAAGTTGTTGGCGTTGAAAATGGTGTAGAACGTCGGCACCACGGCAATGTGAGGATTGAGCGGATAGAAGTAAGAGGCTTCTAGCTCATATTGCGTGCCGCCATCGCCCGCCCCAGACGCAAAATAAGTGCGCCCCTTGGTGATATCCATCGGCATCAAGAAGGTGAGGGTGCCCAGCGCGCCTTTCTTGCCCAAGTCAGGAAAGCCAACCCCCACTTGGAAAGACTGAGTTCTCACCTTTTGGTCGATCGGGTTGAGCTTTGTGGTGGCAAAACTATAGCGCCCAAACACCCCAAACCCCGGCTTTAGCATCCAGTCGAAGTTAACCCCAAACATATCAGCAGTGGCATATTTCAGCCCCCCACCGACGACCCCATTTGAGAAGCCGGGCCCGGCATCTAAATAGCCGTAGGGAATCGGTTCTCCGATCGCGCCCCCCACTTGCCCCCCATAGGCTTGAATCCGAGTGCGGTTATATTGCAGCCGTAGGTTAATGGTGCGAGTGGGCGAGAAAGTCAGCTCGGCTGAGGCGGTGTTAGTGCCGCCAAATAGACCAAACTTTGGATTGCTGGAGGTGTTGTAGCCAAACTCAGACGGCAAGAATTCGGTGTTTTCGCCCAGATAACCAACGGTCAGGCGAAACTGCTTGCTGAGAGTGACATCGATCACCGCCCCTGACCCGCGATCGACCGCATTTGACTGAGCGCTGTTGGAGGTATCGAAACTGGCTCCTGAGTTAAAGACAAAGTTAAAGCGGTTGGAATCAAAGTGACGATACCAGTTGATGCGGGGCCCGACGGTCACCTTCACCGCATTGTTGAGCGGAAAGCTATAGAAAAGATCGTGAATCACCACATCAGGGACACCATTGTTGGTGCCGCCTGATTGGTCGAGAAACGGCACCCCCGCCGAGTTAAAAAAGCCAGCCGACGCATATTGGTTATAGGGAGAAACGCCGTTTCCAGCCGCCAACTGCGTCACCAACTGATCTTTGCCCGTGAAGGAGGTTGAAAGCGTCAGCCAAGTTAAAAAGCTCTCGGTGATATTAGGGTCTTTAGCCGTCAGAACCGTGGGTCTGCCCGTGATCGGACTGCGGGTTGCAAAGAACCGTCCGAGAGCATCGCCTTCGCTGCCTGCCGGGCCTTCAAATCGCACTCCTCTGCTGGCGGTTGCCCCTGTGACGTTGATCCAAACGCTGCCAAACAGCTTGGTGGTGGTTGAAAACTGCTGCTTTTCGAGGGTGGTGGTGCGCGCTTCGAGGACATCGACGCGACCACGCAAAGTGGCTAGCTCGGCCGCAAATTCTTCTTGCAGCTTTTGCAGGGTAACTAAATCTTCTTTTTTAACGAGATTGGCGGTGGAGGCAGCAATTAACTCGTTGACGCGATCGAGACACGCATTCAGCCCGGCCGCAAACTCATAGCGGGTCAGCGCCCGATTGCCGCGATAGGTCTTGTCGGGGTAGCCCGCAATGCAGCCATAGCGCTCAACCAGCGATTGCAATGCCTGAAAGGCCCAGTCTGTGGGTTTAACATCTGTTAGCTGCGAGACTGAGGTGACTTGCGCCAATGCCGCATCAGCATCGGCTTCGGGCTTTTCAAAGTCTGCTACATTCTCTACTGAGTCTAAGCTGAGACGGGTGTCAAGGCTAGTCTGAGCCGGGGTTTTCTGGGCGATCACAATCGCTCGGTTTTCAACCGCCAAGGGGACAGCAGGAACAGCAGCCACCTGGTGAGAAGACAACTCGACGCTTTTCAAGTTAAGGGCTGCGGGGGGTGAAACTGCCGGGGAAGTCGTCGCGAGTTTCAGGGGGTTTGGAGCCGATTCTGCTCGACCGATGAGTTGAGAGTTGACCCCGTAGAGCACTGTCCACGCGATCGGAGACAGCAGTAGAGACTTCCACATCTTGGACTGGCTAAACATCACTCACACCTATATCTAAAGACACACTAAAGTGTGAGTTTATAGGAGTTAGAGCGCCATTTATGTAGCTTCTAGTACAACTTGTATCCCAAGAGACATCAATCTATGGGTCTAGGGCAAAGAGCGCTCAAGCCTTGGCTTCCAGACTTTCTAGGCGGCTTTTGAGCGTCTGATTATCTTTTTTAAGCTGATCGACTTCTTCACGCAGTTGCTTGACGGACTGATCAGATCCCGCTCTCTTCTGCACGGTTTGCACCGATTCTTCGGCAATGCGACGCACTCGACCATCGGGAGTTTGGTCAGCCAACGATTGCAGAATGCCGATCGCTTTGGTCGTCTCCATTTGTCCTAAGGCGACGGCCACTGAGACCTGAGTTAAAAAGAATGTCTCTCTTGACAATTCTTGCAGTCGCTCTAAGATCTTCTCTAAATTGACGTTGGTCTGCCCGCTAGAGATGGCTCCGAGAGCACGAATGGCCGCCAGACGCAGTGGTTGCGGAACGCCGATCGGGGTATAGTCCAAAATCACATCTAAAGCGGCCTCGGAGGTTTTGAGATGGCTGAGGGCCCCGATCGCGCCCGATCGCACCACTTCGTTCCAGCCCTGCCGCTCTTTGAGTACGCTTTTCAGCAGCTTCAGCACTTTTTCGGTTTTAGGGGCATCGCTTAACCCGGATGCCGCGACTTTACCCAGGCTCCGCAGGGCAGACGCTTCGACATAATAGCTAGCATCGCCTTTTTCCACCACAGACTTGAGCGCTTTATAGCTTTCGGGGGTTTTGACCTGCGAGAGAGCTTCGACTGTGGCGCGCCGAACTCGCGCTTCGGGATCTTTGAGACCCAACAGCACGCCTGCGATCGCTTGATCGAGCTTGACGGTGACTAAATTTCGGCTGATCTCGGCCCTGACTGCCCAAAAACTATCGGTTTGCAGCGCTGCCGACAGGATCTTGACGGCTTCTAATCCGCCTTTTTTGGTGATCGCTTCCACGGCATAGAGGCGAGAAATCGGGTCTGGATCGTGCAGAAGTTGGGCTTTGAGTTCGGGCATTGCGTAGTCAAGCACCACGGTTTTGAGGTGATGATTGCCGACATCAAAGCTGACAAACTCCGGTTTTTGGTCAAGCGGAAAGTAGAAACTTTGCTCACGATCGTGGACGCGCACCGTGAAAATCTTGGCGGCAGTTTCAGCAAAGCCAAACCCGATCGGGATCTTCAGATCAAATAAATCTTTCAGATTGGTCTCGCTGACTTGGGTTTGAGTGACGGTGACCTTAGCGAGATTGCTGTCTGCATCCCACCCATAAGCCACTTTATAGTCGGGGTGTCCGCCGCGATAAACATACTGATCAAACAAGAACATGAGATTGCGTCCGGTGGCTTTCTCGATCGCTCTCAGCAAATCCACCGTTTCGACCGTTTTGTGAGCATTGTCTGTGAGAAAGGTGGCGATCGATTTCCAAAACAACTCGTCGCCCAACTCCGCCCGAATCATGTGATAGACACAGGCTCCCTTCTCATAGATGTGACGATCGTAAAGCTCGATCGCTTCTCGATAAACGTGGGTCACCAGCGGGCGACGATAGCGAGACGCATCTTCATCTAAATAGCTGCGGGCTTCACCGAGGAGATAATAGGCGGCATCATCAGAGCCATATTCTTGCTCAAACCACAGCACTTCAGCATAGGAGGCCATGCCCTCTTTGATCCACGCGTGAGACCAGTGCTTGATCACGACTAAATCGCCAAACCATTGATGAGCCAACTCGTGAGCCACTAAAGACTCAGTGCTGCGGTTGTCGATCGCCGCTCGTTCATCCAGCAAACAGCGATCGGTCAACAGCGTCGTTGAGGTGTTCTCCATGCCGCCAAAGATGAAGTCATCGACGCAGACTTGAGCATATTTGGGATAGGGATAGGGATAGCCATATTTTTGACTAAAAAACTCAATCATCTGGGGCGTTTTGCCCATGCTGAGGCGGGCTTGCGCCTCTCGTCCCTTCTCAACGTAGTAGGTGACGGGCTTGCCCTGCCACTCGTCTTTTAGCTCGGCAAAATCACCCACCGCCAAGGTCATCAGATAGCTGGGGTGAACCTGCTTTTGCAGCCAGTGATAAATCTTACGATCGCCCTTCGTTTCGGTAGAAATCAACTCGCCGTTTGAAACCGCCATCAGTGACTTAGGCACGCTGACCCGAATCTCAGAGGTGGCCAACTGCCCCGGATAGTCGAAACAGGGAAACCAAAAGCGAGAGTCTTCATCTTCGCCTTGAGTCCAGACTTGGGTGGGCTTGTCGGGGTAGTGCTGGTCAGGCGCAACGAAATAGATCCCACGCTGGGGCTTTTCGACTTGGTAAGCGATCGCCAGTTCGATCACGTCTCCGATTTTAGTCGGCTGCTGGAGACGGATGTGAAGCTGCTCGCCATCATAGTCAAACGCCTGGTCAACCTCGTCAACTTTAACCGATTGAATGTCGAGATTAACCGCGTCTAGGGTTAAGCGATCGAGGTCATTGCGAACTGGGTTAAGCCTCGTCAGACAAGTGCCGCTATAGCGTTGATTGGGGATATCCAGACTCAGATCGAGAAAAATATGCTCAACTTGACCCGGACGATCGGGCACATAGTGAGGCCGCGCCCCCGGCAGTTCAAAAGACTTGTGACCGTTGTTGTCAGGATCAAGATGAGAATGCAGCATGGTGAATGAGTCGCTCTGTCAAAGCGCATGGGGAGCAGAAATAGAAAAGATTAACGAGGGCTTTTGCAAACTCGTTATGACTATGGATAATACCAAAAAGAGAGCCAGACCGCACTATTTATATCCATCACAACATTTTCTAAACCAACCCCAGCAGGCTGGCCATTAGCGCTTTTTGAGCGTGCATCCGGTTTTCGGCCTGATCCCAGATTTTAGATTGAGCACCCTCCATCACGCCATCGGTGATTTCTTCGCCCCGATGGGCCGGGAGACAGTGCAGCACGATCGCGTCTTTGGCTGCGTGAGTCATCAACGCCTCATTTACCTGATAGGGCTGAAAGATCGGAATGCGAGAATCTGCCAGATCTTCTTGCCCCATGCTGGCCCAGACATCGGTGTAAAGCACCTGAGCACCTTGGGCAGCGGCGATCGGGTCACTCGTCAACATCACCTCCGACCGTCCGGCGGCGATCGTCTTGGCTTGCTGCACGATCGCTTCATTGGGCTGATAGTCTGAGGGCGAAGCAATGCGAATATTCATGCCGACGAGGGCACACCCCAGCAAAAGAGAGTGAGCAATGTTATTGCCGTCTCCTAGATAGGTCAGCGTCAAGCCTGAAAGTTTGCCAAAGGTTTCTTGAACGGTCTGCAAATCTGCCAAAATTTGACAGGGATGCTCTAAGTCAGTCAGGGCATTGATAATCGGAATTTTGGCATATTCAGCAAAGGTTTCGAGATCTCGCTGCTCAAAGGTGCGAATGGACAAAATATCGACGTAGCGATCGAGCACTCGCGCCGTGTCAGTAATCGGCTCACCCCGACCCACCTGAGTTGCACTCACCGCTAGATCGATCACCTGCCCACCAAGTTGAGCCATCGCCACCGTAAAGCTGACACGAGTGCGGGTGGACGCTTTATAAAACAGCAATCCTAGTACAGGAATGTGCCCATTTTTAGGAGCCGCCGTCACCTTTCCGGCCTTCATTTGGGCTGCGAGGTCAAGCAGCGCCGTGATTTCCTCTGCGGTGAGGTCTGCCAAACTCAATAGATCTCGTCCTTTTAATCCACCCATGCTGATCCTCGATCGCTGCGCCTAAACAACTGAATGCAAAATTTTCTGTGCTTGAGCAGTTAAGAGGCTCAATCTGCGATCGCACAGGCAAATATCATAAGACCCTACCAAATTCAAAAGCGTTAGCCTAGTGACCGACCCGTTTAAATTGCGGGTTGCCGTTGTGGAGATGTTCCCATGTCCGAGCAATCTGGCTGACGATTAGGGATTAAATCACCTCGGTGACTCGCAATCGGTTGAAGCACAGCAACCCCGTGTTCCGATGCAAATCACCGATCGTGGACATCTATAGCCCTAGCCTGCGTTTTTTAACTCAGCCGTCTTGACCGCAAGCTGTTGAGTTTGCTCGCCGCGTCTCAGTTGCAGCTTGAGGGTCTGTCCTAAGTGACTGCTCTCCACAACGGCTTGTAGCTGCTCGGCTTTGGTGACCGCTTGCCCATCGATTTGAGTAATCACATCGCCTCGACGCAGCCCCGCCACTGCCGCAGGCGTGTTGGGCAACACCCGAACCACGATCACTCCATTCACTTCGGGCACCATAAACGCCGAGTTGGGATCGCTGTTATTTTGCTGGGCAATTTCTGGAGTCAGCGTCGTCATCTGCACCCCCAGATAGGGATGGGGAATCGTTTCACCTCGCGCCAACTGATCTTTAATCGACTTAGCCTTATTGATCGGAATCGCAAAGCCAATCCCCATTGCATCGGCTCGAATGGCAGTGTTAATGCCAATCACCTCACCCCGATCGTTCAACAACGGCCCGCCAGAATTGCCCGGATTAATCGCCGCATCGGTTTGAATAAAGTCGATCCGCTTGTCAGGAATGCCAACTTGGGCGCTCGATCGCTTCAAAGTGCTGACGATGCCCAGGGTCACCGTGTTGTCTAAACCGAGGGGATTGCCAACGGCGATCGCCCAATCACCCACCTGCACCAAATCTGAGTCAGCAAGCGGCGCGACGGGCAAATTAGTGCCATTGATCTTGACCACCGCCAGATCAGTGACCTCATCAAAGCCTCGCACTTTGCCCTCAAAGACGCGCCCATCTTTGAGGGTCACCGTCACTTTGTCTGCCCCGTTGATGACGTGAGAGTTGGTTAAAATCTCGCCAGTTTTATCAATCAAAAAGCCAGAACCCTGACCCCGCAGCCGCTCTTCTCTGGGGCCTTGAGGAATGGCCTCATCACCAAAAAAGCGCCGAAAGAGAGGATCTTCATAGATGGGATCAACCGTTGCTCGACGAGTCACCGTCCGTTCGGTGTCAATGCGAACGACGGCTGTTCCGACCAGCTTGACCGCTTCAGCGACAAAGCTCCCTGACTGAATGGCCTTTTTGGGAGGCAAAACTGCGGCTTCTGGAGCAGGTTGAGCCGGGGTTACAAGTCCCCAAAGCGAGACAGCCTCAGACGGCAGCGGAAAGGAGAGGGTCAACCCCAAACCCAGCAAAATCGACAGCACGCTTCCTAAGACTCGACGAAGAAATTTAGAAGATTGGTGGCATTGCATAGCGTCAACTCATAACGTTCAAAAACCCGATCGACCGCACAACCGTCGCGATCGTCCATTCTGCCTAAGACAGTTAACCCTATTCTGCCAATTACTCGGCAAACCCGTGTGGCTCAAGCGGTAACCTCATAAACCGCGATCTATGGTTTAAGATCGTCAACACCCCTAGAAAGCCACTTCAGAGGCGCTATGTCATGACAACCTCCGATCGTCCCCGCAGTCAAGAGCTAGACACCCACGACCCTGATCACTCTCATGCTCATGACTCTGCGGCTCATCCGCACGTTCACACCGAGGAGTCACAGCGCAAAGTGATCAATCGCCTCTCTCGGATCGAGGGGCACATTAGAGGCATCAAGACAATGGTGCAGAGCGATCGTCCCTGTCCCGATGTGCTGGTGCAGATTGCGGCAGTTCGGGGTGCTCTCGATCGAGTAGCGCGCATGATTTTGGATGAACACCTGACTCAGTGCATCGCTCGTGCGGCTAAAGAGGGCAACATTGAGAGCGAAATCGAGGAACTGAAAGCAGCCCTCGATCGCTTCTTAATCTAGCGATCGTAGGCTGGCTTTCCTTTTTAAACTTCTAGGCGACGGCCGCAAACAACATCGCTAGGGGCTGCTCTGGAGCATCGGATCTAGCGACAATTTCGACAATTTTGTTACGAGAACTCGGCTGAAAAACGGCTTCTACGCAGACTTGAGCAACTTTGGTGCGCGGAATGCTGCCTTCTGAGAGGGTGTCTTGAGCCGACATCACGATCGCATCGGCGTTATCTTCATTTTTTAAGCCACCCGGACGCACGATCGTATAAGTCAACCCACTTTTCTGAAGATACTCCTCTCCCTGCTTCTTCCACACCAAAATCAACCAAAACAAATTTAAGGGATGAAAGAATTTTGAGGTGCACAGAGAAGACACCATCACAAACTGCTCGATTCCCAAAGCTTTAGAGGCATCGACGAGGTTCTTGGTGCCTTCATAATCCACTTTATAGGGCCCCGTCGGATCGAAGCTAGGACGGGCACCCGTGGCAGAAAACAGCACCGTGCTGTCAGCGATCGCGGTTTTTAGACTCTCGGCATTCATCAGATCAGCGGTCACTAACTCAACGCCCGTCGGCAAAATAGCCTGGGCCGATGGCAGATCTCGAACCAACGCCCGAACGGGAATACCCCGATCAACTAACTGCTGCACAATTCGCCGCCCTGTTTCTCCGGTTGCCCCGGCCACAAATGCTTTCATGAAAATTCTCGCTATAGTTAGTAACGTTTGCTACTGGATGTTTAACAATCTTGTCGCTATTCTGACATCTGGTAAAGGTAGGACTCTAGCCAAATCGTCTCAACTCTGATGGGCAGCTACCTTGACGATTTCGATCACCCATTGTGTTTACCATGAGTTCTAAGATAGATTACGAAATATTGCTGTCTCTGAGTCATGATGGTTTAAAAAGTGCTGTAGAAACTACTGAGTTTAGAGTTTGGCAACTGAGAAATCCTCAGGTATCTTCTAGACTGAGTATCCGAGAGAACCCTATGTTTTCATTAGAAGATTTAGATTCGATGAATTTTCGGGGGAGTCGCCCATTCGCCGTGAAGGATTGAATATCCTCAGGGAACTTTGGAAATAGACATCAGACAACCAACGCAAGAGAATTGTCCATGCAGTCCCAACCCACCGATCCTTCAGAGTTTCGCCTCGCGAATCGTCCGTTTATTCAAACCGTCTCCCCACGGCTGCCCCACTCAGACCTCAATTTGCCCGCCGCAGAGAGCACTCAGGGCACGATCGAGCCAACTCAGTTTCGCACCCACTGCGTAGACAGTATGGATATGTATGCGGATAGGCAGAGTGTTGCTGACTATTTGGACAAGCATTCTGACTGGTTTCATCGCTGCGCCCAACCCATGCAAGTAGAGGCGATCGGGCGCAACAGCTATGCGCTGATCATCGGCAGTTTTGGGGCTTTTGGCTATGAGATCGAACCCAAAGTAGGCTTAGATCTGCTGCCCCAAGAAGATGGGGTTTATCGCATTGAGACGGTTCCGGTTCCGGGATACTCGACTTCTGGCTATGAGGTCGATTTTAGAGCCGCCCTAGAGCTTGTAGAAGGAATTCATCCCGCCACCAAAACTGCGTTGGCCTCAGCGCAGATGACTCAAGTTCAGTGGCAGTTAGATCTGACGGTGACGATTCAATTTCCGCGATTTATTCACTCGCTGCCTGCCCCTATTATTCAGCGAACGGGCGATCGAATACTTCAACAAGTCGTGCGCCAAGTTTCTCGCCGCCTCACGCAGCGCGTCCAAGACGATTTTCATTCTTCCCACGGTTTGTCGATGCCCAAACGCTCAAAAAAGTGGCTTTAGCTCATCTTCAGCTTAAATTTCCCCCTCTGTTGACCTAAAAGCTGAATTTTTCATCCTAAAAAACCCTCCTGCATTAGAGGGTTTTTTAGTTAGATCGGCAGTTTTTATCCCCTACCAGCCTTTTTCAGCCTGACTTAACACATAGTTTGCGACTGCCTCAATCTCGTCATCCTCCAAACGACCCCCAAAGGCTGGCATCGCGTTCTTACCATTGGTTACCTGATTTTTAATAGCGGACAGAGACCGCATTCCATACTTCTCTAGTGCCTCTTTCCGCAGAGTTTTATTCGCAATAATGACGTTGTTGCCGCCAATGTGACAAGCCGAACAGTTGGCGTTAAAGATTTGTTGACCATCCGGCTTATTTGCTAAAGCAGGGTGGCTAAACGTGAATGTCAAGATTGCGATCGCCAGCATTAGAGCAGTCAGCAATTTTCGCAAAGCAGTTCTCCCCTATCAAACGCAGATTGTAAGTGAATGTATTGATACAGAACCATTCTAGGACTTTACCAGACATTTCCAATCAACCGCCTGAACGAGGAGAACTTGAGCGATCGATCTCGTCAAGAGACAGAGACGTTAAGCAGCAACGACAACCTTACCCACCATGCCAGCACCGCGATGGGGCAGACAGAAATAGGAATAGTCACCTGCGGGAGCATCAGCCGGAATGGTTAGCTCAAACGATTTGCCAGCACTCTCTAGTTTCTTGTGTGACAGGCTATCTGCCAGAGATTTGTCTTGAGTCGGAATTTTGCTGACATCAAACACCACGTTGTGAGGAGGCAGGTTACCCACTTCCCACTTCACGGTGTCACCAGGCTTAACGGTGACCACTTTAGGGTCAAACACTAGCCCTTTCGCAGAACCCATCGTGACCGTGTAGGTTTCAGCCGAAGCAGGATTAGCAGTCAGAAAAAAGCTGCCAACCACTAACAGGACGGTGCAAAGCAGCAAAGAGAGACGGCGCGTAACAGAAGCAACAAGTTTCATATTTTTCTGTGGAATTCTAGTTTTTCCAATTACTTCAAGTTTAAACCAGTCGATGCCCCACAGAGACTTTTCTCAGGGCGGATCTCTCGACTGGGGGGCGATCGTTAAAACTGATCGGTGCCCCAGCCCGGTGCTTTTTGAGCCGCTCTGAGAATAAACCCCGATAGGGCTTCTACTTCAGCCTGAGAGAGCCAATTTTCAGAGACTTTCCGGCATGAAAAGGTTTCTTCGCTGCCATCATAGGTCATTGGGTGACGCAGATAGGCAACCAGACGGTCGATCGTGTCTCGTGGGGGCGTAGCGCCTTGCAAAGCTCTAAGCGACAGCGGCACTGTGGGGTCAGGCAACGTTGCGCCGCCCACATGACAGCTTAAGCAGTTTTGCTCAAACAGTTTTTTGCCAGCAGTCAGTTCTGGCAGGCTAAACGATCGGGAGGTTCCCTGATCGTCTTTGGCTAAAGCAATGGGTTCAGTCACTTGCAGATAGCGAGCGACATAGGCATCTGCGGCCTGCGACGAGGGGCTGACCAGCACCATTCCAAGGCAGACGATCGCCCAGAGGCATAGCCCTCGAATCCACGAAAGTCGATGCAGCGTTTTCAGCATTCGATCACTCTGTTCTAGAAAATGGCAGCGGTCAGCAGAAAACTGGGGTTTAGTAGTAGATTTTGCCGCCGCCCCACTTGTCGCCCACCACTTTAGGTTGCAGCAGGATGTGACCCGCGATCGCCACTAAGTCTTCGTTGGTCAGGTTCCGCATTTCAGGAAAGAGATCTTTGCTCTTGAGGCTGGGGTGCATCTCAGCAATTTCAACGGTGCCGTCGTAGCTAGTGGGTTTTTTCATATAGTCCACTAGTGACTCGACATTGTTGCGGTTAGGGGTGGCTAACGACAGTGACTCAGGGTCAAGACCCACGTTGGGGTCAGTTTTGGTGACTCCGCCAGCATGACACTGGGCGCAGGCATATTGAAACAAACGCTTGCCCTCTTTGACTTGCTTGAGGCTCAAAACCGTGGTGTCGCCGCCTTCATTGAGGGGCACCGTCCGAATGGCTTTGTCTAGCTCGGCGGCGTTAGCATCTGAAACAAAGATTTGAAACGCAAAGAATACAACGGCTATGGCAAGCCAGACGTATCTTTTAAGCATGGTTCTCCTTAAATGTGGCTCGGTTATCGGCATCACAACACAACACATGGATTCTATGATTGCGACCTCTCGGCACTCAAGCGTTGACGGCTACCTGTGCAGGGGTGTCTGTCAGCAGACAGGGCATCGGTGATCGGGAATTTTTCAACGGATTGCAGAACCTGACCGCAGCTTTGAGAGATGCGACGGCTCGATCGGCGAAACCCCAAGATGATGTTTGCTGATAGTGAGGATTACCCTCTTTAATACCAATATCATGCCGATGTCCCAATCCTTTGCCCAATCTCTGAGATTGGGGGAGAGTCATGGGATCGCGGGGTAGGAAGTTGGGATTGTGGATTGAATCGGGTGGGTTGGTTGCGGGGGCCCTGGGCACGGCAATGCCGTGCCCGTACGCGGGTTTGGGCAAGGCTTAAGGCTTAGTCAGGAGAAATTTTGCTGAGGGCTTTGATGCCGGGCAACTGCTCAATATGAGAGGTTGGTGCAATGGGCTGATGTAGGCGAATCAGTTGCGCGATCGTCTTTTTTAGCTGGGTGCGAGAGACGATCGCATCGACTAACCCATGTTGCAGCAGATATTCAGAGGTTTGAAAGTCGTCGGGGAGCTTTTCGCGCAGGGTTTGCTCAACTACGCGCCGCCCGGCGAAGGCGATCATGGCTTTGGGTTCTGCCAAAATAATGTCGCCCAGCATTGCGAAACTGGCCGTCACGCCACCCGTCGTGGGGTGAGTCAACACCGGAATGTAAAGGAGACAGCTTTCTTGATGGCGCTGCAAGGCTCCAGATATCTTGGCCATCTGCATTAGACTGAGCATTCCTTCCTGCATTCTGGCTCCGCCTGAGGCGCAGACAATCACGACGGGGAGGCGCTGTTGGGTGGCCCGCTCGATTAGTCGGGTGAGCTTTTCGCCGACGACTGACCCCATGCTGCCGCCCATAAACCTAAAATCCATCACGCCTAGGGCGATCGGGTGCCCATCTAGTTGCCCCAGCCCAGTCTGCACGGCATCGGCTAGCTTGGTCTTCTCTTGGGTGTCGCGAATGTAGTCAATATAGGCTTTGCGGGCGCGAAAGTTGAGCGGATCGACAGGCTGTAGGCTTTCGTCGATCGCCACCCAGGTATCAGCATCAATGATCTGGCGAATCCGCTCGTCGCTAAAGACGCGAATGTGGTGATCGCACTCCAGGCAGACCATTTGATTGGCTCGCAGATCTTTGGTGTAGGTCAACGCTCCACAGGCTTCACATTTTGTCCATAGCCCATCGGCAATTTCGCGTTCTTGTCCTTCGGGGGTTGTAGAGCCTGATTTCCGACGATTTGCAAACCAATCAAAGAGTGACATGGCAAAAATTTATAGGTTGAAGTGGGCGGTAGGGGGTGCGATCGCCAGACCGAGAAAAGAGCGTGAAGAGACAGTTCTCAAAGAGTCGGCTCAAACCACAAAACCAGCATTAATTATAGAGGTTAACGTTTCTCATTCAGCTTCAGACTCTAGAGACTCGTCTGCGATCGGACTCAGCAACAGCCGCGCCATCCACTGATCTTGGGAGCGCACCTGTAGAGCAGCCGGGCTGCCAACCCCAAAATAAGAGGCTGAACCGAGATCCAGAATTCTCACAGGAATGTCGTGAGCAAGCAAGACCTGCTCCATCAGTTCCGCTTCCCAGCGAGTAGCGGTCGTTTTTAACGTGAGCCAGGGCACGTAATCGAATTTTTAAACATTAAGACATCCCGTAATTCTACTTCGATAGTCTTAACAATTTGTGGGAATCATGAACCCATCACACGCTCTAAGTCAGTCTACGCAGACATTTGCGGTTTTTCTATGACTATCTCGACCATTTCTCACTTGGTGGGTTCCTCTGATTATCAAGCGATCGCCGATGATGCTCTCAAAGATGAAGACAACGCCGCTTGGGTGATGGAACTTGAACCCTCTATCAGAGATGCCTGGGTTGAACGAATTAGCTGGATCAGGTTAGCCGATCGCCTGGCAGAAAATGAATTGCTCAACCCCGCTGGCTCAGAATTTCAGCGATTTCATGATAGCTGGAAATGGATGATGGCAACGGGTCAGGTGCAGCCTGGGTGCAGCCATCGCAAAGAGTTTTATCGGATGCGCGATCGCTGGTTTAAAGAGTCGTCTGATGCGGTCAGTCGTCAAGCTATTCAATCCTGGAATCGATATCTGGCGGCGATCTCCACCTATCATCAAAACAATTTGACCCTGGCAAAGATTGCTGATTTTGAGGTCATGCTCGAAGAACTAGCTGGCTCATTTTTTCAAGTGTTGCCCTTCTCCATGCAGCATCACTGGCAGGCAGTAGGTTCCTTTGGCGCAGTGGATCAGTTTCATAACATTCTGCGAGATCTGAGAGAAGATGCCGAGCAGGGAATTTGCTATTTGCCGACTGAGTTGCTCGATCGGTTTGGGGTCAGCCGCGCTGAGATTTTAGACCTGCGGGCCTGTGAAAATGTGGGTTATCGCCCGATGATGGAGTTTTGGATGCACGATTATTTGCCGCAGCTACACCGCAAATCTTATGCCTTGATTTTGGCACCCGATCTGCATCCATCTTGGCAAATGCTGCGAGACTGGTCACTCAACCGCTACAAGCGCATCGAGCGCATCTTTCGGCGCTGTGACTATAATTATGTGCAGTTTCCTGAACTTTATTGGCAAGAAGTCAAGCGGGATCTCACGCACATGCTGCCAGGGATGTATGGTCAGCAGCCACGTCAGCGAGGCTCTGCCTCTGGGTCTTATCTAACGCGCACCAATAAGCTGTTTCAAATTGCCCAGGGAGAAATGCTCTCTGAAGTTAAATTTGAGAAAGTGCCCTTTTTAAGATTCTTCCGATCGCTACAACAAGTCAGCTAGTAAAAGCTGCCAGATTTACGGTGCTGCACGGCGGTTACCCCTTTTTGCTCTAAGACCTTGCCGCTTTCGACCACGGCATAGAGCAGCCAGTGATCGCCGCATTCCATTCGGTTTTGCACCGTGCATTCTAGATAAGCTAATCCATCCAGCAAGACAGGGCACCCATTTTCTGCTTTGGCTGTCTCAATGTCAGCAAATCGATCTTCTCCGGGTGCGGCGGGTTTGACAAAATGCCGTCTGAGGGCGCGGCCCTCTTTGAGAATGTTGAGAACAAACTGATCGCCCGCGTGATCAAGCACACCGTCAGCTCGATCTTTGGCGATCGCCACCGTCACCCCCGGCGGGCTAAAGGTCGCTTGTGACACCCAAGAAGTGAGCATTCCGGCGGCAGTGTCTCCCTGTTTAGCGGTGACCACACACAGAGAGCCAACGACTCTCCCTAGGGCTTGCTCAGTGCGATCGCTTTGCCCCACCGAAGCCACTTGCCGCGGCACTCGCACCTTTTTAGCTTTTTTCAACGCTTGAGCAAACTCGGCTCCGGCAGCTTGGCACTGTTGCAGCACTTCATCAGAGGGTTTGAATTTGACGCGAATCGACTCGAACCCAAACCCAAAGCCTGCGTCTTGCAGTTTGCTTTCGAGGAGGTCAATCGCTTCTCCACTCCAGCCATAGGAACCAAACACGCCCGCGAGCTTTGTCTTAGAAGCCGTCGAGAGAATCAGCCCCAGCGCGGTTTGAATCTGAGTCGGAGCGTGGCCGCCCAGAGTCGGCGACCCGATGATAAAGCCGTCACACTGCTCGATCGCGGCCACGATTTCGGCCGGGTCAGCAAACTCGCAGTTGATCGACTCGATCGCGACTTCGGCTTGGGTCAGCCCTTTAGCGATCGCTTGTCCCGCAGCGGCGGTGTTGCCATAGGCAGACGTGTAGAGAATCGCTACCGAGAGTTCTTGAGTTTTTTGCTGCTCACACCACTGCCGATAGTCGAGATTAAAGCGGCTCAAGCTATAGCGCACCAGCGGCCCGTGACCCACAGCATAAATCTTGGACGGAAAGGCGGCCAACTTGTCTAAAGCCGCTTCGACCTGTCGAGACTGCGATGCGTGAAGACAGTCAAAATAGTAGTGACGGTCTTCGTCTAGCTGCTTCCAGTTTTCGTCGAGGATGGGGTCGTCGCAGAGGTGAGCGCCAAATAGCTTATCGGTGTAGAGAATGCGCGTTGCCGGGTCAAAGGTGCAGAGTCCGTCAGCCCAGCGAGGAGTTGGGACGAAAGCAAATCGTAGCTCGTGTCCTTTGCCTAGGTCTAAGACCTCTTCACCTCTGACAGCATTGATCCGCAGGGTTTGCTCTGGAAAGGCTGCTTTGAGTGCGATCGCGGCAGGTTTTGAGCACACGATCGTCATTTGGGGCGCAAGCTCGATCAGTCGCTTTAGCGTGGTTAGACGATTGGGATTGACGTGGCCCAAAATTACATAGTCTAGCTTTTGAAAATATTGATGATCATGCAGTTCTTTAAGAAAAATATCGGTGAAAGAACTGCCCGGTGGATCGATTAGCGCCGTTTTTTCGCCCTGAATCAGGTAGGAATTTGCGGTCGTTCCGCGCTGGCGAGAATATTCGATCTCAAACTTGAGCCGATCCCAGGTGCGCGATCGTAGCACCCATGTCTCTGCCCCAATTTCGGCAACTTGAACGTCTTTGGGTTTGATGTCAGCCATAGGTTTAAAGGGAGAACTTGGGATCGTAGATCGAAGCGGGTTAGCTACTGGCGAGAAGGACACGACGATGCCCTTACCTAGCATTTAGGTTTCAGTCTGTGGGCGAGGACAGGGGGCACGGCGATGCCATGCTTTTACCTAGCATTTAGGTTTCAGTCTGTGGGCGAGGGCAGGGGGCACGGCGATGCCATGCCCTTACTCACATTTAGGTGTTTCAGTCTGTGGGCGAGGACAGGGGGCACGGCGATGCCATGCCCTTACTCAGATTTAGGGTTTATTTATCGGGCGACTCCTAGTAATGATTGCCGACTTTGCGATGGTGAACGGCAGTCAGGGCTTCTGATTTGGCGACTCGACCCGCGTCGATCGTGCTATAGACGATCCAGTGATCGCTACATTCCATGCGGCTGACAACTTCACACTCAAGATAGGCTAGTGAGTCAGCCAAGATAGGAGAACCGTTGGTTGCGGGATAGGTTTTAATCTCGGCAAAGCGATCGGCACCGGGGGCAAACCGTTTTAGGAAGTGCTTCATCAAACTCTGATAGTTGCCTTCTTCTAAAACGTTGAGCACAAAGCGATCGCCCAAGTGCATAAACGACTCAATGGCGCGATCTTTGGCAACGGCGATCGTGATGCCCAACGGCTCAAAGCTGGCTTGAGACACCCAAGACGCTAACATGGCGCTGGAAATATCGCCCTTCTTGGCGGTGATGATGTAAAGCCCACCACTGAGACGACCCAGGGCTTTGTCAAGTTCACCATCAAGAGACTTCATTTGTTTGACGGTGCGATCGCGGATGAGCCACTGTCCTAAATCAGTCCCGGCTTCGCTGCAAAGCTGATAAGTAGACTCGTTGGGCAGTTCCTTGATTTGAATCGGCGGAAAAGCCTCAGTTAAGCCAATCTCTTGAAACTGGTTGCGAATCGGATAGACCGACTCATCATCACCGCCCCCCACCTCAAATAGACCCACAGACTGTTTAGCATTTGTTGCGGCCAAGATGGTGCCGAGTCCTGCTTTGGCATTGGCTGCAAAGTCTCCTGACTGAGGCGACATTCCGATCACAAGCCCTGTAGACGTTTCGACCAATTCTCGCACTTCTTGAGGGTCAGCTACGCGCAGATCGATCATTTCGACCAACACCCCGGTTTTGGTGATGCCGTTGGCGATCGCTTGGGCGATTTGGTCGCCGTAGCCATATTCCGCCACATAGAAAATGCCGACAGTGGTCGCGGCTTTGGCTTGAGTCTGGCTCCATTCTTGATAGCGTCCAACGAGTTCTTTAAGATTGTGACGCAGCAGTGGGCCGTGACCTGTAGCGATCGTAGTAATTTCGGGCAGGGCCGCCATGCGTTTGAGAGCAGACAGCACCGATCGGGCATTGGGGCCCATCAAACAATCGTAGTAATAGTGATAGTCGTGCTCGATTAACTCCAAGTCTTCGTCATAGGTGTGATCATCGCAAAAGTGCATCCCAAACGCATCGCAGGTATAGAGCGTCTGAGTTTTGTGATCGAAGCTAAAAATCGTGTCGGGCCAGTGCAGATTGGGCGCGGAAATAAACTCTAGCTCGTGACCGTTGCCCAGATCTAAGCGATCGCCGTTTTTGACCAACTGGCGCTTAAAGGGCTGATGCACAAGCTCTTCTAGAAACTGAATGGCAACCTTAGCCCCGACTATCGTGATTTCAGGATTAAGCTGCAATAGATCTTTGACTAAGCCGCTATGATCCGGCTCGGTATGACTAATAATTAAATAGTCGATCGCGGCTGGATCAATTAGCTCTTGTAGGGCATCGAAATAGAGTTGACGAAACTTTTCATGAGAGGTGTCAACGAGGGCAATTTTTTCGCCCCGGATGAGAAAAGAGTTGTAGGTTGTGCCGTTTTCTAGAGCAAACTCAATGTCAAAGCGATCGCGATCCCAATCGAGCGATCGCAGCGTGGTTGTATTGGGCGCAATGTCCACCGTCTGAATGGTGAGTCGCCGCGAAGGACGACTAGGCTGGCTAGCGCTTGCGCGATCAATGAGTGCTACCATGACTGCCTCCCTACAACGTTTTGTAAAATTCTGTTTCCCTCTGATTCTAATCTTCTCTTATAAAACGCGAGTTTGTAAAGTTCTAATAAGTAAAGACACCTATCGAGAAACCTTATACCCAGACCTTTTTCTATCAAGGCAATAGAAGGAACTGTGGCTAAAAACTGGTTGGCCCTGAATATTGGAAACTCTCGCCTACATTGGGCTTGGTTGACAGGTGAAACGCTTCGACAGACTTGGGAGACTCCGCATTTGAAAACCGATCAGGTGCGGCGGCTGATTAAAAGTCGGTTTAACTTTGAGGAGAGTGACACGCCGCGATCAACTCCAATTTGGGAGACATCACCCGAACTCTGGATCGCGTCAGTCGTCTCCAAACAGGCAAAACTCTGGGAGACCTATCCCCAAAACAGGACGATCGAGCTAGCTCAAATTCCGCTGCAAAACGCCTATCCTACACTGGGAGTGGATCGAGCTTTGGCGGTTTGGGGCGCGATCGTCACCCACGGTTCTCCGATTTTGGTCGTCGATGGCGGCACTGCTTTGACCTTCACAGCAGCCGAGGGGCAGAGATTTGCAGGCGGGGCGATTCTTCCCGGTTTGCAGCTACAGTTTAGGGCGTTGGGGCAAGCCACCTCTGCATTGCCTGTGATTGACCAGATGACGCTGCCCGATCGCTGGGCAATGACCACGATCGAGGCGATTCAGAGCGGCATTTTGCACACGGTGCTGTCTGGCATCCACAGTTTTATCGACGATTGGCAAAAACGGTTTCCTCAAAGCCGGGTCATTTTCACAGGCGGTGACAGTCTTTTTCTGTCTAGCTGCTTTCACCAGCAGTGGCCAGACCTTGCCAATCAAATTGTCCTTGACGAAAATTTATGGATTTGGGGGCTGCGATCGCTCAAGCACCGCTCAGTCTAGGGTAGTTCGCCCATTGAAATAGTCTTGCAACTGCTGTCGGTGATCGTGAGCCAGCGGCCCTTCAGGAATCGCATCGGGGGCAAACGCCTGCACGTCAGAGACTTCCAGAGTGTCTTTAATCTGCATGGTGCCCTTGACATCGGCTTCAACAACGACACAAATCGAGTGAATGCGCGGGTCACGATCGGGCGCTGAATAGACCCCCACCAATCGGCGAATCTGAGCCACTTCTAGCCCCGTTTCTTCGGTCAACTCTCGCCGCACCGCAGTCGGAATGTTTTCGCCCCAATCGACCATGCCACCCGGAAGACCCCACAAGCCGTTATCGCGACGACGGATCAACACAATGCGACCATCGGGCAAGAGAGGAATAATGCTAGTGCCTATGATGGGATGGCGGAAAATGATGCCCAACACAGTTTGAGTAAAATGCCACAACCGATCCATGAATTAAAAATGACAAAGAAGTAGAGAAGTGGAGCTAAACCACAGCCCGATCGAGCCATGCAAGAGAAGTCTTTTTAAGACTCAGCGATCCAAACAATTCCTCTATAAGAATACTCAGAGTTTGATCCCAATCAGACTAAATCACTCAAAATTTGTGCCGCGTGGATGTCTGGCTTAACTTTTCTATAGATTTTCTCGATCGTGCCATCCACCCCGATCACAAAGGTAGTTCGACTAATTCCCAAATACTCTTTGCCCATGAACTTCTTTAAACCGTAGCTCTCATAGATTTCGGCAACGGTTCCCCCGACATCACACAGCAACGGAAAGGGCAGATCATGCTTCGTCACAAATTTTGCGTGGGATTTTGCATCGTCGGTGCTGATGCCCAACACGACCAGATCCCGCGCCTGATAGTCTGCATAAGCGTCTCGAAAGCCACAGGCTTCTTTGGTGCATCCGGGCGTATTGTCACGCGGATAGAAAAAAAGCACGACGCGCTTGCCCTTTAAGTCTGATAGCTGAATCTGATTTCCGTGGGTGTCGGGCAGCCCAAAATCGGGGGCCCGATCGCCAATTTGCAAAGCCATAAAGATTTTCTAACTTACCGACTTGGAGTTTTGTTGAGTGGGCTTATGGTAGTTTGTTGGCTTACGAGTGCAAGCACAATGCAGTCTACCTGTTAGGGAAAGTATCGGTAAATTTCTTTGCGATGCAAGACACGAGCAAACGTGATTGTTTCTTGGACAATAAACAAGCCAACCCGATAATCACCGATGCGAATACGGTACGCACCATCAAAACCCTTGAGTTTTTTCAAAGCTGCTGATCTCTCCCAAATCTTCGGCATTGAGGAATCTCTTCAAACACGATCGAGCTAAGTGTTTCAAATACAGACGTGCTTTTGAGGGTCTTCAAATCCTTCAAAAAGCTAGGCAAGTATTCAACGTTCACTCCTTTTCCATTTCCTTGAGTGCTTCTTCTAGGCTCAAAGGAGTTTCATGACGAACCTCAGACATTGCGCGGTAAAGTCCTTCATCTTCAAGCGCTTCAATCAATCTCTGATAATCTGTAACATTGATAACAACTTTGCGGATGTGTCCATCTACATCAGTGATTAATTCTTGTGCAAAAGGATAGTCTTTGGCTTGAGCATTCATTCACTTTATTTTGCTGCCGACCCACTAATTTTAATCCTTATCAATGTGCGTAATCTACTTCTCACTTATCCGTTTTTGAGCGTCTTCTAGAGCTTTTTGCACTTGCTCAAATCCGGTGCCACCATAGCTATTTCGGGCAGAAACGACCTGTTCGGGTGCGATCGCGGCATAGATATCCGCCTCAAACGCAGGATGCAACGCTTTCCACTCCTCTAAGGTCAAATCTTTGAGCAGTTTGTTTGCCGCTACAGACGTTTTCACCACCTTGCCCACCAGACCGTAGGCTTCACGAAACGGAACGCCCTTTTTGGCTAAATAGTCTGCGACATCGGTGGCGTTAGAAAAGTCTTCGTTCACCGCTTCGGTCAAGCGCGATAGACGAAACTCTAGCCCTTCGCTAAACAGAATGGTCATGGCTTCTAAACAGACTTTGACGGTTTTGACTCCATCAAACAGCGCCTCTTTGTCTTCCTGCAAGTCTTTGTTGTAGGCCAGCGGCAGCCCTTTCATTAACACCAGCATGGCTTGCAGGTGTCCAAACACTCGGCCGGTCTTTCCGCGCACCAACTCCGGCACATCGGGGTTTTTTTTCTGCGGCATAATGCTCGAACCTGTCGCACAGCTATCGGTGAGACTGACAAAGCTAAACTCCTGCGATGCCCAGAGAATCACCTCTTCAGACAAACGGCTGAGGTGCACCATGATCAGACTGGCTGCACAAAGAAACTCGATCGCAAAGTCTCGATCGCTGACTCCATCCAAACTGTTGGCATAGACGCTGCCAAAATTGAGCCGATCGGCGGCAAACTGGCGATCGATGGGAAAGGTGGTTCCGGCAAGTGCCCCAGAGCCTAAAGGCGAAATATTCACCCGTTGATAAATTTCGCCTAGACGCTGCCAGTCTCGCTGAGTCATCTCAAAATAAGCCAGCAGATGATGAGCCAAACTGATCGGCTGGGCACGCTGCAAGTGAGTATAGCCAGGAATCAGTGTTCTTACGTGCTGACTGGCTAAACTTAGCAAGACCTGTTGAAACTGGCGAATCTGCTGACGAATCTGCTGAATCTGATCCCGCAAATAGAGCCGAGTGTCGGTGCCTACCTGATCGTTGCGCGATCGGGCCGTGTGCAGTTTTTTGCCGACATCCCCCACTAACTCGGTTAATCGTTTCTCGACGGCAAAATGCACATCTTCGGCATCGGTGCCGGGTGTAAAGGTGCCCTGACGATAGTCTTGACGAATTTGCTCAAGTCCGCTAACCAGTTGCGCGCCTTCGTCAGCCGAAATAATGCCCGTTTTGGCGAGCATTTCAGCGTGGGCCTGAGAGCCAGTCAGGTCATATTCGATCAGTTCAATATCAAATTTGATGCTGGCGTTAAACTCAGCGATCGCCGGGTGCAAAGCTGATTCAAATCGCTGGCTCCAAGTTTGAGCCGGGGTTGCGTTGGGGGGCTGGTTGGCGTGAGTCAAAAGACATCCTCTCTAGATGCGACACCCGACTATACCAGACGAGCCAAAAGGATTCTAGCGGTTTAGAGGAGAGTGTCAGCGATCGCTGAAGAACCGTTGGCGTTGCTGAATCCAAGGATGAATCGGTGGGTAGCGACCTTTCTGGAACGCCCCCTAAATCCCCCACAAGTGAGGGACTTTGAAAGTCCGGGAGTGCCCCAGAATGGGCGGTTGGGGGGCGAATTCATACCATCGTTCAGCAACGCCGAACCGTTTAGCTAACCATAAGTGGTCAGCGCCCTCACCATATAGCCTAAAATCAGCCCGACTAAAAAGGCCCAAACTTGACCCGTTTTGACAAATTGAGTCCAAGCTCTACCAATATCACCGCCTAGGTCGGTTTCCTTAAATTGCTGGGCAAAAATGACCCAATCGTGCGGTAGCTGCCAGTGCAGGGTTTGCAGCAGGTCGCTCCAGTGGGTGATGCCAATGAGCCAAGTGGTCATCTCGTGCATTAGGTGAATCATGGCGGTCGTCTCCTCAAACCGGGAAAGATAGCTGCGTTATTTGAGTCTAAGAGCTTTCTTGTACCACAGAATTGAGCAGACGACATTATTTAGAATCGGCGGCGGCGACGGGCACAGCCCTGATGATTTGGGTAGAGGCTAGTTGAGCAGCGGCATCACAGAGTTAGCAATGATGGCAGCTTGAGTGCGATCGCGCAGATTCAGCCGTCCTAAAATGCTGGCGACGTGATTTTTGACCGTTCCTTCAGAGATCTCCAGCGATCGAGAAATTTCTCGGTTGCTAGAGCCAGCCGCAATCAGTCTCAAAACCTGCCGTTCTCTAGTCGTGAGTTTGGTAAACCCAGGCGGCAGCGGAGTCGATCGCCGAGATGCTGCATTGAAGGACACCACGTTTGAACGACTGTCTTTGACATCAGCCGTAGACAGCGAGGTAGATTCACCAAACATGCCGCCTAATATTTTGGGCAAAATTCCGGGGCTGAGTTGGGTATAGCCTTTGTGAACCAAGCGCACGGCGTTGACCAATTCATCGGGGCATAAATCTTTGAGCAGATAGCCCTTTGCGCCAACTTTGAGGGCAGTCGTCACCGACTCTTGATCGTCTAAATCAGTCAAAATTAAGACTTGACTCTCAGGAAATCGCTGGCAAATGGTCTCAGTGGCCGCGATGCCGTCGGGTTTGGCACAGCAGGGATCAATTAAAACAATGTCTGGGTGCAGCGTTTCCACCTGGTGAATGGCGCTTGGCCCTGTATCTGCGTCTCCAACCACTTGCAAGTCTTGCTCCTGATTGATCAAAGCCCTCAAGCCTTCACGAATCAGGTTTTGGTCGTCAACGAGTAATACTCGAATCATGGCAGATAGCTCCGATCGGGTTTAGCCACGGGTAGCCCTAAGCGAAAAACCGCTTAAGCTTGTGTCAAGGAACAACCTTTTGCAACGACGATCTCTCATTAGTTTTGTTCCCAGATAGAACGCAATTGATAAGTTTTTCTTTAGTCTGACTAGATTGGACGATCGCAGACTCTAATTTGCCGACTTGACGTATGCTGAAAAGTCGAACGTGCTTGAGCATTCACTTATGGGGTTCACAAAGCCGATCGAGTCCAACAAACTTTGGCTGGGGCTAGGATTGATTTGGGTCGGGTCGCTGGGTCTGCGATTTTGGGGACTCGGACGCTTTAATGCTCTGGTTTTTGACGAGGTGTATTATGTCAAGTTTGCTCACAACTATTTGACTCACACCCCTTTTTTTGATGGGCATCCTCCCCTGAGCAAATATCTGATCGCGATCGGCATCTGGGTCGGCAATCAGCTTCCCTTTGGCAGCGACACGGTTAACTCGCTGGCGGGGTCGCCCCTCACCACTTGGAGCTATCGCTGGCTCAATGCCCTCACTGGTTCCTTGATTCCGCTGGTGGTGGCGGCGATCGCTTATGAACTCAGCTATCGCCGCAGCTATGCGTTAATCGCTGCCCTGTTTGCCGCCGCCGATGGATTGTTTTTAGTCGAGTCTCGCTATGCCTTAAACAACGTTTATTTAGTGATATTTGGACTGTTGGGGCAGTGGTTTTTTCTCAAAGCGCTGCACGCACCGGGCAAAAAATGGCTGCCGTGGATGGCCCTAGCGGGACTGTTTTTTGGGGCTTCTGCGGCGATTAAATGGAACGGTCTATGGTTTTTGCTGGGGGCCTATTTGCTGTGGGGCATAGCGCTGGCCCTTCGGCTGGTGAGAGGGCTGCTGCGATCGTCCACCTCTCCCCTCCCTGACCCATTGGCACCGATGCCCCTCGATCGGCTGGCGCGACTCAATCCCGTCTATCTGCTGATAAATTTGGGAGCCGTTCCTGCCATTTTCTATCGCCTGATCTGGATTCCGCATCTCAATCTCAGCCGCGATTTTGGCTTTTGGGAGGTGCAGAAACAGATTTTGGCTTATCACGAGCGGGTCGGCAGTGGCGAAGCCATTCACCCCTATTGCTCAACCTGGTTTAGCTGGATCTGGATGCAGCGCCCGGTGGCTTATTTTTATCAAGTTGCCAGCAGTTTGACAGCTCCGATTCCGATGGGTAGCACGGTCTCGGCTATCACACCAACCAGCGTCATCTACGACGTTCATGCGATCGGCAATCCATTTTTATGGTGGTTTTCGACGCTGGCGATCGCCCTAATGGGTTGTGTTGTGATCGAAAACTTCGGCGCATTGCTCACGCCCCGTCAACCAGTCGGTTTATTGCCGACCCATGACGTTTGGATCGGGCTATTTTTAGTAGTCAATTACGCCGCCAATCTTTTGCCTTGGGCGAGAGTGACTCGCTGCGTGTTTCTCTATCACTACATGGGGTCTTCGGTGTTTGCATCGCTGGCGTTGGCTTGGCTGGTCGATCGCTGGTTTCGCAGCAACACACCACGGTTGAGACGGTTGGCAATTTGGACGATCGGGCTAGTCTGTGTCGCGTTTATTTTCTGGATGCCCATTTATTTAGGGTTGCCTTTGATGGAGCGGCAATATGGTTGGCGGATGTGGCAGGTCGCGATCGGCAATTTTTGGCTACTGCGATGGATCTAAATCTGCCCGGTTGATGCGACACTTTTAAAGCAGGTGCCTCTTTAGAATTTCTTGAGTTTTTTGGACGGTTCATCCCGCTTTGACCCAAACCGTGTGATGAAGTTAAGTGGGCAACCCATGTCTACGGTCGCCGTCCAGAGCATTTATCCACTAGGTCTAATCTCACAGGGCAATTTATGCGATCTTTTAGGGCTTTGCGCGAATCGCGATGGGTTGGAATCATTGGCAGCCTTGGCGTGAGCGTGGGTCTCAGCGCCCTGCCAGTTCAGGCGCAAGTCTCAGAGGCTCAGGTCGGAAAGACGGTTGAGGCGCTGCGGCTAGCCGCCCCCAAAACAGCCACCCCCAACGACGGTCTCTATAGCGAATGGCAGGTCAAGCCCGAAGCCGTTTCTCACTGGTCAAAACAGTGCACGGGTCACGAGCTTTCATCAGCCGAGTTTGAAGCCAATGCCACCGCTGCCCGATCGATCGTCACCTGCGTGATTCGAGATGTTTTGCGAGACGAATATCGCGCCAGCGGCAACAACGAGTTTATAGCGGTGCGGCGAGTGGCTGCCTGGTGGATGACGGGCGATGCTACCAACTATGGCAAACCTGCGATCGCCTCTTATGTCGAAGAAGTCGTCAGCTTTTACAAGTGGCGCACGCCCATTGCCACCACCAAACCCGCGCCAGCGATGAATAGCCGTCAACTATCGGTCTACGATCGCTACATGCAGGCTGGCCGCGTCGCCGAGCGACAAAAAGATGCCGCAACGGCGCTGCTCTACTTCACGCGAGCGCTTGATGAGCGCCCCAACGACCCATCTGCCACCCAAGCCCTGCGAACGGCTCAAGCCGCCCTTGAGCGCACCCGTGCAGTCATCCCCCCGACTCCTAAACCCTCTGTCGAACCGTCGTCTTCTAAACCGTCGTCTCCTAAACAATAATCGATCGTGATCAAACCCCTGCTTCCCTGCTTGATAGTTGGCGCACTGCTAGCCTACATCCCCGCTGCGTCTGCCGTTGAATGGACTAAGATTGCCGAAAACTCTGTCAAAGACAAGTTTTTTGTGGATGAAAGCTCGATTCAGCGCAATGGCGCGATCGTGTGGTATTGGGAATATCGCGAATTTCCCCAGGCAAACAATGCCTTTTTAGACACCAACGTCGAGCAGCCCGTTCATGGAGCCGTGATTCGCTGGTCAGTAGACTGCACGACCAAGGCCCAGCGCTTAAGAAAAGTCAACGCCTACACCACCAACAGAAAGCTGATCCAAAAATTTGAGTATGGCGATAGCGGCATGTTATCGCAGCCAAAACCCGGCAGCAGCGCCTATGCGATCGTCGATTATGTCTGCACTCCCAAAGATTCTGAAAAGCCCGCACCCAAATAACCCGATCGCCAGAAATCTACCTTTGCTCATCGCGGCTTTGAGTAGCGCAACTCAGCCAGCAACGGGATCAATTCTGTTGGGGTTAAATCTCGCCACTGGCCCGGTTGCAGCCCAGCTAAACCGAGGTGAGAAATCGCCACCCTCACCAGTCGCAGGGTCGGAAACCCGATCGCGGCAGTCATGCGTCTGATTTGGCGGTTGTGACCCTCTGTGAGAACGATCTCTAGCCAGCAGGTCGGAATCGCCTTCCGAACCCGAATCGGCGGATCACGGGGCGGCAAATCAGGTTCCTGACCCAGCAACGAAACCGCAGCCGGACGAGTGCGATAGGTCTGAATCTGAATGCCTCGGCGCAACGGCTCTAGGTCTGTCTCGCCCGGAATGCCCTCCACCTGCACCCAGTAGGTTCGAGGGTGCTGAAACTTAGGATCACTCAACCGATGCTGGAGCGCGCCGTGATTGGTCAGCAGCATCAGCCCCTCACTGTCGTGATCGAGCCGACCCACGGGATAAACCAGTGGCACGAGAACATAGTCTTTTAGCGTTTGTCGCCGCGACTGACTGGGGTCAGTAAACTGGCTGAGAACGTCAAAGGGCTTATAGAAGAGTAGATAGCGATACATAGATCACGCTGGCGGCAGTCTTAGATCAATTTTGACGCGGAGCCGAAATGCCAACCCGATCGCTCCCCTAGGAGCAGACTGGAGCCGAGCGATCGCACAACTCACGTGGGAAGTTTGGCAACCAGCAGAAAATAGGTTGATGCCGCAGAGTCGGGTCAGAGAGTGTGGCCCGATCGCGGCATCATTCTAGATCCCCACTAATTGATTCTGACGCGGAAGCGCACAAAACCAAAGTTGCTGCCCGGCGTATTGGGAAGGTCTCCCAGCCCAAAAATCACAGACCCATTAGGATTCGTCTGATCTGGGCAGGCGTTTCCGGCAGGGAGAGGCGCTAAGGGCGAGAACACCGTGCCTCCTGATACGGGGGCAGTGGCGTTTTGCTGAATCTGCACCGTGTTGCCAATCAAAGTGGTGCCCGTCGGAATCTGGTCGCAGAGGTTTGTGGCAAAGGCAGGAGTCGCCCCATCGGACAGGAAGTAGACCGTGTAGGTCACCTCGTCTCCGGTGCGAATTTGGGAGCCGCCCGCGACTCTAATTTGCCCTTGAAGCGGAATTTGTGACCAACCAGGGGCGTTGTCGTTCAGCGTTGAAGGGTCATCTTGAATGGCATTAAAGTCAAACCCCGAAACGGTCGCACCGCCGCGAGTCACGTTGGTAATTCGCTTCACCAGCCGCAGCCCTTGACCGCCGATCCTCAAGCCAAAGTTCGCCGTCAAGATCGATTGCCGTGCGCCTAGCGTTACTGGCAGGGTGACGGGCGTAGTTGCATTGGCCCCTCCCGGTGGGGTAACCGTCACGGTGTAATTTCCAGGGGGCACATTGAGGAAGCTGTAGTTACCATTGGCATCCGTGATGGTGGTTCCGACAACGACTCCGGCCGCGTTTCTCAACGTCACGGTTGCCCCCCCAATGCCAGGATCACCTGGGTCAGCAATCCCATTGCCGTTGAGGTCATTGAAGACCAAAGTCCCGATCGTGCCAGGAGCTATTTGCAGACCAAAGGATCGGTTGATCGATCCGCCTGGGGGCGCTTGGGCCGCCGGAATTCCCTGGGGGTTGGACGTGGTGGTCGTAAACCCTGCGGGAGGGGTGACCACGATGGCGTACGTGATGCCGGGAGGCACGTTGGTGAACAGGAAGTTACCTGCTGCATTCGTGGTCGTCGTCGCGATGGTGTTTCCGGCGGGATCGCGGAGCGAGACGGTGACATTTGGAATGCCCGGTTTTCCGGTTGGGTCGCCGTTCCCTACGTCATCTCGGAAAACAAGCGTGCCGATCGTGATCGGCGGTTGTCTGACTCCAAAGTCTACGGTGTCCAGGTTGGCCCCTGCCGGAAACGCCACGGTTTGACTCAGGCTCGGTGCCCCCGTCGGAGTGGTCGGCGAGAAGCCAGCCGCGAGGTTGCTAATCGTCACCGTGTATCCCGCAGGGTTGGCCGCAAGCAGCCCCGTGAAGCTATAGGTTCCCGTCGCGCTGGTGGTAGTAGTGCGGTTAACGGGATTGCCGCCACTGTCTGTGCCTGTTAGGGTGACAGTGACTCCTGCTAGACCGGGTTCTAAGCCGTTTTGCAGGCCGTTGCCGTCAAAGTCGTTAAAGACCCGATCGCCCAAGGTTCCCGTTTGAGCAAACACCCCAAAATCTGCGGTGTCGATGGTTTGTCCAGAGCCGAGAGTGACTGCAATGGGCGTGGGCGTAGTGATTGTAGACCCAACGGGGGCAGCGGCGGTGATGGTGTAGCTACCAGGCGTGACATTGGTGAACTGGTAGTTCCCGGCGGCATTGGTGGTCGTGGTGGCGACGACGGCTCCGGCCTGGTTCCGCAGGGTCAGCGTGATTCCGGCCGCTCCCGTCGTTTCACCGGGATCTTGAACGCCGTTATTGTTGACATCGTTGAAGACAAAATCTCCGATCGTGCCAGGAAGTTGCCTAAACCCAAAGTCAGCGGTCGGCACATTTTGACCGGGATTTAAGGTGGCGATCGTCTGCACCAAGGGGGTCGTATTTGAGAACCCAGCAGGCGGCGTGACGGTGACCGTATAGTTGTTGCCCGGTGGCACATTGGTGAACTGGTAGTTGCCATTGGCATCGGTTACCAGCGTTCCCACAACGGCTCCGGCTGAGTCTCTTAGGGTCACGGTGGCTCCAGCGATGCCGACTTCTCCGGGATCTTGGGTGCCATTGCCGTTGAGATCGTTGAACACTGTGTCCCCGATCGCGCCAGGACTCTGCCGAATCCCAAAATCGACCGTCTGGATGCTCTGCCCCGCAGTCAGCGTCACCGTTTGGGGATTGGGGTTAGTGGCAATAAAGCCCAGCGGCGGCGTGGCTGTCACCGTGTAGGTTCCCGGCGAGAGCGTGGCAAACTGGTAGTTCCCAGAAGCATTCGTGACCACGGTTTGGTTGACCGGGGTGTTGTTGGTGTCTCGACCCGAAAGCGTTAGAGTCACCCCTGCAACTCCGGTTTCACCCGCCTCTTGGGTGCCGTTGCCGTTCGGATCGTTGAACACCGTATCCCCGATCGTGCCCGACCCTAGGGCGATGGTGGTAGTTTTGGTCACAATCTGCGGCGTGGGTGCTGGAGAACCAGACTGTCGCCGAATATTAGTATCTAGAAAAGAAGTTGCATTAATTTGCGTCACATCTTGGGGCGGCACTCCTGCATTGGGGGTCACCCGCAAAATAAAGCTGCCCGTCTGCCCGGCTGCCAGAACTCCGGTGTCGGGTATGCCGTTGCCATCCGTGTCAGGTAGAGGGTTGCCGGCAGCAGTGAGCAAAACTGCGGTGTAGTTGCCGTTTGTGCCTGTGAGCGAGAGATTGATCAGATCGGTGGTAAAAAAGTTGTTGGTGACGGTAAAGGGATGATCGACCGCCGTGCCAACCTCGGTTGCCCGCGTTGTATCGGGGGTAATCGTGAAGTTTCCGGCTCTGGTGGGCTGACGATCAAACAAAGGAATGGGATTTCCCGGTGCGGTGCCGAGGTTGGCTTGCAGCAGCGCTTGGTTGTTGGGGGTGTAGTTACTCAGCGTTATTGTCCAGATCCCGGCATTCGCCAGACCGTTGACGGGGACGATATCACCCCCATTGTTGAGATCGCCCCGGTTGTTCCAAATCGCGTTGTCTGAGCCAGTTCCCGCGATGACAGCCCCCGTTGGACTGGTGTAGGAGACAGTTCCGCTGTTGTCCAAATCGAAGTTGCGAAGAAACAGATTGGTAGTGCCCGGAGGAACTAGCGCATAAAACGGAACGGTGAGGTTTCCCCCAGTGTCTTGCTGAAAGGTGCCCAAAAGTTGCCCAATCAGCAGGTTAGACACCCCTGAAATCGAGATTTGGAACCCGTTATCGTCGTCGTTGAGGCTAGGAGTCGTGTCGCCCGAAATTGGGCCTGCGCCTGTTTCACTCGTGATGATATAAACCCCAGGCGCAGTGATTGCCGGAAAGGTGATATCTGACGAAACCCCGATCGTGGTGGAAGCAGGAGGGGTTTGACTGCTAATCACCGCTCCGGTTGGGCCGAGAAGCTGAAAGCGGGTTGGGTCAGGGTTAGCGCCTCCAGCGCCGATTAGGTTGGCGTTGTTGTCCACCTCATCTCGCGGCCCATTGCTGCCAGCATCGATGATCGAGATGATGACGCTGCCGCCAGCACTGGTGATATCTGCTTGGGTAAGGTTGATGAAAAATTGGTGGCGTTGATAGCCCCCAGCTTTGCCCGGCTGATTGGTGGTGTACCAGTCTCCCACTCCTGCATTGCGAGCGGGCCCACTGGTCTGAAAGTTGAGTCCTGGAACGGATGGAAGAATGGTTTGAGCTTTAACCGGGCTAGGAGGGCACAGCAAGATTGCCAGGGTGCTGCCAGCCAGTAGGCACCAGAGTTTAGAGAAACGGCTGGTTAAATTTGTAGAAGCAGATGTTCGCACTATCTCATACCTCCTGCGGGTTCTAGTTGCAGGTCTTCTTCTTGGACGGTCACTTCAATGTTTCTGGCATCTTTGTAGATCAGTTCGACGCGCCGATCGCGGGCAAAATCTAAGCGGGTGTCTCCCTCAGAGATGAGTTGCCGTTCTCCAAACGATCGGAGGGTCATGCGAGATGGATCAACGCCTTTGCGGATTAAGTAGTTGCGGGCTGAGATAGCCCGTCGCTTGCCTAAATCGAGGTTGTAGGCATCACTGGCGCGGGGATCGGTGTGTCCTTGAAGTTCCACAATAATGTTGGGGTTTTCTAACAGGACTTGAGCAATGCGATCGAGCACTTTGGCACTGGTGGGGCTGATGAAGTCTTTATCCAGCGCAAAGTGGACGTTTTTGGGCGTTTTGAGCACGATTGGGGTGGTCGGCGGCACCTCTGGAACAGGAGGCGCTTGGGCGATCGGCGGATTCGTGCAGCGTGGAACCGTGAGTAACGGAATTCTGCTGGAGGAGGTTGCTGAACTGTCTGCCGTTCTGACTAGGGCATTGATCGCGGGTTCTGAGGTGCCATAGGTTGGATCGGTGGCGATCGCGCTAACCCGTTCTCCTGACTTCAGGGCAGTTGCCATAAAGGTGAACTGTCCCTGACTATCGACCGGAATTGATCCAATCGGGTCACCTAATGGGCCGGCCGAGTCTTCACCACTGACGCGATAGATCTGAACCTGGGAGCCGGGATCAGCTTTCCCCGTCAGTTGAGCCTGATTGCCCGACAGCATGAACTCTCTAGACGCAAATTCGGGGGCGTTGATTGCCGCGTTGGCCGTGTCTTTGCGACGGTTGGGCGAGTTGCGTTTGGGATTAATGCCATCGCCGCGCTGATAGTCGTGGACGCTGACATTATCTTGCGTGACTAAATCGATGCTGAGTCCTTCAAGTCTTGAGAAGCGGTTGCTTTCAATCACATTGCGACTGCTGCGCGGAAAGGACGCGACAACTACGCCGGGGCCGGCTTGGTTAGCGATCGTGTTGCCTGTCACCTGATGGTCATTGCCCATCAAATAAATGGCAGCGCGTCGATAGCGCCGACCGTTGTAGGTGATCTGGTTATCGCGAATCTGCGCTGCGCCTTCAGGCTTAAACAGGTAAACCCCTGCGCCATCGTTGCCGCAAATTAGGTTTCCGGTGACTTGGGCTTTGTCGATGTTGCCCTCAAGCCGAATCCCGTCTGGCATTCCGGCGATGCCGTTGCCGACGATCGCATTCTCACTCACGATTAAGTTATCTGCCCGCACCGAGGTAATCACCGCGCTGCCATCGTGATTGGCGATCCAGTTACGGCGAATGGTGGTGCCTGTGCTGTTAAACACCGACACGCCAAAGGCTGAAGTAGTTGGCGGAACACTCTGATCAGGACGAATGCCCAACCAATTGTTCTCAATCAGAACATTTTTAGGTGGCACGTCATCGGGATAGAAGGCCGAGAAATTGGCTGGGGTTTTTTGCTTGCTGACATCAGGCGGGGGGAGCCGATGGGCGATGAAAATGTCCGCCGGGGGCGTTCTCTCGGTGTCGTCGTGGTTGTCTGTGAAGCCATAAATGCTTAAGCCGCGAATTGTGACGTGATCAGCCACAACCGACAAACCACGCGGCACAAACGCGCCTTGACTAACTGTGAGTTCGACGATCGGGGCCGCTAGGGGCAACTCGGCGATCGCCGGAGTGTTGGCGGCATAGCCCATCTGCGTCGTACCGTCGATCACCACTGGAACAGCCAGATCGGGCAGCAGCTTAGACACTCGAATCACCGTTTGCCCGATCGGTAGCTGAAAGGTGATTTCTGAGGTCGCTCCCGGTGCCGTCGAGACTTGAGATTTTTCTGCCGCGCTGAGCCGATCGGGGGATAAAGTGCCGTTGACTAGCTCGATCGCTTCTCGTAGGGTTAGCCCACCATCAGCCTGAACGCTGTCTTGATCACTATTGACCACCACTCGCAGCCGTGGTAGGGGGGTGCCTTGGGCTAGGATCGGCGCTGTCGGCAGCCCTCCCATTAGGGTTAACAACAGCAGGGCAAGGAGTCTTGGTTTACCCATCACCCTGGTCTCTTTTTTCTGTCTTCGATTGCTTATCATTGTCCTTCTCCCACAACCACGTTTGCAGTCGGCGTTTGTCCAGCAGGTAATTGCGATTGCGTTGAAAAAGGCTGAAACACAGACGTTGGTGGCTGCGTTGCTGAGGATTGAGTTCCTGGCGTTGGTGACTGTGTTGTCGGTGGCGCTGCTGCGGTTGGTTTAATCTGTGACTCCTGCTGCTGCGGCGGCGCAACTTTTTGCAAGCCAAACCCATTAAAGAGTTCGTTCACCTTAAAGGAGAGAGTGGCGTAGAAGCCCCCCTGCGATCGGCTGCCGTTGAAGTCGCGATCGTTGTTGATGTTTCCAAAGCTATAGCCGCCTGCAACCCTCAAGTTAGGCGTGAGATAATAGCCCGCTTCGAGCAAAAATCCGACTTCGTTAAAGCCCGTGATGGACTGGCCGATCCACCGCACTTCGCCGCCCAAATCCCAGTTATAGCCCAGTCGATAGGTGGCGCGTAGCTGAGTTAACGAGATGAAGTTGGTGCCGACGAGATCCCGTGCTGAAAAGGATTGTGTGTTGCGTAGGGCGTATTTGCCAAAGAACTCCCATCGGAAGTTGGGGGCATAAATCGCTTCTAAAGAGGCGAGATGCACTTTTGAGCCAGTGCCACTGCCAAACAACAGCGTCGTCGGAGTCACCCCAGGGTTTTGCCGATATTCATAGCGAAACAGCATATTGAACTTATCGCTGTTGGGGTCGCGATAGGCCAAGCCGACCTTGATGTTAGAGGTGTCGCCCAAGCCCGTCAGCAATTGGTTAGAGGCGTTGGCTTGCTGGAAGCGCACCAAGGCAGTGATGGCTGGAGAGATTTTTCCGGCTGCTCCGGCTGACCAAACCGTGTTGTTGCCGATATCAGAGTTGCGACGCTCAAACCGCGCACTGGCCTTAAAGTCCGGGTTGTCGGTGTAATCAACTCCGACGCTGTAGCTGTCGCCAGAGTTGACCCCCAGCGAGGCAGAACTTTGCCCGACCGCGTAGGGTTGAGCAAACTGCTGACCTGCGGCGGTGTAGGCGAAGATGTCTCCAAAAATGCGCTCATAGCCGAGGTTAATTCTCAAGCCGGGAGACAGCACAATGCGGTGATTTAGCCCGATCGCGCCCTGCCCTGTCACGCCACCATTCACCCCAGACAGCACGGCATAGCGCCCGGTGAGGGAGGTGTCATCGCTCAACCGCTGATCGACGAGGGTTTCTAAACTGGTGATCGAGTTGCTAGACGACTGCCCGCCAGAGAGAAACTGCTGCGCCAGTCGCATCGTCACGCCGGGATAGACCTTCCAGTCCAGTCCCAGGGTGGTGCGATCGGGATAGAGCGAATCATTAGTGCCCAAACTAAGTTCGTTTTGAGCACGGAAGGTGAGGCGATCGTTAAACGGCACCGATAGCCGCGAAACCAGTTGGTTGCTGTCGTCGTTGAGATTGTTGGTAACGCGATCTTCGCGGCTGCGGTTGACCCAATCTAAACTGGCGGTGACGATGCCAAATTTTTGCTCAACGCCCGCGCTGATGGTGGTCAAGCTGTTGTCAACACGACCCGCCCGCAGCGGCTCCTGTCCGCACTGTGACAAACCGGGAGTTGTGCAAAAAACATTGCTGCTCAGGTCGAATAAATCGACTAACCCGATCGTGGCCGTCGAGGCAAATCCGAAATTTATTTCCCGATCGACCTGGGCCCGAACCTGAGTGTTTTCTCCTACCTTGGCTGCGACGTTTGCGCCATAGCGGGTTTGCCCCGGCGTAAAGCTAAAGGTGGCATTGTTAGAGAAATTTTCATCTGTCGAGCGATAATAGGCGCGAGTCAACAAGCCCGGAGTCAGCGTGGCTTTGGCCTCAATTCGATAAGCCGAACCCGACACCTTATCTGAGAAGGGATTGGCATTGTTCGATCGGGCATATTCCGCCACAATCTGCCCATCTTTGCCAAACGAGAACAGCGCATCGGCTCCAAAAAGCTCAAAGTCTTGGCTGCCCCGGTCTTCGCGCAGATAGCTCAACCCTGCCCAGCTTTCTCGCTTGGTTTCGCGAGAGAAGTTATATTGCAGTCGCCCTGCATAAAGATTAGTGCCGCCCGTGCCTGCGCCGTCATATTCATAAGTGACGACGATGCGTCGCACCAGCACCCGCCCAAACAGGTCAAACTCAGTCGCCTGCACGGGTCGGCGGAAAATAATCGTGCCCCGATCGTAGTCAATCTCATAGTCCTGACCGCGATAAGCAGCCACCCGCTCTACCACGCTACCCGGACGGTTGATTTCCTCCGTCTCGATAAACACGTTTTCACTGCCGCCAATCACCAAGCGCCGCGACAAGAAATAGTAGCCACTCGTGCCGTTAGCGGCGATCGTGTCGCGCTGAAACCCGTCCAAATTGTTGCCGTAAGCGGCCGTCGCTTGCAGATTGCCAAAGTTGTAATTGGCTTTGAAGCCGTGCAGTTGGCGAGTCGTGGCGGTGAAATATTGCGACGCGGTGGCAAACTCTTCGGTGCGATAGTCGCCCCACATGGCGTAGTTGTGTCCGCCTGAGGGGGAAGTCTGCTCAAGTTTGAGATAGACACTATCGATCGAAGGCGTTAGATAATCAACCGTTGAGCTATCGCCATAGGTCGGATAGCTCTGATCGCAGAACTGAAGATCTCGAAACAGCCGCGTCGTGCCGTCGCAAGTCTCATTTAAGGGCCGCTGGTTGTTAAACGCCCCCGTCAACAGCCAGTTGCCCACTTTGCCCGTGGCAAAAAGAGAGGTGCTGACATCAAAACGAGCACCGCCTACGCCTTCGGGCAAGAAGTCTCGGTAGCGGCTATAGAAATCCGTTCCGCCTGCGCCGATGCGAAGGTTGATCGCCCCGGAGACCAGCGACGGCCGCAGATTGGTGATGAATTCAACGTCGGTGTAAGCTTCTAGATAGTCAGAATCCGGTTGCCCTGGCAGCGTTGTCGGAAACGCGAAGGGAGGCTCTGTCAGCTTCAGATCTTTTTTCGGCTCGTCGATCGCTGCCCGCACTCGCACCTTTTTTGGCTCTAGCGTGGACTGCAACTCAACCGAAAACCGACCTTGACGAGCGATAACTTGAAAGCCTGCCCGGTCAGTGTCCGCATCTGCGCCAATAAACTTCCCGGCGCTGCTGGTCAGCGTCACCGTTGCATCTGCGTTGATGGGAACGCCTTTTTCGTCCACAATCTGTCCCGAAAGGGTGACGGTTGAGCGACCGTCAGCAGGAATGCGCGATGCCGAAGCGGGAACGAGTTCGACCCGCACGATCACCGCCTTGACCGGACTAGCGATCGGCGCTACTATTCCGCCGGGTGTAGGAGTAGCCGGATCTTGCGGAGCCGCAGGAGGCGCGATCGGGGCGACATCTTGCGGACTCGGCGCTTGCTCTCGCTGCGTCGGCTCTGGAACCTGAGCCGTTTGAGCTTTAGTTGGGTTAGCAACAACTGGCTGCACCCGATTCAGCGTCAGGGTCGCCGCCAGCCCTGAAGAATTGGGGAGCGGAGCGGCTTGAAATACGGGTTCTAGGTTGCCTGTGGTGCTCAGACCTGCTGACGCTTGAGGAAAAGACGGTAACTCAACGGCTCGACTGGCTGACGCGATCGTAATCACTCCAAAGGCAGAGGTCATTAAACTCAGCCCGAACTTAAATGATGAGAGATGTTGCATTACTTGCGCCGCCCCTCCCCAAAGGTTGGTGTCACTGCAAAATTCATTCTGACTAACCCGCTGGGCGCGACTTTGACCAAGCGTGATTGACTGTTGTTTTCAATGCGATAGCGGTTGGGGGCCAGGGTGTATCCGGGCAGGCTCGTCAAGTCGAGGGTGCCATTTCGGTAGCCTGCGATCACAAACTGAAGCGAGAATAAGCCGTTAGCATCGGTGGTGATGCGGTTGCCATCATCCATATAGATCACAGCATTGGGAACGCCCGGTTCTCCGGGCTGCTGTTCGCCGTCAAAGTTTTTATCGACGAACACACGACCGATGATGGTGCCACAGTCTGACAAGATGCCGTTACGAATTCGCAGCAGGTGGCTGGCTGTGTTGCTGGTCAGTAATCCCAGGGGGCTGGTTGCTTGGGCGACGGCCAGGTTGCGACCCGTGCCACGAATTGCGTCAGGGGACAGGACGGCGGCGTAGACGAGGGTGAGCGTTTGTTGGGGGGCGAGGGTGCCAGAGAAGCTGAAGGTGATCACCGATCGAGCGACCGTGGGCTGGGCCAGGCTGCTGCTGACATCGGTCGTGGTGCCTCCGGTCGTCAAGGAAGCTTTTTGTGACTTTGAAATGTATTGCAGACCGAGGGGAAGCGTGTCTCGCACCGTGATATTGCTTGCCGAAGCAGAGCCTGAATTGCGGATCACGAGGCGATAGATAATGGTGTCGCCGGGTTCGGCGGCGGCCCGATCGCCCGTTTTTACAAGTTCTAAACCGGGGCGACCTGCCACCGTGGCGGTCACAGAAGTTGGGTTGGAAGTGGCACCCTGAACAGGCGTAGCGGGATCAGCCGCAGGACGAAAATTGCCAGCCGCCGTGTTGACCACCTCGATCGCGGTCTGGCTATTTGCAGGCAAAATCCGATTATTAAAGCCTCCTGTCACCAGGAGCACTAATAGAAGACGCAGGAGTCCACTCCCCAACGGTTTTGTCGGGAAATTCATCAAAAACATCACCACATTAATTTTTATCGTCTCAGTAGATGCACGCCGCTCGATCGGTCAGTTAATAGGGGAAATCAAATCTTTGCTTTATAAAAAGACTGACCGACCAATATTTCTCTGCCCCAATTAATAGCCTGAACAGAATAATACGGTAAGTTTGTGATAATTTTTAAGTGTTTATAATAAATTTATATTTGCCTTAAAAAAATCGACAACGTTTCCGATCAACTAAAAAGAATGCTCCCATCCATGGAGGCTGGTGTCATCAAGATTGAGTCTTCTAACCGCCGCCAAGAGACCGATGTAAGAAAAAATACTAAAGATTTGATGGACTGAAACGCGGGAACTTTAGTTTTGATTAAATCGTCACTGAGACTTAGACTTTGTTGTTCTAAGTTCGTGTTCCTGTGTTGAAAGTAGCTAGTTTTGTCGGAAATTTAGCTTTCTTTGTGGGCAGAGCGACTCCTAGCTCTAAACGGTTCTTAAGTAGATACTTAAGTCCAGAATGAATTTTAAGATAAATACTTGACAAAGCGATATCCTGTTGAGTCCTTAATCTTCTCCTCCAGATACGATAACCTGGTCATGGAGGCGCTTTTCTGTCCCACCCTCCGCCAGCCATGACGCAAAGCACCGAATTTCTTAGCCACCTCAACGCTTCGCAACGGCAAGCGGTCGAGCATTTTTGTGGCCCGCTCTTAGTGATTGCGGGCGCAGGCTCTGGCAAAACCCGCGCGCTCACCTATCGGATCGCCAACCTGGTGCTCACCCATCGGGTTGATCCAGAAAGCATTTTGGCGGTGACGTTTACCAACAAAGCCGCCAAAGAAATGAAAGAGCGGATCGAGAAACTGTTTGCCGATCGTCAGGCTCACAGCGAGTTTGGCAAACCCCTATCCGAGTTGTCCAATCAACAGCAAACCAGCATCCGATCGAAGGTTTATAAAACCATCATCAAAGATCTGTGGATTGGCACCTTTCATGCCCTTTGCTGTCGAATTTTGCGGTTTGATATTGAGAAGTTTCAGGATGAGAAGGGGCGCAAATGGACAAAAAATTTCTCGATTTTTGATGAGTCAGATGCTCAAAGTTTAGTCAAAAACATCATTATCAATCAACTCAATTTAGACGACAAAAAGTTTGAGCCGCGATCGGTTCGTTATGCGATTAGCAACGCTAAAAATAAAGGCTGGTCGCCACGAGAGTTAGAACAAGAACAGCCAAACTTTAGAGGCCGAGTAATTGCCAATGTCTACAGTCTTTATCAAGATAAATTAGCCGAAAATAATGCCGTAGACTTTGATGATTTAATCTGGTTGCCCGTGCAGCTATTTCGTCAAAATGAACAGATTCGAGCCTACTGGCACAAACGCTTTCGTCACATCTTAGTAGACGAATATCAAGACACCAACCGCACTCAATATGACCTGCTGCGAATGTTGGTCACCAATGGTGAATCAGCCGAGTTGTTTGACGAATGGGACTATCGATCGGTCTTTGTCGTGGGCGATGCCGATCAGTCAATCTACTCATTTCGGATGGCGGATTTCAAGATTCTCATGGGCTTTCAGCAAGACTTTGGCGACAGTCTGCCCGACGATGACACCCGCACCATGGTGAAGCTCGAAGAGAACTATCGATCGACCGAAAACATTTTGCAACTCGCCAATCATCTGATCGAAAACAACACCGAGCGGATTGATAAAATTCTCAAACCCACCCGTGGCGAAGGAGCACCCGTCTTCTGCCATCGCGCCGATGATGAGATTGCCGAAGCTGAGTTTGTGGTGCAGCAGATTCGCACCTTGCAGCACCTGAATGCTGAACTGCACTGGGGCAAGTTCGCTATTCTCTATCGAACTAATGCCCAATCTCGTGCCTTTGAAGAATCCCTCGTGCGCTGGGGGGTGCCCTATAAAGTGGTGGGCGGTTTGCGGTTCTACGATCGTAAAGAAATCAAAGATGTCTTGGGCTATCTGAGAGCGATCGCCAACCCATCCGACACCCTGAGTTTGCTGCGGGTGATTAATGCTCCCCGTCGCGGAGTCGGCAAGACCACGATCGATTCCTTGCAAAAAGCCTCGGTTGAGTTGGGCATTCCGCTCTGGGAGATTTTGAGTGATGAAACCTCGGTTAAAAGTTTAGCGGGTCGCAGTTCAAAAGGGGTGATTAGCTTTGCCCAGATGATTAAAAAGTGGCGATCGCAGATGGATGCGGTGTCTGCCTCTGAGCTAGTGCAAGGCATTTTAGAAGAGTCGGGCTACTTAACCGACCTCAAATCGCAGGGCACCGATGAGGCCGAAGAACGCTTTCAAAACGTGCAGGAACTCTACAACGCCGTTCTGCAATTTGAGGAAGAAAACGAAGACACGAGCCTGATTGCCTTTCTCGCCGGGGCATCTCTCGCTTCTGATTTAGACGACAAAGACGAAGAAGCTACCAAAGTTTCTCTGATGACGCTCCACGCCTCTAAAGGGCTAGAATTTCCAGTCGTGTTTTTGGTGGGGTTAGAGCAAGGGCTGTTTCCGAGCTTCCGATCGCTAGATGATCCCGCTGCGATCGAAGAAGAACGTCGGCTCTGCTATGTGGGCATCACCCGCGCTCAAGAGCGATTGTTTATCTCCTATGCGCGAGAGCGGCGCTTATATGGAAATCGGGAAATGGCCCAACCGTCGGCATTCTTGAAAGAGATGCCCAACGATCTGATGGAGTCAAACATCACCACTACGGTTAGAGCGACTAAATCACCTGTGGCTAAACCAGAGCGATCGCAGCCTCAAAGCAGCGTCGAAACCGATTGGAGTGTTGGTGAACTGGTGGTAGATAAACGATTTGGGGTCGGTGAAGTGACTCACGTTTTCGATTCGGGCAACAAAATCTGTTTAGCCGTTAAATTTCCTGACATCGGACGACGAATTATCGATCCGAGATTAACGCCTTTGCAGCGAGTGGAGTGAGGAATTTATTTGTCCGGGGTAGGGACAGCATACTGGGACTAACGGGATCTAATTCGCGGCTCTATTCGTGTTCTACGACAAACACATTGGCGTAGAGATTTGCCACAATTTGCTGCCCTTGCTGGGTCAGATTCAAATAGCGCAACGCATCTTGAATATAAGGGTGAACCCCATGCCAGAAAAACTTGGGATAGTTTTTTCGCAACTCGCCCGGATGGTCATAGCCCAGCGCCTTATTAACGCCCGTCTCTTCAAACTCATAGAACAGCGCATTAATTTTCTTTAAGTAGCGCGGGTCACTCAGTTGACCAATCAGATCAGCCGCCCGCACCAATCCTGGATAGTGAATGGTGTCTCGGTGGTCTTCAGCCGTGGGCACCGGAAAGCGCGTCAATTCAATATTGCGCTTGATGATCTCAGCATCGATCAGCTTATGCCCCCCAAATCGCTCTTCGACAAACAGCTTGCCCCGATCGACGTGATAGGGCGTGAGACTAGCATCGCTCGCGCTAGAGGGCAGTTCAACCATGGTGTCACCCACGCCCGTGGCATAGAAGCCGTGACGATCGTCGCGACACACCCCTTTGACATAGCCAATGTCATGACAGTTTAGCGAGATGATGCAGTGCAGCCAGTCTTCGCACGAAACCCCACCATCTCGAATGTGTCTGCCGCGCAGGATTTCTTGCCCGACTAACGTGACTAGAATGGTGTGCTCTACATCATGATAAAGGGCATCGCTGTTGGCAATATTTTCTAATGCCATGCTGCCAGCCCAGCCCAAAATATCAGCATAGCTAGCTTTTAGGCTGCCATAGGTGCGGTGATAGCCTTCTTGGATCTGGGCAACAAAAGCATTGATAAAAAGTTCGGTAGCGTTGAACATTGTGGTAGTGAGCGGTGCTTCTCAGCAGGTTAAGAATCGGAGAGAGGGCAACACATTGACGGTCACCAATCACGTTGAGGGGTCTCAGAACCATTAACGGATCTGCCAACATCCATGCTAACCCGGCCTAGACGATGATGGTCTTGAGGCAGGTGGGCGATCGTCCTCACCTGCCTCACAGCTTGAGTCAGCAGGTTAGGTCTCGTGACTGAGACCATTTTTCGATTTTGGTTTGTTGAGTTCTTTACACTTGGCTTCGGCGGCTTGGTGCGCTTTTACATAGTCGTCTCCGCCCAGCATCACGTCGCCATAATATCCATAAGGAGCTTTGCCGTAGATGGGCAACGGGTCATCTTCGGGATAGTCTTCTTGAGCGTCTTCGATCGCTTTTTTAAGCTGCTTGGGGGTGAGCCGATGAGCCGGAAAGTAAAAAAGCTGGTCAGCGCTGCGATTGAGATGAGGAAAATTTGGGTCGATCAAGCGATCGCTCCCTTCTAGCCAACTATGCTCGATCGGCGCAAACGGCGCACCCTCGTAGACCAAAAACCCTTGAACATAGGTCACATCATCGGTGACGAGAGCCGCTCTGTGGGCATTTTCAAACCTGGCTTTTCCTTTGCTTTTGATCTGTTTGGCAACCGTTTGAGATTGTTCAACATCCAATGGCTTATCCATTTGCCACCACCACTAACCACTCTTTTTAAGGGTAGTTTACCAGGAGCGATTGTTGATTGAGAAACACGACAAATTCTTGAATCGTCGTCAGGTTTCCTAGACTCAGGCTGTCACCGATATCAACCCCAAAGCGATCGTAGAAATCATCACAGAGGGTTGATTCCCAGTCAAACCAGCACACGAGCGACAAGCTGAGATCTTCAGTCAAGCGATCGCTGGGCACCACCTGGGCAAACGTCAAACCAGAGTAGGATTCCATCTGCTGATAGACAAATTCTGCCACCTCGCTAGACACATTTAGGGGTCGCCAAAAGGTCTGATGCCATCGCTCTGGTGAGTGGTGAGGACGATCGCGCAAAGCCTGATTGATACGGCACCTAAGTCGTAGATCAGGACTCAGATCTCCGTAAGTCTTCAAACTTTGAATAAGATTAGTTAGCTTTCGCCACATGCTAAAAACGCGATTAAACAGAAAGGCTCCTCGCCTGATTTCAGTATTCCCACTGTGAAAATGAACTCTCTATTGGCAAACAAACTCCACCGCAGCCGATCGCGGGCACCCGTTGGGCATCAAAAATCAGGTCACGACATCGCCAACTGAGCGGCTCCATAAGCTGCCTCGGTCTGCCGCGATCGCTGCACCTGAACCTTAAGGTGACGTTCTCGGATCGTGCACCAGGGTTGATTGACGGCCCCTCCCCCGGCAGTATAGACGCGCTCTAATTTATTCGCGCCAGAGGATTGTAGCAGGCGATAGCCTTCCGCTTCAAGCCGAGCGATGCTTTCTAACAACCCATGTAAGAACTCTCGGCGATCGTCAGGGCGGGGGTCTAACCGGGGCAGCAAATGGGGATCGTTAATGGGAAAGCGATCGCCCGGTTTGAGCAGCGGATAATAGTCTAATAAGCTCTCTTGATGGACGGGAATTTGTTGACTGAGATCTGCCAATTCTGCATCACTAAAAAAATGCCGCAGCACGGCTCCACCTGTGTTAGATGCGCCGCCGACTAGCCATAAATCTCCCAATCGGTGACTATAAATTCCATAGCGGCTGTCTTCGACGCGAGTTTGGCTAACCAACTTCAGCACCAGCGTAGATCCTAGAGAGGTGACGGCTTCACCGGGGATTTTAGCGCCACTGGCTAGAAATGCGGCAATGCTGTCTGTGGTGCCCGCGCAAACGATGCAGTGGTGGGACAGTTTCAGACGATCGGCGATCGTGGCATCAACTTCAGCGATCGCCGTCCCCGGTGCCAGAACGCGGGGCAATAATTCTCGAAACGGCAGTGTCTCGATCCAGTCAGGATAGCAAAGTTGCTCAACGTCATAGCCCAGCTTCAAACTGTTGTGATAATCGCTGATGCCCAACTGCCCATGCAGCAAAAACGCCAGCCAGTCAGCTTGATGCAAAAAATAGCGTCCTGACAAAAAATTAGGCTGTTGACTCGACCAAATCAGTTTGGCAAAGCTAGAAGTTGCGCTTAACACGGTGTGGTTGGGGGGCGCGATCGCTCTAACGTGATCCAACACGTCAATGGCACGAGCGTCGTTATAGAGAATCGGTTCGGCAATGGGGTGTCCATCTGCATTGCAAAGCAGCACGGTGGAGGAGGTGCCATCAATAGCGATCGCGCCGATCAGCGATCGTAGCGGCTGAGGAATCTGTTCGATCAGACTCACTAAAGCGGTTTGCCACTCTCTAAACGCCGCTCCAGATGAGGGATTTACAAAGGGATAGCTGGCTTGAAAGTGGATGGTTCCGTCACGATCGAGGATGAGCGATCGTGCTCCCGATGTCCCAAAATCTAACCCTAAATAAAGATTCATTCTGACTTTTTCAGAGAGTACGAAGGTTATGATTTTACAGCGATCGTTCTTACTCAAAACTCGGAGGTTTTCACTAAGAATTCATCGTTTGAAGTATGGAGTGGCTCAAACCTCTCCGAGTTTTTGGAAATTCGGAATTCATCGTTTGAGGTATGGAGTGGCTCAAACCTCCGAGTTTTTGGAAATTCGTTCTTTCGATAGTTCAAAATTTAAATGATCAACACTAAATTATCTCAGAAGCGATGGCGATCGTTCCTCAAAAGATTTGCGATCGGCTATAGTTTGGTTTGCGTTGCGCTCTACTTTCAACAACAGCGCGTCATGTTCTTTCCGACCCACAAACTTGAGCATACGCCCTCTTTATATCAACTCAACTATCAAGACGTTTTGATTCCCATTTCAACACCAAACGGGCAAAGCGAACGATTACAAGGCTGGTGGATTCCGGCTGAAAAGCCCGATGCACCCGTGATGATTTATTTTCATCATAATGCGATCAACATTGGGGCAAATGTTAGTCAAGCTCTTCAGTTTCACAAGCTAGGCTACTCAATTTTCTTGTTCGACTATCGGGGGTTTGGTCAAAGTGAAGGAGCCTTTCCAACTGAATCTCAACTCTATGAAGATGCTCAAGCAGCCTGGAATTATTTAACTCAAACGCGCAAGATTTTGCCCAATCGAATTGTTATCTACGGGCATTCAGTAGGGGGCGCGATCGCGATTGATCTCGCTGCCAAACATCCCGAAGCAGCCGCGTTAATTGTGCAGAGTTCGTTTACTAGTATGCGCGACATGACCAAGCGATTTGGGGTGTATTGGTTGCTGCCGATCGAGCTATTGCTGCGCCAGCACTTTGACTCACTAGAAAAGATGAAATCGATTAAAATGCCAGTTCTGATCATCACGGGCACTGAAGATATTCAAATTCCCGTTGAGATGGGAGAACGTTTATATGCGGCGACTTCTGAACCTAAGCAGCTAATGATTATTCCAGGAGGAGGACACGACAATCATCTATCAGAGCCATATAAGCAGCGCATTAAACAGTTTATTAACCAAGTTATTAAGTAAGCAGCGATCGCCCACCCAAAGAACACTCTGTAGAGTACGACTGGATGGAGTGAGATCACCCAATCTCACTCCGAATTTAGCTTTGACTCTCTTTAGCGGTCGATCGGGGCAACCTCGCAAAATTATCGCGATAGATTTGGATGGTCTCGTCAGCATCTTCACGAACCGCTAGCGATCGCTGAATTTCACCCAGATAGAGCGGCTCAGAAACGCCGGGTGCTGGATGCACATTAGTCCGCAGGCGAATCGTCAGGCGAGGCTCACCCTGAGTCATGCGACCCGGAGAATAAAGATCCACGGCGGCTTGACGCAGCGTTGCTTCTACCTGTGGCTCAGTCACCGTCGGCGGCACCACAATCACAACCTGCGAAGAAGCCGTATCAAAAATTCTGGAATAGTGGAGCGCACCGGGGATATTAGGGCGCGTGTAGATAGCCAAACTCAGCGCAAAAATGCCCGCCGTCAAAACCCCCATAAACCCTGTGATGCCCACCAGTCGGAAGCGGAATCCCCACTTGAAGACAAACCCCAGCACTGCCAGAATAGCCACCACGATCGTCAGAATTCCTGACCATTGAGCATCGGTTAAAAGTTGTGCAGGTTCAAACATGGAGGCAAAAAAATAGGGGATAACGACACGGCGGCTATTCGTTGCTGACCACCCCAACGGGCTGCGGCTCAGTTGACGATTCGAGAGCGGCTTTTAGCGTGTGCCACGTTAGCGTCGCACATTTAATGCGAACTGGGAACTGAGACACGCCCTGCATCACATTTAGCTTACGCTGCTCTGTCGGAAACTCGGCATTGCCCTGCATCATGCTCTGAAAGCGCTGCACCATGTCTAGGGCTTCGTTGGTGCTTTTGCCGCGCAGAGCTTCTGCCATCAGATCAGCCGATGCCATGGCGATCGCGCACCCTTCCCCCTCAAATTTGACATCTTCAATGCGGTCGCCCGCATCATTGAGTTGAACGGTAAGCTCGATCGTGTCTCCGCAAGAAGGATTATGGCCTCGTTGCAACCGATGCACAGGGTTGGTCACGCCTCGGTGTTTTGGCTTTTTATAGCGTTCTAGAATGACCTGTTGATAAAGGTCACGCAGATTGGCCAGCGTCATAATTTCGATTGGTTACAGCTATCTTCATCCTATCAGGGTCACTGGCGATCGGGCAGACCAAATCACCCTCTACAATCCCCTTTCTGTCGTCGGTCACAGAACTTTTCAACCCATTGCCGATGCAAATTTGATACCCTATTTCAAAGAGTCTTGGGAGATGAAGCGTGGATATTCAAATTGGTAGAGGCAAAACTGCCCGTCGAGCCTACGGGATTGATGAGATTGCACTCGCTCCCGGACAGCGAACCCTCGATCCAAAATTGGCCGATACGCGCTGGACGATCGGCGGCATTGAGCGCGAAATTCCCATTCTGGCCAGTGCGATGGATGGGGTGGTCGATGTCAAAATGGCCGTCTTGCTGTCAGAGCTAGGCGCGATCGGCGTTCTTAACCTCGAAGGCGTGCAAACCCGCTATGAGAACCCTGATCCGATTCTGGATGAAATCGCCGCCGTCGGGAAAGACGACTTTGTGACACTGATGCAGCGACTCTATTTAGAGCCAATCAAGCCAGAGTTGATTGAGAAACGAGTCAAAGAAATTAAGCAACAGGGTGGCATTGCAGCGGTTAGCGCGACTCCTGCGGGAGCCATTCAGTTTGGTCAAGTGGTCGCCAAAGCCGGAGCCGATCTGTTTTTTGTCCAAGCCACGGTCGTCTCGACGGCTCACCTCGCCCCCGACTCAATCACGCCTCTTGATCTGGCGCAATTCTGTCAAGAGATGCCGATCCCAGTGATTTTAGGCAACTGCGTCACCTATGAAGTCACGTTAAATTTAATGAAAGCAGGGGCAGCCGGGGTGCTAGTGGGCATTGGCCCCGGTGCAGCCTGCACGTCTCGCGGGGTGTTGGGGGTAGGAGTGCCCCAGGCAACGGCGATCGCTGACTGTGCCGCCGCTCGCGATGACTATCACCGCGAAACCGGAAACTACGTCCCGATCATTGCCGATGGCGGGTTGATCACAGGCGGAGACATCTGCAAGTGCATTGCCTGCGGAGCCGATGGCGTGATGATTGGCTCTCCCTTTGCTAGAGCCAAAGAAGCACCCGGACGCGGCTTTCACTGGGGCATGGCAACGCCTAGCCCCGTGTTGCCCAGAGGCACCCGGATTCGAGTCGGCACCACGGGCACCCTGCAACAGATTTTGCGCGGCCCGGCGCAGCTCGATGACGGCACCCACAACTTTTTGGGGTCACTGCAAACCAGCATGGGCACCCTAGGCGCAAAAAACATCAAAGAAATGCAGCAGGTCGAAGTGGTGATTGCCCCATCGCTGCTGACCGAAGGCAAGGTTTATCAAAAAGCTCAACAGTTGGGCATGGGCAAATAGAGCCTAGAGGGGCGATCGTCCGAACAAATTCTTAAGAGTTTCTTAGGCTCTTTGACACCTCTGGTAATTCCAAATCCGTCGTCTACAATAGAAAAAGCGGAGACGTAAGTTTCCGTTCACTCCTCACACCACACTCCGCCTGAACTTCGGTTTAGGCGGTTCCTTTTTGGGAGGCGGTTTCAGACTTCCGGATCTGACGGTAGCTGATCCCGATCGCCCCTCAAACGCGATCGCAAATTCCCAGTGCCCAAAATGCTCACACCCTAATAGAGCCATAGATTGTATCTAATTATGTCTGCCCTGCGATGAGAGTCTACCGTTTTTGCTATGGTAGAATTTCGTCGAACGAGTATAGGCAAGGATTTTCAGGCATGTCAGCAGCCGCACAAGTTACAGATTCTACATTTGATCAGGAAGTACTTGAGAGCGAAGTCCCGGTTTTAGTCGATTTTTGGGCCCCTTGGTGCGGCCCCTGTCGCATGGTGGCACCCGTCGTCGATGAAATCGCGATTCAGTTTGAGGGCAAGGTCAAGGTCGTTAAGGTCAACACCGATGACAATCCCAGTGTCGCCAGCAAGTATGGAATTCGCAGCATTCCAACATTGATGATTTTTAAGGGAGGGCAGCGCGTCGATATGGTGGTCGGTGCTGTGCCTAAAACCACTCTCTCCAACACGCTCGAAAAGCATCTCTAGGTTTCATTCAACTCCGTTACGTCCCTCGGAGCTTTGCAAAGCGAATCGCCACACCAACCGTTTATGGGTTCCTGGTCGCTCACTTTTGAGGGTGGGCACACTTGACAAGAGGGGACGGATGGCTTGAGTGACGCGTTAGCAGTATGCTAATAACGCCTCCGCTCTGATGCAGGGAGGCGTTTTTTATTGTCTATACATCTTCTCTTTGCCTAAAATCTCGCTAAGATAGATAGCCCAGCCCAGTTTGGAGGAGTGTTATGACCCCCGATCGTACAGTTCAGGCAATAGAGTCGCTTCAGACAACAGTTAATGATTTATTTCACCAGTTGCCCAACTTGCGACACGGAGATTTGATTGCTCAAGCACTCGCGCTGATTGTGCGAATGGCAGGAGATGATATCGATCGGCTGGATTGGAAGATTCTCAATGCCTCTCTGCAAGACATGGAGCGGGCGTTTACCACGTTTTATCCCTATCGACACGTTCGCAAAATTGCCATTTTCGGTTCGGCTCGAATTTCGCCCGACACCGAAGAATATCAGATGGCGCGGGAGTTTGCGCGTTGTGTCACGGCTCAGGGCTACATGGTGATCACCGGGGCAGGCGGCGGCATCATGCAGGCTGGAAATGAAGGAGCCGGGGCAGATCAATCGTTTGGGCTAAATATTCAGCTTCCGTTTGAGCAGGGCGCAAATCCCTTTATTGAAGGCGACCCAAAACTGGTGCCGTTTAAGTATTTCTTCACCCGCAAAGTATTCTTCTTAAGAGAAAGTGATGCTCTAGCGCTGTTTCCGGGTGGGTTTGGCACCCAAGATGAAGCGTTTGAATGTTTGACGCTGACACAGACGGGCAAATCGGCTCCGGTGCCGCTGGTGTTGATTGACAAGCCGGGCGGCAGCTATTGGCATGACTGGGCTGACTATGTAGATAAACAATTGCTGAAGCGGGGGCTGATCAGCCCAGATGATCCCAGCTTGTACACAATTACTGAGGATCTGGATGTTGCCTGTGACGCGATTTCTAGCTTTTATCAGGTCTATCACTCTAGTCGCTATGTGGGCGAGCAGTTGGTCATTCGGCTCAAGTCTGACTTGACCGATGAAAGTGTCGCCCTGCTGAACGAAAGTTTTGCCGATATTTTGGTGAAAGGGACGATCGAGCGCAGCAAAGCCCTACCCCCAGAAGCTCAAGACGAAACATTGGAGTTGCCTCGGCTGGTGCTGAATTTTAACCAGAAAGATCTGGGTCGTCTCTATCGCCTGATCGCGACCATTAACCAGTTAGGAACGCCGACGCTTCCGCAAGAAGTTTCGGCGCACCCAGAGCGAAAATAGCCGCATCAAGGGCGGCAGGTTAGCAACAGAGCCTTGGGATAAAGTCGCTGTAACTCGGATAGGCGATCGGGGTTGGCGCGTCCATAGGGGGTCAAGTCACGAACGATCGAGGGCACGGGCGCAGGCGACAACCGCTCTTGACTCAAATCGTTGAACAGGATCACCGTCTGAAGGCGCGAGGTTTGGTAGTGGTGCTCATAGGTTTGGGCGACCTGTTGCCACTGGGTTTGAGAGCAATAGCTGCGATCGATTAACACCACGGTGCTAGGAAAACTCTGAGCGATCGCCCATCCTGCTGTCAGAAAAAGCAGCCAACCAGCGCCTAAAATTCGCAGCAAAGAGCGGTTGAGGGCAGCCATAAAGACACCGTTATAGGTTGGTTTGAAAGAGTTCTGTAAACAGAGCTTGCAGCGTTTTGGGATTGCCCGATTTGACGGTGGCTTCTCGCAGTTGGGCGATCGCCTGTAGCTCTGCCTGATTGACCTCGCCATAGGCGATCGGGTAGAAGCGCACGTCGCTGTGGGCTAACACGTCTTTCACCTGGTCAAATTTTAAGCCTTGGTTGGTTTCGCCATCAGAAAGCAGCATCAGATAAAATCGACCGTTAGGATCGGCTTTTTTGCGATCCAATAAGTCAGACAAGCCAGAAATCATGCCGTCATACATTGCGGTGCCGCCATCGGCTCTGAGTTGGTCGGCGGCGGCCAAAAGTCGCTGATGTTGGAGGGAGTCAAACGGAGCTAGAGGCACGATCGCGGTAGCCCGATCGCTAAACGTCGTCAGTCCCACATAGTTGCCGGGATTGATCGATTGAGCCGCAATCTGCAAGCTGCTTTTCACCGCTTGAATGCGGGGCCCCTCCATTGAGCCACTCGTGTCGATCACGAGAGATAGATAAACGGTGCGTCCGCCGTCTTTGCGCTGTTTCCAAAATGACTGAGCCGCTTTGAGCACTTCGCCAGACGGTAGAGGCGGGGCAGGGTTTTGGAGCGAGTTGGCAGGCGCAAAGCCTTGAGCGATCGCCAGTTTTTGCATATCCGCCGATCCTGCAAAGTCAGCAAATTGCTTCAGAGCCTCCTGCTGAAGGGGACTGTTCCACTCAAAGCTGACTAGCGGACTGTCGTGGGGCACCCCAAACGGCACAAAGGCGACATCCTCAAATCCGGGCAGTTTTTTGAGGGTTTGATAACTCTGATATTCGAGGGGAAAGGCTTGCAGTTTTTGGCGATCGCGGATGAAGATTTCCTTCAAATCTAGCGTGGTAGTGGTCGTCACTAACACCTGTTTTTGAAAGGCATCAAACACCGAATTGACCTGCGGAGACTGCAACTCAGCCACGGTGAGGGGCTTGTGATCCTGCTGGTGCCCGGCGCTGCGCCAAAACAGACTGTAGAGTAAATTCAGCGCTGCCGAACTCGTGTAGGGATTGGGATAGCCAACCGTAATTTTGCCCGATACGATCGCGTCTAAAAGCCGCTCAAAGGTCACCTCTCCATCTTTGGCAAGGGTTTGATAAGCGGTGGACGCGACGACAAATCCGGCTGAGTTGTGGACTAAGCGAGGGGTGACGATCGTGCTCGATAACCCCTGCTGTTGCAGAAGTTGCAGCCACAGTTGATTAGAGGGTGAAAACCCAGTGGGGCGAACGACTTGAGCCGCTAGCAGTCGAGCCGCCGTGCCCGATGGAACGTTGCGAATGCCGACTTGAATGGTCTGCCCAGAGGGGGTTGTAGCTCGTTTGGCGTTAAAGGCTTCTGCCACGTTGACAAGCCAGCGCTCATCTTGTTTTTGCCCGTTTGATTTTTCAGCCGATCCTAAAATTTCGATGTAGGCAGTTTTAGAATCGGTCGAAGGCTGCGCTCCATAAACAGGAAAATCTTCCAGTTTGGGTAAAGGTTCTGCGACTTTTTGGACGGCATAGCGTTGGGCAACGGCATCGGCGATCGGGGCTTTTTCGACATTGATTTTGGGCAACAGATCGGCGTGCAGCACCCGATCGGCGCTTTCAAAGGAGTTGACCGCTGGGATGCCCCCACAGGCCCAGAGTGTAGACAGACAGACCCCGCAGACGAACCACAGCCCAAACCAGATCCGCAGTTTTTTAAGTAATTTCATTACTGTTCCTATTAATGTTTATCGATCGGGGATCGCAACACCGTCCGGTTAGTCTCAATCACTAACCGCAAACTTGCTGGCAAACTAATCTCCGAACGAGTCAGATCAAAGCCAGACAGCAAAATCTGATCCTGCAACTGCTGCAATTCGTCGTGGGTTTGCGCCAAGCGATCGCAGGTCGCCTGCAACTGCTGTTGGGCTAAAGGACGATAGGTGGCAGATTGGATTTGATCCACCGCTTGCAGGGCTGCGACCACTTGCCGCATCAACGCGAGAACGGTGTGCAGCGCGTCCAACAATTCTGGAATTAAGGTCGGCTCTCGGCAGGCAATCTGAGTGGCAAATCTCTGGGTTGCTTCTGCCCAGTCGTAAGCCTGTTTCATCGGGGCTGAAACAACTTGATAATCAAACGTTGCTAAGTGCGCTAAAAAGGTGGCGCGATCGAGCAAATTTTCTGACGGTTTGAACATGGTTTTGTGCAGATATCTAAACCAAACGCTGATCATGCCTAGAGCGATCGCGCCGCCGATGATCAGCACGAGCCAATGGCTTCCTAACGCGATCACAAACCAGAGATAGCCCAGCAGCGTTCCTGCTAAAAGCAAATAAGTTTGAGGGAGGCGAAATTTTGGAAATGAATGACGGAGGTTCATCATAGTTTCCCTACTGAACGGTGTCGGGTAACTGAACCCAGTCAGCGCTTTCTGTGGGTTCTGACTGGCGTTGTTTACCGTCTAACAAGCAACTGACGGTCATGTCTCCCATGACGTTGATGGCAGTGCGGCAGCGATCGAGAAACCAATCTACTGTCACTAGCAGCGCAATATATTGAGTCGGCAATCCCACGGCGGTGAATACGAGCGTCATCGTCACCAACCCTGCTTCGGGAATGCCTGCGGCACCCACTGACGCGAATATAGCCGTTAACACAACAATGAATTGCTGGGGTAAGCTGAGATCAAGCCCTAAAATCTGAGCGACAAACAACGCTGACATCGCCTCATATAATGCAGTGCCATCATTATTGAAGTTACTGCCTACTAAAGCACCTAATGAAGCCGATGATTCTCGTAACCCTACTTTGTCTAACAAAGCTCGGAACGTGACGGGCATCGCCACTGTCGAGGATGCGGTTGAGAAAGCCGTTAAAAGTGCATCACTGCCACCCTGCAAAAATCGCTTTGGGCTGACCCAAGATCCTAACCGAACTCGGATCACATAATAGATTGCCTGAAGAAACAGCGCTAATAACACAGCAACAACAAAGGCTGCTAAGGACTTAAACGGTTCAAATCCCTGTAGCGCGATCGTTTTAGCAACAATTCCAAATACTGCGAGTGGCACCAGCGCGATCACAAACTGCAATAGCTGCACCACTGCATCAAACAGCATTGTGATCGCTTGCTCGATCGGGCGATAATCCTGCTTTCCCTGCTCGATCTGCTGGGCTTTGAGCGATCGTAAAACAATTCCAAACGACAGCGCCACAAAAATGAGTTGAATCACATTGTTATCGACCAAAGGCTGCACGATCGAGGGCGGCACCATGTCTTGCAGCAATCCCCACGGGTCAAAACCCTTGCTAGCAGCCACACTAGTCGGAGCCGCCACGCCCCACCAGCGTCCGGGTTTGAGCACATTGGCAACCAACAGTCCGATTAAGATTGCTGCAACAGTGTTCGTCAACAACAGCCCAAACAATCGCCGCCCCGATCGTCCGGGAATGGTTGCTGTCAAAAAAACGTGCAAAACAGCGAGCAAAATTAGCGGAGTCGCCAAAGTGCGTAACGCTTTGAGCACCAAGTTGCAGGGAATGACCAAATTGTTGATCAACGGCACCCAATCCGGGTGAGGATGCCCTGCCCCTGCGAGTAGCCCGACCCCGATCGCTAACAAAAGCGCGATCACAATCTGACCATAAAGAGGAATCGCTTTGAGAAAACTGTGCTGCTTCATACCCTTATCCGCTATGACGTTAGCCACACTTTCTCAGACCGATCGCGGGTCACGCTAGATCAATGGGAGATCACCGAAAACTGCTCTAAAATTGATCTTGACAAACCTAAAAATTCTTCAGCATTTGTGGCAACAATCAGAGCGTCTAGTCAGGGACTTGCCAAAATCAAGCAGGTGCGAAACGAACAGGGTTGGACGATCGACGATCCGCGCTGGCTCCTAGAGGCGAGTCAAATTCTTAAGCCAATGGTGTCGTGGAGCGATTTAGAACAGGTTGCCGATGGCGTTTCTGAAGGCACTTGGAAGCGATTTTTGTCAGGAAAGAGCATTGAGACCTTAGCGTTTAAGGCCTTTTGTCAGGTGTTAAACCTAGATTGGCAAGAACTGGTCGATCGTCCGATCCAGTCCGAGTTTCGCGCCGTCAAACCGTCTCAGCAACACGCTGCTGGATTTTTGGATTGGGGAGATGCCCCCGATATTTCTGTGTTCTACGATCGCTCAGACGTTTTTGACACGCTGACTCAGTGGCTGGTGGTCGATCGCTGTCGGCTAGTGGCTCTGTTGGGCATGGGCGGCATTGGCAAAACCGCTCTCGCCGTCAAACTCACCGAACATCTTCGGCCGCAGTTTGAAGGTGTGATTTGGCGATCGCTCCGATCAACTCCAGCGCTATCAGATCTGTTAACCGATCTGATCACTGGATTAACTCAAGTCTCAATCTCTACGACGATCGAAGAATTATTATCAACCCTGATTCAACATCTGCGTCAACGCCGAGTTTTGCTGATTTTAGACGGGTGGGAAAATATTTTGGGCGGCGATCGGGCCGGACAGTGCAAACCCGGCTATGAAGACTATGGCGAATTGCTGCGGCGCATCGGCAGCGATCGTCATCAAAGCTGCCTGCTGTTGACGAGTCGAGAAAAGCCTGAAGAGTTAACGCTGCTCGAAGATTGCACGCCTCTAGCCAAGTCGCACAAACTAGCGGGCTTGGGCAGCGCCGCGATCGGGATTTTGCAAGCCAAAGGGCTAGTGTTAGAGCCTCAATCTTGGCATCAATTAATCCAGATTTATCGCGGCAATCCCCTAGCCTTAAACGTGGTGGCGACTTTGATTCAAGAATTGTTTGATGGCAAAGTTAGCGAAGCCCTCAAAACCAACACGATGTTGGGCATCGATCAAGTCAATCATGTGCTGACAGAGCGAGTCCGATCGCTGTCACCCCTCGAACAGCAACTCCTCTGTTGTCTAGCCCGCGTCCGCAATCCCATTCCTCGCGAGGCGCTGCGATCGCAGATGGCGACCCAAGTTTCTTATTCGGAATTTGTGAGCGGATTAACCTCCCTCGATCGGCGATCGCTGCTCGAAAAAAGCTCAGAAAACGGCAAGATTTTATTCACCCTTCAGCCGATGGTGATGAGATTTGTCACCAAACTGTTTCTCGTTTAGATAAAAATCAGTCCTTGACGAGCACCCAAAATCACGGCTTCGGTGCGGCTCGACGCATTGAGCTTGCTGAAGATCGAGCTAATGTGAAACTTAACCGTATGGTCAGAAATGGTCAACCGCCGGGCGATCGCTTTGTTGCCCAACCCTTCGGCCAACATTCCCAAGACTTCCACCTCGCGACTCGTCAAGGCTTGCATCGGAGGTTCGGGTAAGGATCGAGTTGTCGCCGGAAGGATAGACAGCAACGACTCGATCGCGTCAGGATGCAAAACCGTAAACCCGGCCGCCGCCGCCGCGATCGCGCTCACCATTTCAGCGGCCGTAGACTCATTAGAGATCACTCCCCGCACCCCCGCCCGCAGCAGATCCCCCATTGCGCCTGACAACTCATCGACTAGCACCACGATCGCCGCCTGAAAACTCATATCAGACAGAAGCGACGGCAACGATTCGTCATCTTGCCCGCTCCAGTCGATCAAAATCACCTCGACAGACGGCGGCGCGATCGCCGAAATCAAGGAGTCCAGATTGGCAGACGTGCCGATTACGGCGATCGTGGGATCACTCGTGATCAGCGCTTCCAACCCAGTTCGCAGAACGATCGAGGCCGCCACCACCCAAACTCGAATCATAACCGGGGCAAATAAAGGATCATGCCTGCGACTCCTTGGGGTTCTCGACCATAGAGAATCACGTCGGCAACACTGCGCTGACCGCCTCGGAGAACATTGAGCGGCAGTCCGTCGCCTGAGTGAGAGCGCTCTAGAATCTCAAACAACTCATTCGGCGTTTGAAACGATGTGCCGCGCACCCCAATCAACACATCGCCGAGCTGCAAATGAGCCACCTCAGCCGGACTGTCAGACTCGATTGCTATAATCAACAAGCCGTAGACCGGGCGGCGATCGATCGGCACCATCACAGGCTGAAGCGACACCCCTAAATAAGGACGATCGTGCTGATCCCTGAGAAATCGCTGCACAACCCGGCTCGGAATCGCAAACCCGCAGCCGTTCACAATCATGGTGTTGATGCCAATCACCTGCCCTTGGGCGTTGGCGAGTGCACCGCCAGAGTTGCCCGGAGCCAATCTCACATCAGCCTGAATCCACGGCTGAGTTTGGGTCGAGCCAAGGGTGTGAATAATTCCCGTGGTGACGGCACCCACCCATCCAAGCGGATTGCCCACCGCTAAGACAAATTCACCGACTCGCAGGCAGTCAGAGTCTCCCACCGCCGCAGCAGGCAAATCAGTCGCCTGAACTTGCAGCGCCACTAAATCTCGTTGAATATTTCTGGCCGTGACGGTTGCCTTTAAAATCTGTCCGTCCGATCGCTCTACTTCAGCTTCGGTGCCGCTCACCACATGGGCATTGGTGACAATTACGCCATTTGCGCTCCAGATTACCCCCGATCCGGCTCCCGATTTGCCCGATCGCACTTGCACGGTGCAGCGCCGCAATTGATCGGCGATCGTCGTCAACTCCTTCGTCAAAAAACTTGGGTAAATGTCTTGCATTTAGTCTTCTCTCCCTGGTTTTTCGCCAACCGTCAGGGTGATCTCAGCCAACACGCCGCCTCGAATGATTTGCGCTGTCAACGGTTGACCGACTCGATCGGGGTCAAGCAAGCGCTGCACATCGCCCACATCGGCGATCGCAGTCCCATTTAGCGCAGTGATAATGTCGCCAATCAACACTCCCGCCCGATCGCCCGGTGCATCGGGGGCAATGCTCACCACAATCACGCCACTTTCAGTCAGGTTGAGCGATCGCAATAGCGCGTCGGGTAGCTGCACTGCTTGCATTCCCAATCCTAAATAGCCACGGGCAATGCGTCCGGTTTGCAGCAGTTGATCAACTACGCGATTCACCGTCGCTGATGGAATCGATAAGGTCATGTGCCGCGGCCCAGTGGTGTTGATGCCCACAACCCGCCCTGCTGCATCCACTAACGGGCTACCCGAAAACCCAGGATAGAGCATCAGAGACGGGCGAATAAATTGATCAATCCGTCCGCCTTGCCAGCCGCGCCACGGGCCCCCGATCGTGCTGATTACGCCCATGCTGGCACTGGTTGCGCCTTCTTTTGAGCGGGCGATCGCTAATACAATCTGCCCGATTCTCAATGCTGAAGACTCGCTGACCTCAATGGTTGGCAGATCCACATTGTCTAATTTTAGTAATGCTAAATCACTGCTAGAATCACGCCCTGCTAATACAGCAGGCACAGTTTGCCCATCGGGTAAGGTAACGCTGATCTCTTCGTCTCGGTTAACGGTGTGATCAGCCGTGACAATGACTCCCGATCGCCAATAAACCCCAGTTGAAGACATTTTTCGGCGAGCATTGACAGCGACGATCGATCGGGCTGATTGCTCTACAATGTCGGCTAGTTGATGGGAAAATTCTAGCAGCACGCTAGATCGATTAGAAGAGGTTGTCATGCTGATTCCAAGACTGATTCCCTTTAGAATGCCGTAACCTCAGGCTGAACAGCATCAGAAAAATGGGCAGATTACCCCCTAGAAAAATGGCTAGGAGCGATCTACAAACCGACCCAAATTCTCAGAGCTAGGGTAACAATTCATTCCTTGGCTTGTCGTAGATTAATCCCTAAGCGTACTATTGACGTTATAAATAAACGATCCGATCTGATTCACGATTCTGAGTCTAAAGTGCTCTAAATTACATTGGGCTGCTGAATCGTTCAAATATTATGAGACCCTTGACCCTGCTCAATCCGCATTAAATTTTATGCCTTCTCTGCGTCCCGATCGCTTCCCTGTCTTTCTGCTTTTCTGCACGCTAGCGCTCACTGCCTGCACAAAACCGCTCGACTCTACCAAAATCGAAACCTCCATTCGAGACAGCGTGGTTAACCAGGGCGGAACGTCTCTCAAGTCGGTGATTTGCCCCACCGATATCAAGCCAGTCACAGGGCAGACGTTTGAATGCGTTGGCGTGTTAGACACAGGGGGCGGAGTCGCGATCGCCGTGACCCAGCAAGACGCTCAAGGCACCGTTCAGTGGGATGTTCCTAGCGTTAAAGGACTGCTAAACCTAGCGGCTCTACAGTCTACGTTTCGTGAAGGACTGCAAAAATCTGGGGAGCCAATCAGCGTTGACTGCGGTAGCAATTCCTACAAACCTGCCAAGCCTGGAGAAATCTTTGACTGTAAAGTGCTCAAACGACCCACCAAACCAGATGCAAAAGCAAATCAGTCAGCATCCTCTACGGCAAAGCCCAATCAGCCCGATCTGATTCAGGTCAAGGTCGATCTCTCTGGTGACATCAGTTGGCAGCCGATCGTGGAAGTAGCTCAAGCCTCCCCAGTGGCTACCAACCCGAAGACGGCTGATAAAACTGGCTCCGATCCAGCCGCGTCAGTCCCGTCTCAGCCTGAGAAACCTGCCTCTGCAAGCCCTGAGCCTGAGTTGTCGGCTCCTCCCACTTCTAAAAAATCGGCAGAAGAGTTTTTGAATCAACCCGGCGCGGCTAACGATTTTGAGTAGCTTTTAGGCAACCACGATCGGGGCATCCACCTTTAGCTCTAGCGAGTCTGCACTCAGAGCAGAAATCGGCGTTGTGTCAATCAATCGCTTAAACGGCGAGTCCTCTGGCACTTCTAGGGTGGCTCCAATCCAACCAAAATTTGCTGAAGCCTTGGCATTAAACCGCAGAAAATCAGCATTCAACAAACTGTAGGCTGGAAACGCGATCGCTTGCCTTAACAGACTCACCCGCCAGCTAAAACTCAGCGAACACAGCCCCAAACTTCCTTGCCGGACAGTGACTTGCTGCGCGCCCGTCTGCCAGTCAAAGGTCGCTAGCTCCTTGGGCAATCCCCAAATCTCGCGACCGCCCGCCACCGAATCAGGATTGTCTACATAAATATGAGACACCCAAGCCCCGATCGTGGTTCCTCGCTTCACCATGCCCGCCACCACAATCAACTCGTTATAGTCCAAGCTTGAGCCAGCCCCATAGTTTGCCAGGTAGATGCCGCCCAGGGTTTTGCCCGGAGCCGCTGGCACGATCGCCAACCCAGGCGGAATAAACGGAGATGCTTTGGCGATGTCAATTAAATGCAGCGTTTGCAGCGCAAATCCTTTCAGTGTCCACGGTGCTTGAGGATAGGTCATCGAAAACCTCCGAGAAACCCTGACGCTTCAGCGCAGGGAGGAATAGGAGGGGCGACTGGATCGAGTCGCCCCTCTCTGACGCTTCTCACAGAATAGACGATATACTGTGAGATATGCAGAAAGCCTTCAAGTACCGCTTTTATCCAACACCTGAGCAAGAAACCTTGCTGAGACGGACGATGGGCTGTACTCGTTTGGTGTATAACCGTGCCCTCGCCGCTAGGACAGAAGCCTGGTATGAGCGTCAGGAGCGGGTTGGGTACGCTGAAACTTCTGCCATGCTGACCGCGTGGAAGAAGGTAGAAGACCTGCAATTTCTCAACGACGTGAGCTGCGTTCCCCTGCAACAGGGATTGCGCCATCTTCAGAAAGCGTTTAGCAACTTCTTTGCAGGACGGTCACAATACCCCAACTTCAAGAAGAAACGCAACGGAGGAAGGGCAGAGTTTACCAAATCTGCATTCAAGTTCAGAGAGGGTCAAGTCTTCCTTGCCAAGGATGCTGAACCGCTCAACATCCGATGGAGCAGGCAACTTCCACCAGAAACCGAACCCTCCACCGTCACAGTGAAACTTTCCCCTGCTGGCAGATGGACGGTTTCTCTGGTGGTGGATATTGAGATAGAGCCACTGCCTGAATCGCTCAACCAAGTTGGGATTGATTTGGGTATCACGAGCCTGGTTGCCCTCAGTACAGGTGAAAAGGTTGCTAACCCCAAGGGCTTCGCCGCTAAACGCCGCAAACTGCGTCGAGCGCAAAAAGCGTTGAGTCGTAAGCAAAAAGGCTCGAACAACCGACATAAAGCCAGGGTCAAAGTCGCTAGGGTCTATGCAGAGATTAGCGACACGAGAAATGATTTTCTTCACAAGTTGACGACTCGATTGGTGCGTGAAAACCAAACCATCGCCGTTGAGGATTTGTCGGTGAAGAATATGGTCAAGAATCGGAAGCTTGCCAAATCCATCAGCGATGCAGCATGGGGCGAATTGGTCAGACAGCTTGAATATAAGTGCGACTGGTATGGTCGTAGCTTTGTCAAGATTGACCGATGGTTTCCGAGTTCTAAGCGATGTGGGCATTGCGGTCACATTGTCGATCAGTTGCCGTTGGAGATTCGGGAATGGGACTGCCCTCAGTGCAGGACGCACCATGACCGGGACATCAACGCTGCTAAGAATATTCTTGCGGCAGGGCTTGCCGTGAAAGTCTGTGGAGCGAACATAAGACCGGATAAGCATTCGCTTTGAGGGCAGTTGCAATGAAGCAGAAACCTAAGTCGTGAGTCTTAGGAATCACCGCTCTTTTAGGACGGTGAGGATGTCAACTCATCGGCTCCTGATCAGGGGACAAACTCAACCTAGACGAGCGGCCCGATCGTGCCCTCCTCAAAGAGACAGAAATTCAGAACTAGGGCCGCGATCGTCCCTTGCAAAAAATGGTTTAGCGTTCAAAATTCGTGTTAAGAAACATGATCCCCTTGATAGAATGAGCTTAAATAGGTCTTAACCCTCTCAAAAGTGGGTTAGAAGTTTTAGTCTTTAGCAACCTCTCGATCGAGCTTCTGTAGGATTGTGATCAATCCTACAAACTTGCAATATTTCTAATTTTTATCAATTTTGTTCTCTGGCAGCCCGTTTCTCTGCTAGACCCGTCGCCTATTCAGCCCGCGATTGGTATACGTAAATACACGATTGCAGTAGAATCAATCGTTATCTCTCAGTTCCTGCCCCGCCAACCCTCCGAGCTAGACAGCATGAACGTAGCCGCTTCTACCCCCACCCCAGAGATCACGCTTCCTGACTGGTTGCGCGATTGCTTGATTGAGCGATCGCATCCAGACAACCCCACCGCTTCCAAAGACAACGATCTGATTTGTCGAGCCTTTGAGTTTGCCTATCAGCTTCACGAAGGGCAATATAGAGCTTCAGGAGAACCCTACATTGCTCATCCAGTGGCGGTGGCGGGCTTGCTGCGAGATTTGGGCGGCAGCAGCGTCATGATCGCAGCGGGCTTCTTGCATGATGTGGTTGAAGACACTGAAATCACCTGCGACGAAATTGAGCAGCGATTTGGGATAGAAGTGCGATGTCTGGTCGAGGGAGTCACCAAGCTTTCTAAGTTCAACTTCTCTAGTAAGACAGAGCGGCAGGCCGAAAACTTTCGCCGGATGTTTTTGGCGATGGCCCAAGATATTCGGGTGATCATTGTCAAGCTAGCCGATCGCCTCCACAATATGCGAACTCTAGAGCATCTGCCTAACGAAAAACAGTGCCGCATTGCCCTAGAAACGCGAGAAATTTTTGCCCCCCTCGCCAATCGTTTAGGCATTGGCAATCTCAAATGGGAGCTAGAAGACCTCGCGTTTAAATATCTCGAAACTGACGCTTATCAAGATATTAAACAACGAGTCGCCGAAAAGCGGGGCGATCGCGAAAGCCAGCTTACCCAAGTCGCTCAAACATTTAAAGAGCGCATGACTCAACTAGGCGTTGACTGCATTGAGGTGAGCGGTCGCCCCAAACATCTCTACGGCATTTATCAAAAAATGCAGCGTCAGCAAAAAGATTATGAACAGATCTATGACGTGGCGGCTATTCGCATTATTGTCAACACCAACGACGAATGCTATCGAGCCTTAGCCGTTGTTCATGATATGTTTCGCCCCATTCCTGGACGCTTTAAAGATTACATTGGGCTGCCTAAATCCAATCGCTATCAGTCGCTGCATACCGTGGTGATTGGCAGCACGGGTCGCCCCCTAGAAGTGCAGATTCGCACCCTAGAAATGCACCACGTTGCTGAATATGGCATTGCGGCTCACTGGAAATATAAAGAAGCCGGAAGTTCTAGCACGCAGCAGATGACCACCACCGATGAAAAGTTCACCTGGTTGCGGCAGCTACTCGACTGGCAAAATGACCTCAAAGATGCTCAAGAATATTTAGAGAGCATCAAAGACAATCTGTTTGATGGCGATGTTTTCGTGTTTACGCCCCGCGGCGAAGTGGTGTCTCTTGGCTCTCGATCGACCCCCGTTGATTTTGCCTATCGCATTCACACTGAGGTGGGCAATCGCTGTGCAGGCGCTAAAGTCAATGGGCGAATGGTCACGCTCGATACGACATTGCACAACGGTGACATTATTGAAATTCTGACCCAAAAAAATGCTCGCCCCAGCTTAGACTGGCTCAATTTTGTCGTCACCTCCGGGGCACGGAACCGAATTAGACAGTGGTATAAGCGATCGCACCGCAGCGAAAACGTCTTGCGTGGGCGCGAAATGCTAGAAAAAGAACTGGGCAAAAATGGCTTTGAAGCGCTGCTCAAGTCTTCGCCCATGCAAGCCGCCGCCGAACGATGTAACTATCACAGCGTCGAAGATTTATTAGCGGCGATCGGGTATGGCGAGATGACCCTCAATCTGGCCCTCAATCGAATTCGAGAAGCGGTCAAAGCCCAGCAGCCCCTTGCCAAAGTCTCTGACGCTGACAGTATTTCGGCTGATCCCCAGCTTTTATTGCCCTCTGCTCCGATGCTGCGATCCTTGCCGCCCGCGACGACGACAAAATCCCCGATCGCCGGGGTCGAGGGATTGCTCTATCACCTCGCAGGCTGCTGCAACCCGGTGCCCGGTGAAGCGATTATTGGGGTCGTCACCCGCAGCAATCGCGGCATCTCCATTCATCGTCAAGGCTGTAGCAACTTAGAGCAAGTTGACGGCGATCGCTTAGTGCCCGTGAGTTGGAACCCCACCAGCCGACAGGGTGGCAGACCTCAAACCTATCCAGTCTGCATTCAGATCGATGTCATCGATCGCGTCGGGGTGCTCAAAGATATTCTGTCTCGCTTGACCGACAACACGATCAACGTTCGCAATGCTCAAGTCAAAACCTTTCCCGATCAGACTGCTGTCATCGATTTGGGCATTGACATTTGCGACCATGCACAGCTAGAGCGCACGTTTGCCCAAGTCAGAAAAATGACCGACGTGTTAAATTTGCGCCGCGTCAATCAGGTCGAAGAATAGTCAACTCGCCCTTCCCTCAATTCAGCCCGCCTAAATGCTCCTGATTTGAGCGCTGAAAGCGGAATATGACTCCTATCGGCTGTATCAAGAAATACGCCGTTCTCAGTTCAGACCACGGCGTGCTGAACGTAACGTTCGTTTGACAAACGTCGCTGGCTCTGGCTAGAAATTCGGGAAGCCCTTGGGAACGAGTCCAAAAAACTCGTCGAACTGGCGTTAAAGTAACTTAAGCGATCGCATCCACGATCGAGCCTACAATGCTGTGGGAACAAACTGGAGTTAGACATTCGTCAATCACCAAAGTTACGGATCTAGTAGAGAAAAACATAAAGCTGTGATGGGCAGTTTGAAGTGGCTGTATTTAGTTTTGATTAAGTGACTCCAATTACACCGAGAAGATCCCTAGCTCAGTTAAGATTGGCGATAACTATGACCTCTTCAGACGTGAGGTTATGTATTTATACTCGGTTGATGGAAGGATTTAAATCGTATGCAAACCATTGCCCCATCTCTATTTTTCAAGGAACGCCCGACGATCACGAGAGCGCGCTTGTTAAACTCCAACCCTTGCGTATAGGAGTTCCCCACAGATGAGCACCTGGACAACCTATCGCAATCGTGACATCACTCAAGAAGAACAAAGACTCTATAATCATTTCCTCGATCGAGTGCAGTGTGAGTCGCCCCGGCAGTTAATCGATCGCTTCCGATCTCTGTTTATCGAGGGCACCAGCTATGACCCGCAAGTTCTGACAGACTTAGATAAAGTCGTCGCGTCAAAAGTTGCTGACCAAGAATTTAAGTTTGTGCTCAACCGCTGCTGCCACATTTTGATCAACCGTTGGCAAGCTCGACCCCAGTCACAGCGGGCGATCGTTGAGTTAGTGGCGCTGCTGTCATCGCTGCCCACCCGCCCCGTGATGGAATATTCTCGCACCCGCACCGTTAAGCAACTGCGAGAGCTTGTCAAGCAGTTTCTAGAGACCGAGCAATATCTGACGCTGCGCCGCCTATCTCAACTGATGATTCAGGGAGCCGAGACCCACAGCGCCGAAACCTCGCCTCTAGGAACGCTGATCCGTCGCTATCCCTATCTCTATGAGCACTGTCTGGTGAGTGAGGGCAGCCCCGATGAGCACCAAGAATCGATCAGAAAAATTCAAACTCAGGTGCAGAGACAGTATGAGATTGACCTATCTCAATATGTGACTTATCAGGTCAGACGATCGTTTGAGCGTCATGAAACGTCTTTGGTCTCACCCATCATCACGTCTGCTCAGATTTCCCCTCGCTTGATTACCCCTGTTAAGAACCCAACATTGCTTGAAGATTGTGAGCTAAGGTTTGCCTTGCAGCAGTTTGCAGGCAAAATTGAGGGGGCCTACACCCATCGAGACATTGCCCAGCGCTTTCTGAGTCACGCGAGCGACACAAAATCATTTAGAGCCTTTAAAGACGATCTCTACCAATACATCACCGCTTCGATCGACGCTGACTATGGCAAGCGGCAGTTTAACAACCAGCTTTATGCTCACCTGCAAGCCACCTTGCCTGAATGTGATTTTCAGCCATTAAATGATTTTCTGATTGTTAGAACCTGTAGCCAACTCCTAAACTTCTTAGTCGTCGAAAGCTCGCAGCAGCCTCAGCACTTTGTTTTTGTCGATCTGCTGTTAAACCTAGGCCCAACTTTGACGACAAGCCTGTTGCTCAAGATTGTGCTGCTCTGTCGCAAGGTTAAGCCCTACCTCGAAAAGCGCTTTTCAATTTTGTTTAGCCATTATGAGTCTCACGCCCGCAACTGCGTCCACTGGCTGATCGCAGCGATGGAAAATTTGCACATTGCCCTGAGCACAAACTTCAGCACCCTTAATCTCTGTTTTCTTAATCAGCTAGGTTAGAGCTTAAGCGATCACTCAGACTTAAGCCATGACTGCTGTGAGCGTTTGCCTACCGATTTGCAGTCTAGGGGCTTCGTTTAGAATAAGAGTGTGGTTAGTCTAAAAGATGGCACAGATCTGTAGTGCCTTCTAACCTGCCTACAGTCTATACTATTTAACGAAAAGTTTGAGGAACACTCTGGACAATGACTCAAGTAGTTCTCGGTGAAAACGAAGGTATCGACTCAGCGTTACGCCGATTTAAGCGGCAAGTCTCTAAGGCAGGGATTCTAGCAGACGTGAGATCCCATCGCCACTTTGAAACTCCGATCGAGAAACGCAAGCGCAAGGAAGTGATCGCCCGTCGCACTCAGCGCTATCGTTAAATCGGCTGTTAGGATCAAGAGAGAAGGAGTGGCGGTCTGAGTTTTTTGGCTCGTGCACTGCATTTTGTTGATGTCGCTCTTGTTCTTGCTGCCCTAATTTTCACAACCGATGTCAAACCCAGCCGCAGATTCAGGTGATTTGTCCTCTGTCTTCTATCAAACCGGGCTGAGTCAGGGCTTAGACGAGGCCATTCTCAGCTTTGATGAGATTCAGACAGAACTCAACTATAAACAAGCTCAGACTGCCCTGCGCGATCTGGTCGAAAATTTAGATTTGACCCCCCAAGAGCGATCGGGGTTAGAGCCAGAGATCAACGGTCTAGAAACCATGTTGGATAAACTGGATCGGCTGGTCGTGCATATTGCAGCGTTTGGCATGGTAGGGCGAGGCAAATCGTCGATCTTAAATGCGCTTTTGGGGCAACAGGTGTTTGAAACCGGCCCGATTCATGGGGTGACTCAAAGCCAGCAGTCAGCCAGTTGGAGCCTGACTCGTGAAGCGATCGTGGGCAGCGATCGTGAGATTTTGCGCGTTTCTCTCCCCGGCATTCATCACTCTCAGGTTGAACTCATTGACACACCGGGGATCGATGAAGTGGACGGAGAAGCGCGAGAAGCTTTGGCCCGCCAGGTGGCAAAGCACGTAGACTTGCTGCTGTTCATCATTTCGGGCGACATGACAAAGGTCGAGTTTCAAGCGCTCTCAGAGTTGCGAGAAGTCGGCAAGCCAATGATTTTGGTCTTAAACAAAATTGATCAATATCCCGATGCCGATCGGGTGAGTGTCTATGAAAAAATTCGAGACGAGCGGGTGAAAGAACTGCTCTCGCCTGACGAAATTGTGATGGCGGCCGCCTCTCCGCTCATGGCCAGAGCGGTGAAGAGTCCCGATGGTCGCACGTCGGTGCAGTTGAGCACAGGCGAACCGCAGGTAGAAGACCTAAAGCTAAAAATTCTAGAAATCTTGCATCGCGAAGGAAAATCGCTGGTGGCGCTCAACACCATGCTCTACGCCGATGATGTCAATGAGCAGTTGGTGCAGCGCAAAATGATGATTCGGGAGCAAACCGCCAATCGCATCATTTGGAATGGGGTGATCACAAAAGCGGTGGCGATCGCCCTCAACCCGATCACGGTGCTAGACATTCTCAGCAGCGCGGCGATCGATGTGGCGATGATTCTCGCGATGTCAAAACTCTATGGGATTAGCATGACGCAGCAGGGCGCGATCGGGCTGTTAAAAAAAATCGCGATCACAATGGGTGGGATCACCGCTAGTGAGCTATTAGCAACGCTAGGGCTGAGTTCTCTCAAAGGTTTGTTGGGTTTAGCAACCCCTGCAACAGGCGGACTCGCGCTTGCACCTTACTTTTCGGTGGCGTTGACGCAGGCAGGAGTCGCAGGCGTTTCATCTTATGGAATCGGGCAAGTGACCAAAGCCTATCTCGCTAACGGTGCATCTTGGGGACCAGATGGGCCTAAAGCCGTGGTAAATCGGATTTTGTCTTCTTTGGATGAAGCATCGATTCTTAATCGCATCAAAGGTGAGTTACGAGCCAAACTCGATCTACAGGGGCGACGAACGGATGCGAAGGGCGAAAGTTAGCTAAAACAGTTGGTTCACTAAGTTTATTGTGTTGCTGCTCAGGGCCTGACGGCGGATTTATCCTGTTGCTCTCTAGCTGCAAAGGCAAGGAAGTTACGCAGCTAAAAGAGGCACTCCTAGTGCTTGTAAATTAATAGTTTCTACATTGCGGGAATAGTTATCTAAGGTAATCGCAACAACTTTGCCATCACTGTCATAGTCCAGAATCAAATCATCGGTAATGGCATCTGTTGCAGCGACTGGTTCTGTGGTTAGCTCGATCGCTAGAGTGTCTGTTTCAGGAAAATACTGGATTTTTATTGGGGTTCTTCACCTCGCTGCTGTCGCTTGTAGAAGTTACGGTCATCGTCTAGGTTGAAGCCGTAAGTCTCAAGCGGTTTGTGGAATAGATTGTCTGAGATTATAAAGAAATTCTGGGGCAAAATCTGCGCCATTTGACCATTCGATCGTGTTAGTTTCTGGATTTAGGAAAACTTGTTTGAATAGCTCTATATCTTTGAGGGGTTCAAAGATTTCGCCATAGAGTTCTTCTGCTAGATCAATCTCTTGAGTAACGCGATCGCTGAAGGTAAGTCTAAGTTTGTAGGCTTCTAAATATTCAAGCTTTTCTACACGAAGAAACATAATGACCTCTAGTTATTGCAACGGTTGAATATCGCGTAGCGCTCTGCGTTGTCTAGCAAGCTCCCAATTATCCATGAGTTCTGCTTGATGCAAATCTAACCATTCAAGCACCATCCTTAATGTTTTTTTATTTAGGGAAAGTAGCGGTACATTTCTTTGCGATGAAGGACTCTCACAAAAACGATTCCAGTTTCATTCAAGACTAAACCGATGCGGTAGTTGCCTACGCGAATGCGATAGTAGTTGCCATCGGCTTTGAGTTTTTTAAGATTGTTGACCTCTATTAGGTTGACCGCTGCTTCTGCTTCTTCAATGACGGCTTGAATTTTTTGTAACAAGTTGGCATCACGGAGTTTGCTAAGGTCTTTCTCAAAGCTTTTTCTAAACGTGATGATCACGCTTTTGGCTCCAGAATTTGAAAGATGGTGTCGCGGCTGACAAGTTCGCTGGTGTTGCCTTCTGCGATCGCTCGTTCCATTGCAATATCTTCGATGACTTCTGCAAGTAGCTCAGAAAATTCTTCTCGGTTGTCTCTCAATAGTTCAACGATCGCGCTTTTTAAGAGTTCCTTTAGTTGCTCTGGGTTGAGCGTGATTTCAGACATTGTGCCTCCGTGCGTGATGATGGGTCAGATTTTAGGGGGTGCCTAGGGGCCAACGATCGCTTCCCCATTTTTCTCTTTTTCTGCTAATTCTAAGTTTAACGTCAGCAGTTTTTCGAGCAGGTCATCGTCTGGTTTGAAGCGGTAGGCTTGAAGGACGATCGTATCGAGTTTGGCGTGGAGCTTAAAGAGTTGACTGGTCGGCTCGTGGAAATATTCGTTGTAGAGTTTGGTGATGCCCCACTGTTTTTTCTCCATTTGGGCGCTGCGGTAGTCGTGGAGTTCTTGGGCAGTGGCGCGGATGGTGGTGATCAGGTTAAGGGCTGGGGTTTGGGGGAAGGGGAAGGTTTCAAAGCAGGTGTTGTGAGTGTAGCGAGTATCGCCTTTCAGCGTAGAACTTTGTGCTTTTACCCAGGTTCGATGAACGTTTGAGGTGAGAATGCCAAGAATGTAGAAATCATCGGATGTAACAGGATGAGCATTATTTCCAGCCAGCCAGTTTTTAGGAAATGGAATAAACATAAACCACTTTGAAACTTCTGGAACTGCAAAGCATTGAGACAGTAAAGCAAGCTCTTTCCTCATTGCTGGTCTTTTTTCACCGTACTTCCACCAATTAAGTTTGGTCACTTCTCTACGATTCAGATCTCGCTCTGGTTTAACGTTGATTTTCACATGAGTGAAAGGGAGTTTATACTCACTAGCCTCTTCGATAGCCATATCGTTGAAGTCAATAATCCAACGTTCTGGTAATCCATTAGGATTTTGGGCTAAATTAGCACCCATTGAAAACAGTTTGAGAACTTCTTGATTCTTTGAGTCTGCTTTAATCCATTGAATTGCTTGCTGTTCGTTAATAATGAAACCTTTACCGATAGGAATAACACCTTGAAAACATTTATTAAGATTGACTTTGAGACGAACGGCTTGGGAAACATCGATTTCTGCTTTTAGCGAGGAGTTGATATACAAAACGGGTTGGCTATCAAGATATAGCTTTGACTTGCTGTTAAGCATAGCCTGAGCTAAAAGCCCACCACTACCGCAAGCAGGATCAAGCATTTTCAAATTAGGGTCGAGCGAGCTAATATTCAGCTTAATCCAGTTGACAATACTGACATGAACCTTTGCTTCTCCTGACCATACCTGAGATGAAACTGCTTCATGAATAATGCCGCCTTTTTGAGTCACATAATCTAGTGCAGCAGTTCGGCTTTTTCCTTGACTAATTGAGTTTGTTGCAACTAATCCTGCTCGTCCAAAACTACTGAGATTATCTTGTGTTAGACGGAACCAATAGGCGCAGAAATCAACCGAATCTTTGACATCAGGAAAGCGCTTAAACACTCGATCGATATACTCATCACCAAGAGTCATCCGCAAATGTTTGCCACCCAAAAACGGCGGATTACCAATAATCGCATCTGCCTTCACCCACTCCGTAAACAGTGCATCTTTACAGATAATATTTTCATCCAGCGTGTCCAACGGCAGAGCAGGCTGGTCGTGAATATCGCAAAGGTCGATCGCCACTTTGCGGGCAATCATCAGCGTCACTCGCGCCAACTCCACCGCAAACGCATTCGTGTCCATGCCATAAAACTGCTGCGGCGTGACAAAGCCAATGCTCATCTGACCCTGCCCACTTTCCGACCTGCGACGGGCATCGATCTTGTCTTGCAGCACACGCTCCAGCCGTTTTAGCTCCAGATACGCCATGTAGAGAAAATTGCCCGACCCACACGCCGGATCAAGCACCTTATATTGGCGCAACTCCGTCTGCAAAGTGAAGAGTTCAGCCAATGTAGTTGCCTGCGCGATCTTGTCTTCCCAATAGCGCGTAATCGTCGGGCGCACAATCTTGAGAATGTCTTCTTCAGACGTGAAATGAATGCCGTGGGCGTGGCGCTCACTGCGGTTGCTTTTGCCGATCGCCGACTCAAAGATATTGCCAAAGATCGATGGGCGCACCGCCTTCCAGTCTTGTGATGCTGCTGCCTCCAACAGTTCCAGTTCTTTCTCGGTCAGTTCGAGGGGATGCACCTCCCGAAACAAGCCCCCGTTAAAATAATCTACGCCCTGATAGCGTCCTGCGGTCGCAATGCCCGGTCGATTCATCTCCTGAAACAAGTTGCCTAAAATGTCGTAGGTGTTCGATGGTTTGCCCTGGCGCGATCGCTCCAAACACTCGCGCACCGCACTAATAAACAGATCCTCTGGCAATAATTTTCGATCTTCCGCAAACATTGCCAATACGCATTGCAGCACAAACCGCTGGGCAGTCTTCGGGTCAACGGCATCCCGCTTCCGCTGAGTCAGCATCGTCAGCAATTCGCCCATGCGTCCCGCCGCTTTCTCCGTCACCGACACCAGATTATTGTTGAAGACAGGCGCACGATCCAACTCTGGATTCATAAACGTGAACGCCCCAATTCGTTCGGGCAACCGTTCTAACGAAATCTTCTCGATCGGTTCTTCAGACTGCTTTTTAAAGTCATAGATCCAAAACTCATCGAAGTTGCACAGCATCACATAGCTAGGACACTGCAACTGCATCCAATAGGTGACGGCTTGCGCGTAATGTTTATTGAGGTCTTCGCCCCGCTTCTTCATCTCAATCAGCAAATGGGGCTGCCAGGCAAGATCGGCAAAGCCCGTATTACCTTTTTTACTGCCCTTTTTTACCCGTTGCTCTAGCGTTGCCCCGGCTTCGATCGCGCCTTCATGCCCAAACGCTTGAAAGAAGCGATCGAGAAAGTTTTGCGACTCGCCTTTCTCGTCACCTTTAAGATGCTGCTGGCAATATTTGACAAATTTCTCAAGGCTTGCGGGTGTAGCTGGCATAGTCAGAATTCAGCGAGGGAGCAAAGGAAAAGCGCGAATCGATAACCATAGGGTTAGCGCTCAGTATTCCCACCTTAACCCTACCGATTGAGCTTAAATCTCGGCAGCTTCGCTTCACTGCGTGTTCGTTGCTGTTCTAAACTCGGATTGTCGAGCTTCTTGCTCCGATGTTGCTGTTCCCAACTCGAAGCACCGAGCTTTCTGCTCTAATGCCGCTGCTCTGAACTCGGAATGTCGAGCTTTTTGCTTCGATGTTGCCGTTCCGAACTCGGATCGTCGAGCAATTTGCCCCATCATCCAAGCTCTGAGCTTCAATTTGGACTTTAGAGGTGTATACATAGGGCTTTGTCGCTGCGTTCTAGTCTTTCAGCCCCCTAAATCCCCCATTCTGGTGGACTTTGAATCGGAGTTTTGAGCTTAAAGTCCCCCATTTTGGGGGATTTAGGGAGCGAAGATCTCGGCAATGACGAATCGAAAACCCCATCGAACTGACGTGATCTTAAGGCCCTGCTCTGGTCACAAAAAAAGGGTGCGTCACCCTCATCAGCAACGCACCCGATCGATTAAAAATTCAAAAAAGGTTAGCGTTTAAACTCTTTCAGCCATTCGCGCAACTGTTCAGCCGCGACTTCACGGCCGCCCAAGCCAAAGGAAAGCGCAATAGCCACTGCGATCGCGCCTAACAGCAACCCAAACGCTAGGTTAACAATATTTGGAGCGATGCCCATTTGCTGAAGAGCCATCGCCGCCACGAGTGCAATAATTGACACCCGCGCCGTTTGACCTAACAGATTAGCCTGACGACTTCCAGAACTGTTGATTAGGCTATAGGCAAGATTGGCGAGATATAAGCCAACTGCAAACACCACTAATCCGACTAGAATTCGTCCAAAGACAATGAGCAAGCCTGCCACAATTTGCTTCAGCGCCTCAAATTGCAGCACATCGATCGCCGCAACCGTAGCCAGCAACATCACACCAACTAGCACCACTACGCCGACAATTTCAGAGGGCGTGCGAACCGACGGGCTAGCAGGTGGCTCATGCAGCGTTTCACCCGTTTGAAACTCAGCGCTATAGGGAACCTGAGGCGCAGGAGACGGAAGACCCAGCCACTGAAAAACATTGTTGAACCCAATGCCCGCCAAAAGGTTTGTGACTAAATCGGCAATAAATTTGCCCACCACATAAGCGATCGCCAAAATCAATGCGGCCGTAAAAATCTTGGGCAGCGCGTTGAGAATCTGATTCAGCATCGAGGTGGCTGGGTTAGAAATAGCAGGAATTGCTAAAGCATCCAGGGCCGCCGTTGCTGCGGGAATCAAAATCAAAACATAGACGATCGTGCCCACCAGCCATGAGAGCGATTGCCCGCCTCTGGCTCGACTTAGCCCAAATCTGGCTCCGATCTGGTCGGCTCCACTGGCAGACAGCAAATTGGTAACAATGCCCCGCACAATCCGTGCTACAAACCAGCCCACCACTCCAATCAAAACCGCTTTGATGATGTTGGGCAGAGCACCCAAAATCTGGTCTAGCAAGTTTTGCACGGGCTGAAGCGGGCCCTGTAGATCCAGCACCCCTAGAACCAAGGGTAGGAAAAACAAAAAGACAAACCAATACAGCGCATTGCCGAGGGTTTCACTTAGCAAAAACGGACTGGGAGACAGGGGATCAGAAGGAGCTTGGTCTGCCAGACGCTCGTCAAGGGAGAAGGACTGAGCCGTGCGAATGACGATCGCTTTCACCACGGTTGCCACGACCCAGGCGATCGCAATCAACACCGCCGCCGAGCCAAGACGCGGCAAAAACCCAAAAATCTGACTGAGGAATGTGTTGAGCGGAGTTGAGACGGTCTGTAGGTTGAGGGCGTTTAGCGCCGCCACCACCGCCAGGATCATAATGATCCAGAACACGATCGCGCCGATTAAATTCTCTACCTTTAGATCTGACTGACTGCGCCCAGTTGAAATCATCCCCGCTAGGCGGTTATCAACATCTGTACGTTTGAGCAGACTGCGAACAGCACCTGAAACGATCGCGCCCACTAGCCAGCCAATCAACAAGATCGCTACTGCCCCCAGCAACCGCGCCACGATATTGGTGAGATTGTTGGGATCGATGCCTTGGAAAACGGTGATTGGGGCAGCGGGAGCTTGTGCTAATACGATCGCCAGCGGGCTGAGTATCTGCCCCCCAACTGGCTCACTAAGACTTTGCCAAACTTGATTCATGGTTATCTAGTAATCTCTTTTTCGGTCGGTCAAAACGCGCCACCGCCACTGCGAGAAGAGCAGCGATTTAGAACTAAGTTGGGAAGCAGTCTGTTTTTATACAATTCGGCTTACGAGTCCTTACTTAGAGCGCCAGAAATTCTTGTGAGGAGCGTTAAAATACGGGTGCATCATCAGGGTACAGGCATCTCTCAAAAGAGAAAAGACTTTAGAAATACTATTTCAAGTTTTGATGAATTATCATAGAGACCTCAATAAGTTTCTGACCCACGGCTAATGATGAGAAGATTTTATCGACTCGTCAGAGAGGTGTCGTCAATAAAGTAGTCAACCCTGCACCTGATCGGCAGAATGCCATTTAGCCGGGCCCCAAAGCCTCGGTCTAGAGGTATATTTTTGACACAAGAAACTATTCAGCCCTCGAATCTCAGAGATCATCCGTTAAAATGCCTCCTCAGATTTTTGAGCAATCTATTCAGATTAATGCCAGTGCCACGATCGTAGAACGCTGTTTTACCAATCAAAGCCTGATGCACCGCTGGCTCAATCCGGCATTGCGCTGTGAGCCAATCGGCAAGTGGTCTACCGAGGTCGGCAGCCTTAGCCGTTTTGTGATTCAAGTTCCGCTGCTTCAACCCGCCCTGAGAAGTGTGGTCGCCGAGCGCGAACCGGGGTTAGTGGTTTGGGAGTTTCAAGGATTTTTTAAGGGGCGCGATCGCTGGGAATGCACCCCTGAAGGCAACGGCACTCGGTTGCTCAATCGCTTTGAGTTTGAGATTCCTAACCCGATCGTGCGATTTGGGTTCAACACTTTTGCCTCTGAGTGGACACAGGCAGATATGACGGCCCAACTCCGACGGCTCAAGCGAGTGGCTGAAGAAGTTTATCAGAGGGTGAGCTAGCTGGTTGCTGCTTTCTCTAATATCAGTTTCGATCGCTTTAACGGCTCAGGCACCGCGATCGGATAGTCACCCGTAAAGCAAGCCGAGCAGAACTCTTGGGTGTTTTCACGAGTGGCGGTCAACATCCCATCTAGGCTGAGATATTGCAGAGAATCGACTCCGATTTGCTCGGCGATTTCTGCAACCGATTTGGTCGCGGCGATCAGGTGATCCTGACTATCCGTGTCAATGCCATAAAAACAAGGGTGAGTCACCGGGGGCGATGAGATTCTCATGTGCACCTCGATCGCGCCTGCATCGCGGAGGGCTTTGACAATTTTGCGGCTGGTGGTGCCGCGCACGATCGAGTCATCGACGATCACAACCCGCTTGCCTGCCAGCACATCTTTAAGCGGATTCAGCTTCATTTTGATGCCCGATTCGCGCATCGCTTGAGTAGGTTGAATGAAGGTGCGACCCACATAGCGGTTTTTGATCAAGCCTTCTGCATAGGGAATGCCCGACGCTTGAGAAAACCCGATCGCCGCAGGCACCCCCGAATCGGGCACTGCGATCACGATATCTGCATCAACTGCCGATTCTGCCGCAAGCTGGCGACCAATTCGCAGCCGATAGCTATATAAACTCTCGTCATGCACAACGCTATCAGGGCGTGCAAAATAAATCATTTCAAAGATGCAGAGTTTGCGCTGTGACTGCTCTGCCCAGCGACTCGACGCTAACCCAGCATCGGTGATCCACACCAGTTCGCCCGGTGCCACGTCGCGCAAATAATCGGCTCCAATAATGTCTAACCCACAGGTCTCAGAGGCCAGCACATAGCGAGGGGCATCGTCAGGCGAGGCTTGGGGCAGAGTGCCGATCACCAGAGGACGGATGCCATTGGGGTCACGAGCGCCGATCATGCCATCGGGGGTGCCGATGACTAAACTAAAGGCTCCTTGACATCGCTTAAAGGCTTGAGTGGCAGCCTCTACCCAAGCGTTTCCGGCGTTGACGGCTTCGGCGATCGCCCACGCGATCGCTTCTGAATCGGTAGTGGTGAGAAAATTGTGATTTTGCTCTAACAGTTCTTCTCGGAGAATTTGAGTATTGACGAGGTTGCCATTGTGAGCCAGCGCAATTTTGCCTAAGCGGGTTTGCACCACAGCAGGTTGTGCATTGACAACGCGACTAGACCCGGTTGTGGAGTAGCGAGTATGCCCGATCGCCAGATCCCCCAACAGTTCACTGAGAATCGTCTCATTGAAAACTTGAGACACCAGCCCCATCTCTTTATGGAGGTGAACGGTGTCACCTTCAAAGGTGGCAATGCCAGCCGATTCTTGCCCCCGATGCTGAAGTGCATATAGCCCAAAATAGGCAAGATTGGCGACTTTTTCGCCGGGGGCATAGACCCCAAAGACTCCGCAGGATTCTTCTGGTTTGTCACCGCAAGATTCTTCTGGTTTGTCAGCGCAAGATTCTTCTGGTTTGTTACCAAACATGAGCGGGTCTACCCATTCATCACAGTGCTCAAGCGAATCGGATAACGTGTCATCAGGCAACATAGGTTTAGCTCAGAGCTTACTAGGGATCTTGTGAAGGAGCGCAGGGCAAGTTGATGAAGGGAAGGCTTAACTTGTCTTAATATTCACTTAATAATCTCACAAATCTGAGGCGATCGCTTCTGAAATGCCAGAAGAGAGAGATTTCATGCCGACGATCGTCGGCTTTAACCTGCTAATCGTCGCTCGATCGCGTCTTGCCAAGAGGCTTGCATCTCTGCGATCGTAGCGTCAATCAACCAGAGATGGTTGGCTGTTGAGATCCGCAGCGATCGCCCTGCAACTTGACCAATTTTTTGCCAGTTTTGCCCCAGATGCTGACCTAAATAGACTTCCCAGTCTGCTTGCTGCTCTCTCGCCACCGACACAATAATCCGGGCACCGCCTTCAGCAAACAGCACCTGATCCCACCGATCAGGCTGTGCGTCGAAGGTGATTTCGGCTCCCTTTTGACCGCTCAGGCACGACTCGGCTAGGGCGATCGCCAATCCGCCTTCGGCACAATCATGGGCCGATTTAATCCAGCCCTGACGAATGCCATCTCGACACACGGCTTGCACAATACGTTCTAGAGCAAAGTCGATCTGAGGAGGTTTTCCGGCGATCGTGCCGTGCAAAGTGGCCAGATATTCCGATGCGCCCAGCGTGACTGACTCAGAAGTGGTATCCAGTCCCAACCCCAGCAGATAAATCCCGTCGCCTTCGGTTTGCCAGCCCTGACCAGCGATGTGGTTGAGATCAGGAATCAGCCCCACCATGCCGATCACCGGAGTCGGATAAATGGGGGCAGGTTTGCCGTTACTATCCAGCGTTTCGTTATAAAGCGAGACATTGCCGCCCGTGACGGGGGTCGAAAACTCGGTGCAGGCTTCGGCGAGACCGCGACAGGCTTCGGCCAGTTGCCAATAGCCGATCGGGTTTTCGGGGCTGCCAAAGTTGAGATTATCGGTGACCGCGATCGGGTCTGCCCCCACGCAGCTTAGATTGCGGGCAGCTTCGGCCACGGCGGCTTTAGCTCCTTCATAGGGGTGAAGATAGACATAGCGGGCATTGCAGTCTACCGTCGCTGCTACCCCTTTGTGAAGCGCTGCCGGATCGGCCACAAACGCAGACGACGACGCATTGGCTAAGGGCCGAACTCGCACCACGGCGGCATCGGCTCCACCAGGCAGCATCACGGTGTTGTTTTGAACTTGATGATCATATTGACGATAGACCCAGCGCTTAGAAGCGATCGTGGGCGTATCCAACAATCTCAACAGCACTTGATTCCAGGTGAGAAACCCGCTATCGAGTTCAATGCCTTTTGCGTGGCAGGGGGGCAAGCGATCGCGGCTCCATTCCCAGGCTTTTTTCGCATAGTCTGGTGGCTCTGCGAGTAGCTTGTGGTGATAGATTGGCGTGTTATCTGATAGCGCCGTTGCAGGAATTTCGGCCGCAATTTCACCTTTAAAGAGGATTCTGACGATCGGGTCTGCAATCACCGTCCCAGCGACCACTGCCTGAAGTTCCCACCGTTTGAAAATGTCGATTAGTTCCTGTTCTCGCCCTTTGTGAGCTACAAACAGCATTCGTTCTTGAGATTCAGACAGCAGATATTCGTAGGGCACCATGCCCGTTTCTCGCGCCGGAATCAGATCCAAATCCAACTCAATGCCCACGCCGCCCTTGGCTGCCATCTCAGCGGTCGAACAGGTCAGCCCGGCCGCCCCCATGTCTTGAGCCGCCACAACTGCGCCCGTTTTAAACGCTTCTAGACACGCCTCAATTAAGGATTTTTCTAGAAAAGGGTCGCCGACTTGCACGGCCGGGCGATCGTCCATGGATTGATCGCTCAACTCGGCGCTGGCAAAACTGGCCCCGCCCATGCCGTCGCGTCCCGTTGTCGAGCCGACATAGAGAACCGGGTTGCCAATGCCTTTAGCCCCTGATTTGACGATTTCTGTCGTCTCCATCAAGCCCAGCGCCATGACATTCACTAACGGGTTGCCAGAATAAGCAGGATCAAAATAAACTTCGCCGCCCACCGTGGGAACGCCGACACAGTTGCCATAGTGAGAAATGCCAGCCACCACGCCTGTGAAGATGCGGCGGGTTTTGGCATCGTCTAGAGAGCCAAAGCGCAAGGAGTTGAGGAGAGCGATCGGGCGGGCCCCCATCGTAAAAATATCGCGCAGAATTCCGCCAACGCCTGTAGCAGCACCCTGAAAGGGTTCGACGGCTGAGGGGTGATTGTGCGACTCGATCTTAAACGCAAGCTGCAACCCGTCGCCTAAATCGATAACTCCGGCATTTTCGCCCGGCCCAACAAGAATCTTTTCACCCTCGGTAGGAAACTGCTTGAGCAACGGACGCGAATTTTTATAGCAGCAGTGTTCTGACCACATGACCCCAAACATCCCTAGCTCGGCTTTGTTGGGGTGACGACCGAGCCGTTGCACGATGTCTTGATATTCTTCAGGCTTAATGCCCTCAGCAGCAATCTCTTCGGCCGAAAAAGGAGCGGAGGCAATCACTGACATAGAATCCTGCACGATCGAGACAGGAGTTCATTCTATCGGTAATTTTGTTTGACTTTTGGTTAGAGCCACAATTTCTCTGGCGATCTGGTCACACTGTCCCATCACTTTACGCGATTGTTCTAGAAACATTGCTCAGTTAACATAGAGCATGATGTATTCTCAGGACATCTATAAAATTCTCCACCAAAAAATTATGCTGGATGAAGCAACCCTTGAACGTCGTTTGACAACGCTTGAACAAGAGGTCAACAAGCTGAAACGTCAAGCTGATGGAAACGTTCCTTCTAGCTACTGGCTCGACAAATTGATTGGCTCAATCTCCGACGAATCTGCTTTTCTTGAAGCGTTGGAGTATGGACGCTCCTTCCGTGAAGCAGATAGACCCGTTGATGACTATGACGAAGCGTGAAATACTTGCTCGACACTGACCACCTTAGTTTTCTACAACGACGCTCAAGCTTGGAGTTTTCAACCTTAACGGCTCGGATTTCCCAACACTCACCCGCAGATTTTGCTTTGTCTATAGTTAGCTTTCACGAGCAAGTTTTGGGTGCTCACACCTTTATTAGCCGTGCCCAAACAAAAGCTGACATCATGCGTGGATACAAATTACTACTAGAGACACTTCAGGGCTTTTCGATGGCTCCAGTGCTTCCTTTAACTGCTGAAGCGCTCGCAATTTTTGATGAATTCCGAGTTCAAAAGATTCGCGTATCGACGATGGATTTACGAATAGCCGCGATCGCCCTCTCACAAAATTTAGTGCTGTTAACTCGAAACGTTAGCGATTTCAGCAAAGTGCCAGGACTAGCAACAGAGGATTGGACAATTTAATGTGATGAGCATTAAAAAAACTCATCAGATGTTGAGCGATCGCTGATCTTGAATCCAACTCCGAAACACCGTCAGCGCTTGTGCCAACCCGATCTGATCGCTCTGAGCTAAAAACTCTACCACTCGTTTTGCAGGCAGCCAGGGAAACGTTGGACTCGTCAGACACTCCACATATTCGCCGTTTTGCAACTGATAAATCAGCAGATTGCCCTTGAGAACGTTGTCGCCGATCGTTGTCCAATATTGCCAAACTTCGGGCAATCCCAACGCCGCATAAATGCCCAACTTATTTAAGGAACTCCTGGTAATCGCCACTTCCACGGCGAGATCGGGCGGAGGCGTTTGACTCAAGTCGAGTTCTGCTCGCTGAGAGAGCCGGATTTTCTCCGTCAGATAATAAGCTGAGTCGGGTTGAGCCACACACTCTAAATCAGCACGTTTGAGCAAAACTGACCCGATCGGGTTAATCTCCACCGCCATTTCATCAGCCACTAAAAGAATCAGCGACTCGATCAACCGACTACAGCGATCGTGCTCTTCGAGGGGAGTCATCATCTCAAGCCTGCCCCGATCGTAGGTAAGCCGAGCCGTGCGCGTTTGCCCCAACTCATCTAGCAACGTCTCAAACTGCTGCCAACTGACTTTGGGTAACACAATTCTTTTTTCAGTTGGGGCAGGTTTTTTGGCCATCGAATCATCCGGTTACGGCTGCGTTTCTCATTTTACTGGGGTTAATCGCTTTCTAGAGTGTGAAGTTTTTCTAGCAGTAGACGCGATGGAGAGCGATCGCCCCGATAGGGTGATGGCAGCGTTTGATCTGTTCGTGATGAGCCAAAACTTGCCTAAACAACCGTCTATTTTTTTGAAGCGAACTTGGCGAACCTTTTTCGCTCCTATTCTGATCGCCACAACGTTGCTAGGAGTTGGCTACTTTACGCCGCGAAGATGGGGAATGCCATCGCAAAATTGCCAAACTCAGCCCTTTAAAATCTATGTCGAAAGCGACTCAATGCACGTTAATCTGATTCTCCCGGTGCAGAATCAAGCCTTTGACTGGAGCCAGTTTCTAGACCTTGATCAGATTGGCAAAGACACCCAACAAAGCTATCGATATCTTAAATTTGGGTGGGGCGATCGTGACTTTTATATGAATACGCCAAGCTGGTCAGAGGTGAAACTTTCTAGCGTTCTCAGAAGCTTGTTTTTGCCCGGAAATCCTGCCGCTTTGTATGTAGAAGGCGATGCCCAATTGCCCCACGATCAGACCGCTGACCTGAAATGTGTGAGGGTTAGCCAAGACGATTATCTAAAATTGGTCGGCTTTATCAAGGCATCGTTTCAGCAAACGAGTCAGGGGCAGCCGATTCGCATTCAAGACTCAACGATCGCCACGAGTGGATTTTATGAAGCCACCGGGCACTACTCCATTCTGCGAACCTGCAACACTTGGGCAGCCGATGGCTTAGACAGCGCCCACATTCAAACTCCTCTCTGGTCAGGTCTCGCCTCTGCCGTGATCAGGCAGATCCCCAACCATTGCGAATGTAACACCATTCAGTAACAATGCCGGACTGCAATATAAGGTATGTTGAAAAACGGCACGGTATCTTTCAGCCAGCCTCAGAAGGATCTATTCTTCTGACTATCGACTCTACACATCGCCAATGCGTTTCTCGAAAATTTTGATTGCCAATCGGGGGGAGATTGCCCTAAGAATTCTTCGCACCTGTGAAGAAATGGGGATCGCCACCGTTGCGGTTCACTCCACGATCGATCGCCACTCTCTCCATGTGCAGCTAGCCGACGAAGCGGTTTGCATTGGCGAACCTGTGAGCAGCAAGAGCTATCTCAACATTCCCAATATCATTGCGGCTGCGCTGACCCGCAACGCGATCGCCATTCATCCTGGCTATGGCTTTTTGGCAGAAAATGCGCGATTTGCAGAGATTTGCGCCGATCATCAAATCGTTTTTATTGGCCCGTCTCCTGACTCGATTCGCTCAATGGGTGACAAATCGACCGCTAAAAAAACCATGCAGCGGGTGGGCGTGCCCACGGTTCCCGGCAGTCAGGGCTTAGTGCAAGATGAAGACGAAGCGAGAGCGATCGCCCGATCGATGGGCTACCCCGTGATTATTAAAGCAACCGCTGGGGGCGGCGGGCGAGGAATGCGGCTGGTGACGGCCGACGAAGATCTCGGCAAACTCTACATGGCAGCCCAAGGAGAAGCCGAAGCTGCCTTTGGCAATGGTGGGGTCTACGTCGAGAAATATGTTCAAAATCCGCGTCACATTGAGTTTCAGATTTTGGCAGACAGCTACGGCAACGTGATTCATTTGGGTGAACGAGAGTGTTCGATTCAGCGTCGTCACCAAAAGCTGTTAGAAGAAGCGCCGAGTTCTGCCCTGACTCCAGAGTTGCGAGAAAAAATGGGCAGTGCCGCCGTGCTGGCCGCCAAGTCGATCAATTATGTCGGGGCAGGCACCGTGGAATTTTTGCTGGATCAGTCCGGTGATTTCTACTTTATGGAGATGAACACTCGCATTCAGGTCGAGCACCCCGTGACCGAAATGATTACGGGCATTGATCTAATCGCCGAGCAGATTCGCATTGCTCAGGGCGAAGCACTCAGCTTGACTCAAGATCAAGTCGTGTTGCGGGGGCACTCGATCGAGTGTCGCGTCAACGCCGAAGACCCCGATTTCAACTTCCGCCCCAGCCCCGGACGGATTAGCGGCTATCTGCCGCCGAGCGGCCCCGGTGTGCGAATGGATTCCCACGTCTACACGGATTATGAAATCCCGCCTTATTATGACTCGCTGATCGGCAAACTGATTGTCTGGGCCAGCGATCGCCCCTCAGCCATCCGCCGCATGAAGCGGGCACTACGAGAATGCGCCATTACAGGGTTGCCGACAACGATCGCATTTCACCAGCGCATTCTCGATACGCCGGAGTTTCTCAGAGGCGAAATCTACACAAACTTTGTCGAAAAAGTGATGATGCCCAAAAACTAGTTGAGCATCATCGTCAATAGCCCTTGTTGCCCCAGCAAAATCTCGCGGGCTAGGCTAAATAGCCCGACCCAAACGATCGGGGTAATATCGACTCCACCCACGGGGGCAATCAGCTTTCTCGTCACGACCAAAAAAGGCTCCGTCGGAATCGCCACCAGACTAAAGGGAAATTTGTTGAGCGCCACTTGGGGATACCAGGTGAGCACGATGCGAATGATAAACAGAAAAATCATTAGACCGAGCAAGATGCTCAATGTCAACGAGACAACTGGAGGAGAAATCATGAGGCGTTCGATTAAAAGTTTGAAGCTTTGTAAATAAATGCTAGCTAATCCTCATTTTAGCGGTCACAGGCTCTCAATTGAACGGCAAAATTTTGGGCGATCGCGATTCCCTATCTCCAGCATCTATGCAACTGTGTGACAAACCCTTAAAATTATGAACACATCGCTTGTTGTAGATAGAGGACTTTGAGACTCATGACACCTTCTTTAACAAATTTCTTGTTGAGCTTGCTGGCAGGTGCTGTGGTTGTGCTAGTTCCGGCCACGATCGGGCTGGTCTTCATTAGCCAAAAAGATAAAATTCAGCGCTCTTAAGGGCAGGCATTCATTGCCCAACCCTTTTGGGGTCACCGCAAAGTGCCCGCAATTTTCTAAAACCTTGGTTCTAGCAAAGCAGTGGCTAATATTGGGTCACGATCGCCGCTAAAACTAAGGTTTTTGACTGGATGGGCAAAATCTAGGCTTCAATAAAGCATGAGCAAGCAATTAAGTCAGTTGGGGCAGTTTGTGCTGGTTAGAATGGAGATCTTAGGCATAACTCGCTACCATAGGACTTACCTAGGAGACAGGGAATGGTTAACTTTCAGTTCAATCTAGCGAGTATTTCCGGGATTATTCTGGCGGTCGGCGGGGCCGGGCTTTATGCCGTCCGATCGTTCCGTCCTGAGTTATCTAGAGATTCCGATATTTTCTTTTCGGCCGTCGGGCTGCTGTGCGGCTTAATTCTAATTTTTTATGGCTGGCGCTTTGACCCGATTATGCAGTTTGGTCAAGTGCTGCTGACCAGCGCTTCGATCTTTTTCGTGCTCGAAAACTTGCGCCTTCGCAAAGTCTCAACCGAGCAGGCCAAACGCAACACCCCGATCGTAGATTCCGATCGTCCGGTTAGCTCTCGCTATCGTCAAAGCGCTGAGTTTGAAGACCAAGACGTGATCGAAGATCGGGTGCGTCGTCCTCGCATTCAGGGCACGAGAGATGCGCGGCAACCTCGCGATGACTATGACGATCGCTCCGGTCGTCGCCCGGCAAGTCGGACTCGCGACGAGCGGCTAAACCCGGCAGATAAAACCCGCAAACCTCGGTCTCGTCCCGACTATCCAGTGATTGACGCGACGGTTGACTCTGATGAGTTTGACGATCGCGCCCGCAACCGCAATGCAGCGCCACGATCGGGCAATCCCTCTCAAGGGTCTTCTAGACCGAGACGACCTCGCCCCACTGATGAAGAAGCCACCAACCGCCGCAGAAATGCTGAAGAGCCGCCCTCTGATTATGTTGACTATCGTCCGGTTGAGCCAAATGACAACGAGAATGATAACTGGGGGGAGTCTTAACCTTCTGGTTTGAGCTAGATCGCGGCGATCGTAGATCTCACCTGTCTTAATCCCTCCAGGACTTCTTGTGATCAGAGAAGTGGGAGGGATTTGTTATGAAATGGCTTTAAAAAAGAGCAGAGACAATGTGAAAAGTGTGGCGGGTTCGAGGATTAATTTAATGACTCGGCTGGTACTAGTAGGTTCGTTAGCAGCGTGCAGTCCGACCGGAGTTCCGATGGGGTCAACCTCGCTCAACAGTCGCCAAAACGACGAGCAACCTGCTCTAAGTGGCGATGGGCGCATTTTGGCATTTGTGTCGAGCCGTGAAGGAAGCCGCAACATTTTGCTCTATAACTTAGAACAGCAACAGTTTATTAACCTCGAACGTCTCAATCGCCCCAATGCGATCGCTGAAAATCCCAGTCTTAGCTATACGGGACGCTATCTGGCTTATGTCGCCAGCGATCGCGGCATTCCTGAAATTAGGCTTTACGATCGGGCCACTCAGCAGTCGCAGGTGTTAATGTCTGCCTACCAGGGTTGGCTGCGCCGCCCCAGCATCAGCCCCGACGGGCGCTATGTCACTTTTGAAAGCAGCACTCGCGGACAGTGGGATATCGAAGTGCTCGATCGCGGTGCTTTTGTGGAGCTAGACATTCCCAACGATCGTCCCAATCTCTCGCCCACTACTGCCCCTTGATGAGTTTTTGTGTCTAAGCGCGTTGTTTTTTTTGGGTGGGTTACGATCGCCGCACTGCTGAATAGCTGCGGGGGCCCAACGTTGCTGCCGTTTCCCTTTGATCCCGGTGGGCGCAGTCTCAACAGTCCCTTTTCAGACCTATCACCGCGCATGGCAGGGCGATTTATTGTGTTTGCGTCCGATCGCCGCGGCACTCAAGATATCTATCTCTACGACACGGTTGAGCAGCGTTTGTTAAATCTGCCGGGACTCAATTCTCTAGATCTGATGGCCTCCAGTCCAGGGGTATCAGACGACGGGCGATTTATCGTGTTTGCAGGCAGTCGCCAGGGAATCACCGGAATTTATTTGTACGATCGTGACTTTCGTCAGTTGCGTAACCTGACCGAAAATATCCGAGCAGAAGTCAGAAACCCCACCATCAGCGCCAACGGAGCCACGATCGCCTTTGAGTCAAACGCCAGAGGGCAATGGGATATCTTGCTCTATAGCCGAGCCGGACAGCCGCTAGCCATACCAACCGATCCCCGCTAGGAGGGGCATGGCATCGCCGTGCCCCGTATCCATGCCAACAACCGACACTATTTAATCGCCTTCGGAGGTGGCTTTTTTTGCATGGCATCGCCGTGCCCCGCATCCATGCCAGCAACCGAGATCATATCTCCGCTCTCTAGCGCAGCCCCAGCCAGCTAAAGAAGTCTTGACGAGTAAAAAATTCTAACGCCAACAAACTGACAAAGCCAATCATGGCAAAGCGCCCGTTGACTTGCTCTGCATAAGCCGTCCATCCAAAACCAGGTTGGGGCTGATTTGAGGGTTCTACGATCGTTTCTGGGGTGGGAGGTTGAGAAGTCATGATGAGTCGTTAAAAACGTTAACTGAGCAAAAGTCTGGGCAAGCAATGCCCTTAATGAGAAGACTGGACGGATTCGATCAGCGATCGTACCTGCTTTGTCCCTTCAGACGGCTCGAATTTTGTCGGAAACTTGCCGCGACCGAGCATTCGCACGCCCAATGGCACCAAGCTCATCAGTCCCCTCACATCTTTAAGGCTGTTGCCCACCACCTGCAAGCCAAACTGCCGCTCATCGATCCAGCCACCTTGTTTGACTAAATCAATCAGGGTTTTACGGTGACGAATCGATCGGCTTATGGGTTGATCATTACGCGCTAGAATCTGGCTCTTGATTTTGCCAATTTGATCCATCGGCGCAACTTCCATCGGGCACACACTGTTGCAAAAATAGCAGCGAGTGCAGCCCCAAACCCCCTCAGTGCCTTGATTATATTTTTCAAGGCGGGCATCGGTCTGGTCATCGCGAGAGTCTGCCACCATGCGATAAGCCTTGGCTAGGGCGTGGGGGCCGACAAACTCAGGGTTGACCTCACGAGCATTGCACTCAGAATAACAAGCCCCGCACATGATGCAGTTTCCAGTTTGGTTAAGCTGCGATCGCTCGGCTGGCGTTTGCAAAAACTCTCGCTCTGGCACCTGTCGCGCCGCCGTGCTCACATAGGGATCGACCGCTTTAAGATTGGCCCAAAAGCCCTTCATATCGACGACCAAATCTTTAATCACAGGCATATTGCCCATCGGCGCGATCGTGATTTCTGGAGCGTGATCGGGCGCTGAAAGCGTTGAACTTGCCGAAAACCGAGCGATTTCGCTGCCTACATTTTCTTTGCAAGCTAGCGTCGATCGACCATTAATTCGCATTGAGCAACTGCCGCAAATAGTGTTGCGACAATTTTTCCTAAAGGCCAGCGTGCCGTCTTGCTGCCATTTAATTTGATTGAGACAATCTAGAATCGTAGCGCTTGATTCTACGTCGAGCCGATAAGACTCAATTTTTGGTGAAGAGTTTTGGTCTTGACGAACAATCTTAAAAACAACTTGCATTCTAGAAACCAAAAAACTGCAACTTTAAGGGTCTGAGCAATGGAGAGCTAGGGCAACTTTAACGCCAAGAAAACCCCATTTGAAGAATCAGCAACTTTTAAGGTGAATAGTTTGTTACAAAAAGAGTTGGCTCTCGACGGGCAATCTCTGCATCGATCTTGACCCAAAAATAGCGCTCACCCCAGACTTTAGTCTAGCATTTTGCTCAAATTGTTCTGAGCAATTTGAACAAGTCAGACGGGATGCTGCTGACAGATGCACACAATTAAGCGTTAGCAGCGAGGGGCTTGAGCCATTTTTTTGCAAGCGTTGATGAAATATCAGCCAATCTCATCAGGCTTGATCGAGAAAAGATGATTGAAGTGATGAATAGTGAATTATTTAAACAAAAATGTTGTGCAGATAGAGCAGATTAGAGATATATTTTATTAGGTCAAACATTCAACATTGACTCTTTACCATTTCAGAAATCTAGGGATATTCTGTAGCAGATGACTGAAACTGCAACTGCCCCTTTAACCGGGAAGGCGTTACTTCAAAAAGTAAAAGAGCTGTCACATTTGCCGCGCCGAGAAACTGCAAAGCGATGTGGCTATTACACCGTCACTAAGAATAGTCAAACTCGCGTTAACCTGACAGATTTCTATGATGCTTTGCTGGTCGCCAGAGGGGTTCCTCTCAGTCCAGAGGGGTCAAAAGATGGTCGTGGGCGAGAACCGACCTATCGAGTCAGTGTGCATCAAAATGGTCAGATTGTGATTGGGGCAGCCTACACTAAAGCGATGGGCTTAAAGCCTGGAGATGAGTTTGAAATTAAGCTGGGTTACAAACATATTCACTTGATTCAGATAGATGCTGATAAGAGTGATCAAAACGGTTCCAACGCAGACGAAGTAGAGGAATAACCTCTCTAAAAAGGCGATCGCCATCGCTGGAAAAGACTTCATTTTCTAATTTGTTTTATGCCTATTTTTGATCGTGCCCACCCGTTTTTTGCATTTTTTGCGGAAGCTTCGGTGCCGATCAAGATAGGCATCTTTTTTGCTGTCTGGGTGACGATTTGGCTCCCGATCGCGGTTCCGTTAGCGATCTCCCTTCAGTGGCATCCCTTAAAGCCCCTAGAAATTCGTCAAAAACTGCCCCTCGTTGCCTCACTCTATCTGCTAGCCCCGATCGTGCTCTGGGCAGCCGCCTGGGTGCAAAACCTTCCCTTCAGCAGCTATGGGCTATCTGGCAGCTTGGCTGATTTAGCATCTCTAGGTCGCGGGTTGGTCGTGGGTACGATCGGGCTAGTCGTTTTGTTTGGAGTTCAGATTCTAGTAGGCTGGGTCAACTGGAGGTCAGACCACTTGCCGCAGTTGCGATCGGTGCTGCTGCCAACCTTGTTTTTAGGGCTGTGGATCGCAGTCACCGAAGAACTGATTTTTAGAGGATTTTTGCTGGGGCAGCTTGAGCAAGCCTATGGCGTATGGAGCGGCGCGATCGTCTCCAGTCTGATTTTTGCCCTGCTGCACCTAGTCTGGGAAGGTTCAGAAAATATTCCCCAGCTACCAGGGCTATGGCTAATGGGCATGGTGCTTTGTCTAGCGCAGAGCATTGATCACCATCGTCTAGGGCTAGCCTGGGGTCTTCATGCAGGATGGGTTTGGGGCATGGCCAGCCTTGACTCTGCCCATCTGATCGGCTATACGGGGCGTGCTTCAGACTGGCTAACAGGTTTAAAAGAAAAGCCCCTAGCAGGGGCGATGGGGCTGCTGTTTTTGCTGACCACGGCGGGCGGGCTGTGGGCCATCAGCAGTCAATAATCTCAAAACTTGAAGGCCGCCCAATCTGACTCGCGATAATAGTCAGCCATGTTGTCAAACTTGTGAAGCTCTGCCCGATCGACGCAAAACGCTTGGGGTTGACCACCGAGCCACTGCTGATTGAGATCATCTAAAGTTTGACCCAAACGATCGGAGGCGGCCGAAAGAGCGCCAAAATAGCCCAAGGTCACATGGGGCGTAAAGTAATACTGCTGCTCAATGCCGATCGCAATCACATCGGGATTTTGATAGATCGCCCGGCGCAGCTTCAGCACTCGCTCATAGGATTCTTCATCGGTGGGGGCCAGACACAGCCCGATCGCACGGGGCATCACCATCAACCCCAAAGCCTGAAAGCAAATCGGCTTACTTTGAGAGAGCGTCTGACTCTGGTTAAAACTGTGGGCAATGCGATCGCGCAACTGAGTTTCAAACTCAGGATTTTCGCTAGCATGACGATAAGCGCTATCCCAGATCAGATCAGCCACCGTCATGTGAAAGCTCTTGGGCGGCACTGGCAGCAGCAAATTTTCGCCTAGCTGCTGCACTAACTGAGCTTGAAACTGGGTCAAGCGATCGTAGAGCGCCCCGTTTTCTCGATCGGCGGCTCCACACGGAGTCACCACGGCATAACCGGGAAACTCGGCGACTTGCCACCCGTGATCAGGGTGATGTTGAAACTTAGGCGACTCTTGAATGTGCTGCACCTGCGACCTGTAGGTGTCTGGGAGCGTCATCCGCATCACCCGATTGAGGTAGGTCTGATAGTTTTCGTCCAATCTCGATCGCCTCGCGCTGTAAATCAATAGTTTAAAAGTCCACCCTTAATCTAACGGCAAAGTGCCGCTTTGCTCTGGGAGATCTCAGCATTCCCACCCCAACCCAAGGCAGTGGGGATCATCTTAAGAAATCTTTAAGAATTGGGTCGCTGGACGCTGGACTCTGTTCAGTCTACAGTCTAAAGTTCTCTGTCTAAAACTGGTGTATGGCAATTTACCTCTATTGGGGAGAAGATAGCTTCGCGATCGCCCAAGCCGTCAAAGCGCTTCAGAAAAAAACTCTTGATCCCACTTGGGAGAGCTTTAATGTAGACAAAATTTCTCCCGATCAGCCTGACGCAATTATTCAAGGACTCAATCAAGCGATGACTCCGCCCTTTGGTGCTGGCGATCGCTTTGTCTGGCTAGTCGAGACGACTCTGGTTCAACGCTGCTCAGAAAGCCTGCTGGCAGAGCTAGAACGAACGCTGCCAGCCATTCTCAAGACCACGACTCTGCTGCTAACCAGTTTGAGCAAACCTGACGGGCGGCTAAAATCGACCAAACTGCTGCAAAAATATGCCTCAATCCAAGAGTTTTCGCCGATTCCGCCGTGGAAGACTGACCTATTGATCAAACAAGTGCAGCAGGTCGCGAGAGAACTGGAGGTCAAGCTAACCGCCGACAGTGCCGAGTTTTTAGCGGAAGCGATCGGCAACAACACCCAGCAACTCTATCGCGATCTCGAAAAGATCCGGCTCTTGGGCAGCGACTCAAAAACTCCCTTGACCGTCGAAGCGATCGCGCCCCTGATCACGGCCAGCACTCAAAACAGCTTGCAGTTAGTCACTGCCATTCTCGAAGGAAAAACCGATCGAGCGCTGGAACTGGTCACAGAATTGCTGCGTCAAAATGAACCAGCCCTCAAAATTCTGGCAACCCTAGTGGGGCAGTTTCGGCAGCGACTGTGGATCAAAATCATGGTGGAGTCAGGCGAACGTGACGATCGGGCGATCGCCCAAGCCGCCGAACTCAACAATCCCAAAAAGCTTTATTTTTTGCAAAAAGAACTCGCCAAAATTTCAGCCACCCAACTGCAACAGACCTTGCCCCTGCTGCTGGAATTAGAGTTTAGTCTCAAGCGGGGAGCCGAAGAAACTTCGACCTTGCAGACCAAAGCGATCGAACTTTGTCAACTCTTCAAGACCTAAATCACGCTGATTTAAAGTCCTGTAGTGATTAAAATCAAAACCTGATTATTTTCTGGAACTTCTTGCCCATAAAATAACTCATGATTATTAAAGCAACCTCGTGTGCTAGTTTTCGGAATGTCACACTCCCTATGATGAACCGCGCCTTTCATTTACCCTCTCGCTTAAACAAAATGTTCGCTCGATCACTGACGTTAGGCACTCTCTCAGTTCTGAGTCTCGGCTTGGGTCTGACTCCCAAGCTCTCTTTCCAGACGGCTCATCTGTTTGATTCGGCTGCTTATGCTCAGTCTCAAGAGCCGACCTTTACCCGCTATGTCAGAGCCGCCTACGAGCTAGAAATCACCCGCAGACCCCTCGATGAAGAGGTCAAAAAGCTAACGGGCGGCAACGCACCCAGCAATGTTTGCAGCAATGTTGACCAAGTTCAAGCCGATGTTCGCGATCGCGTCAGAGATATCTGTGCTGGGTTTGCCACTCAAAGACGCACGATCGTCTACGACAAATACAAACTCAGTCAAGAAGAGTTCAATAGCTTTCAACGACAGATGCTTGATGCGTCAACCCGCGCTGACATGGAAGGCAAAGTCAACGCCGAGCTAAAGCGGCTAGGTCTGATCAAATAAACCGATCGAGGCAGTGGCTTATGGGACGTTATGTAGACGCAGATCCCTATCCCTATCCCTTTAACGGAGATTTGCGCCCAGAGAATACGGTGATTTTGGTGATCGATATGCAAACCGATTTTTGTGGAATCGGGGGCTATGTCGATCGCATGGGCTACGATCTGTCGCTGACGCGGGCCCCGATCGAGCCGATCAAAACTCTGCTCTCGGTGGCTCGTGCCAAGGGCTTTCACATCATGCACACCCGCGAGGGGCATCGCCCTGACCTGTCTGACCTGCCCGAAAACAAACAGTGGCGCAGTCGGCAAATCGGCGCGGGCATTGGCGATCTCGGCCCCTGCGGCAGAATTTTGGTGCGGGGTGAGCCGGGTTGGGAGATCATTTCCGATCTGGCCCCGTTGCCGGGAGAAGCCGTGATCGACAAGCCGGGCAAGGGTTCGTTTTATGCCACTGATCTAGATTTATTGTTAAAGCGGCAGGGCATTCAAAACATCGTGCTGACGGGCATCACGACTGATGTTTGTGTGCATACGACGATGCGAGATGCCAACGATCGGGGCTATGAATGTCTCTTATTATCTGACTGCACGGGCGCAACTGACTATGACAACCATCTCGCTGCTTTAAAGATGGTCAAAATGCAGGGTGGCGTGTTTGGTGCGGTTGCTGATTCGGCAGCTTTGATCAAAGCGCTACAAGCTGAGTGCTGAAATTTGGGTTATCAGATTACTCAAGAAATTTCTATTAAACTTTGAATTCATATTAGAAAAAATCCTCAAACTGTAAAAAAGATTGATTGCAGCATTGGCTCAAAGACTTTAGTAGTCAGGAATACTGTATAGAGTTGTCATCAGGTTTGATTAATTCATTGGTTTGTGTAGTGATCCCGATCGCTTTGTCAACAGACACGTTGTAAAACTCATCTCCAAATGTTTGATCTGCTCTTCTTTAAGTGTTTGAAATAACATCAACACGTTAAAACATTCTTAGAAAACTCAGCCAATCCTACTATCTTCGCTACGAATTGGGTAACCGCAATTCTGCAAAATCCTGAACGGATAGGAGATACGAATGGATTTTTTGTCTGATACCGTTACGCTGTCGCGGATGCAGTTTGCGCTGACTGCCATTTTTCACATTATTTTTCCCATTCTCACGACGGGCATGGGAATTTATCTCGTCATTATCGAGGGGCTATGGCTCAAAACTCGCAATCCTGACTACTACCTCCATGCGCGGTTTTGGGCAAAGTTCTACGTGCTCAACTTTGGGGTTGGGGTCGCCACTGGCATTCCCTTAGAATTTCAGTTTGGAACCAATTGGGCACCCTTCTCAGATGCTGTCGGCAACTTTTTTGGCAGCGTTTTAGGGTTTGAGGCCTCTTGGGCGTTTATGCTCGAAGCCGCATTTTTAGGAATCATGCTGTTTGGCTGGGAGCGCGTCAACCCTGCCATTCACTATATGGCTACGATTTTGGTGGCGATCGGGGCAAACCTCTCGGTCGTCTTCATTTTGACGGCTAACTCTTGGATGGTGACTCCGGCGGGCGGCGATCTGGTAGACGGCAAATTTATGGTGACTGACTACTTTCAGGCCCTGTTCAATCCATCGGCGGCAACGAGCATTTTGCATATGTTTTTCGCCACCTTTGAGACTTCGCTGTTTGTGATCGGCGGCATTAGCGCCTGGTATATTTTGCACGATCGCCATGCCGCTTTTTTTGCCAAAACCCTCAAGCTCGTCTTGGCCATCACGCTCATTGTGGCTCCGCTGCAAATCTACGTTGGGCACGTCAGCGCCGAACTGGTCTATCGCTATCAGCCCGCCAAACTCGCCGCCATGGAAGCCCAGTGGGAAACTTCGCCCGCCGGAAAACCTGCCGACTGGACTCTGCTTGCCCTGCCCAACAAACTCACTGAGAAAAATGATTGGGAAATCAGTGTCCCTGGGGCGTTGGGCTACATTTTGGAATTTAAGAAAAATCTGTCTGAACCTGTTCTGGGCTTAAAAGAATGGCCGCCAGAAAACCGTCCCCAAGCGCTAGGGCTGATCTACTACTGCTTTCGGATCATGATTGGGATCGGGTTCTTTTTAGCCGCCATGACGCTAGTCACCGCCGTGCAGTGGTTACGCGGCAAGCTCTCGGATGACACGATCGCCCAACAGCGATGGCTGATGCGCGCCTGGATATTTTCCGCTCCGCTTGGCTATCTTGCAGTCGAGACCGGGTGGATTGTTCGCTGCACGGGTCGTCAGCCGTGGACGCTCTACAACAAAATTCGCACCGTAGATTCTGCATCGCTGCTGCCCGCCAGCAATGTGCTCACGTCGCTGATTTGTTTTGCTGCCGTCTATGGGCTGCTGTTAGTGTCTTATCTCTACTTTGGCAGTCGCATTGTTCTCAAGGGGCCCAATTTAGACTTGCCGATTCCGGGAGTGGAGGTCAACCAGCCCGCGATCGCCACCACTCCCGGCGAGTTTGTGCCCGATGAGCGCCCCGTAGAAGCCCAACAGTAGGAACCGTGCATGGAAACGCTGAAATATTTTTTGCCCCAAGTCTGGTTTGGCGTGTTGGGTCTGTTTCTCTTTCTCTACGTCATGCTCGACGGCTTTGATCTAGGAGTCGGCATCTTGTCATTAACCTCCGATGACGAAGAACGACGCGGGCTGTTGATGACCAGCCTCAGCAATATCTGGGATGCCAATGAAACCTGGCTCGTGCTGATGGGCGGTGGTTTGTTTGGGGCCTTTCCCCGCGCTTATGGAACGATTTTGAGCGCCCTCTACATCCCAATTTTTGTAATGGTGTTTGGCTTTGTATTTCGGGGCGTGGCCTTTGAGTTTCGCGAACAGTCCACCCGCAAATTCTTTTGGAACTTTGCCTTTGGCGCAGGCAGTTTTGCGGCGGCTCTCGGTCAGGGGTTTGCGCTCGGTGCCGTGCTGTTTGGCATTAAAGTCGATGCCAAAGGCTACTTCATTGGCGGCACTTGGGATTGGCTCACCTGGCAATCGGTGCTGGTGGCGCTGACGCTGATTCAGGCTTATGTGCTGATTGGCTCAACCTATCTGATCTGGAAAACTGAAGGAGAGTTGCAGACCACTCACTATCAAAGCGCTCGGCTTTCGGCCTGGACAACCCTAGTCGGGGCGATTTTTATCACCGTGAGCACGCCGATTTTTTATGAAAGTGCGCGAACTAAATTGTTTGAGCCACCCCTGCTGTATGTGTTTGCGGTGATTCCCTTTTTGGGGATTTTCTTGATCTGGCGACTGTTGAAGAGTCTCGATCGCAAACAAGAACGCGCCCCCTTTATCTGGACGATTCTCTTATTCGTTCTCACATTTATCGGGTTAGCGTTAGTGGTGTTTCCCTATATCATTCCCACTCAGATTACGATCTATGAGGCATCGGCTGATCCGAGTTCGTTAGTGATCATGATCATTTTTGTGGGCGTTCTGATTCCCATTATGTTATTTTACAATCTCTATTCCTACATCGTGTTTCGCGGCAAAGTAGCAGGCGGCTCTTATGATTAGATCACACTTCTAGGCTGCGCCAGAGAGACGATCGGGCAAGCAGGGTTAAACAACAGTTTCCTCTGCCCGATCGTCTCTTGATCTGCAAAATCAGTCCCCTGATAGGAGATCAGCCTCCCGCTATACCGAGATCAATTCCTTCTCGACCACCGACACGTTTTCATAAAGCTGAGTCAGCGTGTTGCGCCCCTGTCGGGTCACCTTGAGATAGTGAATGCCCTCTCGGATATAAGGGTAGACCACATTGCGATAAAAACTTGGGTAGCTCGATCGCAAGTCTCTCGGATGGTGATAACCCAATGCCTGACTAGTGCCGACTTCTTCTAACTCACTAAACAGGTCAGGCAGTTTAGACAAATAACACGGATCACTCAACTGCCCAATCAAATCAGCCGCTCGCACCAAGCCCGGAAAATTTGACGTGTTTTGATAAAGCGAGTCATTAGGAAACGGAAACCGCGTCACCTCAACATTGAGCTTGACCGCCTCAACGTCAATCAAGGGATGACCCCCCAAATTTTCTTCGATAAATTGCTTACCGCGATCGACGTGATAGGGAGCAAGACTCGCATCAGTGGCGTTGGGCGGCAGGCAAACCGTCTGACTGCCGATGCCCGTTGCATAGCAACAGCAGCGATCGCCGATGCGATCCTGTTCACACACGCCTCTCACATAGCCAATGTCGTGACACACCAGCGCCAAAATCACCTGCACCCACTCTTGGCAAGAAATGTTTCCTTCGAGAAGATATTTTCCGCGCAACATCTCTTGCCCAGTTGTCGTCACCAAAATCGTGTGTTCAAGGTTGTGATAGGGCATATCACCTAGCGCGATCGTGTTAAGCGCCAAGGTCGCCGTCTGACCGATCAAATCGAGATAACCTGACTGACAGCCGTCATAAATATCGTGACAGACGGCTTGCAAATGCTCGACACAATACCGGATTGTTGCAGCTTGAGAGTTAACCATGATTGACTCATCCAATAACTTGCTTGCACGGAGGGGCTTTAATCAACAGAAACCACGAGAGAGCGTTTGATTCAACGGTTTTCGATTGATCATCACGATCGAGCACCGGGCAGAGACCTTGCACTTAAGTCACAATCAGGGCAGATTGCAGCTTAGAGAAACCTGAGAGGCAAGTCCGTTTTAAAGGAGATAGTTCCCTTCAACGGGTTGTAGATTCATTGAGGAACCCCGAACATTACTTAACTCACCAGTAACAAAAGTAACTTACACCTTAACTTAGGGTTAAAACATGCAGAACTTGTGGAGTGATGCAAATTATACGTACCATTTCATGCAAAAATTGCATCCGTCTCAAGACATAAATTATTATTCGTCAAGTTAAAAGAACGCGATCGCCGCTTTCTGTCTTTGCCTGCTCAAGATCACGGGCTGCCGATCGATAGAGCGTTTGCAGGTCAGACCCCTCTTGAGGATATTCAGCTACACCTGCCCTAAAAGATACTTTAAACGAGCCAGTGCCCGTCTCAGCCAACTCTTGCTCGTGAAAAACTTTTAACACATGGCTTAGTCGTTTAATCGCGACGCATCGGGAAGTGTTTCCCATCCCGATCGCAAAAGTTGCCTCGCCCCAATAGCCAATCACATCGTCTGCTCTAAAGTGGGCGCGAAGCAGTGCGCCACAGTGCTCAATAACTTGACGCTTGATCTGAGGAGACTGACGCTCAAGCGTTTGCTGACGGCCCTCTAAATTTAGGATCGCTAAAGAGAACGATCGCGTCTCTTGTTGAGCACGTTCTAAAGCCCTGCCCAGATCTTGAAGCGATTGAGCACGATCAACCACCCCTGATGCCCGATCGTCTGCATCTAAACCAGTCTGGTCTGGAGAAAACCCAGAGTCTTGAGCACGATCGCCCTCAACATCATCGGCTAACAGAGCCGGAGGCTGCTGAGCATCCATTAAGCACAGTTCTTGTCTGAGTGCCTGCACCAGTTGGCAAAATAGTTGAATCTGGTTAGAAGGCACCCCCGACTCAAGCAGACCTTCAATCTGTTGCGCCAATCGAGAGCCTTCACCCGAACCAAACATCCCCAACGATCCAGAGAGCTTGTGAGCATTTTGCTCGGCCAGCAATCGCAGCGCTTGGCTCAGTTGGTCGGTTTGCAGCGCCTGGCTAGCTTGCTCGATCACGGCTGCATTTTGGCTAAGTTGAGCACGAATGTCTCGCCAAACCTCATCGGCCCCAGCTTCAACAAGAGTCACAAACGGCTGAGAACCCGTTGATAACGTCGGGGGTGGCATCAGGTCTTTAGCTTTGCGGAGACGATAACCAATGCCATAGACGGTCTCGATCGGGTCATCTTTGACACCCGCGAGTTTGATCTTGTGGCGCAGACCCTTGACATGAGAGCGAATCGTTTCTTCGGCTGGCGGCGTTTCTAGCGACCAGAGATGATCGATTAGAGCACTCAAACTGTAGATGCGTTGAGGGTTGCGAAGCAGCAGTTCGAGAAGGCTATATTCTTTAGGCGTTAAGCGCAGCGGTTGAGACTCACAGGTGACTTCACAAGTGCTGGGGTTGAGATGCAGGGTGCCCCAGGTTAACAGTGGCGGCAGCGCCGATGCTCCACGGCGCAGCAGCGCCCGAATGCGGGCTAGTAGCTCTTGCAAATCAAAGGGTTTAGCCACATAGTCATCGGCTCCCGCGTCTAACCCTTTAACCCGGTGATTGCTGGTGTCTTGAGCGGTCAGCAGCAAAATCAGCGTCTGGTTGCCCTGGGATCGTAAGCGATGACACAGACTAATGCCGTCTAATTTGGGCAGCAGAATGTCAAGCAAAATCAGGTCATAGCTAAAGGATTCTGCCAGTTCCCAACCCCTCAGACCATCGCTGGCGCGATCGACGACATAGTGCTGATTGCTTAGAGCTTTAGCAAGGGGGGTTGCAATAAGCTGATCGTCTTCGATTAAGAGAATCCGCATGACGTGAATGACTCTTTAAGAAGGTGGGTTTACAGCCGGAGACCCCTGAGATGGATGTGTCTAAAAAGCAACTTACAGGAACGCTAGTCACCAGTGTAAGGGAAATTACGGATTAATTAAAAAATCAGCGTCAGATCAGCAGCCTGGCTAGACTTGGCAGGGCCTCGCCATAGGTGGGGTGAATGTGAACAGATTGTTCTAGCAATTGCCACGTTGCGCCCGCTTCCATCAGATCGAGAAACACATGGACAATTTCAGCCGCTTCATAGCCAACGAGGGTGGCTCCTAAGATTTTGTCAGTGTTGTTGTCAATCACCAGTTGATAAAAGCCTAGCTCGTGCCCCCACTCGATCGCCCGTGCGATCTGAGACATGGGCAGCTTCACCGATCGGGCGTTGAGTCCCTTTTGTTGGGCCTGCTCAAGGGTCATGCCCACGCGCCCCACTTGAGGCTCAGTGTAGACGGCATAGCCCAAGGTGCGATCGCTGCGGGTGCGATCGCACCCTGACAAAATCGCCTTTAAGCGGCGATAGTCTTCCCAGGAGACATGGGTAAACGCAGGTTGGTTGGCCGCATCGCCGATCGCATAAACCCCTTCACAGGTCGAATGGAAGCGATCGTCGATTTTGATGTAGCCGCGATCGTCTAGCTCAACCGATGAGGCGGCAGCATTGAGGGCTTGAGTGTTGGGTTTGCGCCCGACCACGACTAATAAAGCCTCTCCTTCAAGCTGTTCACCATTGCTTAACGTCAGCGTGAACCGATCGTTTGCATACCTTACCTGCTCAACCGTCACGTTGAAATGCAGATGAACGCCATCTTGCTCTAATGCTGTGGTCAAAACCTCGCTCACGTCCGCCTCTTCACGATCGAGCAGACGATCGCCCCGCACAATCAGATGAGTCTGGCTGCCCAACCGCGCTAATCCTTGCCCTAGTTCTAAACCGATATATCCACCGCCAATCACCAACAGACGCGGCGGCAAGGTTTGCAGGTCAAAAAAATTGCGATTTGTCAGATAAGGCGTGTTAGCCAACCCCGGAATATCGGGAATCAGGGCAGACGTGCCCGTGTTGATCACCACGATCGGGGCTTGCACTACACGATCGCCGCCCTTGACCGTTCGTTGAGCAATAAATGAGGCTTCGGACTCAACGATCGTCACCCCAGCCGACTCTAACCGAGTTTTAACGCCCTGATGAAAGCTATCTCGAACGCTGCGAACTCGCTGCATCACCGCTAAAAAATCAACCGTAACTTGAGCATGAATGCCGAGCTTTTTTGCCTGTCTCGCTCGGCCCGCCGCATGAGCCGCCGCCAAAAATGCCTTAGAGGGCGTGCAGCCATAGTTAATGCAGCTTCCGCCTAAAGCATCGCGCTCAAACATCACGACCTTGCGCCCGTCGGCGGCATAATCGCTGGCGAGGGGAATGCCGCCCTGACCACTGCCGATCACAATCAAATCTGCGGTTTCCATGGGGCGCGTGACCTCTCTAAAGTGGGTTAAAAGATGGCTGAAATTGTCTCGATCGCCTATGCCGCGATCGCTCCTAATTCTTGCAGCACTGGCATCCAGCCCACTGCATTACGAGTTTCTAAAATCTGCCCATCCGCAACGCGATAAATGCTGATGCCCTCTAGCTTGAGCGACTTGCCCGTTGCCGGAACGCCCATAAAATCTCCTGTGTGGGTCAACGCTCCTGTCCAGCGCACGATCACCTGATCGCCACTGGCAATGAGATCGTCGATCGTAAAGTGAGTGTCGCTAAACACCGACCCAATGCCGCGAAAGTCTTGCTTGGCACCTTCGCGGCCTTTTCCGGGTGGATTATGACCATAATCGACATACTCAGGAGACACGATTTCGTCGATCACTTCTTCTCGTCGCTGGTTGAACACCTGTTCATAAAATCGGCGCACAACAGCTTTATTTTCTGCTTCGGTGGACATAATTAATCTCTTGAATTACTTGCCAGATTGCATCCTAGGGAGATTGACTGCCCTAGTCATCCTTCTTAAGAAATAATTGGGACAGCATCCGATCTCGTCCCCAATTGCAGTGCATAGAGATTGGCGTAGGTTCCCTGTTGGGCAATCAGTTCTGCATGGGTGCCCTGCTCTATGATTTCGCCTTGCTGAATCACCAACACCTGATCGGCTTGGGTCACGGTGCTAAGACGGTGAGCAATCACAAAACTGGTGCGCCCTTGCAGGAGTCGAGCGATCGCCGATTGGACTAATGCTTCTGTGCGGGTGTCAATGCTGCTAGTCGCCTCGTCAAGAATCAGAATTCGAGGATTGATCAACACCGCCCGCGCAATGCTAATCAACTGTCGCTGACCCTGACTGAGAGCCGCCCCGCGCTCACCCAACAGCGTTGCATAGCCCTGAGGAAGCGTAATGATAAACTCGTGCACGTTGGCCACTTGTGCTGCCGCTTCAATGTCAGCTTGGGTCGCTTGCGGGTTGCCAAACGCAATGTTTTCGGCAACGCTGCCGCTAAACAACACAGTGTCTTGCAGCACGATGCCAATCTGACGGCGCAAACTGGCTTGAGTCACTTGACGAATGTCTAGCCCATCGATTTTGACGGCCCCTCCGGTCACATCATAAAAGCGCAAAATCAGGTTAATGATCGTGCTTTTTCCGGCTCCGGTTGGCCCGACGAGGGCGATCATCTGTCCGGGTTTGGCATGGAGAGACACGCCATTAAGAACTCGCTGATTAGCCGTGTAGCCGAAGGTGACATTCTCAAAGGTCACGTCTCCGCGCATGGGCGGCATCTCGATCGCGGCGATCGCATCTTCAAGCTGAGACGGCTCATCGAGTAATAGAAAAATCCGTTCTAACCCCGCAAACGCTGACTGAGCTTGAGTGTAGAACTGACTGAGAATCTGAATCGGTCGAAAAAATTGCTGCACATAGAGCAAAAATGCCGTAACAACTCCGACAGTGGCGGCTCCGGTGACGGCAAGATAGCCACCATAGGCTAACACTCCCGCAGTTGCTAGAGTGTTTAGAAAATCGATCGACGGCAGAAACGCTGCGGTGATTGCTACGGCTTGAATATTTGCATCCCGATTGGCAGCATTGAGATATTCAAATTCTTCAATGTTAAGAGAAACGCGATTGAAGGCCTGAGCTTCTCGAACGCTACTAATATCTTCTTCTAGCTTAGTAGACAGATCTCCGATCGTCTGTCGCGTGACTCGAAATCGATTTCTGGCCCACTTTGCAAACATCCCGGTTGTGAAAATCATTAATGGCACAACTAAGTTACTTAATAGCCCCAGTTGCAGATTAATAAACAACATGGCAATCACAATGCCAACCAAACTAAACAAGTTGCCTAACATCTGAGCGATCGTTTGCCCAAACGCTTGATTAACCGTGCTGACATCGTTGAGCAAACGGCTCATCAAATCTCCGGCTTCGCTTTGGTCAAAGAAGCTCAACGGCAAACTTTGAATTTTGACAAAAATATCTTGCCGCAGTTGAGCCAACAGCCGCTGCATAATCCAGCCGACGCGCATGATCTGCCCGCGAATTGCCTGCACGCCCAGCACATAGATCAACGCCAAAATGCCCAGCATTAGCAGCAGCCCGCTTAGGTTGCCTTGAACGATTAAATGATCGATCGACCAGCCGATTAAAAAAGGCCCGATCGCTTGGGTCGCGGCCCCGATCGAGACCAACCCTAGCGCGATCGGAATCTCTTGGCGATAGGGTTGCAAATAGTCCAAAAAGCGTTGCAGCGTTGAGCGTTGCCGATGGGCTTTTGCATCAGGTGCGGCAATAGAACCTCGCATGGAATTTCCTCGATCGGGCGTTTCTTTAAGGATAATTCTGATTGGGCAGGAAAAAGCAGTTTCTCAGAGACGCGATCGCAGGCTCTAAGCTGGTTAAAATCTGGAGGTCGTTGCTCAACCAAAGCCCATGCGCCGCTCTCAAATTTGCGCCTTCTGGATTGTCACCCTACTAGCGAGCAGTTTTCTCAGCCCAAAATCTCTGCTGGCGCTCACCTCGGTGCAATATCGAGAACGCGGTCTGCAATATCGAGATCAAGGGCGATTTGGGGAAGCGATCGCGTCCTTTCAAAAGGCGGTTGAGCTTGAGCCAGCTAATATCAAAGGCCGCGTGAGCTTGGGCTGGACGCTGCATTTGGCAAAGCAAGACCCATTAGCCGCAAAAACTCTAGAACAAGCAACGTCACTCAACCCCTTTGAGGTCGAGACGTTTAACGCTTTGGGCATTGTCTATCTGGTCAGCGATCGCTTGACCGATGCGGTGGTGGTGCACACTTGGGCAACGCTGCTGGCACCAGAAAATGAGATTGCTCACTACAACCTGAGTCTGGCTTTTTGGCGATTGTCCACCTACGATTCGGCGATCGGGGCGGCCAAGTGGGCGGCAAAACTAGAGCCGAACAATCCGCACCCGTGGGTGGCTCTGGCGATCGCCCATTGGAGCAACAAAGAACCAGCGTTAGCTAAACAGGCTTATCAACAAGCGATCGCGCAGGATGGCAGATATCACGATCGGGCTTTTTTAGATAATTTAGACGAAGCGGGATTTAGTTTGAGTCAGATTAAAGTTTCTCAGCAAGTTCTTGAAGCATTGTAGTTTAACTAGCCAGATTGGGGCATCTCAAGCGACTTGTTAAACTGCTGCTACCCGACTACTCAACCATTGCTGAAACGATTTCTGACTTTCTCCTGATGGTTGCCCCAGGATTAGATTCTTGATGCTAATGTCTTCATCAAGCTGATTCCAATGGATTCCGCTACCGCCACCAATGAAGCGATAGTCACTGCGTTCTTCACTTGAGCCATGCAAAAGGCGAGGATACCAGGCTAATGGGGCAGATATAGTGCGCCCATCAGATAAATCCGCAGCAAGCGTGTCATCTGTGATCGTCACTTGCTGAACGAGGGGCATTCCGGGCAGTTCAATCGTTAAAGAAGTCATTCCAACCTGCTAGCAATTGCTCTTGATGTTCTTCAACCAGTTTCTGAATGCGGTTAATTTCTGGGCGGCTAAATCCTCGATTGCTTTGGATGCGGATTGGATCGAGCCAAAACTTGGCTTCATTGTTGTCTCGATCGATATGTGCATGAGGTGGCTCATCTCGATCGCCTGCGTAGCAGAAGAATCGATACGGCCCAACAGTTAACAGAGTAGGCATTCAGATCAAACGAATCTTTGTATTAACTACACTTTCTGTTTTCCTCATTTTAATCTAATGCAAGCTGTCGTTGTGGCTCATTTTTAGGTAGCACTGGCGATCGGGCTTTTTTAGATAATCTAGACGAAGCCGGATTTAGTTTGAGTCAAATTAAGGTGTCAGGGCGAGTTCTTGAAGCATTGTAGTGAGGCGATCGCTTCGAGTTGTTTGCAAGAGATCGTATCTAGAATTTAACGCTGGCGATCGTGAAGTTTGCGGCGACAGTTCGAGTTATCCGCAAGGAGTCGCTGGTTTCAGAGCTTGTGTTAGGTTTCGCAATGCTACACCAACCTGCCAGATCGGCGATCGCTCACAGCGTCTTTAAATAGGCTCGTCGAGATTTGTCAAGTCGGTTTTTTCACCACACATTGAATTGAACTGGGTACAGGAGATGAAAATTCTGAATACATGAAGACTTCGTTAGATATACGTCCAGACGTACTAGTGGTCACGAAGATGGAATTATTACAGATTAGAGCTTTACGCTCATAAAGATAATCTGAGAAGTTTTTGCCAGGAGGCTTTCCTGTTTCTCCAATTCTGAGGATTAACCGATAGCCTGTAGGAATAACGCGACGAAAGAAAATCCAATCATATTTGATGCGGGTAGCTTGTTCAATCCAAGCTTCACGGATAGGATAATCAGATTTTCCCCAACGAATTACATTACTTTTCAGGGTTGGTTGAGAGATCAATACTTCGCGTATTCGAGCTTCAGTAATTGATTCAGTCATAAATCCTGGAGAATAATATTCAACAACTATATTATTGACAAGTTGCATAACAACTAATATACCTACAAATATAGTGATAATTCCAGCAGCCACCTTGGACTTCAAATCACTACCTCAGCGATAATATTAAGACAATTTAATTCTGAACACTGACAAGTATATTTTTAGCTAAGTCTTGATCAAAACTTGCGGCATAACTAAGCCTGTAATCTAAATACCGCACTCGATTTTTGATGCGATCTCCCCAAGCCCTACAGCAGCTAGACAGTGTTTTCCTCAGCCTGAGCAGCTTGCATCTAAGCTAGTTTTCTAACCTACGATCGTCAAGCAAAACTCAGAATGAGAAGTTTTTCGGAACACACTTAGCAACACCCAACGGCTAAGTTGAGCGGCGGCTAGTGTCCTTTGCATCCTCACCAAAATCTCTAGCCTGTCCGCGCCAACGTGCTGTTAGACTGGGCTTTCGCGATAAGTTCACGACTCCTCTCCCGCCTTCCGCTTGCTGCTTTTGCAAATCAGCAAAGATAGCTTTCAAATCATGATTGAATGAACGAGAATATTCTTCACGAATTCTGTGGATCTCTTCGACAATCTCATCTTGAAACATCATTAACCTCCAAGAAGTTCATAGGGTGTACAAAGAATCGGCAACTCGTATCCCAAATCAAAACTGATTTCTGCCAATTTTCTCTGAATTTGAGCGTTGGCAATGTGCTTACAATTCCAGGTCAGCAGGTAATCCATGCCGTGAACGGTTGCGGCTGCGATATGAATAGCGTCAACATCAGCTTTTGCGGGAAGGTTACTACGTCCCAAGAATTGTTCTGCTAAATCAAGTACAGACTGGTTCAAGTCGAGTAACGAAAAATTGCGAAGGATTTCTAGTCGTTGAGATGCGATCGCGGCATCGCCCTGAGAGGTTTCTTTCACGACTGCCTGAGAGGAATAGAGTTGGAAGTCGCTGCGGCGCGTATCCCACCACTCTCTCGTTATCTCAATACTTGCAGCCACAACAACGTCTCTGCTTGGTCGAGCAGTCAAGTAGCCTAAGATACTGGTTTCTATGTAGACGGTTTCACTCATACCCAGCAAATCGCAAGCCTCTTGATTTTAGTTCATATCATTGCTTGCCGTTTTGATGTGGGTCGGTCGATGTTTGGGACGCTGGTTATAGCCAATGCCGGGATTATTTGACTCATACAAAAGAATATACTCGACCTCCTTGAGATTAACTTCTTGATTCGATGCCGTTTCAGACTCCCAAAGAATTTCCTTTCTAATTGTGAAGTCTCTTCTTTGCTCTCTGGTAAAGTCTTCCTCAATTACTTTATTATTAGCACTTCCAAAGTAATTGATGCTGTCTGTTAAATCCTGTCCGATGTAAATTTTTCCATTAGGGTAAGTAACTTTATAAATCATCTTCATTGCTTCAAGTAGAAAGACATAAACTAACTCCGAGATAGTGGTCTAACTTCCTTTTAGAGAGAAGGTTTCCGCATATCACACCAAAATGGGTGAATAGGCAGATGGCTTCTGCATAACACCCCAAACAAGGTAGATAGGCGGAATCTTTCTTCACAATACGCTCATGTGGATGGATAGAGGGATTCTTTCCGCACATTTTCAGATTGAGTCCGGCTGTCAATGCACAGGTTCCCTAGACCGGAGATGTTCGCTTTAGCACTGAACGTGCTGTGATTGCTACACTCGATTTTGACGCGATCGCCCCAAGCCCTACAGCAGTTAAACAGCATTTTTCGCAGCCAGAACAGCCTACATTTAATCGATTCTGACCTACGATCGTCAAGCAAAATTCAGAATGAGAAGTTTTCGTAATACAGTCAGCAACACCTAACGGCTCAAATCAGCGGCGGCAGATAACCTTAAACTCACCACCAGAGGCTTTCAACCGTCTGCTGCATTTGAATTGCTAGACCGTGCCAAGCCAACAGTTGGAGCCACTAAGTGCACCATGATAATATCAGACAAATCGTTTCGACCTTGAGAAAAATGGGGCTACAGATCTCAATTTCTGACTCTATTGTGCAAGCTCTTCGCTTACCAGAACCGCGTATTGAGCAGGAATTACGTCGAGAATTAGCCATTGCGCTCTATACACAAGACATTCTCTCCTTTGGTAAAGCACGAGAATTAGCTGAGATGGATAAATATGAGTTTGGGCAACTGCTGGCTCTTCGTGGAGTAGTGCGGCATTACGGTTTTACAGAATTAGATGATGATTTAAGCTATGCCCGTAGTCAGTAACACTTCACCAATTCTCAATCTGGCGATCGTAAATCAGCTTATCCTCTTGCATCAGCAGTTTGGTGAAATTCTGGTTCCAAATGCTGTGTTGGATGAGTTAAAAGTTAGTGAAGAGCGACCGGGTTCTCAAGCAATTCGTGAAGCAATTTCGTCGGGTTGGATTCAGAGTCAAGAGGTAAGGAACGAACCCCTTGCTCAACTTTTGAAGCAAACACTGGATCGAGGAGAAGCTGAAGCGATCGCCCTCGCCATTGAGCTTAGGGCAGATTGGACGCTTCTGGATGAGCGTGAAGGCAGAAAAGTTGCCAAGTCTCTAGGATTGAGAGTAACGGGAATTTTGGGGATTTTGCTTCGGGCTAAACAGCTAGGTGAGATCGAATCATTACAGCTTGTTATTGACGACTTGATAAACAAAGCTGGATTTCGGATTGCACCAGAACTATTGACTCAAATTCTGATGTAGTAAACTTTCATACATTTGGATAATTTATGATACTGGCGATGAGGACGGTTAGCACCTCGATCGCCACAGCAGTTAAACAGCGTTTTTCTCGGCTAGAACAGCCTACATTTAAGCGATTCTGACCTACGATCGTCAAGCAAAATTCAGAATGAGGCGCTTCAATGGCTTCGGGTCAATTTGACTATCGCACATCAGCAGACTCTAGAGAAATGCAGCAGCTAGGATGGATTTTAGCGCAGTGCTTCAACAGTCCACCGATCCAGGAATCGGTCTACCTTAGCCGAATTGGGAGCGAAAACGTTCGCCTTCTCTACGATCGCGATCGCATAATCGGCGGACTGGGGCTGCTGCAACTAGGTCAGTGGTACGGTGGAGCGCGGGTGCCAATGGTCGGCATCGGTGCCGTAGGCATTGCGCCAGACTATCGGGGCAAAGGGGCCGCGATCGCGCTCATGCATAATGTGCTCAAAGAACTTCACACCACCGGAACGCCACTTTCAGTCCTCTATTCGGCGGCTCAACCGCTCTACCGTAAAGCAGGCTATGAACAAGCTGGAACCCTCTGCACCTGGGAGATCCCCACTAGCAGCATTGAGCTTCGAGACGATGCCTTGCCGATCGAGCCAATTTCTCGCGACTCGACAGAGTTAGAGTTGGCGGCTCTTTATCCCCAGCAAGCCCGGTTAATCAACGGACACCTCGATCGCAATGCTGCCATTTGGGAGGGGCTGCTAGACTGGCAAAAAGACGTTCCTCCCTATGCCTATCGACTGGGGACGGTAGTCCAGCCCGAAGGCTACGTCATTTTTCGGCAGCAGGGTGACGGCGATCACAGTCGGCTGGTGGTCAAAGATTGGATGCTGTCAACGCCTGCTGCGGTTCGACGATTTTGGTCGTTGATGGCGGCGCACCGTTCTCAAATTGAGATGATCGAGTGGCGAAGCGCCCCGATTGACCTGCTGACCCTCTTTTTACCAGAACAAAAGAAGTCCAAACTACGATCGCTGACTCGCTGGATGCTGCGAATCGTCAACGTTCGGCAAGCCCTCGAAGCCCGCGGTTATCCGGCAGGCATTCAGGCCGAATTGCATCTTCAGATCCACGATCCGCAATTACCTGCCAACGAGGGCAAGCTCATTCTCACGGTCGCTGATGGCACTGGCACCGTTAGGCCTGGCGGACGAGGCGATTTGCAGCTTGAGGTCAGCAGTTTATCACCGCTCTATACCGGATTGTTTTCCCCGCAGCAGTTGCAAGGGTGCGATCGCTTAACGGCCACCGATTCTGCTCTGACGATCGCGACTCAACTCTTTGCCGGGTCGCCTCCCTGGATGCCAGATACGTTTTAACGCCTGTATGTTTATCCGATTAATTGTGATTTTAATAACAACCGGGGAACCCGTGTCTATGATATTCGTCTACGAGAAACGTTGTATAAAAGCTTCACCATGCTAAGACCTCTTTTGTCTGGAGCGACGATCGCTAGTTTAACGATCGTGGGCGGTCTAGGAATTTCTTCCGCCGCTCAAACCCGCGCCACCTTGACAAAACCGATACCAGCAGTGCCTTCTACAGCTTCGGTCAACTTGGTGGCTCAGGCAAACTTGACAACACAATCTCTTGAGCAAGCGGTCTACCAGCAAATTAATCAATATCGTGCCAGCAAGGGGCTTCCGGCTCTGACGATCGTTCCGGCTCTAACTCAGCAAGCCCGGCTCCACAGCCAAGATATGTCCACCGGAAAGATGCCCTTTGGTCATCAGGGGTTTGAGCAGCGAGTTAAAGAAATCGCCAAATCGGTTTCCTATCGTGGGGCTGCCGAAAACGTTGCCTACAACATCGGCTATCGAGACCCCGTAGACCAAGCGGTGCAGGGCTGGCTCAAAAGCCCAGGGCACTTGAAAAACATTCAGGGAAACTACGGGCTGACCGGGGTCGGGGTCAGTCGCAATGCCAAGGGAGAGATCTACTTTACGCAGATCTTTATTCGCAAATAGGCAGAGGCATCACGGCTAAGGTTGCACCCTGGGAAGTCGTACTATGGGATTAAACGAACCCCATAGTACGACTTCCCACTTAGCTTAAATGGAACCTAAAGACTTTCTGATTTGTGACGGTGATCTACCCACAGCCTGGTTAGAGCGTTATTTAGAAACTGATGCGATCGCCGTTGACACTGAGACAATGGGCCTGTTGCCTCAGCGCGATCGCCTCTGTCTGGTGCAGTTGTGCGACGGCGACGATCGCGTGGCCGTCGTGCGAATTGCTCAAAAACAAACGGCTGCGCCCAATCTCAAACAGGTGCTAGAAGCCCCGGCGATTACCAAAATTTTTCACTTTGCGCGGTTTGACATCACCACCCTGCGCCACCATTTAGACATTCACGTTACGCCTTTGTTTTGTACTAAAATCGCCAGCAAACTAGCCCGCACCTACAGTCCTAAGCACGGCTTAAAAGATCTGGTTCAAGAACTAACGGGGGTAGAGCTAGACAAAAGCGCCCAAAGCTCAGACTGGGGAAACGCCGCCAATCTGTCAGAAACCCAACTGCGATACGCCGCCAACGATGTTCGTTATTTGATCAGCGCTCGTCAAAAACTAATCGCGATGCTAGAGCGAGAAGACCGTTTAGACCTGGCCGAACAGTGTTTTCAATGTCTACCAACGTTTAGCGAGTTAGATCTGATGCAGTATCAGGGCATTTTTGAGCACTAGAATTGGGTGTACTTTAGGTGTGAAGACTTGCAACGTTAATGCTGACTCCTGCAATCCCCAATCTTGACTTCCCGCAGCCTCAAACCTTCTCGGCGATTCTCTATGATCTCGATGGCACTCTGGCAAACACTGACCCGCTGCACTTTCAAGCGTGGCAAGAGTCTTTGCAGCCCTATGACTTAGAGATTGACGAAACCTTTTATAAGCGCCACATTAGCGGGCGGTTAAACCCCGACATTGTGGCCGATTTGTTGCCTCAGTTGACCTGTGAAGCAAGTCAAGCATTTGTCGATCGTAAAGAATCCCGATTCCGATCGCTGGCTCTGCACCTCACTCCGATTGCAGGGTTGCCGCGGTTGCTAGATTGGGCCGCTCGCCGCCCGCTCAAGCAAGCTGTGGTCACCAATGCACCGGGCGACAATGCGCGATTTATGCTCAAAGCGCTCAACCTAGAATCTGTCTTTGATCACCTCGTGCTCTCTGAAGACTTAGCGGCTGGCAAACCCGATCCGCTTCCTTATCTCCATAGTTTGCAGCTATTTGGATTGCAGGCTAGTCAAGCGATCGCCTTTGAAGATTCTCCGTCAGGGGTGAGATCGGCCGTCGCTGCGGGAATTTTCACCATTGGCATTGCCTCGACTCAAGACCCAGCCGATCTCTATGAGGTGGGAGCCGCGATCGTAGTGCCCGACTTTAACGCGCCTGACCTGTGGAAACGGTTAGAAGGTCTTTAGGATCGTGGATTAAATAACCTGTAAAAGTTCTCTGATTTTTCAGCGCCGGGATTTTAGCCCTTGTATCTTGAGAGTGTAGTAGAGGCTAAAGCCGACCGGAACGCAGCGACAAAGACGGGTGTACCGTAGCTCTTTAGGGCGATCCCATGCATGAATCCTCCCCCACTTGCCTACGGCGAAGTGGAGGTGTCTTTACGCGATAGACTGAGCTTGTGAGAGCCAGAGTATCGACAAAGTTACCGGGATTCTCGGTGCATCCTGAGAACTTTTGCTCAGGAATACCTCACTGCCATTTCTGCGAGTGAGTTTGTAGAAGTGCCACTGGTGAAGAAGGCTAACGCTTTATTGTGGCTTGGTCTTGCGACTTTTCCGCTTCCACCGTAGGCGTAGGCGCTGGTGTATTTGGGAATCACGTCATCGACAGATCCCCCAACCTCTCAAAACTTCTCTTCCGTGAAGGTTGCGATAGCGCGATGCAGCCATCCATTTGATGTTGGCACATTTGCGGTAGAGAGATTTGCAGAAACCTTTGTACAGGTTTTTAGTCTTCTTCGCCCTGGCTCTAATCCTTTGCAAGCGTTGATCACGGCGGTCTATGTCTCTTCCAGGGTGAATGAATTCACGATGGATTACAGTACCACTTGAATTGATAGCCGTCACCGTTGCCGTTGTATTGATGCCTAAATCGACACTGACCACAACATCTTTATTCCCATACTGCTTATCGGGTTTAACCTCAAACGGAACGGATAGATAAATGCTGCGATGATTGACGATTAGACTCGGTGAGCATTGCGTGTGAGTCTCTAGACCATGCCGTTTTCCCTGTTTTCCTAATGGGATTTCTACCCAGATCCAATCATTGCGATGAAAGACTTTAATCTCTACAGAGTTGGCGTGATACTTGATGCACTGACCCTTGTAGAGTGAGGGGTACACACCCGCTTCAGCATTCAGTCTGGGCGGTTTTGCCTGACGATGCTTTCTAATTCCTGATTGCCACTGAGCATATCGGGTGACGAAAGACAAAACCTGCCCTAGACAAAACGCAATAGCGCTGCGGCGATAGTAACTGGGGAACTTGGGGAATCTTTTCTCAAAATAAGCAGCGTACTTGGGAGCCGAATTTTGAGCAGTTCGGTGCATCAGTTTTTCGACCTGTGGCACTTGCTGCTTTTGAGACAGAGAGCTTAAGTGATCCCAGTTAACGTAAATCACTCCAGTCAGCGCCCGAACGTAGGCTCTAAACGCAATCACGGTTGAACTGAGCGCCGATTTTGCGTCAGCACTGGGTTGTAATTCCCATCTGTCAGTTCTCATGATTGCGTTTTTCATGACTAGATAATGCTCAGAAAAGGGTGATTGAGCGGAACTGTCCACTCATTAAAATCAAACGACTTCATCGGATAGGGTTGATAGATTCCCCCAGACGAACCCTGCCTAGCCGTCAAGCAAACGTGAGTACCGTTGCACCATTTCACCCAGTACACCCGACCCGTGAACCGCACAACCCGACTTGAATAGTAAATCTCTTGAGGCGTTGGTTTGGGTGCAAGCTGTGGAGACATGAAGCCCGATGCTGGACGCAATGCTGTCCTATTTTGAGTAGCAACCATTTGTTTGTCCTTAAAACAGCGAAGCCAGCGCCCCCGGGTGCAGCGCTGGAAGGAGTTAGTTATTTTTTGGCTTCTTCGACAGCCTCTTTCTGAATGTCTTCCCACTCCTTGATCTTTTGGTCAGACTCCTCTTCGGTCGCGGGTCGTTCGTTTCCGTGTTCTTCGGTCACAAACTTTCCGCCCTCTCCGACATAAGTTCTGGCGTTATCGTCTTTTGGATCTGGCATGATCAATTGGCTCCTAGTTCGGTATGTACGGACGTTGGGGAAGTCGTCTTAGTGGAGTGCTGAAATCACTTCACTGGGGCGCATCTCATCAGATGCTAGACTATTAAAATAGTAACATAGTGTCTAGAGATGTCAAGGAAGTTAAAGCATTACGCTCACGCTGTTTGCGGCATTCAGATTCATATAGTGTTTTGCACTAAGTATCGTCATCCAGTGATCACGGAGGCGATAGAGTTACGACTGAAAGCAATCATAGAAAAACTCTGCACTACCCAAAAATGCGAATTGATTGAGGCGAAAGCAGACCTAGAAAAGCGTGACCACGTTCACTTACTTATAGAAATAGCGCCTGATATTGCCGTCTCAAAACTGGTTAATATTCTCAAAACAATCAGTAGCCGAGAACTTCGCAAGGAATTCGCAGAACACCTAAAGCCCTACTATTGGAAGCCTGTCTTTTGGAAGCGAGGGTATTGCGCCGTTTCGGCTGGCGGGGCATCCCTCGAAGCTCTAAAGCAGTACATAGAAAGTCAGGGATATGACGACTAGCGTTAGGGGAGAGTGGCGACTCCGCTACTCTCCCTCGTGAAGCGGGGCGAAGCCCTCGCCTCGCCCTTGACCCCCACTTGCTCCATTTCGCACCTCGCTACGCTGGTACTGCATTGCGCGAAGGGGGGAATGCGGACGACCTTGTTCAACAAGCTTCCAGCAACTGCCCAGTCGATGATAGCGGGTGCCATAGGGTCAATTCGGGTAACGCCAAGCCAAACCCTTGCCCCAAGTCAACGCCCAACTCACGGCAAAACTCAATATCATTTGAGTCTTCTAAGCCTTCTGCTAAGACCACGATCTCCATCTCGTGGGCAAAATTCAGCAGACTTTTGATCATCACCTGCTTGAGAGCATAGCGACTACAGCCATGAACTAACCGCCGATCGAGCTTGATCACATCAGGGCGAAACTCCATGCAGTAATGGTCACTCGAAACGTTGCTGCCTAGGTCGTCGATCGCGAGACCAAACCCCCAAGCGCGAATCTGCTCGATCAGCCCCCGCAAAGCCGGGTAGCGCCCTAACGCCTCGATCTCGGTGAGTTCAAAAACGATCTGTTCGGGACGCAAGCCCAAGTCTAAAACCTGCTGAAAGTTGCGCTCTAGGGAACGGGGGTCACGCCCGATCGCATTGGGCAATACATTCATAAAAAAAGTTGCCGAACTCTCGGCAGACCCGACTTTTGAAGCCAGTTGGGCCACCGCTTGAAGGCACGACGATCGGGCGAGATCGTCAAATTCACTGGTTAAGCTCATCGACAGAGCAGCATCGATCAATTGTTGACCGTTAAACTGTCCCTGGGCAGTTTTGGCCCGTGCTAAACACTCGTGGGCAACCACTTGCCCCGATGCCAGACTAAAAATTGGTTGATACTTAAAAAACAGGCGTTGTCTGGCCAAAACCTGCAAAAACCAGGCATTTTTGATCAGCAGAGTTGTGCTGCTTAAGAGTTGAGCATTCAAAAACTCGACCAACAGATCCCTCGACGCTAAAGACGAGCGAGTCACCAAAAATCGCACCGAGGACTGACTTGCCTCTGGGATTGCTTGACTGATCTGAGAGAGCAGTTCTGAAGGCTGACTATCAATCACAACCAGGTAGAGAAGTTGGGGCACTAGAGCTACCTTCTCAAAGCCCAACCCATAGAGATAGGCTGCTGTGGCTTCACTACCGGGCTGAATAACCAGCTTCAACAAGTTATCTAACAGGTTCATAGTCCGCACGATCACCAGCTTCCTTCTATCGCCAAGTTTACGAATTGTGCCTAAAAACTGGAGTTACTCAGCCTGCTGACTGGCGTGATTTAAATCACAAACGGGGGAAGAAAATCTAGACCACCCAACCCCTGTTTGTTGTAACCTACCACATTCACTACTGAGTTTTAAGCGAGTCAGCTAACTGATGAGGTTGGGTGTATTTAAATCATTGTCTATGAGGGCCACTAGCCCCCGATTGTAAGAATTAAGAAGAAAGTCAGGGTTTCATCACAATTACTTGTTCCTTATCTAGAGCGAAGAGATCTTTGAGACTCTAGCGATCGTGTTTAATCGCTAAAGCAGGGTGGTATAACTCAAGTCTCATCCTCAATTCCTGTCATGTCTGTTGTAACTAATCTTTCTCATCGAGACCTTGAAGACACAGTAGGCTCTTGGTCAAGCTTGCTCCAGCAATTGCTCGATCGTCAGTCACTCTCGCCAGCCCAAGCGACAGCCCTCATGCAAGGCTGGTTAGCAGAGGCGGTTCCCCCTGTTTTGTCGGGTGCCCTCTTGGTTGCCCTCCAGTCAAAAGGCGTTTCGGCAGCGGAATTGGCAGGAATGGCGCGAGTCTTGCAGGCGGCTCCAGGGGCGATTGCCACCACGCCATTGATTGACACCTGTGGCACCGGGGGCGATGGCGCATCGACGTTTAACATTTCGACCGCTGTGGCCTTTGTGGCGGCGGCGGCTGGCGTTCGGGTGGCAAAACATGGCAATCGATCGGCCTCCAGTCGAGTTGGGTCTGCTGACGTGCTCGAAGCGTTGGGCATTAATCTGGGTGCCCCATTTGAAAAGATTCGCTCGGCGGTGGAAGCCGTGGGTATTACGTTTCTATTTGCTCCAGGCTGGCATCCTGCTTTAAAGGCGGTTGCCCCGATCCGGCAGATGCTGAAGGTGCGGACGGTGTTTAACTTGTTGGGGCCATTGGTAAACCCGCTGCGACCGAGCGGACAGGTGATCGGAGTGTTTGATGCAGGGCTGCTAGAGACGATCGCTCAGGCATTGAACGAACTGGGCACCCAGCGCGCGATCGTGCTTCACGGGCGAGAACGGTTAGATGAAGCTGGGCTAGGTGACCTGACTGATCTAGCGATCTTGTCCGATCGGCAAGTGCGCTTAACAACGATCGATCCCCAAGCCCTCGGACTCGCCCCTGCACCCCTAGAAGCCCTACGGGGCGGCGACGTGCAGACCAATGCAGAAATTCTGCGCGCTGTCTTGCAAGGAAAAGGCACTCAAGCCCAACAGGATGTAGTCGCTCTGAATGCGGCCCTTGCCCTCCAAGTCGGAGAAGCCACCCCTGACTATGCTCAAGGACTGGCGATCGCCCAAGAAATCTTGTCTACTGGGGCAGCCTGGAACACCCTAGAACGCCTCATAAAATTTCTTCGCTAAGAATTACAAACTTAATCCAGCGTACGGGCATGGCACCGCCGTGCCCATTGACTTTGCTATGACAGACAAGATTCAACCCACGCCCCCAAAGCAACTACCCCCCACACTGCTGAAACTCAACGGTTTCCTGCTTAATCGAGAGGTCACAGCTACCAAAAAAGTCGTGCCCCAGCAGTCTGACGGGCCCGATCGTCACGGGCACATTGCGAATGATGCGAGTGCCAACCCGAATAGATTTGATCAGCCCCACCGCGACTTCTGTCTGTCCGGCAGGGGTCATGGCGGTGGTCGTGCCGACAATTTTCGCCCCCAATTCTTGAGCCATGTCAGGAGTGATCATCGTGCCCGATGCGCCCGTGTCTACCATCATCTCAAACTGACGGCTGCCGTTAAACAACACATCAATCACCGGAATGCGACTCTGACGATATTTGATGCGAGCGCGATAGACTCCCCCTGATCCCCCTGCATTGGCCTCAGCCGCTGCGTCTACCAGAGGGGTATCGACCACGATTTTAGACTCTAGGGTTTCACCGCGATCTTTCCCCGTCCGATCGGCGCGATTTTGGGCTGCGTCTAGACCGCGCTGATATTCGGCGAGTTTTTGATCGGCCAGCTTTTTGTTGGGGTCTGTTTTCGGCACCTGTTTGAGCAGGCTGATCGCCTGTTGCCACCGACTGGCTACCAGCTTCCAATCGTCGGCTGACTGCACCGATTGACTCATGCTTTTAGCGCTTTGAGCTTTGTCGATCGCTAACTGATAAGCCTCATTGGGCGGCTCTTTTTCAGGTTTTGCAGCCGGGCTAGAAACTGCCGCTGCCGAGGCTTTTGGCTCTGGCGAAGAACGTCCTTGACTGAGACTATTAGCACGACTGCACGCTAAATTGCCGATCGCCAAAGCACCTGCCAACAACCATAAGGAAACGCTAGATCGAGATGACTTCAGCATGAGTTGAGTGATTAAACAATGAAATGGACGATCGCGATCCTAGACTTCGGATTATGAATTCACAGGATTGAATCCACCGTCTTAACATGCCCTGATGCTGGGATGGATGAATCCACTATCTCCGATCTGAACAAAAGCTTGGCAAAAGTGATCAAGAACAGCGCAAGCAAAAAGACTCGTGCGATAATGCCAAAGATCTTTTGCTCACTCTTCTTAACCTATGGCTCTCTCCGCTGCTCAACCCGCTCTACTCGTGCTGGCAGATGGCACGGTCTATCAAGGTTTTTCGTTTGGTGCGTCTGGAACCACGATCGGAGAAGTCGTCTTCAATACGGGCATGACTGGCTATCAAGAAGTCCTGACTGACCCCAGCTATCGCGGGCAGATTGTGACATTTACCTACCCTGAGTTGGGAAACACGGGAGTCAACCCAGACGATGACGAATCGGCGGCTCCTCAGGTGCGAGGCGCGATCGCCCGCAACGTCTGCGATCGCCCCAGCAATTGGCGCTCAACTCAGTCGCTGTCAGACTATCTCAAGCACCACAACGTCATCGGCATCTATGGCATTGATACCCGCGCTCTGACGCGCAAAATTCGCTCGACGGGTGCCATGAACGGGGCGATTTCGACCGAAATTCTCGACTCTAGCGAGTTGCTAGAGCAGGTGCAAGACGCGCCCAGCATGACTGGGTTGAATCTAGTCAAGGAGGTAACGACTTCAAGCACCTATGAGTGGTCTGAGGTCACTTTGGCTGACTGGGAGTTTAGCCCCACTGTGACCCCGCCCGGTGGAGAGGTGTTTACAGTCGTAGCGATCGACTTTGGCATCAAGCGTAACATTCTGCGGCGGCTGGCTAGCTATGGGTGTCGAGTGGTGGTCGTTCCGGCTGATACGTCTGCTGAAGACATCCTCAAACACAACCCAGACGGCATCTTTTTATCTAATGGGCCGGGCGATCCCGCTGCCAATCTTGACGGCATTGAGACGACAAAAGCCCTACTTGCCTCTCAAAAGCCTGTGTTTGGCATCTGCATGGGGCACCAGATTTTAGGACTGTCGCTGGGGGCAGAGACGTTTAAGCTGAAATTTGGGCATCGTGGTCTCAACCAACCTGCCGGGTTGCGCGATCGCATTGAGATTACCAGCCAAAATCACGGCTTTGCGCTCTCTGCCGATTCTCTGCCCGACACCACGATCGAGGTGACTCACTTGAACTTGAACGATCGCACGATCGCCGGGCTGCGCCACAAAACGCTGCCCATGTTTTCGGTGCAATATCACCCCGAAGCCAGCCCCGGGCCGCACGATGCCGACTATTTATTTGAGCAGTTTGTGACCGCGATGAAAGAACACAAAGTCTGAATTCAGCCAACCCCTTCCGAACAGCCCCCTCAAACCTAATAACTTCCTCAAATTAGTAGTAAACTCCCTGCAAAGGGTGTATACTGAAGCCTCAAATTCTTGGATTTTGGAGCTAGGAGGGTTCTATTCCTGAGCCACTGAACCTAACTGTAAGCTTGAGAGGCACTCGCGAAGTTAGGGATATTTACCAGCTATTTCGCCTCACGGGCCTACTAGATGCGTTTTCAGAGCCAACCTTCCGTAAGGTGCTCACGAAATGTATTGAAGAAGGGCCTAAAAACGTTATTTTGGATCTCTCGACGATTGACTTTGTTGATAGTTCTGGTTTAGGAGCGCTTGTGCAAATTGCCAAGAAAGCTCAATCTGCGACCGGAACTCTCCAGATTGTGACCAATCCCCGCGTGACTCAAACCGTTAAGTTAGTTCGCTTAGAAAAATTCTTGGCGCTTCAAACCTCTGTCGATGTAGCGATCGAAAACGTCAAGGCGGCCTGAGTCAGGCTGCTGCTCGTTCTCCTGCTATCCAGGCTTATCTGGGTAGCAGATCTTTTGTGTCATGATTAGATTTGTTCATCGAACTTGACTTGATCTAGCCGTCAACCCCCGATGAGTTTGCTAGGATCAAAACCAGTCGATGTCACTCAATTGCAAAACAGTGCCATTGGCAAGGTGAACCCAGCGTGTGACCTCAGACGAGCCAAAAGCCTCAGATGGTTTAGACAGCAGTTTGGCAGATTTAATGCTAGACCAAGGCACCTCTGAACCTCTCTCATTTGCCCAAGTGCAGCGTCTGTCTCCGGCGGCCTTGGCTTATGTGGGAGACGCGGTTTACGAGCTTCACGTTCGACGCTGCTATCTGTTTCCACCCAAGCGCTTAGAGAATTATCATCAACAAGTCGTTGCCCAAGTGCGGGCCGAAAGTCAGGCAAGGCATCTACGATCGCTTCAGCCCTACTTAACCAGCCACGAGCAAGCGCTTCTCAAGCGAGGTCGAAATGCGGTCTCGACTCGCCATAAGCGGGTTGATCCCGAAATCTACCAGCAAGCGACTAGTTTAGAAACCCTCGTCGGCTATCTTTACCTTACCGACTCAACCCGTTTATTAGAATTGTTCAGCCATCTAGACTTTGAAACTCCCTTAGCCAACCCGCAGACGGCAGACGGCTAGGTTTCTCTAGCATTGGCCACTCGCTCGACCGATCACTAAAGTTTGTCAGGAATTTAAACCTATGTCTATCAAAAAACGCGATGCTGACGACCACGATCGGTCTAGCAGAGACTCTGTGAACAAGCCAAAACTTAAAGGCAAGCGCATCATCGCTGGAAGAAAAGGGCGGGCCTATACAAAGCCCGACTCAGACAGCGATCGTGGGCAAGATCGCCCAGCCAAGAAATTTGAGCGCAACGGAAAATTTAGACCCGAAAGACCCGCTCGCAGTGAAAACAGCCGACCAGAAGGGGGCTATCAGCGCCGCGAATACTCTTCAGACCGACGAGTTGATCGTCCTGAATCTCGCTCTGAAGGCGGCTATCAGCCCCGTGAGCAAGAGGGTGCAAAGCCAAAGCTGCGATTGGGTGAGCCTAAGCGATCGGACTTTAACCCTCGCGCCCCCAGACCTGACTTCAAATCCCGCGAACCCAGACGAGCGGACTCTAGATCTGACACGCCCAGACCCGACTTCAAATCTCGCGAACCCAGACGAGCGGACTCTAGATCTGACGCACCCCGCCCCGATTTTAAATCTCGTGAACCTAGACGATCGGACAGTCCATCTAGTGCACCCAGACGCAGCGATCGCGACACCGAGTTTAAGCAATCTGAACCCAGAACCGCAAAATGGTCTACCTATGGAGCAACCAAGTCTTCGTCCTATGGCGGAGAAGTTAAGCGATCGTTCTATGGGGCTGACCAAGTTGATCTGCCAGCGCCCGATGAAGAAGAAGGCACTGATCTAATTTATGGACGGCACACCGTTCTGGCGGCGCTTCAGGGCGATCGCTCTCTCAATCGGGTTTGGATCACGCCTCGCCTCCGCTATGATCCCCGCTTTCACACGCTGCTAACTGAGGCAAAAGCAAACGGCACCGTGCTTGATGAAGTCGAACCCAATCGGCTTGACCAAATCACCCAGCGCGGCAACCATCAGGGCGTTGCGGCTCAAGTCGCCCCCTATGAATATGTCGAAATGGGCGAACTGATTGAGCAAGCCAAGGCTAAGTCTGATCACCCCGTCATCGTCGTCGCCGACAGCATTACCGATCCCCACAATCTAGGCGCAATCATTCGCACGGCCGAAGCTCTGGGGGCGCAGGGACTTGTGATTCCTCAGCGGCGAGCGGTGGGAGTCACCTCCACCGTGGTGAAAGTGGCGGCGGGCGCGATCGAGAAGTTCTCAATCGCACGAGTCATCAACTTAACCCGTGCTCTCGAAGAGTTAAAAGAGGCAGGTTTCTGGATCTATGGCACCGCCGCTGAGTCTAGTCAACCCATTCATACCGTTGATTTTGCCAAGGCAACTGTCTTGGTGATCGGGGCAGAAGGCGAAGGACTCAGCATGACGATGCAAAAAAGCTGTGATGTCTTGGTGTCCATTCCGCTGCAAGGCAACACGCCGAGCTTAAATGCCTCGGTTGCCGCAGGGATGGCGCTCTATGAAATCTATCGGCAGCGCTGGGCTAGCACAATCCATCTAGATTTGTCAAAGAAGCCGATGTGATTGAAAAACAAGAGGTAACCCAGTATAAAGAAGCTTGGGTGTTTGAATCTGCGTAATCAAAATGCAGGCAATCTTTGGCATGGTTGTTTATCGACGAAGCCTATGAATGAGTTGTTGACGGATTTTTTAAGCTTTCTAGGGCTTGCCTGGTGGGTCGAAATCACAACGGATAGCCCTCGCTGTCTTTATTACTTTGGGCCGTTTTCTAGCGATAGAGAAGCTAAAGCTCACCAAGGGGGATACGTTCAAGATTTAGAGCAAGAAGGCGCACGAACCATTGTGGTGAAAATCAAGCGCTGTAAGCCCAAAGACTTGACGGTTTATGACGAAAAGAGCGATCGAGACATCCAAAAAACTCAGATTTCACGGGTTTTCAAGTAGTCAGGGTTCGGCAGTGAGGGACGGGTTCACCAGGGCTTATTCCTCTCTGCTTGGAAATCTCGAACGATTCCAGGATGGTTGACTAACCAGCGATCGATATCGGCCAAAATTTGGTCAGGAATCTCCCAGGGCAGCAAGTGAGCCGTATTGGGATAGCAGTGAGACTCGCAGTTTGGCAGCGATCGCTCCATTTCGCGACTAGAAGCCGCCGTGATATGCCGATCCCGCTCTCCAGATAACACTAGGCAAGGGCACTGAATTTGGTCAAGCTCAGAGAGGCGATTATAGCCCTGCTGAAGGGCGACATTGAGCGATCGGGTTGCGGCTCCTGACGTTTTGAGATAGGCATAGAGGGCTTCATTAGCCAAATATTTATAAGCTGCGGGCGTGTGAGTCTGAACGAGATGACGAAACAGCGATCGCTTGCCAAAGGTGTCAATATTCCACTGCCAGCCCGGATTGAGTCGATTTAAAATCGCTGCAATTCCGGTATAAATATTGTCCTGCCAGCTAATCGGCGGATGGTCTCCCCAGGGGCGTGCCGACGTAGCAACTAAAATCAAGCCGCTCACCCGTTCTGGAAATTTTAGCGCTAGCTCGACGGCTAAGATCCCCCCCAGAGACCACCCCAGAACTAGACAGCGAGAGATGTTGTAGCGATCGAGAACCGCTTCTAAGTCTGTTAGGTGATCGATCATCAAAAAATCTTTTTGCGTTTGGCTGTCGCCATAGCCCCGCAAGTCAGGCGCGATCGTCTGAAATCGCTGGGATAAATGCTGGGTAAACACCGATAAACTCCGTCCGGCTCCGGGGTGCCCATGCAGACACAAAATCGGAAACCCTCTACCCTCAGCCAAAACGTTGAGTTTAACCGCTTGTGTAGTGTCCATTCCAAATCTCCCTCAAAAGCAAATGGTTACGATCGTTTTGGCGCTAAATTTTGATGAATGGTTTTTGCCAAATGCCACCGTATCAACGGTATTCATCGTTTATCATAAGTTCACACGGGATTGAACCACAGTTCCATCCACGATCGACCCATTAGGAAAAGGACTCATTTTGAGCTATGGCAGACCCAACAAACCAAAACGAAGCTGGGGAAGTAGCTCCTAGCACCTCTTCGCCTGAAACCACCCCTATTCCCACGGCCAACGCACCTGATCCTACGGCGGTCAAGTCCAAGGCAGCCGCTACAACAGAGACTACTCCTAGCGAGGAAGCCATCAAGCCTGCCAAAGCCAAGAAAGAAAAAGCTCCTGCTCTCGAAGACAAACCTTTTAATGAATTTGTTCAGCAGGATTATCTCCCTGCTCTCAAACAAGGGCTTGCCAAGCTTGGCGTTCGAGATATCGATCTGTCCTTTGAGAAAAAGAAAATTTCTATCAAAGGCTATGAATCGAACGAGTCTTGGCAAATTATTGGGCAATGGCACGTCTCTAAACAGCCCAGACAATTTAATATTTACTTTTTTGACGAAACTATCAACGGTCTAAAAGGCTTCTCTTGTGCTGAAAGCACTGGCAGACCCAGCACGATGGAGTCTTTTTTAATTGACGAACGCAAAGTTACTTTAGACTTATTAATTTTTGGGGCAGTTCAGCGCCTAAATGGTCAGAAGTGGCTTGCTAAAAACTAGCGATCGGGCCCAATACAACCCGATATTCTCTAATTTGCGAGTCTAGAGTTCTTTAAATTCGTACACGACAACCCCGGTTTCTGGATGGTTGCCCACTTCAACATAGCCAGTTCTGACCATTCCTTGCAGGATCGCCTCGATCGTGGCAAACCCCAACCCCGTTGCCATCACTCCTTGGGTCACCGAAAGCCTGCCATTGCTTGCATTCGCCGCTTGCAGCAGTTGGATCAACACCTGACTCTGAGGAAGATGTAGAGGTGATCTTGACCCGTGCTGTCTCGATCGCGCCCTGAGTTCCGGACTCACTCAACGGCAAAACCTGAGGACGACTAGCCAGTTTTTTATTGTGGGTCTCAACCATGAACAGTGGGGAATAAACAGCAAGTCTGCTAGCTGCCCAACTCCAAACAGCCCACCGCTAAACAACCAGAGCAAGCCCGTCCAAATTTTGCCGTTGTAGAGGCGATGCAGTCCGGCTATCCCAAATAGTCCGCCTAGCCAAAGCACATAAGCAGTGCCAACTCTGTTCATCAGAAACTCCTGATAGGTTTGGAAACTCAGCCCGATCGCGCCGCACTCTGACGGCTAACGTTGTCTACGATCGCCCCGTCGGACTAAAGCCTCTGTTGCAACTCTTAACGAAAAGCCCTATTTTCATACCCATCTGGCTTGGTAGACTGAAAAGCGTATTCAAAATAGACTCCTGTATCAGCATAACGCCCCGGCGTGTTGAGATGCCTTTGCATCAGCGCCCCACCTGTAGACGCAGAAGTTAGACACAAGAGCGGTTATTACTCATGGTAGATTCCCTTAAAAAACCTGGCTTTGAAGAACTCCGTCCTGGAATCAAGGTTCCAGCTAAAGAAACCATCCTTTCGCCAAAGTTCTACACCACAGACTTTGATGCCATGGCGAAGATGGATATTTCGCCCAACGAAGACGAACTGAGAGCCATCTTAGAAGAGTTTCGGGCTGACTATAACCGTCACCACTTTGTTCGAGATGCCGAGTTTGATCAATCCTGGGATCATATGGATTGGGACACTCGCAAGCAGTTTGTTGAGTTTTTAGAGCGGTCTTGCACCTCTGAGTTTTCGGGCTTTTTGCTCTATAAAGAACTCAGCCGCAAGCTCAAAGACAAAAGCCCACTTTTGGCAGAATGCTTTGGGCTGATGGCCCGCGACGAAGCTCGCCACGCTGGGTTTCTCAACAAGGCGATGTCAGATTTTAATCTGTCGCTAGACCTAGGGTTTTTGACGAAGAGCCGCAAATACACCTTCTTTAAGCCAGAGTTTATTTTCTACGCGACCTATCTCTCTGAGAAAATTGGCTACTGGCGGTATATCAGAATTTATCGTCACCTTCAAGCCAACCCCGATAAGCAGATCTACCCGATCTTCCGCTTCTTTGAAAATTGGTGTCAAGACGAAAACCGTCACGGTGACTTTTTTGACGCGATCATGAAGGCTCAACCTCAATATCTCAACACCTGGAAAGCAAGGCTTTGGTGTCGGTTTTTCTTGCTGGCAGTCTTTGGCACGATGTATATCAGAGACACTCAAGAGCCTGGGTTTTATGAAGTGTTGGGCATTGACGCTCGTGAATATGAAACCTACGTGATTCAGAAGACTAACGAAACCGCAGGGCGCGTGTTTCCGGTGATGTTGGATGTCGATCGCCCAGAGTTTTATCAGCGCTTAGATGTGTGTGTGCAAAACAACCGCGATTTGGCCACGATCGTCGCTTCTAAAACTCCCAAAGTTCTTCAGATTTTCCAAAAGTTGCCGCTTTATGCCTCCAATGCTTGGCAGCTTTTGAGACTGTATTTGATGAAACCGATCGCCTCTGCCCCGGCTCAGGGCATTGCTCGTTAAGGTTTTAACTGTCCTTGGTTGATGTGGCTCTGTTTGATGCAGAGCCTTTTTTGTGGGAAGGAGTCAGAGCGCGCCGAATGACCCAGAAGAGACGTTATAAAAGCTTTCGAGATCTGATTTTTTGCCTTCTGCTTCAAGTGGTTTTTGCTTTCAAGGCGCAAGCGATCGAGTCCCCGCTCTCGCGATCTGCGGAAGATCTAGTTCTGGGTGCCCCCTTGACTCTGAGCAACGCTGCCGATCTGGATGATCCAAAGAGCGATCGCCCAAACATCACCGCAGTTGCCGATCGATTTTCTGATCTCCGCCCGATCGCTGCCGCTCTCGACCTTGACCCTAAAATCATTAACAGCAGCCCTGTTCTTCAACGTTGGATGAAAGAAATCCCTAATGTGGCGGCTGATATTGCCAATGATCCGAGTTTTCGGGCCCGGATTCGGCTGCACTATTTCGGCGATCGAGACTCTCACCCCTTATCAAACCTGAAGATTGGCATTGAAGAGATTAGGCTGGGTCACAGTCACGCCACCATTAGCGCCGACTTTCAGGGAGCGTCTAATCACCACGCTGAGTCTTGGGGCACTGACGTACACTACTACGTCTATCCTCTAGGAAACTACGTCAACGTTGCTCCCGTCATTGGCTATCGACATTTAAGCGTTAACACTGACTCAACCAGTGGCGTGAATCTAGGCGTTCGCTTGCTGTTAGTTCTTTCACGCGGGGGCGGTGCTGATGTGAGCTTGACTCAGACGTGGGTTGCTCCTGGCAGCGACCACGAAGCCGGACTTTCGATTCTTTCGTTTGGCTACGCTCTCAGTCACCAAGTTCGGTTGTCTACCGAGCTACAGCGTCAAACCACTAGGCGGGGCAGCGATAACCGGGTCGGCATTGGGCTGGAATGGATGCTGTGAGGGCGACGATCGTCAAGCCGTCATCACGCCTTCCACAAATTCACTGTCAACCGACTCATCTTTGGCTTGATCATCTCGAACAATATCTAGATCGATATCCAGCACCGTCATCTGCAACCCTGCCTTGGGCAGATTCCCAGCGCTTGAGATAAACGGATTGGGTTCGACATTGCCCGTGCAGATAATCAATGACCCTTTTTTTAAGAACTGAAGCTTGCGCCAGGCGTAGGATTTTTCCCAGATGCTCAACGAAACGGTGAATGACTCGTCTCGATTTCGCGGTTTTTGAACGTATAGCGTAGCGTTGGCAACTTGGGCTTCTCTTCCATCTTTGAGGGTGACCATTTTCACCGTCACATCCGCACCTAAATTACCACTGACAATCCATTTATTGAGTCCAGCACTGGCCATAAGATTTTCTCGATCGGGTGAACAATTTTTAGACACAGCGTTTGGCAGATAATGCGGTGTCTCCCTTACATTTCCCCCTGAATAGAAAAAAGGCACAGGTTGTTGAATAACGGGTGATTGTAGCGTGGGGTTTAATCTGGCTAGAAGCGGAGAATTTCTCGATCGAACCCTTCAGCGATCGGTTCCGTTTCCCAGACTAAGCCTTCTCCGGCTTCAAGCACGACCGCGATCGAGAGCACTTCAACCGCCGTTTGAGCGATCGCTTCATTGCCCTCAAAAGACTGCAAATCTTCGGTTAATAGTCTTAATTTGAATCCTCCTGGCACTAATCCGCCCGGAGCGGTGTTGCGAAGCTCAAAGCGCCAGCTATCAGCCTGCGGCATGACCTGCAACTCGTAGGTTTGACCCGCGATCGCTAATCGTCGTGACAACGCAGCAACCGGGACTGAAGAGTCTGAGCCGCGTGCGCCTGACAAAGCGGGTTGAAGCTCGATTTGCTCCCAGCCAAGCTGTTGAGCTAGGGCAGAAACGCCCGTCCGCATCCAGTCCAAGACGGAGGTTTGGGCGGGCAACCCTTGACGACGTTGAGCAAGCTGCTGTCGCCAGCCTCCATGCTCTAACAGTGCGCCCCAGAGTTGAAAGGGAATCGCTAGCCGAGGCACGATCGCCGGATTGGACAAGCGATCGAGCAAATTATTTGCCTGGCTCAAGCGACAGTGCCGAGAGTGGGGCAACGGCGGCGCGAGTCGGCTCTGGTAGGTTGAACTCGCGAGAGAGCCGCAGAATATTGAGATCTAAAATCAACTCGTCTTCGCTGAGAGCATAGGTACGATCGTCGGCATCATACTGCCCTTTTGTCTTAACCGTGTGATGGGTGGCATAGCCCCAAACCTTGACCCAGCCTTCATCGGGTTCGACTTGCACCGCTAGATAATAGTCGGCTGCCCAACTCGGCAGATCGACCCACTCTTGAGGAATGCGAAGCTCGTCATGGTCGATCGCTTCGGTTGGCATCACAACCCATCGCTGCCCGTCGAGGGTGAAAGCAGTGCCGTTGACCAAGGCCCAAATACTAGAAAGAGCAGAGGAATTTGTCCAGATTTTTGCTTGGGGTGACTCGGCTTGCAGCCAGGGCAGCAAAGCCGTTACGGTGAGTTGGTTGAGGTAGGCGTTCCAGCGATCGTGGGCAATCACAAAGGGCTGAGTTTGCCGCCAAATCTGCTGCGGGTCGGCTGCGGGAAGGTTGAGTAGAAGATCAAGAGACATAGCTTAAGACAACTCCGAGCGTGGAAAATTTTTGAGTCAGTCGCGGGTATCAGTTGGGTTGGTAGTGTTGTTGCAGCCACTCTTCGATCACCAGACTCATAGATTGAAGTAGGGCTGAGGTGAGGGAGATATGCAGCGCGTCTTGACTCCAGATCGCTATTTGTTTAAGGAGTTGTTCTCTGGCTTTGGTGAGACGACGAGAAACGGTGTATTGCTTGACCTCTAGCTGTTGTGCCATTTGTTGCTGAGTGCAGCGTTCTTGATAATAAAGATGCAAAATGGTCTGAAGTTCAGGATCGAGTTGCCCGATCGCCGCTTCTAAAATCTGATTTAGCTGCGATCGCTGATCGTGTCGCGTCTGATCGTCTTCATCGGCAATCAGATCTGCAAGTAGCGATTCTCTAGGACTTTCTGGCACATCGTCGAGCAATTCTCCGGTATCTTGACCGGATTTTGGGGTGTTAATCGAAACGAGATGGGGATTTAAATACGATCGTGCCGCTTGAGCGCAGCGATTGAGCCATTTTTCCAGGGTTTCGGGTTGGGCTACGGGTGAAGCAGGAGACCGATCGGCGTTGTAGCGTTGCGCGATCGCGGCCCACGTTGCCTGATCGGGGCGGGGAAGTTTGCGCGTTGCAGTCTCTTGAGTGGGAACGTAGAGAGATTTAAAACAACTCCATGCCAGCGTGTAGTTCGCGATCGTCTCAGCAGACAATCCAGCGTTTTGCAAGGATTCAACTAGGCGTTTTTGGCTGACTTTTCTTAGCAGTGCCCAATTGGTGCAAATATCAACTTCTTGGCGTTGGCGAAGCGTGTCTCGAATCGTGCTTGCAAAGATGGCGCTAGCGTAATTTTTGAGGCTAAATCCCTGTTGGGGATTGAATCCATTTAAGATTTTTTGAACTTTAGCGATCGCCACCTGAAAGCAGTCTGGCAGCGTATATTGCATCAGGGCAAAACTGATCATCGTCTTCTGAGCTGACCAATAGCAAGTTTCTTGAAGATAGGCGATCAAGTGGGCTAACGAGTGGGGATAGTTCGCCCGATCGTCTTGCCAAATTTTGTACCAATAAAGCGCCCAAAAATTAGCCGACGTTTCAGGGTTAGGCGACTCGTTTAAACACTGCTGCATCCGGCGTTTGAGTCGAGCATCGATCGCCCAATTAGACACCCGATCGCCCTCAAATTGCAAAAACGTTGAAAAGATTTCTAAAAGGCTTTGACGAGAACGCATAGGAGGAAGGTTGAGAGTTTTAACGCGAGTGCATAAACCGTCAGGCGTTGCCCTAGCAGTCAGTATTAACCCAAAGCAGGCACTTCGATGAAATCTACACCAACAAAATTTATTCTTTTGGCAGGGTCTATTGCCTCCATGCTAACGGCGACGACTGTTAGGGCGCAAGACTTCGGCTTACCTCCGATACTTCTTCAGCAAAGTGAATCATTTCGCAATTCAGACAGTCAAATTGTGATTCGCATTCGCAATTTTGCCGATCGCGACTCAGCCTGCGGCAGTGGATTTAATGGGTCACGATCGGGCTTTTCCGACAGCTTTGACTTTCCGCACCCCGGCGGGTTGCTCTCTGAGTTTCCACGATCGGGGGCACGCTCTAATAATTTTGACTTTCCGCGTCCGGGTGGCTCGTCGCTCAACTCTTTTCAGTTGCCCAGTGGTGCAAGAAACCCTGACATTATTGGCTGCGTTGATAGCCAACGGAATATTTTGTTTATCACGATTATTCGTCCTCCCGTCAGAGAGCAGATTCCGCCTATTCAAACGCCGCCCATCCAAACACCGCCACCTGTGCAAACGCCGCCCAGAGAGCAGCCTAGCCCCTTAATTCCTCAGACCCAATCTCCATCTCTCCTCAATCAAGCTCCGGTTTATAACCCAAACAATCCGGCGGGGTTCCCTTCGTCTTATCCTGTGATTAGATAACAAAATCCTTTAAGCGATCGCACCATGCACATCACCCAATTTCTTCACGCGGCGATTCTCGTGTCTGATCTCGCAAAATCTGAACACTTCTACGGCACCGTTTTAGGATTGACCAAGGTCGATCGAGTGCTCAAATTTTCGGGAGCCTGGTATGAAATTAATGGAATGCAAATTCACCTAATTACAGATTCTGCGGCTCAATCAGATGTGAAAAACGTCGAAAAATGGGGACGCAATCGTCATCTGGCATTTTCTGTTGTGGATGTGAATGCAGCCAAAGATCAGCTTCTCAGCCACGGGTGTGAGTTTCAAATGAGCGCATCAGGACGATCGGCGCTGTTTGTTCAAGATCCCGATGGCACTGTGATCGAGTTGGGAGAACGATAAGCCAACTTAAACTAGAAGAGACTGCAACTCTGATAGCAACATGAAAATTATCGCGTATCTCTACAGCGATCCGCTTTTAGAACTAACGCCCGATCGCTCACTGTGGGGATGGGAAATCGATCAGGTCTACCAAGATATCGCAACCGAAAAGGCAACCCGTCCGCAGTTGCAAAAACTTCTGCTCGATTGTCAAACAGAACCCGTCGATTATATGCTGGTGCGGCGACTCGAAGAGTTGGGCGACTCAGTGCCCGAAGTCAGCGATCGGCTTGCCAATCTAGAAGCGATCGGCGTTCGGTTAGTCACGATCGAGCCATCTTCGGCGGTTTCTGATCGCTCGATCGGGGCGAATGCTGACCTGCTCAATCTGCTGCAAGAGTTGCAGACCAATCAACGCAGTCGCCGCATTCGGCAAGGGCACGCCCGCAATCGCGTTAAGGCGATGCCTCCGCCGGGCAAACCTCCCTATGGCTATCGGCGTAGCAAAAACCGCTATCTCGTCGATCGGGCAACCGCCCCCGTTGTTAAAGAATTTTTTGAGCAATTTTTGCTTTACGGCTCGCTGCGGGGTGCCGTGCGGCATCTAGAGAAGAAATATGGCAAAAAAATCTCTGTGTCTACGGGGCAGCGCTGGCTGACCAATCCCGTTTATCGCGGTGATCTGGAATATCAAACCGGAGACGTGATCGCCGATGCTCACGCAGGAATTATCTCTCGTGACGAAGCAGCTCAAATCGATCGCCTGCTGCGGCGCAACCGTCGCCTGCCTGCCCGCACTGCTAGCGCCCCCCGATCGTTGGCTGGGTTGGTGATCTGCGAAACCTGTCAGTCTCCGATGACGGTGACCCGCGTCGCACCTCGCAGCCCCCGCAAAGAGTCTAAAGAATATTTGTATCTGCGTCCGACTCGCTGCCCTGACAAACCCGCCTGCAAAGCGATCGCTTATGAGCAACTTTTGCAAGCCACGATCGCGCGCATCTGCGAAGATCTGCCGCGGGCCGTTGCCAAAGTCACGATGCCCGACATGAACCAGATTAAACAGGGAATTGGGGGAGCGATCGCTGCCAAACAAGCGATTCTAAATCAGTTTCCTGGCTTGATCGACAGCGGCATTCTCGACTCAGAGAGCGCCGACTTACGCGCCTACACCCTTCGCACCGAGATGGCTCAACTGCAAGCCCAACTCGCCCAACTGCCGCCCGTCAATTTAACGGCGATCGCTCAGGCCGTCTCTATTCCTCAGTTTTGGCTCGACCTGTCAGAACCCGAACGCCGCTTTTATTTCCGCGAATTTATCAAGCAGATCGACCTGGTTCGTGACCTGGCTGACTGGAGACTCAAACTCGTCTTTATCTTCTAAAAACCATGTTGCGATCTGTAGCAGATCAGCGACTGTCCATTCTGCTTTGGGTACGTTTGAGGAAAAGACTAGTGTGATATCACCCTCAACTCTCGCTTAGGAGAACTCCCTTGCTTCGCAAAAAGCCCCTCTCGCGATCGTCCCACCCGGCTCAACCACCCCTAGAGTTTATCGCGCCAGATATCGATCTCAACGTGGTCAATCTAGTGCAGTTGGCGCTGCCGCTGTGGATGCGGTTTAAAACGCCGCTGACTCGCGTTGAAGCTAAAAATGTCGAGGCGCTGATCGATCTCTATCAGCAGTTTCAATCAGGCAAGGTGCGAGTGTTGTTGGCATTTCGTCATCCTAGCGTTCACGATCCGATTTGCATGGGCTATTTGCTCCATTATTTGCTGCCCAAAGTGGCTAAACAGCAGGGCATTCGACTTAAGACTCCGACTCACGCCCACTTTATCTACGATCGCGGCATTCCGCTTTGGGCAGGATCACTCGCGGGTTGGCTCTATGCGAAACTAGGCGGCACCCCGATCCATCGGGGCAAGCTCGATCGCGTGGGGTTGAGATCGGCGCGTGACCTGTTTGCGAATGGGGCGTTTCCATTAATGGCGGCTCCCGAAGGCGCGACGAATGGCCATAATGAAACCGTCAGCCCCCTAGAGCCAGGCATCGCGCAGATGGGCTTTTGGTGTGTCGAAGATTTAATCAAAGCAGGGCGATCGGAAAAGGTGCTGATCGTCCCGATCGGCATTCAATATCGCTATGTCACACCTCCTTGGAAAGCGATCGAAAAACTGCTCAGTGAGCTAGAAGCCGACAGCGGACTGGTCAGAACCGACGATGGACAAGAAGGTCATCTTTATCGGCGTTTATATCAGTTGGCAGAGCATTTATTGACCGAGATGGAAGAGTTTTATACGCGCTTTTATCACCAGGTTTTGCCGACTACAGGTGAGCGATCATCCGCGATCGCAGGCGTTGAGCCTGGCTCAAACGCAGAGTTCTCAGTGCGACTAGAGGCGTTGCTAAATGGAGCGCTGCAAGTAGCCGAACAATATTTTAATATTCAGCCAAGAGGCAGCGTCATCGATCGCTGTCGCAAACTCGAACAAGCCGGATGGGACTATGTGTTTCGCGAAGACTTGCATCTCGAAACGCTGTCACCGCTCGCCAGAGGCCTCGCCGATCGCATCGCCGAAGAAGCCAGTCTCCGTATCTGGCATATGCGCCTAGTCGAGAGTTTTGTTGCCGTCACGGGCAAATATGTCTTAGAAAAGCCCACCGCCGAGCGTTTTGCTGAGACGATCTTGCTGATGTGGGATGTGATTACCAAAATCAAAGGCGGCAATGCGTTTAAGCGGCCGAGGTTAGGTCAACAGTGCGGGCTAGTGACGATCGGGCAATCCATCTCAGTCTCCGATCGCTGGGACACTTATCACAGCAATCGCCGCGCCGGGAAACAAGCCGTTTCTGACCTAACTCAAGACTTGCAAACTGCCCTTGAGAGCCTGATCATTTAGCCCAGTCAACGTTAAGGCGGCGGTGCCTGCTCTGGCGCTGCTTTGGGCTTGCTGCCTGTGTTGCGGACGTTGACAATCTTGCTCAACAGATCAAACCAGAAGGGCGCACCCATGGCGATCGCGATCCCACTCAGCCCCCAACCGAGCAGCATCTTAAAGGCCTCCCAAGGGCGCACAAAGAAAATTTCTGCCATCAGTCCCATCTTCGCAAAGAATGAGAGGTCTCCAGCAGCTATCTGACGACCGGGTAAACAACTCGCAAACATCGTTGACCACTCTTGCTCACTAGTGACGTTTTCTTTGTTGATCGGCGCAGCCGGAGGACAGTCAAATTGCTTCGACAAATTTGCCGGATTCCAGCTAATCGGCAGCGCGACATTCCGCAGTGCAGAATCGGTCTGGTTGCGAATATCATCAAGCTCTTGACGCAAGGGCGGCCTGTTGGCATTGCCCGCCGGGACGACTTCGCCAGCCCGTTTGGTGATCACCTCGCGCAAATTATCATCACTAGAAAGCCGATTAAACACATGAAAGGTATCAGAGTTAGTAAACGAAGCGATCGTAATGCCAATCAAAATAGCAACGCCTTTTGCATTGCGTTTATAAACGCCCGAAGCCCGTGACATAGAGCGATCAAACCAAAGCGAAACCTCTTCGCGCAGTTGGTTAATGTCACTCTCAGTTTGCTTTACTCTGGTCTGAGCGCGTCTCGCTAAAACGGCTAAACTTTCTCTCACCGAAGCCGGGAGTTTATCTAGCCCTTCCGAAATCTCGACATAGGATTGATAGTCTTGATAAAGTGCGTATTCTTCTTCCGAAAGTTCTCTCAGTCCAGCATTACGAAACAGATCCTTCTGTTCATTAGTTAACTGATTCAACGTCAGATTCAAGGGTGGGTCTTCAGCGTTGTTAAAAGCATCTAATTGAGCGTTAACAGACGCATCAATTTTTGCATCGATCGGCGGTAGTTTTGTTTTAATCACTGCATAGGCATCTGTGATTTCTCGATAGACATCACTGCTTTGATTCACCATATCTGCAATTTCAGACAGCGACGGTCTCAACCCACCTGAAGTCATCGCTCGCTCGTTATCGGCGGTTTCGCCAAAGACTCCCAGTTTAAATGACTTGAGCCGATCGCTACACAAGACCGTTTGTTCGCCAGGGTCAGCAGGCAAAAACGCCGCAATGAAGCGATCGAGGCTCTCTCCCATCCGCTCTACGCAGGTTTTTAACGTCGCTTGCTTGAGTCTAAAGTCTTTGAGAATATCGTGATAATCGGTGACCAAACTCACAAATCTTGGATCTGAACTCAAGTCTCCCTGGTTAGGGTTTGCTTGCTCGACCACGAGCCTGATTTTGCCTTTCTCCCAGTTGTCTTTGAGTTCTTGATCGGTCGGAATCTCAACGCCGCCACTGTCATTGACTTTATAAATCCCTACTAGCCGGGTCGCAAATTTTTCAAGTCTGACCTCGGTGAGCTTATTGGACAACTTTGAGATCCCTAATCGCTCTAAAAGAGAAGTCGCAAAGGTCTCCGGGGAAATATAAGACGGGCCCGTTGCGAGTTGTTCTCCATAGGCACCTCGGCGGTTGCCCGCAAATAATTTTGTGAACTGTCGAAACCAATGCGCGATGCCATCGGTGACTCCTTGATTCACGTTTTGCAGCAGGGGATCGTTATAGAGTTCATCCACCAAAGTCTTAACTTGCGTCTGATGATCAGAAAGCTCAACGCCGCCCCCCAAGAGAATCTCGATCGCATCTTTGAGATGTTTTGCCCGCCATTGCAATAGGGTAGTGATCAGTTCTTGAACTTCAGACGCAAGCAAACTCAGAATTAAATAAATAAAGACTAAGCCGATCGCGACATCTAAAACAAATGGCAAATTCATGATCAATCACCCTAGAGCTACGTAGACGTTCAACCTGATACAGACAAGTCACTGTAATATACAAGCTTTTCCTAAAGTGGATTATTTCTGTTAAAAAAATTAAGCCCCCAATCACTGGAGGCTTAATTATAGAGAGCGATAAAGGCATGGTACGGGCATGGCACTGCCGTGCCCCAGGTCTATGCAGTCACCAAGATCAGAAAATGTACAGCAGCAGAAATAGAATCACCCAGACAATATCGACAAAGTGCCAATAAACCTCAGCCGCTTCCACCCCAAAATGACTGCTGCTGCTGTAGCGATCGGGCTTCATCGATCGCCACAACACGCCCAAAATTAGCACCAGCCCAAACAAAACGTGCAGCCCGTGGAAGCCAGTTAAGACATAGAACGTGCTGGCAAAAAGGTTAGTCGTCAGCCCAAACTCTAAGTGAAAATATTCATAGAGTTGACCTGACAGAAAGACAGCGCCCATCGCGGCAGTGACCGCAAACCAGAGCCGCAGCCCTTTGACATCGTTCTTTTTAATGGCCGTGTCAGCGTTGTGAATGACTAAACTGCTGGCTACCAAAATCACCGTGTTGATTCCGGGCAGCAGCAATTCCAGTCGAGGCGTACCTTCGGGTGGCCACACAGGGGCCACCGATCGAAAGGTGAGATAGGCCATAAACAGGCCTAGAAAAATCATGCCCTCAGCCACCAAGAAGACAATGACACCCAATAGCCGAAAGTCGTGATGTTCTACACCGTGAGCAGCAACCACTTCTGCTTCATGGTGGTGATTGAGAACCGTTTTTGTAGAGTCGAGGGTTGAACCTGTCATGAATCTTGCGGTTTGGTAAAGGACAAAACGTGAACTCTAGCGGTTGTGGCTTTCGCCCACCCGATCGCTGGGGCTGACCGCAACCGCCGGGTCAGGCTTTGCCCGCAGAGCGGAATTAGGGCCGGCCGCAAGCACTGGGTCGCTAGCTTCTGACAGGGGAACGTTGACCTCAGTTGCGCGGCTGCCCATGCCATAGTCGTAGGGCCCAGTGGCTAGAACGGGATCTGCGTCAAAGTTTTCGACCGGGGGAGGAGAAGTAGTCATCCACTCCAGGGTCAAGCCGCGCCAAGGGTTGTCGCTGGCTTTCTCGCCATAAACCCAACTCCAACAAACATTCACCAAGAAGGGCAGTGTCGAAATAGCTAAGAGATAGGCTCCGATCGTGCACAGCAAATTCAAAGCTGCAAATTTAGGATCATACTCCGCGATTCGGCGGTTCATGCCTTCAATCCCCAGCTTGTGCATCGGCATAAACGCCAGGTTAAAGCCCACATAACTCAGCGCAAAGTGAACTTTACCCAGAGGTTCGTTGAGCATTCGCCCCGTCATTTTAGGGAACCAATGATAGAACGCGGAATATAGCCCAAACACGCTGCCCCCAAACAACACATAGTGCAGGTGAGCCACAATGAAGTAGGTGTCATGAACGTGAATGTCAAAAGGCACAGAGGCGACCATCACACCGCTAATGCCGCCAATCACAAACAAAGAAATAAACCCCATCGCGAATAGTAGTGGGCTTTCGAGACGAAGTTTGCCGCCCCAGATTGTCGCTAGCCAGCTAAAGACTTTAATCCCAGTCGGCACAGCGATGATCATTGAGGTGATCATGAAAAACATCCGCAGCCAAGGCGGAGTGCCGCTCGTGAACATATGGTGCGCCCACACGATCAGCCCCAACCCACAAATTGCCACACTGGAATAAGCGATCGCTTTGTAGCCAAAAATCGGCTTGCGCGAGTGCACAGACACAATCTCTGAGATCATCCCAAACACTGGCAAGATCATGATATAGACCGCCGGATGGGAGTAAAACCAGAACATATGCTGATAGACCACCGGGTCGCCGCCCCCTGTGGGGTTAAAAAAGTTAGTCCCCACAATCAGGTCAAACGACAGCAAAATCATCGCCCCAGCTAGCACAGGCGTTGCGACCAGCGCCAAAAACGACGTTGCCAGCATCGCCCAGCAGAACAAGGGCATCTGGTTTAGCCCCATTCCCGGTATCCGCATTTTGAAAATCGTGACGATGAAGTTCACCGCCGCCAAAATCGAAGATGTTCCCAGCAGCAAAACGCTGAGAATCCAAATCAGTTCGCCGGGCTTGCCGTTCATCAAGCTTAGAGGCGGATAAGAAGTCCAGCCTGAGCCAGGGGCACCGACGAAAAAGCTCGACATCAAGAGAATTCCAGCAGGCGGAATAATCCAGAAGGCGATCGCGTTGAGGCGAGGAAACGCCATATCTCGCGCCCCAATCATCAGGGGGATCAGATAATTGCCAAATCCACCTGTTCCCGCCGGAACAATCCACAAAAAGATCATCACCGTCGCGTGAACCGTGAATAAGCTGTTGTAGACTTCACGACTGACAAAATCAGATTCGGGAGTGGCCAACTCAGTTCGCACCATCGTCGCCAGCACGCCACCCACGAGATAGAAAATAAATGTGGTGACTAAGTACTGAATCCCGATTACTTTGTGGTCGGTGCTAAAACCAAAATATTTGCGCCAATCGCCTTGATCCGGCTCGGTGCCGCGGGCAGGAAGATTGGCTTGTTCTTGAAAGTCTGCGGCTTGGGTCATAGGAAATGTGAAGGGTTCTCTGTCATTCGTCACAGGTCATGGGTCACAGGTCATTAGCTAACGACGAATGACGCATCACCACTAGCTCATGGAAGGGTGATCAGAATGGAGTTGCTTCAGCGTGTCTGTGCTGATCCCGACTTCTTTGGCGTAGGGAGCGAGATATTCAGCTTCAGTCATGGCGGCTGGGGTCGTAGCAATCGCTTTGCTCAGTCCTTCAGCGCTGGCAACTTGCTGACTCTGAATCCATTTTTGGACATCTTCAGCAGATTCAACAATCACTTTAGTGTTCATTGCGCCGTGGTAAGCACCACACAATTCAGCACAGATCAGAGGATATTCTCCCAATCGGTTGGCCGTAAATCGCACTTCAGTTTGCTGTCCGGGAACGGCATCCTGCTTAAGGCGAAACTGAGGCACCCAGAACGCATGAATCACGTCATTTGCAGTCAGGTTAACTAGCACTTTCTGGTTGATTGGCACATGCAGTTCACCCGCCACGACCTCAGTGCCAGGGTAAGTAAACAGCCAAGCATACTGCATTCCCGCTACGTTGACGACAAACTCAGGAGTTCCTGATTCTGCGCCGCCGATCGTGGGAGACACCACAGGCGCTGACGCATCATTGCTCTGAGCCAGATCTGCGGCATTAGCTTGGGCCATCAAAGTGCCCGCCATGGCCGATCCAGGCATAGTAGCCATCTGTTGATGGGCTTTGCCGTGGGCCATTGAGTGATCCATCGGGTCATTGCCCCCGTTTTCGTTGTAAATATCAAAACTCAGGATTGAGATGCCCAGAACCATAATGGCTGGGATCGCTGTCCAGAGGATTTCTAGGGGAATATTGCCATGAACGGGCGGCCCATCTGACTCGTCGCCGTGATCCCGGCGAAACTTGAAGGCAGAGTAGACCAACACGCCGATAACGAGTAGAAAAATCCCCGTTCCGATCGTCATCATTAAATTGAAAAGGCTATCAATGCGGATAGACTCTACCGACGCAGAAACGGGTAAAAGATCATGATTCTGACCGTACCAGAAGCTGACCAGGGTCAGAGCGATACCAGCCAGCAGGGTTGTAATCTGACTTGGAATATTCACAGTTCGTCAAATCTCACAAACAACTGGGCGATCGCATCAGCGACCTAATGAGAACTATCGAAGGTGCCCTGAATTTTTTAGAGCTTGAATCTAACTTTAGAGGGTGTCTTGAGGTCGATACCTCCACCATACTGCACCTGAACAGTTTCAAGGTTTCAGGCTCAAAATTCACGGCTACTCGTTCGTCTAACTACACGGTAAGCTACCCATCTCGGTAGGGGGCAACCATTTAATTATCCTTAAGAATCTCTTTGGGATCTGGTTTAAAAGGTGACTGACTCCTCGCGTCCCTTTGGCTGCAATCGGAAGAAATTCCGAAAGCTGGTCACGAATTAGATTTGCTTCATTAAAGTAGACGCTAGAGTAGATACTCACTGCTTAGTTAACTTTTATTTTATTTTCATCAAGCATTGGAACAAAGGCTCTTACCTCATGTCTGACTCTTTCCTGCATCAGCCCGCCGTCTCAACACCTGATCCCACCGTGGTTAGAACTTGGGTGACCCGTCTGGTGTTTGGGTTAGCGATCGCGACGCTCTTTTTAATGGCTCTCGGCAGCGCCACCCGCGTCATGAATGCTGGGCTGTCATGCCCTGACTGGCCCCTCTGCTACGGTGAGTTTGTCCCGCGTGACCAGATGAATCTTCAGGTGTTTTTAGAATGGTTTCATCGACTGATCGCCACATCCATGGGATTTGCCACAATTGGCCTAGCCGCCCTAGCTTGGTGGTATCGCCGCGCCCTGCCTAACTGGACTCCTTGGGCAGCGGCGTTTGCCCTATTCTTGGTCGTCGTGCAAGGGGTTTTGGGCGGGCTGACCGTCACGGAACTGCTGCGATTTGACATTGTGACCGCTCACCTCGGCACCGGACTGCTGTTTTTCAGCACCCTAGTTGCCATTGGCACCACCCTAATTTCCCACAACGGAACGGGAACCGTGGGCAACCTCAAGTGGGTAGGGTTGGGCGCGGCGATTTTGGTCTACCTGCAAAGTATTCTGGGTGGGCTAGTCTCTTCTCAGTGGGCACTGCATCAATGCTTTGGCACTCAGCAGCTATGCATTGTGATGAACAGTCATTTGGCTGGAGTGGTTCCGGCAACGATCGCCACTCTGACCCTGATCGTTCTCACCTGGCGAACTCCAGCCCTATCTCCGTCGCTGCGGCGCTGGGCCACTCTGGCAGGGCTTTGTCTCGTGCTGCAAATCGCCCTAGGAGTCGCCACCTTCCGTCTTCACCTTCAGGTTGAGCCGCTCACGGTTGCTCACCAGGCAGTCGGGGCTTCCCTCCTCGGAACTTTAATTATCTTCACGGTTTTGGCATTTCGAGATGCTCCAGTTCTCAAGGGTCTGATCGAAGAAGTCTCGATCGACGTTTCTGCATCTTGACTGTTTGCCTCTTTTTTCCTCCTACTCTCCCCTTTCGGAACCTTTAGAGAATGCAAAATACTGCGCTTCCTGGCATTTCTCGCCACAACCAAGATTTTCCCCACGTCATTCAAAGCTATTGGCAACTGACCAAGCCGCGGATTATTTTGCTGCTGCTAATCACCACCGCAGGCGGCATGTGGATTGCGGCTGAAGGACAAGTTGATCCCTTTTTGCTGATCATCACGCTGGTGGGCGGAGCGTTTTCGGCAGGCGCGGCCAACACGATTAACTGTTTATACGATCGTGACATCGACTACATCATGGAGCGCACTCGCCACCGCCCGCTGCCATCGGGTCGAGTCAGCCCTAGAGATGCGCTAATTTTTGCGACGATTCTGGCGGTGACTGCTTTTACTCTCTTGGCAGTTTTTGCAAATCTGCTTAGTGCAGGTCTCGCCATGTCGGGCATCTTTTGCTATGTCGTGGTTTACACGCACTGGCTCAAGCGTCATAGCACTCAAAATATCGTCATCGGTGGGGCTGCTGGCGCGATTCCGCCGCTGGTTGGCTGGGCTGCGGTGACGGGCGATCTTAGTTGGGCGGCTTGGGTGCTGTTTGCGATCGTGTTTATGTGGACTCCGCCTCACTTTTGGGCGTTGGCGATCATGATTCGCGAAGACTATGCCAAAGTGGGCGTGCCAATGATGCCCGTGGTTGAAGGCAACGAATCAACCAGCTACCAGATTCTCTATTACACGCTGGCTTTGATCCCCGTGACGCTGCTGCTGGTCTACCCGCTGCATGTGATGGGGGCGGTGTATGCGGCGATCGCCCTCTTGCTCGGTGGGGTGTTTGTGCAAAAAGCCTGGAAGTTAGTTCAAGAACCGTCTGAACTAATGGTAGCTAAGTCTTTGTTCAAATATTCGATTCTCTACCTGATGCTGCTGTGTGCAGGCATGGGAATTGACAGCTTGCCCATGACGCACCAACTCACAGACACTCTTTTTTCTAACCTGCATACCCTAGTGGGGCTGATTTCTGGGCGCTAGGAGGGGGATCATTGACGGACTGAATGACGATTGCACCCATTCAACTCGTCAATGCTCTCTACAATAAAAGAGAGCAGCGATCGAGATTTGTATCCCATTTAAGGGAGGAGTATTCATGGCTCCTGCGGTTTTAATTGAACACCTTCAGAAACGCTATGGCGCGATCGAAGCGGTCAAAAATGTTTCTTTGCAGGTAGAGTCGGGCGAGATTTTTGGATTATTGGGCCCCAACGGAGCCGGAAAAACCACGACTCTGAGATGTTTGTGCACCCTGACCGATCCTGACTCAGGACGCATCGAGGTCTCTGGGATCTCAGCGATCGAGCAGCCCCGTCTAGCCCGGCAGCATTTGGGCTATGTTGCTCAAGAAGTTGCCCTAGACAAAGTTTTAACCGGACGAGAACTGCTAGAGCTTCAGGCAGCCCTCTACCATCTGCCTCGGCAGTCTATCCGATCGCGAATTGCCGAAATTTTGACCCTGTTGGGATTGGATGAATGGGCAGATCAGAAATCGGGCACCTACTCCGGCGGCTTAAAAAAACGCCTGGATCTAGCGGCTGGGCTGCTCCATCAGCCCGATGTGCTCATTCTCGACGAGCCAACAGTTGGGTTAGATATTGAAAGCCGAGTCGCCGTGTGGAGCTTTTTGCGCCAACTGCGATCGCAGGGAACCACTATTTTAATCACCAGCCACTATTTAGAAGAAGTGGATGCTCTGGCCGATCGAGTGGCCATTATCGATCGCGGAGTCGTGATTGCATCGGGCACGCCGTCAGAGTTAAAAGATCAGGTGGGGGGCGATCGGGTTACCCTGCGAATTCGCGAATTCTCTCCGGTGGAGGAAGCTGAACAGGCCAAGGTTTTGCTAGCAGCGTTGCCCCTGGTGCAGGACGTGATCATCAACCACGCTCAAGGAAACTCTCTCAATCTAGTCGTCGTTCCTCAAAGTGAAGCCTTGATGAGCATTCAACACGCCCTTCAGCAGGCTGGGCTACCCATGTTTGGCATTGCTCAAGCGCGTCCTAGCTTAGATGATGTCTATCTCAATGCGACGGGTCGCACCCTTTTAGATGCCGAGCTTGCTGCGGCCGGAAATCGCGATCTCAAAGCCGAAAAAAAGCAAAATATGCGCTGATTTCGTTGTCCCTCATTTCAAAATTGTCCTATGAGTCGCACAATTACGCCTCCTCAGTCTGAATTTAAAAGCCCAGTCAGCCCGATCGCGCTCCCAAAATCTACGCCGTTGAGCGACTTTATTCAAGAAACGCTGGCGTTGACTCGTCGGTTGTTTATTCAGCTTCAGCGTCGCCCTTCGACCCTGGCCGCCGGAATTATTCAGCCGTTGATGTGGCTGGTTCTATTTGGGGCCTTGTTTCAAAACGCGCCTCAGGGGTTATTTGGAGAGAGCGCCAGCTATGGGCAGTTTCTCGGTGCGGGGATCATTGTCTTCACAGCCTTTGGGGGCGCACTAAATGCTGGGCTGCCCGTGATGTTTGATCGGGAGTTTGGATTTCTGAATCGGTTGCTGGTTGCACCGCTTGCCTCTCGCTTCTCGATCGTGATGGCCTCTGCCATTTTTATCACGACGTTGAGCTTGATTCAGACGGGGGCGATCGTGGCGATGAGTGCGTTTCTAGGGTCAGGGTTACCCAACGCATTAGGGTTGGCGTTGGTCGGGCTAATTGTCTTAATGCTGGTTCTCGCAGTCACTGCATTGAGTTTGGGGTTAGCGTTTGCGTTGCCGGGTCACATTGAGTTGATCGCAGTGATCTTTGTCACTAACTTACCCCTGCTGTTTGCGAGCACGGCATTAGTGCCCCTATCGTTTATGCCCCATTGGTTGCAGGTGGTGGCGACGCTGAACCCATTAAGCTATGCGATCGAGCCGATTCGCTATGTCTATTTGCACTCTGATTGGACTCTGAGCAGTGTCGTTGTGCAAGCCCCGTGGGGAGCCGTCACGATGGGCACCTCTCTGCTGATTTTGTTAGGGTTTAACGGAGTGGCGTTTTTGGCGATTCAGCCTTTGTTGAAGCGCACTTTAGCCTAGAAGTCTAAAATAAGATTTTCAGGAGCAAATCATAGATTATTGCGTCTTGAGTAGAATTAGCAATAGAAACTCATTCAGAATTCAAATAGCAATGAAAACCAAATTTAAGCGTCAGTCTATTAATCGGCTTGCCTGGGTTGCGCTTAATCTTGTTGTGGGATTAGGCTTGGCTGCTTTGGTAGCCCGACCGTCGATCGCTCAGGTGACAAACGTCGATCCTTTTAAAGACACTCAATCAAAAGACGGGCTTTCTGACATTTTTTCTAACCGCAATGACGGCTCGACGAGCAGTGTGTTTGATTTAATGCAGCGCATCATCAGGGGTGGAACAAACCCGGCTGATTTTAAAGCACAACAGCAGCAAAACCTAGATGATGCAGCCGCCCAGTTTCGGGCCCAGCAGCGACAGCGAATCCAGGGGCAACCGCCCCAAACGGTGCCTTCAACACCTCAGATTGTGCTGCCTGCGGGGACGATTTCAACCCCGTAGTTTAACTGGCTGCCCCCATTAAAACATTTGAGGTGACAGTGACGTGAGCACGTCTGCGATCGAGTTGCCGATGAATGCGATTGCTGAGTTTTGCGATCGCTGGCACGTCATAGAATTTGCCCTTTTTGGCTCTGTCCTACGTCAAGATTTTCGCCCTGATAGTGATATTGACGTGATGGTGCGATTTCACCCAGAGTCCCATCCCACTTTGTTTGACTTAGTTTATATGGAGGATGAATTAAAAATTCTCTTTGAGAGAGACGTTGATTTGGTGACTCGCAAAGGGATCGAGACGAGTCGTAACTATCTACGTCGAGAAGCAATTCTCTCGTCTGCTCAAGTAATTTATGGAACGCGATCTTCAATCTCTGCTTGATGTGTTGCAGTCTGCCCAAATCGCTACGGGGTACGTGACTGGGCGATCGCCAGATCAGCTAATCACTGATCTGCAATTTCAAGATGCACTGATTCGCCGACTTTTGATCATTGGTGAAGCCTCAAAGCGAGTTTCTCAAGCAACTCGACAAACCTTAACGACTATTCCCTGGGCTGCTATTAATGGCATGAGAAACCGACTCATTCACGAATATGATGAAATCGACCTGGATGTTGTTTGGAATACAGCAGTTAACAGCTTACCAGCCTTGATTTTAGCTCTAGAGAAAGTATTTCTTAGTGAGCAGCCTGAGTTACCCAAGGAAGAAGGCTAACTTAGATCTTGCACTTCTGGCAACAACCGCCAAGAATTGAAGTTCGTGACTCATCGCTCAAACCCATTGAAATAGGTTGAAATCTTTTCCCAGTCCTCTTCAGAGGACTTTTGCTGCTATTAGCCCGAATTTTAATTCAGGATGGGCGATCGGGAAATCGTTGAGACTGGTGCAAGATCTGACCTAAGTTAGATTTCTTCGGTTAAAAGCTCTTCGGATTGCAAATTGCCGGGCACGGCTTTTGATGACAGTAGTGATTTGATCACTTGTCCGATCGAGGGCCCGCGCTTTTCGTGCACAAACACGAGAGGCAGCAGCGCGAGCAACCGCACCACACTAGAAAGGGCAAAGAGTCCCGGTATGCCACCATAGTCAGCAAATTGAGCCAGATATCCGCCAGCAGTGGTTCCTAACGCGCCACTAACCCCCGCGATCGCGGCCGCTACTGCAAAATAAGTTGCCTGATGTTTAACCGACGCGATGCCTAGTTGAATGTTGTTGTTACACAGGTCGATCGCGGCCCAAGTGCCGCCGCTAAAAAGGTGCAATAGCGGTAGCCACAGCCAGATCGAGACGGCGTTTGCCCCTGTTGCCAGCCAAAAGAGCGGCGTAACGGCGACCAAAACTCCGACTAGCAGCAGCAGCGCTCGATTGCCAAACCGATCGGCGAGTTTGCCCCAAAAAAGCATCATTACTAGGTTTGCCCCAGCCGTCAGACTGTTGTAGGCCGTCACCCCAGCCACGTCGATCGCCAGATTATCCAACATATATAAGTTAAAAAATGGCGAACTCAAATTGACGGCAAACATCCACAGACTAAAGTAGACCAAGAAGCGCAAAAAATTTCCGTCTTGCAAAATGGGCGAGGCAGTTACCCAGTTGATTCCAAACGGCTGATCCTCCACGATCGCCGAGTCTTTAGCCGTGACCTCGGCCAATTGCTTTTGAACTTGTGGATTGATATCTGCCATCAACCACTGATAGCCCAGACTCACCAGCCCCGCAATAATGCCCAGCAGCAAGACTAACCCATAACCCTCAATGGTGCCACGGGGATAAGTAGAGACGATCACCCCTGCGATCGGCACAGCAATCAAGCAAGTCAAACTAGCGGCGCTGTTGCGAATCCCAAAATAGCGGCCTCTCAGTCGTCGCGGCACTAATGCCGCCAGCCAACTCAGCCAGGCAGCGCTTCCCAAAGCTCCTAAGACGTGGGTGGCACAGACGATTAGCAGCGTCCACTGCACGAGCAGGTGTGACTCTAGCTGTCCCCAACTCGCGATCGCGATGCCGATCACCAGCAGCAGCCAGATTAACCGAGCCGGGGCGTAGATCCAAAAACAATACATGTGGCGGCTGCGAGTGCGATCGCTCCAATAAGCCCCCAGAGGCTGCATCAAATTTGCCACCATCGGAATCGAGGCCGACAGCCCAATCTCAACCGGAGTAGCGTGTAGCTCTACTAAAAAGTTACTGAGCAGCACGCCCCCAACAATATTAGAAAAAATCGTCGCAAACACGCCATCGATCGTCGAGGCTCTTAAGCTATTGCGAACGTCCTGTTTAGGCGTTTTAGAATCTGGCTCAGTCACCACAGGCAGCAGAGACTCAGTGCCCGCGATCGGTTCTGGAGACCCTTGAGGCGGGGAAGTGAGTGTTTTGATCGTCCCTAAATCCACTGCATACCTCTGAGTGCTTAGACAGCGCCAGACTTTGTTGCTTCCACAAAGTTTAGCGCGATCGCTGGGTTAAGCTTAAGCAATTCTCAAGGTTTGCTAACTCTCCTTTTGAAGGATTTCTCAGGAGAGTCGCCAAGATCGGTCTTTCGGAGACTTTTACCAGCCTCTTAGCACAGGTTCTCTGAGCAGTTCGCGCTGACCCTTGGTAACCGTGAGCACGTTTCCTTTAGGCGTTTTCGCTAAAACATATTCAACATCTTTGTTGACGGCGTGAAAGTAAGTCCCTTTCGGATCAAAATCTTTGAGGGGCACCCGAATGTTTTGACGGCGATCCTTCTTATTGACCCCGACATAAGTGTTGGGATTATCTCCGCCGCAAATGCTGATCCAGTAGCTCTTGGTTTCCATCGTCAAAAAGGTGCTATCCCCACGACGACAGTAGTTAGGAATCTTTTGGGCAGCGGTTGGCGAGGTCTCTGCCAACACCGGGGATGCAGCTAGGCACAAGGCTCCTAGCGCGATCGAGACGCGGTTTAAAGCGGACAGATGCAGGGATCGAGATTGAATTGAGGTCATTGTTAGAACTCTGTGTAAAAAAGTACTTCCAAGAAATCCATTAAACCGCAAAACTACGAATCAGAATCAAGAATTTATGATGAAGAGAGTGCTTACACTGAAGGTACGATCGGCGAAAGTTCTTTTTTCTCTTTTTCTGAGATTATTGGCATGGATTTAGTTGACTTAGCCTTTACGTCCGCTTTAGATCAGGCTCGACTGATTCGCAATCAAGATATTTCTCCCCTCGAATTGACCCAACTCTATTTAGAACGCATTCAGCAGCTAGACCCGCAGCTAGGCAGTTTTTTCACCGTGACTGCTGATCGAGCGATCGCCGATGCCAAAGCCAAAACTGAGCGGCTAACGGGCGATCGCTCGGAGTTGCCGCCGTTTTTTGGGGTGCCGATCGCGATTAAAGATCTCAATCCCGTAGCTGACCTGCCGTTTTCGGGTGGGGTGAAAATTGCCCTGCAAAGAAATATTGCCAAACAGGATGATTTGGTCGTAACCAAAATCAAGCAAGCAGGTTTTGTGATTCTGGGCAAGACAGCCACCTCTCAGCTTGGCTCCTTTCCTTACACAGAGCCGCCTGGCTTTCCACCAGCCCGCAACCCCTGGAATTTAGACTACACGCCCGGTGGCTCTAGCGGGGGGTCGGCCGCGGCCGTCGCCGCAGGCTTGTGCGCGATCGCTCAGGGTTCTGATGGGGGTGGGTCGGTGCGTGGCCCGGCTGCCTGCTGTGGTCTGGTGGGGCTAAAGCCGTCTCGCGGCCGCATTTCTAATGCCCCAGTGGGCGACTATTTGGGCGGCTGCTCGGTGAATGGAGTGCTCACCCACACGGTTGCCGATGCGGCGGCGTTTTTAGATGTGACCGCAGGCTATGTGACCGGAGATCCCTATTGGCTAGCTGACCCTGACCCCTCTTTTTTAGCTGCGACCCACCGAGATCCCGGCAAGCTGAGAATTGGCTGCATCACGTCAATTTTGCCGATCGGGGACGCTGATCCGGTTTATCAAAAGGTGACGCTTGAAATGTCCCACTTGCTCGAAGGACTAGGCCACACGATCGAGCCAATTACCCCAGACTTTAGTGACTTAATCACGCCCTTTGTGGCGGTTTGGCGGGCCCAAACAGATGTCGGCATTCCGCCATTTTTTTTAGAGCGGGTCAATCGCTGGCTGTGGCTAAGAGCGAGGTTTACTAGGGCAAGTCAGCATATACGATCGCTGCATCAACTTCAGCGCTTTGCCCGCCAAGTGGTCGAGATGACCAACCCCTTTGATGTGCTGCTGACTCCCACTTATTTTCATCCCACAATTCGAGTCGGTGAATGGGCTAGGCTGAGTTCGGCTCAGACGATCGAGAAGATTATTCAGTGGATCGCCCCTTGCCCGGCCTTTAACGTTAGCGGACAGCCCGCCATCTCGCTACCCGCCGGATTTGATGCCAACGGGGTGCCTTTGGGCATTCAGCTAGTGGGTCGCCCTGCCGATGAAGTGACGATCTTAGCCTTGGCAGCCCAGATTGAGTCCGTTCAGCCGTGGATTGGAAACCGCCCCAAGGTGAACTAATCTTGCGGCTCTTTGCGAATTGAGCAACGATCGAACCAGCCTTGATATAAATCGAAATGACTGGGGTCTTCTACCTCAATTTCAATGCGGATCTTTTTGCAGCTATGGTGAGCTTGATGGGCGATCGAGTCAAGCAACCAGGCACCCGTCTGAGGCGAATCGAATTCTCCGCTAACCCTTAAAGAATTGTCGCCCGTTGTTAACTCATGGGATTGATAATTCTTCAGTTCTAACCCATCGATTTCGCCGTTGCCCAAATCGATTTCTGCTAACTGTTTATAGGTAGGACTGATCTGTTCGACAATTAGCTTTTCGCGCCGAACTGGAACCTGAATGATGCGAGTTTCAATCTCTTTGCGAACGATCACTTCGCCAATTTTTTGCTTGCTGTAATCAACCGCTATTCGCTCTTCTAAAAGTCGAATGGTCTCTTCTTGCACCACTTCCCCTGAAACGGATTTGGGTAAGTTTGTGTAGTCAGTTAATGCTTTTGGGCTGACGGCGGTCGGCTGATCGTTTAACCCTTCTAGAGAGGTCAGATCGATCGCGTTAGAAACTGGCTCATTGGAAGGTTGCATAAGCGGCTGATAGTCAGGGAACAGTCTGATATTGGATTGAGTAAGCGTAATTGAGAGTGTGTGGGCCCGCGATCGCACCCAACTCACCACTCGACTAGGAATTAAGAACAAACGCTGCCCCTGATCAACATCTGGCTGAGAAATGAGCAGATGCAATCGCCGCTGATCGTCGAGAATTAAATCACTGACTTCCCCGACAAATCGCCCCTCTGCGTCGATCACCGCAAAGCTTTTTAGTTTCATTTTTAGTTGGTCTAGCCTTAGCGCTAGCCGCCGAGCCACGATCGCGCTGGTTGGCTGCGCTTCAGCAGAAGAAAGTTCACGATTCATAGGGATATATCAATAGGGCTGATTTTGCGTAGAGGCGTGGGCAGAGCCACAAATAGCCCTGCCCCTTTAAGCGCTAAACGTTCATCCCTTAGGGACTGCTACGTTTGACGACTGTCTTAGATACGAGTCTTAGATGCGAGACGGAGCATCGCCTTCAACAACCGGGCGGCCCTGGGTGTCGATGTCGAGTTCTTCACGACGAATTTGCTCTTCAGCGTTTACGACATCTTGGTCAACGACTTTTGTCACGCGCACTTCTTCACGCACAAAGGCTTCTTTGTGGATATCAGGCGTTTCTTCATAAACTTCCATGCGAGCCACTTCGCCTTCCTGAAACGCTGTGCTGCCTGGAGTGACAGCCGTGGTAGCGGTTGGGGTGCTGCGCTCAATCACGACCCGCTCTTTTTCGACGGGCACCGACACTCTAGCGGTTTCAGTTTCGATGTGCTTGCCGATCGTCACTTCGCCCGTTTTTTGGCGGCTCTTGTTAGCCACGAGACGCTCTTGATAGAGTTTGAGGCTAGGATTTTTGCTCTCGTCGATGTCATAAAGGTCTGCATCCATCCCATAGTGGTAGGTGTCACGATCGTAGCTGTGGCGATCATAGTCAGGCACAACTGCACCCATCGAAGACCCTGTGTAAGCCATGCCATCAACCGGGGAAATGGAACCCAGTCCAGCCGAGGTTTCTAGGGGCGCAGCATCTAGAACGCCAGCCCCCATGGATGCACCCATTGCAGCGCTTGCGGCAGAGGGACGATAGACGTTACGCACTTGCTCTTCGTGCTCATAGTCGAGGTTGAGGTCGTCTGTGAGTTCTGGTAGGGCCTCAACTTGCTGCCGGGTCAGACCGTCTGCGTAGACGCGACGATCGTTGTAGTCAATGCGAGCACGCCCGATCGGAAGCATCACTTTTTTGCCAAAAATCCAGGCACCTGTGCTGATGACTAAGTAGCGAAACTTCCCGTCTTCGTCCACTAAAACGTCATTGACTGACCCAATTCTTTCATCTCCAGAATAGAGGTCTAAATCTTTAACATCTTGGCCATCAAAATGATCGCGATAGTCTGGGTCAAAGTCTTTGATTTTATGAAGTGCCATGTTAATTTCCTCAAGCTATATATTCTCTCGCTTTGGTATCAACAATAGAGACTTCTCTCTCTAGTTCCATCTTTCCAACGACTTAACCAGCTTCTTTCTAATGGCTGAGTTCTGGTTGCTGTAAGGGCAAACTAACTATTTGTTCAATAATGGATTAAAAGGCGATTAACTTTGGTTTAGGGGGTCGGGCAGTGGGCGAAAATGAGCATTCTGCTGGTTTATAGCCCTTGTAATGAAATGAAGACTCAATCTTGGTTGACGATCGTGGCCCAACAGCGAGCGATCGCCGTGATTCGGGCCCCTGAGTTTGAACTCGGCAGGCAGATGGCTAGAGCCGTTGCAGCAGGCGGCATGAAGATCCTCGAAATCACCTGGGACAGCGATCGTCCGGCCCGGTTAATTCACCAACTTCAGTCAGAGTTGCCAGACTGCACGATCGGCACCGGAACCGTGTTGACGCTTTCACAACTGCAAGCGGCGATCGCCGCAGAGGTAGCGTTTGTGTTTACCCCCCATGTTGATGTCAATCTGATTCGTCTGGCGGTCGATCGGGCAGTTCCGATCATTCCGGGGGCATTAACGCCGACTGAAATTGTCACAGCGTGGCAAGCAGGAGCCAGCAGCGTCAAGGTTTTCCCGGTTCAGGCGTTGGGCGGCGCTAGCTATATTCGCAGTTTGCAGGCCCCGATCGGGCAGATTCCTTTAATCCCCACGGGGGGCGTGACTCTTGAGAATGCTGCCGCGTTGATCGAGGCCGGAGCGATCGCGATCGGGCTTGCCGGAAGCTTGTTTCCTCAAGACGCGCTGCACGCTCAAAACTGGGCCGCCATCACTCAGCAAGCTAAAACTCTGATGGCCCGATTAAACGTCTCGCCAGATTCACGGAATCTGATTTGAGAGCGGTGTAGCTTATTTCATCTGCCTCGATCGACGCGACAAATGTGCATGAGGGCAAGACGACAGGGAAGATCTGCCCTCTTTTTATCTCTATCAAAAGGCTTGCCCTGCCTGAGATTTAGCCTTAGGGCAGGGTTGCATTTACGACTATTCAAATAGTATTAAATTAAGAGGATGGGAGGGACTGATGATCAAGTACCTCGTTGAGAGTCGTTGGTTACACAACGCTAGACTTGTAACTTTTGCAACACTAGCGATCGCTTCTTTGAGTGTTTTTGCAGCGCCTGCTTTATCGCAGATTCCACCGACTGCGATCGCACGATCGGCCAATCCGCTTAAAGGAGCGATGACGCAGTTGAAAAAATCTAATCAACGCTGGATAGAAATTGATTTAACCCGACAGCGATTAACTGCCTGGCAAGGAAACGATCCGTCTTATGCCGTGATTGTTTCAACAGGCAAAGACTCTACGCCAACGCTCACAGGAATCTTTAAGATTCAGTCAAAGCTTCAAGTAGCGCGGATGAGGGGCGACGGATACGACATTTCAGATGTGCCGTTTACGATGTATTATTCGGGCGGCTATGCGATTCATGGCGCTTATTGGCACCGCAGTTTTGGCACCCCGGTGAGTCATGGCTGTGTCAATGTGGCAGTTGATCATGCAGAACGGCTGTTTGATTGGGCGGCGGTGGGCACCCCGATCGTGGTGCATGATTAGAGGAAATGAATAACTATTGGTTGGGTGCATGGGCCTTGGGCGCGGCAATGCCGTGCCCTTACGATGCTGTGGCCTGAGTCTAGGCGATTTTAGGGTTTGGGAAGATTAGAGCGATCGCTACATATATCCGCGCACGCGCTCGACCCGTTTGGGGGCCTCCATCTCGGTAAACAATCGGATCGCTCGATAGAAATGGATGCGGCTTTCTTCGGCTTGGTGCATCGTTTTGTGGGTGATGGCAAGCTGCAAGTGAGCTTCAGCGAGGTCACATTTGGCCCCAATTTTACCTAAGAGCTTGATCGCTTGCTGGTGATGCGCGATCGCAGGTTCAAACGCTTGTTGTTCACGATAGAGTTGAGCAATGCCGTGAAGAGAGTTGGCTTTAATTTGGGTGAAGTGTTTTGCTTCAGAATACAGCGTGGTTTTTTGATAGAGGGTGAGCGATCGGGCAATCTCTCCCACATTTCGATAGGTTGCGGCTAAATAGAGCAAGCTATAACCCGCTCCCCAGGCCGAGAGTTGACCGAGCAGCGCTTCAGTATCGACCTGATTGGCAAACTCTAACGCCATTGACTCTTGCCCAGTGCTGGAATATAAATAAGCCAAACAGCATTGAGAATAGACTAAATAATTTGAATGCACAGTGTCTTGTTGGCTCATTTCATAAACCTGATTGAAATATGCGATCGCCTCTTCAACTTCCCAGAGATCTTTTTTGCAAAGCCCTAAGTTTAACAGGGTCGAAGCTTTGAACTGGTCTTGATTAAAGGTTTCTGAAATTTCTCCGGCTTTTTGATGACACTCGATCGCTTGTTGAAAGTTTCCGGCTAGCCGATAGATATAGCCGAGTAAGTTATAGAGCATTCCCGATCGATGATCAGAGGTAACATTATCGATAATGCGGTTAATGGCAGACACCATTTGTTCCATTAATCCCAATCGATAAAACAGCCACCCTAAGGGAATCTCTTCACCCCACTGGCTGTCTTTAAACTCAACAATCACATTACAAGCTCGCTCAAAATTGCCAATTTCTAAATAGTGATGATAGGCTTCTAGCGCTCTTAAAGCATCTCCTACGGTGTTAACAATTTGAACACTTTGCATCCAAAACTCGGCAGCATTTTGATGGGTAATCGTCCATTCATCACTCGATTTAAGCTTGGCGATCGCCATCGCTCTAATCACGGGGTGCAGCCAATATTTTTGTTCACGTCGCCCTTCTAGCAGCGATCGTTTTTGCAGCGATCGAATCACCCGTCTATGTCGTTCTAAAGGCACATCCCACAGCAAACACAAAACACCTTCTGTAGAGATATAAGAAATGTCTTGATAGCGATAACACCCCAATCGACACAGCAACTGATAGGCATCGATATCGACCGTTTGCAATCGCGTAAATTGACTAGCTACTAAATGATTTAGCTCTTGTTCAATCAGCAGGTCATCTTTGTTTTCTTGCCAATAAGACTCGATATCTCCATCAGAGTCGGTCAAAATCGCGCCACTGAGAATCTTCATTGCCTTGGCATTGCCGCCATAAGAGCGCCACATCTCAGACAAAGCCCCAGACTCAGTGCGAATCTGACGACTGCTAAAAAACTGCCTCCAATTCTCTTCGCTTAGGCTGTCGGGGCAATAGAGTTGCACGTTGACGTTTGGCTCATACAACCGCTCTCGACTGGTGATTAGGGTCACCGATCGCACCGAAGAATCAGCCAACACTCGCAGCAAATCAACATAGAGACGACGAGTGTCTATAAATCGACCTTCCCCGTTTAGGGCCGATTCTAAGTTGTCGATCAGCACCCCAATGCGGCGATCGGGGTCTCGCAATCTGCGCCGCAGTCGCTCTAGGTTAATGCCAAAGTCTCGTTCGGTTTCTTCGTTAAAATTTTTGCGAAGCCATTCTTCGACAACGCTTTCGGCCGGGGTGATGCTCTCTTGCTCGGTGGGCATCCACAGTTCTAATTGCAGGTCAAACCCTTGAGTGTCAAGATATTTTCGGGCTAGGGTCGTTTTTCCGAGGCCGCCTTCGCCTTGAATGACAATGATTTTTGCGCCCTGATTAACAAACTGATTGAGATCGGCGATCGCCTGTTCTCGACCCATAAAATCAGCACTGGCCGCGATCGCCAAGGGCGCAGACGCGGGGGTGCAATCGGCTCGATATCGCCGAATCAGAGGGGCCTTAAAGTTTGATTTGCTGACACTTTCGCCGAGGGCCTGCGAGAGTTTGTTGAACAAACATGAACCGACATAGCGAACATAGCTTTCGTCATAGCCTAGATCTTGTGCAATCAGCTCATATTTTTTCCCGTCCCAAACTCGTCTAAAAATTTCTTGTGTTAGGTCGTCAAAATGCTCTCCGATCGTGCTAAATACTAATGCGTCTGCAAACTCTAATACTTCGTCAACACCCATTTGCCAGCCAGCTATATTTTTTTTCTTTATTGTAATGACAAGCGACAAGCAAGCAGACAGTCCTCAGGGGCAATGGCTCGATTCGCTGCGCGATCGCCCTCTGACTGAATAGAAAAATCGAACCTATCCAACGTTTTCCAACAAAGCGATCGCTTCTAACGTTTTCCAACACGAGCAGGGTTTGAGCATCATACAGAATCAAGCGGCACAAATTTTAGACTTGCGAGATGATGTCTGTGTGAGGTGCCCCAAACGCCTCAGCCCAGCCAAAGTGAGGAAGATTCTGTCACGCTTCAAACCTTTAGCAGGAGTTGCACCCATGCGCCATCTAAACCCTCAAAAAACCTCTTCATCTTCTACTCAAGCTGATACTTCAACTCCGTGGATTTCGTCAGAAATGGCAAAGGCGATCGCTCTTCTAACCGCGCAAAATAACCTGCTTCAAGCTCAGTTACAGACCGTGCAAAATCGGTTGGATGTGATAGAAGAGATGGCTGCCCCCATCAATCGTCGCTATCGGGCCCCTGACCCTGAGAACACAATTTATAGCCCGATCGTCAAACTTTCTTTCAAGGCGATGAAGCTGTTGTTTCTGTTTATGGCGGGGTTTGCGTTAGCCTACGTTTTGGCTGGAGGATTGGGAGCCTCAAATGTCATGGAGGTTTTGCAAATTCTCATGTCGGTTTGGCTATTGCCCCTGATGGCGCTGACTTTTTGCATTATCGCTCTGGCCACGATCGTAGAATCGTTCAAGTAGCCTATAGAAAAAACGGTGCGAGGATTTGAAGAAGTGGAGATTCTAAGCGTCAAGGTAAATGCAATCAACCCCTAAAATTTCTAACAGATCTCTAAGCGCGATCGTCCTCGCGGGTGGACAAAGCTCTCGCATGGGTCGCGACAAAGCGCTGATCGAGATTTCAGGGGTTCCTCTGCTGAGACGAGTCTGTGAGGCGGCTCTGGGCTGCACCGATCAGGTTTATGTGGTGACAGCCTGGGGCGATCGCTATCGCGCCATTGTGCCGCCCAGTTGTCATCTGATCGCCGATCTTCAGCAAGGGCCGTTGGTAGGCTTTGCTCAAGGATTGATCCCCATTCAAACCGATTGGGTGCTGCTGCTAGCGTGTGATCTGCCGCGACTGCGAGGTGAAGATCTGCAATCCTGGACAGCCAAATTAGAGCCAATTTCACCGGACGCGATCGCGCTATTGCCCCGCAGTCAAAAAGGCTGGGAACCGCTCTGTGGATTTTATCGCCGCACCTGCTTACCGGATTTAGAGGCGTTTATTGACCAAGGCGGACGATCGTTTCAAGCCTGGTTAGCCAACCAATCGGTTCAAGAATTGCTGTTAGAAAACCGAGAAATTTTATTTAACTGCAACACGCCTCAAGATTTAGAAGATTTTAGTCATGGCACTCGCTAAACTCAAAGGCGGCGAGTTTGTGAGATAGTTGTGACTCAATTTCTATTAGTGACAGATTTAGATAACACCTTGGTCGGCAACGATCGGGCCCTTGACCAACTCAATCAACGCTTAACGCAATGTCGTCAAGTCAGTGGACTCAAACTGGTTTATTCGACGGGGCGATCGCTCACGTCTTATCAGCAGCTATTAACCAAAGTCACGTTGCTAGAACCAGATGTGCTCATCACCGCCGTTGGCACTGAGATTTATTATCCTGGCAACATCTTGGATCAAACCTGGGCAGACCAATCATCGGTCGGCTGGAATCGAGATACAGTGGTTGCGATCACCCAACAATTTCCTCAGCTTGTGCCGCAGCCAGATTCTGAGCAGCGGGCGCTCAAAGTCAGCTTTTTGCTGGATGCAAAAGACGCACATATTTTGCCAGACCTCGAAGCCAAAATGCACCATCAGGGCGTTGACGCTCAACTGATCTACAGCAGCCACAAAGATCTCGATATTTTGTCTAGCCGAGCCAATAAAGGCAACGCCCTAAACTACATTCGGCAAGTGTTGGAGTTTGACCCCGATCGCACGATCGCCTGTGGCGATTCGGGCAACGATATTGCGCTATTTGAGCAAAAAACCCTGGGGGTGATTATGGGCAATGCCCAACCAGAACTATTGCAGTGGCATTACCAAAACCCAAGTGACGATCGCTATCTCGCTCAGGGGTTTTGTGCCGCCGGAATCTTAGAGGGCTTACAATACTTCGGCTTCTTAGAATAGAAGCAAGACAGTTTGCCCTCTCAACTTCATCTTCATGATTGGCTATCTCAAAGGAACGATCGCAGGCATTCAAAAAAACAGCAGCAATCGCGTCACCCTCACCCTAGAGGTGAATCAAATCGGCTATGACCTGCAAATCGTGCCGCGATTGCTGCAACAACTCCCCCAAGTCGGCGAAGATGCTCAAATCTTTACTCATCTCAACGTGCGAGAAGATCAGGTGACGCTGTTTGGGTTTAGCTCATCGGCCGAGCGCGATCTGTTTCGGCAACTCGTGAGCGTAAGCGGCATCGGCCCGCAACTGGCGCTAGCCTTGCTCGACACCCTCGGACTGCAAGATCTTGTTCAAGCGATCGTGGCGGGCAACACCCGTTTACTTTCTCGCACTCCCGGCGTAGGCAGCAAAACCGCCGAGCGCATCGCCCTAGAGCTAAAAACTAAACTGGCTGAATGGCGACAGCAGGCAGGCATCGCCATCGCCCCCGGAGCCGGGCCCGCCACCAATATTCTTGAAGATGTCGAAATGACCCTACTAGCTTTAGGCTACACCGATCAGGAAATCACTCAGGCATTGCAGGCGGTTGGACAAAGCTCGACGCTCTCAAAAACAGACGACACCGAAGCCTGGATTCGGCAATCGATCGCGTGGCTCAGTCAATAACCCACGCCCGCTAGCCTTGAAGGGCCGTGATCTCTTCTGGAGTCTCGTTTTGAATCTCTTCTTGAATCAGAGCTTGAAATCTGGCATCTTCGCGCAGGGTTTGAAAATTGATGTCTGTGGTCGCCATGCCCTTAATCACATAAGGCGATAGCTGAATCGCTCGCTCCAAATTTTCTAAGGCTTGATCAAGCTTTCCTTGCAGCGCATAGATCCCCGCTTTTCCATACCAAGCGCTGGCGCTGCGATCGTTTATTTTTAAGCAGTTATCAAAACTGACTAGCGCCTCACTATAGCGGCGCAGCTTATTGAGAATTAGGCCTCTGTAGTTCCACACATAGTCACAGTTCGGTTTGATTTTCAAGGCCACCTCCACATCAAGCAGAGCCGCTGGCTGGCGGTTTAAGCACGAAAGAGCAATGCCCCGGTTATACCAGGCTTTGTGACTGTCTGGATTGAGGATCAGCACCCGATCGAAGCTGGTGATCGCCTCGGTGTAGCGAGAAAGATAGAGCAGAATTTTGCCGTGATTTTGCCAAGTGCGATAGTCGTTTGGCTCAAACTTGAGGGCCTGATAAAAGCTAGTTAGCGCTTCTGCATAGCGGCAGAGTTTACCCAACGAGAGACCTCGCCCTTGCCAGGCTAGCGACCATCGAGGCCGCAGGACGATCGCCCGTTCAAAATTGGCGATCGCGTCTTCGTAGTGCCCTATCTTTTCGAGAGCATAGCCGCGGCAAACCAGCGCGTCGGTGTTGTCAGGCTCAACCGTCAAGATCTGCTCATAGATTGCCGCCTGCTGCCCATAGGCACTGAGCAACCCTAGCGATCGTCCCCACCGATATCTAGCTTCTCGCGCATCCTCCTCAAGTTGCATATCGCGCTGCGCTTACGCCTCTCCTGGATATCGAGCCGTCAGCAGCGATAAAAAGCGCTCATCTTGCCGGAGTTGGTTAAAGTCGGCGTTGGTTTGAGCAATCTCGCGATATTCGCCAGGGTTGAGTTCGATCGCCCGCTCTAGGTGCTCGAAGGCCAGATCGAGTTCGCCTTGAAGGGCATAGCAGCAGGCTTTGTTATACCAAAGGGTGGGGGTGTTTGGCTTGAGTTCTAAGGCTCTGTCATAGCTGGCGATCGCGGCTTCGATCTGCCCTAGGTGATAGAGGGCGTTGCCTCGGTTTGTCCACGACTCTTCAAAATCGGGTTTGAACTCAATCGCTTTGTCGTAGCTGGCCACCACTTTTTCGAGCTTGCCCAATTTGCGAAGGGCCAACCCTCGGCTATACCACGCCCAGTGATAGTCAGGTTTAAACTCAATGGCCCGATCGTAGCTGTCTACCGCTTCTTGATAGCGCTCTAGGTTTCTCAGTGAGATGCCCCGGTTGTACCACGCCCAGTAGTAATTGGGTCTGAATTTAATCGCCTGGTCATAGCTGTGGATGGCTTCTTCATAGTGGTAAAGCTCATCTAAGGCGTTGCCCCGGTTATTCCACGCTTCTGGGAACCCTGGCTGATAGTCGATGGCTTGGTCATAGCTCTCGATCGCCTCTTCATATTTTTTGAGGTGATAGAGAGCATTGCCCCGGTTATACCAGGCATCAGAGTAATCGGGTTTGAGATTGAGCGCGGCTTCGTAACTGTGGATTGCAGTTTCGTAAGCTTTTGTCTTGTTTAGATACAGTCCCTTCTGAAAGAAGAAGGTCATCTCAACGTCTTGGGTTTGGCTCATCGCCTGGGTTTGTTTAACCTAAAGTGTCTTCGTTAAGATTCCCAGGACATGAAGCCAATCACCACAAAGTGCAAAGAAAATTTATACGACTCGGTGAGGAAAAATCAACAAAGTGTGCATTTTTCTCAAGTTCACCGTCACCGTTTTATTTAGTGTCCATCCAATTTTGGCCCGCGTGAATTTCAACCAGCAGCGGCACACTTAGCTGAACGGCAGTTTCCATTTGAGATTTGATTTGTGGCTGCAATTCTTCCCACGCATCGGGGGCGACTTCAAACACCAGTTCGTCATGCACTTGCAGCAACAAACGGGCATCATATCGCTTGAGCAACTCGTGCAGTGTCACCATTGCAATCTTGATAATATCGGCACTCGACCCTTGAATCGGGGCGTTAGCGGCGGCTCTCAAAAGCTGTGCGTCGAACTGGTCGCGGGTTTTGACTTTGCTCAAGTCGATCGAGTCAGGATTGACACCGCGCAACTGCTTGAGCGAGTCGCTGGCAAAGTTGAAATAACGCCGCCGACCGCGAATCGTTTCGACATAGCCGTTGGCGATCGCTTCTCGCTGCATCTGCTGGAGATAGGCAAACACGCGAGAGTAGCGATCGTTAAACTTTTCAATAAATTCTTTAGCGACCGAAGATTTGACTCCGGCTTCTCTGGCAAAGCGCTGGGCACCCATGCCATAAATCACGCCGAAGTTGATGATCTTCGCTAACCGCCGTTCTTCAGAACTGATGTCGTCTTTTTCGAGCAATAGTCTAGCCGTCAGCGTGTGTACGTCCTGATTATTGCGGTAGGTGTCGAGCAACACAGGTTCTTGACTGAGGTGTGCGAGAATTCTCAACTCGATTTGCGAATAGTCTGCCGCCACCATCAGCCAGCCTTCGGCGGGGATAAAGGCTTTGCGAATCTGACGGCTAAAGGCAGTCCGAATGGGGATGTTTTGCAGGTTGGGGTTAGACGACGACAGCCGACCCGTTGAAGTGGCTGCCTGGTTAAAGTCAGTGTGAACCCGATGCGTGTCAGAGCGTACCAGGTTTGGCAACGCATCCACATAGGTTGATTTGAGTTTCGAGAGGGTGCGATGTTCGAGAATTAAGTCAACCACGGGATGATCGCCCTGCAACTTCTCTAGCGTTGCTGCATCGGTTGAGAATCCGGTTTTAATTTTGCGAGATTTCTTGCGATCGAGGCCCAAGCGATCAAATAACAATTCGCTCAATTGTTTGGGAGAGGCGAGACTAAAAGTTTCATCAGCAGATTCATAAGCACGTTGCTCTAAGGATTGTAGATCGCGTTCTAACGTTTTTGAGAAAGCGTGTAGATACGATTCATCAATCCGTACTCCGCAGGCTTCGGCTTCGGCTAAAACGGGTTCTAACGGCTGTTCAACTTCTAACAACAATTGCTGTAGTTGGGGAATCGGTTCGAGTAGCGATCGTAGCTTGGGCACCAGATGAAACGTGCTATAAACATCCATACCGCAATAGTCAGCAACGGCCGCAATCTCAATCTCTGGCAGGGTTTTGCCTTTGGTCACGAGGTCGGTGTAGTCGAGCGCTCGAATGCCTAAATAAGTTTGGCTGAGATCGCCCAGTTTGTGACTGCCTTCGGGATTGATGATGTAGCTGGCCAGCATCGTGTCAAAAACCACGCCAGCGAGGTGAATGCCCTGAAATCGCAGCACCAAGCGATCGTACTTAGCATTTTGCAATGACTTGGGATAGTTGGCGCTTTCTAAAATCGGCCGCAGGGATTCGAGTACCAGAGTTTTATCTAAGTTCTTGCCCGACAAATGCCCGATCGGAATGTAAGCCAGCGTGTCTTTTTCGGCAGCCCAACAGCAGCCAATGCCAACTAAATTTGCGTCTCGTGGCTCTAGGGATGTGGTTTCGGTATCCCATGCGACGGGAGTTTTTGCATCGGTGCAGGTTTGCAGAATGGCAACCAGTTCGCTGAGTTTCTCAGGCGTATCGATAATGTGAGGCGAGAGAATAACAGGCTGGATTTTCTCAGCATTGGCCGTGTCTTCGGCACTAAAAAACCACAGATCGTCGCTTTCGCCATAGCGAGGAGCCGGGTTTTGAATCGGAGCGGTTTCGGCGATCGCCGCGATCGTGCCCTCAGTTTCAGACAACTCGGTGCCATCGCTAAGTTGATAGCGCCACTTTTTGACCTTGTTGAGAAACGATCGGAACTCAAATTTCTCTAACAGAGCGGTGACGTGTTCTTCATCAAATCCTTGGAGCCTGCACGCGGCGGGATCGATGTCGATCGGCACATCTAGATGAATCTGCGCCATCCACTGCGAATGACAGGCTGCATCGCGGCCGTCTTCGAGTTTTTTCTTGACGGCTCCTTTGATTTCGGCGATCGAGTTATAGACGTTTTCTAACGATCCATAGGTCGTGAGCAGTTGCACGGCCGTCTTTTCGCCGATGCCTTTCACACCCGGAATGTTGTCTGACGGGTCGCCGCACAGCGCTTTAAAGTCCACGACTTGCGACGGCAACACGCCCATTTTGTCTTTGACTTCCTGCACGCCAAACTCTCTCGGCGGCTGAGTTCCGCGCCCATAAACGGTGCTCATATAGAGAATTTTGATGTGATTTTCGGCATCGACTAGCTGAAATAGATCCCGATCGCCGCTCAGAATCTTGACATCAAATCCTTCTCGCCGGGCTTTGTGGGCCAACGTGCCGATCACGTCATCTGCTTCATAGCCGGGCTTGACGACGATCGGCAGATTCATCGCTCTGAGCAATTCCTGAAGATTTTCTAAATCGGGGATGAAATCTTCGGGCGTTTCGGGGCGATCGGCTTTATAAGTCTCGTCTGCGTCGTGGCGAAAGGTCGGGCCGCCTAGGTCGAACGCGATCGCGACATACTCTGGCTTTTCTAACTCGACCGTTTCTAACAGCGCTTTGAGAAACCCATAAGAGACGCTCGTCGGGATGCCCGTTGAGGTGCGAAGCCCACCGTCTCGCCCTTTGGCAAAGGCAAAATAAGAGCGAAACGCTAGGGAATGACCATCAACAAGAACGATTTTTGGGGGGGTTGTGGCAGTCAAAGTAGGCACGATCGGGTGAGAAGGACAGACCACCATTGTAGCGAGTCTAGGGTATACACACGGCGTTGCTCGATTCGTCGTGGCTGTGATCTGGGTAGACACGATTAGGTTCAGGGAGAGATACCAGGACTCGTGAGCGAAGTGCAACAACTCACGATCGAGAGGCAAAGACTCATCAACCAGGCATGGAAACTCATGAACCGAGTGCAAAGACTCACGGGAGGCAATCAAGGACTTACAGGAGGCGATCAAAGACTCGCGGGAGACAATCAAGAACTCGCGGGAGAGATACAGAGACTCGTCAAAGCAGAGTTAAAACTGGTGAGCGAGAAGATCTTCCTCGTCAATGAGTAGTGATCCTCAGTTGGGGGGATCGAGAACGGCTTCAGCCCGATCTCCAATCGCGTTACGCAGGTTGAAAATAGAACGCCGCGCCCAAAATCACATAGGTTGCTAACAAGAGTACGCCTTCTAACCAGTTCGATCGTCCGTCTAGACTAATCAGATTGGCAACGATCACCGCAACAGCGACAGCGACCACTTCAAACGGGTTAAAACTGAGATCCATTGGCTGCCCGATCGCTTGTCCGACTAGCACCAACATCGGAGCCATTAATAACGCGACAAGCAAGCTAGAACCCATCGCAACGGATACCGATAGATCCATGTTATTTTTAACCGCAACGCCAACAGCCGTGACATACTCAGCAGCACCGCCCACCAACGGTAATAAAATCACTCCGGTAAACAGTGGTGTTAATCCTAATCCTTTTGTAGCCTCTTCAACCACGCCTACAAAAATCTCAGACTCATAGGCAACCGCCACCGTCGAAACGAGCAAAACGCCCAGCCAGAGCCACAGATTAGGCTGGTGAGTGGTGCCATCACTGTCTGTTTCTAATTCAGAAATGCCGACTTCATATAAATAATTATGAGTTTTGAGCGAGAAGATTAGCGTCATTACATAAACCACGATGAGCACGATCGCCACCGTCACCGAGAGTTCTTTAACGGGCAGAGTTTCGACTTCTCCAGAAAAATAAAACGCCATTGAGGGCAGCAAAATCGCAATCACCGCCAGCGTCATTGATGAGCCATTGACTCGCGCCACGATCGGCTTAAATTCTTGCTCTTTAAACCGCAGCCCACCAAAAAACATTGACATCCCCATTGCCAGCAGCAAGTTGCTAATAATCGTTCCGGTAATGCTGGCTTTCACGATGTCGATCAGTCCGGCTCTGAGGGCAACTAGTCCAATAATCAGTTCAGTCGCGTTGCCAAACACGGCATTGAGCAACCCACCCACTGAGGGGCCCGTGACCACCGCCACTTCTTCGGTCGCAGTGCTTAACCAAATCGCTAGGGGCACGATCGCTAGAGCCGAAGTCACAAAAACCGTCATGCTTCCCCAGTCTAGTTTCTCGGCGGCGATCGAGATCGGCACGAAGATCAGCAACCCGATCGACAAAATCTTTTTAAGGGACATAGCAAATCGCTCAAGGTCAAAAACTATAGCCATCCTAGTGTAAGGGCATGGCAGTGCCCACTGTCTCAGTCAGTCACCGATAGGATTTAATCTACGATCGTTCAAGTCTGTAATTTCTCAAGCGGTCATCGCTGAACGGGGTGTTGACCATAAAACGGCAGCACCTCTGACCAGTCGCCATAGTCTTTTTTTTGCCAACGCTGGTAGGCCAGCTTCAGCACAGAAGCGACTCGCTCCCCTTGGTCTGCTTCCGCTTCAATCAATTGGTAGGGCGTGTCCCACGCTGAGAGCCTCTGCTGCCAAGCCTCCCCAGTCACCACCATTTCTGGCAGCAGCGCCGTTAACCCGTCCGCAGACTTCTGATAGATGGCAGCGTATAGCTCTCCGCGCTGGGCGGGCATTTGAACGGCGATCGTGCCTTCAGTTGCAGGATGATCGGCAGCGATCGCCGCTAAACTTGACACCCCTAATAATGGAATCTGCAATTGCTGCGCCAACGTTCTAGCTGTGACGACTCCGATCCGCGTTCCGGTAAAGCCGCCGGGCCCAGTGGCAACTGCGATAAACGCCAGATCTGACCAAGTTTGGGGAGCTAAAAAATCGGCCAAAATCTGATGCAGATGAGTGGACAAATCTCGACCTAAGGGCCAAACCTGTTGGCGCGAGTCTGTAGCAAAATTGGCGATCGCTAACCCTAAATCAGGACTGCTGGTGTGCAGGGCGATGCCATAAATGGATTGAAGATTTGACAAGGGAGGGATTGATCTTGGGTGATTTGATCGTCATTGTCTCATTGGAGTTGCCATTCTCAAATTTTTTAATCCGCGTTATTAATCTTTTTAGAGTGTGGATTAAATTTTATGCGTGATCGGCATGGGCAATGGGCACGGCAGTGCCGTGCCCGTACACAGATCTGGGGGTGGCCTTAGTTTGAAAAGATGACCTCTTTCAGTTCTCCTGGTTCTCCAAATACCCGATCGGGCTTTTGATTAAACGAAACCCTCAAAGCGCCCGCGTTGCCTGCCCGCAGAATAATTTGTCGATCGGCTGTCCAAGTTCTGCGAGTTCCGGCTGCTAAAACGCCCTCAAATTCGAGCTTTCCATCCACCTCGATCGCCGCCCAAGTAGAATCAGTCACCCAGATCGAAACCGTGACTGGCTCTTGAGGAACCACGATCGGGTCACGCGGATTCGGGAACTTGACAAACCCCGGAGGATGATGACGCGACGACGAAACAGCACTCAAAACGCTGGTCAAAAACACAGGCAAACTCAACACAATCAGCGTCGCCGGAAACGACCAATTGCTGAGTCTCAAATGTCGGCGCGAAGCCAATCGACTCGTCGCCCGTTTTGAAGTTGTCAAAGGCTTGGCTGGCTCGACATCCAGCGCGATCAAAGGATTCACCAAAGCTTCGGCAATGGTTTTCCAGGGCGGCGGCTCAGATTTGGGCACCTCGGCTAACGGCGGAGTCGGTGATAGATCAGCGATCGCCGCCTCCGCCGATCGATAGCGGCGATTGGTGGCACTTTCTAAGAGATTATCTAAAACGGTTCCTAAGCGATCGCCGACGGGAGCGGTCAAATAATCACGCCAGATCCATTGCCCCTCAGTGCCATCAAACAGATCAAACGGGGACATTTGGGTAAGAAGATGAATGCACGTCACGCCCAAACTATAGAGATCGCTAGAAAACTCTGCTTTGCCTCTAATCTGCTCTGGCGCAGTATATTCAGCACTGCCGATCATCGTCCCCGTTTTGAGCAACGCCGTTCCACTGGCAAATTTCGCCGCTCCTAAATCGACTAAAACCAGGCTACGATCGCTCCTACGCCGAATAATATTGGCAGGCTTAACATCGCGATGGATCACATGATGCTGATGAACAAACTGCAAAACAGGCAGCAAATCTTGCAGGAGTTGATGAATCTGATCTTCAGTAAACGCCCCGGCTGCCAACTCTTGTTCTAACGTCTGTCCATCGATCCATTCTTGGACTAAATATTGATGATGATCTTGTTCTAAATAAGCCAGCAGCGCCGGAATTTGGGGGTGATGCCCTAACTGCTCTAGGCGCTGTGCCTCGCGCTCAAAAAGCTGAGACGCAGTTTTGAGTAGCTTGGAGTCTTGCTGCTGCGGAAAAAACTGTTTAATCACACAGCGAGGTTTTGATGGCTCGGCTTCGTTGACGGCTAAAAACGTTCTGCCAAACCCGCCTTGAGCGATCGGGTGAATGGCTCGATATTGGGCCTGCAATCGCACGATCGCGCCACAGTGATGACAGATTTCGGCTTCACTGAGATTTTGCGGGTCGGCGCAGATGGGATTTAAGCAATAGCTCATAGCAACACCCAAACGTTGACAAGACTGTCTTGATCTTAATTCGAGGGGCGCGAACACCTATGGTGCAGGGAACCTGTGCGCAATCCGCAGAATTTATCTTAGAAGACCTCATCACTCATGCAAACAGCAGCCAACCTTTCTGAATAGTTGAAGCCATCTAACGTTCCCAATCAGTGGCGACAGAGATGACCGAAACGAAGCGCAAAGTCTCTGTACATCGGCTGCATTGGGGTTGTGATGCCGCACTTTCACGAGCAACTTTTTGCACAGGATCACGTTGAGCTTTGTGCAGACTCATTGATTTGCTGTTGGAGTTGTTGAACGTCCTCGATCAATAAACCTGTTGAAGATGCAATGAGATTGATGTCCACGCCTCCTCGTAAAAGATTGAGCGCGATCGCCCGCGTCTTTTCATCCTGAATGGAACGGTAAATCACAGATTCTTGCATGATGTCCCTCCGCACTAAGCTATAAATCACGTCTTCCTCTAATCGTAACCCAGCTAGAATCGCTGAGGCTGCCATCAAATTTGCTTGGGTTGTGGGTTCTTCAATCTGATCCACAATTTGAGTTACTTGTCGCAACATCTCGGCTGGATTCTCGCTTTGTCCCAGTGCAGCAAAGGGCAGCAGTCCAGGATACTGAAGAAATAATGAGGCAGGTTGCTCCCATAGTCGAATGACCTGAAAATCATGACGGGTGTTTTCCAGCATGAAGCTGGTCTGATGTACAAGTTCAGAGGTTGTGGGTTTGAGATAAATCACCACTTGCCGCATCGCTTTGTCTTCATAACGTCGATGCCCTCGAACGCGATAATCCAGCATCCGAAATGGAATTTTCTTCTTCGGCAGCGTTTGAAACTCGATGTGGAGGATGGATTCATCGGATTGGAGCAGAATCATGGCATCGGCTCGAATCGGCTCTAAAGAGAGTTCGGAGGGTTTGAGTTCTGTCATCATGACAGGCTCTCCAAGTAGCCAACTTGCGAAGTCGGCGGAGAAGTGTTCGGCAAGTATCGTCATACATGAGGAGATTGTACGACTTATGATGCCGATTTAATTATGCTCGAATTCAAAGAGAAATTAATTATCTTCACATAAGGTTTTAAGATTTTAATCAATGCAGTAATTTCTTAAACTCTTCGTCTTCTTTAATCAGGTTAAAATCCGAATCCTCCGCTGCTAATTCTTTTGCCTTCAATGGAGCAAGATTAATAGCTTTCTCTAAGTTTTCTAAGGCTTTTTTAGAATCATTTAGAAACGCACAATAACACGCTTTATTATACCAAGCTCTAGGATAGTTAGGTGCAATTGAAATAGCCTCATCAAAGCATTTAATTCCTTCTCTAATTCCCTCTTTTTCATCGGTATATAACCTTCTATGCACAAGCCCTTTATTAACTAGTGCTACAAAAGGAAGGCGTTCAAGCTGGATAGCGCGATCGTAGCATTTGATAGCTTCCCCATAATCTCCTAGCATTCTGAGCGCATTTCCTGAACCCAGCCAAGCATAGTAAGTTTCCTTAACTCCAATTGCCTCGTCATACTTTAATATCGCTTCTTTATATTGTGCAATAATTTTCTTGTCCTTACCTATACGACTTGAAATACTTATTTCATTAAACCAAGAATTAGTTGATTTGTAAGTGGCTAGCACTTGATAATTTGCTAGATAGAATAAGCTGTCTCCCCATTTTGTATAGTCTTCAAATGTTAAATACAATCTAGAGTTTTCTACTCTAAGTGATTGAAGTTTAGTTATCAATTCTTGCAACATTGATTTAATCTCAGGCTTAATTTCCTCTTGAAAAAATGAGCTTGTCGAGGGCAGGAAATTTGAAATTTCTTGAATAATCTCATCTTTTTGTCTTTGGGATGCCAGATCGTTTTTCAAACTTTTGAGTTCTTCATCAAAATCTTCCTTGAACTGCTTCCTTAACTCAGTTTGTAAACTATTAATTACGCTCTGTCGTAGAACCCACACAGAAGTACCGATTAAAAATACTGCGAAGTTGAATTGAGTAAAAAATCTGGTGTATGAGCGATCGACTTCTTTCTCGATTGTGTCTCTGATACTTGTTTCTGCACCTTCTCTGAGATTGAGCATTAGGTATGAACTAATCCCAAAGGTTATACACATCATCAGTAGATAGAGAGTAATGGCGCACTTCAAAAGATTGGAAAAATTATTCTGCTCGCTCTGCGGGTTTTGGTTTTGCATACTGGTGGTGTAAGATACTAAACACAAAATCCTACACAGGAGAAACATAGTTTTCCAGATTGTTTGCAAAAACAGACATCTTGTAAGTCACTGCTACCACTCTGAATCAATGCGACCTAATTATTCTTTCTGCTGAATCTGCACGATCGCTTGTCTAAAACCCAACACAACCAGAATATTAGAAAGGGTCAAAAACGATTCTGCACTGCCGTGTAGCCAGTCTATGTTGGCTAACTGATCGTGATAAGCCACCTGAGCATAAATGCCTGCGGGAATCGTGACCGCAACAAACACGAGCGTCATATAGAAGCCAATCAGCGCTAGACGAGGGGTGGTTTTAGAGCGAGTCAGAAACCACAAAAACGCGAGATAGGGAAATAGCGAAAGTCCAAACAGGGTTTCTTTAGAGAGCTGCATAGAAACGAGACCCCATCTTACGGGTCAAATCCGCTAATTTTTGGCATCCATACGGCATAATCTTCTCACAAAGCGTGCTGCCTTAATCACCAAAGAGTTCACAGGCAGAAACATTTGAAAGCTAGAGCTTAAGCATTAGAGTTGTGACCGAGTAAAACCGGATTGATCTCTATCACAGGTGAAGTGTCTAACAACAACGTTTAAGTCTCCTTGCCCAGTTTGAATCTCCTCTATCGTGTTGCCCCCACGGAGAAAACTATGCAAAAGCCTCTCTCGACTGCACTTAGAATCACTCTTCTCGGCTTGTCATTGCCTCTGTTATTCACTAGCAATGCCTGGGCGAAAACCTGTACGGAAAAGGAAATCGAAACCTACATCAGCAACAAAAACCGACCTGCGATCGTTGACTGCGGGGCAGAAGCGATTCCTAATTTGCTCAAAGCTCTGAAAATGGGTGGAACAACAAGCGAGTTTGCTGTTTCAGCTTTGGAATATATTGATACAGATGGTAAAACCATTGTTCCTGAATTGATTGAAGCTTTTAAGAGCGGAACTCAGAATATTCGCAGAAGCGCTGCTTGGGCTTTGGTGACTCAGGCTAAGAAGGATGAAGCCAAAGAAATTGTTCTACCTATTTTGATTGAAGTCCTTCAAGGTCAAGATTTAGATGTACGAATAATCTCCATGAATGCTTTAAAAGAGATTGGTTCGCCAGCTAAGGCGGCTGTTCCAGCGCTGATTGATAACTTGAAACATAAGCACTCTATGATTCGTTGGAATGCTGCTTATGCACTGGGCGGGATCGGATCTGATGCTGAAGCGGCTGTTCCTGCGCTAACTGAAAGGCTTAAAGATGAGAATGCCAATGTCCGTAGCTTTGCCGCTAGTGCGCTTGGCTCAATTGGCAAAAAGGCTAAAGCTGCAATTCCCGGTCTGGTTGAGCTGCTGAAAGATAAGAATGCATCTGTTCGTGGTGGTGCTGCCTATGCTCTAGTAAATATCTGCAACAATAACGTGACAAGTGTAGAGTACAAACCTGCTCTTCCTGCTTTGATGACGGCGCTCAAGGATCAGGACGATACCGTGCGCGCTGGGGCTGCCTCCAGTCTGGAATACTTTGCTAAAGATAACGAAGTGGTTGTTCCTGCCTTAATTGCAGCCCTCAAAGATAAAAATGGCAAGGTTCGCACTGAGGCGGCACTCTCTCTACGATATATGGCTCTACAATTGCAAGAAGAAGCCAAAAATCTTCAGGAAACCGAAAAGGCGATCGTCGTTGTCAAGCAAATTCAGGCGGCTTTTGGCGACTCACCGGACTTTGAAGATAATCGTTTAGCAGTAGATAAAACTCTGGAAACGCTGGGCGATCGTAAACAATCGTTTCTACTTCAATCAGCTACTAAATGGGTTTCAGCCGGGAAAGAAGTTTGGCTGGCTCATGCCGCGTTTTGGCTAGCTCTAATTCTGGTCTATCCCAAATCTCCGCAAATTCAAGCCATCTTCTTCTGGAATCCTTGGGTGCGAAAGATTATGGGATTAGGGTATGTCGGCTTCGCATTGACTTGGGTGCCATTTTTGCGACGATCGCTCTTCGCCCCCTTTCGTGAATCACTGCTTGCCGATGCCGCGCTAGAGAACTTTAAACCACAAGCCTATTTTGAGAACTCAGACATCAAATATCAATCAGGAGACATTAAACCCATTCGAGAGGCGGTTTCAGGGTTTAAGGGACAAGTTGTGCTGGAAGGCGCGTCAGGGTTAGGGAAGACTATGTTTTTACGGCACCTGTGCCAACAATCACAGCGAGTTGTGGTTTATCTTCCAGCTACCAAGTGTGCCGATGGCGTGATTGAGGCCATTCAAAAGAAGCTGCACGGCGAGGAGATTAAAGACCCCAAGTTTTTGCAGAATTTGATTTATAGTGGCGCGATCGCGATCTGCATTGATGGTCTCAATGAAGTCAGTGCCGACACACGAGCAAAGATTGTCGAATTCACCGAAAACTACTTCAAAGGTGACATTATTCTGGCAACGCAGCCGATGGAATGGACACCCCCGGCAACGGCCAAACTGTTTGTCATGCAACCATTGGGGCGATCGCACATTCAAGCATTTCTGCTTTCTCGCAAACCGTTAATTCCTGACTATGCTCCAGTTCGAGATGCAGCTTATGAACAGTCATGCTCTCGTTATCTTGAACAAGTATTGCACGATCAACAGCCCTTAGAAGAACTAGAAGCCACTCAACGGATTCTCTCTAACCCAATGGATTTGACGGTGATTGCTTCGATGATTGCTGCCGACAAACAGCCCGATTTGTTTCGCTTGCAGGAACAACAATATACTGTCGTGGCCGAGGAGTACCAGGAAAAGCATCTGGGGCAAGAATTTCCGCTAGATGTTTTCTCGGAAGCGGTTTACCAAATGCGGCTTAAAGATGAAACCACGCTGCCAGAAGAACAGTTTTTAGAGGAACTGTTGGGTATGGAACGGCACAAAATGGTCGTCAGCCGTCAATCTAAAGATAGCCAAGGCAAACCTGCCAAGGAATGGTACTTTCGTCATGACAAAATTGCTGAGTTTTTTATTGTTCAAACCTTTTTAGAACACCCAGAGCGACAGGAGCAACACTTAGGCGATCCGCGCTTTCGAGGAGTCTATTTTATGTTGGTGAACTTTCTCAAACTGGAAGATGCGATCGCTCTCCGTGAAATGCTAATCCAATACGCTGCGGACACGAAAGATCATACGGTTAGTGACACGTTTGTTCAGTTGTTGCGATCGCGTAAAGTAGAGTTCATCCAAGCAGCAGCGTAAAGTTAGATGGGCGGTCGCGGTCAAATAATTGCGGCTCTTTTAGTCATGATCGATCGCGTCGGAATTCCCTGATTTGTCGGTCGAAATTTTAGACGATCGCCAGATCCACCAGCCCGCGATCGCTAGCGTGCAGTTTCCCACCACCGTCATCGCGGCTTGCACCGTCACGACCCAATCCAATGCGGGCAGATTGTCAAAGAAATGCCAGGTGCAGGCACACATCGCGCTGACCAACGCAGGCAACATCCCCAGCGAGAGCGATCGCCACGCGAGATTTCCGCTCACCTCGGCATAGCGCCAAATCAGCCAGATTGCCGCGATCCATTCGATCACGCTAGACACATGAATCACCCAAGTCGGAATCGAGAGAGCGTGCATAAAAAATTGAGAGTCGGGCGGATTCGCAGCGATCGCGCCTCGCAAGCTCTAGTGTAAGTGGAGTTGTGCTGTAGAATTGGCTTCAATCTAAAATCTGACATGAACAAGCGTCGAGCCGTGTTGTGTGGCTACTATGGCATGGGCAACGGCGGCGATGAGGCGCTACTAGCTTCTCTGCTGCAAATGCTGCCGCCCGAAATCGAGCCGATCGTGCTGTCGGGCAACCCTCAGCAAACTCGCGATCGCTATCAAGTGGCAAGCTGCGATCGCAAATCCCTAGCCTCCGTCGTGCAGGCACTGCGGCGATCGGAGATTTTTATCTGGGGCGGCGGCAGTCTGATGCAGGATGCGACGAGTCCGTTTAGTGCTTTTTATTATGGGGGGTTGATGAAACTCGCCCAAACAATGGGGCTGACGACGATCGCTTGGGCCCAAGGCATCGGGCCGCTGAACCGATCGCTGACGCGCTGGCTCACCCAACAATCTCTTCAACAATGTGCTGGGGTGAGTGTGCGCGATCGTGGCTCGGCGGCATGGCTCGATCAGTGGAACATTCCATCAGTGCTAGCCCCTGACCCGGTTTGGGCGATGGAATCAGAAGCTGTCGCGGGATTGTGGGATCTGCCTGCGCCCAGAGTGGCGGTGAATCTACGATCGCATCCGCTTTTAACGCCCGATCGCTTGGCTGTTTTGACCCGTGCGCTAATCGAGTTTCAAACCGCGACGCAGGTCTGCCTGCTGCTGGTGCCCTTTCAAGCCAGTCAAGATCTAGCGATCGCCGAGACCATTCAGCCCCAGCTTCCGGGAGTGAGCAAAATTCTCAGGTTAGAAACCCCGCAGGAGCTAAAAGGCGTGTTTCGGGGCGTAGAAATGGCGATCGCCATGCGATTTCATGGGCTGATCATGGCGGCGGCCGAGGGCTGTCGGTGCTGCGCGTTGAGCTATGACCCCAAAGTCACCCACTTGATGGATGAGCTAGCCTTGCCCGGTTGGGAACTGGCCGATCTGCCCCTTGACTCCCATCAGATCAGTCAAGCCTGGCTGGAGATTTACGCCAATGGCGAAGCGCTTTCAGCCGATCAGATTCATTCGTTAGTCGATCGCGCCCTAATGCACCAAGACGTGTTGAAAAAAGCCTTAAGAAACTCTTAAAAATAGAATATTTTTAGCTTCTAAGCTTGGTAAATCACCTTTGTATGGTAAAAAGTTGGTTTATAAAGTTGATTTGGTCGTGACCTTTTTGAAAGTCAGCGTTCTTTGAGCAGCGATCGGGCCCAAAAATCTCAACTCTCTGGTTCAATTTTAAGCAACAGTCGGTATAACTAAGTCTAGAGATCTTAAACGTTGACCTGAGTTCTAACCGCTCTGTCAAAAAACGCCGCCATATTCTCAGGTTCCTTTCTTCTAGGGTAAACAAATCGCGATGAATGAAGCTGAAAATTCAAACAATAACCCCCCCTTGTTTGAGTCCATTCCTCAGTCTGTCTCTGAGCCAGCCGAGCCAGACTCTCTTGCAGAAGAGTGGATAACGGTCGATTTCCCCCAGGCGCTGCCCGTTGACGAAATTCCTCACGAGGAGCCTGTCCTGCCTGATCTTAGCCACTCGCTGCCAGAGTTGAGCGATCGCGTCTGCGACCTAGATCAGCAAAATCAAGACCTTCGCCGCCAAAAAGCCGATCTGATTAGCGTCTTAGAAAAGCAAGACCAAGAGTTTCACGCCCAGATTGCAAACTTAAATAAAGCATTGCAACAAACTCGCAACATGCTGCGGTTAGAGCGACGAAACTGGGAGTCACAATCGCGACAAATTAAGCAGCGATCGCAGGAGCAAACCACCCACATTGCTCAACAAACCCAAGAATTAACCACCACTCAAGAGCAAGTGGTCAAGCTCTTTAGAGAGCTAGAAAACGCTCAACAAACGGCTCAACGCCAGCAAATCTTGGTCGAAACGTTAACCACCCAGCTAGAAGTCAGTCAAGAACAAGTCGCCCAGCTAGAGCGCGAGTGTGCCATCACTCAACAGCGATATAGTGAGCAGACGCAGCACGTCCATCAGACCGACCATGCTTGCAAAGATCTGCGATCGCGCCTCTTGCGTCAGCAGCGCTACACCATGCAGTTCAAGGCGGCTTTAGAAAAGTGTCTCGATGTTCCGGCGGCTAAATCGGCTGATGGGTTAGAAACCCTGTTGACAGAGACCAGCGTCACTCGGCCCGATCGGCTTAATCCGGCGGCTGATTTGTTAGCCCCTAAAGCTCAACCCGTGCAGCCCTGGTCAGCGCAGCCCGACTTTCCTGACCTCGACCCGCTGCCAGAGCCTCACTCAGTCTACATTCCGTCTCCTTGGGATGACGACTCTGAGATAGCCCCTGAAGACTTGATCACTCAAACCCCAGAGGTTGACAGCATTGTTTGCGACGCGATCGCTGATCAGCCCTTTGAGCCTCCGGTGGTGGTTGCGACCCAGCGCGAACCCTTGGTTGTGAGCTACACCATTCAGCGATCGCCAGAGACTTCAGACGCGCTGATTCCTGAAATTCAGCTATTTACGCCCGATCTGACCCCTGAGATCATGGGAGAGACTCCAGACGAAACCGCACAAGCGATCGCATTCCCCGCTTTTCTGGAGATTGAATCAGATCTAGAACAAAAACTTGACCACGCCCTACAAGCCTTTGAGCTTCCGGTTGAGCCGTTTGCCTCTGGCTCTGAGCTTGCAGACTTGCTGCAAAATGATCAAGAGATTCTCAACGAGATTCACGCGATCGCAGAGTCGGCCGACCCAGCCCCAGATCTTGACTTATCTGAGCCTGAAGCCGTTGATCTGGCAGCCAATTCTGCGTCTGCGTCGCCTTTCATCACCCTGCAATCAATGACCTCCCGCGAGTTAACTCGGCAGAGTGTTTCAGCAAGTGACAACCCCCTTTTGGTGAATGGGCCCTCTCCGATCGTCTACCCGCTGCGATCGTCTAAAAAGCTCAAATCTCTGGCTGCCGTTGACTTACCCTCGTTTCCACGTCCCGGAAAGTAGCTCACCCTAAAGCCCCCTACTCTGGCAGGGCTGACCTATTGAAGAAAGGAAAAAGTACATGACCCAGGGCAGCCAATTTTTAATCTTGACCATTTTTCTGAAATCGCCACAACTGCCGACCTAACCGAGGAGGTAGCCAAAAGGGATGGTTCCACGATCGTGCCCCTGCCTGCTCGCCCAGCACCTCAATGCGCCAAGCTTGCCACATTAACAACAGCCAGAGATTATTGCCGAGATAGCGATCGCTGGGCAAAGTTCCACTGGAACCGTGCATCGCAGCGCCCCGTCTTCCTGACATCATCTGTGCGGCGAGATGGGGCTGCCAGCGTCCTTCTTGCTGCAACACACCAGGATTGAGCCATTGCCCGATCTCTGACCACAGCGTTTGATAATAGCTCGGTCTGAGGGGCACCCCCATGCCTCGTTTTTCGCGCCAAACCACTTCGGGCGGCAGCCACGATTCGACCGCTCGTTTGAGAATATATTTTTCACACGCTCCCTGCAAAACCAGGTCTCCGGGCAGCCGAAACGTCCATTGAGTCAACGCCGGATCACAGAAGGGCGATCGTACCCACAACCCATGAGCAAACCCTAGAGCAGTGGCGCGGGGCTGAATGTTTTGTGCCCCTTTGAGCATCAGCGATGCTCGGCGCAATCGCGCTAACAGCGACGAGTCTGACTCTAAAGCGGGGCGCAAATAATCTTGCAGGTCGATCGCCTGAATTTGCTGATAAACCTCTGGAGAAAAAATCTGTGACTCATAGCCATAAAATCGTTGAAACGTCCGTAGATACTGCTGATTAAAGTCCTTAGTTCCCATCGGGTTTTCAGAATTGTAAACCGCACTGGCAATCAGAGGTTTATTGACCCAACCCGCAAAGAGTTGATCGCCGTTTTCGCCGTTAAAGACAACACGAGTTTCTTGAGCCGCCGCCTGATTGAGCAAAAATAAAGGAGCCGTCACCCCGTCACCATAGGGAGAATCGAGCGATCGGGCCGTCTCTCTCAAGACCGCCATCAATCGTTGAGGCGGGGCGGACACCCGCACTAGGGGAATCTGCAAATAGTCTGCAACCTGCTGGGCATAGGGCAATTCTGAATAGCTGTCATCGCCAAAATCAAGCGCATAAGCCCGCACGGTCAGCCCTGCCTGCACTAGCAGCGCCGCCACGATCGACGAATCAATCCCGCCCGACAAAAAAACGCCCACGGGCTGATCAGGAAGATCGGCGACTTGAGCCGCGATCGCTCCTTTGAGCAGATCTTGCAATTGCGCGATCGCAGTATCTTGATCATTAATCAGATCGCTAGATTCTCGCCACGATAATTGATCATCACAGGATTGAGAAATAGGATGGGGATGACCGTTCCAAATTAATTCAACCCCGGCCGGAACGCTAGAAACTTGCTCGATCGAGGTGAGCGGAGTTGGAACGTAAGAAAAACAAGCATAGCCATATAACGCTGGAAAACTAACTTTAGGAGATTCAACGATTGGCAAGAGCAACCGCAATTGAGTCGCAAACCAAATCACCTGGTCAACACAAGTCCAATACAGTGGCACTCGCCCAAAGCGATCGCGCCCTAATCGCAACTCGTGGGGTTTGAGATTGACCCAGACATCACGATGATTAATTCTCCCGCAGGCAGACAGCCCGATTGAGTCTTCGTCTGACGGCAGATGATCGGCTCCGATATAAGCGATCGTCCAGTCAGAAGATTGTCTAAATAAACAAGGTTCAGAAGTCTTCAAACGCTGAAGAAGCTGACGGAGACAGACGTTCAAATCGGGATGGTTTGTGGCATTGCTCAATCTCCAGCCGCCGACAAACTGATAGGGTCGCCCCAGCATTACTTCACCCCAAAGCTTTGACGACTCAGCGATCGTCCTTCCAAAGACATTTGCACCTGCCACGTTCCTGCCGGAGAGCGGCTATCGAGTCGATAAAAACAGTAGGTTGTCCAGAGGGGGTTTTCGATCGGTTGAGTTTGGTAATTGCTCTGCTGAACCACCTGCCCCGATGGATCGATCCAATCACAGGTGAGATGTAAGCGATCGCCCAGAGGCACCTCTTTAAGAGTGACTTGATAAAACACTTGAGGATTTTTTTGGCGATCGACGAATTCTACATTCGCCGGACTGTTTTTTGTGAGGGTAATCCGACTTTGACCAGCCGAAATGCGGGCAATTGACTGCTGATATTGTTGATGAAAAATCGCTGCAGCTGCGATTCCACCCACGATCACGACAGCGATCGCGCTCCCAATCAACCAATTTCGTTTTTTCTGTCTTGCTAGTGCTTTACGTCGCGTTAACTGCGCGAGAGCATCGTCTAACAAATCATCGGGCAAGTTGAGTTCTTGCAAAATTTGTTTAACTTGCTCTGATGACAACTCTTCATCACGCTGTTTTGAAAGTTGCCCAACTTCGGCAACCACCTGAGCTAACTGCGTTTGGGTAAGACGAGTATCCATAACAAAGACGAGATACGATCGCGGTTGTCCCTATTCATATCATGTCTAGCGATCGCTTAGATCTCCGCTTCTTAAAGAAGTCGGAGATCTTGGGAAAAGCCGGGGATCTGGGCAGGATTGCTTTACGATCGAGGCTTCTCTGCATCTATTAACTATGTCTGCCGCTACCTCAAACCCTTTGCAACGCCTTTTGCACTACAGTCGCCCTCACCGCGCTCAAATTTGGCAAGCCAGCGTTTGCTCAGTTTTGAACAAAATCTTTGATCTGGCACCTCCCTATCTGATTGGCATGGCCGTCGATGTTGTTGTCAAACGCGAGTCGTCTTGGATTGCAAAAGTCGGGTTCACCAGCATCATCGGACAGTTGGCCGTGTTATCGCTGCTGACCTTTGTGATCTGGAGTCTAGAATCGCTGTTTGAATATGCCTACGATCGGCTCTGGCGCAACCTAGCCCAAACCTTGCAGCATGAGTTGCGACTCAACGCCTATAGCCATTTGCAAGAGCTAGAACTGAGCTTTTTTGAAGAGCAAAGCACCGGAACATTGTTATCCATTCTCAATGACGATATCAACCAATTAGAACGATTTCTTGACAGCGGAGCCAATGAGATTCTGCAATTTGTGACCACGATCGTGTTTGTGGGCGGCACATTTTTGGCCTTAGCACCGGGCGTTTCGTGGTTTGCCATGTTACCCATCCCATTTATTTTTTGGGGTTCGATCGCGTTTCAAAAACGTCTCGCGCCCCGTTATGCCGATGTGCGACAAAAAGCCAGTTTGATTAACAGTCGATTAGCTAATAATTTATCTGGCATTGCCACAATTAAGAGTTTTACGGCTGAAACCTATGAGCACGATCGGGTTGCCACTGAGAGCAATGCTTATCGCTCTAGCAATCGTCGCGCCATTGCCCTTAGCGCTGCCTTTGTGCCGTTGATTCGCATTATCATTTTGGTTGGCTTCACCGCAACCCTCTTTTTAGGCGGCATCGAAGCGGCCAACGGTCGGCTCTCAGTCGGCACTTATGGGTTTATGGTATTCATCATTCAGCGATTGCTGTGGCCCTTCACCCGACTGGGGCAAACGATGGATCAATATCAGCGAGCGATGGCCTCAATCAGTCGCGTCATGAACTTATTGGATACCCCGATCGCGATTCCCACAGGTGATCGTTCCTTGCCCACTCAGCAAGTGCGCGGCGAAGTCGATCTCAACCACATCACCTTTGCCTACCAGGGTCGCAGTCACGCCCTAGAAGACCTATCGCTCCACATCCCTGCCGGAGAAACGATCGGCATCGTCGGCGCAACCGGGTCAGGAAAAAGCACTCTGGTAAAACTGCTGCTGCGATTTTATGAGATTCAGCAGGGGCAAATCTTGCTCGACGGCATTGACATTCGTGAACTGCGGCTGCGTGATTTGCGTCGCTGCATCGGCTGGGTGAGTCAAGAAGTCTTTCTGTTTCACGGCACTGTTGCCGATAACATAGCCTACGGCAGTTTTGATGAAACGCGGGAAGAGATCATGCGATCGGCAAAACTAGCCGAAGCCCACGACTTTATTCAGGGGTTGCCCGATGGCTATGACACGATTATTGGCGAACGCGGTCAAAAACTGTCAGGCGGACAGCGCCAGCGCCTCGCGATCGCTCGTGCTCTGCTCAAAGATCCCCCAATTTTGATCCTCGACGAAGCCACCTCTGCGGTCGATAACGAAACCGAAGCAGCGATTCAGCGATCGCTAGAATACATCACTCAAAATCGCACCACGATCGCCATTGCCCATCGTTTATCTACAATCCGCCACGCCCACTGCATTTATGTGATGGATGGCGGACGCGTCGTTGAGCAAGGCACCCACGAAACACTGCTTAACCAATCTGGCATTTATACGGCTCTGTGGCGGCTGCAATCGGGAGTCAAGGCTTGATGGCGTGTTCTTGCAGCACTTCTAAGGCAACGACTTTGAGGGCCGCCTCGTGAGTGGCAGACAGCACGATCGGCGGCGCAATTCCAGCGTCAAGCGCCTGCTTCCAGCGAGACACACACAAACACCAGCGATCGCCAGGGTTTAACCCCGGAAACTCAAACATCGGCATCGGCGTGCTCAAGTCGTTTCCCTCTGCTTTGGTGTAGGCAAGAAACCCTTCGGTCACTTGGGCACAGACGACGTGAGTCCCGACATCTTGCGCCCCAGTTTCACAACAACCATTGCGAAAAAACCCGGTCATCGGAGATGTGCTGCAAGTCTCCAAAGTTGTACCCAATACATTCTTCGCGTCTGTCATCACCAAGGCTCCTAGCATCTGAGCGGGGAAGGTTCCGATACATTCTACCGCGCCGCCCAAAACTGACGTTTGTCTTTACCCTCTGATCGGTTGTTTTGATTCGTTAAGGTTTGAGGAGGATTTTAATTCACGGTTTGAGGCTATAACAAGCATCTCAGGATTCTCTACTCCAGGTTTACTTCTGCGAGAAGCATTGTTCGCCACTTTTCCGTTTGAATAATGCATCAAGCTGTTTCCCCAACGCAGTACTTTGCTCGATTTCTCGATTAGCGTATGTGCCAATCTGCATGATGAATTGGATCTCTTCAGGAGAGCGATGCCACTTAAGTCGATTACACAGACTGCAAGCAGGCAAAAAATTATCTAAAGAGTTTTCACCTCCTTTAGCAAGGGGTTTAATATGATCAGCCGTCCAGCGCAAATCTAGCGCTCCTCCACAGATATGACACAACCCGCCTGTCTTTTGAAAAATTACGCTGCGTTCTTGAGCCGACGGGTTGCGACGACGCACAACGTAAGGATCAGGTTGCGATATAGGTATATCCAATTTCTAAAGTGTCCAAAGCTTGACTTCTCTTTAAGCAAAGAGTGCCCCGTTAGGCAATCCTTTAACTGTCATTTGACCAGATGAGCGGCATTTCCAAAATGCTATCTACTCATAACTTTCAAATGACCTGTGATGAAAACATTTATAGTGGTTCTCGGTTAAGTGCAGTAGATCTTTAATCTTGAAGCTATTGCTAGTTGAGGATTGGCTGTACTCCACTAGCTTAATAAGCGCTATGTTCAATAACTAAAAAATACTTTGCGTCAAGCGGTAGACAAATAGAACGATCGCCACCGCTTGATGCTCACCTTTCTAAGGAACGATCGCCAAAGGAGTCTTCAGCTTCAGCTTCACATCAGTTCCCTTTTTGAGATCCACTTCGCCCCCCGGACTCGACAACACAAACGCTGCTGCCGCCGCCCCACCTGCCAATCCGCCGTGCTTAAACTTGGTTTTGTCTCCAATAAAGTGACCCGCCACGGCTCCGCCCAAGACAATGCCTACATTTTGCAAAAACTTTCCTTTGGTTTGGCTTTCAACCTGCGTGTTGACCAGCGTGGCATCGATCGGATATTGACTGCCATCTTTAAGCACCACATCATCTAACACGAGATGCAAACTCGCCTTCTTGCCGCTCTGGGCCTTCACGACATCTTCTAAATGCCCCTGAATCTGAGCATCTTTGGGCAACCCATTTTTGACCTTGAGGGTGAACTGCTCTTGATCACGACTTTTGCCCGTCGAGATCTCTTGTTGAAGATCGGTGTCGATCGTGGTGCCTGCGGCGATCGTGACGGGTTGAACTTTGGTGTCTACGTTCGTGGCTTTTGTGCCGTCAGGGGCCATCGAAGCCGTGTCATTGGATTTGCTGCACGCGATCGCGCCACTCAACAGCGTTGCACTGAGCAACAGAGACAAACACTTTTTTTTCATGGTGATTTAGCTCACTAAATTCAATTGAATCCCCCTAGAATAAATCCCCCTGCCAGAAGCGGCTCAACTATTTTTAGAGTGAAGGTGATCATTCCAAAAAAAAGGAGCCTCAAAGAGACTCCAACATCATCAGAAAATCTACCCGAAATCGATTATTTAATCGAAACCTTACCGCCGACTTCTTCGATTTGCTTCTTGATATCTTCAGCTTCAGCCTTGGCAACGCCTTCTTTCAGCGCTTTGGGTGCCGCTTCAACAAGATCCTTAGCTTCCTTCAGACCTAGCCCGGTGATCACCCGAACAACCTTGAGAATTGCAATCTTCTTGTCAGCAGGCACATCGTCTAAGACCGCGCTAAACTCGGTCTGCTCTTCGACTTCTTCAGCCGGAGCCGCAGCACCCGGAGCCATCATCATCATGCCACCAGCCGGAGCCGCCGCACTCACGCCAAAGGTCTCCTCGATTTGCTTGACCAGATCAGCCGCTTCCAGCAGGGTCAAACCTTTTAACTTGTCAATAATTTCGTCAACAGCAGCCATGAGATTACTCCTAAGATTCTAGATTGTGAACATTGGACTTTGAATCGAGTTTCCAGTGCAGAATTCGCAACTCAAAATTCATTTTCTTAAGCAGATTCCTTCTCAGAAATTTGCTTGATGGCGCGTGCCAAACCAGACGGCACTTCGTTGATGCCCACTGCCAGTTGAGTGGCGACACCGTTGATCGCGCCCGCAATTTGTGCCAGAAGCTGCTCTTTAGAAGGCAGATCAGCGATCGCTTTCAAATCTTCCTCAGTCAGCAGTTTGCCGTCCATCACGCCGCCGCGAATTTCGGTTTTTTTGCTGGCTTTTTGGAACTCTTGATACGCCTTGATTGCGCCGCCCAGGTCATCTTTGACCATGACAAACGCTGAGTCGCCCTTGAGAATTTCACCCACGGCTTGCCAGCGATCGTCGTCTTGGACTGCGATGCCCATAAACGTGTTTTTCGTCACCTTGCAGCTTGCGCCTTTAGGACGAAGACGGTTCCGCAAATCACCGATTTCACGCACGCTCAAACCTCGATAGTTGACGATAAACATCAACTGAGATTCGTCTAGTGATTGCTTGAGATCGGCAACGATTTGCCTTTTGTTTTCTGGCGTTCTACCCACTCGAAATCACCTCCTTAAATTGGGGTTCTGTCCCTTGCTTTGCTCTCACTGTCTAGCCAAAAACAAACCCCGACAGTTAAATGCCGGGGTGAAGTATGTTTTAATCTCAGCGCAACAGTTGTGCATCTGGGATGTTAGAAAACAAACCTCGGCAGGAATTTATGCTTAACGCACCTGCTGTCTCCGGCTTAGTTATTCAGTTTGAGCAAATTTTTCTGGTGCCGTTCTCCTGATTGAAGACTTGATTTATGCAGCGTCTCCTAGTTTAAAGTCACGCAGGGCATTAATGTCAACCTCGATCGAGGGCCCCATCGTCGAAGAGATGTAAACACTCCGCCAATAGCGACCTTTCGCGCCCGCAGGACGGTTGCGATCGATGGTTTCTTGCAGCGCTTTCAGGTTCTCCATCAAGTCTTCTGCCGAGAACGCAGCTTTGCCAAACAAGACGTGAACAATCCCCGTTTTGTCGGCCCGAAACTCTAGTTTTCCGGCTTTAAACTCAGCGATCGCCGGCCCTAAATCATAGGTGACAGTGCCCCCCTTAGGAGACGGCATCAAACCACGCGGGCCCAAAACCCGACCAAGCTTTGCCACTTGGGGCATCATATCAGGAGTCGCAATCAGTAGATCAAAATCCATCATCCCTTTTTGGATTTCGTCGATCAATTCTTCAGATCCGGCGATGTCTGCGCCCGAAACGGTGGCTTCATTGACCTTTTCGCCTCGTGCAATCACAGCAACGCGAATGGTTTGACCCGTTCCTTTGGGGAGCGATACCGTTGTTCTCAACTGTTGGTCAGCATACTTCGGGTCAATGCCCAGACGCACATGCGCTTCGGCCGACTCTGCAAACTTTGCAGTTGCCGTCTCTTTTAGGAGATTGAGCGCCTCTACGGGATCGTAGGCACGTTCTTCAACCTTCCCCTGCAATTCTTTGAGTCTTCGAGATACCTTTTTCATGTCGCTTTATTGGGGTCGCTAACGAGGAACGTCCTCTCCCCCATAAATAATGTGGTCGATGTCTTAAGCGCTAACAGTGATGCCCATGTTTTTAGCCGTGCCTTCGATGATTTTCATCGCGGCTTCGATGTCATTGGCGTTGAGGTCAGGCATTTTGGTCTTAGCAATGTCTTCTAACTGGGCACGAGTGATTGACCCGACTTTTTTACGGTTGGGTTCACCTGAGCCAGTCTCAATTCCCGCCGCTTTTGCAATCAACTTAGACGCAGGAGGCGTTTTGAGAATGAAGGTGAAACTGCGATCTTCATAGACTGAAATTTCTACCGGAACCACCATACCTGCCTGGTCAGCAGTTCTGGCGTTATATTCCTTGCAGAACATCATGATATTGACCCCGTGCTGACCTAGCGCGGGACCGATCGGAGGGGCTGGGTTTGCTTTTCCAGCGTTAATGGCTAACTTAATAACCGCCGCAACTTTTTTTGCCATCGATCGTGATCTCTTTGAGAATTCAAATTAAACTTTCTGAACCTGATTGACTTCCAACTCGACGGGGGTGTCCCGCCCGAAGATCGAAAGCAGCGCTTTGAGTTTATTACGCTCACCGCTCACCTCAATCACTTCGCCTTCAAAGTCCTTAAACGGACCCGAAAGCACGACGATCTTATCGCCTGCCGCCATGTCAATCTTTCTGACTGGCTCCTGTCCTTGGGCCTGTTTGAAGATGCGCTCAACTTCTGAGTGACCCAAAGGCATTGGTTTGACGTGGCCCCGACCACGACCGTAGCGGCGCTTTTGCTCTGCGCCAACAAAGTTAATCACATTGGGCGTGTTTTTGATCACCTGCCAAGTGTCGTCATCCATTAACATTCGCACCAAGACATAGCCCGGAAAGACTTTTTCAGCCCCTTCTTTAGACTTGCCATCTTTTTGAGGTCTCAAGACGGGTGTTTCGGGGATCTGAACGTCTAAAATGCGATTGGCGACATCCAAGGTTTGAATGCGCTGCTCTAAGTTGGCTTTGACGCGCTTTTCACAGCCCGATGCAACCTGCACCGCATACCATCGGGCTTTTTCTAGCTGGACATTTTCTTCAGGGTTTTCTTCCGCCGCACTATAGGGCTGATTTAAGTCTTTTGACTCGTCTGATGTAAAAGTCATCCAAACACCTTCACCTGCGCCCATTGAAAGAGTTGATCGACCAGGTAGATAAGGGTTGCAGAGAGGGTGACCATCAAAATTACCGCCACTGACTCACTGATAAGCTGCTGTCGGCTAGGCCACACCACCTTGTCCAATTCTTCTCGCGTTTCTTGGATAAAGGCGTTGGGGTTAAAGGTTGCCTTCTGCTCTGGAATGGTTGCTTCGTCTTTTTTTGCCACAGTTCCTAAGCGCTCCCGTCAGGTTAATGAATGAGTGGTTTACACCCCTGTAGGCTTGATGATCTAACCTGGAGGAAACCATGAATCTGGTGGCTCTAAACCAGAATAGTTCAGCGCGCCCTGGAGGACTTGAACCCCCGACATCAGGTTTTGGAGACCTGCGTTCTACCAACTGAACTAAGAGCGCACAAGCCGAACCGATCGCATTGCCACTTGTCTAGTCTAGCAGCTATTGGCAGTTTAGCTTTTAGCGATTAGTGATTGTGAAGGACTAACCGCTAGAAGCTGATTGCTTAGAGCGGACGATCGAAGCGTTGCTTGAGGCGGGTGGCCTTGCCGACGCGATCGCGCAAATAATAAAGCTTGGCCCGACGAACTCGACCGCGACGCAGCACCTTGATGCTCTCAATGCGGGGAGAGTGCATTAGAAAAACCCGCTCTACGCCCACGTTTTGAAAGACGCGGCGAACGGTAATGTTTTGACTAATTCCTGCGCTGCCTTTGGCGATGATCACCCCTTCATAGGGCTGAGTTCGCTCTTTGTCGCCCTCTTTAATTTTGACACCCACGCGAACAGTGTCGCCCACATGGAGGATGGGAAGGTCTGATTTCATTTGTTCCGCTTCGATCGAGCGGATCAGTTCCTGCGCTTTCATAGGGCTTCAAAAAACTCACAATTGCTTAGTGTAGCTGAGGGGTCAGTTTCTCGTCTAGAGGCTAGCCCGAATCTTATCTTAACTGACTAGGTGACATCTGTGCAGAAATCTTAGCGCCGAGGGATCTGAAGGGACAGGATTCGCTATCTTTTATGGGCGGCACTGCTGGGGTTGACGATCGCTCGTCTGCTCAGGGGGCGTGGGGAGATGGTGAAACTCTGACCGCTGAACCTGAAGGAGGCTAGACTTTAAGCTAGGGATCGTCTTGGTTTGCTCACGCCCGCTGAAACAGGGGCACGGTGGTGCCATAGCTTAAGTCACCCTTCAGAACGGTTCATAGTTTATTTCATTGTGTCACTGGGAAACCTAATCCCCTTGTGGGTTGGGAGGGATAGGTGCGCTTGCTGGTGGGGTTCAATACCCCGGAAGCAAGCAATAATCCTTGCTACTAACAGACTGTTTTTTGGTACAATCGAACTCATGACAAGCCCACTCCTTTAATAAAGGCACGACCTGCAAGACTACGCACTACAGGGGATACAGTTTCAGAAGCTCCGGCTTTTTGGGAGAGAGGGATGAGAACACCAGGTTGTTGCTCCTTGCGAAAAAATTAAATACTCCGGGCTGCGGTCAATCAGCCTACTGCGCTCCGACTTCTAGACGGCTAGATGGATGTGGAAGTGCAAGCCTCATCCCCTTGTGGGTGAGGTAGTTGACTCACCTGACGATTGACTTCACAGGGTTTTGAGTATGTCATTTTTATTTTCTCTACGGCGATATCGTCTTCCTGGTTTTTTGTTTGCCCTTTGTTTAGCCACCGTTCTCTTGTCAGGAGAAATCGCGTTTTTGCCCCCTGCGATCGCCGAGCAAGCGCCTGCTAAACCGCCGATCGCCATCACCACCACGCAACAAGTCAAAAAAACGATTTTAGAGAATGGCTTGACCGTATTGACTAAAGAAGTGCCAACTGCGCCTGTGGTAACGGTGCAAGTTTGGTATCGCATTGGGTCACGCAACGAAGCGCCCGGTGTCAACGGCATTGCTCACCAGCTTGAACACTTGATGTTTAAAGGCACGAGCGATCGTCCGATTCAGTTTGGTCGATTGTTTAGCGCCTTGGGCAGCCAATCAAACGCCTTCACCAGCTACGATCAGACCGCTTATTTTGGCACGGTTGAACGCGACAAACTGCGATCGCTGCTGGCCCTCGAAGCCGATCGGATGCAGAGTGCCGTGATCGGTGCCCCTCAACTCACGAGCGAAAAGCGTGTCGTCATTTCAGAACTGCAAGGCTATGAAAACAGCCCCAGCTATCGACTCGATCGGGCCGTGATGCGATCGGCGTTTCCTGACTCGCCCTATGGGTTGCCCGTGGGCGGCACTAAAGCCGATGTTGAGAAATTCACCGTTGAGCAAGTGCGGGATTATTATCGCAATTACTACAGTCCTGACAATGCAACCGTGGTGATTGTGGGAGACTTTCAAACCGATGCGACGCTAAAAGCGGTTCAAGAATCCTTTGGTCAGGTTCCGAGGTCTGAAAAGCCCAAAGCTGCGGCCCAACCTCCGGCCCCGATCGTGACCAAAGGCAGCCCAGCAAAAGCGGCGATCGTGCTCAAACAACCCGGTAGCGCTGCTCTTTTACAGTCCGTCTACCCCCTGCCCAACGTCACCCATCCCGATGTGCCTGCTCTGCACTTGTTTGATTTAGTGCTGACTCAGGGGCGCAGTTCTCGGCTCTATCAATCTTTGATCGAATCGGGTTTAGCTAGCGACTATAGCGGCTATCCGGCCAATATGCTATCTGGCGGATGGTATGGATTAGGTGCGACGGCGGCACCCGGTCAAGACTTATCAAAAATCAACCAAACCATCCAGGCAAGTTTGGCGAACCTTCGCACCAAGCCTGTGACCGTTGACGAACTGAAGCGGGCCAAAACTCAGCTTAAATCTTCTGTGCTGCTGCGAAACCGAAGCATCACCAATCAGGCGATGCAGCTAGGCGACGATCAAACGACGGCGGGCGATTATCAGTTTACCGATCGCTATTTGGCAGCGATCGAGAAAGTAACCACCGCCGATATTCAACGAGTTGCAAAAACTTATTTTGACCCTAGCCAGCAGACCTTGGGATTCTTTGAGCCGACTCAGCTAGATGCCAAAGCAGGCGGCTCGGTGAATGCGGGTCAAACCGTGGAGCAATTTAATCTAGGTGCTCCGGTCGATCCGGCTGAGGTGGCAAAATATTTGCCGCCTGTGACGCGGAGCGATCGCCCGGCTCAGGCACTGCCCGAAAAAACAATTCTCTCAAACGGGCTGCGAGTGCTGCTGCTGCGCGACTCTAGCACCCCAACAGTTTCGCTCAGGGGTTATCTAGATGCCGGAACCTCTTTTGATGCGAGTCAAAAATCAGGGCTTGCCAAACTGACGGCTGACAACCTGCTGAATGGCACCCAAACCAAAGATGCGTTAACGCTAGCAACGACGCTTGACGATCGGGGCATTGCGCTAGGATTTGATGTGAATCGAGAAGGATTGTCGATTAGAGCAAACACGCTTGTTGAAAATCTGCCAACGCTCGTGCAAACACTGTCAGACGTGATGCAACATGCAGTCTTTCCTGATAGAGAATTGGAACTGAGCCGTCAACGCGCCCTCACTGCTCTCAAAGTTCAATTAGACAGCCCTGCATCTAAGGGAAGACGCACCTTTCAGCAAGCGATCTATCCCTCTAATCATCCCTTTCACAACTTTCCGACTGAGGCCAGTTTGAAAGGCATTCAACGGCAAGACTTGCTGAACTTTTATAAGAGTCACTATCGTCCTGATAAGACCACGGTGGCGCTGGTGGGCGACTTTGACCCGGCTCAGGTGAAGAGTCTATTAGAGAAAGAATTGGGCACCTGGAAAGCCACAGGGCAGGCTCCTGCCTTGACGTTTCCGCCTGTGGCGCTGCCTGCAACTGGGGTGCGTCTCTATGACGGCATTCCTGGCAAAACGCAATCGATTAGCTACCTGGGTTATGTGGGCATCAATCGCACCGATCCCCGCTATTATTCAGCGATCGTGATGAACCAAATTTTGGGCGGCGACACGCTAGCGAGTCGATTGGGCACCGAGATCCGCGATCGTCAAGGACTCACCTACGGGATTTATAGTGTCTTTCAGGCAGGCATTCATCAAGGGCCCTTTCTGATCTCAATGCAGACAGCCCCCGAAGATGCCCCGAAGGCGATCGCCAACACGCTCAAAGTGTTGGAGCAATTTCGCACCCAAGGGGTAAGCACCAGCGAGGTGTTAACGGCCCAGCGATCGCTGACGAGCAGCTATCCCGTAGATTTAGCCGACCCCGATGATCTGGCATCCATCATCTTGATGAACGATGTTTATGGACTGAATCCCGCAGAAATTCGTCAGTTTCCTAAACAGATTGATGCGGTGACTCAGGCTCAGGTGAATGAAGCCACTCAAGATTTGCTGCACCCCGATCGCTTGGTGGTTGTGACGGCTGGGCCTGCAATGGCTCGTTGATCAATGCGGCAAGAGGGGCACGGCGTGCCGTGCCCGTACTGGCAAGGCGTATTTGTAATATTGTCATTCCAAATCAAATGGGTTGAGACGCGCAAGCGAGAATTAAGCTACCTTAGAAAATGGCGAGGGCGTGTGTTGCGCGATCGCTTTCCCACTGCCGACCTAGTGCCATTGCCATGAACATTCTCAGTAATCTGCTCCCCCAGTCTGCTCCTAAAAAGCGTCGCGGCATTGAGATCAAGTCTCAGCGCGAGATCGAGATTATGCGGCAGGCAGCAAAAATTGTAGCGATCGTGCTCAAAGAAATCTCAGAACTGGTCAAACCTGGCATGACTACCGCCGACCTAGATGCCCATGCCGAAAAACGGATTCGAGAGATGGGAGCCACTCCCAGCTTTAAGGGCTATCACGGGTTTCCGGCTTCGATTTGCGCCAGCATTAATCAAGAAGTGGTGCACGGAATTCCCAATCGCAAAAAAGTGATTCGGACGGGCGACGTGCTGAAAGTCGATACAGGCGCGTTTTTTGAAGGCTTTCACGGCGACTCGTGCATTACGATCGCCGTTGGTCAAGTCACTCCCGATGCCGCCAAACTGATTCACGTTGCTGAACAGGCTCTCTATAAGGGCATTGAGCAAGTTCGGGCGGGGGCGTTTTTGCTCGACTTGGCGGGGGCCATTCAAGATTATGTCGAGGCAAACGGCTTTAAAATCGTAGAAGACTTTACGGGTCATGGGGTTGGGCGCAATCTTCATGAAGAACCGTCAGTTTTTAACTTTCGCACCCACGATATGCCCAACGTCAAGCTTCGGGCTGGCATGACATTGGCGATCGAGCCGATCGTCAATGCAGGCACCAAAAATACTCGCGTTTTGCCCGATCGTTGGACGGCGGTCACCCTAGACAATGCGCTCTCTGCTCAGTTTGAGCACACGGTTCTTGTCACCGAGGAAGGCTATGAGATTTTGACCGATCGGACAAATCTCTAGACCCTCAAACCTCCGAATTCTTAAAGAATTCGGAGGTTTAGACCTATTATTCCACTAGCTGCGTCACCCAGCTTGAGCCGCTCTCTTGGGGCTGAGGTTGGGCGAGTCGCCAGGTTTTTCCTTCACGCTGCCGCTGCAAATAAACGTCAAACGGATTGTCTTTTGGGGTCACCGTCCGTTTAGACAGTTTGAGGGTGTAGTCATAGGTGCCTTGGACTCGATAAGCCGACAGATTTTGAATGGTCAGAGGCTCTTGACGAGTCACCTTGACCCGATCGATCGTCAGATTGGGCAGCGCCAACCGCAACTGCTGACTTAAAGCTTGCTGAGTTTGGCTGACTTGCAGCGCGATCGCTTGTCGCACAATCTGATGGCTCGGAGTCAACTGATTCGCGCTACAGGCGGTGATTAGACTCGCCAAGACCACAACCAAAATGATTTGCATCGATCGCCGCACAGCTACTTTCCTCCAAATGCCACTATTAGAGTAGCAGCGATAGGATGAGCCTGAAAGTGACCTAGGAGAACTGATGTACAAAAAATCATTTGGGGTCAGTGACGACCTCTACCACTATATTGCCGCCAACTCGCGTAACGAACCTGAGATTCTCGCCAAGCTGCGTCAAGAAACCGCCGATCATCCTCAAGCCAGAATGCAAATCTCGCCGGAGCAGGGGCAGTTTATGGGCTTACTGGTTCGGCTGATGGGTGCCCAAAAAACCCTCGAAGTGGGCGTGTTTACAGGCTACAGTTCTCTCGCGATCGCCCTAGCGTTGCCCCCCGATGGCAAGCTAATTGCCTGTGATATTAGCGAAGACTACACCGCGATCGCTCGTCGCTATTGGCAAGCCGCTGGGGTCAGCGCCAAGATAGAACTGCACATTGCGCCCGCTCTAGAGACCTTAGATCATCTGCTCAAAACTCAAGCCGAAACCTTTGACTTTGCGTTTATTGATGCCGACAAAGGCAACTATGAACATTACTACGATCGGGCCTTTCAACTGATTCGCCCCGGTGGATTGATCGCGATCGATAACGTGCTTTGGTCAGGGCGAGTGGCTGATCCCACCGATCAAGATAAGATTACCCAAACGATTCGCGCCTTTAATCAAAAGCTGGCGCAGGACGATCGGGTGGTGTTGAGCTTGCTGCCGATCGCCGACGGGTTAACCCTCGCGTTCAAGAAATGAGTTCCTGAGAATCAGTGCTCCGCCGCAGCCTGTCGCTAAAAAGAAGGAAATTGTTCCCCCACTACTTGAGTCAAGTTTGTTAATAGGATTAAAATACCCAAAAGCCCGAATTTATTGACTCCCCTGCGAACCATTTTTTTCACACGTTTATCTGTCCACTTTTAGGATTTCATTAGGTTATCTCCGTGACTCCTCAGACTGAACAAGCTGCTCTCACATCACCATCTGCATCTACCTCAGACAGCGACTTGGATGTAGTCAATCGACAGATGATTGTGATTCTGGACTTTGGCTCCCAATATTCTGAGTTGATTGCACGGCGCATCCGCGAAACTCAAGTTTATTCAGAGGTGCTCTCCTATCGCACCTCGGCCGAACACCTTAAAAAACTCAATCCCAAAGGCATTATTCTTTCGGGAGGCCCAAGTTCTGTCTATGATCAGAATGCTCCCCACAGCGATCCTGAGATTTGGAACCTAGGCATTCCTGTTCTAGGGGTGTGCTATGGAATGCAATTAATGGTGCAGCAACTCGGTGGCGGGGTCGAAAAGTCCGATCGCGGTGAATATGGCAAGGCCAGTTTAGAAATCGACGACCCTACCGATCTGCTGACCAATGTCGAAGATAACACCACGATGTGGATGAGCCACGGCGACTCGGTGACGAACCTTCCGACGGGCTTTGAGCTATTGGCCCACACTGCAAATACGCCCTGTGCCGCGATCGCTGACCACGATCGGAAACTCTATGGAGTGCAGTTTCACCCCGAAGTCGTGCATTCCCAGGGCGGTCAAGCCCTGATTCGCAACTTCGTCTATCACATCTGCACCTGCGAACCCACTTGGACAACGGCAGCGTTTGTCGAAGAAGCGGTGCGAGAAATTCGGGCTAGGGTCGGCGAAAAACGGGTCTTATTGGCACTGTCGGGCGGCGTTGACTCTTCGACCTTGGCATTTTTGCTGCACCGGGCGATCGGGGATCAACTGACTTGTATGTTTATCGACCAAGGGTTTATGCGAAAGCTAGAACCAGAGCGGTTGGTGAAGCTTTTTGCTGAGCAGTTTCATATCGCCGTTGAGTATGTCAACGCCCGCGATCGCTTCATTGATTCAGTCAAGGGCATCACCGATCCCGAAGAAAAACGGAAGCGAATCGGGCATGAGTTTATCAGCGTGTTTGAGTCCGAGTCTAGACGGTTGGGCCCCTTTGACTATCTCGCTCAGGGGACGCTTTATCCCGATGTGATCGAGTCGGCCGATACCAATGTTGATCCCCAAACGGGTGAACGGGTCGCCGTCAAGATCAAGAGCCATCACAACGTCGGCGGGTTGCCCAAAGATCTGCGCTTTAAGCTCGTCGAGCCGCTCCGCAAATTGTTTAAAGACGAAGTGCGGAAGGTGGGACGCTCGATCGGGCTGCCTGAAGAAATTGTCAATCGTCAGCCCTTTCCTGGCCCAGGGTTAGCGATTCGCATCTTAGGAGAAGTCACCAGCGAACGGCTCAATATTCTTCGCGATGCCGATCTCATTGTTCGTCAAGAGATTAATCGAGCCGGGCTATATCATGATCTCTGGCAAGCGTTTGCGGTGCTGTTGCCCGTTCGCAGCGTCGGAGTGATGGGCGATCAGCGCACCTATGCTTATCCGATCGTGCTGCGCTTTGTCGCTAGTGAAGATGGCATGACGGCTGATTGGGCAAGGGTTCCCTATGATTTGCTGGAGACGATTTCTAATCGCATCGTCAACGAAGTCAGCGGGATCAATCGCGTAGTTTATGACATCACCTCTAAACCACCAGGCACGATCGAATGGGAGTAACCTAGCCTCTCTGTAGGTTCAAAAATAAGTGCGATCGGGGCAGCGATCGCCTAATAATTTGTGGAAAACAGCCCAAACTCTGTGGAAAACTCTGGGAAGTTGTGGAAAACTCATTTTTCTACTGGAGACCCGTAGCTAATCTGATCAGATTGATAAGTCGGCGGCTCTACGTGAATCATCACTCTCACAGGGCTATATTTTTCAGCTAATCGGGCTTCTACTTCCTCGGTGATGTCGTGAGCCGTCTGCACATCCCCCACTTCGACGATCAGGTGCATCTCAATAAAAGACTGCCGACCCACCACCCCTCGCGATGCGATGTCGTGACAGTTCAGCACGCCAGGCACCTGCATCGCCACTTCATAAATGGCTTCTGGCGCGATCGCCATCTCATCTACTAGAGAAGGCAGATTTTGTTTGAGCACTGACCACCCACTCCAAAACACCATCAGCGCTACGGGAAAAGACAGCGCCAGATCCAGCCACTGCCAGTTAAACGCCCAAACGCCAACTAAACCTGCCAAAACGCTGATCGTTACCCAGACATCACTCATCGTGTGCTGGGCATCGGCAATCAAAATCGGACTGCCCACTCGCTGCCCTTCGGCGCGCTCGTAGTAGGTGACAAAAATATTGATCCCCAACACGATCAGCAATAGCCACAGTTCCCCGGCCGAGATGTGAATCGGCTTACCCGTGCCCATCAACCGCTCGATCGCGCCCTGCAAAATCTCAAAACACGCAATCCCCAAAAAGGCAGCGATGCCTAAAGCACTCACAGCTTCAAACTTTTGGTGCCCATAGGGATGATCGCGATCGGGCATCGGAGACGAAAATCGGCTGGCAATCAATCCCAGAATGTTGCTAGCGCTGTCGGTTAAACTATGCAGCGCATCTGCTAACAAACTTAATGAACCCGTTGTCAATCCCACAAAGGCCTTGAGTCCCAAGACAAACAGATTGAGCAATAGGGTGATGATTAACACTTTGCGAACCGTCGATCGATTATCTACTATCACAATCTCTCATTACCCTTTAGCGCTCTGAATTATTCAGTGTAGATCTCGAAGATTAAAAGCGCTCTAAAGTCTTATTCGTTAAAGCTTTGAGCTTTCTATAACTGTTTTAAGTTCTTGACGACAATCGCAATTAGCAAGTCATACCAAATTGAAAATAGACTGCAACAGGTGATCAATAAAACCTACTCAAAGTCCCCCATTTTGGGGGATTTAGGGGGCGAGGAACGGTCGCATTCACAAATTGACCTGGTATTACAGAACCCGATAAACCTTACGTCTTGACTCAAGACTTGAGAGATTCTTTTTGTAGATCTTTGTCATCTAGAAAGTTAACTTTTTTGCTTGGGCTTCAATTCTCAATCCTGCTTCCCAGTAGGATGAAAGGGCTGCCACCGGGGACGAATCGTGTCTATGTCTTCTCAACTCACGTTAAACCTAATCGAAGGCTCTATTTCTTTCCGCTTTAGTCCAGAAGCCGCCAGAGACTTAAAAGCGACGCTGGCAGACCTGATGGAGCGGCTCAAAGTCACCGCCAATAAGCCAACCCCTGGAGGCAGAGTTACGCCCCAAAAGCCTGTGGAATATCGCCATACAGGAGACGTTTTTTTAGAGGTGTTTTGCAACCCCAATATTTGGCCCACACCCTTTGCAGCCAAGGTGCTGATCACCCTGAGAGACGATCGCATTCGCATCACGACCGAAGCCGAACTCAGCCGCGTCAATGACGATATCAGCGCTTATTTAGAACAAGCTTAGAGAACAAGTCTAGCTCGTAAGCCTTAGCTGAGAAATGTTACAGACCGCACTGTGAGCGGTGCAGTAAAATCGAGGCAACCACTCTCCTATTTATCGCTTTAAGCCATGACTTCTGATACCGTCCTTCGGCTATTGCAGAAAGGGTTTCGCGTCACGATCGGGGCAACAGCAACGCTGATCGAAGTGCTGCAAGACCCTCAAAGACGCGAGCAAAATTTATCAAAATTAAGGCTAGAGCTAGATCAGCTAGCGCAAGAATGGGCTGAAAAAGGGGAAACCACCGAGCAAGAAGCCCGCAGTTTTGTAGACACCTTCGTGGCCCAACATCGCGCCACCAGCGATCGGGCTGCCTCTGAAACCACCGTGACGACGATCGCAACGTCAGTGCCCTCCTCCACAGAGGTGCTCGAACTGCAAGAACTCACTGCACAACTCGCCGCCATTCGAGCCGAGCTAGCGCAGCTACGATCCCAAAAGCAGCCCTAAAGACCGGAGATTCGCGTAAGGGCACGGCACTGCCGTGCCCCCTAGACTCGACCAGTCACCGATCGTTTTAATAACTCTAAAGATACTATTCACGACTCAGTTAAAAGGAGTGTGCTGTGGATCTAGCGACCACCTTAAAAAGTCAAACCCCTCGCAATCATGTGCGAGAAATCGGCATCAACGGCAACCATTGGTATGCGATCGCTTGGTCTGCTGATCTCAAACCGACAAAAATTCTGACCGCGACCATTTGGCAGCAGTCAATCGCCTTTTATCGCGATCGCCACAACCAGATTCAAGCCGTCGAAAATGTTTGTCCCCACAAAGGCGTTTCGTTTGATCAGGGCAAAGTTGCAGAGAATGCGATCGTGTGCCCCTATCACGGCTGGGAGTTTAACGGGCAGGGCGAATGCGTCAATATTCCCTACTTTCCGCCCGATCAAAAGCTGCCTTGTGTCAAGATGCAGAGCTTCCCCGTGCAGGAAAAATATGGATTAATTTGGGTCTTTCCGGGTGAGCCTGCCCTGGCAGCCACGCAGCCCCTAATCGACATTGCAGAATACGACGACCCCCACTGGCTGCTGATTCCCATTGAGGCAGACTTTAAAGCCCACTTCTCAATCTGCAATGAAAACACGATGGATGTGTTTCACGGTCATCTTCACAAAAAGCTACAAGGCTGGTTTGATCCCGTGCTGCTCAAGCTTCGAGAAACTGAAACCTCGGTCGAAGCTAGCTATCAACTCTCTTACACAGGCTTTGTGACTCAACTGTTGGGGCTGAGTCAATCAGCCAATCGAGTCACCACCAAAGTCATTTCGGTGAGCTATCGCTATCCTCACTACATCAACTATCTTCCAGGGCTTTCATCGCTCTATTTGATGCGGTTGCCCATCGCACCTCAAAAAAGCCGATCGTTCTCGCTTTTGTTTCTTAAGTTAGGATTGCCTCCGTGGTTGCTCAACATCCTGCGTCCCGTTTTGCAGCCTCTCATTCTAAATCTGCTGCTGCTGCCCTTTCTCAGACAAGATATTGAAATGATCGAGAGCGAACAGGAGAATTATGCAAAAAATCCTCAGCGGCGCTATGTCGAGGTTAACCCCGCGATCGTCGCCGTGCAGCGCCTGATATTACGTCAATATGAGCAGTTTATCCGCTATTCGCCCCACCCTGAAAGCCCGTTAGACTCGCCCGTTCCGCAGGAAGCATCGACCCAATAGCAGCACAAAACTTTTTGGGATTCCTTCTGAGTTGTTGCAAAATGTAGTCTTTACGATCACACGATTGCGGCGCGATCGCATTACATTACAGAAGTAGTCATCGGGAATAGGGCCTAACGCTCTACTCAGATGCCCCGATGGTCTCTCATCCACCTTTATGAGACTCAACCCATGTCATTTTTAAACTGGCATAGAGGCGCTGTTGCCTTAATGCTGTCTGTCGTTTTGCTGCTCACAGGCTGTCAGCCCAAAGCCCCCTCACAGTTTGCTCAAGCCCAGCAAGACAGCAGCCAAAAAGGAGTCACCGCCGTTGCCAAAGATGCGACCCAAGGCAGCGAGTTTAACAAATTTTTCCCGCGGGCTGCCGATGGCTACGCCAGAGCCTTTAGCCAAGAAAAGAAAGGATTTGCTGAGGCAAAACTCAATAAAGACGGCAAAAACATCGCTATGCTGTCGATTAACGACACAACAGGCATCCCAGGATCTGCTCAAAAATATGCGGCGGCAACCGAAAAAATTGCGGGGTATCCTGCCACCAATCTTGGCAATCAAACGGCTGTTTTAGTGGGCAAATATCAGGTCAAAGTTCAGTCTCGCGATCCGTCGTTTGAAAAGACCGATCGCCAAGCCTGGCTGCAAAAGTTTGACCTCAAAGGGCTAGAAAAACTCAACTAGCCACAGCACCCACCCTCACTATCAGGAATTTTTCATGAGCAAATCCATTTTTGAACTCGTCGATGAGCTTCCTACCGGAGGGACGACCGTCACCGCCCTCAATGCCCTAGATTTTGTGATTCCGGGGCAGTGGCAAAACTTGACAGGCTTCACCAACACGATTAGAGCCGTCACGGGCGAATCTGATGAGGCCATGATTCAAGCGATCGGAGACCGAGCCGTCTATCTTTACAATGACGAATCCCAGGGCTATCAGCGCGCCCTGTGGCTCTATCAAACCGTCGATAGTGCCGCAGGGGCCTTGGGTGCAGCCGCGATGGCCAACAAAATTGGTCAAGACATTTCATTTTTAGGGTTTTTAGGCAATCTCACCCCCAAGCCCGAAAAAGTTCAGAGTCTCGATCTGTGCATCAAACTAGTCGTCGAACTGGTGGCATTCTGCCAGATCAACGGCATCCCCGGTGACAGCATTGGCGACTTTTTAGGTGCATTGGGCGACTACAGCGGCGAGTCATTGATGCGAATGGCGGCATTAGTCTGCTTTGACGGCATCATTCCTCTAGGAGCCGACTTTATCAATATGGGGCTATCCACCATTCAACAGACCACCCCCGATGATTTGCAGCACAACCAGAGCTTTAAGAGCGTCAGCAGCCTGATTCCGGGCGGCAACCCGGCTGGGCAACTGGGGTTTATCACTCAGAGCTTTGATTCAGTTAAAGGCTGGATGGGCGATTTTGTCAGTTCTCGTAATTTGACTCAAGACGGTCTGTTGAGCCATGTCAAACAATATGTTGACATTTCGGCTGACAAACTTGATTATGTCGGCGCGTTCCTCGATGTAGCCGTCAAATACTACACTCATACTGGAACGCAAACGCTGGCTCGTCGTTTAGTCGAGCGGGCAGTCGCAGAAATTTGATTCTAGCCTACACTCAATGGCAAAAAAGACCGTCTGTAACGGGTAGCACCTGGTTGAGTGCCTACCCACAGACCGTCTTTTTTTGCAATCAGTGCCTTTGAACCCACTTAGTTAGAGTGCTTACTGATAAGCTGGATTCAGACAATTGACGAATGGACGCATGTTCTTATATTTCAGCTTCAGATCGACGAGTTAGCGAAATCCTACGCAAGCCAGATATAGGGTTAGATTTAGTTGCGACGCACTCGGCGCAGCTTTATAGAATCGCCGTCTAGAAAAAGGTGAGAGGAGTTTACTGTGCAAGTTGTTAAGGAGTACGTGCGGCGCTGGTACGAAAGCGGCTTAGATCCCGATGAGTACATCTGCCACAAACGCCAGGGAAATTTTGTCGAGATCGAGGAGGCTGAAACGGGGAAACGACGCACCGTTCTCACCTTTTGCACCAACGATGTTTTGGGGCTGACTCAAGAAGAATCCGTTAAACAAGCGGCCGTTGATGCCATCTGGCAATATGGAACGTCTAACAGTTCTACCTCGGTTCTGAGCGGTCGCATTGATCTACATCGCCAGCTAGAAAATGAGATTTCGGCGTTTAAGCATCTGCCTCACACTCAGCTTTTTTTAAATGCGTGGATGGCAGTGCAGGCGTTGATGGATGCGTTTTGCCATTTGGCGATTCCCGTTTCGGGGTTTCAAAACGATCGTGAGACGCTAATTTTGACCGATGTTCTCAATCATGGCTGCATTGTCACGGCGGTTGCCAATGCCGGAACTCGCTCTGGCAAGATGTTTGGGCACAGTCCGAGGGTGCGGGTGCGGGCTTATCGCCATTGTGATGTTGAAGATTTAGCGCGCAAGCTGAAGCGCTATGCTCAACCTAACGATCGTATCCTGGTTATTTCTGATGCGGTGTTCTCAATGGATGGGGACATTGCGCCGCTGCCGGAGATGATTGAGGTGCTGGCTAACTATCCTGATTCGGTCTTGGTGATGGATGAGGCCCACGCCAGTGGCGCGATCGGGGCAACAGGTCGCGGCATTTATGAACATTTTGGACTCACGCCACAAGACGCGATCGATCGCGGCATTACGCCCTTGATCATGACAACATTCTCTAAGTTTGCGGCATCGGCAGGCGCGGCCATCAGCACCCATGTGCCTGAACTCAAGCCTTTGTTGAATGTGTCACCGACCTCAATCGGGACGATCTCGTTGCCTGCTCCGACAACGGCGGCGGCCTTGGAGAGCATTCGCATCGTCCGTCAAGAACCCGATCGAGTCAAGCTTCTGCAAGAAAACACGCGATATCTGCGATCGCGGCTTGAGGCTCACGATTTTGCAGCGATCGGAGAAACCAATGTTGTGCCAGTTTTGCTACCACCCGAAATCAATCCTAAAGTCTATGCAAGAGAATTGCTAGATTATGGAACGTGGGTGTCTCCGATTTGGTTTATCGCCAAACCTCGGATTCGCATTACCGTCAACACGCTGCACACCAAAGAAGAAATGGATCGGTTGGTGACAGGCATGGTGAAGATGCGCGATTTGGTTTATAAGCCCACGATTAGCGCCTAACCTCAATTTAATCGCTTTAGTTAGCTGAGAGCGATCGTTCTTTTTAAGGGAGCGATCGTTCTTTTTATGGGCTGGTTATTAGAGGGGTTACTTCACCTTACAGAGATATATTACCTAGATAAGTCGGCATCCTGGCAGAGGTCGATAGACTCCCAAACGTCAGTTGCAGGCTAGCAAATTAGTAAGGGTTAAGTTCACAGTTTCTGAGCAAAATTCACCAGAACTTTACGAATATCTCAGCGCAATCACATACTATTAGTTCAACTTAGACCTAGCCAGTTTAATTTAATTAAAGCCTTTTCAAAAAAGCTTCTAACATTACCAACATTTAAAAGGAAGAGTGTCCACGATCGTGGGTCGTCAATCCTTTATAGGAGCACAGAACAGGTGCAGCGATGATTCTTGTAGGGGGACGATCTGCCTCGCCCTATAGGAATTGGACTGCTGGTTTTAACCTGCACCGTGAACGGGTATCACCTTACTACACAGTTCACGAAAAGGCGAAGGAGTGTTTTTCTACCCTTTTTTAACAGGAGTTTTTCGATGGATGCTGTTGAGCAATCAAAGCTACAGCCATTTCTGACTTTAAATCATCAAGTTAATCTTAAAAGCGATATTCCAGAAGCCCCAATTGTCAGCACACCTGAAATCCAAGCAAATAGCTTTTATTTCAGCAACTCAACTTGGGCGAAGACATATTTTGATGCTTGTCATCGCGATGCTGCCTTTAAAGAGCGGTGGGTTGCCGCGGTGGGTAGTTGGGACGATAAGATCGTGGTGGATGTAGGTTGTGGCCCAGGCAACCTCTATGCAAACCTAGGCGGGAAACCAGCGGTGCTCATTGGAGTAGATGTAGCACGTGGGTCTCTGGAAATGGCCCAGCAGATTGGGTATACGCCATTGTTGGCAGATGCCCACGACATGCCACTGATTACAGAGTTTGCTGATATTGTGGCCGTCAATGCGTCATTGCACCATTGCATCGACATGTCTCAGGTATTGGCAGAGTCAGCCCGGTTGGTGCGCCCCGGTGGAGTCTTGATTGTTGACCACGATCCACAACTGACAGCTTGGAACTATAAAGGATTGGGACTATTGCTCTACAAAGTCCGTCTGGGAGTGATCTATCGGTTTTTCCTTCGTAACTTAGCGGTTCCTAATGAAGAACGAACCCGTGCACTTGCAACCGAGGTGCATCATCAGCCCGGTCACGGTGTGACGAAGAATTTGTTTCATGAAATCCTAGAACCGATGGGCTTTGAGGTGAAGGTCTACCCTCATAACAATACGATCGGGGCTGACGCTCTAAAAGGGATTTGCGGCAACCCACCCCATTGGCGATATCGTCTCGGACAATTGCTTTCTGGCATTAATCCCTATTCTTCGGAGGCAGCATTGTCTCTAATGTGCGTGGCGGTTCGCAAGCCTTGATCAAAAGATTGCTCATGACACCTTCATAAGAGATCAGAGTTTCAGGAATTTTCTGCACCACGACCGGGGCTGATCTGAGCGATCGCCTCAAACTAATCGGTTGGCTGTCTTCGTATCTGAACAATTTGTTTCAAAACTAGCTTAATCAAGCCCTCACCTGGAGAAATGCTGATATATTTCTCCATAACGCTTAGTTTGCACCTGTGGGAGGCAATCCGCCCATGAATCCCTCTCTTGATAAAAGTTTTGGAGGAGCCAGATCAGCAGCTTTTCAGATCATCTCGGTCACTAGCGCAACAGAGCAAGCGATGTTTTTAGAGGTGCCCGCGATCGTATATGCCCACGATCGCTATTGGGTGTCTCCACTTCGCAGTGACGTTGCCAAAAAGTTTGAGTCTAGTAATCCTTTTTTTCAATACGGCAGGCTTCAGCAGTTTGTTGCGATTCGCGGGGCAAAACCCATCGGTCGCATTGTGGCGGCAGTCAACGATCGGTTGGTCGATCGCGAAGGCAAACCCATCGGCATTTTTGGTTTTTTTGAGTGTGTTGAAGACTTTGAGGTTGCCCAATCTCTTTTTGGTGCTGCCGCTGACTGGCTAAGAGCGCAGGGAATGACCGAAGTCAGAGGCCCGATCGATCTTTCAACTCACAATAATTGCCTGTTTTTAGTAGATGGCTTTGACTCGTCGCCCATGGTGATGATGCCTTACAATCCTGCTTACTATCCTCAGTTTTTAGAACGAGACGGCTGGCACAAAGCCAAAGACGCTTATGCCTATAACTTTCTGCTTGATCAACCCCTCTCTCCAGAATTTGAAAAAGGCTACAAAATTGCCTGCAAATCTGGGGTTAACTTTCGACCCTTGAGAACCAAAGGCGAAGGATTTGAGCAAGACGCGATCGGTCTCTATAATCTGTTTACCAAGGCCTTTTCTGATAACTGGAGTTCTACCCCTCGCACTCAAGCAGAGTTTTTAGAAGAGGCAAAATCGCTGCAAAGTTTGGTCGATCCTGATGTGTTTCCGATCGCTGAATACAACGGTGAAATGATCGGGTTTTGGATGGGGTTGCCGGACTACAACATTCCCCTCAAACACGTTAACGGTAAGCTGAATTGGTTGGGAATTCTCAAGTTTCTCTGGCATCGTCGCCAAATCGATCAAGGGCGAGTGATTGCGATCTGTTCGCTTCCAGAATTTCGCCGCAAAATGGTTCCTCTGGCGCTGATTTATTTGGGCATGAATGGCGGAATTCAAAAGGGAAAACCTTACAAACGAGCCGAATTATCTTGGGTTTACGAAGATAATTTTGCTTCCCGTAAATTGATCGAAGCGTCGGGTGGCAAAATCTATAAAACCTATCGAATGTATGAAAAAAGTCTAGTTTAAGTCTCTATAAAAAATCGGAACTTTTTCAATGAAAGCATTAGTAACCGGGGCTAACGGCTTTACTGGGTCTCATTTAGTCAAAGCGCTTGAAAAGCGAGGCGATGCTGTGGTGGGGTTGGTGAGACGATCCAGCGACTTATCGCGATTAGACAACACCGCGATTGAACTAGTCTATGGAGACATCACCGATCGCGCTGCCCTGCAACAAGCCATGAGTCAAGTTGATACCGTTTTTCACACAGCCGCCTACGTCGAACTCGGTTTAGTCGATGCCGCACGAATGGAACAGGTCAACGTTCAAGGAACGCGCACCGTGCTGGAAGTTGCCCAAGCTGCGGGAGTTTCTAAAATGATTTATTGCAGCACGATCGGGGTTTTTGGCGACACCCAAGGCAAAGTCATTGACGAAACCTTCGAGCGGATTCAAAAAGATTTTTCGTCTGCCTACGATCGCACCAAATACAACGCCCAACAACTCGTCAATCAAGCGGCGGCTAGCGGGTTTCCGGTCATAAGCGTGATGCCTTCCGGCATTTTTGGACTGGATGATCCACATTTTATGCCCGTCCTCAATACCTTTCTTAAAAGACGGCTAAAAGTTTGGGCAGGCGGACAAAGAATCACAGGCATCGTTCATGTCGATGATTTAGCAAAAGCGATGATATTGGCAGCCGATCGGGGTCAACCTGGCGAACATTACATTATCTCGTCAGGCGATTTATCAACTCGTGAAATGTTTGAGATTTTTAGTCGAGAAACCGGAATCTCTGCCCCGGCTGACGCGCCCGAACCACTAGTTCGCACCGTTGGCGCAGTCTTAGATCTCATTGGCCGCACCTTTTCGTGGCAGCCTCCGATCGACCGAGAACGAGTGCATTATCTCTACGATCGCTGCGTCCGCGTCGATGCTGCCAAGGCAAAACGAGAACTTGGATGGAACCCTCGCTCTATTGAAGCCACCCTCAAAGAACTAGTCCAACAGCCTTGAGATAAAAGAATCCTATAAAAAAGGCTCCGCGGTCGCGGAGCCTTTTTTGTCGATTTCAGAAGAAGCTTCGATTAGAAGGTGAAGGTCGTTCTCACCGTGCCAATCACAACATCATCGTTTGTGGTATTCTGACCGGGGTTAATCACCCAGATGATGCCAGGCGTGATTGAGATGTTGTCATTCAACTGATACTTATAGAACCCTTCTAGGTGAAGAGGAATCGCGTTGCCCACACCCGCTGCTCTTTGAGCAGCAGACGGATTAGACACATAAGGCTCTGCCCCTGCCATAAAGCCCAAGAGGTTACCTTTCTTGCCAAAATCAGGGAAGGCTAGACCAGCGCCATAAGTCCAGATTTTGCGAGAACCGTTGCCATCATCAACAAAATCAGCGTTGATGTAAGACGCAAAGCCATTCAACACGATCTGGGGGCTGAGTCTAAAAGCGACTTCTGCTCCATAAGCGTTGACCTTAGCTGGGGTAATTGCGCCGAGTACGCTCGTGCCTTGGTTAGCCAGCAACGTGCCCGAAGCGCCAGTGCCGCCGTTTCCAGTGTCAAAGATCGCCGATCGTCTATAGGCATTGACGTAGGTCAAGCCAAGACTTAGAGCATTACTAGCTTTGAAGGTCACTTGAGCCAGCGCAGAATAACTGCCGTTAAACAACCCATTTTTATCAGCAGGACTGTTTGCACTAGCGACCACTGCACCCGCAGAGGTTGAGTTGTCAGCCAAATAGCCACCGCTAATCGTAAAGGCTGGGGTCAATTCAAAGTTCACGCCTGCACCACTGCCACCACCAATCAAATAGATGGGGTTGCGTTGAGCAAAAACCGACAGAGGGCCTGTGCCGCCGTCAAACGCATCTAGAGCAGGGCTGACTGTGGGCGCATAGTCATAGTGAAGACCGCCTACAGCCGGGACGTAGACTCTCACCTTGTCAGTGATGTTAAAGAAATAGGCGACCCAATCAGCAAAAATTTTGTTGCCAACCGTGTTTCCAAAGTTAAAGGTCTGAAGCCCTTCAGCGTTTACGCCACCCGGTCGGTTGGGATTGTTTAGGTTGAAAGCGCCTGCATTACCTGCGGCAAGACGAGTAACCAACAAATCTTTGCCTGTAAAGCTGGTGTTGAGCGCCAGACGAACCCTGTCTTGAAACACCGTGTTGTTGCCACCAGAGTTTCTAACGCCAAACTCATCAGTGACTGCAAAAATAACCTCGCCTGCAAGCTTGGTTGTGGTTGAAAACTGCTGCTTTTCAAGGGTTGCCGTCCGAGCTTCTAGAGCATCAACACGACCACGCAGGGTTGCCAACTCAGCCGCAAACTCTTCTTGCAGCTTTTGCAGGGTTGCCAAGTCTTCTTTCTTTACCAAATCGGCTGTGGCAGCCGCGATTAGCTCATTGACGCGATCGAGACAAGCGTTCAAACCAGCCGCAAACTCATAGCGACTTAAAGCGCGGTTGCCGCGATAGGTTTTGTCGGGGTAGCCCGCGATGCAGCCATAGCGCTCAACCAAAGACTGCAAGGCTTGGAATGCCCAGTCAGTCGGCCGCACGTCAGACAGTTGAGAAACCGATGTGACTTGCCCGATCGCTGCCCCACCTTTTCCTTCCCGGCTGTAGCGATTGATTTGGTCGATTGAGTTGAGATCAGCACTCTGGTCTGCCGGAGAAGACACTTGAGCAACTTGAACCGGGGCAATCTTAGAAAGCTTTAGCTCGGTAGATTTTTCAGAAATCTCTTTGGCTTGAGTGGTCTTCGAGGTGGCAACTTCAGCAACCTGAGCCGCTTTGACTTCAACAGACGGTGCGACAAGCGCCTCAATTGCTTGAGTTTTCGCTGCGATCGCGACCGGAGATGTCGGAACAACGACTGACTTTTCTGCGGCGATCGCCCCAGAAGAAACCGCTAGAGCTACCCCAAAAAGCGCTGGGCTGACCACTAACGAATTCAACAGAAATTTAAACATGAATATTCTCCTCACACCTGGTTTATAGAGCGACTGTTTGAGCCTTCTACCTGTCTAGTCTAGACTTGTAACCACTTCTGCAAACTACAAAACCTACGCCAGCCTATCACTCAGGCAGTTGAGTTATGTATGCCAAATTACAACTAGAGAGCGACTTTGGAAATAATAGCAGATGTTTGCCAAGAGTGTCTGGCTGTTGTTGGGATCGATCACAGCAAAAAATCCCTTGCAAATCTCCTCCTATAAATCTCCCAGAGGTTAGCCAACTATCACCTCTATCGAAAGGAATACATACTTTTAATCAAGACCGCTAATTCTCTGCAATGCTGGGAATTGGGGGTTAAACCAGCCAGAATCTCTCAGGATCTAGCACTGCTCTAGGTCGATATATTCGACTAGCTCCCATCGAAGATCCTCCCTTTTAAAAACTATCCGCTCCTGCTAAAGAAACGTTGGTAAAACCAAAATCCCAAGGAGCAGGAGCGGTGTAGGGGGTCTTCAGATTGCAACTAGACTGCCGGAAGGGACTCCAGGCTAGTCAGCCGTTATGGATGAGCCATCTCTACCAGTGTGGAAGATCTAACTCTAGAGAGCAGCCCCGGCGCACAGCCAGTTCAACACAACCTGACGACCCAGGCGTATACTACTATCTTGCATGGGCATCACCTCCTATCGCCTAAACGGCTTTATTATCAAGGGTTTACACCGTCGAAAGCAGATAAATTTCGCTGCTTCAATTCAAGATAACACAGACTTTTTCGAGTGTGTTGCAATCTCACAAAAAAGCTCCCACCTGACTGGCGGGAGCGATCGAAAATGTGCAATTCCAGACCCTTTAGAGAGCGTTACCGCGAGGCAGAACCTCTTCAGGGAATACAAATTTTTCGTGGGGCTGGTCCTGAGAAGCCATCCAAGCGCGGATGCCCTCGTTCAACAAAATGTTCTTCGTGTAGAACGTTTCAAATTCCGGGTCTTCCGCCGCCCGCAGTTCTTGGGAGACGAAATCATACGCCCGCAGGTTTAGCGCCAAACCAACGATGCCCACCGATGCCATCCACAACCCCGTCACCGGGACAAACAGCATGAAAAAGTGCAGCCACCGCTTGTTGGAGAAGGCAATCCCAAAAATCTGTGACCAGAAACGGTTTGCCGTCACCATCGAGTAGGTTTCTTCACTCTGGGTGGGGTTGAACGCCCGGAAGGTGTTGGCGTTTTCGCCGTCTTCAAACAGGGTGTTCTCCACCGTCGCGCCGTGGATGGCGCACAGCAGCGCGCCGCCCAAGATGCCCGCCACGCCCATCATGTGGAAGGGGTTGAGGGTGAAGTTGTGAAACCCTTGGATGAACAGAATGAATCGGAAGATGCCCGCTACGCCGAAGCTCGGAGCGAAAAACCAACTCGACTGTCCCAACGGGTACATCAAGAAGACGGAGACGAAGACGGCGATCGGGCCGGTGAAGGCGATGGCGTTGTAGGGACGGATGCCGACTAAGCGGGCAATCTCGAGCTGCCGCAGACAGAAGCCAATCAAGCCGAAGGCTCCGTGCAGGGCGACAAATGCCCACAGACCGCCGATTTGGAACCAGCGAGTCAGGTCGCCTTGGGCTTCAGGGCCCCACAACAGCAGCAGGGAGTGCCCCATGCTGTCGGCGGGGGTGGAGACGGCGACGGTGAGAAAGTTGGCTCCTTCGAGGTAGGAGGAAGCCAAGCCGTGGGTGTACCACGAGGTGACGAAGGTGGTGCCAGTCATCCAGCCGCCCACGGCCAAAAAGGCGCAGGGGAACAGCAGGAGGCCTGACCAGCCGATGAAGACGAAGCGATCGCGTTTCAACCAGTCGTCGAGTGCGTCAAATACGCCTCGGCTTGGTTGCGCGCGCCCTACTGCTATGGTCATAACGCAAATCTCCAAAGATTATGAGAACGGAAGACAAACCATCAAACTTGCTACCAGCAATCGCTCCGATTGGAGTTGACTCGGCCGCCGGGCAAGCATGATTTACTTTTCTTCACTTATTCCATCGATTATAGAGGCATGTTCTTCAAAAATTCCAGGTTTGCACCCGCAAATCTTAAAGCTTCTTTATATTTCTTAACACTTGAAGACAGAGCCAACCGCATCAGGCAGATATTTGCGATACTAGAGCTTGGTTATCCGTAAAGCACTCTCCTATGTTCATTATCGAATTGACGTTAAAGACTACACCTGTTCCCCTCTCGGTGCAGCGCAAATCAGCAGAAGATGCAGAAAAGACTTACCAAGAGATCACGGCGGCAATGCGCGCTGGCAGTAGCCAGGTTTTAGAGCTAACCTGCGATCGTCAAACCGATAAGAAACTGGCGCTGCTCAGTGACGGTCTAGCTGCGGTGCAAATCTATGAAAAATCAAGTGCGTCTGCTTCTGGTAGAGCGCCCGGTTTCTTCGCGATGGCCGAGTAAGCCCCCATGACTTCTGGATCGACTGCTGCCATTCACATTCACGATCTCTGCTTTAGCTGGGCTAAAGATAGAACCGTTTTGCAATCTTGCTCTCTAGAAGTGCCAACTGGAGAGTTTTGGATGCTGTTGGGCACGAATGGCAGTGGTAAATCCACTCTATTGAGGCTCTTGGCTGGGCTGTTAACGCCTGACTCAGGAGACATTGAGATTTCACCCCCGATCGGGTTTGTGTTTCAAAATCCTGACCATCAGCTTGTGATGCCTACGGTTGGTGCAGATGTAGCGTTTGGCTTGGTTCAAGAAGGGTTGTCAATTTTAGACGTGCGGCAGCGAGTCGAAGAGTCTCTGGCTGCCGTCAATTTATTGGCACTGCAAAGGCGGCCGATCTACGCCCTCAGTGGAGGACAGAAGCAGCGAGTCGCGATCGCTGGAGCTATTGCCCGCCACTGCGGGATTTTGCTGTTAGATGAACCCACCGCGCTGCTTGACCCCGACAGTCAGTTAGACCTAGTGGCTCAAGTGCAAAAACTAGTTAAAAACCGGGGCATGACGGCCCTGTGGGTGACTCACCGATTGGACGAGTTGGACTATTGTGACGGAGCCTTTCTACTAGACCAAGGGCGAGTCGTAGATCAGGGAGACCCCAAACGGTTGAGACAGCGCTTAATGCAGACTGAAGAACTAGCAGACTAGCGCTGATTGAAGACTCACAAACCCGCTGTGAGGATGAGCTTTTCTGGTTCGTCTGACATCTTGGCGCAAATTTTTGTATCCAAACCTCAATCGGAGGTGCCAATATTAAGAAGTGAGAAGCCAACGTCAGCGTCCGTCTGTCCCATCACCCTAAATCCATGCCCCGTTCTGCGCCCCAAGCTGTGCTGTTGGTGGACGGCTATAACATAGTCGGCGCTTGGCATGACTTGAAGCAGGTGCGAGACGGTCAGGGGCTTGAAGAAGCGCGCCGCCACCTGATTGCAGCGTTAACGGGTTACAGCGCTTTTCAGGGATTTGACACTCAGGTCGTTTTTGACGCGCAATATCGCGACAGCCTGGCTACTCGCGAAGTGGTCACGCCCAATTTGTTGGTTCACTACACTGATTTTGGGCAGACCGCAGACACTTATATTGAGCGATCGTGTGCTGATTTTCGTCACGACATTCGCAAATTTCATCAACGGCTGATTGTGGCAACCTCCGATCGGGCCCAGCAACTGACCGTGGTGGGCTATGGAGCAGAGTGGATGTCAGCCCAACAGTTAGCCAACGATGTTGAGTTTGCGGCTCGGCGAGTGCAACGCAAACAGAAAGACGTTAAGAAATCATCGGGTCGGTTTTTGTTTAATGCTCTCGACCCGATCGCTCAAGAGCGGTTAACCCGGCTACGGTTTGGCAAAGATCAGAAATAAGTTGGCAAAAGGCTTGTCAAAAGGTCGGGTTTGTCGTTATTATTGGATTCGCAACGAGTAACGTTCCTCAGTAGCTCAGTGGTAGAGCGATCGACTGTTAATCGATTGGTCGCAAGTTCGAATCTTGCCTGGGGAGTTTTCAAAATCAATAGCTTTTACTGACTCCGAGCCTTATCTGTCAGCCAGGCTAAAAGTGGCTGTATTGCCTCGGTCGCGGCTTCATCAACGTGGATCGTGTGCTGCTTCCTGCCTTCTTTAGCGGTGATTTTGTAGTGAAAGCGATCGGGTTGAAAAGGGGTGGCTGCGACTTTTGAAGGCAGATGAAAAAAGTCTGCCGCTTGCATGAGTTGCCGAAGTTGTTCCGCGTCAGATGACGACAAGGTTTCTGTGTCAACCGTTGCCGTCATCGTCATTCCCGCAAAACCACCGCTACGCTCGAATGTGACTTTCATGAGGCAAAAAGTGAGGAACTAGTCTCTAAATAACTCCAACCGTTTTCCAAGCATTTTGCACCGCAACGTGTTCTTTACTATTTTTGCCGTAAAGTTCGGCGGCGATCGCGATCGTCACGTTAGCAGCCGTTTTGAAGGTGGCTCGGCGGCTCAGACGCTCGGTTAGCGCCACATACCAGATTTTCCCAGCTTTTTCCCAGGCGTGTCCTCCCATCTCGATCGCGGACAAACAAAAAGCTCGATTGGGAATGCCCGAATTAATGTGAACGCCGCCACTGTCTGCCGTGCCCGTGTATAGATTTTTGAAAACCGCAGGTTGAGGATCTTTTCCCAAAACTTTATCGTCGTAAGCCGTGCCGGGGGCCTTCATCGATCGCAGAGCCACCCCATTTACTTTGGCCGTAAACAGCCCTTGCCCGATCAGCCAATCTGCTTGGTCGGCAGTTTGGTTCAAAGATTTTTGCTTGATCAACGAGCCAAAGACATCCGAAAAAGATTCGTTAAGCGCCCCCGGCTGTCCCTTGTAGATCAGCGCGGCCTCACTTTGCGTGACTCCGTGGGTTAGCTCGTGCCCAATCACGTCGATCGATTTCGTGAAGCGATCGAAGATTTCACCATCCCCGTCGCCATAAACCATCTGACTGCCATTCCAAAAGGCATTGTCATACTTACGATCGAAGTGAACTGTAGAATCGAGTCGCATCCCCAACCCGTCGATCGAGTTGCGCTGAAACACATCGTAATAAAAATCGTAGGTTGCGCCTGATCCGTCATAGGCTTCATCAACCGCGATATCGCCTGTGGGCGGGTCGCCTTCTCCCCGAACTAGCGTCCCTGGTAAGTCGGTGGCATTTTTGGCGTTGTAGATGGTGCGGCGCTTAGTTCCGGCGGGGGCCATAAATCGAGTGGCTCCGATCGCCTCCCGTCGTCCTCGAAATTGCTCCGATGCTCTCAGCGTTTCTAAAGCCCACTCGCGCTGAGTTTGGCTGCCGCTCAGAATAATATGATCAGTCATGTAGGGAGGCAAAATGCAGCAAATGGGACAGATATGAGACCCTTGGTGCTTGCCTGATAACCGTTTAGCTGTCGTTCTCATGGCTTTAAATTGCTCCTAGTTTTGAAAATGAGAGACTGACTTCTAGCGCCGAATTCTGATGTTTTGTTACAAAACTTATATTTGTTCTCAGATAATTTCCCTCTTACTTTTATGATATTTAACAGACCTGACAAATTGGTTCTACACACTTTTTAATAATTCAGTGTTTGAACCCGAAACGTTTTAATCTAAAAGTAAGCGTGGTTGACCCTGGATAACGTTGTATTCATGTGGTTCATTACTTCAACAGAATGTGTGTTCTAGAAGTAACGAGGCTGATTGACGGAGACAGGTGACACTCTGGTCAGATTTAACACAGTAACGATCCGTAAATGGGAGCTTTAGAAATCCAATGAGTGTTAAGGCAAGTGGTGGAAGCTCGGTTGCACGCCCGCAACTATACCAAACAGTCCCCGTTGCGACCATTTCGCAAGCTGAACAGCAAGATCGGTTTCCCGGTCGGGGTGAGCTAGACGAGTTGGCTCGCTATTTCAGTTCGGGTGCCAAACGTCTAGAAATTGCTGAGTTATTGACCCGCAACTCAGAGCTAATTGTGTCCCGTGCGGCCAACCGCATCTTTGTCGGCGGTTCGCCAATGGCGTTCTTAGAAAAGCCTGCGGAAACGCCTGTCATGAGCATGGCGGGCACGGTAGTAGACACGCCGGAGGCTATGAAGCTGGGCACGGCAACCTATGTCAGTGGTGGCAATGGCGGTTTCCTGGATGGAATTCGCGCCTTTTTCTTAACGCCAGGAAACAATGCGATTCCTGCCAACTTTCGGCCGATTAACGTTGCCCGCTACGGCCCGAGCAATATGGCAAAGTCGCTGCGGGATTTAAGTTGGTTCTTGCGCTACACCACCTATGCAATTGTGGCAGGTGACCCCAATATTATCTCGGTCAACGTTCGCGGTCTGCGCGAAATCATTGAGAACGCCTGTTCGGGTGAAGCGACGATCGTGGCCTTGTTAGAGATGAAAACCTCTGCCTCTAACTACTTCCGCAACGATGCCGAAGCGCTGGAGATTGTGGCTCAATACTTCGATGTCATGATCACCGAGTTTAAGGCACCGACCCCTTCCACAAAGGTGCGTCAGCGTTCCTCTAATGATCTGCAAGGTCTACAGCTTCCCCAGATCTATTTCAACGCCTCTGAGCGTCGCCCCAAATATGCGATGAAGCCAGGGCTGTCTGCTTCTGAGAAGAATGAGATCGTCAAAGCGGCCTATCGCCAAGTGTTTGAGCGCGATATCACCCGTGCTTACTCGCTGTCAGTCTCTGATTTAGAGTCTAAAGTCAAAAACGGCGAAATCTCCATGAAGGAGTTTGTGCGTCGCTTGGCCAAGTCTCCGCTCTACCGCAAAAACTTCTTTGACCCCTACATCAACAGCCGGGCCCTAGAGTTAGCGTTCCGCCATATTTTGGGTCGTGGGCCAAGCAGCCGAGAAGAAGTGCAGAAATACTTCTCGATCGTGTCTTCAGGCGGTCTACCTGCCCTAATTGATGCTCTGGTAGATTCCGACGAATATTCCGATTACTTCGGCGAAGAAACCGTTCCCTATCTCCGGGGTCTCGGTCAAGAAGCCCAAGAATGTCGCAACTGGGGGCCGCAACAAGACCTGTTTAACTACAGCGCTCCCTTCCGGAAGGTGCCTCAGTTCATCACGACGTTTGCAGCCTACGACCAGCCGCTGCCCGACCAACACGTTTATGGGTCGGGCAACGATCCATTAGAGATTCAGTTCGGTGCCATCTTCCCCAAAGAGACTCGCAACCCCAGCACTCGCCCGGCCCCGTTTGGCAAAGACACGCGGCGAATTCTGATCAATCGCGGCGCAGGCATCAACAACCAACTCAGCAATCCTGGGGCTAGAGGCATCGCTCCTGGCACCCTCGGCCCCAAAATCTTCAAGCTCGATCAGTTGCCAGGGTTCTCTAACACCTATGGCAAGCGCTCTGTCAACAACAAGGGCGTGAGCATCAAATTTTCGGAAAGCTCTACGCAAGCCGTGATTAGGGCTGCCTACTTGCAGGTTTTTGGGCGGGCTGTCTACGACGGTCAGCGCCTAAAGGTTGATGAAATCAAGCTGGAAAACGGTGACATCACGATTCGTGAGTTTATTCGTCGCTTGGCTAAATCAAACCTGTTCCGCAATATGTATTGGACTTCACTGTATGTGATGAAGTCGATCGAATACATGCACCGTCGCCTCCTGGGTCGCCCCACTTACGGCCGTCAAGAAACCAACAAATACTTCGATCTCGCGTCAAAGAAAGGGTTTTATGCCGTTGTTGATGCGATTTTAGACACGGTTGAATATAACGAAACCTTTGGGGAAGACACCGTTCCCTATGAGCGCTATCTGACTCCGGCCGGTCTATCTATGCGAACCAGCCGAGTCGGGTCGATCGCCGATAAGGGGATGCCCAAAGTGGTGCTCGAAGAAACGCCTCGCTTTGTCGAGTTAGGCGCGATCGTAGGCATGAGAACAGAACCCGATGTTCAGTTCCGCGTCAATCAAGGGGTCAGCAAAAAGCGAGAACAGACCAAGGTCTTCAAGCTCACCAACTTGTCAGACAAAGCCAACCTCAAAGTGATTGCCGGGGCTGCTTATCGTCAGGTCTTTGAGCGAGATATTGCTCCCTACGTCGTCAAAAACGAGTTCACTGAACTGGAGAGCAAACTGGGCAACGGTGAAATCAACCTCAAAGAGTTCATCGAAGGCTTAGGAGTTTCGAGCCTCTATCTCAAGGAGTTCTACGCTCCCTACCCCAACACCAAAGTGATTGAGTTAGGCACCAAGCACTTCTTGGGTCGCGCCCCCCTAGACCAGGCTGAAATCCGCAAATATAACCAGATTTTGGCCACCCAAGGGGTGAAAGCGTTTGTCGGAGCAATGGTCAACAGCATGGAATATGCTCAGGCCTTTGGCGAAGACACGGTTCCTTACAACCGATTCTTAACGCTTCCGGCGGCAAACTTCCCCAACACGCAAACCCTTTATAACAAGCTCACCAAGCAAGATAGCAAAGTCGAGAATCCCAGCTTTGCAACCCTAAAGCCGCGGATGGATGCCAGCAAACTGCCGTTGACGGGCAAAGCGATCGCGGATCAAGCATCCCAAGCGCGCCAGATAGACAAGAGCAAGCCTCTTTTTGTAGAAGTAGGGCGATCGTCCTCCAATGGAGACGGTCAATCGGTCGCAGGGGGAGTCAGCACGACGCGCCCCAAACCTGCCCGCATCTTCCGCATGAACCCTGGCATGGGTCAAGGTGAAACTGAGCTAGTTCTCAATGCGATCTACCTTCAGGTCATGGATGTGTTTGGCGATCAGACTCCGGCTCAGTTCCGGCAGTCAGACTTAGAGAGCAAGCTCCGCAGTGGCGAAATCTCAGTTCGCGGCTTTGTCAAAACCCTGGCAAGCGCCGAGATCTACTGTAGTCGCTTCTACACGCCCTACCCCAACACCAAAGTGATTGAATTCTTGTTCCGTCACTTGCTGGGTCGCGCCCCGGCCACTCAGGCTGAGATTAGCCAATATAACCAACTGCTGGCAGACCACGGTCTAAAAGCGGCCGTTGAGTCTATGGTAGATAGCGCCGAATATGCCCGCTTCTTTGGTGAAGATGTGGTGCCCTATAAGCGCGTTCCGTCGTTGCCTGCGGGAAACTATCTCGGCAGCGTTCAGGCTGATGCTGACCTAGTAAACCAATCTTGGTCTGATGCGTCATTTTTGACGGGTCGCTTGAGCTAATCAACCCTTGAGCGAGTCAACAAGGGGCAGGGCTGCCCGTCCCTAAGCCAACTGTGATTAAAGAGGTCTCGATCGAGGTGATAGCGATCGAGACCTTTTTGTTGACCCATCAGAGTCAACAAGCGCCTCACCAGCCATCGGTTTCAGACTCGTTCCAGACTTCTAGATCTAACTCTGCCAAATAGGTCAGGGCATTTTCAATCTGAGCTTGACTTCCTTGAAGGTTGAGGTCAAACCAGCCGTCGCCATTGGCGTTGGCTCCCAAAATAGCGGCGGTGATGTTGACGGTGAGCGAATAGTCAGAGATGAGATGAGAAATCACGGGTTCTTGATGATAGTGCTTGGGAATGCGGATGCGGATGCGCTTTTGCGTCGATCGCGTGTCTGGATTAGTGAGGGTTTGCATGATGGCTTATTTTAATCTACAGATTGTCAGTCGGAATACTGTACTTAATAGACCCTATCTTAGCGAGAAACGTTTTTAAACGCAAGTAGCGCCCTGCTCCACCTCGGTGGAGCAGGGCGCTATTTTGGACTTGTGGTTTAGCAGAATCTTGGCAATCTTTGATTAGGGGTCGATCCAGCGATCGTCGCCCTTGATCAAATTAATCAACTCTTGCACCCCATCCGCTTCAGGCACTTTTTTAATCTCGTCTCGACCGCGATAGAGAGAAATCAGCCCGGCTTGTTTGCCAACATAGCCATAGTCAGCGTCAGCCATCTCACCGGGGCCGTTGACAATGCAGCCCATGACCGCAATGTTTAGCCCCGTCAGATGCTGGGTTGCGTTTCTGACTTGATGCAAGACTTCTTCTAGATTAAAGAGCGTCCGGCCACAAGAAGGGCAGGCCACATACTCTACCATCGTTCTTCGCAGACCCAGCGCTTGCAAAATGCCATAGCAAACCGGAATCTCTTTTTCAGGAGCCTCAGTCAGAGAGACGCGAATGGTGTCGCCAATGCCTTCAGCTAAAAGGGTGCCAATACCTGCGGTGGACTTGATGCGCCCATATTCACCGTCTCCGGCCTCAGTCACGCCTAAATGCAGGGGATAGTCCATGCCTAGCTCATTCATGCGCTTGACCATCAGACGGTTTGCAGCCAGCATGACGGGCACCCTAGAGGCTTTGAGCGAGAGTTCAATATGGTAGAAGTTGAGCGATTCACAAATGCGAATAAACTCTAGCGCCGACTCGACCATGCCTTCAGGGGTGTCGCCGTAGGTAAACAACATTCGCTCTGAGAGGGAGCCGTGATTGACCCCGATCCGCATTGATTTGTTCTGGTCACGCAGCGACACAACCAAAGGCTCTAGAGTTTCGTAGATTTTGTCACCGATCTCTTTAAATTCTGCGGGGGTGTATTCGGTGCGATCGCTCTTGGGCTTTTCAAACACATAGAGGCCAGGATTGATCCGCACGTTATCGACATAGTTCGCCACTTCTAGGGCGATTTTCATGCCGTTGTGGTGCACATCGGCGACCAGAGGCACGGGCTGATAGGTTTTGTGGAGGCGATCACGAATCTCTTCCATCGCTTTGGCGTGGGCCATGCTCGGCACCGTCACGCGGACAATCTCGCAGCCGATTTCGTGCAGTCGTTGAATCGCCGCGACCGATCCCGCAATGTCTAACGTGTCTTCGTTGATCATTGACTGAACCGCAACCGGATGACTGCCTCCGATCGTAATGCTGCCCACCGGAACGGGGCGGGTCTTGCGACGATGAATGGTGGAGTCTGTAGATAGCTCACTGGAAATCGGAGCAGGAACGAGGCTGGGCAAGGTTTGCATACGGCTGTTATTAAGGCTCGACAGCAGGAAAACAGGGTGAATAGTCTCTCTGTCTCTCAGATTGCCACAGATGGAGCCGTTTTGCCTGATTTGTAGCGCACAGCGCAGCAGAAAATGCATCGCTTTAACTATCGAGAACTATCGGGCCGACACACAGCACCGCGATTCTTGCTTGACTGAGCCAGACATCGCAGCCGTTTGCAGGGTCATAAATGCCCGCAGATCTTCTTGGTCGTATTTGGCTGACAGAAGCTGTCTCAGTTGATCTTCAGCCTCGATCGTCAAGAAGCCAGTCGTCAGAGCTTGTTGAACCACTTCACGAATTAATGCCATAAGAATGCCCCAGCACAGATTGAGAGAAAACAACCGCCGTCGGTCTTGTAAGTCTTATAGTTAGCAACTTGAATAGTTATGCAGATTAGCCCACTTTTCACTTGACTTAGTTTTTAGCTAAATGAGCCATTCTGGTTTTGAATTTAAGCAACAGATTGCTATAAAAAGGGTTGAAGCAGTTGACCGAAAACAGACTTCTGATCTGCACCTTTCGCACCTGCCCTAAGAACGCGACGGAGATCAAACTTAAAAAGTTCCTGTCCTTTTTTAAGAAGCGGCACCTTATAGTCAGCAAAGGTTTCAGAGAATCAAGCGGTGTGTATCTTTAGTGACATGATCTAGAGATTTCGTGCTGATACCTAGGTCTGTCTGCCGGGCAACCCGATCGGGCATTCGTTAACTAGCTCAGAATCTCAGTGATCAAGTTGCGCGTTATGGATGAACTGGCCCAACTAAAACTGTCGTAACCGTCACATTTTTTTAGCTTGACAAACGCATTGTCTGGTTCTTTTTTTAAGCAAGAATACCAGCTTTTAGATCCGAGGTTGCCCTCCATCAAAACCTGCCCAAGCTCAAAAAAAATTGATTAGCTTAGGGAAGTTCTAGGGCGATCGAGCCTAAAACTCCCTTGCGAAAATCGTTGAGAATCTGACGCGCCGATCGCTCCACATCGCCTTTATATTTCCGCTCTGCCAGAGCTTGCAGATAGCTCTCCCCGGTCAACTCTGCCGCATCGACTTGATATCGAGAGGCTAAGGCCCGATCGTAGTGCAACTGTTTAAGCAGATCGACCAGCGATGCCGCAACGCGCTGATTGTCATAGGCGGCTTCACCAATGTCATCACAAATCGCCAGCTTGATCGCCGCTTCTTGATCATTGAGCTTGTTGGGCAACACGCCAGGGGCATCTAACAACTCAATCTGATCTGAGATTCTCACCCATCTCAGTTGCCGCGTCACCCCCGCCCGCCGAGAGCTATCCACCACTCGCCGATTAAGCAAGCGATTGATCAGCGCCGACTTGCCCACGTTAGGAAAGCCAATCACCACGGCTCGAATCGGCCGAGGCAACATGTCGCGATCGCGCCGTCGAGCATTGACCTGGGCCCCCGCTTCTTGCACGGCCTGAGCCACCGCTGCAATGCCCTTGCCGTGTTGAGCGTCGGTAAAATTGGGTTCTTGCCCCTGCGATCGAAACCACTGCGTCCACTGCTGACGAGTTTGGGCTGAGATCATATCTGTGCGATTGAGCACCAACACTTGTCCTCTCGTGCCGATCCACTGATCGACCTGCGGGTGATGGGTTGAGCTTGGAATTCGAGCATCCCGCACTTCTAACACCACATCCACTCGCTTAAGCTGCTCAAAGAGCGCTCTTTCTGCTTTGGCAATGTGACCGGGATACCACTGAATGGGGGGAGAAGACATGGGGAAGAGCAATGAGGTGAAGTTTAATCGGATGGCAAACCTCTATCTTAGAGACTTATGAACCCCTCACCCCTCAGCTTTTTAAGGAATGACTAAGACTGGGCACGGCGATAGGCTGATGACGCGAGTCGTCACACTTTCAGAGGTGCCTTCGTGGGTGAGTCCCAATCCTCGGCTGCCCATGACGATCAGATCAGCCCCCACGTCATCAGCCACATCACAAATTGTGAACGCAGGTTTGCCTGTTCGCTCTAGGGCTTCGGCTTGAATGCCTTGTTGAGAAAATAACGTTTGGGCATTTTTCAGCAACTCAGCGACTGCCTGGGGTGACTCCATCGCATCTGCCGACGGGTCAACTGCGGGCGGCTCGACCACCGAGAGAATAATCAAACGGCTCTGGTGAGTTTTGACCAGCGTGGCCACGGTTTCGGCTGCTTGCCACGATTCTCGACTTTGGTCAACGGGGAATAAAACAGTCTTGAACATAAAATCTTATTTCAACTAAACAGACTTCAGTGCGGGGCTAGGAAGCAAGCATTTGAGACCTTCTTTGTCTTTAATTTTGACGCTAATTGGCCCCCTGCTTCTGAACTTAGCGCATTAGTCCAGATTCGCGATCGACATCACGACACTTTCAGGGAAAATGAAGACGGGTAGAAGACTCATTCAGGAGACTGGTTCTGTGTCCAAGAAGACTGTAAACGATTTATCATCCTCAGATTTACAAGGCAAGCGAGTTTTAGTTCGGGCTGATTTTAACGTTCCGGTAGACGATCAAGGCAAGATTACCGACGATACTCGCATTCGTGCCGCGCTGCCGACCATTCAAAATTTAACGGCTAAAGGGGCAAAGGTGATTTTGTGCAGCCACTTTGGTCGCCCCAAAGGAGTCACTGATAAATTGCGTCTTACCCCCGTGGCAGCGCGCCTCTCTGAAGTGCTGGGTCAGCCTGTGGTTAAGTGTGATGACTGCATTGGCGATGAAGTGGCTGCCAAAGTCGGGGCCATGCAAAACGGCGACGTGATCCTGCTCGAAAACGTTCGATTCTACCCAGAAGAAGAAAAGAACGATCCAGAGTTTGCAAAGAAGTTGGCCGCGATCGCGGATCTCTACGTCAACGATGCCTTTGGCACGGCTCACCGCGCTCACGCCTCAACCGAAGGGGTGACTCACTACCTCAAGCCCTCTGTAGCGGGGTTGCTTGTTGAGAAAGAATTGCAGTATTTGCAAAACGCGATCGAGCATCCTCAGCGCCCGTTAGCGGCGATCGTCGGTGGCTCAAAAGTCTCCAGCAAAATTGGCGTGATCGAAACCCTGCTGGATAAAGTCGATTATCTGCTCATGGGCGGCGGCATGATCTTCACGTTTTATAAGGCTCGTGGGCTAAACGTGGGCAAGTCGCTGGTCGAAGAAGACAAGCTAGAACTGGCCAAAATGCTAGAAGCCAAAGCCAAAGAGCGCGGCGTTGCTCTGCTGCTGCCGACGGATGTTGTTGTGGCTGACAACTTCTCTCCTGATGCCAACGCTCAAACCGTCAGCATTGAGAATATCCCCGATGGCTGGATGGGCTTAGACATCGGCCCTGACTCGATCAAAGTCTTCCAAGATGCTTTGAGTCAGTGCAAAAGCGTGATCTGGAACGGCCCAATGGGCGTATTTGAGTTTGATAAATTTGCCGCCGGAACGGAAGCGATCGCCCACACCTTGGCCGAGCTAACTCCCAAAGGCACGACGACGATCATCGGCGGCGGTGACTCAGTAGCAGCCGTTGAAAAAGTGGGACTGGCTAGCCAGATGAGTCACATCTCGACAGGCGGTGGCGCAAGTTTAGAACTGCTAGAAGGCAAAGAACTGCCAGGAATTGCGGCTCTAGACGAAGCGTAGCCATTAAATCTCCGACTTCTTCAAACCTCCGAATTCTTGAAGACTTCGGAGGTTTGGGTTTTCGAGAGTCTCATAGCTGACCTGAGATTTCCTGGCAGGTGTTGCCATCTTTAGAGTCAGAGTTTTGAGGAGAGATCAATTCGTTTCGCTGCAAAATCTGGTTATCAAACCCAAACACTCGAATGTCACAAATGCCCGTTGCCCCCGGAGCAACTAGGGCAAATAACCCATCCGGGCTTTCATCACGAAGACTTTTGCCATTGTTAAACGTGACTTCTATCGCCGAAACTTGAGGCGAGAGCACCTGACCATAGACGATGGTTTGACGATTAGTGCCTTTGCCGATCGTGTGGCCAACTCCATAGTCAATTAAAGAGGCGGGTGTGGTTTTAGACGGTGCCATCACAAAATAGCTGCTGGTGCCACTGAGTCGCCATTCCATTCCAGTTTGCTTCATTACCCGATAGCTCAAAACGGGTTGATCTGAGCTTTGTTTATCGGCGGTGAGACAGTTTCCTCGATAGATCGCCAAAATTCCCTTTGACCATTTGCGAGTGGTCAACACCTGCACGTTTCTGGCCTCAACTTCAGGCTGCCCTGGGCAGGAAAACGAGCGGCGAAGGGCTTCATCGGGAGTGGCGGCGACGAGAGCAACGGCCCAGCCTGCTGTCGTCAAACCTAAACCAATCATCAGACTCATTACCAATCGTCGGCTCATGGTCGATCGTGCCCTGTGCTCGTGGAGTGAACAATCTATCAACGAATCCGCCAACTCTGGGGAAATAGAGAAGCTCTTAACTTCCCACCCGTCATGCAGAACTCGGCTTAAGGCTAACTTTAAGGATTTGAGAAGGTGTTGATCTGGCCGCCGCCCAGAACTCGACCCGGAATCGGCCGCGGAGCCGTGAAGGGTGCATCGGAGGGAAAACTCTGGGGCGGTTGCAGCGCTGGCCCTACGGGCACCGGATTTAAACTTGGCGAATTGTTTAAGGCTGGCGATGCGATCGCTGGCGGTTGGGTTGAAAGAGGAGACAGGAGCACGATCGGCACTGTTCCACTAGCCGGAAGCGGCTGTGTGCCTTCGACCAGACCCGTATAAGAATTGGGATAGGAAGTCGCTGTCGGTGCGGTTGCGCCAAAGCTGCCCGCAGTCGGGCTGTAGCTGGGAGTAGCGGGCACGATCGCCGAAAAGCTGGCAGGAGTCTGAACCGCCCGATTAGTAAAAGAGATCGCCAAATCGCCCCCAGAAACGCCGTTGTCGCTCAAAGCAGGTTGCGGATTTTCTGTAGGCGCTCCAGCGTTAGGAAACCCCAGTAGAGGAGTAGGACTTGGCGGCTGAGTTGAGTTTGATTCTGCGATCGGGGCGGTGCCTGTCAAACCAGCGTCAGGCAGTCCGAGCTTCTGCATGGTTGCCGAAAAGACACTGCCATTAGAAGGCTGAGACGCGATCGGGGTCAAACCAGCGATGGGAATCTGCGGCAGCGTCTTTAAATTCGTCGCGGCGGGCACCGATCCAGAGGGATCAACCTGTCTATAAGCCGAGTTAGCCGACAGTCCAATGTCGTTAAACAGCAGGGGCAACGTGTCAATATCTGCCCCGATCGCCCGATCTTCTGGCGACAGCCCACTGGCATCATCCGAGCTAGGGGCAACCCCCAAATAGCTGACCCATTCGGGGCGCATCCAATATTGCCAAGTGAACAAAATCACGAACATGAGCGCGATCGACGGCCCCCAAAAAATGGGTTGCGTCAAAGGCCGCAGCCTAGCCAGCAAATAGCGAGCAGCGACAGAAGAGGGTTGGCGGCGCATGGTCAAAAGACTGTAGAGAACCGAGACTATCCCTGATAAATGGAATTGTAGACGATCGCCCTCGCGGTAGACATCAGCGATCGGACAGATCCCCACAAAGACCGTTTATCGCGCCGCCCGAACGAGTAAAAATCCGCCTGCAATCAGCCCCAAAACGGTTGGCAACCAGGCTGCGACATAAGGAGACAAGATTTCTAAAAGCCCCAGAGAATCGCAGATAAACGACAGGAGATAATAGGTGAAAATAATCACAATGCTAACGGCAAAACTTGCGCCTCTGCCGCCACGCTGGGGGCGAGTTCCCAGGGTTGCTCCCGTCAACCCAAACACCAAACACACAAACGGAAACGCAAGCTTTTGCTGAATTCGCAGCCGCACTTTACGCGCTTCTTTTTGATCACCACTCTGAGTCACAATGTTGAGCGAGTCGCGCAGTTCGGCAATGTTCATCTCGGCTGAGTCTTGCTTGCGATTGGCTAGATCGAGGGGCGTGCGCGGCAATTCTAGCTTTTGCCGCACAAACTTGACAATGTTGCGATAAGACCCATCAGGGGCGACCACATAAATGGTGCCGTTAAAGAAATCCCAGGTGGTGTCTTTGGGGTTCCAGACCGCCGACTCTGAAGCGACGATTTGATTTAGCCCTCCCTGAGAAAAATCGAGAACCGTCAAGCCTTTCATTTGCCGCCCATCAAACTGCCGCGCATAAAAAATTCGTTCTAGGGTCTGGTCGCTAGAGCCATCTGACTGCTTGCCGTTGCTAAACTGCGTCACCAGAATATTTTTTTCTCGAAAGGTTGGCTTGTCTTCTTTAAGCGCCGAGTCGAGGGTGCGGGCGGCCCGATAGGTGGCAGCGGGGACGATCGCTTCATTAAACCCAAACGTGATCCCCGTCACCATCAGACTCAGCACGATCGCGGGCAAAATCAGTCGATAGACGCTGATCCCCGCACTGCGGAGGGCAATCAACTCGCTGTCGGTGGAGAGACGACTGTAGACCAGCAGCGCCGCTAACAGCATCGACATGGGCAACGCCAGGCTCACAAAATAAGGCAGTTGCAAGAAAAAAACCTGGATCGCGATCGAGAACGGCAACCCCGACTGGGTAACTTTGCGAATCAAGTCAAACAGCGTCCCCACCGAAGCCACCACCGACGAAAACGCGGCCACCCCAAATAAAAGCGGTGGAATCAGTTGAGTCAAGACATACCGATCCATCACCGACAAGAAAGAGAGGCGGCTGACAGGTCGAAACGAAGGCTGAGGCGGCTGAGAAAACCCGGAGGACATGGGAAAAAAGAGTGATGGGCTACGAAAATCAACGCTGGAAGTTATCTCCCAGATAATATTGTCGGACGAGAGGATTTGCATAGAGTTCTTCGGCGTTGCCCGACGCAAGAATCTGCCCATCGCGCATGATGTAGGCCCGATCGGTGATGGCCAGCGTTTCTCGCACATTGTGATCGGTGATCAGAATGCCGATTTGACGATCGCGCAGTTGAGCCACAATGTCCTGAATCTCAGCCACCGCGATCGGGTCAACGCCTGCAAACGGCTCGTCTAGAAGCAAAAATTTGGGGCCGCTCACCCCCGACGCAAGGGCCCGCGCCAACTCTGTGCGCCGCCGCTCTCCCCCAGACACCTGCACTCCTAGGGTAGAAGCCACCTTCTCTAATCGAAACTCTTTGAGCAGACCACTCAAGCGATCGTTCCACTGCCAGCGCGGAACATTGGTTTGCTCTAGGACGAGTAAAATGTTTTCTTGAACTGTGAGATATCGAAAAATGCTCGGCTCTTGGGCCAGATAACCAATGCCTAAGGTCGCTCGTTGGTTGATCGGCAGGGCAGTGACTTCACGATCGTCGAGCCAGACCTTGCCGCTATCGGGTTTTTCTAAGCCCGTCGCAATATAAAACGTCGTCGTCTTGCCAGCCCCGTTAGGGCCCAGCAGCCCCACCACCTCGCCTTGAGCCACAGAAAGACTGACCCGATTCACCACCGATCGCGCCCCATAGGACTTATGAATATTTTCTAATACAATCCTCAATAACCTGCTCCTCAAACTAGCCAAAGGGGAATCGAGTCAGGCAGTTAGCGCTTACCTGAAGGGGGTGACTGAAATTGGGGACTGGGGCTAAATGGAGCAGGACTCACCGCCCCCGGACTGGAGACAGCAGGAGTGTCGGTAATTAAATAAATAGCCTCTACCTGCTTACTCGCTTGGGGCAACGCCACAAACCGCCCTTCGTCAACCAGGTAAGTGATATTTTCTCCTCGCAAACTGTTGCCCTGCTGCAAGACATAAACGTCACCCGTCAACACAATTCGGCGCTCTTTGCTGAAGTAGATGGCTTGAGCTGAGGTCGCTTGAATCTGCCGAGACGGATAATTGATCTGCACATTGCCCCGTGCCACGACCACCCCAGTTTTAGCATTGGCTTCGGTGCTGTTGGCTCGCAGGGTTAGAGGCTGGGCAGGGGCCACTTGAGGAGATGCCTCAACCTGATTAGGCACCGCATCGGCAGAGAGGTTTGAGGCTGTCAGGCTAAGAGTCAGGCTGACCGGAACCAGCAGGGCAAGCCCCAGACGATCGAGGGAAAATTGGTTTAAAAATATCATGGGGTCAATGGCAGACAGAGAAATGAGAGAGCAATCCCGTAGAGCACCGCTGATGACCTCGAATATATCATCATGTGAGTTTAACAAATCTCGCTTGAGAGTCGAAAACTAGACTGCTTAGTCTCAGAGACGAAGCGCGTTCCCAGAAGTTTCGAGCCGATCGAGCCTGCTCTACTCTAAGACTATAGGCAACCGTCTTAAAGCCGATCAGGTCTGATTTGATTATTCCACTGATGCCGTCAGCTTCTGGACAATCGGAATCTCTAGAATAATCTTGCCTTCTTGATCAGTCACGCCAGAAATCGCGGTGTCTAACGACTGAGACAAGATAACATTGCCCACCTGTTCGGCTCCCATTTGCTGTAGACGGGTCAGCAGATTGGTGCCGTCACGGATGAAGCGATCGAGATCGACCCCTCCATAGTCTGACGGATAGTTTCGCAAGCGGTGCAGCCCCTCGCCCAGCAGAATCACGGCTCCGCGCCAGTTGTGATTGCCCAGGTGGTAAATCGCAACCGCAACTTGCAAAATTCCCTGATAGAAGTTTTTCTCAAAGGTAGGCGCTTCAATCCAAATCGCTTCTAGGGTGTCGTGACAGGCATAAAACTCGCCTTGATTAAATTGCTCAACGGCTTGCCAAAAGGCTGCTGGTGGGTCATCTGTCATCGCATAATTTCCACTAAAGAGGATCTAGAAGCTGGGATTGCAGCGATCGCTCTGGGCGAATCATGAGGCCCGGCGAAGGGGGTGGCTTTTGTCCGGTTCGCCGAGACTGCCACAACACCCAACGACTGCCTAAAGGCAGCGCGTTGAGACTTTCGGGGGTTTGAGTCAGCCAAATCAAAGGCAGATTGGGGGGGCTAACCGGGGAAGTCTCTTCTCCAGCATAGGCTGCTGCCAGAGCCTCTAACACGGGTTGCTCTCCTTGCAGCACTCCCGTTCTAGCTGTCCAAAATCGAATCTCTGGCATCTGACGCACCCCATAAAAATAAAGCGATGCGGCCGCGATGACAGCCTGCTCGAATAATTCTGGTTCCCAAGCAGCGGCGCTGTCTAGACAGACGACCAGTTCTTGACCACCCGTAAACGATTCGAGTTCTCGAACCCGCAGTTCTCCATAGCGGGCACTGGTGCGCCAGTGAATCAGTCGGGTTGGGTCACCCCAGCGATAGGGGCGCAGCGATCGGGTCACTCCCTCATGGGCAGCCGTAGTGCGTTGATCACTGGTGAACTGCCTCTGCGATCGCCCAGTTTGATCAATTAAGGGACAACGAGCTAACGGCAGCACCGTCGGATACACGATCGCCCTAGCCTCAACCTGCTGATTTTGTCGTCGCCAAAATAATCCGAGGGGAGCCGCCGATCGTAGGTGCACCGTTTGCCATCGATAAACGCCGCGCTGGTGAGTCGGGTGCTGATAGACCCAATATTGAGTCGCATCTGCGCCCAAGCTTTCAATCACTTTAGTCGCTGGCTCACCCAATCCATAAGGCATCAGGTCAGACAGTTGCAGAAGCGTTTTGGGGTGAGGCGTTAAATTCTGAATCAGCAATTCTATCGTCAGCGGGTCGCCTGCGCTCACAGGGTAAATCGGGCGGCGACGGACTTCAATGCCTTTCAGGTTTTGGGTCGATAGAGTGATGGCGATCGCTAACAGCGCCCAGATCACCCCGCTGATCACATAGAGCCACCCCGACAGCGTGTTAGTGGCAGCAACGAAAAAAAACAGAGCCAGACCGCCCAACACCCACCCGATATAAGCCGGGTTGACCCAGCGAGTCTCTAGCCAATGGGTCAGCCGAAATTTGATGCTCATCGCCGCCCGTGATTCCATAAATGACTGACGCTTTCTCTTTGACTCAGCTTACTCTTTTAGAGAGTTTGACAAAAATCGCAAAAACCTGAGCAATACTATTTATGATCGATAGAATCTTAGATACATTCAAAAAAACTAGAAAAGTTTTGCACATCTAGCGTTTTGATGCGCTCAACCTGGATTGAGCAGGGAGCTTACCAACTGGACTCAGCCTGATTAATTATGACCAACTTCAACCCATCAGACGAGAAAGCTAAGAAAGAATCCCCAATGCGGGGCACCCCTGCCTCTCCACCCCCGCCGCCCCCTGCTCAACTGGCAACTCCGCGCTCAAAACTCGCTGGCGCTCGGCTGACGATCGAGCAGATGGTTAGAGATGCCCATGCGCGCCAAGCGTCTGATATTCACATTCGCGTCGGTGAGCCGCCCCGGTTGAGAATTCGAGGTCAAATTGTCCGGTTGTCAGATCATGTTGCTGTGTCTGCTGAACTGTTTGAAACCTATCTGGCTGAAATGCTGAGTGAGCAGCAAAAAAAGCAGTTTGTTGAGAAAAAAGAGCTAGACACCGCCATCTACTATCCAGGCTTTTTGCGCTGTCGGGTTAACTGTTTTGAGACATTGACGGGTGGAGCGATCGTGCTGCGTTTGATTCCCCTTGATGTGCCGTCAATTGATGGGTTGGGGCTGCCACAAGTGCTTAAGCATTTGGTCACCTATCCGCAGGGTCTGATTTTGGTGACTGGGCCCACTGGGTCGGGCAAGTCTACCTCGATCGCGGCGATGATTCGAGAATTAAATGAGTCAGACAGCCGCCACATTGTGACGATCGAAGACCCGATTGAATATGTCCACGCGTCGGGCAAATGTTTGATCAGTCAGCGAGAAGTCGGGCTGCACACCCACGAATTTCACGAAGCGCTGCGGGCCGTTTTGCGAGAAGACCCTGATGTGATTTTGATCGGGGAAATGCGCGATCGCGTCACGGTCGATACGGCCCTCAAAGCAGCGCAGACCGGGCACCTGGTTTTAGGAACGCTGCACACCAAGAGCGCGATCGGCACGGTTAACCGACTGCTCAATATCTACAACCCCGATGAGCAGCAGGCAATGCGGACTCAGATTTTAGAGTCTCTAATCTCGGTGGTTTCTCAGCAGTTGTTGCCGACCACAGACGGCAGACGCACTGCCGTCCACGAAGTTTTGCTGAACACTGCTGCGATGCAAGATTATTTACTCAAAGGTCAAGAAACGGATGCTTTCCAGTTGATGGAGACGGACACCAATGAGGGAATGCAGGTGATGAACCAAGCCCTTTGTGAACTGATTTTGTTGGGGAGGATTAGTCCTGATGATGCGGTGAAAGCGTCTCCTGATGCGGGAGACCTGCGTCGCCGAGTTCGCAATGAGGGCTACGATCCGGCTCGGTCTTCTAATCGGGAGTTTGACCCGACAGCGCGGGAATATAACCCGGTTTAGATGTGTGGGTCGCGAAAAAAGGGGCTACTTGCGTGGCCCCTTTTTGATGGGAATTTGTGCAATTCCCGGTTTGGTGATTTTGGAGGTGGTTGGTTGGTGGGGGAGGGCATGGCGTGCCATGCCCCTACCGGGTTTCGCGTTTTTTGGTCGGGCATTGCCGGACTTTTTTGCGGCTCTATCGGTTTTCCTAATCAAATTCGCCCTATTTTTTGGCGAGCTTTTTCGCTTTGGCGACTTTGCGGAGGCGGATTGACTTGGGCGTGACTTCTAGCAACTCGTCTCCACCGATGTACTCTAGCGCTCGTTCGAGGCTCATGTCGATCGGTTCTTTTAGCTGCACCAGTTCTTCACCGCCAGAAGCCCGGTGGTTGGTCAACTGTTTTGCTTTGCAGACGTTTAACTCTAGGTCTTGTTGACGGTTGTGCTCACCGAGCACCATTCCCCGATAGACTTTAACGCCGGGTCTGATAAAGAAGACTCCGCGATCTTCGGCGTTTTGCATTGAGTAGAAGGTGGCAACCCCTTCCTCAAAGGAGATCAGAACGCCGTTGCGTCGCGTCTCGATTTCGCCGCTAATCGGGCGGTAGTCTAAGAAACTGTGGTTCATGATGCCTGCGCCGCGAGTCATGCGCATAAACTCGCCCCGGAAGCCAATCAGACCTCGTGCCGGAATCACAAACTCTAGCTGGGTGCGCGATGCGGTGCCGACCTGCATATCCTGCATTTCGCCTTTGCGCTGACCCAACCGCTCAATGCAGCCGCCAACCGATTCTTCAGGCACGTCTAGGACGAGAGTTTCAAACGGCTCACAGGGTTGACCGCTGACTTCACGATAGATGACTTGAGGCTGAGACACTTGGAACTCGTAGCCTTCACGTCGCATGGTTTCGATCAAAATGCCGAGGTGCAGTTCACCACGACCTGAGACCGCCAGTTTGTCAGGAGAGTCGGTTTCTTCGATGCGGAGAGCAACGTTGGTTTCAAGCTCACGGAACAGGCGATCGCGCAACTGTCTTGAGGTGACAAAATCGCCTTCTTGACCCGCAAACGGCGAATCGTTGACAGAGAAATTCATCCGCAAGGTGGGTTCGTCAACTTTGATCAGCGGCAACGCTTGAGGATTGTTAGGATCGGTAATCGTTTCGCCGATGTTAGCGTTGGCAAACCCGGCCACCGCAACGAGGTTTCCGGCCGTCGCTTCTTCAATGTCGATGCGCTTCAACCCTTCAAAGCCCATTAGCTTTGAGATTTTAGCTTTGACGATCGCGCCTGTATCGGTGACGATCGCTGCTTGCTGCCCGACGCGAATCGTGCCGTTGTGAATCTTGCCGATCACAATCCGACCCAGATAATCGGAGTAGTCTAAGGTCGTGACTTGCAGTTGCAGGGGCTTGGAGGCATCGCCAACGGGGGGGGGAACGTGGCGCAGAATCGCATTAAACAGCGGCTGCATATCAGACGACTCTTCTTCAAGGGTTTCTTTAGCAAACCCTGCCATGCCCGAACCAAACAGATAAGGGAACTCGCACTGAGCATCGTCAGCACCCAGTTCTAAAAAGAGATCTAATACTTTATCGACAGCGACGTGAGGGTCAGCGCGGACTCGATCAATTTTGTTGATAAACACGATCGGGCGCAGCCCTTTTTCTAGGGCCTTTTTGAGCACAAAGCGGGTCTGAGGCATTGGGCCTTCGTTGGCATCGACGATCAGCAGACAGCCATCTACCATGCCCAACACGCGCTCAACTTCGCCGCCAAAGTCAGCGTGCCCCGGCGTATCGACAATATTGATCAGCGTCTCTTTGTAGTGAACTGCCGTATTTTTAGACAGAATGGTGATGCCGCGCTCTCGCTCAAGATCGTTAGAGTCCATCACGCAGTCTGGAACCGTCTCCCCTTCTCGGAACGTCCCAGATTGTTTGAGCAGTGCATCCACGAGCGTTGTTTTGCCGTGGTCAACGTGGGCAATGATAGCAACGTTGCGAATCGGGAGAGTCATAGAAAAGGTTCCAGTTGAAAAGGATTAAGAAGTTTGCGTTAGAGGGCTTCGATTGCCATCACGGTTTGGCATCATGCGTCGAAAATAGTAAAGAAGCCTTAATAATTCTATCTTAGCGGTTACCTAAATAGATGACCCGTCAAGGTGCAATATTAAGTCACGCGTTGGGCAAGGCGAGAATGCGCTGGGCAATTTCTAACGCGATCGGCATCACCGAAAGGCGATTGCCTGGTCTAACAACGAGCAGGTCATCGGGTGAGAACTGCGATCGTAGCGTGTCTAAGGAAACTAAATGGGGCAGTTCTTCGACAAATTCAACACAGACGGTTTGCCAACGGGGTGACTCGTTTGTAGACTTCCTATCGAAATAGGGGCTAGCGGGGTCAAACTGCGTTGGGTCTGCCATGTCTGCTTCAACCACTTTCATCACGCCAGCGATGCCTGGAGGGGTAGCATTTGAATGGTAGAAAAAGGCTAGATCGCCCGGCTGCATTGAGCGCAGGAAGTTGCGCGCCTGATAATTTCGCACCCCGTCCCAAATCGTTTGACGATCGCGCTTTAGGTCAGCGATCCCATAGACATCAGGTTCAGATTTCATCAACCAGTAATTCATGGCAAAAACTCTCTGCTAAGGCGATTTAGAAGTCTAGCGGAAGCGCACCAAAAAACGGGCTTTGTCATAGGAAACCGCTTTTTTAAATCACAACCTGTTATAAAGGTTTCGGAGAGGAGTGAGCACAAGCATGAACCTACGCAAAGACGCATTAGAGATTCTTAAAGAGACGAGTCGGACGTTTTATATTCCCATCAGTCGGTTGCCATCGGGCTTGCAGGCAGCCGTTTCGTCGGCTTATTTGTGTATGCGGGCGATCGACGAAATTGAAGATGACCCCGACTTAGAAAATGCCATCAAAGCCAAAATTCTCAGAGAAATCAGTCTGATTTTGCAGTCTGGCACCGTTGGGTTTAAAGAGGGTGATTTTGACTCAGCCTTTGGAATCTACGCCGATCGACTCCCTGAAGTCTCGCTGAGAATCGGTGAATGGGCGACCTTGGCTCCGGCTGATATTGCGCCCCGCATTTGGGAATCGACCGCAGCGATGTCAGACCGAATGGCGCACTGGGCAGACTGCAATTGGCACATTGAGACCGAGACGGATCTCGATCGCTATACCTTCAGTGTGGCGGGGTCGGTGGGTCTGCTGCTCTCAGACCTATGGAGTTGGCATGACGGCACCCAAACCGATCGAATGGAAGCGATCGGGTTTGGTCGCGGCTTGCAGGCGGTCAACATTCTTCGCAATCACGGCGACGATCTGACGCGTGGCGTTGACTTCTATCCTCACGGGTGGACGAGTGACGATCTGCAAACCTATGCCCGTCGCAACATTCAGTTAGCCGATGCTTATACCGCTTCGCTGCCGTTAGGAAGTCCGGCTTCTGATTTTTGTCAGATCATTCTAACGCTGGGTCATGCCACGTTAGACGCGATGCTGCACGGCTCTGAGAAGCTCAGTCGCAGTCAAGTGATAGATCTCGTTCAGCAGGTGACGAGCGCGAGTTAAAGAATCTGGGTGGGCAATCTGGTCGTAGACCCTAGCACCAGATTGCATGGATTACAGCGCCGACATCCACCATCGTCGATCGATTCGGTTAAAGAGACACGACTATTCAGAGCCAGGTGCCTACTTCATCACCCTTTGCACCGACCAGCGATCGTATTTATTTGGCACGATCATCAACGGCGAGATGCAGTTGAATGATTATGGCGCGATCGCCGCCGATTGTTGGCATCAAATTCCGCAGCATTTTCCCCATGTGGCGTTGAGTGCGTTCGTCGTGATGCCCAACCACATTCACGGCATCATCGTCGTCACCCGTAGGGGCACGGCAATGCCGTGCCCTCCTCCAGACGATCGCGCCCATTCCCCCAACCCCATTGGCGAGTCGATCGCCGGGTCGCCCAAATTTCAACCCGATCGTCAACCCAAATTTCAACCCGATCGTCAACCCAAATTTCAACCCGATCGTCAACCCGACAACGGCGAAGAGGGCACGGCAATGCCGTGCCCGTACTACGAGCGAAAATTTGGTGAGTCGATCGCCGGATCGATCCCAACGATCGTGGGTTCCTATAAATCTGCGGTAACCAAAAAAATTAATCTTCTTCGTCACGCACCGGGCACCCCGGTTTGGCAACGCAACTACTACGATCGCATCATTCGTGACCAACACGCACTCATTACCATTCAAAACTACATCGTCAATAACCCCCGATCGTGGATGACCGATCGCTTTCGTCGCTGCTGACTTCGGCAATACCCCTACAACGAGGTGTAAACACCGCCCTTCCGGAAATCGCTCATCTCTCTACAATAGCGATATCAAGATAAAACTCTAAAGACACAGGGGGACGCGATGCAGCCAACCAACCCCGATCAATTTACCGCCAAAGCCTGGGAAGCGATCGTTCGCACCCCAGAAATTGCCAAGCAACATCAGCAGCAGCAGATCGAAAGCGAGCACCTGATGCGCGCCCTGCTAGAGCAAGATGGGCTAGCCACCAGCGTCTTTAAAAAGCTGGGGATCAATTTGCAGCGGTTGCGCGATCGCACCGACGAATTTATTAACCGTCAGCCCAAAATCTCTAGCAGTGGGGGATCGGTCTATCTCGGTCGCAGTTTAGACACGCTGTTTGATCGAGCCGAAGACTATCGCAAGCAGTTTGCTGATGAGTTCATCTCGATCGAGCATCTGCTGCTGGGCTATGCCAAAGACGATCGGTTTGGCAAAGGACTATTTGCAGAATTTAAGCTTGACGAAACTAAGCTCAAAGATACGATCAATCAGATACGAGGAAGTCAAAAGGTGACGGATCAAAACCCGGAAGGCAAGTATGAAGCGCTCGAAAAATATGGACGAGATCTCACGGAGTATGCTCGTCAAGGCAAACTCGATCCGGTGATCGGGCGAGATGATGAGATTCGGCGCACGATTCAAATTCTGTCGCGACGGACGAAGAATAACCCGGTGCTGATTGGCGAACCGGGCGTGGGCAAAACCGCGATCGCCGAAGGACTAGCCCAGCGAATTATCAAGCGAGACGTGCCGGAATCGTTGCTCGATCGCAAACTGATTGCCCTAGATATGGGTTCTCTGATTGCTGGCGCGAAATATCGGGGCGAATTTGAAGAGCGCTTGAAGGCCGTTCTCAAAGAGGTCACGGAATCTCAAGGCACGATTATTTTATTCATCGACGAAATTCACACTGTAGTGGGTGCAGGGGCAACTCAGGGCGCAATGGATGCCGGAAACCTGCTCAAGCCAATGCTGGCAAGGGGTGAACTTCGATGTATCGGGGCAACGACGTTAGATGAATATCGGAAGTACATTGAAAAAGACGCAGCGCTAGAGCGAAGATTCCAGCAAGTCTATGTTGATCAGCCCAGTGTCGAAGAGACGATCTCGATTCTTCGGGGTCTGCGAGAACGCTATGAACTTCACCACGCAGTCACAATCGCTGATAATGCTTTAGTGGCAGCCGCTGTGCTTTCGACTCGATATATTAGCGATCGCTTCCTCCCCGACAAAGCGATCGATCTCGTAGACGAAGCCGCTGCCAAGCTAAAAATGGAAAACACGTCTAAGCCAGACGAGCTAGACGAAATCGATCGTAAAGTCTTGCAGATGGAGATGGAGCAGCTTTCTTTGAAAAAAGAGACTGACCCGACATCCCTCGATCGCTTAGAGCGGCTCGATCGTGAACTGGCAGACCTCAAAGAAGAACAAAGTCACTTGAGTGCTCAGTGGCAGGCTGAGAAGAGTGGCAGAGACCAGATCAAGGAGTTGAAGGAAGAGATCGATCGGATCAACCTTGAAATTGAGCAGGCAGAACGTGATTATGACCTCAATAAAGCGGCTGAATTGAAGTATGGGACTCTCACCGATTTAAATCGCCGACTTCAAGAAGCAGAAGCTCAAACGGCTCAAACTAAGAAAAGTGGTTCGTCTCTGCTGCGCGAAGAGGTCACCGAAGCGGATATTGCTGAGATCATCTCAAAGTGGACGGGCATTCCTCTCAGCAAGCTGGTTGAGTCGGAAATGCAAAAGCTGCTGCACTTAGAAGACGAACTGCATAACCGTGTGGTGGGTCAAGATGAAGCGGTGACGGCCGTGGCGGATGCGATTCAGCGATCGCGGGCCGGCCTTGCTGATCCCAATCGACCAACGGCGAGTTTCATCTTCTTAGGGCCCACGGGTGTAGGCAAAACTGAACTTGCAAAAGCCCTAGCCGTCTACCTCTTTGACACCGAGGAATCGATGGTGCGAATCGATATGTCGGAGTATATGGAGAAGCATTCTGTCTCTCGTCTGATCGGTGCGCCTCCGGGCTATGTCGGCTATGAAGAAGGCGGACAGTTGACAGAGGCGGTGCGTCGTCGTCCGTTCTCGGTGATTTTGTTTGACGAAATTGAGAAAGCGCACCCGGATGTGTTTAACGTCATGCTGCAAATTCTCGACGATGGGCGCGTCACAGATTCTCAGGGTCGTCGGGTGGATTTTAAAAACTCCATCATCATCATGACCAGCAATATCGGGTCGCAATATATTTTGGATCTGGCTGGCGATGACACGCAATATGAAGAGATGCGATCGCGGGTGATGGATGCGATGCGATCGAGCTTCCGTCCTGAGTTTCTCAACCGCATTGACGAAATCATCATCTTCCACAGTTTGAACAAAGCTGAGTTGCGCGAGATTGTCAAACTGCAAGTGCAACGGCTTGAGAAGCGACTGGCAGACCGGAAGATGTCGCTCAAACTGTCTGACTCGGCGCTAGATTTCTTAGCAGAGGTGGGCTTTGACCCAGTGTTTGGAGCGCGTCCGCTTAAGCGGGCGATTCAGCGCGAGTTAGAGACTCAGATCGCTAAGTCAATTTTGCGAAGTGAGTTTAACGAGGGCGACACGATCTTTGTCGATGTTGGTGAAACCGAGCGGTTAGAGTTTCGGCGCTTGCCGTCTGAAGTGTTGACCACTCAGTAATATAGGGTTGAGGGTAGGCAAAGTCCTGCCCTTTTTGTTGATACCTGATCCCGATCGCTTCGACCTTCATGCCGCAAACCCTATCTTTTGAAGAATTTCTCAACGCTCCTGGAATCATTTTGGATGCTAGAAGTCCGGCTGAATATGCTCAAGGGCACATTCCCCAAGCCGTCAGCTTTCCCCTGTTTAGCGACGACGAACGGGCACAGGTTGGCACTTGCTATAAGCAACAGGGCAGAGAGGTCGCGATCGAGCTTGGCTTAACACTCGTCGGTTCAAAACTGGCTCAGTTTGTGCAGACTGCTAAAAAACTGTCGCCCGATCGCCGAGTTCGGCTCCACTGCTGGCGCGGCGGAATGCGAAGCAGTAGTTTAGCGTGGCTCCTTGAGACGGCAGGAATGGAGGTTTCTTTGCTGGAAGGGGGATACAAAGCATTTCGGCAGTGGGTGCGATCGACGTTGGCAACTCCGCAAGCGATCGTGACTCTGGGCGGCATGACGGGCACCGGGAAAACTATTCTGCTCAACGCTTTGGCAGATCGAGGCGAGCAGATTCTTGACTTAGAGCATCTGGCCAATCATCGCGGCAGCAGCTATGGCAGTTTGGGTCTACCGCCGCAGCCAAGCAATGAGCACTATGAAAATCTGCTGGCGATGCAGTGGGTGAAGCTCGATCGTCACCGTCCCGTGTGGATCGAAGCCGAAAGCCGTCGCGTCGGATCGTGTCGCGTGCCCGATGAGATTTTTTCGCAGATGATTGAGTCGCCTGTGGTGCAGGTTGAGCGATCGCGCCTCGAACGCATCAATCTGTTGCGAGAAGTCTATGGCTCGGCTGACTCTGAAGAACTGATTGCGGCAACTGAGCGAATCAGCAAAAAGCTGGGCGGACAGAATGCACAGGCAGCGATCGCTTATATCCGTCAGGGTAACTTAGCACCCGCTATTGACATCGTTCTGAACTATTACGATAAAAGCTATTTGTTTGATTTGAAGAAGCGATCGGTTCCGATTTATCCAGTCGATGTCTCTGAATGTCTGTCGATGAAAGCGTCGATCGACTGATTGAAGCATCCAAAAAAATCTCTGTAGAAAATCAATCTGAATTCACACCAGAACTATTAATTAAGAGGTGACTATGGAGTTATCAATCAACCACGATCGCTTGCGAATTGATCTCAACTTTTGGGAGCGAATCTGGGCGTTTTTCTTTAATCAAACGCTTGATATTCCGCTTAATCATATTCGTCAAGTCACGATCGCCAAGCCTGAAATTGACTGGAAAGCGGTGCGATTGCCTGGCACATTTGTCCCCGGTGTGATCAAAGCGGGCACCTATTACACCAGTCAAGGGCGAGAGTTCTGGATTGTTACTCGTGACGAAGATTATTTAACCCTTGAACTCAACGACGAGTTTTATAAGAGGATTGTTTTGACGATCGAGCAGAGTCAGATGTGGCACGATCGGATTAACCAAGAGAAGGGCACGATCGAGCAAGTCAATCACTAGTTGTGTGGTGTCAGGGATCAGTGATTTCTGGAGTTGTGATGGATGGATAGGCGATCGTGACACTAACAATGACTCTTTTGATCTCAAGCTTGACTCTCTAACACTCAATAATGACTCTCGAATACTCGACGATGACTTTCTGACACTCAAGCTTGATTCTCGAATACTCAATGATGACTTTCTGACACTCAATGATGATTCTCGAATACTCGACGATCACTCTCGAATACTCAACGATCACTCTTTCTATCCCAAGCTTAACTCCTTTGATCTCAATGACAACTCTTTTGATCTCAAGCTTGACTCTCGGATATTCAATGATGACTCTTTGATAAGTAGAGAGGCTCAATTAAACATAAAACGTCGAAAAAGACCCTCACCCCAGCCCTCTCCCAAGCTGAGAGAGGAAGCAAGAGGCCGGTTCCCCTTCCCCTATTTTGAGAGAAGTGGTTAAGTGATGGGGGTCTTCAATTTAATTGCTCCCACCTACTTAAAGACTGCATTTTTTGCCCTGGGAATGAGTAACGAAAATCCAAAGATGCGTGAGTTTTTAATTAACTGCCTTGATGATGACTGGGCGATAGATTACAGGCAGTGGTCAAGAGCATTTCATCCTAACTCGATCGCCTTTAGAAATCTGCCAGGAACCCAACATCGTATAGAGATTAATGGAGTTTCCATTTACTTTGCTCATGAATGTCCTGGGATTCATGTCTGTGTTGAAGGTGAGCTATCAAATGTAATTACATACCAAATTATGGAAGAGGTGTTGAGCAACCTACAGCAATTGACAGGACAACAAGGTCAAATTATCGAGCTTTGACCCACCAGTCTATACATCTTGTCAAAGCAGCATATCTTTGATAGCGTCCTGTTAAACTGCAAGTAAGATTCAGTAGATTATGTGGACTCATGAGGTCGATCGAAGAGCTAACTGAGGAACTTTTGTCTCTACCCAATGCGTATAGGGCGCTTCTAGCCGAGAAGCTGGTAGAAAGCTTGGAATTTGACCCTGATCCCTCAATTCAGGAGGCGTGGACAGCAGAGGCAAAGCAGCGACGCGATGAAGTGATAAACGGGAATATCCAACCTATTGCCGGAGAAGATGCCTTAGCTCAAATGAGGCAGATCCTTAAGTAAACTCCTGAAAGCTATGGCCTAATCGAGGATAACTTTGACACTCTTTAGAAAATAACTTTGACACTCTTTAGAGACTAATAGACCTCCTACACGAATCCGGGAACGCCCCCCTAAATCCCCCAGAATGGGGGATTTAGGGGGCACCAGCCGACCTTAACGTAGCGCGATCGCAGAGCACTTTGTCCCTAGAATTCTATTCATGCAGGAAGTCTGATGACTCAACAAACCTGGAATCCAGAACGCTATGCCAAGAATGCTCGGTTTGTCTCTGACCTAGGCGAACCGCTTCTTGATTTACTGCAACTGGTGCCTGGCGAGAAAGTTCTTGATCTTGGCTGTGGAGACGGAGCGCTAACCGAAAAACTGGCGGCCGCAGGGGGGCTAGTCTTAGGAGTCGATGCCAGCGTTGACCAAGTGCAGGCGACTCGTCAGCGCGGACTGGATGCGGAAGTCTTCGCGGCCGAAGATCTGCCCTTTGTTGAGGAGTTTGACGCGGTTTTCAGCAATGCCGTTTTGCATTGGGTTAGAGATCAGCCGATGGCACTGGCTAAAATCTACCGATCGCTACTCCCAAACGGGCGATTTGTCGCCGAAATGGGTGGATTTGGGTGTGTGGCAACGATTCGTAACGCCCTTCACGAATCACTCCGCGATCGTGGCATTGACCCCCAAGACTACGATCCCTGGTTTTTCCCAACCGTCGATCAATATCGCGTTCTTTTAGAAGATCAGGGCTTTGAAATCGATTCGATCGTGCTCTTTCCCCGACCAACACCTTTGCCGGGTGATCTCTCCGGGTGGCTCGAAACCTTTGCCCAGCCATTTCTTCGGGCGCTTCCGTCAGAGGATTGGCAGACTTGCATTGAAGAAGTGCGCGATCGCGCCTATCCCACCCTCTTTCACAGCGATCAAGGCTGGGTTGCTGACTACACTCGATTGAGATTTCGAGCTATTCGGCAGGCGGCTTAATCGGTTGAATATCGAGTTCTAGAAACCCAGTTTGGGGATCGGGCGATCGTGAAAAAATCAGATCCTCACACTCTCCGATCACAATCTCGGCAGTCGTGTAGATAATGCTGCCGTTGTCCAAGTGTCCCCCGATCGTGCGCCCGGCTGAGTCAGCGATCGCAATATGCAAATGCAGCCCCTTCACCGACAGCGTGCCATTGAGCGAGAGAATCTCAAATCTTCCGGGCAAAAGCTGACTCGTTGGCTGATCAGCAAATCGGATGGCGGCTTGTTTGAGACTCCCGATCGCCGACAGCACAAACCCGGCTTGAATCTCATTCTCAAGCGCAAATTCCTTGAGACTTTGACGTAAATCCCGATCGGGCTTCAGCCGCAACGCAAAGACTTTCATAGTTACTAATTGAGATCCCCGGATTCTTGCTACGACTTTCCACAAATGACTCGCCGCATCTGCTTAAGATTAGTCGGCAAATCAAACTGAATCGCCTGCTCAATCAGCACCCCCGGAATCGGAATCGTCGGAGTCGCCTGCACCGAATAGGTCAAAATCGTGCCATCTCCACAAGCTTGAAGCTGCAAATCGGCGCTAAAATCGCGAAAACTTCCCGACTCAAAATAGAACTGAATGCGCTGATGTTGGGTCTCTAAAACTTTGAGATGAATCTCAACCTGCGCCGTGAGAAACAAAAAGGCTCGGCTGGCTTTTTGATAAATGCGCTTGACCTGCTGCTTAAGCACCGTTGCGCTAGTAGAGCCATTTGGGTCAGAGTGCACCACTTCGCTGCGGGTGATATCAGGAAAAAACAGCGTCCAGCGCGGATAATCAGTCAACTGCTGCCAGACTTGAGTCGGAGAGACAGGCAAATACATCTGGGCGGTGACAGCCCCTCCCCAAGCGGTGTAAGCGCGAGTTTTAAGCAGAATTTCACCATTGATCAAAGAAGTGCGCTGAGAGTCACGAATCTCTGGAACGAAGGACACAGCCTCTGTAGATCTCTGAGATAGATGGGGTTTTGTCGATGCAGTCATCTTGATTTAGCACTCCTCAACGAAGGTCATTGGGCGATTGGATCAAGGGTGCAAACCATCGACGAAAATTGTAACGAGTCGTCGATCGTGCCCCTACCAACGCTAAGTTATCAATATAATTAACACCTTGACATAAAAATCTGCCGTTTTCTGATGAAGATTTAGATAAATCTACTCATGACAAGAGACTTAAAACCATCACCGTTGTGTGTAAAAAACTATGAGCAAGTCATCTAACTCGCGAGTTATCGTCTTTCTAGGAGTCCTTGGGCTAACGGCTCTGATGTGGCTGCTGAGAGGCATAGGATTCCTCACCTTTATTCCTGGATTTGTCTTGTGGACGTTAATTTTACTGACGATCGTGCTGGCGATCGTCAACGGGCTAATTGAGACCAGATAATCGTTAAATCGCTCCCCATTATCCCTATTAAGGGTTATTCTCTTGACTCAAAAACCGGGCTTCTAACCCCAAAGCATGAGCCGATTAATGACTGTTTTCTGGCTTCAAACCCATCCTCAGATGGATTGTTATAGAGGCGGTAATCGAGATAATAACAACTACTTAGTTAGGGAATTCTAGCTAGTTATTGAAATCTTTATTTTGAAATTTCTGCACTATGAATCTTGAAAGCCAAACCCGTGGACAGCTAGAGCGCATCCTCTCCCAGCGCATTCAAGCGCTTTATCGAACGCAGCTTGGGCAGCAACCTAGTCGAGTGCAGTGTCAAATTTTTGATGGCAAAGTAGTGATCATTTTAGAAGATTCGATTACTAAAACTGAGCAAGTTTTGGTAGCCAATGGTCAAGAAGATTTAGCCGAGCAAGTCAGACAAGATCTCGATAAAGCCTTCAATCCTCAACTGACAGATTTGATTCAAGAAGTGATGGGAATCGAAGTAATCGATGTTTTAACCGATGCCACCCTCAAAACTGGCAGAATGGGCACGATCGCCGTTTTAGCCGACACGCCCCAGTTTCGCGAGTCTCAAAACCCTCGCAGACTCAAGAGTGACCCAGAAGCGGAAGACCCCGATCATCCCGATAATTAAATATATTGAGTTCAAGATCATCAGGAGCATAGGCTTATGGCAATCGCCAGCACAAATCCAGCCACTGGAGAAGTTTTAAAAACGTTTGAGGCGTTGAGCGATCGCGATCTTGAAACCAAGCTTGACCACGCCCAGCAGACGTTTTTAGACTACCGAACGGTGCCAATGTCCCAAAAAGCCACTTGGCTAAATCGGGCGGCTGAGATTTTAGACGCAGAGCGCGATCGCTTCGCCAAGACCATGACGCTAGAAATGGGAAAACCTCTCAAAGCGGCGATCTCCGAGGTCGAAAAATGTGCCTCAGTCTGTCGCTACTATGCTGAAAATGCTCCTCAGCTTTTGGCCGATGTGATCGTCAAAACCGACGCGAGTCACAGCTTTATTCGCTATCAGCCCTTGGGCATCGTTTTGGCGGTCATGCCGTGGAATTTTCCGTTTTGGCAGGTGTTTAGATTTGCGGCACCCGCCCTGATGGCAGGAAACGTGGGCTTGCTGAAACACGCCTCTAATGTGCCCCAGTCGGCTCTGGCGATCGAAGAAATTCTGCACCGGGCGGGCTTTCCGACGGGATCGTTTCAAACATTGCTGGTTGGCGCAGATAAGGTGGCGGCGATCGTGGCAGACGATCGGATCAAAGCCGCCACTTTAACAGGCAGCGAACCTGCGGGCATCAGTTTGGCCTCAACCGCCGGAAAACACCTTAAAAAAGTCGTACTGGAATTGGGGGGCAGCGATCCGTTTATTGTCATGCCCAGTGCAGATTTAGAGATGGCGGTCTCTATGGCGGTGACTGCCCGCATGATCAACAATGGACAGTCTTGCATCGCGGCTAAACGATTTATTTTGGCAGAGACGATCGCTGATGAATTTATCGATCGCTTAGTCGAAAAATATCGCGCCCTCAAAATTGGTGACCCGCTCCTACCCGACACCGACATTGGCCCCCTCGCCACACCTGGGATTCTCAAAGATTTAGACCAACAGGTCAAAACCAGTATCCAGCAGGGGGCAAAAGTCTTGATCGGCGGTGAGCCGCTGGCCGATCGTCCGGGCAATTTTTATTCACCAACGATTTTGAGTGAGATTCCGGTGGGCTGCCTGGCAGAGCACGAAGAATTTTTTGGGCCCGTGGCGCTTCTGTTTCGAGTTCATGACATTGATGCCGCGATTCGGCGCGCTAATGATTCGCCGTTTGGCTTAGGCGCGAGTGCTTGGACGACTGATCTAAAAGAGCGCGATCGCTTCATCGCAGAAATCGAAGCAGGGTCAGTCTTTATCAACAGCATGGTCAAATCTGACGTGCGCTTGCCTTTTGGCGGCATCAAGCGATCGGGCTATGGTCGCGAGTTGGGCAAAGAAGGCATCCACGAGTTTGTTAATATCAAAACAATCTGGGAAAAATAGAGCGGTGAATTCACCCTGAGGCTTAAGGTTTAGAGTTCTAGAGATCGGCTATAACTTGAGGGGGATCGATCATTCCCCCCTAAGATCATTGATTGGTCTAGTTAAAGCCTTTCTAGAAATCACATCCCCATAAAAACCCTGAAGTCAACTCCCATAACACCGATGCAGGTGGCTCTCTGAAGTCTCCCAGCTTTTGCTTGAGTGCTTAACAGCAAGGGAATTCAGGCTTCAGGCTTTTTTAAGAAACACCTTACATCACGACTTACCTTGAACCCCTTTCCCCGGAGGGCAGACCTATGAGCGCAATGAACACGGCTGAACTATTGATTCGATGTCTAGAAAATGAGGGCGTAAAATACATTTTTGGGCTACCCGGAGAAGAAAATCTTCACGTTTTAGAAGCCCTGCAAAAGTCCTCAATTCAATTCATCACGACTCGTCACGAGCAGGGCGCGGCCTTTATGGCCGATGTCTATGGGCGCTTGACTGGGTGTGCAGGCGTGTGTCTCTCGACGCTGGGGCCAGGGGCAACTAATTTGATGACGGGGGTGGCAGACGCAAACCTCGATCGCGCCCCCCTTGTGGCCATTACGGGGCAAGTGGGCACCGATCGGATGCACATTGAGTCTCATCAATATCTCGATCTAGTGGCGATGTTTGCCCCGGTCACCAAGTGGAACGCTCAGATCGTTCGCCCTAGCAACACGTCAGAGATTGTCCGGCGAGCGTTTAAGATAGCTCAGACCGAAAACCCCGGTGCCGTTCACATTGATTTGCCTGAAAATATCGCTGCCATGTCGGTCGAAGGTCAGCCCTTAATGACGGGCGAGATCGAAAAAACCTACGCCTCGTTTCGCAGCATTGAGAAAGCGGCGATCGCCATTGCTGCCGCCAAAAATCCCTTAATTCTGGTAGGAAACGGGGCGATTCGCGATCGCGCCAGCGAGATGGTGACTAAATTTGCCACTCAACTCAACATTCCCGTTGCCAACACGTTTATGGGCAAAGGCGTGATTCCCTACACCCATCCCCTAGCGCTGTGGGCGGTTGGCTTGCAGCAGCGTGACTATATTAGCTGTGGCTTTGATCAAGCAGATTTGGTGATCGCGATCGGCTATGACCTGATTGAATATTCGCCCAAAAAGTGGAACCCCAAAGCCGATATCCCGATCGTGCATATCAGCGTCACCCCGGCTGAGATTGACAGCAGCTATATTCCGATCGCTGAGGTGGTCGGCGATATCTCAGATGCGCTGCAAGAAATTTTGCATCGCGCCAATCGTGAAGGCAAACCTGAACCCTATGCCCTAGAGCTTCGGGCAGAAATTAGGGCCGACTATGCTCAATATGCTGACGATGAGGGCTTTCCCATCAAGCCACAAAAGCTGATCTATGATCTGCGGCAGGTGATGGGCCCTGACGACATCGTGATCTCAGATGTGGGAGCGCACAAGATGTGGATGGCGCGTCACTATCACTGTCATCGCCCCAACACTTGCATTATTTCTAACGGGTTTGCGGCCATGGGCATTGCGATTCCGGGCGCGATCGCTGCCAAACTCGTGCATCCTCAACACAAAGTGGTGGCAGTCACGGGCGACGGGGGCTTTATGATGAACTGTCAAGAATTAGAAACCGCCCTCAGAATCGGCACAGCTTTCGTGACGATTATTTTCAACGATGGCGGCTATGGACTGATCGAGTGGAAACAAGAAAATCAGTTCGGGCATTCTTCATTCATTAAATTCACCAACCCCGATTTTGTCAAATTTGCTGAGAGCATGGGTCTCAAGGGTTATCGAATCAACTCCTGTGCAGACTTAATTCCTACTCTAAAAGAAGCCTTGGCCCAAGATGTTCCGGCGGTGATTGACTGCCCGATCGACTATCGAGAAAATCTCCGCTTTACCCAACGCGCTGGTGATTTAAGCTGCACAATTTAGCCGTCAATTTAGCGGCAGCAGTCGTTCTAAATCTAAGTTGCTAGCCGCCTGAGCCAGTTTTGACCGATCCGTTGGGTCAGATAAAAAAGGTATCAGTCCTAAAACCGGAACCTGGGTCAATGACTCGATCAAGTCCGCAGGTGCCCAGTTGTCAACCTCTTCATCAGAGCAAGACTTGACACAGTTGAGCACAATGCCCTTGAGATGAACTCGGCACGATCGGGCTAGCGCGATATTTGCAACCGCTTGCCCGATCGCGCCCAACTTGACAGGCACCACCAAAACCGTTGAGATCCGCCAATCCCACGCTAAATCTGCCACCGTGGTCTCTCTGGTGATCGGCGACCCCAACCCCCCCAGTGCTTCGACTAAAACCCAGTCGCGTTTTTGGCGCAGCGCCTCAAAGCTCTGCCAGACCTTTTCTAGTTTGACGGACGTTCCTTCTTTTTCAGCCGCTAACGGAGGCGCGAGCGCCGCTGCAAAATAAAGCGGGTTCAACTCCTCTAGAGTTTGGTCAAGGGAAAATAGCCGAGCGTAGAGTTCCCGATCGCCCGTTCCGGTCTGAATCGGCTTCATCACCCCCAGCGATCGGGGCTGACAATGGGCTTGCCAATAGGCCGCGAGCGCAGTCGTTAAAACGGTCTTTCCAGCGTCGGTGTCAGTTCCAGTGATTAATAATGCGTTCAAACAAAGCCACTCAAAACTTCCCTTACTCTAGCGGACATTGACATCTAGCTGAAAGTCAGTGTCTTGAGTCGCCATCACATCAATTTGATAGTCTCCACTTCTAGACAGTTGAGCTTGCCATTTGACAACCCCCGAAGAATCTTCTACCAGTTTGCCGCTGGGGTAGTGAATCGCCAACGTTGCCGTCCCCGAATTGAGTTGCACACTCAAGGTTTGACCCTTTTGGGCATTGACCAAATAGCGCCGGATCACTAGGGGAGTCGTTTGTCCGACAACTTGCGTTCCAGTCTGCCCTGGCAAAAAGCTGACCCGATCGGTTTGAACGGTGGGCGTAGCGCGTGGGCAAAGGAGTCGGCGTTGGGGTGGTTGAAGGAACGGGAGTGGGGGGCGCTTTTAGCGCGACATCTAGCTTATAGTCGGTTTTAGGAATCCCTTTAACGGTTTTGAGTTGAATGGTGTAATCGCCCGTAAACGGCAGTTCGCCCTCCCAGCGAGAGACGCGACTGGCCCGATCGTCAACCGGATCTTGATTGGGAGCCAAGACACTCAGCAACACGCCTTCACTGGCCAACGCAGTACTCAGCGTCTGTCCCTGCTGCCCTGGCACCACAAAACTCAGCGTTTCATTAGCTCTCAAGGTGCCGTTTTTAGCAGCATTTTCTCCAGGCGCTAAATTTAGGCGCTGCTTATAAAGCACTGGCTCACTGCTGGGGCTAGCGCTAGGAGAAGGACGAACGCTCGGTGAGGTGGTTGGGCTAGGAGTCGCCACGATCGTCTGACTCGGTGTAGGCGTGGGCGTAGGTTGCGGATTCATCAACGCCCGCACCAAAGTCCAAGAACCCAGACCCGTCAGCAACACTAGCCCAGTGCCGATCGCGCCCACAGCCCAGGGATCATCCCACAGAGACCCCCGCGTCGGAATCGTTGGATCAGAGCGAGTCAGATTGGTGGGCAAAGTGGTCGGGTCGATGTTGGCACGCCTCCCTACAGCCACGGTGTCCATGCGTGAAGCGGGTGGCTGCTGGGGTTGAGCCGCGATCGGGGGCGGCGTTTGCGGCACAGGCGTAACATTGGGCGGAGACTGAAGCGCGTGAAGCACGTCTTGAGACGATTGATAACGATCGGTCGTGCGGTAGCTCAACATCCGATTGATCACCATGGCAAACCCAGGGCTGACGGTGACTAATCGCTGCCAGCGCCAGGCCATCGTGGTTTCGTCAAATAATTCTTGTGGCTCTCGCCCCGTCAGCAGCACCACAGCCGTCACGGCCAACGCATATAAATCACTGTTGGGGTAGGCCCGTCCAGTCTGCATTTGCTCAGTCGGCGCATAGCCCAACTTGCCGACCGTAGTGGATTGTCTGACCGTATCGGGAGACTGAATACGAGTGGCCAATTCTTTAACCACACCAAAATCGATCAGGACAGGGAGGCGATCGCTTTGCCGCAGCATTATATTGTCAGGCGCAATATCACGATGAATAATTCCCTTGCCGTGAATGTAAGACAGCACTGGCAGCACCTGCTGGAGGATCTGAATCACCTCGACCTCTGAGAAGACATAGCCCTGGGTTTTGCGTTCGTCTAGAAGGGCGCGATAGGTTTTGCCCTCGACATAATCTTGAACCAGAAAAAATCGCTGGTCTTCTTCAAACGTGGCTCTAAACTGCGGAATTTGGGGATGCTGAATCTGGTAGAGAATCTGAGCCTCTCGCTGAAACAGTTCTTTAGATTTATCTAGCGCATAGGCGTTGTCTTGGGGCGGAATCAATTCTTTGAGGGCACACAGTTCGTTAAATCGCCCTTGGTCTTCAGCCAAATAAGTCCGACCAAATCCTCCCTGTCCTAAAATGCTTAAGACGCGATAACGATTTTGCAAAGTAGTTCCGGTAGGAATAGCAGTTTGCATAGCAGATTTAATCACTCACATTTCAATAATGTTAGAGAGGCAGAGGGCCGCTTGAGTTTCGACGCGACTTACTCACGACTCGACCCAATGATTCCAGTCTAAAGTTTACAGTCCAAATCAGAACATGCTGCACCCCACTTCCTATTCTGGCAGAGGGGCAGGGTCGCGAGTGACTACAGCGTGCACAGCACTGGCTACGGATCGCTCACGATGAAGTCTGTAGAGACTTTAGCGGCTCAGCTTAGATTTGACGAATTCTTGAACTTTTTTGCCATCTGTTTTGCCTTTTAACTGCTGCATCGCGGCACCCATGACTTTGCCCATATCTTTGGCAGAGTTTGCCCCGACTTGGGCAATGATGTCGTCAATCACCTGAGAAACTTCAGCGTCAGAGAGCTGCTGAGGCAAAAATTCTTCTACGATCGCTAACTCTTGCGCTTCTTGGTGAGCCAGATCAGTGCGTCCTGCGTTTTGATATTGCTCGATCGAGTCTCGACGCTGCTTTGCAACTTGCACCAACACTTCAGTCTCTTGGGCTTCTGTCAGATCAGATTGCCCCAATGGGCGAACGCTCACCTCTTTCTCTAACAACACTTTTTTGATGCTCCGCAAGGTTTCAAGCCGCAGTTTGTCTTTAGACTTCATGGCCGCTTGAATGTCGCCAGTGATAATATCTTTTAGGGTCATACGAGATAATTTCCTTTTCTTCCGGATCTCAAGATAGCTTAAACGAAGCTAGTTAAATAGCCGATTTTTAGGGCTAACTATTGATAATTGAGTCATCACAAATCTTGGTTGCAGTTGATGCCTAGATTTAATAATCGTAGAAAATATTAAATCCAGTTAGATTCGATTATTGCAAACTGACTGACTGTTTTGCCCATGACTCTAGGCATTTGTTAACGGGCGCGGGCGGTGAATAGAACGAATGCTCCGGGGGAGATTCAGTCTCTGTCAAGGGTTATTTAGTTTCTTGTTGTTAATAACAAAAACTTAAAATTGTCAAGATTCAGGAGGACGTTTATAATCCTCAGTGATAAGATTGCGATGAACGCGTTCGAGGGCTAAATGTGATCCGTTCTGCAACGTTAACTGCTCCTGCTGCTTTCCCAGCAGTTCCTGACAATAATCGTCTTCGACTACTTTCTGGTTCAGCAAATATTGCGCTCTCTCAAGAAGTTGCACGCTACCTAGGGATGGATCTGGGCCCCATGGTGCGAAAACGGTTTGCCGATGGGGAGCTTTATATTCAACTTCAAGAATCGATTCGAGGCTGCGATGTCTATTTAATTCAGCCCACCTGTCGCCCGGTCAACGACCATTTAATGGAGTTAATGATCATGGTCGATGCCTGCCGTCGGGCTTCGGCGCGGCAGATTACAGCAGTGATTCCTTATTATGGCTATGCGAGAGCCGATCGTAAAACCGCAGGTCGTGAGTCAATCACGGCAAAATTAGCGGCTAACCTAATCACTCAAGCAGGGGCAAGTCGCATTCTAGCGATGGATCTGCACGCTGCCCAGATTCAGGGTTATTTTGATATTCCGCTCGATCATGTTTACGGCTCACCTGTTTTGATCAATTATCTAGCGAGCAAACAGCTTCCTGACATTGTGGTGGTGTCGCCCGATGTGGGCGGGGTCGCTCGTGCGAGAGCGTTTGCCAAAAAATTAAATGATGCGCCTCTAGCGATCATTGATAAGCGCCGTCAGGCGCACAACGTTGCAGAAGTCATGAATGTGATTGGAGATGTGCGCGGCAAAACTGCTGTGTTAGTCGATGACATGATTGACACGGCGGGCACGATTACCGAGGGTGCCAAGATTTTGCGCGAACAGGGAGCACGGCAAGTCTATGCTTGTGCCACTCATGCGGTGTTTTCTCCACCTGCGATCGAGCGCCTCTCAAGCGGCTGCCTCGAAGAAGTCATTGTGACCAACACGATACCTGTTGCCGAAGAAAACCGCTTTCCCCAACTCACGGTTCTCTCAGTGGCTAATCTGCTGGGTGAAACGATTTGGCGGATTCACGAAGACACTTCTGTCAGCAGCATGTTTCGCTAAACCTGAAGGGTGAGCATTATTATTTTATAAGGGTCAGTTGTCTATAGAGTGGCAACTGACCCTTGATTGTCTGGGAGCGGTCATCAGGCTATTGCGGAGCCGAAGCGATCGGGCCTGATTTGTCTCACGTTAGTGGCTGAGATGAGTGTTCGATCGCGTCAACGTCATCCGTTAACGGGATCAACCTAAGATTTCTCTTAATCGGGATGTTTAATCACCCTAAGCCATCTGAGGGATTATCCTACGCCAAAAAACTCGATCGGCGGCCGCTTTAAGTCAGAGGTTTCCTGCCTAAAGTCACTAAAATCTGACGAAATAGAATTTTTAATCTATCTAAAGTCTGATGCCACTCATAAATTAAAATATCTAATCAATCGGCACTAGTCGCTTGCTAATTAAAAAAAGATATGATTCGTGCGATTTCATCAATTTTCTGATCTAGCTTACACCGAGCGCAAAACTATCTTGATCGCTATGCTCCGAGTCGTTCTTGTCTATCCTCAGATTCCTCCCAACACGGGCAATATCGCTCGCACCTGCGCGGCCACTGACACCGAGTTACATCTAGTCGGACCCTTGGGGTTTGAGATCAGCGATCGCTATCTTAAACGCGCTGGGCTAGACTATTGGCCCTATGTCAACCTGCATTATCATCCCTCTCTGCAAGACTTTCAGACATTTCATCAACATCAAAAAGGGCGCTGGATTGGCTTTAGCACATCTGGAAGCTGTAGTTATCTTCAGTTTCAGTTTGCCGATGGAGATTGGCTACTATTTGGCAGCGAGACTCAGGGGCTGCCTTTAGAGGTGTTGTCTCTGTGCTCTACCGTGGTTCGCATTCCCATGAGTCAGCCCAATGTCCGCAGCCTAAATCTCTCTGTCAGTGCGGCTGTTGGGCTGTTTGAAGCCCGCCGCCAGTTAGGGTATGCAGAGTAAAAAGGAGTGCGATCAACGTTCCCAGTAGAGTGCCCTCCAGAAAAGCTTGAATCCTTGACTCTCATAGACTTACAGCGTTGACTCAGACAGCAGCCCTGCATCTATATATAAGGGTCTAAATATTGGGATCTAAAGGTCGATAAAGTCGGGCTGGCAACGGGGATACCTGCCCGGTTTAACAGCCCGATCGCTCTGAGAGCACTTCTCTAGGTCAAACAACAGGTCAGATAAGTTATCCATACTACTAAATTGCAACAGTTTAATAAGAAATTTGTATATGAATGTAAAACTCCTTTGAACGGCGCTGTGACGGTGCTTTTAATTCTAAATGACTTGCCCGATTAATCCTTGACAACCCTGATAGAGAGGCGCTTTAGAGAGATTATATGAGCTTGGATTAAGGCGCTTATCTTCACCACAATGGGGTGATTGCCTGCATGATCCTACGGTTGATAATTGCGCCACCTTTGCCGTAACTTCAGGTCAGCCTATGCTGATAAATGCTGACTTGACGAACGCCCTATGATGGGCTTGGAGATTTTGAGCCAATGCTCATCAATCTCGCGGAATATGAATTTTTGGCTAGTCGTCTTCGCTCTCATGTTGCAATCTCCGCAGAGTAGGTTAAACTCCTGTTTGGATTTGTCGATATCGGACGACTACCCGTTCCCTGTCACGATAAGTTGACATTGGCTAGGAAAATCTGTTATCGATTTGGGTCGAGTCCATCATTTAATTTTGTTGAAAGATGTGAACTTGTCTAAATCGAAAAAGCAGGGTAATCTTGCCTAAGTGTATTTACCGAATGTGATCTCGATCGCTTTTCGGAGCAGCAATGATCACTGACAAATGGTGAATTCAATGGCTCAAGGACAGTTAAACGCTGGTCATTTAGGAGGTCGTTTTTTGAAACGAGCATTCCCGCAAGAAGAATCAAATCCTGTTCCGTTCTCGGTCATCAACGATGGTGCCTTGGCCGAACAGCCGAAGCAGACGCTCTCTGAAGCAAACCGCCGGGTTCGCACTTCCGCCGCTATGATCGGGCTTGCCGCCATCTCAATGGGTGCTTATAGCCTACTCGCCCCGCAGCAAGGTGATTCTGCCATCGCCGCCGAGCCTGTAGCAACAGAGCCTACTCTCCCGACCGTCTCTAATTCACCCGATGTTGCAGTGACCTCTACTGCACCTGAAGCTCTTCCTACTGTGCTCCCTGCCTCGACCATTCAAACGGTTGAACACACGGTTCAAGAAGGTCAGACCCTTTGGAAGATTGCCAAGTTTTACAAGGTTGATATCAATCAACTCGCCACCAAAAACAACCTAAGCCCTAACGCTGTGCTCTATGTGGGGCAGGTTTTGCAGGTTCCTGGAGATGTCCAGTCTGCTCAATTTTCTGTCAGCCCAGCGATCGTCGCTAAATCCGAGTTAAATGATGGAACTGTGACCTCGCCAGTCGAGCCTGTTGCCATCAATGCTTCCGGTGAGCCAACCGCCTATGCGCCACACGAGGCTCAACAACTGCTCAAATCTCGTCAAGATGTTGCTGTCGCAAACCTGAAGCAACAACGGGATCGTCTAAAGCTAAGTCTGGCGGAGTTGAAGTCTGAGGAGTCTAAAACTGTATTGAAGCCTGCTCAAGTTGACCTTCAGGCGAAGGCTGAGACAGCAGGTTTAGTCAGCTATCAGATCAGCCCAGGCGATACTCTGACCGCGATCGCTCAAAATCACGGCATTTCCTACGCAGAGCTAGCCAAAATCAATCAACTGACAAACCCCAATCTGCTTGAGGTAAACCAGTTTATCAGGGTTCCTCAAGCTCAAGCTGCATTGGCTGCTCAACCAGTGGCTTCTTCGTCTCAGGTGGCAGCCACGCCCACTGAAACTGCAACGGCTGCTTCAGTGTCGCTGCCGACCGTGCCCAGCTTGATGGTTGCCAATAGCTCAGAGCCGACTTTGCTCAACAACCAAACGGCTATTCCCTTAGGAATTGGCGGTGACGCTTCTCAGTTTGCGCTTAACCCGGCTCGATCGGGCAGGCAGTCGCCTTTTAAGGGCAATCAAGCCCCTGTCAACGATCGACAGATAGATAGTCAGCCCTACGTCAACAGCTTAGTGTCTGAAATTGTCAAGCTGCGCGAACGATATCAATCGAAATCAGTTAGCTTGCAGCCTAGGCATCAACTCCCCGATCGTGCTCAGGCTCCTGTTCCGGCTTCATTATCTCTAAGAAACGCTCATCGCGTAAACTCAGAGTTTAAGCCCAGCCGCAATTTAGAGGGTCTACAGGCAGAGCTGCAAAGCTTGCGGAGCGATCGCAAAAATGCATCTGCTTCGCAAACAAAGGTAGCGGCTTATGGTGCAGAGTTCCCTAAGCACAAGCCTCAGCTAGTCGCGATGGCTCCAGTCGGGTCAGAAACCTATGCCCCTCTAGTGCGCTCTTCGGTTGGCAAAATGGTTTCGCCAAGTCTGCCTCCTTTGGGCAAACCAGACGCATATCTGCCAGGTAATGGCAGCAAGTTTAATGGCTACATCTGGCCTGCGAAAGGGATGCTGACATCGGGGTATGGCTGGCGCTGGGGACGACTGCACAAAGGAATCGATATTGCGGCTCCAGTCGGAACCCCGATCGTCTCTGCTGCCCCTGGTAAAGTCATTACCGCAGGCTGGAATGATGGCGGCTATGGCAACCTGGTTGAGGTGCAACATGCCGATGGAAGTGTGACGCTATATGGTCACAATAGCCGCGTTCTGGTAAGAGTCGGTCAAGCGGTTGCTCAGGGTCAGCAGATTGCTGAGATGGGCAGCACAGGCTTTAGTACGGGGCCTCACTCTCACTTTGAAGTTCATCTTCCAGGTCAGGGTGCTGTTAACCCAGTTGCTCATCTGCCTCAGTTCCGAGGATAGATTCTCTTTTAATCATCTTTCAAGAGAGGAGCCACAAAGCTCCTCTTTTTGTATTCTAGAAATCAACCTAGATTTCCAGACTGCATCTGTGGTAATCTAGGAGCTGCATTGAATAGGTTTGGCTCAGTAGCTCAGTGGTTAGAGCAGGGGACTCATAAGCCCAAGGTCGCAGGTTCAAATCCCGCTTGAGCCATTTTTTAGGATGGAATAAAATATCCCGTAGCCCCGTATTTCAAGGGGTTACGGGATTTTCGCGTTTGTGCAATACCCTCTAACACCCTTTAATACCCTCTAATACCTGCCTACTTTTTAGGCAAACTTTAGGCACATGATTGAAGGCAGACTTGCACAGGCTAACGGACGATTGAAAGCTTCTAACGTGGGTGTGAGCATCGAGATAAAGGGCAATCGCCTTTATTTACGATCGACGTTCCCCCCTAAACCCGGTTCAGATAGAGAAAAGCCCTCTCAGCAACGTTTGACGCTTGGCTACCATTCAAACCCGGCTGGTCTGAAACTGGCAGAACAAGAAGCGAGAAAAGTCGGCGCGCTGCTCGATTGTCGTGAGTTTTCTTGGCAACCGTATTTAACGGCATCTATCATCAAACCCCTGACGATCGCTGATTGGGTGCAGAGATATGAGATTGATTATTTCAATCGTCGTGAGCAGACCCCTGAGAGTGTAACGACTTGGAAAGGTGACTATCTACAGGCTTTTTCGTGTCTGCCTCCAGATGAACCGATCACTCTGCAACTGCTAACAAGCGCTATCACTGCTACTAAACCAGATTCTAGGAATCGAAAGCGGTTTGTCGATGTGTTAGGACGGCTCGCAGTGTTTGCGGGGCTAGAAGCCAATTTTAAGCCACTGAAGGGGAATTACTCACCGAGCAAGGTAACGCCGCGTGATTTACCTCCAGATAGCACGATCGCGGCATGGAGGGAGAAAATCCCTAACCCTAAATGGCAGTATGCCTATGGTCTGATTGCCACTTATGGAATTAGACCCCATGAGGTATTCCGGTGCAACCTGGATAAATTCCCGGTGCTGCAAATTGAGGAAACGACTAAAACAGGGCAGAGACGGGTTTATCCGTTCTACCCTGAGTGGCTTGAGCAGTGGAATTTAAGGGAGGGCACCTTGCCACGGGTCACGGGTCAGAATAACTCTGATTTGGGTAATCGGGTGAGTCACCAGTTTAGGCGCTATGAGGTGCCCTTTCCTCCCTACAATTTGCGGCACGCTTGGGCCGTGAGGTCGATGGAGTTTGGGCTAGACATTAGCCTAGCGGCGCAACAGATGGGGCATAGCGTCAGAGTCCACAGCGAGATCTATCACGCTTGGATTAGTGAGGAGGTGCATCAGAGAGCGTATGAGGCTCTCATGATGAGGAGCGATCGCCCGTTGCCTCCTATCTCATCTCTGGGGGAATCTCTAACGCCTCCTCACAGCGTTTGAGGTGCCATCGGTAGGTCGGTCTAGCAGCTTGCGGGCTGGCAATATTTCGCCAATGGATTTTCTCTTTTAGGAGTCCTTCACGCCGAAGTTTCCAGAGATGCTCGTCAGTGAAACCCAATTCATTACAAACCGTGCCTGTAGGCACCCAATCAGAGGTTCTGCTCATCACACCCCCCAAATAAACTGGGCTGCACGTATTTTTTAACGTACACCTGTCTCTCAAGTTGCTGACATCGCTGGTTTAGGGCAGTGGTCAGGATGTCAAATTCTCTCGATAGCAGAGAGTAGTGGGATTTTTTCCACTTCTTGTAGAGCGGCATATCTTGCCAGTCGCCCTCTGGCTCCCAATCTGTCAGCACCCCGATGGCGATTTTGAGCTTAGAAATCCGATCGCTGTGATCGATGATGTCGTCAATGAAGTTGCTCATCTATCGTTCCTCCAAGATTTGGTTGCCGTCGATCAAGAAGCGCCACTGGTTATCGGTAATCAGATTCCTCACTAAATCGGCCCAGCCGGCCGCGAGCAGCGCTTGCAGTCGCTCTAAAACAAAGGTGCGATCGCCGAACTCGATCGCTCTTTGGCAACTTTCGCGAATTTCAAATAAATCGGGTGCCGCCGCCGCCACCGGAACCTGACCCGTCTCAACCTGACGATTTTGGCTGATCAGAAAGTCTTGCTGATTGGCTTCTAACGGTGCCTGCTTTTTGACCCACTGCTCTAAGAAGGTGGGCCGGACTGGGAGCTGCTCAGATTTCCAGATCAACCAGTCTCGATAGGCGGGTTCGATCTCCTGTTTTGCGTCAGCATTTTTGTCTCTCTCTCGATCATCTCTGTAGAGAGAGAGAAAGATTGTAAAGACTGTAGAGATAGAGGCGATCCAGACCCGTTATGGGATGCGGGTTCTGGCGGTTTTTTGTCGCAAATTTGCGAATTTTTGTCGCATAAGTGCGAATCTGAGTCGCAAAACTGCGAATCTGAGTCGCAAATTTGCGAATTTTTGTCGCACTTATGCGAATCTGAGTCGCAAATTTGCGACAATTCCTCCAAAAAAACATATTCTGGAACTCCCTCTGAGTTTGACATAGGAACGTTTAGTTCCATTTCGTCGGGGGCGCTAATTTCGAGGCGATGCTGCTCAGAAAGTTTTCCGATCGCTCGGTAATAACTGGCTTTGTTGATGCCCAGTTGATCGCAAACCCAACTGATGCTGAGGCGCACCACTTTGCCAAGTTTGCGGGCACTGGCTACCAGGTAGAAAATTGCGCCCCTGGTCGTGAGCAACCCGGCTTTATAGTCTCGAATGACATCTTTAACGGTCAGTCTATGGTGGGGTTGGGTTTTGGGTGTTTTTACGCTAGGATTCATGGGGATGTCAAGGTTTTATGGACAAGAGAAAGAAAAGGCAACCTTTAGCCTTAAAAAGGGGCAGTCCGTAACTAGCGGTCTGCCCTTTGGCTTTTAAATGTGATTGACGATCGTTCTAATCAGGGCTTTCTTTTGCTCAGGTGACATGGTTGCGATCTGAGGTTCTAGCGGCGCTGGCAGATGATCGACGTGAAAGCCCAGGGGCTTGTGGGCAGAGGGATAGCTGATCTGCTCAGTCAGGGCGTGAATGAGTTGGACTTTTTGGTCTGAGGTGAGCAGCAGAAGTTGCGCCGTGAGTTGGGTCATGGGTTAACCTTTGCTTAGATGAATTTGATCAATGAACAGGCGATCGCACTCCCCAGACGGCAGCGCGATCGCTTTTTGTTGGGATAATGGATTGAGTAAAAGAGGTTGAGTGATGTTCAACATTGAGCTTGAGCAGGAAGATGACCAACGGTGGATCGGTGAGGTTACAGACTTACCGGGTGTGCTGGCTTATGGGCAGACGAAGGAAGAGGCGATCGCCAATGCAAAAGCGTTAGCGCTGCGGGTGCTGGCTGACCGCATTGAGCATGGTGAGTGACGATGCCTAAGAAGGTTAGGGAGTTGAAAAAACTCGTGAAGAAAGCGGGGTATGTCTACCAGCCGGATCGAGGGAAGGGTAGTCATAGTTTTTGGAAACATCCCCTGTTGCCGGGTGAGGCGTTGTGTATCCCTGGTAAGGATGGAGATGACGCACCGAGATATCTTGAGAAAGAGGTTGATCGGGTGCTGATGAAGCTGAAGGAGTTAGAGAGCCAACAGGAGGATGAGGTATGAAATCGCGCTACAGCATGGTCATCCAGTGGTCGGATGAGGATGATCTCTACCTGGTTCATTTGCCTGAGTTTCCGTGGCAGCAGTTTGTAACGCACGGTAAGACCTATGAAGAGGCGGCTAAAAACGGGCGTGAGGTGTTGGAAACGTTTATCGAGATGTTTCAGGAGGAAGGAAAGCCTCTGCCTGAGCCGATCGCTTACCCTGAAAAACCTCTGAAAGTTGCTTAGTGGCATAGAAATCTCCGATCGGTAAAAAACAAAAGTCATTTCGGCGCACACGTCCCGTGCAGCGAGGCTGTTCGCACTCCCCAGACGGCAGCGCGATCGCTTTTTTGTGTCAGTAGGGCATTTGGTCTTCTTCTTCTGACTCTTCAACGCAGAGGTCAAAGATTTGCTGTAGCTCGTCTAGCAGGGCTTCTTGTCGATCGGGCGGGAGTTGCTCAAAGAGAGTGACGATTCTGTCTTTGAGTTCGTCGTGGTCTTGATGGTCTGCTTCTAAAACGGTCATTTCGTCTTGGGTCATCGATAAGCCTCCGGGTGGGAGAGGGAATCACGGTAAGGGGTCTGAGGGGTTGGGTTCCTCAGATGGGTGATTCCGGTGGATCATTGGTTTTAGCCACACGGGGAGGACGGCAAATCTGCCCCGTGTGGATGTTCAGTACAGAACAGGCGATTCATCTAGGTGAATCATCTAGACGAATCGCCTATTTCAAGATACTATGGATTCAGAAAAAAACAACCCGTGGGAGGAAGGCGTGTCCCCTTTAAAAACAATCCGCCAGTTGCTCAAACTGACTCAAAGGCAGTTTGCAGAAAGGATTGGCTCAGACCAAAACGTTGTGAGCCGATGGGAAAGGGGTGTCTATGAGGCGACTTTTACCATCGCGCAAGTCAAGGCTATGGATGAGTTGCTAAAAGAGGCATCCCTTACCTGGCAAGACATTCCTAACAGTCTTGCTCCCTACTCAAACGAAAGCGCTGAGGCGTGACCACAATCACACTTCAGCGCTCACTTAAGAAAGGAGGTCATTAACCCCACACTATTTAGATCAAATTCTTAGCCGGGGCACAGCTTCCAACTTCACCCCGGCTCTACCCCAAACAGAGGCACTTACATTATGAATCTTTCATCACACAGACGATCGCTCGGTGCGATCGTCGCTGCAACGATCACGATTGCGGCACCCGCAGCGATCGCCATGACCTACGACGATTTCGGAGACCTTTTCAAGAATGCCGTCAACGGGTTAGCGGGCGATCGACCGCCTGAGACTCGGTACCCAGATGTCCCCAACAACGCTCCCCTGACTCACGGCGCTAAACCCTACAGCAGTTTTGGCTCACTCACCGCCGGGCAAGTCGATGCGCTGCATAACCTAGCCTGGCCACAATCCACTAAAGCGATGCGTTCCCGGTTCGGCGCTCCCTCCTATATCAGTGCCGACCTGGATTGGTTTGAGCAACCCGACGGGGAGTTTATCGCTGTCCGTTACCAGGGTGCTCAAGCTGTCGGTGTGGAGGCGGGAAAGTAGTCATGCCTAGAGAAACATGGATTATGGAATCTGATGACAAAGACGGAGACTTTAGCGACACTGCATCTCACCACACTTACCAGGTGGGCAACATCACAGATGCGGTTGAAGCTGAATCACGGGCGCTTGAAACAGGTGGTGATCCGGTTTGGATGGATGCCAAGATCGATGGCTCTGAGTATGAAATCGAGCAGAATCAGAAATTCACGATCGCTGAGTTTGAGCTTGATTCTCAAGGTGTTCAGTATCAACAGAAGTGAGGTTAAACAATGCCAGGTTTTTTTGAGCGAGTATTTTTTGGCAATCAAGCCGATGATGATGAAAGCTTTACTGACACCAATTCAGGGATTCAGTACACGAATCACAGCAAGCAGGAAACGCTTGATCATGCGGCGCGATTTGATGAGTACGAGGCCGGCTCTGATGTCCGGTCTAACGATGGAAGGCAGGCTTCAGAGGTGCGTGATTCGACAAGGTTTAACACTGCTATCTTTGAAGTGGATGACCAGAAGTTTTACTTCCCAACTGAACTCGATCCAGGCAACCCTAGAAATCCAGCAAACAAGCCATGAACAGCCTAACCCGACTAACAGAAGTCATGCAGACTGAGACGACCCTTACCGCGATCGCAAAGAAAGCAAGGGTTCCGGTTTCGATGGTGCAGTTTCATCTCAAAAAGACGCTCCCATCTGGTAAGCGACTGATTGTAGTGAACGAATAGACAGCGATTGTCCTTTTCTCACAACTTGGGAACGCACAAAAAGCCCCTCTTAGACCGATCTGAGAGGGGCTTATGATTAAAAATATCGCTGTTTCTAGACCATTATGACCGACACACCCGATCAACCGACTAACTTGAGCGATCGTATTGAATCCTTATTAGGTCAATCGCAAGAGTCATTCAACGCACGAATGGATCGAATTGCCGAAAACCTTGAAACAAGTTTTGAGATACAGCAACGTCAGCACGAAAACACCCTATCAGAACTGCGAGAACTCAAATCAGTTGCTCAAGAGCAATCTCGCACCGCACATCAGCAACAAGAAACCGTCCGTCAATTTGTGGGCATCGTCGGTGAACTGACCCGCACCATTGCAGAAATGTCACGCACCGTTAGCGACTCAGTAGAGTCATCCAGGAACGCCGCACAAGCAGCAGAAACCGCCTCTGTTTTAGCTCAAACCAATCAGAACGCCATCAGAGACTTAATTGAAGAGATGCGAGAACGGAGAAATGGAGGGTAGATCGTCCTTTCTTCACAACTTGGGAACCTTAAAAAAGCCCCTATCAGATCTTTCTGGTAGGGGCTTTAACACGCTTAAGGAGACAATCATGATCGACGAAATCAAAATTGATAACTCAGTCATCCCTTTCATGCCTGCTAAATATCACTTGGGGCAGAAAGTCACGGTTGATCGCACCGTTGGCTACATCATCGGCATCCAGCGCGAAAAGTATTCATGGAGCTACCTGGTAGTCGAGGGTGAACCACCTACCAGCGATAGTGATGAAAACTGGCAATCAGAAAGCGAACTTGCAGCGTAGATCGCTTCATTCTCACAAAAGCCCCTCTTAGATCGGTCTAAGAGGGGCTTTTGTCTGGCAAGTTATCGCCATTAACCCGGTATAAACCGTTACTAGTGGGAATGTTTAGAGATGAACAGTCAGCCCTGAATCACTATGTCAGCTTTACCCACTAGACCCAGCGCGATCGCCACCACCGAACAGGAAATCATGCGCCTGATGATGTATTACCGCGATGTCAACCCGCGCACGACTTGGCTAGAAGAATCTAACTTCACCATGCCCGTGGCCTCATGGGATTGGAAACCCAACCCAGAAGGACGGATTCTCTTTGTGGCCCGCGCCATTATCGAAGTCGATTCAGCCCTTCTCAGCAGTGGGGTCAAACCGTGGATGAGTGCTAAAGAGGTTCCCGGCTCCGCTACGTTGACGGGCAACGCCTACACCACCTGATGCAATGAACTGGACACAGTTAGGCAAAAGCATCACGATCGCCTCACAGCGCAAGTGGACTGATACGACGGCTAAGACTTGGTTTAAGTTTGATTTCAACCCGGCAACCGAGGGATTTTTAGAAGTCACTCAAGGGGATGGAAATCTGACGATCGGGGAACCGATCAACATTTCAACGGATAGAAGCCCGGTGATTTTATCCCTACCAGTGCCGCTATTAGTCAGTCCACAAAGCAGAAAACTCGCGCTTAAATCGCTCCAAAAACTCAAGATTAGCATCTCTACTTTAGATGTTGAACCTATCACAATCAACCCAGATTTAAGCGCAGTTGTTCAGGCAATTCAAACTCAACAATCGCAGATCGACCTCATCTCAAACCAACTCACAACCTTACTCACCATGCCATTATTTCAATCCAATCCCACCGTTCAGCCGCCCAAGAATTCCGTCTCTGCAACGATCGCTAGCTCAACCACAAGCGTATCGCTGTTAGCAGCAAACGATAATCGCAAAGGTGCCACTATCTATAATCGCAGCACTGCCACACTGTTTATCGACTTTGACAGCGCTGCAACAATTCTAGATTGTGCTGTGGCTATTCCTCCAATGGGTTACTACGAAGTGCCGTTTGGAATGCTCACCGCAATCTCAGGTATCTGGGATGCAGTCAACGGTAGCGCATATGTTAGAGAGCTAACCTAATGCCGTTGTATGCCTACGATAAACATGACACTTACACTCAGGCTATCAACTGGGAGACACCCGGTGAGATAGGAAAAACAACACCTAACACGGGAAAGTTTACACGGGTTAGTGTTGCCAATACTAACAATGAGATTAGTAGATTTAGTTCGTCTGCTCAATACTATGCACGGCTAGCAGTTGAACACTCTGGGAGTCCGGGTATAGCGCTCTATCATGATTCAACTTGGGCATGGTCTATCTTCTCAGATAGCGTCCTATTGAGCAATGGACAGACTAATGGATATAGCTACGCCATTGTTAACGAGCGAACCTCTAAAATGGTGTTTGCTATTGATGGCAATGTGCAAAAGGTCAATGTGTTTGGAGGGCTGAGAGTTAGCAAGGAAACACCTAACCTCACCTTCACTTCACCCCCCTCACCCGGCGAAGGCAACCTAGCCGTCGAGGGGTTTGTTCAGTTGGGCAGGTTCACCCTCTCTACTCTGCCTAATCCCGCTAGCTGTGAGGGTGCGATCGTCTATCTCTCTAACGAGTCTGGAGGCAAGACGATCGCCTTCTCTGATGGTGCGAACTGGAGACGAGTTAGAGACAACGTTGTTGTTACTTAAACGATAAGGGAATCGCTACAGATGGCTAATTATCGCTTTGGTGACGGATTTCATTACGAAAAACCCGCCTACGAACCTACACCCTCGCAAATTAATGCAGCACAGGAAAGTGCTAGACGAAGCGCTGAAGCAAGAGCACGAGTTCAAGCAGCACAAGAACAGACTGCACGAGCAAGAGCGAAAGCTCTATCAGATCAAATAGAAGCCGAGCGACCGCAGAGAGAAGCACAGCAGAGACGGAATGCTGAACTTCGGCAACAAGCACAACAACGGTCTGATGAGTATCGAGCGGGATTAGAAAGTATCAAACAACGGCATAGAGAACAAGATGCTAAGTCAAAAGAAGTTTATGATGCCCTGAGAAAATACCAACGAGAAGAGTACGTTAATCGAACCGCTCCTAAACTCGATATTGCCCCTGGTAGACCACCCGGCGAAAATGATTTTGATAGCTCCGCAAAATTAAGAAATAGTACGCTACCAGCGCCCGCACCACTTCCCATCAATCCCACAAAAAATGGGGAAATGGTACACGTTCCTAACGCTTCAAAATCACCATTAGCAAGAACTCAAGGCCCGATCGGGCCTCAACTCCCAAAAGCATCATTACCCAGCGCAACTAAAAGCGGATTTAAATTTAGCGGTGTTGGCATGAGCGGCGGCGGCTTAGGTTTTGATATATCGGAAGCAGCGGCAACGTCCATCGCCCTCGATTTTCTGAATTCAAACGGTAGACCTAACTTTCCTGGTTACAATCCAGGCAATTCTGACATTGAAAGGTTAGGCAGAGGTATCAGTGACGCTCTGAGGAATTTAGGCAACTCTCTAAGTCACCCTAGCGATAGATTATCTGACCTTCTAAACTTATTCCCCAACCCCTATAGAAAGCACCCTAGAACCGACCCCCAAAATGAGGACGGTAGACCTAAACCTGTTCGCTATGTCTCTGAGTGGAGAGGGTTAAAGTTCTACTCACCCAACAACAAGCGAGTAGTGCAGATCGCCGCACCCCACGGCGAATATTCGCTAGGGGAGATCAAGCAAGATAACCCCGGCGGGAACTACGTTTTCTCCAGTCCTGAAAAAAACACCTATGCCATCATCTACTGGGATAACCTGCAAGGGAATAACACCGATGGTTATCAGGTCATCAGGGGTAGCAGCACTTGCGAGCCTGACACCATCCAACGCGATCCGACATATTCTCCTCCCTCCTACGACTTGCCCGCGCTGCTACCACCCGGCACCACCCCTGACCCCGGCTACCCTCCCATCTTCACAGACGAAGACTTCAAGCCCCAACGGGATTTGAATAACGATCGGGCCCGGCAAGACGAGCAAGACAGACAAGACGCACCCGATCCAGAACAAGAGCGGCAAGACGCACGCAGCCCACAGCCCGCCCCCGACCCGTGGGAAAATCCATTTCCAGCCCCAGACGGAACGCCGCAGCCACAGCCTTACCCCTTCCCGCTCGATCCACCCTCCCCAGACCCCACTAACCCGACCGACCCCTACCCCGACACAACCCTAGGCGATCGCCTGAGAGAGAAAGTAGATCGCATCAAAGAAAAGCTCAACGAGAGATTCCCGGCTCCGACCGATGGGCCGCAGGTCACAATCAACGGTGATCCGGTGCCCAGTCCCACTTCTCCCGCTCCGCTACCAGACACCTCACTGTCTCCGTTGCCAGACACCCGCACTAAATCGCCTCCATCGCCTACAACGACCAAACCGCCCACAGAGACTCGGCTAGACACAGAGACCGGGCTGACTCCCACAAAAGACCCTGACCCAAAACCCGACACCCCGACACCCGAAAAGTGTAAAGACCCCTGTATGCAAGGCTTGCACGATAAAACGGATGCTAACTCTAAGCAGACTGAAATTAAGGTCAAGGTGTTTAAATCGTGCTCTAAAGCGGGTGCTGACGGCACGACAAAAAATGAGATTGACTTTGAAGAGAAGCTGGTGAAGGTGCTAGCGAGTGAAGCGGATGCCTATAGGTTGCTCTACAGTCGGATTTTTGCCCTAGAGTCTGAGCAGTGTGGCGATGTGAAAGCGATCGCCTCCGTCCCTGAGTGGTGGCAAGCTCGGCGCGGGGCAGACATCCCTCAGCTTGTGATTATTTTTGCCGAGCAGTTTTCATCAGGCAAGCTAGGCGGCTCGCGATGGAATCTATCCATCCCTCATTACAACAAGGGCAAGGGGTCTAGACCCGCGATTCCCTCTTATAACAAGGGCAACTGGTTCGGCACCCTACGGCTAACGGATGGGTCAAAGCTTGGGGTCAATGCCGCCACATCAACCGAATGTAAACGCATCTTAAATCGGTTGAAAATTCACATTCCGGTCGAGTTCCGCACCAAAAAAGGCAAGGCGATTAAACCGCGCATTGTGGAAGACCCCACGGCTGATCTCAAAGAATGCAAAGTGACACCCGTTAGAGCCGATTACTACTCTAAGGGTCAAGCCAACATGAGGCCTGACTGGTCAATTAATCTCCGCAGCAAATAGTCAGTAATTTTAATGAAGCCCACGATCGGATCAATTTGCCTCAGCAACACAGGAAACCTCCGTAATTATGTCTTCGCTCTTAGAGCGAAGAAAATAAACCGGGGTTACCCTTGGCACTTCTGAGTATCGGTTGCGTAGGGTTGTGAGTAGCAAAAACTACCTCTCATTCACCTATGTCTGCAATCAGCGTCACTGGCTCTAGCCTCAAATCAACCACCCTCCCAGGTGCCCTTCTCGAAGCCTGCTCTATTTCTCGATTCTGCTGAGAAAGCTCGGAACGGCGCAAACCCCGGAATCACTCCTAAAAACAACGTCAGCATCACATTTTCGAGTGACGACGGCACCGCTAACATCGCGGCTACCTTACCCGTTGATGTTTCACAGCTATCTGATGGTGGCGTGAAATATCTGCCTAAAGACTATCTGGGTGGCACCTATGCGGCCTTTACTGCTGGTGGCGATGTCACGGCTACTTCTCGCATGGCGGCGGTTGCTCAAATTGCTCAGATTTTGAGTGCGGCTGAGAAAGCGATTCAACCCTTAGAAGATCAGCCTAATTTCATCCAGGTTGAATCCTCTAGCGAAAATGGCACCATCACCGTGACGGCTGCTCTTCCGATCGTGCAAACCATCAGTTCTAGCGGACTGGTGACGATCGCCGCGCTCGACTACCTCTAAATCAGGAAGAAACCTATAGGAGGTATAAATCATGGCTGAAACAGCAGCAGCAAAGAAGCATAGAGCTAGAGGTCCGAGACAGCTTTTTGGATGGGGAACGATCACGGTGACTCGTGAGAAGAAGAAGGTTAAGCACAACCCCTTTTCAACGATTCCTAAAAGCACGATGGATGCCTGCGGCTTGAAGATTGCCAAAGCCCCTGCGAGTGCAGGAGTGAAAACCAAGAAAGACAAAAAGGGGCGCTTGAGACTGGTTAACAGCCAAAATCTGACCAACGTCTCCTCTCGCTACATCATGGTTTATGCAGGTGAAACCGACAACAAACAAGGGGAAGTCTGGCATCGGATCACCCTACCAACCGGGATTTCACTCGCTAGAGGAGCGTCTATTCTCACGGGTGGAGGCTCTAAAATCCAAAAGGTGAAATTCCCGAACGGTAAAGCCGTCCAGATTGGCAAGAAAATCACCCCGAAAGCGGCTCCTAAGAAGAAGTAACGATCATCGCTGAGTAGCCCAATCAATGCTTGACCCAACTGAATGGCGGCTACGCGGCACCCGGCTCTATGGGATTAGGGGCGATCGGTCTCCCCTAATCCTCTGCCGTGACCTCACTTCTCAACTCGTGCGGGTTGATGTAGTTTTCAAAAATCTCAAATCGACTTGGTATAAGGCGGGAACGATTCAGCAGGTGTCGGATGGGATTAGAGCGGCTGAGAAGACCGTGCCGTTTGAGTCTCGCTACTATTTGTTTCCAACGGATTTAGCACCCACCTATTCGCTTTATTGGCAGCCCGTGCCATGGCTACCAGTGGGGCGCTTACAGGTGTGGGAGTATATCGGATTGATTCCTGATGCACTCCTTCATCAACTCGCTAACTTCTCTGGAGAGTCTCAAATGCCTGTCATTACAAATCCCGTCGCTCGTGCAGCCACGTCACGAGACACTGACAAAGGGGTCAGCACTACGTCTGTTGTGTTGATGCCTGCTGAGTTACGCCGCGTGGGGGGCACGATCATCAATCGATCTACCATTGCCTCGCTGTCGATCAATTTCGGTGAAACAGCAACGTCTGCTGACTATCACCGCCTCACCCCTGGCGGCTCGATCGATATTCCTATCTCTTGGGTGGGAGCGATCGCCGGAATCTGGGATAAAGCAGATCCCCTCGGTAAAGCCGTCATGACCGAGCTACTGGGCTGAAAGCCCTTGAGTTAAATCAGTTCTCCTGAAGCACCAGGCGCGGGGTCAGTCCCGCGCTTTTTTGAATCATCTAAGGTCACCGTGAATAAAAATGAGTCGATTCTGTTTACGATCACCGTGCTCTCTTTTGGGGCTGGTCTGTTGCATCGTGTCTGGCTGATGTCCATGGCGGTTTCAGGAATGCGCCATAATCTGGAAAAACAAGACATCCGGTTGGAAAATCTCAACGATCTACATGAGGCCGGGTTTAATGGGTTTAAAGAAAGGATCGAACACTTCACTAACCGGACTCGCGGCGAGATTGGGGAGTTGAACAAACGGCTAGAGGATGTCGAGTCCTATCTGACAAAATCAACCGAGTTTATAAGACGACGATGACGAGCAACCTGAATTTATCGCTAGTTCAAACCACTAAGGAATTTTTGCGGCTCGTGCTGGCACAGCTACAAATGGATAAATTAGAGACAGCCGTAGCCCTAGAAGAAACGGCGGCAGAAATTCGAGCCAAAAAAGCGGCAGAGTAGGTCAGTGCTAACGAGCATTAGACTAGTTTTATCTCTGTTCAGATAAATAGAATGAAGTGCTTAAATTAGTCACACTTTAGTCAAGTTTTATAACTCAATTACTGAAAGCCAAACGCATCAAAGCTTTCAGCAGTCAGGTTTATGGACTCATAAGCCCAAGGTCGCAGGTTCAAATCCCGCTTGAGCCATTTTTTAAGATGAAACAGAATATCCTGTAGCCCATATTTCAAAGGGGTTACGGGATTTTCGCGTTTGATGAACTCGCGCTACAGCATGATCATCCAGCGATCGCATGAGGGTCATTAAATGTCCTAAAAATCTCTCGTTAGAAATAACCGGGATTGAGCGATCGATTCCAGCCAGACAAACAAACCGCTTCGCACAGGACGGGTTGGCGAGTTTGTTGAGAGAATGGAGTCAATTTCAAGGCGTGTGATCTTTAAAAGATTGAAAAATTTAGCCACAGCAGCAAGATTGAGATAGGCTGAGAATGACTGATTCCAAGGACTCTCATCAGGTGAAACCCCTAGTTCTGGCATTCAATCATGGAGACAACCCCTGTGGTAAAACATCGGTCTAGCTCAAATCAGCCAAATGCGGCTGTTGGCAATGGGGAAGAGGCGTTTCAAGCACAACTGCGATCGCTGCTGACCCAAAAAAAATATCGCCAAGCGATCGAAGCGATCAAAAAAGCTCGACGCGCCCAGCCCGATGCCCAGTTTAAACCGACAGAAGCCGAGATTTGGTCACTGCGGGGCCAGCAAGAATTTCAAAAAGCAGACTTTAAACAAGCAGAAAGCTCATTCCGGCAAGCGCTGACTTTAGGGTTGGACGGCGAAGCGCACTACTGGTTAGCAAAATGTCTGGTGTCTCTCGATCGGTTAGAGGCTGCCTTAGATCTGATTCGCTCAGCGTTTGAACAAGGGACGCTGCCCAAAGAATTTGCCATCTGCTACTTAAAGCTTTTGTTGCTCAAGGGCGACTCTCAAACGGTGGAGCAGTTAATCGCAAAACAATCTAAGCGGTTTAGCGCCGCCCAGCTTCACTGGGTGCGAGGAGTGTTAGCCCTCAAAAAGGGTGAACCGGAGACTGCTTTGATCTCGTTTCAGAAAATCAAGCGTCCGGTCACGCCGGGAGATTTGCCGGATGCCTGGGTCGTCTACGCGCAGCAAGCGATCGGAGACTGGAAGTCCGCCGCCGCCAAATTAGGACTCGCCACTTCACTGCCATGGGGCGGATTTTTGGGTAAGCCCCAGTTTCTCAGTCATCCGATTTTGACGCAGTTAGCGACGTTTCAGCAGGCAAAAACCGGAGAGATCCAGCCTACTCTCTTTAGACAGTCCGATCAAGCAACTCAAGACTTGATCAATGTTTTGGCGATCGGGCAGCTAATTGACGGAGGCAACTATCACGACGCAGGACACGCCTTGCTAAAAATGGGGCCGTCCAAACGCTTTCCTGAACTGGCCACCCTGCGATCGCCGCTCCTCGCTCTGGCTGGGCAACAAGCCTTTAACCAAGATGAAATCGAGTGCGCTGCCCAACTCTGGCAACCGTTGCTCAATGAGTCATCCTTAGATCCTCAGCTTGCGGTTAACGCCCTAGAAGCGCTGGAGATCAACGATGCAGGGCCAGAACGACAACGGTTGGCGACTCGAATCGTGAAATGGATTGAACAAGATGCAAAGAAACACCCAAACGATTGGACAGAAGAACGCCTAAAGTTGACACTAGCACACGCTCACTGTCGTCTCGCTGATGCTTGGATCTCGATGGGAAAAATCCGAGCGGCGATCGGAGAAGTGCAGCAAGCCGAACGCATTTGTTCGACTTCGCCGGAAGTGTTGGGGCGACGGGGATTATTAGCAGCAGATGATCAAAATACACAAGACGCGATCGAGTTATTAACGCAAGCGATCGAAGGCGGTTGTCGCTATGAAGAAGTCTATGACGCATTGCTCAACTGTTGGCGACAGTTAGGAAACACAAACGCGGTCAATGACGCTCGTCGCCGCTATGGAAAATTCTTTGGCGATCTGAATGCTGAAACGGAGATCGAGCTTGCCCCTTGGGTTGAGGCTCTCTCAACTCGGAGATATCCGTTTTATCGTCGCATGGTTCAGAGTGCCAGTGCCTCCGATCCGGCGGTGCGCGCCTGTCAGATCTTTGTAGAATCGACCCAAGGAGATCTCATTTCGAGTGGAAAAATTTCGCTCGATCAAGCCACGGCGATCGAGCAATGGGAGACCCTGCTGCAAGGATTGTCTGTGCAGGATCAAATTCCAGTTTTAGAAGCGATCGCGCTTTCTATTCAATTATTTGCCAAGCGCGAAAAAGGAATTACCTCCCTAGTCTCGGACTATATGCTGAGAATTGCGAATGTCAAACAAGATTATCCCGAAGCGAGAGTCGCGCATCTCGTCGTCTTAACCGTCAGAGAAGGCAATAACCCCCAGAGACTTGAGTTTCCCATACAGTTCTATTTAGCGGCGATGCCCCAGCCAGGAACGGCGTTAGCCACGATTCAACTGCAAGTGCGGCTTTTTGCTCAGACGGCAATTTTGCGATCGTTCCTCGATCAAGCCCTGACACGCGAGCCTCAAAATCCGCTTTTGTTGTTGGCCAAGGCCACCACGTTTGCACCCCACACCAAACCCTATGACGATCTAAAGCAGCAGGGGTTTGAACTCGCTCGTCGGCTTCAAGATGCCAAAGCCCTGCAAGCGTTTCGCGCCGAGCAAGCCTTTTTAGTCACCCAAGAAACGCAGAGAATTTTGCCAAACCCTGAGCAGCTAGACTCTCTCGACATAGGCGGGATGGAAGCGATGCTTGAAGCCTTGATTCGCAATATGGCGGGCGGCAAAATTCCCCAAGTCGATCTCGATCGCATGATGCCCGAACTGAAGCAAGAAATGATCAATGATCTGCCCGATGCTGACTTTGAAGCGGACGATCGCTTTGATTTTGATGCCATTTTTGGAGACCCCTCGAAGAAGCGCAAACGCAGTTTTCGAGATTTGTGAGATTCGTCGTTAGAGTGCAACCCTATGACTTCCAGTCACGATCGCTTAGGTCTTTCTCCCACGGCTACCCCTGCCGAAGTCAAAGCCGCTTATCACGCCAAACTGCGAGAGTTTCCCGCTCACACCCATCCCGAAGACTTTAAAGCGATTCGCACCGCCTATGAAGCGATTCGCACTGGGGCAGCGAGTCAGTCAGAAGATTTCTTCAAGCTCCGGCCTTTAGAAGCCCCGATCGACCCAGAGCCGCTAAATCAGCTTCGAGAGCAAGTGATGGCTCAACTCGACGTTCGGTTAGATGACCTGATTCGCGCTACATTTTGAGGAAGATTTATGCCCGATTCTGAAGAAACTTTGCCCCGCGATCGTCAAGCCCTAGTCGAAAAGCTCCTCGACTCGCTTCAGGCAACGCCCAACCCGCTCGAATATCTGGGCAAAGCACCCGATCGGGCAGAACTGTTTGATCCCTATCAGATGGTCAGTGAATGGATTGCACTCCGCCACGAAGTTAAACAGCAGAACAAATTATCACAAGCAGCCCACGCATCTTTGCAACAAGCTTTAGAAACTGAGCGATTGCAAAATGCACAGCTTCAACAACGGCTAGAAGAACTTTCAAACACAAAATCGGACAATCAAAGCTATCACTCAGAGCAGAAAAGATTATTCCAAGATTTATTAAAAATGATGGATGCTCTCGATCAAGCTTGTGAATATGGACGATCGCAGATTTCAGCCTCTATGCCAACGCCGCCTGCATCGACAAATTTTTTAGAAAAACTCTTTTCTAGACCCAAGGCTGACTCGCGTGATTTCAACAAAGGGTTGCTCAGTCATCAGCAGGGGGTGGAGGTGATTCGGAGATCGCTGCTCGATTTGCTCAAGCAAAAACAAGTCGTGCCGATCGTGACCCTAGGAAAGCCCTTTGATCCAGCCTATATGTATGCGATCGGGCGACAAGAAAGCGACACTGCCCCTGAAAACACCGTCATTCAAGAGATTGTGCGGGGCTATTGGTGGCAAGATCAGGTCTTGAGAGAAGCACAAGTAATGGTAGCTGTGAGCAAGGAATAACCACAATGGGCAAAACCGTTGGCATTGATTTAGGAACCACCAATTCTGAAGTGGCGATCGTCGAAAACGGACAAGCGAGAATCTTAGCCGGAACAGACGGAGACTTACTGCTGCCCTCTTGCGTCGGATTTAGCGACACTGGCAAGCTGCTGGTCGGGCGCGAGGCTTTGCGTCAATATGCGGCAGCCCCCGATCGCACCGTCAAATCGATCAAACGCTGGATGGGCACAGACCACAAAACCACGCTGCAAATCTCGGCGGAGGAAACTTATGAGTATTTGCCCCACGAAATCTCTGCCATTCTGCTCCGCGCTCTCAAACAGCGAGCAGAAGTGGCTTTAGGGGCAGATGTGACTCAGGCGGTGATCACGGTTCCGGCCTATTTCACCGATGCTCAACGTCAAGCTACTAAGCTGGCAGGCGAAATTGCGGGCTTAGAGGTGCTGCAAATTATCAACGAGCCGACCGCTGCCGCTCTCGCCTATGACGTGCGATCGGAGGAGACCGAACGAGTTTTAGTCTACGATCTAGGGGGCGGCACCTTTGATGTGTCAGTGGTCGAAATCACGGGCGATGTCACAGAAGTGCTGGCTAGCCACGGCAACAATCGTCTGGGCGGCGATGACTTTGATCGGCTGCTGCAACTGCACCTGATCGACCGATTTCGGCAGGCTCACGGGGTCGAGGTGCCCCAAGATGCCATTCCACAAGCTCGACTGCTGCGGGCGGCAGAGCAGGTCAAAATTGACCTTAGCGCCCATGCCTTTACAACCGTCAGAGAGGCGTTTTTGAGCAGCCAAGGTCAGACTGCTTTGCACTTGGAAACAGAGATTGCCCGCACTGATTTTGAAGCGCTGATCCGTCCACTGATTGATGAGACGTTGGACGCAATTGATCGGGCCCTTTCGGATGCCAAGCTGGAGGCTGAAGCCCTCGATCGGGTGATTCTGGTCGGCGGCTCGACGCGCATTCCTCTCGTGCAGCAGATGATTGAAGAACATCTAGAACAAGCGCCTACAGATGGCGTGCAGCCCGATCTGTGTGTAGCGTTGGGGGCAGCCATTCAAGCTGGGGTGCGGGTGGGAGAAGATGTCGATGCAATTTTGGTGGATGTCAGCCCTCACTCGTTAGGCGTTGCCGCCGCCATCACTACGCCCATGGGCATGATGCCAGGGTTTTTTAGCGTAATTATTCCTCGCAACAGTGTGGTTCCGGTGTCGCGTTCTCAGGTTTACTCAACGGCATCTGATCGCCAAACCTCGGTTGAGATCGAAGTGTTTCAGGGCGAGAATACGATCGCGAAGAAAACGTTCCCCTTGGGGCTTTTATGGTGGAAGGCTTGCCGCCCCAGCCCGCCGGAAGTCTTGAAGTCGAGGTGCATTTTGACTTTGACATCAACGGCATTCTCACTGTCACCGCCACCGAAAAAGGTAAGGGGCAGCAAAATAGCTTAGTCGTGAACAATGCTGCGGTGCATCGGCTTTCTAGTCACGAGCTAAATCAGGCTAGAGAAGATCTAGACGCATTGTTTAAAAGTGATGAAACTATCGTCACTCAAGCGCGAGAGGTCACAGATTTTGAAGCGATCGCTGACTCGATTTCACCAGATTTAGCAGATCTTCTGGGTCGTGCCCAAAAAACTCTAACAACGCTAGACGAAGACCAAACCGAAGAATTAAAAACGCTGATTGAGCAACTTCAAACCGCGATCGTCAACGATTATGATATTGCTATCCCCAATCTTCAAGAAGAGCTAGAAGATTTTCTCTACTACATCAGCACTAATTCGGATTCATAACGGATGAAATGCCCCGTATGTCATGCCAGTTATCGTCCTTCTGCGGTGCTTTGTCGTCGGTGTGGGGTCGATCTATCTCCCCTGATTCGGCTGCGAGATCAAGCGGTTTGGCACTACCAGCAAGCGATTCAATACCTCGAAGCGGGACAATATGCAGAGGCGATCGCCGAAAATGATCAAGCGATCGCGCTCCATCACCAGCAAGCCGAATTTCATGCCTTAGCTGGACAACTGTGGGCGCTGCAAGGAAAGTTTGATCGGGCGATCGACGATTGGAAAACGGCTCAGGCCCTCGACCCTAAGCACCCGATCGCCGCAGCGTGTTTAGACGGTTTGCTGCAACTTCGCAATTTCGCTTGATTAAGGGATTAAGGGTTTAATCGCCTTCCATTGAGTCACGGGAATCAGAGGTTTCCAGCCGGAGAATGACCCGATCGGGGCGACTCGCTGAATGCCAATCCGCATCAAATCGCCGCCATAGAGCTGTTGAGATTGCAAAACGATTTGTTCACTCTCGATCGTCACCGCATTCACCACCAATCGCCCTCCCGGACGCAGCGCAGTCCAGCAGACTTCGAGGAGCCGATCGACCGTTACGCCACCACCGATAAAAATGGCATCGGGCTGCGGCAAATCTTGTAGGGCCGCGGGGGCTTCTCCGTCCACGATTTTAAGCTGCGGAACGCCCAGCGCCAAGGCATTGTCTGCAATGTGTTGCAGGCGAGTGGGATGACGCTCAATGGCGATCGCGCGACAGCGTGGATGAGTTCGCAACCACTCAATGGCGATCGAGCCACAGCCCGCGCCGACATCCCACAGCAACTCTCCGGGCAGGGGCGCAAGGGTGGAGAGGGTCAGCGATCGCACTTCGCGTTTGGTGAGTTGTCCGTCGTGGTGATAAGCGTCGTCGGGCAATCCGGCTGTGCGGGACAACAACACCGTAGCTGGATCGGCGTGACAAACGATCGCTAGCGTGTTGAGATCTGATAAATTTTGAATATCCCAAGCGTTAGCTGTGCATTCAGTTTGGCGTTCTTGAAGTCCTCCCATGTGTTCTAAAATCGTAATCTGACTGCGACCAAATCCGCGTTGAGTCAGCAAGTTTGCAACGTGGGCAGGAGTGTTTCTATTCGCGCTTAAGATCAGGAGTCGGGCATCGGGAGCGAGAGCCGGAACGATCGTCGAAACCGGGCGATGGGTGAGGCTAAAGGTTTCAATATCTGCCAGCGGCCAGCCCAATCGAGCACAGGCCAGACTAAACGCAGACGGCGCAGGAATAATCTTCATTTCTGTTAGGGGAATGTGGCGAGTCAGGGTTACGCCCACCCCATGACACATCGGATCGCCACTGGCCAAAACACACACATTCTGTCCGCGACGATGCAGAATTTGGGCGATCGTTCCCTCCAACGGAGAAGCCCAAGCAAGCCGTTCTCGCGGGTCATTTTTGGACAGCATGGCAAGATGACGATCGCCCCCAACCACGACGACTGCTTGATCGAGCAGCGATCGGGCGATCTGGCTCAACCCCGCAATTCCGTCTTCACCGATGCCAACCACTGAGAGCCACGTCTGCATAGCTAAACTCGTCTGTATCAGGATTGCCCGATCGTACAGGGTTTCAGGCTTCGTTAAGAAAGGTGAGTATTCAAGAAATTGGGTCAGTGGCGTATGATAACCTGCATAGATCTAGGGTTGGGAAAGTTCGGTGAGAGTCCGACGCTGTGCCGCAACTGTGAAAGTCAGAATGCCGATTCTAGGGTGACCTTGATTCCCTGCGTCGCACGGGGAGGAGACTGATCGATTGGTGTTGCCGACTTGTCCGGGGTTATTTTATGGGTCGTCTGCCCAAGATGGAATGCTGGCACGAATGCGGATTCCGGGCGGAATTCTCACGGCTCAACAGTGTGAGGCGATCGCCGATCTCGCTGATGAGTTTGGGGCAGGCTATGGGCAGGTGACTAATCGCGCCAATGTGCAGATTCGGGAGATTCATAGCCCGATCGCGCCGCCTGTTTTTGATCACCTCCAGCGATTGGGGTTAGCGGCCCACACCGTCAGTCTTGACCCGATTCGGAATATTATGGCGAGTCCGACGGCGGGCATTGATGCTCAGATGCTGATCGACACTCGTCCGTTGGTGAAGAAATTAGACGATTATTTGCAAACTCATCCTGAGCTAGCGATTTTATCTCCTAAATTTAGCATTTGTTTAGATGGCGGAGAGTCGGTTTCGGTCAGCGATCGCCGCAATGATATCAGCCTGGTGGCTCACAGGTTGCCATCGTCAGAGATAGGATTTCGAGTCTGTTTGAATGTTGATGGACAGAATTCTGGAGATGTTAATGTTTTCATTCCAGAAAACCAGTGTTTAGAGTTCATCGCTGCGCTGTCTCAAGTATATCTTGACTATACGCAAAAATATTATTCTGGCAAGGGTCGTAAACCTCGATTTCGTGATCTCTTAGCGGGTTGGTGTATTGAGTATTGCTTAGAACAAGTAGAGCATTTGTTAGGATTTTCACTGCAACGAGATGATAGTTCTCTACGATCGCCTTCCCATTCCTATCACCATCTCGGCATCCATTCTCAGCGTCAATCAGGTTTGTCTTATGTGGGAATCGCGTTGCCGTTGGGTCGTCTAGAATCTTGGCAGTTGAGAAACTTAGCTCAGTTAATGCAGGCTGGCGGCACCTTGCGTTTAACTCCGTGGCAGACGATTTTGTTATCTGATGTGGCTGACGATCGCGTGGGTGAGGTAGAGCGCACGATCGCCGATTTAGGGCTTCACACCTCAGCGACTCGCGGCGACAGTGCTTTAGTGGCGTGTTCAGGCCGAACCGGATGCGCGTCGGGGCTTACAGACACTCAAACCCAGGCGTTGAGATGGGTGAAGGAATCAACCATTCAGTTAGATCAGCCGCTTAATCTTCACTTCAGTGGGTGTGAAAAGTCCTGTGCTCAGAAGACTCCCAGCGATATAACCCTGGTTGGGATTGAGATGAGAATGGGAAATTCTACGATCGAGGGCTATGACGTTTATGTGGGCACTGGAGAGCAATCGTTTGGGCGGTGGATACGATCGGTGAATGCTTCAGAAATTACAAATTTAATCAATCAGATGTTACAAATCTATCAGCAGCAGCGAGTACCAGATGAATCGTTTAAGATGTTTGTGGATCGACACTCAATTGATCGATTGCAGCAATGGTTTAAATCAGGCTATCATTCACCTCTCTTATCGCATTTGATCACACGCTGACGATCATGATTGACTACATTCAAGACGGAATCGAAATCTATCGTCAATCCTTTGCTACGATTCGCTCAGAGGCAAACTTGTCAAGCTTGCCGCCTGATTTAGAACGGGTTGCCGTGCGGCTGATTCATAGCTGCGGCATGACTGATATTGTGGCCGATTTATCCGCTTCACCCAGAGCCGCGACGGTCGGACGCAACGCCCTGATCGCGGGTGCCCCCATTCTATGTGATGTTCGCATGGTGGCAGAAGGCGTAACGCGCAAACGACTTCCGGCTAACAATGAGGTGATTTGCACGCTTCAGCATCCCGATACGCCTAGGCTGGCCGAACAGATGGACACCACCCGATCGGCAGCAGCCCTCGAACTGTGGCGCGATCATTTAGAAGGGGCGATCGTGGCGATCGGCAATGCGCCGACGGCTCTATTTCGGCTGTTAGAACTGTTGGATGAAGGCGTGCCCAAACCTGCGCTAATTTTAGGATTTCCGGTGGGGTTTATTGGGGCGGCAGAGTCAAAAGCAGCGCTGGCCGCCAACAGTCGAGGGGTGCCATTTATCGCTTTGCAGGGGCGACGAGGCGGCAGTGCGATGGCATCGGCGGCGGTGAATGCGTTAGCAAAAGAGGATGAATTATGACACAGAAAACGGGTCGGTTGTATGGGTTGGGCATCGGTCCGGGTGACCCAGAATTGTTGACGCTAAAAGCCTATCGAATCTTGCGATCGGTGCCCGTGATCGCCTATCCCACTATGGAGAATGGCAAGGTTTTGGCACGAGCGATCGTGGCCGATTTTTTGCGTCCAGAACAGATTGAAGTGCCGATGCCATTGCCGTTTAGCCCGGTGCGATCGTCCCAGCCCTACTATGACATCGCGGCTGAAAAGTTGTCCGAGCATCTCAGCGCTGGCAGAGATGTCGCCGTGCTGTGTGAGGGCGAACCCTTTTTGTATGGCTCGTTCATGTATCTGTTCAATCGCTTATCATCCAAGTTTGAAACGGAAGTAGTGCCAGGAATCTCTTCGACGATGGCCAGCGCATCTGCGTTAGGAGTGCCACTCACTTATCGCAACGATGTATTATCGATTATGCCTGCCACTCTCAATGCTGATATCTTGCGCGATCGCCTTGCCGTTGCAGATGCGGCCGTGATCATTAAACTGGGTAGACACTTCAGCAAGGTGCGAGACGTTTTATCTGAGTTGGGGCTGCTGTCTCGATCGTTGTATATCGAGCGCGCCACCATGCCCAATCAGCGCATTGTCCCGATCGCGGAGATCGATGCGGCTGAAGTTCCCTACTGGGCGTTGATTATGATTCCGAGTCTTCAAACGTCGGTGACATAATGGCTGTTGCAGTGGTGGTGTTGGGTCAAGCTAGCATTCCGGTAGCCCGACAATTAATGACTGGTTTGCCCGATGCAACGCTCTATGGGTTGGCAGGGCGAACCCTAGACGTAGATATCTCCTTTAGCGATTTTGGGTCAACCCTGCGAGAATTATTTGCAGCCGGAACCCCGATCGTCGGACTGTGTGCGGCCGGAATTTTGATTCGCACGATCGCCCCTCTGCTCTCTGACAAACGCTATGAGCCACCCGTTTTAGCCGTTGCTGAAGACGGCAGCGCAGTCGTGCCGCTGCTGGGTGGATTGCAGGGCGTGAATGATTTGGCGCGGCAGATTGCAGCCGTTTTGGGCGTTCAGCCTGCGATCACGACGACGGGCGATCTCCGATTTCGGACGACGCTGCTGAATCCGCCATCGGGCTATCGGTTAGCCAACCCAGACGATGCCAAAACCTTTATTGCTGACTTACTGGCAGGGTCAACCGTGCGGCTCGAAGGGGTTGCGCCTTGGCTGAGTCAAAGCAAGCTGCCGATCGTGCCTGACGCACCCCTCACCCTGCAAATCACTGACTCTAAAGGATCTCCAGCCCCCGATCGCTTGGTCTACCATCCGGCAACGTTGGCGATCGCGGTGAGCCATCTATCCGATAGTGAATTCGCGGTTGAATTCGTACAGCAAATTCTAGACGAGGCCGATCTAGCGATCGCATCCCTGGCAGGAATCTTTGCTTCCACCCACGACATGGGACATCCTGCCCTCGCCGCCCTCGCTCAAGTCTTGCAGGTGCCGATCCGATTTCTCGATTTGTCTGAGGCTGAAGACCTATCTCTAACGGCAGTTGGAGAATCAGGGCAACTGCTCGTGTCTCAACAAAAATTAGGACTGAGTTGCGCGATCGCCCGATCAAGTCAGCCCCTTGATGTAACCACGATCGGCAAACCTCGCGGGCAACTGACGATCGTTGGCACTGGGCCCGGCGGCGATCTTTGGATGTCTCCCGAAGTTAAAGCCGTGCTGCGATCGGCGACCGATTGGGTCGGCTACAAATTCTATCTTGACCTAGCGGGTTCTCTCCGAGACGGACAGCAGCGCCACGACTCCGACAATCGCGAAGAACTCGATCGGGCCCGATTTGCTTTAGATCTCGCTGCCACTGGCAAATCAGTCGCGGTGGTTTCATCTGGCGATCCGGGCATTTTTGCGATGGCGGCGGCGGTGTTTGAAGTGCTAGAGCACGAGGCTAAACCCGACTGGCTGCGGTTAGACATCCAAGTCGCTCCAGGCATTTCGGCGATGCAGGCGGCGGCGGCTCGGATTGGCGCACCCTTGGGACATGACTTTTGCGCGCTCTCTTTGTCCGATATTCTCAAGCCTTGGTCAGCGATCGAGCAACGCATCGCCGCCGCCGCTCAAGCCGATTTGGTGATGGCCTTCTACAATCCGATTTCAAAACAGCGCATTTGGCAACTGAGAAAAGCGCGGGAGATTTTGTTGCAGTGGCGATCGCCCAACACCCCGATCGTTCTAGCACGAAACCTAGGCAGACCCGGAGAATCGGTGCGCGTCTGCACCCTAGAACAATTCTCGCCCGATGATGTAGATATGCGAACGATCGTGTTAGTGGGATCAAGTCAAACCCGCTCAATTCCTCGTCCCCACGGAGGGGTCTGGGTTTACACGCCACGACGCTACCCATGACTCAAGTTTTTCTGGCGGTGCCATCCATCGACGCAAGAATTTCGCTAAGGTCATAGGAGATATTTGCAGCGATCGCTTGTCTCGACTCTATGACTGATCCCTCTGCTTCTGACCCGACCTTGCCCACCTATGCTGACATCCAATCCGCCGCCCAGCGGCTGTCAGGCAACGCTCACCGCACGCCAGTTTTGACTTCCACCACGGTCAATCAACGCACTAAAAGCCAGGTTTTCTTTAAATGCGAAAACTTTCAGCGCACGGGTTCCTTTAAATTCCGGGGAGCCTTTAATGCGCTTTCGCACCTGTCTGCTGATCAGAAAAAACGCGGCGTGATCGCCTTTTCTTCGGGCAATCATGCTCAAGCATTAGCCCGATCGGGCCAGCTTCTCGATATCCCGGTCACGATCGTTATGCCCCAGGATGCCCCAGCCGTCAAGCAAGCAGCCACCCGCGAGTATGGGGCAGACCTAATTTTCTACGATCGGGCCACCCAAATACGAGAAGCGATCGTTCAACAAATTGCCGAGGAGCGATCGCTGACCTTGATTCCGCCCTTTGACTATGGGCCCGTGATTGCCGGACAGGGCACCACCGCCAAAGAACTGATCGAAGAAGTGGGCCCGTTGGATCTGTTGCTGGTTTGCTGTGGGGGCGGCGGACTGCTGTCAGGCTGCGCGATCGCCACTGATGCCCTAGCTCCAAACTGCCAAATTGTCGGCGTTGAGCCAAAGCGGGCCGATGACGCGACCCGATCGTTCTATAGCAGAACCCTGCAAGTGGTCGAAGATCCCCAAACGATCGCCGATGGTGCTCGAACGCGATCGCTGGGTCACCTTACCTTTCCGCTCATTTTGAATTATGTCGATGACATGGTAACGGTGTCTGATGCGGCGCTCTCACGGACGATGCTCTTTTTATGGGAGCGCCTCAAAATTGTAGTAGAACCCACCGGAGCGTTAGCGGCAGCAGCTTTACTAGAAGGAATCATCGCTTTACCCAATGCCCGAATTGGCGTGATCATCAGTGGCGGCAATGTAGATCTCAAAGAAGCCAGCAAGCTCTTTGCTAAAACCACCGCTAAACAGAAGACATCCCAGCGCCTGCCGCTTGCCCAAGAACTGAGCTAACGATCGAGATCAACTAACATCACCGACCCGATTGAGTCCACGATCCTAATCAGATTCAGCGATCGACGATAGAGGATCATCCACGATCGGCAAATTTGGGGTCATCGCTAACGGTTCATCGGGCATCAGAGGCGGCACAATTTGGTTAACGGGCAGACCCAACACTGAGAAAGCTGGCAGGATTTGCTCCACGGCAAACGGTTGAGTAGCTGCAAACGTTTGATCGCTGACCAGCAGCACCCGACCCACACTCAGCGGAACTTGCAGAAACAGATTGCTAGCCAGAAATGCGATCGCCGCCATCACGAGACCCAACCCTCGCCCTGCAAACGGCGTGACATTAGCCGCGATCGGAGCGATCCCATAAATCTGTTTTAACAGCACCAGCAGCACCAGCGCCCCCGTCCCGATCCACACCGGGCTGCGACGAGTTTTAAACAGAGTTAGAATGCGACGCTGATCATCGCTCAACCGCTCAGGTTTAAGCGCGATAAATACCAAACTAAAAATATAAAAAGGTTTCTGCCACTGCATCCACACAATGGGCGCAATGCCAACGATCGCCACCAATCCTAACTCTAACCAGACGGGCAAAAGGGGGTCACCCACCGCCAGTCCTAGGAGGCAAACCGCCAAACAGAGCGGAACGGCTGCCACACCCGCCGCATGAATCCAAAGGTAGGGATCAGACCAGAAAGCACGCATAACTCACACCTACTTAAACCCATCACTCATTCTAGGAGGTGTGGGGCGTAGGGTGTGAGTTATTGAAAAAGGCCAATGGTTAAGATTAGCTAATTGCCTGGTCTCGTTGTTGTTTAAGACTTTGTAACTGATGCAGCAAAGACTCAGTTTCAGCGTGAAGATTAAGAAACTTGGTCTGCTGCTCGGCCTGATAGAGAGCCTTCATCTTTTCTAGCGATCGGGCCCACTCTTGATCAGAGATGGCAGCAGGCTCTGGGCGCTGTTCGCAAATGGCGGTGTTGCTAAACTGACTAGTTGAATTTTTCGTTGTCATAGTTTGTAGAAATTTGTACTTACTCACACCGAAAATTTATATTAACCTAAACTTTACACGACATTGTATCGAAGTGTTCCATTTTAATGACTGGCGACCAGTTTTCTGAGTTCCTCCCTTGACCCAAGATCAGACTGAACCCTGTAGAAGAAACCAGTCTCACCGACCCTCTGTAGTAGACTAAGATCTACACTTATTGCATTCAACGATTCAACCCTGTGACTTTAAGTCTGTCTGTTCAAGATGACTCCCTTCACGAGGCGATGCCCAAAGTTCAAAACTGGCGTGGCTTAATTGAGGGCTATCGGCGCTATTTGCCCGTAACCGACAAAACGCCAGTGATTACACTGCATGAGGGCAACACGCCCCTGATTCCGGCCCCTGCGATCGCGGCTCAGATCGGGCGGCAGGTAAAGGTGTTTGTAAAATATGACGGTCTCAACCCGACAGGCAGCTTTAAAGATCGCGGCATGACGATGGCCCTTTCTAAAGCCAAAGAAGCCGGGGCAGAAGCCGTAATTTGTGCCAGCACGGGCAACACTTCAGCAGCAGCAGCAGCCTATGCGCGTCGCGGGGGGATGCGGGCATTTGTGCTGATCCCCGATGGCTATGTCGCGTTGGGAAAACTGGCGCAAGCGTTGCTCTATGGTGCCGAAGTTTTAGCCATTCAGGGCAACTTCGATCGGGCTTTAGAAATCGTGCGCGAGATGTCACAAAATTATCCCGTCACCCTAGTCAACTCCCTCAACCCCTATCGCCTCGAAGGTCAAAAAACGGCGGCCTTTGAAGTCGTGGATGTCTTAGGCGACGCACCCGATTGGCTGTGCATTCCCGTCGGCAACGCGGGCAACATCAGCGCTTATTGGATGGGCTTTTGCCAATATCACCAAGAAGGGCGCTGCACCAAGCTGCCTAAGATGATGGGTTTTCAGGCGGCAGGCGCGGCCCCGATCGTCAAGGGTCATATCTTCAGCCACCCTGAAACGCTGGCCACAGCCATTCGCATTGGCAACCCTGCCAATTGGCAAAAAGCCCTGGCCGTCCAAGACTCCAGCAAGGGTGAGTTTAACGCGGTCACCGATGAAGAGATTCTCAACGCCTATCGTCTGTTGGCTTCTGGTGAAGGCATTTTTTGCGAACCTGCCAGCGCGGCCTCGGTCGCGGGGTTACTCAAGGTCAAAGATCAAGTGCCGACGGGAGCAACGGTGGTCTGTGTCCTGACTGGAAACGGACTCAAAGATCCTGACACGGCCATTCAGCACAGTCAAAACCAATTTAAGCAAGGCATTGCGCCAGATCTACAGACCGTCGCCAAAGCGATGGGGTTCTAGAGATTTTAGGACGCTGCTTTTTGGGCTTTGGTCAACATATCTACCGTGTCTCCTAGGGCAGTCGTCAGGTTTTTGCGAGTTTGAGTATGCTCGGCTTGCTCGGCTTTAAGGTCTTGAGCGAGTCGATCGTGCTCTGCCCAAAGTTCGAGGAGTTTGGCTTTGAGTTGCTCAACCGTCGTCAGCGAGTCGATCGAGCGTTCTAAAACGGGCTGAGAAGCGACCCTTGCTGAAGACTGGGGCAACGTTTGAAGCTGGGCGATTTCAGATTTGAGCGCCTCGATCGTTTGTCGGGTCAGCAGGGCTTCGGTGCGTCGTTGCTGCGCTTCGGTCTCATAGAGCTTTCGCCAACTGTCTGCACTGGCATTGGCAGCATCTTGCGCGGTTTGGGCGGCCTGCAACTTTTGCTTGAGATCTTGGATTTCATTGAGCCACTGCACCACTTGATCCGCCATTTTCTTCTCTCCTATAAAATTAAGTGCGGGTCGCTGCCCAAATTGTCTCTGATTGAGATGAATTCATCACTGCGGAATGGATTGCACAAAGTCTAGCAACTGGTGCGCCATCTGCAATTTGCTGCCGATCGGACTCACGACTTGACGACCCGATCGATCCAGAAACACCGCCTGATTTGTATCGACTCCAAAGCCGCTATCTGGCTGATCGATGGGATTGGCCACGATCGCATCCAGATTCTTGCGCTGCAACTTCTCTAAAGCGGGCGTGATGATGTCGCCTGACTGAGCCGCAAACCCGATCAGTCGTTGATGAGGCTGCTTGAGCGTTGCTAACTCTGCGACAATATCGGGCACTGGGGTGAGAGACAAGCGATCGGGCAATTCTTTTTTGGCTAATTTTTTAGAACTGTAAGCGGCAGGTTTGACATCAGCCACCGCCGCCGCCATGACAATCCAATCTGCGTTTGGAAGACCCTCGCGCATGGCTTGCTGCATCTCTGCCGCGCTAATCGTTGGGATCAGGCGAACATTGCGAAGAGGAGCCAGCAAATACGGCGCGATCGGGGCATGAACTACTGTGACGATCGCCCCTCGATGCAGCGCTGCCTGAGCCAATGCCAGCCCCATTTTCCCCGTCGAAGGATTGCCAATAAACCGCACCGGGTCGAGAAATTCTTGGGTGCCGCCAGCGCTGATCAGAATTCGCTTCCCGGTTAAATCTCGATTGCCGTGAGTGTAGAGCAGCGAAGCGATTTGCGGCAAAAGTTCTTCGGGTTCTGCCATGCGCCCAGTGCCGACCCGATCGCACGCCAAAATACCCTCACCTGGATCGGCAACGTGATAACGCCGATCGGTCTGAATCTGTCGCCAATTTCGCTGTACGCTTTGCTGATTCCACATATCTGTGTTCATCGCGGGGGACAGCAGCACCGGACAGGTTGAAGCCAACACGGTGTTAGTCAGCAGGTTATCTGCCATGCCGTGAGCCAGTTTAGCCAACGTATTGGCGGTGAGCGGCGCGATCACAAACACGTCTGCCCATTCACCGAGAGCGATGTGAAGTGGACGATCGTGGGTCGGTTGCCAAAAAGAATCGTCAGTGTGAGCCGCACGGCGGCTGAGGGTGGCAAACGTCAACGGAGTCACAAAAGCTTTGGCAGCATCGGTGAGAATCACCTGCACATCTGCCCCGGCTTTGGCTAGCGTCGAGACCACCGCACAGACTTTGTAGGCAGCGATGCCGCCACCTACGCCAATTAAAATGCGCTTACCCTGCATGTCAAGACTCTAGGCTTCGTCAAACGATTCTAGATCTAAGAGATAGAGATAGGGTTCGACCAAGGCGGGGCGTTGGAAGGCAATCGCCCGCAGCAAATGCCAATCGTTTAGCCCGTCAAACACATTATCATAGTCATCTTGCTCTAGTCGGGTAGCCAGTTCTGCTACTTCAACTTCGGTCAATTTGGCGACCGTTACCTGTTCAATATTTAAAGTCGTCATCTTCTGTGCCTCCCTCAAGCTGTTCTTGCATGTTAGCCAACTTCAGACACCCTAACCCATCTTCTCGCATGAAATGTTACTTCAAGGTTGGTGAGACTGCTGAACCGTAACGTTTCAAGTCGTTTCTTGGGGTTATCTCAAGACGGTTTGAATGAATAGTTGCATCTGATGGAGAATGAGCGGGGAAATTTCGTGTCCCATATCAAATTCTTCATAGGCGATCGTGGCCCCTAGCGTGGAGAGGCGATCGCGAGCACTGCGAGCCGCTGACACGGGCACAACGGGATCTTGTCTGCCATGCACCATCAAAATCGGGGGATAGGAAACCTCTGGAGGCGAGACGGCTCCGTGCAGATAGCCACTCAGCACCATCAACCCCGCTAGGGGCAAGTGCAGCCCCACATCTAGGGTCATGGCACCCCCTTGAGAAAAGCCGCCCAACAGGGTCTGAGAAAGCGGCACTCCAGTATTAGCCGCGAGGGAGTTGAGCCAGTCTGTGAGCAGATTTCGGCTGGTGACTAAATCAGTTTGAGTGCTGATATCTGTGCCAAAGCTCATATTATTTGACAGGTTGTACCACATCTTGCCGCCACTGCCGTAGGGGTGAGCAAAGGGGGCATCGGGCACCATGAATTGCACATCGGGCAGTTCTAACATTGAGCAAAGAAATGCCACATCTTGAGCATTTGCGCCCCAGCCGTGCAGCACTACGATTAAGCCAGTGGGAGGGTTGCCAGATTTTGGAGGAATCGCGATCGTGTTTAGGGACACAGGTTTTATCTCGCCATCAACCCTACTAATTTACGATAATCGGGGCATTGCTTATCCATTGCAGGTTGAGCAACGTATCATTTAAGTCGTTTCTCTGAGTGTGGTTATGGACTGGCTCCCATTCGTTGATCTGGCTGGCTTGGGTGATTGGCTGGCTCAAACGCCTACTGCGGGCACTCAGGTAGATTTGTTGCGACAGCAGCTTGATTTTCTGACTAAAGAAAATGCTCGGCAGACCGGAGAGTTTGCCGAAAAGCTGAGGCTGATCACCGATGAGAACAAAAGTTTAAGCGAAAGTTTTAAGAATTTTATTGGCACGATGCAGTTTGCGATCGGAGGATTTGGCTTGCTGAGTGCGGGCATCACAGGCGCGATCGCTTATGTCTTCAAGACCAATTTGGATGATGCCAAACAAGTGGCCAAAGACGGGATCAATCAGCGAGTCGATGCCCACATCAGCGATCTGCTGGACTCGAAGCTAGACACGGTGAGGCGGACGCTGCAAAAAGAAGAGGTGATCGGCTCAACCTGGGTGGACTATTGCCTGATGGGAGCAAAGGCGATGCCCAAAGAGTTTGACTTGCTGAAGAGGCGCGGATTTCAGGAGGTGCGCGATCGCCGCGATGAACAGGAGCTTCGGCGATCGTCGGCGCAAGTGGTGGTTTTAGATCTAGAGAATTGGGTGAATTTGCAGGGGGTGCCGTTTTCTAAATTGCCGGAGAGCGATCGGGAGGCTATAGCCAAACAGCAGATAGATTTGCTGCTTGATGTGTTGGCGAGCGATGTGGTGCTGGTGGTGTATGTGCGATCGAGAGTGAGTTATCTCAACTCGGTGACCCACGATCGCTACATGTCGCCTGTGAATAACCCGGTGACGTTGGTGGGCATGGTGAGCGATGCGGCGTATGTATCGGCAGGAATGAAGGGACGGGGCTGAGATTCGACAACGCCACCGCGACGATCGTCGATTTCGCGATCGAGTTCTTCATCGTTGACTGAGCAGGATTGCTTTTATTCTACGATTTGTGGATGTGGTTTTCTCGAAAGATGACGATCGTGAGTTGCGTCAACCGAGTTCCGATCGCTGGCTCTCTCTAAGCTGCTGGTTTGAGGCGATCGCCGCTGCAAAAGACCTCCGATTTCTTGAAGAAATCGGAGGTCTAGTCCCCACGCCAAGTTTTCAATTAACCCGATCGCAGGTGATCGACAACGGTTGATTCTATGAATCAGCAGTCAAACTCCACAACGTTTCCAACTAATCCGATCGCAGGTGATCGGCAACCTGGAGAAGTGTCACTACTCAAGCCTACTTCCAACTAATCCGATCGCAGGTGATCGGCAACGATTTAAACTAAGGGGACCAAGGCACCAGGTTTCCAACTAATCCGATCGCAGGTGATCGGCAACGCTTCAAACCTGAAGCTAAACAACGGATACAATAGAGTTTCCAACTAATCCGATCGCAGGTGATCGGCAACCCGTTTCAAGCTAGTTTCCAACTAATCCGATCGCAGGTGATCGGCAACAATCCTCCAAGAGTGGATTCGATTTTTGATCAAAGAGTTTCCAACTAATCCGATCGCAGGTGATCGGCAACGAGTAGAGATTACTTCTGCGGATGCTCAAACACTGTTAGTTTCCAACTAATCCGATCGCAGGTGATCGGCAACCTACTGGGATTGGCAACTCAACCTGACAAACAAGTCAGTTTCCAACTAATCCGATCGCAGGTGATCGGCAACCGCTCCGACAGCTGCGGAATCCCCTTGGATAAGTAGTTTCCAACTAATCCGATCGCAGGTGATCGGCAACCCTGACAACATACTTAAAGATCGAACTTATGGGTTTCCAACTAATCCGATCGCAGGTGATCGGCAACTTTGTTACCCATGCTGGTTACCACTGCATCACTGGTATTGTTTCCAACTAATCCGATCGCAGGTGATCGGCAACTGGTAGTATGGATTTACGATCGAACAGAAGAAAAGTTTCCAACTAATCCGATCGCAGGTGATCGGCAACCCCGCCCTTTTTAGAGCCTTACCCAGAGCGACTTTCCAGCCTCAAAACTGAGGGGGTCATTTTCGATGTCAATAAGCAGCCCTCTTATTGCGAAAAGTTACCCATTTTGAAGCGTGAAACCCTTACCCAGAAAGCGATACGCGGGGGTCAACGACAGAATGCCGCTTTCAGCGATCACGCGACCCCCCCAGAAATTGGCTTTCTCTATGGTAGCTCCCAAAAAGTCCAAACACCCAAACAATCAGCAAAATTACTGAGCCGATTCCGGTTCTTCACAAAATAAGCTTGAATCTGTTAATGGTTTTCTTGTAGAACCTTACCTTTCATGCCGATCGCCCCCGATAGTATTTATACCGCCATCACCTTCGCCCCCGTCCAAAGCTTCATCGAAAAATCTCGCAAACTGCGGGATCTCTACGGCAGTTCCTTCATACTCTCCTACCTCGCCAATGCCCTCTGCGATGCCGCCATCACCCACGCCCACAGCCAAAACCGACCCATCAACCAGCCCTACGACGGCTACCCCGTCATTTCTCCTGCCCTGACCTCCGTCACCCAGGGCACCCCCAACCTGATTGTGATTGCCGGAGACTTTCCCAAAGCCGACGCTCAAGCGGCATTTAATCGCGCCTGGTCAGCGATCGCTCAAGTGTGTCGCAGCGCGATCGAAACCAAACTTCCCACCCTCAATTATTATTGGAGACGAGAATGGTCACTCTGGGAAAGCCACACCTGGGAACTGTTTCGGGCAACCGGAATCACCGTTGACAACGCTCGATACAACCTAACCGAAACCAAACGCCAACGCAATTGGATCGGCGTGAACTGGATGGGTGAAAGCTCTACATTATCGGGAGCGGACGCGATCGCCCACCCAAAAATGGGCGAAAAAAGTAACGTCAAGCAACGCAACGCCCAAGACACTAAAACGCAAATCGACGAATTTTATCAACAGCTTAGTCAATGCTGGAGTGAATCGATTATTGATCCTCGTGAACGATTAAGCATTCCAGAACTGATTAAACGACTGGTGACAGTAAAAGATATTACGAACAACCTTCCTAACATCGAAAATCCTCACTCTTTTCAACGCCTAAATCGATGGAAAGAAGCTAATACGCCAGACGAAGCCGATCGCCAAGAGTCAAAACGCTGGACAGGATGGTTTTTGGGCGACGGCGATCGGGCTAGTAATTACCTAAGAACACTGCTCAGTGACAGAGATTTGCACGACTTCAGCAAAGCGATGCGAGACTTGGGGCAAAGTTATCTCAAAATCGTCTTCCGTCAAGAGTGACCAAAGAATCGATCGAGACGGTCGCATTATCTACGCAGGCGGCGACGATTTTATGGGTGTTCTTTACCGCAACCCACCCGACGACGAGCTAAAACCCTGGGAATGTCTGCACTGGTTCTACACCTTTAAATCAGACATCTGGAACCAGCACCAGCAGCCGATCACCGTCAGCGTTGGGTTTGTGTGGGCGGCTCCCAATGTGCCTCAGCGTGATGTCTTGCAGCACTGCCGTGAAGCCGAAAAATCTGCCAAACAAAACGGTCGCGATCGCATCGCCCTGCGAATATTGTTCAACAGTGGCACTTACCTAGAGTGGGTTTGTCCCTGGTGGTTGTTGCAACCGTTGTTAGAAGGTTATCGAGACCGCAGTAATCAACAACATTGGACTCATTTCTACAACGATGTTGCCGTTCTTGAAGCCCGTCATGCCTTTCAAGGCGACCAGACCGACGTAGCGTTTGCGCTTCTAGACGTTTATTTTCCTCCAGATTTGGTGAACAAACTCCGATCGCCCCATACCTGGTGGAACAAACCCAACTACAGCGGCATACTCGGCGCAACCTCAGACCAGTTGACCCAAACTCAGATCAACACTGCCCTCAACAACTGGGTGATCAACCTCGCAAAAATAGGATTCCACCTATGCCAAGCCTAGATCACCAACTCTCTGCCCGCGAGACATTGCCACCCTTTCGATATTTGATCACGATCGCGCCCCTAGGGTTTCTCTACGGCAGCGCAGGCGGATTTCTATCCCCTGAGAACTTAGTGGGACGATCGGGCACCCAGTTTCCTCCCAGCGCCGCCACCTTATCGGGATTGTTCGCCGCCCACTACACCGACCATTCAGCCGATTTGCGAGATCTCCAACTCGCTGGCCCTTTTTGGAGTTGGAACGAACCCGACAAACTGCAAAATTTCCATGTGCCGACCCCGTTTAACTATTCAGTTAGCCTCGATCCGCCCTCAGAGTCGTTGAGAACGGGCAAAATCAGCGATCGCCTCACCTGGAATGGCGAACAATGGCACTCAACCGAGTCGGACAAAAAATTTGAACGCCACACCTGGATCGCCCTACAAGACTGGGACAATCCAACCGTCGCCTACGGCAATCCCTGGGAGTTTTTGCCCCATCTTCACCCCCGACTGCGCGACGACGAGCGACGAGTTGCGATCGACGAAGACGAACCCAATCAAGGCAGCTTGTTTCTCGAAAACGCCGTTCAGATGCACCCAGAAGTCTGTTTGGTGTATTTGTCTAATTGCCCGATCGCCGATGACTGGTATCGATTTGGCGGCGAAGGACATCTAGCGGCCGTGCAGTGCCTTGACCTCGCACCTAAAACTTGCGAATTGTTCAGTCAGTCGCTGGGTTCTAGCTTTGCGCTGATTACTCCGGCAGTTTGGGGTTCAAATCGCTTGTCCTATCGTGATCCCGTTCATCTTCCAGACGACACCCAACTCTCGGTTAAAGAGCCGTGGACAGTCAAAACTCGCCTCACCGATCGTCCGACTCCATTCCGTTATCGTCTGGGCAACCGTCGCGACGCTGAGAACCGCGATATTCATCAACCTCATCAGCCCAAGCTCTTATCTCGCGGACGCTATGCCGTGCCTGCGGGCAGCGTTTACGTTCTAGATCACACTCTCCCTGCGTGGCAAGACTGGCATCTCAACTGGTTTCCCAAAGAAGGGCCGTCTCTCAAACGCTGGGGCTGCGGGTTAGCTTTGCCATTGCCCAGCGCGATCGCTCATCCCATCTCTAAACTCTAAAATCATGTATCACAAAAAACACGGCATCATTGAAACGTTGGCTCCGGTGCATGTGGGTGCTAGCGCGGGCGAAGAAACAGGCAACCTGAATCTGATTTTTCGTGACCAATTTACTCAAACGGGAATAATTCCTGGCAGTTCGATTCGGGGGCGATTTCGGGCAGATATGCGCCAAAAAGAAACCGAAAGTCATCTCAGCGATCTGCCTGAAACCTCCAAGTGGTATGGACATCACGCTCTCGCTCAAAAAGATGGAGGCACCACCGAAGCCCTAGTGAAGTTTGAATATGCCTCGCTGGTTTGGCTCCCCGTCTTCTGTCCAGGGCAACCGATCGTGTGGGTGACCTGTCCGTGGCTATTGCGACGATACAAGCAAATTGCGGAGATTGAAGAGAAGCTTCCCGAAGCTTACACCGCTCCCAAGGGTCTACAGGGGCGACAGGTCGAGGGCGTAAATCGCAAAGTGTTGTTCTTTAATCTCGGCTTTTTAGAAATCGAACATGAAGCAGATTTATCAATGTGGATACCAACAGGAATTAACATCAAAACAGACAATCTAGTGGTCGTGGCAGATAACGATATTGCAATGCTGCATGATATGGCGCTCTATCGTCAAAGTCGCGTCAAATTAGAGACGACACTATGAAGAAAGTAGATACGGAAAAAGGCGCTTTCTTCAACGTCGAAGCATTGCCGGAAGGCAGTATTTTAGTGTTCCCGATCGCCCTCAAAAACCCCGATTGGAAGCCTTTTGAATCAGAAACTGCCGAACTCTATTTTGGTGGCTTGGAATCGATCGGGTTTGGTCGCTGTCGTGTCACCCTCAAAGGAGCATAAGCATCATGGCTTGGAAATCTTATGACCTCGATCGGGCAGCCCAAAAGCTCGTTCTCGATGCTCGTCAACGCGATCCGCAGTCACTCAATCAAGCGCACAAAATGCGAATGTCGGTCGCCTACGGATTAGAACGATTTTGGGGAGAACAGCTACGACTTCAGGGAAAAGAACCCGAAAAAGCAAAGTTTTGGGAAGAGACTTGGAATACTCTAATCAACGTGATGAACAACGCTGGCATGAAGCTCCCAAACGATAAAGTGAATGGAAGCAACACCCAGCAAATTCAAGTCATGTCAAAAAAATTATGGGAACTGACGATCGACGAACAACGGGTGACCCTCGCTGTTTTAACACAGCTCTGTGATTGCATTGTCTGGTGGACACAACGCTACAAAACAAAAGGAGACGACTAATGGCCCTCGTCCCAGATGCGTTTAAAAAAGTGCCGATGATGTTTCAGGCACAGGTCGATGGACGATGCCAAATACAACGTCTCGACCCAGACAAAAAGAAACGTGACGAAGAACAAGACTGCGATCGCTGGGCAGATGAATGGATTGATAAAGTTGATCGCTTGCCCGATGCTAGATTTGGGGCGCAGACCCGCGATCGCACCTTCACTTGGCGCGTCATTTCTAACAGCGGCGTTGATGATGGGGTGATCCGTCCGGTGATTGGTGCCCAGGGCAATCCTTACTATCCCGGCAGCAGCATGAAGGGCATTTTTCGTCGGGCCTGCACGACCGAACAAGCCGATCGCTACTGTGGAAAACCGCTCCCTAACCGCGATTGGCAACCGGGAATTTTGCGCTTTCACGGGGGCTATCCCGTCAACGACGATTGGACAGATCATCTGGTGGATATTGTGCATCCGCAGCAGGGCAGACAGGTCAAAGATCAGTCAGAAAAATCGAGTGCGTTTGTCCAAGTGTCGCTCTATAAACCGAAAATGCGGTTTGAGATTTCTAGCACTGTGACTTTAGAGGAGCATCAGTGGGCAGAAATCTGGGAGATTTGGGAACGTGCGATCGCGACAGGCATCGGCAGCCGAGTCTGTGCAGGTTACGGTCAGCCCGAAGTTGTCGGCAAGCCACACGGCGACCTTCTCTATCAGACGCGATTGCAGGGGCAAGGACAAGCCGCAATGCTGATCGATGGAACGGGAGAGTTTCGTCCCAACGTGTTTCGGGCGGCGTTGCGAGGTCACGCCCTACGGATTTTTGGCGGACTGACTGATGCCCGATCGACAGAAAAAATCGTCGAGCAACTCTTCGGCGGCATCAGCAACGGTGGCGGAACGGTGGGACTTTTGAGAATGCGATTTCAAACGTCTCAGTTAGAGATTGACTCATTTGGGAGACACAACAATCCAACCTATGATGTGCGAGGAGAACTCACCTGGTTATTAACTCAACCAACGCTGGAAGCAACACAAGCAGCAACGCTAAAAAGACTGATTGCACAACTGACTCAATTTGCAATGGTGTTGGGTGGGTTTGGCAAATCGTGGCGACGATCGGATCATCGATTATTTTTTGAGGATTACAACAAAGATAGCTATAAGCCGTTAATCGGCTGTCACTGGCGGTGGTTGGGCGATCGGGCATTTATTCAAGATGTGCAGGTGCGAAAACTCGATAAGCTGGGCGAGTTTATTGAAAAAGTGCGACAAACGGCGCGGGAGTGGATGCAGCTTCAGCCAGAGTCATATCCCGATGGCTGTGCAGATTGGCGAGAGAGTTGGCACCCGCAACGGGCACAGATTTGGGGACGGGAGGCTGACGATCGTGACGACAGTGAAGCGATCGTGTGGTTTCATCGCGATCGCCCAGACAAATCTCTCACGCAGCCTCCCATTATCAAAAAGTCTTCGCTCACGGGTGAGATGGGCAAAATTGGGCGCATCTGGCACCGAATGTATCCGGTGGTGGGGTTAAATCGCCCGATCGAGCCTGGGGGCAAGCCGATTCCTAGACCAACGCCGCGTTTTTTGGAGTTGCTGACGATTTTTCCTGATGATTCTTTAGAGTCGGAGCGGTTTTTAGAGTTTTTGCACTCGCAGCAGGGAGCTTCGCGAGGATTTCGGTTGTTGTGGGGTGGAGTTGAATGATCCTGTACGATCGCATTAATTTAGATTCACTCACTGCAATGGAAAGCGCTATCAGACCCGAAACTGAATCGATGATTCAAGTGATCATGCAAGGGCGCGAAGGCGGCGAACGAAACGTAGAGACTCCTGCGGGCGCGATCGACCTTTTGACTGACCAAGAAGTGATTGAAATCAAACACGTTCACAACTGGAAAGATGCCACAAAAGTGCTGGTTTATCAAACTTATTTTCCCGATCGTCAGCCCAGAGTTCATCTATTTGGCGGCTACAGTCGGCAAACGAGAGCCACGATCGAGGAGGCTTTTGGTAAACTAAACATCACTGTGACTTGGGAACGTGACCCGTTTTAGAGGCTTTTGTTTTTTGCAGGGTGAAGAATAGCTGAGTAATGCGCGAATGATGATGATTTGCTGAAACCCTGATTCTGTCGTAGCGATCCGCGAACCTTGTAGAGTCAGGATTTTGAGGGCTTGAGCACTATTTATTTTCAATAAGTCTTTGGTTAATGACTTGAAAAATTCGATCCGCGCAAATACTATGGGGAAAGCTTACGGAGTAAGGATTCTGTAGGCAGCAGTTGTGCCGATCCTTCACGATCGGATTAGTTGGAAACGCCATGGTTGGGTCGGCAATCTGCAAGCCAGTTGTGCCGATCCTTCACGATCGGATTAGTTGGAAACAACCCTCTTCATCTGGTTTGCGTGCGATCGCCTCGGTAGTCCCACCCACGGTGAGTTGTGCCGATCCTTCACGATCGGATTAGTTGGAAACCGAATCAGCCTGCTCGGTACTTTGATGACTGGTTGTGCCGATCCTTCACGATCGGATTAGTTGGAAACGTGACTCTTGCAGCATCGGTATAGCAAGATAAATGGTTGTGCCGATCCTTCACGATCGGATTAGTTGGAAACAGAGAGAGTTCTGAAGCGGTCTGATCATTCTGAATAGGTTGTGCCGATCCTTCACGATCGGATTAGTTGGAAACGAACGATTAACCGTTGAGGTTGACGCAACGTTGTGCCGATCCTTCACGATCGGATTAGTTGGATGGTGTGACGTTGTGCCGATCCTTCACGATCGGATTAGTTGGAAACGTCAAATCCTTGATCGAGTTGCCGCCGCCATTGAGTTGTGCCGATCCTTCACGATCGGATTAGTTAAGGTTGCCAGGCCGTTGTGCCGATCCTTCACGATCGGATTAGTTGGAAACTTACTCGATTGCAAGTCTCTACGCTTCTTTTTTAGATAGTTGTGCCGATCCTTCACGATCGGATTAGTTGGAAATCGCTTCAAGATTTGATAGTTGTGCCGATCCTTCACGATCGGATTAGTTGGAAACCATTGTCGCGTCTGCGCAAGGAGTTGTGCCGATCCTTCACGATCGGATTAGTTGGAAACCGAACGTTGTGCCGATCCTTCACGATCGGATTAGTTGGCGATCGGTACGGCTGATCAAAACGTTGTGCCGATCCTTCACGATCGGATTAGTTGGAAAAGCACCACAGAGAATTGGTTGTGCCGATCCTTCACGATCGGATTAGTTCTTGGGTCATTGCCGAACAATGGTTGTGCCGATCCTTCACGATCGGATTAGTTGGAAATCGGTATCAACCGCTGGATTGATTGTTGACGTTGTGCCGATCCTTCACGATCGCACGGAACCTGCGAGTTGTGCCGATCCTTCACGATCGGATTAGTTGGAAAGCGCGAGTTGTGCCGATCCTTCACGATCGGATTAGTTGGTGGGCGTAGGCATTAGTTTAGCAGATCACTGACGTTGTGCCGATCCTTCACGATCGGATTAGTTGGAAACTCACTGAATTCGATCCTTCACGATCGATTAGCGTCAAGAACTGTTGAGGTTGTGCCGATCCTTCACGATCGGATTAGTTGGAAACCCACAGAAAGGTGCCGATCCTTCCCGGAAGTTGGAAAAGCAGCCGAGTTGTGCCGATCCTTCACGATCGGATTAGTTGGAAACGGATTAGTTGAAATTAGCGGGTGCCGATCAGAATCCTTCACGCGGATTAGTTGGGCGGACGCGAGCATTGACAAAGGTTGTGCCGATCCTTCACGATCGGATTAGTTGGAAAACTCGCCCGACCCAAGCCCTGAGTTCTGTAATCGATACCGCAGGGTTGGGTGGGTTGTGCCGATCCTTCACGATCGGATTATAGATCCTTCACGACGCTGACGGCTTTTAATTGTTGTGCCGATCCTTCACGATCGGATTAGTTGGAAACTTGAGGTTTGGCCTCTACAGAAGAAAAGTTGTGCCGATCCTTCACGATCGGATTAGTTGGAAACCGAAACTTGCAGACCAGTACGTCAATTCTGACATCCGAGCGCTCGTTGTGCCGATCCTTCACGATCGGATTAGTTGGAAACGGTGTTGCTCTGAACCTGCGAAGTTTGCGTAAAGTTGTGCCGATCCTTCTCGATCGGATTAGTTGGAAACTGACGGCTTTTAATCCCGCAGGCGACTGCTTTACTAGTTGTGCCGATCCTTCACGATCGGATTAGTTGGAAACGTCTTGAGTTGGGTCGCCTGTGCAATGATTTGGTCAGTTGTGCCGATCCTTCACGATCGGATTCATCAAAAACCTGACCTCTGCCGTGCGATCGCAGCAGTCAGGCTAAAGTTAAATGAGCAAAGCGATCGAGTTTTAATAAGCCCGATCGCTTTCAACGTTTGGAAAGTAGATATTTGGTTGAAATGCCCATAGATAGAGATGATATTCAAGCGCAAGCACGGCAGATTCTTGACCTACTCGCCTTCACGCCATTCAGCAACTGTCAATCCCTGAGCCGCCAGTTTGATACGATTCCTAGTCGCCCAGGACTTTATGCAATTCGGCACAAAGCTGCTGGACTCTTGTACATCGGCAAGACCAAGAATTTGCGTGGACGTTTCACCAATGGACACAAGGCATTCTTATGGGCATGGCTCGATAAGTACTATGAAGAGGATGTGCGAATTGCAACGCACACGCTTTCCCACTGGAACAGCCCAACTTTACTATTAGAATTAGAGGCAATCCTGCTAAGAGCAACCGAACCGCCCTACAACGTCCAAATCCCAATGGAGACGTAAATCCATGCAAGACACTGCCCTCGAACAACTTTCAGCCGTCGATGCTCAAGCAATTCTAGAGCGTCTACCAGAGCGAATTAGAGCAGCACTAGTCGATCGTGCAACCGACATCGAATATCCACTCGAAGCCATTATCGAAATGGCGATCGCGAGTTTCTTAGATGAAGAAGCGCTTGGGTTTGCAGACTGTAAACCAGGGCGCGGTCAGTAGCAATCTTTAGTTGCACCAGATGACTACAACATTTAGCAGACCATTATCCATGCTGCACGAAATTCGCATTGAGAACATTGATCGCTGGAATTTGTTTAAGTTCAGCGAATCACTACAACTTCGGATGGAAGACCTTCTCGATAAAAAGAAAGCCAACCAACTCACCCTTGAAGAGATTGTAGAACTCGACGCGATCGGAGAACTCGATCGTGTTCTCACCCATGCCAACGCAATGCTCGCCGCTCACCAGATTTGATGAGATACCAGCTTTCAGGAGTCCGATCGCCCATTCTTTCAGCACTTCCCTTATCCTAAAAGATGCGATTTAACGACTGAGGACTTTGAATTCATGGCACGTCTAGCACTGCTGAGTGTATCTGACAAAACAGGACTGATTGACCTAGCACAAAGCCTAGTCGGAGAATTTGGGTTCGACATCATCAGCAGCGGCGGCACCGCAAACGCCCTCAAACAAGCAGGCTTGCCCGTCACCAAAGTCTCTGACTACACCGGAGCGCCCGAAATCTTAGGCGGCCGAGTCAAAACATTGCATCCAAAAATTCACGGCGGCATCCTAGCGCGGCGCGACCTACCCGACCACCTGGCAGACCTAGAAGCCCAGCAGATTCGCCCGATCGACCTTGTAGTGGTGAATTTATATCCCTTTGAGCAAACGATCGCCAAACCCGACGTGACCTTAGCAGACGCGATCGAGAACATTGACATCGGCGGCCCCGCCATGATCAGAGCTTCCGCTAAAAACTTTGCTCATCTGACGGTGCTGTGCAATCCCGCTCAATACAACGCATATCTCCAAGAACTGAGACACAACAGAGATGCTTCCTTCTCATTTCGTCAAAACTGCGCGTTGCAGGCATTTCAGCACACGGCTAGCTACGATCGTGCCATCTCAACCTATTTAGAAGCTCAACAGCCCTCAGACAGTGACCAGCTTCCGGCTAACCTGACCTTAACAGGGCATCAACTTCAAACCCTGCGCTATGGAGAAAACCCCCATCAGCCCGCCGCCTGGTATCAAACCGGAGCCACCCCGACGGGTTGGGCATCGGCCACCAAACTTCAGGGCAAAGAACTGAGCTATAACAACCTGGTTGACCTCGAAGCCGCCCGACAAATCATCGCCGAATTTGCCCCTTTAGACAATGATCCAGCCGCCACGATCATTAAACATACAAACCCCTGTGGATCAGCGATGGGATCATCGTTATCAGAGGCCTACGAGAAAGCCTTCAACGCCGACTCAACTTCAGCCTTTGGTGGAATCGTGGCAGTCAATCGCCCGATCGATGCCGCCACCGCCACCGCCATGACCAAAACCTTTCTAGAGTGCATCGTTGCTCCAGGAATTGAGGCCGATGCTCAAGAAATTCTGCAAGCCAAATCTAAGCTGCGGGTGCTGCTGTTGCCTGACTTGCTCAATGGAGCCAAAGAAATTATTAAACCGATCGCAGGCGGATTTCTCGCTCAAGCTTCTGACGATATGATCGCTGACCCGTCTCAGTGGCAACTGCCCACCGTCAAAAAACCAACTCCAGCCCAGCTTGCCGAGTTATTATTTGCCTGGAAGATTTGCAAACACGTCAAATCTAACGCGATCGTCGTCACCCAAAATCGCACCACGATCGGAGTCGGCGCAGGCCAAATGAATCGAGTTGGATCGGTCAAAATTGCTCTAGAACAAGCCGGGGCGCGATCAGCCGGAGCCGTTCTGGCCAGTGATGGTTTTTTCCCGTTTGACGACTCAGTGAGAACAGCCGCCGCCGCCGGAATTTCTGCCATTGTGCAACCGGGCGGCAGTCTGAGAGACCAAGACTCGATCGATGCCGCCAATGAGCTAGGCATCATCATGGTGTTCACCGGGATACGGCACTTCTTGCATTAAACCAATTATGCTAAGTTTTACAACATTCCTCGCACACGGAGACCTCTCAATGCCCTTGGACAAGATTCCAGAGTCGGTTAAAGTTTACAGTCAGTTTGTGCACCCGGTTTTGATGTGGGTGCTGTTGGGGTTGACGATTTACGCCCTTTATCTGGGTGTGCAAATTCGTCGAACTCGCGCCGCAGAAGGCGATCTTAAGAAAGAGCTAATCAAAGGCAAGTTCAATCTTAAGCACTATCAGATCGGGTCGTTGGTGTTGGCATTGATGGTGGTAGGCTCGATCGCGGGCATGGTGATCACCTATATCAACAATGGCAAACTGTTTGTCGGGTCGCATTTGCTGGCCGGGTTGGGCATGACGGCACTGATTGCGCTGTCTGCCTCTCTGTCGCCGTTTATGCAAAAGGGGCAAGACTGGGCCCGCTATACCCACATTTTTTTGAATGTGACGATCGTGGGTTTATTTAGCTGGCAAGCCCTAACAGGGGTGCAAATCGTCCAGCGAATTATTAGCAAACTGTAGCGATCGGGCTTCCATTTCGCGATGTTTAACCCCTGAACAATCAATAGTTCAGGGGTTTTTATTTCCTAAGGATCGTGAATTAGATAACTTCGGCAATTGCCAGATTCACGCAAACTTGATTATCCGGTTTTAGAAAATCCGGCGTTGCTGAATGAGAGTATGAATTCGCCTCCCAACCCCCCATTCTGGGGGACTTCCGAACGTTCAAAATCCCTCACTTGTGGGGGATTTAGGGGGCTTTCAGAAATGCTGATACCCAACGATTCATACTTTAATTCAGCAACGCCGAAAATTAACTCTAGAGCGATCGCTCTAATCTCCTCGATCGCGCTCCACCCACCTCGGCAACTCGACTCGAAATGTTGAACCTGCCGCCAACTGGCTCTCAACGTCAATTGTGCCACCCATCATTTGCACCAGCCACTTAGTGATCGCCAGCCCTAGCCCCGTGCCTGCATGACGACGAGTGCTCGATTGGTCAAGCTGATGAAACTCTTCAAAAATCCGAACTAGATCATCAGGCGCAATGCCGATGCCCGTATCACGGACTGAGATCACCAAGCGACCTGTTGCCAACCCCCAGACCTCGATCGCGATCACCCCGACATCTGTAAACTTGATCGCGTTTGACAACAAGTTGACCAAAATCTGGCGCAGACGAGCTTTATCATTGACCACCCAGGGATCTTTGAGATGAGAATTGACCGTTAAACATAACTGCTTTTGATCGGCCAGCGATCGTAGATCTGAAGTCGTTGCAGTCAACAAGTCGCAGAGATTAAATCGTTCAAGCTTTAGCTCTAACCGTCCGGCTTCGATTTTTGAGAGATCAAGAATATCGTTGATCAGCACCAACAGATTTTTAGCATTGTTGAGAATGCGATCGACCATTTCTGACTGGCCGGGGCGGAGTTGACTCTGCCGCAGCAAAAGTTGAGAAAACCCCATAATGGCGTTCATCGGAGTCCGCAATTCGTGCGACATGGTAGCTACAAACTGTGACTTGAGTTGGGCAGCTTCAATCAGTCTGAGGTTTTGAGATTGAATCTGCTGCCGCTGGGTTTCTAAGTCCTGATTTTGCTGCGCCAGAATTGCATTTTGCGTCTCTAGCCGTCCTTCTCGTTCTTCTAAAGCGTTGATTAATTGGGCATTGTTGAGAGCGATCGCTGCTTGCTCTCCAAAAGCGACCAGCATTCGTGAGTCGTCTTCATCAAAGGCGGTGGTTCCCTCCCAGTTGCCGATCGCCAGCACGCCTAAACGGCCTGCCTGAGCCGACTCGATCGCTACAGCGCAGAGCGATGCAGGCAGATGATCTAGTGAAGCGTGAGGAGTTAAGCGCGAAGGATGATCAGACGCGATCGGGCGCGAACTTTGGCGATCAGGTCGAATTAAGTGCGTCTTCCCCGTCACAAATACATGGCCTAACAGTCCTTCTCCCGGTGCAAACGTTTCATCGATCAAGAAGGCAGCCCGATCGAGTCCGGCGGTTGCTGTTAACTCTAACTGCTGAGTTTGAGCATTTTGCAGCACAATCAAGCCAAACTCAGCGCTAGGAATGGCCTCACAAATGGCATCGATCATTGCTTGCAGCAAGCCCGGTAGGTCAGTCAAACGCTGATTGAGGAGATCTGTCAGACGTTGCAGGGTTCTTAACTGCTGCTGTTGTTCACCGAGAATGACGATCGCTTTACGGAGATTTTGTTCGGCTCTTTGAGTGGCTTGATAGAGACGAGCATTGTCAACAGCAAGGGCGGCACGACGGGCTAGATCTTCAGCGAGCGATAAATCGGCTGGGGTATAGTGTCGATTTGACTCGGTTAACGCCAAGGTAATGGTTCCCAAAACTCGCTCTCTAGACCGCAGCGGCACCACCATCGCAGACCGAAATCCAAAGGCTTTTAATTGTTCATATTGGTCAGAGCTTCCCTGGGTTTGTTGGGCTAATAGCTCATCTGAGATTTGAGCATAGAACTGTGACTGTCCAGTTTTTAACACGGCTGAGAGGCTGCCCGCAGCTTTGAGATCGAGAGGATAGCGCCGTCGATAATCCTGAAAAGCAGCTAGTTTTTGAGGGTCTGAGTGAAACAAAGCCACTAGCTGAGCCTGCTCATCTTGCAGGGTGTGAATTATGCACCAGTCAGCCAAATAAGGAACTGAGAGTTGCGCTAGATTTTCTAAAATCGTTGACGCATCTAGGGAAGACGTGAGCAGCGTGCTGGCATTGGCCAAAAAGCGCTGAGAGTCTTCGGTGCGTTTACGATCGGTGATATCTAAAAAGGCACCTACACAGCCCCGTGGGTTAGCCAATTCATCAAACAGAGGGGCAACCTCTGATAACAGGGTGACCACTGTCCCGTTTTGCTGCATCACGTCAAGCTCAACCCCAGAGATGGCTAGGCCCAGGTTTGCCGATCGCTGCATCGGTAGCTCATCGGCTGCAAGTTCTCTGCCGTTTTGATAAATCTTATAGGCAAGCTGGTCGGCATCAACACGGCTTTTGGACGCATTTTCTCCGATCGCAAGTCCTAACTGAGCGCTCATGCTAGCGTTAATTTTGATGTATTGACAGGCAGCGTCTTCTGCGATGCCAATGCCGATCGGAATTAAATCTAATAGGGTTTGCAGTTCTGCAACTCGGTGTTCTAGATCGCGGTTCAGTTGAACAATCTTTTCCTGAGCCTGCTTGCGTTGCGTAATGTCGCTCACAATGCCTGACATTCTGAAAATTTGACCTTGCTGATTGCGTTGAGCTTTGCCCCGCGATGTGCAGTCAATATAATTGCCAGACCCGTGTTGCAGCCTAAACTCAACATCAAAGGGGGTCTCTTGATGGAGATGGGCCCGCATGGCTTCTAAAACTCGACGCTGGTCATCTGGGTGAATTAGCTGAAAGAAAGCGCGTTGAGCCGTGCCGAGGGCTGCCCGCGATCGTCCCACAATTTCCAACATCCGATCGTTGCAAAACACCTCATCATCATAGATATACCAATCCCAAATACCATCATTTGAGCCTTCTAGCACTAATCGATAGCGCTCTTCGCTCTCCCGAAGTTTTTGGGTCGCTTCGGCAGTCTGCTGCTCTGCGCGATTGACCCGCACAGCACTCCACAGGCTGCGAGATAGGTTTTCTGGCAGCAGCTTGCTATTAGATAGATAATCGTTTGCGCCTGCCTTCATGAGTTCTACAGCTAGCTGCTCGTCGCCTTGCTCGGTGATCACAATCAGAGCGATCGCAAACCCGCGATCGCGAATCTGCCTCACCAGACTCAGCCCATTGCCATCTGGCAACTGATAGGTGATCAACGCGCAATCAAAAACGGTTTGTTCTAAAAGGGCGATCGCCGAAGCGCTGTTTTGGGCCTCGATCGTCTCTCGAATTCTGACATCTGCGGCCAACAGCGATCGACAGAGTGCCATTCGGGTTACGGCATCATCGTCAACCACTAGAATTTTGAGAGAGTCTTCTATCACGGCAGTTTACACAACGTCTAAATTGGATTGCTTAAATGGGTTTTAATTGGTTGTCAACCCTCGTCTCAGACAAGTTTTTCTTTTCGATGGCTGTAAATATTTATTATCTCTAGCTTGACACTCCAGATTTAAGAATTCATCGACCCTGAGGAGAGTCGAGCCATCTGTAGAGAGGCAGACTCTTTAAAGGCTTTGACTTCGGGTGATTCGCTTCTAGATCGAGATTAAAGTACACCCGTATCATCTGAGACGGAAAGATTCTTGGTAAGGTAGAATCACCCCCAACTCAATCTGTTACCTTCCTCCTGTTAGTGTCCTAAAGAGATAAATTTCCCTCAATTCCGCCTTTAAAATCCACGTATACCCACGCTCATTTTGTGTGATTGCTATTTATCCCGGCAGCTTTGACCCCATCACCTTTGGTCACCTCGACATTATCAAGCGAGGCAGTCATCTTTTTGATCGGGTGATTGTGGCCGTGCTTCGCAACCCCAATAAGACTCCTCTATTTACCATTCAAGACCGCATGGCTCAGATCCGTCAGGCCACTCAACAGTTGACCAACGTCGAAGTTGACAGCTTTGAAGGGTTGACGGTGACCTATGCCAAAGTTCGGGGTGCTAGTGCTCTGCTGCGAGGGTTGCGGGCTATCTCTGACTTTGAAATGGAGTTGCAGATGGCCCACATCAACAAAACTCTGTTCGATCAGATCGAGACGGTTTTTCTCACCACTTCCAACGAGTATAGTTTTCTCAGCAGCAGTGTGGTCAAAGAAGTCGCCAGATTTGGCGGTGCGATCGATCATCTCGTCCCACAACACGTCGCCTTAGATATCTACAAATGCTACGCCAAGACTCATCCCCTAGCATCAGCCCCGACGGACTCCATCCCGGTCATGGAGCCGCCCCCTATCGAGAAGATGGGCGAGTAGGCACCCCCGACATCCAGCAAGAACTCAATCGCATTGAGGAAATGATTCTCGACAGCCCGCGAGTGCTCTGGAGTCGGCGCACCCTGATCGATGAGGAACAGTTTCTCGACCAGCTTGACCTGGTGCGGTTGAGCCTGCCCGAAGCGTTTCACGAAGCCGAAGAGATCGTGCGCCAAAAAGACGATATCTTGATGCAGGCCGAGCAATATGCCCGCGAGATGATCGAAGAGGCTGAACGCCGCGCCGCTCAGATCATGAATGAAACGGGGATCATTCACCAGGCCGAGCTAGAGGCCCAGCAGATTCGCCTTCAGCTACAGCAAGAGTGTGACGCGGTGCAAGAGCAAACGATCGCTGAAATCGAGCGCACTCGCCGCCAGGCCGAGCAAGATCTTGAAGAAATGCGGCGATCGGCGATCGAAGAATGTGAAGACATTCAAAACGGGGCCGATGGCTATGCCGATCGGGTGCTCCGCGATATGGAGGCGCAAATGGCAGAAATGCTGCGAATCGTTCGCAATGGTCGGCAGCAGCTACAGATCAATCAGCCCGATGTGCAAGCGGCCCGCACCAAAGAAAGTGTGGGACGGGCTAACCAAGCTGGGAAGAGTGGGGAGCGAAAAAATTGAGACCGCAGGTCAGGGTTCCTCGCTTTTGAGGCGCTCAATCTCTTGATAAGCCCGCTGACAGCGATCGAACAGATCGGCTGAAATCGCCCCATCGCTAAAACATAGCTGCTCATGAGTGCGAATCAACGTCTGATAGGCCTGAGATTGAGGAAGCGGCTGCACCACCTGCCAATATTCGCCATCGGTGCGACTCGATTGATGAGGCACTAGCTTGGTGTCGTTCAATCGTTGCAGCATGGCCAGATAGAGGGCGCGACAGGCTTCTCGATAGTTGCCCTGACGCTGAAACTCCTGCATCTGACGCATCCAGCCTGCAACCGTTTGTTCTTCTTTTGGAGCGGTCTTGCGGCGCGGCCATTGGGCAGATTGGGACTGCGATCGCGTCCAATAGGGCGCAAGCAGCCGAATGAGTTGCCAACCTAGCCAGAGGCCTGCTGAGAGCACGATCGCCCAAAACATCACCTCCAAAATCCAGGTCGGAAATGACCACTCTGGAACCTGAGGCAGATGGGGAGAGTTTTTAGGAAATCTCGCCTCAAACCATTCGCCGACACGCTGCCCTAACTGCTGAAGTTGCCAGCCCAGGCTATTTTTGTCAAAACTGTCTGCCGCCATTGAGTGCCCTTCAACGCTGAAAAAGTCTCTGCCAAAATAGCGGTAACCCTGGGATAACGCATCTCCTGAGAAGACTCTTAATTGTAGTCTGACTACTTCAAAAAGCTGCTAACGAGCCACAAAACCACAAACGTCACTAGGCTGACAAAAACCTCTGCCCCTAGCTGAACGGGGAGATAGACGCTTAGAAGGCTCTCTAGGGCCGCACCGATCGCAAACCCTAACAGCAGCCCGCCCAACCCTATTAAGACCGCCTTGCCTAACTTTCGCTCTTTTCGGTAGAGAAAATACAGCGTAGACCCCACACTGACCGACATGGCCAGTTGCAGGACGGCATCGGTTGGGGAAAGCACCACCAACCCACCCAACAAAAATTGAACCCCCGCCGGGAGGGCTATGTCTACCCTACCCGGAGTATCAACTAGATTAGTCAACCACTCAGGTGAGCTTTTAGGCAGGGCCGGGAGGGCAGACGGAGATGCTTGAGCCAGTTTCTCAGGAAAACGAATCCGATCGGGGACGGGAATTTTCCCTTCCTGACGCATCTTGAGCCGCTCCATTAACACCGAATCATAGGCAGCTTCTACTTCGAGTCGCTGCTTTTCATCACCCGCAGACGCTTCTAATAGCTGACTGCGGGCACTTTGAATCTCCTCAAAGGTTGCCCCTTCAGGGACTCCAAGCTTTTCGTAGGGATTTCGATCGCTCATCTGCTATTACTCCACCTTCTCTCTAAGGTAACTTAGGGCGACGCGGGTCACAAGCTTTTTTGAGGAAACCGCAGCTTATCAGGATATTCTAGTCAAAACCTGAGGCATACTTAATGCTGATGGCAAACTTATCCTGTGTAATACAGATCTAGGTATCATTTTATCTAGCTCTGCAAGTCACCTTTAGTTTCCACCACTACCCTCTCTCAACGCAAGGTTATGGTCATGGCTCCAGCCAAGATTCTCGTAGTAGACGATGATCCCGCAATTCGGAAGTTGATCCATCGCTATCTCACTCAGCAAAGCTACCAAATGGAGTCTGCTGAAGACGGTAAAACTGCCTTGACGATGTTTGAGCAGTTCAACCCCGATCTCGTCATTCTAGATGTAAATCTGCCTGATGCCAATGGCTACAATCTCTGTCAAGAGATGCAGAGCCGCACCGGGGTGTTTGTGCTGATGTTAACCAGTCGCACTGACGAAGCAGACAAGATTCGCGGGTTTAGCCAGGGTGCCGATGACTACATCACCAAGCCCTTTAGCCTAGGCGAGTTGGGCGTGCGGGTTGGCGCAATTCTCAAACGTCAGAGAATCGTCACAACCGCCGAGCAGCAGTGTCTCAGCTTTGACAAGTTGGTGATCGACCCTGTGCGCCGTGAGGTTAAGCTCAACGAAGACTTTGTGCCCCTGACGGCCCTAGAGTTTGATTTGCTGCATTTTTTGGCGAGTCATCCGGGTCGGGTGTGGCGACGAGCCGAGTTGATTCAAGAAGTCTGGGACTACGAATATGTAGGAGACCAGCGGGTAGTGGATGTCCACATTGGTCAAATTCGCAAAAAGATTGAGATTGACACTAGTCAACCTGCCTTGATTCAAACCGTTCGGGGAGTTGGCTATAAGTTTGAGTCACCCGCTGCCGTCTAGAGATTAGGGCGAACTAAGGTTCGCCCCTACGAACGTGATTAACTCAGCCCTGATTCCTGCGTTTCACTGATCTCTCCCGCAGGAAAGCAAACCTTGGTGCCGCCTAACCCGCAGTAACCACCAGGGTTTTTAGCGAGATATTGCTGGTGATAGGCTTCTGCGTAGTAGAACTCAGGCGCATCTAGAATCTCAGTCGAAATTGTCCCAAGCCCTTCTTGTTTGAGGGCTTGCTGGTAGACATCACGAGACGCTTCTGCCAGTCGGCGCTGCTCGTCAGAATAGACGTAGATGCCCGATCGATACTGGGTTCCAACGTCGTTGCCTTGGCGCATCCCCTGGGTAGGGTTGTGGCTCTCCCAAAAGACTTTTAGCAGGTTTTCATAGCTGACCACAGTCGGGTCAAAGACCACGAGCACGACTTCGTTATGACCTGTTCTGCCTGAGCAGACTTCTTGATAGGTGGGGTTTGGGGTGGCTCCTGCGGCGTAGCCAACGGCGGTGGTGAAGACCCCGTTTTGCTGCCAAAATTTGCGCTCTGCGCCCCAAAAGCATCCAAAGCCAAACACAGCCGTCTGCATCCCTGCTGGAAATGGTGGCTGGAGCGGGTTGCCGTTGACATAGTGGCTTGAAGGCACTGACATCGTTTCTGCCCGCCCTGGCAAGGCTTCTTCAGGGGTGGGCAAGCTCTGCTTTTTGCCAAGTCCGAATAACACCATTGGTTTAACTCTATTTTTGGAATGAATCTTTACAGGCTTTGATTTTAACGTATCTGTTTGTCGGCTCAAGTGGTGGGAACCGCCCGATCGTCCCACTTCTTTTGCCAACGGGTGCGTCTCTAAATTCTCTCTCCGCGTATACCATGCTTTAAATGGGTCGTCTGTCATTTCCATTACGGCAATTTTCGTTTCTCTAAAGCATGAAACTCTCGTCAATATCCAGGGCGTTTTTTCAAATCAAATGGGGGACGGTGGGCGCAATTGGGCTGTTGTCAGGGGCGGCGGCACTGCTGATTACGGGGGCGTGGCTCAGTGTGGAATTCATTCTCGATCCGCGATCGGTGATTTGGCTCAATTCCTATCTGCCAGATGGGTCAAAAATTCTCGTTGCGGGATCAGAGGATCTGAGAACACTGGCCGAATTGCAAGAAGCCATGAAGAAAACGGGACGGGCGATCGGCGACCCTATTTTATTAGACAGCAATTCAAAGACATCCAAAAAATCTTCAGATCTTCTTCTGCCTGTTCTGACTCACCCAGAAGCCTGCGATCGGGAGTGTGATCGGGTCACAGAGCTAAGAGTTTATCGTCCGATCCCCGACTCTCATCGGAGCAAGCCAGAAGAGCTTCAGCTAATCAGTCAGCTTACGATCGCGGGAGTAGACGAATCTTTTGTGCTGGCTCCGTTTGCGGCCGCCGGAGGCGACGATCAAGGCACAACCCGCACCTTGCCTTTAACGACACTGCAACGGTTTGAAGATAAGGCTCCGGCCCAGGGCATTTGGTTTAACCTGAGCGGGCAGCGATCGCAAGGAGACGACTCAGTAGCCTATGGAGAGATTGTTCACTACAACCCTGGACAGACTTATCTCAGCGTTTTGTTGCGATGGACAAGCCCGATCGGAGAAGCCCCCGTCTGGCAAAAACGAGCTAAGGGAATGCTGTCTACGCTGGTGGTCAATCAATCGATCGGGCTAGAACCCCATTTTGAGTTTTACCAGGTGAGGGCCCGCAAATTTATTCCTGATCCCCTGCAAATGCTGCCCGTGTCGCTAACAGAACCTGCGTTGGACACTGGGGCGTTTGTCGATGGGCTTTTTTTAGCGCGAAACGGCTTGTGGTCAACCGCCCTAGAGTTTTTGCAGTCGGTTAAAAGTCGCTCGACTTCGGCTGAGTGGTCAACCAATGCCCAAGCGCAACTGGATCTGATCGAGCGCCACGCTCAAGTCACCCGATTGCAAGCCGAAAAACCGTGGGCCAATGCCAGCCAACAAGTCTTGGTCAATCTCATTGATGGGCGTTGGGCAAAAGCCACGCAGGTGCTGCAAGCCTCTCCTAACGATCGAGATGAGATCACCAATCTGTTAAAAAGCGATCCGGGGCGTTTGTGGAAGCGGGTGAGTGCCCTGCTGCGGGTGAACCCAACTCGGCAGGATGTGCAGACCTGGGGAGCGCTGATTGTGATGGCACAGCAAGATAAGCTGAGGGCGATCGCGTGGCTTAAAAAGCAGCCTCAAGAGTCTTCGGCAAGCCGCGCTCAAATCATCCGATTGTTAAACCAACTAGACGGCACCTTAGACACCCCCTTAAACGATAAGTTGGGTCAGCCCCAAACGCCGCTGCCTCACTAAAAAGACGAGACGGTTTTATAGAAATCTCTCAACAAGTCATCATTCTAAGCAGTAATGCAATAGACCAATGCCTACTCTAGATGCCCTAGGGGGGCATAAGAAGCAGTATTTAGCGTTCAATCACCCAAGCTTTGTTGAGAATTAATAGCAAAAAGCTCTTGACAAAGTTCCCTCAAACATCACCATAATAGGACGGTTAATAATTATCGTCTAAACCATAAATAAGAACGATAATAATTATCGCTTGTGACCTTGCTTGACTTCCATTCAGTCACGCAAAGCCACTGAGACAAGCCATTTCATTTACCTGGGTGTGAGACGACCTATGACGAACCTTCTTTTCAAACCTGTCTGGCTAACCCTAGGGATCGTGGCCGCCAGTTTGCCCCTTTCATCAGTGTCTGCTGCGGCTGGCGTTCCGGTGAGGGTGCCTGCTCAAGCAGCCGAGGCAGTCTCTTTAGAATCTGGAGACAACGAGACCAGCGAGACTGCCTTATCTCAAGTCACCTCGGTTTCTCAATTGACCGATGTGCGCCCGACCGATTGGGCCTTTCAAGCCCTGCAATCTTTGGTTGAGCGGTATGGCTGCATTGCGGGCTATCCTGACAAAACCTATCGCGGCAACCGGGCCCTGACTCGCTATGAGTTTGCGGCGGGGCTAAATGCGTGTCTCGATCGCGTCAACGAACTGATCGCGGCGGCCACCACTGATCTCGTCAAAAAAGAAGATCTGGCAACGCTGCAAAAACTCCAAGAAGAATTTGCCGCAGAACTGGCCACCCTGCGCGGTCGCGTTGATGCCCTAGAAGCGCGCACCACAACTTTAGAAAAGCAGCAATTTTCAACCACCACCAAGCTCAATGGCGAAGTGGTAGTGGGCATTGCGGGAGTGGCAGCAGGTAGAAGGATTAGCGGTCGAGAAGTCTCGAAAAATACGATCGTCGGCGATCGGGTTCGTCTCAATCTAGACACCAGCTTTACGGGTAAAGACTTACTGCGGACTCGGCTGCAAGCCTCAAACTTAACCCCGCTGCCTGCGGCTAGCGACAATGGCGACTTTCTGACCCACGAAGGAAACTTTAGGTTTGCAGGCGCGGGCAACAACACCCTCGGACTAGATGCCCTGCTCTATCAGTTTCCGTTAGGGGAGAAAACGACGGTCACGATCGAGGCAAACGCGGGCGCGATCGACGACTTTACCGATACTCTAAATCCCTTTTTAGACGGGGATGGTGCAGTCGGTGCCCTGACCCACTTTGGCACTCGCAACTCTATTTACTATCTCGTCAATGGCACAGGTCTGGGGTTGCGTCACTCGTTTGGCGATGCGCTAGAGTTGAGCCTCGGCTATTTGGCAAACGATGCCGCCAGCCCAGTGAATGGGTCAGGCTTGTTGAATGGCCCCTATGGCGCGATCGCTCAGTTGACTTTCAAGCCCAGCAAAGCCCTGGCATTAGGACTGACCTACATCCACTCTTACAACACCGACTTTACGGCAAACGGCAGCGTCGGCAGTGACCTGGCTAACTTTCGTGAAAGCACAGGGTTGGCCACCTCTGCCAATGCTTATGGGGTAGAAGCATCCTTTAAGCTGAGTCCTAAGATCAACCTCAATGGCTCGGTGGGCTACACCAACGCTCAAACGCTGACAGGTGCTAAAGGCAATTTTGAGATCTGGAACTGGTCAGTCGGTCTAGCCCTGCCTGATCTAGGCAAAAAAGGCAACTTGGGGGGGATCATCGTTGGCATGGAGCCGAAGGTCACAGGCAGCAGCGGCACCTTGGGGCAAACCTTTGGGCGCGATCGCGACACCTCGCTGCACGTCGAAGGCTTTTATCAATATCAGTTGACCGACAACATCGCCCTCACGCCGGGCATTGTCTGGCTCACGGCTCCGAACCATAACGATCGTAACGACGATGTGGTGATTGGCACCGTTCGGGCAACTTTCACGTTCTAAAATAGCCAAACAAAAAGTCCCCAACTGATCAAACCATTGGGGACTCTTTACTACAAGTGACTATAAGAACGCAATGCCTTAAGCCATGCTGTTTTCGATTGCCCAGCGTGCCAACTCAGTGCGGTTGTGCAAGCCAGTTTTGCCGAGCATATTGCTGACGTGACTCTCGATCGTGCGCTGGCTGACGTTTAACTCTTCAGCGATCTCTCGGTTTGCCATCCCCCGCGCCACAAACTGCACCACCCGCAACTCAGTCGGCGTTAGCTCAACATCAAACGGCACCTGGATCTTGGGCGCGTTGTCTCCCCCTTTAGAGTCTTTGTGCTGAATCAGTCGCGAAGCCTGCTTAAGAGAAGACTCAACCTGAGCCACCAATTCTTCTGGCTCAAATGGTTTGACCATGTAGACATCTGCGCCAATATTCAGCCCTTTCACGCGGTCTTGGCTCTGCCCTTTGGCAGATAGAAACAGAACGGGAACCCAACTGGTTTTGGGGTCTTGGCGAATAGCGCTGACTAGAGAATAGCCATCCATCTCTGGCATCATGACATCACAGATAATCATGTCCGGCGTTTCTTGTTCTAAAACTTCTAGAGCCTCGCGACCGTTTTCAGCCGTGATGACTTCATAGCCGCGAAACTCAAGATAATCTTTGACTAGCAAAATCAAGTTAGGGTCATCATCAATCAACAGCAATCGCCTGTGATTCCCTGCGCTGGTTTCCTTCATGCTGTGACACTCGCTCTGCCTGAATCGGGATTAACGGTTAAAAACTGAGTTCCATCAACTGACATATTTTACAAAACTAGCCGTTTAAGTGAACGGAAATCTTGTGAAAACCTGTTTTCTTATGAAAAGCCTCGAAGTAGCCATCGAAAAGTTGTTTATTTCTAATCGTTGACTAAAGCGTAGATTAATTACCCCTTGTTTCTCGTGTCATTATATACGACTGCTCAGAAAATTTAACATTATTCAGCCAATGATCTGACGGCAACCTGAGCAGGCAGAGGGTTTTTCGCATCGTTAAGGAGCGATACATAAACAAGCCAAAAGGTGTTTAAAGAATGCGCCAAGTGACTGAAGACAATAGGTTTAGACGATCGTCTATTGACAATTTTCGTCGAGGTTAGGTTCGCTGACTTTCATAGAATCTGCCTTCAGGTTTGGTACGGAATGTAACTGATGAGGCTGAGTTGAGTCGGTGTTTGCTGGTGTTGGAAGCGGATGCGTCAGAAATGCATATTCTTGGACAACGTTGTTTTCAATTAAGTGTTCTTGGATGATGCGATCGATGATTTCTGGGCTAGCGGCTCGATACCAAACTCCGTCGGGGTAGACCACCATAATCGGCCCTTGATCACAAACGCGCAGGCAGTTAACTTTAGTGCGGAAGATGCAATCAGGGCGCTCGATCGTGGGGGTGTCGAGTTTGAGTTCTTTTAACCGAGTTTTGAGATGGTTCCAGGCAGCTAACCCTGCTTCTTTAGAACAGCACAGGGGTTTTGTTTGGTCAGCACAGATCAAAACGTGACGTTGAATGCGATCGAGTCCTAAAGTTTCAACACACGCGGCTAAGTTGGGTTGCAAAGTCATTGATTAGAAGATTTATCTGGCGATCGCTAGGTTTTTTGCAAGATAGAGCACTTAGAGCAGCAGTCCACTACTTTAGAGAGGGCTAGTCAGACAAACTACCACCTAAAGATAGATTGACTGATCAAAAAAGGCAGGGATTGATTTCCCTACCCTGCGAGTTTAACGCGGTTGCCCTGAGTTTCTAACGGTCAAAAGGTTTCTGGTGCAGGCGGCTCAGGCTGCGGTTCCACTCGTTTGGGGCTGATGGTTGGTTCCAGCGACTCCATGCGGCGGGTGAAATACATAATAATCGCCAAGAAAACAAATAGCCCAATTGACCCCATTAACAGCGAATAGTCTTGATTGGCTAGCACCACGTAAAGATAGCTGTAGAGGGCAGCTTGCATGACTCCCACGATCGCGCCCCGTTTTTTAGCGCGCAGCACTGAGACTGAATAGGCCGTAATTAAAACGACAACTGCACCCGTAGCGGTCAAATAGCCAATTTTGAACCCCAGATGCTCAGAGACGGCCAATTGCAGGAGATAGAACATCGACATCGCTACCCCAACTAGCAGATATTGCAGAGGGTGAACGCGCAGCCGAGTCGCCGTCTCAAACAGCCAAAACACTGCAAACGTCAGAATCAAGAAGAGATAGTTGTATTTAATGCTGCGATCGCTCATGCGATAGTTATCAACGGGCGAAATTAAATCAACTCCAAACAGTGAAGCCTGAATCAGTTCGGGACTAACGGGCGATTCACTATTCCACTGTTGGGGATAGTTGCGACCCAGAGACGGAATATCCCAGGTAGACTCGAAGCCCTTAGAAGTCACCGATCGCTGGTCAGGCAGCCACACCCCCTGAAAGCTAGGATTTGTCCAGTCAGAGTTAAGGCTGACTTTGGTCACTTTGCCAAAGGGCGCAAAGGCGATTTTTTCACTGCCATTCACCGTTAAAGGAATCGCAAAATCGAAGCTGTCGCCCTTGATCTGATCTTTTAAATTGGCGTGAATGCCCTGTTCAGCGCCACCATATTTGCCTTGCCCGGCGGTAAATGGGATTGATTTTTGATTCCAGTCTAGGGTTGCCTGGGTTTGAATGGCGTGAGCATCAGAGATTTGCAGACTCAGTTCGGCGCGATCCCACAAAACATCTTCGGGTCTCACTCCCCAACTCACGACATCCGGGCGAACAAACCGACCGCGAATATCCAGCTTAGTTTGATAGATCGGCACTTCAAAAATGCCGCGATAGCGCACTTCTGTCTTGAGATTGCCCTTCACCTGCAAGTCATCGGGCAAAAAGGTGCCGTATTTGACTTCGGCTTTTTCATCTTTGCCAGACTGCGATCGCCGAATATAAGGCACATAGAGCCGAGGCCCCAAAATAGTCTGCTCACGCCCCCAATTAGACGTGATGCTGCTGATTGCTTCTTGCCTTAGGTTTTGGCGATCGCTCACCAACCCTTGCAGCATGGCCGTCGGAATTTGCAAAACGAGAATCAGAAACGTGATCAAAAAAAGGCGGGCGAATTGAGAGTTTTTTAGCTGCTCATACATAGCGGGTGACGATTAAGAAGACTGACGGCTTTGATTGATTTCTCAAGGCTTCAGCTTTGCGGTCAGACGTTTCGGACGCGAGAATTTAAGAAATGTGAAGCAGATGCCTGAGGAGGTTAGGTCTTTTCTAACAACGCAGGTTGCGAGTTACAGATTCTAGAGAGATTGCGTCCTGCCTTCACGTTTGCTGATGGCTAGAAGCCTAAGTTAGTTAAAACCTGATATATCTCAAATGACAAAACTCCTAAGATGCGTTTGAACTGGTTTAGAGCATTTTTAGAATAGTTTTGATGTGAATAGTTACCTTAAATAGAGTTAGAAAGTTCATATTCAGCTAAAAAATCAATTTAAGGCTCAACTAATTGCCCTCATTATTTATATATAAATATTCCTTAAAGAGCTAGTAAAGATTTAGCTATTTGTACGAATAAAGTATTTGAATATGTGTATTTTGAATCGGGAATTTGAGAATTCTAGAAATTCTCTTGATTTCACTGCTTATTTATAAATCTCCTTTGAAGGGCTAGTGAAGATTCAACTATTTGCAGGGATAAAGCATTTGCGTGAGTGTAATTTGAATTGAGGAGCTTGATTTCTCTGGAACTTATCTCGTTCAAATTACTTTAGCTTTGTCTCATTTAGAGCTTAACTAAAGCTAGCTTTTCAGTCCTTTTGAAATCACCAAGGTTATAGGAGTATTAATGGTTAATTCTCATCCAGAAGAAACTAATAAAGCGGTTTCTTCTGAGTCTTTACCCAAAGAGAAGCGACCAAGGTTGATTGGAATTGACTTATTTCGAGTCATTGCTATTTACGCCGTTGTCATTCTTCATAGCGATGGGGTGGTCAAAGTTTTGCCCCCTGTTTGGTTAAAGATTAGAGAGTTTTCTCTGTTTGCAGTTCCTTTTTTTTTGGCTGCTGCGTTTTATTTTGCAGTCAATCAAATCTATGCCTCTCGGAGTTCATATCCATTACGTTCAAGACTGACTCGCCTCCTAATTCCCTATGCGTGTTGGTCTGGGGTTTACGTGCTTTATAAGGTTGCTAGATACACGATCGTAGGTGAGCCAGCCAAAATTCTAGAGATAGTTCATGATCCCCTCAATCTCCTCTTTTTTGGAGGTGCTGCTATTCATCTTTACTTTCTTTCCCTATTAGCGTTGGGAACCTTGTTATTGAAACTAGCAGAGGTTTTAATTAATAAAAACGTTTCTTTTAGAGCTTTAGGATGGATGACGTTGGCAAGTCTTCTATTTTATGAAGGGGCTATCATTTTAATAAATATTCTGCAAAATGAACCCTATTATTCAAACACTTTAGTAAGATTTCCTGTGCCTCATTTGGCAGATTTTAACCCGTTTCTTCGACTAGCCTTAGTGATTGGGTTTTGGCTAGTAAAATGCTTGCCTTATATAGCATTAAGCATGTTCTTAAGTCATCCTAAGCATCGTATCTTTTTCTCGAAACTCATAGAGCGATATTCATTTCTGTGGCTAGTTATTTTTCTAGATTGTAATATTTTTGGGTCTTTTATACTATCAAATTCTGTTTATGAGATTGCTAGAGGTTATACAGCTTTGCTGGCTGCGATCGCACTCTCTAAATATCTTCAAAACAATTCTTTTTTACAAAGTTTAGGACAGTGCACATTTGGGATCTATCTGATTCATCCGCTGTTTGTTGAGGTGCTTCAGCCTGTTGCTATTCGTCTGTATCCTGATTTTGTCCATCACACTTCTACAGCAGCATTAGTAGTTGCATCTTCCGTCGTTTTTCTACTCAGTTGGATTGCGACAATAAAACTAACAGAGAACAAGACGCTCTCGTTTTTCTTTGGCTATCGTTGAGTTTGTGCAATAGGTTTGGCGACTTGGCAAGCAAGTTTAAATAGGTCAGTTAGAACAGAAAATAGCGTTGCGCCATGGGCAAGACCGTTGCAGGTTCACAGGTGATCAATTGCCCGTCAGCACGCACCTCGTAGGTTTCGGGGTCTACTTCAACGTGGGGCAAGGCATCATTGAGCTTCATATCGCGTTTGGTGAGGTTGCGCGTGTTGGCGATCGCGACCGCCGTTTTTTGAAGATTTAGCTTATCAGGGATGCCTTTTTTGAGGGCGACTTGAGAGAGAAAGGTCAGAGACGTGGCGGCGATCGCGCCGCCAAAACTGCCAAACATCGGCCGCATATGCACAGGCTGTGGCGTAGGAATGCTGGCATTAGCATCGCCCATTTGTGCCCAGGCAATCATGCCGCCTTTAATCACCATTTCGGGCTTTACGCCAAACATGGCCGGTCGCCATAGGCATAGGTCTGCCAATTTACCGACTTCGATCGAACCGACGTGGTTAGCGATGCCGTGAGTGATCGCTGGATTGATCGTATATTTTGCGATGTAGCGTTTGGCTCGGTGATTATCGTTGCGAGATGAATCTTCTGGTAGCGGGCCGCGCTGGACTTTCATCTTGTGTCCGGTTTGCCAAGTGCGAATGATCACTTCACCAATGCGACCCATGGCCTGAGAGTCGGACGACAACATACTAAACGCCCCCAAGTCGTGCAGAATATCCTCGGCGGCGATCGTTTCTCGGCGAATTCGCGACTCGGCAAAGGCCACATCTTCAGGAATGCTGGGATCGAGGTGGTGGCAGACCATCAGCATATCCAAGTGTTCGTCTAGGGTGTTGAGCGTGTATGGGCGAGTCGGATTGGTCGAGGACGGCAACACATTCGCTTCGCCGCAGACTTTGATGATGTCGGGGGCGTGCCCGCCGCCTGCGCCTTCGGTGTGGTAGGTGTGAATGACGCGATTTTTAAAAGCGGCGATCGTGTCTTCCACAAACCCGGCTTCATTCAGCGTGTCGCTGTGGATGGCAACCTGCACCTCGTATTCGTCAGCAACGGTCAGACAGGTATCGATCGCCGCCGGAGTGGTGCCCCAATCTTCGTGGAGTTTGAGTCCAATTACGCCTGCTTTGATCTGTTCCTCAAGGGCTGCGGGCTGCGAACTGTTGCCTTTGCCAAGAAATCCGATGTTCATCGGAAACGCGTCGGCGGCTTGCAGCATCCGGTAGATATTCCAAGGCCCAGGCGTGCAGGTGGTGGCGCTCGTTCCGGCGGCTGGGCCAGTGCCTCCGCCGATCATGGTCGTGATGCCAGAAGCGATCGCTACCTCAATCTGCTGCGGACAAATGAAGTGAATGTGAGTATCAATGCCGCCCGCCGTCAGGATCATGCCTTCGCCCGCGATCGCTTCGGTGCCAGGCCCAATAATAATGGTTACGTTGTCTTGAATATAGGGATTTCCGGCTTTCCCGATCGCTGCAATTTTGCCGTCTTTAATTCCAATATCTGCTTTGACAATGCCCCACCAGTCTAGAATTAACGCATTGGTAATTACGGCATCAACTGCGCCATCTTCGTTGGTGATCGGCGATTGCCCCATGCCGTCACGAATCACTTTGCCGCCGCCAAACTTCACTTCATCGCCGTAGGTAGTGTAGTCTTGTTCGACTTCGATAATCAGTTCGGTGTCTGCCAAACGCACCCGATCGCCCACCGTGGGGCCAAAGGTTTCAGCGTAGGCGCGGCGATTCATGCGGTAGCTCATGCAGTTTTCCTCAGAGATAAAAGGTCAAGTTTTTTATAAAACTAACGGGTGAAATTAAGGACGAAAGATCCGATCAAAGGGCTGTTTTCGATAGCGACGATAAATATCAAAATCTTTATCTAACGTTGCAATAGCTGCAATATTTAAACGTTCGGAAATCACAATTAAAGAGAGATCGGCAAAATCACCCGGTAGGTCAGCATATTGAGCATTGAGTTCAGCAATTCGCGTAAAGTCGCTTGCTATGAGCGGTTCACAGGTGTAGATGCCTTCAGCAAGATCTGTCAAAAAATCATTCTGCACAAGCAAATTAGAAGAAAGCAACCACATTGTTTCGGTGACACACCCTAAGCTTGTGATCAATTGACTTGTGCAACTCGCAAAAAAATTACGCACTTGAGAATGACTATTGTCGGCTGAATTGTAAAAAGCAACAAAAATGGAGGTGTCTACTAAAACCGTTGGGGGATAGTTGGTCATTCCTGGGTTTGCTCTCGTTCATGGCGTTTTTGAACGTGTTCGGCAATCAACGTCTTACGCACATCTCGATCGGATAGATTTCCGGGGCCCGATAGAAAGTGGCGAGGACGATCGCCCATGCGCTCTAGCACAGTTTTTTGAGGCTGTAAGGTTTGCCAATGTTGATGAAGCAGTCGTTGAAAGAGTTCGCTGCTGGTTGTTTTTTCTTGGGCTAAGATTTCGACCAGATATTTTTCTGCTTCGTCGTTAAGAGTGATCGTAATCATGAGGTTATTTCCAGTTTGAACGCTAATTTAAGCTAACAAAAGGGGAGAATCTTGGTCAATTTTGATGTGATTAGGCTGAGAGGCGACCCGATCGCACCACGCTTGAATCTTGGGAAACTTGTTCAAGTCATAGCCACCTTCGTAGGCAACGTGAGTGTAGGAGTAGAGGGCAATATCAGCGATCGTGTAGCGGTTCCCCACAAAAAACGAATGGGTTGTTAGATGTTTTTCCATCACATCAAATCCCGCATTTCCTAATCTTTGATGGTAAGAAATTAGTGGCGCGAACTGCTCAGGTTGTTTAATAATCGAAATCCAAAATCTGGGACGAGATAGATTTGCGCCTAAACTGAACTGCTCAAAAAATAGCCATTTTAGAATTTGATTTCGTTCTGAGCGATCGCTGGCAAAGAAATCAGTTTCTTCAGCCAAATAGATCAAAATCGAATTTGATTCGGTCAAAAAGACATCGGATTCTACTTCTAAGACAGGCACCTTCCCATTCGGATTTTTTTGCAAAAACTCTGGCAAATGAGTTTCTTGATTGAGCAGATTTACTGAGATCAGTTCAAAGGGAATCTGAAGCTGGGTTAAGAACAATCGCAGTTTGTAACAGTTACCCGAAGGCGGAAAGCTATAAAGCCGATACATAAAATTTGTTGCCCTTGAAACTATGAATGTTTGGATTTTTTCTTTGCTTTTTTGGTTTTTCCGTCTAACGCCCCCTCAATTTTGGCGTTAAATCCATAGACTTCACGGGTGCCCGCGAAAGGGACTAGCGTGATCTCTCGATCGTCCCCCGGCTCAAACCTAACGGCCGTCCCTGCCGGGATGTCTAGCCGCATTCCTCGCGCTTGTTCTCGATCAAAATCCAGCGCCGAGTTAACCTCATAAAAGTGAAAATGAGAGCCAACTTGAATCGGGCGATCGCCCTGATTGGCTACCTTCAGTTTGACGGTTTCACGACCTGCATTCAGTTCGATTTCTCCGTCGTCAATCAACAGTTCTCCAGGAATCATGACACACCTCAACGAATGGGATTGTGAACCGTGACTAACTTAGTTCCGTCAGGAAACGTAGCTTCGACCTGCACTTCGTGAATCATCTCAGAAATGCCCTCCATCACATCAGTTTGAGTCAGCAATGTGGTGCCATAACTCATCAGATCTGAAACCGTTCGCCCGTCTCGTGCTCCTTCTAAAATCGCTGCCGAAATGTAAGCGATCGCTTCGGGATAGTTGAGTTTTAAGCCCCGATCCTTTCGTCGTTCAGCCAGCAGTGCCGCCGTAAAAATTAACAGTTTGTCTTTTTCTTGAGGAGTTAATTGCATTTCTATTTTTAGGGTTCTTGATCATCAACAATAGCTTCAAGCTCAGCTAATAAAATGGGAAGATCTTCAGTGACTGTGCTCCAAACAATATCTAAATTAATATCAAAATAGGCATGAGTGAGCCGATTTCTCATACTAATCATCTGTGCCCAAGGAATATTCGGCAGCTCACTTTGACGGTTTTTGCTCATTCGAGAAGCTGCCTCTCCAATAATTTCGACACACTTGACTATAGATAGCGTAAGCATCCGATTATGATCCAGATCATTTCTATTAGAATTTTTAACAAAGGAAAGAGCTTCTCTTGCTGCTTCCTTCATGTGAAATAAACGGACTGAATCATCAATGAACATACTGTACTAAAGCTAAGTCAAGCACTTTTTGGCGAAACCGACGGCTCAGATCTTCAGGAGTTCTCAAATCGACTTTGCGACCTAAGATTTCTGTTAATTTGATTTCCATATCTGCTAGTTTAATGAATCCTGGAACATGATTTGGTTCAAACTCAACCAGAACATCGATATCACTTTCGGCGTTAAAATCTTCTCGTAAAACAGAGCCAAATAGAGACAGTTTTAGAATGTGATTTTGAGTGCAGAAATCAGCGATCTCGTCTGGAGAGAGGTTAATTGGAAGTTTTCGATTCATGATGCCCTCCGCTATTGTTGCCAAACTCTAGGAATGCAGATAGATCGATCGTAGTTTAGTCTTCGCACGAGTCGCCAAACCTCAATAAACCATTGTCGCGCCTCCATTGTAGAGTGACCTCGATAGCGGCACAGTAGCCCAGACATCAAGCGGGTCACGCCGACTTCTCCATTACCTGCCCAGGCAGAGCGCGCTGCTGCGACCAATTCTGGCTCGACCGATCGCCCAATCCAGGCAAAACTCCCAACTACTGGGCAGTTTGCCAACCCGTGAGGACTGGTGAATAATTCCTCGCTGCCCGGAAGCCACTGGCGATCGACCCAAATTGGACGATCGTGCTGCCAAACTTCGGTGTGCGATCGCCACTCACCTTCAACAAACCGCTCACCCCTGGCACTGCGACCAAACCGGGTCATCTCCCAGCCCAGCCAAGTGGCATCAGGGGCAAGATTGACCCGCATTTCTTGACGATAAACGGCTTGATTAAACACGATCGCTTCTTGGGGCAACCACTCTAAGCAAGCGCCGCTAGCCACGTCTACGTGAATAATTTGTTTGGCTTCTCGTCCGTTAGTCTTATAAATTTTGCTCGCGGCGGCTGTCGTGACGAGGGCTTGAGCGTCGGGCTGGAGGCGAATATTGATGGAAAGCCGATCGCCCCCCACCATTCCGCCTGCGGTGTGCATAATCACGCTGTGACAAATCTCGTGCCCCTCTGGATAAAAGGGTCGTTGGGTCTTGAGAGGGGCTTTTGCCTGACTGTGGATTAGCTGAGTTGCACCTTGACGGGGCGCAAACTCTAGAGCCAGACTGCCGTGCCAATCGGTAGAAATTGTCTCAGTTGAAGTGGCGAGAGGGTGATTCACAAACAGAGCGAACTAACAGCAGGTTGGGATTAGCTTCTCGTAAACCCCACCATTTTTGTGAGAATTTGGGAATCTCTTAAACTTTCTTCCTTTGAAACGAGATCGAACCCAGGTCATTAGCTAGACCTCGATTGAGCAACAACAGGTCTGGAATTATGATCCGAAGTTTTTGCATGAGAACCTCAATCGTCTCAGCTTCCGTTACTAATCCGGGCACATCTTCACTCGTTGCAACCCAGACAGCAGCTTCTGCATCCCAGAACGCTTCGACCTCATAGACGATTTGTGCCATTGCCAAATTCCGATTGGATATTGATAGCTCCAGGTTAAGTTAGACGAAGAGAGATGTTGAGCCTGCTTTGGGAAGGTGGGTTGCTTTTCCGCAACGACCCATATGATGTTCGGCTGGTTATTCTTGCGATCGCGATCGTCATTTCTGCGCCAATACTCCATTTAAGAAAATATCGGCTAACCCTTCTGCCATTTCTTTCATCTCACCCGGAGAGCTATTGGGCCCCATGATGGTGTCTTGACTAAAGCCCGCGACCGCAAACATCCCCAAAAACACTCGCGCTATTAACTTTGGATTCATCTGACGATAAACGCCCCGATCCATCGCGGTTTGAAAAAAAGCTTCTGCCACATCCGTCATCTTGTTGATCACTTCTAGCTGGATGTGTTCTCGCAGATCGGGGTGAAACTGCGCTTCCATAAAACAGACTTTGAGCATATCTGCATTTTGGTGTAGGTGCAGCATTCGTCGCCGCATCACCTGAGCCACGGCTTTATAGCTGCCCATTTCGCTCAACTCAGTCAGCAGATCGGTGAGAATCTCGATCCATCCCTGGGTGGCAATCTCGATCAAAATCGCCTTCTTGTTAGAAAAGTGGCGAAACAGCGTTCCTTCTGCAACTCCAGCGTGTTCGGCTAGGTCGCGGGTTGTGGTGCCGTCGTAGCCATTGCGCGCAAACAGTTTGAGCGCAGACTTGAGAATGCGAGTTCGCGTTTCGGTCTCGGTTTGGGGGGGGCGATTCAGGATTGACATAGATAATTAGCGGGCACGATCGCACTAAAAAAGCCTGTGATTTTATTTTGCGGGTTAAATCCCACGATCGGGCTGAGTGTTATGGAGTCTATAGATTCTATCGTCGCTTCCACCAAACGATGCCTGCGCTAGTCAATCCTAAAAGCGGAACGGCCACCAGTGCAATGAATCCTAAAACGCTAGCTTGCTCGTTGGTGAGGGTGATGCGGCGATTCTTTAAATCTTTGGGTCGAATCGATAGGGGTTGCTGATCTTGCTGGCTCAGCCAGCTAACTGAGTTGACAAACACATCGCCGTTTAGATATTGGCCAAACAATCCATCAGTGGCAAAGGTGGAGTTGCCGAAGACGACGAGCCGAGATTCTTTAGCGCCTGCAACCAAGGGCGGAGCAGAGGGCGTTGGACTTGGGGATCTGGCGATCGTCGGATTGGCAGAAGGCGTAACCGAGGCTTGAGGAGACGGGCTAACCGACGGTGATGGACTCGGAGCCGAAGGCGTGACTTGGCGGCTAAAGGCTGCCCCGATGGCGATCGGTCCGGGGCGATCGCCGCCATCCAATTTGAGCGGCTGCTCTTTGAGGTTGCTTTCTGCCCAGCTATTGGGGTCGGTCAGAAGTAGCGGCGTAGACTGCACTCCCGGCACTGGCGTGATTTCTAAGGGTCGCGCTAAGGGATAGATAGAATTGCTGTTGCGAAAATCTTTGGTGATGGGATGGTCGCCATATTGCGCGATCACAACGGCGGTCGGCCCCTTGCCGCGCACCTGACGATCGGAGGCGTTAATCACCACACGATCATCCAATTTAACGCCCCAGAGATTGAGCAAGTTATCAAATCCCGATTTAATCGTGGGGTCAACGGCGACAAGCAGATTTCCGCCTTGATTGAGATAGTCTTGCAGCACTTTGGTTTCTGCTTCTGGCACGGGGCGAACCGGGCCGACGATGATTATTGCCACTGCATCGGCCGGGACTTTTCCGGTCAGCCCCAAATTGAGCGGCTCATCGACAAAATTCTTATCTTTGAGAGCTTGGGCAGCTTGGGAGATAGCCCCTTGACCTGCGTCGAGCGATCGCTCTCCGTGCCCTTGCAGAAAATAGAGTTTAGAACGGCGATCGCTGGTGAGTTGCAGAATCCCGCTCGTGATCCGGTTTTCAGATAAGCGAGTTTGGGGGCTGATGCTCTGCACAAATTGTCTGCGCTTGCTTGACTGTAACTCTAGATAGACATCGCGGTTCTCGCCACTGTTTTTAATGCCAAAAGAATTTGCTAAACCGGGATTTGCTTCGGGGTCAATAAATTCAAATAAGAACTTGGGATTTTGTCGCTGATAGTTCTCTAACAAATCGCGATCTTGAGAATTTTGTTGACTGTCAAAAATCCACACTTTTACCGCTTGGGGCAACTCGCGCACCACTTGCTGCGACTCTGGCGAAAGCGTAAATAGCTGCCCTTCGGTTAAATCAATTCTCGTCGGGTGACGGCTGACTAAAAAGTTGAGTAGCCCCAAAATCACGAAAACGGCGATCGTGCTAACCAATGCATTCGTGCTGACCTGCGTCGATCGACGGTTCCAAAATTGTGGCTGCTGAGAGTTGCTGCCGCGTCCTAAAAACACCACCCATAGCCCGATAATGACGATGCCACTGATGATCAGCGCTAGCGGAATCGAAGTCCAGCCGCCCGAAACGACTCCGGCTGAGATGCCCATAATCGTCAGCAGCGGCCCTGACCAAAACAGATATCTCCAGTAGTGCAAAAGGTTTAGACGGGGCGGCGAGGTCTTCATAAAAATCACTAAGAACGTTGAAATCGCAATGCGTCGATCGATTGGGCTGTAAGAAAAATTCCTAGAAAAATATAGCTAGCAAACAACACTAAACTACTGGTGTCAACTACGCCTTGGACTAAGTTAGTGTAATGCTTGAGCAACGATAAATTGAATAGCGCATCTCCAACAATGCCGCCGAAGTTTTTGGCTAATTCACTCACAATCCATAAACACAGCACTAATGCAAAGGTGAGAATTGCTGCCAAGATTGTGCTATCAGTTAGCGAAGAAATGAACATTCCAAGCGAGAGCACTGAAGCCGCTAACAAAATTAATCCTGCATGACCTAAAAGAATCACGCTGAGTTGAACGGGAGGGCTTACGCCATTGAGCGCGATCGCTTCATATAACAGCAATGGCAGCGACATGGTGATGAAAAAAGTTAGAACTCCTAAGAGTTTCCCGATCGCGACCGCCCAATTTGTGATCGGAGACGTAGCTAATAATTCTAAAGTGCCACGTTTGCGTTCGTCGGCGTAAAGCCCCATTGATAAAATCGGCAACACAAACAGCGACAGCGACCCCATCACGCCTAAATATGTGCGGAGTAACTCATAGGGCACATCGATCGGCGGAATCGGAACCCCCGATTGAGCTTGCACATCCACAAAGTTGCCCTGATCGATTACTCCATCAAAGGCAGCTTTAAAGAGAATGCCTGCCAAAATCCAGTAGACGGTGGCGATCGCGTAGGCCAACGGGGAAGCAAAATAGCTTTGCAGTTCTCGTCGATAGATCGCTAAAAAGTTATACGCCAGTAGTTTCATTCAGGAGTCTCCTCAATTGCGGCATCAGACGGTTCGATCGGGTCGGCAGTCTCGATCGGCGTTTCTTCGGTCGTAAGCTGCAAAAATACGGTTTCTAAACTTGCCTGCACTCGCCGCATCTCATAGAGCTTTAAATGATGACTCACCAAAGCCGTCACCAGCTCTGAGCCTAGCTCGGTCTCAGCCTCGGAAACGACCTTAATTTTGAGACGATTTTGAGGCAATAAATCCGTCGGCATTGGCTCGATCGCGTTCACTCCCACCACAGATTGCAAGCACTGCTGCACGGCCGCCAACTCTCCCTCGATTTCTAGCTCATAGCCTGACCCGCCCATCAACTGCGTCATCAACCGTTCGGGTGTGTTAGTGGCGACCACCTGACCGTGATTGATAATCGCGACGCGGCTGCACGTCATGCTGACTTCGGGCAAAATGTGGGTCGAGAGAATCACCGTGTGATCGCCCGCCAAGTTTTTAATTAAATTTCGGACTTCGATAATTTGTCGGGGATCAAGGCCGACGGTCGGCTCGTCGAGAATAATCACCGGGGGATCGTGCACGATCGCTTGAGCAATGCCGACTCGTTGCCGAAACCCTTTAGACAGTTTGCGAATAATGGTTTTGCGTTTTTCAAGCAGATTGCATCGAGTTAAAGCTGACTGAATTCGCTGGGGACGATCGCCCGCATTCACGCCTTTAATCTGAGCCACAAAGCTGAGATAGCCTTCAACCGTCATGTCAGGATAGAGCGGCGGCGATTCGGGCAGATAGCCAATGCGTTGCCGCACTGCCATCGAGTTTTCGTGCACCTCAAATCCCGCAACTTTTGCCGTTCCGCTCGTCGCAGGCAGATAGCCCGACAAAATTCGCATCGTCGTCGTTTTTCCGGCTCCATTTGGCCCCAAAAAGCCGAGAATTTCTCCTGGCTCAACCGAAAACGTGACATCGGCGATCGCGGAGGTAGACCCGTAGAGTTTGCTGAGATGTTCGACTTCGATCATGAGGGTGCGCCTTGGGGAGATTGCCCGTGCAGTCTGGCAGAATAGCAGACTTTGGCGGTCACTGGGCAAAAAGTTAACATCCCGATCACGACGTTGAGCAAAACTGAGTTGTTGCCAAGCTCTAGCGCTTTCTGTAGGTTGCTGCTTGAATAAATGCCCGAAATAATCGCTGATGAGCGGGGTCTTGAGCCGACATTTCGGGGTGCCACTGGAGGGCAAACATCCACGGATGATATTGGTGCTCGATCGCTTCGATCAGTCCGTCGGGCGCTTTGGCCGCAATCTTCCATTCGATGGGCAAATTTCGCACAGATTGGTGATGCCAGGTGACGATCGTGGCGTGAGCAGTCCCCAAAATCTCCGCCAATCGGCTTTCGGGCAGAATGTCAACCTCGTGCTGAGTCGGGCGACGGGGATGATCGAGCCGATGGGCGATCGCCGTTCCATAAATCTCTGGCACATGGGCGACCAAATCGCCGCCACTCGCCACATTCAGCATTTGCATTCCCCGACAGATGCCCAGAGTTGGGATCGAAGTCGCGATCGCCAGTTTTGCCAGGGCAAACTCAAACTCGTCACGATCGGGGTCAACCGAATAGATCGTTGGGTGAGGCAAGCCGCCATAGAGCGTCGGACTGATGTCACCGCCGCCGGGCAAGATCAAGCCATCTAGTAGTCTGAGAATCTGGCTGGGGTCGGTTTGATTAGGCGGCAGCAAAATCGGAGTACCGCCCGCCGCTTGCACGGCATCGACATAGGTTCCGGGCAAGCAAAGTTCGCCTGCCTCATTGCGGCTGTGGTTAGGGATTCCAATAATCGGCGAAGCCATGATTGCAGGGTGAAGAGTCTGATTTCTATTGTGCCCTTAGCTAGCTCGATGCGCTTGTGTAAAAACGCAGCGCAAACCGCCAGAAGAATCGGGAGGCTAAGAGGAGGGCGATCGCTAAGAGAGCGGCCCCGATCGTCCATCCTAAATGGGTTCGTCCTAGCATAACTTCTGAAGGAATCGTGGTCAAAAATGCTACAGGCACCACAAACGTAAAAAAGAATTGATAGGTCGTTGGATAGGCAGCCATCGGAAATCGCCCCGCTTCGAGCAATCCTCTTAAAACTTCGGTGACGTTATAGATTTTCACAAACCAGATGCTCGTCGCCCCTAGCATAAACCACAGACTGTAGAGAATCGCCAACCCAAATGCTAGCGGTATCAAACTTAGGAAATAGCTTTGCAGCCCCACTCCTAGATGAGTGCCCCCATAGATCACCACAATCAGCCCAAAGATTAGATTAGGAAAGCCCCACGGAGACAGGGTATGGGTTGAGAGCCAAAACTGTGAGCTAATCGGCTTGAGCAGCACAAAATCTAGCGTTCCGGTTTGCACATGGCGCACAATGCGGTTGAGATTAGGAGCTAAAAACGTCGCCGAAAAGCCCTCTAGCAGCGTGAACACGCCGACCACAATCAGGGCTTCTTCCCAGCGCCAACCCGCAAAGGTGTAGCCCGTTCGATAGAACAAAAACAATCCAAACAGGCTCCCGGCCAGTCCGCCTAGACTGGTGAAGGCTGCTACTAAAAAGTTAGTGCGATACTCCAGTTCGGCGGCGATCGAGGTGCCCCAAAACAGCGTTAACAAGTTCCAATATCGCTGCATATTTAAGCTCCCATTCCTGAATATTGCTTGAGTCCTTTGCGCCACAGCCACCGATTTAAGCCAAAAAACACCCCGCCCCAAACCAGCATCACGAGAAACCCTTGCCCGATATTAGTGGGCAAGCCAACTAAGATGCTGGCCGGAAAATTAACCAAATAGGGAAACGGAGTCCAGAGCGCGATCGTTCTCACCACAGGCGGAAATACTTCTAACGGGGCAATCACGCCTGATAAGAATAGATAGAACAAAAACCAAAAATCTTGCAATGAGCTTGCCCGCTCTGTCCAAAACGACAGCATCGCAAACGTGTATTGAATCACGAATTGCAGCGCAAACGCTAAAACAGTCGCGATCGAGAACAGCACTAGATTAGTAGAACTCGGCAACCAGAATGCAGCCGGATATAGTCCAAAGAATAGCCCGATTAATAGAAAAGCAAACGGCAATCGCGCAAACTTTTCGGAAATGTGAGAGATGACGTGATAGAAAGCAGGGTCGATCGGCTGCATCAATCGAAACGACAATTTGCCCTCGACGACTTCTCGCTCAAACTCCCAAATCACCCACACTACGGTTAATTGTCTGACCAAAAACACTGCCAAAAAATAGCGGGCAAAGTCCGTGGGAGACAGCCCAAAATTGCCTTGCTGGGCTGCCTGTGTCCACACGCCCATGAGAATGATCGGCAGCGAGCCAGACAACACCCACAAAATCAGTTCTGCTCGATACTCCACCATATAGGCGTAGTAAACGAGCAGCATTGTTTTGACCACTCTAAAAAGTCGTTTCATACTACGTCTGCGCTTAAAGTATTGATGCGCCCCCAGTCTCAATTTTGAAGGACTTTTCTTGAATAGTGGCAGATCTGGGCAGACTAAAACGAGTCATCAAGATTCTTGAACCGCAAATATCAGGAGTTCTTGAGATGCTGTTCAGATTCAGATTTAAATCACTCTCATGATAAGTTTTTGATGAAGAGAAGTCTGCTATCGTTTAGGGCGATGCTAACCAAAAAAACCATTCTCACGGCGCTGTTGGTCTTTGTGCCCATCTCGATCGCTGCCCATTTCCTAGGGTGGGGAGAGCTTACTGTTTTTATCACGTCAGGGTTAGCGATCGTGCCGCTTGCCGCCTGGATGGGCACGGCAACCGAAGAACTTTCGGTCGTGTTGGGGGCCTCGATCGGGGGTCTCTTAAACGCCACCTTTGGCAATGCGACGGAGCTAATTATCGCGCTTATTGCCCTCAAAGCCGGGTTAGTAGATGTCGTGCAAGCCACGATCACTGGCTCGATCATCGGCAACTTATTGCTCGTGTTGGGCTTTTCGATGCTGCTGGGGGGGCTGCGATACCCAGAACAAGTGTTTCATCAAACGGCGGCCCGGGTTAACGCTTCGTCACTAAACCTTGCCGTGATTGCTATTTTGCTACCCACGGCGGCAAATCTGCTGTCAAAGGGCATCTCTCAGCCCACCATGCAGCGTCTTTCATGCGCTGTCTCGATCGTGCTGATTTTGGTCTATGGGCTGATGCTGCTGTTTTCAATGCGGACGCACACTCATCTTTATAATCTAGAACTGGCGGCGATCGAGTGCGTCGAGACTCCAGCCAGTGACAGACTCTCAGCCCGTAGACCACAAGCAGCCCAAAAAGCTGGGATTTTGGATCGGGGTGCTGTTGGGAATCACCGTTTTGGTGGCGATCGAGTCAGAACTGCTCGTCGGCGCTCTAGAAACTGCCACCGCCCAATTAGGCTTGACCCCTCTCTTTACCGGAGTGGTGTTGCTGCCGATTATTGGCAACGCCGCCGAGCACGCCACGGCTGTCACCGTTGCCATGAAAAACAAGATGGAGCTTTCGATGGCCGTCGCGGTTGGGTCGAGCTTGCAGATCGCGCTGTTTGTGGCCCCGATTTTAGTGTTGGCAGGCCCCGTTTTGGGGCAGCCGATGGATCTGAGTTTCAATCCGTTTGAGTTGGTGGCTGTTGGCGTTGCCGTGTTGCTGAGTAACTCAACCATCTCAGACGGAAAATCAAACTGGCTCGAAGGAGTCTTGCTTTTGGCAACCTATCTTGTTTTAGGCATCACGTTTTATTTCTATCCTGCCTGACCTACAAAAGGAGTCTTGCCGTCTGCTAGACCCCACCGGGAATTTCGTGAATCGACAGATGAGCGCCATTGAGGGCAGAATCGGCTCGTGTTTGCCATTTGACAAATTGCCCTCGCGTCAAATTGTCAGCAAAAATGCCGACCCGCAGGCTGACTTTTGTGCCCGCAGGCAGCATGAGCGTGGTGCCTCCTGAAAAGCTAAAGCCTGAATCTTGCAGGTTGCCTTCAGATGAAAGCGGCACTACATATTGTCCGATTCGCAACTCATGGGTGCGAATGCCTGGGTTTGGGGTTGGCTCTGGTGGAATGCGAATGACAATCGCGCCCATCACGTCGATGGTGAAATTAGGATTGCCGCCGACGATCGAGCCTTGCACATAGGTCGAGGCAAAAATAATAAACCGTCCGGGTCGCTGAATTACCACTTCTCCAGTTTCAGGGATCAGCGTTAAGACCTGATCGCCAGTCTGATTGCTGGCAATTTTGCTCAACCCCAAAATGTTGTAGCGGGTGACTTTGCCCGCGATCGGGTTGAACCATTGGGGCACTTGCACGATCGCATATTCACTCCAGGCTGGCACGGGCCAGGCTGCACTTTGTTCAACCAAATCAGGTTTCTCGCAATAACTCTGACTTAGATTTTAGTAGCATTTTGCCCGATCGCTGAAGACAAACCCCGTCAAGGCCTTTCTGAGCCGATTAGAAGATAAGCTGAGTTGATCCCGTTTCTCAACGCTAAAGAATGGCTGCTTTTTGGCGAAATACTCGATTTTGGCGCTTTGCCGGACAAGCGATCGCGGTCGTCTTGATCGTCTTCTCTCTGGCATTTTTAGGAAACAATCTGATTCGCAATCTGCAACAACTGGGCATTCAGTTTGGGTTTAATTTTCTCAAATCTCAGGCTGGGTTCACGATCGGAGATATTCCGTTTGCCTACAAACCGTCTGACAGCTATATTTTGGCGCTGTTGGTGGGGTTGCTCAACACCTTGAGGGTGATTAGTGTGGGAATGGCGATCGCAACGGCGATCGGAGTCACCGCAGGAATGGCTCGGTTATCGACGAATTGGCTCGTGCAAAAACTGGCGCTGATCTATGTCGAAGGGCTGCGAAATATCCCTTTGCTATTGCAGCTTTTTTTCTGGTATTTTGCCGTGTTTTTGAGTTTGCCTAAACCAGAAGATGCCATTTCGCTGGGATTTCTCAACGTGAGCAATCGCGGAGTCGGGCTGCTGGGCTTACAGCTTTCACCGGAATTTTCGGCACTGCTAGCGGGGTTGGCTCTTTATACGGGGACGTTTATCGCAGAAATTGTGCGCGGTGGCATTCAGTCAGTGCCCAAGGGACAGTGGGAGGCGGCGCGATCGCTGGGGCTAAAACCCACGTTAATGATGCGATTGGTGATCTTTCCTCAAGCTCTAAAAGCAATCATTCCACCGTTGTCAAATCAATATTTGAACTTAGCAAAAAATTCTAGTTTAGCAGTTGCGGTTGGTTATCCTGATCTGTATGCAATTGCGTCTACAACGTTTAATCAAACGGGTCGTGCGGTCGAAGTGATGATTTTGATCTGTGCCACTTATCTCACGATCAGTCTAGTGATTTCTCTAGTGATGAATTTATATAACCGCTCTGTGCAGGTGATAGAACGATGAACTCACCTAAAAAATCCCCGATCGCTTGGCTGCAAAGCAATCTTTTTAACACTTGGTATAACAGTCTGCTGACGATCGTCTGTCTCACTCTCCTGATTTGGATTTTCTATGGAGTCGTCAATTGGGCATTCACAAAAGCGCAATGGGAAGTCGTCACCTCTAATTTGCCGTTATTTTTTGTGGGGCGATATCCTGCCGATCAGGTGTGGCGATTGTGGTTAGGGTTGGTGTTGATTGGGGGCACGATCGCCAATGGAATTCTTAACGCTAAACAAAGACGGTTTTTAGTGATTTTAATTCCTGTTGCTCTGTTGCTTGTCTTGTGGCTGATCGGCGGTGGATTCATTCTCACTCCGATTGGTACTAATTTGTGGAATGGATTATTACTCACGTTACTAGCAGCAAGTGTCAGCATCGCGCTAGCGTTTCCGTTGGGAATCTTATTAGCGTTGGGGCGACAAAGCACTCTTCCAGTTTTACGAGGGTTTTGTACCCTCTATGTTGAACTCATTCGTGGACTGCCACTGATCGGAATTTTGTTTATGGCCCAGGTAATGCTGCCTCTGGTGTTGCCGGGTCAGGTGCAACTCGATCGGGTGGTGAGAGCGATCGCGGGGTTAGTTCTTTTCAACGCTGCCTATCTCGCAGAAAATGTGCGCGGTGGGTTGCAGTCCATTCCACGGGGGCAGATCGAAGCCGCTAAAGCCTTGGGATTAAATACACCATTATCGCTATTATTAATTGTGTTACCGCAGGCGTTGAGAACAGTGATTCCTGCGATCGTCGGTCAATTCATTTCGCTATTCAAAGATACGTCACTGCTCTCATTGTTTGCGCTGGTTGAGTTGACGGGCATTACCCGTTCTATTTTGGCGCAACCTCAGTTTTTGGGGCGTTATGCAGAAGTCTATTTATTTATTGGGTTAATCTATTGGGTGTTTTGTTACACCATGTCGCAACTGAGCCGTAAATTAGAGCAAAAGAATACTTAGGATTCTGGATAAAGCGAAAAAGCCGTCTCGATTGCCTAAGTCAGAGAATATGCTTAAACCGCGAGTTCTCGGAGTTATTTAACTCAATCTTCAGAAAAGACTTGATTAAACAAAGATCGCTTGACTCTGAAGTCAACTTCAATAATTTGTTGATAAAGATCATCCAAGCTTCTAATGTTGATTTTACCATCTTTTCTCAACTTGCTAATAATGGCTAGCGTCCCCTTGATGTTTAGACCAAGTTTTCTGGCTTCTCTCCTAGCTGTTGAGTCATCTAGCAAAATGTAGTCTGCGGTTAGTTCAATTCCTAAAGCAATGGCTTCTGATTCTCCTTTTCCTAATCGCTGATTCAATCTACTGACAAGGGTTGTGAAGTTGGATGCCCGAACTTGAAGATTGCCGGAGTTAATCAAATCTTGGACAGTTTGGCTAGCCGGGTCTGGTTTAGCTCCAATTTCATCAGCAACAGATTGAGGAATATAGAAACTATCAGAAGATTCAACCAACTGATTTAGGTAGTTCAACTTTGACAGAAAAATCAGTGGTGAAGAATTGAAAACAATGTGCATTTATTCATTAGCTTCTTTCCAAGACGACATCCTCTTCAGAGAGGTAAGAAAATTCAATTCCCATCAGGTCTAGAATTTTGAGAAGTTCTGCTGGCTCTAGCTGCATGACCTCTGCGGCTTTTTTTAGACTGATTACTCTGGCAAATAAAGCGCCGAGTAAAAAGAGAAAGTCTTCTTTTTGTTCAACGCTCTGAAATATCTGAACTTCTGAGGCGATCGATTGAGTTAGCGACCTGTTCATAACTCTACATACCTCGGTTCATAAAACTGGGATTTATATAACCTAACCGGATTTATGTCCTGCCGCAAATCCTATTTTCGATTCCGTTCCAAACTTCCAGACGAAGCAGCAGAACAAGGGTATTCTTAAGGATGAACGCCCGATCGCCAAACTCTTTTCTCCCTCACTTGCTATGTCAATGCTGATCGCTGAAAATGTTCACAAATGGTATGGTAAATTTCAGGTGTTGCGGGGCGTGAGTTTGACGGTCAGCCCTGGCGAAGTCGTTGTGATTATGGGCCCTTCTGGCTCTGGAAAATCCACATTTATTCGCACGTTTAACGCGCTCGAAGAGTATCAGCAAGGACGCATTATCATTGATGGCACCGAGCTATCTGACGACCTGCGAAACATTGACACCATTCGGCGAGAAGTGGGCATGGTGTTTCAGCAGTTTAATTTATTTCCCCATTTGACCGTGTTGCAAAACGTCACCCTTGCCCCAACTTGGGTGCGCAAGTGGAGTAAAGCAAAAGCCGAAGAAGTGGCTTTGCAACTACTAGAGCGAGTCGGCATTCTTGAACAGGCGCAAAAATATCCGGGTCAGCTATCGGGTGGGCAGCAGCAGCGAGTCGCGATCGCTCGTGCCCTAGCCATGCAGCCCAAAATTATGCTGTTTGATGAACCTACTTCTGCTCTCGACCCCGAAATGGTGCGCGAAGTGTTAGACGTGATGCGATCGCTGGCTGAGTCAGGCATGACCATGATTGTGGTCACTCACGAAGTCGGGTTTGCGCGAGAAGTCGCCGATCGGATCGTTCTGATGGACGAAGGTTTGTTAGTTGAATCGGCCAGCCCAATCGAGTTTTTTCAACATCCCAAAGAAGAGCGGACTCGAAAATTTCTGGCTCAAATCCTTTGACTACACGCAGATACGATTGTGATTTATCACGTTTTAGTATAGGCTTTACCAGGCATTACAGAAGTTCACATTTCGTAAACTGGATTTAGATACTATGAACATGAAAGCTTCCGCTCTACTGAAAACCCTGGGATTTGCTGGCTTTTTGAGCGTAGGGGCCTTTGTGCTTCCGGCTGCGATTCAAGCGGCTGATATGCCCATGTCGGCTCCCATGACAAAGCCAACCCTCAAGCCCGTTTCCCCTAAACCCACCTACAGCCCTCCCCCGATGTCGGCTCCGGGGTCGATGATGGGGTCTGAAAAGACGATCGTTCAAATCGCCTCTACCAATGGGTCGTTTAAAACCCTGACGGCGGCTCTCAAGGCGGCTGGCTTGATCGAAACCTTGTCAAGCCCTGGGCCCTTCACCGTTTTTGCTCCTACGGATGCTGCCTTTGCTGCGCTCCCTAAGGGCACCGTTGAAAAGCTTCTCAAGCCTGAAAATAAAGCAATGCTAGTCAAAATCCTAACCTACCACGTTGTTTCGGGTGAGGTGCTCTCTAGCAGCCTGAAGACCGGAAACGTCAAAACAGTTGAAGGCAGCCCAGTCATGGTTAAAGTGGGCACCCGTGGCGTAATGGTCAACAACGCTAGAGTGCTCAAAGCGGACATCAAAGCCAGCAATGGGGTCATTCACGTCATCGATAAAGTGATCATGCCAGCCGCTAAAATTAGATAGTCTTCCGTAAAACCTCAATCGCCCGTAGAGACGCTAGATGAAACGTTCCTGCGGGCGATCGCTATAATCTGCCAGAATCAGACATTAGCCTTGAGTGCGACGAACATGATCCATAATGCGCTGTTTGCGCTCTAGCGATCGGGCAGGCAAAGGCTTGCTAAAGTCTCCAACACTGCGGGAGATATGCTCCATGATTCTTTTCTTACGATCGTCTGCGTTAGCCATAGTGAACCTGAATCAAGCGAAGTATTTGTACTAGCTCAATTCTAGGGTGATTCCCTCGTTAGGGTGGCTCTGAGACCGCCAGAATTCAGCAGCTTGTCGTTATCTAAACGGCGGTGACAGCAGAAACCCACCTTTGGTGGAGAGATTATTTTGTCCGCGAGGCAGATTGAGCTTGGTTTTAGCACCGAGATTGCGATCGTAGATCTCGCCATAGTTGCCCACTTTCTGAATAATTCGCGCCGCAAAGTCGTTAGAGACTCCCATGCCTTTGCCCAAGTCGCCTTCTGCACCCAAAAATCGCTTCACCGTCGGATCGGGGCTGCTTACCTGCTGAGTTACATTTTGCGAAGTCACGCCCAACTCTTCAGCTTTGATCAGGGTAAACACCGTCCATCTCACCAGATTGCTCCAAGCTGCGTCCCCCTCGGCAACGGCTGGGGCTAGCGGCTCTTCAGACAAGGGTTCTTCTAAAATGACGTGATCATCGGGTTGGGGCAGCGTTGTGCGTCGAGACACTAGCTGAGAGCGATCGGCGGTGACTCCTTCACAGCGCCCCTGGGCATACGTTCCAAAAGTGGTGTTGACATCCTCAAACACAACCGGGGTATAGGGAAGGCTGCGTTTCCGCATCTGATCGGTCAGGTTTTGCTCAGTGGTGGTGCCCGTCTGAATGCAGATCGATTTGCCCTTGAGATCGGCTAGGGTTTTGATGCCGCTTGCCTTTCGCACCATAATGCCCTGACCGTCATAAAAGACGACGGGGGCAAATTCTAACCCGACGGAGGTGTCTCGGCTCATCGTCCACGTTGTGTTGCGGCTGAGAATATCGACTTCGCCCGTTTGCACGGCGGTGAAACGCTCTTTGGCGTTGAGGTTGCGATATTCGACCGCATCAGCGTTGTTGAAAAGGGCAGCGGCGATCGCGCGACATACGTCTACGTCTAGCCCCGAATATTTGCCATCTTTGCCGACAAAACTAAATCCAGGAAGTTCTCCACTGACCCCACACAGGAGTTTTCCTCGACTGAGAACGGTGGCTAGCCGTCCTTTGGGCGCGGTGGTGCCTGTGCTTTGACCTGTGGGCGTGTCACTGCAAGCCGCCAACGATAAACCTAGCAAAGCGATGAGCAACCGGGAACGCATTTGCATGATAGTAGGAGGGTTTGGGGAGACAATTAGCGGAGCCATTGTAGTCCTTTCTCAGGGCTTGTGGTGGGTTTAGCGCGATCGGCTCGTTTCTGGCTGACGCTCAAAGCCTGCGACTTCGCCCAGGGTATAGAGCGGACGATTTTTTACCTCTTCATAAATTCGCCCGATGTATTCTCCCAGAATGCCAATGCTGACTAGCTGCACGGCTCCTAAAAAGAAAATCGCGACAATGATCGTGGCCAACCCGGTTAGGGGTGAATGGGGCACAAAAATTCGCCAATAGAGCACCAAGACTGCCATCGCCATCGCCACCACGGCTGAGAACAGTCCAACATAGGTCGAGATCCGAAGCGGCACTTTAGAAAACGAGACTAACCCATTTACGGCTAGCGCAAAGGATTTGCTGAACGTGTATTTGACCTCACCCGCAAATCGCGGATCGCGATCGAACTTCACCGAGGTTTGCGAAAACCCGACCCACGATCGTAGCCCTCGCAGATAGCGATTTCGTTCTGGCATGGCGTTGAGCAGGTTGACGACTTGGCGATCGAGCAAACAAAAATCACCCGTGTCGGTGGGGATATCTACATCTGCCAGGTTCTTTAACAATCGGTAAAACACATAGGCGGTCAAGCGCTTAAACCAGCCTTCTCGCAGGCGCTGAATGCGTTGGGCATAGACCACCTGATAGCCCTGCTGCCACTGTTCCACCATTTGAGGAATCAGTTCTGGGGGGTCTTGCAGATCGGCATCTAAAATCACAATCACTTGACCTCGTGCGAAGTTTAGCCCTGCCGTCACCGCAATTTGATGACCAAAATTGCGAGCTAAACTCAGATAACAAACCCGTGAATCTTGCAGATGTAGCTCACGAATCAGGGGCAGCGATCGGTCTCGACTCCCATCGTTGATCAGCACTAATTCGGCCGCGGCATCCAATCGATCCATTACAGAACTGACTCGATGATATAGCTCGTGGATCGTGGCTTCTTCGTTATAGATAGGGATGATCAGCGAGTAGGTTGGCAACATATTAGGTGCACCACAGTGAGACAAAAAGCAGCGATCGCGAGAGATGTCACCCCTTAACGATCGTCAAAAGATCTCCGAATTCTTCAAGAATTCGGAGATCTGTTATTAGGTTATTGGGTCAATGCTAGGGCCCGTTTTGCCAAGGCCTCGGCCGTGATGCCGTTGACGGCCATCAGTTCACCCGCGCTGGCCGTGGTTTCGCCCCGCTTCCAGCAGAAGGTATCTCGCTTGGCCGTGCTTCGCAGCATGATCGGCTCCAGCATTCCCCCGGCTCCGCCTGTCACCCCGATCAGCACGTCGCCGCCAAACATCGCTTCAAACTTGGCATCGTCTAGAAACTCACCGTCTGGCTCTGAGCAAAGATCCCAGGCGACATCGTGCGATCGATAGAGCCGACGCGGATTGACCACTGACACGACTCGCACCGATAGCCCCGCAGCTTCGAGATGGGTGGCCGCTTCGAGCACCGGAATCAAAATCATGTCACCGACGACAGCAAACACCACTGTTTTAGCCGCCGCACTCTCTGCGCTGGGCATTTCTTTGAGCACGATCGCGCCCTCTTTTAAAGCCTGACGGGTTTGCTCAAGGGTCGTGTGAATCGGAAGCGGCGACTTGCTTGACGTAATCACAATGCCCTTATTTTTGGTCGTCAGCCCCCACTCATAGCAAGCCTGAATGCTATTCGCATCGGGCGGAAATAAAGGAAAGACGTTGCCATTTCGCATCATGGCGGCAAAGTAGGCTTCGATTTCAGGCCGCTGGTGAGTCCAGCCGTTGCGTCCCTGTTCTAATGCCCCGGCGGTAAACAGCGTCATCGTCGATGGAGTCGGGCGGCGTAACTCTGCCATGGCTTGGGTGACGGTTTGCCAAATCGGTAAGCCGTTGATCGCAAAGGATTCATAAGAGCACCAGAGCGATCGTGACCCCATCAGCGCCAAACCTGCCGCTAACCCTGCACAGGCATCTTCGCTCAATGGCTCATAGACCTGCCCTTTAGGAGCTTGATAATAGAGCGTGTCTTCAACCGGGTGAATGATTCGCAGGGCCTGGTTAATGTTGGCGATTCCAGAGGCTTCGTTGCCGTCTGCATTGGTGACGACAAAGGCCCGATCGCTCGTACCCACATAGCCGACCAGTTTGCCCATTGCGGTGGTCGAGACTTTAGGATCGCCGCCCACGGTGAATTCTTCGAGGGGCAACTGACCTAGATCGGGCAAAGGCAAAACTGATTCGGTCACGGCCGTTTTGCTAGCCGGGCCGCCACCTGCCCTTTCGCAGTTGGTTCGCACCAGTTCCCACGCGGCGGGAGTTAGAGCACGAGCTTTGAGCGTAGCGATCACATCGGCATTATCTAAGGTGTGTTGAGCATAGAGGTTGTGAGATTTTGCGCCTCTGGCGTGCATTCCGGCCCCTTTAAGCTGCTTGATGATGAAGACCGTCAGCTTGCCGCCCAAGGCAGAACGGGCCGCGCCATCCATCGCCTTTAACCCCGCTCCCGTAAATTTCAGCCGTTGCTCTAACGAGAATGCCGTGCTGTCTACATAATCTCCGGGCTGATTTTGGTCGTCAAAGTCTTTGGCATCGACCATGACCACTTCTTCAAAGCCGTTGCCCTTCCAGTAGGCGATCATTTCGGCGTTGGTTTTGGTTGACACCATGCTGTGATGCTCTTGTGAAAAGCCGTTCCACACCAGCACGGGCAAAAAGTTGGTCACCTCTGGGTAAGCCGTGTGGAAGTGGGCGATCGCGCTCACGATATACGGCTCTCCTAACCCGCCATCGCCAACGGTGAAGGGGAATAGTTTGTCGCGGTGCAGGGTGGCGGCGGCCATCGCGAAGTGTTGCCCCTGACCCAAGGGCCCCGCCGGAGCCAAAATTCCTGGAATAAAGCCAGACAGATGTCCGAGTAACCCGTGTTTTTCGCGGAAGCGATCGCGCAACTGCTGCACGGTTTGAATGCCCATATCTTCGAGCGATCGGTCTAAAAACATGGCGCTATAAAAACCGGGCGCGTGGTGTCCCACTTCGGTCAAAATATTTTTGTGACCCAACATCACCAGCGCGGCATAGGCTTCGGCTTGACTAGCAAACCCGCCGGGGTGCCCAGAGGCTTTACTCGCGGTCACTTGCAGGATCAAATAGCGCAGCGCATCCGCCGTGAGAAGGGTTTGATAGGCCGCCGTCACATCGTTGGGGTCAGCGATCGCGGTTTTGTCGGGCGCGATCGCAGGGGTTTGCCCATAGTGATCAAAACCGGGAAGCGAGTCACCAAAGTATTGAATGCCTTCACAGAAAGCAGGGGCGGCGGAGGGGGGATGGGGGGTTACTGCGGTCATGCTGATGATTCCTACTGCGATGAGCGAGTGCTTAAACTCTTACCCATAGTACACAGCCGCCTGTGCAAAACGAAAATGAACTGCTTATGACAGCGATTAATGAGATAAAATCTCCTCTCTGCAAAATTTAATCAATCGATCAAATACTGCTAATTTGATGAGAGCTAATGAGCATCAGAGATCTAAAAAGCGGAGAATAGTTCAACCCGTTCAGCGATCGGTTCCCCTATGAATCTGAGCTTTTGCATCATTGTTAAAAATGAAGAGGCAGCGTTGCCCCAATGTCTCGCCAGCGTGCGCGATGTCGTGGATGAAATCGTCGTTTTGGATACGGGATCGACGGATGGCACGATCGCGATCGCTCATTCTTTTAACGCTCGCGTCCACTCGTTTGACTGGTGTAATGATTTCTCAGCCGCCCGCAATGAATCGCTTAAATATGTCCGGGGTGACTGGGTTTTGGTGTTAGATGCCGACGAGGTGTTAGTGCCCGAAATCGTTCCGGCGCTGCGGCAAGCCATTCGCAGTCCGCGTCATCTTTTGATCAGTTTGGTGCGTCGAGAAATGGGGGCTGCTCAGTCACCTTACTCAATGGTGTCGCGGTTGTTTCGTCGCCATGCAGAGATTCAGTTTACTCGCCCCTATCACGCGATGGTAGACGACAGCGTTGAGGCCCTTTTGCGGCGCGAACCCGATTGGCAGATTGGATGTTTGCCCGATGTGGCGATTTTGCACGACGGCTATCAGGCAAGCACGATCGCGGCCCGTGATAAATTCACCAAAGCTCGCACGATTATGGAAGGCTTTTTGGCAAATCATCCCGCCGATCCCTATGTGTGCAGCAAGCTAGGCGCACTGTATGTTGAAATGGGAGCGATAACGCGAGGATTACGATTATTAGAATGGGGACTGCAATCAATTCAACGTCAGTCTCAGATCGATGCTCCGACTCTTTATGAATTGCATTATCACCTGGGTTGTGTTTACGCCGAACAAAATTCACTTCAGGCAGAACATCACTATCAAGCCGCGCTCCAGCAAGCGATTTTTCCTAAACTTAAACTAGGTGCCATCAACAACTGGGGAAATTTGCTCAAAGAAAAAGGCGATCTAGCCGGGGCAAAAACCCTGTATGAGCAAGCGTTAGACATCGATCCGACGTTGGCGATCGCGCACAACAATCTTGGCATCACTTTAAAAGCTTTGGGACAAATTGGAGACGCGATCGCGCACTACAAAACCGCTATTGAACTGCAACCCGACTACGCCGAAGCGCATCAAAACCTAGGAGTTGTTCTCTTAAAAACGGGTCAGGTTGAAGAGAGTTTGGCGGCGTTTAGAGACGCGATCGCGCTGCATGAACAAGCAGGATCACCCGAAGGCGATCGCCTCCGCCAAGGACTCAGAGACATGGGATTTGTGACATGAGACTTCCAATATTCCAATCCAGATCGCGCCCTGTTAGATTTTGGTAGCTCAAGTTTGAAGTTGCTGCATCAAACTCGCCCCATCGGAGACAGACCAATGTTCAGCAATCTTGCCATCTTGGATAAGATCGATGCGAATTGCGGCGAGCGAGATACTTTTGCCTGTTGGCGGCATTCCATAAAACGTTCCGCTATGGGTGCCTTGAGTCGTGATATAACTAACCACTCGATCGCCCTCCGCCACCTGCTGCACGATTTCAATTTTGATGTCAGAAAACGCGGAGAAATCAGCAAAAAACGCCTCGTGATAGCTCCGAAGCGCGTCAAAACCGAAATTGTCTGTCCCCGGCATCGCATGATTGGTACAATCCTCTGTCCAGAAGTCCTTCAAAGCAGCAAGATTTCGATCTCTCCAAACCACTTGGACAAAATTCTGAATCAATTGCTTTATTTCATCTGCATCGATCATCCGCTTTCCTCCATCGAATAGTTCTTCATCGGACAGTATAAATCTTGGTCAATGGCTGTGAAACTCTGATGAAAAAATTCGCATTTTGGTATGACGGAAATTTAATTGACGGCAGAAAGCTGGAACTGGCGATCGACGATCCCGCCCTGATTTACGGAGCCACTGTTTTCACGACTCTGCGCGTTTATCAATCGCTTGATCATCCGCTTACAAACTGGACAGAGCATTTAAATCGACTGCGATCGAGTCTAGAAGCCTTTCAGTGGTCACCGCCAGATTGGGCACGAACTCGGCAAGGAGCAGACTTATTAGCCGAGCAATTTCCCGTGCTCAGAATCGTGATTTTCCCCGATGGGCGCGAGTGGATCACTGGGCGTTTTTTGCCATCCGATCTAGCCCAACGTCAGCAAACCGGAATTATTGCCTGGGTTGCCGATGCTCAGGGGCAGCGATCGCTCCCTAATCACAAAACCGGAAACTATCTCGCTCCGTGGTTGGCCCTTCAGCAAGCACAGCGATCGGGCGCACAAGAAGCCATTCTCACTGACAAAACAGGCAACTGGCTCGAAACCAGCACCGGAAACCTCTGGGGTTGGCGAAACGGATCTTGGCACACGCCGCCCCTCGCAGCAGGAATTCTCCCTGGAATTTTGAGAAATCAACTCATCCACAAACTGAAGTGGCAGAATGAAGAAGTCATCGAAAAACCCTGGAACGCTGAATTAATCGAGACGTTTGCGGCGATCGCTTACACCAATTGCGTGATAGAAGTCATTCCCATTCACACAATTCTGAGAGATGCCGACTCACGACTCTATGACCCAGCCCATCAGAGTTTTCAGAAACTGAAGAGGCTTTTCTTCACCTAATGCCTCAGAGGATTCTCAGAGTGAGTTAATATTAATTAACATAAAAAACTGAGATTCTCTTCATCCCTAACGCTAGGAGGACTATCGCTGGTGAACAAACGCTGGAGAAACGCAGGACTGTACGCGCTCCTGGCAATCGTTGTCATTGCATTGGCAACCGCATTTTTTGACAAACAGCCCGCCCCAGGCACCACCTGGCGCTATAGCCAATTTGTCCAAGAAGTTCAAAGTAATAAAGTCGAGAAGGTCAGCATTAGCGCCGATCGCAGCATCGCACGGGCGCAGCTTCAAGATGGCACCTATGTTCGGGTTAATCTCCCCAGTGACCCCGACCTAATCAATATCTTGATTAAGAATAATGTTGATATCTCAGTGCTGCCTCAACAAGATGAGAGTTTTTGGCTGAGAGCGCTGAGTAGCCTGTTTTTCCCCGTTTTGCTGCTGGTGGGTTTATTCTTCCTGCTGCGTCGTGCCCAAAATGGGCCGGGCAACCAAGCGATGAACTTTGGCAAATCAAAAGCCAGAGTGCAAATGGAGCCACAAACTCAGGTGACCTTTGGCGATGTCGCTGGCATTGACCAAGCCAAACTAGAGCTTAATGAAGTCGTGGACTTTTTGAAAAACGCCGATCGCTTCACCGCAGTCGGTGCCAAGATTCCTAAAGGTGTGCTGCTCGTTGGCCCTCCTGGAACGGGTAAAACCCTTCTAGCCAGAGCCGTTGCGGGTGAGGCGGGCGTTCCCTTCTTCTCGATCTCTGGGTCTGAGTTTGTTGAAATGTTTGTGGGTGTGGGTGCGTCCCGCGTCCGTGACTTGTTTGAGCAAGCTAAAACCAACGCACCTTGCATCGTCTTTATTGACGAGATTGATGCGGTCGGTCGCCAACGGGGGGCTGGTTTAGGCGGCGGCAACGATGAGCGAGAGCAGACTCTCAACCAGTTGCTGACCGAGATGGATGGTTTTGAAGGCAACACTGGAATCATCATCATCGCAGCCACCAACCGTCCTGATGTGTTGGATGCGGCGCTGCTGCGTCCGGGTCGGTTTGACCGTCAAGTGGTCGTCGATCGCCCCGATTATGCGGGTCGCCTCGAAATTCTCAACGTCCACTCTCGCGGCAAAACCTTGTCAAAAGACGTTGACCTTGAGAAAATCGCCCGTCGGACTCCTGGCTTCACGGGTGCCGATTTGTCTAACTTGTTGAACGAAGCGGCCATTCTTGCTGCTCGTCGCAACCTAACCGAAATCTCAATGGATGAAGTCAACGACGCAATCGATCGCGTCTTGGCGGGCCCTGAGAAGAAAGATCGCGTTATGAGCGAGAAGCGCAAAGAGCTAGTCGCTTATCACGAAGCGGGTCACGCCTTGGTCGGTGCTTTGATGCCCGATTACGATCCGGTGCAGAAAATCAGCATTATTCCTCGCGGTCGTGCGGGTGGCTTAACTTGGTTCACACCCAGCGAAGATCGGATGGATTCTGGTCTATACTCCCGATCGTATCTGCAAAACCAGATGGCGGTTGCTCTGGGTGGTCGTCTGGCTGAAGAGCTTGTCTACGGCGAAGAAGAAGTGACGACTGGCGCTTCTAATGACCTTCAGCAAGTGGCACGGGTTGCCCGTCAGATGGTGACTCGGTTTGGCATGAGCGATCGTCTCGGCCCGGTGGCGCTAGGTCGTCAGCAAGGCAATATGTTTATGGGGCGCGATATCGCCTCTGAGCGTGACTTTTCTGATGAAACGGCTGCCACGATCGACGACGAGGTGCGGAGCTTGGTTGAGCAGGCTTACCGTCGCTGTAAGCAAGTGCTCGTCGAGAACCGTCACATTTTGAATCAGCTCGCTGAACTGCTGGTTGAAAAAGAAACCGTTGACGCTGAAGAACTGCAAGAACTGCTGGCGAACAACGATGTCAAAATGGCCTCGATCGCTTAACCACCTTCTTGTCTAATCATCGTAAGAGCAGTCCAGAATTTAACTCTGGGCTGCTTTTTTAATTCTGTATTTTCGTCAGCCGATAAACTGACTCACGAAGGTCAGATAGCCTTGTCGTCCGCCTTTTTGTGTCCAGAGTTTGATTGAGGATTGAATGCGCTTCAGGCAAGCCACGATCGTATCAGCTTCCACGATCGGGGTGTCTGGGCAGATTTGCCAGGAAGGGTGCCAACGGTCGCCCGACCTAAGCGCCACTCACACATCTGCTGCACTGACTCCATGACTTTTTTGCTAACGCCTCGAATGGGCCGAGAACTGATCGATTTTCCTTGAGCTTCGGCACCATAGATGCGGATTAGGGCTTCGAGAGCCGTGGCTACTTCTGCATCGATTAGATCAGGGGTTTCTTTATAAACTTGAATGATGCCGAATTCGATGTTTTGCAGTACGTCTTCGTGTTCTTCTTCGATCGCCATAAAATCTCACCCCAACTGATTTTGTGAGAATTTTAATCTCTACAGATCTCTCTTATTACTCTTCAATGACTTCGATTAAGGCTTCGATCGTCACCTCAAACACCTTCGCTAGCTTAATCAGTGCTGTTGGATCAACTACAGCCATTCCTGGAGAGCGGGCATAGGTTCTAAGAGTGCTGTAAACCACTCCTGAGCGCTCAGAAACTTCTTTGATCGTCCAACCTCGTTCCTTCGCAAATTCTCGGATTCGCAATCTAACCAAACCCATCTTGACAATGATTTTCTCAACATAAAAATCAAAGCCTACCTCCTAGTGTAAATTATGGATGTCTGAAAATCAGTGGTGTGTTGGAGGAAGGCAGTATTTCTAGGCTATTGGCAGGGGAAGGAAGCGTAGGGCGTTGTGGAGAGTTACTAAAGCTGGGGCGTAGAGGCGATAATTTGACTCCCCATCATGTCCCGTCTAATGCGTACATGGTGGCTAAAGTATCAGGCTATACGCGCAATATGGGAATTGCTATTATGATGGAGCATCCCATACCAGGGGCGGGCAGTCTCCAGATTTGAGCCTTTTGTCTAGACAAGTCCTTGCTAAAGAAATTTAGGATCTGCGATCGCTCTATCGACAGGAAGGTGTTTACACAGAAACAATCAGGTGCGGGTTATGGGCAATCATTCAATTAAACCAATCGGCTTGGACTGGTGTTTTTGAAAAGGAGAAAAACCCTGTATGAGTCAAAATCCACTGATTGAGGTGCTAGCTGCGAATCGATTGCTGCGATCGCCCGATGAAGTTGCCCGATTTGAGCAAACTCTAGAAAAGCTGGCTCAAAATCCCGACCCTAAGGATTTACCTAGTCTTCACCTAATTCTGGATGATGCCTGTGAGCAACCGGAAGTGATGTTTAGCCTGGTGCATTTTTTAGGATCTTTTGAAGTGCAGGAACAGGTGCGATCGTTTATTCAAGTGATGCCTGATTTGGTCAAACGAGCAGCAGAATGGACTGCGATTTTGCATTCTCGGATGATGAATGATGAGGTTGCGCGATCGGTGTTTGAGGAAGAGATGCAGGCTATAAATAATCAGAAACAAAGTGAAATCCACCAGTTGCTTTCGCTAGCTTCAACAAAGATTTCTTCAGGGCTGAGAACAAAAGTAGCTTGATTTAATTATTACGATTGAGTTTGGAATGGATGAAAGCTCAAGAGTTACTACTACACTATATTGCTGGAGAGCGCAACTTTCGCTACGCTAACCTGCGTGGACAAAATTTTAAGGGAAGAGATTTATCTAACATCGATCTCAGCTACGCTGACATTCGAGGAACAAATTTTAATTTCGCAATCTTAAGAGGTGCAAACTTTGCACAAGTAAAGGCAGGACGACAACTTCATACCAACCTCATTTTACTCGTTATCTCTTTTTTTATAGCAATTATATTGGGAAGTATCTTAGAGCTTTCTGGAAATTCAATTATTTCAAAATATTTAACGTATTATGCTCCTTTAAGCATAATAACACTGGTTATTCTAACAGCCCTCTCTATTTTTCTGGTTATTGTACGTCAACCATTATTTACTGTTTTACTCGCAACAATTATAACAACAGCAATTAGCGGATTCGGCTACATTTCGTCAGGGTTGGCTTCAGCAATCGCTTTAACTTTGATCCTGTCAATTGCAGGAACTTTAGGACAGGTTGCTGCAATTTCATCTGCTCTTATCGCAGAAATTGGAGCGATTGCTTTTTCAATTACTCTCCATAAATCGAGTGTCATGTCAACGATCTTAGTGACGCTTCCAATCATTAGTCTATCGCTTTATGTTAGTCATCAAGTCTTAGATGGAAATACAAATTATCCTTTCATTCGATGGGCCGCTCTTGTTTTATCTTGTGACGAGGGTAGTAAGTTTCGTCGAGCAGATTTAACAAATGCGAACTTCACCTCCGCAACACTTAAAGGAACCGATTTCAGAGGAGCAACTCTGGCAGGTGTTTCTTGGGTTGCTGCAAACTGCCTACAGGTCACTTGTATTGAAAGAGGGTACCTCACAAATCCAATAATCCGCAAGTTGGTTGTCACACTCAATGGAACAGAACAAAATTTTGACCATTTCAATTTAGAGAATGTGAACTTAAAGGAAGCCAATTTACAAGATGTCAGCCTTGTTGGCACCAATCTTAATCATGCCAACTTACAGAATGCAGATTTGTCGAGAGCAATTCTGAAGCAAACGCAACTGGAAGGGGCTGATCTGACTGGGGCGATTCTTACTGGAGCGTACATCGAAGATTGGGGCATTACTAGCACGACCAACTTGGAAAATGTGCAGTGCGAGTATATTTATATGCGAGTTCCTACCAAGGAGAACCCAAATCCCTTGCGGAAGCCGGATAATTTGCGGGAAACTTTTGCTGAGGGCGAGTTTGCTGATTTCATTCAGCCTTTCTTCGATACCCTTGACTTGTACCACAGCCAGAATGTTGACCCACGCGCTATCTCCATCGCCTTGAGGAACCTCTCCACCAGCCATCCAGACGATAATCTGCAATTTGTGGCGATCGAGCGGCGAGGCAACAATGGCATTAACCTCCGTTTTACCACCGCACCCAGAGCCAATAAATCTGAATTGAGCCACGAGTATTTTGCCAACTATACTCAGATCAAAAAAGAATTGCCCATCGCGGTTCAAATGCAATTAGCAGAACAGGATGCCGAAATTCGCACACTCAAGGGCACGATCGAGCAGTTTATTCAAACCGGAACTCATCAATCCACCATCCAAGCCGAAACCATTCAGGTGATTCAAGGAGAATTAGTCGTGACAGAAAACAGAGGCATCCACATCAACGCGGGCGACAATGCCAACGTTAGCGGACTAAGCAGCGGCGATGGCATCGTTAACTTGGGCACCATTAGCGGCAATGTCACGAATGCCATTAACCAGTTGCCTGAAGCCCCCGAATCGGATCAACTAAACCTCAAAGAACTTCTCACCCAATTGCAACAGGCGATTCAAGCCGATGTTGATTTACCTGATCCAGACAAATCAGACTTACTAGAGCAGGTGCAAGCCCTAGCGGAAGTTAAGCAGACTGAAGAACCCGCAAAACGAGAAGGATTAACGCGAAAAGCGATGAAAATGTTTGATGCGACACTGAAGGGTCTTCCCGATACTGCCAAATTAGCCGAAGCTTGCAGTAAGATTTTGCCGCTGATTCTAAAAGCCCTAGGGTTTCCCGCATGACAAGCAACTGCGACGGCAGGATAACAAATCGTTGCGGCGGCGGGATAGATATGGTTGGTGGGATGCAAAGGTTGTTTACCGCCGCTGAACTCAATCGATCTTGTTCTAACTCAATGTTGGGACGGGATTGAGCATTGAAATCACCGTGGGATTTAGGAGAAAGATACATCGAAGCACTTAACGGTTGATTCCACCTGACAGATGAGATGTGTCAAAGTGGAAATACATAAATCGTAAAATGTCGTCGCCGCTTCCTCAGCCAAGATTCACCATTTAAACTACAAAGGATCAGGGTTTGGTTAGTGCGCGATCTGAGTTCTCTCCTAGTTGCCAATTGCCTTATGAACAGTCTTTTTCTCGCTCGTCTTCACAGCCCCGATCGTCCTGTGCTCGTTTTTGATGGGGCAATGGGCACCAATCTACAAGTGCAAAATCTCACCGCCGACGACTTTGGCGGAGCCGACTATGAAGGCTGTAACGAATATCTGGTGCACACCAAACCCGAAGCGGTCGAGAAAGTGCATCGAGATTTTCTGGCGGCCGGGGCAGATGTGATCGAGACGGACACCTTTGGCAGCAGTTCTTTTGTGTTGGCTGAATATGACTTAGCTGATCAAGCTTACTATCTGACCAAAACGGCCGCGGAGTTGGCGAGACGAGTGGCCGATGAGTTTTCGACCGTTGAGAAACCGCGTTTTGTGGCAGGCTCGATCGGGCCCGGCACCAAGCTCCCAACTCTAGGAAACATTGACTATGACACCCTCAAAGCCGCCTTTGCAGAACAGGCAGAAGGGCTGTATGACGGGGGCGTAGACCTGTTTTTGGTCGAGACTTGTCAAGATGTGCTGCAAATCAAAGCGGCGCTGAACGGCATTGAGCAGGTGTTTCAGAAAAAGGGCGATCGCCGTCCTCTCATGGTGTCGGTGACGATGGAGATTCAGGGCACGATGTTGGTCGGCTCAGATATCAGCGCGGTGCTGTCGATTTTGGAGCCGTACCCGATCGATATTTTGGGGTTGAACTGCGCGACGGGGCCCGATCGCATGGCAGAACACATTAAATATCTGTCGGAGCATTCGCCCTTTATTGTCTCTTGCATTCCTAACGCGGGCTTGCCCGAAAACGTCGGCGGCCACGCTCACTACAAGCTTACGCCGATGGAATTGAGGCTGGCGTTGGGTCGGTTTGTTGAAGATTTGGGCGTGCAGGTGATTGGGGGCTGCTGTGGCACTCGACCCGATCATATTCAACAACTGTCCGAGGTCGCGTCAACACTAAAACCCAAAGAGCGTCCGGTTCGTAGCAATGGGCAGATAGCGGCGCGTCCGGCTTTGCATTACGTGCCGTCGGCGGCTTCGATCTATAGCGCTCAACCCTATGAGCAAGATAATTCGTTTTTGATTATTGGCGAACGGCTGAATGCCAGTGGCTCTAAAAAGTGTCGCGATTTGCTGAATGCAGAAGATTGGGATGGACTGGTGGCGTTAGCCCGATCGCAGGTCAAAGAAGGCGCACATATTCTCGATGTCAACGTCGATTATGTCGGGCGCGATGGCGTGAAAGATATGCACGAGTTGGTGTCTCGGCTCGTGACGAATGTGAATTTGCCGCTGATGCTCGACTCGACCGAGTGGGAAAAAATGGAAGCCGGACTGAAGGTGGCCGGGGGCAAATGTTTGCTCAACTCCACAAATTACGAGGATGGAGAAGAACGGTTTCTGAAAGTGTTAGAACTCGCTAAAGAATATGGAGCGGGGGTGGTGATTGGCACGATCGATGAAGATGGTATGGCGCGAACGGCGGAAAAGAAGTTCGCGATCGCGCAGCGGGCCTATCGTCAAGCCGTTGAGTTTGGCATTCCGCCCTATGAGATCTTTTTTGACACCTTAGCGTTGCCGATCTCAACCGGAATTGAGGAGGATCGTGAGAATGGCAAGGCCACGATCGAGTCTATTCGCCTGATTCGTGACCATCTGCCGGGATGTCACATCACCCTAGGCGTTTCTAACATCTCGTTTGGCTTAAATGCGGCGGCGCGGCAAGTGTTGAATTCGACCTTTTTGCACGAAGCGACTCAGGTGGGAATGGATAGCGCCATTATCAGCGCTGCCAAGATTTTGCCGATGGCAAAGATCGCCCCAGAGCATCAAGAAATCTGTCGCAAACTGATCTACGACGAGCGGCAATTTGACGGGGATATCTGCGTCTACGATCCGCTTGGAGAGTTGACGACGATCTTTGAAGGCGCAACGACCAAGCGCGATCGGGCTGAAGACGCTAAACTCCCGATCGAGGAACGTCTCAAGCGTCACATCATCGACGGCGAACGCATCGGACTCGATGACGCACTTAAAGTTGCGTTAGACAAATATCCACCTTTGGAGATCATCAACGTCTATCTGCTAGACGGCATGAAAACGGTCGGCGAATTATTTGGGTCAGGTCAGATGCAACTGCCGTTTGTGCTGCAATCTGCTGAAACTATGAAGTCTGCGGTCGCATTTCTAGAGCCACTGATGGAGAAGAAAGAAGCCGGACAGTCGAAGGGCGTAATGCTAATCGCAACGGTGAAAGGAGACGTTCACGACATTGGTAAGAACTTGGTAGATATCATTCTCACCAACAATGGCTATAAAGTGATCAATCTGGGAATTAAACAGTCTGTAGACAAGATTATTGATGCTTATATGGAACACAACGCTGATTGCATTGCGATGAGCGGCTTATTGGTGAAGTCAACGGCTTTCATGAAAGAAAATCTGGCTATCTTTTAACGAAAAAGGGATCACAGTGCCAGTGATTTTAGGCGGTGCAGCACTAACGCCAAAGTTTGTCTCTGAAGATTGTCAAAAAACCTACAACGGCCGAGTGATCTACGGCAAAGATGCATTCTCTGATCTCCACTTTATGGATAAGTTTATGCCTGCTAAGCATAATGGCGAGTGGAGTGATCTGAAAGGTTTCTTGAATGAAGAATCTACAACCGAGTTAATCGAACCTGCTACGAATGAAAAAACGGTAGATTTAACGGAGACTAGCTCTGAACTGTTGCCGGAGGACTTGGCCCGATCGGAGTCGATCGATCCCAATATTTCTCGCCCTACGCCGCCTTTCTGGGGCACCCAGATCCTGCAACCGTCTGATCTCCCGTGGGATGAACTGTTTTGGCATTTAGACTTGCAGGCATTGATTGCGGGACAGTGGCAGTTTCGTAAACCACGAGAGCAGTCTCGCGAAGATTATGACCAATTTCTAGCCGAAAAAGTCTACCCAATTCTCGAAACCTGGAAGCGTCGCATTGTTGAGGAAAATTTGCTGCATCCTCAAGCAATTTATGGCTATTTTCCCTGTCAGTCAGAAGGCAACTCGCTATATCTCTATGATCCAGAGAATACGAAGGAGCAAGTGGCGGAATTTAAGTTTCCCCGTCAGCGATCGCTGCGTCGCTATTGCATTGCTGACTTCTTTGCATCGAAAGAATCGGGGCAATTTGATGTCTTCCCGATGCAGGCGGTGACAATGGGCGAAGTCGCCACCCAGTTTGCAAAAACGCTGTTTGAGGCGAATAATTACACCGATTATCTCTACTTTCACGGCATGGCGGTTTCGATGGCAGAAGCCCTTGCTGAGTGGATTCACGCTCGAATTCGCCGCGAGTTGGGTTTTGGTGACGCAGACCCCGACAACATCCGCGATATTTTGGCACAACGCTATCAGGGTTCTCGCTATAGCTTTGGCTATCCGGCGTGTCCCAACATTCACGATCAATATAAACTGCTGGAATTGTTGGGGAGCGATCGCTTAAATCTGCACATGGATGAGAGTGAACAACTCTATCCCGAACAGTCAACAACGGCGATCATCGCCTATCACCCGGCAGCGAAATATTTCAGCGCGTAGGAATTTAAGTTACAGAATTAATTAGGCGAGGTGTGAGCAATTGCATCTCGCTTATTATTTAGGGAGTCTCGATCGTGATTGCCATGCAAGCCACAGAAGTCAAAAAACGCTACACCCCAGAAGAGTACCTGGCTCTCGAAGAAAAAACTGAGTTCAAAAGTGAATTCCATGATGGAGAAATCATTCCGATGACAGGCGGATCGTTCAATCACAACGAGATTCTTACCAATCTGTGGCTCCTGAAGTCTAGGCTGCGTGGTAAAGGGTATCGATTTTACTCTAGTGACGTTCGCTTGTGGATTCCTAAGTATCGCAAGTTCACCTATCCCGATGTGATGGTGATTCAAGGTGAACCTGCGCCCTACAACAATCGGACTGATACATTGACGAACCCTCTATCTATTATCGAAGTCCTATCTAAATCCACGGAAGATTACGATAAGAGGGACAAGTTCAAATACTACCGATCGATTCCTGAACTTCAAGAATATGTATTGATCAATCAATATGACTTAGAGATTCAGCAATACACTAAATCAGATGGTGGCTTCTGGATTTATCGTGTGTACGAATCGACTGAGGATATTGTGAAGTTTGTCTTGATCGAGGTCGAGATGACCGTCGCCGAGATCTACGAAGGCATCTCGTTTGAAGAAGTTAGTCCACCAGAGTCGTAACATTTTTGGCCATTAATCTTTATGACTTCAGTCATTGTTCATCAGTCGGAGTTGAGTTTTGAGGCTTTTGTCGATCGCTACCTAGACCACGATCGCTATGAGTTAATCGATGGAGAATTAATTGATTTGGAACCTACGGGACTTCATGAACAAGTAGCGGGATTTGCGAATCGTAAACTCAATGTTGAGATCGATCGTCTAAATCTACCGTGGCTAATTCCCATGAAGTGCCTGATCAAGCCACTGAGTCTAGCTTCAGCGTTTCGCCCAGATGTTGTGATTCTAGATCAATCTGTGTTGAGGAATGAACCGTTGTGGCAGCGTGAGCCTGTGATCACGATGGGACGCTCTATAAAGCTAGTAATCGAGGTGGTCAGCACCAATTGGCAAAATGACTATGCCCGAAAAGTAGAAGACTATGAGGCGTTAGAAATTCCAGAATACTGGATCTTGGATTATTTGGGTCTGGGTGGTAAGCGTTATATTGGTCTACCAAAGCAGCCTGTAGTTACGATTCATCAATTAGTCAGTGGGGAATATCAGAGTCAGCAGTTTCGAGGAAGCGATCAATTAGTTTCTCCAACATTTCCAGAATTGCAAATAACAGCCGCACAAGTTTTTGCAGCAGGAGACTCTTGACGAGTAAATAACTCCTCAGTTACAAAAACATCAGTTCGATAGAAGGGGTTCGCTCTGATTGCGAATTTGAGAAGCAAGACTACTTGTTAGACTGACGTTAAAAAAGGGCACGATCGTGCCCCATCACAACTCCTAAATTTGTAGAGACTATGCAATGATCAATGTCTCTGCAAGAGCAGGTAACTTTGCTTTACCGATCCCACATTTTAGTTTTGTTAAGAAGACGAGGCTTGTGATTTTGTTTTTCTCGCGATAATCTACGATCGCTTGAGCGACTTTCTGAAGATTCAACTTGCTGAACTCTGCTTTTCTTGATTGAACGAACTTCAGTGCGTTTACAAGCTCTTGATCAGAAGCGGTCAAAATGTTGATCCGAACGATTTCTCCAGTTTCAACTTCTACCTGAGATTGCATTGCGGCATCTACAACAATACAACGAACAAAATCTAGCCCAGCTTGTTTGGCAGCCTCAAGAATATGAGTATTCAAGGTTGCTTGATAGTCGTCTTCACCAAGTTCTCGCACAATCACAGGAAGGACATTTTTCCCTTGAACTTTTAGTTCTTGTGCAATGGTTTGAATCACAATTTCTTGAGTATCTGCTTTTCCTCGAACATATTTACAAGCAATGCGTAGCACTTTACCAAGTTGAGTGTCGATCGACAAATTTTTAGAGTGAGCTTCATGGCAGTTAATCAATGAAATTGTGATTGAGAAAAACTTCGTTGGTTAGTTCGGCATAGCGCTTGGCAATGGAAGAACTTTGCCAAGAGATGACAGGGACTCCCTTGAACTCAGCAATTTTTGTCTGGACATAGGTATTTAGCCTTGCTTTGTACTGCTTCCCAGAAAAATTATGTTCGGTGAGTTTTTCATCAATTGCTTTTTTGAGAACTAGGCTGGCTTCCTCAGTTGGGCAGTTACTAAAAACAAGTCCTAAACTCCAAGGTGAATAGCCTAGAGATTTTGATGCTCTCAGTTTACGGAATGCTGGAATGTGATTTTGATGCACATTCATGGCATGATGTAGGGCTTTACCTCCCAGATCAACGGGAATTAAATTCACATCACAGGTCATGAAAGCACATCCCGCAAGTTCATCGTAGGCCGGTGCGAATATCAATGAAAATGTAGTCGTAATCCGACTTTAGCAACCCAACCAATTTTCTGAAGATAGAATTGGCTCAAATGCTAGATCGTCTTCATCATCACGAAATCTCAGCAAGAAATCCCGCTCACACGGTAGTACAGAAACAGAATATCTGTGTCTGATAAACCCAAATGTTGAAAACGGACAATCTCGAATAGCATTTTTGAGAATTTAGAAGCCTGCTCTAAATCACCTCGTTGAATGAAATCAGCGCAAGGAGTTAGATAGTCAACAATTTGTTCACTTTTGATTCCTAATCCTCGTGATAAATCACCTTGAGGATCTAAATCAATCAGCAAAACTCGCTTACCTTTTAGCGCGAGAGTTGCGCCAATATTAATTGCATTGGTTGTTTTAGCAACACCGCCTGCCTGATTCCAGATGTTGCTGAGACTAGTGCAGATGGTTTGCTGTGCAAGCAGTCTGCTAACTGTCTCATTAGTTTTGGCAAGCTTTCTTCTGTCACTTTTTGAATTGGAGTTAGTGGAAAAATTAAACCATCAACTCGTCGCCAAATTTGAAAGAAATCGCCATTAAAAACCCAACCGTAGGAAGCTAAGAACCTTTGAGGGACGACACCGTTGTCAAGATACTGTTGAATTCCATTCTGCTGAGGGGCGTTATACCCAACTGCATCTCTTAGTGGCGCGGGGTGAATGGCACACATCTTCAAAGAAGTAACCTGAGAAAGTTTTGGGTTTCCACCTCGGCTTTTGCTTTCAATTACTAAGATGGGTGGCTCTAGATCACAGTAAACAAGCAAGTCAGGAATGCGCCCAGGCGAGATTGCTTGAGCCATTTTTTAACGGGAAGCTGAAACCACAGGCTGCTAACATTGGTAAGTTAGCATCTAATGTTGCTGAAGCTATCATTCGCTTCCAAATATCAATGACAGCTTGAATTTGGTTCTTGGAAGGCTTGATTGCTCAAACTAGAAAGTTCGGCGGCAGCTACCATGCGATATTCTTTACTTTAACTTTGCTTCAGAGTTCCCGAAAATACTTTGAGGGATCGACTGAGTTGAAAAATTAAAGTAAAAACGTGTCGATCGCTTCCCCGCTGCATAGAGAAGCTGTTGTTGTTCAGTTTGGCAACAATCAAATGACGACCTTGGGGTGGCGATCGTCAGCAATCCATCTATGTCAAAATCATGAGGTAATCCCATTTCTCTAACCACTGTGCAGGCTTTTAAGGCCGTAGAACTCTGCCAAAGTCTCTCCAACCTGTTTCGGAACATATATCTTTTCCGATTTGATTCCCTAACCGGAGAGATTTATATCCTTGCCGAGGAAACCATCACTGTCATTAGGCAAAATGGAAGCGACTATTTAGACAAAACCAAACTTTGAGGCAATGAGTAAAGAAGAACTGAGAGCTTATGTTCTTCATCGAGACGATGATGAGGCTATCAGAGCGTGTCGATCGCTTCCCCTCTGCATAGAGAAGCCAACTCAAATGATGACCTTGGGGTGGCGATCGTGGGCAATCTATCTATGTCAGAATCATGAGGTAGACCCATTACTCTAACCACTGCACAGGCTTTCAAAGCCGTTGAGCTTTGCCAAAGCCTCTCCGACCTGTTTCGGGACATCTATCTTTTTCGATTTGATTCCCTAACCGGAGAAATTTATATCCTTGCCGCAGAAACCATCGAAATTGTCATCCAACAAAACGGAAGCTGGGACTATTTATGACAAAACCAAACTTTGAGGCAATGAGTAAGGAAGATCTGAGAGCTTATGTTCTTGCTCATCGGGAGGACGACGAGGCAATCAGAGCGCTCTTTAGTCGTCGCGATCCTAATAAACCGTTCTATAGCTATGACCTGAGTCCTGAGGAGACGCAAGAGATTATCAGGCGCAAAATTGCAGGGGAACTTTGAACAAAAATAGAGGCAGTGAACACAGAAATTCTGCAAACTGCCTCTAAAAAAGACGTTAGCGTTTTGTCAGAACGCCGATCGCTGAGTCTAGTTGTGGCGATCGCGATAGATCGAGTTAGACAGGTGATTGAGACGCTGATTGAGTTGAGCGCGTTCGCGAGGAGTCAAAGAGCCGCCGTCTCTCGCGTCTCGTCTTTGCTGAAGTTCGATCGAGAGCGATCGCCGTTCTAGATTTCGATATTCTTGGCGATTGAGTTGATGGTCTTGCACTCCGTTAAAAATGCGCTGTTGTTGTTCAGTTTGGCGATTGTTAATGGTGTGGGGAAAGTCTTCGCTGGCTTGAGCCGCGAGCGGTGCAATCAGCGTTGCAGCACACGCAATAGGCGCAGCAAAACGGATGATGGAATGCATCATAAAATATCCTAAGGGGTAAAAGTGGTCACGAAGTCTGATGAGTTGCCCGATCGAGCGCTCCGAATGGCTCAATCTCGATCAGTTAGACCCAGGTAAGAGAAAAAAGGTTCAGTGATGGGCGCGATCGGTCTTACTTCAAGATTCAGGAGATTCCCAAGTCAACCTTCAACCCAGTAGTCTAGAATTCATCTTTTGTCGCAGGGCGTTTATGACTTCAGGGGTTGCCCTTCTCGCGATCGTGATTATTTTGGGTTCTCTCTTGGTTCTAGCCCCGATCGTGGCTGACTATTACTACGCTTGCCGTAAATTAGAGTCATCGTCAAGCCCGGCAGAGATCAGCAAGACGATCGCTGGAGGCTATCGCTATGTCTGTTGGGTGACGGGCACCGCCATGATTGCCGCCGCGATCGTCCTATTGTTTCGGCTCGAATGGTAAACCGTTCCCTCAAAGAAAATCAATTGAGTAACGACCCCTTCTGTATGAGCCAATTTCCTCAGTTGGGCTAATCTATACAGTGAGTGGCGTAGAAGAGTGAGAAATTTATGTTGAGTTGGGATCAAAGTTCCAGCATTGCCCTGATGCAGCGAGAGCGAGCCTGGGTAGAAATTGATTTGACCGCGCTAGCACACAACATTCATCAAATTCGGAGGTTGCTGTTGCCCCACACCGATTTGATGGCCGTCGTCAAAGCTGATGCTTATGGGCACGGAGCCGTCACGGTTGCCCAGACCGTTTTGCAGGCTGGCGCAACCTGGCTAGGAGTGGCCACTATTCCTGAAGGCATTGAGCTTCGAGAAGCGGGCATTGAGGCTCCGATCTTGGTCATGGGTGCAACTCACACCGCCGAACAAATTCGGGCGATCGCTGACTGGAATCTTCAACCCACCCTCTGCACTCCTAAACAAGCGCTTGTGTTTTCGGAAGCGATCGGTCAATCTTTACCGCGTCAGCCCCTGCCCGTTCACATCAAACTCGATACTGGAATGTCGCGACTGGGAACATCTTGGCAAAACGCCGTTGAGTTTGTTCAACTCGTTCAAGGGTTGCCGGGGTTAGCGATCGCCAGCATCTATTCTCACCTAGCCACGGCTGACGACCCCGATCCCACTATCATGCGCCAACAGCAGCAGCGCTATGAACACGCGATTCAAACCTGCGGATTTTCTCCGGCTCTCAACGCTGCCAGGCAAATGCCTTCCCCTCGGTTTCACCTCGCCAACTCAGCCGCCACGCTCACCGATGCCAGTCTGCACTACGACATGGTGCGAACCGGACTGGTGATTTATGGGCTACATCCCGCCAAGCATTTGACCAATCAGATTGACCTAAAACCCGTAATGCAGGTAAAAGCGCGAGTCAGTCAGGTCAAAACTCTGCAACCCGGAACCGGAGTCAGCTACGGTCACAAATTTATTGCCGATCGAGAAACCCAAATCGCTGTTGTAGGAATTGGCTATGCAGACGGCATTCCTCGCAATCTCTCCGATCGGCTAACTGTTTTAGTCAGAGGTCAGCGAGTTCCTCAAATCGGCGCAATCACAATGGATCAAATCATGCTGGATGTCAGCACCATTCCCGCTTTGCAAGAAGGCGAAGTCGTTACACTTTTAGGACAAGACGGCAATCAGCAGATCTTAGCCGACGATTGGGCACAGACTCTAGGCACGATCTCCTGGGAAATTCTCTGTGGCTTTAAGCATCGCCTGCCTCGTGTTGCTGTTGGCAAGCCCTACGGCTCTCGTCAACCCTTATCTGGAGTTCGGCAGTCTCCCTTGCAGCAGAGTGACCTAGACTAACCAACTATTCTCAATACCAATTGCTCCAACCCGATAAACGCATCCTCTTGTCAGCGCCATTTTTGACACGATCGCCACAAGGTAGACCATGAATATGTTTGTAATCGAGACCACCTATTTAGGACAAACTCTCCCCCACCTAGCGTTTCAGCAAAACGCGATAAACTTGGCGTTTCAAATTGTCCCAAAAGTGCTGTGGGCGATCGCCATTTTGATGCTGACTCGTTGGGCTTCCAATCTCGGCAAACACGTCGCTCATCGCGTGCTCAAACGCACTGAACCCACCATTCAAAAATTCTTACTGCAAGCGGCAGTGATTTTAATCTGGGTCGTTGGCATTGTCGCTGCCCTTCGCGCTGTTGGCATCGAAACCACAACCGTAGTGGCAGTGGTAGGCGCGGCTGGGTTAGCGATCGGTCTAGCCCTCCAAAGCAGTCTGTCTCACATCGCCGCCGGAGTCATGCTAGTCAGCTTCCGTCCGTTTGAGGTGGGCGACACGATCGAAGGGGCCGGAGTCATTGGCACCGTGGACAGCATTGGGTTATTTTCAACCACCGTAATCACTTCCGATAATGTTCGCATCACCGTTCCCAACAGCAATCTGTTTAGCGGCACCTTAAAAAATCAAACCATCATGGGCACTCGTCGCCTAGATCTAGAAGTGGACATTGGCGATCGGGCGATCGAGCCTACCATCACTCATCTGCTATCGCTTGTGCAGCCCCACCCTTTGGTCTTAACCAACCCCAAAGCGACCTGTCACGTTGCATCCATCACTCCCACCAGCACCCTGCTCTATCTGCGTCCGTGGTGCTTGGCGCAATGCTATGAGCAAGTCAAATCAGAGATTTTGCAACTCGTCAAAGAAGCGTTGGTCGAACAAAACAGCGCGCCATAATTCTGCCGACCTTCACGTTCTCGGCGATCGCGGCAACACTTGCCTTTCCTGCTCTAACTTGACCTTGAGATTGACCAATTCATTGTCTTTAGCATTGAGTTTAAAGTTAAGGTCTCGAATGCGACGGGAGAGAATGCGAATAATATTGAGGGCAATTTCTGGGGTTTCGTCGATCGCTTCATAGAGTTGCTGCTGCGTTAAAACCAGACAATCACAAGCTTCTAAAGCAGTCACCGTTGCCGATCGTGGCTCTGAGTCAAACAGCGACATCTCCCCAAAAAATTCACCCTTTTTGAGAATCACTAAATCCTGGTCGCCAATGTGCACCCGCACCCGCCCGCCTGCCACCACATAGACCGATCGCCCTTCTTGCCCCTGAGTAAAAACGACTTCTTTAGGGTTAAACGCGTGTTCCTCCATGATCGAAGCCAGTCTCACCAAAAAGTCATCCCGAAGTTCTTGAAAAATCGGGACTCCGCGAACCAGTAATAATCGATCGAAACTGTTTAACATGGCAGATTATAGACGGGCTTCTCAGGTGAGAATCTAGTGAAGGATCAAAGGCGCGATCAAGAAGGCACTTCCAAATTTTACGGGCTGTTGCGGCGATCGCTACATCGGTCTTAGCTCTCCAGTGCTGGGCATATCATCTTCTTCAAGCGCCGGGCGCACAAACGGAATCTGATCAAGACCCAAGCCTTTGAGCATTTGCTTAACTTGCACCAAAACTAGCCGATCGGGATCATTTTGCAGCCTGGGCAAAATTCTAGCCAGCGCACTGGGCGAAGCAAGCTCCAAGTAAGATAACACTGCTTCTCTGACAAACCCTCTCGGATGGTTGAGACTCGACAAAATTTGATCACTGGTCAGCCGACAGCGAGAACGCCGGGCCACATGAAAACAACACGCCAGCGACCAATCTGACAAAAAGTGCCGCAGATCTAGCAGGTGCCGAATCCGATCGTCAGGGTTCATCGGCTCATAGTCAACCAGACCCGACAGATTTTGCAGTTTTTCGCTATCCAGATTGCGATCCAGCAGCGCCAGCAGGGCCTGCTTTGAAGGAATATCCAGCGTGTTGTCTAAAATTTCTAAACCTTGGGCTTGATTGGCGAGCGATTCCGACTGCAAGTTAAACGAGGCCACCTGAATCGTTCCTAGATCATAGAGGAACTTCATCAGCAGAAATAAACGCTCGATCGCATCGGTGGGCATATCGCGCAAGGCGCGTCGCAGCAGGTCTGCTTCTTGTCCTTGCAGGCTCTCTGGAGCGAGATCGACCAGCGCGGCATAGACTTGACCAATCAACATAATCTCTTGGTCAATCAGTTGCTCGACTCCTCGCCGACCCAGCCGATCGAGAACAATATCGATGCCGCGCTCTTGAGGAATTTTGAGCAAAATTCGCAAAATATTGCGGCGAGTCTCTCCCCAGGCGGTTTTGAGCCGAGAAATCAGCAGATCAATAGCTTCTAGTGTGCCAATTTGCCCGATCGCGCTCCAAGCATAGCAGCGCACTAAATCTGACTGGTGAAAGTCTTCTGCCAGCCTCACCAACATAGGCAGCGCTTCATTTTCTAGCTTGACCAGCGCTCTCTGGGCCGCATCTCGCGTCGATTTATAGCTCAACCCTCGCAGCAGTGCAGGATAGTATTCTTCGAGTCGGGTGGCCCCGATCGCTTCCAGCACAGCACATCTGACTTGCAGTGATTTATCCTGCAAAAGACTGGGAATATAGAGCCGCAGCGCTTGCAGATAGAGGGCTTCTCCTAAGGCTCGACAGCCCATTACCCGTTCGCGCCGATCTTTGTGGGTCAACATCAGCCTGAGAGAATTGGTCGCCTCGGCCTTTTGATTGGGGGTGCCGCGTCGCAACATCAAAGAAGCGGCTGTGCCGCGAATAATCGGGTCGATCGTGGGCGGCAGATAAGATTGTAGTTGACTCATATCGGGGTTAGGGTCGGTCAGCCAGACATAGCGCAGGGCAACCGCCATCACTTCAGCAGTCGGCTTTTGAGCAATCAACGCTCGCACATCACCCAGATAAACCAGGTTGGGATAGTTGAGCATCACGTCCAAACTTTTTTCCTGCAAACTGGGCGAAAGCTTGTCCAATAAGGGAGACAGCACTTCGCCCACGTTGCCGGGATCAATTTGGCTGAGTAGCTCAATGCACGATCGCTTATCGGCTTCGGCTCCGGGCTTCTCTAGTGACTCGATCACAGCCCGCTTTAGCTCTCGCAGATCCACATCAGAGCCGCTGAGTTTTCCACGCCCAGCATCAAACACGAGCAAGTTTAAATAATCCTTCTTCAGTCGTCGAATCGTCCACAGCCAAAATAGCGCCAAGGCAATCACGATCGTAAAGATGGTCAAGTTTTGCACCTGAACTCCGGTGCCTTTTTGAGCATAAACCATCAGCAGCAAGGCGACCCCAGTGCCTCCGGTCGCGAGTGGCTCTGCAACGCCGCGCACTTTTGCCTGCAACCCGCCCCTCAGCATTTCTGGGATCGGCTGAAACAAAACCGGACTCACACTCGCAAATAGCGTGTAGTGCAGCAGTTCGTATAAAAATTTGCGGGTGACTAAGCCCCAAAACAGCAAAACCCAGCCCTGAGTGACCACACTGCTGATAACGATCCCGATCGTCAGCAAAATAATCACCACAGGCAGCGCCATCAGCGCATTAAAAACCCCCACCCGCTCAATGACTCGACTCGAAAACATCCACTGCCCGGCAAGCTCACAGATGCCCAGAGTGCCGTTGAGAACCGCGAGAAAACTGGCAATTTTATCGCCTTGGGACGCAAACCCTGGCTGTTGTTCTAACAGGCTGAGGAACTGAAAATCAACTAACAGCAGCAACACCTGTGCCATCACAAAGAAGATGATCAGCAGTCTCACATAGCCCTTCATTTCTCCGCGCACTCGGCTGAGAGTGGCTTCTGACTGCCATTCTTGACGACGACGATCGGGAAACGACTGTTGATAAGTTTGGCTCAAATACGAGAGCACCACCGCGCCCAGCACCATCATGCCAAACGAGAACAAAACCACCGTGGGCAACCCCTGCGATCGGGGGAAAAACGTCAGCACGATCGGCAGCGAAAACCCACTAATAATATCTGCCAGCAGCACGCCACTGCTAATTAAGGGATAGGTTCGCTTAATTTCGCGGATATTAAATAACTGGTTAGCCGTAATCGAGGTGTTGATGTCGTTGAGCACATAAATCGCCTCTAACCAGAGCCGCAGCAGCAGCACCGTCGTCTTGAAAATAGTCACCCCACCGATCACCGCGACTTCCGAGAAGCTGAGTCCAAAATAAAAGAGCAGTAGCGGCAGTGCCATCAGCAGCGCGATCAGCACGATCACTCGTCGCAGGGGCAAAAAGCGCTGCATCCAAGAATAGAGCACTCCTAAGCCAACGCTGATCCCCGAACTGGCAATATAAATTTTGGGCAGGGCATCTGCGCCATATTGCTCCAGAAATAGCCCCACTGCGCTTGCTTCTAGCCACAGCAGCCCGATCGAGGTGAGCGTATAAAACGTAAACATGACCAGCGTGCGCTTACTTTCTTCTGGTCGGAGGTTGATCCCCCGCAGAATTTTCCGTCCAATTCGGTTTCTGACTGTTGACGGCTCTATCGATTGCATGAAGCGTTGTTTCCTGTCTCGTAAGGTTGGATGCCCTGATCAAAGGAGCGATCGCCGATCGCTTGAAGTCCTGAGCACCCAGCGATAATGACTAGCGTTGACTAGAACTGAACCTATTAAATCAGTATTCCCGGACTCGCTTAGATTTTATAGGCGGTTAGCTCGTTTGGGTGAAGAGATTTAAGCGATTTCTCCACACAAGAAAGGGGAATCAGAGTGTCTGGTTAGACTGCTCTCATTCCCCTGCCTTTTTAGAATGCACTTCGCAGAGACTATTTTTTAGGAGCCATCAGCATCATCATATTTCGCCCTTCTTTTTTGGGCGCTTGCTGCACCTCCGCAAACTCTTGCAGATCGGTGGCCATGCGTTTGAGCAACTCTTCGGCCAAATCGCTGTGCTGAATCTCGCGACCCCGGAACATGATTGTCGCCTTCACTTTGTCGCCTGCTTTTAAGAAGCGCTCTGCCTGATTGATCCGCACGTTATAGTCGTGCTCCTCAATCTTGTAGCGCATCTTCACTTCTTTGACATCGACGTTGTGCTGCTTTTTCTTAGCTTCTTTAGCTTTTTTCTCTTGCTCGAACTTGTGCTTACCGTAGTCTACGATTTTGCACACAGGAGGATCGGCTTTGTCACTGACCAAAACCAGGTCGAGTTCCTTCTCGTCTGCCAGTTGCATCGCTTCACGAGAAGACATGATTCCTAGCTGGGAGCCGTCTGAGCCGATCACTCTGACAGTCGGGAAACGAATGCGTTCATTGATGACGGGAATATCTCGATTAGGTCTTTTCTCAATCAGAGGCGCCATTAATTATTATTGTTAGGGGATTAGGTGAACAAAAAAGAGAAGCAGTCAATCAAACAAAACGGAGGAATAAGAGGAATCAAATCAAACCGGGTATTGCTTATCGATCGGGGAAACTCCGTCGATCACTAGATGACTCTAACCGTCATTCTACTCACTCTGGTCTAAGTTCTGTCTAGTTCTTAACTTAAATTCTAAACGACGAAGAGGTGAGTGGGGCAAAAAGGTCGTTTAGACTGGCGAACAAACGGTGAAACTGACGTTGAAGAATGTGGGTTAAATCTTGTTAGTTACTTGCGTGGGCAGGGGGTACGGCACTGCCGTACCCCTACGTGGAAACTTAAAACTTGTAGAATTGGGATGAGGGCCTAAATTCTTAATAATGTTGAGGAAGTTGTGACAAGCGCTTTACATTGGCGGCAGCGGGTAGGCAGTCAGCGCGATTGGGTCTGGCGAGGCTGGCAAACTCGCTATACCTACATTCGTGCTGAGAGGGTCGAAAAGGCTCCGCCGCTGATGTTGCTGCACGGGTTTGGGGCCTCGATCGGGCATTGGCGACAAAATCTATCGGTCTTGGGTGAGCATCACACGGTTTATGCCCTCGATATGCTGGGGTTTGGGGCTTCTGAGAAAGCGATCGCTCCCTACAATGTGGCGCTTTGGGTTGAGCAAGTTTATGACTTCTGGAAAACGTTTATTAGAGAGCCGATCGTGCTGATTGGCAACTCGATCGGCTCTCTGGTCTGCATGGCGGCGGCGGCGACCCATCCCGATATGGTGCGGGGGTTGGTGATGCTCAATTTGCCCGACCCGTCGATCGAAGAAGAGATGATTCCTGAGCCATTGCGCCCTGTGGTGGCGACGATTAAAAGCTGGGTGGCTTCGCCGCTGGTGCTCAATCTCCTGTTTCAGTTTGTGCGAAAGCCGGGCGGCGTAAAGCGCTGGGCATCGCTTGCTTACGCCAACTCTGACGCAGTGACGGATGAGTTGGTCGAGATTTTGCTAGGGGCGGCTGAAGATCGGGGATCGGCGCGGGCTTTCTGCGCCATTTTTAGAGCGATCGTGGCTCCTAAATTTGGCCCCAGTGTCAAGAAGACGCTGCCTCACCTGCAAGTGCCGATGCTGTTGCTGTGGGGCAAGAACGATCGGATGATTCCGCCTAGTCTAGCGGCTCAGTTTGGTCGCTATAACGCCGACATGAAGGTGGTAGAAATTGAGAATGCAGGTCATTGCCTGCACGATGAAGCGCCTGAGCAAGTCAACTCAGAAATCCTAACCTGGATTGCATCCTGGTCTGGAACGTCAGCCTGACTTTTTTCTAGAAATCCCTGCTGCGGAGAATTTTTATCTGTGACCCCTGACCCTATGACTTTGTTAGAAGCCCCGATCGTCGAACTGTCTCACCCCTCAGAAGACCTGTTTCGGATTTCTCCCCTGATTCGCATCACGCTGCTGAGTCTCTATGGGGCGTTGACGACTCCGTTGCCGTTTCTGGCGGCAGTGACGAAATCTCCAGTGCCGCCTAACTTTCTGTGGGCAGGCATTGCGCTGGGCGCGATCGGACTTTATGCAGTCCTGTGCGAACGGGTTGTGGTCGATCCGCAAGGAATTCAGGTGACCTATCCGCAGTGGGTGCCGAAATTTTTTCGTAAAGGATGGCAACTGCCTTGGGCAGAGGTCAAAGCGTTAAAGCCCCGATCGACGGGTCAGGGCGGCTTGGTCTACTATTTTCTCAGCCAGTCGGGGCAGGGCTATTTGTTGCCGATGCGGGTGGCAGGGTTTGCGCGGCTAGTCCGGCGAGTCGAGGCAGAAACCGGAATTGACACGCGAGATGTCAAACCCCTGTCTCAACCGTGGATGTACATTATCTTGCTGGGGCTGACGGTGATGCTGTTAGCGATCGACAGTTGGACGATCTGGACGGCAACCACTCTGACCCACTAGGTTAAGAATTCGCCGCCGGATTTAAGTAAGGCTAGAAGTCATCAGGTCAGTCGTCATCTCAAAGTTAGCGGTGACGGTTTGCACATCGTCGAGGTCTTCTAGGGCATCCATGAGCTTGAGGATCGATCGGGCGAGATCGGGGTGATCCACCTCGATCGTAGTGGTCGGAATCCAGCGCAATTCCACCAGGCTAACCGTGTACTGGGTTCTGAGGGTTTGGCTCAACGCTTCCAGGTTTTCGATTTCGGTCAGGACTTCGGCAACTTTTCCGTCTTCGGTGTCGATGAGTTCATAGGTTTCGGCACCGCCTTCGAGACAGACTTCTAGAAAGTCTTCTTCGTTGACGGCATCGAGTTCAGGCGGGCGATTGCGTCCCCGCTTGGTGGATGAAGTTGTCATCGCCACTTCGACTACACCTTTTTGCTCAAACATCCAGCCGACGCACCCAGATTCACCCAGGTTGCCGCCGTTTTTGCTAAATGCTTCTCTGAGGGTGGCGGCGGTGCGATTGCGGTTGTCGGTGAGCGCTTCGATTAATACGGCGACTCCACCAGAGCCATATCCCTCATAGCGAATGGCTTCTAGCTCGGTGTTGTCTGCGCCTTTGCCTGCACCTTTAGCGATCGCTCGATCAATATTATCGTTGGGAATGCTGGCAGCTTTGGCCTTCTCGATCGCGGTGCGAAGCTGAAAATTAGCGGCCGGATCGGGAACGCCACTACGAGCCGCCACGATAATTTCTCGCGAAATTTTGGTGAAGACTTTGCCTTTGACCGCATCGACTCGTGCTTTTTGGCGCTTAATATTCGCCCACTTACTATGTCCTGCCATATCGAAATGAGAATGGATGCTAACAGTAGATGTTTAATTTAAGCGATCGTAGACGTTTTTCAACCTTTTCCCCCGGTGAAGGTGACTCCTTGAATAAAGTATCGATTAAAAAAGGCGTAAATTGCCAAAGCTGGAAGGGTAAAAATCATAGAAGCCGCCATGATGTAGTTCCAGTAGGTGACATATTGCCCTTTAAACGCATTTAGCCCTAGAGGAAGGGTAAACATTTCTGGGTTTGACAAGACGACTAGAGGCAATAAAAACTCATTCCAGGAACCCATAAAAATAAAAATAGTTTGAGCCGCTAGCGCAGGTTTTGCTAATGGCATCACGACTTGAAAAAAGGTTTCAAATCGATTTAATCCATCCAACGCGGCGGCTTCTTCTAACTCTTTAGGAAAGTTGAGAAAAAATTGCCTCATCATAAAAATAAAGGTGGCGTTGACGAGCGCAGGCGCAATTAAACCTTGATAAGAATTGAGCCATCCTAACGATTTGAGAATTAAGAACTTGGGTAAAAGCGTAATTTGTCCTGGTACGACTAAGACAGCTAAAATCAGAAAAAATAGAAATTGCTTACCAGGAAATTTGATTCGAGCCAGTGCATAGCCTGCCATTGAGTTAAACAGCAAATTAAAGAGAGTCACGATCGTGGCTACTATCTACGCTATTGAACTAACCATCTTCCAAACAAAGGTTCTTGTAAAAAGATGGTTTTGTAGTTGTCTAAGGTGAATGCTTTAGGAACAAAATCTGTCCCGCCTGATGAAATCTCGGACAATGATTTGAAGGAGGCAGACAGCGCCCAAGCAAACGGAATAAAGGTCAAAAACCCATAGACAGCCAGAGCTATGTAAAGAAGCCACATCCACGATCGGGCCGATTTTGCAATCATGTTTCACCTTTAGTCTAATGATTCTTCTTGAAATAAACTGCGTTGAATTAGCGTCACTATCATAATCACTAGGGCTAGCATTAAAGTTAGAGCTAGAGCATATCCCATATCCAAGTTTTTGAAGGCATATTGATAGATTAGAAGCACGATCGTTAGAGTGGCATTATTTGGCCCGCCTGATCCACCTGAGAAAATATAAGACTGATCAAATAACTGAAAAGTGCCAATAATTCCCATTACGATCACAAAGAACGTCACGGGTTTTAGGAAAGGAAGCGTGATGCACCAAAACTTCTCCCACGGGGTGGCACCATCGATTGAGGCTGCCTCATATAGACTCTCTGGAATATCTTGTAAGGCAGCTAAATAAATCACCATAAAAAGTGGAGCCGTCGCCCAAATGTTCATCAGCATAATGCCCTTGAGAGCAACGTCTGGATCGCCCAACCAATTGTAAGTAGGCAGCCTCAAAAAGCCGAGAAAACTATTTAGTAACCCATTAGTGTTATAAATCCACATAAAGATCAGAGTCAGAACGGCTGATGATGTGACAGTTGGTAGAAAAAACGCGACTCGAAACCAGCTTTTTCCGCGAATGTTAGTATTAAGAATTAGGGCTAATCCTAGCGCTAAGATAGTTTGAATGGGAACCACGATCGCTACATAGTCCACCGTGTTTTTTAGGGCAATCCAAACTCGCTCATCCGCTCCCATTCGTATAAAGTTTTTAAGCCCAGCAAATCGATAGCTGATTTCACCCAAGAGTTGAACTCGATAAAAAGCCAGCACGATCGTGAAGATTACCGGAATAATTAAAAAGATCCCTAAGACCACGATCGCTGGAGTCATAAATAGATAGCCTGACAGCGTTTCTCGTGTGCTTTGTTTGTTCAGAATCGGTTTATTCAGCATATCGACTAGTTGGATAGATAAATTTCTCGATTTGCAGTATCTTGAGCTTTTTGCATCGCATCTTTAAGCGATTGTTGACCGATCAAAGCGCTAATAAATTGATTGTCAAAGTTTGTCAAAATCGTAGGCAGCGTTTCTCCAGATTGCCAGATCGTTGCATAGGTTGACCCAGCAATTAAGGGAGCATAAAGAGAGCTACGATCGGAGGTCAATTCTGCCAATACCGATCGTCGAGACGGCAAAGCAAATCCCTGATTTCCAGAGGCTTTCATTGTGGCTTCGCTCGTTAAGTAGTCGATCAGTTTCCAAGCAGCTTCTTTATGAGTTGAGCGACGGTTCATCACATAGGCAACAGTGTAAGCCATTGTTCCTTTTCGACTATTAATTGTCGGCACTTCTGCGGTTGCAAACTTCAAATTTGGAAACGTTTCTTTAAAGTAGGGAATGCTCCAAGCCCCTGATAAAACCATCGCAACTTTTCCCTGACCCAGCATCTCGTCACCAGAGCTTGCCCCCACATCAGACGGTTGAGCCGATGAGCGATCGTGGCGATATTGCTCGATCACAAGCTGCAAACCCTTTAAGCTTTTGGGCGTGGCGAAGGCTGCATACTGATCGCGATCGACCAATTCGCCGCCAAATGCCTGAAGAATAAACTGCTGTCGGGGCAATTCTGGAGTGATGCCAAATCCGTATCGAGTAACTTTTCCGTCGGGTGCAGCGATCGTTAGCTTTTTTGAGTCTTGAATTAGCTCATTCCAGGTTTTGGGAGGGCGGTTAATCCCTGCGGTTGCGAAAGCTTTTTGATCATAAAAAAGAGCCAATGTTGAGAAATCTTTTGGGATTCCATAGAGGTTTCCATGATGCTTAAAGGCGTTGATTAATGTGGGTTCAAAATCAGCTAAGTTAAATTCAGGTTTGATGTAGGAATCGAGCGGCTCTAAGACTTCATATTTCATTAAGAGCGGCGCTTCAAAGGCATCTAAATAAAACACATCGGGGGCAACTTCTCCGATTAAGCGGGTTTTGATCACATCCATATATTGGCTGTTGATCACTTCGTGTTTAACTTTAATGTTTGGATATTTAGCCTCAAATTGGTCAATGACGTTCTTTAAAAGTCGAGACTCGATCGGGCTGCTTTGCCAACCACTGAGCGTAATCTCGATCGTACCCTCAGCATTTTGATCGTGAGAACGACACGAATTTATTAACAAAAGTAAACTTGAAACTATCAAACTAGAAAGCAGCTTTTTCATAGATAAATTTCTAAAAGGCTGTATCTAACGAGCATTATCAAGTTAGTTAAATCTAAATCTGACTTCCATAAGACAGACTTTAGAACAAAAGCCCTCGCAATTGAGATAATGACCGTGAGAATCGCCAAGACGATGGAACAGTGCCCATGATTTTGCAACAATTACGAGACGGTTTAAGGCGGCGAAATTTTTGGCAATGCCTGTCTAGAGTGTTTGCGCTTTGTCTCAGCCTGCTGCTGATCGGGTGTCAATCCCCGCCCGATCGTCGGATGTGACTCACCTAACCCTGTGGCAAGGAGTCAACCCGCCGCCCAACCGAGACGTTTTGCAAAAACTGGTCAATCAATTCAATCAGCAGCACCCAGATATTCAGGTTGAGTCGCTCTATGTGGGGCAAGGCGATCAGCAAATGCCCAAAATTCTCTCAGCCGTGGTGGGCAACGCCGCCCCCGATATGCTGTGGTTTGCGCCCATGTTGACTGGGCAACTGGTGGAATTGAATGCTCTACGATCGCTCGACGATTTCCTATCAGATTCGCCGTTGAAACCTCAGCTCGATCGCGCCCTTTTTGACACGATGACTTATCAGGGTCACGTTTGGTCAATTCCCTTCAGCACAAACAACGTCGGAATTTTCTATCGTCCCAGTCTGTTCAAAGCGGCGGGGATCACCGAGTTACCCAAAACCTGGCAAGACTTTCGGCAAGTGGCAAAGCGGCTGACTCGTGACACCAATGGAGACGGGCGGGTGGACACTCACGGAATGGTGCTTCCCCTCGGCAAAGGAGAATGGAGCGTGTTTACATGGCTGCCGTTTATGTGGAGCGGGGGCGGCGAATTGATCGGTCAACCCAATGCAGGCACTGAGGCGTTAAGTATTGTTAACGAAGGCGCGATCGCGGCTCTGCAATTCTGGCGTGACTTGGTTCAAGATGGCTCGGCGATTCTCTCGCAGCCAGAGCGAGGCTATGAGTTGGATGGTTTTATCGCTGGAAAGGTGGCTATGCAAATCTCTGGGCCGTGGACACTCGGACAGCTTCAAGCGGCTAAAGTCGATTTTGGCGTGTTGCCCATCCCGATCGGGACTCGACCTGCAACCGCGATCGGGGGTGAAAATCTATTTCTGTTCCAATCAACTCCAGCGCGAGAAAGAGCCGCCTTTGCGTTTGCAGACTATGTGATGAGTGAAGAATTTCAGACTCAGTGGGCGATCGGCACAGGCTATTTGCCCATCAATCTCAAAGCTCGTCAAAATTCTGACTATCTCAAGTTCAAAGCTCAACAGCCTGCCGTCGATGTGTTTTTGCAACAGGCAAAATATGGACGATCGCGCCCCATTTTCCCCGGCTACAATCGCATCTCAGACAATTTAGGACGAGCGATCGAAGCCACTCTCTTAGGTCGAAGCTCTCCCACAGAGGCGCTTAACGCTTCCCAACAACGCCTAGATTTGATCTTCAAATAGTCAGAAGTCGGGGTTCTGTCAGAACCCCGACTTCTAGTGGAGTTAGGCGATCGGCGGTGGATTTTGACGCAGTTGGCTGGGGGTCAGCGTCTCCATGCTGAAGTTTTGCCAGTCGTTCGTGACAAACTTCAACCGTCCGCCCCCAACGCCGCCGTTGTTGCTCCAATCAGCCGCCCACGGAGACGATGTGCTCCGCCAATAGTCGGCTCCATCACTAGCGAGATAATGGGTAGAAGCCCGATCGTCGATTCCATTCGGGTCATTGAGCACCAATCGACTCTGAAACCGAGTATAAATTCCAGCAATATCCGTGGGGTCAATGGTGGCTCGATCAGTCCAGAAGTGATAGTTATAGCCATTTCCCGTCACAACACTGGTTCCGCCACCGTTATTAGACTCGTCTTTGACCGAGGGCGGCTGTGAGGCATTGTTGGCAAAATCTTCCTTAAAATCGGCCCCATCTACGCGAGTAGCGTGCTGAAGCAAAACCCATTTCCCTGTTGACTTGCTGAGATACCACGCATCTAGGTTTCGCAGTTGCACACGAGTGTTGCTATTGGCAGGAGGGTTCCAGCCCGCTTCGACATAGACTTGTCCCCACGCCGTAAACGCTTTCCAATCGCTAGGTGGGTTGTTGCCATAGCCCGAAACAGGTTTGTCATACCAACTGTAGTAACTAGGAACTCCAGACGGATGCCCCTCATTGGCCAAGGTCGAATCATCAAAAGCGGGCGACAGAGTTGAGATCGGAGCCGGAATCGAAATCGGAGGAGGAACGGGAGCCGAAATAGAACTTTGAATGGGAGATGAAACCAGAGTCGGAATCTGAATGGGAGGTGAAACCGGAGTTGAAACGGAAATGGACGGTTGTGACACCCCAGATCCCGCAGAGATTAACTTGGCATCAGCCCAATCTGCATGGTCATAAGAGACCCCATCACCGCCGTCAGTGACGACTAGCTTTAAGACTTGTTTGCCTGTCACATCAATGTCGATCGCTCTAGCCGCAGTTCCTCCCCGCACCACGCCACTGTCAAACAGCTTCTGGTTATCGCCCCATACTTGAAAATCAACCGTTCCGTTGCCACCTGATTCATCATCGACCCCGATCGCTGATAAAAAGCGGCTGTAGTTACCACTCAATTGATAATAGACCTCTGACAGCGAGTGCACCCCTAACCCTTTGCTAAACGACTGTCCAGCAATTTTGAGACTGTGGCCATCGGCCGTCCCTTGTTCGCCGTTGCTCAGGTCACGCTCGATCGGGCCCCAGCCATTGGTTTGAGAGTTGGGGGTCAAGTCGCTGATATAGGTCGCTCCCCCAGCCGGAGGCGCAATCACGCTAGCTGAAGAAAGCGCGCTGCTGGGGATCACCTGCTGTCCAAAGCCTGGCCCCGCCCACTCTAGGCTGACCGAAGCTTCTCCTCCCTCTTCGTAATATTCCACCTTGAGATCATGCTGACCGCTAGAAAGGGCGATCGTGCCTTGGTCTTGTTTAGAAGCGTGTGCAGTCCAGTCATCAATAATTGGTTTGCCGTCGATCCAAACTCTGATGCCATCGTCTGAATGGGTATAAAACGTGTAACTCCCATCTGTTGGAGCAGTGACTTTGCCTGTCCATCTGGCTGAAAAGTGATCGCTTGCGATCGCGGAACTAGGAGAACCATAAGCCCAGTTGAAGTTGAGAGCGGAATCGATGCGCGTCAGTGCAAGGGTGTTGGTGTTGAGATCAGTGCTGTTGAAGTACTGTGCTGTCAATCCACCACCGTTGCTAATAACGGAACTCACCATAAAAAACTCCAAAAAACTTTAAGAGGGCAAAATCTGAGTAGGTTTGAGCGACGATCGCTCCCTGCATCTTTAACAACAGGAACGCCGTCAAACAGGACAAAAATCTGTGAATCTTGAAGCATCAGCGCGATTGCCACACTGAAGTAGAGCAATTCTTGCTAGAGATTTGCCGCGATGCTCAGAGCGTTAAAAAACAGGGAACTACAGGCTGAATGTCTACGATCGAGGGTCTTGGTTTAGTGGTTCTATTGTTCAATCCAAAACGCCAATCGATATCACCGTGTTCGGTCTAACTTGCTACCTACACACTGTAAACGACAATGACTAAGTTACCTACGTGTTTACAGTTGTCTTTTCCGGAAATTTATATTTTTTATACGTATTTCTTCTGTTTTCGTTGAGAAAACTGGTGGTTTGAGGGAAAAATCATCTCAAAACTAGGGGTTGAGGGTCATAACTTCTTGTGTTCTTCATAACACGCCCTTAGTTTAATCTCTAGTAAGAGTTAATGTCCAGTGTTGAAGATCAAAGTTACTGAGTTCTTAATAGTCCCAGTGTTGCTATAAATTGAATGATTGATTATCGATAAATGGACTTTGTAAGTAGCATAATATTTATAATAAAAAACTTCTTTACGATCGGCTATTTTAATGATTATATCTTGTTCCTTCTAGCATTAATAACTGCATTACTAGTATCGTTCTTTCAATCAGGGAAATTTGCTGCATAGAGAGCTACCTTCCCTGACCAGTGCTACAGCTTTGACGCACACAGAGCCGCGCCAATTAGCCCAACGTGGGGGTTGAGAACAATCTGAACGGGAATGCGCTCTAAAATCGAACCCATGCGACCTTTATGAATGAAGGCAGTCAAAAAACCGCCCTCCTGAATCAAGGGTAGAATCTTCGCCGCAATGCCGCCTGCAATATACAAACCCGCGTAGGGAAGCAGTTTTAGCGCTAGATTTCCCGCTTCAGCGCCATAGGATTCGACAAACATTTGCATGGTCTTTTCGGATAAAAGATCGCTGTTTTCTAACGCTGCCTTGGCGATCGCTGCCGCCGGGTCAACCGTTTTTTCGCGTCCTGCCTGAGATTCCCACGCTCTGACGACTTCACCCACTTCAGGCGACTCGGTGGCAAACTGGCGATCGCGCAAAAACTGATAGATGGCCACCACTCCCTGACCCGACACCACGCGCTCGGCTGAGATGCGATCGATGTGGTGTTTGTCGAGCAAATAGCGAGAAAGCTGAAACTCTAGCTCCGATCGGGGTGCAAAATCTGCGTGTCCGCCTTCGGAGCCAAACACCTGATAGCCATCACCTGTATGGATTAGATAGCCTTGTCCTAACCCGGTTCCCGCCCCTAGAACGGCGATCGGGGCCTTTTCTTGAGGCTGTCCGGCTTGCAGCAGATGCAGATCTGACTCGTCTAAACCCAACACCCCATAGCCGACTGCTTCAAAGTCATTGATCAACGAGATCTTAGAAATCGCTAACACCTGCGACATCCGATCGGCTTCTAAAGTCCAGCCGACGTTAGTCACTTTTGACGTGTTGTTAACCACAGGGCCAGCGATCGCAAAGCACGCTGTTTCGGGCGCAAAAGTCTGCCCCAATGCTTGCTCGGCCGCCGAGAGAAACGTCTGCACCATCGGCACCAAATCGGGAAAATCATGACTGGAATAGCGCACTTCATAGAGCGACTGCAACGAGTCTGCTGATTTGACCAAGCGCAAAATCGTCTTGGTGCCGCCGATGTCTCCTGCTAGCAATGTGGTCATTAGTTAACTCCTCTAACTACGTGAAACTTAGCGAACTTGAGACAGATCTGCAACGCGCTTCAGACACCTCTACAATGCAAGAAGAGTGCAAGAAGAGACGAAATGAATTCACCGATCGCTGATTTAAGAAAAGACTACACCCTAGAAGAACTCAACGAAACGCAGGTTGATTCTAATCCCTTCGTGCAGTTTCAGCGCTGGTTTGATCAGGCAGTGGCGGCACAGCTTCCTGAGCCTAACGCCATGACTGTTGCAACGGCGACTAAAGCGGGCATTCCGTCGGCGAGAATTGTGTTGCTAAAAGGCTTTGACGATCGGGGTTTTGTGTTCTACACCAACTACCACAGTCACAAAGCGCAAGAGTTAATGGACAATCCCCACGCGGCGATCGTGTTTTTGTGGGCCGAGTTAGAGCGACAGATTCGCATTGTGGGCAATGTCGAAAAAATTGCGGCCGAAGAATCGGATGCTTATTTTTATAGTCGCCCGATCGCCAGTCGTCTCGGTGCTTGGGCTTCAGAACAAAGCCAGGTGATTGCCAGTCGCGATGTTTTAGAACACCGATTAAACGAGCTAAAAACCCAGTACGAAACTCAAGAGATTCCCCGTCCGCCCCACTGGGGAGGGTTTCGAGTCAAGCCAATCGAGATAGAGTTTTGGCAGGGGCGATCAAGTCGATTGCACGATCGACTGCGCTATCGGCTGCAAAATGGAGAGTGGATGCGCGATCGCTTGTCTCCTTAAAAAAGTTCTGAGCGGTTTTGGGCTTTCGTGAGACGTTAGTTTTAGCTACGATAACTACACATCAAATTTGAGGAGCAGCCTTGCTGTTCCCGTGCCGGGTTTTTACGTTTATTTTTTATGTCATGGCGATCGAACTTGGCCCGTTTATTTTTCCGATTGATCCCACTGTGATTGCGGGGGTCGCTCTGTGGTCGCTGGCTCTCTACTTGGGGTTTTCCCCGATCGGGGACTGGGTGATCGAGCAACTCAATCGCTGGTTTAATTTTGCAGAGCGATCGCTCTACACATCAGAAGAAGAATTTGAGAAGACTCGACCCGCAAGAGAAGCCCAAAACGCCTTCTACGCCTCTGTTTTCAGCATCATTCCATTTTTGGCGGTGGGTGCTCTGTGCAGCTATGGAGTCGAGGTGAGCTTGGGCAAAAGTTGGGCCATCAGCGTAGGCATTCTCGCCTGCATGGGCTGCGGAATTTATGAACTGGGTCGCCGAGACGGGCAGATCTGAATCTTAAACTTCTCCCGTCGCAAATTCTCATAGACTAACAGTGGCAAGTCAAGGAAACTAACTGTGACTCATCCTCGTGTTATTTGTCTGGGCGAAATCTTATTTGACTGCATTGCCGATCAGCCAGGGCGATCGCTTGAAACGGTTGACTCATGGACTTCTTATGCCGGGGGTGCGCCCGCAAATGTGGCCTGTGCGTTGACAAAGCTCGGCACCGCGTCGGCGTTTGTGGGCTGCGTTGGGCAAGACGACCCCGGACGATCGCTCGTTGAGTTGCTGCAAGCGGTTGGGGTAGACACCACGGGCATCCAGTCTCACCCGACTGCGCCGACGCGCACAGTGATGGTGTTGAGGTCAGAGACGGGCGATCGTAGCTTTGTGGCCTTTGGCGGCAAGCGCTCCTCGTCAGAGTTTGCTGACACCCATCTGCAAGCCGCCCAGCTAACCCCGGCTCTGTTTGAGTCCGCCGACTTTTTGGTCTTGGGCACCCTCGAACTGGCTTATTTAGACAGTCGTGGCGCGATCGCTCGGGCCCTCGAACTGTGTGAACAGTTTTTCGTCAAAATTGTCCTCGATGTCAACTGGCGACCCGTGTTTTGGGCCGATGCTCAAGCGGCTCTGCCCATGATTCACGATCTGATCAAACGAGTCGATTTTCTCAAAGTGGCCCAAGAAGAAGCCGACTGGCTCTTTGGCACCACCGACCCCGGCGCGATCGCTCATCGCCTAGGCACCCTAGAAGGGGTTTTAGTCACCGCAGGCGATAAGGGCTGCGCCTATTGTCTCGGAGAAAACGAAGGAAAAGTGCCCGCTTTTAAGGTTGACGTTGAAGACACAACCGGAGCCGGAGACAGCTTTGTAGCAGGATTTGTGCATCAACTCTGTCAGCATGGCATTCAAAACTTGACGAACCCTGATCTAGCCAAAAGCGCCGCCACCTATGCCAGCGCTGCGGGAGCGTTGACCACCCTCAGACTGGGCGCGATCGCCGCTCAACCCACCGCCGCCGAAGTTGATGCGTTTCTCTTTTTGCAGCAGCAAGGAGGTTAATGTGGGCGTTGAAATCGAACGCAAGTTTTTAGTCACTCACGATCGCTGGCGTGATCTCGCTCCCGGCGTGCTTTATCGTCAGGGCTACATTCCCACGCAGTCAGGGCAAACGGTGCGCGTCAGAATTGCAGGCGATCGCGCCTTTATCACCCTTAAAGGAGCCTCTCAGGGAATTGCCCGATCGGAGTTTGAATACCCCATCCCGATCGAGGATGCCAATGAGATCTTAACCACTCTCTGTTCGCCGCCTCTCATTGAGAAATATCGCCACAAAATTGACTTAAACGGTCTGACTTGGGAGGTTGACGAATTTTTGGGCGAAAATCAGGGGCTAGTGATCGCAGAAGTTGAGCTAGAAAATGATGACCAAGCGATCGAGCGACCCGACTGGATCGGCGAAGACGTGTCTCACGATGTGCGTTACTACAACTCTAATCTAGTCACTCATCCCTTTAGCCGCTGGTCGTGACGTTGGTTTTATAGATTCAGCATCGGCACCAACGGCTCTCAGCGATCGCTTCAAACGATTCAAAATTGTAGGAATCACGGCTCCACGTCTGACCAGAGCCGCTCTAACTGGCGTTGCCAGGCGGACAAGACCTCTTCTCGCGATCGCGCTCCCATTTCTAGTTCGCCCATGAGTCCTTCTTGATAAAAGCGATCAAGGGTTTGCAGAGTGGATTCTAGCGATTGCCCCTGGCGTTTTGCGGCCTGAATGATTAGACGAATCCGCTTTTCGGCAAAGGCGTTGAATCCGATGTCGATGCCCGATGCTCGCAGCGCTATCAGTCGGTGAACTGCTGTGGTGAAATCGGCGATCGTCAGCCCGGCTAAACTGTGCTGAAAGACTCCCCACAACACCTCTTGATGCAGCCCATAGCGCACTTCTTGAGTCGCGTCAAAGTTGGCTTCTAATAATTCTGCTAGATAGAGTTGGGCATCTTGGGCAGGCACGATCGGCACCAAAACCCTCAGCCACGAGTGATCGTCTGACAGCAACACCAACACCCTAAACTGATCGGTCTCTATCTGATAAGAGTTGGCATCAGCGATTTGAACAGAGGAGCCAAACGAGTCGGTAAGCGCTTTAGCAAGGTCTTCTTGAATCATGAATCCTATAAAGTGACTTCTTTCCACCCTACACCGTGGGCACACTGCAAAAAAATCCCCCGATCGGCCGACGATCAAGGGATTTGACAGGGAGATTAAGAAAATTGACGACTAGACCAACCACTCTTGCACGGCTTCTTCTTTGGTGTTGGTGCGACGACTGGGCGTTTCGCGCTCAAACTTCATGTGCACTTCCCGCGTTTGTTCACCATCGACGGCAACGGCCATGATCGGGTAGTCAATCAAGCCATCTTGGAACGACATCTGAAAACGGAACGTGCCATCGGCGTTGAGTTTGATCGGCTGACCCGCGATCGTCACGGTGGCATCGGGTTCGGTTGCGCCATAAACAATCAGTTCGGCATCGGCCACTAGCCAAAACTGCCGGGGACGAATGGGCGGTGCCGAAGCGCCAAAGCCAATGCCTGACATGCCCACCCCAGACATCGTTAAGCCAGAAGTGGTCGGCACGGCCCACATCCCCACCCCTGATGGAAAGACGTAGGAGCTAATTGCTTCTTCGTGAATCGGCGCTTGCTGCATTGAGCCATAGAGCGACCCGGCGATGCGCTGGGCTTCGACGCTTTCGGCTAGGTCAAAGATGCGATCGTAGATGGGGTTGCCCACGCCGCCGTTAGGTGCGGTTGCAGGATAGGCCATGCGCTTGGTCGGAGAAACCAGCTCTAAGAAGGTCTGACCGCGCAGATCTTCATCCCACTCGACGGTGACAAAGTGGTCTTCGATCCAGTCAGAGGGGTAAACGGGAGGCACCCGAACCGGGGCCGATCGGGCTAGCACCAGCCAGCGACCATCGGCACAGCGATAGCCCATCTCAACCATATAGTCACGATCGCTGACGGGAATCGGCAGATACCATTCTCTTGCTAGCTCATCGCAGGGATATTCTTGAACGCTGTGGGGGCTTTGATATTCGACGCTGATATCGGTGACATCGTAGAGGCGCAGAGCTAGCTGCTGACCGCCTTGGCGACGCAAATCTTCTTTATGCTCATTGGGCACATCCCAATAGGTATAAGCCCACTGGGGGTCGCGGGGCATGATCACGACGCGGCTCTCACCATAGCCTTCAGGCAGGTCGGTGAGATCTTCGTCAACGGCTGCCAATGCACCCCCTACGAGATCGCTCTGTCCAACATCAAACTTTGCTGCTTCCACTTCTTCTTGTGCCTCAATTGTGCGGGTTTGGGTCGGGGAAAGTCGGCTGCGCTGAATCTCTTCGATCGAGGCTAAAAGCTGGTCTTTTCGCATTCGACTATAGCGAGAGACTCCATATTCACTGGCGACTCGGCGCAGTTGCCGGAGCGTCATTTCATTTAACGGAGGACGTTCGGTTGCCATAAAACAAGCTCCAATCAGGCGGACGGAATTTTTCTAATGAATAAAAACGCATAAGTTTACGTTTGTTAACAAATCGGGGATCGCTTTCTGACCCCAATGTTGCAGGAAAGACATAATGGGTCAAGGGGTAAAACGGTTGAATTTAGAGGCGATCGACGAAATTATAGGCACTATGGGGATCGTCATGTCATGAAGCTCTGACATAATTTTGAGCATGGGGATCGAAGCGCTAACCCTGAGAGTACAAAGATCCCAAAAGAAATCTAAATGTCAGAGTTTCTTAACTTAAGCGCCAAAAATTGGGGCTAATGGATGAATGACGCAGAGTTTGATCGTTTCCTGTAGACTGCTGTAAAGTCTGATGTTGCTTATTTATGGATTCTTCTGAGCCTGACGTTTGGGATGCTGATGCTGTTATGGGAGATGACCCGGAACGGGTTCCCCTCAGTCAAGCCGTTCGCCCCTTAAAACTGGGTTTGATCTCTAAAGTGCTGGCCTCGGCGGTGGGGCTGTGGCTACGATCGCAGGTCGAGCACATTGAGGCGCTAGAAGTAGAGGTGGAAGCGGGCGATCGCCAAATTCTCTCAGGCTGCATTCCCCAAGTCAGGCTGTCGGCTCACAGCGCGGTTTATCAGGGCTTGCATCTCAGTCAAGTGCAGTTGACGGGGCAAAATATCCGCATCAATCTAGGGCAAGTCTTGCGAGGAAAGCCTTTGCGGTTGCTCGAACCGATTCAGGTCGGGGGCACGGTGCTGTTGCAGCAGGCTGATTTGAATGCGTCGCTGGCGGCCCCGCTGTTGGCAAATGGGGTAACTGAGTTTTTGTTGACGCTGCTGAATGCCAGTGATCTAGGCGACGTGCCTCTAGACTCTGACCCTCGGCTCAATCTGCAAAACCTAGAGATTATTCTCGATGTAGATTTAGTGACCCTGAGCGCTTCCTTAATTTCAGTGACGGGCACGGCTACCCCGATCGCAATTCGCACCGGGTTTTCGTTGGCGAGTCCTCACGAGTTGATGCTGGTCAATCCTCAATGGCTGCCCCACGCCACGGCCAAGCGAGGGCTGCCCTTGAGCGACTTAGAGGGTTACACGTTTGACTTGGGGGCAGAAACTCAGATTGAGCGACTGATGTTAGAAGCCGGACAGGTTAGCTGTCAAGCCACTCTATTAGTCAGGGTCGAAGATTAAGAGAAGCTAGAATCTCCATAATCGGTTGAATTGATCGAGCGATCGCTAGCTGACCTAAAGCGATCGGAGGTTTTTATTTAGGCAACAAGGGCAACACAAGGGTCACAAAATAGTAGACCAGCGGAGCCGTAAACACGTAGCTATCAGCGCGATCGAGAATGCCTCCATGACCCGGAATCAACTGCCCAGAATCTTTGACCCCCGCATCGCGCTTCATCATCGACTCGGTTAAGTCACCCAATAGACTAGCAATGCCGATCAAAAGACCGAGGGCTATCCCCGCGATCGGCCAGCCCGACCAATGGAGATACCACGATCCCAGAATGGCCACTGCAACACTAGCCGCTACGCCAAACACCGCTCCTTCGACGGTTTTTTTAGGGCTGATATCTGAGAGCCGCGTGCGCCCGATCCAGCGCCCGATCGTGTAGGCCCCAATGTCAGCCGCCCAAATGCACAAAAATGCCAACAGGGTGTCAGTCAGCCCGCTTGGAAGCGCCTCTAAACCATGCCAAGAGCTTGTCCAGAAGCCGTTAAGGGGTAAATTGCTCACCTCAGCTTGACCCAAAAATCGCAGGCGAATCCAATAACTAGGCAAATAGCCGCCGTAGAATAAGCCCATGATCGAAGCTGAGATATCTGCGATCGTCGCAAATTTGGGCTGAAACAGCAGGTAGAAACAGATAAACGTTCCGGCCACCGGGAAGATGGCATCGGCCATCGGTGGCGAAATGTTAGAAACGACTAATAAAATTTGGCTCACGACCAGCGTTGTTTTGACCGCCGGGGCGATGCCTTTAGCACGAGCAAGCTGAAAATATTCTAACTGCCCCAAATAGATGATGAGGCAAAACCCAGCCGTAAAGTACCATCCGCCCAGCAGCATCATGCCTAGCGCTAGAACGATCGCGACAATTCCACTACTGATTCGAGACCAAGGCATAGCACTAATTTAGGTGAAGGTAACCTGTCTAGGAAAGATGACTACTCCTCAGCACTCGCTCAAAGAGGGGTGAAGGTTAAGAAGGTTAAGCGGAGCTTTGCAACACTTTAACGGAGAATAGGGCAACGGGTGAAGCGAGCGACGATTTTCTTATAAAAGCTTTTCACCACTGAGCACAAAGATCGGATCGACGGCTGCAAAGATTTGGTTAGTGCCGCGAGTTTCAAGACGATTGACCGCAGATTGCACCACTTCAATATTACGGGCTTGCAGTTCGGCGAGGCTCTCTGAGATCTGATAAAGCGTTTCTAAGTTGGCCGCCGTTGCCACCACTCGCCCATTGGGGTTTAGCGATCGCCAGACTTCTTTAAGAATGGCTTTCAGCGATCGCCCGCCTTCGATGCAGACCCGATCGGGGGGCACTAACCCCTTGAGACAGTCTGGCGCACTGCCTTCGATGATTTCGACATTGGTGACCCCAAAGCGATCGCAGTTGCGGCGAATTAAGCTCGCGACTTCTTCATCGCGCTCAACAGCGATAATTTTTCCACCCGGACAGAGCAACCCGGCCTCGACGGGAATCGTACCAGTGCCCGCGCCAATGTCCCACAGCACTGAGTCGCGATTTAGCCGCAGATGAGACAGCAGCAGCAATCTAACTTCTCGCTGACTCATGGGAATGCCCGGTAGATTTTCAAACAAATCGTCAGGAATGCCGGGAGTCACGTAAGGCCAAAGGGGAGAAGGCATGGTAGAAGGAAGGCTCAATGAGTCGATCGTAGTGTGATTAACGCAAATCGGGTCAACCTTGACAAAATTTCAGGTGCTTTTGACGACTCGTAGTGTTTTAAGACTGGAGTCTGCACAGCCGCTAATTAGTCCTCCAGCCGCCAAAATCTCTTGGAGCGTAGCGATCGCTCCTTGACTAATCTGTTCACCCGGCAGCAAAACCGGAATGCCCGGTGGATAGGGGCACACTAGCTCGGCGCTGATGCGATCGACGGTTTGGGCGATCGAGAGCGTTTCACTAGGGGCAAAAAAAGCCTGACGCGGAGAGAGCAAAGAGCCGTGCGAGTTGTGAAGGCTGAGGCTTCTAACGGGGTTCTGGCTCGGCGCAACTGCCCCGTTAGCTAGGGTAGTGAAGGCCTGCACGAGTTGATCAATGTCGGCTTGAGTGTTGCCCAAACTGATGATAAATGTGAGGTGCTGCAACGATGGAAACTCAGCCGTCACGCCCAAGGTTTGGTGCAAGATCTCGTCTGCTCTAAAGCCATCCATCCCCAACTCAGACACGGTGACGGTGAGACGGGTGCGATCGAGGGCCCAAAATCCTGAAGTCTGACCCGCTTGGTGAGCATTCAACGTCGAGAGATGAGGAATTTGACCAAGGCGCGATCGGGCTTGATCGGCTAATTGCAGGGTTCGCTCCATCAGACCTGATCCCTGGGTGGCCATTTGCTGCCGCGCTGCATCCAACGAAGCCAACAGCAAATAACTCGGACTCGTCGATTGCACTAGCTGTAGGGCTTTGCTGACGCGATCGCGATCCACGCGGCTACCCTGACAGTGCAGCATCGCTGCTTGAGTCATGGCAGAGAGGGTTTTGTGAGTCGATTGCACGGTTAGGTCAGCCCCCGCAGACAGCGCAGAATCTGGCAATTCAGGATGAAAGGCAAAATGGGCCCCGTGAGCCTCATCCACCAAGAGTGGCAGATGGTGTCGATGAGCCAGATCAGCGATCGCCTCCACGTCACCACAAACCCCCTCATAAGTCGGATAGACCATCATCACGGCTTTGCTGTCTGGATGCTGCCTAAGAGCCTCTTCAACGGCTGGGGGGGTGATGCTGTGGGCGAGGTCACGATCGGCATCATACTCAGGATTGATGAAGATCGGCACTGCCCCCGAAAGAATCAGCCCCGAAATCGCAGATTGATGCACGTTGCGTGGCAAGATGATTTTATCGCCAGCTTCACAGGTTGCCAAAATAGCCGCGATCACACCACAGGTTGAGCCGTTGACTAAAAACCAGGTTTGTTCGGCTCCAAATGCCTCTGCTGCCAGGGTTTGAGCAGCTTTGATTGCGCCTTGAGGGGCAAACAGATTATCGAGTTCGGGCAGTTCAGGCAGATCCGATCGCCACAGTTGCGACCCTAGCAAATCGGCTAAAACCTCCGGAGTTCCCCGTCCTCGCTTATGGCCAGGTGTGTAAAATGGAGCGTTTGAGCTTTGAGCACAGGCCCGCAAAGCGTCAAGCAGCGGAGTCGCTATTTGGGAAGATGCAATGTCTAAAGGGGTCATCTAAGTTGGGGAAATCAAATTATTCGTTAGGATATTCTATGGTCTACCCAACCTCTACACCTTCCTTTCCTCCACCTGTGCCAAATCCTGTTCCTGAGCCGATGCCTGATCCCGTTCCCGAACCGATTCCTAGTCCTGTGCCTGAGACAATTCCCAGCCCGGTGCCTTCTCCCGTTCCTGCCCCTATTCCTCAGACGATTCCAGGCCCTGTTTAACCGTTTTTTCGCTTACCTTCATAACTCAACATGCTAAGAGCCGGGATTGTTGGACTGCCCAACGTTGGAAAATCGACTTTATTTAATGCCCTGGTTGCCAATGCCAAGGCGACCGCTGCCAACTTTCCCTTTTGCACGATCGAGCCAAATGTGGGCATCGTTTCGGTGCCCGATGAGCGTCTCAAAGCCTTAGCCACGATCTCTAGCTCGATCGACATTTTGCCTGCGCGGGTCGAGTTTGTCGATATTGCTGGCTTGGTCAAGGGGGCTAGCAAGGGCGAAGGGTTGGGCAACCAGTTTTTAGCCAACATTCGCGAGGTCGATGCGATCGTGCATGTGGTGCGCTGCTTTGAAGACGATGATATTATTCACGTCTCTGGGGCGGTCGATCCCGTTAGCGATATCGAGGTGATTAATTTAGAACTGATCCTGGCTGATCTCGGACAGATTGAAAAGCGCGTCGATCGGGCCCGCAAACAATCCCGCACTAGCAAAGAAGCGCAAGTCGAAGTAGGGGCACTAGAAAAACTGATCCCGGTGCTAAATGCGGGCCAACCTGCTCGTCAAGTCACGCTGACCGAAGAAGAAGAACTCTTGCTCAAACCTCTGGGGCTGCTGACTCGCAAGCCGATTATCTATGCTGCAAACGTCGCTGAAGACGATTTGGCGACGGGCAACGCCTTTGTTGAGCAGGTGCGAAAACTGGCCGAGCAGGAAAAAGCCCAGGTCGTGATCGTTTCGGCCCAGGTCGAAGCGGAGTTGGTCGAGCTTAGTGAAGACGATCGCTTAGATTTTCTAGCCGCTCTCGGCGTTCAAGAAGGCGGCTTAAAGTCTCTAATTCGCGCCACCTATGAGCTTCTAGGGTTGCGAACCTACTTCACCACGGGCCCCAAAGAAACTCGCGCTTGGACGATCCACGCCGGAATGACGGCTCCTCAGGCGGCGGGTGTGATTCACACTGACTTTGAGCGGGGATTCATTCGCGCTGAAACCGTGGCCTATAAAGATCTGACCACCACCGGATCGATGGGCGCTGCCAAAGAGAAAGGCTTGGTTCGCAGTGAGGGTAAGGAATATGTGGTTCAGGAAGGCGATGTGATGCTGTTCAGATTCAACGTCTAGGTTGATAGCTGGGTGAGGCTAGTAATGGCAGAGACCAGGCGATCGCGCTCAAGGGGTCGGGCTAAAAACCTGCGGAAGCCCATTGCGATCGCTTGGTTAAAATCTAGATCTTTAATCGACCCACTCACTAAAATTGCGGGAGTAAGGCTCCAGCCGTGACTCATCTCTAGGTCTCTCAGCGATCGCATCTGGAGGCAGCGTTCATCGTCTAGCACCTCAATGTCACAGATCAAAACGTCGGGCTGGCAGCGCGCAAACGCCTCTAGGCTCTCATTGACAGAACCCGCTACAACAATCTCTACTCCGTCTGCGTGCAGCATCTGATCGATGCGGGTAGTGATGAGATCGTCTGAGATCACCATCAGGTGTAGCGGGTTCATTGGCAAGTCTCTCGATTTTGTCGGGCGCGAGAATTGCTGCGTGATCTCAACTAGGCTCTGGGCCTAAACTGAGTCTGGGAGAGGCGTTTGACGAATTGAAGGGAGAGGGGCATCATCAGCGATCGCGTTTCTGACTCTAGCGTGGCTAATCTCTGCTTCTGCCAGGCTAGTGTTGCTCAAGTCGGCATTGAGCAAATTTGCTTTAGTTAAATTGGTTTGCGTTAAAACCGCCCCGGTTAAAATTGCGTCGCTTAGGTTGGCGTAGCTTAAGTTGGTGCGGGTCAGGTTGGCTTTGGTTAAGTTAGCACCGCTGAGGTTAACGCCGCTGAGATTGATGTTTCTCAGGTTTGCCGCCATCAAATTTAGGTTTCTGAAGTCTCTCTGCCCTGCCGCATATCGGCTCAAGAACTCTTTCGTATTCATGTTTTTTGAGGAATGTTAGGGACAGCAGATTTCAATCACGTTCTAACAAAAAGGGCAGACATCTTGTTGTCTGCCCTCAAGAGTTAAGAGCGAACGGCTCTTGTCAATTAATAACGGCGAGAACCGCGATTTTGATTTGACCAGCCGCCGCCGCCACCGCCACCTGAAGAGCCTCTCTCTTCACGGGGCTTTGCTTTGTTGACTTTGAGATCGCGACCCATCCATTCAGCACCATCAAGGGCCTCGATCGCAGCCGTCTCTTCTGCATCGGTTCCCATTTCGACAAAAGCAAACCCGCGTAAACGACCAGTTTCACGATCGGTTGGCAACTGAACGCGCTTAACGGAGCCATATTCTGCAAATGTCTGCGTTAAGTCATCCTGAGTGACTTCATAAGACAGGTTGCCCACGTAAATCGACATAAAATATCTCCAGAATCAGAAGTTGTAGAGAGTTAGATTCGGAGAGACGCTTGTGAGAACGAATTACACAGCCGAAAATAATCTTTGCTAGACTCAGCCTAACACACGACTTGGAGAACGTTCTGATGAATGGAACGTTCCGTAACATTTGCGTGGAGATTATTTTTAATGATTCGCTCACGAAAAAGTGGTCTGCGATCAGACGCTTTTCTGACCACAAACCACGCTAGAAAATGATGATTTGGACGAGCGACTAAACGGATGTTGCATTCACGTCAACTGTCTCAGAGGCAACGGTTGGGTCTGCTGCAACGTCTTTGTTCTTTTGAGCTTTGACCCGATCGAGCAACATTCCCGACAGTTCTGCTACGAGCAGGGTGACGACGATGCCATCATCGATTTGCCCAATCAGGGGGATAAAATCAGGCAACAGGTCGATCGGGCTAATTAAGTAAAGCAGAGTGCCGACGATGATCACCCAGCGATATTTTGAGTTACGAATTAGATTGCGATACCAGTCGTAAAATGGAAGTTTCATAGTGGTTTCCTTGCCTTCAGTTTTAATTGTGTTTGATTATGCCTTAGATGTCTGGTGTGGAAACCTATCCACAGAAGTGAGGCAGACCGTAAACGGTGAAAATCAGGCGTGATTTATTTAAAGTATTTGACGATCGCCCTGACTTATTTGGGGTTGGCCCTAGGCTATCTGCCAGGGTTGCGAATGAATCGAGCCACGATCGCGCTGGTAGGTTCGGCGTTTGTGATTGCTTTAGGAATGCTCAGTCTTAACGACGCGTGGCAAGCGATCGATGCCACCACGATCGTATTCCTGTTCAGCATGATGATTGTGAATGCGAGTCTGTTGTATTCAGGGTTTTTTCGAGTCGCGTTGAGGATGCTGTTGAGGTTGACTCAAAGCCCGTTTGGGCTGTTGGTGGTGTTGACCTTTGGCAGTGGGGTGTTGTCGGCGATTTTTCTCAATGACACGATCGCGCTGATCTTTACGCCGCTCGTGTTGAATGTGTCGAAAACGCTGCGTCTCAACCCGATTCCCTATCTGCTGGCGCTGGCGAGTGCGACCAATATTGGGTCGGTGGCGACGTTGAGTGGCAATCCCCAAAATATTCTCATCGGTTCATTTTCAGGGATTCATTATTTAGAGTTTGCAACGGCGCTGGCTCCGATCGCTTTCATCGGATTAGTGATGCAAATTGCATTGCTCTGGCTGCTCTATCCCGCTGTGCGATCAAATATTCCTCAAGAGCGATTTACATTGCCTGAAAGTCGCGTGTTTAAGCCGCTGTTTGTGAAGACGATCGTGATCACGATCGGGTTATTAACCGCATTCGTTTCAGGGTTGCCCTTAGCTGAATCTGCATTCATCGCTGCGAGTCTGCTGCTGATCACGCGACGCATTAAGCCCGATCGCCTCTTGCAAGCCGTTGACTGGAATTTGCTCGTGATGTTTTCGGGATTGTTTATTCTTACGAAAGCGACTCAGCAGTTAAATTTGCTGGAGCCATTGACGAGAGCGATCGGGTCTTCTGCGGGGCTTCTCAGCGTCACGGCTCTGCTTTCTAACCTCGTCTCAAATGTGCCTGCGGTGCTGCTGCTCAAGCCGTTGATTGCCCATAGTGACACTCGATCTTGGCTGCTCTTGTCGGCCGGATCGACCCTAGCCGGAAATCTCACGATCTTTGGTTCCGTCGCCAATTTAATCACTGTTGAAGCGGCCGCCAAGCTGGGATATCGCCTCTCTTTTTGGGAACATTTGCGGTTCGGCTTGCCGATAACGGGGATGACTTTGGCGATCGCTTACGTCTGGATTCGATAAAAGCTGAACGACTTTGGAATCTTTGTCCCAATTCAGTATCCTAAAGAGAGCATTTGCAAGTGATGCAGTTCATTTCAGTCCACTGACTAACGATCGCTTTATGAATCAGACTGACCTCTGACCTCGAAAGTTTGACCTCTGACCTCGAAATTTCGACATTTGAGGGGAAGTTGTTGAAGATGAGTTAAGAAAAGCGGGGTTGGCAAAAGCACACGTCATAGTTTAGGCAGCATTATTTGTGTTTGTAAAATCATGCTCTGGGCTTGTTGACGATCGTACCCCTGTGCTTGCCCCTTGTTTGCCTCTTTAACTATGGTTCGCCCCCAACGTTTGCAGAAACAGCCCGCTTTTTACCGCTTGGTATTTGTGGTTTGTTTGACGATCGGGCTATTGGTTGCCTCTCCCTGGGTCAGCGCAAAAGAGAGCCAGCAGCCAAAGCCGCAAGAGTGGCAAATAAACGGTATCTTGGCGGCTTTAGATGATGGTTATCCGGGTGTCAAGCAGGCAGCTTTTGGAAAATTAGCTGAATACGATGCAAAAGATTTAGCAGCGTTTCCTAAGCAGTCGGAGGAGATGGTAAAGAAAGCGATCGGTCTTGTCAACGACAGCAAGGCAGAGTCTTATCTTCGCATCAACGCGGCTGGGGCATTGGGAAGGCTAGGCAAAGCCGATGCGAGTGTGGTGAAATCTCTGACCAACTTAGTCAACGATAGCAAGGCAGAGTCTTATCTTCGCATCCATGCGGCTAGGGCATTGGGAAAGCTAGGCAAAGCCGATGCGAATGTGGTGAAATTCCTGACCAACTTACTCAACGATAGCAAAGCAGACTCCAGTCTTCGCATCAACGCGGCTGATGTATTGGGAGCTTCGGGCAAAGCCGATGTGAATGGGGTGAAATTCCTGACCAACTTAGTCAACGACAGCAAGGCAGAGTCTTATCTTCGCATCAACGCGGCTGGGGCATTGGGAAGGCTAGGCAAAGCCGATGCGAGTGTGGTGAAATTCCTGACCAACTTAATCAACGATGGCAAAGCAGACTCCAATCTCCGCATGCAGGCAGCGGAGGCATTGGTAACTTTGAGCAAAGCCGATGTGAATGTGGTGAAATTCCTGACCAACTTAGTCAACGACAGCAAAGCAGACTTCAGTCTCCGCATCAATGCGGCTTATGCCTTAGGAAAGCTAGGCAAAGCCGATGCGAGTGTGGTGAAATTCCTGACCAACTTAATCAACGACAGCAGGGCAACGTCCTATGCCCGCGTCATAGCGGCTGATGCACTGGGAAATCTGGGCAAAGCCGATGCGAGTGTGATGGAGTTTCTGACCAACTTAATCAATGACAGTAAGGCAGACTTTGATAGCCGCGTCAAAGCGGCTTATGCATTGGGAAATCTCAAACGGCTCAATTTGGCTGAAGTATTTGTTCTCATCAATCTCATCTACGCTGCTGATTCTAATCATCTTGTTGAGCCGCGTTTCGCTGTCTACTTCTACAGTGGAGGCGACAGCAGCATAAAAACCTTGATCAAGTGGATTGGTCGCCCCGACTCTAAAAGCATTCCAACTCACCTCACTCACGTCGAAGCCAAAGCAACTTTAGAAGTCTTCAGAGACGTATGGGAACCCAGTAAGAGCTTTAGCAGCATTCGTGGTGACTTAGCCAAAGCGATCGCCGATGTCGCCAAAATGGGTAAATGGGAAACTAGTGACATTGCTCTTCTCACCACCCACGCTCAAAACCTTAGTGCTATCCACTCCAACAGCGCCGATTCTGTTACTAAAGCCATTGAATCTCTCACGGTTTGGCAATGGTTCAACAAAGCCAGAAACGTTATTGCCACGCATATTGCCTTTTGGCTTGCCCTAATCTTCGCCTATCCCAAATTTCCCCAAGTTCAGGCAATCTTCTTCTGGAATCCTTGGGTGCGGCGCATTCTGGGCGTGGGCTACGTCGGCTTTCTGCTCACCTGGGTTCCCTTCCTGCGCCGCAAACTCTTTGAACCCTTCAAATTTTCATTGCTGGCAGATTCGGGAGTCGATCGCTTCAACCCCGCCGCCTACTTTCCCCAATCCGACGTGAAAACACTGGATGCAAAAGAAGGGGTTGCGATCTCCACCGCCATTCCTGCGATCAAAAGTCAAATCGTCCTCGAAGGCGACTCCGGCTTAGGCAAATCGATGTTCTTGCGTCACCTCGTCAAACACTCCCCGCGCACCGTCGTCTTTTTGCCCGCCCGCAAATGTGAGCAAGGCGTAATCGAAGCCATCCAAACCAAACTGCACGGACAGGCCCAAGATGCCGAATTCCTCAAAAATCTGATTTACAGTGGCGCGATCGACCTCTGCATCGATGGACTCAACGAAGTCACCGCCGACACCCGCGCCAAAATCACCCAATTTGTCGAAAGCTACTTCAAAGGCAACATCATCATGACCACTCAACCCCTAGAGTGGCTGCCGCCTTCGACTGCCAAAATCTATCAACTGCAACCGCTCCGCAGCGATCAGATTCAAGACTTCTTGCTGTCGAGAGGCGCGATCGTGGCTCCTGACTTGGCAGACAAATATACTCACGCCTGCTGCACCTATCTCGCTGAAGTTTTGAACAATCAACAACTGCCCGAAGAACTCGCGGCCATTCAGCGCACCCTCTCCAACCCGATGGATCTCACCGTCGTCGCGCAAATGATTGCCTTGGGTAAACAGCCCAACCTACTGCGACTGCAAGAGCAGCAATACAACCTGATGGCGGCAGAATACCAAAAAGCGTGGAATCAAGACTTCCCCCTCAAAAAATTCTCTGAAGCCGTCTATCAACTCCGCCTCAACGACGAAAAAGCTTTACCTGCCACCGAGTTTTATCAAGAACTGGTCAGCATGGAAGACGAAAAATACAAAATGGTCGTCAGTCGCCAATGGAAAGATGGCAAGGGCGAAGCCCAACACGAATGGTATTTTCGCCACGACAAAATCATGGAATTCTTCATCGTGCAAACCTTCCTCGGTGACGCACCCCAAGCTCAAAATCGCCTCCTCGATCACATGGGCGATCCTCGCTTTCGCGGAGTCTATTTCCTGCTCGCCACCCTGCTGCCCTTCAACGATGCCAAAGACCTGCGTGAACGGCTGATCCAATACGCCGCCGACACCAAAGATCACACCGTCAGCGACACCTTTGTTCAACTGTTGCGAACCCGATAGCTAGAAAACGTCGGGTTTCTAAAGATCGTGGATTAGATAATGTCGGTTACTTGCAGAGATGATGGGCACGGCAATGCTATGCCCTTACGCAGACTAAAGATCGTGGATTAAATCATATCGGTTACTTGCAGAGATAATGGGCACGGCAATGCCATGCCCTTACGCAGACTTCTGCTTGGATTTACTAAAGATCGTGGATTAAATCATATCGGTTACTTGCAGAGATAATGGGCACAGCAATGCCATGCCCTTACGCAGACTTCTGCTTGATTTGATTTACGTCAAAAGTTGAATGGTGGCATCTTTGCCCTAATTCGGTATCCTGAAGAGAGTGCAAGTTTACGTAACTTAATACCTGCAATCTTCCCGAATTTATGAAATGTATTATCGATCGCCGGGCCAAATTCTCAGCGAGTCATCGCTATTGGCTCCCCGCCCTCAGCGAAGCCGAAAACCTGGAGCGGTTTGGTGCCTGCGCCCGTCCGATGGGACATGGACACAACTACGTCCTCTACGTCTCAATGCTGGGTGACTTAGACGACTATGGCATGGTGCTTAACCTCTCAGATGTCAAGCACGTTATTAAGAACGAAATCACCAGCCAGCTTGATTTTTCGTTTCTCAACGAGGCGTGGGCAGACTTTCAGCAGACCCTGCCGACGACCGAAAATATTGCACGGGTGATTTGGCAACGGCTCGAATCTCACTTGCCGATCGTCAACATTCGCCTCTATGAACACCCCGAACTCTGGGCCGATTATCAAGGAAACCACATGGAAGCTTTTCTCACCGTCAGTACACATTTCAGCGCCGCTCACCGCCTTGCCCGCCCTGATCTCAGCTTTGAAAAGAACTGTGAAATCTACGGCAAGTGTGCGCGCCCCAATGGTCACGGTCACAACTACCATCTAGAAGTGACGATCAAAGGTGAAATCGATCCGCAAACGGGAATGTTAGCGGATCTAGTAGCATTTGAGAACGCGATCGCTGATCACGTCACTGAACCGTTTGATCACACGTTTTTGAATAAAGATATTCCCTATTTTGAACAAGTTGTGCCCACCGCAGAAAATATTGCCGTGCACATTCGCGATTTGCTAGAGCAACCGATTCACAACATTGGCGCACAGCTTTATAAAGTCAAACTGATCGAGAGTCCCAATAACTCTTGCGAAGTTTACGGGGCGGGCGTGTCAGACGCGATCGCCATGATGATGCGCGAACCCAAACTAGCGATCGCCTGACCCTCTCATCAAGGGTTGTGCTGGGAATTTTGAGGCGTGAACTTGAGGGTGAAGTCTTTTTCAAACGATCGGCGCGTCATCGGCTGGTCTAGCATCAAGCCTTCACCCCCTAGGGTTTCTAGGGGCTTTCCGCCTACCGAAAGAAAGACAGGCGCACTTGGATCGGTGCTCGTTGCCGTGTAAAGAACCTGCCCGACCCGCCCCATCATGGAGGTGCTGCCGCCGCCCGTGGTGAAGGCTGATGACAAATCGACGTGAATGCCGTCAGTCCTGATTTTGAAACTCCTCACCTGAGTGCCTTGAGGAATCGTCGTCGTCAGCGTTGTTTCGTCAGGAGCACTGGTTAGCAGAGTCTCGATCGCGGTACTTAAAGTAGTTTCTGAGCGATCGTCGGATTTGACAGACTTCAGTTTGACCGGAACGCCAACCAACTCACCCGATCCCTTCAGCCAATAGACTTGAGCCGTTTTTTCCACAGCAGGCGCAGCTTTAGGCACAGCAGGTCTAATCTGCTGCGTTGCGGCAACCGGAGGCGGAATAACAGGCGATGGCAAGGGTTGCGGCTCGATCTTGGCGATCTCAGGGGCACGTTCTATGGGCTTGGGCTTTGTGGCGGCGTGCCAGGCGATAAACGCAGTAGCGCTTCCTGCCGTCACCGTCAGCGCCGACAATCCTGCAATCAGCCCGATGGGAATGCGGCGAGTTTTGGGTTGGTCTTGCATTGAAAAACCCCTCCTAATGTTGGATCTCAGACGTTAGACAATCAATCTCTGGAGGATGCAGCCTGGATGACTACAACGACTTTGGATCGGATTTCGGAATTGAGATTAAAAATCTGTTATTTTTTGGCCTTGGGTCTGATCTGCACAAAGGCCGAGAGTTGAATCTGAGTCGGATCGATCTGAAGCTTGAAAATTCGAGCGGTGATGCCAGACTTTTCGAGCCGTCGCAGATCGAGTTGACGGCTGACGGCTTGGGCGATCGCGTTGGTAATTTGAGCAGGCGCGGATTTGCCATTCACCAAAAGCGTTGGATTCACGAGTTTTAGGGTTCGCCCCAACTCAATGCTGGGTTCTGCCTCAGCCACGATCGCCAGTTTGTCAGGGTAGCCCTGCTCTTGAAGTTCGGCTTGCAAGCGGATTCGATGGCTGGGCAGGCATTCGAGCCGAAGATTCTGAAAGTCAAACCGTTCAAGCTGCTGAGAATCGCGACGCTGTAGAAACCGCAGTCCCAAGTTTCGGAGTCGAGTGGTGATCAGCGGCGATCGTAGCCCCTGATTCAGATCCTCTGGCTTGAGAACGAGTCTCAGCCCGGCTTGCAGGGGTTGCGCCAGTTTGGGCCTTAGACCTTGCAGCACGATCGGGTCAGTTTCTAGCTCAAGCGCCTCAATGCGAACATCTTTGATCGGCGACAAGCCGCGCCCAGCCAGCCGAAGCCGATCGATCCGACCTTTGACGATTTGATGGACGGGAGCGTTGTCAATGCGAACTTTGAGCGATTCAATTGAGACAAACCGCGATCGGATCGTGTTTTCAGCCACACGATCGAGCACCAATCCCGATGGCGAAATCAGACCGATGAGCGTGGATAGCAAAATAGTGAGCGGTTCCATTATCTAAAGCTTAAACGCTGAGTTTTTATCGCTCCTATCGCGATCGAGGTCATCCCAACGCCTCAGCAATCCATTGTTTGAGCGTCGGAATCACATCGGCGATCGCCATTTCTTGCACTGCTTTTGTAGCTCGTTGCACCACTTCAACCTTGCCGTCTTTAAGCGATTTTCCGGTGACAATTCGATAGGGAATGCCAATTAAATCAGCATCTTTAAATTTCACTCCTGCCCGATCGTTGCGATCGTCCAACAGCGTCTCAATGCCTGCTTGATTCAACTCACCATAGAGTTTTTCAGCCGCCGCCACTTGATCGGCATCGCCGATGTTGGGAATGATCACGATCGCTTGATAGGGAGCGATCGCAACGGGAAAAATAATCCCGTCTTTGTCATAAGATTGCTCCACCGCCGATTGTGCCAGTCGAGACACGCCCACGCCATAGCAGCCCATCACCAGCGGCACTTCTTCGCCCTGCTCATTGGTGTAAGTGGCACCCAGAATTTTTGAATATTTGGTGCCCAGTTGAAAAATATGCCCGATTTCGATGCCGCGGGTTGTTTGCAGGAGTTGGGCAGCGTCGTGGATTGCCCGATCGCCCGCTTTCGCCTTCCTCAAATCGACAATGTGCGATGACTGCTGAAACTGTGCGCCCCAGTTGGCTCCGACGACGTGATAGCCTGCCTCATCAGAGCCAGTGACGAAGTTTTGCAAATCCGTCACGGTGTGATCCACGAGTCGCACAAATTTAGGCGCAACGTCTTTTTTAGATTGAATGTAATCATCACTCATGCCCGGAGACATATAGCCCAAAGGCAACGGTTTTGCTGCCCATTTTTGTTGAGCTTCAGCATCAGGAACCGTCAACGATATAACGGTTTTAGCACTGTATTGATCAGCTAATTTGACCAATTCGTTTTGCAGTTTCACGTCGTTGATTTCTTGATCACCTCGAATATTGATCAACACTAAAACGGTGATGCCGCTATCATAAACAGCCTGATATAAAACATTTTTAACCAGTTGAGTCGGAGAGCATTTTAAGAACGTGCAAAGCTTCTCGATCGTCTCCGTTCCCGGCGTTTCTCGCTTTTCGTAAGTTGTGAAAGGTGACGGCTCAGCATCGGGCGGCAGAGAGACGGCTTTTTCGACGTTGGCGGCATAATTTCCATCATCGGTATAGAGAACTTCGTCTTCACCCGCGTCTGCCAGCACCATAAACTCTTGCGAACCCGATCCCCCGATCGCGCCCGAATCGGCATCGACTGCCCGAAACTTTAGCCCACATCGTCTGAGAATATTGTGATAAGCCTGACTCATTTTCTCGTAAGACACCTTCATTCCCGCTTCATCAGCGTCAAAGGAATAAGCATCTTTCATGATGAATTCTCGACCGCGCATCAAGCCAAACCGAGGACGAATCTCATCGCGAAACTTGGTTTGAATTTGATAGAGATTTTGGGGCAACTGACGATAAGAGCGAATCATGTCACGAGCGATCGCCGTAATCACTTCTTCGTGAGTCGGGCCTAACCCCACTTCGCGCTGTTGGCGATCGACCAACGCAAACATAATCCCTTCGGCTTTGGTGTAGGTGTCCCAGCGTCCCGATTCACGCCAGAGTTCGGCGGGCTGAAGCTGGGGCAGCAGACATTCTTGTGCGCCCGCCGCATTCATTTCTTCGCGGACGATCTGGGAGACTTTTTGCAACACGCGCCACATCAGAGGCAGATAAGCATAGATGCCACTGCCGACTCGACGAATATAGCCAGCCCTCAGCAACAGCTTGTGACTGGGAATTTCTGCCTCCGCAGGATCTTCCCGCAGAGTGACAAATAGCATCTGAGATAGCCGCATCGTCTCTTCCTTTCGCGAATTCACACTTCAGTCTACGGCATCTGCCAGAGCTTAGGGTGCCTGCTGTTAGAAATTAGAAAATCTCTATCGAAGTTGTCCCGATCTAACCTATCTCATTTTATTTACAGGAGCCAAGCATTTACATTGCATAAATGTTGGGTCTGAGACGTGACAAATGTAACGCGGAAAGCATGACCTTTATGCGAGGTCGCGCATCATCCCTTTGAATTAAATTGAACTCATCAAACGAAACGAGAAATCAAATTGATTATCGTCAAATACCCATCGGACTTTCTATCAAAAGCCGTCGAAATAGAAGGTTAATCTTTGCATAATTCACCTAGATGAGACGTGAAAGCAAACAAGTCCGCTTCACAACGTTGAACTATCCAACAAATTCCACAATGAACACTTTAACGATCGTCCACACCGTACTAAAGACCCAACAATCAGACTCTGCAACTCACTCTTCTCAATCACGAGGGTTGGTTGCAAAATGGTTCACTATCGATGGCAAGTTAGTCTGCCAATGGTTTCCAGCTAAAAGCAAAGAGAACTTTTAACTGAACTGACTCACTAACCCAATCAATCATTCAGGCCCATTGCCTAAATTTCATCTCTTAAAACTAATTTCTTAATCGGGTGCATAAAGAGATGGAATTTCATCACGATCGTAACGCCAATTTACAGCAGTATGTCTACGATTAATCGAAATAGTGCTGCTATTGATGATGACATTTAGGGTGTTTGAGATTGAGTGTTAGTCACGTTTCAAATCTACCGCTCTGACTAACACTGATCAGTTGGCTAAACTTTGTGGCTTGAGATTGTTCTTTATAAAAATAACGAATTGATCTCGTTTAGTCCATCTGATAGTTCTTAGCAAATTTACTATCTTTCGGATTGTTTATCAAAGGTTTCCTAAGGAGAACGTATGTCGAAACTTGAACTTCAGGTATGGGTATCACGGACATTTCCAAAAAGTTGGACTCATGTGATTGCAGGGTCGTTTGCTGACCCACAGCGCGATAGCCAGGGGGCAACTGATCTGTTTTGCTACGATCGCAACGCTGGAATTGGAGCGTTTTTTGCCACCGTCAAAAATGGTCGATTAACCGATGGAACCCTCGTGCAAGATGGGCCCTATCAAGTCGGCGGAAATCACACATTTGACAGGCGATGGACTCACATCGTGAACGGTTCGTTTACGCCTCCTTATCCTGGGGGCGTGCAGTTTCTCTTTTATGATGCTGCCTCTGGTGTGGGCGAATTTTATGCCACAGATGGACGGGGTAATTTAACCCTCAAAAAACAGCACACGGGCTGGCGCACCTCGTGGACTCAAATCATTGCGGGGCGATTTGGCAAAGCCAACCTGCTTTTCTACGATGCGGCAGGCCACACGGGTGAGTTCTATTCTGTAGACGCTTCGGGAAACATCCATCTAGTCCGATCGGTCACGAATTGGCGCAACAGTTGGCACTCAATCACGGTGGGCAACTTCAGCAGCAGCCAATACGACGATTTGCTTTTCTACGATAAAGGGGCAGGGACTGGTGAGTTTTATAAGTTTGACGGTAATAGTGGAATGACGCTGTTTAGCGAACACGACAACTGGCGAAATACTTGGCAGCAGATTGTTCCTGGACAGTTTTCAATAGACAACGCAACCTATAGTGGGCTGCTGTTCTATGAAGAAGGGACTGGCTACACTGAGTTCTATTCAACCGATGGTCGAGGCAACGTCAGTCAGATTGATGTCAACCCTGGAGACTTGTGGAAGCTCCCGTGGCAAGCAATTGTTTCGGGGACTCTTACCCCAAACTTTGGGCTGGTCAGCACATCTAGCCTGTGTGGTTACGATGCGCGAGACGGTGCGATTCGCTACTTCTATTTTAACCCTGCGACGATCAAAACGGTGATCGATCTGAATGGCAAATGGACAGATGGGAGCACTCGAAATGCAGTGATTTCAGCAGCGTTTACATCTCTCACGATCGATATGTCTGCTTATCATCGTCCTGCTGCCCACGGGTCTATTGTGGATGCCGCTACGATTACGGTAACGTTTCCAGACAATGCGACTTATACGGGGACACTTCAACCTCCCAACACCCTTCGATGGTCAAATGGTTCGGCTTGGACGAAGGTTTGAAATCCAGTTTTGAAAAAGACTGAGTGACTCTTAGCCCACATTCCTCGAAGAACAGTAGCGTGAATTTTGCGGCTCTAGCCATTCTGCAAAATTCACGCTTTGTTTTTGAGTTCACCTTGAGAAGTCAACCAAGGCACCCTCTCCGCTACGATCGTCGCGGTCGTCCTAATGTGGTGATATACAACACGGCCTCATCGGCGGGGATGCCCAACACCTCATTGACCTGATCATCAAAGAACCCAGCGATGCCGCTCACGCCCAAGCCGAGATGAATGGCGGCGAGGTTGAGGCGCTGACCCAAATGTCCGGCATCTAAATGGAGATAGCGATAAGCCCGATCGCCGTATCGCTCGATCGCTGCTTTCAGATCCGCCGTGTGAAACAAAACCGCGCCCGCATCGCGTCCCAAGTCTTGACCCAAGCAGAGATAGTGCAACTCTCGTCGAAAATTCTTAAAGCGAATTTGCCGCAACTCTTGCGCTTTTGGCGCGTAGTAATAGCAGCCTTCTTCAAGCCCGGTGACTGATGAAACGGCAATAAAAGTCTCGACTAGACTCAGATCAAAATAGTCGGGAGAGCCGTCTAAATCTTGCTCAACATAGTGCTGAGGTTGATAGGTAAAATCTAGCAGCGCCTTTAGCTCATCTAGAGTGAGCGCGTCACCGCTATAGGCGCGGGTCGATCGCCGCCGCAAAATTGTTTGCTCAAGATCTTCTGATTGATCGCCCCACCCGATCGCAGCCACAGCAGTGGGCATCTTGAGACAGAACGGGAAATTATATTTGTCTTGCTCCTCTGGGAGGGACGGCTGCCAACTCACTTTGGCAGTAGAACTAGGCAAAATCTGGGTCATCTGATGAAAATAAGCCAGCAGCGATCCGTCTTCAAGATCGGGGTAGTCACGCTGAGTGCCAGAAGGGAGGGCAGTTTGGGTGAGCGGTAGATTTTGACTGACTTCTCGAACATCGGCTAGGGGCATCACGGCGATCGTGCCTTCTTGCTGAGAGTCTAAATAAAGCAGTTGATTCATCGCTTCATCAGCAAAGCCACCGATCAGGTGAGGCCGAAAATCATTGAGAGAACTGGCAAGCTCTAGGTTTCCGAGCAGATGCCCCGTGTCGAGAAAAATTCGGCGGTAGGCTCGATCTTCATAGCGCCAAAACGATCGATAAAAAACGGCTGAGATGACGATCGCCAACTGCGTCCCTTCTAAAACCGGGTTCCAAAAACACGCCGATTGCAGCGATGTCCAAACCTCGCTTTCCCAAAATTGCAGCAGCGAGTGAGTTTTCGCCTGGTAGTTATAAAGTCCGGCGGGCAAGAAGGGTGTGCCGCGAGAAATCAAGTAGATCTCAGCCGGATAAAGCCCCCCAGCCGAAGGCGCAGCCCTGACATAGTGAGGCTCACCATCAGTGGGAATCATGCCCGTCAGCCCATAGCTGCAAAACAGCAGTTTGGATAACCGTTGCCACCAGTCTTGGGTTAAATCTTGGGGCGAGTGGTTGAGATAGGGCTTGAGATCAAACGAGAGGCCAATTTTATAGTCTTTAAAGGGAACGGGCTGCTGACTCCAGTTGAGAGACTTGCTCTTGGCGTGAATCGTCTCTGGGTCGTATTTGGTGCGCTCGTGGTAGTGATGGGCGATCGACATCAGATCAGGCATAGGAGTCGAGTCAAGTAGGCTGTGCCTTTGATCTTGACATGGGTTTGAGCGAATTGAACGAGAACCTCGATCGCCCTGAAAGCATTCTGGATTTAGTCCAGCGAGATGAAGGTTTGCAGAGTCCAGCGGCCGTTATTGGCGGCAAAAATGGCGCGATGGGGGGGAACTTGAGCGGACGTTTCGGCGGGTTGCTGAGGAAGGATCGCGCACCCAAAGACGACTCCTTTGGGCGAAATCTGCGACCCGACTGAATTTGCTGAATTGGGGCATTCTGACGCGATCGTGGTTTCTAGCTGCAACCAGAAGGGCGACTGAGGGTTATCGGGGTTGAGGTAATTAATCGATCGATGGTCGCCAAACCCAAAGTTAGTTTTAGCGGTGACGATCGTGCGAATAAATTTAGCATCTCGATCGTGCACCGCTTGCTGAACTTGTCGAAAAAATGGCCCAAACGCTAGAGCGTCTGTGGATTGACTCCTACGATCGGGGGGTGGTTGAGCAATGCTGTTTGATGGCACCACAGGCTCAGAGTGTGCGACTTCTGCCCGCACGAAACTTGCCGCCGTCATGATCACAGCCCCAGTCATCAGCAATACTCGATAATTCATAATTTATCTCTGCCCGCGCAACAGAAGAGCAGAGTCATCCTCATGAGTCCAAATTCACTCCCTGAGATCAGCATTCCGGATCGGTCTAAAACTTCTGCCCAAAGCCAAACTGCACTCGGCTATCCCCCTGATCGTTTAACCCAAAATCAGCGCGAATAATTCCCAACGGTGATTTGAGGCGCACCCCTGCCCCGATGCCAAACCCCGATCCGGGTCTACCGCGCTCAAGGCCGGGTTGCCCCAAGACCGATCGGCTTGACCCTAAATCAGAGGCAAAATCGGCAAACACCGCGCCCCCAATAATGCTGTAGATCGGAAAGCGATATTCTGCCGATGCCAAAACATAGCTGCGAGCAATGCCGACATCGCCCGCATCATAGCCCCTGACTGAGTTTGGCCCGCCGAGCGAATAGGCATTATAGGGCGGCAGATCGCCGATCGTGGTGCCACCCTGAATATTCAACGCCACCGTTTCTGGCTGATTTTTAGTTTGCAGCGTGTGGAGAATATTGACGGGCACATACTGCGTATAGGTTGCCTGAAGGCGGTTAGCGAGAATGCTGCCGCTGCCGATCGGCAAAAACTGCTCGGTGCTCAAACTCAACAGAGAGCCATTGGTCGGATCGATCGGGTTATCGCGCTGGTCACGCACGGCATTAAAATTCAACGACACCAGATCATCAATGCCCGTGCCGCTAAACGAAAGCGGATTGCCGTTACGATCGCGCCGAGTCACATTTCCACTCGCATCTCGCAGGCTGACGCGGTTATAGTTCAAACCCAGTGACCCATCCCAGTTTTGATCAATCGGACGGTTGACCGCAACGCCGCCCCCAAATCGACCTTCTCGTACACGATCGCCGTTGGTCAATTTAACATTGTCATCAAAGACGCGAGACAGCCCTCTGCGACGGAAAGCGTTGACGCTATAGCCGAGCTTGTCGGGTTCGCTGGGGCGATAGGGGTTGACAAACCGCCCGTCAAACTGCACGTCTTTGGTGCCGACTAAAACATTGGTGCTGAGTTGTTGCCCAATGCCTGCCACGTTGCGGTCTTGATAGTTGACTCCGCCATAGAGACCCAAATCGGTGTTGTAGCCGCCCGTTGCGTTGACAGCACGAGCGCGGGCTTCGGTGAGGTTATAGACGACGATCGTGCGTTTTGCGTCGCCTTCTAAACTGACACGAGCGTTGGTAAACAGCCCGGTTTGAATCAGTTTTTGCAAGTCTTGGCGAGCAAGATTTTCTTTAAAAACCTGTCCTGGTTTGAGTTGCACCTGCTGCCTGATATAGCTTTCTTGAGTGCGTCCGCGAATCGGTTCACCTTTTTCGTTAACGAGTTTGCCTTGTTCGTCAGTGAATCGAATCTGCACATCCCCGATCGCGCCTTCGGCCACTTCGATCGTCAAGATTCCGTCTCGACTTGGCTGCAAGGCGACGACTCGCGCCAAATTATAGTTATTTTGGGCATACCACTGGTTGATTTGCCGCACGCCTTGATTGAGCGCCGAAGGACGGGCGATCGTGCCAATTTGGGAGCGAAAAATCTCATTGGCAACGGTGGGCGTGAGGGCTTGAGCATTGACCAATTGCACCGATCGCACGACGATCGGCTGGACTTGAAACGTGACACTCAGCCCGTTGGCATTTTCGCGACTGTTGACGCTAGCCGTGCTGAACAATCCGGTTTCTAAAATGGCGGCGACATCGGCTTGAAGCTGGCTGCGGCTGGTGCCACCACCGGGTCGAGTGCTGATGCTGCCGCGAACAATCTGCTGTAGCTCGGTGTCTGCCCCGACAACTTGCACGTCGGTTGCCGTCACGACTAAATCAGAGGGCAGCGATCGGGGTGGATTGGCGATCGGAGTCGAAGTCGGCGGGCTGACGGTCGGAGTCAAATTTTGAGGAATGATCCAGGTTGGCTGATTGATCGAGGTGGGTGGCGTGGGCTTGACTGAAGCTGTGGGCGTGGCGATCGCTGGAGCCGCTGATTCTAGACTTGATTGATAGTCTTGATAATATTGAGCGTTTGCTTGGGCCACCCGAACGGATGCTTTTAAAGGCTTTGAAAATGCTCGGAACCCGATCGCTTCAGGAGGAGCCACTTTAACAGGGGGCGCAGGCACGATCGCCTCAGCCGAAACCACAACATTGGCGGGGTTCTCGATCGCATGCGTGTTGAGAGCAACCGCTTTTGCGTTTTGGCAGACATCCCACGCTGAGAGTGCCGCGAGGGTGCAGATTGTGACGGTCGAGAGGCGCATAAGGCGAGATCAGGGAGGGTGAGATATTTATAGTCTGAAACGAGAGATTTGGCTGGTTTAGTTTGATGAGTTGACCCCTCCCAAAAACTCGGAGGTTTAGCCACTTCTCAAGTCTGTTAAAAACTCGGAAGCCACTTCTGTTTAAAAACTCGGAGGTTTAGCCACTTCTATAAGTTGATGCCGAATTCCTGCTTAAACCTCCGAGTTTTGCGTAAGGTTTGATGCCGAATTCTTGCTTAAACCTCCGAGTTTTGCGTAGTGTAAACAATGAAGAGTGATCCGCTTTTAGAGTTCCCTTAAAAGTGGCTCGTGTTGTTGAATTCTTTCTTAATCGCCCCTATGAATGTCTCTCTCAAATCGTTAGGTGTTGCCCCCAATGCCTGGGCTGTGGATGCAGACACCGCCGATATTTGTCGATCGCCCCTAGCGCCCAACCCGATCACGATCGCGACAGACACTAAGACACTGCACCTAGATTTAGCTAAAGCTGCAATCTTAGTCATCGATATGCAAAACGATTTTTGTCATGCTGATGGCTGGCTGGCGCATATTGGAGTCGATGTCAGTCCTGCGAGAAGCCCGATCGGTCCTCTGCAAAGATTGTTGCCGGGGCTGCGAGGTCAGCAGGTGCCTGTGATTTGGGTCAACTGGGGCAATCGTCCTGATTTGCTCAACATTAGTGCAGCGACTCGCCATGTTTATAACCCAACAGGAGCGGGCATTGGCTTGGGCGACCCCTTGCCACGCAATCAAGCGCCTGTGTTAATGGCAGGCAGTTGGGCGGCGGCGGTGGTGGATGAGCTAACCCAAGCCCCCGAAGATGTCTGCGTTGATAAATATCGAATGAGTGGCTTTTGGGACACGCCACTGGATAGCATTTTGCGTAATTTGGGCAAGACAACGCTGTTTTTTGCAGGCGTGAATGCCGATCAGTGCGTTATGGCAACCCTCCAAGATGCGAACTTTTTAGGCTATGACTGCTGTTTGATTAAAGACTGCACGGCTACGACTTCTCCTGATTTTTGTTGGCAAGCGACGCTCTATAACGTGAATCAATGCTTTGGGTTTGTGACGGAATCTGAGCAACTTTTAACGGCGATCGCAAAGCGTTAAATTCCTCTAGCATCTTGATCGATTCCTAAGCAACCGTCGGGGAAATCAGGGGAATATTTTTTGGCGATCGCGTCCTAAAATCAAGCGTTTAACGCTTCACAGTCGAGCCGTTTGTATCAGAACTAGCAAATCAGTTAGACATAAAAGGCTGAAATCGGACTATTCACTGCACTGATGAGGACACGCTCATGCTCGATGACAGTTGTGTAATTGCCGTTGTTAAATCTCCGCAAGATTATCAAGCTTATCGGATCAGCCCTCACGACTCAAATCGGTTGGCGATCGTGTTTGACCCGGCGATCGCTAATTTCTCAATGACCTTCTGCGTTGAGATTTTTGATATTGGAGGAAAAACGCCGCCCAATCGTCATCAAATGGCGATCGAGATGTTTTTTATCCTCAGAGGTCAAGGCATCGCGATCTGTGACGGCAAGGAAGTGCCGATTCAGACGGGTGACAGTTTGCTGGTGCCGCCAACGGGCATTCATGAAGTGAGAAACACGGGGGCCGAACGACTCTATGCCCTGTGTTTTATGGTGCCTAACGAAGACTTTGCCGAATTGATTCGCAGTGGGGTGCGAGTGGAGCTAGACGACGAAGATCTGGCGGTTTTGCGACGCACTCCGGTGCCCAAGTTGTCTCATGTTTAAGGTGTTGCCCAAGCAAACTGAGTCGATGCAGACCCGCGATCGCGTGCGGTTAGATGCCGATGTTTATTATCCCGATGCGGCGGGGCCGTTTCCGGTGCTGCTGATGCGCCAGCCTTATGGACGAGCGATCGCGTCTACGATCGTCTATGCTCACCCCATTTGGTATGCGGCTCATGGCTATATTGTGGTGATTCAAGATGTGCGGGGTCGCGGCACCTCTGAAGGAGATTTTCGGCTGTTTGAAGCTGAGATCGAAGATGGCTATGACACGGTGAATTGGGCGGCGGCGCTTCCGGGCAGCAGTGGCGTAGTGGGGATGTATGGGTTTTCTTATCAGGGGATGACGCAGCTCTATGCGGCGGTCAAGCGTCCGGCTGCGCTCAAAGCCCTGTGTCCTGCGATGTTGGGCTATGACCTCTATCACGATTGGGCCTATGAGGGCGGAGCGTTTTGTCTGCAAGCCAATTTAGGTTGGGCGATTCAAATCGCCGCAGAAACGGCCCGACTCAAAGCAGAAGAAGCGGACTTCTTAGCCTTGTCTCAGGCGGCACGCAGCTTGCCGCTCTACGATTCCATCCCGGCTCGTCCTAACATTATGAAGGAGTTGGCAGCCGATTCGTTTTATCACGAGTGGCTTGATCGTCCCGTTTCTGATCCCTATTGGCAGCGACTGTCTCCTAAAACCTATGTGGAGTCGTTTGACCTGCCGATGCTGCATATTGGCGGCTGGTTTGATCCGTTTATGCGCGGCACCTTGAATCTTTTTAATGCGATGGTCGAGCAAAGTCAACAGCCGCAACATCTGCTAGTTGGCGCGTGGGCCCACCTGCCTTGGGGTCGCAAAGTGGGAGCCGTGGACTATGGATCGGAAGCCGCGAGTCACTGCGATCGCATCCAAATTCGATGGTTTGACCAATTTCTCAAAGGCATTGACACAGGGTTGTTGACCGAACCTGCGATCAAATTGTTTGAATTGGGAAGCAACCAGTGGCGATCGCTCGATCGCTTCCCTCAAGACTCAAAAACTCCTTTTTATCTCACCAGCACTGGTCTGGCAGGCATCACGGATGCTGACGGGCTGTTAACCTGGGTGCCGGGTGCCTCTGCTTTAGATCAGTTTGTGCATGATCCGTGGCGACCTGTTCCGGCGCTGGGAGGTCATGCCTCTGCGCCATCGGGATCGGTTGATCGATCGGCTCTGGATGGCCGAAGTGATGTGCTGACTTACACCTCTAGTCCCTTGATTGACGGATTGCGATTGGTGGGAGCCACGATCGTGGAGCTTAATTGCACGGCCGATCAGCCGAGTTTTGATCTGTCTGTCGTTTTGTCAGAAGTTCGGGCAGGTGGCGGTGTTTACAACGTGGCTCAAGGCTATCGACGAGTCAACCCTGGCGACGAGACGCAGCCTGTGCAGATTAATCTTCAGCCGATTTGCATTCAGATCGCTTCTGGCAATGCGCTGCGATTGAGTGTGAGTGCCGCGTGTTTTCCGGCTCACCCGGTGAACGAGGGAACTGGAGCCACGCCCGCCGAGAGTCGAGCGATCGCCGCTCAGATCATCACGATCGCGCTTCAAACTCAGGGGTCTCGCATCTTGTTGCCAATTTCAGGCTAGCGAATGGTCTAAAGTCGGCTACGATTGGCAGAAATCACGGATGCTGAGACACTGTTGAGAGCCTTGTTAGTCTGAGGCGTTTGGGATCTTGTGCAAACAAAGCTCTGTTCTAGAAAGCGATCGCCATGAAACAACTCAGCGTTAACATTGCTCACCTCCCCGATGATTGGGCACCCATTTGTGCCATTCGTCAAGCGGTGTTTCAACAAGAACAAGGGGTTGCAGAAGCTTTAGAATTTGATGGGCTTGATGATGAAGCGGTTCAGTTTTTAGCTTATCTAGACGATCGTCCCGTAGGAACGGCTCGCATTCGCTTTTTAAGTCAATCGACGGCCAAGCTAGAACGACTTGCGGTTTTATTAGACGCTAGAAAACAAGGAGTTGGTCAACAGATCATGCAGACGGCTCTTAAATTTTTAGCAGAAAGAAGGGTTGCAGAAGTCCGTATTCATGCTCAAGAGCCTGTAAAAGAGTTTTATCAGGGCTTGGGCTTTGAGGTGGAGGGCGATCGGTTTCAAGAAGCCGGAATTCCTCACTTTAAGATGAGCAAACGATTGGGATGAATCTGTGGGCGCGACGAAACCGGAGTGGATGAAAGGAGTGCCGATTTTAGGGCTGATCTGGCTCACCGGAGCAGTGATTGATCGAGTCTGGTTTGCAATTGATCACACTGTGCCTGGCTGGGATCAGTCAGACTATCTCACAGGTGCGCTGAACTATTGGCAAATGCTGCAATCGCCGCAGTGGTGGTCTCAAAGCTGGTGGGCAGAGTTTTGGATGCTGTCGTCTAAAATTCCGCCGTTGGTCTATATTTCGACCGTGCCGTTCTTGGCGATCTTGGGGGCAGGAGTTGAGCAATCTACGATCGTCAATCTCTTCTATGGTGCAATCTTGCTTGGCTCTGTTTATGGGCTGGGGGCACGGTTGTTTACCGTTCAGGTTGGGCTTTGGGCAGCCGTTCTTTGTCTGCTGTTTCCAGAGCTTTACACGATTCGCTTAGACTTTTTGATCGACTATCCCTTAGTCGCAATGGTCACGTTAAGTCTGTTTACGCTCACCATGGCGTTTGTGATCGAAGGTGAATCGGTTAATGGATTAGACGATCGTCCTTTTTTTAAGGGACTTATCTTACCGTCTGCGGTCTATCTGTGGCTGTGGTCAGTTGCGTTTGGGGCCGCGTTTGGATTAGCGCTGTTAACCAAACAAACGGTTCTGTTGTTTTTAACCGTCCCGATCGCCGCGTTAGGAGTCACCCTGCTCTGGCAAAAAGCGTGGATCAAACTGATTCGACTGCTGCTGAGTTTAGTGGTCACCCTGACGATCTGCCTGCCGTGGTATCGCCTCAATTGGCTGCTGATCTTAACCGCGAGTAAGCGGGCCACGATCGATTCTGCCATTGCTGAAGGTGATCCGCCCCTCAACACATTAGAAGCCTGGATTTTTTATCTCAAACTGTTGCCCTCGGTGGTGTCTTATCCCTTATTGCTGGCTGGTTTAGTTGGTCTGTTGCTCTACTGGAAGCGATCGGTGATTTTGGGTGACTGGTTTATTTCCGGCGGACGGTTGCGCCAGAAAATAGATTACGGTGGCTTGAGAAAACGTGGCTATCGTCAGGCTATTTATCGTCGCTGGTGGCGATCGCTAGGCTGGTTGGCGGTGTTTTTAGTGGGCGGCTATCTGTTGAGTTCGCTAAACGTCAACAAAGACGATCGCTACATCACGCCATTGTTGCCCGTGTTAGCCGTGGTGTTAGCTCAGGGATTGGTACTGTTTCCCGATCGACTGCGGGGCTTGCGTTGGGGAGCGGTGGGGTTATCTAGTTTGATGATGTTGTTTAACTTGATGCCGATCGAGTTTATGCCGAAGTTTTTATCGCTCACTCCCGCTCATCACGCCACCTTAGCCGCAGACTGGCACCATGAAGACGTGATTGATGAAGTCATTCGCACCGATCCTTATCTCCGCACCACGTTAGGGGTGCTGCCTTCGCTGGCGAGCTTTAATCAACACAATCTCAATTATTTTGGGGCGTTGCGAAACTTTCAAGTCTATGGGCGACAAGTCGGCACTAATCTTAAGCAGGTCGAACAAGATGCCCGATCGCTGCCCTGGTTTGTGACCAAAAGTGGCGATCAGGGGTCGATTCGTCAACCGCTGGCGCTGGCTGCGTTAGAAACGACGATCGCTGAAGGCTCAGATCTTCAGTTAAGAAAAACTTGGTCACTGCCCGATCGCAGCACTCTTAAGCTCTATCGTCGTCAGGTGCCGATGCTGCAAGTGCAGCCCTTGGGTTTGAAGAATTCTGGACAGAATACTGGGCACCCGATTCGCTTAGATCAAGTGCGAGTGCCCAATCAAGCCGCTCCCGGCAAACCGTTGCCCGTTACCTATCGCTGGTCGGGTGCTTGGAGTCAACTGCGATCGGGCTTGGTGTTAATCACTTGGAGTCGTGCAGCAGGCACCCAAACCGGAAATCGCTGGCTGCATGATCACGCGATCGCGCTAGGAATGCTGCAAGACAATGCGGGCGAAGACTCTGCTCAATTTCAAATTGTCGAACGCTTGGCAATGTTGCCGCCTGTTACTGCGGCCGGAGTTTATACCTTAAAGGCCACCTATCTCAATGTTAAAACGGGTGAGACTTACAACATTGCCGTGCCCGATGTGTCGTTAACGATCGCTGCTGACGCGATCGCTGGGTCAGATGTCCCGGTTGATTTAGTGACTCGGCTCCGATCGCTGTCTGCCCTCATTCCTAAAGGAATCGCCGCGCTCTCAAATGTGTTTGAGCAAGTCAGCACCATCAATCAATACGATCCGACTCAAAGCTATGCGGTGCAGGCGCGTCAGGCGTTAACCTATCGACTTCAGCAAGAGCCTAATAATCTTGAGTTTGCCTATAATCTGGCCCTAGCCGATGTGTTGAGTCGCAAAGTTGAGCCAGCGATCGCTGCTTTTGAGCGAGTCACTCAACTTGACCCCAAAAATCCCTATGCCTATGCCTATCTGGCCTTCGTCAATCTCTATGACTTTCGACCTCAAGCGGCCCAAACGGCACTGCGATCGGCGTTGACTCTCAACCCGACCTTACCAGAACTGCACACGCTCAATGGAGTGGCCGCTTTGATGCGGGGCAATATGGCGCAAGCCTGGCAAGAGTTGAGACCGTTGAGAAAACCGTAGTCACCTTTCAGAACCATAGATTATCTAATACCAATTTGATTTGTGAATGCGACAGATCCGCACGAGGGCACGGCAGTGCCATGCCCGTACAAAAAGCGTAGGGGCATGGCATGCCGTGCCCCGTCGGATTGAACGATCAGTCGCAATTGCATCCGAAATTGGTATAACTACCTTGATTAAGAACTGATCTGACTCTATAAGTTCTTAATCAAGGTGCATTTGTAACTGATCTAACTCCATCAGTAATCAAACCACTTGGATCAGTAGATAACGGAAGTCGGAGCACTCTTACTTCAAATGAGTTGATTAGGATCGATCGGATCGATCGAACTCTGGTGCAGTGTTAATCTAGTCTCGACTATGCCTCAAGCCAAAAGTCCGCTTCGTTATCCCGGTGGAAAGTCAAAAGCGATCGCTCAGATCCTGCCTCGTCTTCCTCCCAACATTGGCGACTATAGAGAACCTTTTGTGGGAGGTGGATCGGTTTGTTTAGCCGTCAAACAACGACTCGATCATCAAATTAAACACTATTGGATTAATGACTTAAATGTTGATCTCTACTGCTTTTGGTTTTACGCCAAAACTGAGAGCGAATTGTTTGCCAACGAAGTTGATAGAATCAAGCAAAAATATGACGATGGAAGAGAGCTATTTCAGCATTTCACGCGCAAAGACTTAAAGCTGAATGACTTTGAGAGAGCCGTGCGGTTCTTTATCTTAAATCGCATTACCTTCTCAGGCACCATAGACTCAGGGGGCTATTCTCAACAAGCGTTTGAACGAAGATTTACAGCGTCCTCGATCGAGAGATTGCGAAAACTCTCCGCTCACTTATCAACTGTCCAGATCACCAACGGTGACTACGAAACCCTATTATTTCAAGACGGAGAGAATGTCTTTATTTTTCTCGATCCACCCTATTTAAGCGCTACAAAATCCAAACTCTATGGCTTAAAAGGCAACCTGCACACTGGTTTTGATCACCAAAGATTTGCTGAAAAAATGCGGCAATGTCAACACAACTGGCTGATCACCTATGATGACTCAGCCGAAATTAGAACTCTCTTTAACTTTGCCAACATTACTGAATGGACGCTGCAATATGGCATGAATAACTATAAACAAGTGGGTGCGGCTCAAGGTCGAGAACTCTTCATTCAAAACTATTGACAAAATTGTTGTTCTCTTTTCTTTAGCAATCTCATGCCTCAAGTCTCACTTCAAACCTTAGTCAATGGCATTTGCTCTGGTGAGCATCTGATCAGCTTTCCAACCGATACTGTTCCTGCTTTGGCAGCTAGGCCCGATCGGGCTGACCTGATTTTCACCACCAAACAGCGCAGCCTAGATAAACCCCTGATTTTAATGGCTGCCCAAGTCTCCGATCTCTGGCCCTATGTCATAGGCACCAAAGCCGAGCGCCAAGTTTGGCAACAGATTGCCGATCGCTACCTACCCGGTGCCTTAACCCTCGTGCTGCCAGCCAGCGATCGCGTGCCTGTCACCTTAAATCCGACTAACCCCGCCACGATCGGGGTTCGAGTGCCCGATCACCCGATCGCTCGCGCAATTTTGTCCGAGACAGGTGCGTTAGCCACCACCAGCGCCAACCTATCAGGACAACCCGCCCTGCAAACCATGTCTGATATTGAACAAACCTTCTCAGACGTGATGACCCTATTGCCCTCTGACCTCGATCGCTTAGGATTGATAGAAGGAATAGCATCTGGGATGCCCTCTACCGTTGCACAATGGACAGATCAGGGATGGAAGATTTTGCGTCAGGGCACGATCGCCTTATTTTCCGACTAGATCTCCAACTTTTTAAGAAGTCAGACGATCTTAGCCTTTCGCGTATTCACCATCATCTAAGGGACGTTAAAGGGCTATGAATTGGATCAACGGGCTGTATTTGGGGAGTGGGTTAGGACTCGGACTCACAGCAGGCTGGTGGCTCTGGCACTTCAAACCTCACACGGCTATCAAAGAGTCTCAAGACGCACCCAACTCGATCACCGAGTCGTTGTCAAAGCGCTATCACCAGCTAGAACTCGCCTATCAAATGGCCGTCGAGATGAGTCAGTTTAAAGGCGGGTTTCTCTCTCGCACTGCCCACGAGCTACGATCGCCCCTCAATGGCATCATCGGCGTTCATCAACTCATCTTGGCTGACCTGTGCGAAGACACCGCAGAAGAACGAGAATTCATCGCCCAAGCCCATGACTCTACGCTCAAAATGGTGCAGATTTTAGATGAAGTCATTAGTGTTTCAAGAGTTGAACAAGGAACTGACACGCTAGAACTACAGCCCGTTCAACTAGCAAGCGTGCTCTCACAGATTGAAGATCTGACTCATCTCAAAGCCAAAAATCGCAATCTGTGGTTAACGATCGAGCGACCCGACCCTGAGATCTATGTGCTAGCAGACCCAAAATGGTTTCGACAAGTGTTGCTCAACTTAGTTAATAGCGCGATCGACACTATGCAGCAAGGCAAAATCTCTCTTTCAGTTAAGTCCGTCGATTCAGACTATGCCTATGTGCTGTTAGAAGACGAACGCCCCGCCGATCTGTGGCGAGACCCCATCGACTTGTTAAAAACTCTGGCGATCACAGGCAACTCATCAGAGCCAACATCAGTCCTTTTTCACCCCTTAAAAGAACGATCGTCGGGCTTCAACTTTCTTTTAAGCCAAACTTTAATGGAGACCATGAACGGACACTTAGAACGGCTAGAAACGTCCACAGATGAGCCATCACCGCTCAATAATCGCATCCAGTGTTCGATTCCGGTGATTGTGTCAGAAGTCTAAGGGAGCGATCGTAAACAACACGACAGTGGCTCTGCTAAAAAGTCGTTTTAGAATATATAAGCCGTCAACCGACAAATCATGGATGCGCTCATCGGCAAAACCTTACAGGGTGGCAAATACACCCTCAACGCAGAACTCGGACGAGGAGGCTTTGGCATCACCTTTAAAGCGACTCATCACTATCTCAATCAAATCGTGGTGATTAAAACGCTTAACGAAGCCTTGAGAAACGACCCCAACTTTTTAGAGTTTCAGCGCAAATTTCAAGACGAAGCGCGACGGTTGGCGATGTGCGTCCATCCTAATATTGTGCGCGTCAGCGACTTCTTTTTAGAAGATGGCTTGTCGTTTCTAGTGATGGACTATATTCCTGGCTTGACGCTAGAAGAGTGGGTGTTTCCCGATCGTCCTCTGCCCGAAGCCACCGCCATTCACTACATTCGGCAAGTGGGTTCTGCCTTGCAGGTGGTTCATCAAAACGGGTTGCTGCACCGAGACATCAAGCCCCAAAACATCATTTTGCGAGAAGGAACGCAGCAAGTTATTTTGATCGACTTTGGCATCTCGCGGGAGTTTACGTCTGGCTCACCGCAGACCCACACCAACATGATTTCGTCAGGCTATGCCCCGATCGAGCAATATTTTGTTCAAGAAAAGCGCAGCCCCGCCACCGATGTCTATGGGTTGGCCGCCACACTCTATGCCCTGATAACGGCCCAGATTCCGACCGCCTCAATTTTGCGTGAACGTCAGCCCATGGCCGACCCACGATCGTCACAGCCCCACATCAGCGCCTCCGTCAATCAAGCCATCATGCAAGGCATGGCCCTAGATGTTCGCTATCGCCCTGAGACGATCGCAGCCTGGTTAAACCTCTTGCCCAGGGCCGAATCCCAAATCTCTGGCATGAATGCTGGGCCTAGCGAGACCCGTCCGATTAGCTTAGAAAGCTCTCCCCAACTCCTATTCACTCCCTGGCAGACCCCGGAGCCGACCATTCCTGTGTTGCCGCCGAAGCTCTCCCCTGGCATTCCGCCTAAAAAAGTCGAGGCCGGAACTCAGGTGATTAGGGGCGCTGATTCCAGTCAACTTGATCGGGCCCCCCGCAACCCTAGCTCAAACGTTTTGATGGGCCTGGCGATCGCCGCTGGAGTCACGATCGTAGCAGTGACGATCGCCGCTTTGCTGTCTCAACCCAAGCTTCCCCAAACGCCGGTCGTCACAGCTTCTGACCCAGGGATCGTGCCCCTCCCCGATCCGTCACCTCTGCCCACCGTTTCTGCGTCCCCGCAGCCGTCACCAATCGCTAAGGCCACGATCTCGCCCACCCCGTCTCCAACGTCAGAGCCAACTCCGCTCAACCAACCGCCTCAGCCGCCCAAAAAAGATCTTCCCTTATTATCCTTCGGGCAACTTCCGTCTAGAATCCCTGGTTTTCCGACAGGCACCTCTGAGTCTGAGATCAAAGCCACCCTGGGCGAACCCACTACCACTAAGACAGGCTATTGGGCTAACACTCGCAGCGACCTCTACGAAGTCATTCCCGATCGGGTGACCCTGGCCTATAGCTACGATCGCGCCTCTCATAGAGTCCGTCAAACCGAGGCCTCCTTTGCTCCCTCGATCGATGAGCTACTCCTGCAAGTCACGGTTAACGGCATGTTGGGCAGCCAAGCGCCCGCCGAGGTGATGTCAGGGCTTCAGCGCGTCTATCAGCGGCAGTCTGATCACTATCGCTTTCAGCAAGGTGACTTAAAAGGCGTGATCGAGCGCAACAGCCGCGATCGCATCTACGTCGCCGTCTGGGATGCAGATTTGCACTAGGTAAACTCTACCGTTAAGCTCACTTCAGTTTCTAGCGTGGCTCCAGGGTCGAGATAAAACAAGCGATCGCCCGTGTTTAAAGCATTCCGAAGCGCGCTCCAGGGTTCTAAACAATAAAAATCTTTGCCCTTCAGCGTCCAAAAAACCAGGGCCGAAAACTCAGGGCCATAGCTAAGACTCAGACGAGTGTGACGACTCAGATCTGAGCCACTCGCCACCTGACAACCTAACTGCGGAAAGGCCCAATCGATTTCAGGTCGATCGAAGTCAAACGTGTTAAAAAATGGCTGCACATCCTTAGACTGCTGATCTAACGCCTCAGTTGAAGGAATCTCAAATCGCAATTGATTTTTATCTAACACCAAAAAATAGGGGTGAAACCCGATCGAAAACGGCATCCTTTCGCTAGACCGATTGATATAACGCTGATGAATCGAGAGCGTCTGCCCTTGCAGCGTGTAGGTAAACTCAAGCTGAAAATCAAACGGATAGACGGCCCGAGTCTGATCAGTGCTCGATAGCCCCAAGGTTAGACTCACCTGATCTTGCGTCACCCGATCGAGCACCTCCCAAGGCATCTCTCGCGCAAACCCATGCTGCTTGAGCGTGTAAGACTGCCCGTTATGCGTGTAGGTGTTGTCTGGCAGATTGCCGCAGATCGGAAACAGAATCGGAATGCCCCCGCGCACCGACAAGCCCGGATCAGCAAACCGTGCCGTATCCATATAGAGCAATTCTCGCCCCTGCACCTGCCAGCTAGTGATAATGCCACCCCGATCGGGCACCACTTCTAGCCGTGACTGTGCAGCCTGGTCAGTCAGAATATACGTGTCATATTGCTGACGACGAAACACGATCGTAAACACAGGCACCATCCCAGATGAATCAATAGGCTATAGATTAACAGGTCACCAGAGCACAAATGAGTATTGTGCTCTACTCTCTGGATGGCGAAATTGCCGCAGCAATCTCTGTAGCGGTAGGAGTTTTGGCATATCGCTTCCGCAGTGGCTCTAGGCTATTGGCCGGGCTGGGCGCGATCGCCGGAGCCGCCTCGATCGCGGGTGAAGCCGCATCTCCCTGCTGATCAGGGGGCATAGTCGGGGTCGGGGAAGCCTCGTGAGATGGGCTAGGGCTAGGAGCCGAGATAAACGAATCGTTTTTCCAAGGTGTGGGAGCAGGTTTATCAGCCCCAACACTTGGCGGCGTGATCGGCGTGCCCGCATCAGGCGACGGCACCGCAGCCGGAGTCGGCGCAGCAGGCAGAGTTGGAGCTTGCTGAATCGGCGACTCTATAGGACTGGGCGCAAGAGTCGTCGGCTCAGTTGCAGGAGTCGGCACCCCTGAAGGACTGACCGCTGGGGCACTCGGAGCGCTCACCGTCGTGTTGGATTGAGCATCTAGCACCACAGGCGACTTCATGGGTTCGTGAAAGATGTCTGAGACGTTTTCGATCTGGTGCAAAATCTCGGTGCCGCGATCGCCACTCACCACCCTGGGCTGAAACCCTTTCACCTCAACGGGCACAAACTCGACTTTCATCTGTTTGTCTTTGAGTGCGACTTTGAGCACGGCGGTGTCATAATCACTCACCGATTTGCCGCCAAAGATAAAATTGCCCAGCGAATACACGATCGGGCGGCCTTTATAGATTTCGGCCCCTTGCAAAACGTGGGGATGATGCCCAACCACGAGATCGGCCCCCTGGTCGATCGTAAAGCGCGCCAGATCCATCTGATAATCACCGGGATATTTCGCTAACTCTTCGCCCCAGTGATAGTTGACCACGACCCAATCGACTTGACCGCGAATCGCTTTGATATCGGCCGCGACCCGATCGTTTTGACGCGAATTCGTCCCTGCCACACCTGCCCCAGCCGCCTGAAATTCGCCGTCGTAATAGCCCAAATAGGCGATGCGCTGCCCCTTGACATCGAGAATTTCTGGGCGGCGGGCTTCTTCGATCGTGCGCCCGGCCCCAATGTGATGAATGCCCGCTTGATCGAGGGTTTTGATCGTCTCGTCTAACCCAGCCGCCTGATAGTCCATCGCGTGATTATTAGCCAGCGTCACGAGATCAATGCCGCCATTTTTCAACGCTTGCACATTCGCCGGATCGACTTTGAAGTTAAAGGACTTATCTGCTAGGGGCGTAGTTGCGGTGGTAAAAGGCGCTTCTAGATTCACCATCGCCACGTCTGCCTGACGCACTTCGCCCATGGCTGAGAATGCCCACTGCTGGTCACTGCCCACCAGATCGGTGTAAGCATCAGTGAGGGTGACATCTCCCCCAAACATCAGCGTCACAGTGGGATCGGCAGCATTCTGCACGGGCGGTTTCTCAACTGAGACATTGCCCAACGCCGTCAAAACCGTGTCAGAGCGAGTCAGAGCCGTGGCCGCCGGAGACGCTGAGGCGGTAGTTTGATCGGTGGGGGCATCGCTATAGCCTAGCCAGCATCCCATGATGAAAGCGGCGGCGGTGGTGCCTGTGAGCAAGAGCGATCGTAGCGCCCTAAACTGCACTTTTTGACGAGCCGCCTGCTGCACTTGGGACTGAATCTGGCTGGTTTTGCGAAGGGTTGAAGGGGTTGATTTTGGTGGCAGCCCTAGTTTGACGCGTCTCGCCGGAGACAACACCCTAACTGACTGCCGCCAGAGCACTTGCGGAGTGCCGATCAAGCGTCCCGCGACCTGCACCCCTTCAATCACGTCAGAATCGAGCTTCCAGAGGTGATGACAGATAAACCGCACTAAGCGGCTGCGAAACTGGGGTGACTTGGCATCACGATCGGGCGATGGGTGAAACTCAACGAGCACCTGCAAACAGCCAGACTGAGGAGCGGCCTCGACTTTTGCATAAAGGTGATGGGGCAAGAGCAACACATTTAGCCAATAGGCAATGGCTCGAAAATTGCCCGATCGGGCCAGTTCTAACACAGAAGGGTGATCAGACTCGCCCGCATAACTCATATCTAAAACTCCCACACGCAACTCAAAACGACCAAGATACAACCCCGCATGACTGGTTTGGATGACTAGACTCGTAGCTCCCCAACGCTGGGGTTGGGACTCCCAAGAGGTGCAAAATCTGAGCTAACCTCGATCGATCGCTATGATGCAAATCACACAACATTAAACTCTATATCGTCTGGTTTGCACTAAAATTCTTTTTTTCAGGGGCCGCGCTCATGCCGGGTTTGTGGATCGGGTGACATACCCCTGACGCTTCCCGTTCACAGATAAGCAAAAGGGCTGGCTTAGAGTTGCGGGTGTTGTTGACCGACAAAGCCTATGCTGTTTGCCAAGCGATCGCTGCTGGTTCTTCTCAGTCTCTATGTCCTTTACTTAATCAAAACGGCGGCGGGCATCAACCTATCAGAGCGCTATACGGCTCCAGAGTTTGTCAAGTTTCCGGTCAAAGCATTTCTCCATCATTCATAATCACGAGCGGATCACGACTCTGGAAAAGTCTCTGCAAGTCGAGAGAAGCAGGTACGATAGGGCATATTCCCTCAAGTCTGCGGTTTCTAGATTAGGCATGACCCTCGACCCCAATTTGCCGCCTGCATCCGACCAACCCCACGCCAACAATGGAACCGGGGGCAACAGTGGATCTGATTCTGCTCCAAAGTTTCAGCCGCCCTCTAAGGCTGAGGTTTTGAGAGAAAAAAATGCGGCTGCGTTTCCCGGAGTGGGCATTCCGTCAAGTGACTCGTCTCGACTGTCAGCTATTCGTCCGGCCATTTCTCTGATCATACTAGTCGCAATCATCATAGTGATGATCGGACTGTTCATCAACAGTTTTTGGCTAGTGTTATCTGGCTCGATCGTGGCGTTGCTCTTGTCATTACGAATTCTGTTTCCAATCTTGCAGCCCATCCTGGCAGAACTCGGTGCCGGGCTAGAACAATCCGTTGCGATTGCCGCCGCTGGGCTAGCGCTAGCGATCGTTGGCTTGCTCAAGCTTGCAGGCTTTGGCACCACTCTAATGATCTGGTACAAGCAAGTAGACTGGAACGCGATCGGGGCCCTCGGTGAGGTGTTTGGCGCGCTAGGGCAAATTTTTATCGCGATTTTGGCGGTTTATATTGCCTGGCGGCAGTATGTGATCTCTAAAGATCTGACGATTCAGCAAAACACAATTACTCAGCAGCAGACGATCGACACCTACTTTCAAGGCATCTCAGACCTGATTTTAGATGACGAAGGGTTGTTAGAAGACTGGCCGCAAGAACGCGCGATCGCCGAAGGCCGAACTGCCGCCATTCTCAGCAGTGTGGATGGCGCAGGCAAAGCCAAGATTTTACGGTTTCTATCTAGAGCTAAATTGCTCACCCCTTTAAAGCGCGATCGTCGCCTCGGTCGGGCCATTCTTGATGGCTCTGGCGGCTATGCTGAAGACCGAAGTCACGGGGTTAGAGTCATTGATATTGGGGTAATGTTGGCGGCGGCCAATTTATCGGGCACCGACCTGCGCTGGACAGATTTGAGCGAGGCTAACTTGATTCGGGCAAACCTCGATCGCTGTGATCTGGTCAAGTCTAATCTCGCCCGAACGATTCTCCTCAACGCCAATCTCAAAGGCGCAGACTTCAACGGCGTGCGGCTTTTTTATGGCAGTGCCGAAGCCGCTTCGCCCCGCAGCCGCACTGAGCCACCTAACTATAAAACGGGTGCCCACACTGGAGCCGTGGTCGAAAATGCCGATTTTACCAATGCTGAAGACCTGTCTCCAGAGCAGCGCTATTATTGCTGTGCTTGGGGTGGCTCCAAAACGAGAGCCACGATTCCGGGCGGGTGTGACGGCATTCCCAATAAGCTAGGTCGGTGAACTGAGTGACTGTCTGATCACAAGGACACAGATTGTCCGGTCTCTGCCGATCGTCGGGCCGCATCCGCCACTCTCAGGGTATACAAACTGTCGGCTGGGGACACATAAAGGCGCGTGCCGTCAATTAAGCGATCCAGCACGGCAGTTGTGTCTCTGGCAAAGATGCCCCGACGACCTGCCACCTCGATCGGGCGAGTTCCTTCGTGGTTGATCAACACGCCGCCATCTCCATCAAAAATCAATCCGCCTTGGCTGCCCTGCACTTCTAATTTGCGCTCTGGCTGCCAAACCGCTTCCCCTTTGCCATAGACGACTTCGGCGATTAACCCACTCTTAAAGCGAAGCTGGGCAGCACAGACACAGGCTATATAGTGCTCAGAGTCAGGGGTTTTTCGCCATTCGCGATTTTGACAACTGACGATCGCGACTTCACCAAAGGCATGGGTCAAGCGATGCAACCGCGACAGCGCCCCGATCAGAGGAAACCCAAACAGGTCGGGCTGATAAGTCCATTTGGGCGGCGCAGGATGTTGAGGAGTCATCGTCACATAGCGGGCATAAACAGGAGTGCCGATCTGAGGCAATGCCTGAATTAAAGCTTGGTGCACTCCGCCCAACAATTCAATATGCTCGACGTGCAGCAACAGGTTTTGGGAGCTTGCTAGGGCGATCGCGCCCACAGCTTCGTCAACCGTGAGAGCTAGAGGATATTCGACCACGACGTGTTTTCCGGCTGAGAGGGCCGCCTGCACGATCGCACCGTGATCGCGATTGATGCCGGAGATGATCACGAGATCAATCTGCTCGTTTGCCAATCAAGTCAGCCCAGCTACTAAACGATTGAGTCTGGTGAACGTGACCAAACTCCTGAGTTTTTTCTGGCGTATGCCCGGCCACGCCTACTAGCTTGGCTCTGGGGTCTGCGTTTACCGTTTCGGCCCGCAGTTTGGCTGCATACCCCGTGCCTATCAGCCCCACTCGAATGGGGATCGTCGAAAAAGAAGTCATCACGCTTGCGAATAAGGGCTATGGATCAATCTACCTCACCTGAAGTGTTAGCCTAGAAGAGAATTTGGTTTTTGATATCTCAGTCCATGAACAAAGTTGTGGTAGGACTCTCCGGCGGAGTCGATAGCTCAGTTGCCGCAGCCGCTCTGCATCATCAAGGCTATGAGGTGGTGGGCGTGACCCTTTGGTTGATGAAGGGCAAAGGTCAGTGTTGCTCAGAAGGCATGGTAGACGCTGCCAAGCTTTGTGAGTTTTTGGGCATTCCTCACCACATCGTAGACAGCCGCGATCGCTTTCAGGCTGACATTATCGATTATTTGGTCACAGGCTATAGCGACGGCATTACGCCGCTGCCGTGTTCTCAGTGCAACAAGGCGGTCAAGTTTACGCCGATGTTAAATTTTGCGCGAGAGCAGTTGGGCATCTCCACGATCGCCACAGGTCACTATGCCCGCACTCGCTATGACGAGCAAACAGGACGCTATCAACTGCTGCGGGCCATCGATCGCACTAAAGATCAGTCCTATTTTCTCTATGACTTAGAGCAAGATATTCTTTCGCAAGTTCTGTTTCCCCTAGGCGAACAGCCCAAAACCGAGACGCGGCGAATCGCGGCTGAATATGGCCTGCACACGGCCGACAAGCCCGAAAGCCAAGATCTCTGCCTGGTAGAAGCAAACGGCTCTATGCGGGCATTTCTCGACAAATACATCACGCCGCAACTGGGCGACATCGTAGACCGATCGGGCGCTGTTTTGGGTCAACACGAAGGCGTTCATCACTACACGATCGGGCAGCGCAAAGGGCTGGGCATCGCCCACAGTGAGCCGCTTTATGTGCTCGAACTTGACCCTGGTCGCAATCGGGTCATCGTCGGCGATCGCTCTGAAGCTCAAGATCCCGGTTGCACGGTGCAGCGCGTCAATTGGGTCTCGATCGCGGCACCCACGACTCCCATTCACGCTGAGGTTCAGATTCGCTATCGATCGTCTGCGGTTCCGGCGATGGTGATCCCGATCGAGAATTCTCGGGTGAGAATTGTGTTTGATGATCCACAGTTCAGCATTACGCCTGGTCAAGCCGCCGTTTGGTATGACGGAGAGGTGTTGCTGGGCGGTGGCATCATCGAAAAGCAGCCGTAAAGGCGTTCCTGTAGCGATCAGTCCCAAAACGGGAGTGGTGTTTTGAGAAGGCTAGAAAGAAACAAGGCAGTCAAGAGCAATTGCCGAAACATTCGCTTCTTGAGCGCTGCTTCTTTCCCCACTAAAACGTCTATTTTTCTACGTCCTTCTCTAAATAGCACTGCCGCAGAAAGGTGTTTAGAGGTGGTTATCAATCCGTGCCTTAGGGAATATTGGCAGAGATAATAGCTCTCTTTCTCTAAACACGAATGAATCAGCCATCGCTTCCTGCTTTCTCACTTCCCCGCAGCTTAACTTCACTCGAAGCTTGGGGGTTTGGGTTTAGCGGGTTGCTTTTGTGGTTAGGCACTGCGCCTGCAATGCACGCCGCTTTGGGATCTCAAGCCATCTGGGTTTGGCTACCTGGAACGATCGTGGGAATGTTGCTGAATCTGCAAGTCAAACGCTTAGGAACGTATTTTCCAGACGTTGCTGGCGGTACCCCTAACTACACAACTCGCTTGCTTCAGCGCTTTCCAAATGTAGCTCGCTATGGTGCGATCGGCTACCTGTTGGGCTGGGCTTCTGTGCCGCCGATGAATGCCATCATCTTGACTGACTTAATTCAGGAAAATTTGGAGCCATTAGGCATTGCTTGCCCAATCATGCCACTCCGCATTGGCTTTGCTATTTTGCCCTTTATTGTTGCATTTAGCGGCACGCGGACGTTGGGCATTTTGCATACCTTTTTTGTGTTTCCAGCGATCGGGTTTCTCGTCACCTTTTGCCTACAGGGTATCGGCTGGCTCAGTCTTGCCCCGACTAGCCCCGGTTTGCTGCCAGACACTTGGTCGGGCATTGCCGCCATCGATTGGATGAAGTGGTTCTTTATCGCTGTCTATGCCGTTTATGGCTGTGAGACGGCTTCTTCGTTTGTGGCCGATAGTCGTAAACCTACTGCAACGCTACGGTGTTTAAGCGTCACGGCCGGATTCATTCCGATCGTCTATTTCGCGGGGTCTTGGGTGGTCATGCGGTTGGCGACCGACGTTGGATTAGGAGATAGTGCTTACCTCAATCTAGTTGCAGCAGCCCAGCCGTTCTGGGGTGTTCTCACTCCCGCACTCGTGACCTTTTTGATTACGTCTGGTTGTTTACTAAGTTCTGCAACAGCCGTTTCTAACTGCCCTCGCATCTTGTATCAATTGGCAAAAGATGGCTATCTGCCCCCCATATTTTCTGCCGTTTCGCGCCGGGGTGTGCTCGAACCCAGCTTAATTTTTACGCTATTGCTGAGTCTGCTTTGCCTGGTGTGGGGAGATGTTGCCCATGTGGTGATGGTCACAGGAACAGGCTACCTAACCTCTATGATGGCGATTCACTGGGGATTATGGGTCTGCCGCAAACGACCCGAAACCCGGTGGTCTTGGTTATCACTCGGCTTCTTTGGAATGGAGGCTGCTGTTTTGATAGTCGGCGGGTTGGCGTGGGGCTGGCAAGATTTATTGATTGGCTTACTGTTGCCGTTGGCTGTTGGGATGGCAGCAGTGTGGCTACCTCGTCTGCACTTTGCGCCGTTCGATCTAAGTTGGTGGCTACAGCGCGATCGCCAGCCACTTCGTGCGCCTAAAGCTGATTGGATCGCCTTGCAAGTGACGATTCTGATCCTCTTAGTGTGTGGTGCAGTTAGCATTGGCTGGTTAGTGAGAGCGGGACTTGAACGCCACGGCACGGGTAGCCACATGGCGTTGTTTAGCATTTTGCTGATCACCATTGCCTTTGTAGGGGTGGCGATCGCGTGCTGGACAAGTCTGCCCCAGATTGCCGCCATCACCGAAGCACGAGAAGAAGTTGAACGAACCCTGACTGATTTGCAGTGGACGCAAACGCAACTGGTGCAGGCGGAAAAAATGTCGAGTTTAGGACAGTTGGTGGCAGGCGTTGCCCATGAAATCAACAATCCTGTTAACTTCATTCACGGTAATCTCATCCATGTGCGAGAGTATTCTCAAGATCTGCTGAATCTGATCCAACTTTACGAGAAGTATTATCCAAACCCCGTACTCGAAATTCAAGCTGAGGTTGCAGCGGTCGATCTGGGATTTTTGCAGAACGATCTGATCAAAACGCTCGACTCCATGAAAATTGGCACCGATCGTATCTGTCAGATCGTGTTGGGTTTACGCAACTTTTCTCGCCTAGATGAAGCCGACTTTAAAGAAGTCGATCTTCACGAAGGCATTGACAGCACATTGCTAATCTTGCAACATCGCCTCAAAGCGCGGTCAGATCGTCCAGAGATTCAGTTAATTAAAGACTATGGCGATCTACCGCCAGTAGAATGCTATCCCGGCCCGTTAAATCAGGTGCTGATGAACATTTTGGCAAACGCGATCGACGCATTAGAGGAAAGTAATGCGAAACGCACTTATCAGGAGATTGAAGCCAAGCCTAACCAGATTACGGTTCGTACATCGGTGGTCAAGGCTGAATGGATAGAAATTGCGATCGCCGACAATGGAGGGGGGATGCCTGAAACAGTTCAGCAACGTATTTTCAATCCATTCTTTACAACAAAACCCGTAGGCAAGGGAACAGGGATGGGAATGTCTATCAGCCATCAAATCATTACTGAAAAACATGGCGGTCATCTGAAGTGCAGTTCTAGTCCTGGGGCGGGAACCGAGTTTATGATTCAAATTCCAATTCGGCAACTTGTTAAGAGCGTCTGCTAAAAAGCAAGCTTTAGAAGTTAAACGCACAGGGCTACAAAGTCTTTACTCTGACTAGATTTCGGCTTTGGAAAAGGTTGAGGAGCCGGAGGAGACGAGTGATGAAAGTTAATGCAACCCAACTTAGAGCTATATCTGCTCAAGGGAACAGTCGCAGTCTAAAGCTTGTCTCAACAGATCCTTATAGTCTCGATTGGAAATGACATAAGATCCAAATCGCTCTAGGTGTGGGTTTGTCATCTGAGCATCAAACAGCACAAACTTTTGGGTTCGCAGTCGCTCGACCAGTTTGACCATGGCCACCTTAGAGCCATCTGGAATGTTAAAAAACATCGACTCCCCAATAAAAGCGCCGCGAATCACAATCCCCAAGATGCCGCCCGCCAGTTGATCGCCTTGCCAGGTCTCAAAACTGTGGGCCCATCCCGCTTGATGCAGCGCCCAATAGACTTGTTTAAGCTCCTCAGAAATCCAGGTTGTTTCGCGATCGGAGCATCCCTCCACCACGGCTTCAAAATCTCGATTTACCGCCACCGTGAAGCGATCTTGATTGAGAACTCGTTGCAGCGATCGGGGATAGCGAAACCGATCGTCTAGCGGAATCAGCGTCCGTTCTCGGCTCGAATACCAGTCTAAAGTCTGCCCCGACTCATCGGCCATTAAAAAATAACCCTGGGCATAGCCTTCGACAATGGACGGCACATCGATTTGCATAAGGGTCATTTGCGATGAGTTGCGAGAGTGACCAATGACAAACCGATGAGTGTATATTTGGATAGTTTCTTCGTCGATCGTTGCAGGTGTCCTAGCCAATGGTTGAACCCATCCCACCGATCACGCTACCTGCTGCCACCAACCCAGTTCAGGAGGGAGAGTGGCTCCAGCAAAACCTACACAAATGGCTGGATCAAGAGTTTTTGCCCGAAGCGATCAATCACACGATCGCGCAACGAGCAGCCCAGATTTATGTGCGGCAGCGCATGGAGGATGAGAACGACTTAGGTTCCTTAGTGCTGGCGATCATTTCAGAAATGCAAGCCTTTGATTTTTCCCAAAGTTTCTACAGCGAGTTTGCGGTCGCCAATGCCGTCAGCGATATTCTGCTGGATAGTTTGGGTATCGATCGCTGCTGTGGACAGTAAAAAATCCTAAGAAAGCCTTGAGCACTGAATTTTGAGCGTTGAGTCAACCAGCATTTCTAACTCAAAACTCAAAATTCGTAACTCAAACCTTGGTTACCAGCTTGACTTGACCACGCCTGGCAAAAGCCCCTGGTGCGCCATTTCGCGAAAGACGTGGCGAGATAGACCAAAGTCGCTATAGACACCTCTAGACCGACCCGTAACCCAGCAAATCTTCCGCACTCGCACACGAGCACTGTTGCGAGGCAACTGCTGAATTTGACGATGGATTGCCAGCTTTTGCTGCTGAGTAGTCGCTTTTGCAAACTGCTCTTTTAGCTCTGCTCGCTGTTCGGCATATTTTTCCACCGTTTCTTGGCGTTTTTTAGCCCGCTCAATCATGCTCTTCTTAGCCATGAAGATTTTTGACCCTTTTAAAAGACAGTGCCTCTCATTCTACCGAATTGATCGGGCGAGTGGAGAACTAGATTTGAGATTGTTGCACGATCGCGCTCACGAAGGTCGCAGATTAAAGAATGTTAGTTATCTGCCAAGATAATGGGCACGGCAGTGCCATGCCCTTACACAAATGGCTTTACTAGGCTATCGGCTTCTAGAGTTGGCTTTTTAGATAGGTTTGCAGACGGACAGAGGTCGGCAAGCTCACAGCGATCGCACTGTGGATTTCGAGCCATGCAGGTTGCGCGACCGTGATAGATAATCCGAATTGACCAATTTTCCCAGTCAGGTTGAGGAATCAGCTTGATCAAATCTCGCTCGACTTTGACGGGATCAGTGTTTTTGGTCAGTCCGAGTCGGTAGGTTAATCGCTTAACGTGCGTATCGACCGTGACCCCCAGATTTACACCGTAGGCGTGAGCAGAGACGACGTTAGCCGTTTTGCGCGCCACCCCCGGAAGCTTGAGCAAATCTTCCATCGTTCTCGGCACTTGACCCTTAAACTCAGTCATGATCATCTGACACGCCGCCTGGATGTTCTTCGCTTTGTTGCGATAAAACCCCGTAGAGCGCACCAGATTTTCAAGCTCTGTCAAGTCTGCACCCGCCAGAGCCGTCGCATCGGGAAATCTGCGAAATAACTCTGGGGTCACTAAGTTAACTCTCGCGTCAGTGCACTGAGCCGACAAGATCGTCGCCACCATTAATTGAACGGGCGTTTCATAATCCAACGTGCACGGAGCTTGGGGGTAGAGACGCTTGAGACGAATCAGAATCTCCAATGCCCGCTGTTTTTTGGCAGAAATCTTGCGCGTGATGCTCACTATTGGGGAATCAGATTAACGGTGTCTCGAATGATCAGAAAAACACCCAAGCCCAGCAGCAGCACCAATCCAGTTTGCATTACGCCATCTTGAATGCGGCTTGGCAAAGGTTTTCCACTGATGCCCTCAATGAGCAGAAAGGCGAGTTGCCCTCCATCTAAAGCAGGCAAAGGCAAAATGTTGATAACAGCTAGGTTAATGCTGATCAGAGCCGCAAAATTAAACAAGCTAGCAGAATCGGATTGAGCGATTTTGGCACCCGTCGCCACGATCGCCACCGGGCCGGCCACCTGCTCTGCGGTTTTGCTAAAGTTGCTGATCAATTGTCCAAATCCCTGCACTGTCAGCACGACAATACGCTGAAACTCTTCGGCCGCGATGCCAAAAATGCTCAAAAGATTGCTCGGACGCTGGTAGACTGTTTGACCATTGGGGCGAAGCTGCACGCCAATCCGGCCTTTGCCTTGATCATCGGCTTTGGGGGTCAGGGTTAGCGAGACGGCCTCTCCTTGCCGCTGAATCTGTAGCTGAATGGGCTTGCCAGGGCTAGACTCGATCGCTCGGCGCAACGCCTCGGTTGCCTTCGCCGAAGCCTCTAGAGTCTGACCATTGACCGCGACAATCAAGTCGCCTTCTTTGACCCCCGCTTGGGCAGCGACCGCATCTTTAGTCACCACTTGCGGCACAATCACACCTGCTTGATAGTTAAAACTGGTGGGCAACCCCACGATCGCGAGTTGCGTCACCAGCACCAGATAGGCAAACAAAAGATTAGAGACTACGCCCGCACTGATCACGATCGCTCGATCTAAAACAGGACGATTTCGCAGCAGATTGGGGTCATTAGGCGGAATTTTGCTATCGGGATCGTCATCAGGAAAACCCACAAAGCCGCCTAGGGGCAAGGCACGCAGGGCATATTCGGTTTGTGATCCCTGATATTTCCACAAAATAGGGCCAAACCCGATCGAGAAACGATTTGCATAAATACCCTGGAGTCGTGCAGCCAGGAAGTGACCCAGTTCATGCACAAAGATCAGAACTGCGAGAAGGGCAACAACAGCCAAAACTGACATAGGCTCAGACCTGTAAGCTCCGATGAAGACATCTCTCTATTCTAGAGCGCAAGCTGAGTCGTCACAAAACTTCACTCCAAAATTGATCCAAAGAAGGAGAACGGGATCAAAGGGTTTCGCGCTTTAGATAAGGCTGCAACACCTCTGGGAGACGAACGCTACCGTCGGGCTGCTGATAGTTTTCTAAAACGGCCGCCATAGTCCGACCGACCGCTAACCCTGACCCGTTGAGCGTATGGACAAATTGCGTCCCTTTTTGCCCAGCTTCTTTAAAGCGAATGTTGCCGCGTCGAGCCTGAAAATCGAAAAAGTTTGAGCAACTCGAAATCTCGCGATAGGTGGCCGTTGAAGGCAACCAAACCTCTAGGTCATAGCATTTTGCAGCCCCAAAGCCCAAATCTCCGGTGCAAAGCTCGATCGTGCGATAGGGCAATTTCAGCGCCTCCAGAATCGCTTCGGCATTTTTCACAAGCGCCTGATGTTCTTGCTCAGAGGTGGTGGGGTGAACAATCTTGACCAGCTCCACTTTATTAAACTGGTGCAACCGAATCAGCCCGCGAGTGTCTCTGCCATAGCTGCCCGCCTCACGCCGAAAGCAAGGCGTATAGGCACAGTGATAAATCGGCAAACTGTCTGACGACAGCACATCATCTCGATAGAGATTAGTGACGGGCACCTCAGCCGTCGGCGCTAGCCACAGATCGTCGTCACTGCACTTAAAGCTTTCTTCAGCGAATTTGGGCAACTGTCCGGTTGCGGTGAGCGATTGAGTGTTGATTAAAAACGGCGGCGAAACTTCAAGGTAGCCTGCGGCAATTTGGCGATCGAGCATAAATTGAATCAACGCCCGCTCTAGAGCAGCGCCTGCCCCAAATAGCGCCACAAATCGAGTTTGAGCGACTTTTGTGGCTCGTTCGGTGTTCAAAATGCCTAGCTTTTCGCCAATCTCATAGTGAGGCAGAAAACTTTCACCCTGCGGTTTGAATTCATCGCCCCACCGCCGCACTTCGACATTTTCGGTTTCATCTTTCCCGATCGGGGTTGACTGACTCGGCAAGTTTGGCAGCGTCAGCAAGAGCGTCTCAATCTGAGCCTTCAGATCTTTTTCTCGTGGCTCTAACTCACTCAACTCGGCTTTGATCTGGTTGCCTTCATCACGCAGGGTTTGAATTTCGGCGCTATTGGGATCGCTGCCTGATTTGATCTGCTGTCCGACTAATTTGCCAATCTCATTGCTGCGGGCTTGGAGGCTCGATCGGGTCTTCTCAATTTCTCGCTGCTGTTGGTCAAACTGCACGATCGGCTGAATGTCATAGCTGCCGTTACGCTGGCTGAGTTTCTCTTGAACAAATTCTGGATTTTCGCGGATTAGCTTCAGGTCAAGCACAGATCTTTCTCGATTGAAATGGGTTTCGCCATCCCTTAGGATACCGCGCAGACGAGAGGATGCGGTGAAAAACTCCTCGTTCAGACCTCCGACTGCTTGAGAAGTGGGAGGTCTTTGCATTAAGGAACCGAAATGGGGATCAGGGCATTCTCTGGCAGATATTGGCGATAGCGTCCGCCATCCGACAACACCGCAACCATCCGCAGCGCATAGTCAGGGTGCACTTGCAGATCGGCCCAAGGAATGCTGATTTCTAGACATTTATCGAGGCCGATTTGAGCGCGAGTCGCACGAGATGACCAGCGAAAATCATCGGCCGCTTCTTGAAGCCAAACAGTTTGGGTCAGCAGATTAACGCCCAAATGGTGATGAAACTGATAGTTCAACGGCGCTTCATCTGGCAGATCGACCAGGGGAATCGGGCTGTTTCGCATTGAGCGATCGGCATAAAACCAGAATAGATTTAACTCTGGCGGACAATCGATCCCCGGTCGCACGCCTGCCCTAAAGTCAAGACGCAGGTAGAAATTAATGTGATCTAGCCCATACCAAAGCCGTTGAATCTCGCTGCTTTGGTGCATTGTGCCCCGTGCGCCCCCGACCTCAATGCGTCCTGCTTTATCCCAGTCTTGTTCGTCGCCGCGGCCATCTACGACCGGGTGAATAAACCCTTGGGGTGCATGGTCACCCTGTTGGGCGTGCACCTCAACCGGACGGCGCACGTTATCAGGAATCGGCTCGTCTAGCGCTTGATAAAGAGCCGCTAAATGCTCTCGAAAAAGCTGGTCAAACATGGCATCTTGGTTAGACGAATGCCCTTCACCAAACCACCAAAACCAGTCAGAGCCTTCGGCAGCATAGAGCGCTTCCCAGGCTTGGGGGTTGGCGGCTTCGGTCGCTTCGGGGTGATTGGCTAACACTTGACGAGCTGTGGTCAGCAAATCCCAAGCGCGATTTTTGGCGGGGTCGCCGATCCACGTTGTGAAACTGCCATCAACCCAAGAGCCGCTGTGTAACTGGTCAGCAGGAATGATCTCCGTAGGCGGAAACTGCTCAGTAAACTCAGAAACGGTGACTAGCTTCAAGTCGGAATGATTGCTCAGAGTTTGATAGAGAGCCTCTAAAAATGGCTTGCCATCTTGAGGGTAGAACTCCCAGCAGTTTTCGCCATCTAGGGCGATCGTCACTAACCACGGTTGCTCTAACGTTGTCCCGTTGCCGTTGCGCTGCTTGAGCGATCGGGCGATCGCTTCTAAATGCCCCACCAGATCAGACGCGGCTCGTTTTGGCTCCATCGCGCTGTAGGTAAAGCCGATTAAGTCAGACAAGCGGTGATCTCGAAACACGATCGCCAAATCGCCCGCCGGAGTCTGCAAGCGATAGGGACGGTAGAGCATTTCAGGATCGTAAACCGTGCCCGTCTCATCGCGATTAAAGAAGTGCTTAAGCGACCAACCCAAAACGGCTTCATCAGAGCAGAGCCACTTAAACCCTTCTTTAGCCACATAGGGCAAAATCTCTGGACTCACCGACTGCTCAGACGGCCACAGCCCCCGCGGCGCTTGCCCAAACCTCTCTTCATACATCTGCCAGGCTCGTCTAAGGTGACGCGGAATATCTTCGGCAAACTGAAACCGTCGCTCAGGTAGCGCCATCTGAGGCACGGCCACCCGACCCGCGTTGGTGTCTGCCAGCAGCGGCAAAATCGGGTGCGTGTAGGGCGATGTGATCACCTCAAGCTGTCCGCTCTCCTGCATTTTGCGATGCTGCGGCACAATGCGGCTGAGAATTTCTCGATGCTTAGAAATGATTTGCTGGCGATCGCTCAGACTAAACCCTTTGCCTTTTTCTAGCCAGCCTGCCACTTCAGGATCACTCCAAAAGAGGGGATCAATCCACGCCAGGTTATGCCACGCCAGCAGATCGCTATAGTCATGAGCGTTCCAGTTTTCTTTACACCAGTCTCGACCTCGATCTTGACGTTGCCCATAGAGTTCTGCGTAGCGAGGATGGGGGTCAATCAGAGTGTGGTGATTAGCATCAAAGAAATGCTCGACGATGAACGCTTTTTGGTCAGAGTTGAGTTGCTCGATCGGGGTTAGCGTCAGCGCCAGATAGGGGTCGATCGCCGTTCCTGCCACATAATCCTCAATCTGAAGAATCAGCGAGGGGACTAAGTTAACGGTCTGGTGCAGCTTGGGATACTGCTCTAGCAATAGCACCAGGTCTAGATAATCTTTCGTCCCGTGTAGGCGCACCCAAGGCAGACGATATTTTCCTTCTGAAGTGCTAGAACCCTCACCGCCTCGACTCTTATAAAGGGGCTGGTGCTGGTGCCAGATGAAGGCGACGTGCAGAGGATGTGACATAAGAATTGGGGCGTGAGTTTTGAGTGATGTGTTCTAAGGTAGATCAAAACTCACCCCTCAAAACTCAAATCTGCTACATAACTTGCTCGACTTCTTCAATTTCAGGGATGAATTCGCGCAGACGACGCTCGATCCCCATCTTGAGGGTCATCGCCGAACTGGGGCAAGAACCGCACGCTCCTTGAAGTCTGAGCTTGACGATCGGGCCGTCTAACTCGACTAGCTCGACGTTGCCGCCATCTGCCATGAGATAGGGCCGCAGTTCATCCAGCACGGTTTCAACGTTTTCTGGAGTCAGGGTTAGCGTTTGAGACATAGTTCACCTTTGGGACTGTAGTTTAGGCTGGTTGATCTCGATCGTAGCGGCTGAGCTTGGAGTTTGAGAACCTGACGCGATCGGGCCTCAAACTCTCAAATCTTCTAGACCAAGGCTGGCTCTAAGAGTTTCACATTAGAGAACCCAAACTCACTCGTTTGGATCTGACCATCTTGCTCAGTGCGGATCACGCGCTTGGTCAAGATGTAGTAGTTGCCCACTTTTTCGTAGTGATCTTCAAAATCACTTTTGCCACCTTTCGCCTCGCCCGTTTGGGGATCGCTATAAACTGAGTCATAGCGCTCAGAAAGATAGCCTTCGCCCGTGTCGTGACTGCTAAACGTGTGGATGGTGACCACAATATCGCGAATGTGACGGTGCACAAGACTCACTTCATTGTTGTGAACCTTGTAGCGATCGCCCATCGCCGTTCCTTTAACCAAAATCTCAACAGCCCCCGTCTCGTCGGTTTCCCCTAGGGTGAAGACGTTCTTGCTGTGGGTTTCTTCAAAGGTGCGGCGAACCCGATGAATCGAGGTTTCCCACAGTTGCCCGTGAATCTCTTTCTTGACTTCTTCATCGTCAATATCAGAGACTTCAGCCTTCATACTTCCGTCGATGCGAGCCTTGGCAGTGTAAACGTCGTCGCCTTTTTTATAGGTGACATCCATCGTATAGCCCGGAAAGTCTTTGTCCCAGGTATAGCGGTTTTCATAAGCAGCACGAAACAGTTCGCGAGCTTCCATTGGTTCTGTCATGAAACGCTCCTTAATCTCCTTCTCTAGTTTAAGGAGTTTAGGGGCAATTGCGGAGAAATCGAGCGTCAGCCTAACATCATTACAGGTTCTTGAGCGAGGGGAACGGTGAACGTGACCGTCGAGCCTAATCCCTCACCCATGCTATAAAAGTTGACTACGCCGCCCATCGCTTCTACGAGTCGCTGAGAGATCGCCAGTCCTAGTCCAGTGCCGCCATATTGCCGGGTCAGAGAGCCATCAACCTGACTAAACGACTGAAACAGCTTGTCTTGCTTCTCTAACGAAACCCCAATTCCGGTGTCAGCAACCCGCACTTTCACCATGCCCGGAAGCTCTCGGTCTTGAACCACGACTCGTTTTTTGACGACTTCTACCGTGATTGTGATGCCGCCCTCGTGGGTGAACTTGATCGCGTTGTTGACCAGGTTCAGCATCACTTGTTTTAGACGCTGGTAGTTAGCATAGAGAATAATCTCGTCGTAAGTTGACGGTTTATGAATCTCAAAGCTGAGATTTTTTTGCTGCGTGCTGGCAAACTTTTCAACATCGCCCAAGACTTCATCAAGTTTGACGTGGCTGAGATCAATCTGCATTTTTCCAGCTTCGATCTTGGCAATGTCCAACACGTCTTCAAGAATATCGCCTAAATGCAGAGCCGAGTTGTGGGCTTCTTGAGTAAACTCTCGTTGCTCTTCGGGGTCGTCTGCCATGCCGTCAAGAATCAGCTTGAGAAAGCCAATCATGCCGTTGAGCGGCGTTCGCAACTCGTGAGAAGTGTTGGCTAAAAATTCGCTTTTGAGACGAGATGCTTCCTCTGCTTGATGACGAGCTTCTTCAAGTTCCCGGTGTTTTTGCAGCAGATTGCTGTTGACTCGCTGAAGCTCGATCGCCAGATTTTGACTCTCGGCAAAGAGAGAAGCGTGAGCGATCGCGGTGCCCACCTGATCGGCTAGCTCTTGCATAAACTCAATTTCGGCTGAAGTCCACGATCGGGTACGATCGCACTGATAAAGCACAATTACGCCATTGGGTTGCTCTTGATAAAACGTTGCCACCATCAGCCGAGTTTGAGGCAACCGCTCGCGCTCTGCCAGATCGCTCGTCGCGCAGATGGTTTGGCTGCGGTCGATCACCGGAGCCGCACTCAAAGGGTTTAGCGTGGCCACAACCTTCCGCAAATCTGCATCGTCGGCTAGAGAAAACTTCATGCCCAAGAGCGATTCTAACGATGCTTGACGATATTCGGCGACCACTTCAATCTCAGAACTCAGGGCCGCAAACGGACAGATTACACATCGACTCACGCCCAAGGCTTTGCCAAGCCCGTCAACAGTCTGCTGCCAAATGGTGGATAGGTCTAGGGTGCGGCGAATCGTCCAGGCAATTTGCGTCAAAAGTTTTTGGTAGCGATCGGAGCGCGGAGCCAGCGTCACAGGCGGAGAACAATCGTCTGGGATCGGCTCATTCAGTGTGTGAGGAAGGTGTTTCCCAGTCACAATTACTAGTGAAGCCTGCCCTCTAGGAGACAAAATCGGACTCATGAGCAACTCAGCTAGCACCGTCTGATCGCGATAGCGACACAAGCAGCGAAACTGCTCTGGAGTCTGGTTGTCTAACACCCGGTTGAGTCGCTCTAAGTAGGGCACGATCGCAACGGGTGCAACTGCCTCTAGACTTCTCACTGCTGGCTCAGGCTCTAGCGGGTGACCTGCATCTTGCCAATAAAAAGACAGCACGTTTCCCGCTGCATCTTGAGTCATCACCCACTCGGCAACGCTCTCTAGATCAGTCGAAACCTCAGGGCTTGAGGGAGAATTGTCCGATCGGAGGCTTGAAAAAGTCACAGAAGAAACCATCTCACTGAAAGCTAGAACCAAAACACTAAAGCCAGAAAATCTAGAATTGACAGTGAACTGAGGCGATGAGCATCGGTTTAGACCTAATTCACAAAGCTAGAGAGTCACCAAAAACCATTTGGTTTAACTAAACTCGATCATCCAACTCACGCTACTCTAGCTTCCATCAAGCTTGCACCTGGCGACAAGTGTCTAAGACGACACTCTAGCTAGTCGTTCCACTCGCCCCTAGGAGGCACCGGAGGATTGCGTTGAAAGCTCCGAGAAGACTCTTCATCTCGATGAGTCTCACTGCGTAACCATTGCCGAATCGCCACTTCGACGATTTTGCTGGGGTCGTTTGTCAAGTGCTTAATCTGCTCAAGTAGCTCTGAGTCGATGTGAATCGATAGCTCTACTTTATCGATGGCTGGGTAAGAGTGCATGGCTGGGTCATTCATCAGTAAAAACCGTGGATTCCGTCTTGATATCGCCCAAACTTAAGTGCTAGTTTAACCGACTGATCGAACTTCTGGAAAATTGAGCAAACTTTTACGTCATTAAGGATCGGATCAAGGGGGTGATTGGCGAGTCTAAAGCAGTGTGAATGAGGGGTTACCCACGATCGAGAATCCTGCAATAAGACTGAGAAAAGGATTAAACTATCTAAACATTGCCGATCAAGTGCAGCCTGTTGGATGCTCTAAACCCACCGCGCACCCCGCGATAATTCTTTATTTCACCCTTTTACCCTGGAGTCTATGACAGACGTTCCCGTCAGCCGCATCCGCAACTTTTCGATCATTGCCCACATCGATCACGGCAAATCAACGCTGGCAGACCGTCTTCTACAAGCGACGGGCACCGTCGATGCGCGGGAAATGAAGGAACAGTTCCTCGACAATATGGATCTAGAGCGTGAACGCGGCATCACCATCAAACTGCAAGCCGCTCGCATGGACTACATCGCCAAAGACGGGCAAAACTATGTGCTTAACCTGATCGACACGCCGGGGCACGTAGATTTTTCCTATGAGGTGTCGCGATCGCTAGCCGCCTGTGAAGGTGCGCTCCTTGTCGTCGATGCTTCCCAAGGGGTCGAGGCTCAAACCCTAGCAAACGTCTATCTGGCCCTAGAAAATAATTTAGAGATTATTCCCGTTCTCAACAAAATTGACCTGCCGGGAGCAGAACCCGATCGGGTCAGAAAAGAGATCGAAGAAATCGTCGGACTCGATTGCAGTGGCGCAATTTTGGCATCCGCTAAAGAAGGCATTGGGATTCCAGAAATTTTAGAGCAGATCGTGCAGTTGGTGCCACCGCCCGCAGACACCACCGATCAGCCCCTGCGCGCTTTAATTTTTGATAGCTACTATGACGCTTATAGAGGTGTGATTGTCTACTTTCGGTTGATGGATGGACAGCTAAAACAGGGCGACAAAGTGCGCTTAATGGCATCGGGCAAAGAGTTTGTCATTGATGAGCTAGGAGTGCTGTCGCCGACTCAGGTCAAAGTCGATGCTCTCCACGCCGGGGAAGTGGGTTATCTAGCGGCTTCTATCAAAGCTGTCGAAGATGCCAGGGTTGGTGACACCATTACGCTAGCTAACAAACCCGCTTCAGAAGCGCTTCCGGGCTATATAGAAGCCAAGCCAATGGTCTTTTGTGGGATGTTTCCCATTGATGCCGATCAGTTTCCTGAACTGCGCGAGGCTCTAGAAAGACTCAAGCTCAATGATGCCGCCCTCCACTATGAGCCAGAAACCTCAAGTGCAATGGGGTTTGGCTTCCGATGTGGTTTTTTGGGCTTGCTGCACATGGAAATTGTGCAAGAGCGGCTAGAGCGAGAATACAACCTGAATTTAATTATCACGGCTCCATCCGTGGTCTATCAAGTCACAACGCTGAAAGGCGAAGTGATTTATATTGACAATCCCAGCAAATTGCCTGACCCGCAGCATCGCGAAAAAATTGAAGAACCCTACGTTCAGTTAGACATCATCACGCCAGAAACCTATGTGGGTGTGCTGATGGAGCTATGTCAAACTCGGCGAGGCATCTTCAAAGACATGAAGTATATGACTCCGGGACGCACAACGCTGATCTACGAGGTGCCCCTAGCTGAAGTGGTGACTGACTTTTTTGACCAACTGAAGTCTCGATCGCGGGGCTATGCCAGCATGGAATATCAGCTAATTGGCTATCGAGAAAACTTTTTGGTGAAGCTAGATATTCTGATCAATGGCGATCCCGTCGATCCGCTGGCGACGATCGTGCATCGAGATAAAGCCTATGCAGTGGGACGGGCGCTAACCGAGAAGCTCAAAGAACTGATCCCTCGTCACCAGTTTAAGATTCCGATTCAGGCCACGATCGGCAGCAAAGTGATTGCCAGTGAGCACATTCCGGCCATTCGCAAAGATGTGCTCGCCAAGTGCTATGGCGGCGACATTTCGCGAAAGAAAAAGCTTCTCCAAAAGCAAGCTAAGGGCAAGAAACGCATGAAAGCGATCGGAACCGTAGATGTGCCCCAAGAAGCTTTTATGGCCGTGTTGCGAATCACCCAAGAGTAGCCGAGGATCATTCAGCAAGACTCGATGCTCGGTGGGGACACTCCCTGCCCACCCGCCGTGCAAATCACCAAGTCCTAGTGGATAAATTAGGGAATAGGCTGTTTTTTAGAAACTGCCGCCATTTCATCATCAGTCAGGGTGCCAGCTTTAAGATTTAATGAAGTCTGCTAGTCAAGGTAACCTTTCATGCAAGCTTTTTGCTAAGGTTCTACTGAAAATGTCAATCCTTCCTCCGTTAGGTTATGGAAGGATCTCTGTCGTCATACCCAGTCTGAGTGTTGTGTATCGGCACACTCGCTTCTGGGTACACTCTTGGCATGGAATGGAACAATCATCTACCTCAGCCTTTAATGAAAGGTGATCTCGGCCCGTTTGCCCATTTGCACTTCAATAGCTTACTGAAACTATGCGAATTCTTGTTACTGGTGGTGCTGGCTTTATCGGTTCCCATCTGATTGATCGACTCATGACTCAAGGGCATGAGGTGGTTTGCTTAGATAACTTTTACACGGGGCACAAGCGAAACCTGCTGCAATGGCTCGATAGCCCCTATTTTGAGTTAATTCGCCACGATATTACTGAACCGATTCGATTAGAAGTCGATCAAATTTATCACTTGGCTTGCCCTGCGTCTCCAGTTCACTATCAGTTTAATCCGGTCAAAACGATTAAAACCAATGTGATCGGCACCTTAAATATGTTGGGCTTGGCAAAGCGAGTCAATGCCCGATTTTTGCTGGCCTCGACCTCAGAAGTCTATGGTGATCCCGAAGTGCATCCGCAGTCAGAAGAGTATCGCGGTAGCGTCAACCCGATCGGGATTCGTAGCTGCTATGACGAAGGCAAGCGAGTCGCCGAGACTCTGGCCTTTGACTATCACCGCCAAAACGAAGTAGACATCCGAGTCGCCAGAATCTTTAACACCTATGGGCCTCGAATGCTAGAAAACGACGGTCGCGTCGTCAGCAATCTTATCGTTCAGGCGCTTCGCAACAAGCCTTTGACGGTCTATGGAGACGGGTCGCAAACCCGCAGTTTCTGCTACGCCTCTGACCTAGTAGAAGGACTAATGCGCTTGATGAATGGCGACTTCATTGGCCCTGTGAACTTGGGCAACCCTGATGAATACACCATTCTGCAACTCGCTCAAACCATTCAGAAGATGGTCAACCCCTCAACAGACGTGAGATTTGAGCCACTTCCCCAAGATGATCCCCGTCGTCGCAAGCCCGATATCACCCGCGCTAAGACTCATCTCGGTTGGCAACCTACTATCCCGCTCCAAGAGGGTTTAGAGCGCACGATCGCAGATTTTCAAAGTCGCATCGGTTCTCAGCTTCCGATCGAGCCTGAGTCTGTCGCCGCTCACTAATCTTGGGTTCCCTCAGTTGCCTTGCCTGCTGCTGAGGGAACGTTAAGGGGCAAGTTTGTCAAAGATAGTGTTCGCTTGTTCTGTTCCCCATATCTGAGGAGATTCTATGCGCGTTTGTGTCATTGGTACGGGATACGTTGGTTTAGTCACTGGGGCTTGTTTAGCTCATATTGGACACCAGGTGATCTGTGTAGACAACAATGAAGCTAAGGTAAAGCTGATGCAGTCTGGACAATCTCCGATTTTTGAACCAGGACTGTCGGAGATTATGCAAGGGGCCATTCAAGCCCAGCGATTGGAGTTTACAACCGATCTGGCAGCAGGGGTCGAGCATGGACAAATTCTCTTCATTGCCGTCGGCACGCCTGCTTTGCCGACCGGAGAAAGCGATACCCGCTATGTTGAAGCAGTTGCCCGTGGCATCGGCTCTCACTTAAACGGGGGCTATAAAGTGATCGTCAACAAATCGACGGTGCCGATCGGGTCGGGTGACTGGGTGAGAATGCTCGTCCTCGATGGCATTGCCGAGCGTCGAGGAGTCACGGCTGAACCTGTGTTAGCAGGGATGGGGGTTCAAGAAACCTCGCTGCCTTTATCGGTGAGTGAAGACTACGACTTTGATGTTGTCAGCAACCCAGAATTTTTGCGCGAAGGGTCGGCGGTGCTTGACACCTTTAACCCCGATCGCATTGTGTTAGGCGGCAATAGCTCGCGTGCCACCACGCTGATGCAAGAACTCTATACCCCCATCATTGAGCGGCAATTTGCTGAAGATAAAACTCAGCCGCCTGTGCCTGTTGTGGCCACAGACTTGAGTTCGGCAGAGATGATTAAGTATGCCGCCAACGCCTTTCTCGCCACTAAGATCAGTTTTATTAATGAAGTGGCCAACATCTGCGATCGCGTCGGTGCAGACGTGACTCAGGTTGCCAAAGGCATCGGCTTAGACTCTCGCATTGGCAGCAAATTTCTGCAAGCGGGTCTGGGCTGGGGCGGGTCTTGCTTCCCTAAAGATGTGTCGGCTCTGATTCACACGGCTGATGACTATGGGTTTGAGGCGCAGCTTCTCAAAGCAGCGGTGAGCGTTAACCAGCGTCAAAAGCTGATTGTGGTTGAAAAGCTTCAGCAGGTTCTCAAAATCTTAAAGGGCAAAACAGTGGGTCTGCTGGGCCTGACCTTTAAGCCTGACACTGACGATTTGCGAGACGCGCCCGCTCTGTCTCTGATTGAGAATTTGACTCGTCTAGGTGCCAAGGTAAAAGCCTACGACCCGATCATCTCCCAGACCGGAATGCGGCATGGTCTGTCGGATGTGATTGTCGAAACCGATGCCGAGCGCCTAGCTGATAGCTGTGATGCGCTGGTGTTGGTGACCGAGTGGCAGCAGTTTCAGAATCTAGACTTCATCAAGATGGCCCAGCTAATGCACGCCCCGATTTTGATCGATGGTCGTAACTTCTTAAATCAAGCTGTGGTTGAAGAAGCTGGATTCCGGTATGTAGGCATTGGTCGTTAAAGATTGTGGATTCAATCCGATCGCCTGGGGAACTCATGAAGGTTTCCCAGGTTTTTTGGCGCATGGGCATGAAGCAGAGCTAGTTTGGCTTCGCAAAAATCATCAAATGCTGTTGCGGCAGACTATTTTGGGTTTCAAGATAGGTCAGTCCGGCGGCTGCCATTTCTGATTGCACTTGCTTTTGGGTCATTTTGTGAAGTCCCTTAATCAAAATGAAAGGATTTTCACCTCGATATTCGACTAAGACAACTCTGCCGCCGGGTTTTAAGGCTTTAACGATCGAGGTCATCACTTCTTTCGGATATTCAAACTCATGGTACGCATCGACCATCAGCGCTGTGTCAACACTCTCAGCCGCTAGATTTACATCGGTGGCACTGCTCAAAACGGGCTGCACATTCGAGAGGTGCTTTTGAGCTTTGAGCGTCTCTAAAATCTGAATCATTTCTGGCTGAAGATCAACTGCTAGCACCTTGCCTTGGGGCACACGAGGAGCGATCCGAAAACTGAAGTAGCCTGTGCCAGCGCCGATGTCAGCCACGACATCCGTTGATTTGAGATTTAGCCCGGCGATCACTTTTTGCGGTTGCTCTTCGCCATTGCGGCGATCGCGCTCTAGCCAGCCTGCCCCTTCATACCCCATCACCTGGGCAATTTCTCGCCCCTTATAGACCTTGCCGATGCCATCTGGGTTGTGGGGCGATCGGGTCTCATAAACCAATCCATCTGCGATCGCAACCGGGAGACATCCCAGCCCCATTAAAATCAAGATTATTGCCCGCAAGAGAGTTTTCTTTAACACGACTTCACACGACTTGATAACTAAACCGAAACGTTGCCCACGCATTCACATTCAGCGCATAGGCATCGCCAATCACCGCGCTAGGAGTGATTTGGCTAGCCTGATGGAGGTCTTGCAGTATCGCTTGAGCCACCTCTAGAGAGTTGGGTAACGGGTGAATCGTCCCCGATTCTGAGTTCTGTTTGAAGGTATCTGCTAAGAGGGTCTGGGTTTGACTAAGAGGAGCGCGGCTGCAAATTAAGTGAGTCTCAGTTAGCCCGATCGGACTCTGCACCACCCATTCCACCGTCTGTGAACCACCCGGCATCACCGCGGAGCCTGCGGACTGGAGCGCAAACGCACTGCCGCCACCGTCTAACCCCATCAGCACCGCATAAATTGGCTGCTGACCAAGATTTTGAATGTGATAGTGAAGGCGACTTGCGATCGTGACCTTACGCCTCTTTTCATCTAAATCAGGGGCAATGTTTGAATCCGATTGATCCAAGGCCCGATCGGTGCTCTTATCGATCAGAATTTGTGATTGCGGAGCCGCAGTGTTAAGCGTTGCGCGGATGGCTAACCGCGACGAACGATCGTTGACCGTTAGACTCAACAGTTTGGTGGCAAGCAGGGTTTGCAGTTGCGGAGCCAGCCGCTTAACGGCCACTTTGACCGCTTCTCCGGCATCGCCTGCGGTGCTAGCAATAATCTCTCTTCCTTGAGAAAATAAACTATAGCTCGACGGTGTGACTAGCCCCACGATCGAAGCTGACGGCAGTGTGGCGACTTGTGTAGTAGCTGCCATCTTGCCAAACAGAACATCAGCAGGCTGCTCTCCGGCGGGGGCAGATGACAAATGAGGAAGGGCCGAAAAAGCGCTGACGGCATCCACTCGCTCAATGCGCTCTAGGTCGCTATCTAAGGCAACACTCAGCCCAAGATTGCGCGGAATGATGCGCGTTGCTTCTTGCACCCATTGCCCGATCGCGAGGGTTTCATCCGGCGAACTTGGCAGCAGACGAGCCTTTGCGATTAAGCCATCACGAGCGTAGATCTGTAGCTGCGTAGACGGGTCTGCGTTGACCACCGACAGCAGCGACTCTACGCCATATTGCTCTAGCACTTGAGGAGACAGCCCCGCCAGCCAAATCTGTCCTACCTTGCCATTGTCTTCGACTCGAATCACCACTCCGTCGGCTGAGACGGGTGACCCAGACAACTGATAGGGCGTTAGTGGGCGATCGTGACTTTTTTGCCCTTCTAAGCTGGGCTGCTGTTGATTGGTAGATTGCCCAATCACTTCAGCGGCTCGGCTGAGAACCACTCTTAGCGTGGTGGCAGGCGTTGATTGCCAAAGCTGTTGGGTGAGCGCGTAAGTCAATAAACCTGCGCTAAAGCCATTCCAGCGCGCTTCGGCTGCAAATTGGTTAGAGTTAGCCGCCGCCAAGATCACACCCGGACTTTGTTTTGCTTGTCGCTGTCCTCTCAGTTGTGGTCGATCGAGATTTGACGTTTTGAGGCGCTGCTCTTGAAAAGCGATTTCTGCATCCTGCACTTGGGTGGCAGAGAGCATCGGCAGCGATCGTAGCCGCAGGTTGCCCTGAAGCGTAGCTCCGACATCGGCATAGCCTGCATCCAGAATCGTCGTCACTTGGTCAGTCGGCAAAGACTTCAGCAGCAAAAGCAGCGTATCTTCGGAAAGCCTGTTGCCGATCGGGTCTGCGTCAGCAGTCGGCTCGTCGATCGTCACTAAGCTCGTTTGAACGTCTTCTGCAATGCCCAAGTTTAGTAAACTGCCGTGCCCACTGAAATGGAACACGATCACATCACCCGCTTGAGATGGCTTGGCTAAATGCTCGATAAAAGCGGTTTCAATCTGCGATCTCGTTGCCTGCTGATCAGTGAGCGTCATAATATCAGAGGGCTGAAACCCAAATCGATAAATCAATAGCTCTCGCTGCAAATCGACATCGGTCAGACAACCTTGGAGTGCCGCACTGCGATATTGATTGATGCCAATCAGCAGCGCTAGTTTGCGACGGGTTGGCTGGGCTAAGACTTGACGAGCGCGATCGACCGTCAGAGCGAGTCCGGTTTGACTTGCGCCCCACGCTGCTAGTAATGAGCTTGTCTGCTGCAAAAACGATCGCCGCTTCATTTCTTGCCGTCTACCCCTAGCCCCTAGCTATTAGCCTAGCAAGAAAGGGGAAGGTGCGCGTTTCTAAAAAGAGCTTTCCCCCAGACGGATACCAGATTTCTAATGAGGATTAAGGGGGAAAGGCGAGTTCGTTGCGATCGTGCTCATTCTCAGGCGTTGCTAAATCAAGCAATGAACCGCTCACTAAACCCTTTAATTTCACAAAGCCATAGTCCCATTCAGGCAGCGCTACTAACTGGAGTATCACCGTTGCTGATCAATTCAAGCAAGCTAACAACTCCAGTCAACAGCTTAATAGCTGGACTAAACTAAGCCTATGGTGCTTGAGAATTGCCTCAAACCTTTGTGCAGATACAGTCTATTACGGTCTCTAGCAAAGTCGGAAGCTAGTTAATCTGCTTGAGAGATAGAAGTTGCAGTATGCTTAAAACTTATAGCTATATTGCTAAGGGTATCAAAAGAGAAAAACTTCAAAAGATTTCTTAGCTTTCCTTTTGTTGAGTAAATACCCAACTTATTCTTCAGTCCTTCTGAGAAGCTCTGATTAAGAAAAGGTCGCAAGGGATCTAGCTCCCATGGATGTATATAAAAAATCACAGGCTTACTAGCTCTTTCTAGACAAAGAAAGTTCCAATAAGTTAGTTGAAATGGGTAAACCCGAAAAAATCCTCCTCCTGAGGTTGGAAGTGAGAAGCCAAGTACTCTACTAATAGATGCAGGTATCTCTGTAATGGGGCCTGACTCTGTAACGATGTCGTGAATGCTTTGTGTAAAATTCGGTATGCCGTACGGCCCCTTTTTTAAGGGAAAAATACTAGAGTCATACTGAATTCCTAATTCAACAAGAATTTGCAGTGCCCACAATGATTCATGCGTAATTGAGAAATAGGGTGCTCTATAAACATCAACCACTTTTCCTGTTAAATCTGAAAGTAAGGACAAGGCGCGATGAGTTTCATTCTTAAAGTGGGTTTGGCTCATGTTGCAGACTGGCTGATGATTCCAGCCATGACATCCTATCTCATGACCCAGTGAAGCAACTTTCTTTAGAAGCTTTGGGTTTTCCTCCGCAGCTTTACCTAGCCACAAAAAGGTTGCACAGACGTTGTGCTCTGAGAGTATATCAAGCAGCAAACTTAAACCATAATCTAATCTTTTTGATTCTTGAACATCTTCATACACATAGCTTGCACCGTGATACCAGTCCTCAACGTCTATAGTAAAAGCATGGGAAATTCTAGATTTAGTATTCATTGATTAGACAAGTATGTTGTACATAGAAATTCAAGCTCTAACAAGACTTAGGGTTTATCTCCGTGTCTTAAATTTGATATTTATTTTTGAAAACAAATGTCTGATCGACTTAAAAGTAACGCGAACTAATAATATAAATATGAATTTTGGGCTGTAGTAGAAGTTTCTGAAAAACAGTCTTCTAGGTTCTAAAATAAGCCTGAAAAGCCACTCGAAGCCTAGATTCTGCACAAGCTTGTTTGGTCGTGATTTAGAATCTGCAATGACTTCAAATGCCCCTCCCACTCCCATCATGACAGATCTAACTTTTTCTTTCTTGCCATGCATCCAGTATTCTTGTTTTGGACACCCCAGGCTAACAAATAGAATACGAGTGCCTGAATCGTTGATTGCAGAAACTACTTCTGTGTCTTCTTGCATTGTTAAAGGCCTGTAGGGCGGAGAATATACATACGCTATTATTATTTCAGGATATTCTCTTTTTATTTTAGAGATTAAACTATCTAGAACTTCTCTTCTATTTCCATAAAAGCCTATTGGAATGGATATCTCAGAAGCAAGTTTAATGGTTTTTTCCATGACATCGCGACCGCAAAATTGCATGATGGCACTATCTTGTAAAGCTGAATATCCAAGAAAATAGTAGAATCTATGCTTTAAATATATCAACCAGAAAACTGGCCTTCCATCTAATGTGACTAAATCTGCTGAAGTGAGTACATCTCTGAAATTTATTGATTCTTGAGAAATTACAAGCATATGCACATTGGCACAGCAAACATACTTTGATTCTGACTTTTTTGCCCAATCAAATACTATTTTGCAATCTAAATCATAGTTATAAGAAATAATAGTTTTCACTCCTAAAACACTATCTTTTTTTGCTGAGACATTTAATCCAAGAGGTTCCATAAATTTAATCTCTGAATAAAGTTCTGATTCAATATCTGAGCGGCAACGTTGCTATCTAGGCAACATAGGTAGCGTTTATTTGTATTGGACATAGACAATCTTTGCGTCTCAGCTATGTTGATAAATTTTGATATGTCGCCGCTCTTAGCTAATATGTACTACTAACGTAAAATCGATAAGACTAGTTTTGCTAGGCAGAAGAATAGAGAAAGCTGCTAGGCGACACAGTACGACTGCCACCACAAGCTTTTTGGGCTATTCACTGTGATAATCTTTACAATCACACGAAAAATTATTTAATTTGAACCGAGCTTGCCGTTATTTTCTTTCTTTGAGCGATTGAAATCAAGGGGCTTTACGGATACTTCATACGAAAAGCCGAGCAGCTATTGAAGTTGCCTCTTTCTCTAGAAAATGTCTCTGTGCTGACCCGTACTCGACCCATACTCGAAACGAAACTAGCTAGCCATTAGCTGCACTGAAACTCATGGATAAAAGAATATTTTAAAAGTATAAGATCTTACATTCCTGTGATTCCATTTGCGCTGAAACGAAGGTTAAGTGAGTAACTCAAACCCGCTTCAATGAGTCAGAAGGAATATTCATTAAGGGTTCTAGCCTAGCTCACTGAACTTTAGTGGTTCGTTTAGATAAATCCTTTGTCAAGCGTTTTAAGCTCTAAACAATACTAATTTTGTAGTCTGTGATATGGTTGCAAGCACAAATCCAGAGGAGCTAGAAGTTCTAGGATGTCTTTAACTCAAGAATACTGGGATCTAAACCTATAGATCTCTATTGAAACGATAGATAGATTTCAACAATTCAGTTCTTTTAGAGTTGAGATCGACGCTTATTGCTGCCTTGTCAAAACATCCATCAACTTCATCGAATTGAGCACCAGAAAAGGCAGACTCCAATGAGCTAGACATGCGTTTTAGGGTGGCTTAGATCAAAAAAGCCGTCAGCCTGAGCTATCGCTCGATCGCTGACGGCTACTAAGTTTTGAAAGATTTATTTCACTGAGCTTAACTCCTTCACTTCAGCATCAGGATTTGCTTCGGGCGTGTCTTTCTCAGATGGGGGCACCACTTGCCAAAACTTGGGCAGATAGTCTGACCAGTTGGCCAAAATCGCCTTGGCTTTGGGGCTATTGGTGCGATCGGCGTGAGCTTCAATCAGTTCTTTTAACTGTTGCTCACCCGCAGGCGCAGTCACCCGCTGGACTTTGACAATTTCGGGGTTGACCTTAGATTGAAAACTGCCGTCTCCATCCAAGAAGTAGGCTAAACCGCCCGTCATGCCTGCGCCGACGTTGCGACCCGTGCGACCCAGAACGACGATCGTGCCCCCGGTCATATATTCGCAGCAGTGATCCCCAACCCCCTCAACCACGGCTTGCGCTTGAGAATTGCGGACGGCAAACCGTTCGCCTGCTTGCCCGTTGGCAAATAAGCTGCCGCCCGTCGCGCCATAGAGACAGGTGTTGCCAATAATCACACTCAGAGCGGGATCGTAAGTGATATCTGCCGTGGGCCGAATGGCAATTTCGCCACCGTGCATTCCTTTACCCACATAGTCATTGGCTTCACCCGTTAAATGAAGCGTCATGCCCGGCAGGTTAAACGCGCCAAAGCTTTGACCGACACTGCCGCCGAAATTTAGGGTGATGTGACCCCCAAAACCAGTGTTGCCATAGCGTTTAGCGATCGCCCCTGCCAGTCGAGCGCCCACGGTGCGATCGGTGTTGACCACTTTTAGAGTCTTGGCAGCATGAGTCTGGTTTTGAATCGCCGCCTGAAGGTCAGGGTCACTGAGCAGTTCATCGTCTAGCACCACGCCATTACTGTGAACGGGTTCATGCTTCAGCCAGTCGCGATTTTCACGCGTGTCAGGGAGCCGAACCAAACAATCTAAGTTCAGACTTTTGGTTTTAGTGAGCTGCACCGACTCGCGCACTTTGAGCAAGTCTGAGCGGCCGATGATGTCATTGAGCGTGCGGTAGCCCAAACGAGCTAGCAGCGATCGCACTTCTTCGGCAATGAAGTAGAAAAAGTTGACGACGTGCTCTGGGGTGCCCGGAAAGCGTTTCCGCAGTTCTTCTTTTTGGCTGGCTACGCCCACAGGACAGTTGTTGGTGTGGCAAATGCGCGCCATAATGCAGCCTTCGGCAATCATCGCGATCGAGCCAAAGCCATATTCTTCGCCGCCCATCAGCGCCGCCATGATGATATCCCACCCGGTTTTGATGCCACCATCGACCCGCAGCAAGACGCGATCGCGCAGTTGATTTTCCATCAGCACGCGGTGCACTTCGGTTAAGCCAAGTTCCCACGGGCTGCCTGCGTGTTTGATCGAGCTAAGAGGAGACGCGCCCGTGCCGCCATCGTGACCCGAAATCTGAATGATGTCAGCGTTGGCTTTGGCAACCCCGGCGGCGATCGTGCCAATGCCGACTTCGGCCACCAGTTTCACCGAGACTTGCGCGACTGGATTAATTTGGTGCAGGTCAAAAATTAGCTGAGACAGATCCTCGATCGAGTAAATGTCATGGTGGGGCGGCGGCGAAATCAGCGTTACTCCGGGCTTAGAGCGGCGCAACATCGCAATATAAGGGCTAACTTTCGGGCCGGGCAACTGTCCGCCTTCCCCTGGCTTGGCTCCTTGAGCAATTTTGATTTCGATCTGTTTGGCGCTCATCAGATATTCTGGGGTCACGCCAAACCGACCAGAAGCCACTTGCTTGATCGCAGAACTGACGGTATCGCCATTTTGCAATCCCTTGAGATGAGGCAGCAGCGGAGAAAGTCCGGCTTCGTCTACATCTTTGAGAATGTTGAACCGCACCGGATCTTCGCCCCCCTCGCCAGAATTAGATTTGCCGCCAATGCGATTCATGGCGATCGCCAACACTTCATGGGCTTCTCGTGACAGCGCACCCAGCGACATTCCCCCCGTGCAAAAGCGCTTGACAATTTCGGTCACAGGCTCAACGTCTGTCAACGGCACCGAAGGACGATCGCTCTTGAAGTCGAGCAAATCTCTCAGCGCCGTCAACGGACGATTTTGCAGGTATTTTTGATAAAGCTCATAGTGGTCAAAGCTCTTGGTGGCGACCGCTTTGTGCAGATGCTTCGCCATTTCTGGGCTGTTCATGTGATATTCGCCACCCGGACGATATTGCACAAACCCAAAGTTTTCTAGCTTTCTGCCTGCCAATTCAGGAAATGCGCGGCAGTGGAAAGACAGCACTTCTTGGGCCAGTTCAGTGACCGTTAGACCACCCAACCGCGAAGCCGTTCCATAGAAACCCAGGTTAAGCAAGTCAGCCCCGATGCCGATCGCTTCAAAAATCTGTGCGCCTTGATAGCTTGCCAGCAGCGAAATTCCCATTTTTGAGAGAATCTTCAGCAACCCGTCTTCGATCGCTTTACGGAAATTTGCCTGCACCGCCGATAAGCTGGCTGATTTGATTTTGCCCCGCTCCATCAGGCTCTTAGTTCTAGAGTCGCCCCACCACTGACGCACTGTTTCTAACGCCAAATAGGGACAAACGGCACTCGCTCCATAGCCGATCAAGCAGGCAAAATGATGGGTGCTCCAAGCTTGAGCGGTGTCAACCACTAAAGAAGCCTTCATCCGCAATCCTTGACGGATTAAGTGATGGTGAACGGCTCCCACCGCCAGCAAGGGAGGAATGTAGCTGTGATCGGCGCTGAGATTGCTAAAGTTGCCTGCTGAGTCGAGCCGATCGCTCAAAATCAAAATCTTCTTCCCAGCCCGCACGGCTTCGGTTGCTTTTTGACAAAGCTCGTTAACAGCGCGTCTGAGACCTTCGGGGCCGGTGGCGATCGCAAACAGGGTAGATAGCTTCGTCGCCTCAAATCCAAACGTTTGAATCTGATCTAAATCGCCTTCATCTAGGATGGGAGATTCTAGCTTGAGCATTTTTGCATACTCAGGCTTGGCTGCTAGCAGGTTTCCCCGCTCTCCAAGCTGCATGGTGAGAGACATCACCAGCTTTTCGCGCAGGGGGTCGATCGCCGGATTGGTGACTTGAGCAAAACGCTGCTTGAAATAGTCATAAAGCAGGTGCGGCTTTTCTGACAGCACCGCTAGCGGAATGTCGTCTCCCATGCAGAAGGTTGGCTCTTTGCCCTGAGCCGCCATCTCTTGAATGATCATTTCTACATCTTCTGCCGTGTAGCCAAACGCAGTCTGATAACCCAGCAGCGCTTGAGCCGTCATCACAGGTGCGTCAGCCGCAGGTTGGGTTTGCAGATCGCGACGATGGGTTTGCAGCCACTCTCCATAGGGATGGGCTGAGGCAACGCGCTGCTTGAGTTCCCAGTTTTTTAAGACTTCGTGAGTCTCTAAGTCAAAGGCGATCATCTGTCCGGGGCCAAGCCGACCTTTTTCGAGCACTTCTGACTCAGGAATCTCGACAACTCCGGCTTCTGACGCGACTAGGATGTAGCCATCGCGAGTGATCGTGTAGCGAGCGGGACGCAGACCATTGCGATCGAGGGTTGCTCCGACTCGTTTGCCATCACTAAACACCAGCAAAGCCGGGCCATCCCACGGCTCTTGAATGCCGCTGTAATACTCATAAAAATCAACGATTTCTGGATGGTCAATCAGATCAGGCTGATTTTTATAGGCTTCTGGCACCATGATCATCAGCGCTTCCATCGGGCTGCGCCCAGAGCGCACCAGCAACTCCATGACGTTATCCAAATTGGCTGAGTCACTGTTGTCAGAGTTGACGCTGGGCTTTAGCTCAGAGATGCGATCGCCCCAAGTGGCGTGAGTCATGTCAGCTTCTCGCGCTCTCATCCAGTTAACGTTGCCTAGAAGCGTGTTGATTTCGCCGTTGTGCCCCAATAATCGCATGGGCTGGGCGAGGGGCCATTTGGGCAAGGTGTTGGTGCTGAAGCGACGGTGATAGACGGCAAAGGTGCTCTGGTAAGCAGCATTCTGTAAATCTTCGTAAAACTCGCCAAGAATCGCCGATCGCACCATGCCTTTATAGACGATCGTGCGATTTGAGAAGGAACACACATAGAATTCGGCAAGCGCTGGGTCGCCATTCTCAGACAGCGCTGTCAAAATCCGCTTGCGAACCAGATAAAGCCGCCGCTCTAAATCTTCATCTTGAAGCTGCTCTGAGTGGACTATTATCTGTTCAATTTGAGGCTGATTCTCTCGTGCCTGAATTCCCAATGAGCTTGGCTTGACAGGAACCAACCGCCAACCTAAAACGGTCAGACCTTCTTCGACCAAGACCCGTTCTGAAATTTGTCGCGCTGTGGCAGCAGACTCAGCATTTTGGGGCAAAAAGATCATGCCCACGCCTGTCTGGGTCGTCTGTAGGGGTTGCAGCCCGTTCGACTCTGCCCACAGGTCAAAAATCTCCCAGGGGATCGCGGTCATCAACCCGGCTCCATCCCCAGAGTCTTGATCAGCGCTACAGCCTCCCCGATGCTCTAGACAAGTCAGTGCAGACAGCGCCTTCACCACCAGATCATGGCTTTTTCGGCCCTGCTGATCGGCGATAAACCCCACCCCACAGGCATCTCGTTCTTCTACGAGCCAAGGCTGACCTGCATATCCAGCATCCCCTTGAGGCGGCTGATTGTCTAAATTTTCACTGACGTTAATCATGGGATAGCTCATTTCGTTCACTGTCAACGAGAGTATGGGTCTGATAAAAGGGACTGCAAAGGGAGCGGGCTGTCTCTACCCGCTTTTGATGCTGCTCACCGATCGAGACATCTCACTAAAAACTTTATGAAGAAAGTGTGGAGATAACTGACATAGATCACACAATCGAGTAAAAATTTTCGCTAGTCAAGTCTGCTAACACACCGTCAGGCAAAAGCTCTGGAGAAAATTCTTGCCCTTCTTACGCAGAAAGTCATCAAGGCATCAAGATCTGACCTGCCGCGATCGCATCTTCATTAAACTGAAATCTCTCAAAAGCTAGGGTGAGAAAACTGAAATCAGATTTTGCGGGCTGATAGATGAAGGAGTAAAGATATTATAAAAAATTTGCTTCTCTGACAATCCCCATGCGCCCGTGTCACTAAATTTTCTGTCTCTGCTTAGGGCTGATGTCTCTATGCTACTAAGGTTTATCTGATATTAGGGGTGTTTATAAACAGCGGCCGTCAGAAAGTCAGTGTTTCTTGATACAGCAACTTTTTAGAACCTAAATCCGCCGCTCCATAAAGCGCATTGCCGCTATTTTTCAGCCTCGCTCAATTCTGTTCAAAACCTCGCTCAATGTGATTAAAAACTAGTGGTTAAGACTCAAACTTTTGGTTCATCTAGATCGTCAGCAACGCCTCTTTTGATCTGGCATCGCTTCCTCAAGACTTTTTTCGTGCCAGTGATCTCGACAGTGGGAATTGTGATTCCGGCGATCGCCGCCCCTCCACCTCAGACACGCCTCAAGGTTGAACCGTCTCTTTCCCAAATTCCTGCTTCTCAGCAGGTTAGCCAAATTTCTCTCAACGGACGAGTCTTCACCCTCCCTTGGAGCCAATGGCAAACTGCGGGAGTCACTCACATCGGGTTAAGCGATGCGGCTCTCGTGCAGCTAGTTGGGGCGCAGTTGCTCAACACATCCACAGCGACGAGCCAGCCGATCGACTGGTTTGCTACTCTGACTTCTCCCTTGCCGACTCGCCTAGTGGCTCCATTTCGCTATCTTGACATCACAACGCTCTGGCTCAACAGTCGGGCTGGCAACTCAAACCAGACGGCAACACCCTGCAAATTTCGACCCCACCTGCAAAAATCTTGGGGCTTCGACAAGGGCAACAATCCTGATCAGAGAGCGGCTCGTGATTGATCTCGATCGTCCGACTCCCTACCAACTTGATCCCCAAAGTCAGGAACTGATCATCACGCTGGATGCTCAAGCTGATCCGTCTTTGCTCCAAAGCTTTAAAGCCAAGCCGGGAAAGCAGATTAAGTCGATTCAGCTAGAAGCGGGCAGCGATCGTACTACCATTCACGTCGGCATTCCGATCGGGCAGCGTCCTCAGATTTCAACGTTGTCTCACCCTGATCGCTTGGTTCTCGATATCCGTCCTGATTATTTAGTCGATCGCGATATTCTCTGGGCACCGGGGCTACGCTGGCGGCAACAATATCTGACAGTAGGAACGGCTCGATTTCCGGTCGTTTGGTTAGAGGCAAATCCTCGTCAGTCTGGGCTGCGGCTACGCCCGATTCTTTCAAACCCGGCAGCCGTTCCGGGCGTGGCTCCTCTGACTCAAACGGCTCAACAAGCCCAAGCGATCGCTGCCATCAACGGCGGATTTTTTAATCGCACCAATCAATTGCCGCTCGGTGCCATTCGTCGAGGCGGTGAGTGGTTATCTAGCCCCATTCTCAACCGAGGCGTGTTTGTTTGGAACGATCGTGGAGAGGTCAGGGTCGATCGATTAACGCTGCAAGAAACCCTCAGTCCGTCGGTTGGGCAACGCCTAGCTCTCACCTCGTTAAACAGTGGTTATGCTCAAGCGGGAGTGGCCCGCTACACTCCGGCTTGGGGAGCAATCTACACCTCGCTATCTCAAGCCGAAGTCGTGCTCACCGTGCAGCACGATCGAGTCACTGAGCAAAAAACGGGGGAAATGCCTGGAAGTATTTTCTCAATTCCTGCCGATGGCTATCTGCTGGTGGTTCGGTCTAACGCAGCGATCGCGGCTTCTCTCCCGATCGGCACTTCGCTTCAGATTGACAGCACGACAGTCCCTGCCGATCTGAAAAATTACCCCAACATAATCGGGGCGGGACCCCTCTTAATACAAAACGGTCAAATTGTTCTGGATGCAAAATCAGAGCAGTTTAGTGATGCTTTTATTCGAGAAATGGCGGCTCGGAGCGCGATCGGGCAAACCCCAGACGGAACTATCTTGCTGGTGACTGCTCACGATCGCATTGACGGGCTAGGAGCCACCCTGTCAGAAATGGCTCAGATCATGAATCAACTGGGAGCCATCAACGCTCTGAATTTAGATGGGGGCAGTTCGACCACACTCTATTTGGGAGGACAAATTCTCGATCGTCCCTCGCGTAGCTCTGCTCGCGTTCAGAACGGCATCGGTGTTTTTCTTCAGTCGCCTCCTTAATCCTCCTTAATCAGAACTAGGGGGTGCGATCGCAAATCAAACCTTGTAGAGGCAATGACCAGAAACCGATGGAGTGTATAGTTCACCCTCCTCAAACCTTCAGGTGCCCAGGATTAGCATCAGGGCATAGCGTTGCTGTGCCTATCGAACTCTGCCGCTCACCGATCCGATTTAATTCACGTCACTTAGATGAAGAATCAGTGAAATTTCTCTAAATCATTCTCTTCTGGGTGGTGCCAATCAAAACTCTTTGTTAGCCTTGTCGGTTGTTGCACCATGCAAATTTTTAGAGAGAAATCTTAAGATCTCTCAACGTGCAGGCCGTCAAAGACTTATCAGTATGATAAAGGAGAGGAAACGGTGGCTCAACCCCAAGAAATGACTCAAGTTCCTACATTCAGTCTATCAACAGCGCCGCTCAGAGGAGCCGCCGCAACCGAGCTTCGTCCCTGGGGTTCATTCACCACGCTTGAAGAAGGACGCGGCTATAAAATTAAGCGCATTGACGTGAAACCCGGACACCGCCTCAGTCTTCAAATGCACCACCATCGCAGTGAGCATTGGATTGTGGTCTCAGGGACGGCTAGAGTTACCTGCGGTGAAGCAGAACTCATTCTCAGCAGCAATCAGTCAACCTATGTGCCTCAATGCACGTCTCATCGCCTAGAAAATCCTGGTGTGATTCCGCTCGTGCTGATCGAAGTTCAAAACGGCGAGTATCTGGGCGAAGACGATATTATTCGCTTTCAAGATGATTACTCTCGTGCTGGTTCTAACGGCTAATCAATTAGTTTGAAAACTTAATATCTACGTTGGGTGGGGCTGTCCGTTCTTGGGCAGCCTCACTTTTATTGATACGTCTAAATGCCACGAGTAGAGATTTGCACGGTAGGATTGGCCACATCTTGTTAGCGCTGAACGCCCGATCGTCATGATTCACCTAAGCCATTCTGCGGTTGAAGAAATTCTTCGCCTCAAGCTCAGACAGCACAACTCAACCGTCTTTTTTCGCCTCAGCATTCAACCTGTGGGGTGTTTTGGGCGCTCTTATCTGACCCAATTTGATTCAATCTTGCAGCCAGAAGACCAGGTTTATGACTGTAGCGGCATTCAAGTCGCGATCAACCCTAGCAGTCTGACTCATCTTCAAGGTTTGACGCTAGACTATTCAGAGGATCTCATGGGAGGAAGCTTCCGCTTTCACAACCCCAACGCTGTCAAAAGCTGTGACTGTGGAAACTCATTCTCGATCGCAGAGCCGTCTCTCATGTGATGCCTGAGCACTATTTCTACCTTGCCCAACCGCAATGATAAAAAATTGTTTGACAGAGGCACTGCTAGATTGGTATGTTTAATATTTGTTGAAAGTTGGAACAGTCAAAAGACTGCACACGCTATAAAATGCCCACAATCCAGCAACTCATTCGTGATGAGCGCAGCAAAGCGCAAAAGAAGACTAAATCTCCGGCTCTTAAGAGTTGCCCGCAGCGTCGTGGTGTCTGTACAAGAGTTTACACAACGACTCCTAAAAAACCAAACTCTGCTCTGCGCAAGGTCGCAAGGGTTCGCCTGACTTCCGGTTTTGAGGTCACGGCTTATATTCCTGGTATTGGTCACAACCTCCAAGAGCACTCGGTTGTAATGATTCGTGGCGGTCGGGTCAAAGACCTTCCTGGAGTTCGTTACCATATTATTCGTGGAACTCTTGATACCGCAGGAGTCAAAGACCGCAAGCAAGGACGCTCTAAATACGGTGCAAAGCGTCCCAAGAAAGCTTCATAAGACCCGTTAGATAATCAAGCGTTTGCTTGAAGTTCTCACAGTTTTCTGCCTGGTTGCGTGCGTCGTCTTAATTTAGCTAACTCCACTGGTTAGGAGTCATCGTTTAGAAAATGACTTTGAAGAGAGTTCTTTGATGCAACTTTCTCAGGGTATTTGAGCGCTGACTTCTATCTGTTTCTGTTACCCTAAAAAGGTTGCAACCCAAAGTAAATCCTTGATTTTTTTCTAGAAGGCTCATTATGTCTCGTCGCGTTGTCGTCAAAAAGCGTCCAGTTCCCCCCGACCCAGTTCATAACTCTCGTCTCGTCAGCATGATGATGCGTAGAATCATGAGAAGCGGCAAGAAGTCTTTGGCTTCTCGCATTATTTATGATGCCTTTGAAACCATCAAAGAACGGACGGGGACTGAAGCCCTTGAAGTTTTTGAGCGGGCAGTTCGGAACGCAACGCCTTTGGTAGAAGTCAAAGCGCGCCGAGTTGGTGGTGCCACCTATCAAGTGCCGATGGAAGTGCGGCCCGATCGTGGAATTGCCCTTGCCCTACGATGGTTGATCCAATTCTCGCGTCAGCGCCCTGGCCGAACGATGTCGGCCAGACTTGCCAATGAACTGATGGATGCTGCTAATGAAACGGGCAGTGCGATCCGCAAGCGAGAGGAAACTCATCGGATGGCAGAAGCTAACAAGGCGTTCGCGCACTATCGCTATTAAAAAGTATAAAATCTTAATAGAAGCGATCGTGCTTTTCAACCCATTCATGCGGCAGAGACTAAGGAGGTAGCTGTGGCTCGTACAACTCCGCTCGAACGAGTGCGCAATATTGGAATTGCAGCCCACATCGACGCGGGCAAAACGACGACCACCGAGCGGATTTTGTTCTACTCAGGGGTTGTCCACAAGATCGGCGAGGTTCATGAAGGAACTGCAACAACCGACTGGATGGAGCAAGAGCGTGAGCGCGGCATCACCATCACTGCCGCTGCTATCAGCACCAGTTGGAAAGGCTACCAGGTCAATATCATTGACACACCGGGTCACGTAGATTTCACGATCGAGGTCGAGCGCTCAATGCGAGTCCTAGACGGTGTAATTGCGGTATTTTGCTCGGTGGGCGGTGTGCAACCTCAGTCTGAAACCGTATGGAAGCAAGCCAATCGCTATAATGTCCCTCGAATCGTCTTTGTCAATAAGATGGATCGGACGGGCGCAAACTTCTACAAGGTCTATGAGCAGGTTCGCGATCGTCTCCGTGCCAACGCAGTGCCAATTCAGATTCCGATCGGGGCTGAAGACAAGCTCAGAGGCATTGTAGATCTAGTGAAAATGCGGGCCTATATCTACAACAACGACGCGGGCACAGACATTGAAGAAGTAGATATTCCTGAAGATGTCCTCGATCTTGCTAACGAGTATCGCACCAAGCTAATCGAGTCAGTAGCAGAAACCAGTGATGCTCTGATGGAGAAATATTTTGCTGGCGAAGAGCTAACGGAAGAAGAGATCAAACGAGCGATTCGCAAAGGCACGATCGAAGGAGTCAACGGTGAATTCTTTGTACCAATGCTCTGCGGTTCGGCTTTCAAAAACAAGGGCGTTCAGCTAATGCTGGATGCAGTGATTGACTATCTTCCCTCCCCGCTTGATGTTCCTCCGGTTCAAGGGCTGTTGGCTGATGGCACTACGGTTGAGCGAAGAGCCGATGACAGCTTGCCAATGTCTGCTTTGGCCTTCAAAGTGATGTCTGACAAGTTTGTCGGTCGCCTAACCTTTGTCCGCGTCTACTCTGGCGTGCTCAAGAAGGGGAGCTATGTCTTAAACTCTTCCAAGGGCAAGAAAGAACGAGTTTCTCGTTTGATTATCCTCAAAGCCGACGATCGCATTGATGTCGATGAACTGCGTGCGGGTGACTTAGGGGCGGTTCCTGGTTTGTCAGACACCTTAACCGGAGATACACTCTGTGACGAGAATGCCCCTGTGATTCTGGAAACGTTGTTCATTCCAGAGCCAGTGATTTCTGTAGCCGTTGAGCCTAAGACCAAACAGGACATGGAGAAACTCTCCAAGGCGCTGAAGGCTCTGTCGGAAGAAGACCCCACCTTCCGAGTCAACATTGACCAAGAAACTAACCAGACGATCATCGCGGGCATGGGTGAGCTTCATTTGGAGATTTTGGTCGATCGCATGATGCGTGAATTCAAGGTCGAGGCAAACGTAGGAGCGCCCCAAGTCGCCTACCGTGAAACCATCCGCAAGGCGGTGAAAGCGGAAGGAAGATTCGTTCGTCAAAGTGGTGGTAAAGGTCAGTATGGCCACGTCGTCATCACGGTAGAACCTGGCGAGCCAGGAACCGGGTTTGAGTTCGTCTCGAAGATCGTCGGGGGCACTGTTCCTAAGGAATATGTCGGCCCCGCCGAGCAAGGGATGAAGGAAGCCTGTGAGTCTGGCATCCTGGCTGGCTACCCTCTGATTGACGTAAGAGCGACCCTCATTGATGGGTCTTACCATGAAGTTGACTCCAATGAGATGGCATTTAAGATTGCAGGCTCAATGGCGATCAAAGATGGGGTCATGAAAGCTTCGCCCGTCCTTCTAGAGCCAGTCATGAAGGTCGAAGTTGAAGTCCCTGAAGATTTCCTCGGCCCCGTGATGGGCAATCTGATTTCTCGCAGGGGTCAGATTGAATCTCAAGGGGTTGAGCGAGGAATTGCGAAGGTTGAAACCAAAGTCCCCTTGGCTGAGATGTTCGGTTATGCCACCGATATTCGGTCTATGACTCAGGGGCGAGGTACGTTTACAATGGAGTTTAGCCATTATGAAGAAGTGCCTCGTAACGTGGCTGAAACCATCATCGCAAAGAACAAAGGGAACGCATAATCAGAAAGAGGAACAATAACACATGGCACGCGCAAAGTTTGAACGGACAAAGCCTCACGTCAACATTGGCACGGTTGGTCACGTTGACCACGGCAAAACTACGTTGACGGCTGCAATCACAATGACGCTATCGGCGTTAGGTCAAGCAACTGGCAAAAAGTACGACGAGATCGATGCTGCTCCTGAAGAAAAGGCGAGAGGGATTACGATCAATACCGCTCACGTCGAATATGAGACAGCTGAACGTCACTACGCTCACGTAGACTGTCCGGGTCACGCTGACTATGTGAAAAACATGATCACGGGTGCAGCCCAGATGGACGGAGGCATTCTTGTGGTGTCTGCGGCTGATGGCCCAATGCCCCAGACCCGCGAGCACATCCTGTTGGCAAAGCAGGTGGGCGTTCCTCATCTCGTGGTTTTCTTAAACAAGAAAGACATGGTAGATGATGAAGAACTACTAGAACTTGTGGAGTTAGAGGTGCGTGAGCTTCTCAGTTCCTACGATTTTCCAGGGGATGATATTCCGATCGTGACGGGTTCTGCCCTGCAAGCGTTGGAATTCATGGCTGCAAACCCAAAGGCAAAGCGTGGCGACAACGAATGGGTCGATGCCATCTACAAGCTGATGGATGAGGTGGACTCCTACATCCCAACCCCTGAGCGGGAAGTAGACAAACCCTTCTTGATGGCTGTGGAGGATGTATTCTCCATCACGGGTCGCGGCACCGTCGCCACTGGACGGATCGAGCGCGGCACGGTCAAGGTGCAAGATGAAGTCGAGCTAGTCGGCATCAGAAACACCCAGAAGACGACTGTGACTGGAATCGAGATGTTTAAGAAGAGTCTTGAGCAGGGGCTGGCTGGAGACAACGCAGGCATCCTGCTGCGGGGTCTCAAGAAGGAAGACATTGAGCGCGGGATGGTCATCGCCAAACCCGGCTCGATCACGCCTCACACTCTGTTTGAGTCTGAAGTGTACATCCTCAAAAAAGAAGAGGGGGGTCGTCACACGCCTTTCTTCCCTGGCTACCGTCCTCAGTTTTACGTGCGTACGACTGATGTAACGGGTACCATCAGCAACTTCACCTCCGACGATGGCAGTGAAGCTGAGATGGTCATGCCGGGCGATCGCATTAAAATGACCGTTGAACTGATCAACCCGATCGCCATTGAGCAGGGAATGCGTTTTGCAATCCGTGAAGGTGGTCGAACGGTAGGTGCAGGGGTCGTTGCGAAGATCCTCAAGTAGTTCTAACGAACTGTAGGCAGCTATCAGCAGTCAGCTAACCAGTGAGACTGCTGATAGTTCCGATTTTTGACTTTATTCAGAACCTAGACAATTTAAAGAACTACTCATGGCAACGATTCAGCAGCAAAAAATTCGGATTCGTCTAAAGGCATTCGATCGCCGTCTTCTAGACACCTCCTGCGAGAAGATTGTAGACACCGCCAATCGCACGAACGCTACAGCAGTTGGCCCAATTCCCCTTCCCACCCGTCGGCGCATCTATTGTTTGTTGCGTTCACCTCACGTTGACAAAGATGCTCGTGAGCACTTTGAGACCCGCACCCACCACCGCATCATTGATATCTATCAGCCGTCTTCTAAAACGATCGATGCTTTAATGAAGCTTGATCTGCCAGCAGGCGTTGATATTGAAGTGAAGCTATAACCTCACGGTTCCGTTAAAAATCCGAATTGACTAGCAGGGATGATCCAGTGATCTCCCTGCTTTTTGATTAGATAAAGTTCATCTGAAACCATGTCTCTGCATCGATCCCTGCCTCTAGATGGGCTAGAGTAAAGGGAGGAGCAGTCTTTCAGTTGACGAATAATGGCAACTTCATCGATCGCAGTTCGAGAACTTCCTCTTTTTCCCTTACCTGAGGTCGTTTTATTTCCAGGTAGGCCTTTGCCTTTGCACATTTTTGAATTTCGCTATCGAATGATGATGAACACGATCCTCGAAAGCGATCGCCGATTTGGAGTGTTGATGTGGGATCAAGTGCAAGGCAAGCCTGCGTTGGTCGGGTGTTGTGCAGAAATTGTTCAGTTTCATCGATTACCCGACGATCGCATGAAGGTTTGGACGCTAGGGCAACAGCGGTTTAGGGTTTTAGAATATGTCCGAGAAAAGCCCTACCGAGTCGGCTTAGTAGAATGGATTGAGGATCATCCTCCCTCTCAGGATTTGAGGCCGCTTTCTAATAATGTGAGTCAGCTATTGCAAGACGTGGTTCGGTTATCTGCCAAGCTGACGGGGCAGGAGATTGAGCTTCCTGAAACGATTCCAGATTTGCCAACCGAGTTGTCTTACTGGGTTGCCAGCAATCTCTATGGAGTGGCAGACGAACAGCAGTCACTGTTAGAGATGCAGGACACCGCAGCCCGCCTCGATCGTGAAGCCGAAATCTTAACCTCGACCCGCAACCATTTAGCCGCCCGCACCGTTCTCAAAGACACCCTTGGAGAGACTTCTGACTAAGATTCTGGCTGCGTCAGATTGACGAAACGTTATAACTTCCAAATATCTTGAGGGTTTCAGTGTGGTCAGCTAACTCTGCTAGGGCTGACTGCATTGAGTCTGCTCTGGCATCGGCTTCTAAATCGATGAAGAAGAGATATTCTCCTAGAGAGCGCTTAGTCGGACGTGACTCAATGCGGCTTAGGTTGATCGAGCGCTTTGCAAAGATTTGTAACGGGGTGACTAAAGCGCCTGGTTGGTTTGCTCCGACGCTAAAGGCTAGCGAGGTGAACGTGCCGCCTGGTGAGGGATTTAGGCTTAACAACAAAAAACGAGTGCAGTTGTCAGGATAATCATTGATGGGACAAGCCAAAATCGGCAAGTGGTGCAGTTGAGCCGCCCGCTGGGAGGAAATAGCCGCGATCGTCGAATCTCCATCTAAATATTGAAGCGCCTCAGTTGTAGAGTTGAGGGCGATCGATTCGGCTTTAGGCAAAAACTTGTCTAACCATTTCTGGCACTGGGCCAGCGCTTGAGGGTGAGAATAAACGACTCGAATTGCTTCCCAATCTTTGGCATGAGAGAGCAGGGCGTGAGAGATTGGCATAACGAATGCACGCTGAATTCTCAAGGTGTCTAGCTGCCAAAGATTATCTAGCGTCATGGTGACACTGCCTTCGATCGAGTTTTCCATCGGCACTACAGCCATTTGAGCGTCTTGTGAAGCCACGGCAGCTAAAGTTTGACCAATGCTGGGGTAGGGATAGAGCATCGCCTCTTGTCCAGTTTCTTGCTTTAGCCACTCTAAGGATGAGATCGCTGCCGCTTCGGTATAGGTGCCGGGAGGCCCAAGGTGCGCGATCGAGACTGCCATCTCACTACTCTTTTTCTAAACGATTTTTTAATATTCCGATAGGGCTACTTCAATTTATGAGAAGCTAGTTAGAATTACTTAACGATTGCCTCTCATCCATTAAACCCCTACATCATTATCAATGGATATTCGGTTTGCCGCTTCTCAATCTGTTGAAATTGTCGTTCCAGAACAGCCGATTCCGATCGCTCACTATTTGCGCCAGCCTCAGCGAGTGGTGAACGCCCTTGCCGCTTCTAGCCGCATCGAACCGTTGAGTGAGGAGCGGTTTCGTCTCACGATGCGTCCGTTAAACTTCATGTCTCTCAGCATTCAGCCCACTGTGGATATGCAGGTATGGGCAGATTCCAGTGCAGCAATCAACGTGAAGTCGATCGCCTGTGAGATTCGAGGTGTTGACTATATTAACCAGCGCTTTTCGCTCAATCTGGTGGGTCAGCTTTATCCGACTCAGGTCAATCAAACGACTTATTTGAAAGGAAAAGCTGATCTAGAGGTGCAAGTCGAGTTGCCGCCCCCTTTTTTACTAACCCCTAGACCGCTGTTAGAAAGAGCAGGAAACGGACTGCTGCTAAGCGTTTTGAGCACCATCAAACAGAGATTGCTGCATCAACTTTTGCTTGATTATCGAACTTGGGCCACGAGTCAGGTAGACGTAGAAGCTCCAAGACCGCTTATTTTCCCGATCAATCACCCTGCTTCTTAGTGATTTGGAACCGCGATCGCTGCCTCACTTTAGCCGCAGCAGCGCCTTTTGAATCGGGGCATAACTGTGGCGATGAACAGGCGTAACGCCGAGTTGCTCGATCGCGCTCAAATGTTCTTTTGTACCGTAGCCAGCATTGCGCTCCCAGCCATAGCCAGGATAGCGCTTTGCCAAACGGGTTAAAAATCGATCGCGGCGCACTTTTGCGATAATCGACGCGCAGGCAATGGCGTAGGAAGACGCATCTCCATCGACGATCGCGGTGTGCGCTCCCAAATCGGCTTGCTTGATTTCGCGTCCATCAATCAAGGCATGGTCAATGGGCTGAACGCGACGTAGCGATCGCTGCATGGCTAGATGAGAGGCCCTGAGCACGTTAAACTGCTCGATTTCTGCAACCGTAGCAATGCCGACTCCTACCGATGTGGCTTGACTGAGAATTTGAGCAAACAGGCGACCGCGCTGGGCAGCCGAGAGAAGTTTAGAATCACGAACCCCAACGATCATGGGGCAATGAGCCGGAAGCACCACGGCAGCGGCCACGATCGGGCCACATAAACTTCCCAGTCCCGCCTCGTCTACGCCTGCAATTTGCAGGATTCCCTGCTGCCAAAACGCTTGCTCAACCTCCAAGCCTGGATTTTTTGCCATACCGCTGACCCCATTGCAGACCTCAGAGGGTGAATCTCAGCCACGCCCAGACTCACCCCAGGAAAATGCTACTCACCCGTTGTTGCAGAAGATCGACGGCGACGGCGACGGGTCACAAGCGTCTCTTCTTCCGGCTCAGAGGCAGGTTGCGCCTCTAAGATTGGTTCTGAAATCGGCTCTGAGATCGGTTCCGAGGGAGTCTCTGGGATAAGGTCAGCAATCAAGGGAGGAGCATCAACCACTTTAGTAGACGGCTTTTTCCGAACCTTCAAAGAGAGCGATTCAGAGTTTTGTGAAGGAGCCACTTCAGCATCTAGGGCCAAGTCTTCGTCTTCGGTCGTCGCAACTTCGGCTGTCGAGGCGGGTGGTGGGGGAGGAGCTTGCCCTGGTAGAGTCACAAAAATGTTTGCCGACTTCGGATTTTTTAGCTCTTGAGTGGTGAGCACGATCGGAGAAATTCCCATCCAGGCGTAAACATCTTGCTCATCTGGAGTCATCTCAACGTAGATCGACTCAGGAGGCTCAACCGCCGACTTAACCCCGCCGCGTCGAGGCAAGCGACCGCGTTTATCTTCAGCGGGTCTGACCTCCTTTGCAGCCGAAAACTCTTCAACCTCTGGAGACGGTGGTTCAGAAAGCGGTTCCGCTCTCGAAGCGACAGGCACGATCGGCGCAGGCGTGGGCGTAGATCGAGTGGGTTCTTCCCAAGGAGCAGTCTTGGCACTCGTGACTTCTCTCGTGGTTGGGCCTTCGACGCGACGGCGACGGCGACGGTTGGCCCCGCCTCGGCCCCGTTCTTGATAGCTGGGGTGGTTGAGTAACTCTAGATCCTGGTCGCCATTGTCTCCGTCTGCATCATCCCCTTCCCAAAACAAGTCGTTTGCCGCAGGAAGCTCTCGACGCGGCTCTGGAAGCCGACGGCTCTCACGATTTTCTCTCAGCGAGACTGCCGATCGTTCCAGGCTTTCCCCTTCGTCATCGTGTGATTCTCCGGGCAAGTGAGCCAAAAGCCCCAATCCGCCACAGGTTGCACAAGGGCGACCAAACAATTCATAGATATTCTTACCCTGACGTTTGCGGGTCAATTCAACCAGCCCCAGTTCTGAAAGCTGGGAGATTTGCGGCTTAGACTTATCGGCTCTCAGGGCTTTATTGAAGTGTTCGAGCACTTGCAGTTGGTCACGCCGAGCATCCATATCGATGAAGTCTACAATGATCACCCCGGCAATATTTCTCAACCGCAGTTGACGAGCAATCTCGGTTGCCGCTTCGCAGTTAGTCCAGAGAACGGTTTCGCGGGCGGTTGCCGATCGGGTAAACGAGCCAGAGTTTACGTCAATGACGGTTAAAGCCTCAGTGCGCTCGATAATAATATATCCGCCAGAAGGCAAGTCTACTCTAGGCTTCAGCGCTTCACGAATGGCGGCATTCACCCGAAAATATTCTAAAATCGGAATCCGTTCCCGGTGATGGTCGATCAGCACACCTTGAGGAGACTTGCCGCCGCCCCAGTTGACCAGTTGTTGTTTAACCCGTTTCAGCCCCGTGTGCGAATCGACCACGATCCGATTGACATCTGAGCTATAGACATCTCGCAGCACCCGTTGAATAAAGTCATCGTCGCGGTTTAGCAGCGCCGGGGCACGAGTAGAACCTGCTTCTTGCAGAATAGATTCCCACTGCCGTTGCAGCGTTTCTAGATCCTCAATAATGGCCTCTTCAGGCATTGCCTCAGCTTCAGTGCGAACTACTAGCCCCATTCCAGCAGGTTTGACCAGAATAGCCAACGCCCTCAGACGGTTTCGCTCATTCTCGCTGCGGATACGCCGTGACAGATTAACGCCGCGACCATAAGGCATTAAAACCAGATAGCGTCCAGGTAGGGAAACATTGCCTGTTAGACGAGGGCCCTTGTTGCCCGTGGGTTCTTTCATCACCTGCACAAGGACTTTTTGCTGAGGAGCCAGTAGCTCAGTGATCGAGCCAGCCGCCCGCTTCAACCGCAAAGGGCCTAAATCGCTGACGTGAATGAACCCGTTTCGCTCTGCGTCTCCAATATTAACGAAGGCTGCATCTATCCCAGGCAGGACATTCTCAACAATTCCTAAATAAATATCGCTAACCTGGTGGCTGCCCGTTGCTACGATAATTTCTTGAATCTGATCTTCTGAAAAAACAGCAGCAATTCTATGCTGTTCAGCGATAACAATCTGCTTGGTCATTCAATTTCCTCAAAGTTGGGAGCGGTGAGGGCATCGAAGTTCTTGCGCCTCTCGCTTTTTTCTTAAATTTTGTGAGCTAAACTTTTAACGCCACCTATCTCTAGAAGCGGTCAGCGGTTTGAGATTTACAAAACCCTCAACCTCAAACCCGGCGCTTCAGTGTCAGACGAGTCAATTCACAAGCTGCGATCTGTCGAGCAGTTTAATTCGTCACTAAACGAACTAAACCTGGCATACAGATCAACGATGAGCGGAAAGTCTAGCAAGAGGTAAGTTGCGTCTGGCATCTAATGCAGTTTACCCGGCGGCAACCACGGGAAACTGTAGTCCACAACGGCCTCTGATGCAAAGCATTATAGCGTGCAGATATGACTCTGCCACCAATTTTAGAGAATTTGCTGAGATTTAGCCGAATTTTCGAGGATGAACGAAATTTTCGGCTACGTTGAAGACCCTGACTTTTACTGAGAGGCTGATTTAATCGCTCGACAAAATCAGGTGATTTCGATGGGTTTGCAGCAGTCGCAATTCTTGCTGTGAAGCCTGTTCTATCAGATAGATAACGTGGTCAGGGCGCAGCAGAGTTCCATCATTGCGACAACTTCCGATGTATCGAAACACAGCTTGCACGTCGTTGACTTCTATTAATGTCAGGTCAAAGAGCCGATCGCGCAGGTTGATCGATTGCACTTTTCCTGATTTTGTCGTCTGCTCAAACCAGATTTCTGCTGCTGCTTTGATGGAGTCAATCCACCTCTGCCATTGAGTCGCAGAGGCTGTTTGGGTAAAATCAACGGTGATTTGATACTCTGCTTTCTCTAGAAGTTGAGTGGCGGCAGGGGCGGTGATCGCTACAGATTCAACGCTATAAATCGGAATCTCGGACGGTAGCTTGGCAGCAAGCCGCTCCCAAAAAATCTTGGGTTCCATGATTTCGGTTAACTCAAAATCTACAATTTCGCCAGAGCTAGTGGTGCCTAACGGCAAGGCGTTGGCAGAGACAATGCGGGGCGCAGGGTGAAACCCGCCTGAAAATGTGATGGGCAATGATGCACGACGCACGGCACGATCGAACAGTCTCATCAAGTCTAGATGGCTGATCAGCGCCATCTCGCCCACTTTGCCTAACCGAACTCTGAGGCGCTGCGATCGCTGCTGGTTGGGTTTAAAATGCCCGGCAAACTGAGGAATTGGCAGCGGCGGAACTACGACATTATGTCCAAAATCTACCCCACACACGCCACAGTGAGAGCAGCCTTCAAAGGAGCAATCTGGCACGATCGCTGCTTCTAATGCCCGCTGCAAGTCATCTTTAAGCCACTGTTTATCAATGCCTGTGTCCAAGTGATCCCACGGGAGCGACCGATCCAGAAAAGAATCGGAGGTGGATTGATCGGCCCCATCTTCACTTTTTTCAAAAACGTTCCATTCACCGCTTTCAACTTGGCGATATTTCCAAGTCAAGCCCGACTCCTCGATCGCCTGTGTCCAGGCTGAAAAGGCTTGATCGAGGCTTTCCCACCAGGCATCCATGCCTGCGCCAAGTTCCCAAGCGCGCCGAACCACAGATGACAAGCGACGATCGCCACGACCGACAAAATCTTCCATTGCCGAGATGCGAACGTCAGTGAAATTAATTTTTACCCCGCGCAGACCATAAAAAGCTGCTTTTAAAAGCCCTTGTTTCCGCTTGAACTCAGTCGTAGAAACCGAGTGCCACTGAAAAGGAGTGTGGGGTTTGGGCGTGAAGTTAGAAATCGTGACGTTGAAATCTAGTCGTCGTCTGCCCTGCTTACTGCATTCTTGTCTGAGCCAGCGCATGGTTTCAACAATGCCCAACACATCCACATCGGTTTCACCCGGCAGACCAATCATAAAATAGAGCTTGATTTTATCCCAACCCTGTTCGACCGCCGTCTTGACCCCTCGCAGCAGTTCCTCATTGGTCAACCCCTTATTTACGATGTCTCGCATTCGCTGAGTGCCTGCTTCGGGGGCGAAGGTGATGCCACCCTGACGGGTGCCGCCGATGATGTTGGCAATGTTTTCATCGAAGCGATCGACGCGTTGACTGGGCAGGGTTAGGGTAATGTTTTCGTCTTTGAGCCGATTTTTGATCTCCATGCCGACGGCAGGCAGCGCTAGATAATCCGAACAGCTTAGAGACAGTAGCGAGAATTCGTTATACCCGGTCTCGCGCATCCCTTGCTCGATCGCTTCAACGACCTGTTCTGGCTCGACATCTCTGGCCGGGCGAGTCAGCATTCCGGGTTGGCAAAAGCGACAGCCCCGCGTGCAGCCCCGACGAATTTCAATCGTTAAGCGATCGTGCACCGTTTCGACATAGGGAACCAGCCCGATCGAGTAGGCAGGTAGGGGGTCAGCGACCCGGCGCAAAATTCGTATCGGGACATCAGAGCGATTGGGGTGCACTGAGCCATCGTCGGCCATGTCATAAAACTGAGGCACATAAACCCCAGGTATCTGGGCCAAATCTAGGAGCAGTTCTTCACGGCTCAACTGGCTGGCTTTTCCTTCTTCTAAAATCAGTCCAATTTCTGGCAGCAGTTCTTCGCCGTCTCCCATCGCGATGAAGTCAAAGAAGTCGGCGTAGGGTTCGGGGTTAGAGGTGGCGGTTTGTCCGCCTGCAAAAATTAGCGGATAGGACTGGTTCGCCCGATCGCGCCAGGTTAAAGGAATGCCCGCTAGATCGAGCATTTCTAGAATGTTGGTGGCTCCTAGCTCATAGCTGAGACTAAAGCCGAGAATATCAAACTCCGTCAGCGATCGCCGTGACTCAACCGCAAAGAGAGGGGTTTGAGTCGCTTTGAGCTTCAGGGCTAGGTCAGGGGCAGGCAGATAAGCCCGATCGCACAACTGACGCGGCTGGGCATTGAGAATGCTATAGAGAATGATGTGCCCAAGATTGGATGCCCCAACTTCATAGACCTCAGGGTAAGTCAAGACCCACCGCACGGTGGCGGCTTCCCAGGGTTTATGGATGGCACCTAGCTCATTGCCTAAATATCGAGCCGGACGCAAGATATCAGGAGTCAGTAACGCTTCGACTGCAACTGCCACGGTTCACTACCTTGCTTTAGGTCTGAAGAGATCAACACTTCAGTATACTGAAGTTCTAGCAAGGTGATTGACCGCAGGGTCGCTTTAGAAGCCGCTAGAGCCGCGTCAAGTGGGCTGAAGCCGTTAGGTTGTTGCCCCAAATGCGGCTGAGTCATCGAAGATCTCAAACACGCGGTCTAGTTGAGTTAATTCAAAAATAATCCGAATCGAAGCAGACATAGAGCACAGGCTAAACCGCTTGTTTTGCTTTTGAGCCAGACTCAGCGTAGAAACCAGCACCATCAGGCCAGCACTGTCTAAAGATTCGACATCGCGCAGGTCTACCATCAGAGCCGAGGTTTGCTCTGATGTCACTGCGATCGCTAGCTGAGTTTGGAGCGCCGACGCATTGGCTGCATTGACATATCCTTGGGGACAAATGACGATGGTTTGAGGACGAACGAGCACGCTCTGCATTATCTGAATCCCTTGGTTTCTAAATTAAAGAACTTGATGCCGACGCTCTGACAATAACCGCACATCGATCGCAGCGCATCCCTCAACTACATCGTTTCGCGAAATCTTTATTAGATAAACCCTATTGTTTAAACTTTTCAGTAAGCTCAGTCAGATTAATGTATAAACCCATACAAAATCGCAGAACTAACTCAACACCGAGACTACCCTAGAAACTTGGTGACTTAAATCACCTTAAATCTACCTGTTAGATCACTTTAGAAGTGAACCAACAGATAGACAATCTTAGTCACGGAGTCGTCACAACTTTTGTCACTGACCCCGCACTAAAGTGACGGGGATTGGGTAGTCAGACTCAAGTTAAATCAAAGACCAGGGCATTCGAGCAAACCGTTAGGGCAGACTTCCGATACTTACTTCGTTCGGATTCACTCTCAGCCCTCTCATTCAGGGCATTGGGTTGAGCGCTGACTGCGCCAAGACGGGTTTCCCGTCCTAGGCAAGTGAGCAAGATAACCAAGACATCTTACGGTTTGTGCCCGAAAGGACTTCGACGAGTTTGCTGGATCTCGGATTGGTCAGCGTCTAAAATCCAGTCCCCATTAGGGGTAGGCGACGCAAGCCGCCAGTGCGTTTTTCCTCTGCGATTTGAAGAGACATCGTTTCTAAACGTATTAGGAGTTTCTGATGAAAACTAGTGAGATCATTCGTCAATTGGTGGGAAAAGCACTTTACTTTAAGTGCCTGACCCCTGATATCGAGAACGAAATCAATTATGAACTGACCCGGCAAGGACACATTTCTGACGTAGATTATGAAGCGCTTGAGCTTCTGATGGCTGAGATGGATGCAGGTCGAATTCGGCTAGTGCCCAGTTCTTAGGGTCTAAACCTGAGAAATCTATAAACCGTGCTCCTCCCTTGACGATCGCGTTTTATTTCCACTGTTAGAAAAAGCATCAGGGTGACATTGGCAGAGTTGATGAATGAACTCGCGAAGCTGGCGGTGAGCCGCTATTGCTTGAGGAGTCGAGCTAGTAAGTTCATCTAGACCATAGAGAGACGACAGCACAGGGATAGCTTCAACATCCAAAGCGGGACGAAAGAGAACGATCGGTAACAATAAGTCTGACCCTTGCCGTAAATCATGCCAGTCGGGTGTTGACTGCGATGAATCTATCACCAAAACTAGAGGACGGGCCCAGCATAAGCGTCGAGCCTCCACAATTTGCACGACTTCAGCATAGAGGTGAGTTGCGTCAAGCTCAAGACAGACAATCTGTGAAGGCTGAAACTGAACGCTCCAGGCTTTTGCCGCTTGAGGGTGTGAATCCAGATCCATAGGGTGAATTCAAAATATAGTGAACCTAGCTTGATCATAGAGGTCTATTTCTGCTGACAGCCACCGTTATAATGCTGTGTTTCTCAAGGGCGAGTCTGCCTTGAGAAAATAGGCGGGTTAGTTTTGATGAAGTGGCTAATTCCTGCGGGGAAGCGTTAACCTAGATAAGAGCCAATCGCGAAGCCTTTTTCCTTCAGAAGCCTGTGCGCCAGTTTCAATGAAGCTTGGAACCTGAGCTAGCTGGCAGCGCTGTCAAGGTTGAGAGGGGCGATCGTGGCGATGGGATGATCGTTTAGTCATTATCAGTCATTGATAGTTTACGGAGAGGATAGAACTGTGTCTGTTGAAACTATTGAAAAGCGTTCAACATCACGAAAGCTTGCGCCTCGCTATAAGGTTTTACTCCATAACGATGATTACAATTCGATGGAGCATGTGGTGCAGGTTCTCACAAAAACGGTGCCCAACTTAACCCAGCCCCAAGCAGTCAACATCATGATGGAGGCTCACACCAATGGGCTGGCGTTGGTGATTACGTGTGAACAAGAACATGCAGAGTTTTACTGCGAGACCTTAAAAGCGAACGGGTTGGAGAGTACGATCGAACCCGACGAATAAAACCAAAAAGTTGAAACCTAGGATTGAACGCCTGTCTACATACCCCGCTCCCCTTCGGATCGGGGCGTTTTTGCTGATGCTCTTGCTGATATCGGCACCTTTTTTAGGACTCATCAATGGGCTGGTGCGCGATGCGAACACGGCTTCGATCGCAACGATAGTTTTGCTCTATGCAGAATTCATTTTTTTGGTGAGGCTGTGGGGGCGCTACGTTTATCGGCAACCGGACTTACTCAAACACTACGGTCTGGTGATCACTCGCCAAAATGGCATTAACGTGCTGACGGGACTGGCGATCGGGCTAACCAGCCTCCTGTTAATGTTTGCTCTTCAAGGAGCTTTTGGCTGGGTCATCTGGCTGTCTCCTCAGCCGTTTTTGCCTCGCATGATCTTAGAAGGCTCACTGACAGGGCTAGGGTTTGGCTTTGCTGAAGAGCTTCTGTTTCGGGGCTGGCTGTTGGATGAATTGCAGAGAGACTACGGTCTGCGAAAAGCGATGTGGATAGACGCGATCGTATATGCTTTGCTGCACGCACCTCGCTCGATCGCACAGGTTCCGGCACTTATTCTTCTGGGTTTAGCATTAGTGCTAGCAAAACGGGCAAGTCAGGGCAGATTAGGACTCTCGATCGGGCTACACGGTGGATTGGTTTGGGGTTATTACAGTCTCAACGTGGGGCAGTTGATCAAATACTCCCATCAAGTGCCCGACTGGTTAACGGGAGTTGGCGGCAACCCGTTAGCCAGCCTGACCGGGATGGTGGCCCTGGGAGCGATCGCAGTCGGAATGAAGGTTGCAGCGTCTCGCTCTACAGCCTTTCTGAAGCGTTAGGCCCGTCTAAGTGAGTTCCGATCAGACACGCCCCAGCGAGATTTACGCCGTCTAGGTTGGCGTTTTGTAGATCTGCACACAACAGATTTGCGCCTGCCAAATTTGCGCCTGCTAAGTTTGCGCCTTGCAGGTCGGCTTCTTCTAAATTGGCTTCTGTCAGCAGTGCGCCTTGCAGGTCTGCTTGACTCAAATTGGCACCGTGAAGATTTGCGCCACTCAGATTAGCACCCCGCAAGTCGGCACCCCGCAGATCAACTCCTTGAAAGCTAACCCCCATCAAGTTAGCACCACTTAAGAAAGCCCCTGTAAGCGCAGCGCGAGTTAACCGAGCGCGCATTAAATTGGCACCCCGCAAGTTGCTGCCGCGCAAGTCTGCTTCGGTCAAGTCAGCTTGCATCAGGTTTGCACCCGTCAAGTTGGCTCGAAGGTCAGCCCCGACTAGCTGGCTGCCAATCAGGTTGGCTCCGTCTAAAGAGGCCCCGGTGAGTTTAGCGCCTGTCAGATCAGCCCCCGCCAGTTTAGCCCCCGATAAGTTGACCCCACTCAAATCTATCTGGGATAGATCTTCGTCTTGGAGGTCGGCCCCTGCTGAATAGTTGTTTTTGCTCGATCGGACTGCTTGAAGATCCATAACGCTAAACCTGCTTGGTGACCAAATTTGTGATCGGCTGAGATGGCTCAATCAAGTTCAAAAGATCCTCATCTGAGTGAGAATCGAGCAGCCACATGCCCGCTGCAATCTTGGGAAGATTGATCGACAGGCTCAAGCCTTGCTGCATCCCAGCCGCCAAAAGTGAAAGGGCATCGACGAGCTTAGGGTCAAACCGATCGTCTTGCTCACCTTGACACGCCTCTAGAGCTTTCATGAAATGGGCTTCAGAATTGGGTTGAGCATTCGGACTGTTGCGTAAGTCAGCCAGGTGTTGCTGAAACTCAACAACCAAGCCCAAAATTCGCGACTCTAGTGGAATGTCGTCTCCGGCGAGTCCGGCGGGCTGGCCGCGACCGTCCCAGCGCTCTGACTGGTGAGTGATGATCGTGGCGATCGCTTTGAGTCGCTGCATCGTGCGAAGGATTTGAGCACCGGGCACGATCGGGCAGCTAGGCGGTGCGTCGGTTTCGTCGTCAGAATAACGAGCAAAGCTGCTAGCGCTGAGAACGCTGTCCGAGCGCTGCAAAAAGGCGAGTCGATGCAGCAAACTGGCAAGACGAAGGCGATTTAGCTGCCAGCTAGGAAGATCTAACAACTGAGCCATCGCTTCTGACAGGGTGGCAACTTCGGCGGCTGCCATGGGGTTGCTGATATCGGTTTGGTCGATCAGTTGCGCCAACCGCAAAAATGCCTGCAACTCATTAGAGACTAAATTGTTGTCAAGCGCTTCGTGGCGGTGAGCAGCCGATGTATATTCTGGCTGCTGGCTGAGATGGGTCTGACCTGTTTGCAGATATTCCATCACTCGCGAGACGGCGGTGTAAACATCATCCCGATCGGCGCTCTGGGACTCAACTGAGATTGCTTCAACTCTCGCGATTAGCTGCGCTTGCAGATCAGGGTTATAGCGGCCGATGTGAGCGATCGCCAGATCTACCGTCTCCCGCACGAGACCAGATTCAAATGTCCAAAACCCATAGAACTTGCGCTCTAAATCCTCGGTGGGAACTCCATTTACACCATAATCGGCCACCGATAGCTCTTGACACAACACCATCGCCGTATAAGTTGGAGCCAAGATCATCAAGTGCCATTCTTGGGCAACGGGGTCGGTCGGCTCAAGCTCAACCAGCGAAACATTAGAACGCTGACTGGTTGGATGCTCGGCAAAGCCCGCATCGTGAGCAGCCATGAGCACAATTTGCCTAGAGTGCTCGGCTAGCTCTGAGTAGCGATCGGCTTCTTCTAAATACCATTTGCCGCGCTGAAAGGCAGTCACCACCAGAGGAGCACTGCTGCAAGTGAGAATGCAGTCTTCTAGGGCATGGCACAGAGAGACTAGCGTATTTTTGTAGTAGACCCCAAAATTGAGAGGGCGTTTGCCAGCGTTTCCGCCCTCATGAGCCACCCCTAACTCATGGAGAATCGAACCTTCTAACATTACTTTCCTGCTCCAACACCTGCCAACGCTTGCTGTTTAGACTCGATCGGGGCAGAGAGCGCTTCTTCTAGCTCTGCTCGCCCCAGTCTTGACTCTAGAATGTTCATCACTTCGCGTCCAAAATCGTTGGGGTTGCGCTTCCATGCTTGAAGGCAGACCTCACCAAAGAAGGAGCCAAGGGGTTCAGGGTTCCAAAAAAGCTTACGGATCGACCAAGGCGTGATGTTCATCGGATCGTAGCCCGGTTTGAGAATATTGTTTTTAAAGGCATATTCTTCGAGATGGGTGTGGGGTTGAAGCCCGATAAAGAAGATGGCAGGTTCTACTTTGTCTGCGCCAAAAATTTCTTCTAGGGCGCGGTGATAAGCGATCGTCTGCCGAATTGTATCGGGGCGCTCATCAATCACGTTAAAGGAATAGTTAACGGAAACCAGGGCATCAAATCCGGCAGCTTTTAGGTCTCTACAATTTTCTAAGACAGTTCTCAAGTTGTAGCCCATTCGCATTTTGCGAACTAGCTCTTGCGACCCGCTCGTGATGCCGATTTCAAAGTAGTTCATCCCTGTCTTGACCATCAGCTCGCACAATTCAGGCGTGAGATTATCAGCCCGAATATAAGCAGCCCAGTGAATATCTTTCATGCCTGCGTCGAGCACTTTTTGAAGTAGCTCAATCACGTCATCCATATATTTACGAGCCGGGATGAGTTGAGCGTCGGTGAACCAAAAGTTGCGAATGCCCCGATCGTAGAGTTGCCGCATCTCAGCGACCACCTCATGGGCCGGATTAATCCTCACCTGCTTGCCTTCAATCACCGTGTAGATGCAGTAGCAGCAGTTGTGAGGACAGCCCCGCTTAGTCTGAACGCCGACATAAAAATCTTGCGCCTGAAAATAATATTCAAACTCACTCCAAATGGTCTGAATGTAATCGTAGTTGCAGGCAGTCTTCTCAATATTGGCGGGCGTTTCGTGAACCAAGCGATCGCGCGGTTTTGTTTCGCCCACGATATAACAGCGCTCATCTTCAAAGTTTTCGCCTCGAACCAGCTTTTCTAGCAGCGACTCGCCTTCGCCTACCGAGATAATCGATCCTTTGGGCAAGCTTTTGCCGATCTGCTCATAAAAGACGCTGACCGCACCGCCGCCGACCACAACACGGGCACCAGGGTTGTGCTGCTTGGCTCGATTCACTCCCCGTTTGATCAGTCCAATATTTCGCCAAAGCTCACCATAATAGCCAGAAGCGATTCGCAACAGACCCACTGCCCCTCTGGCCTTGACGAGAGGATTTAGAGAATAAAAGAACTCAAACGTGTGCTGTAGGGGGTTTCCGCCTCTCCCATCCACAGGGGCATAAATTTGGATGTCGCGCCATGAAAACACCAGCAACGTGGGCTTAAATTCGTCAACACAGTCATCTAAAGCGGCGTTGAAATCGAGGGGGGGAACTGTGCCCAAGTCAAAGATTTTTTGCTCAACGTTAGGAAACTGTTTGTGAATATGATCAGCCAGATAAACCACACCGATCGGAAAGATCGGGTTACAGGGAAGGCGAACGTAAAGAATCCGATTTTCCATGGCAGTGAGTCTATTCAACAGTGGGGTTTAGATAAACAGAGCGATTTAAATGACATCAATAATGATCAGAAAAGTGCGATCCCAGCCTTTCGACTTCTAATTTAGGAGGATTCCCAGCGCCGTGCCCTCTGTCCAAAATCTTGATCGTGCTCAGATATGTGAGAAGATTCTGAAAACTATTTTCATATAACTTTACGATACCACCGACCCCTGACTTCTGCATGGTCTGAGGGGCAAGTTCTCAAGATCCTACGATCGCCAAAAGAGCCAAATGAGCACAATCCGCTCCCTGCCTGCGTAAACACTGAGAAATTATTCTTAACATTGCTCTAGATTAAGAAAGAATTCGCCATGAGGGAGGCAGTTGGTAATCGTGCTTACAGTTGTCAGGGATCGCCGGGTGTTAGGGTTCACTTAATAACCATCTTTAAGGTTGGAGCACCTCAATAGACTTATGGCTCAAGTCTTCGATCCCATCCCCTCCAATAGCGGCGATCGCCTTCTCTGTTGCTATGTCAATGCGACTAATCAGATTCAGATTGCTCGCATCACCAATATTCCTAACTGGTATTTTGAGCGGGTTGTTTTTCCAGGTCAACGCTTGCTGTTTGAGACGCTCCCTGATGCTCATCTAGAAATTCACACGGGGATGATGGCTAGCGCGATTTTGTCCGACACGATCGCCTGTTCGAGCCTGCTGATCCCCGAAGCATCTGGCCCAACATCTCCCCTTAAAGAACAGGAAATAGAGCACAGAAATGAAGGCACTGAGAGCGCTGCTCAGGCTGAGATTTCGCCCGCCGCAGTCTTGACTTCTGTAGATTGATGAATTGGTTTTAAGCCCAACCTCACCCGCAAGTGCAAAAAATTTTAAGGAAAACCTTTTAGCTCATGGGCATGGCGCTGCCGTGCCCTTACACAAATCTGAGGACTGGACTTTAAGAATTGGTTGGTTTTTTGAGGCGATCGCGAATCTGCGACAGCAAAGTTTGGCTGCTGATGGGAGCGCGAGGCTGCGGATTTTCGGTATCCGGCCAGGTCGGCAAATCAAAACAGGGGCAGCTTTCGGGCGGTAGCCCCACCGATCGAGTCGGCACAGGCATGGCACACCGGGCACAATCGCTGATTTCCCACTCAGAAGACAGCAACTCAGCGATCGTCTGATCGGTGCCCTCTAAATAACAGTCACCTGACTGAGGCGATCGGAGAATTTGCCAGCAGTCTTCAAACTCTGAACTGTAGCGATCGCCCGCAATCACAGAGCGGGGCTGTAGAGAGTCTTGCCCGTTGTGAATGAAAACTTTCTTGCCTAGCTGAAACCAGTAAGCAAGATATTGTCTAACTTGCTGCTCAGACGATGCAGGCTCTAAAGGGTTTAAGGGTTGTGAAGTCAATTTTTTCTTTTTTATAATCCCTATTTTACTGCGGGGAAATGATCTCTTTTGTGAATAAAATCTTTAGCTGTGATGGGTGATTTTGAGAGGCGATCCTAGCTGGCTCAAATTCAGCACATGGCCACCCGTCACCAGATAAACTGGCTCGGCGATCGCGCCCACTTGCCTGACTATCATGCCCAAGCGATCGCGAAAGGTGCGCCCGATCGGGTAGGCAGGCACTACGCCCCACCCAGCTTCTTCGGCTACCAAAATCACGTCCGATGAAGTGTGCACAAGGCTTTTCAGAAAGGCTTGCAGGGTTTCTTGCCAGGCTGATTCTTCTTGTTCTAACAGATTGGCTAGCCAAGTTCCGAGGGAATCGATGAGCAGACAATCGGCCGGAGTCGTCGATCGCAGCGTCGCTGATAGCGCGATCGGAACGTGCAGGGTTGTCCACTCAGGGGGGCGACGAAGACAGTGCTGCTCAATGCGGGCTTGCCACTCGCGATCGTCCAGGTTAGTTTGAGCAGTTGCCACATAAACAACCGACTTACCCGAGTGAGAAGCTAAATGCTCGGCCCACTCGCTTTTGCCCGATCGGGCCGGGCCAGTGACTAAAATAATTTGGCGTGCCATGAGTCAGATTAGGGATTATGACTTGGGAGAGGTGCACGATCGCCCTCAGTTCACTAGCTTGGGGTTGAGTCAACATCATGCCTTAGAACGTCTTTCTAAAAACTCTGATGCGCTATTTTTTTTGGTTGCTGCCTCTAGTGGTCACGCTTTCTGCCTGTGATTCTGCGATTCGGGGGCAAACGGCACCTGCACAACCCAGTCCTTTACAAGCCTCAATGCCTCGATTGGCCCAAGCCAAACCTGACCAAATAGTGAGCACTCAAACTCTTACCCCCCAGCCGATTCGGATTTCTGTCAATCAACTGCCGCCACCCTATGCCAGTGAGAGCGCTTCTAAGTCTCCTAGCGTGGTGCCGATTCCTCAAAATCCTGTGCTGCGAGTGCCTGCCGGATTTGTTGTTAACATCTTTGCAGACGGGCTAGATCGCCCTCGGTGGTTGGCGTTGACCCCCGATGGAGATGTGCTGGTGACAGAGACGCGCCAAAATCGCATTCGACGACTGCGCGACACCAACGGCGACGGGGTTGCCGATGTCAAAGAGACCTTTGCTACCGCCACTAACGGACTCAACCAGCCTTTTGGCATGGCCTTTGCAGGAAATTCTTTCTTTCTAGGCAACACTGATGCTGTGCTGCGGTTTCCTTATCAAAAAGGGCAAGCCCAGATTCAGGGCACGGGGCAAACGATCGCCAAACTTCCAGCCGATGGCTATAACAACCACTGGACGCGCAACGTGGTCACTGCCCCAGATGGAAAGAAGCTGTATGTCTCGATCGGGTCAGGCACCAACGCCAGCGAAGAACCCTCGCCTCGCGCTTCGGTGCAAGTGATGAACTTAGATGGGTCGGGTCGGCAAACCTTCGCCTCTGGGGTTCGCAATCCCGTTGGGCTTGACTTTCAGCCGCGCACGGGCGAACTTTACGCCACGATTAATGAGCGAGATGGTTTAGGAGATGGCTTGGTGCCAGACTATTTGACGCGGCTACGATCGGGCGAGTTTTATGGCTGGCCCTATGCTTATTTAAGCCGCGATCGCCTTGATCCCCGCCTCGCCCAAAATGGCAAGAGTCTCCGCCCCGATTTAGTCGCCAAAACTCGCACGCCAGAGGTGCTGTTTGAGGCGCATTCTGCGGCGCTGGGGCTGCGGTTTTACAATGGCAGCACCTTTCCAGCCAAGTATCGCAACGGCGCTTTTGTGGCCTTTAGAGGCTCCTGGAACCGCAGCCAAGGCACAGGCTATAAAGTAGTCTTCGTGCCTTTTGACGCGGAGGGACGATCGCAAGGCTATTACGAAGACTTCTTGACCGGATTTTTGCTCGATCCATCTGGGCCGACCACTTGGGGCAGACCCGTCGGACTGTTGACTTTGCCGGATGGCAGCCTGCTGATCACCGAAGAAGCCAACAATCGGATTTATCGAGTCCAATATACGGGCCCTTAAAAGCCGAGGGTTTCGGGGGGCGCGATGCTGACTTTGGCACCCGATGGCCCAGAGGAATGATTCTGGATTTTGGGTGAGGGAGTGACTTGAGACGAATCAAGATCGATCGCGCTAGGGTTGGTGGGCGGAGTCGCCTGTCGAGAAAGCCAAAACAAGCCGCCCGCCATCAGCGCTGCATAGCCCACATACAAGTGCACAGGCTGAACGGCCAAACCCCGTAACCCGATCGCTGGAGTCGGTGGGTGATACCAGGTGGGCAAAATCGCTTGTCTAGGGTCGGGTTTTGGCAGCGACGCTAACAGGCTAGCGCTGTCCATCTCTAGAACTTTGGCAATGCGTTGGATAAATCCGCGCAGATAAATATCTTCGGGCAGGTGAGCGCCATAGCCAGCTTCTAAAGCCTGGATCTGATGCACAGGCACGAGGGTTTTGCTGTGCAGTTCCGACAAGGACATCGATCGGGCTAGCCGCGCTTGCTGAATTTGCTCACCCAATCGTCGCAGATGGTCGGCGCGCTCTTGAATGGCTTGTTCTGCTAAGTCTGCGGCTGAAAGCTTTTTGGTTGCCTTGGGGATTGCTCGCTTAATTGCCGATGGCTGGGCAATCTCAACTCCTTGCGGCTCGCTGGGAAGCGCTGGTTTTTGAGAGCGGTCTTGAAAAGATTTTCGCCCCGATTTGGTTGGAAACTCTGCCACGTTAGAGGCGTGAGACCCTAGGGCCCGCGAAAAAGCTGCTACTGGAAATTCATCTAGGTCTGATTCTTGGGGTTCTCTCGCTCCCTTAGTCTCAATTTCTGGCTCACTTTGCTGCACAAAATGCCGCAGGGTGAGGCGAATGGCTTCTCGTCCGATCGCTTTCATTAAAAACTGAGCGCTCGTCGTTCCCTCGGGTGAGGGCTGCTGTGAATTGTCGATCGCGCGTCGATAGACTTCGCCGCGATATAGCTCTGCCTCAATCTGACTGAGCAGCGATCGCAGGTTGTCTACCGAAACCTCGATCGTGGCTTTGTGACCCGGTAACCCAAAACAGAATGTGGTGTCTTGTGCCAACATCTCCCCATCCTCGCCGTTATATAAAACTATTGACAACCCTATAAGCCGTGACGGTTGCAGCTTAATCAGGCTACTTAAGTCTTGGCTTCTAAGTATTCATAGTTCTTCAAGAACGAATTAGAAGATCTGGACGATTTGAAATCAAATTTTTCTCAAGACGACTGAGCTAATTCGTTGGCTTTGCGGGCCCATTTGACATCTTTGATCGTGATGCCGCCGGAATCGTGGGTCGTGAGGTCGATCGTGACCTGATTATAGACATTGAACCATTCAGGGTGATGCCCGATCGCTTCTGACACGAGGGCCAGACTCGACATAAACCCAAACGCTTCGACAAATGAGGGAAACTTAAACGCTTTGTGCAGTTTATTGTCTGCGATCGTCCAGCCGGGAAGTTGGGCAAGTTGGGCTGCTAGATCATCAGGGGATAGTTTTGGGTCAGACATTTTTTCTCCTTGAGAGCGCGAATTAAATTCTAGGGTTGCTGGCAGAAATCCTGGGCACAGCACTGCTATGCCCGTACTGCAAAGCCCCTTAATGAACGATCGCCGCAGGGTGTAGGGAAATCTCAATGCGATCTCCGGGTTTAGGTTCTAAAACTTTAATGTCCAGATTGTTTTCAGCTAGCTTAGTGCGAAACTCGTCAGGGCTGCCGATCGCTTTCAGCATTGAGAGCAGCCATCCGTCAAACAAGATATCGCCCCCCGCCGCCGTCGGCAACATGACTTGAGGATGTACTGCTTGCGCTAGTTTTAATGCGCTTTCAGTGCCTTTGATGATCGAACCCACGATCGGGAGCGCTAAATCGATTAATGGAGTAATCACCACCTCGATCGGAGCATTCTCGCTTAAGGTTGGTGCATGAAACCCGTGCGGCTCATAATAAAGTTTGACTCCGCTCGTCAACTCTTTGAGCAAATAACCGTTTTCTTGCACCATCGGCCCCAAAGGAGAACCCGGCGTTGCCTGAATCGTCAGGTGATCTGAGGTGAAAGTCTCACCGTGCTTGAGGGCAGTCACTTGAGAAAACCCCAACTGTCTAGCGACAGCGGCGGCACTGGGCGAACCCACTACAGGAATCGATTTATCTAGCCGCTTTAGCGTTTCTGGGTGAGCATGGTCTTCTAAACCCTGCGACAGCAAAATCAAGTCTAGAGACTCAGGGAGCGATCGCTCTTGGTGGCGATAGCCCCTAAATAACCAAGTGAGATTTCCAAAGGTCAGGTCGCCCACGAGCCAAGGGTCAAGCAAGATGCGCTTTCCGGCCAGTTCAATCAGCCAAGAGTTGCTGTCTAACCAGGTTAAATACATCATCAAAATCCAGATCAGCAGTGACTTCTAGATCTTAAAGGATGGTTGCGAACTATGAATATTTGTGGGGTCTACACGTCTACTTTGAGGTTTTCGCCCATTGTGACGACGCGATCGCCCTTAATCAGTTTCCGTCCCCGTCTCGTCTCGATCTGCCCATTCACCTTGACCTCTCCGGCTTGAATGAGCATTTTTGCTTGCCCGCCACTTTCCACGATGCCCTTCATTTTTAGGAATTGGTCAAGCTTAATTGGTTCGTCAGTTGCCATGATCAAGTGCTCAGTGATTAAAGATTGGGGATTGACCACAAATCTACTTTCACTCTAATCTGATTTTCTTTTAATCGATAGAGTTTAGGGTTGGTTTAAACAATTAGCACCGTTGCCTCGTTATGATAAATAAAAGCTTTTTGAACTGATTTTTTGAATGCTCTGATCAAAGGTTTTGCCGAGACTTTGCGCTGACGGCAGTTTTACGGTCTAGAAGGTGCATCGGATGCTCAACGCTTTATCTGACCCTAGCAATGCGGCAGCGATCGTCGAATTGGTGGATGTCTCTGTCGTGACTCAGCCCCAAGGTTTGGACGACCTGCCCGCGCAGTTGGGGCATCGCAATCTTGCTGTTGAAGAAATTCTGGTTAACCCTTGGAAAAATGCTCCAATCGCCGTTCGTCTTAAGTCTGCTCCGGTTTGCATTGACCATGCGGCTCCGCTGTCTCCGTTGCGCGATCGCGATCTCATCGCGCTTGACGAATTCTTCGATCGCGACGATTTGCCCGATTTAGAGCAAGATGTCAATCGCCATTTGCTGCGCCTATTTCCTGAACCGTGTTGGGAAGACAAGCTGAGTTTTTTGAAAGACTTTCTCTCTTGATCTTTGAGGTTTGAATAAGTTTTGAGTTTTGAGTTTTGAGTTTTGAGTTTTTGAGTGTGACTATTAGGAAAGGTTTTTGCGCTTCAGTGACCTTTCTTAAGTCAAATCTTTTATGTCTGCATTGCCCGAATTAATCAACGGTTTACCCAATATTTGTGGTCACGAGGCGGCGATCGCGGCTTCGCTTCAGCCCGATCGCCCGGTGTTTTTGCCCAAAACCAACTTGCGATTAGAGTCTCTCTCGGCGACCTTCTCGATCGCGCTCCATATGCACCAACCGACCATTCCAGCCGGGTTGGATGGGTCGCCGATCAGCAATTTGCAGCAGATGTTCGAGCATCCCTACGAGGGCGACAATCACAATGCGGCTCCCTTTGCCTGGTGCTATGCGCGCATGGGTGACTTCATTCCTGAGTTGGTGGCTCAGGGCTGCAATCCGCGAGTCATGCTTGACTATTCGGGCAATCTGCTTTGGGGGCTGCGGCAAATGGGGCGCGGCGATGTCTTAGACAATCTAAAGCGCATCACCTGTGACGAAACCTATCAGCCCTATGTCGAGTGGCTGGGCACAATGTGGAGCCATGCGGTGGTGCCCTCGACTCCGATCGCTGATCTCAAACTCCACATTCAGGCGTGGCAGCACCATTTCGCGGCGATCTTTGGCTGGGATGCCCTGGCACGAGTTAAGGGATTTTCACCGCCAGAGATGCACTTGCCCAATCACCCCGATACGCTCTACACCTTCATCCACGCGCTGAAAGAATGTGGCTATCGCTGGCTGCTCGTGCAAGAACACTCGGTTGAAACCCTGACCGGGCAAGCTCTAGACTTTAAGCATTTGCCCCATCGGTTGGTGTCTCGCAACTCTCAAGGTGAGACAGTCAGCATTTCAGTTTTGATCAAAACTCAGGGATCAGATACCAAACTAGTGGCTCAGATGCAGCCTTATTATGAAGCTAAAACCCTCTCAAAACAGACGATATCAGGGGTGAACATTCCGGCGATCGTGACTCAGATAGGCGATGGCGAAAACGGCGGCGTGATGATGAATGAGTTTCCGGGCGCGTTCAAACGAGCTTGGCATGAAGTCGCAGCCGATCCCACCGTTGCCGGAGTTAACGGCACTGAGTATCTAGAACTGATCGCCGCCGCCGGGTGTCGCGAAGAAGATTTTCCGACCTGTCAAGCGATCGGGCAGCATTTAATCTGGCAAGAAGTCGATCCCACATCGGTCACACCCGCCGCAGTCGAGGCAGCGATCGCGCACCTGACCCAAACGCAGCCCAACTTTCACATGGATGGCGCATCTTGGACAAATCACCTCAGTTGGGTCGCGGGCTATGAAGCGGTTTTGACCCCGATGAACGACCTCAGCGCCCTCTTTCACAAAACGTTTGACGGGGCGGCAATCACTGACTCTGAAGATTATCGTCAAGCCCTGCTCTATAATTTGCTGCTGCAAACCAGTTGTTTTCGCTATTGGGGTCAAGGCACTTGGACAGACTATGCCCAAGAACTCTATCGTCGCGGCAAAACTCTGCTCAAAGACTGAATGAGTTAAGAAATTTTTTATACCAGGACTGTGATGGTTTGTTGTAACGTGGGGAGAATCCGCTCAGTTTGGCGTAACCTACGCTTAACAGTCCTGTGAGAGATTGGAATGTTTGATTTCACACCCCTGTTTGAGTTTTCTCGAAGTCACTGCGTTGAGATTTGCGCTTTTTTGGTGCCTGCCAATCTTTTAGCAACGCTGCGAACGCTGCTTTTAACCGGATTCCGTCGTCCCGCGTCGCAAGTCTGGCTATCTACCTCGATCGCCACTTTTTTTGCCGGATTAATGGTGCTGCACGTCATGACCTGGCTGATCATTGGCGTGGTGATGGCTCCGACGTTTATTTTGCTAGGGCTGGGCAGTGTGTGTCTAGCCACCAATCTCTGGGCAATCTTTGGGCGTGAAAGCTTAGCGCGGCTGCTCGTCGCAGTCTATAAATTTTGCACTAGAGTAGATTTGCCCGCTTTTCTGAATTTGCATGAGTGATCCCCGCGACAAAGCCCCCCGATCGAACTCAACACCTGACCCTGACGCTGAATCCTCTGAAGTAGACGATCCCTGGATTGACGATATCGTGCCCGATGCTCAAGAGTCTGGTCTACGCAGTCCTTATATCAGAAAGGTTGACCCGGCTAGTCCGATCGTGCTCGTCGAAACCGCATTTTTGGCCAGTGCCGCGAGTTTAATCTGGCTCGTCAACTCCTATTTTCCGATGGGGCCCATTTTGCAGGTTTTCTTTCCGGTGCCGATCGCGCTTGTCTATCTGCGCTGGGGCAATCGGGCCGCCTGGATGGGGGCTTTAGTGTCGGGCTTGCTGCTGTCAGTGCTGATCGGCCCGGTTCGCAGCATTCAGTTTGTGATGCCCTTTGGGGTAATGGGCGTGCTGTTAGGCACCCTGTGGTATCGCCGCGCCAATTGGGCAACGTCTATCGCGATCGCCACTTTATTAGGCGTGTTTGGCACCTTCTTTCGCATCTGGCTGCTGTCAATTTTGTCGGGCGATGACCTCTGGCTCTATGGCACCAATCAGATCACAGGCTTCTTAGAGTGGGGGTTTCTCAAACTCGGACTGTTGATGCAGCCTTCTTTGCCGTTGGTGCAGGCGGTTGTCGTCGGAATGATTTTTGTCCAAAACATGATCTATTTGTTTGTGGTGCATATCGTGGCGTGGTTTTTGTGCGATCGCCTCAACACGCCAATTCCCCGCCCGCCCAACTGGGTGCAGGTGCTCTTAGACTCAGAATGATTTCTATTTACACGCAGGATCGACAGGCCCAGCAGTGGCTTCAGCGCTATCGGGGACGATCGCCCCTATTTGCCTGCGTCTTAGGGTTCACCGAAACCGGACTGATTCCGGGAATCTCGGCCGCCGGGGCAACGCCTCACGATCGCCAATATACCGCGATCGCCGATGCCGAGTTTTTGGTCAATGGAGTGCAAGCCAGTCCTCAATATCCACTACCACCCTTGAATGCGGGTGCATCTCCAGTCTTAATCTCGCGTGCAGTAGTCGAGGCGCAATCGATCCCCGTGCAGTTAATCAATGCAGGCTTGCCTCAAAACCCACCCGTGGCAGCGATCGATCTCAACGGACAGCCTGCGCGATGTTTGAGCACGGGGCAAGCAATGGATCGAGCGATCGTCGAGCATTTATTTGAGCAAGGGCTGGTCTGGGGAGATAAATTATCGATTCAAGTCGCAGACAGCTATCTGATTTTGGGGGAATGCGTAGTGGGCGGCACGACAACGGCCCTAGCAGTTCTCACAGCATTGGGGATCAAAGCCTCTGGCAAAGTCAACAGCAGCCATCCGATCTGCAATCACGCTCAGAAGTGGGATCTCGTTCAACAAGGACTTTCACACCTTTCTGCCAGGAATGATCCCCTAGCGATCGTGGCCGCAGTCGGTGATCCCATGCAAATTGTGGTGGCTGGAATGGCGATCGCGGCGAGCCGCAGATGTGGCGTGCTGCTAGCAGGTGGAACGCAGATGTTAGCCGTCTATGCCCTGGCTCGGGCCATTGCTCAAGCCCGTGCCATACCCTGGGATCTCGAACAAATTATCATAGGCACCACGCGCTGGGTGTCCGAAGATCCCACCGGAGACACCGTTGGTTTAGCCCAGGATCTCGGCTCTGTGCCTCTAATCGCCACTCAACTGAGCTTTGCCACCTCTCGCCACCCGCAGCTTCGGTCTTATGAGCAGGGATATGTCAAAGAGGGAGTCGGGGCAGGAGGGTGCGCGATCGCGGCTCACCTCTCGCAGAACTGGGGACAAAGAGACCTATTGGCAGCGATCGAAACATTAGCCGATCGCCATCAAATCACAACCAATGAATCAAAAAAAGAGAGGTAGGGAACAAGGCTCCCTTGCTCTGGTTTTTTAGTGAACTCTCTGGGACAAAAGTTGCTCTTCTAGCGCAGCAATGCGATTGTAAGCAGCCGTGAGTTGTGCAGTCAGTCGTTGGATTTGAATCTCTGGAGAAAGCCCTTTTTCGCCGCCCTGCATCGAAGCCTCAGACGAGTGGTTGTCAACTAAAACATCTTTGTGTTCCATAGAGGGTGGCGTGATGCGAGTGCTTTGATAATAGCGCCCCGAACCGCCACCAAACGATGAAAAACCAGTGCCGTTATGAGAAGATGACCTGATTTCGGTGACAACCTGAGAGAGGTTGCCAGTCAACTGTTCAAGAACTTGATGTATCCCATCAATCTTGCCATTCATCGCATTAATTTGCTTTTGTAGCGTGTCCATCTATTGACCTAACTGCCCCTACTTTTGATACATCTCATAGTACGTGAGCAAATCTGATCTAGGGGAGATAGTCCTGAATCATTTAACGTTTGATGAAGAGACCAAACCCATCCAGAAAAACGACCTAGTTATTGATTTGAAAAATAGCTTAGAAACCAGACTGCAAACGCAAAATTTGGATTAAATTTGGCTTTGATTTCAAGTGTAGAGATCTTATTTGCCAAATGAACGATTTATCTCTAGTTTTATCCAAATATGAAATATCAAGAATTCGCAATTTAAATAAAGAATTAAGGGTTCGCATCAGATGCAGAGAAACGAGTGAGTTTTGCAAAACTAGGACTTCAGATCAGATGGTATGCTTTTAAAGGCGATCGCCCAAAACACGCTCTTCAGACTAAACAGCTTGGCTAGGGTTTGAGACCACTGAGTTGATGAATTTGAACAACGCGAATGCTAACCTTTCAAGAATTTTTTGCCGTCTGCGCTGGATCTTGGACAACAGAGAGAACCTATCACTTTGTGCAAACCGGAGAGATTGAGCGGTCTTACACCGAGTTTCAAGTGCAGGCGCTAACCGACCCAGAAAAGCAGCGCATTCTAGACTCAGTGAGTCAATTTTCAGAGGCTCTCCAGATTGATTTGTCTAACCCAATCCCCACAGAAAACCCCTGCCCTGGCTTTGCGATCGCCTTCAACACCGTGTCCGACAAAGGCGAACGGGTGGCTATGAGTCTCAACGCGCTATTTGTGCCTGAAGACTCTATGGCTGCGGTCGATTCATCTTCAAAACTGCCCCTGCCCTTGGCGGCTGAGGTGCCTGACGGTGACGTGATTCAGGGCTATTATCTGCGAGATGAAGGCTACTCAGAATCTGGGTCGATCGCGGGTCGATTTACCTATCAGCCCACCCGACAGACCTTAGAAATGACGACTTACTACTCACGATCGGTGGCGGTTGATCAGATGCGATTGCTTTCTCCCAATGTGCGCCTGCGAACGATCGTCACTTATCAGCGAGATGACGGACAGATTCCTTCAGTGATGACGCTGATCGGGTTTGGGGTCGAGAAGAAAAACTAGGGGGAACTGATGGAGCGACGATCGTTTATGACCGGGGCAGGAGCGCTGGCCCTAGGAACCTTGTTGACCGGATGTAATCGTCCAGATCAGGCAGCGCTAGCCGTTAGGCTGTTAAAACATTCGATTCCTGCTCCACTAGTGGGAGCCTTTAAAAAAAGCTTGCAGGGGCAGCAGGTCAACCTGGACTTTAAACCAGAGTCTCAGCTACAGGCGCTGTTTGCATTGCTGCAAGCCTGGACGCAGCCTAGAAATCAGCCCCAGCCCCAGCCATGGCCGATCGAGATTCCGTTTTTAAGCCCACCCGCGACCGCGACTCCTGCTGATCTGGTCACGTTGGGTGATTATTGGTTAACCACCGCGATTCAGCAAAAGCTGATTCAGCCGCTTGACTCAAGCTTGTGGCCACAGTGGCCGCAGGTGCCCGCTAAATGGCGGGCGATCGTGACTCGCAACCCGCAGGGCTTACCTGACCCCAAAGGCTCAGTCTGGGCGGCTCCCTACCGTTGGGGTAGCACCGTGATTCTCTATCGCACTGACCTCTTTCGCGAAAAAAACCTTCAGCTCCCGACCGATTGGAGCGATCTGTGGCGGGATGATCTGCGAGGACACATTTCGTTGCTCGACCAGCCGCGAGAGGTGATCGGTCTGACGCTGAAGCGGTTGGGCAAGTCTTACAACACGATCGACCTCAAAACCGTTCCGGCATTAGAAAGTGAACTAAAAACTCTACATCAGCAGGTCAAATTTTACAGTTCTGATAATTATCTACAGCCCTTGCTGTTGGGCGATACCTGGGTGGCGGTAGGGTGGTCTACTGACGCATTGCCTTTGATGCAGCGCAATCAGTCGATCGGGGCAGTCTTCCCGCCATCGGGGACGGCTCTTTGGTCAGATCTGTGGGTGCACCCGATCGCGAGTCAGCCCTCGCCCGCGTCGCAAGCGCTGCTCTCCCAATGGATCAATTTTTGCTGGAATCCTGACGTTGCGCCTCAATTGTCTTTGCTGAGTGACGCGGCATCGCCCATGCTTACCACTCTCAATGCCGCAACGTTTCCGCAGGCGTTACAAAAAAATCCTTTATTAGTGCCGTCGCAGGCCTCGCTCGATCGCAGTGAGTTTCTAGAACCCCTGCCTAACTCTACGGTTGAATCGTACCAGACCCTTTGGGCGAAAGTCCGTCAAACGAGCTAGAATGCCCTCGAAATCCCGCTTTGCCAGACGAGTCGAGCGATAGATTGCACACGATCGTAGGAGCCAAAGCCGAAATCGATAGGTTGGCTGACGCGACTTTCACCCCCCGATCGCCGGGTTCTCTGGTTGCAACTCCGCGGGCTGCAAAATCACAGGTGTAGGCGGCTAACAGCCCTCCTTGGCGGCTAAAGACCCGCATGTTGTAGCCATAGCCACTGGCAACCGTGCCAATCTGCTGAACAAAGTCATACCGATCTAAATAATCTAGTAGGCTCCAGACTTGTTGATTGACGATAAAATCAACTCGGTTGGTGCGATCGGCTTGACCAGGACAGGCCAGCCAGCTATCTAGCAACTTGCCGCCAAACTGAGGCTGTGCCGAGATTTGATCTCGGGCCCACCAAAAACTAGGAGTCGTGAGATTGGCTTGAGAAATGGTTTGGTCTGTCACCCCCGCAGTCGCTGCTCTGTCACACCGACCCTGCTGAACTTGACTGAAGTCGAGGGGTTCTAAAGACGGCTGTAGGTCGGCTTGAGCAGAGAGATAAGCGGTGAGATTTAGAGACGTTTCGGCGGCGATCGCTGGCCCGCTGGCCCCGCTCGCCACCGCGAGCAAACTCAGGCCCATCAGTGCTTTTGACCAAGCTGCTAAAGTCTGGAACGATCGGGGAAGGGACTTGCTTTGATTCATGCACCCAAAACTCGTGTAGAACTATAACGACTGCGAGATCGTGCGATCGCTCTCTCCATCATAGTCAGGAGGTCGATCGGTGCCCATCCATTCCCTAGTTTAAAACGCTGGCATAATACGCGCATGAAGCGGTCTTCACCTTCCTTAAAATAAGTCCTATGAATGATCCTTTTCGCCGTTTAAAATTCCTTCCGTGGATCTCGTTACTTCAGATTTCCTTAATTACGGTGTTGATGGCGATCGCCTTTGATGTTTTGCTAGCTCGGATTGCGGCCTCGGTGCCTGTGATTTTAAACCTTTTGAGCAAGCTGCTGGTTTCTCCGATCGGGGTATTGCTCGATCTCGCCATCCCAGTTGGGATCGGGGCCCTGTCCGTCGCCGTTTTAGAACGCTGGTTTCGGCAAGTGATCATCACCAATTCAACGCTGTGGGCCCTCGTTCCCTGCGTGGCGCTGTGGCTGCTGCTCAGATCATTTGTGCCGCTTCCCACGGTGCTGATTCCTGATATCAATATTGTCTCGCTAGCCGGAGTTGTCGTCGGCGTTTTTTGGAAGGGACGACCCTATTGGCGATAGCGAGGTGGCAAATTTCTTAAACGACTCACTGATGATGGGTTCAGTCCATCTCTCAATCATCTCTACTGTCAGAAATGTCTCCTAAATTATGCTGGTTAGCCCAACTGCAACGCTTCTGATCTCTTGCCCTGACCAAAAAGGATTGGTCGCTAAAATCGCGAACTTTGTTTACTCAAATGGGGGCAATATCATTCATGCCGATCAGCATACTGACTTTTCTGCGGAGTTGTTTTTGGCTCGCGTTGAGTGGCAGTTAGATGGGTTTAACTTGCCCCGCGATGTGATTGAGCCAGCTTTTAGAGCGATCGCGCAACCCCTAAATGCCAGATGGCAGATTCATTTCTCTGACACGGTGCCTCGCATTGCGGTTTGGGTGAGTCGTCAGGATCACTGTTTGTTTGACTTAATTTGGCGACAGCGCGCTAAAGAGTTCACCGCCGAGATTCCATTAATCATCAGCAACCACGAAAATTTAAGCGCGATCGCGGCTCAATTTGACATCGCCTTTCAACACATTCCGATCACTCAAGACACCAAACCTCAGCAAGAAATTAAGCAGCTAGCGCTTTTGCGGCAATACAAAATAGATCTCGTGGTGTTAGCTAAATATATGCAGGTTTTGAGTTCAGATTTTGTGTCTCAATTTCCTAATATCATTAACATTCACCACTCATTTTTACCCGCATTTGCAGGGGCAAATCCCTATCAAAGAGCTTACGAACGAGGCGTTAAAATCATTGGAGCAACGGCTCATTATGTGACAGCAGACTTAGACGAAGGGCCGATTATTGAGCAAGATGTGGTGCAGGTCAGTCACCGAGATGATGTGAATGATCTGATTCGCAAAGGCAAAGATTTGGAGCGAGTCGTGTTGGCCAGAGCCGTGCGATCGCACCTCCAAAATCGCGTTTTGGTCTATGGAAATCGCACGGTGGTGATTGGCTAACGGTTAGATTTTTTCTGATGAAGTAAATCAATGAAATTAATTCTCTACAGCAAACCGGGGTGTCATCTATGCGAAGGCTTACAAGAAAAGTTAGCCGACGTGAGGGCAGTGGCGATCGAGCTTGAGATTCGCGACATCACCACCCGCGACGACTGGTTTCAGGCTTATCAATATGAGATTCCGGTGCTCTATAGCGGGTCTGCGCGCTTGCCTCGCCCGTCTCCTCGCGCTACAGTTCAACAATTAGAAAGCTTGCTACAGAAGTTTGAGTCGTCAACTTGATAAAAATAAGCGCAAATCCAGTCGGGCAAGGAGTGAACGAATGCAGCTAATCGATCTACTGGCCCAGGTTCTTGGCGTGGAGGCATTGCCCGATCATGCAGCCTTGAGCGCCGAGGTGAAGGGCTTGACGACAAACTCGCTCACCTGTCAGCCCGGCGACTTGTTTATTGGGATGCCCGGCACGCGGGTAGATGGCGGAGACTTTTGGCATAGCGCGATCGCGGCAGGGGCGATCGCCGCCGTTGTGTCTCCTCAAGCGGCTGCTAAAGCGACAAATGACCCAGCGTTTAAAACTCAAACCCCGCCTCTGGTGGTTGCAACGGCTGATATGACTCAGGCCTGTGCGGCGATCGCGGCCGCCTTCTACAACTTTCCGGCCACCAAGCTCAAACTCGTGGGGGTGACGGGCACCAACGGCAAAACGACGACGACTCATTTGATTGAGTTTTTGTTGGAAAAAAGTCAGAGACCTACTGCCCTATTTGGGACGCTCTACACCCGTTGGTCAGGCTTTCAGCAGATTGCGCTGCACACAACCCCGTTTGCGATCGAGTTGCAGCGTCAGTTTAGTGACGCGATCGCCGCTGGGTGTCAAGTGGGCGTGATGGAAGTCAGTTCTCACGCGCTGGCCCAGGGTCGGGTGATGGGTTGCCCCTTTGAGGTGTCCGTGTTCACCAACTTGACGCAAGATCATCTCGACTTTCACAAAGATATGGATGATTATTTTGCGGCCAAGGCACTGCTGTTTAACTCAGATTATCTCAACGGTCGAGCCGTGATCAATCTTGATGATCCCTACGGGAAGCGACTGATTGAGCGATCGCGTCAGCCCGTGTGGACTTATAGCACCCAGCAGCCCGCAGATTTGTGGATGAGCGATTTGACCTATGGGGCAGAGGGCGTAAGCGGCACCCTGCACACCCCTAAAGGAGACACGCCCTTTCGATCGCCGCTGGTGGGTCAGTTTAATCTAGCCAATCTGCTGGCCGCGATCGCCGTTGGGCTGCATCTAGACTTGGATCTAGAATTGATGGTCAACGCTCTTCCAGACTTTAAGGGCGTGCCCGGACGGATGGAACAAGTCCAACTCCATTCCCGGCAAGACATCAGCGTGATCGTAGACTATGCTCACACGCCTGATAGTCTAGAAAATATGCTCAAGGCAGCTAGACCGTTTATTGCGGGGCAGATGATTTGTGTGTTTGGGTGTGGCGGCGATCGCGATCGCACCAAGCGGCCGCTTATGGGCAAGATTGCGGCAACGCTGGCCGATCAAGCGATCGTCACTTCTGACAATCCCCGTACCGAAGACCCAGCGAGAATTTTAGCAGATGTCGCTGCCGGAATTCCGGCTGACGTAACGGCGATCGTGATCAGCGATCGGGCAACCGCAATCCGCACTGCCATTTTGCAAGCCAAGCCTGGAGACGGCGTGCTGATTGCAGGCAAAGGACACGAGGATTATCAGATTTTGGGCACTGAGAAGATTCATTTTGACGATCGAGAACAAGCCAGAGCCGCCCTGATAGAACGACTTAAGTGATCTTTAACTCCTGTAGTTTTCTGGTTTATTCATGACTTATTGCCTCGGAATTTTAACGAGTGATGGCTTGGTGATGGCGGCTGACTCGCGCACCAATGCCGGGGTTGACTACGTTTCGACTCATCAAAAACTGTTTGACTTTTCGCTGCCGGGCGATCGCGTGATTTTGCTTTGCACATCGGGAAATTTGGCGGTGACGCAATCGATTTTGACGCTGTTGCGACGAGATATCAAACTTCAGGAGCCGATCAATCTGCACACGTTGCCCAGCTTCTATGAGATTGCTCAATATATTGGCGACAAGACGCGGCAGATTCAAGAACGAGACCGATCGTGGCTCGAAAAAGATCACATCGACTTTAAATGCACGTTTTTGCTAGGCGGACAGATTCAAGGCGAAGACCCAGAACTGTATATGCTCTATAGCCAGGGCAACTGCATTCAAGCGTCTAAGGAGACGACGTTTTTGCAGATTGGCGAGGCTAAATATGGCAAACCGATTCTCGATCGCGTCCTCAATTTCGACACGTCACTAGAAGCGGCGGCAAAATGTGCGCTGCTGTCGATCGATTCCACCATGAAGTCAAATATTTCCGTCGGGCCGCCGATTAATCTAGTCATGTATGAAGCGGATAGCTTTAAAATTCGCTATGAGTTGCGCCTCGATCGCGGGGCCCCTTATCTGGCTCAGATTCGCAAGTTTTGGGAGGGCTATCTCAATGAAGCCTTTGAGCGGATGCCCAACATCGATTGGGATCAGGCTCTAAAAGACGATTTGCTTAAAAACTCTCCTCAAGAGAGACCCTGAATCTGAATCTGATAGTCGATCGTAGACTGCACGGCTCCGACTCGGTTAAAGCTGCCAGAGACCGGAGCCGCATAGTGAGACACCGCACTAGCCACGAGCGCAATGTGGCGATCGCTAACCGCTAACCCGTGAGTGGGGTCATAGCCTCGCCAGCCTGCCCCCGGCAAATAAACCTCAGCCCAAGCGTGCAGGTCACGATTGTCTCGGTTTAAATCGCCTTCTTGATAGCCACTGACAAATCTGGCCGCCAGCCCGATCGAGCGACAGACTTCGATAAACAGCACCGTTAAATCTCGACACGATCCCAATTTTTCTGACCAGGTGATGCCCGGTGAGAGCGGCTTTCCGGTTTCGCGCACGAGATATTTACAGCTTTCATAGATGCGTTGGTTAAGCGTGCCTAAAAAGCTCACCGTGTCGCCCGCCACTTCATGACTAATTTCTTGGGCGAGTTGCAGCGCGATCGGGTCAACCGAGGTGGCATAGTTAGCATTTTGTCCGCTTAGATAGGGCTGAAGCTGCATCAATAGCGAACTGGGATAGTCGATCGCCAGTCGCGCCGCCCAAGGCTCCATCAAATAGTTAAACGGATTCGATTCGTGAGTCTCAACCTGAGACTGAGCCTGAATGTGCAGTTGCTCGGTTTTTTGGGGCGCAAACCACAGCTTAATCAACGCATTGCCATCTAGGTCAACAAGCTCCGATCGTGAGATTGGCTCCGGCTTGACTTGCAGCGAGAACAATTTGAGGGTCTGCCAACCATTCGATCGCGGCCGCAACCGCACCAGATGGGGCTGCAACGTCACAGGCTGACTGTATTGGTAAGTAGTGGTGTGAGAAATCTGATAAAGCATTGGGCAGTTTTGAGTTTTAACAAACGACTGGGCTGCGGTTAGAAGCTCTCGCCTCCTGCCCCTTAAAAAGGAGCTTCAAAGTCCCCCTTTTTAAGGGGGATTTAGGGGGATCTCCAAATTGGCAAGAGCTTCTAACCACGCCCTAAAAAACGTTAATGATTCATGGGTTCTAAAGCAAAAAATGTCTCAAAAATATTCTTGCCAACTTCGTTCATTCGACGCTGTAACCCATCCAGAAACTCGTGCAGCCCAACTAGAACAATCTCATCGATCGTCAGATAATCTAAGTCAGCGCGCAACCGTCCCAGCGTCCGCTCGGCCGGGTTGCTCCAGGTGCCTGCCGGAGTGCCCGTGATTTCGTGCAGCGATCGCTCGGCCCGCTGAATGCAAAACCGAATCGATCGGGGAAATTCGCGCTCCAACACTAGAAACTGGGCAACCGACATCGGCGTGATCCGGTGTAGTCCCTGTTTGCGATACATCTCATAGGCACTAGCAGACCTCAGCAACGCCATCCACTGCAAATCGTCAAGCGTGGTGCCAACATCTTTAACCGATGGCAGCAAAATAAAATATTTCACGTCGAGAATCCGCGTGGTTTTGTCGGCTCGTTCTAAGAGCTTGCCGATTTGCGCGAAATGCCATCCTTCATTGTGAGTCATAGTCGCGTTGGTGATGCCTGCAAACATATGGCTCGCGAGTTTTACCTCGCTAAAAAAGTCGGGCAATTTAGCGGGTGAATCTATTTGAGCCGCTTCTTTGACCATGAAATAAAAGGCGTTGACCTGCTGCCACATTTCTGACGAGATGATTTCTCGCACCGATCGGGCATTTTCTCGCGCCGAGTTGAGACACGACAAAATCGAATTGGAATAATTGCTGTCAAAGGTGAGAAACCGGATCACATTTTCAGCCGTTGCCTCGCCATAGCGCTCTTTAAATAGCGGCAAATCGCCCGTAGTGAGGACGAGCGGCTCCCATTGTTGAGTCACCCCGATCGGAGAATCCAACAGCAGATTCAAATTGACATCAATAAATCGAGCAATATTTTCTGCCCGCTCAATATAGCGGTTTAGCCAGTAAATCGAATCAGCAACACGACTCAGCATAGAGAATTTTTATGATTGACCAACAACCCACGTATCTTTGCTGCCGCCCCCTTGGGAGGAGTTGACCACCAGAGAGCCTTTTTTAAGCGCCACACGAGTCAACCCACCCGGATTCACGTAAATATCTTTGCCGTAGAGCACGTAGGGGCGCAGGTCTACATGACAGCCCTCAAACTGGTCGCCAATCAGCGACGGCACGCGAGACAGTGAAAGTGTCGGTTGCGCGATGTAGTTGCGGGGGTGCGCTTTGATCTTGTCGGCAAACTCGTCTCGCTCTGCCTGAGTGGAATGTGGGCCGATCAACATCCCATAGCCGCCCGACTCGTTGGCGCATTTAACCACCAGCGTCTCTAAGTTGGCTAAGACGTGACTCTGCTGCTGCGGCTCCCAGCAAAGATAGGTCGGCACATTGGCTAGAATTGGCTCTTCGCCTAAATAGTAGCGAATCATCGCCGGGACGAACGCATAAATCACTTTGTCGTCGGCGACCCCGGTTCCTAGAGCGTTAGCCAGCCCGACTCTGCCAGCGCGATAGACTTCCATCAACCCCGGAACGCCCAAGAGAGAATCAGACCGAAACGCTAGCGGATCGATAAAGTCGTCGTCAATGCGGCGGTAGACCACATCAACTCGCTTGAGGCCCTTTGTCGTTCGCATTTGCAGATAGCCATCTGAGACGACGAGATCGCGTCCTTCGACGAGTTCGACCCCCATTTGCTGGGCGAGAAACGATTGCTCAAAATAAGCCGAGTTGTAGATGCCCGGAGTCAGCAGCACCACGGTCGGGTCAGGCAAATGGTGCGGAGCCAGATTCAGCAAGGTTTCCAGCAGGTGACTGGGATATTCTTCGACAGGCTGAATTTTCATGCGCTCAAAAACGAGCGGCAGCGTGCTTTTCATCACCCGGCGACTTTCTAGCACATAAGAGACTCCTGACGGGCAGCGCAGATTGTCTTCTAGCACATACCATTCACCGGAGCGATCGCGCACCAAGTCCGTCCCGGTGATGTGGCACCAGATGCCTTCGGGCGGCTTAATGCCCACACATTGCTTAAAAAAACCCGTTGCCGAATAGATCAACTCTGCCGGGATCACGCCATCACGAAGGATTTTTTGCTCATCGTAAATGTCAGCCAAAAATTGATTGAGAGCAGAGATGCGCTGTTTGAGACCTTTTTCTAGCTTTGCCCACTCGTTTGCTGAGACAATGCGAGGAATAATGTCAAACGGAAAAATGCGCTCGGTGCCTTGGGTGTCGCCGTAGACGTTAAAGGTGACCCCCATCTTAAACAACGCGATTTGAGCCGACTGCTGCCGTCGCTGCAACTCTTCCATGGACAGGGAATTGATCCGATCTACAAGCGGAATCGCGTCTGGTCGAGGCTGCCCTTGCTCAATAAACAGTTCATCATAAAAGTCTCCGGGTTCATAATCATGAAAATTCACAGCCGTCTGCCCATTGAGGTTGACCATTGACTTCTTATCAATAGAGTTGACCACGACTTCAAACTGTAACTGTAACTACTTAATCTTGTTTTCACAGCAGTGAACAATGTGAAGAAATATAGCGATCGGGGCATTCATCGAGTCATTCGTCGCAGGCCATTGATAGAACAAAAGACAGAGGATGCAGGATCTGAACTATGGCTTATCAGTGTGATTTAGGAACCGGGCAGCGGCTTTATCTCGAAAACCGAGGCACCCAGACGATCGTTAGGCTAACCAGTGGCAGCGCTCGACAGCAGCAGAGTCAGCAGAGCAACTTTGAAACTGGAGAGTGGCAAACCTTGCCCAAAGTCTTTCGCACGGGCACGGGAATCATTTTGCAAATCGAGTCTGCCCAAAAGCAATCGTTTCTCAGTTTGCAAGCACAACGCATTGGCACCTTAAGCAGTTTGCCTGACATGACGGGTGCAGAGGTGCTGTCGCTCCAGTCTACTGAGGCGATCGCGTCGTCGTTTAAGCCGATGGAGCCAATGCAGCCAATGCAGCCAATGCAACCAATGCAGCCGATGCAGATGACAATGGGCACAATGCACATGCAGATGAGCAGTCCCCAGAGCGCCCAGCGCTTTTGTTCTCAGTGTGGAGAATCGGTGAGAGAGAGCGATCGCTTCTGCTCTCACTGCGGCACCCAATTATCAACTAGTTAACCTATTGCCGAGGTGACGAGCTGTTAAATAGTGGATGTAATTCTCTTTTTAGATGCGGTCGCCAAACGGCCAAAACCAACGATCGTGAACCTTCTGTGATTTTAGCTGCTGCGCATAACGTTCCCGATCACCGGACACAGACAAACGATAACTTAAATTCGTTCCGGTGCAGCGGGGTTGTTCGGCGGCTGTTGATTGGCTGGAGGTTCACTTTGTTTTAGCCTGTAAGAGCAGTTTCATCAGATGCTCATCATAAAATTGACCTTGATTAGAAAAAGCTTCATGTTCTGTCCCGTAAATGCAGAACCCCAGCGATTTGTAAAGTTGGATGGCAGCGTCTTGGACTGTGACGACCGTGAGATGTATCCTACGCAAGCTAGTATCTCGTTGAGCACGCACGAGGACTTCGGTTGCCAGTGCTCGTGCGAGACCACGCCGCCGAAAGTCAGGTCTAACATAGAGTCCAGCAATAAAACCACGATGCTTTTCATTCGCTTCTTCAAAACGTGAAAAGCGGATGGTGCCGACAAGAATTTCAGCCGAAAAAGCTCCAAGAATATATGTATCTTCAGATTCTTGGAGACGTAAAGCCATTGCTTCGAGTGCGAGCTTTTCTTCCTTTTCGGCTAGGGTGCCGAATGCAGGTGGTTGCTCACGCAATGCAGCCAAACGGAGTACTCGATATTCTTTTACGTCTGCGGGTGCAAGTGTTCGTATTGTCATACCCTGCCCTAAATTATATCAAACATGACAATACTGTGCGTAGCAGCCGAACTATTGGATATACGGAAACTTTCCGTATATCTCCCTAATTTGAGCAGATACCCCGAAGCTTTCCGTATATAGCCCCTCACTTTTCATCAGATATCTTAGAGCAACGATCGCCCCCTCTCTTCCCAAAACCCGATCGCTTCCTTCTCTTCAAAATTCAGCCTTCCAAAAAACAAAAAACTCTTGTACAATACACCGCAGTGATGGAGTTGTGCCCCGAAGTCTGATGTGGCTATCAGACTCCGAGGACTTCCATCCCTAGTTACTACCGATAACTCAGGAGGCGTTCATGATTGTACACCGTCAGCTTTGCTATGGGATCTTGAAAGGCTGGAATCAAGATCCTGCATACAGTTTTCCCCTCAACCGAATTTCTGAGCTATCAGAGTTTTTGTCCTCTTTGAATTAATCGAGAGGACAAAAAACATGGCAGTTAGGACGATCGTGCCTAGCTCGATTTCGTTCACCATTGAGTTACGTTGCTCAATCGAAAAGCGTTATCGGGTGAGTGTGACTTTGGATTTGCAAGAGCGTTATCTCTTTGTGTCGTCTGGCATTGTTTCGGATGTTAGCGACTGCATTGAAGAGTTCGTGTCTCAACTGAGTGAAATTTCATCCAATCAACTAGCATTGCTGAAATGGGATGGCACGAGTGATTTGACGACCGAGTATCAGATTGTTCGAGTGTTGCCCGGTTATCAAGTAGAACGATCGCTTGTGAAGTTCAACATTGTTCTGGGCGATGGTTCATTAATTCAAGTAGAGGAATTGCACAACAAAACGACGATTCAACTGTGATTAGGGTTGGGGAGCCGTCGATTATCTTTTGGGAATCTGTGCAGCCAGCGATCGGGCAACTTCTCGGTCTAGGTCTAATTCAAACTCTGATATTCCCCATTTTGGCGGCTCTCTAACTCTGTAAATCTTTAGGGAATAAAGCGATCGTGTCTCCTTTAGGGCGCTAGATAATTCACCCTCTGTTGCGAAATGCCCGCAAATGGCACAAATTTTTAGGAATCAGAACACTAAGACTCATTCAGGTTGAGTCTGCTGGTGTTAAATGCCCTTGCCAAGGGTGGCTTGACCGATATCTCAATAATTCGACCCTCAGATGGATGGTAGCTTGTGCTCTCAACGTCCATGACCATAACGGTTAGTCGCCTCAAGGGGTAGCGTTTCCTCTGTTTTGGCATCTATTAGACAAGCGGGGTAACTCGAACACGCAAGAGCGCTTTGATCAGTGGGTCGAGTTTTTGTGCGTCTTTGCACCCGAAGACATCGCTTTTTTGACCGCAGACCGAGAGTTTATTGGCACCCAATGGTTTGCCTTGCTAATGGCAGAGCCTGTGACTCGCTTTCGCATCCGTATTCGCGAGTCGGAGTTCCTGTTTGATGGGCAGCAATCGCTTAAAACCACGATTGTGTTTCAAGATTTGCAGCCTCATCAATCCAAGGTGCTGTCACGCAAACGACGGCTTTGGGGGCATTGGCTTTACTTGGCAGGATTACGACTCGAAGACGGGTCGTTGCTGGTGGTTGCCACGAACCATGAACCCTCCACTGCCATTGCTGACTATGCTCTGCGTTGGGGCATCGAAACCTTGTTTGGCTGCTTGAAAACTCGTGGCTTTTGCTTGGAGGCAACCCACCTTAAAGACCAGGAACGGCTCAAGAAGCTCATCGCTCTCTTAACCTTGGCATTTTGCTGGGCGCATCGGGTTGGCGAATGGGTGGTGGAACGTCAGCCCATTCAAATCAAAAAGCATGGACGCAACGCCAGGAGCATCTTTCGTACCGGGTTAGATCACCTCCGCCAGATTTTACTCAACCTCGATACTCGTCAAGCGCAGTTTGTCCAAGTTCTAAAACTTTTGTCCTGTACTTAGAACCTGGATACGGTCGGCTCCAATGCGATCGTTAGCTGGAGGACGCACTGCTCTCTCCCCAATCCCATCTGACAGGTAACCTCGTGGGCAGTGTCGGAAGGTAGATTGCTGTCTAAGCGTTTTTGAGTACCACAAACAACCTTATTTTGCGATTTCTAGTTCGACAGATCGGTAGAACTCTTTCACATGTTTAGGCGACTGAAGATGATATACTCGCTTGCTTTCCTTAGCTTTAGTCACGTATTCTCGATACTTTGGAGTGAGCTTCTTATTGCACAGCCAAACCGTATAATAACTGTTTAGCGTACCCTTCAAGAGCGGACTATTCTTGGGCCAGTTTTCTGGTGGAACTAGAAAGCCCTTCATGAATCGCTTCGTTACCCACCAATAGTGCTGGAGAACTGGCATATCCAAATAAACTAAGGTGTCTGCAACCTCCAGTCGTTCCCATACCGTATCCAACGATCCATATCCATCAATTATCCATTGGTCTTGCTGGAGGAGTTGATCATGAGCAGCTTTATAGTCTTCGTAGGGAACTTCGCTACCGCCAGGTTTATACTTCAGAAGGTCTAAAGCAACCATAGGCAAACCTGTCATTTCTGTTAAACGTTTGCTGAGCGTAGACTTCCCGCCTCCAGCATTACCAAATACAGCAATTTTATTCACGGTCATCTCCTTCATGAATGTTGCTTTAAACTACTCTTTAGCAATGAACTTTTACGGTCTAACTTACGGTACGTTGATAAGCTATTTCAGTGTCTGAAACAGATTCCAAGTGCTGTAACCCTTATGGGTACTTCTGGATCATTGGTGACAATGGCAGGTACATACAAGGCTGCGCCTACACGAATGCCTCAGCCAGCTAACGTTCCGGTTGAGCGGCAGCAGATTGACCACGACGATAGACGCAAAGACTCTCAACTGCCCGCTCCAATCGGGTTGTGTACGCCCAGCATGGGCGTGAACTAATGGGGTGAAAGTCCCCTGGAGGAGAACCAGCGCCCAAATGATCCCAAAAGATCCGAGTGGTGATCACTCCTAGCTCAAGGCAAGGGCGTTTCCGTGAGGGAAGGTCTGAAGGAAGCCAGCGGCAAACCGACGAGCCGACGAACAGAAATGTCATAGAAGGCTGAGACCCCTGGGTGAGGAGCGCACAACACAACGAAACCTCTGGTTCAAGGGGCACAGTAAATGACACGGTTGCGGCGGGACAGTTCACGGTCTTATCTGGGGAGGTCTGTGCGGTTGCGGTCTTAAAGATCATGGGAGTCTGACTGAGGTCTCGCGGGAAACGGCGAGGGAGCCACAGAACCCTAACGTCAAAAGACAGCGCCCTGAAGAGTAATCTCAAGGGTTCACCGTACAGAAGTCAGCAGAGTCCATAGTAGTTTCCTTGTGAAACGAAGGGACGAACATGAACGAACTAAGGAGGAGCGATGAACAACTCAGACCCATCGATGAACCCGGATGGGGGAGATGGGGTTTGGCGTTCGGACAGAGAGCCAGCCTTAGACAACCTGATGGCGCGAATCTTAGAGCGCGACAATGTTCAAGCAGCCTGGAAACGGGTGCAGTCAAACAAGGGTGCGCCCGGTAGCGACGGGATGACCTTAGAAGACTTTCCTGCCTACGCCCGCGAACATTGGCAAGAGATTCGCCAGTCCTTACTCGATGGCAGCTACCAACCACGTCCTGTACGCCGGGTAGTGATTCCCAAGCCGAGAGGCAAGGGAGAGCGGAAATTGGGGGTTCCTTGTGTCATAGACCGAGTGATCCAGCGACAAGCCATCTTACAAGTGCTCACGCCAAGGGAAGCGGAAATTGGGGGTTCCTTGTGTCATAGACCGAGTGATCCAAGCCATCTTTGCTCACGCCAATCTTTGACCCAAGCTTTTCTGAGTCAAGCTATGGCAGCCGACCCCAGCGTTCGGCTCATGGAGCAATCCAACAGGTGAAAACGATTGTAAAAGCTGGATATCGTGTTGTGGTCGATTTGGATCTGGAGAAATTCTTTGATACCGTCAACCATGATGTTTTGATGTCTCGTGTTTCCCGGAAAGTCACTGATAAAGTGCTTTTGGGGTTAATCGGTCGTTACCTGCGAGCCGGAGTGTTGGTCGGGAACACCGTTGAACCGACCGACTGGGGAACCCCGCAAGGGTCTCCCCTTTCACCCCTGTTGTCGAATATCCTTTTAGATGATTTAGACAAAGAGCTAGAAGCGCGAGGACATCGGTTTGTTCGTTACGTGGACGACCTGGTTATTCTGGTCAAAAGCAGACGAGCAGGGCGACGGGTGATGGCGAAAATCAGCCGTTATTTGACCCAAACCCTCAGGCTCAGAGTCAATCGGGAAAAGAGTCGAGTGGTCAAGATTGAGGATTTGAATTACTTGGGATTTACGTTCCGAGGGATTCGCATTTTCGTCTGCCAGCAAGCTCTGCAAGACTTCCAGCATCGATTGCGCGGGTTAACCTCGCGCAGTTGGGGAGTCTCAATGTCAGAGCGTTTCGTGCGCTTGAACCGATACTTACGGGGGTGGATGAACTACTTCGGCATTTCTCAGCACTACACCCCAATCGCAGAGCTAGATGGTTGGCTCAGGCGACGCATTCGCATGTGTTACTGGAAACAGTGGCGCAGACCGAGAACGCGCATTGCTAACTTGCTCAAGTTGGGAACCAGTAAGCGTCATGCGATTTTGACCGGCATTAGTCGCAAAGGCTTTTGGCGTTTGTCAAAGACTCTCGCAACGCAAACGGGAATGACGAATGAGTGGTTAGAACAACAGGGATTGTTATCGATTCGCCAACTCTGGATGAAAGTACAGGGTTACGCTTAAGTGATCAGCGTTGTTTGCGCGTCTTCATGAACCGCCCATTGCGGACCCGCATGATGGGTGGTGTGGGAGGGGAGAGTTAAATGCTCTCCTCGACCCGATTATGCGTTGCTCGACACAACCGATCGCGCCCCAACTTCGCCAGACCGCACATCTCAAAAGACGAAGAACTCGGCATTCGCGGACGGATTTAAATCCTATGCGACCCGTCACCTCCCACTCTCAACGAAGTATCTTTGCTAAAGTCAACACCGATAAGTCGGCGCGATCGTTATAAACCACCTTAACTTTCGCACTCACCAACCCGTTCTCAATATCGTTGATACTTAGATTAACGACAACTCTAAAAAACCGTGTTGACAGCTTGTCGGGCTGGCGGTCTAACTACTATTTCTGCCGTTTGAACTCCTATCAAACAGGATAAATGCCTCTCTCAGAGAAATTATGCTGTATGCAAACCGGATAACTCCCATTTTTTTAGGAATTATCCTGAATTCCCACAGGATAACTCTCCGATTTCGGGTAATTATACGGAATGGCGCTCAGACTTCTCGATTCTAGGGGAGCCGTGAGTAAATTGTCTCGTTCCGATGAATCAGTCATGGCGCTGAGTCGATCGCATCCCTGCCGTTGCTCGACTGGAACATAAATCAGGGAGAAGTTACGATCGCCCCCCTCTCTTCCCAAAACCCGATCGCTTCCTTCTCTTCAAAATTCAGCATTCCAAAAAACAAAAAACTCTTGGGCACCTCGAAAAATTTGCCAAGAGGAGTCTTAACGTGAGACAAGTGTGAGATCATAGTTATAGAGCAGTGATGGGGCAATTGCAATGACACAGCCTGGATTTTGGGATTGGGAAACGCGCCAAGATAAGCTGAACCAGAAGCAAGACTTACTGGTGCGACTCAATGAGATTGTCCCCTGGGAAACTTTTCGCCCCTTGCTCGAACCCATTCATGACAAACCGCGCAAGAGTAATGCTGGACGCAAGCCGATGGATGTGATTGTGATGTTTAAGCTGCTGGTGTTGCAACAGTTGTACAACATTAGTGATGAAGCCTTGGAGTATCAAGTGAGTGACCGCTTATCCTTCATGCAGTTTCTCGATTTTGGGTTAGCAGATGAGGTTCCAGATGTAACAACGGTATGGTTGTTCCGTAAGCAGTTAACAGAGCAAGCATTAATTGAACCATTGTTTGAGCAATTCGATGAGTATTTGATTCAGCAAGGCTACGCAGCTCAAGGAGGACAAATTGTCGATGCTACATTGATTCCCGTTCCCAAGCAGCACAACAGCAAGGATGAGAATCAACAGATTAAGCAAGGAGAGATTCCCCCATCGTGGCAAGACAACCCGCATCAACGTTCTCAGAAAGATAGCGATGCTCGATGGACGAAAAAGGGGGGTAAGAGCTACTTCGGCTACAAAGATCACATCAGCATTGATGCCCAACATGGGTTGATTCGTCAGTATGCTGTGACCGATGCCTCGGTTCATGATTCTCAAGTTTTGGGTCAACTCCTCGATGACGACAATGAGAGCGACAAGATTTGGGCAGATAGTGCTTACCGCGCTGAAGCAATTGAGGAAACGTTGAAGTTGATGCAGTTCGATAGTCAGATTCATGAGCGGGGATATCGCAACCGCCCGTTAACGGAAGAACAGAAGCAGTCTAATCGCACTAAGTCCACCACGCGCGTTAAAGTCGAGCATGTGTTTGGGTGTTGGGTGATGCAGATGGGTGGCAAACTGCTGCGTTCGATTGGCATTCAGCGGGCAACGGCACAATTGGGATTGAAGAACTTGACCTACAACTTGTTGCGGTACACCTTCTTGGAAACGAAAGCAGTCGGTTAAGAAGTGGGAGCAGGAGTGATCTTGAATGGAGCCTGGATGAATCAATATTGCTCAGGTGAATGAGGGAGAAGCGATAGGCTTACATAGCTCTCTTCAGTCTCATTTGAGATCCTGATTCGCTAAAAATCAATTAATCGAGGTGCCCTCTTGTACAATACACCGCAGTGATGGAGTTGTGCCCCGAAGTCTGATGTACCAGATCAGAACTCCGAGGACTTCCATCCCTAGTTAGCGTTCATAACTCAGGAGGCGTTCATGATTGTACACCGTCGGCTTTGCTATGGGATCTTGAAAGGCTGGAATCAAGATCCTGCATACAGGTTTTACCCCAACCCAATGTCTGAGAGATCCGTGTTTTTGTCCTCTTTGAATTAATCGAGAGGACAAAAACTATGGCAGTTAGGACGATCGTTCCTAGCTCGATTTCGTTCACCATTGAGTTGCGTTGCTCAATCGAAAAGCGTTATCGGGTGAGTGTGGTTTTAGATTTACAAGAGCGTTATCTCTTCATGCCCTCTGGCATTGTCTCGGATGTTAGCGACAGCATTGAAGAGTTTGTGTCTCAACTGAGTGAAATCTCGTCTAATCAACTAGCATTTCTAAAATGGGATGGCACGAGTGATTTGACAACCGAGTATCAGATTGTTCGAGTGTTGCCCGGTTATCAAGTAGAACGATCGCTTGTGAAGTTCAACATTGTTCTGGGGAGTGGTTCATTAATTCAAGTAGAGGAGGTGCCCAACAAAACCACCATCCAACTCTAGAACAGTTGGGGTTAGGGAGTCGATTGTTCTTTAATGGATCGTGAAACAACCTGTTTGATCAACGCACTTGCACCCAAAGCGGGTTCATCACTGGTTCCTTTATGGTCGCCCGGCTCCCTAACGGAAGACACGATCGTCAACCATACACACAACAAACTACGGCATCGGGCACCTGGAATGCAGGTTTCACCCTTCAGTAAAAGATTTGCGGCTGCCGAAACTGCGGCGACCCAAGAGCGAGAGCGGCAAATTTTGCTGCCCTACCCAAGAGGATTGGGGAATCTGGTCAATTGGCCGTGCTGCCTCTATGGGACAGGACTGTCGCTGCGGGACTTGCAAGAAGCGTTATATTTTCTGATTAGGTCATGTTTTGTCGCGCAGTGCCCTGAATCAAGTCACTCTTGCCGTTCAAAATGAAATTGGAACGTTCCCTCAAGAAACCAGTTGCTTGACGGTGTTTTTTCTAGTGATGGAGCGAGATCATGCTAAATACGACCGCAAATCCACGGCGAAAAATTCATGACACTCACGAAATTCCATCATGAGAATTGCCGATCGCTCGCCCTTCAGAAAAATCTTGTGTCCATGATCTGAGACAATATTTGGATTAAACCCGGCAGTTTGTGGACTCGATTTCAAGAACGATCGTCTACCTAACCATACCCATTTTGGAGGACAACCCAATGACTATTAGTGTAATTGCAGCGATCGCTTACGGCATTCTCTCGATCGTAGGCGGCTTAATTGGCTATGCCCAGGCCAAAAGCAAAATCTCATTGATTGCAGGGGTAGCTAGCGGCATTTTATTAATGGTGGGTGGCGTGTTGGTTGCTCAAGGTCAAACAGCCGGGTTGATTTTATCGGCGGTTGTGACGATCGTGCTCATCGTCGCCTTTGGCGTGCGGTTGGCAAAAACGCGCAAATTCATGCCAGCCGGGTTGATGCTCGTGTTGGGAATCCCAGTGTTGGCTTGTGTGGCGGGTCAACTCCGCTAGCGATCGCTTATCTTTTGAGGCCGCGTGACTCCAAACAGATCTCGGCGTTTTATCATGGGAGAGACGGGTTGAGGCGGCTGAGAGATTAGCTCTCCCTGATTAGGTGTGCTGAATTGTGCACAACCCTCAACCCACGCAAATTCTCAACCATCACTCTCAGGAGTCAAGCTTAGATGAATGTTATGGAGTTTTTTCAACTGAGTGCTGGCAAGTGGTTGTCGCAGCGCACCACACACCATCTGGCCTTCAAACGATCGGAGGGCGGCGAGTCAGAAATCGCGGTCGAAGCGCTGTCCGTAGACGATCCTAAAATTCTCGAAATTTGCAAACTGCACGACGTTGATCCCGGTTTGGCGATCGGGGGCGCACAAGTGCAGTGGATGGGCACTATGGCGTGGGATCGCTCCAGTGAAGAAAACCACGAAGGCTCCACCGTTTTTGTGCTGGTGCCCGACACAGACAACCCCCGCAACGGCAGACTGCTGCGAGAAGTGGGCTATGCCGAAATCGTGCCCGTGATCGGTCGCTATGAAATGGACGATGCAGACGGACTGGTGCTGACTACCGACTACGACACGATGAGTTCTAAAGAACACTTCTGGTTTGCCAGCCCCGACGTGAGAATTCGCAGCGGCACGGTCAAACGCTTTGGCGGCTTTAGCACGGCCTCATTTTGCACAGAGACGCGCATTCGAGAAGAGGCCCAAAGCGATCCATCAGACCCCCAACCCGTCAAAGAGGTCGCTGATTCGCGAGCCTTCTCCGCTAACTTTGGCTGGTAGTCTGCCTGATTTTGATGCTGCGGTTCCCCCGTCGGGCAACTGACCCCTCACCATGGTTAGGCAACAAGCAGGAGGTTTTATGATTGCATTGAAGCTTTTGGCGGCGCTGGGCTGCGGGCTAATGGCCGGAGTCTTCTTTGCGTTCTCCACGTTCGTGATGAACGCTCTGGCCCGACTGCCGCCCGCCCAGGGTATTGCCGCTATGCAGTCTATCAACATCACAGCGATCAATCCCTTGTTCATGGTGGCTCTATTTGGAACGGCTGCGGCTTGCCTCTTTCTGGCAGTCTCCGTGCTATTAAAGTGGCATCAACCCGGTGCCGCTTACCTGCTTCTGGGCAGTTTGCTTTATCTTGTGGGTACGGTTTTGGTGACGATCGTGTTCAATGTGCCGCTCAACGATGGGCTGGCGAAAGTCAAGCCCGACAGTCCTGACAGCGCAACTGTCTGGGTTAGCTATCTCACTAGCTGGACGTTTTGGAACCACATTCGGACGGCGGCATCGCTTGCAGCGGCGGCATTGTTCACGGTTTGCGAAGCAAGTTTCCTTCGGTAAGTGCGCTGGCTCCTGTTGTCTGATAGCTTGAGCATTTTAAGATCGGGGTAGGGCGATCGTAAACGTGCTGCCTTCGCCCAGCTTTGACCTGACATAAACACTTCCATTCATGCCTTCTACCAGCGTTTTGACAATGGCTAACCCTAGCCCATAGCCTCCCCCCGACTGCTCCACGGCTCCTCGCAGGGGCAGCGAGCGCGAGACTCATCGACGCGATAAAATCGCTCAAAGACGCGAGTTTGATCGTGCAGGGGAATGCCCACCCCCCGATCGTGCACCTGAATTAAAACTTGATGATTAGTTTGCGCTAGCGTCAGGTCAATCGGCTGATCGGGGTCAGAATATTTAACCGCGTTATCGATCAGGTTGATTAAGATTTGTTTTAAGCGGCTGCGATCGGCAATAGCTGTCAGCGATCGCTCCGCGCTCAGAATGATGGGGCGACCGCTAAATTTTTCTGACATTTCTGCAACTTCGACCAGCAGATCGTTGAGCGTCACCGATTCTAAATTAAATTGCACATAGCCACTATCTGCCCGTGCCAGATCGAGCAAATCTTGCAGCAGATGAATCGTGCGATCGGCTTCAGATGAGGCCGTTTCTAGCGCTTCTCGCTGATAGTCATTCAGATTATTACTCCGGCGCAGCAAGCTTTGTAGATAGCCTGACACCACTGTGAGCGGTGTGCGTAACTCGTGAGAGACATTGCTGACAAATTGCCGCTGTTGCTCCCATGCGTCTGAGAGCCGAGACAGCATCATATTAAACGTGTTTGCAAGCTCTTTGACCTCGCTCGGCGCATGGCGTAATTGCAGTTTGGCCTCGCCTAAATCTTCGGCTGAGATAATGCCTGCCATTTGACTCATCTCTTGCAATGGCTGAAGCGATCGCCGAATTTGCAGCGCGATCGCGATCATCATCACAAGAGTGGCAATCATACACACCAGCGCCAGGCTTTGAATGGCGGTGATCAACTCGTGTTGATCGGCCGTAATATCTTGCGCCATATAGACTTTGCCCAACAGTGCTCCCTTCACCGTCACCGACCCTTCATAGAGCACTAGATAGCGATCGCGCGCTCGATAGACCTGGGGCTTGAGGGGCATTTCTGCTAGAGACATCAACTCAGCTTTGGCAGTGAAGACAGAATTGAGATCGGCTGATTGCGCCAAGAGCTTGCCATCAGGATCTTTGACCCAAATCAGCAGCCCCGGAACCGAGACATTGTTAATCGTCTTTTGCAAGCCTGCTTCGACGGGCAACATCTCGCTATAAAGCTGCACATCGCGAGGAAACCGACTCGCAATATACTCTACGTTTTGCGTGTGCGTGGCAATCAAGATTTGCTGCATTTTCCAACTCGTCCAAATCGCCACGCTGCTCAAGCCCAAAATAGACAGAGCCGTGATCTCGATCGTCAAGCGAAACTGAAGGGAAGACGGATCGAGGTGTCTATGCCGAAGGTGGCTTATTTTGTCTTGAAGTCGGCGAATCAGTTGCATGGAAGAGTAGACATCCCAGGTGAGCCATACACGATCACTATAGTCCTCCAAACCACTCATAGCCTTGGTCTTCCCAATAGCCTTTCATTGGGGTTAAGTCGCTCAACAGGGTAATTTGAGTCACCCACTTGCTCTGTTTATAGCCCAGTTTGACCGGAGAGGCGAGACGCAGCGGCGCACCGTTCTCGATCGCCAAAGGTGCCCCGTTTTTTTGATAGGCCATCAGGGTTTGAGGATGCACCGCCGAGGCTAAATCCCAGCTTTCATAATAGCCATCGGCTGACTTAAAATAGACGTAGCGCACCGTTGATTTAGGCTGCGCTAACTGAATTAAATCTTGCAATCGCACGCCGCCCCACTGCACGATCGCGGCCCACCCTTCGACACACACATGACGAATCACCATGGACGTGAGGGGCATGGCTTGCAGGTCAGCCAAACTTAGCTGCATCGGGTGAGCGACTTCGCCCTGAATCTGCAAACGAAACTGAAGCGGATCAATCTGCGGAGTCATATCAAAAGTGTTGATCAGCAGTTTGTCTGGCTCGATCGCGCTGACCGGAAATTCTGGCATGGGCTTTTGACTCAGCAGCAGAGATTGCAGACCCTGGTTAAGCGGCTCAAAGGTCTGCCCTACCTGCTCAGAAAACAAGCTGGTTGCACAGCCACCCAGCAGCAAACTCGCTCCAGACAGCCCTGACCACTGCAAAAGTTGCCGACGAGATATCACAGATTTAAGAGTCATCAGAATCTTCTCTAGAGAAACATTGATTTAACGAGGCGAGTGCTGCCAACGGTAAGCGCTAACAAAGAATGCACTACAGTGAATAGAATAATGATTGGGACGGTGATGAAATGAACTACGCGCAGGGTTTGCCAACTCCCGAACCAGTGCGATAGCCAATAGAACTGAACAGGTTTATACATCGCTAATCCTGAAATGATTGCTAATAGCAATACGGGAATAATGATCGTGTAAACCAATCGATGTAGCGCGTAGTTCTTACGTTTAGCATTCTGACTGACCTGCAAAGCTTTGATATCACTAGTGCTAGCAAATCGCTTTTTCCAACGACGAGAGATCAAAACATATAACCCATAAAACAATAGATTTAGCGAATAAAACCACATGGCGGCAAAGTGCCAGTTGCGCCCATCTGCTAACCCTCCCCCCAACACCACAAGACTTGGAAAATGCCAACCCTCGCGACCTCCAAACACCGGATTGGCGTTATAAATTCGCAATCCGCTTGTCAACATCACGAATAGACTGATCAGGTTAACCCAATGAAAGGTTTTGGCCAAAATCGCCTGAGTGGGCATCGGCGGAGATTTGGGACGTTTAGCAGGCACCGCAGCAGTCATCGATCGAAGCTCCTGACTAAGGTTTATAACGATGGCGTTGGAAAGAATGGAGCTAGCCAAAGCTGAAGCTGCACATCCCAGCCGAGCAGAATGGCGATCGCGGTGGCAATCACCAGCACTCCTCCCACTTTTTGCAGCTTCGCACTGTGGCGACGCAGCCCAATTAATCGCTGGCTCAGGGTTCGTCCTCCATAGGCGATCGCTAAAAGTGGTAAAGCTGCCCCTAGCCCATAGGCGATCAACAGACCAAAAGACCCGGCGATCTGATGGTTAACCGCCGCTAAAACTAAGATGCCGCCGAGCACGGGCCCCGCGCACGGAGTCCAGAGCAGCCCTAGCTGAGTGCCTAACCAAAACTCTCCCCACAGCCCAATGCGAGGCGGCTCTTTAGTCCAGCGGGCGATCGGCAAATAGCCAAAAATGCGATAGCTCCAGGTCGGAAAGATGGCGAGAAGACCGAGTAGCAGGAGCAGCCCGATCGCTACCAGTCTCAAAAGATTAGCGACTCCGGTCAGCCAGCTTGCTGTCACGCCTAATAGACTTCCGGCGACGGCAAACCCCCCAACTAAGCCTGTGACCAGGGCGATCGGGCCATAGCGATGAGATTGCAGCGATCGTCCGATGAGAATGGGCAAAATCGGCAGAACGCAGGGTGACAGAACGGTGAGTCCGCCTGCTAAAAAAGCCAGACCTGTCGAGAGGGTAGAAGTCATAGTCAAAGGGAGATGAAGCGGGGATTGACGTGACAGATCCGTGAGCAGGGCGGGTTGCCCCGACGTTAGGCTTTTTCTGCCAAGAGTTGTTGAATCATTTGCTCTGTGGTGTCGTAGGCACCTTCGCCAATGTGGTCATAGCGCATGAGACCGCGACGATCGGCTAAAAATAGGTGCGGCCAATATTCATTGCTGTAGGCTTTCCAGGTTTTAAACTCGTTGTCGATCGGGACGGGATAGGTAATCTGATGTTGCTTTAAGGCGTTTTTGACGTTGTTGAGATCGCGCTCATAGGCAAATTCTGGTGTGTGAATGCCGATCACTTTTAGCCCCGATCGGGCATATTGTTGATGCCAACGCACAACGGAGGGCAAGGTGCGCTGACAGTTGATGCAGGCAAATGTCCAGAACTGCACGAGCACAACGCTGCCTTTGAGATCAGCGATCGACACCGGAGCCGAATTTAACCACTGACTAATTCCCTGAAAGTCTGGAAGGGTTGCTCCAGCCGAGGCTACGCTGCTGTTGTTGGGTTGCTGCGGATCTGAGGGAGTAGTAGCGGGCCCGATCGTAGTTGTCGAACGGGTCAAGTTTTTAGAAGTGACTCCAAACGCGGTGGCTGCCCCCGCACCAACCACTCCTAACCCTAGATAAAGCAATAATTGCCGACGCTGACGCGATCGTTGATCCATAACGCTCTCTGGTTAATAAAGGAGCGACGACTGCAATGGACGCTGCCCCAAGAATAATCATCTGATCAGAAATCTTGTTTGACTTCTCATTCATTAGACTGCTGTCAGTCTATTCACAAAGTGACTTTTAGAATATTCAATGGATCGTGAATTAAATCATATCGATGACGATTTTAGTCATGTGCAACTATTAGATTTTATTTAATCCACGATCCAATAGACTATGGCTTGGTAGGAGTCTCTTTCTTCATGGCATCGCCATCCTTTTTCATTGCGTCGCCTTTCATCGCATCGCCATCTTTTTTCATTGCGTCGCCTTTCATCGCATCACCATCTTTTTTCATGGCATCGCCCTTCATCGCATCACCTTTCATCGCATCACCTTTCATGGCACCACTAGCTGGAGATGCACTAGCCGCCGGAACACTAGAGGCTGGGCTAGGAGCCGCTTGTTGTTTGACTTCAGGAGTGCTTGAACAAGCAGCTAGACTTGCCATCAACGCAAAACTTGCGACTGAACCGATCATTTTCCAATTCATGTTTGTTGCCATCCTGTTCAAAAACTGTGAATGTTTCTCAATGCTCACAGTATGGCGATCGAGTCTGAGGCGGCACTGAACTTAATCTTGAAGGTTGCTGAATTTTTCTACTAAATGTTCTCAGGTCACACTCAGGGTTTTCTCAGAAAAGTCTGCTAGCCAGAATTTTGGGATCATTCCCAGCGATCGAGTTCGGCGACCCAATATTGCACGATCGCGGTTACCTGGCTGCGCCGAGCTTCAAAGGTGGCCGCGATCCAGATAAACACTAGCCCTAAAACAATGCCCATTGCCCACAACAGCAGCGATTCATTGTTGATAAAAAACCAAAGCTGACGCACGACTTTGAGCATAAACGTTGCAGTGCCGACATACAAAAACGCCCGAACTTGCAGGGTCAACCCGGCTGTGATTAAGCCGAGACTAAACCCGATCGTGACCAATCCCTGCACCCAACTGCGATCGGATTGATAGAGAGCCGTGAAACAAAAGAGTCCAACCGCTAAACAACGCAACAGATGACGCACTTCACGAGATGAGGGCGATCGCAACGCTGGATCAATCTGCACACCATAGAGAATAGAACCGCTAATGATCGTCATTAACCAGAGTGGATCGGTCAGGGAATAGTCATGTAGAATTTTGAGAATCGCCCAATCTGCCAGCCCAAGAGCAAGATAGCTGAGACGAATCTGAGCCGTCTCTCTCGCAAACCAGGCATAAAAGGCAGCCGAAATTAACAAACTTTGCACCGCAATGTCTGAACTCGTGATCGCCACGATCGTGCCCGGCAATAGCGCCGCCGATCGCTGCCAAGGTTGACGTGACCAGCCCCAAGTTTGCCAGGGTAAAGTGTAGAGTCCAAACGCTATTAGAATGGCGATCGCGGCTCCCCATTCTAATAGCGTTGATTCTGGTAGCGTTTGGTAGAGGGCATATCCGATCGCGGCCGATAGTTCAATCACGCCGAGATAGACCCAAGCAGATTGCGATCGTCCTTGCCAAATGGCATAACTGGCTAACAGGGTGGTCACTCCCATCCAGATCAGTCTGAACGGGGGACTGAGAGGAGCGATCAGCGCCGTCAACGCCAACAAGCTGCCGCCGAACCAGTGTAGATGGGCCCAGTTAGAAAGCTCAGATTGGGTGAGGCGCAAATAAGGGCGCAACCATCGAGCCGTCAGACGATAGAGGAGCGCGATCGCCGTTGCTAATCCTGCCAGTAGCGTCACGCCATCTCCCCCAGAGCCGCCAGAACTGTGCAGCAGTTGGTAGGTTAAGCCCTCATAAGCGGCGATCGAGGCGATCGTCATGCCTAAAATCGTCAACGGTTTGAGATCAGGCTGACGACGACCGGCCCCGATTAACGGCAACGCCGCCGCAAGGCTATAGAGTCCGGTGGTGGGGGTGAAGTGAGAGTGAGCTAAAAACCCGCCGAGAAGGGCGTAGAATGCCGGAATTCCGTGCAGACTGAGCAGGACAGAATCGGGATGGCGACGTATCCAGTGATCGCCTAAGAGTTGGGTGACTAATCCCAAAATTAGCGTGACCAGCGCCAAATCGTCCCACGTTCCTCCGCGCAAATTGATCAAACTGAGGGAGAGCAACTCAACGCCCCAAGCGGCACCGCACAATCCTAAATTAGTCGGTCGCTGCAAGATGCGATAAGCGATCGCACCAGTGGTTAGCCCAGCCGTAAGCGCATAGCGCCAGTCAAGAGGGCGTAACCAAACCAGTTCGGCGTGAAGAGTAATCAGGGTCAGCACGCTCAGATTAAACAAACTGAGAGCGATCGCCCAGCCGTTTAATGCCCGCGCATAAAGACGAGCCAGCATGGTTTGCCGACGGCTGACCAGATGACGTAAGAGCCAAAGCCCGATGAGGACGATCGCCAAGAAGGGAAAAACCCATTCTGATGGAATTGGGTTCCAAAGTCTCCACACTAGAGCGATCACAAAGCTAATACCAAAGCCAACCGTGATCGCGGCTGCTGTTAACTGCTGGAGTGATTGAGTGTTGACGATCATTAAAATCGTAGCGATCGTAAGCGTAATCAGTAAAGGATTAAGCTCTGCGATCGTTAAAATGGGAGCACCTAATAACGCTAATATACTCAGCCAACTTGCCCAACCAGAATAGGAAAACTGAGGACGACGAGCCAGTAACGTTAATAGAATGGGAGTCACTAGCCAGACAAGATTTCCCTGGGCGTTGGTAACGCTAGCGTAATTTAACAGCGTATAGCTTAAAGTAGCCAATCCGATGCCCAAATACCAAGCGCTGAGTTGCCAACCTCGATTGCGAGTCAGCCCGCACAACACCCACTCAGCCACCATCGCGACCAACAGCCCGATCGCCCAAGGTCTTTCGGTCAGAGTCGGAAACCCCCAATTAATCCAGGCAAAAACGGCAAGCAGCCCGGTAATGTGAGTCAGATAGACATACCAAACCGCGGCAGATAATCGCCCCGGTATGAAAACGCCCAAGGTCAGTGCCGAGATGCCTAAATAAATGGCGCGAACTAACGGATTAAACGCACCGGGAATTGCCAAAAGAAGCCCTAACCCCAAAGCCATTTTTTCGGCAGCGATCGCCAGATCAGCGTGCTGCGATCGTCGCAAATAAGCCGCAAATCCCAAAATTATCAGCACGTAGAGGAAAAATCCCAACCCGGTCATTTCCCAGGCACCCTGCTGGAGATGGGCCCATTCGGCAATCATCGCCATCACACTCCGACGCACCGCCGGGGGAAAGATCACCCGCAGCAGCGCATAGGTTTGCAGCCCCACCAGCACCAGCGCCACCACCTCTTGCAGTCGCCAAAATCGCTGCAACCGCTCCGCTAGCAGCCAGAGCACTAACCCACTCACCGCTAAGGCTTGCCACAGTTGGTCGGCGGTGACTGTCACACACCAGCCCAGAATGAGCAACCCGGCTCCGGCTGGAGTCCACAGGGGTTTTGAGTTGCGGCGATTGATCCAGCAGAGAATCCAGCCGCAGATGCCTAAAGCTAGCCCCAATCGACTGACCGGAATTCCTTTGACTAAAACGGCTCTGCCGATTAGCAGCAAGGTCGAAAACGCGATCGCGATCAGTCCCAAATCTAGCGGAAATCGGGTAGACGAATCTTCTTCACGATCGCGGCGGCTGACTTGCAGAATCGCAGTCCCGATCGTGCCCACATAAACCGCGATGAGCGGAATTTCTGGCACAGCCCAGCCCCAGTGCAGCCAACTCAACCCCCAGGCATTTAGCAACGTGGTGCGCGAACCCGATCGCAACAGCCGAAACGACAGCGCCGAAAGACTCAGGGCAGCGATCGCGCCCATTCCCCAGCCCAAGCCATTTTGCCACAGCCCAAATCCATCAATCATCCAAAAGTTGACCGGAACGAGCAGCAGCGTCGCAATTTGCAGCATTCGCCCCGTGAGCCGCAGATTCGATCGCGCCCCTGCCCACAGACCCGCCAGCCCAAACCCCAGCGTGTAGCCCCACAAGATAGAATATTGACCGACGATCGAGAAGTTTTTCCACTGCGTTGCTGCCAAAACCGCAGACGACACAACCACCATAAACACGCCCAAAAACAGCAGCCAGACCACGCTAATCTCTGCCATCAGCGACGAGAGCATCTGACCCACCCAAGAGGGTCTAGCGGGAGTTGGGCGCGGCTGAGGAGTAATGGCAACAGCACTGAGAGCAGGTTCAGCAATAAAGTCTTCTGCATAAGGATCTGAAACTGGAGCAGCCACCCGATCGGGCAGTCGGCAAGTCAGCGATTGTTGCCCTAACTGCATCACCTGTTGATTAGAAAGCAGCCCCAGTTGCAGCCAAACGTCTAATCCTTCTAGAAACTCGGTTTGATCCGATCGCGGCTGTAGCTCAAGCTGAATCAAACGTCTGGGTTGTTCCATGATTTGCCATTGCGTTTCAGGTCAATGGGGTGATCATGGCAGAGCTTTGACCAGCGCGCACGGTAACCTGTGTAACTTTGGGCGCTGACTGCGATCGTGGGTCGAGTCCTATCGCCTACTGGCATCAGCAATGGGCATGGCGTGCTGTGCCCTTACCCAGATTTTGGGCGGTGCCATGGACTGATCAAGCCTCCGCTTTAGCGAATCTACACCGCTAAGGTTTTTCGCCTGAGATGATGTGCACGTCGATGTTTTTGAGAGACTTGAGAAGCTGTTGCGTTAATGAACCGCGCAAAAACACCTTCCAGCGCGATTGTTGGCTTTCACCAATCACAATCTGCGTGATGCGATAATCGTTAGCCACGTCAGCGATCGCTCTAGCTTTATTGTGACCACTCACTCGCACAAACCGCCCACCAAATTCCTGACATAATCGCTCACAGGTTTCAATGTGCAGGCTTTCTGATTTATTTAAGAAGCGATCGGGATCATCCACAAATAAACAGTAAAACGGGGCGTGCATATATCCTGAGATTCTCGCCCCTCGCCGCACTAGCTGAATCGCGTTGGGATAGGTCGAGACACAGACCAGCACGCGCTCATGCACATTGCAGTAGGGGGCTTTGTCGGTTGAATGGTTGTCTCCTTCGATCGCGCCTTCTTCAACTTGGTCTGCTAACTCTCGTAGGGCCAGTTCTCTCAGCGCGATTAAATTGCGACGTTGAAAAAAGTTTTGTAGCGATTGATCGATTTTTTCAGGCGCATAGATTTTTCCGTCTCTTAAGCGTTCCTCTAGCGTTTCAGGCGTGACATCAACGACGACCACTTCAGCCGCTTCATCAAGCAATCGATCGGGCACTCGCTCTCTCACAACAATTCCTGTAATCCTCGCTACGAGGTCGTTTAAGCTCTCTAGGTGCTGAATGTTGACCGTTGAGAAGACATCAATGCCAGCCGCTAAAATCACTTCGACATCCTGATAGCGCTTTTCGCGCTCAGAGCCAGGAACGTTGGTGTGTGCCAGTTCATCGACTAAAACCAGTTGAGGCTGACGGGCAATAATCGCCGGGGTGTCCATTTCGGTCAGCGTCACACCCGACCAGGTGATTTTTTGACGAGGCACTTGCTCTAAACCCACCGCTTTAGCGATCGTTTCTTGGCGATTGTGGGTTTCGAGCAGCCCAATCACGATATCGGTGCCCTCTTTTTTGAGGCGCTCCCCTTCCTCCAGCATTTTGTAGGTTTTGCCCACGCCGGGAGACATCCCAATAAAGACTTTGTGCTTGCCACGGCGAGCGGGACGAATGTAAGCCCGATCGGGCGAACTATTGGGTGAGTTTTGCATGGTTTGTGAACAGAATAAACAGCCGCCACATTTGCCGCATTAATCGCGAAGGAATGTAACCGAAATTCCCGTAGGGGCACGGCACCGCCATGCCCCCTAATCATCGCCCATAACCCCAATCCTCGATCGCCAGTGAGAAAGTTCCTACCCGGCGATCGTCCGTCGATCAGCCCATCACCCAATTTACCAGCGTTCTCACGCCATAGCCCGTTGCCCCCGCCCCGTTATAGCCGTTTTCTTTGTCTGCCCACACGGGCCCAGCGACATCCAGATGCGCCCAAGGAGTCTCTTTGACAAACTGCTTGAGAAACATCGCAGCACTGATCGCCCCGCCCGCCCGCGCCCCTGTATTTTTCATGTCAGCGATGCCCGACTTCATGCTCTCAAAATATTTTTCCTCCATCGGCATCCGCCAAAGTTTTTCACCTGCCTGCTCTGAGGCGTGTTGCAGTTGAGTGGCCACCGCATCATCAGGACTCCACAGCCCAGCAATATCGTCGCCCAAGGCAACCACGCAAGCACCCGTTAGCGTGGCCAGATCGACGATCGCTTCTACCCCCAGCTTTTCAGTAAACACTAGGGCATCCGCTAGCGTTAACCGCCCTTCAGCATCCGTGTTGTTAATTTCAATCGTCTTCCCATTCGAGGCGGTGAGAATATCGCCGGGGTGAATAGCGCGACCGCTGATCATATTCTCGGCCGCAGCGACGATAAAGTGAATCTCAACATCGGGTTTAATTTGCGCGATCGCTTTAGCTGCGCCCAAGGTGGCACCCGCCCCGCCCATGTCGGTCTTCATCATCTCAATGCCGCTGCCCGCCCCTTTGATATTTAACCCACCCGAATCAAAGGTGATGCCTTTGCCGATGATGGCCAGTTTGCGGCGCGGCGTGCCGTCAGGCTTGTAGGTCAAGTGAATGAATTTTGGCGGCAGGTCAGAGGCTTGAGCAACTCCCAAAAAGGCTCCCATGCCGAGCTTTTCGCAGTCTTCCTTCTCTAGAATTTCGAGGTTCAAACCATAGTCTTGAGCGATCGCTTGAGCCGTTTCTGCTAGGGTGAGCGGGGTGACATAGTTTGCAGGGGCGGCGACCAGTTCGCGGGCTAAAAAGACCCCAGAGCAAACTTTGCGAGCATGGTCGATGGCGGCATCCTGTCCAGTCAGCCCGATCAGATCAACCTGTTCGATGCTAGGTTTGTCATCTGACTCTGACTTAAAGCGGGTGTCTTGATAGAGCGCAAGTTCGACCCCTTCAACGATCGCTTGGGCAGTGGCGGCCGCGTTTTGGTTCCAGATCGGCAAGCTCAGTCCTAGGGTTTTGCAGCGTTCTTTTTTAGCCAGTTTGGCCGCTGCTGCTGCTGACCGCCTAATCCCATCTAGTTTGAGCACATCTGATTTGCCCAACCCCACCAAGATCAGCTTGCGAATCGAGCTTTGAGGTCCAACGCGCATAGACACACTGCTGCCAGATTTGCCTTTAAAGTCCATGTCAGCGATCAAGTCCTTCACCGCCCCTGACAGTTTTTCGTCGAGGGCTGTTAGGTCGTCGGTTAGCTCAACCTCGTTTTCAAATAACCCGATCGCGAGACCATCGCCTGACCAGTTGAGATGCGAAGTATCTGTTGCTTGTAGCTTCATCTTTTGTTTGCGGTTCAATGATTGATTTCCAGTATCGATCAAAAGTGAAAAGGGTGTAGGTCAATTTTGCGAATGGGACTCCCGTTTGGGGACTGTTGGATAAGCTCAACGCCGCGATCGCGCCTCTTTACGGGTAGCTAAAAGAACTTAGAACCCAGCAGCTAGTGTCTTAAGATACCAAACAGTTGCAGATTTGTTTTTTCTTATCAGCACCTTGTGAATCTTTGCTATAACTGCTGAGGGTTTGAGAAGATTTCACCCATCCGGGGAGAGACTTGATGTTGAAGCAACGAAAGATTTGGATCGCGCTGGCAGCAGGCACCGGACTGTTGGCTTTATTGATTGGCGCTTTTTTGCCGATCGAGAAACTAAGAGATGCTTCTCACCAAGCCACGCAAGGGTTCAACTCTAAGCAGCCTGAAAATGTGGGATCGCCGAGCACGATCGTCAGCCCTCTAATCGCGCAATCGCCCAAGCAACGCGCCGCAACTCTCAAAGCAACGGCTCAAAATTCCACTGTTTCTCTAGAGCGCAATCGGGCCCGCTATCTGCTAGCCAGCGATCTGATTGCTCAGGGGCAGGGCGAGAAAGCGATCGAGGCGCTCAAAAATCTTGAAAAAGACTATCCGGTGCTGGCGGCGCAGGTTTTGCTCAAACGTGCCCAAGCCTATGAAGTCGCTGGAAAAAAAGCGGAGACCACCGCTACCTGGCAAGAATTGGTTAAGCAATATCCCCATGATCCGGCCGCTGCCGAGGCTCTGTTTTTCTTAGGAAAATCGAACCCTAGCTATTGGGATCAAGCGATCGAGCAGTTTCCGGCTCACCCCCGATCGGTAGAAATTGCCCAACTTCGGCTGAAAAAGAACCCCAATCAGTTTTCGCTGCTGATGCTGATGGCCAACAATGCTGTCAACAGCGAAGGCTACACCGGAATTCTCGATAAACTAACCGAAAAATTTGCTCCTCAGCTACAGCCCAAAGATTGGGAAGCGATCGCCTTTGGCTATTGGGAAAATCAGGTTTATGACAAAGGGGCGGCGGCCTATGCCCGTGCGCCTCAGACGGCGGTCAACGCTTATCGAGCCGCTCGTGGGCTGCATCTGAGCGGCAAGCCCGGCGGCGAAGAGCGCTATCGACAAGTCGCCCAAAATTTTCCCAATTCGCCCGAAGCTGGGTTAGCTCTAACTCGACTGGCGGCGTTAGCAGAACAGCCCCAAGCGGCGATCGCCTATCTCGATCAGGTGATTGAGCATTTTCCCGATCGGTCCCCCGCTGCCCTAGTCGAAAAATCTAAACAACTCGACAAACTCAACAGCAGCAAATTTGCGGCTCAAGTCAGACAACTCGTGCTGACGCAATATGCCCACACCGATGCGGCCGCAGACATGCGCTGGTTTTATGCTCAAGAACGCGCCCAAGCCGGAGATTTTCGACTCGCTAAAGAGTGGGCAGAGCCGATTCTCGACCAAAACCCCAACAGCGAAATCGCCGCCCAAGCCGGGTTTTGGGTCGGCAAATGGAGTGAAAAACTCGGCAAACCTGACGACGCAAAAGCCATCTATCAAAAGGTGCTATCCCAGCATTCCGACTCTTATTATGCGTGGCGATCGGCGAATCGACTGGGCTGGAACGTCGGCGACTTTAACAGTGTGCGATCGCTCAACCCCGCCGTTAATAAACCCGCCACTCGCCCCGAACTGGTAGCCGGATCGCCCGTGCTCAAAGAACTCTATCAGCTTGGTCAAGACCGCGACGCTTGGACTCAGTGGCAAATCGAGTTTCAAAATCGCATGGCTCCCACCATGGCAGAACAGTTTACCGACGGGGTGATGCGGTTGGGGATCGGCAACAATCTGGACGGCATTTTTATGGTGTCAAATCTGAGCGATCGTGACAAGCCCGACGAAAAAGAGCAGTACCGATCGTTAAAGCAACAGTCCGCTTATTGGCAGGCGCTCTACCCGTTTCCCTACCTGCAAGAAATCGAGAACTGGTCAGGGCAACATCAACTTAATCCGCTTTTGGTGACGGCGTTAATTCGTCAAGAGTCGCGCTTTGAGTCAAAAATCAAATCCTCAGTTGGGGCAACAGGTTTGATGCAGGTGATGCCTGACACCGCAACGTTTATCGCCAGCAATATTAAGCTCAAACAGTTCAAATTGGATGATCCCAATGACAATATTCGGTTAGGCACCTGGTATCTCGATCATACTCACTTGGAGTACAACAACAATTCGATGCTGGCGGTTGCGAGCTATAACGCTGGCCCTGGTGCGGTTGGGGGTTGGTTAGCCAAGGCAAAAACTCAAGACACCGATGAGTTTGTTGAGATGATTCCCTACGATGAAACAAAGGGGTATGTGAAGTCAGTTTTTGGCAATTATTGGAACTATCTCCGGCTCTATAACCCTGAGATTTCGCAGCAGATTTCTCAAATGACTTCTGAGCACCCCAAAGGGGGTTAACTGAGATGCTGTGTTCATGCCCCTTGCAGCACAGATCGGGTTAACCCCTGGCTCTTACCAACCCTTTTCAGACTGAGCGAGCACATAAGCCGCCACTGACTGAATTTGGTCATCGGTCAAGCGACCCTTAAACTTGGGCATCGCATTTTTGCCGTTGGTTACCTGAGTGACGATCGCTGCGCTGCTGTTCATCGCATATTTAGCCAGGGCCGCTTTTTTAAGCGTTTTGTCAGGGCTGACAACATTTTTGCCGCCGATATGACAAGAGGCGCAGTTGGCTGCAAAGACTTTTGCCCCTGTTGCTAGATCTGCATCTGCCAAAGCAGGTTGAGCCATTGTGAAAATCATGGATGCGATCGTAATCAAAACCGTTGCAAGCAGTGTTCTCATAGACAGTAGTTTCTTCATAACCGGATCGTTTGTAATGGGACTCTAGAGGATGGTTTTACACAGAGATATCCTCCAAACTTCCCTAAGGGAAATCGAGAGGATAGGAAACTTGTTGCTGGTCACGCGCTTCTCTAAAGATGCGCTGTGATTCAGTTATGAGTAGTGTGTCTTGCTTATTTCCTTTCGTCAAAAGACAGGCTGTAAAACTTGCGAAAGGCTCAAAGGTAGGGCGACGTGGGCAAGCGATCGTGAGATTCAGAAGTCATCGTGATCAAATTCCTACAGCCCCTCAATGTCAGGTAGTCTGATTCAGGTATTCTAATAAAGTGTCATTTCACTGTTAGGAGATATGGTTTCTCTACCTCATCACCGTCCAAAACACCTGTCTCTCGGCCCGCTAGAGTCAGAGATCTTGCACATCGTTTGGGAGCTAGACGGCGCAACGGTGAAAGAGATTCACGATCGCATTCTTGCTGACCCCGATCGTGAGTTGGCCTACACGTCGGTCACCACGGTTTTAAACCGTCTCACCAAAAAAGGCTGGCTCGTGTGTGACAAACAAGCCCGCAGCTTTTGGTGGAAACCGCTCGTCTCAAAAGCCGAAGCCACTGCTCTGCAAGCCTATGAGCAACTCAATCAATTTTTAGCCGTCGGCAACCCCGATGTGGTCGCGGCCTTTGCCGATAGTCTCGATCAAGCCAGCGTCGAACAACTCGAAGCGATCGCTCAACGATTACAAGCCATCCGCAAATCACGGGAGGAACTATGACGCATTTAATCCTGCTTTTATCCGCGTTGGCAGTCGCTTGGGGTCTGCGTCAAACTGCCCCGATTCCCACGGGTCGCTGGAGCGATCGCTGGCAAACCACGCTCGGATGGTTCCTGTTCTCTCCTTTATTGTTGAGCACCACCACCTTTGCCCTCATTTATATGGGGCCCTGTCATCAAATGACGCTCTGGTGGGAAGGCTGGGGCAGTTATGCGATCGCGATTTCGTTTCTGACGGCCGCGATCGGACTGGGGTTGAGCTTAACGATTTCGGCCCAGCGATCGCTGCATCAAGTTCGCCGCTACCCCACACTAGAGCTACACGGCAAGACCGCTCGACTGATTGCGATTCCGACTCCCTATGTGGCGCAGATTGGCTTCTGGAAACCAGAGCTAGTCGTTAGCCAGGGGTTGTTAGATTCTCTCGACTCTGCCCATCTTGAAGTGGTCTTAGTTCACGAACAGGGGCATCTTCACTATCGCGACACCTTCTGGTTTTTTTGGCTGGGTTGGTTGCGTCGTCTCACCGTCTGGCTGCCCCAAACCGAAGCGCTCTGGCAAGAACTGCTGATCTTGCGAGAACTGAGAGCCGATCGCTGGGCGGCTCAACAGGTCGATCAGTTACTCCTAGCCGAAGCTCTGCTTTCTGTCGTCAGCGCCCCTCAAATGCAGCCTGAAAACGTCTGCGCTTCGTTTAGCAGCGCCGTCGTCAGAAACCGTCTCACCGAGCGCATCACCGCGCTTTTAGAACCAGAGTCAGCGTCACATTCCGATTGGCGATCGTGGCTCTGGCTGCTGTTGGGGTTGTTGCCATTGATTGTGGTTCCCTTTCACATGGTTTGAGGTGCGATCGCGGGCTGTTTTGGGTGAAGTCAACCTCTATCGCCGCAGTGCTACCCAGGTTGAAGCCAGCTTTTTCACCAATGGCGTTAAACGAGTGCGGCTATACTCGTCGGCTACTTTGCGGATAGCTTCGGCTTGGGTCGGGTAGGGGTGAATTGTGCTCGCGATCGCTCCAATTCCCAGTTTATTTGTCATGGCTAACGTGATTTCATTAATCATGTCTCCAGCGTGGCGAGCTACGATCGTGGCACCAATCATTTTGCTGGTTCCTTTTTGAAGATGAATCTTGGCAAATCCTTCAACTTCACCATCTATGATCGCCCGATCGATTTTATTCATCGGCACAGAGAGTGTGTGAACGTCGATGCCTTTTTGCTGCGCTTCTTTTAGCGATAACCCCACCGTTGCCACTTCTGGGTCAGTAAACGTGCAGGATGGCATCACAAGGGAACTGAGCTTTTTGCGTCCCAAGCCAAAAATCGCAAACAGCGCATTTTGAACCAGAATTCGAGCTGCTGCATCGGCTGCGTGGGTATATTTCCACTCCATGCAAACGTCGCCCACTGCATAGATGTTGGGATGGGTGGTTTGCAGATAATCGTTGACGATCACGCCGTGTTTTTGGTCATAGTCTACGCCGACGGTTTCAAGGTTCAAATTCTCGACATTGGGCGATCGTCCGACTCCGACCAAAATTTCATCAACGGTAACGGACTGCTCTTTGCCGTCTAATTCGTAGTGAATAATTTTTTCGTTACCCCGACGCTCGATGCGGCTAATTTTGGATTTTAACAGCAGTTGAATGCCTTCTTGCTCAAAGGTCTTTTGCACGATCGCCGCCGCGTCTTGATCAGCCCGACTCAACAGGCGATCGCCCTGCTGCAATAAGGTGACTTCCGATCCCAATCGGCGAAAGGTTTGGGCTAACTCACAGCCAATATAGCCACCGCCAATCACTCCTAGCCGATGAGGACGTTCGGTGAGTTCAAACACGTTTTCGTTGGTGAGATAGCCTGCCTCGGTTAGCCCGGCGATCGCTAGCTCCGTCGCCCGCGCACCTGTGGCGATCGCCGCTTTGCGAAATTTGAGTGTCTTGCCCGCAACGCTCACCGTGTCAGCACTGGCAAATTTTGCCTCTCCAAAAAAGACATCTACGCCGTAGTCTTGCTGAAATTTTCGAGCCGAATCGTTGGGACTGATCTCCGATCGCACCCGCCGCAATCGCTCCATCACGGCAGCAAAATCGACTTTGATGTCGTCCGAGGTGCCAATGCCATATCGAGCCGCGCTCTGAATATCAGCCACGACTCGCGCCGATCGGATCATCGCTTTTGAGGGCACACAGCCCACGATCGTGCAGTCGCCCCCCATTAAATGCTTTTCGATCAGAGCCACTTTGGCCCCAAAAACTGAGGCCCCGGCTGCTGTGACTAACCCCGCAGTGCCTGCGCCGATCACCACCAAATCATAGCGAGGGGCTGGTTCGGGGTTCACCCAGTTAGGCGGATGGACGTTGTTAACCAAGACCTGATTGTAGTGATCCATCGGGGGAACGATGACACGATCGGCGCTAAATTGCGACATAGAAATTTTTCTTTATAACTTCTCTCATTCTAAAGATAGAGCTTAAAAACTTCTCTAACTAACGGGGTAGATAAAACTATGGGTCGAATGTGCTTGACTTAGAGCGCACTCTAACCGCTAAGGTGATGGGCATGGATGCAGAACTCACAATTCAACAGGTTTCTGAACGCACAGGGCTGAGTGTCTACACGCTGCGCTACTACGAGCGGAACGGACTTTTGGAGCCAATCAATCGGGCTGCTAATGGCCATCGTCGCTATTCGCCTACCGACATCAAGCGCATCGAATTTTTAACGAAATTGAGAATGACCGGGATGCCGATTCGACAAATGCAGCAATATGCGCTTTCTCTGCGACAAAATCCCGATGCGTTTAATGAGCGCAGAGAGATTTTAGAAACCCATGAACGTGAAGTTCGGCAACGCATTCGAGAATTTAATCAAAATCTGGAGATGATTCAGTGGAAGATTCAAAACTATCGAGAAATAGAATCCCGCCACTCAAAAAATAGAACCCTTGACGATCAATTTTCAATCAGTTCTCAACTCCAAAATTAATCACAATGAAAACACGAAAACTTGGCTCAGAACTCACTGTGTCAGAACTTGGTCTCGGCTGCATGGGAATGTCAGAGTTCTACGGCAGCACCGATGAAACCGAATCGATCGCCACCATTCATCGCGCTCTAGAGTTGGGCGTTGACTTTCTCGACACGGCTGATATGTATGGCATGGGGGCAAACGAGCAACTGGTGGGTAAGGCGCTTAAAGGACAGCGCGATCGCGTCATTCTCGCTACTAAATTTGGCATTCAGCGCGGCGAAGATCCCGCTTCTCGCGGTGTTAATGGCAAACCTGAGTATGTGCGTCAAGCCTGCGATGCGTCGCTCAAGCGCTTAAACGTTGACTACATTGATTTGTATTATCAGCATCGCGTTGACCCAAACGTAGCGATCGAAGACACGATCGGGGCAATGGCTGAACTCGTTCATCAAGGCAAAGTGCGCTATTTAGGGCTTTCGGAAGCGGCGGCCGCTACCATTCGGCGCGCCCATGCCGTTCACCCGATCGCGGCTCTTCAGTCAGAATATTCGCTCTGGACTCGTGACCCCGAAGATGAAATTCTCCCCACAATTCGCGAATTAGGAATCGGGTTTGTGCCCTATAGCCCAATGGGGCGGGGCTTTCTGTCGGGACAGATCACCAGCCCCGATGATTTTGCTGCCGATGATTATCGTCAACATTTGCCGCGATTTCAGGGCGAAAACTTCTATAAAAATCTGGAATTGGTCGATCGCGTCAAAGAAATCGCGGCTCAAAAAAACGCCACCCCCGGACAGTTGGCGCTAGCGTGGCTTTTGGCTCAAGGAGAGGATATTGCTCCCATTCCCGGCACAAAACGCCGCACCTATTTAGAAGAAAATGTGGCCGCCGTCGAGATCAAACTGACCTCAGAAGACCTCGATCGCTTAGATGCGATCGCGCCTAAAAACGGGACGGCGGGCGATCGCTATCCGCAATCCTCAATGGCCGCCCTCGATCGTTAATCGAGTGACCCAGATCCCCGATTTCTCGCAGAAATCGGAGATCTGAAGTCAGGGATCTTAGCTTTCGCTCTTTTCTAATAACGCAGATTGCAGCGTGCTCAACAACTCTTTGACCATAAAAGGCTTTGCCAAAAAACGCTGCACTCCTGCACTTTCGGCATCGGCAATCATGCCTTTAGAAGACAGCCCGCTCATCGCCACCACTTCCACATCAGGATTGATGCGCTGCAACGTGCGAATCGTGCTTGGCCCATCCATCAGCGGCATCATCAGATCGATTAACACTAGCTGAATGTGGTCTTGATGTTTTGAGTAAGTCTCGATCGCGTCGATGCCGTTGCAGGCCGTCAACACCTGATAGTTATAGTCTTCGAGCGTGATGCGAGTGCTTTCTCGCACGGGGGCCTCGTCATCAACAACCAAAATCAAATCGCCGTCGCCCCGGTGCAGTTCTGAGTGCTCGATCGGGGCCGGTTCTCTAATCATCACCGCAGGCAAAAAGACTTTAAACTCAGTCCCTTTGCTGAGTTGACTCGAAACCGTGATAAAGCCACCATGACTTTTGATGATGCCGACCACCGTCGAAAGCCCCAGCCCGGTGCCGCCGCCCAGTTCTTTAGTGGTGAAAAATGGCTCAAAGATGCGATCGAGAATCTCAGCGGCGATTCCCAGCCCGGTGTCAGTCACTGACAGCACACAATAGGGCCCAATTTGAGCCTCTAAATTGGTGCGCTGATCAACCTCTGTCAGTCGTTGATTGGTGGCAGAAATCGTGAGAATGCCGCCTGCGGGCATGGCATCACGGGCATTGACACACAGATTCATCAACACTTGGTGCAGTTGAGTGCTGTCACCAACCACCGTCCACAAATCGTTAGAAACTTCGACCTCGACGGCAATCGATCGCGGCAATGTCTCCCGCAAAATTTTCTCAATCTCACCGATTAAGTGTCGTGTTTGCAAAATGACGTGTTTGCCTTCAACGCCCCGCGTAAATGACAGCACCTGTTTGACTAAATCTGCCCCTCGTCGAGCGTTGGTTTCTAAAAGCTGAAGCAATAGCTGGCTGCGATCGTCGAGGTTTTTTAACTTTAACGGCAGCAGTTGAGCGGCGGCTAAAATCGGAGTCAAAATATTATTTAAATCGTGAGCAATGCCGCTGGCTAAGGTGCCAATGCTCTCTAGGCGTTGAGCGCGAAAAAATTGCGCTTCTAACAGCTTTTTTTCAGTGATGTTAGTGTCTACGGTCAAAATCGATTTGGGTTGCCCTGCTTCATCTCGCACCAGAGTCCAGCGACTTTCGACCGTGACGACTTGATCGGATTTGGTGATGTTCTGCAATTCACCGAGCCATTCGCCTTGGGTGAGCACCTCGGTGAGGGCGGCTCGCAGTTGGGGAGAGGGCTTTCGATAGAGCAGTTGGTCGGCGTTTTTGCCGATCGCCTCCTCTGCCTTCCAGCCAAATAGCCGCTCTGCGCCTTTGTTCCAATACACGATGCGGTGGTTGAGATCTCTGACTAAGATGGCATCGGTGGCGATGTCTAGCAGGGCCGCTTGTTGCCGAATTTTTTGTTCGGCTCGTTGACGCTCGATCGCATAGCGCATAGAGCGCACCAACAGGTCGCCCGTCACCTCTCCTTTGACTAAATAATCTTGGGCACCCGCTTGCATTGCCCGCAGCGTCATGATTTCGTCGTCTAACCCCGTTAAAACCACAACCGGAATTGCAGGCACGCGACTGTGAATCGTCACGAGGGTTTCTAAGCCCATGCTATCGGGCAAGGTGAGATCTAGAAGAATAATGTCAAACTTGGTTTTGCCTAGATTGTGCAGGGCAGTGTCTAAGCGATCGCACTGCGTCACCTGAAAAGGGGTCGTCGGAACGTCTTTGAGAAACTCTAGCAACAGCCGCACGTCAGCCGGGCTGTCTTCGACTAACAAAACGTTTATCGAGTGCTCGGCCATAGCGATGATTACTCCGGCGGCAGTTTAACGATCGTGAACCAAAAGTCTTCGATCGATTTGACGATCTTAATAAACTGATCAAAGTCAACAGGCTTAGAAATGTAGCAGTTTGCACAGAGGTTATAGGCTTTGATGATATCCTCCTCGGCTTGAGACGTGGTTAAAATCACAACCGGAATGCGCCTTAACGCTTGGTCAGCTTTGATCTCAGCCAGCACTTCACGCCCGTCTTTTTTGGGTAAATTAAGATCTAACAAAATTAAATCTGGGTGGGGAGATCTGGCATAAGCGGCCTGCTTACGCAGAAATGCCATCGCTTCTACGCCATCATCGACAACGCTGAGATTAATGTGCATTTTACCATCTTCGAGCGCAATCCGAGTCAGTTGAGCATCACCTGGATTATCTTCAACCAACAAAACTTGAATCGGTAAACTCATCGGCTTGGGCTACTTCTAGACAACGTAAAATAGAATGTGGTTCTTTGCCCTGGCTGCGACTCAAACCAAATGCGTCCTCCATGTCGCTCGACAATTTTTTTACACAGAGCTAATCCGATTCCGGTGCCGGGATATTTGCTGCGTGAATGCAGTCTCTGAAAGATTGCAAAGATGCGATCGTGATATTGAGACTCAATGCCAATGCCGCGATCGCTTACATAAAATGTCGTTTCGGTGTCGTTATGGCTTAACACTCCGATGTGAATGTGCGGGGCTTCTGATCGCCGAAATTTAAGCGCGTTTCCAATCAGGTTTTGAAAAAGCTGAGTTAATTGGGTGGCATCGGCCGTGACGTTGGGGAGCAGATCATGGGTGATCACCGCCTCATTTTCTTGAATGGCGAGTTGCAGATTGGCGATCGCCCGCTTCAAGGCCATATCGCTGTCTACATTAGTGAACGGCTGCCCGCGAGTGCTGACCCGTGAGAAGATCAACAAATCTCGAATCAAGATTTGCATCCGCTCTGCCCCTTCGATCGCATAGTTAATAAACTCGTCTGCGCTGGCATCAAGCTGAAGTTTATAGCGTCGCTCTAAGAGTTGCAAATAGCTAATCACCATTCGCAGCGGTTCTTGCAAATCGTGAGACGCAACGTAGGCAAATTGTTCTAACTCAGAATTCGATCGGGTTAGTTCTTGGCGTTGATAAGTTTCTTGCTCTAGCAGTTGTGATTGTGTGATCGCGATGCCGATCTGGTTGGCGAGTTGCTGTAATAATTCTGTTTCAAAATCGCTCCACTGTCGTGGGTGATTGCATTGGTGAGCAATCAGCAATCCCCAAAGATTTTCTCGGCAATGGATCGGGACGACGAGATTTGCTTTGACTTCAAACGTCTGCAAAAACCGACGATGACACGCCTGAATGTGAGCAGATTGGATATCGGCGATCGCGCTGACTCGGCCCGATCGATATTTCTCTCGATAGTCTTGATGAAAACAGTGATCAATAATCTCTTTTCCCTGCGAGACTGTGTAGGGCGGCAGCACGGCTTCTTGCACTACCTGCCCCGCTCCATCTGCATGAAGTTGAAAGATCAGGACGCGATCGGCGCTCAATAGTTTTTGAATCTCTCGAACTGTGATCTGCAAAATCTCATCTAGCTGCAACGATTGGCGAATTTTGAGCGTGATTTCGGTGAATAATTGATGGCTCAAATTTTGAAGCTGAAGCTCGGACTCAGCCCGCTTGCGATCGCTGATGTCAATACAAGATCCGATGTAGCCTAAAAAACGTCCCCCCGACGTAAACCGCGGCACGCCCGTATCCAAGATCCAGCGATAGTTACCATCGTGTCGCCGCAGTCGATATTCCATGCAGAACGATCGCTGGGACTCAAACGCTGATTGATAGACGGCTAAACAAGCGGCCAAATCTTCAGGGTGAACGCCCTCGGCCCAGCCGTTGCCCATTTCTTGCTCTGGGGTGCGCCCCGTAAAGTCGAGCCAGAATTGGTTAAAAAAAGTGCATCCCGCATCGGTTCCAGAAGTCCAGAGCAGCACGGGGGCGCTGTCTGCCATGGTGCGAAACCGTTCTTCGCTTTCTCGCAAGGACTCTTCGACTTTCTTTTGCTTGACGCTCACCTGAGCTAAAACCCTGAGATTGCGCCTCAACTCTAGTTGAGTGATCACCTGCTGACCCAGCGCTTCTAGTGATTGAATCTGGTCGATCGTGAGGTGTCGGGGCACGAGATCAATGACACACAGCGTCCCGATCGCGTCTCCGGTCGGCGTGATCAGCGGCACCCCGGCATAAAAGCGCACATAGGGTGCCGCCTGAACAACGAGATTGTTTGCCCACCGCTCATCGGCTTGGGCATCTGGCACAATCAGGGTTTCTCGCTGCTTGAGGCAATCTAGACAGAGGCCAATCTCTAGCGGCAGTTCTGTAATATCTATGCCAATCTTGGCTTTAAACCACTGGCGATCGTCAGAAATTAAATTGATCAGCGCGATCGGGGTTTGACAAATCTGAGCCGCTAACATCGCCAAATCATCAAACGATTGCTCAGAGTCACTGTCAAGAATCTGATATTGCTGCAAGGCGATGAGCCGGGATTGCTCGGCGATCGAGGCGAGTTCCATGAGGGTGGCTCCGGGTCGCTCAGAGATTTATGTTATTGAGGCATTTTTAGTTTAATGTTCTCTTGCAAAGGTTGGACTTTTATGACGCAAAACTCAACTTTTGTGAAAAAACTCTCATATTTCTTGGCCAATCTTGCTCCAAATCTTAACCACTTCAGGAATCTACACGGACTCGATCGAGCCAAAATCCTTGATCGAATACAATAGGAGTTGGCAAAGAGTCCCTTAGCTCAGGGGTCTAACCTCTGTTTTCATTTGAGATTGACGTGAATGGCTGATTCCAGTTCAGAAATTACTCCGCAAATTTTAAAAGCGATCGACGTTTTAGAAGGGCTAGAAGACCTGCTTGATTTAGCCTCTAATGACGAAATCGAAGCAATCTTACAAGAAGCGTGGATTAAAGTCACCGATACGTTTCCAGAAGATTTTAAAGATGCGACCGCCGAAGATGCCAGTGCAGAAGGGTTGCGGCGCTACATTCGAGTTAAAGCTTTTTTCTCTAATCCGACCGAAAAATCGATTAGTCGCTTAGATCTAGAGCTTTATTATCGCAACCACGTTCTGTCGATCGATGAAGACTCACCCGATTTCTTTTTGCCTGATTAACGCTAATGATCAACCGCATCAACCGCAAAGGGCTATTTGGACTGATTGCGATCGGGGCGATCGTGCTGTTAACGATTTTTGCGGCTCCTAGCCATAACCGTCAGCAGGTAAGCGGGTCTACATTTAGCCATGCGCCCGATGGCTATGGCGCTTGGTATGCCTACATGGAGCGGCAGGGCGCTTCTATTCAGCGCTTGCAAAAACCCTGGACAGACGGGCTAACCCGTTCATCTCCCGCGACGTTTTTGCGGATCGATGCTGATGGTCAAAGCGGGGCTGGCTCAATGGCGCTGGGGTCTGAGCAAGAACGCTGGCTTCGCAATGGCAACACGCTGATTGTTTTGGGTGCGCCAGCCCTGTCTACCGATCGCCCCTTTACGACCATGCAGACTAGCGATCGGGGCTTGGTCAAAGTCGAGACGACTCGCCGATGGCAACTCAATGGACAAAAGCAGCTTTTAGGCGATCAAGGGGGCGCGATCGTGTGGCAAACCCCTGTTGGCAAAGGCCGCATCATCTTCGCCAGCACTCCCTATCTGGCCGCCAACGCCTACCAAGACGAGCCAGGAAACTTTGCATTTTTGGCTCAACTAGTCCGGCAAAACGGCGGCTCTATCTGGGTTGACGAATATATTCATGGCTATAAAGAAGCGGCGATCGTCGCCCGCGAAGGAAAGGGCAGTTGGGTGGGCTATCTGAGCAAAACGCCACTGCTGCCGATTTTGGTGCAGTTGGGAGTGGTGTTGCTGGTGTTGATCTGGGCAGCTAATCGTCGCTTTGGGTCACCGCTGCCGTTGACAAGCGTTAAACCCGATAACAGCGAGGCTTATATTCAGGCATTGGCGGGCGTTTTGCACAAAGCGGGTCGCAGTGAGTTTGTGCTGGATGGAGTCGGCAAACACGAGCAGCTACAGATTCAAAAAGCGCTGGGTCTGGGTTCGACTCTGCTGGAAGTAGAAGCGATCGTTGAAGCCTGGACTCAGCAAACAGGTCGCCCAGCCGCCGAGTTAGAACAGGTTTTGCAGGCTCGAAGCGGCCAACGCCTCAGCGAGCTAGACCTGCTCACCTGGGTTAAAAATATCCAACTCGTGCGGCAAAAGCTGCCCTAACGATCGGGGATTAAATAATTTGCATAACAAAAGCCTTCTGACTGACGGGATCAAAAGGCCTTGCAAAATATTTCGAGTGCCGCGTAAATCTCGATCGTAGCTCTAGCGAGATTAAGCCTGACGGGAGTAGTACTCAACCACCAGCAGTTCATTGATTTGAATCGCGATCCATTCGCGCTCAATCACACTATTCACTTTGCCTGTGAGCTTGTTTTTATCAAACTCTAAGTGACTCGGTAGGTTTGCCAAACCAGGATACTGCAAGTTTTGCTCAACTAACTTGCGAGAAGCCTCTTTGTCTTTGACCGCAACCACATCACCAGGGCGACACTGATAGCTGGCAATATCGACGACGCGACCGTTAACGGTGACGTGCCCATGATTGACTAGCTGACGCGCACCCGGAATGGTCGGAGCCATGCCCATGCGAAACACCGTGTTATCTAGACGCATTTCGAGCAGTTGCAGCAACACTTGCCCGGTAGAGCCAGAGGCCCGACGAGCTTTTCTGACATAGCGCAGCAACTGACGCTCGTTAACGCCATAGTTAAAGCGGAGCTTTTGTTTTTCTTCTAAACGAACGGCGTATTCAGAGCGCTTTTTGCGTTCTTGCCCGTGTTGACCGGGGGGATATGCCCGCCTGGGTGACTTGCGGGTTAGACCGGGTAGGTCTCCTAAACGCCGCACAATTCTTAAGCGCGGACCTCGATATCGCGACATTCTGACTTCCTCGTCTCGAAAATTTAGACAGCTTATCTAGTATAGAGGGTGAAGCTGTTAACTTCAAACTAAGATGATCTTTTTGAGGGCGATCGTCCTATGAAACTGCTGCTGATCGGACTGGTTCGTGGCTATCGAGTCTTTATTTCGCCCTGGCTTTTGCCGTCGTGTCGGTTTCAGCCCACTTGTTCACAGTATGCGATCGTAGCCCTCGATCGTCACGGAGCTTTAAAAGGCAGTTGGCTGGCAACGTGCCGCATCTGTCGCTGCCATCCGTTTAATGCAGGAGGTTACGATCCGGTGCCTGATCTCAAAACATCTGACAGGTCTGAGAAGCCGGAATAAATGACGCGAGAAATGTCGTCTGAGAATGCTATTCGCGGATGTCTGCCTGTTTGCGTTCGCTGTGGCGATCGGTTAAATGATCAACGTGATCGCGCAGCAAAACCGTGAATTTATAGAGTTCTTCCATCACATCGACGACGCGATCGCGGTAGGCAGAGTCTTTCATCGTGCCATCGTCGTTAAATTCTTGATAGGCTTTGGCAACCGAAGACTGATTGGGAATTGTAAACATTCGCATCCAACGCCCCAAAATTCGCAGGGTGTTGACTGCATTAAAAGACTGTGACCCGCCACTGACTTGCATCACGGCTAAGGTTCTGCCTTGAGTGGGTCGAACGGCCCCGATCGTCAGCGGAATCCAATCAATCTGATTCTTAAAAATCCCAGAAATGTTGCCGTGCATCTCAGGGCTTGACCAAACCTGACCTTCTGACCATTGACTCAACTCGCGTAGCTCTTGCACTTTGGGGTGAGTGTCGGGCACACTGCCATAAATTGGTAGCTCAAGCGGGTCAAAAAACCGCACCTCTGCCCCAAACTCTTGCAAGATTCGAGCCGCTTCTTCGGCTAATAGGCGACTATAGGAGCGATCGCGCAACGAGCCATACAAAAACAAAATTCTAGGCGGATGATCGGCAGTCGTCATAGTTCGGCGTTTAGATTTCTAAAACTCAAGTAAGCATCAGGTCGGGCTGCGCTTAAGCACTGAGCGTATCGATCAGTTTGATAACCCGTTCTCTAACTTCATCTCGCACTCTTGGAAAGATTTCCAATTGTTCTGCGGGGTCGTCAAGCTGCCAATCTTCAAACACGCCCCGCGTCACCCACTCAGGCGGCAAATTTACGCCACAGCCACAGAGAGAAATCACGGCATCGAAATCTTCTGGTTTGAACTCACTCAAGGCATTTGAGGTTTGATGGCTAATGTCAATGCCCACATCGTTCATTGTCGCGATCGCTTCCGGTCTGACCTGACTCGCCTCTAATCCTGAACTCGTCACCTCAATCGTTCCGGCTCCTAAGTGCTTGGCGAAACCCTCTGCCATCTGAGAACGGGCAGAGTTCTTTTTACAAACGAACATTACGCGCTTCATGATTAACTTTCTCCTAAATTTTAGAACTATAGCCCTGTTGATTGAGCGTCTCTGAAGTAACGCCGTTCAAACCAGAACGCTAAGTTGACGAGTGCAATTAAAGCAGGCACTTCTACTAACGGCCCGACCACTGCCGCAAACGCAGCCCCGGAGTTGATGCCAAACACCGCAACGGCAACGGCGATCGCTAACTCAAAGTTATTCCCGGCAGCAGTAAATGCAACGCTGGCAGATTTAGCATAATCAGCTTTTATCCGCCATGCCAGATAAAAGCTAACCAAGAACATGATTGCGAAGTAGATCATTAGGGGAATGGCAATTCGCACAACATCCATCGGAATCTGAACAATCTTTTCTCCTTGCAGACTGAACATAACGACGATCGTGAACAACAGCGCAATTAAGGTAATCGGGCTAATTTTAGGAATGAATTCTTCGTGATACCAGCGTTTGCCCTTGGCTCTGACCAAGAAAAATCGAGTGAAATATCCGGCTAAGAAAGGAATGCCCAGATAGATGAACACGCTCTTAGCAATCTCGGCAATGCTCACGTTGACCACACTGGACTGCAAGCCAAACATCGGCGGCAACACCGTCAGAAAAAACCAGGCAAACGGGCTGTAGAAAATTACCTGAAAGATGCTGTTAAAGGCAACTAATCCAGCCGTGTATTCGGTGTTGCCCCGCGCCAAATCGCTCCACACCACAACCATGGCGATGCAGCGGGCTAGCCCAATCAAAATCAGACCCACCATATATTCGGGATAGCTTCTGAGAAAGGTGATTGCCAGCCCAAACATCAAAACTGGGCCAATCACCCAATTGAGCAGCAGCGATAATCCGAGAATCTTGCGGTTGCGAAAGACATCGCCTAACTCTTCATATCGGACTTTGGCGAGGGGTGGATACATCATCAGAATCAGCCCGATCGCGATCGGGATATTAGTCGTCCCCACCTGAAACTGATGCACAAATTGCTCAATGCTGGGAATGTAGTAGCCCAAGGCGACCCCGATCGCCATTGCCAAAAAAATCCACAGCGTCAGGAAGCGATCGAGAAAGGAAAGCTGTTTGACCTTAACAACTGCTGTTGTCGCCATAAAATGCCGCCAAATAAAACACGAGGCGCAAAAACGCGAACCTCTTCTAATGAATATATCAACTTTTATTGATATATGATCACTGATTAATGCGAGCCTTTAGAAATTAAGTTGAATTACTTTGCATTCAGAAAAGATGAGCTAGTCATCACGGCAAATGCGAGCCGGGGCAATCTGACTAAACCGTCGATAGTCTGCCAGATATTGCTCGATCGCGATAAACTGAGGCAAATTGAGACGGTAATAGATCCAGCGCCCTTCTTGACGAGTCTTAACCAATTGAGCTTCTTTGAGAGTTTTGAGGTGAAACGACAGTTTTGATTGCGGCACGTCTAGCACCTCGCACAATTCGCAGACGCAAAGCTCCTGATCTCGCAAAAGCTCTAGAACTTGAATGCGAAGCGGATCAGAGAGGGCATGAAATCCCAAAACAACTAAAGTTGGTGTTTTTATAGTCTGCTTCATCAACTTTACTGAAAGAACGTCCTAGTTTTAAATCATTCAATTTGCTGCGATCGTCCCTTTAAGGATGACCACCGACTTAACAACAGCTATCGGTGCTGCACGATGACTTCGACTCACTTTTAAGGGTGACCCGATAGTCTAAACCCTTGGTATCACGCGGGTCGCGGACGGCATCCCCAGAGCAGTTGAACGCCTGAGCAGACTCTAAAGCAATCTCGTTGTGAGGCAACACCGGAATTAAATCACCGTGATAGGGGCTGCTGGCATCGGTGTAGAGGTGAAAGGTTTTGTCGCAGACTGCCATGCGTTCGCCGCGATAGAGCGTGTGCCCGTCATCGTCTTGCACTGCCCGCCACGGCCCTTTATAGATGACGGCTTGATGGCGCTCCCAGCAGTCGCCCTGCTTGCCTTTAAAAGCGCGGACAGTCAGCGATCGGAACTCAACCCCATCGATCACCTGCCAGGGTTCTGCCTGTCTGCTCAAGATCTCGATGCCGTGAAACCCAGCCCGCTCAAACATTTCGAGAAATCCGTCTTCTCTAAAGGCACCTGCAATGCAGCCGCTCCACAGATCGGGGTCGTTGAGAATCACGGGAGTGGGGTTTTCATCGCAGACAATATCAGAAATCACCGCCCGTCCGCCTCGCTTGAGCACCCGAAAGATTTCATCAAAAAGCTGCGCTTTGTCTTGAGGACGCACCAAATTTAACACACAGTTAGAAATCACCACATCGACGCTATCAGACTCAATTAAGGGCTGTTCTTGCCGGAGGCGATCGCACTCGGTTTCAAAGCTAGCGAGTTGCGCGATCGCGGCGATCGGGTTCTGAGTTAACCAAGCCTGAACCTGATCCAGATTCAACGCCAGATCTTGAATCTTGGCTTTGACAAACTCGACATTGTGATAGCCAAATTTATCGCCCATTTCAGTCAGATATTTGCGCGACAGATTGAGCATTTCATCATTGAAGTCAACCCCAATAATTCGCCCGGCTTGGCCCACTTTTTGCGCGAGAATGTAGCAGTTTTTTCCAGCACCTGATCCCAGATCGACGACCGTTTCGCCCAGGCCCACATAGCGAGTTGGGTCGCCACAGCCATAGTCTTTTTCAATGATTTCTGATGGCAAAGCCTCTAGATAGCGGCTGTCATAACCATCAGTGGGACAACAGAGTTCGGCTTGGGGCTGTTGGGCCCCGGCTCCATAGCGTTTTAAGACTGCCTGTTCAATATCGTAGGTGACAGGGTTTGGAGTCAGCGAGTCAGTTGCAAGGTCAGTCATGGTTGTGTTGGAGGGATCTCTTGGATTTAGTCTAAGCGCTTCTAGGTTGGCAAAGTTGAGCCGTTTCTGAAGAAAGTCTGAAACTCAGCCCTCGGTGAGGGTTATTCTCTCAATCAATTACCTAGGATGCTGGTCTGAGCTTGCATTATTGGGAGAGATTTAGATGGAATATCGGCACTTAGGAAAACAGGGCGTTCGCGTTTCGGAAGTTTGTTTGGGGTCGTGGCTCACCTATGGCGCAGCAAAAGATGCCGCGATCGCCCGTGACTGCATTGAGAAAGCCTATGATTTGGGCGTTAATTTCTTTGACACCGCCAACGTTTACGCACGAGGAGCCGCCGAAAAAGTGGTCGGAAGTGTTTTGGGGCAATATCCCCGTGAGTCTTATGTGTTGGCGACAAAAGTTTATTTTCCAATGGGGCCAGGAGCCAACGATCGGGGTTTGTCGCGCAAACACATTATCGAACAGTGCAATGCCAGCCTTAAGCGTCTGAATGTGGACTACATCGATCTCTATCAGGCGCATCGCTACGATGCTAGTGTGCCGTTGTCTGAGACGCTAATGGCGTTTGATCATCTGGTGCAGCAGGGCAAGATTCTCTACTATGGCGTGTCAGAGTGGAGTGCAGGACAACTTGCTCATGCGGCAGACTTGACCCGATTGGCGGGGCTGGCGGCGATCGCCTCTAATCAACCTCAATACAGCCTGATCAAACGAGATATTGAATCGGAAATCATGCCGCTCTGTCAGCGTGAAGGCATTGGCGTGATCAACTTTTCGCCTCTGGCTCAAGGCATTCTCACGGGCAAATATAAGCCCGGTGAGGCGCTACCTGAAGGATCTCGCGCCAGCGACCCCAAACAAAACTCGTTTATGAATAAGGGAGAATTGGATCAAGATTTGCTCACGAGAGTTCAAAAATTGGTGCCTTTGGCAGAGCAAGAAGGCTTAACATTGAGTCAACTAGCGCTAGCTTGGTGTCTGCGAAATGAGGCTCTGAGTAGTGTGATTATTGGAGCGACAAAAGCGGCGCAGGTAGAAGACAACGTAAAAGCATCGGGTCGGAAGCTGTCGTCAGAGACATTGAGCGCGATCGAGACTCTCTTCGGTTAAGTCTCAGCCAGACCTTCGACTTTTTTAGAGAAGTCGGAGGTCTAGTCTAAATCAGGGGTTCTCGATTGATTAAAAATAGTTTTTGACTGTTATTTGATATTAACGATTTTGTATCTAAATCTATCTATTCATCACTGTGGTTTTGACCAATAACGGCGAGAAAGGTAACAAAAAATAATTGGAATAATCGCAGCTTCAATCACTGAAACCCTTATCTAGAGTGATTTTTGCTGTAGTTAAAGATTTACTTATAGATTCTATTGGATAATTCTTTGGTTATCCATAGAAATTTGCTTTACTTTCAAACACTTGAACAGTAGTCTTAGTTTTAAGCGTTCAGTTAGTTAAATGACAAGCAATAAACTGATTGGCAATGTCAATGCTAATCATTGCTTTAATTCAATGAAGGTTAAACTCATTGATTAATTTGAACGATCATTCTTAACTCTAATTTTTGACTCAATTCTTGACGAGATTTATCTCGTGAAAATTGCTGTCTACCTTTTTCTGCCCGGTAGCATTTGCTTGCCGGGAACCCGATCGCTTTATCAAAAGGAGAGAATCATGACGGAGTTTTCAGCCTGGTCTCGGCGCAGGTTTCTATTAGCGACTGGTGCAACGGCAGCAACTTCTATTCTTCTCAAAGGCTGTTTAGGAAATCCTCCTGACACGGTGACGAGTGCGCCCTCTGCGCAAGGTGCTAAACCTGTTGTGAGTGTGAAAGCGGGCGAAGAACCCGAAGTGACCACGGCAAAATTGGGCTATCTCCCGATCGTAGAATCGGCTCCGTTGATCATCGCTAAAGAGAAGGGCTTTTTCGCGAAATATGGCATGGTCGATCTGAAGATCGACAAGCAGGCAAACTGGGGCGCTGCCAGAGATAATGTCAAAATTGGCTCGGCTGGGGGCGGCGTTGATGGTGGACAGTGGCAGATGCCCATGCCCTATCTGATTTCAGAAGGGTTGATCACCGACAATCTAAAAGTCCCCATGTATATTCTCGCGCAGCTAAACACGCAGGGAAATGGGATCGCGATCGCGAACAAACACATGGGCAAAGGCATCGGATTAAAACTTAACGAACAAGTTGCCTTTTTTAACAACCTCAAGTCGGGCGGCACTCGATTTAAAGCGGCTTACACGTTTCCGAGATCAAATCAAGATTTCTGGATTCGCTATTGGCTGGCCGCAGGCGGAATCGACCCAGACGCAGAGGTGGAATTGCTCACGGTGCCCACTGCACAAACGGTTGCAGACATGAAGCGCGGCGCGATGGATGCTTTTAGCACCGGAGATCCGTGGCCTAATCGCATTGTGGCAGACAAGATCGGATTCGTTTCTGCCTTGACCGCAGAAATCTGGAAGGCACACCCCGAAGAATATTTGGGAATGCGAAAGGATTGGGTTGATAAACACCCAAAAGCAACCCGAGCGATTATCAAAGGAGTCATAGAAGCTCAACAGTGGTGTGACAACTTTGATAATCGTGCCGAGCTTGCCAAGATTCTGTCAAAGCGAGAATATTTTAACGTGCCAGAGACCGTTTTGTTAGAGCCGTTAATGGGTAAATATAATCTGGGTGAACGCACGCTCGATGATAAGTCAATGGCAGTTCTCTATTGGAAAGACAGCAAGGGCAGTGTGTCTTACCCCTATAAGAGTCACGATCTCTGGTTCCTGACCGAAAGCGTGCGCTGGGGCTTTTTGCCCAAAGAGACGTTAGCCAACGCCCAAACGATGATTGATCAAGTCAACCGCGAAGATATTTGGAAACAGGCTGCTCAAGAAATGGGCATTGCGGCGGCAGATATTCCCACTAGCACGTCTCGCGGTGTTGAAGAATTTTTTGATGGCATCAAGTTTGATCCGGCCAATCCTCAAGCTTATTTAGACAGTTTGAAGATCAAAAAAGCGTAGAACTCCGGCTAAACCCTGCCCGTTGACGAACCCATTTCCTCATTCACCGAACCCGAATTTAGGAGCCATTCCATGACCCTCGCTCAAAAACGCAACCCAACCGCTTCTGTCCGCAAACCCGTCAACTCAAAGCTGATGCAGCGAGTGGATGATATCGTTTCCCCACTGATTGCGCTGATTATTTTGCTGGCGATTTGGCAACTCTTGGCCTCGATTCCAGGATTGACGACTCTTCCGACTCCGGTGCGAGTTGTGCAAGAGACTTGGATGCCGCTGATTGCTTATCCTTTCTACGATCGGGGCGGCACCGACAAAGGACTTTTTTGGCAAGTCATGGCGAGTTTGCAGCGAGTGGCGATCGGCTATTCTATCGCGGCAGTGGTCGGTATTGGTTTAGGCATTCTCGTCGGCATGAATCAACGGGTTTCTAAATCTCTCGACCCGATCTTTCAAATTTTGCGAACGGTTCCACCGTTGGCTTGGGTGCCGATCGCGCTGGCAGCGTTGCAGCAAAACCAACCTGCTGCTTTATTTGTGATCTTCATCACTGCGATTTGGCCCATTCTGATTAACACGGCTGTTGGCGTTCGACAGATCCCCAGTGATTACAATAACGTTGCAAAAGTGTTGCAGCTTCCTAAATCAGAGTATTTCTTTAAGATTCTCTTTCCGGCTGCGTTGCCCTATATTTTTACAGGATTGCGGATCTCGATCGGGCTAGCTTGGTTGGCGATTATCGCGGCTGAAATTGTCATGTCTGGCATCGTCGGCATTGGCTTTTTTATCTGGAATGCTTACCAAAATAGCCAAGTCAGCGAAATTATTTTGGCACTGGTTTATATCGGGTTGGTGGGCTGGCTGCTCGACAAAATGATGGAGCGCATTCAAACGCTAATTTTGCCTAGTAGCCAACGTTAAATGGTTGTGGGGGCACGGCATGCGTGCCCCCACGTGTGCCGTGCTTCTCGTGAATTTGTCACACTCACAAATCTAATCGATATAACCTTGCCATGACTCATTTTGTTGCGGTTGAAAACGTTGAAAAAGTGTTTCCCCTCACGAATGGCGATACCTACATCGCGCTTAAAGGGATTGACTTGACGATTAAAAAAGGCGAATTTGTTTCGCTCATTGGTCACTCTGGCTGCGGCAAATCCACGTTGCTCAACATGATTGCGGGGCTAGACCTGCCCACCGATGGCGTGGTGATGCTAGAAGACGAAGAAGTGCTCAAGCCAGGGCCCGATCGTATGGTCGTGTTCCAAAACTATTCGCTGCTGCCGTGGATGAGCGTTCGGCAAAATATCGAGCTTGCCGTTAAAAACGTGTTGGGACATTTACCTGCTGCCGAACGCAGTGAGATTGTCGAACATCACATCGATATGGTAGGGCTGCGTCACGCGGCCGATAAACCCCCTGACCAGCTATCAGGTGGCATGAAACAGCGCGTCGCGATCGCTCGTGCCTTTGCCATCAAACCCAAGCTCTTGCTGCTTGACGAACCGTTTGGCGCATTGGATGCTCTGACTCGCGGCAACCTGCAAGAAAAGCTGATGGAAATCTGCGAAGAAAATCATGTCACTACGGTGATGGTGACGCACGATGTTGACGAGGCGATTTTGCTGTCCGATCGGGTGGTCATGCTCACCAACGGCCCCGAATCTAAAATCGGTCAGATCTTGGACGTTGAGATTCCGCGACCTCGCAAGCGCATGGAGGTGATTAGTCACCCCAACTACTACAGCTATCGCAGTGAGATTATTTACTTTCTCAATCAGCAAAAGCAAATCAAAAAACTGCGTGCCAGAAAGACGGCCGCTGTGGCACGTCACGGCTTAGAGAAAATCAATCTAGAGATTGGCTTTGTGCCGCTAGTAGCGTGTGCGCCGTTAGCGATCGCCAAAGAAAAAGGATTCTTTGCTCACCACGGCTTAGACGAAGTGCATCTAGTGCGTGAATCAAGCTGGCGCGGCATTCAAGACGGCATCGCGGGTGGATATCTGGATGCGGCTCAGATGCCATCAGGGATGCCCGTTTGGATGACCGTCGGCGGTATGGAGGGCAAATCGATCCCGATCGTCAGTGCCTCACCCTTACCCGCAATGGGAATGCGATCACTTTAGATAAACGCTTTTATGATCAGGGCGTGCACACGCTGAATGATCTGAAGCGAATGCTGTTAGAAACGGCGGACAAACAGCATATCTTCGGTGTGGTGCATCCTGCGTCAATGCATAATTTATTGCTGCGCTATTGGCTGGCAGCAGGCGGAATTGACCCCGATCGCGATCTCTCGATTACGACATTGCCCCCCGCTCAAATGGTCGCGAACCTGAAAGCAGCCAGCATCGACGGCTATTGTGTTGGCGAACCGTGGAATATTCGGGCGGCGGTTGAGGGAATTGGCTACACGATCGCTACTGATTTAGAGATTTGGAATGGTCATCCCGGCAAGGTTTTAGGCGTGCGAGAAGACTGGGCTAACGCCTATCCCAACACTCATGTAGCTCTGGTGAAAGCGCTATTAGAAGCCTGTCGCTATTGCACTGACGAAGCCAATCACGAAGAGATTCGCGAGATTCTGTCACGCGGCGACTATCTAAGCTGCGAGTTAGATTTCATTCAACTTGGTGACCCAAACAATCGAGTTTGCGATCTGCGTCCGTCGCCTAAAGAGTATGCTCACCACCAGTTTTATGGGCAAGGAGTCAACCGTCCGAGCCGCACCGAGCATTTGTGGATGATGACGCAGATGGCGCGCTGGGGCGAGATTCCGTTTCCTCGCAACTGGGTCGAGATTTTAGAACGGGTCAGCAAAGTTAGTGTGTTTAGCATGGCTGCACGAGAGCTAGGGCTGTCTGATCTCACCTACAGTCGCGGCGCGATTCAACTTTTTGATGGGGTTAACTTTAGTGCCGATGACCCGATCGACTATCTGAATAATCTCAAAATCAAACACGATATCTACATGGCAGAAGTTGCTCTTGACAAACCTCTCGCACGAACAGCTTAATTCTTTTTCTCATCTCTGCAAACGCCAATCGCAACCTAAACTCTAATGATTACTGCAACACAAGATACACAAGCCTCTGATTCACAGAAGAATCAGACTCCGTTTCTGGTCGTCGATCGCGTCTCCAAAGTCTACCCAACCAAAGACGGCGACGGTTACACTGTTCTCAAAGATGTCAACCTCACCGTCAATCAGGGTGAATTTATTTGCCTGATTGGTCACTCTGGCTGCGGCAAATCAACGCTGCTGAATATGGTTAGTGGATTTTCTCACCCGACCGATGGAGAAGTGCGACTGCAAGGTAAACCGATCGTCAAACCCGGGCCCGATCGCATGGTGGTGTTTCAAGGATATGCCCTGCTGCCTTGGCTGAGTGTGTTTGAGAATGTCTATTTGGGTGTGAATTCAGTCTATCCCCAAAAGTCTAAAGCCGAGAAAACGCGCATCGTTAAAGAGCATCTGGCGATGGTCGGTCTAGCAGACTCAATGGAGAAAAAGCCTCCCCAGATTTCCGGCGGCATGAAACAGCGAGTCGCGATCGCTCGGGCCTTAGCCATTCGCCCCGAAGTGCTGATCTTAGACGAACCGTTTGGCGCATTGGATGCGATCACCAAAGAAGAACTGCAAGAAGAACTGCTTAAAATCTGGAATGATCATCGCTGCACGGTGCTGATGATTACTCACGATATTGACGAAGCGTTATTTCTCGCCGATCGCTTAGTGATGATGACCAACGGCCCGGCGGCTGCCATTGGCGAGGTGTTGGATATTCCGTTTCGTCGCCCTCGCGATCGGGCCCGCATCATGGAAGCCCCCGAATACTATCAGTTGCGGAACTACGCGCTAGATTTCCTCTATAACCGTTTTGCCCACGACGACACCGAATAAGTCGTCTTACGCAGTGAGTGGGTTCGTGATGGCGTTGCTAATTGGGTCAGTTAGCAACGCTTTTCTGATTGTTAAAGACAATAACTTTTATCTTATTTTGCATTCCTATTCTTGTTCTAGCATCTCTTTAGCTACTGATAGTTGCTGCTGGTGCTCTTCGTTTAAAACGGGATATTTTAGATCTAGAGAAGCCAGCTTACTGCAAATGATATCTGCCACTATCATGCGTGTAAACCATTTGTGATCGGCTGGGACAATATGCCAAGGTGCCCATTGGGTGCTGGTGTGATTAAAAACCTTTTCATAAGCGTTCATATAGTCATTCCAGAAAGCACGCTCTTTTGAGTCGTCGGCAGAAAATTTCCAATTCTTTTCGGGCTGGTTAATTCGTTCTAGAAAGCGTTTTTTCTGCTCTGCTTTAGAGACATTTAAGAAGAACTTCAAAATAACTACGCCATTGTTGACTAAATATTTTTCAAAGTTGTTAATCGCTTCAAAGCGACGTTTCCAAATATCTTTCTTGAGCGTTGCTTCTGGCAACTGCTGTTTGGCTAAAACTTCTGGATGCACCCGTGCAATTAACACTTCTTCATAATAAGAGCGATTAAAAATGCCAATGCGACCGCGTTCGGGCAGGGCGCGAGACGATCGCCACAAATAGTCGTGATCCAGTTCTTCGTCTGAAGGGGCTTTAAAGCTAAACACCTGGCAGCCTTGCGGATTGATGCCCGACATCACATGCTTAATTGTGCTGTCTTTTCCGGCAGCATCCATCGCCTGAAAAATAATTAACAACGCATAGCTACTGCTGGCATAGAGCACGTCTTGATAGGCGGCTAGCCGTTTAATATCACGCTGTAATTTGCTGGCAGTGTCTTCGTCTTTTTGATAGTTGCCAAGATAGCCACTGTCATAGTCGTTGCTCAACGAAATTTTTGACTTGGGCGGAACGATGAATGGGTCGTGGTTCATATCTCGACCAATATCCTTTATGGAATCCTACGGCCCTCGATCGTCTACGCTTATCTACTAGAGTGCAATAACCCTGAGAGAGGTTGTTTGCTTTTTACGGGGGTCGATGCGTCTTGATGCGCCTGCCAACTTTGTGCTTTTAAGTTAGGCGATCGGGGTCTACTCCCAGTCTTCGCAACTCAGCCGCTAGCAACTCGGCTCGCTGGTGCTCTTGGTCTGCTCGCTGGCGCTCTTGGTCGGCTCGCTGCTGTTCTTGGTCGGCTCGCTGGCGCTCTTGGTCTGCCTGTTCTGCACTCCAAAGCAGCAAATTGCCAGACGCATCCCACCAGCGCAGCCAGTTTGCGGTTTGTCGGAGACGCTCCCCCGACCAAATTCCTAAAAATAGATTTAACTCAGGAATCCACACCCGCTTCTGCTCGTTGGCTTCTTGCATGATGTAGCGCTTATCCCGCAGGCACCGCACTTCTAAACTGGGTTCGTAAGGGTCGTAGGTGACATAGGTGGGCACTTGCAAAACTTGCTCATAGAAATAAAGCTTGCCATAGGGAGGAGTCGATCGCACTGACAGCTCGCCTCCCTCTTCTTGAGAGAGAAACTCCATCGCGATCGCAACTGGGGCACCGTCTAGATTAGGCGTGTAGCTGCGTCGAATCGTGCCCTCTGCTATGGGATGCACTTGGGGCACATAAAACCAGTCTGGGGCTTTGACCACCGTTTTTTTGTTGACCGTGGCCACCAACCCAAAGTTTGAGCCAATCAGCATTTCTGGCTGAATACACTCATTTGCTCCTAGGGCATCGGTTAGGGCGGCGGCGAGGGGCGGCTGTTGAATATTTTCCACGGGGTCATCTGTTAACGCAAAATCAACGGGCAGCGCTTCCCAGGTGACGATCGGGTCTTTTTTGGCAGATGGAGTTTGCAAAACCATAATCTAAGATCCCTCGGCTGATCGGTCTTATAGAGAGTCTCGATGAGCCGAAATCTCGTCTACCCGAATCTCAGTAAACGGCTCATCTTCGGTGAACGACCCAATCAAAACTCTAGTGCTGGTAGAAAAATGCAGCAGCGCGGTCGAAATCGCCACAATGTGGTTGATCACTCGCTGGCTCATGGCTTGATTTGCTCCATTAATTACCAGGGTTGGAGCCGTCGAAATTGTGGTGAAATACCATTCACAGTTGGTCAGCAGTGCTTGAGTCACGCCGTCACAAGATTCATAAAAATATCGACTGAGGGCTTCTTCAAGTTGGCGACTCAAGCTGCTATCTGTTTCTTCTAGCTTCAGCGGCGGCAAATCATCAGACGGAAGTGAAGGGTGATTCATAAGGGAAGGGTAGATACAACAGTGATCTCTATCAGGCTTAAGAGAAGGGAGCAGAGGGATCAGACTTGTCTACAGCAGGGCGAGATTGATTTCCAGAAAGTCACGAGTTTTATTGTTATCATACGCAGCAATTCTGTGATGGACAAGTCTTGGCTAACGGTCTTATGTATTCGTCGCTACGTTTTGAACCTTTAGCAAGTTATATTTCTGTTTGATAATTTTTATAATCAGTGCAGAGATTGCCTAAGAGAGCATTAAAAATGTTCGTTTGGGTCATTCTAGTGTTGTGATGTTTAAGTTTTAGTATTGACAGCAACGTTTGTTTAAGTCAGGCAACGATTAATAAAGGAATCTTTTATGTGTCAATTATTAGGAATGAATTGCAATGTTCCTACTGATATTTGCTTTTCGTTTGAAGGATTTTCGGCGCGAGGCGGCAAAACTGATGAGCATCGCGACGGCTGGGGAATTGCGTTTTTTGAAGGCTTGGGGTGCCGAACTTTTTTAGATGTCAAACCGTCGATCGTGTCTCCGATCGCTGAGGTAGTTCGTCGCTATCCCATTCACTCGACTCACGTCATTGCCCACATCCGCAAGGCTACCCAAGGCGAAATCTCGCTCGAAAATTGCCATCCGTTTCAGCGAGAGCTTTGGGGGCGCTATTGGGTGTTTGCTCACAACGGCAATCTTCCCGACTTTGATCCCCACCCTGGTGAGGTTTATCAAGCTGTGGGTCAAACCGACAGCGAACGGGCTTTTTGCCTGATTTTGAATACGCTCCGAGAGGCGTTTCCTGATGGCAAACCCTCCCTAGAGCGATTGTATCCGGTGTTGAAAACGATCACCCACACGATCGCGGATCAAGGCGTTTTTAATTATTTACTTTCAGACGGAGATTATTTTTTTGCTCATTGCTCAACTAAGCTTTGCTACATCGTTCGGCAGGCTCCCTTTGCGGCGGCACACTTGATCGATCAAGATGTCACCGTCGATTTTCAAGAGTTGACTCAGCCCAGCGATCGGGTCGTCGTCATTGCCACTACGCCCCTCACCGACAACGAAACCTGGTTCCCCATTCCGTCAGGAGAGTTATTCGTGTTTCTTGATGGTGCGAGGGTCGTGACTGACGATGCCAATCTTTTAGGGATCTTGGAATAAAGCCGTGCTCAAATATCGCTCACCAAAGCTTGGTTGAATCATCACAATCAGCTTGCCTGCATTTTCAGGACGCTGGGCCACTTGAATCGCGGCAGCTAGATTGGCCCCCGTAGAAATGCCTGACAATAGACCCTCTTCTCTCGCCAATCGACGACCATAGACGATCGATTCTTCATCCGTCACTTGAATAATTTCATCCACCAGATCTAGGCGCATGATATTGGGCACAAACCCGGCCCCGATGCCCTGAATTTTGTGAGCGCCCGGCTGCCCCCCAGATAACACAGGACTGTTTTTTGGCTCGACGGCGATCGCTTTAAACTCAGGCTTGCGCGACTTGATCACCTCTGCAATGCCCGTAATGGTGCCGCCTGTGCCCACGGCCGCCACCAAAAAATCAACTTGCCCATCGGTGTCTGTCCAGATTTCTTCGGCGGTGGTTTCGCGATGGACTTTGGGGTTTGCCGGGTTTTTAAACTGTTGCAGCATAAAAGCGTTGGGAGTGCTGGCGGCAATTTCTTCGGCACGAGCGATCGCGCCTTTCATGCCTTGGGTGCCCGGCGTTAATTCTAACTGGGCCCCGTAGCCTTTGAGCATGGCGCGGCGCTCTGTGCTCATAGTGTCTGGCATGGTCAGCAGCAGTCGATAGCCTTTGGCGGCAGCCACCATTGCGAGGGCGATCCCGGTGTTGCCAGAGGTGGGTTCGACTAAGAGCGTTTTGCCGGGGTGAATCCAACCTGTGGTTTCAGCGTGTTGAATCATGCTGATGCCAATGCGATCTTTCACCGATGACGCGGGATTCATGCCTTCGAGTTTGACAACAATTCTGGCAACACATCCCTCGGCTTGAGGAATTCGATTTAGCTGCACGAGCGGCGTGTGCCCGATGAGTTGAGTAATATCGTGAGCAATTCTCATAAAAGTATTGATGGTATGCGTGGGAGTGGATGCACGATCGAGCACACAGGGATTAGTTCAACCAATTAATATAGCGTTGGATGGTGTGCTGAGTAAATCTCACTTTTAGCAGATGCTCACGCCTATTATCTAATTTGTCGGAAATGCCCCGCTATAGCGTTACTCAGCTTGGCGGCAGGATGGAAGGCAGGGCCGCGATGAACTGACCCCTTGAACGATAGATTTTCTATCTTTCCAAATCTGGAAAGGTCGTTGCACGATCGGGAATCGATAACTCGATAGATTCCTCTACACTAAAGTCATTCCTGATGAGGCTGTGAGGTTAAGCAGTGGCGGTTGTTGTGTTGGAGCGGTAATCAATATGAGTCAAGGCACAACCCATTTAACAAAGCAGACGTTTTTAGTTGTAGATGATCATGAGGCAATTTTGGAGGGCACAGTTCCGGCCCTTCAGCGAGCCTATCCCACCACTGAGGTGCTGACCGCGCCAGATATTCAGATGGCTCAACTTCAGATGGGGTCGCGTCTGCCTGTGCTGATTGTGTTGGACTTGAGCCTACCCGAAAAGCCTCATGCACCCGCCAGTTCTGAAGTTGGGCTACACTTTCTCAAGACCTTGATCGAAGGACAGTCTGCGCCCAATATTTTGGTGCTGAGTACCAACGTTCAGCCGCTTGTGCAGCTAAAGCCCATGATTAATGCCTATGAAGGAGGCTTTGCCGCGATGGATAAATCGCTTCCGATTCGAGAGATGTTGAGGTTAGTAGATTTTGCGCTGCGAGGCTCAATCTATCTACCGCCACAGCTACGATCGCGCACAGAGTTTGATCCCAAATGGTTAGAAGTGTTGACCTTAAAGTTTCAAGAAGGTTTGACCGATAAAGCGATCGCGCAACGAATGCAGGTCAGCGATCGCACAATTCGGAACTATTGGATTCGGCTGCAAGATGCTCTCGGTGTTTATGATGAATCAGGGAAAGAACTCAGAATCCAGATTGAGCTTGCCGCCAGAAAAATCGGATTGATTTATTAGCAACACTTTGAACCAGCAATATTGGAGGCGACTGAACCAGCAAGCAAAGATTTGGCGATCGGGAGCATTGCCCGGATTTGTGGTGATTGCCTGCGTGGTGATTGCCCGTCTGACTGGCTCTCTACAGGTTTTAGAGTGGATGGCCTTTGATCAAGTGCTGCGATCGCGCCCGGTTGAGTCGGTAGAATCGCAAATTGTGATCGTCGGGATTAATGAGAACGACATCAAAACGATTGGCAAATATCCCATTCCCGATCGAGAGTTAGCAGCCCTACTGCAAAGGCTGCAAAGCTATCACCCAAGAGCGATCGGGTTAGATATCTTTCGCGATGTGACAACCGGATCAAGTCGGGCAGAACTAGCCGAAGTCTTCAGCAACAGTTCCAATCTAGTCGGCATTGAAATGGCGTTAAGTCCAAATATTGCACTGACGGTAAAACCGCCGCCAGAGTTGCCGCCTGAGCGGATTGGTCTTGCAGATGTTGTCATTGACCCAGATGGTAAATTGCGGCGCAGTTTGTTAGCAAGCAAAGTCGATGATAAAACAAAGTATTCACTTTCATTGTTGTTGGCAGCGATGTATCTGCGATTAGCGCAAAGCACAACTCCGAAGGAACCGCAAGGAATCGCCCTTCAGCAGGGAAGTCGCGCCAGTGATCCGATTCAGTTTGGGTCGGTGGTGTTGCCTCGGTTTCACAAGAACACGGGAAGCTATGTCAACGCGAAAGCAGGGGGAAATCAAGTCTTACTAAATTTTCGCAGTCATTCGCAACCGTTTACGATCGTCTCGTTGACCGACGTTTTAACCCATCAAGTGCAGCCAAGTTTGATCCGCGATCGCATTGTTCTGATTGGCATGACGGCTGCCAGCGTCAATGATACCTTTATGACATCTGCAACAAAAGGCACATTGTTATCGAACGATTTAAATGACTCAGAACAATATCAATTTCTCTATGGAGTCGAGTATCAAGCCCATGCAACTAGTCAACTGATCAATGCGGTTCTCAATCATAGACCTCTGATCCGCACTTGGCTAGAAGGTTGGGAATATGTTTGGATTCTAACTTGGGGATTGTTTGGCATTGCGTTGGGATTGATGCTGCAATCTCCCTGGAAAACACTTTTAAGTCTTGCGGTTAGCAGTAGCTGCCTGATATTAGTGTGCAATGGCTTGATGATTTTGGGCTGGTGGATTCCGCTTGTTCCTGCCTTGCTGACCTTGGGTGCGGCTGGGTTGACGACTTCACTCTTTGATCGTGACTCTAGAGTTTTATTAGAGCAGCGTAGTCTAACGTTAAAATGCACCTATGACGCGGTTCACAATGGGCCCTTGCAAACACTTGCAGCTATTCTGAGAAGTCTGGATGAAACGCCGTTGCGATCGCAGTTGGAATCGCTAAATCAGGAGTTGCGATCGGTTTATGAATCGATGAAACAAGAGTTACTGTTCGGTGAAAATCGCTATATTTATACCCCGATTCCTGAACTGTTGTATCAAATCTATGAAGATACCTTGCAGCGAAATCTGCCAGGGTTCTCCTCGATCAAGACTTATGTTCCCCCTGATTTCAACTCGCTTAAAGACTGCTCTTTGACTCCAGAACAAAAACAAGGACTGTGTATCTTTCTGCAAGAAGCCCTTTGTAATGTGGGTAAACACGCGATCGCGGCCAGTCGTCTGGATGTTGTCTGTACTCACCAACATGATGAATGGAGCTTACAAATTCTCGATAACGGTGTTCAGGTCAAATCTAGCCAGTCTCGTAGTGGACGAGGGACTGATCAGGCGAGAGAATTGGCGCGATCGCTGGGTGGAAAGTTTGATCGGCGATCGCGGTCACCGCAAGGAGTTGCGTGTGAAGTGACGTGGCGAGATTCTAAACCGTGGCGGCAACGCCTTTTTCACCTATTTGGGTACTGGTCAGCGTCTCCTTAACGCGGTTTAATGGAGTATTCCTCTATTTGCCCACAGCCATGAATCATTTAACGATTAGCGCTAGGCGCAACTCTAAAGGAGCCGCAGCTTGCCAAAAACAGACAGCAACTAGACTAATATCAGGCATCTTGTTGGCAATGTCGCTGATGCCAATTGCAGCATTAGCAGACGATGATAAAGCGCCTCCTAGTGGCAGATCTGCTGGAGGTAGGGGCTGTGGAACCACCACACAAATTGCTCAATCTAATGTGCCTAGTTTGATCTTACTTTCTCCTCAAGAATCTTCTAAACAAGCGGTTTCGACTCGCCCCACTTTTGCCTGGTTTGTGCGCGATGCTGCCCCGGTATTAATGGAATTTAGACTTTATGCACAGGACGCAAACAACCGCTATCAATTGGTTAAAGAGGTTAAAGACGATCAGTTCAAAACATCTCCTGGCATTATGGTGTTGTCACTGGCTCAAACGACTCCTGAGCTTGCGATCGGGCGATATCGCTGGCAGGTGGTGTTGATCTGCGATCGCAGCCATCCCTCTGGCAATCTCTTTGCTGAATCTGAGCTAGAAGTGGTTCCATTGCCTGCTGATTTGAAGACTCGGTTAGAAAAGACCCACGATCGCGCCTCTCAAGCATCGCTCTATGCTCAAGCAGATTTCTGGTATGACGCGCTGGGAACTGCGATCGGTTCATCTAATACTGGGCTGAAAGATCCACAATTGTCTCTTCTCAACAAAATGATGCTGAACAACACGGAGCAGCAGTTATTACAAAATAGTGCGATTCATCCGATACAACGGTAGTGTCATACCAATTTCAAAAATGACTGCAATGCCCATGATTCAACAACCGCTCGAACTAAGAATGTGAGCCACTCCTAAGCTCTAACAATCTTGCCATCATTGCACTACCCCGCTGGTTCTTCGGGTAATAGTGGTGCGATTATTGCCAATAATCTAGGAATATTATCTTGAGTTACGTCCCAGACAACATCAAAGTCAATTCGATCGTATTGATGGATGATGATGTCTCGCATTCCGGCGATATCTTTCCAGGGAATTTCAGGATGTTGGTTTCGATAGTGACTAGATAATCGTTTTGTTGCCTCTCCCATAATTTCAATCTGATATAAGATTGCAGAATGGCGCATCACGTCTGTTTCAAGCTCAGATCGGTTTAGACCTTGAGTAAAAGTCAGAACACGCTGCCCCGCAAGAAAAATGTCCATTACAGATGCCTTATCTCTGGACATAGATTAACCTCGCCGTCCCTAGAATTTCTTTTCGGCGAATCCAGTTTTCGCTCTGCCCGATCGATTTTTTTGTGAGCAAGTCTACGCTTCGCATAAACAACGCTGCCAATTCTCGCTTCATTCTGACCAGTTCTAGTAATCCACAGACTGCATCAGGATCAACTTGCACCATGACATCGATATCGCTATCGGGGCGAAAATCATCCCGCAGCACAGAGCCAAATAGATAGAATTCCTGAACGCTCCAACGCTGACAGAATTGAGCAATCTCTGCTTGGGGCAGTTCGATCGCAATTGAGTCAGACAATAACTGAAATCCTGCAACTTCAACTTTTTTCATCACAGTCTTAATGAGGTCAATCAGCGATTCTCAACGTTTCTCAATTTTAACGAACTTGTGGAGTTTTCGACTCACTTACGCGATCGCGCCTCTCAATCATTCCTCTAGAATCAGACAAATTTTTGGTATGACGCGCTGGGAACTGCGATCGATACAGCACTGAGCAATCGTTATTGCACGACAGTATGATTCATTGTCTGCAACAATGATGTTATATCTATTGCAACAATGAATACATATAGTTAGGGAGCCTTTCCCAAACGGGAATACTGATGACTCCCTAACCCCAACTTCCTAGAGTTGAATCGTAGTTTTGTTGTGCAACTCCTCCACTTGAATTAAGGAACCCTCACCCAGAACAATGTTGAACTTCATTAAAGAGCGTTCAATTTGATAACCGGGCAACACTCGAACAACTTGGTACTCTGTGGTCAAATCACTGGTGCCATCCCATTTGAGAAAGGCCAGTTGATTAGACGCAATCTCACTCAGTTCTGAGACGAACTCTTCAATGCGATCGCCAACATTCGGAAGAATGCCAGACAGTACAAAAAGATAACGCTCTTGCAAATCTAATCTCACACTGACCCGATAACGTTTCTCCGTTGAGCATCGCAACTCAACGGTGAACGAAATCGAGCTAGGCACGATCGTCCTAACTGCCATGGTTTTTGTCCTCTCGGTTAATTAAAAGAGGACAAAAACACGGATCTCTCAGACATTGGGTTGGGGGGAAATCTGTATGCAGGATCTTGATTCCAGCCTTTCAAGATCCCATAGCAAAGCCGACGGTGTACAATCATGAACGCCTCCTGAGTTACTTGCGCTAACTAGGGATGGAAGTCCTCGGAGTCTGATCTGGTAAATCAGGCTTCGGGGCATAACTCCATCACTGCGGTGTATTGTACAAGAGTTTTTTGTTTTTTGGAAGGCTGAGTTTTTTGGCAGGAGCGATCGTGGTTTGGTTCCGTCTGCTCTAAGCAAGAAGTTACATCTTAATAAATCCACAATCCTAAGAAGGTTAGTTAAGCTAGCGATCGCTGGTCAATCTTCGTCTCGTTGCCAGGCACCAATTCAATCGTGCGGTAGCCCAAAGCTGCTAGCAAATCGGTTTCTGGCAGCTTCACAGGAGCGGGCTTTTCGCCTTTGCCGGGTGTGGGCAACGGGTAAGCAGTAGAGGCAGCCGTCAAAAAACGGATATTGCCTTCGGTGTGTTGAATGACTTGATGGATATGTCCACTCAACACCGTCACTGACGAAAAGCGGGACAACAACGACAGCGCCTTAGCTGAATCTCCGGTTGCCCAACCCCACTTTGGATATAGATCATAAAGGGGGATATGGGTAAACACCACGATCGGGGTCTCTCGTTTTTGGGCAGTCAAATCTTTTTCTAGCAAGTCTAATTGCGCTTGACCTAGCTCCCCTTTTCCGGTTTCACCAAAATCTAGGACATTTGTGAGGGAGACAAAATGCACTCCGCTCTGATCCCAACGCTGCAAGCCTTCTTTCACGTCTTTTTGGCTGAACATTTCGGAATAAACTTTGCCACGATCGCCGATCGTGTCATGTTCTCCAGGCAATGTAAACAACGGAACTTTCAACTGAGACAAGATTTGTTTTGCCTGATCAAACTCTTCTGGCTTAGACAGATGGCTGATATCTCCAGTGTGAACAACAAAGGCAGGCGGTGTCGGAAGTGCATTGATGGCATGAACGGTTTTTTGGAGTGTATCGATTACGTGCTCATTAGCAGGCTTGTTGAATCCAATGTGCGTATCACTGATCTGCACGAAGGATAAGGGTGTCGCATTCTGGGATTTCTGGTTTGTCGAGTCTCCGACTTGGCAGGAAGTTAGTAAGCCATTTTCCCCAACGGCCCACAGAATTCCTAACCCTGTCCAACTGACGTGTTCAATAAACTTTCTGCGTTTCATGGTGTGTTCCTCTTAGGAGTGACGGTGATTGTTCCATGCATGAAGGGATGAATCGAGCAAATGTAGGGAAAGGTTCCGGGGGTTGTGAACGTTGATGCCCAAGTTTGGTCTGTATCCAAGGCTTTAGAATCGAAGGAACCATTCTTTGCTGTGACTGTGTGAGGTTCTTCATCTTTGTTGACAAACTGAACCGTCTCACCAACATTAAGTTTTAGGTCAGCAGGCTGATATTTGAAGTTGGCAATTTTGAGGGTTACATTGGGGTTTGCCGTATTTACATTGGGCTGCTTTAGCGGTTGATTGACTGTTGTCTTGGGTGTGTCTGTAGCGGTTGTAGCTTGTGGAGTTGAATGACTACAAGATGACAATGATAGCAAGATCACTAGCATTGTCGATGTGATTGCCATCCAGAGATAGGTAATGTATTTCATGATCTTCCTCCGATGTGTTTGGTCGGATGTCGCTTAGAAAATAGCCCGGTCATACTCAGACCTGTTGCGAGTAAGCCGAGCAATCCCAGCCCATTCAGAACAGGTAAAGTTGCTGCTAGTCCAAAGATTTCAAAGGTATGAACTTTCAGCAAGAATCCAACAAACTCGTCTTGGTGGAGCCATTGATCGGCGATCGCGAGGCTAATTCCGCTAGTTGCTGTCACGAGTAGCGGCAGGCAGAGGACGATCGCTAAAAACCGATGATATTTCCGCAATGTTAGCTTCATGGGCAATCTCCAAAAATGGGGTGATATCTCAAAAAACTGTTGAAAGAAGTGGTTCAGCCAGCGCGCTCTGAGCGTGTTCTAGAGACATCACTGGCTGAGGAATTCGTCTATCTTCATTCCTGAAGACGATTGGACTGCGACTTTGGATTTAAAGCTGCTAAATGCCTCAATAGACACGAAGGTTAGTCTTCTGAAAATGATTTCAGTTGACTCTCAAGAGCCTGTGAGTAACTCTGGTCAGTTAACATCTGTTCTGGGAGCCGATGCGCTTTAATTGCAGCTTGAACAACATCTTTGGCGCTCACAGTGCCAGCCTCTAGCTCTGAGACTAGCAACTGTCCACCCGGAATGCCTTGATCTTGCAGATAGCCTCGATAGGCAAGAAATGATAAATCGAAGGGGGTTAGCTGGCTGACAGCAGGGTTGGCTGTCACAACCGGGTTCAATGCCGACGAGTCAACTGGCATAGACTGAGCTTTGACAACAGATGGGCTAGCAACCGCAATGACTAGCATGGACAAAACAGTAGGAACGAACCGTTGCATAGGAAGACCTCATTAACAAATGGTTTTCTGGACTACAGCAAATTGATCAATTTGGCTCCAACGATCGCTGTCTAGACAGGTAAAACTGCCCCGATAGCTTGCGCGGAGTCTAGGAGAATTTGACTGAGAAAAGCTGTAGGAGGGAGGCTGTTTAGTGGGTGAGCGGAGATCTTTAAGAAGTGAGTTTCTGAAGATTGCGCTGGCTAACTGTCTCCTTTCTATTTATCCAGACGACCGAACTAAACGGTTGGATTTAAACGATTCAGAAAGATATGCAACTAAAACCCAAACGTAAGAAGGCAGAATGGATTCGGGGTTTTGAGTTCTGATTTTCCCCTTTAGAGTCATCCAGTTGGCTTTACCAATCGTTTTAGAAATGAAAGAAACGCTGTTTTATTCTTAAGGTGGAGGGTGTGAAACGAGCATTGAAACCCACGCAGCAACGATCGATCCAGAGCGATTTATGGAAAGATATGGAGCCAAGTTCTCACCGTGGCTCAAATAATGAGCCTGCCGTAACCGATACAGAGATTCTTCATGCGCTGAAGAACAAACATCCAATGGCGCTAGAGAGGCTCTACGATCGCTTTGGCGGAGTGGTGTATGGCGTGGCACTCAAGGTGTTGAAAAACCATTCAGAAGCTGAAGATCTCACCCAGGAGATTTTTCTAGCACTGTGGCATCGTGCCGCTTTTGACCCGGATCACGGTTGTTTCGTCCGCTATCTGATCACAATGACGCGATCGCGAGCGATCGACAAACTGCGCTCCCGTGGGAGAACCTTGAATCTGCTCCAGCGTTGGGGGCAAACCGCCCATGCAGAGACGACTTCGCCTACACCTTTTGAGCAAGCAGCTTTAACCGAGCGCTCTCAATTTGTGCGCGAGGCATTGACGCATCTATCCGATCAACAGCGTCGGGTGATTGAGATGGCTTACGACAAAGGACTTAGCCAATCAGAAATTGCTCAACACTTGAATATGCCATTGGGAACCGTTAAAAGCTGGACTCGCCAAGCCCTGCTGAAACTCAAGCCTCTCTTACAAGACTCTATTGATTAGCCCTATGAGCGAACCTCTATTTTCCGAATTTATCGACCCACTAGCAGCGGGGTATGTGCTGGGTGATCTCGATCGCGAAGAAACGGAACTCTTTGAGCAACGGTTGGCAACCGATCCAGAGTTAGCCCAAGAAGTTAGCCGTCTTCGAGTTGTTCTAGAAGAAGTACTTTATGGACTCAATGAAGTTAAACCACCTCAGCAGCTTCGAGCCGCTATTCTTCAGTCTGTTCATTCTTCAAAGCAGCCTTGGTTAGAGCAAAGCGCAACTGCAAAGCAGCCGACCTCAAGACGGCGACCCCTACCGTGGAACAAAGTCATGGGTAGTATTGCGGCTTTGTTTATGCTGGCATTGGGATTAGATAACTATCAATTACGACAGGAGTTGACTCATACCCAAGAGGTCAGTACTTTGCTGCAACAGGCTGAAACTCGTCTTTTCTCCCTCCAAGGAATGCAAGCGGCAAAGCAAGCGCAAGGGAGCTTTGTCCTAAATCTAGGGCAACAAAAAGGAGTTCTCGCAGTTCAAAATCTTCCGGCTCCGCCTGCTGGAAAGGTCTATCGGCTTTGGGCAGTGGTGGATGGAGAAAAGATTCCGTGCGGGCGATTAAGCGTCAATCCCCAAGGCACCGTGCTAGAGAAATTTTCTATGCCTGCTGACTTTTATGAAGCAGGGATATCAGCGCTAGTGGTTACTTTAGAGCCTTCTGAGGCGGCTCGGCAACCCGTCGGCCCGATCGTGATGACGAGTCGCGTGTAGTCTATCTAACCTCTTGCACCATTGTCAACAAGCTAGTAGTTCACCCATTCAACTTTGACTAGTACAGAGCTTTGGTGATAATGGGATAGTCTTGGGCTGCCAACCCTTGGGGGCGTGCCCCCAAACCCCCATTGGGGGACGGTTGCCTCCCCCAAACCCCCTGCAAACGAAATCTTGGTTAAGGAGTTCGATATGACTCCTCAGAGTTAGTTTGGCGGACTACTAGGTTTTGTGCCCCAATTTCTATAGCCAATTGCCTACAAGCGTTAGGGCAGCCCAATAGCCCGGATGATGTCTGGCTCCTGAATGGTGTTGCAGCCAAATTTTTTGGGCGACTTGCAACGCCTTTGCCCGACCCATGCCTTGATTGAGATTTTGGTAAAACTGGGCAATCAGGTCGGCGGTTGCTTGATCGTCTACCTGCCAGAGAGATGCGATCGCGCTTTTTGCCCCCGCCTGAAGCGAAATTCCAGCAATGCCAAGTGCATCACGATCGCTTCCGACCGCCGTTTCGCAAGCGGTCAGGGTCAACAGTTCTAGCGGTTTTCCGACCGTTTGCAGAATTTGGTAAAGCTGATTCATGGTCAGCTTTTCATTGTAGTTTTGAGGGTTAGATTTTGAGGCTGCTGGCTCTGGAATTTGTTTGCCTGTCACCAGAAATGTGTCTCGCGAATCGATGCCAAATTTGCCGTGGGTGGCAAGGTGAACGATCGGAAAAGAATTTTGCGTAAGTTCTTGTTTGAGGCGATCGATGGTGAAGGCTTCATCGATAAATTCTTTGCTGCCCGGAAGGGTTTTAGTAATGCGATCGAGTTCGGTTTTGACATAGCTTAGAGACTCAAAAAAGGTCGAACTGTTTACTGTAGAAGCTTTTGTCAAGCCGAATCCTAACACGCGCAGAGACCGTTGTTCAAGCTGAGTTGGCTCAATTAAGGTCAGACTGAGGGTACTCGCGATCGCATATTGTTCAACTAAAAACTGCTTGCCATCATATAGGGCAGTCATGGGAACACTGCGGAGAATTCCATCTTGAATGAATACTAGCGTTTCAATCTCTGCTGTCTGCAAATCTTGAGCAAAGGGACGAATTAGCCAGTCATAGACTTGCTGTGAGGGTTGTTGATAGGTGTTAGCTAAATCGGATCGATTCTCTAATTTGAGGCGCAGATCATTCACTGTTGCAACTACAGTTTGACTTTGAGCAGGTATCCAGCGCACGATTGACTGTGATTTAGGCAAAGCGAGAATGACCGCAATTCGATTCTTAAGAATGATGGTGCTAAAAACCGCAGTTCTATCATTTACTAGAGCCACAGGTTTTGCAAGTGCGGTAATTGTGCAATCTTCTCCTAGATAGTTTTGCAATTCTGCAAGCCTTAAACTATCGATGGTCTCTAATGCAGATTCAATATTCTCTTTCTGCTTCTCTAGCGTTTTATTTGGCGTTATAGATTGTAGTTGCAGTTCAGTTAATTCTCGATAGACAGGTTCAACTAAGTCGCGAAAATCAAACTGAAAATCACGACTTGCGATCGCTAAATTCCCCCGAATTTCTTGCAAGGCTTTGACCGAGCTTTCGTAAGCCGCGATTGCTTTCGGCAACAGCGAAGCTCTTGCTGCTGTTGTTCTTCCTTGTGCTTGTAAAATTCGTCCCGTTTGCCAGTCCCACAAATAACGGTTTGCTTGATTTTGCGCGGCGAACTGGGCCTGTTGCGTCAGGGTTAGTGCCTGAGTAAAACTTTGCTGGCATTCGTAGAAATGCCCCAAACGTCCTAATGCAAAAGATTCAGCTTGCTGATCGCGAATGCGTTGTGAAACCGCGATCGCCTGATTGAGCAATGTCACGGTCTCAGCAGGAATTTGGGGCAAACACTGGACATTAGGATTAAACTTGGAACTATCGCGGGTTAACTGTTGCAGCAAGTTGGCGAGTCGAATCAACCCATAGGCTTTGTCGCGAGAATCGGGTAAGCGATTAGCGCAAGGCGCAACTCCGCAGGAACCGTAAAGATCAAGCGCTTGTTTGAGCGTGTTTTCGGCAATTTGTGACTCGCTAAAACTGCGTTGGTAAGAGGTTGCTAAATTTAGCAGTGCGTGACTTTCGTCGGTGGCATTGTTCTGCTGACGAGCCGCCATGACAACGGCTTCAAAGAATTGGACAGCCTTGAGATCGTGGTCTATTGCCTGCTGAGTAAACCTATCTATTGCCGCGCGATCGTCTGACTCTGACGCATATTCAGCATAACGATAATCTCGTTTTGCAAGATTTGCATAAGTGTTTCCTAGTCCATTCTTAGCTGCAATTATGTAAGCTGAATTTTTGATCGTTTCAGCGATCGCTAAACTCTTTTCTAGCAGTCGCAACGATATTTCATAGTCACCTTGCAATCGATAAATATTTCCTAAGCTTCCCAATCCGGCGGCTTCTCCAAGCTGATCTGACTGCTGATGTGCGATCGCTAATGCACTGTCTTCTTTACAATCTGATTCTGGTTGCTGACCACAGAGAAGCGCGATCGCTTTGCGCTGTTGCCCTAAGTTACTATAAGCCTGTGCTTGTTCAGTGAGGATTCTTCCGAGTTGGACACGATCGCCGATCTTCTGATAATAGGCAATGAGTGAATTGAGAGATGCGATCGCATCATTAACCTGTCCCATTTGTGAATAAACCCGTGCTAAATATTTGAGAAGCACGATTTGATCTTCAGCACTTGGATGATTGCTTAATGCAGTGTTCCAAAGCGTGATCGCACCTTGAAAATCTCCAGCCTGATAGCGCTCTAACCCCTGCTGAATGGATGAGTTAACAGTTTGGGCTATGACAACGTGATCTACTGCAATGGATTTGAATGTTAGGGAAATGTGACCCCAGCCTAAGCAAAGCGTAAAGCTAATCAAGAATAAGACACTGAGCCAGCGTCGTTTCAACATAACCTAATCTCGCGATCGTAGGAAATAATGATAGGGTTTTACCATGCTTTCCTGGTGATCTGGACGATCGTTGAACAAACTTTATTGCATTCTAGGAGTGAGATTGTGAGGACTCAAGTTTGGATGCAGATATTATGTCAGATGACTGCGATTGCACTGAGTAGCCGTTGCATGGCTCAAGTGGTGCCTGATCAGACCTTACCACTGGGGGAACGATCGCAGGTTTCTGGCAATCCTAATACTCAAATTAATGGGGGTGCAATTCGAGGAAGCAACTTATTTCACAGCTTTCAACAGTTTTCAATTCCTACAGGTGGCAGTGTTGTTTTTAACAATGGCTCAACGATTACTAACATCATTAACCGAGTAACTGGAAGCAGTCGCTCTGACATTGACGGATTGATTCGCGCTAACGGCACTGCAAACGTCTTCTTAATCAATCCCAATGGGATTTTGTTTGGTGCAAATGCACGGCTGGAAATTGGCGGCTCATTTTTAGCTAGTACTGCAAACAGTCTTATATTCGATGATGGTTATTCCTTTAGTTCAATAAACCCACAAGTGCCGCCGTTACTGACTATCAGCACCCCGATCGGATTGCGGTTTGGCAACAAGACTGAACCAATTCGAGTGCAGGGAAATGGGCAAGAATTAAGAGATTTTGTTGCCAACTCTCCACTCATCGACACAACAAAGGGCTTACAGGTTCCATTTAATCAAACGTTAGCGTTAGTGGGAGGTGAAATCTCTTTAGAAGGAGCACTGCTGAAAACGGCTGGAGGAAGGATAGAACTAGGCAGTGTTTTAGACAACAGCCTAGTTAGCCTCACTCCCACAGGTAAAGGCTTTGCTTTAGGTTATGATGCAGTGCAAAACTTTGGAGCTATTCAACTTTTTCAAAGAGCTTATGTCGATGCGAGTGGGGAAGGTGGCGGTGATATTTCCATTCAAGGTGGGCGCATTGTTCTGGCAGGTGCTTCTACGATCGAAGCAAGCACTTTACGAGCAAAACCAGGAGGAAGCTTTACTATCAATGCGCGATCGTCGCTTGAGATCACTGGAGGAGATACCCTCGCCGAAGAAAGTGGATTATTTGCAGTCACCTATCCAAAAACTACTGGCTCTGGGGGCAACTTGACGATCAATACACCGACTTTGCTGGTGCGGAACGGTGGAGAAATCAGTGTCAGTACGTTTGCCGAAGGAACTAGTGGCAATATAGCCATCAATGCTCCTCAGAGCCTGCAACTGATAGGAACTTCTAAGGATGGCATGGTGCGCGGTGGTCTATTTGCCAGAGCAAATGGAACCATTGGTGCAGCAGGCAACCTAACGCTTGACACGGGAACTTTGATCATCAGAGATGGGGCACAACTCAGCGTTGGTACACGCAGTGCGGGCAATAGCGGAAACATAATCATTAACGCTACTCAAGGCGTAGAATTGAGCGGCACTTCTGCAAAAAGAGAGTTTTCTAGCGGCTTATTTGCCCAAGCTAATGCAGGTGCAAGTGGAGCAGGCGGAAACATAACAGTCAACACACCGACGTTGCTAATGCAGAATGGAGCCATAATTGCGGGTGGAACTCTTGGTGAAGGCTCCGCAGGAAGCATAACAATCAATGCTCCCCAAGGAATACACCTGATTGGAACCTCGCCGAGTGGTGAGCAATCTAGCGGCTTATTTTTGTTTGCTGCGCTAGGCTCAACCGGAGCAGGTGGAGATCTAACAATCAACACGTCTGATTTGTTGGTAGAGAAGGGAGCCGCAGTGACTGTCGGGACTGATGGTGCGGGCAATGCAGGAACTTTAACGGTAAATGCGACAGATGCGGTGAAAGTCATCGGTAGCTCTTTTGATGGTCGATATCCCAGCGCTCTGGCTGCTTCAGCAGAGTTGCACTCAACAGGAGCCGCAGGAAAGTTATTCATCAACACTCCTTCGTTGCTCGTGCAAAATGGAGCAGCGATCAGTGCAGCTACATCAGGCACGGGGGATGGGGGCGAATTGAGCGTGAATGCACCAAATTCAGTTCTAATCAGTGGGAGCGATTTCACAGGTCGCGTCAGCGCCTTACGGACTTTGACTGAAGGCAGCGGCAACGGCGGGTCACTTTCAATTTTCACCACGAGGTTGCAAGTTCAGAACAAGGCAGAAATCACGGTTGGCAGTACTGGAATAGGACGATCGGGCAACCTACAAATTCAGGCAAACTCAATTAATCTAGACAATCAAGCTTCTCTGAGTGCCAGCACGACCAGTGATCGATCGGGAAACCAGGCGAATATTACTTTAACCTCAAATAATTTAGTGTTGCGTCACGGTAGCCGTATTACCACTAATGCTACTGGAAGTGCTAATGGTGGCAACATTAATCTCAAAAGTGACTTTATCATTGCAGTTCCCAAAGAAAATAGCGATATTAGCGCTAATGCAAAAGAAAGCTTGGGGGGACGAGTCATCATCACGGCTGAAGGTATCTTTGGGATTCAGCTTCGCGATCGCCTCACTCCCCTCAGCGACATCACAGCAACTTCCGATTTGGGATCTCAGTTTAATGGAGTCGTGACGATCAACAAACCCGATGTTGACCTAAACCGGGGACTCGTCGCGCTGCCTACAGAACTTATTGACCCTAATGTTCTCATTGCGAATAGTTGTGTGGCACGTCGCCGTCGTCAAGGTCGCTTTGTGATTACGGGAACCGGAGGATTGGCAACTCAGCCTGATGACTTGGCAAACGCTGCTTTTCCAACCTATGAGCTAGTTCCTGATCCTGCAAAAGCAGAGAATGTTCGTCCGTCGCCATCTACTTCAGTCACAGAACCCGATCGTATCTATCACCTCGCGAATGGAGCAGTGGTTTTAGGTCGATCGTGCGAGTAAGACACTTTCAATAGATGCGATACAAATGAGCCATCCTGTTCAAGGATGGATAACACGGTCTAAATCCACGAGTCGAGCGCGAAGGACTGAATCTGCCGAATGCGAGTAAAATCCGAATCTGTGGAGAGCAACGTCAAACCATAGTGAATGGCTGTAGCAGCAATCCAAAGATCGTTCTCACCAAAGCCAAGGTTTTGAACTGTGAAGTTGCGCCGTTGAACTTTGTCTCTGGGCCCAAGCTGTTTGATCAAGTCGCCTTTGAGTCTACCGTAAACATCAGGAACTCCTCGATTCACCGGATAGATCGCAATAGTTTGTAGAAAAGCATTGACTGTTCGGAGATTTTCGACAACGCGATCGGATTTGTAGACCATATAGAGCATTTCACCCCGCACGATTACACTCGTTGCAACACCGTTTTCTAAATGTTGGTGAAGCACTTGAAGCAGAGCCGCATCGCCAGCGATGATGCGACTGCAATGGTTGGTGTCAAGAAGATACATCGTTAAAATTCAGCAGGCAATCGAGAATCATATACAGATTGAAGACATTCCTCAAAATCGTCGCCTTGCCAAGTTCCAGCAAATTGCAAGAGATCAGCAGCCGTCGAGCCTGTCACGATCGGTTGGTCATTGAGTGGAGAAATTGCCTGAGTTGAAAGAGTTCCTGAGTGTCTAAATTGGAGGAACTCTATAAAATTGGCGACCAGTGCGAGCTGCTCAGATGGCAGTTGAGCCACTTCTTGCAGCACTTTTTGACGTGTATCAGAATCTGTCATGACAAATGTGCCCTGTTGACTACTCCTACAATTGCGGCTTTTTTCCAGTCGCTTCATTTTACACGAAGTGATCGTGGCTGAATTTAGTCCATCATAAATTTTCTTAAGGAAGCAAGAAAACGCGATAGATCTCTATTGTAGCTGGTGACATTACTGCGAGTTCTAATCAACTTGATGATCGTGCAAACTCTACGATCTGTTTCGCTCACAGAACCCGATCGCATTTATCGCCTCACGACTGGAGAAGTTGTTTTAGGTCGATCGTGCCATTAAACTTTCGGCTTCCAAGATTGGAAAGTCACCTTCCAAAGATGTCGCTGTATTGCAAGAGCGATCGCTCTAATCTAGCGGTATGGAGGAAAAGCAGACAATCTAAATCTTCTAGGATTCGAGGTTTCCAGAACAGCGTCATTGAGAATTAAACCCCGATTTCATCAAATTGGGTTGCTCACGAGTCAACTTTCTAAACACACAACTTCTTCAAAGAGAAAATCATGTCTACAGTTTCTAAGCAATCCTTTGGAATGAAATTTGTTCCATTGGTCATCCTGTCACTGACTATCTTTTGCCCCAGTGTTCTAGCAGAGACGTTTTCTAAGTGTGAACGGGTGACTGGCGATGCAGGCCGATGGGAAGACAGCCAGTCTCCCTCTGGGAGGTTAGATGAAATGTGCCGAACCAACCAACACATTTATCAGGGCCAAAAAGGAACAATGGTGTTATCGAATATCAATTCTTCCGACTGTGGTGCTGCCATTTCGTATGCGAAGGAACAGGAGAGTTGGCATGGTGATTGGTTCCTTTGGAGCCATATCACATGTACCAACGGAATGGAGATCCTCATCAAGTAAAAGTTGCGAGTATCGCGCATAGCATATCCCAATTGCAGAAACCTTTTTGCTGGCGATTCCTTCGGCATTGAAAACCCGATACAGAGGTCGCCAAAGCCGATGGATGTTGGAAGCTATGCTTCAGACTAACCGATAAAATTCGCGATCGTGCTGGGTTGGCAAATTCATCTAGCCAGTAACCGATATCCAAATCTCAAACAAACAGCAAGGAGAACGATGATGAATGTAAAACGTGCCCTAAGAGTGGTGCCTGTTACGATCGGGTTGTCCCTAGCAGCCCTCTCCCCCTGTTACGCTGCTCGGATTTACAATGATACGAACGCCGGGATCTATGTGGGGGGCAATACTGGAGGGTTTGGTACTTAGTACTCGGCTATAGTGAGACCGAGACAAAAGAGCGGCAGCCTGGATTGGACTACCGTTGCTGAAATCTATGTCTATGGGAACAATAAGACTTTGTGTCATCTTGAATTTGGCCCTCATGCCCAAATTCAAGAAGAATTGAGCACTCAATGAAAATCGGCTTAAGCATCGCTAGTGGCAATTGCATCAGTTTCCAACTCTGGCATCGATTAACTGAGTGTAGCGAGGCAAGCTTGATGAGCACTGGGGTTTGAGTACGATCGCTCATAGCTGTAGGTTGGCTAAGTCTCCGAAACCCAACAATACTGAGGATTCTGCTACATCACAGCTCTCTTTTCACTGTCGAAACTTTAAGGATTGAAACCCCGATGTCTAGCTTATGGGCGTTGGATTTCATGCTTCAACTTAACCTACAAGATCCGCGATTCACTGAAACTTATCTAATCAGTCAACTGACAGCCAAAGTTCGATTTCTACATTAAAGAGAAAACGATGAAAACACTACTGACGCGATCGACGCTACTACTTAGCTTGATGACCTGTGCTTCCGCCTCTCTCGCCTTTCCTGCCTTGTCCCAGACTGCTGTCCATCCACTGTTTGACTTAACGTGCGAGCAGGGGTATCACGCTGGTGTGCTACAGGACTCCCATTCCGGCGAATTTCTTTACCGTTCTAAAGGACCCAAGGGTGGATTGGGCTTGCGTGGAGGAACTAGAGTGAGTATAAAAGGAGCGGAAGTGTATAAATTTCAGAATGGTGCTTATGAATACCAGGTAGTTTATGGTATGGGCAATAACAGTAAGCAGGGAATTTTAGGGGTGTATAAAGACGGTCGCTCTATCATGAATCTCCATTGTACACATCCTTAAGCGATCTCTGCATTGCTGATAGGACTGTTGGCGTTGAGGAAGCCGAAAATTATCTCTGATACTTCTACACGCAATTTGCTTGCACGACTTTGTTCCAAACTACTAAGGCTGAATTCTGGAGACACCCGCCCGAAAGTAAAGCTTTTACCTTTGTCCGCTTTTCTCCTGTGTGTCCCTACTTTGCTTGCCATTGCAATCCATACTTTAGTTAAAACTCATGAAGATTTCTGTTAAACCTTTTGTTTGGGCGATCGCATCTTTGTCCTTCCTCGGTTTTGCGACTCAGAGTTTAGCGGACAAGCCAATTTATGTCGGCAAAGCTTCGACTGGTGAACCCGTCTACTTTAATGGGGCGCGTTTCCAATGCGGCGACCTTCCACGGACAGACGAATGCTGGTCGCGCACTCCAATGATCAGCTACAAAATTGGAAAAGATAACGTGACGGCGATCGGCGACTGCAAAAAGCGGGTGTTCAAGACAGTCACACTGGGCGACAAGACTGTAGCTCAGAATATGCGACCCCAATCTGCTGCACTATGGCAGGTACTAAATAGAAGCTGCCACAGTGCTAAGTACAGCCAGCATTGAGATCTATTTCCGCAGGTTTCAATACAAAACGTTCCATCATGAGACAAAAAAGGCGCATCAGCAAACAATCTGAGAATATTTAGAACTCCAAATTGATAGACTAGACCTCCTGCACGAATCCGGGAAAGCCCCCTAAATTCCCCATTTATGGGAGACTTTGAACTCAGAAACTTGGCTTAAAGTCCCCCAGCATAAGGGATTTATGAGGCGTTTCAGAAAGGTCGCTACCTACCGATTCATCCTTGGATTCAGCAACGCCCAAAACTCTTCTAATCTTTGAGTAGTTCCTTCAGAGTTGTGTTTTGCCAATTGCTTTCCAAACGTGGAAGGTGATTTTCCGCAGATGTCGATGTATGGCTGGAAGAACAATTCTAATCTATAGATAAAACTCATAGAATTCCAAAGGGGGCTTAAATGCAAGGCAACTCAACCCATTTTATTGGCTTTACTCAGCCTAACTCAATTCACCCAGCGGCTGCAAACCCAACCGCTAATGTAACGACACTACTTGTAATTATTTTTCCTGCCGTTGTGATCTTGAGTGTCGTGAGTTATCGATACTATTGTGTAGCTAGACTGCGCCAACAAATTGCTACTTTAGAAAAGCTCTGGCAGCTTACCTCCAGTCAAAAATTATTCTAAGACTATAGAGATACCTACTAATTGCTTTACTCCAGTCTCACGCTGGGAGTCGGGCAATGGTTGATCTCGCTAGTTCCAATCTGCTTTCCTTGCGACGCGGGGCGATGTCCTTGTTAGCCTCCTTTCTTAGGATAAAAGAAGGGAAGCCAGATTAGAAGTCTCTCATGATTGCTAGGTTAATGAAATTTTTCTCTCAAAACTCACGATCGCGATCGCCAACATAGAGATTCTTTCCACAAATGCGAAGAACAAACCCTCATTCATTAAAACTGCGATCGCGTTGATCAAAAATGAAGATCGGAAATACGGAAAATACAATCTCAACCTCATACACATAGACTTAAATACGAAAAATGCAGCTTCGTTGACCAAAATAAGGTCGTCTGCATAGGAAATGCGATCGCGTTTATTGAAGCGGCGATCGCATTCTCTATAAATAAGTCCTGATTTCCATAGTTTCCCCATTCATTTTTAAACTGAACGTAAATGCTTCAGGTAAATTGTGTATAAACACCCTGCTTTTTTTGCTCTTTTCCGTATTACAGACAAACTTTAATCAATCTTTATCTAAGCTTTTGCAAACAACCGTCAAAAATACGACTCTCCTGGCAAGGATGATTTAGCTATGGTAGAAAAAATCAATCAGGAGACCCTATCATGACCCTTCAAACTCGCGGATCTGCTGCGATTAACAAAGCTCAACGCCGTCTTGCCAGTCTCAAATCCATCGACGAAAACCTGGATTTAGGCCATGGACTAACAACTGGTGCTTATACTCAAATGATCGAAGCGGTTCGCAGCGCTGTCGAAGCTCACAACACCTTTGTCTCCCAGATCGACGAGTCTCGCCGCAATGTAGCTGCCCTAGAAAAAGAACTGGCTGATCTCACTGCCCGGATGTTGAGCGGAGTTTCCACTAAATACGGCAGAAACAGCAATGAGTATCGCAAAGCAGGAGGTAGCCTTCGCAAAAGCAAGTCCGCGGCTTCTCAGTCCACTTTTCCGTTAACTTCAGAGCCTCTTCAACCTGCTCCTCTAGAGGTGGCACTTTCAACTAACGGGAAGAGCAAAAGCAAAACTCAAGCAGATAAAACTAACGGACTATAAAGAGCGATCGCTCCTATTTCACAACACTTGAGTCTTAAATTATAACCAGGCTTTCAACTCTACGATCGCTAAAAAATTCAACAGATTTTGACTTCTCACAGTTGCAACATAACTTATCTTACGATCGCGGAAAATAGATGATATGGTTCCTGTCAGAACTTCGTATTGCAATCTGAAATCAGCCCCATAAAAACAGATGCAAAGACAGTTTCATCATTAGATGCATCTAACCTTTAGGAGAAGAGTATGGATAGTGACACAGCCGACCAGTTGAGCAATAAGTTCGAGTCTGCACTCTCCGAAATTCTGCCTGACCTAACTCAATTACTCCAGCAATATCAAGTGTCAGAAGTTTTAACAATTGAGCTAAAAATCCTGATGGGTTGCCACCCAACTCCTAATGGTGGTCATGTATGTAACTGGCAGCCTGTTATTGAACCCACGCCTGAAGTACCTGGTTTCGGTGAAATAGGTGAGCCAGATCCTGAAACTGCACAACAGTTTTGGATAGATATTGCATCAAAAATGTTTGCAACGATGACTCTTTTAAGTCAATCTATCCAGCAAGCAAAAGAAAAATTTAAAGCTCATATCATTATTGATCCAGCCGCAATGGACAATATCCGCCTGTCTTGTAAGTTTGTTGACGGTGTTCTTCTGTGCACTGTTCAGCCACACTGATGAACCGTTAAGCGACTGATATCTAGATGATGACTTGCAAAAGAATCAGAGGTCTGATGTAAGCTAATATAATGCCAACATGGTGTTTGCGCGATATTGGCAACATCTGTGTCGCAGTGACGCTTTGAGTGAGTCGATTTTGTGATTCAAAAAAAGATCAGCAAACACTGGAAACTAAAACTACTGAGTCCTTTAGCGATCGCGGGTGCTATTGCTATTGCTAAACACCCCGCCTATGCTCAAGTAACACCTGATCATACGTTAGGGGTTGAGCGGTCGATCGTGAATTCAAGCATAAATAATGGTTCTTTCCGTCAGCAAATCGAAGGGGGAGCAATTCGCGGGATTAATCTGTTTCATAGCTTTCGCGACTTCAACATTGCGGCAGGACAAAGCCTCTATTTTCAAAACCCGATCGGCATCAAGAACATTATCAGTCGAGTAACTGGCAGCAGTCCGTCCGATATTGCAGGAACACTAGGGGTATCAGGCGGCAGTGCCAACCTGTTTCTGCTTAATTCAAATGGCATTATCTTTGGAGCCAATGCGCGTCTGGATGTTAGCGGCTCATTTGTGGCAACAACAGCGTCTGCACTTCAGTTTGGCACTCAGGGCTTTTTTAGTAGTTCTGCACCTGATTCCCCTCCTTTGCTAACCGTGAATCCGTCTGCTTTTTTGTTCAACCAAGTGGCTCGTGCAGCGGTGGTCAATCGTTCAACAACCCCATTAGAATCGGGTAGACAAGGGCTGCAAGTGCCGGATGGTCATAGTGTGCTGCTGTTAGGGGGCGATGTCAATTTGGCAGGAGGAGGTGTGAATGCGGCTGGGGGGCGGGTAGAACTGGGAGCAGTTGCAGGCACAGGCACAGTAGGGCTGAGTCTGGATAACAACGATTTGCGCTTGAGTTTTCCTGCTGCGCTCGATCGAGCCGATATTTTTCTCACCAATGGCGCTACGGTCAATACCAGCGGGGAAGGGGGCGGGTCGATCCAGATTTGGGGCAGGCGCATCTCCATAAATAGCGGTTCTCAAGTTGCGGCTTTTACCCAAGGAGCGAAACCCGGAGGCAGCTTAACTGTGAATGCCTCTGAGTCTTTAGAAGTAATTGGATTCGCTCCATTTGGGAATTTATCGACCGTGAGCTTCGGGAATGGTAATGCAGGCGATCTCACGATCGAGACTCGAAGACTGAGTATTCAAGATGGAGCGTCAGTCTCTTCCGAGACACGCGGCAATGGTTCAGGTGGGAAGTTGAGCGTGAATGCCTCCGAGTCTGTTGAGGTTGCAGGTCGAGATAGCACTGGTAGCTCTAGCTTCTTGGGTAGTTCTACAAGCAGTGCAGGACAAGCAGGAAATCTCACTATCAACACAAAAAGGCTAATCATCCGGGATGGAGGAGCACTATCTACTGAGGCGTTTCCCGTATTTGAAAATGGACAACAGGTTTTTCCGGCATCCGGAGAAGGGGGTAATCTGACGATCAATGCTTCTGACTCTGTAGAGTTGATTAGAGAAGGATTCATCTTTACAGACACTCAAAGCACTGGAAATGCAGGCAACCTAACGATCAATACGGGTAGCCTACTGGCTCAAGATGGTAGTGCGATCGGCGCACAAAGCCGAGGTTCAGGAAATGCAGGCAATATCACAGTGCGGGCACGCTCGATTGAGTTGAAGAATCAATCGCTAATCTATGCTCAAACCACAGCAAGTCAGGGTGGCAACATCACACTGCAAGTCCAGGATCTGCTGCTGATGCGACAGGGTAGCTTTATTTCCACCACCGCTGGAACGGATCAAGCAGGCGGGGATGGCGGCAACATTACCTTTGATGGCAAGTTCATTGTGGCTGTTCCTCAAGAGAACAGTGATATCACAGCCAATGCCTTCTCAGGTCGCGGGGGCAACATTCGCATTACCGCTCAAGGCATTTTCGGAATTGAGCCTCGTTTTAAAGAGACTTCCTTCAGTGACATTACCGCCAGTTCTGCGTTTGGTGTCAGTGGCACGATTACGCTGAATACGCCGGATGTCGATCCGAGTCGAGGCACTGCGGCACTGCCCAGCGGGTTAGTCGATACCAATGCAATCATTGCGAATAGTTGTGTGGCCCGTCGCCGTCATCAAGGTCGCTTTGTGATTACGGGAACAGGTGGTTTAGCACCTCAGCCTGACGATCTGGCAAATGCTTCGTTTCCAACCTATGAGTTAGTTCCTGATCCTGCAAAAGCAGAGACGACAGAGAAGGGTCGTCCGTCGCCATCTACTTCAGTCATAGAACCCGATCGTATCTATCACCTCGCAAATGGAGCGATGATTCTAGGTCGATCGTGTCATTAAACTAAAAGACTTCCAACCTTTGCAAGAGCGCCTTCCAAACGTGGAAGGTGATTTTCCGCGTATGTCGCTGTATCCCAAGAGAAATCGCTCTAATCTAGCAGTGTAGAAGAACAGCAAGCACGCTAAACCTTTTAGCCAAAAAGAAATGACATCAGTTAATTGATTGAACTATGACCTTAGGGCAACGATCGTTGCCCTAAGCTTACCTCAACTCTAAACCGGAGAAGCCTGCACCATGAAACTTATTTACCGTGCGCTCATTCTAGAATCTGTTCCCCGTCCAGTTGCGCCCTATCGCAAACCGCAAGCTTTGCATTGGCGCTTTCATGCTCCTGGTGAAACCTATGGTGAAGTTCAGAAATCATCAACTTCTTATCGTTACCCACGGGCGCTAAACTGGCGCTTTCGGATGGCTTCGGAGGTGTAGATGGAACCGTTTCAAGAATCACAGCAAAGTCACTTGCTAGGATTACAACTTAGCACCACCCGATCGTTACAAATATCTACTCCCAGTCGCTATCAAAATTATCCCTTTTCTATCAACGGAGATTCTGTTTTATATGCGTGTTTAGCTTTTACTTATCCATTTGTAGTTCTGTCGCTAATACTCTGTTATTAACAAATCAACGGCATCTAGAACGAGTTTGATCAGCGCGACTCTTATCCCAAGCTGCCACTCTCGAACAATTGCTCAAGCTTGATCACCCCAAGGCATATTCAGAGCCTTTAGAGGATGCTTTGAGCATGTTTTTCTGACTCTAGATTTTTTCTCTCGCCAACAAACTCGTTCTGCGTTTGAAAAAGGGACTTTAGATCGCTTGCCCTTTTTTTGATGATGGCTAGGGGCATCTCCTGACGATTTGATCTGTTGCAAACATCCTCTAAGACGTGTTGGATAGCTGCTTTACCTGAGTGCTGCCCACCTTGAAATCTACGATCGCTGCCCAGATATTCCCTAAGCAATTAGCCAGCTTAAGCTGAGATTTGAGAGAGAAGACTATATAATTAGCACGTCTTTTGTCAAAATGAATTTCAACCTGAACTGTGTGAGTTGCTGAAAGCCCAATGTTTGAAAAAAAAGACAATTCCATCCTCAATCTGGCGCTCTTGACCGCGATCGTAGCGGCATCTCAACCGTTAGCAGTCCCTTTGGTGACCTCTCCAGGGTTAGCACAAATTGCCGCTGCTGGGGTTCCGACGGCTTTTCCACTACCCACCGCCCTCCCCACCGGGACAACCGTTCGGATTGATGGCTCAAGCAGCATGGCAACCGCTAACCAGGCGCTAAAACAGCGATTTGAGACACAGTTTCCAGGCACCCGCGTCACCCTCGGCTATGACGGCACCCCTGCCGCCCTCAAAGCCGTTTTAGATGGAAAAACTGACATTGCAGCGATCGGGCGCTCTCTCACCCCCCAAGAAAAAGCCCAAGGCTTGACCGCAGTTCCGGTATCACGAGACAAAATCGCGATCGTGATCGGGGCTAACAATCCCTTTAATGGCAGCCTCACCAGTGAGCAGTTTGCCAAAATCTTTCGCGGCGAGATCACTGACTGGTCAGAAGTAGGCGGCGCTCCGGGCAAGATTCGCGTTCTTGATCGCCCTGAACTCAGTGACACTCGGCAAGCCTTTCGCGGCTACCCGGTGTTTAAAGCGGCTCCCTTCACCTCAGGCTCAACCACCACCAGACTTTCAGAAGACAGCACTGCGACCGTGATCTCGCAACTGCAAACCGATGGCATTGGCTATGCGATCGCCAGTCAAGCACGAGAAGCCGCCGGATTGAAGGTGTTGCCCATGCACAACACCCTCCCGACTGATCCAAGATATCCCTTTTCGCAGCCGTTGGTGTATGTCTATAAAGGGTCTACTCCTAGCCCGGCGATCGCGGCCTTTTTGAGCTATGCGTCTGCGCCCGATGCGCCCCAGACTCTTCAATCTGCTCAATTTGACCCTGCCGCCCTGGCTGCCGGAAGCGCGGCTGGTGCTGGTGCGGCGGCTGCGGCGCTCAATGTCGCCCCGACTGCAACGATCGCGCCCACCCCAAGCACACCGCCTGACAGTGGCACCACTCCACCGTTAGCGGCCACCCCCACGACACCGGCCACTGCCCCGACAAATGCTCCGACGGCTGTCGCCGATGCTCGATCGGCTCAAGTCGATGGTGGCATTCCGCCGTGGCTTTTGTGGCTGCTGCCTCTCGGTTTGCTAGGACTATTTTTGTGGTGGTTTAAAAGTCGTCGCAGCCCGATTGCAGAGCCTGCCGAAAGCCCGATTGAGCCAGTCGTAGCTCCTAGACCCCCGATCGCGCCAGACCCGACTGTCGTTCCCCCCGCGACTGATCTTATCGAGCCTGCTGCTGAGAATCCTAATCTGGCTGCCAGAGCCGGGTCGGTGATCAACTCAGACCGGGCCGCGATCGCCGATCAACCTGCCTCTGAAATCAGCGATCCTCGTCTGGAAATCACTTCACCCACCGCGCCAGACTCCAGCCTGATGGGAGCCGCCCTAGCAGCCGGGGCAGGAGCCGCAGCTTGGGCTGATCAGTCTGAGCCTTCAGACCTCACTGAGCCTCCTTTAATTTCGTCGCCCCCTGCGCCCGATGTGATCGCGTCACCATCGGCTGAATCAGCATCGGCATCCCCTATAGAAACTTCTGTCTCAGGTGAGCCGTCAACGCCCGACTCGACGCTGGTTGCGGGAGCCGCCCTAGCAGGTGGAGCAGCTTTAGGGGCAGGAGCCGCAGCTTGGACAGCCCGATCGCAAGACACCGCGCCCGACGTTTTAGCAGCGCTACCAGATGTGGCTACGAGCGAAGATTTAGAGATCGAAGCCGTGCTTTCGACCTTTGACACGATCGACCAACTAGATGCTGACCTGCCGATCGCGACCACTGACACCCCAACCGAACTTAACCTAGACGAGGCAACCTCTGCGTCAGAATTGCCTGAAACGGGTGCTCCGATCGCTGCTGCCGGGCTAGTTGGCGGGGCTGCCCTAGCTGCGGGGGCTGCGGCTTGGATGTTGAACGATGGCGATCGGACTCAGTTGGAGGTCGAAGCCGCCAAATTTGATGTCGGACAAACTGACCTCAGCCGCGAAACCTTAGCCACCGTTGACGAAGGATTGCCCGATTTGCCAGCAGGCTATGGAGACAGTCGAATTGTTCTGCTGCCTCGTGACCCGCAGTGGGGTTACACCTACTGGGATGTCTCCAACGAGCACAAATCTGAAGTGCGACAGCAAGGAGGACAAAGCCTAGTGCTGCGGCTCTATGATGTCACTGATATTGAGGTCAATCACCAAACCCCCCACAGCATGCAGCAGTTTGACTGCGATGAAATGGCCCGCGATTGGTATCTTGCGATCCCGGTTAGCGATCGTGACTACCTCGTCGAAATCGGCTATCTCACCCAAGATGGGCGCTGGCTGATGTTGGCGCGATCCCTCCCGGCTCGCATTCCCCCCACTTACCCCTCCGATTGGTTTGAAGAGCAATTTGTGACGATCGACTGGCAAGAAGACCTGCGGAGTAAAACCTTTTTAGAACTCGTGCCCCCCAGCCAGCGCACCGAGGTCGTTGCTAATCCCATCTATGATCAGCTTTTTGGCATGGCCCAGTCAGCCGAGGCGCAGCGAGTCGTCGGTTCTCTATTCGGCTCTATGCAGCAGGTAGTGACCCAGCAATCGATTAGCTCGTTTGGCTTGCAGCCCGGAGTTGGCTTTGCCCTAGGAGAATTACCCACTCTGTCAGGGATTGGTATGTCAGGTATTGGGATGTCAGGGATCGGCATGTCGGGCATCGGACTGTCGGCATCGGCTGCCCCCATCCGCCCCCGTAACTTTTGGCTGGTCGCCGATGCAGAACTGATCGTTTATGGCGCAACCGAACCGGATGCTGAGGTGACGATCGACGGCACCCCCATCACCCTTAACCCTGACGGCACGTTCCGGTTTCAAGTGTCGTTTCAAGATGGAGTCATCCACTACCCCATCATTGCGGTGGCCGCCGACGGTGAACAGCTACGCTCCATTCACATGAAATTCACTCGCGAAACGCCCCATCGCCACACAAACACTAAAAACGAAGCTCAAGACGAATGGCTTTTTTAGACAGCAGTCTAAGACCAATACTTTTCTAAAAACGGCAGCATTCCCTCAGCTAACTGCTCAGGATATTCTTCATGCAACCCTAAAGAACCAGGCATCCGATGAACCTGAACTCCCGAAAAATGGGCTAACACCTCCACCTCAGCACGAGACTTGAGCGGCATCTGTTCCCCAATCACCATCATTACGGGCACGGGCAGTGGCTGAAACCAGTTAAACCAGTCCTGCCGCTTTTTCACAGCATCTAAAGCACCCGTCACAAAAGCAGCCGAAGCAAACCTAGCTCCTCGCTGTTGGGTTGTTTTCCATTTTTGCCGAATCAACTCTCGTGTGATGTGTTGAGACTCAGCAAATACATGGCGGCTAATCATGAACTTTAAAAATCCACGAGTTGTATTCAAGAAATAGAGTCCCTGCCCAATCACGGGTAAATTAATCAGCGTTTGCAAGACTTTATAGAGGCGGCGATGCTCTCCCATTGCCGTCGGCAACGGCCCGCGCCAGGTCGGAGAGACCAACACGATCCACCGCCAAGGAGCCGATGTGCTGCCTCTGGCTCGACTTGCCAACTCCATCACATATCCGGCTGAGTGCCCTGCGGCAACCACCACCACAGGTTCAGAAAAGACGTTCTGAACGAAGTTTCGCAAAAAGGCTTCATAGAGGGCAGGCGTGTAGGCGATGTGAGGTCGTGACGACTCTCCAAACCCCACCCAGTCGAGCGCGATCACCTGATATTTTTGAGACAGCAGTTCTGCCAATCCGCGCATTTCGGTGCGACTAGAGACGCTGCTGAGAGCGGGCAGCAGCAAAATTGGCTTTCCCTCTCCCAAGACTTCATAAACCCCTGTGATGGGCTGGTTTTTCCAAGTCCAGTGATGTTGTCGGATGCTGCCGCCAATGCCGATCGCTGAAGAAATTGTAGTGGTCGCGGCAGAATTGTTGCTCATTCCGGTTTCCCTCAGTCCTCAAATTTCTCAGATTATCAGAAAAATGGGTCTAAAATCCTGTCCTTCTAGGACGGCTTTGCTGATACTTTTGCTACAATAGAATCAAGTCGCCATAGGGCATTGGGAGACTATAAACGGACGTGGAGGGACGGTAAGACTACTTCGGTAGCACATCTCAGTGAAGCGTCAAGAATCATCGCTCCTTTAGGACGGTGAGTATGTCAATAGCTTACACCGTGCGATACGCGGTTCTCTAACCGTGACCAATGCAGACGGCTTATCAATGTGACCAGAGAAACCTTGAAAAACAAAAAGAGTCCGCAGCAACCCGCTACGGACTCTTGACACACGACTGACTGTGACCCGTGAATGACCGACCTTATCGATCGGTCTTGCGTTGACGACGCAGGAGCAGACCCGCAGCGCCCAATCCGACTAGCGACAGCGTAACCGAGGGTTCAGGAACAGGCTTGACCAGAGCCTCCAAATTCTTTTCGCCGATGTCAACCACAAAGACAGCATCGTTGAAGTCGCGATCGGAGTTCTCATTTTTGCCGCCCGTTGCACCTCTAGCCCCGTAGAGATCTTCAAACCCCAGCAACAGATACTTCTTGCCAACGCCATAGGCGACTACGTGCTGAAGCCCATCTGCATTTAAAGCCGTTTGAGTGCCAAAAACAGTTGCGTTTGCGTTGCGGTTTAAACCATCAGCACGCAAGAAGAAATCGAGTTGCGACCCCCCCTTGATTTCGCCGACTTTTACGCTGTCACCCAGTTTGAGCGCATTTCCACCCCAACCTCCTACGCAGCCAGCCCCCTCGCAAGAGATATCTTTCAACAGCAGCCCTTCGGTCTGGGTTTGCCCGGTTGATGTGAACGCTAGCTGATTTCTGTAGGCTGCCCCTTCATTGATAAAGAAAGCAGAAACGTTGTAGTCATATTTCAACCCTAGCTTGCTGGGGTCGAGTTGAAACTGCCCACTGTTAGGGATGGCAACTCGTTCTTTCTGCACAAACTGCTGATAGGGTGCATCGCTGAAGCCAGTTTGACTTTTGCCATAAATAGTGGGCTGGGGCTTATCCCAAACCGCGCTAGACGATGATAGAGCGGTGGCTGGGGCAATTTGAGAAAAGGCTCCCGTGACAGCGGCGGCTGTGATAAACAGACTAGTTGCGAGTTTGGTATTCATAAAATTTGTAGGTGAAGTGCAGACAACCCTCTAACCAGCGCACTCTCAACTTGCTTGTATACTGAATGTGCTGTGTAGCTTTTAATACTTCTAGCAGAGTTTGTCCGCTGTCGTCATCAGCTTTGGTGATTCTTAGCCGACTCTTCACTAAAAGCCATATCCTGTCGGGTTTATACGCATTTTCTCTAGCGTGTCCTACATTAGTGTATGTGTGTTTATACTTAAACTTAAATACTTAGATGCGAATAATACGCACCTCTTTAGGCTGATTTCAATCTGCTTTGGTAGCGTTGACTGAGTTCCATCAGGAAGGGGCCAGTAAGTTGCAGGAACCCCTTCCGTATAATGTTCTGCACCCTAGAAAAAGAGGCGGCGATCGTGCCCGCAAATCTCTGCCTAAGAATCGCGACGAAACAGGCGAGAATTGGCATATCGTGGGCGGCGGATGACGTGTTTGCGAACAAACTGAGGAATATCTCCGCGATGTCCCATGACGATCACCGTGTCTCCTTCACTCAAAACTAGTGTCTGATTGGGATGAGTAATGGTGGTGCCGTCAATTTTACGCAGTGCCACAATGATAAAGGTTCCTTTGCCGCGCACTTCAACGTCTTCGATCGTTGCCCCCACCATCGGAGAGTTGTGCGCGATCGCCAGTTCATCGACTTGAATATCGACTTGTGATAACAGTTCGTTTAGACGACTGCGGCCATCGTCATTGCTGAAAAACTCCATCGTGGCAGGATGAGTGATCATGTGAGACATTCTCAGAGCACTAATCGCAGCAGGCAACACAACTTGATTGGCTCCTGCTAACCTGAGCTTTTTTTCAGTCGAAGGCAACTCACCACGGGCCAAAATCATTAACTTAGGGTTAAGCTCACGAGCCGTTAAAGTAATGAAAACATTGGCGGCATCATCGGGTAACACAGTAGCTAAAACTTTAGCCCGATCGATACCAGCCGTGTGCAATATTGCTTCGTCAGTGGCATTTCCGACTCGAATTAAATAACCCGACGATTCAGCCATTGCTGTGCGTTCAGCATTATTATCAATGATCACGCAGGGAATGTTAGCGTCTATCATCTTGCGAGCTAAAATTTGACCCATCCGACCAAAGCCGCAAATAATCACATGGTGTTCTAACGTTTCGATGCTGCGGGTCATTCGTCTTGCTCCTAGCGCTTTATTAATTTCTCCTTCTGTGATCATTTGAACGAAACCGCCCACAATGTAAACGGCCGATGAGGTTCCTGCAACAATTACGAAAATTGTGAAGATTCTCAGCGTTGTACTAGTGATTGGATGAACTTCGCCGTAGCCAACCCCAAACGTTGTGATCACGACCATATAAATGGCATCCATCAGTGACCAACCAGCCAGCATATAACCCACTACAGCCGTGATCATCGTAGTGATAAAAAAGATTGCTCCCGTGAGAATGCGTTTCAGTGATCCTTGCATGGGCGGTTGCCTTGATAAATTGTAAATAATTGATGATGTAGTGGCTGATAAAATTAGTGTGTTTAGACAACTCAAAAGCCCTCACTTTATTCATAAACTGTTTAAGAGAGCTTTGTCTGTCTTGTTAATATCTTTTGTTGGTTAATAGCTGTAAGATTTTGAGTTGCCCGATCGCCCACCGTGATAGCCCTTGTGCAGTATTCAGTGGTGTGAGTTCTGAGTGTTGCCCCAAGGATTTGACCTGCGTGAATACACAGGTAAATTTGACTATTTAGACCAGATTCACCTGCTACTCTAAAGAAATCACTGACTCAAAGCCTTTGCCGGAAAATCACGAGGGGATGATTTACATCGTGATGATTCGATTAATGCTGCGACGATTAGCTGAAAATCGACGAACTTGGAAGCCTAAGACTGCTTAACTAACATTTACAAACACTTTCTTAGCGGGTAATGAGCTTAATACTCAGATTCAGTATCGTCTAATTGAGCAGCTTTCAGAATCAGAAAGACGCTATTGAGAGTTGGTTGAAAACCTGCGTGAAATTGTATTCAAGTGCGATAAACTCGGCAACTTTACGCTGTTGAATAAAGCTTGGACAGCAACTTTAGGCTACAGCGTTACAAAATGTCTCAATTGCCCGATCGCCGATTCTTTGCACGCCGAAGAACAAGATTTGTGGTTTGAGGTCTTAGATCAACTGATCAACAAGCAGGAAATCATCTGTCAGGAATTACGGTTTCATCATCAAACCGCAGAGATCGTTTGGTTAGAGTTATCAGCGCGATCAGAAGAGCCAGGAGAAATCGGGGGTTCCTTAACCAACATCACTGATCGAAAACGAGCGCAGGCTGCTTTAAAAGAGACAAATGAAGCACTCTATAGAGCTGAACAGCTTCGGGTTGAGAACGTTGAGCGCAAACAGAAAGAGGCGATCTTGCTGGAATCTGAAAAGCAGCTAAAGCAGCAAGCCGATCAGCTAGAAACTACTTTACAAGAACTTAGACGAACTCAAACTCAACTCATCCACGCTGAGAAAATGTCTAGTTTGGGACAGCTAGTGGCAGGTATTGCTCATGAAATTAATAACCCCGTCAATTTCATTTACGGTAATCTCACCCACGCCGAGGGTTATATTCAAGACTTGCTTAACGTGCTGAGTCTTTATCAGAAGCTCTCCCAGCCCTCAAGACGCGATTCAAGCTGCGGTGGAGAATGTTGAGCTTGAGTTTTTGCTAGAAGATCTGCCAAAGCTGATGAACTCAATGAAAGTGGGAGCCACTCGCATTCGTGAAATTGTGGTTTCGCTTCGCAACTTTTCCCGACTGGATGAGGCAGCCGTGAAGCACGTTAACATTCACGAAGGCATCGACAGCACCTTGATGATTCTGCACAATCGTCTGAAAGGCACCCAAAATCGACCGACGATCGAGGTGATCAAAGAATACGGTGACTTGCCCCTAGTAGAGTGCTACGCCGGACAGTTGAACCAGGTGTTTATGAACTTGGTCACTCAGCTACCAGATGATTCACGAAGGCATCGACAGCACCTTGATGATTCTGCACAATCGTCTGAAAGGCACCCAAAATCGACCGACGATCGAGGTGATCAAAGAATACGGTGACTTGCCCCTAGTAGAGTGCTACGCCGGACAGTTGAACCAGGTGTTTATGAACTTGGTCACTCAGCTACCAGATGATCGTGGAACAACATACGAGGGGAACATTGGAGTGCTACTCAGAACTAGAGAAGGGAACGGAGTTTTTGGTGAAAATTCCGACTACTCTCCGCCAGTAGATGATGCAGAAGATTTTTGGAACCAACCTGAATGTTAATTTGTCGGCAGCTATTGATTAACGGGGCAGAGCCTCGGCGAAGCGTTGCGATCAACGCCTCGTCCTTGCAGCCATCAGCTTTCAGAATTTCTAAATCATTCTCCTCCAGAGGGTCGTCTAGCGTTCCAGGCGGCTCCTACTCCTGCGCCAACTCCTGCAATCATGCCTGTGGCCATTCCTTCTAGAGTTTTGGCGATCGGGTCTTGAGTCAGGCACTGATTAGTCAGCACCTTTGCCTGCAAACATTGATTACCGTCTGCCCAGCTAGCGGTTCCTCCCACTACCACGCCCGCAGCACTGCAAAGCAAGATCAACAGCAGGAAGGAACGATGTTTTTTTCTACCCATAGGTCGATGACAAATTGCGACACCATAAAGTTGATTCACTCTAACTTACCCATTTACCGGATTGGTTTGAACTCCGATCGAGCATTTAGTGTCGCAATCTTGAATCAGGAATCTCGATTCCTGACTTAATCAACTCGGATATTGAACGGCAGACGCACATACACCCCTTTGGGATCGTTCATTGCACGAAGCGAAGCGAGATCTGCCTGAATTTTTTTCAACTCGCTGGTTATGGGGTCGCTCGGCGTTGCGTTGGTTTCGTTGCCCCCCAAAAACCGCCCCAAGAGTTTCTCTTCTAGGGTGCTGGTTTTAGGATATTCTTCTAGCTGCCAATCGTCACCGAGTTTTGCCCGGTTTGCCGCTTCTCTCACGGCATCTTCTAGCCCGCCCAACTCGTCTACTAAACCCAGAGATTTTGCCTTGCTGCCTGACCAAACTCGCCCTTGGGCAATCTCTGCAACCTTTGATTTTTGGAGTTTGCGAGAGTCAGAAACTTTGGTGAGAAACTGATCATAGATTTTGTTGACCGATCGCTGCACCAGTTCCAACTCTTCGGGGGTTTTAGGACGGCTGATCGTCTGACTGTCAGCAAAGCGCCCGGTTTTAACCACGTCCCACGTCAGTCCGTTTTGGTTGGCGATCTTTTGAAAGTTGGGCTGCAACCCAAAGACCCCGATCGAGCCAGTGATCGTGTTCGGTTCGGCAAAAATGCGATCGGCGTAGGTTGAAATCCAATAGCCTCCAGAGGCTGCCACATCGCCCATCGACACCACCACGGGCTTGACCTTGCGAGTCAACACGAGTTCTCGTTGAATGATTTCGGAGGCAGTCGCGCTGCCGCCGGGGCTATTGACTCTCAGCACGACTGCTTTTACGTCGTCGTCTAGGCGCAGATCTCGGAGTTGTCGGGCCAGGCGATCGCCGCCGACTTGCCCGGCTGTGCCCTGCCCGTTGACGATTTCACCATCGGCGTAGATCACCGCCACCTGCTGCTTGGCATTGCGCTTTTTAGGGCGATCGTCGGCAATTTTGGCATAGGTCTTGAGGCTGACCTGCCGGAAGGATTTATTTTCTTCGTCTTCACCTGTTAGGGTCTTTAGCTCGGCTGATATCTCGTCAGAGTAGGCAACTTTGTCAGCCAAACCTCTCTTTTGAGCCTCTTCTGGGTTGAGAATGCCCTGACTGTCGGCAATGGACTGAAACTGCTGAACGGTCATTTTGCGATCTTTGCTGGTGGCGGCGAGAAACTCACCCCACAGGTCACCTAAAAGTTTTTCGGTTTGCTCTCGGTTGGCGGGGCTGCGCTTGGTCAGCAAATATGGCTCGACGGCTGACTTATATTTGCCCACGCGGGTGACCTGCACGCCTACGCCAAACTTCTGCAATGCGCCTGCATAAAACATACTTTCAGAACTGAGACCGTTGATCTCTAATTGCCCGATCGGGTTAATAGCGATCGTGTCTGCCACAGAAGCCAGATAATATTCGCGCTCTCGCCAATCGACATCATAGGCATAGATTTTTTTGCCTGTCGTCTTGAATTTTGCCAAGGCTTTGCGGACTTCTTTGAGCGTGGCAAAGCCAGAAGCGCTATTGCTGCTGCTGCCGTGAAGATAGAGGGCAATGATTTTGGGATCGCGGGTGGCGTGGTCGATCGTGTCTAAAACCGTGCGAAGCGTGATCGTGTCGGGTTCGTCGCCAGAGAGGGCACCACTCACAAGCTCACGAGCCGACGACGATGGGCGAGAGTCGGTAATGTTTTGAGACAAATCGAAGACCAAGACTGATTTATCCTTCACCTGCGGCCCTGTGTCTCTAGAGGCGGTTGCAATCACCAAAAATAGTAATCCTCCGACGCTCAAACCTAGAAAGATGCAAATGCCTAATAGAGTCGCAAAGGTGTGTTTGAGAAAGTCACGCATAGGAAAGGGGGAAGGGTGAAACGGTGTAAGTCTGCGATCGTGTCTGCAAGTCTCTCAAGAGCGAACTGCGATCGTCCTTCCATGCTAAACGCTCTGACGAATTCCCAGACACTGACCCTTGATCGTTAGGGCGCTAGCCGCCAATTTCAGCAGAGTTTCAGGTCGCAGTTTAAGCCACTGACTTGAACCAACGAGTGGACGATCGCGATCGAGCTAGACGACTCAAAACCTTTTGTTCCATAAACCATTTCTCTGATCTGTGGTCATAATGGGGGCTGGTTTAAAAATGCCATTGAGCGCGAGGAATGGGTTGTCTAAAACGACTGAGATTCTAACCAATCGACTGAGAGTGGGGGTGCAGGCGCTGATCGCAGTCGTGTGCTTCGTGAGTCTGATTTGGGTAGCTCACCCAGCCGTCTCTCAAGAAAAGGGTCTCGACGACCTCAAGCAGCAGCAGCAGCAAATTGAGCAGCAGCGATCGGCGGTGCAAAAAGAGCGCGATCGGGTGCAAAATCTAGAAAAATCTGCTCAGACTAATCTCAAAGGTCTTCGCAAAACGATTCAAATCACCGCGGGGCAGGTGCAGACTAGTGAAACGAAGCTGAAACAGGCAGCCCAGCAGCTTAAAGCGCTGCAAATTGCGTTAGACTCCGCCGATCGCACCTATCGCCAAAAGCAGGCAGCAACGGGGTCTCGACTGCGCTTTTTGCAGCGCCAGCAGAGAAGTCACGGCTGGGCAGTGCTGCTGCAAAGTCAGAGCCTCAATGATTTTATTGATCGTCGTCAGCAGCTAAAGCGAGTCTATAAGACCGATCGTAAGATCCTGACAGATTTGAAATCAGCCGCCGTTCGGCTCGATCGGCAACAAAATCAGGTCGAGCAGCAAAAAAACCAGATTGCGCTCATTACCCAAGAGCTATTGGCGCAAAAGTCAGAATTTGAGGCGCAGGCAGACTATCAAACTAAAGTGGTCGATCGCTTAAAGACCGATCGCCGAGCGCTCGAAGCTGCCGAGGCTCAACTGGCTAAAGATTCTCAAGGCATCGGATCACTGATTCAAAAAAGAGTGGCCGAAGAACGCGCCAAAAACGGCATTGTTGTCTTGGGTACGGGGCAGATGAGCTACCCCAGTGATGGCGAGATCACGAGTGGGTTTGGCTGGCGAATGCACCCGATTTTGGGCTACCAGCGCTTTCACTCTGGCGTAGATTTTGGGGCTGACTATGGCAGCACGATTCGATCGTCCGATCGGGGCTTGGTGATTTTTGCCGGATGGTATGGCGGCTATGGCAATGCGGTAATCATTGATCACGGCAACAACATTACAACCCTTTACGGACATACAAGCGAACTCTATGTCTCAGAAGGGCAAGCGATCGAGCGAGGGCAACCGATCGCCGCAGTTGGCTCAACCGGACTCTCGACCGGGCCTCACCTGCATTTTGAAGTTAGACAAAACGGCGAACCTGTTGACCCAATGAGCTACTTTTAGCGATCGAGCGAAGGCAAGATTCAAATTTTATGCCTCGTTGTCATCTCTATTTTCGGTGCTACAATATTGGCGTGACGAGGGCGTGTAGCTCAGTGGATAGAGCATCAGATTCCGGTTCTGAGGGTCGCAGGTTCGAGTCCCGCCATGCTCGTATAGATAAAGCCTTTGAGAAGTGTTCATTTCTCAAAGGCTTTAATTTTTAAAGATCGGGTTAACGCACCATGACTGACTCGCCTAGCTCACCTGTGACGCGCAAATCTAGCCAAACCAAACACACGCTTTCGCTGTCTGATCGGCAGATCCATTACACTGCATCTGCTGAGTGGCAGACATTATTTGACCAAGAAAAGCCGATCGCTGAGATGTTTCACGTCGCTTATCTGGCAGAAACCGATGACGCATCAGCACGTCCGATCACGTTTGTGTTTAACGGCGGCCCCGGAGCCGCGTCTGCTTACCTACACATGGGAGCGTTGGGGCCAAAGCGCATTCAATTTGGGGTTAACGGCAAGTTGCCCAAACCTCCTGTGCGGCTAGTAGACAATCTTGAAAGCTGGTTGAGCTTTAGTGATCTGGTGTTTATCGACCCGATCGGGACGGGGTTTAGTCGAAGTTTGCCCAAAGATAAAGATGCTGCGGATAAGTCGGGCGACAAGTCTGACTCTAACGAAGCAACGCCGTCTAAAGAAACTGACTTTTGGGAGGTCGAGAGAGATCTAAAATCTCTGGGAGAGTTCATTCAGCGATTTTTGTCTCGTCAAAAACGCTGGCTGTCTCCGATTTTTATCGCAGGTGAAAGCTATGGCGGCTTTCGAGTGGCCAGGCTGGCCCGCAAGCTGCAACAAGATTTTGGCGTTGGGCTTTCGGGCGCAATTCTAATTTCTCCGGCTCTAGAATTCAGCTTGTTTGGTGGAAATGACTACACGCTCACGTCTTGGGCGACGTTGTTGCCATCTTTAGCGGCGGCAGCGGCTCACCACGATCGCGCTCAGTGGGTGGGTCAACCAGGAGACTTGCAGGCTCAAATCACGGCAGCCGAGCACTTTGCCCGCCGAACTCTAATTCCGTTTTTGGCGATCGGGGGCAGCAGCACCGCCGAAGAACGCCAGACCGTTTATCAGCAGTTAGCCGATCTGATTGGCTTGCCCTTGGCGCTGGTTGAGCGACACGCCGGAAGAATTGGCATTGATGTCTTTGCGAGAGAGTTGCTGCGTGACCAACAGCGCATTGTTGGACTCTATGACGCATCGATTACGGCGATCGACCCGTTTCCCGATCGGGTGACTTATCAGGGCATCGACCCCACCCTAGACGGACTCGATCGCTTGTTTACGGGGGCGATCAACAGTCAGTTGCGCGACACCTTAGAGCTTGAAACAGACCTGTCTTATCACCTGCTCAACCTAGAAATCTTTAAAGCCTGGAAGTTTGATCTCAAAGGTGAGTTAGACCTGGGTTCGATCGACGATCTGCGGGTAGGAATGACCCTTAACCCCTATATGCAGGTTTACATTACTCACGGACTTTTTGATCTGGTCACGCCCTATTTTGCCTCTAACCATTTAGCTGATCTGATGAAACTCGATCCTGAGATTCGCCCCAATCTCACGCTGAGTCACTATCAGGGTGGTCATATGTTTTATGCGTGGGATCAGTCGCGGCAAGCTTGGTTTGCGGAGATGCAATCTTTCTATCGACAGGCGATCGCGCCAGAAAACTCTAACGGATGACAGACTTCTAGTTGTGACAAATGCGTTACATTACGTGATGTAAGTTCACATTAGAAAGACGTTTAGCCATGATTCCTGATTTGATGGCGGCAACCCGCGACTATTGGCACCAGCTAGACCAGCTAGAAGCCGCCTATCAGCGAGGCGAAGTCTCAACGGCTGAGGTCAACGCCAAAGTTAAAGCATTAATGGCTGGTTTGAGCCGATCGCGCCGCGAGTCTTTCACCGCTTTATGGAGTGGAATGGGTCGATTTTGGGAGGATCAGCGAGACGCGATCGTAGGTGTTGCCGGGCTAGGCGTTTTGACCTATGGTTGGCTTCTCGCTCGCTGACCAGGGTCTTATCGAACCGCCGCAGGCATTCCCAAAATGTCTTCAATGCGAGGCATTTCCTCAAGCGGAATCACGCGACCCTCATCGGCAAACCCCGCCATCTGATCGAAGTTGAGATAACGATAGAGATTATCCGCAAACGGGTTGATCTTGTTCGCCATCATCTCCAAATATTCCGGCACCGTGGGAATGCGACCCAAGAGCGCACAAGCCGCCGCCAGTTCCGCAGAGCCGAGATAGACTTGAGCGCCTTTGCCCATGCGGTTGTTGAAGTTGCGGGTTGAGGTCGAAAACACAGTCGTGTTATCCCCGACTCGCGCCTGGTTGCCCATGCAGAGAGAACACCCTGGCATCTCAGTGCGAGCACCCGACGCGCCAAAAATGCCGTAGATGCCTTCTTCTTTAAGCTGGTGCTCATCCATGCGGGTTGGTGGACAGATCCACAGCCGACTGGTCACGGGCGGAACACCTTCTAAAACCTTCGCAGCAGCGCGATAGTGACCGATATTGGTCATGCACGAGCCGATAAAGATTTCGTCGATTTTGTCGCCCGCCACTTCTGACAGCAGTTTGATGTTGTCGGGGTCATTGGGAGCGGCCACGATCGGTTCTTTAATCTCGTTCAGGTCAATCTCAATAATCTCCGTATATTCTGCATCGGCATCGGCTTCGAGCAAAATCGGGTTTGCTAGCCATTGCTCCATTTTGGCGACGCGACGCATAATCGTCCGGGCATCTTCATAGCCGCGAGACACCATGTTAGTCAGCAGCGCCACATTCGATCTTAGATACTCCGACACCGTTTCGATGCTGAGTTTAATCGTGCATCCTGCACACGATCGTTCGGCGGAGGCATCGGTTAGCTCAAAGGCTTGCTCAACTTTGAGATCTGGCAACCCTTCGATTTCTAGAATCCGCCCCGCAAAAACGTTCTGTTTGTTTTCTGTGCTAGCGGTCAGCAACCCTTTTTGAATCGCCACATAGGGAATGGCATTCACCAAATCTCGCAGCGTGATGCCGGGCTGCATCTCGCCCTTAAAGCGGACGAGAACCGATTCGGGCATATCGAGGGGCATGACCCCGATCGCCGCCGCAAAGGCCACCAGTCCCGACCCTGCCGGAAAAGAAATTCCCAACGGGAAGCGGGTGTGAGAATCGCCCCCAGTGCCCACGGTGTCAGGCATCAACATCCGGTTAAGCCAAGAGTGAATGATGCCATCTCCCGGACGCAGCGCTACACCGCCCCGCGACGAGATAAAGTCGGGCAAGTCGTGATGAGTTTTGATGTCAACGGGTTTGGGATAGGCGGCAGTGTGACAAAAACTCTGCATGACTAAATCAGCGCTGAAGCCCAGACAGGCAAGCTCTTTGAGTTCGTCGCGGGTCATGGGCCCCGTTGTATCTTGAGATCCGACAGTGGTCATTGCAGGTTCACAAGACATTCCCGGACGCACACCCGGCAGACCGCAGGCTTTGCCAACCATCTTTTGCGCTAGGGTAAAGCCCTTACCCGTATCCACAGGCAATGTGGAACGAATGAACAGATCACTAGGTTCTAGCCCTATTGCAGCGCGGGTCTTGTCGGTCAAACTCCGCCCAATGATTAACGGAATTCGTCCCCCAGCCTGCACTTCATCGGTGATCACTTCTGGCTGCAAATTAAAGGTTGCAATGACTTCTCCCGCTTCGTTCGTCACTTCACCTTTAAACGGGTGAATCGTGATCACCATGCCCGTCTCCATCTTTGAGACATCACACTGGATCGGCAGCGCGCCAGAATCTTCGGCTGTGTTGAAAAAGATCGGCGCGATCGTGCCGCCCAAAACATAGCCGCCCGTGCGCTTGTTGGGCACAAAAGGAATATCTTGTCCAATGTGCCAGAGCACCGAGTTAATCGCAGACTTGCGTGACGATCCCGTCCCGACAACATCGCCCACATAAGCCACGGGATGTCCTGTTTGCTTAATCTCCGCCAGAGTTTGCAATCCGCCGGGCATCCGCGTCTCTAGCATTGCCAGGGCGTGAAGGGGAATATCGGGGCGAGTCGTGGCGTGAGTGGCCGGAGACAAATCATCGGTGTTGGTTTCGCCGGGCACTTTAAAGACCACCACCGTGATCGCGTCTGCCAACGAGGGACGATCGGTAAACCACTTTGCCTCAGCCCAAGCCTCTATCACCTGTTTAGCATAGGCATTGGTTTCTGCTAGCACCTGCACATCGTGAAAGGCATCAAAAATCAGCAGCGTTTTGCTGAGGGCGGCTACCGCTTCGGCCGCTAACTCTGCATCGTCAGATTGCAGCAGCGCGATCAGCGAGTGGACGTTATAGCCGCCCATCATCGTGCCCAGCAGCGTCACCGCATACTTAGGAGAGATCAAAGGACTCGTGATAGTTTTTTGGGCGATCGCCGTCAAAAACCCCGCTTTGACATAAGCCGCTTGATCAACGCCGGGAGGAACCCGATCGCGCAGCAGTTCTAGTAGCGTCTCTGCTTCGCCTGCGGGGGGAGTTTTGAGCAATTCACACAGCTCAGAGGTTTGTTGAGCACTAAGCGGCAGTGGCGGAATGCCCAGAGTGGCGCGCTCGGCAGCGTGTTGGCGGTAGGATTCAAGCATGGTTTGATAATCTCATACGATCGGCATTCAACGATTTTGCGGGGTCAGTCGCCCAGTTTCAACCTTTAGAGAAATTCTGTCAGGTTTCCGCTCTTCTTTTAGTATGAAAAATTTCTTTATGGGTTGGGGTTAAATGCGCGATCGGGCGATCAATCGATCGTTTGTGGGGGTTTCTAGACAAAGCTCGAAAAGGGTGAGTCAGCGGTCAAAGAATGCCGCGATCGATTGCTTTAAATATTCCAACTGAAAATATTCAAATAAGCGATCGCCAGAATCGGCTCTTACTAGCCCTAAAATCACCTCTGGCAGCGCCGCTCGACCCGGAAACACGAGATAGCGTGGCTCCCACTGTGGCTGAAATTTTTCCTTAAATTGATGCAGCCCTTTGAAGTTATAGAACTGGTTAAGGTGGTTAAACAGATAATTTAGAGCTTTCTCAACCCTGCGAGCAGTCGGCTTTGCGCCAACGCCTGCCAGGGGTGAAAGACTGAGATTAAAACTGTCGTATTTTGCCTCTTTAAAGTGTTGAAACATTGAGACAAACAAAAAATCCATGGTGCCTTTTTCGGCATCTAATCGGTGACGCATTAGATCGATCGTCACTTCTCTGCGGTTATAGCCAGACAGCAAGTTTGCAAAAGCGACCACCTGATTGTCAGCATCATAGACGACGGCGATCAAGCAATCGCCCAAATAGTCTTCATCAAACCAGCCGATCGAAAACTGTTTTTCTGACCCTTGCTTGTCTTTTAGCCATTCGTCGCTGACGGGTTTTAGCTGCTGAAATAATTCTGGTGGAATCGGCGATTCATACAGGCTAAAACGGTAGCCTGCTTTGGCCGATCGATTCAGCGCTGTGCGGAGATTTTGCGCTGCTTTTCCTTTGAGGGTAAAGGTGGTTAAGTCTACGATCGCTTCTTCGCCGATTTGAATCTGCTGAAACCCTAGCTTAGAGTAGCGCTCTAGCTGATCGGTTGCGGTTTCATAAAAAGCGGGAAACCAGTCGTTGCGATCGCAAAATTGACTAAAGGTAAGAATTGCTTCGACCCGATCTTGCACCGGACCGATGGGATCGCCCAACGCGATCGCGGCTCGGCCTTTAGACACATAGGCGATCACACTTTGCCCAGACGGACTGAAATAGTAGCTCTTATCTTTGAGCAACGCCAGCCGCGCTAGCGAGGTCTGCCCAGATTGGTCGATGATCTCTCTAGCGCGTCTACGATCGCTCACAGTTGCCGGAGCACCCCGCAGCAACACCGGCCGCAACAGCATGAACAATGCATAAATTAATGTGGTTGCACCGACAATATAAATAGAATTAATGAAAAACGCGCCATAGCGAGTGGTGGGTTCTAGCCCAGCGTTATCTTCAGTAAAAAAGATCGCTAACGTTTGCTCGATCGAGGCAAACAACCCAAAATTAATGGGTTCGCCATTGACTTTAAAGCGTCCATCCAGCACATAAAAGCCAGCCGTTCCATAGGCGATCGTAAACAGCAGTGCCCCAATCAAAACGCGAACGCCTTGAAAAATAGACGGGCGATCGGAGCGCGCCGTAAACGTTTTCCGCATCACGATGAGTTGGATGAGAGGCACGATCGCAAACAAGCCTTCTTCATAGTCCAGCCCTTTGATCAGATGGCTGGCGATCGAGAGTCCCAGCAGAGCCACCGTCAGCACCCAGGCCACATGCTTACGTCGTAAAAGATTGGCAGACAGCGTGAGCAGCAAAAAGCCCGTCAGTGCCGCAAAGACGTGCCCCCCCGCTCGAATCGGAAAGGGGAAAACAGGCATGAGCCATCTGACCCGTTCGGGGAGGCTGGGTGACACCGCCGACAATACATTCACTAAGCCGACTAAGCCCGTCCAGATCGAGACAGTCCATAGCGCGATGCGAGTTCGATGTTTTAGCCCGATCGACATGGGCTTAGGTTTGGGCCGCTCCTGTGCGCTCATTGGTTGGGTTCTCCCTGGGGTTGAGCGGTGGGTGCTGCTAAAGTCTTAGGCATCTCTGGCTGACGAGTTCCCTGGGTTACTGGCGGTTGCATGTCTGTTTTGGTTGCGGGAGGGGCATCAGCGGGCGATTTGGGAAGAGAAGCTCTAAATTGTTTGCCGACAAAGGTCAACGAGTCAGCTAAATGAGTGTGCCAATAATTCCAGCCTACGTTTTTTCCGACGATCCCGTGTCCTCCAGGAAACACGTTGAATTGATTGGGAATGTTCAACTGATCAAGGGCTTGGTGAAACTGCTGAGTTGCCTGCAAATATTTAGCATCTTCTTTTCCTGCATCTAAGTACACCCGCAATTGAGGACGAATTTCTAGGGGAATTTGCTGAATAAACAGTTGAGGGCTGTTGTCTTCGCCACTATTATCTTTAAAGTAGCCCGTGTGGCTGAAGAGGATATGAAATTCATTGAGGTAGCGCAATCCAATATTCAACGCTCCCCAACCGCCAGACGATAGCCCCCCGATCGCCCAAAATTGGGGTTCTCTAAGCGATCGATAGCGAGTTTTTACATCGTTGACCAGATCTGAGCCAATGAGGGTGGCCACTTTGCCGTTATCTCCGTCGTAGTATTGAGGATCCCATAATGGGCTACTGCCTCGATGGTCGTTGCCATCGGGTGTGATGATGATTGAGGGCGGAAGCTTACGATCGCGGTAAAGGTCATGCAGCACTGAGGTGAGGGCAGCTTTATCTTCAAAGTCTCGCTCGGTGCCGTGCCCTCCGTGCAGCAACACAATCACGGGATAGCGTCGATGGGGCTTTTTGCCATAACCAGGCGGCAGCACCACTCCATATCGCCGTTCACCACCCATTGCCTCGCTGTTAAACGTTTGGACTTTGAAGATCAGTCCTGTTTCTGGCTCGGCTTGCGGCGCGTCGATTTGAGGCGCACCTTCTATAAAAATATACCAATAGCCTGCGGCAGCTAAAGCCGTTAGACCGAGAGCACCGCCGATGATCAGGTTGCGATAGAGGTTTTTAGAACGCTTCATGCAGAAAGAGACATAGCAAGACAGTTTGACCCATTTAGGATAGACGCAGTTTGCAGAAAATCTCAATCTGGCCTTGTCAGTTCATTTTTTGGGTACAGACTCAGGGTTTTTGGGCTTGGAGCGAGTTTTCTCAGACTCCTCAGCCTTCTACGACGTGATGGTCTCGATTTGGGCACCCTAGTGCTAGACAGTCAGAGGCAAGTTTGGGGCAACTCTAACTGACTAACGAGATGAGTTTAGCGACTTATTCTGATGAGTGTCACCGTTGCTCTAGGGCTTTTTGCCTGCTTTATAAAGTGACAGAATTCATGAATAGAGCGGACGGGAAATCGGAATATTTGCTTCAGAGTAAACCCGTAGAACTACCGTGGCATGATCCCAGAGAGGATGTTAATTCTCTATAAAGACTAGAGACGCTTCCAAAACAAACCTTGACGACGCTGATGAGTTAACGACTTGAATCTTATCTGGATTTTTGAGTTAACTGATTGATCGAACGTCTCTTAAACAGTTAGTTCCTAAAGCATTGAGGCATGACGATGAGCGAGATTACTAAAGAAGAAGTCCGTGAAAAGCTCGGTAATATTGACCAAATTCGTGACATTATTTTTGGGTCACAAATTCGGGAATACGACAACCGCATCAGCAAGGTTGAGTCTGATCTCTTGATGGTGCAGCAAGACCTGCGCGATCGCCTTGAGCAGGTCAAAAACGGGGTTTCTATTGAGCTTAAAGCTGCCGTCGAAGCGATAGAGAAAAAGCTGAAGCTGTTCAATTCTTCTTCTCAAGAAGAGTGTGCAGATTTACGGCAGCAGATCGATCGCGCCAATCGCAGATTTTCTAGCAGCATCCAAGCGCTAGATGAAGCGTTAGATTCTCAAACTGCCTCGATTCGCAGCGACTTGGGTGACACCAAGAACAAGCTTCAAGACGATGCAGGAGCGCTAAGAGATTTGGTGTTAGGAGAACTCGATCGGCGGTTTTCTCAGTTAAGAGAGACAAAAGTCTCTAAAGATGACATCGCAGAAAGCTTGTTTGAGCTTGGAATGCGGCTAAAGGGAACAGAGTTTGTGCCTAAACTGCGAGAAGTTGCCAACAGCAGCCATCATACCTCTGTGCCTTTGTTAGAAACACGCAAATTTTCGGAAGAGTTGACTCATTCAACTTGAGGTTTCTTCCTCAAAATGGATTGCTATCAACCTTCTAAATCTGCCATTTGTCACTGGTCGATAGCCTCCTACGCAAATCTGCCTCCTAAATCTCCTGATTCTGGAGGGCTTTGATTCCGGTTCCCTCAGAATTGGGGCTAGGTGGGCTTCCGACGATTCGCATTTGGTGAATGGCAGACTGCGAATGCCGAACCCGTGAATGAGCCTTGCCCCAACTATGGCTGAGACAAACGATCTTACCGTTGAGTCATCTCAATTTAGCCCGGCTGAAGTCGATCAGCTTGGGCGTTTTTTTGATCTGCTGGTTGACTTAGAAATCATTGATCTACCTGCAAAGTCTCTTGGCTCTGTTTTGGTTGATGCGATCGCGGCTGATGATTCTCTAGCTGCACCAGAGCCGGATCTGCCCGTTCAATTAGCTGACGCTCCTTTAGTTGCACCAGAACCAGATTTGCCCGTTCAACTTGAGTTCGGGGCGGCTCTCTGGGCTGACTCAACCGAGGCTGACTCAACCGAGATAGTGGCGATCGCACCGCCTGCTTTAGAGCCACCCGAAGATGCGGTGATGGCCCTAGATCTGCTGCGAGGGCTGGTGTTGGGGGCTGAAATGTCTGAGGTTCCTCAAAAACTGAGTCAACTAGAGCAACAGATCTATCAGCCCAATGAGTTAAAAAATCTGTTGCTGCCCTTGGTTGCAGAGCTTTTGCGTCAGACCGTGATCGACTCTCAAGAAGACGTTGTGCAAGCGATCGCGCCCATTATCGATCAAGTGATTCAAAGTCGAATGGATCACGATCGAGCCTTGATGGGTTTGGCCCTGGCTCCAGCAATTCCTGGGGCAATCACTGAGCAGATTCGCATTTCTCCTGAAGAGTTATCGACGGCAATTTCGCCTGTGATAGGAAAAGCAATTCAAAAGCAGATCGTCATTGAGCAAAATACGATCGTCGATGCGCTATACCCCATCATTGGCGGCACGATTTCTAAGTACATGGTGGAGACGATCCGAGCGATTAACCAGCAGGTTGAAGAAGCTCTCAGCCCCGCCGGAATTAAACGTAAAATTCGGGCAAAACTTCAGGGGGTTTCAGAGGCAGAACTCATTCTCAGAGAAGCGGCCCCTTTTACAGTGCAGGCCGTTTTTTTGATTCACAAAGGGTCGGGTTTGGTGATTTCAGAGATCCAACGAACCGACAGCCAGCGACTAGAGTCCGACATGATTGCAGGAATGCTGACGGCAATTTGCAGCTTTGCCAATGACTGTATTTCTCAGGCTGGGGCTGTCTCAGAGCTAGACTCGATCGACTATGGCATGTCTAAAATCATTTTAGAAGTCGCTGGGCATTGCTATCTAGCGATCGTGATTCAAGGAGAGCCAACGAAGCAATTTATTGAAGAAATTCGTCAAACACTCCGCAGTTTAGTGACTAACCATAGCACCGTGTTTGAGACATTTAATGGTGATCCTGACTCGGTGCCTAGTGCAGTCAACACGATTCTAGAATCGCTCAGAAACTCTAGTGCCCCAGACGAGAAATCGTCAGAAAATCGACCGTCTCCACTGGTGCTGATTGGCTTGGGCGTGTGCAGCTTAATTGCCATTCCATGGGGTTTTTTGCAGTATCGCGGTCATGTGAATCATCAGGCTGAAGTGACCACCACTGCTGCACTGTTATCGGCTCCAGAATTGGCGGTTTATCGGTTGATGGTGGAGGCTCACTCTGGCAAGCTCAAGTTAACTGGGCAGGTACCCAATCTTGAGTTGCGGCAGAAAGCAGAACATCTTGCCACAATCGCCGCGCCCAAAAATTGGTCGATCGAGAACGATATTTTAGCGGTTGAGATTCCTCCAGATCCGGTTTTGACAGCGGCTGAGGTGCAGCGAGTCACGACTCTGTTTAATCGGATGGAGGGCGCTGCGATCGTAACTCGATACACAGAGGCTCAGATTTCAGTTGAGGGAAGCGTTCTTCGTCTGGCAGATGCCAAAACCATCACCCAAGGATTTCAGCGCATTCCGGGCGTGAAAGCTGTGTTTAGCACCGTGCAGGTGCAGCCATTAAAAATAGACTCTCGACTCTATTTTCCAACGGGTTCAGCCCTGTTAAACGCTGAGGATCTAAACAGCAAACTTCAGTCAGTCAAGTCTTTTCTTGATCTGCATTCTCAGACACCGTTGAAAATTATTGGCTATGGCAGTGCTAGCAATCGCCCGATCGCCGATCAAAAGCTGGCGCTTGAGCGTGCGATCGCGGTACGGACAGCCCTAATTGAACTGGGAGTTGCGCCCGATCGCTTGCAGGTCAGTGGGGCAGGGGGGTTGCCTCCGGGCATTGAGCCAACTCAACCTGATTGGCTGAGTCGATGCGTTGTGTTTGAAGTGATCCCTCCCAAACCAGGATCAAACCCATCAAATAAAGAAAGATAAATTTCTGTTTATTTTAGCGACTTAATTGAGCATTCTTGTAGTGTGTTCTTTAGAGAGCGCACTTATCGAATTTGAAGTGGATAATGTCTATAATTTCCAAAAAAGTGTGTTTAGTGGGTGACTTTGGGGTTGGTAAAACAAGTTTAATTCGTCAGTTTGTCGATCGCCAGTTCAGCGATCAATATCTTTCCACAGTGGGCGTTAAAATCTCTCGAAAGGCCATCGACGTTTTGAAGCCTAAATCACAGTTAACTCAGAGTTTGCAGCTTTTAATTTGGGATCTTGAGGGCAACACTAAGTTTAAAGCGATTACTCCCAGTCATCTGCAAGGAGCGGCGGGGGTAATTATCGTGGGAGACGTGACTCGATCGGAAACTCTAGATCACCTATCTGGGCATATCCAGAGTTTTTTAGCCATAAATTCTCAGGGGGCGATCGTGCTGGCCCTAAACAAGTCAGATTTGATTCAAGAAGAAGATCTAGACGTTTTGCTAAAACGACACTATGGAGATCAACCAAACCTCTTGGGCATTTATCCTACCTCGGCAAAAACGGGAAATAATGTTAACCAAATTTTTGAAATCTTATCTCAAAAGCTAGTCGAATCACTATGAAAACGCGCCTAAAACAGCCCCTATTGATCCAAAAACTTGAATAAAAAATCTTTAAAATCAGGGATTCAATTTTCTTAGTTAGGCGTTTACAGTCTTTTGCTTATCAGCCATTGGTCGCTCTAACTTTAACTGCACTTGCTCCGATAAATCTTGAATAGCTCTACACTGCTATGACTCTTTCTTCTGACCTTAATCGTCTGTGTCTCTTTAGTAAACTTTTAACGTCTCGATCTATCGAATATCTGATCGTAGATCAAGAGTTAAAGATTAATGAAACCTCTGCTGGGGCACATCGATATGTCCAATCACCGAGTGATGTAGCACCCGGAAGAGATGTTCGTGATAGTTTTCCTGAGCTATATGGCTATGAAGAGACTCTCAATGATGTCTTGCAAAAACGGCAAGAGAGACTTGACATTACAGAAATTGCCCGATCGCTGACGCGCAGCGCTGAAGGGTCATTAGACTTGCCGACCCTTGTTTATATCGATCTCCATATTCTCGAAAATCAGTCTCTTGAAAATAGCTTTGTGATCTTGATAGAAGAGATTACAGAAGCGATGGTTTTGAGACAATCCCTCGTTCAAGCTGCCAATGAAGCGAATCTTTTATTGAGACAATTAGGGGCTTCTAAGAAATATACCGATCAGATTATTACCGCTATCCCTGATGCCTTGATCGTGACAACGCGATCGGGAAAAATTAAAACAATTAATCCGGCTGCAAAAATTCTGTTTGAATACACAGAAGACGAGCTGCTGGGGCAACCGATTTCAAGTCTTCTTTCAGAGTTGCAGTTTCCCTATCCTACGATCGCTCAAAGTCCTCAAGCTTCAGAGTCTAGTGAACTTCCTAAAGAAATTGAAACCGTCTGTCAAACAAAGTCAGGTAAAAAAGTCTCGATCGCTGTTTCTTGCTCGACTCCACAGGTAGATATCGAAGACTTTCAAAGTGTGGTTTATATCGTTCGAGATATGACCGATCGCAAGCAAGCAGAACTGGCAAAACGTGAGTTTTTAGCCATGATTAGTCATGAAATTCGCACCCCGATGAATGCTGTCATTGGCATTGCTGGCTTATTGCTAAACACTGAGCTAACGCCTCAACAGCGCGACTTGATAGAAATCATTGGAACCAGTGGCGATGCACTGCTCACGATCATCAATGACATTCTCGACTTTTCTAAAATGGAGTCTAACAAACTGGAGTTAGAAGAACACCCGTTTAATCTTAGAACTTGTGTTCAAGAAGCGCTGAATCTACTCACGCCCAAAGCGGTAGAAAAAGGACTCAAGCTTGCCTTTATTGCTGACGCGACTCTGCCGACGCTCGTCGTCGGAGACAGCACTCGACTTCGCCAAATTTTGATTAACTTACTCGGCAATGCCATCAAGTTTACGCCAACCGGAGAAGTGACAATATCCGCAACGGCCGTGTCAATCACGCCTACTCCCCAATCGACGCTCCTTTGCGGCATTGAGTTTGCAGTTAAAGATACAGGCATCGGAATCTCCCACGATCGCCGCAATTGTCTATTTCAAGCCTTTAGTCAGGTAGATGCCTCGATTACCCGGCAATATGGTGGCACGGGGTTGGGGCTGGCGATTTGTAAACAACTCAGCAACCAAATGGGCGGGAAAATCTGGGTTGAAAGTGAGCCAGGGCAAGGCAGCACGTTTTACTTTACGATCGTGGTCGAAGCGCCTTCTGAACCCGCCATCCCAGAGAGCACACGTCCTCGACTGTCAGTAGATACTCAGTTTGCTCAACAACATCCTCTGCACATTTTGTTGGCTGAAGATCATCTAGTTAATCAAAAGCTGATGGTGATGGTCTTGCAGCAGTTAGGCTATCAAATTGATGTGGTCAACAACGGCTTAGAAGTTTTAGACGCTCAACGCAAACAGCCCTATGATGTGATTTTGATGGATGTGCAGATGCCCGAAATGGATGGCATCACGGCTACGCAACAAATTTGCCAAACTTGGGCACCGGACGATCGTCCCTACATCATTGCCATGACGGCTAATGCCCTGCGAGACGATCGTCAACGTTGCCTAGAATCGGGCATGGACGACTATATTACCAAACCCGTCTGCCTAGAAGCGTTAATGCAAGTGTTAAGCAAATGCAAGCCTCATAGACGTGCTCAGACCCAAGCCCAGCCAGAAAACACCTCCGATTTACATCTCGAATTAGCGCCTCAGACAGTGCGAATTGATTTAGATGCGCTGCAAGAAATCTATCAAATTGGCGGAAACTCGACAGAATTTTTGGTAGAGATGATTGACTGCTATCTCGAAGAAGCTCCTAAGCTTTTGAAAGCCGCAAGAGATAGTCTGCTCCAACAAGACCTTATAAAGTTGAAACGAACTGCTCACACGCTGCAATCGAGTAGTGCAACGCTGGGTGCAACAAAACTAGCAATGCTGTGTATAGAGCTTGAGTCAATGGTCATGACCGATTCACTAACGGCAGCCGCCCATCACGTTGCAGCGCTAGAACTAGAGTATCAGGAAGTAGAAACTGTTTTGCAGCAAGAACGCCAAAAGCTTCTATAAATGAGACTTTTGAGACAACAAACCTCTCCTCAAGTTTTGCCAAATTTGGGGGAGCATTTTTTGGCGTTAGCTTTTAACTGATTTGGTCATACTAACTGAGTAGTATCTACCCAATATGCTTGATGTATGACAACCTTTTTTAGGGATCAGGTTTTTTTTGAGACCCGATCGCGTCAGACGTTAAACCTGCGATCGTCTCAACGGGCTTGGGCCGTTCTCTGGCGTTTGGCAAAGCCCCTTATTGGCAGTGTGAGCCTGTGTCTCAGCGCTGTCTACCCAGTTCAATCCGTCCCTAAAATTCCTGTCTCAAATTCGGCTAAGTTTTTGATTGCTGGGGCAGATAACTTTAACCCTGGCTTAGAGTTGTTGCCCGTCAAACCAGAGCAGCCTAGTTCAGCTAGGGATCTGATAGAAGCGCCATCTCCTAAAGTGGGACTAGAAAGCCTGAAAACTGACTTTCGCAACGATCGAGACAGTTCAGGTCAGCGGAATCGATTTCTGGGCGAAACGGCTCAGTTTCGCTTAAAAAATGGCAACATGGTTCAGTTTAAAACAGGGTTGAATTCCTTTAAGCAAACGGGAGCAGAATCTGTCATTAATAGTCCGCTTCAAGTGGGCTGGGAGGGCAAACTTGGTCATTTTAAGGTGCGCGCAGAGGGCGGCGTTGACCTATTTGATCGGTTGCCTGTCGCCCCTAACTTTAGCATTGAAGCCAGTGTTCCTATTTTGCCTAACGCTACGTTATCAGCAGTGTTAGAGAAATCGCCTTATAAGTTTAATGCTAAAACGCTCAATCATCAAATCTCAGCATTGCGGTTTGGGCCAACGTTGTATGTGCAAATCGATCGCAACACGAGTTTATTTTCTTTTTATCGTCGAGGCAACTACAGCGACGGCAATCACGAACATCAGTCTTTTACGAGACTAGAACATAAATTTGGACAGTTTTCTGTGTCAGCTAATCTATTCACTTGGAACTACGAACACAACGCGCTGGATCGAAAGGGATATTTTTCTCCTCAAGATTTCTTGGTCTATAACGGCGAAATTGGTTGGGAGGGAGATGTGTTTAAGTTTCTGCGATGCGGACTCACTGCCTCCTTGGGGCGGCAACGGCTAAAGGGTGATTTCTCGAATGCAAACACCTATCAAGCTCACTGCATGGCTCAGGTATCCCCTCATGTGGAAGCAGGCTTGGGTTACACCTTTAGCAATGTCAAAACTCAAGGCACAGGAGATAGTTCCAATAGTCAGGCGCTGACAGGTCAACTACGCATTACGTTTTAGCATCGGGATGTGAATCTTAGGATTAATATCACGTTGATTTCAGTGTTTGTATGAAAACGATTGAGTTAAATCGCATCTAACAGCGTTTTCAGACCATTGGCGGGAACACTAGACATAATCGTTAACAACAAAATCAAGAGCTAGCTCATGAATTCTGATTTTGAGCCACCACCAAAGGGATGGTCAATTCTAGCTTCTGTCGGCGGAGTAATCACTGCGATCGCAGTTGTGACCAGTCTAGAATCGCTGTCAAGTTACTTTCATAGAACAGATTCTGCATCCGTGTCGAAAGCGGCAATGATCACGCAGCGCGAATCAGAGCGATTGCTAGATCACACAGTCGAGCAGCAAGCGGCTGCCTGCAAATTTAACCAAAGTATGGCCCCCGATCGGGGGATCAAGTTTGAGACTAAAACGTTTCTTAGCCAAGCGATGGGGCAAGTGCGTAGCTATGGTGTGGTGCTGCCTCCCGGCTATGATCAAACGTCTCAAAAGCGTTACCCGGTGATTTTCTTACTGCACGGCGGGCACGGAGATGCAGGTGGATGGCAAACCTGCGCAGCGATTACCGAAGTGCTGCATAAACTCTATAGCAACGGCAAGCTTCCACCTGCAATTATCATCACACCCGATGGCAACGATCGCCGAGGATCAAGTGCCCGCTGGGACCCTGAATATTTTGACGGGGTGAATGGACGAGTCGCTACCCTAATTGGCTCTGACCTAGTGCAAGAGGTGAAATCGCAGTATCAAGTGCTGAATGATCCCGAATTTTGGGCGATCGGAGGGTTGTCTTCGGGCGGCTGGGGCGCTTTGAATATTGGGCTGCGCTATGGGGATCAGTTCCACCTTTTGTTTAGCCATAGCGGTTACTTTACTGATGTTAGTGGGCCCGAAAATAGCCCCGCTGAGTTAGTGCAAAAAATTCCGGCTGAACAACAACAGCAGCTAAAAATTTATTTGGATGCAGGCGCTTCTGACAAACGATTTTTAGACTCTACTGAGCAATTCCACAAAGTTCTTCAGCGCTTGTCGATCGAGCATGAGTTTCATATGTTCACAGGAGGACATGGCACGACGGGTCAAGACAGTGGCTGGCGTTATTGGCATGAACATCTAGCTGACTCATTGAGCTATGTCGGCTCTAAATGGCTTGGCAATAGCATAGCTATGTCGCCCGTGGAGAGGGCTAGTTTAGATGCTCAATTTGCAAAGGTGCTTGACAAAGGGATGGGCGCAAAACCGTCTGAGGTGAAGGTGCAAAATGGGGGTGAGGCTAAAATGTTGACCGCACAAGAGCTTCAAACAGCACGTCTAGCTTGGAAATATTTTCAGCGCAACTGGAATGAGAAGACGGGCTTGATTAATTCGGCTGATGACTTTGCATCGGTAACGTTGTGGGATCAGGCTGCCGCGATCGCCGCGATCGTCAGCGCTAGAGAACTCGATTTGATTTCAGACGTAGAGTTCAACGCCAAAATGAATGGGATGTTAACCACATTGGCAACGCTGCCCCTCTACAAAAATGAGTTGCCCAACAAAGTTTATAACACCGAAACGCTGCTACCCGTGGATTATGGAGAGTTAACTAAACGCAAGGAGATTGGTTGGTCAGCGATCGACCTAGGACGTATGGCGCTCTGGCTTAAAATTGTGGGTTCAAAATATCCTCAGTTGCGGACTCAAACAGAGGCGGTTTGGCAACACTGGAAGGTCGAGCGATTGGTTAAAAATGGGCAACTGTATGGAACAACAGTCAGCGCCCGCGGCGATGGAACAGTCCAGACTAAAGAACAATATAACCAAGAAGGACGCTTGGGCTATGAAAACTATGCGGCTTATGGGTTAAAGCTGTGGGGCTTAGATGTCAAACAAGCGCTTGATACTCAGTCAAATGTGGCATTTGTCAATCTCTATGGGCAGGATGTTCCTTATGACCAGCGAGACTATCAGACCTCAGGAGCCAACAATTATGTTCTTAGTGAGCCTTATATCTTAGACGGCATTGAGACAGGGTTTCAGGCATTGCCTAAAGCCTATGCCGATCGCGTGTTAGCGGCTCAAGAAGCTCGCTATCAGGCAACCAAACAGTTGACGGCGATTACTGAAGATAACCTCGATCGTGCGCCTTATTTTGTCTATAACACGCTGTTTGTCAATGGTGAATCTTGGGCAACCATCACCGACACGCGCCAAAATCGCAACAATCTGCGGTTTCTCAGTGCAAAAGCGGCGATCGGTTGGCACGTTCTCTATAACACGGCTTATACTCAACAACTATTTGAGTTTGTTCAAGCCAAGCTAAAAAGCGAAACAGGCTGGTACAACGGTTTCTATGAATCTCTGAATCAGCCTAACCGATCGCTGACCGCAAACAACAATGGCGTGATTTTAGAAAGTCTGCTCTACAAAAAAGTTGGGCAGCCTCTCACCGTTTGGGCAGGCATTCCATCCTCTGAGCAACCTCATTAATCATGCAGCACTACCATCAGCCAAATTGGGTTAGGTCGATTGCCCTGTTTCTAGTCGGGGTCAGTCTTCAGTTTTTGTTCCATGCGTCTACACCCGCCTCAACCGTTGCTCAACCGCCGGGTATGATCCCTAGCAATCAGTGCGCTGAGTTGCTTGCACCGCTGACTTCTGAAGAAGAAGGCTATGCTCGAACGGCCTGGCAATACTTCCTCAACAATTATCAGACCACAACTGGGTTTACTAACTCTGTTGGAAATTATCCTTCTGGCTCAATGTGGGATATGGGAAACTATTTGATGGCATTGAATGCTGCGCGCTGGCTGAATCTGATTAACCAGGCAGACTTTGACAATCGCCTCAACAAGTTTTTGACCACCCTCAGCGGACTGAAACTGTTTGATAATGCTCTGCCCAACAAAACCTATAATGCGGCAACTGGAGAATTGGTGGACTATGGCAACAAAGCTGTAGAACGAGGCATCGGTTGGTCGGCGCTAGATATGGGACGAATGCTGTCAGCGTTTCACGTCATCCGCACTTGTCATCCTCAATATAACGATTGGCTCAAAGGCATTGTGGCGAAGTGGAAGCTGGCAGACTCGATTCGAGATGGGCAACTCTATGGGGCGATCGTGACTCCAGAGGGCAAAACTCAACTAGTTCAAGAGGGGCGGCTGGGCTATGAAGAGTATGCGGTGAGAGGCTATGAGCTTTGGGGCTTTAAGGCAGACAAAGCACGATCGCTTCAGCCCTATAAATTTGTTGATCTCTACGGAATTCAAATTCCTGTTGACAGTCGCGATTTTCAAAACTCAGGTGCCAACAATTATGTAGTCAGTGAGTCCTATATCCTAGACGGAATTGAGTTTGGTTTGCAGGGCGACATGGCAGATTATGCTTCTAGAGTCCTAGAGGTTCAAAAGCGGCGCTATGAAACCACTCAACAGTTAACGGCCGTCTCAGAAGATAACCTCGACGGCCCGCCCTACTTCATTTACAACACAGTCTATGCCAATGGGGTGCCTTGGGCAGCCATCACAGATGCAAACCAGCCTTATCCACAGTTTCGCAACATTAGCACTAAGGCGGCCTTTGGCTGGCGCTATTTGTTCCCGACTAACGACTATGCTCAAAAGGTCTTTGATGCCGTCAAAACTTTGCGGAGTGACGATGGCGGCGGCTTCTTGGCGGGACTCTATGAAGAATCGAAGCAGCCCAACAAAACTTTAACAGGCAATACTAATGGCTTGATTTTGGAGATTTTGTACTACAAAGCTAGAGGGAACCGATCGCTGATAGGCGGTACTCCTTCGACGTTGACCCAGATTGCTCCGATCGTGGCTGTTGGCACTCCACAGCCTTCGCCCAATTCTGCGCTCAGTCAGCCTTTGTCAGAAACAGAACGCCGCTCTGCTCAGGCTGCGTGGCAATACTTTAAAACCAACACTCAAGCCACTGGGTTAGTCAACGATCGTAGTGATTTCAAAGGTGCATCGCTCTGGGGCATCGGAGATTATCTTGCAGCCCTGCACGCAGCGCGATCGCTCGATATCATTTCGGGTCAAGAATTTGAGCAGCGAGTTCGGCAGAGTTTGAGCACGATCGAGCACTTGCCTCTCTTCGCCGGAGAGTTGCCCAATCGCGGCTATGATCCCTGGTCGCTGCAACCTGTTGATTATGGCGACAACCCAACACTGGATGGAACAGGCTGGTCAGCTTTAGATGTGGGTCGATTGTTGTCAGCTTTATATAATCTCAAAACAGGTCATCCTGAATATGCTGCCGCCGTTGATCGCATTCCCCTTGATTGGTCTTATCTGCGAGTTGTGCGCGATCAGAGATTGTTTAGCGCCAAAGTGAGTCGAGATAGCCGCGGGCGATCGCTGACCCGGTTAGTTCCAGAAACTCGCCTGGGCTATGAAGAATATGCCGCCCGCGCTTTACAGCTTTGGGGATTTGACGTTGATCGGGCCACGATCGGAGGACATTATCAAACCCTATCGATCGCAGGCATAGAGGTGCCGACTCAGCGCCAGCGATCGGGCCGCAACCCAGACCCCAATCTCCACACTGTCAGCAATCCTTTTTTACTCTATGGTTTAGAGTTTGGCTTTGATCCACAGATGCGATCGCTGGTTCAGCCCCTTCTCAAGGCGCAGGCAGAGCGCTATCGCACCACCCATACTCTCACGGCTGCGGCAACCACCGTAATTGACCGCCCTCCCTACGTGATTCACAGCACGATCGTGGGTCAAGGCGAACCTTGGGCAACGCTAGCAGATGATGGTCGATCAGTTCCCGATCTGCGAATGGTCAGCACCTCTGCTGCCTTTGCTTACCATGCCTTGTTTCCGACTGAGCCATATACTCAGGCATTGCGGGCAGCGATCATAGACCTAGCTAATCCCTCCCAGGGCTACCCAGAGGGTCGTGATGAAAAAACTGGCAAGGCGGCTACGGTGTTCACGGCTGAGACAAACAGCCTGATTTTGCAATCTATTTTGTATCAAGCCACGCGGCAGCAGCCGTTGACCCAATCTACCCCAGCGCTCAATTCTCCTTGGTGGGAAGCATTAACCAAAGGAGACTTCGATCGAGGGTTGCCCAAAGTCACTCAACAAACGGCCCAACGGGTCACGGATGACACCGGAACCTATTGGACTTCGACCCGGCACAAATAAGGGCAGGACTGGCTCCTACTGTTGCCCTCACTCCCATCTGTCACGTTCACCTACCAAACTGGTATGACTACACCCACCGCTATTGTCGAAAATTTTCCGGCGTTCTCTGGCAACCTGCGATCGCGACTCAAAGAACGAACCCTGCTTTTTCGCTACCTGGCTGAGATCAACCTGATTCTCGGAGCGTGGTATTTGCAATGGCGGATCGGTCATTCAATTAACTTCAGTGCGTTGTGGTTAGCAATCCCCCTTCTGTTGACAGAAATTTATAGCTATGTTGGCGGAGTCATGTTCACGATCGGACTCTGGCGACCCCTAGTGCGTCAGGTCAAATCGCTAGATCAGTTAACCCCGCCGTTACGTCGCGCCGATTGGTCAACGGTTGATGTTTTTGTCACCTGCTGCGGTGAGTCGCCCCAACTCGTTGAGCAAACCACGCGAGCAGCGTTAGCGATCGACTATCCCGCGACTAAACTGCGCGTTTATGTCTTAGATGATGGAAACTCGCCTGAAATTCGGGCGGTCGCTCAAAAGCTAGGAATGGAGGATCTCCAGTCGCCGTTGCTGCAAACTGAGATCCAGCGAATTAAAACGGAGCGATCGCACCTGATTGAGCAATTGGAACAACTCAAACATTTAGCGTCTGATATTGAAGCGGCCGAACAATTATTGCAAACCTCACCCGGTGACAATGGCGCTCTAGAGGCGTTGCAGTCGCTTGAAAAATTGGTGCTGCTGTTAAGCCCCAATCATTTGAGTATGCACGATCGCCTCAACTCTGAACAACTCAAGATTGAAGCCGCGATCCATCAAAAAGAACTAGAGCTAACTGAACTTGTGCGCTGTCACTATATTGCTCGACCCAAGTCTGCGGGCAAGCCCCATCATGCTAAAGCAGGCAACATTAACTACGCTATCTTTTCAGGAGAAACCACTGGAGACTTCATTCTGACGCTGGATGCTGATCATATTTGCAAGCCGCAGTTTCTCAAGCGAGTGTTGCCCTACTTTTACACCTGCAACCCCCAGACAGGGCGCTACGAGAACAACCGCATTGGCTTTGTGCAAACGCCCCAAGACTTCTATAATCTCCCGTCGGGTGATCCCTTTGGGCATCAAGCACACTTGTTCTACGGCCCGATTCAACAAGGCAAAGACGGACTCAACTCAGCATTTTATACAGGCACCAATGCGGTTTTGAGACGAGAAGCGCTCGTCAGTGTCGGGCTGAAATATTTTTCAGAAGCGTTTGCAAAAGACGAAACTCGCCTAGACGAATTTGAGTTGATTGGCGGAATGTCTAGCAGCAGCATCACCGAAGATATGAACACGGCGATGCGACTGCATGGGGCAGGGTGGCGATCGGTCTATCACAGTGAACTGTTGGCAGTCGGGCTAGCGCCTGATGATCTTAGCTCTACGCTCAAACAGCGACTGCGCTGGGCCCAGGGCACTATTCAGGTGTTGCTCCAAGAAAATCCTTGGAAGAAACCAGGGCTGAGTTTTTGGCAGCGACTCCAATATTTTCAGACAATGTATAGCTATTTTTCTGGGTTTGCTACCCTGATTTTTATTGCTTGCCCAATCCTCTACTTTTTTTCAGGGGTGATTCCGGTCAGCGCCTATGGCAATGACTTTGCGCTGCACTTTTTTCCGGCGTTTGTGGTGAATCGATTGACGTTTATGGCTGCCACTTGGGGCATTCCGGCTAGTGAGGTCTGGCGCTCTGAGCAGTATGCGATCGCGCTATTTCCCCTGTTTATTCAAGCGGTCTGGAGTGTTTTCACGAACCGCCCCATCAAATTTCAGGTTACGCCAAAGCAGAGACAATCAGGGGTTTATCTAAAACTGGTTTTGCCCCAAGTGTTGATCTTTGGTCTAACGATTTTAGGACTGGGGTGGAGTTTATTGTTATTGACAATGGGCAAATTGCAAGATCCCTGGATTCACCTGCTTAACAGCGCTTGGGCAATTTATAATCTGACCCTTTTGTGGGCAGTGATTCGGGCGGCTGTGTGGCAGCCTAAATTAAGTGTCGGCGCGATCGAGCAATTCGATTAGTCTCGCCTATCTGCTGGGTACACTAATCGAAGTCTAAAGTTATTCAAATTACTGGGTTTATTCTCATGAGCTTAATGGTCAAGGTCATCCAACCCTCTGGAATTTTGGACAGCATCAATGGAAACCGTCTCCGTCGGGAAATCAGCGATATGGTCGAAGATGGGGCTAAAGCGGTGCTGATTGACTGCCGCGAGGTCGAGTTTATGGACAGTTCTGGTTTAGGTGCTTTAGTGATGTCGCTCAAGACTGTTCGAGAAGCAGGGAGTAAGCTTTCAATTTGTTCTATTAATGATCAGTTGAGAATCTTGCTTGAGCTGACGAGCATGGATGATATTTTTGAGATTTTTGCTACTCAGGAAGACTTCAATCAGACTGTGTTGGCAGCGTAACGCTATTTGAAGAGTACAAAAGGTCAGATTACCCATTTGTCTGATGAAACAGCAGATCCACCGGAGGGCACGGGCTATCGTGCCCTTTTACGATCGCTTGTCCCATAATTCTGTCAGTTTAACGAGAGTTTGATGGAATTTCCCGCGGGGGTTTCTCCTCTAAAAATGCTTCTAGAATGCGGGGAAAGACTGACTGAACTGACGTTAATTTAGCTGAATCTTGAGCAGTGAGCAGTCATCTTCAAACGGGATGCCACTGTTCAGCGCTAACACTTTCTGAACGATCTGATGAGGACTATTGAACGTTTCAGCAAAATCATGATTTGAAAGCAAATTGACAAAGCTATCTAGACTCCAAAATGTGTCATCGTCTTGCTTAATTTCATAAATTCCGTCACTAAAAAGATAGAGGGTGCTCGAAGCCTCAATGGTGCAAAAGCCGTTGACATAGCTGCTGTCCTTTAACATCCCGATCGGGGTGCCTCGTGTCTTTAACCGTTTGATTTGTGGGTCTGCATTTGGCTCTTGAGACAACAAAATTGCGGGTGGGTGTCCGGCGCTGGCATAGGTTAAAAGCCGCTTTTGCCGATTGTAAACGCCATACCAGATCGTAAAGTAGCGATCGTTTTGTCCATCCATTTGAAAGATTTCATTGAGCGCTTTCAACACATGGCTAGGCTGATAAAAGTTAACCCTATCTAGAGACTGCGATCGCAGCACATTTTGCATACTCACTGATGGCAGAGCCGAGCCTAAGCCATGCCCAGAAACGTCAAGCAGGTAGATCATTAAATAATCGGGATCTAACCAGTAATAATCAAAACAGTCACCGCCCAGTTGTCGCGACGGAACAAATTGAAAGTCGATCGAAACCTCGCCGACTAGAGGCTTAGGAAGCAGCGATCGCACATATTCAGCCGCTTCGGTTAGTTCTGCTTCTAAGGTTTGTTTTTGAGCTTGCAGATCTTGGGCTAACTGATAGAGACGCAAGCCCGATCGCACCCGTGCTTTTAGCTCACTGACTTCGATCGGCTTTGAAAGAAAGTCGTCTGCTCCCGTATCTAGCCCCATAATCCGATCTTCGACGGTCGATCGAGACGTGAGCAAAATGAAGAATGTTTTAGACAATGACGCATCTGCTTTGACGTGGCGACAGACAGCTAACCCGTTCATTCCAGGCATTTGCCAGTCACAAATAATTAACGCTGGAAGATGATTTTTAGCTTGAATGATCCCTTCTTCACCCGTGCGCGCTAACAGCACTTCATAGCCCTGCTCTTGCAGCGTTCGTCTCAACACCATTTGAATAATCGGATCATCGTCAATAATTAAAATTTGTACCATATTAATCAAAAATCCCTGAATAAAATTCGTTATCTAAGAAGTAACAATTAGGCAATGTATGTATCAAAGTCAATTAATTGAGTGTAGCCTAGGGAGAGCATTAGAAACTCATAAAAACCAGTCTTGTAGCGCTGAAATCTGAGCACTTGAAGATGAACTAATTGACAATAGGTTTCCCATTATCTACTAAAAAATCACTCGCTGAAAATGGTTAGCAAACATCAAATTCGAGTTAAATCTGCCCTGACTGAGCTAGGTCAGCTTTTGTCGTGGTTCAATCAATTAAATCAATCTATGATTCCCTCAACGGTGTGGGTGCAGTGTCAAACAGCGCTAGCTGAAGGGTTTACTAACGCGGTGCGTCATGCACACAAAAATAAGTCTGTTGAAACTCCCATTGATGTTGAAGTAACGATTCAAGAGGGGTTTCTAGAAATTAGAGTGTGGGATTATGGTGCCATTTTTGATTTAGCTCAAAAGCTTGAAGCAACCTCTAAAATCGTTGATCAGATCTCCATAGGCGGACGGGGCTTAGTGTTGCTTAATCGTATTTCTGACCGCCTTAGCTATGATCGAACAGCAGACCAACGCAACTGTTTGCTAATTGTGAAAAAATACTCGCTTACTGTTTAGTTCTCGCTAGCTTTTGAATCTGGTCAAACTTCTCTATCAGTTCTATAAATAAGCTCGAAGCTCCTTTGAGGTCACCTATTCTGGCTTTGCTTTCTAGCTGTGCGGCTGGAGCTTGAATGGCGATCGCGCCCATGTTTGCGCTAGAGCCTTTGATGTAGTGAGCTTCAAGCTCAACCGTGCGACAATCGTGTTCACAGATAGCCAACTCTAAGGCTTTTAAGTGATTGGGCAAAGTTTCAGATAGTGTTTTTAAAAGCTCTAACTCAAATGCCTCATTGCCATTAGAGAGATTGTGAAGATAGTTCCAGTCAATTAACTGATTGTGCTCTGATTGACTAGCATTTTTTTGACTAGAAGGCTGAACTGCGGCGGCTTGAATGACTTGACTCCAGTGGATCAGTTTAGCTGCTAGCTCTTCTTTGCGAACAGGTTTGCTAATGTAGTCGTCCATTCCAACATCTAAGCAGCGTGCTCGATCTTCTTTCATAGCATTTGCTGTCATAGCAATCACGATCGTGCTGTTGACTTGACTTTCTAAACGACGAATTTCTTGAGTGGCTTCATACCCATCCAGTTCGGGCATTTGACAGTCCATTAAAATCAGATCGTAGTGAATTTTTGTGAGCAGATCTAAGACTTCTTGGCCATTGGCAGCCACATCTGCTTCATATCCTAAGTTTCTTAACTGGTTTAGGGCCACTTTCTGATTTACCAAGCTGTCTTCTGCCAATAAAATCTTAAGTTTTATCTGACTCTTTGGGTTGATCGAAGCGGTTAGATTTGATGAATCAGGAACCACTTCTAAAACCGATTGATTTGAGAGATGATCCGATTGATTGATGACTTCCATTAAGCAATCAAACAGACGAGACTGTTTAACTGGCTTGACCAAATAGGCAGCAAACCCAAGCTCTGCTGCATGATCAGTTCCTCTTTGATTGCAGAGGGAAGTCATCATCACTAACCGCGTCTCTGAGAGCGTTGAGTTAGCTTTAATTTGCTGGGCTAACATCTCTCCGTCTATCTCTGGCATCTGCATATCAAGAATGGCGATCGGGTAGGGGCTTTTTTGCTCGACTGCATTCTGCATAGCTATTATTGCGGCTCTGGCCCCTTCGGCTTCATCGACCTGCATTCCCCACGCAGAGACTTGGTGACGAATAATTTTGCGATTAGTGGCATTGTCATCTACCACTAAGAGTCTGAGTCCTTTTAAGCTGGCAGTCATTAGCTGCGTCGGCTGACTTATTATAGGATGAATTTGCTTCTTAAAGGAAATGACAAACCAGAACCTAGACCCTTGCTCTATCTGGCTTTCGACTCCAAGAGTGCCTCCCATTAAATCTATGAGTTGTTTGCAAATGGCTAATCCTAACCCGGTTCCTCCATACTTCCGGGTGGTCGAAGCATCGACTTGAGAAAAGGGTCGGAATAGCTTTCTTTGCGCGTCTGGTGCGATGCCAATTCCTGTATCATTGACCGAAAATGAAATGGTGGCAGTGGTTGAAGTTTCTGATAGCAGAAAAGCCTGAATTAGGACTTCTCCAACGTTGGTAAACTTGACGGCATTTCCCGCTAAATTCATCAGCACTTGACGTAAGCGGCTTACATCTCCGCGCAAATAATTTGGAACTTTTTTGTCAATTAATATCCCGATCTCAATGCCTTTTCGATAGACTGGCAATGCCAATAAATCAACGATTTCTTCGATGCAGTTTTTTAGATCAAAATCCAAAACTTCTAGCTGCATTTCACCTGCTTCTAGCTTAGAAAAGTCTAAGATCTCATTGATTAACGTCAGCAGCCCATCGCCGCTCACCCGGATGGTTTCAGCAAAATCTCGCTGCTGTGAGTCGAGGTTAGAGTCTAAAAGTAAGCCCGTCATGCCGATAACAGCATTCATCGGCGTGCGAATCTCGTGACTCATGGTGGCTAAAAACGAGCTTTTCATCTGAGTGGCTTGCTCGGCTTCTCTGCGGGCGTGTTCTAACGCTAGGTTTTGTTGGGCGAGTTGTTCTCGCTGTTGAGTTTCTTGGGTTAGGAGACGAGATTGTTCTAGAGCAATGCTCACCTGATTGGCGAGTTGGCTGAGAAAATCGATTTCAAACGATCGCCAGTGGCGAGGGGCAGAACATTGATGAGCAATCAGCAACCCCCACAACCCGTTGATTTCTAAAATGGGAACAATTAGGGTTGCCTGCACCTGAAACTGGGCTAGCATCTCTTTGAGATCAGGCGAGAGATCTGCTTCTTTAACGTGGTCGATCGCCCAAGTCTGACCTTGCCGATCGGTCTGTTGATAACCACACTCAAAGCAGGTTCCTGGAATGGTGGAGTCAAGGGCAGAAGTCCAACTTGTGCCAACTGATTCTACAGCGATCGTGCCCTTCCGGTCTGGGCCAAATTGATAAATCACGACGCGATCGGCTTGAAGAAACTGGCGAACTTCTTGAACTGTTGTGGTGAGAATCTCTTGCAGATCGAGAGACTGACGAATGCGAAGGGTCGAAGCTGAGAGCAACTGCGCCCGATCGCTTTGCCGTTGCACCGATTCTTCGGCTTGTTTTTTCTCAACAAACTGACCAATTTGTTGCCCGATCGCGGTCATCATCTCCAGCAGATCGCGATCGGGCTGATGAATTTTGTGGCTAAAGAAGGCAATCACCCCAAACACTTGATGGTTGCCTGAGATGGGGAACCCGATCGCCTGGTTCAACCCGGCGTGGCGGGCGGGAATCGATCGTAAAAACGTTTCATCCTGCACTAGGTCAGTCAGCCAGAGGGGTTTGCTGCCCTCCCAAACTCGCCCCGGCAGCCCCACCCCAGGGGCAAAGGTAAACGACTGGGTGACGGTTTGAAACTCGGCTAAGGGAGTCAGAGGCGCAGACCAAGCTTCGGTGAGCCGAAGGACATTGGCTTGGGCATCGACTCGCCAAAATTCGCTCAAATCCCACCCTAAACGGTCACAAATTGTTTGAAGAACTCTAGAGATTGCCTGACACAGGGTGGAAGACTCGGCCAAAACACGAGCGATCGCATACTGAATGCTGCGGCGCTGGTCGGCCAATTTTAGGTCGGTGATATCTCGTGCGACCAACACAACTGACTGTGAAGACAGGGGAGAAATGCTAGCTGTAAAGTAAACGTCTCGCTCCTCGATCGTTAGACTATATTCACAGTTGAGGGTTTGTTGAGTGCTCAACGCGGTTTGAATCACCCCTAAGATCAGGTCAGCTTGGGAGGTGGGCAACGCTTCATGCAGGGTTTTACCAAGCATTTTGTCAGAAGGCTTGTAGAGATTGATGGGGTTAGTCGGAGCAATCTTGATGCACTGCCCCTCTGAGTCTCTGACCAATACCACATCGGTCATGGCAGCAAAAAGCGCTCCTAGCTCTGCTGCTGAGGCTTGTAGGGCGGTCTCGGCGTGCCGCCGATCGGTGATATCAATGCCCGTGCCAATCACATATTCGACTTGGCCTTGTGAGTCGGTTAGCGCGGTGTTAGACCAGGCAATGAGACGACGATCGCCCGATCGGGTGAGACAGTAGTTTTCATAATGACTAGGAAACTGTCCGATTTGTAGATCGGCAAAGAGGGCTTTGACTGGCTCAATTTGTTCATCGATTAAGAACAAATTCCAAAATAATTTGTTCCTGACTTCTTCAAACGAGTATTCGGTGACTTGCTCCGAGGTGCGATTAAACCGAACAATCTTTCCTTGAGCGTCGAGAACAATCACGAGCGCATTGACCGTATCCAAAGTCGCCGCAATAAAGTCGCGCTCTTGCTCTAAGACAGTCTGGGTGCGCCGATGATTAAGAATTTCACGATGAATAAACGAATAAATCCAGACTAGAACCAGAAAGCTGAGTCCAATCCCCACTGAAGAAGTCAAGGTAGCTTTGCGAGCACTGGCGATCGTGTCGGTTGATCGCTGTCTCAACAGGACATTTTCTTGGGTTTGCAGTTCATTGATCGCGTCGCGAATGCTGTCCATGACTTTGTTGCCATAACCCGTTTCGACGATCGAGGTGGCGGCTTTCAATCCCTGCGTTCGGCGTATCTCGACGGTCTTTTTGAGTTCATCAAGCTTGTTGTTAATCAGTGATTCAAGAGCGTCTAGCTGTTGCTGCTGATGAGGGTTAGTTAGGGTCTGCGCTCGCAGATCTTGCAGTTCCTGCGCGATCCCTCTAAGCCCGGTGTAGTAAGAGTTTAAGTAGTGTTCTTTGCCTGTGATTAAATAGCCTCTCTGTCCGCTTTCGGCATCTTTGAGATCAGAGAGAATTTCGGTCAGGTCTAGAAGTATAGTGCGGGACTGGGCTTCTAAATTTTTGTCTTGAACAAATTCAGCATAACTTTGGTAAGAGACCATGCCCACGATCGCCAAAATCGTAGACGCTAGCCCAAACCCGATCGCAACTTTTGTAAAAAAATGCCGATTTGTCTTGATTTTCTGTTTACGGATTGTCTGAATTAGCTGTAGCTCTGCGAGATTTTGACGTAGCTCGATTTGCCGAACAACCTGATGCGCCAGCGTTTTCAGCGCTTCAATCTGCTCGTGAGTCAGCGATCGTGGAACGTGGTCAAGCACGCAAAGTGTCCCCAAAGCAAAGCCTTCGGCGGTGATCAGAGGCACCCCGGCATAAAAGCGGATGTGAGGCTCACCTGTCACCAAGGGGTTGTCTGCAAACCGCTCGTCTGCCAGAGCGTCAGGCACAATAAAGGGTGTTGACTGCAAAATGGCATAGCTGCAAAATGCCAGTCTACGCGGGGTTTCTGTGGCTGCTAGCCCCACTTTTGACTTAAACCATTGCCGCTTTGAGTCGAGCAAACTCACGAGGGCGATCGGAGTTTGACAAAGGTAGGCAGCCAGATGAGTGATATCGTCAAACGCCTCCTCAGAAGGGCTATCTAAAATCTTGCACTCAAGCAGTGCTTGAAGTCTGGGCGCTTCTTCAGAAGGCGGCTGGGCAGGAATCATAGGTTCTGTCTAACAAGAAAGAGGTCGAGAAAAGGGCTGTCCCTGAATCGTTAAGCTCAGAGTTTTTTTAACCAACCCTGCCTGATTTGCTTGATCAGGACAGAATCGGCCGTGAGAATTGGTTATTCGTTATCGCGAGTTCTCTCATCTCAGCGATCGCTGCTAGAATGCCCCATTGATGAATTGAACTGAACTGTTTTGATAGAGAAACTTAGCTACTTTTTTCTATCTAAAAAGATTGAATAACTTTTGAGAATACGAAGAAAAATTCTCTCGATTTGTTAACCGCTAGAACAAGGCAATTTAACCTCAAGCAATAGGCGCAAGATAACATAACTCCAAGCTAGACATCCAGAGAGCTATGGCTTAGTTTGGTCAGCAGGTTTAGAACACCTAAATTTTGGGCCTTTCTCATTTTCCGGTAATCTACGATCGGGCGCAGAAGTTACTCACCATCTCTCTTTGATCAAACCTTAGACACCCTCATGGCACACCAGCAGATTCTCAAGTGGCTTCGGCAACGGCCCTGGTTGTTATTACCCCTGTTGGGGCTAATTCCCCTCGCAGGGTTGGCGTTAAATCAGCCCGCAGACCACCCTGCACCCCCGGTGAAACCAGCCCCTCAACCAAGGGCATCAGCTTCAGTGCCCTCTGTGGCTAACTCTCCACAGCCCAAGGCTCCAACCCCTAAACCGACGACCAAACCGATCGCGGCGAGTCCAACTCCGGTGAATCCGGCGATGTTTACCAAAGAGCAAGCGGCGATTAATCAACAAGCAAAGGCAGCATTTGCGGCCTCGACCGCGACCGTTGACTCGTTTATTGAGATGCAGGTAGGGATCGCGATCGGGGTCAGCAGTGCCGCGATCGGGTCTTCGGCAGGGGCTGATTTGAGCGATCAGCAAGGGCATTCTCTGCATCAACTGTCATCGGGGACGGCTTACACAGCCCAAGCAAGCGGCAGCGGACTAGATCTCGGTGCGTGGCAACTGCCTGCCTTGGTTTGGGTCGAGCCTGCGGCAGGAGGAGTGCTGTATTTAGGCAACAAGCCCTATCGCGGTAAGTTTTTGCTGGCGGCTCAAAAAGGGCGAGTCTGGGTCGTCAACTATGTCAATTTGCGGCACTATTTGTTTAGCGTTGTGGGCAGTGAGGTGTCTCCCAGTTGGCACATGAATGCGCTCAAGGCTCAGTCGGTGGCGGCCCGATCGTATGCCTTAACCTATTATTTCAAACCTGTTAACTCGCTCTATCAGATGGGAGCCGATGAATATTATCAGGTCTATAGCGGCACTGCCAGAGAAGCCGATCGGACTCAGCAAGCCGTAGATGCAACGGCAGGAGAGTTTGTCAGCTATCGCGGTGGCATTGTCGAGTCACTCTATGCTGCGTCTGATGACATCGTGGCAGAGGCGTTTCAGGGCAAGGGCATGAGCCAGTTGGGGGCGCTAAATCTAGCAGAGCATGGCTATTCTTATCACCAAATTTTAGCTAACTATTACCCTAAAACTGGCGTTGCCCGCATTGAGCAAGATCATGAATGAATCCGCAAGTTCGACCCGTTGCTTGTGCTAATTCCGTCCATTTTTAGTAACAAAGGCTTAAATTCAGGAGACTCAGAGAATTGAGCTACGTTGTTCATCTGACGATCGCACCCTCAACCGTCTGGGAAAAGTTTTACGATCTGCCCTTTGATATCGGTAAGATAGGCTGAGTCTTTGAGAATCAATCACCTGTGTTAGAGCTACCCGCGTCTCGATCGAGTCTGTCTTCTCGCACTACCATTCCTGACCAGCGGTGGCATATTTTTCCGAGTCAGGCAGAGCGGGCAGAGCAGCTTGCTCAAACCACGAGCCTGTCTCCTTTGTTAACTCAGGTGTTGCTTAATCGCAACATTGAGACACCAGAACAGGTCAAGGTCTATCTCGATCCTGACTCTCAAGATTTACCGTCACCCCTAGAAGACTTTCCCGATCTGCCCCTCAGCTTAGAGTTGCTGATCAACGCCATTAACCAGCGCCAGCGCATTGCCATCTGTGGAGACTATGACGCAGATGGGATGACCAGCACAGCGCTGCTGCTGAGAGCGTTGCGGTGTCTGGGCGCACAGGTCGATTATGCGATTCCCAGCCGGATGAGTGAAGGCTATGGCATCAACGAGCGGATTGTTGAAGACTTTCATGAAGAAGGGGTTTCGCTGATTCTCACGGTCGATAACGGCATTATGGCCCACCAGCCGATCGCTAGAGCACGAGAGCTAGGGCTAGCCGTGATCATCACCGATCACCACGATTTGCCCCCTGTGTTGCCCGATGCCAACGCGATTCTCAACCCCAAGCTGATTGCCGAAACGTCGCCCTATCGCACCATGGCGGGGGTGGGGGTGGCCTATGTTTTGGCGCTATCGCTGGCCCAGAGTTTTGACCAAACGCGAGAGCTTCGCGACAGTTTATTGGAACTGTTTACGCTGGGCACGATCGCCGATCTAGCTCCGCTGTTGGGTGTCAACCGTCGATGGGTCAAACGGGGACTGCAATTATTGCCAAAGTCTAGACTTGCAGGCGTTCAGGCGTTGATTCAAGTCGCGGGGTTGAGCGGTGAAAAAAATCTCAAGCCCGAAGCGATCGGCTTTCGGTTAGGGCCGCGCATCAATGCCGTCGGTCGATTGGCCGATCCTCAAATCGTGATCGAACTGCTGATCACTGACGATGAAGGGGTCGCCTTAGAGCAGGCAATGAAGTGTGAGCAAATTAATAAACAGCGTCAGCAGCTTTGCGAACAGATTGAGCAATCGGCGATCGCGGCTTATGAACAAGGCTCGCTAGATGCTCAAGACGATCGGGTGCTGCTGCTCGTGCAACCGGGCTGGCATCATGGCGTAATCGGCATTGTGGCCTCTCGGCTGGTCGAGCGCTATGGGGTGCCTGTGTTTATCGCCACCTATGAAGACGAAGCCCAGCAGCACATTCGCGGTTCGGCCCGCAGCATTCCTGAGTTTCACGTTTTTGAGGCCCTAGAGTTTTGTAAAGATCTGATGCTCAAATGCGGGGGGCACAAAGCAGCAGGCGGATTCTCGTTTGAGGCCAGTCAGCTAGAGGCGATCCGATCGCGTCTTTGCACCTTTGCCCACCAGTCTTTAAAACCCGAACACCTCAAGCCGCTGGTCACAGTGGATGCCCAAGCCGATCTGAATCAGATTGACCTCAGCTTCTATGCTCAAATGGATGCCCTTCACCCCTGCGGCATGGAAAATCCCGATCCGGTGTTTTGGACTCCGAATGTCCGCATTAGTGACCAAAAACTGATCGGCAAAGGACACCTCAAACTAATGGTGTGCCAAGAAGATTTAGCCGCCGATCGGCTTGTAGCTAGTCAAAAAATGACCGCGATCGCGTGGCGTTGGGGCGAATATTATCCCTTACCCAAGCATCTAGACATTGCCTATCGCGTCAGAACTAATGAATGGAACGGCGAGGTTTCGATGCAGCTAGAGCTTGTGGGGGTCAGGCTGCCTGCTCAAGCGACAAATTCTGGGGTTGAGTTTTCCCATAGTCAACGCCAATATACCTGCGTGATTTTAGAGCGAGACGGCAGCAAAGAACTGAGAATTCGCAATTTTAAAGGCGAAGTTCTAGCCATTCAAAAAGGTCAAAAAATCGGAACGCTGGGCAAGACTCCGCAGACGGTCAAAGAGATAGACGTTTCTCAACCGCAGTTTTATCACTTGATCAAAGCGGCGATGCGAGCACTGGGATTAGGAGAATAGTTGGCTTGACACTCCCACGGCTCCGCAAAGCTAAAGCCGTGGGATTCTTGGTTCAATGAAACCACTTAACCTAGAGTCCTTGCGTCATCTAGACCAGAGGTGGGATTCTCCCCAAGCGTTAATTCGGGTATGCCCTACCCTATTTGCTTTTCTCTTACTCAGTTGCCTGCGACGGGAAACCCGTCTTCAGCACTGAGCGCCGCAAGTCCTGTTTAAGTTTGAAGCAGATAGGCCTCAAAATGCTGTTTGTCTAGCTCCTCTGAATCGTTTACCTACTGCGAGGGGGAGTCTAGAAAAATGCAGTAGAACCGCATAGATTCAATTTTCAAGGTTCAGCGTGTCTCTCGACAGCAAGGTTTTTAAAGTGGTTGGTTACCTTTCCACAAGTACAAAATTATCACAAATCGGAGTGCGATTTCATGAAGATTGCTGGACTCTGCCTGCTGCCGCAGGCGCGAGAACCCTCGCTACATCCCACGGCTGAAGCACGATGGGTTTTGCGGGTTCTCAGGCTCTCCCGTTTCTATAAAAAAGCCCGATCGTGCGATCGGGCTTTGGAGCTACTCTCTCTTAAACTTGATAAAACTTTGTCAGGCTAGCTGAATCTAAACTACAGGCGCTAACTTCTAGAGGTTGCCGTTCCGCAACGCTAGCAAGAAAATCACAATGGGGCCTGCAATCACGATCGCTGCAAGCATTGATAATTGAGCAATCGCCTCAAAGTTGATATTGCTTAGAAACTCCATTTCCCCTCCCAACAAGCCTGATAACGTCTGAACCGAAATCTCAATAGTTAATATCTTATCGGTACGATCGCACCTTTCTTAAAAAGCTTCACAAAACTCTAAAAAACTTAAATCCCAATCCCATCTGACCGTCAGGGTTTGTTAGAGTGAGTTGTTCCTTCACTCAGATAGTGTCTCATAGTCTCGATCCCCATTCAGTGCAACTCTGAGGCGAAGATCTTCCTCCAACTTTCTAAACCCTATGGCAACCTGGCTTTGTGTCAAACAGTGTGGTGCTTGCTGTCACCTCGACCCCACCGATCGTCCCGATTTAGAAGACTATCTCTCAGCCGCCGACCTTGAGCTTTATCTCAGCATGGTGGGCGACGATGGCTGGTGCATAAATTTTGATTCCAGCAGCCGCGAGTGCCGCATTTATGAGAATCGCCCAAGCTTTTGCCGAGTCGAAACAAAAACGTTTGAAGCCATGTTTGGGGTTGAGCCTGAAGAACTCAACGATTTTGCGATCGACTGTTGCCGTGAGCAGATCGAAGGCGTTTATGGCGATCGCAGTTTAGAAATGCTGCGCTTTGATCAAGCTATTGGTCTCTAAAGATTGCCAATTACCGCAAAGTCCAAGATAATGAAAGAAATGTGAAAAGCAGTGTCTATTCATGCCACTAACCGAACTTTCTGCCCCCGGTCTTCCCACTCCCTCAATCGAGCCTGGTTTCTCTGACCCGTCCATAGCGCTAGAGAAAGAAGACCCCTCGATCGTCGCTCCAGCCTCAACCTGGGACGTTTGGAAGGTGTTTGGTTCCACGTTTGCCACCATCTTTTTGGCAGAACTGGGCGACAAAACCCAGGTCGCGACGCTGTTGATGAGCGCTCAATCTCAAAACCCTTGGGTCGTGTTTGCGGGTGCGGCTTCTGCTTTGGTTGCCACGAGTTTAGTGGGCGTGTTGGTTGGTCGCTGGTTGAGCACCCGCCTTTTGCCGAGAACCCTTGAAAAAGCAACTGGAATGCTTTTGCTTGTGATCTCAGCCTTGCTGGTTTGGGATGTCGCCAGAATGTAGTCAGGAGTCAGCAGCAATGGATTGGCATCTTCTAGGGTTAAGCTTTATCACCGTTTTTTTGGCAGAGTTAGGCGACAAAAGCCAGCTTGCGGCGATCGCGCTCAGTGGCGCAAACGCTAAGTTTCCGAGAGCGGTTTTTTTGGGCACGATCGCGGCCCTGATTCTCGCTAGCTTTTTGGGTGTGATTGTAGGCGAAGGCACGGCTCAAGTGTTGCCTGCTCAATTGGCTAAAGCGATCGCCGCCGCCGGGTTTGCGATTATGGCCATTCGGCTGCTCTGGTTTGGCTCTAAAGAGTCAGAGTTGCCCAAATAAAAGCCTCCGGTTTTCCGAAGGCTAGATAGAATTTGACTATCTAAACTGGGTTAGAAACCTAGACTTCTGATGGGCGATCGAGTTGCCAGCTTAAGAGAACGCCGCCGATCGTCAGCTTGACCGCTTCTAAAACCCAATAGCCCCCATGAAGTTGATTCATGCCAGCGGGCACGTCAACGGCGGTGTCAAACCAATTGAGATGGGCACCTAAAGAACTCATTTGAGGCGATAGAAAATAGGTGCAAACTAGCGTCACTGACAGCATCAGCAGTGACAGCATCACACTCTGAGCACCGCGAGACTCTCTTGACTTAGACCCTTGTCGCTGAATCAGCAACCCAGTCACAGCAACGGCTGCACAGACTAGCTCCAGTCGATTAAAAACCCAAAAAAGCCCATAGCCTGCGGGGACAAAATCAGGCTGAGTCAACATCCCCGATGCTGCGAGACTGGGCATGATTACTAAGTCTAAAAGGAGGCTGGTGCTTAACCAAAACGCTAGCACGATCGTCAAAACTTTGTGCCAAACAACCGATTTAACCGCATCTGTTGAGTAAGCAACCTTAGAACTGGAAACCATAACAAGCCTCTATCTCATCTTCTGTTAATAGACTAACAAATTTCTTCTTTGTGACTGATTAATAAATAAGAAACTTAGCATTTTAATCTCGCAAACCTGTCTTTAAAAGCCGATGAACCTGACGGAAAAGTGTCAGGTTCATCACAAAAGATTAAAGAACAAACGAAGGTTGTATAGGTGAACAGTGACTGCAATTCCGTTGCCATGAAACCAGAGTCATTCCTCCTTCTCCAATAACAGATCAGACTAGTCACAAACTAAGCTGCACTTTGTGTGGAATCGCAGGTGCTTTGGGAAGGAGACACAGCCCAAAAACAATAATTAAGAGATTGAAGAGTGCATCTCTGGGTGTCTAAATTAACCCTAGCATCGCTCTCTAAAACCGGGAGGCATCTTTAATAGATAAAGACTGAATTTAACAGAAGTTAATATTTACTCAAACAACGACACACAGCCAGACAAAACTGAATTCGTTAAGATGAATCTGTCTACCCCAACGCGTTGCCGATTTTAATTTAACCAAAACTATTTCTGATGATGATTCGTCATTTTGCGCTGTCTTTAGGAGCCGTCTTTTTAGGGGTAGTGGGCCCGATCGTAGCCCCTCTCTCAGCCGCCCAAGCGGTGCAGCTTTCAGACGGCACGGTGTTTTTTACGGCACCTCCTCGACTCGTGGGAGCCTCTAGCACTAACAACTCTGTCTACGCTTGGTCGGTGACTTATTATTTCACCCTCAACCATTTAGAAAATGCTGGGGAACCCTTGCAGCGCGTGACGATCGCCCAAGATGAGGGCACCGACACCGTAAGATTTTCGTCTAGAGAGATTGAGGCGTTTGAGGGCAGCCGCGATCGCCTCGGCTCAAAGCTGCCGTTAGGAGAAGTGACGGTCGATCGCAAATCGCGCACGGTCACGGTGAACTTTGATCCTCCAGTGCCGCCCGGAAGACAGGTTACGATCGCGCTATCTCCCGATCGTAACCCCCTCTACGGTGGCGTTTATCTATTTGGAGTTACCGCCTTTCCGCCCGGTGAGAAAACTCACGGGCAATTTCTAGGGTTTGGACGACTCAGCTTTTATGAGGTCGGAAACGATTTCTTTTTTAGATAATCAAAACGTTGAGCCATTCCAGCCCCACAGTGAGCCTTTAGCCTCGGTGAACTCAATATAAATGCGATCGCTGGGCACGGCCAGAGCTTGCTGAATGTGTTGGCAAAAGTCTTGACTCATTGCTTGAACCTGAGCAGAACTCATGGAACCCACGCTCTTAATCTCGACATAGCACGTTGGCTCGATCGTGCCGCCAAAAGTCATGCTGACCCCCGGTTCATAAGCGGTCATCACATAAGATTCGGGCTTGCCTGTGTGTTTGGCCAATCGGGCCGAAAGTTGCTTCAGCAGTGGATCGATCGTGGCAGGGTCAGCGATCGTGACCGAGGTTTTAACTTTGATCAAAGGCATAAGACGCTCATCGTTGGGTTAACCGCCATATTGCCAGCCTGTAGTTTCGAGCAAAAGCGGGTTGCCCTCGCGATGCACCCCAGCGGCAATCACCTCACCGACAAAAACCGTGTGATCGCCTTTGTCCACCTGTCCAACCACTTGACATTCGACATAGCCCAGCGAATCAGAAATAATCGGGCAGCCCGTTTCGCCTAGATAAAACTCGACTTCCTCAAATTTATTGCCGACCCGACGCTGGGGTTTGAAGAAATTCTGCGCCATTTCTTTTTGCCCCTCTTCTAAAAAGCTGAGGGCAAACACGCCGCTAGAGAGAATCATGGCATGGGATTTTGAGTCTTGCTTGACGCAGTTGATCACGAGCGGCGGCGTAAAAGAAGCCTGCATCACCCAACTGGCCGTAAAGCCATTGACTTCTTCACCCTCTTTGACCCCGCAGACATATAGCCCGTGAGGAATTTTCCGCAACATCGTCTTTTTAGCCTGTTCGTCTAGCATTGGAGCCTATGCCTCGCTGATTTTCTAGGGTTGAGCCTACTCATTCTAGAAGGATGGAACCCAAAAATCATCTTTCTCTGACAGCAAAGCCGATCGCTCTGGCAGTCAGAAGCATCGGCTTTGGGAAAGGTCGATCGGTGAACTCAATACTCAATTAAGAACTGAGCCAAGCTTAACTTTTTGCTAAGAAGGCTTGAATCTGCTTGATGGCGACTGGAGCAATCCGAGAAACTGCCCAACCTCCGGCAGCCAAGATCGGAAGCAAAACTATTAAAATGCGAAAGTCAAATTCCATAACCTGCGTTCTCTCTTCAAAAAAAATTTAGAATGCTTACTCTCATTTTTATCTTATTTGGGTGCGTTTTCAAAGCAGTTTTCTCAGTTTGATGGCTGCTGCACGTCAAAGCCGAGATCAGTCCCTTTGCCAGCATGGACGAGGGCTAACTTTTCATAATGTTGAGCGTGTTGAATGAGGTCGTTGACTTCATCCTCTGACAAGTCACGCAGGGGTTTAGCGGGCACGCCGATGACCAGCGATCGCGCCGCAACATTTTTCGTCACGACTGACCCGGCCCCGACAATGCTGCCTGCGCCCACCCGCACCCCATCAAGCACGATCGCCCCAATGCCAATCAAACAGCCCCGCTCAATGTGAGCACTGTGAATGACAGCCCGATGCCCGATCGTCACATAATCCTCAAGAATGGTGGGTTTACCCGGATCTCCGTGTAGAATTGCCCCATCTTGAATGTTGGTGCAGGCACCAATTAAAATTCGTTCTACATCGGCCCGGACGACAGCACCATACCAAATGCTGGCTCCTAACCCCACGTCTACCCAGCCCATAACCGTCGCATTAGGGGCCACAAAGGCTGCCTGAGATAGGTCAGGCGGCGACCAGTAGGGCGAGGTCGATAGAAAAGATTCATCAAGGTTGGTCACAGCTATACCGAATTGCTTGAGAGGGCGGGAAGCTTCCCTAGTTATAATAGTTTCACGATGACGCGCACCCTTACATGAACGCTAGCACTTCATGACCAGTCCAGGCTTTCAATACCCAATTTTTGGCCCAGAGATTCAGTGCCCTCACTGCCGTCAGACGATTCAAGCTTTGACTCTGACAGACACTTATCTGTGCCAGCGTCATGGTGCGTTTGAGTCCGATCCCGAAACGGGTGAGCTGATTCACCTTCAGTCTGGACGACATTGGCGCTTGTGGAAAGACGAATGGTATCGTCAACACGTTCACCCCGATGGCATTCGGTTTGAGATTCATGAAGCGCTCGATCGGCTCTATACCCAAGGTTATCGGGCCACAAAAGTGATCATTGCCCAGCGCTATCAAGACTTGATCAGCACTTATCTTGAGCGCAGCACTCCTTGGCGGGGTCAGAGCGACTCCCCAAAGCCGCGACTCTATGGCTTGACGGTGGAGTTTAGCCCCGACCCCAAAGATGAGCCGTGCTGGGATGTGATTAACTTCGATTTAGAAAAAGAACCCGGAGCGCCTGTCAGATATCCCTATTTTCGATTGTTTGAATAAAAAGTTTTAGGGTCTAGTTGAGAACCCCGATCGTACCCTGCCTGTTATGCACCACGCTTCGATTCGGACGGCTGATATTTTTCGAGCGATCGCGTTTTATGAGCAGCTTGGCTTCACGATCGAAGAACGATTTACCACGGGCTACACCCTGGCCTGCTGGATGACAGGGTTGGGGGGACGCATTGAGCTTGTGCAGATTCCTGAGCCACACCCGGCTGCCGATGCCTTTGGAGATGAGCACTACGTGGGCTATTATCATCTGTCGTTTGATTTGACTCAAGCCACTGATAGTCTACCGCGCTGGTTAGACGAGTTAAAACGCCGTTTTGCGGATGTGCCGTTAAAAGTGCTTTTAGAGCCGACTCAGCAGATGATTGGCGATCGGGTCTACGAAGTCACGTTTATTGCCGATGCCGATGGCTTGCCGCTAGAGTTTATTCGCGAGTTAAGGACACCATAGGGGGAGATGCCAACCGAACCTTTTTTAGACAATTGGGCTTATCTAAAAGTTGAACTTAACTGGCTAGAACGGCTGCTGTTAACCGCCGTAGCCCGACAGCGCAAAGAGACGAAAGAACTCGATCGCGTCGCTAAAACCGCCGCCGATCGTGTGACTAGCCACTGGTGGAAAGGGCTGGTTAGCTTAGAGGGACCGATCGCTTACGACTCTCCGGTTGAGGCGCGAAAAGCGAACCCTTCGGAGTCAAAGGGCAATTATCAGCAGCAGATGGAAGCCAGAATTCGCTCTAGCCAGCAGCAAGGCATAGAACTGGCGCTGCCTGCTTTGTGCGATCGCTTCAGCCTCACTCCCTTTGAGAAAAACCTAATTTTAATGGGCCTCGCACCCGAAGTGCATCGCCGCTATGCCCAACTCTATGGCTATTTGCAGGGCAAAGACTCTGAGCGCGCTGATCTGCCTAATGTCGATCTGGCGCTGCGGCTGTTTTGTCGCACCGATCCTGAATGGAGAGCCGCCCGATCGAGCCTCCTGCCCTCCAGTCCGCTGCTGCAAAATCAACTGATTGAGTTGCTCTCATCGACCACACCGTTATTGAATCGCTCGATCAAACTCTGCGATCGCTGGGTCGATCTGCTCTTAAGCGATGGAGTTCGCCGTCTTCAAGTTCACCCTCTGGCTGGGTCAGATTTCTCAACAGATTTTGAAAGGTTGGTGCTGTCTGAGCGGTTGCTGGCTGACCTTAAACATCTTTGTCATCAGATGCAGTTTGGTGCTCAAGTGGATGAAACGTGGGAGTTCCAGAGTTTAGGCGCGGCACAACATCCTGGCATCGTGGCGCTGCTCGTCGGCCCAACCGGAACGGGCAAACAGACTGCGGCTCGTGCGATCGCTCAGGCGCTCCACACCTCACTGGTGCAGATTGATTTAGCAGAATTAAATCCCTCAGAGCACCTAGACTGGATGGGGAAAATTGCCCACCAAGATCCCACCGTTCTCTTGATCAAGTCGGCTGGGATTGGGTTGAGCAGAACGTCTCCCATGGCTGGAATCGATCAATTTTTGGCAGCCCGACGATCGCGCCGTCGCCTGACTCTGTTGAGTGTCGAGCGACTTCCGATTATGGAACAGACGATCCGATCGCAGATTCAGCAAACGCTGCATTTTCCATTACCCGATCGGGCTTCTCGATTAAAACTCTGGCAGCAGGCTTTTCCGCCCCAAGTTCCTTTAAAGGACATCGATTGGCATGAGTTGGCTAAATTTGCTCTGACGGGTGGAGAGATTGGAGCGATCGCGCGGTCTGCTGCCTTTTTTGCGGCCGCAGAAGCCTCTGCGACTTTAGACATGAGCCATTTGCACCAAGCCTTGACAAGCCGCCAACGTCATTAAGGCATTCGGCCAACTCGCCCCAAGAGCGGCAGATCAATCGCTTTGCGTCGCCATAGCTGCACCATCATCCACAAATTCACCAAAAAATAGCCCGAAGTCAGAAGGCTGCTCGTCAACAGCAAAGGGAGTTGCAGCGAGTCAGCAGTCGTGGCTCCGGCTCCCAATAAAAAATAGGCGACCAGCCAGCCCAAGGCCAGTTTGATCACCAAACGACTCAGCGATCGTTCTGTCCGGGTGCCTTTGTGTCGATAGAGCGTCCACAGCGCCGGAAAAAAGCCAAACACAGGCAGCAGATAGAGAAATAACTTCAGGTGTTGAATATCCTGATTTTCGAGAGAATCAAGGTCGTTCATGAAGAATCGCAACGAAGGAAGATGAACTAGATGCAGCCAGCAGGGGATAATGATGAAGACTCTCGAAATTTTCGAGTAGTCACTGTTATTTTTGGCTGCAATATGCACAAAAGCAACAAACTGCTCAACTGGTGGAATTTGATGACTCCGGTCGCCCGTGCGGTGACGATCGGGCTGGTGGCCCCTCTGTTGGTTCTAAACGCTTGGGCGATTTCGTCGATCTTCGACTATTTCCACTCGCTGCTGGTGATTTTAATTGCGGCTTCGCTGCTGACGTTCCTGCTTAACTACCCGGTGAGCTTTATGCAGGCTCATGGCGCGACCCGCGGCCGAGCCGCGATCGTTGTGTTTCTGTTCACGCTCTCAATCTTTTTGGGGTTGGGCGTGACGCTGGTGCCCCTAGCGATCGAGCAAGCCCAACAGCTAGTCTTGCGATTGCCCGAATGGTTTGACTCAGGGCAACGACAGCTATTTTTGCTCAATGACCAGATCGAGAGTGCCGGGTTTCCGATCAATTTAGATATCTTGGCAGAACAGATCACCGATCGCCTTAAAAGTTCTCTTCAGGGCATCACGGGCGAAGTCTTAAATCTCGCTGTGTTTACCGTGACGAGCTTGCTCGATTTTCTGTTGACGCTGGTGCTGACCTTCTATCTTTTGCAGCATAGCGATCTGCTCTGGCAAAGTCTGATCGAGTGGCTGCCCACCCCTATTCGTCAACCCTTTTCTCAAACGCTGCGCCTCAGCTTTCAGAACTTTTTCTTTGGGCAACTGATTTCAGCGACGTTGATGGGTTCGACCCTAACGATTATTTTTCTCGTGATGCGGGTGCCGTTTGGGTTGCTGTTTGGGCTGACGATCGGCACGATGGCGCTGGTGCCGTTTGGCGGCTCGGTGGGCATTGCGCTGGTGACGCTCTTGGTGGCGCTGCGAGATATTGGAGTCGGTGTTGAGGTGTTGATCGCCGCGCTGATCGTGCAGCAGATTGTCGAAAATCTGATTGCCCCCAGAGTGATTGGCAGCGTCACGGGCTTAAACCCAGTTTGGGTATTTTTGGCGATTTTGACGGGGGCAAGAGTCGGTGGTCTGTTAGGCGTTGTGATTGCGGTGCCGACTGCGGTGGTGATTAAGAGTGCGCTGGTGGCCCTACGATCGCCCACCCCATTGATTGTCGCGTCAGCCGATCATGCCGTGGTTGCTCAAACTAGCCCGATCGCCGAAAAGCCAGAACAAAAACCCAAAGAGGTTGCTTCGAGCCACCCCGTAGAAAGTTAGGGCGATCACCAGAGAAAATCCTAAAACAATGCACCCTTTAGCCAAGGCTAGAGAGTGCAATTGAGGGGAGCGATCAAATCCATCTCAGAAACGCAGGACTCCGCTATGCGTCGGAGGTTTCTGCGATCGCGTCTGCGGTAGTTTCTTCTTCAGCGCCCGCGTCTGGCTGAGGTTCAGGGGCGATCGGAGCCTTCACAGGTTTTGGCCCCCGCATCAAAGCCGGGTTTGTCATCTGTCTGGGTTCATCGTCTTGAGAGCCTCTTTTGCCTCTGCCTGATGAACGGTCATTGCTCCGCCCAGATGGACGATCGTCGCTGCGTTCGGATGAACTGGATGAACCTGATGAGCGCTGGGGCTTTGAGGGAGCAGAAGGCTTAGAATCTGAGGTTTGGGAAGGGGCCTCAGACGAATTTTCGGCCGGCCGCTCAGATTTCTTGATGGGACGTTCTACCATGGGTTGCTTCTGTTGACTCCTTTGCTATCATATCTTGCCAAGGGCCAGACTGAACTGATTTCTCGCCGCCAACCGAACGAATATCAGACGGCTTTCACCCCGTCAGCAACCTGAGAAACTATTCACACTTCGTTACACTAAAGACATCAATCAAGCGTGAACGCTCTATCTCAGAGGTCGCTGTATGAACGGCAATATTCGCATCGGTTCTCTATTTGGCATTCCTTTTTACGTTAACCCGTCTTGGTTTTTAGTGCTGGGATTATTCACCTGGAGCTATAGCGGCGGCATTGCGGCTCAATTTCCAGAGTTAACGAGTGGCGTGCCTCTGCTGTTGGGTTTAGTGACTTCACTCCTATTGTTTGCTTCAGTGCTAGCGCACGAGTTGGGACACAGTTTTATTGCGCTGCGTCAAGGGATCGGGGTGCAGTCAATCACGCTGTTTTTATTTGGAGGACTGGCTAGCCTCGACCAAGAATCAAAAACCCCTGGCGAAGCGTTTTGGGTGGCGATCGCGGGCCCAGTGGTTAGCCTGCTGCTGTTTGGGCTGTTGAGTTTGACGATAGCAACCGGAGCCACCACTCCACTGACGGCGATTCTGGGTTTATTGGCTTCTGTTAATTTGGCGCTGGCTCTGTTTAACTTGATTCCGGGGCTGCCGCTAGATGGAGGCAACATTCTCAAAGCACTGGTCTGGAAGGTGACAGGCAACCCTTATAAAGGAGTCACGTTTGCCAGTCGGGTGGGGCAGCTTTTTGGCTGGGTCGCGATCGCGTCTGGGCTGCTGCCATTTTTCATCTCAGGCAGTCTTGACAATGTTTGGAATCTGTTGATTGGGGTGTTCTTGTTGCAAAATGCAGGCCGAGCCGGACAGTCTGCCAAAATTCAAGAACAGTTTTTAGGACTGACTGCGGCCGATGCTGTGGCACCCAATAGCCCGATCGTGTCTGATCAGCTTTCGCTTAGAGAGTTTGCCGATCAACAAATTTTGAGCCGTGACAATTGGCGTAAATTTTTAGTGACTAACCCAGAGGGGCAACTGGTCGGAGAGATCGCGATCGAGGCTTTGCAAACCCGATCGGTCGAGCAGTGGATTGACACTCAGGTGAAGGATTTAATGAAGCCGATCGAGCCATCGCTGACAGTCGCATCGGGTCAACCGTTGCTAGAAGTGGTGAAGCTCCTAGAAGAAAAGCAGTTGCCTGCGTTAACCGTTGTCCGAGATAATGGGGTGCTAGTTGGCATTTTAGAGAAAGCCTCGATTCGAGATTTGCTCCAGCGTCGCACTCAAGCCTCTCTTGCTTAAACAGGCGCGGGGTTGATGATTTGACCCTTCGATTTCTAATAGACCCCGCTACAACCATGCTGAATCTAAGTCAACTTCTGAAGGAAAAGATCGAGATCATTACTCAACAGTGGGTAGAGTCGGTTTCTGCCGATCGTCAGATCAAAAGTGCTGATTCACTGCCACGATCGGCGATCAGAAATCATATTCCCATGGTTCTCAAGGCGCTGGTGACGATTTTATCGCAATCAGCCGTGAGTGACACTCAGGCAGTGGTTCGTGAAAGCTTGGTTCATGGGTCTGTTAGAGCCGAGCAGGGGTTTGATGCGGCTGAGATCGCACGAGAATATCATCTTTTGCGATCGACGATCTTTAAAAATCTTCGGGCAGATTTAGTTAAAACAACGCCAGAAGAAGTCTTTAAGATCATGGTGCTGATTGATCAAGTAGTCGATGAAGCGATCGCGCAGTGCTTTAAAAGCTATATGCAAGAACGATTGCATGAGCTAGAAAACCTGCAAAGTCAATTGATTTTAAATAATCAAGAATTGAGTCGATTAATTCGGGCTAGTCAAGTCAATTTATCTCACCTCGCTCACGAATTAAAAACGCCTCTAAGCTCGATTATCAGCTATTCAGAATTATTTTTAAACCAGCAGCGCCGCGAACCGTTAAAAGATTCTGTTCCTAGTTTGGAGCATATCGATCGGGTGCTGCGAAATGGTCGCCGCTTGCTGCGATTGATCAATGATGCTCTAGAGCTTTCTCGCCATGAGACGGGCACTATTGAGCTTCGGTTAGAGTGGATAGATGTGCGATCGGTGATTCAGTCTGTGCTCGAAGTGGTGCAGCCGTTAGCCGACGCGCAAACCCTACACATTTCATGGGACTGCACTCCTGACTTTCCGCCCGTGTGGACTGATTCCTTTCGTCTGCAACAGATTTTGATTAACCTGATGAGCAATGCCATTCGCTATACGCAAACGGGTCGCGTATCGCTAGAGTGCTGTGCCTTAGACGCGGATCAATGGGCCCTGAAGGTCATCGATACGGGGGTTGGCATCTTACCAGACATTCAATCCCGAATTTTTGATCCCTTTTTTAGAGGGCTGCCCTCTAAGGCGGGTTCAACTCCTGACGGCACCGGGCTGGGGTTAGCGATCGTAGATCTGTTGGTCAAGCGACTAGAAGGAACAATCTCGGTAACGTCTGAAGTTGGGGTCGGGTCTGTGTTTACGATCGTGTTGCCCATTAAACTCTCCAGTGCTGACAGCCTAGCAGTAGAGTGACGATCGAGCTTTTGTGCTTAAAGAATTTGCTCCAAAATAGTTGGGTCTTGAATCTCTTTGTCTTTTGAGAGCAACACCACTTTAGAAATCACTTCTGCGGTTTTTGGATCATTATCAACAAACGGCAGAAAGATGCGACCGCGATGCTGAGAAGAGACTGGAATAATGCAAAGCGCTCCGCCAGGCTGACGGTGAACCATCGCACTTCCCAAGTGAATTGAATAGCTTCCTAAGTGCCCCTCAATGAGAATGTGCTGGCTCTGAATTTGGACATTTGAGAGCTTCAGCAAGCGACAGGTTTCTCGCACTAAGGTCGATCGCATCTCTACGGTCGAGGCCGTCGCTTCGGGATCGACACCGCCCTGATGGGCCACACTGACGACTAAATCTAAATCTCGCATCACCTCACTTAACAAAGCGGGAGGAACGTCGGTTAAAGGTAAGGGTTTCCATTCATCGCGGCGATAGAAGCGCACCTCTGCGATCGTTAATCCTTCCACTTCCAGCGGTGTATATGCTCCATTCAGAAAGTCTACTTCTGCGATTAACCCTTCTGTGTGAAAGGTGCGGCGCACACCTTGATCGGGTGAGGCAATCCAGCCGCGTTGCCCAAATAGCGCGATCGCTTGTCGCGGGTTGACCTGATGCCCTTCATAGCGGCGCGACCCGGTTACAGATTGCTCGGCGGCAGTCAAAACATATAGCTCACGGAACACTTGTTTAAAGGGTTGAGCACGCGACTGATTAAAACAATCCTGCTGCCACAAAGTCCACTCGTTAGAGCGCAGCAAATCGTAAGGGTGAGCAATTTGGAGCGTGTCGGATTGAATGGCTCGAAGAGTTCCGTCATGGTGACGTAATCCAGTCTGCTCCAGATAGCCAAGGTCACGATCGGTGTTGCCAAACTCTGTCGGATCGCTCACTAAAATCAGTTGGCTCAACATCGGTGCCAGTACTGGATGATTGCAAAGCTGAATCAATTCGTCAACGCTAAAGCGATCGCCACGACACATCGCTTTCTCTAACGAAATTCGCATTCGAGACGCTTGTTTGATGATGTCTTGTTTCCGGCTAGTGAGAGCCTGAATTTGGAGATCTTTCCTGAGTTTGGCAGGAATCGCTTTTAGAGGTTTTCCAGCTTTAGAAACTGCAATTTCGGGTTCTCCGATCGCGCTGATCGATAAACTCACCGTTGTGGAGTCGATTGTAATGGTTTGCGCCTGACCCACAAGATCAGCAACAGCCGCCGCTTCCATCGCCCATTGCAGCCGTTGAGGATCGACAAAACCTGCTGTTCTGGCTAGATTTTCTAGACCGATTTCAACCGCAAGTTTTTCGCTGGCTTGACGCTGAGAGCCAAACGCTTTGCCCGATCGCAGAAACTCTTGCAGCAATTGATAGCGATCGAGTAATTCTGGCCCGCGTTTTTTGCCCTTGGGTAGGGGCAACAATCCCAAAGCGCGAACTGCATCTTGGTGGCGTTTTTGGGTGATGCGATCGCGCACCTCTCCAGCGTCAAGATTGCCGAGCATCGCGTCTGCAAATAGCTTTGCGCGCTGATGTCCGGCTCCGCTTGATGCAAATTGCGCCATCTCATAGATCTGCTGCCAGTGTTCCTTTTTTAACCGCTTGCGAAGGCTCAAAAACCAGGCAACATCGACTGCACCATCCATTAAACTTTGGTTTGAGAGCGGCGTGCGTTCGCTGATTTGAGCCGCCCAAGTTTCGCGGATATCTGGCTCAACTGACCAGCTAGTGTCTTTAGTGTGAGCGTGAATCCACCACACAGCATCTGCAAAGCCAGCCCAGCCTAATGAATGCTCTACATAGTTCACCCACTGCGGCGCATAGAAAGCAAACTGAATAAGCTTCTCATCAGAAATTTGGGCAGAAACTACGCGCTGTTTAAACTCCTCTGGCGTGTCATCTGAAGCCGGAAAACTGACGCGCATTAAATGACTCAACACAGCCGCTTTGCTGAGATTGTTATAGCTATAGCCCCGGACTGGTTTTTCTGATCCGAGTGCTTGAATCAGTTGGATCACGGTAGGAATTCCGGTGAGCGATCGTAGAGCACACGCTGCACTCGAAGCGGCCGTCGGAAAGTCACCTCGCTGAAGCTCAACAGCAAGAATGCGCTGCCGAACCCGATCGGCGATTTCAAACAAGTACGAAAAGGCTTCGTAGTGAGCTTGTGGTTTGCGTCGAGTCAGTTCAGCTAGCTCTAAGAAACTAGTTCTGAAGGTTGCTTTTGCCTCAGCAAGGCTGCTCTGGGTCAAGTCATGCGCGGCTCGATCGGGTTCTGGTGCGCCGACTAGATGAAAAATCAGATCCGCTTCTTTTGCTTCTCCAGCCTGATAAGCTCTATAAACATCCCACAGAGTTGTGATTGCATAGTGAGACGGCACCCAACGATCGACCCAACACGCTAACTGCCACCATCGCACTCGATAAACTTGCTGCTGGTCTTCGGAAATTAAGAACTCATAGACTTGGGCATGACGAATCCATGCAGTGATAAATCCATTAACTCGATTGCGAAATCCCCAGTAATGGTTATTGTGCCATTCGGGATGAGTTGAGAGGTCGCTAATCGGAATGACCTGGAGAATCTGAGCGATCGCGTTTAAGATGAACTCCGATGATTTCTGAGGGGGATGCAAGTAGATTAACCATTTTACAATCGAGCGAACGATATAGGGATACTGAAGAGATTCAAACAAAGGTTCTACTAAGTTCTCAAGAGTGATCTGGAGGGAATTCAAGATCTCTTGATCTTCTACATCAGATAAGTCATCTTGATCACGGTGTTCTAACGCTGGCGAGATCGCTCGAAATAACTCTAACTCGTCGTCATCGCGTAATTCAGGAGTTCGCTGTTGCCACCAATTTTCCCAAACGTCGCTCAAAGGCAAATTCGCAACGTTTTCCGATCGAGATAAATGCGGATCAATATCCGAAAATCCCCAATTGAGGTTTCCCAGCAGATCTTCTTCTTCACCCTGCCAGGTCTTGACTCTGACTGGGGTTTGGCGATGTTGGTGAATCAGTTGGTCTAGGGCTACTAAGCAAGCCATTGACGCAGGTGTGCTAAACCTAACGGGTGAAGTCGGTTCTGGAGTAACGATCGGGGTTAATTCCTCCACAGCCACTAACCCTAGCGCGTCGGTTAAGGTGGCTGCTTTCGTTTCAGGTTCTAGGATAGTTGTCAACAATTGTTCTTCAGTAACCGTTGGTTTTGATCGCTGCGCCTGATAAGCGATCGCTAGCTGGCGACAAGGGTCAACCGTTCTCTGACTCAACACCAACTCGCGCAACAGTTCCAATCCGGCTTGTCGCTGGGGGGCTTGTTTGGCTGCCAACAGTCGTTGGGCAGACGCGATCGCTAGTTCATCAGGTTGATTGAGCAACAATCCTAAAATCCCGCGCCGCAGATCACTGGCTTTGCGGGTCATCAACTGTTCAACTAGAGTGCTTTCGGCGATCGTGATCGTGCATTGATGCAATAGTCTAATCACAGCTTGTCGCACCCACTGACTAGCATCGCCAACTAGCCTAAACAGCGTCTCTCGAATCTCTGCATCCCACGGCTGCACGGCTGCCAACAATTGCGCCACTTCCTGACGTTTATACGCATCCATGACTGATAAAAATGGAATTAATCGTTTTGGCGATCGGGTTCCTAAATGATTCACCATCGCGGTTGCAACCAGTTCCTGGCTTGATTCCAGTCGTATCCAGTCCCACACGATCGTAGCAATTTTCGGCTTTTCAGGAAACCGCAGCAAATTGTTCTCTAATTGCTCAAATACTTCAGAGATCTTCATCACCTCATCTGAACAGTAGCGAAATGCCTGAACTGCATGAGTTGCAACCCGCAAATCTGGATCGTTAACCGCCTCTATCAAGGCTAATCGCGCTGGTGTCACGTCTAACTGAGTTAGGAAATGAACGGCAACAAAGCGATGAGTCGGTTCAGAACGTTGCAACAGAGGAACCGCGATATTGATGGCCGCGATCGCGTCTCTAAACCCAAAACTCCAGAGTGCTAAATAAACCGTTTGCGGATTAGAACTCTCTAACGCAGCTTGCCGAACTGTTTCGTCGCCCAACAACTCGCTGACTTGAGTCAAAATTTGTTTAGCTAGCTTCTCGTTGAGCGACTCTAAGCCAAAGCCAAACCAGACATCGATCGCCCGAATCACGGCACTAAATCGAGTTAGATTCTCGGCCACAATCAGCTTTAGCATTCGCTCAAAGGCGATCGGGTGGGCTTCATCAATTGTTTCTAAAATTGTTTGTCGCAAACCCTCTTGTCGCTGCGCGGCTAACAACAACCGCTCAACAAACTCCCAGCCTTCGGGTCGATTGGCTACCAGCAACCCACGAGTAATATGCCGCCCCATTGCCCCAATCTCATGCTCTCCTTGAGCCGAGTCGAGCAAAATTTGAGTAATGCGTTGCCCTGGCTCATCGCCTTGATCAATTGCGGCTGCAAACAAGATCCCAAACGCATCCATGCCCCTTCGCAGATAAGGAACCCAAGCTGCAAACCACGCTAGATCTTGATCATATCCCTCGACTGTCTCAATCAGAATTTGGAGCCAACTGTTCCTACTTTGCTGAAACTGCGGGTGATGCGGAGCGCGAAACGATCGCCGACTATAGCCCGATTGGTAGGGCAACTGAGCATGATGATGCCAAGCCGCCGCCACGATCGCGCCAAACTTGGGGAACAAACCATTAAAAATCGGTGTGAGATCGTCAACACTGTCCAACTGTTGCAGCGCGGTTTCTCGGTACTTATGAACTAACTGATAGTCTGTTGACGAATGACCCTGTGCATCACAACCTAACAACCCATAAGCGATCGGGCGCATCGAGTCAGGCAAGTCCGCTATGTGTTGAAGTCGTAGCGATCGCCAATTTTTGTCATAAACCTGCTTCAGTTGAGCTTGGGCAACTTCATGATTCAGCATTTTTCAAAGGCTCCTACAAAAACAACGCAGCAGATCACCCTTTAGCCTTCCCAATCACCCACCGACGAGCGGAACTAACCGCAAAAAAAGCAACTGCGATCGGGCTTTTAGTCTGACCCGCGTCTCCAGATCTTCGATCTGCTCGTCTTCTAAAAACACAAAATACAGTCCATCCACAAACGCTTGCAGTGCATTATCCACGGCGGTTTGACTATCAACGGCTTGATCTAGCTCACTGCCACCCGCGTCAATCTTGCCGTGTTCTACACCGAGTTGAATCTGATCAGGACTTAAAACTGTTAACAGTCGCCGTTGACTCTGACGAGCTTCAAACGCTGTGACCTCAGCTTGAACAATATGAGTGAGCAGCGATCGTAGGGTCATCTCTCCGTCACTCAACTCCGTTGGTAAAGACAATTCCCAACTGGCAAAAGCCGGGCGAGTTTTACCCATCACCTTCCCAGAAATTGTGAGTGTTGTTGTCATAAAAAGAAAATTAATTTAGATCAATTGTACTATAAGTTTGTTCGTCTTGAAGTCCGATAATCTTCAGATTGCCTGATCTTAGTCCTTCTCTCTAACCCGTTTCATGGCATGATTTCAGAGTCACACCGCTTTTGACACGAGAGCGATCGCACCCAGCCATTTGCCATGAGCGAAACTAACGACACTATTTTCGGCAAGATCATCCGCAGAGAGATTCCGGCCGATATTGTTTATGAAGACAATCTCGCCTTGGCCTTTCGTGACGTAAATCCCCAAGCGCCTGTGCATATTTTGGTGATTCCTAAACAAGCGATCGCTAAACTCTCAGACGCAGACTCTCCAGACCACGCTTTAATGGGGCACCTGCTGCTAACGGCAAAGCGAGTCGCCCAACAAGTCGGACTCACCAACGGCTATCGCGTCGTGATTAACACAGGCGAAGAGGGCGGACAAACCGTTAATCACCTGCATTTGCATATCCTTGGGGGTCGCCCAATGACGTGGCCTCCTGGTTAGGCAAACCCTTGCCCTAATGCGCTAGGATCTGGACAGAATCGGAGGAAAGATCACGGTTTACACACGCCCCCTCGCTCGTTTAATTGAGCACCTGCAACATCTCCCTGGTGTTGGCCCAAAAACTGCCCAACGGCTAGCGCTCCACATTCTCAAGCGCCCCGAAGAAGAAGTCAAAGCCCTCGCTCAAGCCCTCGTAGAAGCCAAGCTGCAAGTCGGCTTCTGTTCGGTCTGCTTTCACCTGTCGGCTGAACCTGTCTGTGATATCTGCCGCGCTCCCAACCGCGACAGCAGCACGATTTGCGTTGTTGCTGACTCTAGAGACGTGATCGCGTTAGAAAAAACCCGTGAATATCGCGGGAAATATCACGTTTTGGGTGGGCTGATCTCCCCGATCGATGGCATCGGCCCCGACCAGCTAAATATTCATGCGTTGCAGAGACGAGTCAGTCAGCAAAAGATCGACGAGGTAATTCTGGCGATCAGCCCCAGTGTAGAAGGTGAGACGACAACCTTGTTTGTGGGTCATTTGCTCAAGCCCTTTACCAGAGTGACGCGGATCGCCTTTGGTCTGCCGATGGGCGGCGATTTAGAATATGCCGATGAGTTGACACTGGCCCGTGCGCTAGAGGGCCGACGAGATTTAGAGTTTGGCAGTCGCTAACCCCGGCGAGTGAATTGCTCTAACTAGTGGATAGTCTCAAGTCAAGAGGGTTCTATGCTGCCATCGGGTAGCGTGGCTCCTTGCAGCATGGCTCCGGTTAATAGGGCGCTGCTAAGTTCTGCCCCGGCTAAGTTTGCGCCGCGCAAATCAGCATCGCGTAAATCGGCTCGACCTAAATAAGCTTTGATTAACAGAGCTTCTACCAAAACTGCCTCTCGAAGATTGGCATGATTAAACTCGGCGCGGTTGAGGCGCGATCGGGTCAGGTTTGCCCCTTGCAGATTGGTTTTGTGCATCGTTGCATCACTGAGGTTGGCATCGGTCAAATCAGCGCTTGACAAGTTTGCGTTATTTAACTGGGCGCGATTGAGTTTGCTGTTGCGTAATTTGGCCTGGCTAAAGTTTGCCTCCGTCAAAACCGCATCGGTCAAAAACGTCCCGTTGAGCGTCGCGTCAGTCAAATTGGCCTCAGTGAGGTCGCCACTTCGCAGACTAGCTTCGCTGAGATTGGCTCCGGTGAGATTGGCTCGACTCAGGTCAGCCCCGGCAAGGTTTGCCCCGCGCAGATCAGCCCCCCGCAAGTCAGCCCCCCGCAGGTTTGCCCCCCGATAGGCGCGTTTTTCTTCTCGCAAATTAGCCCCACGCAAGCAAGCTCCTCGCAGATCTGCGCCGCTAAAATTGACGTTTCGCAAATCGGCTTCTCTAAAATTTGCATCGAGTAACGTTGCTAAACCCAGGTCAGCCCCGCGCAAATCAGCCCCATAGAGAATCGCTCCGTGGAGATCGGCATCGCGCAAATTGGCGTTGATCAAGTCTGCTTGGCTAAGATTTGCGCCACACAGTTTGGTGCCTTTGAGGTTGGCATGGTTGAGATTCGATCGGTTCAGATAGGCAAAAATTAAAATCGAGTGGTGCAGATCTGCATGGGATAAATTTGCTCCAATTAAATCTGCTCCCGTCAGATTGATTCCACTCAGGTTTTCCCTAGCGAAATTCATCTCTCCCGATTCATAGCGCTTTAGTAGATCTTCACTATTCATCATGCTCTCTTTTCGACCCTTGAAATGGATGGCGGGGGAGCAATCAAAACTTGCGTTGAGTCTGCCCGTGTGATGTCAGCCGCACTGGTTTCCGAGGCTTGCTGCTGCTGTTGAAGCTCGGCATAACCAGGTTTGATGCTTTTAAAGATCACGCTGGCGACTTCGAGATAGTCTTCGGTTGGGCTTAAACAGTGGGCCATTTCTTCGAGCTTGACTTTCAACCCTTCTAAAGAGCTGGAGACGGCAGTGACACTGCGAAGCAGCCCTTCTAAACTGTAGAGTTTTAGGTTTGACCAATCCTGTTCTTTGCCCATGAAGGGATAGTAGAGCAGAGAAAACAGCAAAATTTTCGCCCGCAGAGGGTTAGCAAACTTGATGATCTCTAGGCGGATGTCAAAAAGGCTGACGGTGGAATCTGCAGTTTGGGTCGGCTGATTGGGAGTTTGAGAACACTGATCATGCGCCGATTCTGAAAGAAGAACCTCGTCTGCTTGCACATAGAGCTTGCCCATTTCTCGCAAAATCATGTTGGCGATCGGGGCATATTCCGTCGGCTTGTTGAGACTTTTGACGATCGCGGCCAGCCCGATTTGCAGGCTTTCGATCGTGGGATATTGATGAGCTAAGTCACTCACTAGGTTTTTGATGTCTGCTTGGGCAACTTTAATCGGGTCGGTTTCCCAACATTTGCGAGCCGCGCAGATCATTAGTTTTTTGATGCGGCCGGAGTTTGCTTCCTGCTCTAAAGCCTGGGTGATCTGGGTCTGTAGCTCGCCCCCAATGCCGTCGAGCGGATTGGCATTGATCGTGGGTTTCTCGATCGCCGCCGCCGTTCTATATAACCCTGCTAGATTTTCGATAATCGTGTTGGCGACTTGCAGATATTCGTCTTGTTTGCTGAGGGTGCCCACCAAAAGGTTTAGCTTATATTGCAGATGCTCTAGCGTGGGATTGAGATAGCGCAACTCCTGCACCAGGTTTTGCAAGCTGATGACATTCAGGCGATCGAGATCATTCTCCCACCAGTTTTTGCAGGCGTATAGAATCAGCTTTTTAATTCGGACAGCATTTGCATCCTGCTCTAGCTGACCCACGATCGGAGCATATTGATCCGCCATTAGTCAGAGTGGGTGGTGTAGGTGTGTGAGTTTAGGATGCCCGCCTATAAATTGCTTTTCACAGAACGCTGCTTTTTGATCAAGATTCTTCTGGCGGCTGACTCAGGGTTTTAGGTTCAGGCGGCGGCGAATTTTCTAGCAACTCTTCTTGAGGGGTTTGCATTGAGAATTCTAACAAGTCATCGGCTTTGGGTTGGCGAGATTCGGGCAGTTGCAGGCTGCTCTGAGTGGGGGCTAGAGCCTGAAGCTCTTGCTGAAGCTCTGGCAGGGCGACCAATTCTTTTTCGGTTTCTCTGAGTTCGATCGGGAGGCGCAAGGGCTGCAACTCTTCGATCCAACAGCTTGCCAGGGGCAGAGTTTGATCTAAATCTTCGAGGGCCCGAGGAATCACCATCACCGAGTGCAGTTCACCAATGCGTTCGGCTTCCTGCATTCCCACATCGATCGCCATAGCGACGTTGGCGATCGTGCCGCGAATAATAGCGGTGCATAGCCCTGACCCGATCGTTTCGTAGGCCGTTAGCGTCACATCGGCAGATTTGAGCATCGCATCGGCTGCGCCCACCATGGCCGGAAAGCCTCGCGTTTCGAGCAGACCCACTGCCTGATTGCGAAACGGATTGCCGTGTCGGCCTTTGGCAAGCTCGGCGAGTTTGGTGCCGATCGGCAGGACTGCTTCTAGGTTTGCCAGAGGGCGCGGCACAACGAGAGTAGAAACTTTTTGCCCAAACTGAGCGGCGAGATCGATCCCTTCCTGGACTGCTAGCCGCACATCTGAAATGCCACCCCGCACCACGGCGGTGCAGAATCCTCCGCCCGTTTTCTCGTAGCCCACCAGCGTCACATCTGAGGACTTGAGCATCATATCGGCAATGCCCACGATCGCCGGAAAGCTCTCGGTAGAGACAAGGCCCAGGGCCATATCAGTAAATCTGTCTAGACGATTCATCAGCGAAAGGGTGACAGGGCAGTTCTTATACCTTCAATCTTAACGGGTCTGTAAAGCTCTTCAGTCCTGTTTTGGCTGCTGATCTGAGGGAGAGCGATCAAAGATTAAACCTCGTTGTCTGAAGTCCAGGCAATGGGCATGGCGCGCTGTATCCTTTTGCCAATTCCGGTTTTATGAACCATTCCTTTGATTTTGAGGAAACAGCTTGACGAGAAGATTATTCACATAAGACTGTCCATAAACATTGGCGATCGCCGCCGGGTCTGGTTCAGACGATGCGTGCTCAGGAGGCGGAGTTGGGGCGGGTAGCTCTTCGGGTAAGGCTTCTGGCTCAGAAGCAGCTTGAGGCTCACTCCAGGGATCGGGAGGCCCATCCACCACGGGTGCTGCTTGAGTTTGAGCAACGTCTTTTTGAGAAGAGCGTCTAGGGGACGGCTGCGATCGCCCACGAGAGAACCCGACGCAACCAGCGCCCCCGCAGCAATGACGCTCTCTAAAATTGTGGTGGCTGCGCCGATGCAGGCCCGATCGCCGATCGTCACCTGACCCACGAGCAAAACGCCTGCCCCTAGGCTCACCCCCGCTCCGACGTTCAGAATGCCTTCGTGGACGCGCAAAACTGAGCCAATGCCAATGCAGACTCCAGCGCCAATGATGATCTGGCTACCAGGGTCTGCAAGCAGCAAAACACCCGGCGCGATCGTGACCCCTTCGTGAATGGTGACATCGCCACTAATCAGATAATGGGCAGTGTCGATCGGACATAGTTGCAGCGGCAAAAAGTGCATCGTTCAAAATTTTGAGTTTTAGAGTCAGAGCTTTAAATTGACGGGCAACCCAAAACTCAAACTCCAAAACAAGTTACTTTCCAGCTTTTTGAATCACAAGCTCAACTAGGCGGCGCTTTGCCTTAGGATCGGTGCCCACCAAGCGCACATAGTGACCCGCATAGTCAGACAGCGCAGACTCAAGAGCGGCGATCGCCTGAGACTCAGAATTAGCTTGAATCGATGCCCCTGTCTGCCAAGCCCCGCCCTTATAGCGACGCACATCGGCATATTCTAAGCCCAGTCGAGCGCCCTGACGCACTAGCTGACGCACCTGATCGAGAGCCTCACTACTAAGCTTTTGGCTGCCTTGAGCAGAATTGGTCGGAGAGAACCCTTTTGACGCAGATGGAGCGTAGACCGGAGGATCAAGCACTAGAGACGTTTCGGGCGTTTTGCCAGGACGATGAATCACGGTTTCTAGCACTCGCTTTTTAGCTTGAGTGTCAACGCCCACCAGCCGGACATAGTGACCACGATGCTCTCCGATAAACGATTCTAGGGCCGCGATCGCTTCCCCTTCTGATCGCGTGTGGATCAACGGCGCGCTGCTCCAAGAATTGATCTTAAATCGCCGCTCATCGGCAAACTCTAGCCCGATCGCCGACCCTTGAGACAGCAACTGACGCACTTGTTCGCCAACGCTGCCATCAGTGCGAACTGCGCTATGGCTCGCCGCCGCTCCATTGTGGGCAGGTCGTGCAGCCGAATCAGAAATATGCTGCTTGCTAGACGGCCGCTGCACGATCGACTCTAAAACTCGCTGCTTGGCTTTGGGGTCAATGCCGATAATCCGCACATATTCGCCCGCGTGATCTGCCATACACGCCTGCACTTCAGCCAAAATTCCCGACTCGTTGGTTGCCTGAACGGTCGCGCTTTTCCACGAACTGGTTTGAAACCGTCGCTCATCGGCAAACTCAAGCCCAATCCGCCCGCCTTTGCTTAAGACTTGACGAATCTGAGCCACGACAGAGCCTTCGATCGCGCCGTTTGAGGCTGCATGACCATTGCCATTGCCGTTGCTAGAACTATAAGACGGGGACGAATAGCTGCTCGACGCACCGTTAGAAAGCTTGGTGGGTGCCGCACCAGGACGCTGAATAATCGTTTCTAGCACCCGTTTTTTGGCTTTGGTGTCAATGCCGATTAGCCGCACATAGTCGCCGCTGTGCTCCTGCATACAAGAGTCGAGAGCAGACAAAACCTCAGACTCGCGATTAGACTGAATGGTCGCGCAGCTTTTCCAAGAACTGATCTTAAAGCGTCGCTCGTCAGCGTGCTCAGTGCCAATTCGATATCCTTGAGCCAGCAGTTGACGCACGTGCTCAATTACGCCACCATTGCCCAAACCATTGGCAGAGCGGCTAGAAACGTTAGAAGTAGATTGATTCATTGGGGTGTTAGCCATCTCATTTCTGATTGGGGCAATACAAGCGATATTGTCAGCACAGCGATAACCCGATCGCAGCGCATCGTTGATATGAATAATGTGTGAAGCAAACTTAACATCGGCTTCTTGCACGTTGGGTAGGCGGTCAGCCTGCTGCTGGCTCGTGATCACCGCTCCCGAAGGCACATACTTTCCGGGCGGAATCTCAACATCTTGCACCAGCGCGTGCATCATCACAACACTGCCATGACCCACCCGTGCATTAAACACTGTCGAGCGAAACCCGATAAAACAATCGTCGCCCACATAAGCAGGGCCGTGGATCAGCGCCATGTGAGTCAGCGAAGACCGATCTCCCACCCAGATTGAATAGGGTTCGCCATCATCTCCGGCCACTCTGCCCTGCTCTAACCCGTGCAGCACCACCCCATCTTGAATATTGGTGTCGTCGCCAATGTGGAACGGATGCCCCTCATCAGCACGAATTGAAGTGCCCGGCGCAATCATCACGTTTTCGCCCACTCTCACGTCTCCAATGATGTTAGAGAAGGAGTGGACGTAGGCGGTATGGTGAATGTCGGGTTCGGCGAGATCCTGTGACCAGGGCGTGGGCGGAGCCGCAAAACTACGGACTGCCATAAAAAATTCTCCTAACTGACCGTGCCTTCTGAGCCGCGATCGGGCCCATCGCAGGGAAACGACTCGATCGTGACTTTCGGGCACCTATTCAATTCTGTTGCTGACTGATGACGAACTGACTAGCCGTAGCGTAATGCACCATTGTTGATTGCGTAATGCGTTAAGGTTTGCCCAACCCATTACGCAACTCGTGGCCCGATCGCTAATATTGCGTTCCTTTGTTGTAGAGCGATCGGTTATCGACACTCACCGTGTCAATAATGCCAATCACTGCCGCATCAACAGGGCGCTGTTCACTACCGGGAACCTGACGGGCAGCGCTGCCCCGACTAACCAGAACCCACTCATCGATCCCTGCTCCAACGTTGTCAGCCGCCACCTCATACTGGGGAAGCGGTTGCCCCGCGTCGTCTAAAAATTGCAAAAGCAGAAACTTCACGCCTCTTAGACTTGGCTCTTTTTGGGTGCTGACAACGGTGCCGCGAACTTTGGCAATTTGCATCAGGCGTTATGGACGGTTAAGCGGGCGAATGCCGCTGACGCTCTCACGGAATGGCTCGACTGCCTCGGTGTATCGAATCGGCAGCACATATTCCAGGTTTTCGTGAGGACGAGCAATGATATGAGTAGACAGCACTTGTCCACCGTTCACTCGCTTGACGTTTTCGATGCCAGCCGCAACTGATGCTTGGACTTCTGACACGTCGCCGCGCACGATCACCGTGACGCGACCGCTGCCGATTTTCTCGTAGCCCACTAGGGTGACACGAGCGGCTTTCACCATCGCGTCTGCGGCTTCAACCACTGCGGGGAAACCCAGAGTTTCAATCATGCCAACTGCAATAGCCATCGTTAAATTCTCCCTTCCAATCAGATTCTAAACACAACAGATTTTAGTTAATCAGCCCAGCGCTGTTAACTTCGGAACTGCTCAACCGCTTCGGTGTAGCGAATCGGCAGCACATATTCCAAGTTTCCGTCAGGGCGAGCGATGACGTGGGTAGATACCACTTCTCCGCCGTTGACCCGCTTGACAGACTCAAGCCCGGCTGCGATCGAGGCTTGCACCTCAGACACATCTCCGCGAATGATCACGGTCACGCGACCGCTCCCAATCTTTTCGTAGCCAACCAGGGTGACCCGAGCAGCTTTCACCATTGCGTCTGCGGCTTCCACCACAGCCGGAAAACCTCGCGTCTCAATCATTCCCACAGCGATCGGCATTCTTGATCTCCTGATAAGTGAAACTAATTACACCAACCCTAAAAAATGTTGACGAGATAACCCATCTTGTCAAGCTTTATCAAGGCTTTTCAACTGTGCTCTCTATTTAGAATAGGGGGGTTGTTGACGCTTGACAATATAACGCTTGATGATAGTTACAAATTTTAGACATAAGCTCAACTAATCTCTTATGCCGCGATTCCTCGTAGTCAGCACTGGCCCACGAGTGGATAGTGAAGATTGCCTTAAGATTTCGCCTTTAGAATCATAGACGTTTTTCAACGCTATTTATAGAAAACTTTCTTGTACATCAGTGACATTTATCCATAAAAGTTAGTTTTTCGATACCGTTGCCGCTCTCTCACGATCGCGTTGTACTTTTAAGGGCGTTAGGCGTTAAGCTGAAATTTACGGGGCAGATCGTTCTAATTTTTTAACAATCATCAAAATTGATGAAGTTCCCAACCGAGCAAGTTTGCTTGGGGGGTGTTTTTGGCAAGTTTTTGAGTGAAGGCAGGTTCGATGCAGCAGTTTCTCATTGATACAAGTTGGTGGGTTCCTTGTTATGGGTTGCTGGGCGCGATCCTTTCTTTACCGTGGGCAACGGGGCTAATTCGGCGCACGGGGCCGAGACCTGCCGCTTATTTCAATATTTTTACAACGGTTTTGGCTTGCATCCACGGCTGGGCGCTGTTTAGCGCTACTTGGGGGCAAGAGTCTCACGAGCTAGTCATTCACTGGCTCAAAGCAGCAGACCTTGATTTGTCGATCGCCCTAGGCATCTCCTCGACCAGCGTTGGGGCTATGGAACTGATCACAGGCTTGAGTCTGCTGGCACAGGTTTTTGCCTTGGGCTACATGGAAAAAGACTGGGCATTAGCTCGATTTTTTGCCCTGATGGGGTTTTTTGAGGCCGCAATGAGCGGTTTAGCGCTGAGCGATTCGCTGTTTCTCACCTATGCGCTGCTAGAGATTTTAACTCTTTCAACCTATCTGTTAGTCGGGTTTTGGTATGCCCAGCCGCTAGTGGTGACCGCCGCCCGCGATGCTTTTTTAACCAAGCGGGTGGGTGATGTGCTGCTGCTGATGGGGGTTGTGACCCTCTCGACTCTATCGGGCACTTTAAATTTTCCTGAGCTATATGACTGGGCAGAAACGGCCAACCTGTCTCCTACGGTGTCTAGCTTGCTGGGGATGGCCTTGATTGCGGGCCCGATCGGCAAGTGCGCCCAGTTTCCGCTGCACCTGTGGCTCGATGAAGCGATGGAGGGGCCCAATCCCGCGTCGATTTTGAGAAACTCGGTTGTTGTGGGCTGTGGTGCCTACGTGTTGATTAAGCTCCAGCCGATTTTGGTTTTGTCTCCGGTGGCTTCGACTGCGCTGATCGTTCTGGGATCGATGACCGCGATCGGGGCTTCTCTGGTGGCGATCGCTCAGATCGATATCAAGCGCGCTTTAGCTCACTCCACGAGCGCTTATTTAGGGGTGGTATTCGTCGCCGTCGGTATGAACTGGTCAGGGTTTGCCCTAGCGCTGCTGTTTGCTCACGGGGTCGCGAAAGCCTTGTTGTTCATGAGCACAGGGTCAATTATTGCCACCACTAGCTGCCAAGATATTACTGAAATGGGGGGCTTGTGGTCACGGATGCCGGCCACGACGAGCGCTTTTTTAGTCGGCTCTGCGGGTCTGGTGGGAATCCTTCCTCTGGGCGGTTTTTGGGCCTTTCAAAGAGGGGTAGACGATTTTTGGTATGGCCAGCCGTGGCTGGTGGCCGTCATTCTTGTGGTGAATGCGCTGACGGTTTTTAACCTGACTCGGATCTACCGCTTAGTCTTTCTCGGTGGGCCAATGCCCAAGACGCGCCGCGCTCCAGAAGTGCCTTGGGCGATGGCAGTGCCGATGGTGACCCTGACAATCTTTACGCTCACGGTTCCCCTGATCATGCAAACACTGTCGGTGCTTCCTAGTTGGCGATATCTCAATTGGCAAGGCTCGCTGATGATCATCGGGTCGGGGTTAACTGGGCTAGTGGCTGGGTCGCTGGCGACGTTTAACCACAATTGGTCTAGACCCGTTCAAGCGCCGCTGCGGTTTATGCAAGATTTTTTGGCCTACGACTTATACGTCGATCGCTTCTACCGCTTTACGGTGGTCTTGGTCGTCAGCACCATTTCGCGATTTAGCGCCTGGTTTGACCAATACGTTGTGGATGGATTTGTCAACTTTGTAGGATTGGCCTCTATTTTTAGCGGAGAAAGCCTGAAATATAGTATTTCGGGTCAGTCTCAAGCCTATATGCTGACCATTTTGCTGGGGGTGGGTCTGTTAGGAGTTGTGCTCACTTGGTCGATGTGGGAACCCGTTTTAAGGGTGTTCTTTTAGCCGAGCCTTCCCCTCAAACTCTAAGCTTCAGACCTCAAACGTTTATATCTTCAGTTGATCTATGCTCAGTGCTTTAATTTGGATACCTGTGGTGGGAGCCTTGCTCATGGCGGTGTTGCCTGCCACGATCGCCGCCAGTCGAGTCCGTCAGGTGGCGATCGCGTTAAGCGCGATCGTGCTGGCGGTGACGATCGCGATCGCGACTCAGTTTGACACGCTGACTGTAGGAATGCAGTTTCAGGAGAACATTCCCTGGCTTGATTCGTTAGGGTTATCCTATCGCTTAGGCGTGGATGGGCTGTCGTTTCCGCTGCTGGCGCTGAGTAATTTCTTAACGCTGATTGCCATTTACTGTAGCGATCCGCTCGTTCAGCGACCCAGGTTTTATTATGCGTTGATTCTCCTGTTAAATATGGGCGTTGCAGGCGCGTTTTTAGCTCAAAACCTCCTGTTGTTCTTCCTGTTCTATGAGCTTGAACTGATTCCGCTCTATCTGTTGATCGGCATTTGGGGCGGAGCGAGACGGGGATATGCCGCCACCAAGTTTTTGATTTACACCGCGTTTTCGGGCGTTCTGATCTTGGCAGCGTTTTTAGGATTGACTTGGCTAGGGGGCGCGAGTTCCTTTGAGTTTGATCCCCGGTTGTCTCAGACGTTGCCGCTCACTACTCAACTGGTGTTGCTGGGCGCAATCTTGATCGGGTTTGGCATTAAGATTCCGCTATTCCCGCTGCATACCTGGTTGCCCGATGCTCACGTTGAAGCCTCGACTCCCATTTCTGTGTTGCTAGCAGGGGTGTTGCTAAAGCTGGGAACCTACGGGTTAATTAGATTTGGGTTGCAGTTATTTCCTGAAGCGTGGGCAGTGTTAGCGCCTTGGCTGGCAACCTGGGCTGTGGTGAGTGTCTTGTTTGGGGCGTTTACAGCGATCGCCCAAACCGACATGAAAAAAATGGTTGCCTATAGCTCGATCGCCCACATGGGCTACATTCTGATGGCGGCGGCGGCGGCCACTCCCCTCAGTCTGCTGGCAACGGTTGTTCAAATGGTGAGTCACGGTCTGATCTCAGCTATGCTGTTTGCCCTAGTGGGCGTGGTTTATAAAAAAACCGGAACTCGCGACATCACGATTTTGCGAGGCTTGCTCAACCCAGAACGAGGGTTGCCCATCATCGGCAGCCTGATGGTGGTTGGCGTAATGGCCAGTGCCGGAATTCCCGGTATGGTTGGCTTTATTTCAGAGTTTCTGATTTTTAGAGGCAGTTTTCCGGTGTTTCCCATCCAGACTCTGGTGTCGATGATCGGAACGGGACTGACGGCGGTTTATTTTTTGCTGCTGGTCAACCGGACTTTTTTTGGTCGCCTCCCAGAGCAGTTTGCTAATCTTCCGCGAGTGCCTTGGTCAGAGCGGGCCCCGGGCTTTGTGCTCGCCGTGCTGATCGTGATTTTAGGTCTGCAACCCAATTGGGTGGTGCGTTGGGCAGAGACGACCACGACGGCGATGCTGGTCGGTTTTCCGACCCTTGCTGCTAGTAGCGCCTTAGAATCTCCTCGTCCGGCTGACATTCTCGCGGGTGAGCAGCTCATCATTCACAACTAGGTTCTGTCTTTTTTAACTTCATCAGACGCTTATGGTTACCACTCCGCTCAAGCCCTCTAATCATCCGTTAGCTGACATTATCGATCGCTTAGAATCGGGCGGTGCGCTGCTGCCTGACTCTCCAGAGAATGTGATTGAAGTGGTTGGCGTGCTCAAAAGCTATGGGGTTGTGTTAGATGCCTACTGGCGCAATCTGATTTACATTTCAGAACACCAGTTTTTAGAGTTGTTTCCGTTTTTCAAATATTTCAATGGCGATGTTTCAGTGAACAAGTTGCTAAAGCACTGGTGGCACGATCGCTTCAACTATGAGTTTGCCGAATATTGCATGAAGGCCATGTTTTGGCACGGCGGTGGCGGATTGGATACTTATCTTGATTCGTCAGAATTTTTAGACCTCGTGCAAACAGCGACCACTGCCAAGTTAAAAAATAATTTGCCCATGCGGGGAGTCGCGAGAGTCTTTCCTGAATTTTTACCCGAACAAGTGCGCCAGCTATGCTACTACAGTGGGCTGGGTCAGTTTTGGAAGATCATGAGCAAAATGTTTTTAGATCTGTCTGATTCTTACGACGAAGGCACCATTCAATCGATTCCTGAAGTGGTTGAGTTTATTAAAGCCGCGCTAGTGGCTGCCGCCAGTGAACCGATTACCTACGCGGTGAAAATTGGCGATCGCTCCTATGATCTGATTCCTAAATCTGCTGGGTTGACGTTTTTGATGGATACGGGAATTCCTTATATCGATGCGGTGTTTTTCCGATCGTTTCCTTTTATGGGCACCGTTTCTTATAACGCTCAAGCTCGACAGATTTCGTCTGATCAAGCCCGGTTTAACTATGGCGCGCTTTACGCTGATCCTTTGCCCGTGGGCGGTGCAGGCATTCCGCCGACTCTGTTGATGCAAGATTTACGGCACGATCTGCCGCCCTATTTGCATGAGTTTTATCAGCGATCGCTGCGGGGTGAAGAAGATCTGCGCGTCAGAATTTGCGTCAGCTTTCAAAAGTCGATGTTTTGCGTCACCACGGCGGCGATTTTAGGCTTGATGCCCCATGCCATCGACACGATCGACGCAAGAGAGCAGCAAGCCAATCGCCAGTATCTTGAGGGCTGGATGGATCGATTGATAGATTCCCAGTTGCCCAATCTGCAAGTTTGTGATGTTTAGGCGATCAGTTCGGGCACGGCGATCGGGGTGAGTAGTTTCTGCTCCTTCAGACCTTCTAACTGCTGCCGTAGCTGGGTTCTGACCTGGTGGCGATAGCTGAAAAAATGTTCGCCTGCTCCTAAGACAACAAAATAGTCATAGACCAATTTGGGCTTTTGGAGCACGATCGTCACTAGCTGCCGCCAAAATTGCAGGCGCGTCGATCGCACAATGCCCTGCCGCCAGCAGATGGCCGAAAATAACCGCCACTCGATCAAGGTGAGACGGCGATCGCTCTTGCCACGCCAGCCGTTCATCGCCATAAAGTGGCGGAAGGTGCGTTTGAGATAGGGCATCGGTTCATAAATTTCCCAAAAGGCCTCGATGAATTCTTCGGTGATTTCTTCAACAGGTCGAGTTGGCACAAAATTCATGATCACGCCAGAGTGAAAGGTGCCCGTGCCTCCCATCAGCCTGTTTTCCTGTTCGAGTCGGTTCCACATGGCGGTGTTTTGCAAGGCTTGCAGAAGACCAAACTGCGCCTGGGGAATGCCCGCATCTTCAACAAAAGCTTGAATTCGTTGCCCTGCGCCCGGCTGCTCGTGGTCAAAGCCCATGATGAACCCTGACATAATTTGCAGCCCTCTCTCGGTGATTTGGTGACACGATTCTAAGAGCGATTGGCGCGTGTTTTGCATCTTGTTGATGCCGATCAAACTCTCAGTGTCAGGCGTTTCGATGCCCATAAAGACGGTTGTAAACCCGGCTTTGACCATCAACTCGACTAACTCTAGATCTTCTGCCAGATTAAGCGAAGCCTCGGTGATCAAAATAAAGGGATAGTGATGCGACTCCATCCACGGAATCAGCGCTTGAAGAAAGATTTTGGCATTGCGTTTATTGCCGATAAAGTTGTCATCGACGACAAACACATAGCGCCGCCACCCCAACTGGTAGAGCACCTCAAACTCAGCTAACATTTGGTCTGGATCTTTGGTGCGGGGCTTGCGACCGTAGAGATTGATGATGTCGCAAAACTCACATTGAAACGGGCAGCCTCGCGAAAACTGCACCGTGATGGCCAGATAAGCATTGAGATCTAACAAATCAAATCGCGCGATCGGGGTTTGAGTCACATCAGGTTTTTCAGCCGATCGAAAAATTCCAGATGGCTCGCCTCGCGCCAGTGCGTCTAAAAACTGCGGAATGGTGTGTTCTCCCTCATCTAAAATTAGATAGTGGGCACCCGCTTCGAGGGCAACACTGGGCACCGAAGTTGGGTAAGGGCCGCCGACCGCAACTTTTTTGTTTAACGCCACGCCCCTGCGAATCAGCGCTTGAAAGTCTTGTTTTTGAATCACCATCGCCGAAAGAATGACGAGATCGCACCACTCCCAGTCGGCATCGGTTTCAAACCGGACGTTGCGATCGACAAACCGAATCTCCCAATCGGTCGGCAACATCGCCGCGATCGTAATCAATCCTAAAGGGGGATTGGTCGATCTCAATCCTGCTAAATCTAAGGTTTCTTGATAAGACCAAAACGAGTTAGGCATCAGTGCCCAAAGCAGCAAAGCTTTCATCAGACCTCCTATTAATTAGGGGTAATGTGAGTGAGCAATTCCTAAACCAACCGCGTTTTCTCGTTCCCAAGTGGATATCGGATTATTCTATAGAAACGATTGCTGAACGCCCTATCTTTTAAGAATTCGTATTACATCAAAGCAGTGTAGAAAATAATACAAGTGCTGCTTTTAGGTATGAATGATTACTCATTAAGTTGTGACACGGATAGGTCTACTGAACTGCCAATCCGTCATAGATAATCATCAATATCAATGATTGGCTTTAGCTAAGGATAAAGTCTGCAAATGCTGTGCATTGAAATTTGGGTAGCAATACGATCGAGTCTATTCAATCCATCAAAAAAATCAACGGTTGTCATCAATAAAGATGACTCTATTGGACTTAAGAATGTGATAGAAATTATAGTGAATCGCGAATCTTAAAAAACTCTTATCGCTGCCCTCAATCGCAGTCTTCGCCATCAAAAGGCGAGCGCTTTAGGCGATTCACCAGCCTTTTTCTAGCTTTATACTCCGAGATAATTGTGATGGCTCACCTGCTGCTCCAGTCCGTCTGGTTAATTCCCTGCTATTCACTTTTAGGTGCAGCCCTGTCTGCCCTTTGGTTTCCGGGCATCACTCGCCGCACGGGCCCCCGTCCTGCGGGCTATGTCAACGCCATTATGACTTTTCTATCATTTGCCCATGCGGCGATCGCGTTGCCCGCCACCTGGAACCAACCTGCTCAACAGATCCTGGTTCCCTGGCTGCACGTCGCGGGGCTAGATTTAACCATCCCGATCGAGATTTCTTCGCTGACGATCGGGGCTATTGTCGTCGTCACCGGGTTGAATTTGCTGGCGCAAATCTTCGCGATCGGCTACATGGAAGTTGATTGGGGCTGGGGGCGACTCTATTCACTCATGGCAGTGTTTGAAGCGGGAATGGCCGCTTTGGCTCTTTGCAATTCTCTGTTTTTTAGCTACATCATTCTCGAAATTCTCACCCTGGGCACCTACTTGATTGTGGGCATTTGGTTTAACCAATCGTTAGTGGTGACCGGGGCGCGAGATGCCTTTCTCACCAAGCGACTGGGCGACCTATTTTTGCTGATGGGCGTGATTGCGCTGCTGCCGATCGCCGGAACCTGGAACTTTTCAGAATTGGCAGAATGGGCCAAAACCGCCGACGTTGATCAAGGCATGATCACCCTAATCGGATTAGCATTAATCGCGGGGCCGATGGGCAAATGCGCTCAGTTTCCCCTGCATCTGTGGCTCGATGAAGCGATGGAAGGGCCAGTTCCTGCTTCGATTTTGCGAAACTCGGTCGTCGTGGCAACAGGTGCCTGGGTGCTCGTCAAGCTAGAACCCGTGCTGTCTCTGTCGCCCGTGGTGCTGTCTACGATGATGGTGATTGGGTCAATTTCGGCGATCGGGGGTTCGTTGATTGCTCTAGCTCAAATCGACATCAAACGAGCCTTTTCTTATCTGGTTACCGCTTACATGGGCGTTGTGTTCATCGCCATCAGTGCCCACCAAATCGAAGCAGCGTTGCTAATCGTGTTAACTCACGCATTGTCAATGGCGTTAATGATGATGAGTAGTGGGGCCATCGTTTGGAACAACATTACCCAAGATGTCACGCAGCTAGGCGGTTTGTGGGCGCGTCGTCCGGTGTCAGGCTCGGCGCTGATTGTCGCCACAATTGGACTGATTGCCCTGCCGCCTTTTGGCAGTTTTTGGTCAATGCTCAAACTTGCAGATGGTCTGCAACAATCTGGGCATCCCTGGCTAGTGGGAGTGCTGCTCATTACAAATGCCCTGACCGGATTTGGACTGACTCGTGTATTTTGCCTCGTGTTTGGCGGCAAACCTAAGCAGATGTCAGAGCGATCGCCCGAAGTCCATTGGCCGATGGCGCTCCCAATGATCATTTTGTCTGCGATGACGCTGCATCTGCCGCTCATCTTGCAAGCCCTATCGCTGCTGCCTGATTGGGCAAGTCTCAATCAAGACATGGCGCTATTGTTAATCTGGTCAAGCATTTTTGGATGCAGTCTGAGCGCAGTGATCTATCTAGGCAGCTATATTCAAAAGCCTGTGCAGTTTCCGATTAAGGCGCTGCAAGATTTAGTTGCTTATGACTTTTATACGCCAAAGCTTTATCGCAACAGCATTGTGTTGAGCGTTGCTGCCATTTCTCAACTGACTTCCTGGGTTGATAAATATCTTGTTGATGGTGTGGTTAATCTGTTTGGACTAGTCACTTTGTTTAGTGGTCAAAGTCTTAAATACAGCACGTCTGGACAATCGCAGTTTTATGCGTTGACGATTTTAATCGGAGTCACCGTTTTAGGGGTCTTTTTATGCTGGTCTTCACTCTCGCATCTGGTGCTAGTGATGACTGCCAGCCTGTTTCATTCGCAATCTCTAGGTTAAAGGATCTCAATCACTATGCTGAGTGCATTAATTTGGCTGCCTGCGATCGGGGCTGCATTAATCGGATTTTTTCCAGGTCAGGTTTCGGCGAGTCGGGCGCGAGGGGTGGCGATCGCGGTCTCTGGCACCCTCTTGCTGTGGACAATCTATCTGCTAACGCAATTTAACCTCTCAACGCCTGGGCTACAGATGTCAGAATATCTGCCCTGGATTCCGACCTTGGGGCTGAATTATAGTTTGGGTGTTGATGGCTTGTCGTTGCCGTTGATAGCATTAACCAATCTGTTAATTTTTCTAGTCACTTTTAGTGGCGATCCGCAATCGCCCAAGTCAATTCCTCTCAAGCGTCCGCGATTGTTTTATTCGCTGGTGTTGCTGATTGGTGCTGGCATGGCAGGTGCGTTATTAGCGCAAAATTTACTGTTGTTCTTCCTATTCTATGAAGTGGAGTTAATTCCGTTTTATTTGCTGATCTCAATCTGGGGCAGCGAGAAACGCGATTATGCAGCCATTAAGTTTTTGCTCTACACGGCGGTCTCTGGAATTCTAATTTTGGCGGCGTTCTTAGCGATGAATTGGCTCACGAATGCGTCTAGTTTTGACTATGACGCGATCGCCACTCAAGGGCTAACTCAACGCACTCAATTAATCTTGCTAACGCTGATGGTTGTTGGGTTTGGCATCAAAATTCCGCTAGTGCCGCTCCACACTTGGCTACCCGATGCCTATGTCGAAGCCTCGACCCCGACCGCGATTTTGCTCGGCGGCGTGTTAGCTAAGTTAGGCACCTATGGCTTAGTTAGATTTTGTTTGGGACTGTTCCCGGAAACTTGGGCCCTAGTGACTCCTGGATTGTCGATCGTCGCCGCCTTTAGCGTCATGTATGGCGCACTGGCCGCAATCGCTCAAAAAGACATCAAACGCATGGTGGCCTATAGCTCGATCGGGCACATGGGTTATGTTTTGTTGGGCACGATCGCGTTAACGCCCTTAGCCCTGGTGGGCGCGGTTTCTCAGATGGTCAGTCATGGCTTAATTTTGGCACTGCTGTTCTATCTCGTCGGTGTGATCGAGTCAAAGGTTGGCACTCGCGATTTAGATGTGCTGAATGGGTTGCTCAATCCGATTCGCGGGTTGCCAACGATTAGCGCACTGCTGATTTTGGCAGGCATGGGCAGTGCCGGAATCCCCGGTATGGCTGGCTTTGTTGCAGAATTTTTGGTGTTTCAAGGAAGCTTTGCAGCGTTTCCATTGCCGACGCTGCTGTGTGTCGCCGGAACAGGATTAACGGCTGTCTATTTTGTGATTTTGCTCAACCGAACTTGTTTTGGCAAGCTCGACAGCAAGACGGCCTACTATCCCAAAGTTACCTGGTTAGAACAACTTCCGGCGCTGGCGCTGACGGGTCTGCTCATCTGGCTCGGAGTCCAACCCACTTGGCTCGTGCGCTGGAGTGAATCGACCACCACCGCTTTAGTAGCAGCGACTCCGGTTTATGAGTCTCGACAATTGGCGATGAACCCGATCGTGCTCCCCCCTCAGGCATCTCCTCCGGTCATTGGCGAATAATCTCAATTTCAAATTCATTAGCGACGATTCAACCATTGCCGGAGGACACGACACGTCGTGTCCCTACGGTGGAAAATTTTATAACTTTGGGAAAAAAATCCTATGAATATGACCGCAACTCGCACCCAATTGCCGCCTTCACAACACCCGTTAGCTGACATTATTCATCGTCTCGAAGCTGGGGGAGCGATGCTGCCCGACACACCCGAAAACTTGATGCAAATCATCGGGTTGTATAAGGCTTATGCCGTCCCGATGGATTTTTATTGGCGAGATTTGCTCTATATCGGTGAGCAGGTGTTCTTAAATCCGTTCCCATTCTTCAAATATTTTATCTCAGAGGAATATCTCGATCGCCCCAATCATTACGCCGGAGACGACGCAGATCTGCGAATCTGGCGCGGACAAGCCGATGCCCACCCCGAGCTGCGAGAATTTATGGCCAAAGGGGAACTGAAGATGACGCTGCCCCGATTGGCCCATCACCTCTGGCACGATCGCATCAACATGGAGTTTGCTGAAGAATGTATGCGATCGATGCTCTGGCATCGCGGGATGTATGTCCCGGTGAATCAGTTCGATCCATTTTTGGATAGCGATGAATATAAAGCGAACGCCGATCGCGCCATCAAAGCCTACTTTCAGGGCAATCCGGCCATGCTGGCACTCCACAAAGCCTTCCCGGAGTTGTTTTTAGAGCAGTGCCGTCAGTCATCTTATTACGCCAATTTAGGTCTGTTTTGGGAAGTGATGGCTCCGGTGTTTTTTGAAATGTCCGATTTATACGACGAAGGCAAAATGACCAGCGTGCCTCAAGCAATGGACTTTTTGGTGAATGGAATCTTCGCGATCGCCGGGCGACCCATCTACCACAACGTCTATATCCGAGGTGAATGCTACGAAATCATTCCCAAATCTAAAGGCTTTACCTGGCTCTATGAAGCGGCATTGCCCTATGTCGAAGCCGTGTTTTATCGCACGTCTCCCTTTCGAGGCACCAAGTCTTACAACGCTCAAGCGGGACAGGTTCCTGCCGCTCAAAAAGACTTTCACTATGGCGTGTTGTATGCTGACAAATTCCCCGTCGGCACGGCTGGCATTCCACCAACGCTGTTAGCGCAAGATATGCTGCACTTCTTGCCTCAATATCTTGTGGATTATTATCAACAACACTGTCGAGGTGAAGACGATATGCTGATCCAATTGGCAATCAGCTTCCAGCGATCGATGTATTGCGTTACGTCTGCTGTGATTCAAGCGCTGCGCTGTGCGTTGCTCTACCCGTTAGATGATCCAAATCCAAATCATTTAAAAGCCAATCGCGCCTTTTTTGAGTCTCAACTCGATCGATTCTTGCGTCCAGAAGCCCGGATTCTAGATATTCAGACCCCAGATTATCGCTAGGGTTCAACCAGATCTCCGACTTCTTAGAGAGTCGCAGATCTCAGTGTTCACCTACTTGTGAAGCAGCTTGCCGCAGGTTTCCTTGATGGTTGGCTAACAAGCGATCGCTCTCTGCTTTCTCTAACCCCGTCCAGTGCATCAACAGCGCTAGTTTCACAGATCGTCCACTGCGTTCTAACAACTCTCCAGCCTCTTCTCGGCCCAACTCGGTCAGGTCTTGCAAAATGCCAATCGCCCGATCGTGCAGTTTTTGATTGGTCACTGCCACATCGATCATGCGGTTGCCATAAACTTTGCCAAGCTTGACCATGACGCTAGTTGAGAGAATATTCAGCGCCAGTTTGGTGACAGTTCCCGCTTTGAGGCGAGTCGAACCCGCCACCACCTCTGGCCCGACTAGCAAGCGAATGTTGATATCGACCTCAGCACTCACCTGCTCGATCGGAACGCAAGCCATAAAAATTGTGGTTGCGCCTCGCTGTCGGGCAGCTTTGAGCGCTCCATGAACGTAGGGCGTGGTGCCCCCAGCGGCAATGCCCACCACCACATCTAGCGAGGTGATCTGATGCTCGGCGATCGCGGCGGCTCCATCATCTGCCCGGTCTTCTAAGCCTTCAGAGCTTCGCACTAGGGCCGCTGCACCTCCGGCGATGATGCCTTGCACTAGGTCAGGAGGCGTGCAAAACGTGGGCGGACACTCTGCGGCATCCAAAACACCCAACCGTCCGCTGGTGCCAGCCCCGACATAAAACAGCCGTCCGCCCTGGCGTAGAGAGATCGCAGTGCGATCGATCGCCTCTGCCAGCGATAATTTAGCCTCAGCGATCGCGGTGATCGTTTTGGCATCTTCGCGGTTAAATAACTCAACTAGCTCGATCGCCGACAGTTGATCGAGATTCAAGCTATCGGCATTGACCTGCTCAGTGAGCAAGTGACCCCGTGTTTTAAATGGTTGCATGGAGAATTAACGTAATGAGGTGATTAGAGCAGCCCTTCTAGCTTGCGACGCATTCGCTCGATTTCGGGGTCGGGTGACTCGATCGCTTCGATCTCAGGCTCACCTTCCGGCTTCCAGTCGGTGGAGTCAATGTTTTTTTCGGGCGGAGAAAGCAACACCCGATCGAATTCATCTTGAGGCACAAAACCCTGAGGAATCAGCTTGCACTCATAGCCCGACCCATTGCAAAACTCTTCAACTTCATCTTGGTCGATCGCTTCGACTGCGGGTTCTGGAAAGTCTTGCGCCTCAAGCAGGAGGGCATATCGAGTGGCATCATCTTCTTCAGCAAACATCAAGACCACGTTGCGATCGCCAATGCTAATGGTGTGAATTCCCTCGTTTTCAGTTCGGGCATTAAACAGGAGAACGAAAACTCGCATGGTTAGAACAGGGGAGGTGAATTGTTTTCCATCAGGTTACCAAGAAATTGAGTCTAAAGCTCCCTCCTGGTTAGACGGCTTTTCTCTTGACGGGCAAATGAACTCTCAAATCACAGTAAATTTTTAATATTGCGGTCAGGGGTGGGAGATACGATCGCAAGCTAACACTACAAAAATGAGACTATACACAAGGAGAAAACCAGATGACAGCGAGCAAGAACCCTACCTGATTTACGCCCAAATAATGTTTGGAAATCGAGCGCATTAAGATTGTTCGGAACTGAATCCGATTGAAACTCAGTGGCATCAATTGAAGAGTCAGGAGATTGCAGGACAATGAGTACGATCTAGCAATAGTTAGCAATAGCTGTCCCGGCTGGGATGAACGGAAAGATACCGGGAAAAAATCAGCAGATCTATCTACCTGAAACTAAGCAAACCTTGTTTGAATATCTTCTGGAGCGGGGAACAATACTAGGTCGGCGCACCATTCCTGCTCCACTTCGAGGTCTGCTCTAGCACACTCGTGAAGAATCTGGTCTGGTCGCAAAAACAAGAGTCTTTGAGTATATGGAGTATGTAAAAAATTACTAGGGTAAGGGTTCACAATAAACACCCAAACGCTAGCACTACTGCCCTAACGCTCTTGCCAGATAACTATTAAAAAAGTGCCCAGAAAGTCTTTGAAATTAAGACTGACAGGCACTTTTATCAGAAAGCGGGTGACGCGATTCGAACGCGCGACATTCACCTTGGCAAGGTGACGCTCTACCACTGAGCCACACCCGCATTTAGTGCACTTCTTAATTTCGCAGATTGCTCTAAGTTTGTCAACCCCTTTTGACGATCGCCAAAAAGTTCGCCTGTCGATCTCAGTCGATCGTCCTTCACAGATCGATTCGCTCTCTTTAAGTGACCGAGGTCGATACAATAGGGACAACCCTTTGGACAGAAGCCTGACTCATGACTGCTCCTTCGGAACTTGAAACGGCGACTCAACCCGATATCCCTCAAGCTGCTGCCCTCACCCATGAGGTGAGTCAAGCTGCTTTAGACCCTGAAAAAGATGAAGATGACATCATTGATGATGTAGAAATGTCGCTCTTTGATCACCTCGAAGAGTTGCGGCAGCGAATTTTTTATTCGTTGATTGCGATCGCTATCTCAGTCGCAAGCTGCTTTGCCTTTGTGAAACCGATCGTGCAGTTGCTAGAAGTGCCCGCACAGGGGGTGAAGTTTCTTCAGCTTGCGCCGGGAGAATACTTCTTCGTCTCGATCAAAGTGGCGGGCTATATGGGCTTGCTGCTGTCGGCTCCGTTTTTGCTTTACCAAATTATCGCCTTTGTGATTCCGGGGTTAACGCGGCGAGAAAAGCGGTTTTTGGCTCCGATCGTGCTCGGCTCTAGCGTCTTATTTGTTGGCGGTTTGTGGTTTTCCTATAGCGCTCTGATCCCGGCGGCGCTGAATTTTTTCATTACCTACGGGCAAGACGTAGTGGAGCAGGCTTGGTCTATCGATCGCTATTTTGAGTTTGTCTTGCTGCTCATGTTTAGCACTGGGCTAGCGTTTCAGATTCCTGTCGTGCAGGCGCTTCTGGGCTTTTTGGGGATTGTCTCGTCTCAGACGATGCTAGCAGGGTGGAAATATGTGCTGCTAGGGGCAGCGGTCTTGGGGGCTGTGATCACGCCTTCTACTGACCCGCTCACCCAGTGTCTGCTGGGAGGAGCCGTTCTCGCCCTCTATTTTGGCGGTGTTGGCATCGTGAAGCTGTTGGGTAAATAGGTCGGCAGCAGCCCCTAAAGATACGAGGGTGACGATGCAGACCCAAACAAATTCCTAAACCCTTTCTAGTCAAAGGCTGCTGCCAATAGGTGAGCGAATTGTTAGCTGGCAAGTGGGCATAGGGAATACTGTAAAGAAGTACTTCATATAAGCATGAGTACTGGATTTACACAGTAAATCCATTGGCAATACAGTTATGACAATTTATGAACGCGCCGCACAGATTTGGGCAGTTCTAGCTTTGGCTGCTCGAAACCGCCAGATTTTGACCTACGACATTGTTGGGAAATTAATTGGAGTTCCCCGACAGGCGTTAGGGCGGATGCTGGAACCAATTCAGTCTTATTGTTTGGTAAATCATCTTCCACCGCTTTCAATTCTTGTGATCAGCGAACAAACAGGGATTCCCGGAACAGGTTTCATTGCGGCTCAAGATATTCCTCGAACTCAGGTTGAAGTGTTTGGATTCGACTGGTTGGCGCACACAGCACCTTCACCCGAAATTTTAGAGCAAGCTGCCAAACAGCTACCGTCTAATGGCGTTTCAATAGCACTGACTTCAAAGCCATAATTGGCGATAACATAGAAATGCTGTCGAGATGTGAAACGTCGTATGACTACTCGGCTAGAAGTTGAATCAGCGATCAAGCAATTGCCAGAGAGTGAAGTTCGCGATCTGGCAAAGTGGCTTCAAGACTATCTCGACGAGACGTGGGATCGACAAATTGAAGCAGATTTGGCATCAGGAAAATTAGATCGCCTCATTGCTCAGGCAGAAAAAGATATTGCAGCAAACAACGTAAGGGATCTCGATGAAATCCTTTGCGACGGCTGATTTTTGGAAAGCGTATGGTGAATTGTCACCTGAGATGCAAAAGCAAGCGCGAAAAACTTATCAGCTTTGGCAGGAAAACTCACTTCATCCATCTTTGCATTTCAAGAAGGTCGGTAAAAACCTTTGGTCTGCCCGTGTTAGTGGTGGGTTTCGAGCATTAGCCTTGAAAAAGGGCGACGATTACTATTGGATTTGGATCGGTGATCATGATGAATACGAGAGTTTGTTGAAGTAGCTCGTTATGACAAGCCATTTAATAACCCAGTGGAGCGGACGGTACAGAGTCTTCGCGCTACGTTCTGAACCTCTCGCCGCCGCTCACTTTAGCCGTTAGAACGGAATCGCCGCTCCGTCTTCAGGAATGTGACCCAACTCAAGTCGATAGGTGCCGCTAAAGCCCGTTCCAACGATCTTAAACTCCCAGCCATCGTCCACTTTTTGCATCGGCGTTGCATTCTTAAGCGGATCATCTCCATCGGCAAACTCTTCGCCCGTATAGAGATAAAGCTGAAGCGTTGGCTTTAAGATCGCCCGCACATAATACTGTTTGGCAAACACAATATTATCCGAGAAGCCCACCCCAAACAAATCGCGTTCACCCACATAAAACTCTAGTCGCATCACCAGATCAGTTTGGGTCATGCTAGCAGCGCTGTTGAGAAATCCTTCCCAGATGAGGGCACGATCGTCTGCCCACCCAAAAGCCACCTGACTGTCGCTAAAATCTCCTGTGCGAAACGGGCCATAGCAGTTTTCGGCTTCTTTGCTTTGGTGAAACAACTCGAAATCTACGCCCCGTGGTTTAATCGACAGGCCGAAAAAGAACTCGCTTTTGCCAAATAGATCAAACCCGCGCTCAACCTTGGCCCGCACTTGCCGCAGTCGCACCCGCACGTCGCCAAAAAAGAACCGCGTTGCCACTTCAAACGACTCACGAGCGCTAGTTAAGGAATCAAACCCGCCATGAGGCTTGTGTACAAACGTCCGAGGTGCTCCCGGAATCTGAGCAAACTCTTGCTTGACCAGTCCATCGCTGCGGTTATAGTTTGTGCCAAACTCGCCAGCCACCGAAAACAGACGATTGAGGGCAGAGGCGGCGACATTGTTATAGGCTTTGTAGTTAGTGCCTACGACGGTGAGCAAGCGATCGAGGGGAAAGCATTTCGTGAAATTTTGATAACCCGCGCTGTTAGCAGGATCAGCCTGATTTTCGGGGTTGAAGTGCGCTAGCTCGTCGGCTGACTCAATGCCCAGCCAGCGCAGATCGTGAAGCACCTGAAACGAGATGCCCTTGTGGGGGGTGCCCAAGGTGACGACTTTGTTGATGGCTTCATCGGCCGCCGTGACGCTCTGTTGGGGATAGGTGCGCTGAATGGCTTCTCTAACAATCAGCCCGCCCATCGAGTGAGCAATGATATTCACCTTGGGCTTGATGCCGTGTTTGACCTCTGCCAAGGCTCGAATAAACTCGATCAGCCGCGTTAGGGCTTCACCATATTTTGCAAACTCGCGATCGCACAGATCATAATAGCGAAACACCCATAGGCTATGGCATGGGTCGTCATCTGCCTGCAACAACCGCAGGGCCATCGCAGGATCGATAATAATTTTTCCTTGAAAGAAGCTTGGATCAAACTTTTCTAGCGCCGCCGGAATGATCGGAGGGGCCGTTAGAGTGTTCGCATAGTAGCCAATGACATTTGTGGTGTCTTGATATCTCCAGTGCGACTTCATAAACCGCAGAATCAGCCCCTCATAGATATAGTTTTCGCCCCGTTTTTGAGGATAGACGCTGCCATCGTTGAACCCTTGATAGGTCATCTTGCGTTCATCGATCGTGTCGGTGCCTCCAAACCCGCGCACCAAAACGACGGGCAGAGGGCGACGAGTCGGAGCAGACCACCCAGAATTTGACATATGCTTAACCTCTCACAAGACCATTTAAGTCGAACAATATTCAGTCAGTTCGGCAAACCTAGCTACACGGTCAAGGCAGCGTTTACGGAACTAAAGCTGTTTTATCATTTCCTCGGTCTGGCGATCGTGAGCAATAACAGGTTTTAGCAGACCCGATCGCTAAACCGGATAGATGCGATCGAGGCGAATCAGCGTCTGCAACAGCATATTCACCCCTTGAGCGCAGTCTTCGGGCGAGGTGTATTCGTCTTCGGCGTGACTGATGCCCGCCTGACTAGGGACAAAAATCATCCCCATGTCGGTGATCAACCCCATTTCTTGAGCATCGTGACTGGCGCGGCTGGGCAGGTGGCAATAACTTAATCCCAAGTCTTTGCAGATTTGCTCGATCGCCGTCTGAATTTGAGCCGTCGCCAACACCGCTTCGGTTTGCAGAATAGGCGTGATCGTGATTTCGGTTTGGCTAGATTTAGCGATCGCTTGTAGCTGCTGCTGAAGCTGTTCTGACAGCAAGATCAAATGCTCTTGATCAACATCGCGCATATCGATCGTCAGTTCAACTTGCCCCGGCACAATGTTGGCCGCGTTAGGAGCCACGTTTAGCGCGCCCACGGTGGCCACGGGCGAACCCGTCGCATTTTTGGCGAGATTGTTGACGGCCAATACAATCTGAGAGGCCGTCACTAACGCATCTTTTCTTAAGTGCATCGGCGTAGTGCCCGCGTGATTCGATCGCCCAATCACCGTCACGATATAGCGGTGTTGCCCGACGATTCCTTCGACGACTCCGATCTGTTTCTCATAGTGTTCTAAAACGCCGCCCTGCTCAACGTGTAGCTCTACAAATGCCGCCATATCTGCTGGGTTGCGTTTAGCCGTGGCAAGCTTTGCCCAATCGCCACCCACGCGCTGAAGACAGGTCTCGATCGCGGTGCCATCATCTCGCCGATAATACTCAGGATCGCTCAGGGCAGTGCCAGAGATGGCTTTTGCGCCAATCATGCCGCCTTCTTCGTCGGTGAAGACGATCACTTCGACGGGATGGTTGAGTTGCAGGGAGCGATCGCGCAATACTCTCACCACTTCAATGCCCGCTAACACTCCCAGCGCCCCGTCATAGCGTCCGCCCGTCGGAACGGTGTCAATGTGAGATCCGGTGACTAGGGCAGGGGCCCCCGGTTTTTTTCCGGCGTAGGTGCCAATAATGTTGGCTGCCGCATCAATGTGGACACTCATTCCGGCTTCTCGCATCCATCGCTGCACCAGTTGCCGCGCCTGAATCACTTCTGGACTATAGGCAATGCGGCACACGCCCCCATTGGGCAGCTTGCCGATCGTGGCAAGTTCAGCAATGTTGCGATTGAGACGATCTTGATCCACAAAGGGTGTGGTAATCACAGTCATAATGATTCACGGGTTAGACAACGAATGAAAAATGAACGATCGGGCCAGCGTTGACCGATCGCTATAGAGAATTTGATATAAACACTGTGGCTAATGCCTAGAGTATTTTTAAGAGACGCGGGCAGCCGCCGCAGAATTGGCTACGGGAATTGTATACTGTATACGATTTCAAGCAAATCTCTAATGTGCTTCCCTATACTTTTTGCAAGAAGTCGCTCTCGTGTTCCTGTCTTAAAACGGTGATGTTATGACTGAAACAAGTCTCGAAGCAAAACGTGTATTCATCTGTGGGTCGGCGCTCAAAGGGCAACCCGATCACAGCAATCTTCAATCTGCTCAGTTTATCCGATCGGCTAAAACTCGCCCTTTTTATCGTCTTCATTCAGCCGCCGACGGTTGGCATCCGGCGATTTATCAAGTTGAGGAAAATGGGGTGAGCATTCCCGGTGAGGTCTATGAACTAACGCGAGACCAGTATGATTATTTGGTGTCAACCGAGCCGCCCCATATGTATCCCAGCGATGTGATTTTAGACGATGGAGAAGTGTTAACCGCCATGCTCTATCCGCAGGAGTTGGTCGAGAAATTTGGCTGGTTAGATATCTCTGATCTGGGCGGCTGGGCGGCTTATAAATCAGCCCTTTAAGGCATTCTCAATCAGATTTGGCTGGTGATATTGATGCCAGTGTTTAGCGATATCAATGCGACGACAGAGCCATACGCGATCGTGTTGCTGCACATAATCGAGAAAGCGTGATAAAGCGGCGGCTCTTCCGGGTCGCCCGACCAATCGGCAGTGCAATCCTACACTCATCATTTTGGGTGCTGTTTCGCCTTCTGCATAGAGCACATCAAAGGCATCTCTCAAATAGGCAAAAAACTGATCGCCAGAGTTAAATCCTTGATTGGTCGCAAATCTCATATCGTTATTATCTAGCGTGTAGGGAATGACAAGATGGGGTTTGCCATAGTCGTGAACCCAATAGGGTAAGTCATCTGAATAGCTATCAGAATCGTAGAGGAACCCGCCTTCTTCGACGACTAATTTGCGACTTGCGGGGCTAGTGCGCCCGATATAGCAGCCCAACGGACGATCGCCCGTGACTCGCGTGTGCACCTCGATCGCTTGGCGCAAATGCGATCGCTCTGCCTCTTCTCCAAAATATTTATAGTCGATCCAGCGATAGCCATGACTGGCGATTTCCCAGGTTGCTTCTAGCATGGCGGCTACCGCGTCAGGGTGGCGCTCTAACGCCATTGCCACGCCATAGACGGTGACCGGAATGCCCCGCTGAGTAAATAATCGATGCAAGCGCCAAAAGCCCGATCGACTGCCATATTCATAGCAAGATTCCATATTCATGTGGCGCAACCCGTTAAGCGGCACGGCTCCCACAATTTCTGAGAGAAACGTCTCAGACGATTGATCGCCATGCAAAATACAGGTTTCGCCCCCCTCTTCATAGTTGATCACAAACTGCACCGCCACCCGTGCCTGATTAGGCCAGTTGGGGTTAGGAGGGGTGCGCCCATAGCCGATCAGATCTCGTGGATAATTTGCTGACATGAGTCGCCGTGGTGAATTAATTGAGGTTTGCCTTAAGCCCTATGTATACAGCGTGATCGGCTAACTGCTCAGAATTCTCCTGACTTTGATTGCTCAAGTCTTCCAGCCCTTGATCGTCTTCAACGACGTGATCGCCCGCGATCGGGGTCAACGATCGCAGCCTCACCGCCGGAATTTGATCAGACTCAACAGGCACACAGCGACAGGTTTTAGAGGTTTTGACTAAAAGTTTAGGGTGCCAGGTTACCTTAAACACGGCTCGCAGCAAGCGACGTAAAATTCTGCGGAGGATCAGCGGCAGTCGTGGGGTGCTAGACAGCGTTGCATAGAGCGCCCCCAAACGGTAGACCAGTGGGTTGATTAGCTGACGATCGTAGCACTCATCCCACAGGGTCTGGGCCGCAGCCCGATGCCCCTGATAAGACCAATAATCGGTGTAGAAGAAATATAGCCCGCCCAACATAGCGCGGCGCTCAGACGTGAGCAGCCCTTTTTGATTAAGAGTTTCGATCAACACCTTAAAGAAATGAGAATGGGAGTTGAGCCGAGACGTTAAAAACTCGCTTTCGCTCAAGCGATCGTCGTGCAACACTCGCCAAAAACAATCTGGATAATCAAAACGCCGATAGTTTAAACCCTGAGCCACGGCTCGAAAGTGTAGCTCAGTGTCTTGCAACACTCGCAGCCCTTCGTCCCACAGCCCTAGCTTGATCACGGCATCTCGTCGCCAGATCGGACACATGGTTTGCCAGGGGGCATCAAAATCAAGAAAGCGATCGAGGTCGTTGACATCGCTTTCAACATTGAGCAACACCTTCATATCATGGGTCTGCTGCCTAAAGAGAATGCAGGGAAACACCCCAAAATCCAGGTCGGGATGGGCCTCCATGCAGTCAAAGCGCTTCTCTAAAGCCGTGGCTGCCAGATAATCATCAGAATCGAGATAAATAATATAGGTGCCTTGGGAAAGCTCAGTTCCCAAGTTGCGGCAGACAGGGGCACCCGATTTTCCTTCTGTGCGACGGATATAGTGAATGCGAGGATCACGCTGACTGATTTGCGACATCAGATCGCTGGTATCGTCGGTTGAGCCGTCATCGACGACCCAAGCATCCCAGTCACTAAAGGTTTGACCCTGAAGAGAACTCAACGTGGACTGGAGAAACCCGCTTCGATTGAGCGTAGGAATAACAACAGAAATTGCAGGCGAAGGCATGGAACTCTCGTTTGCTAAACAGTATCGAAGGGTCTAAGTTGGCGTAGGTAAAGGCTAGACCACCCAGACCAAGGCTAGAGACAGCCACCTAAAATTTATTCAATCTCTCATCTACATTTTGCGGATCTGCGCCGAGGATTGATCGAGGGACTTGAAGTGAGTCATCAACCTATCATTTGGCGCGACCTCCTGACAACTTTCTGCGTTAACAACCTGCCGCTGGCTCGATTTGTCAACCGCGATCGCGCTTTATTTTTACCTAAATGGTAAGGGGAGATTCTAAATTGTCCTCTTTAATCTTGGGGTTTACACGGAACCATTCGTTAAACTTTCCTTAATCATTATTAAAATTAATCGCAACTTTATCAAATCTTCAAACTCACCTCTAAATTCTCTAGAGAGTTTAGTTGTCTAAACTGACCATTAACTGAGGAGATGCTGGCAGCGATCGCGATCAGGAATCTAACTTGTTATTCTTGCTGATGATGTCTCAAACGTCAGGGATGCTATGTACGATTTTGCGATCGTTGGGGGTGGCATTATTGGGTTATCGACCGCGATGGCGTTAGGAAACCGCTATCCAGATGCCAAAATTTTGCTGCTAGAAAAAGAGAGTCAATGGGCCCATCATCAGACAGGACACAATAGTGGGGTGATTCACTCTGGTATTTACTATCAGCCAGGTAGCTTTAAGGCAAGGTTTTGTCAGGCAGGCAGGCAGTCGATGGTGCAGTTTTGCCAAACGCATCAAATCGATCATGAGGTGTGCGGCAAAGTCATAGTTGCCACTGAGCCAGAAGAGTTGGGGCTGTTAGAAACTCTCTATCAACGGGGGCTGCAAAATGGTCTCAAGGTTGAACGACTGACGGCAGAACACGTGCAAGGAATCGAGCCTCATATTCGGTCTTTAGCGGGAGTTCGAGTTGAGGCAACGGGGATTGTTAGCTATAGACAAGTCTGTCAAAAATATGCCGAGCTTGCGGCGGCTCAAGGTGCCGATTTGCGCCTCAATACGCGAGTTAAAACCCTGGTTAGAACTAAGGATGGCTATGAGATTGCGACCTCAAACGGCACGTTTAAGACTCGATTTGTGATTAACTGTGCGGGGCTGCACTGCGATCGCATGGCTCAACTGGCTCACGCAAAGCCCCCTGCCAAAATTATTCCTTTCCGAGGCGAATATTATGAGCTAATTCCAGAAAAGCGCTATCTCGTTAAGCATCTGATTTATCCCGTTCCCAATCCCAACTTTCCTTTTTTGGGAGTTCACTTCACGCGCATGATTGACGGCACCGTTCATGCTGGCCCAAACGCGGTATTAAGCTTTAAGCGAGAAGGTTATCAAAAAACAGATTTTGATCTGCGAGATTTTGCCGAAGTGATGATGTATCCGGGCTTTTGGAAGCTGATGTCAAAGCACGCTGATCAAGGCATTCAAGAGATGATGCGATCGTGGAGCAAGGCACTATTTGTAAAAAGTCTGCAACGACTGATTCCAGAGGTGCAGGCTGACGATCTGGTGCCGACTCATGCCGGAGTCAGAGCACAAGCTTTAAGGCCCGATGGCAAGCTCGTCGATGACTTTTTAATGGTGCAAGAGGGCAAGGCGCTGCATGTTTATAATGCATGTTTATAATGCGCCCTCTCCAGCAGCGACGGCCTCGATCGAGATTGGTCAAGCGATCGCTCGTCAGGTTGCGATCGTGACTCCTTTAACGAGTGCGTTTAAGAGTTAGACGTGTGAATTCAATCCTGTCAACTCTTTGCAGGGTTTGTTAGCTGCGATCGGCTTCGATTAATCTCAGATAACTCATGGTGCTGCAAAAGAAAAAAGGCACGAAGAACCAATTTGGAGAATTGAAATAGAGCCAGATCATTAAGACAAACCAAAGAATCAGGCAAACAGTTGCGAGGAACGTGTGCATAGACTGGCAAGCCAACTTTCAGGGGTTTGCTCAGTCATTCAGCTTTTTACTCAGAAATCAGTTAAAAAACATTGAAGAAACCGTGAAGCCTAGCACCCGTTTCTCGCAGCGATCTGCCGAGCCTAGCTTCTATCGATAGGCCTGCATGGGTTCTTTGATAAACCGAATGTAGAGATGCTTAAAAGTGGACTTTAAAACACGAGGCGCACCAAAGTCGATCGGCATCATTTTCTCAGGCAGTTGCCAATCGTCTAGGCGCAGATCTTCGGGGCGAGAGTGCACGAAGGTGATCTGACTCAAATCGGGACATAAGCCCAAACGCTGAGAGGCGACGATCGTGGGCACGATCGCGGGGTCTACCTGGAGAATTTCAACCAAGGCACGATCGAGAGCAAAGACATTATTGGATGCGCCTAAGATGCCGATCGCTCTCGGTTCGCCACCGCTGGGGCCATTGCCTTCATGCCCAATGATGCCGTCGAGAATGGTTAAATCGGGATTGATGGCGCGGGCAGTTTCGACGAGCATTGCCCCAAAGCGCTCTTGATCTTTTCCGGCTTCCATGTGCCACCAGGCTTTCATCTTGCCCGGAACGCAGCCAAACAGGTTTTTAACGCCCATCGTCAAGGTCAACTGCATATGAGATTTGACTTTGGGCAGATTGATCACGACATCGGCTTCCATGGCTTCTTTGGATAGCAGCAGATGGTTAAAATCTTCGCTGACCACTTCGTAGCGTTTGCCTTTAAATTCAACGATCGGGACATCCAATTCTTCTAGCAGAGGCAAATAGCCATTGGCTTTAGCAACGCCTCTGGCACTTCCAAAGGCTGGGCCGTCTCCTAAAAAGGGCAGTCCTCCGACTTCTTGAACCAGTTTTGCAACTTCATAAACCAGTTCTGGACGGGTGACGCATTCTTTAGTGGGGCGCGCACCTGTGAGCAGATTGGGCTTGAGCAAGACGCGATCGCCGGGTTTGACAAAAGCAGACATTCCACCCAGTGGGGCTAATAACGTCTTGATCGAGGCACGAAGTTGGGCCCGATCGTAAGACGTTGCTCGAATCAAGCTCACAGAATTTGGACTTTGCATAACTTTAAACAGTAGTGAAGATTAACTACAGAGTGCCTCAACCCAAATCATAAGAGCAATCAAACCAATCAAACCCTAAATCCCTGCGGGAGCACAGCACCGTCACGCCTGCTGATCTTGCCGACTCCCACCATGATTGAGTTGATTATTCTACGCCACCATAGGTTGACAGATTTCACCTTGCAGGGCTAACTCTTGCGTCTGCATGGTTTGAATCGACTCCATCACAATGCGTTGGGTGTCCCAGCCTTGTTGATGCTGCTTGAGCCAGCGCTGAGCTTCGTTGCCTTCGCGTAAGATCTTCTTGACTGGGAGCAAAAAGCAGCTAAAGCCGTGTTTTTTAGCGATCGGGTACACCTCTTCATAAAGCTGCTCAACCCAATCGCGGGCCAGAATGGGTTTGCCCGATCGCCAATCGATTAATTCAGCATCCAAGCTGGCATGGGCGGCGGCGGCTTCGTTGGCATCGGCGATCGCTACTAAGTCTTCTGCTCGCGTGGTGGCTGAAAGTTGACTGATCTCTAGCGGGTCAAGCTGCGGATCTTCGATCAGTTGATGCAGTCGGGCTTCTAGCAAAGCGGTAATGGCTAACAGCGCGATCGGATCAGAGACTAAATCACAAATTCTTAACTCTAGGCGATTGAGATTATAAGGACGGCGATCGCCATTGGGACGCACCGACGACCAGAGATGACGCACGTTCTGCATCGTTCTAGCGGCTAATTGATCTTCTGTCCATTTAATGAAGTGAGCGTGACTTTCAAACAGGGGCACATGACTCGGCGTTTTGGGAAAGACAGCCCAACGGCTAGAGTGAGAACCAGTCACTTCACCATTTAGAAACGGAGACGCAGCACTCAGCGCCAGATAGAGAGGTGCCTCAACGCGCACCAATCGACAAGCCCGCATCAACAACTCAGGGTCACTAATGCCGACATTGATGTGAACGCTTGCGGTTACAACTTTAGTGCCGTAAGTTTGTTCAATATAGTCGTGATAAGGGTTTCCAGGATCGGAGCGATGAAACTCATTAGCCCCAGATAATGCCAATGTGCTGCCGGGGATTAAGGTGTAGTCGCCTAACTGTTTTAGATAGGTTCGCAATTGACTACGGGGACGCAGCAAGTCACACAGCGATCGTTCATAGCGATAGCTAGGCGCAGTCGTGTATTCAACATTGCGGGTGTCGGGTTCTCGCACAAAACCATCTAATGCCGCCACAATTTTGTCTGACATCCCCACGACTTCGCCCGATGGCGTTCCGGTATAGACCTCGATTTCAAACCCTTTTGATAGCAGCATCTCGCCTCCGCAAGTTGAGCGATTCCATCTCTTCAGTATCACGGAAAAAGCGACGACTGCGAACTATCCAAAGAAAGGCTGTCCTCCCAAGGGGGATCGATCACAAAACCTCAGAGATGGCATACTCTTCTAAGCCAGAGCGTGGTAGGGAGATGAAACTGTGGGATTGGGTAAATGGGTTGGGTTTTTAGGGTTAGCGATCGCGCTCTATATCTTGTGGGAGATTCGCGAGGTGTTGCTGTTGGTGTTTGCGGCCAGTCGTGTTTGCAACGGCACTCAATAGTCTGGTGCGGCGACTTCAGCGATCGGGGTTCAAGCGTGGAGGTGCGGTTGCCCTCTCGATCGTGACGTTCATAATCCTGTTAGTGGGCTTTATTGGGCTGATTGTGCCGCCGTTTATCGCTCAATTTCAGCAGTTAGTCCAACTCGTGCCGAAAGGACTCGACAACCTTCAGAATCGGTTTCAAGATATGCAGAATATGATTCCTGGCTACTCTCAATATGTGCCGGGAGTGGATGATTTAATTCGGCAGATTCAGCCGTTAGCAACTCGCGTTGCCGGAAACTTTTTTGCCTGGTTTTCAAATGCGCTGGCGATCGTTATTAACTTACTGCTAGTTGTGATCTTGACGGTGATGTTTTTGATCAATCCTCAACCCTATCGTCGAGGCTTGTTTTACTATTTCCCTCGTTTTATCGTCGGCGGGCTGACCAAATTTTCTCGCTGTGTGAGATTGCGCTGGTTAATTGGATCGGCGGCATCTTGATCAATATGGTGGTGATCGGCACGGTGAGCGGCATTGGCTTGCTAGTTTTGCGGGTGCCTTTGGTGTTAGCCAATGCGCTGTTGGCGGGGTTGTTAGAAGCGATTCCTAATGTCGGCCCAACGTTAAGTGTGATTCCACCTGTGGCGATCGCGCTGATCGAAGACCCGTGGAAGGCGGGGGCTGTGGTGGTTTTATACATTGTGATTCAGCAGCTTGAGCAATATTTGCTGGTGCCGTTTGTGATGTCAAAGCAGCTATCGATGCTGCCTGCGGTGACGTTGTTATCTCAAGTGGTCTTTGCCATCTTTTTTGGATTTTTAGGCCTGTTTCTAGCCATTCCTTTAGTGATCGTGGGTCAGATTTGGCTGCAAGAAGTGTTGATCAAAGATGTGCTTGACCACTGGCATGAGAGTGAGAAGGTTGTAGCTGACCCAGCGATCGCTGATGACGGGTCGAGTGACGATTCAGAACCACTTTTCTGAGAAGTTGGGGATCTGATTTCTTCGCGTGCGAAAAGTCATCATCTACCTAATAGCCATCGATCGACCAGTGAGGCGGGTCATATTCTAGTTTATAGACCCCATAAGAAGCGCCCACATCCCATAAATCAGCGTTGTCATTGCCAGCGCGAGGTGCCCCAATGCTCACGACTCGACCAGACGCATCTTTAATATTGAGATTGCCTTGCCACTCAATGATCCAATCAATGGCAAGGGCTTGAGTGTGCCGCGATCGTAGCGCCGCCGGATTTGAGCCAATGTCATAGGCATCAATCATCTGCTGCGCCGCCTGAATCGAAATCGCACTGGTGTATTGCACCCAATCAATATCCACCCCCGGCATCGAGGGCACATCTTCGGGCGCAATATCGCGATTGTTGATCGAGACACAATAGTGCATTAGATAAGCTCGTTCGGGTGGACGAAAGGTGGCTGTAACCTCGATCGTGGCTCCGGCATCTTTGAGGGCCTTTTGAAATGCTTGCACCCGTTGTCGAAATGGAGAAGCCAAATCATCGATCGACTTGCTGCCGGGAAAAAATCTCACCCACTGAGCACCGCTCAACCGTCCGCGCAGCCTGCGGGCATACTCTGTGAGAATTGTTAAGGCGGCCGCTAAATCCGTCCCTAGTTTTTGTTTGGTCGCCGCCGATAGCTGTTGCTCAAGCCGACCCTTAAAGGCCACATCAACCACCTTATAGGCTTCAGCCAATCCTCTAGTGCTGCCCAGGGCAAAGTTTCCGTCTCCCACCAGAGGAGGATTGAGCCGCCCGATCGCCGTCAAGCTGCGCTGCAAATCTCCCACTTCAGAAACGCCAAAATTGAGATAACTCAGCAACATGGCGGCGGTCAAACCCGCGACTCGATAGACAAACCCTTGAGCTAGGGCTTTGGTGTAGGTGCCCGTGCCGATAATGCCATCCACCGTCAAACCATTCTTTTGCTGAAAGTCGCGAGTTGCCTTGTCTGTGACCGAGCCAAAGCCATTGTCAACGGCTCCGATCGGATAGTTTAAGTCTACTAAAAAGCGCTGCCAGGCTCCGACGGCCGACCCTGTTGAGCCTTGTCTTAAAACAGGTAGATTTAAAGCGCTGATTTTAAAAGCCATGACGATCGCTCCCCAACCTTGAGACAAAAAAATGAGTCATCGGTGATTTGGCTTTTAAGTATCGCCCGATCGCCCATCACTCATTCTCTTTTACTGAAAAGGTTCAGATTTGGATCGCTAATAATCTTCAGCCGGAGACTTCATTTTAGATTTCGCTTTAGCTGCACTCTTCTTAAGCGCAGTCAAACGCGACTCATATTTGCCTCTCAGCCGTTTTTTAGGAGTTTGATCGATCAGCGTTTTCAAGGCGCTGCCTAAACTTTTATAGGCATTGGGCAAGGTGTAGCCAAAGCGCGTTGCTAGAGAGATCGCTTTTTCGTCGGCTTCAGTTGCTTCTTTGAGACTGCGTTCACTATTATTCTTCTGGTAGAGACGAAACCCAGCCACCCCTGAAAGACCCAACGCCAACACTAACAGCAAGCCATCTTGCACCCACAGTTCACCCACTGCGCCGCCTAGCCCGATCGCTAACGCTGCCATCTCCCACCCATCTTTGGGGATTGTATCGGCCTGAATGCGAGCCACTTCATGCCAAAACAGCAAATTGCGCTGGTCGATCGCTAACTGATCCCACTTCGGCATATCGAGTTGAATCTCGACCTCATCGCGGCCGATCTCTTCACTCGTGATCAAACTCGGATTGACCGCAGTCGTCACCTCGATCGTCACCCAGCTTTGCAGTTCTGGAGGCAGCAGGGTTTTTAAGCGTCGCAGTTCGCCCATGTCGGCTCTGGCAGTCGAAGTAGCATACGATGTCATGACTTCAGCCTCGAAGTTAAAGAAATTAAAATATAAACCTCTGCTTTGATGATAGCGATTCTGCCGATCACTGAAGTGAGGTGCATCCATTGTGCCGGATCACCAGCAGATTCAGCAATAATCTTGCGAAATAGTCTTCAGACCAAAATGAGCGACTATCAAACGACAATCGCTCAAGGGGTGAGCTAGACAGATTTTTTAATCAGCGAGTTCGATCGTGGGGGCAGGCTCAACCGTTGAGGGGCTGCTCGTTGTATAACAGGCAATCACCCAAAGGGGTAAGACCAACGTGAGTAGAGCAATGACTGTGCCAATGATGTTTGCCGCAGTGTGGGCAGATTGCCCCGCAGGGCTGGTAGAGTGGCTACCGGATTGCATAATTTATTCAAACAAACTCAACAAAATTAACCACAAAAGAGAACACTTCTTTGTTAGTTAACCCAAACGGAGGAAGAAAATTCTATCGCCCTCTCCTACCAATCTTAGCGATCGCTGCTTCGGTTTCCTGTTTTCAGCAAACAATCTATCAAAGGGTAGATCTCTAGTGTAACCAAGTTTAACGAAATGCGGCTTTAGTCGCGGGATTTAAGGGTCTGGTGAATGCCCCGTAGCTCAGTCAAGATCGCCTGCAAAAGCTCTTGTGTGGCATTGGGCTGAAGTTCTTGAATCTCGATTGTGACGTGTTTAATTTTCAAAACGTCTCTCGCAAATCGGGCCACCTCGTTGGGGTGAAATAGCAGCACCTCAGCAGGACTAGAGCGCATTTCAGGGTTTAACCGCTTGGGATCATAGGCGAGATTAATCGAGTGGGGATCGGTGTTGGCATAGCGATAAACCGACGCTCTAGAGCGATTGAGCGTCTTCTGCACTGCTTCAATATCCATCAACTCAAGAGAGGTCAGGGCCCCAACGTGAGAATCAACAACAGTCATGGGAAGAATTTCTTGTAATTAGACGCGCAAATCTTATCATAAGACTACTGGTGAAACGTCAGTTCGATCGCGTCAGTCCTAGATCTCCGACTTCTCAAGAAGTCGGAGATCTGAAGAGAAATTGTAAATCTGAAAAAATCTAGTTGTTCATTGGGTTTAACCAACGGACGATCGTGGTTTCTAACTCTTGCAGTTCGCGATAGATCTCTTGGCGCATCCACTGCCCGATCGCATCAAACGGCGAAAATGAAGTGCCTGTCTGCCATTTCAAATCTTGCCCGATCGGGGTGGTGTGAGAGCCTTTGAGAATTTGAGAAGTCACCATACCCGGAAAGCGTTTCTTTAAAAGCTCTGACAGGGTATAGGTTTGATCGATCGAGTCATTGTCAAACTTGACCAATAGATTGCGCCGAATCTGATAGCGATCGCCAATCATTTTGTTCATCTCTAACGGCGACGGCGTAAACTCCACCGAAAACACAGGCGAAAATTGCTCCACCAAAGGCACTGCATCTCGCGCTGAAAAGTTATTAAATGAGATCAAAATATTTCCAGACCGCTCGACTTTAAACAGACTGCCAATTAACAGATGCAGTTTGCAGCCCATGCTGTGACCGATGCCATAGATAGGAATGTAGCGTTTTTTAATCAGGCGAGTTTGCAGAATTTCTAAAGCCCGATCGAAGCTTCTTAAAACCGACTCTGCAATCTCAATGTGATCAAAAGTGTTGACAAACGGAGTCGCCACGATCGCATATCCCTGCCCAGCCAAGAATTCTAATAATCGCCGATAGGTAAGGTGAGGCGCAGTTGCCACAAACGCTCCGCCTAAAAAATGCACGATCGCAATGGGTCGATCGGGCACCAAAACCCAGTTGCCAGAAATTTCTTGCCAGTCCATTCAGTCTTTGTGCTCAGAGTGCTTCCGATTTCTATTGTGTCGTATTGGCTCACGTCTGCGCTTTTAAGGTATTTTTCTGAAAGTAGCGGTCATCGTAACCCGTTTGGTACGGTTCTACCCTCACTGATTTGGCCGAAATGCAGATAGGCTCTTATCAGATAGCGGTTAAGTGTGTCTCGGTTAGTATGCACCATTGGATTTTGCCAACCTTAAGTGAGATTTTGACTCTCAGCAATCAGCCCCAAGCGATCGCCGATCAAAGCGCTTGGAACTGTGAACCCGCGACTGAAGCAAGTCGGCACTCTACCCATGCCACGATCGCTCACCAGCGAGTCAGAGCAGAGCGAGAATGGTTTGGCGCGATCGCCGCTCTAGAATCTCTGCTGAAGCAAATCAAGCCGTCAAATTCTGCTGAATCCGTGCAGGGGTTAATTTTGTCGGGCCCGTTGCCTGTCATTAGCCAAACGGATCTAATGGCTCAGTTTGCCAGTTGGACGTTTACGGCCGATCCGACGGCGACTCTCATGGGCTTGCCCTTTCGCCTGTCGCCCGCGATTGATCAACCCACTTCGACCTGTGAAACTAACCCGTCACTGTCGCTGCTGCCCGGCGATCCCCTCGCGACTGAGCAATTTTCGATGGTGCTGACAGAGCAGTTTAGCCTAGTGATGGTGTTGGGCGAAAATCCTGACGGAGAACCGACCTTTTTGTTTACATTTGACCCCGAAGTGGTCGATCGGGTTTGGCAAGTTTTGCGCCTGCGAGTGGTGCTGATGAATGCGTCGCAGATGGGCAGGCTAGACGCTTTGATGCAGCAGTTTCCTGCGATCGCGCCTCACTATAAATTAGTCACCCAGTTTAGTCACCTGCTGCTGTCTCATCTCGCCCCAGACGCAAAACCCACGCTTTTGAGCGAAGAGAACATCGAAGCCGCCCTGCACCGAACTCGCCAGAAAGCGGCGACTCATAAAGTTGGCAATAACCAAAAAAACAGCCATCCCACTCCTGATGATCTGTCTCAGCGCCTCTCTGAAGGCAAAAGCATTGATGTAGAACTGCTGCAAGCGATCGCCCACGAGGTTCGCACACCTCTCAGCACAATTCGCACGTTGACCCGATCGCTGCTCAAGCGTCGAGACCTGCCGCCCGATGTGCTGAAGCGGCTAGAAATGATCGATCGGGCGTGCAGTGAGCAAATCGATCGCTTTGGGCTGATCTTTCGGGCGGTTGAGTTAGAGACTTCTGCCACCAGTTTTGCGCTTTCGTCTCTCGCGCCGACTTCTCTAGCCGAGGTTTTGCAAGAAAGCATTCCTCGCTGGCAAAAGCAGGCCAGTCAGCGCAACCTGACCCTAGAGGTGAGCCTGCCTCGACAAATGCCAACGGTGGTCAGCGATCCGACGATGTTAGATCAAGCGTTGACGAGCTTAATTGATCGCTCGGCCCGCAGTTTGCCGTCGGGTAGCCATATTCAAGTCGAGGTGACCCTAGCCGGAAACCAACTCAAACTCCAGCTTGAGTCATCAGAGTCGGGGGCAGCGATCGAGTCACAGCCTCATCAACCTTTGCTCAAATCGCTGGGTCAAGTTCTCATGTTTCAACCCGAAACAGGGAGCTTGAGTCTCAATCTCAATGTGACCAAAAACCTGTTTCAGGCCCTAGGCGGCAAGCTGATTGTGCGGCACCGCCCAGAGCGAGGCGAGGTGTTTACGCTCTTTTTGCCCTTAGAACCCGGTCGATCTCAATCCCCTAATTAAGAACTCCTGCACGAATCCGGGAACGCCCTCCAAATCCTCCATTCTGGGGGATTTAGGGGGCAACCGTCCCGGCAATGACCCATTAGAGGACTTTATACGGGTTATTTAATCCCCGATCCTTAAAATCGGTCAGAATACCAACGCTAATTGAATGCCCGATCGTTGATAGATTCAGTCACGATCGGGCATTCTGCTGTCTATGCTTCTAAAATAAAGGCAGAATTAGCGCCTATATGAATTCTTCTATTTTTATTCTCAAAGTTTTGCTACTCTCATTAGCGATTTCGTTAGTGATTAAATATGCGGCTCCGTGGGTGACGATTGTGCCTACTCCCGCGATCGTTCTCACCGCCATTCTCTTTCCCAGTCTGCTGATCATGGTGCTGATGATCACTCAAGGTTTACTCAAACAATCCTGAGCGACGATGGTTGTGTAAGGGCATAGCATTGCTGTGCCCAGGATTATCGCAAGTGCCCGATCGACTCTAATCTACAGCCCTGATATTTCTATGCCCAGCTATCAATTCCCTGAAACCTTCCAGTGGGGCGCGGCGACGGCCGCTTATCAAATTGAAGGAGCCGCGCAAGCAGACGGCCGCAAACCCAGCGTGTGGGACACCTTTAGCGCCAAACGAGGTCGCACCCTGCGTGGAGACACAGGCGCGATCGCGTGTGATCACTACCGTCGCTATGAACAAGACATCAAACTAATGGTGGCGCTGGGCATCAAACACTACCGCTTTAGCCTCTCGTGGAGCCGGATTGTGCCCGATGGTCGAGGTGCCGTGAATGAAGCAGGCATTGATTTTTATCGACGGTTGGTAGACTGCCTACGATCGCACGATATCACCCCCCACGCCACCCTCTTTCATTGGGACAGTCCGCAGGCATTAGACGATCGCTATGGCTCGTGGCAGAGTCGAGAAATGGCTCAAGATTTTGCCGATTATGTGACGGCCGTGGTGAGTCGATTGGGCGATCGCGTCACAAACTGGATGACGCTAAACGAAATTTCCTGCTTTACCCACATGGGCTATGACGTAAACCAAACGCCAAAACACGCTCCCGGCACGCGGGTCAAGTCTAAACAACAGGTTTGGCAAACCTCTCATCATGCTTTGTTGGCTCATGGGTTGGGGTGTCAAGCGATCCGGGCTGCGTCTCCGGTGCCCTGCATGATTTCGCTGGTCGATAACCCTGGCATCACCGTTCCTTTAACTGAGTCGGCGGCTGATATTGAAGCGGCTAAAAATGCGTTTCCCTATCACTGTGGCAATGGTGGAATCATTTATCCAGCGATCACGGGTGAATACAGTTCGCTGTTGCTCGATCAGTTAGGAAGCGATGCGCCTAATATTCGAGCAGGTGATTTAGAAATCATTCATCAACCTATTGATTTTTTAGGACTAAATATTTACACAGGAACTTACATTCGCGCTGCCGATAATTTTCAAGGCTGTGAGTGGATTGATTTTTCTAAAGGCTATCCAGCGATGCATATGCCGTGGTTGCAGCTAGTGCCAGAAAGCTTATATTGGGGCATTCGTCACGTTAGCGCAACGTTAAACCGTCCTGATCTACCCATTTTGATCACTGAAAATGGCTGTGCTGCTCAAGACGAAGTGACCCGATCGGGCGAAGTGATTGACAACGATCGCATTCTCTATCTGCGTCAATATCTCAAAGCCGTTCACCGAGCCGTTGACGAAGGCTATCCCATTCGCGGTTATTTTGTCTGGAGCTTGATGGATAATTTTGAATGGTCGTGGGGATTCGATCGGCGATTTGGCATCACCTACATCGACTATCGCACCCAAAAACGGATTCCCAAAGCCAGCTACCACTGGTACGCTGAGTGCATTCGCCAACATCGAGTCGTTTAATATCCATCGCTCATGGCTGCTGCTACTAAAAAACTTCCCTGGCTGTCTCTCGCCTTGCTGCTAGCGGCCCACATCGCGTTTGGCAAGCTTCTGGCATCGACCCCTCATTCTCTGGCGACGTTTGGCTTTGCGATCGTGTGGGCGCTGGTGATGGCTCTAGTGTTTGTCAACCCCCTGACAGGTCTGAGACACCTAGTTTTCCGGTGGTTTACCTCCGATACGGTGGCGTTTTGTGCTCTGGTGGCCGGGGCCGCTTTTGCCTCGATCGTGCTCAACTGGCTCAAGATCTTTGTGCCGATTTTGTTGGTTCTATCGGCCGAAGCTTTGGCTCGAATTGACCTGCTCACCGCAGAATTCAACAACATCCAAACCTGCACACTGCTAATCGTGACTGCGTGGCTCGGCTTGGGGCTAGGCTGGGCGCTGGGGCAGTTTCTTTAAGAAAGAGGATTCGATAAATTCAAACTCTTTAGCGATCGAAATAGATCCGCGTATCTAACTTTCCTCGGTCTCTAAGAAAGCGCCCCATCGTCTCTGCTTGCTGACGCTGGGCAAACGGGCCCACAGCCAGATGAGGGCCTAACGGACGGTCTCTTAGCTGAATTGAGCTTTGTTGAACTCCTAATCGCAGGGCACGATCGCGAAAATCACTCAAGTCCGATCGCGATCCAGGAACGACCACATAGTAGCCTCTCGCACTGTTTCCCGCCGGGAGCGCCCCCATATTATCGGTGGTGATCTCGCTGGAGATGCCCTGAGCGGCTAACGCTTCGGTCTGCTGACGCGCATTTGCCTCACTGCTAAAGACTCCGGCTTGAATCACCCGCCGCCCTCCAAACTGCTGAATAAACGCCCGTGGCTCGACTCGTTTGACTTGCTGCAACATCAGAGCGCTGTCTCCATTCACAAACACGCGATACTGCGGACGATTGATCGGAGCAGCGATCGGAACTGACGGATTGATCGGAGCCTGATAAACTCGCTCGTTGGGCAAGGGCGTGCCCTCGATCGGCTGAGTCGGCAACGTCTGGGGAGGCGGTGCGGGAAGGGAAAACCCAGGCGTTTGAGCCGTCGAGATCGGAGCCATTAATACCCATGAGCATCCCCCCAACAGCAGCGATCGCCCTATTCTTTTCCAGCCAGTTTGGTCAGCAACCCTAGGCGAAACGCAAGTCATGTAGATTAACCCCACCGCTACAAAATTTTGCGGTAATCGTAACACAAACCAACGATCCCAGAAAAATCAACGATCGGGGACAATGTTGTATTCTCTGAGTTCGGTCTTTTTGTGGCTACTAAAATAAAACTTGACTGATACCAATTTCGGATGCAATTGCGACTGATCGTTCAATCCGACGGGGCACGGCATGCCATGCCCCTACCGTGCCCTCGTGCGGATCTGTCGCATTCACAAATCAAATTGGTATGAGATCGAATCTTCTAACCCTCGTAAGCCTCCATTGGCAGGCAAGAGCAGACGAGATTGCGATCGCCATAGGCGTTGTCAATGCGTCCGACTGCTGCCCAAAATTTATTCTCTCGCGTCCAAGGTGTTGGGTAGGCGGCCCGCTGGCGAGAATAGGGACGGCTCCACTCATCAGCCGTTAGATCAGCCGCCGTGTGAGGCGCATTTTTGAGCAGATTATTATGGCGATCGACTCCCCCCGTTTCAATTTCGCGAATCTCTTCGCGAATGGCAATCATGGCATCACAAAAGCGATCGAGTTCTGCTTTTGATTCGCTCTCGGTCGGCTCAACCATTACCGTACCCGCCACGGGCCAAGACACCGTAGGCGGATGAAACCCATAGTCAATCAACCGCTTGGCGATGTCATCAACTTCGACTTCAGCAGATTTTTTAAACTGGCGCAAATCGAGAATGCACTCGTGAGCCACCCAGCCATTTTTGCCCTTATAAAGCACGGGATAGTGATTTTCTAGCCGTTTGGCAATGTAGTTAGCATTCAGAATCGCTACCTCAGTGGCTTTGGTTAAGCCCGTTCCGCCCATGAGCGCGATATACATCCACGAGATCGGCAAAATGCTAGAACTGCCCCAGGGAGCCGCCGACACCGCCCCGATCGAGCTTGAAGTTTGCGCGTTAAGGTGAACCACCGAGTGACCCGGCAAGAACGGCACCAGATGGGCAGAGACTCCGATCGGGCCCATCCCCGGCCCGCCGCCCCCGTGGGGAATGCAGAAAGTTTTGTGCAGATTTAAATGACAGACATCAGCCCCAAAATCACCGGGACGACAGAGACCAACCTGAGCGTTGAGGTTTGCCCCATCTAAATAGACTTGCCCGCCGTGATCATGCACGATCGTGCAGATCTCTCGAATGCCTGCTTCAAAAACGCCGTGAGTTGATGGATAAGTCACCATCAGCGCCGCTAAATGGCTCTGATGTTTTTCGGCTTTTGACTGCAAATCAGCGAGGTCAATATTGCCGTCAGTGTCACAGGCGACGGGCACGACCTGCATCCCTGCCATGACTGCGCTAGCCGGATTGGTGCCGTGGGCAGACTGAGGAATCAAACAGAGATTGCGATGCCCTTCTCCGCGCTGTTGGTGATAGCGCTGGATAACCAGCAGCCCGGTATATTCGCCCTGAGAGCCTGCGTTGGGCTGCAACGAGATGCCCGCAAATCCGGTGATTTCTGCTAGCCAATCTTCTAGCTGTTGAAACAGAATTTGATAGCCCTGAGTTTGTTCAATCGGCGCAAAGGGGTGAATCTGCCCAAACTCAGCCCACGTCACAGGCAGCATTTCAGCGGTGCCGTTCAGCTTCATGGTGCATGAACCCAGGGGAATCATCGCAGTGGTCAACGACAAATCTTTAGACTGGAGCCGATACATATATCGCAACAGGTCTGTCTCGGAGTGGTAGCGATCGAAGACTGGGTGAGTCAAATAATCCGTGGTGCGGGTCAGTCCAGCGGGAAAGTCCCGCGAGGCAGGATGCAGCGATGCTAACAAAGTGGACTGACCAGAGAAAACTTCCAGCAGATCCCGGAGGTCAGATTTAGATGTAGTTTCGTCGATCGCTACCCCGATCGTGCCCTCTCCAATTTTGCGGAGGTTGATGCGATGGGCGATCGCCCGGTTTAAAATCTCAGCTTGACGATCGCCCACTTCCACCCGCAGCGTGTCAAAAAATGGCTCTGATCCCAGGGAATAGCCGAGGTTTTGCAATCCATTCGCCAGAGTTGCCGCGATCGTGTGAATGCGATCGGCGATCTGCTTTAGCCCTTGAGCACCGTGGTAAACCGCATACATTCCAGCAATCACGGCTAATAAAACTTGAGCCGTGCAGATATTGCTCGTGGCTTTGTCGCGCCGAATGTGCTGTTCACGAGTTTGCAGCGCTAGCCGCAGGGCAGGCTGACCGTTGACATCTTTTGAGACTCCCACCAAGCGACCGGGAATCTGACGCTTGTAGGCTTCCTTCGTCGCAAAGTAAGCCGCGTGAGGCCCGCCATAGCCGAGGGGAACGCCAAATCGCTGAGTGTTGCCGATCGCGATGTCTGCGCCAAATTCGCCGGGGGGTTTTAACAGCGTGAGACTGAGCAAATCGGCAGCAACGGTGACGATCGCCCCCGCAGCATGAGCACGATCGATAAATTCTCGATAGTCATAAATTGCGCCATCGCTGGCAGGATATTGCAGCAGCGCCCCAAACACGGGCGTTGCAAACTCAAAGGTGCGGTGATCTCCGACGATGACTTCAATGCCTAAAGGTAGCGATCGGGTGCGAATCACGTCGATCGTTTGGGGATGACACGCCTCTGACACCCAAAAAGCTTTGGCCCCGGTTTTAGACAATCCATAACTCATCGACATGGCTTCAGCCGCCGCCGTTCCTTCGTCTAGCAGCGACGCATTGGCGATTTCTAGCCCCGTTAGGTCAATCACCATCGTCTGAAAGTTGAGCAGCGCTTCTAGGCGACCCTGGGCAATTTCGGGCTGATAGGGCGTGTATTGGGTATACCATCCGGGATTTTCGAGAATATTGCGCTGAATCACGGGGGGCGTAATGCAGTTGTGATAACCCATGCCGATAAAGGAGCGCCAGATTTGATTCTTTTGGGCGATCGCTTTTAGGTCTGCCAGCAACTCATATTCACTGCGGCCATCTCTCAACTGCAACGGACGCTGAATCCGAATGTCGGCCGGAACTGCTTGGTCAATCAACGCGCTCAAAGAGTCTAGTCTCAACGATTTCAGCATTTGCTGAATGTCGCGATCGCTGGGCCCAATATGGCGATCAACAAAGCGATCGGGGTGAGCAAATTCGTCAGCTTGATCAGCGATCTGGGTCGAACCGTTGCGATCCGAACCGAATTCATAGAGTGAATCGATCTCGGCTGGGCTGGTCTCGCGATCGTCGTCCCTCAGTTCAGCCGTCGATTGCGCTTGAGTAATAGGCTCTGACATAAGAAAGTTTAAGGTTGGATTATGAGAGTAAGCTACTTGTAAATATTCTGCAACAATTAGCCCGATCTCGGCCCGCTTCCCCCTAAAGGAACGATGCAGCATAGCCCCGTACGGGCATGGCATTGCCGTGCCCCAGGCCTCTACGAACCATCGACAGAATTTAAATCACGCTCATGATTCTTCCCCACCTTCATCGCTCCCAGAATGACTGGGATGGAAGTAGTCATAAATCTGCTGCGCCAACCGCGGCCCCACACCCGGAACCGTCGTCAACTGCGCCGGAGACGCTTCCCGAATGTAGTCGATCGAGCGAAACGTCGCCAAAAGCTGTTTTTGTTTGTGATGCCCCAAGCCCGGAATCTCATCGAGGCTCGATCGCCGCATCCGATCGCTGCGCTGCTGCCGATGAAAACTCACCGCAAATCGGTGCGCCTCGTCTCGCAATCGCCGCAAAAGCTGCACCCCCGGCTGGTCTGCCTCCGTCGTCAGCGGCAGCGATTCCCCCGGCAAAAAAATTTCTTCTCGCTGCTTGGCTAAACTCACCACTTTCACATCTTCGAGCAAGTTCATATCTCGCAGCACCTTCACCACCGCCGAAAGCTGCCCTTTGCCACCATCAATCATGATCAAATCAGGAAAATCAGCATAGGCAGACGTGTGAGCCTTCAGCACCGAAGACTCGCTGCTGATCTGCTCCCCTCTGGCTTTGGCCGCCGCATATTTGCGAAAACGCCGACCGATCACCTCCGCCATGCTTGCAAAGTCATCTGAGTGACCCGACATCACTTTGGGATTTTTGATTTTATAGTGGCGATAGTGCTGTTTGGCAGGCAACCCATCGACAAACACCACCTGAGAAGCCACGGCATCCGACCCCTGAATATGAGAGATGTCATAGCCCTCAATGCGGCGCGGCAACTCTGGCAGGTCTAAAATCTCCGCTAAGTCGAGAGTGGCTTGGGCATTGCGATCGGCAAATCGCTGCGTTCTCGCCAATTCATATTCGGCGTTGCGCTCTACCATTTCCAGCAGTTCTGCTTTCATCTGGCGTTGCGGGGCCACGATCGTCACTTTGCGACCCTTTGCCTGGGTGAGAAATTCTGCCAGCATCTCGGTTTCGGGCAACTCGTGCTGCACCAAAACCTCAGCCGGGATCTCAACCGGATCGACACTCTGATAGTGTTCTTCTAACACGCGCTGCAAAATCGCCCCCGGCTCACCTGACTGAGAATCGGCCACAAAGCCCAGTCGCCCCACTAAGCGACCCGCCCGAATCTGAAAAAGCTGCACACACGAATGAGTCTCGTCGGCGGCAAGAGCGATCGCGTCTCGCGAAATCGTGTCATCCGGCAGGGCAACTTTTTGCTCGGCACCGAGAGATTTTAGCCCGATAATCTGGTCGCGCAGGCGGGCCGCGTGCTCAAAGTTAAGCGCTTCAGAGGCTTGCTCCATTTGAGCAGCCAGGGTTTCTTCAAGCTCACTCGTGCGCCCCTGAAAGATCATCGCTACCTTCTGCACGGTTTTGCGATACTCCTCAGACGTGATCATCGCCTGACACACCCCCGGACAACGGCCAATATCATAATTGAGACAGGGACGGTCTTTAAACAGAGGCTGAGGACGTTGACGGAGGGGAAAAATCCGCTTGACCAGATGCAGCGTTGTTCTCAAGCGTGCGAGAGTCTACATAAGGGCCATAGTAGCGATCGCGCTCTTTGCCCATCCGTCTTTTGCGGGTGATGAAAATACGCGGATATTCCTCTGACCAAGTGATGCACAGATAGGGATATTTCTTATCGTCTTTCAGCAGCACATTGAAGTGAGGCTGATGCTGCCGAATCAAGTTTGCCTCTAGGGCCAGCGCTTCAGCTTCGGTGTCGGTGACGATAAACTCAACTTCAACCACCTGACGCAGCATTAAGGCGATTCGAGGTCGGGTGTCGTGCCCATTGAAATAAGAGCGAATGCGCGATCGTAGCCGCTTCGATTTGCCGATATAGAGAATTTGATCGCTGCTATCACGCATATAGTAGACCCCCGGTTCTTGAGGAATCTCTTTAATGCGCCCTTCGAGGCGATCGGGGTCTTGAATTAAAGGAACTGTTTTATTCGTTAGAGTCACAATAATTTGACGAGGTGGTAACCGTTGCAAGGCCAGATTTTGCAATCAAGCCGTTGGTCTGTTCCAGGGAGTTGAGTAGGCGGAAAACTGCTCTAGGTTTAGAGGCTCATCTTCATATTCACACCTTCATCTTAAATTTTAAACTAGTAATCTCCGTCACCTATTCTCGCCTTCTGCTGTGATAGCTATCTTGTGAGTATCCATCTATACTCGACATACGCACTTTATATGAACATAAATGAGTTTGAAGCGCAAACTCGCGATCGTTTAGAGAGAGCACTCAATCAGCTACAAACTGCGACGCTGCTGATTGCCACTCTAGAACTGCAAGTTTCAGAATCAGGAAACACCATCAAAGATCTCAGTAGAGTAATTGAAACTTTTATTACTCAACAGAAAGGTAGTACTGAGATTTCTGACCCCCAATAAACCCCAACACTCCTCACAGAATATGTAAGCCCAGGGAGCCTAAAAATAGCGGAACCTTGGAAAGACCCGTAAACTTTGGCTCCCCTTCAACCCTAGCTTGTCTAATCTCAATCAGGTGCAGCGCCAAGCTCTTCGCGGATCACATCCGTTAGCTGCGACAGTCGAATCGGCTTGACCAAATAGCGACGGGCACCGAGACTCAGGGCCCGCTCTTGGTCTCGCTGAAAGGCGTAGGCTGAGACCACGATCGTGGGAATTTTTTTCCAATCATCTTGCTGCTGCAACTGCTCTAGCAGCATATAGCCATCAATCACAGGCAGCTTTAAGTCTAACAAAATTATTTGAGGGCAAAACTCTTCTAGGGTCACGGCCAGTTGAGTGCCGTCTGCCAGAGCAAACACTTCATAGCCGCAGTAGCTAAGATAGTCACTCATTAAACGACGATTGGCTTCATTATCTTCAACGAGAAGAATTCGTATCGCAGAATCTGACCCAGAATCTTCAATGATTGTCATCGCATATGCGCCCTTGTTGACGATGTTCCCGGTCAACTGCACTCTCGGTCAACTGTGAGAATTGGGAGCGAACGCGGCAGAGTTAAGTCATTCCTCTAGGTCTATAGATTCTCACACTGTTAGCCGCTCAAAATCAAGCAAGTCTGGTTAGATTTGCTACAGCTTCACTCCAAAGACAGACCTCTCAGTCAGACGGCTCGCCGTGACAATGACTCAACCGCTACCCGGCAGGAAGGATTCCTATCGGTAGCGCTTGCTTTTTTGGGTGACTAGACAAGCGATGGGCGCTGCGGTTCTCTCGGCATGACCACAGGATCGGTCATCTGTTTTGTGGCGTGGGCGGTGATGGGATCACGGCCAGACCTCCTTCACGCGTGTGACGGCAAGAGAAGCGTGAAATCACTAAGTCGTGAAACTTAGGCGCGAGAACGATCGCTCGAATCACATCATCATGGGGAATGTTTTGAACGATGAGAACACTCGTTAGGGTGATTTTGTCTACTAAATGTGAATCTGACTCAAAATGACGCGCAGACGATCGTAGTCATCTTTGAGCAACAGGCTCAGAGTTCGTCCGGCTTGCACGAGCCAAGAGCGATCGGCTTTTCGCAGTTGATAGACTTCTCGAATCGTCGCGGCGGTCAATGCATCAACGGGTGCGCCAGTGACATCCAGCAGCGTTCTTAAAAAATCTAGCTGTTCACTAAAGGCAATCACTTCGTCGGGATCACAGCCATAGACAGCTTGGTGAATTTGGGGCGGACGGGGCGGCAGATGCTGATAGAAGGCGGCTGACCCGTTGCGCTTGTCAGGGTTGGGGCGATAGCCGACGATCGCCGCTCTAAACTCAGTTTTGAGCATGGCAAAAATCTGGGGCTGCTGCTCTCGCAAATCGTCTAGCGATAGCCCTAACGCTCTAGCGCGGTGAACGGAGTCGATCGGGCTAGTGGTGGCGTGATAGACCACCGCATAGATCAGGTTTTTTGACTCGTCATCCACAGCCTTCACCCAACTGCCAAACGGGGGCATCACCGGAAAGCTCAAGTTTTCTGGCTCTAGGCACTGGGCTAAAAACTCAGTGGTTGAAGTCTCAATGACTTCGGCGATGTAGTTAGCCGGACGGTTTTGAGCGGCAAACTGAGGCAGCGGAAGGCGCATAGGCGAGAGGAGTTATTTGGCTTTTTTCTTGCTTGCGGTTGGCTCAAGCACCGCGATTTCAGACATCCGAAAGGTGACGAGCTTATCCCAGTTGCCCCCTTCAAACAAAACGGCAACTTTGCCATCACTAATGCGCTGAACTAAGCCCTGAAACCCGTAGTAGGTATCGTTGATGTTGGTGACTCGAACGGCTGAACCTGGCAAAATCATAATGATTACTTAGATGATCGCTACTTGTAGTTTAAGGGGAGTTGTGGAAATTCGGTCATGGGTTCTTGCGAACGATCGCCGCGAAACTCTTCTATCCTGAATCAAAACTTTAATCGCTGGCGGAAATTAGCCACTGACTCAACTAGCCCGATCGCCAAAAAATTCATCAACAGTGCGGCGTTGCCAAAACTCAGCCAAGGGTAGCGGAATTCCCGTTACGGGAGACAAATTAATCGTCATCCCCACGTTAATCACGACTTGAAAGACGATCATCGAGAAAACCCCGATCGCCAGCAGTGATCCAAAGTCATCTTTGGCGTTTTGAGCAATAATCAGCAGCCGAAAGCAAATCAGCAAAAAGGTCAACAAGACAGCAGCCGACCCGATGAAGCCGAGTTCTTCGCCGATCGCCGTAAAAATGAAATCTGTGTGCTGCTCAGGAATGAAGTTGAGTTGAGTCTGCGTCCCTTTATAGAGGCCGCGTCCCCACAGTTCGCCGGCCCCGATCGCAATGCGCGACTGAATCAAGTGATAGCCTCCGCCCAGAGGATCTTGATCAGGATTCATAAACATCGTGATGCGCTGTTTTTGGTAGGGCTTGAGCACATATTGCCAGAGCACTCGCCCTAAACCGCCTGCGACCAGATTAATCACAACAGGCACCAACGTTCCATAGAGTCGCCAGGGCAGCGTTTTCCAGGCAGTCCAGCCGATGAAGCCGATCCACAGCGCGATGACCACGATGCCGATCCCCCAAATGGGCAGCAGCACGTTAAACAAAATTGCTGAGATCACCGGGGAAACCAGCAGCAGCAGCCATCCAGGGTTGGCGTTGCCCCAATAGAGCATCCCGACGGTGATAGAGCCAAAGACCAGCGCTGTGCCTAGGTTTGGCTCTAAAAACACCAGAATCCAGGGCACGGCGGCGATCGCCAAAACTTTGACCATCATCGGAATGGTAGAAGCCGATCGCTGATGCAAAACGGCGGCGATCGTGATGATCATGCCCAATTTGGCAAATTCTGACGGCTGGACGTTAAAGCCAAAAATGCTGATCCAGCGTTGTGCCCCTAGCTCTTCTCGCCCGACAAACATCACCAGCAGCAGCGACGCATTGGTGACCCCATAAATAATCCACTTCCACTGCAAGAGTTGGTCATAGCGCCAGCGAGCGATTAGCAAAGCCAAAACCAACCCAACGCTGCCTGTGATCCAGTGTCGCCACCAATCGGCCCAGCCTGCGTTTAGCTCGACGCTGCGAATCATTAAGCCGCCGAGAATAGTTAGCCCGATCGGGGCCGCAAATAGCCACCAGTCAACCCCCTGCCAAGGCTGCAACCAATGCTTAAAGCGGAAAGGCAAAGCGGATTTGCGGAACATAAGCTCAGGATGAAATATCGGCGAAAGGGCGAGAGGTTTGACTCTGAACTCAAACTTTAGTTAAGTCAGTGCTGCAATTGACACTCTAGCAGCAATCTGCTGGGCGATCGCTCTCAGGGCTTTAGCCGAGGCACAATCTGGATTGCCAGCCACGATCGGCACCCCGCTGTCTCCTCCTTCGCGCAGGGGAATCTCTAAGGGCACACATCCCAAAAGCGGCACGTCTAACTCTTTGGCGGTTTTTTCTCCCCCCGCAGACCCAAAAATGTCGTAGTGACGATCGGGCATATCCGGCGGAATGAAATAACTCATGTTCTCAACAATGCCCAACACCGCAACGCCGAGTTGCTGAAACATCTTTAAACCTCGCCGAGAGTCCAGCAGCGCCACCGTTTGCGGAGTTGTGACAATCACCACGCCCGCCATCGGCACGGCTTGGGCCATCGTCAGTTGGGCATCGCCCGTTCCAGGGGGCATATCGACGATCAGATAATCCAAATCGCCCCACTCAACCTGATAGAGAAACTGACGAATCACGCCATTCAGCATCGGGCCGCGCCAGATCACGGGCTGATCTTTATCGATCAAAAAGCCCATCGAAACGAGTTTGACTCCGTGATTAAACGCAGGTTCAATAATGTCACCATTAGCCCCTTGACGCACTGTCACCCCTGCCCCTTCTAATCCCAGCATGGTCGGCGCATTGGGGCCATAAATATCGGCATCAATTAAGCCCACTTTTGCGCCCGCTTGAGCCAGAGCAACGGCAACATTGACCGCCACACTGCTTTTGCCCACGCCGCCTTTGCCGCTAGAGATGGCAATGATATTTTTAACCCCGGCAATGCCCGTGCGATCGGGCAACGATTTTTGCGACGGCGTTTCGGCAGTCACTTCGACATCAATTTTGTTGACTCCGGGCAGAGTTTTGATCGCCCGTTCGCAATCTTCGACGATGAACTGACGGAGCGGGCAGGCCGGAGTCGTCAGCACTAGCGTAAAACTAACAGTGCCGTCTTGAATTTTGACATTGCGAATCATGTTCAACTCCACCAGACTTTTGCGGAGTTCGGGGTCTTGAACGGGTTTAAGAACTTCTAAAACAGACTGGGCATTCAGCGTATCGAGCATTGTGTTCTTCACCCCAACAGCGGCGATCGGACGTTAGCAACGATCTCGATCTTACCGCTAGGGTGGGTCGTCATCGTGGATCAGTGAAATTGCTTAGAAATCAAAACAGCGACGATCGGGCGATGAAGTCTCTACGATCGGGTGCTCAACAGCCTGGGCTAACTCAGACGCAACCCTAGCAGCATAAGGCTTTGTCAACGACCACACCAACGGCGACAGCCACCCTTGCAGCGTCACCGAATAGGAGACACAGGTTCCTAAAACAGACGACTTAATTTCATAGGTGACTCGTTCTTCGATCCCCGGCAGGGCCAAAATTCTGACGCTCAAAAGAGATTTATCGTCTACCCGCTCCACAAAAATCCGAATCGGAAGTGGCCCTAAGCGAGTCATCGCTTCATAGATCAGACCGGGTTTTGCCACCAAGCCGCGAGGGACATTCGTGCTCGACAAAATGGGATGCCAGGACACATCGGCTAGGTCAATAATTTTTTTCCACACGTCATCCACCGATGCGGTGCTGATCGTCTGATAAGTTCTCGCCAGCGTATATTGCAATCGTCGCCGCTTGCGATGAAGAAATTTAAATGGAAAGTTCGCCATGTTCGACAAATTCAACCCCTTCAGCCTATTCAGCATCGCGATCGCGCTTCTGCAACTCAGCAGGGAATCCCTATCCTAGATGGACAGGCGATCAGGTTACCATCCTCCCCAAGATGGCTGTTTGCTTTCCCACTTTACGAAAAACCAGAGACTCAAACTGTATCGCGATCGGCTGAAATCTAGAGCTTAAAATCGGAAATCTTGCCCTTCGCTCACGAACATTTCACATATTCACAGAAATTAACAGTCGCGCAAACTCGGTTTTATCTAGGAAAAGCCCGGTCTGACTGAGGTTGAGAGGGTTGGATGCGGGCGCAATTCGCGATAGTCTAAACAAATCTGCTGATTGGGGGAGCTACAGGGCTTCAGTGGCTGAGATCGACGAGACTAGAGCTTCGTCGCCATAGCCGTCTCAATAAGCGGGAATAAGGTGCTCCACGTTGCCAACCTCTACTTGAGTTAACTTTCCAGGGATCGCAATTTATGACAGCTTTTTTCACCTCTGAAGCCACCACCACGCAGGCTTTTCCCCCCTCTGATTCTCGCGATCGCGTCAGCCAATGGTTCAAAACCCTCCAAGACAAGATCTGTCAGGGTCTAGAACAGGTCGATGGCGAAGGCACGTTTCAACAAGACAGTTGGGAGCGCGCAGAAGGGGGCGGTGGGCGATCGCGGGTCATGAAAGAAGGCAAAGTCTTTGAGCAAGGCGGAGTCAATTTTTCTGAGGTGTGGGGCAAAGACCTGCCGCCCTCGATTCTCGTGCAGCGTCCCGAAGCGGCCGGCCACAGCTTTTATGCCACGGGCACCTCGATCGTGCTGCATCCCCGCAATCCTTTCGTGCCGACAGTGCACTTAAACTATCGCTATTTTGAGGCCGGCCCCGTTTGGTGGTTTGGCGGTGGCATCGACCTCACGCCCTACTATCCCTTTGCCGAAGATGCGGCTCACTTTCACAACACCCTCAAGCAAGCCTGCGACGCTCACCACCCAGAATATTACCCAGCGTTTAAGCTTTGGTGTGATGAATATTTCTATCTAAAACACCGCCAAGAAACTCGTGGCGTGGGCGGCATTTTCTTTGACTATCAGGACAATCAAGGCGTTCTCTATCCAATTTCTTATCCGGGTTCACAGATGGATACCAAAGCGGCCAACTACAGCAAAGCTGTGGGTGCCGTTAAAGGCCGCAACTGGGAAAACCTATTCTCGTTTGTGCAGGGCTGCGGCAATGCCTTTTTGCCTGCTTATGTGCCGATCGTTGAGCGCCGCAACGGTTTAGACTACACCGAGCACCAGCGCAACTTTCAACTCTATCGCCGCGGGCGCTATGTAGAATTTAATCTGGTCTACGATCGGGGCACCATTTTTGGTCTGCAAACCAACGGACGCACCGAATCGATCTTGATGTCTCTGCCGCCTCTAGTTCGCTGGGAATATGGCTTTCAGCCCCAACCCGGCAGCCCTGAAGCCGAGCTTTATGACACCTTCTTAAAGCCCCAAGACTGGGCAAACTGGTCAGCCAGCGCTTAAGTTTAGGGTGCTCAATCGAGGGTTAATATCTGAAAAAAGGAAGCGCGGAAGTCCAAAAATACTCAGATGAACAGCGTCTTCTTGAGGTATTTTTGATCTCTTGCGCTTCCAGTCGTTTGAAGGTGCTCTAGCCATCTGCTGCGTTAGAGATTCAGAATTTGTGGGCATAAATGAACTGGGTGCCGATCGCAGCCAAGTCTGATGCGAGCAGCATCGATTTAGCCCAGCGCTGGCTCAGTCAGACGGCAATTGATGAGTCACCCTAACGGTCTACCGCATGAAAAAAGCCAATGGTTTACACGGAGCAGCAGGCAATTGACATGGAGCAAATCACGCACATCACCCCAGACGGAACAACCGTCATTATTCTTCAGCCGACGGGCCGCTTAGATATCACCACTGCCTGGCAGTTTCGATTGAAGCTCCAAGAATGTATCGCCAAATTAAGCCGTCATGTAGTCGTCAATCTGGGTCAGGTTAATTTTATTGATAGCTCTGGCTTAACCTCGCTGGTCGCTGGAATGCGCGATGCTGACAAAGTGAGAGGTAGTTTTCGGATTTGCAACGTTCACCCCGAAGCAAAACTCGTCTTTGAGGTGACGATGATGGACTCGGTGTTTGAGATTTTTGAAACCGAAGCCGAAGCGCTAGAGGGAGTTCCGAAAGGAGTCGCAAGCTAAAAAACTCCTAATAGGCTTGGCGTTTTGTAAATTCATAAGCACCCAAAATTGCCCCCCACAAGGCCTTGCCTGAGACGGGATCAACGCCTTTGTCGTAGCTCAAAAACTTCTCAGCACTCGCGTCAAACCCCAAGGAGACTTGGCGAGTTTCACCCTGGTAGGAGAAGCAGCAGCGCGCATCGGCAGGGGGCAACGCCTTGAAGTGACTGCCCTGCAAACCTTTTGTGTGCACCACATTGAGAATGCAGCCTGGCAAAACCTCGATCTGATCTTCGGTGAGAGTTTCTAACAGGTCTGGGTGTTGCCCGGCCCCGCGAAATGCTGAAGGATTTTTGAACTGATAATATTGCACCTTTAGAGCAGCCTGAGGGTCATTTTCCGTTGCCTGAATGCGGAGTAATCGCTGGCGGTAGGCTTGATCTAGCTGCAACACATTGGCTTGTTCGGCAAACACGGTGAGACTGTCGTCAGTGAAGAGCTTGACGGGGCGATGCCAGGCTCTCAGTTGCACAAACCAAGCGGGATCAGCGATCGCTTGTTCTCGATTGTCAAATTCGCCCCCCAGATAGTGAGCGAGCGTGTTGACTAAGGCATTCATAAAAAATGGTACGATCGCAACAAGATTTACAATACTGCATCCTTGCCGTTTCAGATTCCTCCGCCTGCGATCGCAGACCCCACCTATCTCACTCATCGCCGCTGGATGATTCGCGCTTTAGAACTGGCAGAAGCGGCGGGAAGTGAGGGAGATGTGCCAGTTGGGGCCGTGATTGTGAATGCCGCAGGGCAGGTGATTGCCGAAGCCCAAAATCGCCGAGAGCGTGACCACGATCCAACGGCCCATGCTGAAGTGCTGGCCCTCAGAGCGGCCGGACAGCGGCTCCAAACCTGGCATCTTAATGACTGCACGCTTTACGTCACGCTAGAACCCTGCCCGATGTGTGCAGGAGCGTTAGTTTTGGCTCGGTTGGGGCTGCTAGTCTACGGGGTTGATGACTTAAAAGCGGGGGCTGTGCGATCGGTGCTCAATGTGCCCGATAGTGCGGCTTCTAACCACCCGTTGCCTGTGCTGGGCGGCATTTTAGAATCAACCTGTCGTCAGCAATTGCAGGACTGGTTCCGCGATCGCCGCAAAAGCTCCAGTTGAGGTTGACAATCTTTACAAAAATCTCTCTCAAATAAGCTGGAGAATTAAACTTGTAAGCCCGTGATCAGGATTGAACTGATGACCTCACCCTTACCAAGGGTGTGCTCTACCACTGAGCCACACGGGCGTTAGAGATATCATACACGAGAGAAACCCTATCTTCTGTCATGTATCTCGTTTAGCCGTGGAATGGGCCGGGTTGGATTTGAACCAACGTAGGCGTAGCCAGCGGATTTACAGTCCGCCCCCATTAACCACTCGGGCACCGACCCATCACTCCACGGATATAGATAGTAGCACATCATAGGGGACGATTTGCAACAGATTAGCGGAGTTAATTTAAGAACGTCTTTGGCGAACCGCATTTACCTGCTGTCGCAACGCTGGCATCAAGAACTGGGTGAGGGTGTGGGCATCGACTCCTAGCTCCGTCCGCTCTTGGGCGGCTAGCATTCCCGCTTGAGCGTGCCACCAGGCAGAAGCCTGAATTAAATCAACGCCGATCGCGCCTGCCCTTAACTCTTCGCTGGCTTGTTTAGGAAGTTTTGCGATCGCTTGAGCTACCAGTCCACCCATCAGTCCCGTTAGCACGTCACCACTACCGCCCCGGGCCAACGCTGGAGTGCTGGCTGGGTTAATGCGAGTTGCGCCGTCAGCATCGGCAATCACCACCCTTGCCCCTTTGAGCAGCACGATCGCGCCCGTCTGCTGGGCCGCTCTCTGAACGGCGGTCACGCGGCCCTCTGTCAGCGTCAAATCGGGAAACAATCGCTTAAACTCTCCTAGATGAGGCGTTAGCACCGTCGGAGCTTTGCGGCTCTGCAAGGTGGCGATCGTGCCCTGCTGAGACAGAATATTTAAGCCGTCTGCATCGAGGACTAATGGACATGGGCTGGCGAGGACTTGCTGGACGATCGCCCTTGCGTCAGCCGTTAACCCTGGGCCACAGGCGATCGCATCAAACGAGGTCAGGTCAAGAGACTCAGGAAAAGCGGCGATCGCGCCTGTCGGAGTTTCGGGGCAGCCCACAATCAGCGCCTCAGGGAGTTGAGCAGAGAGCGCAGGTTTCAGCGATTCTGGGACGGCGATCGACAGCATTCCGACTCCGCTAGCCCGTGCGCCCAAACCCGCTAATAGCGCGCCCCCTGCATAGCGCTGAGAGCCACAGACCAGCAGCAGATGACCCATCTTATATTTGTGGGTGGTGGGCGGTCGTGAAAGGGGTAGGGCCGTGATCGCAGCCTCAGCCGTGCCGCGTTGAACCAGAGGATTATCGCCTACCACTGCCAACACATCGGCTAGCGGTAAGCCAAAATCTACTAACTCAGCGTGACCGACGTATTCTAAGGCTTCTTCTTGCAAAAGTCCGAGTTTCCACAGCCCTAAACAAAGGGTGTGAGTCGCCCGGATAGCCGTCCCTAAAACTTTCCCGGTGTCGGTATGTAAACCAGAGGGCAAATCAAGGCTGAGAATTGGCTGATGCCATTGATTAACCTGCTCAATCAGGGCAGCGATCGGGTCAGTCAGCGATCGTTCTAGCCCAAACCCAAACAGCCCATCAATCAGCAAATCGCAGGGTTGCAGAACTTCGAGGGACGAATGAGCAGGTATTCCTAAACTCGTGGCGTAGCGCCAATGGCTAGCCGTGAGTTCCTTCAGGTTAGAAAAAGGACAGCACAGCATCACCTCATAGCCTTTGAAGTGCAACTCACGCGCCACAACTAGCGCATCGCCGCCATTATGCCCTGGCCCGACTAAAACGCCGACGCGCTGAGAGGTGGAACGGGGATAAAGGGCAACGATGCGGGATGTGATCGTCAGGGCAACTTTTTCCATCAGAGCCGCGATCGGCATCCCAGCATCAAAAACGCGAGACTCGATCGCTCGCATTTGCTCTGCCGCCACGATGACGCGCTGAATCTGCTCTAGTCGGTCTTGGGGGGAGATCACGAGAGAAATCTTGTGAGGATCTCTTTTAGGCTAACAGGGAAGTAGAGGTCAGTTTAACCAAATCGACCGCTCACATAAGCTTGCGTTGCCTGCTCTTGAGGGCTTTGAAAAATCACTTCGGTGCGATCGTATTCAACGATGTAGCCCGTTCTCTGACCTTTAGCATTGGCTTCGACGTTAAAGAAGGCGGTGCGATCGGAGGCGCGAGACGCTTGCTGCATATTGTGCGTCACGATCAGAATGGTGTATTTCTCTTTGAGTTCTTGCAGCAGATCTTCAACTTTGAGGGTTGAGATCGGGTCAAGGGCAGAGCACGGCTCATCCATCAAAATCACATCGGGCTGAACGGCGATCGCGCGAGCGATGCACAACCGCTGCTGCTGTCCACCTGAGAGGTCAGTTCCCATGGCTTTGAGCTTGTCTTTGACATCATCCCAAAGCGCCGCTTGCTTGAGAGAGCGCTCGACCAACTCATCCATATCGCCCTTGTAGCCCAACAGCCGCGGGCCAAACGCAATATTGTCGTAGATGGATTTGGGAAACGGGTTTGGCTTTTGAAACACCATGCCGATCTGTCGGCGCACCTCGACGGGATCAATCTCCGTGGCGTAGAGATCTTGGTCGTGATAATAAAGCTTGCCGTCAATGTGAAACGACTTGATCAAGTCATTCAAGCGATTAAAGCAGCGCAGCACCGTGCTCTTGCCACAGCCCGACGGGCCGATGAAGGCGGTGATGTTGTTTTTAGGAATCTCGATCGAGACATCTCTGACTGCTAAAAAACTGCCGTAATAGATGTTGAGGTTCTCAGTGCGAAACACCGTCTCGGTTTTACGAGCGCTCTGAATTTCGGAGGTCATAATAGTCAGGATGTGTAGGGGTGAACAGGGTTTAAACGCAGACTTGAGAATTCGGACAGATCAACGCGATCGACCACTGATAGAGAAGCGCCTTAAGCCTATCGCTTTCTAACAATCCAGCGAGACAGAATGCTGGTTACGAGCACCAGCATCACCAACACCAAAGACCCCACCCACGCTAGCTCTTGCTGGCTTTTATAGGGGGCTGTTGCAAAGTCAAACACCAATCGAGACATTGTGGCTGTGGGTTCCCAGACCGATCTCACCCAATAGCGACTGGTGGAAGCCGTAAACAAAATGGGCGCGGTTTCTCCGGCTGCCCGCGCAAGGGCCAACATCACCCCGGTGATAATAGCCGGAAGCGCCGCCGGAAGCACAATCTGAACCGTGGTTTGAAAGCGAGTTGCGCCCAGCCCGATCGCCGCCTGTCTAAAATCTCTGGGCACAGACTCTAGCGATTCGGTGGCCGTCCTGACGATCGTCGGCAGCATCAACACCGCCAAAGCAAACCCACCTGCTACGGCAGAAAAGGTTCCGGTTGAGAGCACCACGAGCGCGTAGGCAAATGCGCCAATCACGATCGAGGGCACCCCACTCAACACGTTCGTTAAAAAATTAATCGCCTCTGCCAGCTTTGTATCGCGATAAAACTCGGCCAAAAAAATCGCCGCCAGCACCCCAAAGGGAATGCTTAAAACCGAAGCGATTCCGACCGTTAACAGAGTTCCGACGAGGGCGTTTCCAAAACCGCCTCCGCTCAGACCCGGTGCGGGCGGAAGTTGAGTAAAGACATCAAGGCTAAGACGAGAAGCCCCATTGATCAACACATAAGAGAGCACGGCCACCAGCGGAATCAGCGCCAGAGCCGCACACGCAAAGGTGACCACCGTCATCACCGATGAAAATAAGGTGCGAGGCGACATCGCCGATCGCGTCATGTTGGGTGCCGTCGCAATTTCTGAGCTTGCCATAGTGAGTTAAGAGATATCAGGGTTTGGGTGCCGAGGGTTTGGATATCAGGCTTGAGTCCGTTTTCTGTTTTCTAAAGCTTGAGGCTAAAGCGGCGCACAATCAGTTCGGCTAGCACATTGACCACTAGAGTCAGCCCAAACAAAATCAAGGCGGCATACATCAGAGACGAGACCTGTAGCCCTCCAGCTTCGGCAAATTGGTTTGCAAGCAGCGAAGACACCGTGGAACCCTGAGACAAAATTGAGAGATTGATGGAGTTTGAGTTACCAATCACCATGGTCACGGCCATCGTTTCGCCCATTGCTCGCCCCAAAGCCAGCATGATGCCGCCCACAATTCCAGAAAAGGCTGCCGGAAGAATCACTTGAAAAATGGTTTCCCAGCGCGTCGCCCCCAGCCCATAGGCCGCTTGACGAATTTCTGAAGGCACTGCAACTAAAGCATCTCGTGAAATCGCCGCAATGATCGGCAAGATCATAATGGACAGAATGATCCCGGCTGCATAGATGCCCGGCCCGGCTGGGGCAGTGCTAAAGAGAGGAATCCAGCCAAAGTTGCTGTTGAGCCAGATGCCAACGGGCCTGAGCATGGGGATCAGAACGAAGATGCCCCACAGACCATAGACCACACTGGGGATGGCTGCCAGCAACTCGATCAAAAACACGATCGGCTGCTTAAGGCGGAGAGGCAAGTAGTCTTCGCTAAGAAACAGGGCTACCCCAATGCCGATCGGGACGGCAATCAGCAAGGCCATAAACGAAGTCACTAGGGTTCCATAGATTTGGGTTAAGGCCCCAAAGACTTCATCATTGACGCTCCAGCGAGTGGTGACTAAAAAGCCCAGCCCAAATTTTTCGATCGCCGGAAGGGCATCGGTGCCGACTCGAAAGGCGATCACCAACAAGACCAACCCGACCCCGATCGCAAACGCCCCGGTAAGCCAAACAAAGCCTTTATCTAAAAAGCGCGATGACTCCGATCGCTGCGTCGGCATTGCAGTGCGAGAAGTTGACGTAGCCATAAGATCTACCGAAGGGTGAGCAAAATAGAATAAAGGTGAGGAGCAAACCAACCGTGTGAGAAGGTTGCAGACTATTTAGCCGCTACCTTGATCGTATCCAACGTTGCCGAGATTTTAGTTGCTAATTCGTCAGGCAGAGGAATATAGCCCAACTCGGTTGCATATTGTTTGCCATCTTTTAAGGCCCAACGCAAGAAACTGGCCATTTCCTTGGCTTTTACAGCGTCTTTGGGTTGCTCATAAAGGAGCATCCAAGTCAAACTGACGATCGGGTAAGCGTCGGTCTGTTCAGGGTCAGGAACTTGCAGCGCATAGTCAGCAGGCACTTGAATTCCTACGATCGCTTTAGCAGCCGCATCGGGTGTGGGAGCCACAAACGTACCCGCTTTGTTTTGCAGGGTGGCGGTTTTTAGCTGAGTCTGTTTGGCGTAAGAATATTCGGTGTATCCGATCGCGCCTTTGGTCTGCTGAATATTGGCAGAGACCCCTTCATTGCCTTTGGCCCCAGTTCCACCTGACCAGTCAACGGTTTTACCCGATCCGGCTTTCCAGTTTGGGCAAGCTTTGACGAGATGTTTTGTAAAAATGTCGGTGGTGCCACTGCCGTCAGAGCGGTGAACAAAGGTAATGGGGGTATTTGGCAACGTCACCCCTGCATTGTCCTTGGCAATTTTGGGATCGTTCCAAGTTTTGATAGAACCGTCGGTGATGCCACAGAAGGCTTCACGAGACAATTTTAAGTTGTCAACCCCGTCGAGGTTATAAGCAAACACTACAAACAAACCCGTCGTCGGAACTTGAATCGCGGCACCGCGATCGGCGGGCAATTTGCTGCGCTCATCTGGCTTTAACACCGCGTCTGATGCGCCAAAATCAACGGTTTGATCTAAAAATCGCTTCACTCCGGCACCACTGCCTACCGAGTCATAGCTGATTTGGACGGTTGGCTTTTGCTTGTTATATTCTTGAAACCAGCGCTGATAGAGAGGGTTAGGAGCCGTCGCCCCTGCTCCGCTAATAGAAATAGTGGCACCGCCACCGGCCGCGGCAGGGCTGGCCGTCCCTCCAGTTGGGGCATTAGCTCCGGGAGGAGCAGAGGGCACTTGCGGGGCACACGAAACCAGTCCCAGAGAGAAGGCGATCGCTGGAACTGAAAATCTCCAACAGGTTGCACTTAGAGAAAAAGCCATAAGTTATGAACGGTCTTGTAAATAACCCTATCAGGTTACACCGTGACCTTAAAGACCAGGTTAAGACGAGCAAGAATGTGATTTTAGTGGCTGAAAAGGTTGACAGAAATCAGTTTTTTTAGACTTAAAGTTTTTGGTGGTTAGGGTTTCATTAGATACGGATGTTCCTTGACACATCAAGATCCGTATCTTGCCCAAAACTTTTTTCTGAGTGAGAGACGGGTAACTTGAGAAGTAGTTTTCATAAAATTTGCAAAACTTATAACTTCGTCTTTATGTTTATAGCCTGGTTAAGTTAGAAGCAACAATTTGTAATTAACTCGCTGCGATTTAGATAAGTTTTGACCTCACTTTCTAATAAGAATTCATGCTTTTATCGCTAGACGAAATGCAGCGATCGTGCTTCTCTTTCAGAAAAGATTCCGTTATAATAATTTGCGAACAAGAGTTCGGCTATAGGTGCTAATGAGATTTAGCCGTCTGCTGCATCCAAAGCACTCACCGAGTTCGCCCTCGCATCTGGTTTGGAGATAATCGTGACTATCTACGTTGGAAATCTGGCATTTCAGGCGACAGAAGACGACTTAAAAGAAGTTTTTGGTGAATATGGGGCGGTTAGTCGAGTCAGCTTGCCGACCGATCGTGAGACGGGCCGAAAGCGGGGCTTTGCCTTTGTTGAGATGGAAGACGAAGCCAAAGAAGATGCGGCGATCGTCGAACTTGATGGGGCAGAATGGCTCGGTCGCGAGTTAAAAGTCAACAAAGCAAAACCTAGAGAACCTCGCAGTGGAGATAGCGCTCCTAACAAGACGTTTACCAAGGCTCGCTATTAAACTCAACTCAACCACCCAAAGGGGCGCAGTGTGGGATCGCGATCATGTGCCCCTTTGAGTCGAGCCTTACCCGCGCTGGTTGAGAAATTGTCCTGCCATGCCCATCACATCGCCGAGATCGACCGATCCATCATGATTGGCATCGAGAAACGTGTTCAAAACTGGGTTGCCTGCCTGAGCATTTTGCGGGTTAGAGCCACTCTGCAAAAGATTGAGCACGATCGGCACTAAAACGGGCAACATCGCCTGAATGGTGCCTGCGTTTAGCCCCGTCTGCTGAGAAATATCGCTAGTAACCTGCTGCTGCTGATCGGGAGAAAACACAGCTTGAACGGCATCAGGGTTGTTGCCCAAACCGCCGAACTGGCTGACGAGCGACTGCACCTGATCGCCCCCCATAGTGGACTGTTTATCTTGCAGCGACGATCGCACATGATTGCCGAGAGCCGACAAAATCATTTGAGTCGTGCCCGAATCGACTCCGTGGCTGCTGCCCAACTGCTGCGCCATGCCGAGAATGCCCCCTAGCTGATCGGGGTTAGCTTGTTGTTGAGGGTTTCCGACCGCACTGATAATCTGATCAAAAAGGCTCATAGATCTTTCTCCTCTGACAGGTTTAAACAATCGTGTGCTCTAAAATGCTGGCGCTGCCGAACCAAGATTTATTTAGCCTTTAGACAATAGAAAATCCATCGTCCAAAGTCAATCTGAAAGCTGAGGTTTTGCTTAAGCTCCACCAATCTCCCGCTTTAGGGGCGTTTTGCAGAGAAGGGATGCCGCAGAATGGAGACAGGTTTTCTGCTCTGCGATCGTCCTTCTGATTGAAACTGGGTTATCTCCATGCCGCTGCCCCGACTTTTGACGCTGATCTTTGGTCTCACGCTCATTTTGGGGCTAATGATTTGGCTGATCGATTCGCTTTCTCGGTTGTCTTGGCAACTGGCTTACTATCCGTTGCTGGGGCCGATTTTGATCTTCTTGATCATTGCCCTGCTAGGCGTGTTGATTGCAGCCTTTGTCTACTATTTCTTTTGGCTGCCTCGTCAACAACAGCAGCGTAAACGCTCTCGCCGCACTGCTCCCAGGGTTTCACCCGTCAAAGCAGAAGCCGCCGAAGAAAATCTCAAAGCGGTGCGGCAGCAGTTAAAGCAGATTCAAGACGAGGTGACACGGCGAGAGATGTTGACGCGATCGCGCGAGATCGAGCAAAATCTCGCCCGTGGTGAACTGATGGTCGTCGTCTTTGGCACGGGATCGGCGGGCAAAACCTCAGTGGTGAATGCGCTGATGGGGCGAATGGTGGGCAAGGTCGGCGCTCCGATGGGCACAACCGAGGTCGGAGAAACCTATCGACTGAAATTAAAGGGAGTCGATCGAGAAATTTTGATCACTGACACGCCGGGAATTCTAGAAGCAGGCGTAGCCGGAACCGAACGGGAAAAACTCGCTCGACGACTGGCGACGGAGGCAGACTTGCTGCTGTTTGTATTGGATAACGATCTGCGGCAGTCAGAATATGACCCGATGAAAATGTTGGCGGAGATTGGCAAACGCTCGATCGTGGTGGTCAACAAAGCCGATCTCTATCGAGAAGAGGATTTAGAAACCATTCTGGCTCGGCTGCGCGAACGGGTGCGTGGGGTGGTCTCGACTCTTGACGTGATCTCGATCGCCGCCAATCCTCAAGCAGCCAAACTTGACACCGGAGAAACGATTCAGCCCGATGCTGACATCATGCCGTTAATTAGACGGATGGCGGCAATTTTGAGGGCAGAAGGCGAAGACCTGCTGGCCGACAATATTTTGCTGCAATCGCAGCGGCTAGGTGAAGAGGCCCGTCGTTTAATTGACGGTCAACGGCGACGACAGGCTGAAAAAATCGTCGAGCGGTTTCAGTGGATCGGGGCAGGCGTGATTGCAGTGACTCCGCTTCCGGTGGTGGATCTGTTGGCAACGGCTGCGGTCAATGCCCAAATGGTGGTCGAGATTGGCAGAGTTTATGGCTGCGAAATCAACATGGAGCGCGGGCGAGAAATGGCCCTATCGCTGGCTAAAACTCTGGTGAGTTTAGGCGTGGTCAAAGGCGCGATCGAGCTTCTCAGCACGGCCCTACAACTGAGCGTCGGCGGATTTCTCTTCGGGCGCGCTATTCAGGGCATCAGTGCGGCTTATCTGACTCGCATCGCAGGCAAAAGCTTTATTGAATACTTCCGGCATGACCAAGATTGGGGCGATGGCGGCATTACTGAAGTGGTGCAGCGCCAGTTTCAACTCAATCGTCGCGACGAGTTTATCAAGTCCTTTGTGCAAGACGCGATCAAAAAAGTGATCCGACCCTTGCAGCTTGAAGCCAAAATCGAAGACGATGACGAACCCGGTGCCCTTGTGCAGAGAGAGCCAGAACCCCTAGAAATGGAACCCCTCGAAGAGACGATCGACGATTGGCGTTAAACCCACTGACGTTAAATCCAAGGGCAATAATTCCAAAATAGGCGCGGGGATCATCTCACCCCGCATATCTAAAAACTGCACCAGCACCAGATAGCCGATGCCCAAAATTAGCGCGATCGCGCCCGTCACATAAGCCACAAACTTCGAGCGATCCATAAAATTACTAAAAATCACAAACGACTATAAATCTCTCTGCTAGAGAACAGAATGTAAGGGCATGGCACCGCCGTGCCCATGAGATCTCTCTGCTAGAGAACAGAATGTAAGGGCATGGCATCGCCGTGCCCATGAGATCTCTCTGCTAGAGAACAGAATGTAAGGGCATGGCACCGCCGTGCCCGTGGCCTGCGCCACCCACAAATATGGCTTCATCCGCCCTCCTAAGTCTAAGCAAGATTCGCCAACCTCGGATCTATCTCCTCAAAATCAGCCGAAACAGAAATCCGATAAAGTGGTTTAATGTCGTCTACACCTTGCTGACGAGACGAGATGGATGCTGCCGTAGATTTACCGAGTCAACCGCCTGAGAACGATCGCCCGATCGTGATTCAAACCTACGACCTGAGCAAACGCTACCGAACTGGATTTTGGATGAATCAGACGGTGGCATCGCTCAAAACCGTTAACCTGACGGTCTATAAAGGTGAAACCTTTGGGCTGTTGGGTCAAAATGGCGCAGGCAAAACCACCCTGCTCAAAACGCTTTTAGGAATCGTGCGCCAAACGTCTGGGCGGGCAACGCTATTAGGAGAGCCTCTGGGCGATCGTGTCGTTAAACAGCGCATCGGCTATCTGCCCGAAAATCCCTATTTCTATGACTATCTGACGGGTTGGGAGATTTTGAAGTTTGCGGCCGGGTTATTTCAGGTGCCACGATCGGTGCAGCGCAAACGCATCCCCGAACTGCTTGACCTGGTGGGCTTGTCTCACGCGACCGCCCGCAAAAAGCAACTGCGACAATATTCTAAGGGAATGCTGCAACGCATTGGCATGGCCCAGGCTCTCATCAACGATCCAGAATTGGTGTTTTTAGATGAGCCGATGTCAGGTTTAGATCCGCTCGGACGCTATCAACTGCGAGAAATTATTCTGTCTCTCAAGTCTCAAGGCAAGACAATTTTTTTTAACAGTCACGTCTTGTCGGATGTCGAAAAGATCTGCGATCGTGTCGCCATTCTCGCCCAAGGAGAATTGATTTCGGTCGGCTCGTTGCAAGATCTGTTGGGCACTGCCGACACTTATCAAGTCAAAGTCAAAGGCGGAAACCCCGACGTGCTCAAGCAGTGGATCGTTGATTTAGAATTTCAAGAAGGCTATTGGCGGGGACATCTCAAGGGCGATCCCCAAGATTTCATAGCCAGCCTGCGATTGATGAGAGCGCAGTTGATTTCAATTCAGTTAGCTCGCCCGTCGCTCGAAGAGTTTTTTGTGCAACAGTTGCACGATCGTGGCATTCACTCCAGCAGTTAACCAGATTTTTATGAATTCCCCAACGCCCGTCCTTTCTGCTTCGGGATTGATCAAAAGCTTTGGCGGCGTGATGGCGGTCAACAACGCCTCGATCGAGGTCGCTCCCGGCAGCGTCACCGGGTTGATCGGCCCCAATGGCGCGGGCAAAACGACGCTGTTTAATCTGCTGTCTAACTTTATCCATCCTGACCAGGGGCAGGTGCTGTTTGACGGAGAGCCGATTCAAAATTTGCAGCCTCACCAAATCGCTCAACGGGGCATGGTTCGGACGTTTCAGGTTGCCCGCGTGCTGTCTCGCCTGTCGGTTTTAGAAAATTTGCTGTTAGCGGCTCAACACCAGACAGGGGAAAAATTTTGGAGCACCTGGTTTTTAGGCAAACAGATCGCCAAAGAGGAGCGAGAAGCCCGCGATCGGGCCATGGAAATCTTAGAATCGGTCGGGCTGGCAGCCAAAGCCCAAGACTATGCGGGTGGGTTGTCGGGCGGACAGCGCAAATTATTAGAGATTGCCCGATCGCTGATGACCCGTCCAAAACTTGTGCTGCTCGATGAGCCTGCGGCGGGAGTTAATCCCACTTTGATCAACCAAATCTGCGAATACATTCACTACTGGAACCGTCAGGGACTGTCTTTTTTGATCATCGAACACAACATGGATGTGATTATGACGTTGTGCGATCGCGTTTGGGTGCTCGCTGAGGGCAGCAATCTCGCTGTTGGCTCTCCCAGTGAGATTCAAACCAATGCTCAGGTTTTAGAAGCCTATTTGGGACAGTGATCCCCAAGAGTTTGAGCAGTGGTTTAGAGAATAGGAACGGTATGATTGAAGAGAAGTTAATTTATGTAACGTTCTTTGACTGCCACCTTTAAACCCACCGATAGCGTCATTCTGCCCACTAGCTGGAACTGTCTCAATCCCGTTTGGCAGGGCAACGATCGCGACGTTCAGCAAGGTTTGCCCCACAGCCAGTTAGCCCCCACCTGGCAAATGCTGCTGCTAGGAGATGGTTCCCCAACTCGTCACCTGCAACTCTTGACAGGCGAACCGACGGAAGTAGACGTGATCGATATGTCTACGATCGGGTTCGATCTCGACAATGCCCCTGCCTCGATCGAGCGTGTGCCCGGCCCGCGAGTGCGGCGACAAGTTTGGCTGAGAACTGCCTCTGGGCAACGATTAGCCTATGCCACCTCTTGGTGGGAGCAAAGCCACGTTGATGACTATTTGCAGAACCGATCGCTGCCCATCTGGGCCAGTCTCGCCCGGCTGCGAACTGAGCTATATCGAGACGTGCAGGGCATTTGCTATGGTCACTCTAGCGCCCTAGAAACCGCCTTTGAGCAATCGGGTGCTTTTTGGGGACGACACTATCTTTTCTGGCACCACGGGCAGCCTCTGACTTTGATCTACGAAGTGTTTTCACCCTACTTACAGAAATATCTGGGTGAAATGCAGCTTCCTCCTTAAGCGTCCCGAACTGTTCTGAGATAGCGAGGGCGGCAGGGAGTCCCCCAACAAACCTGCTGTTCTGGCAGTGACGAAAAAACGCTGCTTCTGGCTCCTACTAAAGCGTTGGCTCCAATCTCAACACCTGCCCCGATAAAGCAATCCGTGGCGATCCAGACTCCGTTGCCGATGGCGATCGCAGCCGTCACCAGCCCAAATCTAGGATCTTGAGGGTCATGACTCCCGGTGCACAAATAGCTTTTTTGAGAAATCACACACTGCTCACCGATCTGAATCGACTCCAAACTATAGAAAACTACGTCATCGCCGATCCAGCTATAGTCCCCGATCGTCACCTTCCACGGATAGGTAAACCGAGCCGTCGGACGAATCAGCACCGCTTTGCCAATTTTTGCCCCAAACAGCCGCAACAGATGACATCGCACCGAGTTCAACGGGTGAGGAGTCAACGGAAACACGACCCCTTGCACGAGCCACCACAGCAGCACATACCAACCGGGGCGGCCACGATCGAAGCCAGTCTGGTCATAGTGTCGCAAGTCAATGAGGGGTTTTACAGCCAAAACCGGGGGACGTTCTGCCGATTCTTCATCCATTGTTATGCCGCCTGAGTCATCGATAGTGATGTAGTGATGAATTTATACATATACTTGGGAGTTGAGTTATTTTGAGATTGTTGAAAAGATGATTATGTTAAAAAGCGTAGATTGATTTGTAGAGGTAGATTGCAATGAACCATGAGAAACGTCTCACAGCGATGCTCATACCGTTTTATCTAGGAGAGGAGCAAGATCCAGAAGGACGGATGATTCAAGATATGTGGGCATGGGATTTTGAAGACCTAGAATGTGCTCATGATTACATCCAGTGGTTGTTCCCAATCTCGGAGAAGAGTGCGTTTAACATGGATGCACCCGTTGTAGATGAAGAAGTTATTCAAGCGTTTCAAAGTGATCAACGCTTGCATCAAAATTTACTGAAATCGTTTACGGTCATGCTTCGGTTTTATGGGTTGCAGTGCGATCGGAAGGAAACGGAAAAAGCAGTTGTTAGTCGCTCAGAAGACTATCCAATGCGTAAGCGTGAATGGGTATGCAGGTTTGACCACAATTATCTTCGGATTACCCGTATCTTAAAATGCCTAATGACATTCGGTTTGGAAGACGAAGCACGAGCATTTTATGAATGCTTGCGACAAATCTACCGTGAAGACAGTGATCAGATTGGAGGGGAGACATTTCAGTATTGGGCAAATGCAGTCAAACCCAGCGTGGCAGCATAACAATCCGCTTGCACGCCGACTCTATGAATATAGGTGGTTGAGTTCGAGAGGTTCTTAGCAGCGAGTGAAGCGGAACGTTCTCCTCGTCAAGATTCGGTTTGGGCAACGGCTTGAGAAGTCACTCCAGAAGACTCGGTTTTGCTCGTATTTAAGGTGCCGCCACACTGCCGCAGTTCGTAGAGTTTTACGCCAATTTGATATTCATATTGGCTCAACAATCGTCCGTAAATGTAGCCTGCTTTTCCGTCTAAAAAGCCTAACCGGAAGATGTAGAAAAGAACAAATCGTAAGAGCGGCTTAAATGGAAGTCTGACCCAAATGTTCTTTAAAAATCGCTTGCGCTGCACAGCATTGCCAAAGAAATTGGCTCCGATCGTGCCCTGCTCACTCTTGCCCATCAGCAGATTTAAATAAACTTGGGCCTCCCAATTTGAGTAGCGGTTGTGTCGCTCTAGCCAGTGATAGAGATCTTTAAAGTCGATGTGCAGCATATCTTGCTTGAGATAGCCAACTTTTCCCGACAAGATGACGTGCTCATGCACCTCGTTATCGCCCGTGTTGCGAATCTCCTCCGTTTTCAGGTTTTCATAGCGCCCGTGAGAATGGCGAAACAATCGCAGATTCCAATCAGGATATTTGCCGCCGTAGCGAATCCATTGACCGAGAAAAAAGACTTTGCGATTCAGATAATAGCCCTCACACTCCGATTGCTGAATCGCCGTCTCGATTTCGTCCCAGAGTTCCGGGGGAATGCGCTCATCACAATCGACAATCAGCACCCACTCATTGCGAAACGGCAGATTTTCGAGCGACCAGTTTTTCTTCTTCGGCCAACGGCCATTAAATTGAAACTGCACCACCTGAGCGCCGTAGTTTTGAGCAATCTCGATCGAGCGATCGCGGCTCTGAGAATCGACCACAAACACCTCATCGGCTCTGGCGACACTTTCAAGACACGCCGGGAGGTTGGCTTCTTCGTTAAGAGCCGGGATGAGCACCGAAACCGGAATTTTGGGCTTAGAGTTCATGAGTACAAAAAATTAGGCGTGAACGCAACCCAGGATTTAACTAAACTAATATAGCTCTACCCCTGAATTGATGTTTTTTAGTGTTCCCATCTGTCAGCCTTTCAAAAACAATGCCCAGCGCTTGATCGGGCAGAGACTGATGGATAATAAGGTTTCTCACCCCTCATCCTTGATTTCTACCTATGCTGCCCTGGTATATCAATAATGAACTTCTGCTGATCCTGGCTTATGTGCTGGGTTCGCTGCCGACGGGCTATCTAGCCGGCCGGTTGCTCAAAGGCATTGATATTCGAGAAGTCGGCTCAGGGTCAACGGGGGCAACCAACGTTTTGCGAAACTTGGGGAAAGCGCCCGCGATCGTGGTCTTACTCATCGATGTTTTAAAAGGAGTGTTGGCGATCGAGGCAGTCAATTTTGCCTTTACTCGGCTCCCCGGCTGGCTCTATTACACCAAAGTGGTCGATGTGAATCTGATCCACTGGCAGCCCTGGATGATTATTGGGGCGGGGCTACTGGCCCTATTGGGTCACAGCAAACCGATCTGGCTCAACTTCAAAGGCGGCAAATCGGTGGCCACCAGCATCGGCGTTTTGTTAGCGATGGATTGGCGAGTCGGGTTAAGCACGATCGCCATCTTTTCAGTCAGCATTGCCTTTAGTCGCATTGTCTCCCTAAGCTCGATCACGGGGGCGATCAGCGTCACAGCGTTCATGATCGCATTTCGTCAGCCCTTACCCTATTGCTTATTTGCGATCTCGGGTGGAATTTACGTGATCTGGCTCCATCGCGCTAACGTTCAGCGATTGCTGATCGGCACCGAACCCCAAATCGGACAAGCGATCCCGGAGCCACCCGGAGACGGCAGCTAGACAGCTTACTGTTTGGACTGCGGAGTAATCTGCAACTCAACCCTGCCCCCATTGACAGCGACTTGCTGATCGTCAAGTTTACCCGATGCTTTTGGGCCTGCCAGACTAAACGGCGGATTTTCTTGGCGATAGTTGACGTTTCCCGTCGCTTCAAACTGCTGAGTTGTGATCAGCCAGAGCACCCGATCGGCATCCAACTTCGACTGATTTTTCTGACCGATGCCCCGGACGTTGCCCACGAGATCAACGGTGTTTTTCTGCAAGTCCATTTGGCCTTGATTGGCATTCAACGTGACTTGCTGAGGTGGATTGAGAATCGTAATCGGCTGGCTAGAGGTGAGGGTTTGCAAGTCCAAATTCCAGAGCAAACTATTGCTGCTGACTTGCACCCCCTTTTCTTTAAAGTCCAGTTGAGCATTTTGCTGAAGATTGACGGTTTTGGCCTTCAAATCTACGGTGCCTTTGTCAGCAGAACCACGATCGCTCAACACCCCGTTTTTATATTGCTCAATTTGCAGGGGACGATCGCCGATCACCGTCTCGCCTTTGATATCCCACGTCAGGTGCTCGGTTTTGATCTGAAGATCAGGGCTTTTAGAAGCCGCCACAATCTGACGAAATAGCTCCATCGTTCGACCACGGGTTAAAACGCGGCCTTCTTGAGCCGAAAACTGCATCTGTTTGTGGGTGCCCGTGACGTGATCGCGAACAAATAACACATCCTCAGTAGGTCGCCACTCTAGCTCATCGCCCTTTAAAATCGTGCCGTCTCGGATATCGGTGGCGATTATTTTTCCCTTTAGGAAAATAGACTTGCCATCGCCTTTGACTTCGCCTGTAGATGCCGCAATCTGAAAAACTGGTTTGCCATCTTGATAAAGCTCCCCCTTGGGGTCTTGAATCACCGCACTTTTCTGATCTTTGCTATAGCTGGCCTGCTTGGCTTTTACCTTCCACCAGAGTTTTCCGCGATCGTCGGCTTGCTCTAGGGTGACATCGTTAAAGGTGGCGTTGCTGTCAAATCGCTGAATTTCTTTGGTGTCTGCTCTCAGTTTGTCAGCCGTCTGGTTGCGGTTGACACACCCCCCTATCCCCATGAGTAAGGACATTGAGAGCAAATTGAGGGCGATCGCTCGCTGTAAAAGGCTCGTTTTAATCGCAGTCAGCATAAAAATCATCAAAACGCTCGTAAAATCTTAGACGCGATCGGGCGCTAAAATGCTCCCTGGTTAGCTCCTAGCTTTCTCCCACCCCATTTAAAAATACTCATAAAAATGGGGGAGTGTGGAATCTCCATCACGCCCCTACTCTAGCTTTAGCAGAGAATCATCGCTGATCGCGCCTATCAAAGGGAATGATCATCGTCTGAGTCATCCATGATTCCAACTCCCGTCAGCGGACGATAGGTGTAGCTGCGCGGCGTTTTCTGGATATCTTCTTTGATGTTGTCGAGATCGATGTAGCGATCGGCAACATTAATTAAGCTATCACTGGTCATTGACCTCAGACTGACCACTTCAACCCGCACCCCACGATAGCTGACTGCATTCACAGCATAGGCTAAATCGCCATCACCACTCACCAGCACCGCCGTATCATAAGACCCGACCAGCGACATCATATCAACCGCGATCTCAACATCCAGGTTGGCTTTTTTAGAGCCATCGGGCAACTGCACCAAGTCTTTTGAGATGACGCGATAGCCGTTGCGTCGCATCCACAGCAAGAAGCCCTGCTGCTTTTCATTGGTGCGATCGACCCCCGTATAGAAGAACGATCGCAGCAGGCGAGAACCCGCCGTTAGCCGACACAGCAGTTTGGTGTAATCGATTTCAATTCCCAGTTGCAGTGCCGCATAAAAGAGGTTAGACCCATCAATAAAAATGGCAACCCGACCCCGATTTTCAAGCACCTGCTCTGGTGAAAATACTATTTCAGACTCATTCATGTGATTTAACATAGTTGCTAACCTCAGTTTTTATGAAAGTATCGATGTTTAATCTGTATGCAATTTAGAAAAACCACGAGAAAACCCATGATCTGTCTTCGTTTATTGAGACTCTTCTAGCGGAAGATCTAATTTCTGAAACACAGGATGCGGCTCACCTAGAATCTGTTTAGCTGGAAGCACTCCCCACATCTGATGCTTCTGAAAAGTGGTTGCAACATCTGTTAAACGAGTGTCACCAAAATCAGCCGCATAGCCCAACTGTTGGTAAATCTGAGTGCTGATGTTAGGAATAACGGGCGACAAAAGATAGGCCGCCAGGCGAACAGACTCTAAAACCGAGTAGAGAACTTGCTCAACATCTGCTTGTTTTCCTTGCTTATAGAGTGACCAGGGGGCTTGCTCATCAATGTATTTATTGCCCATTCTGACAAAAGTCAAAATTGCGTCACAGGCATTGCTAAAGGCAAGAGAATCATAAGCTTGAGCTACTTTAGATCCTAACTCCGATCCCACCACTTTTAAGAAATTGTCAGCCGCAACCTCCTCACCAGACACATCAGGAACGTGCCCCTCACAGTATTTTTGCGCCATTTTTAGCGTTCGATTGAGCAAGTTGCCTAAGTCGTTGGCTAAGTCGGCGTTTAGAATATTGACGAAACGAACTTCATCAAACACCCCATCCCGGCCAAACTCGATTTCCTTAAGGAAATAGTAACGAACGGCATCGGCTCCATAGCGATCGACCAAGGGCACTGGATCAATGGCATTGCCTGTGCTTTTGCCTATTTTCAAGCCATCGCGCACCAAAAAACCGTGACCAAAGACACGATCGGGCAGAGATAGCCCGGCTGACATCAGCATGGCGGGCCAATAAACGGCATGAAACCGCAAAATATCTTTGCCAATTAGATGAACGTCGATCGGCCACCAGTTAGACAGGGCGTTTTCTAGAGTTGGGGCAACGTCGGGATCAAGCAGGGCCGTCAGATAGCCCAACAGCGCATCAAACCAAACATAGAGCGTCTGCTTGGGATCAACGGGCACGGGGAACCCCCAGTCTAGATTCCGCCGAGAGATCGAGAAATCTCGTAGGCCTTGCCCGACAAAATTAAGCACCTCGTTGCGGCGAGTCGTGGGCAAAATAAAATTGGGTTGGTCTTGATAGAGGCGTTCAAGCTTTTGTTGATAGTTGGATAGGCGGAAGAAATAATTTTCTTCGTCTCGCCACTCGGCTTGTTTGTTAGGGTGGACAGCGCAATAGTGGTCGTCAAGAAGCTCTCGCTCTTCTTTAAACTCTTCACAAGCGACGCAATACCATCCTTTTTGCTGGCTCAGATAGATGTCGCCGTTCTCCCAAACCCGTTGAAAAAACTCTTCGACAATGGCAGCATGGCGAACGTCAGTGGTGCGAATGAAGCGATCGTAGCGAATGTTGAGTTTATCCCACAGACTTTTAAAGCCTTCTACCACTAAGTCGCAGTGCTCTTGCGGCGATCGCCCCAAACTCTCTGCCGTGCGCTGAATTTTTTGCCCGTGCTCATCGCTTCCCGTCACAAACCAGACCGATTTGCCCTGCAATCTCTGGAAGCGGGCCATCGCATCTGCGGCGATCGTGGGATAGGCGCTGCCAATGTGGGGTAAATCGTTGACGTAGTAAAGCGGTGTCGTGATAGCAAAGGTATGCTTCTCTGGGGGTTCAAAACTCATGGATACTATAAAAACAATCTCAAATCTACAGTCTGTGGGTCACAAGCGACACAAACTCCTGCCTTAACAGTGATTCGGGTTTACTCAAAAACTTAGCTGGCTGAATAATATAGGGAGACTTTGAATCTTGGCTTGCTAACTCTACTCCTGATTTTAACCACCAACGCTCTGCAAAATTAGCGAAACAATCTTAAATAATTGAGCAGAAACTTCAGGGGAACTTATCAATCGACTGTTAATTGGATCAATAGATTCAGTTGAGTTCTCAGATTGGTCGATCGGTTCGGTGTTGCTGCCTTGGCTAACCTTGCTACCCAAACCTGCCGCAGTCAAGCTAGTATTTGTCCCCTGAGAAGTTTGTTAATCTTGGTAAAGTAGAGTCAGTCATCCAATGAATAATCTCTAAAAACTCTGGTTCGGTGTGCATGGCTTCTGATAGTCCGCTTCAAATTTCGCGGTTGCTGCTCTCGGCGATGGGCGTTCAAATGTATCTGCATCATCGCGATCGCGTGCCGCAAACAGGCTCCACTTTGGTCGTCAGCAATCACCGCAGTTTTCTTGATGCCCCCGTGTTGATGTCAGCGATCGACCGTCCGATTCGATTCGCTTGCCATCACTACATGGGTCAGGTGCCCGTCTTGCGCGAAGTGGTCACAAAACTAGGTTGCTTTCCGCTAGAAAGCTCAGAGCAACGACAGCAGAGCTTTTTCCACCAGGCCATTCAGCTATTAAAAACTCGGCAAGCGGTGGGCGTGTTTCCTGAAGGAACCGAGCCAATGGTCAACAGCCCCGCCCGGTGCGAGATGGGAGACTTTCAGCGCGGGTTTGCCCATCTGGCCCTCAAAGCCCCCGTGCAAGATTTAGCCGTTTTGCCGATCGCGATCGCCGTCCAAGACGAGACCAAAAGTTCGGCCGTTCCTTTAAAGCTACTCAGCTTGTTTGACCCCTCTGAGCCACTCTTTAATCAAGAAGGCTGGCATCCCTTAGTGATTTATCAGCGAGTCGATGTTTTAGTGGGCCGTCCGTTTTGGATCACACCTGCCCATCGGCAAAAATATCAAGGCAAAGGAGCGCGGGCGATCGTTCAGCATCTCACTGGCCACTGCCACGACGAGATCAACCGCCTACTAATTCAGGGATGCTACTGAGAGAGCGTTAAATGTCTAAGAATGTCTAATTTAGTTTTTGTGCCATGATTCACAGTCACCTCTGCTTTCTCACGCCCAAGACGCTTAGACCCAGTTGTCCACTATTTGTGTTTTTGCCAGGTATGGATGGCACAGGGCAACTCTTGCGAACCCAGACCGAAGGGCTAGAAGCTAGGTTTGATGTGCGCTGTCTGGCAATCTCACCCGATGATTTGACCAGTTGGGATGAATTGGCCCAGCAGGTTGTTGAGCTAGTCAAAGGTGAATTGTCTAAAGGTCAGCAGCCCGACCAGCCTCCACGATCGGTCTATCTATGCGGGGAGTCCTTTGGGGGCTGTCTGGCCATGAAGGTCGCTGTTTTAGCACCAGAGCTATTTCAGCGCATCATTTTAGTCAACCCGGCTTCGTCATTTAACCGCCGACCGTGGATCTCGTGGGGATCGCAACTCAGCCGCTATTTGCCAGAAGTGGCTTACCGATTTTCGTCCGTGACGTTTTTGCCCCTGTTGGCATCGCTCGATCGCATTGCTCCAGACGATCAGCAAGCCCTGATTCAAGCTGTCCGATCGGTGCCCCAAAAAACATCGATTTGGCGAATGTCTTTGCTGCACCATTTTCGAGTGCCTCGGCAACAGCTAGGGCAACTCACACAGCCTACTTTGATTATTGCCAGCGCCGAAGACAAACTGCTGCCGTCGCTGCCAGAAGCCTATCGGTTAAAACGAGCTTTTCACAAGGCCTACGTGGTCGTGCTGCCAGAAAGTGGCCATAGCTGTCTCTTAGAGTCTGGAGTCAATCTCTATGAGATGATGAAAACCCACGGTTTCTTAGATGAGACGCTCGACTTTAATCAGACAGATGCAGTGGGGATCATCGGCTCAAGCGATCGGGGGCTAGCCACCAAAAAGGGGTGACTTCTCGTTGAGCCGATGCCCTCATAGCAAATCTTTAAACTCCGATCGCGTGTGCAAAGTTTTGAGAATGGCCTTGATCTCTTGAGTGCGATCTTTTTTGGCAACGAGGGTGACTTTGCCATCTCGGACGACGATCGTATCTTCTAGCCCGATTGTCACAATCAGTTCATCGTCGCTTGTGGAATAGAGCAGAGTTCCCTTGGTATCTAAGCCAACATGGGTGGCCAGTTCAACGTTGGGGTTGTCTGCATTTTTGAGCAGTCGCTCGATCGCGGCCCAGTCGCCCAAGTCATCCCAGCCAAAGGTCACGGGCAGCACATAAGCGCAGTCAGTTTTTTCCATCAACGCATAGTCAATACTGTTCTTAGGCAGGAGTGGATAGGCCGCAACGCCCTGTTCTTCGAGCAGAGTCATCATGTCTGGGGCGTGGTGGCGCAGTTCTTTGAGGGCAACCGCCGCCTGAAACACAAACATCCCCCCATTCCAGCTAAAGCGACCGCTGTCTAGAAAGGCTTGAGCCGTCTCGCGATCGGGCTTTTCGGTAAAGCGATCGACGCGATAGGCCGGATATCCAGGATTGGCCCCATACAATCCAATCTTTTCGCCCTGCTCGATATAGCCATAGCCAGTAGCCGCCTGATTGCAGGTAATGCCCAGGGTGACGATCGCCGCTTTTTGAACAGCTAAATCGACGGCTGCTGCCAGCGTCGCTTCAAACGTTGCCTGGTTATCGATCCAGTGATCTGCGGGGAAGAAGCCCACGATCGCATCTTCACCGTAGCGTTTAGCAATCTCTAACGTGCTCCAGGCAACGGCGGGCGCGGTGTCTCGTCCTTCTGGCTCAACTAACAGGTTGGCGAGAGGCAGGTCAGGAAGCTGTTCTTGAACGCCTTGGGCCAGGTGAGAAGCCGTGACAACCCAAAGATTATCCCAGCCGTTGGCAGTTTGGAGCAGCCGATCGGCGGTGGACTGCAAGAGGCTACGATCGCTGCCGTCAAGACATAGAAACTGCTTAGGGCGCTGTTTACGGCTCAACGGCCAAAAGCGTTCGCCCTTGCCTCCAGCGAGGATAACGGGCACAAGAGGTTGGGTCATAGTAAATATCGGTTGCGGGGCAGGTCAAATTAGAGAGCAAGCACAAAGCCAAAGCTGAGTAGGCGCTGAAAAAACCAGAGCAGCAGAAACGCGCTCCGTGACAATATTAGTGAACATCATCACCTGAAGTCTTCTGAATGACAGTATCTTCGCGGAGTCTTTTCAATTCATCCTCCTTTCTCAAACAGGACGGTAAGTTCTGCAAAAAGTTCAGGATGTGACTAGTGAACGACTCTAGGTTGGTTTGCTAGCCATTCGGCCAGATTCAAGGGTAGAATTCCCGGAAGGTTGCTCACCGTAACAATTTCTCTCTATCGTCAAGAAATTGATTCTAAAAAGTGTGTAAAGCGCCTGACAGTCAAGCATTCAGCCAATTCCATCTGAATAGTGAGAGAAAGCCAGAGAGTTTAGGTTAGGATGTCGAAGAATCATTTGAGAGATTAGGGTAGATGACCTCTGGTGTCAGGTCAGTTTTAAGTGGTAGGGAGTGGAACTAGTTGAAGAGTCAATCAACGTCAAGACAGCCAAAGCTGCTCGAAAACCGTGAGGGGCAATCTACGCCCGATGGTTCTGCATCGTCGGTGCCGCATCCCTCAAAAAACCCTGCTAGAGGGCTGACAATCTCTCGCTCGTTGTTCTGGGGCTTTACGTTTTTGATTGCTGCTACGGCTTCGGCCACGATCGGCACCACGCTGGCGCTGATTACGCCTCTACCGGGTGCGGTTGCCCCCGCAGAAGGGCAAAAGATTTTTAACGCTCTGTGGCGCAGCGGCTTTCAATATCATGTGGGCCGCCCAGTCAATATTTTAGTGATGGGGATCGATCGCGTTCCTGGGGTGCCAGACGGCTCAGACGAGGTTTTTTCAGGTCGCAGTGACACCATGCTGCTGCTGCGAATTGACCCAACTGACAACACGGTCAATTTGCTTTCGATCCCCAGAGACACCCAGGTTGAGATTCCGGGCATCGGGGTGACGAAGATCAACCAAGCAAACGCGAGTGGTGGCCCGGCTCTGGCTCGTCAAGTCGTCACCAACACCCTGAACGGGGTTGAAGTCGATCGCTATGTGCGGGTCAGCACGAGCGCCTTCCGGGAGTTGGTCGATCTGCTGGGCGGGGTGGATATCTATGTGCCCGAACCGATGTCTTATGTAGACAACACCCAAAAGCTCAAGATTGACCTAGCTCAGGGTTGGCAAACTTTGAATGGCAGCCAAGCCGAGCAGTTTGCGCGATTTCGTCACGATAACTTTGGTGATATTGGCCGCGTTCAGCGTCAACAGTCCCTGATTAAGGCGCTGCGATCGAAGCTAGCCAGTCCTTTAATGCTGCCGCGAGTGCCCAGTCTGATCAACCTGATGCAGAAATATATTGACACGAACCTCAGCGTTGAAGAACTGCTGGCGCTGGTCAATTTTGGGGTGAAGTTAGACAAAAACGATTTCAAGATGGTGATGTTGCCAGGACGGTTTAGCACCCCAGACGAATTTTCGGCCAGTTATTGGATTATGGACTCCCAGGGGCGCGATCGCGTCCTGCAAGACTATTTCAAAGCTGGGGCAATCGATGCATCAAACCCTAGCGTTGGCACACCCGTTAAGATTGCTGTGCAAAACGCCTCTAGCAAACCCGAAGCGGGGAAGCAGTTTGTGAGTTATTTGACCAGCCTGGGCTATGAGAATGTTTATCTGACGCAAGACTGGGCAGATCACCAAGAAAAAACCCAAATCATTGTGCAAAAAGGAGATTTGCGATCGGCAAAAGCGCTACAAGCCACGATCGGGTTTGGGGATCTTGAAGCGTCGTCAGTGGGCGACTTAGACTCCGATTTAACCCTCCGCGTCGGAGATGACTGGTTAGCCCAGCAGCCCCCTAAATCCAAGAACTGAGGGATAATAGGAGTCTCAGTAACCTCTGTTTTTCTCATGCACCTGCTCCCTCAAAGCCCGACTTTTCAGCTAGCTTCTAAAGGATTTGCCCCTGCCTCCCTCTGGTTGCGGGCTGCGATCGTTTTAACCTTAGCTTGCCTTTGGGTGCTGCTCACCGCCATGCCTGCCAACGCTCAAAGCAAAACGATCAACTACACCAGCACTCAGCTAGAAAATCGCGATTTTTCAAATGCTGATTTAGAAGGGGGCGTTTTTGTCGCGGCTGAGATGCGAGAAGCCAACTTTCAAGGCGCTAACTTAAAAAGCGCCATTTTGACCAACGGAAATCTTCTGTCAGCCAATCTGTCTGGGGCAAACTTAACCTGGGCACTCGCCGATCGCGTCACCTTTATAAAGCAAACTTGACCAACACTCTGTTTATCGAGGCGACGCTCTCGCGCAGCATTTTAGATGAAGCCGACGTGACGGGGGCAGATTTCACCGATGCGCTGCTCGATCGCTACACGGTCACAAAGCTCTGCAAAACGGCTTCGGGGGTCAACCCGGTGACTGGGGTGGCAACGCGAGAGAGTCTAGGGTGTCCCGCAAGCTCAGACTGAGTTGGCCCAGGTTTTTGCCCAGTTGAGCGTTTGATGCACCTGATCCGAGGTTGCTGCTTCGCAATAGAGCCGCAGAACAGGTTCGGTGCCGCTAAAGCGAATGAGTAGCCAACTCTGATCGGCGAGGCGAAACTTGTAGCCGTCATCCGTTTGACAATGAATTACCGATCGTCCGGCAATCTCTTTTAGGGGATGGGTTTGCAGTTGAGTCAATAGCTTGGTTCGCACTTCCATGCTGGCCAGGGGTAGATCGATGCGATCGTAGGCGGCGGTGAATCCTGTTTTGAGGCGAAGCTGATGATCTTGTTCGCCCAGGTCTTGCCCGGTTTGGACGACGGTTTCTAAAAGATAGAGGGCAGCCAGCAACGCATCTCGTTCGGGGATGTGGTGCCCATAGCCAATGCCTCCCGACTCTTCACCCCCTAAAAGAACCTGAGTTTCTAACATCCGATCGGCGATGTACTTATACCCAATTGGAGTCTCAAACACAGGCAGATTGTGCAATTTGGCAACCTGGGGCATCAAATCAGAGCCGCTCACAGTTTTCACGACCTCGCCTCGATAGCCTTTCCGCACATATAAATGCTCGATCAGAATCGGGATCAGCGTTTGAGAACTGAGAAAATTGCCTTTCCCATCGACAGCGGCGATGCGATCGGCATCTCCATCAAACACTAAGCCGATCACGGGGCGATCGCTGCGATAGTCTCGAATGGTTTGCAATAGCTTAGACAAATAGCGCGGCAGCGGTTCAGGTGCGCCGCCTTCAAATAGGGGATCACGATCGCTGTTCAACTCGTGAATCGGCACCCCAAGCAGTCGTTCTAGCCCCGTTGCGGCTGCCCCGTGCATAACATCAGCAAACACAGTCAGCTTGCCGTGGGCGATCGCCGCTTGGATGGCGGCAATATCGACCTGTGATCGCAGCCCGTCACAATAACTTGTCCAGGGGTTAAACCGTTGCAGCGATCCCGGTTGCTCAGTCGGCTGCTTTCGGACTTCTGCATTGATCAAAGCTTCGATTTGCTGTGTCACGTCAGGCGGAACTGATCCCCCAAACGCTCCTTTGACTTTTAGCCCAGAATATCCCCCCGGATTGTGGCTGGCTGTGATCACGAGGGCACCCAGGGCATTTTGCTGCTTGGCTACCCAGCTAAAGGCAGGGGTCGGCGCAAAGCACTCAGAAAGCATGACATCAAACCCGATCGCTCTCACTGAGTCGGCCGTGGCTTGAGCGAACTCTTCTGACAAAAAACGGCGATCGTAGCCCACGATGATCGTGTTGCTCTTGGTGGTGCTGCCATAGACGTTTGCCAACACCTGAGCCGCTAGGGGCGCAACAAATTTGAGTCGATCAAACGTAAAGTCGGCGGCGATCAGCCCTCGCCAGCCATCGGTGCCAAATTTAATGGGGTTGATCGTCGTCACGATCGGAGCAGGATGAATCATGGTGCCACAACCTTAGTAAAGTCCGCCTCGTTCTAGAGTTTATCCAGGATGCGTTTTCTGATCTCAGCATTGGGCAGAGGCTACACCATAACTTAATAAACCTGGACGCAAGACTCCCGTGAAATCACGGTTTCCAGCCCTGAGCTTTACACAGGCGAGAGCGCGGCCTCGGTCTGAGTCGAGTTAGCGGCCCCCGAATAGACTAATCCCCGCTGCATGTCTAGGGTGATAATCTCACCATCTCGAATCACGGCTGTAGCGTTTTTAACCCCAACAATCACAGGCACCCCTAGACGCAACCCAATGACGGCGGCGTGACTCGTGAGACTGCTGTCTTCGGTGATGATGCCTGCCGCTTTGCGAATCGCTTCGACATTATCAGCACTGGTCGTAGACACGACTAAAATTTCGCCCGCGTTGAAGTGAGAAATCTCTGACCCGATCGCCGCCACTCTGGCCCGGCCGCTGACTGACCCTTGACCGATGGCGACTCCCTTCCCGCGAATGGCAGTGACCACTTCGACTTTGATCAGATCGGTCGAGCCAGCCACGCCTTGCAGTGTTCCGGCAGTCATTACAACCAAATCCCCTTCACACACGAGTTCTTTCTCTTGAGCCACGTTGAGCGCCGCTTGAAAAGTCTGCCAGGTAGAGGGCAAATCGAGCACCAGCAGGGGTTTAACTCCCCACACAAGCTGAAGCTGTCGGGCCACATCGACATGGGGCGTGATCGCCAAAATCGGCGTTTTAGGACGAAACTTTGAGACGTTTCTAGCGGTGGCTCCGGTTTTGGTAAGGGTCATGATCGCCCCTGCCCCTAGCTGATCGGAGATCCGCCCTACGGCTTGACTGATGGCATTAGGGATCGATCGTCCTGCATCTTCTGAAATTCGATTGCCTTTTTCCTTCTCGATTCGCACAGCGATTTGCGCCATGGTCGAAACGGCTTCGATCGGGTAGTTGCCCACGGCAGTTTCATTCGAGAGCATCACTGCATCGGTGCCGTCCAGAATGGCGTTGGCCACGTCAGAGATCTCAGCGCGAGTCGGGCGGGGGCTGTTGACCATGCTGTCTAGCATCTGGGTCGCGGTGATTACCGGAATGCCGAGCCGATTGGAGGTGGCGATCAAGCGTTTTTGCAAAATGGGCACATCTTCAGCCGGAAGCTCAACGCCCAGATCGCCCCGCGCCACCATTACGCCATCTGAGATCGACAGAATCGCTTCCATCTGCTCGATCGCTTCGTGCTTTTCAATCTTGACGATCACTGGCACCGCTTTTCCGGCGCTAGAAATCAATTCTTTAATTTCTAAAACGTCTTGTGGATTGCGGACAAAACTCAACGCCACCCAATCTACGCCCTGATCTAACCCAAACACTAAGTCTTTGCGGTCTTTGTCGGTCAGCGCCTTAATCGACAGATACACCCCCGGAAAGTTGACCCCTTTGTTGTTAGACAGTGGGCCGCCAACCACGACACGACAATGGAGCGACTGATCGGCTCGATCGATAGATTCCACCTTCATTTCGACTCTGCCATCGTCTAGCATAATCGTGGCACCCGACGGAACCTCTTCGGCCAGCAGATCATAGGTGACAGAGCTAATCGCCTGAGTTCCAGGAATCAATCGGCTGGTAAGCGTGAAGGGATCGCCTTTTTTGAGCACGATCGGGCCATTCTCAAATCGCCCCAATCGAATTTTAGGCCCCTGCAAATCTTGCAAAATTCCGACGGGCTGGTTTAAATCGTAGGAGATTTGTCTAATCAGCCGAATGCTTCGCAAGTGGTCATCGTGGCTGCCGTGGGAAAAATTGAGGCGTAGTGTGGTTGCCCCCGCTTCAATCAGTTCCCGTAAAACTTCTGGAGTACTGGTTGCAGGACCGATCGTCGCTACAATTTTGGTTCTACGCTGGGAAGGTTGCAATTGCATGGACAGAATCCGAGAGGGCTACAAAAATGAAGGGATAAAGTTTTAGTAAAGGAATTACTTAGTCTTCAGAATGAATACGGAAATTTTCCTAGCCTGAAACTATCAGTAAAAATAGCTGCCCGATCGCATCTCAGCCTGGATCAGAAAAAGTTTATGACAGTAGTTTAAGCGAAGACTTGCCCCTGCGTGCACTTCTGAGAGCAAAGCTCCTAGGTTCTGATGTCGCTATAACTTCTAGCCTCTAACACAGAAGCATCCGGGATACTACCATGTTTGGCAACGTTTCTGAGAAAGCAACATCAGAACTTCGCACGACAGAGCAACGCTTAGGCAAAGTTTACACACGAGCCTAGCGCGGAGGGGTGCTTGCCAGTCGAGTACACGCTGCTCAATCGCGGTCAATCGCGGTCAATCCATTGCCTCTGCCAATCACCAATCGTTCAAAGCTGTCGCCCTAAATTCAGCCAGACTAAGTTCCCCATCTCAAGCAACCAATGGGAGAATAGGCTAAACCCGATCGCCATCTAACCTTTGTTCTCTGAGCCTTGACTATGCCTCTTTCTGGTATTCGTATTCTGGTTGTAGACGATGACACCGACTCGCGAGACTTCATCACCTTTGTTTTAGAGCAAGAAGGGGCTGAGATCACCACCGCCTCGACCGCCGTCGAAGCGCTTAACGCGTTGCCTCAATGCCAGCCCGATCTTTTGGTCAGCGACATCGGGATGCCCGAAATAGATGGCTATATGCTGGTGAAACAGGTGCGATCGTGGTCATTGGAACAAGGTGTAGAGATTCCTGCGATCGCGCTCACGGCCTACGCAGGTGAATATGATCAAAAACGGGCACTGTCAGCGGGGTTTCAGGCCCATGTGTCAAAGCCAGCCGAACCCGATCAACTGATTGCGATCGTGACTCAACTGGCAAAACCCCACAGCGTTTCGGGCTAAGAGAATTTATCGACGAAAGAGTTTGGGTAAGCGAGGGCTAGCCGTCGAGCGAATCGCCAATCCTCCATTGAGTCGCTCACCTGTGCCGCCATCTTTGCGATCGAGAAACGGCTTCAAGTTGATATCACTCGACTGTACGGTTTTAGGGGCCGTTGCGCTCGTGCGACCTAACCCTCTCAGACCGAGCAAGTTTCCTAGCTGACTGACCACATTGCTGTCTGCACCGTTTTGTCCAAAGGTCAAAACCCCCTGAGTTTGTTGACCACTATCGGCGATCGTCAGATTTTGAAACACCCGATCGCGAGTCGCTAGCGGATCTTGACCATTGGGCACCGTCAACACAATCCGGCAAGAGGGCACCCGATCGGTCGTCACGCAGATAGTGTTGTAGCCATTCTCAACGGCTGTTTTCATCTCCAGCAGTCCATCAGCCCGATAAGACTCTAATCGCCGCGCAATCTCACCACAGCGCCGATCGGAACTCCAGCCCCCACCCAAGGCACTCGGCACTGCCCAGGAATAAGCTTGATTAGGCTGACTCTCCGGCATATACATCACGGTGTATTGGCCGTTAGCGTTTTGGCACGCAAACCGCACCCCACTTAGCGGCACACTAGGAATCGTCGAACCGGGGATCGTAGACCCGCTGCCTTCAGTAGGAACGATCACATCTCCAGACGGTGAGGTGGTTTGAGCCACCAGCACGCTGTTGGTCGGTGCAGCGATCGCCGCGCCACTCAACAGCATCGCCGCGCTTGCCCCTAGAGCGCTGATCTGCAAACCTGTCTTAACCTGCGATCGCAACATTTTAGTCAACCTCAAAGATGTAAATAACTCAATAACTTAGACTGGATAGCTCTCTAGATCGAAGGAGGTGGGCCGCTTCTGCCCTGCGCCCAAACCCACCGTCAACCTTAAAAAACCCTGAAGGCATCAAGCTTTCAGACGAATACGGTTTGTTCGCATCCTGAACTCCTAGACCTCGTTTTTTTGACCAGGTTCCCCAGCCCTTCTAGATGGCTCAACCTGTCTCTCAGTCTGCCTCAACCTTAGCTCTCCTAGATTGATCAAATCTCGATTAATCCATTAGTCAAGCTTAAAGGGCTTTACTTAAGTTCATGATTTTGCGTATCGTATACTACGCGAGGATACGACAAAGGAGAAAGAAACAATGTCGGCGGCAACAAAGCCCCTGACAGTTCCTAAAGAGTTGCTGGGTCCTCCTGGCGACTTCAATCCGACCCTCTTGATTTTTTGGCTCTCGGTAGCTTTAGCGGTGATCTCAACGCTGGGCTATTGGTGCTGGGGTTGGATCGATTGGTGCTGCTTCTGCCTGAATGTTTTGGCGCTTCACATGGTAGGAACCGTGATTCACGATGCCTGTCATGGGGTTGCCCATCGAAATAAGATTGTGAATGCTCTGCTGGGGCACGGCAGCGCTTTTTTGCTGTGTTTCTCATACCCCGTGTTTACGCGGGTGCACATGCAGCATCATGCCCATGTGAATGATCCCGACAATGACCCTGATCATGTCGTTTCGACCATGGGGCCGCTGTGGATTATCAACGCCCGCTTTATGTATCACGAGTTCTTTTTCTTTCAGCGCAAGCTGTGGCGAAAGAACGAGCTTCTAGAGTGGGGTTTAGCGCGGCTCTCTCTGGGTCTAGTGCTCTATGTCGCCTATCACTACGACTTTATCGGCTATGTGTTTAACTTCTGGTTTAGCCCGCTGGCGATCGTAGGCCTAGTCCTAGGATTATTCTTTGACTATTTGCCCCATCGACCCTTTAAAGAGCGCGATCGCTGGAAAAACGCCAGAGTTTATCCCAACCGCTTACTTAACTGGCTAATCATGGGTCAGAACTATCATCTGATTCATCACCTATGGCCCTCCGTGCCCTGGTATCACTACGAGCGGGCTTATGAGGCGACCAGACCGCTTTTAGATGCCAAAGGCAGCCGTCAGTCGATCGGGCTACTCAAAGAAGACTTTTTGGGGTTTGTCTACGACATTTTTCTAGGAATTCGGCTGCATCCCCCAAAAGCGCCGCCGATCGAGGAAGGGTTAGCGATCGCCAAAACCCTGCCAGAAAACTCTGTCGAATTGGTGAGCGATCAGGCATCTCAAAATCTATCTCCATGAAGAGGCTTTCACCCTAGGGCTAGGTCAAGATCGGTCTAGAAAAACTGATTATTGATCAAGCTTAAGGAGAAAAACAATGTTGGGATATTTCTTTGTAGTGTTGTCTACTGCTTTGAGCCTGCTAGTCGTCGATATTGTGCTGCCTGGCGTAAACATTGCTTCCTTTCCATCTGCTTTGATTGCAGGTGTGGCGATCGGGCTAGTTAACGCCTTTGTGAAGCCGATTTTGGCGCTGCTCACCCTGCCTGTTAACTTTTTGACCTTGGGCCTGTTTTCGCTCGTCGTCAACGGCATTTGTTTTTCGCTAGCGGCGGCAATTACGCCGGGGTTTGGGGTTCATGGCATTTTGGCCTTTATTCTAGGGCCGGTGATTCTGTCATTTGCCAGCACCTTTCTCAATAAGTATTTCGCAGAGCGCACTGTTGACCTCAAAACTGAAGCCTAATCTTGCACCTCTTGCACCCTAAATCCCCCATTCTGGGGGACTTTGAGCCTTAGTATTGGAGGATTTGAGGGCGATTAATAAGCTTGTGGCTAACGTGCTCTTGTGCGTTCTCCAATTACCCTCACAACCTAGTGATGAGCATCGGAAGTCCGTTTTAGATTTAAAATCGCTGGTATAAAATCAATCGATTGCCCTCTGGGTCATAGGCGTAAATTTCTCTGCCGTGAGAGGGCGTGAGAATCTCTCCCGGTGGAGGATAGCCCATTTGAGTTAGATGCCCGATCGCCGCTTCTAGATCCTCAACCTCTAGACATAAACTCATGGCGGGGAATGGAGTCGAAACAGGGGGCTGGTCTAGAGTGGGCTGATAGATTCCCAATCGCAAGCTAGGAAGCTGAAACTCTGCATAAACATGGGGAATCAGCAACGTGGGTTCTAAACCGAGTAGACGATCGTAGAACTCGATCGCTCGATCAAACTGATTTGCCGCCAAAGTCACCCACGCCGATCGACAGACAAATTTCATGGAAAACCTCCGAGAAACCCTGATGCTTCAGTACAGGGAGGGATAGGAGCGGCGACTGGATCGAGTCGCCAATCTCTTAGGCTTCTCACAGAATAGATGCTATACTGTGAGGCATGACGCAGAAAGCCTTCAAGTACAGAATTTATCCAACGCCTGAGCAAGAATCCTTGCTCAGGCGCACGATGGGCTGTGCTCGCTTGGTGTATAACCGCGCCCTTGCCTTGCGAACTGACGCATGGTACAACGACCAGAAACGAGTCGGATACAGCGAGACATCTGCGAGTTTGACTGAGTGGAAGAAAAACGAAAGCCTGAGCTTTCTCAATGAGGTCAGTTGCGTTCCGCTTCAACAGGGATTGAGGCATCTGCAAACCGCGTTCTCCAACTTCTTTGCAGGACGGGCGAACTATCCCACTTTCAAGAAGAAGCGAAATGGCGGCAGTGCAGAGTTCACCAAGTCTGCCTTTAAGTGGAAGGATGGGCAACTGTTCCTGGCAAAGTGCCTGGAGCCGCTCAACATTCGCTGGAGCCGCACTCTGCCCGATGGTGTTGTGCCTTCCACCGTCACGGTGAAGCTCTCTCCTGCTGGAAGATGGACGGTTTCTCTGCTGACGGATGTTGAGATTGAGCCATTGCCCACCTCTCTCAACCAAGTTGGGATGGATTTGGGCATCACCAGTTTGATCGCTCTGAGTACGGGCAAAAAGGTTGTCAATCCTAAAGGCTTCAAAGCAAAACGTGCCAAGCTCAACCGAGCGCAGAAAGCGTTGAGCCGGAAGCAAAAAGGGTCGAACAACCGATATAAAGCTCGAATCAAAGTCGCTAAAGTTCATGCAGAAATTAGCGATGCTAGAAAGGATTTTCTTCATAAGTTGACGACTCAATTGGTGCGTGAAAACCAAACCATCGCCGTTGAGGATTTGGCTGTGAAGAACATGGTGAAGAATCGGAAACTTGCCAAATCCATCAGTGATGCGAGTTGGGGTGAATTGGTCAGACAACTTGAATATAAGTGCGACTGGTACGGTCGAAACTTCGTCAAGATTGACCGTTGGTTTCCGAGTTCTAAACGATGTGGCAGTTGTGGTCACATCGTCGATCAGTTGCCGTTGAATATCCGGGAATGGGACTGTCCCAACTGTGAGATACATCACGACCGGGACATCAACGCAGCCAAAAACATACTCGCCGCAGGGCTTGCGGTGAAAGTCTGTGGAGCGAACATAAGACCGGATAGGCATAAGTCTGATGGCAGTTGCGATGAAGCAGAAAGGTCTAAGAAGTGATTCTTGGAATCCCTGTACCTTTTAGGTTGGGGAGGATGTCAAAGTCAAAAATCTCTAAAAAATCCGCTGATAGGCACAAGCAAAATCTGGCTCAAACGCTAAATTAAAAGGTGTGACTCGTCCTTATAATCGAGGGTTTTTGCAATGACCGCTACACTCTCTGCACCTCAGTCGATCGAGGCTTGGTTAGGCGACGAAGCAGACGATCTGCTCACCCACCAGGCAAAAGTTTCTAAAGATTTGCTGCATTTGCCCGGTTCAGACTTTATTGACAGAACGTTTGCCTATAGCGATCGTTCGCCGCAAGTGCTTCGCAGTCTCCAACAACTCTACTCGTTTGGGCGCTTGGCCAACACTGGATATTTGTCAATCTTGCCCGTCGATCAGGGCATCGAGCATTCGGCGGGTGCATCGTTTGCCCCAAATCCGATTTATTTTGATAGTGAAAATATTGTAAAACTGGCGATCGCCGCAGGCTGCAACGCGGTGGCGACGACCCTAGGGGTGTTGGGCAGCGTCTCTCGTAAATTTGCTCACAAGATTCCCTTTATCACCAAGATCAATCACAACGAGTTGCTGACCTTTCCCAATAATTTTGATCAGTTTATGTTCGCCTCAGTCGAGCAAGCGTGGAATCTGGGATCAGTAGCAGTTGGGGCGACGATTTATTTCGGTTCGCCTGAGTCGAGTCGGCAGATTCAAGAAGTCAGCCGTGCCTTTGCTCGGGCCCATGAGCTAGGCATGGCAACGGTTCTCTGGTGCTATCTCCGCAATCCCGCGTTTAAGCAAGATAAAGACTATCACTTAGCGGCAGATTTGACGGGTCAAGCCAATCATCTAGGAGTGACGATCGAAGCCGACATCATCAAACAAAAACTGCCCGAAGTGAATAACGGCTATGGCGCAGTTGCCCAAGCCACGGGCAAGAGCTATGGCAAAACTGACAAGCGCGTTTATTCTGACCTCACGACCGATCACCCGATCGATTTGACCCGCTATCAGCTTCTCAACTGCTATTCAGGACGAGTCGGCTTGATCAACTCAGGCGGCGCGTCAGGAAAAGCCGACTTTGCCGAAGCGATTCGCACGGCCGTGATCAACAAGCGGGCAGGAGGCACTGGACTGATTTCGGGACGCAAGACCTTTCAGCGTCCGTTTGATGAAGGCGTGAAGCTATTTCATCAGATTCAGGATGTCTATCTGTCGCCCGATGTCACGATCGCCTGACACGACGAGTTTCAAGGCTGGAGTTTTGGGTTAAAATCCACTATTACGATTTAACACTGAGGCACAAACGTTACGGCAGATTGTCTCGACGTGATTTTTTGTGTCTCAACGCACTCAAAACTCCTAACTCAAAATTCTATGAAGCTGGCAGCACGGGTTAAGCAGGTGACTCCTTCTTTGACATTGGCGATCGATGCTAAAGCCAAAGCCATGAAGCGAGACGGAATCGATGTCTGTAGCTTTAGCGCCGGAGAACCCGATTTTGACACGCCAGATCACATCAAATTGGCGGCGATAGAGGCTCTTAAGTTAGGCAAAACCCGCTATGGCCCGGCGGTAGGAGAGCCGCTACTGAGAGCGGCGATCGCCCACAAACTGCAAACCGACAATCACCTTGGCTACAGCGCTGACCACATCATCGTCACCAACGGTGGCAAACATTCGCTCTATAACTTGATGATGGCGCTGATCGAGGCGGGCGACGAAGTAATTATTCCGGCTCCTTTTTGGGTGAGCTATCCCGAAATGGTGAAGCTTGCTGAAGGCACTCCGGTGATCGTCCAAACGACGGCAGAAAGCGGCTATAAGATTACGCCTGACCAGTTGCGACAAGCGATCACGCCCAAAACGCGGCTGTTTATTCTCAATTCGCCCTCTAACCCAACGGGGATGGTCTACACGCCCGACGAAGTGAGAGCGATCGCGGCGGTGGTGGTCGAAAACGATATTTTGGTAGTCTCTGATGAGATTTATGAAAAGCTGCTCTATGACGGTGCTGAACACTTGAGCATTGGAGCGGTGAGTTCTGAGGTGTTCGATCGCACGATTATCAGCAGCGGGTTTGCCAAAGCGTATTCTATGACGGGTTGGCGAGTCGGCTATTTGGCGGCTCCCCTAGAAATTCTCAAAGCCGTCAGCATGATTCAAGGGCACAGCACGTCTAACGTGTGTACGTTTGCTCAATATGGCGCGATCGCGGCCCTCGAAAATTCTCAAGATTGTGTCGAGAAGATGCGTCTGGCCTTTGCCGATCGTCGCCAAGTCATCTTTGATCGGGTGAATGCGATTCCTGGGTTGACCTGCCTCAAGCCTGACGGGGCATTCTATCTATTCATCAACACTAGCCAATTGGGGATGTCCTCCCTTGAGTTTTGCGATCAGCTATTAAGCGAAAAGCAGGTCGCCGTGATTCCCGGCGTTGCATTTGGGGCAGATGATCATATTCGGCTCTCTTATGCGACCGATATGGACACGATCGAGCGCGGCATCGATCGACTAGCCGCCTTTGTGAAATCCAAACTTTAGCCCCAACGTCGTAAGCCCCGCGTTCTACCCGCTTCGGGTAAACGTCGGGATATAAGACGGCGCGACGTAAATACGAAGTCAAGCAGACTCCTGCAAACGTAGTGCGGAAGCCTGGTATAGTACAGATGGTCGTTGACCCGCCCGATTGTATGGAACAGACAGGCTAACTTCAAAGTAGTCGGACTTGCCGCAGATACATCAAAGTTCGGGGAAGGAACATATCTTGCTGGTGGGCTATTGCCGTAAATCCATGATGTGTTGTGCGAAAAGCTATCAACCTTGGGACACAGGGTTGCCGCCTGGGTAACGTTATGGAGCGTTGCGAGAGTCAGTGAGATGTTCTGCATTTCAAAACCTCTGGAGTCAATGTCAGACCAAAGTCAAGGCAACTTGATGGAGGCAGTTGCCGACGAAACAGGAAGCCCGTGCTGTGTGCGTAGCATCAGCGTCGGGTATGTCACCCCACTGAGGCTAAGGATCGGGGATTAAATCACCTGCGTAGGGTGGAGTTGAGAGACAAAACCCACCCTACAAACTAGTTGGGCTAACTGAGTAGCTCAATGGCCGCGGCTGGGCCCAAAACAGAAACATAAGGCTCCAGGAAGCAGCGATCGGCGGCTGCCTGAGCCGCTTCTGAAGTCACCGCCGCCACCTCTTGCTGAAAGCGGGTGTCAAACTCAACGCCTAGCCCGATCGTTTCATACCACCCAAAGATTTGAGCAAGCTGAGAGTTTGTTTGCTTGCCTAGGGCATATTGCCCCAACATTTTGTTTTGCGACGCTTGCAACTCCTCAGCGGTGAGGCGTGTAGACCGCAGACGATCGACTTCAGCTTGCAGACCGTCGAGCGCGATCGCGGTGTTTTCTGGAGCCGTGCCCATATAAACAACAAACTGAGATGCGTCTAATCGGGTCGGATAGAAGGCAGACACCTCATAGGCCAGACCTCGTTTTTCTCGCAGTTCGACAAAGAGACGACTCGACAGCCCGTTGCCCAGATAAGTGTTGAGCAACTTAAGTGCCGTGTAGTCTGATAAGTCGAGCGTGTCGGAGTTGATCGCGGGAGCCAGATAGCCCAACATGACGATCGATTGCTGCGTCTCCTGAGTTTTAATCACCCGGTGGGGGTTAAACGGAATCGGCGATAAATTCAGCGTCGGTAGAGGAGCCGCCGGAGCCTGCCAATCTCCTAAAACCTTCTCAATTGCGGCTACCGCCGCTTCGGGGTCAATCCGCCCGGCAACGCTAATCACTAGATTGTCAGGACGAAAATAGGTCTGATGATACTGCTGCAAATCTTGGCGAGATAGTTGAGCCACCGTTTCTGCGGTGCCCAACCCCGAAAAAGCATAGGGATGCTGCCCATACATCGCCGATCGCAGCCCATCTAGCGCCACAGTAAATGGCTGTTCTTGCTGAGAGCGAATCGCTTGCAGGGTTAGGCGACGCTCTAACTCGACTTCTGCGTCTGGAAAGGTGGGCGATCGCAGCACCTCGCCCGCTAGCGCTAAAATCTCTGGGAAGTCAGCCGAAACGGTTTTTAAACTCAGCAAAAAATAGTCAGAAGCCGAATCGGTGCCTAGACTTGCGCCCACTGACTCAACCTGTTCGGCAATGTCTAACGATGAAAAGCGATCGGTGCCTTTGGGCATGACGGCAGACACGAGATGCGATAGCCCGGCTTGGTGTGAAGGCTCCCAGCGGCTGCCTGCCCGAACAAAGAGACGCGCCGCAACAATGTCAGCCGAGGGATTTTCAACCACCAGAACGACGATGCCATTGTTTAAAACAGTGCGGTGGATCTGACGACTTTGAGAGATTACGCTAGAGGTCACGAGACAATTTCCTTGGGTGATTAAACGTTGGGGGTTAGAGAGGCTTCATGACGATCGCCGCGTAGTGATAGGGCGACAGATATTGACTCGCTAAGTTTTGCAACTCTTCGGCGCTAAAGGCTTGAATGCGCTGGGGATAGATCACCGACAAGTCTGCTTGAGCGATCGTGTGATAGTAGCCATAAAGGCCGGCTAGTTGACCCGGCGTTTCGGTCGAGAAGGCATAGTCATTTCGCAACAGGCGTTTGCCGCGCGCCAGTTCGGCCTCGCTGACGAGAGTGGTGGTGAGATGGGAGAGGCGATCGCAGATCAGCGCCTCTACTCGCTCAATATTTTCTGGCTCTAGCCAAGCGGTGATTGTGAACAAACTCGATTCTCGCTGCATCGAAAAGCTGCTGCCGATCGCCTGCACAAGCTGCCGATCTTCGCGCAGTTCTTGCACTAGTCGAGCCGATTGGCTTTCTGCCAAGAGCACCGAAATCAGGTCTAGACCATAGGCATTTTGAGAGGGATCGTCATCCACGCCGGGAGCCATCCACGCCATCATTAGTCGAGCCTGTTCGAGGCGAGGCAACCGCAGTTCTTGACGACGAATGCCCACGATCGGGGGTTCGGCTTCGGGCGTAGATTGCAGACAGTCGCGGGGCCCAGGAAAGGCGGAGAACGATCGCTCAACCCAGTTCACCGCATCGTCTTGATCAACATCTCCCACAATCACCACGGTCATATTCTGGGGCTGATAGTGGGCACGATGGAAGCGGCGCATCTCGTCGGGCGATCGCTGCATCAAAATCGCTTCGGTGCCCAAGATCGGCCGTCCATAGGGATGACGCTGATAGACGCTCTCAGCCAGCGCCTCAAACGCAACACAGTCAGGATTATCGTAAGTTTGACGAATTTCTTCAAGCACCACATCGCGCTCTCGATCGAACTCGTCATCAGGGATCGCCGCATTCAGCAGCAGTTCACCCAAATAGGGCAGCGTGTCACCCAGATGTTGAGCGGCCGTCGTCATGAAAAAGTGGGCATAGTCATGACTGGTAGCGGCATTGGTCACGCCACCGCGACTCTCGATCACCGCGTCAAAGCTGCCAGGCGGAAGGCGATCGGTGCCCTTAAAAATCATGTGTTCTAAAAAGTGGGCCATGCCTGACCACTGATCAGGCTCTACGATCGCGCCTGCTTTCACCCACACATCGACGGCCACAACCCCCGTTGCCGGAACCTGTTGATGAATTAACGTCAATCCATTTTCTAGCGTGAGGATCTTGGCTGGAAAGGGAGCGACAGCAGACCGTGATAACTGATTTACGTTCAAGATTCAGTTTCGACCCGATTAATTGTTTGAGTAAACAAAATTAAAGAAATGTTGACTTTATTGTGCTGGTTCTTAGTAGAAAAAAAGGCACACATTGGTCATTCATTAACAGTTCAATCTCTGTATTCTAGACTACTTTGCTCAATAAATAGGGGGTCAAATTCTCAAGCTAAATCAAGATGATTGCTCAAATGTCAAAATTGTATGACATTTGTATTCCTGGAACTTTGTCGAGCGTTCCTAATAAAAATTCCCCCACTAATCTAGTAAGGGAAATCATACAGAAGTTCACCGCAACACCGTTTTACCTCAGTTTTTGACCTGGTGCGAGACCAGGTGGGAGTCGATCGTCGGGCTTAAAGTTTCCGGGTACAAGCCCGGTCTACTGCTGCCAGACGTAATTAGATTCCCTTATTGAAAAGCAAGATCATAAAACATTATTGGCAGTCACCAATGCCGCAGTGAACTTCCCCCATTGTAATGGTTGAAGGAATGAATGGGTATCAAACCGCCAATTTAAGATCTGTACCAAATGGTCTCGATCAGGTCAGCGATCGTGATCGCCTGTTGACGCAAATCAGCGGCGCTTTTGATCAACACGGTGACGTGCCCCAGTTTTCGACCCGGACGCGATTCAATCTTGCTATACCAATGCACCGCAGCCCCCGGAATCTCAGCGAGTTGGTGCCGCTTGTCTAGATAATCGCTCTCAGACTGCTCATAGCCCAGCAGGTTGACCATCACTGCACCCTCACAAGAGGTCAACGCCGGACTGCCCAACGCCCAACCGCACACCGCCCGTAGCTGCTGCTCAAATTGAGAAGTCACGCAGGCATCGATCGTGTAGTGTCCTGAGTTGTGGGTTCGAGGGGCGATTTCATTCACCAAGATTTTGCCTTCACGGGTGAGAAATAGTTCGATGCCAAAAATGCCCACGACTTGCAGACCATCCAGCAGGGTGCGAGCGATCGTGTCCACCTCCCGCACCGTAGCGGCGGGCAGATCAGCAGGCGCAATGACGCGACGACACACCTGATTTTCTTGCTGAGTTTCGACAATCGGGTAGACGACCATCTCACCCGCCAGCGATCGGGCCGCCATCACCGCGAGTTCTCGGTCAAAGGGGACAAATTCTTCAGCTAACAGCGGCTGGTGATCGAGGGTTTTGAGAATGGTTTCAAGCTCTTCAGCCGTTTTGACAATAAAGGTGCCCTGCCCGTCATAGCCATGACGACGGGTTTTAAGCACGATCGGGAACTCAGCCGTCTGCGATAAAGACCCCTTTTCTAGCGCAAAAAAGCGGGGAGTCGGAAGCTGACGATCGCGCAAATGGCAGCGTTGATCGTATTTATCCAACAGCGGTCTAAGAGACTCTAAACTGGGACGAAAGCAAACACCCTGCTTTTCTAGCTCAGACAGCGCTTCTAAATCGACAAACTCATTTTCAAAGGTGATCACATCACAGCGCGCTGCTAGGTCAGCCGTCGAGTCAGCATCGGCGATCGCCGCAAAAATAGTTTCAGCCGCGATCGCCACCGCCGGGTCAGTTTCAGACGGGGTTTGAATCACCAGGTCAACCCCCAGCTTTTTAGCTGCGTCTGCCATCATCCAGGCCAGTTGCCCACCGCCAATGACACCCACTCGCTTCATTGCACGGCTCCAGGGTCTGCAAACGGCGAAAGCAATCTCGGAAACATAGATAACACGTCTCCGATCGCCGGAGTTTGTTTTTCGCAGCCCAAAGACTCTTGGGTCTCGACCCCTGTTTGAGAATTTTTGCCCTGAGCGATTTTGCACAGGTCTTTTACTTGGGCCCGATCTAAAATTGCATTGCTAAAATCTGCGCCCGTGATGTTGACTCGATCGAAGGTCGATCGCAGCAAAATCGCTTCTGTCAAAACTGCATCACTCAAATCTGCCTCAGTGAACTTAATCTGATCCATCAACGCATTGGTGAGGTTTGCGCCGTGCAGGTTGGTCTTGGTCAACACCGACGCGCTTAGGACAATGCCCTGCATTTCTGCGTTAGCAAAATTGGTGCTTTCGAGATTGGTGTTGGAAAATTCTGCCGATCGCAGGTTTTGCCCCGAAAAATCTTTTCGAGATAACTCAGCGTTGCTAAAGGAAAGCGGCGGCGGATAGTCTAATGCCTGAGCGGGTAGGGGATGACTGCACAGAACAAAAGCTAAGAGAAATGCAGCCAATCGCCAAAAAAACATAGGACAAAACTCCCACTGATGAGTCGTTAGTCAGCTTATCGCATTTAGGGATAGGGCTTTTTGACTAAGATTTGCAACCCAACGATTCTCGTGTGTCTGCGCCAGTTTTGGGGTTGACCCCGCTGGCTGATTTACAGAGTTCTTTCACCTGAAGACCGCTCAAAATGGCCCCGCTAAAATCGGCACCTGTGACGGTCACATCGTGAAAAATAGTCCGCAGCAGCATGGCATCGGTAAGCACTGCATCACTTAAATTCACATTCAATAACCGGACTTGATCCATCATGGCCTGGTTCATGTTTGCGCCCTGAAAATTGGTTTCTTTGAGGGTAGATGTGCTGAAGACGGCTCCTTCTAAGTTGGCGTTGGTGAAATTGGCTTGATTGAGATCAGCCCCCGGAAATTCTTCTGCCCGCAGGTCTGCGCCCGAAAAGTCTTTGTTGGCTAATCCTTCGTTTGAGTAGTCGAGCGACTTGCCACTAGCGGCCGCGGAGGCTGCTGCCTGGGCCGGAAGGGCACCCCCGCACCACACCAAAATCACAAGTAGGAGGGAGATGACTCTAGAGAGCAGCGTTTTAAAGACCAAAGGTGTGTGAGTCATGGTTGAGGGTTGAGAGAACTTTCTCTCTTAGTTTAGAGTCGCTGGTATATTCTCGATCGGCTTGGGCGATCGCGATCGTCACTGCGTCAGAGTCTGCGCCGCGAATAATTTTTTTTGCAACGCGCAGAAAATTTTGACTCGAAGCGGCTTCTGCCCGATAAGCCAGAGTCGCTAAAATAGCGGCGGCTTCAGAGACGCTAGCCGTTCCGACGGTTTTGACGACCTCTGACGGATTTGGCACCTCGATAGCGCCTAGGGCTGCCGCCGAGAAAAAGCGTAAGGGAAGCTGACGATCGTGGCAAAATTTCACCAATCCTGCTTCGGTGGCTTTGTGATCGATTGTGGCAATTCCGGCGATCGCGGCTTCGGCAAAGTGATGCGATCGCAGTGTTTTTTGAAGCGCATAGTTAATCAGAGACTCTGATGTGCCGCGTTTGCAGCCGACCCCCACCCACAGCACTCTGGGGTGCCACTGCACTTTAGGCAACACCGATGCAGGCGCAAACCGTCTTTGCAGAGGGCTAATCCAAATTCGCGCCTTGGGTTCGGGCGTTTTTTCTCGCGTCGTCGCCGTGTAGTCAGGAAAGCCAAACTGAAAGCAGTGATCAGGCGGCAGCAGAGAGTGCCACCCCGTTGACCCCGCTTCTTGAATCACCTGAATGGGATCTTGACGCACGATCGCCGCATTGACTCCAGTCCAGTTTCCCGTTCCCCGCGGCCACCCACACAACGTGTCTAGAGCGTTAACTTGAAGTAACTCCATTGGGGTTTATCCTATCTTCATAGTGCAAGGTGACTAAGACCGTAATTTCTCGGATGAAGTCTACGATCGAGTCCCCCATAAACAGAACACAGTCTTCTATTAAAGCGGATTAATCACCACAATCTACGTAATTACCGCAGCAACTGCTTGAAGTTCCTGAAATAATTAAGAATCTTAGAATAAAGAGTTAGCCTCTTTTCGAGCGTCGAGAAACTCTGCTATTTAGCCATCCTCTAGATCCCTACTCTCTACCCTAAAAGCCGATGGTTCAAGCTTTTTCACGACTCGCGATCCCCCTGACCCTGGCTTTAGCTAGCGCAGTGCTGATGACTGGCTGTGACGAGGCCTCTGAAGTAGCTGCTTCGGCATCTGGAGACGTTGATTTAGGTCTCAGTGATCCTACTTACTACGTTAACTTGGGTACTGAACTAAGGGTGAGCCAAAAGCCAGAAGCGGCGATCGCTGCTTATCGCCGAGCCATTCAGATCGATTTCACCCATGCCGAGGCTTATCAAGAGTTAGGCAACACACTCTATGATCAAGGCAGACTTGAGGAAGCAACCGCCACTTATCGCAGAGCCGTTCAAATTCATAGCGACGATGCTGAAGCCTATTGTGGGCTGGGCAACACGCTGCTAGAGCAAAAGCGAACGGAGGAAGCGATCGCGGCCTATCACAGAGCGACGCAAGTTAACCCAAACCTAGCCAGCGCCTATAGTGGGCTAGGCAACGCGCTGCGTCAGCGCCAAAGGCTATCGGAGGCGATCGGCGCTTATCAAAAGGCGCTCTCGCTGCCAGACGTTAAAAGAACGGCCGCGAGTGCCCACACGATTGCTTACCTAGGCTGGGGACGCTCCTTACACGATCAAGGCAACTCTGAAGACGCGATCGGGCTTTATCGCCAAGCCATCGGTCTCAACGCTAACTATGCGGTGAGCTATCTCTATTTGGGCGAAGCGCTCTATGACCAAAAGCGCTTAGAAGATGCGTCACGCACGTATCAAAAGGCGTTAACGCTACCCAACGTTAAACGACCCAAGCTGATCAGCAGCCACGCTCTAGCTCACAATGGTCTAGGGTTGGTGCTTCAGCGTCAGGGCAAAACCCAGCGAGCGATCGCCGAATATCAGCAAGCGCTACAACTCGATCTCAGTTGTGAAGTCGCCAGCGACAACCTCAAACGAGCCAGACAACTCTTAGCAAAACAGCCTCCCAAGCCTCAGCCAAAGCAAAAATCAACCTCACCGCTAGCGGATGTTAACAAGGTCTCGTGGGTCTTATTGCTGCGATCGCTCGAAACCGTCAACGCAACCAAAACTTGACCTAAAAATCGCCCCCAGCCATCTGAGAGCGATCAACCTCTAAAACCAGCGATTACAGATTTACAGGAGTCCGATCGAGGGTGTGACTGACCTGAAGAGCAGGCTTCTGCATGGCTTGTTGCAGCATGGGGGTTTTGGTCACCGAGTCGTTAGCCAACGTAAACAGCGGGTTGGAAAGAATCCCCGCGATCGTGGTTGCCACCAAGGTCAACACCAAGCCCACCTGCAATGGGCGCATCCCCGGCAGACTCCAGCTAATGTCGGGATAGTTTTTCACCGCATCAGACATTTCCTGTGGCTCTTTGACCACCATCATTTTCACCACCCGAATGTAGTAATAGATGGAAATCACACTCGTCAACAGACCCAGCAAGACAAGCGGATAAGCCCCCGCCTGCCAGCCTGCCCAAAAGAGATAGAGTTTGCCAAAAAAGCCGGCCAGAGGCGGAATTCCGCCGAGAGACAAGAGGCAGATACTCAACGCCAGCGTTAGGAGCGGATCTTTTTGATATAAGCCACCATATTCACTAATCTGGTCGGTGCCCGTTCTCAGCGTGAAGAGAATCACACAGGTAAATGCGCCTAGGTTCATAAACAGATAGATCAGCAGGTAAAACACCATGCTGGCGTAACCTGCATCACTGCCGATGACTAACCCAATCATCACAAAGCCTGCCTGCCCGATCGAGGAATAGGCCAAAAGCCGCTTCATGCTGGTTTGAGCCAACGCCACCACATTGCCCAGCACCATGCTGAGAATGGCTAACGTGGTCATCACAAAGTGCCACTGCTCAGTCACTAGCGGGAAGGCAGTCACTAACAGCCGGATCGCCAACGCAAACCCTGCTGCTTTAGAACCCACCGACAAAAACGCTACAACAGGAGTTGGAGAGCCTTCATAAACGTCGGGTGTCCATTGGTGAAAGGGAACGGCGGCAATCTTAAACGCGATCCCCGCGATCACAAAGACGAGGGCGATCACCAGCCCGATCGAGTCTGCCAACCCTGCCGCCCCAATCTGCGTAGAGATCTGACTCAAATTTGTTTCGCCGCCTGACAAACCATAAAGCAGCGAGGTGCCATAGAGAAAAATAGCCGAACTCGAAGCCCCAATCAGCAGATATTTCAGCGCCGCCTCGTTAGAGCGGGGATCGCGCTTGGTGTAGCCCGTCAGCAGATAGGACGAGATGCTCAGGGTTTCGAGCGAGACGTAGACGGTGACTAGCTCATCTGCGCCAGAGAGGAACATTCCCCCCACGGTCGCGGTGAGGAGAATAATCAAAAACTCTGCCAGCGCCGTGCCGGACTGCTCAACATAGCGGATCGACATCAAAATCGTTCCGGCGGCTGCTAGGGCGACAATGCCCCGAAACACAATGCTGAGATTGTCGCTGTTGTATTCGCCAAAAAATGCGATCGGAGCCGTCGTATTCCACAAAAAGCAGAGGGCACCGACTGCTGTGAGCAAACCGCCGATCGCAAAATAAGGAGTCCACTTCGACGAAGCAGTGCGCCCCACAATCAGATCACCGATCATCACAATCAAGAGGGTTGTGACCACAATGATCTCTGGCAAGATTGCTCCAGTGTTTAACTGGGCTACAAGCGTAGCAAAATCCATAGAGCTTAGTCCGATTGAGCAGGGTTAACAAGAAATTTAAACGAGTTCACCCGATCGCCGGGTGAGTCTTTAGAGTATGCAATTCTTTTACGGATTCTATCGCGCTAGACTGACTACTTTTCGTTAAATTCTACCGTTTCAGCAGGGAATGGCATGGTTTCACCCACCCCGATCGATTGACTTGAGTCTATGTCAATTTGTCAAATCGGCAATTTTCGCCCGCTTTAGGTAGAGAGATCCGACCTCAATCAGTCGAGAAATCCTCCTAAATCTTTGTGTTAAATCGATCTGGCCTGTCGCTATGGTTATAAGTTGAAGGAGAACGCCTTGGGCTGCGTCTGACACGATAAGATCGCCCTCTATATTATTGAAGGTGACCTGAGAAACCGCCCAGTAGACTGTCAGGATTTGAAAAGTTACTGCTCTGAAATCCGGCGATCGTTCAGATTTGGTGTTATTGATTAAATACATACGCCATCCTCGCCTCTCTCTCATCCCCTGCTCTCTTCTGAAAGTTAACGAGACTCATGTCAACTCTTGTCATCGTTGAATCCCCTACCAAAGCTCGCACCATTCGCAACTATCTGCCCTCCGGTTATCGGGTCGAGGCATCCATGGGGCATGTGCGCGATTTGCCTCAGTCTGCCACTGACATTCCGGCATCCGTGAAGGGTGAAAAGTGGGCCCAGCTAGGGGTCAACGTCGAGGCTAATTTTGAACCCCTCTACATCGTTCCGCAAGACAAAAAGAAGATTGTCAAGGAACTCAAAGAAGCCCTCAAGGGTGTCGATGAACTGCTGCTAGCCACTGACGAAGACCGCGAGGGCGAAAGCATTAGCTGGCACCTGCTGCAACTGCTAAAACCCAAAGTGCCCATCAAGCGCATGGTGTTTCACGAGATCACCGAAGAGGCGATTCAGGAAGCGATTCGCAACTGTCGAGACGTGGACGAAAAGCTAGTTCGTGCCCAAGAGACGAGACGCATTCTCGATCGCTTAGTGGGCTACACCCTCTCGCCACTGCTCTGGAAGAAGATTGCCATGGGCCTGTCGGCGGGGCGCGTTCAGTCGGTGGCTGTTCGAGTCTTGGTGAAGCGAGAACGAGAGCGCCGAGCCTTTCGCAAAGGTGCTTACTGGGATCTCAAGGCGCTGCTGGCAGCAGGCGAAACTGCGGGCAAGAAAACCAATGAGTTTGAAGCCCGGCTCGTGACCTTGGGGGGACGCAAACTCGCAACAGGTGCCGACTTCGACGAATCAACGGGCCAAGTTGTGGCAGGTCGCAATGTGCTCTTGCTTAATGAGGCTGAAACGAGAGCTTTGCAGGAGCGCCTTGCGGATAAAACCTGGACTGTCTCTGATCAAGAAGAACGCCCAGTCACCCGAAAGCCGTCGCCCCCGTTCACGACCTCGACGCTGCAACAAGAGTCAAACCGCAAGTTAGGGCTGTCTGCCCGTGACACCATGCGGACGGCTCAGAGTCTTTATGAGCAGGGCTATATCACATACATGAGAACCGATTCTGTGCATCTGTCGGGGCAAGCGATCGCCGCTTCTCGCGACTGTGTTCAGCAAATGTATGGCACTGACTATCTCAGCCCGCAGCCTCGTCAATACACCACCAAGAGCAAAGGTGCTCAAGAAGCTCACGAAGCCATTCGCCCTGCCGGAAGCAGTTTCCGCACACCGCAGCAAACTAACCTGAGTGGACGCGATCTCAAGCTCTATGACCTGATCTGGAAACGCACCGTCGCGACTCAGATGGCCGATGCGCGGCAGACGCAAATCACTGTCCAGATTCAAGTCGAAGAGGCTGGGTTTCGGGCTAGCGGTAAGCGCATTGATTTTGCGGGTTTCTTCCGCGCTTATGTCGAGGGATCGGATGATCCGAGTGCAGCGATCGAGAGCCAAGAAGTCATTCTGCCTGCTATGCGGGTGGGCGATCACCCCAACTGCCGAAACCTAGATGCGATCGGGCACGAAACCCAACCCCCTGCCCGCTATACCGAAGCATCCCTGGTCAAAACTCTAGAGAGTGAAGGCATTGGCCGCCCCAGCACCTACGCCAGCATTATCAGCACGATCATTGCCAAGGGCTATGCCCAACTGGTCGGCAATGCTCTAATCCCGACCTTTACCGCTTTTGCAGTCACCGATCTCTTAGAGAAGCACTTCCCGGAGATTGTTGACCCAGGCTTCACCTCAAAAATGGAGCAAACTCTAGATGAAATTGCCACCGGAGAGGTGGAATGGCTGCCTTATTTACGAGATTTCTACTCTGGTGAAGACGGGTTAGAAAAGCAGGTCAAAGATCGTGAGAGCAAAATCGACCCCAAAGAAGCTAGAACCATCCACTTTGGCGACCTAGATGCCAAAATTCGCATCAGCAAGACCGGGGCTTATATTGAGTCAGAAAACGGCAATATCAACCTGCCCAAGGATATGCCGCCTGCCGATCTGAATGCCGAACAGGTCGAAGTTTTGCTCTTAGGCCCCAAAAAGCTAGGGGTTCATCCTGAAACGAGTGAACCGATCTACGTCAAGCTAGGGCCCTATGGTCACTATGTGCAGCTCGGCGATCGCTCCGATGCCAATCCAAAACCTAAAAATGTGTCGCTGCCCAAAGGGGTGACTCCCGAAACGGTGACGATCGAGCAGGCGGTTGGCTTGCTGGCGCTGCCCCGAACCCTCGGAATGCACCCCGACACAGGCCGAAAAGTGCAGGCGAGTTTGGGCCCCTATGGCCCTTACATCGTCCATGATTTGGGCAAAGGTGAAGACGGCAAAGTTCACAAAGACTATCGATCGCTCAAAGCTGCCGATAACGTGCTGACGGTGGACTTTGATCGGGCCCTGCAACTGTTAGCCGAACCGAAAGCCGGACGCGGCAAACGCGGCACCGCAAAACCCTTGCGTGAACTGGGCCCCCACCCTGAAGAGGGCGAACCCGTCAACATCTATGATGGCCCTTATGGGGCATACATCAAATATGGCAAGGTAAACGCTTCGCTGCCTGAAGGTCAAACCGTTGAGTCGATCACCATGGAAGCGGCTTTGGGCGCGATCGCCGCCAAAGGTGGAACCACTAAAGTCCGCAAAACGACGGGACGATCGAAAAAAGCAGCCGACGACAGCGCGACTGAAACCACCGCCAAAAAAACCATGACTCAGAAAGCGAGTACGGCTAAGAAGGCAACGACTCCTAAATCGACTGCTAAGAAAACGACGACTAAAACAGCCGCCGCCAAGAAAACCACCAGCACCCGTAAAAAAGTGCAAACGGCTGAGGAGTAGTTGGCGGGTTATGAGGAGACGATCGAACCCTCTCGATCGTCTCTCGCCTCTGCTAACTCACCAGGTCAGCAAACATCTCTTGAACGGCTGGGTGGGTCAAATGATGATTCTGCACATTCAAGCCTTTTGCCAAGGCAGCATCTTGATCTAACGCTTTTAACCCATGATTAGCTAACTTCAACACATAGGGAAGCGTGCTGTTGTTGAGGGCTTGCGTTGCCGTCCAGGGAACTGCTCCGGGCATATTGGGCACCCCGTAATGCACCACTCCCGCCTCAACATAAGTCGGCTGCGTGTGAGAAGTCGGTCTGACCGTTTCGATGCACCCGCCCTGATCGACCGCCACATCGACAATCACTGAGCCAGGACGCATGGCAGCGACTAGCTGACGAGAGACGATCGTGGGTGCTTTTCTGCCAGGCACGAGCACCGCTCCGATCAACAGGTCAGCCTCCGGCACGGCTGCCTCAACTTGGCCAAGGCTGCTGTAGAGCAGTTCAACTCTAGAGCCAAACAGGGTTTCTAGATAGGACAACCGATCGACGCTGACTTCTAAAATCGTCACTTGGGCACCCATGCCGATCGCTATTCTGGCCGCCTCAGTGCCGACAATACCGCCGCCCAAAATCACAACTTTTCCTGGCTTAACTCCGGGGACTCCGCCTAATAAAACGCCTCGCCCGCCCTGCTGGCGCTCTAGAAATCGTGCCCCAAACTGCACCGCCAGCCGTCCGGCAATGATGCTCATGGGCGTGAGCAGCGGCAAGCGGCGATCGAGAAGCTCTACGGTTTCATAAGCGATCGCGCTCACCCCAGAATCGATCAAATGCTCAGTCAGAAGGCGATTTGCTGCTAGGTGAAGATAGGTGAAGAGGATCTGACCTTTTTGCAAATACTGATATTCGCTCACGAGTGGCTCTTTGACTTTGATCACTAAGTCCCGATTCCAGACCTGTGCTGGGCCACTGACGATCTCAGCCCCCGCTTGCAGATAATCAGCATCCGTAAAACCCGATCCGGCTCCAGCCTGGGTTTCTACAAACACGGCGTGATGGTCTGACAGCGCCCGCACACTGATCGGACTCAACCCTACCCGAAATTCCTGATCCTTCGTTTCTTTGGGAACTCCGATTTCCATCTTCACCTCAGTTGTGCTCATCTCTGCTCTAGCTTAAACCTGTGGCGGGTTTATAGCTGTTGTCCGTGAGGCTGAATCTCTATGCTAAATAACTTAAATCTGTCTACAATGGGATGCGAAGGTAAAGAAATGTAAAGCAGCCCGATCGGGTTCTCGCATTCTCTACCCTTCAAAAAATTTAGTTGTTGATTTATTAAAGGCGCGAGGTTAACGAGCAATGACTTCTAATCAACCGACAACGGCTCCCAAAATAAGCGAACCCAAGTTTGGCTTTAATGATTATGCAGAGCGCCTCAACGGCCGAGCCGCTATGATTGGCTTCGTCGCCGCGTTGATCGTTGAGTATGTAACGGGTCAAGGCGTGATGTCTTGGCTAGGTTTGATGTAGCTTGAGTTCTGAATCTAAGATTCGTCAGCGGGGCAGACTCTCATCTGCCCTTTGTTATGATTGAATGATCTGCCTAAATCAGCGTGCTGCTGCCCATAATTTTGCTTATAATCGTCGCAACTTGATTATTTAATTCGCCATTTTAGGTCAAAAACTATAGAAATCTAGAAGCCCTATCCTTGACAAGTTAACGGCTTTAAAATAAGAAGTAACTGCAACAGAGCTAAATTTTATGAGTATTGTCTGGTCACGGATGTTCAGAACCGTTTATCGGAAGGAACCAATCACCGGATTTGTGCTGATTGCAGGGGCCGTCGATGCGGCGATCGGGGGCATTGATGGCAGCACGTCACTGGTGATATTTGGTCTGAGTGCGGTTGGGGTGGCGATCGCGCTCAGACTGTGGCAATCTCAAAAACGCTCTCCTGACATGCCAGAACGCCGAGCTATCCACGCGCTGCCGCCCGCGTCTTCTCGTCCCTCTCTACCGATGCTCTCGATGTCCAAGAAAAGCCCACCTCAGAGCTAGCGTTTTAGGGAATTTTTGTCAGGGCATTGAGGCCCCATCGTCTATGTACCTCTAAGTCCAATATAAAATCTGGGCTTGAGGAAAGCGATCGTGAATTTGCCCTTCAAAAAACTGGCGCATCGTCTTCATGGTCGTCGAGTCATAAACGTATTTAACGCCGCCGAACTTATTTCGCTTCATGACGCGCTTCGACTCATCCATCTCTAGCTTGCTGTTGGGATACCAACTCTGCAACACCTCTTTAGAACCAGGCGTAAAGCGGTGGGAGATTAGCTCAAAAGTCAAGTCGCAGTCAAAATCTAAAGCAGCCCCAATCGACTCAAATAAGCGATCGTAGTGCAATTCCCAATCTTCGATCGGCATGATTGGCGCAATCACCAACCCAATCGGATAGCCGCCTCCCCCTTGCTGACGCGGCAAGGCCAGGTTTCTCAACGCTTGAAGTCGATTGGCGACCGATGCTGTGCCGCCTTCGAGACGATCGCTAATCGGGGCAGCATTGACGCTAAATCGGCAGCGCGTGTGACCATTGTGCGGCAGATCGAGCAGGTCATCGACCCCATCAAATTTCGACACCCAGCGCAGATAGCCGTTGTCCCGCGTCCCAAAATAGCGAATGCACTCGGCTAAACTGCCCGTCAAATGCTCAATGCCGAGCGGATCGGTGTAGCAACTCACCTCAAAAGAAGTTGGCTTGTCTGATCGCTCATAGCCACCAAGATTTTGCAGTGTTTGAGGCAGATTGGCAAAGGCTCTAATCACAGGCGGCCCCGACAGACTCCCGGCTAGATAGCAATATTGACAATGAGCCGGGCAGCCCTCAGCTAAGTGAAACTGCCAATCAGCAGACGGCGGAATCGGACTCAGTTTGAGGCTGCTGGGTGGCGCATTCACCACGGCTAGGGTGCGTTTGGAGATAGCGTAGGTCTCGCGATCGGTCTCGCCGCGCAGACCTGTCAGGCGATTTTTGGGCAGCGTCTCAACGGGCAAATTGAGCGCTGTGACTCGCGAAAGAATTTCTTGACCCCACGGCTCATCTAGCGCCGCCGGAGTGAAGAGAACCTGTTCAGGCATCCACAAACGAGTTGGATGCGTGACTTTGGGGATAGAAATCTGAGGCCCGATCGAGTGAACCAATCTCTCTGCTCCATCTTGTTTGCTCTATCCCTATTGTCGTTTTTCTTGCGCGATCGAAAAACCTCAGTATGAGCGGGTTTCACGACTTTAAGACGGGTTTTCAGGGGAGCTTGCCGACGGCTTAAAAGCAGGGAGATTTTCAGCCTGGCTGGGCGTTGATCGAAGGCGATTAAATTGCCCTAAGGCCCAGAGAGCGGTCTCTTGCACCTCCTGATCGGGGTCGTCAGACGCTTGATGCAGCAGATGGCTCATTTGAGAAACCAGGTCATAGACGCGAGTCAAATCTCGAATCGCATTTTTACGCACATCGGCGCTCTCATCTTGCAGCGAAATCGCCAGCGCTCGACTGAGAGGTTTGAGTGTCCGGGTGCCAATCTCAGAGAGGGCAGACAAGATCAAACTGCGCTGCTTAGAGTCAGAATCAATCAGCAGGTCAACCATCGGCTGCACGGCCCGCGTGTCGCCTCGTTGCCCCAGTTCCCAAATGATTTTTTGCCGTTTTGTGGGATCGGGAGTGCGAAGCTCTCGCAGCAATTCGTCAACAATACTGATTTTGGCCAGTCGGGTCGTTTCAGAAACCTGAGACTCTTCGCCCCGATTGACTTCGGAAAGTTCTTTAGGGTGAGACGGCTCTGAGACGGAACTTGGTTTGACGAGATGACTCTGGCTAAAACTGGCTGAATGAGCAGCAGGTTCTTCAGGGGTTTCTCTGACTCTAGATGGCTCGATCGCATCCTCTAAGCTGATCTTGGGCGAGAGCATCGACGACTCTAGCAGGGGGGATGACCTTGACAAAACGGACTGTCGCCTGAACACAAAAAAGGCTAGCCCGCCTCCCACCGCAGAAACCGCTACAAGGCTCAAAAGTCCCCATTTTGGGGATGAGTGATTAACGTTAGCGACTCCATTTGAGATCTGCGCCGGAGTGATTTTGGCTCGGTCGGCAGCGATCGCGACTGGATCACGAGAGATTTTTTGAGCCTTAGGTGCTGAAGACTCGCTCACAGTCGCCGTTGCAGGTGAGGAAGCTGGCTGACTCACCCAACTTTTGACCGATTCAGGAACTGCACCTAAACCAGCCAAGCTAGCAACGAGTAACCAACCGACGTAGCGAAAAACCATAAGCAAACCCAGATGGGAGTAGGACTAGCGTACCAATAAAGGTGTCTTTTCTGGCTAGCTCAATGCTAACCGCCATCCCTGGATTGTCTGCAAAAAAGTTTCGCTAATCTTCGGCGATTGGCTCTAATTTCAGACGGTTACTCAGATTCCGATTCGGCGATCGTGACTGCCCCGATCGTCCGCTCACCCACCTCTGATGCAGATAGAGGCGATCCATTCTGATTCTCACCGGATTGATCCCCAAGCACTTCGCCAAACGTGGGTCGCTTAAAGCGTTGGCTCAACTCGTCTCGTTGGTTGATCAAATAAATGCTGACCAGCGTTAGACACACCCCAAACCACTGCACCTGACTCAGCACCTCTGAGAGAAAAAGATTGCCAAATAAAAGCGCAAAAACGGGCGTGAGAAAGGTGAGAGAACTGAGGCTCGTCAAGCTTCCGCTAGCGGCAAAATAGAAAAATAACCCGTAAGCGATCGCGCTCCCAAAAATTGTTGCGTAGGCTAGAGCCAGCCAGTTAGCCGTCGTCAGATCGACCCACTGTGCCGATTCCAACTGGTTAGACAGCGCAAAGAGCGGCAATCCACCAATAATCATGTGCCATCCTGTCGCGGTCACCGGGTCAGCGTGGCGGCAAACATAGCGCACCATGACTGTGCCGATCGCCATCGACAAAGCGGCTAACAGCATCAGCCACTGACCGTTGTCAAACAGGCTGAGAACGATCTCAGAGACGGCACGATCGCTGGAAATAGTCCACTGCCCGCTTGCGATCGCGGTCTTCACCCACTCGCCTGCCGACCCGATCCAGGCTTCGGGCAGCCCCAGCAGGCTGATTCCCAATACGCCGATGCCCAGACCGAGCCAACCCCAAAGCCCGATCGTCTCTCCAAATAGCCACAGCGCTAGCAGGGCGACCGCTAACGGCTGTGAGTCGATCATCACCGAGCCTAGACCCGCCCCAGTTCTCATTAAGCCTTGGGCTAAAAACCCTTGAAAGAGCGCTCCGTCAACCAAGCCAAACAGCGCAATCCACAGCCAGGCAGCCCACCCTTTAGGTTGAGGTCTGCCCATCCACACCCCTGCCGCTAGCACCAGCACCCCCGCAGGCACTAATCGCACCCCTGCCATAAAAAATGGAGTCGTGTGGGGAATCACCCCTTTCATCGCCACCATTGCGGTTCCCCAGAGAAAAAAGGGCGCAATCAGCAGCAGAGGCATAAACGACGATCGAGACTCGGTGAGCTTGAGAGACATGGGCGGCTGGTGGCTAACGGGAATTTTGGTCAATTCTATTCGGTTATGTACTTATGTTAAGTGACCAGCGCCACGGTTGAATCGTTTCTGATCCCCAATTTTCCCCCTCGCTGCTGGACTTGAGGCACACTAGAAGATCAAGTCGTTCTCACTCACCGTCGGTTTAATGCCCATGATTTCGCTTTTTAAGTCTCGGTTTCGCAAACAAATTGCTCGCATTGAAATCAAAGGCGCGATCGCGGGGGCAACGCGCGATCGGGTGCTTAAAGACCTTAAATTGGTCGAAGAAAGACGCTTCCCCGTTCTATTGCTGCGGATTGACAGCCCCGGTGGAACGGTTGCTGATTCCCACGAGATTTATTGTGCCCTCAAGCGGCTGCAAGAAAAGGTCAAAATCGTTGCTAGTTTTGGCAATATCTCAGCATCGGGCGGAGTCTATATCGGCGTAGGCGCTCAACATATCATGGCCAACCCTGGCACCATCACAGGCAGCATTGGCGTGATTTTGCGGGGCAACAACCTAGAGCGTTTACTAGAGAAGGTGGGTGTGTCGTTTAAGGTGATCAAATCAGGGCCTTATAAAGATATTTTGGCCTTCGATCGTCAACTCACCGATGCCGAACAGCACATTTTGCAAGAACTGATTGATGTCACCTATGCCCAGTTTGTGGGCGTGGTTGCCGAAGGGCGAAATCTCACCCCTGAGACGGTGAGACAGTTTGCTGATGGTCGCGTCTTTACGGGGCAGCAGGCCCTATCGCTCGGACTCGTCGATCGCCTCGGCACCGAAGAAGATGCTCGTCGCTGGGCAGCCGAACTGGCCGGACTCGATCCTGAAAAAACCAAATGTTTCACCTTTGAAGAGAAAAAGCCCCTGGTCAGCCGTCTCACCTCAAATGGCAGTGTAAATGAGGGTGTCGCCCGCGCCTTTTCTAACCTGCCTGGGCTGGCGGCTGGTGCTGAGTGGTTAGAGTTTGAGTTGTCTACCAATGGGCTTCCCCTGTGGCTCTATCGCCCTTGATGCTAACCCGATGATGCCTGAGACATCCCAACTCTGCCGTCTCAGGCATCTCAACGAGCCTCGTGTAATCCCTTAGATCAGCAAATTCACGGGGCTGAATTAAAACTTTTTTTATCCTTTATCGTTGATTTTGCATCGCTTCACACTCTCTTGATAAGCTGGTGATTAAGGCAGGAGCGACTACAATTAATCGGCTGGCAACTAGCAAAAACCCGGAGGGATGAAACTGTGCAGTGGAGAGTTCGAGCGGTTCGTGGGGCAACCACAGCTTCGAGCAATAGCATCGAGGCGATTCGAGAAGCGGTCACTGAGTTACTAGATGAACTGGAAGCTCATAATCGACTTGATTTTGACGAGATTATCAGTGTTACATTTTCTGCAACTCGTGATTTGGATGCCATCTATCCAGCCGCGATCGCTCGTGAGCGTCCTCACTGGTCAAACGTGCCGTTGCTAGACGTGCAGCAAATGTATGTCGAAGGCAGTTTAGAGCGCTGCATTCGCTTCTTGATTCACTTCAACACGCCTGACCCAGAAATTAGAATTTATCATCCCTACATGAGACACGCCAAGAGTCTTCGACCCGATTGGACGCTGGCTCAACTCACCGCTTCACCCATGAGGCTCAGAAGCCGCGATTAGAAACCGATTTAATATCAAAAATTTGGGAAGGGAGTTCGCTGTGGGGCAGGCTCCCTCTTTTGTAGTGGTTAACGCATCTCTTGCAGCAACGGCATAATCTCGTCACACCAAGCCAGCCAGCCCGTTTCATAGTGAATGCCTCGCAGCAAGGTCATGTATTGAAACTGGAGGTTTTTTGACAACGCTTGCGGATTTTTGAAGTATTGGCTGCTGATGTCCTGATAAATCGCCAATCGTTGCTGATGTTGCTGACGATGCGCCTCAAGCTTTATCACGATCGTCGAACCCGGTACTAAATGCCCAACATAGAGTTTCACGAGCAGATCATCTTTGATCGGTGCCATCTCCTCTGCCTTGGCGACCCATTGACCTAGCTGCTGTTTGCCCAAGGCCGTCACGCCATAGATGCGCTTGTCGGGGCGATTTTCTTGCTGCACCGCTTCGGCTTGCAGCCACTCCTTTTCCTCTAAGCGGCTCAGTTCTCGATAAATCTGTTGAAAGCTAGCGCTCCAGAAAAAACCAACCGACCCTTCCACCGAGGGGTTAAATCGTTTGGCCAGGTCATAGCCGCTGCTAGGGGCAGTGATCAAGACCGACAGAATGGCATAGGTAAGAGACATGGGCAATCAGTTGACATATTCACTTAATTGAATATATCTTAGATTGCATATTCAATTAAGTGAATAGTCTCATTTTTGAATTAAAACTCACAGGCAGCATTATTGAAAAGGAGTCTGAAAATGGCCAGTGTCAAGCGCTATTCGGTTTACCAACTTGATCTGCCGGAGCACCCAGAGGCAGTCGTCTTTGTGAATGGGTTTTTGGCCCGCGATCGCGCCGGATTTTTCTGGATGTGGAAACATCTGTGGTGGATCAAGAGCGCCACGCTTAAAGCAGAAGGCTGTGTGCAAGTAAAAGCTGGAATTTGCGACTCTAACGAAGTGATCATGGTCAGCTACTGGCGTTCTGACTCTGACCTAAAACAGTTCTTTCAAGGTGAGGCACATCGACGGATGGTGCAGTTTGTGATGAAAAACCCCAACAGCCTCTGTTTATATAACGAAACCTATCAACCGGGGCACAGTGGCAAATATAGCCATGAGCCACAGGGGATGGCGACCCTCTACGCAAGTTCGACACCGTGAACCCCTGACCAGATCGTCTGCTGCCCGTGGTGATTCAGGTTGGGGGCTGCTGCCATCGTTGGCTCATGGCTCTGGCACGCAGTTCCTAATATCTCTTTAGACAGATTGCCAGCCTGGGGAATTATGAGAGAATTTTACACACTTTAATACACATCTAATACAATTTTAATCAGGGATAGTAAATTTATGGAACTCAAGAGACGGCTCGACTTAATTCGGTTTTTAAGAGAAGAATTAGCGCTTCCGGCGGCGGCGATCGAGCTAGCCACCCGCCAGCCTGACCAAGACGCAACCTCGCTGCCGATGGTGCTGTGGCAATATGGCTTAGTGACGCTCTCGCAGCTAGATCAGATTTTTGACCGGATGGAGATTATCTAATAGTTCACCGACGACAGTCGCCCGTTTTTGATCTGCACGACTGGATGATTAGAAAGACGAATCAAACTCTCATCATGAGTCGTCACAATCACCGTAATCCCAATCTGATTTAGCTTTTTAAGAATCTTAATCACCTGCCAAGAGTTGTCTGGGTCAAGGTTTCCGGTTGGCTCGTCTGCCAGAAGTAAGGGAGGCGTGCCCACGATCGCTCGTGCAATGCTGACGCGCTGCTGCTCACCCCCCGATAGCTCTTCAGGAAAACACGCTGCTTTATGCTGCAATCCCACCATTTTGAGGGCAGGGGGCAGTCGTCGCTCGACTTCTTTGCGCGTGTAGCCCTGGGCCCACAGCACAAACGAGATATTCTCAGTCACCGTGCGCCGAGGAATCAGCTTATAGTCTTGAAACACGATGCCAATGCGACGACGCAATAATGAGAGGCGATCGCCCCGCAGCTTGGCCGGAAACTCATTATCCACTCTGACTTCGCCTTGAGACGCGCACTCTTCGCCATAGAGCAGCTTGAGAAACGTAGATTTGCCAGAACCCGATGGCCCCGTGACAAACAAAAAGTCACCCCGCTTGACCTCTAAGCTGACATCGATCAGCGCTTGGCTGCCATTGCGATAAGTCTTGCTGACGCTCTGAAGCTGAATAATGTTGTCTTGAGGAGGCTGGCTCGACGATCGGCGATCGCGCTGCCCATTTTCAGACGAATCGGTGAGAACTTGCGGCATGAGACGTGACGAGGGAAAGTCAACCTATTAGAACACAAACGGCCAGAGTTCACACGTCAAAATCTGGTGCTGACGGGGTTGCGACTTGTGAGCCGATAGAGCAGCGATCGCCACGCAAACTGCGGCAGCGCCAGCATTCTGCGCCAGCGCCACGGCTCTTGATAGAGGCGATAAACCCACTCTAGATGGTTATCTCTAAGCCAGCCGGGGGCACGGGTCTTGGTGCCTGCCCAGATGTCAAAACTACCGCCCACGCCGATCCACAGCGATTGAGGGCAGAGATGACGGTGGGCGGCGATCCACAGTTCTTGACGCGGAACGCCTAAGCCGACCAAAATAATCTCAGGCTGTAAGGTTTGCAGAGTTTTGAGAAACGCAGGTTCTTCTTGAGCCGAAAGATAGCCGTTTTGCACCCCGGCGATCGCTAGCCCCGATAACCGCTTTTGCCACTGGTCGGCGGCGATTTGAGCTACGTCTGGGGCGCTGCCAAAAAAGAACACTGAGATCGGCGATCGCGCTGAGGCATTTAAACCCTGAGAAATCAGCGATCGCTCTAAGTTCAGCCGAGCCGCTTTTTTGAGAATTGCCTCTGCTAACTCAATACCGGGGCATCGGGCCACACGCTTGCCATAGAGCCGCAGATAAAACACAATGCCCGCCCCATCGGGAATCACCAATTCAGCCTGATGGATAATGTCTGCCAGAGCGGAATTTTGTGCAGCCTGCATGGTCATCTCGGCGTTGAGAGTGACCACCTGACAGCCCAGGCGCTGATCGATGCGATCGAATAACCAGCCAGAATAATCGTCTCGCAAGTGCATAGGCAGCCCCATCACCGAAAATTGATGGTCTGTTTTCATGGTTGGATGGCTCACGATCGTTCCTCACGTTCCCGCTATAGATTTTACGCTATGGATTTTAACTGAACAGGTGAAGGTTGCCCCCAAGATATCGCTTTCAGTGGCTCAACACCAAATTATCTCGATGCACGATCGTCTCGGCTCCTTCATAGCCCAAGATTTTTGGGATCTCTTCGGATTGGTGCCCTTGAATTTTTTGCAACTCTTCGCCACTGTAGTTCACCAGCCCTTTAGCGATTTCATGACCCGCCTGATCGCACAGCGTTACCGCGTCATGACTCTCAAACTCGCCCTCGACGTGCAAAATTCCGGCGGCGAGCAGTGATTTTCCGGCCGTGCGAATGGCTTCGACGGCTCCTTCATCTAGGATGAGTTTGCCTGTCGAGACCAAGCCGTGAGCGATCCAGCGTTGCCGGGCGTTAAACGGACGCGGCTGCGGCTCAAATTGAGTGCCGATCGCGTCGCCTGCCAAAATCTTTAAGAGGTTCAGCGGCGATCGTCCCTGGGTAATCACCGTTCTCACTCCAGCACCCGTCGCGATCTGAGCCGCCGCGATTTTGGTCACCATGCCGCCTGTGCCCCAGCGAGATCCCGCGCTGCCTGTCTGCACCTGAAGATCTGCCAGGTGCTTGATGTTTTGAACTAGGGAAATCGGTTGAGCATCGGGGTTATTGCGCGGATCGTCGGAATAGAGGCGATCGACATCGGTGAGCAAAAATAACCAATCGGCATCGACTAAACTAGCCACCAGCGCTGACAGCGTATCGTTATCACCAAACTTGAGTTCATCCACCGCGACGGTATCGTTTTCGTTGACGATCGGGACTACTCCCAAGTGCAGCAACTCTTGAAAGGTGCGATAGACGTTGACATAGCGACTGCGCTCAACCAAATCGCCACGGGTCAATAACACTTGCGCGATCGGCTGCTGCATGGCGGTGAAAAAGTCATCATAGATTCGCATCAGGCGGCCTTGCCCAACGGCGGCGACGGCTTGTTTAAGGGCGATCGATTTAGGGCGATCGGTCATTCCCAACCTGGCGCAGCCGACTCCGACGGCTCCTGAAGACACCAGCACGACTTGATAGCCCTGCTGCCGCAGAGTGCTGAGAACTTCGACTAAGGCCGCGATCGTGGATAGGGCGAGTTGACCCGTCTCAGGCTGAGTCAAACTAGACGTGCCAATTTTGACTACTACTGTTTGAGCCATAGAACATTTAAAATAATGGTTGGATGATTGAGAGCGTTAATCCCTAAAGACATAGAAAATTAGTCGTGAATTTCGCGCTAGGATCAACCATTAATCATAGAGTGAAGATGGGTAGGATCAATCATTCTACTGAAGGTTTGATTTTGACACGATCGCGCAATGCAGGCGCAGACACTATTGAGAGCAATGCTAATGCCATGACCCAAACTAAGCAACGGTTTTGCAGTTTCGAGGAGTATCTTGACTATGACGACGGGACGGATAATGTCTATGAACTGTTCAACGGAGAGTTAATTGAGGTGCCGCCAGAGTCAGGGTTTAATGTTGAGATTGCAGCTTTTCTCATGGTTCACTTTGCTGCGATCGTAGGACATCGGAGAGTCAGACCCCACGGACTAGAACTTGAAGTCAGAGGCGAACCGCGTAACCGCTTTCCAGATCTGACCCTTATTCGTGAAGAACATATTGAACAACTGAGACGGCGCAACACGATTCGTTTGTCGATGGCTCCTCCGCTGTTGGTCATTGAAGTAGTTAGCCCTGGAGACTTGCAGCGAGACCGTGACTATGTGGCAAAACTGGGGCAATATGCCGCGATCTCTGTCCCTGAATATTGGATCATTGACCCTGAAACTCAAGGGATATCTGTCTGCACTCTAATCGACGGAAGTTATGCAGTGCGGGAGTTTCGAGGGAATGATCGAGTTCAATCTCAGCTTGAGGTTCTTCAAGGGTTGCAGTTGACGGCTAAAGAAATATTGTCAGATTAGATCAGTTCGAGGCGATCGTGGATGGGGAGTGCAATAACTTGGGTTTCAGGTCTGATGAAAGCATGGTGCAGGTTTTAGGATGCAACAATTGATTTCAGTATAGGCACGATCGCCCTGGTTAGATTGAGATACGATCGCTGAAGCAGAAAAGAGCGATCTCTTCTCTCAGAGTCCGGTCAGATACAATCAGTAAACTTCATCATGACTGCCAATATCGATCAAGAGGATTTCTTCTTCGTTTGTCTCTAGTTGCTTAATGAAATCGAAAACGATGCGGCAATCGTACTCTACTGTGCAAGCCCAAGAACCCACTAGTTGCCCTTTAAGCTTGTGAGTTTGGAGGGAGGGTTCAAAAGGATCACTGGACAAAAGCTGTAGGACAGATTCTACTTTTGGCTGAAGCGCAGGGCGTTTCCGAAGGAGTGCTTTGTAGGCACGCTTAAACGAGGTATCGAAGGTGATGGTTCTCAACGATTTAACTCTGCGATCGCATCTTCCACAGAGCCTCTAAATACTGTGCCTGCTTGGTGAGAGGCTTTCGCTTGAACAATGTTGCTAGCAATTTCCGCACGGCGGTGTTCGATGAGTCGGCGCTGGACAATTTCGAGTAGCGCCGCTTGATCGTCGATCGAGAGAGATTCGATCGCTTCTAACGCTCCGTTAAATGTGACGGTTTGCATGACGACTGGGACTCCAAGCAGGAAGGTCTATTGCTTTTATTCTATTCAATCACAAGCAATATCTTGTCTGTTTCACTCCAAGAGCGATCGCACATTCAACAAGAAGCGATCGCCCTTAGGAATTTGGGGGCGATCGCTGATCTCGAAATCTGTCTACGTTTAATTACGCCTGACCACTTACCAAATAGTTTGGATTGCGTTGCAGGCTTGAATTTTGTGATCGCAGGTGACTAGCGGTAGTTTGAGGGAAAGCGCGGTTGCGGCAATGATCCGATCGGGCATATCGGGAACGACTGCGCGATCGATATGAGCCAGATTTTCGCTAACCTCTAGGTCGAGGGCAACAATTTCAATACTAGGGATATCCGATTTCACAATTTTGAGAATTTGATTGAGAACACCGCTATCAATACGATTGCGTTCAGTGAGGTATTGCAGTTCAACCATAGAAATTGCGGAAAGATAGATCATTTGCCCTGATTGTGAGGTCTGATCTAGAGTCTGGATCGCCGTTTCGGAGAGTTTTTCAAGGTTGCTTAAGTACCACACGATCGCATGCGTATCGGCGATTACTGCACTCATGGGTAGAATTCCTCGTGGGGAAAACTTGCCCAAGCTTCTTGGCGGGCTTGGGTGAAGTCTGCCAAGGTGAGATCAACGGCAGTGTTGCGGCAAAGTCCTTTGATGTTAGGGCGCGGTTGTAGACTGCTGACTTTGGTATGGAGGAATTCCGCGAAGTTTATGAGTTCGCGCTGTTGTTCTGGGAGAAGGTCGCGCCAGTATTCAAGGAGAAGTTCTTCTTTACTCATGGTTTGGGCGGCTTTGATCGCGCTTCAGTGGCATTATAACGCTAGCCTTGGGTCGCTCAATGCATTACGCCACGATCGCCCACTCCACAGAACCGCGTTGGCGTAGTCTTTCCGACTGAGCATCGCCCGTTACTCTATAAAAAAGCGATCGCTCTTAGGAATTTGGGAGCGATCGCGGTTTGGGTGGAGAGATACGATCGCCGATTCAGCCAACCGAAAGCCCGATCGCCCGTCTCGAAAGGTGATTGGCAGCAAATAGGTGGGCGCACGATTCATAGAAATGCAATTTTACATCCCGTTCTAATTTCCTTCGACGTTGCGATAATAGAGGGAATCTAGTTTAAGATTCGTCCGGCAGTGATCGTGTCTGCGGATATGCTCAATCAGGTTTTGGATGATGTGATGGTGGTGCCCTGCACGTCAAATACTCGCCGCCCGATCGCATCAATGGTTGTTTAATCGCAGCGTTGTCACTTTAGTCTACGAGTCGAAAATTTAGGGATGAGCGATCGGGCCTTGAAAATCTAAACGAGAGAGTAATAACCGTAGAATTATGCAGTATACATACAATTACTTAGACTATAAATATTAGATGTAAAAACTATACAAAATTTACTTAAACATATACGGAGAGCTTTTGCTAGGGTTGCGTGGTTTGTCTACGCGCATGCCCCAATGAATGAGTTGTATTACGGCGATAATCTGGATGTTTTGCGGAAGTATGTAAAAGATGAGTCGGTTGATCTTTGCTACATCGACCCGCCGTTTAACTCAAAGCGAAACTATAACCAGATCTATAACAATGTGGGTAAGGAAGATGTTGCCCAAGCTCAAGCATTCATAGACACTTGGGTTTGGGATGATCTGGCAATTAAGGGTTTTGATGAGATTGTTGAAAATCAGCGCGGGATTTTTACACCACAAACCATTAACTTGATCTTGGGATTGCAAACAGTTTTAGGTCAAGGAAGTTTGTTAGCGTATCTGATCAGCATGACGCTAAGAGTTGCCGAAATTCATCGTGTTTTGAAACCGACAGGTAGCTTTTATTTTCACTGTGATCCAAGCTCTAGTCACTATTTGAAGTTAATTCTAGATTCTATTTTCTGCGCTCAAGGTGGAGATTTTAGTAACGAAATTATTTGGCAACGCACAACAGCTAAATCATGCAATGACTAAGCAATTGCCAAACAACCACGATGTAATTTTTTGTCTATCACAAAAGTAGAATTTACATGGAATAGTGAAGCCGCATTTCTCTCTTATGATTTAGAGAATTTGAGCAAGAAACGTCTAGCAAATATTCTATAAGCATTCTTGGGCGATTGTATCAACTAGATAATTTGACTAATCCCAATCCAGATCGCCCAAACATTAACCTACGAGGGTTTTTTTACAAGGGTATGGCGGTGGACAAAGGAACGGATGCAGACTGCATATGAAGCAAGAATTATCCAACCCCAGGCTCTGTTCCTCGCTTAAAACGTTATCTTGGATGAGCAGGGTTGCCTTTGGGCGACACCTGGACAGATATTCCACCATTAAGTTCTCAAGCAAAAGAACGCCTCGGATATCCTACACAGAAGCCTGAAGCCCTTTTAGAACGCATCATTCAAGCTAGTAGTAACGAAGGAGATGTAATTCTTGATGCCTACTGCGGATGTGGAACAACCGTTGCTGTTGCCCAAAAACTTAACCGTAAATGGATTGGCATCGACATCACTTATCAAAGCATTAGTTTAATTCTCAAACGCCTTGAAGATAGCTGTGGTCAAGCAGCCGTCTTTAACGTCAAAATGACAGGCATTCCTAGAGATATGAAATCTGCCGAAGCCTTAGCCAACAAAAACGACGATAGAACCCGCAAAGAATTTGAAAAGTGGGCAATTCTCACCTTTTCTAACAACCGCGCCGCCATCAATCAAAAAAAAGGAGCCGACAAAGGCATCGACGGCACCGCATTTTTTATCGAGTCTGAAGGCGGACACGGGCGCATTGTTTTTCAAGTCAAATCTGGCAAAGTCGATTCTCGTGATATTCGCGATCTCCACGGCACCATGACCCGCGAAAAAGCCGCCCTTGGTGTTTTTATCACCCTCAAAAAACCCACCAAAGATATGCTGCAAGAAGCCAAAACTTGCGGGCTTTATCATCACAAAATCATGGGATGTTCCTATGACAAAATCGCGATCGTCACCATTCAAGACATTATCGAAGACGGTCTCCGGCTCCACGTTCCTCTCAGCATGGAAGTGCTTAAATCTGCCCAGCGCAAAACCACTGAAGACACCCAACTCCCCATCTTTTTAGAGCAGATGGATGAAGCTGTGTAGAATGCAACAACTGTCAACCTAGCGATCGCGATTGGTTGCATAGACTAAACTGAAGTTTGAGCATATTTACACAATTTAAATTTATAGGTGTGATGAGCTTAGTTCATGAATTTTGAATGGGACGATCGAAAAAACGAGCTTAACATTAGCAAACACGGCTTTGACTTTGCTGATGCTTATCGCATCTTTGACTTGCCAATGGTCGTTGACCTAGATGAGCGCAGCGACTATGGTGAAGACCGCTCGATCGGGACTGGACTGCTAGACGGACGGGTTGTAGTGGTTATCTACACTGAGCTGATCAAAGAACAATTCGCATTATTTCCCTAGAGGGTGTTATGCACTTTTGTTAAACTGGGAGCATGAGTAGAAAGCCTTACCCAACAGACGTGAGCGACGAAGAATGGGCATTTGTGGCTCCATATTTAACGTTAATGACAGAAAATGCTCCTCAACGAGACCACAGCCTGCGTGAAGTGTTCAATGGCTTACGGTACGTGGTGCGAGCGGGAGAAGCTTGGCGACTGATGCCGCATGACTTACCGCCGTGGCATACGGTCTACCAACAAACGCAACGGTGGCTCAAAGCTGGAGTCTTTGAAACGATGGTGCAGGATTTGCGCGAGACTGCGAATTTTAGCGGGACGCAACGAGCAACCGAGTGCGGTGATTCTAGACAGTCGCACCTTGCAATCGACGGTGGAAAGTGGACATCGAGCGGGCTACGATGGCGGGAAACGCAAAAAAGGGAGCAAGGTTCACATGGCGGTGGACACGCTAGGACATTTGCTTGCCCTGCACGTCACGCCTGCGAACGAGCAAGACCGAGCGCAGGTCGCAGAACTGATGCACCAAGTGCAGCAGATGACGGGGGAATCCGTTGAGGTCGCCTTTGTTGACCAAGGCTATACAGGAGCGCAAGCTGCCGCCGATGCTGAGGCAGAAGGCATTCGACTGGAAGTGGTGAAACTGCCGGAGGCAAAGAAATTTTGTGTTGCTGCCTCGGCGCTGGGTCGTTGAGCGCAGTTTTGGCTGGATGTCGCGGTTTCGGCGATTAGCGCGAGATTACGAGCGGCTCACAGAAACCCTAATTGGCTTTCACCTGATTGCGTTTGTAATATTGATGGTCAGGCAGTTCGTGAGTATCGGATTTAAAAGTGCATAACACCCTCTAAGAAAAGCACTCTCTCACGAAAGGAAGCGTTATGAACAATCCCTCAAGAACCGACTGGTCTAGAATCGACGCAATGACCGATGACGACATTGATACATCAGATATTCCGCCGCTTACAGATGAGTTCTTTTCAAAAGCAACCTTGCGGATGCCTGCTTCAGCGCTAGCTACCGTCTCTATTCAGGTTGATTCTAAAACTTTAGAGTGGTTTCAGTCAAAGGGTGAAGAAGCTGAACACCATATGGCTGCTGCTCTACAAATTTATGCAGAAGCACAAAAAAACGCTGCTAGTGCGCGTCAATCAGCTCAATAGTACATCAGTTCGATGAGTTTTTGCGCTTCGTTCTCAGCGGCCTCTGCCGAACTGACGTTAATAATATGCTGGAGTGACGAACAGAGTCTTTTTTGAGATTGACTCTTCTAAACTCCTGCTGAAAAGATTTGTTCTGCGGTTAACGTCAACTCTGGGAAGATATCGGAAATAACCCGATCGTTCCCTCGAAATTGCTGCACCTGATATTCTCCCTCAAGCAACTGATAAACCGAAATCGTCGGCTGTTTGGGAGAGCCAATATATCGTTTTGCGCCCAATCCTTTAAAATCGACAATCCAATACTCAGGAATGCCCATCCGTTCGTAGTCTGTCACCTTGTTTCCATAGTCGGTGCCCCAATTAGTACTCACCACTTCTACGGCTAACTTGATCGATTCACCCCGTTCGATCGTCGATGATTTCTTCCAGCGAGGTTCATCCTGAAGTGCCGCTCGGTCTAAAACAAGCATGTCTGGTTGATAGCCACTGTCTTCACCGGGAGGCTTAACAAGGTAGGTTCTGGGAATGATGTATGGCAAATTGAGGCGATCGATTTCAAGAATCAGCTTTCGAGTGGTAAATGCAGTCACTTCTTCGTGATCACCTGTTGGCAGCATCTCAACGATCGCTCCTCGATATAGTTCGTAGCGTCCTTCTCGATCGGGATACGACTCTACAAACTCCTCAAAACTCATGAACTTTGGCGAAGCTTGAACCACGATGCTTGCCTCTCTCATCTTTTAACTGACACTACAATAACGCAAACTGAAAAGATTTATTGATTACCGGAGTTTATGAGGTATACACAGTCAAAATTTATGATAGATTAACCTCAATTCTTCCGCTTAAACAGGTGTCCAATCTTGAGGTTAAAGGGTAAAGGTAGATCATTGTTTAGTCCGCATGATCTGCCGAACAGAATGAAGCCAAGACAATTTTGCCGCCTGTGGTTCAACGTCAGCGAAGAAGACGAGAAAGCCAGAGGCTACCGCACCCAGTGCGTAAATCTGCTTTCCCGCGTTATTGGCTTAGAGAAAGACACCATCGATCGCTGGGGTTCAGGAGTCGATTTTCCTGGGATGCCAGACCAATATGAAAACACCCTAGGCTATGCCATGACCATTAAGCGAATGCTGGAGGAGGGCGGAAGAGGTCAGCGCGAGATCTTTCAGGCCGTTTTGCAACAGCTAGAAGATTCATAAAACTTATCAAAGAATTAGTCTCCAACTTTTTACCGGAAAACCTGACTACTTTCTATTGACCCCAAGCCAGGGGTTTTTTATTGTCAGAGAGTCCAGCTATTTTTCACCGCAGCCAGACTATGAGTTATCAAGACTCCCTCAGACCGTGGGTGATTTATCGTCACCTGCCCGATTTTCAGCGTCAATTAATCGATCGCTTTCGTCGCCGCACCTACGCCGAAGACTATTTAAAAGTGATTCAGCGCCTCAGCCCCCAAGCTAAATTTGAACTGGTTTACGAAATCGACCTAAAAAGCGTTCTCGATCGTGGGCAACCCCCCGCCCCACACTGCAATCTAGAACCATTCACTTAATCATTGTTCAATGCAGTCTTTAAACGATTGACAGGGACGCTCATAGAACGTCCCTGTCAGCAATCTCTATTCTGTGATTAATCTGTTAGGAGTCTAGTAGGTTGGGCTGAGGGCCAAAGAATTATTCAACGTCAACGACAAATCAGTTTGAGGATTCACCACCAACACATCAGCACTGCCGCGCTTTAGCAAAAATTGACCCAGTGCACCCAAACCAGCGCCGAGCAACACGTTGGTTTTAGAAATGCGACGGTTGCCCGTGATGCCCCCAATAATGGCAGCAGCCCCCGCGCCGATTCCAGCCCCGGTCAAAATTGCGCCCGTGTCGGCTCCTTTTCTGATCGTTTCTTTGCGAGTCACGACCTCAGAAGATGCGTTGATCGGCAAGCGATCGCCGTTGGTCAACACCAGCGTTTTAGCAAAAAACTGAGTCCCACCCTGCGAAGGTCTAAGCTCCCCTTCGACCTGGCTTCCTGCCGGAATCAACAGTGAGCCAGACGAGGTGCGAATGTTTCTAGCAATCTTGAGAGTGACACCACTGGTTTCGTTGGGGGCCACCACAATTCTCTCTTTGTCATAGGTGACAGGCAAAACTGTGCCCCTCGGAATTCTCACCTGACCCGATTGAGCCTGCTGAGTCGAAGGATATTGAGGGTACTGAGGATATTGAGGATATTGCTGCGATGGAAACAACGGAGCCGCGTTAGCATTGCCGATCGCAAAGGGCGCAAGACTGGTTGAGGTCATGCCCAATGTGAGAGCCAGGACAGTCCCCGTTTGCCATTTTCTGAATTTCAACATTTGCAGATCCTTAATAGTCTTTTGATAGCGATGGTTTCAATGACCGAAGGAAGTTTAGCAAGGTTCCTAGGGAGGGAAAAATCACCCCCAGGGCATATAACGCCGATTTCTGGCTCCCAGATTGATGATAAAAACGGCCCGATCGCACCCCCAGTTTTAAGAGTTTTTAGAAAAACCGTTACGGACTAACCCTTCGAGCGCGTACACTACAAGAAGTGCGAGTGTACTTCGGTGCATTTGTACTCCATTCATCCGATCGGGTGACCCGCTCTTCATGATTCCTCAGCAACTCACACTCAAGAATTTTTTGAGTTATCGTGCCGCCACCCTAGACTTTCGGGGGTTGCACACTGCCTGCGTGTGTGGGTCTAACGGGGCAGGCAAATCGTCGCTGCTAGAGGCGATCGGCTGGGCAATTTGGGGCGAGAGTCGAGCCGCGATCGAAGACGATGTGATCCACGTCGGTGAAGCCGAAGCGCGAGTTGAGTTTGTGTTTAATATCCACCAACAAACCTACCGCGTGATTAGAACTCGACAGCGCGGAAACGGCGTGGCCCTAGAGTTTCAAATTGCCCACGGCTCAGTCAACCCTCCCGGTTCTGACGAGTTGCCCTCCTATCGATCGCTGACCGAAAAAGGCATTCGAGCCACTCAAAATTTAGTGTTAGAACACTTGAAGCTCGACTACGATACCTTCGTCAACTCAGCCTATCTGCGGCAGGGTCGCGCCGACGAGTTTATGCTCAAACGGCCGGGCGATCGTAAACAAATTCTCGCTGATCTGCTAAAACTCCAGCGCTACGACGAGCTATCAGAGCAAGCCAAAGACAAATCACGCCAGTTTAAAGGGCAGATAGAACTGCTCGAACGAAATTTAGCATCCATTCAGCAACAGTTGCAGCAAACCGACGCGATCGCCCAAGAGCGCACCCAGCTAGAAGCCACGCTCACGCAAATGCAGCAGCAGCAAACCGCCTATAGTGAGCAGTTGCAAAACCTTTTAGCCAGACAGCAACACCGACAAACTGCAAAACAGCAACTCACCTGGCAACAACAGCAGCAACGCACCCTCAATCAAGACTGTCAACGCCTGCAAAAAGAACTCACTCAGATCGATCATCAACGACAAACACTGTTGGAATTGCTGCAACAAGAACGCACGATCGCAGCAGGCTATCAGCAATGGCAAACTCTGCAACAGCAAGAAGATGGCTTTGCAACAAAATTTCAGGCTCACCAAGTGGCGCAAACCACACGCCAACACTATCAGCAGCAGCAAACCACCAAACTCAACAGTCTGCAAAATCAGCTACAAAATCTGCAAGCGCAAGGGGTCGCCCTAGAGCAGCAGTTTCAAGACCTTCAGCACACCCTCAGCAAAGCCGCCGACATCGCAGCCGGAGTCGAGCAACTTCGCCAAGCCCGGCTGCAACTGACGCATTTAGATCAACTGCAAATGCAGGTGGCTCCTCTGCTTCAGCGCCGTCAACACTTGCAGAGCGACCTCGATCGCGCCTCTACCCGCCTCACCACCCGCCTCGAAGAATTGAAAGCCTCTGCCCATCAGCTTCAGACCCAACAGCAGCGTCAGCCCAAACTCCAGCGCGCTGCTGTCGAGGTCGCCACTCACATTGAAGCGTTAGAAAAACTCAAACGCTATCAAGAACAAGTGCGCGAAAAAGGACTAGAGCGCCGCAGCTTTATGGATCGGCTGCAAGCCCACCAGCGCGATCACGAAGCCCATCTAGCCGAACTCGATCACAAACTGCGGATGCTCAAACAAGACACCCTGAGCACCTCAGAGCTTGCGACTCTAAACCGGGAGTTGACCGCCGATCGCGTCCTCAATGATTCCTTGCTTCACGCCGCTGAGTCTTCATCGTCTGCCCCGGCCGTCGCGACGCTAACACAACCCTTGAGCCTTGGTCTTCAAGACTCTTCCTATCCGCCTTGCCCGTTGTGCGATCGCCCCCTTGACGAACCTCACTGGCACCTCGTCTTGCAAAAACACGAGCAGCAGCGCCAAGACGTGCTCGATCAAATTTGGGTGATTCGAGAGCAGCTAGCGGTGTCTGAGCGAGAAATTCAAGTTCTGCGCCGAGAATATGCCGAGTTGGATGCTAAACTCGCCCAACTGGGTTCAGCCCTTGAGCGACGCGGACAACTGCAAGAACAGCTTCAAACCACCGCCGACGTGCAAAAAAGCTTAGAGCAACTCACGGCTGAAGCGTCTCAACTCGAACAAAAACTGCACGATCGCGCCTATGCCACTGACCTTCAAGAAGAATTGACCCTGCTCGATCGCAGCCTGCAACACCTCAACTACGACGAAAAAGACCACGCCCTAGCTCGCGGAGCCGTCGATCGCTGGCGCTGGGCAGAAATCAAACTCGCCGACATCAAACAAGCCCAGCGCCGACAGACTCAAATCACGGCCCGGCAGCCAGAGCTAGCGGCCCAAATGACCCAGCTAGACCAGCAAATCGAGCGGCTGCAAGCCGACACCGCCGCCGGGTTTGGGCAGAGCGATCGCCAAATCGCCGCCATCGGCTATGACTTAGCGCAACACAACGCCCTGCGAGTCGCCCTTAGGCAGGCCCAGCCCTGGCAGTTGCGGTTTCAAGAACTGAGGCAGGCCCAGCAGCAGTTTCCTCAGGTGCAGCAGCGGCTGCAAGACTTGGCGCAAACGCTCCAGACGCGGCTAAACGAGTTGCAAACCGTGAGTCTCCACACTCAAGAACTGGTCAGTTATCTAGAGCAAACCCCGGACTTCACCGATCAAATTCAGGCGATCGAACAAGAACTGCAACGCCAACGCCAACAGCTAGATGAACAGCTTGCCCGTCTGGGTCGGCTTCAGCAGCAGCAACAGCAGCAAGATGCCCTCAGACTTCAAGACGGTGAACTCAGAACTCAGTTAACTCTGGCCCGTCAGCAAGGGCGAGTCTATCAAGAACTGGCTTTGGCTTTTGGCAAAAATGGCATTCAGGCCCTCTTGATCGAAAACGTGCTGCCGCAGCTAGAAGCGACCACTAACCAGATTTTGTCTCGGCTCAGTGCCAATCAACTGCACGTTCAATTTGTGACTCAGCGCAGCGCCCGCAGTGCTAAATCGTCGAGCAAATCGGCCCGAGGCATCACCCAAAATTCCAAGTCGATCGAGACCCTCGACATTCTGATCGCCGATGCTCACGGCACGCGCCCTTATGAAACCTATTCTGGCGGCGAGGCCTTTCGGGTTAATTTTGCGATTCGGCTGGCGTTAGCTCGATTGTTGTCGCACCGATCGGGCACTGCTCTGCAAATGCTGATCGTCGATGAAGGGTTTGGCACCCAAGATCAAGAAGGCTGCGATCGCTTGATTGCGGCCATTAACGCGATCGCGCCTGATTTTTCCTGCATTCTCACCGTGACCCATATGCCCTATTTTCGCGAGGCGTTTCAAGCCCGCATTGAGGTCACCAAAACGTCAGAAGGCTCACAGATTATGCTCTGTCTCTAGCAAAATCTGTCAAGTGTTCTTCCCGAAACCGAGGACGATCGGATTTGCCTAAAAAAAGACAACCCCAAATCGGAGTTGCCTAGTTAAGTCTGGAAAGGTGAATATAAAGAGTTACTCCTAAGGAATCATTGGAAAATCAGACCGCTTCCAAATTCTTTTCCCCTGTCCGAATGCGAACCACTTCGTCAATCGGGCTAATAAAGATTTTGCCGTCTCCAATCTCCCCAGTGCGCGCAGCGACAATTACTTTGTCAACCACCATATCAACCTGGTCATCTTCGACCACGATTTCGACCTTGAGCTTTTGCAAAAACTCAACGGTGTATTCTGAGCCGCGATAGCGCTCGGTTTGCCCCTTCTGTCGTCCAAACCCGCGGACTTCAGAAACCGTCATGCCCACAATGCCAGCATTGACTAATGCAATCTTGACTTCATCAAGTTTGAACGGGCGGATGATAGCCTCTACCTTCTTCAAGCGGTTACACTCCTTGTCAATTTGTCTTTAGTCTATCAATCTCTCAGCATGACTCTTCTATCACCGTTAGCTAGCAGCGATTTGTAACGACGACTACCCTTTTAGATTGAAGTCATGCTTTTTTGCGTAGTTATAGTCTAGAGTCTCCCACGATCGCACCCCGATTTTTTTGACGAACTGTTGCACACCTGGCGAGACTAGCGATCGTTTTATCAAGATTTGTGGCAACGTGTAACGTGTTCTCAGACTGGACGATTTCAGATCTGTCTATTTATTGCCAGAGGGCAAAAGCGGGCGCACAATCAAAAAGCCAGTGCCAAAAGCTGTAATCACGATCGTGACAATAATTAGCCCCAACAGCCACCCACTCAACTCAGCCGGGCGCTTGTCAGACTGCATCTTGCGACGAGGCTGACTCTCATGCTCAAAAACCAACTCATCTGACAAAAGGGCAGACTCGTTAGACTCTACTCCATAAGGCTTGGGCAGAGGCGGTGCAGGCGGACGCGACCCCGCAGAAGCCTTAAATCTAGCCTCTAGGTCGGGCATCACATCCCCAAGAGCGATTTGCGGCAGATCCATATTTACAGGCGGCAAACTGCTGACCACTTGACGAAGATGCAGAGTCGTCAAGGCAGCTTTTTCGACCTCTTGGCGCAGATAATTATTTTGCTTGGCTAACTGCTGGTTTTGCGCTTTGAGCGCCTCGACGGTTGACTTAGAAGCCTGAAGTTCTGCGGTCACCTCGCGATAGAGAGAAATGGGCACAGACGGAGAATAGGAACTGGCAGACGAGGCTGGTTGCCCAGATGCTTTAGCAGTCCGCGCAGAGGGTTGAGGGTTCACATTAGAAGTCATAAATTTGCATCACCACAGTCAAACAGTCAGCAGAGTCTGAAAACTATGCCACAGAATAGCTGTAATTTAGGCAATTGCGGCAAAAATAGTCAAAAAATTTGGCAAAAATCGCCAGGGTAGCGGCGAAATTCTCTCAATCGGTCAAAAGATGGCTCAGAAAGTCTCAAATCCATCCAAAACAAGGGCAAGAGACCCTAGTGTACTGTGCCTTTTCGGTAGAGGCACGACATCGCCTATCCCACCCAAACTCGCCCACAAGATTGCTATGATCGATCGGTTTTAGAATAGTGACTATCTACTGAATTTTATGATCTGCCAATCCCCATGACTCAACCTCACTCTCAAGAAACGCTGTCGGCTCCAGAAGTCAAATATGGCGAACGCATTATCGAAGAAGGTGGGCTGATCACCTTTCCCAATCCGCGACCGGGGCGGCGCTATACGATCGCCATCACGTTGCCAGAATTTACCTGCAAATGTCCGTTTTCTGGCTACCCCGACTTTGGGACTATTTACGTCACCTATATGCCTGATCAGCGAGTGGTCGAGCTAAAAGCCATCAAGCTTTATATCAATAGTTACCGCGATCGCTACATCTCTCACGAAGAGTCTGCCAACCAAATTTTGGATGATCTGGTCGCCGCTTGCGATCCGTTAGAAATCAACGTCAGAGCCGACTATACGCCCCGTGGCAACGTGCACACCGTCGTTGAGGTCAACCACAAAAAAGGCGAATAGGCTCATCTCGTCCATCGGCGGAGCGCCTTCACCCAAGCCCAGCCTAAAAAGCTGCCCACAAAATAAGGGGGAAAGTCTGACCAACTAAAGGTGTTGCCCAAGACCAATCTCCCTGGTAGGGTGGCGCGAATGGCTTGCAGCAATGGCGGCTTCCAGAGTTGAAGGAACTCGATCGCGCAGGATGCGAGACAAACGGCGATCGCTACTCGCATCACAGACGCTTTGGGAAAGCAGCCCATCACCAGCAAAATCCAAAAAATCTGGTAGGCGAGACTGCCGCCAATGTCATGCAGCCATTCCGCCCCAAACTGGGAAAACCTCACCCAATAGCCGATGGGAATAAGCACGATCGCGCACATGAAAAGAGCAACTCGATCAGACATAATCAGTCCATAAAGGTTGAGATCTATTCAAACTGGTGTCATTAAGGGGGTAGAAACCAGCGCTATTCGCGGCTTAAGATCATCAAACTCCGGCCAGTTGAGTGCTTGTTTCTAAAGCATTTTCTTGTCGATCGCTAATCTGATCCAACATTTCTAAAAACTCGCGCTCAAAGGTAACTTGAGCACGGTTGGTGTTGCCACCAATATAAAACTTGCCGTCTTTTTGCAACGCCCAAATCTGGGAATGAGACACATAGCTCATCATCGTGCTGATCATCAGCAAGCCAAAGCCTAGATACACGATCGGGATGCCCGGATCGGCTTTGATTTGTAGACCTGTGCTGCCGATGATGTCGGCGATCGCCAACGTCACGCCTTTGACTTGCACCGACATTCCTTTACGGACGGTTGAGATCAGCTTGCCATCGGTGTCATAGATCAGCAGCAGCCCCTGTAAGTCTCTCGCAATTAGAGACACGCCATCACTCAAGTCAGGCTTAAGCGGCACCCAAGTGCCCCAAACTCGACTGCCGATCGTCTCTAGCTTCGCCATCGGAAACTGCAAAACTGGACTTTTGTTGAGTTTGACTTGCACCGCCGCGATCGACCAATCTGCCTGATAGAGGGTCACGCCGTTGTGTTTGAGCGGTTCATTAACGTGAATGGTTTTGCGATCGACCTCTTTGCCGTCGTTGTCTAAAACGGAGAGATCGGAGTAAAACTGATCAATCTCACCCGTGGGCAAATAATCAATCCAAAACCGATTGACTTTGACAGCCCAATCTTTGGGAAATTGAGGCTCTGCCCACGGCCCCGCGTCAATGATGTTTTTGATCAGAAATGTTGACCCACTCGGAGCCGATTCTTGAGCCATAAAGCCTGTCATTGCCCCCACAACACCGCCGATCAAAATCAGCATCATGCTGACGTGAACGACGATCGGGCCAATTCTCCCAATAATGCCTTTGCGGGCGTAGATCGTTTCACCACTGCGAAACACGCGATAGCGACGTTTTTCTAATAGAGAAACAGCTTCTTCTAAGGAGGCAGACTCAAACTCAGCGCTCAAGGCAAACTTTTGAAACTGGCGCGGCTGGGTATAAAACTTGCTGGTGTTGCGCGTAAACCACCGCAGCGCGGGCAACTGGCGTACAAAGGTGCAGGCGGTCAGGCTAGAGCCAAAGAGAATCAGCAGCGCCAGATACCACCAGGTGCGGTAGACGTGATCAAACCCAGCCGTTAGCAACACCTTCCAGGTGAGAAAGCCAAACAGGGCAGGGTGTTCGGGATAGTTGGTTTGATAAAACGAGAGGGATTGCCCCTGCTCGATCACGGTGCCTGAAATGCTAAAGATAGCGATCGCTAATAGCAGCACGATCGCCAGTCGCAAATCTGCCAGCAGCGGCAGCAGTTCTTTTTTGAAATAGCGTTTAGGAGCCGATCCCCAATCGGATAGCTGCATCAGAAACGAACGATCTGTCGTCATGTTTAATTAAAAAAGTTAATTCTAGAAAGCAGCGAAAACACACCAAACCCAACCAACAAACTGCCACTGACAGGATTAATCCAACCTGACCAGCGCCGCAACTCTAATAGTTTTTTAATCGATGCGGTAAACGTGCCCGCTAACACAAGCGGAGCCACATAGCCAGCGGTGTAGCACAGCAGCAGCGTGCCGCCCACAAAGGGATCTTGAGTGGTCGAGATCCAGGTCAATAGCGTCGCCAAAACGGGCGTGCTGCACGGAGAGGCGACCAATCCAAAGGTTAGCCCGATCAGATAAGACCGCACCCCCGCAGGCAGGTCTGGCGAGATCCACTCAGTGCCACCCCAAGATGGCAACCGCAAGGGTAATGCTTCTAAAAGGTTTAGCCCCATGATGATCGCTACAAGACTGACCACGATCGGGAGTCCGATCCCAATCTGCCCATAGACTTGACCGACGACGGTGGCAAAAATTCCTAGCCCGGCCAGGGTGGTGGCCAGCCCTAACGAAAACCAGAGAGATTGCGCCGCCGCCTGCATTCGGCTTTGGGTCTCATAGCCGCCGATATACCCGATCGTGATCGGCAACATTGATAACGTGCAGGGAGTCAAACTCGTGAGCAACCCGGCGGCAAAAATCACGCCGACGCTGATTAGAGACAAATGAGTTAACTGATTAGAGACTAGATGATTGGCAAACTGCTCTAGCTCGTACAGACGGGTTTGAAAGGCTTCTAGCATAGGGTTCAAGGATCGGGGGCAATTCTTTCGACTTGACCACTCCGAATTTAGAGTGAGGGCGTTAACTCAATGATTACGCTGCTTTAAGCGCCACTCATATTCTACTGATCTTCTGACCACTCAAATTAAGGAGCGTTGCGAGGTCTAAATCGTCTCGGCTCTGAAGGCGCTTTAGTCTGCGGCTCTGAGGCGGGCTTACGTCGCCATCGTCCTTTTGCAGGGTGGGGAGTCAGTTTAGAAGGCGAGACGGGTTTGGCGGCTCGTCGCTCTGGCAAAGAGACGACTTCTGCTTCGCTGCTTTCTCGCGCCACTCGAATTAATAATGCTGTCGAGATTAGGCTAGAAATCATAGAACTGCCGCCATAGCTAAAGAAGGGGAAGGGCAACCCAGTGGTGGGTAGTGCTCCGGTGGCGACGGCGATATTCAATAGCGACTGACCGACCATAAGCACCATGATGCCGATCGCCACTAATCGCTGCACGGTAGTTCGGGCTTTGCGGGCGATGATTAGCGCCAGGGTGCCATAGGTTAACAGCAAGATGATCAGCAGACTGCTGCCGACCAAGCCGAATTCTTCGGCAAAAATGGCAAAAATAAAGTCGGTGTATTGAATGGGTAAGTAGCCCATTTTTTGCTGCGAGAGTCCGAACCCGGTGCCAAAGGTGCCGCCTGACCCGATCGCCAACAGACTTTGAATGAGTTGATAGCCATCTTGCGCCGGGTCAGCCCACGGATTCATAAATGACATGATCCGCTTGCGCTGATATTCTCGCAGGCTGATGCTCAAAGTTGCCAACAGCAGACCGCCGCCCGCCGTGCACCAGAGATAGACGTAGGGCAGCCCGGCAGCCAGGGCGACCAGCCAGAGCGTGATCCCACAGAGGGCGGTGGTGCTAAGGTTGGGCTGAAGCAAAATGCCCACCAGCATGATGCAAAAAATGCTGACCCAGGTGATACGAGTTGCCCACGAAAGTCGCTCCCACTGCCCAAAAATGCGCGCCGATTGCAGCACCAGAAAGGGTTTGATTAACTCCGAGGGTTGCAGCAAAAACGGGCCAAGGGCGATCCATCGGGCACCGCCCCCGATCGAGGTGCCGATCCCCGGCAATAGCGTGACGAGAATTCCGCCGAGACAGATAAGCAAGAACCAGTCAGCGATCCCCAAAACATAGCGCAAGGGCGTATGGACGAGCAGATTAAACCCGATCATGCCAATCAAGACAGCCAAAACTTGCCGCTTGATGTAGTACAAACCGTCGCCAAAATCGGCATCCCCCACTGGGTAAGAGGCTGAAAACATCACCGCCAGCCCCACAAACAGCCAAAGAAACGTCAGCCATCGCAAAATGCGGGCTTCTGCTGCCCAATCTTGAGCCGTCGTATCAAAAAAAGGAATTAGTTGGCGCAACTTCACAGCGATCGCTCTCCATCACGGGCGGCACCCCTTAGGGGAAGGTGTCAGATTACAGGGGTTAATGACCATTGGCATCCGAGTTAACCCTGAGTTAAAAAATTGACCCTGATTAATCGATACGTTAAGTAGATTATTGATTTCTAATTTGGGCTTCTAATAGGTCTATGTCGTCTCTGAGAAATAGCGTTAGTCGCCCTGAGTAGGCGCGACCTTCAGGCGTTTGGGCGATTTCTAACCAATATCCATAGCGACTTCCGCGCCGCAGTTCTCCTTGCAGAGAGGCGATTAAGGGATTATTCTGAGCGATCGCTTGCTGAACGGTGACTTCACTGGGGTAGCTGTAAACCACCTGGGCCCGATCGAAATCCTGAGAGATTTCTGAACCATAAATGGCTCTGAGAGATTCTTTGAGACGCTCTTGGCTCACGCCGTTTTGCATATCAAACAACATCAGCCGCTCACTGCGAATGATGCCCGCGTTGGGCGATCGCTTGAGTCCGTCCTGGCGGCAGCAGCGACGCTTCAAAGGTAAATCGTTGAGCCGCCGTACTGCTCTTAGTGACCAAAAACTTTTCGCCACGGCTAGGGCGCAGCGTTGAGTTTGCTTGCATCCAGGCTGCCACTTCTTTAGTGGTTTGACCGGGTAGTGCTCTGGCGGGGTTGGCTCCTGAGATCAGCAGCAGTCCAAATCCCCCAAGTCTCAATAATTTTGAGCCAAATCGAATCCTGTTCATAAAAAAGTCCGATCTAAACCAATGTCTTTTGGATGGCCGCCGTTCGATCTTGCTTCTCTAAGGCACGATCGCCACTTTCACGACTTTGCGCTGCTTCATATCTTGAAACACCTGTTCTAAATTCTTTAACGGTTGGCGATCGCTGATCAGCAACTCAAAGGGAACGGTGTGACTCGCAATCAGGGCAAGCGCGGCTCTGACAAACTCAGGCGTGTTGTGGAAGACCCCTTTGAGAGTCAGTTCATTGTAGTGGAGTTGTTCGGTGTTGACGGTAATTGTTGTATCGCGTGGGCAGCCGCCAAATAAATTCACCGTGGCACCCGGACGGGCACAGGCGATCGCCGTCTCCCAAGCCGCCGGAACGCCCGTCGCCTCAATCACCACATCTGCGCCCCAGCCATCGGTCAAGTCTCGCACTAGATGAGGCAAATCGGTCACTTGCCGATAGTTAAAGGTTTTAGCCGCGCCGAATTTTTTGCCAATCTCCAATCGAGCCTCACTGCCGCCAAACAAAAACACCTCGGCAGATTGTTGAGCTAGAGCCGCCACAAACATGAGTCCGATCGCGCCATCGCCCAACAGCACCACCCGATCGCCCGGTTTGACGTTGGATCTAGCTACGCCATGCAGCACACAGGCTAGCGGCTCAGTCATCGCAGCTAGGTCATCTGACACGCCTGCGGGAATGGAGAGCAGATTATGGCGCACGATCGGGGCCGGAATTTTCAGATATTTAGCAAAGGTGCCGTTGTTGAAGGTCAGATCGGTGCAGAGCGAAAATTCTTGGCGATGGCAAAAAAAACAGCTTAGGCAAGGAGCAGAATTGTTGGCAACGACACGATCGCCCACTTCCCAACCCGTCACGCCTGCGCCCAGTGCCACAATCTGTCCAGCAGCCTCGTGCCCAAACAACGTGGGAGGTTTGAGCATTTTGGCGTGTCCGCCTCGTCGCCAGACCTTTAGATCGGTTCCGCAGGTGGTGGCAGCCCCGACGGCCATGACGACCTCTCCATCGGCAGGCGTAGGGTCAGGCACGGTTTCTAAACGCAGGTCTTCTTGACCATAAAGCAGGGCGGCTAACACAGCGATCGACTCTCTAATAAGATTGCTCCAAAATCTTACAGGGTTTTGCAGGATCAGCGATTGCGATCGTCAGCCGTCAAATTTGTAAACACAGCTTCTATGCTTAGAGGGAAGCGATTAACAGGAGACTGCATGTTTAATCTAGGCTGGACAGAGGTTGTGATTGTTTGCGTCGTCGCAATTCTGGTTTTTGGGCCCAAAAAAATTCCTGAACTCGGCAGCACGTTTGGCAAGACGCTGCGAAGCTTTAAAGAGGGCATCAGCAAACCCGAAGAAGAACCTGACAAGCCCGATCACGACTACGAGGGTTAGCTCAATGAAAAGATTTCCGACTTCTTTCAAGAAGTCGGAAATCTAAAGAAGTCGGAGATCTTTCGTTAGCTGTCTGCGATCGTTTAACTCGACACGATCGCTTTCTCGGTCACAGACGCAACCTGTCCGTTTGAGTAAACCGTCGGCTGACTCGTGGGAGCAACGACCTGCACGGGGTTGCGCGCCTCGATTAGCTGAATGGCGCGATTGACACTCTCTGGCAAAATCACCACGAGACTGCCGGGAGTCGCCGTATCCAGCGCTTTTTGAATGGCCGCCACTTCGTCAAAAATGACTTCACACCGGGCATCAGGCTTGGCTTGCTCAATGCCTTGATGAATCCACTTGGCTGCCTCGCCGCGATCGCGCCCTCTGGTATCGTCATCTTCTTTAATCACAATGCGATCGAAGATCTGGGCTGAGAGCGTGCCGAGAGAGATAAAATCTTCATCGCGGCGATCGCCCGGCCCCCCGATTACGCCAATGCGCTCTCCGGTCGTCCAGTTTTTGACAAAGCCGCCCAGAGCCTGATAGCTGTGAGGGTTGTGAGCGTAATCGATCAGCGCGTGAAAAGTGCCTAGATTGAACAGGTTCATGCGTCCGGGAGTTTGCTTGGTCGAGGCTTGAAAACTCACCAACGCCGCCCGAATATCTTCAATGCGAACGCCCTGAGCAAACGCCGCCAAACTTGCCGCTAACGCATTGGCAATCATAAAGGGTGCCCGCCCGCCCAACGTTAAGGGCACATTCACCGCTTGCTCGATTCTCAGAGTCCAGTCGCCTTTGAGAATGGACAGATAGCCATTTTCATAGACGGCCGCGAGTCCGCCTCGCTGAGTGTGCGATCGCAGCAAAGCATTATCAGGATTCATAGAGAAATAGGCAATCTGTGCCGATGCTCGATTTGCCATCGCCGAAACGAGGGGATCATCGGCATTCAGCACCGCGTAGCCGTTGGGCATCGCAGATTCGGCCACCACGCTCTTAACCCGCGCCATGTCTTCAATGCTGTTGATGTCTCCTAGCCCCAAGTGGTCAGCAGCGACATTTAAGACTACTCCGACATCACAGGCGCTAAAGGCTAGCCCCGATCGTAGAATTCCACCGCGGGCGCTCTCTAAAATTGCGACTTCCACCGTTGGGTCTTGCAAAATCAGTTGAGCACTTTGCGGGCCAGTGTTATCACCTGGCTCGACTAAATAATCACCAATATAGGTGCCATCGGTCGTCGTGTAACCCACCACTTGCTGAGTTTGTCTGAAGATGTGGGCAATTAAGCGAGTTGTCGTCGTTTTGCCGTTGGTGCCCGTGACAGCCACGATCGGCACTCGACCGGGCGACCCCGGCGGAAACAGCATATTGATCACAGGCTCGGCCACATTGCGAGGAATGCCTTCACTGGGGCAGATGTGCATCCGAAACCCAGGAGCCGCATTGACTTCAACGATCACTCCATCTACGTCACGCAGAGGCTTTGAGATATCAGACGTGACGATATCAATTCCGGCAATGTCTAGCCCGATGATCTTGACCACTCGCTGTGCTAGCCAAATGGTTTCGGGGTGAATATCATCGGTGCGATCGACCGCAATGCCGCCCGTGCTGAGATTCGCCGTGGCCCGCAGATAGCAAACCTCACCGACGGCCAGCGTGGTATCAAGGGTGTAGCCTTTTTGATCTAAAAGCTGCCAGGTAGTGCGATCGACCTCAATCTTGGTCAAAACGTTGTCATGGCCCTCCCCGCGTCGGGGATCGCCGTTGGTTTCTTCGATTAGCTCGCTGATGGTGGAGGTGCCATCGCCAGTGACGTGAGCCGGAATCCGCTCGGCAACGGCAACGACTTTGCCATTGATCACGAGAACGCGGTGATCGCGCCCTTCATAAAACCGCTCGACGATCACTGCTTTAGACACTTCTTTGGCTGCGTCGTAGGCGGCCTCTGCCTGTTCCCACTCGTTGATGTTGATGGTGATGCCGCGGCCGTGGTTGCCGTTGAGCGGTTTGACCACGATCGGGTAGCCGCCCAGATCGGTGATCGCGTCTCTCAACTCGTCTAAGTAATTAATCACGGTGCCGCGAGGAACCGGAATGCCTGAGGCTCGCAAGATCTGCTTGGTGCCCTCTTTGTCGCAGGCCAGTTCTACGCCTAAAACGCTGGTACGATCGCTCAACGTTGCCTGAAGTTTCTTTTGATGAACGCCATACCCTAGCTGAATCATGGCCCGCGTCCCTAACTCCATCCAGGGAATTCCACGGGCTTCGGCTTCTTTGACCAACGTCTCGGTGCTGGGGCCCAAAGCTGCATCTGCCGCAAAGTCGCGCAGATCTTTCAGATCTTGCTCCAACTCTTCTTCCGAATAGGTTCCGGTAGCAATCACGCTTTCGCAGAGCCGCACAGCAGCCCGAGCCGCATAGCGTCCCGCTTGCTCATTTTCATATTCAATCACCACCTGGTAGGTGCCGGGGGTCGCTGTCTCACGGGTGCGCCCAAACCCAACGGGCATCCCCGCCAATTCTTGAAGCTCCAGCGCCACATGCTCAATGATGTGCCCCATCATGGTGCCTTCCAAAACCCGGCTTAGAAAGCCACCCCGGCAGCCAGGAGAGCAAAAATGCTCGACTAAACTAGGCAGCGTCGAGACTAAACCCTCATAAAAGCCAGGAATCTCACTGGAGGGCGATTCTGCTAAGTCTTCCAAATCTAGGCGCATGATCACGAGTTTGTGTCGTCGAATGCTCCAATAATTGGGGCCGCGTAGCGTCTGGATCTTGAGTATTTTCATAAGGCTAGGTTAAGAGATGAAAGGCTAACTGCAAACGTGCAGCCGATGACAAGCAGCTATCTAAGGAGATCAGGTAAAGAGTCGTCTAAGAGAAGCCATAGCTCAGTTTCGAGGGCCTAAAACTCTTGAACTGCTCACTGTGAACAGTTCACCCTAAGAGTTATCGCCAAATCATTCGATACGTTAAGCAATGGGATCAGCAAAGGAAGTCACTCAGGCATAGATTCAATATTACAAAATGTAAGTGATAAATAATTTGTAATGCAGTCTATTAAAAGTTGTGAATTTGCTCTACGGGAAACTTACCACGACAGGTGCCTGAATTTAGAGATTAACTTGCAAATTTCTTTGGAAGCGAGGGGCAACGTTAAGAATAAAAAACAAATAAGATAGCCTTATCTAGCGTTCTTAGTTCTTAATCTTACCGATCGACCGTTGTTATTGCGGAGAACGGGTCGAAAGTCGCTTGTTAAGATCATAGCGGCATCCCTGACTCAAGATATGAACTTTTAAGTTGCAGATGCACAGCGGGTCAGCTAGAGCTACGGTAGCGCGATTGGTGTAGGTCATCTCGCCGGGGTCAATGATGGTGACTGTGCCTTTGCCTAAAACTTGGAGAGTGCCATCTCCTTCAAACAGGGCGCAGGTGTCTTCGTCAATGCCAATCCCCAACCGATCGGGGTGAGCCGCGATCGCGCTCATCAGGCGAGCCATCCGATTGCGATTGTGAAAGTGTTGATCGACAATCACTTCAGGAATAATTCCTAGCCCCAAGGTCATATCGACTAGAGAAGAATTGGGAGATTCACCGCTGCCGCCGCCTGCAATCATGTGATAACCCATCACCGCAGCCCCGGCACTGGTTCCGGCTAGGGTGACTGAGCCAGACTGAGCGCGGGCCAGCACGATCTCCATAATCGGCGTATCTGACAGCAGCGCGCAAAGCCGTAGCTGATCGCCACCCGTCATAAAGATGCCCGTGCAATTGCGGACATATTCCTGCAAGATTGGATCATCGCACTGGACGCGATCGCAGATGTTGAGAACCTCGATCGCTTTTGCGCCCATCTCAGTGAAAATTGCGCGATATCGCTCTCCGATCACGTCTGGCTCACGAGATGCACAAGGAAAAATGGCAATGCGAGCCTCTTCACCGCCAGCCCGCCAAAAAAAGCTGCGGAGGATATCGCGCCCATGCACTTTGTCTTCCGCTCCCCCAATGACCATAATGGCGGTATTTGTGGGTTGAGGCATCTTTGATTTCAGGGATTGCAAGGCTAACTCTATCATGGGTGTCTCTGGGACGTGAAACACATCAATGGAGGACAATCGAAAGGCTGGTTTTGATCCAATCTCATCGGCTGGACAAGCCAGCTAAAGGCATAACATTAAACTTTTGTTAATACGAATCATGCCAGATTATTAACCATAAGTTAAGTAATTAAAAGACTTTTGTGTGTAAACTCCTGCCGATCGCTTGACCTGGCAATTTCCTTTATCCCCATTGCCTTCCTTTATGCGCTTTGACATCGTAACCTTATTTCCCGACTTCTTCGCCTCCCCCCTCAGTTCAGGGTTGCTCGGAAAAGCCCTCGCTAAAGAAATCGCGACCGTCCATTTGATCAACCCCCGTGAGTTTGCCCTCGACAAGCACCGCCGAGTCGATGACGAGCCTTATGGGGGCGGGGTGGGCATGTTGATTAAGCCAGAACCCGTTTTTGCTGCCGTCGAATCATTGCCGATATTGCCCCGACGGCAGGTGATTTTTATGACCCCCCAAGGCACCCCGATGACTCAACCGCTACTGAAAGAACTGGTTGTTGATTATGATCAACTTGTCATCCTTTGTGGACATTATGAAGGCATTGATGAACGGGTGCTCAACTTGGTCGATCGCGAGATCTCTCTGGGCGATTTTGTGCTCACCTGTGGAGAAATCCCAGCACTGGCCTTATTAAATGGCACGGTTAGGCTGCTGCCCGGCACGATCGGCAAAGAAGAGTCTCTAAAAACTGAAAGCTTTGAGGCCGGCTTGCTCGATTACCCTCAATACACCCGGCCGTTTGTGTTTAGGGAATGGGAAGTGCCAAACGTGTTGAGATCAGGGAACCATGCAGAAATCGATCGCTGGCGCAAAGAGCAGCAGATCGAGCGAACCCGGATTCGTCGCCCCGATCTCTATCAGCAGTGGTTGGAAAAAGAAAATCAGGGAGCAGATGTCAGCTAAAGCGCCGTTGAGTCAACAAGATGAATGCTATGAGAAGAGATTTCAAGCTTTTTTGCACCACCGTTGCCAGCTATGGTTTGCTGAGTTCCCTCAGTTTGCCGATCGTCTCGCTGCAAGGCAACGCCTTAGACTTCACAAACGCCGCCTACGCGAAAAGCAGTGGCGGACGCAGCAGTGGTGGCTCATTTCGCAGTTCGCCGTCTCGATCGAGCGGGTCGTCTAGCAACCCCAACAACTCTGGCGGCTATAGTGGCGGCGGCTATGTGCCCTACGGAGGTTCGTCTTATGGTTATGGATATGGCGCGAACCCGATCGGCGGATTGGGTCTGCTGTTGGTGATGCTGCTGTTAGTAGGGGGCGGTGGATTTCTGATCTGGATGCTGATTTCTGCTAGAAAAGGTCTCGGCCCTAAGTCAGAACTAGAGAACGATAAAGTAACGGTCAGCAAACTCCAAGTGGCCCTATTGGCCGAAGGTCGCGCTCTTCAGCCGCAGCTATCCGAAATTGTCCAGAACGCCGACACTGAGACATCCGAGGGGCTTCAGAGAGAACTCCAAGAAGTAGTTTTAGCGCTGTTGAGAATGCCAGAAAACTGGAGTCATGTGTCCGCCAGTTCGCAAACGGTCAAAACTCGCGAAGAGGCGGAGACATTATTTAATCAAGCCTCGATCGCCGAGCGCAGCAACTTCAGTGTTGAAACCTTGACCAATGTCGGGGGCAAAGTCACCACCAAGACCTTTACGCCTGATCTGGACGAAGATCCTGCGTCTTATATTGTGGTGACGCTAATTGTCGGAACGGCAGATGACAAGCCATTATTTAAAGATGTCCGCACCACGCAGGCCCTCAAAGAGACTCTAGAGAAGCTTGCGTCGATCAACGCCGACTATTTAATGGTGTTTGAATTGCTCTGGAGTCCCCAAGATGAGACCGATCGTCTCACCTATGACGAGTTGCTCACTGAATATTCAACCATGATGCAAATCTAAGCAAACTCAGAAGTCTATTCTGCCAGAGCAGAACCGTCGGGTTTGACTTGAGGCAAACCGAGGCTGTAGTTGAGCACGCGGCTGTTGAGGTTGTAGGAAATTTCGCCTTTGTTGAGCAACGATCGCACCAAATGCTCTAAGTCTGACCCAATGCGACGCAGATTATAATCGGTCAAATCAGCCCCGCTAGACGACTCGACTAACTCATCAAATTTGCGATAGATTTTTTGCAGGGCATCATCGTTCCAGTTCAATTCATTATCTGGGTCAACGTCTAGCGTCAAGACGTTTTCACTCGGAACAAGCTCATTCTTTTCAACTTCAGCCGTAAAAATACGAATGTGGCGGGTGGTGGACTTCACTAAGGTCATAAAATTACTCGGCTGAACTGGGTATACAAAACTTGCTACTGCAATTGTAATCGGACTTTAGCCCCAAACACTCTCAACCATTGGCGACATTCCAATAGAAGTTTTCAATGCTAGAACTTGAACAATACCAATGTCTAGCCCCCATTCCACTCGTTTGGTTTTACGATGTCTAAAGTGCTCAAACTCCTGTTCATTCGTCACGCTCAATCGACTGGCAACCAGCAAAAACGGATGCAAGGACACGGAGATTTTGAGCTTTCTAGCACGGGCAAAATGCAGGCAGAGAAACTCGCGCACTATCTTTTGGCAGAATCCTGGCATCCGTCTCACGTCTATAGCAGCCCGCTTAAACGTGCGGCTCAAACCACAGAAATCTTGTTATCGTCCTTTCAATTAGCGCCGCTGCCTGCCACGGTGAGTGATTTGATCGATCCATCGGCCGAGTCTTCATCCACTGAGCTAGAGGCGAAGGATGCCGCGATCGCTATCCACTATGCTAACGAACTCAAAGAATTTCAAAACGGAATTCTCAAAGGGTTAACCTGGGCTGAGGCGCGCAGTCGCTATCCTGACCTGTGCCGCCGTCTAGAAGCCTCCCCCGACTGGATTCAGATTCCCGAAGCTGAGTCACTGCACGATGCCCGCACTCGCGCCCGTCAATTTATCACGCAGTTGATTGAGCGCCACACCGACGGCGATCGGGTGTGGATTGTCAGCCATAGCTGGATCTTGCAGCATCTCATCGCTGAATTGTTAGGCAGCGATCGCTCTTGGCGAGTCAGAGCCAGCAACACCGCCCTGTTTGAGTTTTGGATCGACCGATCGCGCTGGCACCAAACCAGTCAAAACCGCTTTAACACTGACCTTTGGCAGATTCGTCGCTTCAACGATTCTCGTCACCTTAACTAGGCAGACATCTACGAAGAAATTGATGATTCATCTACCCATCTACAGATCTCCTGTTATCATGACTTCTTAATCAAGCCGATCGGGGTTCATTCCACACCAAACTGATGAGCATGACAGTGGATTCGGTTAACGATATCTTTCGACAGGCCCACCAGGGAAGCGTCGCAGCCATTATTCAAGTGCTGAACGACAAGCTTGCAGATTCTGGTGTCAGAACACGCGCTATCTTTGCCAACGGCATTTTGCAACTGCTTTGTGAGGCTCCGACCGAGGCGCAACTCGATCAAACGCTGCTGACCGATCGGGTGCGAAAAATCTTAGAAGCGATCGAGCCTCGCAGCGTGCGCCGGGTTAACATCAACAGCCGCATTGTCCGCGAACAGCAATTATTGTGGCTCGAAGAAATCAGCCGTGACCCCGATGGGCAGGTGCTTTGGTCAAAAGAAATCACGCTAGCGCGCAAAAATCCTCTCAAGCGATTTCTAACCGATTGGCGAACCGACCGCCTTGAAAGCCTCGATCGCCCCCGATCGATCTCTCCTCACTTGATCCGTGAAAAACGCCAATTCACTAAAGGCATCGTCGGCGGATTGGGGTTAAGCGCCGGATTGCTATTAGCAGGTTGGGGAGTCTACACCTGGCAAACCGGACGATCGCTCCTAGTTCCAGCATCTCAGCCCAAAGATGCAGCCAGAGAATCGGAAAGCGTGATCAAGCCCGAACCGGACAATTTTGCAACGGCAGTTCGCTTGGCAGAGCGGGCCTCCGAAATCGGCAAAACAGCGCAAACCCCCGACCAGTGGCGCAACTTAGCCGATACTTGGGGCAAAGCCTCAATATTAATGGGAACGGTTCCGGCTAGCGACAAGCGCTATGCGATCGCCCTCGATCGCACAGCCCTCTACCGCAGATACGAAGAGTCGGCCCTGCAAAAAGTGAAATAACGGCTACGGCCCTTCAGGACAAACGCATCTTAAACCCAACTTTGACCTTCGGGTCTAACGAGCTAACGTTCCGGTTGAGTAGGTGCGAACATCCTCTGCATCCACACCAAAACATTGAGGCGGTCTGCTCCGACCAGATTGTTGGCTTGTGCTATCCATCGAACCATTTTCCATCTACGAACCAATCTCCAATCGCCTCGCGATATGTCAATAGCCCTTTGAAACTTGTTAACACCTCAAGAGTTATGAAGTATTCGTCTAGATAGTCACACTCATAATCTGTCTCAAGACTCCATACTTCGACCCGGCGACAACAAGTTGCAGCTTCCTGCATTCGCAGATCGTTCGGGCTATCCCTTGCACCCTCTTGGTGCTCCTCTAACACAGATGGCTCGTCCGCCAAACCAACTTCAAAATCCCAATCTCCCCAACAAACAGTGAATACCTTTTCACGGTAGTCCTTGATGGTAACGCTGGTCAGTGCCCCCAATTTTTTAGCGGCTGATTCCATCGAAAAATCGCTGTCATCTTTGATAAAGATAAACGTGTTGTAAGCGTTTGACAAAGTTGCCTCCAATAGCACAAGACGTGGCTAAATCGAATGTAGGAAGATTAACCGTAATGACACAACCGCGATGGTACTAGTACTTCAGTCATTCCAACCTCATGCGAAGCTGGAGCGGCTTACTCCGAAAATGTACAAATGGAGCACCAGCTTTGATTGCTGCACTCAATTCTTGATGAAGTCATCTTGCTGCAACTCGCTAATCAATGCTTCGCCCTCGCACCGTTGGCACTCGTTTAGGAATAGCGATCGGGGCTTGCTCGATCGTCCGCTCTTGCACACGATGAGTCTGAAAGTGCTTCCGCCACTCTTCGGGCGCATTCAGCGTTTCGCCCCCGTGCTTGGTGAGCCGTTGCCGCACTTTGCACAAAACCGGAGTGTTGACACACGCCCCAGATATAATCACCTGTCCTTTAGTCAGTGCAGGTAATTCTTTCAGCAAATCTCGACCTGCTGCCTCGACTCCATGCTTCAGGCTCTCCTGATCCACCGGATTCACAATCCGCATGATGAACTGACTCATACACTGCGACAGCACATCTGAGTCAATCTTGCCCGGACGCTGGGTAATCAGCCCGATGCCCACCCCAAATTTTCGACCCTCACTGAGAATAGTTCTCAGCACGGCTTTACAGCGAGACGGCTCGTGGGCTGGGGCAAAGCGATGCGCTTCCTCAATTAAAATGAACACGGGGTAGGGCAGATAATTTTCGTCGCTGCTTTCCGTCAGCCCGCGATGGGTGTTCATGCGCGCTTGGTTAGATTGTCGCAGCACCGCCGCACAGATCACCTGCTGCTCATCTTGACTAATCTCATTCATTTGCAGCACCGTGACTTGCCCCGGCTCAAACAAATCTTTGGGGCTAACCGTGTGCTCAAAGGTGTGAAAATAGTCCGATCGCTCCAGTCGCTCTAGCTTCCACTCCAAGGCAGGAGCCGACGATCCCTGTTTGAGATTGCCTTCGTCGTCTTCCTGCACGTCTGCCTCCCGCACCGCCGCAATCAAATCTTGAATGCCCCAGCGATAGTCGCCTTTTTTATGCTTTTGCAGCAGTCTGTAGGCTTTGTTGAGAATCGACTGCTGGCGATCGCTCATCTCTGGCAGCAGCGTCAAAATATCTGAATAATCCAGCGAAGACACCCGAATCCGAATATCTTCTGGCTTCAACACCTTCACCTTGGGCGAATAACCATCAGGGTCTTGAAACGCAGGATGACCGCGCATTTCGGTTAGGGTGCCATATTCCCCGTGAGGGTCGAGAATCAGCACCGCCGCCCGATTGTGGGGCAACAGCAACTCTTCGACCAAAACGCCCGCCGTGTAGGATTTTCCCGATCCCGTCCCGGCCAAAATGGCCATGTGGGTGCTGACTAATTCTTTGACATCGAGCGCGATCGGCACGGCACCCGCTTCTCTCAGCAGCAGCGACCCGATGTGAGCCGACCCCATCTCTTGGGGCTGTTTGCGGTTGAGAATCAGCCTCAACATCCCATCGTCTGCCAGACAGACCTTCGCGCCAGGATTGGGACTCTTGCGGGGATTCATAAACCCCAACGATCGGTCAAAATAACCAATCACATCCACGCTAACTTCATAAATCTCAGGATTGTCATAGGTGAAACCCACCAGAGCCGCGATCGCTTCGGGGCTAATCTCCGTATCGGCAAAGATACGATCTGGCAAATGATCAATCAGCCGCCGCGCCGAAATTTTGCCTAAAATCTTAAACGCACTCTCGCCTTCTTGGACTTCGTAATAGACATATTCGCCAATCTTGACCGAGCGATTGTCAGACGTGATAAACACATACTGATTGCCGTTTTCGCCTGGGCCTTTGACCGTGCCAATCACCTTGGGAGGCATAGACGTTTGATTTAGGATCATGCTTGCCAATCAACCGCTTTAGATTAAGGGTATGCGATCGTTTCATTGTCCGTTCAAGTGTACTATGTCAACTTCAAAAAGAGAGAAGAGTTTTAGGTTCAGCGTTAAACGGGTTTCCCATGAGGACTGCTTGGCTCCCTCAGTGCAACTCTAGAGGTTTTGAGACTGCCCCAAACAGATCGTAGGGAAATTACGGATACTGGATAATTCTTAGCACGTTAACCTGATAGCTGACGATGCCAGTCAAATCGGTAGCTGGCAAAAACAAACCCCACTCGCACCCTAAAACAGCGCTAGCCTGCCGCCGAGTTATTTAGGTGAGGTCACTCTCCCAGTTAAGCAACTGCGAGCACGATCGCAGAATGCAACCAAAAGGTTTACATGGCTCCCCAGAGCCACAAAAAGTAGTCGGGCTGATCAACTCTGCCAACCCAGAGAAGAGCGCCTTGTCATCGCATCCGAGTGCAGATCTTCACTCTCCAACCGTCCAGGTGAAAGTGCTTTCGTGTATCAAAGTCATATCCAGCCCACTCAGCAAAGTTCAGAAGCGCTCCTGTGGCACAAGATGACTCAGGTAGTTGCTAATGTCCAACCAGAGGTTATTTTGTCTGAGATTGCTGCGATTTTAGGAGAAGAATTCAAGGTAGAAGGGTGTGTGATTTCAATCTGCCCTCAGCCCTCGGCTCAACACTCTGTTGCTAGCTGGTTTGGTAACCATTTGACGGCTGCCCAGCAAACCGGAATCTTGGCCACTTATTCAACCCTCGAAGCGGCCACCTTAGAGGCAGGTAGCCTGATTATTTCCGACTTACAGACCAGTGATCTGGTTCCTGCATGGCGATCGTTCTCGATCGCATCTGTTTTATCAGTCGTCACTCGATTTCAAGGTCAAGTCAATGGAGCGATCAGTCTTATGCGATCCCAGTCTCATTCTTGGACAGAGCCAGAAGCAACCACCCTCACCACCGTGTCTGATCAGGTTGCTGCTACCGTTTCTCAACTTCTGCTTCAGCAACAAGTTTTTAAACAAGCTCAATATCAATCACTGATTCGAGAGTTGACGATAGCCATCCAAAACTCAGTGGATTTGCCACAAATTCTCAAACTGGCCATTGACGGCACCGCCCAAGCTCTTCAGGTGGCTCAGGGTTCTGTGTTGCGCCTGAGATATTGGGACCCTCGCCATAATCTGCGTTCTCTAGACCGCATTCCTAAAGCCAGAGTGATCGTAGAATGCCAGTGGCAACAGGAGCGTTTAACGGCGATCGCGCCAGAGCCACCCCAAAGCGCAAATCCTGCTAGCGAGACGCTTTTAAGTCAGTCTTTTTGGGTTTCAGAATGCGTCGTCTGTCAACACGCTGTCAATCACTCTGCCGAGCCGACGGTGTTTAGCGATCGTGGCGATTTTTCAACCCCGACAGAAACCACCGGAATCGCAGCTTTATTTGCACCTGAACGAATGCCGTCTCTATTGATGGTGCCTCTAGAGAGCAAAAATAAACTCCTAGGGTTCATCACCCTTCAGCACAATCAGCCTCGTGTCTGGCAACCTGACGAGATTGAGTTTGCAGAATTGGTGGGTGCTCAGATCAGCACTGCCATTATGCAAACTGAGACGCTGCGCCAGGTTGAGTCACTCGTTGAAGAGCGCACGTCCCAGCTACAGCAGAGCTTAGAGCTTCAGGCAAAACTCTATGAGATCACCCGCCGCCAAATTGAAAAACTGCGAGAAATGAATCAACGCATGGATGAGTTTCTCAGCACGTTGAGCCATGAACTGCGAACGCCGCTGACCAGCATGATGCTAGCGATTCGGATGTTGCGTGAGGCAGATTTGCCGCCCGATCGTCGTGCTCAATATCTCAATATCCTAGAGCAGCAGTGTGTTCAGGAAACGAGTCTGATCAATGATTTGCTCGCCCTGCAAGAGCTAGAGAGCAAACAAGTCACGATTCAGCTTCAAAAAGTCGATGTGAAACAAGTGATCACTGACGTAAGTCAGTCTTTTTATCAGCGTTGGGCACCCAAAGAGCTAACCTTAGAAATTGAGCTACCACCCCGATCGCCAGCGCTCAACACAGATCTAGCCAGTCTCAACCGAATTTTGTTAGAGCTATTGACCAACGCTGGAAAATATTCAGACCCCAACAGCACCGTTTTGGTCAAGGTTGCACCCCAAGCGGGACAGCAAATTGCGATCACTGTCTGCAACGATGGCCCTGGAATCTCAGCCGAAGAATTGCCCTACATTTTTGAGAAGTTTCGACGATGCCAAGGCATGACCCAAAATGCCGTGCCCGGAACGGGATTAGGACTGGCGCTCGTGAAGAGCTTAGTGCAGCACTTAAATGGCACGATCGAGGTCTCTAGTTTGCCGATCGCGGGCACCCAGTCGCTCGAAACTCGCTTTACGGTGACGCTGCCACAAAATCTTGAAATTGCCCTCACTTGAGTTCTGATTCGGATTCGATCGGTTGGAGGTTGTAGCTAATCTCTGCAAAAACTGGATTATATTTTGAGAGGAATTCTTTGAGAAGAATTCTCATGCCTCTTTGCAAATTCAGTGAGGGAATCGAGGCTTTCCAGATTCAAGCGGGAAGACTGGCTATAATAACCTGAAGCTATGTTGCAAACCCTCTCACCCAAACCTCTGCGCTGGCAACAGCAAACCAAGTCTCCACTGGCGCGTCAAGTGGATGTTTCTCTGTCGGCTGCTCAGTTTGCTTTTTATCTGTGGTGGGACAGTCACATTGCAAACCGTTCTCCAGCCCGCCGCGATCGCCGCGCTCAATGGCTGGTTAGCACTTTACTCAATTTAGGCCCGACGTTTATCAAGATTGGGCAAGCGCTCTCGACTCGCGCAGATTTGCTGCCGATCGAATATGTCAAGGCGCTCTCACAGCTTCAAGATCGCGTCCCAGAATTTGGCGCTGACCAAGCGATCGCCATTATTGAATCAGAACTGAATGGCCCCCTGCACACGCTTTATTGTGAGTTTGATCGGGTGCCTCTAGCTGCCGCGAGTTTAGGACAGGTTCATCGCGCCAGACTGCACACGGGCGAAGAAGTCGTGGTCAAAGTGCAGCGTCCTGGACTCGACCAATTATTTGACTTAGATCTCAAAGTTTTAGATCGCGTCGTTCGGTTGAGCACTCGATATTCGGCGATCGCCCGACAATACGATCTCGGTGCGATTTATCAAGAGTTTGCCGAAATTCTCTATAAAGAGGTCGATTATGTTCAAGAAGCGATGAACGCCGATCGCTTTCGCCATAATTTCGTCGATCACCCTCGCATTGTGGTGCCCAAGATTTATCCGCGCTACACCACAAAGCGCGTGTTGACCATGGAGTATGTGCCCGGCATCAAAGTCAACGATCGTCGCAGCCTAGAAGCGATCGGCATCGATCCCAAAGATATCAATCATTTAGGCATTTGTGCTTATCTGAAGCAGTTGCTGCAAGACGGCTTCTTTCAAGCTGATCCCCATCCCGGCAATATGGCAGTGACGATCGACGGACGGCTGATCTTCTATGACTTTGGCATGATGGCAGAAGTGATGCCGATCAACCGCGATCAGATGGTCAAGACCTTCTTCGCCGTTTTAAAAAAAGACACCGACGAAGTGATTCACACGCTGACTGATATGGGCTTAATTGAGCCAATGTCAGACATGACCCCTGTGCGGCGCGTCTTAGGGTTTTTAATCGATCGCTTCACCGATAAGCCCGTCGAACTGCAAGCCTTTAAGAATTTGCGAAACGAGCTATACACCCTGTTTGAAAAGCAGCCCTTTCGACTGCCTGCCAAGATGACGTTTATCATCAAGGCGTTGACAACGCTAGACGGGGTGGCTCGCGATTTAGATCCGCAATATAGCCTGCTGATTGCTGCAAAACCCTTTGTCAAGAGTCTGGTGACCACGGCCCCCAAAAATCACGGCAGTGGGTTGGGTGAGTTGGTGCGCCAAGCTCAAAGTTTTCTGACCTATCAGATTCGCAAACCCAACTCGGCAGACCTGACGATTCAGCGACTCGAAGCGCGACTCGAACAAGGCGAATTTCAAATTCGAGTCCAATCAGAGAGCGATCGCCACCTCAAAACCCTACACTTGGCGGTGAAGTCCCTAATTTACGCCTGCTTAACGGGGTTTTCGGGCTTGTCAGGAGTGGTGCTGCTCGTGGGGGCTTATCAAGGAGGTGCGATCGCGAGTTTTGTCGTCGCGGGCGTGTTTGGCGTTTTTCTAATCAAATCGCTGGTGCGACTCGCCTTGAGAGAACGGCTCGAATCACTGCGGAATCCCTCTTGACACTCCCACGGCTCCGCAAAGCTAAAGCCGTGGGATTCTTGATTCAATGAAACCACTTAACCTAGAGTCCTTGCGTCATCTAGACCAGAGGTGGGATTCTCCCCAAGCGTTAATTCGGGTATGCCCTACCCTATTTGCGCTTCTTACTCAGTTGCCTGCGACGGGAAACTCGTCTTCAGCACTGAGCGCCGCAAGTCCTGTTTAAGTTTGAAGCAGATAGGCCTCAAAATGCTGTTTGTCTAGCTCCTCTGAATCTTTTACCTACTGCGAGGGGGAGTCTAGAAAAATGCAGTAGAACCGCATAGATTCAATTTTCAAGGTTCAGCGTGTCTCTCGACAGCAAGGTTTTTTAAGTGGTTGATTACCTTTCCACAAGTACAAAATTATCACAAATCGGAGTGCGATTTCATGAAGATTGCTGGACTCTGCCTGCTGCCGCAGGCGCGAGAACCCTCGCTACATCCCACGGCTGAAGCACGATGGGTTTTGCGGGTTCTCAGGCTCTCCCGTTTCTATAAAATCGCCGTGCTGATTAATTTGTCCCCCACAAAATCCGTCTAGGGTGTAGAAAGGATCAGGGATGTCGGTTGCCTCCCATCCATCCCAGTAGACTGTCCTTTCTAATCTCTCTGCACACGGCGCTATGGTTTCTACGGTTTTCTCAAAAGATTTTCAGCGTTATTGGCTGTTGGTTTTGCTGGCGATCGTGACTGCGATCGCTCTCAGTGCCTGCAACCCTCAACTCTATCGAACGTCGGCCGCGCAAGTGCCCCAACTGGTTGACTCAACTCTCAGCGACCCTAAAAGCTTTAACTATGCGCTGATTAACGAAGACCCCAGCATCGCCACCCTGATGTATGAGGGGTTGATTACCGAAAATGGCTTAACCGGGGCCGTTGAGCCAGCCCTAGCCGAATCGTGGACGATCTCCGAGGACAAAAAACGCATTCAGTTCACCCTGCGTCCGGGGTTGCAGTGGTCGGATGGAGAACCGCTCACCGTCGAGGATGTGCTGTTTACCTTCCAAGATATTTTTCTCAACCCAGCCATTCCAACCGACATTCAAGACGTGTTGCGGATTGGCAAAAGTCGCGTCTTTCCCACGGTGCGAAAAGTGGACGATCGCCGCATTGAGTTCACCACGCCAGAACCGTTTGCCCCGTTTTTAAGAGCCTTAGGGTTGGCAATTTTGCCTAAACACGTTTTGCAAGAGGTCGTCAAAACCAAAGGTCGCGACGGCAACCCTCTTTTTCTCTCGACTTGGGGCACCGGAACTGATCCCAAAAAGATCATTTGCAACGGCCCTTATTTGCTCGACGGCTACGCAACCAGTCAGCGGGTCATCTTTCGCCGCAACCCTTACTATTGGCGTAAAGATGCTCAAGGGAAGTCTCAACCCTATATTGAGCGCATTGTTTGGAGTGTTGTAGAAAATCAAAACACGAGTTTGCTGCAATTCCGATCGGGCGGACAAGATCTCTCAGAGCCAATTCGACCCGAAGATTTCACGCTCTTAAAGCAAGAAGAAAAGCGCGGCAAATTTACGCTAAAAATGGGCGGCCCGCGACCGATTACGACGTTTATGGCCTTTAACCTCAACCAGGGCCGCCGCAAAGGAAAACCCCTCGTTGACCCCATTAAAGCGAAGTGGTTTAACAACGTCAAATTTAGACAAGCTGTGGCCTACGCCATCGATCGCGACAAGATGAACAACAATATCTATCGCGGGCTAGGGGCTTTGGTCGAGTCGATCATCATGGAGCAAAGTCCTTATTATGTGCCGCCTCAGCCGGATAAAATTTATCGATTTGACCCCAAAAAATCTAAGCAACTGCTGACCGAAGCGGGCTTTAAATATGACGCAAACGGTCAGCTATCAGATGCAGGTGGGCATCGAGTCCGCTTTAACTTGATGACCAATGCGGGCAACACGATTAGAGAAGCCTCGATCGCGCAGATCAAACAAGACTTGGGCAAAATCGGGATGCAGGTTGATTTGAATCCGATCAATTTCAACACGATGATCGACAAGCTTGACAACACGCTAGATTGGGATGCTTATTTGATGGCAATGGGCAACTCGCGAGAGCCAAATTCGGGGTCTAATATTTGGTCGCCGGATGGGTCATCCCATAACTTTAATCAGCCATCGCTGCCCGGCAAGCCGATCGAAAATCGCGTCGTGGCTGAGTGGGAGGCAGAAATCGGTCGTCTATATATTGAGGGCGCGCAGGAGCTTGACGAAACCAAACGCAAAGCGATCTATGGCAAAATTCAGCAAATTGCCCATGAGAATTTGCCCTGGATCACCTTGATGAATGCACGAGTCATGGCGGCAGTGCGCGATCGGGTGCAAGGCATAAACTATCCTGAGTTGGGCAGCGCCTTGTGGAACATTCAAGACTTAAAAGTTGTGGATTGAACATTTCTCTCTGGATTGAGAAAAGCTTAACAAAACCTTGATAGCTCGTTAATCACGGATTGGTAGGGTTCTGTTAACTACTGACATAACCCTATACCGTCATGAATTGGTACGATTCTTCACGTCTATTCTCGGCAGACTTTAAACGACGCGATCTGCTCCGGGGGGCTGGTCTCTTGACAGGACTGGCGATCGCCACCCAGTTTCCGCAACAGGTGATTGCTCAACCTCGATTTTCGGGCTATCCGTTTACGTTGGGAGTTGCCTCTGGCGATCCTCTCGCCGATGGCATTGTGCTGTGGACACGGCTGGCACCCGATCCGCTCAATGGGGGCGGAATGCCGAACCACAGTGTGCCTGTGCGCTGGCAAATTGCCACCGACGAAGGGATGAGGCAAATTGTCAAATCTGGCACCGAACTGGCGATCGCCGAGTTTGCCCATTCTGTTCACGTCGATGTGCGCGGGCTGCAACCCGGTCGTCACTATTGGTATCGGTTTAAGGCAGGCAATGAAATTAGCCCGATCGGTCGCACCCGCACCGCGCCCGCGAGAGGTCAGCGATTAGATCGGCTGCGTTTTGCTCTGGTCAACTGTCAAGACTGGCAAAACGGCTACTACACCGCTTATAAGCACGTTGCTGAGGAAGATCTGGATCTGGTGGTGCACGTCGGGGACTATATCTATGAATATGGGCCTCAACCCGGCGGCCCGCGTCAGCACAATAGCCCTGAAATCATCACCCTCGCCGATTATCGCAACCGTTATGCTCTCTATAAAGGGGATGCCAATCTTCAGGCGGCTCATGCAGCCTTTGCTTGGGCTGTCACCTGGGATGATCACGAAGTTGCCAACAATTACGCCAACGATATTTCTGAAAACAAAGACCCGATCGACCAATTCTTAATTCGCCGCGCCGCCGCTTATCAAGCCTATTATGAGCATATGCCGCTGCGTCGGTTGTCACTGCCCGATGGGGCTGACCTGCGCCTCTATCGCCGCTTGCAGTTTGGGGATCTGGCTCAGTTCCACATTTTAGACACTCGCCAATATCGCACCGATCAACCCTGTGGGGATGGTCTCAAACCGATCTGTGATGCCACCCTTGACCCCAACGCCACGCTGACCGGGCAGACCCAAGAGCGCTGGCTGTTTGAAGGATTGAAGCGATCGCCCGCTCGATGGAATGTGATCGCCCAGCAAGTTATGTTTTCGCAGTTTGACTTTGATCCGCGCCCAGAGGTGCAAGTGTTTAACATGGATCAGTGGGATGGCTATGTGGCAGCCCGCAATCGGGTGTTGGCGTTTCTCGATCGACAGCGCCCGTCTAACCCGATCGTGCTAGCGGGTGACATTCACTCTAGCTGGGTTCACAATATCAAGCGTGACTTTAATCAACCCGACTCGCCGACGATCGCGACCGAGTTTGTAGCTACCTCGATCACGTCTGACTTTCCGACTCAGTTTATTCAGCCTGTGACCCTAGCGCTGTCTAACAACCCTCACACCAAATTCTTTAACGGGGCTTTGCGGGGCTATGTTCGCTGTGATCTCAACCGCAAGCAGTGGCAGAGTGATTATCGAGTCGTGTCTACCATTCGGCAACCCGAAGCCACCATTAGCACACTGGCATCGTTTGTGGTCGAAAATGGTCAACCGGGCGCTCAACGGGCTTAACTCAGTCGGGGCGGACTAGATTGCGGAGGCTCAAGCCTTTAGTCAAGGTTGATCTCAGAGACTATTCGTGATATCTGAGATCAACCCCTAGTCGCGCCTTTCATTCTTTGAGCGTTGCCCATGATTTTTAACTTGACGTTGCACATTCGTCGCTGGTTGCTCGGTTTAGGAGTGGCGATCGCTATCACGATCGGGCTATCGGGCTGCAATCCTCATTTGTTAAAAACTCAAGTAGCGCAGGTGCCGCAACTGATTCTCAGCACGCTTAACGACCCCAAAACCTTTAACCCGGCGCTGATTCAAGAGTTTCCTAATATCTCGCTGTTTTGTTTTGAAGGGTTGACCAAATCTGACGGATTGACGGGCGAGATTGTGCCAGCGTTGGCGGAGTCTTGGCAGATTTCTGACGATCGTCAGCGCGTCGTGTTTAAGCTGCGATCAGGGCTGAAATGGTCAGACGGTCAGCCGTTAACCGCCGATGATGTGGTGTTTACGTTTGAGACGATTTTTAACCCCAAGATTCCGACTGACTGGAAGGACGGCCTTAAAGTTGGGCTGCAAGGTGTGTTTCCGATCGTTAAAAAACTGGATAACTTACGCATTGAGTTTGCGCTGCCAGAGCCGTTTGCGCCGTTGTTAAATGCCTTGTCTGGCGCGCCCGATAATATTGTCATTTTGCCAAAACATATTCTCGGCGACTCGGTGAAGACGATCGGGCGTGACGGCAATCCGCCTTTTCTCTCAACTTGGGGGACGGACACTGACCCGAAAACGCTGGTCGTGAATGGGGCTTATCAGATCGAAAGTTTTCTCGGCGGGCAGCGATTGGTCTATCGGCGCAACCCTTATTATTGGCGCAAAGATGCCCAGGGCAACCAGTTGCCCTATATCGATCGCATCATTTGGCAATTTATTGAAAATGTCGATACGCAATTGCTGCGGTTTCGATCGGGCGATCTCGATGTGATGGGCGATGCGCGTCCTCTGCGACCCGAATATTTTTCTCTGCTAAAGAAAGAAGAACAGCGCGGAAATTTTAAGCTGCAAAACGGCGGCGCTTGGTCAGGCACGCTTTACATGGCGTTCAATCTCAATCAAGCGTCTAAAAATGGCAAGCCGATCGTAGACCCGATCAAATCTCGCTGGTTCAATACGCTGGCGTTTCGTCAAGCCGTAGCCTACGCCATCGATCGCGATCGGATGAATAACAATATCTTTCGCGGCTTGGGCACGATTCAAAACTCGCCGATTACGGTGCAAAGTCCGTTTTTTCTGTCGCCCAAAGACGGTTTAAAGACCTACGACTATCAGCCGCAGCGATCGCGAGAATTGCTCAAAGGTGCCGGATTCAAACTCAATAATCAAGGACAGTTATTGGATTCTGACGGTCATCGAGTCCGGTTTACGTTGATTACCAACGCGGGCAACAAAGTCAGAGAAGCGATCGGGGCGCAAATCAAACAAGACCTAAGCAAAATTGGCATTCAGCTAGACTTCAACCCGATCAATTTCAACACCTTGATCGACAAAACTTCGACTTCACGAGAGTGGGATGCCCACATGATCGGCTTCACAGGCGGCGTTGAACCCCACAGCGCAGCCAATCTGTGGATGAGTGGTGGCGGCTCTCACTCATTTAATCTCAAGCAGCAGCCAGGGCAGCCGCCGATCCAAAACTGGGTCGCCAACGACTGGGAACAAGCCATCGATCGCTTATTTATTCAAGGCTCACGAGAACTCGACCCCGCAAAACGTCAAAAAATCTACGCTCAGTTTCAGCAAATTGTGCAAGAACAATTGCCTGTGATTCATCTCGTCAACGACTCGGCGCTGATGGTGACCCGCGATCGGGTTCAAGGTCTAAAATACTCCGGTCTACCCAGTTGGGGACTTTGGAACATCGACGAACTTAGAATTAGAAAAGAATGACTTGACTGATTAAACTCCCTCTTCCTGCTCAACATGACTCAACCCGAAGCTCTCAAAACTCTCCTTAACTCTGTGGCGCTAGGAGACATTAGCCCAGAGGACGCGATCGCTAAACTCAAACATCTCTCCTATGAGCGCGTCGGAGACTTTGCCCACATCGATCACCATCGCGCCCTGCGGACAGGCTTCCCCGAAGTGATTTGGGGGCCCGGAAAAACACCCCAGCAGATCGCCCAAATCATCGAAGCCATGCGAGACCGCACCTCGGTGATCATGGCAACTCGCATCGAGCCTGACGTTTACGCGGCGGTGAAAGCGATCGTGCCCGATGTCCACTACTACGCCACGGCTCGAATTTGTGCTTTAAAGTCTCCCGAAAACCTGACCCAAAGCAGTTCTCAGATCGGAGTGATCGGCATTCTCTCAGCCGGAACCGCAGACCTTCCTGTGGCCGAAGAAGCCGCCATCACCGCCGAGCTTTGTGGCTTTAAGGTGCAGCGCCTGTGGGATGTCGGAGTCGCCGGAATTCATCGACTTTTAAGCAACCTGCACGTCTTAAATGATGCCGATGTGCTGATTGTCGTGGCAGGCATGGAAGGCGCACTGCCCAGCGTAGTCGGGGGCTTGGCAGATTGCCCGATCGTCGCTGTGCCAACGAGTGTCGGCTATGGCGCGAGCTTTAACGGACTCGCACCCCTGTTGACCATGCTCAACTCCTGCGCTGCGGGGATCGGGGTCGTCAACATCGACAACGGGTTTGGAGCCGCCATCCTAGCCGGACAAATTCTGAGAACTGCCGCAAAGCTCAGAGCAAAGTCAGAAACCCCTTAGAAGCTGACTCAATCCGACCCTAGCGACGGTCAGGAGCCGGGGATGGAGTTGACTTTTTACAGTCCTCGGCATACACCCGAAAATAGTCTATGTCCATCACCCTGGGCAATTTAGCCTTTGAGACATCGCCGCACCACCCGCCGCAGGTTTTGACCCCAACACCCGGAAAAAGGGCTTTGGTGGCGACCCCGATCGTCGTTCGCCATCGTTCTTGCCCATCAATATAAAAAACGAGTAAGTCCGGCCGCCAGCGCAGTCCGTAGGTGTGGTAGCGCCGACTCAACGCCACCGGACTCTCCCATGTCCCCTCGTTGGATTTGTTGTCAGCGTCGTAGTGATTGGTCATAAACACTTTGCGCTCTTGCTGCGGAATCTCAAACACGTCGATCTCTGGCGGCCAAGAGCGATCGACGGCCCCAAAATCAAAAAACGACAACAGCCCATCTCCTGACACAATCTTGGCCCGCACCTCCCAATAGCCATAGGTTTGAGAAAATTTGCCATAGGTGTTGATCTGGGAACTCGCAAACGGCTTGCCCTCCACCGATCGCTTCTCAACTTTGATGTGCGCGGCTCCATTCTTGACCCACACATTGTCATCGGTGTAGTAGTTGAGAGACCCATCGTGAATGGTGCCGTCGCCCCACCAAAACCGAGTTGTCCACTTCGACCCATCCAGCGACTTGCCATCAAACTCGTCATGAAAGGTTTGCCTCAAGGTGCAAGATTCTCGCAGCGGGTCGGCAAAAACCGTCGATCGCGACACGCAGCCTAGACCCGTCAGGAGCACCGCAAAACAAAGAACTATTAACCTTAGCCCCGCCAGCTTGGTCTGTTTTTTCATGCGAGTTTTAGGATTTTAGGCTGCCTCGCTTTAGCTGTTCTTGCTCGATCGCTTCAAACAAGGCCCTAAAATTGCCCTCTCCAAACCCTTGAGCTTGATGCAAGCGATCGTTGACTTCATAAGTCTGGCGCTCGATCAACTCAAAAAAGAACGTCGGTTGCTCAAAAATGGGTTGAGTAAAGGTTTGCAGCAAAACCGCTTTAGGCAAGTCTGCTGACCAATCGACCAAAATCTGCTGGGCCGCGATCGCCTCTAGCTCGGTCTCAGAGAGCGCACAATCAGGGCGCTGCCGCAACTGAGTGTAATAAGTGGCAGGCACATTCAAAAACGCAAGACCTGCCTGACGGAGTTGAGCGATCGCATCCACAATATTCTCGACATGAATCGCAATATGCTGCACCCCTGCGCCTCGATTCAGATCTAAAAATTCTTGAATCTGAGAACTATCGGAAGTCGGCTCATTGATCGGCACCTGCACCCGACCATTGGGATATCGCATCACCCGACTGCACAGCCCAGAGCGATCGGTTTTAATCGCAAACATCTGCTGCGGCTCAAAGCCAAGAACGGCTTCATACCAGTCTACGGCTCGGTCTAAATCACCCAACGCCACATTGAGCACGACATGATCAATCCGGCTAAAGGTGACCCTCGGAGCCGCCCCCAACGGCTGACCCAGGGGCAATGAAGAGGGAATCAACCGTTCAACCAGCGTGTGGTTTAAAGTTCCCCAAGCGGCAATCTGGGCCCATTTTAGGGTTTCTTGAGTTTGCAGAGGTTGCAGGACTTTGGCTCCCTGGTCGATCGCCCACTCCATCACCGTGTCTAGATCCTCTACTGCCAGAGCCACATCGACCACACCGGGAGGATGGGCGCGCAAAAAATCAGCGACCGGACTGGAATCGTTGAGCGGAGCCGAGAAGACCAGATAGATCGAGCCATGGGCAACCACTTCAACTTGAGTGTGACCAGACGGGGCGATCGTAAAGCAAAACTCGTTTGGAATCGAGTAAAAGCCCATTTTTTGAATAAACCAGTCTCGCGATTGACCCGCGTCTTCTACATAAAAATGAATGTGATCGATTTGCATAAAAACCCGACTACTTCGCCCAATGACTCTGCCTGTAGATTTTGCCTTGATTATCGAATTTTAGGGTCGCTCTCAAGGAAGAATCCAGATCAGGGCGATGCGTGCCCCGTGGCATAGACCAAACCTTGCATCTCTACAATCAAGTTGTGGATCAATAGTTCTAGGAGTGATGCCCCGATCGTGTGATCGAGAGCAGATATCTGATATCGTGACAAAAAGCCACGGGAGGAGCAGTGGAGTATTCGGATTCATCAACACAGGCAGAGCAACTCAAAGCCATCGGGTCAAAACTGAGCCACGAGCGCGAAGTACGATCGGTGTCTTTAGAAGCGATTGCGACCAAAACCTACATCCCCCTGCGTCTGCTCAGTGCGATCGAAGCAGGACGACTTGATCTATTGCCAGAACCCGTTTTTGTTCAGGGGTTTATTCGTCGCTATGCTGACACGCTGGGCTTAGATGGAACCGCCTTATCCAAGGAGTTTGCGATCGAGTCGCCTGTACCTAGATATGAGACCTTGCCCCCGCTAGAGCCAGTCGAGGTTTTGTCCGATTCCTCCTCTGAGCGTCCAGTCTGGCTTTATGCGCTTGCAGGCACGATCGGGCTAGGAGCGCTAGGGCTAATCGTCACCAGTCTGGTCAACCATGCCAAACCGACTGCCCCCCCCACCGCAAAACCCGTCACCTCTAACAGCGTCGCCCCTCAAAAAGCACCGCCCAAAGCGCCTGCACCATCCCCTAGCTCCCCGTCAGCTTCGCCGAGTCCAATCGCCAGCGCTTCGCCCAGTCCGAGTGTTAGCCCTTCACCTGTGGCCACCGGCCCCGTGGCCATCAAGCTAAATGTGACCGACGAAAGCTGGGTCGAGGTGATGGTAGACGGCAAAGTAGAGTTTGAGGGCACCTTGCAAAAGGGCACGCAAAAAACCTGGGGTGGACAAAAGCAAGTCACGATTAGCTCCGGCAACGCAGGCGGCATCTTGGTGTCTTACAACAATGGGGCGGCTAAACCTCTGGGCGCACCGGGCGATATCGTGCAAAACGTGAAATTTCCACCGACTCCCTAGGCGGGTTGAGGGCTAACGCTTAGGCTCGAACCAGCTTTTGGGCGATCGCGACTGCCCGATCGAGTCCCTGGGCTTGATATTGCCCCGCCGCGTAGTGATCAAGGTGTTGAAAGACCGCGATCGAGGGCACCGTGCAGCAGGTAAAAAACTCTAGCGCTGCTTTGCCATCGGGCAACAGCCGAATCTTAGGGGAGAGATCTTTCACTGCTTCGGTGCGCCACTGCCACTGCACCTGAGCCGGAAGCGCATCAATCAGCCGATGATTTGACCAGTTGCGAGCCGCGCCCAAGGCCCCAAACTCCTTGAGTTCTCGCCGCAGCACTGAGGCAATCACAAACGACATTGGGGAGCGATCGCCGATCACAGCTTCCATAAAATTAGCCAATCTCCCGGCTGGCGCTGGCGGATTTTCTAGCCCGTCACAGGTCTTTAAAGCCGCTTCTAAAAGGGCGGTGGTGCTCAATGGCTCTGGCAGCGCCCAAGTCACGCTCAGACCCTCTTCTTGAAAGCGATAGAGATAGCTCACAAGCCGAATGCCAGGTTTTAGCTTGAGTCCGGGTAGCTTGATGAGGGCAGCGCCTGGGTTGGCCGCACTGATAAACCACTTTCCCCCCAAGTTCGGCATATGCGCGGTGAGGTCTGGGGTGTCGCCTACTCGAAATAAATCTCCCAAACCTGCCAGAGAATCCGGCTCGGCGAGGTCAAGCGATCGGGCTTGGGGATGATTTTCTGATTCGGGCAACGCTAGCGCAATTTTCAGGTGTTGCCTAATTTTCTGAAGCGCTTCTAAAGGGACTTTTTGAGTAGACATAAGAGAGTTAGGAATCGCGCCTTTTTATTTAGAATTCCCAAATGCAAGCCAAGTACAGCGTTTTAATGGCTTCTCGACTCATAATGAGAACAGGACTTTACATTGCTTCATCATGGCGAGAGATCTGCGAGGATTCATCAAACAGCTTGAGCAACGGGGGCAGTTGCGCCGCATTAGCGCCCCTGTTGACTCAGATTTAGAGATCGCTGAGATTGCAAACCGGATGTTGCAGCGGGGCGGGCCAGGGCTGCTGTTTGAAACCGTCAAAGGCTCTCCCTACCCCGTCGCGATCAATCTTTTAGGAACCGTCGAGCGGGTTTGCTGGGCGATGAATATGGAGTCTCCGCAGGAGTTAGAGACGTTGGGCAAAAAACTGGCGCTGCTCTATCAGCCCAGACCACCCAAAAAAGTATCTCAAGCGATCGACCTCGGCAAAGTCTTGTTTGATGTCTTGCGAGCAAAGCCCGATCGTGACCTGTTTCCGGTCTGTCAGCAGGTGGTGCTCAAAGGCGATGACGTAGATCTGACCACGCTGCCGATGCTGCGCGTTTATCCCGGTGATGCGGGCAAGGTGATGACGCTAGGATTGATGATCACCAAAGATCCCGAAACCAAGATTCCGAATGTGGGTGTCTATCGCTTGCAGTTGCAGTCCAAGAATACGATGACCGTGCAGTGGCTCTCGGTGCGCGGCCCAACTCGACATTTGAGAAAGGCGGCCGCAATGGGACAGGATTTGGAAGTGGCGATCGCTCTAGGAGTCGATCCCCTCGTGATTTTGGCGGCTGCGACTCCCGTCCCGGTTGATCTGTCTGAGTGGCTGTTTGCCGGACTCTATGGCGGATCGGGCATTCATTTAGCTAAGTGCAAAACCGTTGATCTAGAGGTGCCCGCCACGTCTGAAATCGTCCTAGAAGGCACCGTCACGCCAGGCGACGTAGGCATAGATGGGCCAGCAGGCGATCACATGGGCTACTACGGCGGCGTAAATGAGAAAGCCCCCCTGTTTCGATTTCACTGCATGACTCACCGCAACGATCCGATTTATCTGACGACCTTTAGCGGTCGGCCGCCTAAAGAAGACGCGATGATGGCTCTAGCGCTCAACCGGGTCTACACGCCCATTCTCAGACAGCAAGTGCCCGAAATCATCGATTTCTTTTTGCCGATGGAGGCGTTGAGTTATAAAGCGGCCGTGATCTCGATCGACAAAGTGTATCCTGGGCACGCCCGCCGCGCTGCGCTGGCATTTTGGAGCGCCTTGCCGCAGTTTAGCTATACAAAATTTGTGATTGTGGTCGATAAAGACATCAACATTCGCGACCCTAGAGCCGTCGTTTGGGCCATTACTTCAAAAGTTGACCCCGCTAGAGATGTCTTTATTTTGCCCGATAACCCCTTTGACTCTCTGGATTTTGCCACTGAAAAACCCGGTTTAGGCAGCAAGATGGGCATTGATGCGACGACGAAACTCTATCCAGAAACCGATCGCCCCTGGGCTGCGCCGTTGGTGTCTGACCCCGATGTGGCAGCCATGGTCGATCGGCGCTGGGCGCAATATGGGCTGGCAGATTTGGAGCTTGGCGAAGTCGATCCCAGTCTGTTTGGCTATGACATGAGCGTCTAGATCGGATATTCCTCTAAAAGGTCGTAGTTTCCCCCGATCGGAGTACACCTCTTTTTTCTTAAAAACTGTATGATTGGATACAGAAGGAAAAACGTTCATCCCCTCTAAAAACACAGACGGGGACGGAAGTAAGGACATTCCTGAAGGAACGCGCTTCTCTTCATCCCATAAAGCAACTTTTTGGAGAAGCGACTCATGAAACTGATTTATCGTGGCAACACTTACGACTACGACCCGACCCAATCTAGACCCACCAACGCCGGGCGACCCGTCAAGTCTGCACCCCGTCTTCAAGCACCCTACACCTTGATGTATCGTGGCGAAACCTATCACGTCGATCCGACGGCTCCTCAAGCTCCAGCTTTCTCTCAGCCCAGAGCCTATGATCTGATCTACCGGGGCGAAACCTATCACGTCGATCGTGATGCTCAAGGAACCTTAACGGCCTTGACTCAAGCGACCCATTCCTCTCGATCAAAGCCCGTTGCGACTAGAGTGTCTCAGCGAGAACTGAATCGATTGCATCAAGCCAACTTGTTGAGCAACCTACAGCGCCGCTTGCAAGCTGCTCAAGAACGGGGCGATCAAACGCTGCTTGACTTGCTAGAGGCAGAGCGCCAGCAAATCACAACCAGCCACTAAATCTTCTGTAGAGTTTTATCAAACGTAGGCGCTTTCTGTGGAGAGTGCCTACGTTTTTTTGTAGCAGTCCCGACGGCCAATCATCAGCCGGATTCTCATCGCAGCGCTAATGTCAAGGAAATTTGACGATCGAATCGGCGCTTAAATTAACTAGACTATAGAGATAGCCAGGGTTGTGGCGCGATCGTCAATAATGAGTCTCGACAGGGATCGTAATCGGCACTACACTTGGTTTCTATCTATTGCATCTTTAGATACAAAAATTATCCACTTAGACGGTTTGGCGAGGTTCCTCAGTGCAATTGCAACGAGTGGCAGTACAGCGGGTGACGGGTGGCTTTGCGCTCATCGATAGCCTTAGACGGCACGGCGTTAAGCACATCTTTGGGTATCCGGGCGGAGCGATTCTGCCCATCTATGACGAGCTTTATAAGGCAGAAGCGATCGGCGGCATCCAGCACATTTTAGTCAGACACGAGCAAGGGGCCGCCCACGCCGCCGATGGCTATGCCCGCGCCACTGGGCAAGTGGGCGTGTGTTTTGCCACCTCAGGCCCCGGTGCAACCAATCTGGTCACTGGCATCGCCACCGCGCATATGGATTCGATTCCGCTCGTCGTGATCACAGGGCAAGTGGCTAGAGCTTCGATCGGGAGTGATGCCTTCCAAGAGACCGACATTTACGGCATTACGCTGCCGATCGTCAAACATTCCTACGTGGTGCGCGACCCTAAAGACATGGGGCGCATTATCGCAGAAGCGTTCTACATCGCCAGCACGGGCAGACCGGGGCCGGTATTAGTCGATATTCCCAAGGACGTGGGCACTGAGTTGTTTGACTATGAGCCAGTCGAGCCGGGGCTGTGCGGCTACCGGGCTATCGCCCCACCGTCAAAGGTCATCCCCATCAGATTGGGCAAGCCTTAAAGCTGATTCGGCACGCCAAACAGCCTCTGCTGTATGTGGGGGGTGGCGCGATCGCGGCCAATGCTCACGCCGAAGTTAAAGAACTGGCAGAGCGCTTTCAACTGCCCGTGACGACCACCTTGATGGGCATTGGGGCCTTTGATGAACATCACCCCCTCGCCGTAGGAATGTTGGGAATGCACGGCACCGCCTACGCCAACTTCTCGGTGACGGAGTGTGATTTGTTGATTGCAGTCGGAGCGAGATTTGACGATCGCGTCACGGGTAAACTAGATGAATTTGCCGCTCGTGCCAAAGTGATTCATATCGACATTGACCCCGCCGAAGTGGGCAAGACGCGAGTTCCTGAGGTGCCGATCGTGGGCGATGTGCGGCAGGTGTTGACTCATTTGCTCGATCGCAGTCACGAAGATGGCGACCCTGCAACCTCAGATCAGACCCGCGAGTGGCTAGCCCGCATCGATCGCTGGCGCGAAGATTATCCCCTCGAAGTGCCTCACTACCCTGACAAACTTTCGCCCCAAGAAGTCATTGTCGAATTGGCGCAGCAGGCACCCCACGCCTTTTACACCACCGATGTCGGGCAGCATCAAATGTGGTCGGCGCAGTTCCTCAAAAACGGCCCGCGTCGCTGGATTTCGAGCGCGGGTTTGGGCACGATGGGCTTTGGGCTTCCAGCAGCGATGGGGGCTAAGGTGGCAGTTGGAGATGAACAAGTCATCTGCATTAGCGGTGACGCGAGCTTCCAGATGAATTTGCAGGAGTTGGGCACGCTGTCGCAGTATGGCATTGCCGCCAAAATTGTGATTATTAACAATGGCTGGCAGGGCATGGTGCGTCAGTGGCAAGAGGCGTTTTGGGAAGGTCGCTATTCGTCGTCTAACATGGAGCCGTCGATGCCCGATTTTGTGAAGCTGGCAGAGGCCTACGGCATTAAGGGCATGATGATTAGCACTCGCGACCAGTTGAGCGGCGCGGTGGCTGAGATGCTGGCTCACGATGGGCCGGTGCTGCTGGATGCGCGAGTCAATCGAGCCGAAAACTGCTATCCAATGGTGGCTCCGGGCAAGAGCAATGCTCAGATGTTGGGGTTGCCCGATCGTAAGAGTCTAGAGCGCGCCACTGAGCTAATTTATTGCAGCAGTTGCCGGGCTAAGAACGTCGCTAGCAACAAGTTCTGTCCTGAGTGTGGCACCAAACTGTAGAGGATCTGGCGTTGAGTTGGGAAACCTGATCATCGGGTTTCCCTGCCCTTGGGCTGCTTTGGTCAAGATGGGTCAGAAAATTCCCCCAAGAGTGTGATCGAGCCTAGGCTAACTGTCGGCAACGTCAGCCGCGAAGGTTTGGACAGTCTCGATCGCCAGATTCAGCACAGGCTCAGGCATAGGAATTTCGACTTCTGGCAATTCTTCTAAGGTTAAGCGCAGTTGACTCGACCCAGACAACCGTTTTAAGAGCTTAGGTTTGGGGTCATAGAGCAAATAAATTAAGCGATCGTCCACCTGCCATTCAGCCTCTGCGGGGGTGATTTGCAAAGAGCCACTGCGCTCGATCAGCAGGGGCATTAAACTTCCGGCTTCGACTAGGGATCGTAGATGAGCCTGCTGCTCATCAAGTTTGCCTTCTTTAAAGGTCGTTTCACCGAGTTTTACCGATCCTTCGTTCAGATATTGGTTCCAAACCTTGAGCAAGATTTGAGAGCTAAACGCTTGTTGAACGCGATTATTTGAGACGCTGACCTGGGAATCACGAGGAAATATGGCTAAAACTCTGGGGGGACTGAATTCTTCGATCGCCCGCTGCGCCACCACCAGATTGACTTCTCCATTATTTGTCATGGCTAAAAATGTGCCCACTTTAGAAAGCCCCGCTTCTTCTAACACATCGGTGTCGAGGGCGCTGCTAATAAACACTTTTAGACGCGGCTGAAACTCTGACGGTTGAGAATCAGGATCGGTATCAATCAGGGCAACGAGTTCGTCACGCTCTAGAAACAGTCGAGCGATTAACAAACTTAATGGACTGCACCCTACAATGACAGCGCCTGTAGCATCTTTGGACGTAATCTGAAGTAGATTGGCCACCCATTGAGCCGTTAATGCCTGAATAACAACGGTTAAGATAATGGTCAAAAACACGAGCGCCTTAATAGAATCACCGCCGTTAATGCCACGCTGAGTTAATAGAATGGCAAACAGGGAAGCAACGGAAGCTGCAATGATGCCTCTGGGCGCAATCCATCCTAAAAAAATCTTTTGTTGCCACGTTAAATCACTATTCCAAGTGCAAATCCAAACGCTGAGAGGACGAACCACGATCATCAGCGCTAACACCGTGAATAATCCACCCCAGCCCAAGGCAAAAACGCCCGCGATCGACAAATCTGCCGACAATAAAATAAACAGCACCGACGTTGACAGCACAGTGAGTTGCCCTTTAAAGCGCCTGAGCATCCGTTCTTCGGGCAGGGCCGAGGCTCTGAGAACAATGCCTGCAATCACCGTTGCCATCAGACCCGCTTCACTGCGAATCATCTGCGCCAACCCAAACAAGCCCCACAAGCCAGCCAGCACCACCAAATTTCTCAAGTCTTCTGATAAAAACGTGGCGCGTTTGAGAATGAAGCCGAGCAGCCAGCCACCGCCTGCCCCGATCGCGGTGCCGCTGCCCAATCGGATGCCGAGATCGCTGGCTACCGTCCACAGGTCAGGGTTGCCGTTTAATAAAACATTGAGCACCACGACGGCTAGAATTGCCCCTACCGGATCGATCAAGACCCCTTCGCCTTCTAGCAGGGTGGCAACTTGGCGATCGACGTTGACCTGCCGCAGCAGCGAATTGATCACCACTGGCCCCGTCACCACAATCAGAGAGCCATAGAGAAATGCTAGCGCCCAAGGAAATTCACTCAGCCAGTGGGCCGCCATGCCGCCGCCTACCAGGGTGATCAACGTGCCGATCGTGACTAAATTCCGCAGGCTGCCCGACACTCGATCTAAATCTCGCAGTTGTAGATTAAAGCCCCCTTCAAATAAAATCACCGCCACCAGCAGCCCAACCAATACGTCTAAACCATTGCCCAAGCGATCGGGATGCAGCACCCCAAACGCACTCGGCCCCAGCAGAATGCCAAAAATCAGCAAAAAGACGATGCCAGGAATTTTGACAAACTCCGCCAGCACTTGAGCACCAATTCCTGCAATCACAGTGATGACGATTTGCAGAGTTAGATCGAGGGAGGCATCCATAGGTGATCAGGGTTCAAGCGTTGGAGTTAGACTTCGTTGGGATCAATGCCCATCTGACGCAGCCGTTCAGCGAGCCGATCCGCTCGTTGCTTTTCTCGTTCTGCTCGTTCGTCGCCCGTTGACAGCAGATTGCCTTCACCATCCCACCAGCGCAGCCAGGGGAGCGCCATTGATTCATAGTCTCCCTGCCAAATGCCTAGCTCAATGCCCATCGGCGGAATGGGATAATGTCCACGGTGGTTGGCAGTTATAGGCTGATAGCGGCCTTCGACCAGATGATATAGCTCGATCGTGCCTTTACTGCACTCATAAATGCCATAAAACGGGATGCGAATGGCCTGTTCATAGACCCAAAACTTTCCGGTGACGGGAGTACAATCGCGCTCTTCGCTGCCGTCTCCAGACGCAAATTCTAGGACGATTAGGGGCGCAACATATTCTTGCCACAGCACATACGATCGGCGAAACACTCCCTTGAGCAGAGGAGGAACGTTAGGCACATAAAACCAATCGGGAGCCTCGGCTCCTTTTTCGAGGGGATCGGTCAACCGCCAATAGATGCCGCAATCTTGACCAATGCAATACTGTCCATCGGGGTGAAGTTGCTGCAACATGGGGCGAAGGGAGTCAGTCAAGAGGCTGCTTTGGGGGTGTTCTTGAAAATTTTTCACAAAGGTGCCGTCTGACTCTGGAAGCTGCGTGTGATCAGGAAGCGTCTGGGTCGTAAACTCAGAAAATTGGGTTGCTGTCATAACAAATGCCCTTCACCGTTGGGAGCTTGAGTCCATTGTAGGGATTTTGGGGGCTGAACTCGTCATCTATTTCAGCAGCAGATAATAAAGCTGTCCGGTGGCGTTGACCAGTCCGGCGCGATCGCCCGCCGCCTTTCCAGTGCCCATAAAAATATCGACTCGACCCGCGCCAATAATCGCACCGCCCGTATCTTGATCCAACACAAATCGACTGACGGGGCGTTGTTCTAACGATTGGTTCGCCGTTAAAACTGGCATTTGAGTTTGCATCAGCGCGATCGCGCCTGCTGGCATTAAAAACTTATCTGTGGCGATCGAGCGTTCTGCCGTCACCGGAACGCCTAAACTCCCCATAGCAGGTGCACCGTGAGTATTTTGAAAGAACACAAACCGCCGATTGCGAGGCAAATAAACATCCAACTCGTCGGGGTGCTGCTGAAAATAGTGCACCACATTGGGAAGATTTAAATCTTCGAGATGAAGTTTGCCATCTTTGACCAATTCTCGCCCGATACCCGTGTAGGGTTGATTGGTGTGAGCCGCAACCCCGATCGCCATCGTGGTGCCATCGGTAAGTTGCAGTCGCGCCGAGCCTTGCACCTGCACGAGAAAGGCTTCTAAGCGATCGGGCAACCACACCAACTCCAATCCTCGCAAAAGTCCTTTATTGGCTTGCAACCCGTCTTTGCCTTCTAGCTCAAGGCGGGTGGGATGAGGGGTTTTCAATCCGGGCGCTCGATAAAGTGGATAGCGATAGTCTGCGGTGCGAACTCGACTCGCTTTGTGGACTGGCTCAAAATATCCGGTAAACGACACCGTGCCCTGATTGTCTTTGCCTGTGGCTTGGTAAAAGACAAATTCTCGCCCGATCGCTGCTTGCAGTTCTTGAGCAGAGTCAGCCGTGAGCAGAAGTTGCCTAAATCGTCTGAGACTGCGATCGACGCGATCGCGCGTCACGCCTTTGACCGGATAGTTTTGATAAGCCCGCACTGCCTGATCGGTTTGCAAATAGCGCAAGCTATGGTTAATCGCGACCAGCAACGCATTGAGATCGCTAGAACGCTCCCCCAGTGAGTCGTCAAGGGCGTTGGGCGGCTGAGTCGCAGGTCTAAGAGGAAGGGTCGGAGCCGCGACGGAACTGGGAGTAACCGCCGGACTTGGAGTTGGCAGCGATCGCGCCGACCTGATTCCTATCCCCAATGTCACTAGGGTCAGAAAGCCAGTGACTCCAGCGATTCGCAAATTTCTCATTCTGTCTAAGCACTCATCTAAGCTAGAAGCCGGACGAATCCAGCCTTTCTAAGTTCCCTCAATAGCGATCGACGCTGCCTGAATAGAGCGGTTCGACTCGAATGCCGAGCACTTTTGCCGGACGCACCACCATATATTCGCCTTGAATATTTTTGATGGGCACGCTGATAAAATCGTTGGAAGCCGCTTTGGGCACCAGTTCGCCGCTATACCACTTTTGAAAGTCTTGAATAGTGGCAAACCGCACTTCTTCGCGATGGCCGCCTTCTAACAAGAGATAGACAGCAAACTCACTCGGCGTTCTAGGCATTTTATTTGTCTCAACCACGACGACCCTATTATGGTCTGGAAGTGGCTGGAAATCACGCTCTCTTGGCGGCAGTTCTCAATTTATCTCTAAGAGATTAAATTAAAGCGCTGTAGCTGGGTTTCGACCGCTTTAGGCAAGAGCTTTTTGAGTTGAGCTTTGTCTTTGAAACACCAGACGGTTTTGACTCGGCAAATCAAAGGGAAACTGTCCGGGTAGATCCGATCGCTCCATCTGAGTGAGTAAAAGTTGCTCCGATCGCTTGCTTTGTAGAGCATAGCCCATCTCGACGCAAACCTTAGGGCTAGGAATCAGCAGCACAGGTGAGCCAGAAATCTGCGCGATCGAGGTGCCATCAGCGATAAATAAAAGGCACTGGCGAATCGATCGCATCAGCGCACTAGTGAGACGAACCGGGCCATCAGTGAGGCGATGAGATTCTTGCAGAGTGATGGGGAGGCGCGATCGCCCATTGATCGATTCAATAATCTTGTCTAATTCTTCTCGCAGCAGCTCACTCGACTCAGAATATTCAGTTTGATAGCACAAAAAAATCGTTGGCTCTAAGTGCGCCATCACTTCTTGCTTTGAAAAATAAATCTCGTGACTTCGCAAATCGATGTTAGAAATCGCGTAGCCGCCACTGCCCTCAATATAAAACTCGACCGTTTCGCCCTCTAGATAGCGCTGAAACCAGAGAGACGTTTTCACCTCTTCGCTGTCTTCTAAAAAATCTGCCCGCAGGCCAGACTTTAACAAGCTATTTTTGCTCAATCGCAGATCATGAGGACGTTTTTCAAGATCTCGAATCGGCTCATATTCCTGAAGATACCAAGCTTTGAGGGCAATAATTGACATGCCGTAATCTGCCTTTAATAATTGAATCCAACAGCACTCAAGTCTCTTATTCCCTGAGTTATTTTCTCTTGGGGTTTATTGTATATAGAGATAAACAGGTTGATCATCTTATTATGGGTGACTTTTAATCAGACGAGGAGTGAAGTCGCCCGATTTAGCTTTTTAGAAAGCTTATTCAATTTCCCATTATTATAGTACAAATGTTTTAACTGCGCCAGTCCCTTTTTAGGGTCAGCGATCGTCAGCTTTGACCAACGACCTGACTGCCATGACCGCGAGGGTCAGCAGCGCTTTCTTTGGTTTCAACAGGGGTCGAAAAGGCAGAGGTTTGTCCAGTAGTTTGGGCATGGGGCAGACTATTGCCTTCAGACAGCGCCACTAAATTAGCGTCGAGAATGGGGCGGGGCTGCTCTCCGATCGCTTGCCCGATCGCCGCACCTCCCGACTTCATATAGACAAAATGCGGAATGCCATCAACGCGATAGCTGAGAATTTCGGGGAGCCATTTCTCGTTATCGACGTTGAGCATCACAAAATTAACGCGATCGCCATAGGTCTGTTTGAGCGATTGCAGCATCGGAGCCATTGCCTGACAACTGGTGCACCAATCGGCATAAAACTCCATCAACGTCGGTTTGCCATTGGCGAGGGCCACCTCGATCGGCACGGCTGCTTTTGCCATCGCACTCAGAGAAACGGCAGTGGTTTGGGTCTTCAGTCCTAAAGAAATGGCCACGGTGAGCGCGATCGCCGCCAGCACAATCAAAAAGTTTTTCAACTGCGTAGCGGTGGTTGACTTTTCTGAAAGGGCAGCATTGGAGCTAGGTGGAGTCGTCGCCATGGGTAGGTCACCAGTCGTTACCCCTAAATTTTAGTGGATTCGGGGAAGGCTAGAGTTTTTACGACAGGTCTTGTGTGAACTTTCTGTAAATGTAATCAATACCTCTATGAAAGTAAGTAAGTCTAGGTAAGAATGACACTCAGTGAGCCTAATTAATTGGGTGAACTTACTGGGGCATCTCCAAGAGGGGTCTACCAAACCACTTCACCTTTATGGAGATCATTCAACTCATGACGACTTTGAGCAACGTAAAAAAACTGTCTGTCATTGCCGCGGGCGCTACCTGCCTCACCTTGGGCGCACTAAACCCGGCTCAAGCAATGAACCTGGTAACCAACGGCGGCTTTGAGACAGGCAATTTCTCAGGCTGGACTCAATCAGGCAACCTTGGTTTTACAGGTGTTGACTCCACTTCTGCCAACAGTGGCAAATTTGGAGCTTTTTTGGGTTCGATCGGGTCTAAAGGCTTTTTGTCACAGGCGCTGACAACCATTGTGGGTCAAACCTACAATCTCAGCTACTTCTTAAAGAATGATGGCGGAAACCCAAACAACTTTTCCGTTTCGGTTGGCTCAACTACCTTCTCTCTGCCAAACAATTATCCAGCTTTGCCGTTTTTAGAGTACGGTGCTAGCTTTGTTGCAACCGCAACTTCGACTCCGTTGACCTTCGCCTTTCAGCAAGATCCAGCTTATTTCAGACTGGATGACGTGTCTGTGACCTCTACCTCTACCGCCATTCCGACTCCTGCACTCTTGCCAGGGTTGATTGGTTTAGGGTTTGGGGTGCTTCGCAAGCGTAAAGCTGCGGCAATGTCTGTAAAAGCCGAGAGCTAATATCGCTATTGATAGAGATTAACGATCGTGACTCAACAGCGATCGTCTCTCTAACTTCACAAAAAAAGGCCAAGGGTAAAGGAAGGTTTACTCTTGGCCTTTTGTGTTTTGATCAGAAAGCTGATGTCACCCTAGAAATCTGCCATCCCTCTAACAAAGTAGGACAGGTTCGAGAGTCACTGATTAAGCTTCACTGCTGCCAGTCGCCTCAGTTTTGCGCTTTCGCAAGATCCCCAGACCCAACCCAATCAACCCTGGCAACAAAGCAGGTGTAGGAATTGCAGTGCCCCCAGTGGTGTTGAAGGAAACCTTATTAATTCCAAAGTCTTGGGGAGAATTTTGGCTGTCTTGAACATTGAGCAGTAGTTTAGCAATATCAGAATTGTCACTGAGAACCCCGATGAATATGGCTGAGTTATTGCCAGCACTGGTGGAATCGCCAGGTAGCGTAAAACTGCCGAGGCTAGTTCCGCTACTGTTAAACGCCTCAATTACCGCCGTGAACGAGCCAAAAGAATCTTGTTGAATCTGCGTTCCGAACCCGCGTATCGCTTGAGAGAAATTTAACTGCAATGGCCCCGGATTGTTGTTTGTCCACAAAACGGCATCACCGGGCGCAAAATTCCCATTCCATCCGCTGCCTTGGTCAAGTCTTTGAAGGGAGTTATTATAGGGAATGCTACCCGTTATGGTGTTGCCACCTGTAGAACTAACTGTGAATGGGCTGGAAACCGAACTCAACGATGAACCAAGAACGCTCCAATCTAGAGTGTCATTCTCTCCCAGGTCAGAACGGCTCGTGACTAAGGAGAGAGCTTGAGAGGCGTTTGCAGTGCTAAGAGCAGCAACCACCGCACCTGCAACGGCCAGCAGAAAATTTTTGCGAATAGATAAAGCGGTCATCAGACAATTTACTCCATGAAGTTTGAGGTGTTTGGTAGGTTCCCCTGGAGTACGATCGACAAAATCACTATTGGTAGAATCAACAAAGCAATCTGATATATGCCAGTGGCATAGCCCAGAAGCCCTAGAGTTTGGTGCACAGCTTAGTTTGCTATGACGTTCACACCACTACTAGGGTATTTACTTAATCTTTATACAAAGGGAACATAATGGACACAAATCATTCAGTAGTCCTCACATAGAGACTTCTGGGGTGTAACGATTTGATTTCCCCCGATCTAGACTCACTCTATACAATAAGCAGAGGACTTGCCAACTTACTCACTGTGAAAAAACGAGTCACGCTTACGTTTCCGAAGCGATCGGTGCAGATGCCCGTCACCTACCGATTGGCAAAAGATTATAATGTCGCCGCCAATATTATTCGCGCCCAGGTTGCCCCCAATCAAATTGGCAAGCTCGTTGTGGAATTATCCGGAGATATTGATCAGCTAGATGCCGCGATCGAGTGGATGCGATCGCAAGATATTGGCGTGTCGTTTGCGAGTCGCGAAATCATGATCGATGAAGTCGCCTGTGTCGATTGTGGCTTGTGTACCGGAGTCTGCCCCACGGAGGCGCTGACGCTCGATCCACAGTCGTTTAAATTGACGTTTACGCGATCTCGCTGCATTGTCTGCGAACAGTGCATTCCCACCTGCCCCGTGCAGGCGATTTCAACAAATTTCTGAGTGATTGAGCGCATGAGGGAGCGATCGCTGCAAAATAGGAGATGAATCCTATCCGCAATATTGTTCTGTGCAGACTTCTCCTTCTCAGTCACCCTTTCTCGAAGTGGGCAAAATTGTCTCGACTCAAGGCTTAAAGGGCGAGGTGCGGGTTTATCCCGATTCAGACTTTCCGCAGCGATTTATAGAGCCAGGCAAACGCTGGATTCTGCGATCGCACGCCGCCCAGCCCGAAGAAATCCAACTCGTCAAAGGTCGCTATCTCGATGGCAAAGGCTTATATATCGTCCAGTTTGCCGGGGTCGAAACCTGCGAACAGGCAGAGGCTCTGCGAGGCAGCAAAATTTTGGTCTTGGCCAGCGATCGCCCAGAATTAGAATTCGGTGAGTTTCATGTGGCTGATTTGATCGGGCTGCAAGTGTTTGATCAAGCGACACAAAAACGAGTCGGAACGGTGGTCGATATCTTGTCAGCCGGAAATGATTTGCTAGAAGTGCAGCGAGAAGACTCAAAAAGCCGAGTTTTGATTCCGTTTGTGATGGCCATTGTGCCGATCGTAGACCTCAAACAAAACCGGATAGAGATCACGCCTCCACCCGGCTTAATTGAGTAAAACTTTTCGCAAAAAGACTATTCGCCTGTAATCGATAATTCGTCTACCCAGACTCTAGGCGCAACCCCAGACCCCGTAAACTCTAGCTCCTTCTCGACATAGATAATCGACTTCAGCAGTTCACGAATGTCGCCTGCCACCGTCGCCGACTCAACGCTAGTGCGCTTGCCGTCTTGCACTAGCCAACCATCAAACGGCAGCGAGAATGATCCCTGAGTCGCCTGCACGCCAGCATGAAGAGCACTCAAATCATCAATCAAAATCACGTTATCCGCCGTGTCTAGACTATAGTCTTGCTGGGCTGCATCGCCCGCAAAAATGTGATAAAAGTGAGGACTCACCGTGATCTTAGACCCCATATTCGCGTGTCCCGTAGGTTGCGCGTCAAAGCGTTTAGCCGTGCCTGCACTGTGCAAAAAGCCCGACAACACGCCGTTGGTGATCAACGGAACGCGACGAGTTGGGGTGCCTTCTCCGTCAAAGGTTTCTGCGCCCACGTTTTGAGGATGGAGCGCATCATCGCAGAGACAGAGCAAGGGTGATGCAATCTGAGTTCCTAGGGATTCGGGAGTCGAAAGACTTTGGTTGTCGAGAATGCTCTGAGCGTTAAATAAGTTAGAAAACGCGCCAATCAAGCTGAGAATGGCTTCGGGCGAGAAGACGACCCGATATTTGCCCGTTTTCACCTTGTCGTAATTCAGATGACTGATGGTTTTCTCAGCCGCTTCTTTGAGACAGCCGTTGATATCTAACTCATTTAGCCCGTGACTGACCCGAAACGCCCCGGCGCTGCGCGGCTTTCTGCCCTCCTCCTCAGTTTTGGTATAAAGATAGAGAGAAGCGTAAGAGTGACCCTCTTGGCGCACGGCTCCGTCGCTGTTGAGATAGAAGCGATCGAGGTCTCGCTGCGCCAACCCATTATAGGGAACGCCTTTAATCGCGGGGTGGGCTGCCAGCAGTTCTTTCTCTGCGCCGACGAGGGTTTCGAGCAGTTTAGCAACGGGCACTTGAAGATTTTTGACCTCAGCATGGGCTGCGGTGGGAGCCGTCGCTTCAGGACTGAATTCTGGCACGTTTTCTTTTACGCCAAAAAAGCTGGCTTCGTGAGCCGTTTTGAGGGCGAGTTCTAGCCCGATCGGGTCAACATCGGTCGTCGAAGTCACCCCAACTGAGTGCTCATCGTTCCAAACCCGAACGGTGACGCTCGATCGCTGCGAGGCTTTCATCTGCTGCGGTTCACCTTGATCGACCTGAACACTGGTCTCGTCGATCGCTGACCCATAAATATCGTATTTTTTGATGCCCAACTTGTGAGCCGAGTCTTTGGCGTAGGATGCAATGTCGTCAATTTTAGGCATGGGAGTTCTTTACGTTAAAAAGAGTTGCGTAGAAACCTTCCACACAAAAGGTCTCTGTCGAAGAATGCAAGACGTTATCGACCGCCAACCGTGATCGAATCGACTTTAATATGAGGCTGTCCGACCGTGACGTAAATGCTGCCGCTCACAGAGCCACAGAACCCAGCCGCTAGCCCTAAATCGTTAGAACACATGGAAATCTTGTTCATGATTTCGGTGGCTTCACCAATCAGAGTTGCACCTTTAAGCGGCTTGGTGAGTTTGCCATTTTCGATTAAGTAAGCTTCGTCTACCGCAAAGTTGAACTGTCCCGTTGCGCCGACGCTGCCGCCGCCCATTTTTTTGCAATAGATGCCTTTGTCGATCGAGGCAAACAATTCGTCAACGGAGTAGTTGCCCGGCGCGATGTAGGTGTTCCGCATTCGGCTAGCCGCTGCGTGAGTATAGCTTTGACGACGACCGCTGCCCGTGCGGGGGTTTCCCGTGCGAACTGAACCCGCACGATCGGCGATGAAGTTCTTCAAAATCCCGTTTTCAATCAGCAGAGTGCGCTGGGCGGGCATTCCTTCGTCGTCCATGTCGATCGTGCCAAAGGCATCGCTGGTTAGTCCTTCATCCCAAGCGGTGAGATTTTCGTGGGCAATCTTTTCGCCTTTCTTCTCGGCAAAGGGCGTAGTTTTGCGCTCGATTTGCGTCGTTTCGAGCAAGTGACCGCAGGCTTCGTGGAAGATCACGCCGCCAAACTCATTAGCCATGACGATCGGGTAGTTGCCCGACTCTACATAGTCCGCATAGAGCATCTTTGAGGCAGAATCAGCTACTTCTTCGGCATCTTTGCCATAGTTCCAGGTTCTCAAGAAACCGGGTTCGCTGGTGCTGCCAACTCGCTTATTAATCGACGATCGTTGAGCGCCATCGGCACACAGCAGACTATAGCCTACCGACTGCGAGAGGCGAATATCTCGCGCAAAGGTGCCATCGCTAGAGGCGACTAAAACTTCTTGCCAATCGCGGAAGTAGACTGCCCGCCGAGACTGCACAAACTGGGCTTGGGTCGCTAACTGACCGTTTGCCGCTAGCAAGACATCGCCCATTTCCCGCATAGAGCTACAGTCAGCCAACCAGGAATCTTTGCCCTTTTTAACGGCATAGTCTCTGAGTAATTCTAGGTTGGTTTCTGGCACATAGGAATTGGGAGCCGGAAGCTGCAATCCCATGATGGACAGGCCTTTTTCAAGGGCAGTCTTTAGCCCATTGAACGAGAGATCGTTGGTGCTGACATAGCAATCGGCTTTGCCGCGAAACACCCGCACCCCGGCACCCGTCGAGAGACGGGGCGAAATGCTGGTGATCGTGTCGTCTTCGGCCATGCAGCTAATATAGTTGACGCGCTCTAGAAAAAACTCAATAAAGTCGGCACCTGCGGCACGCCCCAACCCCAAAAGCGTCGATAGCGGAGCCTCCCACGTTTCATCGAAGCGATCGGGCGTAGACTGATAGGTCAAACTTGGCAGTTCTTTGGAGATTAACAAGGTGGGAGATTGCATGAAAAGCCTCTCTGCTAGGACTGTTGAGACGGTAGTTCACCTATTGTAACTTGCAGGGCTGAGAGGGGTGAGGCGGAATGCCGTATCTGGAATCTCAAAAAATCTTTTGGGGAGGGTGCATAACCCGATCGTGCCATCCCTATTCAGAGAGTGTAAGAGGTTCACACCTCACAAACACACTCACCTAAAGGATCACTACAATGAAACTCGTCAAACTCTCTAGCTCTTTGGTTCTCGCTTCGGCTTTGTTCACGTCTTTGTTGCCTGTTAGCGCCGTTCGTGCAGATGACAATTCGGCTCTATTTGGTCAACTGGCGGGCAAGATTCAGTGTAGCGATGTGGGGTTAGGCTCTAACACCCAAAACAACCACGGTAGCTCTAGCTCGGCTCGCAACAACTCTAGCGCTAACAGCAGTTCAGCGTCGGGCAAAAATGCCAGCAGCCAGTCGAGCAACAGCAGCAACAAAGATGGCGGTGGCGGTGGCTTCAACATTCTTGGCATCTTTGGTGCCAGTGGTGGGGGTCAAGCTCAGAGCAATGATTCTAGCAATTCTAGCAATTCTAGCTCTTACAATCGGGGGAACTCGTCTAAGCAAGCTAGCTCGTCGCGTCAATCCAGTTCTTACAATCGCGATTCTTCAACAGTCGTGGTTGGCAAGGATTGCGATTCCAACAACGCTGCGGCGGCGGTGGTGATTACAACACTGGACACCAACAAAACGGCAAAAGAGATGAACTCTGAGAACAACACCACCTCACGCTATGGAATTGATGCTCAAATCAAAATCAATGACAGCAACAACAAGACGGCGGTTGATTTGTTTAACGCTCAACGACGATCGGGGGCTGTTAACAACCTGACTCAGTGGTATACACCCCAGCACTAACCTAAGTTTGAGAGTCTTGTCTCGATCGCTGTTCACTGAGTTTGCAAGTAGGAGTCCTTAATTGGGTGCTCCTACTTTTTTTGTGGATGGGGTACTGGGTTCGGTCTGGTTGGGCGATTGCGGGGGGCGGTGGTTGGGAGGGATTTGAGGGGACGGTGGTTGGGGCGACGCGAGGGGGCATGGCGTGCCATGCCCCTACGGGGATGCGCGATCGGGGGAGATTTTGCATCTCTTGCATAAATCTTGAATGTGCTCCCTATGGATGAGGTGTAAGGGTTACAACCCATTTCAACCAAAGGAGACACTTCCATGAACGTTCGCACTCTGTTAAATCTGGCTTTGTTGCTCTCGGTTTCTGCTCCGGTTGTTCTGCCTGCGGCGGCGGCTGAGGTCATGGTCACCACTTCCACAACGACGACGACAACCACTCGCCAAGGCGCGATGATTCCTCAGACGGCGGGCGTAGTGATCAAGCTTCCGGCGGCGATCGCGGTAGATGTAGGACAAAAGCAAGATTATCCGATGACGGTGCCTCTCGCGCAGCCGTTGATGGATTCACAGGGCAATGAAGTCGTGCCGATGAATACGCCTGTCACCATCAAGTTCAAGCCTGAAAACGGCGGCGCAAAAATTGTGGCAGAATCCATTGTGGTAAGAGGTCAAATTGTGGCAATTCAAGCCATGAGTGCAGTGATTCCAGGAAACACGATTACTCAGCAGAGCGGGGCCGATCGGGCCCGTGAAAATAGCGGCATGTTGGGAAATCTGTTTGGAGCGGTGATGGGAGCGACGGCGGGCGAATCACACAAAGCCTCGGCGTTTGATCAAGGTGGCATGATTGGGGGCGCGATCGGCATTCTCAGCGGCATGACCTCGCCTAAAAATATTCGGATTGTGCAGCTTCCTGCCGATAGTGTGTATGTGTTGACGCTGCAAGCGCCGATCTCACTGCCGACGATCGCTGTTACTCCCCAAGCCGACTCTGTTCAAGCTAGCGCTAATCAGCCTCAATTCAATTTTCACAACATTACGGACTATAGCAAAGGACTAGAGCAGGTGATCAGTGGGTTTAAACAAGGGCAACTTTCTCAAGTCGATGCTCGTCGAGTTGTCGTCAGCGCTGACCAATATGCGACGACTCAGCTAACGTCAAAACTTTATCCTCCGGCGGGTCTGCGTCGTCAAGTTGCTCAATTGTTTGACTACACTTACGGCATCGATCGTAAATAAATTCCACCTTTATCCTCACCCCGCCGACTATGCCCCGCGCTATTAGCCGACCCACTCTTCCCCTCGAAACTGGCAAAGCCAAACTGTGGATTTTGCTGGTCGGGGTCAATCACTACCAAGATACTCATCTGCCTTCGCTGCACTATCCTGCCCTCGACTGTCAGGGGTTAGCTGACGCGCTCACCGAGGCGACTCAAGAGTTTCCTCAGCGAGAAATTCGCACTCATCATGACTTTGGGGCAGCGGTGCCTGATTTAGCATCGGTGCGGCAAACGCTTCAGCAGATGGTCACAGACGCGCAGCCTCAAGACACGGTTCTGGTCTACTTTTCGGGGCATGGTGTGCTGGACGATCGCACTCAACAAGCGGTGTTGTGTTTAGCCGATACTCAAAAAGACAACTTGTTAGAAACCGGGTTAGGGGTTGCAGAATTGTTGGAGTTGTTGGGGCAGTGTGCAGCCCGTCAGCAGGTGATTTGGCTCGATGCTTGTCACAGTGGCAGCATGACGCTGCGAAGCGCAAAAGGAGCCTCGATCGAGTTGCCCAATCCCACGGCCCAAATGATGAATGTGTTAGGACAACGCGCTGCCCAAAGTCAAGGATTTTATGCCCTGCTGTCGTGCGATCGTGCTCAACAATCCTGGGAGTTTCCTGAACTAGGGCATGGGGTGTTTACCTACTTTCTGATGCGGGGTTTGCGGGGTGAGGCCGCAGACGCTCAGGGCACGATCGAAGCAGACGGACTTTATAAATATGTCTATCACCAAACCCTGCAATACATCGACAAAACCAATCAGCAGTTGCGATTAATCAATCAACAAAAGCGCAGTCGCGGCAACACTCAGCTTCAAACTGAGTATCCCATGCAAACGCCAAAACGCATTGTTGAGGGCATTGGTGAATTGATTTTGGGCGTGCGATCGACGACAAATTCTCCTCAAAATCCCCGCCAGGCGCTGGTGATTGCCGGGCTTCCGAGCCAGCAAACGACGCTGAGTTTGAGCAAGGTGCTGCATCAGGCAGGCGGCTTTGATTTAGACTACTATCCGCAATCGGGCAAAGATTGGTCAGCCGTGCGCGAGGCTATTCAAACCTGTCTGCGATCGGCAGAGCCTCATCCCAGCCTCGCTCCTACGGCCCTCCTCTATCTGCGCGGACGGATTGAAGAAACAGCCGCAGGCGATTCCTGGCTGATCTTGGGAGAGACTCGCATCGCCCGATCGTGGCTGCGCCAAGCCTTGCGTCACTCGCAAATGACCCAGCAAATTATCGTTTTAGACTGCCCCGGCGCGACCACTTTATCAGAGTGGATTGAAGAATTGCAGCTTGGCAACGATCAGGGACAATGCCTGATTGCGGCAGCATCTCCGACGACAGAATCTGAAAAATTTGCTCAAATCTTGCTAGAAACCTTAAAAGTGGGCGATCGTCCCGTCGGTCTGCCAGCCGCAGGCTGGATCGCACAACTGCAAATAGCATTAGCGGGAGAATTGCCGCTTCACGTTTGGCTATCAGGGGCCCAAGGCGTGATCGAAGTGTTGCCCGGACGAGTCGGATCGCGCCGCCCTGACACCGCAGGCTTTGACCTAGGATTCTGCCCCTATATGGGGCTGAGAGCCTTTTCAGAAGAGGATTCTAGCTATTTTTATGGGCGAGAAGGGCTGACTCGCCAATTGATTCAGGCAGTCAGTCATCAAGCCTGTTTAGCGGTGGTGGGCGCATCAGGAAGCGGCAAATCTTCGATCGTGCAAGCCGGATTGATCGCGCAACTGCGACAAGGACAGCAAGTGCCGGGCAGTCAACAGTGGTGGATTGGGCACATGCGTCCGGGCGATCGCCCCTTAGAAGCCCTGGCTCGCCGACTAGTAGACCCTGGCAGCGACTCAGAGCAGTCCAGACAACAGCAGCAAATTGAAGGCATTTTGCACCAGGGCGCAGAAGGCTTTGTCTATTGGCTGCGATCGCGCCCCGAACCTGTTGTTATGCTCGTGATCGATCAATTTGAGGAATTATTTACCCTAGCAGCCACCGACGATCGCCAACAATTCCTAGCGCTGATTTTGGGGGCAGTGAACTATGCCAGCGATCGCTTTAAGTTAATCCTTACGCTTCGCGCCGACTTCATTTCGCCCTGTTTAGAAGTTCCCGAACTGGCGACGATTTTGCAGCGATCGAGCGTTTTGGTGCCGCCTTATTTGACCGAAAATGACTATCGCGACGTGATTCTTCGCCCAGCCGAACAAGTCGGATTGCAGGTCGAATCGGGGTTAGTCGAAGTGCTTTTGCAAGAACTCGACCACAGCGCCGGAGACTTGCCTTTATTAGAATTTGTCTTAGAACAACTGTGGCAACAGCGGCGATCGGGAGTGCTGACCCTGCACGCCTATCAACAACAAATTGGCGGATTGCGGGGTGCCTTAGAGCGCAAAGCTGAGGCCGTTTATGACAGTTTAGACCCTGACGCTCAAGCCTGTGCTCGTTGGATCTTCTTATCGCTCACTCAGCTAGGAGAAGGCACCGAAGATACGCGCCGTCGAGTCTCTAAATCCGATTTGGTGGTGAAAAAATATCCGGCAGCGTTGGTCGATCGCACCCTTCAAGCCCTCGCGATCGCCAAACTGATTGTGATCGGAGTAGATGAACCAAACGCACACAGCAAGGGAGCACCACAGACTTCTGATTTTAGGCTCGATGCTTCCGCCACCGACGTTTCGATCGAGGTGGCCCACGAAATTTTGATTCGCTATTGGTCTACGCTGCGCTGGTGGTTAGAAGAAAATCGCAATCGCCTACGATCGCAGCGGCAGATCGAGCAAGCCGCCCTGCACTGGAAGCAGAGCGATCGTCAGTCCGATTTTTTATTGCGCGGCATTCGACTAGCCCAAGCTGAGGAACTCTATGTTAACTACACCGACGAGTTGCCAACAGACACCCAGCGATTTATTGAAGCCTGCTTTAAAGAACGCCAGCGCGAACAAACAGAAGTCAAACGCAGACTCCGCAGAGCGCAGATGACCGCGATCGTGATCGGAGCGCTAGGCATCGCAGCATCGGGATTAGCAGGCTTTTCCTATTGGCAGCAGCGCAATGCCCAACTTCGCACGATCGAAGCCTTAGCAGCTTCTTCTGAGGCGCTGTTATCGTCTAATCATCAGCTAGAAGCCTTGATAGCAGGAGTCAAAGCAGGACAGCAGATCAAAAAAATGGCTCAGGTCTGGAATCCGATCGCGATGACTTCTCGCATGGGAACAATTGCTACTCTCCAACAGGCGCTCGATCTCACTCAAGAACTCAACCGATTAGAAAAACACAGTCAAAAAGTCAATGATATTAATATAAATAATAATGGAACCTTAATCGCTACGGTCAGTGACGATAAAACAATTCAGCTATGGAAAAATGACGGCACTTGGATTAGAGAAATAAAAACTCAGGAGCGCCTCAACGCCGTTACATTTAGTCCGGTTAATAACACGTTAGCAACCGCCAGCGCCGACAAAACCATCAAACTGTGGAATCAAGACGGAACCCTCTTAAAAACCTTAACCGGACATCAAGACTGGACAACCGATGTGCAGTTTAGCCCCGATGGTCAAAGGTTAGCCAGCGCCAGTCGAGACGGCACGATTAAACTTTGGCGGCTCGATCGCAACACCCCCATGCAAACATTTCAAGGTCACAAAGGCTGGGTAAACAGCATTCGCTTTAGCCCTGATGGCAAAACTTTAGTGTCTGCTGGGGAAGACGGCACCATCAAATTTTGGCCAACTGACGGCAAAAATAGCCGATCGCTGAAGAGTTTTGTAGGACACCGCGATCGGATCACTGCCCTCAGCTTCAGTCCCGATGGCACCCTGATCGCATCTGCCAGCGCCGATAAAACCGCAAAACTTTGGTCACTCACGGGGCAGTTAGTGCAAACCTTTGCCGGGCACACCGATCAGGTAAATGATAGCCGCTTTCATCCCCAGGGCAAAACGCTAGCGACGGCGGGGGCTGATGGCACCATCAAACTTTGGAGCTTAAATGGAGAACTGCTGCACACGATTAGCGCCTCGCGCACCACCGAAGCAGCCGCGGCCCACTCAGCCGAGATTACCCGCGTTCGATTTAGCCCAGATGGAGCCGTTTTGATGACTGCCAGCGCCGACAAAACCGCCAGACTGTGGCGAGTGCCCGACCTCACGCCACCTAATAGTGGGCTGTCGATCGCCAGTCTTAGCCCCGACGGTCAGACGATCGCCGCCGTCAATGACAAAACCATTCAGCTTTGGCGACGAAATCACGGAACCATCCAACCCTTAGCGATCGCGTTTAAGGGACACACCGCCCCGATTACAGCCTTAGAATTCAGTCCCGATGGCACCCTGATTGCGTCTGCCAGCACCGACAAAACCATCAAACTTTGGAACGTGACCACCGGATCGCAACTCAGAACCTTAACCGGACATCGCGATCGCGTCACCGCTCTCAGCTTTCGCCCCGATGGCAAACTTCTCGCATCCGGCAGCGCCGACAAAACCATCAAACTCTGGAACGTGTCCACCGGATCGCAACTCAGAACCTTAACCGGGCCCACCGACGAAATTACCGCCGTGCGCTTTAGCCCCGATGGGCGACTTCTCGCATCGGGCGGCTATGACAACACCCTCAGACTTTGGGTAGGTGACAGCCCTGCGTCGATTGTCGTTGGACGGCATCAACTCGCGATCGCGGCCATCGCCTTTAGCCCCGACGGTCACTCGATCGCGTCTGGCAGTTGGGACAACACCCTCAAACTTTGGACGCTTCACGATGCCACACCCAGCCCAGAAGTCACTCTCAGCCAGACCTTTAGCGGACACAGTGATGCAGTAACCAGCCTCAGCTTTAGCTCAGATAGTCAAATGCTTGCCTCAGGCAGCGCCGACACGACCCTAAAGCTTTGGGATGTCAAAACGGGTTTGCTCAAAACCCTCAGCGGCAGCCGCGATCGCCCTCAAAGTGTCAACTTCAGCGCAGACGGCAAAACGCTAGTCAGCAGCAGCGATCGTCAAGGCGTGGCAGTGTGGAACCTGGATTTAGACGACCTCTTAAAGCAAGGCTGCGATCGACTGCAACCCTATTTGCAAAGCCACCCCGATCGTGAGGTGTGCCCTTAATGTTCAGCAGAAGATCGATCGCTATCTAAAATGGGCAAGTCGCGCTTCCGGTTTTGAGGTCGCCTCGATCGGGAGTTTTTCCCAATTCCAATCCGCGATCGCTAACAGCGCAAACCAGTAAAAAAACAGCGTCGTATGGCTCCAAATATTTTCGGTTAACATGCCCACCATCGCAGCGAGCAAAAAGGCAACCAACACAGAACAAAATCGTTTCTGTGAAAGAGTCGTAAAAGGAGACCGGATCAGTTGGAACAATCGAACAAACTGTACTCCAAAAAATGATAGATAGAGAGCCAGCCCGGTAAAGCCTTCTTCAACCAGCACCCTAATATAGTCATTGTGCGCCCAAGCAAACATCGGCCCAAACGAATTACTAGTTTGCAGCCCATAGCCCAGCACCGGAGCATGTTGCCAATGGCCAACTAGTGAAGTCCACTGAGCAATTCGCCAGTTAAAACTATTGTTGTCTGATGCCGCCAACAAGACCGCACGAGACGCATCAATCTGTGAATTGAACAAGGGAGTTTCAGCGATCGAGGCCAATCGTCCCCTGCCAAACTCAGTGCTCGAAAACAGACCAAACATTAACGAAATCAACACCAGCGCCGCAACTAGATTGGCAAAATTGAGTCGAGGCAACACTAGAGCCGCGATCAGCACAACCAGCATCGCAATGCCAATCAGCACCTTTGTGCTCACTAGAAAGAACACAAGGAGAATCATCAACATGACCCAAGGGAGACGCTGTTTGGTATTGGTGATCTTCCAATAAGTTAACCCAATAAAAAAAATCAGAAACGTTGCAAATGTATTGGACAAGCCCAGGGTGCCGTTGATTCGCGAATCCTGTTGTCCTTGATTAACAGCCAAAAATGACGGCAGAAAGTGAGCCGGAATGATCAGTTGAAGCAGCGCTGCTGTCAAAGGAACAATCAGAGCTAGAAAGAGCCGATTGATAAACTTCTCTGGAGGGAGGCGATCTTTTAGCTGCAAGGTGAGCAGATAACACATAACCCAGCTAGAGACTCGCACCCACTCCCGCATGGCTTCAGGCAGGCGCTCAACTCCCAACTCTGAGCCACCCAACGGCAGCAAGATCACCCACACTCCCTGAAGGGCAACCCAGCCTGCAAAAAACCACCAGAAGCCGTCAATTTCTACCTTCTGTTTTGCCAGCAGGCGAGTCACGACATAGATGATTGTTAAAGCAGAAAGCCCGATCGCAAACGCACCCGTCACACCTTTTTCAGAAAACGGATCGAGGGCACTTCTTAAAATTAAAAGTCCGAGTACGGCTATCTCAAAACTGTTGAAGAAAAAAGCGATCAGGACAGGAGCCACCAAAAACAGACCGACATAGAGAGGCTTGGTTCCAGTCTGAAAGCCCACTACAATGCCGATTAAGACTCCAAAAATCCCAACTAAGCGCCCTAAATTGATCATGAAATTTCTCTGATGATGTTCTCTCTAATTCACGGCATCTTAAGTCGTGAATTGAATCAATTTTTGACACTCTCCACCACCTAGGTGAACGGTGTATTCTGCAAACTTAGATAAACTTAAAATCTTTAGAGCCATTGCATCCCGGCATCCGCGATTGTCGCCGCGTGAATTCACCAACCGAAGGGTTGCCATTGGGGTCAAGAACGCCCTGGGCCTGCCGCCAAAGCTCTGTGGGTGGAATAGACAACTGATAGGAGCGAGGCCCTGTTTTGTGTACATGATACCACTGAGTTTTGTGGCACTCTTGGCACCAAAATGCTTCTAGCCACTCTCCATCTAGGGAGACGGTTGATCGATTAGACATCAGCAGCAGAGCGCTTTTGCGACTGACTCCGCGGGCTTGCAGTTGCTCAGAGAGATCGGCAAACAGCGAATGTTTGGGGCTGACGCTATCCAGGTGGTTTCCGTCGATCGGGCAAAAAATTGCGCGTCTTTTTGAGCGTTTCCGGCTGCGATCGCAGCGTCGCAACACTTCGGTTTTTTCATCTAGCACAATATCAACTGAGTAAGATTTGCAGGAACAAACTAAGTCTTGACGAAGCTCTTGAAAACCCAGATGTCAAGTCAGAACATGGATTGAGTCAACCGTCAAAACTACATTAGTAGTCTCAACCAGTTATCTCACACGAGACTTAGATAGATCAGTATTTTCAACTAGCTTAATCAAGCCTTCACTACTGCTTTACAAAATCTTTTTTATCGAAACAACTAATTCAGCCAAGAGTAGAGTCTAGAAATCAGGGTGATCTATTTAAGCAAGTTCAGAATGGTAGTAATGGGATAAAACGGAATCAAAACTCGACCTAGCGTATCAAAAAACTTACTAGATCCCGTTTTTTTGACCACAATTAAGTCACCATTTCTCAGCGAAACAGAGGGCTTATCAAAGTCAAAGGTCTGACGCTCTAGCTGCCCATCAGGAGACATCCGAAATAGATCGATCGAGCGTTTGTCGGCTTTATCAGTCGGGCCACCTGCCGCCGCGATCGTCTCAGCCACCCTAGCATTAGGTGCAACGTCGGTTTGCCCCGGCCGATTTACCTCTCCCGTCACCTGCACCGTAATTTTGGTGGGCGCGATCGTCGAAGTCAACAGCGCTTGCTGATCAGGGGTGCTGAGTTGGGCAGGCGGAACAATAATCTCATCCCCATCATAGATTCGGGCATCTGCCGTCAGATCGCCACTCTTCACCGCTTTCCACAGATCTACTTTGATCTCAGTTCTCACTAGTGTTGGAGACGAAGAAGGCGGCAAAGACAGAGAAGACGGGGGAAACGGCGAAGAGAGCGACGACGGGGCAAAGTTTGCAGCAATGCGATTATTGGGAACAAGCCGACGAATAATGATGTTGCGGAGGTCTGCGGTCGGCGTGATGCCCCCTGCCAAAATCAGCGCATCGCTGGCTGTCACGGGGCTGCTGCTCTGAGAGCCACCCACCGACGTTCGATTGAGTTGATTTTGTTGAACAAACGGATTTAACAACCGCGGCCCAGGTTGCAGCACTTCGCCCGTGACGCTAACCCGCAGGGGGCTGAGGCTCAACAGCGACAAGGCGACTTGCGGGCGACGCACATAAGGGCGCAGAGACTCAGTTACTAGAGTCGCCGCCTGCACCGGAGTCAGTCGGGCAACCCTGATTAACCCAGCCAACGGTAGCTGAATCGTTCCATCCGACAAAATGATCTGATCACCCGACAGATCAGGAAACCCAGCCACCGTTAAACGCAGTTGATCACCTGCTTTAAGCGGAGTCGTGGCCTGCACATCAGCAGGCAGATCTAGCCCTTGAGTTTGAGCCAATCCAGGGTGGGCGGTCATGCCTAGGGCGATCGCACCCGACAGAGCAGTGCAAACGAGAAGTCCAGTAGTTTTCATGGTTTGAGCTTTAAGAAGATAAACCGTCATGGAGAGAGAGCGCTCAGACCGTAGAGCCTAGCGGGTTTCGACGTGAGAAATCTTTGGTCGGCAGTTGAGGAGTGTTAGAGGGATTTGAACGATCGTTGGCAGCGGGGTCTGGGGTCGCAGTCACTACCGTTCCCAAGACTGAGGAACCACTTTTTTGCAGATCTGCGGTGGTCTGAAGCGCGATCGCTTTGGGCGTAAACTCTGGGCGCACCACTAAAACCATGCCATCGGTATATTCGTTGAGCGTCATCGCATCTGCATATCGGCTCACAGGCGAAGTGTCAATAATCACCAAATCGTATTGAGCCATCGCTTGGGTCATCAAGGTTTTCATCGCTGAAGCTTCTAGCACCTGCGCCGGACGGTTAAACCACTGACCGTGGGGCAACAGACTTAAATGCTCGATCGCCGTTGGCAGCACCACCGACTGCAACGGCAGATTCTCACTGACCGCATCGGTCAAACCAGGTTGGTCAGGCACATCAAAAAACTGATGCTGTAAGGGATGGCTCAAGTCAGCATCGATCAACAGCGTGCGTCGAGACAGCATGGCCGCCACCATCGCTAGCCGTGCCGCCACATTTGATTTCCCTTCGCCAGCCACGCTGCTAGTGATTAAGACTGACTTCAACGGGTCGCTGCTGTTAAGCTCTAGGGTTTTGAGCAGTCTCCGGTAGGGTTCGACCGCCGCCGGGTTGTTTAAGAAGCGCTCAAGCTGGCCCGCTTTGAGAGCAGGCAAGCGATCGGTGAGCACGCCCAACACAGGAAGCTTAAGTTGAGATTCGGCTTCGGCGGCGCTGCCAATTTTGGTATTGAGCAACTCGCCGATGAGAATCACCCCGATCGCCAGCACGGCCCCAGCAGCACTGCCTAACATTAGCCCTAGAAACGGTTTGGGGCTGGCGGGCGCAGCAGGAACTGACGCTAGTCCAACAATGCGAACATTGCTCACCAGTTGCGCCTCTGCAACGCGAGCTTCTTCAAGCTTGTTTTGCAAGAGCTTGAGGGTAGCAGCTTCTTGCTCGCGTCGTCGCATTAAGTTAGACAACACACGTTGCTTGGCCGGAAGCGTCGATAGGCGATCGCGCAAAGGCTGCTGTTGTTGGGTGACCGTGTTGAGCTTGTCTTGCAAAGCACTGCGTTCGACTTCACCCGTGATGTAGTTAGAAATTAAGGCTCGACTCAAGTCATCTGCCGCGACTTTGCCAGAGGCTAGCCCCTGTTGACCTGGCACAATGCGGCCCAGACTTTGAGTATAGAGCGATCGCGTCTCATCTCGCTTTTGAATCAGCGCCAGCAGATCGGGATGTTGATCTCCTAAGCGAGACCGGGCATCAATGACTTGAGCTTCGAGGTCGGTGAGTTTGCCCCTCAAGGTCTTTAGCTCATCGTCTTGCCCCGCACGCGAGGCTAGATAGGCAGTTTGCACATTGTTGACTCCGATCACTCCTTGCAGCAGCCCACTTTTTCGCTGAGACTCTGCGAGTTGGGCAGAGAGGGTGCGGCCCTGGTCTTCTATGGTGGCAAGACTGTTCACCAGACTGGTGTCCTGCGCGTCGAGGGCGACAATGCCATTGGCTTCTTTAAAGCGACTTTCGGCGAGTTCAGCCTGCTCTAGGTTTGCTTGCTGCTGCGGCACTCGTGTTTCTACGAATTCTCTGACTGATGACGCTTGTTGACGAATTGACTCTCCACTTTCTTGAACAGCAGCCTGCGAGACGGCGTTTAGCACCTCTGATGCCAATTTAGGATCTGGGTTTTTGTAGCTCAGTTCAAGAATGCTGGTAGCAGGCACAATTTTGACCCTGATCGCCCCACTTAGCTCACCCACCGACGGCAGAGGCTTCTCTGAGGCGCTTCTAGGCTCAAGCATCCCCACGGCTCGCTTCAAGACACGCTCTGAGGTGATCAATTCGGCTTGAGTCGCGATCGGGCTAGCATTTCCAGCCGTAGAGTTAGCCGCTAGTGCCTGCCCTAACTCAGAAACGCTGACCCGCCGTTCGTCTAAAATCAGGCGAGCCGAGCTTTCATAAACAGGAGGTGTGACGCGCAGATATAAGGCTGAGGCCCCGATAACAGCGGCAAAGGTGGCAAATGCATTCCAAAAATTACGTTTTAGTACGGGCGTGAGCGATGGCATCCCATTCATGAGGCAAATCCAGTTGGAGAATATTAATTGGCTGGTTAACTTAACAAGGCGCTGCGTGGGGCATTTCAGGCCTAATATTCAGGTGAATTTGAGGTTGGGTTTGTCGGTCGTGAGGGCATGAGTGGATTAGGGGGCGGCGTAGCTGCTTTAGGCAATAGGACAGGCTGAGTTTCTTCAGCGGTGCTGTCACTATCGACATATTTGAACCGCGTAGTTGCCTCGATCGATAACGTAGATTGACCCTGATTTAGCTGAACCGCGACTGGATTGTTGACGAGTGCCGGACGAGGTTGAGCCAGTACATTTTCGTACAGGTTCAAAAAGGTCGCTGTGATCTGCTCCCAGTTATAGCTTGATCGTACGTAGATTTTCGCCCGATCGGCGATCAGTTTAAGATCTGGCCCATTACAGATTGCCCACTCTATCTTCTGAATACAGGAGGCTAAATCGCCTCTCCGGAAAAGCACGCCTCGGTTGTTGCCAAGCAAATGTCGGTGCGGAGGGATATCGCTAGCCACGATCGGAATGCCTTCTGACATGGCTTCTAACATCACCATCGGTAGTCCTTCTACGTCCGAAGGTAGCACACATAACCCGGCTCCCCTCACAATTTCTGCAAGCCGCGTGCCCAAAAGCTCTCCACCAAACAGGATATCGGGGTGGCTGTCTGCCAGTTCTAGCAGCCGCGCTTTGTAGGCAGACGAGGAATCACTGCCAATTAAAACTAGTTTCCAGCCCGGTAGTTTGAGGGCTTGAAAGGCTTGAATCACTAGATCTGGGCACTTTTCAGGAACCATTCGACCTAAAAATAAAATATAGCGTTTTGGCGTTAACCCTAACGAGCGGCCCCAGGCAAAATCAGGGTCTGAAGCCGCATAAGTTGCCGGAGCATTGGGAACATAAACCGAGGTGCGATCGTAGGTTTTTGAGAAGTAAGATTGCAGCGATTCTGATACAACCGCAATCTCATGAGCGCATGAAGCGGCTACTTTTTCACCTAGAAGAATTGAAGAACTTGCAAGCTTTCCCCACTTGGCTCGTTGCCAATCTAACCCGTGGCAAGTCACCACCACTTTGGCAGACGAGAACAACCGAGGAATCCAGCTAAATAGAGCCGGCCCTAAAGCGTGAAAATGAACAATATCGTAATCTCCCCCAATCGTTAAAACAGCCCCTAAAAATGAACTAATCAAGGCATCTAAACCACCCGTTTTAGGACAGGGTAAAGAGATGATTTGCACTCCTTTAAAATCATGGCGGGCAAATCCAGGAGTGCCCGTATAGAACGATCGAGCAAATAGATCAACCGAGTGACCTTGTGCCACCAAGCGCGGATAGATTTCTGCACAATGATGTTCGATGCCACCCTGTTTTGGGGGCAATCCCTTTGCGCCGATGACAGCTATCTTCATGTTGTGTTCCTAAAGTTCGGGAGCGTGAAAGGCAATTGAGAAGCTACAGATAAGGGATTGACACACTAAAAAACAGCATAGAAATCTACGCTGTCAGCAGGATTTAGCAGAAGTTAGGATTCAGGGAGCGTTCCCGAATTCGTGCAGGAGGTCTAATGACTAGGTGACGGAGCCACTGTTCAGAGCTTGAATTTGCTGATCGGCCAGTTCTTTAGCTTCTTTCGTCGCTAGCATACACTTGCGCTCTAGCGGTTTCATGATGAACGTGTTGTAGAAAAAGAGGCGAATTTTGCGCCGCAAAGACGACCCCTCTTCGACTTCAGGAACCCCCCTTAAATAGTGCATAATCTTCATTGAGTAAACAATGCCTTTGAGGATTTTGAGCAGATACTCTTCAGTAAGGCGACTCGCAGGAATGATGTGAGTCAGCTTTAATCGAGCGAACTTTCCAATTCCCAGCCCAATGTCTAGCGCCGATAAAGCCATATCTGTGTCTTCATTGCTAGCCAATATTTTGCCTGTTTTACCTTTGCGCCCCAGCAGCAAGCGGCGGTTATCGGTTTCAAGCAGATGCACATACTGCTGTCCGACTTCGTTACGAAGACACATTCCTGCCCCGACAGGCATCGTTTCGATCGTGTCAATGTTTGACCAAACATCTTTATCAAACTGATCGAGAGCCAGCAAGTTCCACATCGGACGAGTCCATTCTTCCGGGGTTCCTCCGATAAAATCTGGAACAATCTGACCGCTCCAAGCGCCGATCATGGGGCAAGTTTCGCTGATTTCTAACGCAAGCCGGAGATAGTCTGAGTCGAGAACATTGTCATCATCGACAAAAACACACAGCTTGCCTTGGGTTTCTTTGAGCGATCGTAGCCGCGCATTCACCAGCCCTAGCTGTTCTTCAAAGATATGCCGAGCCGCCGGATGCCAACTGAGGTCAATTCGGTCTGCCAAAGGCTGCTGGCTAGCATTGTCAATGAGGAGCAGTTCCCATTGGTCTAGGGCTAAGGTTTGGGATTTGAGCGCGTCTAAAACTCGATTGAAATAAGCAGCCGTGGGGTTGTGGCTACAAATAATGACGCTAACCGGATATTTCATAGAAGTCACTGTTTACGGTTTCTTCGATTGACTAGTCAGGGGTGACACAAGGGGCTTCTGGGCTACTTTCGGGGTTCAATGATTGTCGTTCCCAGCCGGGTAGGGTCTTTCTGGGTTCAAACTTGAGTTTGCTCCAGATCTTTTTGAGGAAGTAGTCCAGAATAAACAGCGATCGCTTCACGCTCCAACTGACTCTGCCTAAATAATTGGGAGAACCTGGAATAATTCCTCCTGTGACAATGCTGAATTCAGACGGTAGAGACTCCATCGGAGGCATATAAAAATAGAACAAGTAGAATAACTTGGCTTTAACCAAGTGAAAATATAGGAATTCTTTTTGGGTGATCGCATCGAAAAACACGCCATCTCGATAAGTAAAGTTAAACGGAGGTTCTTCTCGAACCATCGAATTCATATAGACATTGAGACTATATTTCTCTCGCGAATTCATCACCAGATCATAGATAGAAGCCAGTTGAGACGTTTCTCTTAACTCTTCAAAAGAGAGCGGCTTTCCGTAGAATCTTCGGCAGGATTCATCAAAGTTATAGTACTGACCATTGTCGGTGAATATTTTGATGTAGTCGTCTGTTTGGCGAAACAAGTTGTTGACCGTTTCGTTGTTGCGAAACATTGTAAAGTGACCAACCAACTGCACTTCAGACGCAGTGATAACATCGTAAGTGGTCAAAACTTCGTCAGTGATGAAGTGACTAATTTTGCCAAGAATGATGTCTGGATCGCAATATCCCCAAAAATCATAGTCCTTCAGATAATCTTCAAAGATGATCCCAAACGCAGGTCTAAATTCACTGATTTTGTATCCCCAATCTGTAGTAATGGGTATCCCCAATTTTTGAGAGGCAAGCTCATTGAATTGTTTTAACGTCAACGGAATCTTTTTCAAGTTTCCAGAGATATCGGGTTGAGATAAACAGTCATTGAACAGATAGACATCAACGTTATCATCTTGGTTGCGAGCAAACGATTCCTCAAAATAACGGAAGTATCCTGGTAAACGACCTGCATAAAAAATAATCAGTGCAATCCGGCTCATAGTCTCAATCTCCCTAGGTCAAGTCAATCTGAATGGGTCAGTCTCAATAGTCTTAGTCAACTCCCGTTAGGGGGCTACGATCGCGCTCCTGTTTTGACTCAATAAATCGGCAGCCCGCATGGCAATCGCCATCGCTGTCAGCGTTGGATTCTTCTCAACACAGGTCGTAAAGCAACTCGCGTCAATTACGAAAATATTTGGAATCTCGTGCATGGCATTGTGAGCATTGAGAACCCCAAATTTTGGATCGTCGTGCATCCTAATCGTTCCTCCAAAGTGAACAGAAGTTCCGGGTGGCTCGATCGCCATGCTCTTGGGTGTAAACTGCCAACCTGCCCGCTCTAGCAGTTCTTCAGTCGCACGGCGACCCTCATTCAGGGTTTCAAGATCGTCTGGGTCTTGGTGAGTGCTAACTCTCAGCAGCGGCAGCCCATATTCATCTTTAGCGCTGGGATGAAGCGCGACAAACCTAGATTCATTAGGAATCTGAGTGCCAAAACAGGCGAATAAAAGCGGAAATCCTTCATCTTTAGAAGGTCGTGAACTGAATCCTAAACTCGTTCGCAGGTTAGCGATCGGTCTCTGACTCAGCGCCCCCGCATAGACCTGAAAGCCAGTCGTGCGGAGCGGTGTGCCGATCGCATAATCTGGCCGAGTCAGATAGGAGGACACCGCTTTTTTAGGAGCGGGACGATCGACTTGGTAATGATAAGCAGCATACATATTGTCATGGAGATATCGACCCAGCAAACCGTGGGCGTTGTCGATGCCATTGGCACCAGGGCTAGAGCAGGAATTCAAAAGAAGGTGAGTCGAGCCGAGTTGTCCGGCAGCCAGCATGACGGCTTTACCCCCTAGAAAGCAGAGTTCTCTAGTCTGGCGATCGAGATATTCAACCCCGATCGCTAACGCTTTTGTCTTGTGAAACTGCAAGCGCGTGACATGGGCGTTACTGATCAACCTAAAGTTCTTGTGCTGTCGGAGTTGATAGAGCAACCGGACTCCAATATTAGTAGGGGACGGAACTTGACTGAGGATCGTTGATTTGCCATAGACATGACTGGCTGGAAGTAGCCAACGATGCAGCTTTTGAGCGGCGTGAGCTAAGTCAGAAAATTCTGCTGGAACCTCCAAGACACGGCTAACTTGACAGGCTGGGAGAACGGGGACTGAGGTTGGGGTGCCCCTCACGCCGATCAGTTGTTCGACCCGATCGTAATAAGGCTCCAGATCGTCATAACGAATGGGCCAACGCAACCGCTCTGAAATAGCTTCACCTTGAGTAAAGTCTTCTGGGGCAAACCGCAAAACCACGCCTCCCCAAAAATTTCCTAGCCCCCCCAATAAGTGAGCTTTAAACCATCGCGTTAGGGTGTCGTCTAAATTCTCAAAGTGAGGATAGGTGATGTGATCTCTGATTTCTAAAGCATAGGGTTGGCGAATTTCTTGTCCTCGAAGGCGGATGTGCAGACTTTTGGGGAAACTGCACCCTGATTCTAAGAGCGTGACTTTAAAGCCAGCTTTGACAAGAGTCCACGCGGCAACTGTGCCCGTCGGACCGCTTCCGACAATAATTACTTGGTCATCTGACATAGCCATTTATAGGGTTTCTGCGGGTTGTTGACCCCACCATTCGCGAATTCTCTCCATTCCCGTTTGCAGCGAGATTTCTGGCTGAAAGTTTAAGCGATCGCGGGACTTTTGATTAGAAAAGATCGGTTGAGCCACCAGTGTCCTAAATTCATCTGGCGATAAATAGTGAATCGATTTGCCGTAGAGGGCCTTAGCGATCGCGATCGTGGCATCCATCACTTTTCTTTTTTTAAGCATCTTAGAGACAAATTCTCGAACTAAGGGCATCGAGTCTTGAGGATCGCAACAATAATCAATAGGCAAATCAATCAACGTTTTCTCACTCAAAATAGCCTCATAACCAGAGAGAAACTCCTTCCAGCTAATCGGCTGTTGGTGACTGATAATAAAGCGGTGGCGATGAAGATGGGGAACCTCACACGCCCGAATAATAGCCGTGATGGCATCATCAATGTAAATTGGATTGCAATAACCCGTTCCACCCCTCGCTAAAGGCATAAATGCTGCCTTCATTTGGCTAAGGGTTTGAGCCGTTTCACCGGGGTTTCCAGGGCCATAAATCCTCCCCATCTGAAGCACAATCACTTCAGTGTCGCCTGTTTCTGTTTCTAGAACGATTTTTTCGGTCGCTTGCTTAATAGAGGTTTGAGGTTTGAGCGATGCCAGGCAAGGCGACTCTTCGGTGATCACCCCTGACGCAGGATCTCCATAAACAGCCGTTGAACTGATGTGAACAAACTTTTTAACCTGAGCCTCTACACAGGCTTGAAGCAGAGTTTGAGTAGAGCGGATGGCAAGCCCAAATTGCTCCCATTGAGTCGCTTGATATTGGGAATGGGCAAGATGCACGACGCAATCACAACTAGAAAGATGTTGCCGTAATGCTGGCTGATCGCACAGGTCTACTTTCAGATTAGACAGATTGGATTGCTCTGAGACAAAACTCGATGGAGCCGCAGCCAACGGATCACAGACAGCGATGATGTGATGCCCTTGCTCAAGCAGTTTGACGATCAGCGATCGCCCGATGAATCCGCTGGCATCTGTGATGAAAAATTTTAATGCGGTCATAGAGTCTATCTGAACATTGAGAAATCGGCGATCGTCACAAGATCGAGTCTGCAAGAGCTTAAAGATTTCTAAACCCTGAGAGTTTTGAGAATCTAAGCTGCAAGTTTTATGCGCGTAAAGCCGCTTCCTTGATTGGCTGATATGGAGAATTGCTGAAGGTCATTCCTGATGTATCGACATACTGCATATCGCTCCCTTTTCCGCCTGCATAGTGCAGAAAATAGTTGTTCAAGAACGTCGCTGTCATACATTGCGAAATTAGTTCAGATCGTGAATCTCGCCCAAGTTTTTTCAAGATTCGTTCTGACACAGTAGATTTTGAGTCGAGGAAAGGATACATCAGCGCTTTGAGAATCACCCACGTCATATTAAATTTTGTAGGCATCCAAAATTCTTTCTGCTGCGTCAGAATTTCGTAACCCAAGGGTCGCTGCTCATAGTTCCACTCTGGCCCTTTGTCTTCATAGTCATAATAGACGTGCTCTAAAAGCTCTTGATGATAGCGTCGCGACAAAACCATCACGCCCGTTTGCACGATCGATTCAAACTCCCCCGCTAGTCCAAAGTCATTGTAATAAGCGGAAGGATTGAACGCATAGTTCAGATACTCCACCATCGCCTGACTGGGGGCTTCTCCGGGGGCAGCAGAAGCTTTGGTCGCGTCAGGATAAAAGTAGTCGTGGAATCTTTCTAAGTAAAGCTTGAGGTCATCTTTGCTGGGAGTGGCGGCTTCATCGACGACTCCGATTTTTTCAAGCGGAACTCCCACCGTGACATCAGGACTGTTTGGGTTGATCAAAATATCAGTGTCGATCCAGACCACTTGGTCATAGTGCTGAACTCTGGGGTCTGAAAAAATCAAGCATTTTTGCCAGGCAGGGGTTCTAGATTGTGCTCTGGGAGTGCGATCGAGAGGGTCTGTAATCACAATCAGGTCAAAGTTGTGTTTCTTTGCATACAAAGACCACAAGGATTGGCAATTTTTCTCGAACATCTCCTCATAGGGCTTGCCGATCGCGAGGGTAACAATGGCTTTCTTCATTTTGTGACCTGCTTTACTTTTAATACCAAAATGTGGAAATACACTACTTCAGTTTTTTCAATCGCCCAGTTTGAAATAGGGTTCGTTGCTCTACTCTTTGATTTGCTCTATCCACAGCTTGGCGACATTAGTCCACGTCTCGGTCTCGGCGATTTGCCTGAATTGTTGACTTAATTCATCCAGTTTGGCTCGATTCTTCAACAGTTCCACAACTTGATATGCGATCGCTGCTTGCGTGCTCTCATCATTTGGGTTACCAGAACTTTTTAGACAATATTCCTTCTCTGACAATGCGGCATAATCGGTAGACACAGGCAAACAGCCAACCATTGCTGATTCCTTCAGGGATATCGCATCAATTTCTTCAAAGTTGGTTGCATAGTAGTGAATCACCGCATTTGCTTTTTCTCTAATTAATTCGCTCTGACCAATTCTTCCATGCTCTACTAAACCTGGTTGATTCAACAATCCAACCATTTTATCTTTCCAGCCTAAATATTCTAGATTCTCTCCATACATTAGATCTGTAAACTCCCATCCATAATAAATATGGAGAACTGCTTCTGGAATTTCTTTTTTAATAATTGACCATCCATAAACCAGCATGAGTTCAAGTCCACGCTGATAGTTAGAAGCATAGATTAGCTTATAGGGATTCTTGCAGGTCAAATCAAGCTTGAGCAGCGATTGATCCACTCCATTGGGGATGATTACAACCTGATTTTCATCGACTTGAGGAATCATCTTTCGCTGATAGTTAGACTTGAAAAATATAGTGTGGATGTTCTTTAGGTTCCGGTCATTAAATTGGTCTTTGTAAAGGACATCATGCACGTCATACCAAACGCGATTGGCGTTATATGAGACGTTGAGAAAATCTAACCGTCGCCAAAGAATCAACGTATCAAACTGATCAAATCGATTGAATTCAGTATAGTGACGATAATTTACTCCATCATAAACCCCTACTTTGTCACCAAAGTTGCCATAAACCGTTACGGCATAGCCTAACTTAGTCCATTCTTTAGCGAGGTTAATGATAGCCGTTTCAGAACCGCCAATTCCTGTTTTTAAACTGTCTGGAGACCACTCATAGATAGTGTGACCCGCACAATAGACGATCGACTTTTTAGCCCATTTTTTAGCCGTCATCTGGTCTTTTAGCTCAAACACTCTGTCTTTTAGATCACGTCCTCGTTTGAGGTACTTGATAATCCAAGACATTTTGCTCTGCTTAATTTGTTCTTTGATCGTCTGAACGTTCATATTGAAGCCTTTTTGAAGATGCGTCGAAATCAATTTTTGGCGGGAAGTTGTCTACTGTTTGACCAACGGAGGAACCACAAAAAGCTTTTGCGTTTTCACGATCGACAAAATTTCAGCATCGACTGCATCCACTCCACCATAAGGCGCAAATTCCGCTCCGCTAAAATTGCCCTTTATATCGAAATCTCGCACTCCCGTGTCATCCATATACCAGCCATAAGTTTGAATCGCTTCGAGGATGCGACGAGCAGGCAGCGATAGTTTGATCTTTGTCAAATCTAAGCTCGGATCGAGTTGAACCAAGAACCCGTAGCCCAGCAAGCCTCGGTTATTTTTGTCGATCGAGTTATCTACATTGTTCGCAGGATAGACGATCGCTCTCCAGGCATTTTTAACCGGGCCAGTCAGCGCATGAGGAATCGGCTGATGGGGATTAATCGCTTCCCCCGGACGAATTAATGCCACTAAGTCTGACTTTGCCGCCGCATTAATTCCCCCCTGATCACCCAGGTTTGGCAACGTTTCTTTCGGGGTGACCGCTTCCCCAGACCAGTTTCCTAGCTTGGTTCCTAGATCCGGGCGATCGCAGTCTGGCGACGAAATCCAGGTGGCGACGATCGTGTTGTCTGAGCTATCCAGCCAAATCACCGTTCTGTCAGACGAGTCATAAGGGACACCCTCTCCAGTCCCTTTGAGCAAAACATTGGCGCTGTTGCGAAGATGAGTCGTGGTGTTATAGCCCTTAAACGGGTTGTGCTGGGGGCAAACTCCCGGTTTAGCGTAGGCTCCATTGGCTAGCGATAGTTGCCGAACCGGGTCAGTCGCCTTTGAAATCACAAGTCCAATGCCAAACCCGTCAGACCCATCTTTAGGAGCGCCCAGCGTCGAGATATGACCGCTTTGAACATACCCGATCGGGAGTTGAACTCGCGCCGAATTTGAGGAAATTTTGTGGTAGAACGGCGCATCGACCGAGTAGGGCTGGGCATAGCTGCCATTCAGGGGCTGAGGCGTACTTTTAGACCAGTTAGCGGGTCTGAGTTTGCGTAATTCCTCCTTCTCTAACGACAGATCAATACCAGACGCTTGATACATACGAATGATTTCTTTGCGCTTGGCAATGTAGTCTGGCGGCAGCGTAATGCCAGGGGTTGCGGTGCGATCGTAGATCTCGTCTACAGTTCGTGAACGAGCGGTTGAATGAGGCAAATATTGACTAAGCTGGGCGCTAAAAGCTAGAGAGGAAGCAACCGTGGGTTGAGCAGTGGTGATGGGGGTTTTGCCGATCGTGCAACTGCCAGCCATCGCAATCAGGGCGATCACCACCAGCCCCAAGGAAGTTCGCTTCAGCTTTTTGAAAAATAATTGCATCCTGTACGCTCAACTCTAAGGAGTAGATTGATTGCCGCCCCATCACCCCACTGGCAGCGACTGCACATTATGGAACGACCAATAAGTGCCCTTATTTTTGAGTAGCTGCTCGTGTCTACCAGACTCGATAATTCGACCCTTCTCCATGACAACAATGCAGTCGGCGCTGCGGATGGTGGATAAACGGTGCGCGATGACAATGACCGTGCGATTTTGGCGCAGTCGCTCCAGGGCATCCTGCACCAAACGCTCAGACTGAGAATCGAGAGCGCTCGTTGCCTCGTCCAAAATGAGAATGTCGGGGTTGCGTAAAATAGCTCGTGCGATCGAGATGCGTTGACGCTGCCCACCCGATAGCTGGACTCCCCGATCGCCGACTAGCGTAGAGTAGCCTTCAGATAGCTGTTGAATAAATTCATCCGCGTTGGCAAACCGGGCAGCCTCGACCACCTGTTCATCGCTGACATTCTCTAGACCGTAGGCAATATTGTCACGAATTGACGTATTGAAAATATAGGTATCTTGGCTGACTGTGCCGATGCGCTGTCTCAGAGAGGTCAAATCATAGTCGCGAACATCTTGACCGTCGATCTCGATCGTGCCACTCGTCACGTCATAAAATCGGGGCATCAGCACAGCCACCGTTGATTTCCCCGCACCCGAAGCACCCACTAAAGCGACCGTCTCACCACAGGGAATCTCTAAATTAAAGTCTTCGATCACCTTAGAGCGATTGTTGTAAGCAAAACTGACATTCCGAAAGGTAATGCCCTTTTGCAATCGGGTAAACTCGCGGCTGCCTGACAACGGTGCCTGAGACTTCGGGGACGACAAGGTATTAATGACAACCGATAAAGAAGGTGAATACTGCTGAATCGCTCCTCGACCCGCATTAATCCGCTTGCTGATTGGTAAGATTTTGATGAGTGCCAGCATAAAAGCCAGCAGTTCTGAAGTGCTTAATAACCCCTTAGAGATTAACAAGTTATAGCTGCACACCAAAATTAGCAGCGCCACCGTCATCGTCGCCAGCTCAGTCAGGGGATCAATCAGTCTCATCTTCTTTGAAGACAAGATAATCCTATCTCTGACGACATCGCATAGCTGATTAAACCGTTTTAATTCAAATTCTTGAGTCGCATAAGACTGAACAATTCGCACCCCAGATAGCGTATCGAGAAAGCGCACATACAGCGCCTCTCTGGCTTCATACTCAGCTTTTCCTAGCGGCTTAAGATTGCCCAACAGTCGGGTCAACCCCAGACCAACCCCGCCAATCAACAAGACAATGAGAACAGTTAGTTGCCACGACACCAGCAACATCGTCGCAATATAAGCGGTCAGAATCGTCAGACTGATCACAAGACCAATCACCCAACTCAGCAAAATGCTGATATTGTTGACCTCTCCCAACATATTGGACAACGTGCCCATTTTTTCATTGTCAAAGAAGGTAATGGGCGCGTAGAGATATTTCTCATAGAGACGCTTGCGGAAGAGAGAAATAATATTTTGAGTATAAATAGTTGTCCCGTCTTCGGCAAAATAGCTAAAGACGCTTTTAAGCGCAACAGACGCTATCAAAACCAGACTAAACAGAGCCAGAAGCATCCCTTTGGGCTGTTGGGCTAACCAAACCCCTCCATCGGGTAAGAAAGAGAGCACAGGCAGATGAAAGCTGCTATTCTCGCTCAACAGAATTTGTAGAAAAGGAATCGTCAGCCCAATGCCTGCACCATCCAATAGCGCCGCTAAAATCATCGAGATGATGCCTAAGTAGAGCGGCTTGCGGGGCACCTGCCTGCCGATGCGAATAAGCTGTCTAATATTTTGCCAGCGATCGCTTGATTGACCTTTCTGATTCTTTGTCCCGTCGAGACTTGATTTAAGATGTTTCCGTTTCACAGTGTCTCTCAAAAATTTGTCCAGTAGATATCCCATCACACCCCTGTCATCTGAAGCGCAGCCCTCACACGCGGTTTAGAAAAAAGCGTCTTTGATCGTTAATCGCATTTCCTGAATGAAAGATTGCTTGTAGTCTGCCCACCATAGCTGTATTTTTTCAGATAAACGCTCTATATCAATTGAATTGAGCAAGGGTTCTAAATCTCTCCAGTTATAAATTAGAGGACAGGGAAAATTTGACTCGAATGCTTTTTCCCAATATCGATAATTTCTTAACCAAAATCTCCGATCGCGGCTGCCATAACTAATGAGTAGTTGAGGATCAACTAATACTGATAAAGCTTGACGAATATTTTGGGCGGCAATAATTGGAATGGTTCCAGCCTCTAGAGATTCATAAACTCGAAAACAATCGACTGAGTTGTTTCCCATAGGGCATAGAGAAAATTTTGTATTGTTTAATAAAGCAGCATAGTCTGGGGTTTGAAGTCCGTTTGGATCGTTCCACTGAGTCGTCGTATGATATTTCCCTCCGGGAATACGTTTGGCGTACTCCATCATTTCATAGCGCGATCCTTTTAACTGACCCGCAAAAGACCACAGATACTCCCTTTGGTGAATGGGTCTATCGACTAGCGCTTGACAGAAACCAGATTTATAGCCGAGCGGCAAGTAGTGACAGGTCTGATATCTTTTGTGATCCTCTTCTTTGTAGTATTGTCTAAAAACAAAATTTAGGTCGCGATAAAAATTAGTAGACTCTTTATAGAATTCATCACCTAAATGAAATAGACCTACCTTCATTCCTGCATCTTTAAAGCGCTTGACATAATCAAAAAATTCCTGGCGCTCTCTCCGATACTTCTGTCGTGATTCATAATCCTCAAAAAACATCTGACTCAGATTGGCAACAATGATGGCGTTGTCAACGCAAACTTTATTTTCTAAATCAACAATATGATTTACTTCAAAGTCAGATAGCAGTAAATTAATCCAATCATATTCGTAAGAAGAATGAGGCTCAAATTTCCACCAAATCAGGTTAATCATGTCCAGTTTTAGCTAGTTTATGCTTGGCAAAAGGTGAATACATCTGAAGTTTGAGAAAACTGTACTACCAAAAACATTGCAAACGCACCATAGCAGGAAATCAACCTACCTAATTTGTCCTTCTACTAAAAATCGGAATTATGCCTGTCTTTTTGCGCTTCTATAAGCTGACATGACCTGACGATGGTCTGCGTTCCTATAGTGAGTGATGAAATTCCAGGTTCTACTCCAGCGGATCAAGTCGCGCCCTAGCCCTTGAACGCTATCTCCAAATCTGGGAAGCCCTGGGTCGATCGCTTGCCCATTGAGCAGCGCCATCCACAGGCTACAGATGCGCTGGTTGTTAAACTTTTGTCTGACAAACTCACCCGCTAGTCTGCCATTTTCAGCAACCCGTTCTTTGTTAGATAAGCCTTCAACAATCCGTTCACTCACTGATTGAACTGCGTCCCCCTCTGCTAGCGAATTGAACGTATCGTGATAGATCGTTTCTGGAAGCGCTCCGGCTCTGACAGAGAAAACGGTGCGATCGCAGACCTCAGCCTCGACAGCAGAGATGCAAAACGTTTCAGGGTGTCTATAGGATGGATTGACAATCACCGCCCAAGACTTAGCAATTTCGGTCTGAAGCTGACTGGGAGACAGTGACCCTAAAAATTTGGGCTGGTAGTTTGGGGGCAAGGAGTCTAGCCACGGTTGGATGACGGTGTTCTCTAAAGTCGGTTCGGCGAGTCCGGCCTCTCCAGCCAAATTGTCTTGATAGAGGCTGATGCTGCCCGCGATCGCAAACTCTAACGCAACTTGGCGCTGGGCCAGGTCAGACCAAATTTGAGTTAGCTCAAGCAATCCTTTACCAAGACCGAGTGCCCCGACAAACAAAAGTCTAGGAACCTTCAGTTCTTCAATCTCACTAGCCGGGACTGGACGAAACAGAGCAGAGTGAAGATTAGGAATCACAACCACCTTGTCCTGCCATCCCGGCAACATACGATACCATTTCGCTAGATATTGGGAGGGACAAATCACCTTATGTCCTCTTTCTTGTAGGAAGGTGTGAATGAGAGTCTTAGGAGCCTGAAGGTGAAGCCAGAGCCATGTTTTGGTCAAAACGTGATTGCCAAACGTCAATGACAGCCCATCCCAGTGCCCTTGGTGGACAATCAAGTGGTCAAACTCTTCAGCCTTTACATCCTGATGGCTGACAGATTTGAAGTGACAACTAGAGACCGGGGCAGCCATACTCAGGCAGACCTCAACTCCCGCCGCCGCTAATAAACCTGCTAGTCGAATAAATGAACCATCCGTTCCATTCACAGGAGCGTGACCACTGATAATGTCATCGATCGAGCGATAGGATTTATGCTCGACTGGCAGAGCTACTAAGACCTTCATGATAATGAGTCGATCTCCAGATAGTGACCACAGATTTAAGGAATGAGGGCTGAAAGGCGGCTGACTCGCTGAAGGGTCAATCTACCAGCCCAGCAGTTTCAACACCTTCTCAATGATGCGGATATCAAACGTCCGGTTATAGGGCTGATAATAAGCCTGAGAAGCTTGCAGCCAGCGATGAACCCACTTGTCGAGCTTACTGCGGGGGTCGCTGAGAGACTGAGAGGGTTCCTTGCCATAGATTTCTCGATGGACTGCTTCCCAATCGACACTCCAGATATTCTGTCGTCGAAAGTGTTTAGGCCCATATTTATCAACCATATCCAGCAATTCTTTGTCCCACCAGGGGCGATGAGGGCGATGGATGCTCGTCATGTCGATGCCCCGATCGGTGTAGCCCTGAAACCAATGGCTAGGGATCGGTCGGATTTGATCGGGTTTCAGACTATCTTCCTCGTGGTACTGCCGATAGAGTTCAATGGCGCTGCGATCGGGGTTAACAATTCGTTCAAAACACTGATACCAGCGCCACTTACTCTCCCGGCGCATTTCATCGGTGAAAGCAAAGTGCATAACTTTGATATCTCGCATCAAAATATCGGGGGCATTCAACGGAGCCGGAATCCGCGTTGTGTGCAGGGTGCTCCACATCGGTTCACTGCCGTCATCCATAAAGCCCCAAGCATAGTCCCAGGGTGCTGTCCAATAGTGCTCAAGATCGCCCATCAAGTTGGCCCACTTAAAGCGGACAGCGGTGCCCATGGGGGCATTCAGCAGCGTCTGCCATTCAGGGCTAGTCATAAAATTAGACGTGAATGCTTCATCGGCATCCAGCGTGATCAAGAGCCGGGGCCCCGGAATCTGGCGGGCAGCATCCAACACGAGCTTTTGTCTTTCGGCTTCGTTGTAGCCCGTCCCAGGGTTGTGAACCACCGTTACTTTAGGGTAGCGGCGGGCAATGTCGGCAGAGTTATCGGTCGATTGGTCGGCGAGGATGATATGGTCTGCCCAGAGGCTGGCACACTGCAAGAACCGATCGAGAATCCAAGCTTCATTTTTAATCGGCGTAAGACAGATGATGGTTGGTTTTCCCATAATGAGATCTCCTCTGGAGTAGCAAAATAGGTAACGTTTGAGAAGGGAGGGGAGCGATCGGGCTGATCAAAGCGACTCACCCTTTAGCCAAACCAAACTTTAGAAAAGTATCCCCATTGCCACGAGAGCATGAGTTTTGCCTGATCCAAAAGTCTAATTTGAACCTTGTGTGGGGTGCGAGACACTCGCTGCAAGATGAGTGGATTTAACTCAAAGATGCGTTTTAGCAGATTCCAGGTGCTACTCAATCGTTGATAAATCGGCGACTTGCCAACAATGCTATCCACCAAAGCAACCGAGTAGCCTTGCCAATAGCTGCGCTGAACTAACCAAGCTGGGTTAATCCGTTCTTTAGGAACCCAATGAGACACGGATGCTTGAGGGCTGTAGTAAAACCCTTCGCCTTGAGCTTTTAAGGTGGCATTCAACAAGGTTTCTTCACCCGACAGCAGGCTTTGTCCTTTGCGCCCCAGTTGTTCACAAAATCCTCCTGCTTTTTCTAGGGCATCACGGCGATAGATCACGTTTGCTCCCCAGGGATATTCATTGTCGTGAAACCACCGGGGCGCATCTCCGCCATCAAGCATGGTGAACAGCGTTTCCATAATGGGAGTAATCCAGTCAGGTCGAGGAATCTCCCAAAGCGGATAGATCGGCCCGCCCACACTCACGGGTTTGGGGTGCACCGTTTCAAAAACAGTCAGAATGGCTTCAACCCACTGTTCACAGGGAATAGCATCATCATCTAAATAGGCAATATAGGGACTTTGAGTAGTCTGCCAGCCTGTGTTACGAGCTTTTGACAGCCCTTGAATCGGCTCATAGACATAGCTAAAGTTTGCAAACCGTTCTTGAAACGATTGACAGACTCTAGAGGTGTCATCGGTAGAGCGATTATCGACCACCAAAACCTCAAACTTCTGGCTTGGCAGCGTCTGTTTGGTCAACGCCTCTAGAGCCAAAAGCAGACGATCGGCACGATTATAGGTGCAGATGACGACCGCGATCGGCGGTAGCTGATTGACGAAGGCTAAGGGGTCTGACCCACGATTTTGAGTTTCCACTTCCATAAACTTTAGATTTTAGACCGTGAGAACAAACGGGTTAACGCAGCTTATACAGTTGAAAAACTAGAGTCTCATTGCGGTTGCAACTGGCGGATGTGCCAACGCTGCATCATGGCTGCACAAATTTCTGCAACGATCGTGCGGGCACTAAACGGCGCAGCCGACTCTAGACACGCCTGCACCGGAAAGTGTTGAGGATGAGCCATGACTTGGTTGAGGGCGGCAGACAGGGATTCAGCCGTGCGCTGCTCACAGACCACACCACTCTGGCTAGAGAGCAAGTTTGGGGTTTCTCCGCAGCGAGTGCTGACGACAGGGATGCCGCTCGCCAATGCCTCTAAGACGGCGACGGGCAGACCTTCATAGACGCTCGACAGCACAAAGACGCTGGCAATCTGCTGGAGTTTTGCCAGATCGCTTTGGGGCAACGCTCCTAACATCGTGACCCGTTCACTCAACCCTAGATGAGCAATTTCAGCGCGGAGTGGCTCTGATAAATCTCCTTCTCCAGCAATGAGCAAATGAATCGTAGGGTCTTTGAGATTGGCAAGGGCACGCACCAGCAGCAGCGGGTCTTTTTGAGCATGGAGGCGACCTGCAAATAGAACGAAACGGGTTTGAGCAGACAACTCTAACTTTTGGGCTAGGGTTGAACGCGCTTGGTCACGCTCCGCCGGAGCCAGGGGAAAGAAAATTTCGGTATCGACCGTGTTTCGCAGATAGCGTACCCGATCGGCGTAGCTCGGATATCGCTGTTGATAAAAGGCGGCTGAAGCGTGATTGCACGACAGGATCTCAGTAAACTGGGGCACGACCCATTGCTCGATCGCGAAATAGGCCGACGGGAGGCGCTGCCAGAAAATGCCGCCCTTAGACTGAGTGGGTTGAACCTGAGCCTGAATGTCGTTATGAATAAAAAGGGTTTTGTCGCCTGACCAGTGCCGAGTCGCGAGGGTCGGCTCTAATCGATGAAAGTGCATGAAATCAGAGGCTAGATTCTGCTTAAATAGCGCGCCAGCATAGCGAACCGTATCAGGAACCCAACTGCCGCCGTTTTCTTTGGGTTGAGTAAACAGGGGCATAAACTCGATCGGGCGACCCATCAACTCTGCGGTTTGCCAGGTTCCGGGTCTGATTCGCTCTTCGACCTGAGTGCCGACTAGCCGCAAATCAAAGCTATCAGGTGCATATTTAATGAAGGAACGAATCACAGTTTGGATGCCGCCGACACTGTTACTCCAAGGGTCAAACTGATAAAAAATCGTGATAACTGGTTTACGCATAAGAACGAATCAACTTAATGGATCACGGCTGAGAAGGTTGAGATCATCAAACCGCATCAAAACGTTTTGCATCCCAACAGACCCTGTTTCAGCATTTAGGGCATCACGACGGCTGCGACTAGCAATCCTTGCCTAAGCAGAGAGGCTCAACGCAGCACTCTGGGGGGCTGCCGTCCTTCATAGGCGAGCTTCGCCGTCCAGGTGCCTACAAAGTGATGCCAAAGCACCGCCAGCCGCAGCAGATCTTGGGGTAGCTCCCAAGTCGGCGATCGCCGAATCGGAGCCGCCAGCACCCGCAGCAAAGTAGTCACCGGGTAGACCACCAACCCTAAAAGAAGTTTGACAAAATACTTCAAGGGCTGAGGCACCGGAGCCATCTGCGGGTGCGTCGAAGTCAAAAAGAACCAGCCATAGGCATCGCGCTCTAGCACATAGGTGAAATCTTTAAGCTGCGTCCGATAACGATGTTGAACAACAGCCTGCCCCTCGTCGCAAATCTTGAGGGTATAGCGCCCCGACTGCAACACGCGCCAACTCATCTCCACATCGGGGCCCGAAAAACTCTGGTCATCAAACAGCCCCAGTTCGTCAAACACAGCTTTGCGATACATCACGTTTGCGGTGACGACATAGGGCTGGATGCGATCGCTGCCCCGACTGTGGTTGGGGCTTTTAAACACGCAGCCTTCAAAATAGTCGATCGAGTTGCTGATCGTGCGGGGCGTTAAGCTGCCGCCGACGGCTCCGACCTCTGGGCTGTCAAACGCTTGCCACAACTCCACTAGCCAGTTAGGGCTGACTTTGCAATCGGCATCGGTAAAGACAATAAACTCACCCTGAGCCTGACGAATGGCTGTATTTCGTGCTGAGTAAGGGCCGGGAGTGGCTTCTTGCAGCACCGTGACGGGATACGATCGCAGAATCTCTAGACTCCGATCGGTTGAATTATTATCAACACAGAGAATCTCTAAGCGATCGCTCGACCAGTTGAGATCCAACAGCGAATCCAGCAGTTCAGCAATTTCGTGCTCCTCGTTATAAACAGGAACCACTACAGAAATCATTGGGAGATCAGTCTTCATAGCATTTCTAGAGACAGACGAGAGAGGCGACGATGAAGCCATTTGCGGGTGAGCCGTTCTCCTATAAACTGGGGGATGGCCGGATAACCTTTTTGCAATGACTTCCAGGCAAGCTGTTTTTCACCCGACTTAAAATAAGCCCAGGCCACATCGACCCAGCGCCGCATAATGGCGCGGTTGACCTGCGGCTGCAAATGAGAAGCGCAGGTTTGAAAGGCATCTTCCATAACAGCCAGTTCATCTAGAGCAATCTGCACATAGTTAACCGTGAGGCTGCTCTGTCGTTTGCGATAGACAGTGAGCACTTCAGGAACAAAGCCAACCTCCCAGCCAGCCTGAGCAATCTCTAGCCAAAGGTGATAGTCTTCGCCCGTGCGAAAGCGATCGTCAAACCTGCGCTGATTCAGGCTTTCGGCGCGCACGACCACCGTGCTGCTGGTGCCTGTCCAGTTGCGTTCTAAAAAGTCTGCCCACTCTAAGGTCGGGTGAACAGGGGGGGCAAACCAAGGGGTGACGCGCAGCCCATCGGGACGATCGTAAAGCACTTCAAACCAGTTAAAACTCATGCCCAGATTAGGATGAGTCTGCATCTGCTCTAGATGCGCTTCAAGTTTGCGCGGATGCCACAGATCGTCTGAGTCTAGAAAGGCGATCAATTGACCGTTTGCCAACTCTAAACCCGTGTTGCGAGCCGCCGCCGGCCCAGCATTGGTCTGATAAATATAGTGGAGGACACCCTGATCGGCAAATGCTTTGACCCGATCGGCAGTGTCGTCAGTAGAGCCATCATCAACAACAATCAGTTCAAAATCACGTAGGGTTTGAGCAAACACAGAAGTCAACGATTGCTCAATATAATCCCCAACGTTGTAGACCGGAACGATAATACTAAACGTTGGCATAACGACCGAAACAAGGGGCAAAATCCAAGTATCAAGAATTGACTAAAAAATCAAACCGAAAGAAATCGCGGGTGCCTAATAGGTTCTTAAAAATGGCGATTCTCTCAGATAGCCGAATCTCAAAATTGCCATCGTTGTTGTAATAATTTAACTGGCGGCTAGGCTCGATATAGCGTTGCCAGTTCATATCTGTATCAAGCGACTGGTAGTGAATGAAATTATGCTGGTTGCTCTCTCTAGCGGCGCGGCGCGTTTTGAGCCGCAGTTGCATCTGCTCTGGATCGCGATATTGATAGTGACAATTGGGAATCCGGTAGGAGCATTTTTTGAGCTTTTTTGTGCCCTTGGGGGTCATGCAGCCGTGAGGATTGGCGGCATTGGTGCTTTCAGACCAAGTTAGGTCGGCATCAATGCGAAACAGGCGTTGCTCAATGTTGGTAAAGCGGTAGTATCGTCGCCGTTGGGTAATGGGACGATCGCGCGAATCCAACCCTTTCTGAGACTGCTGCCAATCAACATCTGTGAAGTGAAAGTTATATTGAGCCGTGTTGATCTGCTGAGAACCTTCTTGCTCGGCAACGGCGATCGCTTTGCGGGGGTCTTCGGCCAAAAACTCGTCGGCATCTAGAATATAGAGCCAGTCTCCGATCTCAAGGCGATCGCGCACAGCGTTAAAGACTTGAGCGCGCAACCCATCTGAAAAAGGCACTGCTTCCTGCCGAAAAGGAACGACTATCTCACTGGCAGACTTTTGAACTTGGTGCCAGCTATCATCAATACTCCCCGTGTCAAAGACATAAATTTTGCTGCAAAAATTGCTGGCATAGCGAAGGGTTTGAGCGATCACGTCTCCTTCGTTTTTGACCAGGCAAATCGCGTGGATGCGTTTCATCCGATCTCTCCTAATAGATGCGTCAAGAAAGAGCTAAAAAAACCGATGAAAATTAGTCAGAAACCCTTGAGGTGACAGCCACTCTAGCCACAACTGACGACACTCTAGCTGAAGGGTTTGAAACTGCTCAGGGGTGAGGCGATCGTGAAACTCACGAATGCGCGCCCCCAAATGAGGCAGGTCTTCTTCTTCAACCCAGACACAGTAGCGTTTCCAATCGATCCACTGCTCAAAGGGAAGTTCACAGTCTGTGTTGATCAGCACCGGAATTCGACCGCAGCTAAGGGTTTCATAAAAGCGATAGGAAAAGTTGCCGCCGCCTCGTGCACAGAGAATATAGTCACTGTTCAGCATATTCTCAACAAACTGCTGGCGCTTTGACAGCGTTAAGGTCTCAGTGTGGTGAAGCGTATCGCGAATTAAAAAGTTGCACTCTACGCTGGGGTCTCTAGACAGAATAAAGAGGGCTTGCGATCGTAGCCGCGACCCATAGAGCCACGGCAGCGGGTGCTTAACCAGATTGATGCCAACCGTGGAGGCAATTTGGGCTAATTTAGGAATCGCGCCAAGCTGCAAGCGCAGATGATTAGTCAACCGACTTTTGGGTTTAACCAGGGCTTGATAGCCGCAGTAGCCGACAACCGGGCGACTAGACTTTGTGCGAAGCTGCACCTGCCCATGGCAGTAGTGTTCAACAAAATCTTCGCTCCAGGCAGGAATCACCACCTCGTTAGGCTGACGGGTTGAGCGATCGACTGAAGTCCGAAAGACTCGCGGGTTATCTAACTCAACGGCGGCCGTCGTGTCGTTTAAATAGAAGACCACCAAGGGAATATTTTGCGCTGCCGCAGTCTCAGCCATTTGTTTAGCCATCAGCAGCGCTTCTGGATGGGTTGCGTTATGAGACCAGTCAAACGGCAACACAGCCACCTGAGCATCGGTCAGCGGAGTCATCTTAAAGAGAGAGGGGCTGATGTCAGTGTGGCGATCGTAGCGACGACTGTTTGGGTTCGCTAAATCTTCGGCATTTTTACCCCAAAAGGCATAGAGAAGGGCGATATGAGGCAAGCCATCGGGCAGATAGCGCCGATCTGAGTAGAGATGCAACTGTTTTGCAGCCAGTTTTTCTTTGGTATCAAAAGCGTTTGTCATATCCAAATTCGCTTGAGGGTCTCATCGTTCTAATGCTGATTAGAAAGTCTGGTTGAATGCATTAGCGTTCCTGTTCATCACAGTGTTCACAAATTTGAGCACACGTTCTCCACAATTCGGCCTTCTTGTGGGTTGACAAGATAAAGGCTTCGTTGGAGAAACTGAGATCAAAATGACCGTCAAAGCTCACTCCGAAACAGGGCTAAAGCATGTTTAGTTAGCGATGTAAACAGTTCAAAATTTTTCTGGTCAAGGCACAGAAGCGCGCGCTCAGAGAACGGCTGCCTGAAAACCTCTCGTTTAATAGTGGATGTTAAATATTTATATCAGGGTTCAGCCTCTTTCTACGAATGATTGAGATTTCCCTTAGTTCCAAATCTTTACAAATCTGTAATTTCGACCTTGATGCACCGTTAGACTCCGCAATTTTCACTAGGGCTTAGTGGTTCCACTGTATCAGCCCAGGTTCCAACGAATAATACGCTAGGTCAGAATTTACACTAGCTTCAAGATTTCTTTAATATCATCAAGTTATGAGCCGAGAATCGGGATTCTATTCTAGTGATAGTGTTTCAGATCTAATGGATTTCACTAATAGGGGCTGCAATCCACTAGTAATCGAGATCACTAGCTGACAGGAGGGGGATTTCTGGTTCTTGTTCAAGCTTTTTGAGCAGTTCTAAATAAGCAAAGGGAATCACAAAGATCCAGAGTGTGACTGCGATCGCGATGATCAGCAGTCCGGCTTGTTTCTCTAAACTCGATAGCCGAGAATCGCGCTTAAAAAATGCCAGCCAGCGAATAGTCAGCAGAAACACAACCAGCAAGTAAAACGCAGCTAGCACAATCAGTAGTATCGTCATGAAAATCACGATTTAAGTCAAAATATTGCTGAGATTTGATATCTCACAAACTAAGGCTTTGTTAAAGATGCTACCCAGCTTCAGGAGGCGTTGAAGGAATGGATGCTATGGGGCCATCGTCATAAGTCAGTCAATCAGCTTTGATGACTACGGTTCAACCCTAGAGAGATTAAAATTTGGCAGTGCAAATCTCTCAGTAAATTTAATGTACTGTCGTGGATATAACTAGCCCTTGTACGGATGCTTCACGAAAAAAATATACAGCGTGGCTTCGTTAAGTTTTCTATCAGCATTGACTTGCATGATTCGGTCATGTTCTAGAAGTGAACGTATGAAGATTTTTAGCCAGATGCGTTTGCTAAACTCAATTTAATCAGAGAATCGGTGACTACTTGTTAACGAATTGTTCCCTACGACGTTAGCCCACAGTTTGCCCCCTCTTCAGCTTGGGGCTGCTCAAAAATCGTGCAGTTGGATCAGCGATCGTCGGGCAGCGTTGAAAACCTAAGACATTTATAGTATTGGAAGCACCTAGATGAACGTGGGAATTTTTTATGAAGAAGCCATGTCAACCCAGGGAGATCACTACACGTTTACGAGCGACATTCTTCAGGCAATTCTCAGCTTAGAGTCTGAAAGTTCTCATAATTTCGTCGTTATTTCTGATGCCCCTAAGCGACCACAGTGGTTGTCTTCTTTTAGCAAGGTTCGTTATCTTTCGATGCAGGCCAGCCCTAAACAACGCTTTCGCTATCGGGTTGCAGGTCTGAAAACGGCGATTCGAGCAGCGCTGAGACATCCGCGAAACCTCTCGAAAACACCTAACTGGAACTCTCAGTTTGTTGAAGATCAGTTAATCGCTAACTACATTGATGTGGTCTGGAGTATTGGGGTTAGCTGCCTATCAATGGAAGTGCCTTACATCATGACGGTTTGGAATTTACAACACCGCCTCCAGCCCTACTTTCCAGAGGTGAGCAATCAAGGCCGCTGGCAGGAACAAGAATATGGATGGACTGAACAGAAACCGGGTTATGCCATGAGTTTGAGGCGAGCTACGTTTATTTTGACCGGAACGGAAGTTAGCAAAGCCGAAATTGGACAATTTTATCAGGTGCCTAGTGAGCGAGTTAAGGTGTTGCCATTTCCGGTTCCCCAATTTGCGTTAGACGCTAACCCCGACAGCGATCGACAGGTTTTGGAGGTCTATCATCTGCAAAACGGTTATTTATTTTATCCGGCATCGTTTTGCCCTCACGAAAATCATGTCAATCTGCTGCTGGCGATTCGGGAACTGCGGGATGAGCATCATCTAATTTTTTCGGTGGTGTTTAGTGGTGCAGACCAAGGCAATTTGTCTTATGTCAAAGAGCTAGCTGAGGAATTTGGGCTATCTGCTCACGTTAAGTTTTTAGGAGTTGTGCCTCAAAAAGATCTAGTGGCGCTCTACCGCAATGCCCTCGCACTGACGTTTGTGACGTTTTTTGGGTCTGACCTAGCATCGCCTCTAGCAGCTTTTGCCTTGGGCTGTCCGGTGATTGCGTCCGACTTTGCAGGCACTCAAGAGCAGCTAGCAGACGCAGCGCTTTTAGTCAAGCCTCAAGACCCCAAACAGATCGCGGCCGCGATCAAACAATTGTGGGAAGACTCAGCATTACGCCAGACGTTGATCGATCGGGGCAAAATCCGATCAGCTAGACAAACCCGATCGGGCTATGTGCGCCGCGTTTTTGCGATTTTAGATGAGTTTGCCGCCATTCGCCGCTGCTGGCATCGGAGCAGGTGAGCCTTAGACTTTTGCCGTTTGTTGCTGCATAATCCACATCACGGCATAGTAGTAAACCGTGAACAAAATCGTTGCAAAAATCTGTCCGCCCCAAGCACCATGCCAAAACTCAAAGGAAGCTTTGCCCCAATAAACCGCCGCAAACGTCAGCAGCACAATGCGAGGAATGTTGAAAATCAGGGCTAACATCACGCCGACTCCCATCATTGCCAGGATGTTGAGACGACTCTGCTTGAACCACAGTCCCATCAGCAGGCTCGCCCCCGCCATGGTGACCGCCATTTCAAACCCATTGCACACAAACCCAATCTGAACCGCACCAGAGGGCAACTCAATGATAAATTCTTTAGCGATCGCGGGTTGCCCGATCGCTTGCAGGGCCAAACTGCCCGCCCAAGCCATCAAATTTTCAAGATAGTGAACAGGCGTGACGGTCTTCCAAACTTCTCGGAGCGCGTAAGTCCAATCTGGGTAAAGGCTGACTAGAATGAGGACACTCTGGAGCGCATACTGTTTGAAAAAACGGATTCCCCAAGAGCTATAGGCAACCGCAATCAAAATCACGGCCCAGAGCAGCGCTCTGAGCGAAACCGATGAAAAGCTAACCGCAAACAGGGCCGCACTCCCAAAAATAATCAGATACCCTGTCAGTCGCTCTTCGTCAGTCGCGATCAGCCGGGTGAGGGAGGCGCGGTGTTTCCACAAATGGTCAAACCCCAAGTAGAAAAAGCCCAGATTGAAGATCATATTAGATGACCCATGCAGCGAGACATCGACGGCAACTTTGAGCCAGTCGGGTAAATAGAGCAACCCCATCAGCAGACCAAACGTCACGATGCGATGGTGGGGCGTAGAGAGACTAGACTGGGCTAACCGAACAACGCCCTGTTGAATTTTTTGCTGGTTCATAGCCTAAGGGCGTTCACTTGCACAATGATGCGATGGCGACCCATTTTTTAAGGCGCGATCGGTTTATAGAATCGGGTTGCCCCGTTGCTCAAGCTTTAGAGGGGCGATTGCCATATTGCCCTAACCCAATCAGCGCAACCCCAATCACCAGTAGGTTGCCGATGCTCGAAAGACTGGTTTTGACGATACCAGTTTTGGCATTGTTCTTGAGGGTGGTCGCTTGTTGGGTCAAGGCTTGAGACGCTTTTTGAATGTCTTCTGAGGTGACCTTGACATTGCCCCGACTGGAGCCTGGCTGCACAGCTTGAATTTGATTTTGCAGCGTTGAGGCTTGAGCGCTAATCGTGTTGGCCGCCGCTTCTTGAAACGATAGCCCGTCTCTGATCACTAGCACGCAAGACAAACTGAAGAGAACGCCCAAAACCAGACAGGCGATCGCTAACCGTTTGCGTAATCGACGAGTCTCAATGCTGCCATACATCAACAGCGCTAACCCAAATAGCAAAATAATGCTGCGATCGCTGACCTGTTGCAGCAATGCAATCCGCCATTCAATGTTTCCAAAGGCGGGTGGAAATAGAATCGATAACACATCAATGATGAAGCCAGCAACGCAGGCGACTCCGACAATGCGACAGATCCCTTTAGGGCTATAGGTCGTGACAAGAGGTTGAGAAGAAACTGTAGTCATAGAAGTTAGAACAACTGATTAAATGCTGGCTGAATTCTGTTTCAAGCGGTTAGCGTGCAACCCGGATGTTTAATGGAAAGTTTGAAATCAAAATTATTGACTGTTATAAACTCATCTCTACATCGTTCGTCAGCAATGGGGCGACCTCAATGAAAGGCAAGCCAAAATGGGCGACGTGTAGGCACGATCGCGCCCCTGACTTGCCTGACCTAATGAGGTCTTAGCGACTCAGCAAATCCTTCACAAAAGCCTAAGCTTCTGCGCCGACTGCCTCTGCTGCCGCTTTCTTGCGCTTGCGTAGCACGCCCATGCCCAAACCAATGACCGCAGGTAATAGCGCGGGCGTTGGGATCGCAGCAATTGATGCAGAGTAGGTAGTAGGATTCTTCACAGATAGCTGTGACGTGAACAGACCACCATTTGCAGCAATGGAGTCAGCACCACTTTTGAAGAATCCTTTAAAGCTTGCACTCCCATCAGCATTGTTGTAGATGAAATCCGTAAGATCGAAGCTAATGCCTGCTCCAATGTTCGTGATGAAGTTAGCTACTGAACCAGTGTGAAAGAAGCCACCTCCGAGGGCGGTTAAAGACAGATTTTGAATGGGAGCCTCACCTCCCGCGCCAGCAAAACTACCAGTGCCCGTAGGGGCGATCGTAGTCTTTAGAGCGTTACCTCCAAAAGAGGAGAATAAAAGTTGAAGGGGGGAAATGTTACCGGGTTGAGCTTGAACCACTCCACCAATGTCGAGAGCACTACCAGGAGCGATGCTAAATGCTTGAGCAGAAGAAGGAGCGATCGTTGCAGCAGATACGGCGATCGCTGCCGCTGCTACTCCAAGTAAAGGAGATTTGAAATTCATGACTTTAACCTACTAACGTTTAGGGTTGTTCGACTGGAAGGCATCGAACAGAACCTAGCAGGCAATCCGTCTCAATTCGGCACTGAGAATTTTTTAGTGATGAAACTAAACCCAGGCTGAAAGAGATTCTTCCATGTGGATAGCCTGGTAATGCACGTTAATCCTGATTTCTTAAAATCTATCGCTGCGTTTCACTGACAGTCTGATCTGTCTATGCACTTTAGCATGGTACGCAATTTCACCAGTTTTGCCATCAGCCGATGAATAACTTTATCGCCAATTCACACAACCTCACGGCAGTAAGATCAGTAACTTACAAAACAGCGCCCGTGTTTCCCGACGTAAAAGTCTGCTCGGCGGCGACCCGTTTGAGCAGTTGGGCAACTTTTTGGCAAGTGCCCTCTATGTGAAACGTTTGGCTGGCATATTGATAAGCACGCTGCGCGATCGTCGCCGCCTGTTCTGAATTAGCTCGACACTCATTGATCACATCAGATAACTGCATCGGGTCATTGGCAGAAACTAACCACCCCGTGCCCCCCGGCTCAATCAATTCCACCACGCCTCCAGCAGCAGTAGCCACAACCGGACGTTGACACAGCATGGCCTCGACAATGACTCGACCAAAAGGTTCTGGCGAGGTTGACGTGTGAGCGATCAACTCACAGGCGCTCATCAACTCAGAGATATCAGCCCGAAAGCCGAGAAACCTGACCCGATCGCCCAGACCCAACTCAGCCACTTGTTGATGGAGACGCTCAACGTAGGCATCTTCGCCAAACAGCGCATCTCCTACAAACAGCGCCACCACCTCTTGAGGGCAGTGAGCTAACGCCTCTAACAAGACATGCTGCCCTTTCCAGGGAGACAGGCGGCTAAAGCAGCCCACCACAAAGCGACCCTCTAAGTCAAGCTCTTGCCGCAGTCGCAAAACAGCGTCAGGCGAGCTTTTAAACTGCTCTAGCCTAAACCCGTTATAGATCACCTCGGTGAGGGTTGCCTTGCCACCAGCTTCTATAAAAGCCGTCTGGGTCGCTCTTGAGTTGGCTACGACTCGCTCTGCAAACCAATTGGTCAAAATTGGAACTAGCCGCAGGTTAATCGGGCTGAAATGCTCTGGGGTGAGAATGTCGTGCAAAAAATGCACCAGCGGGCGGCGACTGAGAAAACTCGCGATCGCTCCCACCACTAGAGCTTTAGCAGTGTTTGTGCAAATGACATCATAGTCTCGACTCAGCTTGGTCACCTCAGCAATCAAGGGCACAATCTGCCCCAAACTTAAAACGCTTTGCCAGAAAGAACTGTCTCGCTTAACCGCGATCGCTTGCTTGCCCAACACCCGCACCGGAATGTGGTCTTGCTCTAGCCGAGTTTTAAACGACCCGTCAGCCATCAGCCCGACCAAACACGAGCTTTGATACTGTCGAGCGATATCGAGCAGAAACAGTTCTGCGCCTCCTAGCACTCCACTGTGATCTAAAAACAAAATTTTCATAGCGTCAGCTTTTTGAGAGTGAGAAGGGTTTAGGAAACAACACATCACCCCAATCCTAATACGAAGGGACAGAAGAAGAATCTGCCAAAGCACTCATTCATTGAATGTTTTTAATTCATGACTTAATTATCGGATGTCTACTAATTTTCTGCGATCAGATTTTCTAAAAGCTGGTCAAACTGTTGGCAAGTTTTATCCAAATGAAACGTCTGACTGGCATATTGATGGGCGCGTTGCACGATCGCTGCTGACGCTTCTGGTTGAGTTCGACACCTGTTGACCACTCGCGCTAACCTGATCGGATCATTGGCGGGCACTAACCACCCCGTTCGGTTAGATTCGATTAGTTCTACGACTCCTCCGGCGGCGGTAGCCACGATCGGTCTGCGACACAACATCGCTTCGATAATCACGCGGCCAAACGGCTCTGGCGCTGTAGACGTATGGGCAACCAAATCGCAAGCGCCCATCAGACTAGACACATCAGCCCGAAAGCCCAGAAACTTGACCCGATCGCCCAGCCCCAACTCAGCCACTTGTTCATGCAGGTGCTCAACATAGTCATCTTCACCGAATAAGGCATCGCCGACCAACAAGACCGTTACATTTTGAGGACAGTAGGTGAGCGCTTCTAGCAAAACATGCTGCCCTTTCCAGGGAGACAAACGGCTAAAACTGCCGACCACAAACTGCCCCTCTAGCCCAAGCTTCTGCCGTATCTGGGGAGCCTTTTCGGGTGACTGTTGAAAGCGATCGGGCACAAAACCGTTATAGATTACTTCTGTGAGGTGCGCTTTGCCGCCCGCCGCAACAAAGGCTGCTTGCGTTGCTTTAGAGTTGGCAATCACTTTCACCGCACAGGTGTTAGCGAGGGCAACTGCAATGTGCAGATTTGCTGGGCTGAAGTGCTCGGCAGAGAGAATGTCTCGCAGATAATGAACCAGCGGGCGACGGCTAATCAAGCTAGCGAGGGCACCGATCACCATCGCCTTTTGAGTATTCGTGCAGATCACATCATAGTCTCGACTGAGGCGTGCGATCTTGACAATCAACGGCAGCAATCGATGGAGATGCGTGAGACTTTGCCAAAAACTGCTGTCTCGATTGATCGTCACTAGCCGATCGGTCAGCACCTTAACCGGAATGTGCTCTTGTTCTAATCGCGTTTTAAATGAACCCTCCGCCAGCAGACCCACCAAACAAGAATCCTGATAGCAACGAGCAAGATCCAACAAAGAGAGTTCTGCACCCCCTAAAACACCACTATGATCTAGGAATAGAATTTTCATAGAGAGAATGCTCAGTGAATGAGGGTCGATCGAGAAGAGGGGGCTAACTTCAGATCTTGCCTCAAGCCTGGAGAGTTTGAGGCGTTCAATCCTGTGGCAATGCTGGGCCCTGATGGGCAGTCACCTTCACCGATCAACGTCGGATCAGTTGCTCAGAAGCTGGAGCAGGAACCGAAAGCGCAGCGCTATAGACCGCTTTGATCTGTTGAGCTACCACTGGCCAGGCATAGTGATCTCTGACATAGGCTCTGCAAGTCTCGGCATTGGGGAGCGATCGCTGCCCTGACAAAATTTCTAAAATTCCTTGTGTTAAGTGTTCAGTTGAAGATCCTTCCAATACTAAATCATCCGACAAGGGACGCAACACTTCAGGAATCGCCCCGATCGGGGTGCCCACCACGGGAGTCCCCGAAGCCAAAGACTCAATCATGCTCAAGCCAAACCCCTCAAACGAGAGCGTGGGCATGATCGAAAAGTCAGCCGCCCGATAAGCCAGCGCTAGCTGATCTTCTGAGACAAACCCCAACAGTCGCACCTGATTGGTTAAGTCTAATGACTTGATCTGCTGTTGCAGCGTTTCGGCGAGTTCTCCCTTACCTGCAATCAGCAACAGCGCATCGGGATAGCGCTGACGCACCCCACTCATCGCACTGACCAAATTCTCTAAGCCTGTGCGTTTAACCAGTCGTCGCGTTGCAAAGATAATCGGACGATCGCACTCCCAGCCGAGCTGTAGACGAGCATTTTCTCGCGAGTTAGAAAACGCAAACCTCTCTAGATCAACCCCCGGTGGCACAATGTGAATGCGATCAAGAGGAATATCGTAAGTCCGATTCAGAAGATCACGAAATGCTGTCGAAAGCACAATCAGCTTTGTTGCATGGTGATAATGCTTGTGCTCTAAGGTTTTCTTAAACCAGATATTGACGGTGGAATAGCCTTCAACCTGACTTTCTAACGCCCACGGCCCATGAAAATGAACGACTAAAGGGCGATCGCCAATCAAATTAAGAATGGGAGCGCCATGAAGGGCGAAATGCGACACGACTAGGGGAAACTCGTCCTCTTTAAGAACCCGTCGAACCGACGATCGTAAACCCTGCCAACGCTTGAGCAACGAACCCTGCTGGGGCGCAAAGACTTGAATCTGTCCATGAGATTCTTGAAAAACCTGATCTGAACCCGTGACCAGACCCCGTACTTTAACCCCAGCAGCGGGCAGGTGGCGAGTGCAGTCATAATAAAAACGATTGAGTCCCCCAGTTTGTTCGGGGAACCAACCCATACCAATTTGAAGAGTATTTAGCATAGTGAAAACACTGCAATGAATGAACTTGAAACCTTGGCACACAGTTTAAGAGCCGTAATACAACCTGATTAAAAAGCTAGCCAGCGGCAGCACGATCGAGACAAACACCGTAGTGATTTAAGACTCCTCATTACACCGTCTGGGTTAACTAGACACAGTTACTGGGGGTGGACTCAGCGATCGTGGCTAGATAGATATCCTCATACTGCTTAGTAATCTCTTGCCAATCAAACGCTTCAGCCCGCACTAGGCCTTTAGCGACATACCCCGATCGCAGGTTCTCAGTGGCTAACAAATGATTAATTTGCTCCCCTAGGGCATCATCTGCAGCCAACACCCCATACTCACCGTCGTCCAGCACCTCGCACGCTCCAGGATTTGGGCTAGCAACAACTGCTGTTCCAGAGGCCATGGCCTCAATGTAAGGAACACCAAACCCCTCATAGGTGCTGGGCATACAAAACACCCAGGCTCGCTGATAAAGCTCACAGATTTTTTCGAGCGGCACCTTACCAAAATTAACCACTCCCTCACCCTGAAGGGGCTGGTCTGCCACCGTCCATAGCTCTGCATTGGGAAAGCGCGATCGCACCTCTCGCACAAAGATTTCTGCTAAAAAAGCCCCCCGCTTGCGTCCTCCCGCTGTGCCCACAAACAAAACGCATGGATGATCCGCCTTCTCACCCGGACGGAATCGCGAGAGATCTACGCCACAGTGCACGATCGCCGAAACCGCAGGAATGCGTTTCTGAGTTGCCCGCGACACCCCAATGTTGACATCTGCAACCCACGAACCCACCTGTTCTAACCCTGCAATCACGGTTTGATAAATGCGGCGACGCAGCCGAACGGCGTGTTTTGCCTCATCGATCGCCGAGCCATGAAACGTCCGTAGGTGAGGATGACAACCAAACAACAAATAGTTGTCGCCGTGAGTATGGACAATATCAAACTCCGAAAAATTAGTTCGAGCCAAACAAGCCGCAAAGAAAAATGACTGAAGGCGCAATCGCTTGATAACTGCCGGGAGCGTATATTGACGCACTTGATAACGACACTCGGCGTAAGCAGGGCTAAAGGTGAACATCGTTACCTCATGGCCCTGATCTACCAAAGCATTGGCGAGATAGTGAGACTGAGCCGCCACACCTCCTTTGGCTTCGTTGGGTAAATCGACATGAGTCATGGCAATTTTCATCGTTAACTTCCTTGGGTTTGATAGTCATGATATTTTTGGGCGGCGACACCCAAGCCAACAAAGCCCCAGAAAATAATTCCAGACTCCCTGGCCAAGACATTGCCAAACACAAGCTGTAGACACATAGCCAGCACGATCGCCCGAATGGTGCTGAAAAAGGTATCCGATCGACCGTTGTTCTTGCCTCGAAATAATCGCAGCAGCAGTAAGACCAGCCCGCCCCCATAAAAAACCATGCCGATCCAACCAAAGGTGAACAGCAGATCCAAAATGGCGCTATCGTAAGTCGGCATCACGCCCGTCCCATAACCCGTCAAACTTGATGAAGCCTGACTCAACAGTCCCTCATAGGTTGCCCGACGGACTTGAGCACTGGTATCGCTATCTAGGTCAGACAGAGTTTCTAAACGATTGTTGATCGTCTCCGCAAACGGTTCCATCGTTGTTAAAGGAACCACTGCCAGCCCCAAAACAAAGACAATCAAAATCAACCGCAACTGAAACTTGGGGCTAAGAGAAGTCATCAACGCCACCAAGCCAAACATCCACCCACCCCAGGCAGACCGAACCAGCGTCAACATAAAACTCAAGTAGCCTACCACTGAAGCAGGAACTTGCAGAATGCCTTTAGCGCCTTGCCCACTCAACATCATCAGTAGCCCAGCCATCATCCAAACAGCGAAGGGGCCGGGTGAATTCATGGTGCTGAATAGTCGAACTTCCTGCTTGTCAACATTCCCAAAGGAGCCAGCGCCTTTTTCAGTCACGGCTGAGAGCCAGAATGTATCCCATGCAGGCATACTCACATACTGAACAATTCCATAGACACCAGTTACCAAAACGCCCCAAAAGAAGACTTTTTGAATGGTTTGTCGATATTTAGAATAGTTTTGCCAATGGGAAACTAAATAGAAACTAAATAGAACTGGAATGAGCCAATCTAACCCAGTTTTTGCCACACTAAACAGGTTGCCATTCACGGCTCCAATGCAAAAACTATAGGCAATTCCGACCAAGACAAACCCATAGGGAAGCGTGTCTCCTTTATAGAGTTTTGGCAACTGTCGCAGCAGGGACGGAAGAATCACCAAAACGGCTAGGTAGGGCGCTAGCAGCACTAATCGAGTCTCATCAAACTGACCTGCATAGAAGTCAGACAGACGACTCACGAAAGGAGTCAGGAACCAAAGCCACAGGGAAAACCCGAGGTAAAGAACTGGATATTTTTGATGCAGCAGAAACGCAACAATCAAGGCTCCTGCTGGATAGGTAAATCGCAGAACACTGCCCAGATGCGCGACAATGCACACGCTTGTAACCAACAAAAACGTCAGAATGATCGTCCAAGCTGCGGCAGGCTCTAAGCCAAGGGCGGCGAAAGCTGAGGGCGGTTTATAGGAGGGGGCGACAGTTTTAGGGTTCATAGGTTGATGCAAACCTGATTATGGGGTGCTGTTGTCTAACGATCGGGCCACAAAGCAATCAGCAAATGTCTTGGCTTGAGTAGATAGCTGGTGAGTTTGATACCAGGCGTAGGAATGATCGGCGATCGTTTGCAGATCATTGGAGCTAGATAACGTCCAATAGTGTTGTCCTGCCTGCAATCCATCAATCTCAGGATGGGGCTGATGGCAAATAGGCAACAAACCATGAGCGCAGTAGGCCGCAAAAATAGTAGATTTGGCTAAACGCCCGCTGTAGTAGTTTAGAAATCCGGCGATCGAGGTTGACAAGATCTCACTGATTTCTGCGGTGGATCGTTTTCCTAACACCACAATGGGGACGGTGCCGATCGCGGATAATTCCAATCCCGTTGGCATTCCGATATCCAAAATTTCTTCAATCTGCAACCGTTGGCAAATCTGATGCAGCAGGGGTTGAGAATGGCGATAAACGCGCCGACGATTTCCGGCTTGCCCAAAGATTATCAGCCGTTTCTTGCGGGCTGAGAGCGGCAACACCGATCGCGGCTCGGCAATGCTAGAAAACACGGGAAGACTGGGAATGTCAACGTGTTTTTGGTGACTGAGGATTTGCAAGGTTTTTGCATATTGCTCGGCACTGGTGATGCAGCGATCGCTCAGACAAGCGGTTTGAGAGGCCAAGTGTCGATGGATGGGAGCTAGCCAAAACCCCGATCGCCAGGGCGGTTCGGTGGCGATCAGTTCATGAAACATGGTCACTAACTGAGCTTCTGGAGTTTGTTTTTTCCACTGCGTTAAAGCCGCAATCAGCCACCACGGGCAGCCTCGCTTTGCATAGCCATAGTTGACGTAGTGCAACAGCACCGGAGCAGTTGACGGATGATTGAGCAGGGCAGTTTGCAGGGCAAAAGCAGAGCGATCGGGCAGGGTCTCCACCGAAAAATCAGCGATCGCGCCTGTGTTTTGCCAATGGTCATCTCCGACAATGAAATGAGTTTTGATACCAAAATCTCGATCTAGCTGTTGAGCTAGATAAAACGCATAGTCTCCTACTCCGCTGATGGTGGGCGGCAGGTGGGGAACGATCGAGAGAATAGATGTATGTTCACTCATTTCTGAGGACTGGCAACATTGAATAGGGTTAGTGAAACAGGCGCATGTAACTGAGTTGATAGGTCTGGGTTCCTTTCCGTTCGCGAATGAATCGGGCTGGATTCCCCCCCACAATGGCGTTGGGCGGCACATCTTTGGTGACGATAGAGCCTGCTGCTACGATCGCGTGATGACCCACGGTAACTCCTGGTAAAATCATGGCTCTCGTCGCGATCCAGGCATAATCTTCAACCACTACTGGTTTCTCAATACCAGCAAAATCTGCATCATCCGGATCATGGTAGGCCGTTAAAATCATGACTTCGGGTGCAAGATTGACATTATTGCCGATCGTGATCCCCCCTCTGCCGTCAAGCTGACAATCTCGGTCAATCACACAATGGTCGCCGATGCTGATTTGTCCCCGTGTATAAAGTCGCAACCGCATGTGAATTGAGCTACCTTTCCCTAAGCTCACTTTCATCAAGTGACGCAAAAACCAGCGTCGCAGCAAATGGCTAGGAAACTGAGAGACAAAGGAATTAAAAACGTAGAGCAGAATGCTCAACCCAACGGATTTGATCACGAGCATACAGCCTCTTTTTCTGACTGCAAGGGAGTCCAGAACCGCGATCGCACCGCCTCTAGGGTGAACTGAGATCGCCCTAATTTCAGTGCATTCTCAACAATCTGCGGCATCTGAGGTTGAGTCACTTCAAGGCTTTGCTTGATGATGGCAGGATCAAGGGAATGAGCCAGAATTGCAGCATTGTGTAGTTCTAAAAGTTGACTTGCCGCCGCGATCGCCGGGCCGTGATACAAGATTGGCAGTCCACTGCCTAAATAGGTCACCATTTTGGTTGAGAGACTATACTTCGTGAAAGTTTCGGTCTCCTTGCCAAAGGGCAACGGCATATATAAAGCATCTATTTGGTCTAAGTCTTGAGCAACTTCTGCTTGAGATCCCCAAGGCAACAGCTTAATTGGAATAGTTGAACTGGTGAGATCAAAGGGAACGCCGCCTCGAATCGTCAGGGAGACAGACCAATCTAAATGGCATTGCTGAAACCGATTCAAGGCTTCGAGCAATGCACAGAAATTTGCTTGATAGGTGAGATGAATCGCTCCCATAAAGTAAACCCTTAACTGCTTGGGCAACCGGGGCAACGCCGCCGCAGGAATGTCTGTGATTCCATCTGTGACGATCGTCCAAGACTTTTGTCCATAGCGCCGACAATACTCTTCGCCCATTTCTTTTGAGATCACAAATCGCTCGGCTGCGTTTGCCCAAGCCTCGCCAATATGCGCCATGCCAAATTTTTGTTCTAACCGATTTTGCAGCGCGTAAGCCAAATCATCATGTACTGTCAGATAGTAGGGTAGATTTAGTTTTTGTGCGACTCGGTAGGCATACCAAAAATCGAGGCTGTGGGCGAGTCCATGAATTCCCGTCGCTTTGTGATCTAGACAAACTTGGGTTAATCGGTCTTCAAATCGTCGAGCGAGACTTGCTTCGATCGGGTAGAAATATCGGCTCAAACGGGTACTTTCTAAGCGACCCAAATGAGGACGAACGGGTAAATGGATTTCTGGAGCGATCGCCGTTTGGGGAGGGCTTTGAGGGGACGTGCAAACACTTAAACAGGGCACGGGTGCATCTTGCAGCAGCGAGCGAAAGATGCGAGGGCCGCCGCCCGGAGAGTTGAGTCCATAAGGCTGAACAAAAACAAGCATTGCCAATTACCTCACTCTCGCAGTTTGGCGCTGAGTCCAGCTTTCACAGATTTCCTCAAAAATGTTTTGCAGACTTTTTGTGATGTCCCAATCTGGATAATGGGCTTTAAGTTTGCTCAAGTCGCTAATGTAGCAAATGTGGTCGCCTTCGCGGTTTTGGTCTACATAGTCGTAGACCATTTTTTGACCCGTGATGCTCTCAACTAGCGAAAAAGCTTCTAAAATTGAGCAGCTATTGTTGCGCCCGCCTCCCAGGTTATAAACCTCACCCTGTCGAGGGTTTTGAATAAACGCATGGATAAATCGTGCCACATCCAATGAGTGAATGTTATCGCGCACTTGTTTGCCTTTATACCCAAATACCGTGTAGTGTTTGCCTTCTAAATTGCACTTAACCAAGTAGCTGAGAAAGCCGTGTAGCTCGACTCCAGAATGGTTTGGTCCGGTGAGACATCCCCCTCTCAAGCAGCAGGTCTTCATACCAAAATAGCGCCCATATTCTTGCACCATGACATCGGCAGCCACTTTGGAGGCACCAAAAATAGAGTGCTTGGATTGGTCGATTCGGCACTGTTCTGTGATGCCACCATAGTTCTCTGCCTGGGCATAGTCCCAGCGAGTTGCTTGTTCAATCAGGGGCAATTCGTTGGGTGAGTCGCCATAGACTTTGTTGGTTGACATGTGAACAAAGACGGCTTCTGGAGCAGAGCAGCGAGTCGCTTCGAGCAGATTTAGCGTGCCAACCGCGTTGGTGTCAAAATCTTTAAAGGGAATTTTAGCCGCCAGATCATGAGAAGGTTGAGCCGCACAGTGAACGATCGCATCCGGCTTGAGGGTCTCAATGAGTTGTAGCACTTGGGCGCGATCGCGGATGTCTAGCTCATAGTGCTTAAAGTTAGCCAAATCTGCTTCAAGCCGCTGTTGATTCCAGCGAGTGTCGCCCCCAGCACCAAAAAAATCGGCGCGCATATTGTTGTCAACGCCGCAGATTTCCCAACCTTCCTTAGCAAAATAAGTGCAGACTTCAGAGCCAATCAATCCCGAAGAGCCTGTGACCAATAATTTTTTCATCGTTATTATGTATGCTCTACCCTCTACTTTCAGCGGTCTGTTGACAGATCGGGAGTTTTACTGTTCTTTTACAAATGGACTTTACCAACCCAAGAGCCGCAGCAAGTTTTGACGCAGGCGAACAGAGCCTTTGAGAGCATCTTTTTGCGTCTGCTTGAGCCAAGCATGGACGGATTTCTCGAAGGAGTTGCGAGGATCGGCTAACGGTTCGATCGCTGACCACTCATAGCCCATTTGTTGACTAATTTCCTGCCAGTCTGATTGCCAGATATCTAGTTTTCTGAAGCGATCGAGACCATATTTAGAAAACAGATCTAACAACTCTCGATCCCAATAATAAAAAGCGCGGGGGTGAATCGTTGTCATGTCTACTCCCTGTTGCCCATACCCTGCTAACCAGTCTGGCTGAAGCGGCTGCACCTCTGCGGGAGCAATCCCATACATGTGGCGATATTGTCGATAGATTTGAATGGGTCGCTTATTCGGATTGTTGATGCGCTCCCAGCATTGATACCAGCGCTGTTTGCTCTCCATGCGATCCCAATCGGTGTATTGATAATGCAAGACTCGGATCTCTTGAAGAGCGATCGTGGGGGCTTTTTCGGGCACAGGAATGCGACTGCTGTGAATGGCTTGCCCCGAATGATCGCTGCCATCATCGACAAACCCAAACGGCAATTTAGCCTCACAGAGCCAGCCAGACGCGCATCCTGGCATCACATTCACCCACTGGAAATAGAGAACGGTTCCCTTGGGTGCGTGCAGCATTTGTTGCCATTCAGGGCTGGTCAACCAGTTGGCGGTCAACATTTCGTCGGCATCTAGGGCAATGATCAAGCGATCGCCCGGAATCTGTCTCGCCGCATTGAGCAAAAGTGCTTGCCGTGCGCCCTCATCGTAAACAGGAGACGGATTCTCGATCAGCGTCACTTTGGGATACTGTCGAGCAATTTCTTGAGAGCCATCAGTCGAATTTTGATCCGCAATAATGATGTGATCAGCCCAAAGACTCGCGCACTGAATGAAGCGATCTAGAATCCAAGCCTCGTTTTTGATTGGGGTAACACAGATAACTGTTGGTTCCATCATTTGTGATGTGGGGAGGAATTGAATAGAATTGCTCAAACGGAGTCTAATAGGGGAGGTCAAACGCCCAACAATTCCGCCCGGCACCAATGAGCAAAGGTCTTGATTCCTCGCTCAAAGGAGACACTGGGGGTGAACCCTAAAGCTTGTAGTTTTGAGATATCTGCTCGCCAATTGAGCGGCGACCCCGTGGGCACAACGCCATCAAATTGAGGCGAGTTGTCCACTTCCAACACGCTGATGATCAGGTTAGCAAGCTCTAAAATCGTCACTTCTTGACCTGTAGCAAGATTATAAGACTCGCCCATCATGCTGCCAGCCTGGATGATTTGCTCGATCGCTTTCGCAATATCCAGCGCATGAATAAAATCTCGACTTTCTTGACCTGTTCCTTGTAAAACTAGAGCATCTTGCTCGATCGCTTTCTGGCAAATATCCCAAATCACTTGGCGACGCAATCCGGGGCCATAGGCTGAGAAAATTCTGGCACTCGCCGTCGATAGCCCATAAACTTTGGCAAACTCTAGACATATTTGTTCGCTCTGCGATTTGTGAAACCCATAGGGAGAGAGCGGTGCAATTGATTGGGTTTCGACCACAGGCAGCGAGGCTGGGTTGCCATAAACAGCGGCACTTGAGAGAAAAACAAATCGACAATCGGGCGCGTTTAACCGCAAAGCATTGAGGATTTCAAAGGTTAACGCTGCTCCACTGTAAAAATCGGCGGCTGGATCACTCATCGAAAGACCAACCGAGGCTCTGCCAGCACAGTGAATGCAAACCTGCGGCTTGTGCTGTTGCAGCAGGGCACCTAGCTCTGCATGGGGCAAGTGCATTTGATAGTAAGCATCAAGACTAGCGATCGGGGCATTTTCGGGCGGGGCATTGCTGATGCCGATCGCTGACCAACCTTGCTGATTAAAATATCGAGCAATATATCGCCCTAAAAAACCAGCCACCCCAGTGATTAATACGGTTTTAGAGACATTCATATCAGCAGTTTGGTTGAGATTGAAATGATGGATTCATGCTTCAGTTTATTCATGGATGGTCTTGCTGATCAGGACGATTGGGCCATCCCCATCTCACTTGATTCAAACCTGACAGGCATTGAGAGCTTTGTCGTGGTTGATTAGATGTCCGTAGAGCGTTTCCAACTGGTTGACCACGGCGGCAACCGAATATTGTTGTTCGACTAATTGTTTTCCGACTTGACCATAGTGCTGTCTAAGGGTGGGATTGTTCAACAACGTGACGATCGCTTGACTCACTTCGGTAGAATTTTGAGAAACTGAGATCCCGGCTTGATTGCCTTCTACCAATTCTGGCAACCCTTCTGCTTGACCGCCAATCACGGGTTTGCCATAGCTCCAAGCTTCTAGATAAACGGTGGGCAAGATCTCACTCAAAGACGGCATACAAAAAATATCGCAAGCAGCTAGGGCATCCGCTTTTTCTTGATGGCTGACTTTACCCAGATAAAGAATGCGGGGATCGACGTGATCAAACCAGGTTGCAGACTCTGGGAGTTGAGGCCCGATAAACACAAATCGCGTTTCTGGGTTGTGGTGCCAAACCTGCTGAGTGGCTTCTAAAAGCGCCTTTGCTCCTTTTTGCGGCATCATTCGCCCTATATAAAGGACAAACGGGATATCTGTTAAACCGTGTCGCTGCCGAAACTCTGCGGGGTCACTGGTGGCGGGCAGGTCAGGAGAAACGCCGATCGTGTGAAGCTGATTAGCCGAAAGCCCTAAAGACAACAGATATTGACGATCGCTCTCTAACAGCGCAATCACGGCGTGCGATCGCTGGTAATACCTAATACTTGCTGCATCATCACCCCACTGATGCGGATGCACAAAGGGCGTACACACAAACGGGATTCCGAGTGTTTGTGCTGCTTCTTGGGCTGCCCAGCCCAAATAACCGCCTGCCAGAGAATGGACAACTTCTACACCCTGCATTAGTTGCAGCAGCCTCGCAAAATAAGCGGAGCGATACCACGAATAGCCAAACTGATTTAGAGTTTGATAAGCATAACGCTGAAGTTTGGGGAGTGACCGGAGAGCGATCGGCAGCATCTTCAAGCGGTCGAGTTTTTGCGGCGTTAGCGCATGAATGGGAATCTCACCGTCTTGATGATCTGCGGCGGCAGGTGCTAACAAGCTAGTGTGCAGCATGGTCAAGCGCTTGGGCAGGTTGCAAGGTGTGAAATTGCCCGCGACAACTTGGACTTGATGCTGTTTAGAAAGTTGGTGCGCGATTTGTCGAGCGTGGGTTTCAACGCCGCCAATTAAGGGATGATAGTTTTGAGCAACGAGTAAGACATTCATGGCGATCGCTACGTTAAACGGTCGTGGACAAGGAATGATGATGGCAAAAAAGACCCAACATAGCGACGAATCGCGCCGACATAAAACCGGAGTGCGGTTAGAATCTCGCCTTTCCTCAGATGTCGATTGCCTGCACAAAAACCAGCGTGTGGAATCACCCGACCTTCGCGGAAGCGCCACGCCGACTGAACTAGGGCTTTTTGCTCAGAGGTAAGGCTCTCTAGGTTGAGCCACTTTTGATAGAGTTTTTGCTGCTGTCGATCGTGCTTTTGGGTGTCGGTCGTAGACTGGCGATCGTGTCGTCGATGTTTGACGAGGGTGTGTGGTAAAAAGTGAATCTGGCTATGCAGGGCAATGTGCAAAACCAGGTCAGTGTCTTCAAAAGGTTGACCAAAGGCTTCATCCCAGCCAGGGGTTTGATGGTAAACCACTCGACGGATCACTGAAACAGAAGGCAGAACGACAGCCGGAACAAAAACACTAATGAACGGGGTAATGGGAGATTTATCGGTCAACTCACGCGCTCTCAAACGAGAAGGAATATATCGCGGAAAATTGGGAGTTGCGATCGCTGTATCTTGTTCATTAATGCAGGTGTATTGGCAGTAAGCAAGCCCGACTTCTGGATGTTGATCTAAATAGTCAACTAATACAGACAACATTTCTGGATCAAGACAGTCGTCTGCATCGAGAAAAAATAAATACTCACTCTCGATTGCTAAAGCATTCACGCCAGCATTACGAGCGCTGGCAACGCCTCGATTAGATTGCTGAATCAATTGGAGGCGGCGATCGCTAGACAGATAGGAGCGAACTGCATCCGCAGAGCCGTCTTTGCTGCCGTCATCAACAACAATGTGTTCCCAATCGGTGAAGGTTTGAGCACGCACACTCTCGATCGTTTTGCCAATATAGCGATCGCAGTTATAGCAGGGCGTGATAATGCTAACTTTTGGCATAATGCTTCCTGTTGAGCAGGTTTTTTAGATAGATCTTTAAAGCAGGCAGATCACAGGCTAAAGGATCTGTTTGCAGCATTTTGTGAAAATAGGACATTGACGTAGCACGATCGCCATACCAGAAGTAATGTTCGCTAGCAAATCGTCGATAGCAGTATGCAACTGCACGCTTCACAACAGTACTGTTGTGTGTCTTCAAAATTTTCTGGTGAATTCGTTCCATATCGCTATCAAACCGACTTCTAGCAGACTGAGTTTTAGATAGATCGTGAAGTCGATATTTAGAGAAAACCATTGGAATAGACTGTATCTCGGTACCTTCTAACAATAATCTGACCCAATATTCATAGTCAAAAGCGTACTGAAACTGTTCATCAAGTAACCCATGGTCTTTAAAGACTTGAGTATTCAGAAAACATGAAGGCTGAGGCACAAGGTTTTCAGCAATCACCCTTGAGACGTTAAGGTTTTGGACATAGTTCCAATCAAATAGAAATTGACCGTCGGCATCTACAAACTCAGATTTTCCATAGCAAATGCTAAACGGCTGTGCTTGGAAGGTTTGAGCGATCGTGCTCAACACGTTAGGGGTATAGATATCATCTGAGTTTAACCAGGTGAAGATGTCTCCGGTGACATGGCTCAACCCTCTGTTAATCGCATCTGTTTGACCGCGATCGCGTTCGCTGACCCAATAGGTTAGAAATGACTCGTATTTTTTGATAATCTCGACAGATTCATCGGTGCTGCCACCATCCATAATGATGTATTCGAGATTGGGGTAGCCTTGCAAAAGCACTGATCGAATGGTTTCTTCAAGAAAAACTCCCTGGTTATAGGAGGGAGTCACAATGCTAATGCGAGGATATTCAGAGCCGTCTGGCAAGCGATCGGGCAATGGCTGACTTTGCTCAGTCCACGGAAACCCTGTCTTACCGTCTGGGGGAGAAGGCAAATCGGCAAGCGTCAAAGCAGACTGAAGAATAGGCATAATGGCGGCTCAAAGATTGAAATGCTTTCATCTCAAGTTGTACTTAACTAATACGGCTTCGACAGGTTAAATCCGTATCAATCGCTTACATTCTCAAAAGAGCGATCGATAGACTGCAAGCGTCTGCTGCGCCGTCTTCTCCCAGCTAAACGCTTTGGCACGCTGGTGTCCTTTTTGAATCAGGCGATCGCGCTCAGTCGAAGACTCTAACACCTGCAACAAAATATCTGCTAAATCACCAACAGAGGTCGGATCAAACAAAATTCCAGCATCACCAACGACTTCGGGAATGCTAGACGCATTAGAAGCCACCACAACGGACCCACACGCCATCGCTTCAAGTGGTGGAATTCCGAAGCCTTCATACAACGATGGATAGACAAATGCCGTGCTGCATCGATAGAGTTTTGCGAGGTGGTTATCGCTGGCGTAGCCGTAATAGTCAATGCGATTAGTCAATTTTAATTCAGCAATTTGTCTTTGTTCACTCTCATTAAAAGGCGGTCCAACCACACATAGTAAAATATCATCATCAACGCTAGCAGCTTTAGAAAAAGCTACTAGGAGTGTATCGAAGTTTTTGTATTCTTTACTGCGGCTACCGACGTGGAGAAAGTAGGGTTGTGATGGTACTGATTCTTCGCCATAAGCTTGTTCCTGACTGAGTTCGGACGCTTCATATATAACTACGGTTTTGTCCTCTACTTCTGGATAAATTTTGAGTAGATCACTTTTGGTATTTTCCGAAACACAGATTAGTCTATGAGCGGCATGAATAGCATCCTTTTTCGCGCGGGTTGTATATCCTTTGGGATCTATACTGTCTGCTAGCAGTTCATGAATCATGTCATGAACTGTGATGACAAGAGAGCCATTGCTATTTGAGAAGGGTCTGTCGGTAAGTTGAAGATAGTAAGTAGGATGCTGCACATCAAAGCGATGCAATGCTGGAATCGCCCGAAAATAATGCTTTTCGAGCGGGTCAGAAACGCGTCTAGGTTTCATCCCACGGGGATAGGTAAAGGTTTTTAGACGGGGGTGAGTTGGCGCATTGACTTGAATAGACCGACAGGTTGTGAGGGTAGGAGTAACGTCGCTCGGCAACTTCTGAATAATGTTCGCGAAATAGCGATTGATTCCGCCTGCTACCTGCATTGAGTAGATATAGCCGTCATAGAGAATTCGCATTGTTCGCCTTACTTCTTTGCAAGGAAGGAATACAATCTACCCGGAGCAGTGCAGGACTGTGAAAGCCGCTTTCGATAGAACATTTCGATCTGGGGAATTTGAACTAAACGACCCGCGATCGTACTTCCTACTTTCTGCTGCATTCGCTCTACAATCTGGTTTTGAACCTCAGCATTAGAAGTAGGGAAATGATTGATCGCATTCTCGAAAGGCGCGATCGTGCGAATCTCTTTAAATCCAGCTTGTGCGATCGCAGCAAGATAGGTATCTACAGGATAAGCGTTTTCTCCACCATGCAATTGATGCAGAATATGGTGATCAAAAAATTCCTGAAGTTGGGTTTCGTCGTCGATCACATGTTCACGAGTGGCTAAAAGCAGTCCTTCTGGTTTCAGTACTCGAAAGCATTCCGACAATCCACGCTGTAGGTCAGAGAAATGATGCAATGCTTGGCGTTCGTAGACTACATCAAAGGTTGAATCTGAAAAAGGTAGCGACTCAGCAAACGCTTGAAATGTCTCGATCGATCCGCTTTCGATTGTAGAACTGAGTCTTTTAGCGGCTTCAAGCCCCACATCGCCACTTAGATCGGGGTCTACAGCAAATATATGATGCCCTAAAGCAGCAAACGCATAAGAAACGATCCCGTTTCCGCAACCCAAATCAAGGATATTTTTCGGTTTAGGCGATGAATTCAGTCTCAAAAGTGTCACGATTTCAGAAAACTCTTCACTTGCCTCAAATCGCTTCGCAGCAACCAGATTATCTTCATCTAAATAACAAAGCTTAACGAATTCTTCTTGTCCTGGCTGATTTCGCATCCAATTAACAGATTCTTCATAGCTAACTAGTTCTCGGTTCATAAGTAGTCTCCTCTATCATTTGCAACTATCATTAATGAGCGCTATTGATTTAGACTGGGACTGCACATTTTTCGACCCAAGGTAAATCAGCCATGACCAGTCCAATCTCATGATGCTTTTGATATTTTGCTAACTTAGTTCCAGTTTCATTGATCATAAATCCAATGATTTTCTCATGAACATCGTATAGCTGAACCATCGGCTCATGGGCAGCGATCGACACCACATAGGAACCTGGCATCAAAAACATTCCTGGAACTTGGACAGACGCTTTGTAAGTCCCAACATCGCGCTTTTGTAAGCAACCGGGGCTAAGGTCTGACTGAAGTGACGTAAAAACTGCTCGACCATCCTGGGTCTCAATCCGAACAGATAGCTCTAGATTTTGAATAGGTGCTTTAATCTCATAGCTCAGATCTAGAGAAAATGGGTAGCGAACATCTAGCTCAGAAGAGTAGTTTCCATCGTGCCCGACCAGAGAAATTTCTTTAAAGAATATTGACTTTTTCTGAATACTTTCAGCCTGGGTGTGAAGCTTAACACAAGCCGATTTGCTAACATCAGACAGAAGATAATTAGAGACAATTTCATTAGTAGAACCTGTACTGACAATCTGACCTTTTTTAAGATAAATTGCCTTTGTGCACAACTGAGTAATCGTGCCAATGTTGTGGCTCACAAAGATAACAGTTCTTCCTTCTCGACCAACCTCCTCCATTTTTCCCAAACACTTCTGCTGAAATTGGGCATCACCCACTGCTAATACTTCATCTACAATCAAAACTTCTGGCTCTAAGTGAGCAGCCACCGCAAAAGCAAGACGCACATACATACCAGAAGAGTAGCGTTTTACGGGTGTATCTAAAAATCTCTCAACCTCTGCAAACGCCACAATCTCATCAAACTTTCGGGTAATTTCTACTTTACTCATACCCAGAATTGCACCATTGAGAAAGATATTTTCTCGCCCGGTTAACTCTGGGTGAAACCCCGTCCCCACTTCTAATAAACTAGCGACTCGTCCTTTGATGCGAATGGAGCCATTAGTTGGTTCTGTGATTCGGCTTAAAACTTTTAGAAGGGTTGATTTGCCTGCGCCATTACGACCGATAATGCCCACCCGATCGCCCTGCTTAATCTCAAACGAGACATCTTTTAGCGCCCAAAACTCTTCTTGAGCAGCGCGGGCTTTAGAGCGACCCTTAAACAAAGATCCAACGCCGTTAGCGATCGTCTCTCGCAGTGACTTATAGCTGCTGCTGCCTTCTTGCTGATGACCCAGAATATATTTCTTACTCAGGTTTTCAACTTGAATGATGGTGTCAGACATTACAACCCCTATCTGTTTCACTACTACCGACTTCAGACACTCTGCGACTAATCAGGACAATAAAAGAGCCATTACTCAAAACACATTAATAGTCTCTTAAGCCCAACTCAGGCGGCAAAACCTGAATTACAAACTTTACAAATGCTGCTGCCATTTCAAATGCTTGGTCTGCTTCAGATTGTTCTGGAGCCAAAACTTCACCTGGATAACGAAACTCTGTTGCATAAGGCGTTAATCTAACCGCCATTGCTCTCCATTCACCAAAGTCAGGTTCAAAAGGAATACAAAGTGCTAGTAGAGAGACTAGATTATGAGTCTTCTGAAAAAGGATATCCTGGTAGGTCAAATACCCCTTGATTGCTTTCTCGGACGCTTGTTGACAGTGATAGACCGAGATATCAAGATAAGACTCTTCACTTTCGAGCAGTAGCCGAGCCGCCCCTAAATCTCGTTGGCTTTTGATCAACCACTGGCAAACCTCATCCCGCTTTGCCTCATTCATAAAGCACCCTACCTCTCTCAAGGGCTTGAGAAACTAAAGATGTTGCCACCAGTGACGATTTCTCCACCTCTTGACGTGTTAACACCACAATTTCCGTTGGAGCCGTCAGCCCCCATAGAGACCCATAAGCCTGACTTGCCCGCCGATGACGCGGCTGATCAGAATCAGAGACAATCACCAAAATATCAATGTCACTGTCTTCATGAGGTTCACCGTAGGCATGAGAGCCAAACAAAATCACCTTTTCTGGCTGCAAACCCTGCACCAAGCGCTCAACAATTTCTTTGAGAAGCTCTGTCGATAGATACTTCATCACTTTTAGCCTTGACTAATCAACGATCGGGTTCACACGACTAGTTTATTGCCATAACTCAGGTTTTCAACTTCGTAGCCGGATTTCACGGCTGAAGTTTAACGATCGCTAAATCACATCTGCAAACGTCCGCTCTACCTTCCGAAAATACCAGATGCCGCTCATCAAAACCAACCCGACCAGACTGACCGACAGCGCAAATCCGGGTAGATAAATCGCCGTCTCCTGTCCCAAAATTGCCCATCGAAACCCATCAATTACCCCCACCATCGGGTTGAGCGAATAGAGCAACCGCCACTGCGCTGGCACAACACTGCTGCTAAACCCAACAGGCGAAATATATAGCCCAAACTGCATCACAAACGGCACCACATAGCGAAAGTCGCGATATTTCACCGTTAATGCTGCAAACCATAGCCCGATCCCGATCGCTGCCGCTGACGCAATCACCACAAACAACGGTAGCGATAAAATTCGCCAACTGGGAACAAAGTTATACCACGCCATGAGACCCAGCAAAATCATGCCAGAGATCATGAAATCGACAAAGCTGACAACTACAGCACTGATCGGCACAATTAATCGAGGAAAGTAAACTTTTGAAATCAGATTAGAATTCCCCACTAAACTGTTGCTGCACTCGCCCATCGCACTCGAAAAAAACTGCCAGGGCAACAGCGCCGAAAAAATTAAAATGGGATAAGGAACCCCATTGGAAGGCAACTTAGCAATATTGCCAAACACAACCGTAAACACCACCATCGTCAAAAACGGACGAATCAACGCCCAGGCAATGCCAATCTCAGTTTGCTTATAGCGCACTAAAATGTCTCGCCAAGACAAAAAATAGAGCAACTCACGATACTTCCACAAATCCCGCCAATATTGCTTTTCAGCTTGACCCGCAGCAATCACAATCTCTTTTTGAGCCGACTGTATATTAGGTTGCATTAATACGCTCCAAACCCTGACAGAACTTTAGGAATCGTCAACAGCAAAAACTTAAAGTCTTGCCAAAGTGACCAATTTTCTAGATAGCGCAGATCCGTTTGATTAACCTGGCTGAGATCAAGCTGCGTCGATCGTCCTTGCACCTGCCACGCTCCCGTGATGCCAGGCAGCGCATTGAGTCGATGCTGCAACTCTGGGCTAATGCGAACGGCATCATAGAGCGCCCAGGGTCGCGGGCCCACAAAACTCATTTCACCCCGCAAGACATTGATTAGCTGCGGCAGTTCATCAATGCTATATTTTCGCAGCCATCGGCCCAAACGGGTCACCCGTGGGTCATCTTTGAGCTTGTGCAATCCGCTTTGGTGCTGCATAAGTTGATGATGTAATTGGTCGGCATCCATCACCATCGTGCGAAACTTGAGGATTTGGAACAGCCGACCGCGCTCACCAACTCGCCACTGCCGAAAGAACAAAGTTCCCGGAGAGTCGTAGCGAATCAGCGCCATGATCAGCAAAAAAACCGGGCTGAGAATCGTCAACAGCACGGCGGCCGCCACCCGATCGAAGACCCGCTTAAACCCCCAGCAAACCGGACTTTGCATCTGGGGAGACCCGCGCTTAGTGGGCGTGCGAATAAACACAGGCTTACTCGATTGCAGGCAGGCATCTGCCCAGCGCTTCAGCACCGTCTCACCGATCGTGATATCCAATCTCACGAGATGAATCGGCGATCGCTGCAAACACTCAACCAACCACGACAGATTATCGAGATGGGGCAACGAGACGGCAGACGGTTGCCCCGATCGCCGCACAATCAACTGCCGAAGCCGCCAAATCAGACTATAGTGCTCGTCACGATCGAGGGCATTAGAAGCGCGATCTGAAGAAACAGGAAGACTGGATAACATAAGATTAGGTTCCATCGCTAAAGGATCGGCAGAGCAGACTTCAGAGCAGATAGACTCAGCCCACCGCTAATCTTGAGACGCATAGTAAGTCTCACGCACGGCTGGGCTATTAACCCCGTTGGCAACGACCCCGATCAAATTCAGTTGGTTGAGCATCTCCATCGATCGCGTCAATTTTGACCGACTCACTTGATTAATGCGCCCCACCAACAGCACCCCGCTACAGCACGAGGCCGTCAGCATCGCATCCACCATGCCCAGCGCCGGAGGCGCATCGACGATCACCAGATCATAGGTTTGCTCAAAGGTGGCCATCACTTCTTTCATCCGTTGAGAACTCAAGAGCTTAACCGGGTCAGCCGGGGTCGGCCCCGAAGTCAGCACAGAGATGTTTCCCCGCAGATTGGGGTCTTGAAGCTCAATCTGGTGAGGAATCGGACTCTGGCTCACGAGCAGCGTCGATAACCCGTGCTCATTGGGCAAGTTGAGCAACTTGTGCAAATTGGGTCGTCGCAGATCGGCATCGATTAACAACACGCGCTGATGCAGTCTCGCTGCACTGATCGCCAACCCTACGGCTAACGTCGATTTCCCTTCACCCGCCAGGGTCGAAGTGATGACGATCGAGTGCAGTTCGGCGGTGGCGTTGATCAGTTGCAGATTTTGATAGAGCAGATCGAGCGACTCGCGAAACGGTTTCCATTTAGTGAGTTGCGCGATCGGGGGCAGCAATGCTTGAGATTGTCCCGGCAGCCGCAGGGCTGGTTTCCCGCTCAGTGCCCCCAGCGACAGTTCTGGAATCACCCCCAACAAAGGCACAGGCGTTTGCTGGTTTAACTCATCAGAGCTATGCACCGCATCGTCACTGGCTTCTCTGGCGACCGCCGCCACACCGCCTAGCAAAATGCCCACCACGAGACCTAACATCAGATTTTTCTGAAGATCAGGGCCGGTTTTTGCGCCGACTTGGGCTTCTTCAACCACCTGCCACGCAAAGCCACCGCGGGCAATTTCCAGTCCTAAGTCTTGTTGGGCTTTGAGCAACTGTTTAAGTGTGTCTCGATTCAGTTCAATATCTGGCTTCAACCGTTCATAGCGAGCCAACAGTTGAGGAAATCGCTGTAGTTCTGCCCGCACCTTTTGTTCGCTGCTCAACAAGCTGAGATATTTCGCTTGAGCCGCCCGCAAGTTGCCCTCTACCTCAACAAATTGAGTGATCAGCGTTTGGTCAAACCCACCCAGTTGCCCAGTCGATAACAGACTTTCGCCAGAGCCTGTGCTGGTGCTGCCCAACAGACGGCTGGCTTCAAGCTGGAGTTGCTTTAGCTGCCGCTGACGCTGATCGAGCAAAGGCTGCATATTGAGCGTGTTGTCTTTAAATCGAACTCGCTGCTGCTCGATCGCCAACTCGGTTTTTTGAATCTCGTTGAGCACGGTTTGATAGCGCCCTGACTGGTTGAGGCGTGTCGTCAACACGGCCTGCTGGGGAGAGAGATTGACCTTCTGCTGCAAGTCATTGTCACGGGTCTGCAATTCTCGAATTTGAATCAGGGTTGCTTGTTGTTCAGTCAGCAAGCGGTTGAGCATCTCAGTTTTTGCGGACACTTCAGCAGATGGCTCGATCAGTGCTTGGTCTCGCCGAAAAGTCTCTAGGGCGGCCTCCGCACTTTTGACCTTGCCTTCAACCTGCGGAAGCTGTTTATCAACAAACGACAGCCCTCGCGCCAGACGATCTTGCTGTTGCTGAAGGTTGAACTGTTGATAGACCGTTTGCACAGCTTTCAGCACTTTTTGAGTCTTGAGCGGGTCGTTGCTGGTGTAGGTGATGCCAAAGATTTTGGTGTCGGTTTTCTTGGCTCCTGATCCTTGCCCTTGTTGAGCGATCGTCAGCGCCGCTCGAAACGCATTCACGCTGCCGGGGCTATCGGGGTCAAGCTCAGGATATTCTGTGTGCAATAAAGCCATTGCCTTTTTAAGCAAGTTAGACCCCTGCATCAGCGAGATCTGCGTGGCGTAGTCAACATCAACCGTCGAGTCAGTAAAAGACTCAGCCCCGCCCTTCTTGCCCTGGTAGTTTGGCTCAACCAAAAACTGCATCGCACTCACATAGGTCGATTCTTGCCGAAGCGTGTGGGCAAACGCGATCGCCACCGAAGCCAAGCCCAAGGTCAACACCCACAGATAGCGGCGCTGAAGAATCGCGAACAATTGCCCATATCCAGGGTCGGTGGTGGTGGGCAGATTTAGCTTAGGTTGAGCGGCTGTCATGGAGTTCTACTCAATGGGATAGGTGGCTAATGTCAACTGCTTCGCGGTGAAGCGGTGCAATCGGGAAAAATGACCGATCTAGGTCAGGCTCTTGTTGAAGATAGTCAGAGGCTTGAGGCATTTGACAAACCTGCTCGATCACCGATTCCAGTTTTTCAAAGAAGGTGGCTTCTGAGAAGTGAGCGATCGCGTGATCTCGAATGGCTTGATAATCCCAAGTATGATTTCGCGCCTGCACCAATCCCTGCTGCAAAGACTCTGGGGTTTGACGATTAAACAAAACACCTGTCTTGCCAGAAATTTGGGTGTCTAAAACGCCTCCGGCTCCATAGGCCACCACCGGAGTGCCGCTGGCATTGGCTTCGACGGGCACTAGCCCAAAATCTTCTAGGGCGGCAACAATCACGGCTTGGGCTTTTGACATCAGTCGAGTTCGTTCGGCATCGGGCACATAGCCCAAAAATTCGATATTGCTGCGCGCTTGGGATTGCAGTCGTTCGCGTTCTGGCCCGTCTCCCATAATCAGCAGCCGCCAGCCCAGCCAGTTAAAGGCTTCAACGATGATGTCAATGCGCTTATAGCTCAACAGTCGCGACGAGACGAGATAGAAATCTTCTTTCTGATCAGAGGGGGTGAATTTGCTGGTCTCGATCGGGCAATTAATCACGATCGCGGGCTTGTGATAAGTGCGGCGAATCCGGGCCGCGACCACACTAGAGTTGCCAATATAAAGATCAGGCTCTTGAGCATACTTTAAATCAGTCAGGCGCATGGCCCGAAAAATATGTTCTAACGCCGGATAAAAGCGGCGATAGCTGCCATATTCGCGCAGATAGGTTTGGGTATCCCACAAGAAGCGCGTGATATTGTTGCAAAAGCAGATGTGATGGGCGCTTGGACGCTTACGCACTGCCTTGGCAAAGCTGGTCGTGCTGCTGAGAATCAGATCATAGTCTTGCAGATCGAGCGATCGGAAAGCCGGATAATAGAGCGGAGCCAGCAGCCTAAAATGCTCGGCAGCGTTAGGAATATTTTGCAGCCAAGTAGTTTGAACTGATCGATTTCCCAAGTCGATGCTGTTGTCAGGATCGTAGAGAGATGTGTAGATATCTGCATGGGGATAGCGTTGACAGAGAAGTTCAAAAACTCTCTCTGCCCCACCTTTCTGGGTTAAATAATCATGGACTAGTGCAATTTTCATTACCAGAAACCAGCGAAGCTAGATCGTAGTTAACTCTATTGATCATTTCTCGCAGAGAAGTCTTTTTTTGAATCTCTGCTTCGATGTGCAACCTGGTAGATTGTCTGATTACTTAATCATTCTCATGAGATTCTTTAAATCCGCAAACTTGTTCATCAAACCTTTATATGATTAGACAACCACAGCATCGTTTTCTAAAATCTTTGCTGAGTTTAATTTGCTAGTTCAGCCATCTCTAGACGGTTGTTTAATGATCGATTGCCGATCTAGACCAGAGTTCTATAACTGAACTAAATAAGCATCTCAACTAGCTTTTATTTTGGCGATGTCTACCATAATTCATAAGCTCATAAACTGATTGCACCCCGCATTCTATTGACCGAAGAGTCTAAAAATACCCAGCAATCCTGTAAACGGCGATAAGATTGAGCCGAGGGTGGTTGAGATGCCCGCCAACGCTGACTTTCTGACCACGATCGTGTCATTGTTTCGCAGGGCTGGGTTGTTCTGTTCGCTCAGACCTTGAGCAAAATCAACCGAAATATCTCGCTTAGTCACCGTTCCATTTGGGTTGAGGCGAATCAGGGTGACCGATCCTTTGCGGGCCCGATCGTTAAACCCGCCCGCCGCCAACAACCCTTGATTGAGGGGCGCATTTGGCGAAATCGTCACAGTTCCGGGTCGCCCCACTTCTCCCACCACGTTGATGCTGATTTGATTGGTCGAAAAACTAGCGCTGGCAATGCGAGTCGCTTCTTGATCATTGAGGCTGGTCGCTGTCGGAATCTCGATCGTGTCCCCTTCTTGAAGCGGCACGTCTTGGCGCAGATCACCCGCCGCCAGCAGCTTCCAAAAATCGACGTTAATCGTTTGAATCGCCCCCGATTGCGTCAGTCGCCGCACCTGAATCTTGCGGACATCAGCCGTCTGAGTGATGCCCCCCGCTGTCTGAATCGCACGGGTCACACTCGTCGCTTGCAGCGTTGGCGTATTGCCCTCACTGCCACCACTCCCCGCCTGAGCGATCGTATAAGGGCCCGGACGGTTGACTTCTCCCACCACAGCAATCTTGATCGGACGAGTCGTGCTGGTGGCAAAGTTAGCCGACGCTAATCGCCTCATGCCGTTGAGATCGACCTGAGAATTAGTGGGAACCAAAACGCTGTCACCATCGCGCAATCGCAGATCTTGCCGCCCATCTCCGGTTTGCAAAAGCTGCCCCAGACTGACTGTAATCATCTCGTCTCCACCCTGGCTCGCCGATCGCGGGCGACGAATCTGCACCCGATCGATATCGGCTGCCTGAGTCACCCCTTCAGCCAACTGCAAAACTCGCGTCAACCGAGGAATGCCGCCCTCAGCAGGCACCGCATAAGACCCCGGACGATTGACTTCACCTGCGATCGCCACGGTCACAGGGCGCGCTGCTGTCAAACTAACCGTGACGATCGGGCGGGTCAAAATAGCATCAAATCGTTTTGAGATCTCGGCAGCCGCCTGCTTGAGCGTTCGACCCTGCAAAGAGACAGATCCAACCTGCGGAAAGTTGACCACCCCATTGGGCAACACCTGATAATCATTGGTGAACTCTGGCACGCTAAAAAAATCAACGCGGATGCGATCGCCCGCATCCAAAAGATAGCCATCGTCTTCGGCGGGCGCTGCCACACTCGCGGGCGCTGGCATATTGACAGGTGCGGGGTTTGGCTGCACACGAGCCAGCACGATCGCCGGAGAAAGGCAAACAGTTGCCACCAGCAGCCCCAGCGTCGATTGACAAATTAAACTGAGTTGTGAGCGAACGCGAGTCACCATAAATCTTCTTACAGATACGGAGTCCTTTGTCTTCTTCATACAAAAGACTCAGCAAATATCCGGGCAGTTTGCGTCAAAGGTAAAAAACCACCCTCTAGTCAGCGAGTAAATTCACGGGGCTTACGCAAGAGCCAAAGATTCTATGAAGTGCCCTATCTAACCCAGTGTTGAATCTGTCTTTATCGTTATGATCCATTTCAAACCCAGAGATTATTCCTCTCTGAGACAGACTCAGCGATTTATGAAACTCTCCTGATCCACAGTGCAGGTTCTGTAAAAACAAAAAGATGAGCACTTCTTGAGAGCGTTCTAAAAATTGGGTAGCACTCAGGCACTCCAGTCGTGGAAAACGTTTGACTAACATGGATTCGACCACCAAACGAGCAGTCGGTTCGGTCTGGCACCCTCGCCATCTTGCCCGAACCCCTTTAAAACAGCGGAAACCATCACTGGTTGCCCAAGATGATCGCGATAGACTCAGGAGCTTGAAACCGATGACTGAGTTTCATCACCCAGAAGAACAAGGGCACAGCGTTGATCCGCCTGTGAACGCTGCTCAGGAAATGCTGAATGGCACTCCTAAAGATAAGCTTAGGAAAGCAATTTCACCCGATCGAGAACCTGCGTCTGAGCCGACGAGGGAGATCACGTCATCCTCGACCGAGGCGGCCCCTTACGAACGACTCCAGCAGGGCCCAATCACTTATTTTCGCTACTATTTTGAAGACGCAGGACAGCCAACCTATCTGACTTCATCCCCCGTTGATCTGCCGCCGCAAAAAAGAAATATGCTGCCGCTCTATCTGGCAGGCGGTGGGGTTTTAGGAGCGACATTGATCTCTGGGTTTGTGATCGCGGGTTTAGCCAATAATGCCAAAGCGCCCAGTCAAAAGGGCGCAACCGACTCTAAAGTTAAGCAAACGCCTGCGCCAAAGCTGATTCAGCCGCAGGTTGCGTCTCCAGAAGTGGTGCCACCCTCGCGATCGTCCCCCACAAAACCAGCCCAATCCCCTCAAAAAACCCCAGCTAAAAAACCCGCCGTGCCCACGGTGCGATCGTCGGCAGATAATCAAATTCAGCAGGCGCTGATGGTGCCTCAACCGTTGCCCGTGCCGCCGCTCCCGATCGTTTCGGTGCCGATCGCTCAGACCGTTTCAATCCCGCTGCCTGCGCCAATCATTCAGCCTTTGGCTCGGCAGGTCACGCCTCCCGCGCCAGCGCCAGCAACACCAACGCCTCCGGCACCGCTGGCTGCAAAGTCGCTGCCTGTGTTGGTCGCCAACTCATCTCCTATGCCCCCAAGTTCTGCGTCGCCTGCGCTGGCTCAATCCGGTACGGCATCAGTAGCCCCGATCGCTGATGCCCGCTGTTTAACGGCAGCTTCTGGGACTTCTTTAGCGGCTCCTGATCAAGCGATCGCCGTTCAGTCGTCCATGCTGGTTTCTGCGCCAGAAAATGTAGCGATGCCGACAGCAAACCGCAAGTCTCAAGCAGATAAAGTTGCGGTGACGGGAGCGATCGCAGACAGTGCGGCCCAAGCCTCCTCTGTTCAAGATGCAGAGAAAGATCTGCAAGCGTTTTTAGAGATTCCGCAGCGCTTTCCCAGCAGTGCGGGGCTGGCGGTGATGCCGTTGCCCTGTCAGTTAGCTCAGACAGCGACGACTAAACAGCAGGTGGCTGAGTTTAAGGTCGTTCGCCTCAGCCCTCAAGACTATCAAAAACGCTGGAAACTCAGCAGCAACAACCCTCAAGCGCTGACCCCGATCTATGGATTCGTGGATTATAAACAGCAATCCGTTGTGCTGTTAAGCGCCAAAGAAGAAAAAGTATCCAAGCTTTAAAGGCGAGATTTTTCGATAGAAACCGGGGTTCTGAGGGAAAGGGTGCCGCGATCGCGCCTATCTCTAGCAGCACTGCGGTTTTTGCATGGGAGCGATCGCTCCGCAAAGTTGGCGCAATTGCGAACAACTGTAACAGTTCGGTCAGGGAGGTAAACCCTCAGTGATAGGATGCCTAAAAACGTTTAGAGCGAGACATTATGTCAGAAACTCTTACTGGACAAGCCCCTTTGTTCGGTGGCAGTACAGGTGGACTGCTGACCAAGGCCCTAGTAGAAGAAAAGTACGCGATTACCTGGACTAGTCCTAAAGAACAGGTGTTTGAGATGCCGACTGGCGGCGCTGCAACCATGCACGCAGGCGACAACCTTTTATACCTTGCTCGCAAGGAACAGGCGATCGCTTTAGGCGGTCAACAGCTTCGCGCTAAGTTCAAGATCACCAACTACAAGATCTACCGAATCTTCCCGAACGGTGAGATTCAGTATCTTCACCCCGCCGATGGTGTGTTTCCCGAAAAGGTCAACCCTGGTCGGGTGGCGGTCAATAGCGTTCCGCGCAACATTGGCTCCAACACAGAACCCGCCAAAATTAAGTTCAGCAGCCGCAAACCCTTTGATCCTTAATCTGAGGATGGCGGCTTCTTAATGTTTACGAGCGTTCAGGAGTCAGATTTCAGTCATTCGTGCCTGGGGTTTGGCTCCTGAATTTTCGTTTTTTGGAAGTCAGCTTTAGCCCCTAACGCCCCGTCTCTCCCTGTACAATTGAGACCATGATTTTTCCAGACTTTTCTCAGTTTTCACAACTCGCCCAGCAGGGTAACTTTGTCCCGGTCTATCAAGAATGGGTCGCTGACTTAGACACGCCTGTCTCAGCCTGGTATCGAGTCTGTGCAGGGCAACCTTACAGCTTTTTGTTAGAGTCGGTCGAAGGGGGAGAGACGCTGGGCCGCTATAGTCTGTTGGGCTGTGACCCTCTGTGGATTTTAGAAGCCAGAGGCGATCGCACGACTCAAACCCATCGAGATGGCTCTCAGCAGGTGTTTGAGGGCGACCCGTTTGAGACATTATCTCAGTGCCTTGCGCCCTTTCAGCCTGTCAAACTCCCTCAGCTACCGCCAGGAATTGGGGGGCTGTTTGGCTTTTGGGGCTATGAATTAATTAACTGGATTGAGCCTCGCGTCACCATTCATCCGGCAACCGAGACAGACTTGCCTGATGGGCTGTGGATGCAGGTCGATCAGGTGCTGATCTTTGACCAGGTGAAACGCAAAATTTGGGCTGTCGCCTACGCCGATCTGCGCGATCCCCACGTCGATCGGGCAGCCGCCTATCAGCAAGCCTGCGATCGCGTCACCCAACTCGTTCACAAGCTCCAGTCGCCTTTGTCTGAGCAAGCCACCCTGCTGTCGTGGAACTCTCCTGAATCGGGGAACCGTGACCAGATTGTGTCGCTCACCAGCAACACTACTAAAGAAGCCTTCTGCGCCAACGTTGAGACAGCCAAAGCCCACATCAAAGCGGGCGATATTTTTCAGGTTGTGATCTCTCAACGACTGTCATCAGACTATGATGGCGACCCGTTTGGGTTGTATCGATCGCTGCGGCTGATCAATCCGTCGCCCTACATGGCTTATTTTAACTTTGGCGACTGGCAGATCATTGGCTCTAGCCCCGAAGTCATGGTCAAAGCAGAGCGCCTCGATCCGAGTGGGCCTAAAATTGCGACGGTGCGCCCGATCGCCGGAACCCGTCGCCGCGGCAAAACGCCTCAAGAAGATGACGCTTTAGCTGAAGATCTGATGCAAGACCCTAAAGAAGTTGCCGAACACGTCATGCTCGTAGACTTGGGGCGCAATGACCTAGGGCGAGTCTGCGTTAACGGCAGCGTCAAAGTAGACGAACTGATGGTGATCGAGCGCTATTCTCACGTCATGCACATCGTCAGCAACGTCGTCGGCGAACTTGCCCCCGACAAAACCGCGTGGGATTTGCTGAAAGCTTCCTTCCCGGCTGGGACGGTGAGCGGAGCACCTAAGATTCGAGCCATGCAAATTATTCATGATTTAGAATCCTGTCGTCGAGGAGTATACTCTGGAGCCTATGGCTATTATGACTTTGAGGGTCAACTGAATACAGCGATCGCGATTCGCACCATGGTCGTTCGATCTCAAGGTGGCGGCAAACACACGGTCAGCGTTCAAGCCGGAGCCGGATTGGTGGCCGATTCTGAACCCGAAAAAGAATATGAAGAAACTCTCAGCAAAGCCAGAGCCTTACTAGAAGCCATCCGGTGTTTAGCCGATTGAAAAACCTCCGAATCCTTTAAAGAAGTCAAGGTCTTAGTTTGAACCACTCAGCGTCTTTTTGACAGCCAGCTTGCTGCTAAGATGCCGCCCAAAAATCCAAACAGGTGCCCCTCCCAAGAAATGCCGATGCGGGTCGGCAACACGCCCCAAATCAGTCCACCATATAGCAGGGCAACCGCCAGAGACAGAGCCACTGCCAAAGCACTTCGCTCAAAATAAGCCCGTGACAGCAAAAACCCAAAATAGCCAAAAATCACGCCACTCGCGCCCAGATGAATGCCCGCCGCCCCAAATAGCCAAACTCCTAAACCGCTAGCCAGGGCCACGATCGTCGAAACCAGAAAAAAGTCACTCGTTTCACGCAGCATCACAAACCAGCCCAGTGTGATAAAAGGAATGGTGTTGCTAATCAAGTGCGGAAAGTTGCTGTGGAGAAACGGCGCAAACAAAATCCCCCGCAGCCCGATGCCAGTGCGGGGAATGATGCCATAAAAGTTAAGTCTGCCGCCCAGAAAGACATCAATAATTTCGATAACCCAGAGCAGCCCTACAATGCCGCCCAAAATGCCAACGTGCGTCTTGATTTCGTGGCTGATCGACCTAGGATCATTTGGATCAGTGCGGCGCATTCGGAAACGACTCCAGAGATAGGGAGATTTCATTCCTTTCTAGCACAGTCTCTTTGATCCCTTCAGATTTGCTAGGCAGCGCCATGACTTAGACCGCCACAGGAGATTGCTGTTGGGCCATTTCTAACAGGCGACGAATCCGTTCTTCGGTAGAGGGATGAGTGCGAAAAAGAGACTGCAAGCCTCCAGCCGACAGTGGATTAATAATCAGCAGCGGTGACATCGCCGGATTGCCATTCATCGGAATCTGATGACCAACTTCCTCTAGTTTTTGCAACGCTCTCGCTAACGCTTGAGGATTGTGGGTGATCTGCGCCGAACCCTGATCGGCTGAAAACTCACGAGTTCGAGAAATCGCTAGCTGAATGATGGCGGCTGACAGAGGCGCAAGCACGATCAAAAACAGCAGACCGAGAGGATTAGTGCCGCGACGATCGTCGCGATAAACCGGCCCATACAACGCCCCAAAGGTGAGCATTCGTCCTAAAAATGTGATGGCTCCAGCGATCGTGCCCACCACCGCCTGAGTCAACGTGTCGCGATTTTTGACGTGGGTGAGTTCGTGCGCCAAAACCCCCTCTAACTCTTCAGGGGTCAACAAGTCTACAATCCCTTGAGTGACCGCGATCGCCGCATGGTTGGGATCACGCCCCGTGGCAAAAGCGTTAGGTGACTGCGTGGGCACAAAAAACAGCTTAGGCATGGGAATGTCTGCCCGATCGCTGAGTTTCGCCACCATGTCAAACAATTCGGGGGCTTCATCTCGCTCGATCGGTTGGGCTGCATAGGCCGCGAGTGCAGCTTTATCAGAGTAATACCAAGAGCCGATGCTGCTCATGGCGGCAAAGGTCAGGCCTAGATAAAGACCCTGTTCGTCACCGATGAGATAATATCCGCCCAGCACTAGCAATCCACTCAGCAGTCCTAGCAGTGCAACTGTTTTGATCTCGTTGATCCCAAGCATGGCTTTTCCCAAAACGCTTTGATGACTTTCTCAACGTCTCAGATTTAGAACCCCTTGAAATCTATCGGATGAGTGAAATGAAGGATTACTCAATGAGCCGAAGGCTTGGCGATCGGGCAAGATTGTCTAGGTGAAGAAAGATTAAATGATGTCGGTGATTATGGCTGCAATAACAAGTTGGGCAATGAGATAGCTGTACCTTTACTCCTCTGTTGAGCAGCAAATAGAACCCGGTAGATTCAGTTGTCCCATGAGGATCTCTCTTCCTGCAAGTATTGATCGACTTCTTCTGGGGTGTGGAAGAGTTGTTGTCCGGGCGCTTCGTTGAGAAGGTCGATGATCGACTGTTTGGGTTGTGGGGTTGTTGAAAGAAGGCGCGATCGCACGAGGTTTTGCTCTGCGGGTGAGAGTGCATGAATTGCCTGAATGAGCGACTCAACAAGCTGAAAGTTAATGGTTGTACTGTTCATAGATTTTTTCCTTGATACATTTTTAGTTTTTAATGCTCGATCGCCCCTAGTGCTTTCAGCGTTGCTTTTTCTGCTTCAGTCAAGCCTTTGACTCCCGTGATGTTCATGCCTTCATAAGGGCGATCGCGTTTATGCATTCAAAACATCCTTAAGCACCACTACAGACAACCCTGGAACCGTTCGCAAGCCACCATCGTTAGTCAAGAAAAGGGTACAACCTAGACTGAGTACAGTGGCAGCATGGATGGCATCAGGTGTTTTTAGATGAGTGATCGCACGCAGATTGGCAGCAGATCTGAGAATATCTTGGCTAATTGCAACGAGATGGATATCGTCTCTGAACAGATCTTCATAGATTTCAATCAGTGATGTATTGCTGTTTTTGAGTGGAGAGACGAGGGTTTCTAGCAAAAGCAGTTCACTACTAACGATGTTAACTTCGTTGGCTTGGGATTTAGCCCACAGGGGCTGAAGCAGTGTCCAGTAGTCTAGATTAATCTCGACACTGTAAATAACGGGTGCAGTATCGACATAAACAGTTGCATCTGGAGGAATGGTTAGCTGTCCCATGAATCTCGCTCCATTTGCAGATTGCGATCGATTTCTTCAACGCTTCGGAAAGGACCTAGTTTGTGAGCAGCGTCCAAAATTTCTAAGGCTCTGCGTTTTGAAGCCGTTGGCTTCTCTGGCAACATCACGATGACTTCGATGTCTTCACCGATTTCCCCTTCAGGGATTTCAATTTCAATTTTATTACCTGGAAGAATTTTAGTTATCACACGTAAAGCAGCTTGCATAGATTTTCTCCTTGATACATTTTTAGTTTTTAATGCTCGATCGCTCCTAGCGCTTTCAGCGTAGCTTTTTCTGCTTCAGTTAAGCCTTTGACTCCCGTGATGTTCATGCCTTCATAGGGTTTGTTACTCAGCGTTTTCAAACACTCACCTGATTCAATATCCCAAAATTTAATTGTTTCATCATAGCCACCACTCACCAGTGTTCTATTATCTGGAACAAAAGTCACTGAGCGTACTCGATTGGTATGACCATTAAAAGTTTTAAGGCATTCCCCAGTGTAAGCATCCCAGAGCTTTACTGTGTGATCAAGACTACCAGTAGCTAAGAATTTACTATCACAACTAAAGGATACTGAATCTATTTCACTGGTGTGTCCTTGCAAAGTTTTGAGATATTTTCCCGTACGGAGATTCCATGTTTTGACTGTTTGGTCTCGACTACCACTAGCTAAAAACTCTCCATTGGGTGCAATAGCGACAGAGCGAATACGATCAGTATGTCCTGTTAAAACTTCACGACATTCTCCTAAGTTTACGTCCCATAACTTTACTGTTTTGTCAGTGCTGACACTAGCAATAGTTGCACCATCCGGGCTAATGGCAACTGAATTGATCCAGCCATCATGCTGTCCTTGAAGAGTTTTCAAACATTCACCACTAAGAACATCCCATAACTTTATAGTGCCGTCATCATTACAACTCACCAGAGTCGCACCGTCAGGACTGAATACAACTCCTGCCATGTGACTATTGTGCCCATGTAGGGTTTTAAGGCAGTCTCCAGTGTGGATGTCCCAAAGTTTGACTGTATCATCACCACTGCCACTAGCAAGAGTTTTACCATCAAGACTAATCGCAACTGAACTTATCCACTTGTGATGTCCCTCTAAGGTTCTAAAACAATCTCCAGTGGATGTATTCCATAGCTTGACTGTCTTATCATTACTGCCAACAGCAAGAAATCTTCCATCGGGACTAACGACAACTGTATCGATCCAACGACTATTGCCTTGGAATGTCCTCAAACAATTGCCAGTCTGCGTATTCCAGAGCTTCACTGTCTGATCATCACTGATGCTAACAAAGATTGTGTTGTCTGAATTAAAAGCAATTTTCCTGACTCTAGCGGAATGCCCTTCTATAGTTTTGATACATTCGCCAGTACTAATATCCCAAAACTTTATCGTTTGATCTCTACTACCACTTGCAAGAGTTTTATTGTCTTGACTGAAGGCAATTGATCGTACGCTACGAGTATGACCTTCTAAAATCTTAATGCACTCATGGGTAAAAGGATTCCAGAGCTTTACTGTGTTATCTGAACTACCGCTTGCAAGAATCTTGCCATCATAACTGAATACTAATGAGAGAACGGACTTAGTTTGTCCTTCTAAGGTTTTCAAACATTGTTCTGAATCTATATCCCAGAACTTGATCGTTTTGTCAAAACTACCACTTGCTAAGGTTTTCTCATCAGGAGAGACTGCGATTGCCCATATTATATCTGTATGCCCTTGAAAAGTCTTCAAACAGCCTCCCGTCTGAACATCCCAGAGTTTTATGGTTTTATCATCACTGCTACTGGCAAGAATTGTACCGTCTGAATTAAAAGCTATTGATCTCACTGCACCAGCATGACCCGCCATAACTCTTAGGCATTTCCCGGTATCACTATTCCATAGTTTTACTATTCCTTCATGCCCACCACTAGCAAGAATCAAGCCGTCAGGAGTAAATGCCACTGAGCTAATCCAATCGCTGTGTCCTCTGAACTTCAGAATTTGCTCACCATTGTCAACTTGCCAAAAGCGAAGTTCACCATCTGCTCCACCCGTTACAAATAACTGAGCTTTAGGGCTGAATGCAACGGATAAAAGAAGACCAAAAGCTTCGAGAAAAATAGAATTGGTTAAGTCTGCTTCCGAAAAGTTAACGTGTCGTAAGCTAGCATTTGTGAAATTAGCACCTTGAAGAATGCTATGGCTAAGATCTCTACCCTCAAGAGCAGTTTTATCCATCGCAACTATCAATGTTGCTGTATTGCCTCCGACATAATCTACTTCTACCTTAGTTTTCCCTCGTACTGTATCCAAAATATTTTGGAGGGAAGAATAGTGCGCTACTGAAACATGCAACATTGGCAAAATCAGATCTAGTACTGCTTTCGGTAATGATATTTGCCCAAAGCCCGATCGCAACACTTCCAAACTCTCATTCACAAACTCTTTCAAGGGTGCAATCTGTTTTTCGCGGTGACCAAAATACTCTGACCACTGATAGTCACGCGGTCTCAGGGTGGTATCGACGCAGGGTTGCATCTGTGCTAACTCCAAAAAATCAGGCGCTAAGGCACCTAATTCAGCGGCAAATTTGTAGGCGACAAAGAACTCTAAGAGCGATCGATGCGCTGGCATATAATCCCCATCAGCATTGCGGATCAACATCGTCTGACCCATCATGTCGTAGTGCCAGTGATCCAAGTCTTTCTCTTCCTGAACCACTGAACCAAACAAGCGACGGATACGATCAGGAAACTCACGATAGTTGAGACTCATGCGATCCGTAGACAACATTTCCCACGACAACTCACACAAGAAATAGAGCTTTTCTGCCAGGGAGGTAAACGTGCGTTCTGCCTTGATGTCTCGCTCCATTTTGCGTCGTACTGCGTAGAGATAAACACGCGACATATCTACAGGTTTACCCGCTTCAATATCCGGTAGCGCCTCCAAAATCAATTCTGTCATCACCGGACGACGCGCCAAATCAAGCAATTGTGCGTTGTTCATCACCTGTTGCACCACCTCTGAAGATGCCTGCAACGCCAAGACTTGCCGAATTTGCTCATCGTCAAACTTCTCCAGTTCCAGCACCTCAAACTGAGGCGTATCTTCGTTCAGGTTGATGGTTGAGGCTTTAAGTTCCGCATTCAGTAGCGCCCGTCCTTCTTTGACTTCTGGGAAATGCTCCGTCCGACAGGTCAAAATCACCTTTGCCCCTGGCACGACGATTTTTGCCAATTCCCAAAAGTTATTGATCATCTCCTGGCGATCGACCCGCGCTGCCATCTCGTCAAAGCCATCAAAAATCAGCAGCAGCTTGCCCATGCGGTTGAGTTGCTCAAACGCTGAATAACCGGGAATTGGAATCTCGTGTTTGCGGAAGAAGAACTCGGAAAACAACGACTCCACGCTCACTGCTTTAGCATAATCGCGCAAGGGAATGACCAGCGGCAGACGCGGACGATCGACTCCCCGCTTTTGGGCATCCCGATAGCGTTGCAAGGCAACCCAGGCATAGTGCAGCGCAAACCAGGTTTTCCCAGTGCCAAACTCACCCAAGACAGAAATATGCTCCTTCGCCGGATCGTCCAGCCATTGGTCAATGTAGCCATCGATCCAGCCATCACGATCGTCGTAACGACTCACCGCAATGCGCTGCTGTGTCACCGGGTCTAATTCTTCTTTGGTGCAAGCCAGCGGCACGTACTTCTGCTCAATCTGCCGCTGTTGAATTTCTGCCTCTAGCCAACTCAGGTATCCACTAAAGTCAGCATCTTGATCCAGCAATTCATCAAAGGTGTAGCAGCCCAAATGAGCGTTTTCGGGTTTCTCAACTTCAGTACGCGCCGCTCGACTAATCCGTCGGGTCGTGACCAGCCAACCTTCATCGGTGCGCTGCTGTTCCACCGATTGACGCAGCATTCCCACATCGCCAATCTCAGCCGCGCCTTCCATGCCCCGCACCAGAATGCGATCGTACCGTCCCCGCCGCACCGGAATATTAATCACCCACTCAAAATAATCGTTTTGCCAAATTTCATGGGTCTCAAAGCGATAGCCCAAGGTTTCAAACCAACCTTTCATCTGTTGCGCCAGCGCAAAGGCTCTACACTGCCGATCCTGAGATTCAGCCGATGGTAAAGCTAAACTTTGGGCGGCGAGCCGAGCCATCTCCGTTCGCATTCCCTCTAACGTCGGCAACCGAGTCAATCGTTCTTGAACCGTGCCGATTTGCTGATGGAGCGACTCTAATTTTTGATTCGTCAACACTTCAGCCGGAGTGCGAGTGCGTTTAGCAACTTCAATAAAAATGGCGGCAAACTGATAAAACTCTCGTCTGGCATCAATGCCTAGCTCCTGAATTTGTTCGCCTAGGGCATGGCTTGACAGAAACTTCTCGCCTTCTTGCAGCAACAGCGCCGAGTTGTTGCGATCGAGTGCCTTACGAAAGATCGCTTGGATTGCCAACTGCCGGAAAATCTCCAGCACAGGCTTTGGCTTACCGATGCCATACTCAACCAGGGTGTACTGGTAAACGGCTGTGAAATCCGCTGGGGGATGATCGGGATCGAGGTTCAGTTGCTTTAACAGCTTAATCACAAGCTCATTGCGCTGAAGCTTGTTTTGCACAACGGGACTCGCAAACCCGACAATGATATCGATTAGCTTAACCAACTCAATCACAGGGTTTCTCCGCAGGACGATCAGGACTCAATCGTTATTATCCAAACTCCATCGGTTAAATGGGCAAACCAGCAGATTTTTCTCATCTAAGCCTTGCTCTATGGTTATGAATTCTCTCCTGCCGAGTCAATCACATCTACAAATTGGACTTTGGCTGAATCCAAAACCACAACAAAGGGACTGACGCTGCCAGTCCCTCAAGGGTAAATATATGCGGATGAAAGGACTTGAACCTTCACTTCTTGCGAAACCAGAACCTAAATCTGGCGCGTCTACCAATTCCGCCACATCCGCGTTTTCTGCTTTACCACTATAGCAAAGCTTTGAGTCGTTTTGAGTTTTGAATCTTGAGTTTAGCGCATTCAAAACTCAAAACCCTTATCTCATGAGAGACTGCCCACACTAATAGGAATCAAATTGCCTTCGGGGGTAAACCCTAGCATCATTGCGTCGCCCGATCGGATCACCGTTCCCGTCAGGGCGCAGCGTTCTTCTTGGTGAGCGGTGGCGGCGATCGTAGCTCGAAAATCAGACGCAGCGATGGTTGCCGTATAGTCACCCGATTTTTGCTGGACATAGTTCCACAGGATGTCTCGAATCAATGCCTGATAGCCCTGATTGCCAGAAAGTGATTTTAGCTGTTCCTTTAACTCTCGTTCCAGACGAATGCTGGTGACTTCCATATCGGTGGTGGTGGTGCGAGTCAAGGTATGCATGGTCTTCCTCCAAAGTAGCTGGACACTTTTATATTACAAGTGTAGTATGTTAACTGTAGACTGCAAGTTAAGTCCTTCAATATCTTCTGAAATGAACTCTCTACGGCTCTTTTTAACATCGTTTTGGCTAGGGCATCGCGTCGGCGATGGTTCTTGCGAGGCGGGCAGAGTCGTAGTTTTGCCGTTTATGGGCGAGTTTCCAGAGATTAAAAGTTCCCCCACAATTCAGTCCCCATCACTCCGAAGCGGGAGGGGCAGGCGCGTTCCTGCCCCGGTCTAGCCAGAAAACGCTCAAGTAGTTTTTCTAGCCTCCGCTTCACACTCACCAGAAGCGGAGGTTTTTGATTGTTAACCCCTTTGAAACTCATGTAAACCCTTGAAACCCGTAAACCCTGGAACATAGGAGCTACCAGGAATGTTGAAGTTTACCTACACCGAGACGGGGATCACCCTTGAGCGGGTCAGCCAATCGCTCGAAGAGTTGGTGATGCTGCGGATTGTGTTAGCGATGCGAGTTGGGCAGCGGCTGATCGTCGAGCCGGGCAGGGCGACCTTTTTGCTGTCGGCAAATTTGCAGGCTTGGAGGCTGCTGGATGCGGTGGTGCGGCGATCGCTCAATGACGCGATCGAGCTTTGCCAGTGCGATGCAGACTTCATTGAGGTCAGCCTGCGCGGAAGCTGGATCGCGCAAACCACTAGCAGCGAGGAGGGCATCTTTTTAGCCGAACTGGGCGACTCGCTGCCCGGAACGCTGTGGGAGCGGGCCGAGTTTATTATGTTTAAGCTCTGGCAGGAGTCATCGGCGTGCCCGTCTTCGCTGCGATAATTTGTCTTAGCTGAGGTTGATTGATCTTCCCTTGGGGATTGCGAGGCAAGGTTTCGAGCGAGATCCAATATTTGGGACGCTTGAATTTGCTGAGGGTTTCTTCAAGGGATTTGATTAATTGGCGGTCAGAAATCGCTGAGGTTTGCGGCACATAGACGGCGGTGACGGCTTGACCCCAGATACGATCGCTGACCCCTAACACACAGACATCTTTAACCAGTTTGGTGGCCCTTATGGCCGCCTCGACTTCTGCCGGAAAGACGTTTTCGCCGCCTGTAATAATTTTGTTGCTGTCGCGCCCGACAATCTGCAAATAACCGTAGGGGTCAAAAAATCCCAAATCGTCGGGTTGATAAATGGGCTGCTGCAAAAAATGGGGATAGTAACCCAACATAAGTGAGTCGGCTTGAATGGTGATTTTTCCGGTTTCACCTGTTGCCAAGGGGTCGCCCTGTTCGTTTTGAATCGTGATTTGAGCGTGAGGTAACGCTTGACCAGCGCCGACTTTGGCGGTTAAGAAATCCTTTGGTTGCAACGTGACAATTTGGGAGGCGGTTTCGGTCATGCCATAGGTGGGCGCGATCGGGAGTCTATAAAATCTCGCGGCATCCAACAAATCTGACCAGGCAGGTGCACCGCCTAACAAGATCGTCTCAAATTGAGATAGCCAAGCAATGGCTGGAGGGTGATCTAAAAGCTTTTGAAGTTGGGTGGGAACGAGGGAGAGAAAAAAACTTTGAGGGTTGATAGACTGAGCTTCTCCGGCTTCTAGAGCTTTCCACGGGAGAATGACTAACTGCCCGTCTGAGAGAAACGATCGCATAAATTGCATCAAACCACTGACGTGATAGAGCGGCAGCACGCAAAACGAATCGACGCGATCGACTGCAAAATAGCGCTGAAATCCTTTTACGGATGCGGTTAACGTCTCCCAAGTGTGCATCGCAAAGCGAATTTTGCCCGACGTGCCGCCTGTGGGAATCATGATCAGAGGTGACGAATGAAGAGGGAAGGATGATTTTGGGGGAATGTCTCGGCAAAAAGGCAGCGAGTCTCCCCAGATTAAATCGGGCTTTACTAAGTCAAACACCTGCTGCCACTCGGCATCAACCCAATCGGGATTGCCCAAAAAAATCGAACAACGGGCAGAACACGCGGCAATGAATCCGGCGAGAAACGCGATCGGGTTGCGTTCGGCTAACAAAATGGTGGGCGGCGTTGCATATCGTTGGAGCGCTTGATATCGCTGCTCTGTTAAGTCAGTCAGGGCTTGACTGCTGTGACCGACCAGCCAGTTTTCTCGGTGCCGATGCTGAATTAAAGACTTTGCCACAGTTGATCGCCCTCCTCGATTAAGTCGTCAAACCAGTGAGATGTGCCATAGCCAACCGCGCGATTTTTGAGCGAGAGTTCTGCGGCGAGTTGCAGTCCGGCTTGGTGCCCGATCGCCGTTTCAAACACTGACGAAAAGACGGCATCGATCGCACTCTCTCGGCAAAATTGGCGAAGTTGAGTCGGCGAACCCACGATCGCGGGTTTGATCACAAAAATTCCTCGCCAACCTTGGTAATAGCATTCGCGCAACTGATTCAAACTGGAAACAGATTCGTCGATCGCGAGTGGCGTTGAGTAGTTTTGGCTCAGTGTTTGCATGAGATCAAATTGCTCGATCGGGAGCGGTTGCTCTAAAAACTCCAGAGTTGGGTTTGTTTTGCCTAACGAATCGCAGCGTTGAAGCCACCTTTCAGCCTGTGAGACGGTCAGCCCTGCGTTAGCATCTAATCTCAAAAACGCTCTAGCCGGAAGCTCATCTACAAGTTGCTCAAAGAATTGAATCTCATCCTCAATGTCAGCAACGCCAATCTTCCATTTAAAGGTGCGATAGCCTTGCCGCCACAACTCTTGCCAGCCATCAAGGACGGCAAATCCGGTCGGCAAAAGAGCGCTGTATGTCAACGTCGATGGGATTACCGGATCGGTCGTTAGCCTTTCCCAAGCAGACTCAAACCCAAATTGACAAGCTGATAAATGAGAAGGAATCGCAGCGATCGTCGCCTCATCAATCTCGTTAGGCAACTGCTGACAGAAGGCGATCGCGTCCTCAAAACTTTCTGAACCGAACCAATCAAGCGGCGCAATCTCGCCAAACCCAACGCCTCCGACATCATTTGTGAAACGCAAAATAATGCCTTCTCGCACCGCCCAGACTCCATGACTTGTCTGCAACGGTTGTCGAAACGATCGACGATAAGGACGATAGTCAAATCGCATCGCTAGACCAAGTGCGTCAACATAAATCCCAACCCCAAAAACAATCCGCTCCAAAAATGGAGTTCGACTGCAATCAAGCGACAGAAGAGGAGTTTGTGCGGTTGGTCATGCTGCGAACCGATGAATCGGCAAAGCTTGCGGGCGACGGGCAAACTGAGAAAAATCAGCAGCGTCCAAACCGGAAAGATATTCAAACTCACAAATAGCGTCGTCAGCCCATAGAGACTGCCGCAGATCCACGGTAAAAGCTGCGCCGATCGCTTCGTGCCCAACCGCACCACCGGAGATTTTTTGCCGATCGCAGCGTCGTCTTTGACCTGGTTAAAGTGAGAGCAAAACAAAATTAAGCTCGTGGCAATGCCAACCACGATCGAGGCGGCAAAACTCGTCGCCGACCAAGCTTTTGTTTGACTGTAATAAGTCGCCGCAAATGCCAACGGCCCAAACGCAAAAAAGCAAAGAATTTCTCCTAGCCCTTTATAGCTGAGACGAAACGGCGGCCCTTGATAGATATAGCCAATGCCACAGCACAGCAAAATCAACCCAATCACCGTTGGATCTTGCTGTTGAAGGGCGATCGTGCTGATGCCCAACAATCCCAAAGCGAGACAGAGATTGCTAACCCAAAAAATTAGCGACTTGTTGCCCGTCATGTTGACGAGAGAATTTTTCTTATTGACATCGACCCCAGTTTCTGAGTCAAACACGTCATTGCTAAAATTTTCCCACGCCAAAATCAAAATGGCAGAGATCAAAAACGTGAAGAAGATGGAAGCGTTGAACCGATGAGTTTCAGCGAAAGCAACGGCTGAACCGACCCAAATCGGCATGATGGCCACGCTATACATCGGGGGTTTAATGGCGGCAAACCAGAGTTTTTTACTCGCCCGCTCGATCGTCCTAGTCGTCATCAACAAAACTCCTCTAGCTGCCAGAAGACTCAATAATGCTGTGCATCTCAGTCTCCCATCTGGGTTGTGGCATTGGAGGGGTTTTATAGAAACGTTACAACGCGGGTCGCCACTCCCATCAGATTCCTAAAACCCTGACCCCTGAATCCCTTTAGACTAGATCAAACGCTTATCCCAATGCTTTGATGAAACTGCCCGATGGATCTCGGTTGCCTTCGCTGCTGCAAACTCTGGCGATCGTGGCGCAACCAATCAACTTTCTTGAACGCTGTGCCCAAAAATATGGAGACACCTTTACGTTGCGGGTGTTGGGGATCAACTCACCACCTGTTGTCTTTTTTAGCCATCCTGATTCGATTCAGGCGATCTTTACGACGCTGGCAGACTCGTTTGAGTTTGGCAAAGTCACCCACATTTTTCGGCCGTTGGTGGGCGATCAGTCGGTGATTATGCAAGAAGGGCAACGCCACCAGCGACAGCGACAGTTGCTCATGCCTGCGCTGCACCGAGAACAGCTTTATGGTCAAGGGCGCGTGATTTGTGACCTGGCACGGCAGCAGATCGCAGACTGGCAGATCGGACGATCGCTCACCATTCGTCAAGAGATGTCAGAAATCTCGCTTCAGGTGATTTTGCAGGTCGTGTTTGGCATGGTGCCCGGAGCGCGATATGAACGGCTGAAACATTTGCTGAGTCACTTACTCGAAGCGATTACCTCACCGCTTTACTCGACGCAGTTCTTCTTTCCGATGCTTCAGCAAAATTTAGGAAAGCGAAGTCCGTGGGGCAGATTTTTGGCTCAACAGCAGCAGATTGATGAACTGATTTATGCCGAAATTGGCGATCGCCGATCTCAATCCCTCAACGAGCGAACCGATATTCTCTCAGTGTTGATGAACGCCACCGACGATCGGGGCGAATCGATGAGCGATATTGAACTGCGCGATCAGTTGATGACCCTGCTGCTGCTCGGTCACGAAACCACCGCATCGGGCTTGGCCTGGGCATTTTACTGGATTCATCGCCACTCAGAGTGTCTCGATCGCTTGCTCACCGAGATCCAAACTCTAGGTGAGAATCCCGATCCAACAGCGCTGTCGCAGTTGCCTTATCTAACCGCCGTTTGCAAAGAAGCCCTGCGCGTTTACCCGATCGCTCTGATTTCTCAGCCGCGCAAAGTCAAAAAAACCGTTCAAATCGAGGGCTATGAGTTTGAGCCGGGGACGATTTTGGTGCCCTGCATTTATTTGGCCCATCATCGAGCCGACACTTACCCAGAGCCAGAGCGATTTAACCCCGATCGCTTCATGACTCAAAAATTCTCGCCGTCTGAGTTTTTGCCCTTTGGCGGCGGCAGTCGCAGTTGTGTTGGCATGGCGCTGTCGTTGTTTGAGATGAAGCTGGTTTTAGCAACGGTTTTATCGAGCTATGGGTTTCAGACTAACTACGATCGGGCGGTGCGTCCAGTGCGGCGCGGCATTACGTTTGTGCCACCTGACGATTTTCGGTTAAATGTGACGGGGCGGCGCTCGATCGAGAACCCGATCCTTCAGCCCTTAGAATCAGCTTAGAGAGATGGTTTTATTGATGCCCTTATGACTATCACCCCTTATCGGCTCGATCGTGCTCAAAATCAGAAAGCGATCGCTCACTTTCTATCGACGTGCAAAGCCACAAATTTTCGCAAAGCTCCTCAAATTGTCAGCATTTCATTAGAGATAGAATCGGTTGATCCGTTGGCAGTCCTTCAGGCAATCGTTAACCCTGCTCAGAGACACTTTTATTTTGAGAAAAGCGGTCAGCAAGAAGCAATTTTAGCCATCGATACGGCGATCGAGCTTAAAACTAAGGGCAAAAATCGATTCATTGAAGCCAAAGAATTCATTCGCAATGCTTCGGCTAATGCCATTCAGTTTGGCTCAGAAACGTCTTTTTCTGGAGCGCATTTTTTCTGTAATTTCTCATTTTTTGACGAGCAGCCAGAAAATTCAGCGTTTGCGGCTGCGTCAGTATTTCTCCCGCGCTGGCAGGTATCTCGTCAGGCAGATCGCTGCACGATCGTGGCAAATCTCCTCATCGATCACACTCTAGACCCTGATCAAGCCTCTGATCAGATATGGCAGAGGTTTCAGGCGATTCGTTCAGTGAGACATCAAGTGATTGATTTCGCGATCGACCCGCCAAATTTTCTCAGAAAACAAGACTTTTCTCACATTAATCACTTTAAAGACTCGGTTTTATCTGCATTGAAATCGATTCAAAAAAATCACTTTCATAAAATTGTTTTAGCTCACGCATTAGACGTGACTTCACCCATTCCTTTTAACTTAGTTTCATCACTCAACAATCTACGAAATCTCTATTCCAATTGCTATATTTTTTCGACTAATCATAGTCAGGGACAAACCTTCATCGGGGCCAGTCCAGAACGGTTAGTTAAAATTCATCGCCAGCATTTAGAAACGGATGCTTTAGCGGGTTCTGCGCCTCGCGGCAAGACGGCGATCGACGATGCTCACCTAGGCGATTGCTTGCTCTCCAGTCACAAAGAAACCCACGAACATCAAGTCGTGATTGATTTCATCACGCGCCATCTAGAAGAGTTGGGGCTAGAAACCCAGCGATCGGCGGCTCGTCTGCTGCGACTTCCCAACATTCAGCACCTATACACTCCGATTCGTGCGATCGTGCCTCCAGACGTGCACTTGCTAGATGTGGTGGCCAAACTACATCCGACTCCGGCGGTGGCAGGTGCTCCTAGAGAGCTTGCCTGTGAGCAGATTAGGCACTATGAGCAGTTTGAGCGATCGCTCTATGCGGCCCCGATCGGGTGGGTCGATCACCAAGGCAACGGCGAATTTGCGGTCGGCATTCGATCGGCAGTGCTGAAGGGCTGTCAGGCTCGACTATTCGCCGGGGCAGGAATCGTGGCAGGTTCCAATCCTGATAAAGAGTTAACCGAAGTTCAACTCAAGCTGCAAGCGCTGTTAGCCGCACTGGTCTAACCAAGCGACTACACTAATAGAGAGACGCGAGGGCTTTGCTATGACCTCTTTTGCAGATTTACCAACCTTCACAAAACTGCCTGATCACACCCAGCTTCCCGAATCAGATGGCACCTTTGTGAAAAACTTTCTAGAACACCCTCAGAGTGTTTTGTTAACAGACTCGATCGAGCCAATTTTGCAACAGCGCCATCCCGATGGACAATATTGCATCGGTCAAGACAGTGGCATCTATTGGCGAATAACCGACCCCCCCGAAAGAGACGCAGAGGCTCCTGATTGGTTTTTTGTGGCCAATGTGCCGCCTATGCTCAACGGAGAATCTCGCCGTTCTTATGTGCTGTGGCAAGAATTGATCGCGCCGCTGATCGTGCTGGAGTTTGTCTCAGGAGACGGATCACAAGAGCGAGACACCACGCCCTGGACGGGCAAATTTTGGGTTTATGAACAGGTGATTCGTCCCGCTTTTTATGGGATTTATGAAGTCACCAAAGCGAGTGTCGAGGTCTATCACCTGGTTGAAAACCAATATCTCCCGGTGCCTACCAACGATCGGGGCCATTACCCTATTTCTCAGCTAGGCGTTGAGCTAGGAATTTGGCAAGGTCAGTATCAAAATCATCTGGATATTCCTTGGCTGCGCTGGTGGGACAATCAGGGCACCTTACTCCTCACTGGACACGAAACCGCCGCCCAGACTCAGCAACAGCTTGAGCAAGCCGAATCTCAACTTGAGCAAGCCGAATCTCAACTTGAGCAAGAACGTCAGCGCACAGAGCGGCTGATGGCCCAACTCCGGGCGCAAGGCATTGATCCAGAAGTTTAAGATCCAGAAGTTTAACTTTTCCGCATGGCGATCGACTTCCGCAACATTAATACTGTCTGGGCTTCCGTCCTGGCAGAAACCCTTCAGCGTCTCGGTTTGACGACGGCTGTGATCTGTCCCGGTTCCCGATCGGCACCTTTAGCGATCGCCTTTGCTCAACATCCAAAAATCGAGGCGATTCCGGTTTTAGATGAGCGATCGGCGGCGTTTTTTGCTCTGGGTTTGGCACGACGCACTCATCAACCTGTGGTGCTAGTCTGCACCTCTGGCACGGCGGGTGCAAATTTCTATCCGGCGATTATTGAAGCGAGTGAAAGCCGCGTTCCTCTATTGGTTCTAACAGCCGATCGTCCGCCCGAACTGCGGAACTGCAACGCCGGACAAGCGATCGACCAGCAAAAACTTTTTGGCTCCTATCCCAAAGCCTATGCAGAGTTGGCATTGCCCGCGATCGAGCTACCGATGTTGGACTATTTACGGCAAACCTTGATCCAAGCTTGGCAGCGATCGCTGGGTTTGAATCCCGGAGTCGTTCATCTCAATATTCCGTTTCGCGATCCGCTCGTCCCGATTCTTCAGCCAGAAGCGCAAGCCCTAGAAGCCGTTTTTGATCACGAAACCTTTTTTGGTCACGTCCAGCCCCCTTTTGCGCCCTCTGTGTCTGGATCTGAGTTTCCGTTTCCGCTCCCGGCTAACGGCATCATCATCGCGGGATGTGCTCAACCCACCTCACCAGTGCGCTATTGTCGGGCGATCGCTCATCTTTCAAAATCCTTAGGAATGCCTGTCTTAGCAGAAGGGTTGTCTCCGCTTCGCAACTACGCAAGCCTCAATCCTTATCTGATTTCGACCTATGATTTGATATTGCGGAACCCAGATTTAGCCCAAAAGCTAGCTCCCGATGTGGTGATTCGGATCGGAGAAATGCCCACTAGCCGAGAACTGCGGCAGTGGTTAGCAGCAACGCAGCCGAGACAATGGGTGATTGACCCTAGCGATCGTAACCTCGATCCCCTGCACGGTCTAACCACTCCTCTGCAAACCTCGATCGAGTCGCTAGCAGAAATCCTCTCGGTTGAGACGAGTTCGATAAGCCCTTATTTAGAGCTTTGGCAAACCGCCGACTCCAAAATCAGACACGCGATCGACCAAACGATGGCGATTTCAGACACCCTGTTTGAAGGCAAGGCCGCCTGGCTGCTGTCTCAGTGCTTGCCCCACGGAACGCCCCTGTTCATCTCGAATAGTATGCCTGTGCGCGATGTCGAATATTTTTGGAAGCCCGGAGATTCTGCCGTTCAGCCCTTTTTTAATCGCGGGGCCAATGGCATTGATGGCACGCTGTCAACCGCGCTAGGAGTCGCTCACCGCCATCAAAGCAGCGTCCTGTTAACAGGAGATCTGGCGCTTCTGCACGACACCAACGGATTTTTACTTCGCCATCATTTTGTCGGACATCTGACGATCGTGCTGATCAACAACAACGGCGGCGGAATTTTTGGAATGCTCCCGATCGCCCAGTTCGATCCCCCATTTGAAGAATTTTTTGCCACGCCGCAAACCATCAATTTTGCCAACCTGTGCCGAACCTACGATCTGGACTATGAGCAGATTCACACCTGGAGTCAGTTGGTTGAGCGTCTCAATCCACTTCCGTTTCACGGCATTCGCGTCTTAGAATTGCAAACTGATCGCACGGCCGATGCCCAATGGCGGCACAATCATTTAGGCAGCTTTGCCCGATCGCTTTAATCCTTACCCCCTCGTTTTTATGACCGTCGAATGGCATCTCGTCAAACCCTACGAAGACATCCTTTACCACAAAATTGATGGCATCGCTAAAATCACCATCAACCGACCCCACAAGCGCAATGCCTTCCGACCCAAAACCGTCGTCGAACTCTATGACGCATTTAGCAACGCCCGTGAAGACAGCCGAATTGGCGTGATCTTTCTCACCGGGGCAGGGCCGCACACCGATGGCAAATACGCATTTTGTGCTGGGGGCGATCAAAGCGTCCGGGGGCACGGGGGCTATGTAGATGAAGCCGGAACACCGCGATTAAACGTTTTAGATTTGCAGCGATTGATCCGATCGATGCCCAAAGTCATCATCGCCCTAGTTGCCGGGTATGCGATCGGGGGGGGTCACGTCCTGCACATGCTGTGTGATTTGACGATCGCCGCCGATAACGCCATTTTTGGGCAAACCGGGCCTAAAGTCGGCAGTTTTGACGGCGGATTTGGCGCAAGCTATATGGCGCGCATCGTCGGACAGAAAAAAGCGCGAGAAATTTGGTATCTCTGCCGCCAATACACAGCCACCCAAGCGTTAGAAATGGGATTGGTGAATTGCGTCGTGCCGATCGAGCACCTCGAAGCCGAAGGACTTCAGTGGGCAGGCGAAATTTTAGAGAAAAGCCCGATCGCCATTCGCTGCCTCAAGGCCGCCTTTAACGCTGACTGCGACGGTCAGGCAGGGCTGCAAGAACTCGCCGGAAACGCCACGCTGCTCTACTACATGACCGAAGAAGGCTCTGAAGGTAAACAAGCCTTCCTAGAAAAACGCCGCCCTGATTTCCGCAAATATCCCTGGTTGCCTTAGAATATGGAGTCACAAAAATCGCACCTTTAACCAGGGTGCGATCAAAACAAGAGTAGTCAAAAACTCTGAGCTGTTCTTACAGATCTACGCCGTTTTCTCTAAAGTAGCGGCATAGTCGCCTAAGCCACTCATCTCATAGGTTCTGCGAGAGTCATAGCGGCGATCGCCGCTAGAAACGGGAATTGGCAGCTTTTCTGATGACTCACTCTGCAACGTCATGATGCGCTCAAACTGCCAGTTGGGGGCAAACACAGGCAACGCAAGAGAACAAGCTTTCCAACCTCCTTGAACCAAGACGTTAAGCTGACCACAAGTTCCTCCACGTCGTCCTTCAGGCACATAATGTCTGCAATGCCGACAGGCTGAAGCTGAGGAATCGGGGCGTTTCATAATGATTAGACTTTTAGAAAAAGTTTGTATTGTTAAAGACTTTGCACGGGTTCTTAAAAAAGAGACTTGTTGCTAAGATCTGAGATTTATTAAGACTCATTGCGAGATTTAAATTATCGCAATCTTCTTGGAATCAGAAACTAGCTTCACAGCCACGCGTTTAGCCTATGGTTCTATTGTGGATCTAAATATTTTGGGGATCAGGGGTCTAAAAAAGTTGAATTCTTGATGCTGTCAAGGTTTTAAGACTTTTGCTCTAAATCTTGGGTTTAGATTGTCTTTAGATTTGACCTAAAAATCAACGAAATTGATCTTAAAACTTCAAATTTATAGAGAAAACCTCCTCGGTTTTCACTAAAAACTAGCGGGGATCAATTAAAACTTAAGAATTCCACCCATGTCGATTAATCTAAAATTCGGCTAGTAAGTTAGAGAATAAAATTTATATTGAGAAATAATCTTCTGCTTCAAGAGGTAATCAACCAAAGAATGCCGCTCGATATCGCTACAAGTTTAACGATTAGAAAAGTTTCTATCTCAAACTAGAAAACTTTTGATCACAAGAGCAGATGACAAAAGCACAAGAGTAGTGTAAAAAATTCAGCCCGATTGAAGGTCAAGATTTCTTCTATAGCGATGCGATTTGTAAAGATTTGACCCTACCAGTGCTTTGTGACACAAATAGCACAGGCTGACCAGCGCTGAAGCTCTCCGATCGGGGTCGGGCAAGCGCACTGCGGGCACAGAGGCAAGTGCTGGCTGCGTGACTGCATCACTGCTGTCCAATAATCAAACGCGGCTTTGGGGTCTGTCGGGTTTGGGTGGGGGGGAATGGGTCGATCGTCTACTCGACTGGGGTGCTCTAGCCACAGCCGCGATCGCTCCATCTCATCTAGGGCTTGGCGATTGTCTGGGCTATGCCAGTGCGTCGTCGAAAATCGAATATCTGAGAGCGGTCTCGTCAGCAGAGCATTTAGCTTTCCTAGAATCTGTCGCCGCTCAAAGACAAGATTTTGCGCCCATCCTGCATTGGCCGCAGCCACCTTTAACACCTCGCGCTGAACGGTCACCGGGCGAGTTTGCGCTGCCACCGCCGAGCCAACGACATCAGACCAGTGTCTTAAAACCTGCTGCAACTGCGTTTCTTCAGACGGTCGATATTGAGGTGAGGAGCCTAAAACCCTTTGCAGGCGTTGAAAAGTCATAGAGGGTTAGAGAATTTTTTACAAAGGGGATGACCCTAAAGAATGCACCGTGCGATCGGGCGCTCTCGGCAAACCCCAAAAGACTGACGAAGTTTCGATCGAGGTTTTTGATTCACTTTGAGCGGCGTGAATTACACTAGGAGCGCGGATTCTCAAAGTCGTCTCTCTCTAGATTAGCGCTTGTGAGATTCAGAATTTCAGCAAGCAGTCTAATCATCGGTTTCAAACGGTAGGAGTCAAAAAATGCGTCACAGTCCGTCGGTTGAGTCTTCCCCTCAGTCTTCTCTTCCCTCGCTTCACCCAAAGCTGCAACGGGCTTTGGGATGTCTTGACACGCGGCTTGATGAAGAGTTGGCACGCTATCGACGGCAGCGATCCGGGCGCTCTGTGCCCCCCGTCAATGGGCTGAGACGCAAACCAGCGGTCAAAGTCGATCTGATGTCGTTTTCGACCGCAGAAAGCGTTGCCCACACCAGCCAGGTGCCGCCCGTTCTCTCAGCAGAGCCGATTCCGCTCCGGTCAGGTGCGCCTGTGATGGAGCCAGATCTATCTTCAGAGTTAGCGGTGATTGCAGACGATCGTGACTTCGACTCTGCCACCCTCAGTCATTTGCCACATCATTCAGCCGCCGACTATGGCTTGACAGACACTTCAACCCCGCATGACGACTATTTAGAATCATCCGAAGAACTTTTGCGAAGTTTGGCGAGAGAAGAAGCCCAAGTGCAAGTCGAGCGCGGCTTTTTAGAGAGCCTAGTGACTCCGCTAGGGGTGGGTTCTATGCTGGTGCTGCTATTGTCGAGCGCCATGTTTGGCTATGTGATTATGAACCCCTCTAGTCTAAGCGGGTTGAGCCAAATTTTTGCCCGCCGAGAAGCTGCTCCTAGCCCAGCGCCTACTGCCCAAGGGTCACCCGCAGACATTCCTAATAAACCCCCACTAGATGCCAAAGAGTTTGTCGATTTGGGGCTAGGCAATTTGACCACCTTAAAGACGCGCCCGACGAGTGGGCTGCCTCAAAACGGCAAGCCTTCCCCCACGCCTGCGGCATCAGCGTTGCCTGCTGCGGCGACCGTTGCCTCGCCGAGTGTGAGTCAGCCCAATTCTGTCGCTGCCCCTAGCGCCCCTGCGCCTGTGACGGCTGAAAGCGCTCCGGGGCGCTCTGCCCCAGCAGTTAGATCCAATCCGGCTCCAGTGGTCAGCTATCCGCGATCGAGCTATTCTCCAGCGCCAACGATTCACCGAGTTGCGCCGATCGCACCGTTGCCCACGGTAGCCATTCCTCGCCCTCAAGCTCCGATCGAGCGTCCCCCTGCGCCTGCACCTTCTTATCACGTTGATACGCCCTACGACAACGATCGCACCTATGACAAGATTCAGCAGGCCAATGCAGGGGCTGAGTTAGTCAATACGCCCGAAGGCGGCTTTATTCGATCGGGGAGCTATCGCAGCGAGGCCGAAGCCAAGGCAAAAGCTGAGGAATTGCAGCGTCAAGGCATTTCAGCCGAAGTCCGCAAATAGTCAGAAATCGCAGCTAGAAAGGTACGGTAATATTGAGGGTAATGAGCGAGAGCCGCATTACCGGAGATCAGCGATGGGACTTGTTGACCGAATTTGGCGAGCGATTCGTGCAAATATTAACCACCTAGTGAGTCAGGTCGAAGATCCAGAAAAGATTCTGGAGCAGACGGTTTTAGATATGCAGGAAGACTTGATCCATCTTCGGCAGGCAGTGGCTCAAGCGATCGCGACTCAAAAGCGCACTGAGCGGCAGTGTTCTCAAGCCAAATCAATGTCAGAAGAATGGTATCGCCGCGCCCAGTTAGCGCTGCAAAAAGGGGATGAACCCTTGGCAAGAGAAGCGTTGACTCGTCGCAAATCCTATCAAGAGACCGCCGAAGCGATGGAGGCGCAACTGACTCAGCAGAGAGCGATCGTCACCACGCTTAAGCAAAACATGATGAAGCTAGAGAGCAAAATCTCAGAAGCAAAAACTAAAAAAGACCTCTACATCGCCCGTGCTCGTTCTGCAAAAGCCTCTCAGCAGCTTAATGAGATGTTGAGCAATGTGGGCACGGGCAGCGCGATGAGTGCGTTTGAGCGCATGGAAGAAAAAGTGTTGCAGCTAGAGGCGCAGTCAGCGGCGATCGCAGAGCTAGGCACCGATGATTTAGAAAAACGATTTGAGTCGCTAGGCGAAGCCGATGACATTGACGCAGAGCTAACCGCGATGAAAAATCATCTTACCGGAAACTCTGCTCAACTGCCAGAAGCCGATCCAGATTTAGAGAAACTGCGTTCTCAGATTCGTGGGACGTGATGAGTGATGGAAGGCATCGAAGCGATTTACAACTTCTTAAAGCTGTCTGACTCACATTGCCACAGCCGGACAACCGACTGAGGAACAGTTTGTGGCGATTAAAGCAGCAGGTTATCAAATCGTCGTCAATCTTGCTCCTTCTGACTCAACGAATGCAATTCCTCATGAGAAGGATATTGTGGAATCGCTGGGCATGACCTACATCCACATTCCTGTGCCTTGGACAAAGCCAACGTCTGGACATCTCGACCAATTTTTTCCAATCATCACTGAAAACGCTGAGATTCCTGTTTTTGTCCACTGTGCCAAAAATATGAGGGTGTCTGCTTTTATGTATCTCTATCGTCGTGTGCACGATCGCCTCTCTGATCAGCAAGCGAAATCAGATCTGCACAAAATTTGGATTCCGAATGAGACGTGGCAAGCATTCATTCAAGAAGCGATTTATTGGTACACACCGCCTAGGACGAATGGCGAACTAACGGATGAAATGATCACTGGAGAATTTTGGTAAGGGCATAGCGTTGCTGTGCCCATCACCTAGGCGAGCAACCGAGATGCTTTAATCTATTTACAGAGCATTCATCGCTTCTATCACTCGCTGAGAGACAAACGGGAGAATCGCTTCATTCGTGCTGTGAGATTTGCCTTCAGTAAAGACAACTAACAGATAGGGTTGGAGGTTGGGCAACTCTACATAAGCGGCATCATGCCGGACTTGGCTCGTCAATCCGGCTTTTGACCACAGCCGCGCCCCTAGGGGCAGCCCACCGCCCAAAAAGCCCGTCACCTGATTTTCTGGGTCAGCGCATTGAGATCGTTTGGGTTCAGCGATCGCCGCATCAAATTCATCATGGTCTGCGATCGGGCAGCCGACACCGCCACGCCGCCAATAATGCTGTGCAGCAGTTGAGCCGACGCATTAGTCGTGAGCATATTGCGATTCTCGAAGGTGTCGCCGACAAACGCCCGCTCTCGCCCATAGGCTCCATCACACCACGTCTTCTGATTCATATTCACCGTAGCTAACTCTGACCAGCCCAACCCTTGAAAATAGCGGTTGACGATATTGCGCTGCTGCTTCCAGGTTTCAAACGGGGCGGCAGGCAGATCAGGCCCGCTGGTGGTGCCTGTCAAAATGTCCATCACCAGACTGGTAGCATCATTGCTCGAATCAACAATCATGTCGCGCAGCGCTCGCTCAAACTCTTTTGAAGTCTGAACCATGCCTTTCTCTAGCCATTCTTGGGCGGCCACCAAATAGAACAATTTGACCACGCTAGCCGGATAAATGCGCTCGACCCCGCGATAGGCAAAGCCTCGCACCGACTGCTGCCAAAACTCATTAGCGTTAATTGCCCCACCCGTGTTGACAAAAACCGGAGGATCATAGACCAGCCAAGTGATCGCAATCTGGTTTTGGGCCAAACTGGGAAACTCTGACCAAGTGGCTTCGAGGATACGATCGCCCAAGGTTTGCAAGAGATCGTCTTTGCGGAAGAAAGTCATGATCGCTGTTAGAGGCGTGCGCCATTAATAATGAACTTGGTTTACCATCACTCATTTGTTCTATGCAGTATCTCACTAAAGCTAACCTCAATCTCTATACCTCTGCGGAACTCCATAGCCTGGCAACTCAAGCCGAAACCGGCCGTTTTTTGCAAATTCTCTCAGAGTCTCACCCGTCTGCGCTGCAAGTTCGGTTGTGTGAAGACGACTATCCAGGTTGGTTAGCGGCTGACGATCGGCAATTTCTAGCGACCGCCTCCACCGTTTATGCCGCGCCCCTGTGGTCAGAGGCAGAGATTCAACAGCAAATTCCCCAGGTGATTGCGTTTGCTCAAGCGGCGATCGCGGTGCCCAATCACTATCTCTGGGGCGGAACGGTAGCTCCCCACTATGATTGCTCTGGGTTAATGCAGGCTGCGTTTGCGTCGGTGGGCATTCGGCTACCGAGAGATGCCTACCAGCAGGAAGAATTTGTCAGAAAAATTGTCCTCTCTGATCTAATACCAGGTGACTTAGTTTTTTTTGGTACGCCGATTAAAGCCACCCATGTGGGACTCTATTTGGGCGGCGATCGCTATATTCATAGTTCCGGCAAAGACCAAGGACGCAATGGCATTGGCATTGATCAACTCTCCGATCAAGGAGATGCCGTGAGTCGAACTTATTATGCACAACTGAGAAGCGCAGGACGAGTGGTCGAGAGCTACCAGCCACGAGGATTCTCTTCATGACCTGGCTGTCTATTTCAGAAAACCCGCCAAAAACTGTTTCCGGCCCTTGCCTACGTCCTACTCCTTTCGACACATAAAATCCAACTCCATCAAAAAGCCATAAAACCTTGACAAAGTAACACTTTCTTTTCCCAAAACTAAATAAATCAGTGCCATACTGGTTGGCTGATTGGTGATCTAAAAATCACTCTTTGGGTAGGTGTCAGATCTCTGAACAACTCCCATAATTCCGTGCCGGATTAGCCGTGATTCCGGCAAAAGCTCCCAATCAGCCGTTTAGTTATTGTTATTGACATGAACGATCGCTTCCACACAGAAGACAGTCAAACTCCTCGCTTTCCTTTCTGGGCTTATCTCAATCAACCGCTTTTTCACCCTGCTCAACCCTTTTTTGCCCGTCCGCGTCGATTCTGGCGATACTACAACATTCAGCAGCTAGAGCATTGTTGGCTGCGATCAGAGTTACACCTGCTAGAACACTGCTGGCGACAAGACTTAAATACAGAAGAACAATAAATGATAAAGATTAGCCTTTGAAAGGCTCTAGAAAGCAGGGCAAACGCGCTATGTCAATAAGGTCAAGATTTAGCAGATTACTGCATATACTCTCAACAATCAGTACCTAATCGATAATCAGTTTTCCAGATCTAGAGAATGTTTGAAGTCTTAGAGCTATGTATATTCTCTACTGGGCTTATACGCATTTGCCCTGCTCCGATTCCCCTATATTCTGGTGCATTTGTTGAGAAAAAATGCACCAGAATACAGGCTTTCGTTTACAGAACTATCTCACCTTACATCTTTGCACCTATGAGAGAATGCGCCATTCAAGACCTCAGGGACTTCAGCGTTCAGTAACTGAAACTAGCTGCATTCTCTTGGAGAAAAAGTGCATCAGAACTTCCCCACGGTAAGAAGCAGCAGCAACTAAAAAGCCTCCGTTCTTAGCTGAAGGGAGGCTTTGTTTCGTTTTTGAATATTGCCCTGGCGATGAGCTATTTTTGCGGGAGGCTACCCTCCAACTATCTTCGCCGCTGTCACGTTTCACACCTGAGTTCGAGATGGGTCAGGGTGGGTCCACGACGCTAGAAACACCAGGAAAGCTTGGGGCTTTCTCCTATCGGAGGATAGAGCCATGAAGGCTGCATAGAAACTTGCTTTTGACACTATCGTGTTGAAGATGAGAGGTCAAGCCCTCGGTCTATTAGTACGGCTCGACTGCACGCATTACTGCGCTTCCATCTACCGCCTATCAACGGGTGTTCTGCCCGTGACCTTACTGGGTTAACCCCATGAGAGCACTCATCTTGAGGTGGGCTTCCCACTTAGATGCTTTCAGCGGTTATCCGCTCCGCACATAGCTACCCAGCGTTTACCGTTGGCACGATAACTGGTACACCAGCGGTGCGTCCTTCCCGGTCCTCTCGTACTAAGGAAGGCTCCTCTCAATGCTCTTACGCCTGCACCGGATATGGACCGAACTGTCTCACGACGTTCTGAACCCAGCTCACGTACCGCTTTAATGGGCGAACAGCCCAACCCTTGGGACGTACTACCGCCCCAGGTTGCGATGAGCCGACATCGAGGTGCCAAACCTCCCCGTCGATGTGAACTCTTGGGGGAGATCAGCCTGTTATCCCTAGAGTAACTTTTATCCGTTTAGCGACGGCCTTTCCACGCAGCGCCGTCGGATCACTAAAGCCGACTTTCGTCCCTGTTCGACATGTACGTCTCACAGTCAAGCTCTCTTATGCTTTTACACTCTACGGCTGATTTCCAACCAGCCTGAGAGAACCTTTGCGCGCCTCCGTTACCTTTTAGGAGGCGACCGCCCCAGTCAAACTGCCCACCTGATACGGTTCCGCTGCCGGATCACGGCGAACGGTTAGAATTCTAGCTTTGTTAGAGTGGTATCTCACCGATGACTCCATCGTCCCCACAAGGACAATCTCTTAGTCTCCCACCTATCCTGCGCAAACAAAGCCCGAACTCAATACCAGGCTACAGTAAAGCTTCATAGGGTCTTTCTGTCCAGGTGCAGGTAGTCCGTATCTTCACAGACACTCCTATTTCGCCGAGCCTCTCTCCGAGACAGCGCCCAAATCGTTACGCCTTTCGTGCGGGTCGGAACTTACCCGACAAGGAATTTCGCTACCTTAGGACCGTTATAGTTACGGCCGCCGTTCACCGGGGCTTCAGTCGCCAGCTTCAAAGATTGCTCTCCTGACCGACTTCTTTAACCTTCCGGCACTGGGCAGGCGTCAGCCCCCATACTTCGTCTTACGACTTCGCGGAGACCTGTGTTTTTGGTAAACAGTCGCTTGGGCCTCTTCACTGCGACCACCTTTCGATGGCACCCCTTCTCCCGAAGTTACGGGGCCATTTTGCCGAGTTCCTTAGAGAGAGTTATCTCGCGCCCTTGGGTATTCTCAACCTTCCCACCTGTGTCGGTTTAGGGTACAGGTAATCCTGGATTAACGTGTTTAGAGCTTTTCTAGGAAGCTTGACCTCACACACTTCGAGTCCGTAGACTCTCGTACTCATGTCTCAGCTCAAACCGTTTTCACCGGCTCTCATCACCTCGAACACTTGAACCGCCAACCAACATGCGGCTGTGTTAGCCTTCTCCGTCCCTCTGCACAATCCAACATCAGTATCGGAATATTAACCGATTGTCCATCGACTACGCTCTTCAGCCTCGCCTTAGGTCCTGACTCACCCTCCGTGGACGAGCCTTGCGGAGGAAACCTTGGGATTTCAGGGCATTGGATTCTCACCAATGTTTGCGCTACTCAAGCCGACATTCTCACTTCTGCTTCGTCCACACCTGCTCTCGCTGATGCTTCAAACTACAACAGAACGCTCCCCTACCGATTCATCGATAGATAAATCCCACAGCTTCGGTACACAACTTAGCCCCGTTCATTTTCGGCGCAAGAGCGCTTGACCAGTGAGCTATTACGCACTCTTTTAAGGATGGCTGCTTCTAGGCAAACCTCCTGGTTGTCTGGGCACTCTCACCTCCTTTATCACTCAGTTGTGATTTGGGGACCTTAGCTGGTGGTCTGGGCTGTTTCCCTCTTGACGATGAAGCTTATCCCCCACCGTCTCACTGGCAATCTGTTCACAAGGTATTCAGAGTTTGACTCGATTTGGTACCGGTCTCCCAGCCCGCACCGAATCAGTGCTTTACCCCCTTGCTATAATCATTGCCGCTGCGCCTCAACACATTTCGGGGAGAACCAGCTAGCTCCGGGTTCGATTGGCATTTCACCCCTAACCACAGGTCATCCGCTGATTTTTCAACATCAGTCGGTTCGGACCTCCACTTGGTGTTACCCAAGCTTCATCCTGCCCATGGTTAGATCACCCGGGTTCGGGTCTATAAATACAGATTAACGCCCTATTCAGACTCGGTTTCCCTTTGACTTCGCCATTCTCGGCTTAATCTACCTGTACCTATAAGTCGCCGGCTCATTCTTCAACAGGCACACGGTCAGACGTTTAAATCGTCCTCCCATTGCTTGTAAGCTGATGGTTTCATGTTCTATTTCACTCCCCTTCCGGGGTTCTTTTCACCTTTCCCTCGCGGTACTGGTTCACTATCGGTCACACAGGAGTATTTAGCCTTACGAGGTGGTCCTCGCGGATTCACACGGGATTTCACGTGCCCCATGCTACTCGGGATTCAACTAGTATCATTGAGCTTTCGACTACGGGACTTTCACCCCCTCTGGTGCAGCATTCCACTGCTTCGTCTAGCCGCTTGAGTCCATATCGTTGTCCCACGACCCCAAGGTGCATGCACCCTGGTTTAGGCTGTTTCCGTTTCGCTCGCCGCTACTTGGGAAATCACGTTTGTTTTCTCTTCCTACAGCTACTAAGATGTTTCAATTCGCTGCGTTCGCTCTAACCACCCTATGGATTCAGGTGGCAGTCTATAGGGTTGCCCCATTCGGAAATCTCTGGATCAATGCTTGCTTCCAACTCCCCAGAGCATATCGTCGGTAACCACGTCCTTCTTCGCCTCTGTGTGCCTAGGTATCCACCATCAGCCCTTGTTAGCTTGACCACTTCAATCAATCAACATTGGTGTCTGTGATATTTGTGGGAACAACCAACAACTCGCCTTTCAGCTCATCGCTAGTTATTCACTACTTTCTACCTGACAAGTTTCTATGCAGTTTTCATGGTTCTGTCTGGAACAAGTCCAGCAGGCTCTCTAATTATTTAGACGAGTTGCTGAAATTGAATCTGGCTCGGACTACGACAGGAGAAAGCTCTCAGCTTTCAGTGGAGGTTAACGGACTCGAACCGTTGACATCCTGCTTGCAAAGCAGGCGCTCTACCAACTGAGCTAAACCCCCTCGTTTCAAAAGGTGGGCCATCCTGGACTCGAACCAGGGACCTCACCCTTATCAGGGGTGCGCTCTAACCACCTGAGCTAATAGCCCATAACCCGAACCAATCTCACATAGCTTAGAAGTCAACACTTATTCCTCGAACGACCTTGGGATGACCAGTCTCTTCTCTAATGACTCAATCTTCCAAGCAATCGAAATTGACTGGACTTTGAATCTTCAAGTCGAAACGGGTAGGTCTCCCTATAAGGAGGTGATCCAGCCACACCTTCCGGTACGGCTACCTTGTTACGACTTCACCCCAGTCATCAGCCCTGCCTTCGGCATCCTCCTCCGCGAACGGTTGGAGTAACGACTTCGGGCGTGGCCAACTCCCATGGTGTGACGGGCGGTGTGTACAAGGCCCGGGAACGTATTCACCGCAGTATGCTGACCTGCGATTACTAGCGATTCCGCCTTCATGCAGGCGAGTTGCAGCCTGCAATCTGAACTGAGCCACGGTTTATGAGATTTGCTTGTCCTCGCGAACTTGCGGCTCTTTGTCCGTAGCATTGTAGTACGTGTGTAGCCCAAGGCGTAAGGGGCATGCTGACTTGACGTCATCCCCACCTTCCTCCGGTTTGTCACCGGCAGTCTCTCTAAAGTGCCCAACTTAATGATGGCAACTAGAAACGAGGGTTGCGCTCGTTGCGGGACTTAACCCAACATCTCACGACACGAGCTGACGACAGCCATGCACCACCTGTGTTGCAGCTCCCGAAGGCACTCCTCCCTTTCAAGAGGATTCTGCACATGTCAAGCCTTGGTAAGGTTCTTCGCGTTGCATCGAATTAAACCACATACTCCACCGCTTGTGCGGGCCCCCGTCAATTCCTTTGAGTTTCACACTTGCGTGCGTACTCCCCAGGCGGACAACTTAACGCGTTGGCTACGGCACTGCCCGGGTCGATACGGGCAACACCTAGTTGTCATCGTTTACGGCTAGGACTACAGGGGTATCTAATCCCTTTCGCTCCCCTAGCTTTCGTCCATGAGTGTCAGTTCAGGCCCAGTCACGCGCTTTCGCCGCTGGTGTTCTTCCCAATATCTACGCATTTCACCGCTACACTGGGAATTCCCGTGACCCCTACCAAACTCTAGTCTTGAAGTTTTCACCGCCGGTACGAAGTTGAGCCTCGCGCTTTGACAGCAAACTTTCAAAACCACCTGCGGACGCTTTACGCCCAATAATTCCGGATAACGCTTGCATCCTCCGTATTACCGCGGCTGCTGGCACGGAGTTAGCCGATGCTGATTCATCAGGTACCGTCATTGTGTTCTTCCCTGATAAAAGAGGTTTACGACCCAAGAGCCTTCCTCCCTCACGCGGTATTGCTCCGTCAGGCTTGCGCCCATTGCGGAAAATTCCCCACTGCTGCCTCCCGTAGGAGTCTGGGCCGTGTCTCAGTCCCAGTGTGACTGGTCATCCTCTCAGACCAGTTACTGATCGTCGCCTTGGTCAGCCATTACCTAACCAACTAGCTAATCAGACGCGAGCTCATCTCTAGGCTATAAATATTTCACCCCGAAGGGCACATCGGGTTTTAGCAGCCGTTTCCAACTGTTGTCCCCGTCCTAAAGGCAGATTCTCACGCGTTACTCACCCGTCCGCCACTAATCCCCGAAAGGACCCGTTCGACTTGCATGTGTTAAGCATACCGCCAGCGTTCATCCTGAGCCAGGATCAAACTCTCCATGTTGTTTAATACACGGAGCTTGTTTCAGCTCACGAAATAAGATTCTATCTAGTCAGAATTAACTGACCAGCAAACCTCTTCGACTCTTTAACCCTTAAAGCACTACCGAAGTAGCTACCCTAAATCAATTTGCTTTGACGAGGTTTAAGTGCTATTATGACTTCTAAACTATGCAATTGTCTTGGTTCTACGCGGGAAGAACCTCCGCTTTCGCATCCGTTCCTCTCACCCGCTTGACTAATATAACAACCCCAACTGAACTTGTCAAGGGGTTCTACAAAAAATGCTCTGGGTCGCTTAAGAGTCTTTGCAGCAGGGTCTTTGGGGCGATCTTACTTCAATAGCTTTTAAGTTGAGGTCGTGCATTCTATAGCCCGTGCGTCACGATCACGATCTGACAGGAGTAGGCAGAAAATAGTTCTCTTATACATAAGGCAGTTTTTTCAGGAGCTACCCAGGTTAATTAAGCGGTCGCCTCTGCTGAAGACCTGATCAGTTTGCCAATTTGAGCGACAATTGATCAGCGAACAGGATAGTAATAGGGCGAGTTGCTGTGAATTTTCAGTCGGTGATTGCGACACTGCATCAATTTTGGGGCGATCGGGGCTGTTTAATCGCTCAACCTTATGATACTGAGAAGGGCGCGGGCACTAAGAGTCCGCATACGTTTTTGAGGGCGATCGGGCCTGAGCCGTGGTCGGTGGCTTATGTTGAGCCGTGCCGCCGTCCGGGAGACGGGCGATATGGAGAAAACCCAAATCGCTATCAGTATTATTATCAATATCAAGTGTTGATTAAGCCGTCACCAGATAATATTCAAGAGATCTATTTAGAGTCTCTCAGGGCGTTGGGCATTCGACCAGAGGATCACGATGTTCGGTTTGTAGAAGATAACTGGGAAGATGCGGCTGTCGGGGCGTGGGGCGTGGGCTGGGAGGTCTGGCTAGATGGGATGGAGGTGACACAGTTCACTTATTTTCAGCAGTGTGGAGGGCTTGACTGCCGCCCGGTGTCAATCGAGATCACCTATGGTCTAGAGCGATTGACGATGTATCTGCAAGGAGTGGATGCGATCGCTAAGATTCAATGGAATGATCGGCTGACCTATGGAGACGTGCACCTGCAAGGGGAAATCGAGCAGTCTACTTATAATTTTGAAGCGTCGAACCCTGACTTGTTGTTTAACTTATTTGGGCTGTATGAGCAAGAAGCGGGACAGCTAATTGAGCGATCGCTGGTTTTGCCTGCTCTAGATTATGTTTTGAAGTGTTCGCACACGTTTAACCTGCTGGATGCCAGAGGAGTGATCTCAGTCACCGAACGCACCCGCTATATCGGCAGAATTCGGACTTTGGCGAGGCAGGTGGCACAGTTTTATCTCAAGCAGCGTGAAGCGCTTGGCTTTCCGTTGCTGAACCGTCAAAAAGAAGTCAAATAAAAATAGAGATGCAAAATATTGCATCTCTACGAAAGATATTGACTTTAAGGTCAGGCTAGAGCGTCAAAGACTGAGGGTTGGTCTCAATCAGCTTCGCCAAGTCTTTGAGAAATGCGGCAGCATGGGCACCGTAGATAATGCGATGGTCGCAGGTGATATTAACTTTCATTTGCCGACGCACTCCCAACATACCGTCGTTGTTTGCGACAACCTGCGGACGAGAGGCCCCGATCGCCAAAATCGACCCTTGACCCGGCGGTAAAATTGCGTCAAACATTTCAACGCCAAACATCCCCAAATTAGAGATGGTAAAGGTGCCTGAACTATATTCGTCGGGCTGTAGCTGTTTAGAACGGGCCCGATCGACCAAATCTTTCCAACTGCGCGACAGGGAATAGAGATCTACTTGATCGGCTTTTTGCAACACAGGAGTGATCAGCCCACCGTCATCCATCGCCACCGCAACCGCAACGTTAATGGCAGCATTATAGTGAGTGCCCTGATTAACATAGCTAGCATAGAGAAGTGGATGCTTTTGCAACGTCACTGCAACAGCTTTTGCCAACAGCGCGGTCATCGTCACGCCCTTAGACTTAAGCTGCTTATAGAGACTATCTAAATTATCTGTCCCGATCGTGTAGGCAACGTGATAGGTGGGCACTTCTAGACTAGTCAACATATTCCGCACAACCGCATTTTGCAGCGTGGTCATTGGCGTAGTCTGCCCCGGCAGCGAAGGAACGGGCGCGGGAGTTGCCGGAGCTTTGGGAGCCACCACTGCGGGAGTCATAGAAGCGGCGATCGTCGGCATAGAAACCACTGGGGCAGCAGACTTTCCGGCCGCAGCCTCAACATCTTCGGCCACGATTCGCCCGTGGGGGCCACTGCCTTGCAGGGTTGCCAGGTCAACTTTCAAATCTTTTGCCAGCTTGCGGGCGCGAGGCGACACCACAACCCGTCCATTTTGCTGAGGGGCAGCCCCAACTGAAGAGCTAGCCTGAACCGCAACCGCCTCTTGTCGAGCCGCTGTCGTTGCCGCAGCAGGAGCCGAAACCGCAGCAGGTTGGGCACTTCCGGCTCTTTGTTTGGCGGTTTCAATTTCGGCTTCGGTCTCAGCCAGCAGCGCGATCGCGGCCCCTACAGGGGCAGATTCTCCGGCGGGTGTGACAATCACCGCTAAATAGCCCTCATAAAAGGACTCCACATCCATATCGGCCTTGTCAGACTCAACCACAACCACCGTTTCGCCCTTTTCAATCTTGTCACCCGGCGATTTAACCCAGGAAACAATTTTTCCTTCGGTCATGGTGGAACTGAGAGCAGGCATGAAAATTTCGTTAATCATTGCGGTGGTGTCTGGGTCAACGAGAAGATCAAAGTTTATTGTTAATCGGGCAGGATGGCTAACCGGGAAGCATTCATGGCTAATGAGAAAGCCTACTCGTCAAATTTTATCGGATTCAACCCAAAAATGCTGGTGCTAGAAAATTAATCAGGGCAAAGCGATCGGGCGATCGTCCTCAGCAGGAGCTTGCGTCTAAGCTTTGCCCCGATCGCTAAACGTCTCCTCTGATTTCTTCAACAATGCCGTCGCGCAGCAGAATCTCAACCTGCATCTTTTCGATCAGGTTATCGCCAGGCTCAATCCGAAAGGTGCTGTTCACCTGCCCTTGACTGACTTCTTGATTGAGTTCTAACATCTGCACTTGTTGAAGCTGCTGGAGCAGTTGATTTTTTTGCTCTAATAGCTCGCTCTTGCGCTGGTTGAACTGAACCTTGACGCTTTCGATCTGTTGGGCCGCTTCGGGGCCAGGAGGCTGAATGGTTTGGCGCTGCATTTCAGAAACGACCTGCTGCAACTGCATTTCTAGCTGCTGCAACTGGTTGTCAATCTGATTGAGTTGTGACTGAAGTTGCTGCTGCGCTTCTTCTTTCCAACGGGGAGTCACGATCGCTTTGACGTTGACATTTCGCTGCAATAACAAATGAGATTTTGAGTCGTCCATAAATGCTGAATTCAGAGAAGGTTGAGAGAGGTCAACTAGCTGTCGGAGAACGATCCCACGTCAATCGAACATCTCGTTAATCATACCCTGGTAGCGATCCATCACGACGTTGCGACGAATTTTTAGGGTTTGCGTCAAGAGATTATTCTCGATCGTAAACGGCTCTGACAGCAAGCGAAAAGTGCCGATGCGATCGTCGAGACGCGCCCCGGCTCGCTCTTTTACCAATCGGGTCAACTCTTGTCGAAACAGGTCTTGAATCGGTTGGCTATTGAGATCAATATGGGTTGATGAAGGTTGCGTTAAGCTCCACTTTTCTAGCGCTTCCAAGTTCGGAACGATCAGAGCACCCAAGACTTTTTGGTCTTGTCCGACAATCATCAGTTGATCGATATAGGGGCTTCTCAAACAGGCATCTTCGATCGGCTGCGGCTCAATGTTTTCGCCGTTGGTGAGCACGATCGTGTCTTTGGCTCGTCCGGTAATAATCAAGTTATCGTCAGCCGTCACCATGCCCAAATCGCCAGAGTCAAACCAGCCCTCAGCGTCGATCGCTTTCGCCGTCGCGGTTGGATTGTTGTAATAACCCTGCATCACCTGGGGGCCTCGAATCAGCACCAGTCCGCGTTGCCCGGCGATTAGCGGCTTGCGGGTTTCGAGATCGACAATCTGAATCTCGGTGCCCGGCAGAGGTTCTCCATCGGCTCCGCGAATATTGCGCCACGGGCGACGCACATTGGTGATCGGCGAAGTCTCGGTTAACCCATAGCCGCCCAGAATCTCAATGCCAACAATCTCAAAAAAGTCTTCTAAATGTTCAGCGATCGAGCCTCCCCCACTGACGACAAACACCAAATTTCCGCCCGTCCCAGCCCGAATTTTTTGATAAACCAACCTGTCTGCCAGTTGATGAACCGACCACAGAGCCGACATTTTCAGCGTGGCGGCCGTGCGTTCTAAGGCTGAAGGGTTGGGACGATCGAGGTTTAACCCCGTCGCCGTTCGGCGCGCCATGATGAATTGCTGACTCGCGTTCAAAAGAAAGTTGACCAGCTTTTGCTGCTTGGCGGGCTGCTCACGAAACTGTTTTTGAATGCCTTCATAGATCGACTCCCACAGCCGAGGAACGCCGACCATATAGTGGGGCTGGTGATCTTTGAGATCTTTTTTAACGTGGCGAATCGTTGTGTAGATCTGAGTGCACCCGTTAGAAAAAATAAAATATTCAAACGCCCGCTCATAGGCGTGCCAGATCGGGAGAATGCTAAGAACTCTTTCCCCTGGTTGAGGCTGCACCACGGCCGCGGCACCTGTCACCTGCGAGAGCAAATTTCCGTGACTCAGCATCACGCCTTTGGGGTTCCCCCCGTCCCGGAGGTATACATCAACGTGGCGAGAGTCTGGCGGGTTTGATCAACGGGCTGAAGCGACTGCTGTTGACCAAGCTCTAAAACCTGCGAGAAGGTCATAATTTTTAGCGATTCATCAGCCGGAGCCTCATCAGACAGCACCACTACAAACTGAATCGGCAGATCGGTCAATCCGGCTCGAAGTTTTTTGAGCAGTTCTGAGTCTTGGACAATGAGCGCGATCGCGCCACTGTCTTTGAGAATAAACAGCAATTCATCAGGGTCTGCTTGAGACCCGCGCACCACGTCAGCAGCGCCCGATCGCATTACCCCTTGATCGGCAACCAGCCAACGAGGACTGTTATCCGCAAAGAGCGCTACGCGCTGGGGAATTGCATCGGTTGTGGGTTGAAGACCCAACGCCTGCAAGCCGGCCGCAAACTGCTGCATTTTTTGGTGCAGGTCAGCATAGGTCAGCTTGACTTCTGGCTTGGCGTGAGGGTCATAAACCGCGACGACATTGGCAAACCGTTGGGCCGCGATCGTCCACATTTCAGGCAGCGACTTTACCGATTCATAGTCTGACGATCTCAGCCCAGCAGCACGGTTCATGGCAAGTACCTCTTAAAACCTATTAAATAATGATTCCCTAAGTGTCTCGCACTCTCAGTTCACCCTAGCTTTGTGACCGAGCACAAGGGATGTCAATCAGACACAATTCCTTTTGTCTACTGATCAACCTGTGGCAACAGCCGACCCATTTTTTAACTAATATAAAGTCATTGTTTGTGAATCGATTAGTTAGCTATGCCAAAAGCAATTTGGAATGGTGCCGTTTTAGCAGAGAGCGATCGCTGCGAAGTCGTAGACGGAAACCAATATTTTCCCCCCGACTCGATCAAGCAAGACTACTTCAAAGAGAGCAACACTCACACAACCTGCGGCTGGAAGGGCGTTGCCAGCTATTACAGCGTCGAAGTAGAGGGGCAGGTCAACAAAGATGCCGCGTGGTATTATCCGACTCCTAAAGAGGCTGCCAAAAACATCACTGGCTACATCGCCTTTTGGAAAGGGGTCAAAGTCGAAGCTTAAACACCTGAGTTAACGCGTCTCGACAGCGGTTGCCCTCATCTCAAGCCACTCCTATACAAAGGAGGGACGAGAGGTGGGGGCTTTTGCATGAGAATCGCAGAGAGTCACCTAGGCAGACTTTTGCACCCGCTTAACTCTGGGCTTGCGCGTGCCAGAGGAGGATGTTTTTTGAGCCGTCGCTAGATAATGCTTGAGGGTTGAAGACCGAATCTCGATGCCGTTTTCGTTGAGAATTTTGGTCAACTCATCATAGCCATATCCTTTAGCCAGCGAGGCTTTGAGCGGCTCTCTTAGGGCAGCGATCGCTTCTCGCAGCGACACATTTTCTTGAGGCTTCTCAGGCAGATCGGCAAACAGTGACTCGATCTGATCAATTGCGGTTGCCTCAACTTTATTGGCGGCAATCGACTTTTTAGTTTTTGCGACTGTCATTTTTCAATGTCCACGGTGATATCACAATCTTATTCTAGTGTCTAAACTCCATTCCGACATGATTAAATTGCGTGTATTTTGATCATTCATTTCTGCAATCGTCGGGTTGATGAGACTAATATTCGTTCTATTGATCAGTTGCCTTTTGGGGATGCCCGGCGATCGCGCATTCTCATTTTTGCGGAGCCACCCCAGCCAAATCTCCTAACTTAGGACTCCACCAACCCTTTGCCGTATGAAAGTAGACCACATCTTGATGGTTACGATCGTCCCTCGCTTTGGGGTTTGAGCAGCGCAGCAGAACCTTGTCCTGCCCTTCTTTTTGGTAAGCATATTGCTCTAGAGGCTGCTGACAAACCGGGCAGGGGTAGGCCGTCGTCTGCGGCTTGCCCACCGGAGTTGAAGATTTAGGGTGAGGAGCCTCCCAGCGTTTGGAGCGATCTGACCAAAACAGCACCACATTTTCGCAGCCCTCGACGCACTTGAGAAAATATTTCTTTTTGACCTTGGGGCTAGGAATCTTGGCTAGCGGTTTTTCACACTGAGGGCAGCGAGTGCGCGAGAGTTGGAGTGATTTGGACGATCGCACCACCGGGTTTGTCGTCAAATGTTGAGGAATCACTTTCTGAGCTTGCAGCAGCGCAGGTTCAAAATAGTGTTCGTTCCAACGGGTGAGATAGCGCTGCCAGTCTTGTTTTCCGGCGGCGATTTCATCTAGCGATCGCTCCATTTGCGCCGTAAACTCTGATTGCAGCAGATCGGGCAGTGCATCAGCTAAGAAGCAATCAACCTCTAAACCCAGAGCCGTCGGCTGCAACACCGCTTTGACCACTTCGACATAGAGCCGCTCTTTGAGGGTGAGAATCGTTGGCGCATAGGTGCTGGGGCGACCAATTCCCTGCCGCTCCATAACCTGGACTAGTTTCGGCTCACTATAGCGAGGCGGCGGTTGGGTTTGCTTTCGTTCGTGCGCCGATCGCTCTAGGGTCAAAGCCTGAGCCGCTTTCAAAAGAGGCAACTCGACATCAGCGCTCAAATTGTTCCAATATTTGCTGTAGCCTTGAAACTCAATCACCTGACCCTTTGCCTGCCAAAAAATCGGGCCCGATTGCGTCACAACGCAGGTTTGTCGAACTCGTGCAGGTTGGCACTGGGTTGCCAGCGATCGCTTCCAAATCAAAACATAGAGGGCAAAGGCATCGCTCGCCAGTTCTAATCTCAGTTGGGCCGAAGGGCGATTAACATCGGTCGGGCGAATCGCTTCGTGGGCCTCTTGAGAGCCTTTAATCTGGCGGTGATGGGTGACTTTTTTAGGTACATTTTCGGCATCATGCCCGATTAGCCACTGCCGCGCTTGCTCCGTGAATTCTTGACTGAGTTCAACGCTATCAGTTCGCATATAGGTGATTAGTCCGGCTTCATAAAGCGACTGCGCCACCTGCATCGTTTTCTCAGGGCTGAATTTGAGCCGCGAGCCAGCTGCTTGCTGCAAGGTCGAAGTCACAAAGGGCGGCGGCGATGAGCGACTGACCACTTTGCCCTCGATCGAGCACACCCGATGAGGAAATGCCTGAGCTTGCTGCACTAAGCGATCGGCTTCTGCCTGACTCAAAACGCGATGAGATTCTTGAACAGGACGCTCGGCGGGAGTCGTCGCATCATCTGCGGTTGTCGTCTCTTCGTCAGCCGGGGTTGTGGTGCCGCGATAAAAGGCGCGAAACCCTTCGGCGTAGTCAACCCAGACGTTCCAGTAAGTTTGGGGCACAAAGGCTTCGATTTGACGTTCACGATCGCAGAGAATATGCAGCGCCGCACTTTGCACCCGTCCCATAGATTTCGCACCATTTTGCAACTGCCAGAGGAGCGGTGACCCTTTAAAGCCCACCAATTTATCGAGCACGGTGCGGCACAATCCGGCGTGAACCAGGTTTTGGTTAATCGATCTCGGTTGCGCGATCGCTTTTTTAACGGCGGCGGGCGTAATCTCAGAATAAACGACTCGCTGAGGCTGTTTGAGATTTAACACTTGCTGAATGTGCCAGGCGATCGTTTCTCCTTCGCGATCGTCATCGGTCGCCAACACCACGGTTTGAACTTGTTTCACCGCCGATCGCAGTTGTTGAATCGTGTCTTTGCCCCGGTCTCCTCGCGGCACAAATCGACACTGCACCCGATCGCCCTGCAAGTCAAAACCGAGAGAATCAACGCCATCGCTAGCCAACTCCCGGACGTGACCCATACTGGCTTTGACAATCCAATCCGATCCTAAAATCTGACTGAGTTTTTTGATCTTTCCAGGGCTTTCGACGATGAAGAGTTTAGTCGGCATTTTAAAAAAGATGGATGGCAAAAACGCTTAATAGAACGCTTATACCATCCATTCTAAAGATTAACGACTGAAATCTTCGATTCTAGGTAATGACGGTTGCTTTTTCCATGCCAGTCAGCGTGCGAATTTGGGCGACTGATTCAGCGATCGCGATCAGGTCAGCCAGCGCCTCTTGGGGATCGAGATGATGCTTGGTCGGGTCGGCTTCATATTGCTCTAAATAAACCCGCAGGGTTGCGCCTTGAGTCCCCGTCCCTGACAGACGAAAGACGATGCGCGAACCATCTGTAAAGCCAATCCGAACGCCTTGATTATTGCTAACGCTGCCGTCAATGGGGTCGGTATAGCTAAAGTCATCGCTATATTCCACCTCACGATCGCCGAACTTTTTGCCTTTAAGCGTTGGCAGTTGCGCGTGAAGATTAGACATTAAAGTAGTCGCCCGATCGCTCTCAACTCCCTCATAGTCATAGCGAGAATAGTAGTTTCGGCCATAGGTTTGCCAATGGTCGTACATCAACTCTTCGACCGATTGTTGCTTCACCGCTAAAATATTGAGCCAAAACAGCACCGCCCACAATCCATCTTTTTCACGAATGTGATTTGAGCTAGTTCCAAAACTTTCTTCACCGCAGATCGTGGCTTGATTGGCATCCAATAAATTGCCAAAAAACTTCCATCCGGTTGGCGTTTCAAAACAGGGAATGCCCAACTTCTCAGCCACCCGATCGGCGGCTTGACTCGTGGGCATCGATCGGGCAATTCCGGCTAACCCATCTCGATAGCCCGGAACCAACGTCGCGTTAGCTGCAATCACCGCTAAACTATCGCTGGGTGTGACAAAGAACTTACGTCCTAAAATCATGTTGCGATCGCCATCGCCATCCGAAGCCGCGCCAAAATCAGGGGCATTCTCGCCAAACAAAACTTCGACCAAATCGTGAGCATAAACCAAATTGGGGTCAGGGTGTCCGCCGCCAAAATCTTCTAGCGGCGTGCCATTTTGCACTGTTCCGATCGGGGCCCCTAATCGCTGTTCAAAAATCGCGTGAGCATAGGGCCCCGTGACCGCGTGCATCGAGTCCATGCACATCCGAAACGACCCGGTTAACAGTTGGTGAATCTGGTCAAAATCAAACAACGACTCCATCAACGCGGCGTAATCAGTCACCGAGTTAATCACCTCAACGACCATCTCGCCAATCTGAGACTCGCCCAAAGTATCTAAATCAACGTCAGGAGCCGTAACGATTTTGTAGTGGTCAATCACCTTACTGCGGGCAAAAATCGCCTCCGTCACTTTTTCAGGAGCCGGGCCGCCGTTGCCGATATTATATTTCACCCCAAAGTCGCCGTTTGGGCCACCGGGGTTGTGGCTTGCCGAGAGAATGATGCCCCCGATCGCGCCTGATTGACGAATCACACAAGACGTTGCCGGAGTCGATAAAATGCCGCTTTGACCGACCTTTACCCGTCCGACTCCATTGGCCGCCGCCATTTTGAGAATAATTTGAATCGCTTGACGATTGTAATAACGCCCATCTCCACCGAGAACTAGCGTTTGTCCCTGATAGTTTTCTAAGCTATCAAACGTCGATTGGATAAAGTTTTCGAGATAGTGAGGCTGCTGAAAAGCAGTCACGAGCTTTCGCAACCCAGACGTGCCGGGCTTTTGATCTGAAAAGGGTTGAGTCGTAACGGTTTCAATATTCATTCAGAGACCTCGTGCCGATAGATTGGCGGGGCTTGCCCTTGCTAGCTTACTGCGTTTGGCACAGGTTTCAGAGGTCAGAACCGAGTCTTCATCTGAAACCTGAACCCCTCAGATCTATTGATGATCAGGCTTTGTCAGGCGCGACCCGATCTTTAAAAGATTTGCCCGCAGAAAAAGCAGGTACGCGAGTGGCAGGAATCTGCATCGTTTCACCCGTTTTGGGGTTGCGGCCTTCCCGCGCTTGACGATCTCTAACTTCAAATGAGCCAAACCCGACCAGAGTGACTTTATCGCCACTGGCAACCGCTTCTAAAATCGAGTCGATCGTAGCCGTCAAAATCGCGTCTGCTTCTTTTTTAGTCACAGATGCTTTGGCCGCGATCGCGTCAACGAGTTCACCTTTGTTCATAAAATTTTCCTCTCAAGACAATCGCCGCCATTGTAGTGCAGGGTTTCAGACTGTGCAAGTGTACTAAACTATTAAAATTGCGAGTTTTGAGGGCGATCGCAGTCAAGATTGTCACCTCTAGCCCCAAAACCTGCGTTCCTCTCCTATAGATTGAGTCCCGATTTGCTATCTACCAGCCTCCTCACCCCGATCGCCCCTTGAGGCGACTAACCGTTATGGTTGTAGACGTTGAGAGCACAGGCTACCATCCGTCTGAGGGTCGAGTTATTGAGATGTCGGTCAAGCCATCCTTGGCAAGGGCATTGAACACCAGCAGACTGATCTGAATAAGTCTTTGTGTTTTGATTCCTAAAAATTTGTGCAATTTGCGGGCATTTCACAAAGCAGGGTGAATTGTCCAGCGCCCCAAATCAGACACGATCGCCTATTGGGGACTTGCGGATAAATAATCTCCCAGTCATTCTAGAAAGTAGGAAGCGTAGGTCAGCCGCCGCCCCTATCAATCTCTAGAATTGGAATGTACAGAACCATGTTAAGCGACTCCATTCAGTCTACTTTCAAAGATGCTGCTCAGAAACTGACTGGCAACCGCAAACGAGACTTCATGGCAAAAGTCACCCAAGACTACTTTGAGGGTTCAGCCCGTAAAGCAGAAACCGTTTTAGGCTGGTGTCGCCATAGTGTCCAACTGGGTTTGCATGAACAGCGCACCGGAATAGTCTGTGTGGACAACTATCAGGCAAGGGGACGACGCAAAAGCGAAGTGGGGTTGCCTAACTTAGAAGCGGATATTCGTTCGGGCACCTCGATTAATTGATTTTTAGTGAATCAGGATCTCAAATGAGACTGAAGAGAGCTAAATGAGACTGAAGAGAGCTATGTAAGCCTATCGCTTCTCCCTCATTCACCTGAGCAATATTGATTCATCCAGGCTCCATTCAAGATCACTCCTGCTCCCACTTCTTAACCGACTGCTTTCGTTTCCAAGAAGGTGTACCGCAACAAGTTGTAGGTCAAGTTCTTCAATCCCAATTGTGCCGTTGCCCGCTGAATGCCAATCGAACGCAGCAGTTTGCCACCCATCTGCATCACCCAACACCCAAACACATGCTCGACTTTAACGCGCGTGGTGGACTTAGTGCGATTAGACTGCTTCTGTTCTTCCGTTAACGGGCGGTTGCGATATCCCCGCTCATGAATCTGACTATCGAACTGCATCAACTTCAACGTTTCCTCAATTGCTTCAGCGCGGTAAGCACTATCTGCCCAAATCTTGTCGCTCTCATTGTCGTCATCGAGGAGTTGACCCAAAACTTGAGAATCATGAACCGAGGCATCGGTCACAGCATACTGACGAATCAACCCATGTTGGGCATCAATGCTGATGTGATCTTTGTAGCCGAAGTAGCTCTTACCCCCCTTTTTCGTCCATCGAGCATCGCTATCTTTCTGAGAACGTTGATGCGGGTTGTCTTGCCACGATGGGGGAATCTCTCCTTGCTTAATCTGTTGATTCTCATCCTTGCTGTTGTGCTGCTTGGGAACGGGAATCAATGTAGCATCGACAATTTGTCCTCCTTGAGCTGCGTAGCCTTGCTGAATCAAATACTCATCGAATTGCTCAAACAATGGTTCAATTAATGCTTGCTCTGTTAACTGCTTACGGAACAACCATACCGTTGTTGCATCTGGAACCTCATCTGCTAACCCAAAATCGAGAAACTGCATGAAGGATAAGCGGTCACTCACTTGATACTCCAAGGCTTCATCACTAATGTTGTACAACTGTTGCAACACCAGCAGCTTAAACATCACAATCACATCCATCGGCTTGCGTCCAGCATTACTCTTGCGCGGTTTGTCATGAATGGGTTCGAGCAAGGGGCGAAAAGTTTCCCAGGGGACAATCTCATTGAGTCGCACCAGTAAGTCTTGCTTCTGGTTCAGCTTATCTTGGCGCGTTTCCCAATCCCAAAATCCAGGCTGTGTCATTGCAATTGCCCCATCACTGCTCTATAACTATGATCTCACACTTGTCTCACGTTAAGACTCCTCTTGGCAAATTTTTCGAGGTGCCCTAATGGCGGTGCCCAGGTGGAGTTCCAAGATATTGCTATTTCTAGCAATTAGCTGATCCACGTAAACAACACGGTCTAACAATCCCGTTGCACACCGACCGCTAAGTTAGTCGGTGAATCCGAGAGGTTGCTAGCGGCGGGTGAACGGGGTCGTTAGACCGCAAAGTTGTAAGTGAGGAAAAAATGAGTACGCCGCAAGATGGTTGTAATTTTGGATGGTCTATAGCGATCGCTGTTGTTACTCTTGTGGGTGGTGTACTTGCCCTCGCCAACGCTTCGTGAGGAGGGCAATTCATCCCTGCATTCAGCAACCCCGATTTTCTATGCAGGAGGTCTAATCTACGCCAGCAGTTCTCCAGTTTCTTGCAGCGAGTGCAATCGCTGGTAGATACCACCCTGATGCAGTAGCTCAGTATGACTGCCGACCTCAACAATGCTGCCCTGATCCAAGACCACAATTTTGTCTGCTTCGCGAATTGTGCTGAGACGGTGAGCAATGATAATCAGCGTGCGAGTGCCGAGAATCGATCGCATTGCCAGTTGAATCGATCGCTCCGATTCATAGTCTAAACTCGAAGTCGCTTCGTCAAAAATCAGCACATCGGGGTCAACAATCAGCGCACGGGCAATGCCGAGTCGCTGTCGCTGTCCGCCTGATAGTCGCACCCCGCGCTCACCCACGATCGTGGAGTAGCCCATCGGCATTTGACGAATAAACTCATCGGCTTGGGCAATGCGACAGGCTTCGCGCACCCGGTCAGGGCTGGCGTTGGGGTTGCCATATACCAGGTTGTCTAGCAGCGTGCCGTTGAAGACATCGACTTCTTGGTGCACGATCGCCAGTCGTTTGCGATAGCCTGTCACATCCAATCTGCGAATGTCTTGACCATCCATCAACACTGCACCCTGATTGGGTTCAAAATAGCGGAACAGGAGTTTGACCAGTGTGGATTTGCCAGACCCCGATCGACCGACCAGCGCGATCGTTTGATAAGGCTCAATCAACAAATTGATATCTTTGAGCACCGGACGATCGACATCGTAGCCAAAGGTGAGATGAGAAAACTCGACCTTTCCGGTGAACTGATAAGTCGGAACCGCTTCGGGATTTTTGGCCAGGGTGCTGGCATCGGTGCCGACCGGAAGCTGCATAAACTCGTGAAAGCGAATCATCGACGCATAGCGACGAGCAAACACTTCCGCCAGTTGCGTGATCGGCTCCACTTCGGCGTAGGCCATGCTCGAAACCGTCAGCGTGGTGATGAAATGTCCGAGCGAGATCTTGCCTTGAACAGTGGCGATGACGGTAAACGCCAGCACGAAGAAGACGCAAGATTGCACGATCGACCGCTCCCACATGCCCAACTGCACATAGCCTAAGTGAACGCGATAATCGAGCACTTTGAACTCACGATCAAACCGTCGTCGCTGCCGTTTTAACTCCGATGCCTCGGTCGCAAAAGCCTTCACCGTTTTGATGTTGGTGATGATTTCAGAATTGCGGCTCTCGGTGTCTTCCATATATTTGTCGAGTCGCGCCTCTTGGTCAGATAGTCGTTTTAACCCGGTGAGGCTAAAGCTGACAATGCAGGCAAATGAAATCAAGAGCAGGAGAGCAATTCGCCAATCGATGAACCAGATCACAACAAAAATGCCTACGACTCGAAAAAATTTCGGCAACAGTTGTCCAGTGATTTCTGGATATGTCCACGTATGGTTAGATAACCCTTTGGCAACTCTGGCAGCAATTCGACCAGGATTGTTTTCATCATAGAATTCTAACGGCAGCGTTAATACTTTCTCTAACGCTTTTTCAGCGTGTTCTCGTCGAGCGCGAAAAGCAGTATCCCACTGAAACCAGGCACCCAACCATGGTTGAATCGGGGCCCGACCAACTGAGACGAGACACACAAGCGTCAGCAACACGATCAGAGACAGCGTTTTATCAGATGCCAAGCCTGTCACCTGCGAGGCAGTCGTAATCATGACTTGAATGGGATGATCAACCCCCTGCCCCGATAAGACATTGAGAATTTGACCCACCGCATAAGGGACAAACAAATCAATAATCTCGAAGAGACTAACCATCGCAATGCTGAAGATTGCGATCTTCCAATAGTTGCGAAAATAGTGAATGATGCTGAGAAACTGAGTCATAAATCCCCCTGACGATCGGCTGACAGAACCGCAGTGTGTTTGCAATATGCAGTGCCACTACATATACTACACTATGCTACAGACTTTTCCTGGCTTCAACCGTTAAAATTGCGTTGATCCCGATCTGAGCATTGCCTCAGAGGTGATTCCATCGTTTGATTTGACCAGCGATCGCTTATTTTTGATGGGGCGCTAACGCCACAAAAAATGGGGACAGCCTGCGCCATCCCCACCTAACGATGAAGCTTGAGTCTTAGATCTACAGTTGAGGAACGTAGCGTTCTTTCTCAGGAACCACCGTATACTCCGCCATGATCTGACGGAACTCATCTCCGTCGATCGTTTCTTTTTCAATCAGCAAATCGACTAAGCGATCGATGGCTTCCCGATTTTCGCGCATGATCCGACAGGCTTCTTGATAGCAATGAGCGACAATCTCGCGCACTTGACCGTCGATCCGTGCGGCAATCACTTCAGAATATTCCGATCGATTTGTCCAGCCGCCGCCTAAAAAGACTTCGCCTTGCTGACTTTCGAGCGACAGCGGCCCCAAATCCGACATCCCGTAGCGAGTCACCATCTGACGCGCCATCCCGGTCACTTGCTGCAAGTCGTTTCCGGCTCCCGTCGTGACTTCAGCATCACCAAAGATCACTTCTTCGGCTGCCCGCCCGCCCAGCGCTCCTTGAATGCGAGCCAGGATTTGAGAGCGAGAAATCAACCCTTGATCTTCTGAAGGCGTAAACCAGGTTAACCCCTGAGCCTGCCCACGAGGAACCAGGGTGACTTTTTGCACCGGGTCGTGATCTTTGACCAGAGTGCCGATCACGGCGTGGCCAATCTCGTGATAAGCAATAAGACGCTTGCTCTTGCTATCAACCAGCGGAGTGCCTTCCATGCCTGCGACCACGCGATCGACCGCATCATCAATTTCCAGCATGGTCATCGCTTCTTTGCGGCGACGAGCGGTGAGAATGGCAGCTTCGTTGAGCAAGTTAGCTAGGTCAGCCCCCGAAAAGCCAGGAGTGCGACGAGCAATCACTTCGAGAGAAACCTCATCCGAGATTTTCTTGTCGCGAGCGTGGACTTGCAGGACTTCTAAACGACCTTTGATATCGGGGACATCAACTTGAACTTGACGATCGAAGCGACCCGGACGCAGCAAGGCAGAATCGAGCACATCAGCGCGGTTTGTGGCGGCGATGATGATGATGCCCGTGTTGCCTTCAAAGCCATCCATCTCAGTCAGCAGTTGGTTGAGGGTTTGTTCCCGCTCATCGTTGCCGCCGCCGATGCCTGCACCCCGTTGACGACCCACTGCGTCAATCTCGTCAATAAAGATGATGCAGGGCGCGTTTTCTTTGGCTTTTTTGAACAGGTCACGGACGCGAGACGCACCCACACCGACAAACATTTCGACAAACTCTGATCCAGAGATTGAGAAGAAGGGAACGCCCGCTTCGCCAGCGATCGCTTTTGCCAGCAGCGTCTTACCCGTTCCAGGCGGGCCGACGAGCAAAACGCCTTTGGGAATCCGGGCCCCCACTGCGGTGAAGCGCTCCGGCTTTTTCAAAAAGGTGACGACTTCTTGCAGTTCTTCTTTGGCTTCTTCAATGCCTGCTACGTCATCAAACATCACGTCTGTCTTGGCTTCCATTTGAAACCGAGCGCGAGACTTGCCAAAACTCATCGCCTGCCCAGGCCCACCGGGGACGTTGTTAGAGCGACGAAATAGGAAGAACAACCCCCCTAAAAGCAGAACTGGGAAGACTAGGTTTCCGAGGAGGCCCCAGACTGCGCCGTCATTGCGGGCAGGGTGAGAATCTAAGCTAATGCCCGAACTTCTCAAGCGAGTCACGAGTTCGGGGGCGTTGCCGGGGAGGTCAACGCGCAAACGCTGTAGACGATTGTCCAGTTCAGGATCGACCGCTTCAACAATGGCAGTGCGCCCGCCATCGTAGAGATCAACACTTTTGACCCGGTTAGCATCCAAATATTCTAAGAAGCGCCCGTAGGTCATGCGGGTACTGGCGGTGTTTTTGCTCACGGCGGCAGGATTGGGTGCAAACGACCCTTGCCAGAGGAAAAACCCAATCACTAAGGCGGGCAGTGCCCACAACAGTATGGTTCTCCAAGAAGCTTTCATAAACTGGCAACCTCTAAATACGGTAACAATGGTTAAGTCGGTTAAGTCTCAATCGTAAACAAAAATGGAATTTTCATACTAGCAATCCCTCATTCATGCTGTTAGAGACGAGTTTCTCCTGCATGAGAGGGATTTCTAACTCAGACCGTCGATCGACGGGTTTCCAGACGTTTAATGAGAAGTGTCTTAACTAAATTTAACTTAATTGTGAGACTTCGAGCAATCAACCCGATTTAAGCCCTTAAAACTCGTCTTATCGTTCGGTTAGTCGCAGGCTATAGGGGGCTGCCTTGGCGGGTCTGTTCACCGATCGATAGGTGCCGACCCAAATCTGATAGGTGCCCGGCAGCCACTGACCATCAATGCCAGCATTGCGGTCTTGAAAGTCGTCGTTACACCAAGTGCCGCCGGGGCCTTTGACCACGATCGTGGTGTCTTCAGAGCTTTGCACCTGGACTTTTAGATAGTTAAAAAATGTCTTTAGAGTCAGACTATGATTTGGCTGAACCTTGACGTAGCCTAAACAGGCTCCGGTCGAAGTCTCTGCCTGACCTGCGACCTCGCTGGCGGCTATAGTGCCTCCACTAACCCCAGATAGGGTCATCGGGTCGGGGGCAAACTGGGGACTGAGACTGAGCGATTCGACAGCGGGCAGACTTTGAGCTTGCAGCGGCAGATTCACCCCGATCGCGCCCGACAACACCCCTGCCAGAATCAACCCTGGCAACAACTGGCGAGTTTGATCAGGCGGTTTAGACATCAGTCAGTTCCTCTGGTGCTTTTAAGCAGATTCGGCGATCGCAATTGCCTGCTGCAATCGCTGCCGATCCATGCCTCGCTGGTTCAAAATTAGCCAAGATTGTACCAAGTCAGGCCCTTTTAGGGCACCTGTCAGCGCTGCCCGCAGAGATTTCATCAAGAAGCCTTTTTTGATGGTTTGTTCTTTGACCACTTGCTTGACAATTTCTTGAATCATTTCGTCTGTCAACGTCTCAGCAGGAATAGCTTCTAAAACTGCTTTTAATGCCGCTGCCAAGCCTGCTTGATGAAGTTGTGCGGTGGCTTCTTCGTCAAAACCGACATCGGCGATGAACACGTAGCGCGTCATCTCAACCGCTTCCTCAAGCCGAGCTAGACTTGCCCCAATCACGGCAGAGATTTGGTCTAGCCAAGGGCGATCGCTCACCGCATCAAAGTCATAACCCGCCCCCTGCCAGTAGGGAATCAGCAGATCCGTCAACTGACCAACGGGCATTGCATGGAGATATTGCCCATTGATCCAGTTCAGTTTGTCCCAGTCAAATTTAGCTCCGGCTTTATTAACCCGATCGAAGCTGAACTGCTTTGCCGCGTCAGACAGGTTAAAGATCTCGATCGTCGAGTCTGGGGGCGACCAACCCAGCAGGGTCATATAGTTGACTAGCGCTTCGGGGATATAGCCCATTTTTTTAAAGTCAGCGATCGAGGTGACTCCATCCCGCTTTGAGAGTTTTGCGCCCGCTTGATTGAGAATCAGAGGCGTGTGTCCAAACTCTGGAACCGTTGCCCCAAGCGCTTCATAGAGCAAAATCTGTTTGGGGGTGTTGCCAATGTGATCTTCGCCGCGAATCACTTGGCTGATATTCATATCAATGTCATCGACAACGACGACAAAGTTATAGAGCGGCTGACCAATTTCATCTCCGTCAGAAGCGCGAGCAATCACCATATCGCCGCCTAGATCGCGACCCTTCCAAGCCACGGTGCCACGCACGAGATCATGCCACGAGATTTCTCGATCGGGTTCGATTTTAAACCGGATCACAGGTTTTCGACCTTCAGCGACGAAAGCAGCCTGCTGATCGAGAGTCAGATCACGGTGGCGATTGTCATAGCGAGGAGCCTCATTTCTGGCTTTCTGTGCCTCTCGCATCGCGTCGAGTTCTTCGGGGGTTTCATAGCTGCGATAGGCCAACCCCTTGTCTAGCAGAGACTGGATAGACTGACGATACAAATCCATCCGTTTGGATTGAAAAAACGGGCCCTCATCCCAGGTCAGACCCAGCCAGGTCAAACCGTCTAGAATGTTGTCGGTAAACTCAGGGCGCGATCGCTCCAGATCAGTGTCTTCGACTCGTAGCACAAACTGTCCGCCATTGTGACGAGCAAACAGCCAGTTAAAGACGGCAGTTCGGGCGGTGCCAATGTGCAGATTTCCGGTAGGGCTGGGGGCAATGCGGACACGAACGGTCATAAGCAAAAAAAGAATAAAGGATGAAAAAAAAGATGAAGTTAAAACAGGTTGAATGAATTCAAATTCATCCGTCGCCGCTTATTCTTCATCTCTTGTTTGAACGGGACTGACGGGGTTCGAACCCGCAACTTCCGCCGTGACAGGGCGGTGCTCTAACCAATTGAACTACAGTCCCTCGTTGCCGAGCACGCTTTTTTGATCAGCGCAGTCTCTATTGTGCCGATCGTGCGCCTTTTTGTCAAACAAATCGTTTTAGACAGTCTTGAAGTCACCCTGCTTAACTGGATTCAATCACTGCTGCGGCAGTCAAGGCAGAGCAATCAGGGATAATGACGGTGAGCCGCTAAAAAGTGCCCCCATGAGAACGATCGCCGAAATCAATGACAAAATTAGTCGCCAACACGCGATCGTCTACACAGTAGAAGAATTAAAAGCACGGGTCGCTGAAGTTGGAGTCACCCAAACCGCTAGAGAAGTTGATGTGGTGACGACGGGCACCTTTGAGCCGATGGAGTCATCCGGCGCGATTCTCAATTTGGGACAGACCGATCCACCGATCAAAATTCGGCAATGCTGGATCGATGGAGTCTCTGCCTATGCCGGGTTTGGAGCCGTTGATCTCTACCTAGGAGCCTCGCAGATGGTCGAATATCTGGGGATCGGAGAGTCAGACAGCGATGAGTTACGCGGTTCTACTCGCGGCGGTGGGCACGTCATCGAAGATTTGATTGCGGGCAAGTCGGTGCCCTTGAGGGCGATCGGGCAGGTAACCGATTGCTATCCCCGTGCGTCTTTTGAGACCACTATTTCACGAGACAGAATTAATCAGTTTTACTTATTCAACCCGCGCAATCTCTACCAAAATTTCATCGTGGGGGTCAATGGCGGCGATCGTCCCCTGTTTACCTATCTCGGCCCGCTTCAGCCCCAGTTGGGCAATGCTGTTTATTCCAACCCCGGCGCGATTTCTCCCTTGCTCAATGACCCCGATCTGCAATTGATTGGCATCGGAACGCGGGTTTTTTTGGGGGGCGCGATCGGCTATGTCACCTGGGAAGGCACGCAGCACTTTCCATTGCAAAAGCGACTGCCCAATCGCACCCCGATCGGCCCGGCGGCAACCTTAGCGCTAATTGGCGACGCAAAACAGATGGATGCCCGATGGGTGAGAGGCTGCTATTTCAAAGGCTATGGGTCTTCTCTGATGCTAGGAGTGGGCATTCCGCTGCCCGTGCTGACTGAAGAAGTGGTGGCTCACTGTGCAGTGCTAGACAAAGATCTCGTGGCTCCGGTTGTCGATTTTTCGATTCCTCGTCGCATCCGTCCGACCTTTGGGCTGGTGAGCTATGCTCAACTCAAATCTGGCAAGCTGGCGATCGATGGCAAATCAGTGCGGGTTGCCCCCCTTGCGAGTCTCTATTTGTCTCGACAAGTCGCCCTAGAGCTAAAGCAGTGGATCGAGAGAGGAACGTTTATGCTGAGTGAAGCTGTGGCCCCGATTCCCAACGATCGAGTGTTCATTCCGCAAGACTTGCGAGGTAGTTAATGTTTGCCAAAATTCGCGACACCAGCATTTATTTTGATGTAGAAGGCTCAGGACTCGTGCCCGATCGGGCCCAAATGCGTGAAAAGCTCGTTGCGTTTCTAGTGCACGGAGGGCCAGGAGCCGATCACAGCAGCTATAAGCCGACTTTTTCAGTGCTGAGTCGCAAAATGCAGTTGGTGTATTTTGACCATCGTGGCCAGGGGCGATCGGCGCGAGGCGACAAGTCTACCTACACCCTTGACAACAACGTCGAAGACATGGAAGCGCTGCGACACTATTTGGGACTCGGCAAAATCGTGGTCATTGGCGGCTCTTATGGGGGCATGGTGGCGCTGACCTATGCCACTCGCTATCCTCAAAATGTGTCTCACCTGATTGTGATCGCCACCGTGCCCGATGCTCGTTTTTTAAATCGCGCCCAAGAAATTCTCAAAGAGCGGGGCACCGAGGAACAGAACGCGATCGCCCAGTATCTGTGGAATGGCAACTTTGAAACCGAAGAGCAGTTGCGAGACTATTTTCGGTTGATGCGCCCTATGTACTCTGTTAGCTACGATCCCACCGCTAAATCAGAAGGCTGGGATCGCACGATTCTCTCAGTCGATGCGATTAATGTGGCATTTGGCGGATTTTTGCGGTCATACAACGTTTTGCATGAGCTACCCAAGATCACCGCTCCAACCTTGGTGATCGGCGGACGACATGACTGGATCTGTCAGCCAGAATTTTCAGAAGAGATTGCTAACGCCATTCCCAACTCAGATCTGCGAATTTTTGAGCGCAGCGGTCACTCGATTAGAGCCGACGAACCCCAGGCCCTTTTGGACGCGATCGCGGGTTTCATCGTCTACAAACAATAAATAAGGGGCAGATAGCCATCCGCCCCCCATTCTCAGCCAATTTAAATCGCTTAACCTTCTGTCCCCTGATCCCGCTTTTTGACGGGTTTGGGCAACGGGTCTTTCCGTGCTGGTGCAGGGCTGCTTCCCGTCGCGCTTAGAGTCGGTTTGGGACTCCGATTAAAGCTGCCTCCAGGTCGGGGCGCAAAATCGCGTCTTGGAGGACGGTCACCCCCGCGATCAAACCCAGATTTGGGTCGCTTTTTAGGCGGAATCATGCCGATCGGGGTGCTTTGATGAATCACCAAATCGTCGCCCTGCCTGCGAACTTGCAGATCCCAAAAATAGCCGACGACTTTGCCCGTTAGCGTGCCTTCGAGCTTGAGCTTAAAAGACTTGATGCGATCGCCATCTTTTTTGCGGGGCGCTTGCTGAATCTTGACCACGATCGAGTGATCGTCTGGCGATTGAAAAATCACTTCTCCACGAATTGAGAAATAATCGTCATCGACTTCAGAAGACGGCTGATAGGGCAGACTCGCTTCTGCGTCGGCAGAGTCTTCTGGCTCTTTATTCAACTTTTCTGGCTCCCACACGCCCACAATCTGAGCATGGAGGTCTTGCTCTTTCTCGCGGGTGCGGGGGTAGACCACCCAGAGGTGATCTTGCTCTAAATCCAGGTGATTTCTCACCAGACTCATCACCCGACCTAAGAGAACTGCCTGAATATCAGTGCCGTCAGTGGTGGTCAGGGTGCCGCGCGTAAATTGCTCGTCTTCAGCTTTATAGCGACCTCGCAATAGCCCGATCGCCCGATATTGCATCGGTTCACTAGGGGCAGGAATGGGCTGTTGCCGCATTCCATCTAGCTCGGTTTGAGTCGGAGCCTCGTCAGGTGTGACAACCGGAGTTGCCGCAGCTTGAGCCGGGGGCACCGTCGGAGCGACCGATTCTGGCACTTTAGGCTCACTGACAGGCGGCGGTAAAGGGGGACGGGCAACAGGGCGCATCAACGGGCGCTGGGCAACCAAAGGCGTTGCCTGAGCAGCAGAATCAGCCGCTTCGGTAGCAGGGTTGTCGATCGCACTATCTTGAACGTCGGTTGCCCGCTCATCGGGTTGAGTTGGCTCAGATGAGGGAGGCTTGGGTGGCTGGAGGGGGCGGTTAGATAAGGGACTCATAGGCTATCATCGTCACAGGCTGAGGGCAGAGAGTGGCATCAGTTTATTGTACTGAGTGCATTCGGGCTGAGAGCAAATCCGAAAGCTTTTAACCGTTTTACGCAAAAAACATTTGGGCTTTCTGACTCAATCGATTTGTGAATCTGTCTGGGTTTCGCCCAAATCTGGGTCAACCCGTCGGTTCACTTTTAACATCTAGAGCTTAAATCCGGCAATCATAATATGACCATGATACTGAATTTCTCATAGACTCCAAAACCCCAGTTAAGCAACAATCTTAAGATTTCCCTAGTTTCTGCACGGGTGAACAGCAGAGATTTTAGGGCGGAGCTAGGGGGTCAGATGTCTGTCTTTTAGATGTCTGTCTAAAAGTCCGTCTGGTTTTGAATCGATGCCCCAGCTAGGTTTCTATGACGACAAAAGGTCACGAAGTCTAAACTAGAGGAGACGGAGTTCTTTTTAAAGTCGCGTTTGATCAATCTGTTTGGCGATCGCACCCGCTTTGATCGAAATCACCGTCTAGTTTTTAGAATGGATGGCTCCTGACCATCAGAATTGTGAATTAAATAATCTACAGCCGTCGATAGTCTTTAATTCTCATTCTTAAGGGAGCGATCGCAGAAATTGGGTTTCTATTTTCTGATCTTTCATCCTGTTTCAGACTTCTAATAATGCAAATTCCCTTGATTGGCAAAGTTGATAAAAAGCGGGCTGCCTGGCTGATTGGGCTGATAGCTGCCGGAGTCATCGCGGTGCCAGTGGTGACCTATGGGGTGCTAAAGCGATCGACTCCAAAACAAAATCTCACCGAGTTAACAGTGCCCGTGAAGTCAGAAACTGTCACCGTGCGGATTACAGCCAGTGGCACGATCGCGCCCGTCCAAACCGTGAACCTGAGTCCTAAAACCTCTGGACGAATTGCTGAACTGCTGGTAGAGCAGGGCGATCGGGTGCAGACAGGGCAAGCGATCGCTCGCATGGAAAGTGCCGAACTGCAAGCCCAACGCGCTCAAGCCCTGGCAAACCTGCAAGAGGCCCAGCAGCGCCTAGCTCAACTGCAAGCCGGGACACGAGTCGAAGAAGTGCGGCAGGGCGAAGCTGAGGTGGCGCGGGCGCGAGGAGAAATTAATCGGGTGCGGGGACAGGTTGCCGATGCTCAATCGCTGCTAGAGTTTTCTAAAGCTCAAACGCGCCGTCAGCAAGAGCTTGCGGGTCAAGGCGCAATCTCAACCAATTCTCTAGAAGAGTTTTTGCGAAAAGAGCAAAATGCTAGCCAAACCCTTAACCAGGCCCAAGCCCAACTGAGTCAATCTCAAGCGCAATACAATCAGACCGTTCAACAGTTAGAGCAGCGTCGCAATGGCTCAACCCGCGAAGAGCTTGGTCAGGCCGAAGCGCGAGTCGCCTCGGCGGCCGCCCAGGTGACACAGGTCGATACCAATATTGGAGACACGATCATCCGTGCGCCATTTGCGGGGCTGATCACTCAGCGCTATGCCAGTGTTGGCGCATTTGTGACTCCGACGACTTCGGCCTCATCGACCACCTCGGCAACTTCGACCTCGATCGTGGCCCTAGCCAGTGAGTTAGAAGTGCTAGCAAAAGTTCCAGAAGTGGATATTGGGCAGATTAAACCCGGTCAGACGGTAGAAGTGCGGGTCGATGCGTTTCCAGATGAGCGGTTTAAGGGACAAGTTCGCCTGATCTCTCCTGAAGCCGTGATTGAACGAGATGTCACCGCCTTTCAGGTCAGAATTCAACTGCTGACGGGTCGAGAAAAACTACGATCGGGCATGAACGCCGACCTGAGTTTTTTGGGCAATCAGCTAAAAGAGGCGATGCTCGTGCCCACCGTCGCGATCGTCACCAAAAAGGGGCAGACGGGCGTGTTGATGCCCGACTCAAAAAATCAGCCCCAGTTTAAGCCCGTCACGATCGGCACCAATTTCAGCAACCAAACTCAAATCATTGAGGGCGTAAAGCCCGGAGACCCGGTGTTTGTGCAGCTTCCAGAAGGACAAAAGCTCGACAAAATCATCAACGACGATCCAAAACCTAACCAGACTAACTAAACAGGTAAACAGCAAATGGACTGGCTAGAAAGCGGAAAAATGGCAGTCAAAACGCTCACAGCAAATAAACTGCGAACTAGTTTAACCATGCTGGGGATGATCATTGGCAACGCCTCGGTGATTGCCATGATCGGCATTGGGCAAGGCGCACAGAAGTTAGCATCCGATCAGTTTGAGTCTCTGGGCCCCAATGTGTTATTCGTCGCTCCTGGCTCAAGCCAAGCTAGGCAGAGAACGACGAATGTGCCGAGAACGCTGGTGTGGGACGATGCGAAAGCGATCGCTTCTCAAGTGCCCTCGATCAAAGGGGTCGCGGCTCAACGTCAAACCCAGCTACCGCTGATCTATGGCGGCCGCAACCGCAGTTCTTTAATCACGGGCACCACTCCAGAGTTTCTGGTCGTGCGGGATTTTAATATTGCCAAAGGGCGATTTCTCACCTATTTAGATTTAGAGCGAAATAATCGGGTTGCGGTGTTGGGTGCCCAAGTTGCGACCGATTTCTTTGGGGGAAAAGACCCGATCGGGCAACAGATTCGCATTCGCAACGTTAGCTTTGAAGTCATCGGCATCATGCAGGCAAAAGGCTCTTTTTTGGGGAGCAATCAAGATGATGCGGTTTATGTGCCGCTGACCACTACCGCCAGCGTGCTCACCGGACGGACTTCTCCCTATGGCTTGGATGTCTCGATTATTTCGGTGTCTGCCAAAAACGAGGCTAGCGTCCCGGCGGCTGAGTTTCAGATCACCAATCTGCTGCGGCTGCGGCACAAAATCATCAACGAAGATGACTTCACCGTGCAAACTCAAAAAGACATTTTGCGAATTGTCGGCACGATCACAGGCGGGTTGACGGCCATGCTGGCGGCGATCGCAGGTATCTCTCTGCTAGTCGGCGGCATCGGCATCATGAACATCATGCTGGTGTCGGTCAGCGAACGCACTCAAGAAATCGGACTGCGGAAAGCGATCGGAGCCGCAGAAAGCGATATTTTAGTGCAGTTTATGATTGAGGCCGTGTTGCTCTCGGCAGCAGGCGGCGTGATCGGCACCGCAGTAGGAGTCGGTGGCATTTTATTAGTCGGAGTCTTCTCGCCGTTGAGTCCCAGCATTTCACCCCTGGCGATCGTGCTAGCGGTCAGCGTTTCTGGCTCGATCGGGCTAATCTTTGGCGTGATTCCGGCTAGACAAGCGGCAAAACTTGACCCGATCGTGGCCCTCAGAAGCGCTTAAAAATCCCCTAATTCCCCAGGTTTTGCTATGTCAAATCCCGTTATTATTCGCCTCGAAGCGGTCACCAAAACCTATGGTGCGGGTGAAACCGAAGTTCATGCCTTGGCCGGAGTCGATCTCATCGTCGAGCAGGGTGAATATTGCGCCATTATGGGCGCGTCTGGGTCGGGCAAATCCACCATGATGAACATTATTGGCTGCCTCGATCGTCCCACTTCGGGGCGCTACTATCTTGATGGCGCAGATGTCTCGCAAATTGCTGACAAGCAGCTAGCCCACACCCGCAACTTAAAGCTGGGGTTTGTGTTTCAGCAGTTTCACCTCTTGCCTCAGCTATCGGCCCTAGAAAACGTCATGCTGCCGATGATCTATGCCAACGTCCCCCCCGATGAGCGACGCAAGCGGGCCACCGAGGCTCTGATCCGAGTTGGGTTAGAAAACCGACTCAACAACCGACCCAATCAACTATCCGGTGGGCAGCAGCAGCGAGTTGCGATCGCTCGTGCGATCGTCAATCATCCGGTGCTGCTGCTGGCAGACGAGCCGACCGGGGCGCTAGACTCTCAAACCACCAAAGAAATTCTTGCCATTTTCACCCAACTCAATGCTAGTGGTATGACCGTGGTTATGGTGACCCACGAACCCGATGTAGCTCGCTGCACCGATCGGGTGATCTGGTTTAAAGACGGTCAGGTGATGCAGCCCTATCTGTCTCCAGCCGATTTGGGAACCGTGACAGCAGCCTGAGTTCTCAATTTAACTCCTAGCCAACTACCAGCAGCCAGAATTGACCGAGACTGATCGACCACTCGCCAGCCCCAAGGTCAGCTTGTTGCAGTGCAATGACTGCGAGGGGTGAGTCGGAACCAACAACCCCCGAACCGTTGTGGTTTGTCGGCTAGGAGCCACAATCACCGTTTGCGAATAGCTCATTCCCGGCGTAGAGCTAAACCCAAAACTATCGTAGGTCACGGTTGACGGAATAATCACGATCGATTGCGTCACGCCAAAGGGATCGATGTAGTTGGTCTGGGAGTAAACCGTGGTGTAAGTCGTTGGAGTCGGGACGGCCTTGACCGGGGCACCGCCAATATCAGCCGATGACGCGATTTCTACAGAATTGCGCTCTGCGCTCATCCCACGGACTGCCCAGAGCGGCGTAGCAATCATCGAACAGGCAATCAGCAAAAACAAACGGTTTAACATAACGCTTGTTGGGTTTGATAATAATTGTGATCCGTTTCACCCTGACTCAAGGCTAGCGCGGTCTAGCGATCGCTGCCACCTCTTTAATGGGGGTCTTTAGGCAACGCGCCATCATTCCTACACAAAATTTGAACGGCTACGTCTTCAGGATTTGGGTCTTTGCGTGGCATAATCTCAGGCAGAAACGAAACGTGAAACCCTTTTTTGATGGGAGTGAGGAGCTTAATCAATGATTAATATTTATCTGAATCGATGCAACCCCGCGATCGCTGGCTTTGCCCTAATCGCCATCGCTGGCGCAGCCACCCCAGCCTTTGCCCAAACCCCCACCGCCGCCCCGGTGCTGACTGGGCAGTGCCGCGAAGCAAAAGTGTCTACCCCGATTTTTAGCCAACGATCGTCCACCAGTTCCACGGTTTCGCTCCTGGCTACGGCTCAAAAAGTCACGCTGGCAGAAAACGCCGTCACCGATGGATTTATTCTGGTGAGTGTGCCGAATAAGGGCTATGTGCAAGCGGTTAACCTCAGACCCTGCTCTGGCGTGCCCACCCCAACCCCCACTCCGGCTCCTGGCGATAAAGGGCTGTGCCGCCGGGTCACTCAGACCAAAGGGTTAATTATTCGTCAAGGGCCTAACACCACTTCGGCGATCGTGGGCGGTGCCGACTTTAACAGCCAAGTTTTTGTCACCGCAAACCCCGCAACATCCAGCACTGCCTCAGATGGTCGTGTTTGGGTGCAGATTGCTAAACCCGCAGCAGGTTGGATTTCTAATGGCTTTAAAGACGATCCCAGCAGCAACCTGGTGTTTTGCCAATAGAGCAGCGACTGGCTAACTCAGGTAGAAACCTTCGCAAAAACCTGGATCGTCTGCCTGATCCAGGTTCAACTTTGCCTGTTAGCATCCCTCAATCTCTGCTGTTCGGGAGTAGAAATTGACTTAAAATTTAGTGCAGAGTTTTGTCAAGCTTTTGGAAGCTGTTGTATGAATAAAACCCTTTTAGAAACGGTTAAAGCAGAGATAGTGATGTCAGTTGCTGCACCCGAAAAGATAAGTCAAACGGTGCAAAAGACCAGCCCCAACTATAAAGTGATCGTGTTGAATGACGATTTCAACACCTTTGAACATGTGTCGGAGTGCTTGATTAAATACATTCCTAATATGACGGGCGATCGGGCCTGGAAGCTCACCAACCAGGTGCATTTCGACGGGCAGGCAACGGTGTGGGTGGGTCAACTAGAGCAGGCAGAGCTTTATCACATGCAGCTTGGCATGGAGGGTCTTACTTTAGCTCCTCTAGAAACCGCTTGAACGATAAACTCTAGGGAGGAACGCTAATAAGCACATAGTATGGGAAATTCTAGCGGCAGGTTAGTGCTCAATCACTCCACTCATATTCCTGGCTTAATTTCCCGCCTAGAGAAGTTAGTCAAGCACGACGAAGTCAGCACCATTACGCCCGGTGTGATTGCCTCGGTGCGATCGCACTCTCCCCACTTCAAGCTCAAAGTCTCGGTGCCGATTAGAGGCGGCTATAAGCTGATTGCGCGTCAAGGCAAAACGGTGCAAGAGGTGTTTATCTTGACGACGCTGGCGCAAGACGTGTTAGAAGCGGCGATCGCTCAGGTGATCAAAAAATAGCGATCGCACGGCTCTCCTACCCTTCTCTTAAAATTACTCAGTCTGTTTGGCCCGACTCGAAAATCGGTGAAGCGGTAAACTGAGAGCGCAAGAAAACGTCAGCAAATAGGAAAACACCGCCGTAAACTTCAGGCTCAACGCGGCGATCTCCCAGTCAGGCGAGACCCACTTTTGGGCAGCGATCGCCATGCAGTGCACAATCCAATAAGCAAACGTCATCGAAAACAGCACCTGATTAGTGTTGTCAAGGTCATCGCCCTCGTCTGGACTATTCACTAAGATATAGAGACCTGCCACGCTTGCACAGTAGGAAAGAAGGTGTAAATGCTCGTGCCAAACCGGATGCGCCATGAGTGTTTTGTCGAAATTTATATTGAAAATCAGTCTAAAGGATGAGAGATTTACTTCTAAAAAATTCTTACAAACAGCAATATTTGACCCAGTTTGGTTACAAAACTAAAGACATTTCCAAAACTAACGGTTGAATGGATTTACCGCTCATCTATCACTCCGACTACGTTGCGCCATTGCCGATCGCCCATCGCTTCCCGATGGCGAAATTTAGAAAACTTTACGAGATGCTGTTAGCCGATGGAGTGGTCGAGGCATCTCAGTTTCATTCTCCAGTGCGCGCTTCTCCAGAACAGATTGGCTTAGTTCACGAGGCTGACTATGTGCAAGCCTATTGCGACGGCACCCTGGATTTCAAAGCCCAGCGACGCATTGGGTTGCCCTGGAGTCCTGCTTTGGTCAACCGCACTTGTATCGCAGTGGGCGGCACCGTGCTCACCGCCGAACTGGCCCTTCAGCATGGACTCGCCTGCAACACGGCGGGCGGCACTCATCATGCCTTTCCTAGCTATGGGTCAGGGTTTTGCATTTTTAACGACTTGGCGATCGCGGCTCGTCATCTGCAAACTACCCAGCTAGTCGAGAAGATCTTAATCGTGGATTTAGATGTGCATCAGGGCGACGGCACCGCCTTTATTTTTCGCGAAGATGCCAGTGTGTTTACGTTTTCAATGCACTGTGCGGTTAATTTTCCCGGCAGCAAGCAGCAAAGCGATCTGGATGTGCCCCTAGCTCAGGGCATGGAAGATGACGAATATTTGCAAACTCTAGCGGCCTATTTGCCAGATTTGCTGTCTCAAATTAAGCCTGACCTGGTGTTTTATGACGCAGGCGTTGACCCACATCTGTGCGATCGCTTGGGTAAACTCTCGCTCACCGACACCGGATTGTTTCGCCGCGAGATGCAGGTTTTAACGACGTGTGTCTCGTTGGGTTACCCGATCGCCTGTGTGATTGGCGGGGGCTATGCCGATGATTTGGATGCTCTGGTCTATCGGCATTCGCTTTTGCATCGGGCGGCGAGTGATGTCTATCGTCAATATCGGCTCTGATGGGAGAGGGCATGGCGTGCCATGCCCATACGATGGCGGTCTGAATCGGTTGGGGATGGGTGCTATGCTTTGAATCTTTCTGTGATCCGCTTCATGGCTTCGTTCACGTTGTCGCGGCTGTTGAACGCCGAGATGCGAAAATAACCCTCCCCGGCGGCACCAAACCCAGAGCCAGGAGTGCCGACCACATGGGCAGTGTTCAGCAATTTATCAAAGAAATCCCAGCTTGACAGATTGTGGGGAGTTTTGAGCCACACATAGGGCGCGTTCGTTCCTCCATAAACTGCCATTCCGGCCTGGGTCAACTGGTTGCGAATGATGGCAGCATTCTCCATATAAAAGCTGACCAGCGCTTTGATTTGCGCTTGTCCGGCCTCAGAATAGACGGCTTCGGCTCCGCGCTGCACGATATAAGACACGCCGTTAAACTTGGTGGATTGACGGCGGTTCCACAGCTTCCAGAGTTCGACATCAGAGCCATCGGCAGCTTTTGCGGTTAGGGTTTTGGGCACCACAGTTAAGGCGCAGCGAGTGCCCGTAAAGCCCGCATTTTTAGAAAACGATCGGAACTCGATCGCGCAATTTCTCGCCCCTTCAATCTCATAGATCGAGTGCGGCAACTCAGGGTCACTAATAAACGCTTCATAGGCCGCATCAAAGAAAATAATCGACCCATGAGCATTGGCATAGTCAACCCACGCCTTGAGATGCTCTTTTGTGGCGGTGGCTCCGGTGGGGTTGTTGGGAAAGCAGAGATAAATTAAATCGACTTTTTGCGACGGAATCTGGGCGGTGAAATTGTTTTCTGCGGTGATCGGCAGGTAGACAAACCCTTCATATTCGCCTTTCTCGTTGGCTGCGCCTGTGTGACCCGCCATCACATTGGTATCGACATAAACGGGATAGACAGGATCGGTGACGGCGATCGTGTTCTGGTGACCAAAAATATCCAAGATATTGCCCGAATCGCACTTAGACCCATCGGACACAAAAATCTCAGACGCATCCACGTCGCACCCGCGAGCCTGAAAATCGTGGGCAGCAATCTTTTCGCGCAACCACTCATAGCCCTGCTCAGGCCCGTATCCCTTAAACAGCGCCCGATCGCCCATCTCTTCGACCGCTTTGATCATGGCATCGCGACAGGCTTGGGGTAGAGGCTCGGTCACGTCGCCAATGCCCAGACGAATCATCTTTGCAGCAGGATTTGCGTCAGCAAAGGCATTCACCCGTCGCGCAATTTCAGGAAACAAGTAGCCTGCTTTGAGCTTTAGGTAGTTGTCGTTAATGGTTGCCATAGTCGGTGATAGAAAAAAGGGTTGAGTTCTCATTATTCCGCAGACGGGCGGCAGGGGCGAACCGGATCGGTTGTGAATCGCTAGTTTGGCAAATCTGGCGCTCTTCAGTCTTACCCTTTGGACTGAGACCCGGCGATCGGAGACCTCCTTAGAGCGCGAGTTAAATCACTTCGTAGGTTGGGTTGAAGGATGAAACCCAACACCTCAGCAATTGTTGGGTTTCGCAGAGCTTCTACCCAACCTACAAAATTCCAGGCGATCAGGCGATGGTCTTGGGATGCCGACCCTTGGGGGCGTGCCCCCAAACCCCCATTGGGGGACGGTTGCCTCCCCCAAACCCCCTGCAAACGAAATTTTGGTTAAGTGGTTCGACATGACTCCTTAGAGTTAGTTTGGTGGACTACTGGATGAAGTGGCTGATCTCGTCTTTCAAATCATTTACGATCGGCTGATGACAGGACGCATTCAGGTTTTGAGGTGATCTCTGACCTCTGATGATGGTTCGACTTCTGAGCGCTCAAGGGGTGAACTGTCTACGATCGCGGCAGCTTTTAACAGTCGCGACCCAATTAACAGCGTCAGCAGTGGAATGCCGATCGACACCATCGCCTTTAAAGCGCTGTGCCCTTGCAGGAGATATTGGGCGCTGCTTGATAGACCAAAAGCCAGACTGGTCAACCCAAACAGCCGAGCCTGGGGAATCAGCGCCGCGATCGTTAGCCCGATCGAGGCATACCACGGCATCAACCACGGAGTCGCAAACAGCAGCAGCACTAGAGTCACCCAGCCCATATCTTCAACCAGATCAGACGGCGAATAGTGCAACTGGCGATAGCTGCGCCAAAGAGTCACGCCATAAAACCCAGCAAACCCCAGCAAGGTCAAACGGGTAAAGATTAGCAGAATGGTCTGCTGTTGGCTCATGCCGATCGAGCCAGGAATCAAGATTCGCACCAGATCGAGTCCAAATCGCCCGATCGTGGGCAGTGATGATTGAAACTGTCCCACTACGCCGGGGTTGAGCAAGCTGCCCCAAGCATTAAACCCCGGAAGCTCTGACGCACTCAGCACTAAAATCAGCCCCAGCGAGGCTAGCGTAGTGTCAAGCAGCAGTTTCCATTGGCGTTGTCTGATCAAAAAAAGCGTGACGAGCGGCACCCAAATCAATGGAATGGTTTTCGATAAAAACCCACCCCACAAGGCGATAAACGACCCCCAATAACGCCGTTTAGCTAGACTGGCCATGAGAACGATCGCGCTGGTGGACACCAGAACGTCAATGTGCGCCGAGCCGACCTGCTCCATTAACAAAAGTGGGTTAACGAGATAGGCGATCGCAATCTGATCGCGATTGAACCGGGCATCAGATTCATCACGGGGCAACAGTCGCCAGATGACATAGCCGTTAAAAAGATGCAGCACCAGGCAAAAAACTTTGAAACTGTAAATGGCTAAAATCGGGTGGATCGAGAGAATCGCAGCGGCGATCGTAAACAAAAACTGTGAAATCGGGCCATAAGTAGAAGTTTGTCCCCAGTCTACAAAGGGCGACAACTCAGAGACAAACAAGGCCGCACGAGTGATAAACGGGTTGACACCGCTCAGATTCATCAACCCTGAGTGCAGATAAAGATAGACATCATTGCCCAAGGGGTAAGCAATGAGCGCAATCACCCAGAAGACAGCGGTCTTTTTAAGAATGCTGCTAAACCTTAAAGTCGGAGGGCGACGATCGCGGGTTAAGAACCAGACCAAGTAGACGATCGCCAGCCCTAAATAGCTACCGCCAATGGCGATTTGGCTGACGGGATCTGGAAACGTAGCAAATTTTTTGCCACCCGCAAGAATATAGTGAAATTTATCTAGACCTAAATCAACGAGTGCAATGCTTAGATAAGTAGCGCAAAGCAGTGCCGTCGCGATTAGTACTCTAGCCTTTTTCACGAAACTGTATACTTTGTTGAATAAATTTGCCTGAGCATATCATTAAGATTTTAAAACTGCAACCACACTTGCGGCAGATTCTATGTTAGGCATGACACCATCAGCCTCCACAAACGGGCAGTGCAGACGATTAGAGAGAGGGCGATCGTGAGTCAAACAAAGCGCCTATTTTTAGGAGGGGTGGCCGTCGCGACGATCGTGGCCCTACTAGTCGGCGCTCATTTTTGGCTAGACCGCAGCATCGCTGCCAAAGTCTCTAATCGCGTCTGCATTCCCTCCTATGCCGAAGGGTTAGTGTGCTATGGCCAGCCTCAAGCGTTAACGACTGAGCAGACTACCAAGATTGCGGTCACTCTGGATGGCAAGATTTTGGCGAGCAGCACTCATGACATGATTCATCTATGGAACCTAGAAACCGGAAAAGAACAGCACACCCTAACAGGACATCGCCATTGGGTGAGCGCCTTAGCCATCAGCCCTGATGGGCGAACCCTCGCGAGTGCCAGCCTCGATCGCACCCTCAAACTTTGGAGTTTAGAAACGGGCAAGCTCCTAAAAACCCTCTATTCAGGACGGGTGACCACCCTGGCTTTTAGCCCCGATGGAAAGATTTTGGCTAGCGGCAGTCGCTTGATGCGGTGGGCAGATGGCACCCTAAGCCGACCAGGAGTGCAGTTGTGGAACTTGACCACCCAAACCTGGCAAGACACCATCGGCGATCAGCCCGTGGTCGCGATCGCCTTCAGCCCCAACGGGAAGCTTTTGGCTGCTGGCAAACAAAAAACTGATCTCTGGCGTGTCAGCACAAAAAGGCTCTTATATAGCGTTAACTCTGGCGACCTGACGGCTCTAGCCTTTAGCCCCGATGGAGAAACTCTATTGACGGGCAGCAGCCGCATGAAGCTGTGGTCGATCGCTTCGGGGATGCTGCTCCACACGTTTGGCATCGGCGCTTCTGACTTGGCGCTCTCCCCCGATGGGCAAACGCTAGCGGCGGCTGTTGGCGGCACTGTGCAATTTTGGCAACCCGACACCGAAGATTATTTGGGAATGCTGCGCGGCTCATCCTATAGCGGGCTATCGGTCGCCTTTGGCTCAGGCGGAAAAACCGTGATCAGCAGCAGCAGTGATGGAATTCGCATCTGGCACCCGATCGTGGAGTGAAGAGGTCTGAACTTGGCTTCTAACTCCCTCTAAAATGCCTGTGCGAAACCTCTGCAAACAGGTACAATTCGGGGTGATTGGCGTTGAGGGCAGGCAGATGCGGGGAAAAAATCGCCAGAAGCACGCAAACAAAGGGTTTGTGGTTTTCAAAAATATAGGATTGATGTTGACGGGCAGTGCCCTGATGCTGACCGGGGTGGCCGTGGTCGGAGCGGCTCGATCGGGCGATCACTTTTTTACCCGCCTCCAAAGTTTTTTCAATCCGCCGCCGCCTCAGCCTAAAGTTGAAGTCCGATCGGTGGTCATTCAGCAAATTCGCAACGCGAGCGAACTCACAACTGCCGTCTTCACGATGGAGGCTGTGATCCCCACTCAGCAGGATGCTGCCGTCGGCGGATTTGTGGTGGGCACCACTCGACTGCTCTATATCGCCTACGGTGAGGTGAGAGCCGGGGTTGACCTGAGCGCTCTCACCCCTGATAGCGTCGAAGTGGTGGGTGAAACGCTGCGGCTGCGGCTGCCTCCGCCCAAGATATTAGATAGCAAAATTGATGTCAACCGCTCTAACGTCTATGACTATAATCGCGGGCTGTTAGGGCTGGGGCCCGATGTTGCCCCCAATCTTCAGTCTCTAGCCCAAAAAGAAGCGCTCAAAAAAGTCAAAGATGCCGCCTGCACTAATGGCATTTTGCTGCGCGCCAACGATCGGGCCAAACTCACCGTCACTCAACTGATCAAAATGCCCAATATTAAAGAGGTTGTGGTTGAAACCCAAGCTCCGGCGACCGCTGCCTGTCAAAATTCTCAACCGTAGCTGACGTTCTCTAAAGCCCTGTTTGGCCCTGAGATAACGTTTCGCCAGACGAATATTTTTCTCCGTATCTTCACGCCGAATTGCATCAACTGACCGTTTCCTCTTTAGTAGGATGGCAGGTTATGGATTGAGTTTTTTGCTTAAGTATATAAGTCCCTAACGTGGGGATCACTCTCTAGACAGGTGATCCCCGCTTTACCCAACCTTAGAATTAGAATAGATAAATAGCCCGATCGATACTAAAAGCCAATCACCGTAAAGAGACCATTAAAGCTGATGACATCCGTTAAGCCGTTCGGTTAAGTAGTTTTAGATACCCTTCATTTTCACCGCACCGATTCGTCAGCTCCTGATAGAGACTGGGATCTGCGGTCAAGGTTTAATAAATTGAGGACTTTTTAAAGTGCAAACAGTTCAAAACGTGCGGTGTCCCAATTGCGGCAGTCACGCCGAGCGACACCAGCTAGAAAGCGATCGGCTCACTCGAACTCAGTGCCCTACCTGCGATTATTTGATGATCACTTGCTCTAAAACTGGCAGAGTCATTGAGGCTTATGCGCCTGGCATCTACGCCCACCGCTAGACATCGCCTTAGGCTTGGGATGAAAGCCCTTCTTGAGTGTCTGAGGGTGACTGGCTAATTGATGCAGAAGAAGAAACTTAAACGATCGCCGCCTGAGATGCTCGCAACTGACCACAGGCCGCATCTGCCTCTAGCCCCCGTGGGCGACGCACACTCACCGCGATATGCCGCTCCTTTAGCGCGTTGACAAACGCTTGAATGCGACGCGGGTCTGGCTTTTGATAATCGACCTCACTGATCGGATTGTAAGGAATCAAATTCACATGACATTGAAACCCGCGCAGAAGCTCAGAAAGCTCGATCGCGTGCTCGACACAATCATTTAACTCGGCTAGCAAAACATATTCAAAAGACACTCGTCGCCCCGTGATCTTGACATATTCGCGACATTCACTGAGCAGCGCTTCTAGAGGATATTGACGAGCACTCGGAATCAACCGAGTCCGTAGGGCTTGGTTTGAAGCGTGAAGGCTGACAGCCAGGGTTGCTTGAAGCTGCTCTTCGGCCAAACGGAGAATTTTCCCCGGAATCCCGACGGTAGAAATCGTGATCAACCGCTGCCCAATGCCCACATCTTCATTCAGCGATCGCACCGCCCCTAAAACGTGATCAGCATTCAAGAGCGGTTCGCCCATGCCCATAAACACGACATTGCTCACGCGCTGCTGAAAGACTTCTTGCACCGTCAGCACCTGATCAACGATCTCGTGGCGCTCTAGATTGCGCTTAAACCCACCCTTGCCCGTCGCGCAAAAATCGCACCCCATCGGGCAGCCCACCTGAGACGATACGCAGACCGTCAACCGCTTCTCAGTAGGAATGCCCACGGTTTCGACAATCTGACCATCTGAGAGCTTTAAGAGAAACTTGATCGTGCCGTCGATTGAAGGCGCTTGAACGTGAATCTGCGATCGCCCGATCGCATAATCAGCCAGATTTTCACGCCAAGCTTTAGGAAACACGGACACATCACTCAGCGATCGGGCCCCCTTCTCATAGATCCACTGGTGCAGTTGCTTGCCCCGATAAGCGGGCTGCTGCTGCTGCTTAACCCACTCAGTCAAGTCAGTCAGGGATGCCCCCACAAGCGGCGGGTGCTGGACACGATCGACGGGTTCTAACTGCTGAATCACGGTAAGAAGGGGGTAAATAATCTCTGATAGCTCTCTCAGATTTCTATCTTAAAGGGTCTTGGGCTAACCAGAGTTTTGCCCCAGCAAACTTAACTCTTTAAAGAATTAGCCCTCTGTTCTCCTAGTGTGTGGCATAATCAGCACCCTCATTAGAAATGCTGACTCACTAAGGTTGATTACGTAGGTAAACACTGAGTATAAACTGCCAGATTTGTTGAATCCACTGAGCAAGAATCCGTAGAATCCCGGCTTCTTTCACAGCGAACCTAGTAGAAACTTTATAGCAAGTCAAACTTAAGACCATGAGCAAACTTGATAGGTCTAAGTCAGGGTGCCTCTTGATGTAGTACGGCTCCATTGCTTTCCTCAATCTCTCAAAACAGATTTTGCTTTGATTCCGTCAGTTAGTCCTTGATTAACCCGTCATAATGCTGAAACAAGATAGTCTGCTTCACGATCAATTTCTCCGGATTGGCACTGTCGAAATCAGTCTCAGTCAGTCAGAAGAGCTTTTTCGCGCCTATGTAGAAACCGCTAATGACATGGTGTATACCGTGGATCTAGCAGGAGTCATGACCTACATCAACTCCTATGGGCAAAAGCTCTTAGGCTGCAAGGAAGAAGAGATTTTAGGACGGTCTTGCCTAGATTTTGTAGCCCCTGCCTACCGAGAAAGAACGGCTCAAGCGTTTAACAACCTGATCAAAACGGGAGAGCTGAGAGACTTTGACTTTGTGATGCAGCCGCGCACAGGTGCAGAAATTCACCTAGAAGTGAACGGTAAATTGCTCTATCGCAAAGGTGAACTCGTCGGCGGCATGGGCATCGGGCGCGATATCAGTGAGCGCAAACGCATCGAAAAGCAGTTGCAAATGTTTTCGAGAGCGGTGGAATCGGCCTATGACGCTGCGGTGATCACTGACTTAAGGGGCGAAGTTCTCTATGCTAATCCCGCCGCTGGCCGAATTTTTAGCTGGCAGTCAGGGGTTTTGCAGGGTAAAAATGCCGATATCTTCTACCCAGAGCGGCGACAAACTCAGTGGCTGGTGCAGCAAGCGATCGCAGGGGGCTGGAGCGGAGAAGTAGTTTGCAGCCGTCGCAATGGAGAGCGGTTTCCGGCCCTTGTCTCAGTTGGGCCGATCTATGACGAAAAGACCAATCCTATTGCGGTGTCACTGATCACGCGAGACATCACCCAGCAAAAGCAAATTGAGGCAGAGTTAGCTTCTAAAAATATTGAGCTAGAGCGGGCTAGTCGCTTGAAGTCAGAGTTTTTAGCCAATATGTCTCACGAGTTGAGAACGCCGCTCACCGCGATTTTAGGATTCTCATCGATTTTAAAACAGCAGATCTTTGGGGCGCTAAATTCTAAGCAACAACTCTATGTGCATCAAATTAATCAGAGCGGGCAGCATTTGCTGGGGTTGATCAACGATGTGTTAGACCTGTCAAAAGTTGAAGCGGGACAGATGCGGCTAGAGATCAGCCCGATCGCGGTCAACGAGCTATGTGAAGATGCCTTGGCCTTGGTGAGTGAGCAAGCTGAAGCCCGCAAAATCAAAATTCATCACACGGTGCAGCCCCACTTGCCCTATTTGATGGCAGACGAGCTAAGAGTGCGTCAAATGCTGCTCAACCTGCTGGCAAACGCCATTAAGTTTTCAGAAGAAGAGGGCGAGATTGGGCTAGATGTCACTATGCAGGCTGAAGAAGTGCACATAACCATTTGGGATCAGGGCATCGGCATTCCTGAAGATAAGCAGCATCTTTTATTCAAGCCGTTTCAGCAGATTGATGGGTCGCTCTCTCGCCGTCACGAAGGCACGGGCTTGGGGCTAGCCTTGACTCGCCGCCTGGCCGAGCTTCACTCTGGCACCGTCGAGGTAAAATCTTGCGAAGGGGAGGGCAGCCAGTTTGTGATTCGCCTACCTTTTAACGCCAGCCTAGCTAGCGACGCGGGAGGATATGATATGCCCCAAGGCTCGATCGCGCCTCACATTAAGTAAGGGATCAGCGCGATCGCCAGCATCAGTCCTCTAGGGTGACCCAAAACTGGCCCATTAACCCTAGTAGTTCACCCATTCAACGTTGACTAGTACTGATCTTTGGCGATGAGGCGATAGTCTTGGGCTTCCGACCCTTGGGGGCGTGCCCCCAAACCCCCATTGGGGGACGGTTGCCTCCCCCAAACCCCCTGCAAACAAACTCTTGGCTAGGTCGTTCGACATGACTCCTCAGAGTTAGTTTGGCAGACTGCTAGGGGAATGGCCCCATCAGGGGTGATCGTTATTTATGAGGATGGCGCAAAGTGGTATCGTTTGGATGCTCGATATGAACATCTTTTGAGTCTTCATGCTCTTTGATCCTGCTATTTTGGCGTTTCAATTTACGTCTCCTGGGCCGATCTTGGTCGAGTGGGGCCCGATCGTAATCCGGTGGTATGGGCTGCTCATCGCCTCTGCGGTTTTAATGGGGGCAACCCTCTCTCAGTCTCTGGCGGCGCGGCGACACGTTGACCCTGATCTGTTGAGTGATTTGGCTGTCTGGCTGGTGATTGCCGCCATTCCTAGCGCTCGGCTTTATTATGTGTTGTTTCAGTGGCAAGACTATGCCCAGCAGCCTCAAAAGATTATTGCCATCTGGGAAGGGGGGATCGCGATTCATGGAGCCATTTTAGGCGGTGTAATTGCGGCGCTAGTTTTTGCCAGATTGAAGCGAATTTCATTTTGGCAGTTGGCTGATCTGGTGGCCCCGTCACTGATTTTGGGTCAAGCGATCGGGCGATGGGGCAATTTCTTTAATTCTGAAGCGTTTGGCGCACCGACTGATCTGCCCTGGAAGCTGTTTATTCCTCGCTATGTGGTCGAGGGCGGACGACAGATTGCCCGTCGCCCGGCAGGATTTGAGAACGTTGAGTATTATCACCCTACGTTTCTCTACGAGTCGCTGTGGAATTTAATGGTGTTTGGGTTGTTGATGACGCTGTTTTTTAAAGATCTGCGAGGCAACCCGCGTCTCAAGGTCGGCACGGTGTTTTTGGTTTATCTAGTGAGCTACAGTTTAGGCCGCGTCTGGATTGAGGGTCTTCGCACCGATAGCTTGATGTTGGGGCCGCTGCGGGCGGCGCAACTAGTGAGTTTAGCGGGCATCACTATTGGCACGATCGGGCTAATTTGGCTCTATGGCTTGCGGCGATCGCTCCCTGATGTCGTGTCTCCTAACGCTGCCCCTTCAGAGCCGTTGGGCTAAAAATAAAAAACCCCCAGAGGGTTACTCCGGGGGTAGTCAGGGTGCATCTACCATACCCCTTTACTCAGATTCTCTGCATAAATCCGGAAGAACTGATGTTATAAAAAACTAGTTTATTGTGAGCCAGTTCAGTATTTGTGACGAGAAGCCATGCTAAATGCGTCAGACCCGCCCTGCCTAAAGTCGGCGCTGCCTCTGGCAGCCGGAGTCTATATTGTGGGCGCGGGGCCTGGAGATCCCGATCTGCTAACGGTTAGGGCGCAGAAGCTCATTGCCCAAGCCGATGTGATTTTGTTTGCTGACTCCCTGATTCCGCCGCAGATTTTAGACGTAGCCCGATCGCAGGCCGAGATCGTTCAAACTGCCAGCAAAACCCTAGAGGAAATTCTGCCCTTGATGATTGCCCGCGTGCGATCGGGCTGCTCGGTAGTGCGGCTCCACTCTGGCGACCCCAGCCTATATAGTGCGGTGCAGGAGCAAATGCAAGCTCTCATGAAGGCTGAGATCCCGTTTGAGGTGGTGCCCGGCATCAGTGCTTATCAGCTAGCGGCGGCTCGGCTGCGGGTCGAACTCACCCTACCCGGCGTGGTGCAGTCGATTATTTTGACTCGGATTAGTGGACGCACCGACGTGCCGATCGCAGAAGAACTCTCAACGCTGGCGGCTCATCGAGCTAGCTTGTGCCTTTATCTGAGCGCCCGTCACGTCGAAACGGCTCAGGCAAAATTAATGCAGCACTATCCGGCTGAGACTCCGGTGGCGATCTGCTTTCGGCTGGGCTGGGCCGATGAAACGATTCGGCTGGTGCGGCTGGATCGGATGGCGATCGTCACCCACGAGCAAGATCTGATCAGAACGACGCTATATGTGATCAGCCCGGCGCTGGCGGCAGAAACCGTTCCCCCGGAGTTTGGGGTTGTTGAGCAACGCGAGAAATGGGGAGATCAGCGATCGCGCCTTTACCATCCCGACCATAGCCGCCTATTTCGAGAAAACGGGGAGGCACGATCGTAGCTACCCACCAGATCTCCGATTTCTTAAGAAATCGGAGATCTTCGCTAGGGATAAAAACTCAGCTTTGGCAAGCCCAAGGTTTCTTCCCAGCCCATCATCAGATTGAGACATTGAATGGCTTGCCCTGCCTGACCCTTCATCAGGTTATCGATCGCAGACATCACGATCACTCGATTAGTGCGCGGATCGACTTCGACCCCGATATAGCAAAGATTGGTTCCCCAAGCCCACTTGGTCTGCGGATACACTCCTCCCGGCAGCAGCTTCACCCACGGAGAGTTGCGATAAAAAGCATTGTAAATGGTCAGCAGATCTTCTCTGACGAGTCCGGGATCGCGCAGCGTTGCGTAAACGGTCGCCAAGATGCCCCGCACCATTGGGATCAGGTGAGGCGTAAACTGCACTAAGACTTCGTGCCCTGCTAAGTCGGTGCAAATCTGCTCAATTTCAGGCGTGTGACGATGCCCCGCGACGCTATAAGCCCCCAGCGAGTTGTCTGCCTCAGCCAGCAATAGACCTGTTTTGGGCTGCCGTCCGCCGCCAGAGGTGCCAGATTTTGCGTCTACGATCGCCGTTTCGGGCAGCACCAAGCCTTGCTTAAATAGCGGCGACAGCGCCATCAAACTCGCCGTCGGATAGCACCCCGGACACCCCACCAACTGCGCGTTGGCAATGCGATCGCGATATAGCTCCGGCAGACCATAAACGGCAGTCTCCGCCACGTCACGATCGTCTCGCTCCAGCCCATACCAATGGGTGTAGGTGTCAAGGTCAGAAAATCGGTAGTCTGCTGACAGATCCAAGACTTTGCAGCCTTTTTCTAACAGCGTCGGAGCCATCTTGCAGGCCAACCCATTGGGCAGCGAGAGAAACACAGCCTGACAGCGATCGGCAATCTTTTCAAGATCGATTGGCTCGATCATTTGATGCACCTGATGCCCCAAATGCGGATAAAGGCTCGAAAAGTCTTGCCCTGCGCTGCTGTCGCCGCCCAAATAGGCAAGCTTTAACTTGGGATGGTCAGTCAAAAGTCGGACTAACTGCACCCCTCCATAGCCCGATGCGCCGACGATACCAACGGGTACACGCTCTAAGTCACCCATGTTTCTTGACCTTTACGACAGATGGACTGCTAATCTTCTGCTGCATTGTAATCTTCAAATTGTCAAAGTAGAAAACGACTTGAGGATTCTCTAATTCAGCGATCGTCTCTCACTCTAGCGTTAGTCTGAGCTTAACTTTGGCTTCATAGGATACGGAGAAACGATTGTTATCCTGAAACCAGATCACAGACAGCGTAATTATTACTTAATTCCTGGAATTTTGGAGCAGAGGAATTTAGAATGCTTAATTATGAAGAGTAACTTCATAAGACTGTACTCTCACCCTCTAACTCTGCATCTACCTAGTTGATTCTCTCAGCGCCAGAAATCAGTGATTTCTCGGTTGCTCTCTTCGGTTCAAGCTTTCTGCGTCTATAGAAACCGTTCTCAGGCTCAGTACGCTTCTGAAGTCAGAAGAATTACAATTAAAGATAAAACCGCTTCAAAAAACTTTACGGTGTTACCGCTTTGAACCTCTCTGTCAACGCTCAACCCCTTTCTAACCAACCGTTTCCTTTTGATTTGATTGAGGATGCTCTCGCGGATCTGAAGGCAGGGAAAGCGATCGTCGTCGTCGATGATGAAAACCGAGAAAACGAGGGAGACGTGATCTGTGCAGCCCAATTTGCGACTCCAGACATGATCAACTTCATGGCAGTCTATGCGCGGGGTCTAATCTGTCTAGCCATGACGGGCACTCGTCTAGATGAACTAGATGTGCCACTCATGGTGCGAGAAAATACTGACAGTAATCAAACAGCCTTTACGGTTAGTATTGATGCTTCTCCCAGAGTCGGAGTCACGACAGGGATCTCTGCCGAAGATCGCGCCCGCACGATTCAGGTAGCTCTCGATCCAGACACTCAACCTGCGGATCTTCGCCGTCCGGGTCATATATTTCCGATTCGAGCCAGAGAAGGCGGCGTTTTAAAACGTGCGGGTCACACCGAAGCTGCCGTCGATCTGTCTCGCCTTGCGGGGCTTTATCCGGCTGGGGTGATCTGTGAAATTCAAAACGCCGATGGCTCAATGGCACGACTGCCTGAGCTTTTAAAGTACGCTAAGATGCACGATCTAAAGATCATCAGCATTGCAGATCTGATTAGCTATCGGCTGCGACACGAGCGCTTTGTGTGCCGCGAAACCATCGCTGACCTGCCCTCCCAGTTTGGGCAATTCAAAATTTACGCTTATCGCAATCTGCTCGATAACTCTGAGCATGTGGCGATCGTCAAAGGTGAGCCGACAGAGTTTGGCGATCGCCCGGTGATGGTGCGGGTGCATTCAGAATGTCTGACGGGCGATGCTCTCGGTTCGCTGCGCTGTGATTGCCGGATGCAGCTACAAGCTGCCCTAAAAATGATCGAAAATGCGGGAATGGGCATTGTGGTCTATCTGCGGCAAGAAGGGCGAGGCATTGGGTTAGTCAACAAGCTCAAAGCCTATTCGCTGCAAGATTTAGGACTGGATACCGTCGAGGCCAATGAGCGGTTGGGCTTTCCGGCTGATCTGCGAGATTATGGCGTTGGAGCGCAGATTCTCAATGATTTAGGCGTTAAGCAAATTCGTCTGATCACCAACAATCCCCGTAAGATTGCGGGACTGAAGGGCTATGGACTAGAGATGGTGGATCGGGTGCCGCTGTTGATCGAAGCCACGTCCTACAACTCGTCTTATCTGGCGACCAAAGCCGAGAAGATGGGTCACTTGTTTTTGCAAACCTATCTGGTGACGATCGCGCTGCACTTTGAGCACGATGAGTCAGTGACCGAACGCTATGAGCGCCTCGAAAAGCTGCGGCATCTGGCGAAGGTTTATGATTTGACGCTGCAAGAAGAAGCGCGACCCGTGGCATCGGCGCTGTTTGGTGAGCGATCGCTGATCGTGCACCTGGGGTTTGAGCAAGCTTTGGTCAGCGATGCCGATTGGTATCGATCGCCTGATCACCCCTATATTGCGGCGATCGGGCAAATTCTCGACAATGTGACCTGTTGGTCGTCGGTGCAAACGCTGGAGTTTATTATTTCTCCGGGGTCTGACCCGTTAGTTGGGTTGCAGGTGCAGCTTGATCGACAGACCTTTGAGAGCGAGCAATTGCCCTCCTCGATCTTTGACGCGCTAGAGACTCAAACGATTTATAGTTTTTCTAGAGATTAAAGCCAGTTCACTCTAGGGATCTCTGCCTGCTAACCGATGTGACGACCCAGTCCGATGGGTGACTCTAGTCGGGTAGGTTTTGTGCAGCCATCATGCGGGCCAAAAAGTCGCTCACGGTCACCCCAGAGATTCAGCAAAAATTGATTCAGATCCACGATCGGCTTTGTCAGGCTTACGGGTGTCCGATTCCCTACTTTCACGAGCTAGACCCTCTGAGTGAACTGGTTTCAGCGTTGCTGTCTCACCGCACTCGCAATGCCGATTCTGCCAACGCATTTCATGAACTGCGGCGACAGTTTCCCACTTGGGAGCTAGTGCGCGATGCTCCTGTTGCCGAAGTTGAACAGGCGATCGCTCGCTGCACTTGGGCAGAGCAAAAAGCTCCGCGCATTCAACAGATTTTGAAACTGATCGGCGATCGTCGGGATGGAGATCTCTCGCTAGACTTTCTCAAAGACCTTTCTGTTGCAGATGCCAGAGCGTGGCTCGAATCGCTGTCGGGAGTCGGGCCTAAAACCAGTGCTGCGGTGCTGTCGTTTAGTGTGCTGCGTCGTCGCGCTTTGCCCGTTGACAGTCATCATCACCGAGTTGCAATTCGATTGGGGTTGATTGGTAGCACGATCGCGGTTGCCCCTGCCCACGCCATTTTAGAAGCTCAGTTGCCTCTAGACTGGACAGCCCAGCAAGTCTATGACAATCACGAAGTCTTAATGCTGCACGGTCAGCGCTGCTGCTATTACCAAAACCCTGCTTGTCAGCGCTGCCCGGTGCTTGACCTCTGCCCCTTTGGACAAGCTCGACACCCTCAGGGAGTTGCATGAAAATGAAATCCCAATTTACAAGTTTTCGTCAGCTTTTGGAATTGAAGCGGGTACTTGATCGATCCGTAACTCCCTGAGCGCACAGAGCCTGAATTTCAAGCAGGATAATTTCCGAAATAGGGGAGTTATTCTGTGAAGATTCGGTGTAGAACCTAAAAAAAACAGGAGTTATCCGGTTTCCACACAGCATAATTTCCTTGTGGAGGGCATTTATCCTGTTTGTGAGGAGTTCAAACGGCAGAAATAGTAGTTATGCCGCCAGCCCGACAAGCAATCAGCCCGGTCTTTTAGAGTTGTCGTTCAACCGAATATCAACGGTATTGAGAACGGGTTGGTGAATGCGAAAGTCAACGGTTGAGACAGTGATCGCGCGGACTTATCGGTGTTGGCTTTAGCACAGATGTTTCGTTGAGATGGGGAAGTGACAGACCGCATAGGATTTCAATCCGTCCGCGAAGGCACAGTTCTTCGATTCTTGGCTATCCTAGCTTCGTCTTTTCACGTGACATTGGATAGGGCGAGAGTTGGGCTGGCGAAGTTGCGAGATCATTAGTTGAGTCAAGCAACGCATAACAACCCGATTGGAGCGGACTGTTGCTCGATCTCAGTGAATTTGCAAAGATTACTCGCAGCCGCTCAATCGGGAACGTTATGCCGACCAAGTTGTCTGGGTGGGTGCAAGCGGAAGATTAATGGTAGGGTGCGATCGCTACGTATGAAGTTTTAGTGAAAGCCACGAATTCAGCTTCCTAGCTTTCTCCAAGCGATAAGGCGGGTGTGCAGGGATCAAGCCAAATTCAGTTCTAAATTTCCTCGTCAAAAATGATGCTGACTATTGTTCGTAAAACTGCCCAGGTACTTGAATGAAACCAAATTCTGTATCTCAATCACAAAACTCAATCAAGCCTTTATGGTTCAATCGCAAGCGTGTTTTTCAAATAGGATTAATCCTCGGCTTATTTGCTGGAACAGGTGTATCTGCGCTAGGAGGTTTTAGCTATTTGCAGCTAACTAAAGATTCTGTATCCATTAGGGATGGTCAGCTATATTTCAGCAAGTCTACCAGTACTAATAACACTGTTGCCAGTAATGGTGGTGTTGCCAATAGTGGCAGCAACTCTCAAGTTAGTAGAGATAATTCGTCTAATAATACTAGTAATAGCCCAGAGATCCGAGGTAATTACAACACAATTACAATTGTGTCTAATCGAGATTTGCCAGGATTTAGCGAGAAAGGATATAGCACACCTCCTCCTGATTTAAGCAAGTATTCTCAAGCCAGTAATTTTCAACTTGATAAACTGGTATCTGGGTCTTCAGATACAGGTAGGATAGATTTTGGCAAGAAGGAAATTGTTATTTTAGGAAAACAGTATACTTCCTCCTTTGATGTTAGATATGACGCTAATTCAAGTCGCTTTGTCTTTCAACTGGATGGCACTCAAAAAGCGGCACTCATACAGTTTGGACTTCCAGATTTAAAATCTGGAAACGGTAGTACTGGTGCCTACACAGTCAAGATTTACGGTGATGGCAAATTGTTATGGACAGGGGAATGCCAACGAAGCCGAGATAGTCAGATTATCTCAACCAGCTTATCAATCCCAGCTGTGAAATTATTGACGGTTGAGGTAACTAGCAATGGACAGAATGACAGTAATCTTTTCTTCACATCTGCACAACTTCTGAAGGAGTAAAGAGCGTTCTCTACAAGACTGACTACTTTGCTTCTACATATCTCTAGTAGCAAGACTCTAGTTTTGCAACTAAAAAACACATTTAGAGAGCAAAAATCAACAAATCTAAGCATCACTACAAAATCTTTCTTCCCAATCAGGCAACGACAATTTACCCGGATTAAACTCATGACTCAATTACCTGCGCCTAAAACGACAAAGTTCTGCCAAGAATGTGGAGAATCCATCAATGCCAAAGCCGAAATCTGCCCTAGTTGTGGTGTTAGACAGCCAGGGATGGAAGTAGAAAGAAAAGGCAAAAAAGATCGAATTACTGCCGCTTTGTTATCGTTTTTCGGAGGTACGTTTGGAATCCAGTATTTTTATCTAGGAAAAACTCTGGCAGGAATTTTGTGCCTGGTTTTTTGTTGGTTCTTCTTCTTCCCAACTTTCCTCGGTTTTCTTGAAGGAATCATTTTATTGCTCATGAGTGATGCAGCGTTCGATCGCAAGTACAACAAATAGTGCGATCGCTGACGAGATTGTAGGGAATGATCGTGGTTGCTGCCTCTATGTGCGGTCTAACAACGCTCATGCACGCCGACCGCCGAGAGTTGATCGGTTATGATGCAAAGGTTGTCTACGGCGGGTGATGGGCAACGTTAGCATTCCGTTTGCGAGTCGCCTTTAAACAGAAAGAAAAAAGTAAAGAGAGATAATGGAGTCCGGTCAACAGTTAAAAGGGCATGAATAGTCAACTATTCAGACAGTTATGCCGTCACAGACTAGGTGACAATTATAGCGGTTCTTCTTAACATGCAGTACACGTTGGACAGACAGAGCAAGGGTTTCAGCTTGTTATCTGTACCGAACCAGATTAGTAACCGCTATAAGCTTTCTAGAAGCTTGAAAAATCAGAAGATGATTGTAAACCAGAGCTTTGTCCAATCAAGTAGATTAGGAGACAGTTCAGTGGCAGAAAATATCAACAATGACCTCAGAAACTCAAATATTGCTAACTTCGCAAATGAGGTTTCAGACAATGCGCGACTGCAAGCGAACCAATATATTAGTCAATCTGAGCGCCAGAGGACTCTTATAGAAACAGCTAATGAGATTCAACAACTTCTTCGACAATTGGAGCAAACTAATCCCTTAGCGACAGAGCTTGAACAACGAGCTTATGTTAATATTGCCACCAGTCCGGATCTTAAAGAACGCGCAATTGCTGCCTTAAAAGAAGGTGGAGAGACCGCTATTGAGGAGTTCTTTTTAGAGAATAAATACCTCAAAGTTGGTAAATCGGTTGTCAAAGGTTGGCTTCAAGCTAGCAATTAGAGACTTCGGTGAGTTGCCAGCAGTTTGACAATCTGCTCTGAGGTAGACGAGTTCCTGGATTAAAATGCAGGGATACAGTTGCAACGAGGTTAAGGCAATGACGGTTCGACAACCCCGCTATCCCAAAGAAGAATACGCTCGCCGTGGCAATGAGATTTACGAGTCCCAAGTGCGATCCAAAGTCGAAGAGGGCAACCACGGCAGAATTGTGGCGATCGACATCGAAACCGGAGCCTTTGAAGTCGCTGACGACATTGTGACCGCATCAGCACAACTCCTCGCCAAGTATGCGGATGCCCAAACTTGGTTTATCCGCATTGGGCATCGGGCGGTCTACCATTTTGGCGCACGGAGCCTGAAAGAAACGGTATGATGCATGGCTCTGTGAATCAGAACTGTGAGGCAATACTTCCAGTTGTAGTGAAGAACGATACTAAAACGCAACTCGTTGATGCAGTCATTGATACAGGTTTTTCGGGCTTCTTGACCTTGACTTCTAGCGCGATCGCCGCTCTAGACTTAACCTGGAAAGGGCGTGATGTTGCAACGCTGGGAGATGGCACGTCTTGTATTTTTGAGGTTTATATCGCGGTCGTCATTTGGGACGGACACTATCGCACGATTGATATCAATGAATCAGAAACAGTCCCTTTAGTCGGGATGCGCCTATTGCGAGGATACGATCTGCACATTCAGACCATTGAGGGCGGTTCGGTTACGATCAACGCATTGCCGATCGTGGTTTAGAAGCTACTGGTGAGGCACGGTCTAACAACGCAGTGGAGTGGACAGTACAGAGTCTTCGCGCTTCGTTTAAGTTTGCTCGCCGCCGCTCACTTTAGCCATTAGCATTCCGTTTATGGAGCGCTTCTAAACAGAAAGAGAAAAGTAAAGAGAGATAGTGGAGTCCGGTCAACAGTCAAGAGGGCATGAATAGAAAACTGTTCAGTCAGTTATGCTGTCAAATGCTGGGTGCCGTATTAGCTCGATCGTCAGCTTGTCTCTGCTGATCAATAGTTTAGCCACTGGTGTGTAATCTCATTTTCATGCGACTCCCTAAGGAGACGGCGACGCAGAAGGAAGCGGTAACGGACTAGGGCTAGGCAACACACCGGGCTGATTGCCTTTTTGCAGCGCGACAAAAATATCGTAACGAGTCGTGCGATCGCTCGTCACCGCCGCCGTCACCCCGATCGAGTGAGTGGCTTCTAGCACCGTGCGATTCATCGGGGGCAATTGCAGCAGCGGAAAGAAATTGTTGAGACTTAGGGCCCGATCGACATCCATAAAGAAGCGACCGCTGTTTGGCTCTGGCGTGGTTTTAGTGGTTTTTCTAAACGCCTCACTCTCAGCGAGGGAATTTGCAGGCTTGGGTAAGAAGCTCGGAGCCGCAGAAGCCCCCAGATTGAGGCTGAGAAAGGCAACATCGCCCTCTAGCCAGCCGTGGGTGACACTGACATCCCCGCTGGGCAGTGACCAGTTAACCACCGACTGACCCTCAACTTTTGCGTCTTCGACCTTGAAGGTATATTTGCTAGCCATAACCTCATCTAGCTGTTTGAGCGTTTTTTCGGCGCTGCGGCGATCGCTGCTTTGCACCATAAACACCAAACTGGTGGGTGAAGTCGTAGACGGGGGCGACGATCGCTGAGGAGACGGAATCAGCGCTAGCGCAAATTCTCCCTGCATCCAGTTGAGCAAGTCTTGGTCAAGATCTAACCCGACAGACGACTTGACTCCTTGACGCAGTTTGTCAGGGTTGCTCAACAGCCCTTGGGGAAAAAGATAGCGCACCAAACTTGAAGAAGCCCCTTGAGTAAACTCTTGCCAAAACTGCTTTAAGTTTGAACCTGAAGCCATTCTCAACGTCTCTGCTGGGAGGCGATCGGGCATGATCTTGGCGTTGTTTTTGCCCTCAAACCGCTGCTTGCTGTCAGGCGTTAGCCACCAAACGGTTTTAAACTGAATGCCGTCGGGTTCTAAAGTGGCCGTGGTTGCCAGCCCTTGATTTTGCTGAAGCTGGTTCATCAACCCCTGAGACGGAACTGGGCGATTAGAGTTAGCGGACGATGAGTTGACAAGAGCAGGCACATTGATATAGACACTGGCTAGAGACTGCGCGGCTTTGATCTGTTCTAAAGCGTCGCCATAGCCCGGTGTGCTAGAGAGCGCCTTTCCGCCTTTGTAGGTGTCGATCGCCCGATCGATGGCCTTTGGAGTCGTGGCGACTACGATTAATTGGGCATCAAGGGCAGCGATCGACACACTTTGAGCCGAGGTGCCCAACGTCTCGCGAATGTCTACGCCCTTATAATTGCGAACCGACCATTGCCCTTTTTGGGTGGCTGGAGACTGTTCTAAAACCTGTTTTGCCTTAGTGGGGTCAGCGATCGGCAGCACCATCACCGTCGGTTCGGGGTTGGCAGGCAGGGCAGGCTGCGACGGAGCGGGCACCGCCACCCCTAGCTGAGGCGACAAAAAAGCTAGGGTGACCTCTTTGCCGACCCAGGGCTGCACATCGCGCTGAAAATCTAGCCCTTTGCTCGTGAGAAAGCGATCGCGAAACTGGGCTAAATTTTGGTCAAAGGCGACTTGACTGCGGGGGGTGCCAAACGATCGCAGCCGCTCCCACTGACTGGGTTCAGTTGAGACCGACACCACCATCAGGGCATCTTGAGGCACGACATTTGCGCCGACGGGCATGACGCTCAAGCGCCCTTGCCGAGAGACTAGCCAATACATCACCGCTCCGCCGCCAATCAGCAGGGCAGAGGCCCCGACTGTGAGCAACAGAGGCAGCTTTTGCGTTCGAGGTTTCGGTTTGGCTTTCATTAACAGCAGAAAATGTTGGCAATGCCATAATCACTCTAGAAAGTATGCACGTTCTTCGCAGATCATGCTAGAGGCGGCAACGGATTATTAACTGAATGCAGCCCTGAGGAGGGTTGCAGTAGTGACAGCTTGGGAGCCGCTACACGAGCGACCCCGATGGAACCACTTTTCTGTAGAGCGTATCTCGCTGCTGGTGGGGGCGACCGATCGCCGCGATCGCCGCTTGCAGGGTTTCTACTTCCATACAGGTTCCGCCGAGAGCACCCGCCATTGTGGTGATGTGTTCTTCCATCAGGGTGCCGCCGATGTCATTGCAGCCCCATTGCAGCGCTTCTATGGCTCCGGCTAGACCCAGCTTGACCCAGCTAGGCTGATGATTAGGAATCCAGTTGCCGAGAAAGATGCGGGCGACGGCCATCAGCCGCAGGGCATCTGAGAGCACGGGCTGATCGCGTCCCACCCGACGACGGAGAGGTTTGGGCGCTTCTTGCCCAACAAAGGGCAGCAAAATGAATTCAGTGATGCCTACATAGCCGTGAGACTTGGCCGATTGTTGCAGCGATCGGATCTGGTCTAGGTGCTGCATCTGCTGTTCGGGGGTTTCAATATGCCCTGAGAGCATGGTGCTGGTGGTCGGCACTCCATGCTGGTGCGTGGTTCTCACGATTTCTAGCCAAGTTGCCGAATTAATTTTCTCAGGGCAGAGAATTCTTCGCACCTCGTCGTCTAGCACTTCGGCGGCTGTGCCGGGCATGGAATCGACTCCGCCTGCTTGCAGGGCAGCCACCACATCTGCAAAGGTCAAGTCGTCTTGTCTGGCGATAAACTCGACTTCTTGAGGTGAAAAGGCGTGGAGATGCAGATGGGGAAACTCAGACTTGATCGCCTCAATCACTTTGAGATAGTAGGGCAGAGAAGCTCCATCGATTTGGGCTTCTGGGTTTAGACCCCCCTGCATACAAATCTCGGTAGCGCCGCGCTTTACGGCATCGGTGGCTTTTTCTAAAATCTGGGCCCGATCGAGCCAATAAGCCCCGTCGTCGCCGCTGTCTCGTCGAAAGGCGCAAAAGCTACAGTGCTGCTCACAGATATTGGTGAAGTTAATGTTGCGATTGATCACATACGTGACCGTTTCACCCGCTTGGCGTTGGCGGAGGCGATCGGCTGTAGCGCGAATCTGCTCGATCTCCGCTGGCTCAGTCTGCTTAAGCAGCACGACTCCTTCTTGAGGCGACAGGTCAGCGCCTGCGATCGCTCGGTCTAAAATCTCTGAAACGTTCATCTTCATTCCCTTTACCGTTCCCCTGGTGCTCCCAACATTCTCAACACTCGATTGACATCGTTGAGGTCGCCGACAATGCGCCGCACCGGGCGCGGATAGACCTTCACTAGGGTCGGAGTCGCCGAAACCTGATCGATTTCTGCCTGTTCTGGATGCTTAAAAATGTCGATTACCTTCAGTGTATAGGGGTGACCGAGCGACTCTTCTAAGAGTTGGTGCAAGTTTTCTAAAATGCGCTGGGTCGCGGCACTGTAGCCCGACACAAACAGCCGCAGCACATAGCCTTGGGTATAGGTTTGAGCCACTCCTATCGCCCGACGATCGCCCGACTCAGACCGCTCGATCGGGCTGCTCTCAACGCGAATCACCAGATCGTGGCTCTCCCAAAGCTGAGGAAACTGCTGGCGATAGGTGGCTAATAGCGCTGGATCGCAGACCCCTTCGGGCAAGGGGGCCATCTGCCAGTTGAGGTGCTGAGTCTCAAACACAGCATCTAACAGCGCCCGATAGCGAAAGACGAGAGGATAAGCTTCAGCAAAGGTTCTCACTTGGCGTGTGGCAGAGTCGAGCCAGCGATCGAGGGTGGCCGTGTAGCAAGGCACTAAAAAATGGGGCGGTTCGGGTAGCTCTAAAATTTCCTGAAGGGTCGCACACAGATTCAAATGCCATCGCCCTTGTTTGCCGGGGTCAATGCAGTAGACCAAATCTCCACCGGGCGTAAACAGAGCGATGCCTTTAAAAACTGACGGAACGGAACGCCGGAAATAGGGATTCAAGATCTACCAACAAAAAATGAAGAGGGGACTTGAAGCGATCAGTAGATCACCTCAAGAGACTATTCTCTTACATTCGCTGGACAATCTACGATCGAGAACCTAGTCAAAAAAATTTGGACTGGCTCACCAGAGAAGCAACTGGGCTGCCGAGTTAAAAAACTGCCGCAATAGCCCCTGCGTCACCAAAATCGTGGTCAACAGCGTCGAAAACGCCAGCATAAACAAAATCAACAGTTGAAACGCCGCCGCCTGAATCGGATTGGCTCCGCCTAAAAGTTGACCCGTGATCGTGCCTGGAAGCGTCACCAACCCCACCACCATCATCGAGTTGAGGGTCGGAATCAATCCTGCTTTGATGGCATCGCGGCGATGGTGAGCCACCGCTTGTTGAGGCGTTGCCCCCAAACTGAGATGGGTTTCAATTTCGAGTTGACTCGCGTTGAGGGTGCTGACTAAGCGATCGCCCGCGATCGCCGCCGCATTCATCGCGTTGCCCAACACAATGCCTGTGAGGGGAATCACTGCCTGCGGGTCATACCACGGCTGGGGCTGCACAATCAGCAGATTAGTGTAGGTCAACGTCAGGGCAGTGCTGACTAGAATGGAGCCAGCAATTAGGGGCAGCAAGCGCGGAATTTTTTGACTGATGCGATTGCGGGCCACGATCGAGGCAATCACGAGCATTCCCGCTAAAACTGCCAGCACTGCCCAGGGATTTTTGAAGGCAAACACGACCCCCAAAAAATAGCCCACCACGGTTAATTGGGCGATCGTCCGGCCTGCTGCGAGAGTCAAACTGCCCTCTAAGCCCACTTTTTGCCAGGCTGAAAGCGCGATCGCTGCAACGATTAGCCCCAAAGCCCACGGAAGTCGAATGAGTAGATCCATGCTGCGCCGCTTTTCCTCTTAACTCCCCGATCTTGCCAGATAGAGGATTTGTTGAAACAATTGAAAGGTTTAATAGTCTAGCTGCTTAAGAAACCCGATTCTAAAAGCGGCCTTAGCAATTACAGCGCGTGGTGCAGTTGAGTGAATATCATCCCTCCGTTTGACCTGTCAGAACAATATAAAGTTATCGGCGAAGAGATTAATCAAGCCGTTTTAGACGTGCTGGCTTCTGGTCGATATATTGGCGGCGCGATCGTTGAAAAATTTGAGCAAACGCTGGCGGCTTACCTAGGGGTTTCTGAGTGCGTGTCCTGCAACTCTGGCACCGATGCGCTTTATCTAGCCCTTCGCGCTTTTAAAATCGGGGCCGGAGACGAGGTGATCACCACGCCGTTTACCTTTGTGGCCACGGGCGAAACGGTGAGTGCAGTTGGGGCTACGCCAGTTTTTGTCGATATCGATCCACAGACGTTTAATCTAGATCTGAGTCAAATCGAGGCGGCGATTACGCCCCGCACAAAGGCGATCGTTCCCGTTCATCTATTTGGGCAGCCTGTTGATATGACGCGACTGATGGCGATCGCTGACGCTCATCACCTAACCGTGATCGAAGACTGTGCCCAGGCAACGGGGGCAGACTGGGCGGGTCAAAAAGTCGGCAGCATTGGACAGATTGGCTGTTTTAGCTTTTATCCGACTAAAAATCTGGGAGCCTGTGGCGATGGGGGCGCAATCACGACCAATGACCCAGAGATTGCAGCAACCCTGAGAATGCTGCGGGATCACGGGCGGCGCAGTGGCTATTATCACGAAGAATTTGGAGTCAACAGCCGACTCGACGCAGTGCAGGCGGCAATTTTGCAGATCAAACTGCGCTATCTCGACGGCTGGAATGATCAGCGTCGTCTCGTTGCCGATCGCTATCATCAACTGCTGCACCCCATTTCTAGAGTGGTGACACCGCAGGAAATTCCTAACGGGCACAGCGTCTGGAATCAATATACCGTCAGGGTTGTAGACGATCTCAATCAGCCTCAAGATGGGGAACGGCTGCGCGATCGCGTTCGCACCCAACTCCGAGCAATGGGGGTCAACTCCATGATTTATTACCCATTGCCGCTGCATCTGCAACCGATTTATCAGTCGTTGGGCTATCAGCCTGGGCAGTTGCCGATGTCCGATCGGGTCGCTGGTGAAGTCTTATCGCTGCCGATGTTTCCCGAACTCTCGATCGAGCAGCAAGATCAGGTGATTTACAGTTTAAAAGACTGTTTGGGGTGAGCGATTCTGCCAGAAAATCGGTAGAAACTTTACGGTTGACGGGTTTAGATGAAATATGCTCTTGATGAGCCTAAAGCAATAAATTTGTAGTTTTCCATACTAGAATTAAACAAAAGGTAACAATTAGTAATCATTAATAGCAGTTATCTATCCGGGATATTTCCGAAGTTTTTGGCAATCAGTTAGGGTTGTAGGCGCAAGCCGCTCTACATCCGATCTGAGCGACTGCTATTGGTGCTTAACCCTAGTCTTGAGAGGCACTGTAGAACGTGGGTCTAAGTCCCCTGAGTCAGCTTAAAAAATATGATGCGGGTGCGATCGCCCGATATTATCGCTATCGTCCGTGGAGGGCTATCTGGCGCGCTCTCAAAATCACTGGCTTCTTTTTAGGATTTATTCTCGGCTTAAAGTGGGATGACTGGCAGGGTCAAGCAGAGCGCAACCAATATCGTCGTGCATCTCAGCTACGGCAGATCTTGACCGATTTGGGCCCGACGTTTATCAAGGTGGGTCAGGCGCTCTCTACACGACCTGATTTAGTCCGGCAAGATTTTCTAGCTGAACTGGTGAAACTGCAAGACCAGTTGCCGCCTTTTTCTAATGAGCTTGCGTTTCGGACGATCGAGACCCAGTTGGATGACCCGATCGCCGATATTTTTAGCGAAATCTCGCCCAACCCTGTAGCGGCCGCTAGCTTGGGGCAAGTCTATCGCGCTCGTCTCTACAGTGGCGAAGAGGTGGCGGTCAAGGTGCAGCGTCCCAATCTTCACCCGATCTTGACCCTTGATCTCTATTTGATGCGCTGGGCGGCGAGTTGGCTGTCACCCTGGCTGCCGCTTAATTTGGGGCACGACCTAACGCTGATTGTCGATGAGTTTGGCACCAAGCTATTTGAAGAAATCGACTACATTAACGAAGGCCGCAACGCTGAGAAATTTGCTGACAACTTTCGCGGCGACCCCACGGTGAAAGTGCCCTCGATCGTCTGGCGCTACACCACTTACAACGTGCTTGTTTTGGAGTGGATTAATGGGTTTAAGCTCACGGATCTCGATCGCATCAAACAAACTGGCCTCGACACCGACGCTCTGATTCGGATCGGGGTCACGTCGGGTCTACGGCAACTGCTCGAACACGGCTTTTTTCACGCTGACCCCCACCCTGGAAATTTGTTTGCGGTGGCGGCACCCTCCACTAATGGCGACGGGGCGGCAACGGCGCAAATGGCTTACATCGACTTTGGCATGATGGATCAGTTGGATGAGAGCGGCAAAGAAAGCCTCGTGGATGCTGTCGTGCATCTGATCAACAAAGATTATGTTGAGCTGGCCAAAGATTTCGTCAAATTAGGGTTCTTAACGCCCGATGTAGATATTCTGCCGATCGTCCCCGCTTTAGAATCGGTGCTGGGTGACATCATGGGCGAGAGCGTCCGAGATTTTAACTTCAAGACGATCACCGATCAGTTTTCAAAGCTGATGTATGATTACCCATTCCGAATTCCGGCTAAGTTTGCGCTGATCATCCGATCGCTGGTCACCCAAGAAGGCTTGGCGCTTACTCTCAATCCCAATTTTAGAATTGTCGAAGTGGCTTATCCCTATATTGCTCGACGGTTGCTGACGGGCGAATCGGCTCAACTGCGGCGCAGGCTGATTGAGGTGCTGTTTAAAGGAGGCAAGTTTCAGTGGCAGCGCCTAGAAAATTTGATCGCGATCGCGCAATCCGACGATGGATTTGATCTGCTGCCCACGGCGCAACTAGGGCTGCAATACATTCTCTCTGGTGAAGGTCAATTTTTGCGCCAGCAGCTACTTTTGGCGCTGACCGAAGACGATCGCCTGCACACTGAAGAAGTGCGGCGCTTGTGGGATCTGATCAAAGGTGAACTGAAGCCCGATCGCTTGCTCAGTGCTGCGGTTGGCGCTATTGCAGAGTTTTCGGCAGCCCGAACGGCGGCTCTAATGCCATCGGTGGCGGCTTTGACTGATCTCGCCGCTAACGGTACTATGAAGAAGTTTTAAGCAACAACTGTTCACTTTCCCCTACCTTCTTAACCAAACGTGTATAGCTTCCCCGAACCTCCCTATCTCCTGCTTGTGATCGGCCTGTTGGCGAGTCTGGCTTCTGGCACCGCTTTTGATGCTGTGCTCAAACAATCGGTGCGCGAGTGGTCAAAAAATCGATCGACCTACACCCTAGCCAACGTGCAGGGAATGCAGCTTTTTGTGCCATTTTTGGGCATTGCGGGCGGCTGCTGTTTTTTCTTGTCGGCTGGCATGGAGATTTTTGGTCTGCCGACGTTTCTAGCCTATGGCATTGCGGTGCCGTTGACGATCGCTATTACTTGGCTGGTCTGGTGGCAGTTGGGCAAAATTTTGGCAGAGCTTGAGCAGGGTGGTTCTCAAGCCTTAGACTTAGATTCTTTCGGCTGATTTAGACTCTTCGCTGACTCGCTTGGGGTCGTGAATTAAATCTAGTGGGTCATCTGCATAGGCACTGGGCACGGCAGTGCCATGCCCTTACTGCGGTGGGTTATCCGGGCACGGCAGTGCCATGCCTCTACTGCGGTGGGTTATCTGCGTGGGCCTTGTACGACAGTGCCATGCCCTTACTGAGACTTCTTAGGGTGTGGCTCTAGCGGGTTCTCAGTTTTTCAAGCTGCTGCGCTGATTTTTCGGCCCAAGCTGAATTTTTTTGGGCTGTAAACAAGTTTTTGGCATAGTTAAAAACCTGCTGGGCATCTGCGATCTTGTTCTGACGAATGAAGACTAATCCTGCTCCATAGTAGGCGTTGGCATAATTGGGGTTGACTTGGCTAGACTGGCGAAACGCAGTCAGAGCGCCGCCGAAATCTCCCTGGTTAAATAGAATTGAACCCAGGCTGTAATGAGCCTCTGCATAGTTGGGGTTGCGCTGCACAGCAAGCCGAAAGGCGGCGATCGCTTCTCTATTCTTCTGCTGTTTTTGATAGACCAAGCCCAGATGATAAAGTGGCTCTGGCGCGCTGGGCGTGAATTGAGCCGCTTCTTGAAAGGCAGCGATCGCGCCTGATAAATCATTTTGAAGCTCTAAGACGAGACCAAGATTGTAGTAAGCAAGTCCGAGTTTGGGGTCGAGTTGGAGCGATCGCTGCAAATAGTCTCGCGCTTGATTGAAATTATTTCCTTCGATCAGGGCGGCTCCTAGATTTGCATAGGCTAATGCAAAATTGGGATCAGCCTGAGTTGCTTGATGAAAGGCTGTGGCCGAGGCTTGCAGTTGCCCTTGCTGCCGCAGCGCCAGCCCCAGATTATAGTGAGCCGCCGCCAGATTGGGATTGATTTGGGTCGCCTGTCGAAAAGCGGCGATCGCGTCATTGAGTCGCCCTTGCTGAATGAGTTGCAACCCCTGGTTAACTCTGGCTTCGGCGGTTTGCCCGTTGGTTTGCGCCATCACCACCGTCGTGATTCGCTCCGGCAAGATCACTAAGCTTGAAATCAGCAATCCGCTAGCGAGAACACTGAGAGATTTAACGAAGAACGACATACCAAATTTGAGGCTGAGAGGGCCGATCGCAGCCAATCATAGCAGCAATCGATTGAGGTGAAGCGGATTGTTCGGCTGCTCCTCCGCACTATGGTAGAGGTAGTGCTTGGAGCACACCTATGAGCCATTAGAATGAGGTCATCGCTGGCTTACGCTATTGAGATGTAACAAGTTTCAAGTACTAGTGCTCGAAATGAGCAGTACAGATATACCGTATCTATTTTTTGTGATACAAGATTAATATGCTCATTTCTCTGTATTCTGTCTGCTTTCTAGGAGATGAATCCGTATTTGCCTGAAATCTAATCACAACTATGACGTACACCCGAAAATCACCAATTCTGGCTAATTTTCAGAAGAAAGACAGCATTTGTAATATTTGTCAGAAGGAAAAAGAGTTGTCACTCGATCATGTACCGCCTCAAGCTTGTCCACCAGCTAAAAGTAGGGTAACTTCTAAACTTCTGTATCAGATGATTGGTGACACTTCATTCCGTCCTCGACTGGATCAAAATGGCGTAACATTTAAGACAATATGCTCCGATTGCAACAACTTGATAGGGTCGAGATATGACCAAGCTTTGGGAGATCTTTCCCGAAGAATTGAGAGCTTTGTCGAAAGTACTCTAAGTTTGCCAGATTCCTTTGAGGTCGAGTGCCAACCCAATGCAGTGATGCGTTCTGTCTTAGGACATCTTCTTGCAGCTAAAACTGAGACGGATGAAGTAGTTATAGATGAGCTGATTAGACCTTGTGTAATAGATCCGTCAATGCCAATTCATGATGATATTCATGTTTTCTACTGGGTCTATCCTTACGAAGAGACGGTAATTTTCAGAGATTTCCTCATGCAGGCGGTAAGAGGTAGCTTTCAAGGTATTGGAGCCTTTAATCTGCTCAAGTTTTATCCGCTCGCCTTTTTAGTTACACATCAACTTCCCAAATACGAGGGTTTGTCTAGCCTGCACCAATTTAATCAGATTGCACCAGGTGAAAAGAGCAATGTTCAAATCAACTTGCGTGCTACAAAACAGTCCAGGTTTCCCGAAGAATGTTCTCACAATAACTTCCTTGCATTTGGAAGAGCTGAAAGAGATTCCGTCCATTCAGTTCCGAAGTCGAAAAAGGGCAAGGCTCGGTGAACCTGTGAAACTGCCCAGAACCCACCATAATTAATCGGCTCTTTATCCTAATATTTGAGATCTATTTGAGAATCCGATTTGCCTGAACTCTATGCAATATCTTCCGTGTGCCATTGCGCTTGGCAGCAATCTGGGAGACTCCCAGACTATTTTAAAGCTTGCCCTCGAAACCCTCGATCGCACACCGGGGATCAGCGTCGTGCAGCGATCGTCAGTCTACTCTACCAAAGCGTTGATCTTGCCTGACAGTCTGCCTCAGCCTGACTATCTTAACCAGTGTGCACTACTGAAAACTACGCTCACTCCGCACGAATTATTACAGGCTCTTTTAGGGGTCGAGCTTCAGTTTGGCCGAGTCAGACAGCAGCGATGGAGTGCCCGCACTCTTGACTTAGACTTGCTCCTGTTTGATGATGTAATCCTAAATACGTCTGATTTGCAAATTCCCCATCCGCGAATGCTCGATCGGGCTTTTGTTCTGGTTCCTCTAGCAGAAATTGCTTCTGACTGGGTAGAGCCTCAAACGGGTGCCACGATCACTCAACTCACTCGACTCGTCGATCGCTCAGGGGTCAAACAGGCTATATCGTAGAAACTTTTTATCCTTTACCCTTATTTGCTCATGGCTTTGGGTTCAGAACCGCCTCAGTTGCTCAAACAGCGCCTTTCCTATAAAGGGCGCAAGTTTAATTTTGAAGTCAATCGTCTGCGCTTGCCCAACAAGTCTGAAGGCGAATGGGAATGTATACGTCATCCCGGTGGGGCGCTAGCTGTGCCGATTACGCCCGATGGCAAGCTGGTGTTGACTCGACAATATCGCTTCACCGTGCAGGGGCGACTGCTAGAGTTTCCGGCAGGGACGCTGGAGATTGGAGAAGATCCGGCAGGGACGATCGAGCGCGAGATTCAAGAAGAAGTGGGCTATCGAGCGGGTGCCTTGAAAAAACTCGGTGAGTTCTTTTTGGCTCCGGGATATTCAGATGAGATTATTTATGCGTTTCTAGCTACGGATTTAGAGTTGCTAGAAAACCCTCCTCAGCAAGATGACGACGAGGATCTTGAAACCGTTTTGATGACTCCTGAAGAAGTAGAACAGGCGATCCATACAGGTGATCTCACCGATGCCAAGTCGATCTGTAGCTTTATGCTGGCGAAACCATTCTTAACTTGAGAGATAGTAGAGAGGTGGCAACCTGTTCGCTGCCTGTTCTCTATTGATCTAGTTTTATGTCTGATCTAATTTTATTTGTGCACCGTCGAGATCTGCGAACGGCAGATAATGTGGGGCTAGCGATCGCGCGTCAACGATCGCCCAAAGTGGTTGGGGTTTTTTGTCTCGATCCCAGCATTCTGAGACGGGATGACATTGCCCCGGCGCGGGTGACCTATATGATCGGGAGTCTACGATCGCTTCAGCAGCGCTATGCCCAAGCAGGAAGTCAACTGCTGATTCTCAACGCCGATCCCCGCGAGGCCGTTCCCAAGTTAGCAAGAGCACTGAATGCCAAAGCCGTTTTCTGGAATTGGGACGTTGAGCCATATTCTCAAGAGCGCGATCGGGCGATGATCTCTGCCCTCAACCAAGCCGGAATCGAGGTCAAAACGTCTTGGGATCAGTTAATGCACTCTCCCGAAGAAATCAAATCGGGTTCGGGTTCGCCCTACACGGTTTATTCTCCGTTTTGGCGCAACTGGGTCAGCAAACCTAAAGCAGAGCCAATGCCGGACTTTGCCGGGGCAGAAGGATTGACCGACGCAGAAGCAGAAACTGCAAAATCTGCGGGTACGATCGCGCTTCCGACCGCCAAAGATTTGGGCTTTGTTTGGGACAATTCTTTAATGCTAGAACCGGGCGAACAAGCTGCCCAACAGCGATTAGACGAGTTTTGTCAATCGGCTATCAATGCTTATCAAGACCAGCGCAACTTTCCGGCAAATCCGGGCACGTCGCGGCTGAGTGCGGCGCTTAAATTTGGGGTGATTGGCGTGCGATCGGTGTGGGCAGCCACTGTGACCGCCTTAGAGCAAAGCCGCAGTGATGAGACTCAAGCCAGCATCCAGACTTGGCGACAAGAGTTGGCGTGGCGAGAATTTTATCAACACGTCATGTATTTTTTCCCAGAGTTGGCAGAAGGGGCTTATCGCAAAGTTCTCAAGACTTTTCCGTGGGAGAACAATGAGGATTATTTTCAGGCGTGGTGTGAAGGGAAAACGGGCTACCCGATCGTCGATGCTGCCATGCGCCAAATGAACGAAGCCGCTTGGATGCACAATCGTTGTCGGATGATTGTCGCCAGTTTTTTAACCAAAGACCTGATCGTGGATTTTCGGTTAGGCGAGAAATATTTTATGCAGAAACTCTACGATGGCGATCTGTCTGCTAATAACGGCGGCTGGCAGTGGAGCGCATCCAGCGGCATGGATCCTAAACCATTACGGATTTTCAACCCTGCGAGTCAGGCTAAAAAATTCGACGCGGACGCAGACTACATTCGCCAATGGTTGCCAGAGTTACGCGGCGTTGAGACCAAAGATTTGATTACGGGAGAGATTTCTCAATACGATCGCGATCGCTGTGGTTATCCGGCTGCGATCGTTGATCACAATCAACAACAGCGCAAATTTAAAGAACACTATCAACAGCAAAAGGCAGATCTGGTTGAGTAAAAAATTGGTTAACCAAGCTGCTCGATCGCTTGCTGAAACGCTTTTGAAATCACACCTTCTGGCATGGCTTTGATGACTTCTTGCCCTTGCTGGATTAAAAACTGCCTAAAAAACCAATCCTTTTCAGCCTCTGCTAACAGCACTTGCTGAACCAATTCAGTTTGAGTATCAGGGGTGGTGGCAATCTGCTGGCTAGCGAAGTGATTTAAGAGATTTTCGGCGGCGGTTGCAGGTTGGTCATTGCCTGGATGCGTTACCAACTGGCGTACTTGACTTGCCGCTTCATCGTAGTTAATCTTCCCTGATCCTGCGAGGTTGGCGATCGTGCTTCCAGAAATCACAAAGCTATTACCAAACGGTTTTTTACTATAGTTTTCGCTGGCGGCGGCAAGGCTGCGGGTGATTCCCATCAGTTGTGAGATCTGCTGATCTTTGGCGGCAAGCTGTTCTTCTAAAACGCCGTAGCTTCTCATTAAGTGTTGCTCAACTTCTTGCCTAGAAGCGCCTTCGCGATGGGTCACTTTCACAATCCACAAGTCGCCGCGCCGCTCAATGCCCTTTAGCTGCAAGTCGAGACCATCATCCTCTAATTCCACATTCTGAAAGGCAAAGCTGAGGGCACGCAGATTTACGCCATCTTTGAACACTAACTCAACGGCATTTTTGACTTTTTGAAACAGGTTCTCAAATTCACCGGGTTCAAAGTTGCGGTCGACGGGGTAGCGATCGCTGGGTTTGTCATGCTCATATTCTCGATAAACGTAGTCACACTGAACGTTTGTAAAACACGTCTCGCCGTTGGTGCTCCAGTCTTTGATGCAAACTCCGGTGAGATTGGCTTCGCTAAAATTTACACCCGTAACCTGCGATCGTAGTAAAATAGCGTCACGCAAGTCTGTTCCTCTTAAGTCCGCTCCATCTAGATTGGCTTCTGCCAGATTCAGTCTTTGCATCTGAGCAGATTTTAGATTTGCTCCTCGCAAGTTTGTGCGGCTAAAATCCTGTTCGTCGCTATATCCATGCGTCAATAGTTCCTGAACTTTAGGATGGTTGAGATCCAGGTATCGGTTATCGACTCTGGCACGTTCCAGTCCGGTGACACCGTTTAAGCAGGTTCGATAGAGCCGCCGTGCCCGAAAATCACAGTTAGCTAAGTGAGAATTTGAAAAGTCAATTTCGCTTAAATCTAAGTTGTAAAAGGAGGTGCCACCCCAAGAGGCAAGGGCGATCGACCAAGATTTTAAGAATTGAAGATCTCGCGCTAATTTTTGATTTGCCTTTGTAATTACGTTGCTGGCTCTAAGCAGGCAATAGCTTGTTAGAAATCCAGCTAGAATTTTCAGAACTGGAAAGTAGGGGGTGTCTCTAGGCGTACTGCCCATATAAGAGTAGGCAACCGCAGTTGATATTGAGATTGTTAAGATTAGATAAATCGTCCCGAAATGTCTTCTATTTGACAGCGTAGAAATGAGTGACAGAGATAACCCATTAGCAACTAGGCTGAGAGAGACGACTGCTAAAGCGACGATCGCAAGCAGCAAAATTGCCCCAATCAGTTCTGTCGTTCTAAATGTTAAAACTGATGAAACTAACATCAATAAGATAAAGGAACTTGTCTTCCACAGACTGCTGCCTAAACCACGAAAAATTATTTCTGCAACCCAAATGCTGATGATGGAAACAACTACTAAAACGAGAAAGACTGATTGGTTAAAGCCTAAGATAGTACGACTGATCGTGACCGCAAAGGTACTGCCTAAAAAACCCAGAAGGCAGCCAGTTGAAATAGCAATCAGTACCACTAAGGTCACTAGCAATAATCTAAAGATTGCAGGCTGACCAAACTTAACAGATTGAAAGTTAGACTTTAGGGCGATTTGTGTGAAGCGTCTGCCAAGAATTGCCTCTGAGTTATTGTTCACCGTAGGTTGAAAGTTATGGGGATTAACTAATGGTTTCTTACAGAATACTAAAAAATAGCATACTGGGTGGAGCTGACTTTTGCAGCGTAGCGGAGGGTGGAGTCAGAGTAGTTTGCGAAAGTAACTATCCGACTGGTGAGATTAGAGACATTGAGTTGAGCGATCCGATCGGAGGTCAAGAGTTAGCAGATATTCTGAATGCTCGATCGCTGGAATCGATCAAACAAGCATCAAAATTAGTTTACGGTGAATCTGACTTTCTGCCCTTTGCTTTTTTAGGTCATGGACTGAGAGCGGGTGCGGCAGTTTGTCGATTGGTTCGTCACTACTCGGATGATGGAATAGACAAACTTATTGAGATGATTCAAGAGGTAAACTATAGCAAACTTGAAATTCGTGAGCTGCTGAAAACTTCAAAGATAGAGATTTTAGATGATTTTTGGGGAACTTATGAGCAAGTATCCGATGCGTTAAAAGCAGATCAAACGATTAGAGAACAACTCAAAGAACGGTTTAAGAAAGCAATGCCGATCGCGTATGGAACAGGTTTTTTAGTCGGTCGAAATCACCTATTAACTAATCATCATGTTTTAAGCGATCCAAGTGCGGTAGGAGAGTTTACAGCACAGTTTTGCTATGAACAAAACTCTTCGGATGAAGAGACTTTACCCTTTGAATATAAGCTCGACGCAAGTGTTTTTAAGACTGACTCAGACTTAGACTACACCTTAGTTGGCGTTCGACCCCTCAATTCTGAGACCGTCTCTAAAGACGGCATGAAATACTATCGTGATGAATCAGGTAAAAACTATTTAACCTTTCGTGAAGCAGGCAATAATTTTGGGTGGCTACAGATGTCTGATGATTACAAAATTATCGCGCCCCCTGTATGCAAAGACGAGGTGATGTCTGAGGCTATTGGCGATTTTGCCTTATTTAAGGAGACAATCAACCCAGAAATTCTTCAGAAGAAACTTGAAATTTCTGATTTGCTAGGAGAACCCCTCAACATCATTCAGCACCCCAAAGGACGAGAGAAAGAAATTGTTATCTACAACAATAGGGTGCAAAAAATATACCCACAATTCATTCAATATGAAACCGATGCGGAGCCTGGTTCATCAGGCAGTCCACTTTTTAATTCACAATGGCAATTAGTTGGGCTACATCACTCGGCTTTAGTTGAAGAGTTAGGAAAAGTAGCGGGTTATTTGGGCACTCGAATTCATCACATTGTTAAAGATTTGCAAAAGAGCAACGATGCAAAAACGAAAGAATTTATAGATCGGTTTGTGACAAATCCTCGAAAAGGAACTATCTATCTTCTGGCGGGCTTGAAGAGAGACGGAGTGGTCGAAAGTCCAGTTCTTGAAGCTGACCAAATGACAATTTTAGGTAATCGCATTAATAAGCTATTCAGTGGAGAATTCTCTAAACATGGATTTGAACTTCAGCTAGTTCCTGAAGAATTTCGGCAGAATGAAGATCGAGCGATCGAGTGGATCAATCAGCAAGATTACAATGTTGGCGATGTTGCCCTCGAAATCGTGACCGACTCTATCCCTGAAAATCAAACCGTGCGAGGATCGGCGGCTTATTATTTCAAAGACAGTTTAGAACGTAAATCTCATGCTGAACTGCTGCTGCAATCGTTGCTAAAAAGAGTTCCAGATCTGCCCGATCGCGGCACAAAATCTGATAGGGCCACCAAAGGTAGAAGATTGCCCTTCTGTCGTGATATTTTTATGCCATCACTGGTGCTGTATGTCGGATTTTTGACTAATTCGGAAGATGTGAATGTGATTAAAACTCAATCAGAAAACATTGCCCAAGGCATTTCTGAAGGGCTGGTTCTTTGGGCTAAAAGCGTTAGTCCTCTTAATTCTGAGATTGCCCTATTTCGACCCACTTATCTACCTAGAATTGTCGAAGCATAAGCTTTAGAAAGGAGATTACTTGGTGAGTAGAACGGGCGTTAAAAACTCTTCAATTCCTGCCATACGAATTGCAGCACACCCAAATTTGTAAGCTCTCTCAACCGATTCACCCGCCACGATCGCATCATAAAACCCCACCGAAAACTCGATCGCGGCTTTGTCTCCGATCGCTTGATTCATCCCAATCACATAAGGGATATGTTGAGCGATCGCCGTTGCCTGAGTTTCTGAATAACAAGCATTAAGCAAAACGCAGGTGATCTGATCAGCAAACAATTCAAATAAATCTGCTAGTGCTTCGGCACTGACCAACGTCACTTCACCGATCTCATTTTCTAGAGCCAGTCCCTCAGCTCCGACTCCATGTCCACAAAAATGGACAAACTGAGGCTTGCAGTCTGATAAAGCGCGACGCACATCTCTAGGACGAACTGCCCATTTTTGTTCCAAGAGCAAGCGATCGTTCTGACCATTTCGCTGCAACCCAGCCTCAATTTCTCGCACCTCTTCACCCAGTCGTAGCTGTGAGGTGCCTTTAGGGTTTGCTGCCAAAATCAAAATCGTCGATCGTTGCGTCTGACTCTCTGCTGATTGATCGGGTGATGGAGAGTCGGTGAGATTGGGGTTAGAAACTTCTTGGTAATGAATATCGCCAGATCCAGCTAGATTCGTAATGTTGCTTCCCGATATGTTGAATGAATTATTCATGAGTTGCGGTTGTAGTAAGAGTTATTTCTAGACAAGATTGGGATCGATGCCGAGCGATCGTAGTCTTTCAGCTAACTGCTCTGCCCGTTCTTGGGGAGTAGGAACAAGCCGTCCATCAGCCGTAAAATAGCGAAGTTGCTCATTCTCAACGCCCAAATAAAGCTCTAGTTCCTCACTCCAACGCCAACCGTTAGAATTTGTTTCGATCGGTTGATATTGAGTTCCGGTGAAGCGAAACCCCTCAAACTCTAGTGTGTCTGGGGAAAACCAGAAATATTCTGGAGTCCGAAAGCGGTCTTGATAAAGCGTTTTCTTAAGGGTGCGGTCTATCTCGGCGGTCGAAGTTGAGAGTAGTTCAATAATCAGATTTGGATATTTGCCATCTTCTTCCCATGTCACCCAGGCGTTGCGAGGTCGCCGATCGGTTTGCTTGATTAAAAAGAAATCAGGCCCGCGAAAGTCCCGGTTTCGCAGTTGTTGACGACTGAAATAAACAGTCAGATTTGCCCCAATAAAGAAATCGTCGCGGGTGCTCCACAAAAATTCGAGACAGGCGACCAAGAGTGCCAGTTGGGTGTAGTGTAATGAACTTTCCATTTCTGGCTCATCGCTCAAAAGTTTAGTGGCATCGGGCATTATGGCTTCTAGCTGTTGCGCGGTTATGCCTGTCATGTTCATGGAGTTGCCTGGCGCGTTTAGTCTTATTATCCGCGATCGGTCGTAGATTACTTCAAAACTGCCGTGTGTGGTCAACAGGTAGAGACGGTTCCAAAAGCTACCATCTCCTGATTAAGAATTAATAAAAAATCCTGCTCTTGCTTTTAGGAGAGCGACTAAAGTAATAGCGAACTATCTCACGCACTGTTATTAATTGAAAAAAGGTGAATATATATGGTAGGTCAACTAGTCCCAATCGATCTAGACAAACCTTTTGCAGAACAGCAGTCAGTTAAGGAACTATTGAAGCTGCCCGAAGATAAAACTAAAAAGCTTGGATTTGATCAACTGCTAGAAATTGCAAAAGTGGCAGTCAGGAGCGAATTGGTCTCTTGTGGTTGTTCTGAAAATGCGCTAACTGGGCTGAGATTAGAATATTTATCTCAAGCAGGAGCTGATCAACCAGAAGAAAAATACGTGCTTGAGTGGACAAAGCTCAATCAAAGCAACTCATCGATAGAGGCAGCTTCTACTGAAGAACCTCCACAACTGTCTGATAGCTTTCACACAAGACTTTTTAACAGGTTAGATGCTGAATTACCTAAAGGAGGAAACCTAACAGCAAATCGTATCAAATTCAGAGGAGCTGAAGATAGTAGTGGTATGACTTGCTGTGGCCCAGAGCCTGATACAAAGAGCTATTATAAAATAATAGATAATAATGGAGATGAAAAGTATGTTCTGAAAGATGGACAGAAATGGGAGTGCGGAAATGTAGAGTCAGGCAATCGCGATGTTATTATTTGAACATGGAAGCTAATTTTTGAGTAGTTGAAAGCAAAGCAGGCTTTTTCTGTGCAAGTGCTTCTAGGTCATCAATGACTCTGCTTTGCTCAGTTTTTTGATTGCCTAAGTATTGCTTAATCCTAATATATGTTTGCTTCGCATCCTCTGTTTTTGCTGCTTGTAGTTGAGTCAAGCCAAGTAACCGCAGTGCGTTAATTTCTCTTGGGTTTTGCCTCAGAAACTGTTGGAGATCTAGGATCGCTTTCTGCATCTTCCCTTGCTTTAGATACATCCTTGCTCGATTGAATATGGCAATTTGTGCCGTACCAGTTTGTGTGGTTAACCGTTTTTCTATTGAATTATTGGTCACTTTATTAAAGGCTTGTTCTGCCTCGTTTAGTTGACCCAAAGCTGTGTAAAGTAAACCTTGGTCGTTCAGCGCTTCATAATTAGTTTCGTTCTTCTCAATTGCTTTCTGATAAGCGCTGATAGCAATTTCACACTTCTCAGGATTTGGGCAGTTTGCTTGGTCGCGGACTGGAACATACAACTTTCCTAACTCGTAGTAGGCAGTGGAAACCTTTTCTTTCGTAATCGAGTTATGCAAGTCTAGCTTCCTCAGCTCTATTTGACCCAAGACACTTTGTAAGATATTGATAGCATCCTGTGGGCGTTTCTCTGCTTTGTAAATGCTACTCAACTTGAAAGCAGCCATGACAGGAACAAGATCTGCCCAATCTTTTGTTTGAACCTCGAAGTCTACAGATTTATCGGTTGGGCTAGGGAGCTTACTAAGTGGAAGGGTTTTGACTTTGACAGAGGTGACATAGACATTTAAACTTGTTCCTGCTCTACGTCCCCAGATGATAACAGATGCATTCAACCGTGCGCTCTCTTCTTCGGCTTTGTCGAGTTGAGCAATCGGATCACTGATGTAACAAACTTTAACATTAGGTAAAGATAGCGCCTTGAAACGTTCGCTAATATTCTCTTTTAATTGAGGATTGGTTGGATTACTGCTTGATTCGTTACTAAATTGAGCGAGGCCGATCGCTTTCTCCTGATTTTTCTCAGCCTCTCTAAAACACGCCGATTCACCCAACCCCAGTTGATCGCGAACTTGGGGAATTGATAGAGCGATCGCACCCAGTCCAAACACTCCTAATAGACTTGCCAGCACCCAAGCACGGAAACGATTAGACTTTTGACCAGATAACGCTAGAGGCGGAATTGTCCACTCAGCCAGAGCCGTCCAGGTGGTCGCAATCACCCGTGTAGGAATAATGAAGGCAATTTTGGCATCTGCACGGTTGAGATCAGCCGCCACCGCCATACCTACCACACCGCCAAGTTGCTCATCCCACACAGGCGCACCGCTATAGCCTGACTCTAATCGCCCCCCTGTTGATTTGACATCCTCAACTTGCACCCACCCTGTTCCTTGCCGTCCGCGCAAGATGCCTGTAGACCACAGCCCATCATCATGACCTACCGGAAACCCAAATGTCTGAAAAGGATGATTCCATAGATCTTCTTCTAGCAGAAGACGCACAGGTTTTGCAGAAGCAGGTAAAGGGTCGTTAAGTTCCAGAACAGCAATATCTTCGTGACCTTGAGTAGAATTACCCCTGTCGGGAATGGGTCGCCAAAAAACGACCAGTGCTGTTAGTCGCACATCAGGAGCAACGAGGGGGAAGTCGAGAAAAATAGGTGCAGAAGGTCTTTGAGGCGCAGATTCTGAGATGCCCAAGGCTTGAGCGATGACGTGGGCACAGGTCAACACATACTTCTCATGAATGAGAAACCCTGCTCCAACAATTGCGCCAGTTGGTTTACGAATTCGGACGATCGCGGCTTCAACAGATGCACTCATTGATTATGGGTGACGATTCCATTTCAAAGTGATTTCATAGTTTCCTTCAACACTGGCTGAGGCAATAATCGCGCCTGCTGCTGCGCTCATTTTCAGTCCAAACTTGACTTGAACTTCATCAGCAGGTTGGTTTAAGTTGCGAAGCTTGTTGATCAGGGTACTCGCGATCGGTCTGATCCCGTCTAGTGCCATTTCAAAGGTCTGCTGTGACTTTTGCAAAAGCTCATCTTCTCGACCAATGCGGCGCATATTATCGGTTGCTTCTGACTCAGAAACTTCCACTAAAACAGAGCCACCCCCTTCTAAAGGAAATTCTACTAAGTGCTTTGCCATGAAATGCCTTGCTGCTAGGGGACAAAAGTATGGAACGGTAAAAACGCAAAATGCGCTGATTACCTTAACGGGGTCGTTCTTCAATGAAGCGTGTGAATTTTGACTATGAGTATTTTGCCTTACGCAAAATGGCAGGCCGCTTTTTCCACTGAATATTTAATCTTTCTATCAAGGTCTCATAGGCTCTGCGAGAGGTGAAACTTTAACACTGTGAAGTAGCCTGTAAGCCAATGATAGAGGGTAAATGGCAGATTTTCCATCTAAGCAATGTTAGCGTTCGGGGATTCTGAAAATCCGCCTAGGTCGTTATCTCGGTTTAACCAACCCACCAAAAAAACCTCCTGACTGGGGTTAGTGTCTACTCGTTGATTGCGATAATCGATGCGACCCTGGACAATTTTTTGAGCCGTTTGAGCCGTGTTATTCGCCAAAAGCGCGGTTTGAGTGCCGGGGCCAAAAATGCCATCGGCGCTGATGCCCAATGCTTCTTGAAGAAACTCGATCGCGCCTCCCACCCCAAAGTTAACCGCCGTATCGAAATGCACGATCGCTAACGGCAACACCATCAGCGCCGCTTGTGAGGGCTGCCAATACATTGAGAAATAGATATCGTGGACTTCGACATCGGTAATCAACTCTACCCCTTGAGTGGGTAATTGATTGTTGATGCGATAAGTGTTGTAGGTATCTTGGGTCACGCCCTTGTTAGTTGCCCCACCGGGATCATCGGGATTGTTCACATAGCCGCCTTCCCACAGCAAGGTAAATTTAAGGGCAGTCGTGAGGGCATCAGGAGTGGGCTGTTTTTTGGCTTCTAGGGTCGGGGTTGTCAGCATCACAGGCGGACGCATCTCGATCAGCTTGCGGGCAAAGGTGGCTCCAAACACGCCCGTGCTGGAGTTGTTGAGGTGAACGGCTTTGCAGAAACGATCGAGGGCATCCTTGGTGGCTGCGCCAAATACGCCATCGATGGCGGTGCTGATGTCGGTTCCTTGCATAAACCCGATCGCGCTCAGACGAGTTTGCAGATCGGTGATGAGTTCTTTATCGCTGGTCAGTTTAGCGAGATTGACAACGGCATTGTGTTCGACTAAATCTTTTAGATGCATGGCTTAACCCTCAAACTTATGCGTATCTTGCCCCATAGCAGAAAGAGGGATTGATTTTTTGTCTAAAATTTAATATTTAATCACTAAAACCCAGTTTTTCTATCAGAGGTGAGACTGTAGAACGGGCTAAGTGACGGTAATCTATCGTTGGAGCGACTAGAGATTTACTTATGCAAATTCAAACACCAGACTGGGTTAAGCACGCGGTTTTTTATCAGATCTTCCCCGATCGCTTTGCCAAAAGTCAGACCTCACGCAAGCGGCTGCACCACCACGATCGCTGGGAAGATTGGCACACGATGCCAACGCTGCAAGGCTATAAGGGAGGGGATCTGTGGGGCGTAACCGAAAAGCTCGACTACATTCAAGATCTAGGCATCAATGCCATTTATTTCACGCCCATTTTTCAATCAGCTAGCAATCATCGCTACCATACTCACGATTATTATCAAGTCGATCCCATGCTGGGCGGCAATGCGGCCTTTCATGAGTTTTTAGACGAGTCTCATCGTCGTGATATCAAAGTCGTTTTAGATGGTGTGTTTAATCATTCCAGTCGCGGTTTTTTCTTTTTTCATGATGTGTTAGAAAACGGCCCGCATTCGCCTTGGGTAGACTGGTTTAAAGTGTATAACTGGCCCGTTAACGCTTATAACGGCGACTATCCTGCAAACTATGAGGGGTGGGACAATAACCGCGCACTGCCTGTGTTTAATCACGACAATCCTGAAGTGCGCGAATACATCATGGAGATTGCTGAACACTGGATTAAACTTGGCGTAGATGGCTGGCGGTTAGATGTGCCTTTTGAGATTAAAACCCCTGGCTTTTGGCAAGAATTTCGCGATCGTGTCAAAGCCGTCAATCCCGAAGCCTACATCGTGGGTGAAGTGTGGGGCGATTCTCGCCAATGGTTGGATGGCACACAGTTTGATGGCGTGATGAATTATTTGTTTACTGGCCCTACGATCGCGTTTGTGGCGGGCGATCGGGTCGATTTAGCTCAAGTCCAAGGTCGCGACTATCAGCCCTATCCCCCTCTATTTGCGGCGGAGTATGCTGAAAAAATTCAGGCTCTTTTAGGGCTGTATGATTGGCAGATTCAACTCACTCAACTGAATCTGTTAGCCAGTCACGATACGGCTCGTTTGTTGTCGATTGCGGGTAGCGATCGCCCCAGTGTTGAGCTTGCGACACTACTATTGTTAACTTTTCCGGGTGCGCCCAGCATTTATTATGGTGATGAAGTTGGGTTGCCTGGTGCTCTCGATCCTGATTCTCGGCGCGGCTTCCCGCTTGAGGTCGATTGGGACTACAAAATCTTTGAGTGTCACCGTCAACTGATTGCGCTGCGTCATGCTCATCCTGCTTTGCGATCGGGCGATTATAACGTTATCCACGCAGAGGGAACGGTGTATGTGTTTGCGCGCAGTCTAGGGGACGAGAAGCTAACGATCGCCATCAATGCAGGCACAACTCCGGCAAAAATCACGCTCAATCTATCAGATGGTCTAACCCATCAAAGCAAGCTGCTGTATGGCTCGGCTAACATTCAAGAGGTGGACAATGCTTATCTAGAACTCTATCTGCCGGAGCGATCGGGCTGTGTTTTAGGCTAATCCGAAGACAGAGGCGGTTGTGTAGTGTAACCTACAATTTGGGAGAGGATTTTAAGGGTGATGTTGCCTATTGTTATTCCTAAGTTTTAGTTTGGGAGTAATAATATGACAGATATACAAGCTGGAAGCGGCCCGATCGGAGAGCCTTCTGAGAAGGCAAAGCCTAACCAAGAAGCCGATCGGGAAGCTGCGAAACGAGATGATGTAGACGAGAAAAACGAGAAGTTGCCCGCTGGGGTGACTGACCAGTTATTAGATGGTTCTGATCAGGTCTTTTTAGCGGCGTTCAAAAACTCTCAAAGCGATGGCTTGAGCGAGGAAGCGGCGATAAATGTCGCTTGGAACAGCGTTAAGCAGGGTTTTGAGCGCGGTCAAGATGGAAGCTGGCATCGCAAGCAAAAGCCCGGTGACCAAACCATTAGTTCGGGCGTTGAGTCTAGCGCTAATTAGTACAACAAGGCGGAATCTCGGCAACCGTAGGGTAGGCATCTTGCCTGCTCGTAGTCGAGAAGACAGTGCATGTGAGGATAACTAGATTTACGCCACAGGCTCCTAGATTGATGGTTCATAAGTTACTTTCTAGCTCGTCTAACAAAAACATAAGCGTCATCGAATAATTAGGTGTGTTGTGTATTCGTTACGGCATACCTATTTTTTTGTGAGTTGACAGGCAAGGTTAGAATAAAGCATTCCCTCACCAAGCAACGCCTAGTTGCTCTGATGGATATCACTATCAGTTTCAGAAGGAGGATAGCGTGACAACCTCTGCACTCAATTGGACTCCCGAACCGCAGCTTTTGCAACAGCTAACGGATTTAGCGCAAAAGAGGGGACTCTCCCTTAACGTGTTGATGACAGAAGCGATCGTGGAATATCTAAATGCTCAAAAGTCCCCCGAATCAGTTCCTGAGAGTGATCCGCTAATCGGTTTATTTTCCGGCTCACCTGAGCTTGCAACGCAATCAGAAGCAATTTTGCAGCAGCAGATTACGCAGTCAGGTTGGACATGGAAGTAGCGATCGCTGACACAGGCTTTGTGGTTGCCCTGCTGAGTCAGACTGATGATAGACATACTGATGTGGTTCCCATCTACACTCAGCAATCTTCGATTCTGCTGCCCCAAACCGTTTTGGCTGAAGTTGCCTATTTAGTTGGAAGGGACTCTGGTATTAAGACAGTAGCTGCCTTTCTGCGAGGGCTGAATGTGAGCCGATTTTGTTTGACAGCGTTGGTTGAGACAGATGTTGATCGAGTTGCTGATATTTTGCAAACCTACGCTGATAGCCGAATTGACTTTGTAGATGCTAGCGTAATGGCGATCGCCGAGCGTTATGGAAGTACCAAAGTTCTCACCCTCGACCAGCGAGATTTTCGCTTGTTTCAACCCAATCACTGTGATAGTTTTGAGATTCTGCCATAGTAGAGCCATATTCAAGCACCTTCTGCGCACTCCTCTTGACTGAATTCGCTGATGGCGGTTCTGAAGGTACCGTTGTCGTTACGGACTGCGAAGTAGGAGTTAAAATAGAGCGGTGTAGACTTTGATTGCGTGAACCACCCACTACTTTTTCTTTGTTAGAAGACGAATAAATTAAATAACTTATACAACCGAGAAGACTTGCAAAATTAATTAGGTTTCAAGATGGTTCGTCTTTCTGAAATAGCTGGGGTCATATTAAAACGCTGTCAACAAGTGGATGCAGAATCAAAGGCGGTTTTGGAAACTCTTATGGTTAGATGCAATACTCTTGTTGAATTACTATCTGAGTTAGTGGAAATAGAGGCTCCCGAATTAAGGGATTTACTGGAACCTGTCATAGATGAGATATTTGTTGATCTTAATCTGACTCTCACTTTAGCAATGGGAGAACAGTTTAAAGCAAGCCTAGTTCTTGCAAGAACATGTTTCGAGAGTTCCCTCTATATTTTATTTTTTATTGATCATCCTGTCGAGGCGAGGATGTGGGCCAATTCACAGAAAGACATGTCGTTTTCTTCTACCTTGGAAGAATTAACAAGACCATCTTATATTAAAGCTGCTTGCAGATCAGAAAAAATAGATGTCGAGAGACTAAAATCAATATATGTAGATCTTGCGAGGGCATACCGAGAATTTAGTGAAAGAGTTCATGGAAAATATAGTTTTTTGCAGACAGTAAAGACAACCCAAGAAAGCGGAAAAGATATACTTAAATCTTTCTCTAATCTATTGAATGATGCAATTAAAAGTATTATAAATTTGGCAATCATTCGTCTAAATCGTATTGATTTTATTGAAGAAAAACTACCCAGTCTTGGCAACTACTATGACTAATCAAGAGTCTCAATTAGACATTATTCGTGCAGAAGAGTTCACGAAGGAAGAATTTCTTGAATGTTTTTCGGAAACTTCTCGTGAAAGGGATATCATTGAAAAAATAAAGGGGCCAGGTGCACACCTTTTAGAAGGGCCTAGAGGTGTAGGTAAATCCAGCCTGATGAGAAAAGCGGAACTCGAATTAGATGAGGCATTTCAAAGAACTCGTTCTATTGGAGTCTATGTAAACTTTAAAGCCTCTCTCAGAGTCCAGACTGATCACTCAGGACTTGACTTTGATCCATTCTTATGTTGGGTTGCAGCGAAAGTCTTAGACGCTTTGTATAAGAAATGCAGGCAACTTGGCTCAATACAATCAAACCTAATAACAGAAAAATATCGTCGTTTATTAGCAGTAGATCAGTCTTGGAACCCAGCCTATTTAGAACGGACAATTCAGGATTTGCAGAGTTTAGCAATAGCATCTACAGATGAAGCAAAACGTAAAATTGAAAACCGTCTTCTAAGCACTGATTTAGAGCGATTTGCTAATGTAGAATCCGTAGCAGAATTCATTCTTGAGATAGCAAGAGACACATCTCTATCACGTATCATATTTCTTTTTGACGAAGCTGCTCACACATTTGATGAGCAGCAGCAAAAAATATTCTTTGGCTTCTTCAAACTACTACATGGAAGTATCATTTCAGTTAAGGCAGCTACTTACCCTGGTATTACTTCCTACGGCGGCAATTTTGAGATCGGTCAAGATGCTGTCCGTCTTAGTATAAATTCGGTTGATGAGCATTTACAATCCAGCCGTGATGAGCTTCGGAAGCACTTTAGAGATTTGTTAAGAAAGCGCATCCCAAGCTCAGACTTCAAAAAAATGACTCAAAGTGGAGAAGCTTTAGATTTATTAATCTGGTTAAGCTATGGCAATCCTAGAGCTTTTCTGCAAGTAATTTCTAAGTGGCTCTCCAATGATAGGCTCTCAAAACAAAATGCACTCATAGCTTCAAACAACTATGTTGCAAACGAGCTAACTGCTTACCATCTAGGTTTGAAAGAAAGACTGCCCCGATTTTCTTCTCATATCGATCTGGGGATGACACTTATAAAAGGGCATCTCGTTCCAGAGATACAAAGAAAAAATGAAGGTAAGGGAGACGATCCGAGAGTTCAAACCATTTACTTCACAATGGAATCGTTAATTCCTTATAAAGTGCAGCGTGCACTCTCTCTTTTGGAATACTCTGGATTTTTATCTCAGAAAGGTGTGGTCAAAATTAGAGGGCGAAGACAGGCCCCAAGGTATGCTTTGAATCTAGGAGTTGCAGCAAGTGAAAAAGTTTTTCATAGTGCCTTTAGTGTAAATCCAGATGAGGCTATAAAAAGGCTAAACATTACTGACTATAGAGAGTTTTATACTAGCGATCCTCGCTTCCAGTCTCTTGCTGATAGTTATCAGGAGCTAGAAACTTGTCCTAATAAACATCCTCGACAAACTGAGGGTCTTTTCTGTCCTATTTGTGGGGCAAAATTTGAAGTTAATAGAGTGATTGAAAGGCTTTTAGAAGATTCTATAGATAGAGTAAGCATTACGTCGTTTCTAAAACGTAAACTCAAGGATGATTTGAAGATCCAGACTGTTCGTGATGTGCTCGCATTCACCGAATCTGAATTACAGCAGGCACCTCTAATCGGTCCAAAAAGATCTCGTACAATAGTGAATGCCGCAGAAGAATATATATCTGGATAACTCACAAATCTTTGATGTAGGTGAATCGGCGCAATTGCGATCCACCCACTTTCAACAATTCTGGCATCACGCCCGCAATTACAGCTTGATCACGACTTTGATGCAGTCTTCTTTCTTATGCTTAAAGGTCTCGTAGGCCTTGGGCGCATCGTCGATCGCGATCCGGTGCGTGATAATAAACGAGGGATCAATGTCTCCATTTTGAATGTGCTTCATCAAAGGGTCAAGATACCGATGGACGTGAGTTTGACCCATCTTCAGCGTTAGCCCTTTGCTAAAAGCAGCCCCAAACGGAATCTTATCTAAGATGCCTCCATATACTCCTGGGATTGAAACCGTGCCACCTTTGCCGCAGGCAACCAGGGCTTGTCTGAGGGCAGTCGGACGATCGGTTTCTAAACGAACGGCTTGCATGGCTTTGTCATAGAGAAAATCGGGGCCAGTGCCGTGAGCCTCCATTCCAACAGCATCAATGCAAGAATCAGGGCCACGGCCGCCAGTCATTTCTTTGAGAGCTTCTCCGGCATCCACTTCTTCGTAGTTGATCACCTCGGTTGCGCCCGCTTGCTCTTTGGCCATTTTTAGGCGCTCAGGAAAGCGATCGATCGCGATCACCCGTTCGGCTCCCAGCAAGAAGGCACTGCGAATAGCAAACTGTCCTACGGGGCCGCATCCCCAGATTGCAACCGTGTCTCCGGGTTTGATATTGCAGTTTTCTGCTGCCATGTAGCCCGTGGGAAAAATATCCGACAGAAACAATACCTGATCGTCAGTCAACCCTTGCGGAACTTTGTATAAACCCACATCGGCAAAAGGAACGCGGGCATATTCTGCCTGACCGCCCGCATAACCGCCAAAAATGTGAGAATAGCCAAACAATCCAGCGGCTGAGTGACCATATAACGCTTCTGCCATAAATGCATTGGGGTTAGAGTTATCGCAGAGTGACCACTGAGCCGTTTTGCAGCTATAACAGTTTCCACATGAGATCGTGAATGGCACGACCACACGATCGCCAATGCTGAGATTTTTGACACCCGCACCGAGTTCGACAATTTCGCCCATAAACTCGTGTCCTAAAATGTCGCCTGACTCCATGCTGGGAATGAATCCGTCATAAAGGTGCAGATCAGAGCCACAGATCGCGGTCGAGGTGATTTTAACGATCGCATCACGAGGGTTGAGAATTTTGGGATCAGGAACGGTTTCTACTCGAACATCTTTTGCGCCGCGCCAGCAAACTGCCTTCATCTGAGGGTGCTCCTAAATAAATAAAATGAGTTGGGTTATGGTCGATCGAGAGCGACTAGTGGAATATGATTGCTTCAGCGATTGAAGCTATTGACCTCGCGATTGCCCTTCGGTGGTGGCGATTTCGCCTGTCTCCATCAGTTGCTTAAAGCGCCGCAGTTCATCCCCGATTTGCTGTTCGGGTTCTTTGCCAAAGAGCTTGGCGATCGCGGCCGTCAACATTCCCCCTGGCACGTTATATTCCATCACGACTTTGACTTCGGTGCCCCGATCGCCAGGAGCAGGTTGAAATCGAACAAAGCCGGAGTTATCGACTTCTGCGCCTTCCTCAGATGCCCAAGCAATTAGCTGATTAGGCTGATCGTTGATAATGTCGGCATCCCACTCGATCGTTTGACCTAGCGGAGCGTTGGCGACCCAGTGCGATCGCCGCAGATCGATCACTTGCACCGATTTGACGTGTTTCATAAACGTCGGCAGATTTTCAAAGTTATGCCAATAGTTGTAGAGATCTTCAGCCGATCGATTGATGGTTACAGTCTTCTCAACCTTGATCGCTTTGTTGATACCTGTTGCGTCAGTGACTTTTTCTTGAAGGCTTTTGTCTGCGGTTGCGCCATGATAGGCAAGACTTCCGCCTGCTATTGCCGTCAGGATTCCTCTCAGCGATCGCTGTTGCAATCCCATTAGCACCATCGCGCTACCACCGACGATCGAGGCCCAGCGTTCTTGATCAGAAATGGTGGCATCGCTTTGAGCCTGACTTTGACTCAGCTTGTCTGATTCGACTTCCATGATAGTTTGGCTGTAAATGTGGGTTAAGCCTAGGTCTGGACTGCGATCGCTCTCCTCGTTCTGGGGAGATAAGCCTGTCTCTTCCTAGAGAAGGATCTCTGGCTCAAAACTTAGGCGATCTACCTATTTGAAGATTTTTGTGAATTTTGAAATTCGTTAACGTGCAGGGGTGAACGGATAGTTTTGGAGCGATGAGTGATGTCTGATGCAGAATATGCCGAAGCTAGCCAAACCGATCGTGATGATCTAGAGTCAGCAGTTCACGATCTGGGCGGAGACATTGAGGCGTTAGAAGAGCCAGAAGGAGCCTGAAGAAATTGCTGATGACGACGTGCCGCAGGAGATAACGGAATCTTATGGGACAGGTGTTCATGAGGTTCCGGGCTTCAGCCTCGGGGGGCGGACAATGGGCGATCGTAGGCACGAGTTCAACGAGGCGACCCCTGAATTAACGGGCGGCGACATCGATGCCAACTATGAGCAAGCCGAAGCGGATGGCGACGAATCGGTCGGCGGCACCGTCAACACTCCTGATATGGATATTGTGGATGACTTAGGAAAAGCAGTCGGTTTAGAGATGAACGACTTTAACTATCTGCACACGAATGAGATTTTAGAACAACGCGATGACAAACGCTGGGAGCTAGAACCAAAGTCATCCGACGATTACGATGAACGAAAAGACTTAGAAGCGGAAGAAGAAATCTATTAAGATTGCTTTTTGCAACTAGTAATCACGCTAAAACGAAGAACTGAAAATGAATTTGAAACCTATTGATCAACAAGTCGTTGTAGTGGTTGGAGCATCCAGCGGAATCGGGAGAGACACGGCGCTAAAGTTTGCCCAAAAGGGCGCAAAGGTAGCGGTGTCTGCCCGCAGTCAAGAAGGATTAGCCACGCTAGTCGAAGAGATTTCTGCTAGGGGGGGAGACGCGATCGCCATTCCGGCTGACGTGGCTGACTTTAATCAAGTGCAGGCGATCGCCGATAAAACCGTCGAGCACTTCGGACGACTAGATACTTGGGTTCATCTTGCAGCCACTAGCGTGTTTGCCACCTTCGACACCGTGACTCCCGAAGAATTTAAGCGGGTCGTAGATGTGACTCTAATGGGTCAGGTTTATGGTGCAATGGTAGCGTTGCCTTATCTCAAGCGCGAAGGACGGGGCGCATTGATCCACATCACCTCAATGGAGGGACGGCGATCGCTGCCTTATCAAAGCGCTTATTCTGCGTCTAAACATGGTGCGATCGGGTTCATTGACGCGATGCGACTCGAACTCAAGAAAGAGGGCTATCCAATTAGCGTCACCAACATTATGCCTGGTGTGATCAACACTCCTTTCTACAACAAGGGCAAGACAAAACTGGGCGTAAAACCAACCGGAGTGCCGCCCTACTACAGCGCAAGTTTGGTTAGCGATGCTATTCTCTATGCAGCCGAACATCCCATTCGTGACTATATTGTTAGTGATGTGGGTCGCGTTTTAGATATTGCTCAAAGAATTTCACCCGGACTTGTCGATACATTGCTATTAGCAATCGGGTTTCCATTGCAAAAAACCGATGAGCCAAAGTCTGAAGACGCTCCCAATAATCTGTATGAGCCAATTCAAGGCTATGACAGAGTGAATGGCGATTTTGATCACCTAGAGATTCCCAGCATCACTGACCTACTGGATAAGGGCCCGTCCTTGGCGATCGGGGCGTTCACCGTCGCCGCCTTGGGATTTGCTGCCCTAATGGGCAGATTTAACGATCGCTAGCCAGGCCCAATTAAAAACTCTGGCAGTGCCCGATCGTGCCACTCTCCTTGCAGCCATTCCGACACAAACGGACGAATCAGAAACTTTACAGGTTCTCCGGCCTGCACATCGATTCTCAAAAATGAGTAAGGGCGGTGCTTGTAAGAGCCTCTGCCCTCACGCCCCACAAATAGCTGCGATTTAGCAACCAAAACGTCTTCTTTGCCGTCTAGCGACTCGGTTAACTCGGCTCCTTCTCCTCTTTGACGGCGCAAACTGTAGCCACTGCCGCCGCAGACAATCCAATTTGTGTGAGCATCACCATGCCCGGTGTCGGTCGATCGCAAATATTCTAAGCAGTGAGCATGACCATTGAGAACCAGATCGACGATCGGGCGGCCTTTCGTCAAAACCCCGACGGCTTGAGCCACCTCATCTAAGACGTGTCGCAGTCTTCGCCGCACCGCCAGCGTCTGCGCTTGATGCCATTTAGTCGCCTCAGTCACATAGGGCGGATGGTGAAAAAACAGCACTCTGCCTCTTACCCCTGCTGTTTGCCAGGATTGAATTAAACGATCGCGCAGCCATTCCAACTGGGCAACGTCTGCGATCGCGCTTTCATCTACATTCAGTTGCTTATCGATGTCTCGCTGCATTTCCTCAAGTTGTTCTAACTTGACCCGAATATCATCCATCTGCTCGGCATCTTGAGGTTGATCAGGGTTGAGAGTTTCTGATTGCCCTAGCAACTGCTGCATCTCTCGCTCTAGGGCTGCATATTGGGCTTCTAAGGTTCGGCGATAGGCTCGTCCTTCCGAGGTTTTGGGCAACGGTGTCGGCCCGTTAAACGTGTTGGAATCCAAGGCAAAAAAATCAACGCCGCCACTGCGAAACGTGTAATAACGGTTGGGTAAGCGGGTGAATTTTCCAGGTTCATAGCGCAGACATCGCCCTGTGTCTGTCTCAGCCGTGTAGTGACGATCGAGGTGCTCTCCTAGCCCGCCGCGCATCTCAACCGATCGCAGCACATCGAGAAATGCCTGAGCATAAGCCCGGCCCTGAAACGAACCGTGCCAGCCGATATCAAAATCCAGTTTCGATCGCAGCAATCGCCGAATCGGATAGGTTAGCTGCATGGCCAACCCATAGGCAAAGGGCAGATCGTAGTAGTCATGGTTTCCTGGCACCGCCAAAAATGGCAGATTAAACACCATCTGATCATGGGAAATCTGGTTATAGCGCTCACCGCCGACGATGAATTCTCGATAGGGCTTGATGAAATTTTTGAGATAAAACTCGCTAGAGCCAACCAGATAAATCACGTCGCCTGTGTGCAAGATAAAGCGAGAATCTTGGCGATGGTTGAGCATCTGCTGGGCAATCTGCCGTTGAGGGCTGTGACCTCGATGTTGCCCAGAGCCGCTATCGCCAATCACCAAAAACGAAAACTCTGGGGTGTCTGGTTGCCCATCGGCTAAGACGAGCCGAGTTTGATCAATGCCCCGATCGAGGATTGCGCTCGATCGCCACCGCACCCGCTCCTCCATTTTTTGAATCTTGACCGCGATCGTAGGATCAGACACAAATTGCATCGCTTCTTAACCCTGTATAAATTTCTATGGGCGATCGTAGTCGGACATCTGCCTCTATGGCCCTCTACTGTGGGCTAAACCTCGCACAACCTACCAGCAAAATTCTAGTGACCCGACTTGAAAGATTAAAGATTTAATAAATTCATTCCGTATATCAGGCTACATAAAAATGATGAAGTGTTCTAGAAGTCAAGCCAGGACTCCGTTAAAAGTTTTATCTAACCCATAGATTAAGAATTGTACTAGGGTATACTGCTGAGGTCTCCATAAAAATGTGTTTAGAGAAATCTAGACCTTCTTTAAACAGCCCCAGTGGGGTCTAAAGCTTTATGGGTCTTCTCAATCTAACGGTGTGAATACGGAAGTGATCATGATCAATAACTTAAAGTCGCTCTTTGCGACCCCAGCACTTTTGAGTGCTACTTTAACCGTGTCTGCGGCGATCGTAACGGCTGGCATCGCCAGTGCTGCTGACGCACCCAAATCTCTCCAGACCGCTCAAGCTACCCCTGCTTCGACCAGCGTTGCCTCTCTCGATCAAGTCAAGGCTTATGGAAGCGAAGGTGCTAGCGCCGACGTTGGCCAAGTCACCTCGGTTTCTCAGCTTTCTGACGTGCGTCCAACTGACTGGGCGTTTCAAGCCCTGCAATCTCTCGTTGAGCGCTATGGCTGCATCGCGGGCTACCCTGACAAAACCTATCGCGGCAACCGGGCCCTGACTCGCTATGAGTTTGCGGCTGGTTTGAATGCCTGCCTTGATCGGGTCAATGAGTTGATTGCGGCGGCAACGGCTGACCTGGTTAAAAAAGAAGACCTGGCAACCCTGCAAAAGCTGCAAGAAGAATTTGCGGCTGAATTGGCTACCTTGCGGGGTCGTGTTGATGCCTTAGAAGCTCGCACGACTACCCTTGAAAAGCAGCAATTCTCCACCACCACCAAGCTCAGAGGAGAAGTGATCTTCTCGGTTTCGGGTGCTTTGGGCGATGCTAAAGCGATCGGGTCTGTTCAACAAAGAGCGATTGACGCACTCCCAGCAGGAGCCGTCAGAGACGCGGCAAATAACGCGGCTCGCAACAATCGAGTTGATGAAAACACCACCTTTAGCGATCGGGTTCGTCTTAGCCTTGTCACTAGCTTCACAGGCAAAGACTCCCTCTTGACCCGTCTGCAAGCGCGCAACATCACTGCTTTTGCAGATGCTACGGGCACCAACATGGCGCGTCTGTCTTATGAAGGCAGCAGTCCTGCTGGCACGGCTGCTAACAACTCATTGGCTGTAGACAAACTCTACTATCGCTTCCCGATCGGGGCAGGCACCGTGACGGTTGACGCAGTTGGGGGCGAGTTCTACAACAACGTGCCTAACTTTAACCCTCTACTTGCCAGCGATGGGCAGGGTTCAATTTCACGCTTTGGTCGATTCAACCCAACCTATCGTCAAGGCAACAGCAACAGCGGCAGTGGCTCTGGTGCGACGTTGAACTATCCGTTTGGCAAAGCGCTCACAGTGTCTTTGGGCTACCTGGCTGACAACGCCTCTGACCCCACTTCTGGAAGAGGTCTGTTTAACGGATCTAATGCTGCTCTGGCTCAAGTGGCTTTCAAACCCACCCCGGCTGTTGACTTGGGTCTGACCTATGTTCGTGGTTACGATCGTGGTGGCAACGTTGCCGTCACCAGCGGCACGGGTAGCGCTCTGGCAAACCAGCCTTTTGGTGCAGGTGTTGCAACTTCTTCTGATCAATTTAACGTAGAAGCCGCTATTCGCCTCACTCCTGGACTGACGCTGGCAGGCTGGGGTGGCTACACCAAAGCTCACCTCGAAAGCAAGGTGGCCAGCGCCGATGCCGACATCTGGAACTGGGCCGTCACGCTGGCCTTCCCTGACTTGGGTAAGAAGGGCAACTTGGCTGGAATCGTGTTTGGGCAGCCTCCTAAAGTCACCAGCAACGATATCGCAGGCCGCGAAGACCGGAACACCTCGTTCCACCTCGAAGGTCTCTATCGCTATCAGTTGAGCAACAACATCTCGATTACGCCGGGCATCATTGTGATCTTTAACCCAGAGAACAATAACGTCAACGATACCGTATACGTGGGCACCGTTCGGACGACCTTCACGTTTTAAGCCCTTGAGTTAAATCAAGGTTTAAGTCTAAGCCCTGCCTCGTGCGGGGCTTTTTTGGGGTTTGCAAATCTACTAAACCCCAGTGGAAAACCGGGGTATACTTAAAAAGTTGGTCTTTCCAACGGAACCGCTCTCCTACCCTGTGATGTCATCCGTGGAACTTTCTTGCAAGAGCGAGTATGCCCTTCTAGCCTTGATAGAATTGGCGGCTCATTATGATACGGGCGAACCTCTGCAAATTCGGCAGATTTCAGCCCAACAAAATATTCCCGATCGCTACCTTGAACAACTGCTGGCAACCCTCAGACGCGGCGGCATCATTCGCTCTCAGCGAGGGGCAAAAGGCGGCTATACCCTGGCTCGTGAACCCTGGAAAATCAACATCTTAGACGTGATCATTTGTCTAGACGGGTTAGAAACCCAGCCTAAAGAGCCAGATAACGACCCTCGACATGATAAAACGATCGAAGGGGCCGTTATTCTTGAAATGTGGCAAGAAGCCCATCATGCCGCCAACGCAATTCTGCAAAAATATACGCTGCAAGATCTGCGCGATCGCCGCGATTCTAGACAGCAACTCGATTTTATGTATTACATCTAACTCCTTCTCGCCATGCGTATTGCCCAAAACATTACTGAACTGATTGGTCGCACTCCCCTCGTGCAGCTAAACCGGATTCCTCAAGCCGATGGCTGCGTTGCCCAAATTGTCGTCAAGCTAGAGGGCATGAATCCGTCTGCCTCAGTCAAAGACCGCATTGGCATCAGCATGATCAGCGCCGCCGAACGCGAGGGATTGATCCAACCCGGCAAAACGGTTTTGGTAGAGCCAACCTCAGGCAATACGGGCATTGCTCTGGCGATGGCGGCGGCCGCTAAAGGCTATCGCTTGGTCTTGACCATGCCTGAAACCATGAGTTCTGAGCGGCGGGCGATGCTGCGGGCCTATGGGGCCGAGCTAGAGCTAACGCCGGGCATTGAGGGCATGGCGGGCTGCATTCAACGAGCGCAAAAAATCGTAGACTCAACGCCTCACGCCTATATGCTGCAACAGTTTCGCAACCCAGCTAACCCACAGGTGCATCGCGAAACCACTGCTGAAGAAATCTGGCAAGACACGGATGGGCAGGTGGATTTTGTGGTCGCGGGCATTGGCACGGGCGGCACGATCACGGGCGTGGCAGAGGTGCTAAAGCAGCGCAAGCCCTCGTTTCAAGCGATCGCGGTCGAGCCTACTACTAGCTCAGTTTTGTCGGGGGGTCGTCCGGGTGCTCACAAGATTCAAGGCATTGGAGCGGGCTTTATTCCTCCAGTCTTGAACGTGAGCTTGATTGACGAAGTGATTGCTGTGAGCGATGACGAAGCGATCGCTTATGGTCGTCGTCTGGCCCGTGAAGAAGGATTGCTCTCTGGCATCTCTAGCGGGGCGGCGCTGAAGGCAGCGATCGTGGTGGGCAAGCGTCTCGAAAATGCCGGAAAGCTGATCGTGATGATTCAGCCCAGCTTTGGCGAGCGCTATCTCAGCACGGCCCTATTCCAAGATCCAGAACTGACTCTATCGAGAGAAGGTTAAAGAAGTCATGCAGGCTAAAGGGGAAATTTCTGGCTTTTTGCCCTTCACCGTTGACCCTCAGCCTTTTAAAATGGCAATATGCCCCATTCTTCTAGCTACTACCAAACTTTAGACGTTGAACCCACCGCAACCCAGGCAGACATCAAGAAAGCCTATCGGCGGATGGCCAAGCTATTTCACCCCGATGTCAATCAAGACGCAGCCAATCACGACAAAATCACCCGCATCAACCAGGCTTATGAAGTGTTGGGCGATCCCCAAAGTCGCCGCTCTTATGATCATCAGCTTCAATATACGCTAGACCTAGAATCAGAGGGTGTGGCGGGCGAGAGCGCTAGCGATCGCCAAAAGCGCACCGCCGCCGCCCAAGAACTCTATCGTCAACAGCGCCAGTCTGAGCAAGACGTTGATAGTCAACTCAAGCTGTGGCTGAATCGCGTTTATACGCCGATCAATCGGCAGCTAAATTTGATCTTGCGGCCCTTTAAGGCTCAGATGAAAGAGCTTTCGGCTGACCCGTTTGATGATCAGTTGATGGAGGCGTTTCAGGCTTACATCGAAGATTGTCACAAGGCTTTGAGCAAAGCTCAGACGGTTTTGCGGTCTTTGCCTAATCCGGCGATCGCGGCCCGGGCCGCAGCTAATCTTTATCATTGCCTCAATCAAGTTTCTGATGGCATTGAGGAACTAGAATATTTCACGAATAATTACGACGATCGTCATCTCCATACCGGGCAAGAGCTATTTAGAATCGCTGAACGACTGCGGCGAGATGCTTTGGCAGATGTGCGAGAACTGCGGTAGGACGGTGAGTTAAAGCCTGTCTGTTGCTTGCAGGGTCAATGGGCACGGCGGTGCCATGCCCGTACATAAATTGGGATCTTGGTTAAATCGACTACCGAAAGTTTTGCTTAACCAGGTTAACATTTGGTTAACTAGTCGTTAAAATAGAAAAGTTTCTTGCGGGCTGCAAGCCGCTGCGATCAAACCGTGAAGACTTCTAAAACCAGAAGTTTTGCGAAATCTAATCACGCTGGAGAAGGGAACTCTACAAGAACGCTTTTCTGATAAGGAGATAGAAAATGACCGATCAATTTGACTTTTTGCACCCTCGTAGCCGCTATCGGGGCGAGGTCAAGCCCGAAAACCTGGTTTTTAATGCGAACCTACAGGAGTTTTCTCAACGCATCACCTATATTTGTTGCTTAGAAACTGGCGGCAAACTGACTCCCGCAGAGTCTTATCGAGAGATTAAATCGCTGTGGAAACAACTCAAGCGCAGCAAAAAGCAGTTAGGGATTGGCAGCAACCCCACTCAGGAAAGAGGCGATGGGGCGACCTAAACGGATCTCAGGCTATCGAAATTAGGCGGCGGTTGAGAGCGATCGACTCGCGACAACCCGCCGATAATAGCTTTGCAGTTGGCGGGTTGCGGCTGACCAACTCCAGCGCTCTGCCTCTTGGCGCGCATTGCGGCGCAGGGTTTCACGCTCTTCTGGGCTAGACAGCAGGCGTTGAGTAGCGGCGATCGCGCCCCGATCGTCCGTTGGGTCAAACAGATAGCCGTTGACTCCATCTTCTACAATGTCAGGAATGCCGCCCGATCGGGCCGCCACCACGGGGCACCCTGCGGCCATCGCTTCTAGCAAGACTAACCCTAAGGTCTCGGTGCGCGACGGAAAGACGAAAGCATCCGCCGAGGCAAAGGCAGCCGCCAACTCTTGACCGCCCAGATAGCCCACAAAATGAGTCCGAGTCTCGGCAAAATATTTTTCTAAGGTTTGGCGATTAGGGCCGTCACCCACGAGAGCCAGTCTAGCGTTGGGAATGGCTTCTAAAATGGGCTTGATGCGCTCGATTTCTTTTTCGGCACCGAGGCGACCGACGTAGAGCAAAAGCGGATCTTCGGGGTGCCCCTGACTGAGGCGATCGCGCATTTCTAGACTTGCGAGATCGGGCTGAAAGGTTTCGGTGTCAACGCCGCGCTGCCAGAGGTCAACTCGCTCGATGCCATGCTCAGTCAGGGTTTGCACCATAGCAGTTGAGGTGCACAAGTTGAGCGCTGCCTGATTATGTCCGGCTTTGAGCAACTCCCAGAGCAACCCTTCTAAGGCTCCTAACCCATAGTGTTGAAGATATTCGGGCAGGTGAGTGTGGTAGGAGGCCAGGATCGGAATATTGAGGGTTTTGCCATAAAACAGCCCGGCTAGACCCAGAATCGCCGGATTGACGACATGAATAATATCGGGGTCAAAGCGCGAAAGTTCTTCGCCGATCGCGGGGCGAGGCAGCGCCAGCTTTAACTCTGGATACATCGGTAATGGAAACCCAGACACCCCGTAAATCTTGGCTCCTTTGTGCTCGGTCAAACCGCCATCGGGGGAGAAGATCAACACGTCGTCTCCCAGGCGTTGAAGATGGTCAACGGTGTGGCGCAATCGGGTCACAATGCCGTCAACTTTGGGCAAAAACGTCTCAGTGAATAGAGCGATTCGCATAAGCAGTGAAATGAACACTATAAAATAGCTATCGGACGCGGATCAATCTTTAGGCACGGTGCAGATTCCATGAATTCCGATCGCGACGATCACCCCTCCTAATAAAACCCCAATGCCTTCAGCAAAGCAGTTGAGTCGATGCCGCATTTCTGCTGACTCGGCGATCGTCAGATCTCGTAAACTGGCGTTGGCTGCTGCCAGTTTTGCATAGTTTTGGTGACTCTTATCGAGCGCTGCCCAATCGGGAAACAGGAAGAAGCCGCTAATTAAAACAGCACCTAAGCCCGGCGCGATCGTGAAGGTTAACAAGACCAAAACTCGATTCATAAACCGATGGGGTAATTTAGCGCTTCCACGTCACTTTAGGCAAAATCTGGTCGTTATCGACGCGTGCTTTATATTTAACTGCAAAGTTCAGCAGTGAATCTAACAATGAGTCAGACAAATAGTGAGGCTGTAGCCCCAGGTTTAACAAGTTTGTATTTTTAGCGTTGAAGTAGTGTTCTTCTTTCTCGATTCTTGGGTTTTCGTAGCTCTTGACTTCAACGTTTAAGCCGACAGCGCTTCCGGCTTTTTTGACCATTTCTGCGAGGTCACTAATGCTAAATAGCTCTGTGAATTGGTTGAAGACGCGAAACTCTCCAGCGTTGGCGGGGGTGGCGATCGCCAATTCCACACAGCGCACGGTGTCGCGAATATCTAAGAAGCCGCGAGTTTGACCCCCTTTGCCATAAACCGTGAGCGGATGCCCGATCGCCGCTTGAATGCAAAAACGGTTTAATGCCGTGCCAAATACGCCATCGTAGTCAAGACGGTTAATCAGCAGTTCATCCATGCCTGTCTCTTCGGTGAGAACGCCGTAAACCACTCCCTGATTGAGGTCTGTAGCTCTCAAACCCCACATTTTGCAGGCGAAGTGAATGTTGTGCGAGTCATGCACTTTGCTGAGGTGATACATACTCCCCGGCTGTTTGGGGTAAGGCAGCGTGTCTTTGCGACCGTTGTGCTCGATCGTGATGTAGCCTTCCTCAATGTCGATGTTGGGGGTGCCATATTCGCCCATCGTCCCCAGTTTGACCAAGTGACAGTCAGGAAAGCTCTCTTTGAGAATGTAGAGCAGATTTAACGTCCCCACCACGTTGTTGACTTGGGTAAGAACGGCGTGTTCACGATCGATCATTGAGAAGGGAGCCGATCGCTGTTCGCCAAAGTGCACGATCGCTTCTGGCTCAAATTTGTGCAGCGCTTTGCTGAGAAAGTCGTAGTTGGTGATGTCGCCGATGAAAAGCTCGATTGATTTGCTAGTCAAGTCGTGCCAACGCTGAAGCCTTTGCTGAATCGGCGCGATCGGGGTGAGGGTTTCAACGCACAGTTCCATATCCCAATGTCGTCGCACCAAGCTGTCTAAGATCGCGACTTCATGACCTCGATTCGACAAGTAGAGCGCTGTCGCCCAACCGCAATAGCCATCACCACCAATAACTAGAACTTTCATCTTGCTAATCTTCGCGAATACTTTGCCAAATCTACCAGGTTTGGGGACGCTGTGGGCTAGGAGTTTTGGGAATTGCGTTTAGGATTTGGATGACAGAGACTAGGTTTCAGGAGTTGATGGGACAAACTATCTCAAGGAATAATTTGTTCTTAATCTGGGCATTACCTGTTGCTAACGTGGCGATCGTGGGGCTTGGGGGAGGTAGTTTGGAACATTTCGTTAGTGGCGTGGATGCTGGGCACGGCGGTGCCATGCCCGTACGAGGGAGGAGTCTTCTGAGGGGATGTTAGGCTCTTGGGTCGATTTGGTTTTGCTGAATCTATGATCTCTAGACGGGGACTTCATCGGCAAAGCTGGCCCAGCGCACAAAGTCAAACGGCCCAGCGACAGAACCCCACACCAGTTCGTCGGTTTCAAGATCTCGGCCCCGATCGAGACTCAACAAGCGCTGATCATCGATCTCAAATTCGTTGTCTAAATAGGTGCTCTGACCTTTGCGAACCACAACACAAGCTTTTCCTGGCTCTACTCGCCCTTTAAAGCTCTGTCCTGTCCATTCAACAATCATGCTACAGCCAGACATTTTCTCAAGCTGGTCGATCGTCAGGGCTTGCAGCCGACTGATATCGCGAGATGCCCCATAAAATTTGGCTTCGTCGCGCACTTGGTAATGCTCGATTTCAATATGTCCACCGTTTTCAACAAATTTGAGAACGCGCATCCGATAAGGGGTGTTGAGCATATAGTCATAAGCTTGCTCTAGAAAAAGACTGGCTCCTGACAGGAGCGCGATCGGCAATGGGCGCATACAAACTCGAATGTGAGCATAAAAAGGCGGATTTTCAAACGCTTGCGCTTGATTGCTAAAATCGGCTGACATCAGGCGAAGCAGAGCGGCAATGTTGGTTGAATGGGTCATGAATTCAAATCGGGTGACTAAATAAAAAGGTTAGATCAAACTAAAGATAAGTCTACCTAAGAGCCTGACACGACCCAGAAAAAACCCTCGTAAGGGCATGGCACCGCCGTGCCCAGTGTCTACGTGGCTAACCGATATCACTGTAAGGGCATGGCACCGCCGTGCCCAGTGTCTACGCAGCTAACCGATATCACCGTAAGGGCATGGCACCGCCGTGCCCAGTGTCTACGTGGCTAACCGATATCACTGTAAGGGCGTGGCACCGCCGTGCCCAGTGTCTACGTGGCTCATCACTGTAAGGGCATGGCACCGCCGTGCCCAGTGTCTACGTGGCTAACCGATATCACTCAGTCCACAATTCTAAGCATTCTAAAGCTTGAAATTTGGAATGACTTCTTTCCGTTCAGTCTAACTGCCGTTTTTGCTCTAGGGCTAGCTTCGCCGCGCCGACGATGCCTGCCTGGTTGCCTAATTTTGCGGGTAAAAGCTGCAAGCCCTGACGAGAGCTAGGCATGACTCTCTGAGAAATCTCTGACCAGATCGCCGGAAAGAAAAATTCTGCACTGGCACTGATGCCGCCGCCCACCACGATCGCTTCGGGGGTCAACACATAGATCAGACTACTTAGCCCAATGCCCAAGTCTCGCCCATAGAGCCGCCAAAATTCTAAGGCATCGGGTTCACCTGCCTGAGCTAGCTTGCCGAGGTGGTCAGGCTCTAGCCCCGTGCGCCGCCGAATCGCCGCGATCGCCGCATATTGTTCGAGAGAACCACGATTGCCGCTATTGCACTGGGGCGCATCCTCAGCCGGGTTGAGGGCAATTAAGCCCAACTCGCCCGCAGAGCCGTCTCGCCCGACAAACAGGCGACCATTGAGAATAATTGCCCCGCCTACCCCGGTGCCCAGCGTCAGCAAGATTAAATTTTGAAAGGGCTGCCCTGCGCCTAACCAAGCCTCGCCCAAACCCGCACAGTTGGCATCGTTGGCCAGCACCGTCACCCGTCCGGTTTTAGCTTCGAGCCAATCGGCCAGCGGCACATCTTGCCAACCCGCCAGATTGATCGCCACCCTGGCAATTCGCCCCTTTGCGTCAGCAGGCCCCGGTGTGCCAACTCCGATCGCTCGGCTCTCATGATGAGGATCGACGAGAGCGATCGCGGCCACGATCGCCACTAACACGGCTTCTGGCGTTGCTGGCTGCGGCGTGGGCACCGCTAGGGACTGCAAACAAACACCCTCTGGGCTAAACCGCCCCAATTTGATGGCCGTTCCTCCCAAGTCGATGCCCAAAACTTGATTTCTGTCTGTCGATTCCATGCTGTCTCCAGTCTCGCCTCTCATCTGCAAGAACTCTAGACGTTATATCAGATCTGTTGCCCTTTTATGGCAGACCCCGCCAGGCCTGCGCCACAATCTCACTCAGCCAGCGACGCTGAGGCTGCTCTAGCAAGCTGTCATCTGCCAAAATTTCTGCCAGCAGGTCTTCTAAAGACTGCCCTTTGGCTCGTGCTAAATGAACCACCTCAGCGATCGCGGTGACAATTAGTTCTTCATTGACAGGTTTTTGTCGAAATGCAGCGATTTCTTGGTGATTCGCTGGAATAGGATAGTTCATGGCGGAGTTACACAGCGTTATAGTCGCAGTCAATTATGAGAGAGTTGTAAAGTTTCTTTAGAAAGTTTGGTATTCAGGAGTCTATCGTATTTTGATCCCCTGTCAAGCCCCTCTCCCTCGGTAAATTTATCGGAGTTTAGACCCCCCAAATGAAAGAGATTCTTTATTTAGAGGTTCCTACCCCAAACACAGCACAGGTGATGCACTGGCTTCAGCAAGAGTATCAGCCAGAGATTGGGGAGAAAGTGCCGACAGCAGCAGGTTTTCGGCTGCGGCTGACTTCGCAAACCTCTCTAGAAACGGCCCATCAGCCTCAGCGATCGGCTCTTGAATCTGAGCACTCTGAAGAACTCTCGGTGTTTATTTGGACGCTTCAGCGCACCACTTATCTAAAGGTGTTTCGCTGGGGATCAGGATCTGATAAAGCAGATATCTCAATGAGAGCGCTGCCCCACGAAAAATCGTTTGTGCGGCATCTGACCCAAGCGATTAGAACACACTTTCCGCAAACCTATCCGGCACCGCCGCAAATTGATCTTTCAAATCAGACGATTTTTGAGGCGTTGGCAGACACTTATCCCAAAACCGTCCACTATTTTCAGAAAATGCCCAATGGGGAAGCAGATCTGACTCGCGTCTATTGGTGGGAGCAGCGCTGGCGAGAAGGGGTCAGAAATCCTCAACAGCCTAAGCAAGTTGTTTTTCAAAATCACGAGCCGCCCAGTCTAAAAAATCCCATGCCTCCCGTCTATGACCTGATCTATGTCGGGGGTGCGCTGGGCACGATTCACGCTGCTGTGATGGCTCGGCTGGGCTATCGGGTGCTGCTGATCGAGCGCTTACCCTTTGGACGGATGAACCGCGAATGGAATATTTCGCGCAGTGAGTTTCAAAGTCTGATTGATTTAGAGTTGTTTACCCCGGCGGAGTTTGATCGGGTCATTGCTAGAGAATATGTAGACGGGTTTCACAAGTTTTTTGATGCCAACAATCCGCCGCAGGCAAAAGCGCGAGTGCTGCACACCCCGACGGTTTTAAACATCGCGATCGACTCCGATAAACTGCTAAAAATCTGTGGCGAAAAGCTGCGCGAGTGTGGCGGCGAGATCTGGGAAGAAACCGAGTTTTTGAGAGCCGACATTCGCCCCGATCGGGTCACGATTCAGACTCGGCATTTGCCCTCTCAGAGTCAAAAACAGGTGACCGGGCGGTTGCTGGTCGATGCGATGGGAACGGCCTCCCCGATCGCTTGGCAACTCAACGGCGGCCGCGCCTTTGATAGTGTCTGTCCGACGGTGGGAGCGGTGATCAGCGATGGGTTTGAGCCAGGCGTGTGGGATGCTCAATTTGGCGATGTGCTCAACAGCCACGGTGATATCTCACGGGGGCGACAACTGATTTGGGAGCTATTTCCCGGCGCAGGACAGGACTTGACGTTCTACCTATTTCACTATCATCAAGTGCATCCTGATAACCCCGGTTCGCTGTTAGAGATGTATGAAGATTTCTTTACGATCGTGCCCGAATATCGACGCTGCGACATGGACAAACTGGTGTGGAGCAAGCCGACGTTTGGCTACATTCCGGGTCACTTTAGCGTCAACGATCACGATCGTCAGGTGGCCTTTGATCGGCTGATGGCGATCGGGGATGCTGCCTCCCTGCAATCCCCCCTTGTTTTTACAGGATTTGGGTCACTGGTGAGAAACCTCTCTCGCATGACTCATCTGCTAGACACGGCTCTCAAACACGATTTGTTGAAGGCTCGACACCTCGATCGCATTCGCGCTTATCAAAGTAATGTCGCGGTCACCTGGCTCTTTTCAAAAGGCATGATGGTGCCAACAGGGCGATCGCTGCCGCCTCAGCAGGTAAATGCAATGCTCAACACCTTTTTTGATGTGTTGGCCACTCAGCCTCCTGACGTGGCAGAAGCGTTTATCAAAGACCGAGTGACCTGGCTCAGGTTTAACCAGATGGCGCTCATTGCGGCCTTTAAAAACCCATCCCTGCTGCTGTGGATCTGGGACATGGCAGGGGCAAAAGACCTGCTGCGCTGGCTCGGCAGCTACTTCAACTTTGGGCTAAATGCGCTGTTAAGCTGGATCTTTGCAGGCTGGCTGCCGGGAGTTTTGCACCGATCGCAGCCCTGGCTAGAGCCGCGGTTTCCGGCGCTGTGGCTGTGGTTATTGTCCCAGGCTTATGCCATCACCTATGGCATGGGCAAGCCCCAGGCAATGCCAAAACCACGATTCTCAGTTCGAGAGGTGCCCTCTAAACTATCAGACTCTCACCTAGACTCCGGGGCGACGACGAGAGAAAGTCAGGTTACAAGTTAAACAGCAAAATAGATCAGCCTCGCCAGAGTAGGGAACTTAGGGGGCAACCGTCTCGACGATGACAACTCAGAGGACTTTTACAGGTTATTTAATCCACGATCCTTAAGTCCCGCGTTCCTGCTTTCACGTCGGTGGCTAAATCTGCCGGAGTCATGTCTTCATAGCGCTCAAAGGGCTGGTGAATCCAGGGGTTATCGGCCAAATAATCGACATAATAATCGGGCTTGATCACCGAACAGGCTTTATACCAAAGCACCGCCGTTCTCACCTCTTCGATATAAAACCCATAGTGGTGCTCAAGCCAGGGAATCGATTTTTGCAACGTCACCCCAGAGTCTACTAAGTCATCGACGAGCAGAATATGACTACCAAGATTCGGCGTGGTCATGGTTAAGTCACGCGAAAACACTAAGCTGCTGCGATTTTTTCCACTTCGATAAGAAGAGGTTGCCAAAATTGCCAGGGGCACGTTGTAGATGCGAGCTAAGACATCCCCCACTCGCAAGCCTCCTTTAGCCAGACAGACAATTTGATTAAATTCCCAATTAGACTTGTAGACTTGAGCGGCTAGGTGCTCGATCGTGCGGTGATAATCTGACCAAGAAACATAAAGATCTGACATGGGAAGGCGTATTAAGTCGGTTAAAGATTTGGCACGATTTAGACGATTGAACCCCAAAGATGATGAGAATAATACAACTGATCACCCGGTTTCTTTGATGCCCTTATGAATAATTCTGCCGATCGCTCTGCTGAAATGTCAGGGAAACTCAACTTAAGCACCAAGTTGGCCTACGGCGCAGGCGATCTCGGCCCCGCTATCACTGCCAACATCCTATCTGTATTTTTGCTTATTTTCTTTACCAATGTCGCCGGGCTAGAACCCGCAATGGCAGGCAGTATTGTGATGATCGGCAAAATCTGGGACGCAATTAATGACCCGATCGTGGGGATGATGAGCGATCGCACTCGCAGCCGCTGGGGCCGCCGTCACCCCTGGATGATTTTTGGCGCGATTCCCTTCGGGATTTTCTTCTTTTTGCAATGGCTAGTGCCCCATTTCAGCAACGATCCAGCCGCCAACCAGTGGGGCTTGTTCTGGTACTACGTGGTGATTAGCATTTTCTTCAACAGCTTCTATACGGCTGTCAACTTGCCCTACACGGCTCTCACGCCTGAACTCACCCAAGACTATGATGAACGCACAAACCTCAACAGCTTTCGGTTTGGGTTTTCCATTGGTGGCAGCATTCTGTCACTTCTTCTGGTAGGACGCATCTTTGACATTCCATCGCTGGTCAATCACCCTATTCAGCAGCATTTAGTCATGGGCGCAGTCTGTGCTGTCATCTCGGTTCTACCCCTATATTGGTGCGTTTGGGGCACTCGAAAGCGAGTCAAAGAAACAGAGCGCCTGCGTCAAGAAACGAGTAATGAGGTGTCAATTCCCTATGTCGAACAGCTTAAGATCGTCTTCAACAACAAACCTTTTTTGTTTGTGATTGGGATTTATCTTTGTTCTTGGCTTGCATTGCAAAATACTGTTTCAGTGATTCCCTACTTTGTTAAGAACTGGATGGGACTGACTACACAGGATTTTATTAATGTAATTATTGCGGTTCAAGTGACAGCATTTATCATGCTGTTTGTGTGGAAGGAGGTCAGCGAACGAGTTGGCAAAAAAGCAGTTTACTTTATGGGCATGACAATCTGGATCATTGCCGAAATTGGACTGTTTATGGTGCAACCCGGTCAGATTTGGCTGATGTATGCCTTAGCTGTGATGGCAGGGTTTGGAGTCTCAACGGCTTATCTAATTCCCTGGTCAATGATTCCAGATGTGATCGAGCTAGACGAGTTGCAGACAGGGCAACGCCGCGAAGGAGTGTTTTACGCCTTCATGGTGCTGCTACAAAAAGTGGCCTTGGCGATCGGGCTATTTCTCGTCGGTTGGGTGCTGCAACAATCGGGCTTTCTAAAGACCCTCGCCGGGGAGGCAGAATCGATCCAACCCGCCTCGGCGCTTTGGGCCATTCGCGTTCTCGTCGGCCCGGCTCCTCTCGTTGTTTTAATTATTGGCTTGATATTAGCCTACTTCTACCCGATCACTAAAGAGGTTCATGCTGAAATTTTGCTCAAGCTGCAAGAGCGCAATCGTCAACGATCGTCCGATAACCCCTAGTTTTTTTGCCTGACTTGTCACCAGCCCCAAGAGCCAGGTTCCCCTTTAAACGGCCCCACGATATTGCTCGTCACCCAGCCCCCATAGAAGTTTCCGGGCTGTGGGGTCACCCTTTCACCATCGACATAGCAAGCCTCCATCGGCGCAGCATAGAAGGCAATGTAGTGCTCGATCGCTGCAAACTCAGGAGTCGGATGGGCATAATACCAGGCCACATCGATCGCTTGCTGATCGCCCACTGACACCGTGTAATAGCTGCCCGACCCCTTCCACTCGCAGTAGGTCGATCGGGCAGAGGCAACCAAATACTGCATCTGAATGTCATCCGGCGGAATGTAATAAACGGGCGGATGGCTCGTTTCTAGCACCCGCATCGCCCGCCGCGTGTCGGCAATGACTTCGCCATTGAACACGACTTGAATCGGCTTTTCAGTCAACTCTAATCGAGGCGGACGGGGATAATCCCACACAGATTCTTGACCAAGCAGCGGAGCGATCGGGTGAGGACGCATGAAAAACTCTTAAAACACTGTATGCACGATCGGCACTTAGGCGCAGGACATTATCATGCCCGCTGCCCATGTGCATAGCCCATAATACCTAATCCACAATCGCAAAGGGACACGATCGCACCGCATCCCCATTGACTTTCTATCTAAAGACGCTCTATCTAAACTCGTTGTCTAGCCCTTACCAAAGAGCACGAACTCCACCATTTCCACCACCACTGGGGGTCGAAGAAGGCGTAGTCGTCGTGCTGTCGGGAGCCGTCGAGGGCGTAGTCGTCGTGCTGTCGGGAGTCATCGGCATAGTAGAGCCATCAGGAGCCGTCGAGGGCGTGGTCATGGTGCCAGGCGTGCCAGGAATGCTGCTGGGGGTCGTCGTAGAATCGGTAGGGTTGTTGCCACCCGGCGAGATAGAGCCACCCGGTGCCGCAGTCGGCGCACCCATTGTGCTGGGCATTGAAGAATCGCGAGGCGAAGTCGGCACCACTACATCGTTTGTGGAACCGCTCGGTGCCGACGAAGGATTAGTAGGGGTGCCGCTCGGTGTCGCGGTTGAGTCTGTCGAACTGCCCTGAGGCGAACGGTTCAAGGTAGGCCCAAGGTTAGACGGTTCTGCGGTAGGGGCAGAAGAGGGGCTGGTGGGGGTGCCGCTCGGTGTCGCGCTGGTTCCTGATTTGCCGCCTCTGTCTAGGTTAGGAACCGTGTCGCTAGGCTGAGACATGCTTCCTGATGAAGACCCGCCCATCGATTGGGCAACGCGATTGTAGGGAGCTTCACTAAAAATCGTCGGGTTAGGATTGACCTTCGAGAGTGAAGGGCTGGCTGACAAAGCAGGCAATGACAACAGAGAGCTTGCGCCTGCAAACCCCAAAGTGCCCAAGAGTTTTGCCCACAGTTTTGTGGTGTTAGAAGCGCTAGCGCGTTGATTCGTTCCGTTCATGTTGATCTCCTTACTATTGATGATCTGGCAACCCCAGAGGCTGCTTTTTAAGAGCCAAAATCGCGGCTCATTGCTGCACGAATAATCTGAATTGGGATCATCGCCACTTGCCAGAAGTGTAAGGATTCACTAGGTAGGGATACTCTCCCCCCGGATATAGATCTATGTTTCTCAACAAATACTCAACAAATTCTTAACAGAACTGTGGTGTTACTCCTTACTTGATGACTGTGACTACTGTCCCTAGGTTGATCTGTTCAAAAAGTTCTGCAATATCTTTGACATACATGCGAACGCAGCCATGAGAGGCCGCTTTGCCTACAGAAAGGGGAGTCGGGGTGCCATGAAACCCGATCGCGTTTTTGCCATCTGTCCAAAACCCAAGCCAGTAGCCGCCCAGGGGGTTCTCAGGGTCTTTGCCCGCAACTTTTTCGCCTGTGAAGGGATGAACCCAGATTGGGTTTCTGACTTTTTGCATGACTTGAAACGTACCCGTCGGCGTTTCCCACCCAGGGCGACCGACCGCGATCGGGTAGGTTTTGACTTTGACATCAGCTTGATAAAGCGTAACCTGACGCTTGCTGAGACTAATTTCTAGCCGCAGAGGTTGAGTCTCAGGCTGGATTTGAACCACATTGGGAGATTGAATCGGCAGGGTCTCGATCGCCAGTCCTATTTGAGGAACGGTGAGGGCGGCGATCGTGCCCAACCAGCCCAAGAGTCTAAGAGAGTGCTTCAGCATCCACAAATCCGACAAAACTACTTCGATGAGCGAAACAGGTTCAGCGATCGCCCATCATCCATCCAGAGACGGAAAATTGCCCCGCACCGGGTTAAAACCGTCATGGGTCTTTGGGCACCGATCGCTAAAGCATTTTCATTGATTCGTGGCTAAAAATTGCTTCAGACTCAAAAGACTAAGGGTTTGTCCCAAATTAATCGGCAGCACTGAGATGCCCTCAATGCGCGACTGCACCCAACCATCGCCCCACGCCCATTCGTGAAAGCCATCAATGCCCTGACTGAGCAAAAACCGCACCCGATTGGCTTCGGCAATCTCAACCTGATGGTGAATCGCGATCGCGCCTGCCCAACTCATAAACGTCAACCCTGAATGCAGCGTATCGGGCAACCCAGGAGAAAACCGCTCAAACCAAAGCCATTGAGAGAACTGTGTAGGGTTAGCGAGACTCTGACGCAGCACCGCTTCAGACGCTTCAACCTCGATCCGCACACTGCTCTGTTGAAAAATACCAAACATCAGACCAATCAATAGGGGGCATGGGTTTAGTATGGCAAACTCTGAGAGTTAGCGACGGTCAAACGCTAAATCTCGGTGGGCGCGATCGGGTTCACCATTAATGCTATAAATTCTCAATAATAGTGGTAATATCTCAGTGAGATTCCACAAAACTGATGGCGTAAGATGACGATCGGTGTCCGGTCTCCCGGCAACGGCTGTCCCTTGTGACTGATTACGCTGCACCCCTATTTCTAAACGTGTTATGCCTCATTTGCCTGCGGTTCTTTGGTTGAGTGCAAGTCCGAGTTTGCAGCGGTTTAATCAACCTCTTTTGCGATATTTGGCTTCCCAAATCAGGGTCACTCAGTGGGAATATTGCCAAACTCTTGATGAAGCTAGTTCTCTCGAACAGGCAGTGGCGCTGCTAGATGATTATCTGCAAGAATGTGACCAGCCCATTCACCTGGCAGGGCATGGCATCAGCGGCGTAGTCGGCTTGATCTGTGCCCGCCTCAACTCTAAAAGAGTGCGATCGCTGACCTTGCTCTCGGTTGCACCGCAGCCTGCCATCACCTGGCACACTCATTACTACATTCAGCGGCAGTTGATGCCTTGCAGCAGACAGCAGATCTTGGCTCAAATTGCCCGAAGTTTGTTTGGTTGTGAGTTGCCCCTGGCCGCTAAAGAGTTGGTCAAAATGCTCGATCGTGACTTAGAACTGTCTCCCAGTCCGCACTCGCTGTTTAAGCTGCGGGAGCTAGCAAAAGGCGGCATCTCGCAGCCACTCCTGATCTGCGGCAGCAAAACTGACCCGATCGTTGACCCAAAAATGCTAGAAGGATGGCGATTTTGGCTCAAGCCAGACGACTTTTTGCAACAGTTTCCAGCGGGGCATCACTTTTTCCACACGGCTCACCCTCAGCAAGTAGGGGATGCGTTGCTTAATTTTTGGCAAACGATGGACTCAGAAGCAGATGATTGATCTCAGATCTGACCCCCGTTCCCACCCTGCAAAACTCCGGTCTGAAGGCTAAGATCTACGCGCTAGACGAGTATTTTTTGTTACAGACAATACTTCTTGGGGGTGAAGCTAATTGCTTCTTAAATCAGTGAGCATAGACCTACTCGTGTAGATCCCCCTATGAATTCTTTGATGCATCCGCTTCATCAAGCCAACGATCGCATCTTGATTGTCGATGATCTAGCTGACAATTCTTTTCTGCTGCAAACGCTTTTAGAAAATGAGGGCTATCAAGTAGACGTGGCAGATAGCGGTCAAGAAGCCTTAGAAAAAGTTGTGGCAGCCCCCCCAGCGTTAATATTGCTCGACGTGATGATGCCAGGCATGAATGGCTTTGAGGTGACCCGACGGATTCGCCAAAACAGTCGGCTGCCGTTTATTCCGATCGTGCTGGTGTCGGGTTATGACCAGCCAGATCTTGAGCAGGGGCAAACCCTAGGCGCTAACGGATTTATTCGCAAGCCCATCGATTTTGAAGACGTGATCACCCAGGTTAGAACCCTGCTAGAGAGAAACTAACTCGCAAAGCTCTACCTAAAGGAAGAGCCTTAACGGGACTCAATTTATCGGATTATAAAAAGGACTAAATTCAATTTTGAAGTTTAATTTAAACTAGTGTGGTTAAGCGGTGTTTGAAAGCGGGACAACGGGCGTGAGGGCTGAAGAACGATCGGCGATCGGCATGGCTTTGCAGCAGCAAGAGCAAGAGTTTGAAACCACCTTTGACCTAGCAGGGGTCGGCATTGCTCACGTTAGCACCACAGGGCAATGGCTTAGAGTCAATCAGCAACTCTGCGAGATCGTTGGCTATTCTCACCAAGAGTTGGCGCAGAAAACCTTTCAAGAAATTACCCACCCTGAAGATCTCGCCTCTGATCTGGAGCTTATGCACCAACTGCTGGCGGGTGAGATTCCTGATTACTCGTTAGAAAAACGATATATCCACAAAAACGGTAGCCTGATTTGGATCAATCTCACGGTTTCTTTGGTGCACAAACCGGATGGCAATCCTAAATATTTCATTTCAGTGATTAAAGATATCGGCGATCGCAAGCAGGCTGAAGCCGAACGGAAGCGCTATGAAGCGGAACTCAAACAAACCAGAGACGAGAGCGATCGCTTCTTTACACTCTCGCTCGATCTGCTCTGTGTCGCAGGCATGGATGGCTACTTTAAGCGCATCAACCCCGCATTTGAACGGATTTTGGGCTACAGCGCTGACGAATTGCTGGGCCAACCCTTTTTAGAATTTGTGCACCCTGACGATCGGGCCACCACGCTGGCACAAGTGGAGACGCTCCTCGGCGGAGCCACCACGATGCATTTTGAAAACCGCTATCGCTGTCAAGATGGCTCTTATCGGTGGCTCGACTGGGTGAGCGTGCCCGTTGTGTCAGAAGGTCTGATTTATGCCGTCGCCCATGATGTCACTCAACGCAAACAAGCCGAACTCGAAATTAAGCAGCTCAACGAAGACCTAGAGTCAAGAGTCAAACAGCGCACCGCTCAACTCGAAGCGGCTAACCGTGAGCTAGAGTCATTTTCTTATTCGGTGTCTCATGATCTGCGGGCACCTTTGCGGCACATCGCGGGGTTTGTGGGGTTGCTCAAAGCGCGACTCGCATTGTTTGATCTGGATGAAACCAGCGATCGCTACATCGCCACGATCGCCGAAACGACTCGACAAGCTGGGGTGTTGATCGATGATCTGCTGACCTTTTCGCGCATGGGGCGATCGGAGATGCACACCATCACCTTTAGCCTGGCAGAATTGCTCAAAGAAGTGAAGCGAGAAATTGATATCGATGCAGGCGATCGCGTCATTCATTGGAAAATTCACCCCCTTCCGGTGATTCAGGGCGATCCATCTATGCTCAGGCTGGTTCTCCGCAATTTGCTCGAAAATGCAGCCAAATACACCCGGTTAACTCCAAAAACCGAGATAGAATTTGGCAGCTTTGACCACCCAGATGAAATAATATTCTTTGTGCGGGATAATGGCATTGGTTTCGATATGCGATATGTTGGCAAGCTGTTTGGCATCTTTCAAAGACTCCATGCTGGCACTCAGTTTGAGGGCACTGGCATCGGGTTAGCAAACGTCCAGCGCATCATTCACCGTCACGGGGGGCGCGTCTGGGCCGAGGGAGAAGTCGAGCACGGAGCAACGTTTTATTTTTCGTTGCCCAAACATCGCACACAGCAACTAAACGGGTTACTGATCTCAGACCACTGACCCTGACAATTTGACGACGCACTGCCGACTACTGCACTACCAAACGACTGCGGAACCTCGGACTACGAAGTAAGGAGTATCAACTCAGCAATGCCAGAGCCGGATATGAGACGTATTTTGCTAGTCGAAGACAGTTCAAACGATGTGGAATTGATCCTGAACTCGCTGTCTGAAAATCATCTAGCCAATGAAGTGGTGGTCGTGCGAGATGGCGAAGAGGCGCTAAATTATCTCTATCGTCGCGGTATCTTTAAAATGAGAATGGAGGGCAACCCGGTGGTGGTATTGCTCGATCTCAAGCTTCCTAAGCTAAATGGCATGGAAGTGATGACCCAACTCAAGGCCGATCCTGCGTTTCGCCTGATCCCGATCGTGGTCTTAACATCATCGCGAGAAGAGCCTGACCTGCTGCGCTGCTATGAATTAGGAGCCAACGCCTATGTCGTTAAACCAATCGATTTTCACGAGTTTGTCGATGTCATTAAACAAGTCGGTCTATTTTGGGCGGTCGTAAACCAGCCGCCACCGGGATCGCTGCCCTCGATCGCTCGATAGTCCTGTCCGGTTTTCTAAAGCACTGTAGAGTGGGCACTCGTGAAAAGTCCCCACTCTACAGACCCTCTAACGGATACGAATATCCCAGGAAAAGGTTATGCCATCACTGCAATTTCTGCTGTTAGAAGATAGTGATCTAGATGCCGAACTGATTAAAGCCGTGCTAACAGCAGGGAACCTTGATTGTGAGTTAATGCTGGTGCAGACTCGACCCGCGTTTATAGAAGCGCTCACAACTACAAACTTTGATTTGATTTTGTCTGATTATTCGCTGCCCAGCTTTGATGGACTTGCAGCGTTAGAAATCGCCCGCGATCTGTGCCCTGATGTGCCGTTTATTTTAGTGTCTGGCACTCTAGGCGAAGAATTAGCGATCGAGACCCTCAAAAGTGGCGCGACTGACTATGTGCTCAAGCAGCGATTAGGGCGATTAATTCCTGCGGTGACTCGTGCCCTGAGAGAGGCTCAAGAACGCCGCAACTATCAGCAAGCCACTGCCGCGCTGCACCTGAGCGAACGCCGCTTTCGCACCTTAGCCGATGCCGTGCCCAACTTTATTTGGATCAATAATTCTCAAGGTGAGTCGGAATATTTCAACGCTCGCTGGCAGTCATTTACAGGCATCTCATCCACAGCCACCCAAGGGCTAAACTGGGTCGCCATTACCCACCCAGACGATGCTGACCGGGTGGTCGAGACGAGAATGACGGGCATTCTGTCGGGCAACCCCTATGAAATTGAGTGTCGAATTCGTCGCTATGATGGGGTTTATCGGTGGCACCTAGTGCGGGTGGTGCCCTTCAAAGATGAGCAAGATCAGTTGCTCTATTGGTATGGCACGGCAACCGATGTGGATGACGCTAAACGGCTCTATCACCAGGCCGAAGAAGCCAATCGCATTAAAGACGAGTTTTTGGCCGTGCTCTCTCATGAACTGCGAACGCCGCTGAACCCGATCGTGGGTTGGTCAAAGCTGCTGCGGGCTAAACCCCATGACCCGGTGACGCTAGCGCGAGGGCTAGAAACCATTGAGCGCAATGCTCAAATTCAAACTCAGCTAATCGAAGATCTGCTAGATGTGTCGCGAATCTTGCGCGGCAAAGTAAGCTTAAATGCTCAACCAACCAATTTAGTAACGGTGATTGAATCGGCATTAGAAACCGTTCGGTTATCGGCAGAGGCAAAGTTTATAGACTTAGAGTTTAATTCAAGCGATCATACAGAAATGAATCAGCCTGACAATACAGGCTATATCGCCTTGGGTGATGCAGGTCGATTGCAGCAGGTGATCTGGAATTTATTGTCTAACGCGGTTAAATTTACGCCCAATCGAGGTCGAGTTGAGATTGAACTGACAACTGAGGTTGGGATGAATAGTGCTGACGATCGCTATGCCAAAATCACAGTCCGCGACACGGGCAAAGGCATTGCTGCTCATTTTTTGCCCTATGTGTTTGAGTCTTTTCGGCAAGCAGACGGCAGCACCACGCGCACCTTTGGCGGTTTGGGGTTGGGGCTAGCGATCGTGCGTCATTTGATCGAGCTTCATGGGGGCACTGTTGAGGCCGCGAGTCTGGGTGAAGAGCAAGGGTCAACCTTTGTGGTCAGGCTGCCGATGTTAACGAGTGGTGGGCGACCCGTGCCGGAGCCAAAACAGGTCTCTCTGGCTTCGTCTCTGCCCTTGGTAGGTCTGCAAATTTTGATCGTTGACGATGAGCCAGACACTCTGGATTGGATGACCGTTTTATTAGAGCAGTCGGGGGCGATCGTGCGGTCAGCTTCGTCAGTCGCAAGGGCGATCGCGGCGATCGCTGAGTTGAAACCCAACATTCTTCTGAGCGATATCGGGATGCCTGGCGAAGATGGCTATATGCTGCTCAAACAGGTGAGAGCGCAAGAAGCTGAGGGTCATCAGATTCCGGCGATCGCCCTGACCGCCTATGCCAGAGCCGAAGATCGAGAACGAGCAATCTCGGCTGGGTTCCAAGATCATTTGACCAAGCCGATCGAGCCAAAACAATTGATTAGCGCGATTGCTAAACTCTGCTGCTCAGTTCAAGTTTAATTCTCCCTACAAAAATGGGGCACAGCAACGCCGCACCCCTAGAAATCTATTAGACCTCCGGCATAAATAGAATTTTAGAGATAAAAGGCATTGGGAATAAGCCCAACCGCGCCAAAGCTATCATCGGCTACCTCTCCCGCTACCGCCTCGACACCTTCGCGCACCCCCACTGGACAGCCTATCTTCATCTCCTCGCTCACCGCGATCGCGCCGACCTCATGCAAGACCTCGCTACGCTGCATCCTGCCATTTCTCATCTCGGCGGAGAAGCCGCCATCCGAGGCCTGGTCGATGCCATGCGCGACGTATGCAATCAATGGAAATGAGGCAGAAGCGATAAACTGAAAGTGAATCTGTATCCCCGATCGCCCATGCTCACCCAAGAATTAGAACAACAACTCCTTGGTCTTGAACCCGAAGAAAAACAGCGGCTCATTCAACTCCTCAGCGAAAGTCTCCCCGCCTCCAATCCAGCCTCAACTTCCCAACCTACTCCCCAAAGTCTTGTCGAATTCCTACAAAATTCCCCCCTCGCTGAAGCGCTTGCCAGTGGTGAACTTGACCTCACCCGCGATCAAAGTCCTATCCCCGATCGCGTTAATCTATGACCTATTTGCTCGACACCTGTATCCTCTCAGAAGGTGCAGCGAAACAACCGAATCCCAACGTCATTCACTGGCTCACTACACAACCGATAGAGACGCTTTATCTCAGCGCAATCTCGATCGGCGAAATCTCCAAAGGGATCAACAAAATGCCAGAATCCCAGCGCAAAACTAATTTAGAAACCTGGCTCTACCAAGATTTACTCGTTCGCTTCGATTGCAGGATTCTCTCCCTGAATGTAGAGGTGATGCTAGCGTGGGGCGATTTGGTCGGCAAGCTGCAAACCCAAGGACTCGCCTTGCCCATTCTTGACTCACTCATCGCAGCCACCGCGATCCACCAGAGACTACGCCTAGTAACTCGCAACGAAAAAGACTTCAACAAAACGGGACTCACGATCGTGAATCCGTTTAACCCTTAACTTGATTGTGCATCTCAGCGGAGCAGCCGCCATCCGAAGCAGTTAACGTCAGTTCGACGAGTTTTTCGCTTCGTTCTCGCGGCTTTTGCCCTCTAAATCCCCTGTTTTAGGGGACTTTAAGCCAACATTTCCGGTTCAAAGTCCCACTTGTGTGAGATTTAGGGGGCTTTCCGACTTCACCATCGCAGCGAACCTTCTATCGAACTGACGTTAAACCCCTAAGCAGCCATCTCAACCGCAACTTTGGATTGTGCTCGGCTAACGTGCACCTGACCGTCTGGATCGATATCCACGATCGCCGCATCGCCTGTTTGAATCTGACCCGACAAGAACGCTTCTGCCAGGCTGTCTTCTAAAAGTCTAGCGATCGCTCGACGCAGCGGACGCGCCCCATAGCTGGGATTGTAGCCTTCAGAAACCACACGAGCTTTGAAGCGATCGCTGACCTCCAGCCCGATGCCCTGCTCACTCAACCGAGACGCAGCTTCGTAAATCAGCAGATCGGCAATTTGGGTCACCTCGTCGAGACTCAACTGACGGAAGACGATAATCTCGTCTAGACGGTTGAGAAACTCAGGACGGAAGTAGTTTTTCAACTCGTCGTTGACCTGGGTGCGAATGCGGCTATATTGAGCCGAGTCTTGCGTCTCGGTCGAAATCTCAAAGCCCAGACCAGCGCCACCTTTCTCGATCGCCTTTGAGCCGAGGTTAGAAGTCATAATCAGCAGCGTGTTTTTAAAGCTGACGGTGCGACCTTTAGCATCGGTGAGATGACCTTCGTCTAACAGTTGCAGCAGCATATTAAACACATCGGGATGCGCCTTCTCAATCTCGTCAAACAGCACCACGGTGTAGGGTTTGCGACGCACAGCTTCGGTGAGTTGTCCGCCTTCGTCATAGCCCACATAGCCCGGAGGCGACCCGATCAGTTTGGAAACGGTGTGAGACTCCATAAACTCAGACATATCGAGCCTAATCATCGCCTCCTCAGAGCCAAACACAGTAGCAGCTAAGGCTTTAGCGAGTTCGGTTTTGCCAACACCCGTGGGGCCAGAGAAGATAAAGCTAGCGATCGGGCGATCGGGACTTTGCAGCCCAACTCTGGCGCGCTTGATCGCCCGCGAGACGGCGGTGACGGCTTCCTGCTGTCCGATAATGCGCTCATGCAGGGTGTCTTCTAAGTGCAGCAAGAGGGCAGATTCCGATTCGGTGAGCTTGTTAACCGGAATGCTCGTCCAAGACGACACCACTTGAGCAATGTCTTCTTCGGTGACGATCGGAGACACCACCGGAGTTGATTCTCCTGACGTTTGCCCCCGCGCTGCTTGAATTTGCGCTTCGAGTTCTAACTCACGATCGCGCAGTTTTCCAGCTTCGATAAAGTCTTGCGCTTCAACAGTGGCTTGTTTGGTCAGCTTGATCTGGCGCAATTCTTGCTTGAGGGCTTTGGCTGGCGACTGATAAGAGTGTCTCAACCGCACGAGAGAACTCGCTTCGTCAATTAAATCGATCGCTTTATCAGGCAAGAATCGATCAGTGATATAGCGATCGGAGAATTTAGCCGCCGCTATAATCGCAGCATTGCTAATCGTGAGTTGATGGTGTTGCTCATAGCGATCGCGCAGCCCACGCAAAATCTCGATCGTTTCGTCAACCGACGGTTCGCCCACCATCACAGGTTGAAATCGTCGCTCTAGGGCAGCGTCGCGCTCAATGTGTTGGCGATATTCATCCAGCGTCGTGGCTCCAATGCACTGGATTTCGCCTCTAGCCAAAGCTGGCTTGAGCAGATTAGCCGCGTCCATTCCGCCTTCTGTGCCGCCTGCGCCTACCAGGGTGTGAATCTCGTCAATCACCAAAATGATGTTGGTAGACTGCCGCACTTCTTGCAGAATGTTGTTGAGACGCTCTTCAAAGTCACCCCGAAACTTGGTGCCTGCTAACAGAGACCCGATTTCTAAGCTGATGATCTGTTTGCCTTGCAGCAGTTCGGGAATGTCTTGATTATAAATTCGCAGCGCTAACCCTTCGGCGATCGCGGTTTTGCCGACTCCCGGTTCGCCCACTAACACCGGATTGTTTTTGGTGCGACGACCGAGAATTTGAATGACGCGATCGATCTCAGTTTGCCGACCGACGACGGGATCGAGTTTGCCTTCTGCGGCGAGGCGACTCCAGTTGGTGCCAAATTCCTCAAGGGCGGGGGTGCGATCGCTAGCAGACTTCTTGCCAGGACGCTCTTTGACATTGCCCGCCGGAACTGAGGCAATCTCACCCAGAGCGCGAATGATCTCGGTGCGAATCTGCGCGAGATCAACGCCAAAGTTAGTCAGCACCTTAGCGCCAACGCCTTGACTGTCTTGCACCAAACTGAGTAACAAGTGCTCAGGGTGGACGTAGCGATGATCAAGTTGGCGAGCCTGCTCAAAAGCGTTTTCTAGAATGCTGCGCGTCTTAGGCGTGAAGGGGAGATCTGCTAAGGTTGATCCCGTGCTTCTGCCGACGATTTTTTCGACTTCTAGGCGCGCTTTTTCTAAGGTGATGCCAAACTCATTGAGCACGGTGACGGCGATCGTGTCTTTCTGTCTGAGTAAGCCCAGCAGAACGGCCTCAGTGCCCACAGAGTTTTGCCGCAGGCGGCGAGCTTCTTCTTGGGCAAACATGATGGCAGCGATCGCCTGATTGGTGAAATTTTCAAACATCGAGACTTTCTCCACTAAGCTATGTCAGCTTAAGTAGGCAAAGCGCCTAACGTTAGACATTTTTGGGGCGGCTGTTGGGCAAAACCTTGAGAATGTGTCGTGGCGTGATCTGCACCTACTTAGTCAAACGTTGACGGTCTTGGCAAAAACGGTGAATCAGGGATGTGAATAAGTCACTAACCGTCCATTCCTCAACACGTAAACTTTTCTTTCTTTATGTTTCCCTAATGTAGCGAGGGCTAAACAGATGCAACTAGGGAGGAAAACCGCCGTAAAAGAGAACGGGTGAAGGACGGTCAGGGGAGGGGTTAGAGGCGGTTATTACCCTTGACTTGGGCAGGGTCTTATGAGCAAAATCTTAATATTTCTATCTCTTGAGAGACTTTAATTTCAGCGATATACTGCCTGCGAAGCGAGAACGTTCTTGCGTCAAAGACTCACCTCTCGATCGTGCACTAACTTTTGGAGACTTCTAAGAATGAATATTATTGCTTGGGCTATTTTGGGCATTGTGGCAGGGGCGATCGCCAAGCTGCTTTACCCTGGCGATCAGGGTGGCAACATTCTCAGCACAATGATTTTGGGAATTCTTGGCGCATTTTTGGGCGGCAGTGTGGTGACGTTGGTGACAACAGGCACGATTTCTCTAGCAACGCTTCCTGGGGTTCCGGGGCTGGTGGTGGCGATTTTGGGAGTCTATGATTGCGATCTTCTTGTGGGGATTGATCGCTCGCGACGTGGTTTAACTCATTCTGACTGACAAATTTTGAACTTTCCCTAGATTTAGTTCGGCTGTCAGCGTGCAGGTTTTCCGCGCCGGAAGGGTTCGCCGTGCTACCTGTGCGTGAGTCCTCCGGCTTAATTTTTGACACTTTGACAAAACCCCAACTTCAGATTGTTTACAAACGGTGCGTCTTGATCTAAACAGATAGATGGAAAACGAATCTCTAAGCCGCGATCGTCAGTGAGAATTTGATATGTATATTGTGCAAATTGCATCGGAATGCGCCCCCGTCATCAAGGCTGGAGGGTTAGGCGATGTCGTCTATGGCCTCAGTCGAGAATTAGAAAATCGCGGCAACACCGTCGAGCTAATTTTGCCGATGTATGACTGCATGAGATTCGATCACATTTGGGGGTTGCACGACGCTTACCGCGATTTGTCAGTGCCTTGGAATGGGGGCGCGATCGTCTGTGACGTTCACTGCGGTTGGGTGCATGGGCGATTGTGTTTCTTTATCAAGCCTAAGTCAGAAGAAGGGTTCTTCGATCGCGGCGTTTACTATGGCAGTTCAGATGACACGATGCGGTTTGCTTTCTTTAGCAAAGCCGCTTTAGAATTCTTACTCAGAAGCAATAAACGACCGGATGTGATCCACTGCCACGATTGGCAAACGGGATTAATTCCCGTGATGTTGTTCGAGATTTATAAATATCATGGCATGGCTGATCAGCGCGTTTGCTATACCATTCACAATTTCAAGCATCAGGGCATTACTGGAAGTGACATTCTTAAAGCCACTGGGCTAAATCAAGAGGATTATTATTTTCAATACGATCGCTTGCGCGATAACTTCAATCCTTTCGCGCTCAATGTGATGAAAGGCGGCATTGTCTACTCAAATTTTGTCAATACGGTGTCCCCCCATCACGCTTGGGAAGCGCACTACACCGAAGTTGGCTGTGGGTTGAGTCACACGATTCACCTCAACGAAGAGCGATTTTCGGGAATTCTCAACGGCATTGACGATCAGTTTTGGAACCCAGAGAGCGATCGCTACATTCCATCTCACTACAGCAAAGATGATTTGACCGCCAAAGCAAAAAATAAAAAGGCGTTGAGAGAGCGTCTGTTGCTGCAAGATTCAGATAAGCCGCTCATTTGTTATATCGGGCGGTTAGATGAGCAAAAAGGTGTTCATCTTGTTCATCACGCGATTTATTATGCCCTCAAAAAAGGGGCACAGTTTGTCTTATTGGGGTCAGCAACCGAGCCGGGAATTAATGCCAAGTTTCAGCACGAAAAAGCATTTCTCAATGAGAATCCCGACTGTCATTTAGAGTTAGGCTTCAACGAAGAATTATCTCATTTAATCTATGCCGGAGCCGATATGATTGTCGTCCCTAGCAACTATGAGCCATGCGGATTGACGCAGATGATTGGGCTGCACTATGGCACCGTTCCGATCGTGCGAGGCGTTGGTGGTTTATTGGATACAGTCTTCGATCGAGACTATGATTCCAGTCAGCCGCCCCAAAAACGCAACGGCTATGTGTTCTACCAAACCGACGAAAAAGCCCTAGAATCGGCGATGGATAGAGCGATCGGGCTTTATCAACACGCCCCCGAAGAGTATGAACAACTGGTCATTCAAGGGATGAACTATGACTATTCATGGCACAATCCGGCCGAGGAATATTTGAAGATTTACGAGTTTATTCGTCACAAATAAGCTTGTGGTCGGGCGATCGACTCATTAATCGGTGTCTAAATCTAGCGATGAACGTAATGAATTCTGTCAATTTTGTTTTGGAGATCAGCAGCGATGATCCAAGTAAAGAGTGAACAACAGATCTTACAGGAAGGATTACAAATTCTTCTATCAAATATGGAGCCATCCGAGGTGGCTCGGTTTTGGGCAGCCTGCAATTTAGGAGGGAGTAACTATCTCAACTTGAAGGATGAACTTTTTGCACAAGAATCAGTAGATAGTCTATATTCCAAAATTCTAGATTTTCAGTCGTCGGCACAGGAAGTCTAATAACGCCGTAGAGCATTCGCGCAGAGTCTTCATGCCGCGTTCTAGTGTAGGCTGTTGCCTAATTCAACCGAGAAATATTTGAAGATTTACGAGTTTATTCGTCACAAATAAGCGTGTGTGCAATGTTCCACGCAATCAGCTAACAAATGCGATCGCGCCCTTCGCTCTTGGCTCGATAGAGGGCTTGGTCTACCTGCATCAGCAATTGTTCTGGGGCAGTTTCCTCGCTAGGGATCAGACTGGCAACCCCAAAACTGACCGTCACAAAATGGCTCACTTCAGACCGTTGATGGGGTCGCGCTAAGTCTCGAATGTGAGATTGAATCGCGATCGCCACCTCTCTAGCTCCTGCCAAATCAGTGTTGGGTAACAGCACCGCAAACTCTTCGCCCCCATAGCGAGCAGCCAAATCAGAAGGACGGCGCACCGCCGCAGCAATGGCACTAGACACATGGCACAGACAATCGTCGCCCACCTGGTGCCCATAGGTATCGTTATATTGTTTGAAATAATCAATATCACAGAGAATCAACGACAGCGGCAATTGATCGCGTTTCATTCTCTGCCATTCTTGCATTAGCCGCTCATCAAACCGTCGTCGATTAGCAATTTGAGTCAGCCCATCTAAATAAGCTAGACGCTGAAGCTCTTGATTAGCTGCTTGAAGAGCCACCTCAGCCGCCGCCCGATGTTCAATTTCCTGCTGAAGCGCTTGAGTCCGATCGCTCACATTTTGTTCTAACAATCGCGAATAATCTTCAAGCTGTTGACGAGACTGCTGGATTTCTTGACTCATTTGGTTAAACAAGACCGCCAACGTAAACAACTCGCGAATCCCTGAAACCTGCACCTGATGTCTAAAATCGCCCTGAGCAATCTTTTGACTCGCTTGACTCAACCCTCTAATCGATTTAACCAGCCAATGACTGATCAACGTGTTCAAAATAATCACCCCTGTGAGGGCCGTGACACAGAGCCAGATGGTTGCTTGGGTTCCCTCATGAATTTGAGACATTACATCTGACGCGGGCACCACAATCACGATCAGCCAATCTAGACCGGGCTTCTGTGAAAAAGGCACCACTTGAACAAAATGGGATTGTTGGTCGAGGTTGTAACGGATAGTTTTCTGCTCCTGAATGGTGGCAAAATCACTAAATTGTTCACGCAACGATCGGGCAGTTTCTCTAATCAATGGGGTCTTGCTATGCAGCACATTGACCCGGCGTGGTGATTGACCCGGAACCTTGCGGAAGGGCGGCTCTTGGCTAGAACTGGCCACCAACAACCCCGGTGCCTCTAATTCGTTGCGCGATCGCTCAATCAAAAACGTCATTCCTGAAGGACTAACGGGGTTTTGCGCCAAAAAGGTTTGAATGCCCAACAGTGAAATATCAGAAGCACTCACCCCGATGAATGTTCCGGCCCGATCGTAGAGGGGTTGACTGGCGGCAATAAACACAGTTCCCGGCGTAAAGCCCGGATAGATACTTGTCCAGATTGCTGTTTTGGCAGCAACCGCTTCTTTATACCACGGGCGGGTTCGAGCATCAAAAATGGGTTGCTCTACTCTGAGTAGATCAGTAAGCATTCCTTGTTCATTAGTGTCATAGTAAGTGCCGTAGTAGTGCGTCGATCGGTTGGAGACTGAGAACTGTAGATTTTGATGCTCTCCGGGCCGCCAAACTCCAAGGCTGCTACCATCTTGTTCAGCCCCTAGGGTAACCCACGTCAGGTTACTAAACAACTGCATTTGCTGCCAGAGATATTGTTCTCTTTGCCGATCGGGTCGATTGAAGTCTAGCCTCAAATCACCTCGACGAATTGCATCACTGTTGAGTTGATTTGCCAAGTGAGCAGTCATCAGATAACTGGTTAGTTTTTGTTCAATCCGCTTGCTAAACTCGTTCATAAGTTGGTTGGTTAAATCTTCCACCGATCGCTGTCCATTGCGATAAGAGAGATAACCCACACACCCAACAACCGTCACAACTTGCACAATAAACGGCACGATCAGCATCCAAGGCAGAGAAATTTTCCAACCGGATTTCTGCCCTTCTTTTGATGGTCTACTGACCTCACCAGCGCGATTTCTATGAATATTCAAAGGTTTTCATCAGGTTAAACCATTCAAATCTAGTTAATTTTTTAGACAATGTAAAAAATTAACTATGTTCGACTATTCTAGATTCTGAGTTGCCAAACTTGAACGTTGAGCCTATAGAAATTAGCGACGGTGAACTAACCAGCCAAGTGGAACAGATATAGCCTGTGCAGGCAGAAGACAGGCTCCGTCAATCATTTGAGGCTGGCATATAAGCTGTGGGACTTCCCGATCGTCAGTCAAATTTACCGACTATTCAGGGTGCTCAACAGAAACCTTAGGTAATAGTTAGATAATGGTTTAGTTAAGCTATGGTTAAGGCATTTGAACTTACCAATTGCGGCAGATCTTAAAACAGCAATCCTAAAACTGCCTAAAGGTGTTGTAGCGCTTAGACAGTCGCAGAAAAGTGAAGGCAATCGTAAAAAGGTCATCATGCAAAAAGCCTCTGGACGTCTTGCCGTGTTTCGACTCCAGAGGCTTTTCGATTCGATTTGCTCCTCACACCTCTATACTATGCAGCACTCGACCGAATTTGTCTACTTTTTGATGTGACAGATCTCAAATTGGCTCAGGTGTTTGATCTCCACTCTTTGAGAATGGCAACGCTGCTGAGGCTCGATCGCCGATCAACTCCCCTAGAACTGACCAAACAAAAATCTTCCTGCTCAGAGAAATTAACTCAGGCTACAACTATTATTTGAGTGTAGGTGTTCCTTCAGGGGCAAATGTATGAACCCGATTGAGTTTCCCGCCCTCCGCATTTTGATCATAGAAGATGATCCCATGATGCAGCTAGGTTTAGAACAATCGCTTGAAGACTATCCTCAACTGACGATCGTAGGTCAAGCAACCGATGGATATCTGGGCGTTGAGGCGGCTCTCAGGCTAAAACCAGACCTGATCGTGATGGATATCGGTCTGCCCCGCATGGATGGCATCGCGGCCACTCAGCAGATCAAAGCAGCGTTACCCAATGTTCGGGTCGTGATGCTCACCTCTCACACCGCAGAAACTGAAATTATTGCCGCCCTCTCTAGCGGTGCAGATGCCTATTGCATCAAAGGCTCTGACATCAATCGACTGCTTGCAGCCATATCGGCGGCCCAAGAAGGAGCTACCTATTTAGATCCCCAGATCGCCCGCCGAGTCGTAGAGCACCTCAAGCCTCCCTCTGCGGCCACTAACATTGGGCAACTTTCGCCACGAGAGCTAGAGGTCTTAAAATTAATGGTCGAAGGCTGTAGCAATCCTGAAATTGCAACCGCGCTCTACCTCAGCCCCAATACGATTAAGACGCACATTCGCGGCATTATGAATAAGCTCTCAGTCGATGATCGGGTGCAGGCGGCTGTGGTTGCGCTGCGAGCAGGGTTAGTCTAAGCCGCGATCGGGCCGTTCAAAACGAGATCAAAACGAGGAACGATCGCTAACCATGATGCGTCTCTTGACCCTACCATCGCTGTTCTTTCACGATCAAAGCTCGGCTCATAACCTCAAAATCTCAACGGACTCGATCAATCGCTAAACCTTAGATTTAGTCAATTAGAGCACAAGTTTATAGGCAAAATGACTCAACGATCGAGCACCAAAATCCTCAATTTAATCAGAGAGCAGGTGTCTGCTATAAACGCATAGATTAGAGCAAGCGTCAATATTCATCAGCATTTCTGCGAAAAGCAACCATTTTAGAAAACTAGCGTTTTGAGAAACGTTGCTAACGCGCCGATTCCTAATCTTCGTGAGCGTTAAAGATGGGTGAGCCAGCCACGATCGGACTGCAAACGCCCTCTCTCGGCACAATGCAAGTTTTTATCAAACGAAAGTCCATCTTTCTCTAATCAGAGCTATAATGACATCTCGATTATTCTACGAAAAAGTGAAGCAGCCGCGAAAAACTTTTTTGCTAGCGAAAAAAATCTGTTAAGAAAATGACTAACAATTCAGAAGCTTCTGTTAGAACGAGCGGTAACTGTAAATCCTTTACTAATTCGCAATAAGAAAAGTAAATCAGCAAGATTTGCAAATGTCATCATAATTTACTTTCTCACCCACAAATTAAGAAATCATCATTAGAATGAAGTTGTATGATTAAAAAGTGGTTGAGCAAGTTATGAGGAGTAGATGCTCAAGTTAAGCGCAGTTTCATCTGAGACACACTGTGTTTATGTCAATTAGACATCTGTGTCGCATTTTGCCGATAAGGTGATGAAAGTCTTGGTGCTTGAGCACCTTTTCCCGGTTCGCCTGACCCTAACCCCGCGTTGTCTTAGTGAAACGCCAACCTATTGAGAAGTGCCATAAACTGGCCTTTCTGAAGGGCTTGGTTGTCCATTCACTTTGTAAACGTCACTCAACGATCGTGCTCTATGGTTTCACTGCAATTTTTCACGCTCAGGGTAATTTAACCCTTTTGAAGGAAGGCAAACCTAGAGGTGCAACTGCTAACGTTAGGGTGCTTCATTCTCCTGGTCTGACTGTTCCCTTCTTCAAGCCATCAGAGTTACGTCGTTTTGCCATATGCCTGGATTGAGACAGATGAAATTTGAGGATATTTACCAATTTTTTAAAGACCCACCACCCTTTTATCTCAACAAAGAGTTGGCGGTATGCTACGTTCTTGCAGTTCTCTTGCGGGACGATTCTTACGGAACTGAACTGATCCAATTATTGGAATCAGAACATCCCCTCTATCGTCTTTCAGACACGGTGCTCTACAGCGCCCTCAAGTTTCTTGAAGACGAAGAGATGGTCACAGGCTATTGGAAAAAAGTAGAGGGCAGAGGTCGCCCTCGCCGGATGTATCAGATCCGGTCTGAGGCAATGCCTCAAGCACAAGACCTGGCCAGGCTTTGGCAAGATTATGCCGTCAAGCGTGATCACCCCAGTCAAATGCCTCAAGCCAGTGGCTCAGAGCGATAAACTATCCAGGTTCTAAAAGTTATCCATTGTTGACTAAACTGGAGGAGACAGGACGCTTTTACAACCTGGCTGATTTAATGATTACCTCGGTCATTCCCTCTACTTTTTTTCTGACCATTTTGATGACGATCGGGCTGGTCTTTTTCATTAAAGCATCCGTCAAAGATCGAACTCAGGTGCTCAAACTGACCTCTGACCAATCAGAAGTCTCTCTGTTAACTCAACTGCGGCAATATTTTGATCAGCGCGCTTATCGCGTCACATCACTAGATGCCGCCCAGAATGAAGTCACCTTTGAGGGCAGAGTGCGCCCTAGCCTGTTTATGGCAGGCTTTTTAGTTTCGATGGCGGCAACCGGGGCCCTGTGCCTCGTCTTGATGTTGTCTTACCTACTTCCAGATCAGTCTAAACTTTGGCTGAGTCTACTGCTCCTGTCTCCCTTGGCAGGAGTATTTTATTGGCAAGGGGCCGGGCGATCGGAGCAAGTCTCCCTCAAAATCGAGTCGGTGCCTGATGCAGCGAGCAAAAGCCTGATTACCGTCACTGCCCACCGCGACGAGCTGGCAGCGCTACAGCGCGTTTTAGGATTAAAAACGGTCGCCTAACCATCTTGTTGAGAAGCCCCTTCAAGGTTCTCAGCTTGAGGGGGCTTTTGATGAGACAGACTGTGCAGAACTAACCCAACGAACTATCTCTAGCCTGAGACAGATTTTAACGATCGTTCTCAGACTTTACAATCATCCGAAGCGCAGTTCTGCCTACTGATACCTACTGAGTGAATCAACCGTTTACTCAGCTTAATCAGCACTTTAACCGTTTCCCATGACGTTCAACCGATCAAAGCGACAGTCTGGCTAAACGAGGGAGGAGAGGGAGGATGCTGATCTCTAATGACTCTTTGGAGAAGCCCCAATAGGTTCTAGCTCGTCGTCGTTAGTTTTTAAACTGGGGAACAGAAAATGATTTTCTTCGACATATTGCGCCCCAAAAAGCCCCTTCTCAGCCCAGAAATACCGATCTGTGGTATGCTCGTTTCTCTTGACCAGCAACAGTGCGGGAGGAAGAATGCCTTCGGAATGAATGAACTTTCGAGCCGCCGTGACAGGTTTGTCTTCGCCACACTCGATGCTGTATTGAGGCACATGTTCTAAGATTCTGCGCCCTTCTTGCCGCCGCCGACTCTTACGCTTACGTCTCCTTGCCAAACCCCTTACCTCCTTAATCTCAACTGTCAAGTTGTAGTGATCGTTACAAAAGCCGTCGCAAGTATAGCGGCTCTGGCCCCAGATATCAACTTCCCTTAACGCAACGATACAAAATTTTAAGCTTTCGGCAAGATGGCTTCAAGAGCGCACTCAGAACGCCTTAAATTGGCGCTTGCTGACCTCAAACTTATCGGCTGTAACTGCGTGTAGGGACGCTCCTAAACTATAGAATGACACGTTGAACGGGCAATATAGACTGACATTGAGCCAGCAGCGTTAGTCCGTTCATTGATTAAAATCTAGAGTGCTAGCGTGGAGTGATGCCGCTACTACTAACTTACGAGGGTTCAATGCTTAAGTCAATCTTAATTTAAGCCGAGGTATCTGAGGGCGTGTTGATGCCGACCAGTTCAGAATTTGTAGCGTTGTGTCGATCGCAAGTTGCTCTGCTGACTCAACTGTTGGGAGCTTCTCTGAGCGCGGTCTATTTGACTGATGAATTGGTCGAGGGCGTTGAAGCCCAGATTGTGCCAGTAGCGGCCTACCCTGAGTCGGTAGCCCTAGAAAAATCGAGTCAGTTTGTGCTGCCTCCAGCCGCTGAGGTTTTGGCTTCAACCCCTCGCCAGATCTCGGCCAGCTTGCGCGCTCCTAAACCGCTGACTGCTGCTGACAAGCCAAAGACTGGTTCTGCCGTGTCTCAGCCTCTTCAAAATCATCTGGTAGAGCAACGGCAGATTGTGTTGCCGCTAATTCATGAAGGGATGGTTTTGGGTCTGTTAGTGACTGAGCGCAGCGATCGCCCGTGGACGACGTGGGAACGTAGCCAGATTGAGCGAGTGGCTGCCACGATCGCCCTCGCCTGCGTGATGGATCAACGCGCTCAGTGGCTAGAGCAAACTCGCCGTCAGCAGAGACTTTTGCAGAATGAGCAGCATGACGTTCTAGATAATTTGCTGCATCAGTTTAAAAATCCTCTGACGGCACTTCGCACCTTTGGCAAGCTTTTATTAAGGCGCTTGCGACCTGAAGACTCTAATCGAGAAGTCGCAACCAGCGTTGTGCGAGAGAGCGATCGCTTACAAGATCTCTTGCAGCAGTTCGATCGGGCTATTGATCTAGAAGAGATAGACCTGATATCAGTGGAGGTTGGTGAAGACCCGCTATCTGGGGTCGATCGACCGATTCCATTACTTCCGGCGGGAGTTTTGACGGGTTCAAGTCTGACGTTAGAAGCTTGCTCAGTCACCGAAATTTTGCAGCCCCTTTTGAAGTCGGCCGAAGCGATCGCCCAAGAAGAAGACTTAGCAATCCGAGAATCGATTTCAGCCAATTTGCCGTTGGTGTGGGCAAATCAGGGGGCGCTGCGCGAGGTGTTGAGCAATTTGATTGACAATGCGCTCAAATACACTGCGCCCGGCGGACAGGTGCATATTCGAGCCGATGCCCAAGACGATCGGGTGATTTTGCGCGTCACCAACACTGGGCACAGCATTCCACCGCAAGATCTGCCTCATTTATTTGAGCGACACTATCGCGGGGTGCAGGCAAGCACCGAGATTCCGGGGACGGGTTTGGGGCTAGCGATCGCTCGTCGCTTAGTAGAGCAAATGCACGGCGAAATTGAAGTCTTTAGCCCCATGCAAACGGGGGACTGGATCTCAGATCATTCTGACCAGCCGCCCAAAGAGCAAGGGACAACGTTTGTGGTGAAACTAGCCGTTGCGAACAGAAGGGATGAATTAGATGCCTGATGGTTTCGTTCTTGGGGGAGGTTGTGAATTAATTAGGCTTGGTGACTGGCAGGGTCTAGGGGGCACGGCAGTGCCGTGCCCGTACTGGGTCTGCTGCGCTAGGGCGGGGGCTGGTTTTGTTTAATCCATAATCCCTGGGTGTCTATCGGGGCAAGACCAGATCGCTATTGAGTCGCAGATTTAGGTCAGCGTTGGGTTTGATAGAGATCAGATCAACTTTATCGCTGCCGAAGATCAAACCTGCTAGGGCACCGGCCCCTGTGCCGATCAAGACTTCTCCAGCTTTGATGTTGCGATCGCCCGTCACTGCCGAGATTCCCGCTGCGGCCGCAGAACCTAAAGCAGCATCTTTGATAATCGAGCCAACATTGGCACCGCGCCGGACGGTTTCGGTTTCGGTAATGGCGTTAGACGTGGCCTCGATCGCGATCGGTTGACCATTGGCCACCGTCAGTTGACTCGCAACAAACTGCGCCTGACCATTGGCCACCACCAGTTGACCTGACACCTGACTGCCCGCCGGAATCAGCACGGCCCCAGTAGAGGTAACGATGTTTTGAGCCACCTCAAGGGTGATGGGGGTCGGGTTTGGCTCATTCTTAGCGAGCAAAATCTTGTCAGCTTTTGCATAGCGGAGAGGAATTGAGGTGCCCGCCGGAATTTTCACCTGCTGGGGCTGAGGCGTAACGGCCTGACCCACAATGTAGGGAGACTGAATCGCGGAAACCTGCCCAGTGCTCACCAACGCCTGATAGATAAAAGCAGCCACTTCAGCGCGGGTCGCCACCTGGTTGGGGTTGAGCAACTGCACATCGGGATAGTTGACAACAATGCGGCGTTCGGCGGCGGCGGCGATGCTGCCTCGCGCATAGCCCGGAATGTCAGCCGCGTCGCGGAAGAGTTGCAGCGTGGTGTCAGCCGGGGCCGTGCTGGCATATTGCAGCCCGTTGGCTAGAGAAACCAGCGATTGAGCGCGAGGAATGTTTTCACCGGGGCGGAAAGAACCACCGGGATAGCCTGCCAAAAAGCCGCTGGCATAAGCTGTTTGAATGGCTTCATAGCCCCAATAGCTAGTCGGAACATCGGTGAAGTTGATCGCGCTCCGAACTTTGGGCGCATTGGGAAAAGCCTGACGAATCATGGCAGCAAACTGAGCACGGGTCACTGGGTCATTGGGGCGAAACGAGCCATCGGGGAACCCTTTGATGACATTCCGGGAGGCTAGCTCTTGAATAAAGCTACTTGCCCAATAGTTTGAAGAGACATCAGAGAAAGTAGTTTGAGCAAATGCAGGCGCAGAAATCACGATCGGAGCCGTTGCAGATGCCGTGATGCCCAAGGTGAGTAAGAGAGCAGTTCCAGACTTAAAAGCGATAGACATATGAGTCGTTCCCAACTGATTGCGTTAATTTTTAACTTGATCAAATAGACAGTGAATGGGTTAAGAAATCTTGTCATCTGACTACAGATAGATTTGTAATCTTTTCTGAAATATCGTTGTAGATTGCAGATTTTTAACGCCCACTCTGTCCACCTTTATGTATCCCAAGACCTTGGACAAAAGAGAGATGTTTCCAGAACTATGACACTTTGAGAAGTGGTTCTAAATCAGCCTATTAATGAGGCCTTAAATGAGTTCAAATCAGCCGTCTTTGTAGATTACGAAATATTTTCGCTAAACTGGCTGCCCATCTACCGTATGATTGACAGCAAGATAGCAAAGCTAGTTTCTCCCATCATCGCTATCAAGTCTGACTCAAGCGCTCTCTGCAAGATCACTGCCCAGACTAGAATTCAGAGCACTGATTCGTCAAAAGCCCCCCCTTATGATGTCAGCGGTTGACTATCTTCAAGCCTTGCAAGACTGCTGCCGAGACGACGAGGCGTTTGCACGACTCAGAGAACTGCTCATTCATCTGCCCTCCAGTGACGAGAGCCTGCGAGACTCAGAGCAAAAGTTTGCTATCGCATTTCGCTGTAGCCCCAGCGCGATCGCCCTCACGACCCTACCCGAAGGACGACTGTTTGAAGTCAACGATCGCTTCTGCGAGATCGTCGGCTACTCAAGAGAAGAGGTGATCGGGTACACGGTTTCAGAACTTGGCATTTGGGCAAATCTCGACGATCGGGTCAAAATCATTCAACTGCTGCAAAAGCAAGGATTTGTTCGCAACTCAGAGCTAGATTTTTTAAGGAAATCAGGAGAAAAAATCGTTGCGCTCTTTTCGGCTGAGGTGATTTATATTCAGGATCAGCCCTGCGTCTTGAGTGTGACCCATGACATTACTGAAATTGCCCAACTCTATCAGCAGATTCAGCGGCTCAACGCCGGGCTAGAGCGCCAAGTTGCCCAACGCACTGCCGAACTGCAACAAAAAATGCATGAACTTCAAGAACTCAGTCAGCTTAAAGAAGATTTTTTGCACGCTGTCTCCCATGATTTAAGAACTCCGATGATGGGGCTGGCGATCGTGACTCAAAATCTGCTCAAACATGGCTCAAATAAATCAGAGATCATCCCAGTTGCTCGCTCAATATTACACCGCATCTCCCACAGTTGCGATCGTCAGCTTGATCTGATTCACTCACTTTTAGAAGCCCATTCTAGCGATCGCAAAGGCATAGTTTTGCACTATGAATCTCTTCAACTAGATGCATTCCTGAAAACCGTCATTGAAGATTTAGAGCCTTTGATTTTAGAGAATCAGGCCACCTTAGCCTATCAGAGTGAGCCGACCCTACCCTTTGTCACGGTCGATCGCATCCAGCTTCAACGAGTGTTTGAAAACCTGATTACAAACGCCCTTCAGCACAATCCACCTGGGCTAGCTCTGACCTTGAGGGCAACCGTCAATGCTGACTTAGTGTACTGCGAGATTCAAGACAACGGCATTGGCATGAAGCCCGAAGACTGTGAGCATTTGTTCGATCGCTATGCCCGCGGCCCACGAGCACGGCGATCGGCAGGCATCGGGCTAGGGCTTTATCTCTGTCGGCAGATTATCACCGCTCACGGCGGGCAGATTGGAGCCATCAGCCACTTGGGGAAAGGGGCAAGATTTTGGTTTACGCTGCCGATAGGAGGCGACGGATGAGGGATGATTGGCTCCCTGCTTATAAAGCAAAACAGGTGCGAGAAGCAGGGCGGCAATATTATGTCACCGATCGCGGCGATCGTGTTCCCAGTGTGACGGCGATTCTCAACGCGACTAAACCGCCAGAGCAGCGCAAAGCCCTATTCGACTGGCAGCAGCGTATCGGAGTTGAGGAAGCCTCGCAAATCACGCGGGCAGCCAGTCGGCGCGGCACCGGAACCCATCGCCATGTGCAGCGATTTCTTCAAGGTGAGACGACTCCGTGCCCCGAAGCGGTGCGCCCCTATTGGGAAAGTCTGGAACCGATCGTAAAAGCGATCGAGCACGTTCGGTTAGTCGAGGGTCAAATATTTCACGACGAACTGCGCTATGGAGGCGTAGTAGATTGTGTTGCCAGTTTTGAAGGCACGCCCTGCATCTGTGAGTGGAAGACGGCGGATAAGCCGAAACAAACGGTCGATCGCTTATATGATTATCCCTTGCAGTTGGCGGCCTATTGCGGGGCAGTCAACCAGCTTTATCAAGACTATGACTTAAATTTGCGCCATGCGCTGCTGGTGGTGGCGATTCCAGAAATGCCTGCCGAGGTGTTTTGGTTTGAGCCAGAGGCGATGACGGACTATTGGGAGCAGTGGGAGGAGCGCGTCGATCGCTTTTGGCGCAGGCAGGGATATTTTCGATGAGGGGCGTGAATTATATGAGATCGGTTATTTGGGTAGGGGCAATGCCCATTAGTTGATACAGTGCTGTTGCTCAGGTTCACGACCACCCGTGGAACGATACCCTGATCGAGCGCTTGCCCACTGGTGGATTGCTCCTGGTCGATCTGGGCTGCCTCAATTTTGTCTGGTTCGAGGCGTTCACCCAGGCAAACAAGTCCTTTCTCACCCGTTGCAATCAACAGAGACTTCCCAATTGACGATCGCTATCGAATCAGCCCTGTTCTCAAAGCGCGGACGGCAACCTGAGTCCGATCGTCGGCTCCGAGTTTGTTGAGAATGTTGCGGACGTGAGTTTTGACAGTGCCGACTGTGATGTAGAGCTTGGCCGCAATCTCAGCGTTGCTGCATCCATCGACGATTAACGCCAAGACTTCTAACTCTCTAACCGTGAGAGGGTAAGCCGGAATAAAATCACCATCTTTTTCAGATAACCCATTAATCGTGATGGTGTTAGGTGCAGCATTCACGCCTGCGTTGGCGTAAGCTTTTTGAGACTGTTGCAGCACGATGCGCGCGATCGCCGGATCAATCCAGACGTTGCCTTCAGCAGTGGTTCTGAGCGCTTCAGTCAATTGGTCGATCGTGGCATTTTTCATGCAATAAGAGTCGGCACCCGCCGCAAAAGCCGCCAAAACCGTGTCTTCATTATCCTGCATGGTCATGATCAGAATCTTGGTGGCGATCGCTTCTCCGGCCTGCTGAAACCGTTTGAACTGCTGAGTGAGTTCGATCCCGGTCATGTCAGGCAGACCCACATCGACGATCGCGACATCTGACGGCACTGACCTTAACAGCATCAGCCCTGTTTTGGCATCTCTGGCTTCGCCGACGACCTCAATGTCTTCTCGCTGCTGAAGCGCCGATCTTAGTCCAATGCGGGTTAGATCATGATCTTCGATAATTACGACACGTAACTGGTGCATTACTCAGCCTCTAGCAAATTTAGACAAAAGTTAAAATATCCTCAGCAGCAAGTCACTCTTTTGAAGGGTGATCTCTACTTGAGAAAATCTTATGGGCAACACACCCATTGCTCTGTCTACCTTTAGAAGCTTCTTTCCTCTCTCGCTAGACAGAGATGTTTATCGCTGCGACTCCCACGTCATATTATTCAGCCTTCAAATAGTTTTTTGATTGCTCTATCTAAAAGACTGTGGACTAGCTAGAATTGCCACTAGATAAGCTCCCAAAGATGGAAGCTTATCTAATGTTGCTCTCTCGCTACAACAGACAATTTACCGACCTCTACCCTCGATCGGCACAGCCAGCCCTTAGCTTTGGGTAGCCTGGCAATTTTCTTAGCACGATTGTCGAATTAGAGACAGCCAGAGCTCTCCAAGTTTATTGCAAGCCAACAGTCTGTAGAGTTCCATTGTTGGGAGGATTTTGGTCAAGACATCTCGATCTCAATGCCATACAAAACTGTTGTTCGGCTTAAGCGGCGGCTGTAAGAGTTTGCGATCGCATAGTTAATGTTGCTGTCTGTGATCACTGCGCCAGTTCAAAATGAAGTTTTGGTCGTTACTGCCCACAACTCGGGGCAACCACTGGGTTAGGCGTTATGCCTGATTCGGTTTTGACCTGGTAGCGATCGTGCTCCATTCCGTTAGCGGGTTTGTAGTCAACCGTTTGCCCTCCAGAATTTTGACCTCTGACCGTGCCCAACTGAGTCATTTTGATCGTCATAGCGGTCTCCGCCTCGACCCTCTAGCCCTGCAAGAGAGTATGACAACTGGCAAATTCATTAATTCTAGTTTTCATCGGTGTCCACTAAGATCGTAGTACGGAGAGGATGCGCGGACAGATTCACTTAGCGTCTAATAGGTTTGGGATCTTCTGCTACCCAACCAAGTTTAGAGTTCGATCGCACTTCAAAATGCAAGTGGGGGGCACTAGAGCTAGGCGTTCCGGTTTTGCCTACGGTGGCGATCGTGGCTCCGCGTTTCACCGTTTGCCCTGTTTTGACCTTGACCGTGCCCAACTGAGCATAGCGAGTTTGATAGCCCTGCTGATGGTTGATCACCACTAAATTTCCATAGGCTCCTTGCTGCCCTGCAAAGGCGATCGTGCCATCTGCGATCGCTAAAACAGGTGCGCCCAGGGCTGCCGCGAGATCCAATCCGGTATGAAACACGGGCTGATCGCGTCCGGTCGGGAGATACCACCCATAGCCGAGAACCACGCTGGCGTTAGCCGAGAGCGGATAGCCCGATAACTCGCCAGAATTAGCTTGGGGAGCAGATTGTTCTTCTAAAGGCGACCAATTGACCCCCGGCACAAACACCACTCTGGGCGCAGGTTGACAGCCGTTGATCTCAAACAACACATCGGGCCGCACTCTATAGTGAGCCGCCACACTTCGCAAACTCTCACCGACTGCAACTTCGGCTCGAATGCCATTGTAGGGAGGGATGAGAATGTCTGCTCCGATCGGAGCGTTCCCTGTTCTCAACACTGGGTTCATGCCCATCAGCGTTGCAGGAATTAGATTATATTTTCGAGCAATCCCTTCCAAAGTTTCGCCTGCCGCGACTTTGTGACGCACGAGGCGAGATAGAGCCGGAGCCTGACAGACTGAGTTGGGTGGGGCCGCGTTTGTGGAGGTTGCCATGATTCCGAGCAGCAAGCAGGCTAGCCAGGTAGGGGACGCGATCGCGCCCGTTAAAAAATTAAATCGACCCATTAACTCTCTATTCACAATAAAATTTTCTGTATTCACAGTTTAGCGGCCAGGATTTGAGCGGCAGTGAGCGCCAGCCCCGGAAAAATGGGCGACTGAATGGGGCGATCGTCCTGATATTCTGTCAAATCGTAAAAGCCCTGATCGAGAACGCAAAGGGTCACTTTGCCTGCTAACGGGTCTACGATCCAATATTCGAGGATGTCTAGCAGCCCATATTCAGCGCGCTTAGAGCGATAATCGTCGGTTTTGCTAGAAGGGCTAACGACCTCGACCACTAAAATAGGCGGCGGCTCATTGAAGTTGATCACCGCTTCTCGGTTTGCCATGGCTTCCCACTGGGCGATCGGCAAAACGGTGACATCGGGGATGCGGGAGGTCTCCCAACTTCGGCCGCGGGGCGATCGAACGCCAACTAGTGATGATAAAGCAACCCAAGGCTGTCCTGATTGGCTGATGTTGTCTTCAAACTGACGAGTCAGGAAGCGAATAATAGCTCCATGTTTTCCGGTGCCTAGGCTCATAGGGACGAGTTCTCCATCGACGAGTTCATAGCGGGTGTCTGTGCCGTCGCTGTAGACGAGATATTCTTCAAAGGTGAACTTTTGAGTCGTGGTGGTCATAAAACGGACTCCTGGCTAAGGTTCATTCATCAAGAGCAAGAGATTTTTTGACCAATCCCTTCCTGCTTTTAGTTTAATGGGTTGGCATGAGGACTTTTTCTGAGGTCATGCCCGCTTTAAGCTGGTCGATTACCGCTAATCGAAGGTCTCGTTTTTCCGAGACGAGTTTCACGCCCGGTTGTTTCAACGTCAAGAAGTCTAATCCCGTCTCGCGACCCGACATGAGAAAATCATTGACCGCAACTCGATAGGTTTGGGTGTCTACGATCGCTCTCCCATTAATGAGCCATGCTTGTTGGTTTTGGGTGACGTTGGCGGTTTGCAAAAATCCCCCCGTTCCTCGATTGGCTTGCCCCTGCGTTAAGACGCGCTTGATTAAACTCCCTGGCATCTCCACAGACAGCACTTTGCCGCCAAAGGGCAAAATCCGAATCACGTCATATTGAGTGATCGGCCCGGCTGGCAGCAAATCATCAATGCGAATTGCGCCACCGTTAAAGACGAGCAAGATCGGCGTTGCCTGCTTCTTTTAACATGGCTGTGGCGATCAGATCCGTCAGATTAGTAGAGCGATCGCGCACGCTTTCTTCTAATCCATCCAGCGTTTCGCGAGTGGTGGCGATGACTTGATCTGGCTCAAAGCCTTTGGCCCGAAAGCCTGCAAACCCCCGATCGAGCCATTGTTTAACAATCTCGGCGGTGCGGCGATCGTCAGAGATCGCATCGGTAATGGGCTGAAGTCGAGAGACAATTTTGAGTTTTTGAGTTGTGGTCTCGTAGGTCAAATCGTGAATATAAACCGTCCGAGCGTTGGCATCTGCTTTAAAGATCGGCGTGAAATCTCGACCGCGCCATTGCTGAATATTTTCGTGCTCGTGGCCGCCCAAAATTAAGTCTATTTCTGGAATGGTTTGCGCGAGGCGCTGATCCTGTTCGAGGGGCAGATGAGTCACTGCGATGATCATGTCTACCCGACCTTTGAGGGCGCGCACTTGCTCAGAAGCGGCGGCGATCGGGTCGCTAAAGCTCACATAGTTGGGGTGATTGCTGTCTAACGTCAAGCCGATTAGCCCAACCCGCAAGACTTCACGCTTTCCGGTGGGGTTGGGGTCGCTGGCAACTGAGAAAACCACCGATCGCGGCACCCCTGCCAACGGTTTGCCTGACGCATCGGAAACATTGCTTGAAAACCAGGTGAACCGCGATTCTTTTAAGCGTTGATAAAATGATTGTTCGCTCAAATCAAATTCATGATTGCCAAACGTAGCGTAATTAAATCCGACTGCGTTCATCACTGCAATCATTTGTTCCCCGGCGATCGGCTTGCCGTTGACTTGCGCCGTCCCCAACGCAGAAGGGACTAAAAGAGTCACCTGCCAAAATGGTGTAAGTGCGAGGATTTTCTTTGAGCAATTGCTGACGCAGAGTGGCGACTCGCGCTAATCCACCCCGTGTGCCGCCCTCGATCGGCGTAATCTCGTAGACATCATTTAGCTGTAGGAGCCTGAGCGTGATCGGCACGGCCAAAACTGGCTGAGTTAGCCCGATCGCCACGAGCGGTAAAATCCATGCCTGCCATTTTTTCATCTATCTTTGTCCTTAAACCAGTTCTATATGGTAGTTTCAACTGAATGCAACCTACACCTTTTATCAAATAGTTCTCGTTTTTTATGGATTCCAGGCTGCTCAAACAAGAAGCAAATCTGCTCTATAAATCCCTAATGCCGCTCTTAGAGATGAAGGCAGCGTTGGCCGACGTTATTTTGCTCGATTTAGCCAAACTGATTCAGCTATGCGGGCGCAGCAGCGGTCAAGTGAGGACAGCAGAACTGTTGGCTTATCTCGTGATTTATGCGTTGATAAAACGCGATGCCGACAAGCTAGACGCAGCCATTAACCGATGGGAGCGATCGCCTGAAGATCGCCTCGCAGGTCAGAAATTAGCGCTGCAACTGATCTTAGATCTCACCCAAAATCAGCCTTCTGACTCATTTCAGTTGCCATCGATCTTAAATCGACTAGATGAAGAAAAGGGAACTCACTATCTCGGTGATGCCACCAACGCGATCTATAAATTTGCTCAAGCGATCGTCAAAGCTGATGGCACGGTCAGTTTGCAAGATTTAGAAGCACTCTCGTTAATTTGGCAAGAACTCCATTCTTATCGCCCGTTAGACGCGGCTCAAGAAGGTCTGCCTGTGACTCCGATCGCTGAGACTTCGGCTGATCTCGATCGCGTCTTAGAAGAAGCCCTCGCCGAACTCAATGACCTGACAGGCATGAGCAACATCAAAGAAGAAGTGAAAACGCTAGCCAATTTTCTCAAGGTGCAAAAGATCCGATCGCAGCGGGGTTTAGCTAAAACAACGGTTTCTCTTCACGCGGTTTTTTGTGGCCCGCCCGGAACGGGAAAAACTACCGTGGCGCGATTGATGGGGCGCATTTATAAAGGACTGGGGTTTTTGTCTCAAGGGCACTTGGTCGAAACCGATCGCTCTGGCATGGTGGCGGGATACGTCGGTCAAACTGCAAAACAGGTGGATGATCTGATTAAATCAGCGCTGAATGGCGTGCTGTTTATTGATGAAGCCTATGCGCTGGTGCCCGGAGAATCGGGGCGCGATTTTGGGCAAGAAGCGATCGATGTGTTGCTCAAACGCATGGAAGATCACCGCGATCGCTTGGTCGTAATTGTGGCAGGTTACACCGATGAAATGACGACCTTTATTGAGTCCAATCCAGGGTTAGAATCGCGCTTTAATCGCTATTTTTATTTCAATCATTACAAGCCCGAAGAGTTGCTCTCTATTTTTGAAAAAATGGCAGGCAAAAGTCATTTCAATCTGGCTCCGGGCAGTAGTGAAAAGCTGCAAAACCTGTTCACCGATCTGTATGAACATCGCGATAAAACTTTTGGCAACGCGAGACTGGTTCGCAATTTGTTTGAGAAAAGTCTGGAACGACAAGCCAATCGTTTAGCCGTTCTTTCGTCTCTGAGCGATGAGTTGCTGACGACACTGTTGCCCGAAGATATCCCCGATCGGGTGGCTGGCGTTCAAACCGAACGAGAGTCTTGAGTCACCAAACAACTGTCTGCGAAATTTCGTGCTGTGGCTCTAAGTTTAGTAGTTTCTCTTGTTAACTCAATCGCGTTAAAACTGGGTGGAGATTAAAGGTGACATGGCACTAGAAGATTGGTATCAATTAGCTAGCTCTATTGAAATTATTGATGAACCTTCGGGAATAGAATTACTGACCTTAGAAGAAGCTCTAGCTTTTGAAAAGAAGCATGGTTTTCTGCTACCGCAAGACTACAAGGAGTTTTGTCAGGTTTTTGGAACCGGAAGAGCAGCAAAATGTGTCAATTTATATTGTGCAACAGACACCTTGATTCTTCAGCAGGAACTACTCTATTTGACGATAAAAAATATATCTGATTTTCCATCAAGTAGCGTTCAGGAAGATTTTCTAAAAGTAGACCTTATACAAAATTCTTTTTATTTTGGAGATGATTCGGGAAGTTGTATGTTTATGTGGGATTTGAGAACCTATAGCAACCTAGATAGTAGCTATGACAGCTATTTGGGAGTTTGGGATTCACCTTCGGATAGCTTTGCGGAAGACTATAAATATTTAGGACGGTCTTTTTTCGACCTTGTAAACGAATTCACATTTGCGGGTAGGATATTTGAGCTAGATCAAGGTGACTCAAAAGAGCCATCTTCTCCCGATCGTATTTTTGAGAGATATATTAATCGCTCAATCGTTTAAAGTAGGCTCGCAATTAAGTGATTTAGAGAGCCACTTATCTCAATTATTTCTTCTGCTTATATTCGCTGCCGTCTGGCATTCTAGCGCCGCCAAGTTTTGCCCCTTCTAGGGTTGCGCCTGCCATTTTTGCCTTGACAAGGTTGGCCTTTTGAAGATTGGCTTGATTGAGATTTGCGCCTCTGAGATCGGCCCCTTCTAAAATCGCTTCTTGCAAGTTTGCGCCCGACAGATCGGCATTTCTTAAATCGCTGCCAAACAGGTTAGCTTTTGTTAAATTTGCGCCCTGCAAGTTGGCACCTTTTAACTGAACCAGCGCTAAATTTGCCCGATCGCCCTTCACATTGCTCAAGTTGGCTGAGTTGAGTTTAGCCCCTTGTAGTGCTGCTGCACTCAAATTAGCACCTGTTAAATTAACACCATCCAACACATAGTTATAGAGGCTCGCCTTTGACAAATCGCAGTTTTCGCAGTCGCCAGAGTTGAGCAATTTTTGCACCTGAGTCGGATTGGCAGCCCGCACCGCTGCCCCTAACGTTAAGCTCAGAGAGACCGCGATCGCCAGAGAATGTTTCATAAATAGCGCCAAATTTGTGACAACTCGTTTAAGTTAAGCATATCGAAGGAGAACCCCTATGGATAACTACTACAAACCCGAACACTTGCCCCATTTTGGTCACATTGCCGAGGGCAGCCCTGAGTTAGCAGAGAAGTTTTTTGCTTACTATGGAGCCGTGTTTGCAGAAGGGGCATTGTCAAAGCGAGAAAAAGCGTTGATTGCGCTGGCGGTGGCTCATACGGTTCAGTGTCCTTATTGCATTGAGGCTTATTCTAAGGAGTCGTTGCAGCAAGGCTCAGACCTAGAGCAAATGACCGAAGCTGTCCACGTTGCGACGGCTATCCGGGGCGGGTCGTCGCTGATTCATGGCTTGCAAATGTTAGATCACGTCCACAAACTGACGATGTGAGGTCGGCGATCGCTTCGAGTGACCCGCAAGGAATCGCACTAAAATCGAGTGCAGCACTCACAGCGCGGACAATGCTAGAGCGATCGCCACAATAGTCAGGCGGTCTTCAGTCTCAGTGGCAAGAGAGTCCGATCTTGACAGGCTATGATAGAGGCAAAGTCTTGATCAGTCTGCTATGCAAACCCTTACTGATATTGGTACGCTGATTATCCAAACGCCCGCAGTCTGCGGTGGTCGTCCGCGTATTGCTGGACATCGAACTACTGTGCAAAATATTGCGATCGACTTCAATGCCGGGATGAAACCAGAAGACATTATTTCTGAGAAGCCATACCTAACATTGGCTGAAGTTTATGCAGCATTAGCCTACTACTACGCTAATCAGAAGACGATCGATGCAGATATTATGAGCGATGATGCAGCGTTCGACCCTTTGGAAGCTGAACACAGGGCACAGAGGCAGTGAACCAGATTCGTTTATACATCGATGAGGATAGCTTTAACAAATCCCTGATTGCCGCCTTCCGCAGCGCAGACATCGACGTGATCACGGTTGCGGATGTCAGTAAACAGAGTTGTTCTGATGAGGATCAGCTTACTTGGGCATCAGAAAACGAGCGAGCCATCTACAGCTATAATCGACGAGATTTTTGCCGCTTGCATGGAGAATTCCTGTCAACAAAGCACAATCACGCAGGAATTATTGTACTGCGGCAATAACGTTACTCAGTGGGACAACAGCTAAGAGGAATACTGACACTAATAGATATCCGAACAGCAAAAGATATGGTGAATCAATTGGTGTTCCTGAGTGCCTATATTGATAGTAATTAGAGATTCCTAATTTTCTTATTCCATAGTTATTTGAGTGATGGAATTTTCTGATCCGATCGTGCCCTCCGATTCCAATCGTCAAGAAATGGCATCTAAACCTACGTCTCTGCTCAAGCGGCACTCACCGTTATCGTCTTCTGACTATCAGCGCCAAGTTTTAGCGGCGATCGCTCTAGCAAAAACGCCCCACGACGGGGACTTTTCCCAGACGCTGGCTGCAAATGATTGGCAAAAACTCACGCCTGGCAAGTTAGAAATTTTTCAGATCAACATTGGCAAATTGTGCAATATGAGTTGTCGTCATTGTCATGTGGATGCAGGCCCCGATCGCACTCAAGAAAACATGAACCGCGAGACGATCGACCTGTGTTTACGCGCCCTTGACCTGACTGAAGCCCACACGGTGGATATCACGGGAGGCGCACCAGAGCTAAACCCTCATTTTCGCTATCTGGTTGATCAGTGTGTAGAGCGCGGAAAACACATCATCGATCGCTGCAATCTCACTGTTTTGCTGCTGCCTGGGATGGAAGATTTGCCCCAGTGGTTTGGCGATCGTGGAGTCGAAATCGTCTGCTCTCTGCCTCACTATCGCCAGCGCAACACCGATGCTCAACGCGGCGACGGCACCTTTGAGAAGTCGATCGAGGCTCTGCACCGCCTCAACGCGGTTGGCTATGGACAGGGAAACCCCGATCGTCAGTTAACGCTGATGAGCAATCCGGTGGGGGCATTTTTGGCCAGTGGTCAGACCAAGCTAGAAGCCGAATGGAAAGCCGGACTGCAAAAAAACTACGGAATTCGCTTCGATCGTTTGATCACGCTCAACAATATGCCGATCTCTCGCTATCTCGAATGGCTAGAGCAGTCGGGCAACTTGCAGGAGTATATGGAATTGTTGGTTAATTCCTTCAATCCGGCGACTGTCAATGGTTTGATGTGTCGCAACACGATCTCGATCGCCTGGGATGGACGGCTCTATGACTGCGACTTTAATCAAATGCTGGAATTGGACTGTCAGGGAGTTGCGACTCAACCGATGCACCTGCGAGACTTTGATCCCATCCAGCTAGCAACGCGGGAGATTGTCACCGATCGCCACTGTTTTGGCTGCACCGCCGGGGCCGGAAGTTCTTGCGGAGGAGCGTTAGATTAAGACTTAAATCTCTTATTTTCGTCGCCTATGTTGCCCGAAACGCTTAAACTTCGTCGCCAAAAACTTGCTGATTTGATCGATGTGCCTGTGATTCTCTGGTCTGGGGGCCCCGCTTCGCGCAACTTTCCGGCTAACGTCTTTCCCTTTCGGGCCAGCAGTCATTTTCTTTATTTTGCGGGCTTGCCTTTAGAGAATGCGGCGATTCGCTTAGAGTCGGGCAGGTTGACGCTGTTTTTAGACGAGTCCAGCCCAGCCAGCGCGCTTTGGCACGGCGCATCTCCCACGCGAGCCGAAATCGCTGCCCAGATCGGTGCAGATGAGGCTTATCCGCGATCGGCACTCAAAGATCAGGCGCTGGGGGCAGCAACGGTGGCAGTTCAAGATAGTCTGACCCGATCGGAACAGGCCCGGTTGCTCGATCGTCCAATTTCTAACGATCCAAAAGGCATTGATTTAAAGCTGACTACCGCGATCGTGGCGTTGCGATTAATTCACGACGAGGCGGCTCTAGCAGAAATTCGCAAAGCAGCGGCGGTCACGGTCAAAGCTCATCAAGCTGGAATGGCAGCTACGCCCAGCGCCACCGTTGAAGCCGACGTGAGGGCGGCCATGGAGAGCGTCATTATAGCGAATGGCATGACCTGCGCCTATGGCAGCATTGTTACCGTTCACGGCGAAGTGTTGCATAACGATCGCTATCATCATCCTCTGCGCTCAACCGATTTGCTGTTAGCCGATGTCGGGGCTGAAACCCCCACAGGCTGGGCATCTGACGTGACACGAACTTGGGCAACGTCGGGCAAATTCTCTCCGACGCAGCGCGACTTATACAATGTTGTTCTCGCTGCCCACGATGCCTGCATTGCAGCCCTTCGCCCCGGCGTGGAGTATCGGGAGATTCACCTGTTGGCGAGTCACACGATCGCCGCCGGGCTGGTCGATTTAGGAATTTTGCGTGGTCAACCTGCCGATCTGGTCGAACAAGATGCCCATGCGCTGTTCTTTCCCCACGGAGTCGGGCATCTTTTGGGGCTAGATGTCCACGATATGGAAGATTTGGGCGACCTGGCAGGCTATGCCCCCGGCAGAACTCGCAGCCCGCGATTTGGGCTAGGCTATCTGCGGCTCGATCGACCCTTGCAGACTGGGATGGTGGTAACGATCGAGCCAGGGTTCTATCAGGTTCCTGCCATTTTGCAAGACTCAGAGCGCCGTGAAACCTATCGCGATGTCGTCAACTGGGATCGGTTGGCAGATTTCAGCGACGTGCGCGGCATTCGGATCGAAGATGATGTGCTCATAACAGAAACTGGCTCAGAGGTTTTGACGGCAGCGCTACCCACGAGTGTGGAGGCGATCGAACACTTCGTCAGGTAAATGCTCTGTAATTTTGGAAGGAGCGGGTGCGATCGTGGCAGACGGCAAGGAAACCTCCTTCGCTCCAATGATTTGTTAGCCTGCTTCGTTTTGGATGGTGGTCATTTGAAAGTAGCGTTCGCTAAAATCGTAGTTTTCAAGCAGGGGGTTCAATGCTGAAGTTCTACTGCAATCCGGTCTCTGCAAATGTGCGTCGAGTCTGGGTCTGATATTTTTCCTATTGCATCCGTCTCTCTTTGCATCGAAACCCTGGTAGGGCAAGCATCTAAACATTGCCCTACATCAGTCTTGTGAACTACCTACACCAACCGCTAGGCGGTATGCTGTAGGCTTCCCAATTCATCGGGAAGCGCCTCTAGAACTCCGTAATTCCGTTGGTCTTACCTTCCCTCCAAGGGCAGCAGTCCTGGTTCCCAAGACCCAATCTTTTAAACAGTCATGACTAGCTGCTTCGACCGCTTGGTTTTCACGATCCTGATTGCTTGGTTTTTGCAATCTTCGCAGCGTTGATGTTGCTTTGCCGAAAGTATATCAGAACGAACGCTTCGTTTGTAAAAGTTTGGTGATGTCTTGCCTGCCTTGCTTGCTCTCCAGCTTCGGTGAAGACCGCAAACAAGACGGCAAGACATCACCCTGGCTTTCATCCCACACCAAACGAAACGTTATGGCGTGGGGATTCCCGCCGAACTAGCTAAGGGCTATCGAACGGCAGCAGAAATCTCATCAAGAATTTCTTTTGCGCCTTTCTCAATCAGTTGATGAGCCAGTTGAGTGCCTAACGCTTCAGCCTCAGCAGCCGTTCCCGAAACCTCACCTTTGACGACTTTTTGCCCGTCTACACTCGCTACAATTCCAGTTAGCGTCAGCGTGTCGGCATTGAGAACAGTGTTGACCCCGATCGGAACCTGACATCCCCCTTCGAGTTCTCTTAAAAAGGCCCGTTCTGCATAGCAGCGATAGGCTGTCGGCCGATGCTCTAGGGCTTTGATCACCGATAGAATCTCGGCATCGTCGCTGCGGCACTCAATGCCTAATGCACCTTGCCCAACGGCATGAAGCGAGATCTCAGCCGGAATGACTTGATCGACGCGATCGCCCAACCCTAATCGCTCCAAGCCCGCCACCGCCAGAATCAGCGCGTCATATTCCCCCGCGTCTAACTTTGCCAGCCGAGTAATCACATTGCCGCGCACATCTTTAAACGCAAAGTGCGGGAAGTGATGACGAAGCTGCGCCAATCGTCTGAGCGAAGAAGTCCCGATCACAGCCCCTTCTGGCAGCGTGTCGAGTTGCTTGCCTTTGTGCTTTGCATTCACTACTAGCGCATCGGCGGGATTTTCTCGATCGGTGATGCACCCCAGCATCAGCCCTTCGGGTAGTCGCGTCGGCAGATCTTTGAGGGAGTGAACGGCAAAATCAATCTCTTGATTCAGCATCCCGACTTCTAATTCTTTGGTAAACAGTCCTTTGTCGCCAATCTTGGCCAACGCGACATCTAGGATTTTGTCACCCTGAGTGCTCATCGTGTGAACTTCAAAGGTGCGATCGGGAAACGCTTTTTGCAACTCTGCCTGCACCCAATGGGTTTGCACAAGCGCAAGCTGACTTTTGCGAGAACCGATGCGAATCGTGCGGCTAGAAACGGGTGAGGTGGTGAGAGACATATCAACGAATGGTTTGAAACTGGCTTTCATTTTGACTCTTTCCACCTTACCGCAGTGTGTTGCCCCGATCGTCAGCGTCTCGCGATCGCAATCGTTACAGATAGTTAAGCTGGGCTATGACCCGACGTGCAAAACGGCTTTGCCGAGAAACTGGCGATCGATGAGTTGTTGGGCCACGGTGGCGATCTCTGTCCACGAAGCCTCGATCGAGATATGCGGCTTTAGCTGCTCGGCGGCGATCAAATTCAGCAATCGCTGTAGCCCGATCGTGGCTGATTCATGGCGCAACTCGTGGAACAACATCAGCCCATAGAGTTTTGCCCCGTTGCTGACTCCATAAAAGCGCTGGGCGTTGAAGGTGACTTCGTTGCCGCCAGAGGTGCCAAACAGCACAACCGTCCCATCTTCAGCGACAGAACTCAGAGCCGCTGAAAGCGTTTTTCCGCCCACGGATTCCACAATCAAATCATAGGCAGCGGGGTCACGATCGAGGGGAAGCGATTCGCCGAGGACGATCGTGTGTGCGCCTGCGGCTTTGACCAGCGCCTCAGCCTCTGGTTGACGAATGTGGGCGGTCACCGTTGCCCCAGACAGCCGCGCTAGTTGAATGGCAAAATGACCCACACCGCCCGATGCGCCCGTGATCAAGACTGATTTTCCGAGCAGTAGACCACCCTGCTTGAGCGCGTGATAAGCCGTTAGCCCGGCGACGGGTAAGGTTGAGGCTTGGGCAAACGAAACCGATTCTGGAAGCGGCGCGATCGCGTTGACGGGCACTGCCACCACCTCGCCCCAGGCACCCGATCTGACAAATCCCACGACTCGCGTTCCGGCTTTGGGGCTTGACCCGTCTGCTGCCTCAGTTTCGATAGTGCCTGCCAGATCCCAACCGGGTTGCCACCCGGCCTCTGCGGTCTGCGATCGCCGAATCTCACCGCGATTGAGAGAGATCGCTGCAACCCGAATCAGGGCTTGATCGGGTGCCGGGGTGGGCGAGTCAACGCTGCTCAGGGCCAGCCGTCCCGATATCGTAGGATCAACGACGATCGCTTGAATTTTGCTCATAATGACTTCTCTGATGAGGGGGCTAGAGTTAAAGATTGGCGAATGCCAGATCGATCACTTTAGTAATATAAATTAAAATATTGACAGAGCACGATCGCCAACACCTCGTTAAACAAACCACACGTCTGTAGCAAATAGATCTCTGATAGGATCTAATCAGACTTCACAGCAGACAGGATTTGGTTTAATCTCTGTCTGCTTCAACAGGCTGACGTGCGCTAATGCTACATCCCATTCAACCCGCTGCTCTTAAAAAGAATTGCTTGCCGCCGCCTCTCCAGCCAGGGCTTGCTTTAACTGCGCTTGCGCCCATGCAAGATGTGACCGATCTATTTTTCATGAGTGTGATCGATCACTACGGCAGTCCCGATTATTTTTTTACTGAATATTTTCGCGTCTATGACAACTCAGGGTTAGACAAAAAGACGCTGCGATCGATTACCGAAAACTCCACCGACCGTCCTATTTTTGCTCAACTGATCGGCGAGAATATTCCCAATCTGGTGCGGGTTGCTCAAGCGCTGAGTCACTACCCGATCGCGGGCATCGACCTAAATATGGGCTGTCCGGCACCTCGGATTTATCGCAAAAACGTCGGCGGCGGGCTGCTGCGCGATCCTGAGAAGGTGTATCGGATTTTAAGCGAACTGCGCGAAGCCGTTTCTGGACGATTGACCGTTAAAATGCGGATTGGGTTTGACGACACTGCCAACTTCGATCGCATTCTCAATTTAATTAACGAATGCGATATCGATCTATTGAGCCTGCATGGTCGCACCGTTAAAGAAATGTATCACAGCGCCGTACATTACGATTTAATTGCTCATGCAGTGCAGCGAGTCAATTGTCCTGTTTTAGCCAATGGTAATGTGACTTCTGCCGCGTCAGCGTTGACTGTTTTATCTAAGACAAAAGCCGCAGGCGTGATGGTCGGCCGGGCAGCCATTCGCAACCCCTGGATTTTTAAGCAAATTCGTCAAGCCCTGAGCGGTCAACCCGTTTCGGTGGTCACGCTGGCTGAAGTTCACGATTATATTGAGCGATTGCGACAAACGACAACCGCGCAAACCGTTCCTGAGCGGGCGCGAGTGAGTTATCTCAAACTGTATCTCAACTACATCGCTCAGGGTGTAGATTCGGCCGGGGCTTTTCAGCGAGAAATGCGGCTTGCCAAAACTGAACCAGAGTTATTTGGAGTTTGCGATCGCCACCTGTTGAGCAACCCAGACCGAGCCTTTGCGTCAGAGCCTTATCTGGGTGTGGTGGCACGCCCTAACTGCGAGACGACCCGCGACCCAATTGTTCAAATTATAAGCGTCATTTAGCGATCGCTCTCCCATTTTTTCATCGACAGCCACAGCGCTTAACGAGAATTCTGGCAACCTATCAAAAGGATGAAACCCTTGACTGATATGAAGCCAAAGAACTTCTGTCTAAGGAGCGGTTTGAACAGTGGGCTAAATCAAGTAGAACTAAAAGGTCAAATCCTATGGAGATTGTAGTCTATGAAACTGAATTATTTTGTGAAACAGCTTTCGACGATCGGGCGTTGGCTGACGGCCGCTCTGTTTTGTGTATCAGCGATCGTGTTCATCTGGCAGGGTGCTTTTTTCTCAGACTCCGCAGCAGTAGCGGCTCCTGCACCTTTGATTGCGGCATCTGATGCAGGTAACCAGGTCAAGCAAAAAGCTCGTGAAGACGCTGGACAAACTAAGAACTTCATTCGAGATACGGCCGATAAAGTTGAGAAGACTGCTAACAAAAACGCCGATCGGGTTGAGAATGCAGCAGACGGCAAAGGCAGTTTTGTTGAACGCAAAGCCAAACGAGATGCAGCCCGCATTGAGAAAAGAGCAGAACAAGATGCAGCTCGAACTGAGAAGGCAGTAGACAAAACAAAGAATGCTGTCGAAGGCACCGTTGATAAAATCAAGAGTGCTTTTCGCAAATAAATGGTAAGCAGACGTTAATAGATTTCTGTACATTGTTTTATCGTTCGATCTAAATTCAGATGAATTCAATCTGATCTGATGAAGCAATGTACACGAATCAGGTAGTTCAGATTTATAAAAGCAAATCTTATCAGTTTCGTCTATGGGCTAATGATTAATCTACTGACTAGATATTAAACAGTTCAATAAATACAAAAATAAATAAAAGTGTGATGAAATGATCATTGTCCATCATTTAAATAATTCTCGTTCTCAACGCATTCTGTGGCTGCTAGAAGAACTCGATCTAGACTATGACGTTAAACGCTATGAACGTGACCCCAAAACGATGCTAGCACCCGCATCGCTGCGGGCAGTGCATCCCCTAGGCAAGTCACCTGTGATTACAGATAGTGGGCTAACTCTGGCTGAGTCAGGTGCCATTGTTGAATATTTAGTCGATCGCTATGGCAACGGGCGACTGGCTCCAGCCTTGGGCACCCCAGAGCGCCTGCGCTACACGTATTGGCTACACTATGCAGAAGGGTCTGCAATGCCGCCCTTATTGTTAAATCTTGTGTTTAACCAAGTCGAAAAGGGATCAATGCCCTTTTTTGCAAAACCGATCGCTCGATCGATTGTGCGTCGCGTCAAAGAGTCATTTATCGAACCTCAAATTGCCCAGCATTTAGATTATCTAGAGACAGAAATCAGCAAAACCTCATGGTTCGTGGGCAACGAATTCACTGCGGCTGATATTCAAATGAGCTTTCCGCTAGAGGCAGCGGCTACGCGGGCGGGCTTAGATGCAAGCCGGCCTCATCTGATGGGCTTTCTCGATCGCATTCATGCACGTCCGGCTTATGCGCGGGCGCTGCAACGCGGTGGCCCCTACGAGCTTTTGAGTTAACGCGATCGGTTGCTAGTTCAGCAATCAATAGAAAAACACGGTAACGTCGAGGATATTGAGCGATGAGTGTCTAAAGGCAACTGCAAGATCAAAGTCGTCAGGCGATCCATAATAGAGTCACCCAATCGTTTTGTTAACGTTAGCCCGATCGTAGAGAAACCCTCAATGGAACCATCAACCCTAGAAGGCACCTGGGAAGAAATTCTTCAACACACTGCTCAACTCGCGGGGCAGCGCGTCAGAGTAACCATCTTGACCACCGAATTGTCAGAGCCTAAGAATTCCTCGCAATCTTCTCAAAACTTGTCAGAGTTCTCTAGTCGGACAACTTCATCGTCTCATCAAGATCCCTTATCTAGATTCATTGGGGCTGTTTCCCACGGCGCTCTAGCTGCCAACTTGGACGATGAACTCTATGGTGGCTAAACTGTTTATCGACACTTGGGGCTGGCTCACGCTGCATGATCAAGGTGAACGAAAACACCAAGAAGCTAAACAAGTTTATCAATGTGCGATCGCTCAGAATAGCTGGGTCTACACAACTGATTACGTACTTGACGAAACCTTCACATTCTTTTTTAAGCGTCTGCCTGCTCCTCATGCAGATCAATCCATGAACGATCTATTGGCAAGCTTCCACACCAAAAATTTCCATCTCATTCGCATTACTCAAGAACGGTTTTCTCAAACCCAAGCTCTCCGTTCTAAGCTGCTCGACAAGCCTCAGATTTCATTCACCGATCTAAGATCTATGGTTGTGATGCAAGAGTTCTCAATCTTGGAAGTTTTAACCGAAGACGCTCACTTTAGTCATGTTGGAATGGGGTTTCAACGGGTTCCATAAAATAATCGCAATTATTTGAGCGATCGTGCCTCATCAGACCCATCCCAAAGAGAAGACTAACCAGCCGATCGCGGCACCTCATAACACCAGCCACACTGCATTGATGCGAAATCGAACCGCTAAAATTGCGCTAGCGATCGCGATCATCACAGCCCAAACGTCTACGCAAGGAGTCGTCGATTTTTCTAAGGTTGAGATTGCTAACTGCAACGTGATCCCGATCATCAATGCTAACGCACTTGCATTCACTACATTCAAAAACGCAGACGACCATTTTGATCGCTGCAAATAAGGAATTAGAGGATTCAGCGCAACGACCCAGATAAACAAAGGCAAAAAAATTCCTACCGTGGCCACCACCGCACCGGGAATGCCTGCGATCACATAGCCGATAAACGTTGCCCCAAACTGGGCAGTCAGAGAAGCCATTCACACCACCATTCAGTAACGCCCCGGTTCTATCGTTTGGTCACCATTTGCCATAGATATTGCCCAAACTCCCACACCTGCTGCATGAGTTTATCGGCCCCGATGCCAAAAACAAATTGCATCACGAGCACGATCGCCGCAATCACCAGAGCAGTGCTGACGGTGGCCTTCACGACTTTGATCAGCCAAGTGAAGACCAAAACGGAAATCACGATCGCTGCCCCAACAAGAATCAAGTTCATAAGTCAAAGTCTGTCGCGTCTTTTACAGTATCCTATTGATCGGGAAAAATCGGTATGATTCAGGTCGGCTTGATCAAATCGAGCATCGGTCAAATTTGTGCCTTGAAAAGACGTAGTAGAGGCGAGTTTGAGCGATCGTAGAATCGATTTAAGCGAGTTTAGCGTCAGCCAAACATAGATCAAAGCGGCGATCGCCCAAGCAAATCCGATGCTCTGCTGGGCGCTGAGACTGACGCTAGCTGTCGCACCCAGCAAAAAGGCGGCTGCATAAGTGGTCACAGTTGTGAGAGTCGCGATCGCGATCTTAATCAACGTCTGATGACCAAAGACGCAAGCCACCAATAGCACCAAACCTGCGGCAATGGCACCCGCGATCGCGACAGTCGGGTTGTTTCCCGATGCACTCCCGGCATAAAAAAATCCGAGTAATGCGCCCGACACAACTGCCGAGACCGTGCCTGCAAGTCGGCTAATTTTGAGAGAAATATTTTTTAACAAACTGACCCCAGCACTCGCGCCCGCAAGACTCAAAACTCCATATAAGACCAGCACAAGCGACCAAGCAGAACCATCGGGTATCTGCCCCAGAGCGCTGAAAATCAACCGAGACAACGCATCTGCGATCAGCAGCGCGATCGCGATCGTGATGCCGCTCAACCCCACAAGTTTTTGGGGCGAGAGTCCTGCTTTGACCCGCTCAAAATTTGCGCCTGCGAGTTGAGCATGGTTGAAGTTGCAGCCTCGAATATCAGCCCCGCTAAAGTCAGCGCCCTGGAGATTTTGGTGTTGAAACGATCGCGCCTGAAGATTTTGATTTTTAAAGGAAGTCATAGAAGAGGCTAAAGTTGAAATGGTTTTCGAGTGCTCAGAGCATGAATCAGAATCGTCAATCGCTTGAACATCGATTATGGAGTGGATTGGGAATCGGGTTACTCTTGATGCCCATAGTTGCTTACGGGATGCCGCATTTTTTGCGTCCGGTTCGCGCTCCTGAGACTCGATCGCTGTTTCAAGGCATCGACTATCGACGCGAGATCCGATCGCTGCCTCGCCCGATCGTGATTCACATCGTCACGATCGACTTGACGGCACCCAACGTTCGCGCTTTTGTGACTCCCGGCACGATCATTGACGACACCGAAGTCAACGCCCGCACCACGTCTAGGTTTCTTAGTGAATTTGGTCTCAAACTGGCAATTAACGCAAATTTTTTCTACCGCTTCCGAGAAGAAACCCCGTGGGATTATTTTCCTCACGCTGGCGATCGGGTGAATAATGTGGGACAAGTCACCTCTAATGGGCAAACCTATTCTCCCTCAGAATCTGAGTGGGCAGCGGTTTGTTTTGGGTCTCGCCGAGCGCAGATGATAGAAGGCACCTGTCCGGCAGAGACCCTGCAAGCAGTTGCCGGAAACGAGGTGCTGATCAAGGCAGGAAAGCCCGTGGCTAAAGCAGCAAAATCAGATAAGCCCTATCCCCGATCGGTGGTGGCGATCGATGCAACAGGCAAAAAACTTTGGCTAATTTTAGTAGACGGCAAACAGCGTCTCTACAGCGAAGGCATGACGATCGCAGAACTCACTAATTTTGTCCAACAGTTAGGCGTTGATTCGACCCTCAATCTGGATGGCGGCGGATCGGTGACGTTGGCCGTGGCGACTCCCCTCGGTGCAAAAATTCTCAATTCCCCGATTCAAAATAAGATTCCGATGAATGAACGCCCTGTTGCGAGTCATTTAGGATTTTACGCAAACTAACCTCATCTCAACACCCATCCCAAAAACCGCTCAGTGTAATAGAGCGCTAGCTGATTGCTCACGCCATTAAACACCGCATCAAACGCATGATCTGCCCAGGGAATTTCTAAAAAGACCGCCTGACTGCCCACAGACTGTAGCCGATCGAATAAGCCTTTACCAAATTTTGCTTGCACAATGTGATCACGACCGCCATAAATCAACAGAGTCGGCGGCATCGGGCGAGTCACCAACTGATAGGGAGAAGCCCGTCGATATAAGTCTGGCAACTGGTCAGGGGTGCCGCCCAGAAAGGCTTCGAGGGTGGCACGAGAATCGATCGGGTCAGGGTTGGGCGGTTCTCGATAGCCGATCGTCAACTCAACTGGGCCATAATAGTCAACAACGGCTTTAATGGGAGGCGGATTGGATTGAAACGCTGACAGCAACGCTAGATGAGCACCCGCCGATCGTCCCATCACGGCAATGCGATCGCGATCAATATCATACTCGTTAACGTGATTCAGAATGTGAACAAACGCCGCGTTGATATCATCCAGTTGAGCCGGAAATTTGTGTTGAGGCGCATGACGATAATCGATCGCGACCACCACATAGCCCCGTGCCGCCATGTATCGACTAAAGGCCGCATCGCTGTCAGGAGTGCCGCGTTGCCATGCGCCACCATAGATTGTGACGATCGTGGGATAGGTTCCTTTTTGCGGCGGTTGATAGAGATTGAGCGTTAGCGGAACGCCTTCTGGATTGGCAAACTGAATCTTTGACACATATCGAACATTGCCATCAGAAATGCCGCGAAACACATCCAGCAACGCTAGAGGAGATGGACGCATCCACGATCGCTGAGTCTGCGGAATCTGATTAACGTAGTCTACACCCAATGCTGACTGCATTGCCGTAGAGAATCTCTGATTAGTAGCCGGGAATTGCAGCAGAGGCAGCAGGCTTAATACTAACGCAAAAGCACTGCCAGCCAGAAATAAACGAGATGACCAACCTTGATGAAAAACTCTTAACAGCAGCAGAATCGCGATCGCATTCACAACAACCAACCAGGGACTGATCTCTGGCGCACCAACACCCAACGGCAACAAAAACAGTGTCGGAGCCGGAATCACAATCCACAGAGAGAGAAACAACCCGATCAAGCTCAACGCCGCAGGAATCAAACTAGTCACAAGAAAGGCAACGAGCAACACCAGCGATCGCGCAGTCTTAACGCGGGGCAGATGACTCATTGCCTGATTTTCTTTTGACATTTGCTCTTTACCGATTTGAGTGAGGCTGATAGTCTGACAACTGTTGCCATAGTATCTTAGCTGGACTCAAAAAATTAAGCTTCTACAGGAATCGGGATCGGCTGAGGCGGTTCAGAAAACACCGTCCGCGATCGCTGCGTGTCAATCAGAGAAAGCTGCGTCGTCAACAGAAAACTAACAAAACTCGCAATCACGACGATGGGAACCATCGAAGTATCAGAAAGAACCCCCAAAATCACAGTGGTGCTAATCGGTGTTTTGGTAATGGCAACATTTACGGCTGCCATCATGCAAATCATGCTAATAGTGGGATGAATTTCCGGAAATCCGAGGGAGACTGCAAAGCCAACGGTTGCCCCAATATAAAATAACGGAAAAATGAATCCACCGCGAAAGCCTGAATGCAGCGTGCAGCCAACGGCTAACATCTTGCCGACCGCGATTAGCAACAGCATCGTGATTCCTAGCGTTGAGCCAGTCTCAATGATTGTGCTAATTTCTTTTTCACCAAAAAACAACGTTTGAGGAATCACAAGAGCGATCAGTCCAATCGATAAACCGCCCAGTGTTGCCAACAAAATGGTGTGGTGCTCGATCGATTTAACCAAATAGCCAACCGCTCGGAAAATTAGCACAAACAGCAACGCCGTCAGCGCACCCAGTGCACCTAACAATGCGCCCTGACCCAAATTCATCAGCGACAGAGGCGGAACGGGAGGAAAATGATACATTCCCCCGATCGTTAACCCCGTGTTGAACCGAAACACGAAAAAGCTGAGAATCGCTGACAGCACAGCCGGAATCAACGCTTCATAATACTCCAAGCCCCGGCGGTGAGGAATCTCTAGCGCAAACAGCGCCCCCCCCAAAGGCGCACCAAAAAAAGCGCCCAAAGCCGCACTCATGCCGCAAAACGTCAGCACACGAGTATTGATCAACGTGAGCTTTAGCTTTTCACTCAGCCAACTGCCAAAGCTTCCAATCACTTGCACCAAAGGGGCTTCTGGCCCAGCGCTGCCGCCCGCCGTGATCGAAAATAGAGACGCGACAATCATCGCGGGCGTTTGGCTCAACTCAATCCGCCCCGGATCGTGCACCTTGTCAACCACCATCGCGACTTCACCCGGAAGCCCCATAAAATGCAAGGTTAACCCCACACAAAAGCCCCCGATCGTCGTCACAATCCACACATAGTTGCTAGCCGGAATGCCTGCTGGCAAGTGAGGGAGCACGATCGCGGGCAGCGTGTGCCACACTAGATGCAAGAAACCCTCTAGCACGTTGTAATAGACCGTGGCGACTAGCCCACCCGCGATGCCAATCACAGCCGCACAAAAAATCGTTTGTTGATAAGTCAACTCCCGGCTATAGAGTGGGCTGTTGGCAATGTTGTTAAGGGAGGGTGTTTCTGAGATTTGAGTAGTCACTGATAAAACCTTCCTCGGTTGAGTCTGAGATTAATGACCGACTGCTGCTACTTCGCCTTCGAGTGCGTCGCTCGTCGAGACTTGAGGCTCTTTCAAAATGAAGGCACATAGGAAACAAACAACCACTGCCGCCACACCCAAAATCTCAAAGAACGATCGGTTACCTTCTAGAGTCTGAGGCAACAAGCTATAGGCGGTGGCATACAGCACTGAACCCACACTGCCAAAGGCCCCAATGTTGCCAGCAATCTGCCCGGTGACGCGTCTCTTGATTAAGGGCGCAATGCCAAACGTTGCACCCGCTCCACCAAATACAAAGAACGCACACACCATCGTCATCACCACTGAGGCAGGCAGCCACCAGTCGCCTGAGATGCGGCTCATCATCAGATAGCAAAGGCCCAAGCCGCCAATCATTGCGGTCAGCGTCCATTTGCGGCTGCCGATTTTGTCAGAGATTAACCCACCAGCCGGGCGAGAAATCAGATTCATTAACGGATAGGTTGCGGCGACGGGCCCTGCAATTTGGTGGCTTAAGTTAAAGGTGTGTTCAAAAAACTCCGGCAGCATTGAGACAACGGCTAACTCAGAGCCAAAGCTGACTGCATAGGCGAGTTCTAAAATAAACACTTGGCTCATCTGATAGCGATCGTCCGGTGAGTAGTGTTTTTGACCGCTCACGACTTCTCGGTTGACCTGGTAAGTCTGATAAGTCTGAATCACAAGCAAAACTGCCAAAAATCCCCAAATGCCATACATCACAGCCGGACTCAAGAATTTCACCAACTGCAAGCGCCAAGCAATCAACCCCATTGCGCCAAACAGAGGAACACTGGTCAGCGTCAGTGCCCAAAAGCTTTTGCGACTAGTGACTTCCATGCCGCCATCACGGGCAGGACGCTGATAGACTTTGCCGGGGGGCGTGTCTTGCACGTTGAGATAAAAAATCACACCATAAACGGCAGACACAACGCCGCAGAGCGCGATCGCAAACCGCCAGTTTTCGTGACCCGCGTAGAGAAACGCAGATCCAAAGGCCAGCAGGGGCAAAGTGGCTTCTGCTGCAAAGGAGCCAAAGTTTCCCCAACCGCCATAGATGCCTTGAGCAAAGCCAATTTGCTTGGGCTGAAACCACTCATTGACGAGGCGAATTCCGACGACAAACCCGGCACCGACAATACCCATTGCCAGACGGCTTAACACTAGCTGATTAAAGTTTTGGGCCGAGGCGAACGCCAGACAGGGAATCGCTGCATAGATCAGCAGCGCCGAAAACGTGATGCGAGGGCCAAAGCGATCGAGCACCATGCCGATGATGATCCGAGCAGGAATCGTTAGTGCCAAGTTACACAAGCTGATGGTTCTAGCTTGGGCAACGGTTAAATGCAAATCTTCGCGAATGACGCTGGTGAATGGGGCATAGTTAAACCACACCACAAAGGTCAAGAAGAAGGCAAACCAGCTAAAGTTTAGAATCCGATAAGGACCCCTGAAAGACAATAACCCGCGTAGCATATTTAAGATCCTTTGCGATGTAAGTGAACAGTTTGATCAGGCTTCTAGCAACCATCTACCCAGCCAAGTCTTTTTTTGACCGAGATTTGGTCGTCATAACGCGCCACCTATCGAGTCGTTTGAAACGAGTTCGAGTTTTGGCGTTGTGATTCATGGGAGAGCAGCTTAAGAAAAGTTAGCTTCTTTAACTCGCTGACCTGTAGATTAATTTCCTAAACAAACCATAAGTGTATTAAAGGTAACTTTTAATGCTGGCATTTGCAGAAAACGAATCGAAATGATGAAGATATTGCATGTTTTTAGGATCGCTGAGTCGATCAATGTAGATCACGCTCCTAAGAATGCAGGGAGAACGATCGCATAAGGGCATCAGTCAAACTCTAAGAACGCTATCTAAGTCAGGAAGTGCTAACAATGCAAGAGTCATGACTTGATCAATTACAGCAGAAACGGTATTGTCATATACAGAAGTTATCTGTTGTCTTATGAAAACCAAATTTTTTAATTCCTTAATTGCTGGTTTGATCGCTTCAGGACTGTTATCGATCGCACCCGCTGCTTTTGCTCAAGCCACGAGATCGCAGGCTCCAGCCGACGTTGAGCGCTTGACTTGCGTGAAAGATGCTCAGGGCTTGATGTGTAAAGCTGAAGAACACGATAGCCAAGCCGTCGCTACAGGTGCAGCCACTCCTGCGATCGTCAACTCTGAGCAGCTAGGACGCTGGTCTGACGCACTGCTGGCCTGTCTTTATTTTGTGTTGCCTACGGGGTTAGGTCTCGCGGTCTTTTTGAGCGATAAGCGCTCTGAGCTTCTCAGAGAACAAATCGAGCGCTTAGAAAAGCTTTGGAGCCAAACGCCTCAATAGTCGTCTTTGAAGAAATTGTCTTTGAAGGGTCTTTGTCGAGCGACAGGCGGAGAATCTGGGCTGAGGTTAAATTCAGCCCTCCCAAACTCGCAGCAATTCGGCGATCGCGACACTGTGGGCCATCGCTCCCCTCGGCAAATGCGGAAAATCGCCATCAAATAATTCCGAAATAGACCCTAAACAGCCCTGTTGCTCAAGGTGAGTGATCAAAGGCTGCCAATCAAAGGGCATCGGCAAGTCGTCACAAAATTGACTCCAGCTTCGCAAAAAGGCCCCCAGCAGCCAACTCCAAACCGTGCCTTGATGATAGGCAAATTCTCGCTCCCAAACGCTGCCATCATACAGGCTCACATAAGCCGGATCAGCGGGATCGAGCGATCGTAGCCCATAGGGGGTAAGCAAGCGATCGCGGGCCACCTGCAACACCTGCCGCGCTTGATCAGTCGAGAACGCACAGTGACGCAGCGACAGCGCCAACACCGCCTTGGGGCGAACAGTCGGATCGCGGCGATCGTCCGGTTCGATCACATCTAATAAAAGGTGGAGCGATCCAGCAGAGGTAGGTCTGTCTCGGCTCCGACTCTGGCTTCTAGCGTGATCGAGTCTTCTGAGTGCAGCAACACCGAGAGATAGCCAGGGCTGTAGATCTTCATCGTCGCGCCCCGCCGTGTCTCTTCGGGGTAGTGAAAGTTCAGGTGCCACTGACCATCTGGCTGGTAGTGGGCCTGGCTCCAGCGCAGTTGCCAGAGAGTGTCTGATTGCCCTGAGCAAGTCGATTGCAGCCTTAATTGGTGGGGGGCGATCTGCTGCGAGAAACTCAGACCCAGAGATTGGTGCTGCGGGTGATGAAACCCCCGATCGCCCACTAGGGGGCGCAATCGCAAAACCGCCGATTCTTCTCCTCTATAGGTGTAGCGCATCAGCACTCGATGAGAAAAATGAGGCATCTGATCAGGGTCTAAGCCATGAGGCACTAGAATCTCACGGGTCAGTTGCCAGGAGTCTTGCTGCCAAACCCAGGTGGGAGTGGGGTCAAGCGTAAACGATCGCAACCAGCGATAGCCTAGCGGTAAAATGGAGCGATCGCGCCAGAAATGAGTGCTCAAAGCAACCTGCTGTCCGGCGATTTCTAAACTCGCATCCATGTGAGAGAGCAAAAGCGTGCAGCGATCGGGCGGATCTAAGGGCGGCAAACAGCCAACCGTGGTAGGTGCGCGTTCGAGCATCGCAGACGGTGCCGCTGGCAAATCCTCCTAACCCATTGGTCAGCAGCCATTCTCGCGTGTCTAGACTGTCGCCGCTCATGAACGAAAAGGTAAAAAAACATTTTCTATCACGAAAGCCTACTTAGTCTGCTCCTTCACCACTTTTTCATGGTTTGCCCTGGCTCATGCCTTTAGTCAAAATCGTTATGACTATGATATGGTTGTTACAGTTCGTATTGAATCTGTGGCCTCAGTTTGAGCCATTAGACCTACTGCTTAAGGAGACTTTTTTCCCATGACCCATGCCAACGAAGGATGCTTACGGGTCGGTCAACCCGCTCCCGAATTTACAGCAACGGCTGTTGTTGATCAAGAATTTAAAGACATTAAACTGTCTGACTATCGTGGCAAATATGTGGTTTTGTTCTTTTACCCGTTAGACTTCACATTTGTTTGCCCGACTGAGATCACGGCATTTAGCGATCGCCACCCAGACTTTAGCGCCATCGGCACCGAGATTTTGGGCGTGTCGGTCGATAGTGCGTTTTCGCACCTAGCTTGGATTCAGAGCGATCGTAAATCGGGCGGAGTAGGTGATCTCAACTATCCCCTCGTGTCTGACATTAAAAAAGAAATCAGCCTTGCTTATAACGTGCTCGACTCAAACGAAGGCGTGGCGTTGCGCGGTCTGTTTATCATCGACAAAGACGGCGTGATTCAACACTCGACGATTAATAATCTGTCGTTTGGGCGCAGCGTTGATGAGACTCTTCGCACACTGCAAGCGATTCAATATGTGCAGTCTCACCCCGATGAGGTTTGCCCCGCAGGTTGGCAGCCTGGTGACAAGACAATGAACCCTGACCCCGTGAAGTCAAAAGAGTTTTTTGCGGCCGTGTAGGCGATCGTTACTAGAAGTGGATGGTAGTCAATGGCTACTGTCCACTATTTTTTTGAGAGAAAGTTGTTCTATGTTGACTTCTACTGACTTCAGCGGTTTATTGAATCGGCGTTTTTTGAATAATCTCTTTCCGATTCCAGCGACCAATCGGTTAGCGTTGGGTGCTGTGACTCCTGGGTTTGAGTTATTTGATGTCACTCACAATCGTCTGATTAAATTATCTGATTATCAAAACGATCGTCCGGTGATTCTCGTCTTCACTCGCATTTTTACCGAAAATCAATACTGTCCGTTTTGTTTCCCGCACATTAAGGCATTAAACGAACAGTATCAGCAGTTTGTCGATCGCGGGGCAGAGGTGTTGATGATCACAAGCACTGACCTTCAGCAAAGCAAAAAAGTAGTCCAAGATTTAGGGCTAAAAATGCCTCTGTTAAGCGATGCTAGCTGTCGGGTGTTTCGCGACTATCAGACGGGTCAAGCGTTGGGTGCGCCGTTATCGGCTCAGTTTTTGCTCGATCGTCAGGGCATTCTTCGCTATAAGCATTTGTTTTCGTTTCTCAATCACAATGCTAGTCCTGACACATTGCTATTCGCATTAGATCGGCTGTGATAACTCAAACAGCGCGTCACTGACGAGATGAAGGAGTTAGGTTTTTGGTAGACACTAACTTGGTGATCACTAACTACGTGGCTGGTTTAATCAAAGAACAGGAAGCCGCCATGAGTGGGGTTCTCGATCGTCAGATTGCGATCGCAGTTACCGCTTCTGATTTTGAGCCTTTCAGCGATACAATTGTCGAAAGAGCATCGCGGGGATGTTATGACGATTGAACAAGCTATTTTAGAAACGTTAAAGGTATTGCCCCCTGAAAAGCAGCAAGAGATTTTAGAGTTTGCTGAGTCGTTAGTTGAAGGGGTTCAGACCGAAGGTGCAGACGCTCAAGCAGGTTGGGAGAACGATCCATTTGTTGGCATGTGGAAGGATCGAGAAGATATGCAGGATAGTGTTGCTTGGGTGATGCAACTTCGTCGGCAACAGTGGCAACGATCTACAGAACCCATCATTAAGCGATCGCATAACTGAGAAAGTTCTGGTAGATTCAGATATTTTGATTGATGTCAGTCGAGGAGTTAGTGCGACGACAGCTTTATTCAGCGCCACGGCGCAGACTGCCAGAATCATGATTTCTGCCGTAGCTCAGATGGAACTGCTAGTTGGTTGCAGAAACCGAGACGAACTTCAAATTACAGAACGATTTTTGGCGCGTTTTGAGATCATTGATCTAAATGAGACTATTTCTAAAAGAGCAGTTTTTTTGCTTACTACTTATAACTTGAGTCATGGATTACTGATTCCTGACGCATTCATCGCAGCAACAGCTTTAGCGATGGAGCTTAGATTGTTAAGCAAGAATCAACGAGACTTCCGCTTTATTGAAAATCTTAATCTTCTGCCACTGTCTACTTAGCTTTTTTCTTTGATCGTGATTCTCCTTGAACGATCGCAGCACCAGTCAATTCATCTAGCTGATAGGCGATCGTATCGATCGTTTGTTGTTGACTGACTAAGGATTGTGAATTAAACAACTTCGACCATTGCCAGGGTGGCTTGCCCTCACCCCCGACCCCTCTCCCAAACTGGGAGAGAAGAGGAGCAAGAGTGCGGTTTCTCTTCTCCGAGGGGTGAGTGAGAGACAGACTGAAACGATCGGGCAAGAATTGCTATAGAATGGCAAAGGTCGGCATTCGATCCCAGTCTTCAGAACCGAACATCGCGTCAGCCCCTCAAACCCATATCTGTCTGCCAAGACTGGTGCCATCAACGGCAACAGACCGATGTTATCTCTGGAGTTACATGTCTTTTTCAACCCTCGGTCTGTCTGATGAAATTGTTCGTGCTGTGACTGCACGAGGCTACACAGAGCCAACCCCAATTCAGATGCAGGCGATTCCTGCCGTTTTGCTAGGCAGTGATTTGCTGGCAGGGGCCCAAACAGGCACAGGCAAAACCGCTGGTTTTACACTACCGATTTTGCAACGGCTATCGGCCAAACGTCTTGAAGATTTGCCGAGTCATCCGCCGATCCGATCGCTGATTCTCACCCCCACCCGCGAACTCGCTGCCCAAGTCGAAGAAAGCGTGCGCGACTATGGTAAGCATTTAAATCTCACCTCAATGGCAATGTTTGGCGGGGTCAACATTAACCCGCAAATTCGCCGCCTCAAAAGCCGAGTAGACATTCTCGTGGCCACACCCGGACGATTGCTCGACCATGTGCAGCAACGCACCGTTGACCTTTCGCAAGTTGAAATTCTCGTGCTAGATGAAGCCGATCGGATGCTCGATATGGGCTTTATTCGCGATATTCGCCGCATTCTCACCAAGTTGCCCCAGCGACGACAGAATTTATTGTTCTCTGCGACTTTTTCTGACGAAATCAAAGCTCTCGCTCAGACGATTCTCACCCGTCCCACCCTGATCGAGGTCGCGCCTCGGCAAGCCAACGCTGATTTGATCGCTCAAAAAGTCTATCGCGTGGCCCGCGATCGTAAGTCTGAGTTGTTGACTCACTTAATTAAGCAACACAACTGGTTTCAGGTGTTGGTGTTTACTCGCACCAAGCACGGAGCCGATCGCTTGTCTAAACAGTTGACCCAGGGCGGCATTCCGGCTTTGGCGATCCACGGCAACAAAAGTCAGTTAGTGAGAACTCGCACGCTGGCAAAGTTTAAAGACGGCACCCTACAAGTGCTGGTAGCGACCGATATCGCCGCACGGGGCATCGATATTAATGAATTGCCCCAGGTCGTCAACTTCGATCTCCCCGACGTGCCCGAAGACTATGTGCATCGCATTGGGCGCACGGGGCGCGCAGGGTCAGCAGGCGAGGCGCTGTCGCTAGTTTGCGTCGATGAATATAAACTGCTTGCCGACATCGAAAAGCGCATGAAGCGATCGCTGCCCCAAGAAGAGGTGGCTGGTTTTGAGCCTGACCCTAACGCCAAGCCTGAACCGATTCAGCGGCGATCGCCCCGATCTCAGCCCAGAGGAGAAGTATCGTCTGGACGATCGGCTTCGGGCAACAGTCGGCGGCGTTAATCATCGCGATTAATTACAGTCTGGGCAAATTTTAGTCTGGGCATGGTGATGCCATGCCCTTTATCGTTGTCAATAACCTACCCGATTCAATTCACGCTTTTATTTCCAATCCTTCCAGTTGAGATTCAAGATCGAAGTATTGGGAAACTCGGTGGGATTACCATTCGCATTTAAGCGTTTTTGCAACTGCTCTAAATTCGCATTCGCTCTGGGTAAATTTTCGATTAACTGATAGGGCATCGTTCCCGTTTCTAACGCAAAGGAGGCTGTCGTTCCGGCGGCGGCTCCGGCTGACCACTCGATCGCGTGGACTCGATAGGCCGATGCGCTGATATGATCCATGGCGATGCTTTTGCCCACGACCAGCAAATTATCGACCTTAGGCGGAATCATCGCCCGCAAAGGAATCTGAAACGGATAGGTTTCATCGGCTCCCTGACGCTCTCCGGGGCGTTCTTGATTGCCGGGTTTTTCGGGCGGCGACTCAACCATGCAAGGGTGGAAATCGAGATTGTAGTGACCAATGCCCACGCTGTCAGGGTAGATGTGGGCCCGCGATCGCCACTGCAATTCTTGAGGCGAAATCTTGCCGCGAATCACGTCGATCGTGCGTAACCCCGCCAAGGCCGTTGCCAAATCTCGGTAGGCATCCGGTGAAAGATTTTCGCGATAGTAAGGCGTGTCTCGAAAGTTTTTGCGAGAGGTTGAGATCTCAGCGATCGCAAACCCGTTGGGATAGCCGTAGGCATAGCGTCCGATTAGCCGCCGCGACTCGCGAATGTAGGGATATTTTGATAACCCGTGCGCCGTGCCCATAGGTGAATCAAAGCCTTTGAGAAACCGCACATTTGCAAACGGCTTCTTAGTCGCCAGTTTTGCATCACTCGTGCCTGCCACAAACCAGTAGAAGTAGCCCAGAGCTTGCTCTTCGCCGCCTTGCAAACTGCTGACTCGCAGCCCACCCTGCCAACCTCCGGGCGCAAGTTGACCCATTGAGACAAGCTGCTGCCGCGTATAGAGATAATTATCAGTAGAGGTGCCCGGCCCATAGTCATTGCCCCAATTCCAGTTCTGCATTGAGATATCACCGGGTGCGATCGTTCTCGACCCGGCGCTAGATTGGGTGCTCAAAATCCGCCGATAGGTAAACACCAATTCTGGAGCCTGAGCATATTGATCAGAATTAAAGCTGTAGGAGTGGGCATATTGAGGATAGAACGCAGGCGGCTCAACCGTTTGAGGCATTGCTGTTGCCTCCATTGCAAACGGATAAGTAAACGCTTGGGGACAATAGGGATCATCACTAGCACTAGGCGAGGACGGATGGGTATAAGACCGCCCATCAATGCCAAGACGATAGGGTAAATCTGCTAGCGCCAATAGTTCACCCGTTTCGGTCGCTTCGACGACATACCACTGACCCGACGCGGGCGGCACAAAGCGAACAATGGTTTTTTTAAATCTGAGAGGAATCGTCTTCGCTATAGGTAGTCAGCGATCGTGTGAGACAACGGCTCTGCATTCAACGGCGGCGCACCCACCGCTGCACTGTGCTGAATGCTCAGAACTGATTGAATCTGTTGGCCCGACCCAGCCGTAGCAATTTGCAGATCTTTAACGACAGTGTTAGGAAAAAATTGCAGTGTTCCCTTTCCCTGTGTTTCGGCTTCTTTCAGCATCGTCTGCAAAATTTCGTGCCCGTCTTTGGGCAAAAAACAGACGGCACTCACCCAGCAGTTTCCAGGAGATTTCTGATTTTTATAGCGATCGACCAGCCGCTGCCGAAACTCACCATAGCCCTGCGGAAAATAAAGCCGCGATCGCTGGGTTTTTTTCTCATCTAGCGCCGATGTGCCCTGGGCCGAAACCTGCCCACCCACCCAATCAGTGATTTCAGTCAGACAGACGCGCCGACCCAATTTGAGCGCTTCATAAGCCGTCGCCACACCCGCCAACCCACCTCCCACCACCAGCACATCACACGCCACCTCGCGATCGACCGATCGGGCAGAAACCTGCGGCATAGGAACCAGCATCGCAGACCCAAAAAACAGCCCTAAAGCCAAACGAATGTAAAATTTCATCACAGCAAACCCAAGGGACATAGGATTTTGACACTCCCCAGCCCTAAAGGGACGGGGATTCTTTAATCAACGAGCCAACTTGCTCAGGCAGGATGGCTCCAACGAGAGTAGAGGTCGATTCTCCTAAAGCGTTGCTTGCATCGAGTGCAAAGGTTCCGGTATGCCCTACCGTACCCAACCCCCGACTGAGGATGGTTCTCGCTGCATTATGGTCACGGTCTAAGACACAGCCACACAAACAAGTGTGCGTCCGGGTGCTGAGACTTTTCTTGACCCTTTCCCCACAGCGAGAGCATTCTTGACTGGTGTAGTGAGGATTCACCGCAATGGTGATTCGCCCAAACACTTTCCCGAAGTATTCAATCCACGTTCGGAATTGATACCAAGATGCGTCGTTGATGGACTTAGCAAGACAATGATTCTTTGCCATGTTTTTGATTCTCAAATCTTCGTAGGCGACTACATCGTTAGATGTGATGACGCACCGTGCGAGTTTCACCGCATGGTCTTTACGCTGCCGACTTATTTTGAGATGGCGTTTGCCAAGAACCTGTCTTGCTTTGCGTCGGTTGATTGACCCTTTCACTTTGCGAGAAACACGTTTCTGCGACCGCTTGAGGACGACTTCACCCTTGCGGAGAAAGCGAGGATTCTCAACCATCACACCATCAGAATCGGTGTAGAACTCTTTCAAGCCCACATCTAATCCAATCGTGTTGCCCGATGCTTCTAACATCTCTGAGCGATTTACATCAACGCAGAACTGAACATACACCCCATCCGCCCTCTTGACCAATCTGACCCGTTTGATTTGGTCGATGGAGTAGAAACCTAAATCGCGAGTTCCTTTCAGCTTTAAGCGCCCGATGTTTTTCTTGTCAGTGAACATGATGCTTTTCCGGTCGTCTGCAAGTTTCCAACCAGAGGTTTTGTACTCGACTGAGCGACAATCCTTTTGGAATTGTGGAAAGCCTTTTTTACCAGGAATCCCTTTCTTACAGTTTTCAAAGAATCGGTTAATTGATGACCAGGCTCGTTCAGCGCTGGCTTGCCTTGCCATTGAGTTGAGTTCATTCGCAAACGAGAAGTTCTTCGCCAACACCGCGCAGTATTTCTGCAAGTCGTTTTGCCCTGTGCCTTTGACATCCATCCACAGCCGAATACAGCTATTGCGGATGAATTGGGCGGTACGAATCGCTTCGTCTACTGCTTTGAATTGGGTTGATTTCCCGTAGGTTTTGAACTCTAAAACAAGCATGAATTCGACCGACTCTGAGCCGTCTTATATTAACACAAGCAATATAAGACTGACTGGGATGTTACAGTATTTCTACACTCTGTGGCTTAACAGCCACTTGAGAACCCCTTCTCCATCCCCATATCTGAAGCTAGGGGTTTTAAGGGTTCTCAAACTTTCCGTTCCGGTAAAGGGAGTTAGGCAACCTCGTAACCTACCGTTCGATGGTTATTGATTCAGTTGCCCAGTCTGATGGTATAGCTTCATCTCAGCTTTATAAGGAAGCGAGTCTCCGTCAATTAATCTCGTCATCTACTACTATGGAAACTCTGATTCCTTTGCTCAGATAAATTGAGCAAAATAGACCATTGGGCACACAGTAGGGCTGCTCTACCTCCACGATCGCATAGCCAAACAGGGTTTTTAAGTGCTCAACTTCGACTGCAATGCAGAATTTTAAATCGATCTAAGACTGTAATTTTACAGAGAACTTTATGAAGCACGGCCTATTCCTAAATGCGACGTTAATCGCCAGCGCCCAGTTACTCGGTGGGTCAAAGTTGATGGCTCAAAAAACGGTTCCCGTTCGCGTCGATCGCTGGCTGGCTGTTCAACAACTCACCGGAGTAGTCAGCTACCGCAGGAGCACCGCGTCTAGACCAGCCCAAGTCGGCGATCGGCTCGAAATCGTTGGAGACAGCCTCTCAACCAGTCAAAACTCTGCGGCGCGGCTGCTCGTAGATACCGGGGTGGGCACCGTTAACCTGTTTGAAAACACAACGCTGCGAGTTCAGTCGCTGACGATGGCTCCTGATCATGGGCGCATCACCCGACTCGAAGTTTTGCGAGGGCAAATTTATCTCAAGCTGCGCCGCTTTACCAATCCCGGTTCTCGGCTCGAAATCAAAACACCTGCTGGGTTGAGTGGCGTTCGCGGCACCGAGTTTGGTTTAGCAATTCAGCCCAGTGGCAAAACGGGACTGGCAACCCGGCAGGGGGCCGTCGCAACGTCTGCGAAAGGAGTAGAGGTAAGAGTCGCAGCAGGCTATCAAAACTTTACAATTTTGGGGGAATCGCCTTCAATCCCTGTACCTTTAAAGAATGATCCCAGTTTGCAATACCGCGTGCAGCGAGAAATCGACTCTCGAAATATTCGTAGAATTCGATTGATGGGTCAAACCGATCCGGTCAATATGCTGACGATCGATGGCGTTGCCCAATCCACCGATCGCACAGGTCAGTTTAATGCTCTGTTCTATGCCTCGTCTTACCCCCGCGTTAAGGTCGTTGTCACCACCCCGCTTGGAAAAACTGAGACTTATGAACTGGCGCTTCAGTGACTATGGATGGCGGCTCCTGCCGGGGGGGATCGCGGCTTTATGGATAGCAACGCTGTTGAGACTAGGAGCGTTACAGCCGTTAGAAAACCTGGGTTACAATGCCTTATTTAGACTTCGGGGAGGCGTGTCTTGGGATGATCGACTGGTTTTAGTCGCGATCGACGATGCCAGCATTCGTCGCCTGGGTCAGTTTCCCTGGTCGCGCCGCACCTATACCCAGTTGCTCAAACGATTAGACAAAGCCGAGCCGAGCGTCATCGCCTTTGACTTACTGTTTTCTGAATCGACTCACGATGACGCTGCCTTTGCCGATGCCATTCTACGATCGGGGCGAGTCATCCTATCCCAAGGCTGGGACAGCACAGGCATTCCCCTTTTGCCCGCGTCACCGCTTCGAGAAGCCAGCCTGGCCACCGGGCACATTTTGATTCACCCAGATGCAGACGGGCTGATTCGTCAGCTTGAGCCACAGGTCAATGGAGAAACCGCCCTCGGCGTTGCCGCTGTTGACGGCTATTCGCTCTCGCAGGCAGTGATTCAGCCGCCTGATCTGAGCAAACCCGTCTGGCTCAACTGGGCAGGAACGCCACCACCCCACTACTCGTTTGCCGATGTGGTGCAGGGGCAGATCGACGATCGGGCGTTCCGCAACAAAATCGTCTTGGTGGGCGTAACCGCAACGGGCATTGAGCCACGACTCACCCCTTTTGCCCAACCCCCAACAGTGAGTGGGGTGCATCTTCAGGCAACCCTGATCAACAATTTGCTGCAAGGCAACGCCCTCAAACCGATGGATGAGGCCTGGCTGCTGCTCGTCTTTATCGGCGCGGCTCCGGCGTTTGGGTGGCTGATCAGCTATTGGCGGGTCGATCAACAAGTGGCGATCGCGGCGACTCTCGGTTTAGGGTGGGTTGGGTTGAGCGTTGCCCTGCTCACAGCAGGATGGTTGCTGCCCGTGGCGCTGCCCTTAAGCTTGTTAGTCACAACTACAGTCACCGCGATCGTGTTAGAGCGCCTAAGAGTGAATGCGCTGCTTCAGCAACAAATCCAGCAGCTTTGGCAGGTCTATCAGCCAGATCTGGTTATGCCCTCAAAGGTTGAATCGTCAACTTGCGAGGGGGTGCCATCCCTGCACCGAGTCACCCAACTCGCCACCCTAGCAGAGCAATTTGGGCGATCGCAATCGACTCAAGCCGCGATCGCTCGCAGCTTATCGATCGGGCTAGTCGCCGCCGACCTCGACGGCATCGTCTGGTTTTGCAATCCCGTCGGGTCAGATTGGCTCAATATTCAGCCAGGCAGCCAGTTAGCGCTCCATCTAGTGCCTGAGTGGATCGGGGCCGACGATTGGGCAAAAAGGGTTGCCGATCTGCATCACATCGGTCAGGCAAAGCCCTACGAGGTGCAGCGAGGCAATCGTTGGGTTTGCCTCAAACTTGAGCCGTTGACGCAGCCCACTCCTGCCAAAAACCCCAGTCAGTTAGATGGCATCTTATTGCTATTAGAAGACATCACCGATCACAAGCAAGTCGAAGCCACTCTCGATCAACAAGTGCACGAACTCAATCGCATGAGTCAACTCAAAGATGAGTTTCTGAGCACCGTTTCCCATGAGTTACGCACGCCGCTGACCAACATGAAAGTAGCCATTAAACTTTTGAGCCTGGCTCAAGAGGAAGGGCCGCGATCGCACTATCTCAAAATTCTCGATCGTGAGTGCCTCCGAGAAGCCGATCTCATCAATGATCTATTAGACTTACAGCGGTTAGAGTCGGGGGCCCCAATCACCAACTCAGAGCCGATTTATCTGCAAGAGTGGCTGCCGCCAATCATTGAGCCATTTTATAAACGCACCGAAGCGCGTCAACAGTCTCTAGCCGTTAAAGTCGCGTCTCAGCTTCCCCATCTATTTTCTGATCAGCCCAGTTTAGAACGCATTCTCGTCGAGTTAGTCAACAATGCCTGCAAATATACCCCCCCGGCCGGCGCAATTTTAGTATCGGCAGAGTGGTCACCACCGCATATTGAATTAACCGTCAGCAACTCTGGGGCTGAGATCCCTGAGAAGGAGCTATCCCGCATTTTTGAGCGCTTTTATCGAGTGCCTCAATCCGATCCCTGGAAACAAGGAGGAACCGGATTGGGATTATCGCTGGTCAAAAAGTTAGTCGAGCGATTAGGGGGCAACATTCAGGTCAAAAGCGGCAGCGGCTCAACGACTTTTGTCGTGCAGTTGCCTTTGCAGGGAGTAGATTAAATCCTGTCGTTACTAACCAACCTAGATCCCCTTTCTTAGAACTGGACTACCCAAAAAAGTGCCCATTCTGCAAAGACATCTTCACAAAATGGGCACCGATTCAGAATCTTTGAAATCTAAACTTGATCGACCAGCGTTTGCTTTAGCCTTGGCATTGGCAACTCACAATCTTCTAACGAGACGGGCACAGGCTCAACGTGCCAGATGCTCTTGCAATACTCGCTGATCGTGTAGTCTGACGAAAACTTGCCCATGCGCGCCACGTTTAAGATCGACATCCGCGTCCAATGGGTCTGATCTTGATAGGCCAGACTCACCTTCTCTTGGCAATCGACATAAAACTGGTAGTCTGCCAGCAGCATATACTCATCTTTGTATAAGAGTGAGTCTACGATCGACTTAAATAGCCCTGGCTCTTTGGGCGAAAAGAAGCCAGACGCAATCTGATCAATCACCGTTTTAAGTTCGGCATTGTTGCGATAGTAAGCGAGAGGATTGTAGCCCTGCGCCTTCATCGCCGCCACTTCTTGAGCATCTAAACCAAAGAGAAAGAAGTTTTCTGCGCCTACTTCTTCGCGGATCTCGACGTTGGCTCCATCTAAAGTGCCGATCGTCAACGCCCCGCTGAGAGCAAACTTCATATTTCCGGTGCCAGAGGCTTCTTTTCCGGCGGTCGAAATCTGCTCAGACAGGTCAGCAGCGGGATAGGTAATCTGCCCCAGCGAGACTGAGAAGTTGCCCAAATAAGCAACTTTTAGCATCCCGTTGACATCGGGATCATTATTCACCACTTCGGCAATGGAGTTAATCAACTTGATCACGAGCTTTGCCATGAAGTAGCCCGGAGCCGCTTTGCCGCCAAAGATAAAGGTTCTCGGAACGTCAGTTGGGCTGGCACCGTGCTGTTTAATCCGGTTATACAGCGCGATCACATGCAGAGCATTGAGCAATTGCCGCTTGTATTCGTGAATGCGTTTCACCTGCACATCAAACAGCGAATCTGGATCGATCTCAAGGTTGTTGTTGCTTTGAATATAATCGGCCAGGGTGCGCTTATTGTCTTGCTTGATCGTGCGCCATGCTGCTTGGAACTCAGCATCATCGACAAACGCTTCTAGCTTTTTCAACTCTGACAGATCTTTGACCCAGCGATCGCCGATTTTGCTCGTGATCAGTCCCGAAAGCTCTGGGTTGCTCATCAGCAGCCAGCGGCGCGGGGTGACCCCATTGGTCTTGTTTTGAAACTTCTCTGGATACATCTCGTAGAAGTCGTGCATCACATCACGCTTCAGCAGTTCTGTATGCAGAGCGGCAACCCCATTGGTGGTGTGACTGCCGACAAACGCTAGATGGGCCATGCGAATGTGCTTGTCGTCGCCTTCTTGAATCAGCGACATGCGCTCAAGTCGGTCACGATCGCCCGGAAACTTTTGCCGAATCTCATCTAAGAAGCGGTAATTGATTTCATAAATGATTTCCAGGTGACGAGGCAACAGCCGCCCAAACAGTCCGACTGACCAGCGCTCTAGAGCCTCAACCAGCAGCGTGTGATTGGTGTAGGCAAAGGTCTTGCGGGTGATATCCCAGGCGTGTTCCCACTCCAGCGCGTGCTCGTCGATCAAAAGGCGCATCAGCTCGGCAACCCCGATCGAGGGGTGAGTGTCGTTTAGCTGAATTGCCACCTTGTCGGAAAACTCGTCAAAACTGTCGTGATTGCGGAGATACGATCGGATGATATCTTGCAGCGAACAGGAGACAAAGAAGTATTGCTGCTGAAGCCGCAGTTCTTTGCCTTGGGGTGTGTTGTCGTTGGGGTAGAGGACTTTGGAGATATTTTCTGAAAACGTTTTCTCGGCCACCGCTTGTGTATATTCGCCCGCGTCAAAAACCTGGAAGTTAAAGTCTTCGCTGGCTTTAGCGCTCCAGAGGCGGAGGGTGTTGACGGTGTTGTTGCGATAGCCAGGCACGGGCGTATCGTAGGGAACGCCATACACCGTGTCTTGAGGAACCCAGCGAACTCGATAGCCACCCTGAGCATCGGTGACCGCCTCGGTATGTCCACCCAGTTTGATCTCGACGGTGTAATCGTTGCGGGCAATTTCCCAGGGGTTGCCATAGCGCAGCCAGTTGTCAGGACGTTCACGCTGCCAGCCATCCACAATAGACTGGTCAAAAATGCCGTATTGATAGCGAATGCCGTATCCCATCGCAGGAATCTCTAGGGTCGCTAACGAGTCTAAAAAGCAGGCGGCGAGTCGTCCGAGTCCACCGTTGCCTAAACCGGGTTCTTCTTCTTGCTCTAACAGATCTTCCAGGTTTAGCCCCATTTCTTTGGCGGCTTCTTTCATCTCGTCATAAATGCCTAAGTTAATCAGGTTATTGGCTGAGAGCCGCCCGACGAGAAACTCGGCAGAGAGATAATAGACGACTTTGGTGTCTTTCTTGAAATAGGTTTGTGCGGTTTTAATGCGGCGATCGGTCAGGCGATCGCGCACGGTGTAAGCCAGCGCCATGTAGTAATCGTTTAACGTGGCAAACTGCTCATCTCTGCCCTGAATGTAATAGAGGTGGTCTATCAGGGCTTGCTTGAGGTTTTCCAGCCTCATTCCTGTGCGATCGTTTTTACCCAACATAGGCTATTCGCTTTCTCCTACAAATCATCGGCGTGAGTTTGTCCGCATTGGGCACCTTACAACTGGCGATTGCCCAGAGGAAGTAACCAGCATCACAGTAAACGATGATTTTAGCAAACTGAGAGAAGTTAAACAAAATAACAGAAAGACGGCTGAACGCCCACCGGGGATCGCTATTTTTCGTTCCCAGCATCGTTTTTCTAGTCTCTGTGGTCGTGGTTAATGAGCGATCGAGAGCCTCGACAGATCATCAAAGCCTGTTGATAGTCTTGAATTAATCTGCATCAAGATAGGTTTTTCAGAACTAACCCTAGCATTTCTATTATCTGATCGATGTGTTGCTTTTGAATAATCAACGGCGGTGATAGAGCAATAATATCGCCTGCTGTGCGAATTAATAATCCATTCTCAAAGCATTGCACCAGGCAATCATAGGCGCGACTCCCAACTTGATTAGGTCTCGATTCTAATTCAATTCCGGCGACCAATCCCAGATTGCGAATATCAATGACGTGGGGCAATCCTCTCAGCGAGTGAACTGCATCTTCCCAATAGCCAGACAAATGGTGGGCATGATCAAATAAGCCCTCTTCGTCATAGATATCTAGCGTCGCTTGAGCCGCTGCACAGGCAAGAGGGTGTCCTGAATAGGTGTAGCCGTGAAAAAGCTCGATCGTCCGCTCATCGCCGTGCATAAAGGCATCATAAATGCCATCGCGCACAAACACTGCCCCCATCGGCACTGCCGCATTGGTGATGCCTTTAGCCACACAAACTAAATCAGGAATGACTCCAAAATAGTCAGTAGCAAAGCCCTTTCCTAAACGCCCAAACCCGGTAATCACTTCATCGAAGATCAGCAAGATGCCGTGGCGATCGCAGATCGATCGTAGCCGTTCTAAATAGCCCTGGGGCGGCACTAAGACCCCCGTCGAGCCAGCTACGGGTTCGACAATAACGGCGGCAATGGTGGAGGCATCATGAAGGGTAACTAGTCGCTCTAACTCATCGGCTAGGTGGGCACCCCAGTGGGGTTGACCGCGACTAAAGGCGTTTTGTTCTAAGTTATGGGTGTGGGGCAAATGATCGACACCGGGCAGCAGGCTGCCAAAAGACTTGCGATTGGGGGCAATGCCGCCGACTGAGATGCCGCCAAAGCCGACCCCGTGATAGCCTCGCTCTCGCCCAATCAGCCGCGTCCGGCTGGCTTCTCCCCGGACTCGATGATAAGCCAGGGCAATTTTGAGGGCAGAATCGACGGCTTCAGAGCCAGAGTTGGCAAAAAAGACGTGATTTAAGTCGCCGGGCAGCATTTTTGCCAGGCGATCGGCTAATGCAAACGGCCCAGGATGACCCATCTGAAACGTGGGGGCAAAATCAAGAGTGGCTGCCTGAGTTTGAATGGCGGCAATAATTTTTTCGCGGCAATGCCCGGCGTTAACGCACCACAGCCCGGCTGTACCGTCGAGCACTTGGCGATCGTCAACGGTGGTGTAATACATGCCTTTTGCAGAGGCCATTAATCGAGGCTGCGATTTAAACTGGCGATTGGCCGTGAAGGGCATCCAAAATGCATCCAGGTTATCTGGCATCAGAGACGTAACAGGATCTTGCATAGTGAGTTTTTATGGTTTGAATTAAACACAGACAATGGCCACAACAGTGCCATGCCCGACCAACGGTTTGGGCCTCAAGTTTAGTCTTAAATTCAAGGTCTAACGTTTGCAACTCTAGAAGCGTTTAAAAAAGTATCTAATTAATTCTGAACGCGATCAAGGGACTCCGCACTGACTGCCTCGCCCCTATCTCTGCAAGCTAGCGCTTTAGCCTGCCGCTTTTTTGCGACCTCTGGTTGAAGGGGTCTTAGGAGCCGCTTTGGTGGCTGTAGCTTTGGCTTTAGTGGCTGCGGGTTTTGCCTTAGCAGTTGGCGCAGATTTTGCAGTCGTCTTGGCAGCAGATTTTGCGCTTTCGACGGTGGTGGCGCGAGGGCGTTTTGCAGTCGTGGTCTCAGCGACAGGTTCGGGCTTTGCTGCCGCTCCGTTGCCGTTTCCATTCGTCAAGGTTACGGTTTCAGGATTAAGGGTGATGCCTTGGGTTTTCCGTCTTCTCGTTTTAGGTTTGCTGCCGTCTTTTTCTTTGCGCGCAGACGAGAGGTAATATTTCAGCGTTGATGGGCTGATTTCCACTCCCTTCTCTGTTAGCATTTTTGAAACTTCTGCGTAGCTATAGCCCCGATCGAGGGCCGCTGAAATCGGTTCCTTGAGCAAATCGATCGCTTCTCGCAGTGACCAAATTTCTTTAGGCTTTTCGGCTAGCCCTTCTAAAATTGTAGCTGCGCTGCTGATCGCACCCTTTGACACTAGCGTTGATGTGGGTGATCGCCGTTTGGTTGTTACCATTTCATTATCCTGAATAATTGAGTGACGTGGACTGTTTTTTCTAGACATTTGCAGTCTAGAGGTTTTAAACCTGTGAGCTTTCAAAAAAGATGTGTGACTCGTGGAGACTGTTGATTGATTTTTCAATTCGCGAGTCGTTGACGCTGCTGTCACCATTATGACCATCGTCGTCAATTATAGAGACATTTTAGAGTTTAGAATCAAATCTTAAAAATTGTCCTGATGGTTTAGCTAAGTTGATCATTTTGATTAGTCTCAGAGTCACCTCAGCTTTATCGAGACGGCCCTCTTGATGATCGCTAGGCATTTTTTCTCGTGATCGCCAGCGGATGATGTCTTTTCTTTAAAAGGATGATCGATGTTAGTTAGTTTGTATTCCTAAAGTTGTCAGACTGCTAACCAAACCGTTGGGCGATCGTGCAAAACACGGGGGCTAGCAGCAGCGCTGGAAGAAAGGCTGCAATGCTCAAGGACGTGATTTCCAGCAGGTTTAATCCCAATCCCATAATCATTAAGCCACCGACTCCAGACGTTAATAAGACTGAAGGGGCGTTCACGGGGTCGGGCAGCACTTGCGCTAGGAACCCGGCACAGAGCGATAGCCCGCCTTGATAAAGCAAGATTGCGATGCTAGAAAATCCGACTCCGATGCCGTAGCTGCTGGTCAGAGCGATCGCGGCTAACCCATCCATCGCAGATTTGATTGACAATAGGGCATGGTCGCCTGATAAGCCGTTGCTGAGGCTGCCTAAGATCGCCAGCGGCCCGATGCAAAATAGCAAACTAGCGGCAACAAACCCTTCGGTAAACCTGCCGCCGCCTTTAAAGAGATCGCGGAGCCAGTCGCCAATTTTTTGTAGCTGTGTTTCGATGCGCCACCATTCACCGAGCAGACCACCGAGGACGATCGCGAGTAGCCCAATAATCACTCCGTCAATCTGACCTGCTTTGACTTTTAATAAACTACTAGCTAGAGTTACCCCTAAAAATAGCGTTAATAAGCCCAGTCCTTGGGTGATGATGCGCTGCATCCGCAGGGGCAAGCTTCCGGTTAAGCCCAGCCCAATCAGGGTGCCTCCCAGGATGGTAGCGACGTTGATCCAGGTGCCGTTTGTTTTGTCCCACAGGCTGAGGGCGGCAGGGTGAATCAAAAAATGAGTGATTGGAATCAAGGGTAGACTTCCTCAACGGTGACTAGCTTATTTAGCGTAGTCTTTTAGTCGAGGGTTGCTTCGATCGAGGATAAATGTGGGGATGCTCGATCGCGTTCTTTACTGACCACGTTCTTTACTAAAGCGCAAATCTGGTGGGGATTATGAGCTAAGTCCTGTCGGGCACTGCCGCAAGCAATGGTCACTGAAGCGGAGTGATCCAGGCGTAGTAGAGTACTTTCTACTTCTTTATTGGGGGAGGTGGATCAGAGACGGGATTTAGAGCGAGTGGAGCGATCGTAGAACTGTGAGATCAGTTACTCTGCGATCGTGTTTAGCCTATTGATCACACTACTCTACTTGCTGGGAGATAGAGGACATGCGGTTTTCGCTGGTTGGTAGGCTGCGGATTTCCTAAAACTAGTCTCTGAAGCTCCAGCCAGGTTACAACTTTAGTGTTGCTCGGATAATAGGCTTGGACAAAGCTGATAAAGTCGTCGATCGTGCAGGGCTTCTGCGTTCCTCCCATGTAGTCTTGGTGAAACTGTTCATGAATTTCGGGAACTAGAGTAAGCAGGTTATTTTCAACATCTGCCAAATGGGGATACCCACTTTGAGAATATAGGTGATGGGCTGCTAACTTAAGTTTGTTGACACGGTTTTTCTTTTGACCTGTCACTTGACAAGTGTTGCTATCCCTCTTTTTAGCTTTGTCCATTGCTGATAGAATTCGCTTTTCACGATTTTGAATCTCAGCTACGATGTCAGAAATCTGCGGACTAATAACTTCTCCAACGTCCCCACACCACTCTTGACGATTCTTTTTAGACTGACATTCTTTGAAGGAGTGAGACAGTTTAAGAACACCTGCCAAGGAGAAATGCAATCCTCCCTCATCGATAAAGTCTTCAAAATCTTCACCTTTAATGAGAGGATACTGGTTTTTTGCGTATGGTCAGCCATTTTGCTTAAATAGTCAGACCGTGTTTTGAAAATTGTCACCAGGTCAGATCTTGAAACAAAAAACTGTCCATTGCGCTTGACTAGTGACGAGGAGTTATCAAGAATGTGCTTCTTAATAAATGCTTTACTAATTTCTCGTTTAGTATGTGTAAACCATTCTGTCAGACGTTGCCAAAACGTTTGCTTTTGTGTTGCTTCAAGATAGCGAGCAATGGTATAAGCGCCTGATGAGGTATATTCTCGTAACCCAGTTGTTTTATTAACAACTTTATAATCCTTGCTTTCAGTCAATTCCCACTCATCATCTGGAACTGAGTCAAAGAATTTCTCGGTTTCAATCAGTTCCTGAGTGGTAATTTTTAGTGTTTTAACCAACTCTTGGGAAGTAATATACAGTTCTGCCATTTCTAAAACCTTTCAGTAAGACTTTTGTAAAACACGTTCAGACGAGCGAAGACATCAGCATTTCCTGTGTTGGGAATATCTGGGTGATAAATTTGGCTGAGTTTACGATACGCAGACTTAATATCCTCTGAAGTGGCTGTCTGAGGGTCTAGTCCAAACGCTTTCCATACCAAGTCATACTTAAAGATGTTGATGCCATTGATGCAGCCATAGCCAGTCTCATTTTCTTCTTCTGGCAAAATACTGATAAACTTGCGATATAGCTTTTCCCAGCTATCTTTCTTGCTAAATTCAAGGTTTCCCATACCGCTTGTTGCCATTGCAAAAGAGCCAGATTTTTTTAATTCTTTGACATCTTTAACATTAAAATAATTAAGAACGCAGTTTTTGATCTGAGCCAAGGTTAAAGGCTTGACTTTTACAGTCTTGACAACTTTGGGTGACTTAGGTTTAGGATCTTTCTTCTTATAATTCTCAATGACGAACTGAGTAAATTCTTCGATAGTCGCTGTGTCTATGCCTTGGGCTTCTGCAAGCCGAGAAATCTCATTTTGAATCAGTTGATTGAGTATGATCTTAGACATTGGTTTTGCAACAGTTGAAGTTTCAGTACTCTGTTGTACATCCTTTGAACGAGTTTTGGTAGGGGTCATCTTCCAGATCCTCAATAACGTCGATCGCAGCCACTTTCCCGCGTCAAATCTTGTCGTAAGCAAATCTGACTGTGCGTTCAAATCACTGAGATGTCCTCCGTGATTGAAATCATAGTTCTAGTCTAAGTTCCTTATAAAGGTCTGATTTCAGTAAAATCACTGGGATTTTGTCAGAAATCATAAAGTCTCTACGAGTCAATTGAGAGAAGGGTGAAGACTTGCCAACGTAGCCCCACGAAAACTCAGCGAATATTCCGATCGTGGTAACCCCAACGTACCCTGACCCAAGTGTTTAATAACAGTTTTGAACGTCTAAAATCCGGCAGCGACACCCTCACCTCTGGGGTCGGCAGCCCCTTCTAAAGAGCCATCGGGCAGAACCACGATCGCGTTAGCATTTCCCCAACTGGAGCGTTCTTGAATCTGATGTCCGCGACGTTTTAGATCAGCGATCGTTAGTGTGTCTAATCCCCATGATTCAACATTGAGGCGATCGGGCAGCCATTGATGATGAATTCTTGGAGCCGCGATCGCTCTGCGAACATCCATGTCGTAGACCAATATGTTTAAGATAATTTGCAACACTGTTGTAATGATTGTGCTGCCACCTGGTGACCCCACGGCTAGTCGCAGATGACCGTTTTCGGTGACGATCGTCGGAGTCATGCTCGATAGCGGAATTTTGCTGGGCGCGATCGCGTTAGCTGTTCCGCCCACGAGTCCAAAGGCGTTGGGGGTGTTGGGCGCGATCGCAAAGTCGTCCATTTCGTTGTTCAAGACGATGCCCGTGCCTTTAGCGACAACTCCGGCCCCAAAACTGAGATTGACTGTGAAGGTCAGGCTGACGGCATTGCGATCGCGATCTACCACCGTGAGGTGGCTGGTTTCGACCGATTCTTTAGTCAGACGTTGCAGCACTGCGGGGTCAACGGCTTTTACTTGACTAGAGGGAGTTGCTTTTTGAGGATTGATTTCCTGTCGTCGTTTTTGCGCGTAGGCGGGGCTGATTAATGCCTTAACCGGAACTTTGACAAAATCAGGATCACCGAGATAAGTGGCCCGATCGGCGTAGGCAATTCGCATCGACTCGGCTAATAAATGTAGGGCATCGGGACTATGCCAGCCCATTGTTGTTAAGTCTGTGTCGCCAATCATGTTGAGAATTTGCAGCAGATGAACGCCTCCCGAAGACGGTGGCGGCATTGAGCAAACTCGTGCTTTACGAAAGTCGCCACAGACTGGGGTGCGCCAGGTTGGGCGATATTGCTGGAGATCTTTTTTGGTGATCAATCCATGATTAGCTGCCATATCGTTGGCGATCGCTGCTGCAATCGTTCCTGTATAAAAATCTTGAGGATTTTGAGACACCGATCGTAACGTTGCAGCCAATTCTGACTGAACTAACTGATCGCCCACTTGATAAATCTTGCCACTGTGAGTGAAAATTTTCCGGGCATCAGGATTTTTAAGTAGCGTTTGTTGTTCTTCTTCTGTAGCGTTCACAAACCGCCAGCTAACCGGAAATCCCTTTTCTGCTAACTGAATCGCTGGAGCAATCACAGTTTTCCACGGTAAGTGTCCATATTGACGATGGACTTCATAGAGTCCGGCGATCGTGCCCGGTGTTGCCACCGCTAAATATCCATTTGTACTCGCGTTGGGGCGCACATTCCCCTGTCTGTCCAGATACATGGTTTTTGTAGCGTTAAGCGGCGCACGTTCCCGAAAATCTAAGGCCTTTGTCTCGTTGTTTTTCGCCTGATACATCAGCAAAAATCCACCGCCACCCAGTCCGGCTGAAAATGGCTCGACCACCGAGATGGCAAAGGTTGTGGCAACGGCAGCATCTACGGCATTGCCGCCCTGTTGCAGCATTGACAGTCCCGCTTGAGTCGCGAGGGGGTTGGCAGACGCGACCATGCCTTGATTAGCCCGATCGAGCATAGCAGTCGGGGGAGAAACCGCGATCGCAGGCAGCGATCCACCCATTCCTACAGCAATGATCACGCCGAGAGCAAAAATTTTGTGACTCTGAAATGCGCCAATGTAATTCATGATGCTCCTAAAATGGTTAATCCTGATAGTGCGATCGCTAACCAACTCAAAAAACTGATGCGCGTCAACTGCAACGCTTGCCGAATAATTTCTGGCGTAATCGATCGAGTTGGCTCACCCAAAAACGGCTTATGTTTTTCTATGCCGTGATACCAATTAGTGCCGCCGACTTGCACCCCCAACACAGCCGCATAAGCGCATTCGCTCCAACCGGAGTTTGGGCTAGAATCTTTGGGCCCATCTCGCTGGCAGAGCCGCCAAACTTCACGAGGTTTTCTAGACAACAACGATAGAGTCAACACCGATAATCGACACGGCAACCAAGTCAAAAAATCATCAGTTTTAGCGCTACACCACCCAATATCTTGATAAGGAGCCGTCTGATATCCCACCATTGAATCTAAAGTGCTAGCGGCTTTATAAGCCAACGCGAACGGCACACTGCCAATCATGGGTAGAAATGCACCGATTAATGCATAGAACAACGGAGCCATAACTCCATCGATAGCATTTTCGGTAACCGTTTCTAACACGGCTCGAAGAATCTCTGATTCACTCAAGTTTTCGGTATCGCGTCCCACATACAGACTTAGCTGCGATCGCGCCTGATCCAGATCTCCTTCTTTTAACGGGCGCAACACAGCTTCAGCCGCCGATCGTAAGCTTCGTCCTGCAAAACAACTGGCTAACAAAATGCTGGCAGTGATTAGCCCCAACGCTGGATGGAATGCTTTTGAGAATGCGACGATTCCCCATCCGATAACACCACTTCCAACCACAATGAGAACAGTTAGAATCACACCTATAAATCGCAATAATGCTGGCTGCTTGAATGTTTTTAAAGCGGATTTAGAATAGCCATCAATCGCCCAGCCCATGATCTGAACCGGATGCAGCCATCCCCACGGGTCGCCAATTCCATAATCGAGGAGAGCAGCGATCGCTAAAACACTGATTTCCCATCTCTCTCTAGACCACAAAGCTCGCCTCCTCTCCTTGGGCGGCTTGCCAGCTTCGGGCATCATAATAGAGATCTTCTAGAGAAATTTCGTAAAGGGCTTCTTTTAGCTTTTTGTGGAGTCGATTCCACAGGCTAAAGGTCACCCAATCTTCAGCTTGCCCACCGCTAGGGGCATGATGAGGCAACGGTTCTACACTTTCGCCCACTGCTTCTAAAATCTGCCCCAACGAGATTTTTCCCGGCGGGCGAGATAGTTGATAGCCCCCCTGAGCGCCCCGCACCGACTGCACCAAATTTGCCCGTCGCATCTCAATCAACAGTTTTTCTAGATAAGGGGCTGGCAGACTTTGGCGTTGCGCGATCGCTTTCACAGACGCGGGGCCATAGCCTGGCTGAAAGCTGAGATCTAACAAGGCTTTAACGCTATAGTGCCCGCGAGTCGTTAACTTCAAGAGTGTCCAACCAAGTGATAGCTCTCCCGTGTCGGAGAGAAGGTCTTCAGTTTAACAGGGCTTTGAGCCTTCTCTATGAGTGTCCCAAATTTAATAGCTCTTGCGGCGATGCGATTAGCTTCACCTTGAGAACTGTGATCTCTTGTTGAGAATTCAGCTTAAACAGCCACGCTACATTGACGCTAAACCGCTGCGTTTGCACGCGGCCCCTCACGTCGATCTCAGCGCCCCCTTCTTCCATAACTTGTTTGCTCACCGTTTGGCGCGGTTGAGCCGTGATGCCGCTAGCTGCAACGTTGAGATAGTCAGCGATCGCGTCCCGTCCTTCGATCGCCGCCTCAAAAGGCGGATTCAGCACGCCAGCGATCGCAAATTGCTGACTAGTCGCTTCAAAATCCCCCGCATTAAACGTTTCAAAATAACGCATTAAACTAGGCTCCGTCACCCCTGCGATCGAACTAGATTCAGGTTGAGAAGCGATCGCAGTCTCAGAATTAACGGGTTGCATATCGATCGAGCATTATAGTTCCTCTGGACAATAAACAAAAAAGCAGAAATTGTCTTGCCTCTAGAGAGATAGACCGTCGATCACGCACCAAAAACTCGGAGGTTTGAGCCAATCACAGAATTCTTACAAACCTCCGAGTTTTGTATTTCCGGGTTCTCCGAGTTTACGCAAAACCTTTAGATAAACTAACAGCAGTAGCAGACTTCACCAGCAGAGATAACGAATGACCCGCTCCGCTTTAGAGTTGACCAAGCAGATTAAGCAAAAAGCCTTAGAGATTGGATTTCACAAAGTTGGGATCGCGATCGTGCCCATCCATTCAGCCGACGAAAAAGCGGCCGTTACCGCCCTGCAAACTTGGCTTACCCAAAACCATCAGGCAGACATGGCGTGGATGGCTAACCCCAAACGACAAGATCTTCGATTGGTGATGCCCGACGTGCGATCGCTGGTTTGCGTCGCCCTTAACTACTACACCGCCCACGATCGACCCCAAGGCGATGACTATGCCAAAATTTCTCGCTATGGCTGGGGGCGTGACTATCACCGAATTTTGCACAAAAAACTCAAGGCCCTGTCTACCTGGCTAGAGTCTCAGGGTGACGACATTCGCGCCCGCTATTATGCCGACACGGGCCCCGTGCAAGATAAATTTTGGGCCCAGCAAGCAGGCATCGGCTGGATCGCCAAGAACAGCAATGTGATTACGCGAGACTATGGCTCATGGGTATTTTTGGGTCAAGTCTTGACCAATCTAGAACTCGTCGGCGATCGCCCCCATCTCTCTCACTGCGGCACCTGCACCCGCTGCCTTGATGCCTGCCCTACCGGAGCGATCACCCAGCCGTTTGTCGTCGATGCCAATCGCTGCATCGCCTATCACACGATCGAAAACCGAGCCGAGATGCTGCCCGAAACCATTACTCCCCATCTCCAAGGCTGGGTGGCTGGGTGCGATATCTGTCAGGATGTCTGCCCCTGGAACCAGCGATTTGCCCAAGAGAGTGATATCGCCGCTTTTCAGCCCTATCCTGATAACGTGGCTCCCAAACTCACCGAGCTAGCAGAGATGTCAGACGCAGACTACGATCGCCGCTTTCCAGCCTCTGCCCTGAGACGAATTAAACCCGCCATGCTGCGCCGCAATGCCCGCTCAAACTTGAGAACAAACGTTGAATAGCGCGTCTTTGACGACTGGGGCATGATAGAGATATCCAACACCACCGTAGATTAAAGCTTGAGGAGAAAAACCAGTGGCTGCAACTGACTTTAAAGACTACTACGCACTGCTGGGCGTGACCAAGACTGCTAGCGCCGACGAAATTAAAAAAGCCTTTCGCAAATTGGCCCGCCAATATCACCCAGACATGAATCCGGGTGACAAGGCAGCAGAGGCGCGGTTTAAAGAAATCAACGAAGCCTATGAAGTCCTGTCTGACAGCGATAAGCGGCAAAAATATGACCAATTTGGGCAATATTGGCAGCAGGCAGACCGAGCCGGGGCCCGAGGCGGACGATCGCCCTTTAGCACCAACGCCAGCCCTGGTTTTGATGAATTTGAATTTGGACGCTACGGCAGCTTTGATGAATTTGTCAATGATCTATTGGGGCGAGTCGGCACGGGCTATGGTCGCAGCGCTGACCCCTTTAGCGGTTATCGCACTCCAACGGGGGGTGGCTATGACGGCGCAGGCGCAGGCGTAAATTTGGATGTTGAAGCTCCGATCAAGCTGACATTTTCAGAAGCGTTTAATGGCGTGCAGAAGAAGTTAGGCATCGGCAGTGACACGATCGACGTGAGAATTCCGGCAGGGGCAAAGCCGGGCAGTCGCATTCGCATCAGAGGCAAGGGACGATTTAGCCCTCACTACACCAGTCAGCGCGGCGATCTCTATTTAATGGTCGAGTTGCTGCCCCATGCTTTCTTTCAGTTTGAGGGCGATAACTTAGTGGGTGAGATCGCGATCGCGCCCGATGAAGCAGTTTTGGGGGGACAAATCGAGGTGCCTACCCCCGATGGCATGGTGATGGTCAACGTTCCGGCGGGGGTGCGATCGGGCCAAGCGCTGCGACTGCGCGGCAAAGGTTGGAAAAGTCCCAAAGGCGATCGGGGCGATCTGATGCTCAAACTTCTGATTGTGCCGCCTAAAGAATTAAGCGCGATCGAGCGAGAATCCTATGAGCAGATTCGCGATCATCGCAGTTACGATCCCCGCAGCAATCTCAAAGGCATCAAACTGTGAATAGACTCCGCCCTGACTGCTGATCTTGGCTGGGATCGCTCAACCCTACGCCCAAAGAAATTAGCCTAGTTAACTCACTAGCAGCAGGAACCTGATCTCAGTTTCTCCTAGACTTTCAGAAAGCTAGTAGTCTAGATTATGAAAGAATAATGAAAGGGTTCTCACCTATGACCGTTGATCGACCCAGTTTGCCAGAGGTGCATCGCAGTATTGCCATCCCCAGTGCTCAAGGCTTTTGGCGCAAAATGCTGGCCTATGGCGGCCCTGGATACCTGGTTTCGGTAGGCTATATGGACCCTGGCAACTGGGCAACCGACATTGCCGGAGGCTCAAAGTTTGGCTACACGCTGCTGAGTGTCGTCCTGCTGTCAAATCTGATGGCTATTTTGCTGCAATCGCTCTGTGTGCGTCTAGGGGTCGCCACCGGGCGGGATCTGGCTCAAACTTGCCGAGACTCGTTTCCTCGGCGGGTTAATTTTGTGCTGTGGATCTTGTGCGAGATCGCGATCGCCGCCTGTGATCTCGCAGAACTTTTAGGGAGCGCGATCGCGCTACAACTGCTGTTTGGGTTGCCGCTGATCGGGGGCGTTTGCCTCACGGCTCTTGATGTTTTAGCGCTTCTCTTTCTGCAAGGAAAGGGCTTTCGCTATATCGAAGCCTTGGTGATCACCCTCGTTGCAACGGTGGGCATCTGCTTTGCTGTTGAGATTCTCTTTTCTCGCCCAGATGTTGGCGGCATTTTGCAAGGCTATCTGCCCAACCGTGAAATCGTTCGCAATCCTGAAATGCTGTATCTCGCGATCGGGATTCTAGGAGCAACCGTGATGCCCCATAATCTCTATCTACATTCCTCTATTGTGCAAACTCGCGCCTGGGAACCCACTCCTCAAAAGCGCTGGGAAGCGATCAAATTTGGCACGATCGATTCAACCGTGGCGCTGTCGTTGGCGTTGTTTATCAACTCAGCGATTCTGATTGTTGCCGCCGCTGTGTTTCATTCGTCTGGCAATCAAAACGTTGCCGAAATTCAAGATGCCTATCATCTTCTATCGCCGCTGCTGGGCATGAGTGGTGCTAGCGCGATTTTTGGGTTAGCGCTGCTGGCTTCGGGGCAAAGCTCAACGCTGACAGCAACCCTAGCCGGGCAGATCGTGATGGAAGGATTTTTGCACATCCGAGTGCGTCCGTGGGTGCGTCGTTTGGCGACTCGACTGATTGCGATCGTGCCCGCTTTGATCGCCATTATTTTCTTTGGTGAACACAGCACCGGAACCCTGCTGGTGTTTAGTCAAGTGATTCTGAGTTTACAGCTATCGTTTGCCGTGATTCCTTTAGTGATGTTTACCAGCGATCGCCGTTTAATGGGAGAGTTTGTCAACCCTCCTTGGCTAAAGGTCATGGCCTGGGCTGTTGCAGTCGTGATTGCCGGGCTGAATGGCTGGCTGTTGATCCAGACGATGGGGATCGTGAATTAAATCACTTCGACCATTGCCAGGGTGTCTTGCCCTCTCTCCCAGCTTGGAAGAGGGGAGCAAGAGTAGAGTATCCCCATTAGTCTCGCTTGGAGGATTGAAATTCTGATGCTTAAAAAAGTCCACATCTGCATTCTTCCACTACAATCGAGGTCATTCCAACGCGGGTCATCATGTCAGTCGCAACTTCCTCTAAAAAAGCTTTTCCATTTTGGACACTTTTGACGATCGCCGCCAATGGTTTCTTGATCGCGATCGTGATTTTGTTTGTGTTGAGACACGAGCGCGCCGCCACGCCACGGGCTACGCCGCCTCAATCACCGCTTTCTGTTGCCTCAGACCCGCCAAGCTCATCGATCGACCAACTTGAAAAACGGCACCCTCTCACCTATCAGCAATGGGTCAGTTTGCTGGGCAAAGAAGCCAAAGCCGTTGTTAAAAATAAGCCCGATCGCTTAACCATTCTGGCTGGAGATTCTCTCAGTCTTTGGTTTCCGTCTGAGTTGCTGCCTAGTGATCGCATCTGGCTCAATCAAAGCATCTCTGGCGAAACCACGATCGGGTTGCTCAAACGCCTAAATTTGTTCGACAGCACCGAGCCACAAGCCATTTTTGTGATGATTGGCATCAACGATCTAGCCAAAGGCACCCCTGATCAAGAGGTGTTAGAGTCCTATCAAAAAATTATCACAGACTTAAAACAAGCCCACCCCCACTCTAAAATCGTGGTGCAGTCGATTTTGCCCCACGGCGCTGACCCCGACCCCACCCTTGAGAAACGTCAGCAGCTTTTAGAAATTTCTAACAAACGGATTCACACCCTCAATCAGGCTCTAGAGACGATCGCCAAAACCGCAGAAGTCTCTTATCTCGATTTGCAGCCCCTAGTGGTCGATGACGAAGGATATCTACGATCGGAGTTTACCACTGACGGCTTGCACCTCAATCGGCAGGGATATTTGGTGTGGCGATCGGCGATTCAAACCTTTGAACAATTGGTGTTAGACCCTCAACCTCATGAGAAACTTTAAGGATCGCGGGTTTAACTGAGATCGGCCCCCATTCCCAAACGCGCCCCCGTTGAACCCATCCCCCTTTTTGCCTGTCTTTTGGAGCAAGTCAATGCAAACCTATGATGTCGTCATAATTGGTGCAGGCCACAATGGATTGGTCTGTGCCGCTTACCTGCTCAAAGCGGGTTATAGCGTTTTGCTGCTTGAAAAGCGTCCGGTTCCCGGTGGAGCGGCGACGACTGAGGAGGCAATGCCCGATCGCGCACCAGGGTTTAAGTTTAATCTCTGCGCGATCGACCATGAGTTTATTCATCTAGGCCCGGTGGTCGAGGAACTAGAACTCACAAAGTATGGGCTGGAATATCTGTTTTGTGATCCCGTCGTGTTTTGTCCGCACCCCGACGGGAGGTATTTTTTGGCGCATCGATCGGTTGAGAAAACCTGTGCCGAGATTGCGCGATATAGCGATCGCGATGCCAAAAAATATGCAGAATTCACCGATTTGTGGCTGCGAACGATTAGCGCCATGACTCCGATGTTTAACGCGCCGCCCAAGTCAGTCATAGAAATTTTGGGCAATTATGACCTGAAAAAACTCAACGATTTCTTCTCAGTGGTTGGCTCTTCTAACAAAGCGCTAGATTTTATTCGCACTATGCTAACGAGTGCCGAAGACATTCTCAACGAGTGGTTTGACACCGAAATTGTCAAGGCTCCCCTCGCGAGATTGGCGGCAGAGTTGAGCGCCCCGCCGTCGCAAAAAAATCTGGCGATCGGGGTGATGATGATGTCGATGCGCCACCATCCCGGTATGGCGCGGCCTAGAGGCGGCACAGGGGCGCTAGTTGCGGCGTTGGTAAAGTGCGTTAAAAGTTTGGGCGGTGACATTCTCACCGATCAGCAGGTGAAACAAGTGTTAGTAGATGACGGTCGAGCCGTGGGTGTGCGGCTTGAGAATGGCACCGAATATCGGGCCACGCGAGGCGTGATTTCCAATATCGATGCAAAGCGATTATTTTTGCATTTGGTCGATGAAACCGATGTTAACAAAGCCGATCCAGCCCTGCGCGATCGCTTAGATCGCCGCATCGTCAACAACAATGAGACCATTCTCAAAATCGATTTAGCGATGTCAGAGCCGTTAAACTTTGAGCACCATCAGCATCAAGATGAATTTTTAATTGGCTCAATTTTGATTGCAGATTCTGTTAAACACGTTGAGATTGCCCACACCGATCCCGCGATCGGCAGAATTCCCGATGCCGATCCCTCAATGTATATCGTGCAGCCCACACTGCTCGATCCCACCATGGCCCCTGATGGCAACCACACGCTGTGGATTGAGTTCTTTGCGCCCTACCAAATCGAAGGCGCAGAAGGCACTGGGCTAAACGGCACAGGCTGGACAGATGACCTTAAAAATCGAGTTGCCGATCGCGTGATCGATAAACTCGCCGACTATGCCCCAAATGTCAAAAAAGCCACGATCGCACGCCGGGTCGAAAGTCCGGCAGAACTCAGCGATCGCTTAGGTGCTCTCAAAGGCAATTATTATCACATTGATATGACGCTCGATCAGATGGTTTTTTTCCGACCGTTGCCAGAGTTGGCAAATTATAAAACTCCGATCGAGGGGCTATTTCTCACAGGCGCAGGCACTCACCCCGGCGGCTCGATTTCAGGAATGCCAGGACGCAACTGTGCGCGGGTGTTTTTGCATCATCAAGCCCCGATCGCTCAAACCTTGAGAGATGTCAGAGAGTCGGTGAAATCTGCGGCAAGCTCAATCTTTGGGAAGGACTGAGGGCAAATTTAGCGATCGCCCCCCTGATGCGGGTAGTGAGGATTGCAGCGCTGATAAATCGTCTTCAGCCTCATGACTCAGAATGAGAGCGTAGTGATCAAAATCATTCAAGCTCGCGTTAAAGGTTTTCCCTTCGCTGTGATCTGCGGTGGCGCGATCGGGTTTCATCGAGCTATTGACTAAAGTTTGCTGTTGCTCAGGATCAGCAGCAGCCCGACGTTGATTGGTCAACAAAAATGCGGCATTCAACGTGTCAAGAGCCGCGCTTTGCCGGGCTGCATCTGCCAGATCAAACTCATCTGCCCAGCTAAACCCAAACTGATTGAGATGATTGCGGCTCTGCCACCAAATCGATCGGGCATTTTCAGCAATAAACTTCTTATATTCCGGTTTAGGAGAAGTCTGGTAAAGATAAGCCAAATTTTTCATAAAAATGCCCTTAAACTGCGGAGCATCGTCACCACACTTTGCCGGATCACAGGGTTCTTGCAGCACTCCGTTAGGCGATAGATGGGTGATGGCAGCTTGCGCGATCGCGTGGGCCTGAGTCAACAAGTCGCGATCGTGGGTGCTTTTATAAAGATCGACCAACCCGCCTAAAATCACGCCTTGATTATAAGTCCAGGTCGTTTGTCCATTATTTTTACAATCGTTATCCAGCCCGTCATTTACAAGGTTAGCTTGATTGATCAGCTTAGTGTTCTTAAACCACTTCCATTCCCGTTCTGCCCAGTCTAAATAGCTGCCTGCCCCTTTGTCTCCTGGGGTTCTGAGATGCAATCGGGCTGCGATTGTTAAAAACAACTCGTTGGTGATCGCATTTTTATATTGTCGTTTTTTATGCCACCAAACTCCCCCATCACAGGTTGAATCCCAGCCTTGCTTCATGTCATTAAAAATGGTCTTCGCCATCGTTAAATAGCGAGTTTCACCCGTCAGATCATAAGCTTTGATCCAGGTAATGGCCCACCAGCCCTCATCATCATTAAACCAAGGATTCAGAAATTGGCTCGGTTTATTTTTCTCAAACGTGTTAAAGATGTTGCCCTGATAGGTTCTTGTATTAGTCACCATTGAGTAGTCGATCGTGGTTTCTAAGGCGTTAGCAGAATTCCACCAGTTTGTTGAATTCCACAGTCCAGTTGAGAGGTTATAAAAGAGTTGCAGTGCCGCCATACCTGCGGCCATGCTGGCGTGATCACTTCCGGGTAAAAACATGTCTGGTTCCTTTGTCCAACGTTGCAATTGAGAATCGTCTCAAGCTCACCGAGCAAAGTTAGGAAAATCGCTTCGCCTACTTAAATGGCTCTGTTCTTTAAAAGACGATCGTGCCCTTGCATAGGTTACAGCCTGGTGATTCTCTTTCGATAAATCCTAATAAATTTCTTGATCAGGGCACGCCGCACCCAACGGTGCCCAAGATTCACTGCTCAAAAAAAATACCTAACCCCCTTCTGCAAAGAGGTTAGGTTAATAGTCAGCGATTAGAAGCAACCCGATCAAGAAACGTTTTTGCAAACCCTTATCAATCTCAAAAACTTACGTTGTCACTGCTTCAACAGCATTCTGAAAAGGTAGTTATTGTGGATCAATCTGCTTGGCGTTCAGTGATTACTCTAGTTCTAGCTTACCGCTAAATGAGATGGCAAGGTTAAGTCAGTAAATTTACAGACAATTTACGCGGTTGTTATAAAAGTGAACTCTATAACTTGAGAATATTCAACCAAAGAGAGCGATCGTAAAATTACTCATAGATTAAGAATTGCTCAAGATTCTCTTAAATTAGGTAAAGATTGTCAGGCGCAATTTTGCCATAAAAGTGAAGATTAAATAAAATACTTTGGTAGAGCTTTGATCATAACCATTGATTAACAATAATTGGTATCAGCCAAAGTCAGCGAATTCCACTGAAATCGCGACGTTCAAAGCGGCTCGACCAGCCCCCGGTATTCCGCAACAGCCCTTAAAACGCCCCTTTAAGCCCTCAGAAGTTTTAGCGCTTTCCTGCATTTTAGATCTTCCTTTAGCAACCGTTTAGGCGCTTATTGCTGCTCTGTTTACCTGGTTTTAGCGAGGTCGTCACCTGTGAGAACGATTAAAAAAGTTTCATCCAACTCCCTCAAGTCAACTGAGACGAGCCACCCGTTAACGGCTCACCCAACCGTTAGAAGCGAACTGGCCCAAGCCGCCCAAGGGGTGCCAATGTCTGAAGAAACGATCGAAGCGACTTACCCCTTGTCTTCGATGCAGCAAGGAATGCTATTTCACAGCTTATATCAGCCCCGATCGGGCATCGACATTGAGCAGATAGTGTGTCGGTTGCCCGAAGCGATCGACGTGAAAAGCTTTCTCAAAGCCTGGAACTGCACCGTAGACCGTCACCCCATTTTAAGAACCCGATTTTTATGGGACAGTGCCCACGAGCCGACTCAGATCGTGCACCAGCGGGTTAGACTTCCCTTCAAGCAACAAGATTGGCGAAGTGACTCTGCCGCCGAGCAGCGCGATCGTCTAGCAGCCTACCTCAAGCACGATCGCCAAAAAGGGTTTGACCTGACTCAATCTCTCAATTGCGAACCTTTGATGCGGCTGGCGTTGTTTCAGATCGCAGACGCTGACTATCAGTTTGTTTGGACGTTTCATCACATCTTGCTAGACGGGCGATCGTTTCCGCTGGTGCTGCAAGAAGTGTTTTCATTCTATACGGCGTTTTGCAAGGGCGATCGCTTATCGCTCAAGCGCCCGCGCCCCTACCGCGACTACATTGAGTGGGCGCAACAGCAAGACTTTTCAGTCTCTCAAAGCTTTTGGCAGCAGTTGCTCAAAGGCTTTGAGACCCCCACTCCTCTCTTATCGGCCCAAGCGTCGAGCCAGTTGCCGTCTGAGGGGGGGCATCACGAGGTCAAGCTTCGACTGTCTGACGAGTTGATGATGGGGTTGCGATCGTTTGCCGATCAGTCTCAAGTGACCCTGAACACGATCGTGCAAGGGGCTTGGGGGCTGCTGTTGAGCCGCTATAGCGGTGAATCTGATGTTGTGTTTGGCGCAACCAGAGCCTGCCGAAAATCGACCGTTGCGGGGGCTGAGTCGATGGTGGGGTTGCTCATCAACACCCTGCCCGTGCGAGTCAAGATTGACCCTGAGGCTGCTCTGTTGCCGTGGCTGAGAGAGCTACGATCGCAGCATCTCGCCGTCCGCCCTCACGAACATACGCCGCTCGTTCAGGTGCAGACTTGGAGCGATGCGCCACGAGGGGTGGCTTTGTTTGAAAGCCTGGTCATGTTTGAGAGCTACGACTTGAATGATCGGCTTCGGCAGCAGGGTGGCGCTTGGCAACATCGAGAGATTCAGCTTTTAGAACAGCCCTCTTTTCCCCTCGTGCTGATGGCGTGTCTGGGGTCTGCGTTAACGCTCAAAATTTCCTACGATCGCACTCGCTTTGATCAAGCCGCCATTCAGCGAATGCTCGGTCATCTTCAAACCCTGCTAGAGAGCATGGTGGCCCACCCGACTCAACGGCTCGGTGAGTTGCCCTTGCTTACCTCCGCCGAGCGCCATCAGTTGCTCTCAGAATGGAATGACACCGCCGCCGCCTATGCCCAAGATACGTGTCTGCATGAACTGTTTGAAGCCAAAGCCAAACAGACTCCTGACGCGATCGCGGTTGTCTATGACACGCACTCTCTCACCTATCAAGACCTGAATCAGCAAGCCAATCAGTTGGCGCATCACCTCAAACAGTTGGGCATTGGATTAGGCTCCTTTGTGGGTGTTTATATGAATCGGGGCTTAGAGATGATTCCTGCCCTGTTAGGCATCCTCAAAGCGGGCGCTGCTTATATTCCGCTAGAGCCTACGTTCCCCAACGCCAGAGTGCAGTGGATTTTAGAGTCGCTGTCAGTTCACTGTGTAGTCTCACAACCCCTTCACCGATCGACCTTTGAAGACCTTCAGCCCCAGCTTCCTGATCTAGAGCATTTGGTTTGTCTGGACGCGATCGCAACCTCAGAGACAAGATCTAGCGCAACCTCTGGGCCTCTGCAAGTTTGGCAGCCGTCTGCGCTGCGTCAGTTGCCGACTCATAATTTGCCTAGACAAAGCAGTCCTGATGACACGGCTTACATCATCTTCACGTCTGGCTCAACCGGAACCCCCAAGGGAGTCGTCGTCCGACACAAGCCTGTGATTAATCTGATTGAGTGGGTTAATCACACCTTTCAGGTTAATTCTCGCGATCGGGTTTTGTTCATCACTTCCCTATGCTTTGATTTATCGGTTTATGACGTGTTTGGGTTGCTGGCAGCAGGTGGCTCGATTCGAGTGGTGTCTAGCGAAACAGTGCGTGACCCGCAAGCTATGCTGACCATTTTGCAAACCGAACCCATTACGTTTTGGGATTCTGCCCCTCCTGCTTTGCAGCAATTAGCGCCATTTTTCTCGACGATCGCGCCTCAAAAAAGTGATCTGCGCTTGGTCTTCATGAGTGGAGACTGGGTGCCAGTCACGCTGCCCGATGCCCTTAAAGAAACGTTTCCGGGTGTTGAAGTCGTCTCGCTAGGCGGCGCAACTGAGGCCACAGTCTGGTCAAACTTCTATCGCATTGGTGACGTTAACCCCGGTTGGGCCAGCATTCCCTACGGTAAACCGATTCAAAACGCTCAGTATTATGTTTTAGATGATGGCTTTAACCCGTGCCCGATCGGAGTCACGGGCGAACTCTATATCGGCGGCGATTGTCTGGCATCTGGCTACACCGATCCCGATAAAACCGCAGAGCGATTTATTGCCAACCCTCTAAGCTCTCAGCCGTCGTCTCGTCTTTATCGCACGGGAGATCTGGCGCGGTTCTTTCCAGACGGCAATCTTGAGTTTTTGGGTCGGATTGACCACCAAGTCAAAATTCGAGGCTTTCGGATTGAGTTAGGGGAGATTGAGGGGGTGCTATCTCAGCATCGTGCCATCTCAGACTCTGTGGTGGTGGCGCGAGAAGATCAGCCTGGTGACAAGCGGCTGGTAGCCTACGTTGTTTTGAGTGCAGAGGGTCAGCCGCCCACTGTGAACGATCTTCGCAATTTTCTGCGAGAAAAGCTTCCTGACTATATGGTGCCGTCTGCGATCGTGGCTCTCGATCTGATCCCATTGACCCAAAACGGCAAGGTCGATCGCCGAGCGCTGCCAATCCCAGAAGCTAATCGGACGGGGGCACCCAAGGCTTTTGTGGCTCCTCAGACTGCGATTCAATGTCAGCTTGCAGACCTCTGGCAACAGACCCTAGGAGTCACCGCCATTGGCATCACCGATAACTTTTTTGAGTTGGGCGGTCATTCGCTTCTCGCGGTCAATCTGGTGACCCAAATCGAGAAGACTCTAGGACAACGGTTGCCAGTTGCGGCGATTTTTCAATCTCCGACCATTGAGCAGCAAGCGGCGTTGCTTCAGCAGCCAGAGGTGACGATCGCAGGGTCGGCGATCGCTCCGATTCAGCCAAACGGCTCTAAGCGACCTCTTTTTGCCATTCACGTTTTGGGAAGAGGTCTCAATTTCTATCGTCCTCTAGCTAGGCATTTGGGGTCAGATCAACCCCTTTATGGGCTAGCTGCTCACCTCAGCGATCAGCCCGATGCCCCGCCTAATGAGGTCAAAGCCCTCGCTGCTTACTACATTCAGCAAATGCAGACTGTGCAGCCCCAAGGCCCTTATCACTTAACGGGGGTCTCGTTTGGAGGCACGATCGCGTTTGAAATGGCTCAACAGCTTCGATCCCAAGGACAAGACGTTGCCTTGCTAGCGCTGTTAGACACGTTTGCACCCTCAACGGTGGTTAGAAAATTGCCGTTCCGCTCTCGTCTGGCTGCCTATGGTTATCAGCTTTGTCAGATGCCCGTCACCCAGTTTTTAGAGAAGCTTAAAGAGCAATGGTTAGAACAAACTCTTAAATATCCGACCTTGGCAGCCGTTTATCAATGGGGTTATCGCACCTGCAATCATCCGTTCCCAGAGGCGTTGCAAGACATTCTCTACGCGCAGCAAAATTTAGATGCCAACAGTGTCTACGTTCCCAAGATTTATCCGGGTCGCATCCTCTTTCTCAAGGCCAGGGATCAGCACATCAGCGTTGAGTTTGAGAATGATCCCCGATCGGGCTGGGACGAGTTTTCGGCGGGGGGAGTCGAGGTGCACGAGATTCCGGGCGATCACATTGGAATGTTGCAAGAACCAAACGTTAGAGCCTTAGCCGAAGCGTTTCAGTTATATCTGGACTGAATAGCTTGCCCAGACTCTCAACTCTGCGAACAAACAGGGGACGTGTCCGTAACGTCCTTCACGGTTTTCGCCTGTCGTGAGGAATATGGAGACAAAAATCAGCCTGGTTTTTCTGCTCTTAACACCCAGTTAGCAGGCTCTTTTAGCTCTTCTTGCTTGCCTTTGGTTAACAGCCAAAGCGCCGTTCGAGTTCTCAGGTGCCCGATCGCGATGCGCTCACCTGGCTGAATGCCGACTCCATAAGCAGACTGATCAAGCATGGTGACCAGCCCGCAGTAAGAACTTGACCCATCAACTCTGACGGCAAAAAAGCGTTTTGCCTCATAGCCCGCTGGTAAAACAAAGACACCATAGACGTTGTGGCGACCTTCCCAGGGTTCGACGATGATTTTAGAGGGGTGAATCTTTTCAGTCAGGGGATCAGAGGCCGTGATCGCACCCGCAGGGCACCACGACAGAGTGCTCGGCTTGACTAAGAAGCGATCGCTGCGGGGCACTGCTAATGCAACTGTGATCAAGGTCAGCGTCAGTGCGATAAACCAGGTTCGTTTCATTGCTTCAAGATCTGAGGTTGACTGAAAGCTGATCAAACACGCTTGTGTGCTCGACCCCATAAAACATCAGTTCTGCGGGTAGTATAGTATGCCCATGTTTGAAAAGATGCTTAACCTGTTCACTAGTCTCCTAGCGCTGCACCCACTCTACCAGGGTCAAAATCCCTAGGGCAAAGCTGACTAAACCCCACAGAAGTCGCTGCTTTTTGACCTGGTTTAAGTCGTTGATGAGCGTGTTGATCTGGTGCCGCAATTGTGATTCGAGTTGTCTAGCCTGCTCTGCGGCCGTGGTTTGCTGGGCCTCTCGACGATCGAGATCTTGACTGGCGGTGAGAAACTGCCCATCTGCCTCGCTAAGACGCTTGCCTTTTGACCAGACTAAGACATCTTGCAACGCCTGACCTCGCAGCAGCCAAGATTGATCTTGAGCATCTGATGCAACCCAAGCGTTGAGCGCCTGAGAATAGGGGCGAAGATTGTTCAGGTGTTTCTCGACCCAAGCCTGATCAAACACGGCGGCATAAATCGGATTTTTGACTTGCAATGACCCCTGCGATTGATCGACTAATCCTGAAAGCAGGAGTTCCATTTCTTCAGACGTGCCGCTGTGGAAGGAGGCGGGGGAGTCAGCGTCTTGGTGAAGATTTTGCAAAATCTTTTGATAGCGCTCTAGAAGGCGACCCGCTTGAAGCTCGCTTTGCAAGAGGCGATCGCGGATGGTTCTCAAATGTTCTGGGTTGTCTTGGGTCTCCCAATGGTCGATGATTTGCGATCGCACCAGTTGCTCAACCCAAAAGGCTTCGGTGCCCGGTGGCAGGGTCAGGGTGCCTTTGACCGTTGACTGGCTCGATTGCACCACGCACTGACAGATTTTTTGCGTCAAAAACGGTTGTCCACCCGTCCAGGCTAAAATCGCCCGCAGCACTGCCGAAGGGTTGTTGACCTTGCCCATCAGACCTTCTGACAACGGCGCAACCTCATAATCTTGAAAGCCTTGAAGCTCGATCGCTTGACCAATGTTAAACGGGGTGCGGCTGCGATCGCGGATCAGATCAGCCGGGGTTGCCACGCCAAAGACAGCCCAATTTAACCGACAGTAGGCAGCGTTTTCGGCCCGGCGATCGTGGCCATAGCGAATCAGCGCAAAAAAATCATCGACCGCAAACGGCAGATTGAGAACGCAGTCAATTTCATCAATGAAAATGACGATCGCAGACTCAAGTTGCGCCAACAGCACCGTTTCTAAAAATTCTCCTAGACGGCAGGTGAGCGATAGATGCGAGTGGCTGCGCCACCAAGTGCCTACATCAATATCGAGTCGAAAACTGCTCGCCAGAGAGGCCGTCAAGGAGGCATACCACTGCTCTGGGGTGGCTTGCTGGGTGCCGATCAGGGTCATATCGACGACTCCACACTGCACCCCAACGTCTTTGAGTCGGTGCATGGTTCTGACCCGCAGACTCGACTTGCCCATCTGTCGAGAGTTAAACACATAGCAAAGCTCTCCTGACTTGAGCGCTGTGTAGAGATCTAGGTCAGCTTGCCTGACAACATAGCTGGGGGCATTGTTGTTGAGGCTTCCACCCACTTGATATTCGTAGTTAAACATCGAACTTTGATTCATTGCAGAGGAGAGACGGGACGATCGCGGTATCTTCCTGTCTAGAGAGGTTTGCCTGAAAGGATGTGAAAGAGAAGTTGAATCAAAAAGCCCTCAGTCTTCATCTGCTGCTGAGAGGCGAGACCTTCAGCGTGTTTGCGATCGCTGATGTCTTTGAGTGTGCCTTCATAGTGCAGCGGGTTGCCTTGACCATCTTTCACCACTCGAACGTCTTCGCAAACCCAGATCACGGTGCCGTCTTGGCGATAAACTTGAGACTCAAAATCGCTAACTACCCCAAACTGGTGAAGGTAGTTGATTAACTGCGATCGCCGCTTTGGGTTGACATAAAACTGCTCAGAGAGGTGGTCAATCTCGTGCAGCACCGCTTGCGGAGAGTCATAGCCCAAGAGTTGCGCGAGGGCAGGGTTAACCCGCAAAAATCGCCCGCTCGGAGTCGATTGAAAGAGAGCGATCGAGGCGTTTTCAAAAATGCTGCGATAGCTTTCTTCAACGGTTTGTTGGGTTTGAAGCTCTTGCTGGAGGCGAATGTTTTGGTCTTCTAATCGCTTTTGCAGGCTTCGCAGATTCAGTTGATGCTCGATTCTGGCCAGCACTTCTTCGGTCTGAAAGGGCTTTGTGATGTAGTCAACGCCGCCCAGATTAAAGCCTTTGACTTTATCTAAACTGTCTTCGATCGCGCTGATAAAAATAACCGGAATTCCTTTAGTCAAAGGGTTGGCTTTGAGTCGTTCGCACACTTCATAGCCGTCTACTCCCGGCATCATGATGTCGAGCAAAATGAGATCAGGCGCGATGATGTGAATTTGGTTAAGCGCCAAGCCACCGTCAAGGGCGCTACAGACTTCATAGCCCTGTTGAGTAAGCGCCTCAGAGAGAAACCGCAGCACGTCGGGGGTGTCATCAATAATCAAAATGGTGGCGTGAGGGTCAGACTGAGAGAGATTAAGCCCTAACAGGCGAAAAATTTCTTGCTCGGCATCTCGCAGATCTGGCAGGTGTTTGGCTCCTTGACTGCTGAGGGCTTGGTGCTGCATGACCCGTCGCTCTAGCTGCAAAACCGCAGAACTAGTGACTCGATCGATTGCCTCTAAGTGAACAATTCCTAGACTCAAATCGCTTAGAAGACTGGCATCAATGTCTGCTTGACCCGATGCGATCGGAGTCAGACGATCGAAGTTGTGGGCTAGCAGTTTGCGAACATAGTAAGCCGTGATCGGTGAAAGCGAGACGCTGGTTTCTCGCTGAGAGTGAGTCACCTGTAAATTCAAATCGTCAGCAATCATTCGGGACACCGCCTTTCGTGAAAAAGTTTAATTTGTGAAAAAATCTTAAATGAAACCGGGCAGCACCCACTCCTATTAATCTGCGATCGCTTTGGGGAATTTTAGGACTGTATCAATCCTTCAGGATTATAGATTTAGGTAAAACCAGAAGCTATCTCAAAGCATGGCACTGCTGGAGCCATTGCCTGTGTGAGAAACCGCTAGGATTTAATTTATACTCCCAAGTCTTTGATAGTCTATCAGGAACTCCAAACTTCGTGAATCTGACGCGCGCTTTTAAGGGTCAACTTCATACACACTGAGCGATTCTTTAAACTGCTTCAAACGTTTAAAAGTGGGGTTGCTAGGTTGAGAGTTGCTCATGCCCGATCGCGTCACTAGTGAGACTGAAAATGGAAATCTTGCACGGACTGCGTGAGGCTGATCACCACATCAAATCGAAAATTATTAACCGCATCACACAAGGCATGGGAGAGATCAAGATAGTCATCTGGCAGTTGCTGAATTAAAGTGAGACAGCGATCGACGTTGAGGCGAGAAGCAGCCCCATAAAGATCAGCCACCCATTCACCCGGCATTGCTGTTTGCAGCGTCTCAAAAGCGGTCGCGATCGTTTGGGCTGATGCGTCAACCGCCTCTAATTGATGAGCGTGATGGTCGGTCGGTTGAGCCTCGTCATAGACATAGAGCACTTTGAGGTGACGAGCGATCGTGCTCAACAACTGGTCTTCTCGAAAGGGCTTATATAAAACATCGTCACAGCCAATGGCTAGACGGGTGCCGCGATCGTCTTCAAAGGCGCTAGCAGTCAAGGCAATAATTTTAGTCGAGAGCAAGGGCGTTGATGATTTTCGCCGTTTTTTAACCGTTTTCTGCTGCTGGTGTTCTAGCTGTCTAATCTGCTGAGTCGCTTCATAGCCATCCATTTCTGGCATGCGCTGATCCATCAAAATTAGGTGGGGGTGCCAGTGCTGCCAGTGATCGATCGCCTGTTGACCATCGGCGACTGACTGCACATCAAACCCGCGATCGCTGAGTAGCTGCACCAATAGCGATCGCGCATCTTCAGTGTCTTCAACCACCAAAATTCGATAGGTTTCTTGGTGGGGCTGCAACCCGATGACCTGGGGAAGTTGAGGCACCAGCGTCGGAAACCAGATCGGCGTAACGGGCAGATCAACCGTGAATTGAGTGCCGTGCCCGATCGTGCTGCTGACGCTAATGTGTCCGCCCATCAATTCAACAAACTGACGGCTGATGGCTAACCCTAACCCGGTGCCCTTGTTAGACTTTCGACCCGTCTCGGTTTGCACAAACGCATCAAAGACGCTATCGAGTTCTTGAGGGGCAATGCCTGGCCCGGTGTCGGCCACCTCAAAGCGCAGGGTGATAGAGGGCGAGTCAGTTGAGTCTGAGCAGTCGAGGCAAGAAGCCCGTAGGGTAATGCTGCCGCAGTGGGCGCTGTCATGAGCCGGAGAATCGGTAAACTTGATCGCGTTGCCCAACAGATTCATCAACACTTGGCGAAGTTTATTTTCGTCGGTTTCGACCAGGTTAGGCAGATTGGGGTGACGATCGTAGACAAACCGCAGCCCCTTTGAAGCCACCGGAAGCCGAAACATTTCTACCACATTTTCGAGCAGTCTTGGCAGGTTGACCTCTACCAGGCTGAGACTGGCTGCCCCGGCTTCGATTTTTGAGAGTTCTAACACGTTGTTGATCAGGTTCAAAAGATGCTGAACGCTGCGATCGATCGTGGTTAATCGCGATCGCTGTTTTGGGGTGATCGTCTTGTCAGACTCTAGCAATTCACTACAGCCGAGAATAATCGCCAGCGGCGTTCGCAACTCGTGATTCATGTTGGCTAAAAACGCACTTTTGGCGAGATTTGCGGTCTCTGCGGCCTCTTTGGCTTGCTGAAGCTCTGCGGCGCGCTGCTTGCGCTCGGTCACATCTCGCATTGAGCCAGTCATCCGCACGGGTTTGCCCTGCTGATCCCAGAGGGCAGTCCCTCGTGACTCGCACCATTTGTAGGTGCCATCTTTGCACAGCACCCGATATTCATTGGAATAATGGGGCAATTTTTGTTCTAAATAAGCCTGATTAGCCGCCAGAAAACTCTCTAGATCATCGGCGTGAATGAGCGCAAAAAAGTTGTCGTTGTCCGGGCCAATTTCTGCTTCTGTATAGCCGAGCATGTCGTACCACCGTTGAGAACAAAATCTGTGGTTGGTGATCAGATTCACATCCCAAATGCCGTCGTTATTGGCGTTGAGAACGAGTTGCAGGCGTTCTTCGCTAGCTTGCAGCGCCGCTTCTGTCTGCTTGCGTTCGTCTTCGATGCGGACGCGATCGGTAATGTCAACGCTGACAACAGTTACCACCCAGCCCTGAGTGGAGTCGTCATAGCGAGAGGTGTAGGTGCTGGAAATCCACCTCAGAGAGTGGTCTTTGTGATAAAACTCATACTCAACGGTGCCGGGTCGTCCACTAAAAATCACTTGATGCACTTGGGCGAGCACCCGCGATCGCTCTTTGAGCCGAGTTGCCCACCTGTCTGGATTGTGAAGATATTCTTCGACGGTGTAGCCAAACACGGTCGTCGCCCCGGCCGAGCGGTAGTCAAACTGCCAAGACTGGTCAGGCAAGATGCGAAAACTGGCGATCGCGGCCCCAGCACTATTGAGAATGTCGTTGAGTTTAGCTTCAGAGCGTTGCAGCGCTTCTTCGGCCTGTTTTAAGTCGGTGATATCCAGTTCGATGCCGTCCCAGATCATGCGACCATCGTCTAGGCGACGGGGGGCCGATCGAAAGTGTGACCATCGCCATTCGCCTCGACTGTTGAGTCTGCGAACTTGGGCATCAAACACAGAGAGATTTTGCATTGATGACTCGATCGTCTGCTTTAATCGAGCCAGATCGTCGGCTAAAAATTGGTCATAGAAAATTTGAGCATTTTCCAAAACAGCTTGGGGCTTGAGTCCTGAGATCTGCTCAATGCCTGCGCTGACATAGGAAAAGTGATAAGTTTCATCTAGTTCACGCACCACTTGATAGATCATGCCCTTCGGCAGGTTATCTCCGATCGAACTCAGCATGGCTTCTCGTTCGGCAAGGGCCAGTTCGGCATGTTTGCGTTTGGTGATGTCGGTGGCCGTGCCGATGATGCGATAGATCTGCGATCGCTCGTCTCGCAGCGGGGTCAGGGTGGTTAACGTCCATCGCTGTTGCCCTTGAAAGGGTAAACACTCTTCATAGGTGCGACTGGTGCCCCTCTCAATGCAGGTGCGATAGTTTTCTCGAATCGCGGCGGCAGCATCGGGGGGAAAAATTTCTCCGATCGTTTTGTTTTTGATCTCGCCAGGTTTGAATCCGGCGAGTCGCTCACAGACAGGATTTGCCCCCGCCAGAGCAAAGTCGCCATCGGCTTGAATATCGATCACCCAGATCGACTGCTCAACGCCTTCATAGATGCCGCGCAAAAACTGCTCTTTTTCTAACAGGGCCAGGCTCGATCGCTTGGTTTCGGTGATGTCTTGTGCCATTGCCAGCAGACACTGAGCGCCCTCTAGCTCAATGATCTCTGAGGAGATCAAAACAAACTTAATCTCCCCAGATTTGCCTTGAACCTGAAACTCTTGATTTTTAAAAGTGCCCGATGGTGGGCGATCGTGAAAGCGATCGCGCTCTGCTGAGTTCTTCCAGAGGTTGAGTTCGTCGGCTGTTTTGCCCAACACCTCTTCAGGGAGGTAGCCCGTGAGGGTGCAAAAGCTTTGATTAATTTCTAGAAAGCGGTGATCTTCTAGGGTGGTGATCATCATCGCGCCAGGGTTTGAGCGAAAGGCTTTAGAGAATTTGATCTCTGAGGTTCGCAGCGCTGACTGCACCAGTTCTCGCGATCGGATCTCGTCTTGCAGCAGATGATTTTGTTCTTCAAGCTGTTTGCTTAGGTGACTGAGCCGCAGATGCACGTTAATGCGAGCCAACACTTCTTCATGCTGAATCGGTTTGGTAATGTAATCAACCGCTCCGATCGACAGCCCTCTAATTTTGTCGATCGGGTCAGTGAGCGCCGTCATAAAAATAACCGGAATATCTCGCGTGACTTCTGACGCTTTGAGTTGCTGACAGATTTCAAACCCGTCGAGCACTGGCATCAGCACATCTAGCAAAATCAGATCGGGAATGACTCGCTGGAGTTTTTGCAGCGCGCTGCTGCCGTTTTTGGCGATCAGCACTTCAAACCCGTAGGCAATCAACAGATCGGATAAAACTTTAAGATTGGTGGGGTGGTCATCAACAATCAGAATCCGAGATTTTTTAGAGGTTGTCATACCCGTTTGATTTATGAACGTGACCGATCGCCAGGAGTGTGCTGCCGCCAGAGGTTTTCAGCTTTTAGCCTTTTTTAACATAGTGCTCTAGAAATTCCGTAATCTCCACATCATCAAAATGCTCGGCTAGCGTCAGCAGTTTGGCTGCAAACCCATGATAGAGGGGCGATAGTGCCTTTAGCCGCAGAGCTTCTTGAGTGATGCGGGCAATGTGGCCAATCTGGGCCGCCTGATAAAGCAAGACTAGCACTTCGGGCGGGGGAGCCACGATCGCGTCCGTTGCGCTTGAGGCGATCGCAGGCGTTTGCCCACTCCAAGTCAACTTAAGATGGCGCTGAAGCAAGACTAACAACTCGTCTAGCTGAATCGGTTTAGCCAAAAAGTCTTGATAGCCTGCGATTTGACATCGCTGGCGATCGGCTTGTGACACGCTAGCGGTTGAGGCGATGACGGGAATGGGGCGCGATCGTGGATCAGTTTGAAGCTGACGAATTAACTCAAAGCCATCCATCTTAGGCATGGCAAGGTCAGAAATGATCAGATCAGGCGACTGAGCTAGGGTGATGTCTAGCCCGATTTGCCCATTGCTGGCTTCGAGGAGTTGAAACCCGATCGGAGTAAGCATATCGACCAGCACCGCCCGATTGTCGGGCAGATCATCAATCACCAAAATGGTTTTGGGCGGGCCCTGATAGCCTGTGATCGTCTGACTGGGCAGCGGCGGGGTGGGCGCGATCGCGGCACTCACGGCGGGCAGAGCGATCGTAAACCAAAATCGGCTCCCCTGGTTGAGATGGCTCTCAACTTGCAGCGCGCCACCCATAAGAGAAACGAGCTTTTGCGTGATCGAGAGTCCTAGCCCGGTGCCGTCTGGCTGAGACTGATCGCCCGCTTGCTCAAAGGGCAAAAAGATGCGATCGAGCGATTCATCCGCGATGCCAATGCCCGTGTCTTTAACACAAAACGAAACATGATGAGAATCACTACCGACAACTTTTAAGTTAACGCAGCCGCGATCGGTAAATTTAATCGCATTACCCAGCAGATTAAACAAAATTTGTCGCAATCGCTTTTGATCGGCCGTGACCACTTGCGGAATCTGTCCGTCAGTTTCTAAGGCAAAGGCGATGCCTTTTTGGTCGGCTTTGGGCTGAAAGAAATTGACTAGATCAGTTAAAAAGACATCAAACGCAAACGCTTGGGGCACCAATTCCAGCTTTTGGGCTTCGATCTTAGACAGATCCAAAATATCGTTGATTAACGTCAGCAGATGGGTGCCGCTTTGATGAATGACTCGAATGCCATCTTTGAGCCTGGGTGCGTGGACAGTGGAGTCTGCCCCGATCGCCTCATCTCGCATCAAAATTTGGCTATAGCCCAGAATGCCGTTGAGAGGCGTTCTCAACTCGTGACTCATGTTGGCTAAAAACGTGCTTTTAGCCTGGTTTGCAACTTCTGCGGACTCTTTGGCGTGCTGAAGCTGTTGATTGACCGCCACCAGTTGAGCCGTGCGATCGCTGACCTTTTGTTCTAAAGAGGCGTTGAGGTGGGCGAGTTCTTGATTGACGCGCTGAAGCTGCTGATTTTGTTGAGCAAGCTGCTGATCTTGCACATAGCGCCGCAGGGCTTCGGTGACGGTCAAACTCAGATCGGTTTGATCCCACGGTTTGGCAATATAGCGATAGAGTCGGGCGTGGTTGACCGCGTTGCCCACGGCTTCGGCGCTAGCTTGCCCCGTAAGCAGAATTTTGAGCGTGTTGGGAGAGCGATCGTGGACTTGAATCAAAAACTCATCGCCCTTCATGCCCGGCATAATTTGGTCAGAAATCACCAGTGCCACCTCGATCTGATCGTCCTGTAGCTCTTGAATAATCTCTAGCGCGTCTTCACTGCTCTCGGCAATTTCAATATAAAAATCTTTGCCAAAGGGACGCTTGAGTTGCTCTTTGAGGCTCTCTAAAACGACTTCTTCGTCATCCACACAGAGAATCGCTAGCTTGGGCATGGGTCGGGGGTCAAAGGTGGGAATAAACCTATTTTCTCACGCCAGACCTGAAAGGATCGTGTTTGCCAATTCTTCTTCACTCCAGGGTTTATGGAGACAGCGATATAAGTTGGCAGACTTTTGGGCCCGATCGATCGCGGCTTGGTCGGCTTGCCCAGTTAACAAAACGGTGACGATTTTAGGATATTTTTGATGCACTTGGGTTAGAAATTCATCGCCCTTCATGCCTGGCATGAGCCAGTCTGAGACGATAATCAACACCTCGACGTTTTCTGCTACCAGATCTTCTAAGACTTCCCACGCTTCGCTGGCATCGCTGGCACCTTCGTAGAGATAATTTTGACCCAATCGGCGTTTTAGCTGCTCTTTGAGGGTTTCTAAAATGATCGCTTCGTCGTCAACACAGAGAATCGCTTTGCTAGACATAGAAGAGTGACCACAGGGATTGACACCAGCATACAGAAGACGATCGGTGGATGGGCCACGATGGAGAATTTATCTCGCACCCTGTACGGGCCCGGCATCGCCACACCCCATACGGGCATGGCATTGCCACACCCCGTACGGCCCGGCATCGCCACACCCCGTACGGCCCGGCATCGCCACACCCTGTACGGGCATGGCATTGCCGTGCCCCGACACACGGATGGATTTATCGCACGCTCCGAACCACGGATTTGTTGCACGACGTGCTTCGGTATACGGATTTGTCGTATACATTTCGTAGGGTGATGGTGCGTGGTTTGTGCCCCGGTATGCGGATTTGTTTTACGCGTGGGTGAAGGGCACGGCATTGCCGTGCCCCTACGGGATGGGTAACGCTACGCGAAACACGGTGCGTCCCGGTTGGCTTTTGACCTCGATCGTGCCGCTGTGTTTTTCGATAATTTTGTGGCTGATGTCTAACCCTAAACCACTGCCTTCTCCGGCGGCTTTGGTGGTGAAAAATGGCTCAAAAATGCGCGGCAAAATCTCAACGGGAATGCCACAACCACTGTCAACAATGCTGACGACGAGCTGGTTTAGGTCACGATCGTGGGCGATGCCAATTTCTAGCTGACCTTTTTGATGCATTGCTTGAATCGCATTGTGAATTAAATTAGTCCACACCTGATTTAGCTCATCGGGGTAGACCAAAATCGGCGGCACTGGCTGATAGTCACGCACTACCTCAATGCCTTGTTTGAGTTGATTTTGATAGAGCGTCAGCACGGTTTCTAGCCCGTCTTTGAGGTGGGACAGGCTCTTTTCACCTCTATAGTCCTGATGGGTATAGCTTTTGAGGGCAAACACAACTTTGGCGGCGCGCTCGACCGCCAGCAGAATATTCTCACTGTTGCTTTTAAGCCGGACTAGATTGTAGGCGAGTTGCAGCGTCCAATCGGCATGACGATCGCTAAACAGCGGCAAAAACGAATCAATCTGTTCATAGATGCCCATGTCTATTAATGTGTCAGCGACGTGACGAGCCTGATCGATTTGATGGGTTTCTAAGTGATCGGTCAGCGATCGCTTCCACTGTCTTTTTTCGCGGGCGGTCGGATGGGTTTGAGTATGCAATCCGCGTTCTAAAAGAGCAAAAAATTTGATTTGCTGCTCATCTGAGAGAATCTGAAACAGCTTCGGCAGTTCTTGAAGCGATTCTTCTAACGCTTTAGCTGTGTTGCCGCTAGCTGCCCGAATCGCCCCTAACGGCGTGTTAATTTCGTGGGCAACCCCGGCGATTAATTGCCCCAAGGCGGCCATTTTCTCAGATTGAATTAGCTCTTGCTGAGTCGCTTGCAGTTGATGCAGGGCATCGGCCAATTCCTGGTTGCTTTGGTAGAGGGCTAACTCAGCTTGCTTACGATCGCTGACATCCCGAATCATAAACAGCACTTCGGCCTCGCCACTTTTGACAACCCTGACTTCTTCATATTGCAGGCGATCGTCAAAGGTCAGCGTTTGTTCATATAGCTGGGTTTTGCCTGTGGCTAACGCTTGGCGTAGGTAATGGAGTTGCTGCTGGGCCACCTCTGCGGGCAAGCATGAAAGGTGCTGACCGACTACATCAAAGCCGTCGGGCAAGAGATCTCTAAACTCGCTAGTTCTGACATAGCCTAAATAAAAGCCGTCGGCATTGACGCGATACATCAAGTCAGGAATGGCGGTGACAATGGCGCGAGTTTGGGATTCGTTATCCCGCAGGGCATCTTCGGTGCGCTGATGTTCAATAATTGATTGCTGTAGCTCGGCGGTGCGATCGCTGACCTGTTGTTCTAGAGTTTGATTAGCGGTTTCGAGCAGCGATCGTGAGGTTTGCAGTTGCGTGGCCATGTTGTTAAACGAGGTGGCTAACTCGCCCAACTCATCAGAGCGATTGATCGCCACAGACTGCCCCAACTGCCCTTGTGAAAACCGTTTGGCTGCCGTGTTGAGTCGCAAGATCGAACGCGTAATCGATCGGGCCATCGTCATGCCGATCGCGGTGGCCAGAGTCAAAGCGGCCAGACAAATCAGGATTGCAGTTTGCAGGTTGGAATTATCTTGGGCGGTGAAGTCAGACTCTGGAACGACGACGACAATCAGCCAATCTAGCCCCTGACGATCGCTAAAGGGGGTCACCTGCACCCGTTGAGTAACTTGATTAAAGTCAAAACTAAGCTGATAGCTGCTGTAGATCGTGGCGAAGTTGTCAAACCGTTGGTGTAAATATTCAGCCGTGGCCCGCATCAGGGGCGATCGGCTCAACGCTGCATTTAAGCGACTGCCATCGGGCAAAAAGGGCTGCTCTGCCATTGACGAGGCCACCATCTGACCCGATCGCTCCATAATAAAGGCTTGCCCCGATCGGCCAATCTTAAGACCTTTTAAGTTTTGGCTGATGGGCAAAAGCTCAAAGTCAACCGAGAGCGCTCCAAGCAGCGTGCCCGACGGTTGATAAACGGGCTGCACCGTGGCAAAGCTAAGAGTGGGGGGAGACGTTGAAATCTGTAGCGGAGTCCAGGTGGGCTGTCTGGTGCGAAAAGCGGTTTGATACCAGTCTTTAGGGTGGGAGAGAGAGGAGCGATCGGAGGGGCGATCTACCCGCAGCGATCGTCCTTGAGCATCGGTAAATGTGATCTGTTTGACTGTTTGAAACTGCTGAAGCTGTTGCTCAAACGATCGCCTCAGATCCAGAGAGTTTTGAGAATTAATTTGCTCTAGCCGAATGGCATCTGAGTTTATTTGTTGAACTAATAGAGGAGTCGCTAAGTAGAACTTGATGCCCTCTGCGATCTGTTCGGTCACTTCGGTTCGCAGATGGGCAGAGGCATCGTCAACCGTGCTTTGATTGCTTTTGACAACGAGATAGCTCGTGACCCCGATCGCAACGCCAATCTGAAGCAAAAAGGGCACGACTAACATCCATCGCAGAGAGGTTTTTTGAGATGAGTTAGAGAACCAATGTTTCAAAAGATTCAGTGCCAAACTCTTGCTTGAGTGTCACACATTCAACCCGTTGGCACAACTTTGACGATCGACTTCATAATCTAGATAGTCTACGCGCCGATGCCGCTGCAAAGGTTGTTAGCGATGGCTAACTCTTTGTCGAAGCAGTGTCCCCTACGATTTGTTGATATTAATCTCATCCATCCCCTATCTGACTGAGCCGGAAAAATCACGATCGGGCGGTTCCTCAGAGTCAGGATATCCTGACTATAATGATTCACGAAAACTCAAGGAAACCAAATGACGAGGCAGGCGCAGGGAACGAGTTTCTCGATCGTCTTAGAAACCGAAAATCTAGCCAACGCTGACCTGCAAGGATTGGTCAACGCGATCGCGTCTCTGTCTCACCAAGATCTGTCGCCCACTGCCGCCAACGAGGTGCTGTTAATCGATAGCGGTGACACGCCACCAGAGCTATTGGCGCAATGCCAACACTATCCCTGGCTTAAAGTGCACCATGCGCCACCGGGCACTCGCTACTATCAAGTCAAAATGCTGGGTGCAGAACTCTCAACGGGAGCGATCGTAGTCTACTATGACTGTGATTGTCTTTATGAATCGAATTGGCTGAGTACCCTGCTGTCCAGTTTCACGCGGGATGACATTCAGATTGTGGCAGGCGAAACCACCACTCGCAGCGTCGGCATTTATGGCACTGCCATGGCGTTGACCTACATTTTCCCGCAGTATTCGGGGCGAAAACATCTAACACCTGTTGACCAATATTTTCTCAACAATGTGGCGTTTCGACGGGAGTTTTTGCTTCAGCATCCGATCCCGTTTGAGTTGCCGCTTTATCGCGGTCATTGCGCCCTTCACGCCCAAGCGCTGCGCCAGCAGGGATATACGATTTGGAGCCAGCCCCAAGCTAGAGCCACCCACGCTCCGCCTAATGGGTTAGCTCATTTCTTTTGGCGCTTTTTGCTGATCGGACATGATTATTACTGGCAAAAAAAGCTCTCGAAAGGAACTGTTTCTAGCGATCGCGCCATGTCTGGTGTGAGAGGAAAAATGCAGGTGTTCTACGATCGCGTCAGCAAAATGGTCACGAACAATCCGCGTCATGGGATCTTTTTGCCATTGGCACTTCCGATCGTGATCAGTTCCGCCCTCCTAATCTATGTCGGCTATCTGATCACAGTCTGGAATCCGCACTATCTTCTAGAGACTTTTGACCAGGTTTTAGGCGAGTGATCAGTTACCCTGAATCGATCTCCAATCTTTAACGACTTTGATGAGTGGTTAAACTCACGATCGCCCTAATCAGTTGAACTAAATCGAGCGGTTTGGCAATGTGCATTTGAAACCCAGCATCGATCATCATTTGGCGCTCTCGATCGCTGACATAAGCCGTGATCGCCGCCGCCGGAATCTGTCCCCCGACTTCAGCAGCTAGCGCTCTCACCTGCCTAATCAGAGCAAACCCATCTTCGTCTGGCATCCCGATATCTGCTAAGAGCACATCATAGGTGCCCTGAGAAGCCATCAGAGCCGCGATCGCTTCTTTGGCTGAGTCAACCACGACGACTTCTGCCCCCACGTCTTCTAAGACATATTTCATCAGGTCGCGAATATGCATATCATCATCAACCACCAGAATGGTTAGACCTGTTAGAGAGGGAACCTCTTGACTCATCACCTCTAGAGGCTCTTTGGCTGAGGCTTCTAGCCCGATCGCTGGGATCACGTCGGGCAGCACAGAGCGCAGGGGTAACCTCACAATGATGGTGGTGCCTTGATCTTTGCCAAGGCTCTCTGCCTGCACCGTGCCGCCGTGCAGTTCTACCACATGACGCACGATCGACAACCCTAGCCCTAGCCCCTGACTGGCTTTGCTGGTGCTCGAATCGCCTTGACGAAAGCGATCAAACACATGGGTCAATAGCTCGGCTCGAATGCCTTGCCCATTATCGCTGACTCGAATCTCAGCATCAGTCTGTGTGGTCGATAGGGTGACATCTACTCGTCCGCCCGTGGGCGTAAATTTAACGGCGTTAGACAATAGATTCCACAGCACTTGCTGCAAGCGATCGACATCGCCCACAATCGTCGCAGAGGTCAGATGTGAAACGATTTGAATCGATTTTGCCTCGGCAGAGAGTTGAACAGACTCGATCGCCGCATTCACGACCAAGACCAGATCTAGCCGATGGGTGTTGAGGTGCAGTTTGCCGCTGGTGATGCGGGAGACATCTAGAATATCTTCGATCAGTTGAGATTGGGCCCTAGCACTGCGATAGATCACCTCTAACGCCCGATCGTTGGTTGGTTTGTCTAGCTGACGAGTGCGAAGAAGCTGCGCCCAGCCAATGATGGCACTCAGCGGGTTGCGAAGCTCATGAGACAGGTTTGACAGAAACTCGTCTTTGGCGAGATTGGCAGTTTCTGCCTGTTGACGGGCTAATTGTTCCTGAGTCAGGCTCTGCGATCGCTCCGCTTCAAACTGCTTGCGCGCCGTGATGTCTTCGATCGACAGCAACAGCCGTTGAGCCTCCCCTTCTTGAACAATCTTCCAACCGTTTAGCAGCATGGTTTTTTGCCCAATCTGCTCAAACTGATGTTCAACCTCAAAGTTTCGCAGGGGCAAATCGTTGACAAAGACATCTTCTAGAAGCGATCGCAGTCCGGCGATGTTCCACTGTCCGTTACCTAGATCAAAAATCAGCGATCGGGCAGTGTCGTTCGGTTCAACCTGAAACGTTTCATAGAACGATCGATTGGCTTTGTTGACGCGAAAATCAGACTCCAACACAATCAGCGGCACATGAACGGTTTCTACGATCGCCTCTGCATAGTTTCGAGCTTCTTCTAACGTGGCAGCAGTGCGCTTGAGGGCATCAATATCGAGCAACACCAGCACGACCCCATCGATCTGATTTTCTGTGGTGCGATAAGGGCGAATGCGGAGCGTATACCAGTGTCCGCCCTGGGTTTGCACTTCTAACTCTTTGACGCTGAGGGTTTCTAACACCTCTAAAATCAACGGCTCTAGGTCTGGAATGTTGAGATTGGTTCTGATGTCGCTCACAGGTCGCCCAGCATCAGTAGGAATGAAGTTAAATAACTGCTGCGCCATCGGCGTAAATCGTCGAATGCGTAGGTCGTGGGTCAACATCAAAATCGGGATGTTGATGCTAGCCAGCAGATTAGTCAGATCGTTGTTGAGCAGATAGAGTTCTGAGTTGCGGCTGCGGAGTTCGTCGTTGGTGGTGTTGAGTTCCTCATTGGTTGCCTGAATCTCTTCTTTGGCTGTTTCTAACTCCTCATTGGTGCTTTGCAGTTCTTCATTGCTTGACAAAATTTCTTCATTGGCAACTTTGAGGTCTTGATTGCCGTGTTCTTGCTCTTCAATTAGGGACTGTAAATAGGTCTGAGTCGCGGCCCGTTCTTGAATGGCATCTGCAAGCTCTTGCCTCAGCCGCACAATCTCTTGATCTAAATCTCCGAGGGGGCTTGCTAGAGCGACGAGGTTAGAACTGCTGTTGGGCAGAGCTTCGTCAAACAACACTAAAAAGCGGCGCTCTTCGGTCGGCGGCACCTTAAACGGAATCACCTGAAGATTGACGACTCTAGAGCGATCGCCGTCTTTTAAATGCAGTCTGCTCTTTGCGGCAGGCACCTGCTGGTGTTGGGCTTGATAAATGGCCGCCCGTAGCTCAACCAGCAAGCCCGATCGCACCAGGTTAAACAGGTTGAGGTTCGCGACTCCATGGGCCAATTTTAAGTAGCGATCGATGTCTCCCCGCAGTTGCAGCACTTGCATCTGGTCGTCAATCACCACCCCGATCGGGGCGTAGTGATTTGCAATCAGTTGATCGACTTTTTTCTGTAGGTCAAACCGTTCGATCGGGCCCTGCATCGACTGAACACCGCTTTGCTTGACAATGGGATAACTGCTGGTGGCAAATGAAAAAGTGGCACGAGTAAGGGTTAGTTTCTTGGCATAGATTCTGTGCTTTTTCTCGATTAACGTAAATAAGTCTGAATACTTACCCGTGCTTTCTGACGTGCCGAGCAGCAAAAAGCCAGTTGGGTTAAGGCTGTAGTGAAAGATGGGCATGATCCGCTTTTGCAGCAGGTCGCCTAAGTAAATCAGCACGTTGCGGCAGCTAATCAAGTCAAGATTAGAAAAAGGCGGATCGCTGCCCAAGTTTTGACGAGCAAATACACAGAGTTCGCGCACTGACTTACTGATCTGATAGCCGCCGTGCTCAACGGGGTGAAAAAACTTGCGGCGGCGCTCTGGCGAGACATCCACCATCTGGTTTTCTGCATAGGTGCCCGATCGGGCTTTGTCGATCGCGATCTCGCTAATATCAGTGGCAAAAATTTGGATAGACGGCTGAGACGTGCGATCGGCTAAAAACTCTAGCAGGCAGATGGCGATCGAGTAGACTTCTTCACCTGTCGAGCACCCCGCCACCCAGATCCTAATCGGAGCCTCTGCCGACTTGTTTTGCACAAGAGTAGGAAAGACCCGCGTTTTCAGCAGATTAAACGTGTTGGGATCGCGAAAAAAGCGGGTGACATGAATCAAGATTTCTTCATACAGCGCTTTGACCTCAGCCGGATGCGCTTGCAGATAGACGGCATAGTCTTCTAGCTGGTCTAGCTTATACAACAGCATTCGCCGCTGAATTCGACGATCGAGAGTTTTAGGCTTGTAGTGGCTAAAGTCAACGCCCGTGGTGGATTGCAGCAGCACAAAAATCGTCGCAAGGGCATCTTTTGGCTCGATCGGCTCCGCGATCGGGATCAGAGGCAGGAGGCAAGCCAGCCGAGAGTTGCGACTGAGATTGACCAGTTCTTCAGCAATTTTTTCGGGCGGCAGCACAAAATCGACATTTCCAGTCGCGACGGCAGTGCTGGGCATGCTGTCAAATTTCGCCGTGTCTTCACATTGAGCAAAGGTTACGCCGCCTGCTGCCTTGATGGCCGTCAGCCCCAGTGACCCATCTCCATCGCTGCCTGACAAAATGACCGCGATCGCTCGGTGCCCACGATCGATGGCTAGCGATACAAAAAAAGCATCTCCCGGCATATATTTGCCAAACACTTTTTCGCGGGGCGACAGTTGCAGCCTGCCCTCAGACAAAATCATTTTAGTGTTGGGCGGAATCACATAAACCTGGTTTGGCCCTACCGTCATGCCGTCTTGCCCTTCATGCACAGACATCAGGGTCACTCTCGTGAGAATCTCTTTTAACAGACTCTGGTGATTAGGGGCTAAATGCTGAATCAGCACAAAGGCCATGCCCGTGTTGGTGGGCAAATGGCTGAGGAGTTGTGTAAAGGCTTCTAACCCTCCCGCAGAAGCAGCAACACCTACAACCGGGAAGGGAGCCTCGATCGAGGTCTGGGGAAGCGCATCAAGTGCGTCTTCAGAACTACGGAACTGTGGTTGAGTAGGTAAGTCAGAAGTCATAGGCTAAAGCCTAACACCCCCTTTAAGGATTGGTAGCTAAGTTTTGTGGGCTGAGTTGGGGCAGTGGGATCGGTCACTCAAACTCAGATTTGGCAGGCTTGATTGTTCTCGATCGCTGCTCAGAATCGCTAGAATCGAGAGGTATCCTGAAGATTGAGTATAAAAGCGATGTTGACTCGCCTGAGAGGTTCCTGGATTTGGATGGGTGCGATCGCGGCAACCCTCACTGCCAGCAGCTTAAATTCTCGTGCTATCGCCGCGCCAACTCCGACTGATGGGCTGCCGATCGTGCGATCGGCGGTCTTGCAGCCAGATCTCCGAGTGCCGTGGTCACAGCCTGTCAGGGTGATTGACCCATTTGAAGGCGAATCTCTGGCGGTGTTTGATCAAAATTATTTCACGAGGTCATTTCGCAACATCAAGAGTCAGGTTGAAGTCATCAGTCTGTGGCAGCCCAAATCTGTGAGCGTGTTGTTAGCCTATAGCGGCCGTGAGTGCTCGACTAGCGCGAGACGCAATTTTGGACTAGTCGCCCGACATTCTTTCCCATTGCGTCATCGATCATTTTCCTTTGGTCTAGGATATCATCCGTTTGATGATTTTCGCGATGACTTTTCTAATTCTGTTTGTGCTACCAATAACGGCATCCAAAAAATCACTAAGCTGTCTATCAAAGTGAACGATCTCGTGTTTCAGATTGATAATAAAAATGGTCAGTTTCCCATCAGTGCAGATCTTGCAACGGCCCTCAAAACGGCCCCTGAAGAGAATGCTCAACTGAGAGCGATCGCAGATAACGGTGAGATTATCGATAGCGCGATCGGACTAGGAACAGTCAAAGCTTGGAGAAGCATTTACTAATCACTCAAGGGACTATAGCGGGTGATCACTCCCACGGTCTGATCAAGCCATCGCCTTCGATTCGCAGTTTGCGCCCGCGCCAATAGACCCCGCGCCCAAATGCACCCATCACCCACACCCCAAAACTAAGACCATCTCGCAGTGGCAACACCCAAAACCAGCGCAGCAGCGTTGAGCAATTGAGATCAACCGCCGCCACCCAAGCTTGCCCATAGCGAAGGGTGACCGTCGCCAGCGTCAGCCCGATCGCCCAGGGAGCAAATCTAGTTATCAACAACAGCGGTAGACAATAAACGGTGCCGTAGCAAAATGCCATGGTGTAATAGACCCAACCGCGATTGAAGCGAATGGTTCTTGCCCAGCGCAGTTCTCGTTTGGCGAGTTGCCCAAGGCTTTCGCGCCCGGTGTCTGACTCTAAAACATAGCGAGATAACTCAACGTGATAGCCTGCACTAGCGGCTCGTTTACCTAAGTTGCAGTCAGAGCCAATTCGATTGAGGTGCAGTCCGCCCAAGTTGGCTAGGGTGGCTTGGCGAGTGGCGATCGTAGCCCCCACTGCAAACTTCAGCCCGCCATCTAGCGCTCGCGCAATCAGCGCACTAGGGATAAAATCACAGCATCGCCCGATCGAGGCCAGCGCCGACCCCAAAAACTGTGGGTTGTGGGCCACAAAAGCACAGGTGACTAGCCCCATCTTCGGGTCTATGAGAGGCTCAGTCACGGTTTGAACATAGTCAGAACTGACCCGAATATCACTATCAGCAAAGATAACCACCTCATAGCGGGCTGCTTCTAACAAATAGCTAAGAGTGCTGTCTTTATAGTTGATCCCACGAGGCGACAATCCCACCAACAAGCGGGCCCGATCGGGGAACAACTTCACTAACTTCTCCAACACCGGAACAGCAGGATCGGTGGGATCAACTACCCCAAACAGCACCTCATAAGGCTCATAATGCTGCTTGCAAAAGCTAGACCAATTTTCCCACGCCCCTTCGTCTAGCCCGCAAACAGGCACCAAAATTGAGACTCCCTCCGTGAAAACTTTGTCACCGGATGCAGGGATCGCAAAAAATTGCCGGGTAAACCAAAGACAGGCACTATAAAAACCGATCGAGCCAACCAGCAAAACCGACAAAATGGCTGCCAACGAAATTATCATCTCAACTCATAAAACACTGCAAAATACCCCTGTTGTAGCGCTTTGAGCTTTAAAGACGCAACTCTGCGCCAACGACAAAACTAGTTCATCGCTTAGTATTCGCAATTTTTAATAGAGATAACACCCGTCTTTTGGAAGTCTTATAGAAAAAGGAGAGCCTGAGAACCCGCAAAACCCATCGTGCTTCAGCCGTGGGATGTAGCGAGGGTTCTCGCGCCTGCTGCTGCAGGCAGAGTCATCATCTTGTTTTCTGAGCCTCAACGTACCTCTTGATTGTGTCTCCTGAAACGTTGCCAGCCGTGCCAACAAAATAGCTACGAGTCCACAGGCTAGGCAACTTTAACAGGTGAGGAAATTCTTTCCTAAGCGCGTGAGATGTCACCCCTTTGACCTTGTGCATGATTTGGTAGGGGGCAAGAATCGGCTTTGACTGAACAAATAAATGGACGTGATCTAAATGGGTTTCCACTGCAATGATTTGGCACTCGATATCGATTGCGGCTTGTCTGATCAATTCAATCAGCCGTCTGTCAACATCACCCACAAGCATCTTTCTACGTCGCCTGACTATCCACACAAAATGGTAGTTAATCAAGCTGACAGACGTGTTTTCATGCCAATAATCTTGCGCCACTTTCTTCACCTAAATGTCTATGGCTATGCTATCATAGACACAAGAGGAAAGAAAGAAATGCTAATTCTGGAGTTCAAGGTTAAAGGAAAAGCTCAACAATACGAAGCAATTGACGAGGCGATTCGCACCGTTCAGTTTGTCCGTAACAAGTGCCTTCGGTACTGGATAGACAACCGGGGGGCGACTAAATTCGACCTCAACAAATATTGCGCTGTATTGGCAAAAGAGTTTGACTTTGCCAAAGAACTCAACTCTCAAGCGCGACAATCTGCGGCTGAGAGGGCCTGGTTAGCAATCTCAAGATTCTTCGATAACTGCAAAAAGAAAGTTGCAGGCAAGAAAGGCTATCCCAAGTTTCAGAAAAATAATCGGTCGGTTGAATACAAAACAACGGGCTGGTCACTCTCTGAAGACCGCAAGCACATCACTTTTACCGATAAGAAGAATATCGGACGGGTGAAGCTGCTAGGGACGCGGGATCTCAACTTCTATCCGCTTGACCAGATCAAGCGGGTGAGACTGGTTAAACGCGCTGACGGCTATTCCTGCCAGATTGTCGTTTCAGTCGATAGAGAAGAGATTTTAGAGCCGTCCGGTCAAGCGGTTGGGCTAGATGTTGGGCTGAATTCTTTCTATACCGATTCTGAAGGCGCACAGGTTGAAAATCCTCGCTTTTACCGCGTGGGTGAAGCGAAAATGAAGCGCCGACAACGGTTGGTATCGAGAAAGAAAAAGGGTTCTGGCAATCGTCGCAAGGCAATTAACCAGCTTGGTAGAACTCACCTCAAAATAAGTAGACAGCGAAAAGATCACGCCTGTAAGTTGGCGCGTTCCGTCATCACATCTCACGATGTTGTGGTCTATGAAGACTTGAGGGTGAGCAATCTGGTTAAGAATCACTGTCTCGCAAAGTCAATCAACGATGCCGGATGGTATCAGTTCAGGGTTTGGATGGAGTATTTCGCGAAGGTGTTTGGACGGTTAGCCATCGCGGTAAACCCTGCCTACACGTCTCAAGAATGTTCTGACTGTGGCGTGATTGTGAAAAAGTCTCTGTCTACTCGCACCCATGCTTGTCAGTGTGGATGCAAGTTAGACCGAGATCATAATGCCGCTATCAATATCCTAAATAAAGGCTTAAATACCTTGGGGCACAAGGAAATCTACGCTTGGGGAGAAATGACCTCTACTGTGGTTGGAGCAATCCTGCCATGAGCAAGTCGCTTCAAAGAACCAAGAATCCCACTGGCTTCAGCCGTGGGAGTGTCAAAGATTTTGTCAACTACCTATCCTGAGGGATGAACGATCGTCTACTTTAAACAGGGTCACTGGAGATCACCATGAGTCTTAATCAAACAAGTCGCCAACAGACAGAAGCGGGCATCAAAGCACTACAAAGCTTTTATAACCCCGGCACCGGGCTTTGGAATACGGCAGGCTGGTGGAACTCGGCCAACGCGCTTGAAACGACGATCGACTATTGCCGATTGACTGACTCGCTCACCTATCGAGACAATCTCCTCAACACGTTTGAGAAAAATAAGCGCGGTAACTTTCTCAATGATTTTTATGATGATGAAGGCTGGTGGGCCCTCGCGTGGATTAAAGCCTATGACCTCACGGCCGAACTGCGCTATCTAACGATGGCAAAAACGATCTTCAACGATATGAAAGGCGGCTGGGACTCGACCTGTGGCGGCGGCATCTGGTGGAGCAAACAGCGTAAATATAAGAACGCGATCGCCAATGAGTTGTTTTTAGCGATCGCTGCCAAACTGCATTTGCGAACGTCAGGAGACACTGGGGCAGGCAGCTATCTAGACTGGGCCCAACGGGAATGGAACTGGTTTAAAAATACAGGAATGATTAATCGTGACAACCTAATTAATGATGGGCTAGACAGCACCTGCAAAAATAATGGACAACTCACTTGGACTTATAATCAGGGCGTGATTTTGGGTGGATTAGTCGATCTCTATCGCAGCACTCAAGAGGGATCGCTGATTAAACAGGCCCAAGCGATCGCCGATGCCACCCTGCGAAGTTTAGCGCCCAATGGCATTCTGCGAGAACCTTGTGAACCCGACTGTGGCAAGGATGGCCCTCAATTTAAAGGCATCTTTGTGCGCTATTTGGGCGATCTCTATCAAGTCACCCAGCAGTCAGCCTATAAAGACTTTATTTTGAGAAATGCTAACTCGATCTGGTCAACCTGTCGCAATGATGCCAACCAATTTGGACTCTGTTGGGCAAAGTCCTTTGACAGCGCCGATGCAGTCCGTCAATGTGCGGCGGTCGATGCCCTCAATGCCTCGCTAGTCGTGACGGCTGAAGACACCACCTATCAAGCCGAAAACAGCATCCTACATCAGCTTGTGATTGAGGCCATTTACACGGGCTATCACGGCTCAGGCTACATCGCCGGGTGGAATCGCGAGGGACAATGGGTTGACTTTAAGGTGAACGCTGCGTCTACGGGGTTTTATACACTAACATTTCGCTATGCGGCAGCCGGAGGAAACGCATCTCGCTATATCTATGTCAATGGCAAGAGCATTGCTGATAACCAGGTTTTTCCGAGCACTGCAAACTGGAGCAGTTGGACTGTGATAACGCTGCCTAATGTGTCACTCAATGCGGGGAGCAATACTATTTCGGTCATTTTTAATCGCGATAAGGGCAGCCGTAACTGGCTCAACTTAGACGAGTTGACCATTCGTTAGTGCAGGCTAGACTACTGGAACTCGTCCCTTGGTGAAGACCACGATCGCCCCCCATCCGCAGGATCAAGAGGTGAGGCACTAACCCAGATCGACGGGATCAGCACGGATCTTAGTTTAGTGAGGATCATCGCGCTGGCGCTTTGCTATCTCAGCCTCTGCCCCCTATCTTAGTCTATCCCTAAAGCGCAAACTGTAAGTTCTATAGGCTTACAGCGCTTGATCTCGACGTTGATCCCCTGGGCACCTTCGCCTGTCAAATCTTCGACATAGCCTGAGTGAGCAAATTTTGCCTCAAAAGGGGTGTCAAACGGGCCAAAATAGTAGACACAACTGGGTTCTGCCGTCTTGATCTCTACCCACCAAGGAGTAAACATCGCTTGCATAAATCCCGATACGATTTCCTTGAGAATGGTCAGTAATTTCATAAGAGGCGCTATTAATGCTGGGGTAAAAGCCTTTAGGTCGATTGTAGAACCTCTCTGTCTATCCTGCCCTCCATAAGCCCTGCCAGAACAGGAGAGCTTACGATCGCAAGGGTTGGTTCAACATCTCTCAGTTATTAGCTAACATCTTGATCCAAGTTTCGGCAACTGCCTTTAGGTGTTAGATTGCTTGATGGATATCCAACCAATTAAGACAGTAATCCGTTCAGGGTCATGCGTCTGTGCTGTCTGAAACGTTTTAGGCTCGATTCTGGAGACCTTAACGCTATGCTACGACCCATCGACACTGGTTCAATGCAACGGAGAGGGAGGGATTTGAACCCTCGGAACCTTTCGGTTCATCCGATTTCAAGTCGGACGCGATCGACCACTCTGCCACCTCTCCAGCAGTCAAATCCTATATTACCCTAGTCGAGACCCTTGGGGGATGGGCTAGAAAAATTAGCCAGGATCAAGCAGGTGACGCTAACAATCCACTAAAGAACGGTTAGGAGTCGTGAGGGCGATCGCTTCTGCTCAACAACGATCGCCCGTTCCCGTTAGTCGGCTCCTTCTATGGGGGCAAAGCCTTGGCGCTGAACATTTTCGGTCACAACGCGAGGCTCTAAAAATTGCAGGAGATAATCCCGCCCGCCTGCTTTTGAGCCAACTCCTGAGAGCTTAAACCCACCGAAGGGCTGCCGTGCCACGATCGCACCTGTGATCCCGCGATTGATATATAAATTGCCCACTTCAAACTCGGCTTGGGCTTGCTGAATGTGCGATGGCGTGCGGGAATATAAGCCGCCTGTTAGCCCATAAGGGGTGCCGTTGGCGATCGTCAGCGCTTCGTCAAAGGTTTTAGCTTTGATCACGGCCAAAACCGGGCCAAAGATTTCTTCTTGAGCAATTTTGGCATCGGGTAAAACGTTGGCAAAAATCACGGGGCTGACGAAATAACCCGAATCAGGAACAGGCATTTCTAACGCAACTTCTGCCTCAGTTCGGCCTTGCTCAATGTATCGCTGGATGCGGCTTTGAGATTCGCCGTCAATCACGGGGCCAATTTGAGTGCTGGGCAATTCTGCGGCCCCGATGTTGAGCGATCGGGTGGCCTCAATCAAGCGATTCAAAAATAGCTCATAAATGGATTCCAGCACAATCACCCGCGAACACGCCGAGCATTTTTGCCCACTGTAGCCAAACGCCGACTGCACCACGCCCTGAACGGCCTGATCTAAATCGGCGCTCTCATCGACAATCACGGCGTTTTTGCCGCCCATCTCAGCCACAACTCGCTTGAGGTGGCGTTGCCCCGGCTGCAACACGGCTGCCTCGGCATAGATCTGGCAGCCTACCGCTTGAGACCCCGTGAAGACAATCATGTGGGTGTCGCGATGCTTGACCAGGTGTGCGCCCACGGTCGGGCCGTCTCCGGGCACAAATTGAAACACTCCCTGCGGAAACCCAGCGTCAATCAGCACGTCGGCGAGTTTGGCGGCGATCACTGATGACGTTTCGGCTGGTTTGAGCAAGGCACAATTGCCTGTGACGAGGGCGGCAACCGTCATCCCTAGCGGAATCGCGAGGGGAAAGTTCCAGGGTGAGATGACGACGACGATGCCTTTGGCGTGATAGCGATAGCGATTGGTTTCGCCGGGTAGATCGTAGCGATCGCCCAAATCCAGTCGCTCCATCTCGTCGGCATAGTAGTTGCAGAAATCGATCGCTTCTGAGACTTCGCCATCGGCTTCTCGGACGGGTTTTCCGGTTTCTAGCACCATCCAGGCGATCAGGTCGTTGCGTCGTTGGGTCAGCAGATCGGCCGCTTTGCGAAGCATCGCCGATCGCTGGGTCGCGGGCGTTTTTTGCCACGCCGGAAATGCGGCTTTGGCGGCCGCGATCGCCGCTTCTGCCTGGTCGATGCTGATCATGCCAACCTGTCCGACGACCTCGCTAAACTGAGACGGATTCACCGATGCTAGGGTTTGCTCAGTTTGGACAAATTGCCCATTTACATAGGGCAGGTAAGTTTTGCCCAACTGCTGCCGCACGGCTTGCAAGGCTTGCTGAAGCTGCTGCCGCGCTGCGGGATCGGCATAGTCAGTATCGGCAACATTCACAAAGTTTTGAGCGTTGACCAACGTGGACTTTGAGTCAGATTTTTCAGGCGCGGCTAAGAGTTCTTCGATCGGGCGTTCTTCTAAGTTCTGCCGCAAAAACGAACTGTTTGCCGTGTTCTCTAACAGTCGGCGAATCAGATACGACATTCCCGGAATCAAGTCACCATAGGGACAATAAACCCGAACTCGATAGCCTTGATCGACGATCGCCTTGGCTAATTTGTCGCCCATGCCATAGAGAGTCTGAAACTCAATGCGCCGAGTGGGAATGTTGAGGGCTTTGGCGATCGCCATCGCGTGGGCCTGAGTGCGAACGTTGTGACTGCCGATCGCGGCATAGAGATGCTCGTGGTTTTCCAGCAGCAAGCGGGTCAAGGTCTCAAAATTGGCATCGGTCGCAGATTTTTGATTATAAACAGGCTGATCCCAGTCTTTTTGAGCCGCTTTGATGGTTTCTTGATCCCAATAAGCGCCTTTGACTAACCGAATGGTTAGAGGAGTGCCGCGCTGTTTTGCCCAGGCGATCAGATCGTGCAAATCGCGCTCACTGTCTCGCAGATAAGCTTGCAGCGTCATGCCGATGTCGGAGCGATCGCGAAATTCTTCTTCTAACAAAATCTGTTTGAGAATCGCCAGCGTCAAATCTTTGTAGGCATATTGCTCCATGTCAAAGTGAATGGCGGTGCCCAACTCTTTGGCCCGGCGCAGCAAGATCCGAATTCGTTCACTCACGCGATCCTGACTGCCTTGAGCATCCAACGGGTCAAACTGTGAATAGAAAGCCGTCAACTTCACAGACACTTGGACTTTTGGAAGCGGCTGCCCGTCTGCCTGGTCGATCGCCGGAACCGTTGCCCAATTTTGGGAGGCTGCGGTGAGTTGGCTCATCAGGTCGAGATAGCGATCGAGATAAGATTGTGCCTCCGCCTCGGTAATCACGGCCTCGCCGAGCAAATCGACGGTAAAGCCCATCTTCTCTTTTCGCAATCGCTCTAGGGTTTTGAGCACCTGCTTGGTGGTTTCTCCAGAAATGTATTTGTGAGCCAGCGTTTCAACAGCGGTCGAGACCGTGGTGGCGGCAACCTGCCCCGGCATTGAGTCAGCGTTGGCAAAATTGAGCAACCCTTTTAGCGCTGCGGGTAGCTCGACGCTGGCATCCGTTAAATATTCTTGCAGGTGGCGGGCGATCTCAGCTTTGCTCCGCAGCGAAGGCAGACAGTCAATAAAGCGAAACAACTGCACCCGCAAACCGGGATTCTCCATCGTCCAGCCGAGAAGTTTGTCATCCCAACGCATCTGATCGCGCATTTGAGCAAAGAACGATCGAGATTCGCGAGTGGCTGAGAGCAGTTGACGCGCGATCGCTTGGGTTTGAGTTTCGTAGGTGCGGTCAGACACTTGGGCAACCATAAATTCTTAGCCTCTCAAAATATTGTCTAGTCAATCGAACGCTTCTAACTACTATTGTCGGTTCTGAAAGCGTTGCTGGAGGGTCAGACGGTCAAAAAAATTAACGCGCCGCCGTCAGCATTCAGATCTGCCAGTGAGCGTCCACAAACCACTCCGGTTAGAAAGCAAATTTATCTTCCAGGAATCGAGGGTCTGAGATTCGTATTCAAAGTGACCATTCACTAAACAGGCAGGCTTATAAAATAGTCTCCGTGCTTGTTCTGAGAACTGAGTAGAACTGTGTAAGATAAGTTAGTTCTTAGAGTCGTTTCCTCTTCAGCCCACGCTCGATCGTCAGGGAGTCTGCCCCTCCAATCGTTGTTGTGTTTTCCCTATGAATACCCTTGATGACTTAACGCTGGTGCGGCAATTTGTCAATCGCGACTCAACGCCAGTCACCAGTCAAAACTTTCGCCTTGAGTCGGCCGCTGAGGTGACTCACCTGCTCTCAAAAAAGGGTGATCTTTTGGCGCGCCTCGACCCCTTGACTCAACCTCCCCGGCTGATGGTCAAATCGGGCACCCGCTATTGGGCGCTCTTGCATCAAATTTTGTCTGAGCATGGCTTTATGTTGGCTGATCAGACGGCGCGATCGCTGCAAAACCTGCCCACTGCCTGCGGGTTTGTGGTCTATGAGTCGCAGCAAATTCCGGTCGGCTATCAGTTGCACTGCACTCCGGCCAACGCGCTCTGGAAGGTTTGGTTAGCCCAGGCCCGCCCTCAACATCGCTTAGATATGCGGCTAGAGATGCTGCTGTTTACCCGCAATGCCTGGTTTCCTATTCAAGAAATTTCGGGCGATCGTGACTCTGTGCTGATTAAAACGTTGATTACATCTACCAGTCTGCAAGCGAGTGACTATGTAAGCTGGCTGCAAAAAACCAAAGCTGCTGACCTGTCAAAGCCAGCTAATCGTCGCCTACTGCCCAGTGCGCTCACGGTGATCAGAGCCATCATTGGCGCACTCTGGACGACGCACTAAGACGCACTAAAGATTGTGGATGTACAGTTCATATTAGGATCGGTTGCCTAGGCAGCGCCCTGATGTGGATTCTGGTTTTTTCAGTCCACGTTCCGTAGGATAATTCAGAGAGTTTCTACGATCGCTATCATCATGCAGCTTGAGTTCGTTCCGGTTGAAGAATTTTATTTTGCGCTGACGCTGGCAGTGCGAACCCTAGAAGATATTGCGACTCCTAGCCTAGTCGAGCAGATCAAAGCGAAGCTAGAAGAGAAGTTTGGGCAACCTTCAACAGTGGCAGCAGCAAATCAAAATAGCTTTAACTATGTTTTTCGGGTTAAAGACTATGATTATTCTCCGGCTCCTCAACTCATGATCTCGGTGGCAGATTGGCAGGGCGGTTTGCGCCTCAGCAGTGACTATGGTTGGATGTTAGATGAAGAACGCAAACCAGTGCGAACTGAGCGCTTTGAGCAGCGATCGGCGTTTTCTCAAGAGGTGCGATCGTATCTAGGAGATTGGCTAGACGTGCCGTTGCTAAAACCTAGTCTATAACCGTGCAATGACGCTGGATAGAATGGTTGCCATTGCTTCGACGCTATAGAGTTCAACACATCGTTTTCTGGCTTGCAGTCCCCGATCGAGGGCTGCTTCATAGTTTTGAAAGATCCATTGAATCTTGTCAGCTAGTTGGTCGGGTGAGTTGGGGGCGACCAGATAACCTGTGTGATTGAGAATATCGGGAATATCCCCAACGTAGGTCGATAAAATGGGCTTTGCCATCGCCATGCCGTCGGTGAGTTTGAGCGGAAACTGAGCCTGAGCCGTGAGCGTGTCTCGCTGCGGAACGACAACCACATGGGCAGCAGAAACGATTTCTGGCATTTTCTCGACGGGTTGCTTGGGCAGCTTAATAATCCAGCGTCCCCAGTGTTTGATCAGATCGTCGTCATAGGTGTCATAGGGGCTGCCGCCAATAATCACAAGCCTAAACGTCGGATCATTCAACCGATCGAGGGCCGCTAACACGTCTTCAACGCCCTTGTGAGGTCGGGGCGCACCGGGAAACATCAAGATTTTATAGTCTGACAACCCATAGCGTCTGCGAATCGCCTCAGCATCATAGGGGTGAGGACTAAACAAATCAGTGTCTTTACCATTGGGGAGATAAACGCCGCCAAAGCGGTTTTTGAGAAACTGAGTATCGATCGTCACGGCATCTGCACACGCCACTAATCCTTCAGTCCACTTCACATAAAGCGCGTGATCGGGGTGTCTTAATTGACCGTTTTTTTTGCAGAGATCGCGATAAAGCTGTTTAAGAGCGGGGCGATAACTCCACTCATCTCCGCCGTGCCAGCTAAGTTCCCAATCGTCCATATCGAGCATCACAGGACGACGAGTTTGGAGTTTTTTTAAGAGGGATAACCCGAAGCTGGTGGGCTTTGGTTTAACCGCATAAATAATATCGCCATCGATTTTTTTGAGAAGCTGTGAAGCTGATTTTAAGACTTGGGGATATTGACCGCCGGGCACCGATCGCACCCCAATTTCATCGGGCGGAGCGGCGTATAATTCGTGCCCAAATTGAAACCCCACGACCTCGACTCGGTAGCTTAGTCTCTTTAAAACTTGAGCTAAAAGATAGGCTCGAACTGCGCCACCTCCCGATAAATCACTGACCACTAATGAAACTTTAGTCGTTAAACCAGCAATACTCATTCAGCAATCATCTGTTTTTAGACGGCATCCAGCGCGTGAGAGATCTAGACAATAAATTCAAGACTTTTTGAGACAGACGGCCGTTTTCATAAAGCAGCGTGGTAGGAAGCAGCCGACGAATTGTAAACACAAGATTGAGCCACGATCGTCCCCCAATTTTGATGTTTCTATCTGCTAAATAAACGGGAAATTGAAGAAACGTTGCGAATTGATCAAACTGAGTCTGATTTTTCTCTTTGATCGCTTGACTGACAAAAAACACCAGGCTTTTCTGACAGAATTGGAGCAGATTTGGATGTTGTTCGGCTACTCTTTGATAAAAATTAGCATAGGAGTTGACTAAATGAGTCCAATTGTTGGTCATATTGGACTGATGCTTAGTATAAAAAGCTCCCGTCAACGGAGTGTAGACAAATGGAATATCTTCAGCAGCAATTTCTAAAGCAAAGTAGCGATCGACCATTGCTTTTAACCCTTCTCGAAGCGGATGTCTTAAAAAGAGGCTCTTGGGCATCAACATCGCTTGCTGAAGGGCCGGGTGAGGAGAATTTGATAAAAAATCAGGGGTCAATAATCGCTCAATTAATTCTGCGTTAGTTAAGGCCCCGATCGTATGAGGTTGGTGATCGATGATGGCCTCGTTTGGGTCGATTAAGACTCGATCGTAGTCACTATAAAAGACAACTTCTCGATCGAGATCTTCTCCTAAATGCTCTAGCTGAAATCTGGTTTTGTCTGCATGAATCCAGTCATCGGCATCAAGACATTGCACCCATTTGCCTTTAGCTTTAGACACCCCAAAATTGCGCGCTGAAGCTAACCCCAAATTTTCTTGAAAATAATAGTTGACCCGTGAATCTAGCGCCATCAAACTGTCTGCAACCTGGCGAGTGTTGTCAGTAGAGCCATCGTCAATAATGATGCATTCTAGATCAGTCAAGGTTTGAGAAAGAACACTTTTGACAGAACGATCGAGATAACGACCCTGGTTATAACAATTGACAATAATTGAGACGAGCACTGTCATTTAAATCACTCCCATCAGACTCAAAAATCGCAGCCGCAGAGGAGGCTAATCAATCACTTTAATCGTGCCTTCTTTGATTGAGTCAAAAATATGGTTCATCATCCGCCGTTCTTGAGCAGTGATCTTATGATTAGAGAGCAGAAGTGAAGTCATTTGAGCATATTCTTGGCGGTTTAGCTGACCCGCACTTAAAATTTGATCGGTTGTGTCTTTGAAAGATGCACTTGACCTAATTTGACCGACTCGAACCATTTCTTTCGCTCACTGTTCAGTATTTTTAAGGCTGCTTTCTTTAGTGTTGACCAAAAAATCTGTTGTAGAACAAAGGTTAGATGAGAAGCTCATAAAGAGTTGATTAACTCTCTCCTATCACTTTTTATAGGGTGAGTTTCGGCGTTTTGTACTCAGAGAAAATACGGGTTTCCTCGTAATATCACCTATGGACGTTTACAGAATTTCGGCTCTGTCGGATAACTACATCTTTTTGCTGCATGATCCCGATGCTCAGATCGCGGCGGTGGTTGACCCCGCCGAGCCACAGCCTGTGCTCAAAAAACTTCAGGAACTAGGAGCAAAGCTGGTCGCAATCTTTAACACACACCACCACGGTGATCACGTTGGCGGCAATCGAGATTTGCTGCATGAGTTCCCCGACGCGATCGTTTACGGCGGCGCAGAAGATCGCGGCAGAATTCCCGGACAGGGTGTGTTTTTAAACGATGGCGATCGGGTCAAATTTGGCGATCGCTGGGCTGACGTTTTGTTTGTCCCCGGCCACACTCGCGCTCATATCGCTTACTATTTTCCGCCGATCACGATCGATGCAGCAGGCGAACTTTTTTGCGGTGACACATTATTTTCAGGAGGCTGCGGCAGATTGTTTGAAGGAACGCCCACTCAAATGGTGAATTCCCTCAGCAAACTTCGCGCCTTGCCTGACAATACGCGAGTTTGGTGCGCTCATGAGTACACGCTAAACAATTTGAAATTTGCGGTGACGATCGACCGCGAAAATGCAGATCTACGATCGCGCTTTGCGGCCGTGCAAGCTGCTCGTAGCCAGAATGAAGCGACAATCCCCGCGTGGCTAGGGGTTGAGAAGCAGACCAATCCATTTTTGCGCTGGGATCAGCCGGGGGTGAGAAAGGCGATGGGCGATCGCGACCCGATCGCGACCTTTGCAGCCCTGCGGCGGCAGAAGGATAGCTTTTAAATGAGGCGATAGGCGAGGGCGACCCATTCTTGCGATCGCAGACGATCGACTTCTTCAAACCCCGCTTCGATAAAAGCTTTCGTCACTTCATCGGCATAATCGAGGGTAAACCCCGCCGCGATCACCCTTCCTGACGGGCGCAGGGCTTGACGAAAGTCTGGTGCGATCGCGATGTGAATGCGGGCAAAAATGTTGGCGACGATCAGGTCAAACTCTGCGGCTGGCTCGATCGTCGGCACCTGTTCTTGAGTGGTTCCACCCATCCAGTGCCCTAAGTCGCTGCCGCGTCCGAGGCTGCCCTCGATCACCGTGACCTGTGCCTCAACTCCGTTTTGCCGAACCGCTTTTTGAGTCGCTTGCACCGCAGTGAGATCGTTGTCTAAGGCTAAAACGGTGGCTCCCAGTTTGGCGATCGCGACACTCAAAATTCCCGATCCGCATCCCAAATCCAGAACAGACATAGCAGGCTGAACCTGTCCTTCGAGCAGTTCTAAACTGAGCCTTGTAGCGGGGTGAAACCCACTCCCAAAGCTCAGAGAGGGTTTGAGCTTTAAGAGAATGTCTTGGGGCTGGGGTTGATAGCGCGTGTCAGGAGACAGCACGACAAACCGCTGACCGATGCGATGCAAACGATCGCCCGCCTCAATCGGCTTCTCATCAACCGTTGCGATTTCGAGCGCGGTGGTCAGTCCGGTTCGCTGCAAGGGTGAGAGCAAGGCTGCAATTTTTTCTAGCTGACTAGCCCCGACGGGATTGGATAGATATAAACAGAGGGTGACCGCCCAATCGGGTTGAGGGCTGGTCGAGCGATCGGGCGATCGATAGTCAATAATCTGAATCTCATCGGTGTAATTAGCCTCAGCCAGCAGGGTGCACACCCAGTCAACGGCTTCATAGGTGGCGCTTAGACTCAACTCTATCCACGACATCTTCTTTTTTAGGGCAAACAGGAGGACAATTTTTTGCCGAATCGAGGCTTGCGACGCTGGGGCTAAAGGGATGGAGACGGCTCAACCCACACGCGCATCTCGTTGAGTTGCAGGGGCCCAAACTGGGTCGCGAGGGCAACATCGGCAGCATCTCGGCCATAGGCGATCGCGACTCGGTTTCCTCGCGGCTGCGGTTGAGTGGCATCAAACGTAAACCAGCGCCCTTGGGGGTCTTGGCTCTGCGATTCGCCCACAAACGCCTCAAACCAAGCGTGCAGATCCATGGGGTCAAGCTGATAGAGATAGCCCACCACCATGCGCGCCGGAATGTTGAGGCTGCGGCATAGGGCAATGCCCAAGTGGGCAAAATCTCGACACACGCCTACCCGATCGTGGGCCGTTTCAAAGGCTGAAGTCGAGGCATCACTGGTGCCATATTGATAATCAATATGAGTGTGAATCCAGTCGCGAATCGCGTCTACCTGGTCATAGCCGGGCGCACGATCGCCCACAATTTTAGTGGCTAAATCACCCAAGCGATCGCTGGGGCAATAGCGGCTCGGCAGCAAAAACTGAAGCACTCCATCGGGGATATTTTGCACAGGAACAAAGGGGGCACCCGGCTGAACATCAATGCTATCGGCAGTTTCGGCACTGGCAATGGCCCGAACTCGAAACGGCCCTTGCGGAGTCACTAACCGCTGGCACAAATTACCATAGCTGTCGGTATATTCAACCATTGGCACGCTCGGCTCAAGCAGATATTCTTCGCGAAAGATCCACTGTCCTAACCCACTTCGAGGTCTGAGCATGAGAATCACAGGCGTTGGCACGCTCGCCTCAAACAAGATTTCACACCCCGCATCCAACCGCATCATTTTTGATCACTGACGACTTAAATAGTCTATCGAAGGATCTCGTAGAAATGTTCGACAACGGGAACCGGATCATAAAAGTGATGGAGTAACTGTTTCCAGATTTGATAGCCGGGAGATTGGCGAAACCCGATCGTATGGGCTTCAAGCGTCTCCCACCGAACGAGGAGAAGATAGCGATCGTCCACTTCAATGCACTTTTGCAACTCGTGAGACAAATATCCCGGCATTGAAGCAATGATGGGAGAGGCTTTTCTAAAAGCGTTCTCAAACTCACCGCTCAGTCCTGATTTAATGGTGAGAACTGCAACTTCAAGAATCATGGTTTTTTTGCTCTATCCGAACCTTCGGACGCTATCAATAGACCGATATTGCTTTCTGAATGCCTTTATCACCAGGGCTGAAGTGTGTAGGGCTTAAGCACTGGCTAATTGCAGGCAGCGATCGCCCGTTAACAACGGCTGCATCTCATCAGCCGGGATCGGAGGGCTATAGAGAAAGCCCTGCATAATCTGACAGCCAATCTCTTGCAAAAAGGTCACCTGTTTCTGAGTTTCTACACCTTCAGCAATCACGTTTAGCTGAAGACTCTGCGCCATCATAATAATCGCGGTTGAGATGGCCGCCGCCCCGCTATTAATAGCCCCCTGCCGCACAAACGTTTGATCGATTTTGAGAGCATCGATCGGCAGGTCAGACAGGTAGTTGAGCGACGAATAGCCTGTGCCAAAATCGTCAAGAGAAATCTCCACGCCGAGTTGTTTTAACTCTCGCAAAACGGCAACGGTTGCGCCGACATCCTCCATCAAAATCGACTCGGTTAGCTCTAAAACCAACAGCTTTGGGTTGAGACCCGTTTCGGCTAAAATTTGCCCTACTCTCTGTGCCAGCTTTTCTTGCTGAAACTGCCGCATTGAGAGGTTTACAGCGACTTTTAGGGGCATCAAGCTGAGAGTCTGCCAGCTTTGAACTTGAGCACAGGCGGCTCTCAGCACCCATTCTCCCAAGGTCACGATCAGCCCCATTTCTTCAGCGATCGGAATGAAGATCTTGGGCGGAATCATGCCTCGCTGCGGGTGATGCCAGCGCAGCAGGGCTTCTACGCCAATGATCCGTCCGGTCGCTAAGTGCACTTGAGGCTGATAATAAAGCTGAAACTCAGACGGTTTTAGCCCAGACGCGGTTTGCTCGGCGATCGCGTTGCTGAGATCGGCTTCGATCAGCCGCCGCTCAACCTCTAGAGCATCCATCGTCAGACTATAGACCATATAGCCACTCTGGCCCTGTTTTTGGCACCAGCGTCTTGCCGTCTCTGCCTGCACCAAGAGCCGTTCGGGGCTGCTGCCGTGCTGATGTTGCAGCGCGATGCCAATGCTGACTTGAATCTGAATTTTGTGGGCTGTCAGCAGATAAGGAGCCGTAACTTCGACCAAAATGGCTTGGGCAATGCCCACTAAATCTTGTTCTTGAGGATGCCCGGTGACGATGATACCAAATTCATCAGCCCCCAATCGAGCGACGGTCGCCTGACTGCCGATCGCTTTGACGAGGCGCTTGGATAGCTCTTGCAGCAAGCGATCGCCGATGTGATAACCAAACGAGGTGTTGACGGTTCTAAAGCGGTTGACGTTGAGGCAGAAAACCGCGATCGCTGCATCGCCTCGGTTGATCTGACCAATGCTCACTAAGGACTGTCTAGCCAAAATCTGCTGAAGCTGTTGATAAAACAGCGTGCGATTGGGAAGATGGGTTAGGGGGTCTAGATAAGCCGAGCCTGGCAGTAGACTGGGGAGGGGTGGCTGGCGTTTGGCAAAGATCTGGGTCAACCCTACATATTTTCGCAATCGAGACGAAATCGCTTCTAACAGGTCTTCGATCGCGCAGGGTTTAATGAGATAGTCATCGGCTCCGAGGTTCATTCCTTGACGGATCTCAGCCCGTTCTCCTTTAGCGGTGAGAAAAATAATTGGAATCGCGGCCGTTTGGGGATCACGACGCAAAACATTGAGCACGCCATAACCATCCAGTTCGGGCATCCCAATATCACACAAAATCAGATCAGGCAAGTAGGTCTTGGCTTGCTCTACCCCCATTACCCCCCCGTTGGCCCCGATCGCCTGAAATCCTTCTAGCTGCAAGATCTCCAGTAGGTTATCAAGAATTATCTCCTCATTTTCGATCACTAGAATGGTCGCCATTTGAACTTTTGTAGGGAACTGGTCAAGTCGGCACGACATCTCGCAACGATGTCTACATTGAAGAATCTAACAAGCAGAGAGACTGGAGTCTGTTTCAATCAACCTTAGAGAAGAGAAAGCCTGCTGCCACCTGCTTTATTTGGGAACCGTAAGGTTTGACGATCGCCCCACCTAAGATCAGCCATTAAGTTGGGGTTGCCGCAATTTTAGACAAACCCTAACTAGAGACTGCACCCTGATCAACTGTCGTCATCTAGTTGAGGTGAGACAACCTGCGTTTAGTAGGTCGCCCGCCTCTTAAATCAATTGTTACAAAGTCTACTGAGGCAGTTAAATGGTCGATAAGTAGTTTGTTCACGGTCTATGCACCCTTCACCATCTAGCATTAACGAATCAAATTAAGAACTTATGTTCTCAAGTAATGACAATCTCCACTTACCCGTATAGTGCTTTCTATCACATTTATGTTCGGATAAACCATTAAAAAAACCTAGAATTTAAGAACGCCGCTGCCCACATCATCAGAAAATACCCTCGTTTTTTGGGTGCTCAAAGACGGTTTAACTCAAGTTTTGTGCGCCATCCGAGAAGCGATTCCCTGTCCTCAATCTGAGAAAGCCCTGGGTTCGGCTTCTCAAAATTTGGGGAAGGATAGAAACAAGTCTATGGCTGACTGAAAACTTCATAAAACTCCGATTTGATTAACTTAATGATGAATCTTACAGTTTATAAAAGCAAATTGGGTGACTGAGGAGAGCAATCAGGGATGTTTAGTGAGATGCACCCTGTTAAAAACCTCTAACTGATGAGATCGCAAAATTCTTTATGGGTTTAAGACTAATGAGCGATTAAACCCATAAGCTATTAGATAAGCCTCTGAGTTTTTTGGGGATTGGCGGCAATTCTAAAGTCTCAGCATAAATTCTGCCTATGCTCTATGCAGTAGGATTAGAATCTGCTTTCATGGTTTAGGCAATCTACTTAACGTCGTTAAATATTTCGTTTCGTTAATTATTTATATCAGTGTCGTCACTTAATACTGGAATGCCTCATCGACCTCAGCAAATAAAAAGAAAACGAGGTATTGTCCTTAGCTCAAAGGGCTGGCAGCGCTTGCAGAGTGCAGAGCAGCGATCGGTGAGCCAAAACAACCTAGGAAAAGCGTTTACGCTGCAAGAGTTGAGTGAGCGAACGGGACTTAGCCCCAACACTCTGGCCAGAGTGCGAAGCCGTAAGGTTGCTGTCGATCAACAAACGTTAGAAAACTACTTTCGGGCCTTTGACCTGACTCTGGGTTTAGATGACTATGCTGACTCAGAGGCAGCGATCGCTAACATTCGACAGCCCGTGCTTTTGAGCGGTCAACTCCCCCTTGACTCGGCTTTTTATGTGCAGCGATCGCCGATCGAGTCGATGTGTTATGAAGCCATTTTGCAGCCTGGTGCCCTGCTGCGGATCAAAGCTCCTCGGCAGATGGGCAAGACCTCTCTAGTGGCCCGCGTGTTGGCTCAGGCGCGAGAGCAGCAGTTTGCTACCGCTATTTCTAGCTTGCAGCTTGCAGATTCGACGGTTTTCACTGATTTGAAGCGATTTTTGCAGTGGTTTTGCGCGATCGTCAGTCAAAACCTAGGCTTGCCCAATCAGGTTGATAAATATTGGGATGATCTGTTTGGCAATAGCTATAACTGCACCAATTATTTTGAAAAGTATATCCTGGCTGAGATCGAAACGCCCATAGCCTTGGCGTTTGATGAAGTCGATGTCGTGTTTGACTACCCAGACATCGCCACCGATTTTTTTGGCATGATGCGAGCCTGGTATGAGAAAGCCCGCTATGGAGACGGCAGAAGCGATCTGTGGCAAAAACTGCGGCTTGTGTTGGTGCATTCCACTGAGGTGTATGTCCCTTTAAATATTCACCAGTCGCCGTTTAATGCTGGGTTAGCGATCGAGCTACCGCCCTTTAATCAAGAGCAAGTGCAAGACCTAGCGCTGCGCTATGGTGTTGATGACCCAGAAGGCTGTGCAACTGCGCTGTTGACGCTTGTGGGTGGCAGCCCCTATCTGGTGCAGCTAGGGCTGCATCATTTGAGCTTGCAAGATGTCACTCTCAAGCAGTTGACCGAGATGGCGATCATCACAGACGGCATCTATAGCGGGCACCTGCGAAACCTGCTGTGGGATTTGCAGAGATATCCAGAGCTAGTAGCGACTTTTAAGCGAGTTGTGTTGTCACCGATTCCCGTTGAGGTCGAGGCGATTCAGGCTTTTAAGCTACAAAGCAAGGGGTTGGTGCGACTCTATGGACAGCAACTGGTGCCCAGTTGTCATCTCTATCGCAAATATTTTTCTCAGGCATTGGTGACTGGTTGATACTCCCCATGCCTAAAGGCTAGGGGATTCTTGAAGAGTCCATAAACGAACCTTCAAAGGCGTTAACAAAGCGCCCCTACTGACTCCCTCAAGGCATAGCCCTAAAGTTGCCGCTACTTTTCTAAGAATGTTCGCCGCTCCGTTGCAATCAGCATTAATGTATTGATTGTTAGCGGGGCGATACAAGCCGCGCTTCACCCGCTTACCTGACTCTTTCCACCCTTCGGGTTTTGCACCGATTGTAGGCAGGAAATCGCTATCAACGAATGAAGCCTTTGACGTGTAGGATTCTTCAGTTTCAACAAATTGAATCCCATGCTGCTCACACATTTGGGAGATTCTCTCTTTTAGTCTGGCTGTGGGAATCTGCACAAACTTCTGATTGGTTTTCTTCCCCATGTTCGCGCCGTCTTTTTGCCCCTTATTCCAGCCAAAAACGACGGTGCCTATTTTGTTTTCTAAGCAGTGATTGACAACTTTTCTAGCCGCTTTGTTGATCGCGTCCCTCACCTGTCGATTGCGCTTTTCAGTGATAGCAGCTAATCGCTTAGACCAAAAGCCTTGAGGTTGATTCTCTTTCAGTGTGGCAATCCGCTTGTTATAGAACTGATTCAGGCTTTTAAGATGCAACCCGTCCACGATGAACGACGTGCCCACGTTGGAGATGCCTGTTAGCCAGTTATTGATCCCGTGATCAATCCCTAGCGCGTTAGCGGGGTCAACATCTGTATGGACGGCTTCAACTTTGTAGATTAGCTCCAAGTAGAAGCAACCATTCCTAGGCAGAATCCGATACTCTCTAATCGCTTTGAAGTCTAGGTTTGAAGGCATGGGCAGATAAAAGGCATCCAACCCAAACCACGTTTTGACCTTGCTACCTAGCGGGAATCTCAAACCCTGATCTTTTAGCTTTACCGCTTGACCCGGAAAGGTGATGAGCGCTAACCCTCCATCTCGATAGCCTGGTAGCTTTGGTTTTTGGGTTACGGTTCCTTTTTTGATGCCTTTCAAAAGCCCAATATAGGACTTAAACGACTCTGCCACCGTCGTTAGGCATTGTTGAGCGACTTGAGAATGCAACGCTTGAAAATGTGGGTTTTTACCCATTTCACGATGCAAGTCAAACTTGCTGGGAATTTTGCCAGTCTTGAAATATAGCTGACGAGCGTAGTACGTTCCGCAATTTCTCAATTTTGAAGACTCAGAGCAAACAAACTCTAAAATCGCTTTTAGCTCTTTATCTGGACTGATTAGAATTTGCTGACATCCAAACATTGATTTAACCTCCTATGTTATGATTATACAGCATAGAGCTATCTAATTAAAGAAAATGTCTGGCGAATTTAAGTCGAATTCTAATATTGTTTATGCTGCAAGTTTCACGTTATCTTTTGCCCCAAATACAGGCGACACGTTTTGATAGATGGGATTGACATTGAAGGAAATCATCGCAGAACTGGCTAAAGAATTGAAGTTTGAAGTTGAGGAGATTGAAATTATGCCTGACCACGTTCACTTACTGATTGACTGCGAGTTCGGGATTCATCGGACGTGAAAATGATTAAAGGTCGGTCTTCTAGGTTCTTAAGAAGGAGTTTCCTTGGCTGAAGTCTAGAATCCCAACTCTGTGGACTAACTCGTATTTTGTTGCGACGGTGGGAGGAGCGCCGTTAGAAGTGGTTAAGAAGTACATTGCTGATCAGAAAATTAGATAGTCTGTGGCTTGACAGCCACTTGAGAACCCCTTTTCCATCCCTATATCTAAAGCTAGGGGCTTTAAGGGTTCTCAAACTCTCCGTTCCGGTAATAAAGGGTGACTAAGAGTAGACGTAGATTAACTAGAAAGTGATCATTCAGAGTTCAGCAACGTGAACGATTGAGCGACACTCATTAATGAATTAATAACATAATGGCTGCGATCGCTACCGATGTGATCACCAATGCAAAAATGATTGCGTTATCTAACTGTTTGCTAAACACTCTGACAATCACAATTAGACAAATCACCAACACTAGAGCACCCACAGAAGCGATCGTTCCCCAACCGTGGGCCACTAGCGGATCGTTGTTGCTGTCTTGCGATCGATAGGGATTGTGCGGATCTTCTAAAATGGCGGCGATTGAGAAGGAGTGAGCTAGGATTGCTCCCTGCAAATTGCTTATTGAATTCAGTAAAATGCTGTTCATGGCTACACTTTTTTTGTCTGATCGCTGAGAGTGTTGATTAGTTTTTGAGCAATGACTGCCCCGATCGCTAGTCCACCTACGATTTCTGCCGCCTGCACCGTTCGCTTGACGACGCTGGGTTGAGCACGGTCAAACATCTCTTCTCGAAGCCACTGGGTAGTTGCCTTGAAATTGTGGATAGGAGTCGGCAACAACTCAAGATAAGCACCCTGTCGAATCAGATGCCCTGCCTCACCCTCAATTTGGATCGCGTCAAAAATATTGGCAACACTGTTCTCTAAACCCAGTTTGAGCAAGGTGCCGCGAAGACCGATGTGAGCGGGTTTGAGGTCATATCCTAGGGCCAAAGCTTTTAGGTTATAAGCGATCGCGGCTCCTTGCTGATAGGCAACCTGGGCGGTTGGCGGCAGCGGCTTTGCATCTGGATGTTTTGCTTCAGCGTGATTTGACTGATCGGGCTGCGGCTGGGAATGCTCGTATTCGTCGCCCTTGCGATCGCTAGACTGGAGATCAACTGCACAGTCTCCACCTGCAAACACATCAGGAAAATCGGGGAGTTGTAAGGTCGGCAGGAGGTGCAGTCGGCCCTGCTTGTCGCGGTGCTGATCGGGAATCGGCAGCGACTTAATCAATGGGTGCGTCGTCGTTCCGGCTGTCCAAATAATGGTGCTTGCTACGGCTTCTCGCGGCTGTTGATCTAGCTGATATTCGACCTTACCGGGACGAATGGCGCTCACTTTAGCTCTGACCATCATCTCAACCGGGACGGCTCGATCGTGCAGGGCAGCTTCGGCCGTTTCGCGCAGACGACTGTTGACATCGCCTTCAAGAATCTTGCCATGCGTGATTAACCCAACGCTGACTTCTTGGGGGTTGCCGCCCATCGCTGCATACCATTGTGGGATCAGATCAGCCAGGGTGGCCGTCATCTCAACGCCCGTCGGCCCGCCCCCAATGACCACGATCGCCAGCAGGCGGCGACGCTGAATCTCGTCGCTCAGTTGCATTGCTTGTTGCAGGCAGTCGCGGAGGTGATGATCGATCGCGATCGCGTCCGCTTGAGTCCGAAAGGGCAGGGCGTGTTCGGCTGCGCCTTCAACGTTGAAATATCCGGTCACGCTGCCCAAAGCTAGAACTAGATTGCTGTAGGAATACTGGTTGCCAGAGGTCAGTTGAATATGCTTTTGAGACAAGTCGATCGCCTGCACCGTGTCTTGCACCAAGATAACGCCACTGCGATCGAGCAATTCTTGATAGCGGGGCACCACCTGATTTGGTTTCATTTCACCACTGAAATATTCATAGAGCAGGGGTTTAAAGCAAAAGCGATCGTTTTGATCGATCAGAATCACCGATCGAGGATAGTGCTGATGGCTCAGATGCAGCGCGGTAAACAAACCAGCAAATCCGCCACCCAAAATAACCGTTTGATGAACACTATTAGACATGAGAAATCTCCTTAGAGGTTAACAGTATGATGATCAGGGTCGCCAAAGATAGAGAAGCGAAAATAGAATCAGCCAAATCACATCCACAAAATGCCAAAATAGTGCAGCGGCACTCACACCAAAATGCGTTCTGCTATAGTTACCGGGAATAAATGAGCGAACGACCATGATCAGTTGCAGAATAATGCCAGCTAACACATGCAGGCCGTGGAATCCTGTCAGCAAAAAGAACGTGGTGCCAAACAATCCAGTTGTCACGTTAAACGCAAGACCACGCCACTCGATCGCTTGCCCAATTAGGAAATAGATTCCCATTGCCGACGTGAGCAGCCACAGTAACCGAAACATTTTGAGTTTGTTGCGTTTAAGCGCCCGCTCTGCGAAGTAGATCACAAAACTGCTCGATACTAAAACGGCAGTACTAAGAGCAGGTTTTGCCACTTCTAATCCTGAAATGCCCGGCGGCAGCCAGTGTGGAGTTGTCAACCGCAGCGCAAGATAGGCTAAGAAAAAACTGGCAAACACCATGCTTTCAGAGAGCAAAAACACGGTGAAGCCAAACAGACCTTTGCCGTGATGATCAAAAGCATCGCCGCCCCCGATCGGCAAATATCGCTTAAGCCAGTCAGGGAGGCGACCATGCAGCAGGTCAAACCGAATCGGGCTTTCATCAAGGTGGCGAGGCGGCTGAAGATTTGACATGGTGATTACTCCTGCGCCGAGGCTAGATTAGAGCGTTGGCCGCCACGATCGTAGTTATAGGGCGGTTCGGTCACGATGGGGAGTTCAGCAAAGTTCTCGATCGGGGGCGGTGAAGTCGTCGTCCACTCTAGCCCGGTGGCGTGCCAGGGATTATTTCCGGCAGGTCTACCCAAAAAACAGGAGGCAATCATGTTCACCATAAAGGGCAGCGTAGCCAAGCCCAGCAAAAAAGCGCCCAGACTCGCGATCAGATTTAACCCCTCATATTGAGGAGCATAGGAGGCAATGCGCCGCACCATGCCCTGCAAGCCAAGGGGATGCATGGGGAAAAACGTCAGATTAGACCCGATGAGCGTCAGCCAAAAGTGCAGCTTGCCCCAGCCTTCGGCATACACCCGGCCCGTCACTTTTGGAAACCAGAAATAAACGGCGGCAAAGATCGCCATCGTGATCGTGTTATAGACAACATAGTGAAAATGCCCGACTACAAAATAGGTATTGTTAACGTGTAAGTCAAAGGGAACAGCAGCTAACATGATTCCAGTAATGCCTGCAAAGATAAACGAGATTACACCGCTTAACGCGAACAGCATCGGCGTATCGAGGTGCAGTCTACCGTTCCAGATCGTGGCCACCCAGGCAAATTCTTTAATGCCTGTGAAGACGGCAATCAGCATTGAGGAAATCATAAACACAAGCCGCATCCAGCCTGGTGTGCCGCTGGCAAACATATGATGCACCCAGACGATAACGCTGATAAAGGCGATGCCGATCGAGGCGATCGCCACCGTCCGATAGCCAAACAGGGGGTTGCGCGAAAACGCAGGCAAAATTTCTGAAAAGATGCCAAACGCGGGCAGCGCCATCACATAGACCGCCGGGTGTGAGTAAAACCAAAACAAATGCTGATAGAGAATGGGGCTACCGTTTTGAAACGCATTAAAAATATTGGTGCCCAGCGCTAGGTCAAAAAATAACAATACCAACCCACCCGTTAGCGCCGGGAGACAAAACAGTTGCAGCAGTTGGGCGCTCAACACCGTCCAGACAAACAGCGGCATCCGAAAAAGCGTCATGCCGGGTGCGCGCATCCAAATAATCGTGGTGATGAAATTTACGCCGCCCATAATCGACGAAACGCCAATCAGCACGACGCTGGCGATCCAAATAAATTCCCCGTTGATCAAATGACCTGATGGATTTTGAATGCTCACGGGCGGATAAGACCACCAGCCTGCTTGAGCCGTTCCGGTGGGCAGAAAAAAGCTTGACAGCAGTAAAATTCCCGCTGGGGGAATGATCCAAAACGCGATCGCGTTCAGCACTGGAAACGCCATATCTCGCGCCCCAATCATCAGGGGAATCAAATAGTTTGCTAGCCCCGCCAAACACGGAATAATCCACAAAAAGATCATCATCGTGCCGTGAAGGGTCATCAACCCGTTATAGACCGAGCGATCGACGAGATCTAGCTGCGGCGTGAGCAGTTCGGCGCGAATCAGCATGGCCATCAGTCCGGCGACCAAAAAAAACACAAAGGTCGTCAAAAGATACTGAATGCCAATGACTTTGTGATCAGTGCTGAAACCCAGATAGTGTCGCCAGTTTTGCTGAGAGGGCGCGATCGCGTCCATCGGGTCGATCGAGGAATGTGTCATGCAACCTATCCTATTAGCGGGAATATTTAGCGGGAATCATTGACTATAGGCGGCGCAGCAGGCGAAACGGTGATCCAACCGCCGTCTCCTGCTTGCGATCGCTGTGCGTGTTCGGCAAACGCAGCGTTAGGGGCGGCAGCAGGAGTCTGGGTGGCGGCTTGCGTGAGCCACTGACGATAGGCCGCAGGCGACTCAACCACCACATCTGCCTCCATCAGGGCAAAATAGGTGCCGCTAAACTGAGAATCGCGTAAGCGATAGCGCCCCTCGCGCAAGGGCGTGACCGTGAAGGTGATGGCGCGATTGGGAATGATGTCTTGCTTAACGCGAAACTCTGGCACATAAAACCCGTGCAGCACATCCAACGATCGTAGGTTTAAGCGCACACTCTGATGAACAGGCAGATGCAACACCGTGCTGGTGACATTGCCCGGATAGCGAAACGACCATGACCACTGCTTGGCGATGACTTCAACGTCTTCTGAGGCAGGCTGCTGACGAGGATTTTGCTCACTTGGCTTAGATTGAGCATTGGCAGGTGCTTCTAACAAATGCAAGTGCACGATCGGGGTTAACCCTTGCAGATCTAACTCCTGATAAATCTTAAAGCTCTGAGCCGCCAGCCACAGCACGAGCACTAAAGGCGCGATCGTCCAAGCGGCTTCTAGTCGCCAATCTTGACGAGCGGGGTGTCCATGACTCCAATCGCCACGGGGAGCACGGCAAAAGATCACGGAGTACAGAATCATGCCCGTCAGCCCGACAAACACAAACGTCCCGATCGACACCAAAAAACTAAATAAGCTATCGACGTGCTGCGCTTCTTCCGTTGCCTGGCTGGGCATCCACCCAAAAGCCAGATGCCCTACCCAGCGACTGATGACTAGATTTGCGGCGATAGAGACGGCGATTAAACCTCGATTAAAGACTTTTTTCATGGCTTATTTCGGCACCTCTTTCGGCACCTCTTTCAGCACCTCGCCCGGATTCTGTCCTTGTCGCAGCAGCCCTGCCGCAGTGTTGTGAACGCCAAACTCATCGCCAAGTTGCGCTCCCAGGGTGCCCTGCACAAACAGAAGCCCAATCATCATGACTCCTGCTAGCAGATAGCTCCACTGCACTTGTCGCGGCGATTCTCTGCGCCAGCGATAGCGCTGAAATCCTCGCCAGACTGTCATGCCGACGATCGCCCCCAGCAGCAAAATGCCGCTCAGTCCGTGCAAGATCATGGTGCTGCTGATGCTGAGTCCCCAAGCGCTTAGGTGAGTTGCTGACGAGTCTGCCAGCATGATCTCAAAAAAGCCTGCGGCAACGGTGAAAAGGGTGATAACAGCGGTGCCCAAAAGGTTATACCACCCGACATCATAAAACCCAGATCGAAGGGCGGTGACAGAAAAGGCTTTGAACAGGGGACGCTCGATCTCAAAAAAGTTTCCGGCAATGTCAAAAATGAACGCAATGATCAACAATCCCAACGTCAAATGCACCAAGGTTGGGTGCAGCGGCAGCGCGTAGGGCAACCCGTTGGCACCCAACTTTAAGCCCACATCCAGCACTAGAGAATTCATTGCAAAACTCCCTTACGGGCTGCTTCGACTACAGGCTCAACATGCAGCCCATAGACCCAAACTAATTGCGTTCCCAAGATCATTTGAACAAACACAATGCAAACTAAAACGGTTGAGACTCCTAGATAGATAGGGGAGATTTTAATCGGGTTACGAGTTCGCATTACAAACCGCCACGCTGTGATGCTCACCAGAGTGACCGACAGCGACCAGCCGATCGCCGTGTGCAAATTCATCGTCTGTTTAGCGGCGGCATAAGGCTGCGCAAACCCCGCTTCAAACTGACCAAATAGAATAGCAATAAAAATGGAAACCGAAGCAACGACCAAGTTCCAAAAGCTAACTTCATATAAACGATGATTGCGAGTCAGATAGCCCACCACATCGCAGAAAAATGAGAAAAACACCATCGCGATAATGAAGTGAACTACGATCGGATGAATCGGATCGGAATAGGGCAGATTTTGACTATTCAACGATATAGCAAGCATCTCTATTTAACTTTAGACTAAGGGCTACATAAATTATCAACACTAGATGATTCAAAAAGAGATTGACGGTGCAATCACTAGAGCTAACAGAGACTAGCAGAAATGTTATCCCTACAGTTCAACAAGATACGTGAATTAGTTAATAAATAGCTCTACTTCTTTGGGTAGATTCATCGGGCTTTTGATGCGGGACATAACTCTATGAACTTGCTGTGTCAACGCAGCGAAGTTGAGTTGAAATGGCCCCGATCGTTGACCGCATTTGTCACTAGATCTAGACAGACAGGACTCTGGATCTCATGTCTAGATCTAGGGTGCCAGCGCTTGCTCGGCTAAACTCATACCAATTTCGGATGCAATTGCGACTGATCGTTCAATCCGACGGGGCACGCCGTGCCCCTACCGTGCCCTCGTGCGGATCTGTCGCATTCACAAATCAAATTGGTATCAGGTCAATTTAGCAACGCTGACAATGCTCTGGTTGAGAGAGTCTAGGGCGGCGATCGCCGCCTCAGACTTCGACTCTTTTAAAGCACGTTTTACTCCATCCATTCCCGCTTCGATGTTGTCATAGCCGCTGCGAGACTTTGCCTTGACTCCATCTTCGACCTTTGACCAAGACGCTTCAAATTGGTCAAAATCTGCCTTTGCCGTGGTGAAGTTGCCCGCTTTGACGGCTGCTTTTGTTTTGGTCACCACCCCTTGCAGGGCTGCAAATCCGCCTTGAGCCGGGCTTGCAGTCATTTTGTCTGTCATTGCGCTACCCGCTTTGGGCTGAGTTGCCTTTTCAGCGGGGCTGCTAGCGGGAGAGGGCGGTAAGTCAGAATTCTTGGACGAACTGCATCCCACTAGCGCCAAAAGAGTGATTGCGCCCACCATGAGAGAGTTGTTAAACTTCATAATCTCAGACTCCTGCCTAATTGAATCGATTCCCCTCTATTTTCTTATAAAAATCCTATGAAACGTGCCTTCCGGAAATATCATCGCCTGCTAGCGATCGTGCTTTTCCTGCCGCTTGCGCTGACCGTTTTGACGGGAATGGCAGCCACGATCACTGAGGAATGGTCGATCGATCTTGGGCTTTCGCGAAATCTGCTGCTCAAGATTCACACGGGCGAAATTTTGCATCTTCAGGCAATTTATCCCATCCTCGACGGCCTCGGACTGATCGGGCTGTTGGTGACCGGAATCACGATGTCAGGGCTGTTTCGCAGCAAGCCTCAGACTGCTGTCAAAGATTAGATACCCTTTTGCCCTACTGAACCCCGATTCTGAACGGCAAACTCAAGACTGACGGGGGACTTGTCCACATTCTTTAGTCTTCTAGAAGATGCTCTGTTCGCCAGTCGGTTGCTTTTTGGCGAATGAGTTGACGTTCTTCGTCAGAGAAGCGCCTTAGGTTAGCCATGATCTGACCCATGCGATGATTTTTCTTTAGTTTGTCTTGATGGCGATCGAGAAAATCCCAGTAAAAAAAGTTAAACGGACAGGCGTTTTCACCTGTGCGATCGCGGCGATCGTAGGTGCATTTTTTGCAATAATCACTCATGTTGTTGATGTAGTTAGCTGAAGCCGCATAGGGTTTAGAAGCCATCAATCCCCCATCTGCAAACTGACCCATGCCAATCACATTAGTCTGCATCACCCAGTCATAGCCATCTACAAACGCTGCATGAAACCAGTCTTGCAACGCTTGGGGTGAGACTCCAGCAATCAGCCCAAAGTTGCTCAACACCATTAAGCGTTGAATGTGGTGAGCATAGCCCGTTTCTTTAACTTGAGTGATCACTTGGTGTAAACAGTTCATTGTTGTGTCTCCCGTAAAATAGAAGCCCGGCAATGGTTGAGTGTGATTGAAATAGTTGAGACTAGGGTAGTCTTTGCCCATGTGCAAATAGATGCAGTGCATATATTCACGCCATCCTAAAATCTGTCGCACAAATCCTTCAACGCTGTTTAGTTCCCATTCGCTCTGGTGTTGCTCATAGGCTTGTTCTGCCGCTTCTAACACCTCTAGCGGATGCAGCAATCCCACATTCAGATAAGGAGACAACATTGCGTGCCAGAGGGTTTGCTCTCCGGTCACCATTGCGTCTTGATAAGGGCCAAACTCTGAGAGACGAGTCTGCACAAAGAATTCGAGCACTTGCAGGGCTTGTTGACGGGTTACCCCCCACTGAAACGGCTCGATCTGCCAGTAGTCTTGGCTGTCTTTAAATGCAGGAGATTGTTTCACCCAGTCGATGACTTCTTGGGTGATGCGATCGGGCTTAAACCACAGCGCCTCTGGCAAATTGAGAGTGCCCTTGGGAGGTTTGCGGTTGTCTTTGTCAAAGTTCCAGCGCCCTGAGATCGGCTGATCGCCGTCCATCAAAACGTTGAACCGTCGCCGTCCTTCCCGATAAAAATCTTCCATCACTAGGCGTTTGCGAGACTGGGCCCAGTCCATCAAGTCCTCATCGTTCCAGATAAAGCGATTGCTGGCAGTGAAGATGACTTTGCAGGGCAGATCTAGCTGCTGAATTAACTGGGCAAAGGGGCGATCGGTGGGAGTCATCACCCGCAGTTCAGTAATCTGATGCTGCTCGATCCAGGCTAGCAGAGGCGTTTTGAAGTCTAGGCTCTGCTGGTAGGCGACATCCCAGCCATCTTGACGCAGTTCATCGGCAAAGTGGCGCATCGCTGACCACACCAGCACCAGCTTTTGCAGGTGATAAGGCAGTGTTTGACCGTGATGCAGCGATTCGATAAAAATCACGGGGGTTGACTGGGCACGATTGCAGCTTTGGAGTGCTGATTGCCCTACCCAAAGCTGATCGCCTAAGATCCAAACTCCAACGGTCATGGCTGTAGTCCTGAAAATAACTTGAGGGTCATGAATTAAATAACCACAAGTTTAGCGTGACCCCAGTTCTAGAGGGCTTCCTAGGAATGGTGTAGGAGCGGAAGTCGGCTATTTGCTTTCGATCGCCAACGAGACGCGATCGCCGCCCATGTCGCGCATAGTGCCCAGCAGCTTAACGACTTGCTCATAGGGAATCTTGCTGTCGGCCTTGAGAATCACCACCCCTTTTGGATTTTGCGCCAGATAAGACTGCACCTTTTGGCCCAACTCACCCGTCGAAACTGGCTTATCAGACAAAAGAATCTGATTTTGCAGATTGAGTCCAACAATCAGGGGATCGGGTTCTTTAGTCTCGATCGCGCCAGCACTCGTGCTAGGCAGGGCGACGTTGACCGTTTGTTGGGTCGTTAACGTCATCGCGATGAGGATGAAAAATGTCAAAATAGTCATTAACACATCCATCATCGGCACGAGATTAACTTCTGGCATATCCGATCTTTTTTCTTGTGATTTAAATCGCATTGCTCATTCCATTTTTGATTTCAAACAACGTAGGCTTTAGTGAGGTTCAACCAGGTCTAATTCAGAGTGAACGGCCATTCAAAAACCGTTAGCTGTCTATTAACTGAATGTTGCTTTTGGCTACATAGTCGCCGTGAGCTTGATGAGTGCTGCTGTGAAACGTTGGCTCATACCAAATCTCACGATAGATCAGTTCCAACTCGGTGCCCACTCTGCCAAAATAATCAACCTGACGAGATTGCAGCGTCACCATGACTCGAAAAATGACAAGAGACAGAATGGCGACCACCATCCCAGAGGCAGTTGCAATCAGCGCTTCACCGATGCCTGCGGCCGCTTTTGTGGTGTCAGCCGAGCTTCCAGCGCCGCCCAGCTTGAGGCTGGCAAAGGTCGCAATCAATCCCGTAACGGTGCCTAACAGTCCTAAAAGAGGTGCCAGTCCGACGATCGATTCTAGAAGCTTGTCGCCCTTTCGCATTTGAATAAATTCTCGATCGGCGGCCGCTTCCATCGCTAACCGAAATGTTTCAGGAGTCGGCTGCTTGAGTTTTAACGGAGCCAACAAAAATCGCCCGATCGCTAGCTCTTGAGCCTGGCTGGCAATCTCGGCGGCTCTGGATAGATCGTGTTGAGCCGCTTCCATGACATCGTGCACAATGCGCTCTTCTTGGCTCATGAGTCGAAACCAAAACCAGGATCGCTCCAGACCACAGGCAATAGTGGCGATCGACATTCCCACTAGGGGGATCATAGTCGGGCCACCTTTGGCGATCGTTTCAAATAAATTAGACATATCCTGGCAGTTACTTTTTAGACACAAAACCCACGCACCCCTCGACAGGATAGCTGAATTTTCTAAGGAGCCTGGTTAATCAAGGGTAAGGGTTTAGTTATCTTAACTTTAAGACTCGACTCTAGAGAAATCAGCGATCGGGTCTTAATCCATCATCTTAGTGATGAACCTTCATATCGATCAATAGAGTGACGAGGGAGCCGAGTTCGTCTTTGAGATGATCGATTTGCTGGCACTCTGCAACCCTTAACGCTGAGTCATCCGCTGTCTTTATCTTTGTGGTTTGCAACGCTTGCATTGCGGTCTGTAGCTGTTGAGCCTTGGCCAATACCTGATTGAGGTGAGACTCAGTGGCTTGGGCCAAACGGTGAAGTCGTTTGTTGCGCTCTAGTCGATTGATGATGCGGGTCACTAACTCAGGGCCGACGATCGGTTTGCTGACAAAATCATCTGCCCCAGCGCTAAACACCTGATTGACCACATTGGCATCTCGATGCACCGTCAGAAACACGATCGGCAACTCACTCCAGTGGGGGTGATTGCGAATTATTTGACAGAGTTCGATGCCATTGAGATGGGGCATTTCAACATCTAGCACCAGCAGGTCAGGCGATATGACTTCTAAGGTTTGCCAAAATTGACGCGGGTCAGCGATCGTGCTCACCTGCAACCCCCACGGCTGAAGCAACCCTTGCAGCAGGGCCAAAATGGTCGGGTCATCGTCTACCAGCAAAATCTTGGGGGCTGACTGCTCTGAGCGCTGAATCTGTTCTAAAGGCAGCGGCTGCGCGAGTTCTGCAAGGTCTAATGTTGAGCTGGGGTTTTGAGAAATTTCCTGCCGCAGACAACTCACCCAAGTTTGCACAGGTGAGCTAATCTCATGCTCTCTCAAAGCCGTCTCAATCAGGGCAGCCAGCCGCGATCCTTCAGGAAACCCAAATGTGCCCAGTGAACCAGCCAGCGAATGGGACTCTAGTCTCGCGGCGGCGAGCAAATCTGCATCGACGTTGCCCTGGATCATGGCAGCGATCGCTCCTTCGATCACCGAGATTTGGTCACTCACATGCCCCCGAAACTGCTCCCAGATTTCGGCAATCTTGACTGACATCGCCGCTTGGTCAGCAGACAGCGATCGCTCTCGGCTTTTTACGTCTTCTGGAGGTTTAAGCCGATAGCCAATGCCATAAACGGTCTCAATCAGCCCTCCTGTCGCCCCGGCCGCCTTGAGTTTTTGCCGCAACCCTTTGATATGGGTTCGCACAGCTTCTTCTCCGGGCATATCTTGATAAGTCCAGAGATGTTCTAAAATCATGCCGCAGCTAAACACCCGCCGACTGTTTCGCAGAAATAGCTCTAGCAGCGCATATTCTTTGGGGGTTAGCGCTAAAAGTTGGGTGCAGTAGGTGACTTCGCAACTGCTGGGATCAAGGCGCAGATGTTCCCATTCCAGCACGGGTTGCAGGGCGTTGCCGCCGCGTCTCAACAGTGCTCGAATGCGGGCAACTAGTTCTTCTTCTTGAAAGGGTTTGACCACATAGTCATCGGCTCCGGCATCTAGCCCGATCGCTTTGTCGTGGCTGCTATCTCGTCTAGTCAAGAGCAAAATTGGCATCGGGTAGCCGTGCGATCGGATGTGCTGGCAGAGGCTAATGCCATCGAGCTTAGGCAACATCACGTCGAGCAACACCAGGTCATAGTCAAAGGTTTCTATCAGGTTCCAGGCAGCTTGGCCATCGGTGACCACTTCAACGGCATAGTTTTGGCTCGTCAAAATCTCGGTTAGAGTATGGGTCATCAGCGCATCGTCGTCAACGATCAAGATTCGCATTGGCAAGCAATCCTTTTAAGCAGAGCACGACTCAAGCGATTACTCTGATTTTAGGATCAGGAATGAAATTAAAGATCGCCTTTTAGACCCAAAGACATTAGCCTCGCGATGTCCCTCTACTCTTTGGCAAGGGTTAGCGATCGCTCCTTGAGTGCAACGCTTCACTCGTGAGATGCTGGGGGTGCTGAATGAGAATCGGACGATTAATGTTTGGCGATCGCTGCCCTCAAAAACACAACCTATGATTATTCTCTTAATGGGTGTTTCTGGCTCTGGCAAAACCACTGTTGGCAAGCTGCTGGCAGACTCTCTGCACTGGGAATTTAGGGATGCTGATGAGTTCCATTCGCCGCAAAATATTGAGAAAATGCGGCAGGGAATTCCTCTGACTGAAGCCGACAGAACGCCGTGGTTACAAGAATTGCAGGCTGCTCTTAAGCACTGGCTACAAGAGAATAAGCAGGTAGTTCTAGCGTGTTCGGCGTTGAAAAATAGCTATCGTCAATCACTGCTCATCGATCACGATCGCATCAAGCTAGTTTATCTTAAAGGCTCGTATTCATTAATTCAAAAGCGATTGCAAGAGCGACACAATCACTATATGTCAGCCGACCTTTTAGAAAGCCAGTTTAACACGCTAGAAGAACCGCTAGATGCACTGGTGATCGACGTTGCACAGCCCACTCAGTTGATTATAGAGACGATTCGATCGGCATTGGAGTGAATTACTTCTATTCACGCTAAAAGTTTAGGGACAGCCTACTGATATCCCGCAGCTTGCAGGGCAAATAAATGGGCATATCGACCTTCAGCTTTGACCAGATCTTCGTGGCTTCCTTGTTCTAACACGGTGCCCACAGACAGCACTAAAATCCGGTCTGCCATGCGAACGGTGGAGAAACGGTGAGAGATCAAAATCGCCATCTGATCAGAGGTCATTTCTCGGAAGCGATCGAAGATTTGCACTTCTGATTCGGCATCCATGGCAGAGGTTGGCTCATCCAATACCAGAATATCGGCTCTCGTTCGCATAAAGGCGCGAGAAAGGGCAATCTTTTGCCACTGACCGCCAGACAACTCTCGACCGCTCTTAAACCACCGACCTAGGCGCGTTTCAAACCCTTCGGGCATCTGCTCAATAAAGGGCAGCGCGTTGCCTTTTTCGGCGGCTTCAACCCAGCGATCGGGGTCTTCTAAATGCTTCACGTCGCCCACGCCCACGTTTTCACCCACTTTGAATTGGTATTGCATAAAGTTTTGAAAAATCACGCCGATGCGCTGCTGCAACACGTCTAAATTCCACACTTGCAAGTCCAATCCGTCGAGCAAGATGCGGCCCGAACCGGGCGTGTAGAGTCGGGTGAGCAGCTTGATCAGCGTTGTTTTGCCTGACCCGTTTTCGCCCACGATCGCCAGCTTTTCTCCGGGCTTGAGGTGAAAGGAGACGCGATCTAAAGCCAGGGTGTCATTGCCGGGATATTGAAAGGAGACATTCTCAAAGCGCAAGCCGTCACCGGGATGGGTGCCGCGATCGGCGTAGCCTTTGGGTTGGGGAATCTCTTGTTCTAAAAACTCATAGAGATTGGAGAGATAGAGACTGTCTTCATACATCCCGCCGATGGAACTGAGAATCGAGGCAAAGGCGGTTTGTCCCTGACGAAACACAACGAGATACATGGTTAACTCACCGAGGGTAATGGCCCCGACAATTGTTTCGATCACGATCCAAATATAGGCGAGATAAAAAGCCGCAGTGCTTATGAGACTCAGCAAATAACTCCAGGTGCCTCGCCGAATGGTGAGTTTGCGATCTTCGCCATAGAGCCGATTAAAGATTGTGTTGTAGCGATCGAGCAGCATTTGCCCCAGTTGATAAAGCTTGACTTCCATCGCGGGGGCTTCATTGGCGATCAGGAATTCTAGATAATTTTGTTCACGGCTTTCGGGAGTGCGCCAGCGAAATAGCCGAAATGCTTCGCCTGCAAAGCGCGTCTCGGCCACAAATGCCGGAACAGCCGCCACCATCAGCACAATCACCGCCCAGATCGAGAAGTGAATCAACAGCCCGCCATAGGTGATCAGGGTCAGACTGTCTTGCACCAACCCAAAGGTGCGCCCGACGAGACTGAGCGGACGACTTGAGGCTTCGCGGCGTGCTCGCGTCATCTTGTCATAAAACTCTGAATCCTCGAAGTGAGGAAGATCGAGCGTTAGGGCTTTTTCTAAGATCAGGACGTTGACTTTTTGCCCCAACAACACCCGCAGCAGCGATTGACACAGGGCTAATCCTTGTTTGCTGCCTGCCAGAATTGCGACAACGAAGGCTTCTAAGCCTAAGTAATGCAGGGCAGTCCATTGGTCTGAGGGGAGCTTCGATCGTGACGCAATCACCACGCTATCGACAATCAGCTTGCCCGCGTAGGCGACGACTGCGGGTAATAATCCGGCAATCAGGGTGAGGACGGCTATGAAAAGGGTGAGACGACGATCGGTGCTCCACACTAGGGCGATCGCCCGTCCGCAATATTGAAAGATGGAGAGAGATTGAGAAACGCCTCGTAAATAGCGTTTGAATGGTGATGTCTGATTCATCTTTTAACGATAGCGTTCTAGACGAATTCATCGCATCTTTGCTTTTGGGCTAGGAGTCGGGATTGGGGTTGAGGAGCACTTGGAAGCGATCGTCTTGCCGAATGCCATCAAAATCTGAGTCTGTTTTTGCCATCTCTCGGCACTCGGAATATAAGTTGATGGCTTGTTGTAGGGTGGCAATGGCTAAATCAACGTTCTTCTGCAACCCATAACAGCAGGCTTTGTTGTAATGCGTCCTGGCATCATTTGGCTTGAGCGAGATCGCCCGATCGTAGCTAGCGATCGCGTTCGTCGTTGCGTCCTAAGCTTTGTCAGACAAGCGCCACGCCGCGGTTGTTCCACGCTTCGTGATAGTCCGGCTTGAATTCCAGGGCTTTGTCATAACTCGCGATCGCGTCGTCGTTGCGTCCTAAGGCAGACAGCGCCACGCCGCGGTTGTACCACGCTTCGTGATTGTCCTGCTTGAATTCCAGGGCTTTGTCATAACTCGCGATCGCGTCTTCTTTGCGTCCTAAGTCAGACAGCGCCACGCCGCGGTTGTACCACGCTTCGTGATAGTCCTGCTTGAATTCCAGGGCTTTGTCATAACTCGCGATCGCGTCGTCGTTGCGTCCTAAGGCAGACAGCGCCACGCCGCGGTTGTACCACGCTTCGTGCTTGTCCGGCTTGAATTCCAGGGCTTTGTCATAACTCGCGATCGCGTCGTCGTTGCGTCCTAACGCCGCGGTTGTTCCACGCAGACAGCGCTTTGTCACTCGCGATGCCGCGGTTGTGTACCACGCTTCGTGATCGTCCTGCTTGAATTCCAGGGCTTTGTCATAACTCGCGATCGCGTCGTCGTTGCGTCCTAAGGCAGACAGCGCCATGCCGCGGTTGTACCACGCTTCGTGATCGTCCCGCTTGAATTCCAGGGCTTTGTCATAACTCGCGATCGCGTCTTCATACCGACTCAGGTTGTATAGTGCATTGCCACAGTCAAAACACTCAGCAGCTACCGGATAGGTGGGATCTTGTTTTGCCATTCGACCCAGTTGTTTCAAGATCGCAGGCACATAGCGCCCCACATCCACCGCGCCCGTTTTCTTCATCTCAATCTGCCCATCCTGTGGCTTCAAGATCTGCTCTGTGGTCATCAAATAGTCCAAGACGCGCCGTAACTGCCATTCTTGCCGCCAGCGCCGCACCCCACGCCCCGGCAACAAGCGTTTTGTTGTGGCTTCTAACATCGGTGGCGTTAACCAAAGATTTAAGCTCCGCAATAGCTCCACCGCATCATAGGCATACACCGCTAACGGATAGCGCTCCACTGCCTTTTTATACTTCTGTCGCCACGTCTCATCCAGCCTAGGCGAAAACTCCTGATTATTCACCGCCAAACCGCGATTTTGGGCAGTGCCCAAATTCAGTGTGATATTCCGAAACGTGCCGTCATTTCGCCTCGCAATCTGCCCATACTCCTCCGAGACTCCCCGCAACCCTGCCGCTGCCACGCAGTCTGTCAACAAACTGACAACGGCACCCTCAGACGGCTCCACCAACGAGTAGGGGTGAAACTGCTGCCAAAACGATCGATACTTCTCCCACTGGAGCTTATCTCGCGGCGATGTGTCCCCCGGCTTATCTGGCTCACGCTCATTTCGCGCCATCGCAATCACCCGCACATAGCCCAACTTGCCCTGATCTTCAAAATACTTCAACAGTCGCGGCAACCGTTCCTGCACTGGCTCCCGCAGGGGTCGCGCCACCTCTTCCAGCGCTTTAGGATGACTCTTATAATGAATGCCCGTATACATCCAGCGATTCAGATCATCTAAAAAAAACAGCAGCTTATCGTCAGGGCTAATCTCACTGGGGAATTCCTTTGGCACATCTAGCCATTCCCCCGGTCGATCCGCCAGCTTCAGCACCGTCCAGCCCTCCCGGTTGAGCACCTCTGCCAAGTGAGCCGCTTCCCGCGTCTTGCCCAAGCCCGACTTGCCCAAAATCAAGACCCAGTTCTTTTCACTAAAGGCAATCTCTAGCTCATTACGGATATTGCGATCGGGCTGGCGCTCTTGATAAGGAATCTTGTAATCAGCCTAGAGCGTTATTTTCATCACCGCCCATGATTTCCTTCAGCAAGTCAGGGGTGTGAGGTTTGAACACCTTAAACGGGAAGTCGCCAGACGGAAGTTGGCGGAGGCGCTTTGTCTTGCGACGCGCTTCTAACCATTTGGTAGTCCCTAAGATTCCACCTGCGATGGTTCCGATCAGAGCAAGAATCTTAGTAATGTCGTCAAAATTCGGCATCGTCTACAGGAGTTGAGCAACTTGCTCACAATTCTACTGCGGAAGATTCAAGAAATCGGAGGTCTGATATCGGATCAGGTCAGGTTGGTCTGCGAGAACTTGCCCGATCGAAGCTCAGAATCTGCAAAGCCACAACGCGATCGCTGAGTTTTATTAAATAGACCTCATGCATGAATAGAAATCTAGAGTAAGCTGCGCTGCGTTGAGTTCGGCTTGTGCCCCCTAAATCCCCATTCTGGGGGACTTTGAGCCAAATTCTGATTTCAAAGTCCCTCAGTCGTGGAGGATTTAGAGGGCGTTCATAGATTCGTGCAGGAGGTCTAATCTACGATCCTAATCCGCGCTGCACTCGGTAGTTAGCCACTAACCGCGCTTCAGAACCCGGCTCGATCGTCACGACATCATCCGCCGCATTTGCGGTTTCGACACAAATTAAGCGCTGATAGTCGGCATCATCTAAATCCGCCATACCTGCGGCGATGTCCACCCAAGGATTCCAGACGATCGCGGTTTTGCTGCCTTGAGCCGTGATGCAAATGCGGCGATCAAATACAGGATCAGCAATAACGAGTTCTGCTGCTGTCACCTGGGTGTAGACGCGATCGACTTCTTGGGCGATCGTCACGGCACCAGCTTGCGTTTTTTCCACGCCCCCGTCGGTTTTATCTAAAAAGCTCACGCCGTCGAGACCCAAGACTTGCACTTGAGCAATGTCACCGACCTGAAAGTAAGTATGCAGCGCTTGCGTCAGGGTGAAGGGTGCATCTCCTTGATTGCGCGTGATCAATTCCACAGTCAAGCTTTCCCCGATCGTCACCCCTAAAGTCAACTCAAAGGCGTGAGGCCAGATGGCTTGAGTCTCTGGTGTGTCTGACAGACCCAGCACCACTTGGCTATCACCCTCGGCAGTGATCAGCGATCGCACCATAGTCCACATCCGATTGCGGACAAACCCATGGGCAGCGCGACCTAACCCTTCTGGATCAGCACCAAACCACGGCCAACAGATGGGAATGCCGCCCTTGATGGCTTTACCTGTTTGGTAATAGGCTTTTTCGCTCAAGAACATCACATCTTGGGTTTCAGATTTGGGCTGAAACGACAGCACTTGTCCAGAGTAGAGTGAGATCACAGCAGTGGCTTTGGCGTGGTTAACCTCGATGAACGGGAAGCCACCTTTGCCTTCAACAAACGTGATCCGATCGGTCAGACCGTGGTCGGTGTTTAGCTGTGCGATGTCCATAGTGTTTGCCTACTCAGATTAGTCAAATTGATTCCGCACTCCAATCTACCGTCTAACTTGACCCAAGTAATAGAAGCTCTATCACTTGTTTTTGAATCTACGGCCCCAGTTTTACCGAACCCATAACAGCCTGAGATTCTTTAATAGTTGCAAATTTCTCTAGGAAATCGGAGGTCTACCAAGGACTAGGCAGATGAAGTCAGGTCTGCGAGAACTTGCGCGATCGCGACGGTCTACCAACAAACGCAACGGTTTGGAGTCTTTGAAACGATGGTAGGTCGAGATCCTGCGAATTTTGAGCAACCGTTTCAGACAGTCGCACCTTGCAATCGACGGTAGTGGTCGAGCGGGTGATGGCGGGAAACGCAAAAAAGGGAGCAAGGTCACATGGCGGTCTAGGAAATACCTTCTTTAAATCTGCACCGATGTAGTCGTGAACCAATTTGTCGCGCATCCCTGCCATCAGCCGCCAGGGAATTGGTAGGATAGCGGATTTAAAAGTGCATAACACCCTGCAAGGATCTGTGGCGGAATGATTTTTTGGTAGCTTCACCCACGATTTCTAAGGCGCGAATGACAGCATAGTGAGTCCGTTTGTCTTGCTCAAAGGTGACAAAATCTATGCCCACCACAAACTGCATCGCGTCATCTGCATAGTTCACAATGTCTTGAAGGTAGTCTTGACTAGTGCGAGGTGGGGTCATAGGGGCAAGACCTCTTGAAGAATGCGATCGCCAATTTTAGGCTTGAGCGCACCTTTCTCGACTAGATCAACTTTGATGTGCAGTTCATCGCTCAGTTCATATTCCAGGGCAATGAACTGGAGCAGGGTCAAGGGGCGATGGTCAAACTCAATCAGCAGATCAAGGTCACTGTCAGGAGTTTGTTCGCCGCGTCTATAGGAACCAAACACGCCTAGCGAAATCACTCCATAGCGATCGCGCAACTCTGGCAGCATCGCTTTCAAGGTTTGGATGATGCGCTCTAACGGCTCTCCTTTCTCTGAGGAAGAGAGACTAGGGTTTCCTAGGTTAGTCGAAGGGGTAAAAGTCATAGGACGCTATGCGTTGGCATTGAGAGAAGACCTGCCCAAAATTTTATCGCCAATTCAGAACATAGTCGCGAGTCAGACGGCGATCGGGGCAGTGAGAGGTTAGGGAGTGATGAGTTGTAGGGCTGGAAAGTAGGTACGGTAGCGATTGACATCTCTGGTGAGTAGCGGCATTCCGGTAACGGCAGCGTGAGCACCAATGTAGAAGTCGGGCAGCGGCGATCGCCGCTCTCCCCCACGGCGGCGGTGCTCAAGAAAGCTTTGCCCTGCCAAAAAAGCAGCCTCGTAGGGTAAGGGGTCGCGCCGGAAGAAGTCGTTAGGCAAAACAGCTTCGAGTTCTTCGACCTGGTTAAACCCGATCGAAATTTCGGCATAGATCAAGGGGTTGATCACGAGAATTCCCCGATCGGCATACTCAACAAGCCTCTGGGCTGACCACTCAAACCACTGGAGGTCTTCAGTCAACACATCCAGAATGACGTTGCTATCGACCAAAACATCTGTCATAGATCATCACGAGTTAGCTGCATGATGTCTTGAGTGCTTAGGCGATTGGTGGCTTTGCCTCGCATCGCTGCAAGCAAGCTAAAACCCCGATGTTCAGCCTCCTTTTTACGAAGCTGAAGGGTTTCGCCCACAACTTCAATCTCGATCTCCGTCCCAGGCAATAATCCAAGCTGCTGTTGAATGTCGGGGGGAATGGTGATTTGTCCTTGTGAGTTGATTTGGCTCATAGATCAACGACCTTCTGAAGAATCCGTTCGTCGATTCGTGGCTTCAGCGCTGTTTTCATGACTAGGAGAGAAGACCTGCCCAAAATTTTATCGCCAATTTAGAAGATAGTGGCGAGTCAGACGGCGATCGGGGGCAAATCGCTCCGCGAAGCTTTGAAGGATCGTCCCGCCCATTGGGAACCCTCAACCTATGCAGCCGCCTACCTTCATCCGAAACCAGTAGGTCGTATCAACCCAAAAGAACCTTCACCCGATGCCATACCAAAATATCTCCGCCAAACTCACCGACACCGATCTTCAAGACATCAAAACCGCCTTAGCGACGATCGAGACCAAACTGCCCTTCCTGATTCATCTCACGGTCGAAGAACGCCGCAAACTGTTCAAAATGGGCAACAAAAGTCTCGCCTTTGTCAACAACAGCCTCACTGCTGCCCAGTCTAACCCCGACATTTTGCCCGCCAGCTTTGACCTTGACGAATTTAGCAGTGACTATCAGCTTGCCGCCACCCTCTCCGAAGTCCATCTCAGACTGCAACAACTCACCGAAAAAGTAGACGACACCCTGATGGCCGTCAGCAGCGAAGCCATGACTAGCAGCCTCACCGTCTATGAGTACGTCAAAACCGCCGCCAAAAAGACCCCCGGACTGAAAGCGATCGCCGAGCAACTCAGCGAACGGTTCAAAGCCTCCCGCTCAAAGGCTGCCAAAGTAGACCCTATCTCCACCTCTGGCTCGTGAGCTTATCGATCAGAGATCACAACTCATCCATGAAGGAGAGCCTCTCGTCTACGAGTCTTGACGTTACTCTGACGAGTCTTGACATCTTCCTCCCAAGTCTTTAGGGGTCTCCTGCAAGCCTTTTAGCGTCTCTCGTGAGTGTTTGATGGTCTCTTCCGACTCTTTGCATCTAGGTCACGAGGAGTTGTATTAGGTTGACGAGTCTCTACACCTCATTGATGAGTCTTTGCATCTCGATCGCAGAGGGTTGCATCTCCCCCGCGAGTTCTTTAGTGTCCTCATCACGGCAATGAATGATTTCGTCTCAGATCTCCTCTCGATCTTGCAGTCAAGGAACTCGCAGTTGGAGCGATCGCCCTGCGCTCAACAAGCGGAATGTGATTCAGACCCCTTTGATTTGTGGAAGCGTTAGGGCAAGACTTGTTCTGCCCTCTGATCAAAAAAAGGACGGAAATGAATGATTCCCGTCCTCACATATCAGAACTTTTTGACGACAAACTGATCCTCAGGTGCCAGAAGTCCAAGAGTTGACATACTGGATCTGATCGGCGTTGAGGGCATCGATCGTGAAGCCCATCGCTTGCAGTTTCAGCCGCGCAATCTCTTGATCCGCCTCTACCGGAATCGAGTAGACACCGGGTTCGAGTTTGCCTTTGTTCTTCACCAAATATTCAGCGCCCATGGCCTGGTTGGCAAAGCTCATATCCATTACTGCACTAGGGTGTCCTTCAGCCGCCGCCAAGTTGACGAGCCGACCTTCGCCCAAGACGATGACCGACTTGCCGCTCTTGAGCTTATATTCCTCCGTAAAGGTGCGAACGGTTTTGACTTCGCTAGCGCGTCCCTTCAGGGCTTCTAGGTCGATCTCAATGTCAAAGTGACCAGAGTTGCAGACGATCGCGCCATCTTTCATCGAGTCGAAGTGTTCGCCGCGAATCACGCCTTTGTTGCCCGTGACCGTGACAAAGATATCGCCGCGCTTTGCCGCTTCATCCATCGGCATGACTTGGAAGCCATCCATCACCGCCTCGATCGCTGCCACAGGATTGATCTCGGTGACAATCACGTTTGCGCCCATGCCCCGTGCTCGCATCGCCGTGCCCTTGCCGCACCAGCCATAGCCAGCCACCACAATGGTTTTGCCCGCCAGCAAAATGTTGGTGGCGCGAATGATGCCATCCAGAGTTGATTGACCTGTGCCGTAGCGATTGTCAAAGAAGTGCTTGGTTTCAGCATCGTTGACGTTGATCGCCGGGAAGGTCAGCGCACCGTCTTTAAGCATCGCCCGCAACCGCACAATTCCGGTGGTGGTTTCTTCGGTGGTGCCGATTAGGTCAGCGAGTTGGTGCTTGCGCTGCTGCACTAGGGTTGCCACCACATCGCAGCCGTCATCAATGATGATGTTGGGGCGGTGATCCAACGCGATTTGAACGTGGCGGTGGTAAGTATCGTTATCTTCGCCTCTGACTGCGTAGACGGGAATTCCATAATCGGCGACTAAGCTGGCAGCCACATCATCTTGGGTCGAGAGAGGGTTGCTAGCAATTAGAACCGCATCAGCGCCACCCGCTTTGAGGGCGATCGCCAGATGAGCCGTCTCAGTCGTCACATGGCAGCAAGCAGAAATCTTGATGCCTGCAAAGGGCTGCTCTTTAGCAAAGCGATCGCGGATTTGAGCCAACACAGGCATTTCGCGCCCAGCCCACTCAATGCGCTGTTTGCCCACAGGCGCAAGCGCTAAATCTTTAACTTCGTACTTCAACCGAACGGGAGTTGCAGTCATGAACGGGTTTCCTTAAATACTTCGATGGTGAACTGAGAGGAGTCAAAAACTCCCCTAAAAAAAGTGCTTGCAATCTTCAGACCAAATCCTACCCAAGGTTAAACAGTTTTCATTCCTGCAGAGGCTTCTGTTACCAATCCAACTGTGATCAACCCAGGGATAGCCGCGAAAGAAACCGCCGCTATGGATTCTCTAGACATAGCCCGATCGCTTTCAGTCTGGCTAATTCCTGTGAAAGCTGGGCTTGCCGAGAGAGTGTCTTTGCTCTATAGGTTTACCGAGTTTCTGCAATAAGTCAAGTCAAACTGAGGCGATTTGCTGAGGGATGCGAGTCTCCCCGATTAAATCTCTTCTAAGAATTAAGCAGTTTTGACCGCGATCGCCGCCCTTCAGACTAAAGTACAGATTTACTATAATTGAAGCGATCGCTGGTTCAAAAAGATCGCCAATCCTCCCTCAGAATGACCCCATTCGTAGTGTCTATGAACTACAATAGAGTTAAGCGATTTTTCCTCACTTCTGACCACTCCAGCATTCATCCTCACTATGCAAACGGGTCGATTCTTTTCACTAGGCAAAGGACGAGTCGGACAATATCTTTCTCCTAGAGTTTTAGTAGTGAAAACTCCGTTTCAAAAAGCTGTCAAGCTTCGAGAGACTTGCTACTTTGGCTTTGACAAATTAAGCCAAGCTCAAAAATTTGCCCAATCTCTCGCGAGGTCTGGCTATTTATTTCAACTCCAACAAAGCGAACTGCTGACCCAGTTTCCTCACGAAATCAAACTCTCTGGCAGCCCTGGCATCGCCAAGACTCTCGCCTATTGGGATCGGTTAGATCAAAAGCAACTGACCTCTGACAAGTGCCGTTCTGCTTCTCGTCAATTGGCTCAACCCGATCGAGCGATCGCGCCCCTTGCCGCATAGCCATTCCTCCAATTTGCGAGTTGTCGTTGACGTGCATATTCACTACAATAGTACAAACGATTCAAGTTCTTCCCCCTATGACGAAACACTACATTCTCAACCTCGACCCCACCGCTAAATACGAATGGGATCGGTGCTCTCTGCGTGACCCCATCACCGCCGATCGTCCCGCTTTGGCTGACTTGATTGCCGAAGCCATTGGCGAGCAGCCCGGCTCTTATCTCGTCGCCGTCAAGATCGAAGTCAATGTTTTAGAGCAGGCTCCCGCCCACGCCCACGAGTTGCCCACCCGCACAGCCCTACCCCAACTGCAAGAATTGGCTGCTTAGAGAGCACGCAATAATCTCTGTTTTGTCGTTCGTAGTCTCAGTCTGTGGTGACTGGTTTGGCTACTGGCTACTCACACCCTTTTGAGGAATGTCAGGTATGAAACTTCGTTTAGGTCAATATCCCGCCGCGATCGCGCAAGCCGCCCAACACGTCAACGAGCTAGAGCAAAATATCGCAGAGATTCGTCAACATCTGGCTCGGCTCGAAGGCAATGCCGATATGGTCGTCGCCTTTGAAACGGCTCTTAAAAATGACAACCAGCGCAAAGCTCGCCGTTTTGAGGTGCTGCAAGTCAACCAAGAATATTCTCGTGCGATCGACGCTCTCAACCGCGCCGCTACCGAAAAAGCCAACGCTCTAGCACACTTAGAACACTTGCGAAATGAGTTTAGCGTCGCCAAGCTCGAAACCCGACTGACGATCGCCCAACAGCTAACAGGTCTAGAGTCTCGTGAACTGGTCGGGTTATAAAAACCCCAGGTTAAATCATCTAAAGCAGTAGTGCCGATCGGGCCTACTGCTTTTTTATAGCGCAGGTTTATAGCGTCAGACTTCTTATAAAATCTGCTCAAAAAAAAGACCTTCACGTTAAGCGGAGGTCAATAAATTGATTCAAGTTCTTGATCAAAGACTATTAGAAATTGGCACCTTTATGCAAGAACAAATGGTAGATGTGATTCGTGAGTTGATGAAAACCCAGGGCATGAGCATTCGCAAAATCTCTGCCGAAATCGCGAGAGAACATGGGGGCAGCGCTTTGGGCTACACCCAGCAGATCAGCCGCATTTTGAACGATCCAGGTTACGATCCAAATTTTTCAACCGTTGAGAAAATTTTGACGGCGCTGAAATGTTCGCTTTGGCAAACCAATCAAACCACGGATCTCAAACTTGTAGAAACTCGGCTTGATCGACTAGGCGACGATGTAGCCGAGATCAAATCGACGATCGCTGATCTCCACTACGCCCTATCAGAGATCAGCGATCGCTTAGAATTTTCAAACCTTACGACTCCTGAATCTTGACCAAGAGTGATAGAATTTCCCCTGTATTGGCACACAACGCCCCATGAGAATTCTGATTACGCCCCAAGAGCTTGAGCAATATCGAGCCGATCTCGCAGACCATCCTGCTGCTTTAGAGTCCCTGAGAGTCGTTGAAGACTGTGATGGCGATTTAGAAGACGCGGCGATCGCTCTAGCCATTCGCGCTGGGCAAGAACCTGACACCAGCGATCGCTGGCTCGAAGGCTTGGCCAAACGCTGGCGACACATTCTCTGCCACGCCGACTTAAAAGAGCAGCTAGAAGATGGGCTAACAGGGGCTGTGGTAGACGCGATCGCGGCAGACACCGAGATTCCGACCAGACTTGTCACCCCGGTTGCCATCTATGTTCTCAAAACGGGAGTTCAAGGTTTTTGTCAGCCTCTAGCCGAAAAGTTGTAACCATTCATCACAATCTCAGAAATTAGCGGCCGTCTACAATTTCGCCGTTACAATAAATCACGAACACGGGGCAAACATTTCGAGATGCGTTGAACTGCATCGAACTTTTGTGAGTGGACTAAGGCGACTATGAAAAGAGAACTGAGACGGATCGAAGAGACATTGCACCAGATTGATCGGAAAACGCCCGCTTTATCAATGACAGGCGACAGTCAGGCTCCGTCTCGCTCTGGTTCGTCGTCTGCTGCACTCAAGCCCGTGTCTTTTGAGTTGCAGCCCAAGACCGCAAAAGTCAGCTCTGCTAAAGTCACGGCGTTGTCCCAACCTGCGTCGATCGAGACTCACTCGGCGATCGTCAAGCAGCTTTCGCCTGCGATCATTGACCCGGCTCCGTCGGCCATCCCTTCAGAATCACCCAAAGTTTTTGTTCAACCGTTTTCGGTCGAAGAGACTGGGGCAAAAGCGCCCAATCTGCCTAAGCTCAAGGCCCCCAGTTTTAGCAGCCATCGGCATGGGGCAAACCCGGCTCTAGCGACTAATCTGCTCTACGAAATGCAAACGATCGTTGAAGGGTGGCAAACTGAGCTACACCAAATTTTGCGGCAAATTCAAGATCTGTACTTAGAAGGGCCAATCGTTGATGGCTGGCTCGAATCTCACTCTCGCGAACCAGAGGTTGACTCGTCAGTGCTGCGCCATGCTGAAGTCGATCGCCTGATGGATTATGTAGAAGAAATCTGCTCAACGCCCAATCAGCCAATAGCCTGTGAGTCACCCCGCACGGGCTATCGGCTCTGTGGTCTTAACCCTGACGGGCAGCTTTGGTCTTATCCCTGCCCGTCTGAGCAAGTGGCCAGTCTGAGTCTAGCGATCGCTCGTCATCAAAAACTTCGTCAGCTTTTAGGACGCAAGCAAGATTTAGAAACTCGCCTCAATCATCTCGCGCAAACCCTCGTCATCATGCACAGTCACCTCAAAGAACAGAGTTGAACCCGTCCCCGGAGATCTAACTTCATCTCAACTTTACCCAGAATTCTACGGATCTTAATTTTACGGCTGTGTGTTGTGATGTAAGCAAATGACGAGCGGCGAATTCTTTTGCGGAAATTAAATCATGCCTGAACCTCAGGTGTCTGCCATTATTTGCACCCACAACCGAGAACGCTATTTAGGAGCCGCGATCGACAGTCTGCTCTCCCAAACCTTCGCCGATTTTGAAGTGGTGGTGGTTGATAATGCCTCTAGCGATCGCACCCACGAGGTTGTAGAGTCCCGCTTGAGCGATTCTCGCGCCTGCGCTATGTTTACGAGCCAGTCACAGGTCTCTCAGTGGCCCGCAACACCGGAGCCAACCCACGCCAAAAGTGGCATCCTGGCTTACTTAGATGACGATGCGATCGCCAGCCCTCACTGGCTGCAAACGCTGTGGAACGCCTACCAGTCCAATCAAAAACTCGCGATCGCAGGCGGCAAAGTCACCCTGATTTGGGCCGAGGGCATGGTCGCTCCGGTCTGGCTCTCAGACGGGTTAGCCGGAAATTTAGGCGCTTATGACTTAGGCGCTGCCGTGCTTTATATCGATCGCCCCGGCCTCACCCCCAGAGGCTTAAACTATGCCGTTCGCCGAACGTTTTTAGAACAAATTGGCGGTTTTGACCCAAATCTGGGTCGAGTCGGCAGAAATCTTCTGTCTAACGAAGAACTGCACATGACAAATCTGGCTCTGCAAACCGGGTGGCAAGTGGCCTATCTACCAGACGCGCTCGTTGCTCACCACGTCTCCCCCGATCGCGTCAGGCGAAGCTGGTTTTTGAGTCGTGGCTGGTGGCAAGGCATCAGCGAGTGTTATCGAGAACAAATTGCGGGCGAAGCAGGGGTGGGGCAATTTCAACGAGGCGGAGAGCGACTGCTGCGGGGACTCTATAAATCAGTCAAATTCGCGGCAGATCCCGCTCAACGGTTTGAAAACCTGGTCTACAGCTATGGTCAAATCGGTTATCTCAGCAAAGCTGCCCAAGGGCTGATGTCGGCAAAAGCTTTGACTCGATCGTAGAAAAAACTCCCGCGATCGCATCCCAACCGATTTGCCCAGCCAAAACTTAAGAAACCCCGTAAATTAGACTTGATTAATTTTCTCGACTAAGATCTATGGAACTATAATTTTTAAGCTCGATCGGTCTTTCCTGAATGCGTCTTTCCTAACCTTCTCAGGTTTCACTAGTGCACTTTTCGGCTACAGCTTTCTACCCACTCTCGACGCGATTTGCCATGAATGCGATTCAGGTTTCTGACAACCCCGCGCCCCAGGCAGCTAATTCAGTCCGGTTGCTCATCCAAGATGCTTATAACCAAGGGGCCACTGCTCTCTATTTGCAGATTGGTCGCACGCCGTTTTATCGCATTCACGGCAAACTGATCTCGCAAGACCATTTGCCCATTCTCACCCCCGATCGCTTCAGTCACTATGTGCAAGAGGTGCTAACCCCCGACCAACTCAAACACTACCGAGAAGCTCAAAAGCTCGATACCAGTGCTCAAATTCCGGGCTTTATGCAAGCGCGAGTCAACTGCGGGCCAACGACGCAGGGCGTGCAGACTATGAGTTTAAGCTCGATCGTCCTCGACCTGCCCAGTGAGCTAGAGCGCCAAGGCACCATCCGCTCTATGGTTGATGATGCCTGCAAAAAAGGAGCTTCTGACATTCACCTACAGGTGGGTGAGGTGCCCCGCTATCGCATTCAGGGGCACATTCGACTGCAAGAGCAATATGGAGTCATTACGCCACAACAGTTTGAAGAGTTTTTGTCAGAAGTCTTGTCAGCCGAACAAACCGAGCAGTTTCGTAAACGACAGGAGCTAGATACCGCCATTTTCTATAAAGAATTGGTGCGTTGTCGAGTCAACTGTGCCCAGTCGGTGATGGGCGGCGTAATGGTGCTGCGATTAATTTCTCTAGAAGTGCCGACGATCGCCAAAATCGGGCTGCCAGACATCTTGAGCAAATTAGCAGAAGAGCGGCAGGGCTTAATCTTAGTCACCGGGCCGGTCAACTCTGGTAAGTCCACCACTTTGGCGGCAATGCTGCGTCACGTCAATGACTCTCTAGCGCGCAAGATTGTGACGATCGAAGACCCGATCGAATATGTCCACACCTCCAACCAGTGTTTAATCACTCAGCGAGAAGTCGGGCTGCACACCCAAGAATTTAAGGAAGCCCTGCGGGCCGCCTTGCGACAAGATCCCGACATTATTTTGATCGGAGAAATGCGCGATCGTGAAACCGTTGACACGGCCATCCGAGCCGCTTTAACTGGGCACTTAGTTTTAGGCACGCTGCACACAAAAGGCACGGTGAATGCCGTCAAGCGATTGCTCAACTTTTATTCGCCTGAAGAACAAGATATCGTCAGAATGCAGATCGTAGAAGGGCTGCGGGCAGTTATCGGTCAAGCCCTAGTGCCGACCGTTAAAGGAGGACGGGTCGCAGCTTTAGAAATTATGCTCAACACCGATACAATTCGTGACTATCTGCAACGAGGCATCATTGATGAAATTTATCAATTGATGGAGGAGGGCAAAGATGGCTCTCAAACCCTCAATCAGGCGCTCTTTGACCTCTATGAAGGAGGAATAGTCAGTCAGAGCGATGCCTTATCAGTCGCGCTCAACCCTGAAGATCTCGGCTACATGATCAAAAACTATACCCGTCGCTCTAGTCGCTCAGGCTTGATGACGACCGAATATTTTAATAAGACTCCGACTTGAAGCGATTAGCGCTTTTGAGCGTCCCGTTTTGAGATCACCGATCGAGGAGGCATAACCCCTATGCCTCTTTTTTATGGCCGCTTCAAGAATGGCTCAAAGTTCTATCAGGCTGTCGCTTCAGCCAATTCTTAAGGTTTGAGAGATTGGATTTCTTTGCTCATACACTATTAAGGAATGTGAAGAAGTAGATAAGTGTGTGCTCAAAGATACAAAAGCGCCATCTTAGCCGACTTTAACCCTGATGAATAGCGGAATCTGGGGCATCTCCGACGATAAATTACACCAAAAGTTAAAACATTCTGTTGCTTAAGTTCATCTAACTTAACAAACTAGGGTAATATAGGGCGGTAGGTACAAATTCTTACAGCTTCACTTAGTTCCTACTGAATCCGTTAAAAAACGGTGCTTTACATCGAACAGAACTCTCTCCCTTCATCCCTACATTTTTGTTCTCATGGTGAGTACTCAATTTCCTTGGTTAACGACCATCACTCTGTTGCCCCTGGCAGCGTCTCTCTTCATCCCAATCATTCCCGACAAACAAGGTAAAACCGTTCGCTGGTATGCTCTTGGCGTTGGTTTAGTCGATCTGGCACTGATGATTTATGCCTTCTGGCAGCATTACGACTTTCAAAATCCTGGCTTTCAGTTAGCTGAAACCTACGCCTGGGTGCCTCAAATTGCAATCAACTGGTCGTTGGCGATCGACGGTCTCTCAATGCCGCTAGTCGTCTTAACAGGGTTAGTGACAACGCTCTCACTTTTGGCCGGGTGGAAGGTCACCGAAAAACCTCGTCTGTTTTATTTTCTAATGCTGGCGATGTATAGCGCTCAACTGGGCGTGTTTTGCGCCCAAGACATGATCCAGTTTTTCCTAATGTGGGAAATTGAACTGGTTCCGGTCTATATCTTGATCGCGATTTGGGGTGGGCCCAAGCGTCAATATGCCGCGACTAAATTTATTCTCTATACCGCGATCGGGTCTATTTTTATCTTGATTGCGGCGCTAGCAATGGCTTTCTTTGGCGATCATGTGACATTTAACATGACTGAGCTAGGGCTGAAAGACTATTCGCTAACCTTTGAGCTATTGGCTTACGCTGGCTTTTTGATCGCCTTTGGGGTCAAACTGCCGATTTTCCCCTTTCACACTTGGCTGCCCGATGCTCACGGCGAAGCGTCTGCTCCCGTCTCAATGATTTTGGCAGGCGTTTTGCTCAAAATGGGTGGCTATGCGCTGATTCGCATCAATATGGAGATGCTGCCCGACGCTCACGTTTTCTTCGCCCCCATGCTGGCCATCTTGGGAATCGTCAACATTATTTATGGGGCGCTGGCTTCCTTTGCCCAACGCAATCTTAAGCGGCGCATGGCTTACTCCTCGATTTCGCACATGGGGTTTGTGATTTTAGGTCTGGCCTCATTCACCGAGCTTGGGACGAGTGGCGCAGTGCTGCAAATGGTGTCTCACGGTTTGATTGCGGCGGCGCTGTTCTTCTTGGCGGGGATCACCTACGATCGTACCCACACGCTCAACCTCGACGACATGGGCGGACTGGCGAAGAAAATGCCGACGGTGTTTGCGCTGTTTACAGTTGGGTCGATGGCATCCCTGGCGCTCCCCGGCATGAGCGGGTTTGTGGGAGAGTTGGCAGTGTTTTTAGGATTCACAACGAGTGATGCTTACAACTCAACCTTCAAGGCTGTCGTCATTCTATTATCGGCAGTTGGGCTGATTGTCACCCCGATTTATCTGCTGTCAATGCTGCGAGAAGTGTTTTATGGTCAAGAAGGCAAGGCAGGCGCAGGAAAATTTTTGCCTGATGCGAAGCCTCGTGAGTCATTCATCGCGGCTTGTTTGCTGATTCCGGTGATCGCGATCGGGTTATATCCCAAGCTAATCACTCAAACCTACGATGTGAAGACCGTTCAGATCGCTGCCCACGTTCGGCATTCGATTCCTCTGGTTGCTGGCAAGCCCTTGGATGATCTGCCTCACTTCTCGATTGCGCCTACTTTTTCAAACTCTGTAACGAGTGAGCTTCTAGGAATCGTGAAGTAACCGTCTATCAGTTCAAACTAAAAGCTTGGAGGTCAGGTGTCTCCAAGCTTTTTTAGTGGGTTGAAATCACAGCCCCTTTACGCGGGGTCTACTAACTTTTGCAGCGACAACGTAGCGGATTGACTGACGTTAGAGTTGGAGTCTTTCTCTAAATACTTCAGGGCAGCAATGCTTTTCTCGCTGGGCAACTGACCTAACGCCTCAGCGAGTCGTTGCCGCACCAACCAATCTTCAGACTGAGCAAACCGGAGGATTTGATCGACTGCATCCACGGCTTTGATTTCACCAAGCGCGGCGATCGCGGCCTGCTGCAACACCACTTCATCACTGTCCAACGCTTGAACCAACACGTCTCTAGCACGAGGATCTTTGAGGTTGCCCAGTGCCACTGCCGCGCTAAATCTCACTAACCAATCTGTATCTTCATAAAACGCTCTGACGAGTGGCTCAAGCGCTCGAATATCTTCGAGATAGCCCAGGGCACCTGCGGCATCAGCCCGAATGCCATAGTCTTTCTCAGACTCTAAAAGCTTAACCAGGATGGGATAGCACTCTTCGGTGGGCTTGAGTCCTAACGCAAAGACGGCCATTGAGCGAATTTGTAGACTCTGATCGTTCAGCACTTTTTTAATCAACGGCACAGCATCTTCGGCAGAGACATTTCTCAGAGAAGCCAACGCTATCATGCGATCGCGAGAGTTTTCGCTGTCTAGTTGGCTCGAAATTTGCTCTAGGCTGAGACTCATAGTTTTCACAAATCTTTATATTCTTACGTCTATTGTAAGCAACGCTAGGGCGGTTGATCAATCTTCTCGACACCAACCCCGGTAGCTACGCCAGTCTGGGCGACGCTCAAGTTGTCGATCGCCTTGCCAATCTCACCGATTCATCCGTCTCAAGTTGCGCGATCGTCCAAGGAGAATAGATTGACCTAGCTGCACGATCGAAACAGCATTAATCAACCCTTACGCTCATTCAACATTTTCTCACTGGCATTCAATCCACGATCGGACTGCTGATGCGCTAACGTTGTTCCGATTTTCTTTCTACGAAATTTTCCCAATTTCTCCTCTAAATTCCTAAAGTGCTCAAACCCAAAACAGCGGATTGGGATAAAGCAGGATAGCAAGAAGACCGTCCATAAGCCAGTCATTAGAAAGGGTAGCGATCGAGCCATCAGCCGTGATGGGGGGCGGCAATGGTTTGAAGAAGTTAATCACTAGGGCCAGCCCGGCGGCGATCGCCATTGCCCCTAACCCAACTGAGAGCCAAACGAGGCTATCGTTTTGGGCTTTGAGTTGCTCGAATAGTTGCAGGGGCACTAATTGGTAGTTGATGCCCTGGTTGGTGACGATCGGAAAGTCTGTCTGAGGTCTGGGGGGCGGTGGATTCCACGGAATCACTCTAGGCTTTGTGATTTGGTTCATAATTTTGGGTGAGATGATTTAGACAAAAAAGGACGATCGCTTCCCGGCTAGTGGGGAGGCGATCGCCCTTTTTTAATTAGATGCAGCGATTGAATAGACAATGTAATTCTCCATAGGTGGTTTAAGTCTTCTGTGAAGCATCCAGGGAGAGTGAGCGCTCTGCCCTGGTTTTGAGTTTTTAGCGACATACCTCCCGGCGATGCCCGACGGCGACGACTGTGACGACTAGAACTTCGTCGTAGATTTCGTAGATGACTCGGTAGCCACGAACGCGAATGCGGTAGGCATCTTCTGCTGACATTTTCTTCACACCCATTGGTCTAGGTGTTGTGGAGAGGCAGTCAACAGCCTCTCGAATCTCAAGTTGGATGTCTGATGGCAACTTTTTGAGTTGCCGTCGAGCAGATGAAGAGAACTCAGTCCGATAGGTCATTGGGGCAGCCCTAGCTCTTGCTTGACTTGCTCCCAAGGAATGGTGCCTTCTCGTTTCATTTCTTCACGAGCGGCGTGAAGGGCTTCAAGGTCTTCTTGCAGTTCGAGTGCTTCTTGTTCTCGCTGACGAGTGACGAATTCAATAAAGTGGAGAGCTTTTTCCTCTATCGGCTCTGAGTCTACTTCGGGTTGTTCTTGCTGTCGGCGGTGATTGAGGTATAGAACAAAGTCTAAAACCTCGTACTGCACTTGCTCTGGTGTCTGTTTGAGTTCTTCAAGAAGCTCATTCAGAATGAGTTGTGTGATGTCCATGTTTTGACGGGGTTGTAATGGATATCTTCATTGTCTGACATGATTGGGGTGTCCTTTTGACGGGACGGGTCAGGGTCTATGACACGCTGACTTAAAAGTTTTTACCTCCTAATGAATCGTTGATAGCGCTGAAGTGTGATGGGTCACGCCTCAGCGCTTTTATTTTGCTCCTCCATATCGTCTGGGATGCCTGCTACATCAATCCCCATATCCATACAAAGTTGCTTTAGAGGTAAGCGCAGAGATCGCGCTAACAAGACAGCACGATCAAGCCGTGGAAGGAACTTTCCAGTCTCCCAGTCGTAGATGTTGCGTTCAGAGACACCAACATCTCTACCCACCTGAACCCTTGTCTTGCCTAGCTCTTCCCTACGTTTTCTCAATGGGGATTTCTCCTGAGAGTTACCTTTGTCAACCATAACGTGAGGTGTACTTCATGAGGCATACCTCATTTTTAATCGAATCGCACGAAAAAACATGAGGTATGCCTCATCTTGTGGGGTAAATAACATCCACACGGGGCAGATTTGCCGTCCTCCCCGTGTGGCTAAAACTCATGATCCACGAGAATCACCCATCTGAGGAACCCAACCCCTCAGACCCCTTACCGTGATTCCCTCTCGCACCCGGAGGCTTATCGATGACCCAAGACGAAATGACCGTTTTAGAAGCAGACCATCAAGACCACGACGAACTCAAAGACAGAATCGTGACTCTCTTTGAGCAACTGCCGCCCGATCGACAAGAAGCCCTGCTAGACGAGCTACAGCAAATCTTTGACCTCTGCGTTGAAGAGTCAGAAGAAGAAGAATGACCACAAAAAAGCGATCGCGCTGCCGTCTGGGGAGTGCGAACAGCCTCGCTGCACGGGACGTGTGCGCCCAATGACTTTTGTTTTTAACGATCGAAAAAACTATGCAGCTTGAAAAACTTTCGGCTCTGGTAGAGATTTGCCCATCGCCTGATACTGCTCTACCAAACTTTCTAGAACCTCCTGAGCATTCTGAAATGCCTCCTCATAGGTATCGCCGTGAGTGTGGGCGTATGGGCCAAACTCAGGCAGGCTCACCACAAATGCCTGATCGACTTCAGACCACTGAATCAAGATTGTGTATTTCATTCTTCCGATTCCTCCTTTTTCAACCTCTCCAGGTCAGCAAGAGCATCCATCACATCTTCCTCTTGATAGGGTTTAGCGTCCGCCCCATCCTTACCAGAAATCGTAATCGGGTAGGGAAGCAATGGGTGATACCACATCGTGTGGCTACCCTTCCCTCTCCCCGGCTGGTAGACAAAGCCCACTTTTTTCACCAGCTTTTTTAACTCTCTGACCTTTTTGGGCATTCACTCGCACTCACGACTAGGCCCATTATCCCAACAAAAAAGCGATCGCCCGTTAGTCCTGGAGCGATCGCCTATTCATTAATCAAATTCATACAACCAAAGGTTAACCCATGACCCAACTCACGGCCCAACTTCTGCTGCTCACGTCAGACCAAAAAGTCCAACTCATTCACGCCCTGACTGAGCAAATCAGCTATCCCTCTGCCCACAAGCCCCTGGGCTTTCACGTCGATCGCCTGCCAGCGCCGCTAGAACCTCAGATCGCAACCCTGTCACCTGAGCAGAAGAAAGCCCTGATTCGCACGATCGTCAATCACATTTAAAAGCCAAAGGGCAGACCGCTAGCTACGGACTGCCCCTTTTTAAGGCTAAAGGTTGCCTTTTCTTTCTCTTGTCCATAAAACCTTGCCATCCCCATGAATCCTAGCGTAAAAACACCCAAAACCCAACACCACCATAGACTGACCGTTAAAGATGTCATTCAAGACTATCAAAATGGTCTACTCACAGCCAAAGGAGCCATCTTCTATATCGTGGCCGCTAGCCGCAAATTAGGAGAAGCCGTCAGAGTTAGCTCAAAAACGAGACTTTTTTTCTCACGAACGAGACGACAAACCGTCAGAACCCTTGCCCGATATCGGGTCTGGATTGCCTCTATCTCTACAGTCTTTACAATCTTTCTCTCTCTACAGAGAGCGATCGAGAGAGAGACAAAAATGCTGACGCAAAACAGGAGATCGAAGCCACCCACAAAGCCTGGTTAATCGCAAAAGCGGAAAGTCTCCCAGTTCGGCCCACCTTCTTAGAGCAGTGGGTCAGAAAGCAAGCTGCGTTAGAAGCCAAGATGTACGTTAAAAAATACGTGCAGCCGAGTTTGTTTGAGTGATGGCAAAAAAACGAAACATCAAGCCATCATGATTACTCGTGCTGTGGCAAAAATACACGATCTTTCAAGCGGCCCAGCTTGCCCCATCCACGATCGTTCGCGACTACCACAAAGTAGAGCGGCAAATTGAGAAGATGCCCTCCCACCTCGAAACCTCTATTCAGATTCGAGATTGGCTCATTGACCATCTCGCTGGTGAAACGGTTCGTCGTCTGATCATGCAGAACACTCCCCACATCACCTGGAAACACTATGCAAGCCGCAGCCGAAACATTGAACTTCCAGAGTTTTGAGCTACTGCTCAGTCCGCAGAAGTGCTACGCAGAAAGGCTGATTCTACCGTTGCCACTGTGACAGTTTGGGAACGAGAGAATCAGCCTTTCAGAGCATTCCCGATCGGCGATTAAGTCCAAAATTAGTCCACTTGAAAAATATGGCTTCAAGTGGACAGTTTCTTGCTTTCTTGAAAGATTAAAGACTGTGAGAGATGCCAGGAACGAGACTTGAACTCGTGACACGAGGATTTTCAGTCCTCGATACAATGCTGCTGTGCGGTCGTTTTAGCCTTTGGTCTTCGGCTTTCCCCCAATTTTCCCCCAATGCCCAAATGAGCCAGCTTTGTCAAAGAATCATGACATTCTAGGGCAGTTTCCAGCCTCTGATTTCTGCGAGTGCAGAAGCAACTTCTGCGTCGCTCACTTTTGGCAGTCGATTTGTGATGTAATCTTTCTCCAAACCTGTGGTTTGGCTAAATTCTGTCTCGATACCGTCGAGGAGTTGAGGTGCGATCGTGCTCATTTGCCAATCTCGATCCCAAAAGATGCGATCGGCAAGTTCGTCAATAATTTCTTCCCACAAGTTGAGGTTGGTGGAGCGCTCACTGAATTCAGCCTCTTCTTCACGTTCGCCATACTCAGTCACGGCATCTCGCCATCGGGGACGAACAAACTCCTCAAACGCTTTCCAAATCAATCGACGAAAATAGTACTTAATCGCTGTCTCGTCCTCATGCCAATCGTCTTCCTCAGAAATTTCTTCCTCTACACGCATTTGGAGGTAAGCGAAGGGGAAATAAGCACCTGCTTCAAGGACATTGTTGAGTTCGGGGGCTTCGACTTCAGGTTTTAGAAGAGCGGACAGGCAAATGTGGAGAATAATAATTTTTTGACCAGGATTTGCGAAATCGAAGATGCGATCGCCGGTTTTTACGTCCAATCCGCCTTCACCATCATCCATGAGTTCGATGTAGTCGATCGCAGATTGCACTGCCGTTAAATAAACTTCCGCTTCGACACCCTCAAGAACGCGCATCCCTGCATTTGTGTGCCAAGTCATAATCGTGTGAGTTGTCCCATAGCCTTTGTTGTACCTTTGAATGTAGGTCGGTCAGCTTTTGAAATCTCTGTCATGTTTGGGTGAGCGATTGCTCTCATTGGTCTCAGCTTGGAGGTCAATCACAACGGGCTTTCTCACTACTTCAGGTGCATCAATCCTGCTGGCAGCACGTTCCGCTTCCAGATCTCGATCGGTGTTTTTGGGCGAACGAATTACGTCTGGGGTTTTCGGATCAGGTTGTTGTGTCTCTTCGCTCATCGTGAATCTCCTAATGATTTTGAAAGCATAGGGCGTTAAACTTCTGATGCTTTCAACTCTACCGCTCCCAGTGCCTTTAAGGTTGTTCTTTAGGCTGGGGTCAAGCTGATCGCGCCTGTAATGTTCATACCTTCATAGAGGCGATTGACTCTGAGGATTTTCAGACATTCTCCAGCGTCAGCATCCCACATTCTGATGGTGCCGTCTTTACTGCAACTAGCGACTGTTTGTCCATTAGGACTAAAGGCGATCGATGCCAGGCAGTTGCTATGAGATTCCAGGGCAGTCAAACATTGTCCCGATCGTAGATCACAGAGCCGCCCTGTGTGGTCATCACCACTGCTCGCGAGGGCTTGTCCATCGGGGCTAACGTTGACTAACCAGACTTGGTGGGTATGCTCCTGAAATGTCTTCGGGCATTGCCTGGTGTAGACATCCTACAACCGCACCGTTTTATCTTCACTGCCCGTAGCGAAGATATGACCATCGGGACTAAACACAACTGTCCAAACTTTAGTCTTGTACTTCGGTAGCGTTCTCGTGCTGTCACCTGTGTGGAGATTCTAGAATGTTACTGTTTGGTTGTCATTTCCCGTAACCAACGTTTTGCCATCAGGACTCAAGGCTGTGGACAACACCCAGTAGATATGCGTAGAGATGATTTGTTAGAACGCATCCATAGCACAATTGCCAAACCTTGAGAAGCGCTTAATGAATACCAACAAGCCCGAACAGAATTCCTATTTTTGGGAGACACTCAACGAGCAGCCGTTCTCGATCGTCGGATCGGCAAATTAGAAACACAGTAAATTCCACAAATTTATTTTCTAATTATTGTCAGAAATAACACTCTGAACAGAATCATGCATTGACAATGCCGTAGAAGTGAAGACATTTTATGGTTGATATAGATTGCATAAACTATGAAGATATATTCTGTGTGTTGACCCAGTGCTGAATACAGTTAAAACATCTTTGTAATCACAAAATCTCTTGTTTTATCAGTCTGTTTTTGAGACTAAATCACCAAATCTGTGCTTCAGCTTCAGCCTTAATTTGACTTTCACCGAGCGCTCCGCCGCAGTTCGGCTTAATTTCTGCGATTTTTTGAAGCAATACATTCAATCAGACTGAGATTATGAAGAAATTCTGTAGGGGGTTGATTTATAATTCAAACTTCACTAAAAAGAGAAGAAGCATCTTCCACTCAATTCATCCTTTTGTAGTTCTAAATACCAAAACCTAGCTGTTACTCATTTCTATTTCTGGGTGTGTTTACAGATTAATAGTTTGAAGGAATTGTGCGTTTAGTGTAACTACACAGCAACCGCTAATTAGGTCAGTTTTGAAAGATTTCTCTGGATCAATCACGTAATTTCTAGAGCCGAGACGACCTTCTCACATTGATTTTTAGCCTTTTTTAGAACTCATTGAGTTCACTCGTTACCCTTCGTAGCCCATTGAAGAGATGACCCGATCCTCAGACGATTCGTGCATCTCGCCGCTAGTATTTTCAGATCAGAAAACTACCTGAGTGAGCTTTAGCCTTACCGAAGGAGGAATATGCCGTCACCGATCTCGCGAACGTTTAAGCGTCGAGTTCAGACACCATTGCATCTTGGTGCAGTTCCAAAGTTTCGTCTGCTTGTAACTTCAATTCTCATCTCTGTGAGCATTCTGCTTATGAATGTGATCGTGAACCCAGCTACGATCGCGCTTGCAGGATTTATCATTCTGGGTTACGTCGCTGTTGCACTGATTGTGATTAATTCGCTACCTGAACTGTTGAGATTCTTACGCTCTCGACTGTGGTTCAGCGTTTTTCTCGGTGAAATTTTCTTTGCCATCATTACTATTCCTGCGAACGCTGCAATCTTTGACACTGCCGAAAGATATACGAGTGGAATTTTTGGGCAATACATTGATGGCAGCATGATCACCCTCATTTTTGGGTTCCTGAGAATCAGTTCTTTTATCATGGGAGCCGCATTTGTGATGCTGGCATTAGAGAAAGCAAGACATGGTGAGAACTGGCAACCGTTTGCTTGGAATGCGTTTGCCGTCTTGATGGTCGTTGTGCTAGTCGAGGGGATGTCTACACTATTTCTTTCCACAACCGCCGCAACGCCCTCTGCATCCCCTAGACCTTAAGAGCGTCAAAGAGAGGTGAATGTGTCTGACTCTCGAAAGTTTCGTCGCGTCAATCCTAGTTTGGGTAGTCATCCCAGTTTTGGTCCGATTCCCGTGGGACAGTTGTTCCCGGTGGGCATTAGCATTGGGGTCTCTTACCTGATTTTTGAGATGTTGCTGGGCTGGGGACTAACTTGGGTCGCTTTATCGGCTCTTTGGTCAGCGAGTTCTTGGTGGATTTTGACGGGGGACAAGAATTGGAAATTGCTAAATAAATTCGTCACGGTTCCACAGTGGACGTGCAAATTTCGGTCATATCAACGATTGTTAGGAGCGTCTCATGCCAAACAAGCTCGGAACCGAAAAGCTGATTTTTAAGCCGTTTGAAGATGAATCGGATTTGGAATGTCTATTCTCTCTATTGCTGGGAGAAAGAAGGATTGGGGGATGCCTGCTGCGACAGGGGCGAGACCGCTTCTGCTTGCGATTTGCTTTTCGGATCTCTAGTATTCACACCTTCTTGTCTGATGAGCAGATTGAAGCGACGCTGTTACGGTTGGAGGAAGGATTGCGAGGACTGCCAGAAGGGGAAAGCCTGCGGATTCATTTCCGATCGTTTGCCAGTGACTCTGAGCGACAACAAGAACTTGAAGCACTAGCCGAAGCCTCATCGATTCCTGAACTTCAGTTTCTATTGTTCAGCCAGCAGCGCTATACCCGTGAATTGAGTGAACAAGGATTCCGTCAACCCAAGGAGATTTTGCTCTTTGCAACGTTCACTATCGAACCTGGAAAAGCTACGACAGCCGACACGATCGAGCGCATGATCGCTTCACTTGTGGAATCCTACGAGGCTTTCAAAGGGCGAAAATCGCAATTGGAGGAAGTTCGGTATCAGCACGTTCTGACTCAGGGCTTTAAAGCGGGGTATCTGCATTGGGAACAACAACTCAACACACGGATGGGATTAGGAGCCGTTCCGTTAACCGTTGAGGAGTTGTGGCAAGTGATTTGGTCAGAGTTTAACTGTTCTGCGCCTCCACCTATTCCTCAATGCTTGGTGTTGAGTGAGAGCGAAGAGGGGTTGGTTCTGAATGAGGAAGTCAATGATTCATTTCATGCGGCGACGGTGGCGATTCGAGGGGAACGAGGGCAGCGATCGACTCCCAAGGGCGATCGGGAATGGGCGTATGTGAAAGATCGGTTCGTGGGGGTGATGACCTTTGATGCGAAGCCTGGGGGCTTTGCCAGCCATGAGCATCAGTTGTACTACCTATGGAAAGCCATCAGCCAATTTTCAGATTGCGAGATTGTGTGTGAAATTAGTCGCGCTGATGAACATTCAACTCGTGCGAGTTTGCAGCTATTGACCCGGCAAAATCTCACGCTAACCGAACGTGCGAGTACCAAAAACAATCTGGATGTCGTGGCACAACTGAAAGCCCAAGGCGGAGCCGAAGCCCAAGCCAAGATTTGGCAAGGAGCAGCGCCGATTTGGTTTGCAGGAGTGGTGCTCATTCATCGCACCAGTCCAGAAGCATTGGATGAAGCTTGTCAAAAGCTAAGTAATTGCTTTGGAAGTGGAGAACTGAATCGAGAGCGAGAAATCGCTTGGAAGATTTGGCTGCAAACGCTGCCGATTACTTGGCATCGTTTGTTGGATGGGCGACGGCAACTGTATTTCACGGATGAGGTGGTTGGGCTGTTGCCATTGGCTTGCACGAGAGCGATCGACGCAGAAGGGATGGAATTCATCTCGCGTGAAGGTGGAATGCCCGTCTATCTTGATTTTGTCACTCAGCATCGCAGCGCTGCCTTGCTGGGGCAGACTCGCATCGGGAAATCTGCTGTCAGTTCTGGCATGATTACTACGGCTATGGCATACGGATTTAGTGTGGTTGGATTAGACTACGCCCGTGAGGATGGCACGACTACGCTAACTGATTTGGTCAATAGCTTCGGAGAGGCTGGAGCATGGTTCGATGTCGGAACTTCAACCAACAATCTGTTTGAAATGCTGGATTTAAGAGCGCTCTCCCTCGATCAACAAGACACCCGGAAGAACAGCTACTTGGCGTTTCTGGTTCGGGCGTTAGAAGTGATGGTGATGGGAGCCACCAGCGATCAACGATTAGGGAAACGCATTCATGCCATCTTGTGGAAAGGATTGTCTGCTTTCTTCGCTGATTCAGACATTCAACATCGCTATGATGCGGCTTACGATCAAGGCTTTGGCAGTTTTGCATGGCAGCGGATGCCAACAATCATAGATTTTCTAGAGCTTTTAGAACGGTTTGATTTTTCTGGCTTAATCTCGGTTGGCAGCATTGCAGAAGCCTTGGCGGAAATTCGATTGCAGTTATTGTCTTGGGTGCAAAGCCCGGTGGGGAGGGCGATCGCGCAACCCAGTAATGTACGATCGGATGCTCAATTGATGATCTATGCCTTGCGAAATCTAACCAATGACGATGAAGCCGCTGTTTTAGCGTTGTCGGCTCAGGCGTTGGCTCTAAGGCGTGCGCTAGAGTGTCCGAATAGCCTGCTGATTATCGATGAGAGTTCGGTACTCTACAAGTACGATGGCATTTCTCAAATCATTGGGCAAATCTGCGCCACAGGTGGCAAAGCGGGAATTCGGACGCTGATTATCAGCCAAGATCCTGATGCAATTTATAACTCTGCGGCAGGACAACAGATCCTTCAAAATCTGACTGTGCGCTTGATTGGCGCGATTCAAGGGTCAGCCGTTGAATCTTGTTGCCGAATTTTTGGGTACGATCGCTCCGTTTTGCTTCCCAACACTGACGAGAGCTTTTTGCCCGATCGTGCTCGGCTTTGCTCCCATTGGTTGATGGATGTGGATGGACGATTGCAGCAGTGCGATTACTATCCATCTCCCGAATTGCTGGCAGCCGTAGCTAGTAATGTTCCAGAACAACAGGCACGATCGCGAGTCATGGCACAGTTTGCAAATAAGTTCGAGGGGTGGTCAGTGTTCGCCCAGCAATACACGGCTGCTTTACGCTCTGGTCAATCTCTACAGACGTTAGGGAGAAGCCCTCAGTTAAAAGTTTTGAGCAACTTGCCAACGCCTGAAGATACATCGGATCTAATAGTTTCTGAAATGCAGGAGGTGACGTAAATGGTCATTAAGCGGAAACGCAAGCATCAGTTTCTTCAAATTGGAATAGGCGGGGCTGCGATCGCCTCTCTCGCCCTCTCGTCTTTGGCAGTCGCCTCGCTACTGCCCGGAACTCCTAATATCTTTGGTGCGCTCAATCAAGTTAAGGATAATTCGCTCAATTCTATTCTGAACGGTGGAAGTAATTCGCCTTGGTCTGAGAAGATTCCTGTGGTTTCGACGCAATCTCCTGGGGTTAATTCAGGCAATTTGTGGGGGAGAAATGCACCTTGGTCAGAGGGAATTCCTGGACAAGCTGAACGGATTGCAAGTAACTATCTGCTCTGTCAGTTGGTCGGTGATTTCGGATCGCTTCCCATTTCGATTCCAGGGCTTCCGGTGAGCCAGTGTGCTTCTCAGAGTCAAAGTGCGACCACAACCCAATCGGGTGACGTGATTGTACCAACAGAAAGCGCAGGAACTCCAATTGCAACGATCGGGACACTCGGACCTAATCCCTTTGAGATTCGGGGAGAACAGCCCGGACCTCCTAAAACGGCTTCGGCTTACGATGCTCTAACTCTTAGCCCGATCGTGCGGCAGCGTGATTTGTCAAATCTCTATGATCAAACGCTGTCTCGCTCAACGGCTGCGCCGATGGTCGGCAAAACGGGAACGCAGTGGATGACTAACTCTGTTCAAAGCACTAGCCAGGTGATTGAGAACTCTCAGAAATCCGCAAAAGCAATTCATCAGTTAGCAGAAGCGTCTAAATCTCTGTCTGTCACTCAGAATGTGATGAAGAATGCTGCACAGATGCAAGATTTAACGGCATTGCTGCTGGTAGATCAAGCAGTGATTAACGGAAAAGTTCATGCGTCGTTATTGGGAGTGCAGCAAGAACAAGCCATGCTGCTGCTCAATCAAGCGAATCTCGGCGAAGGTATTGATGAAATGAATCGGCGACAGCGATCGGATCGGTTGATCGAAGCATCTGCGGCTGCTCGATCTCCGCTCTACATTCCTGGTTTATATCCTTCGGAATCCCAAGGAGGACAGTAATTGTGCATTACGACCTGGTTATCGCTGCTGTAGGCGGCAGTGATTTTGTTGGTGATAGTCTACGTTCAAGCAAAGATATTTCCGCAGCATGGCAGCAAAACTGGCAAATCATCTTTGAAAAACCGAGTGGCTTGTATCAAAGCCTCAATTACTTTGCCACTTTAATTGCGGTAGGTGCCTTTTTGTTTTTTGTGGTGGTTTGGACACGAGAGATGATTACAACGGGACTTCTACCTTCTTTAGATCGCCTCATGTGGGTCATTTTGGTCATGCTGCTGCTGTGGCAGAACGGATTTTGGCTATCCAAGTTAACGCTTGGAATTCACAAGATGATTGAGGGAGAGTCACAGAAAATCTTGAGTATCCAGATGGGTGAACTCAAAATGGGCGATGCCTTGCAGGATGTCGTATTAACGGCTGATGCTAAAAACACGATCCGCGCTTTGTATGGAGAATGTCAATCGAAAACAGGACAGGCGCAAATTGATTGCTTCAACAAAGCAACGGATCAGGCACAAGTGATCATTGATCAGTATGAGAAAGGTTGGGGTAAAGGAACGCTAAATGGGCTTCGCCGCTGGTTCGATAGTGTCGTCAAAATTCGTGAGGATCTAAAGAAAAAAGCAGGAGAACCGGAAGCTGTTGCTAACGCCGACCCGTTTGTTTTGCTCCATGCTGGCATTATTGCAACAACTGACACCGCTCAACAGGCTGCTGCACGACAAACGCTCAAGGGTTGGCAGTGGGCGTTCGCGAATCTGATTGAGGCATCTCTGCTGTTGACTGCCCTGACCGGACCTGTCGCGATCGCTGGGTCACTTCTCCCGATCGGGACTCGTCCCATTTGGGCATGGCTTACGGGACTGTTCTCCTTGGGCATGGCAAAAATCTACTACAACATCGTGGTCGGCTTAATCGCAACTGTGATCGTGAATGCTCAAGCTCAGAATGAGAGCGATTTTGGTTTTGTTGTACTGTTATCAATTCTCGCGCCTGTGCTGTCTGTGGCGCTTGCAGCAGGTGGCGGATTAGCGGTTTACCGCGGACTGAGCAACGGAGTCATCCAAATCATTTCGACCGGGTGGCAAGTCGCTCGACAAGCCGCTGGAATTGCACTCAAGCTTTGATCATGAGGACAATGTATGCAGATTTCTGAATTACGGCGACGGCTGAAGCGGTTGCCTGTTGACGAAAGTGATATTTTACCGATCGCGTTTGTTGGGTTGGTATTTGGAGAAGTGATTTTGGCGATCGGGTTAGTTTGGGTGGGTCATTCTGTGGCTCAAATTGCAAATAAACCTGCTCCAACTTTAGTGCAGCGAGTGGATGGGCAAGCCTTTGCAGTTCGGGCTGCCGATCGTGAGTATCGAGAACCTGAAGTGATTCGGCAACTGATTCACGAATGGGTTTCTTTTACGTATACGTGGTCTGGAAAACTTCCTTCAGCAAACGCCAAAGAAAAAGGTCAATCCCTGGCAGATGAGGGAATACAGCTCAAAAATGGGCGCGTCCCAACGGTTGCATGGCAAGCTTCTTTTCTGCTAGCAAGTGATGCAAAATCTAACTTTCGAGAAGCATTTCTGGAGGAGCTGACCAAGATTCCAGGGGCAGATGGTGTTTTCTCTGGCTCAACCAAAACGGTGATGGTCATTCAACACGTTTCTGATCCACAGTTGCTGGCAGGGGAAACGGGACGTTGGCAAGTTGATGTTGTCGCGAACTTGATTCTCTTCGATCGTGCCCATCCTGCCGGAAATACGATTCCTTGGAACAATTCGTACATTGTCAGATCTGTTGATCCGCCTCAAACACCACTCCCTGATAAAGCCTCTGACTATCAGAAAATCATTTATCAACTCCGCCAACGTGGATTAGAGATTGAAAACATTGTCCCCTTTCAGGAGCGAAAGTCATGAGTTCAAATGGAAGTGATCCGCAATCTCAAAAGCCACCCACTGAGGATTTGAAACGATGGGCGAGAGTTCCGCAACCGTCTCAATCATTGGTTACAGAGAGCGAGTTTACGCCAGAAAAAGCAAGACAACCTCGCCCGCTGTCAGGACATCCTGTGATTAAAATCGCTCTAGTGAGCGGACTGACGCTGCCGATTTTTGCACTGGCAGGGACGATGATGAATGCGAATCGTCCGACTCCACAGGCTGCTACTTCACCCAACGTTCCACCTTCTCCAAACGCCACAGATGAAACCTCAGATGCAAAAACGATCGCGGCACAGCGAGAAGCACTAGGACAAACGCAAGCAAATTATGCGCTAAAAGAACAACAAGATCGGCTTAAACAGCAGCCACCCTTAAGTCAGGAGACACCAAAGGGTCTTCCAACTGTAAAAACACCCGCAAAGCCAGAAACTCGTAAGGTCGCTCCTGTAGAACCTGTTGCCTCTCCTCAGCCCATCAGTTACACGCCCTCGGCTCCCGTTGTACAGCGCATTCAGTCTCCACCTCGGATATCTGCACCTGTTCCCATTACGCCGTCGGCTTCTGCATCTCGTGAGTCAGAACAAGACACCTACGATCGCTACATTGCTCTGACACAAATGGGCAGTTATGGACAAATAGCGGCTGAGAAGGAAGCAGTTTCCGCCTCGGATTCGGCTGCGGAGCCTGAAATTTCTGTTGAGCCAACCACGATCGAGACATCATCAAATCTTGCACCATCAGGAGTAGACACTCAAGAAGAAGCTGCAATCTTACAAGAACAGCCTCAGAAAAGTATCCTGGCATCCACAAAAACTGAGGGAATTCTTGCTACGCCAATCATTTTGGATGAGAAAACAAAATCTGGTGAAAAAGCGCAGCAGGGACAGTTCACCATTCAAATTACTGCGCCACTCAAGGCTCAAGATAACTCGATCGCGCTACCAGAAGGCACTCAACTCATTGCTGAAGTGGATTCGATGTCTGACAGTGGATTGGTGAAATTGAACGTCGAGTCGGCGATCGTCATTCAAGACGGACAATCCCTTGAAATTAAAATCCCGCCTGAAGCCATTCAAATCACAGGGCATAGGGGGCAACCGCTGATTGCAAAGTCGTATGGAGATAAAGTGATCGCGGCGATGAATAGAAAGATGGCTCTGTTAGGTGCATTGAGTAAAGCCTCAGAACAATTCACTCGCCCAAGTTCTTCAAGCATCATCAGCAATAATTCAAGTGTTATTTCTAGCGTTCAAAACTCAAACCCTAACTTACTGGCTGGTATTCTTCAAGGGGGATCAGAAGCATTGCTCAATTCAATGACCCAACGGAATCAACGCGCACTTCAAGAAGCTTCTCAACAGTCCAACATTCGGTTTTTACCCGCTGGAAGCTCTGTTGATATCTACATTAATCAATCTGTGTCTATTCCTGTAGTTTTAACTACTGCATTAACTCAGCCATCTAATCTGATCCGAGATATTGATCATCCTGATAAAAACGATTTGTCTGAGATTAAACAAGACACTGAGATCCAATCTTTAAAAAGCAGAATTACTCCTGAAACTACTTCTCCAGCGATACCACCACTTGATCGAACAATAGAGCCAAAATCAGTATCCACCCCTGAATGGTCAAAGTCCTATGAGACTGAAACATCTTCTGAGCGTCAGTTTAATCGCACTCAGCTTAATCGTCCCAACTGCAACACAAGCAGCCTCACCTGTGAAAATGATCACCATCGAGCAAGCACGAGGACGATCAAGCCAGTTACCCACCCTTCTCGCACCCTTCTCGTTTGGATCGGCTCCGGGACAAATCTGAGCTTTATTCCAACTGGAGAGACGATCCAACGAGTTTGGCTCGATGATCCCAGTCGGATTACTCTGGATTTTGATGCGCCTCTGTGTCAAGGCGGAGATGGTCGATCGTGCGGCAAAGCTTCGACATCCGTAATCCATTTGCGGCGAATTCGCCCTTTGAATTGGGCTGGATTGCCGCAAGCCTCTTCTACCCTACTCACGGTGATCACTGAAGGTTCGGCAGGGCGACAGATTTATCAGTTTCGGGTCGCTTATGGCTCTGGTACTCCGCAATACAGCACGTTGGAAGTTCGAGGAAATAGTGGCGGTTCTGTTCGCTTAAGTCATGTAGAGCGCGGATTGCAAGTTGCGATCGCGAAAGGATTAGTCAACTCTAACGCTCGAATGATTGCAAAAGTGAATCAATTCTTAACGCTCTCACGAACCGGAATGGAAGTCTCAGCAGCCGCCCAAAAAAGTGGAGTGTCGCTAAAGCTGGTGAACAAACTCGCAGAACTTGGAACTCGCTAATTCTTTCTTCGCTGAGTTAACTTTTGATCGACTCATGCGCCATAAAACTAAACGTAGAATTCTGGGTTTATTTCTCACTGGACTTTGTTTGATTTTTGGACTGGGGGTGATAACGATCGCAAGCTTAAACCGAGTGAATGCCCAACAAATACAGCCCAGTAGTTTTGTTCCAACGCAAGCTTATACTCAGGGCAATTTAACGACCTCTGTCCCCGACTGGAATCAGGTCACGTTTGCATCGCTCCCACCCATCAATCAAGGTACAGAATTCGTGCTTCCGAATGGGGTATCGGGCGATGACCTTTCGCGCAGCATTCAAGCGGGCATGACCCCGGACCAGTATCTCAAACTCGGAGATTTTCAAGACAGTTTATATCTGCAAAATCTAACGCTACAAAGAGTTTCATCCGTTTCTCAAGCTCACTACGATTTATCGCAAGTTGCACTGGAAAGCTTTGATCTGGTTCGAGAGCAGACCCTCGGCAGCATTGTGCAGTCAATTCCCGGACTCGGTGATTTCTCAATTGAGCAAGTCCCGCCGATCAAAGCTCTACTCAAGCAATCTCAGTTAGAGCTACCCGGAAAAACCGTGAATGGAGTCTTGCAGTTAAACCCAAACTTGAAGAATTTGAAGCTCGGCTCTATCAACCTAAGCCAATTTAGTATTACTGATATTCCTAGATTGAAGGATGTTCCGCTAGAGAATTTACAGCACTGGCAGAATAGTTTAATTGCCGATGTTCCGGGTCTGAAAGATACTCCGTTCAGCAAGTTTCCGGCTTCTTTGGTTGCAGCAGGTGCGATCGGGGTTGTCGATATTGCTTATGGAGAAAAAGAGAGCGATCGTACCAACACAACTAGCGGCAGCGATGTCCAAGGCTTTCAAGTCCCATGCCAGCAAAACTGTGCCTACGCCGAACTCACAGGGGCACAAGCACTTCACGGAAAACAATGGATTTCTGGCAAATACCAAAAAGTGAAAGGGGGACACGGACCCTTGGCAGCCGTGAATGGTGGACAAGAGCCAGCGGGGAGACATCCTTATGGAGAGGCATTCAAAGTCGTGATTTGGGATGTAGTGGAATCAGAAGGGCGAGTCGATACGGCACTTTTCTTTCGGATCTGTCATCGCGTTCTCGGAGTCGGAAAAACTTGCACACCCTATTTCATCGGACCTATCCCATTCATGAGCTATCACGAAAGCAATTCTATTCTGGTCGGATTACTCGATAGCAAAGGAGGTGCCACAACCGGGGCTTCGATTCCCCAAGAAGTCTTGGAAAAAGCGAAAGCCGCAGGGGTGTCGTTGTCAGATGGAGAGCCTAATTTTTCGGATAGTTCGCTGTGCGGAACTGGGCTTGGAGGCGTGGATTTAGGGGCGTTGGCAGGCGGCATCAGCGGTATTGAAGGCGGTTACAGTTCCGCAGGCTATTACGACCCAGAAGCAGGCGGAAGAGGATTAGGACGCTATCAGTACATGACATTTCGCAGTGACACTCGATCGCTGATTTCTAAACATCCAGGTGGTGCTGATTTTCTCCGTCGAGCCGACATTAATGATAATTCGTCCGCATATCGAGCCGCGTTAGAACGAGAATTACCTACCTATTTCACTCAAGCGGATCAAGATGCGCTGTTCAAACAAGACCAAACGAATAACATCCGGGTTGCAATGCGACAAATTGATCCGACGACAGGACAACCATTTGCAGGAACGCGCTTAATTGAGCGGTTGGGTCAAATTCACTTTGGTGGGGCAAACTCCACGATCGACGGCAGCAGTTCAGATATTCACGGTCGCCTCAGCCTCTACAACTACGGAAAAGAACTCGCTCAAAATTATCAAACTGCCTTCAAGAGAAGCGGTAAAGCCCCTTGTGCGGAAGATGGGAAAGCCACGGGCAAGATGATCTACCCCGAAGGAGCCAACGCGCCCATTCCAGAAGGCGGGTATTTTGGAGCCGATCGAGGCGATCATTCTCACGCAGGTCTTGACTTCTCTGTGCCAATGGGAACACCGATCAAAGCCGCAGATGGGGGAACTGTCGAGTTCGCCGATCGGACTGATCCCGATGGCTATGGAACACTGATTATCATCAATCATGGCAATGGACTGAAAACCTACTACGGACATCCCAGTCGCATCCACGTCAAGGCAGGTCAGAAGGTCTCTCAAGGACAAGTCATTGCAGGAGTCGGCGCAGAAGGTGATTCAACAGGTGCTCACCTTCATTTTGAAGTTCGGCGCAATGGAACCCCGGTTGATCCGATGCCATATTTACAGCGAGGGAACCGTTGATGAACAATCGTCACTGGCTACTGCTCGGACTGTTTTTAGCGATCGCACTTCTGGTTGTTCTCACAAAGCCTTTGGCGACCTCGTTCTACAACACGATTAATTTTTTGGATGCACACGCGATCGAGATGGGAACCAAACCACAACCCGTTCGTGGCGCGAAAATTTCATCTCAAGTGTTGACCTGTGTTCCAAACGAGGGAGCAAAGTACGAATTGCTGGGAACCCTTCGAGATCGTGACACCACGTATCATCTTCTCTCGATTTACGAGTATGCCGATGAAGATCCAAAAGAACGATGGGATGTGCTGATTCAGCACGATCAGGCAGGGTGCTTACTGCTCCATCATCTCGGTTCCGGGCTAAAGCCGTTGAGTGCTTATATGCCCTTAGAAATTGCTCAACAGCTTGAGCTTCAGCGTTATCAGCATTGGATTGAAAAAGCAGGCGGAACAGAGAAATTTCAGAGCGTGTTTAGCAGCCAGTTCTCTGATTCGGGTGTGCCTCGTTATCTCTCAGCAGAGCAAGTCTGGGCTTTGACGCAGTTGAACATTCAGCTTCCGCAAACTTACAAAATTCTCAACTCTAACCCTTAATTTAGTTAAACCTTATGTATCAGAAGTTTCGATATCTTCGTATTCATACTTTGGCATTCACAGCATTGTTTTTAATTTGTGCTTGTAATCCCGCGATCGCTGAAAGCAAAAGCCAGTGGACTTATTTATCACAAGCTAACCTGCCTAGCTTGCAGAAACAGTTACAGCAAAAATACACTAACAATGCTATTCCCATAGACGTGGGAAGAATGCGAGTTTTGGCGATCGAACAGAACAATAAATCTCTCTACTTGATTGATACTCGTGTTTCTCTGGAGCCAAATCGAAGGCAATTGAACCCAACGTGTGGAGCAGCGGGATGCTCGATCATGGGCTATCTCCAAACCGGAAAGAGCTACCAAGAGGTTCTATCCATTTACCTCGATCCTGTTCCACCTCCAGGAAAATCACTCATTGAGCCAACAGCAACCCTTCAAAACGGGCTTCCCTGCTTGAACTTCAATCAGCGCAAAATTAAAACCAGGCAAACCGAAGTTGTGCAGTGGTGTTACGACGGACAACGCTACCAATTCGTAAATTCAACTCTCCAGCAGCAATGAGCAAACCTCCCCAAACTGTTCAATCTGGTTCCCATCCACTTCAAGATTTGAGCAACAGCACGACCGGGCTACTCAAATCTGAAGTGGGGTTGATGCTGCTGGTGTGTGCGGCGTTTCTGGTTTTCATGTCGATATTTGATGGTCAAAATAAAGGCAAGCTGGCACAAGGGCGATTTGGTGGACGTTGGGAGAAATGGTCAGCCGTGCGCCTAGCGAATCGACAAATTCGAGAGCAGGCGCATAATCAAGTAACGCTCTGGGCTGGAACGCCGAGAGAACTACGCATCGAAGCACCCAGGTTAAGACGATTTTGGGCAGAAACTAGGACGCTACTTTTAGACTCGCCACCCACCCTGCATCTTGCTCATGCTCAACAAGGCATCATCGTTTGTGGTGCGCCAAACGCTGGTAAAACTTACAGCGTTATTGATCCGTGTATTCGCGCTGCCGTTCATCAAGGTATTCCCTGTGTCATTTACGATTACAAGGACGATCAGCTTAAAGCTCATGCAGCTTACGCCGCTGCTCAAGGCTATGAGGTAGCTGTATTTGCTCCAGGCTATGCCTACAGCAGCGTGATCAACCCACTGGATTTTCTCAGGGACGATGGCGATTCATTGATGGCGCGGCAGTTAGCGATTACGATTAACCGCAACGCGCAACGCTTCTCTGGTGGAAAAGAAGACCCATTTTTTGCAGAAGCAGGCGAAAAACTTGTGGAAGGGTGCTTTCTGTTAGCAAAAAGTACACCGTATCCCGATATGGTGATGGCATATTCGATTCTTGGGTTGTCAAAGTTAGAAGCACGACTGCAATTTGCCAAAGAGCAAGGGCGATTAGATGAGTTTATCGAGGCGAGTTTCCAGCAGTTGTTGCAGTCGGCGGAATCTGAAAAAACGGTGGCTGGAATTCTAGCCACGGCTGAACGCGCGATCGGGTCTTTTGTCCGTCGTGATTTGCTTCCTAGCTTTCTGGGCAAATCCAGCATCTCGCTCGATATGCAGGGCAAGCAAATGCTGTTTCTACAAGTGGATTTACAGAAGCAGGATGTCGTCGCACCTCTGATCGCCGCAGTGTTGCATCTTGTGATCATGCACAATTTCTCAGGCATTCGGAAAAAACCGTTATTAGTTTCCCTTGATGAAGTTCGGACCGTTTATCTTCCCGATCTGCCCAAGTGGGTGAATGCGTTTCGCTCCTTTGGGTTTGTTCCACTGATTGGCTATCAAAACTTTGCCCAAATTCAGGAGATTTATGGGCGTGATGCCTCAAAAGCGTTGTTTGCGGGGTGTGGAACAAAGGTGTTTTTCAATCCCAGAGATGAAGAAACGGCGCGAATGGTTTCTCACTATCTGGGTGAGGAAGAAGTCTTGTTAAAAACACGATCGCGCAGCTACGGACGCAACGGTAGTTCGAGTCAATCTGAACAGTACCACAAACGCCCACTGCTGACGGTTGAACAACTTCTCAAGTTTGATCAGGGTGAATGTGTCGTGGTCAATCCTGGCTACAAAGGCTCTGGAGAAGCTTCCGTTCCACTGCGGACTAAAATCAAGCTTCCAAAACAGGACGATGTGACTCAGCGAAGAAGTGAGGAACTCTGGAAGCTCGTACAACAAAGATTAGAGAAACGAACATCTAGTCATAGTCAAGATCATCAAGCACTGCGTGAAGCGCTACAGATTCGTCGAGCAATGGCAGAACGGCTATTTCCATTGCCGTTTAAGGAAACAGAGGATGAGTTTGATACGGATACTTCGCCAGAACCTAGTTTCGACTCAAGAACAGATCCGCCAAACGTTAACGTTCCCGCACCTATCAACATTTCTACTCCTGTGATCACAGATGATCTCAAGGAGTTTGTCTAACTGTTGTATTTAGAGTCATAAATCTATGTCACAAATTTTGCTTACGCCTCAACAAACCGAGTTGTTATTGAGAACTTGGGAATTGTCCGAGTCTGCGATCGCCGTCCTCATTCACGAACCCGAACTCGTAGTGCATTTAGAAGAGATGCGATCGCGCCCTCCATTTCCACCAGGCTACGTGCCCGATGTCATTGAGGAATTATTCGATGACCTTCCGTATCGCCGTTGGGAATTGGGTCGTTCGCGACCAATCTATGAGCGTCAATGTTCCCCAGATTATGAGCCACCGTTCGTAGAGTACAGCTTTGACAATGAGACGGCATTGTTTCATGTGCAGGGAGAAATCATCGTGAATCGTGTCGCGGCGATCACTGCGTGGAGCGAAGCTAGCGTGGATTATGCAAACCGTTTAGATTGGCTAACGCCACAGGAGATCTAAAATGATTCATTCAACTGTGAGTCCGAGTGATGCAGATGCTGCTCAACGTCAAGTCGATCAACTGTTCAGCATTCTGCAACAAATGCTCCAGGACACGATGCAATGGCTTGCCGCTCGAAGTCAGCAACCACTTAAGCAAGAGGGCGTATTGCGGATTTGGATGGGAAATGGAAAAGACAATCGCATCCTACGCCAAGTTTACGGTCCGATGGCGAATGGCAAAAATCGTAATGACCTCACGCCTGAACGATTACGATCGCTGCTCAATGCCCTTCAAGAACCCGTGACTGAAGGGGCTGACCTGGCTCGATATGCTAAACGGAACCCTGCGATCGAGATCAAAATCGACGATGTAACCCTATTTCGTCAGGAACGGGATGGCGTTGTTACGGTCAATCAGATCCAGCAACAGATTCAGAATGCGCCGACTCAATTACAACCCTCACCCCCACAAGTAGAGCCGTCTGAAGTCTCAGATCAACCGTTGCCGTCCTCCGAACAAGTGCAGCAAATCGCTCATGTTGCTCGACAGCTCATGAATCCCTTGGGCGAATCAGAGTCTCCATTGCTGACGAAGGCTGGATTCGGCGACTTCACCTTGGAGTATGACGTAGAAACCGATGTGTCGACGATTTCTAAAGGACAGCAAGCGATCGTGCGGGATCACGCCGGACAACTTGAGAACTTAGGGGTGATGGTGGCAGATTCAGAAGTCTTCCGATCGCTGGGTGAACGAATGCTGAGAACGTCCGCTATTCAGCCATCAGAGCGTAAACAACAAGAAGATATTCAAGATCGATCAGGTCGGCAAATACTAGAAGTAGTTCCAAGATCACAAAACACATCATCTTCTGAGATCGCTAGAGTAGCAGACCGACAAATTGCACAACTTCCAAATCAACAACTTCGGCAATTCCTCCAGCGAATGGTTCAAGGAACGGCAACCTGGCTCAATCAGGCGTTGTATGATTGGCAGCTTAAGACGATCGCGCATACGGCACTGCAAGCCTTTCAGCGAGGCTACGATCGCACCGCCGAGGAATCCTATCGAGTTGGAGAATTTACCGTCAGTCGGCAACCAGAGAATCAGTTTGAAATCAGCGATCGGGCGGGTGCCGTGATGCAATTTCAAACGGCATCCGGCAGAGTTAAGCCGATATCCATTGGCAATTCGCTTCGAGAAGTTTCAGGCGATCGCACCACCCAACCTTTCATCCACAACGCGATCGTTCAGCTTTCTTCCAATGTGCCGCAAGGACTACCTGAAGCGGATTTCGCCTTCCGGGTGAGTGAAGCAGAACAAACGATTCGAGATTTTTTAGCATACACGAAGACTTCGGTGTGGGACTACGATCGAGGCAAATTTCGACTCGAAATGGTGAATAACCAAGTGCTAATCACCTCAAAACAGGATGGACGCGGACAAATTCATGGAGCCGCAAAAGTCATGCAGAAAAACAACCGAGAGAAATTGGTTCCGCAACCGACTCGACTCACCTGGAAAGACCTGGAACATATCAATCACATTCGAGACAGATTGAGAGTCAGGATTGAAGCTGACCAAGCCCAAAGCCCGACAAAGCACCCTGTCCCCATTCAACCCACGTCCCAGAAACCCAAACCGCGTCAAGTTTCACAACCATCCCGATGGCAGCCCAAACGAGTTGAGCTAGAGTAACACTGAAGCAGTGAACGGAGGGATTTCCGATGGCACGCTGGGAGTTTGAGCAATGGCACGCGGCACAGGCTGCAAGAGAGATGGCGAGAAATCCCTTTCCGCTATTGATTGTCGGGATTTTGGCTACAATCTTTTCGGCTGCACCAATGGGGAACCGGGAACAAACGCCGACTCCAGAGGAATATGTGAATCGTGCTGAATCCTGTCAGGTGGGTCTAACGTGCGATGGGGCACTGAATGATGTCCAGCAAGCGATCGAGCTTGATCCAAAATTGGCACGAGCTTACGTGATTCGAGCCAGTTGGACATTAAAGCGACACGGTTTAGTTCAGTCTGCTCTGCAAGATTATCGAAAAGCCCGATCGCTCTATCAGGAACAACAGCAGGATTTTGAAGCGGGTGAAATCAGCCGTCGGGCAATCTCGCAACTTGAGCGAGGAGAAGCCCTCGCCTGCTTACCCACGAATCCGATAAAACCCTTTGATTGTCTGTAGAAATCGCTGGTTTGGATCATTTCTATTGGCAGAGCGAGATCGCACCGACTTCATCTCGATCGCTTGTTGTTAGTGAGTGTGTTAATGAGAGTAGCGATCGCACGAATTAAACCTGCCGTAGCGTTGATGGGCTTTTCGGTAGTGCCGAGAAATAGAGTCAGGACGAGCACCCAGGAGAGCGGATTGGTTGGGTCAATCGGAATCTGGGGCAAAGTCGTGGGGAGTTGAGGCTCGATCGATTGAATGGGTTGGTGGGAGTTTGACATGATTGAGAACCTTTTGAATTTCGACACTTCAAGGCTATGAGGACTGAGCGCGACAAAAAATACCCAACTGATCGAAGGTTTGTGGATTATGGTAGAAACTACGTAGAAGATTGATACTTGTGAGACAGTGTGCTTATGGAATGGGTGGAATTTCTGGAGGAGGTGGCAACAGAACACGAACTCTCCACTGATCAGAAGCAAGCTTTCATTGCACGGTTTGACCTTAAGAATTCTGCCAAGACCGAGAAACAGATTGCGAACCAAACGAAAGACAGCGAGGGTAACGATCTCTTCGCGGGAGAGGCTGCGTTCAAGAAGCTGATGACCCAGGTGTATCGCAAGCTACAACCGCTTTGTCCAGAACTGGAAACCTCATCGCGAGGAAAACAGCCGAAGCTAAAAGCTTTCTTGCAGGCAAAGTTTAAGCAGCGTCAGTCGATTCCAGATCCGCCCATTCCTAGAAGTAGCTCAGAAGCGATTCCTGAATCCTCCACACTTGAGTTGCCCCCGCTCAGAAATCAACAGAATATACCAGGCAATGGGCAGGGAATCCAGATCAACGACGCACAAGCGCCAGTCATAGCTGGTGCTAATCCAGTGGTGAACATACATCTACGTGAGGGTAGGGCTGACACTTATAAAAAGACAATTTTGATGTTAGCAGCTAGTCCTGAAAGCGCTACAAAGCCACGATGGAGAGAAGAACTCAAAAAAATTAGGGGCGCGGTAGATAGAGCTAAAAGCGATGGAAGATTTGAAGTACAAGACAGGTCTTATATAGGCTCATCCGATCTGTCTGAGGAGCTAACAAAGCTCACACCTTTTGTTATTCACATTTCTGGATGTGTAGATGGAGTCGAGAGGCTATTTCTCAAAGATACTGGTCAAAATATTGACAATAGTAGCCGAAAGGAATTGATAGGTGATCTGTTCAAGGAGCACGTAGAGGCAAAGAAAATAGATTGTGTCATTCTGAGCGGCTGCTACCTAGAAGAACAGACTAGAGAAATTGTTCAGCATATTAACTTCGTAATTGGAATTACTGCTGATCTCGAAGAAGTACACGCTGTCCAATTTCTAAATGAATTCTATTATCAGCTAGCTTCAGGTCGAGAAATAGAGGCTTCATATCGTCTCGGTTATAACCTTATTAAAAGAGAAGGTTGTTCTGAAGAACTTTCCTTACCCCGACTTTTTACTAAAAATGATGAGGTAAGACGTAGAGATTTAGAAAAAGAGTTAGATATTTGCCTTAAGCAGATAGAGAAGGATCCGAGCAATGTACAACTCCGGAAGAAGAAAGCCAGTCTATTAACAGATTTAGGTCGTATAGATGAAGTAGACGATGCCTATGAAAAAGTATCTTCACTTGATCCTGAAAACCCTAGCATTCGAGTTCAACAAGGAGATGCGCTAGAGCAATTAGGAGATCATAAGAAAGCAAATGCTGCTTATGAAAAAGCCCTTGAGCTAGACGAGAAAGATTACAAAGTTTGGTGGAAAAAGGCTAGAGTACTTGTCAAAGCTGGAAAGAATATGGAGGCTGGAGAATGTTACAAAAACGCTCTCTCGCTTCTGCCGCCTTCGCCAGACAATTATGTAATCTGTAGAGAATATGGTAATGCGTTAGGCAGACTGGAGCAATTTTACGAAAGTATACTGCTATACCAAACATCGCTGTGCTTACAGCCTAACTACCGCATTGCTAATCATGACAAGAAGCAGGTATACAAAAAAATCTACGCCAAAAAATGATAATGTTTACGTAGTGAGGTACTATCTACGGTAGAGCATCTGTAGAAACTATTAATTTCCATTGACTAAGTGCGATGGTGTATTCCGAAGAAAACTATAGCCCCCACAGTTTAAAGTTCAAAGGGGTGCTACCCTTGTGTAGTGAGCTACCACGGGTTAGGCAGAGAACGTAAATACGTTCTACAGATGTTCTGTTTCTTGTAAGAAAGAATCATTCAGTGGCTCTTCGCGAAAAGTTCCTGACTAGTTTTGAAAATGTACATTCGCGGGTCTGAAGTCAGCTCAACGCTATTTCTATGTCAGAGCTGTGATGAGCTGAGAAAACTTTTTTTCGATCTCAAAGAACCAAGAGACGTAGCTGACCTCCTAGAAGTTTCTTATGGTAAGTTGATTTATCATATCTCAAGACTCCCTGAAAACAGGAGGTATGTAGATTTTTCAATCCTCAAAAAGTCGGGAAAATCTCGAATAATATCAGCTCCTTGTACACCATTGAAAATTTTACAGAGAAAGCTGAGTCAAGTTCTTTATAGTGTCTATGAACCGAAAGTGACCGTACATGGTTTTGTGCCTGCTAGAAGCATTTTGACAAATGCAGAACAGCACGTACACAAAAGGTTTATACTAAACATTGATTTAAAAGATTTTTTTCATAGTATCCATTTTGGACGAGTCCGAGGGATATTTACGAAGCCACCTTACAATCTTTCCAGCGAAGTTTCCACGACCTTGGCTAAAATTTGTTGCTATTTGGGAAGGCTACCGCAAGGCGCTCCAACATCGCCAATCGTTTCTAATATGATCTGTGCGCGCATGGATAGCGAACTGCGAAAGTTGGCGCAAGAATTCAAATGCACATGCTACACAAGATATGCTGACGATATAACCTTCTCTACAACTCTATCAAAATTTCCAGGCGAACTAGCATATACAGAAATAGAGGTTGATACGGATGTATCAAAAATTGCTTTAGGAGCAAGACTGAGATTGATAATTCAAAATAATGGTTTTGAAGTTAATGAGAGTAAGGTTCGACTACAGTACAAGAATCAACATCAGGAAGTCACAGGCTTAACTGTTAATAAATTTCCTAATGTGAAACGGAGTTTTGTACGCGAAATTAGCTCCATGCTTTATGCCTGGGACAAATTTGGATTAGAATCGACAGAGCAAAGATACCACGCTAAGTATGCTCAGGATATCGATAAATCTGGTCATAAACCCCCTCCGTTTAAAGAGATTCCTTCATTTGAGGAGGTATTGCGAGGAAAGATTAATTTTCTCGGTATGGTTAGAGGCAAAGATAACGAAATTTATCGCACGTACTCAGAATGGTTTCGTGCGCTTTCAAAAAGAGAGTCGGCTAATTAGTAGTTGCAGCTTAACCTAGCATGACAGCGAGCTAGGCAATTTTCTGCACATTAGACAAAAACTGCTAGCTACTACCTCTCCTAGATCGCTATCCTCAATACCATCTCTCACCGCAATCGCGCCACGCTGTATCCCACAATCGTACATCTCGGCGGAACCGCAGCCGTCCGAGGCATGGTCGATGCCATGCGCGAAGTCTGCAACCAGTGGAAGTAATGATAGAACGTTCAAGCAGGCTAAAATACAAACACTTTTCGAGGTGAATCATGATTGAAATCACGATCGAGGAAATCTCAGAAGATCTGTCCGCCTATCTACAGCGAGTTCAGGCAGGAGAAAGCTTTGTCGTGTTGCAAGCAGGAACCCCCGTTGCCCAAGTTGTGCCACCGCAGCCGAAAGTGAAATCGGATCGGGGAAAAGATTTTCTAGAATCCCTAGCCAAATTTCAAGAGGAGATGCTTGCTGAAGGGATTGATCTCGACCCCGACGAGATCTTTAAAGATGTCAGAGATCGCACTCCTGCCCCCGAACGTCCGAGGTGGTAGACTTGCGCTTTCTTCTTGACACGAACACGATCTCAGAACTATTCAGGCTTCAGCCCAACTCATCTATTGCAACAAAATACGCGCAAAATATCGATGATATTGCGATCGCATCTGTGACCTGGCATGAGCTACTTTACGGCTTTCATCGTTTACCAACTTCTCGAAGAAAAGAAGAATTGGGCTTCTTCCTGCGTCAGATTATCCGCCCCAACGTTTCGATCCTAGATTATGGTGAGGACGAAGCAGAGTGGTTCGCAAGTGAGCGGGCAAGGCTCACCGGAACGGGACGAATGCCTTCGTATGCAGACGGGCAAATTGCAGCAATCGCTGCTGTCCACAATCTTATTCTCGTCACTAGAAATGTTTCTGATTATTCTGATTTTTCAGGGTTAGCGATCGAGAACTGGTTTGAATGATTTTGCAGCGATCGCTGGATGACATGAAAGATCTTTTGCGATCGCAGTAGTACCGATCAGGTTGACTTGGCTTGTCTAGTCACTCTACTTCGCAATTACTGAAAGCGACAGCAACTCCTTGGTCTCAAACCCGAATAAAAACAGCGGCTCATTCAACTCCTCAACATTGCCTATTTTTGACTCACTCATCGCAGCCACCGCAATTCACTGGGGACTACGCCTAGTCACTCGCAACGAAGAAGACTTCGACAGAACGGGACTCACGATTATGAGTCCGTTTAACCTTTAACTTGATCGTACATCTCGGTGGAGAAGCCGCCATCAGAAGCATGGTCGATGCCATGCGCGACATCTGCCAACAATGGAAGTAGAAGATTTTGAATTTGAGGATGATTGAAAGAGATCCACCCTAACCGTTCCAATTAGTTCTGCCGAATTCTGAAGGATCGTGCCCTTCGCTATAATTCAAGCATGGCAATTGTGGGATGAAGATCAATGCAAGCCTCCACCGAGCAACTCTTAAAAGCAATTGAGCAACTGCCTCAGCAGGAGTTGGATGCGTTCGTTGAGCAAGTTCTAAAACTTCGCGCTCAACGACAAGTTCCCCACCTACCGCAACTAGAGTCCGAGCTATTGCTCAAAATTAACTATAGTCTTCCGACTTCATTGCGAACCAGATTTGGCGAACTCGTCGCCAAGCGGCAAGAACTCACCATCACCGACGCAGAACTCGCAGAACTCATTGAGATCACCGACGCAAGTGAGCAACTCAATGCTGAAAGAATTGCAGCGATCTCTGAGTTAGCAAAATTAAGACATCAAACTCTAGACCAGGTAATGCAAGATTTAGGAATTCACCCTCCTGCCTGTGTCTAACGATCGTGTCACAGCAGAACAGCGTCGGATCGTCATTGCCAGAGCCAAGCAATGCTGCGAATATTGCTACAGTTAGGTAAAATTTGCAACAGACTCATTTTCCGTAGAACACATCCTTCCGCGTAACAAAGGTGGAGCGACTGTCCTGGATAATCTGGCGTTATCTTGTCAAGGCTGCAATAACTTCAAGCACGTCAAAACGGAAGCACTTGGTCCTCCCAGGGAACAGGTTGTGCCTCTCTTTCACCCTCAACAACAAATCTGGCGAGAGCATTTTGTCTGGAATGACGACTATACCTTGGTGATTGGAATCACACCCATAGGACGGATCACGGTAAACGAACTGAGGCTAAATCGGGCTGGACTAATGAATCTTCGCCGCGTTCTTTTTGCAACGAGTGAGCATCCGCCTCTTGATTCGCTTCCTCTGTCTGACTTATAACGTCGATCGTGATGGCAACTTTTGAGACGCGGATCGAACCTACCGCAGTTTCTGCCGGGTTTTCTGGCGCTGTCGTTGTTGAGCTTGATGTCTTCGAGAAGTGCGCTCCGGTTGATACGCTGCCTGAACTGTCAGTTTGATATAGGCATTCGTCTTATCATCTCCTTGAACCTCTCGCATCCACTGAACATACGGACTTTGCTGGAGCAGTTGATTGACGGCTTGCCGAAGTTCTCGTGAGGGTAACTTTTCTCGTTTTCCGTCTGAAATTGCCAGTCGCACCACTTTCTCATCCTGCTTAACGGGATTAGATTCGTTGATGCGACCGCAGTAATCCTGCCAATTTAGAATTATTTGTGGGGGTTGCTTTGCGTTGGCGGGAGAGGCTGACTGCTTTGGGGTGGCAGATATCGCAGCATCAGGACGACCGTGCAAGCCGTCGAGATTGCGTACATTGTCAGGAATCCGCAAATTCTGACCCATCCGGGCTTGATCGGAATCGGCTGGCGGAGTTGATTCACTGATTCGGTTAGCTGCTTGACTTGTTTCTGCTGCTGTTGGCTCTGAATTGCTGACTGCTTGATGGCTTGCCGACTTTGAGTTTTGATTTCGGCAAGGTCTTGGTTGAGTTTGGTGTTTGTGGTTTGGAGAGACGCGATCGCTGCTTTGAGATCCTTAAGGATTTGCTGAGATATCGGCAGACTCTCCTGAAGTTCCTCCAAAATCAGATTCATCTGCGGTGTGATCGTCTCGTTCTGTTGCTGAAAGCTGAATAGATGCTGATATAGATTCTCTAGTTGAGTTTGAATCTGAGATTGATGGGTCTCCAATTGAGGTTGTAGCTGCCCCTCTGGAGTCAGATTCCTCACTGATTCCACTAAGGTTTGAATGGGTTTCAGCTTCGGTTCGAGTTGCTGAAGGAGTTCCAGATTGTCGATCAAGGTCTGAAGCGATTGAGTCGTTGGGACTGAGTTCTGTTTTTCTAATTTCGATTTGGCAGCTTGTCTCATTGCGTCGCTCATAATTTTCTCCTAGTTGGAATTGGACACGGTTCCAGGTATAGCGTTTGCCGAGTTTGTAGCCTGGGAAGGCGATGCCATTAAGCTTGTAAGAAATGCCTGCGTTGCCTGTATTGACTTGGCGTAATCGGCTCTCGACTCCATAGTTCGCAAGGCGTTGTCTGAAGTCGTCTAAATCGGTTGAGGTTGAGAGTACATCGTCGATCGCGACTTGTAGCCGCACCCGAACACTCGGTTCTCCCGTCTGATGAAATTGGCGAACTTCATTCACCGTTGGCGCTGTTACGTCAGTTTCCCAACTCGACGGCACGGACTGAAGTTGGTAGTCCTGCTCTAGTTTGCGAAGCACGAGTTGCGCTTGGCGATAGTCGAGCCAGCCGTTGACCATCGTGCCGTCGAGCCGCGATCGGGCAATCACCAAATGCACATGATCGTGTTGTGTATCGGTGTGTCTGACCATCACGAATTGGTTGTTGTCAAAGCCCATTTCGATCAGGTAGTCTTTGGCGATCGCGTTCCACGTTTCCGCTTCTAGATTTCGCCCAACCTCAACGCTCAGACTGGTGTGGCAGACCACAACTTGGGCGAGATTGCGGGGCGATCGCCTTTGTTGACGTTGTACCGAGAGATTGAATTCAGCGACTAATTCTGAAAGAGCGATGCCTTCCATGTTGCCGCCGATACGCTCGGCTCCGGTCTTGCTCAAGACATAGCGGAGACACCCGTAGAAATCCTGCCCTTTGGTGATTTTGGCAAGCATAGTCAAGGATGGTTGGATGTTTTCAGCACGCTTTGATGATGCAGTCCTGATTCTGTGGAGCAGACTCCCGCGATTTCAGCACGAACTTGATGAAGCAGAGTCATCAAGTCATTGAGAAATTGAAGGGTTTCAGCATCCGTTTGCAGTTGGGTCAGGGTGTCCCCAACTTTTCCGAGTTGTTGGTACGTCTCGATCGCAACGTCCGTCACCACAGGCATTGATGGATCGTGAAAGCAGGCGTAGCGGACGTATCGGCTGAGAGGTCATTCCAGCACTTCGTGAGCTAGGGCTTCAAGCTGAGAGCGCTCTTGGAGTGAGAGACGAACTTCCACTCGACAGCGGGGCAGAGTGCCGGGGCGAGGCGAAATTTGATCAAAATTTCCGGACACGGCATTTGCTTGTTTGTGAAAAGCACGGTACTATATCAGCATATCACCCGCCAACACGTTGTGGTGATGCCAAATCTAGAAATGATCTACGCTAAATATCAGCATCTACCCTTCAACCCTTGACCGCATCATTGCTACGGCTCTATAAGAAGAGGCAAAACGAATGATCGTGACTTCAATTGACTTGGGTAGCTCTTTAACGAAGAGCTTTTACTTAGACCACGGAATGCCTTGTCCATTAGTGATGGAACCCGAAATTGCTTCAGTGCAGCCTGAATTGCTCGATCGCTACCAGTCTGTGAACCAAGATGCCTATCCCGAAAAAGTGGCTTGGGTGCAGCTAGACGATGAAATTGCAGCCGTGGGACAACTTGCTCAAAATTTCGCAGGCGATATGGGATTGGTCGAGCGCAAAGAGCGACGCGCCATTCACAAGATTCTGGCGGTTTTAGGATCAGTTCAAGAGCGACTTCAACTGAGTGAGCGCACTCCTGCAATCTTGTCCGTGATGTTGCCTGTGACGGAGTTTAGCGATCGCAGAAAACTCCAGTCCTCAATTCAGGAAGCTGCTGCGAATTTCACGTTTCGCGGAAAAGCCTTGTCGATCGAGTTCCAAAAGCTGCAAATCCTGCCTGAAGGGTTTGGCTTGTTCCTAACCTTACGGGCGGAACTGATCAAACAGCAGATTAATCCCAGGAATCGAAATATCTTGGTTCTGATGTTGGGACACCGAAACCTGAGCCTCTTGATTTTTCAGAATGGCGTTTTGCAGGACACCTCTCGCAGTGACGGTCCCGGATTCTTCAACGCGGTGAAAATTGCGGCATCGCTTCAAGGACTATCCGAAGGAACGCCACATCTTAACCGAAGCGATCGCAATGAATCACGCCAGCCTGCGAGTTGCAGGACAGCTAATGCCGATTAACCTTAAAGCGACCAATCTTGCCGCACGAGAAGGATACTGGAAACAGGTCAAAACCTATTTAGAAAACCATCTTCCCGGTGGTGAGTATGATGTGATCGTGGCAGGTGGAGCCGGGACAGTGATTGAGACTGAACTCAACACGCTGTTTCAGCAGATGGATTTACCAGGACGGCTGAGTTTTGGAGAAGGACTGAAGTATCAGCTTCAAGCGCTTTTGCAAGACAATCCTGACCTCCGCTCCCAACCCTCTTTGATCGCTCGTATGGCGGATTCTTACGCGGTGTTTGGGTCAACTTGGGCAGCTTACCAAACCACAAACGCGGCTTGATTTGAGGAGATAAACCATGCCAAGACGACCTGCGGACAAAAGCCAACTCAGTCCCAATTCAAAAGAGCGCGTCAGGTTTACCTTTGAACCCGATCGCAACTCTCCCAATGGGATTTTGCTGTCTTGGATCTTGCACAAAGCTTACGATGGCAAAGAGAAAATGATGGCAGCAGGTCGCTCATTCTGGTTGCCCTTCGCGTATCAAGCAAGTGGCAAATACTCCAAAGCTGAACTTCGAGCCGTGGCAAACGAGTCCATCTGGCGACTGGAAGAACAGATTCGATTCTTGCGTGAGAACTTTGAAATCGAAGCGCCGAGTCGAACTCCAACAGCACCCACGTCTCAGTCTCAGTCTGCTGACCCTGAACCTGAGAACGACCCGAATCAATTTTTTGGGGATTTGGATCTTACGATCGAGGACGATATGTTGGGTAGCCTGGATGATGCAATGGGGTAGAAGGAGGGAGTCATGGCAAGACCCAAAAAACAACAGATGGACAGCGATGGCGATGGGCTGACCGACCAAGAAGAACTTCTGGCAGGCACCAATCCTAATAGTAGTGATACCGATGGGGATGGTGTGGACGATGCAACGGAAATGAACACGGGAAACCCCACGGTTCCTCGTGAACCGGAAACGGACAAGGCTCGACAGATGCGAGAACAGTATCTGTCATTTGCCAAGTCTGTTCTCGGCAATGCCATGCTGAACTACACAGATTTGTATCAGCGCTATTTGGGCAATGCTGCGGGGGCACGATCGCTCGATCAATCCGTCGCGATCGCCGCCCTTAAATCTGGACTCGACCCAAAAACCACGATTCAACTCCTTGCCCAAGGACCGATCACGCAAGTCCAAACTCGCAGCCTCACGCCTGATGCGAGAAAGGCGGCACTTCCCGGCATTCTCAAATACACTCAATCGACAGTCGATCAAGCCCAACGTCAGCGCTATGTTGAATACGCCAACACCGTCACCGGACGGCAATGGTCATACCCGGATCTGTATCGGGAATATGTCGGCAGTGATTTGACCGCAATTCAGCTCGATCAGAAAATTGCGGCGGCAGCGCTCAATTCAGGGGAGTCTGCTCAATCGGTGACTGAACTTCTCCATCAGGGTCCCTACTCACAGTTTCAAGTGGGTGTGAAGCAAGTCAATCTTGCAACCATCCAGCAATATGGCAAGGGCACGGTGGCTCAAGTACAAGATATTCAGGGAATGCGATCTCAATCACCAGAACGTACTCGACAACGCCCGAAAGATTTAGAGCGGTAACTGCTCTCTAAAAAGGTTTTGATGAATGACGCAATCTAAAAGCGGCTGAGAGATTTAGCGCTCGTTTCAGCCTGCGCGAAGTCTGTGCCCATCATCCGAACGCTTTAAACTATTGAGAGGTCACTCATGACCGATCCATCTCTGTTGATTTCAGCCTTTGAAGACTGGTTCAGGGCGGGAAAGGGGTTTGACACGATCGTGCAAGCGAGACGGTTTGCGTCAGCATTTTTGGGGCAGCCTGTTTTACCTGGAACCGCTCAAGCCAAGATTGTGGACGAGAGTATTGAACAGGCACTGATACGAGTGGCGCAATTGCTGATTCAGCCTGACTCGGAACAAACCTACGATCGCTTAGTCGAACTCTATCAACGTCAGCCGACGCTGGGCACTCGTTCATCGACCAGCGTTTTACAACAGGCATACAGTACGCCACTCCCGATCGCATCTCTAGCGGCGACTTTGGTGGGCATCAATTCTCAAACAACCGTTTATGAACCATCTGCGGGAAATGGTGCGTTATTACTGCACACAAACCCCGCAAATGTCACCGCCAACGAACTTAATCCAGCACGAGCGAATGATTTGCGGCGGCAAGGCTACACGGTGACGCAAGAGAATGCGGCGAACTATTTGCCATCGCAATTGCATGATGTTGTGATCATGAATCCGCCATTCGGATCATTATCTGATGAACGTGGGGTGCAACGATTTCACACAGGGCAGTATCTCACAACTCAGATTGATCATGCGATCGCCCTGAATGCTCTCAAGGCAATGAAACCCGATGGCAAAGCTGTATTGATTCTGGGTGGAAAATTGGGGATGGATGAAGACCGAAGATCCGATCGCTACAACAGCAGAGAAAGTCGTGCGTTCTACTACACCCTCTACAACGCTTACAACGTTACTGAACATATTTCGATTTGGGGCGATCTCTACCGTAAGCAAGGGGCAGGGTTTCCGATTGATTTAATTCTGATTTCAGGACGGGGAAAGGCAGAACGCTTGCTCCCTGCTGCTGATGTCCCGCGCATCTACAAATCGTTCACCGAGTTAAAGGAGCTTCTTTATGCCGCTGTACTTCGACAGCCCGAACGTCTGGAGTCCATTGCCCGACCAATCCCTAACAGCAGTCTTGGCAGCGATTCAAGTCCCGACAAACCAGACTCAAATCGAGAACTGGGAGGGATACTTGGGACGGTTGGCGAACCGAGTGGAATGGATGATTCAGCAGGAAGCGGATCTGAATCAAGCTTGCCGAATGATTCACCGCTATCTGAACGAGGCACACCTGGATCATCAGATTTGGAATCCGCCCGACCCGGAGGAAGACCCCCAACAGTGGGCAGAGGCGATCACGATTTACAATCCCGAACTCCGACTGCGGATGTCGATGAGGGCGACTTGGGACTTTCCACTATTGGCGATCGACAACCCCGACATCATCCAACTCATTCAAGACACCCCACTAGAAGTTTGGCTGCAACACATGACGTATTAGCAATTCCTGAAGACATCAGCGAGGAAACCGTTATGTCCGACCAAGACCAAGATATTCAACGACAGGTTGCCTACACACCGCATAGTCAAGGCACTCCGGCAGGAACACTCGTTCCGGTCAACATGAAAACCGCGACCCACAATGCTCTAAATTCACTGGCAAGGCAAGTTGGCTCCCTTGATGAGTATGTTGCCGAGAAGTTGGCGTATGGCACACCCGCAGACTTGCACAAATATCTGACGGCAGAACAAATCGATGCCGTTGCGTTGGCAATCAGCAATATCGAAAAGGGTTCAGGCTTCATCATTGGCGATCAAACTGGAGTAGGGAAAGGTCGCGTCGTTGCTAGCCTGATTCGATATGCCAAGCTCTCTGGACAAACGCCGATTTTCATTACTAAAAAGCCGGATCTCTATGCCGATATGATGCGGGATCTGGCAGACGTGGACTTGGGCAACTTCAAGCCCTTTATGACTAATGAAAGTCTTCGCATTCCACTGCCTGAAGGCGGACAACTTCGCACAGGCGCGAGTACGCATCAGCAGGAAATGCGATCGCTGCTTCAGTCTGGTAACCTCGGCAGCTACGACGGCATCTTTACGACTTACTACCAATTGCAGGCAGTCGGCGGAGAAGAACCAGAGCGCCGGGATTTTCTCCGTCGGTTTGCGAATAATGCGATTTTGTTGCTGGATGAGAGTCACATGGCGGGTGGGTCGATCAGCGATCGGGGAGATAGCAAAGTTTCCAATCGGGCTGACTTTACAAGAGAGTTGATTGAGCGATCGCAAGGCGTTCTCTACTCCAGTGCGACGTATGCCAAAAATCCGCAGGTGATGACGCTCTACAGCAAAACCAATATGCGGCTGGCAGTCGGGCACATGGAAACGCTGGTATCGCTAATTCAGAAGATGGGCGTTCCTGGACAGCAGGCACTCGCTACGATGCTGACCGAGGAAGGTCAATACATTCGGCGAGAGCGCTCCTACGAAGGAATTCGCTTTACAGCAGAGGCAACAGGGGTCGATCGTGAAGTCGCTGAAAACGCCGCTGCAATTATGAGTTCGATTATGGATTTTGATCGAGTCAAACAGGCGGCGGTCAAGGCGATGAACAAAGAATTGAAACGCGAAGCCAAAGCGTTTAAGCGAGATACTGCGATCGGAGAAGCAGGCGCAAAAAGCATTGAATTTGCCTCACTGATGCACAATCTGATTGATCAGATGTTACTCTCCCTCAAAGCTGAAGCTACCGTTCAAAAATCGCTCGAACTGCTTCGCAACGGTGAAAAACCCGTGATTACGGTTGCCAACACAATGGGCAGCTTTATCGGCAACTATGCGGCTGCACATGGCATCAAACCTGGCGATGCCCTTGACCTCGATTTTGGTGCAATGTTGAGTCGATATTTAGAGCGATCGCGAGAAGTCATCATCAAAGATGCTTACGGGATTCGCCAATACAATCACACTCGGATGGATGGCTCGTCCTGCTATCGATTAAGTGATGAAGAATTAGGTTTAGACGGGGTTGCAGCCTTTGAGGATGCGATCGGACGGATTCAAGAAACGGACTTTTCTGCCCTGCCGATTTCCCCGATCGACTACATCGAAAATCGACTTCAGCAATCGGGCTATCAAGTCAGTGAAGTGACGGGACGAGAGCATCAAATCGAGTATTTGCCGGATGGAGGGCAATTCTACCAGGCGAGATCGCAAGCGGATCGGAGTACCAGAGCCGCGATCGAGAACGTTAAAGCCTTCAATCAGGGTCGCTTCGATGTGATGGTACTCAATCAAGCCGGATCAACCGGAATTTCGCTTCACGCCTCCGAGAAGTTTCTCGATCAACGTCCGCGCCATATGGTCGTCGCTCAAGCCGAGCGCAACATTGATGACTTCATGCAAATGTTGGGGCGGATTCACCGACATGGGCAAGTGGCGTTGCCCAGCTACACGCTTCTCTGTGCGGATATCCCAGCCGAGAAACGTCCTGGTGCAGTGTTAGCAAAGAAAATGGCATTGCTGAATGCCAATACAACTGCCGCGAGATCGAGCAGCATTTCGCTCAATAACGTCCCAGACTTCATGAATGAGTATGGAGATGCGGTCGTGAGTGAGATCATGATCAACAATCCTGAGCTACACGCTCGATTAGGCAGTCCGCTCAAGTTTTTAGATGATGGCGATGAGCCAGAAGCCGCCATTCGCAAAGTGACGGGCAGAATTCCACTGTTACCGATCGCCGATCAAGAATCCCTTTACGATTTGATTGAGCGTGAGTACGTCGAGTATGTCGAGCGTCAAGAAGCAATGGGAGAATCCATTCTTGAAGCTCAATCGCTAGATTTTGATGCCCGCACGATCGCTCGAATGGAAGTGGTTGCCGCAGATGCTGGCATCACCAGCCAATTTACGAGTCCGGTGTATCTTGATGTGGTAGATGTTAAAACCCTACGAAAGCCTCTGACGACCCAAGAAGCCGTCAATTTTGTCCGGCGATATCTCGACCAACCAGAAGTGGGTGAGTCGTTCAACTTATATGAAATTCGTCCACAGATTAAGCAAGCAGCAACCGATTTAGCAACCGAGCAGATTCAGGCTTTACGCCGTTCTACCGAAGACTATCGCGCTAAATTTCAAATTCGAGTGCCACCTAAGCAAGGCGAAGCAGAAAGCGAAACTCAACTGAGAACGAGTAAAGCGATCGACAAGTTCAATACTCGACTGGATCAACAATTGAACCATGTTCGGCAAACGCTCGACTCCTTCCCAGCCGGAACGCCCGTCCGAATCGCGACGGCAAACGAGAGCGTGTTTTATGGGGTTACGGCACGAGTGTGGAACACTGATGTCAAAGGCAATCCGACAGCTCCAGGAAATTGGAAAATTCAATTTCTTTTAGCTGATCCGGCGAAGGAATTGACGATTCCATTGTCCAAAGTGAATTTGAGTGCCTCGAATGCTATTTCAGTCGTTCCTAAAGAATACGATTTCTTCGACGAGCCAATCTACGAAGTCTTTGACCAACGCCAACGAAAGAACCGAGAAGAACGCCAGATTTTTACCGGAAACACCCTTCGAGCGATCGAGAAGTTTCACGGCAAGATGATCAACTACACCAACACTCAAGGAATAACCTGCCAAGGCGTTCTCACCCCACCCGGATTTGACATTGAAAAAGCACTCGAACGAGAACCCGTTCAGATGACGGCTCCTCAAGATGTCATCCGCTTTTTGTTTGAAGTCACGCAGCGTAGTGGGCAACTCAAAACCCCGGATGAACTGCTGATAGTCCGGGCGCAACGCAGACGGGACGGGAATGGCATCCTACTCCAAACGCCCAAAGCCAAAGAAGAAGGCGGACAATACTTTCTCGACAAGCAGTTAATGGAAGCAGCCGGAGGCGGTGAATTCTTCTCAGTCGGCAAGAAGATGATCCTCATTGTTCCACCCGAACGGATTGAGTCCGTGATTCAGTTTCTCAACGCTAGAGATCTTTCACTATCCGCTTTCGAGCAACGCCAAAAAGCTCGCGACATGCTGGGCATCGAGCTTCCTTCGCTCCAGTTGATTGAGCAAAATCAGTTCGAGGCGAAAGCGGACTATGTTCCCTTTGTGCAACCCGTTAACACTCAAGTGATTTCGTCGCTTGAACAAGCATTTCAGGCAGATATTCCTTCGAGTTTTGTGGAGGAAGCAGAGAGCAACTCTGAAGTAACCATAGGACAGGCATCCTACGAAGTCGAGCCAACGCTTGAAGCGATCTCTGAAGCTGAAATACCAATTTCGGAAGAAAGTGCCCCGATCGAGCTAATCTCACCAGACAACTCCCTTCCCGCAAGTACTACCAGTCCTGCTTCTCAAGCATTTTGGGCATCGCGATTTGAAACCTTATCCGATGAACTTAAACGCCTATTGCAACCTGCTCAAATCATAGAGATTCTGACTCAACCCGATCCACGTTCCACGATCGCTCAGTTGCAGGACTCCCAACCAATTTTCGCTACCGTCTACCAAGAATTAGCAGACCTCTACACCACTGCCACCATGAATCTTCCACAAGCAATTCCAGCCCCGTCACAGCAGTTACTACAATCTCCACTCACAGAACTTCAAACACAACTAATCACAGAACTCGAACAAATCCCCAATGCTTGGGCACTCACGCCAGTAGATGCTCATAAAGCATCTTATCGAACAAGCTGGCAAACGGAAAGCCCACTATCAAGAGATGAGTTGACGAATGAAATTAGGAACGGTGCAAGCGGCTATGGACTCCGAACTGGAAGCGTCTCTGGCGGCATTGTGGCGATCGACCTCGACGGAGTCTCAGCCCACGCCAAAATGCTCGAACTCTCCGGCGGAACCGACCTTCCTGAAACTGTTTCCTTTACATCAGGACGAGTCGGTAGAGCGCAACATCTATTTCTCGTTCCACAAGAGCTATGGTCGCTGATCAAGTCTCGCAAAATCCCGACAGGCATGAAGGGCAAAGACGGAAAGAAAGAACACGTCGAACTCCGCTGGCAAGGATTGCAGTCAGTCTTGCCACCGTCTGCACATCCCACCACCGGGCAATATCGCTGGTTGAGGTCACCCCAAGAGACTGAGATTACCACAGTCCCCAATTGGGTGATCGACCGAATGCTTGTGGAAACAAAACCTGTATCTGTTGAGCAGATTCCCTCATTTGCTCACCCTCCCATTCAGGTCAATTGGACAGATCGGGATTGGGCACTGAGCTATCTGACCGCACTACAGCCTCATCGGGCAGAGGATCGCGAGAGTTGGCTAAAAGTCGGGATGGCATTACACAGTGTCAGTCCCAATCTATTCTTGGAGTGGGATCGCTGGAGTACCCAAAGCCAAAAATATCGACCTGGCGAGTGTGAATACGTTTGGAATCGCTTTCAAGAGAATGGCGGGATTACGATCGCGACTCTCGGCGCATGGGCAAAAGCAGACGGATGGCGCTTTCCCATCGAATCGCAGCCGCAGGTAGAACTAATCTCCGAAATAACCAGCTCGGTGCAGCCCTACCAGCAATCAACTCATCAGCATAATCCGCAGCCAACGGAGTGGGTAGCCCAGTCAGACGCTCATCATCCCTGTCTTCAGGAATTTAAGCGATGGTATTTCGAGGCGCGAGAGATCGGTCGCTCTCAGAAATACCTTGATCGGATTCAAGCATTAGCTGAAGACTTCAAAGCAAAAACGTCAGCCGCAACCACAGACCCAACCATTCGGAATTCCGATGTTTCGCTCTCAGCGGCAGCACTGACCCACCTGACCCAAGACGCAGAGAGCTATCATACCAAGCTTGAACAGTTTGCCAAAGACGCAAAGACCATTCTCAAATACAAAGGAACAGCAGTTCTGGTAGACGGCAAGACGACTTATCAATATTCCTCTCGCAAACCCGATTATCAACTGTTCTATCACGGCACTCAAAAACGCATCATGGTCAAGAAAGCAGGGCAAACGCTGTTAGATCACCAAGGCGGAAAAATTCAACCTGCTCAGAAAGCGATCGGGGCTGAGGATTTTGAATGCTTTTACAAAGAAGCCAATCGCCTCCGCGAACAAGCAAAGCAACCGCCAACCTCACTTAAGCTGGCTCGATCGAGCGAACAGGAGCGATAACGGGATGACAGGGCTGTGAGCTATATGAAGAGAGGTGGTGTCGCTTTGAGCGCCTTCTAGGATTCTTGGCGTTATTGAGATAATAGACCCAAAGCCTATTGAACAATTGCAGCAACATCAGAATGATTCACCAAGCATCCATCTTCCATGTAGATGATGCGATCGGCAATATCAAGAATCCGGTTGTCGTGGGTGACAAGCAAAATGGTGCTACCTTGCTCTTTTGCTAATTGTTGCATGATGTCCACCACATCGCGACCCGATTGCTTATCGAGTGCTGCTGTTGGCTCGTCTGCCAGAATAATTTTAGGTTGACTCACCAAGGCACGAGCGATCGCCACTCGCTGTTTTTGTCCGCCCGACAAATTACTTGGATAGTAGCTCATTCGATCCTCCAAGCCCACGGCGGTCAGAACAGCCCGAATCCGAGTATCTGCCTCGGCTACTGTTACATCATGAATTTCTAACGCCATTTCAACATTCTGATACGCCGTGAGGAAGCTCAATAGATTATGCGCTTGAAAAATATAGCCAATATCACGACGGGCGAGGGTCATCTGCTCTTTGCTGGCATTGAGTAATTCGTGTCCTAAGATGCTTAACTGCCCGTCCTGAATCGATCGTAAGCTTCCCATGAGCGTTAACAATGTGGTTTTACCAGAACCCGATGGTCCGGTCATGATCAGGATTTCGCCCCGATCGATGTGCAGATTAATATCAAACAAGACCTGTTTTTGGAGTGACCCTTGACCGTAGTAATGATTGAGATGGGTGATGGAGATAGCAGGCTCAGAAGGGACAACAGCATTTATTTCTCGCGATCTGGACATACTCGACTCCTAAAAGATATCGGCAGGGTCAGCGGTTTGTAGCTTACGGACTGCCATTGCCGCAGAGAACGAACTCATAATTGCAGTGAGAATGAAAACAAACACAATTCGCCCTAAATCCATCGCCATTGGTAGCATGGTGGCAATATTGGTGATCCGATAAATGCCCAAGGCGATTAAGGTGCCAGGGATGAATCCAAGTGCTGCTAAAATCAGAGACTCTTGAAACACGACAACGAGCAGATAGCGATCGCGAAATCCCATCGCCTTGAGCGTGGCATATTCGGGCAAATGATCCGTCACATCGCTGTAGAGAATCTGATAGACGATCACTGCACCGACAATAAAAGCAATCACCACACCCAAATCAAAGGTATAGCCTACAGGCGTGCTGGCGTTCCAAAAGGCGACTTCTGCTTTCGCGTAGTCTTCTCGCGTCATGACTTTGACATCATTGGGCAAGCGAGATCGCAACTCTGCCAAAACCGTTTGAACCTCTGCACCCGGTTTTAGTTTGATGACTCCAACATCAATCAGTCCACCTTGACGAAAATTAGCCATGCGTAAAAAGTTGACATCGCTCGTCACCAAGTAAGCATTAATGCCAAATGTTGGACTCAGTTTGAACAATCCCCGGACTTGCACTTGACGCTCATTGATTTCGGTTGTGATTGACTCTCCTGCTTCAAACCGTTGAGCGATCGCTCCAAATTCTTGACGAGAGCCTGAATTAAACAGGACTGTATCGGGTTCGCGCAGTTTCGCACGGTTGGCTTCTACACCAGGAACATTCATCACTTGATGTTCTGGGTTAATGCCGATCGCGTAAATATCCCAAATCTCTTTGTTCTCAGGATTGCGCCACTGAATCGCATTGAGATAGACCGGACTGACCGATGCAACGCCCGTTACGCCTGCTGCCTGATAGAGTCGGCGCTCGGTAAATCGATCAAGGGAAATCAGCGATCGCGATCGCCCACTCAGCATGACCAGTTCACCGTTCAGACTGTTGTGAAACTCGACTGCACTACTAAACAACGCGCCTCGAAAGCCCATTTGCAAAAACATCAGCACATCGGCAAAGCTAATGCCCGCGATCGCGACGATCAAACGCGCTCGTTCTTTCCGTAACTGAAGCCAGGATAGAAACAGTGGTTTCTTTTTCTGCGCCATTTTAGTCATGCAATTTCCTCAAGATTTGACATTCAGCAAAACTTGAACACTCAAATTTGTTAAACCTGAAACTCTCCGACTCGATGGCTCATCCAATAGCACTTTCACTTCCACGACCCGCGCATCAAACTGAGCGGCTGGATCGGTATTGAGAACATCTTGTTTGTTAATCTCCAGTCCGACTTCGACCACTTTGCCGCGCAGCACATCCGAAAACGCATTATTTTTGCTGGTGACGGTTGCCGTCTGCCCTGCTCGAATGCGGCTAACATCCAATTCGTAAACTTCGGCGACTGCGACCATTTTCTGAGTTTGCCCCAGGCTGATGATGCCTTGAGTTCCGACTAACTCTCCAGGACGAGTCTGGATTTTGAGAACTTGTCCATCTTGAGGCGATCGCACCGTTGCCAAATTCAACTCTGCCTGTGCCCTTGCTATACTCGCCTGTGCTTGTGCGACTTGCGATCGTGCCACCTTCACATCGACCGGACGCACTTCTGAAACTTGGTCGAGTGTCGCTTGCGCCTCAGCCACCTGCTTCTGTCGCGATAACTGAATTCGGCTCAGATTCGCTCGTGCCTCGTTGAGTTGTTGCCGCACAGTATCAGCGGTCAATTGCTTCCCGTCGCGCAACGAAGCAGAAACGGCTCCATCGGTGTAAAGCGTTTGATAGCGCCGCTCTTCAAGTTCTGCGTTGCGAAGTTCGGCTTGCAGACGGGCGATCGTGGCTTCTTGAGCAATGGTTTCAGTTTGGAGTTCAACCTGTTGGCGATCGACGACTCGCGCCTGTGCCCGAACTTCTCCTGATTTTGCACCTGCTTCTACTTGCTCCAGCCGAGCTTGAGCGACTTTTAACTGCTCTTGTGCTTCCTGAAAAGCTGCCTGCCGACGCTCATAGGTATCTAAAACTGCAACAACATCGCCTTCGCGAATTTGCTGACCGTGGCTCACTCTGAGCGTTTCCACTCGCGCACCCTCGGAGGATATAGGCGCAAACACTTGAATGACTTCGCCCTCTGGCTCCAATCGCCCCAGAGCCGAGACTGTCTCGATCGTGGGCGCAGTAGTGACAGCTATCGAGGGCTGAATCGGGCGGTTGAGCCAGACTCGATAAGCAGCACTCCGCCGCCGACTAGCAAGAGACAGCCAACCCCAAGCATTGCGCTTCAAGTAGGGCGATCGCCATTTAGCGCCCCAACTAACATTGTTCATATCCGGCTCCCTTTGTGGTTAACTCCAAATGGTTAAATCCAACGCCGCACACTTGTCTTGTAGCGCAAGTATTCATCACCAAATTTTTGCTCTAAATAATGCTCTTCGCGATTGATCACGCCGTTTTGCACCACAATCATCAGCGGAAGCAGAAGCAACAGCCCCCAGAGTGCATTAAAAAGCAGCGAGATACCAATGTAAAGCAGCGTCAAGGATAAGTAAATCGGGTTGCGGCTGAAACTAAACGCTCCGTTGGAGACAATCGCTGTTGTTGGTTGAGAAGGATTAACGGCTGTCTGTGCGCGGCGCATTGCACGAAAAGCTGAGATTGCGACCAAAGCTGCGCCGACCAGTATGACTACGCTGGATGCGATCGCAATCAATCGCGGCAGCAACGGAACCGGAAAAATAGACTGAAGCAAGAGTCCGATCGTGAGTGTTCCAGCAAAAAGCGCAGGCGGAAATGCAATGACTCTGGGATTGTCCACGGTTTCTTCTGGCATTGTAGGTTTCCTCAAAGGTTGATCCTATTTATTCCATTTTTTGTATTCAAAAACTTGAATACAATAATCAAGGTATGCTCAACCTATTGAATCCGTCAAGTAGAGTTTTGGTTATGGCACTCAAGCACACCATCCTGGCATTCCTATCACGTCAGCCTTTGAGCGGCTATGACGTTGCCAAAGAGTTTGCGGAAGGGTTTGGTAGTTGCTTTTGGAAAGCAAGTCAGCAGCAAGTCTATGTCGAACTAACCAAGCTAGAACAGCAGGGCAGCGTCACTTATGAGGCAATTCCTCAACCGGGACGACTCGATAAAAAAATCTATTCCATCACCGATCAAGGGCACCAAGAGTTGCTCGATTGGTTAGCAAAACCCTGCGAACCTGCCGCCATTCGTGAAGACCTAGGTGTGATGGGATTGGCGGGTCATCTTGTTCCCTCTCAGGGTGTGATCCGCGAAATTGAACGGCGGCGACAACTACACCTTGAAATGGTGCAACACGTCAAGAAATTAGATGAGCATTTTTCCCAGCATCTCGATTCGCTGGAACTGAAGGATCTCTATATGCACTTAGTCATTCGTCGTGGCATTCGGTATCAAGAAGAGTGGGTGGCTTGGTGTGACGAAGCGATTCACGCGATCGGGCAAGCTGTCAAACGTCAGGCAGTTGAGAAGGAGAGAAAAGAGCCGCCTTAAATTTCAACGTTTCGTAGTTGTGAAGCGGAGACATGAGCCAGGAAATCATACCCCTTAACAAAATAATGCTAACCACCCCAATCTATGCAGCGATTCTCGGTCTTGTGTTCGTCGCACTGAGTATCCGCACACTCTTGCTGAGAAGGCGACTAGGGGTCGCGATCGGGAATGGAGATCAGCCCACGTTAATGAGAGCCTCCCGCGTTCATGCAAACTTTGCGGAATATGTCCCGCTTTCACTCCTCTTAATCTATTTCTTAGAAATTCAGACGCAAACCAGCCTCTGGATTCACCTTCTGGGCAGCACCCTCGTGATCGGACGCATCACCCATGCAGTTGGGGTCAGCCAAGTCAAAGAGAACTTTCGCTATCGAATCATCGGCATGATGCTCACATTCACAGTGATCATCGTTTCATCCATCGGAGTGATCATTCGCTATGCCTTTCATCGTGAGGTTTAGTGGGTCACAATAAAATTGCGAGTCTATTGAGTTCATCGCTTCAATGATGCTAAATGTCCACAGCACTTAGAAATCCTAGAAGCGGCTCGAAGCGACAATGCTCAAGAGTAGCCAATCTTCGGTTACATAGTTCACCCGATAGACCAGGCAGGTATCTCGCCCTGCATGAGCCTGCGTTAAGCTCAAGGACATGATGCACCGCTTTTCTTCCCAGGTTAGCAGCTTCGAGATCCAGAGGCAATTTCCTTAATCCAGCAGATCGAGCATCCCGCGATCGCACTCGCACCGACTTCTCAGATTATCTCGACTGCCTGCGTGCATCAAGGGCACGGCAATCCTCCCATTCTGCTGCTGCACGGATTTGACAGTTCGCTGCTTGAATTTCGCTGTCTCCTGCCTCGGTTAGCTCGTCAAACGCAAACGTGGGCAGTCGATTTGTTCGGCTTTGGGTTCACTCAGCGAGTGAGCGGAGTGTCCATCAATCCCGCTTCGATTCGGCAACACCTGTATCAAGTGTGGCAAACCCTCATTCACCAACCTGTGGTTCTTGTCGGTGCGTCTTTGGGAGGGGCGGTGGCAATTGACTTCGCCCTGACCTATCCAGAGTGCGTCAGTCGATTAGTGCTAATCGATAGCGTGGGCTTTTCGGGCAGTTTTGCGATCGGGCAATGGCTTTTTTCACCCCTCGACACGATCGCCGCTGAGTGGTTGCGCTGGCGAAAATGGGCAGCGTTAGCAGCAGCAGAGGCAATGCCCACTCCTGACATTCAGATGGTGGATGCCATTCGCTGTTCGTTGATGCATCACGAGATGCCCGGTTGGAGTGATGCCATCATTTCTTTCACCAAAAGCGGGGTTACTCCGGGTTAGAGGCGAGGATTCACCAAATTCAGCATCCTACCCTGATTTTGTGGGGAGACTCAGATGATGTGTTGGGTACGCAGGATGCCGAGAAATTCCACAGCGCGATCGACCGTAGCCAGCTTGTTTGGCTCAAGCACTGTGGGCATAATCCTCATTTGGAGCAACCGGACGTGATGGCTGAACAGATTCTAAAATTCATTCAGTAACTCAGGATTTGGATCAGACGCTAAACCGCAAGTCATCTAAACTTTCTTGCAGGACTTGATCCAAATGAGTATGTTGCCAAATTAACCGTTGAATCAAGCAATTGACGACGGCGGGAACTTCATCAGGTTGGATCAGCGACTGCTCAGAATCGATCGTGTTCTGTGCGATGTAAGTCACAAGCCGATCCATCTCAAGCGCTGGGCAGGAAGATGCGTAGATGTTCAAGTGTTGAGTCACGGTTGTTCTCCTGTTTAATCGTATTGGTGTTTCTGAAGCGTTATACATTCACATCTTCATTGAGTTACGGTTGCCATAACTGTTTACGAACTGGTTGCAGTTCTATGTCTCTCTGCAATTCGTTATATCCCTTCGCGTCTACAGTCTGGCAGAGTTAAATTTCAAAACCGTCTGAGCTTCAACAATCCGTTGAATGCGGGGATCACTCTTCTCAACCCACCGCTCAGAAATACCAAAGTAACTGCCAAACATCACGATCGGGACATTAGCAGTTTCAACCAGCAACGGGTAAATCGAATCTTCATCCCCCGATCGCTCGTCGGGTAAAAGTTCACCCGTTAACTCTGCATATAACTCCCAATTTACCCACAGACAGTCGATACATTGTCCATACAGCGCATCGAGCATCATCCACTGATCGAGACGCACCTGCTTACGATCTACGAGCCAAAAAATATCACCGCTCTTATCTCGCTTGAATCGGGCAGGATACAGCTTTCCAGTCACCTGATCTGCCAGCATCAGCGCGGGAAACCCCTCTGGGAATCTTTCCAGCACTGGATCAAATGGTGAGTGGTGTCCCTCAACGACCTGAATGAAAAAGCCTTCTTCCATTGCCATTGCAGCCTCTTGCTTAACTGCGCTTTAAGATTTGCTCGATCGTCGCTTTACTAGGTTCTACAAACGCTCAAGTGCCATTCGATTGCTTCCGAAAAGTTGCGAATACCAAAAGATCTGCCGTTCCCATCACCTGCCCTTTCCGCAGCGTTCCGACCTTTGCAGTAGTCAGCCCACAAAATCGAAACAGATAACCCGGAAGCTCTGTCCCAGAAAACAGCACACACCCAGTTTGATCCCGCTTGGCTTCCCCGTTCATCGGTGCATAGGTCGGTTTCCCATTTGTCTCGATCGCCAGATCACCGAGAGCGCTCACAACGGGTTGGTTGTGAACTCGATCGCCGCGTTGAAGCTCCCATTTCTGATAAGTCTGAATCTTCATTGGCTTGGCAGCAGCGGATAACCGAGGCTTACTCAAACCACAAGCCGATAGATTGCCACCCATCAATCCTGCAAACAAACATGCCCAAAACTTGCTGTCCATCCGGCAAAGCTCCTTGATGGCTAAAGTGCAGAACTGGAACACTGCTGAGTTCGCGGCACCAATCGAACTCCCACATAGTTGTTGTCTTCGTAGAGAATGACCGCCCAAATGGTCGGGTCAAACTCAAGCGGGTAGACTTCCCGTTCAGCGATCGCTCCTGCACGCACCGTCATCGGCTTCAACTTGCAGTAAGGAGCTTTCAAGACCCCTCGAACTCCCGCTTTGCTGGCTCCCTCCACGATCGTCATCAGCTTCAAAACACGTTCTCGGCTGAGCAGTGCATTCGGTGTGACCATTTCTGCACACTGAAGTTCATCAACAGGAGTGAATGCTCCAATTGAAACCAGAGCTGGATTAAATTGCCAGAGGAGCTTGATAGAGGCAGCGGCGATCGCGCCCACAACCAGTAGAGCAACTGAAATTTTCAGATATCGCTGTTTGGGTGAATGGCTCATAGGAACAACACTGCGACCAGCAGCCCTCCAAAAAGACAGCTTAAATTCCAGAGCAATTTCTTCTTCCGAGGGACAAAGACCACGACCATCAGAACACTGATGCCGCTAATCGCAACCAGGATGCCTAAAAGAAGAATTGCCCACCGTTGAAAATAGAGAATCAGGGCGTAGCGAATGAGAATGCCCAGCACAAATGCCAAACACCGTGCAGCGATCGTCAGCGTGGCATTTGACTGACTAATGTTTTTGGGTGCAACAAGATTGCGAGTCTCTTGACCTGAATCTGCAATCTCAGTCGGATCGGGGTGAGAAGCGGTCGTAGGGTGTCGATCGCTGAAATCAGAATTCGAGTTCCACGGAGTAGCTTGAGATCTATTGCGAACGCTTGGATTAGGTGCGTCTTGAGAGCGATCCGCTTGATAGAGCGCGACCAGATCGAGTGAGAGAACGTGTAACCAGGAAGATTTAATAGATCGACTTCGACGGGCAAGCGCAAGCTGACGTTCGGTTGACCGTTTTCTGGGCGTTAAGGATTGCCGTTTTGGATGAGGCATGAGATGAATCTCCAGGTGCTTGGAGACAAAGGACTGCTTTACATAGAACAAAAGTACCATAGTTAAGATTAGAAAGTTCTATTTATTTAGAATTTCTTAATTCTAATAATTGAGACTTGATAGATGTGTTTCGGTGCTAGTGTTGGATTGTTCAACAAAAGTAATGAATTCAGGTGTTACAGGAGAACGATCGCAGTCAGCGACTTGCTCGATTAGTTCGACGCTTACGCGGCGATGCCAGCACGTATGTCTTTGGTTCTCAGCTTGGTGTAACGCACAGCACGATTCGGCGTTGGGAAAGCGGTCAAGGCGGTATCAACGAGGAAGGTGTGGAGAAGCTGAGTCACGGGTCTGGAATTTCAGCCGACGCGATTCGGGCTTATCTGAGAGGAAGCATCGGTCTGAGAACGTGTTTGGGACTTGAAGCGCCTACCCAATCAGAAGCCCAACTCGTTCTAGAACAGCTGCCAACACTACCAACTCAGGAATTACTTAGGGTTTTGGAAGCGGCGATCTCACAGCTACTTCAACGCCTGCCGGACACTCGACCAGAAATTCTACAAATTCTACAATCGGCGATCGGGCTACTCAACGTCCCTCCGTCCTCAAAGCGGTCTCGAAAATCTGAACTACCCGTATCAACGGAGGAGCGCTTTTTGCCGAGGACGGTTCAGGATGCGATCGTGGATGAAATTGAATCTCGATATGGCAGCGTGAACTCGGCGACGATCGCACGATTTTCTCAAGAGGTTGGGATTCAGCCGAGCGATCGTTTGATTGAGATTGTGCAAGGAAATAGCCCAAAGCAGGCTGAGTTAAATAAGTTGCGACTGCATCTCCACAAGTTCTATTCCGAATGATTCGGACAATCATCATTCTAGAAGTCAGTGAGTTTGAGTAGTGCTTGATGAATTTCAACCATCGCTAGGGTATCAAGTTGGCAATAGGCTTGTAGGTCTGCGATAGCTTGAGTTTTCTGGGCTTGATCTGTACAAAAAATCATCTCATCCCAGACGGTTTGGGCTTGATCACCTCGCTGAACTGAGAGGGTTTTGTAGCTTAAATCGGGAACCAAAGTCGGAAGAACCTTTTTGATCGAAGTTGAGCCTCGAAAATCAGGGTGCTTATAGTGTTTTTTGAAAACTTCTTCGAGATCCCACAGGCGATCGGCGATCGATTCCAAATGCTTTGCGTATATAGGAAAGTTCTGAGCCAGTTTTCGCAGTAGGCTGGCTTCAAAGGATTGGTGGTAAACGATAACAGAACCTACCGGAGCAATGTCGATCGCTAAAGCGGCAAGGAGCGCAAGTCTCGGATCGGAACTGTCGATGTGAAGATATTCACGATGCTCAATGCTCCCATCGCTGTGCAAGACGTGACAACTATATTGGAAGGGAAATTGTTCGTAGGGTTTCAAACCGTCGAATCTAGGAATTGCAGGGTTTTGTGCCTCGAAGTCGAAGAAATGAATTGGGTAGGTGAGGTCTGCGAGGCTAGCAGCGATAGCGTCTCCGTCAGCGTAAGGTTCATCGTTCAGGATGCTATCGACGTAGGTGCGTTGGTTTGTCGTGAGGGAGAAATCAGAGGGGAGATCTGCGATCGCCAAAATTCCCTGGGTGATGAGTGCCTCTTTTTTCTTCCAATCCAGTCGAGGAATCGTGAAAATAGAAACGTCTGGAACGTGCTTCCAGCAATCGGTTGTGAAGGAACAAGGATTAGGATTAGCGCAGTGTTTTCCGATCTCTAATGTTGGCTCTAGATTCTCAGTTAAGATTGCCCTGAATTGCCGCAGGTTGTCAGGGATCTGAGGCAGGAGAAGCTCGACTTCGGCGGTGACATCTGCGATCTCAAATAGGTTCGTCAAGTTTGGAAAGAAGCAGGTTTGAGTATTGATGTGCATCAGTTTTGTTGCACCAACAGACAAACCTGCTTTAATCAGAACGTATTTTTGAATGGCAATATCCCACTGATGCTCGTCTTTGACTTTGCTAGAAGATTTAACCTTGACCAATTCCCAGATGTCTACCGAAGTTTTTTGGAGAATGTCACATCGGACGAATAAACCGTCGAAACTGAAGGCAGCTTCAAATAGGCAAGAGGCTCCAGCAGCGATCTCATCCTGAGTGGCTTGAATTGCTTCGACTCTGTTCCCTTCTATTAATTGTCCATCTGGAAACTGCTGACGCGCGTATCGTCCAACGTCCTCACCTTGATCAATGATGCGCTGCTGGGCCGGAGTGACGGCAGTTGCTCGATGTGGCTCATTCACTGTCAGCCAAAGTTGCTTGTGGCATTGTAGACCACTCATGAAGTTGGATTTTGTTAGGGGGGCAGCCATGCTCTATGTTGAGAAAATTCTAAACTGTCTACAGAATGAGGATGCCCGATTCAGGAGGCTTGCGATTGAATGCACGAAAAATTATTGGGAAAGTCCCTCACTTTGCAGGAATTTTGCACTTGCACCCAGACTTACCGCAAGTATGCAGATCTCATTGACCCTTATCCGCAAAATCTGGAAGAGACGATTCCAGCGTTGGAGGCTCTGTGTCTGCATCTCCTTGATCCAATCATTGCTCACTTCGGGAGAGAGCGATTTCAGCTTACGTATGGCTTTTGCTCAAAGGATTTGAAGCGGTTTCTGAGCCAGAAAGACCCGGAGACCAGAATGAAGAATGGTCGGGTTGATCCCAGTCGAGATCAGCACATGGTGCATGAGGTAAATCGGAGTGGCAAGTATTACTGCGATCGCTTAGGGGCTGCCTGTGATTTTCGGATTCTAGGGGTGGAGAGCGATCTCTTAGTGGACTGGATTTTGGAGCAGCGATCGCCGTTTGATTCACTGTATTTTTATGGCAGCGATCGACCGATTCACATCAGCTATGGGGCACAGCACAAGCGAGAAGTTTGGACGTTTACAGAAAAGGGAGTTCCAACGCGGCAAGGGATTGAGCGTTGGGTTGAGTTGACGAAAGAGCAGGTTTAGATGGAGCGATCGCTCAAGTAGCCGGGTCTGCATTAAAGGGCATAACCGATGGATAAAGCTCGCAAACTATTAGAAGTTCCGATTCCGCAATTCTTGAAACACTTGATCAGCAGGAATTGAGTTGATTTTATTTTGTTGCACGTCTTGAATGCGCTGCTCAGCAGCATCTGCCCAAGCAGTAGCGAAGCGATCTCAGCTTGATCTAAAGAGAGCGATTGAAGTGAATCCTTGCTACCTCCGAGGATCGCTAACTGTTGAAAAGCGCACTTATAAACTCTTGCCCATTTCTCTGCAAATCGCCCTGTAGTGCAAACGCGATTGCCTGAACTCGAATGTCTCCCATTTTATAAACTGCATTTCTGCCAAAATCTTGTGGATATACTAAAACTGCTTTGCTCACCTCTTTGGTCACAGCATAAGTAGTGATTTGATATAAGTCAGAATCACTAATTTTCCGTTTATACTTAGTATCCAGGACACAATATACTGAACCACTTCTTGTGTCGTATATTACTAAATCAATTTTGAGAAAGCGATTTTCCCTAGGCTCAATCAAAATTCTTTCTTGCTTCCTTAAAGCATAGCCTGCGGGCAAGTTCTGAGCCAACCACTCGGCGACAAATACTTCAAAAAGCTGAGCCATGTTTACTAGAAAAGCAAGCATGGTGTAATCTCCTAAATAATGACTAGCTCCGGTGCTTTCTACGAAAAATCTGCATAGTGCGTGTAATGGATGATAATCTTCATTCAGGCGGTTGTAACTTCTGTTCGTGCAGTCATATGAGCTATATGGATATATTGTGGCTATACCTCGTAGCGCCTGATATGATTGGCGAATTAGCGGCAAGCTGTGAGAACACAAACCGCTATTGACAATTAGGAACAGCGCCCAAGCTAAAATTTGGTTCTCTGGAACATCACCAGTAAGCTCTTGATAGCAGCATTTTAAGTTTACTTCCCACGGATTGTAGATTGCGTGTTTGATATCTATGCGCCCTCGAACACGAGGAAGGCGTTCGGCTGCTGAAACATACGTTTGATAAAATCCTTTTTGTGCTTTTCTTAGTACTTTCGATGCTAAAAGTTCAGCTAGGCGCTCATAAAAGCCTTCAATAGTAGCGCAATTAACTAAATTGTCTTGAAAGCTAATATTCAAGCCATAGGCGTACTCTAACATCTGAAATAAATTGCTAATCTCGACCTTCGGAATTAACCTCAATGTGATTTGTGAATTTAGAGGAATGAAGCCGACCCAACCCCTAGAAATTAACCTCCACTGATGGTCTGTTCCAGCAGAAGGAAACTCCACAGAAATCTTATTTCCATACCGACTTCTAAGAAATTTTCCAATGTGAAGAGGTAGCAATTCCTGGGACAGTTGAAGCGGAGCATATTCGTCTAGCTCAATTATTCGTTTGTTCATGTCTCACAATCCTATCTGAGACATAATAGCGCCCCATCTAAATTGATCTAACCTTTGGCGTTGTGTGAAAAAATACTCTTCTAAATATGGCTCAATCTCTGTTTTCCATATGACTTCGATGTTTTCAGCTAGGTCATCGCACAGGAAAAAGGATGATCCTATTTCATAACTCGGATCATCAATTTCTCGATTGAGAGATTCTAGAGTTTCGATAAGCTTCTCTATCGAGAAAGGCAATTCTTTTCCTGCGTGGGATCGTCTCAACACATCATAATCAGGTTGTAAAGCAATAAACGCAAATCTGCGACGCAGTGCGTAGTCTATCAAAGCGATAGATCGGTCAGCCGTGTTCATTGTGCCAATAACAATCACATTTCGAGGAATTTCAAAAAGCTTGCCGCTTGCCAAAGGAATTTTTTTATCACGATATTCTAGCAAGTACATCAATTCGCCGAAAACTTGAGCAAGATTTGCACGGTTCATCTCATCCAAAATGAGGACGCAGATCCCCTGATAATTTTTTGCCTTTTCGCAGAAGTCTAGAAATCTACCATTCTTGTATGGATAGGTCAAAGTGCCAGATCTAGTGGAGACTGGACGAATCCCTTGAATAAAATCTTCATAGCTGTAGGCTGGATGAAACTGCACTACGTCGTGAAAGCCACTTTCACCAGTGATGTGACGAACCAAATGCTCTGCAATGAAAGTCTTACCTGTACCAGGCGGACCATACAATATGGCTTGCTTCTTGCGTTTGATTACTTTAATCCACTGACCTAGTTTTTCCTCTGGCAGATACGTCGCGTTCGCACAGTCTTCTAGTGAATATGCTGATTGATGCAACATCTGACCAGAATTAACTTCTTGTTCAGCAAATGAGACTGAAACTGTATCTTCTGGAGAACTTATAGCACCTTGCTCAGAAGCATTCGGAGTCAGGTAAGCAGCTTCTGGCGAACCAGAAACTTCTATTTCAGCAGGAGTGTCATTGCCTTGAATATCTTCGATTTGGTCAAACAGCAGACCTTGATTGTCTGACGGAGATAATCTCTCACTTATTTCTTCGCGAATTGTGTCCCGAACTGATTGAGATTGAAAGGAAGACCAGACCTCATCGTTGATTTTGATATAAGGTACACCTCGCCTAACCGATGCTGGGTAAGCAGGGTTAATCGTCTCAATATCAACACCTTCTGAGGGTTGAGGTATCCAAACCTGTAAAGGTTCTTGATCACTTCGGAGCCTGATATATGGGTTGGAGAACTGCCGCTCAAGAACTTGGTTACTAGCTCGCTCTGGAATTAAGGTTTTGAAGAAATTAAAAAGCTCAGTGTACTCGAATTTATTGGGATGATCAGGTTGGTTGTTCAAAAGTTCAAGTACAGACAAAATCAGTAAAGACTTGTATTCTTCTTTCCACTCTGGATTGAGCCTTGTCCGAATTCTCTTAATCCATTGAATAACTTGAAAGTCTGGACTTGGCATAGTACTCTTCCTGTTTTAGATCGAAATAAATTAATTGTTGCATTCCTAACTTTTGCGTTCCGCTTGTTTTGCTCGGATTGTCGATCGCACCAATTTCACTCGATATGGATCAGCGTCTTTGCGCCACACCACTCGATGCCCCTTCAACTCAGCACAATGATCCTCTAGGCAAGATCGCCACCCTCTATGATCGCTGATCCGTTTCCAATCCTCCAACAATCCCCAATCCTCTTCCTGCCGACTGAGCTTGGCAAACTTCTCATAACCGGGATACTCCGACGTGACCAGCAAATCCTTTTGATGCAACACAGGTGGATTTTCGGCTGAATCATAGTCGCGGTAATGGACATGCAAATCTCGTAAATCAATTTGCATACTCGTGTGCAGCGCAGGATGGGGATCAGCATCAAAGTCTGGATAAACCAGGTACGTAATTTTAGGCTTCCGACAGTGAAATTTAATCACGTTCGCTTCTTCAGGGCGACCAATCGTGCGCGACGCACAGCCTTCGTAGAGGCGAAGGAGCGGATCAAGAGTGTCGATCGCGGATAGATGAACCCAAAGGGAATTCGCTAGCTTCTTCCCGATCGGGCTGTTTTGACATCGTTCTGCCACTACGTCCAAATTGCCCAAACTCATGAGCATGAGATCTGCGGCTGTGCAGGCTTGCTGAAAGCCTCCAAACAGACTCTTGAGGTCGGTCTGAATCACGCTTGCCAAATCTCGCATCTTGGGACGATGACCAAAATGACTCAGCGCCAGGTAAACTAGCAAGTCTTGGCGACGGCGATTGCTAATCTCATCCCATTCTTGCGGATTCGTGGCTTGCAAGACAATCTGAAACGCACGGCGGAGATTGCCAAACTCCGCGCTGAGGGTTTCCGTTTCGGGCAATTCCTCCAGCGTGGGCAATCGTCCCCGCTCGGTGAAGAAAGTCATCAGTGGCGCGAGCTGATCCTTGTAATCTTCAAATCGCTTGTTCTGAAGCTGCACTTTGGGGACGCTGACGCGCGATCGAAACCGAGCGGCGCGGAAATTCTGTGCTTGTGCCTCATCTCGAAAGACAAAATAAATCCCTAGCGCAACCGGAACCGCGTCTACTCCTAGCACCTGGTCGATGTAAAGCTTGAGTTCTTCCTGGTCGTAATATTTCTGAAAGGTATTGCGGCTGGTGATAATGCCATCTCCATAGGCAATTTGGCTATTGCCCTGCGCGATCAATACCTGCGCTGCCACAATCAAAACTTGCTGGGTAAGTTCCCAAGCTTTAATTAGAGCCTCTCGCCGCTCTGTTTGGGATTCAACTACATTAATGATGTAGCCCAAATTCACGACATCGGCTGTCACCAATTGGGTATCCGGTTGATAATAAGGGTCCCAACCTGAACTGGGATAACCCAATTTGGCGATCCGCTCCAAATCGCCGCCCTGACCGCATCCATAGTCAAAGAATCTCGTCTCTTTCTGAAAAAGACTTGCTTCCAAGGCGAGACGGACAGGTTTAGAAAAGTCATTGCGGCTGATCGCAGCTTTGTGTCGATCGATCTTGACTTGAGAACTTTGAGAATTGAGGAGCGATCGCTGAATCAGGGTATGTCCCTGAAACGCAACGCGAAACGCTGCTAATCGTTTTTCCCACGCCAAACGAGTGCCAATCCCACGCGAATTATCCAACAACCCTAAAGCCTCTTCTTGACGAGTCAGAGCCGCAAACTGTTGGTAACGCGGATAATCTGGAGCAACGAACGTTTCCTTGCGATGCAAGATGAAAGGGTTCTCACTGCTGCTGTAGTCCCGGTGATTCACTTCCTGCTTGGCTAAATCAACCTGAAGGCTAGCGACCAGCGCTGGATGGGGATCGCTGTCAAATTCTGGATAGGTTAAATACGAGAGGCTAGGTTTATCAAAACTAAATTTGACTAGCGTAACGGCTTCAGCAGAATCGAGGAGTTGACGCGCTTCAGCTTCGTATGTTTGTAAAAGCGGATCGAGAACTGGGACGGCTGAAATGTGAACGTAAAGCGCATCCGGCAAAAGTTTACCCACCCGACTTCGCTGGCAGGCACTGGTGATGGTGCTGAACTCATCAAGGCTACAAAACATTCAACACAGACTTTGGGTGACACGTCCGCCCTAACTGGAACTCATTATGCTACCGCTTGGCAAAAGTTGGTTAACTTGTACCGCTTCAGGGATCATCGTTCAGTCTATCGCTGTCGGGCTTCCTCAATCTTACCGCTATGGATGGAGTGATGAGAATTTCTTATGCGCTCCTTGAACGCTACCTGTAGTAAAATAAACCCGCTTCGATTATCTTGATCAGGATAATGTTCAATTAGCCTCGAATCATAGACAATAAATACATTAGTTCTATATTAATTATGGCAGTAGAGCAGATCACCCACAGCAATAGCGCCTCAAACCCAGTTGTGTTTGCGCGTCATGAGACCTTTCATCCCCGGTTCGGTTGGCTCAAGAAAGGGTTTGATCGCGCCTCTGCCGATTCGGAAATTTTCCTACGAGAGGATGCTCCTGTTCGCTTGGGCGTAGGAAAGAATATGGTGCGATCGATTCGCTATTGGTGTCAAGCCTTTAAGCTGCTGGAAGCTGATCAGCCCACAGAATTTGGCATTCAATTATTGGCAGAAGCAGGCTGGGACTCATTCTTAGAAGATCCTGCCTCCTTGTGGTTACTGCATTGGAAACTACTGGAACCACCCTGTTACGCCACGACATGGGAGTTTGTCTTTAACCAGTTTCGCCCCGTCGAGTTTTCCGTTGAGGAATTGTTTAATCAGCTTTGTGAGTACCGCGATCGTATCGCTCCTCGGATGGCAGAGTCATCCTTGCGAAAGGATATTAGCTGCCTCCTGCGAACCTATACCCAACAGGTGAGCGGTAAGAATTCGGTCAGTGAAGACTCGCTAGATTGCCCCTTTTCCGAATTGGGGTTGCTCTATCCAGCAGGCAATTCTCGCACTTATGGATTTCGGATGGGGCAAAAGCCAACGTTACCCGCCGCTGTTGTCGTCTATGCCTGTTTACATTACGCCGCTCGATCGATGGAAGGACAAAAGCGAATTCCGATTGGCAAGCTGCTTTACGACCCCGGTAGCCCTGGGCAGGTGTTTCGTCTGACAGAAAGCGCCTTGGATGCTGCAATTACAGTATTCGCAGATGAGACTTCCTTGGGAATCAGCGATGCCGCCGGAAAACGAGAATTTTTCTTTAGCGATGAGCCGATCGATAAAGCAACGAATATCCTGAACACGTATTACAGAGCGAGGTGAGGCGATGAAAAATCAATCTTTAGCAAGCTATTTCAGCCTGCATCGCCGCTACCATCGCTCTATTAATCTAGAGCGAGATTTTGACAAGGTTGATGCGGTTGAGGGATATGTTCTGACAGAGCGATCGAGTGAAGCGCTCCAACGAATCGTGACGGCAATCGGTAATCCTAAAGCGCATCGTACCTGGACTCTCACTGGGACATATGGCTCAGGTAAATCAGCATTTGCGCTTTATCTAACTGCGCTCTGCGCTCCAGAAGACAGCTCATTCGATGAGGCGGCTTGGACGATCGCAGAACGGACACTGCCAAAAAATAGCCCTATTTTTCAGGCAATTAGAGAGTACTTGCCGACAGAAGGGTTGCTGCGGGCAGTCGTTGCGGGAGCCAGAGAGCCGCTTGGATGGACGATTATTCGAGCGCTTGCCAATGGAATAAGGCAAATCGGGTCGCGCAAGCGAAGATCAGCAGTGATACAGGCAATCCTGAATTGGGATAGTGAGGTGGCAGTGGGTCGCTGCCAGATTACAAATCAGCAAGTGTTGACGACACTCCAGCAGCTAGCCCAGATTGCAGGTATGGATATTTTGCTGGTGATTGATGAGTTGGGCAAGAACTTAGAATATGCTTCTCATCATCGCAGCACTGAGGATTTGTACTTACTTCAGCAGATCGAAGAGTTGCGCCATCAGGATCATCAGGTCTATTTCCTGGGCTTGTTGCATCAGTCGTTTGTAGGCTACAGCGAACAGTTAACCGCGATCGAGCAAAATGAATGGACAAAAATTCAGGGGCGGTTTGAAAATCTGCAACTAACTGAGTCTCCGAGTCAGATGACGCGGCTGATTGGCTTAGCGATCGAGCAATCTGATTCGATTTCATTAGTCTGTAATCAGCAGGCGAACCTTTGGTATCAAGCACTTCAAGCAACGTTAGTTGATCAAGAAGTATCTGCGAAAGTTTTAGCCTCAACGTATCCACTGCATCCCATTACGGCGTTAGTCCTACCGCTGTTATGCACTCGCTATGCCCAAAATGATCGCTCGCTCTTCACCTTTTTAACGAGTGATGAACCTCACGCCTTGACTCGATTCCTTCAAACTCACGAGCTAGAAGAAGATGAGTTTTCGACGCTTAAACTGCATCAGCTATATGATTATTTCGTGGAATCTGTTGCAGGGTTGGCTTCTCAAGTAAATCTTCAGCGCTGGGTTGAAATTCAGACTCTAATTCAGGATGCGCGATCGCAAGATGAAGACATTCTCAAGGTACTGAAAACCATCGGAATTCTTAACCTAATTGCTTCAACAGGAACACTCAAGGCAACACCTGACTTGGTTTCATTGGCACTGTGCGATCGTCCAAATGATAAAACAGCGTTAAAGCATTGGCGTAAACAAATTGACTTGCTGAAAAAACGCGGCACGATTATCTACCGCTCTCAGGCAGACGAACTGCGGATTTGGGAAGGATCAGATTTCGACGTAGAGGCAGAGATCGTTGAACACATTGAAAAGTCGCAGCGAGTCTCCCTTGCTGAGCTTTTGACGGCGACTCATCCGCTCAAGCCAATGGTGGCACAGCGCCACTACACAACAACCGGGAACCTTCGCTACTTTGAACAACGCTATGTGGATAGCCTGACTTCATTGGGGGATCTGCGAACGTCGCTACCTGGTACAGATGGGCTAATTCTTTATTGGCTTGATATTGATGCTCCACGAGAGATCCCTAATCAGACTGCTGATGGTAAACCTCTGATCTTAATCACAACGAACCAGCTTGATCTACTTCGGATTCGATCGCAGCATTTGCAAGCGCTTAAAACAATTAAAGATGCACCAGAGTTAACGTCCGATGGTGTAGCAAAGCGAGAAGTGAGGCATCGCCTAGTGTTGGCTGGTAGCTTGCTCAATGAGACCATGCAGCAAGCATTTAGTTGGGCAGAAAAACAGAATCGGTGTTGGGTCGATGGAGAACGACACAAGATTTGCAGTACTCGTGAGTTTCAAGCTGCTCTTTCTGAATTGTGCGATCGCACCTATCCGCTAGCTCTACGTCTCGACAATGAATTGATCAATCGTCGGGATTTAACGTCTCAAGGTGCAAAAGCGCGGCGAGAACTGATCGAAGAAATGCTGAAATCTGCTCATCTTGAAAGATTAGGGCTAGAAGGGTACGGTCCTGAAGTGGCGATGTACTACTCAGTTTTAGAGGCAACCGGAATTCATCGACAGGAAGCGGGTGAGTGGGATTTCTATCCGCCTCGTCTAGAGTCTGGAGTAGAAACAGTTTGGGAAAGAATAGAATCTTTTTGCATCGCATCAGTTGATCAACAGCGATCGCTAGATTTGCTCTATCGAGAATTAGAATATCCGCCCTATGGCGTGAAGGCAGGCGCAGTGCCGCTGCTGCTGGCGGCGTTCTTACTTCACCGAGCCGAGGATATTGGGGTTTACAAGGATGGAACGTTTATTCCTGTTCTTGGTCCTGAACATTTTGAATTGTTGGTGAAAGCGCCTGAGCGGTTCTCAGTTAAACATTTTGAGATTGCTGGACTGCGATCGCAGGTCTTCCAAAAGCTAGAGGTGGTGCTGAAGTCTCCCAATAGCAAAACTCCATCGGGAGTGCGGAATGCGTCTTTGTTAGCGATTGCGAGTTAGCTTCGAGAGTAAGCCCAGCCAGCTTCAAAGCCTAAGCTCGTAGCGAGAGACATCAAGGGTTGTATGGTAGAACTGTAAGCCTTGCTGAGTTTCTCAAAGTCAGTTAAATCATCTTTCGTATTCAGTCTCAAATCAGAAATATAGGAATCAATAAACTTGTTCCAGGTTCTATCTTTGCTCATCTTTTCTTTCCAGACGATTAAGCCAAGATGATGCACTCTCACAAAGGAATCAAAATAGACTGACGAAGGAATTATTTTAGATTTTGAAGAATTAACATCGCCAAATGTTGGAATTAGATTCCAGATTTGATCATGTGCCACGAATGACCAGGGAAGATAATGATCAAGAGAAAGTTTAGAATCTGCTCTCAAAGGGCGATTTGAGTAAATGCAGCTAATTTCGTCTGTATGCTCTAGAACTGCTTGCCAGTACTTTGTTTGGGAAGTTAAAGCGCCTCTTCTAATTTGAGGAAAAAGTTTATTTGAGATTGCAGGTGTACTTGGATTTCGGCTTTGCATATATTGCAGCCATTCCCAAGCAACCCATCCTCTTACAATGGAATAATTCATTCTAATGTAAGAAGTCCATTCGGGAGATAGGTAAATGGATTTGCATGAATTTGGGGAATCACCATCAAGTTTGTAAAGCGGTTTAGCTGTATCGAAATGCTGTTCAGCTAGAAGCATGATTATTTCATTTTCGATATGATCGTTTCTTACAGCGTCTCGGTTCTGGCTCTTGTAAGCTTTCAACTGCTGAGATAGAAAAGGTGTAATCAGTCGAAACGGTACATATCTCATTAACGAATCTTTCCCTATCAAAAGGCTGTCTAGGTTTCGTTTTGAGAGTTCTTCTCTAAGCAGTTCTTTCTCTGATTCGTCGAAAGCTGGCTTATCAAGATTTAGAGCAAGAGAGTCTAGCTTGATAGCAATTTTGTCTTGTGTGCCAAATGATAATTTGAAATAAGTATGCGGATACCAAGCATTGACTAATATTTCAATCAGCAACTCTCTAAAGCTGATTGGCGACTCAGCATCAAAGTTTCGTCTTCTCAGAATGTCGAGCAAGGAGAGAAAGAAAACGTACTTATAAGAAGTGGTTGTTTTATCGAAAAGTCTGGAGAAAGCAGCAACGTTTAAGCCTTCGTTTTCAGGAAGCCACCCGAAGCCCTCACCGACAGGATTTGTCCATGTTTCTGATGAACTGGCTCCTATAGACAAATCGGCGGCATATAGGCTGATAAACTCGTCGGCTGCATCAGGATTAATCGACCTGAGTGCTGCAATGATGCCTTGAACAGTTTCCGAGTTAGGATCTCTGACTTCAGCGACCCATCGATGAACGTTAGACCGAGCAATACTAAGCTTTTCAGCCAATTTACCCTGGCTGATGCTGTGACTTGTCAAAACTTGCCCTAGAACCTTGCCTGCTTTTCCCATGCTTCTGATCGTGTCAGAGAAGTTTGTTTCCGTAAATAGAAGCCAATTGGCTTCCAACTCGTGTTATTGTGGAAACTAATTGGTTTCCATTTATTTAACCTTCAGGATGAACTTCGATGCGATACGAAGACCTTCTGCACCCTTGGATAATCGTTCGTCACCTTCCAAATCTGCAAAATCTCACAGTGAAGCGGTTTCGCCGTCGGAATGATGCTGATGAGTGCCTGAAAGCCCTCCGCCGTCTTTCCCCTAACGGGGAATTCATCATCATGTTTGATGGTGCGGTTCAAACACAGGAGAAGCTCTAATGACCAGAGTTAGACATTTTCAGGAGTTAGATTATGCTTTGACTCTGAGAATCCTTCATGATACGAGGGGCTGTGATAGAAGCACGATTCAAGTTAAAGACTTAACTGGTAAAGTGTTTGAGACGTGGCATCGTAGGTATAGGCTGTGGCGCAATCCAATTCATGGAACAGCTAAAAACCTTGCTGCAATCAAGACTATCTATAACGCGATCGACATTGACGATTACGTTAGAAAAAACGGTTACTACGATTATTAGCCTTTCTTCTCAGTCGATCGCTGCACTCCTTGCTATTGATAGAGCGCTTCTTTCTACTGAAGAATTGCTCCTTTGCCATAGTGGACAGTTTCTTCGTGCTGATGGACAGTCTCTTCGTGCTGATGGACAGTTTCTTTGCAACGATGGACAGTTTCTTCGTACTGATAGATAGTTTCTTCATGACTGATAGATTGTTTCATGTCGCCGATCGAATAGCTCTTGCTGCTGATGCACTATTTCATTAGCCAGAAGAACGGCTCCTTTGGTAAAAAGAAACGTTCCTACCGTGAGATAGAAACGTTGTCTAATTAACCCGATTGAAGCAAGTTGAACAAAGGTTGTCCGATTCAGGTAATCAGGAAACCCCAGCAGGAATCGGTTGTGAGCTAGACTCAACCGTGTCTTTCTTGTTGCGACGAGCAAACTGCTGCTTGAGTTGTTCCACAACAATCTTCATTCCTGGCATATCATCGTGAGCTTTGGCAGCATCGTATACTTTCAAAGAAGCGGTATACGCCTCACATTGAGCGGTGAAATAGGTGTCATCAACTAGGCTGTGCAGTTCAGTTAGAGCCATCAGCACCGGATAGAGATCTTCCATCAACTTCACGTCTTTCTGCATCTCTTCTACGTCAAACGATCGCGGTAAGCAATCGGTATGTTGTTGCGCGGCATCCAAACAATTGAGCATGAAACCACGACTGCGATCGCCAACTTTAGGCGCGGCTTTGCGATCGTCTACGGTCAAATGCACCAAAAAGGGCATGGCTTGCTTAATCGTGTCGATCGCTGCCATGACAGCTTTGCGATCTTCTGCGCTTAACGTGGCACTAATTCGGTTTGATGTCATATAAATTACACAAAAAACAGCTTGTACTTAGACGGTACTGCTCCTGTTATATCGTTGGGAAAGTTAAAACCCCTGTGATCAAGCTCACTGCACTTGTGAAATCGGTTTATCTTTTAGCCGCCGCACTCGCTATGCACCTAATGACGCGCTTCTCAGAACGCTTGTGCTTGCATCTGTGTCAACTCGGATGGAGTTTCAAGAATTTTTAGCAAAATTGCATCAGAAATACGGCTTTATCATTGGCGATCGCCAAGCCGAAGCTCTGATCAACTCCGGTGATGCCGATCGTGAAGACTTCGTGGCAAATGCCGAACGGCTCGAACGTCGCCTTGCCAGTATCGGGCTGCTCAAACGCCTCTCCGATGCCTGTGCCTACGTCCAAAACCCCTTTGCCTCAGAGGTGAAATCATGAAAACTATCGAATTGATTGGTCAAGTCGCGGCTGACTTTCTCAAGCGATCGATTCAAACCGATGAAGCCAGCGAAGGGGTTGCACGATTCCTGCTCAATCGTCTAACTGCCCAACAGATCGCGGCAGTCTGCAAAACGATTCTGCAAGACTCCGAGCTTTCTCCGCTCATCAAAATTCAAATTCCGCGCGATTTAGTCGAAAGCTACAATTTACCTGAAGAAATTCTCACTGTTGAATCAACCGTTCACTTACGACATTCAGCGTGCGATCGCCCTGCGCTCCTGCTAGTCAATATTAGTGACGACCAAGCCCAATCCCTAAAGGATATTACTTCAGTCGGCGCTCAAGAATTGAGAGGGCAAATTGACTGTTGGATTGACCTAGCCGCGAGGGATTTAGCAATTCCGTCTGAGCAAATCGAGTATTGGCGTAAAGCTCTCAACGGACTGCAAAAAGTTGGCACCCCTAGCTTAGAAAATTTTGCGGAATTCATTGTTCAGACGCGATCGCGCATTCTTGACCAAAGCCTTCCCGTCGTCGATGCGCTGGGCTGGGCACTTCCCGCGCTGCGCCTTCCTCGTGATTCTGGTTACTTTCGAGCGATTCCTGAAACCCAGTGGGGACAAACTCAGCGTTGGGAAAACCTATTTCAGCAAGCCTTCACAAAACGCGCTTGTCTATTGCTAAAGCAAACGCCTAACCGTAAACCGATCGATGAGCAAGAGCTACAAACTGCCTTCGATAAAGTAAAAGATGATATCCCTGCGATCGCTCATCCCATTATTCAATCATTCATCGCGAGTTCCGCAGGCTGGAATCCTCATGCTGAAAATCTCGCTCAGTTCGAGTGGGAATCTGAAAATATCAACACACTTTTCTCTGGCTTACAGGCACAGAAAACAGACATTGCTTCTCTCACGCTAGAGTTTTTCAATGATGAGTATCCCGATGTTCTGACTGAAGAGGAGTCGCAGTACATCAATGCACTCAAGAAGAAACGTAGTAAGCGTGAGGCACTAGACGAGGATCGGGAGTTCTATGATGCCCATCGTCCAGAGCTTGAAGATAATCCTAAACTTAAAGCCAAGTGGGATAAATTCGTCTACGGGCAACCCCTTGAATGCACAGATTTCATGATTGGGTTACTCCAAGCCTTTGAGCGCCTCTTTAACCAAGCAGAGACGGTTGATGGTGTTAAATCGCTCAAAATCGAGACGCAGAAGAAAGCTGGCAAAAGTAAATGGCTAGAACTGAATGCTGATGTGGGTCGATATTTCTGCACCCGCTATCGAGGAATTGAACAACTAACTGCCGCACACATTGAATGGGACACTCACTGGCTATTTAAGTACGAAACCCTGCTCGAAGAAACTCAGAAAAAGCAGAAGTCGAAATATCGTGAGAATACCTCCGCTGCAAAAACCGCAACAGAAATTAAGTTCTACATAGAGATGCGGGATAGCGCTAAGACATTAATTGCAAAAACTCAACTCGTTTGGCGCTGTAACCCGAATGCGATCGGGATGGAGTTGAGCAGTGATTTAGCAAGGCTTCTGAATAAATCTCCCTTTCAGCTTTCAACAGTGGCGCGAGAGCTAGTTAGCAGAAAGGGGCGTTTGCAGGGAATTTCCCTATCTGATGTCGGAACTTTGATGGCTACATACAGCAAAGATCGCGGTTCCTTAATCGGTAAATATGAAAATAAGGACGATCTCGCCAAGATTCTACCTAAACAACTTAAACAAGCCGTTGCAGAAGGTCGCCTCTCGAAGGAAGGGGCAGATGCGATCGCAGATGCTTGGAAAGCTTTTACAGATCGATATCGGGCTGCGATCGCAGGGTTTACATCCGCAGACGGACGAGGCATCGCCAATCCAGAATTGCTACACCAGTGCGAAGCTTACAAGGCGCTGCTCAACACGATCCTCACTCATGTCAAAGGCGATCTCAATCGCATCAACTTGTACCAACCTGTGTTGCGTTTAGGCTGTATTCAAGTTGAACGCGGTAAACCTGCGGCGATCGTTGCGCCTTGGCATCCTCTGAGATTAGCCTCTCTAGCAATCAAGGTTCGTCAACTCGCAGGCTTGCTCCAATACATTATCTCCACCCCAGAAGTGAATTTTGGAGATTCTCGCCTATTCTTTGCCGACTTACGAAACGAACTCGATCACCCTTACTATCCCGAAGTCTGCGTCGGCTACCAAGGGCAGCAACCCGAACTTCTATCTGTCTCCGATACGCTCAATGACTATAGTTTGATGGAGCGCCCGACACGAGACGAAAGCGATCGCACCACTAATGAGAACCCTGCCGAAGCAGCCGATCGATTACTTGGCATCATTCGTCGCTATGTCGAACTAATGCCCCACGAGAAGGCTAATCTGAGCGTGGTGCTGTACCAAACCGACTCGATTAAACTGCCTCAAGCGATCGTCCATAAACTGAGCGAAGAACTTCAAGACGATCGTGAGGAAGTTCGCTGTCAGGTTATTCTGCGTCATCGAAATGGACAGAAACTCACTCAACTCTACGAGCAAATGCTAGAGAGTTCTGATGCTGACCCAGATGCGTTTATTGCTAGCGAAGTTTCTCAAGACTTTATGGCAAGACTTCGCATTTCAGTCATGTCTCATGATGTCCCGACCACTAACCCTAGAGAAGGCAAGTTTGCTGACATCGTGTTTCTACAAGATGCAATTTCCCGGCAAGCGAAAGTTGTCTGGCAACCGTCTCCTTTCGATAGCGCCGCAGCCGATCTTCTAATTCACTCCCCTGCGCGTTGGTCGCGTAAGCGCCCTTCTGCGACAGATGAACTCAAGTCCACAGTTTACCTTACCTGCCCTAAGCAACCCGTAGTCGGACAGATCTACCTCGACCTCGTGTACAGCATTATTGAGGGCGAAGACTGCTCTCCTGAGCAACACTTTCTACCTGCTCGTCAGATTTCTTTTCAAGACGAAACCACAAAGACAACCTTTGATGAAAGTCATCGTTTAGGAGAATGGGTCGTCAACTACGATGATCTCTTAGAAAGGAGACAACTGGTTAATCAAGGCGTAAAGGTCATTCGCTACCAGCAGCATCGTACCGACGAACGCAATTTCTTAGTCTCTTCAGATGCGTCATTGAATGTTCTCAAAGTGCTAGTAAGGAAGCGACTCGGTGATCTCAATCTGGCACTGGAAAGTGATCGCATTGATAAACTTGTAGAGCGCTTGATTAACGATGCCAATGCAGTTTCTGGTGACATTGTGTTGCGAGCTGCGAAATGCGGCAGATTTGCGAGTGAACTGATGGGCGTTGTTCTTAGCAAGGCACTCATTACAGCAGAAATGGGAGCGCAAAATCCCATCGGCTGGTACTTCCTGGATGACTATGCCTCCTGGCTCGGACAGAAAGAGGGGCAAATTGCTGACATGATGGCAATTTCACCGCAGTACATTGATGATGAGCCTGTTCTCAAAGTCATTGTTTCAGAAGCAAAATATGTTGATGTCGCTGGCTTAGCCGATGCCCGCAAGACTTCTCAGAATCAATTAAGGCAGACGGTCGATCGTATTGCCGATGCTCTGTTCATTAGTCCTGGTCGCCTCGATCGCGATCTTTGGCTTTCTCGTCTCAGCGATCTTCTCATTGATGGCATTGAGTTTAGCTCCAACAATAAAGTGAATATTGAGCAGTGGCGTGAACAGATTCGCTCAGGGACTCTTCGCATCGATTTATCTGGCTATTCACACGTTTTCGTCACGGGCACGAATGATAGCAATGCTGAAGGAGAACGATCGCCCATTCCCAAAGTGCAGCGATGTTTTCAAGAAGTCTTCGATCGTGAATCTGTTCGCAAGCTGGTTCTGGCTTACGAGTCGGGACAGTCGTTGTTTCCCACACGAGAGCAAATCGGCGATGACAAGCCGTGGACAGTGACTCAAGCCTTGCCACCTGCAGATCGAGTCACCTGGGTATTAGAGATTGAGAAAGTAGAAGCCGTAAATGCTACTCCCTTAGTAGCGGATGTTACTCCATTAGTAGGAAAGGAAGATAACCAGACAGAGAACCCTGACCAGCTAGTTCAGCTAACCCTTCCTGATGAGCCACTCCAACCTACACCCGCCGATTCTTCTATCGTTTCAAATGTTCAGGCTCTCCATAGTTGGGCAAGTCCGGCACTTGTTGCGTGGTGGCAGCAAGGACAAGCACAAAGCAATCAGAGTGATGCAGCAGCAGAAAAATGGCTAGAAGAAACTGCCGGAAAATTGCGGACGGCATTACTGGGATACAGCCTACAAGCCAAAATTGAAGGCAAGCGATTGACTCCCAATGCGGCGATCGTGCGATTCAAAGGTTCTGATCATCTGAAGCTAGAGGACATTGAGAAGAAGCGATCGCAACTCTTAACCACTCATTCCCTAAACGTAATCAGCCTCTATGGTCAGCCAGGTGAAATTGTGGTTTCGGTTGCCCGTCCTCAGCGCCAAACCATCTCTCTACGTGAGGTGTGGGAGAAACGAAAAGTCAATCGCTCTTCTTCAGGAATTAACCTCAGTTTTGTCCTTGGAGTCAAAGAAATCGATGGCGAACTGCTCTACCTCAACCTAGATAGTAGCTTCGAGAATCTGGAGCAACACGCTCCTCACACCTTAATTGCTGGAGCAACGGGAAGCGGAAAATCAGTTCTGCTACAAAATCTCCTGCTCGATATTTGTGCAACCAACTCGCCTAAACTCGCCCAGATCTACCTCATTGATCCCAAGATGGGTGTCGATTATGCCAATATTAGCGACCTTCCTCATCTCAAAGAAGGCATCATTATCGAGCAAGAACGCGCGATCGAGATTCTGGAATTTCTAGTCGAAGAAATGGACAATCGGTACCGTAAATTCCTTCCTCAGAAAGCAAAATCTTTGCAGGATTACAATTCCAAAATGCCTGAGCAGGATCGACTCCCGGTACTTTGGCTTGTTCACGATGAGTTTGCCGAGTGGATGCTGATCGATGAGTACAAAACGGCTGTATCTGCTGCTGTACAGAGATTAGGTGTGAAAGCGAGAGCCGCAGGAATTCATCTCATTTTTGCCGCACAGCGTCCTGATGCCAATGTGCTTCCAGTGCAGCTTAGAGATAATTTAGGCAATCGACTAATCCTAAGAGTCGAAAGTGTCGGCACTTCAGAAATCTCACTCGGACAAAAGGGTGCAGAGAACCTCTTGGGTAAAGGACATTTAGCGGCTCGTTTAACAAACCAATCCGATCTGATTTACGCTCAAGTTCCCTTCCTTGGGGATGAAGACATGGCTACAGTCGCAGAAATTATCAAACAGCAGTGAGTCAACCATGCCCCACAGCAAGTTAGAGAATAATTCACCTCAAAAGCCCATCTATCTGGACTATCACGCGACTACGCCGACCGATCCGCGAGTTGCAAGTTTGATGCTGCACTACATGACTGAGGAATTTGGCAATGCTAGCAGCACCGATCATGAATATGGCGATCGCGCTGAAGCTGCCATTAAACAAGCCGCCAAAAACGTTGCCGATTTAGTCGGAGCTTCACCACGAGAAATCATCTGGACATCAGGCGCAACTGAAAGCATAAATCTTGCCATCCAAGGCAGTCTTTCTCCCAATCCGCAAAAGCCGCATCGAATCGCTCTGCCTCCGATCGAACATAAAGCCGTTCTCGACACCTGCCATGCTCTTGAAAAGCGCGGTTGGGCAGAGCTAATTTATTTGCGAGTCGATTCTAAAGGTAAGCTCGACCTCGACCATTTAGAGCAAGTTTGTGCTGAGGGAGTGTCTTTACTCTGCGTCATGGCTGCAAATAACGAGATTGGTAACATCTACCCAATTCAGGCGATCGGGCGAATTGCTCAACGTCACAATATTCCGTTTCTTTGCGATGCCTCCCAAGCCGTTGGTAAGATTCCAATTCAGTTTGAGGAGTGGGGCATTACTTATCTCGCAATCTCTGGGCATAAGCTTTACGCTCCTAAAGGAGTTGGGGCGATCGTTGTGCGTAAAGGACATCATTTAGAGCCAATGATGTTTGGGGGCGGGCATCAGAAGGGAATGCGATCGGGGACGCTCAACGTTCCAGGAATTGTGGGATTGGGAGAGGCTTGTCGGCTGCGATCGCTAGAAATGGAAGCCGATGAACGTGCGATCGCGACCCAGCGTGACAGGCTCCAAGCTTTACTTCTAGAGAAGTTCTCCAATCTAGTCATCAATGGGGATGTAGAACACCGTTTAGCGGGCAATCTTCATCTTTCAATTCCTGGAATTCCTAACAGTGCCGTCATCGCTAGAATTCGTCACCAGTTGGCAATTTCAACGGGTTCGGCTTGTTCATCAGGCATCGAGTCGCCTTCTCATGTGCTTCAAGCCTTACGCTTGCCAGAGGATATCGTCGAAGGCGCGTTCCGAATTGGACTCGGAAAATTTACGACGGATGATCAGGTTAACAAAGCATTTGAAGTTCTCTCTGATGCAATTACTCAGGTTCAGCAGGTTCTCTGTGCGATTTCTTAAAGTCGGGGCGTTTACCCTTCGGGAACTTGCAAAGCAAACCGCACCCGTCAGACATCCTGTAATCAGGGAATAAGTTACTCTTGTCAAGGCGAAGATAAGATCTCGTCCAAAAGCATGAGAGGTAAATTAGGAACGTTGCGGAAGGCACGATCGTTGCTCAGGAAAACTGTACAGTTCGCACTTAAAGCAGTAGCTGCATGAATGGCATCAGGCGTTTTCAGATTGGTGGTCGCTCGCAGATTAGCGGCATCCCGTAAAATAGAACGCTGAATCGGAATCAGTTGAATGTCTGAGTTTTCCAGTAGCTGTTCGTAGTCGTTCGCAAGGACTGTATTTGTCTGTCTCAGAGGGAAGACGAGCGTTTCCATGAGAGTTAATTCACTGGTTACGATCTCAAGTTCGCTTGCCTGAAATTTTGCCCAGAGAGGTTGAAGCAGGTCAAAATAGGTTGGATTCGCTTCGACGGTGTAAATAATGATCTGAGTGTCGATATAAATACTGGCAGCAGTAGGTAGTGCTAGCGGTCCCATGAATTTCTTTCAGCAGCAAGGTCACGATCGAGGTCTTCTGTGGAGCGGTAAGGATGGCGACTGCGGATGTCTTCAAGGAGTTTCAGAACATTGCGCCGTCCAGTGGGAATGGTTTGAGGTAGCACGACGATGACTTCAACGTCTTCGCCAACAGAACCTTCAGGAACTTCAATTTCAATTTTGTTTCCTGGCAAAACTTTAGTCATAATCCGAACGGTTTCTTGCATCGTGATTTTCCTTTAAGGGTTCTTCATTTTACGGTTTTAATCCTCGATCGCGCCTAATGCTTTGAGAGTTGCTATTTCTGATTCTGTTAAGCCTTTTACTTCAGTAATATTCATACCTTCGTAAGGACGGTTAGCGAATGTTTTCAAGCATTTTCCAGTCTTCACATCCCAGAAGCGGACATCTGAACCACCGCTTATGATTTGCTGACCATCAGGACTGAAAGATACTGAAAAAGCGTGATGAGTGCTACCACAAATATCTTGAAGAAATTCCCCCGTCCTAGCGTTCCATAATTTGATAATTCCGTCACTACTACCACTAGCTAATAATTGCCCGTCAGGGCTAAAGCAAACAGATTCTATCCACCCAGAATGACCATAGAGTGCCTTGACCAACTCACCTGTAACAGGATTCCATAGCCTGACGCTTAGGTCATCACCTCCACTAGCTATTATTTCTCCATCAGGGCTAAAAGAAACAGATTGAACCCAATCTGTATGCCCCTCCAGAGTCTGTAGACATTGCCCAGCAAGATTCCAGATTTTGATTGTCCGATCGGCGCTACTACTCAATATCAACTGACCATTAGGACTAAAACACACTGATAAAACCTTGTCAGTGTGCCCTTCTAGGATACTTAAACATTGCTGGCTTTGGAAGTCCCATACTCTGAGTGTGTCATCACTACTAGAACTCACGATGAGTGCATCGTCAGGACTAAATGCAAGGCTGTGAATTCGACTAGAATGTCCTCCTAAAGTACCAAGATAATGACCACTATGCACATCCCATAATTTAATTACTCTGTCTCCTCCTGCACTAGCAATCACATTAGAATTGTTATTGAATTCGGCACAGCCAATCCAACTTGTATGCCCTTTCAACGTATACAAGACTTTTTGAGTAGCGCGTTCCAGAATTTGTACTTCTCCATCATTAGAGCCAATGGCAAGAAAGTGCCCATCAGGACTACTCGTGACTCTTATCAAAGACATGAATCCTCGAATGGTCTGAGAGCTAATGCCATGTTCAACATCCCAGACTTTGATAGACTGATCTCGACCTCCACTAACGAGTGTGGAGCCATCTGAATTAAACACGACTGAGTAAACATAATCTGTATGCTCATTCAAAGTTTTCAGGCATTGTCCATCTAGAGACCAGAGTTTGATGGTCTTGTCTTGACTGCAACTAGCTAATGTTGTGCCATCTTGACTGAATGTTACTTTATTGACACGCCCCAAATGCCCGCTAATTGTCATCAAATGAGAGCCAGTTTCGGAGTTCCATAGCTTGACTGTTTTATCACGCCCACAACTTGCAAGAATCTGTTCTTTGGGACTAAACTCTACACCCAAAACCTTATCAGTATGCCCTTCAAGAGAAAATAGCAATCTACCAGTCTCAACGTCCCAGAGTTTGATAGTTTGATCGTCACTACAACTAGCTAACTTTTTACCATCTTGGCTAAAAGAGACTTCACGAACTCTACTACGCCCACTCAACACAAAAACACAGGTTTTGTGTTGGATATCCCATAATCGAACAGTGCCGTCACTTCCGCCGCTTGCAAGAAATCTACCATTAGGATGAAATTTAACACTATGGACTCTGCCACTGTGTTCTTCAAAAGAGCAGGCACACTCACCCGTTTGAACATCCCAAAGTTTAACTGTTGCGTCATGGCTGGCAGTTGCTAGAAATTGATTTGAAGGAGAAAAAGCAACTGAAGCAACAAGATTAAAATGAGAGAAATTGATGATTTCTTTTGATGTTCGGAGATGAAAAATACGAACCATGCCGCTGTATCCACCTGCCGCTAAGAGGTTATCATCTGAACTCAACGCAACAGAAGTTGTCCTTCCTACTAAATTAGCTAGCTTTGACTCTGCTAAATTAGCTCCTGAAAAATTTGTCTGATGTAAGATGGCAAGTGAAAGGTCAGCGCCTTGAATATTAATTTGCTGCAAATCTCGGCATTTCAGCGCATTCTTATCCAACTGCATTATCACAGTAACTGCATTTCCTCCAGTGAATCTAGTTTTTTCGGGACTTTCGTTTCTTGTGCAGTAAATGAGTTCTATCAAACTGTCAGTAGTTGCGGAAGAAAGCATTGGTACTAACAAATCTACAATTGCTTTGGATAAAGGTACTTTCCCAAAACTTAAACCCAAAATCTCCAAATTTTCTTGCCCCAGCTTTTTCAGTTGTCCAATGCAATTGCTTTGTTGTGCAAAGCATTCTGACCAAGTAGATTGTTGTGATAGAGTGCTGTAATCCAAGTTGAAATCTGTTTGTATCAATTCAAGAAAATCAGGCGCTAGTAAACCAAGCTCCGCTGCAAATTTATAGGCAACAAAAAACTCTAACAGCGATCGATGTGCCGGACTATAATCACCGTCAGCATTCCGAATCAGCATCGTTTGCCCCATCATGTCGTAGTGCCAATGGTCAAGGTCTTTCTCTTCTTGCACCGCAGATCCAAACAAGCGACGAATGCGATCGGGGAACTCGCGATAGTTCAAACTCATGCGATCGCTCGACAACATCTCCCACGACAACTCGCACAGAAAATACAGCTTATCGGCTAACGAGGTAAACGTGCGCTCTGCCTTGATATCCCGCTCCATCTTGCGTCGAACCGCATAGAGATACACCCGCGACATATCTATAGGCTTTCCCGCCTCAATCTCTGGCAACGCTTCCAAAATCAACTCTGTCATCACCGGACGACGAGCGAGATCGAGTAATTGTGGATTGCTAATCACTTGGTCCACTGTTGGCATCGATGCTTGAAATGACATCACCTGCCGAATTTGCTCATCGTTAAACTTTTCTAGCTCCAAGACTTCAAACTGTGGAGTTTCTCCGGTTAAGTTCGAGGTGGAGGCTTGCAGTTGAGCATTTAATAACGCTCGTCCTTCTCGCGCATCGGGAAAATGCTCCGTCCGACAGGTCAAGATCACCTTGGCTCCGGGAACGACGACTTTCGCCAATTCCCAGAAGTTGTTAATCATCTGCTGCTTATCGACTTTCGCCGCCATTTCATCAAAGCCATCGAAAATCAGCAACAGCTTGCCCATGCGGTTCAGTTGGTCAAAGACCTCGCTGTTAAGCCGAATATTATGCTGCGTAAAAAAGAAGCCTGCCAAAACATTCTCGACGTTCAGAGCTTTGGCATAATCGCGTAAGGTAATGACAAGCGGCAATCGTGGGCGCTGTACTCCGCGCTCTTTCGCTTCCTGGTAGCGTTGTAGAGCCGTCCAAGCGTAGTGGAACGCGACCCAAGTTTTTCCTGTGCCGAATTCGCCCAGGACTGAAATATGTTCTTTCGCGGGATCATCAAGCCAGCGATCGAGATAGCCATCAATTCAACCGTCGCGCTCATCGTATCGACTTACGCCTAACCGTTGTTGGGTATCCGGATCAATTTCTTCCTTCGTGCAGCCCAACGGAACATAGCGCGTGTCAATCTTGCGATGTTTAATTTCAGTCTCTAACCATTTGATATAGCCTGTGAAATCTGCGTCTAAATCAACTAACTCATCAAAGGTGTAGCAGTCGAGATGTCGATTTTCGGGCTTTTCCACTTCATCACGGGCAGCACGACTAATCCGACGGGAAGTGACAAGCCAACCTTCATCGGTTTGCTGCGCCTCGACTGATTGCCGCAATGCCATCACATCCCGTAATTCTGCTTCGCCTTCAATGCCTCGGACTAAGATGCGATCGTATCTCCCCCGTCTGACCGGAATATTGAGAATCCACTCAAACCCGTCCGCTTGCCACTGCTCATACGGCTCAAAGCGGTAGCCCAACGTTTCAAACCAACCGCGCATCTGTTGAGCGAGAGCAAACGCACGGCACTGCTCAGAAACTGAAGCCTCTGGCAAAGCGGGCAGCGATTGAGCCGCGAGTCTTGCCATCTCAGTGCGAATGCCTTCGATCGTGGGTAACCGTTCCAACCGATCTTGCACCTGGGCAACTTGGCGATGAAGCGAGTTCAGTTGTTGAGTCGTCAAGATATCCCCCGGAGTGCGCGTGCGTTTCGCGATCGCGATAAACACCGCTGCAAACTGATAAAACTCTTGTCGCGCCTCGATTCCCAGCGCTCGAAGTTCATCGCCTAATGTGGCATTTTCAAGAAAGCTTTCTCCCGCTTTTGAGAGTACCGAGAAATTATCCTGCCCCCAGGCATCCTGAAACGCTTGACGAATTTCGGGCTGACGAAAGAGTTCCAACACGGCTTTGGGCTTTCCCACGCCATACTCCACCAAGGTGTAGGCATAAACACCACCAAAATCCGCAGGGGGGCTATCAGGACTGAGGTTGAACTGTTTTAACAGCCGAATGATCGCTTCATTGCGCTCTAATTTGTCTCTCAGCAACGCAGTGGGATTGGCGATGCCAGTAATTGCTTGAATCAGGACGGTGAAATCGATCGGAATCACGGGGGCAGCCTCCAAACGGACGATTTCAAGCTAACTGTTTTGATGACGAGTTGCCAAGATCAAAACTATGAAATTTGATACCCGTACCACCTCTTTATGTCCACAACCCGTTCACCTATTGAGAATTTATTGCCAGCGCTGATGAACTCAAGAAACCGGGTCAGACTTTGAACATCAGAATTGGGCACAGTCGATCGAAAACTTCCACCAATCCCGCTTGCACTTGGGTATCAATCACAGGTGTAGTTGGTTTGTAGGCAGGGGCTTTCTCAATCCGTCGTTCCTCTCGCAAGGTGATGCAAGCGATTCCTTCTAATCCCAACGATTCTTCAGTTTCATTCGCACTCGCACGAGTCAGATCAAGGCAAACAGTTCATCCAGTGGCGACTATAGATTTGATTTCCTATTCCATTCACGCTCTCCTCAGATTATTCAGCATGAATTCAGCAATAAAATAGGGTCAACACAAATATTTAAGCTATTTTTCAGCACAGGTTCAGAAAAATCTTTTACGATCGACATATTAATCTAGGCGCAACATCGTGAAGTGCCTCTAAAAGACTGAGGAGTTTCTGATGATGAATATGTTTGTCGGTAAGCAGCAAGCCTGTCAGTTTCTCGATTTGAGCAATGACACTCTGAAGAAGTATCGACTTCAAGGCGAGTGGATTGAAGGCATTCATTGGGTGCGGATTAATCAGCGGTGTGTCCGCTACAATCTGCCACTGATTCAAGACTGGATGCACAATCGCTGTAATCCTGCCGCGCATCGACGCGCGATTGTAACTTACGAAGCCACTCTTTTAAGCCATCAAAAGAAAGCCAAAAAAATTGCCCAATGAGCTATTGAGCAATTAGCTTTATCAACCAGACAACATTCAAGTCAGATCCGGTGGTCGAAGATTTGTGAAATTCGTTGCGCCGTAGTGCTTGTCGATCATCTTGGCACTCGTTCCCGTCCAACGTCCGATCGCGGTGCTGTTAATATGAGCCTCCACACATAGGCTGATGAAAGTGTGTCGGCATTGGTAGCTCTTTCGATAGGGAATGCCGCTCTTCGACATAATCGCCTGCCACGGGCGATTAGCAAAATTGTGCTGGTCAATAAATCTGTCTCTCGGACTTCTGAAAATGAAGGCTTCAGGATCAATCGTTTCAGCCTTCATACCGTCCAAAATTGTCTTGACTTCGGGGGTAATCGGAAAGTCGCGTTTATGCTGAGTCTTCAAGCCTTCTTTCAGAATCAGCCCTTTCTTAGACACCACCACCGCTTGCCGGAATCGGATCACGCTTTCGGTGACGTGTTTCCATTGCAGCCCAATCACTTCTGATGGACGTGCGCCTGTAAAGAACAAAAAGCGCACGTAATTGGTGTAGTGCTTGTATTGGTGATCCATTTCAAAGGTTTGAATAATCCGATCGCGCTCCTCTTTTGAAAATGGACTGACATCCTCATCTTCAGTCAACCCTTTAGGAGCTTTAAGCTTCATTGAGCTAAAAGGATTAATCTCGATGATGCCGTCTTCAACTGCCCAATCACAGCACGCTTTCAGTTGAGTCACACACCGCTTCGCTGCATCCGGTGTCAAATTTGCTAAGAGATAATCTCGAATGGCGATTGCATCATTCAAAGACTGACTTGGAAACCGACGAATGTGATTTTGCTGCTTTGTGTAGTCCTTGCAAAATGTACTGGGACTTACCTGCGGCTGTTTGAATTCCATATAGCGCTCCCACAAGTCAGCGAGGGTTGGCTGCAATTTGGCTGGAGGATTGGGGGAAATTGGGGGAATGGAGGAAACGGTGGTCAGAGCCGCGTAGGGCTGATACTTGGCAAGGCTCAGATCCACCTCTCCGTAATCAATATCCCGTTGAAGCGTTCTTACCGTATCCCCAACTCGTTGCCGATTGATCGGTGTATCCTCGTGCCCAGTAGAAATATAGAACCGCTTCCGTTTGATCTCCCCGTTTTCTTGAATTGGGTAAGAAAAGACGATTTGCAACCGACCTCGCGTATTTTTGAACTGAACCCTTGTTACCCTTGCCTTGTGATGATGACGAATACATCGGCAACTCCTGTTAGGGGAATCAGAGGAATATGCTGTTCAGTCTAACTTTGCTCTATTTTTCTTTTTACAACAATTCCCCCAATTTTCCCCCAATTTTGCCTCTAAACCCCTCTAAAAATGCCTAACGTGAAGACACACCTTTGAGATGAGAGCGCCAAAAACAAAGCCCACAGGCTAGTTGCAGTGGGCTTTTTGCTTGAGATATCTGAATGCCAGGAACGAGACTTGAACTCGTGACACGAGGATTTTCAGTCCTCTGCTCTACCAACTGAGCTATCCCGGCAGATTTAATTACGTTTAGCGCTTAACTAAGGTAGCAAAAACAAATGCAATTTGCAAGTAGTTTTGGAAAATAGGATTGTGGAGTAATTCCACTCTAAAGTCGCATCTCAAAGTCTTCTCCTAACTTTCTCAACGTAGCCAGAGCAAACAAACTTCAACCCTTTCTCCTAAATTTGATCTGCCAACCGGGTGCTGATCGGTCAAAATGGGTGTGTGCTCATTAATGGGTCACAAATCTTTAGAGCTACTCTATCTAAAACGCTTATGCGCCGACGTTCTACCCCGTGGATTCATCGCTGGTCACGCCCTTTGATTGGGTCGATCGCCGTCCTCGGAGCCATCAATACGGGTTATCTCACGATCAACAAGTTTTTAGACAGCAGCCCAGTTTGCACGAGCAACTGTGAATCGGTGCTTAACAGCCCCTATGCCACGGTGTTGGGGTTGCCCCTGTCGCTGTTTGGGTTTTTAGCTTATGTGAGCATGGCGCTACTGGCGCTAGTTCCGTTAGCGGTGAATGCTGAAGAGCAGCGATCGCTGCGAACCACCCTAGAAAATCGAACTTGGCTGCTGCTATTTGCTGGCTCAACCGCTATGCTGCTCTTTAGCGGCTATTTGATGTATGTGTTAGCGTTCGACATCAAAACGGTTTGCTACTACTGCATCGCGTCAGCCACCTTTGCCACCGCGATGTTTGTCTTGACCCTGCTGGGTCGTACTTGGGATGATGTGGGGCAACTCTTTTTTACAGGCATTGTTGTGGCGGCGGTGACACTGGTCGGCACGTTGGGCATTTATGCACCCATTAATTCAGCCAATGCCGATGCGGGTAGCTCTTATAGTCTCGGCCCAGCCAGTGGGCAGGCTTACTTCACCATTACTGATACATCTGGCGATGCTGAGGTTGAACTGGCTCGGCATCTCAAAAATATTGGAGCCAAGATGTATAGTGCCTATTGGTGCCCTCACTGCTATGAGCAGAAGAAGATCTTTGGGGTCAAGGCGCTAAAAGACGTTCCTTCTGTGGAATGTGCGCCTGAGGGCAAAAATCCGCAGACGGCTTTGTGTCAAGAGGTTGCACCTAAGATTGAGAAGCAGACGGGTCAGAAGTTTGGGTTTCCAACCTGGGAGATTAACGGCAAGTTTTATTCGGGTCAAAAGCCGTTAGATGAGTTGGCAAAGATTTCTGGCTATCAAGGCCCTGCTAACTTTAAGAACAGCTTCTGATCAGCAGATTCAGGCACTTTGTTCTGCTGAATTTTAGGGTGAGGATGTACGAAATCACGTCATTCTTGCCCTATTTTATTTGAATTTTTATTGGCACCACGATCGCTCCAGCTAATCGGAGAACTGACTTGAAATATCTCAGCCAGATTGGCTACATAAACGGCAAGGAATCCCCCAGTCATTTGTGAGGGAAGATATCTTATACATAACAGCTTAAACAGAGTTGTTAATCAACAAAGCTACTCTATTACAAACCAAAGGAGACTACTATGATTATCTCAGAACTTAGCTATCTCGAAGTTGCTACTGAAGCCAATGAGCTAGAAGGTGGGCTTGATTTATCGGTGACTTCTACTCACTTTGCACAACAATTAGCCGTGTTGCAATCTGGTTCATCGTCGGGCCCTGGAGGCAGCATTTCTTTTGCAAATGCACAGCATTTAATCACTGACACGAGTAGTTTTAGCGCGATCGTGTTGGGCGCTTAATCAATCAGTTCATTTTCTTTCTGATATCTCATCTATCAAACAGGGCATATTTGGCGCGTTTATTTATCATAGACGCGCTTTTCTTTAAGGCATAAGATATCGCCGCCATATTGGCTACATAAACTGCAATAGAGGCCATATAAACGGGTAAGTAAGATACGTTATAAAAAGCAGCTTGAATAAGCTTCTATCAATCTGACCGGATTAAATTAGAAAGGAGAGAATAATGCTGATTACTGACCTAAATTATTTAGAAAGCGTTGACGAAGCCACAATCTTAGAAGGTGGAACTGACTGGGCGGCAACCTTAACTGCCTTTAGTCAAGCGCTTTCGATGCTGCAAACCGGAGCTACTTCAGGGCCTAATGGTAGTTCGGCGTTTGCGAATATTGGTCGCTTGAATATGGCGACACTCGGTTTAGGTGCCGTTTTTCTGGGAGTCTAAATTAGAGGTCGATCGCTATCTTACAAAGTTACAAGCAACTGGCGCATTTATTCATTTAGGTGCGCCAGACTTGTGTTTTTTATTAGGGATTATTGTTCCGATCTCCACTCTAAAATAACCCTGCCAGATTGGCTACACAAACTGCAAAAGAGCACCTATTCCTAAATCTAAGAAGATATCTTATACATAACAGCTTAAACAGAGTTGTTAACAACTAAACCACTCATTTCAAAGGAGACTACTATGATTATCTCAGAACTCAACTATCTAGAAATCGCGACCGAAGCAGCTAGCCTAGAAGGTGGCATTGACCTGTCTGTAAACTTCACTCAGTTCAAACAACAAACTTCAGTGCTGCAAACTGCATCAACGTCTGGGCCAGGGGGCAGCACTTCTGTTGCCAATGGCGGCAGCTTGAAGATTGACACCTCTGGTTTTGGGGCGATTGTCTTGGGTGTCTAACGAGACAAACTCCCAAACAAATCGGGCAAGTTAGATGCTTATCAATTCCTCTAGTCAAGAGCTTTTTCTTAACCTCACGCTTTGACTAGAGGAAAATCAAATTCGAGCTTATAAAGCTAATGCTGATTCTATTAGGGACATGGCACTGCTATGCCCCTAGCAATCATTTTTTCGTTTATGAGGGCATACAAATGATTATTTCTGATCTTGATTGTGTTGAAGAAATTGATGCACTATTGGAGATAGAAGGTGGTGGAGTCTGGAGCGTCGGCTCTGAAGATGGCTATACAAGAGGAAGCAACCGTTCATGGTTCTCAATGATTCAACCCATTTTGCAATCTCTCAACATTTTTCCGGCGGCCTCTTCTACGGTGGCAAATTTGGGCGGAACCTCGATCGGGAACACCGCAATCTCAACCAATATATCGATGCCAATCTTTATTGTGATTAATCAATTTGGCTCAGGGAGAGGTGGAAATCGCAACTACTTCTCATTTTGATAACTAAAAATAGTCGCCTCACTCAAGTCAAGGATAAACCCGATGACTATCTTTAAAGGAGAAGTAATTCAACCAGAGACTATCACGTTTGCATTAAGAAAAGAGATGCAGATTAAAGAAGTCTGCCGTAAGGTTTTTCATCAAAAGATTATCGATCAAGCCGTAGAATCACGCGGCATTTGCTTGATCCCTGATGAGATTCAAGCTGAAGCAGATCGAATGCGCTATGAAAACCGATTATTTCGATCGAGCGACACGCTAGCCTGGCTGTCTGATCAGTTAGTCACCGCCGATGATTGGGAGGCAGGCATTCGCGATCGCTTGATTGCTAAAAAGTTATCTCAAATTTTGTTTGCCAAGGAAGTCGAACGGTTTTTTGCTGAAAATCAGCTAGAGTTTGACCAGGTTTTACTCTATCGATTTGCCGTTCCTTATGAACAGTTTGCTCAAGAGATCTCCTATCAGATTCAGGAAGACGAAATCAGTTTTTACGAGGCGGCTCATCTCTATGATATTGACTGTCAGCGTCGATATCACTGTGGGTATGAAGGTAAGCTTTATCGCCGCAGCCTCAAGCCAGATTTGTCGGCGATCGTGTTTAGCGCCACGCCGGGTCAGGTGATTGGCCCTCTGACCATGGATCAAGCAAGTCACTTGCTGATGGTTGAAGAATTTATTCCGGCTGAGTTAACGCCAGAGCGTCATCAAGAAATTCTCAACCGAATGTTTAGCGAATGGTTGACCTCAGAATTGAATTATTTATTAAATGTATAAGTTCTGATAAATGTATAAGTTCTGAGTTTTAGGTATAAGGTCTGAGTTTTAGCGGGTCATGTTTTAGGCAGCGTTAGACCACTTGCACGCTGCTAGGCGAGTCCTCCAAAGGTTTCGATTTGGAGGACGTTTCACTGGTTAGCCCCTCTGTTGCTCGACTTTTCCAGCACTCGCTTTTTGCGCTTGCACTAATTGCGTCCGCGCTGCCTCTAACTGAGGGCCCGGATCGAGGGTAAGCCAGCCCGAACCCTGCTGCTTTCTGGTTTCATAGTGCAGGTGCGGCCCGGTTGATAGCCCTGTGGTGCCCACTCGCCCAATGATCGTGCCCGGTTTGACCAAATCGCCGGGGTGCACAAACATCTCTGACATATGAGCATAGAGCGTGTCTTGCTTGCCTTGAGCGTGCTGAAGCACCACGGCCAACCCATAGCCACCCATGCGATCGGCGACAGCAACTCGTCCGGTTCGCGTGGCTAAAATGGGCGTTCCCTGAGCGGCACCTAGATCAACGCCCGCATGAAATCGGCGAACGCCGCTAACCGGATGTACGCGCCAACCAAACTTAGAGGTGACGGGGGCTGGCAGGGGCAGCGGATACATAATCTGTTCACCCTTTAAGTTATTGGGAATAGACAGTCCCCGATAGGCTTGCAACCCTGAAGTGGTGCTGTAATCTGGGCTAGCGGTTCGCAGCCCTGATGAGTCGCTGCTGGCCGAACTGGCGATCGCAACTTGGCGATTGATTAACGGCTGGGGCAGAGTTTGAATGGCGATCGGCACCGACCCAAATCCCCGATTGACCGATGCTTGACGAACAGGGGTGGGCAGGGGTGGCAGGCTGGGCAACGATTTCAGCAGATCTTGCTGGCGCTGAGATTGGCGCTGGTTGAGCACGATTTTGATCGGCTCGGTGGCTTGGGCAACGCCTACTTTACGGCTTTTGGCTTCTAACGAATTGATGGTGTTCACCAGATCTGCCCGAACCGTTGCCGAAAGCGTGGGATCTTGCAGCAGTTGACGCGCCTGATCAAAGTTTCCTTGGCTGATGGATTCATAAGTGCGAGAAACTACACTTTCTTGAGCTACTTTTTTAGCTGCGTCTTTAGCCACAATTTCTGCGAGGCGTTGCTTTAAAACTTGGCGGCGCTCTAACAACTGCTTTGACTGATTGGAGTCACCGTTTTGCACGGGCGATGGTTGCCCGATCGCCGGATTTGTGACCGGGCTGACTGCGGCTTGAGTTTGGACTGAAGGTTTGCCGATCGTAGGGGCAACTTGGGTCGAAAGTGGCATGGCCTTCGGACTTTGAAGCGGGGATGAAGCCGCAACATGAGGCGTTTGAATCGGGGCTACAGAGACGGCAACCGATGGGAGGTGACTTGGCGGTAATCGCTCTGATGGGAGTGACTCAGGCGGCGCGATCGGGGCGATCGTGGTCGGAACCACAGCCTCTCGTTGAAAGACAAGTTCAGTCCCTGTTGGCTGAACGTCATCAATAGCAGCCTTTTGGGTCGTGAGTTGTGATAATAGAGAAGGGATCAGGTCTAGCATCAGACTCCTAGTGGAGGGGACACCTAGCTAATACGCAGACTCGTCTTGATTACAGGACAACTTTATCGACTTGCCAACAATTCACCAATCCAGATGAAAGCTTTATGTCAGCGCAGGCTGAGGGTCAGAAGATCCCCGTGATGTCTCGACCCAAACGCCAGTGCAGAGACCAATTCTGAGCTACTGAATTCACCATCAAAACTGAAGTGCTAAGGTAGAAATACTTACCCTCTCGCCCAGACCAGCAGGCTGCAATCACTCAGCATGGCCAACCAAACCTTCACGGCTTTGAATGATCAGACCCCTCAAGACTCAAGTGCTTTGTCGTTTGCTTCACCCCTAGTTGGATGGAGCATTGCCTTGATTTTGTTAGGAGGCGTGGCGAGTTGGCAGGTGGCTCGTCAGCGTCGCTTACTCAAACTGCCTCAAAGCGTGATCCCTAAGGGCACTGAGAGCGCAGCAATCTACCCGCGCTTTACGCAGGCTCTACAGTGGGTTGCCTACGCCAAAGAGCAAGGGCGATCGCAGGGTTATGAAGCAGCGATCGCTATTTATAACCGGGCCTTAAGCGACTATCCTGATGATTTTCGGCTGTGGCATGAGCGCGGCTTGGCGCTGGCCAAACTTCAGCGATTTGAGGCGGCGATCGCCAGCTACGATCGGGCCTATGCCCTGCAACCCAACCAGCGCGATCTGGCCCATGAACGCGGCGATGCCCTCTTGCAGCTAGGGCGCTATGAAGAAGCCATTGTCTCTCTCGACACATTTTTGCGCCATGACCCCGGCAATGCCCATGTTTTAACCGATCGGGGCTACGCCTGCTATCAACTTAATCGCCCCGAAGAAGCCCTGCGATCGCTCAACCAAGTGTTGCAAAATGAGCGCCGCGATCGTGCCTCCCTCGCTCGTGCTCACTACTACCAGATCGAAGCCCTGCGTCAGATGAAACAGTTTGAGGCGGCGCTGCGATCGTCGCAAGCAGCCATCAAGCAACATTCTGAAGAAGTCTTCAAGGCTCAACACGCTGCCCTGAAACGACAGATGGGTGGCCCTTAATAAGGGAATTGCTCTGGGTCAGTCAACCCGATCGAACGCTAGTCAACCCGCAAAACCTAAGAAATCAGGGGAGTCCTAAAATCGCCCCCTTCGATGAATTACAGTGATAAAAGGTAGATAAAATTACCGATCACATACATTCCTAAGGATATTCCCGGTATGCATCTGAGTGAACTGACCCACCCAAACCAGTTGCATGGTCTGTCGATCTATCAGCTTCAGCAAATGGCTCGTCAGATTCGTGAAAAGCATCTACAAACGGTTGCAACCATTGGGGGGCACCTCGGCCCAGGATTAGGTGTCGTCGAGCTAACCCTGGCCCTTTATCAAACGTTGGATCTCGATCGCGACAAAGTAATCTGGGATGTCGGGCACCAAGCCTATCCCCACAAGCTGATCACCGGGCGATATGCCAACTTTGACACGCTACGTCAAAAAGAGGGCATTGCGGGTTATCTCAAGCGCGGTGAAAGCAAGTTTGACCATTTTGGTGCAGGTCACGCCTCGACCAGCATCTCGGCAGGTCTCGGAATGGCGCTAGCCCGCGATGCCAAAGGTGAAAACTTTAAAGTCGTCTCAGTGATTGGCGATGGAGCGCTCACGGGCGGCATGGCCCTCGAAGCGATCAATCACGCGGGTCATTTGCCCAAAACCAATCTGCTGGTCGTGTTGAACGATAACGAGATGTCGATTTCGCCCAACGTCGGCGCGATTCCTCGCTATCTAAACAAAATGCGCCTCAGTCCGCCTGTGCAGTTTCTCACCGACAACCTAGAGGAACAGTTCAAAAATATGCCCTTCTCGCCCGAACTGTCGCGGCTCAAAGAAGGCATGAAGCGGCTGGCCGTCCCTAAAGTGGGCGCGGTGTTTGAAGAATTGGGCTTTACCTATATGGGCCCGATCGACGGTCACAATCTTGAAGAACTGATTGCCACCTTTAAGCAGGCTCACCAGCATCCCGGCCCGGTTTTGGTGCACGTCGCGACAGTGAAAGGCAAAGGCTATGCGATCGCCGAAAACGATCAGGTCGGCTATCACGCCCAAACGCCTTTTAACCTGGCCACAGGCAAAGCGAATCCTTCTAGCAAGCCCAAGCCGCCCAGCTACTCAAAGGTGTTTGGTGAAACGTTGAGCACGATCGCCGAAAACGATCCGCGAGTCATTGGCATCACCGCCGCCATGGCCACCGGAACAGGATTGGATATCTTTCAAAAGCGGGTGCCTAAGCAATATGTCGATGTCGGCATTGCCGAACAGCACGCCATCACTCTCGCCGCCGGACTGGCCTGTGAAGGAATGCGCCCCGTGGCTACGATTTACTCAACCTTTTTGCAGCGCGCCTTTGATCAGATTATCCATGACGTTTGCATTCAAAATCTGCCCGTGTTTTTCTGCCTCGATCGCGCCGGAATCGTCGGTTCAGACGGCCCCACTCACCAGGGTATGTACGACATTGCCTATCTTCGCCTCATTCCCAATATGGTGCTGATGGCTCCCAAAGACGAAGCCGAATTGCAGCGCATGATTGTGACAGGAATTCAGCACACGAGTGGCCCGATCGCCATGCGATATCCCAGAGGCAACGGCTACGGAGTGCCCCTGATGGAAGAAGGTTGGGAAGAACTGCCGATCGGGAAGGGTGAAATTCTCCGTCAAGGCGATGACCTCCTATTGCTCGGCTATGGTTCGATGGTCTATCCCTCGATGCAGGTGGCTGAGATTTTGAGCGAGCACGGCATCGAAGCCACGGTGATCAACGCCCGATTTGCCAAACCGCTTGACACCGAATTGATTTTGCCACTGGCAGAAAAAATTGGCCGAGTGGTGACCCTTGAGGAAGGCTGTCTGCCTGGTGGGTTTGGCTCTGCGGTGGTCGAAGCCTTGATGGATGCGGATATCACGGTTCCCGTCAAGCGGATCGGCGTTCCTGACATTTTGGTTGACCACGCCACGCCCGACGAGTCGAAAGCCGACCTGGGCTTGACTTCGCCGCAAATGGCCGAGCAAATTCTCAAATTGTTTAGCCGTCAGCCGTCAGCCGTCAGCGTCTAAGCGATCGGGGTCTTAAAAGGCTGGCGGTGGGACGACAATCTAGCTGCCAGTCTATCTTTGGAAGAACGATCATGAATCAAATCGCCTCAACAGTTCCCACGATCGAGACAGACACCTGGGTAAAAGCTAGCTGGGAAACCTTGTCTGCTTTGGCGGATGATCCGGCTTATGAAAATGGGCGACTTTATTACGATCGTGGAAACTTAAGAATCGAAATGGCAGCCCTCGGATCAGCACATGGTCAAGACAATACCGTGCTTTCTAACGTCGTCGCTATCTTTGCAGCCCTTAAGAATCTTCGGACTAAAGGATTGACCAATGCAAGTTTTTGGAAAACGGGAGTCAGAGGGTGTCAGCCTGATCTCGCGTTTTATATTGGAACAGAATTTGGACAACTCCCCCGCAACAATTCTCCTGTAAATGTCGATGAGTTTGGCGCGCCAAGTTTGGTGATTGAGATTGGAGCCTCCTCCTTTCAAGATGACTTGGGAAATAAGCGCCTACTGTATGAGCAGCTTGGGATTCAAGAATATTGGGTTGTAAACGTTGAGACGAGCGAAGTGTTTGCCTTTAAGGTCAATCAGGGATCGAGCGGTCGAATTCACGAATCGCTGGTCTTGCCCAGATTGAAGATTTCCCTCGTCGAAGAAGCATTACAGCGCAGTCAGGTAGAGGATGATGGCACAATTAACCGTTGGTTACTGCAAACCTTCACAGATCTTTCTTAACTCAATCCCTAGCTTTTATGTCTCTCAAAAACCAGGTTTTTCCCGTAGTTTGGCAAGACGATCGAGTCTTGCTGATCGATCAAACCCGTCTCCCTGGCGAATATGCGCTGGTGGATATTCATCGCTGTGATGACATGGTGCAGGCGATTAAAACGATGATTGTGCGAGGGGCCCCCGCGATCGGAGTCGCTGCCGCCTATGGGATGTATCTCGGCGCACGCGAAATTGAAACCAGCGATCGTGACCACTTTCTCACCCAACTCGAAGACGTTGCCAAGACCCTGCGCGCCACTCGCCCCACGGCAGTGAATTTATTTTGGGCGATCGAGCGAATGCTCAAAACCGCCCGCCAAACCCTGGGCAGCGTGGACTATTTGAAGCAAGTCATGCTCAAAACGGCAAAGATGATTAACGCCGACGACATTGAGACGTGCAAAGCGATCGGCGATCATGGGTTGGCGACTCTGCCCTCTGCGCCGGGCAAACTGCGGCTGTTGACTCACTGCAACGCTGGCGCACTGGCGACGGCAGGCTATGGCACCGCTCTGGGAGTGGTGCGATCGGCGTGGCAAGCTGATCGGCTAGAGCGAGTTTATGCTGACGAAACCCGACCTCGGCTGCAAGGCGCAAAACTCACCGCCTGGGAATGTGTGCAGGAGGGCATTCCCGTCACGGTGATCACCGACAACATGGCGGCCCACTGTATGCAGCGCGGCATGATTGATGCAGTGGTCGTCGGAGCCGATCGCATCGCTGCTAATGGCGACACTGCCAATAAAATCGGCACTTATAGCGTGGCACTGATTGCCAAGGCGCACAAAATTCCGTTTTTTGTCGCGGCTCCGCTGTCCACGATCGACTTCGAGATTAGCGATGGCAGTCAGATTCCGATCGAAGAACGCGATCCGTCTGAAATCTATCGGGTCGGAGAAACCCTGCTCTGTCCGCCCGGAGTTGATTATTACAATCCCGCTTTTGATGTCACCCCGGCAGATTTGATTGCGGCGATCGTCACCGAGCATGGAGCGTTTGCCCCTAGTCAACTCCACGGCGAGTTGCATGAAAAAAGAGTTCTCTAACTTGGCGAGAGGCAAACCCCGCCTGAACCCGCGTAGGGCATGGCAATGCCCACTAGTGTCAACTTAACACAATCAGTTCCTGATCTATACCAGGCAATAGATTGATCTAAGCAATGGATATCAGAATTCGATCGCCGCTAATTTCGCAAGCGATCGAGTTCTGTTTGCATTTCTGCTCTGAGATCTTCGGCTTGATGATAGGTGTGCGATCGCGCCGACTCATGATGCAGTGAATGTGTCCAGGGATGCTGAACTGGCTGAAAATAATAACGCAGCCGCGTTCTCACGGCCCACACTCCCATTGATGGGAAAAACACAAACAAAACTACCAACGGTGACACAGGAAGTAATGGCAGCTTGAACCATCGTGCCAATCGTTTGCTGTTAACCGCCCAAGGGTGCAAATATTCACTGCCGAGGCAAACCACGGGCAAAATCTGCACCTGATGCTGAACGCTAAGACGAATAAAACTTGGATCAAACGTGGCTAAATTATAGCGATCGTGCCATCCCTTAACGAGACCTCGCCAGCTTTCGGGCGCATAGAGCAGCAGGTTTTTTTGCGAAACGGCCGCTTCAAAGCTCTGTTTTTCGGCTCTGACTCCCCCCAAGATCTGCGCCCAGCCGCGAGGCACCCACCACACTAGCCAGGGATGATCAAAAAAGAGCGCGTGCGCTACGGGCTGCACATACCAGCCTTTTTTTTGACTTAAGAGAACGCCCAGGCACAAAAAATCCCATGGAAAACACATGCCTGCGTGGTTAAGGATCACGATCGCAGGGGGCTGATCCGGCAGGTTTTCTAACTGGTGCAACTCGGCTCGAAAAAATCGGGTCGCGATCGGGGTCAAAATCTCCTCGCGAAACGCCTGCTGATAGTGTAGGTCGGGCTGAGTAGCGGGCGATTGCGGCGCTCTAAACCCCAGCCTCATCCACCGCAGCAGCAGCGCCACATAAAACCCACCCGGAATCAAAAACAGCAGATATTCCAACCAGTTCCAGCCGTCAGGATCAGGCTTATAGTGTTGCCAATGGCGATTAAACAGAATCAACCAACCAGGCGGATACCACAGGCAAAGCCAATCAAACCAACCAAACTGATAGGAGCCATCGGTCTTATTCACAGCAAGATTCAGCGATTCACAGCCAATCTAGTTATATCAATTTGAAGAAGATCCTCCCAAAATTTATCTCATTTCACCAGTTCTGCTTGCTTTTCGGGCTTTGGCTCTTCGAGCGGCAATCCCAACACTTGGCGATAGAGCTTGATGTATTCGATCGCTGATTTGTCCCAGCTAAAGTTTTGTTTCATGCCGCGCTGCTGAAGTTCTTGCCACTGAGGTTTAAATCTAAACGCCTCCCACGCCCGCACCAGACAGGTATAGAGGTCAAGCGGCTCATAGCGATCGAAGCAGTAGCCCGTTCCGGCATGGTTCATCGGGTCGTGGTGCGTGACCGTATCGACTAAGCCCACCTGTGCGGCGCACGATCGGGACACACCCATAGCGCAACGCCAGCATTTGGCTAATCCCACAGGGTTCAAATCGCGACGGCATCAAAAAGGTGTCTGCTCCAGCATAAATGCGTCTCGCTAGGGCATCGTTGTAGAGCAAATAGACGGCCATCCGTCCCGGATATCGACCTGCGAGTTGCCACATTTGGGTTTCATAATAGCGATCGCCCGTTCCTAATAAGATGAACTGAGCATCGCTGTAGGCCATGAAGCGATCGAGCATTTGAATCACGAGATCCAATCCTTTTTGCTCGACTAATCGCGACACCATGCCCAAGACCAACGCCTTTGAGTTGACTTCTAAGCCGACTTCTTCTTGGAGGGCAATTTTGTTTTTAACGCGCTGATCAATGGTCTCGATCGTGAAGGGCTGTGCCAGACTCTTATCCACCGCCGGATCGTAGGCCTCGGTGTCAATGCCGTTAAGAATGCCGGACAGTTTGCTGCCAATAAACGACAGCAATCCCTCTAGGGTTTCACCATAGGCAGGGGTTTTAATCTGGTCAGCATAGGTGGGCGAAACGGTGTTGACGCGATCGGCAAACTGCACCGCCGCCGCCATCACGTTATGACCCTGCATATACCACGGGCACCAGGTCATCTTTTCTAGCTTCCAGCGCCACGGCCCTTGATAAGCCAGGTTGTGAATCGTGAACACTGTTGAAATATCGGGGTCTTGGTGCATCCACACCGGAATCATGCCCGTGTGCCAGTCGTGACAATGGACGATTTCAGGCTTCCAATAATTCCAACAAAATTCTGCGGCCCCGTTAGAAAAGAAGGTAAACCGCCAATCTTCATCGTCTCCGCCATAGACGCGACGCGGATCAAACACCGGATGCCCAAATAGATAAAGGGGAACATCAGAGCCGGGCAACACCGCTTCATAGACTGCGAACTGATTAAACATGGCGCTGCCCTTCCAAATTGGGTCAGCGGGGATGTCAATTTTGTCTGACAAAAACCCATAGTAGGGCATAAAAATCCGCACGTCGTGCCCCATGTCTCTCAGCACTTTGGGCAGCGCACCGACCACATCCCCCATTCCACCGACTTTAGCGATCGGCGCAGCTTCGGCAGCAACTATCAAAATTCGCATCTTAGCTCTCGTGTCCCCTTAGAGTGGTCAGCATTGTGATCATACCGATTAAGGGGCACGGTTCAACGGCTTGGCGCGATCGCATGTTTCCGATCGCACCTTCTCGTCTGTGACAGAATGAAATCACCCATCGTGAGCCAAGTCCCATGCTGAAACGTTCCTCAGTCTCAGTGCCACGGTTAGAGAATGGCGATCGACTGTCTCGCGTCGAATTTGAGCGTCGCTATGCAGAGACTCCTGAAAAATTTAAGGCAGAACTCATTGAAGGAACTGTTTACGTGGCATCTCCAGTTCGAGTCAAAAATCACGGTAGACCTCACGCCTACGTCATGGGCTGGCTGGCTTTTTATGTTTCAGCAACGCCAAGAGTCGATATTGCAGACAACTCAACCGTCAGATTAGATCTCGACAACGAACCTCAGCCCGATGCCTTGCTGCGAATTGAGCCAGAGTTTGGCGGCAAGTCTCGCATCACCGAAGACGATTACATTGAGGGTTCTCCAGAACTCGTAATCGAAATCGCGGCAAGTAGTGCTTCTGTGGATATGAACGCCAAACTCAACGCTTATCGCCGCAACGGAGTGCAAGAGTATCTGGTTTGGCAAGTTTACGAAAATCAAATCGCCTGGTTTTGCCTACAAGATGGTGAGTATATCCGTTTACAACCCGATGCGATAGGAATGATTAGGAGTCGAGTTTTCCCAGGACTTTGGTTAGCCGTGGACGCACTTTTGAGGGGAGAGTTAGCAACGGTTCTCACAGAGTTGCAAACCGGATTAGCAACACCAGAACATGGGGAATTTGTCGATCGACTCAGCAAAAAATAGAAAGTTTGTTCCTTGCGTTTTCGTTGAATTAGTTATCGAGAATCAATTCGCCAGAGCAATGCACCAAATCAATTTAAAATAGCTTCGATTCACGGGGTGGCCATAACTTCCTTGATTACTTCCAAAACTTCTTTGGGGTGCGAAATCATTGGAAAATGGCTTGATTCCACAATAATTGTTTTTGCACTCATTCTCTGAGACAAGTCACGCTGTAAATCAGGCGGAACAGATTTATCGTTCGTCGCTAAGATATACCAGCTTGGTTTATCTTTCCAAGCGGGTAAACCTGCCTTAACTTCCATTAATGATGTTGAGGGTGGCGTTTGAGTCGCATGGATTATTACCTTTCTTTCTTCGGAGAGATCGTTTGCCAAAACTTCATCTACACCTTCTTTAGAAATCCAAACAAAACCATTTTGTTCTTGAAAATGTGGTGAAGGTTTTCCATATTTACTCATTAGATCAATCATAGACTCGCCAGCATCGGGAGCCAGCGCCGCAATATACACTAAACCAGAAACTCGTTCGTCATTGCCGACTTCAGTAATGACAAAACCGCCCCACGAATGACCAACCAGAATACATTTTCCCTCGGTGCGATCCAAAGCACGTCTTGTCGCAGCAATATCGTCCGTCAGAGATGTTAGCGGGTTTTGAACTGCAATAACGTTGTAGCCTTCTGCCAACAGCGTCGGAATAATTTCGTTGTAACAAGAGCCATCTGCCCAAAAACCGTGAACCAATAGAATGTTTTTAACTTCGCTCATAAATATTTCTGCAACTGCAAATTAGCCATAGAGCATCTGCGATAGCGTTGCCAAAAGCTGTCGAACTATTGTTTCTGCCGTTTTGACTCCTCTTAATCAGGATAATATGCTTTACGGGGAACTACGCTGTCTAAGTTCAAACCACGATCGCACCACCTAACAAACTATGGCAACCAACGAAAACTGGGTAGATGTAGGGTCACTGGGTTGGTTTTATCGAGAGGCTGAGGCGATCGGGCGCAGCGATCGCTCACCCGTTTTGCTCCTGCATGGGTTGATCTCTCAAAGCTATAGCTGGCGAAAGGTGATGCCCGTTTTAGCAGAACAGGGATTTCGCACGATCGCCCCTGATTGGGTGGGCTGCGGCTATTCAGATAAGCCCGATCGTCGAGAGTTTGCCTACACGCCAGAGCGTCTGCTCACCGCGCTCACAGACCTGATTTCTGAGTTGAAGCTAGAGACGTTTTCGCTAGTGGCGCAAGGATTTTTGGGGTCGGTTGGCGTTCAATATGCGCTGCGGCATCCTCAGCAGGTTGAGCGGCTTGCTATTCTCAATGCGCCGCTTAGTCAAACGGTTAAGCTTCCCTGGAAGCTCCAGCAGATGGGCATTCCATTAGTTGGCGATATGTTGACCCAAAACCCGCTGCTGGTCGATCGCCTTCTTGAAGGCGCAGGCGGCTATCGCATTAACGATCAGGATATGGATATTTATCGCCGCCCTTGGATCAAGAGTTCTGATGCGGGTCGGGCCTTAATGGCGCTGCTGCAAAATTTGCAGCTTCCGCAAGTGACCGCAGAAATTGAGACGGGCTTAACCCAGTGGGATCAGCCGCTGCTGTTGGCTTGGGGAGCGCGTGACCCTTGGCTGCCGATGGCGATCGCGCAAACGATCGCGCAATCTCACAAAACCGCCGAGTTTGTCGCCCTTGAAGAAGTCGGCCACTACCCCCAAGAAGATTGGCACGAAAAAGTCAGCGAAGCGCTAGTAACGTTTTTGCGACGACGTTAAAAAAATCGGGACTGAGTTATTGCTAACCTAGTCCCCGTGTGGGCGTGGCGTTGCTGTGCCCTCTGAGAAATCTGCCGTGTCTCGTTGGATCTGTACAAACCAATCTTTATAAATCAGAAGCAGACGATTTGCTAAACATCGGGGCCAAAAATGCCACCAGCGCCCCTAACGCAAACCCTGACACATTGCGAAATAGCGGCAGCCAATCAGACGTGCGCGTCACCACCGGGCCCACCCCAAACGCGAGAAATAAAATGCCCCAAAGCGGCGAAAAGATCAGCGCCCACTGCCACGAAAAGCCCTTTCCTTCTTGACCTTTGCGAGGCTGCCCTGCAAACCCAAAAATCACGCCCCCGATCGTAGAAGTCACCAGCGTGAGCACCCATTGTTCTCTAGGCAAGCCCGGCACAACGCTGCAACCGTTTTGACGCAGACAGAGTTTGACCGCATCTAGAGCTTGAATGATGGACTGGTCTTCACCATTTTCACGGACAAAAAACTGGTTGCCAAATCGGGTCTGTAGCTCGATCCAAAAAGTCCGAGAGAGCAGGGGATAGAAATCATCTCCCACACTGAAGTTAAGAATGTTGCCGCCTCGTTGATCAGCAACCAGCATCACACTTTTTTTATCAAGCCCCCAAAATTGTTTAACGGCAGTGCCCGGAGTGCGATCGAACTGGGTCAGCACTCGCAGCTTCCAGCCTGTTTCGGCTTCAAACTCTCCCAGATTCTTAGAGAGCGTCTCTTCTTGAACGGCGGTTAATATCTTGGCCAGATCAATCACGTTAGTAGGCTGGTCGGGCAATAGATCTGGGTTGTTGTAGGCCTGCGCTGCGGGCGCGATCGTCCAGATCGATAGCGTTAGACAACAGACAGTGACTGCCTTCCAAAAAGGGCGACTCAAAAAATGGTGCATTGACGTTTGAGATAGGGGTGATTAAACGAGATGGGCAGATATCTGAAGCGGCCGGCGTGATCAGGCTTACTTTTCTTTACATTTGTTTACTCTAATCTAATATTAGGAGCCTAAGGGGAACTGAGTCAATTTGCTGAGTGAAGTTTGCCCAAAAAAGGCACCCCTTGCGGGCGCTGATCGTCAATGAGGCTAAAAAAGGGCTAGAAATTATTGCTCTCACTGCGAGGAGGGGGGTTAACGTCACCCCGATCGCTGGGGTCTCTGAGTGCGTCGCGGAAGCCATTTCTAGGCACCTCTGACGAGTGGGAGTCTAGCTCTGAGTTGCCCAAGTCCTCGACTTCAGGGTAAGCAAGATAGCTAGGAGAGACGTAGGAGCGATCGTGGGGTTCGCCAGAGCGCTCAGAGCGGCGAGATTCATTCACCTCGATCGGGGCTGCGGGGCGACGAACTCAGGCGATCAGCCCGCCTCGCCTTAGCAGCAGGCTGAGTCAGCGTTTTCCAAGCTGCTTTGGCTCCCGCAAACACGCTGCGACTGGTGGTTTGGGCTTTCTGGACTTGCTGCTTGACCCCGCTGATGCTCTGGTCAACTTGCTTGACAACCTGCCCCGCGCTTTGCACGCCCTGACTCATATCGTCTGTCAGTTCACTAATCTCTAGCCCCGTCAGCCTAATCGCCTCCAACGTGGGAGGAAGCTCACGGTTGAGGGTGTCAAACAGCTTTTCGGCACTGCGAGCAGCGCGGCTCAGTTCTTGAATCGCGGGCACCATGACCACCAAGACGGCAGTCAGGCTAACTGCCACCAATAGAATCGAGAGTCCTAACCAAAAGAGGGGATCAATCACCAGATTTCGCCTATAGCAAACGATCGCGGAGAGGGGTTTGAGGGTCAGTGGGTGGCTCTAGGTCGGTGCGATTGAGCAGTTGGTGTTCGCGCTGAGTGGCATCTAGCCCCGCAGATACGGCTTCACGTAACCGTCCTAGGGTGCCGTCCCAGTTTCGCAAAGCGGTTTCTGAAAGTCTATCTGCCTGAAGTTGCACGGTCGTTGAGAGATCTTCTGCCAACTCTGGGAGCGCGTCAGCAGATTTTTTGATTAGCTGTCGAGTCTCACGTCCGGTACGAGGGGCAACCAGCAGACCTGCGATCGCTCCAAAGGCGGCCCCGATGATCATTCCTCCCAAAAAAGCTCCAGAACGATTGTTTGACATATCCTCGCACTAATCCTTTGTTAACGCCTGCTCAGACTTTGCATTTGGGCAAGTTAACCCCATTCTGCCAGAATCTTGCTGAATCCTTCCAGACTATGGGACAGATCTCAGAAGCTTAGGCAGATCTGCAAACTCGTCTGTCTTCTCTAAGTATCTCAAGGATTAAAAGCTAGAGACGTTGCAAAAGGAAAGTTTGGTGAGGAGTTGTCCATCCGGTTCTCTTGGCAGACCCTAAATTTTGTGAGAGGGTTTAGATCTGAACTGGGCTTTTAGCCTGTCCGATCGGAATTATTTTCTCAATTTGTTGGGTGATTTTCTAACCGCCTGCTGAGATGGGGTTGAGAAAGGCAAAAATCGGGTGCGTTGCCACACTGTTTGTCCTAGACTCAACAGTGCTAGGGCCTGTCTGGCTTGCTGATAGTGAGGCTCTAGCTGCTGATAGCGCTGTCGAAGCTGGCGCGTTTTGATCTGACCCTTGAGAATTGCGTCAGGGGCACCGTGGAGTGCAGCATGGGTGTTTTTTTCAGCGATCGTCAACACATCGGCCGCGTGGGCGATCGCTCGTCTAAACTGCCCCACCTTCCACGCGACATAAAAGCCGCCGAGCGCCAAGAGCAGATTGACCGTCACAACCAATGTCAGCATTTTTGTGTCTTTGCAGCAGCGGTTTGCAAGGTTGACCCATTTTCAGCATCATAGCGCCATCTGTTAAAAGCGCGGGTCTGAGATTGAAGGAGATCAGGATCTTGATTTCCGTTTAAGTAGTGTTTTGGCGCTCAAAGTCGCGATCGCCACTAAACTGATGGCTGACGTTGATTCTGGAACCGATTTGATCGGCACGGCGCTGCTGCCGTTGGCGCGCAATAGCCAATAGCCCGCTGTATAGACATCGCTATCGGTTAACTTAGGAGGCTGGGGAAGCGGATTGATCCCGCGGGTGGAGTCGCTAAACACGAGCCAAGACTTGCCGCCTCTAGCAACTTTGTCAGTCGGGTTAGGAATGTCAAGCGCCGCCGGAAATTGTCCTTCTTTTTGGTTGGGAAACAGAGCGGCTATGTAGAACGTTCCCTCGACTGGCTGACGCTGCTTAAACACGATTCTAGAAAAAACATCAGAGCGGTCAGGCCGCGTCGTATCGGGGGGCTGAACGATCGTGTCTTCTTCGGCTAAAAGCTCTAACTGCTGGTCATTATTCGTGTCGGCGTATAGAAAAACTTTTGCGGGTTCGTTAGAGAGTCCGGCGGTGAGTAAGGGAGTTTGAGTGCAGGGATCGGTGACTCGCGCACCCCAAACGATGTCGATCGAGTCAATAAACTCGCCCCCGGCTCTAGCGTTAAAAGAATTGAGCCACATCAAATCGCCCAAAACGCGGGGAGGAGTGGGTTGAGCAGGTGGCTGAGAAGCCCGATTGCAGGTGGTCAGCCCTACGGCTGCGTTGCTCTCTCCATCGTCAAGCTGATAGACCGTGGCGGCCCTCGCCGCAGACGGCAGAGAGAGGGTGGCGATCGCGCTCAGGGTGACAAGTCTAGTAGTGAATTGCTGAAACATGGGGCTACTTCCTAGACGGAATGGTGATCGATAGTCAGGAACGAAAGATTCAAGAACAAATTAAAGAATAGGAAGGACGGTTCCAGATAACTCATCCGTATTTTGCGAGTTATTACTTACTGGTTACTACCGAGTGATTAACGGATTCCCCGGAGAAACCGCCATAAGTTACGTAGTTTTGCGGAGGAACTTCAACAACTTTGTCAAAGCTTTTTAGAAAGCGTCGGTAGGTCGAAGGTTTTGGGGGAAGTCTCATGGTTTAAGGGATTGCGTAAATTAACGATCGTCTGGTTTGCCTGATTATTTTGTTAGCTGAATCCAAGGTATAAGCAGTGAGTTAAAACTGCACAAAGGCAAGCGAGAATTCATAGATTTTTCTTAAATGAGTGATCTGAGGAGCATTTCTAACGTCTACAAAGCGATCTTTCGCTGTCAGCAGTGATACGCTGGTTGCGATTCACTTCGCACGCAACTCTATGGCACCGTCTAAACTCTCTAAGCGAGTCTCTACTGCTTTAATCAACGCATTAGGGGCAGGAGTTGTTCCCCGCTTGGGGCTAGAGCAAATTGCTGTAGGAAGAGAAAAAGAAGTGGCAACGCTGCTGCAAGACTTCACTAACATTGCGGCGGGCGGGGCGGCGTTTCGACTGGTGATTGGGCGTTATGGAGCCGGAAAAAGCTTTATGCTGCAACTGCTTCGCAGCCATGCGATCGAGCAAGGGTTTGTGGTAGCAGATGCCGATATCACGCCCGATCGTCGCCTCGCCGGAACCAACGGGTCTAGCCTCGCGACCTATCGAGAACTGATGTGCAATCTCACAACCAAAAGCCGACCTGATGGCGGAGCGTTGACGACGATTTTAGAGCGCTGGATTGCGGGCATTCAAACTCAGGTGGCTCAGGAGACGGGCTTAAAGTCCAGCGATCAGGGGTTTGATGCTCAGGTGGAAGCCAAAATTAGAGAAGTGACTCAAGATGTCACCGATTTGGTGAATGGGTTTGAGTTTGCCACTGTGATCATTGCCTACTGGTCTGGCTATCGCAGCGATGATGATTTTAAGAAAGAGTCGGCGCTGCGCTGGCTTCGAGGCGAATTTTCGACTAAAACAGAGGCAAAAGCGGCGCTGGGAGTGCGGGTGATTATTGACGATGACAATTGGTATGACTACATCAAGCTGTTGGCTCGATTTGTGGCAGACATTGGCTACAAGGGTCTGATCATTGTGCTAGATGAGGTGATTCACCTGCTCAAAATCACCACTACGGTGTCTCGTCAAAACAATTATGACAAGCTGTTGGCGATGTTTAACGATGTGATGCAGGGCAGAGTCGCTCATCTGGGCATTGTGATTGGCGGCACGCCGCAATTTTTAGAAGATCCGCGACGGGGGCTTTATAGTGACCCGGCTTGGCAGCGGCGCACGGCTCAGAGTGCGTTGGTCAGTCAGAGCGGCATGGTAGATACGATCGCGCCTGTGATTCGTCTAGAGCCGTTGAGTCAAGCTGAGGTTTTGCAACTGCTGCAACGATTGGCGGAAATGCACAAGCACCACTATGAGTATGGCAAGATGCTTTCGCCGCCGGAGTTGAAAGAATTTTTGAGGCTGATCAGCGATCGGGTGGGGGCTGATAAATTATTGACTCCGGGGGAGATTGTGCGCGACTTTATGAGTGTGCTCAATATCTTGCATCAAAATCCTCAGTTGTCTATGGGTCAGCTTTTGCAGCGGTCAGATTTTCAGCCGAGTCGGGTGAATAAGGTTGGACAAGCGGAATCCAATGGGGAGTTTGCAGAGTTTACGCTTTAGATCTGGGTGAAAGAGGGGTTGGATGATATGGGTTGTTTGCGTGGAAATGGGTACGGTGATGTTTTTGCGTTGGGGTGGGGCACGGCGGTGCCATGCCCGTATGGTTATTTTGGGGTTTAAATTTATGATTCTAAATATTACAAATGGGTTTATCGTTGGCATTTAACGTTATTTATGCAAAATTCTTTTCAGCGTCTTGCACCGTTTATTCAAGACTATATCTATAGCAATGGCTGGACTGATCTTAGACAGGCGCAAATTGAAGCCTGCCGCGTTATTTTTGATAGCGATGATCATTTATTGATTGCCGCAGGAACGGCTGCTGGAAAAACAGAGGCAGCGTTTCTTCCGGTGTTGACGTTGCTATATGAAAATCCGTCTAAGACCGTAGGCGCGATGTATATCGGCCCGATTAAGGCACTGATTAATGATCAGTTCGATCGCTTGAATGATCTCTTAAAACACGCAGACATTCCCGTCTGGGCGTGGCATGGTGATGTGACGCAAAGCCGCAAAAAAAAGCTGTTGACTCAGCCCCAGGGCATTTTGCAAATCACTCCAGAGTCTCTAGAAAGTTTGCTGATTAATAAAAGTGCCGATCTCGATCGCGTCTTTGGCGATTTGCGGTTCATCGTAATTGATGAGATTCATGCGTTTATTGGCAGCGATCGGGGCGCGCAGATTCTCTGTCAGCTATCTCGGCTGGCTCACCTCACTCACAATCAGCCGCGCAGAATTGGACTTTCTGCCACGTTAGGCGATTACAGTTTGGCAGAAGACTGGCTGCGATCGGGCACGACTCGATCGGTGAGCACTCCCAAAATCGAAGGCGGACAGCGCAATATTCAGCTTTCGTTAGAGCATTTTTATGATCCTGGGCTGGTGGTGAGAGCGATCGGGGAAACCAAAGATTCGGCGTTTAACCCCTATCATTTGCATCTGTTTAATCAGAGTCAGGGGCGCAAATGTCTGATCTTTGCCAACGGTCGCACCGCCACTGAGGACGCGATCGCCGCCCTGCGAGATATTGCCCGCGCTAAAGGGTTTCCTGATATCTATCACGTCCATCACGGCAGCATCTCGGCCGCGTTGCGAGAAACCGCAGAAACGGCGATGCGAAAACCCGATACGCCTGCTGTGACTGCCGCGACGGTGACCTTTGAAATGGGCATCGATTTGGGACAACTCGATCGCGTCATTCAGCTTGAGGCTCCGGCTGGGGTGGCGAGTTTTTTGCAGCGATTGGGGCGATCGGGCAGACGGGGCGGCGCGGCTGAGATGCGGTTTATCTGTGCCGAAGATCGACCCACGGGTGAAGAACCCTTGCCCGAACAGGTGCCCTGGCAGCTTTTGCAAAGCATTGCCGTGATTCAGCTATATCTCGAAGAGAAGTGGATCGAGCCAGCCCGATCGCTGCAATATCCCTTTAGTTTGCTCTATCACCAAACGATCAGCGTCTTGGCTTCAAGAGGTGAGCTTTCCCCCTCGGCGCTGGCAGAACAAGTCCTCACCCTGCCGCCGTTTCACGCCATTTCACAGGCTGATTTTCGGCAGCTATTGCGGCACTTGATCGAAATTGATCACCTCGAAAAAACGCCTGAAGGCGGACTGATCATCGGCTTGCAGGGTGAGAAAATTGCCCGCAACTTTAAGTTCTACGCGATTTTTCCCGATGTTGAAGATTATGTGGTTAAGCGCGACGGCAAAGCGATCGGCAGCATAGTTGTGCCGCCCGGAGAGGGCGATCTCATCTCGCTAGCAGGTCGAGTTTGGGAAGTGCTAGAAGTCGATGCCAAGCGAAAAGTGATCGCGGTGCAGGCGAGTCAAAATCCCGCAACCGCTAGTTCTTGGCGAGGCAGTGCAGGCGAGATCCACGATCGGGTGCTGCAACGAATGCGGCAAGTTTTGCAAGAGTCTACTGATTATTCCTATTTGCAGGCGGGGGCAAAGCAGCGATTGCAGTTAGCCCGCGAGATGGCACGCAAAACGGGATTATTTAGTCAGCCGATCGTGCTGCTTGATGAAGAGCTTTGCTGCATTTTTCCCTGGGCTGGCACGATCGCGTTTCGCACCTTAGAGCGGTTTTTGCGGGTCTATTGCAAAGGGGCGTTAGGTCTAAAAGGGATTAAAGCCCGATCGCCCTATTTCCTGACCGTGAGACTCGGCAAATGCAAGCTAGAAAGTCTGGACTATGAGATGCGATCGCTGACTGAAAGACGACTGAATGCTGATGAATTGCTGAATGTGGACGACGTTCCGCACCTGCAAAAATATGATGAATTCATTCCCACTGAGCTACTTCAAAAAAGCTTTGTCGGGGATCATCTCAACCTGAAAGCCTTGGCAGATGCGATTCAGCGCTGGTAAAGATTGCTCTATGCCCTCCTGACTGCATAAGCACGTTGGTTACGACTTTTTTGATTTTGTCTCACAGCCTATACCGTCTTTGTCACGATCGAATCGATGTGGGTCGGGAGGCAGCACTTTAAAGTTTCGATAAGGAATGTCTTTGCAATCTAGATCAGGTGGCGGAGAAGGAATGCAAACACTCGGATAAGCAGGGTCACAGTTTTTTGTTGTAGAAGATAAAGCAGCCAACAAAAAAGGTGACAACATCAGTGAGGTTAAAGTGCAGGTGATGGCGAACGATTTCATTCGGTAATCAAAGCCATGATTTAAGTGTCAAAAATATAACCTACTTCTAGAGGAGGATGACATGGGCTGGTTTTCTTCGTCAAAACAACACAATTTAGCTCTTCACCTGATATGCTATCCCATAACAAACTCAGCTAAGAGAAAAACGAGTGAATAGTCAGCCCCTAATTGTCGATTTGGGTATGTCTGATGCAGAGTATTTGGAGCTTTTGGCGATCGGGAGAAATCCTGCACGAGACTGTAGCTATGAGCGAGAATTAACAAGCTATGGCGTTATGCTAGATGAGGCTCGACGAGTTGCGCCACTGCTAGACAAACGAGACTGCACGATCGCTGAAAAGATTCTTGTTAACCAAGCGCTGAGACAGATTTGGAAACGGCTAATTCGCAGCCTCTAAAAAACTTCATTGTTCAAACCTTGTGACCCGATTCAACCATCCCCTCAAGTTATTGTTGCTGTCTACATCAGTGGGGGCTTTGGGGTCGGGTCTGGGGGGCGGCGTAGAACTGACGCTCAAAAATATTGCTCAAGCCCTAAAACAGCAGGGACACGAGGTCACGATCGTGGCTCCTTCTGACTCTGTGCTTGAAGGTGCGTCTCTAGTGACGATCGCCGGAGACTTGCAGATCACCGCTCAAACTCAAGGGCGCGATGCTGCGATCGTGCTGCCTCCAAACTCAGTGCTGGGCAATATGTGGGGCTATGCGCGTCAGGTTCACCATGACTACGATTTGCTGATTAACTTCGCCTACGATTGGCTGCCGTTTTATTTGACTCCGTTTTTTCGTCGCCCGATCGCGCATCTGGTCAGCATGGGTTCGTTGACTGACGCAATGGATCAGGTGATTGAACAGATTGCGGTTGAGTTTCCGGGCACGATCGCGGTGCACAGTCGCGCTCAGGCAGAAACGTTTCGGTTTGGCGATCGCTGTCGCAATATTCAAAACGGCTTTGACTTGTCGCTCTATGAGTTTTGCGCTCAACCTCAACAACAGCTTGCCTGGGTCGGACGCATTGCCCCCGAAAAAGGGCTAGAAGATGCAGTGGCGGCGGCTCAAATTGTTGGCATTCCGCTTAAGATTTGGGGTGTGATTCAAGATAAAGACTACTGGGATCAGATCTGTGCAGAGTATCCCGATGCGCCGATCGAGTATTGCGGATTTTTGCCCACCTCAGACTTACAGCAAAAACTGGGACAATCCCAAGCTCTTTTAATGACTCCGCGCTGGGTCGAAGCCTTTGGCAATGTGGCGATCGAAGCCCTTGCCTGCGGCGTGCCCGTCATTGCCTACCGTCGCGGCGGCCCCGCCGAAATTGTTCGTGATGGTGAGACGGGTTGGTTAGTGGAACCGGACAACGTTGACGGATTGGTGAGCGCGATCGGGCAGTTAGATCACCTCGATCGTCAAGCCTGTCGCCGCCAAGCCGAAGCCGAATATTCTCTAGAAGCGATGAGCGATCGCCTAGAAGCTTGGTTTGAAACGATCTTAAAAAAAGGTTGAGACATGAAACGCTGCCAGCCTCCAGCCCCGCTTAAACCAGGTGATTTGCTGCGGGTAATCTCTCCGAGCGGCACCTTGAGAGAACTGAGTGCCTTTGAGCAAGGGTTGAATGTTTGGCGCGATCGCGGCTATCGAGTCGAGCTAACCCCCGGATTTGACGATCGCCACGGCTATCTCGCCGGAACGGATGCAAACCGCCGCACCCAGCTAGACATTGCTCTCAAAGACTCTGAGTGCAAAGGCATTCTCTGCGCTAGAGGCGGCTATGGCGGAGCCAGACTGCTCGAAGATTGGACGTTTCCGGTCACCGAACCGAAGTGGCTGATCGGATTTTCTGACATCACTAGCCTGCTGTGGAGCTTTGCCAATCAGGGCATTTCGGGGGTTCATGCGCCTTTGTTGACTACGATCGCCGCCGAGCCAGAGTGGTCAAAAGCACGGCTGTTTGATTGGGTCGAAGGTCGGACGCTACGATCGCTCACAGGCTCAGGTTGGGGGGGTGGACAGGCAACCGGATTGTTACTTCCCGCTAATCTGACGGTTGCGACTCATCTTCTCAACACACCATTACAGCCTGATCTATCAGGTGTCATTTTAGCGTTTGAGGATGTGAGTGAAGCGCCTTATCGCATTGACCGAATGTTGACTCAGTGGCGCTTATCGGGTGCATTTAAGAATGTGTGTGCGATCTTGTTGGGAAGATTTAGCCAATGTGATCCGCCTAGCAATATTCCTAGCTTTACCGTTAGCGAAGTCTTGCGTGATCGTCTTAGTGATTTAGGAATTCCGATCGTTTCTGATCTGCCGTTTGGTCACGATGGCGAAAATGCTGCTCTACCCGTAGGAGTTTCGGTTTGGATCGACGGCGATCGGGGAATTCTTAGTTTTGAGCCATTGCGTTAACGTTGACTATTCCCTCATCCTAACTGCTATGCCGATCGAAGTGTCTAACTTCTATAATCCAGAACATTGCCACAATGAATCTGAAGTTGAAAGTAAATTCATTGTTCACTATTTACTTCCAGCGTTAGGATATTCTCCTCAGAGTTGGCGGCAAGAAGTCACTTTTGGCAATATTCGACTCGATTTTTTAGCGGTTGCTGTCAATATTTTTGGGCATCGAAGCCATCTGCAACTGATTATAGAAGCTAAACATCCTCGACAAAACCTCGATCGTCACACCCGAAAATTTCGTCGCTATCTCACCCTTCTCAACGTTCGCTATGGCATCTTAACCAACGGTCGCTTCTTAAGAATCTACGAACAAATTAACGGAGAACTCGCCCTCTTACTGCAAGTTTCCGGACACGCCATTCCTCAGCATCTAAATGAGATTCAGCAACTTGTGAGCCGAGAGGCACTACACACGCGAGTCCAAGAAATAAAACTATCTGCACATCGTTCTCCAATTTCAGACGCTCAAAGTCATCTAGATTTAGCATATTCAGAGAGTTCTCAGGATCTAGGCACCCGATCGGGGGATTCTCCCATACAATCAATGGCAGCGACACCCAAAACCATTCTTCAGATTTCTCAGACCCCCTCTCGTTTGGAGTCAACTATGCAAGTTATCGCGATTTATCACAATAAAGGTGGTGTTGGAAAGACAACCACTGTTATCAACCTTGCAGCCGCTTTAAGTAAGTTAGGGAAACGTATCTTAGTCATCGATTTAGACAGTCAAGCCAACACAACCTATGCTACAGGATTAGTAAAATTCGAGGACGAACTCACAGACACCATTCGAGAAAGTTATATCTATCACGTCTTAAGAGAGCGCAATAAATTTTTTATTCCTGAAGTGGTTCGACGATCGAGTTTTACGTCACCTGAATTTGATGTCGTACCCAGTCACATTGATCTGATGGAACGAGAGCAAGAATTTGTGCAAACTGAACAGGCTCGCACTCGACTATTTAGAAAGCTACAGGATGTCAAAGATCGCTACGATATTGTTTTAATCGACACGCCTCCATCGCTCAACATCTATGCTCGTATCGCCTTAATTGCTGCCGATTATGTAATTATTCCATCTGACCTTAAACCCTTTGCAAACCAGGGCTTACGGAACGTCAGCAAATTTGTAGAAGACATCAATTCTTTTCGGGAAGAGATGAATCGAGAGGCATTAAACATCTTAGGGATTCTGCCCTCTAAAATCTCAACAGCCACTAAGTTTGTGCAATATACCCTACCTAAAATGGAAGCGATCGTGAAAGATCAATATGGATTTCCACTCTTCAAAACGCGAATTTTTGAACGTCGTCCGATTTCAGCCGCAGTCGAAGAAACCCTTGATGTAGGCGACTTATCAATTCCTAACCCGCGCTCGATCTTAGATTTTGCACCCAACTCCGACGCGGCTGCCGAATTTGAACAATTAGCCGACGAAGTTTTGGCGCGTCTCAGTGCTTAACCTAATTTAGAATCCCTATGAGTTTATTAACATCCATCGTCGATCTTGACAGCATTCAGCTAAATTCTGCTCCCTTTGCTCCCACCGATCGACAGGCAGAAATCGAAACTCTGGCACACGCGATCGTCGAGCTTCGAGGCTTGCTAAAAATTCCTGTAGTCCGAGAACTCGGCATTGATGACTACGAATTAGTATCGGGACATTTAGAGTATTATGCCTTTCTCAAAGCACGAGAAATCGATGATCAATTGCCCGATCGTCTAACAGTATTTATTCTCAAACCCAACAACGAGGAAGCGATTCTCAAACAACTTGAAGCCAGCCAAGCCATTCAACAGGCTACTACATCTTCAAACAATTCACCTCAGTCAGACGCGACTCTAGCCTTAAAAGTCAATAATTTGGAGTCGAGACTTGATCAAAACGCTAAACAAACCAGTGCTGAACTTGCTCAATTCAAGGCAGAAGTGTTGGCAGCGATCGACACCAAATTACCACAACCATTACCTGCCCTGGAAGCATTTAATCAAATACAAGATCCGGTAATTAAAGTGCAAGTTGTTAGCAAGTTAACATTCTTGGGCAAGAAAAAGGCAGAAACGATTGTAGCCTTGCTTCAGGAATATAAAACAAACAATAATAATGCAGAATTTCGGCAGTTTAGTGAGGTTAGGAAAGCATTAGGGACGGGTATATTGTCCCCCGAAAAAATGCTAGAAGTGATTGATCAATGGAACAGTTAAATCAAATCAATTTGGAGAAGTCCAATGATTAGCACTGACGAAGCGATCGCTCCTCAAGTTCTTGCCGAAAAACGAATCTCACTCTACAACATCAGTTGGCAGACCTATGAAACTATCTCAAACGCGCTTGGCGATCGCAGTTCTCCCCGCTTAACTTACTACAGAGATACTTTAGAAATTACGACTTTCTCAGAACTCCATGAAACTGCAAGCGAATTGATCGGCGACTTCGTTGAGATCTTAGTCGAGGAAGCAGATTTGAATATCAAAAGCATGGGATCGACTACACTCAACCGACCCGATTTAAGAGCCGGAGCCGAACCTGATAGATGTTATTACATTCAAAACGAGCCATTGGTGAGAGGTCGAACCGTTAATTTAGAAACCGATCCGCCCCCTGATTTAGTGATCGAAGTTGATATTACCCACACAGATATCAATAAAAAAGCCCTCTATCAACAGATGGGAGTCCGAGAATTTTGGCGCTATAACGGCAGGACCTTGACGCTCTATCATCTCCAAGACAACCAATATCAAGAAGTGCAGACCAGTCCCACGTTTGCTTGGGTGCAGAAAGAAACGCTCTATCGGTTTTTGAAAGACTGCGCCGAACAGGGCGAAACTCAAGCAAAACGAACCTTTCGGAACTGGGTGCAAGAACAAATTTTGCTAGTGGAGACCGATCGCTAACCCGGTTTCAAAATTAAAGAGATGAATTTTTTCAAGGGCGATCGCTAACCAAAGCTCTTCACCCAGTCTCACAGGGCGATCGGGTTCCACCCTCGCTTGCATCATCTCGCCCGCCAAACTCACCGCCAAAAAGGTCTCATTTCCTAGCGCTTCGACGACCTCAACCTGCACAGGCAAATGGTCAGGAGCCTCACCATCCACCTTCAAATGTTCAGGACGGATGCCCAATAAAACGGTGTCGCCCTCAGAGGATTGCAGGGCCAAAGCCCAGCGATCGGGCAACGTCAGCCGAAACTGAGGATGACTCAGACCTAACCCTTTGACCTGGACGGGCAAAAAATTCATCGGCGGCGACCCGATAAACTCGGCAACAAAACGGTTTGCTGGATAGTTATAGAGTTCGAGCGGCGTAGCAAGTTGTTGAATCTGTCCAGCATTCATCACGGCAATGCGATCGCCCATGGTCATCGCCTCGGTTTGATCGTGCGTAACGTAAATCGTCGTGGTTCCCAACTGGCGCTGAAGTTTGACAATTTGGGCGCGAGTTTCTGCCCGCAGTTTGGCATCAAGATTTGAGAGCGGCTCATCCATCAAAAACACTTGAGGGTTGCGGGCCATTGCCCGACCCAAGGCAACTCGCTGCTTTTGCCCGCCTGACAGTTGTTTGGGCAACCGTTCGAGAAGTGGCTCGATTTGCAGCATCTGAGCCACCATTTTGACTCGCCGATCGACAGATTTTTCGCGATCGCTCTGATAGCGCCACCGCTTCGGAAACTTGCGAGTAGCGCCGACTAAAAGATTTTGGCTCCAGTTAGGCATGGAGGTTTCAGACTCGTCTTGACTCGCAAACGTCGTGCGTCGCAGCCCAAAGGCAAGATTGTCGTAGACCGTCATGTGAGGATAGAGCGCGTAATTTTGAAACACCATCGCAATGTCGCGCTCTTTAGGCGGCAGATCGTTGACTAAGCGATCGCCCACGCGAATGGTTCCGGCTGTGAGGTCTTCTAGCCCCGCAATCAGGCGCAGCAGGGTGCTTTTGCCGCAGCCAGAGGGGCCAACTAACACCATAAACTCGCCATTGTGGACGGTCAGATTAATCGATCGCAACACGGCAGCAGAGGCTTGAGGTTTAGAAGTTGAGAGTTGAGGAGTCTCTAATTCAGCACTCAAAACCAAACTCGGCGTTTCCGGTTTTGTGCCCTTTTGGAAGCTTTTGTAGATGTTTTCGAGTTCGACCTGAGCCACGATCGTTCTATCCTTTAATCGTAGATGCCCTTCAGCTTATCGGGTTATTACACCGTCGGCAATTAAGATTTAAAGGGCGCGATAGACCGTCTCTGCTACTTCGGCCAGTCGCTGCATGGCAGTTTCGAGATCGCGATCGCTGCCCGTTAAACTAATTCGCAAACACTGCTGTTTGTGGGCCCATTCGTCTCGCAGTCCGGGAAAAAAGGTGCTGCCCGGAACCACAATCACGTCTACGTCTTTGAGCTTTTGATAAAACTCCCAATCGGTAATCGGCAAATCTTGCAGCCAGAGCCAGGCAAAGATCGCACCTTCGCCGCGATGCAAAAACCAGGGTAGATCAGGCGGCATTTCACGATCGAGGGTTGCTTCGACGATCGCGATCTTCTGCTGATAAAACGGACGAATCACCGACTCAGAAATCTCTGCCAAGCGACCTGACCGGATGGCACGAGCGGCGATCGCTTGCCCATATCTCGGCGAGTGAATGCACAGATTGGTTTGAAAACATTCCAGCACTTGAATGAGCGACTCATCACCGATCGCAATGCCGATGCGCTCTCCGGGCAACCCGGCTTTTGACAAACTCATGCAGTGCAGCACGTTGCCCCCAAATCGGGGAGTCATCTCAGTAAAGTTGAGGGCTGGAAACGGCGGCGCATAGGCAGAATCGATCAACACAGGCACGTCATGGGCGGCTGCTAGCGTAACAATCTTGCTCACTTCATCGTCATTTAAAACGTTGCCCGTCGGATTGCAAGGGCGTGAAAACAGCACGCAGCCCGTCGTTTCGGTGATCTGCAATTGACTAAAGTCGGGTCGATATTTGAAGCGGTGCGTCGCCCGATCGAGATCAAGTTCTGGCTTATAGGCAATCAGCGCTTCAGGAGTCAAGGTCACGCCGCCATAGCCCGTGTAGTCTGGGCTAAGAGGCAAAACAATCTGACGCAGTGCGCCCGTTGCAGTGTAGCCACCAAACGCGTTAGCCGCATAAAAATAGAGACTTTGGCTGCCTGGGGTGATTAAAATATTGCGATCGGTCAGGGTTAACCCATAGCGCTGATTAAAATCTTCTACGATCGCCTCGATCAGGGGCTGATAGCCTTGACTGGCTCCATAGCGGCCGACGACTTCGCCATAGTCAGGGCTGGCTAACAGATCGGTGGTGCAGTCGCGCCAGAGTTGTTCGACTTCGGGCAAGATCACCGGGTTTCCGGCACTGAGATTAATGAAGGTGCGATCGCTGCCCGATCGCAGCGTTTCGATAATGTCTTTCATGATTGCCCGCACCCCAGACAGGCGAGACATTTCTACACCAAGTTGGCTGAGGATAGGATTCATAGCGACGGCTTAGAGTTGAAACAGCGTTTTGATATTAACCGAGATCTAACACCGATTTCATCGTACCAATTGACTGCTGTTTATCGTCCACGATCGCGAGTTTCAAAAAGCGGGAGTAGGTTCCCGTTCACAGAAAATGGGATTGCGATCGTTGCCGCCATGGTTTAAACCCTCGGAGATCTCAAACTAACTACCGAGTTCATTTTACTGAAGGTTAACGTTCGCTTACCCACCTATTAAAGACAAATCTGATAGTCTGTTCACAGATGAGGGCAGACCGCTGCTATTTCTCAATCCCATCACCCTGAGCGATGCTGAATGTCCTTAACCGTCGATCGATTCCCTACCCCTAAATCCTCCGCTTTGCGCCCTTGCTACTGTGGCTATCTGCATTCAGAAAACCCCAGAAAAAAAGTGCAAACGGTCAGCTTGGCGCTCGTTCTGTTAAGCAGTCTTTTTGCTAGCGAACTGATTATTGGCGCATTTAGCCACAGCCTCTCGCTGCTGGCAGACGCAGGGCATTTATTTGCAGACATCGCTGCCTTGGGCATGACGCTCATTGCCGTGTGGGTTGCTCAACGCCCTGCCACGGGGCGATCGACCTTTGGGCACAAACGAGTAGAGATTCTCGCTGCCCTGCTAAATGGGCTGAGTCTGTTGGCGATCGCCGCCTTTGTGATTTGGGAAAGTGTCGATCGCTTCCACACGCCGCAGACGGTTTTGGGCTTGCCGATGCTGATCGGTGCCACGATCGGGCTGGGGATAAACAGCCTCAATCTGGTGCTGCTCCACCAGCGCCAACAAGACGACTTAAATCTAAAAGCTGCCTTCCTGCACGTTTTAGCCGATGCCGCTAGCTCAGTGGGCGTAATCGCAGCCAGTCTGACCATCTATTTTTGGCATTGGATGTGGATGGATGCCACCGCTAGCCTTTTAGTCGCAGGTTTGACCAGTTTAAGCGCGCTGCCCTTGATTAAAGAAAGCTTAGAAATTCTGCTGGAATATGCACCAAGCTCTATAGAACCCGCCGACGTTGAAACCGCCCTGATGACCTTTGAGCCAATCATCCAAGTCGATAACCTGCGAATCTGGAGCATCACATCGGGTCATTTAGCGCTCAATGCTCATTTAAAGGTTTCAGCAACGCTAGACAACCGCGATCGCGATCAGTTATTAGAACGCATTAAGAATCAATTATCTCAACAGTTTCTCATTCAAGAAGTGACGCTGCAAATGATCAGCGAACCATCCATTGATAAACCCCAACTGCACCCATTGTTCACCCAAAGCTTAACCTCTCATGTATTGGGGGCAACACGGAGTTTAACGAACTAAGTATTAATCTGGTAGAGAGATTTGTGAACACCCAGTCATTTATTCAAGCTATCTATGCCCAGCAGGAACTGACCTCGGTTTGACAGGTTCTCAGCTAAGAACTGCAAGACTCGTGGCCCACAAAATTCCTGAACCCGCTTCATGGTGAGATTTTTCACCGTCATCGGGACGGCCTAGCCGCAAACCGGGATCACCCAGCCCCAAAAACTTAAGCTGGCAGCCTAGCCAGATAGCCCCTTTCTCTAAGTTGGAGCGTTTATGATGTCAAACTTTTCTCGCTTTCTGCGTCCCTTGACCTATTTTCTTGTGGGGCTTTGTGGAGCCTTGGCGATGGCGATCGTCTCGTTTTCTGCCCCGCAGGTTGCACCCGCACAGAGCGCTCCTGTGATTCAATCCCAGGTTCAAGCGCCCATCAGCGAGTTTGCCCTCGAAACCGCAGCCAGCCACCGAGCACCCAACTTCTATCAGTAAGACTGCACCTTAAATCTGGGTGAACTCTGCTGTTCAACCCTACTCAAACTGAGGTGGTTGAGAAGACGGCAGCCTTGACAGGCAGAGTCATCTATCGATTTAGCCATTGACCGATCGCCGAGATTCGCCCCGCGTGAACCTCACGATTTTTAGTGTTTACCCATCCACCGGAAGCTCACTGCTAAAGGAATCCGCAATGACAAACTTTCTTCAGACTATCAATAGGCATCTGTCTATCTTCATGGCGTGTCTTTTCTGCGCCGTTTCAGTGAATTTTGTGCCTCTCGCTACGCCCTCGGCCCTGGCTGATCAGCAATCAGGCAATGGGGTGAATGTGATCCTAATGATCGGCGACGGCATGGGCTGGAATATGGCTCGTGCGGCCGCTGTCGCGGATGGCGCACCCTACTATAAAGCTGGCAAAGGGCGGGGTCTGAACTTTCAAAAGCTCAAGGGCTACACCTACGCCACCACTTATGGAACTACGATCGCTGGCTCAACGGGCAACAGTGCCCTAGATGCCGCCGCCACAACCTGCAAATCGACCGCAAATCCTACAGGTATTGACTGTGCAGTCACCGGAGCGGCTCCAGTGAGGGCTGGCTTTAAATTTAACCCGGCTCTCAACCCCGGCACCCCTGCCCGCAACCTCTCTGCCACAGCCAATCAGCCGTGCAGACTGGGGGGCGACCCAACGGGCGGCAATATTGTTGGATTTGAGCCTGCCAAAGGCGGCCCCAACCCCTGGACTCCCTTAAACCCAGCCACTCCGGGCAACGCTGATCCTGAATATATCAAGTGCAGCTATCCCGACTCGGCTAACACTGCTTCGACGCTTTACACCGGGGTCAAGAGCTACAACAATGCCATGGCTGTCAACATCTATGAGCGCAGTTCGGTGAAAACCATTCTGCAAGATGCTAGAGCCTTGGGCAAATCGACGGGTTTGGTTACATCGGTGCCGATTACCCACGCCACGCCCGGAGCGGCCGCTTCAAGCGTCAACCGTCGCAGCAAATATGACAACGATTTTCCAGCACTTGATAACATCTTGCAAGAAGCGATTCGAGAAGATGAAGGCTATTTACCAACCGTGCTAATTGGCGGCGGACACCCCCTCGACTTTGAGAACACCACCGCTGCAACCACCGGAACGCCTGCTGGCTTCACCTACATCAAAAAGTCTACCTATGAGGAACTGAAGTCAAAGCCGACCAGCAACCGATATGGCTACACGTTCTTAGAACGCGATACAAAAGTCACGACGACAAATGATTTAGGCGCGATCGTCGATGGTGGTCAAACCCTGCTGTCCACCGCCAAAAAAATTAACCCTAACGCGGGCGAAAGGCTCCTAGGGCTATATGGCGCACGCGGTCAGAATGGCAACATTCCCATTCAGGGGTCAACGGGCGACTATAGCACGACCGGGTTAGACAACTTTGCGCTTTACGCCACGGCCGCTGCCTCGACCGCTCCGGCCGGGTCTCCGATCAATAACGGCACTCAAATTCCTAAACCGGATGTCACTCGTCCGTTGGCTGCGGGTGAGACCGCCAGCCAATTTATCGCCAAAGAAGTCAAAGCGAACCCGACCTTAGCCCAAATGAGCCGCGCTGCTCTAGAAGTGCTGGGCAAAGATAAAGACGGCTTTTGGCTAATGATTGAAGGCGGCGATGTAGACTGGGCTGCCCACGATAACAACCTCGATAATCTGGTCGGAACCGTGCGATCGTTTGACACTGCCGTCAGCGAAGTTGTTAGCTGGATCGGCAAAAACGGTGGCTGGAAGAAAAACGTGCTGATTGTCACCGCTGACCACGACCACTATTTGACCCTCAATGACAATTATGCTCAACTGGTTCGGTCAAGTGGGGCAAAAGACCTGACCTATAGCAAGCACACGCCCGCAACCGCAGGCCACTTTTGGGGGTCTGACCCATCGGTTAAATATGGCTGGGGCAACCACAGTAACCGCATGGTGCCTGTTTATTTCCAGGGCGAAGCACTGGAGTTGGCAGAGTTTATCGGTCAGGACGTGAACTTTGTAGATGGCCCTCCGGGAGGAAAGCGGAAGCGCTACAAGATTCAAGGTGTGCCAAATGCAGTAGACCAGAGTCATATCCATCAAGCGATGCTCAACGCGCTCAAGTTTTAGACACCCAGAGACTCAACGCGCTGAGTTTGACGAATCGATTCTTTAAACGCAATTGCGATGGCTGAAACGATCGCGGGAGTTCACATCCTCTCGCGATTTTTCTGTTGGTGCGAGTTTATGCGATCTAGTGGGTCAGTGATTCTGAATCAAGTCTGGTTTGATCGAGTCTCCGGTTTCAACTGAGTACCGCAGGCACTCCTAAAACAGGGAGTAGTTTGATGCCATACTCCGTCTCAAAAATGCCCTTCTTATAGTCCAAGCTCCACAACTCCAGCGCGCAATCATCCATCGGTTGGCGACTGTCGATCGTGAGACGCATAGCTTGCTGCTCTGGTATATATTGACACTGCACTGAGCGAATTGCGCCAATCTGTCGGCGATCGAGGGCCACGGCCAGCCGCAATAGAGAACTCAGTTGTTCGACGAGTTTGCGATGCTTTTTGCTGGTTAAATTGCGATAGCATTCGTGGCGTTTTTTAGGGCCGCTCTTGCGGTGATAGCGGGCTAAATTAGCGATCGTTTCAATCTCGATCTCGTTGTAGCCCAACAATTCAGCGTGACGAATTAAATAATAAGAGTGTTTATGGTGAGACGAATGGCCGACATGGTGCCCACAGTTGTGCAAAATCGCCGCCGCCCAGAGCAGTTCTCGCTCTTCGCTACCCCAGTTGTGCAACACGCCTTGAGTTTGATCAAATAAACTCAGCGCAAACTCAGCCACCTGTCGGCTGTGGTCGAGATTGACCTGATATTTTTGAGCCGTTTTCAAGACGCTGCGCTGCCGCACCGAACTTTGATAGCGCAACCGATCTTCGATTAGCCCGTGGGCCAGCATCCAATCAACCACTACGCCTTCTCGCAGCGATCGCTCACAGATCATGATCGACTCAGTGCCTAGCAAGGTCATGGCTTCTTGTAAAATCAGCGCCCCGGCCAAAATAATTTCTGCCCGCCGATCGTTCATGCCGGGAATTAATAGGCGATCGGCGTAGCTCAGTTTTCGCAGACGGTTGACCCATTCGCGCAGGTCTTTGAGACTGAACTCATAGCCGTTTAGCGGAGCCGGAACCGTGCCAAATTTGTCGCGGGAGTGCAGAATGGCCAAGGTCTCGATCGTGCCAGATGTGCCCACCATGCGGGGCTGTTCACCCGGTTTAAGCTGCGATCGCACCTCGTCGATCGGGCGCTCCCACATGCCCTGAATGTAGGCTTGCAGATGCTGAAACTCTGCATTGCTGATCGGGTCGGTGGTGATCAACTGCGAGGTGAGGCGCACGGCTCCAACTTTGGTGCTGCTGAGAGTGCGCGGCTCATGCCCGTCGCCCAAGATCAACTCGGTCGAGCCACCGCCAATGTCAATGATGATGTGGGGCTGATGGTTGAGATTCATCCCCGACAAAACGCCTAAATAGATTCTGCGGGCTTCTTCGGTGCCTGAAATTAGATTTACCCATAGCCCCAATTCGGCTTCGATCTGCTGCAAAAATTCTTGCCCGTTGGGGGCTTCTCGCACCGCGCTCGTGGCAACCGCGATGATTTGTTCGGCATTGAGGCTTTTTGCAATCTCTTGGCATCGTTTGAGGGCTACGATCGCTCGCTGCATCGCCTCTGGGGTTAATCGCCCAGTTTGCTTGCAGCGATCGCCGAGACGCACCGTTGTTTTATTTCTCTCAATGACCGTAAAGGCAGGCAGCAACGGCTGAATCTGCGCCACGACCATGTGAATTGAGTTGGTTCCGACATCGATCGCGGCCAGAATGCGCGCTCGATCGGCGGGCAGGGTTGAGCTATTCACCACGTTTCCTTAAATTGAGCGGTTGAATCCAGCATGGGAGGGCAGGCAGAGCAGAACCCTGACGCAAGTCTTTGACAAATTTGACAAACGACCTAGATTAAAGAACGCAGACGCTGTAGAGCAGTTCCCCATTCTAGAGGTCACCGCTTGATCTTAAGGGTTCTTGGAGTTAGTTTTTACACCAATTTCTCGACCAGCGAACCGAGGGACGATCGGCGCTGATGGAAGACTCTGCATCTAGAAAAACTTATCGATCGCCCAGGTTTGTAACATAATGTAAATAGTCAGATAACCGCTCGTGATCTCGCCCTTTTAATCAAAATCTCAACGAGTCGGGTGAGACTCGCTAACGACTGTGGCTGCCCAAACCAGATCTATGTTTTGAGTTGAAATGTCTGACGTTCCTGCAACGCCTGAGGATGGGGAAGCTGTTTTAACCCACGAGAGTCTTGACTCACCCCTGACTCAGACCTTTTTTGAAGACAAAAAGCTGCTCCAGCAGCAGGTTGAAGACCAAACCCAGTTTATTCACTTGCTTTTGCATCAGCTTGCAACTCCGCTCACGTCTCTGCAAGGCTCGGTGCATCTGCTGGGTGAAGGGTGTCTGAGCGCCGAGCAGCGCCGAGAGTTTTTAGATCTGGTTCAGCAGCAAGTCCGGCATCTTCAAGCCTTGCTTCAAAGTTTGGTTGAGCTTCGAGATCTTGAAGCGGGTATATTGGGTGCCCGCCCGATCGCCTTTGGTCTAAAAAATCTGGTCGAAGAAGTGAAGGGCACCTTTCACAGTCGTTTAATTGTCAATCACATTTCGGCAGAGTTGCCCGATCTGTGGGGCGATCGCTGGCAGGTGTCTCAAATTTTGATTAATCTTTTGTCGAATGCTATTAAATATTCGCCCATCGATGCCGCGATCGAGATTGGGGCAACGCCCAAGTCTGAAGGCTTAGTGGAAGTGTGGGTGCACGATCACGGCTTAGGCATTCCCACAGAGGCCCAAGCGCATTTGTTTGAGCGGTTTTATCGAGTTCGGCACTCCGATCGCTCCAATATCTCAGGCACGGGGTTGGGGCTATCTCTGTGTAAACTACTGGTAGAAAACCAGGGCGGACATATTGGCTTTGAATCTGTCCATGGTGAAGGAAGCCGATTTTATTTCACGCTGTCGATTGCCCAACCTGTTTAAAAACTTCCATGCTGCCCGACTCTGAACAGAATTTAGCTCAATCTAACAGGATCTCGATCGTGCGCTTATTGCGGTGGGATAAGCCTGAAGGACGGTTAATTTTGATGATTCCGGCCCTGTGGGCGGTCTTTTTAGCGGCACGGGGCACCCCTCCCTGGCTGCTGGTTGGCATCGTCATTTTAGGCACCCTGGCAACGAGTGCGGCGGGCTGTGTGGTGAACGATTTGTGGGATCGTGATATCGATCCACAGGTGCAGCGCACGCGCAGTCGTCCGTTGGCATCTCGTGCGCTCTCGGTCAGAGTTGGGTTAGTCGTTGCCCTAGTGGGATTCGCCTGTGCCTATGGGTTGGCTGCTTATCTGAATCCGTTAACGTTTTGGCTGTGTGTTGCGGCAGTGCCGATTATTGGGCTATATCCCGGTGCCAAGCGAGTGTTTCCGGTGCCGCAGTTGGTGCTCTCGATCGCGTGGGGGTTTGCGGTTTTAATTAGCTGGAGTGCGGTTAGTTGTTCGGCGATTCCGGCAGCTACGTCTTGCTTGGGGCGAGAAACTTGGCTGCTGTGGGGCGCAACCGTGCTGTGGACTCTAGCGTTTGACACGGTTTATGCGATTCCCGATCGAGACGACGATCGCCGGATTGGTATCCATTCCAGTGCGCTGTTTTTTGGCAAATTTGCCCCTCAAGCGATCGCGGTTTTCTACACGGGCACGATCGTGCTTCTAGCAAAGCTGGGCGAAGTGATGCAACTGCACTGGACGTTCTGGATCGCTTTGGGAGTGGCCGCGATCGCGTGGGCGTGGCAATATTACACGCTGAATCGGGGTGGGTTGCCTCCCTCTCCTGCTCTCAGATTGGATGTGTTAGTTGGGTTTATTCTGCTGGCTGGAATGATCGCGGGAATCTAAAGGTGAGGGTTTGAACTTTATGTTTTCAACTGATCGCATCGCTGTTCTGCTCCACGAAGGCATTCGCGGCCCGCAAGGAAAAACCGGGCTGGCGCTGCTGCGCTATCGACCTGACACGATCGCGGCCGTCATCGATCGCCAATCTGCCGGAGAATCCTTAACGCCTCTCACCGGAATTGATTGTCAAGCCCCGATCGTGGCTTCGGTGTCTGAGGCGTTGGACTATCGGCCCACCGTGTTAGCGATCGGCATTGCCCCCTCTGGCGGAGCCTTACCCGACGCTTGGCTAGCCGAACTCAAGCAAGCCGCCGCCGCCGGACTGTCGATTATGAATGGACTGCACACGCAACTGTCCACGATTCCCGACCTTAAAAAATTGCTCAAACCAGAGCAGTGGATCTGGGATATCCGGCAAGAGCCGCCGGGTCTAAAGGTCGGCAGTGGTGCGGCGCGGATGCTGCCCGGTCTGCGAATTTTGACCGTGGGCACTGACATGGGCGTAGGCAAAATGGCGACGACTTTGGAACTCGATCGCGCTGCTCAAAGACGAGGCATCCGATCAAAGTTTCTCGGCACGGGTCAGGCAGGCATCATGATCGCGGGTGATGGCATTCCGTTAGACGCAATTCGGGTTGATTTTGCCGCAGGGGCCGTTGAGCAACTCGTGATGCGCTATGGATCTGACTATGAACTCTTGCTGATCGAAGGCCAGGGTTCGCTGATGAATCCAGCTTCGACGGCGACGCTGCCTTTAATTCGCGGTAGTCAGCCGACGCAGTTGATTCTTGTGCATCGCGCTGGACAGACTCACCTGCGCACCTTTCCTGATGTGCCGATTCCGTCCCTACCAAATGTGGTTCACGTCTATGAAACCGTGGCCGCCGCTGGAGGCTCATTTGCCCCTGCTCCTGTGGTTGGTGTTGCCCTCAACACGGCTCATTTGGATGATGAGGCTGCTAGAGCGGCGATCGCCCACGCCCAACAGCAAACCGGACTTCCTTGCACCGATCCCGTTCGGTTTGGGGCTGATCTCCTCCTAGACGCAATCCTAAAGCCGATCGCCCAAAAACCATCCAGATGATGTAAGGGCATGGCATCGCCGTGCCCCCCATCCCCTCTAACTCAGCGCATCTGACAAATAATCTGCCGTCGCTTCCACTAAAGCGATCGTATCTTCATAAACCATCCGCGTCGGCCCCAAAACCCCTACACTCCCCACTGCCGCAGACCCGCGATTATAGGTTGCAGAAATCAGCGTGCAGGTGCGAATCGGCTCTAAAGGATTCTCAGACCCGATGCGAACGGTGACTCGTCGCCCCTCTGAGTCAGGCTGATCAAAAATCAGCGGCATTAGCTGGTGCTGTTCTTCTTCGAGCAGGTGCATGATCGTCTTGATGTGACGCAGTTCTGAAAATTCGGGCTGTCTCAGCACCTCTGAAACCCCACTAATCAAAATTTGCGTCGGCACCGCAGACGACTGTGAAAAACGCCGTGTCAGATCGGTGAGCAGTGTCGTGAGCGAATGGCTATAGCGCTCAAACTCGCGCCCCAACTCGCTCCAATCGAGGGTGGCAAGATCGGCGAGAGCGTGCCCCTTGAGTTGCTCATTGAGAAAGTTTGACAGAATTTGAAGCTCACGATCGACCCGTTCAGCATCGATTTCAACCCCGTCTTGAAGGTTGGGCACATCCATCAGCACCGATCGCGTCTCATAAGAGTCGGTGACCACAATCAGCATGACTCGCTCAGGGTCAATCTGCACTAGCTGCAAGTGACGTAGCTCGGTCGTGCGGGTCAGGGGCATCGTGATCAGCGTGATATAGCCGCTCAGAGTCGAGAGAATCTGGGCCGCCCCTCTCAACAGCGCCTCAAA
>CBDFJR010000003.1:0-15813 GCA_965248535.1 Phormidesmis sp.
TAGCGCTAGGCGGCGGGTTGGCGGCCGTTGCACTGATTACAAACTCTCTGTTTGCGCTGCTGATTTTAAGCGGGTTGTTTTTCTTAGAAACGCTGTGTGTGATTGCTCAAGTTGGCTACTATAAAGCCACTAAAGATGCTAACGGCATTGGCAAACGGTTGTTTAAGATGTCTCCCTTTCACAATCACCTAGAGCTAACAGGCTGGACAGAAACTCAAGTGGTCGGTTGGTTTTATGCGATCGCAGCCATTCTCGCTGTTCTGGGTCTGACCATTCGCTAGTTTTAACCACGATTCACCAATTTCTTAACCAGTCCACCATTTTGCATGGAACTCTGATAGGATTATGAATCGTGACCCGGAGAGATGGCTGAGTGGTCGAAAGCGGCAGATTGCTAATCTGTTGATGGATTTAGGTCCATCCGAGGGTTCGAATCCCTCTCTCTCCGTTTATAAAGTCGGCATTCGAGAGTTTAATCTCGGATGCCGATTTTTGATCACCAACCTGAAAGATGCCCTACCCTCAAAGAGGCAATTGGAGATAAGATTAGGCTCATTTCAAACGAGACGTTGAGTAAACTGAATCCTATGACTAAATTATCTTCAGCGAAAAAGTCAAATCCTGGGGCGGCGATCGCTGCCGTTACGATCGCCGTCGGGTTTCTGGCGGCTGCCTGTCAAGAAGCTGCCCCGCCTGCCTCTCAAGGAACGACGACCTCTCCAGGTGCAACAGCCGCCGCTGACACAAAAGGCTTAAAGCTTGGCTCTCTCTTGCCAGCGACAGGTGATTTAGGCTCGATCGGGCAGCAGATGATCGCAACGGTGCCACTTTTGGTCGAAACGGTCAACAAATGTGGCGGCGTTAACGGCCAACCCGTTACCCTATCTTCGGTTGATGACCAGACCGAGCCATCTGCGGGCACCGAAGGCATGACCAAGCTGGCCGAAGTCGATAAAGTTGCTGGGGTCGTTGGCTCGTTTGCCAGCAGCGTTTCTACGGCGGCGCTGCCGATCGCCATTCGCAACAAAGTAGTTTTAATCTCTCCGGGCAGCACCAGCCCTGTTTTCACACAGCAGGCAAAAGCAGGCAAGTTTCAGGGCTATTGGGCCCGGACTGCTCCGCCAGACACCTATCAGGCTCAGGCTTTGGCAAAATTGGCTAGTGAGCGAGGCTTTAAAACGGCGGGAACTGTAGTGATCAACAACGACTATGGCGTTGGCTTTGAAAAAGAATTTAAGCAAGCGTTTGAAAAGCTAGGCGGCACGATCACCAACGACAGCAAGCCCACCCGCTATGACCCCAAAGCCACCACTTTTACAACAGAAGCCAGCGCCGCCTTTGCGGGAAAGCCTCAAGCAGTGGCAGCAGTTCTCTATGCTGAGACGGGCGGATTGATCGTCAAGTCAGCTTTTGAACAAGGTGCCAGCAAAGGCACTCAACTGCTCTTGACCGATGGGGTTTACTCACCGGATTTTGTCGCCAAAGTGGGCAAAACGGGAGATGGCAAATCAATTTTGGCGGGCGCGATCGGCACCGTTCCGGGTGCAAATGGCAAGGCTCTCGACGCATTTGCCAAACTTTGGAAGGAGAAGCAAAATCGTCCACTTGCGCCCTATGCGGCACACTCTTGGGATGCAGCAGCGATCTTGGTGTTAGCGGCTCAATCTGCAAAAGCCAACACAGGAGACGGCATTAAGAGCAAACTGCGTGAGGTCACCAACGCCCCCGGAACGGAGGTCACTGACGTGTGTCAGGGGCTAGACTTGCTTCGCAAAGGTCAAAAAATTAACTATCAGGGTGCCAGCGGCAACGTGGATATTGACGAAAACGGTGACGTGGTGGGTAACTATGATGTTTGGACGGTCAAAGACGACGGCTCGTTGGGCGTAATTGGCAAAGTGAGTCCCCAATAAAACCTAGATCAAGGAGCGATCGCAGCCACTTATTCATCGGTCATTGGCTGGCTCGAAGCAGGAATTAACTGGGTTAGCCAGTCTTCGACTTGAGATTGAAGCCGATGAGACGATAAAGCGGCTTCGATCGTTTCTAACCAGTCCAACTTTTCTAGAGCACGCCGATAATCAGCGATTCCACAGTTCCAGTCGCCTGCTAAATGGTGGGTGCGGCCTCGTGCTCCATAAATATGCCCTTCTAAAACGGCGGTGTTGGCAGACCCGGTTGACAGAAACTGAGTGATCTGCAAGGCGTGATCGAAGTTCTCGATCGCTTGGGGATACATTTCTAATTCTCGGAAGGTCACGCCCTGATTGATCCAAGCGCGAACGTTGGTGGGGTCGAGGTCGATCGCCATTTCATAATCAGCGATCGCTTCAGCTAACCGACCTTTAGCGGCGTAATAATTAGCCCGGTTATTGTAGGCACTCGCCAGTCTAGAGTTGAGCTTGATCGCGTGATTGTAGTCTGCTAAAGCGGCGGCAAATTCCCCACTTTGAAAGTAGACCAAGCCGCGATTGTTATAGTCGATCGCACTGCGAGGGTTGCGCTCAACCAGCAGATTGAGACCTTCAAGAGCAGTCTGATAGTTACCGCGACGAGCTTCGGTGAGCGATCGCTGTCGCAGCAGCCGATCTTGCTCGGTGGGTTCTAAATAGGCTAGCGTCTGGCTGAGTTTTGGAGGGACTAGAGAGCTTTTATAAGCCTGTTGCCGACGGCGTAAACTTCCTTCAGCAGGGCGAACCAAGCTTCTCTTAGACTCGCGACGAGGAACATAGGCGCGGCCGCTCTTGAGATAGCTCAAACGCAGGGGCTGAAGAGGCTGAATGTGGCGACTTAGTGATGTACGGGCGTTCATGCAATCCTCACGGGGCTTGTGGGTTTAAGCTTACAAACTCTTTGACCAAAGTTTTTCTGCCTGTGTGTCATAAACTGATCTGTCTACGGTCAGATTTTGGTTGAGCGGCGAGTTTATCAGGGTCTATGAGATTTCCTTCAAGGCGATCGCCAGACATTTCTGAAAGTTAGACAGAAGATCTCCTTTAGGAGTCATCGGAGGCTCCCTTGTCTCCCAAAGGTGGAGGCAACTAGAATCACATTCCCTCAGAGTTAGGAGATTCAGGGAGTTTTGATAGATTTGGGCCAGAGGTTTATCAATCGAGCGGTGATTAGGCGCTTGTCAGACATTTTCATGAAGTAAGACGCAAATTGTTAAAAAAAGGGTCATTTTTTCATAAAATCTTTGTACTTTTTTAAGATTCCCTCGTCAGAAAAGAATTAACGAGGGGTAATTACCTAGATTTGTTGAGAGAAATCAAGCCATGCAACCGGCCCCCCCAGACCTTGATAAAATTTAGTCCTGTCCCTTCAGCGATCGGGCCAGTTCTAACCTGGTTCTTCAAAACGGCTTATGACGACCTCATTTTCTTACCCCAACACGACCGATTTGGCTTCAGATGATTATTTGGTGGTGGGTCTAGCAACTTGCTTTATCAAAGAAGATAGCGAGGTTCATGAAGTCAAAATCGTTGAGCCAATTCCATCAGCGGCCCTAGAAGCGATCGTAAAAGGCATTCCGACCTCTTATGAGCGAGCGATCGCGACCACCATGGGCACCGTGATTGCCCAAGAAATCCCTCAATTGCCCGATGGGTTTCCGATCGAGGCGCAATTTTGTGACGACTTTATCTATCGAGCCACCGCCGCCGCCCGGACTTATAAAGCCAAGCCCGTGGCTCAAACTCATATCCCAGTGGGCACCAGCCGCAGTGATTTTAACCACTCTATCGAGCGCAAGCGGGTTCTAAACTCAGAGCGCATTGTTAGAACAGAAGATAACGTCAAGCAGCACGACCACACGCACAAGGTGCTCTAAGAGGCGGTTGAGTTTTTAACGGTGAGTCAGGCATCGGGCAAGCCTCCAAACATTTTGTCTTCTATAGAATAGTACAAGAGTACTTAAATTTCAACTAACTGAGAGGAGTCACTCATGCTTAAACTTTATGGGGCAGCGCGCAGTCGTGCCGCGATCGTGCGGTGGTATCTAGAAGAGTTAGCGATTCCCTACAAGTTCGTCCCCTTGGATCTACAAGCAGGCGATCTGTCACAGCCAACGTTTCTCTCGATCAATCCGTTTGCAAAAGTTCCGGCGATCGTTGATGGCGACCTAGCACTGTGGGAGTCAGGCGCAATTTTGATCTATCTCGCTGAAAAATATAGCCACGAAGCCGACTCAGCAGAAACAAGGGCCACGATCGCGCAGTGGGTTTTGTTCGCCAACTCTACGCTGGCAACAGGCATTTTTGTCGAAGCCAATCGAGACCGAGAAATGCCGCGTTTAATGAAGCCCTTAAACGAGCTTTTTAACCGTCAGCCTTTTGTGTTGGGCGATCGGTTTGGCGTAGCGGATATAGCACTAGGGTCTAGCCTGGCCTACATTCCGGTAGTGTTAAAGCTTGACTTGAGTGAATATCCTGCCGTGATAGATTACATGCAGCGCATATCAGATCGCCCGGCGTTTAAGGAAGCGATCGGTAACCACTTTTCAGATTGAGTTTTCTGAGGCACCCAGCTAGTTAAAGTTTGTCCCTTGAGAGAACTGTCTCAGTGACTATAAATCGGGATGATAGGATTTGAACCTACGACCCCCTCGTCCCGAACGAGGTGCGCTACCAAGCTGCGCTACATCCCGCAATCAATATTGCTCAATCTAGATTAACACAAGAGACAACTCACAGAATCCTGGGCTGCAACTTGTTAAGATAAGTCTTGAACAACTTCAGGACAAACAGGCGTGGTCGTTAAGCCAGACTGGTTAAGGGTTAAAGCTCCTCAATGGGAGCGAGTCGGCAACGTTAAAGAAATTTTGCGAGATTTGTCTCTCAACACCGTTTGCGAAGAGGCCTCTTGCCCCAACATCGGTGAATGTTTTAACAATGGCACTGCTACGTTTTTGATCATGGGCCCCGCCTGCACTCGTGCCTGCCCCTACTGCGATATTGACTTTGAGAAGAAGCCTCAGCCCCTCGACCCGACTGAGCCAACGCGACTGGCAGAAGCCGTGCGGCGAATGCGCCTCAATCATGTGGTGATCACGTCCGTCAATCGCGATGATTTAGACGATGGGGGGGCTGCTCAGTTTGTGCACTGCATTCAAGCCATTCGGGCTGTGTCGCCTGACACCACGATCGAGGTGCTCATTCCCGATCTCTGCGGCAATTGGAGCGCGTTAGCGCAGATTCTCAGCGCCTCACCTGACGTGCTCAATCACAATACTGAAACGATCGCTCGTCTCTATCGTCGGGTGCGCCCCCAAGGAGACTATGCCCGATCGCTGGAACTATTGCAGCGCACTCGCCAAATCAACCCTCACGTTTACACAAAATCGGGCATCATGGTCGGTCTGGGCGAAACCGATGCCGAAGTGCGGCAAGTGATTCGAGATCTGCGCGATGTCAAGTGTGACATTTTGACGATCGGGCAATATCTCCAGCCGACTCAAAAGCATTTAGGCGTGCAGGAGTTTGTGACTCCTGAGCAGTTCGACGCGTGGCGAATCTATGGAGAAGCGATCGGGCTTCTGCAAGTCGTCTCTTCACCGCTGACCCGCAGTTCTTATCACGCCGAACAGGTGCAAACTCTGATGAAGAACCATCCCCGGAGGCAGGGTTGAAGGTTGCCGTGATCGGGGCAGGGGCCTGGGGTTCTACGCTGGCGGGTCTCGCAAAAGACAACGGCCACTCAGTCGAGATGTGGTCGCGTCAGAGTGCTCACAGCCTTGAGACCGTGATTGACAGAGCAGACCTCCTGCTGTCAGCCATCTCGATGAAAGGGGTGCGAACCGTCATTGAGTCGTTGCGATCGTTCTCTCTGCCGCCCGACACGATTCTGCTCACCGCCACTAAAGGTCTCGATCCCGAATCGGGAACCGAGGTGAATTTGCCTCTGTTGCCCTCTCAACTCTGGCAAGCCGCTTTTCCAAATCATGCCGTCACGATTCTCTCTGGGCCCAATCTCTCTCAAGAGATTCAACAGGGGTTGCCTGCTGCCAGCGTGGTTGCCAGCACTCACATTGCCGCCGCCCAACAGGTGCAAGCCGTCCTGTCGTCGTCTCGATTTCGCATCTATACCAATCCCGATCCGTTGGGGGTTGAGCTAGGTGGGGCGTTGAAGAACGTGATCGCGATCGCCGTCGGAGCCTGTGACGGTTTACAGCTAGGAACCAATGCTAAGGCTGCTTTAGTGACTCGTGGTTTAGCCGAAATGATTCGCATTGGCGCTTATTGGGGGGCAAACGCAGAGACCTTTTATGGGCTGTCAGGGTTGGGCGATCTCTTGGCAACCTGCAACAGTCCGTTGAGCCGAAACTATCAGGTGGGTTATGGGCTAGCTCAAGGCAAAACCCTAGAAGCCGTTCTCCGCCAGTTAGAAGGAACGGCCGAAGGAGTCAACACTACTCGCGTGCTGATTCGACTGGCTGATCAACAAAAGATTTCGGTGCCGATCTCGTTTCAGGTGCACCAGCTATTGCAGCGTGAAGTCACCCCCCAAGCAGCCGTGGCAGCGCTGATGCTGCGCGACAGCAAGCCAGAAGTTTAAGGGGTCAGGTTTAGACGCTTTGGTGGCTGACAGGTCACTCTAGACCTTGAGAAGGCGCAGCGTGGATTTACCGAATCGACGCTACACACTCTACGGACTCCTTTATCTTTCCATAATTAAACTCTGCACTCATTCAAAGTCTTGATGAAGATGCAGCGTTAACAAAGCAGCGATCGCAAGATTGCCATCAACCTGATGGAGGTCAGTCAACCCATTTCGCCCTCAATTATTTTGTGCTTAAAGAATCAGCTTCTTGCATAACCTTCCGAATTGAGCGTGAAAAGGGATGTAGATAGTAGAGGACATTGATACCGTCGCTCAAATTAACGCCATCGGATGCGAGGCTACGGAACTCTACGGAGTGTTCTCTAGTCCCAGAAGACGGGAACACTATCAACAGCAGCCGACTGACCCTATTTCCACCGAGAGCAACCGAAAGACCATGATGCCAGCAACCTCTTTTTACGCTGATGCAGACTACGAAACCTCTTCTCAAGAGAGCTTTCGTCCTCAGAGCTACGACGCAGGTTACCCCGATCGTGACACTGAGTCGCCTTCTGATGACTTGATCGATCTCGAAGTTGAGTATGTCGATCGCGCCGGGCTTCGCACACCCGTTCGCCGAACGACAGATCTGGTGAGGCTATATCTTCAAGAGATTGGGCGGGTTCGGCTGTTGGGTCGAGATGAAGAAGTCTCAGAGGCTCAAAGAGTTCAGCGCTATATGCGATTGCTAGAAGAGCGAAATGAGTCGGCTCTCAAGGGCAATGCTGAAATCGAGCGCTATGTTCACCTGATTGACACCCGCGATCGGTTGACCTCTAGCCTAGGGCACCGTCCTTCTTTAGAGCGCTGGGCGGCTGAAGCCAGTGTCACCGTTCTCGATCTCAAGCCGATCATGGCAGAGGGCAAGCAGCACTGGGCTAAGATTGTCGGGCTACCCGTTGCCGAGCTTGAACAGATTCAAAGTGAGGGGCTTCAGGCAAAAGAACACATGATCAAGGCAAATTTGCGCTTGGTCGTGTCGGTTGCTAAAAAATATCAAAATCGCGGTCTAGAACTGCTGGATCTCATTCAAGAAGGCACCCTGGGTTTAGAACGCGCTGTTGATAAGTTTGACCCCACCAAGGGCTATCGGTTTAGCACCTATGCTTACTGGTGGATTCGTCAAGGCATCACCCGTGCGATCGCCACTCAAAGCCGCACGATTCGCCTGCCCGTGCACATCACTGAAAAGCTCAATAAGATCAAAAAAGCTCAGCGCAAAATCGCTCAAGAAAAAGGGCGGACGGCCACGATCGAAGATATCGGAGTCGAGCTAGAGATGACGGCGGCTCAAGTCCGCGAAGTGTTGCTAAGAGTGCCGCGCTCTGTGTCTCTAGAAACCAAGGTCGGCAAAGAAAAAGACACCGAACTGGGCGACCTGCTCGAAACCGAAGAAATCTCGCCCGAAGAAATCTTGATGCGAGAGTCGCTGCGCCGCGATTTGCTGCAACTGCTGGCAGACCTGACGAGCCGAGAACGCGATGTGATCCAAATGCGCTTTGGGTTGGGCAGCGATGGGCATCCCTACTCATTGGCAGAAATCGGTCGCGCCCTCGACCTCTCCCGCGAGCGAGTCCGTCAAATTGAGGCGAAGGCGCTGCAAAAACTGCGCCAGCCTAAGCGACGCAACCGCGTGCGTGACTATCTCGAATCTTTGAGCTAGAACCCTCGCAAAAACGCCTGATCACGTCTGCTCTCAAAAAGGCTGAAACCTTTTGTCTATCGGCTTAAAAGCCGCATCGTTTTAAGCTTCAGTCTTGAATATAATTCTCAACAAGGTGACTTTCTTGCAAATCACCTTGTTTTTTTGTATGCTATATTCTCAAGAAAGCAAGCCTTCTTGAGAATATGAACGCTTCTGTATACACTGCCGCTTCTCTAAAAGCTGAACTGAATGAAAAAGGTTGGCGCTTAACGCCTCAGCGCGAAACCATTTTGCAGGTTTTTCAAAACTTACCTAAAGGAAACCATCTCAGCGCCGAAGATCTCTACGACGTGCTGCAAGCAGATGGGGAGGGCATTAGCCTATCGACGATCTACCGCACCCTCAAACTGATGGCAAGAATGGGAATCTTGCGGGAGCTAGAACTAGCTGAAGGGCATAAGCATTATGAGATCAACCAACCTCACCCCTATCATCACCATCACTTAATCTGTGTTCGGTGCAGCAAAACGATCGAGTTCAAAAGCGATCCCATTCTCAAAATCGGCACGAAAGCCGCCCAGAGAGAGGGCTATCACCTCCTAGACTGCCAGTTAACGATTCATGCCGTGTGCCCGACCTGTCAGCGATCGCTGCTGCCGGGTTAGCGATAGGCGACTCTGGCATCTAGACCTCGCGATCGCAGCAAATTCGATTGCTTTTCGGCTTTGTCTTGGTTGGGGAAGGCCCCCGCTAAAACATAGTCGCCGAGCTTAGAGCTGGCCTCAAACGCGCCAGGAGTAATCTGTCTGACTTTTAGCAACGTGCTCGAATCTTGTTTAGGAACGACGACGATATAGCGGTTGACAGAATCGTAGTGATTTTGAGCGGTTGCGCTTCCCAGAGCATTTAGCGTTCTCGCGTCGGCAACGCCCGTTTCGTTAAAGCGACTGTCTCGCTGAAAGCGCCGCACCGCATCGCTGGTTTGATCGCCAAAATAGCCCGTTGCCGTTCCACCAAAATAGCCAAGATTTTTGAGTCGCCGCTGAAGGTCTTCAACCTCAGAGCCACTGTCGCCGATCGCCAATTGCCGACCCGACGGATTGCTCGTATAGGGCACGGTCGCCAGAGACTGATCAAGGGCTTGGGCCACTTTAGAACCTGCAACGCCATCGGCAATTAACCCCCGATCGCGCTGGAGTCTGACCACAGCATCTTCGGTTTGTGGCCCAAATAGGCTATCGATCGCGCCACTGTAATAGCCAGCAGAACTCAGACGACGTTGCAGATCGCTGACCGCACTGCCCCGATCGCCCTGCCGCAGCACGCCGCCATAAGCGCTGTTGTTAACCGTTTGATCGCGAGCGCCATAAGACTGAGTGCTATAGGACTGGCTGGTCTGGGTGCCTGTTGACAACACCGCTTCGGTCGCGGGCCCAACCACACCATCGGCGCTGAGTCTGTTGCGCTGCTGACACGTGATTACCCCGTCTCTGGTGAGGGGTCCAAACGTGCCTGTGACGGGGCCGCTATAGCAGCCTGCGGCGGTGAGTCGGTTTTGTAGGTCAGACACCTCAGTGCCCGTGTCACCCTGCTGCAAAAGCGCCATTGCCGAACTCGCAAGGCTCAAAATGGTTAAGCTCACCGCGATACTCAGAAACTTGCCCCAAGCTGCACCAGATAATTTCTGCCAATTTAGCCCATCTAATAGACTCAAGTGACGGAGTTGAGCAATGGGTTGATCGGTTTCAGGCGACTCGTTAGCACAGGCTAAATGCAAGTAAGCAAGGGTTTCCATAGTCTTCAGGCAAGGTTTACTCAACGCGGCGAAAGTGAAAAGCTTTTTACTTTTCCTTGACAATTATTTTAGCTTTATCACTGATAGTGTGCCTATACCGAGAGACAAAATTGCTGTTCTGACTCAGCGTTGTCTTTTGATTACTGAGGGGTTTTTTCAGTGTTTCCGGCTCTCACCCACCCTTCTCGATCGCTAGATTGCACTCTGACTTTTTGCCATTCACCATCCGCGCTGGTTTCTAGCACGATTACTTTCTCGTTGTAGTCAACGCCGCCCGTCTGCCCCGACTCTCGACCCGGCGCATCTCTGAGAATTAGCCCGATCGACTGGGTGACGCGCCCTTCGTAAGCGCCCGATGGCAAGGGCTTAGGAGACGCATCCGTAATTTCCGGTTTACTAGGGGAAATTGCTTTAGCTTTAGAGGTCGCTTTATCGGCCGCCACAGCAGGCTTATCGTTGGGATAGATGGGTTTAGACGGCGGCGTGCTCAACTTGGCAATAAAAAACTGGGCAGCTAGAAAACCACCTCCTGCTAGGATCGCGATCGCTAAAAACAAACCCGTAAAGACTTTCAGTAGACCCGACCAACTCATGGCGATTTTCCAAGAACGGCAAAGCAAGCAAAATCTTAGCATCTGGTGGCCCAGACGCACCGAGAATTTTGCCGCCTTGGATTCTATTCGGGCTGCTGAAGCTGGCGCTGGATGCGATCGCTCAAACTGCTGTGCTTTGAGGCCATTCGCGCTTTTCCGGCTGCTGCCCAGGCTTGCAGAAAGTCAATTTGCTCTTTTGCAGTCCGGGCTAGGGGAACGATTTGACTCGCCGCTTCTAAGATGTCATCGGTTATAAAGTCGCGATTTTGGCTAAAGCCGAGGTGCATGGCCTCAACCAAGGTTTGCTCAATTTCTGCACCAGAAAAATCGGGCGTTTCGTAGGCAAGGCGTTCTAGATCATATTGCTTGATGTTGTGAGGACGCAGACGCGACAAGTGCACCGCAAAAATGGCGCGTCGCTCCTCTTGGGTGGGCAGACCCACAAAAAAGATTTCGTCAAATCGCCCCTTACGCAGCATCTCAGCAGGCAATGACTGAATATTATTGGCCGTGGCCACGACAAACACCGGAGACTTCTTTTCGGCTAGCCAGGTGATGAATGTGCCAAAGACGCGGCTGGTCGTTCCGGCATCGCCTCGACTGTCTAAGCCAGCAAAGGCTTTGTCAATCTCATCAATCCACAAAATGCAGGGGGCCAGCGCCTCTGATAGCTGGATCATCTGCCGCGTCCGAGATTCTGACTCGCCGACTAAGCCTGCAAACAAACGACCGACATCCAGCCTGAGTAAAGGAAGATGCCAATGGTGGGCGATCGCTTTAGCCGTTAGAGATTTGCCTGTGCCCTGAATGCCGACTAAGAGCAGTCCTCTGGGATGGGGCAGCCCATATTGCCGCGCTCGTTCTGAAAAAGAGCCGCCGCGCCGAAACAGCCAGTCCTTGAGATTGTCCAGCCCGCCGATGTCAGAAATATTCTCAGTCGCCGGATAAAAATCTAGAATTTGGGTCTGGCGAATCGTTTGCCGCTTTTCTTCAAGAATTAAATCAACATCGTCGGGCTGTAGCTCACCGTGCAGCGCAATCGCTCGGGCCAAAACTCGTCGTATCCGCTCAGTGGATAAGCCTTGGCACGATCGCACTAATTCATCTAAGGTTTTGCCCTCCAATCGTTGCCCGGTTGCACTCAACAGCCGTTCAATCTCAGTCTTGATCTCAGCCGCGTTAGGCAGCGGAAACTCCAGCACGGTCAGCACTTCGGTCAAGTCGTCGGGGATCGAAATCTGAGGAGACAGCAAAACCAGATTTTTGGGCTGGGATTTGAGCAGCCGCGCTAAATTGCGGAGTTTACGGGACACTGAGATGTCATCTAGAAATCGATGAAAATCTCGCAGCACAAAGATCGCAGCCGCGCTAGCAGGCAATTTTTCGACCAGATCTAACGCTTGGAGCGGGTTGCGCTTTCCAAAACCGACATCGTTGGGATTGCCTTGATAGCCATCGACAAAATCCCAAATATAGACGGCGCGATCGCCCTGACTTTTAGCACACTGCACGATCGTAGCTTCAACCCGCTCTTCTTCGCGAGTCGGAATGTAGATAATGGGGTAGCGCGCTCTTAGCAGCAGATTAAATTCGTCGCTGAAGCTCATGGCGAAGGAGGGGCAAAGGAGCAGACATCAAGCGATAAGCGTCTCTTTCTAACCCTACACTATGCGCTGTTGTCTACAAGCCCTCTCTATGACGGAAGCTGACCTTTGAGCGCTTCTAACGAAGCCCAGCGGCGATCGGTGCCAGGATTCAACACTGCGTCTGAAACCTTTATGCCCGTACAGTGCTGATCGCACAACTGCTTCTGAGGAATTGCCAAGCAGACCTGCTCATAGAGCCAAGCCGTTGGTTCAAAGTTGCCATCGGGCGGCAAGCTCTCTACTAAGTCATCAACCGAGAGATCTTGGTCAAACGGCAGGTTTCCTGAATCATCTTCATGATTAGCCAGCCAGATCAACTCAGAGGCGGCAACCGACAGACGATGATTGAACTGTTGCAGACAGCGATGACAACTCAGGGTCACGATCGCATCTGCCTGAGCCGAAACCTCAAGATAACTCCCCTGGTGAGTCACCTTGAGACGGCCCTGCACAGGAGTCAGAGTCTGAATGCCTTGAAGATTTTCTTTAAACTCGATCGTTTGAGTGCGCTCGTGCGCCTGAGCCAGTTGTGGAATGTAAAGTGCTTTCATAGCTGGGAGCAACCCTCCTAAAACCTGAGAAGCCCGTACAGTTTCCAGTACAGGCACTCTTGATGTTTACTTTAGCAATTTAGGCAGACGGTTCATCTGGCTTTGCGGGCTGAACGACCAAGCGGCGATCGGGTTCTTGCCCTCGGCTATAGGTGCTCAGATCGGCGCTGTCTTTGAGAATGGTGTGAATCTGTCGCCGCTCGGCTGAAGAGAGTGACTTGATTTCATACTCTTTGCCCGATTGCCGAACTTGCTCGGCCGCCTGTTCTGCGATTTCTAGAAGCTCTTGCTGGCGGCGTTGACGATAGCCCGCTAGCTCGATCGTGTAAGCGCCCTGCTGGTCGTCTTGTTTGCCCAGATTGAGCGTAGAGTTGGCTAGATATTGAATCGAGTCTAGGGCGGCTCCTTGAGTGCCGATCAGTGCTTCTATCTGATCTGGCGTTAAAGCAGAGTCCGCGATCGTCAGCCAGCAACTCGTCTCAGAAAAGGTGTCCCTCATTTCAGCCGTGACAGGTGCAGACAAATTTGCCAGCTTTAAAAATTCCTCTAGCCACTGCTGACCTCGTTGCTCAAAGGGACGATCGCTCATGGTGTCTTTCTAAGCCTTCTTTTTGCGACCGGGTTCAAAGGGTAGGGTAGTATCTTCAGCTTTTGCGTCTCCAGTTTTGGCCGCTTCAGCATCGACGATCTTTTGCAGATTTTCGGGCAGCGGCTCTCTCGACAAAAAGAAGGTCTGAGCCGTTTGGAAAATGTTGCCAATGACCATATACATCAACACGCCAGCAGGCAGAGGAAAGAACAAGAACATCCCAGAGAAAATCACTGGCGTAATCTTATTCACCGTATCTTGCTGGGGGTTGCCGCTAGAACCACTTTGCCCAGAGAGCAGTTGGTTAATATAGAGACTGATGCCAAAGAAGATCACCATGCCGATGATGTCCCAGTGCAGGGCCCCATCGGGATCGATCGCCCCCACTCGCCCCAAGGCATCAATAAACAGAAACCCTTTGTTGGCGGCCAACCCAGGAACAATTGCCTGAAGGGTAACATCTCCGGGCTGAAGGGCTTCGATCGTGCCGTCGTCTTTAATCTGAATCCGTTCGGCCCCGCTCACGACTTTGAATTTAGGAGTCAAGTCGCTGTCAGGGTATTCCGTCGCCAGAGCGTCAAAGGGCTTTCCCTCAACGGTTTGAAACTCAATTTTGGTTTTCTCACCTACCGCGAGACGAGTGCCACTCGGTGCAACGGCTGCGATTTTGGTGTGAACGCTGTCAGACAAATAAATGTTTTGAGGCGGCGTTACAAAAGCTTGGGGCTGAACTTGCTCAATCTGCTCTTTGGGCAAAATCTGCAAGTTCACCGAGTAAGGCACATCTGAAAAGGGTGACCCGCGCAGTGTCGCAAACAGCGCAAACAGCACTGGCATTTGCATCACCACAGGCAAGCACCCTGCTAGTGGATTGCCAAACTCCTTATAAACCGCGCTCATCTCTTGCTGCTGCTTGGCGGGGTCGTCTTTGTAGCGCTCTTGAATCTCTTTCACCCGTTTCTGCATTGCGGGTTGAGATACCTTCATGCGGCGCATACTGCGAATAGAGCCAGCGCTGAGTGGGTAAAGCGCAAAGCGAATTACCAAGGTCAGTGCCACGATCGCCAAACCGTAGCTAGGCACGATTCCATAGAAGAAATCGATGATCGGCAGCATTACGTTGTTGGAAAGAAAGCTTATACCGAAGTCCATTCGCCTTACGTCTCTACCTAGAAGTCTGAGTTTGCTGAATTAGTTTGTTTGTCAAGCGCACCGCTTTGAGTGGGCAGCCTGACAGAACAAGTCCCAGTGTAGCCTGTAGTTTGATCGTTAAACGATCGAGAACTTTGCTAGAAGGGTGGGATAACCGAATGGCTCAACCCTGTGTTCCTAGCGCACCGCTGGCTTTTTTGGCTCGCTCAGAGAGCCGCTCATTGATGAAGTCATAGAGTTCTCTAAATTTGGGAACTGAACGCATCTCAATGCGGCTGCCGTCGCGCAGGGTGAGCACCATGTCTCCCCACATGCCAAGCCCACGGGGAACCGTGACCACTTTTGTGATGTCGGAGTAGATGATTTCGACGCGATCGCGCCCCATCCAACCGCCCGTCACCCCGATCCGCCGATCAGTAATACGATAGCGAAGCCAGAGCGCCCGGACAAAGGCTCCGATCGTCAACGGCAAACAGATCACCGTCGGTGCCAGAAGTACGCCAATAATTAGATCCCCAATGTGGGGCCCGCCTTCATAATAGACTTCTTCTTTAATGGCCATTTAATACCTCAGCGTCTAGCAATAACTGCTCTAATTCTTGCAGAAATTGAAAATAATCGCACTCTACAGCTTGAGGTCGCACGATAATCACGAGTTTCCAACCAGCGGTGAGGCGAGGTAAGAGGTGTCGCAATGCCGCTCGAATTTGTCGCTTAATGCGATTGCGAACGACTGCACGCTTACTCACTTTCAAACTGATCGAAATGCCGATCTGAGAAGGAGCCTGGGAGTTTAGCTCTAAGAGTCCCTCCGGCGCGCGAGACTTTTTGGCAAAAATCTTTGAACTGTGCAAGGCTCTCAGCGTCAAATTGGCTGAGTTGCGACGCAGCCCCTGCTGGTAGACCCGGCTAAAATCTTTTCGATGCTTTAGTCGATTGGGTTTTGACAGTGCCAAAGCAAACCTCACCTGGCACGATCGCCGCTAGACCGCTCAAGCTTTTTAGCCTGAAACGGTTAACCGAGCGCGTCCTTTCTTACGACGAGCAGTGATCACTCTGCGCCCGGTTGCCGTCCGCATCCGAGCGCGAAAGCCAGACTTTCTTCGTCTTTTACGGCTGGTTCCTTCTAAAGTTCGCTTGGTCATGGTGGTGTTGTTCTCGCTAGTGAGAGGTGAAAAAGACCGTGGAAAAGCCACAGTCTACAAATATAGCACTATGTTTAGGCGCTAGAGTTGGCCAACATTG
>CBDFJR010000004.1:0-36332 GCA_965248535.1 Phormidesmis sp.
GCCGGAGTTTCTAATGCTATCTGTGTAGAATTCAGATGAGACCTTTGCGATCGCCCCTACTATGCCGCAAGAATCGTCTGAGCAGCCTGAATCTAAGCCTGAAAAAGATTTGACCTTACAAGATCAATTGGCAGGATTTTTGATTAAGGTTGTCAAGCTTGGAGAGGTCGGGATTGGTAGCGTTTATGGGCTTTACTCGCTTTTTCTGGAAGAGAATGCAGCTAATAGCGATCGCTTCCACTCTAATAGGATTCACTTTCTCCTATGGGGCGAAGTTGCTGGAACCGATTCACCGGGGCAATGAGAAGCGGTTGGGAAAAGTAGGAGAGGCGGCTGACAAAAAGATTGATAGTTTGGTTCAAGGAACGATTCATAATGAATAATTGCTTGATTTGAGAATACCTTTGATTGTTATTCCACCACTTCAACCAGATCATCGATCGTCACCTCAAAAGCCTTCGCAATTTTATAAACCGCACTCAAATCAACAGTATTCAATTCGCCACGCTGCACATAGCTTTTGAGTGTACTGTAATTAACTCCAGCCCTTTTAGCGACTTCTGTAAGCGTCCAACCTCGCTCATCAGCAAGCTCTCGAATCTTTAATCTAACTAACCCCATTTAAGTCTTGACATGGACGCAATTGCGTCCTTTAATAAGGTTTGTACATTGAAAAGCGATCGCTCTTTTCGCCTGGAAAACTTGAGAGCGATCGCTACTTCTTATCCCATTACGGGAGGTAAGCATATGATATCAGGATCGCAGCCGTCAGCAACGGTTGGTGACAGTTTTGTGCGCAGTTACCGCGATCGGTTGTCTCCTTGGTGCATTATTCAGCTTTTGCCGAAGATGCAGCGCCGTGTGGTGGTTCGGTTTCGGCGGCGGAATGATGCGACGGAACATTTGCGGGTGTTGAAGCGGCTGAACCCGATCGGGGACTATGAACTCCTATTTGATGCGGCAGGTCAAGAACTAGCACAGGGTGAGGCACCGATGTAGCAGATGAGGGGGTGCGATCACCCTCTTTCTTTCATGAAAAATCCTCTAACATTGCTGGTAGAGGACAGTGTTCCGGGTAAATAAGATACCTTAAACTTACAGGTTTTCTAAACTTGAAAAAGTGCACTAGCGAACAGTAAAGCGGTTCATTGTCAAAACTTTAGTTGCCTTTATAACTCTATGCCGACCTATACCGGAATTTCTAGCGAAGCGTTTAGACACCCTCTCGATCGCCAAGCCGAACAAGCGCTCCGCAGCATCCCAGGGTTTGATGGGGTGGCACGAACATTTGTGGAGTTTATCTATGAGCGTCCTCGGTTTGTCTATTTGATGGGGAACAGCATTCAGGTCGGGCCGCGCCAATATGCCAGTGTTTATCAGATTTTTCGCGAGTGCTTGCGAGATTTAGATATTCAGTCAGAGCCGACGCTGTTTGTTTCTCAGGCTCCTCTGGTTAATGCTTATGCGCTGGGACAAGAGCGCCCGTGTGTGGTGCTGAATACGGGACTGTTGGATTTGTTGAGCGATGTGGAACTGCGATCGGTGATTGCCCACGAACTCGGACACCTCAAATGTGGTCACACAACTCTGACGCAGATGGCAATGTGGGTCAGCACGGTGATCTCTGGATTGGCAGAGATGACGTTTGGGTTGAGCAGTCTGATCAGCACAGGCTTGCTCTTAGGGTTTTATGAATGGGCCCGCAAAGCCGAACTGTCTGCCGATCGGGCCGCTCTGTTAGTGATGGGTGATCTCAACCCTGTGTTGCAAAGCATGATGCGACTGGCGGGAGGCAGCAGCAAATATGCCCATGAGGTGAGTCTAGAAGAGTTTGCGCGTCAGAGCGATCGCTATCAAGAACTCGACCAAGACGGACTCAATCAGGTTTACAAATTCTTGCTTTATAACAACGTCTCTGAGGGTGTTTTTCTGACCCATCCGTTCACCGTCGAGCGGGTTCGCTATCTTCAAGAGTGGTCAAACTCTCAGGAGTATCGCCAAATTCGTCAGGGTGAGTATCCACGATCGGGGGCAGAAGGCGCAGTCAACGTTCCGAGAGAGACAGCTAGCGCAACGGATGCTGAGCAACTACGACGACAGATTGAAGCATTGCAGCAGGAAATCGACCAGATCAAGCGCGCTGATGAATAGCCGCTGCTTCACCAAATTCCGCGTTTGCCCGTAGGTCTGATCGTCATCCAGTTTGTTCGGGCCATTGTCAACTGCTCAGGACTCAACTTTGCCCCGGTGAGATTGGCCCCACAAAGATTGGCACCCCGCAGGTTTGCATTGAGTAAGTAGGCCCCACTCAGGTCTGCGCCCCGCAAGTCAGCCCCCTCTAGGTCAGCATTGCTGAGATAAGCTTTGGTCAAATTGGCATCACGCAAATTAGCGTGACTGAGATTGGCGCGTCCAAAGTTAGCGCTGATCAGGTTGGCTCCTTGAAGATTGACTCTCCGAAAGTTTGCCTGATGGAAAACGGCATTCGATAAATCAACTTTTGCCAGCACTAACTCTGCTAAATCATAGGAAGCAAAATCTCGTTTCCCTTTGCTGTAATAGCTCTTTAGCCCTTGAGCATCTAGTTTGGGTGAGCTACTCGATTGTCCTCCTCCAGAGGTTGCAGTGCGTCCACTAGAGTCACGGCCCTTAGCAACCGTGGTGGGTGGCTTGGCAGCTAAAACGCGGTTGCGAGTCAGCCCAGACTGGAGGCTGGTCGATTCAGTGCGGGTCTGACGTGCTCTAATCGCCATCGCCGCACGAGCGTTGGGCGAGGCGGAGGGAGAATCTTGAGAATCCATTCCAGATGTGTCGCCTCGCCTGCGCCCGGCGCTATTGGGCTTGGCGGGCACGTTTGTCATGCCGCTGGCCAAACTTTCTAGATAGGGTTCCATGTCTAAATCTCGGAGAATCTCGTTGGCCGACTGATAGCGGTGACGAACGGAGACTTCTAGCATTTTTCTGAGAACTTTGGCAAAGTGATCACTCACCTGGACTTGTTTTTGCCAAACTAGCTCTCCGGTGGCGGGGTCATAATCTAAGTCTTTAGGCGATTTTCCGATTAGCAGATAGATGCAGGTGACTCCCAGCGCATAGAGGTCGCTGGCATAGACCGGACGCATTGCCATTTGTTCAGGGGGGGCAAAGCCGGGGGTGCCGATCGCATAAGACGTGAGGGCAGTCTGTTCTGAGAGACTCGCGTTTATATCGCTCACCTGATTTTTGACCGCCCCAAAGTCGATCAACACCAGCTTGCAATCGTGCGATCGCCGAATTAAGTTGGCAGGCTTAATGTCGCGGTGAATGACTTGATGACTGTGAATATATTGCAGAATAGGCAAAATTTCGCTGAGAAAGACTTTAATTTTTAGTTCGCCAAAGGTGCCTTCTCGCTTGACTTCTTGTTGGAGCGTGGCTCCACTGACATATTCTTGAACTAGATAAAATTCTTGATTGGCCTCAAAATAGTCTAGAAGCTGAGGAATTTGGGGATGGTTACCAATCTTTCCGAGGGTGCGGGCTTCTCGCTCAAATAAATCTCGTGCCATCTGCAAAATGTGGGGGGCAGTGGCAGTGGGGCGTAGCTGCTTAATCACGCAGTGGGGCTGACCCGGCAATTTTTCGTTGCAGGCTAAAAAGGTCGCGCCAAAGCCGCCTTGTCCGAGAGCGTGCAGAATCCGAAAGCGATCGTTGAGCAATAGCTTAGAGCCACAGGCCTGACACGATTCAGTGTGGATTAGGTTTTCAGGGTGTGGACAGACTGGATTCAAGCAGTAGCTCATTCAGCATTACCCGCGTTGATTGTGAGTAGTGGGATATTGCTACCCTGCCCTGATGATCTGGGCGCAGACTTGATGACTATAAGGTCATAGATGGCGGCGATTCATTAAAGAGTCTCTAAAGTTGAGTGATTTCAACTTAAAGTCTCTATAAACTAGCAGCGTTGGTGCCCCTAATTTGCTGAATGCTCCTGGTTATACAGGATACCCACGCGGTCAGGGTCTGCCAACAACAATAGCGCGAACTTTCCTTTCAGAATGGACAATTTTGAGAGAGATTGGGCGATCGCGCAAAGGCCGCCTAGAGCCGAGTCAACTAAAAGACGATTACTCAGAATTTTAGAACACCTTCTCCTTAGAATCGTAGACTGTGAAAATCAAGCTTGTCTAGGTAGGTTTTGATGACATTGGAAGGGCGACCGTCTGAGACTAGGCTCTCAAGACAGCCTAGGGCTGATTTGCTCCCTCTCGAAGCTCCCTTAACGTTCTTAAATAGGAACAGAGTTTTGACAAAGCTCGTTCATATAAGGGAATTTAGGGATTCTTCAAGAGGTTTCTCTAAGGTGGGAGAGCTTGCAGATAGCCCTGATCGTAGAGGTGATATTCATCTCCTGCTACTTAATACTTGAGCTAACTATAACTTCCGTAAGTTTGTGAGAGATCACCCTGAAATTAAGCCAGAAACCCCACACAAAACACTGAGAAGATTCTGTAGCAAAAAGAAAACTATTTCTATTTTGACGAGTGGATGAAGAGATTGGGGAGATGAGTCAGACCCCTCTCTGTCTCATCCTTTGCCTGGGAGCGGTAGAATGATTCAGATTGACGTAGATCAAAAGCAGGCTCAATGCGTATTTCTCTGAACTGGCTGCGGGAACTAGTGGATATTTCAATGCCGCCGGAGGCTTTGGCTGAAATGCTGACGATGGCAGGGTTTGAGGTAGAAGACATTGAAGACCGCCGCACCTGGGCAGAGGGGGTAGTGGTGGGCAAAGTGCTAGAGCGCGACCCTCATCCCAATGCTGATCGCTTGAGTGTTTGCAAAGTCGATATCGGGGGAGATGCGCCTTCGACGATCGTTTGCGGAGCGGCCAATGTGCGATCGGACATTTTTGTGGCGGTGGCAACGCTGGGAACTTATTTGCCCAAGGTTGACCTGAAGATCAAGCCCGCTAAGTTGCGGGGTGTTGCTTCAGAGGGAATGATCTGTTCGTTATCTGAAGTGGGGCTGACCAAAGAATCAGACGGTATCCACATCTTTGATGAGTCGGTGTTGGGGGCGCTCAAGCCCGGACAGGATGCTCGACCTCTGCTAGGGCTAGATGACGTAATTTTAGATCTGACCTCAACGGCCAATCGGGCCGATGCGCTGAGTATGGTAGGCGTGGCCCGCGAGATTGTGGCGCTCACTGGTGTGGCGCTGAGATTGCCGCAGGCAGAAAAGCCCACGGTTCAACAACTCGCTGGGGGCGGCAGTTTGGCAGTCAAGGTTTTAGAGTCTCAGGCTTGCCCGACCTATATTGGCACCACGATCGTGGGCGTAACCATCGCGCCGTCTCCGCTATGGCTGCAACAACGCCTACAATCTGCGGGCATTCGGCCAATTAGTAATGTGGTCGATGTCACAAACTACGTTCTCTTAGAGTGGGGGCAGCCGCTTCACGCTTTTGATCGCGATCGCCTTGTCACCGTGGCGGGCAGTGATGCGTTGACGATCGGGGTGCGCTTTGCTCAAGCTGAAGAATCGCTCAAAACCCTAGACGGCACTACTCGGACGCTCTACGAGCAAACGCTTTTGATCACGGCAAACGACCAGCCCGTGGCCCTGGCAGGGGTGATGGGCGGCGCAGAAACCGAGGTCTATGAGGGCACTCAGAATTTGATGCTAGAGGCGGCTCTTTTTGACACGGCGGCGATTCGGCGATCGGCGCGATCTCAAGGCTTGCGGACTGAAGCATCGGCGCGCTATGAGCGCGGGGTAAATTGGGCAGAGCTAGAAACCGCCTGCCGTCGAGCTTTAAAGCTGATTGTTGAATTGGCGGGGGGCACGATCGTGGCTCAAGAAACCGCAGATTCTCGCTTGAGTGAGGCGGCCTTGACCCGAACGATCACGCTGCGCCTAGAGCGGGTCAATCAAGTGCTGGGCATGGTTGAGTTAGATGACGATATTGGCGATCTCCCGGCTAGAGATGTCGAGCGGACTCTTTCGGCCTTGGGCTGTGAGCTTGCGGTGATCAAGCCCGATGTTTGGTCGGTAACAGTGCCGTTTTATCGCCATCGTGACTTAGAGCGGGAGATCGATCTGATCGAAGAGATCGCTCGAATCTATGGCTACAACAAATTCTGCGACACGTTGCCTGAGAAGACAGAGCCGGGATATTTGTCGATCGAGCAAGCCATCACCCGCAAACTCCGCGAGTCGCTGCGCGCTGCTGGGTTGACCGAGTTGATTCACTATTCGCTGGGTAAACCGGAGTCAGAGAGTCAAGTGATTCTCGCTAACCCTCTGTTTACTGAATATTCTGCCCTACGGACTGATTTGATTTCGGGCTTGATCGATGCGTTTCAGTTCAACTTAGAGCAGGGGAACGGGGCGCTGAACGGCTTTGAGTTTGGTCATGTGTTTTCACGCGAAGAAGACGGCTTGACCGAAGCCGAGTTTATCGCCGGAATTATGGGCGGCGACCCGACTCACGGTAAATGGGTGCGAAGTGGACGAGAGCAGCCCCTGTCTTGGTTTGAGGCTAAGGGAATGTTGGATGCGGTGTTTAAGCGAGTGGGGTTGGCGATCGAATATCAGCCCGATCGCCGCGACGAGCGGCTGCACCCCGGACGGACGGCCTCGCTCTGGAGTCAGGGCAATCGCCTCGGCACCTTTGGGCAACTCCATCCTCAACTCAGGCAAGAGCGCGATCTGCCCGATGAAGTCTATGTGTTTCAACTCGATCTGAATGTGGCGATCGCTCAACTCGAACAAGATGAGATTCTGATCCCCACGTTTCAGTCTTATTCGACTTATCCGTCGTCTGATCGCGATCTGGCATTTTATATCCCCACGACGGTTGCTGTAGCAGAGTTGAAGCGGTTAATGACCAAGACAGGCGGCAAACTGTTGGAATCGGTTGAGTTATTTGATGAATATCGGGGCGATCGCGTGCCCGAAGGTCAGCGCAGTTTGGCATTTCGACTGGTTTATCGAGCGGACGATCGCACCCTCACCGATGACGACATTGCACCCCTGCAACAAAAGGTGCGCGAGGCGTTAGTCGAGAAATTTAGAGTCGAACTGAGAAGCTAGGAGCGTGAATGATGCCCAAATATGTGATGTGGGGAAGCTATTGTGAGGACGTTCTAGAAAAACGGACTCCCTATCGTCAGGCCCATTTAGACGGGCTGGCAACCCAAAAAGCGGCAGGCGTGCTGGTGACGATCGGGCCCACCAAGGATGTCACCAAAGTTTTTGGGATCTATGACGCGCCAGACGAGGCAACCGTGCGTCAGATCGTGGAAGCTGACCCCTATTGGCAGCATCAGATCTGGACTGACTATGACGTGAAAGAGTGGATTCAAGCCGTGTGAACTGGATGGGAGCCGATCTAACGTCCGTTGAGTTGGTTGACCAGATGCACGAGTTCTGGAAGGATTAATTTTTCTAGAGCCAGCCTGACGGCATTTGAAGAACCTGGAACCGAAAAGATCAGCTTGCCGCTATAGACTCCAGCGATCGCTCTAGATGCGATCGCTCGTGACCCAATTTCTTGATAGCTGAGAACCCTAAAAAGCTCTCCAAACCCTGGCAGCGTTTTTTCTAGAAGAGCCGCGATCGCGTCATAAGTCGTGTCTCTGGGGGCGATGCCCGTTCCGCCATTGACGATAATGGCTTCTAGATCCTGCCGTTGGCTGAGACTCTGAAGCTGTGAACGAATCTGATCTGGTTCATCCTTGACCAGGATGTATGCCCCGATCGAGTGCCCCGCATTGCCTAAAAGCTGCTGGGTCAGTTGACCACTGCGATCGGTTTCGGGGGTGCGAGTGTCGCTCACGGTAATAACAGCACAAGCCACTGTCATACCGAGAGCGTCAGGGTGAGGAGGATGGGTCATGAAGTCTGACTATGACGACTTAGAAAAGCCTAAACCATTGCGTTCAGCATAGCGTTCCATAAAGCGCATGAAGCGATCCCACTCTTCGACTGACTTCATCACATAGAGAGCTTCTAGGGCTTCGGGCTTGCCGTTGACAAACTTGGCATTGACTTCGCGGGTGATGATTTCGCCCTCTTCGTCGATCATATATAGCCCTGTGACATCTTCGGTGACATCATTGCTCAAAGCGGTGGGCTTCTCAAAATAGAAGGTGGCCGTTCCATTTGTGCCGTCTTTAGAGCGGGTCAACCGCACATCAGGAATCACATCTTCATCAACACCCCTGGAAAATTGCATTTGCGCCATAGTTATAAAATTGCGATCGTGGTTCAGTCAATTTATATTCTCCCATTTTACGGAACCCTAAAAAAGGGGAAGGGATCAGGTTTTAAGCTGATCCTTCATGGGTCTAAGCGTTGACAATATACTGCGAGTTGAGCGATGCCACGCGGCCGTCGCGCACTAGGGTTTGATAGACCATTGCAGACACTTCGGCTCTTGTTGCATCCCGATTGGGGCTAAATTGGCGCACGTTGGGGTAGTTGACAATAATCCGATCTTGGGTGGCGGCGGCGACGCGATCGAGCACGTTTTGCGGGATGGCGCTGCGATCGTCATATAAATTCAGGGCGCTGACATCTCCGGGCGGCAGGTTAAATCCACTGGCGAGTGACAGCACTAGCTGAAGTCGGGTCACATTCTGATTGGGTTTAAAGGTGCCGTCAGGAAACCCGGAAATAAAACCTGCCCGATAGGACTGATCGATCATCGGCTTTGCCCAAAAGTCGGCGGCCACATCAGGAAACTTGAAGGCTTCGCGTTTAGCAGCCGGGTTAAAGGCTTTGGCGATAATGGTGGCATATTGGGCGCGGGTCATCGGGGCATCGGGTTGAAAACTGCCGTCCGCAAACCCCTTAATAAAGTTCTGATTGGCTAACCCCAACACAAAGTCTTTGGCCCAGTGCTGCTGAATATCGGCAAACATCGCCACTGAAGTATTGGCATCGACGATGAAGGCAGACGCGATCGCGGGGGCGCGATTGGTTGCCACTAGAGATTGATAAACCAGAGCGGCGACCTCAGCACGGGTGATATCCATCGCGGGTCGCAGTTGCGCCACATTGGGGTGGTTGACCACCAGACGCTTTTGAGTGGCGGTCGCGACTAAATCGGTGGCATAGCTAGGAATCTCTGCCCGATCGCTATAAATGCCCACCGCACTGGATGTTCCACCTGTTAGACCTAACCCGTTGACGAGAGACACAAGCGCCTGAACGCGAGTCAAATTGAGGCCGGGGCGAAAGGTGCCGTCGGGAAAGCCCGCAATAAAGCCCATGCGGTTAGATTTGGTGATGAAGTCAAGCGCCCAGAAGTTTTGGGGCACGTCTGAGAAGGTTGTGGCGGTTTGTTTGAGCGGCAGATCATAGGCTTTGGCGACGATCGCGGCATATTGAGCACGGGTCAGCGGGGCTTCGGGCTTGAAAGTGCCATCGGGGAAGCCGCTGATCAGATTTCGACTGATCAATCCTTGAATGAAGGTTTCTGCCCAGTGGCCGCGAATGTCGCTTAACCCACTGCTGGGCGCGGGGGTCGGGTCGGACCGGAGTTGGGAGTCGGAACGGGAACGGGAATCGGGGTAGGTGCTGGAGTTGGAACCGGAATCGGTGCGGGAATTGGGATTGGAACGGGAATCGGAGTCGGAACGGAATGGGAATCGGAACTGGACTAGGCGTTGGGGTGGGTACCGGAACTGGGCTAGGCGTTGGGGCGGGCGTAGGCGTTGGGGTGGGTGCCGGAGTCGGGACTTCGCTAACGAGAAACTCGATCGGGCCTTGCACTTTATTGGGCGTTAGCTGGTTGCCCGCCGACGCGATCGTAACGGGTGGACTGGTGACATTTTGAACATCAAATTCACCATTGTCTCGAAAGATGTTGCCGCCGGGGTCTTGACTGCTGCCTAAGTTAGGAGCCGATCGCTCTAGGGAGACTAGCCCGCTTTCGGTGTTGCGCTCTACGGTGTTGCCGCGCAAAACCGGACGGGCGGCTTTTGACAACACAATGCCAGAGCGGTTTTCAAAGATGCGGCTGTCGGTGATTAGCGGCGCGGCGTTGTCTCCGATCGCTAGCCCAAACCCAGTATTCTGAAAAACGTTGCGGCGAAATTCGCCCTTGGTGTCACGAACGATCGACACGCCATTGGCAGCATTTTGAAAAAACACGTTGTCATTGACGATCGGGTTGGCGGTGCCTGTCGCAAACACGCCTTCTCGTTTGCAGTTGACAAAGGTGCAGTTGGCGATCGTCGGAGCGGTCGATTCAATCCAGGCTCCGGTGCCGCGTGTTTCAGAGTTAGTGACCGTGACTCCGCGCAGTTGGGCGTTGTTTTCTAGCTTAAAGGTCACCATCTGATTGGCAAACGTGGGGCTAGCAAAGGTGCCGCCGCCTGTGATTTGAATGCCGCTGCCTTTATTGGATTCGTTGCCCAGCACCGTCACCCCAGAGGGAATGACGATCGGAAAAACTTCGCCCGATGCCGTGCTGTAGGTGCCAGGGGCGAGTTGAATTTTGGTTCCAGATTTAATCTGTTGCAGAGCACGGGCGATCGTCTTAAAGGGCGCGGCTTGGCTGCCTGCTGCGCTATCGCTGCCGCTCGTCGGGTTGACAAAAAGAGTAGGAGACGGGGACTGAACCATATTTTTATGCGTTAAATGGGCGAGGGGGCAAGCTTATTTTCTAGTAAAAACAGCCTCAGATCAGACGATTCCAGGAGGGGCTAGAGGCTCTTTATAATACTCACCGGAGGGAAAAGTAGCGCATAATTCCGTTTGGACGTTAGGGAGAAGCCGGATTCTCAACGGGAGGTCTGGCATTAGCGGCGAATCAGTTTTTGGACGATCGAACGATATTCTTCAGCAATTTTTGTAGCGGTGTTGTTGAGTCCGGGTTCCAAAATCAGATCGCCGATCGTGTCGAGGGCGCGTTCATTAATGCCGTCGATCAAAAGCTCAGGCATGGTGAGATGCTCTTCTGCTATTTTTTTGAGGGTGGGCGCGAGATTTTTTTGGGCAGCGATCGCCCGCAGCGCCTTTAGCTCTGAGACTGACAGGTGAGTTAAAAAGTCAGTCCACTCAGCCGGGAGGTCAGGAGAAGCCGATTTGATCACTGAGCCGTTGGCTGGCTGACTAGCTGGCACGATCGAGACTTTATTGGTCACATCAGTGACTTGGTTCGGGACTGACACTGCTTTTAGGGCAGAAATTTCGTGGTCGAGGGTTTCTTTTTGCTGACGACGATCGAGAATCTGGGTTTCTAACTGACCGAGTTCTTCATGCAACGATGAGATTTGAAGCTGCAATTGCTCGATCGCTGCTTGCAGAGATTTTGAGCCAGTCTCAACCTGCTGGCGTTTGGGTTCGGCTGAGAGCAAAAATTGATCGAGTTCCGATCGATAGCGTTCTAGCTCGTTGATCTGCGGCTCCAAGGTCAATAAGTCAGCTTCGATGCGCTGTTTTTGCCCAGTCAGGGTGACGATCTCCTGAGTTAACGTTTCTCTAGTGTGGGTCTGTTCGAGAATCTGCGCTTTGATCTGATTGAGTTCTGCTTGAATCGTGGTGAGACTCAGTTCGGCTTGCTGTTTAGCTGTCAGCGTGGATGACAGTGATGCTTTGAGGTCTGATTCTTGGCGCTCTAATGCCTCAAGTTTGGTCTGACGCAGATAGGCTTGACTAGTCGGTGCCTGAACTGGAGCCGCCGGGTGAGTCAGGTTCCAACTAACGGCGGCTTTGGGTTTATAAGTGGGCTGAGTTTGGGGAAAATCAAGATTTTGGGCCATGCGATCGTGTTCTTCGCTCAAGGTTAGCAGCGCTTCATAAGCCTGCGATCGCTGCTGCTGCAACCCGCGAATATGCCCCATTAACTCGGCGGCGCGCTGCTCAAACAAGCGATGATAGCGACGTTCGGCGACGGCGACCCCAATCAAACTGGCTAAGAATGTAATCAACCCCGTCAGCAACGCCCTGCCAAAATCTCTGCTGGTCACAAAGCTCACACCAAAGCTGACCGCAAAGGCAACCAAACTGAGAAGAAGGCGACTTTTGAACATAGCGATCGGGCTTGACAAGCCAGGGTTTAAAGGAATCGGTTTGTAATCAAAGTGTACGCGCTCTAGGCGGCGTAGTCGCACTTTGGAGCCTAAACGTGGTGGATTGGGAATGTAATCTGATTTTTCACCTCTCGGTTTTGATCATCCGATCGAGCGATCGCAAAATGGCGATCGCCACCACGACACTCAAGGCGAGGACTAACCAAAAACCATGGGCGATCGTCGCAGACTGATCTAACGCCCACCCTCCCAAAGGCGGCCCAATAAAATAACCCGCCGCCCAGCACTGAGAATTGATCGCTAAATAGATTCCTCGCAGCGATTCGGGCGCTAGATCAACCACTAGCGACGATGCCGCAGGCATATAAGTCACCGTGGCCAGTGCCAAAACGCTCATGCCTAAGATGGCCCAAACGAGGTGCCCCTGTGAGACTATTCCGGTGATGCCGATGAGCGCAAACCCAAGCCCCCACAGCGCTGCTGACAGCATCAACACTCTAGAACGGCTAAATCGATTTAAGGCACGAGCGATCGGCAATTGGCAAATCACAGATAACGTTAAATAGGCCGTAAACAACGCACTAATCACAGCCGGAGCAAAGCCCCGATGAGCGCTATCTAAATGCAAAAAGTTACTGAAATAGAGCGGGATCGTGCTATCGATCTGCACAATGTAAGTGGTGAATAACGTATTCACTAGCGCATATACTAAAAGACGCTTGTCGGTGAATGCGATCGCCCATCCCTGCCCGCGAGGTCGCTCAACAAATTGATTAGTTTCGGCGATTGCAAAATAGATCACACCGAAGAATACTAAAAATGAAAGCCCGTCAATTAAAAACAGCGATCGATATAAACCTGTCAAACTGATTAATAATCCCCCCAATACGACTCCGATGCCCAGCCCCAGCGCATCTGATAAGCGCGTGATCGAAAACGCCTCGTTGCGCTGTAGGGGAGTGGTCAAGTCTGCCACGACCGCTTCGGTAGCGGGCCAATATAGCCCCATGCCCAACCCCATCAGCAGACTGCCGCCGACAAACGTCGAGAAATTATAGGACTCGGCCAGAGTAAAGGACGCGATCGCTGAAACCACCGCCGACAGCAATAAAGTTCGTCTGCGACCCCAAAATTTTGAGTCGGCAAAACTGCCGCCCAATGCCCGCCCCACCATGCCAGAAATCGAGGCGCTGCCTAGCCCTAACCCGACAGCGGTTGCCGATAGCCCGACTTGATTGACAAAGAAAATTGGCGCATAAAATAGGGTGAATCCGGTGCCGATCTGTGAGAGCAGCCGACCCAAGGCGAGAATCCAGACTTCATGGCGAAGATGGGGCAGCCAGGCGAGGAGTTTCATAAACGTGACTCAAAATTAAGGAGCGCAGATTAAATAAAACCAGAATTCATCCAAAGAGCGTAACCGTGTAGCGGCACGGTATTGCTGTGCCCAGTGTCTGTGCCAGTAACCGATGTTATTTGATGCGCCCTCCTGAGTCAGTGAGGCTATGAACGACTGCAAAAAAGAGCCAGAATTCAGGAAACGTCCTAAACTCTGGCTCTTATAGAGTATCTTCAATGGCTCAACCAGTCGCCTATCTAGCGGCTGCCAGGATTTTGCTGTAAAACCTGACGCACTTCTGGCCCTGGCACATAGCCATAACCAAACGTTGAGCGATCGGAGTCATCAATAATCTGCGGACTCAGCAGCACAATCACTTCTCGGCGCTGGTTATTGCGCTCGGTGCGGCGGAACAACGCCCCCAAAATCGGGATGTCTCCCAAAATGGGCACCTTGGTGACCGTAGTGCGATCTTGCTCTTGAATAATTCCTGACAGCACCAGCGTCTGCCCATCGCGCAGCCGAATCTGACCTGACTCTAGCTTGCGTTCAGACAGCAGCGTGATGATGTTGTTTGCGCCACCAATGTTAACCGATTGGGTGCTTTCGGGCTGCGAGATCGAGGGAGCCACCGATAGGGAAATAAAGCCGTTGTCATCAATGCGATCGACCTTGACGGGCAAAATCAACCCGGCAGACTTCTTCTCAGCCGTGACGGTGACGGTTGCCACAGAGCCAGCCCCCGAGCTCGTCACATTCTGCGTAAAGTTGGTGATCACTTCTTGCGTCAGGTTAACGGTCGCGGTTTGTCCTTCCTGCACGACCAGCGTCGGGTCGGTCAAGATCTTAGCGTTACCACTGACAACCGATGCCTGTAGCTGGGCAAAAAAGCTGCGGACGAAGTTGACTGGCGACCCATTGACTAGACTAGCAACCGTGCCTGTTGTGTTGTTGCTGGCATCTGATTGTGCCGTGCTCGTTCCGGGAGTGCTGCGCCCAAAGTTAAGCACTGCAATGCCGCCCTGGTTGACGATTTGTGAGTTGCCGACCCCAAAGGAGAACGTAGTGCCAAATCGCCGTAAGGCGAGCAGATTTACGTCAATCACTTTGACGTTGACGGCTACCATCCGCCGTCTTGAGTCAAGCTGAATCAATTGACTGGTCGCGAGTTCGACTTGGCGAGAGGTGCCGATCAGGGTGATGGAGTTGGTGCGTTCGTCGCCCGATACCTGCATCCCTCTCAGCAGGGGCGTAGAGTCTCTAAACTCGGCGCGCTGCACCTCGACTCTGGTTTCGGTGGTGGTTTCGGTGGTGGCGGGCTGGTTTGCCGCTGTTTGTTGAGCGCCTTCTAGCTGGGCTGCTGACTGAGCGACGACCGTTCTAACCTGCCGCTCTCTGGTCACCGCGCTCTCGGCCCCTAACCCGACCAAAAAGTTGACTGCGCTGCTGACAGAAATTTGATTGAGGCGTAGACTCCGCGCTACTGCGCCCCGCGCCGCGTTGGGCAACCGGGTGCCGACGAAAATAGTGCGCCCCGATCGTGTCGCTTCTAAACTGCCACATTGACCTCCGCCGCCCTGCCCCGTGGTGGTCACCGGGACGCAAGCCAGTCGCAGCACATAGTTAAAGACATCCTGCACGGACTCGTTTTCGATGTCTAGGGAGATAGTGGGCCGCCCGATCGAGCCGTTTGGGCCGCGGCTGCGCCCGTTTGCCCGCTCGGAGACTCACTGTAGGCTAAGTTTAGCCCAGCAGCTCTAGCCAGAAGAGACAGCACCTCACGGACGGGCGCATCGCGCAACACTAGCCGAGGAATGCGTTCTGCGGAACCCAAATCGATCGAGGAGGGCGACACATCAATCGGCGCGACAGTGATATCGCCTACGGGTGGGGCGACGGCTCGCGGCAAGAAAGGCGGCACAGGAGACACTGGAACCGAAGGCGGCGAGGTGGTAATGGTCGGGTTGGGCACTAAGGGCGCGATCGGCACCCCCAGCGGTGGAGCGGGCGTTGACGCAGGGGCTTGAGCCACTGCCGCCGGAGCCTGAGCAGTGGGCGTTGACGCACCCCCAGCGCCACTGACGCTCAAAATCACGCCCTGGGCGTTGCGGCTGGCAATCTGACCTGTGGGCGCGGTGTTGCCCTGCCCCACTACCGTTACCTGAATGCCATTACCCCCAACGGGGGTGACGGTGATCGAGGCAATTCCCGGTGCTGGGTTGTTTTGCTGAAAGGACTGATTGCCCCGCAGTTGGGTATTGAAGATATAGGCCGTCCAAGTGTTGCCCCGGTTGACGTTAAACACTTGCGGTGCGCGTTCGCCCGCCTGAGTTTCTAACACCACATCGACCCCCGATCGACTGGGATTTAAGCGCACGTTGGTGACTTGAGTTGGGGCTGCACTTGCCGCCTGGGTCGCCATTAGCACGATCGCTGCTGCGGCTCCGCCGATTTTATAAAACTCCTTCACGGGTTCACTCCTCTCTCAACTTAAAAAACGGTGGAATTTAAACACAAACCGAGCAGTCTTGCTGGCGCTCTGGTTATTTGGGTGCAGCGGGTGCAGCGGTCGGGCTAGGAGTGGGCGTTACGATGGCCTTCTTGTCCGCCGCATTGAGAGGCATTAACGCTTCCATTTGAAAGGAAGTCGTGATTTTGGTGTCGGGCTGGCAGTTGGTCAAAAAGCGCACGATACCCCCCGGTGCAATCTCATAGAGACCGCCGGGCACCAGAGCGCGACTCTTATCACCGATTTCAATCTTGAGATTTTTGAGCAATAGCAGCGGCTGAAGCCGCTCGATCGTTCTAAAAATGGACTGAGTTTGGTTAAAGTTGCCCTGGAACTGCACGTCGATCGCCTGGCGTTTGAGCTTGTTATCGATCGCTGCACCGAGGGAGCCATCGGCCACGATCTCAGTGCCTTTAACATCGGGGGTAAATTTCTTCAGCTTTGCCTGGGTCACCAAAGAGCCTACTTTGTCCTCAAATTTTTGGGAGGTGACAATATCAGAATATTGATCGCGCACCCAAGCCGGACAACTGTTGAGCTTTGCCTTAGTGGCCGCAGTGCTGTTGGTGTTGTTTTTATCAATCAACTGATTGATGTCTAGCAATAGCGTATTCAATGTCTTATCAGTTGCAAATAACGATAAAACCTGTTCACGCTGCTGATTTACTTGAGTAAGTTTTGCTTTAGCCTCCTGAATCTGTTGTTTGATCGATGCCTGTTGATTAAGCTGTTCATTCTTCTCTTTCACCTTGGCATCTAGCGATTGATAAGACTCCCAAGTAGGGCTGACAACAAAATTCCAGAGCAGCCCAGCACTGATCAGCCCGGCAACGGCCAGAGCGACCCCTGAGATAACGGGTGTGAAGGTGATGCCAAAGACGACCGGATAGCTAGGGCCCGCGTCAAAGTCTGAATCTTGAGGAATAAAATCTCCACCTGCCGTCATGGTTTAATTACTCCCTTTTCTTTGAGGGCTTCAATACGAGTCACGAGTCCAACGGCTCCTTTACGATCGAGTTCGCGAATTAGCTCCGAGGCAGGCACTTCGCTCAGGGCTGTTTGGAGGGAAAATTTAACACGCGGAGGCAGCTTAGGAGTCTCATAGTTGGCGCTAGAGCCACCTGCTTTAGAGCCAGCTAAATCTAAGCTCTGAAGGGCTTGAGGGTCGGTGAGATCGGCGCTGATCAGCTTGGTTTGAGCGCTCTGCAAAAAGTTAGACTGCTGCAAGGTCAAGAGAAAGTCATTGACATCATTAAATGAGTTGGCCACGCCCTCAACTAGCACCAGCCCTGAGACAGGCGGCGGGGTTTGACCTGCGGCGACTGGTTTAGCAGCCGGGGCCTTAGAGGGGTCAACTTGCGTAATGCCGATCAACTGCACATTAGGCGGCAGGCGATCGCGAATGTCTTGGGCCATCGCTGACCAGGGTTTGATCTGGTTAAACACGGTTGCTAGAGCTTGAGTCTCGTCGGTGCCTTGCTTGATCTGGGTGTTGATTGACGCGAGATCTTTCTTCTGAAGTTCAAGGTTGCCAAGCTGACTGTCTAGCTCGGCCTGCCGTTGCTCTAGCTCACCGTTTTTGACTTGCAGAAGCCCCCACAGGGCTAACAGCGCTACTGGAAAGAAGACTCCGGCCGCTAACCCCCAATAGAGAGGGCGACGATCGTCGCCTGCAAAGGTCGGGGTTTTGCGCCCGCCTCGTCTAGATCCATCGGTTTTATAGTCGGGTCGATCGTTGAGAAAATTAATGTCTAAGCTATACATCTCACCATGCCTCCCGCAGTCCTAACCCCAACACAACGCCTAACCCTGGTCGAGCCGCTAACGGAATCTCTTGAGGCGACTCGATCGAGAGGGCTGCCACTGGGTCAACCGAGTTGCAGGGCAAACTTAGGCGCTGGGTCAAAAATTCATCGAGTTGCCCGATCGAGGCCCCTGGCCCTGCCAGCAATAGTTGAGCGACCTCCAGGTTTTCGCCCTGGTTGAGATAAAAATCAATCGATCGCCGCAGCTCGTCAGACAACTCGCCTAAGACTCTGAGCATGGCTGCCGTGCCGGGGTTGGTGCCCGGATTCATTCGTGGGCTGCCCATCGTATCCATTGGATTAGCGGGAATCGTCATGCCTTGCAGCAAATCAATGCTGCGAGACGGCGGCAAATTCATCGCCCGTGACAGGGCGCTTTGGATCTGAAAACTGCCGATCGGCACCGTGCGTGAAAATTGCGGCACCCCATCGACGGTGATCGAGATCTCGGTGCTCTCAAACTCGATATCCACCAGTGCCACGGCTTCTTGAGGGGCAAACTGCCTCAATTGTTCGCGAATGGTGCGAATCAGGGAAAAGCTGCTAATCTCTAAAACATCAACTTGCAGCCCGGCTTGTTGGAAGGTGTTGATGTAGGTATCTGTGATTTCTTTGCGCGTCGCGACCAGCAAAACCTGAACTTTTTCGATGCCGTCTTCGTCAACAAATAGGCCGAGTTTTTGATAGTCTACGTCGGCTTCTTCGCGGGGGAACGGCAGATATAACCCGGCTTCTTGGTTTAACACCATTTCCCGCAATTCTTGATCGTCAAGCTCTGCGGGAACTGGAATAATTCGAGTGACTGTATCGCGTCCACCTGGCACGGCTGTTGCGGCTTGTTTAACTTTAATCTTATTGTCTGCTAACGCGGTTTGAATTAGCTCAGACATAGCGGGAGGATCGATGATTTGCCCTTCTTGAAACACTCCCTCAGGCACGGGAACTGTCACGTAGCTGGCAAGCCGAAACCCTGAGCCTTGCTTGCGTAACTGGGCAATATTGATCCGATCGGGGGCTAACTCTATGCCAACCCCTTTAGACTTTTTAGAAAAGAGACCTTTTAGACCGTTAACCACAGATTTGTTAGCCCACTAAGAGATAATTTGAAACCGAGGCTGGGGGAAGGAATCGCCGTAAAACGGTCAGATTCAAGAGCATAGTACACAATTTAATTCAGAATGACTCGTTTGCACACAAAGATACAAATATTCGGGGTTCATTCTAAAATATCAACTGAATCTTTGGCAAATAGTTTGCTTGATAAGATTAGACTCCCTAAAAAATGATCAGCTCATTTACTGAGTCAATTTTGGCGATCTTCTCTCAGACAAAAATCTTTTAGACTCAGATAAACTAATTCGACTAACGGGTTAGGAGTTGGAATCTGCAATCGGTTTGGGGCTAAAAAATCCTCCTTTGAGGGCGCGATCGGGAACTCACTTGTGAATACTACACGCATTTTCAGAAAATGACGATCGAAAAATAAAGTTTAGGATGGCGATCGGTCATTGGAGTTTTAACAGGTTTCTAAATCTGAGCATTATCGGGGTCTGGCACTTGATTCATCCTCAAATGAGGCTAGTCTAAAAAAACCGCTTCATGCAGAAAGCCCGTGTCACAATTGCAACACAGGCTCTAAGTTTTTGGGATTTCATTCTTCAGTCTTTCATCCCCCAGCACACTTTTGTGACCAGTTGGGAATCGCAGTTCTTGCGGCTGACAGCGTTTCGAGGCGACTGCGGTAAGTTCTCAGTTGCGATCGATACACTTGATTAGTCGGGGCACTTTCTAAAGCCCGATCGACAATGGCGATCGCACCCTGCCAATTTTGAGAACAGGTCGCTTGCAGCAGTTGAGCATCTAACCTCTGAGTATTGGGGTTGTTGGCAACTTGATTGGCGATCGCTGTTCTCACAAACCCGGTTGTCTCGCGACCACTGTCTGTCTGAGTGGGCGTTTGTGGAGTCGTGGGTTGAGTAACTTGAGGCGTTCTAGAAGCCGGAGCCGGATTGGTGCGGGGCTGAACAATGACCCTCGGAACATCGCTAGGTAGCACGATCGTGCGGATTGTGTCGGGGTTTGCGGTCGGCTGATTGGGCTGGGTCAAACTCGGCGTATCAATGCCAGAGACACCAGGATTAGTAATTGGCTGAGAGCCGTCAACGCTTGGGTTGGGCTGACTCAAACCCGGAGTCGGATTGTTTCCCCCCGATACGCCTGGGTTGGTGACGGGTTGATCCATTCCTGATCCACTATTTCCCGATGATGCAGGGCTGCTGATGCCCGAAATCCCTGGGTTTCTGGTGGCTCCACCATTCACAGACGACGCAGGACTGCTGATGCCGGAGATGCCTGGATTTCTGACGGGTTGATTTGACCCAACTTGGGCGATCGCTCGATTGATCCAGACTCCTGACAAGAGCGATGCAGTGGTGAGAGCTGCGATCGCTGCGATTTGTGAACCCCTGATCATCATAGTTGTCCTCTTATCATCGTTATTAATGCAGGAATTGTGGAACAGTCAACCCCTAATCACCTCTGTCTGAAGAGAGGAAAACTGAAAAATATTGAGGGACGTGAGCAAATAGACTGCTCGCAAAACTCAAATCTGATCACTCTGGCGATCAGGTAAACTGAGCTACGCGATCGCCATTTAATAGAGAAAAGATGCGTCAGATTAAAGCCTGGAAAACGTTTGGACTGTTGGCTCTGTTAGGCTGTGTGCTCAGTTGGCTGGTGAGTTGTGGCAGCGCCCCGTCGGGCAGCAATCAAGCATCGAACAAGCCAGAAGTCGAATTTTGGACGATGCAGCTTAAGCCGCAATACACCGATTATTTCAATCAACTGATCGCCGCTTTTGAGACGCAAAATCCGGGGGTTAAAATCCGCTGGGTTGACGTGCCTTGGGCAGAAATGGAGCGCAAGATTCTAACGGCGGTGGCAGCCAAAAGTGCGCCCGATGTGGTCAATCTCAACCCAAATTTTGCGACTCAGCTAGCCGAACGCAATGCTTGGTTAGATCTCGATGCCAAGATTCCGGCTGAGGTGCGTCAGCAATATCTGTCAAATATCTGGCAGTCGAGCACGCTGAACGGCAAAAGCTTTGGCATTCCGTGGTATTTGACGACGAGAGTGGCGATTTATAACACTGACCTGTTAAAGCAGGCAGGAATCAGCAAACCTCCGGCGACTTATGCAGAGCTTGCTCAAGCCGCCAAACAAATTAAAGAAAAAACGGGAAAATATGCGTTTTTTGCAACGGCGGTGCCCGAAGATTCAGGTGAGATTCTCGAATCTTTTGTGCAAATGGGAGTGCCGTTAGTCGATGCTCAAGGAAAGGCAGCCTTCAACACTCCCCAAGGCAAAGCTGCTTTTGAATATTGGGTGAATCTGTACAAAAATGGACTGATGCCCAAAGAAGTGTTGACCGAGGGGCACCGTCACGCGATCGACCTTTATCAGCAGGGGCAAACCGCAATTTTGGCATCGGGGGCCGAGTTTTTGAAGACGATCGAGAAAAACGCGCCCACGATCGCGCAAGTTTCAGCCTCGGCTCCTCAACTCACAGGTGACACAGGCAAAAAGAATATCGCAGTGATGGATTTGCTGATTCCCAAAGACACTGACCAGCCTGAGGCGGCGCTGAAGTTTGCGCTATTTGTCACCAATAATGAAAATCAGCTTGCTTTTGCTAAAGCTGCCAATGTTTTACCCTCCACGATTAAAGCCTCGCAAGATAGCTATTTCACGACGGCTCCTGCCAATGCAACTGCGGTAGACAAAGCCAGAATTGTCAGTGCCAGTCAGCTTAAAAGTGCAGAAGTGTTGATTCCGGCGATGAAAAACGTTAAAGAATTGCAGAAAGCGATCTATCAAAATCTGCAAGCGGCGATGTTGGGGCAAAAGACCGTCGATCAGGCGATCAACGATGCTGCCCAAGATTGGAATGGGCGATCGTGATTCTTGGTGCGCTCCCAGGTTCTATCGATCCATAATTATTTATGAACCCACTGATCGAATCCAACGGATATCAGCCCCAGGCGATCGACACATCTATCGACAGCGATCGCTATCAGTTTCAGCTTTTGCGGCAAAAAACTCCGGGAGAACGGTTTGCGATCGCTGCCCAAATGATTCGCTGGGCAAAAACAGTGTCGCTACGCGGGATGAGGAAAGCGAGAGAAGACTTAGCGCCTGAATATTTTGCGAAGTCAGTGCTGCAAGAAAAATGGATTCCTCTATTAACCCCAACGGGAGACGAAACGATGTGGATTCAAGATCCTGGCGAAATTGCGCGAATCTTGCATTCTGTCTTGGAGTCACTCAACATTCCCTACTACATCACTGGGGGAGTTTGCGCGATCGCCTATGGTGATCCTCGAACCACTCGCGCTCTAGATATTGTCGTGGAAGTTGAGCGATCGCAAATTATGCCAATGGTTGACCAACTCGAAGCGGCCGGGTTTTACTGTCCCCCTAGTGCGGTTGAAGACATTCAATCAGGCAGAGCTAGGACGTTAAGCGTGACTCACAGGCAACTGATCCTAAATGCGGACATTGTTCTAAACGATGACACTGCCTTTGACCGCTCAAAAATGGCGCGACGGAGACTGGAAGCGATCGGGTTAGATGAGTCTGAACGCTTTTGGCTGGCTTCGCCTGAAGATCTCATTCTTGCCAAACTGCTATGGGGACGGCAAAGCCAGTCAGAAAAACAATGGCGCGATGTTCTAGGAATTTTGAAGGTTCAGGGCGACAGGCTAGAGTTTGCCTATCTCACTCAATGGGCGGCGCGTTTGGATTTGATTGAGTTGCTCGATCGGGCATTGGTCGCAGCGGGAATCAAAGGAGTGTCTTAAAGCTAATCAATCTATTGAGTAACCCATAAAAAAGAGTTCCGATGGTTCGTCATTCTCATAAACAGTAAAGTAGAAACTTTCTCCACGTCCCATTTCATCAGCAAGCTCTCCCCATACGTCAAAATCTTCTTCATCAAGATACTCTTCCTGGATAATGACCTGCGCTACTAACTCACGTCCAGGAGTATTTGTTCTGAAAAGACGTATCAACCATTCGTTTGATAGAGGAGAAGATGCTAAGAAAGCTGGGGAGTCAGATATTCTTTGGATATCCAAGATCGAGCAAGTTCCAGATTCTTCACCTGCTTCAACAGCTTCTTCTATTGAGGAATGCTTTGCCCCAGGCGCAACTGAGTTTGCATCAGGTGGAAATTGAAAATTAGACATGAATAAACTTGGGTCATGCATATACATGGCAGGATTGTATCGACCTGCTTCAAACTCGCGTTGACGAAGCCCTTGCAACGCAGCGCTAACATCTTTCTGATACTGAGTGAAATAGTAATACGGATGAGAAGCCATAGGAAACCTCGTGCAAATTCACTCTATATTTCCCAAAATATGTCCTAATGATCGTTTTATTGTGAAAAGTCCGTTGAAACGCGCTGAGGAGGTTGAATCGTTTGCCGAGTATACTCCAGTGAACTTTTTCCTCAAATCGTTGATCGCGTCTTCTCAAAAAAATCACCAATCAAGTACAGCGATCCACAGAGCACGATCGGGGCTTCCTCCGACTTCTGCATCGCTGACTCTAATCCAGCAAACACATCTTCATGAACGCAACAATCAGCCAATTCAGGACAAATTTTCTTTGCTAACACCGCCAACTCTTGAGGGTTTGCCGAACTGTGACCCGGAACGGGAACGAGAGAAACCCGATCGCCGCTTCTCAGCAGTGCTTTAAACACGTCGGCGTGATCTTTCGTTGATAACATTCCCATTACCCAATGGATCGGAGATTTTTCTAAGGTGTCTATAAATTGACGCAGCACCTCAGCGCTAGCAGGATTGTGGGCACCATCAATGAGAATCTGACGATCTTTGTAATCGAACCACTGCATCCGTCCGGGCCATTGTGTTTTGGCAATGCCGTTAGTGATGGCTTCGTCAGGAAACTCCCAGCCGTCTTGTCTGAGCAATTGCAGCGCCGCGATCGCCAACGCCGAGTTATGCAACTGAATCGCTCCCTGCAACGGCACCTGATAGTGAAAGGATTTGACTAACTCGATCGAGCCTTCTTCGCCTGTCTCTAGCTTTAGCTCATATTCTTCGGTGCCTTGATAGTCTGCCCAACCGTTGCCGAGATTTTTGGCAGGCTTGGGGTAGATTGTGGGGCAATTTAACGCCAAGGCGCGACGATTGACCACGGCTGCTGCCTCGCTGGGAATTTGACCGATCACTGCTGGACAGTCGGGTTTGAGAATGCCTGCTTTTTCGCGGGCGATGTCTGCGAGGGTGGGGCCGAGGCGCTGCCAGTGCTCTAAGCTGAGGGAGGTAATCACCGTGACGAGGGGACGATCGCAGACATTCGTCGCGTCTAACCGTCCGCCCAAGCCGACCTCGATCACGGCCAGATCGACCTTTTGTTGAGCAAAATAGAGCCACATCGCTGCGGTGAGCACTTCAAATTGAGTTGGAGAGGGGCGATCGGGGCGAATGGCTGCTTCAACCTGCTGCAACACTTGCTGGAGATCTTCGGGTGAAATGGGCTGGTCACGGATACAAATGCGTTCACACCAATTCACCAGATGCGGCGAGGTGTAGCGCCCCACTCGATAGCCTGCTTCGGTCAACACGGCCGACAGATAGGCGCATACAGAACCTTTGCCATTGCTTCCGGCAACGTGAATAATCGGCACCCGATCGTGGGGGTCGCCCAACTCTGCCAACAGGTGTTGAATCGCGTCTAAGCCGAGATTGACTCCGAAGTGCTCAAATTTTTCGAGGAAGGCGGCGATCGAGGAATGCGTCATGAAGGATCGTGGATTGGATAATGTCGGTTAGTTGCAAGGGCCCTGGGCACGGCAATGCCATGCCCGTACATTGCTAGATGGAATTAAAATCAACGCGATCGGATTCTGAATCCTCCAACCCTTATGGTATTCTTCTGTTCTTGTTTGATCCATGCGTTGTTCGATGAAAAAAATTCTGTTTTCCGGGTTTCTGTTTCTATCTTTAGTGGCGCTGTCAGCCTGTAACTCGACGACCTCGCCAGAAGCGGCTAAACCTGCGGCTCAATCTAAAACTTTTACGACGGGGGCGATTCCTGACCAAGATCCCGAAAAGTTGCAGCGTCTTTACAGTAAATTGTCCAAATATTTAGAAGCCGAGTTAAAGGTGCCCGTTGTCTATAAGCCTGTGACGGACTATACGGCGGCGGTGACTGCCTTTAAGGTTGGCGACCTAGACATGGTGTGGTTTGGCGGTTTGACGGGGGTGCAGGCGCGCTTGCAGGTGCCGGGGGCTGAAGCGATCGCGCAACGAGATATCGATGCTCAGTTTCACAGTGTGTTTATTGCCAACAAAAAAAGTGGACTTCAGCCGATTCAAGATCTCAAAGATCTGACCGTTTTGAAGGGTCACAGTTTCACGTTTGGCAGCGAGTCTTCGACTTCAGGGCGCTTGATGCCGCAATATTTTCTTCAGCAAGCCGGGGTGAAATTAGAGGGCGATTTCAAAGGGCAGGCGGGGTTTTCTAAAAATCACGATGCCACGATCGAGCTAGTCACCGCAGGCACCTATGATGCGGGCGTATTGAATGAGCAAGTTTGGAAAAAGCGCATTAAAGAGGGCAAAGTTGATCTCAATCAGGTTGAGGTGATTTGGCGATCGCCCGCTTTTTTTGATTATCACTGGGTGATGAATCCGAGTGTGAAAGAGCGATTTGGAGCCGATTTTTCGCAAAAGGTGCAGGCTGCGCTGATGAAACTCGATCCCAATGTGCCTGATCAAAAAGAGATTCTGGAACTGTTTGGGGCGGCTAAGTTTGTGCCGACGAAAAACGAGAACTATGCGACGATCGAGCAAGTTGGAAGAGCGATCGGCAAGATTAAATGACGGTTCCAGCCCCCGTTTTTGAACTCAAGCAGGTGTCTCAGCAGTTTGGCAATTTTTTGGCACTGACGGATATCAATCTGCAAATCTATTCTCATGAGCGGGTGGCGCTAGTGGGGTCAAGCGGGGCTGGAAAAAGCACGCTGCTGCGATTGTTGAATGGCAGCGTGCGATCGACCCAGGGCGAAGTCTGGGCAATGGGAAGAAATCTGAGCCAACTCAATGCAAAGCGGCTGCGGCAAGTTCAACAGCAAATTGGCACGATTTATCAACAGTTGCATTTAGTGGATAATCTGCGAGTGATTCACAACGTTAACGCCGGACACTTGGGGCGATGGTCATTTTTGAAAGCGTTAACGTCTTTGATCGTGCCGTTAGAAACTGAGACTGCGATCGCCGCTTTGAGTCAAGTGGGCATTGCTGAAAAGGTCTATGAGCGCACCGATCGGCTTTCAGGCGGACAGCAGCAGCGAGTCGCGATCGCCAGAGTGCTGGTTCAAAATCCGCTAGTGATTTTGGCAGACGAACCGATCGCGAGTCTTGACCCCGAACTTAGCCGAGAGGTTATGGATTTGCTGCAAACCCTTGCCCAACAAGCCGATCGGACTTTAGTGATTAGTTTGCATGATGTCGATTTTGCGCGAAGTCACTGCGATCGCATGATCGGGTTACGGCAGGGAAAAATTCTTTTCGATGCGGCTCCTCAGCAAGTCTCCTCTGATCTGATCGCCGATTTATATCGATTGGATTCCCACTCATGAGGGTGATCACTCCTGCATTCAAATGGGGTTTGATCGGGGTTGCCGCAATCGTACTCTCACTTCTGCAAGCCGGACTTTTTCGACAAGATTTATTCAATCTCAACGGTGTGCCGCTCCTGTGGAGATTTATAGTTGCTAGCGTTCATCCAGATTTTAGCGTTGAGTTACTTCAAACTACTTTTAATGCAACGATCGCTACATTGGCGTATGCAGTCTGCGGTACGTTTTTTAGCTTAATTTTAGGAATGATTGGCGGCGTTTTAGCTTCTGAGGTTTTGTGGTTGTCGTTTGGGTTGCCTTCGCGTTTTTGGCTAGTGATTCGAGCGATGATCGCGATTCCTCGCGCTATTCATGAATTGATCTGGGGACTGTTTTTTGTCAACATTTGGGGACTCGATCCTTTAACGGCGATCGTGGCGATCGCGATTCCGTTTGGCGCAATCACCGCGAAAGTGTTTTCTGAAATTCTAGACGAAACGCCGCGCCAGCCACTATTGACTTTGCTAAATAGCGGTGTTCCTCCGCTCACTGCCTTTTTCTATAGCCTATTACCCCAAGCGTTTCTAAATCTATTGTCTTATGGATTCTATCGGTTTGAATGCTCCATTCGTTCGGCTGCTGTGTTGGGAATTATCGGCGCAGGTGGGTTGGGGCATGAAATCTTTCTCAGCTTGCAATCACTGCGCTATGAGCAACTTTGGACGTTTTTCTATGCGCTGTTTATTCTCAACGGATTGGTTGATCTGAGCAGCGCCGGGTTGCGACGACGATTGGGATGTTCTAGCCGTCTCGATTTGAACCTTCCCACAAAAAGAAAGATCACTCAAAAATCGACTCAGAGTTATTGGCTGCTGATTCCGATTTCTCTGGTTCTGCTGGTTCTTTGTTTTAGGTTTATCAATCCTGATTTCAGCAAACTTTGGGCCCCACGCACTCAGCAATTATTGGGTCAGTTTGTGCAGTCTGCCTGGCCGCCCGATCTCAGTGGAGTGCCGCAGTTAGTTCCGCAAGCGATCGAGACCGTTTCGATGTCGGTGCTGGCGATCGCGTTCTCGGCGGTTGGGGGTCTGCTGCTTGCATTCCCGGCGGCTAACAATTTCTTTTTGCCGGGGGGTCTGCTTAATCAGCAAGGCAAAAGCAGCTTAGTGCCGCAAATGATGCTAATCGGGTCACGAGCCGTTTTGCTGATGTGTCGGGCGATTCCGGCTCCGATTTGGGCACTGGTCGTTCTATTTGTCTTGTTTCCAGGCATTTTACCCGGCGCGATCGCCCTCGGTCTACACAATCTAGGCATTTTGGGGCGCTTGATGGCAGAAGTGATCGAAAATCAAGATCAGCGTCCGCTCGAAGCGCTCAAAGCTCAGGGAACCCCAAACTCGCTGATTTTTCTCTATGGAGTTTTGCCCCTCACCCTACCGCGATTTTTAGCCTATTCGCTCTATCGATGGGAGGTCTGTATGCGTGAAACCGTGATCGTCGGGCTGGTCGGCGCAGGCGGCCTCGGACGATCGCTGACCGAGCAACTGAGCAGCTTTGATTATCGAGCGCTGATCGTCACGCTAGCAGGCTTTTTAATGCTGACTTTTTTAGTCGATTGGGTCAGCGCCACCGCCCGGCGATCGCTGCGATAATTTCACAGATTGTCGTCAACAAGCCGGGGAATTTTGACGGTAACCTTGGTGCCGACTCCTTCTTGACTGTCTACTAAAATCTGGCCGTTTTGCAGATCGACACACTTTTTGACCACAGCTAAACCTAACCCAGTCCCCGCGATCGCATTAGCCTTTTGACCTCGATAAAATGGCTCAAACAGGCTCTCTTGATCCGTTTGTGAAATGCCCATGCCCTGATCGCAAACTTGAAAGATAATAGTGTCGCGATCGCAGCTTAAAATTAGCTGAATCGTTCCTCCTTGAGGCGAATATTTCACTGCATTTGACAATAAATTACTGAAAATTGAATAAAGAAGCTTTTCATCTAACTGAGCATGACTATAGTCACACTGGCTAATTAGTCGAAATGAATGAGTTGCCAGGCTAGAACACTCCAAATCCTCAATTAAGTTCAGACAAAATGCTTCTAAATCAACTGACTCTGGTCTGCACTCTAACTTACCTGCTTCGGCTCTAGTCAGAGTTAAAATATCGGTCAATAATTGCACCATTAGCTTTGCAGAAGATTGAATCCGCTGCAAACTTTTCTCTTTTCGGTCTGCTGTCCACGGTTGATGACAGTCTAAAAGCAATTGCGCTGATCCTAAAATCACACTTAATGGAGTTCTAAACTCGTGAGAAACCATTGAAAAAAAACGCAGCTTAAGCTCACTCATCTCCTTTTGTTGAGCTAATTGATGTTGAATTGCTTCTGCATTTTGCCGTTTAATCAACTGTGAATAAAAGGCAAAAAAGCCCGAAAACAACAGTGAAAATCCCAAAATGTTCAACCCAATCTCGATCAATCTTCTGGTACGAGTGCTGGTCTGATATTGAACGATCGACCGCTTTAAATTCTGTTCTTCTTCAAATTGCATGTCAGCAATGACCGCCTGAATCTGCCCTCGCAGTTGAACACTGCGATCGGTGATTTTAGTCTGCTCAATCACTGTGTCTTGATCGGTTTGGCGCAGATCGATCGACCGAGCCAAAAGCGCTAACCTTTGCTGAATGAGTGCCTCTAACTGCACAAGGCGCTGGGACTGCTGGGGGTGATCTGACATTAACCATCTTAGGGTGGTCAACTCAGGCTCAAACTGAGCGATCGCGACTTGATAGCGGGTTAGCTCTTGACGATCGCCATAGTAGATATACCCCCGTCGCCCCGACTCAGCCACGGTCATGGTCGAAAAGACATTCCCCAAGGTTTTGATTACTTCATAGGTCTGCTGCGATTTTTTGCTGCTCTCGATTAGCTCAGTCGCATTTTGATACGAGACAAAACTGCCGCTTCCCATCAGCAGGGTCAACAGCCCAAACCCTGCCGCCAGCCATTTTCCTTCAGACGACCACTTAAAAAAAGTCATGCTCCTATTTTCTGAGGTCAGCCGCAAAATTCAATATTTTAAAGTTGTGGAGACTCAAGTTTAAGAAATAATAACTATTCTGTCACGGAAGAATCTTCAAGTTTAAAGATTGGTTGTGTTCAACATACCAGTACGGTATATTGACAACCATCAATTAAGGCTTTTATTCAGCCTTTTTCAGTATTTACACATATCAGTCATTGTGGTTGATCTGAGTCAAGATCGTCCCCGGTTGCTGACGTGTCAACGTGTGTTCTAGGAGTCATTGAACGCAGACAGTTTGTGCTGCCCGTTCAGTCACGCCGTCTATCGTTAATTTTTGACCAGTTTGGGCTAAACTCATGACTCGATCAGCATCTATTCGGACTCAGGGTATCTCGACTTCTCGCCCCTCAGAAACTCTGTCTGACGACCATCCTCCGACGGACAAAGCAAAGTCAAATCTGCACACGCTAGCAGCGACTTGGGCCCGAAAGTATATTGTCTCAGTGACTTCAGACTATGACGAAGCGCAGATCAGAAAAATCGATCGCTTCTCAGACTACGCTTCCACAGAAGGGCGAAAATATACCACTGAGAAGCTGATGCAAAGCCTGAAATTGGCGAGTGCCCAAGCTTGGTCAATGACCGAAGACCTTTTAGCCGTCGAAGTTTTGCGTCATGGAATCGATTCAAAATTGCTTGACCCCTGGCAAATCGCCGCAGACTCTCATCAGCTATTTGAGAAAGCACTGCTGTCTTATGGGGATCAACTCACCGCCCAGCGTCTTTCGGTTGTGATAGGCGACGACTGTGGGCGGTTGCGACAAAAATATACGGCACAAGACCCGCGCACGATCGGCTTTGTCAGTATGCAGTTTCACCACACAGGCAAAATTCTCGTCAGCCAGCTTTCGCCCGCCGAACAGGTGCTATTTTCGCCCTATATCAAAGTCATGGACGATCACATGTATATGCCGCTGCGAGAAGCTTATCAGGCTGCCGCAACCCATGATACCGATTCTCCTGAGTTGATCACCGTGCAAAACTTGTTGCCCCTCAGCAGCCGGGTCGCCCATCGCGTGTGTGAGCAAATTCATCGGCTCAATCCCGGCTACCAAACCTACAGCGGCAGCCTCAATTCGTCAGATGTCAGAATCTCCAGCATCCGAGATGTTGAAATGTTTCAGGTTTATCTCTGTCTGTGCATTTTAGAAGGCAATGTATCGTCCGTGCAGAGCCAGTTGTTTCCCCTCTGCGTGATGCTCTACCCCCGATTGAAGGTAAAGTGGCAAATGGTGCAAGATATGTTGCAAGTGATGGGCTGGGAGCTATATGGGCAACTGTCACCCAAAGATATGTCGGTTTTGATCCCCTATCTGCGAACGTTGACAGAAATGTTTTCTCCAGATGTGTTTCAGCCGAGTTAGCCGATTACGGCGAGTCAAGACTCATTGAGGCGGCTTCATGCGAATTTTAGTCGTTGAAGATGATGTGCAACTAGCTGAAGTGCTGACTGAGGCCCTGACCGATCGCCAATATGCTGTGGATGTCGTGCAAGACGGAGAAGTGGCGTGGGAGTGGTTTAACTCCCTTCACTATGATCTGATTGTGCTAGATCTGACCCTGCCAAAACTGGATGGGGTGAGTTTTTGTCAACGCCTGCGAAGTCGCAACTTTACTGCCCCGGTGATGATGTTGACGGCCCGTGACACGATCGCTGACAAAATCATTGGGTTAGATGCGGGCGCAGATGACTATATGGTTAAGCCCTTTGACCTGCAAGAGCTAATGGCCCGCATTCGAGCGCTCTTGCGTCGAGGCAGCAGCGCCATCCTGACTGGGTTTGGGTGGGGCAGTCTGCGTCTCGACTCTAGCACCTATGAAGTCACCTACAAAGACGAGCCGATTCAGCTAACCCCTAAGGAATATGCGCTGCTAGAACTGCTGGTAACCAATGGGCGGCGAGTGTTAAGCCGCGCTGGGATCATTGAACGCATTTGGACGCTGCAAGACCCACCCACCGAAGAGACGGTTAAGTCTCACATCAAAGGTTTACGCCAAAAGCTCAAGGCCGCTGGTGCCCCAGACGACTTGATCGAAACCGTTCACGGGCTGGGTTATCGGCTCAAAAAGACCGAGGAAAGCGCCTAAATATGGCTATGGAACAGGTGACTCGACTACCGACCGCTATGGCTCAACAAAGATCATGCCTGCGGCAAGTTGAATCACATTTAGCTCAGTGTTGTGGCGATCGACGATCATCTTCTTCTTGATTTCTAATTCTCGGTTCACTTTGCGGAGTTGCCCTTCTGTGGCAGGCACCATTCGGAGCTTGCCTGATTGTTGAAAGGTTTGAATGCGTTCTTCAAGCTGTTGTTGGCGACGATCGGCGTAGCTTTCTGCACTGCGTCGTTGAACGTTGCAACGGCTGTCATTCTCAGCATCAAATTCTGCTGATGCCTGATCAAAGCCTGTTTCTAGTGCATCATCGCAATCGCAATAAAGTGCCAAGACTCGATCGAGATCTTCTAACAAATTAGCGGCATTCAGCTTTGCTTTTCCCCAACGGGCTGCCCGATAGACGAGGCGTTCTGATTGATCATCAGACAATAATTTGCCATCGGAATATTGAGCAACTTTGTAAGCAAGACGGCTCTCAGAACGCAATCCCTGAAACAGCCAGTGATGAATCACATACACATATTGCCCCGGCGCAACATCAACGTCTGACTGCTGACAGCGAATGGCTGCGATCGGGTGAATCTGAGCATCATTGTCGTAGCTGTGCCGAATCCATTGAATCAGCGGATGGGTGGGATCAAGCAGCTCGATCGGCTTTCCTTTATCTCTGCCCGGTTGTTCTGCAAGGCGAGGGTCAAACAAACAAAGCGCAGGCGATCGATGTAAGCGAGTTTGAGTCGCAAATCGATGGTGCTTGAGGAACAACTCTAAATCTCCTTTGGCATCTTCGGTGAGCTTGATCTCAGAGATAGCCTCTCTACCTTGAACGGGTTTAATGGTGGTGCCCAAATAATAGCGAGCAAAATAGTCTTCAACAAATGAGTGTAATTCTTCTGAGGTCAGCCATCGACCTTGATTGCGGCTTTTGCTAACCGCATCAAGAATTTGATCTGAGAACGCCATTAGATTGACGGATTCTTGTTCTAATTGGTCTTGTTGGAGGCGTTGTTTGAGGATGGCGCTGGCAGTTTCGTCAGCGCGTTTGAGTCGCTCGGCATCGGTCAGGTCGGGTTCAAAGAGTGTAACGAGGAGTTTTTCGGTCGCCTCTCCGAGAATATTTTCTAAATCGCCAATGCTTTCTTGAAAGACATTGATGCGCTGATATAAGCGATCGAGAATCCGTTCTTCAATCGTGTCTACCAAACTGAAATTAATGATTGAGATGCGATCGGCTTTTTGCCCTAAGCGATCAATCCGTCCAATTCGCTGTTCGACTCGCATTGGATTCCAGGGCAAATCATAATTGATCAAAAAGCGACAGAATTGCAGGTCAATTCCTTCGCTGCCGACTTCTGAAGACAAGAGAATTGAGGTTTTGCCTTGCTTAAATTGTGCCAATATGTCTTGTTTTTGATCACCCATCCCACCCAAGATCAAACTGGTCTGAATTCCATCTGCTTCTAAGCGGCGTTGCAAATAGTGGAGGGTGCCGCGAAAGTAGGCGAACAGAACAAATTGCTCGTCTGGATTTTTCTTAAGTTCGCGGCGTAGACACTGAACAAGCGATCGATATTTGGTGTCTTCAGATTCGAGTTGAGCGTAGTTAATAGTTTCTAAGGGCAATGTCTCCCGATCGGGCAATGGTTCAGTTTCTAACTGCGTCGTTGAAATGCCCGATTCCCAAAATAGTTCATCTTGAAATTCATCCAATATTCCTTGCTCTGACCAGGTTTTTAGCGCCGCGACAAGACAGCTTGCCATCTGCCGCTGACGGGCAATCAATCGAAACAGTGAAACACCTTGCTTGCCTCTGCTTTGTTTGCGAATGGCTTGAGTCACCGACTCATAAATTTCTTTTTCTAAAGTAGAGAAATGAACCTTTAACGTTTGTGGGGCGCGTTCAACCCGATCGGGTAACACATCGCGTTTACGACTGCGGGTGAGATATTGACTGACTAATGAAGCGCTTTCTAGTTTGTAACCGAGTCTGACTTGTGTTTCTGCGTCGATCGTCTCCGGCGTTTCCAACGTTTTTTGAATTTGCTTCAATACAGAATTATGTTGAAAGTAATCGGACTGAAGGGCACGATCGAGTTCACGCTTTGCCGTTGAGAAATTGGGAGGATGACTCCACAGCGATCGCAGCGCCCGAATCAGCGGCGCATTTGCCTCCAACATTTGATGAAAAATTGTCTCGTCAAAAAAGTCTTCTGGGCTAACGATCTTTAGCAGTTGATACAGGTTATTGTTCTGAGTCTGAATCGGGGTTGCTGTCAGCAGCACTAGATGACGAGCCGCATCTCTCACCAGTTGCCCTAAACGATGATTGGCGGTGGCTTGGTTGCGGAGATAATGCGCTTCATCAATAATCACCAAATCAAACACACTCAACTCATCGGCAGCAGGATTGTTGTTGTTATTGTTGTCTAACAATCTTGCGAGTTCTGCCTTGGCTCCCGAAGTGGTTTCATCTTCCCAATTGGCGCTGGGGCGAAGCCCTTCTAAGCTAGCGATACACACAAAGGGATGCTGATATTGGCTTTGCAAAACGTGCTTGACTTCTCCTAAGAGCGCTTGGGCGTTGGTGAGGTTGGCAATGATATTAAACCGTTGTTGCAGATCATCGCGCCATTTTTCTCGCAAAATTGCAGGACAAATGATTAATAAACGACGGGCATCGGCTCTGGCTTGCAGTTCTTTCCAGATGTATATCGCCTCGATCGTTTTCCCCAGTCCTACTTCGTCTGCAACCAGCAATCGCCCTACCGGAGATTCTAAAAACTTCAGCACAGGTTTAAACTGATGCGGGTAGAAGTCGGTATGGCTCGACTCCATGCTGTAGAAGATGTTGGTTAATTGCCCTTTTACCTTCTCAAACGTGAGAATTCGGCGCAGATCATCGGCTCCGCTAAATTTTCCTTGTTCTAACAGCGCAAAAAGTCCTTCTGGTTCTCCACAAAGCTCTAAAAGGTTGTAGGGCTTATAGGATTTTTCGTTGGGGCTAAATTGAACTTGCACGAGCAGCCGAGTTCCAGAAGCGCGAGTTTTTCCGGTCGTGGTGCCACGATGTCCCGGATTGGCTTTTACACGCACTTCTTGCCCGGAAATAGCCGGGTTCCAACTAGTAGGGTCACTCATTGGTTATACGCCTTTGCTCTTGGGTAACTTCATCTCGGTTCGTTGGCTTTAGGTGCTTTACCCATCGGATCTTCTCCTTTAGGGGGTGCTGGCTTGATTTGCTCCATCTCGCTTGGAAGTCTTATCTCTGGCTGCTCTCCAGTAGGGATCGACAACCCATAGGCGACTGCAAATCGATGAAACTCGCGGTTGCTGATGCCGTTCGTTTCCAAATCTTTGGGTGCTGGCAGCGATCGCACCGCATACTCTGGAATTCCATAATTCTTGTGTGGAACATCTTTGTGAGTTGAGGTGATCGCCTGCGTGTAAAAAGAAGTTTGTCCGCCACCACCGCCGATTAAAATTTCTAAAGGTTTCTCAAAGCCACGCCGCGATAGCTTGAAGCCGTGCTCACCATATCTCTGACTCCCCTTAGAGACAACATCAGCAATCATTCGTTGAATCTCTTTTCGAGCCGTACTCGCTTGAAATTGATCGGAATAACGGGTCGAGTTTCCACAGATAGTGTTTTTAGCATCCGTTTCTGCAATCCCTAACTCCTGTGCCAGCCGATGAGAAAAGGCAGTCACACCCAAAGGATTGACTTTGCCAAAGAAAAAATCAACTTTCTTCTCGCCGTCATCATTCCAGTACCGAAACGAGCTTCCGTCTAGAGTTCCATCGCCCACATCAAAGAGGACATAAAATCCTTCATCCACTTCACGCGAGTTGAGTAACGACCACACTTCAGCCGCGATTTCTGGAATCGCATGGCAATCGATCGGGGTTTCTTTTAGCGTTGCTCTCAGTGGTTTCATGCGATCGCGCAAATTCTCGATCGTCATCTGCTCAGTCTGAGGTTCATTACTTAACAACCAGGCGAGCGAGAGAACTTTTTGAAAGCGGTTCTTTGCTGGAGAATCACAATACTCAACCGGAACGCCAACATTCGCAGACCAATCAATTTTCTGGTTGATGATCAGTTCTGGTTTGTTATGGCGAATCCAAGCTTTAGCGCGAGTCATGACACGATTTAAATAATAGGCACAAAGATTTTCAATGGTTTCGGCATCCCTCAGTCCTGGTAATTTTTTGAGCTGCCAGCTTTCCGCACTTTGAGGAAGATCAAAATTTGCCAGACGCATTTTGATAAATTCCACCGTTGTCTGCACCTGATTTTCATAGGGTTGCCATTCAGAAGCGGTCAATCCAGCAATCAACGTGCCATCGGGCAGAATTCCGATTTTTGTCGGCAGTAAGGCTTCTTCTAGGTGAGTAGCTTCGTCGGTAAAAGTGACAACCTCCGATCGGTCTCTCGCCACATCTCGAAAACAAACTTTTGTAAAGCTGGTGCCAAAATCAATCCCTAAGTTCAGCACCAAATCTTCTAAATCATTAAGTCCGTCAACGTCAGGAGGACTGATCGGAGCCTGCTCAACTTCGGGTTCTAGTCCGATTGGCAAGGGTTCGTCAGTTTGTCGAGCTTCGATCGTCCTCAGCCGTTCTTGAAGTTGCTCGATTTGTTCTACAAACTTAGGAAATGCTTGTTGCAGGGCTTGAAACTCACCCCAATTGAGAGCCGTCGCTTGAAGCTGTTGACGAATGACTAAAATCTCTTGAGATAAATTTTCCCGCACTTGAGAGAGTTGCGCGTTTAACCCTGAATCTGTCGTTAGTGCT
>CBDFJR010000005.1:0-2451866 GCA_965248535.1 Phormidesmis sp.
ACACACAACGCCGCTCTTTATGGCAGGTGTGAGGCTAGTACCTGCCGGTGGCATGGTGTTGGGTGTGGGGATGCTCATGGGCAGACCCCAACCGAAGGGCTGGGCAGCATGGCTGTGGATACTGCTCTTTGCGCTTGTGGATGGTACGCTCTTTCAAGGCTTTTTAGCAGAGGGTTTGGTCAGAACGGGGGCGGGTTTAGGCTCGGTGATGATTGACTCGCAGCCGCTAGCAGTGGCGTTAATGGCGCTATGGCTGTTTGGTGAGCACATTGGGCTGTGGGGCTGGCTAGGGCTAGGGTTGGGTGTCATTGGCATCAGTTTGTTGGGCTTGCCAGAGGAGTGGCTTTGGGGCATCTGGAACCAGCGATCGCTGCCTAATGGTCTACAGCTTGGTGCAAATTTGCTGCACGATCTGTTTCAGAATGGGGCAGTGGCTGATGTTGCTGGCAGCTTTGTCAATGGCTGTTGGCACGGTGCTGATGCGCTATGTCAGTCGTCATGCCGACCCTATCACTGCAACCGGGTGGCACATGCTTTTAGGTGGACTCCCGCTCTTTGCTCTGTCGTCGCAGTTTGAAGTTGATCAATGGGTGCATTTAGACGGCTCAAGCTGGGTGGCGCTGGGTTACTCCACTGTGTTTGGTAGCGCGATCGCCTACGGCTTGTTCTTCTACTTTGCGTCTAGCGGTAGCCTCACGAGCCTCAGTTCGCTGACCTTTTTAACGCCGATCTTTGCCTTACTGTTTGGCAATCTGTTCCTGTCCGAACTGCTGAGTCCGCTTCAATGGTTTGGGGTAAGTCTGACCCTGGTTAGCATTTACCTCATCAATCAGCGCGATCGTCTGGCTACCAGATTCAGTCGTCCTAACGTAGCTCAAGCCGTTGCTGATGCCCTGGCGGAGTCAGAAAGTGGTGCGCTGGAAGAATTAGCAACTATCATCATGCCAGTGACGGAACCGGAATGAAAGCGCCCTTAAACCGACCGTTACGGCTTTTACTGTTATCGACCTCAGTGGGATCGCTGGGTTCGGGCTTGGGTGGTGGTGTTGAACTGACGCTGCACAATATTGCTAAGACGCTGAGTGCGAGGCAACACACCGTCAAAATTGTGGCACCCGCTGGCTCGATGTGCGCTGCTGCCCCTGTGGTAGAAATTGAGGGGGTGTTGCAAACAACGGCACAGAGCGAAGGACGGGAGGCAGCGATCGCGATGCCTGCCAACGCCGTGTTAGCGAACATGTGGGTGTATGCGCGTCAGGTTCAAGACCAATACGATGTGCTGGTGAACTTTGCCTACGATTGGCTACCGTTTTACTTAACGCCTTTTTTCGAGCGCCCGATCGCTCATTTAGTCAGCATGGGTTCGCTCACGAAGGCGATGGATGACGTAATCGGGCAGACGATCGCGCAGTTTCCACACAGCATTGGGGTGCACAGTCGCGCCCAAGCAGACACCTTTGCGTTCGGTGCACAGTGCCGTGTGCTGGGCAACGGGTTTGACCTGTCGCTCTATCACTTTTGTCCTCAACCAGAGCCTTGCCTGGCCTGGATTGGTCGCCTTGCACCTGAAAAAGGCTTGGAGGATGCCGTTGCAGCGGCTCAGATGACGCAAAGACCGCTCAAAATCTGGGGTGTGATGCAAGATCACGCCTACTGGCAGCAGATTCAGCAACGCTATCCCGACGCACCAATGACTTATGAGGGGTTTTTACCGACCAATCAACTCCAGGAGGCACTGGGCAAGTGTCAAGCCTTGGTGATGACGCCGCGCTGGGTCGAAGCCTTTGGGAATGTGGCGATCGAAGCCCTTGCGTGTGGTGTCCCTGTCATTGCTTACCGTCGTGGTGGACCCGCCGAAATTGTACAGCATGGCAAGACGGGTTGGCTCGTGGAACCCGACAATATTGCCGGACTGGTAGACGCGATCGCCCATTTGGACGAAATCGATCGTTATACCTGCCGACAGCAGGCAGAAGCAACTTATTCGTTAGCGGCAATGGGCGATCGTCTAGAACACTGGTTTGCCGCCATGCTGGCTCACACAGGGCATTGATTCCGCCAAGCCTCCACAGAGCAACCATTGAGGTATTCAAAAGCACCCATCGTAATGCCGCTAGCAGTCTCGCAGCAGGTTACAGAGCCTCATTATGTGATTAAGATCACCAGCAAGGATGATCTTGATCGCATCAGTCAAACAGCGTGAAAGACATACTTTAGGGGACTCAACTTTAGCCGAGTCATCAACAGGGAACACACGACTGACCGACAGCTTTCTTTCGAGGACTGTCGGTTTTTTATTCGTCAAAGCACATGTGATAAAGATCACACCACATGCTGATCTAGATCGCATCAGTCAAACAGCGTGAAAGACATACTTTAGGGGACTCAACTTTAGCCGAGTCATCAACAGGGAACACACGACTGACCGACAGCTTTCTTTCGAGGACTGTCGGTTTTTTGTTGGCAACTTGCTCGTTGACAGCAGAAACTTGCTGACAGCACAGATGACGGTTAGCGCAGCTACCCGTAGTGAGTAGTTTACAGTGTGTGAGCATGAGGGCAAGGGGTATGTGACCCCCGATCTCTTATCTCTATCTGTCTGTATCGATATTGCATTTAACGCATTGCACTCATCGTCTCTTTCCAGGATAACTCTTTACAAAGAATATTCAAAGCCCTTTGTTCATCTCCTTCAAAAAGGCGACTATCAATCAGTTCCGTCAAGACTTGTTGTGTGAGCTGCGCAGCGAACGTGCCGCCACAGCGCAGCAAATGGCTGTAATAGCAAAACTGAGGCTGTCCCTGCTGATTGCGGTGGAAGCGATGAATTTCTTCCTGTGTCATGGTTTCAACGGGGGTGTTGATTGGCACCACTACGCGAGGAATGCCATGCAAGCCATAGGCAATTTCGTTCTGCCCTTCTAGTGTGCCAATTAAAACTGTCCACAGCAAGGTGCGAGTTTCACTAATGAGATCAGGCGCAAAGACCGGATCGGGTTCGCTCGACAAGCGCGGTCCCATATTGAGAAACATGGGGTTGAATAATTGCGTATTGTAGACAAGCCCGACTGCCCAATGGCGATCGCCCCCATCCAACCGCACAAAGCAGCCAAAGCCATAATCATCCGGCTGCGGTGAATTGTTGCGGCTGCGTTCATCATCAAGTTCCACAATATAGTCGCAGTGCGAATTCGATTTGACGACTTTGCCTAAACGCATAATGAATCCTTCTTGAGCGAGTGATCACAGCCTTCTTACTAAGCATAGGCATGAACCGCAAAAGTGAAACATTTGTACCGCAAGTGGCGAGGTTCCAGGAACGTTACTACAGAGAAGCCTCATAGAATGCAGCTCTACTGCCATGTCTTTGTCGCCTCGCGCTGTCGCCTGGTCACAGACCTGTACAATGAACCCGTACTTCAGCAAATATAGACATTACAGTTGCGGCAAGCGGTGTGTATTGCAGTTGGAGCGATCGCGTTTAGAGCAATCTCAATTGGAGCGATCGTAGAGGCAACCCGACTCAGGTTCGTTACATTTACTTACACTTTAGCTCAGAATGCTGTTCACCAGTGCTTCCTCATTGTGCTAGTGGCAGCTTGTTAAAGAGTCGTTTCAAGTACATCGTCTGTAAAATTGACATTTAGTGTGTTACTGGCAACTCTGGCTACAAAATCAATAGGGTGCCGATGAAGGACGGCTTTCAGACCCAAAAGCCGCCTTTATAATTTGTAATAAATAACGATTCAACGACATAGTATAAACAAAGAAGTTGGAAAACTTGCAAGAGCCTGTAGGTGCAAATTGATTGATCAGCTACAGGCTCCAAGTGATGCAACTGTTAGGAAATGTAAAGTTTCCTGAGTTTCTCATCTGCAAGCGCAAGAAACCTTTTATCGGTCATTGATCCCTTGGCTAACTTTGCCTGCTCAAGCTGCGCGGGCAGATGGGCTGCCAAGCTTAACCGGATCGGTGATGACCAAAACCATGCTTGAACTAAACACATTAGGAGATTGAAGTTTATGTTGGACGCATTTGCAAAAGTCGTCTCCCAAGCCGATACTCGCGGTGATTACATCAGCGACGCTCAAATTGATGCCTTGAAAGCGATGGTTGCCGACGGCACCAAGCGGATGGATGCGGTCAACCGAATCACCAGCAACTCCTCGACGATCGTCGCCAATGCGGCACGCGCGCTGTTTGCCGAACAGCCTCAGCTCATTGCGCCCGGTGGCAACGCGTACACCAACCGTCGCATGGCAGCGTGCTTGCGCGACATGGAAATCATCTTGCGCTACGTCACCTACGCGGCGTTTGCGGGTGATGCGAGCGTGTTGGATGACCGTTGCTTGAACGGCTTGCGCGAAACCTACCTGGCGCTAGGCGTGCCCGGTGGTTCGGTGGCTGCGGGTGTGAACAAGATGAAAGAAGCGGCTTTAGCGCTAGCGAACGACCCCAACGGTGTCACCAAAGGCGACTGTAGCGCTTTGATGTCGGAATTGAGCAGCTACTTTGACCGTGCGGCAGCGGCGGTCGGCTAAGACGTGAGCATCTGACAGCGCGGTGCTGTTGCCGTTCTTATCACCCTTGTTCATTTTTTTGCACACCTAACTCAGGACGATTGACATGAAAACACCTTTAACCGAAGCCGTCGCGACCGCCGATTCGCAAGGACGCTTTCTCAGCTCGACCGAAATGCAAGTGGCGTTTGGTCGCTTTCGGCAAGCGACTGCGAGTCTGGATGCTGCGAAAGGTTTGAGTTCGAAAGCACAAAGCTTAGCCGATGGTGCCGCGAATGCGGTGTATCAGAAGTTTCCCTACACGACGCAAATGCAGGGACACAACTACGCGTCGTCTGCGACTGGTAAAGCGAAGTGCGTGCGTGACATCGGCTACTACATTCGCATGATCACCTATTGTTTGGTCGCTGGCAGCACCGGACCGATGGATGACTATTTGATTGGTGGGTTGGCTGAAATCAACCGCACTTTTGACTTGTCGCCCAGTTGGTATGTCGAAGCGCTCAAGCACATCAAAGCGAATCATGGTTTGAGTGGCGACCCAGCAGTGGAAGCCAATTCCTACATTGACTATGCCATCAACGCCTTGAGCTAGTCACTTCACCGTTGCCCGGAGGAGTGAACGATGACCAACTAACGTTGAGTCTTGTTGATTCCTCCGGGCATTGTTTTGGCATCTTTGCAGCGGCATCAGGCAAAACCGATCGCCCGCTTGAATAGTCTTGAATAATAAAGTTACGTTTCTTATCGCGATCGCCTCCTTAAGTAGAGTGATGCAACGCGTCGAGTGAGAATGTAGGTGGATTGACTCATCGCTTGCACCATGAGCACTCATGACCAACCCCTTCAATTCCCCTTCATCTTTGGTCTATGACTGACCTTTCTATCCTCATTCGCGCTGTAGAAGAAGCAGACTCTGCCAGTTTGCTGACCAAAGCGGTGGAAAATCTGGCAGCAACGGGTTTAGCAGAGGCTGTACCGACGTTGACGACTGCTTTGGGCTATAACAATCCAGGAGCTGCCGTAGCAGCGGTGGATGGTTTAGTGAAAATTGGACAAGCCGCTGTGCCCGCTCTGCTTGAGCAACTCGATCAACACAACTATACGGCTCGATCGTGGACGATTCGTGCGTTAGCTGGCATTGGCGATCCAAGGGGCTTGGTGACGTTGTTAGGAGGGGCAACTGCCGACTTTTCTCCTAGCGTCCGTCGTGCTGCTGCGCATGGCTTAGGGGTGATGAAGTGGCAATGGTTTCCGGCTGACCTCTTGGAAATTGCTCAGGCAGAAGCGTTAGAGGCGTTGCTGTTTGTGACGCAGCAGGATGACGAATGGGTTGTGCGGTATGCAGCGGTTGTTGGCTTACAGGCGCTAACAGCGGCACTCACTGAAACATACCCAGAGTGGCGATCGCAGATTCAAGCCCAGTTTGAGCAGATGGCGATCGGTGATCAGAGTTGGGCAGTACGTGCCCGCGTCTCTCTGGCGCAACAGCAGATCCAGGCAATGACTAGGTGCATGGCCTCAACCAAGGTTTGCTCAATTTCTGCACCAGAAAAATCGGGCGTTTCGTAGGCAAGGCGTTCTAGATCATATTGCTTGATGTTGTGAGGACGCAGACGCGACAAGTGCACCGCAAAAATGGCGCGTCGCTCCTCTTGGGTGGGCAGACCCACAAAAAAGATTTCGTCAAATCGCCCCTTACGCAGCATCTCAGCAGGCAATGACTGAATATTATTGGCCGTGGCCACGACAAACACCGGAGACTTCTTTTCGGCTAGCCAGGTGATGAATGTGCCAAAGACGCGGCTGGTCGTTCCGGCATCGCCTCGACTGTCTAAGCCAGCAAAGGCTTTGTCAATCTCATCAATCCACAAAATGCAGGGGGCCAGCGCCTCTGATAGCTGGATCATCTGCCGCGTCCGAGATTCTGACTCGCCGACTAAGCCTGCAAACAAACGACCGACATCCAGCCTGAGTAAAGGAAGATGCCAATGGTGGGCGATCGCTTTAGCCGTTAGAGATTTGCCTGTGCCCTGAATGCCGACTAAGAGCAGTCCTCTGGGATGGGGCAGCCCATATTGCCGCGCTCGTTCTGAAAAAGAGCCGCCGCGCCGAAACAGCCAGTCCTTGAGATTGTCCAGCCCGCCGATGTCAGAAATATTCTCAGTCGCCGGATAAAAATCTAGAATTTGGGTCTGGCGAATCGTTTGCCGCTTTTCTTCAAGAATTAAATCAACATCGTCGGGCTGTAGCTCACCGTGCAGCGCAATCGCTCGGGCCAAAACTCGTCGTATCCGCTCAGTGGATAAGCCTTGGCACGATCGCACTAATTCATCTAAGGTTTTGCCCTCCAATCGTTGCCCGGTTGCACTCAACAGCCGTTCAATCTCAGTCTTGATCTCAGCCGCGTTAGGCAGCGGAAACTCCAGCACGGTCAGCACTTCGGTCAAGTCGTCGGGGATCGAAATCTGAGGAGACAGCAAAACCAGATTTTTGGGCTGGGATTTGAGCAGCCGCGCTAAATTGCGGAGTTTACGGGACACTGAGATGTCATCTAGAAATCGATGAAAATCTCGCAGCACAAAGATCGCAGCCGCGCTAGCAGGCAATTTTTCGACCAGATCTAACGCTTGGAGCGGGTTGCGCTTTCCAAAACCGACATCGTTGGGATTGCCTTGATAGCCATCGACAAAATCCCAAATATAGACGGCGCGATCGCCCTGACTTTTAGCACACTGCACGATCGTAGCTTCAACCCGCTCTTCTTCGCGAGTCGGAATGTAGATAATGGGGTAGCGCGCTCTTAGCAGTAGATTAAATTCGTCGCTGAAGCTCATGGCGAAGGAGGGGCAAAGGAGCAGACATCAAGCGATAAGCGTCTCTTTCTAACCCTACACTATGCGCTGTTGTCTACAAGCCCTCTCTATGACGGAAGCTGACCTTTGAGCGCTTCTAACGAAGCCCAGCGGCGATCGCTGCCAGGATTCAACACTGCGTCTGAAACCTTTATGCCCGTACAGTGCTGATCGCACAACTGCTTCTGAGGAATTGCCAAACAGACCTGCTCATAGAGCCAAGCCGTTGGTTCAAAGTTGCCATCGGGCGGCAAGCTCTCTACTAAGTCATCAACCGAGAGATCTTGGTCAAACGGCAGGTTTCCTGAATCATCTTCATGATTAGCCAGCCAGATCAACTCAGAGGCGGTAACCGACAGACGATGATTGAACTGTTGCAGACAGCGATGACAACTCAGGGTCACGATCGCATCTGCCTGAGCCGAAACCTCAAGATAACTCCCCTGGTGAGTCACCTTGAGACGGCCCTGCACAGGAGTCAGAGTCTGAATGCCTTGAAGATTTTCTTTAAACTCGATCGTTTGAGTGCGCTCGTGCGCCTGAGCCAGTTGTGGAATGTAAAGTGCTTTCATAGCTGGGAGCAACCCTCCTAAAACCTGAGAAGCCCGTACAGTTTCCAGTACAGGCACTCTTGATGTTTACTTTAGCAATTTAGGCAGACGGTTCATCTGGCTTTGCGGGCTGAACGACCAAGCGGCGATCGGGTTCTTGCCCTCGACTATAGGTGCTCAGATCGCCACTGTCTTTGAGAATGGTGTGAATCTGTCGCCGCTCGGCTGAAGAGAGTGACTTGATTTCATACTCTTTGCCCGATTGCCGAACTTGCTCGGCCGCCTGTTCTGCGATTTCTAGAAGCTCTTGCTGGCGGCGTTGACGATAGCCCGCTAGCTCGATCGTGTAAGCGCCCTGCTGGTCGTCTTGTTTGCCCAGATTGAGCGTAGAGTTGGCTAGATATTGAATCGAGTCTAGGGCGGCTCCTTGAGTGCCGATCAGTGCTTCTATCTGATCTGGCGTTAAAGCAGAGTCCGCGATCGTCAGCCAGCAACTCGTCTCAGAAAAGGTGTCCCTCATTTCAGCCGTGACAGGTGCAGACAAATTTGCCAGCTTTAAAAATTCCTCTAGCCACTGCTGACCTCGTTGCTCAAAGGGACGATCGCTCATGGTGTCTTTCTAAGCCTTCTTTTTGCGACCGGGTTCAAAGGGTAGGGTAGTATCTTCAGCTTTTGCGTCTCCAGTTTTGGCCGCTTCAGCATCGACGATCTTTTGCAGATTTTCGGGCAGCGGCTCTCTCGACAAAAAGAAGGTCTGAGCCGTTTGGAAAATGTTGCCAATGACCATATACATCAACACGCCAGCAGGCAGAGGAAAGAACAAGAACATCCCAGAGAAAATCACTGGCGTAATCTTATTCACCGTATCTTGCTGGGGGTTGCCGCTAGAACCACTTTGCCCAGAGAGCAGTTGGTTAATATAGAGACTGATGCCAAAGAAGATCACCATGCCGATGATGTCCCAGTGCAGGGCCCCATCGGGATCGATCGCCCCCACTCGCCCCAAGGCATCAATAAACAGAAACCCTTTGTTGGCGGCCAACCCAGGAACAATTGCCTGAAGGGTAACATCTCCGGGCTGAAGGGCTTCGATCGTGCCGTCGTCTTTAATCTGAATCCGTTCGGCCCCGCTCACGACTTTGAATTTAGGAGTCAAGTCGCTGTCAGGGTATTCCGTCGCCAGAGCGTCAAAGGGCTTTCCCTCAACGGTTTGAAACTCAATTTTGGTTTTCTCACCTACCGCGAGACGAGTGCCACTCGGTGCAACGGCTGCGATTTTGGTGTGAACGCTGTCAGACAAATAAATGTTTTGAGGCGGCGTTACAAAAGCTTGGGGCTGAACTTGCTCAATCTGCTCTTTGGGCAAAATCTGCAAGTTCACCGAGTAAGGCACATCTGAAAAGGGTGACCCGCGCAGTGTCGCAAACAGCGCAAACAGCACTGGCATTTGCATCACCACGGGCAAGCACCCTGCTAGTGGATTGCCAAACTCCTTATAAACCGCGCTCATCTCTTGCTGCTGCTTGGCGGGGTCGTCTTTGTAGCGCTCTTGAATTTCTTTGACCCGTTTCTGCATTGCGGGTTGAGATACCTTCATGCGGCGCATACTGCGAATAGAGCCAGCGCTGAGTGGGTAAAGCGCAAAGCGAATTACCAAGGTCAGTGCCACGATCGCCAAACCGTAGCTAGGCACGATTCCATAGAAGAAATCGATGATCGGCAGCATTACGTTGTTGGAAAGAAAGCTTATACCGAAGTCCATTCGCCTTACGTCTCTACCTAGAAGTCTGAGTTTGCTGAATTAGTTTGTTTGTCAAGCGCACCGCTTTGAGTGGGCAGCCTGACAGAACAAGTCCCAGTGTAGCCTGTAGTTTGATCGTTAAACGATCGAGAACTTTGCTAGAAGGGTGGGATAACCGAATGGCTCAACCCTGTGTTCCTAGCGCACCGCTGGCTTTTTTGGCTCGCTCAGAGAGCCGCTCATTGATGAAGTCATAGAGTTCTCTAAATTTGGGAACTGAACGCATCTCAATGCGGCTGCCGTCGCGCAGGGTGAGCACCATGTCTCCCCACATGCCAAGCCCACGGGGAACCGTGACCACTTTTGTGATGTCGGAGTAGATGATTTCGACGCGATCGCGCCCCATCCAACCGCCCGTCACCCCGATCCGCCGATCAGTAATACGATAGCGAAGCCAGAGCGCCCGGACAAAGGCTCCGATCGTCAACGGCAAACAGATCACCGTCGGTGCCAGAAGTACGCCAATAATTAGATCCCCAATGTGGGGCCCGCCTTCATAATAGACTTCTTCTTTAATGGCCATTTAATACCTCAGCGTCTAGCAATAACTGCTCTAATTCTTGCAGAAATTGAAAATAATCGCACTCTACAGCTTGAGGTCGCACGATAATCACGAGTTTCCAACCAGCGGTGAGGCGAGGTAAGAGGTGTCGCAATGCCGCCCGAATTTGTCGCTTAATGCGATTGCGAACGACTGCACGCTTACTCACTTTCAAACTGATCGAAATGCCGATCTGAGAAGGAGCCTGGGAGTTTAGCTCTAAGAGTCCCTCCGGCGCGCGAGACTTTTTGGCAAAAATCTTTGAACTGTGCAAGGCTCTCAGCGTCAAATTGGCTGAGTTGCGACGCAGCCCCTGCTGGTAGACCCGGCTAAAATCTTTTCGATGCTTTAGTCGATTGGGTTTTGACAGTGCCAAAGCAAACCTCACCTGGCACGATCGCCGCTAGACCGCTCAAGCTTTTTAGCCTGAAACGGTTAACCGAGCGCGTCCTTTCTTACGACGAGCAGTGATCACTCTGCGCCCGGTTGCCGTCCGCATCCGAGCGCGAAAGCCAGACTTTCTTCGTCTTTTACGGCTGGTTCCTTCTAAAGTTCGCTTGGTCATGGTGGTGTTGTTCTCGCTAGTGAGAGGTGAAAAAGACCGTGGAAAAGCCACAGTCTACAAATATAGCACTATGTTTAGGCGCTAGAGTTGGCCAACATTGAGGTGCGGAAAGAATCAGGACGAAGGACATTCGCCCTGACTAAAAATGTCTACTCCTCAACGGTCTAGCTGATCGTCAAAATCCAGGTGCCGATGTCGCGCAACAGAGGCACATCGCCCGGAGACAGCACCCGGCAGTTGAAGTAGAACATGCCGCCATTGCTGGGGTTTTTGACATTTGAGAAGATTAACTCGACGTTTGACCCGGCGGGCACCGGGTCTTTTGGGAAAACTTCAATTACGTAGTTTTCTTTCTCCCACTTGACTTCTTGAATGGGCACTGATTCGTCATTGACCATCAGTTCGACGCTCTTGGGGTCAAAGGTGCCTTTGTAGTAGTCGGGATAGTCGATCGAGAACTGCGCGACGGCGACCTTCATGCGTTTGCGCTCGATTCTTAACCGATAGCGATCCCAGGCGTTGGTGCGGCCGTCAAAGTCAAGGTGATAGTCGAGTTGATCCTCGCGTTTGACTCCACTGAAGAGCGTCAGTCCCGGTAGCCCTTCCGAGAGGGCCAGGATCGGAAGCCCTGCGACCAGGCAACCCGCGATCGTCAAGGTTGACACAACACGTCGCATCGAAAATCCTCTAAGCAGCATAGGCGTTTGACCTGAAAACAAGGGTGAGTAGTTAAGAAAGTAACCGCCGTCAACGAGGGGTGTCCCTACTGACATTATCAGCTATCTCAGTGAAATAACTCAGTGAGCAGCGATCGCAATGCGTGACGAGATCAGTCTTAAGAAGGTGCCCCGGTCTAGCGGCGATCGGTCGGGAATGTTTGAGCGATTAACCTGAACGCTAATGCAAAAGACTTCATCAAACTGCATGAACTTAAGTTGAAAAGTTTTACGCTCTGCGGACATTTTGTGATTCATGCGCTTAGAAATGACGCTTGTCTAAAGATAGGTTACGGATTCAATTCTAGTTTGTTAAAAATTGAGTCCTAACATAAGTCAACTGAAAAATCCTATTAAGGTAATCAAATTAGGATGCCATGCCCTCTCTATAGCGTTTAACCTTCAAGTTTTAGTTGAGCGGGCAAAGATTTAACCGTTGACTCTATAAAATGGGGGTGTTTTGTGACGATCGCCATCAATAAACAGTCGGAAACTAGCCATCTGCCTGAATCTGAAGACCCTATACAAAAAAAGATTGGCATTCCCAAAGAGATTTTAGTGGGCGAATGTCGGGTAGCTGCTACCCCAGACACGGCTAAACTACTGCAAAAATATGGCTTTGAAGTCTTAATTGAAACGGGTGCTGGCAGTGCTGCAAATTTCTGTGATGATGCCTATCAACAGGCAAATTGTCGAATCATTGCTGACCCTGAAACCCTTTGGGCAGAGGCCGATTTAATCTTGAAAGTACGCGCTCCTGATCATCATTCTGATCTCGACAAACACGAAACAGACCTGCTGCGAGAAGGTGGAACTTTGATCAGCTTCATTTGGGCAGCGCAAAACCCAGAATTAATCAAAAAATTGGCAGCGAGAAAAGCAACCGTCTTGGCAATGGATGCCGTGCCTCGCATCAGTCGGGCCCAAAAACTAGATGCCCTTAGCTCAATGGCAAACATTGCCGGATATCGAGCCGTGGTCGAGGCTGCCAATCAGTTTGGGCGCTTCTTTACTGGGCAGATCACGGCGGCTGGAAAAGTCGCTCCGGCTAAGGTGATGGTGATTGGCGCGGGCGTTGCAGGATTAGCGGCGATCGGAACTGCCCGAAGCTTAGGCGCGATCGTGCGGGCATTTGACACCCGTCCTGTCGTCAAAGAGCAGGTCGAAAGTTTAGGGGCTGAGTTCCTAGAGTTAGCGTTTGAGGAAGACGGCACCGGAACGGGTGGCTACGCCAAGGTGATGAGTCCTGAATTCATCAAAGCGGAGATGGAGTTATTTGCGGCTCAAGCCAAAGAAGTCGATATCATCATCACCACCGCCTTGATTCCCGGTAAGCCTGCGCCCAAGCTGATTACCAGAGAGATGGTTGAAAGCATGAAAGAAGGCTCTGTGATTGTCGATATGGCAGCCGAGCAAGGGGGCAACTGCGAGGTTACAAAACCTGGAGAGATCTATCGCCACAACGGCGTGACCATTATTGGGTTAACCGATCTGCCTAGCCGCATGGCCAATCAAGCTAGCCAGCTTTATGGCAAAAATCTGTGTCACCTTTTAGATGACATGGGCAGACACGACAATCATCAAGTTGATCTAGATGATGAGGTCGTTCGAGGGGCGTTAGTCGTTCACAACGGCGAAATTATGGCACCGCCGCCTCGACCTGTGGCTGCTCCTCAAGTTGCTCACCCGATCGCAAGCCCAGATGTGCAATTGATTCAAGTCTTGCCAAAGAAAAACTTGAGCGGACTATGGGCTGGGTTGATTGGAGTCGCGTTGGTGGCGATCGGAGCCACTGCCCCAGCCTCATTTCTTTCCCATTTCACGGTGTTTGTGCTGTCGTGTTTTGTCGGCTGGCAAGTGATCTGGAACGTCAAACCAGCTTTACACACCCCGTTGATGAGTGTCACCAATGCCATTAGCGGCATCATCATTGTCGGCGGAATGCTGCAAATCTCTGGCGCGCCAACTTCGCCCACCACAATTTTAGGCGCGATCGCGATCCTGGTCGGCACCATCAATATTTCCGGTGGTTTCCTAGTCACGCAACGAATGCTCAAGATGTTTCAACGATAAACAGTGATGTCAAATAACTTGATGACCGTCGCTTATATTGCGGCGAGTGGTTTGTTTATTCTCAGCTTGGCGGGGTTGTCTAACCAAGAAACCTCCCGCAAGGGGAATTTCTACGGCATCGCCGGGATGCTGATCGCCTTTGTCGCTACCGCTTTTGGCAGTGGCACGACGAACTATGGGGTTTTGGTAGGAGCGCTGTTGCCAGGCGTGTTGATCGGAGCAAGTTTGGCTTCTCGTGTGGCGATGACTGAGATGCCGGAGTTAGTCGCTGTCTTGCACAGTTTTGTGGGCATGGCGGCAGTGTTGGTCGGCATTGCCAACGATTTGCAGCCCCCAACCTTGGCAGGCACTGAAGCCACCATTCACGAAGTTGAAGTTTTTGTGGGCGTATTTATCGGAGCGATCACATTTACAGGCTCGATCGTGGCCTTTGGCAAGCTGCGCGGCGTTCTCAGCAGCAAACCGCTGATGTTGCCCGGTCGTCACGGTTTGAATCTGGCCCTGTTAGGCACCTGTGTTTGGTTGGGTGCCCAGTTTATGGGTGGGGGCCTTCTTACGGGATTGCAATCGCTGCTGCTGATGACCGGAGTCGCATGTCTGTTAGGCATTCATCTGGTGATGGCGATCGGGGGTGCCGATATGCCCGTCGTGATCTCAATGCTCAACAGCTATTCAGGGTGGGCCGCTGCCGCCGCCGGATTTATGCTCTCTAATGATTTGCTGATCATCACGGGTGCCTTAGTAGGCAGCAGTGGCGCAATTCTCAGCTACATCATGTGCAAGGCGATGAATCGATCGTTTATCAGCGTCATCTTAGGCGGATTTGGAGCCAACGCTGGGACGACTTCTCAGAGCAATCAGCCAACGGGCGAAGCAAAATCGATCTCGATCGACGACACCACGGAGCTTTTGGAAAACGCCAAGAGCGTGATCATCGTTCCGGGCTATGGGATGGCGGTGGCCCAGGCCCAGCATCCGATCTCTGAGATTACCAAGACGTTGCGCGATCGGGGCATCAAAGTCCGGTTTGGCATTCACCCCGTGGCAGGTCGGCTACCCGGACACATGAACGTGCTGTTGGCAGAAGCGAATGTGCCCTACGACATTGTTCTAGAAATGGACGAAATCAACGAGGATTTTCCTGAAACCGATGTAGTGCTGGTGATTGGAGCCAACGATACCGTGAATCCAAGTGCGATGGAACCGGGAAGCCCGATCGCCGGAATGCCCGTTCTTGAGGTGTGGAAAGCCAAAACCGTAATCGTCATGAAGCGGAGCATGGCTAGCGGCTATGCAGGGGTCGAAAACCCTTTGTTCTATAAAGAAAATGCTCACATGCTGTTTGGCGATGCCCGAAAAAATGCCGATGCGGTTGTGGGCAAGTTAAGTGCTCTTGTCGCTTGTTAACCTTCGCCGGGTGACCCATCGGCTGGACTAGAGGAAAGGTGCCAGAGAGCCAGCTATCACTTCACCTGAACAGAGAACGAGTATTTATATCCTTTGTAATTGGAGTCGAGTTCTAACGTGTAGTCGCCTGTCATGGCGAGTTCTCCTGTCCAGGATGTTTGACGATCGTCGCCCCCTCCCAGTGCTTTGCTATTGGGAGCCACAATTGTCGGCAGAGTGCCCCGATCGCTGGTCACCTTTAGCGTCTGACCTTTAGCCAAATTAAAGCGATATCGGTGAGAGCCAGTCCCTATAAAGCGTTCGGCAATCGTCACCGAGTCGCCCCCAGTCCCAAAACTCACCCGCTCCGTTTTGTCGTTGCAACCGCTATCGGTTTGGCTGCGGGCAATCCATCCTTTGACCGGAGTGGTGATGGCAAACCAGCCATCTAGCTCACTGGCAACGGTCACAAACGTGTCGTTTTTAAGCGTTCCGACCACATTGCCTGGGTCGATCGTGGGCTGCGATCGCACATTCAACGGTGGGTTAGCATCCGCTACCTTCGCCATCGTGACTTTACAGGTTTCCACTTTTCTAGAAGCTGCTTCTGGTTCCTGAAGCTTTGCAGGCAGAGGCTCAGAACTGGGCTTGACTGGCTCCGAAGCCTGAGGGGTTGTTCCGTCAGCGATCGGCGTAGTCGGCTCTGCATTCGGTTTAGAAACCGGAGAGACGATCGTAGTCGGGGCCACCGCCGGAAGAGGTTGAGGATTTTGAGATTGCATCATGGCGGAGGTCACGCCCGTCACGGCCGCCACGCCCGTTAACCCTGCCGCAATCAAAATAGCTTTCGTGTCCATAAATTGAGAATAGTAGCGATCGCTCTTAGCTTCATCAAGAACTCAGCAAAAATCGGAATTCTAACTCATACCAATTTCGGATGCAATTGCGACTGATCGTTCAATCCGACGGGGCACGGCATGCCATGCCCCTACGCTTTTTGTACGGGCATGGCATGCCGTGCCCTCGTGCGGATTTGTCGGATTCACAAATCAAATTGGTATCACTACTTGGGTTGATGGTTAGACACCCCAGCACCCTGCTGATGATGAGAAATCGCTTGCTTCACCAAGGGGGTAAACTTCTCTCTCCAATATCGAATATCTGGAATTTCCTCCACCAGCTTCAGCACATCTGCTGCTCTGTTTTCCTTAAGAGCAGTTTGCGCTTTTTGATACAACTCCTCGGCCCGTTTCCATTGATTGGGCATCGTTCTGAGAGCAGCCTGCGCTTGGGCATAAACAGAACTGTCTTCAGGAATTGTTTTGACCAGTTTGATAGCCAAATTTAAATCGCCGGACTGATAATCCTCGATCGCGTCAGCCAACACTTGATGCCCGACATCTGTCTTCAGGGCAACCGATCTGGCAAGCTCGGCTTGTTCAGCTTGATCACAAATTGTTCTGGTTAACGATTTATCAACCCAGCCCGGCACGGGCGCACTGACTTGCAGCCATCCTCGCTGTTGACCAATCACCGTTATAGGGTCTCCATCTTGAACTCCCCCCACAATATTGTTAAAGCGATCGGTCGGAGCCGCCCGCACATTCAACGGCGGTTGTGGATCGTTGACGATCGTCAAACATCCCTTAAAGTTCGATAGCGAATCAGATGCTAACTGAGCCGTTTGAGGTAGCGGTTGAGGTTTCAAAACTACATACCCAGTCCCCATCACGGTGATCATCGCCGTCACCCACGCCCCCACACCCAGCGGAGACTTCAAAATCTGATTCACCCTGAAAGCCATGTCAATGCCTCAAGCTTTGCGATTAGACAACTGCGCTCCCAGTTATCAATCTTGACTCTGGGGCGATGCTGCCTGTAGGTTGCCCAAAGCCACCCATAAAAGCTCTCATAGCCCCTGATAGACCCATCCAGTTTTTAGAGGCATTACTACTACTGGGCTACTTAACCGGGACTCGATAACGACTGGCAATCTCATTAAACAATCGGTAATACTGACCAAACTTTTGATTAGGAGCACTGCCCCGCCAATAATAGCGAGTTTTTCCTTCCACTAAAGTCAGCATTAACGAGCTTGATTGGGCCCCGATCGTAGCCTCCAAGTTTCCCGGCACACCCTGTAGAGTTGTGAAATTGAGCAAAAAGCGAGAGGGCTTAGAACGATCTCCTCCCACCCCTCTCTTAAGATTGGCGCTCTGGGCTGGCGGCTCATAGCTCGCCCACCCCCGAATCTCTACCTCTGGATTTTGCGGATCGCCAAAGGCAACCCCATCGCGATTCTCTGGCGGAATCGACTCAACCCAGCGATCGGGATAGGGAAACTCAAACCCAAACCGCTCATTGCTGTAGGTTCTCCAAGTCGTGCCAAACGTCGCATCATGAGACCCACAACCGCTCATAAAACCTGCTAAAACAATTCCCAGCAAGACTTTCACAATACAAGATTTGCCAATTAACGTCGAAATCTTAGTACTCATTTGTAAACGAATGTAACAATAATGCTGTCATGCAGGGTTAGCATCTTGACAGCTTTTAACCTAGCCGATATGGTTACTCATATACCCGGGTAAAACGACCGAGAGTCCTATGCAAGACAAGCAAAAAGTCACGTTGTATCTTCCGCCAGAACTGCACCGTCAACTCAAAATTAGAGCGGCTGTCGCTGCCGAGGCCATGTCGGCCCTAGCGGAGAAAGCACTTATCTTTTACTTGACTCACCCTGAAATGGTTGAGCAACTAGAAGGGGTTCACGGTCAAACTCACCGGATCTACAACTGTCCTGAGTGTACGTCTCCCGTTGCCCTCAAAGACGGCGAAATGGTTGCTTTAGGCAAGCAATCCGGTGTAACTGCCGATGAAGGGATTCCTGTTGGCAAAGCTCAAAAAGTCGGTTCTGCTGCGGGCAACCAGGGAGAAGGCGAACTCGTTCCCTGCTAATGTTTTTACTCTGTTTTAGTTTAAAGATTTTCAATGCTCTCGTTGTATAGCCACTGCTCTGTGGTGCTTATAGCCGAGAGTTGAGAAACCACTATTCGATAGTCTGAGCCGTTTCTTATGGGTTCGGTGGTTATGCAAGAAGAGCTAAATATTCTCATACAGGCTCAATATCCTCTAATCTACCTGGTGACCTCAGAAGAGGAACGGGCTGAACAGACAATCGCGACGATCGCCCAAGCCAAGCCTCTGCGCCGAGTCTTTCTCTGGACGGTCACTCACGGAATTGTTGAGTATGGGCAACCCCGCAACGTCACCCAACACAACACGGTCTCTCCAGAAGCCGCGATCGAGTGGGTGATGCGACAAAAGGAGCCGGGCATCTTCGTCTTCAAAGACCTGCACCCATTTATTGATTCGCCTGCCGTCAATCGGTGGTTGCGAGATGCAGTGGCTAGTTTCAAGGGCACTCAGAAAACGATTCTGCTGATGTCTCCCGTGCAGACGGTGCCGATCGAGTTGGAGAAAGAAGTTGCCGTCATTGATTTCGCAATGCCCACTATGGGAGAGCTAAATCAGGTGCTAACTCAACAGCTAGACCAAAACAAGACTCGTCGCATCACCACCGAGACTCGTGAAAAACTTTTAAAAGCTGCCTTAGGGCTGACGCGAGACGAAGCTGAAAAAGTCTATCGTAAAGCACAGTTCACTGCGGGTCGTCTGACCGAAGAAGAAGTTGATATTGTTCTTTCTGAGAAGAAGCAACTCATTCGTCGAAACGGTATATTAGAGTACATTGAAGAAGACGAAACGATCGACTCGGTAGGCGGACTGGAAGAGCTAAAGCGCTGGTTAAAGCAACGCTCTGATGCTTTTACAGAACGAGCCAGAGAATACGGTCTTCCCCAACCGAAGGGAATGCTGATTCTAGGGGTTCCGGGCTGTGGTAAGTCGCTGATCGCTAAAACCACGTCTAGACTGTGGGGGTTGCCCCTGCTGCGTCTGGACATGGGTCGAGTCTACGACGGCTCAATGGTGGGGCGATCGGAGGCAAATCTTCGCAATGCGCTCAAAACCGCCGAGTCGATTTCTCCAGCCATCCTGTTTATTGATGAGATGGACAAAGCCTTTGCAGGTAGCACTGGGTCGGCTGACTCAGACGGCGGCACCTCAAGCCGGATCTTTGGCTCGTTCCTCACTTGGATGCAGGAAAAAACCTCTCCTGTGTTTGTGATGGCGACCGCCAACCGCGTTGAGCGTCTCCCTGGCGAGTTTCTGAGAAAAGGACGGTTCGACGAACTCTTCTTCGTCGATCTGCCCAACGCCGAAGAGCGGAAAGACATCTTTAGAATTCACCTATCCAAGCGCCGTCGAGAAATAGAGAGATTCGACCTCGACCAGCTAGCCAACGTCTGCGACGGCTTCTCTGGCGCTGAGATAGAACAAGCATTGGTCGCCGCGATGTATGAAGCCTTCGCGCAAGACCGAGAGTTTACCCAATTGGATATCATTGCGGCCAGCCGAGCCACGATGCCGCTATCCAAGACTATGACCGAGCAGGTAACAGCCCTACGGGATTGGGCTAGGCAGCGAGCGCGACCTGCTGCGTCCTCAGTCGCCGAATATCAGCGACTTGAGTTCTAAAAGCTTTCTCCTGCTCCCACAGGAGGAAAGACTAGCATTCAGTCGTGTCTGCTAGTGGTTTCAGAAGAGCAATTAGCCATCAGTCATCTCTGAGCGCTAAGAGCGAATAGCTAACTAAACGTTGTTGTTGTTTTCAAATTTCCACGGAGGAAACCCAATGTCTCACTTTAGCACTCTGCGCACCAAGATTACCGACGCTGAAATCCTCAAGTCCTCTCTGCGTGACCTGGGCATCAACGTCAAGACCGAAGCTGACGTTCGTGGTTACAACGGTCAGCGCGTTCGCTCTGACATCGTTGCCATCCTCGAAGGCGAATATGATTTGGGCTGGTCTCGCAATGCTGATGGTTCTTTTGACTTGATCGCTGACCTCTGGGGTGTGGCTAAGAAGCACAACCAGACCGAGCTGATCAACTCCATCAACCAGAAGTATGCCGTTAACAAGACGCTTTCTCAAGTCAGCCGTCCTGGGTTGCAAAATGCGAACGTTCAAGTAGTTCTGCAAAAGTAGTTTCTCTGCGCGTTCCCAAGCTGGCGGGTTAACCATGAGGTTAGCCCGTTTTTTTGTGCCAAAATAACACTGCTGCCCTCATTCATCTGCCATGAAGCCCTTGGACAAAGACCTAGAGATTAAGATTCGATCGCTGCTGCGATCGTGTGGACAGCAAGCAAAACACATGGCAACCGAGGGACTACAAGTCTTTCAAAAAGGCCCCGGTGATTTTGTCACCAATGTCGATCAGATGCTCGATCTCCAACTCACGACCGAGTTTTCTGCACTCTTTCCGCACGACGGCGTGATCACTGAAGAAAATGCAGCCTCTAGAAAGCGGTTTCAGGAGAACTACTCGCGTTTGTGGTGTATCGATCCCTTAGATGGCACTGACGACTTTATTCACAGGCAAAAAGACTACGCTGTGATGGTGGGGCTGCTGGAAAATGAGCAGCCAACGGCGGGTTGGATCTACGCCCCCGAAGCAGATATGAGCTACTTTGGTGGCAAAGATCTTGGCTTGTGGCAAGTGATCGCAGATAAGACTCCAGACCCAATCACGATCGGGGAGCCAAAATCTTCTGGCGAACAAACGGTGATTATTGGCATTAAGGATCGACAAAATTTTGGAGCGGCGATCGCGGCTCAAGTCCCAGAAATCACGTTTGGCTTCTCTCAAGGCAGCTTTGGGCTAAAGGTGATGAATGTGATTCTCGGTCACGCTGGAATGTACATCTATTTAAATGGACGAGTCAAAATTTGGGACACCGTGGGCCCGCTCGCCCTGGCCAAAACCGCCGGGTTAATCTGCTGTGACCTGGATGGCAACCCGATCAGCTATGCCCCAAACGCGATGGATTTAGAAACTTTAGCCCATCAGCAATCTATTGTCATTGGTTGGGCATCTTATATAAAGTTGCTGTTGCCGAGAATGAGAACCGCGATCGCCCCCATCCTTCAATCTGAGCAATCCCGATCGTAGAGATGCATCAGGCGGTTTCAATCTCTCAACCCCAATCTGCCTCCATTTAAGAATTTGTAGATTTGCTCTAAAGCAAGTTTATTAATTTCTGTCAAGATAGAGAAAATGTGTCTCATCTGACCGTTTTCAACCTCTATTAACCCTTTACCCCAAACTTCTATCCTGAAGATCTTTTCATGCAGACTGAAGTTTTTAGTGAGCTTTTTCCCCTCCTTGCGGCAGCCAATCCAGAAACATTAGACTGGCTTTTGTCTGTTGCAACGGAGCATGAATACCCCAGTGGCCGCGCCGTTTTAATGGAAGATGCCTGGGGCAATGCCGTTTATTTTGTCGTCTCTGGCTGGGTCAAAGTGCGTCGTCACTCAGGCACGGGCGAAGATGTTTCGACGCTGGCAATTTTGGGTCGGGGTGACTTTTTTGGCGAGATGGCAATTTTAGATGAGTCGCCGCGATCGACCGATGTGATCGCCCTCTCAAATGTGCGGCTGATGAGCATCTCGGCTCAACGATTCATTCAAACCCTATTTAAAGATCCGCAGTTGCACCACCGAATGCTGCAACTGATGGTCAGACGACTGCGCCAAACGAATATTCGGTTTCAGCTTCGCAATCAGCCACCCGCGATTAAACTCGTCAACACCCTAGTGTCTCTGGCTGAAAACTACGGTCAAGAGTCGAGCCACGGCACGGATATTTTTAACATTCCGGCTAAAGACTTTTCGGATGTGGCCGATATTAGCGTCGATGAAACCACCAAGATTTTAGAAAAGCTAGATCACAAAGGATGGATTAAGATCGACTCCAGTCAGCAGGTCATTCACCTAAAAAACTTAAAACAGTTAATGAGTTTGATTGGTCGCAAATGAAGCGCAAAAGATCAGGCATGATAGGACATAACCTATCTGTCTAGGGAAGCGATCGTTGATGAATCAAGAAGATGTGGACTTAGCCTCTCTCGTTGATCTGTCCGTAGAGACTCCGATCGCTGCACCTAAACGCTTTAGTCTGTCTTATCAAGTGTCGATGTCTCAGCCAGCGTCGCACCTATTTGAGGTAACGCTTTGGGTGCGCGGCTGGAAGCAGCCCCAACTAGAGTTGAGGATGCCCGTCTGGACTCCTGGCTCCTATTTAGTGCGGGAATATTCTAGACATTTGCAAGATTTTGCGGCTTGCGGCGCAGAAGCGGCCCTTTCGTGGCGCAAAGTGCAAAAGAATCACTGGCAGATCGACACGCCCAAAACGAGTGAAATTGTGGTGAGCTATCGCATTTTTGCCAATGAGCTAACCGTGCGAACCAATCATCTAGACGAAACCCACGGCTATTTTAATGGGGCAGCACTCTTTCTCTATGTACCAGGGTTTGAGAACCAAGGGATGCAGGTCGAGATTGTTTTGCCGCGATCGGACTGGCGCATCGCCACCCCTCTAAAATCTGTGCCCGGACGACCCAACACCTTTGACGCGAAAGATCTCGACACGCTAATAGACAGTCCATTTGAGATTGGGCATCACGAGATTTATCCCTTTGAGGCGATGGGAAAGCCCCATCAACTAGCGATTTGGGGGCAGGGAAATGTTGACCCCGATCGCGTCATTCACGATACTCAAAAGATTATTCAAGTCGAAGCTGAGTTATTTGGTGGGTTACCCTACGATCGCTATCTCTTTTTACTTCACCTCACGTCTAGCGGGTTTGGTGGGCTAGAGCACAAAGATAGCTGCTCTCTGATTTATTCGCGCCTGGGCTTTCGGGATAAGGATCGCTACGATCGCTTCATGCAACTCGTCGCCCACGAATTTTTTCACCTGTGGAACGTGAAGCGAATTCGTCCTAAAGGGTTAGAAACCTTTGACTATGAGCAAGAAAACTACACGCCCTCGCTGTGGTTTAGCGAAGGAACGACGAGCTTCTATGATCTGATTCTTCCCTATCGAGCGGGCATTTATGATGCTAAGACTTATCTCAAAGCGTTGAGCCAAGAGATCACCCGATATCTAATGACTCCAGGACGGCTCGTGCAACCCCTGAGCGAATCTAGCTTTGACGCATGGATTAAGCTTTATCGACCCGATGCCAATAGTGCCAATTCTCAGATCTCTTATTACTTAAAAGGAGAAATGGCAACGCTGTTGCTGGATTTAGCGATTCGGATTAGGCACAGCAATGAGCGATCGTTTGATGACGTGATGCGCCAGATGTGGCAACAGTTTGGCCGGGCGGAAATTGGCTTTATGCCTGAGCAGCTTAAAACCACGATCGAGGCTGTTGCGGGGTTCGATCTGACGGATTTCTTTGATCGCTATATCGACGGGGGCACCGAAGAACTGCCCTTTGATGAATATCTGGCTGGGTTTGGGTTGCGCTTGCAGTCTAATCGTGAAACGGGCGATCGTCCGCCTCATCTCGGTGTAACGGTCAAAACAGAACACGGGCGAGAGATGATCAAATTTGTAGAATTCGGTTCTCCGGCGCAGCAGGCAGGCATCAATGCCGGGGATGAATGGTTGGCGATCAACGGCTGGCGCACCAGCGCCGAGCAGATCCCTGATCGCCTAAAGGACTATCAGCCGGGCGACACGATCGAGGTCGCTGTTTTTCATCAAGACGAGCTACGGGTGCGATCGGTGACTCTAGCGGCTCCTCAGCCAAATCAATATCAAATTTTAGCGATCGGGCAACCGTCTGCCGTTCAACAGCGCAATTTTCAAGGTTGGTTAGGGGTGCCCTTGTCTATGATCTGATCCGTTGGAGTGAGGCAGGGGCAAATCAGCCACCTCGATCGGCAACTGCATCACAAATGTGGTCTTTCCCCCAAAGCTTTCAACGTGAATCACGCCTTCTAATCGCTCGACGAGCTTTTTGACCAATGCCAAGCCCAGCCCGGTGCCGCCATGTCTCCACGGGTCACTGTTGGGAATGCGATAAAACTTGTCAAAAATTCGCTCATATTCATCGATCGGAATTTCCACCCCCGAATTGCAAACGCGCACCACAAACCGCTTTGATTGTGTCGAAACCCGATCGAGGCTCTTGGTTGCCGTCTGGCGATGGCTCAAACAAAGGGTCGCCTCATCAGACGCAGCTTCCCAGTCGCTGTGACCATCCACCGAGGCAGAGACTGAGATCTGCCCGCCCGCAGGCGTATATTTGCAAGCATTGTTGAGCAACTCTGCCAGGGCGCGCTCTAAATAAGACAGGTCAGTTTTCACCATTGGCAGACTGGCAGGAATATCTAGCTCTAACCCTTGCTGCTGATTTTGGGCACGCGCTAAAAACGGCTCAACAATCTGAGGAAGCCAAGCGTGGAGAGACGTTTCGCTCAGATTTAGAGAAGTCGTCTGCGAATCTAATCGGGCGAGATCGAGCAAATCATCGATCAAGTTAATTTCGCGCTGACACTCATCTTTGAGCACTCGGAAATAGCGATCGAGCGGATTTGCCTGAGTTTTAAACATCCCCAAATCGCGCAGAATAATATCTAACATCTGGATCGCCATTTTGATGTTTGCCATCGGAGTCCGCAATTCATGCGACACGGTGCTGAGAAAGTCGTCTTTGAGGCGATTTAGCTGCTCTAGTTCTTTCACCTGCGCCTGGGCTGCCTGAAAGAGACGCGCCTGACGAATCGCGATCGCGCATTGATTAGCAACCTGCTGCACTAGACGAATGTCCTGATCGTTAAACTCATAAAAAGACTGATTAACCAGCCACAGATCGCCTAAAACCCCTTTGTCATCTGAGATCGGGCAAGCAAACATCGACACATTGCCCCGCTCTGGGTGGGCCAGCAACGAGCAAAATTGAAAGTGATGACCCTGCAAAAGTTGCTCATAAATCTCTGGGAAATCAGCCAGTTGAGAAACCTTACCTCTCGACGGTGGAATCGCGGCAGCATATTCATAGCGAATCGTGGATGTGCCGTGTTCAATATCAAAGATTGCCGCATTGCAGCAGCCGACCCCAAGCCGCTCGGCTAAAGCCTTGACTGCGCTTTCAAGAATTTGGTCTTCTTCTAAAGAGTCTCTGACTTTATCGGTAATTTGTTTGAGCGTAGACTCAAAATCGTAGGCGAGTTGCAGTTGAGTCGTGCGGGTTTGCACCTGTCGTTCTAAATTGATGTTGAGTTGCTGAACTTGGTGGTGCAGTTCGGCTTGCTGAATGGCGATCGCTAACTGATCGACCACGTTGCCCACCAGTTGAACGTCTGACTCTTGCCACGGTAGAGACGCATCTCGCAGCAAATCTAAGCTGCCCCACAGAGCGCGATCGACCTGAAGCGGCACAATCAGCCACGACCCGGCCGTTTTGTCAGTCAACTCTCGTCTGAGCAAGCCTGTGTCGGGGGTGTGATGGCCGATGCGAATAGTCTCTAATTGCTTTAGGCGGTCTGCGATCGCATTGCCACGATCGGGAACCGTCGTCCCTAGCAAGCTGGGTGCATTGACATCAACATGATAATCAGACACATTTTGCCAAATCTGCTGGTCGGGCAAATATTGCATAATGCCCACGCAATCAGCTTGCAGCAACTGAACAAACTCGGCGGTTGCGGTGGCAAACACGGTCTCTAAATCGAGCGAGTTGCGAATGGTCTGAATCACGCGATTGAGAGCCTTGCTGCGCTGGATCTGCAACTGATGCTGTAGAACTTCATTGGCCAGTTCTTGATTGGCGCGGAGAAGTTCAGCCGTGCGTTCTTGCACCTGTTGTTCTAGCCGTGTGTTGAGAGTGTGCAGAGCGGCCTCTGTATATTTACGATCGGTGATGTCCATATCGACTGAAGTCACTATCCAGCAATCGGTTGACTCCTCTCGTCTTGACGTGAGGTTTGCAGAGATCCAGCGCAGGCTACCATCTTTATGTCGAAAGCGATATTCGAGCATCACCGTCCGCGAGGCTAAAATATCTTGTTGGGCCGGCAAAATAACGGTTTCTAAGTCTTCGGGCAGCACTCGACTGACCCAGAGCCTTGAGTCGGCCATCAATTCTTGGGAGGTGTAGCCAAAGATGCGTTCGCAGCCTGCCGATCGATAGTCATAAACCCAGGTGCAGTTTCTAAAAAACCGAATGCTCGCGATCGACGCAATCACACTATTAAGGGTATCGTCTAAAGCTGACTGGGAGGTTTGCCAACGGTGCTCACTGATCGACAGGGATTGCTCTAACTGCTGACGCTGCATCCTTTCATGCCCTAGCTCCAGGGTTTTCTGATCAACGACCCTCTGCAACGATTCAAGGCTCTCTGATAGGGCGATCGGGTCTAAGGCTTTTAAAACACTGGTGGGAGTCACCAGACCGACCCATTCGCCTGCGGAACCAACGACCACGAGCGGCCGCTGCGGGTAACGCTGCATGGTTTGATAGGCGATTTCTAAGGTCTGATGGCTCTTGACGGGCAAGCGGGGCAGACTGACTAAGCTGCCTGCTGACGTTTGGGCAAACCCTCTCCCCGACATCTGAAACTGCACGATGTCATGCTCGGTCAACACCCCGATCGGCCAAGCTAATTGAGAAAGGCCCTCAGACGGCAGTGAGAAGTCGCTCTGGCTCTCTGGCTCTAGTTGCCCCGGTTTTTGCCCCTGAGCAGTTTCGACGATCGCGACGCAACTCACCCGGCGAGCCACCATTAGGGTCGCGACTTCTTGAAGTGAGGCTTGAGAAGGGGCGCAGACTAGCTGGGTTTCCATCACGTCGCTGACTCGACGCAGGTGCAGCCAGTCGGCAGATTTTAGGGTTGCGCTCACTGATTGAGGAGTGGCGATCGCGACGACTTGCCCTTGGGAATTGATGATCGGCAGATGGTGCACCTGGTCACGTCGAAACCGCTGCGAAACAAGAGCCGAGTCTGCGGCTTCAAATTCATCCAACGTCAGCACTTGGCGAGTCATCAACGTCGAGATTTTAGTCGTGGCGAGGTCGAGATTGGCCGCGATCGCCCGGACAATATCTCTCTCAGTAAAAATTCCGACTAAACGCTGATCTTCAGTGACCAAAACGCAACTCGTCTGGCTCTGACGCATTTTGTAGATCACCTCACTCACCAGAGCAATTGGGGCAACGTTTAGCAGGTGATGAGACACCCTGGGCTGAATGACTATTTGGCTGGAGTTATAAGACTGATGCACGACTGTTCCCCTAGCGTCGATATCTATAAACCGAGCAATTCTACTTAGAATAAACGCAGAGATCTCTGAGTATCTACAAAAGCTTTATATCAGGATTTAACTAGAAATACTGCAATGTTAAAAAAATTCAAGTAGTAAACAATACATTTATTTTTTAAGTTCAAATCGCCTCAGAGTTTGTACGGATAATTTCTCAAGACTCCGCACTGGTCTGCCAACAAACTCAAAAAAAGGGCTATAAATTCAGTGCTTTTACTGAGAAGATAAAACCTGTCTCGATCGTGTGCGGAGATGCTAGTTTAAGCCTCAGCTAATTAGCTGCCTTTGGGTCGCCATAGAGCCTAAACGTTAGCCGATCAGTCTTTTTCAAAGCGTCAATCTATCAGCAGAAACTAATCTGAGAGCCGTCAAATTATTCCATTAGTCAGACGAATTTCTAAACTTTGCTCCCTAAACTACAGGGTTTTATAAGAAAGAATTGGATAAGGGTTCACCGATGACTCAAACTTGGCTCATGATTGGCTGTGTTGGCATGACGTTAGGAGCGATCGCCTTTGGTTTTGGCGCAAACAATGCCAAAAATGAGGCCTGGCGAATTGTCTATACGATTAACTTTTTTATTGCCGCGATCGCCGCTGGGCTTTATCTGGCGATGGTCTTGGGTCAAGGCTTTAATGTTATCTATGGCCGTTCAACTTACTGGGTGCGTTACGTCACATGGTCGCTATCTACACCATTAACGCTCGTGTTGCTCAGTTTTCTGGGAGGCACTAGTTTATCGATTGCTGCTAGCATGGTGGGGGCAGACATTTATATGATCGCTACGGGGTTCATTGCCACGATCTCGCCCAAGCCCACCAGCTACATTTGGTATGTTGTTAGCTGCGGTGCCTATCTAGGGTTGGCTTATCTACTGCTCCATCACTATCGCCTTGAGTCTTTTCGGCAGCACCCCAGAAACAGAAAAGTGTTTGACAAACTGCTCACCGTGCATCTGCTTTTGTGGACGGCATACCCGATCGTGTGGATGCTGGCAAAAACGGGTTATGGCATCCTTGATAGCAGCGCAGAAACGATGTCTTACACTCTACTAGATTTGGCAGCCAAGGTGGGGTTTGGGTTTTTCTCCTTAGGGTCTCTGCGTCAGCTAGAGCAGACGAGCGAAGCGCCGCAGCGGGTTGAGGGCAGAGTTTTGAGATAGTCATTGACTGCGATAAACCGCCGTGCGGCGGGTTCCCTTGGGTTCCTAGAATCTTGGCGACTTTAACCGCTGATCGGCAGGGTCACCACAAACCGAGCGCCTGCATTGGGCTGAGAAAAGCATTCAAGCTGACCCTGATGGCGCTTGGTCACGATTTGATAGCTGACCGACAGCCCTAGCCCGGTGCCTTTGCCGATCGGTTTCGTCGTGAAAAACGGATCAAAAAGCTGCGATCGCACCGACTCGTTCATCCCCATGCCGTTATCGCGAATCGTAATTGCCACGCGATCGCCAGTCACCACTGCCGTCTGAATCTCGATCAAAGGTGACTCTTGACCCTGAATCTGGATTTCCAATGCGTCGATCGCGTTGATCAAAATGTTCAAAAATACCTGATTCAAATCTCCGGCATAACACTGGACTGAGGGGAGTTGGCCATAGCGCTTGATGACTTGAATCGCCGGACGGGTCGAGATTGCTTTGAGGCGACTTTCTAAAATCATCAAAGTGCTGTCGATGCCTTCATGAAGGTTGACGGTTTTAAAGTCTGATTCATCTAATCGAGAAAACATTCGCAAAGATTGCACAATTTGCTGGATTCGCTCTGCCCCAACCTGCATCGATTGAAACAGCTTTGAGAGATCGTCTGTCAAAAACGCTAGGTCGATCGCCTCGATTTCGGCCTCAATTTCACGAGACGGCTGGGGACAATGCTGCTGATAGAGACTCACAAGCCGCAGCAGGCTTTGAGCATAGTCTTCGGCATAGCCCAGATTTCCATAGATAAAGCTAACCGGATTGTTGATCTCGTGAGCAATGCCAGCCACCATCTGCCCCAAACTAGACATCTTCTCGGTTTGAATGAGTTGGGCCTGAGTCTGCTGCAACTCTTTCATCGCTGTCGCCAGTCTCATCGCTTGAGTTTGGGCAACTTGGGCATTGTTGCGGGCTTCGGCATAGAGTTCTGCTTGACTCATGGCGATCGCTAGCTGATCGACCACGCCTCTGAGTAGCTCTATTTCTTCTGGCTTCCAGGGGCGGCTGCCCCGCGTATGGGTGCAAACGACCACGCCCACTACGTCAAAATCTTTTTGCATGGGCAGCCCTAAAAATGAGGTGCAGTCCAGCGATCGCAGCAACCGTCGCAATAATGGCGCAGATAATTGAGCCACATCATCGAATTGAATGGTTTGAAACTTAAGAAATTCTTCCCCCAACCAGCCTGCAAACTTCTTAGAATAGCAGCCTAAGGCACTTTTAATGGTGGGCAGCTTAGACTCTGTGACCGCTTCCCAGGTGGCGGGCTGAGTGTGAGGGTTATACCAAACAAAGGTGCAGCGATCGATTTGCATCAAAGCTCGAATCTCAATCACAGCCGTTTGCAAGATCGTATCCAAATCTAAAGACTTGCGAATTTGACTGGTGATATTGCCTTTCAATCTCAATTCTGCGGTGCGTTCTTCGACTCGCGCTTCTAAATGCTCGTTGGCGGTGGCTAAGGTGTGAAACGACGCTTGAAGCTGCGTGGTCATCTGATTAAATGAGGTTGCCAGCCGATCTAGCTCTCTGATGCGAATGGGAATGCCGATATCAACGCTGACCCCTTGATTGAGTTCTTCGGTCACCGGGTTGCCAGAAGCCAAGAGCGAGGCTAGCGCTTTTGAGGCTTGACTAAACCGCAAAATGGGTGCTGTTAGCCACCGAGCGATCAGGGTGGCGATCGTCATGGCGACCATCACCGCAATTCCACACAAAAAAACTCTGATCTGATCTTGAGCCTCAACTTGCCCTGTGAATTCTGACTCTGGTGCGACTGAGATCAGCAGCCAATCTAGTCCTTTTTCGTCTTGCCAAGGGGTCACCTGCACATAGTGACGGGTTGCTTTGCCCTCTGAGGAATTTTGGGGTGCCACCAGCACTTCTAAACTCTGCTTGCGGCGAATCTGCCCCAGGCTGCCAAACTGTTGCACCAACTGCTCGATCGTAGAACGAATCTGCCCATCGCCACTGTGAAAGGCCGAGAGTCGCACCGCTTTTTTATTGACCAACGTCGTCACTGGCTCAGGCGAAGAACTCGCCACCAACAGCCCCGATCGCTCGACAATAAACACAGCGCCCGATCGACTCACAGGCAGTTGTCGCAGCGATTTAGAAATATCTGACAAAACGATATCAACGCCCAACACTCCAATCAGCTTTTTCTTAGCATCGTAGAGCGGATAGCCAGAGCTAATCGAAGTTACTTCAGGTGAGCCATCCCACTGATAGATTTGGCTCCAGATCGGATGCCCAGCCTTCACCGCCTCAACATACCAACTCTCAGCTTGGGGATCGTAGGGAGTGATCTTGTGCACTTTTGTGCGCCTAGCCCTCTGATCGACTTCATAATCGTAGGATGTTTTGAGGGCGGCTCGATTGATCTCACTGGTGGTGATGATGTCGCTTGAGACATAGCCTGCCCCTGCATATTCCCCTAACGGGCTAACAAAGTTGATATAGCTCACCTGAAATGTTTGCACTTCTTTGACAAACAGGCGCTGCATTCCTTCTAGGTTAGAAGGCGTGATCAGCCCGATTTGTAGGGCATCGCGGTTGGTTTGATCGACCCAATGCACTCGACCTAAATATTCATTTAAGTGCTGAGTGACCTGCAAATTAGTTTCACTGTGCAGCCGCATCGCTAACCCAGCGATCGCTTTGTGATCGTTGCGAATCGACAGCCACCCGACCAGACTGGCGATCGCAGAAATTTGCACGATAAATGAGGTCACGAGCATCCCATTTAGAGAGACCGTGAACGATCGTGGCAACGTTAGCTGAGAAATGAGACGTGATAGTTTCACGAGGGGGCGACTGAAACTGATGAGAACCTCTTGAATCAATGAAGTATCCAAGGGATCATGCCTCAGAGTGCCCCGTTCTGCCCAATGAAACCCTAGGGGTCGGATTTTGAGAGAAATAGCCTTTTCTAGGTCTTATTCTGCTAACCAGGTTTTAGCACTGGGCTTTAAAACCCCATCTTCTAAATAAGCAACGCTGTCTGCAACATCAATGATGCGGGGATCGTGGGTGACGATCAAAACGGTGCGTCCTTTCTCTTTCGCTAAGTTTCGCAGCAGATCGATCACCGCGTGACCATTGTGAGAGTCAAGGGCGGCCGTTGGCTCGTCTGCCATGATCAGCCGCGGGTCTCCGGCTAGGGCACGGGCGATCGCGACTCGCTGCTTTTGGCCGCCAGAGAGATCTTGAGGGTGGCGCTTGGCTTGCTGAGACAGCCCGACCTGATCTAACAAATCTAGGGCTTGTCGATGGGCCGCCGCTCTGTGAGTGCCTTTCAGGTTTAGGGCTACCTCGACATTTTCTAAAGCAGTCAACGCTGGAAATAAATTAAACCCTTGAAAGACAAAGCCAATGTTTTCAAGCCGAAATTGCGCCAATTTTGAGCCAGATAGCTTAGAGATTTCTTCTCCCAGCAGGCGTACACTTCCACCTGTAGGAGTTAGAATCCCAGCCAAAATAGACAGTAGGGTGGTTTTGCCCGACCCTGATGGGCCCATCAAAAGCTGGATGTCTCCATACTTGACATCTAGGTCGATGTTTTTGAGGGCTTGAAACCGCTCGCTCCCCGATTTATAGACCATCTCTACGCCACGAGCGGCGATCGCGTTAATTTCTGTCCTCTCAAGACGATGAGAGAGATCAGTGTGAGCAGCACTCCCGGCACTGGGCAATAAATCGATCTGGGTAGCAGTCATTCGTTACTCTATAGAAATGAAGGGATGTTAAACAGCGTGTGGGAGCAAATCACAAGCTTTAATTCTGAACGGTAGCTACAGCCCCTAAAAGGCTAGATCCAGGTTTGGTTAGAAGCTTTAATCATATGATCTAGTCTAGCTAGCCTCTCTGAGTTTTTGTCACAGAAGGAATTGAACTTTAGCGATCGCTGGTTACATATTTCACATATATTGCGGAATCTTAACAGTTTGTTTTAAGCTTTGAAAACGATAGCCGGGTCAACACGGGTAACTTTTTGCACTGCAAATAGAGCAGATCCTACGCACATGACCACGGTCAAAATCAAAACGCCTCCGGCGGTCGCGGGAGTGATCAAGATCATGATGCCCTTAGCGGTCTGAGTCCAGGCTCCGAGGGCCAGACAAAACGCCATGCTGGGAATGTATCCTAAAACCGCCATCCACAGCGCTTGCTCTAAAATAACGCTGTATATAACCCAGTTTGACGCACCCATCGCTTTCAGAGTTCCAAACTCGCGCAGGTGGTCGGCAACCGAAGAGTAGAGAATTTGACCGACGATCACCATACCCACGACAAACCCCACGGTGGCTCCGAGGCTGAGAATAAACCCGACTCCAGTCCGCTCTGACCAATAGACGCGAGTTTGCTCGGCGATTTCGGCGCGAGTGTAGGCGCGAGTGTCAGGCAGGGCCGCCTCTAAGCGCTGTTTCAATTGCTGCAAGTCTTGCCCTGGTTTCGCCCGAACTAATACGTAGGAAATGGGGTCAGAGATGCTGAGGCTGCGAGGAGGGGTGAGAGCCGCAGGCTTGCCATTTAAGGGAGCGTTGTCAAAGTTGCTGATGCAGTTGAGATCGCCCTGAGTCTGCCGGGTGCAGTTGACTGAAGTGTTTAACCCAGCAGTTGCATAGGCGTTGGCGTTTTCTAACGACGTGAAGATAAACAGGCTAGACACGATCGACTGGGTATCTTGAGACAGCGCCACAATTTGAGCCGGAAGCGTGCCGATTTTGCCCTGCTCTCCGAGTTGGGCTGGGCCTAGATTTTTTAAGCTGGCGCGATCGACGACGACTTTGAAGGGTTGTTTAGCATCTTCAAGATTGCCTTGACTAACATCCCAGCCTGCAAAGAGGCGACTGCTGGGATCAAAGCCAAAAATTCTGATGGGAGTAATGAGACCGGAGTTGCTGCGCCAAATGCTGGAGCGAATCATCAGCGCCTCGGCGCGCTCAACCCCTGAGACCCGTTGAGCTTGGACAACTTTTTCGGCCGCGATCGGGCTAGTCAACTCTAAATGCACCATGTCTTTAGAGGCCACCCACAGATCGGCCGTGGAGCGATCAATTAACAGTGCGGTCGATCGATTAAACCCTCTCAAAATGCCAACTTGAATCGTCACTAGACTGACAGCAAACATGATGCCAGCCTGAGCCACCAGAAATCGAGGGATGTCTTCAAAGAGATTTTTGCGGGCGATCGAGGCCATGGGCAGGAAGGGGGAACGCGGAAGAGTAGTTCTAGTCACATTGACACGTTACATTGCTCTAGTCTATGCAAAATGACTGCTCCCATGTTCCACCCGTTCCTAACCGAGGACACTATTTGAAGTGTCTGTGCTGGCGATCGGTCGTCTACCGAGACCGAACTTTAACCTCGCACTCCAACTAAGGCTGCGGCAGATAGGTGTTCTGGCAGCGATTGACTTAAGCGATGTCCATAGAGCGCCAGCGCGTTGCCGTTGAGCAGCAGGCTGAGGTGATCGCGATCGTAGTCTGCTACGTCGGCGGCGGACTTAACACAATCCTTAAGCACCCCATCCCAGTGACCATAGTCACCCGAAAAGCAAGTCAGGTGCTTGCCCATTTCACCCATGGCCATCGGCAGATAAGCCGGAGCGGGATCATCTGACTCAAAGGAGGTGAAGATCTGGCCGCGGCCAAAATAGTCCATCGGGTCGCGGTGGCGCAGATCGTAGTGCTCGTAGAGGCTAGCATCGTCGATTTGCGTCGGGTCATGCTGCTTAGTCCACAGCAGGTCAAACAGGTTTTTGGCCTGGCTAATGATGTTGCTGTTGTTGTGAATGCCGCGCTCTTGAATCATCAGCTTCGTGAATTCCATCAGCGACGGGCGATAGGGATGTTTGGGGTCAAAGTCACGAATGCGCTTTTCCCAGTGTTCATGAAAGGCGTGAGCCAAGTCAGGCAGCCAGCCACAGCCCCCTTCAAGAAAGCCAACCCGCAGCGTTGGAAAGCGCTCGAACACGCCATCAAAGACCATCCGCGCTAGGGCCATCTGCTGTTGGTTGCGCTGCACAAAAATATGACTGAGCACAAACGTCTCCATGTGGTCAGCAATGCCGCTAACCATATAGGAACCCGGCCCACCGTGAATGCCGATCGAGACATTGAGATCAACTGCCGCTTGCAAAATTGGCTCAAAATCGGGGTGACTGAGGGTTTTGCAAGTGCGAATCTCAGGAAACGCATCGGGCGCTTTGGGGTGCGGAACGGCGATGTTGGGCGCAATCGACACGCCGATCATGCCAAGCTCGTTGACGCAGCGATACATTTCTTTGACGGCTTCGTTGACATCTTGCATGGGCAAAACGCCGATCGGTTTGAGGCGATTGTCATAGCCTCGGCAGTCGTCAGCCATGTAGTTGTTATAGGCCCGACAGAGAGCAACGCCCAGATCTTTGTCTAAATAAGAAGAGTAGCTCAAAGTCCAAGTGCCGTAGATCACCTGCACGTCAATGCCTTCGCGATCCATGTGTTCGATTCGCACTTGGTTAAACATCGCCCCTAGAGTCGTTTCGGGGTGAAGGTTGCGAAAGCCGCCTTTGCCTAAACCTTGGGGTTGAGGGTAGAGCCGTTCTAAGTCGTTTTTGCCAGTTGCGGGGTTGAAATCGACGATTCGCATTCTCTGATCGCCCAAGTTATCGACGACCAAGCCGACGCGATCGCGATATTGTGGCTCAATATAGTCACGAATCACGAGGGGATTCTCAATTTTGTGAGCGTCTGCGTCGATGACTAGCAAATCTTGATACATGAAGTTCCCTGTAGTGTAGGTTTGTGGAGCGAGTTAGGCGTTTGCCTTGGGCTTAAGATGCTGCCAGACTTGGCGTAGACCAAACCAATGCTCAAAAGACCAAGCGAGAGAAGCCAAAATCGTGATGCCGGGATATTTGACAAAAGCGGGTTCGTTTTTCTCAAAAAAGGCGTGTCCACCTAGGGCAAACACTTGGGTTAGCAATAGACAAACGAGGGTCATCCGCCAGTCATAAAACAAGTAGATGACGGCGGCGATCGCTAACAAATTGGTCAGATGGTGCAGCGCTTGATTGATCGGGTTTTGGTGAGAGGCGACAAAATGCGCCTTTGCCGCTCGGAAGTAGCTCATAGTGCTTCTCCCCGTTCTTTTTAATGGGATTTTGGAACGATAGCACGGAGAAATTTAGGAGGCGAAGGAGCGATCGAAAGTTTTTGGAATTGGCGCTGAATTTTCTGAAAACTGCCGCAAAACTGAGTTTCTAGCTTAAAACCAGCGCAGTTGCCAGTAGTTTTTTTGAGGTTGACTTAACTCTTGCTCGGTCAGCCAATCGACCTGCTTATAGGTGCCAAAGACGTGATCCCACCAGTCTACGGCGAGGCCAAAGTTATGATTCCACATGCCATATTTGTGATGAACATAGTGGACAGGCATCTGCATCCAAAAGCACTTAGTCGGGTTTTCGTGCTGTAGCTGGTGGGCATAAGACGAAAACGCTGCATAGACAAAGCCGCCCAAAAACCAGCCGATGCCTGCTGTCATTGAGTGAAAGAACATCAAACACAGGATGATGAACGTCCCTCTTATGTAGTCACGAAACTCCCACAGCACGCCTTGGGCCTCGTTGCGACGATGGTGATCGCGGTGGCGTTCGCCAATTTTGGGTGACACATGCATCAACCGATGCAGCCAATATTCAACTAAGCTGGCCAACACAAACGCGATCGTAAAACAGATCACTCCCACTCCTAGTTTTACTAGCACCGCAGTCGCTCCTTGAAGATCTTTTTAGTATTGTGCCAATAAACTGCCTTGCCCTGGATGAATGGGGCCGCAAAAGGTGCCCGATCGCGTTATTCATCCAGACGGTCTCAGGAATGCGATCTTTAAGGACAGCAGTCAGGATGATAGGGCAGTGGACTCCCTGCAAAACCGCCTCGCCGCCGCCAAAAATCATCCCGCAATGTTGACTCGACTGCGTTAAATTGACTAGAGTCAAAGGCTTAACCCTCTTCAGGTTTCTCAGCTTATGCGCTATGTTGATCATCGGTGGATGAACCCGCCCGCCCCACCAGAGGCTGAGATTTTTGGGGTTTACGAGTCCACCCATCGGTTTTATCAAGAAGCGCACTATCGAGAAGACTGCGATCGCGCCAGTGAGTGGTATCACACGATCGCATCTCAAAATCGCCGCGAACTTGAAAAAATGCGCGGCGATATCAATATATTTGGCTGGTTTTGTCGCCAGCGAGAGCGCTGAAACCCCTAAATGACCTCAATCTCAAACTCTTGGAGATGCACTTTGAGCTTAGGGCCAAGCTTAACCAAAATCGGAAAATTGGCGCTAACAGGTCTGCCATGCCACTCAGTCACGATCGCCAACACGTCGCCTTCTTGCCCCTTGATGTCGAGCGGTTGGCTCCGATGTTCTGGATGATGATAAATAATGACAGATTCAATCACGCGAATGCGAGCACCAACTTCCATAATCCTTAGCGTTTCATTGTCAAGAGCATTCACCACGATCAGTCGCACCTAACTGGGCTTATCGATAGCTTTTTTATCTTTGCACAAGAGCGTCCCCTTCTTACGGTTTGCCGAAACTCTTGAGGAGAATCACTGGCATTGATCACCTGTGTCGTCAGCGCCCGATCGCCGATCGCAGCCATTTTTCTGTCGAGTCGCGCCACTGTTGAAACCCAGTCGCGTCTAGTGAGTGCCAGATGCCGATTCCCACCGGGCCGCTTAACATCAGCATCAACAGAATTCTCACCGTCAGCCCTAATGGGCCTGCTTTTCTGCGTTTAGGGGAAATCACCGCTTCGGTGACGGGCATCGCGATCGCGGGCAGGCTTAGGGTCGAGTCTGTCGGCAGGGCGCTAGCCTTAGGGTCACTGGGCAGCCGCATCTCTGGCAACGGCGAAGAAACGTGGCAATAGGTGAGCACGATCGAGGTGTTGTCATGGCCGTTTTTCTGATTTGCCAGGTCAATCCACGCCCGAACCGCAGACTCTAAAGAGACTTTTTCTTTGAGAATCCGATCGGCATAGTCGTGCCAAGACTGCTCAACCAAGCCCCCATCGCTCAACCCGTCAGAGCACAGCAGCAGCAGTCCGTCTTCTTCTAAAATAAATCGCTGCACGCTGGGGGTTAAAAACTGACTGTCTCGCGTGCCGAGAGCCTGAGTCAACGACCCCGCATCTGGGCGTTTGAGCACCTCTCGATAGAGCGATCGCCCGTGTTTGATTTCTCGCGTCACCACATCGTCATCCACTGTCAGTTGGTGGCAATAGTGAGACGTGATCCAATAAGCGCGGCTGTCTCCGACGTTGACGAGATAGAGTTCGTGAGCGTTGTTGGCGACGGCCCCACCGGGCAGCCTGACGCGCTGCGGAATCTGAAGGGCCATCACCAGCGTGGTGCCCATGCGTCGTCGGGCTTCTCGCGCTTGGTCATCGTTTTGGGCAGAAATCATATTGTTGACGACCCGCACGATCGCCGCTAGCTGCTCGGCTAACAAATCGGGCGGCATCGGCTCAGACTGTTGGGAAACCTCCGTCAACAAGGCTTTGATCTGAAGCTGAAGCGACTGCACCGCGAGTTGACTGGCAACTTCGCCACCTTCATGGCCGCCAATGCCATCACAGACGATCGCCAATCGCGGACTCAGGTCATCATGGGGCTGGGTGCGCGTGTCAGCCGTTAAGGGATAGCAGGTGTCTTCATTGTGCGATCGCACTGCGCCAACATCAGTGGCTCCCACAACCTGCAATCTGAGGGGCAAGCGCGCCGACTGCTCAATCAACAGTTGGTTTAACTGGGTCGAGACGGCGTGGAGGCTGGCTCCTTGCTGCATGGTTGCACAGAGATCGGTGAGTGAGTCTACGATCGTCGATTTTGACTCTGACACCCACACCAGCCAGCACTGCGCTAAATTTGCCAGGTCAGGGTTGAGAAAGGAGGCTCTAGCGTGGATGGGGTCTTCTGAATCTCTGATCAATTCTTTGAGCCTGACGCGCCACCCTTCGACTCGCAGATTATCGGGTGACAGCAGACTTGAGGCCACATTTAAGGTCAAAAGTGGAGTCCAAAGCTGCAAGATCTGCCACAGCCAGTAGACTTGGCGCACCGCAGAGGCGTGAGTCCACGCTTCAAAAATGGCGGGTTGCAGGTCGCCTGTGGGCTTTAACGGGGCGTTTTCTAATAGCAAAATCTCCCGATCGTTCGCATCGTCACGGCAAAACCCATAGACTTGAGGCACATGCAGGCGATGGGCATAGAGGTGCAAATAGGGCAGCGCTTCGTCAGGCAGCAGGGCAGGCACCTGAGGCTCAAGGTGGGTCTGCGTGTCTAGCCAGATGTGAGGAGCGACCACCTGATAGCGATCGGACTCTACGATCGTGCCCGGTAGCTTTTGGGCAGCGACCTCTCCCACGGCCCAGAGATACTGATGCTCCTGCGATTGCAAACTGCTCATGCACTTAAAACCGTATATTGTAGGGCGTTTGTGACCGACTCAATCCTGCGAAAAATGAAGCATTGCGGAATTGACCGGGCACTCTTTGAAGAATGAATTAAATCGCTTAACTCGGTTGATCAGGATAGCCGATTTTGAGCATGTCGGCTGTCAAACTCTGACGAATCAGTCAGCGATCGTGAATCTGCTCTTTTAAAACTATGCCTCTGACTCCGACCATGATTTGGCTTTTAGCAGGTGTGATGCTCTGCATCATTGAGTTTGTGGTGCCTACGGCATTTGTCGCCTTTGTGATGGGGCTGAGTGCGTTGGTGGTGGCCGCCTTTGCAGGGGTGCTCTCTCCAAGTTTGCAGATCCTGCTCTGGGTGGGGCTGTCTCTGCTGATGGTGTTGGGGTCTCGGCAGTTTATCAGCCGCAGAGTCGCCTTAAAACTGGATGCCACCGAAGCCGAAACGATCACCGAAATTCTGCCAGGGAAGCTGGGGCGGGTGCTCTATGAAGGAAACTCGTGGAGCGCTCGCTGCGAAACGGGAGATGAGGCGATCGCCCCTCATCAAAAAGTCTATGTCGTCGGCCGCAAAGGAACGACGCTAATCATCGTGCCAGAAGCGTTGGCACACGAGCCATCATCATGACAACCATTCAAAAACACCATTCAAAAACTAGGAGCCTAAATCTATGTGGGGTTGGTTAATTGCAGTGTGCATAGGAGCCGGGGCCATTTCTAGCGTCAAGATTATTCAGCAGGGCAATGAGGCTCTAGTAGAGCGGTTGGGGAGCTACGATCGTAAGCTCGGCCACGGACTCAGCTTTGTGATCCCCGGTCTCGATCGCCTGGCCTTTCAAGAAACCGTGCGCGAAAAAGTGCTAGAAATTCCGCCGCAGCCCTGCATCACCCGCGATAACGTCTCGATCACCGTCGATGCGGTCGTCTACTGGAAGATCGTAGACATGGAGCGGGCCTATTACAAAGTTCAAAATCTCAATGCTGCCGTGGTCAATCTAGTTCTGACTCAAATTCGGGCTGAGATGGGTCAGATTGAGTTGGATGAGACGTTTACGGCACGAGCGCAGATCAATGAAATCTTGCTGCGAGATCTCGATGTGGCCACCGACCCCTGGGGCGTGAAAGTCACTCGTGTCGAGCTACGCGACATCATTCCGTCAACGGCTGTGCAAGAATCGATGGAATTGCAGATGTCAGCCGAGCGTCGCAAACGCGCCTCGGTGTTGACCTCTGAGGGAGAACGAGAATCAGCCGTCAACTCTGCGAGGGGCAAAGCTGAAGCTCAAGTGCTAGATGCAGAAGCCCGTCAAAAATCTGTCGTTCTTGCCGCTGAAGCCGAGCAAAAGAGCATTGTGCTCAAGGCCCAAGCCGAGCGACAGCAGCAGGTGCTTCGCGCCCAGGCGACGGCTGAAGCGATTCAAATCGTCACTCAAGCGTTGAAGGGCGACCCCCGCGCCGCCGAAGCTGGCAAAGTTTTGCTGGCCCTCAGCTATTTAGAGATGGGCACGATCGTGGGCAAGAGCGACAGCAGCAAAGTCATGTTTATGGACCCGCGCAGCATTCCGGCGACGCTGCAAGGCATGTTGTCGATCGTCGATGACCCTAACGGCAAAGCTTAGAATCGCTAATTCTCTCCCTCTCCAAACTCGCCCATTCTGAAGAAACTACAGTTTTCTCTCAGAGTGGGAATTTTTTTGCGGGAGTGTCAATCGTTCTCAGCTTGACATTGGGTGCACAAGCCAAAAAACTCCAGCATGTGATAGTAGATTTTAAACTGATAAGACTTATGTAGCTGTTCTTCTAGATTGTGAACCGGGCACTCGTCGATCGGAATCGAGCTACCGCACTGCACACAGGTCAAATGGTGCCTGTCTTCTTGAACCAGGCTATAGAGCGCCTCCCCATTGGGCAACGTTCTTACCTGCACCATTCCCTCTAGCTTCAGGGCTTCTAGACCCCGATAGACCGTCGCCAGCCCCATGCTTTGCTCGCGGCTGCGAAGTTCGACATAAAGATCTTGGGCTGAGATGGCTCGGTTGAGAATTTTTAAGGTTGTCAGGAGGCGTTCTTGGCTGCGGGTGCGGGTTCTCATGAGAATAGGTACGATCGTCCAAAGAGAGTCTAAAAAGTTGTCTACCCTAATTGTAGAAGTTCGGCTGTTTTCATCTAGCTGCGGTCTTAGAATAAAAAGGCTGTCACTTTAAGACAGTCTTTTTAGCAATCAGGACACGGCCGTGACTCACACCTATCAGGCTCAGATCTATGTTACCCTCCGTCCTTCGGTCTTAGACCCTGCGGGAACGGCAGTCAAGTCTGGGCTGTCGCACATGGGGCATCACAACGTTGAGCAAATTCGCATTGGCAAATATGTCGAGTTGACGATCGCCGCAGACAGCGAAGACTCAGCCCGTCAGCAGTTAGACCAGATCTGTGATCAGCTTCTCGCAAACCCCGTGATCGAAAACTATCGATTTGACTTGCAGACGTTGCCGACCCCTGTGGGCGCAGATGTCTAGGGAGTGTTTTAAAACTACAACCAAAGTTGGATAGAAGCTAAAGTCAGCATGGCAAGGTAGTTTTCCGCTTTTTTCTCATATCGAGTTGCAATGCGGCGAAACTGCTTCAAGCGATTGAAACAACGCTCTACAACATTTCTGGTTCGGTAGATCGCCTGGTCAAACCGACCGCGATGTTTCTCATTGCTCTTACGTGGGATGGTGAAGCGAATGCCGCGACGACGCAGGTAACGTCGGATTGCACCACTGCTATAGCCTTTGTCCCCAACCACCCGATGAGGACGCAAGCGTGGACGACCTCGGTGGGGTCGCTTGACGGCTCCTTGTTCCATCAGTTGCTCAAACACGACGGTTTCATGCCGTTCTCCAACGGTGAGCAAAAACGTGATAGGCAGTCCATTACCATCGCAGCGCAGATGGATTTTGGTGCTGAAGCCCCCTTTCGAGCGTCCTAATGCTTCGCGTTGCTGCACTTGCTCAATCTCACTGAGCGAACTCTCTGGGTCGAGTGCCCCCTTTTTGCACCCGCCGAGTGTTGATGAGCGCGAATCACACTGCCGTCGACATGATGAACCTCCCAGTTCAATTTGCCTTCGGCATCCGCTTGCTGCTGCAAGGTCTGAAGAATCTGATTCCAGATGCCACTGCGTCGCCAACGGTAGAACCGTCCCGATACCGTCTCCCATGCACCGTAGCGCTCTGGCAAATCGCGCCACGGTGCACCCGTTCTGAATCCACGAAAACGTTGTTTGGGCGACCCACAGTGGGCTTCTCAGGCGGATTTAAGGGGTTGAGACGTTGCCATTGAGCATTCGTTAAGTTTGCAGTTGGTTGTGGAAGGATCATCCCTGAGTTGTCTCTAGGCGCAGATAAAACACCTAGATGTTGTTAGAAAAACTCCCGATCGTTCCCTCAAGAGGCAAGGGCAACCGTAACCAATGACACGATCTATCGGGGGTCTCTAAAGCTATAACTTGCTTGCAGATGGGGATGAAGTCTCATCTTTTTAACCTTATGACGATCGACCGACAATGAATTATCGCAGTGTTAAAGAGATATTGCAGAATAACCAGGCGTGGGACTTACATCCTAGTTGCCCTATGCCGTAGTTTGTTGTTCGTCTTCTTGGCTGCTACTCCATTTGTTCAATTAGGGAGCCGCCCCAAATCTAGCAACGACTCCCTAACACTGATCACAGTTGAATGGTGGTTTTGTTGTGCAACTCCTCTACTTGAATTAATGAACCCTCACCCAGAACAATGTTGAATTTCACTAAAGAACGTTCAACCTGATAACCAGGCAACACTCGAACAATCTGATACTCTGTGGTCAAATCACTCGTGCCATCCCACTTCAGAAACGCGAGTTGATTAGACGCAATCTCACTCAGTTCTGAGACGAACTCTTCAATGCTGTCGCTAACATTCACGAGAATGCCAGACGGCACAAAGAGATAACGCTCTTGTAAATCCAAAACCACACTCACCCGATAACGTTTTTCGATTGAGCATCGCAACTCAACCGTAAACGAAATCGAGCTAGGAACGATCGTCCTAACTGCCATAGTTTTTGTCCTCTTAGTTAAGTTAAAGAGGACAAAAACACGGATCTCTCAGACATTGGGTTGGGGGGAAATCTGTATGCAGGATCTTGATTCCAGCCTTTCAAGATCCCATAGCAAAGCCGACGGTGTACAATCATGAACGCCTCCTAAGTTACTAGTTCTAACTAGGGATGGAAGACCTCGGAGTCTGATTTCGTAGATCAGGCTTCGGGGCACAACTCCATCACTGCGGTGTATTCTACAGGAGTTTTTTGATTTTTGGAATAGTGAGGTTTTTGGGGAAGGGAAGCGATCGTTTTTGGGGAAGGGGAAGGGGGGCGATCGTAAATTCTTCCTGATTTATGTTCCAGTCGAGCAACGGCAGGGACTCGATCGACTCAGCGCCATGACTGATTCATCGGAACGAGACAATTTACTCGCGGCTCCCTTAGAATCGAAAAACCTGAGCGCCATTCCGTATAATTACCCGAAAGTGGAGAGTTGTCCTGTGAGAATTCAGGATGATTTCTAAAAAAATGGGAGTTATCCGGTTTCCATACAGCATAATTTCTCTGAGAGAGGCATTTATCCTGTTTGATAGGAGTTCAAACGGCAGAAATAGTAGTTAGGTAGCCAGTAAACACTCAAGTAGCGAGGTCATAAGTATGAAGCGTCGTCATTTTATACAGCTTGGCGGTCTGTCAACTATTGGGGCAGCAGTTCCTCTCGTGTTTGAAAGTTTCGGAAGCAGAACATTGCAAGCTGTTGCTGCTGTGCCAAAACACCGAGATATTGTTGCTCTAGAGTGCATGGGAAATATTCAAGGTTCCAGATGGCTAGATGGAAGAACTGGAAATGGTACAGTTGGGCTTGCTCCTCGGAGAGACGGAGCTTTTACAGGTACACGTTGGCAAGTTTTTGAGGTGGATTCTGGCATTTACGCATTGAAGTATTTGGGAAATGTTAATGGTTCCCGGTGGCTAGATGGTCGTACCGGAAACGGTACGGTTGGACTTGCACCTAGAACGGATAAACAATTCTCAGGGACAAGGTGGCAGATTTTTGAGATTAGCTCAGGTATCCTCGCATTCAAGTGCCTGGGGGATGTGGAAGGTTCTCGATGGTTGGACGGTCGTACCGGCAATGCCACAGTTGGACTTGCGCCAAATACTCCAACACCTGATGGTGGTTTTAGCGGCGCAACTTGGCGGCTCTACAGTGCTTGAAACCCTACGAAGCTGGAGTGAGAAGCAATCCAGGGCAGGCTGGTAGCGGCTTCTCACACCTTATAATATTGTTGTAAGCCTTTGTAGGGTTTCGGATTATGCTGGCACATCGTATCGAAACGATCATTAATCAGGACAAAACGTTAACATTAGAAAATTTACCATTTCATTCTGGCGAACAAGTTGAGGTAATCATTTTGTCTCGCCCACGGAGAGAATTTGGACAAAACCGCTATCCTCTTCGTGGAACCACGATTCAATATGTTGATCCTACTGAACCTGTGGCGCAAGATGACTGGGAAGTTACACGATGATTGTACTCGATACTCGCATATGGATTTGGTGGGTGCATGGAGATGGAAAGCTTACCCGTGAATACTATGAGTACATTCAAGAACAAGAATCACAGGGATTGGGAATCAGTGCAATTTCTTGCTGGGAAGTTGCCAAATTAGTTGAATATGGTCGGCTGACCTTGCCCAGATCTGTAGATAAATGGTTGGATGAAGCTTTGGCTTATCCAGGTATAAATTTTCTGGAGCTAACGCCACGCATTTGCGTAGAATCAACTCAATTACCGGGGGCTTTTCATCGAGATCCTGCTGATCAAATCATCGTCGCAACAGCCAGAGTTCACAATTGCCCAATTGTTACAGTGGACAGGAAAATTCGAGAGTATTCATATGTTGAAACTCAGCCATAAGCTACCTAATCGGGTAACCAGGGGATTTTCTCCCCCAGTCCCCACGGCACCCCGCGTGCGGCTCCGCACGGGGCGCGTCCCCAGAAAAGTTTTAGACAAGCCAGTTCAATAGAACTGAATATCCAGGGCTGGTTGTGCAGTTAAGCGCCGACAAAATAGCTCCCCCGTTCGGGTTCATCGCCCAGTCGAGCTTTGCAACTCCTCCCTGCTTTCTAAGGTTCAGCCCTTCACCCTGTCTCACCCATTACGGTGAGTGTTTGGCTACTATGACCTCTGCTGACTTCTGCTCAATCATGAGTCCTGTTGCCATGACTCACGCTGCCTGAATGTCCTTAGGGTTCCGTGGCTCCCTAGCCGTTTCCCGCTAGACCTCAATCAGACTCCCGTAGACCCTCAGACCGCCCTTTGAGCAGATCTCCCCAGATAAGAACGTGAACTGTCTCTGCACAACTGCGTCATTTACTGTGTTCCCTGAACCAAAAGGCTTCATGATGTTGTGCTCACTTGCCACAGGAATCTCAGCCTTCTATGACGTTTCTGTCCGTCAGCTCGCAGATTTGCCGCTGGCTTCCTTCAGACCCTTCCTCGCGGAAACGCCCTTACCTTAAGCTAGTCGTTGTCGTCACTCGGATCTTTTGGGATCATTTGGACGTTGGTTCTCCGACAGGGGACTTTCACCCCATTAGTTCACACCCATGCTGGGCGTACACAACACAGTGGAGCGGACGGTATAAATCTCTTGCTTCGTTTCGGTGATATCTGCCACCGCTGAACAGGGTCGTTATGCCGCTGAACTATGCTTCTTAAAGAGCCAATGGAAAGAAGAAACATAGATGATTTAGATAAAGAGCTTAAACAGCTTATCTCATTCACTACAGACGGTCACTTTGTTCTGACTACTTAAAATTGTGAATTTTAATACATCAATCCATTCGTCATTGCTGTAGACCAAGCATAGCGTTTATTTTGAGCCTCTATGTCTACCTTGTTGGTCAAGAATATTCATACTCTAGTCACGATGGATGCAGCCCGACGGGAAATCCACAATGCGGCTCTGTTAATCCGAGACAACGGGATTGAGCAGGTTGGAACAACACCAGAGTTGCCTCAAACCGCAGATGAAGTTCTAGATCTACAAGGTCGGTATGTTGTGCTTCCCGGTCTTGTGAATACTCATCACCATTTTTACCAAACTCTGACTCGTGTCATTCCTGCGGCTCAAAACTGCGATTTATTTAATTGGTTGCAAACGCTCTACCCAATTTGGGCAAATCTCACGCCAGAATCCGTTTATATCAGTGCTCAAATGGCGGCGGCCGAGTTGATGTTGTCGGGCTGCACGACGGCAAGCGATCATCTCTACATCTATCCCAACGGCAGCACTCTGGATGATGAAATTCGAGCTATTCAGGCAATTGGGCTACGGTTTCATGCCAGTCGAGGCAGCATGAGTGTGGGGCAGAGTCAGGGAGGTCTCCCTCCCGATGCTGTGGTTGAAAAGGAAGCCGATATTTTGAAGGATAGTCAACGGTTGATTGAGCAATATCATGACAATAGTCGTCATGCGATGCTGCGAATCACGCTGGCACCCTGTTCACCGTTTTCAGTGTCTCAAGATCTGATGCGAGAATCGGCGGCCCTTGCGCGATCGTATCCCGGCATCAGACTGCATACTCATCTCGCAGAAAATAAGTCAGATATTGACTATAGTTTGGCGACCTTTGGCATGACACCCGGCGACTATGCAGAATCGGTGGGCTGGCTAGGGGAAGATGTCTGGCACGCCCATTGTGTTCAACTCGACGATCGCGCCATTCAGAAGTTTGGCAAAACTGGCACCGGGGTGGCGCATTGTCCCTGTAGCAATATGCGGCTTGCCAGCGGCATGGCCCCCATTCGCAAAATGCTCGATCATCAAGTTCCCGTGGGCTTAGGAGTCGATGGATCGGCATCAAATGATGGCTCAAATTTGTTAAATGAAGCCCGGACTGCTTTTCTGATGGCACGGGTTCGCGAACTGAATGCCGCCGCGATGACCGCACGCGAGGTTCTGGAGTTGGCAACCCTCGGCGGAGCAAGAGTGTTAGGACGAGATGATATTGGGTCTCTAGCGCCGGGTATGTCAGCAGATTTGATCGCGATCGACCTCGATCGTCCTGAGTTTGCAGGTGCTCAACATGACCCGATCGCAGCCATAATTTTCTGTCAGGTCAATGCGGTAGATTACAGCTTTATCAATGGTCAAAAAGTGGTTGATCAGGGTCGATTAACCACGATCGAACTGCCAACATTGGTTGAAAAACACAATCGTTTGGCGCATCAACTCATTGGTTAGTCAACAACCTCACCCCTAAGCGGATGGAGATTCATCCCTTTCAGTCTGTGGCTCTGATGATTTGTTGGCAGCCGGGCACTTCATTTTTGTACGATGTCCTTAGCTTTTTGTTGTGGATATTTGTTCAATGCAAAGTCTTGAGACTGATGTGCTGGTGGTGGGTGGCGGCACGGGCGGCACGGCGGCCGCGATTCAAGCGGCGCGGCGCGGAGCCAATACAATTCTAGTCAGCGAGTTTTGTTGGCTCGGCGGAATGTTGACTAGTGCCGGAGTAGCTGCCCCCGATGGCAACGAGCTAGCCGCCTTTCAAACCGGGATTTGGGGTGCCTTTCTCAAAGAGTTGCAGCAGCGTCAGCCCGAAGGGTTAGACCATGCTTGGGTGAGTTTTTTCACCTACGATCCACGGGTTGGGTCAGCGATTTTTGCCGATTGGGTGGCTGACCTGCCTAATCTGACTTGGATTCAAAACCAAGCGCCCTTGGAGGTTTTAAAGCAGGACGATCGCGTCATCTGGCGTTCGCTTTGCAGATTACACGATCGCTGCTCAGATCACGATCGACGGCACGGAGTTAGGAGATTTGCTCGCCTTGGGCGATATTCCCCATCGCTGGGGCTGGGAGTTGCAGTCTGAGTGGGGGGAACCGAGTGCGCCGATCGTGCCCAATCTGCTCACCCAAACCTACCCGGTGCAAGCGCCAACGTGGGTGGTCGTGCTGCGAGATTGGGGCGAAACTGGACTGGCTCCAGAGATTGCGGCACCGCCTGACTACAACCCATCAAAATTCGTTCAAGCTTGGGCCGATTACGGAACTGAGAAGTTTTTGAACTATGGACGCTTGCCTGGAGACCGCTTCATGATCAATTGGCCGATCGCAGGCAACGATTATGGAGAAGGCGTTGAGCGACTGATCGGCTCGGCGGAGGAGCGATCGCAGTTCTTGCAAGCAGCGCTCTGGCATACTCAAGGCTTTGCCCACTATATTCAAACCCAGTTGGGGCGGCGGTTTGGTCTAGCAGAGGAGGTTTTTCCGATTCCAACGCCAAACACTTTGGGGGGCGGTGCCTATGCGCTTCACCCTTATTATCGCGAGAGCCGAAGACTAAAAGGGCTAGTCACGGTGAGAGAGCAAGATCTGCTGCCGCAGGGACAGGTTGCCCCGCTGCCGATCAAAACCACGGCTCAAGGCTGTGAGATTGCTGAGACTATCTGCCAGTCGATCGCGATCGGCAACTACGCCAACGATCATCATTACCCCAGTGGCGACATTTTGCTAAAGCCAAAATCAATGCGCTGGGGCGGACGTTGGACAGGCACTCCCTTCACGATTCCCTACGGCGCTCTGGTGCCAGAAGTCACTGACGGATTTTTGGTCTGTGAGAAAAATATCTCAGTGACTCACCTGGCGAATGGGGCGACTCGCCTTCAACCTGTGGTTTTAGGAATTGGGCAAGCCGCAGGACTGGCAGCCGCTCTGTGCATCGAACAACAGTGTCAACCAAGAGACTTGTCGGTGCGATCGCTGCAAAACGCCCTTTTAGAAGACACGATCGCGCCTGCTGCCGTGATTCCGCTGTTAAACCAGACGCTTGATGATCCTGACTGGCTCCATTGGCAGCATTATTATTTAGATTTTCTAGAGGCTTATCCCGCTGGTGGATGTGCTCCGGTGCCTGCTTCGCGGTCTTGTGCGCCTCAGAGTCAATCGAATGTTTCTGGCATTTTTGAGCGCCACGGTGAACAAGACTATGCGATCGTCCTTGACCCGCTGCCCGACTCCAAGCCGATCCCAAAAACTTGGGCGCTGGTGACGCTGGCTCCAGAAGTCGATGTCCAGCTAAAGCAGTATAAATCAGGAGACAGGATCTCTATTGTTGGTAAAATAAATCACAGTGGAAGCTGGATCTTAGTAGAGTCAATCGCCTTCTACGAGATATTACGTAAGGACTGCCGCGCTTCCTAAAAAGCTCCATACGTAGAATTACTAGATCTGAAAAAACTACGTTACTTCGTCCTGATCAAGTGATAGAGAGTCTGTATCAGTGAGCAGATACATCGAAACAGACTCAATTTATGCGTGCTCAAACCTCTGTCACTCTGATCAGCTTGCTCATCGGTTCTCTAACGATCGGTCTTCACTCAACTGAGTCTTTGCCTGGGTTGAAGCAGGTTATCCAATCGTCTCTGTTGACTCCCTCAGACTCGCCAAGTTCCTACTTAGCTCATCGGGGCAGTGGACGAATTGAAGGCCCATTCGTTTCTATGTCCATTTCTACGTCTATGGTGCAAGACTTAGCTTGATTAAGCGTTCACTGATTTCCTCAAGGTTTCCTGATCCTTCTCGACATAGTTTAGTCAGCACAAAATGGAGGCTCTTTCGATTAAAGATTGCTTCCATTTTTGTGTTTAGATTTTTTGCCGATCTTTGTATACTGAGTGGGAACAGTTAAGAGAGAATACTTAATAACATCAATTATGAATAAAATTAAAAATGCACTGCTTAAATGATTTAGTATTTCTGTCTCTAACTCCTCTCTGATGAATCACCTGACTTTAGAAATCAATCTCTCTACGATCGCTAGCGTTCCCGTAGATTCACAGAAGTTTGATGTATTAGCTCCTTCATAAATTTTTCTGATATGCCCAACGACCTCGATCTGATCAAACTCCTCAGCCCTAGTTCGATGGATCAGATCATGCTCTATCTCGCTTTTAGCGCAATGCGAACAAGTGGTCACCGACACGGAGCGTTTTTAGATGCCGCCGCAACCGCCGCAAAATGCGCCATCTACACCACGTATCTAGAGCAAGAAGGCAACCTGCGAATGACAGGGCATTTGCACCACATTGAGCCAAAGCGCGTTAAAGCGATCGTGGAAGAAGTCAGACAAGCCCTCACCGAGGGAAAGCTGCTGAAAATGCTGGGGTCTCAAGAGCCTCGCTATCTGATTCAACTCCCTTATGTCTGGTTAGAACAATATCCCTGGCAACCGGGGCGATCGCGGGTTCCGGGCACCAGCCTCACCTCTGACGAAAAAAGTCACATTGAGCAAAAGCTGCCGCCCAACTTGCCCGATGCTCAATTGATCAACTCGTTTCAATTTCTCGATTTGGTCGAGTTTTTGCACGGGCGCTCTCAAGAAGACTTGCCTCAAGAGCAAAAAATGGCTCTGAGTGAGGCGCTCGGAGAGCATATCAAGCGTCGTCTGATCTATTCAGGCACCGTCACACGCATCGACTCCCCGTGGGGGATGCCGTTTTATGCGTTGACTCGCGCTTCTTATTCTCCCGATGATCAAGAAGAACGGGCCTATGTGATGGTCGAAGACACGGCGCGATTTTTTCGACTGATGAAAGATTGGGCCGATCGTCAAAGCCAAGTGATGCGAGTTTTAGAGGAATTAGATATTCCGCCAGAGCGGGTTGATCGGGCCCTCGAAGAGCTAGACGAGGTGATCCGCGAATGGGCAGACCGCTATCACAAAGAAGGCGGCCTACCGTTTGTTGTGCAAATGGTGGTGGGGTCTAAAGAGTGAGCGACTCTAGGGCAGGTCAGTGTGGCCCATGAGATAGCGATCGCACTCACGAGCCGCCCCGCGACCCTCGTTAAACGCCCAGACAACAAGGCTTTGACCGCGCCGACAGTCTCCGGCTGCAAACACGCTAGGAATGCTGGTGATGTATTTTTCGTGATCGGCTTTGACGTTGCTGCGGGCATCGCGATCGACTCCTAGCGCGTCTAAAAGGGGTTGCTCAGGCCCCAAAAAGCCCATGGCTAACAGGACAAGCTGCGCGGGCAAAACTTTCTCGGTGCCGGGAATGTGCTGCGGGATGAACTGTCCCTTCTCATTTTTCCCCCACTTCACCTCGACGGTGTGGACGGCTTTAACTTGTCCATTTTCGTCACCCTCGAAGTGGGTTGCAGTCGTGAGATAGCCACGGGGATCATCGCCAAACTTGGCGGCCGCCTCTTCTTGCCCATAGTCGAGGCGATAGACTTTGGGCCACTCAGGCCAGGGGTTATCGGGTGTTCGCTCTTGGGGTGGTTGGGGCAAAATTTCGAGTTGTACTAGGCTCTTGCAGCCGTGACGAAGGGAGGTGCCCACGCAGTCGGTTCCGGTGTCGCCACCGCCGATAATCACGACATCTTTGCCTTCAGCAGAAATAAAGGTGCCGTTGCTGCTTTGGTCTAAAACGGCTTTGGTGTTGGCGGTGAGAAAATCCATTGCGAAGTGGATGCCCTTGAGATCACGACCTGCGATCGCTAAGTCACGCGGCTTGGTTGCCCCGACGCAAAGCACGACAGAATCAAAGTCTTTGAGCAGCATTTCGACGGGCAAATCTTTGCCGATCTCGGTGTTGCAGATAAACGTGATGCCTTCGTCTTCAAGAACTTTGATGCGGCGCAGCACGACTTCTTCTTTCTCAAGCTTCATGTTGGGGATGCCATACATCAGCAGCCCGCCGGGACGATCGGCGCGTTCATAAACTGTGACCCAGTGACCCGACTTGTTTAGCTGGGCTGCGGCAGAGAGTCCGGCGGGCCCTGAGCCGATGATGGCGACTTTTTTGCCTGTGCGTTTGGTGGGCGGTTCGGGTTTGATCCAGCCTTCGTGCCAGCCTTTATCGACGATCGAGCATTCGATATTTTTAATCGTGACGGGCGGGTTGTTGATGCCGAGGACGCACGAGCCTTCGCAAGGAGCGGGACAGACCCGACCTGTGAATTCAGGAAAGTTGTTGGTTTTGTGGAGGCGATCGAGGGCCTCGTGCCACAGTCCGCGATAGACCAGATCGTTAAATTCAGGAATCAGATTATTCACAGGGCAGCCGCTTGCCATGCCGCTAATCAGCGTGCCGCTGTGACAAAACGGGATGCCGCAATCCATGCAGCGTGCGCCTTGAGTGCGGAGTTTGTCTTCTGGCATAGGCTGGTGAATGTCGTTCCAGTCTTGGATGCGATCGAGGGGCGATCGGTCAGAGGGCAACTCGCGAAGAAATTCGATAAAGCCGGTTGGTTTTCCCATGATGGTGTCTTAAAAGTGGCGGTGATTAAGGGAGTAGGGGCAGGTGATTAGTGCCCTACAAAGTATGGATGCGAAGGACTAGCTGCCGCCGATTCGGGCGACATCGCGGACGTTTTCTTCAAAGGCGGCGGTGAGCGCGTCATCGCCACTTAAGCCAGCGGCGATCGCTGAGGAAATTGCTTGCAACACCCGCTTATAATCTTTGGGCATCACCTTGACAAACTTAGGCAGCATCTCCTCCCAGTGGGCGAGAACTTTAGAAGCTTTTTGGCTTTGGGTGTAGTCGGCGTGCTGCTGGATTAGTTGCCGAAGGTCAGCGATTTCTTCAGCATCTTCTAAGGTTTCGAGTCCGACCATTTGTGGATTACAGCGTGTTGCGAAGTCGCCCTGCTCATCGAGAACGTAGGCAACCCCACCGCTCATGCCTGCTGCAAAGTTGCGTCCGGTTTTGCCGAGAATCACGACTTTGCCGCCCGTCATATATTCGCAGCCGTGGTCGCCAACACCTTCTACGATCGTGTTCACACCAGAGTTACGCACCCCAAAGCGTTCGCCGACCATGCCTCGGATATAAACCTCGCCAGAGGTCGCCCCGTAAAGCGCCACGTTTCCGGCGATGACGTTTTCTTCGGCAGCGAAGGTGGATTTTGCCGACGGATAGAGGATGATTTTGCCGCCGCTCAAGCCTTTACCGAGATAGTCATTGGCATCGCCTTCGAGCTTGAGGGTGACACCTTTGGGCACGAATGCGCCAAAGCTCTGACCTGCACTGCCCTGAAAGTGAAGCTGGATGGTGTCTTCAGGCAAGCCGTGCCAGTGGCGTTTGGTGATTTCGTTGCCCAGAATGGTGCCGACGGCGCGATTCACATTCTTAATCGGTAGGGTGGCTGAGATCGGTGAACCCGTCTCGATCGCGCCTTTGCACAAGTCAAGCAGCGTCGTGATATCGAGGGATTTGTCGAGTCCGTGGTCTTGCGGAATCTGACAATAGCGCCCCACATCATCCCCAACTTCTGGCTGGTAAAGGATTTTTGAGAAATCGAGTCCTTTTGCCTTCCAGTGTTCGACGGCTTGCTTGGGTTCGAGAACGTCGGTGCGTCCGACCATTTCGTCGATCGTGCGGAAGCCCAACTTCGCCATCAGTTCGCGGACTTCTTGGGCGATGAAGGTCATGAAGTTGACGGTGTGCGCGGGATCGCCTGTGAAGTTCTTCCGCAGCAGGGGATCTTGCGTCGCGACTCCAACCGGACAGGTGTTGAGGTGGCACACGCGCATCATAATGCAGCCCAGCGTCACGAGGGGAGCGGTCGCAAATCCAAATTCCTCAGCGCCGAGCAGGGCGGCGATCACCACATCGCGTCCGGTTTTCATCTGTCCATCGGTTTCAACGACGATGCGGCTGCGGAGGTTATTGAGAACAAGGGTTTGGTGCGTTTCCGCGAGTCCGAGTTCCCACGGCAGACCTGCGTGTTTGATCGAGGTTTGGGGCGATGCGCCTGTGCCGCCGTCGAAGCCAGAAATCAGCACCACATCGGCGTGAGCTTTGGCAACCCCGGCGGCGATCGTGCCCACTCCCACTTCTGACACCAGCTTGACGCTGACGCGTGCGGCTCGGTTGGCGTTTTTTAAATCGTGAATCAACTCGGCGAGGTCTTCGATCGAGTAAATATCATGGTGCGGCGGTGGCGAAATCAGTCCCACGCCGGGCGTTGAGTGACGCACTTTGGCGATCCAGGGATAGACTTTTTTGCCCGGAAGCTGTCCGCCTTCGCCCGGTTTCGCGCCCTGGGCCATCTTGATCTGAATTTCTCGCGCTTGAGACAGATAGAGGCTCGTCACTCCAAACCGACCGGATGCCACTTGCTTGATAGCGCTGTTTTTCGAGTCGCCGCGATCGTTTGTCCAGGTGTAGCGATCGGGGTCTTCGCCGCCTTCGCCCGTGTTGGATTTGCCGCCGATGCGGTTCATGGCGATCGCCAAGGATTCGTGTGCCTCTTGAGAAATCGAGCCGTAGCTCATCGCGCCCGTTTTGAAGCGCTTGGTAATGGTTTCAATGGATTCAACTTCCTCGATCGGGATCGATTCGCGTTGCTTAAAGTCCAGCATTCCGCGCAGGGTGTAGTGCTTTTGACCTTGCTCATTCACCAAGGCGGCGTATTGCTTGTAAGCGTCATAGCTGCCGCTACGAACTGCTTTTTGCAACGTGTGAATCGTTTGGGGACTGAAGAGGTGCGCCTCGCCTTCTTTGCGCCATTGATATTCGCCGCCCACATCAAGCGTGTGACCGTTGACCTCGCGATCGGGAAACGCATGGCTGTGCCGCAGCGCTGCTTCTTTGGCGATGACTTCGAGATCGGCACCTTCGATGCGCGAAGCTGTCCAGGTGAAATATTTATCGACGATCGACCGATTTAGCCCGATCGCTTCAAAAATCTGGGCACCTCGATAGCTCTGAATGGTGGAAATTCCGATCTTAGAGGCGACTTTGGTGACTCCCTTGGTGGCCGCTTTGACGTAATTTTTACAAGCAGTTTTGTAATCGACGTTGACCAGCAATCCTTGGTGAATCATATCCGCCATCGACTCAAACGCCAGATAGGGATTGATCGCCCCGCAGCCATAGCCAATCAGCATCGCGTAGTGATGCACTTCACGAGGTTCGCCCGATTCAAGGACGAGTCCGACTCGTGTACGAGTGCCTTCCCGAATTAGATGGTGATGCAGTCCCGCGACAGCAAGCAGCGCGGGGATCGGGGCATTTGTTGGGTTTACGCCTCGATCGGAGAGAATCAGAATATTCGCGCCCGACCCAATGGCTTGATTGGCCCGATCGCAAATCTGCTCCATCGCCGCCTCAAGTCCGGTTGCGCCCTTTTGGGGATCGAACACGATCGGCAGCGTCACTGATTTGAAGCCGCCTTCATCAATGTGCTTGAGTTTGGCTAATTCTTCATTGCTGAGAATCGGTGTTTTGAGTTCGATCAGATGACAGCTTTCGGGTTCTGGCTTGAGAAGATTTCGTTCCGACCCGATCGTGGTTTCGGCTGACGTAATAATCTCTTCGCGAATGGAGTCGATCGGCGGATTTGTGACCTGAGCAAATAGCTGCTGAAAGTAGTCGTAGAGAAGCTTAGGACGGTCAGACAAGACCGAAAGCGGCGTGTCGGCACCCATTGCCCCAACTGCTTCTACGCCATCTCGCGCCATCGGGGTTAACAACAGCCGCAAGTCTTCAAAGCTATAGCCAAAAGCAGTCTGACGCTGAATAATCGGGGTAAAGGTTTCATCTGCCTCCATTGGAGCGTCTTTCACCGTCGCGAGTTCGACCATGTGCTGGTTGATCCACTCACGATAGGGATGCTCGGTGGCGACTTGGTTTTTGATCTCATCGTCGGCAACGATGCGCCCTTCTTCCATGTTGACGAGAAACATCCGTCCGGGTTCTAACCGACCTTTTGAGGCGACTCGCTCAGGCTCGATCGGCAACACGCCCGCCTCAGATGCCATGATCACCAGATCGTCTTTCGTGACGTAATAGCGAGACGGACGCAGACCATTCCGATCGAGCACCGCACCCACCATCGTGCCGTCGGTGAAAGCGATCGACGCAGGGCCATCCCACGGCTCCATTAAGCAGGAATGATATTCGTAAAACGCTTTTTTCTCGTCGCTCATCGACTCGTGGGCCGTCCACGGTTCGGGGATCATCATCATCATGGCGTGGGGCAACGATCGACCCGATAACACCAGCAGTTCGAGCGCGTTGTCAAAAATCGTGGAGTCGCTGCCCTCAACATTAATCACAGGCTGGATCTTCTGCATATCGTCGCCAAATAGCTCTGACTCAAACAGCGACTGACGGGCATTCATCCAGTTGATGTTGCCGCGCATCGTGTTGATCTCGCCGTTGTGGGCAATGTAGCGATAAGGGTGCGATCGTTCCCAGCTTGGAAACGTGTTGGTGCTAAATCGAGAATGCACCAGCGCCAGCGCGCTTTCAATGTCGGGATCGCTGAGTTCAGGATAATATTGCCCGACCTGCGCGGTCATCAGCATTCCTTTATAGACGATCGTGCGGCACGACAAACTCGCCGGATACCAGCACAAATCAATCTGAGTCGCCCGAATTGCATTGTGCGATCGCTTGCGAATCACATACAGCTTCCGCTCAAAATCGGTGTCGTTCGTCATCTCCGCAGCACGCTGAATGAACACCTGCTGCATAAACGGTTCGCTAGACTTTGCCGTGTTGCCCAGCGAGTCATGATTCGTCGGCACATCGCGCCAGCCCAAAACCTTCTGACCTTCTTCTGCCACGACTTGCTCAAAAATTTGCCGACTCTGGGCGCGAGTGGCCCGATCGGGCGACGCATAAATCATGCCCACGCCATACTCTCCGGCATCAGGCAGCGTGACGTTTTCTAGGGCTGCCACCCGCTTGAGAAACTTGTGGGGCACCTGCATCAAAATGCCCGCTCCGTCTCCAGTATTGGTTTCACATCCGCACGCCCCGCGATGCTCAAGATTGACAAGAATGGTCAATGCTTGCTCAACGATCGCGTGTGACTTTTCGCCCTTCATGTGCACAATAAACCCGACACCGCAGGCATCGTGCTCGAACTGCGGATCATAGAGTCCTTGTTTTGGCGGCAGTCCGTTACTATTCATGGCGATAAACCTAAAAAATGACGACGTAAAAGTGGGCATCTAGAGCGCGAGATGCGGCAACTCCAGACATGGATTTTCTAACGAGGATTGTCGATCGAGGTCAAGTCTTAAGGAAATCGTCAGATCTACTGACTCACACCTCGGCTCTTTTCTGGCTAGTTTGAGCAGCGCAGCCGAGCCTGGTTAACCTTGAAATCCTTTTCAGCAGAGAGTTTTAGAGAGCCGTATTTCTCCACATTGTTTCAGTAGACGACACAATTTGAAGGCCATGGGATTTCTGTAACAAATGCTTACCAAACCGCCATTAAAAAAGCTGCCATCCTTTAACAGAACAGCAGCGATGAGAGCAAAATTAAATGGTGAGATGGGCTAGACGCGCTAGCGCTTGAAACCCCGCGATCGTGCCAGTTCTAAATCTCGATTCAGAAGGACAACTGGGACGTTTATGTAGCGCTTAGAGAATCTAAATACAAATTGGCACAACTTACTGAAAACCGATCTAGTATTTTTACCAAGTTTGCAGAAGCTTTAAGCAATATTAACGGCCCGATCGCTGAGAAAAAGCAGCGCGATCTCAGTCCTGTCAGGGTTTCTGCGGAGTGAGGTCAAATCGAATATCAATCGACGATGAAGCACACCGTCAATCGGGGATCTAAACTAAAAGAGTTGCGTTTGGCGAGTGGCATTTATCGAGACAGTCTACGGAAATCTTCAAGGCTTGAAGTCCAGTCAGCTTAAGCAGTTGCAGCGGCTTTATCACCAGCGCTTACCGGGCGATCGCATCACGACCTCAGAGTTTGCTCAACGGCTAGCGGCCATTAGCACCGAGATCGCTCAACCCGTGTGTACCTATATCAATCGGCGAGGTCAGGTGCTGCGCGTCGGGGTCGGCAACCCGCGCCAGACTCAGATTCCTGCGGCAGAGTTACCCCGCTATGGGGCCGAGCGGCTGTGCGGCATTCGCTGTGTGGCGACGCAGTTAAAGCAAGATCCGCCGGGAGAGTCAGCCCTGACAGCAATGGCCATGCAAAGACTGGATGCGCTGGTGATGCTGCCTTTGACAGGCGGCGGATTTGAGCGACGGGGCGGCGGCGCGACGGGCTATATCAAGGGGGGCTATCTAGCGCACTTGGTGCCTCACCCAGAAGCTAATTGGACAGTTTCGCCCATTCTCAACCTAGATGAAATTGCCGAGCAAGATTTGATTGAGCTTGTTGAGGGGCTAGAAGCTGAGTTTCGGCGTGAATATACGGCCCAACAGGTCGATCGCGATCACGATCAGGTTTTAGTCGTCGGGCTGCTGACCGACAACCGATCGCAGCAAGCCTTTAAAGATGGATTGGCGGAGATTGGGCGACTGGTCGAGACGGCTGGGGGAGAAGTCCTACAAACATTGAAGCAGAAGCGTCCGCGTCCCCATCCTCAAACGGTGGTGGGTGAAGGCAAAGTGCAAGAAATCGCGCTTACGGCCCAGACGATCGGGGCCAGCTTAGTTGTGTTCGATCGCGATCTTTCTCCCACCCAAGTTCGCAATTTAGAGGCGTTGATTGGGGTGCGGGTCGTCGATCGCACCGAAGTGATTCTCGACATTTTTGCCCAGCGCGCTCAGTCGGGGGCAGGCAAATTGCAGGTTGAGTTAGCCCAGCTTGAATATCGGTTGCCGCGATTGTCGGGTCGAGGGCAGGCGATGTCTCGACTCGGCGGCGGCATCGGCACCCGCGGCCCTGGTGAAACGAAGTTAGAGACCGAGCGGCGATCGATTCAGCGTCGCATCACGCGGTTGCAGCAACAAGTGACCCAGCTTCAGGCGCACCGATCGCGAATGCGGCAGCGCCGACAGCACGAAGAAGTGCCCTCGATCGCGGTCGTCGGCTACACCAACGCCGGAAAATCGACCTTGCTGAACGCTCTCACCAATGCCGAGGTCTACACCGCCGACCAGCTATTTGCGACCCTTGACCCGACCACGCGGCGATTGAAGGTGATCGATCCTGTCAGTCATGAATCGACTTCGCTGCTGCTGACCGATACGGTGGGGTTTATTCACGAGTTGCCGCCCTCGTTGGTCGATGCCTTTCGCGCCACGTTAGAGGAAGTCACCGAAGCCGATGCCCTGCTTCACGTCGTAGATTTGTCGCACCCAGCTTGGCAAAATCAGATCCGATCGGTGATGAAAATTTTGTCAGAAATGCCGATCGCGCCGGGCCCGGTTCTCTTGGTGTTTAACAAAATCGATCAGGTAGACGGCGAAAATCTGAGCTTGGCCCAAGAAGAGTTTCCGCAGGGGGCGTTTATCTCAGCTAGCGATCGTCTAGGTCTAGAAACTTTACGGCAACGCCTATGTCAATTGGTTAGATATGCCGGAGCCGTGCGGTAACCCCCAGACAGGACTTCTCAGAACTCCGAATTCCCAGAAGAATTCGGAGTTCTGAGTATTAAAACTTAACGTGACTCAATTCCCTGATTTCTCTATTTCCGCTTCTTCTGCCCTGATCATCACGGCTAACAAATTTTGGGAATGGATAAAGCCGTAACAATTCTGTAAATGAAAGCCTCTACAATGAGTTGGATTTAAACTCAACGGCTTTAACTTCACTATGCCTCGTCGCCAAGACCTCCACAAAATCATGCTCATCGGCTCCGGCCCCATTGTGATTGGGCAAGCCTGCGAATTCGACTACTCTGGCACTCAAGCCTGCAAAGCGCTGCGAGATGAAGGATATGAAGTGATCCTGGTCAACTCAAACCCAGCGACCATCATGACCGATCCTGAAACCGCCGATCGCACCTACATTGAGCCACTGACCCCTGAATTAGTGGCGTTGATTATCGAGCGAGAACGCCCCGACGCGCTCTTGCCCACCATGGGGGGACAGACAGCCCTCAACTTGGCGGTCACGCTGGCAAAAAACGGAACCCTGGATAAATACAACGTCGAACTGATTGGCGCAAAACTTCCGGCGATCGAGATGGCTGAAGATCGCAAGCTATTCAAAGAAGCCATGGGACGGATCGGGGTCGCCGTGTGCCCGTCTGGTCTGGCAGAAACCCTAGAAGAATCTCGCGAAATCGGCCAACAAATCGGCACCTATCCCTTAATTATTCGCCCTGCTTACACAATGGGCGGCACCGGGGGCGGCATTGCCTATAACCAAAAAGAGTTTGAGGAGATTGCTCAAACCGGGTTAGATGCCAGCCCAGTGTCTCAGATCTTGATCGAAAAATCTCTGCTCGGCTGGAAGGAGTATGAGCTAGAAGTGATGCGTGACCTTGCCGATAACGTCGTGATCATCTGCTCGATCGAGAACATTGACCCGATGGGCATCCACACGGGCGACTCGATCACCGTGGCTCCGGCTCAGACCCTCACTGACAAAGAATATCAACGGCTGCGCGACGCATCGATCAAGATCATTCGCGAAATCGGGGTCGAGACAGGCGGCTCAAACATCCAGTTTGCGATCAATCCGGTGACGGGTGAGCTAGTGGTGATCGAGATGAATCCTCGTGTGTCGCGCAGTTCGGCCCTGGCATCCAAGGCGACCGGGTTCCCGATCGCTAAAATGGCCGCCAAACTCGCCGTTGGCTACACTCTGGATGAGATCCCCAACGACATCACCAAAAAAACGCCCGCCAGCTTTGAACCCACGATCGATTACGTCGTTACCAAAATTCCTCGCTTTGCCTTTGAGAAATTTAGCGGCGCGTCGCAGGTTTTGACGACACAGATGAAGTCTGTGGGTGAGGCCATGGCGATCGGGCGCACCTTTCAAGAGTCGTTTCAAAAAGCGCTGCGCTCGTTAGAAACCGGACGGGCAGGTTGGGGCTGCGATCGCCAAGAAATGCTGCCCAGTCTTGAACAAATTCGAGCCGGACTTCGCACCCCAAACCCAGAACGCATCTTCACCGTGCGCCACGCGATGCAAATGGGCATGACCGTTGACGAAATTTATGAGCTAACTAACATCGATCCCTGGTTTTTAGACAAGATGCACGACTTGCTAGAAACCGAAAAAATGCTCAAACGCACCACGCTGCAAAGTCTCGACAAAGATAAACTGTATGCCATTAAGCGGCAAGGGTTTAGCGATCGTCAAATCGCCTTTGCCACCAAGACTCATGAAGATGAGGTGCGGGCTTATCGCAAGTCTCTGGGCGTGATCCCCGTCTATAAGACGGTAGACACCTGCGCGGCTGAGTTTGAGGCTCTGACTCCTTACTATTACTCCGCCTACGAAGAAGAAACCGAGGTGCTGCCGTCCGATCGCCGCAAAGTCATGATCCTGGGCGGCGGGCCGAACCGGATCGGGCAGGGCATTGAGTTTGATTATTGCTGCTGTCACGCTTCTTTCTCGCTCGGTGCCGATGGGTTTGAGACGATCATGGTCAACTCCAACCCCGAAACCGTTTCGACGGATTATGACACCAGCGATCGGCTCTATTTTGAGCCGTTGACTAAAGAAGACGTTCTCAACATCATCGAAGCTGAAAATCCCGAAGGGGTGATCATCCAGTTCGGCGGACAAACTCCGCTCAAGCTGGCAGTTCCGCTACAAGCGGCGCTGAAGTCACACCCCAAGACCAAAATTTGGGGCACCTCACCTGACTCAATCGACATCGCCGAAGACCGAGAGCGATTTGACAAGATTCTCCGCCAACTCAACATTCAGCAGCCTCCTAACGGACTTGCCCGCAACTATGAGTCGGCGCGAGAAGTCGCCCAAAAAATTCAATATCCCGTGGTGGTTCGTCCTAGCTATGTGTTGGGCGGTCGAGCGATGGAAATCGTCTACTCAGATGCCGAGCTAGAGCACTATATGAGCTACGCCGTGCAGATCGAACCCGATCACCCGATTTTGATCGACCACTTTTTAGAAAACGCGATCGAGGTCGATGTAGACGCGATCGCGGATATGAGCGGCGAAGTTGTAATCGGCGGCATTATGGAGCACATCGAACAGGCCGGCATTCACTCTGGAGACTCGGCTTGCTCGATTCCTTCGATCACCTTGTCAGAACCTGTGCTGAATCAGATCCGCACTTGGACGATCGCGCTGGCCAAAGCCCTCAAAGTCGTCGGCTTAATGAATATTCAGTTTGCCGTCCAAGGTGAGCAGGTGTTTATTTTAGAAGCGAATCCTCGCGCATCGCGCACCGTCCCTTTTGTGTCGAAAGCGATCGGGCATCCCCTCGCCCAAATTGCTGCCCGCGTCATGTCTGGCAAAACCCTGGCAGAGTTAAACTTCACCGAAGAAATTATTCCTAAACACATCTCCGTCAAAGAAGCGGTGTTGCCCTTCGACAAATTCCCCGGTACCGATACCATTCTGGGCCCCTGAAATGCGATCGACCGGAGAAGTTATGGGCATCGATACCGATTTTGGCAAAGCCTTCGCCAAAGCAGAACTCGCTGCCAGTCAACGCCTACCGCTCAAAGGCACCGTGTTTGTGTCGATGAACGATCGCGAAAAGGCGGCCGTCGTCCCCGTGGTCAAAGACCTGATGGATCTAGGCTTTAGCGTCGTCGCCACCGAAGGCACCCGCAAAGTTTTGATCGAAAGCGGTCTAGAAGTCGCGCTGGTGCTCAAGCTCCATGAAGGTAGACCTCACGTTTTAGATTCGATCAAAAATGAGAAAATTCAACTCATTATCAACACCCCGACGGGCAAAGAAGCGCTGACCGACGATCGCCTGATTCGTCGCACTGCGTTGAGCTACAAGATCCCCATCATCACCACGATCGCAGGTGCCAGAGCAACAGCGGCCGCGATTCGATCGCTGCAATCTCAGCCGCTCACGGTGCGATCGCTGCAAGAATATCTCCAATAGCAATCCCCGAAATCCTTTCCTCAGAGCGACCTTCAGCGTCCACGCCAGAAGGCGCTCTAGAGGCTAGTAGTCCGCCAAACTAACTCTGATGAGTCATGTCGAACTACTTAGCCAAGAGTTCGTTTGCAGGGGGTTTGGGGGAGGCAACCGTCCCCCAATGGGGGTTTGGGGGCGTGCCCCCAAGGGTCGGAAGCCCAAGACTATCGCATCATCGCCAAAGATCTGTACTAATCAAAGTTGAATTGGTGAACTACTAGGAGAATCGCTCCCAAAAACTTAGATGAACGTTTTTGCGGCAGTTGCTCAGACGGATATGCCCCCTAGTCACCAATTCTGGGGCTAAAGGTCTGAAACCCGACGCAAAAAACCCCCCAGAAATGTTATAACTTCAAGCTTCTTCTTTTTCTTTTCCTATTTGTTTCGTGTTATGGAAGTTACACTGATATTACAGTCTTCTACCACCCGGCAGATGTGACTTTGTGTAGGGTCAGAGTATCTATATATAATGTGCGATGCTTGACGGTGAGCAACGCTTCAAGGCTAGACGACAGAATGCCGAAACCCGGAATCAATCGTTGAGAACTCACGAGCGATCGCCCTGGCATTCCGCGATTCACGAGGTTCTGTTTCAAAAGATGCATTCCTAAGATTGGTTTCTCGCTAGGCTACCGATACGGTCAAAATTCCCAGCACTTCCGCCTCTCTCACTCCTCAAAGTTCCTCAAAGTAAAGAAATAGCTCTCAGGATCTTTACTTTTGTTAACGAACTCAGACATAATCTTAATAAAGCATTACAAGACACTCATGTCACCTGAGAAGCTCTTCACCAGCCTTTGAAAGGACAACTCCCAAGCGTTGAAACCAGAAAACATCTCGTCTGAGCCTCCCTCTCAAAGCAAGGCATCCGCCGCTCCAACCTCGCTCAACTGCGCTTCTCTCATGAAGCACCTGCCAGGGCTGCTACCGTTCTCAGATTGTTCTACGAATACTTAATAATCCGTCATTTCTATCCCATCCAGTTTTATGAAGACAGCCCAGACTCCCACCGATTCCGTTCGAGCTTATCTACGTGAAATTGGTCGTGTTCCCCTTCTCTCCCACGAGCAGGAAATTCTCTACGGCAAGCAGGTGCAGCGGCTTTCGTCGATCAACCACGTTAAAGAAGAGATGGCTCTGACCCTAGGGCGCGAACCAAATCTGTCAGAATGGTTGCAGCAAACGGGGCTGTCTGAAGCCGAGGTGCAGCAGATCATCTCAGAAGGCGAAATTGCCAAACGCCGCATGGTAGAAGCAAATCTGCGCCTCGTTGTTTCCGTCGCCAAGAAATATACTAAACGCAACGTAGACCTGATGGATCTGATTCAAGAAGGCACGATCGGGATGCAGCGCGGCGTTGAAAAGTTTGACCCCACCAAAGGCTATCGCTTTTCAACCTATGCCTATTGGTGGATTCGGCAGGCCATCACCCGTGCGATCGCCGAAAAAGGTCGCACGATTCGCCTACCGATTCACATCACTGAAAAGCTCAACAAGATCAAAAAAGCCCAGCGTGCTCTGACTCAAAAACTGGGGCGGGCCGCCACTGCCGCAGAGCTTGCTGTAGAGCTTGAACTGACTCCCCGACAGGTGCGTGAATACCTAGAGCGGGCGCGATCTCCGCTCTCTCTCGATCTGCGAGTTGGCGACAACCAAGATACCGAGCTTGGTGAGCTTCTAGAAGACACCGGGCCATCACCCGAAGATTTTGCGGCTCAAACCGCGCTCCGCAACGATCTAGAGGCGCTTATGGCCGATCTCACTCCCCAGCAGCGAGAGGTGCTAGCGTTGCGCTTTGGTCTAGAAGATGGAAAAGCCCTGACTTTGGCGAAAATCGGCGACCAGCTTAACATCAGCCGTGAGCGCGTTCGTCAGATTGAGCGCGAGGCTCTCACCAAACTCCGCAAGCGCAAAGGCGACATGGGAGAATATCTGGCCAGCTAGTCTCGTAGCATCCCCCCTGCTTCGGTTCGGTTCCACCTACTTACAGGACTCAGTTCTGTTGTTAGAGTAGGTCTAACAAAAGTTGATTCCGTCCTCTGAGTGAGGTTGATAAACGTGAACGATACATCTAATCAAGTTCCAGAGTTCATCAAAAACGGCGAGTCTGGGCTACTGTGGCAATACGTCCAGTCTCTCAGCCCCGAAACGATCGCTCAACTTTCAAAGCCGTCTTCTGCTGATGTGTTTCAAGTTGTGGAGCGCAACATCATTGGCTTGTTGGGTGGGTTGCCTTCTGATAACTTCGATGTCACTATTACAACGAGCCGCGAGCATCTAGGTCGGCTCTTGGCATCTGCGATGATGAGCGGTTATTTTCTCCGCAATGCCGAACAGCGCATGACGTTTGAGACCGCCTTTCAAGTGGCTGAGTCTAGCTTGTCTGACAAGCCATAATTGTCGCTGACTTAACCCTGACCTGCCCCCGTGGGGTGATTTCCACCGTGAAACTGAATCGAATAGCGGCAGATCGCCCTGACGGTCTGCCGTCTTTTGCTGTGTTAGAGTTACGAGCTTCTCTGCTCACCTGGTATGGGCAGTCTGGGCGCGATCTGCCTTGGAGACGAACGCGAGAGCCTTACGCGATTTGGGTTTCTGAGATCATGCTTCAGCAGACGCAGGTGAAAACGGTGATTCCCTACTTTGATCGCTGGATGACGCAGTTTCCGACGATCGCGGCGATCGCGGCGGCCGATCTGCAATCAGTTCTCAAAGCCTGGGAAGGATTGGGATATTACGCCCGTGCTCGAAATCTGCATCGAGCCGCTCAAGCCATAATGCAGCAGCACAACGGAACGTTTCCGACTCAGCTAGAAGCGGTGATGGCGCTGCCTGGCATTGGGCGCACCACGGCAGGAGGCATTCTCAGCGCCGCGTTTAATCAGCCTCTGGCGATTTTGGATGGAAACGTCAAGCGAGTTTTGGCGCGGCTGATCGCCTTGGAGGTGCCGATCGCCAACGCGCTGCCCAGACTGTGGAAGCTCTCGCAGGATTTAGTCGCTCCCCAGCAGGGACGAGATTTTAATCAGGCGTTGATGGATTTGGGGGCGACGGTTTGCACGCCTCGCAATCCTACTTGCGGCGTTTGCCCGTGGCGAGGGCACTGTCAGGCTTACAATTTAGAGATTCAATCTCAGATACCGATGTCAGAAACTCGTGCTCCGGTGCCTCACAAACAGATTGGCGTGGCCGTGATTTGGAACGATCGGGGACAGATTCTCATCGATCGCCGCAAACCAGATGGCTTGCTCGGCGGCTTGTGGGAGTTTCCGGGCGGCAAGGTCGAAGTTGGAGAAACGATCGAGACGTGCATTCAGCGTGAGATTCGCGAAGAGTTGGGCATTGAAATCGCAGTGGGCGATCGTCTGGTCGTCGTCGATCATGCCTATAGCCATTTTCGGGTGACGCTCAATGTCCATCACTGCCGCCACTTAAGCGGAGAGCCACAGGCGATCGCGTGTGATGAAATTCGCTGGGTGACGCTAGATGAGCTTGACCAGTTTCCCTTTCCCAAGGCCAATCTGCAAATTATCGCAGCGCTGCGCCAGGGCAACACACAATCTTCCCAGCCTCCTCTAAAATGAAGAAATATTGCTAATGACGAAAAACTATGGCTGCTAACGTTGAGATTTACACTTGGAGCACTTGCCCCTTCTGCATTCGTGCAAAATCTTTGCTCCAGAGCAAAGGCGTTGACTACACTGAATATAATCTTGACGGCGACGAACCCGGACGAGCCAAAATGTCTGAGCGGGCCAACGGCAAACGATCGGTGCCTCAAATTTTCATCAACGATCACTATATCGGTGGCTGTGACGACATTCACGCCCTCGATCGCCAGGGAAAACTTGACCCCCTGCTTGCCAGCTAACTAACCAGATTTAGAGCCGCCTAAGGACATTACTGTGAAATTTGCATTCATTATTGACCCCATCCATCGGCTTGACCCCACTCACGACACCAGCATCGCCTTGATGGAAGCCGCGCAAGAGTTGGGGCACGAAGTCTGGATGACTCAGGCAAATCGGTTGAGCGTCATCGACGGCAAAGCGTGGGCAATGCTAGAGCAGGTGCATCTAACCCCGGTGACGCTGGTGGAGGGGCGTTGGGTGACGATCGAGTCCTGGTTTTCGCTCGACTCCCCCACGTTTTGTCCCCTCGAAACGATGGACGCGGTGTTCATGCGAACTGATCCCCCCGTCGATACGGCCTATCTCTATGCGACTTACATTCTGGATTATGTTGACCCGGCTAAAACCCGCGTGATCAACTCGCCCAGCGGCATTCGAGCCGCCAACGAAAAAATGTATGCGCTGCAATTTACCGAGGCGATTCCTGAAACGATCGTCAGTCAAGATAAAGCTGTGATTCGGCAATTTTTAGAGAAAAAAGGAGCGGCCGTTCTCAAACCCCTAGGCGGCAAAGCTGGAGAAGGAATTCTGTTTTTAGAACCGAGCGATCGCAACTTTAACTCGCTGGTTGAGATCAGCACACTTCAAGGCAAGTTGCCTGTGATGGTGCAGACTTATTTGCCAGAAGCCAAAGACGGCGATAAGCGCATTATTTTGCTCAACGGCAGCCCGATCGGGGCCGTCAATCGCATCCCTACCGGAACTGATTTTCGGGGCAACATGGCCGTAGGCGGACGAGTCGCCTCTGTAGATATGACAGAACGAGACCACGAAATTTGCACCCAGCTTGCACCCACCCTGCAACGCGATGGCTTGGTGTTTGTTGGCATCGACGTGATCGGCGGTTATTTAACAGAAGTGAACGTCACCAGCCCGACTGGAATTCGTGAAGTCGATCGCCTGAGCAATGTTCGTCTTGCTGACCAGGTGATTGAGTGGCTCCAGCAAACTCACTAATTTTTGCGTCGCTAAAGCCTATGATAAAATGCTTTACCTACGATTAATATAGTCATCAGTCTTTTCCAAAGTCAGCCGATGGTGCAGTCCAATAAACGGCAAAAGCCTATCTGGGCAGGGTTAACTCAAGCAGTTTGGGAAAGAGGTCGAGTTTGGATCACGGCTACCGGGGTGGCAGGGTGTGTGATTGCGCTGCGATTGACTGGGCTGCTGCAACCCTGGGAGCTAGGCGCGTTAGATGAGTTTTTTCGATTGCGCCCCCTAGAACCGAGGGACGATCGCATCGTCATCATCGGACTGAGTGAATCAGATTTACAGCAAATCAACTGGCCGATCTCAGATGCGACGCTGACGCAGCTTTTGCAAAAAATTCGGGCTGCCAAACCGCGAGCGATCGGACTTGACCTCTATCGCGATTTGCCCAGTCGAGCGGGTCACTCAGAGTTGCTCGAAACGTTTCGCGAGATGCCGCACCTAGTCGGAGTCGAGCAACTCAAAGATCACGAAAGCGATGGCGTAGCCCCGCCTCCGGCGTTAGCCCAACTTGACCAAGTGGGCTTTAACAACGTCATTTTTGACCCCGATCGCAAAGTCCGGCGATCGTTGCTCTATTGGCCAAAAAGTTCAGATGGCAAAGTTCATAAAAGCTTCTCCTTAAAACTAGCCCTGGTTTATCTCAAAGCCTTTGGCATTCGAGAACAAGCTGCCCCCCAAAATTCTCGATATCTACAGCTCGATCGAGCCGTGTTTCCCCAGTTTCGCTCCAACGATGGGGTTTATGCTCAGGCAGATGATGGGGCTTACCAAATTCTGGCAAACTTTCGAGGGCCGACCCATTACTTTGACACCGTTTCAGTCACAGATATTTTAGAGGAGCGCGTCTCAGTCGAGAGATTGCACGATCGCATTGTTTTAATCGGCTCAACTGCCACTAGCCTCAAAGACTTTACCCCCAACCCCTACAGCAGTTCGTGGACAACTGCCTCAGAGCCAATGCCTGGGGTAGAGCTACAAGCCAACTTTATTAGCCAAATTATCAGCACCACCCTAGACGGGCGCACCCTGCTCAAGGTTTGGGTCGAGCCTGGAGAATGGCTATGGATTTTGGCTTGGGCTTTTGCAGGCACCCACTTGAGTTGGCAACTGCGATCGCCGCGCCGCTCAATCATCGCGATCGGGGTTCTGAGTTTTGGGCTGACCGTCATCTGCTATCTGTCCTTTTTAGGAGGCTGGATTGTGCCGCTGGTGCCTCCTCTAGTCGCGTTATCAGTGTCGGTAATCGTGATGATTAGCGATATTGCCCACTCAGACGAAGAACTCAAACGATCGAAAGAATTTCTGCATCGCATTATCAACACCATTCCTGACCCTATTTTTGTAAAAGATAAAAGTCATCGGTGGATTGTGTTAAATGAAGCCTATTCAAGACTGTTAGGAAGACCCATCAAAGAACTAATTGGCAAGTCTGATCATCAGATATTTTCTGAACACGAAGCCAATATTTTTAAACAGCAAGACGAACTCGTTTTTAAGTATGAAACTGAAGTCGAACACGAAGAAGAATTTACCAGCTTAGAGGGAGTCACCTATCAAATTGCAACCAAGCGATCGCTGCACAAAGACGCAGCCGGAAATCTATTTTTAGTCGGCGTAATTCGAGATATCACCCAGCGCAAAACCATTGAAGAAGAATTGCGGCGCACCACCCAAGAGCTATCTCGATCGAATGCAGAGTTGCTTCTCTCGCAAGACCGCCTCAACTATCTAGCAAACCACGATCCTTTAACAGGCTTACCTAACCGCAATCTATTTGATGAACGGCTTCATGAGTGTCTAAAATGGGCAGACACAACCCAACAAATAGTGGCATTAATGTTTCTAGATTTAGATGGGTTTAAGAAGATTAACGACACCCTTGGGCATGGCGTGGGCGATGCACTTTTGCAAGCAGTGGCTAAACGGTTGAATGGCTGTTTGAGAACTAGTGATCTAGTGGCTCGCCTCGGCGGAGACGAATTTGTGATTCTCTTGACTGCGGTGCCCCAAGTGCAAGACGTAGCAGGCATCGCCCGAAAGATTTTGACCACGCTCTCTCAGGCATTTGCCGTTTCAAATCAAACAATTTTTGTGACCACAAGCATCGGAATTAGTATTTTTCCGGCTGATGGCGAAGAGGCTGACTTGCTCATTCAGCAGGCAGATGAGGCCATGTATCAGGCAAAAAAATTAGGCAAAAATCAATATAGATTTGCGTCACCCGCCAGTGATCAAGACTATTTGAGCCATTAGTTTTGGCGCAAAGCAGACGGCTGCAAGGGGCAAAGCAGCCAGAGGGAACCGAGTGGCCACGATCGCTCCCCTGCCCAGCCCCTTTCTTAGCTATCGCATTCCCTAAACCGCCGTCCGGGTGAGCAGCACGGGGCAGTTAGCATAGACTCGCACATAGTCCGACAGAGAGTTGCCCAACAGGCGATCGAGGTCAGGCAAGCCCTTAGCGATCGAGGGGCGACGCTCAGGCGAGCCGAGCATTAGCAAATCGGCTTTAGTGTCTTCTGCCAGCCGACAGAGCACTTCTCCAGCCTTGCCTGAAGCCAAAATAGATCGATGGGCAACGCCTGCTTTTTTCGCCTCAGATGCTGCTGCCGCTAGACTCGGCTCTTTTTCTGCATCGGCTCCAGTTTTTTCACCTCTCTTAGCGTCAGAGTCAACGTGCGCCAAGGTCAACTGTCCGCCTTTGATGTCGCGAGTCAGCGCCAACGCCAGCTTTAGGGCTTGCTTAGAGGCAGCAGAACTGTCGATCGCCACCATCACCCGGTTAATTTTACGCACATAAATTTCATCTTTGACCAGCAACATGGGGCTGGATGACAACTGAAAAACATATTGGCTCACCGAGTTTTCTAAAATCGAAACGAGCCGCTTTAAGCCACGCGATCCCATAATAATCAGGTCAGCGTTGAGTTCTTCAGCAACCTTGCAAACCACATCTTTGGGTTCTCCCTGCCGCAAAACGGCCGCCACATGATCTGCGTCTAAATTAAGAGACTGAATGGCTTTTGCCAGCACTCTGCCCCCTTCTTCCCATTTTTCGGCCATTGCATCCGCAGAGACCTGAGCCGGAACCACATGCAGCACGGTCACAAACGCTCGTTGAATGGCCGGAATCTCCATCAGCGCTTTCAGCATGGCTTCAGACTGTCCAGTCCCTGAGTCAGCCAATAAGATTTTTTCTATCATGAGTTTGCCTCATCTATTAATCGTCTCTGATCGTATTTAAGATCGTGGGCTTGACCCATTTTGCAAAATGTTGCAATGGTTCACAATTGGCGGCTCAACAGCAACGGGTGTAGAAGGCGTAGAATACGATCGGTGATTTTAAGAAGGTGGGTGACGTGTCAGAGCAACCGCAATTATCGACCACAAATATTGTCCAGCCCGAACTGCAAGTCGCTTCGATCAATTGGTTTGACTATCCGGTGAGAGCGTTTCCGCACCATACTGACTATGCGGGGGTGGTGTGGCACGGCACGTTTTTGGCTTGGTTAGAAGAGGCGCGGGTAGAATGCCTACGATCGATGGGCGTTGACTTTGCTGAGTTGGTGGCGCTGGGCTGCAATTTGCCCGTTATGGAGTTGTCGATTCGCTATCATCAGTCGATTCAAATGGGGATGGATGCGATCGTTAAAACCCGCATCGCTGACATGGAGGGCGTTCGCATTAACTGCGATTCTCAGATTCAGTCTTTAGAGGGTGACGTTTTGTTTGCAACGGCACGGGTGACGCTCGTCGCGGTAGACCTAGCAAAAGGCAAAATTATGCGTCAGTTGCCTTCGGCAGTCAAAGATGCCCTGATGAAGAATTTTTGACTATCTCTGATTAAATTCATGATCCTAAGATCTGGACTAAAGCTCCAATTTCTTCTGATACCCATTTCGGATGCAATTGCGACTGATCGTTCAATCCGACGGGGCACGGCAGTGCCATGCCCCTACGCTTTTTGTACGGGCATCGCACTGCCGGGCCCTCGTGCGGATCTGTCGCATTCACAAATCAAATTGGTATGAGAAATCGGAGCTTTGATCTCGCACAGCAGGTCTTTAACGGCAATCACACACTCTGCAAACGCTAGCGGTGCAATGGTCAACGCTTTCGCCAAAATGGTTTCGCTCGCCCAATCAACGTTCTACAAGGTGATTAATCCGACTAACGGCGGCACGATGAGCGGTTCCTTTCGCTGCCATCTTGATAACATTCGCACTGGGATTTGCCGGAGTGCGATCGCAGAGTTCATAGACAGCTAACCTTCAAAATCGACACTATTCAACAGTAACGCTCTTGGCCAGGTTGCGAGGCTGATCGACATCCAACCCCCGCCGCGCCGCAATATGATAAGCCAGCAGTTGCAGCGGAATCACCGTCAAAATCGGCGATAGCAACTCGTCTACATGAGGCACCGGGATGAGTGTATCAAAGGTGTCTGCGGCTTCTTGCTCATCCATCGGGGTCACGCCGATCAGTCGCGCATCTCGTGCCCGCGCTTCTTGAGCGTTAGAAAGCACCTTCTCGTAGACCGCGCCCGGCATGGCGATCGCCACCACAGGCACCTTGGCATCTAAGAGAGCGATCGGGCCGTGCTTCATCTCACCCGCGGGATAGCCTTCAGCGTGAATGTAGCTGATTTCTTTGAGCTTCAGGGCCCCTTCGAGCGCGATCGGGAAGTTAATTCCCCGTCCCAAAAAGATAAAGTCTTGAGTCTCGGCAAAGTCGTGGGCCAGTTCTTCGATATAGCGTTCTTGGCTTTCTAACACAACTTCCATCTGAGCCGGAAGCTGTCGCAGCCCAACTAAGATGGCTTCAAGCTGCTCAGGTGACTTGGCTTGACGGCGATAGGTCAGATCCAACGCGAGCGCATAGAAGGCCATCACCTGAGCCACAAAGGTTTTGGTTGCCGCTACGCCGATCTCAATTCCCGCATGAGTGTCAATAATGTTGGGCACTAGATGACCGAGCGAGCTTTCAGGACGGTTGGTGATGCCGAGCAGACGAGACTGCAACTCAGGATTTTGAGTGAACCCCGATCGCCGTTTCTTCTCCATCTCCAAGGCGGCTAATGTGTCGGCAGTCTCACCGGATTGCGTCACCCCGATCGTCAGCGTATTCCATGTAATCGGAGCCGGAGCATAGCGAAACTCTGACGCATAATCCACCGTGGTAGGTACTCCTGCCAATTGCTCTAAAAGATATTTACCTACCAAGCCAGCGTGCCAACTCGTCCCGCAGGCCACGATTTGAATGTGCTGTAAATCTGTCACCAGTTCAGACGGCAAGCCGAGATGAATGGGCGATTTGTTGGCAGCAGCATCGATCGCGGCCCACTCGCTGTCAAAATAGGCTTCTAAACAAGCGCGAACGACTCCGGGTTGCTCATAAATTTCTTTGAGCATGAAGTGTTTAAAGCCCTGTTTCTCGACCATGACCGGGTTCCAGTTCAGCGTGCGCGGAGTCTTTTTGAGGCGATGTCCGTCAAAGCTATAAATCTCTACGCCTAGAGGAGTCATTCGCGCCAATTCACCATTGTCGAGAGGCAACACTGCACGAGTGTAAGGCACCAATGCAGGCGTGTCAGAGGCACAATAAAACTCGCCCTGCCCAAAGCCGATCACAACGGGGGCCTGTTGACGCGCCACGATCAACTCGTCGGCATGGTCAGCAGAAATGACGGCGATCGCAAACGCCCCCTTGAGCCGATTTACCACCAGCCGCACAGCTTCTAAAAAAGGCATTGGAGCGTCATTTAAAGCAGCAAGCTGCTCGGCAATTAAGTGAGGAATGACTTCGGTATCAGTGTCCGATCGGAAGACACAGCCGCGACTTTTTAAGTCTTCGCGCAGTTCGCGGTAGTTTTCAATAATGCCGTTTTGGATAACTGCAATGCGCTGGTCAGTATCCATGTGGGGATGGGCATTGTATTCTTCGGGTTTGCCGTGGGTTGCCCAGCGAGTGTGCGCGATGCCGATGCGAGCGGGGTTGGTTTCCCCAGCCAGTTTTTCTTCAAGGTTGATCAGTTTGCCCTTGGCTCTCACGCAGTGAATTTCACCTTCTAAGACGGTGGCGATTCCGGCTGAGTCATAGCCCCGATATTCTAGTTTGCGAAGCCCTTCGAGCAAGATGCCGCTGGCTGCCTGAGTTCCGATGTAGCCGACAATTCCACACATAGCTCACTCCTGGGTGAATCGAGTCGTGACGTTCTCCGCTAAATTTAGCTTGAGTCTGTGCAGGATACCAGAATCGGGAGCCAACGATCGGGCATTAAGAGACCAGCTTGATAGAGACTGCTAAAACCGAGCAACCTTCGTTAATCACTTGAGTGGGCTGCGATCATGCATATCATTCACAACTTGAGTGCTAACAGCGCAGTTACTCGTGTTGATTAGATCAATTGCGATCGATCGCTTTCTCATTTCTGCTTGTTGTCCTGTAACTGGATCAGCCAATAGGCGATACAGCCAGATATTAGAGTCGATAAAACATAGAGAGTCTGTCATTACTAGCGGTTCCTTCGGAGTTGCGCTTTGCGCTAATCGTGCATCTCATCACGGGTCATTGCTCGAATTCTGGGTACTGGAATCGGGTTTTGTGCGAGTTCATCCATAATGTCGGGTTGCGATCGCTTCTTAGGTTGTTTCGTCACAATAATTTTGACGGTTTGCACCTCTGCTACATCTTATTGATATTCATTAGGAATAACGATTTCACCATTTTCAACTTTTGCCTGAAACTCTACTGTTGTCATAACAATTCTCCAAAGTGCGTAGCCTCATTCTACAACTCCATTTTGGCGAAGTGTTCTTGCAAGAGTTTGTGAATGAAGCGATAGCGACCGCCGATGCGCTGGAGAAACATTCGCTCTGTGGCGTAGTTTAGAGAGCGAACAACTTCTCAGGGGATGTCATGGGAGAATTGCAAGTGACGTGAAGTGATCAATTTGAATGGAGATTGAAGATATTATTGGAGCGATCGGGGCAGGCAAAATCGTTCCATCACGGCATAGTTTAAGGGCGGCGACAGAAGATGATTTGGTAATGGGTGAAGTGTACCTATCTGTCACAGAGAAAGGTGAAGTCATTGAAGATTATCCTGATGCCTACCCGATGCCTGCCTGCTTGATTTTGGGGTTCAATACTTTAATACTATTGATGAGCCGATTCATTCGGTCTGGGGCTACGATGGAGTCAATCAAGTTGCTAGGCTGATTACGGTATATCGTCCTGACCCGAATCGCTGGATTAATTGGAGGATCAGAAAATGACGCTGGAACAATTACAACAATGGGCACAAGCGCAGATTGATAACTCTGCGGAACCGGAGGTTAGACCTGATATTGGGGTTTCTGTGTTGCAGTTAGTGGACGAACTTGAGCGATTGCACGATCGCGTTAGAGAGTTAGAAGCAAAGTTATCAACTTCTGTATTGTCTAAAACTTAATCTTTACTGAGCTTTGAAATAGTGTCTGTCTCGCGTCATAGATCGTGATGGCTGATGATACGATTGCCTGCTTACGATCAAGATTTCGGCTGGTTTCAATTCTGAAATCCTGCGGCGATTTCTTGGTTGACACCTTCAATTCCACTGCCGATAGACTTCTTGGCGAGTTCTCCCGCTCCCGATTTGATGAATTCGTTGAATGCTAAGGCAGCGATCGTCACAGCAGTGATGGGTTCAGGCATGGGGCAAAAATTCTCTACGCTGCCTCTTTCATAGCCGACGATCGAGCTATTTTCTGGAAGAACCAAAGCGATCGAGGGCTTCCCCAATAGTGCCAAAAAAAAGGAGGCAACTTGCCCCCAGTTTTGAACCCACATGAGTCAACTGCCTTACCCACAAGAGGCGAGGCTTGCACTGCCAGTTTATCTAGCCATCTAGAAGTTAGAGCGCGATAGGCTGATTGACCGCAGCCCAGTGTTAAAGGAGTGAGCTTGTCACGAGTTCAACTATACTAAAAAATGGTCTGTTGTTCGGACAGACCATTGCGAATCTGCGGGGCATTAAACCCAGAAGACCTTGTGCACCTATCCCTCCCAACCCACAAGAGATTGGGCTTCTTAGTGACACAATAAACCAGAGATTGCGTATAAGATTTGCTTAGTAAGCCAAGCCCATACTGCGAGTTGTTTCGGCACCCAGGTAAACCCGAATGCTCAAAAAGTCGGTAGGACAAGCCGTTTCACACCGCTTGCAGCCGACACAATCTTCCGTCCGGGGAGACGATGCGATCTGCCCTGCTCTACACCCGTCCCAAGGAACCATCTCCAGAACATCGGTAGGGCAAGCGCGGACGCATTGAGTACACCCAATGCAGGTGTCATAGATCTTGACTGTATGAGACATATTTATGAATGGCTCCAGATTCGTGCTTGTTGCTGTGGCAACGTCTGCAATTCTGCGATCGCCCAGTATGGATCACTGCACAACCTCAGAATCATTGCTTAGTGTACTTCACAGCGTGGCCGCACTCGTTTGGGCAGTTGCAAAACTTTAAACTCTGCAACCTGGAGGGTGATGCTAGTTTTTAAGACCGCCTGAGTTGCTGAACTTGAGCGATCGTCAGCCCTGTCTTTTGAGCGATCGTGTCTACATCTAGGAGACCAAGGAGCGATCGAGCAATTTCTAGACGCTCTTCTTGTCGTCCTTCTTGTCGTCCTTCCTGCCGCCCGTCCTGTTTGGCTTTAAGAATGGCATTACGGTTGTCGTGCAAAACCATTTGTCGCTTCTCCAGCACTTCTAACTCCTTACGACTCAATCTGCTCTGCTTCGCGACTGTGAAGGCATGGTCGATCGCCGCTACTTCTTTCATCTTGGGCGGCACCGACTCTAGCTGGTTGGCAGACCGCAGGAAATAGAGCCATTTGTCCACCAGAGTTTTGAGATCATCAAGCGTCTTTTTAAATTTGGGTAGCTCGACAAAGATCAGTTCAATATCATCGCTATAGTCTGTCAGGTCATCTTTTTCTTTGAGTCGATAGCGCGAGAGGATACGATCGTTGCCCGGAAACATCTCAAAATCTGTAATGGTCAAAGCAATGATCGGATTCAACAGCGTGTAGTCTTCACCAACCCCTAGCTGAATCGAGAAAGCCTTAGCAGCGTTATACAGCACTCGCTTTTCAAACCCTAAGACATTTAACACCTGCATCTCAATGATCACCGTTTTGCCATCAGAGAGCGTTGCTTTGACATCTAAATATGAATCCTTGATTCCCTTAATCCGGGGAGCCTGATAGGGATCGAGAATGATCAGATCTTGAATCGTGTCTTGCTCTTCGTAAACAAGGGCGTTGAGAAAACTAATTAGGATGTCTTTGCTGTGCTTAGAGCCAAAGATTTTCTTGAAAGCGAAATCAGTTTTAGGATTAATGAAGACGCTCGGCATCGGTTTTAATCTCTGATGGCAACTTATCTCGATCGTATCTCAAGTTTTTAAAGTCCCAATTTTTCTAAAACGGGGCGCGTCGAGACAATGTGGCGATCGAGTCCCAACTCACTTGGCTTAACGCCTAGCGCTAATGCGACAAGCTGCGGCAAATGCAGCACGGGCAGCCCCAGTTTTTGGCCGATCACCTTTTCAACTTCGGGCTGACGAGAGTCGAGATTTAAGTGACAAAGGGGACACGGAGTGACAATACAATCGGCTCCGGCGGCGATCGCTTCTTGAATGTGCGTCCCCGCCATCTTAAAGGATTGCTCGGTGGCATAGCTCGAAAGCGGCCAACCGCAGCACTGAGTCCGACCGCGATAATAAATAGGTGTTGCGCCAACCGTTCGGAAGACGTTTTCCATCGACTCTGGCTTAAACGGGTCGTCATAGCGGATGTGATCTTGTCCGCGCAGTAAATAGCACCCGTAGAAAGCAGCGCAGTTCAAATTAGCAAGTTTGTGAGTGACCCGATCGGCGATCGCTTCCAGTCCATAGTCGGCGACGAGTGCCCAGAGCAGATGTTTGACATCCGTTGAGCCTTGATAAGGTGAACAGCCTTCTTTAGTGAGAAACCCATTCACCTGGTCGAGATAAGCCGGATCGTTGCTTTGAGCAGTTTTTAAGCGCTCATCTACATGACCGATCACGCCCTGACAGGTGCTGCAATGAGTTAACAACGGCAAATTTAGCTGCTCGGCTAAGGCAATATTGCGGGCGTTTACGGTGTCTTCGAGCAATTGCGAATCTTCTTTAAAGATGCCAGAGCCACAGCAAGACGCTTTTTTAAGCTCAACTAGCTCGATTCCGAGAGTCTTGGTCAGAGCTTTAGTCGATTGATCTAGCTCCCGGCACGCTCCTTGAGCAACACAACCGGGAAAGTAGGCGTATTTGAGCGTGGACGATCGCATGGTTAGAATTCAAAAAAACATCATCAATCCCTGAGTCTGAGCAAAGTCACCCAAAACTCGCTATTCAAATGTATCATCGCTGATTTTTAGGCTTGAAAGAATCTTTTCATCGCTCATAGGCGGCTTCTCGCAGCCGCTCCACATCGCGCATTGGGGGTGTCCCAAAGAGCCGCTTATACTCCCGGTTAAAGTGCGAAGCATCGTCATAGCCCACTCGGTAAGCAGCACTGGTCGCGTCAAGGTTTTCTGCCAGCATCAGACGACGAGCTTCTTGGAGCCGAAGTTGCTTCTGAAACTGCAAAGGACTCATGGCAGTGACCGACTTGAAGTGATGGTGAAAGCCCGAAACACTCATTCCCAGATCTTTCGCGATGCTTTCAATCCGAAGTGGCTGGTTAAAGTCTTTGCGAAGTCGATCGACGGCTCTGGCAATGTGGTGAGTGTAGCCGCCCAAGACTGCAATCTGACGGAGCCGATCGCCCTGCTCTCCTAGCAAAAGTCGGTAAATGATTTCCCGGTTAATGAGGGGTGCGAGAACATGAGCTTCAGTAGGGGAATCTAGAAGCCTAACAAGCCGCACCACAGCATCCAACAGATTTGCATCTAACAGACTGATGTCGATCGCTTTGACATCAGCCCGGCTGCGCGATGAGGGATGCCCTGCCTCGACTATGACGGAGCCAACCAGAGTGGGGTCGAGATCGAGGCGAAGGCTCAGGTACGGTTGCGACGGGGACGCTTCTAGAATTTGGCTAACAATCGGCAGTTCGACCGTTGCCAGCAGATAGTGCATCGGGTCGTACTGATAGCGATCGTTGCCCAAAAGAACTTCTTTGCTGCCCTGAGCAATCACACAAAAAGCAGGGACAGAGACCGCATGGCAGGGTTCTGAAGGCGAAGAGGAGCGGTTGAAGTGCAATCCTTTTAGCGGCTCGATTGTCCCATCATCACAAATCGCTTGGGCAATCCGCTCCGTCAGTTCGTGTCGGTTGGCTAGCGCTCTGTCTGCCTCGCGTTTTGTCTGCGAGTCATTAGTTAAATCGAGATCGGACGTTTCACTCAGTTTGGCAGCGCTCATCTCTAAGTTTGCAGGATTGTACAACAATTTTAGACGATCGTTATACTCCTTGTTTTTGAGAACTTTTAGGATAGAGACAAAGCAATCAAAAACGATGTCAGCTTCTTGTAAGCATCTTGGATTTTTAGACAAGATCAAAACCAGTGTTGACTAGGTAAGCGTCTCGCCAATTCACCACCGGAACGACACCAAGATTAACGTTGCTTCTTAAAAGATTCCTACCCCTGGAGTATTAATTCATGTATCACGCGAAAGCTTACTCTGCTGCTAGTGCGACATCACCAATGGCGGCTGACACGATCGAGCGACGCGATCTGACAGACCATGACGTGCAGATCGAAATCCTCTTTTGCGGCATTTGCCACTCTGATGTGCATTCGGTGCGCAACGAGTGGAGCAGCGTCATGCCGACGGTTTACCCGATCGTTCCCGGTCATGAGATTGTCGGTCGTGTCACTCAGGTCGGCTCGGCAGTGACGAAGTATAAGCCCGGTGATCTCGCTGGGGTCGGCTGCTTGGTCGATTCAGACGGCACCTGTCCCCAGTGCAAAGCGGATCTTGAGCAGTTTTGCCCAAACCTGACCCTCACCTTTAACTCCCCAGATAAGCACCTCGGAGGAGTCACCTATGGAGGCTACTCCGATAGTGTCGTTGTCGATGAACGCTTTGTGCTGCGCGTCCCTGACAACCTTGACCTCGCTGGAGTTGCACCGCTTCTGTGTGCTGGCATCACAACCTATTCGCCCCTGCGCCACCACGGGGTCACAAAGGGCAAGAAAGTGGGTGTGGTCGGTCTTGGCGGACTGGGACACATGGGCGTGAAGTTTGCTCATGCGTTCGGTGCCCATGTCGTCGTCTTCACCACGTCACCCGACAAAAAGGAAGACGCGCTCCGTCTGGGTGCCGATGAAGTCGTCGTCTCCCGCAACCCCGACGAGATGCAGCAGCACACGGGCAGTTTTGACTTCATCCTCGATACCGTTTCTGCCAACCACGACCTCAACGCCTATCTCAACCTGCTTCGCCTCGACGGAAACATTACCTTGGTCGGCGCACCTGAGAAGCCTCTAGAGATCGCGGCGTTTAGCCTGATCGCAGGTCGTCGCAATCTCTCTGGCTCTAGCATCGGCGGCATTGCCGAAACCCAGGAGATGCTCGATTTTTGCGGAGAACACAACATCACGGCCGATGTTGAAGTCATCCCCATCCAGAAGGTCAACGAAGCCTACGATCGACTGCTCAAGTCTGATGTGAAATATCGCTTCTCGATCGATATGGCATCCCTCAAATCTGAATAACTCCAAAGGAGTCACCATGCAAACGCGCAAACTTGGAAATAGTAAATGAGAAGTCTCGGCAGTCAGCTTCGCTGTGCTGAAGGCAACGGGCTTGGCTACATGGGCATGAGCTTTTCTTATGGCCCGCCCAAAGACACGCAGGAGATGACCGCGTGGCTGCTTGCCCAGAAACCGTGGATTATTCCGATCCCAGGCACCACAAAGCTCGATCGCTTGGACGAAAACATCGGGGCAGTCTCAGTCGAACTCACGCCCGACGATCTGCGTAACATTGACAACGCCGCCTCACAGATCACCGTGCAGGGGGCTAGATACCCTGAAAAGCTAGAGCAAATGACGGGTCGCTGAGGGGCAAAAAACGTGTTTTCTGGTCGCATTTCTTGGAATCTGCTGATGCCCCATTAACTGCAAAGCAAAAACGAAGCACAGGCTGATTAGTTACAACCCCTGTAGGGTTAGCTTTTCAGCCTTAACGCTCAAAACTTTTCCGTTGCTAAAACTAAACCAACTCGATTCTAGATCGAGCCAGAATCAAAATTACTCACGAATTGCCTTGCACAGATCTAACGGATCGCGCTTTCAGATAAGATGAAAAAATGCTCAAAATCATGTCGTCTCTTAAAGTACGTGTGACACGTCTAAACGGCTGACATGAGGGGCGTAGAACCAGATTAGACCTTAGCGAGAACGGTTGCTGCCGCAACGAGTGAGGAAGACTATGAGCACAAATGAGATTTTCGAGAAAGTTCAAAAAATCGTCGCTGATCAATTGGGTGTAGAAACCAGTGCTGTGGTTCCTCAAGCCAGTTTTCAAAATGATCTGGGTGCAGACTCATTAGACACAGTTGAGTTGGTGATGGCGCTAGAAGAGGAATTTGAAATTGAGATTCCTGACGAAGCCGCAGAAGAAATTTTGACGGTGCAATCGGCCGTAGACTATATCAACAACAAAGTTGCCGCTTCCGCTTAACAGAAATTTGAGTGGAGACGATCGTGGAATGAGTTGCCCCTCTGCCGCGATCGTCTCCATTTGGAGTTCAAACCTTTTCTAATTTTGGGTGTTGAAACCCTCTGAACCGACATCATGACAAATCTTGTAAGTAAGCGCGTTGTTATCACAGGTCTGGGCGCGATTACCCCCATTGGCAACACCCTCTCTGACTATTGGGAGGGCTTAATCAGTGGGCGGAATGGCATCGCGCCGATCACGCTGTTTGACGCTTCTCGCCACGGCTGCCGCATTGCAGGCGAGGTGAAAGGCTTTGACCCCCACAACTATATGGAGCGCAAAGAAGCCAAACGCATGGATCGGTTTGCTCAACTGGCCGTGGCAGCGAGTAAACAAGCGCTTGCAGATGCTCAGTTCACTATCAACGATCTGAATGCAGAACAAGTTGGCGTGATGATTGGCACGGGCATCGGCGGGCTAAAAGTGCTCGAAGATCAGCAAGAAATTAATTTGACCAAGGGGCCCGATCGCTGTAGCCCCTTCATGATTCCGATGATGATCGCCAATATGGCGGCAGGGCTGACCGCGATTCACACTGGGGCGAAGGGGCCCAATTCTTGTCCGGTGACGGCCTGCGCGGCTGGGTCAAACGCGATCGGAGATGCCTTTCGACTCGTGCAGCGCGGCTATGCTCAGGCGATGATCTGTGGTGGCACAGAAGCCGCCGTTACGCCGTTATCGGTCGCTGGGTTTGTTGCCTGCAAAGCTATGTCGAGCCGCAACGATGATCCAGCCCACGCCAGCCGACCCTTTGACAAAAATCGCGACGGCTTTGTTTTGGGTGAAGGTGCCGGAATTTTGATTCTCGAAGAGCTAGAGCACGCCCTGAGTCGAGGAGCCAAAATCTACGCCGAGATGGTTGGCTATGGCATGACCTGCGACGCTTATCACATCACCTCTCCGGTTCCTGGTGGCGAGGGGGCAGCGAGGGCCATTCAACTGGCGCTCAAAGATGGCGGTCTGACTCCCGAACAGGTGAGCTATATCAATGCTCACGGCACCAGCACCCCGATGAACGACTCGACCGAAACCGCCGCCATGAAAAAAGCGCTGGGTGAGCACGCTCATAGAATTGCCGTCAGTTCGACTAAATCAATGACGGGGCATCTGCTCGGCGGATCGGGCGGCATTGAGGGAGTGGCGGCTGTGATGGCGATCGCTCACAACAAAGTTCCGCCCACGATCAATTTAGAGAACCCTGACCCCGACTGTGACTTAGATTATGTCGCCAATCAAAGCCGCGAAATGCTGGTGGAGGTCGCCTTGTCAAACTCCTTTGGGTTTGGAGGACACAATGTGACATTGGCGTTTAGAAAATACGTTGACTAGTGCTTGTGTTATGCCCGCTTGTCTGAAATTATTAAGAAGTTGTGAGAAGTCGGCAGCTTCTAATAACTTTTGCTGATAGGTACAATTGCTTACCTCCACTATAGTAAGTAGAGAGTAGACGAGTCCCCCTCAGAAAACCGTGCCACCTGAACTTTTTCTGCCTGTCATTTCTGCCTAGCCCGAAACCGTCCTTCATTACAAACACAGATCATGGTCGTTGCAGCCCAGTCACTCGAAGAACTTTGTATTAACGCGATCCGCTTTTTGGCGATCGATGGGGTTGAAAAAGCAAAATCAGGCCACCCTGGCTTGCCGATGGGGGCGGCTCCGATGTCATTTGTCCTCTGGGACAAGTTCATGCAGTTCAACCCTAAAAATCCCTTTTGGTATAACCGCGATCGCTTTGTTTTGTCAGCGGGTCACGGCTCAATGCTGCAATATGCCCTGCTCTATTTGACGGGCTACGATAGCGTCAGCTTAGATGACATTAAGCAGTTTCGGCAGTGGGGATCAAAGACTCCGGGGCACCCTGAAAACTTTGAAACAGCCGGGGTTGAGGTCACAACTGGCCCGCTCGGTCAGGGGATTTGCAACGGCGTTGGGCTAGCGATGGCAGAGGCGCACATGGCAGCGACCTTTAACAAACCTGATGCGACGATCGTCGATCACCACACCTACGTGATTTTGGGCGACGGCTGCAACATGGAAGGCGTTTCGGGTGAAGCCTGCTCTCTGGCGGGTCACCTAGGGTTGGGCAAACTGATCGCCCTCTATGACGATAACCACATTTCTATTGATGGTGATACGGCGGTTTCCTTTACCGAAGATGTGGGCAAGCGCTTTGAAGCCTACGGCTGGCACGTTCAGGCGGTGCCCGATGGCGACACCAATTTAGAGGCGATTCAAGCGGCGATCGAGGCTGCCAAAGCCGTCACCGACAAGCCTTCTCTAATCAAAGTGAGAACCACGATCGGCTACGGGTCTCCTAACAAGCAAAACACAGCAGGCGTTCACGGCGCAGCTTTGGGAGGCGATGAAGTCACCGCAACTCGTCAAAACCTGGGCTGGAACTATGGCCCGTTTGAAGTGCCTGAAGACGCGTTGAACCACTGGCGCAAAGCGATCGATCGCGGTGCAAAAGTCGAATCAGATTGGAACACCACCCTCGCTGCCTACAAGTCAAAATATCCCGCAGAAGCGGCTGAGTTTGAGCGTCGTCTGAGCGGCAAACTCCCCGAAGGCTGGGTGAGTTCGCTACCCACCTACACCCCCGCAGACAAAGCCCTAGCGACTCGTCAAACCTCTGAGAAGACGTTGAATGCCTTAGCTCAAGCGATTCCTGAACTGATTGGCGGGTCGGCTGACTTGACCCACTCTAACTTGACCTTGCTCAAAGGCTTCGCTGACTTCCAGAAGGGCAGCTATGCAGGTCGCAACCTGAGATTTGGAGTCCGTGAGCACGGCATGGGCGCGATTTGCAACGGCATTGCTCTATCGGGTTCGGGTTTGATCCCCTATTGCGCGACGTTCTTGGTGTTTGCAGACTATATGCGGGCGGCGATTCGTCTGTCTGCTTTGTCGCAAGCGGGTGTGATTTATGTCATGACTCATGACTCGATCGCCCTAGGTGAAGATGGCCCAACTCACCAACCCGTCGAAACGATCGCCTCTCTGCGCGCCATCCCCAACCTGTTGGTCTTCCGCCCAGCCGATGGCAACGAGACCTCTGGGGCTTATAAGATCGCGATCGAGCGTCGCAAGCAGCCCTCCCTATTAGCAATGACTCGTCAAGCGCTGCCTAACCTAGACGGAAGCTCGTTTGAAGGTGTGGCTCGTGGAGCTTACATCTTGTCGGGGAGCGATGACCTGCCCGAAATCATTCTGATCGGCACCGGAAGTGAAGTCAGTCTTTGCGTCCAAGCTGCCGAAAAGCTGCGGGCTGACGGTCATAAAGTTCGCGTGGTTTCCATGCCCTGTTGGGAACTGTTTGAAGAGCAAGACGAGCACTATAAAAACGCCGTGTTGCCCAAAGCCGATCAAAAACGTCTCGTGGTCGAAGCGGCTTCAAGCTTCGGCTGGCACAAATATTCAGGCAGCCAGGGCGCGATCGTCAGCATCGATCGCTTTGGAGTCTCTTCACCTGGCAACATCGCTATGGAAAAGTTTGGCTTCACCGTCGATAACGTGGTTGCTGAGGCCAAGAAAGTTCTCGGCTAATCAATGACTGTGATCTTTGAGTGATCTGAAATGGCTCCCCCAGAGGAGCCTTTTTTAATGGTTGCTGGGGGCGAAGCTGATGATTCACTGCGAAAACTTGGGCACCCTTTGCATACCACGATCCCCGTCAGACTTTATGCAACAACCTTCTTCTGAGCCAATCTATATTCTGGGTGCTGGCCCCGCAGGGCTAGCGGCGGCCTACACCCTAACTCAACAAGGGCAGTCAGTGGTCGTGGTCGAACGGGAAGACCGAGTCGGAGGACTGGCCAAAAGCATCGAGCATCAGGGCTTTATTTTGGATTATGGGCCTCATCGTTTCTATACCAAACTGGCTCCCGTTCTCAAACTGTGGGATCAAGTGCTGGGCAGTGAGCAAGTCACGGTGCCCCGGCTAACTCGGATCTACTATGGCAAAAAATATTTTAACTACCCGATCAAAGCCGTTGAGACGCTTTCAGCTTTAGGCATTATTGAGAGTCTTCGCATTGTCGCCTCCTATGTGCAATCTCGACTGTTTCCCACGGCTCATCCCAAAAACTTTTCTGAGTGGGTCAGCGATCGCTTTGGCAGACGACTGTTTGAAATCTTCTTTGAGGCCTATACCGAAAAGCTGTGGGGCATTCCCTGCACCGAGATTAGCGCTGACTGGGCTGCCCAGCGCATCAAAGGACTGTCCTTGCTCAAAGCAATTCGCAATGCGCTGTTTGGCAACGATGGCAAGGTCAAAACCCTGATTGATCAGTTTCAGTTTCCGCGCCTTGGCTCAGGGCAGCTTTATGACAAAATTGAGGAGTCTCTAAACGACCATCATCAGCCTGTCTTGCTCAACACAGAAGTCATTCAACTTCATCACGATGGGCAACGCGCCACGCACCTGACGCTAAAAAACCGCGAAACGGGCGAAGAGTCCACTGTGTCCTGTGGTGGGGTGATTTCGTCGGTGCCGATTAACTTGCTGTTGGGGCAAATCATCACGCCGCCGCCTCAAGAGGAGGTTGTTTCCCAGGCGCGATCGCTCAAATTTCGCAACACGGTTTTGGTCTATCTGATGGTGGAGGGCAGCGATCTGTTTCCTGACAACTGGCTCTATATCAATGAGCCATCGGTGCAGGTCGGGCGAGTGACTAACTTTGCCAACTGGTCGCCCGATATGTTGCCCAATTCTCACCAAACCCCGCTGTGCTGTGAATATTGGTGTAACTTTGATGACCCAATGTGGCAGCAGTCAGAAGCCGAACTTATTCAACTTGCCGAACAAGAACTGCGCTCGATCGGGCTGCTGCGGCACGAAACCGTTTCAGGAGGCTTTATTGTGCGGTTGCCGCGCACCTACCCCATCTACACCGGAGACTATCAGGTGGCGCTGGCAGAGATTCAGTCTTATCTGGGACAGTTTGAGAATGTGCAGCTTGTCGGGCGCTATGGCGCATTCAAATATAACAATCAAGATCACAGTTTATTAATGGGAATTTTGGCAGCCGAAAACGTGCTGACCCCCAAGAAACATAACTTATGGGCGGTCAATTCTGACAGTGAGTATGTTGAAGAAGCTCAGGCAGATGTCGTCACCTCTGCTGCTAAATCTCTGCGCCCCTCTAAGCGTCGTCACGTAATGCAGACTGCAAAACAGTTTGGTGGATATTTGTTGACGGGGGGAGCGGCTACGATCGTAGACGTAGCTCTTTTCTCGCTCTTGACCCAGGCTCACCTCTGGTATGTTTGGGCGCTCTGTGTCAGCTATGGTTTGGGGTTAACTACCAACTTCTTTTTAAGTCGGCGGTTTGTGTTTGGCGTATATTGGCGCAACTGGAAGCTGCAATATGCTGTGTTTACGGCAGTTGCGATGAACAGTTTGTTGGCAAATTTGGGATTGCTTCAGCTATTGGTCAATGATTTACATTGGAATGCAACCACAGCGCGGCTCACCAGTGCGGGTTGTGTAGCATTGTTGAGCTATGTGGGGCATCGCTTATATTCGTTTGGTCAAGCGCAGTCAACAGAAGTGGCCCGATCGTTTGCTCGCTAGATATCATTTTTAGCGAATCGATAGCTAAACTGCCTTTACCCAGCCTCTTTTAAGGTAGGTGGGCAGTTTTTTAGTTTCATATTTGAGTGAATTAGCCCCCATTTCATGCCTATGAATCTTAAACGTTGGATCAATCCGCGCTCTTTAGCCTTTGAGTGCTGGCTAATATTTTTAGTTTGTGTCGCCATCTATTTAGCAAATGGTAGAACGATTAGCAATCGGGATACATTTCCTAATACGATGCTAGCTTTTAATTGGATTTTTAATCATCAGCTTAATTTTGATGTTTTTCGAGAAAGCTATCTTTTCAATCGACCCGTTTGGTTTTTTGCCGAGTCCTTTAACGGTCATTTAACCTCTGTTTACCCGATCGGGGTCGCGATCGTAGCGTTCCCGTTCTATTTGATATTTTCTGGAGTTGTCTGGCTCAACAGTGTCACCCACGACAGTCTTTTGCATATAGGCACTGTCTCGTTGGATATCACTAGAGGAATTTTTGAGCCTGCTCGACTGCTGTTTGAGAAGTTTGCGGCAACTTTGATCACCGCGATCGCCGTCGTGATCTTCTATCTGGCTACGAATCTTAAATTCAATAAGTCTATCTGCATAATTCTCACCTTTACTTATGCCTTTGCGACTCAAACTTGGGTGACAGCCTCTCAAGGTTTGTGGCAACAAACGGGTGCAAATCTGGTGATCTGTAGCACTATTTTGTGTCTGCTAAAAGCAAACCGAACTCAAGGTAAAAACCAAAAAATTCTCTTATTGTTAGCCGGAATCTGTTGTGGCTTACTGATCAGCATTCGTCCAACAGACATATTAGTTACGATCGCTCTCATTATTTACAGTCTATTAACCTATCGCCGCGAGTCTATTTTTCTATTTTTGGGTTTATCTTCAGTCTTAGTCAGTGTTAGCTGGAACTTCTATTATTTCAGCACATTTTTGCTAGGAGGATACTCTAACCAGACTAGTCTCTATTCATTTACGTTTGAGCAGTTTTTAAAGTCATTTCTAGGCATTCTAGTCAGTCCGAGTCGTGGCTTCTTTATTTTTTCGCCTGTGATGCTGTTTGCAATTCCTGGAGCATTTCAGGTGTTTAAGTTGCGTTCAGGTCGAGATGAGCGGCTTTTGCTGTGTCTAACGATCGCGAGTGTTGCTCTATTTCTAAACTACTGCTTTTTCACAGTCTGGTGGGGAGGCTGGACAGTTGGTTCTAGATTTATGGTTGACACTTTATCAGTGTTTTGTTTCTTAATGGGTTATCCATTAATGACTCATATTAAAAAAGTTTCAGAAGGGAGAAAAAGACTGTTTAACAGCAGTTTTGTTTGTTTTTTAACACTGATCTTGATCTCAACGTCGGTCGAAATTTCGAGTGCATTCACCGTATCATCAGGAAATTACAATTGGGATACTGTTCCGGCAGTAATTGATACGAAGTCTAGTGTAGGAATGGGTAGGCTCTGGAGTTTTAGAGATAGCCCGATCGAGCGTAGTACAAGAAGCTTACTCTATAAATTCAAGCAAGATTCTGCGGTTTCTCCAGCTTATATTCAAGGGCTAGATGGCAAGATTAAACAAGTGCGTCTTGTAGATAAATCCTCTCCGTTAACCAAATTAGCGGGTGCCTCTGGTGCCTCTGAATTAGTGCAAGTAGATTTGCAAAATACAGGGACTTCTCAATGGATAAATTATGCAGAGGGAGGCGGATCTGGGTCTATATTTGTGAGGATTCGTTTTTACGACGCAACCGGAAATATGGACAAACAAGGGCAATTGTTTGTTTTAGAATCGCCTCAAGCAGGGGAGCAAGCGACAGCGATCGGGTATATCAACTTTCCGATTAATTTAGGAACTTATCGCTTAGTGTTGGATTTAGTCAGTGAGAAACAGTTTCCTCAAGACTCAGATCATGTCTATGAATTACCTGTCGAGGTTAATTCAAATCAGCAAATTTTTTCTCAAGCATTTAGTGATATCAAAATGCCAAAAGAAATTGTGGCTGGAAAAACGTTTAAACTGTTTACGATCGCTGAAAGCCACAGCAACTTCACTTGGGCAACAAACTTTAAGGCTGCTGTTACTAAAACCTTAAATCCGGTCGTGTTTTCCTATCGCTGGCTCACTCCACAAGGCAGGGTTGAAGTGGCTGAAGGAGAAAAAACTTCAATTCCCTGGAACGTCTTTTATAATCGTAATTCTTTCTATGATATTTGTAATAGCATTGGCATTAGTGCCAGCATCAAAGTGCCCGATCGTCCGGGGGACTACATTCTTCGTTTAACAATGGTGCAAGAAGGAGTCGGCTGGTTTGATGAAAAAGGCGCGAAACCGAAAGACATTCCAGTCACCGTAACTCAGAGTTAGCCCATTGACCTATGGCGATCGTTCTAATTTTTGCTTCATTCCTATCAGCGATCGCAGCTTTTTACTGCAAAGAAAATTCGTTCAGACTAGCGTTTATTAAGGCATGTATCGTTCACGGCTGTCTGATTGTTTTTTCAACAGAGCTTTTGAGCTTGACGCGATCGCTAGATTTTACTCATGTCGCTTCTTTTTGGTTGATAGCTTGTTTAATCAATTTCTCACTTTTTTGGCAATGCAACAAAAGATTATCAATTAGTAAATATTTTAGGTTTAAGTTAAGGCTTGAAGCGCTCGATCGTCCAAGTCAAATATCAATTACTGCCACTCTAGTTGTGCTGTTGATTAGTCTAATAACGGCCTTAATTGCGCCGCCCAACAATTGGGATTCGATGACTTATCATCTGCCTCGTGTAATGCACTGGATTCAAAATCGAACGGTTGCTCATTATCAAACTCACAACTTACGTCAAATTTCATTTCTTCCGGGTGCCGCTTATATTGTGACTCATTTGCAGATTTTAGCGGGTAGCGATCGCTTCGCAAATTGTGTGCAATGGCTCTCATTGGTTGGAAGCATTTTTGGCGTTTCGCTCATCACTAAGAAGCTAGTTGGAGAGCAAGCCCAGTGGATTAGTTTATTGCTTTGTGCCAGCATTCCAATGGCGATCGCTCAGTCAACAACCACTCAGATAGATCTAGTAACGAGTTTTTGGCTCGTTTGTTTTGTCTATTTTCTGTTTGCGGTTCCCAGCTTTCAATCAAATCTTTTTTGGATTATTAGTTCGCTTGGCTTGGCTTTAGTCACCAAGCCCACAGCAAGTATTTTTGGGATTCCTTTATTTTTAATGCTTGGAACTCTCGTCTTTAGAAAGAGTTTCTTACGAAATCGCAGTATTGTTAGATCTCTCTTTAGTGTAGTTATTTATAGCTCGATCGTAGGATTTTTTAGCCTAACGTTTCCGATTTGGAACTGGTACAGAAATGCTCAAACATTGAGTCAATTTCTGGGAATTGATACAGGCACTAGAAGTGAAATGCATAGCATCTCTGCGCTAGTGTCGGTTTTTTTAAAAAATCTATCACTCAATTTAATTTTGCCTGACTTTAGATCAATCATTGCATGGACTCATAAATATTTTCTGAAGATTGATATCAATCATCCCGCTTTGACATTTGGTGATCCTGTAATTGCTTTTAATAGTGAAAAGACTGCGCCTCTCAATCTGCTCTTCTCGATGGAAGACACGGTAGCGAACCCAATTCACCTAGTTTTAGGAGTCTTAGCCGTCGCTTATTTATGGATTTCCTACTTTCGTAAACCCGATCAAAAATTAAGAGGATTACTGCTTTTGTCAGGTGCGATCGCTCTAAGCTATTTACTATACTGCTATCTATTAAAATGGCAACCTTGGGGAAATCGATTGATTCTTCCTTTGTTTATATTGCAAACTCCAATTATTAGCTATTACCTAGCAACTTGTCTCAAGAAAAGACACAATCTATCTGTCAAACTAACGAGCCTGATTGGAGTAGTAGCGGTTTTATATACCTTAACTCCTATTCGACATCCGCTCGTTTCTTTGCCGCACTGGTCACCCTATTTAGAATCTCAACAATCTGAGTCAATTCTGTTTCTGCCTCGTCAACAAATTTATTTTAGTGGCTCTCTTAAATATTTAGAAATTACCTATCAAAAAATTGTCAACACAGTGATCGATCAAGGGCAATGTCACACGATCGGGCTGATTTCTGAAGAAGACGACTGGGAATATCCACTCTGGGTTCTGTTCAATGCAAAAACATCAGGAAATTTTCGTCTCAAGCACGTAAACGTCAAAAATCAGTCTGCCAAGTTAGCACCAGAATTCTCTGACTCTGAGCTTTGTGCGATCGTCTCAACTAAGGGAGCGGTGCAGCTAATTCATTAACAACCATTAAATAAACTGTCTACATTAGTACTGTTTGATATACGATACTAAAAACATAAATACTCTAGATACTGATCTTGTGAAGCCAATCAACGCCAATTCTCCTATAAACTCAGCGCCTCAACTGGATGCAAAAAGTGCCGCAAAAGAGCCATTCATGCCGATGCTGCGAGAGCTAGCACAAACCTATCAAGCATTTTGTGCCTACGATGAAGCCCACATTCGCGAGTTGGGGTTAACGCCTCCCCAGTTCGATGTGATCGCCACCCTCGGCAACACGCCGGGAATGTTTATGAATCAACTAGCCGAAAAAACGCTGGTCACCAAAGGCACCTTAACCGGAATCATCGATCGCCTAGAGCAAAAAGGGTTAGTCAGACGCGAAGTGCCGCCTAAAAACCGTCGATGTTTCTTAATCGTCTTAACATCCGAAGGTGAGCAGCTATTTGAAACCGTGTTTCCTGCCCACATTGCTTACTTAAAACAGCGATTTGATCACCTGGATACGCAAGAACTATCTCAAATCAAATCGGCTCTGCAACGATTGCGAGAAATTCTCTAGCCGATCGTCAACGAGCAGAATTATTAACAACGAGATTACTCAAAATCTGTCTAGGAGTCCGATCTACCGCTACAGTAAAAACGTATCTTGACCCAACGATCGGAGATAAACCGTGGACTCAATTTTAGAGCGGGCAAATGAGTTAAAGCAGGCATTGACAGATTTTGTCTTAGACGCTGAGGGAGACTTGGCGACGGCTCTAGAAACCTACACCGCCGAACAACTGGCACGATCGCAGACAAAAGACCGCAAACAGCAAGATCTAGCCGTCGATGCTTTTTTGAGTGCCGGGCAGGTGGGCGATAAAACGCCAATTGACTTATTTATTGAGAGCGAATCGGGGCTATCTGAGCACGATCGCCACCTTCTCTCAAATTGGAAACGCGCCTTCACCGGACTGTTTGCGATTCAGCAAATTTTGCCAGACGGGTTTGAGTTAATGAATTGGCTAACAACCAAAATCTACATCGTCAAGCCCAATCATTTAGCAACGCTAGAAGAAATGGCGCGACTAAAAGTAGGAGAAATCTTGCTAACGCGAATCGCACCCGTTGATGATTACTGGACTTTCTTTAGCCCCTATATTCAGATGGGCAACTTAGGAAAGCCAAAACTAGCAGTCGCGATCGGGAACTTTAAACAGAATCACAAATCAGATTTGTATGGCGACGCGCCAGAGTTGCTCGAAGAAGCCTGGAAATCAGTCGATCGCTACCATCAAGACTTTCTAGACTTTTTTGGCAGCGACGAAATCACGCTTCCTGGCTATCAACTCAGCAAAAAAATTCCTGAATTTCAAGAATTTCTCACCCAACGCCGTCTCGATGAAGCCGGAATCGACGGGTCTAAATCCCTATCCGAAATGGCTCAAGACGCGGGCATGAGCGACGAAGAACTAGGAGACGTTGCCGAGGCCATGGGCATGGATGCTCAATCCGCGACAAAGCTGCTTAAAACCAAAGATGCCGTCAAAATGGCAGCCCCGCAAATCGATATTCCGTCTGACCTCAAGAAAGCCGAGCAGGTAACAGTCCTAGCCCACCCGCGTTGGGGACAGATGTTTTTGACCACCCAGACTCAATTCATCACGCTGCTGCAAACCGACGACTGGAAAAGCGTCAAAGGGGCAGACAAACTAATTCGCAACTATCTAGAATCGCCAGAAATCAACGCCTTTGTTTGGCATCGGTTAGCCCAGCAATATCCCATTCAGCTAGAAAAAGTCTTGCAAGGATTTTTGCAGCGCCCTGAGTTTAAGTTGAAGGCTGATCTAGACTCACTGCTACGATCGCACCACAAACCCCTAGAACCAGAACTGCCTGAAATTGCCAGTGTGCCCACTCACCTGCACGATCTGTTTCAAGCAGCTTTGGCAGACGTGACAAAATCGCAGCCCAAAACCAAGGGCGACAAGAAAGACACCAAAGGATTTCAGCGAGCTTGATCGAGCGTTCTGACGGTCAAAACCTGGGGTGGCGTGGCATCGGGTGGATAGATAAAATCGACTGCTACCAGCCGCTGCTCTCCGGGTTTCATCGTCAGAGTTGCCAGGGGTTCGCCTTGCTGACCGCGACGCAGCACTAGGTGTACAAATCGCGTTTGGGGCAATCCGGCATCATCATTAAACCTTAGTCTAACCGTGCCTCTAAAGAAGACTTGACGAGCAGGCGGCTCAAAAAACCGCAGTCCTTGCTGGGTGTCTTCTCGCTTTAACGGGTTTTCTAGCGCGATCGTCACCACCTGACTCTGGTTAGTAGCATTTCGCAGTGGCATCGACAAGTTATATCCAATCGCATAATTTCCGTGGGCTTCATAAGCCGTGTCGGGGTAGCGCCTGAGCAGTTTGGCGTTTTGATTTTGCCCCGTGCCCATCGTGCCCCGATAGAGCAAACTTAGCCCATAGGAAAAGGCCTGACCCGGTTGAGGAATGGCGAGGCGATCGCTGCCCTCATCCACCAATCGCCCAGACCACTGAGAACCCTGCGCGACTCCCGCCACTCGCCCATAGGCAAATGCCCCACTAGATTGAGAAATAGGCGTAGCCGCATCGTCACGAGGTGCCACTAGGTCACCCTGATCTAATAAAGTCTGCCATTCTTCTAACGTGGGTGCCCGTTCGCTGCCGTCAGAGTTTGGTTTGGCAAACATCCCCAAGCTGGCGACATAGACCTTGCCTGTGCTGCGAAGGTGCATCAGCGTCGATCGACCATTGAGCGGCGGCGTTAAAGTCTTCACCGGAATCGGGAGATTCATCAACAATCGACTTTCACCGGGCGGAATCACAATCTGAGGCGGAAAGATCGGTTGCCGCTGCCCTCTCAACACCTCACCAACGGCCCGCCCACCCGGCCCGGCAAACACCTTGCCTGTGGCGTTATCGACATAAGAAGGCAGATCGATAAAGGGCGCATCGGGCTGGCTGACATAGCTAGCAGCTTGCAAGATATCTAGGGTAACTGCCGTTTGTCCGGGATTGTAGACAATCACCCCTAGATAGAGAGTTCTGAGATCCTGCGGGGTTAACGCTTTAGCAATGTGATGAGCAAAGACATCAAAGCGGCCTTCAAAGGCTTGATTGAGGTGAGCAGAAGGCACTCGCTTGCCTGTTGAGGGAAAGGTCGAGAGCAGAATTCCTTCGCTCTGCACCACTTCGGGACTGTTGCTGTTAAAGACCAAGACTGAATCAAGCTGACCCGGCAGCGATCGCACTTCTTGAGGCTTGACAATTTCTTGAGGAGGCAGAATCGGAGTTGCTTGTGCCAAGGTCAAAATCGGTAGGAATGACAACATTATCAAGCGTAGGATCATTAAATTTGGGGGCGGGGCGGATCATAACTTTGCTTTCGCTATCCGCCTTCAGGCAATGCACGTTGGACTTGGCTTAACTTAAATAAAAGTATCTTTCGTCTGTTGTGTAACATTAGAATCACTTCATGTTTTTGAGGATAACGCCGCTCAATATACTCAATAAAGTCATCTATCGTACAGGTTTTGGCATTCCCTCCGTTCCACTGATGGAAATTCTCACTCTCCTGCTTTGCAATCGTAATGATATTGTCTGGATCATTAGCAAGAAAATGATAAGTATTTTTGTCGTATAGATGATGACCGACCAGTTCTATCAGCCTATCTTCATACTTGTTACGAGCAACACCAGTAATTTGACAAGAACGATCTTTACTTTTTGCATAACGAACAGCTTTATCAACTTCCTTCTTTGATGGAGATGGGACAAGAGCAAGAAACTTTAAAACTGGTGGAGCAACTTCTCCAACTCTTGTACAATATTCACGCCTCTCTTCAGCTAGCAAGCTGACAGATAACTCTATGCTCAATCTCTCCAAGCCAGACAAGGAGAAATAATCACTGCTCTCGCGACTTTCAAAATCCTCATTGATCCTCATTGGAGAGTCAGACCTCTGAATGCCTAGAAAAGCTGTGTTTAGCCTATAGACGGTTGTTTTGAATACCTTCACTACATCTTTACGGGTAAGCCAGTGACGTTGGTTTCTCAAAGCTAGAGATGAACTATTCTCATACACTACCTGACGAACCTCTCCATCAATTCGATCGATACGATACCGCTCAATTAATGCGAAAACTTTTTTCAAGGCGAGTTCAGTTGCCTCACCGCGCAAATCCAAATAGCTAGCAATTGCGATCGCTCCCTCCCGTGAAAAGATTCTTACTGGCTGCTTGCCTGTATATCCTTGTACTACAAAATGTAACCATTCCTTGAGACGAAGGTTTTCATCAGAGGAAGCTGCCAGCAAATCTACTATTTCATCAAAATTCCTTTGTTCTAATTCAAAGGCTTTAGCAAGGCTTTCTTCTTCGACATAAAAGATTTCCCTATCAAAAGACATGATTATAATCCGGCAATAATGCTCTTGTACATAGTCTCTATTTGCTCAAAAACTTCTCTATCTCCAGTTTCTGCATTATCAGGGTGATAAATTTTGGAGAGTCGGTAATAAGAAGCTTTGATGTCATTTTTTGTCGCAGTTTTGGGATCTAACTCAAACACCTGCCAAGGTTTGAAGTATTGAAATACATTGATACCGTTAACATGACCGTACCCTTGCTGATTTTCTTCATTAGGGAGAATACCAACCAACTTTCGATACAGCGTTTCCCAACTTGACTTTAAACGGAAGTCAAAATTGTCCAGCCCATCGGTAGCCATCTTGAATGCGCCAGACTTTCTCAACTCGACAGTATCCTTAACGTTGAAACGATGATAAACAGCTTGCTTTAGCTCATCTATCTTCAGAGGCCTTGCTGCTTGATCAAGCCCTCTTTTTGAACTTTGAACTACAAAATAGGCGAATTCTTCCAGGAGTCTGGCATCAACCTGCTCAACTTTAGAAAGGCGAACTATTTCATCCTGTACCTGTGTAGTCAGAGCTACCTGAACCATGTGATGGAGTACCACATTTTTTGTTTACCTATGCTAACACGCTTAATTTCTTAAATGGCGATGCTTGATAAACCTGAAGACTTTGATGGGATTTACTAGGTGCAAAAGATGAAGTTGTGAGAGGGCAAACCGGGTCAGTCACGCGATTCATTGCGACACTACTTAAGGATTCATCAAAACTTTATGCACAACTGTCACAACCCGGCCGGAGCTTTATTTGAATTGAGTGATGTTTGAACCATAGCGTTTCTGAATCTACTCATGTTCAAGATACTCATTGGCATCTCTGCCCTCTCGATCGCATCCAGTCTTTTAATCACCCCACCTGCATCAGCAGCGTCAGACTATGGATGTTATATGGAGATTGGTTCAAAGCGAGTCGTTGATCTGACCCGATCAATCTGCGGGTTCAACGCCGAACAAGCTGCTAAAGACTACCAAAAAGATTCTGCTTATCTCAAAGCGATCAGAAAAGTGTTGCAGCAAAATTCTTATGGCAGCCGTTCGGTCAAAAATCTGGTTGAAGCGAACCCAGGGGCGTTGACCAGCGCGGCTAGAAACTATTGTCAAGCTCGACAAAGCGGCAAGTCTGATAGCGAAATCATGGAAAACACCTATCGAGACGCAGCAGACTCTATAGGCATGGAAACCCGCAACCCTAAAAACCGCCAAGAAGCCGAACGACTTCAGCAACAAATGGAAGATGCTATTGTTCCGACTCAGATTGCAATGTCACTGGCTTCTCAACATTACTGTCCTCAAGTGAACCACCGATCGCCGCGATAATTGCCCCTTGAGTCCCGTTTCACCTCGCACTCTGTAGTAGGCTTAGAAACGGGAACTCTGGTATCGTATGACTCCTTCTCCAGCCCTTCACAAACCCTCTCGCCACAAAAATCTTTGGTTTGAGCGAGTCATGGCGATCGTAGCCACCGCTAATCTAGGACTTGTCGCCTTTGATCTAACTTATGTGCAATGGCGCGATCTCTGGTTTCGTCATGTGCCCGTCGTGACGCAGTGGTATGACCCCGTTAAAGGCATTGAACCTCATCGGGATACGGTGCAATATCTGCAAGCTGTTGATGCTTTGAAACAGGAACTTCAGCAGGGTGGACTGCAAACTCCGCAAGTGGCGCAGAGGCTGCAAGACTTGCGTGATCGCAGCACTGAGATGATTCAAACCAACCCGTTTGCGACGGCTAATAAGAGCGGTGGACTGGAGAAGATTAAAAATCGCCTTCGAGAGAAAATCTTTGGGCAACGTCGCGACCAATCGGCGCGAGAGGCGTTTAACCAGTTTTGGAGTGTAGGCTATCTTCAGCAAAAGGGCGTTGATCAAGAACTGAAATTCTTCGATCGCGAGATTCGTCCGTTAATCGCCGTTAATTATTATCGAACGATCTCAGAAAATGGCGAATTCACCGATCGGTTTTGGCAACTCGATCTGCCGTTTATCGCTCTCTTCGGGCTGGAGTTCTTAGCACGAACGTTTTATCTCAGCCGCAGACATCAGAGTTTAAGTTGGTTTGATGCCATGCTGTGGCGCTGGTATGACGTGTTTTTGCTCTTACCTGTCTGGCGTTTGCTGCGAGTCATTCCCGTAGGGTTGCGGCTAGAGCAAGCTGGTTTTTTGAGCTGGGAGCGCATTCGTACCCAAGCCAGTCAAGGGCTGATTTCTAACATTTCAGAAGAACTGGCAGAGGTGGTGGTGGCGCAGGTGATCGATCGGGTGCAGTCTTCTATCGATCGGGGAGAACTGGCCCGATGGCTGGCTCAAACTGCGTCTCGTCCTTATGTTGACATCAATCAGCGCGATGAGATTCAAGAACTCACAAGCCATTTGATCAAACTGACAGTGTATAGAGTGCTTCCTAAAGTTAAACCAGATCTAGAGGCGCTATTGCGGCACAACATTGAAGCTATTCTCAACCAATCTCCGGTTTATCAGGGGTTAAAAGCGGTGCCGCTGATTGGTGATTTGCCAAGACAGATCAATGAGCGATTAGTTGCAGATGTGACCGAAGGCGCTTATGGCGCGATCGTAGCAGCGTTAGAAGATCAAGCGGGAACTAAGTTGATCAACCAATTGATTAAGAATTTTGGGCAAGCGTTGACGAGTGAGATTAGCGATCAGCGATCGCTTCAAGAAGTGCAGTCGTTGATCAGTGATTTGCTAGAGGAAGTCAAGGTGAACTATGTGCGGCGCTGGTCGAGTGAAGATGTTGAAGGCATTTTAGAAGAAGCGAGACAGGTGCGGCAGATCGATAGACGGTAGGCAAGATTCAATTAAACGGAGACTCGAATTTTGGGGACTAGAGATTGCTACCGTTCGTTAACATAGAGGGCAAAGCACTGCCGTGCCCCTAGGTTGACTTTGGTTTTTTAATCCTGAGGTTTTTTTAATCTTGGGGACTGAGCATTTGCTCTGGTCGCACGATCGAGTCGAATTCTTCGCCCGTCAAATAGCCTAATGCAACACAAGCCTCTCGCAGGGTTGAATTGTCTTGATAGGCTTTTTTGGCGACTTGAGCCGAGCGATCATAACCAATTTTTGGATTCAACGCAGTCACTAGCATTAATGAGTTAGTGAGAAAAGAGTCAATGCGATCGCGATTGGGCTGAATGCCAACGACCATGTGATTGGTAAACGAAGCACACGCGTCAGAGAGCAGCCGAATGGAATGCAAAAGATTGTGAATGAGGACGGGTTTGAAAACGTTTAATTCAAAGTTGCCTTGACTTCCGGCGAACCCGATCGCGGCATCGTTACCCATCACTTGCACACACACCATCGTCATCGCTTCGCACTGAGTTGGGTTAACCTTTCCCGGCATGATCGATGATCCAGGTTCGTTAGCCGGAAGGATTAATTCTGCCAATCCGCAGCGCGGGCCAGAACCCATCCAGCGTAAGTCATTAGCGATTTTCATCAACGTGCAGGCCAGCGTTTTGAGGGTGCCACTCGCAGCCACGATCGCATCATGGGCGGCCAAGGCTGCAAATTTATTGGGCGCACTCACAAAAGGCAATCCGGTGAGTTTAGCGATTTCTGCCGCCGATCGCTCCGCAAATTCAGGATGTGTATTCAGCCCGGTGCCGACGGCGGTGCCCCCGATCGCGAGTTGATAAAGCTCTGGCAGGGTTGCTTTGATGCGCTGCAAGCTTTGATCGAGTTGGGCCACATAGCCAGAAAATTCTTGACCCAACGTGAGCGGAACGGCATCCATTAAGTGAGTGCGACCAATTTTAATGATCTCGTCAAACTGATTAGATTTAATTAGTAACGCATCGCGCAACGCGGTCACCATTGGAATTAAACGCTGATGGATTACTTCTACGGCGGCTATGTGCATCGCTGTCGGAAACGTATCGTTAGATGACTGAGACATATTAACGTGATCATTGGGATGAACAGGAATTTTGCTGCCCAACACGCCGTTTGCAAGCTCGATCGCTCGATTAGAAATCACCTCATTGGCATTCATATTAGTCTGAGTGCCGCTCCCGGTTTGCCATACACTCAATGGGAAATGATCGTCTAACTGCCCTGTGATCACTTCGTCAGCCGCCTGAATGATCAGATCGGTGGTGTCGTTTGGCAGTTTTCCCAAGTCTTGGTTGACCGTTGCAGCAGCGCGTTTGAGCACGCCAAATGCTCGAATTAATTCTCTCGGCATGGTGTCATGCCCGATCGCAAAATAGATCAGCGATCGCTGCGTCTGTGCGCCCCAATAGCGATCGGTGGGAACCGCGATCGTGCCCATGCTATCTGTTTCAGTTCGAGTTTCACCAGCCATCAGTTCACCCCTCGTGCTTCATTTCTCATCCTACTGTGTTGTGCTATTGAGATAAAGGAGCAGTCAGATCACCAAGCGTGAGTCTAATTTGTAACTTCGCTTGCCGATCGTTGCCCTTGTAACTACAATGTAATTACATTCATTCTTGCAATGATCTTCCTATGAGCGCCAGCATTAGAACTCGAATTGTTAGAATTGGCAACTCTCAAGGAATTCGGATTCCCAAAACTCTCTTAGAGCAAAGCGGCATCGATTCAGACGTTGAGATTGAAGTTCAAGGCAATCAGTTGACGGTTCGGGCCGCATCACAGTTACGGCATGGCTGGGACACTGCATTTGCAGCCATGGCAGCCCAAGGTGACGACTTGCTTGACGAAACCAGCACAACCGATTGGGATCAGGTCGAGTGGGAGTGGTAGCCAAGCGATTTGATGTTTTTCTGATTAATCTTGATCCGACTCTGGGCAAGGAGATTCAAAAGACAAGACCCTGCGTTGTCATTTCACCCGACGAAATGAATCGCCATATTGCAACCGTGATCATCGCACCGATGACAACCAAAAGTCGAGCCTATCCGACTCGCATTCCTTGCCAATTTCAGGACAAAGCTGGGCAAATCATTCTCGATCAAATCCGCACGGTCGATAAAACTAGGCTGGTTAAAAAGCTGGGTCAAATCAGTATTAGTGAACAAAAGATAGTGCTTGATACATTAGCGGAGATATTTGCTGAGTAAGATCGCCTCCGTTCTCTACCTTTAGTGAAAATTTGAATCGTTAGCGGTTTAGTTTGATTCATCAGTTAGATAGTGATGAATCATGACTCCCATTTCAATATTTAAGCTCCTAGCGTTAGTTTCCACCAGTTTAGCGTTCCAATATCATTTGCGATTTGATCTACGACGCGTAGCTGCCAGCGTCCTTGAGTGGGTTGACCAAAAAACTTTCTCAGCGTTGGCGTAGTTTGCAGTGAGTAAATCGTTTGTAGTTTTGTCCTACGTCCTAACGTGCGACCCTGAAGCATGACCACGCTGCCAGACGGCGACACCAGACTAATTTCTAAATCACCTAAATAAGTGTGATCGATATCTAGCGCAACTTGCACATCACGCACGGTGGCACTGTCGGCAATTTGAATGACGCTTACAATACCTTGCGGATCGTTGTCAGGAATCGCAACACTAGTATTGTTTTGCAACTGAATCGATCGCTGGGATGCCGCAATCATCGCCTGTCGCTGCACCGCCGCCCGAACGGCCTTTGCCGCATTGACCTTGCCATAGCCAAACCAGTCACAGCGCCCACTTGACTCATAGGTGCCCTTGCGTAAACCCAACTGAGGGTCAGCATCACTATCGACAATTTTATCGGCGGTTTGCTGCAAAATTTGTCTCACATCTTGAGCCGTTAGATCAGGATTTGCCGACAGCACTAATGCCGCAACTCCGGCGACCAGAGGCGTTGCGCTCGACGTGCCGCCAAAATCAGACGTGAAACTACTCGCATCATATCCAGCCGCGTCAACCCGATCGGTGGTGAATATGCCCAACCCCTGAAGCTGGACGTTAATTTGTGGCGGCGTTGCCACATAGCCTAAGTCGGGCAGCCCCACGCCGGGCGGCGCATTGTTGCTGGGCGCACAGACCGAAATCTCGCCCCCCCAATTGCTGTAGGCGGCTTTTTTGCTCAAACTCGTGCAGGCTGAAATCGTCAGCACATCGGGGTGAACGGTGAACCCGCCTAGCCACTGGGTAGCCCCACTCAAGGCATTGCGCTCCCAGCCCGACTCATTAACCGTGCCATTGGTCGGACGATTGGCATTGCCTGCCGCAAACACAATCACGCAGCCTTTGCCGTTGCGTCCCTCGGTGGCGGCGCGAGTTAAAGCCGCCCGTTGCCGCAGCGAGAGCGGGAAGTAAACCGCACTGGGGCCCCAGCTACAGGAGATCACCGCCGCGCCTTTGGTCGTCGCCCAGTCAAACAGAGTCTCGATCGCGTCATCATCTAAAAAGCCCGTCGTCCTAATCGGCATCAGCGCACAGCCCGGAGCCGCCCCCACTACGCCAAACCCATTTTCTTCAGCGACGGCAACCCCCGCGCACGAGGTGCCGTGATCTTCTCCAGCTTCATCGGGGTCTGGGTCAAAATCATCGCCCTTGAAGTCTCTCGGCGCAACGATTTTGCCGACTCCTTGAAAATCGGGATGCTTCAGATCCATGCCATCATCCATGACGGCCACCACGATCGAGCGACTGCCCCGCGTCACATCCCAGGCTTGCTCGGCAAATATATGAGAACCCGATGCTAAACCAGCCCCCCCGGTGTGATTGAGGTGCCACTGTTTGGCATAGAGGGGATCTTTGGGTCGATAGTGCGATTGGGCTTTGATGATCACGTTCGGTTCGGCGGTCATCACGTCGGGGCGAGCGATCAGCCGATTGGTGATCTTCATCGGGTTTTCTTTAGCCGCAGCGGTGAGTTCAAACACAAAAGCGTTGCTGACTCCCGCGATCGCTTTCCCTTGCTTAAGTCCCAACTCTGAGGTGAGAGCGGCGATCGTCTCGGCCTTGACCGTCGGCGCAAACTGAATCGTGATCTGATTGGTGAGATAAATGCGCGAAGCTGGATTATTTTTGACCTGATAGACGTGGCTGGCATATTCCACCGTGTCGGCTTGGCGCACGTCGTTGAGCACCTGATCTTTTTGAGCAGGATTGACCACAAACTCAGTCAACTCAGGCGGCGCAACGCCCGGCGCAACCTGAGCCGGAAATCGATTGGCTAAATCTCTCGCCTGCTGCCCCGACCCGGCATGAACGGTGAAGCGATCGTCCACTTTTTCTAACAGTAACTCTTCTCCCCCGCGCTGAAGAATTTTGCCCCGACTCTCTTCAGAGACGCTGGCATTGGCGGGACTGTTTTGAGCAGACGGCACATTAGAGGAGTTAGTCATAGATGCCTCGTAAGATCGGATTGCAACGGGAGGAGATCGGAACTTTTTAAGAAGATTTTCGTCGAGACAACCCAGCTATAAATCAGCGCGGTTGGGGGTTGTCCTTGAGTAGCGATCGTACTGTGAAAGAGTCGCGTAATGATAAGATAGCCAGAGTCTAAATTTGTCGTCTTCCTGTAATATAAAAGGTCATTCATGGTAGCTGCTGGAACTGTTCGTCGCCTTTATCTCCCAGGATTGATTTCGCTGTCAGTTCTGGCAAGTTTGACTTTGACCAGACCCGTAGGTGCCCAAACTCCTGCACCTTCAACCCCGCCGGGCACCCTTCAGCCCGATAATGAGTCCCTCCGAGTCCAAAACGATAGCCTTCTCAGTGCTCAGGGTGGGCAACGGCTGATGGATGAGGCCACCAAAGCCGTCAATAGTCAAAATTATCCGTTAGCCACCAAAAAGCTGCAAGAAGCCCGCCAGGTGTTTAACCAGCTTTCCAATTTCTATCAAGAATTGGCGACTAGCTTCTCTGGAATTGACAACCGGGTGGCAGACAGCCAACGCAAAAAGGCGCTGCAAGCGGCTCAAATGCGCGATCAATCCACTTATCAGTTGGCGCTGGTGCATCGTGCCCAAAACCAGCCAGAACTGGCGGTGCCGCTGCTGGTTCAAATCATTCGCAGTCAACAGCCGACCCGCGATCTGGGTCAAAAATCCTATCAGCAGCTTTTAGAGATTGGCTTTGTAGACGCGCCGTTTCCTAACCGCGCCAATCAGCCGACTAAATAGCGATCGGGCAATCTTGTAGGGGCGCTACCTCTACAAGATTACTGATTTTTCTCTAACCAACCTCTCAGTAGCGCTGTCACAGCCCCCGGTTGTTCGAGGTGGGCTAGCACGCCTGCTTGGGGTAAAACCTGAAAATCGCGCACAGCCTGCGGATTCAGTTGCGCCAACCGCTGCCCCAATGCTGCGGTGGTGAACTGCGCCGACTCTCCCCACAAAATCGACGTGGGCACCCTTAATTGAGACAAATAAAGGGACAGATCGAAATAAAGATCGCCGCGCAAAAATGCCAGGGCAGAATATTCGGCGTTGGGCTGTTGAGCAGAGTCTAAATAAGCTGCCACCATTTCATCGGTGATGCGAGTCCGATCGCTAAACAAAAACTGTTCTAAAAAGTTGCGGACGGCAATTTCATTCGTCGCGCCGATCGTGTAGATAAAGCGATCGAGCACAGGCGTATTAATAATTTGCAAAGGAATTCTGCGCCCTGCCCCTTGCCCAAAATCGTCAAACCCCGACGGGCAGACGAGATAAAGCGACTGAAAGAGCGCTGGTTTTTGCACCGCTAGCCGAATCGCGATCGCGCCCATCAGCGATGATGCCACCACGGTTACAGGCGAAGACGAAACTTGCTGGATCAGTTCGGCGATCGTGGTTAGATAATCTTCAACTCGATAGTCTCGCGTTGGGTGGGCAGAGTGACCCCAGCCGATCAAATCGGGGGCGATGACGCGATGGGTGTTGGCAAAAGCCGCATACACTTTTGACCATTCATAAGCCGACGATCCGCCCCCAAAGCTGTGGAGAAACACAACAGTTGGCCGAGAATCGGCGATCGTCCACGGTGCCCCGGTTTGCGTGTAGTAAGCGATCGTGCCCAACGCAGTCGGACTATTTTTTTGACCAAAACCCGGTGGCTGAAATCCCATGCTGCTCTATCACACTCTGCCTTTGGAGATTAACGCAGTTTTAGGGCAGAAGATCATCGCTCGATCGCTAGATTCGTTAAGCTGAAGATCGTTTAGTTCGACGAGGACAAGCAAATGGCTCAATGGGATGCAGGTCGATTTGTGCAAACCCTGGCATACTTTGAGGTGATTCCTCTGATTAGCTGGCTGCAAAAAATGTTTCAAAGCGGCACTCCTGCTCAACCCAATCCCCAATCAGACGTGCTGTTTGACTTTAGCAATCCGTCGGGCACGATTAATTTGTGGGGAGCTTTAGACGATGTGGTGATGGGCGGCGTAAGCGCCAGTTCGTTTCAGCAGGGCGATCGGGCGGCGCTGTTTACGGGCAATGTCTCGACTGAGAATTCGGGGGGGTTTGCCTCGGTTCGGACTCGCAACTTTGAGCCTGCGGTGGATCTTTCGGGCTGCGAAGGCATTGAACTGCGCGTTAAGGGCGATGGCAACCGCTATAAGTTTCTCGCCCGTGATGATGAGAAGTGGGATAGCATCGCCTATTCCTACTCGTTTGACACCGTGGCCGATGAGTGGATCACGGTTAACATCCCGTTTTCAGAATTGGTTCCGGCTTTTCGGGCAAAAACGCTGAAAGATGCCAGCCCGATCGCGCCCCAACATCTCCGATCGCTGCAACTGATGCTGAGTAAATTTGAGTATGACGGAGGACTCAATCCCAAATTTACTCCCGGCACGTTTCGCTTATACGTCTCGACCATCAAGGCCTACCGCAGTTTTAACGGTTAGACCCCTTCGGGCGATTCATTCCTTGAGCGATGGCTTCTGCTATCCCAGCTTCTTGAAAGCAAATGGCAAACATCTGCACAGAGTCAAGGGTTGGGACAATTTTTTTGGTTTGCGTGGTGCTCATTCCGGGTGCTGTACAAAAATTGCTCGTGACAGCAGCATACTCGTCCGGCGTTCCGATCAAGTTCTCAAACTTGGTAGGGTTTTGGAGAAAGGGCCGCGATCGCTGCAAAATCCGATCCGCTAAATAGCTAGCAGATTGAGTAGAGCCTTTGGGCAAAAGACCTGGCTTAACAGCCGTGATAGCGACAAAACCCTGCACGAGTTGTCGGAGCTTGCCGCTTGCTTCCAAAGAGTTAACAACGGTGGTAAGCATTTCGGGCTTATAGTTAGCATTCGATTTCACCCCCACTTGAAACCCCAGCAGAAGACCAGCAGTTTCAAAGTCTGTCAAAGTGCTGACATACGTCGTGAATTTTACTGGAGATTTGCGCCAACCGTTGCCGCAGATGATCGAGCCATCACGATCGGCTCCTGCCGCTAGATTGACCCCTCCCTGTTTTATACAAGCATTGAGAGTGGCTTGAATGTCGGGCGAAAACATCTGATCTAACTTCTGTTCGGCTGAAAGCGCTGATGATTGAGTGGGCTTTGCAACCGCAACACTTCCGAGAAAAGAGGCGATAGACAGTGACCCTAAGATTATGGCTAGAGAGACTCTGACGGGCAGGCTTGACGATCGGGCAGACTTGACAAAATTCACGGTCTGTTGGGCAGCGATTGAGAAACTCATAGCGTAAAATGCAGTGACATAAAGAACCTTATCCGCATCATACTGAGTAACTGATAGGACGTGCTTGCGTATTGTTCGTTAAGTGATGGGCGGCGATCGGTTCCCTCATCGCTTGCCCCAATCCCCTGCCCTCAGTAAAATGCCAGTGCTACCTTTGCCAAAACTGCCGCCCTTCCCTTGCAATATTTTCAGCCGCTCATTCCCCATCTCAAGCTAGAGCCTAATAATTTAGAACTCAATCACCTGCGCGTCGAAGACAAAACCGCCCACCATTGGTATCGGTTTATTTTGTCGTTTCCGCCGCATTTGGTGCAAGATTATCTAGAAAAATTTGGGGTGAATGAGTCCCATCAGGTTCTCGACCCATTTTGCGGAACGGGCACCACCGTGGTGGAATGCAAAAAGCGCGGCGTTTCCAGTGTGGGCGTTGAAGCCAACCCGATGGCGTGGTTTGCCTCAATGGTGAAACTCGATTGGAGCGTTGACCCCGACGAACTGCTGCGCCACGCGGCTCAAGTTGCGATCGCCACAGAAACGCTGCTCGATCGGGTCGATGATCCCCTCCAAACCCTGCCCGCAGACAGCTATAATCTGCTGCTCAAAAACTCCATCAGTCCTTTGCCGCTCCACAAATCGCTGGTGCTGTTAGCGCAAATTAACCAGCACTCCGAGTCACCGTTTTATCGTCACGAACGGTTGGCATTGGCGAAAGCGCTAGTGTTTTCGATTAGCAATCTGCATTTTGGCCCCGAAGTCGGCATTGGCAAAGCCAAACCCGATGCTCAAGTCGTTGACTCGTGGCTAGAAGGAGTCGGAGCGATCGCCCAAGATCTCCGCTATCTCAAAACGCTAGCCAACCCTAGCGCGATCGTTCACCATGCCGATTCTCGTCAACTGGCTCGCGTCTTAAAACCCAACTCGATCGATGCGGTGATCACTTCTCCGCCCTACCCCAACGAAAAAGACTACACGCGCACCACCCGTTTAGAATCTGTGATTTTGGGCTTTATCACCGACAAAGCAGACCTAAGAACCCTCAAAAAAGGCTTGATGCGATCGAACTCTCGCAATGTTTATAAAACCGACGACGACGATCGCTGGGTTGCCGATCATGTCGAAATTCAGCGCATCGCCAACGAAATCGAAGCCAAACGCATCGAACTCGGCAAAACCAGCGGCTTTGAGCGAGCTTATGCTAGAGCCACGCGACTCTATTTTGGCGGCATGGCCAGACATCTATCCGAGTTGCGCCTTGTCTTGCGGCCGGGTGCCCAGCTTGCTTATGTGGTCGGCGATCAAGCTTCTTATTTGCGCGTCATGATTCGCACAGGCACCCTTTTGGCAGACATTGCCAAATCTCTGGGCTATGAAGTCGTCAGCATTGATCTATTTCGGACTCGATTAGCCACCGTTACCAAAGAACAGTTGCGGGAAGAAGTTGTCGTTTTGCGCTGGTCAGGCAATTAGAGCGTGAATAAAGATCACGAGCAAGATTGGGAAAATGCCCATTTCTGGTGTAGTCACTCAATGGCAATGGCTATACGATCGCGCTAATCGTCAATCTACTGGAGTTCGTAATGTCTCAATCCCTTCAGCAACAGCAAGGTCACTATCGCTATGACCCGACTCAAATCAGTCAAGCTGCCCCGGCTCGCATCTTTCCTCACGCTGGAGAAGACGGAGCATTACGATATATCTTGTCTGAGCTACGCCGCAATTTGCTAGAAGGAGGGCGACTGTCTGCCCCGCTGACGTGGGCCCTAGAGCAGATTGAATCGGGGGATCACACCCTGCATGAAACCTGGTTAAAGCTGACCACGCTGCTGGTCGATCTCAAAATTTTTCAGTCGGATGTATTTAACTTTGATTTGCCGTCAAATGAGCAGTTTGACAGCGAGTTTGTGCGGCTGCGGCGCAAGATGGGAGCAGCCCTAACTGATGCAGAAAAAGCAGCCAAAAAAGTTGATGGTCATCAGCCAGATCTTGATCAAGCCCAACGCCTCCAATTTTATCAAACCCTAGAAGAGCACGGACGATCGCGCCCCAAAATAGTCAAAATCCACGATCGAGACGGCGGATTGAGCGATCGTGAGTTTGCGCGTCAGCGTCTCGCCGGGCCCAACCCCACCTCCTTAGAGCGAGTTAGCGATCGGGCAGATTTAGCCGATTGGCCTCATGATCAGGTGTGCGCTACGTCAAGCGGAACCTCGGTGACCTTAGAAGAGGCGGCCCATCAAAATCGCTTGTTTCGATTAGAGTATCCCTACCTGCAATTTGCGCCCGCAGAGTTGCAGTGTGGTCGCTATGTAGGCAGCCCTAAAACGCTGTTTTATCGAGGAGACCACGGGCTAGAGCCGCTCTTAATTCAGCTAGTGGCAGGTGAAAAAACCTACACGCCCGCCCACAATGCCGACGACTGGATGCGGGCAAAACTGTTTGTCCAGGTGGCAGACATCACCCAACACGAGCTATTGACGCATCTGTGCTACACCCACCTGTCCATGGAAGCTTTCGCGATCGCCACTCCTCGCCGCCTGCCCTCTAACCACCCTGTTTATCGACTGCTCAAACCACACTTTAGATTTTTGCTGGCCATCAACACGCGAGGCAACGACATTTTGCTGGGTCACGGAGCCGCGATCGACGCGCTCATGGCTCCAACTCGTGCCGCCTCGATCGCCGTGATGAATCGAGCTTATCGCGATCGTCCGTTTGAGTCCTATGGGCTGCCAACCGACCTCAAACATCGGGGCGTAGAGGCTGAGTTTCTGTCCGATTATCCCTATCGCGACGATGCCCAACTGCTGTGGGACGCGATCGCTCGCTACGGGACAGCTTATTTGCAGCGCTACTATAAAGACGATTTCGCCGTTCAGCAGGACTCAGATTTGCAAGCTTGGGCCGCAGAACTAGGCGCACCTCTAAACACGCGATCGCGAGATGAATTTGCTCAAGCCCCTGACTGGGTTTCTCCAGAGATTGCCGCTCAAGCGGGGTTGTCTCTCGACGAGTTGCCAGACTATCCGAGAGTGCCAGGATTTCCGACCATTCAAAATCCGGGGACGATCGCCACTTTGCAGCAACTCATTGATGCCACCACGCAGATTATTTTTACGTGCAGCGCTCAACACGCGGCGGTGAATTTTAGCCAGTTTGATTATTTTGGCTATGTTCCCAATGCGCCCCTCGCGGCCTACACCCAGCCAGATGTTTCTGCGTCGCTTCAAGAAATGCTGCCCAAACCCGCGCAAGATCTCGCCCAGATGCAGCTAACCTTTGCTCTGAGCGGCATTCTTTGGAGTCGATTGGGCAGTGACGAGATGATGCAGTTTGTGGATCAGGGCGATCGGGCAATTTTGCGACAATTTCAGGCTGATCTTCAGACGATCGAGACTGAGATTCAAGCCCGCAATCGACAGCGCGATCGCGATACCGGAATCGATTACCCCTACCTGCTGCCGTCTCGAATTCCCAACAGCATCAACATCTAGCCAAGAGCAGCTTCTAGAGATTGCTTTCAATCAATTCTCGATATTGGCTCTTTTGCTTTACGCCTTTGACCTCGGCAACCATGCCTTTGTGCTTAAAGAATTGAATCGTAGGAGTGCCCATCACCCCAGCCGATTCAGCAATGTCGGGGTCTTTGTCGATGTCAATTTCGACGAAGTGAATGCGACCGTTAAACTCATCGACGACTTTGTTTAAAATCGGCTTGAGCGTGTGGCAGGGGCCGCAGTTAGGCGAAACATATTTGACCATGATTAGGCGATCGCTCTCGTGATAGAGCTTTCTCAAGGCCAGTCCGCCTTCATGACGAGTCTCAGCCAGATCAAACTCAGCAGAGGGGACGTGGGCTTCAACTGAGTGCGCTGCTATCTCTTCTTCAGCCGATTTTTGGGCCTCGGTTTTGCCGAATTCCTGCACCAACCCGTTAAACGATAGCCAGCGCTCGGCTAGCATCGCCGCCATACATCCCGTCCCAGCGGCGCTGATGGCTTGCCGAAATTCGTGGTCTTGCACATCTCCGGCCGCAAACACGCCTTCAATGCTGGTTTCGACTGACCCGTGCTGAGTGACGATATAGCCAACGTCATCGAGATCTAGCTGACCTTTAAAGAGAGAAGTGTTGGGAGTGTGCCCGATCGCATAAAACAAGCCTTTGGCATCAATGACGCTTTCTGTCTCGGTTTGAGTGTTTTTGACTTTCACGCCCGTCATGTGTTCATCGTTGCCTACCACGTCGATCGGTTCTGTGTTCCAATGCACCGTGATTCTAGGATTGGCTAAGACGCGATCTTGCATGGCTTTGCTGGCGCGCATTTTGTCCGTTCTGACGATCATGTGAACGTGATCGCCATATTTCGTTAAGTAAATTGATTCTTCGGCGGCGGTGTCGCCTCCCCCAATCACAACCAAGCTGGCCCCGCGAAACAGGGGCGTTGCACCATCGCAAATGGCACAGGCTGAGATGCCTCGGCTCCAAAACTGAGCTTCGCAGGGCAGCCCTAGTCGTTTTGCAGTGGCACCTGTGGCGATCACAACGCTATGGGCTAACACTTCACGATCGTCAGATTTGATCACAAAAGGACGCTGACTTAAATCGATCGAGGTGACATCTTCCATGTGAAGCTCAGTCCCCCAGCGCACTGCCTGCGCTTTCATTCGATCCATCAGTTGTGGGCCGGTGATGCCTTCAGGAAAGCCGGGAAAGTTTTCAACTTCGGTGGTGGTCATCAGTTGACCGCCGGGCAGCCCTCCCGCTTGAAAACCTTCAAACATTAGGGGCTTGAGGTTTGCGCGACCTGCATAAATAGCCGCCGTATAGCCAGCCGGGCCTGAGCCAATAATGACTAAATTTTCTACGGTTGGGTTTGCCATAGGAATAATACAAACTCATAACGACTACGACTAGTATAATACAAAACGGTGAGTTCTAGTCAAACAAGTCATGATTTTCGCTGGTTTTAGCCAAAGGCAAACACTTGAATATTCATGGACTTAATAGGCTCTGCTTCTCCGTGCAGCATCCGGCGAATTTTTTCGGTGGTTTCACGGCTAAAGGTTAGCTCCTGACATCGCGAACAAACCTGAACGGGGATTCCTTCTACTAAGACGGGGTTGCCGTCGATCAAAAAGACCTCATCGACGTGTTCCAGATGCGCTTGATTTGAGCCACAAATATGACAGTGAAACATGGTCATTTCCTCTGTAAGTATTCAGTCCATTGGGTTTCGTCAGGCTCATATAAAGTAATAATCTTCAACAGACTAGAATTAGCCAGCGAAACTTGAATATGAAGAGGGCGATCGCTTCGCGTAAAACCCAGAAGTAGGCAACTAGGTGAATATTTATCGTCAGAGTACTCTTCTATGATGTCTACACTTTCTCCTGCTTGTCTGATTTCTAAATCACTGATGTTGCGTTCGATCGCTCGTTTAAACGCATGGCGACTAAATTCAAACTCTCCAAGGCAAAGGTGCTGACGTATTTCTGCTAAAGATTTCATAGATAACGTTCGCGGATCTCAGCACTTAAAGATTTAATATTGCAGGATTTGGAACCTCCTTGCGATCGTGATGTCTGAGCTTTACTGTCTAAAATCTTCGAGCAAACCTGCTGATCAATCGTTCGAGCCAAGCTTTGTGGGGCCCGATCGCCCCTGTCAATCCCTATCAGATCGAGCGTTTCAGAAATCAGGAAAGATTTTAGACGGGAGTGATATGAAAGCGAACTGAACTGGGCAAGTTAAGTTCAGCGTTAGAAGCACATCAACCCGCACCTTTAGGAGACATTCTTTCCATGAAATCTGAACTCAAAGCCAAGTTTCTGCAACACCTCGCTGGCAAAAAGAAAGATCAAGGCTTCACCCTGATCGAGTTGCTGGTTGTTATCATCATCATCGGCATTCTGTCGGCGATCGCCCTGCCTTCGTTCTTGAACCAAGCCAACAAAGCCAAGCAGTCTGAGTCTAAGCAATATGTCGGCACCCTCAACCGGGTTCAGCAGTCCTACTACTTAGAGAAAGGCAAGTTTGCCTCTGACCTGACCTCGTTGGCTAACCCGGTGCCGTCGCAGACTGATAACTACGCTTACACCTTCGCCACGACTACCAGCACAGTGGTCAATTCAGGCACCTCCAGCAAGCCCGCCATCAAGTCTTATGTGGGCATGGTCGCGATTTCAGTTGTGACGGCGAGCAGCGACGCAACCACCACCGCTGTTTTGTGTGAAGCCAACACCCCCGGAGCAACCGCCGCAACCGCACCGACTGCACCTGCTGCTGGAACGGCTGCCAGACCCACCTGCGATCCCAGCACAACCGCGCTGTAATAGTCTAGACTGAGCGCTTTTAGAGAGTGAGTGGATAGCAATCTATCCACTCATTTTTTTGCGTGTTCCGCCACGCTGTCTTGGGGTCAAACTAGACCAAACCTTTAGAAAATGCGCTCAAGCTGCCCAGCTTTATGAACCTGCGATCGAGTTCAATCTAGCAGAACCCTCTTACTTATTTAATACTTAAGCCAATTGCTACTCATATTAAGGTGAAGAGGCTTTAAAGCCCGACCTGAAAGCGAACTGCACTGATAGGCTCAGTTTAGTGTTGAAAGTATATCAACCCGCATCTTTAGGAGATATTCTTTTCATGAAATCTGAACTCAAAGCCAAGTTTCTGCAACACCTCGCTGGCAAAAAGAAAGATCAAGGCTTCACCCTGATCGAGTTGCTGGTTGTTATCATCATCATCGGCATTCTGTCGGCGATCGCCCTGCCTTCGTTCTTGAACCAAGCCAACAAAGCCAAGCAGTCTGAGTCTAAGCAATATGTCGGCACCCTCAACCGCGTTCAACAGTCCTACTACTTAGAGAAAGGCAAGTTTGCCTCTGACCTGACCTCGTTGGCCAACCCGGTGCCGTCGCAGACTGATAACTACGCTTATTCCTTTACTACGGCTGCCGACACAGTGGTCAATTCAGGCACCTCCAGCAAGCCCGCCATCAAGTCTTATGTGGGCATGGTCGCGATTTCAGTTGTGACCGCCAGCAGCGACGCAACCACTACGGCTGTTTTGTGTGAAGCCAACACGCCAGGTGCAAATCCAGCAACCCCCCCGACTGCGCCCGCAGCAAACACGGCTGACAGACCCACCTGCGATCCCAGCACCACGGCGCTATAGAAGTCTGGATTTAAACCCTAACATTCAAAATTTTGGGAAGTGGGTGGATAAGCGGCTATCCACTCATTTTTTGTGTGTTACACCGCTTTGTCTTGCGTCCATACTAGAGCAAACCTTTCAGTCCTAAGCCCCCACGACGATGACCTCTATTAACTCTGCTGAATCGCTGGCTCCCTGGCAACAGCAAGCCAACCACTATTGGCTGCAAGGCCACTATGCTCAAGCTGCCCAACTCTATGAGCAAGCGATCGAGTCTGACCCCGAAGAGCGGTCTTATTATTGGCCCCTCGGCTTGCTGCTGCTTTTGCAAGGTGAGGAAGCTGAGGCCCAAACCACCTGGCTGTTTGCTTTGTCAGAGGGCGAACCCGATCAGGTTGAGCAGTGGGCTGCTGAATTGGCCCAAGTGCTGCAAACCGAGGCAGAGCGCCGGGAAGGGTTGACTGACTTCTCAACGGCGTGGGCGATTCGCCAACACTTGAGAGAAATTTGCCCCGATCGAGTAGATAACCGACTGCAAATCTTGCAGCTTGCGATCGAGCTTGATCAGTTCACCGATGAGACGCTCGACGAGTTGGAGTTGACCCGATCGCTGCGAGGAGCAGAGGTTAACTCAGGGTTCTTGCTCCACGTTTTAGCCAGTGTTTTATATCACGCTGCCCCCACGCCATCGCTACTCAAATTCGCTGAGGGCTGCATTAGCTTAACGTCGGATACTCACGCTTTGATGCAGGTTTTGTTGCCCGCAACGATTCGATTTGCCCACAGCAAGATGAGTGCGGCCTTTGCCGCCGAGTTGGTTGAAGCTTATCTTCGCGTTGACCCTGACAACCTTGAGTTTTTGGGTCACTTAGCGTCTTTTTATCAAAACGCCAAGCAATACGATCGGGGCATTCAAGTTGCCGAACGTCGATATGAACTGACGAATGATTTACCTGAAAAGATTTTTGCTAATTATCTCATTTTGCGGGGATTGTTAGGGGCTGGCGGCTATTGGCAAGAAGCACTCAAAATCGCCCAACGACATGAGGAGTTGTTGCAGTCTTTGGTCGAGCAACAGCCTACTAACCTGCACTCGGTGCAGATTTCTCGGCTACTCAATTCTGCTTACTATCTGGTTTATTTTTACGATCAGCCGCAGCGCTGGCGCAGTCTCGAAAACCAACTGCTGGAATTCTGTCAAAAAAATATTCAACTCAACGCCACTAACCAGGGAAGAGACTATCGGCACTCACCCCGCGATCGCGCCCCTAAGCGGCTCAAAATCGGCTATCTGTCTCACTGCATGGCCACCCACTCGGTCGGCTGGCTGGCTCGGTGGCTTTTGCAGCACCACGATCGCGATCGCTTTGAACTCTATGGTTATTTTCTCAGCTACCGAAAATTCTACGACCCTCTGCAAGAGTGGTATGTGAACCAATTTGATCACATTCACAGGGTCGAAACGATCGGTCTGGGCACCAACTTAGAAATCGCGGCGCAAATTCAGCGAGATGAAATCGATATTCTCATCGATCTGGACAGCATTACTCTTGATCTAAGCTGTGAGATTTTGGCTCTCAAGCCCGCCCCGATTCAGACCACTTGGCTCGGTTGGGATGCCTCAGGCTTGCCTGCGATCGACTATTTCATCGCCGATCCCTATGTGGTGCCCGACTCTGCCCAAGATTACTACAGTGAAAAAATTATTCGCTTGCCTCAGACTTATATTGCTGTCGATGGGTTTGAAGTTGGCATCCCCACCCTGCGCCGCGAAGATTTGAATATTCCCCCGGATGCAGTCGTCTTTTTGAGCGCCCAGCGAGGCTATAAACGTCACCGCGATCACGTCAAGCTGCAAATGCAGATTCTTCAACAAGTGCCCAACAGCTATTTTTTGATTAAAGGAATCTCTGATGAGAAAGCTATTCAAGCCTTCTTTGCAGACGTGGCTGAAGAAGTCGGCGTAGAACCTGATCGGCTGCGATTTTTGCCTGACGACCCTTCGACTGAGATTCATCGCGCTAATCTGGCGATCGCTGATGTCGTGCTAGACACCTTTCCCTACAACGGCGCAACCACCACCCTCGAAACGCTATGGATGGAGATCCCGATCGTCACCAAAGTCGGAGAACAGTTTGCTGCCCGCAATAGCTACACCATGCTGATGAATGCCGGAATCACAGAAGGCATCGCCTGGACAGACAAAGACTATGTAGAATGGGGCGTTCGGCTCGGAACAGACGCGGCGCTGCGGCAGCAGATCGCTTGGAAGTTACGACAATCTAAAAAAACGGCTCCCCTTTGGAACGGCAAACAATTCGCTCGTGAAATGGAAAAAGCCTACGAGCAAATGTGGGACACCTACACCCAGTCAGCCCCCTCAGATTCATCGGTCTAATCCAGCGATCGTCATCTCCTATTCAAACCTGAAGCCTACCCAACATGATCCCCTCTCTGAAGATCTTAGTGATCACCAATCTCTATCCGCCCCAGGTTTTGGGAGGATATGAACGCTCGATCGCTGACCTGTCTCGACGATTGCAGCATCAAGGTCACGAAGTTTTAGTGGTGACCAGCGACACGCCGCAATTTTCTGCCTCTCACATCGGCAGCCACCCTGACCCAGTGCTCGATCGGGGCTTGTGGCTCTTAGGCGAGTGGTTGCCTGAAGGAGTTCGTTTGTTTGACCAGCAGCGCATCGCTGACGTAATGCAACACAATCAGGCAATTCTCAACCACCACTTAGACCACTTTCAGCCCGATGTCTGTTTGGCAGGCAATCTGCGGTTTGTGCAGCTAGAAGCAGAGGGGTTAGAGCTAGTGCTCTCTCATCAAGTGCCCGTGGCTCACTATGTGATGAATGCTCAAGCTGATTATCTGCCGCAACACTCGCCCCGATCGCCCTTTTATCGTCTGATCACCTGTAGCGATTGGGTCAGGTCTAGCCTTCAGGGGTTGGGCTATCCGGCGGCGGCAGCGCACACTATTTATCCGGGTGCTGATATTGATGCGTTTTATCAAGCCGAGCTTCCCCCTCACGATCGCCTACGCATTGCTTACGCGAGTTTGGTGACTCACTATAAAGGCGCAGACGTTTTAGTCGAAGCGCTCTCTCTGCTGCACGCAGAGGGAATTGAGTTCACAGCCACGATCGCCGGGGGCACCTTTCAGCCAGAGTTTGTGGAAGCTCTGAAGCAATTTGTAGAATCAGAAGGGCTAGAAAAGTTCGTCCACTTTGCGGGGGCATTGTCTCGTCAAGACCTGGTTCAACTCTATAAAACTCACAATGTGTTAGTGTTTCCGTCGCGATATCAGGAGCCGTTTGGCATTAGCCAAATTGAGGCCATGGCAGCCGGGCTAACTCTCGTCACCAGCGGCACGGGGGGCGCTAGAGAAATTGTTGAAGAACCGGGACAAGATGGATTGCTCTTTGAATCTGAAGATCCGTTAGATCTAGCCGATGTGTTGTCTTCTCTGCCGACAGACCCGGCTCGTTGGGCCGCGATCGCTCAAAGCGGTCAACAGCGATCGCGGGTCTTTAGTCAAGCCAAAGCAGTCGAAGAACTGGAGAAAGTTCTATTCGCGCTGGTAGCTTCAAAAGACACTCAACCAGAATCTATCATCAAACTCCATTTAGGGGGCACAGAACCCCATTCTGACTGGAAAATTTTAGACATCGAACCGCGTCCCGAAGTAGACTTTATTGGCGATGCTGCCGACTTAAGCCAGTTTGCCGATCACTCGATCGAGACCATTTATGCCAGCCACATTCTGGAGCATTTCCATTACTTACTAAATAATGAATTGCTCACAACTCTGGCAGAGTGGTATCGCGTTTTGCGACCGGGCGGACAACTGATGGTGAGCGTTCCCAACTTGCAGACGCTTTGCTGGCTATATCTCAACCCCCATCTGATGCCCATGGAGCGACACAGACTAATGCGAATTATGTTTGGGGGACAAATTAACCAATACGACGTTCACCGAGTTGGGTTCGACCCCGACACGCTTGCCCTATACCTTCAACAGGCAGGGTTTAGAGAGTGCACACAGGTGATTGATTTTGAACTGTTTGACGATTGCAGCAAAATGCAAATTCTCGGCACCCCCATCAGCGTCAATATGATCGCGACAAAGCCAGAATCAGCGATCGCTCCTCCTCTCAGTCAGTAGCCACGAGTCAACGCAAAATCGTATACTGATCTAGCCTCTTTGCTAGGGATGTGACTTTTGGGTATCGATCTTCGCAGCTACGTCTATCTCGACAACTTGCAGCCTCAACACGCGGCTTATCTCGGCACCGAGGCCCTAGGCTTCTTACCCCTGCCCGGAGACGCTTCTCTGTGGATCGAGATTTCTCCTGGCATCGAAATCAATCGCATTATGGATGTGGCGATGAAATCGGCTGTCGTTCGTCCGGGGGTGCAAATGGTCGAGCGGCTCTATGGACTGCTCGAAATTCACGCTAGCAATCAGGGTGAAGTCAAAGCCGCAGGGCGGGCCATTCTCGACAGCATGGGCGTTCGGCAAAATGAAGGTCTAAAGCCGCGAGTGATTTCTAGTCAGATTATTCGCAATATTGACGCTCATCACACCCAACTGATCAACCGCACTCGTCGCGGCAATATGATTTTGGCAGGGCAAACTCTCTATGTCTTTGAAGTCGAACCGGCTGCCTTTGCTGCCCTCGCCGCCAACGAAGCCGAAAAAGCCGCCTTCATCAATATTCTGCAAATCTCGGCGGTGGGCAGTTTTGGGCGACTCTATCTCGGTGGCGCAGAGCGAGACATTCTTGCAGCATCTCAAGCGGTGGTGGCGGCGATCGAGAACGTGGCTGGGCGAGAACACCCGACCGAGATGCGAAAGGAATAGACATGGCAGACTCAAAGCATCTCAGGCTGTTGCAGCAAGGTGCAGTAGCGTGGATTGATTGGCGATCGCGCCATCCGCAGATTCACCCTGACCTCAGCGAAGCCGACCTCAAAGGCGCAAACCTCCGAGGCTCAGATCTCAGCTACGTCATCTTAAAAAACGCTGACCTCAGTTGGGCAACCCTGATTGCTGCCAATCTCAACGGCGCAATTCTCAATCAGGCAACGCTGCTCAACGCCAAATTGATCGACGCAACGCTACAAAACGCTGAACTGGTAGACGCTAGCTTAGTCGCTGCCGATTTAACCGGGGTAGATCTTCGCGATGCTAATTTAATTGGGGCAGACTTAAAGGGAGTTAGCTTCGATCGCGCCGATTTAACCAGTGCCAATCTGATCGGCACCGAGTTGCGAGGCGCAACCTTTCGAGAAGCCGATTTAACCAGAGCAGACTTGAGGCGAACCGATCTCAGCGAAGCCCTGCTGCTCAACGCTAATTTTGCCTACGCCAATCTCAGCAACGCCAATCTCTATGAAGCCGAACTGACCGGGGCGCATCTCTATGATGCCGATTTGCAGAAGGCAAATTTGATGCGATCGCATCTCAGGAACGCCTATTTATTTGCCGCCAATCTCAGCCATGCCAATTTATCGAGCGCCGATCTATCCTGGGCGAATTTGAGCAAAGCCAATCTCACGGGCGCAGATTTGACCGGAGCCAATCTCAGAGGGGCTAATCTCACGGGCGCAGATTTGACCGGAGCGATCGTGACCAATGCCTGCTTGAGAGGTGCCAATCTCAGGGGAGCCAATCTCACCGATGCCAATCTCACCGATGCTGACCTTCGAGAGATCAAGCGCCACAAACTAAAGTTCAGCAGAGCAATAATGCCTGACGGCGAAGTTCATCCTTAAAATCGTGAACCAAACCGATTCAGACAGGGCACTAGGAGCTACCGTAAGGGCATGGCACTGCCGTGCCCAAGGCCCAGGCGAGGCACCGACAGAATCGAATCCACATCTTCTCAAGGATTCTGCTATGGGCCTGCCAGGATCTGCGTAAGGGCATGGCACTGCCGTGCCCAGGGCCCAAGTGATCCACCGACAGGACTGAATCCACAGTCCCTTATAAAACTTCAGCGAACCGTGCGAAACACGAACATTAAAAGGGCGAACGAGGGGACTCGAACCCCCGGATGGTGGTACCACAAACCACTGCCTTAACCACTTGGCTACGCTCGCCATCACAGTTAGCACTATAGCATTTGAGATGACCAGTCAGCTAGATTTTTGCAAATCAGAGAACAAAGTTTGTCCGATCGCGTCTAAGATTGTGGTTTCGCGTTCGCCGTCGGATGGTCGAGCGCCTGTGGAGGGGGATTGACCGCTGATGAAGATAGTCAACCTGGTAGCCGGAGTCGCTGGCCTAGCGCTATTGGGCATAGCCATAACCCTGTCCGTGACCAACCCTAAACAGAAGGCGTTTGAGGAGTTTGCAGTCCAGCGCCTTCGAGAAGACGCTTGCAAAAAAGCGCCGTTGGGGTTGGCAAGCCAATGTCCAAGATTTGTGGATGATAATCAGGTCGAGATTAAAAAGGTGATCACCCGCAACACCGATCGCCGAGATTATCTAGTCTTCAGTTTCTATCAAACTGACTTGTCGGTGCGCGCGATCGTGCCCGATTTAGCGTTTTTGCCAGGAATGCCAACCTATCATTTTGAGACCGTTGGCTTATTTGGAAAATTCTATATCTATGAAGCAAAACAAGCCAAGCAGTCTTAAATTTTTTCATTTTCCCAGTCTCGCCATCATCGCTCCTAGCTGCACAAAGACCACACCTAAAGCGGCACTGCCCAGCCAATAAAGACTTGCGGCTGAAAAGTTTTGAGTTCTGATCAGATTTAAGGTGTCTAACCCATAGGTCGAAAATGTGGTGTAGGCACCCAAAAACCCGGTGGTCACCATCAGTCTCATTTCAGGAAAGGTGGGCTGATCGGCAAACAACGTAGCCAAAAATCCCATTAAAAAACAGCCGCTTAAATTGATGAAAAAAACCCCATAGGGAAACGCAATTCCGAAGCGCTGAACTGACCAAACCGTGAGGTAATAGCGGCACAGAGCACCCGCGATCGCGCCGAGACTAATGGCGATCGGCACTCGAATGGCCGGATCTTGCAGCATTCACTATCGTCCTTTTGTCAAGAGAGTTCGACCTCTACAATAAAGGGGAGTTCGCTAGAGGGCTGTCATGTTTCAAACCGATCCGCCACGATCGCCTAAAGACTATTTGCCGACGATGTATGATTTGCCCAGCGAGAACCCGGAGGAACCTGGCTTGCCCGATGAGTTTCATTTACTTCAGCCTCGCTTGCTCGAAGAAACCTTCCTGCCGCCTGACTATCTCATCGAAAATGTGTTTGTGGGCAGCGATCTCAATCTTTATTATGATGTCCGCCACACAGGTTGGTATAAGCACCCAGATTGGTTTGGGGTCGTGGGCATTTCTCGACTTTATGAACAGCGCGACCTGCGTCTGAGCTATGTCACCTGGCAAGAAGGGGTCGATCCAATGGTGGTGGTCGAGTTGCTCTCACCCGGCACCGAGCGAGAAGATTTAGGGCAGACCTTACGAGACGTTGACCAGCCTCCGACCAAATGGGAAGTCTATGAACGGATTCTCCGCATTCCCTACTACATGGTGTTTAACCGCTACACCGATGAGCTACAGGTGTTTCGTCTCGAAGGCGGAAGTTATGGCAAGATTGAGGCAACGCCGCCCCGATTTTGGTTTGAAGAACTGCGATTAGGGTTGGGACTGTGGGAAGGAACGTATCAGGGAATTGAGCGGCAGTGGCTGCGCTGGTTTGATGCTCTAGGCAACTGGGTTCCGACCCCGTTAGAGCGGCAAACTGACCTAGTGGAGCAAGAGCGCCAGCGAACCGAAGAAGAGCGCCAGCGATCGGAGCGATTAATCGCCCAGCTACGATCGCTCGGCATCGAACCCGATCTTTAATCCAGCGAGAAATCTTTGAGGGTGGGCACGCCTTTTAGAAAAGACCCCATCAACAGTAAACTGGTCTGGGTATCCAGGTTTCCGGTGCTCTTGATGCCAACCGATCGCTGAAATTCTTGCAGGGTTGATTTGAAGTCCTGTGACTTCTGCTGTAGATAGCCTAGACGCTTAAGATAATCGACGGCTTGAATATTAGTCAACGAAAGAACTTCGCTAGGTCGAAAGATTGGCACGTATTGCTCTCGCCAAATTTGGGCAAATTCCGCCCGATCGAGCAAATAAATCTTGCCACTGGAGGGATCGCCGATCGCCGCTTTATCAGCATTCATTGCCAGCAAGGCCACGGCATGAGAGAGCTTACGATCGCCATCGATCAGCCAAACGCCCAACACCCCCGGACGGTTGATTTGGCGCATCTGATCCCAGGTGGATGCAAGTTCGACCCCGTTGAGGTCAAAGCCACGGGCGGCCACAATTAGCTGCGGCATACTGGTGCCCATGCGACTGGTGCTGGCTAACTCAGCGACACTGGTTTCGGTAGCTTTTTGGAGGCCCCATCGCTGCAAAACAGTTGCCAGGGCAGACGGAGCACAGCTACTCATGGAGGTCTGCTTAAAAACGCCGTTGGACTGCAAATTGTTGAACAGATCGCGGTGAATCGGAGCCAGGAAATAAGCTTCGGTGGTGGTGAATCCGCTCACTCCGATCGCCCCCAGCAGCAGCACGGTGAGCACCTGTTTGCGGGCGGTTTGGGCCACGATCGTCACCGCGACTCCGCAAAACCCGATCAGCATGACTCGCATCACCGTCCAGGTGGTTTGCATCCCATAGACGCGCCAGATCAAGGGGAAAACTTGCATCTGAGGAATGTTGAGCGCCAAAACGAGAAAGCCGACATAGATGCCAATAAACAGCAGCGCAACTGCATTTTTGCCTTTAAACAGATCGTTTGCCGTTGCCCCTTGCTTTAAGAGCAGTCGCCCGACTCTATTTCCGCCTCGAAAGCATAAGATGCCCAACCCGACCGTCACGAGCGCTTCTATCAGCATCTACCGTTTTTGAGCAACAATCGTCAGTCTAGCCTCGGCGATCGTCAAACTGTAAATCGTTAATTCACCGAACCTATCTAAATCGAAAACCGCTCAATTGCTGGCATAATGGGAAGGTTTTTATGATTTGTCAGCAAAATCTGTGATTCTAAAGCACGGATTTGGTGACGATCGTTAAACTTAGACTCATAAGATCCCTCATCCTTCATCCTTTGCCATGCGTAGCTACTACTGCGGTCAACTCCGAGCCAGCCATATTGGAGAGACAGTGACCCTCTATGGATGGGTCGATCGTCGTCGAGATCATGGGTATGTGATTTTCGTCGATTTGCGCGATCGCAGTGGCACTGTTCAAATCGTCAGCGACCCCGAACGGACTCCGGGTTCTTATCAACCCGCAGGCGATTTGCGAAACGAATATGTGATCAAGATTGTGGGACGAGTCACAAAACGTCCTGATGAGTCGCTTAACGCTAAAATTGCGACGGGCGAAATCGAAATTTATGCTGACGAGATTGAAATAATCAACGCGGTTCGCAAGCAGTTGCCGTTTCAAGTCTCCACGTCAGATAACGAGACGGTGCGAGAAGATTTACGTCTGAAATATCGCTATTTAGATTTGCGCCGAGAGCGGATGAGTCGCAACCTGCAATTGCGTCATCAGGTGACTAAATCGATTCGTCGCTATCTCGAAGATGCCGAAGGGTTTATGGAAGTTGAAACCCCGATTTTGACCCGATCGACTCCCGAAGGTGCCAGAGATTATCTCGTGCCGTCACGGGTGAATGCGGGTGAATGGTATGCGCTGCCGCAGTCGCCGCAGTTGTTTAAACAGATGCTCATGGTGTCGGGCTTCGATCGCTATTATCAGATCGCTCGCTGTTTTCGCGATGAAGATTTGAGAGCCGATCGCCAGCCAGAGTTTACGCAACTCGACCTGGAAATGAGTTTTATGTCGCAGGAAGAAATCATTCACCTCAACGAAGGTTTAGTCACTCACGTTTTCAAAACCGTTAAGGGTGTTGAGATTCCGACTCCGTTTCCGCAGTTGACCTATGCCGAAGCGATGGATCGCTATGGCTCTGACAAACCCGACACCCGCTATGACTTAGAGCTAGTAGACGTGTCGAATATTCTCAAAAATTCTGGCTTCAAAGTCTTTGCTGATTCTGTAGCAAAGGGCGGCATTGTCAAAATTCTGCCGATTCCGGGTGGGAACGAGGCGATCTCTAACGTGCGAATCAAGCCGGGTGGCGATTTATTTAAAGAAGCTGCCGAAGCCGGGGCACGAGGGTTGGCCTATATCCGAGTCCGTGAAGATGGCGAGATCGACACGATCGGGGCGATCAAAGACAACCTCACCGACGAGCAAAAACAAGAACTGCTCACCCGCACCGGAGCCAAACCCGGACATCTGCTGTTGTTTGGGGCAGGCGACACGATCACGGTGAATAAAACCCTCGATCGCCTCCGTCAAACCTTGGCCCGCGAACTGAACTTGATCGATCCCGACAAGATTAATTTGCTCTGGGTGACCGACTTCCCGATGTTTGAATGGAACGCCGACGAGAAGCGCCTAGAAGCATTGCACCATCCTTTCACCGCGCCCAAACCTGAAGAGGCACACGATCTCAAAACGGCTCATGCTCAAGCCTACGATTTGGTCTTTAACGGCTTTGAGGTCGGCGGCGGCAGCGTGCGGATCTACCAGTCCGATCTGCAAGCCAAAGTGTTTGAAACGATCGGGCTATCAGCCGAAGAAGCAAACAACAAATTTGGCTTTTTGCTAGAAGCATTTGAGTATGGCACCCCTCCCCACGGCGGCATCGCCTATGGACTCGATCGCTGGGTGATGTTGCTAGCGGGTGAAGAGTCGATTCGAGACGCGATCGCGTTTCCCAAAACTCAGCAGGCTCGGTGTTTGCTCACCAGTGCGCCTTCTAGCGTCGATGACAAACAGCTTAAAGAGCTACACGTTGCCTCGACCCACAAACCCAAGCCAGGAATCGCTTAATCAAATTTCCTAGACTTCACCCTGACATCTCCGGCGAGATTGAGCACAATAGTCTTATGCTGGAGATCATTTTGATTTGCGCGATCGGGCTAATTCCGCCACTTCTCTCTTTCGTATTTTTGAGAAAGATGCAGATGAGGGCACAGTCTCGATTACACAACGCGATGCAAGCCGCAGAACGCAGACAAATTCAGCGTTTGTTATCAGTGCCCACCGACTATCGCTATATCGAAGGGGTCGGTGCCCTAATTGGGGATGCTAGTTGCCGCTTTAATGCCCATTCTGCTCAGATTCGCTGTGCGGTTAACCCGTCTGGCCCGTGTAAGGAGTGCCCCTATTATGAGCCGATCTCATTCCCTACAGACCCCTCATAGTGGCTATCACTGGGATGGGAGCAGTCCCCTCTTTTTTGAAGGTTGGTATTATCGCGTCACGCTGCCAGACTGCGATCAGACCTTTGCGTTTATGTATTCGATCGAAGACCCCACAGGCACTCAGTCCTACAGTGGAGGCGCGGCGCAAATTCTAGGGGCGGACGATCAATATCTCTGTCGCACGTTTCCCAATGTGCAGCAGTTTTGGGCATGGAAAGACGCTCTGGGCTTGGGTCACTGGGGCAAAACAGACCTGAACCAAACGCCAGACTATCTAGAGGCAGAGGACTTCGATCGTCACATCCAAGAAGGCTATCAGGCAACGGCAACCTGGCATCAAGGCAAACTCTATGAGCCAAACGGCAACTCGGCAGAATGGCAGTATGAGATCAAACCTGTGTATGGTTGGGCGAGTTCTAACACCACACAGCAGTCAACGGCAGGCTGGATGTCGTCGCTACAGATTTTTGAACCCGGTTGGCAAGTTTTAATGGCGCACGGGTTAGCCACAGGCTGGATTAATTGGAACGGGAAGCGGTATGAGTTTAAAGATGCTCCTGCTTATGGTGAAAAGAATTGGGGCGGAGCCTTTCCGCAAAAGTGGTTTTGGTTAAACTGCAATAGCTTTGATCACGAGCCAGATCTGGCCCTGACCGCAGGGGGCGGCAAACGTGGAGTTCTCTGGTGGATGGAGTCAGTCGCCATGATTGGACTTCACTATCGCGGCAAATTTTATGAGTTTGTGCCCTGGAATTCTGAAGTCAGTTGGTCGATCAAACCGTGGGGCGATTGGCAAATGGCTGCAAAGAATGCGGACTACACCATTACCCTCACAGGCACCACCGATCTACCCGGAACTCCGCTCCGAGCACCGACGGCAAAAGGCTTGATGATCGTCTGTCGAGACACCATGTTAGGAAGTTTGACGATAGAGTTGAGGTCACGTCAAGGCGACGAGTTGATTCTCAAGGCAACCAGTTTTCTCTGTGGTTTAGAAACGGGCGGTGAACCCTGGGATGATGTCTGGCAAGCCAGTTGCGGGTGGAGTGTTTAATCAGAGATACCATTAAGTTCCAGATCACTAAGATCGTGCATTAAATCAGATCGGTGACTGTCCGAGTCCGAGGGGCAGGGCAATGCCCTTACGCCGTTCTTGGGCAGTTAGTACTGTCTTATCAGCGCCTCGATCGCGGCGATTAATTGCACCACATCTAAAGGTTTAGGTAGATGAATCTGATAGCCTGCGGCAAAAGCTTGCTGCCTAACATCTTCATCGACATAGGCTGTGAGCGCGATCGCGGGCACATTGCGACCAGACTCTAGCGCCCGAATCTCCCGCAGCATGGCATAACCATCCTTTGAGCGGCATGGCAATATCACTAATAATTAAGGTTGGAGTGACTTGTTGAAAGGCGGCGATCGCCGCATCTGCCGAGGTGGCCGTGGTGATGATTGCGCCTTCATCTTCGAGCAAAAATTTGACAAATTCAAGGCTATCGGCCTCGTCATCAACCACTAAGATTTGCAGTTGGTCAAAGCCTTTAGAAGCCTTGCTTTGAAAGTCGGAGGGCGGTAAGTAGCAGTTGATCAGCGGCAGCCTAGCCGTAAAGGTTGAACCTTGCCCATCTCCTTGGCTCTCAGCTTGAATGGTGCCGTTGTGAAGCTCAATCAGTTCGCGCACGATCGCGAGGCCCAGCCCCAGCCCATCTTGCGATCGCGGAAGATGGGTCTGAGCTTGTCTAAAGCGATCGAACACATAAGGTAAAAAATTTGCCTGAATGCCTTTTCCGCTGTCTTTTACACAGATTTCTGCTTGGGCATCGCGTTGCGTTAGCGTGATCTCTATTTGACCATTCTCTGGAGTGAATTTAATTGCATTCGTCAACAGGTTCCAAATTACTTGCTGTAGTCGATTAGAATCTCCTAACACTTCACTCGCGGCATGATCGATATTTGATTGAATGTGAATCTGTTTTAACTCAGCTAAAGGGCGAATCATGTCGATCGCCGCCTCAATCACAAAGGGCAAATTCACCGCTACCCGATCCATTCTCAGATTGCCTTGAACCATGCGCGAGATGTCGAGCAAATCTTCGATCAGTTGAGATTGCGTTTTAGCACTGCGCTCGATCGACTGCAACGCTCGCGTCAGGGTGGCTTGATCAAAGGGCTTAGTTTGCAAGAGACGCGCCCATCCAAAGATCGAGTTGAGGGGCGATCGTAATTCGTGGGCTACGATCGCCAAAAATTCGTCTTTGCTGCGGTTTGTAGCTTCGGCTTCGGCGCGGGCGGTTTGCGCTTGGTTGAGCAAGATTTCTCGATCAGCTTCGGCTTGCCTTCCTTCAAGCTCAATGCGTTGACGATCGCTAACATCTCGCCAAGCCGAGACAAATCCATCGCCCAATTTTGACGATCGCGCATCATAGATCCGAGTGATCGGCTCACCGTCAGACTTATCTGAGTAAGGAAAGCCTTCTTTAATGCAAGGTTCCCCAGTTTCTACCACCCGACAGTGTTCTTCAAACGCGCTGCTGCCGCGATAGTTGGGGGATGTCTCAGAAATAGTTTTGCCGATCACCTCAGAGGTGAGGCGGTGGCTGTCAAGAGCCGCTTGATTTAAATAGTCGATGTGAAAGTCGATAATTTGCCCGGCACTGTCGCGAAGAGTAGAATAAATGCCAAAGCAATCGAGCATCGTCTCGATCGAGGTGCGAAAGCGTTCTTCACTGCGCTGAAGTTTGCGACGCAGTTCGGCATTTTCGATGGCGCTACGCATGGCTAACCGCACATCGTCAGGTGAGATTTGCCCTTTGACTAAATAATCTTCGACCCCGCTTTTAAAGGCCGTAACGGCGGTGGCGGCATCGTTATAACCACTGACCACAATCACAGGTGGGCAGTTATCACCCGTCTGTGCTTTGAGCTGGGCTAAAAACTCAAAACCATCAAAGTCTGGCAGCTTGATGCCGAGCAAAATCCCATCGGGAATCTGAGCACGACAGAGAGCTAGCCCTGCAGCGGCAGAGTCAGCTTCTAAAATTTGATAAGAAGTCTCAGAGTCGGCCAGCAAGTGCTGTCTAAAAACGGAGCGATCGCTTTCAGAATCTTCAATGATCAAAACGGTGCGTTGCTCTGCCATATAGTCTCTAACCTAACCAGAGATTGGTTTCTGGCTTTTTCTCACGGGTCTGAATTAAATTAAATAATGACACAAGAATAGGTTTTTTGATGGAGTGTTGAAAGATGCACTCACAGCATTTGAGTTGCTTATACAGATCAACTCGACAACAAGCTTCTTTATCGATGGGAACGACCAGAACTTTTAAGCCTTGCAGCACAGGAAGCTGGCTAGCTGCCAGGAGAATCTCTTGCTGAATAGAGTTACAAGCTGTAGTGGTTATGAGCGGTGATCGGACTACAAGACGTTGCTCTTTCGCTAGTCCCTTTAGTCGTTACACTACCATGATCGGCCCAAAGGCAAATCTTAAAATAATCGTGTTGAGGGAGAAACGCGATCGTGTCCTACGCCACACGAATACTCAACCTCATTGTGGCTTAAGGCGGCTCTAATCTGTCTGCGTTTGAGATCATCTCTATAGCCGCAAAGCGTGACCACGCAACATCACCCGACTTGGCTCAACCTGAATCGTTGCCTCTTGGAGGGGGAGAACTCGGACAGAATGCGTGTGAACATTGACCTGATAAACTTTGCCATTATCAACATCTAACCCCGTCAGCCAACCGCTTTTGGGATGATAAGCGCCCGTATCGATGCCTAACCAGCCTTGCCCACGAGCGATCGCACCCGGCATCACACCCGGAAAGGTAAAGGTGATCGTGTGTCCTGTAATAATTAGCTTGTCGGCAAAATAGGGCTGAGGGCTGCTGTGAAACTCTTCTCGAATCCAGCAAAATTCATGGGAGGTTTGCTGCTCGATCGGGAGATTGGGATGAACACCTGCATGGACAAGCCAGAGATCACCCAGGTCTAAATAGTGAGGTAGGGTTCGCATCCACTCGACGTGCTCCAGCAAAACCCCAGCATCTCCATAGCTGGCAACGGTTGCTCGTCCGCCGCTTTGCAGCCAAGCTTGAAGGGCCGGAGAGAACACTTGACCATTGGGAAACGATTCGAGCAATAGCTGCTCGTGGTTGCCGAGAATGCACTCATAGGAGCTTTTTTTGACAAACTCGACCACTTGAGCACTTTGCGGGCCGCGATCGATCAAATCGCCCAAAAAATATACCTGATCGTGAGAGCCGGGCGCGATCGTCTCTAGCAGCGCCATTAGCCCGTTGTAGTGACCATGAATATCACCAATGACAATACGACGAGGAGGAGTAGAGTTCATGCGATCGCCTTTCTGAGACAAGAGGGAGAATCTGAGCAAATTGTGCCTGACTTCTGCAAGCTGGCTTTTTTGAGGCTGGTCTGCCCTGCCCCATCAGAACTGGTGGTTTGAGTGTCTGTCCAGTATCAATACGACAGGTTAACCCGATGGGGAAACCTCTGCTTGCGGTTAGCTTTACGGCCTAAGACGATTATGCCCTGATCGATCTAGCAATCTACCTTTCAAGTATTAGAAAACACAGGAACTCTGCGAAAACTTCATCTTCCTAAAGCTCTCAAAAACTGTTGCAGACTAGAAAACAAATTCTGCTTAGGGGCCTGCGATCCCATCGCTTTGGACAAGATTTCGTCTAGCTTCTCAGAGTCGGGCTTGTCGCGCTCTTCGGCGATCGCTTCATAGACTCCATCGGTCTGAAGCCAAACCTGCCACGGAGACGGATAGCAGCGCATCAACGCAGTCTGATCATCAAGCGAGCGTAAGAAATAGCACGGCTCGATCGTGCTGAGAAAGCGATCGCGCAGTTTTCGCCCCGCATAGCCAATGCCAATCGTGGCCACATCTTCTAAGCGAGGGTTGAGGATGACGATCGGGCGATCGCCTACCGCGTTACAAATCTGCTCAACGGGGGAGACTTCGACGGCACTCGGTGCAATAAATAGATAAACTTTGTCATCTGGGTCGATGTAGTCTTCAACCTGGGTGGTTTGTCGTGACCCTGCCACATCTAAACTGCGAATCTGAAACGGCACGTCACCCCAATCTCGTTTTGCTAAGGCTGCGGTGCCCGCATCGGTGAAAAAAACTTTGAGACCCGCTCCTAAGTCGGCAAAGGTCGGCACAAACTTTTCGGCGACGGGCAGGGGTTTGAGTTCGGGAAACTGAAGCTCGATTTGCAGACGAGAATAGCCTGCGGCGATCGCTGCCTGGGTGGCAACTTGGGCTTGAGCGATCGCGTCGTCGAGAGTTTGGGGAAGTTGAGCCATTACAAAAAGCTAGAAGGGATGAACTGCAACAAAAAGCAGATTTCTGGTCACAAAGAACGATTAAATAGGGATGGATTGATCTGCTTTCTCCTACACTACTACACCCCAAACCCTAACGATGCTGAGTTCAACGAGAGAACTGCTAGAGACGGCACAACGAAACGTTTATGCGATCGGAGCCTTTAATGTCTACAACCTCGAAGGCGTGAAGGCAGTGATCGGCGCGGCCGAGGCAGAACAGAGTCCGGCGATGCTGCAACTGCATCCAAGCGCGTTGGTGTATGGCGGGTTTCCGTTAGTGGCGCTGTGTTTAGAGGCAGCACGATCGTCGTTTATGCCGATCGCGGTTCATCTTGATCACAGCACATCAGTCGATGATATTCGCATGGCGCTCGATGCTGGAATGCTGTCAGTGATGGCGGATGGATCGCATTTGCCCTATGAACAAAATGTGATCTTTACTCAAGAAATGACGCGGTTGGCGCACGAAAAAGGCGCGATCGTAGAGGCAGAGATCGGCAGAATTAGCGGCACTGAAGATGGTTTGAGCATTGCTGAAAAAGAAGCCAAGATGACTGACCCTGATCAGGCAGTGGCGTTTATCAAAGCAACTCATGTAGATGCGTTAGCGGTGACGATCGGCAATGTGCACGGAGAGTATAAAAGTGAACCTCGATTAGACTTTGCCCGATTGGACAAGATTCATCGTTTGGTTAAGGTTCCTCTAGTGCTGCATGGAGCATCGGGTTTGTCAGAGGCTATGATCAGTCGCTCGATCGAGCTAGGGGTTTGCAAGTTTAACGTCAACACTGAAGTTAGACAGGCTTATATGCAAACGCTTCAGCAAGGGCTTTGTTCGGCTTCTCTTAAAGATTTGCTCGACTCAATGGGGGCGGCGATCGCTTCAATGCAATCGGTTGTAGTGGAGAAGATGCGGCTATTTGGCTCGTCTGGCAAGGCCTATCTGCACCAATCGCCCTATGCTGAGATGCTGGCAGCAAAGGGACACTATTAGTGACTAGCCGATGAAGCTGACGACGATCGCACCTTGACAACCTGAAGCTGAGACGGGTTTAAAGCGGTTTGAACAAACTTGATGGATTCAGGCTGTCTTGAAATTCTGAGAAGGTGGCAAACTTGCCGTAGGGTTTGATCCAACGAATATAGTTTTCTAAGCGATCGAGCATGGCCTGCCCTGAGTGTCGCGTGATGTAGCCTGGCAGCGAATAGCCGCGAATGTTGGTAAACTCCCAGGGATGAAAATATAAGTTTAGATAAGCATCCCAATCTAGCGTTCGTTTAGACGCAAGTTTGTAGAACCAGAGCGGAAAGTTTTTGAAGCTTAACCAAAAGAGCGGAAACCGAATCAATGGAGTCACTGACACAGGAATATTAAGCAATTGATCGGAATAATAGGGCGTTCTTTTTTGAAAGAAATTGTTATATCGACCCGGTAAATAAGTCGGATTCATTGAAGAGTTATAGAGATATCCAGCTTGTTGAATATCTCTGTCTTTTACAGGTTTAAGTCTTGCCATTCTAAACCCCGTGATGGGCTGATTGACGATCGCTTCTAACGCTTTTTTAGACGCTGCTAAATCTTTTATCTCAAAGGATGAATGATAAAAACCATGAGACGCAATCTCGTGTTTTTTGGCGATCTCAAGCAGTTTTGAGGGATGGTGGATCGCAAAGTTTGCAGTTACAAAAAACGTTGCTTTGACCTGTAGCCGATCCAAGAGCGCTAAAACAGGATCTAATCCTTGGGAAGAGACGTTGAATTTGAGACTTTCATCTAGCGATCGTCCATAGTCTTCGGGCACGTCAAACTCTTCTAGATCGAAACTTAAGAGAATTAGTTTATTCATCAACTGCATGGCTCTGGGTTGCTCTTAATTTTCCCATCTCCAGTTGGGACGGTTCCATTCATAAACGCCTTGAATTTCATATTCATTGCCATTCTCAAAACGAACGGTGCAGTGGGTGCTGGTTTGGCTTTCGGCAACGCCCTCTTTATAAAGAGGACTTTGGGTTTCTGTGAGGCTAATCACCGTGCAGACAAACCACTCGCGGACACAGGGGCCGGTGTCTTGCACCCATTCCCATAGCCCGTTAGATAACTCTATACGATCGCCGACTTTGAGCAATTGGGTCGATTCTTCATAAGCAGCGAGATCAGAGGAGCTAATCGTTTCTAGCCACTGAAGCCCTAGGGAATCGCGAATGAACTGCACTGTGCCCGAAGCGCGATCGTGCAGCCAATCATTGAGCAGTGTGGTCTTCCAAGATTTGTTTTGCTGCTCTTGATCGTGAATAAATTCAAACAGGGCTTGACGTTGTTCGGCGGTCAAGGCAGCTAGCGGATTGATCGCTGAGAGTGGCTCAGGGGATGGCTCACACTGGGATTGTCTCAACGCAGCCAATAAGATCTGCTGTTGAGCAGCGTTTAAAGGATGTCCAGCCGTTTCACAGTGACGAAAGGCAGTTTGCAAGGCTGCTTCGATCTCAGCTTGGGTCATGGGCAAATCGATAGAGAGAGCGGGCACATGAAGTTTAACGGATGGTGTCGTCTCGTGATTTTAGAGGGCTGTGACCAGAACTCTAAATCCGTTATTGCCTTTAATTATGGCAGAAGTGTTGTTTGGCTTACATCGGTTGAGTGAGGTCTAATAGCGCGATCGCTCTGTGAGCAATTTATAACCACTCACGAGGGCTGCAAAGGCGATCATAAAGTTCCAAAGGCTAGTGGGTTGAAGAAATACGCCACCACTCAAGAAGACTAGTAGAATTCCTGCCATTAATAACACCCAGCCAAACGTTCCGGTTTCTCTAGGAAAGCAAACCAGAGAAATGGTGCCTCCTGCTACACATAAAACAGACCCGATCGCGGGCATGCTTCGCCAAAAATAGGGGGAGTAGTAGGTAGAAAACATAATGTCTTTACCCAGGAAATAAGTTCCTGCAAGCACTAAGAGAATCCCGAATAACTTACGCATGGTTGATTGTAATGACTGAATCTCATTTAGACATCAGATAGAGAGATCTGGAATCCGGATAAATGCTCAAGATTGTTCTAAAAGCGAGAGTGCTAGTTGATAAATCTGTCGTCGTGGCAGTGAAGTCTGTTGAGCAAGTTGACGGCTGGCATCAGAGCGAGAAAGCCCTTGATCGAGCAAACTTTGAAGCTCAGACTTTAAAGTGGCTTCTGATAAGACAAGTTGCACCGACTCAGCGCCAGAAACGACGATCGTATATTCTCCTTGGGGTTCGCGTGTGAGATAAAGCGCGATCGCGTCTGCAACGGTGCCGCGCCAAAATTCTTCGTGCAGTTTGGTGAGTTCTCGCGCCAATGTGATGGCGCGATCGCGTCCCAACGTTTCTGCTAAATCTTGCAAGGTAGCTCTCAATCGATGGGGCGATTCATAAAAAACCAGCGTCCGCGATTCAGAGCGCAGGCTGTCTAAGTGGATGCGACGAGCTTGACTTTTAGCAGGCAAAAATCCTTCAAAGATAAAGCGATCGCTGGGCAACCCCGATGCACTTAAAGCCGTGATCACCGCGCTGGCTCCAGGAATGGGCACAATGGTAATCGCTTCATCAGCACAGGCTTTGACCAACTCATAACCCGGATCAGAGATTCCGGGCATTCCGGCATCACTCACTAGGGCGATCGAGCGTCCTTGCTGCAATTTTGACAGTAGCTCTGCGGTGCGAGTTGTGAGATTGTGTTCGTGATAGCTGATCTGAGGAGTTTTAATTTGAAAGTGGTGCAGCAGTTTGCCTGTATGACGAGTGTCTTCGGCCGCAATCAAATCAACGGTTTGCAAGATTCGCACGGCTCGAACGGTCATATCTTCAAGATTGCCGATCGGGGTGCCAACAATATAAAGGGTTCCAGCGTTTGCATCCATAAAGGCGATCGTAGCGTGTAGAGGCTCATGAAAAGACACGGACTTTTTATCGGCATGGTCACCCTTGATCTGATTTATCTCGTCGAGCAAATGCCCGATCGCAATCAGAAAATTGCGGCGCTCAAGTCTACGATCGCGGCAGGGGGCCCAGCGACTAATGCAGCCATTGCCTTTAGCCATTTAGAAAACACTGCCACCCTTTTAGGAGCGGTGGGTGCCCATCCGGTCAGTCATTTGATTTTGGCAGATTTGCAGCAGTGTGGCGTGACGATCGTGGATCTTGTCCCCGATCGCATTGATTCGCCTCCAGTCTCATCGATCATCGTCACTCAATCAACCGGAGAGCGGGCAGTAGTGGCAATGCCTGCGGTTAAGTCTCCCATTGATACAAGCTTATCCATCAGCTTAGATAGTGTTGATATTGTCTTAATCGATGGACATCAGATCGAGGCGAGTGTGGCGATCGCTCAACGCGCAAGCCAGCGAGAGATTCCGGTAGTCATAGATGGCGGCAGTTGGAAACCGGGATTTGAACAACTATTGCCTTGGGTCGATTATGCAATCTGTTCTGCAAACTTTTATCCGCCTAGTTGTGATACTTCTGAGCAAGTGTTGAGCTATCTCTCTAAAGAGGGAATTGCTCACATTGCAATCACTCAGGGAGAAGGCGCGATCGAGGTTTTCAGTCAAGGCGTGAGAGGCACGATCGACGTTCCTAAGACTCAAGTAATAGACACGCTCGGTGCAGGCGACATTTTTCATGGTGCTTTTTGCCATTTTATTTTGCAGTCTGACTTTTCTAGCGCGTTGACTGAGGCGGCTCAAGTTGCTGCTTATTCTTGCCAGTTTTTTGGCACTCGTGAATGGATGTGGGCGAAACGTGGGTCAATGAAGCTGAAACCGATCCGTTAATGGGAATAAGGTTACTCTATGGCTACGACGTGCGAATTCACACCATCGAAGGTGGCACAGTTACGATCGCAGCATTGAAGTAGTTAACGTTAATGAGTTAGCTTTGGTTCTCTGCCCATAAGTGAGGAGGTTTGATTTGGATGCTTTGCCTCGTGATCTGCAAGAAACTCTCACGATCGCTCGATCGATCGGCTGGGGCGCTGCCGCCATTCTCTTAGAAGCACAACGCACCTCCTTTAGCATTGAGCAAGCGGGTGAAAGTCCAGTTACCACCGCAGACCTCGCTGCCAATCAATACATTCTCGATAACCTGCAAGCCGCGTTAGGCATCCAAGACTTTGCCTATTTAAGCGAAGAGACCTTTCACTCACAGCCACTATCAGCCCGCCTTAACCGCCCCTGGGTGTGGATTATTGATCCCCTAGACGGCACCAAAGACTTCATCAACCGCACTGGAGAATATGCCGTTCACATTGCCTTAACCCATCAAGGTCGTCCAGTTTTAGCCGTGGTTGCCTGTCCCGAAAAAGAGAAGCTTTACTATGCGACCCTGGGCGGTGGTGCATTTGTTGAAACCCGTGTAGCAAAAACCTTTCACACTCAACCCGTTAAAGTCTCCACAAAAGACAAGCCCGAAGACTTAACGATCGTGGCCAGTCGCAATCATCGAGACGAGCGATTTAACCAACTCATGCAGCACTTTCCCTGCAAAGATCAGCGTCAAGTGGGCAGTGTTGGCGGCAAGATTGCAGCGATCGTGGAGCAGCAAGCCGATGTCTACCTCTCGCTCTCTGGCAAATCTGCCCCCAAAGACTGGGATTTTGCCGCCCCAGAGCTAATCTTGACCGAAGCAGGCGGAAAATTTACCCACTTTGACGGGTCGCTGTTGCACTATAACCAAGCAGATGTCAGTCAATGGGGCGGCATTTTAGTGAGCAACGGGCAGTGTCACGAAGCGTTGTGTAACCAAGCCATGAGTCTCTTAGCGGCGATCGATCAATCCCCAACCCTTTAAGCTCAGTGCTTAGATCTCGGTTCGGGTGGCAATCACCGCATAAAAAGGATCACCGCCCGGCATTCCAAACAGTTGAAACAAGCTCGGCGTTTGAGATTCCTTGATCACAACTTCTGGTTCTGTAAAGCCAGGCACCGCCTTAAAATAGCGCTTGACTAGCTCAACTCGACTCGCTTCAGACCCATCTCGCCAAGCCGCGATCGCTTTCTGATAAAACATTCGATTTGAGAAACTAATGATGGCAATGCCCCCCGGTTTGAGAATGCGATGAATCTCAGTAAAAATCGCTTCAGGGTATTGCACATATTGCACAGACACCGTGTTGAGCACTGCATCAAACGATTGATCGTCTAAGGGCAGTTTGGGATCTTGATTGAGATTTTGCACAAAATAGTGATCAAACCGAGGGTTCCGCGCTAGCTCTTCGCCATTCAAGCCGTGCCCTTCTACATGAGCAAACTTCAAGTCTTCGGGCAGATGAGACACCCAACTGCTCATCAAGTCAAAAATGCGAGTGTTGGATTTTAATCGCGATCGATACAAATCAGTCAATTGCTGAATAAAGCCTTCGTCTACATGAGTGACAAACCGAGGGACATCATAAAACAGCCGATCGTCCGCATCGTCAAGTTTGGTGCGCTGGTTTGAGTTGAGCAACATGATAATCAACCGCAGAGCTAAGAATTTTGTATAAAGTTATGTTAACAAATTCAAGGCAGCTCTCATCCTTCCCATTAAAGAGTTTCGCGTCTCAAAGCGCTTTAAACCCTACGTGGCTCTAATCACCTCCCCGATCGTTTTTGACACCACCTCATTAGTCCAATAGCTGCCGTGAGCGTCACCTCCCCACAAAACCGGAATCAACCGTTGCTGAAAGGGTCGATTAAAAAAATTACCTTTGTCAGTAATCACATCCTGAGTTTCAACATAGTGACTCGCATCATTCAGCAATAAAGGAATCACCCCCTCTAAGGGATAAGCGATCGGGTCGCCAGGGTGAGAAAAATTTCGCCAGGGAATTGACTTCTTCCTCAAGGCATAAAGCTGTTCTAACAAGTTTTTGAAATTGGGCGACAGGTCATGAGTGCTGACACCGCCCAACGTGCCGCTAATCGTCAACAAGCTAAACAAAGAAATCGGAGAACCCATCGTGTGAATGCTGGCGATCGGAATGCCCGATCCGGCGATCGGAGGCAACCCAAATAACGCATTCCGAATATCTTGCACCGTCTGCCGAATCCCAGAATCAAGTCGTGGGTCTTCCCATCGAGCCGCAAACAGCAAGTCAAAGAGAATCACCGTTCCCCAGCTATGAGTCACCAGATGCAAGCGATCGTTAGAGGTCGTGTTTTGCAAAACCCCCAACACATCTCGCTCAAATCGCTGCACAACCTGAGAGCCAACGTGCCGACTCAAATAAAGAGCCGCATCGCCCACAAACCCTAAAACCTGCTGAGTGCGAAAGTCTTGAAACCAAAAATCTTGCCACTTAGACGAGGCTTTAAAGCCATTAAACAGTTCATCTTGAGCCGATTGATTTAAGTCTCCCCAGAAGAACACGATCGGTTTTAACACTCTCGACTGATCGCGCACCGCTGACTGAATGCGATTAAACAAGCCATCTGCCAACGCTTTAAAGTCTTCTTGTTTGCGAGTTTTAACGCCATGAACAAACAAAATATAATCCGTTGCCATATAAAACCACTCCTAAAAGCGAGGTTTATCTGCTCTAGAGGATAATGCGGATAGAAGCCAACGATCGTGATATTTTGTCGCGATTCGTTTCAAAACAAGGGGAGATTTAGCACAACCCCAACACCGAGAATAAAGCCATCAAAGTTAATGCGAGAGTCAGAAGAGTGTCCAAAACTAAAGCCACTAAAAACATTCAATTGACTCTGCGACGTGATGGTGTAGGTCAAACGCCCCACCAGTTGATGATAGACATCCTCTCGTGACTGTTGCGTAAAGTGTGACCAGGCAAGCTGATAATCGATCGCCGTCTGAAAACTGGGCGACCAGCTATAGCTCAACGACGAAATAAACGAATTGATCAATCGAGAGCGATCGTTAGGGTCAGCAAAACTCACCCGAAACTGATAAAACGTGTTCAGCGCCAGCTTTTTAGACAGCGTATCTTGACGGCTCAACTCAAACCGAATCGAATTATCATTCAGAAAGCGATTGCCTCGAAACGCCTCTACCAAACCTTCTTTAGTGGCAAATAACTGCTGACTACTCCAGCCAATTTCTCCAAACGTGCGGGGAGTCAACCGCTGCAAAACTCCCGCCCGCAATCTTAGCTCGTTGTAATTGAGAAACCCCAATCGCCCATAGCGAATCAGATTTCCGTCTATAGACGTGACGAGATAAGTGTTGCGCCCGATCGCCGGGGCATAAAAGAGAGTTAAGCCCGATCGAATCAGCCCATCGCTAACCGGGTCAGCCCCAGAAAACACATTCGTCGTTCTAAAATAATCGACTCTCGTGATCAGATAAACCGAGGGTTGCCGGGCCGCCACAGGCAACGGCAGAGGTTCTAAAATGCGCTCCCGCAGTCGCGGAAATCCTAACTCTGGGTCAATCTCTTGAGTAGGTTTAGCCAAAATCACGCCGAGTTCTGGGTCTTGCGGAGCGCTTGAGGCGTGAGTAGACGACTCTTCACCCGCCCGATCAGACGGCACGACTGGTTTATCTAAATCAAGCATCAACTTACTTGCATCAAGCGTCAACTTACCCGATGAAAACCGACAGCCAGACGCAGCAGACTGTGAGTTCCAGCAAGGAGATTTCACTATTGGCAAGGCGTGATTGAGCGGCTCAGACGTGAGAGATTGCGAGACGGTGAGTGAAGAACGGTGCAGCGATCGCTGCTCAATCCCCGTCCGAGACAATGGCTCTTTTGGAGGCGGACTTGGCTCTGCGCTATCGCTTTCTGCCAAAACGAACCTGTCTGAAGGATGGATCAAAGGAGAAAGTTGATCTGGACTCGGTAAAATTGGCTCTAGCAGGTTTGCCTTAGCAGGATGTTCTAAGACAGTTGAACGGCTCACCTCAGACCACGCAGGAGTCGCCCCAGCTAAAATCATCCAGAAAACCAATGGCCCTAACCAAGACTGCGACAAATAGCAACGCCGCTTTTGGTTCCACACTAATTGACGCACAGGAGAAGAAACCGTCACTTTACTCAAACCCGTCTTGCGATCGCCTCCAACAAAACCTCTCTAGCAAATCAATCTCATCTGCCGGGTCTCATCAGAACGTTGTCTCACCTGTTATACCTTCATTTGTCTAGTTGTCTCATCACCCGAACTCGTCTTATTTACGATCGAGATTTCCTCAAGACTCCCCGCAAAGCCCACAGATTCTAACATTCGAGTTAAAGTATTGGTGAAGATAGAAGGCTGCATCTTTACTTAAGCACCAAGAATTAGATTAAGACCAAATTCGTGGTCGGGCACAGCGCTGCCGTCCCCTTTGACATTGCAAATATATTGCAAATCTGTAGACACGATTTAATTCGCGATGCAAACAATTCTCACTTAAACGGGTTAATACAGACACTTAAAGTTCATGTAAACTTATAAGTTGCAAGATCCTCAGTATCTGATTATCTCAATGGAGCTTGACTGCTTCGATGCCCTCCTTTGCTTCTGGAGTGTTTATGTCTCGTAATTGGTTCCTCGTCGTCACCCTGAGTCTTCTAAGCGTCAGCACCGCCCTCCTTCCAACGCCAGTGCGGGCTGAAACCCTTTTAACATTTGCAGACATTCAAGCCCTGCTGAGGCAAGTTCGGTTACTACCCAGAGACCAGCCTCCTCACCCAGCCCAAGTCAACGATCGCATGTTTACGGGCGATGCTCTCTCAACGGCTCGTTCTTCTAAAGCCGATTTGCGCTTCAACGATGGCTCATTTGCGCGAGTCGGAGAGTTAGCCTTATTTCGGTTCATCCCCAACACTCGGCAGTTTAATCTCTCTAACGGCACCGCCCTGCTGTTGATTCCTCCCGGTCGGGGCACCACCACGGTTAAAACACCCAACGTCTCTGCGGGAATTCGCGGGTCGGCCTTGTTTGTGCGGGTTGATGAGCAGACAGGCACCACGATCGTCGGGGCCCTCACCAACAGCGGCATCACCGTAACCGACAATGTGACTAATCGACTCGTAGAACTCAAAGCAGGACAAATGGCAGTCGCCGATCCGAGAGGGCTGCGCTTATTTGACTTTGATCTCACCACGTTCTACCAAACCAGCAACATGGCTCGTGGCTTGAGTCTAGACCAAAAGCCGTCAGAGACGAGTTTAGACAAAGATATCGCAGCCGTTCAAAGAGAAACCTCTGAGGCAGTAGGCAAACAAGAAAAGATTCCTGAAGAAGCCATTGCTAGAAATCTAGACTTTATCAAGCTATCGCCTCAGTCTTCTGTGTTCCCTGAAGAAAAAACAGCGACTCCCCTTCCTCCAAATCCTCCCATTGCAGGAACCACTGCTCCAGAGATCTTCGACAGAGGCAGTTTGGGCACTGGTCAGCCGACTTCATCTAACCCCGATACTCCCAAACTAGAACAGTCTCTCATTCCTCCCGCTCCGCCAACCTCTCGGACTGCGCCTCCACCAGTGACCATAATTCCGGCACCCACTCCCCAGCCTGTGCCTTCACCACTGCCCATCACTCCAGCCCCGACTCCGGCACCCACCACTCCCCCGCCAGGCGGTCTAACCCCCATTCAAAAAGACCCTGCTGCGGTTAAAGCGTCTGATCCTATACCGACTGTGATCCCGGTTGTGACTCCTGCGCCAGTGACGGCTCCAGTTCAGGTTACTCCGGTCACAACTCCGGTAGTGGTCACACCCGTCGTAACTCCAGCACCCGTAACCTATCCGGTTCAGGTTACACCCGTCGTAACTCCGGTAGTGGTCACCCCTGTGCAGGTCACACCCGTCGTAACTCCGGTAGTGGTCACCCCTGTGCAGGTTACACCCGTCGCAACTCCGGTAGTGGCCACTCCTCCAATTCAAGTGGTTACTCCGGTTCAAGCTTCTCCAACGCCAGTGGTTGCACCTGTGATCTCACAGCCGTTACAAGTCGTTCCGACTACCCCCGCAGCCGTTACATCGGTGCCATCGCCCACGCCCAACTCAGTTCCAACGGTTCCTGCCAATAATCCTCCAAGTTCAACAGTTGCGCCGACTCCAACCTTAGCCCCCTCTCTAGCACCGACCACCGCGCCTGTGCTGCCTGTAGAGGTCAAGTCACCCCCCGTTCAAACCCCATCAACCGCCAGTGGCACCTAGTCAGAAGACTTATTAAGGAAATCCTAAAAAGTGGGTCATCAGTTATCTAATCTGATGACCCACTTTTTAAAGTTTTGTTGTTGAAGCTTAGACAGAGGGAACTAGACGCTTTCGCAGGGCCTCGGCGCGGCGCTTGGCAGTTGGATTGCTAGGCTCGATCGCTAAGGCTTGCTCATAAACTTCTAGCGCAGGGGCGGCTAACTGCTTGCGTTCATAGGAGTGACCAAGGTTATTGAGAGCCGTCACATAATCTGGGGCAAGTTTCAACGCTTCTTTATAGTTGCGAAGCGCTAAGTCATATTGCTCTTGAGAAAAATAAGTAAACCCCAAGGCGTTATAAACCGCAGCGAGTTCTAAACCCTCTAAGGTTTCTGCTTTGATTGCTTTTTGAAATTGCGCGATCGCTTGCACATAGATTCGCTTGTCAAGCAGAATGCTGCCTAACTCGTAATATTCTTGAGCCGTTCCTTTCTCTTTGCTGAGTTTGCCTTGCAGCCGAGAAAGAGCTTTTTCAATCTTCTGAGTTTTGAGAACTTGGCGAAAAACGGTGACAACCGCGATGGCCAATAGCCCTAATAACCCAGAGATGTAGGCGATCGGAAGGTAGCTCTCCATAGTTTTATCACTCGTGAATTCCAATACGGACGGTGAAGGCAAAACGTTTGGCTGCGCCTTCTCTTTCAAGGTATCTCACAGAAGCCCCCAATAGATCGCTCTCTGTTGAAGCCAGCCTTCTGCTTTCCAGCGATCGAGAGCTTGATCGATCTGCCGTCGCAACTCGTCATATTGAACACCTTTGGGTAAGACGATGCAAAGTGGCTCGGTTGAGAGGCGCACTGGCAGCAGGCGATCGGTCGGAAACTCTTTGACCCAACTCGTCAAGATGCTGGTGTCAGAGGCAAATGCAGCGACTTTCCCAGACGCTAGCAAAGATTTTCCCTCAGCGTAAGAATTCACTCCGACCAGCTTAGTTTGAGGGAGGCGATAGCGCAAAGCCGCGATCGTGCTGGAGTCATTGAGAACCGCGATCGTTTGATTCGTCAGGTCAGAGATGCCTTGGATTGCCGGAACATTAGTGACCAAGGCAGTTCCATCTAGATAATAAGGGGTGCTGAAATTCACCACCCGCGATCGTGAAGGGGTGGCGGTGACTCTGGCGATCGTCAGATCAACCTGACCATTCAGCACCACGGCCAGCCGATCGCGATTGTTAACGGGCTTAAAGACGACCGAGCCTGATTTGCCCAGCAGTTCCTGTGCCAATCGTTGAGCGATATCGATTTCCAGCCCTTGTAGGGTGCCCTGAGCATCGCGAAAGCCCAAGGGACGCAGATTATCCTTAATCGCTACAGTCAGGTGGCCCCGCTGGGCAATCGTCTTTAAGTCGGCGGCCAACGAACAAAGGGGCACTGTCAGTTGTGCCCCTAAGAGGGAGAGTCCAATTGCTCTAGCCAGAATCGATTGCAGAGTCCTGTTCATTGAGACTGCGGGCCGTTCCACGAACTTACTTCGCTTGAGCAGCCAGTTCCAGCACTTTTGCAAAGCCGCCTGGGTCAAGAATCGCCAATTGAGCTAGCATCTTGCGGTTGATCTCAATGTCTACTTTCTTAAGATTGCCGATTAACTTGCTATAGCTCAGCCCGTGCATCCGAGCGGCTGCGTTGATGCGAGTAATCCACAACCGACGAAAATCGCGCTTCCGCTTGCGGCGATCGCGATAAGCATTCCGCAATGCTTTCATCACTTGCTGATTGGCTGTGCGAAAAATCGTAGAGTGTGATCCCCGAAACCCTTTCGCCAGTTTGAGAATCTTTTTGCGGCGCTTACGAGCGACATTACCGCGCTTTACCCGTGTCATGTTTTTTTCCTTACTTAAATACTATGAGGTGACAGATCTCGATCGTCCCAACATCCTCTGTCTGACCTGTTCTGCCCTTACAAATAAGGCAGCATCGCCCGAACGTTGTCTGCGTCGCGCTCATCGACCACCGATGTTCCCGCAAGGCGACGACGGCGAGAGGGGCTTTTGTGCTCTAGCAAGTGTGCTCTGTGGGTGTTTCGGCGAATAATTTTACCGCTTCCACTCGCTCTGAAACGTTTAGCAGCAGATTTACGGGTCTTCAGCTTGGGCATGGGATTGCTCTAATTCGACACAGCTTTCAATGATAAAGCTAGTCTAAGCGATCGCGCAAGCCCTGATCCGAATTATCTACAGAAATCTCGTTGGAATTAGGTCATCAAATTTGCTCTATTCAAACCATCACAATTTTAGAGCCGATCCCTATTCCAACGAGGCCCCTTTGCCAGCTAAAGTTTGATTACGCAAAAATCAATGGTCTGGTTTTCTCCTGTTGATTGATTCCTGTAAATCTTCAGAGATTTGGGGCTAAACTTCAGGCGCACTATTAGGACGGCAATATATTCCAAAAAACAGTTGGAAGCTTTGATGGAGATGATCTTTACGCTGAAAAGTGTTTCGATCGCCTGCCTCCAAATTTGTCTGTCTAAAAATCTCAACTCATTCACAATTGCTATTTTTAATCTCTTTTCTGTGAGGATTCAAGATGAACCGGAAGCAAGTTTCATTGACTCAAAAAATTAGCTTGACTTGTTTGCTAACTGGATCGATTTCTTTGGCAGAATTGCCTGCGGTTGCATCTGAGGTTCAAGCTCTCTCATCCTCTAAAATTGCTCAGTTATCGTCTCGCGACAGAAGTGAAGCTCTCGATCGGGCTTCCTCCCTTTCTGAGATCACTCAGCCTCAGACTAGTGACTTCTCTTCAATGACTCAGGTGACTTCGGTTTCTCAATTATCAGACGTTAAACCCACAGACTGGGCGTTTCAAGCGCTGCAATCTTTGGTCGAGCGCTATGGCTGCATTGCGGGCTATCCTGACAAGACCTATCGAGGCAACCGCGCCCTGACCCGCTATGAATTTGCAGCCGGGTTGAATGCGTGTCTCGATCGCGTCAACGAACTCATTGCTGCCGCTACGGCTGATTTGGTCAAGAAAGAAGATCTGGCAACCCTGCAAAAGCTTCAGGAAGAGTTTGCCGCAGAATTATCTACGTTGCGGGGTCGGGTCGATGCCCTGGAAGCCCGAACCACAACCTTAGAAAAGCAGCAGTTCTCAACGACCACCAAACTGAGTGGGGAAGCAATTTTTAGCCTTGCAAGTGGCTATGGCGGCGCACCCACCGGAAGAGATGCCAATCCCGTCTTTAACAATCGAGTTCGCTTAAACCTGAAAACTAGTTTTAGTGGCAAAGATCTGCTGATCACAGGTCTGCAAGCCTATAACTTTGGCGGAGGTGGCGATAATAATCTCCTGGGAAGATCGGGCGGCGGCAGCATCGCAGGTCAGTTAGGCTTGGGCGACGCGATCTTTGGCAACGCCAGCAATGCGCGTCTCTCCTATGAGCCGCAGTTTCCAACGGTTAACCCGCAAGATCTATCGCCCAAAGGCGGCAGTAACAGCGTTAACGTCTACAAGCTGCTTTACATCTTCCCGGTTGCCAGCAAGTTAACTGCCTTCGCAGGCACCAATGCTGAGGTTTCTGATGCGTTTCCGGCTATTTTGCCTTTCTCAAGTGAGGGGCAGGGTGCAGTCTCGCGCTTTTCTGCCCTGCCTGCTGCCCAACGAGTCTCTGGCGGCACCTCTCAAACCGGACTGGCCTCCGCGGCCGGAGTGATTTTAAACCTGTCGGACGCGATCGACTTTCGCGCCCTCTATGGCAGCGTCAATGCCAACATCGTCAGCAACCAAGCCTTTCCAGGCACTCCTCTGGGAGCCGGAGTGTTTAACGGCAGCTACATTGCGGCGGCGCAACTGACCGTAAAACCTTCCCCCGCGATCGACATCGGTCTTAATTATGCTCACAGCTATCACCAAATCAATCTTTTGGGGACAGGTTTGAGCAGTTCTGATTTTGGCGCGATCGCGTTCAACCCAACGGCTGCCCAAATTATCAGTCGCGGGGCAGGCTTAGGGGCAGCCGGAGCCGTAGTCAATCAGGGAATTAAGATGGATACTTTGGGTGCCAGCGTTGCGTTTCGTCTGGCTCCGACCCTAACGTTGGCTGGCTCTTATACGCATATTTTCAGTAACTTAGTGGATGTAAATGCCTCCACAAATTTTAATTCGTGGCTGGTTGGCTTACATATCCAAGACATTTTGAAAAAGGGGAATTCGGCAGGGGTTATTTTTGGTCAACCCCTAAAACGAGTCAGCACGGGCGGAGTGGCGATCAATCCCGAAAACCGGACTCCTTATCAGGTAGAAGGCTATTTTAACTTTCGGATGAACGACAATATCAGTATTACGCCGGGCGTTTTTGTGATTTTCAACCCAGAAGGGTTTAAACAGAATGACACCGTGTTTATGCCAGTCATTCGCACCACGTTTACCTTCTGAGCGGGGGGCGAGAAATCAGCGATCGCAGAGCAGACTCAACTCGACCCTCAATATTTGATCGGTCACTCCAAACTTAATCCGTTAGAATAATTCCAGGAAGGACAGTTCGCTGTTCGTCACCGAGTTTCATGGAATTTTCATTTCATGAGAAGTGGGCAACATGACCCACTTTTTTTATTTGGAGTAGTGGTCAAATGGCGCATCCTCTGGTTCCCCAAATCCTCGATCTCGCTGCCCCCGTCGCAGACTCTATCGGCTTAGAAGTGGTTGCGGCCGTGTTTCACACTCACCAAAATCCTCCCGTGCTGCGGGTAGATGTGAGAAACAAGCAGGACGACACGGGGCTAGAAGACTGTGAACGCATGAGCCGCGCTCTAGAGCCAGTCCTTGACGGCACTGATTTCTTCCCTGACAACTATGTTTTAGAGGTGTCAAGTCCCGGCGTTTCGCGGTTTCTCACCACCGATCGCGAGTTCATCTCGTTTCGGGGGTTTCCGGCGATCGTCACCACCACCGAGCCTTATAAAGGCCACACCACATGGACAGGAGATTTAGTTCGTCGAGATGAAACAGCCGTCTATCTCAACCAAAAAGGACGACCGATCACCCTTCCCCGCGATTTAGTCGCTCAGGTGCAACTGGTCGAAGGTGAAGAAGACTAAACCATTCTGCCTGTTGACCCGACCCCCTTTCTAACAATCTAATATTCACGGAGAGTTCACGATGTCAATGGTCGCCTTACCCGGACTCAAAGACATGATCGATAGCATTAGTCGAGAGCGCAACCTGCCCAAGCTCTCAGTTCAAGCCGCTCTGCGCGAGGCCCTGATGAAGGGATATGAGCGATTTCGGCGCACCCAGCGCATGGACAGCCCCAACTTTGAAGAAGAATATTTCGATAATTTTGAGGTCGAGCTAGACATCGACGAAGAAGGCTTTCGCGTCTTGGCAACGAAGACGATCGTTGAAGAGGTCAACAACCCCGATCATCAAATTGCCCTCAAAGAAGTTCAAGAAGTCGCGGCTGAGGCCCAAACTGGCGACACAGTGGTTCTAGATGTCACCCCTGATCAGGGCGACTTTGGACGCATGGCGGCGATTCAAACCAAGCAGGTGCTAGCGCAAAAACTGCGGGATCAGCAGCGTAAACTCGTCCAAGAAGAATTTCAAGAGTTGGAAGGAACCATTCTGCAAGCCAGAGTGCTGCGCTTTGAGCGCCAATCGGTGATCATGGCGGTGACGAGCGGCTTTGGGCAGCCCGAAGTCGAAGCCGAATTGCTGAAACGCGATCAGTTGCCCAACGATAACTATCGAGCCAACGCCACTTTTAGAGTCTATTTAAAGAAAGTCAGCGAAGGATCGCATCGTGGCCCCCAGCTTTTGGTCTCTAGAGCCGATGCAGGTCTCGTCGTCTATCTGTTTGAGAACGAAGTGCCCGAAATTCAGGATGATATTGTCCGCATTGTGGCAGTGGCGCGAGAAGCCAATCCTCCCTCTCGCTATGTTGGCCCGCGCACTAAAATCGCGGTCGATACGTTAGAGCGGGACGTTGATCCCGTGGGGGCTTGCATTGGGGCGCGAGGCTCTCGAATTCAGGCCGTCGTGAACGAATTGCGAGGCGAAAAAATTGACGTGATTCGCTGGTCGCCTGATCCCTCTACCTATATTGCCAATGCGCTGAGTCCGGCTCGTGTAGATGAAGTGCGGCTCGTTGATCCCGATGGTCGTCAGGCGCATATTTTGGTGCCCGAAGACCAATTGAGTTTGGCGATCGGCAAAGAAGGTCAAAACGTCCGCCTAGCTGCCCGGCTGACAGGCTGGAAAATCGACATCAAAGACATCAAAAAATATGACTACGAAGCCGAAAACGAGAAGAGCGCAGCGCTAGAAGAGTCTCGCCGTCTGGCCCAAGAACAAGCCGAAGCCGAATATTATGAGGAATATGAGGACGAAGACTATCCCGAAGAGACTCAGCCGCCTACCCGCGCAACCGAGCCTCAGCCAGAAGACGACGAACCGCTAGAAGACGAGATCTAACCCATCGGGCAGGGCGTAATCTAGTCATGCGCCCTAGTGAGTTTGAGCATGGAACCTAACTATCGTCGCTGCATTAGCTGTCGGCAAATTGCCCCCAAAGAAGCCTTTTGGCGAGTGGCTAGAATTCATCCATCTCACACGATCGTGCTCGATCGGGGCATGGGGCGTTCTGCTTATCTCTGCCCCCGATCGGAGTGTCTCAAAGCGGCTCAAAAGAAGGATCGATTAAGCCGCGCCCTCAAAGCGCCCGTTTCTAGCCAGATCTATGAACGCCTCTGGCAGCGCCTCACCGAGACTCAAAACCAGGGTTCCCAAATGCCGCACGACCCACCCAGTGTCTAAAATTGCGATATCATAGAAACAATGTCGTAGGGATTGATAGCCAACTCCAGCACTTGTGCTCAGGTGAACTCGTGGAAGGCAAGGAAAAGCAGAAAATTAAGCACTACACCAGACTCCATGCAGTCATCAGGGGTCGGGTTTGCTAAAGTTGAAGTTGTCTTGACTATCCCCACCAGCTTGACTGAACGATTAAATATCCTCAAGTCAAGTCAATATTCCTCCAAACCCTAATTGACTCACGTTGAGGTATTAACGCTTGCCCTTAACCGATCTGCTCCCCTTTCAAAGTCTCGACTTAGCCTTGCAGTGCCTAGACCTAGCGTTTAGGCAAATGGGTGGTGGAGTTCGATCGGATTGCAGTGCCGACGGGTGTGAGTCAGTGCAACAATAGATGAGTTAGAAAGTCGGCGATCGCTGAAGTAGCTTCTCAGAAAAACAGCCGACTGAAAACTTCAATAAACTTTTGCGAAAAACGCGTAAAAGCTGTTTACAGTGTGGATTAGCTAGTGGTCAGTCTCTAGAGATTGCCTCACTAAAAATGCTCTCAAGATTTCAGGGTTTTGACCACCATCAAACCTTTGAAAAGCCGCCAGAGCACGGTAAGTCAACCCAGATCGAATGTAGTTTTAGTCAAAACAGAAGGCAACTATGTGACAACCTGGATCGAACGAGGGAAGAGTGGATGAACAACGCCAAAGTCAGAATTTACGAGTTATCACGAGAATTGAATTTAGACAACAGAGATCTCCTAGCGATTTGCGAACAACTTAATATTTCAGTCAAGAGCCACAGCAGCACCATCACAGAAGACGAAGCCGAAAGGATTCGTGCTGCGGCAGCAAAATATACGGCTAGTCACCCACCTTCTGCGAAGTCGAACCCAACTCGTCAACCAGCCAATTCACAACCTGCTGAGATTAGAAAGAAAACGCCCTTGAATATTCAGAAGAAACAGCAAATTTTAGAAATTCGCAGACCCATCACGCGCTCTGCATCTGAGCAGCAGCCCGAACTCAAGGCTCCCCCTACGCCCCAGCAAGCTCCCGCGAAGCCGATCGAGTCAAACCGCCCAGTCGCCCGCCCTGACTTAGAACCAGAGTCAACGCCAGAAATTGCTGATGCTGACGTGACCCCCATTGAGTCGGTGGTTGACCCCATTGCGCCCGCTATTCCAGAGGTTCCTGTAGAAACGCCGTTGCCCGAACCTCCGGCAGTTACTCAAAAGCCTGGACTCTCGATCGCGGTCGAAATTGTAGAAGACAAGCCTCTGTCTCAGCCTCCTGCAAGACCTGCGGCAGTCTCTTCTCGCCCTTCAACGACTTCTAAACCCGTTCTCAAACGTGACAAGTCTGCCCCCAGCGCTACAGAAGCGCCTCGTCGAGAGCCTGGGGTGGCTCCTCAGCGAGAAGGCAGCCGACCTCAAGCAGGCGCTCCAGGGGAAGGGGTGCGTCGCCCTGCTCCGGGCAGCCGACCGACCGAAGAGCGCCCGACTCCTCGCCCGCAGACGATCGTTGAATTGCGTCGTCCCAAGCCTGTTCAATCCCCTCAAGACTTTGCGGTGGCGGGCGACGGCGTGGCCGCAGGACAGCCCGTTCTGCGGATCAATCGCCCCAATCGGCCTGCGGTTGATGCCCCCGTTGCACCCGGGCCGATCGACCTGCAACTCAACAAGCCAACTCCGCCAAAACCCAAGCGCGCCAAAGGCTGGGATGATGACGAAGAGGAAGTGCAGGAGTTTCCGTCTGATAAAGCGAAGCTGGCTGCCAAAGGCAAACGACGAGTTCAGCCCAAGATTGATGAAGATGATGACGACGACCTAGATAACCTGTCGGGCGGCGGAATTGTCGATGCTGCTCAGATGAGCATTTCTCTGGCGCGCCCTGCCAAACCCAAAGGGTTACCGGGTCAGATCAGAGTGGTTGTAGCTCCTACGCCTGCCGCTCCGCAGCGCAAGAAGTCTGGCGGCACCCGCGATCGTCGCGATCGTCGTGATCAAGAGGTCAAGACCGAGCGCCCCGAGACGATCACGCTTACAGGGGGCTTGACCGTGCAAGATCTAGCCCAGAGATTAGCAGTTCCGGCGACTGAGGTGATTACTAAGCTGTTCATGAAGGGCATCGCAGCCACGATCACCCAAACCCTAGACATCGGCACCGCAACGATGGTTGCCGAGGAATACAACATTGAGGTCGAGGCGGGCGAAAAAGAAGAAGCCGCTCGTAAAGTGACTGAAATGGTGGGCATTGAGGATCTAGAGCACCTGATTCGTCGTCCTCCTGTTGTGACGATCATGGGTCACGTTGACCACGGTAAGACCACCCTGCTTGACTCGATTCGCAAGACAAAAGTCGCCCAGGGAGAAGCAGGTGGAATCACCCAGCACATCGGGGCTTACCACGTTGACGTAGAGCACAACGGGCAAGAACAGCAGGTCGTCTTCTTAGACACGCCGGGTCACGAAGCCTTTACTGCCATGCGAGCGCGTGGCGCACGGGTGACTGACATTGCCATCTTGGTGGTAGCAGCCGATGATGGTGTGCAGCCCCAGACCATTGAGGCCATTAGCCACGCTAAGGCAGCCGGGGTGCCGATCGTGGTGGCGATTAACAAAGTAGACAAAGAAGGAGCACAGCCCGATCGCGTCAAGCAAGAACTCACTGAGTATGCGCTGGTGCCTGAAGAGTGGGGCGGCGACACAATTATGGTGCCCGTCAGCGCCATCAATGGAGAAAACCTGGATACGCTGCTAGAGATGATTCTCTTAGTGGCAGAAGTTGAGGATCTGTCTGCCAACCCCGATCGCTCTGCGAAAGGAACGGTCATTGAGGCCCACCTTGACAAGGCTAAGGGCCCGGTTGCAACGCTGCTGATCCAGAACGGGACGCTGCGCGTTGGCGACATCTTAGTGGCGGGATCGTCACTGGGTAAAGTGCGAGCGATGGTGGACGATCGCAGTAAGCGGGTGCAGATCGCGTCGCCTTCTTTTGCCGTCGAAGTCTTAGGCTTAAGTGACGTTCCCTCGGCTGGAGACGAATTTGAGGTCTTCCAGGATGAACGTGAAGCGCGTGCCGTTTCTGATGCGAGAGCCGACGACCAGCGTCAATCTCGACTGTTGGCGGCGGTGTCTTCTCGTCGAGTCAGCCTCAATACGCTGTCTGCCAAGGCCCAAGAAGGCGACCTCAAAGAGCTAAATCTGGTGATCAAAGCAGACGTTCAGGGGTCGCTCGAAGCCATTCTCGGTTCCTTGAGTCAACTGCCTCAAAACGAGGTGCAGGTGCGAGTGCTATTTGCAGCTCCGGGTGAAATTTCTGAAACCGATGTTGACCTCGCAGCAGCGAGTGACGCGGTGATCATTGGCTTCAACACAACATTGGCTCCGGGAGCGCGACAGGCTGCCGATCGGGCTGGGGTTGATGTACGCGACTACAACATCATCTATAAACTGCTGGATGATGTTCAGGGCGCGATGGAGGGTCTGCTAGAGCCTGAAATGATTGAGGAACCCCTCGGTCAGGTGGAAGTTAGAGCGGTCTTCCCAGTGGGTCGCGGTGCGGTTGCAGGTTGCTATGTGCTCTCTGGCAAAATCGTTCGTAACTGTAAGATTCGCATTCGTCGGGGTAACACCCTGGTTCACGAGGGCAATCTTGACTCTCTGAAGCGGATGAAAGAAGATGCGCGAGAAGTCAATGCAGGCTACGAGTGTGGTATCGGCTTAGACAACTTCAGCGCTTGGGAAGTGAGCGATATCATCGAAGCTTATCGGATGGTGTCGAAGCGTCGAACGCTGTCGCCTGCTCGATAAATCATTCGACTGATTGAAGGTGAAGGGGGCATACCGATGTATGCCCCCTTTTAATCGGCACATGAGGGCGCAGCGGCACTCGTCGAGCCTTGGAGAGGAGAAATCAAAGAAGATTCTGGCGAAGGAGTAGCCAAACTACTTGGTAGAGGTAGGATGGTGGTTGGTATTGCTGGTTTCAATCTTAGTCTTTCGCGTTTTTCATGGGAAATGATCTCAGCCACATTGTGATTAGCGATTGGCTCTATCACCTAAGATTGCTAATTTATCTAGTCGTGATCACTTGGATAGTGGCCGTCATCAATTTTGGCCTGTTGGGGACAGCCCTCAATCTGTTTGGTTTAGCGCCCCGCACCCTAATTGGTCTACCCGGAATTTTAATCTCTCCTTTTCTCCATGCTGACTGGCAGCACCTAGAGGGAAACACCTTCTTTTATTTTATTTTTGGGGGTTTGGTGTTTCTCAGAGATGCGAGTGATTTTGGAGCGATCACAGGTGCGATCGCCGTGATTTCGGGGTCTATTCTATGGCTGATCGGCCGACCTGTCATCTATGTGGGTGCCAGTGGTGTGATTTTTGGCTATATCGGATTTTTGCTGTCGTTTGCGTATTTCGATCGCAATATCGCGTCAGTGCTCGTGCTCATATTGACCATCATGTTGGTCTTATTTACGCAGCGATTTGGCAACACCCTCTGGCTCTTGATGCCGATTCAAAAACATATGGCTTGGGATGGACACCTCATTGGACTGCTAGCAGGAATCTTTGTGGCGCGCCATCTACCCACCGTTAAGGACTGGTTTAGTCAGGTCATTGACGGCTTAAATCGATTGGGATCGTCCCTGCTGTAGCAAGTCTCTAGAGCATTTTCCTTCAGTTCCACTCGCCGCTATCGAGATTCAACCCCATCCACGTCAAGCATTTCTGCATTTCTTGGTGCATGGTTTGAGAATCTGCATGGTAGCGCCGTCCGTGCCCTGGCAAAACCCACTCAAAGGAATAGTTGGCAAGTTTTTGCATCGATCGCTGCAACTCCTCCCACGAATACCAACAGGCTTCACGAAACCCAACCAGTTGATTTTGCCGCGCCGACCAAGCCAGATGATCCCCAGTAAACAGGAATTTTTTTTGATAGAGCAGAACGGTGTGTCCTTTAGTGTGTCCAGGGACGGGAATGATCAGCAACTCTGGCTCTATCTGCACCGGGTCTGATCCTGTGAGTTTGATTTCTACACTTTGAGTACCAAAGTTGATTTCGTCAGCGTGAAGGATGCGATCGCAGCCAAAATGATCGTGAAACTTTTGATGATCGGCTACATCATCGCGATGAGTCAAATAAAGATAGCGAAGTCCGCCCATCTCTTCTAGACATTTGACCAGAGGCGGCGCAAATCGAGGAGAATCGACCAAAATATTGCCATCAGGACGCTGAATCAAGTAGCTGGCGGCTCCGAACGAGTTTTCGGCATGATAGCCGCAGTGGTAGACATTCTCAGCGACTAAGATCGGGAAGCTTTGTTGGGCGATTTTGATGTCTTTTGGTTTGGCAACCGTGCCGATCGAGGCAGTCGGACAGGCCAATAATGCCTGCATTGCCCGCAAGCGCTCAGGTTCATTCTGCGGTTGATGAAAGACTGCCGAGCTTCCGGCGGCGCGATGAAAACTATCGGGAGCCATCCATCGGCAAGTGTCACAGTCAATGCAGGTGCGATCGACGTAAAAATCGCCCTCAGCGTTTTCGGGGCGGCGTTGGGTGAGGTGAGCCATGATTGACAGGATGAGGGAGACAGAAAAATCTCATTCCCTGCTTAAATCATACTCGTTATGAATGTGAGTTAGGCTTTGATTATCCGCAGGCGGCTTCGTTGGGTTTAGGCGTGGCATCGGGATAGAAGGTGACGATCGCCCGACTAGTTTTAACAAACACGGCTTTGAATGGCGGCGCTGAAGAGTCGTCTTGCACCGTATAAAGGCAAGCTTGTTTAGCATTGGTGGTGGGTTTAAAGGCTTTGAAGGCGCGAGTAGCATCGACCAAAATTTCTTGGGCATTGCTGACATAGGAATAGCCTTTTTTGGCATCTCTAGCAACGACGCGATCGCCCTGCCGAATCTCTACGCCTAGTGTATAAATTTCTCCAGCAATCACTTCTTCGGCTTGAGAATTGTTGGGCAACCGTCCTGCAATGCCCTGATTTTGCAGTTGCAGATATCGCCCCACAAAGTGCAGACCGCCAATTTGATTGGCCCCGCGATCTTGTCCACAAAAAATATGCTCAAAGGCGCTGCGACCTGACCAAATTGTTACCAAATCATCGCGAAATTGATCGTCACCTCGCCGTCCCGAAAACAATTCTCCCCCGACGGCTTGTTTAAGCTGCTGCACCACTTGGGGTGACTCTGACAGCAATCTTCTAATACTAATCGTGCCGACTTTGCTGCCAAAGGTGCCGCAGACATTGAGAACTTTTTGATCAAACGCATTAAGCGCAGGAGGCACTGGAGTGATATCGACTTTCTGATTTTTAGGAACACCAACCATAACTGGATTATCCGTTTGATCAAAGAACGGAAGTAGTCCTGATTTTGCAGAATTTACAGCGCGTTTTTTTGTAGAGTAACCAGTCCGAGCTTGCAGAGATTGAGCCAAAACAGTCTGAACTAGGGGCAATGATCCCACTGTTAACATCAACAATGCGCCACACATTCCCTGCTTAATAAATCTGACCATAGAGTTCCTCAATCGTAAATTCTAGTCAATGATAACTTTCTCAGTAGACTTTAAAAGCACCTGCCCTGGCCCGATCGGGATCGCGAGTTGAGAGTCATAAGGAATTGTTGAAATCACCTTTATTTTTTATTTCAAGGCATGATAGAGATAGGTGCATCGCTTCAAAACACCTTCAGTTTGAAACCATCCAGTTTTCGGGGTGCCTAGCATTGAGACATCCAATCCATTTTTCCCCTAGCAAACCTTTATGCTTAAGAACATTCCTTTTGGATTAATTCTGCTGATCAGCGTGATTTATGTTGGATTCGGCGATCAGTTTTTGCCCCCTGCGATCGGGCAATATAGCGGTCAGGCCCGGCGCTCACTTGACGGCATGATGATTGGCATGTTTCCTGAGTGGCGACCCAAAACCAACCCTTACGATCGCACTCAAGACGCACTTCAACAAACTGAACAGAGCGGAAAATCTAAGTAGAGTGATGAGTGCCCAATTCTAGCTGCAACTCATCACTCAGGAGGGTTTAGACCTTCTTGAGCCAGCTAAACATGGCTCGCAGATCTTTGCCGACTTCTTCGATCGGGTGTTCTGCTTCGCGGCGGCGCATGGCCGTGAAACCAGGTTTGCCAGCCTGATTTTCTAACACAAACTCACGGGCAAACTGTCCGGTTTGAATCTCGCGGAGAATCTTTCGCATCTCAGCGCGAGTCGCATCGGTGACAATGCGAGGGCCGCGGGTCAAGTCGCCATATTCGGCGGTGTTAGAGATGCTGTCGCGCATTTTTGCTAGGCCACCTTCGACGATTAAATCGACGATCAGCTTGACTTCGTGCAGACACTCAAAATAAGCCAACTCTGGCTGATAGCCCGCTTCGGTCAAAGTTTCAAACCCGGCTTTGATCAACTCACTCAAGCCGCCGCAGAGCACGACCTGTTCGCCAAATAAGTCAGTTTCGGTTTCTTCACGGAAGGTCGTTTCAAGCACTCCTGCGCGGGTGCCACCAATGCCTCTAGCGTAAGACATGGCCCGATCGCGGGCTTGACCTGACGCATCTTGATAGACCGCAAACAGTGCCGGAACGCCTTGACCTTGCTCATAGGTGCGTCTCACTAAGTGTCCGGGCCCTTTGGGGGCAACCATCACCACATCTACGTTGGCAGGCGGCACCACTTGAGCAAAGTGAATGTTAAAGCCGTGGGCAAAGGCCAAAACGTCCCCTTCTTTAAGGTTGGGTTCAATCTCTTGGGTGAAGACCGTTTTTTGCACTTCATCGGGGAGCAAAATCATGATGAAATCGGCTGCTTTGGCCGCGTCGGCAACACTGTGCACCGCTAGCCCGGCCTCTTTAGCTTTGATGGCCGATTTGCTGCCCGGATATAGACCCACGATCACATTCAGCCCGCTGTCTTTGAGGTTGAGGGCGTGAGCGTGTCCTTGAGAGCCGTAGCCGATGATGGCGATCGTCTTTTCAGCTAGTAAATCTAAGTTGGCATCTGCGTCATAATACATCCGCGCCATGATAGGAGTCTCCTTGCAGCCAGTCTTGTGGGGTAATCTCAGAACTCTTAAGTTTACCAGAAGAGCAGTCTGGCTCAATCGATTGGTGAAGATTTGAAACCATTGAAGAATTCTCCCACCCTGCTTCACTCTGCTGTAGAGTGGGCATCGTAATCTCTCTGGCAAGGTTCACGAATGCCTCTTCGTTTCAAAGCCGACGTTGCTCGTTTTTTGCGAGAGTACTTCATCTATCTGCTGCCTTCGGCATTCGTTATCTATCTCGTTTTAGAGTCTTATCAGATTGATTTTCGTCCCTATTACATTGCCGGAAAAGCAATTTTATTTGGACTTGATCCCTATCTCAATCATGTGAACGAATACCCAGAATTCTACGTTCCGATCAATGCCAATGATTCTCCTTATTCAGGATTTATTTATCCACCGTTTGCTTCTCTGCTATTTTTGCCCTTTGGTGCATTGCCCTACGTGCAAGCAAAGCTATATTACAGTATCTTCATTTTAATTATTTTATGGTCTTTACTATTTGAGTTAGTTCGTCAAAGCCAGTTCACAATTAAAGGGGAAACGCTTTTATTTGTGATGGCAAGCTTTCCGGTTTTGGCCTCTTTTGAACGAGGGCAAATTGATATTTTAATTTGTTATTTAGCGACGCTTTCTTTTTTGATCTATCAACGTCAGCATTCAAAAGCGTTGTCTGGATTTTTATTAGCGTTAGCCTGCGGCATCAAAATATTTCCAGGCGTGATTTTGCTTTATTTCATCCTCAAAAAAGAGTTTAAGCTGGTTACTTATACCCTAGGATTTGTGGGCGTGTTGGTTTTAGCCCCGATCGCTTATTTCGGCACCCCTGTTTACACTCACTATCTACAGGAAATTTTTCCTGATTTGTTTGGAGCATTAACCAGCCCTGGAGCGATCAGCACTCATGGTCAAGCGGTGGTCGATCGGGTCGTTAAATCAGTAGACAGCAATGGTTTAAGGGTGACTCACGATTTTGTGCATGGCTATCACAATCCCTTTTTGCGCGGCAATTTGCTAGGGGCAGCGATCGTGGGTCTTATCGTCTTCGCCATGCTGATGTACTATTTACGCCGCAGCCCGATCGAGCATCAGTTTTTCTCGATTATTAACACTATTTTGGTCTTCAATCCACAGACGTGGATTATGGGACTGGTTTGGTATGTTCCCTTGTTTATCTATCTGTTTGGCAGAGCCAATTATTTAGGAAAATTCATCTTAGTTTTGCCACTTTTTGTGCCACCCTTCACGAATAGCAACGGAATGTTAGCGGTCGCGATCGCGATCATCTTTGCGATCCCCACTACAAACAAGCGATTGATCAACCGCATTCCAGAACCTAAAGCCCAGCCCTTCGCGTGTTTGATGATCAGCCTGTAAATGGAGAATTGATCGAGATGTCCCCTGAAGGTGTGCCTCATGCGTCATTGAGCAGTGACACTGGCGACTATTTACTATCGCCTTGGAAATCGCGCCTAGGGCTGCAACCGCGCCGGGGACTTGCCCCCCGGCTGACTCGGTGGCGGCAATCGAGGATCATCGCCACATCGGTCTGAAGCTGCCGCACCAAAATCACCCCGCTCACAGGCTGACTTTTTCCGGCGATCGTTAATCTGCCCGTCCAATCCAGCTTGATACCATTCTGAATTGCCTGCCACGGCCCAGTCTGAAAGCCTTCTCCTTGCTGAAAAGCCGTTTGAGCAATCTTAGCCAAGGCATCATTGATCCCCGTTAAGGTGCCGTTTTGCAGCGCTAACTCACCCTGCGATCGCACCAGCACCGTATAGGCTAAACTGCCGTCTCGCGCCTCAATCAGCGCCGACCCTGCCAAGGGGCTGACGGTGTAATCTTGGAGAATGGCGATTTTAAAGCGTTTGTTGGGGTCTTTATAGTCACCACTCACCGCCAGAGGGGGCGCAAGAGAAGCAGGCACGATCGGCACGATCGGCAGTGGGGAAACAGGCGTAAGCGGAACAGTGGGAATCGCAGGCACGATCGGGGCCGAAGGCGTTGGAGAAGCCGTCCCGGTGGGGCGAACGCTAGGAGTCGCTGTGGGAACCGTTGACGGATAGGCAAGCAGGCGCGCTAGGAGTGACGATCGGAGGTTCTGCTTGGGCTACGGTGGGGTCTAGATTCCAGGCGGTTTGTCCTAGCGTAGTGAACCCAATGAAGGCAGCGCAGGCTAACCCGACTAGCCAGTTTCGATTTAATTTCATGGTGTGGTTTCAGTCTAAATTATCTGCCCAGAATGGTCGGATTATTGGATGCAAACACGCCCGCGACACAGCCGATCATCAACGTGGCTAGGGTTGCCGCCCAAAGCGCCTTCCAGCCCAACTCGCTGAGATCTTTGCGGCGAGACGGAATCAGACTCACAAAACCGCCCACAAAAATGCCGACAGCCGGAAGATGGGCAAAGCCACAGAGCGCATAGCTGATGATGAGAAGGGCCCGATCGCTGATCGCGCCTTTGTCGGCTAAAACCGCTAACTGCTGATAAACCGGAACTTCGGTTTCGAGCAGCCTGCGCCCAATTAATAGCGAAGACTGCCAAAGCTCTGGCCAGTTGAGCGAAACGCCCGTGAGAAACGTCAACGGCAAAAACAGCGCCCCGACAATGTTTTGCAAGGTCACGACTTCAAAAATCAGACCCAACCGACGGACAAATAGATTGCTGCTCTGGGCAAGGGATGCGAGATTGCCAAAGAACAGATTCACCAGCGCCACTAACCCTAAAACGGCGATTAAGAGAGCAGCGATCGAGACCGCCAACTTCACCCCATCCATTGCGCCCGTGATAATGCTTTCCATCGCGTTTGATTCGAGATTTGCATCGTCGGGTGACTCGGCTGGCAAACTTCCCAGGGTTTTAGGAGTCTCAGTTTCGGGCACCAGCAGTTTAGCTGTCACAAAACAAGCCGGAATCGCCATGATCGAAGCCGAAATCAAATGCCCGGTGATATTGGGAAAAACAGGGCGAAGTAGCTGTGCGTAAAGCGCTAAAACCGTTGAGGCAATGCTGCCATAGCAAGCTGTGAGAATGGCGCACAACTCGCTGCGCGTCATCTCGGCTAAAAACGGCCGGACGACCAGCGCAGACTCAATGCCGACAAAAATATTGGTTGCGCCGCTTAACGCCTCTGCGCCGCTCAAGCCCATTGTGCGGCGAAATAACTTGGCGAAAATATTCACAACTGGCTGAATCAATCGCAAGTGATAAAACAGCGACATCAGCGCCGAAAAGAAAATCACTGACGGCAGCGCCCGAAACGCAAACACATAGCCCAAATTGAGATTGTCAGGGCTGAGGCGATCGCCAGACACAGGCACATAGGGCGGCGTAACGGCGCGGGCAATCCAGCGCCCTGCCAAAATCGGGCCCGGCACGCGATTGGGTTCGGGCACGAGCAGAGAGCCAAAGATAAACCGTGATCCTGCTTCGGTGGCATCTAAAATTGCGTTCACGCCATCACTGAGCACCTGAATCACCGTGCGGGTGCCGGGGAAGGAGAACACCAACAGCCCCAGCACTAGCTGTAACCCAAGCCCCCAGATAATCACCTTCCAGGGAATGATGCGGCGATTTTCAGACCCTAACCAGGCGATGCCACAGAGCGCAAAAATGCCAACGAACGACAGAAGATTTAACCAGGTCATTATTAATATCGACCCAGAAGGTCATTAAATCTGATTTTCAGCAAGTCTATCAACATTCGGATCGAGTCTTGCAGAAGATTAACCGTTGAGATCTTTGTTTGATGCTGGTCTGACACCTTGGCCGGAACTTCTACGATCGTATAGCCCCATTTTTTGGCCAGATAAATCAACTCAACATCAAAGGAAAAGCCCGTTAATTCTTGTTGAGCAAATAATGCTTTGGCCGCGTTTTTTCTAAAGCCTTTCAAGCCTGCCTGCATATCTCGATAGCCGAGATTTAAAATTTTTCGAGACAGAATGTTAAACACTTTGCCTGCAATTTTGCGGCTGAACTTGAGATCGCTGCTGTTGCCTGGGGAAAGGCTGCGAGACCCGATCGCCACATCAGACTGCTGCAAGGCGGCAACAAGCCGCTCTAAATGATCTAGCGAGTAGGCGAGATCACTATCGAGATAGCAAACAAACTCTGCATCTGCATGATCAACGCCGCGCTTGATGGCATAGCCTTTGCCTGCGCGAGGGTGATAGGAAACGAGTTGAATTTGATGAGTTTTAGCCGCGTGAATGCTTGCGGTGATGATGGATTTTGTGCGATCGCTAGACCCATCATTCACAAAAATAAACGTAAATTGAGGATGGCGACAGGCATATTCAAAAACTGCATTAAAGGTTTTTTGAATGCAAGCCTGCTCATTGTAGACGGGCAAAACGACACACACATCGCCCGTTTTAGTGAGCGTAGCCGGATTGTCATAAGCGCGATGTCTTGAGGCGCAGTCGGGAGATTCATCTTGCATCGGTCTAGAACCTTGAGATCTGGAACTCTGCCGAGTCCCCTCTTGCCGATGCAGGAATTGAACCCAGACATTGCGAGGGTTCCACGTTTTTTTCATTGCGATCGCGTCCTCATCGATATGCCTTGACACTCCTGACGACTCAAACGAGCCTGAAAATAAGAATACATGATCCATCCTACATTCCGGCTTTCAGGGTTTGCCAGGCAGCCAGCGCGCTAGGGTTTGACGAGACCCCTCGCTGCATCAACACTACGCCGTCTTGAACATCAAGCACTCCATAGGTGCCGTCTGCCACAATTTTTTCTAGCGTGGGAAGCGTTGATCGTAAGTCACTTCGACTATCGGCAAATGCCGTTTGATATTCTTGCATCTGCCATAAATCTGCAACCGCATAGTCTACAGCGATCGTCTGGTCACGATCGTCCTTGATTTGAAGTCCCGGTAGCCGAATGATCACCCGCCGACTCGACAAGTGAGGAATTAAATAAGTCGTTGCAGAAACGCTGGCATCGGCAGGAATTTGTCGAATCACTTGATTCACTTGATCAGCATGGCTCCACTGGCGCGTCAGCGGCACAAACACCCACGGGCGAATCGAGTCAGGAATCATAAACGACAGCGCCCGATTGGGATTGTTTGTCACGGTGATGGCGATCGAGAGCACCAAACAAAGACTCCAGAAGCGGCGAAACCGGGGCGTAAATCGATCGGGATGGCACGACCACCACAGCACCGCCCCATAAAACACGCCAGGCACGATCGACAGGGCATAGCGCAGATTCAGCGACAAAGCAGAAAATCCTGATTGCAAAAACAGCATGATGAGTGGAAAGCCCGCGATCGTCCAAGCAGACGGCGACAAAGCAGGAATAAACGCCAGCGAGAGCCACTGTCCGGCGAGATAGCTGAGGCGACGATCGAGGGGCAAAAACAGGCTCGACAGCAGCGCGATCGGGTGAGTCAAAATGCCCCCCAAAACCTGCAACGTGCTGGGATTTTCAGTGGTGACAAATTGCTTAAATCGGTGGGCTAGATAGAGCCGCGAGTTGTCAGGAGAAATCTGCGGCATGATCGCATTCGTGACGATCGCCACATAGCTAAAGCTGATCAAACACACCGCTAGCCCAACCCAAGGGTGACGGCGACTCAGCAGCAGATAGACTCCGACCCCAAACAGCAAAATCCCTGCGTCTTCTCGAATGCCTAACACGAGCAAAGCACACAGCCAAAACCAGATCCAGCGCTGTTTTTCTAACGCTAACAGCAACGCAAACGCCAATAGCGGAATCTGACACTGCTCATAAAAATTGGCCACGGTCGGAGAAATGACCGCGATCGCGGCATAATAACTGCCCATGATCCACAGCGATAGATGCGGCTGAAGATAGTGTCGAGCCAAGGCGTAGAGCAAAAGTCCTGCCAGGGTGATTAACCCAACCTGCAACACGATCAGCGTCACCGGGTGAGGAGCTATTGCATAGAAGGGCAGCCACAGTAGAAAATCTAAAACAAAATGCTGACCTAAATGCAAAAAATGCACCGTTGGAATCACGCCATCTTCAAGAGACACGACCGAATTTGCAGAGGTTAGAGAACTCTGGAACCAATGCCCGTGCAAATTGTTCCAAAAAATCTGATTAAACAGTCCGTGATCATAAGACGAATAGAAAACGAAGTAGCGGTGCAGCGAAATCAGCAACACGCTGGTAAAAAAAATGGCTGCAAGCAACCCCGATCGCTTCCAACCCAGTTGATCGGTTGCCGGAATCCAAGATTTAAGAAAAGTCATTCAACACAAGCTTGAGGATATGGGCGATCGTCAACGAGCGACGGCGGGTTTTTGAGTCGCCTTAGGCTTGGGTGACTGTTGAGGAGCAGGCACCGCCGGAACCGGAAGCGGTTTTATAGTGGTAGGCACCGCCGTCGAAGTCGGAGCGGGCACACTCGCCGGGGGCTGGCTTTTCGCCCAAAATGCTGCGCTGCCCGTGTCATAAAACCCAGCCACACACGCGATCATCATCGTCGCTAAAGTGCCCACAAAGAGCGCCTTCCACCCCAGTTCTGAAATGTCTTTGCGACGAGACGGAATCAGCGCGATCGTGCCTCCCACAAAAATCCCCACCGAGGCCAGGTGAGCAAACCCAGACAGCGCATAGCTGATGATCAAAACCGCCCGATCGCTGAGAGGGTGAACCGGACGAGCGGCAGCAGCAGCCAAAGCCTGATAGGGCGGAATCGCCGTTTCTAGCAATCTGCGCCCAATAATCACCGACGATTCCCACAACTCATTCCACTCTAGAGACACGCCCGTCAAAAACGTAAACGGCAGGAACAATGCGCCCTCAATATTCGCCAGAGTGACAATGCCAAAAAACTGTCCAATCACCCCCGGAATGCCCGCCAAGCCTGCAAAAATTTGATTGACGAGGGACACCAAACCCAAGATGAGAATCAGCACGGCGGCGATCGCCACCGACATTTTCACCCCGTCTAAGGCACCCACGATCGCCGCATCTAGAGGACTCACTCGCTCGATCGGTTCGCCACCGACCGTCTCTCTAGACAACCCTTCATCGTTTTCATCTCGGTCTAACTCAACTGGAATGCCCCCCGCCGTTAGGGGAACCTCGGTTTCGGGCACCAAAATCTTAGACAACACAAAACAAGCCGGAATCGCAATGATCGACGCAGAAACCAAGTGTCCTAAAATGTTGGGAAACACCGGACGTAAAAAGCTGACATAAATCGCCAGCGTTGATGAAGCCGCCGTGCCAAAACAGCAGGCCAAAATCGCACAGAGTTCGCTGCGGGTCATCTTCGCCAAAAAGGGCTTGACCACGATCGCCGCTTCAATGCCGACAAAAATATTCGCCGCGCCGCTCAACGCCTCAGCCCCACTCAACCGCATCGTAGTGTAAAACGCTTTCGCAAACAGATTGGTGACGACCTGAATCACGCCAATGTTATAGAGCAACGCCATTAAACCAGAGAAAAAAACCACCGTCGGCAAAGCTCGAAAGGCAAAAATATAGCCGAGATTAATATCAGCAGGTCGAGTCGGCAACGGGACAATATTTTTGCCAAACACAAAACTCGCACCCGTATCTGCGGCCAAAAACACGCCATCTAGCAGGTTACTAAAGACTTGCAGCGCCTCTCTTGTGAAGGGCAACCAAAACACTAGCGCCCCCAGCACCAGTTGCATCAGAATTCCCATGATCACGACGCGCCATGGAAAGACTCTAGGGCTGCGGTTTTCTGAAAACAGCCAGGCGATCGCACACAAGCCAAAAATGCCTAAAAATGAGATGAGATTGAGTAGACTCATGGAACCGAATCCTTGAACGAGGGCGAAACGTTCTTCAGGACTACTCTCAAGGTAGATGAATGAGCGTCTCTAAGACGATACCTAAAAAAGGCTCGATCGGCGCACCTAATTCTCACGATCGCGATCGCCCAAAATTGGTAAGCCGAGACTTGAAACGGTCATAATAAGCAGAGTCGCCCTCATTCGTTGATTTATGGATGCTTTTAAGCCAACCGCGCCGACCTGGACAGAACTCGCCGTTCACGCTCATGAGTTTCACTGTCCTGCTTGCCATAAATCTTGCATTGAAGCAGACCAGGTTTGGGTAAATCGACGATCGCCCGTTTTTTCAGATGACTATCGCAAAAAATGGCAAGAGTTTTATCAGTGCCAGTGTGGTCAGGTTTGGTGGGCTTGGAGTAACGATCGTCCGCCGTCAGAGTTGCCTGAGCGCGATCGGCCAGTCAGAGATGTTTTTAACCCGTTTGACGATCTGTGAGAACGAATGTGGAGTGCTAGTTCAAACAGCCGACCAGATGCTTAAGAAGCATTTAGAAAAAAGTTAGGCGAGTCTACATTCCACGATCGATTTTCACCACAAGGATTTTCGACATATGGAATTCGGAAAATTTTCGACAAATCTTCTATGGGAAGTAACCGAAGGACTATACGTAGTCGGATCTTTACCAACCTCAATTAAAATAGTTCCTCCACAGCATTTTTTACTCATAAGTCCCTTGGCGGGTAAACCGCTGAGATGAACAATATTGCCATCTGGCAAATTTACAGCACATTTCTCTGATAGCTGTGTGCATAAAATATGAGCCTTCGGCGTGGCTAATAAAACTCCCTCTACAATCTCATCATCTGGATTTTTATGAAGCTTTCTGTCAATTGAGAAAATGACTAACTTGGGCCGCACAAGACTGCATAATTGTTGAGCAAATGCTTTGCTGTTTACACGAAAACCTGGTTTACCACCATGATGGGGAAAAACTAAAATATCAGCTTGTAGGTCTTCAGATTCCTTGAGCATATTGTTTAGCCCAGTTTGGTCTAAATCTCCTGCTAGAATAGCGACCTTACGAGTGTTGTAAACTAGAGAAACGACGGCTGACATAGAATTAGCTCGTAGAGTTTTACCCGCCAAGTCTTTTCCACCTACACCTGCTAAGGCAAGTTCTGGAACTGGAGCGAGTACTTCAACGATCACTTGTCCAACATTAAGTTCGCCCGTTGTTGATGTTGTCAATTCTGCCTTAACTTTGACACCAGAACGGCGACGTGCATCTCCCAATGCACTGAGTACATCTTTCCAGACTTCAGTGTCTCTGAGCCAATCGGAATTGAGGTGGATATTATGAATTTTGATATCTCGATTCAGGAGTAGCTGAGGAATTCCAGCAATGTGATCTTGGTCAGCGTGAGAAATCAAAACATGGGAAATTTCTGTGATCCCAAGATGATGCAATGTTTCTGGTAATACAGCACCGGGAGGACAGTCAATCAGCACCGTGCCTTCTGTATCTCTCAACAATGCACAATTGCCATGTCCAACATCTAAAATGATTAGCTCAGGAAATTCCATCAATCTCTTCCGGTGTAGGTGCTACTTCAAAATCAGTGAAATATAAATCTTCAGGATTCTCAGCACCGCTATTGACATTAGCAATGAGGCGAGTACCGATTTCTGGCTCAAAGTTAAAAATCCATTCACGGATCAAGGATAAAGGTAACGGCACAGGAGTCTCAGGCTTCCAACTTGGAATGATTACATCTACAACGTCCTCCCTGTAGTTTGCATCAAAATCAATAATCCTTACTATGTTTCTGTAAGGTTTTCTGTCACTTGAAAATGTCCCACCAAACTCAGATAAGCAAGTTTCTAATCCTGCTTTTATGGTGGATTTATTTAAATTACTCTTGCTCAAAAGCACAGGTATTTTGTGCCTAAGTTTTCTGATGGGTACATCTTTATCCATCTCGTAAAACTGAGTATTTAGTATCGCTGGTATTTTCCGATCGTATAGAGTTGCTACCAAGTCAGAACCATCAAAATTAGCGAATCCAGATTTTCTTAGGCGCTGATCACACAAAACTCCGTATGTATCTTCAGAAATCTGCGATATTAAGTCATCAATATCTGTGAAAGAACCTTCAACAATCAAAACCGGTTCGTAACCTGCCTCTTCAACATCCCAAAACGCTGCGTTAGCAAAATCTTTTTCATCATCAATGATGAAAACTTTAGACTTCTCACGTGGTTGTTCACTTGAAAGATCTTCAGCAAACTTGCTTATTGCAACCATTACAAAACTCCAGTTAGTGGTAATTTGACCATGAATTCTGCACCGCCTAGTTCACCGTTTGCTTTCGCCCATATTTCACCGCCTAAATCAGTGACCGAATCTTTAACGATCGTCAACCCCAAACCTGTACCTCCTGATGTGGTTGTTCGACCAGGCAGCCAAATCTCGTCTAGAGCCAAGCTTTTAATCCCAAGACCACTATCCAGAAATCGAAGCTCAAGATAGGTTGTCGTCAACACGGTATTAACTACAATTTGACGTTTTTCACAGGGTGCATCTTTGTCGTTGAAGGCATTAATTGCATTAGTCATGAGATTAACAAGGATGGCTTCTAAGAGGGAAATGCTGCCACGTATCGATGGTGCGCCATCAGCTAACTCTTTCTTAACGTCTACTTTTGCTTCTTCTAAAAATGGTTGGAATAGCTCGATCACTCCATCAATTACATTGTGAACATCAACAGTACTCGATCGTCGTTTTGTGCGTTTTAGTAGATGTAGAGGAAACTTAGCAAAACTCTTTAATGAGTTCGCAGCCCTATACAGCATCTCTACAGGCTCACCTAGAGTTCTGACATACTGACCCGCTAATAGTTTTTGTCCTTGTGTTGCAATTCGTTTAGCAGCTTTCTCAACTAAAGTGACTGGTTTACCTGACTCATGGGCAAATAGCGCGGCGGTTGTACCCGCTGTTGCCAAACTACGGTAGAGCAATACGTCTTCCCGTAATGACTGAGTTTCACGCTCCTTAACTCTTTCGTAGTTCTGGATCAACTGAAGTACTTGTGTGCGAGATGTTTGAGGAATCTCTAATGCTGCGATCGTTTCCTCAACTTTAGTTTTAGCCTCTACTACAGCATGGTTGATGTCTCGCTTGCCTTGATCTCGTTTTTTCTCAGACTCCTTCAATCTCACATCAGCCATCCACTTAAAAGCATCGATCGCAAATTGTCTAAGTTCAGAAAACGCCTCATTTTCAATAAATCCTAGTCGATCTGTCTTTTGAATTAAGACATCATCTGGGTCAACGACAACCACACGACCAATTACCGTGTTAGTTGAAGGACGCTCTTCGGCTGCTTTTGCCCTTTCCAGGTTAATATTCAACCAATCGTTACCTGAGTCTCCATAGGGTTTCACTCGTAGCCCTCGATGATAGAAATGCACCCCTCCTACAATCGAGAGCCAATCTCTAATCTCTCCAATAGATGCTGTTCTCTCTCTTCGAGAAAAGGTTTGGGAACTCAGCCCAAAAATCCACACTTCGAGGTTTGCTGCTACTGTTTGATAGGGTCTTTGGGCAGAGTGTTGAAGATCACTACGGAACAAGACATCCCCCTTCCAATCTGTAAGCCTTGCTTCAGCTTTACCATGAGCATCTAGAGAGGCGCTGAGTCGGTATTCAGTATCCTCAAAATAAGCTTCTTGCACCCGCTTTTCCAGTTCAGCGAACCCTGGAGCAATCAGTTTGGGACGGAAGCCAGTTTCACTATCAAACGGGTCTGCTAGTAATAAAAGTTCCCTGGCTAACCGTTGAACTTCCCGTTTACCCAGTTTAAATCTTAAATTTTGAATAATAGTATCAGTGCCTTGGGATTGTTGTGTTTCATCCTCTTCGACAGCGAGAGCAACATCTTCAACCACTTTTGCCTGAGCAAAGTCATTCCAGTCGATGGACAGAGAATATTCAATGCCAGAGTTGTCAGCAGATCGAGTTTTCAAGGTAACGTACGAACCTTGTCGAAGAGCCGCCAGTCTCCCTAAGCCCTTATCCCCCACAGGTAACCGCCCTAATTGAGTGGGAAGACGAGCCGCTTTTTTAGAGCGCCCAATGACAAGCCACCCCTCAGCGATCGCGTTTAAGTCCATGCCAATGCCATTATCTGATACGACAAGCGAACCCCCAGTTGTTTCAGAATTGATTATTTGAACTGTACATTCTGTGGCATCTGCGTCGTAAGAATTCTTTACCAGTTCCATAATGCCTTGGTCAGGATTAGGGATGAGTTCCTCACCCAATCTACTTAGGATGTCTGGCGAGAATTTGAAGTGCATTGCTATTTTTTGTGCCAGTGAGATTTTATCGTTGTCCTCATCATATCAATCTCCCAAAAATGCGTTCTGATGGTGGGTAAATTTTATTGGGAATGCACCTAGAAGTCGTCTCTATTTTGCGGAGTCACTGCTCATCCCTCAACAACTACCCCACAGATTGACTCCTGAATGGCGAAACCGCAGACAACTGGATGCCCTCACCGCAACTTGCCGTTGCACTTTGCACTTAAACGCTCCCCCTGCAATGCGACAATGAACCCGTCCCTTTGTCGATAAACTCCCATGTGGCGTGTCATCGTTTATTGTTCTGCTGATAGCTGGCGCATTCATGCCACTGCTTTTAAAGCCATTGCTGCAAAATATCAGACCAAGCCGCTCTCTAGCAAAAAAATGAAAGACGATGAGCGGCGAATTATGGAATTTCAGGTAGAGGAGGTGGACGATGCTGAGTCTTTTCAAGATGAGTGCATGACGCTGGAAGGATTTAGCGCTCAGTTTGAGTCGCTGTAAGGACATTTATATCCAGCGATCGTTCAAACTCAGATAAACCTCCCGGCTGATGCAGATTTGGGCAGAAAGTGAGCTTTACTAGGCAAAGGGTTTCTAAAAAGTTTCATGGCAAAGCAGCGATCGGATCTCAAAATTCTCCTCCTACAAATCCGCAGTGACGCGATCACGCGATTAGAAGAGCTAGACGAGTTTGGGCGCTATGGTCGCTTAGAACCCCACCAGTTTTCGGTGCTCGATGTCTTTGCCACTCCTGACTTTAGCCCGACTGAGATTGAAGGCTATGATGCGTTATTTATCGGCGGATCGAGTGATGCCTCGGTGACTCAGCCAGCGTTATATCCCTTTGTCGAACCTACTAAGAAGCTGATTGTTCACTGTCTTGACAAAAGCATTCCTGTTTTTGCTTCTTGTTTTGGGTTTCAGGCGGCGATCGAGGCCTTAGGTGGGCAAGTGATCGTCGATAAACCCAATATGGAGATGGGCACCTATCCCATTTGGTTGACTGAAAATGCTGCGAGTGATTTGCTCTTTCATGACGTGCCGAATGGGTTTCTAGCCATCTCAGGTCACAAAGAACGGGCAATTTCAATGCCCAAAGATGCCATTTTGTTAGCCTATTCCGATCTCTGTCCGTTTCACGCCTTTAAGATTGTCGATAAACCATTTTATGGCTTTCAGTTTCACCCCGAAGTCGATGCCAAAGATTTAGTCGCTCGCATCAGTCGCTATCACGAACGATATTTGGACGATCGGGCCCTGCTCGATCGCATTCTAGATCAAGCGCAAGACACGCCGATCGCCAATCAACTAATCGAGAAGTTTGTCGATCGCATCCTGCTACAGTAAGTCCAAAATTTCTTGGGCGGCCCGATCGCACACTCCCACTTCTCCCACGGCTCGACGCATTTCTTGATAGTCTGCCAGCATTTTTTGACGGCGATCAGGCTGAAGCAGGGCGATCGCTTCTTCGACAATGTTTTCTACGGTGGCTTCGTCTTGCAGAAATTCTGGCACGATCGGCTTCATTTCGACCAAGTTAGGCGGCGACATAAAGGGAATCGACACCCTGAGAATCTTTTGAGCAATCCAGGCGGTGACGCGATTGACGCGATAAAGCACCACTTGCGGCACGTCTAGTAAGGCCATTTCAAGATTTACCGTGCCCGATTTGGTGATGGCTAGATCTGCGGCCGCGATCGCTTGCAGGGTTGTCTGCCCTTGATTGCTGTCTAACAATGTCGCCCGCAGTCCATATTCCTCAATCGCTTGCTCGATCGCCCAGCGATATTTTTCTAGCGCTAGCGGAATCCAAAAATGAGCTTTGGGAAACGTTTCTTGAATTTGCTGCGCCGCCTCAAAGATCACAGGCAGCAGATACTTCAACTCTTGTTGACGAGACGCAGGCAACAGCACGATCGCCGTTTCGTCAGGGGGAATGCCCAGCGCCGATCGCGCATCTTCTCGACTCGGAGCCGCCTGCACCCGATCGACTAAGGGATGCCCCACCCAAGCCACGTTTCCGCCCTTGCGTTTGAAATAGTTAGCCTCTTCTTGAAAGATCGCCAAAATTTTGCGAGTGGCTCCCACAATGCGATCGGTGTTGTAAGAACTCGCCGACCACACCCACTCTTGAGGCGCAATAAAATAGACCACAGGCACTTGAGGCAAATGCTTGGGCAAATAGCTGCAAAACGCCACATTGGGAGTCATGTAGTCAATCAACACCACCACATCAGGTGGATGGGTTTTGAGATATTGCTTGGCTTGCTGCTGCACCTTGAGAGTGGGCAAGATATAGGGCAAGGATTCCAGCAGCCCGATCGAGCCGATGGCGCTGGTGTGTCCGAGCAGTTTGGCTCCGGCTTCTTCCATGCGATCGCCGCCCAAGGCCAAAATTTCTAACACCATGCCCAGCTTTTCGGCGCGGCGCTGCAAAGCTTGAATCAGCAAAGCCCCCTGAAGATCGCCGGAGACTTCGCCTGTGCTGATGAAAACGCGAACGGGTTTTAAAGAGTCGGACTTCATCCTTCATCCCTCACACGCTTTCCGGGCGTTAGCCCTCGTCTGCCGGGCAAGAGAGATTGCCGAATAAATCGCTGCAAGTGCTGCAAATGGACGTTTTCGGGCAGTAATTCTAGCTGCTCGATCGCGTCATTTAGCGTCAACCCCGATCGATAGATCAATCGAAACGCTTTTTTGAGCAACTGCATGGTTTGTCCGTCGTGCTCATCGGCTAGGCCCGATCGCTGTAAGCCAATTAAGTTGAGCGATCGCACCCGTGAAGGGTTGCCCTCCACCGTCATATAGGGCGGAACGTCTCGATCGATGCGAGCCATGCCGCCGACCATGGCGTGTCGCCCAATGTGCACAAATTGATGAACGCCCAGCACGCCGCTCAGTCGCGCTCGTGACTCAATGTGGACGTGACCCGCTAACGCCACCGCATTGGAAATGATCACCTGATCTTCGATCGAGCAGTTATGCCCGACGTGGACGTTTGCCATCAGCATATTGCCATTGCCGATCGTCGTGACTTCGCCCGCAAACGTGGCCCGATGAATGGTGACAAACTCGCGAATCTGGTTGTCGTCGCCAATCTTGACCAGACTCAGCGCCCCATTATATTTCAAGTCTTGCGGCTCTAGCCCAATCACCGCACCCGGAAAGATGTGATTGCGATCGCCGATCTCAGTCTGGCCTTCTAGCACCACATGATGACCGACCAGACTTCCGGCTCCCACTGTCACCTTTTCCCCAATCACCGCATAAGCGCCCACCGTCACCGTCGGGTGAAGTTGAGCACCAGGATGAATAACTGCCGTTGGATGAATCAGGGTTGCCATAAAAGTTTTGAGGTTTGAGTTCTGAGTTTTAGGGGGTTAAATTGCAGGGTTTACGACACGAACAGCGATCGAGAGAAGTCGATACACCAGTGATTAGCAGTGACTCAACTCAAAATTCAAAGCTCAAAACCCACGCTTAACTGACTAACGCAAACATTAAATCACCTTCGCAAGCCAATTGTCCGTCTACTTCGGCACGACCGCGCATCTTCCCAAAACGACGAGCTTTAACTGACAGCAGTTCCACCGTTATGACTAGCTGATCGCCAGGCACCACGGGGCGACGAAACCGCACGCCATCAATGCCCGCAAACATAAACAGACCACCCTGCACGTCTGCCATCTGGGTCAGCACCACGCCACCCACCTGGGCCATGGCTTCAATAATCAGCACCCCCGGCATGATTGGTTTGCCTGGAAAGTGCCCTTGAAAATGTGGCTCATTAAACGAGACATTCTTGATCCCGATCGCCATCTTGGCGGGCACGTAGTCAATGATGCGATCGACCAGCGCAAACGGGTAGCGGTGAGGCAACAGAGCGTGAATTTCTTCAACTGTGAACACGGTTTTTTGAGGAGCGGGTTCAGAAGCCTGTTCGGTGGGCAGATCAACGTGGAGCGCAGCCGCATTTTCTGAATTGGTATCAATCAGGGTTGACATGGGTTGGGTGGTGAATATAGGGCGAGGGAAATTTTTTGTGCAAGCTGAGTGTGCAGACGGTGACTTGCCTTGTAAGCAAGAAAATGGGCGATCGGAATAACTCCCAGCAAACTCAAGTCCCCTACTAAGTCTAAAAGCTTATGGCGCACTGGCTCATTGGAAAATCTGAGGGGAGGGTTTAGCCAGCCTTCAGGGCCACACACCAAAGCGTTTTCTAACGACCCTCCTTTGATCAGCCCGCTAGCACGAAGCTGATCGATTTGATGAGCTAACCCAAAGGTGCGGGCCGGGGCAAGCTCGGCCGCAAAGGAATCACCACTCCCAGGGGCCCAACTGTGCCACTGTTGCCCGATCGCCGCTAGCTCAAAGTCAATGCCATAGCTAAACCGCAGCGCCAGAGCCGGGATCGCCGCCACAAACGCATCGCCTTCATAGATCCAAATCGGCTCTGCAAGGGAGGGAGTGACGCGATCGACCGCTTGAGAAACGAGACCGACTTCCGCGATCGCGCTCACCCATTCCTGGGCAGAACCGTCTAATAAAGGCACTTCGGCCCCGTCAATCTCAATGCGGGCGTTGTCAACCCCCAGTCCCGTCAGCGCTGCCAGCAAATGCTCAACCGTGCGAACCTTGGCATCGCCCTGGATCAACTCCGTCGAGAGCATCGTGGGACTGACCGCCTCGATTTGGGCAGAGATGATTGGCTCACCCGGCAAATCAACTCGCACAAAATAGCGCCCCTCTCCAGGGTTCGCCGGACAAATTTGCACCTGCGTTAACGTTCCAGAGTGCAGACCAATGCCCGATCGGGTCACCGTCTGCGCCAGAGTGTGCTGAGAAGACAAATTCAAGCTGGTTTCTGCCCCTGATTGAGTCGTGACCGTTGTCATTAAAATCGCTCCCCAAACCCAAAGCGAATGTTGTTGCCGCCACGATCGTTCAGACCAAAATCGATCCGAATCGGGCCGAGCGGAGATTGCACCCTCACGCCAATCCCATAGCCAAAGCCACTTCCCGGCTTGCCGCGCACTCCGGCTGGGTCACCCGGCACATTCTTTCCACTGCCTAAATCGCTGGCAGCATCGACAAACAACGCCCCAGAGATAATCGAGAATACGGGAAACCGATATTCTGCGGTGGCTTGCAGATAGCTGCGACCGCTGCCCACATCGCCTTCGTCATAGCCCCGCACCGAGTTGGTGCCACCGAGGGGAAACGCCTCATAGGGCGGTAGATCACCCAACACAGTGCCACCTTGAAGGTTAAAGGCCAAGGCTTGCGCGCAACCGCCTGTCGGGGGCTTTTCACCAATTTTCAAGACTTTATTATCTCGACAGCCCGGCGTGAGACGAGTCAACCGCACCGGAACATAAAAGCTATAGTTTCCGCGCAGGCGATTAAAGAGAATGCTGCCACTGCCCAACGGAACCGATTGCTCAGTGCTAAAGCTGAGAACCGAGCCGCTGGTGGGGGTCAGAAAATTGTTGCGGCGATCGCGCACAAACCCCAGTCTCCCCGTGATCAAATCATCTTTGCCACTAGAGTCAAAACTCAACAGGTTGCCCAAACTGTCTCTCGGACTCAGCTTGCCATCGGCATCTCGAATCGAAACCCGTTGATATTGGAATCCGAGAGAAGCCGTCCATTCTGCCCGCTTAAAGGGATTTCGCTCTAAAGGACGGTTAAAGCTGATGCCGCCTCCCGTTCTCAAAACACGAGGACGATCGCCGTTGGGTAACTTAATTTCTGGGTCGCCCCCATCAAAAACGAGTGAAATCGTCTTGCGTCTAAACAGGTTAACCGTGTAGGACGTGCGGAACGGGTCGCCCCCAATCCACGGGTCAGTAAAGCTCAGGTCAAAGAGTTGATCGCGCTGACCAATCTGCACTTCTGCATTCAGCTTTTGGTCATTGCCGCCCACATTTTGCTGCTGATAGCTGACGCTGCCAAACAGACCACTGGCAGAGCTAAAGCCCCCAGCCAGACCAACGTTGCCCGTGTTCTTTTCGGTGACGTTGGCGACCACAATCACTTTACGAGGGTCTTGACCCGGACTCAGCGACAGCTTGATGTCATCAAAAATGCCTAAGCCAAAAGCCCGTTGCAGATCTCGCTCGGCTGTCGCCCGGTTAAAGACATCGCCCGGTTTTAGCTCAAACTCACGGGTGACGATAAAATCTCGCGTCCGGCCTCGAATCGGATTGCCCTTGGCATCTTTTTCTTCGCCTTGTTTATTGACAAACCGGACTTGCAGCCCCTCGACCACTCCTTCTGCCACTTCTAGCGTCACGGAGCCATCAGGAGCAACCTTGGGCACGTTGACTACCTGGGCCAAAACATAGCCATTGTCTTGATACCACTTGGTCAGAGCTTGAATGCCTGTCTGAAGCTGGCGCAGGTTGAGCGTGGTGCCATATTGCGGGGTAAAAATATCGCTGACCACTTTGGCGGGCACGACACGAGCACCCTCTAGCTGCACAGACTTTAAGACGGGGTTGGGCTGCACTTCAAACGTGACTCGCACCCCAAGCGGTGTATCGGCTGGCGTTGCCTTGACGTTTTGAAAGAAGCCAGTCGCAAAGATGGCATTGATGTCTTCTTGCAGTTGCGATCGGGTGGTCGTCCGTCCGGGTTGGGTGCGAATGACTCGATAGACTTCAGCTTGCAGATCAGCTTCTGCACCGACTACAAGCACCTCGCCGACTAGCACTCTAGGCTCTGGTGCCGCGTCGGGGGCTGGGCTGGGAGTCGTTGAAGGGGTTGGAGTTGAAGGTTGAGGAGTCGGAGCCGGAACCGTGGGAATAGTCAAGGTCGGTGAGGTTGGAGACGGAGGATTAAGCTGAATTGGGTTAGGCTGCTGCTCGTCAACTGGGCTGCCTTGAGTTTGGGCGATCTCAACGGCGGCAGTCACCAATTTTGACCGAAATGGTTTTAGGGGCTGGGCTGAGATTGTGTCAGGAACGGAAACCGCAGCCACCTTCACCGTCTCGACCACAACATCTTGGCTCGATCGCTGCGTCTGAGCAGTCACCTTTTCTGACGGTTGACTCGGTTTAATGCCGGGGTCAGTTCCTATGACCTGGAGAGGGGTCACCTGTGATTTTTGGGAGCCTTCAGGGGGTTGGGCTTTTGCAGAACTCGACCAGCCAACGGTGGCGACAGCCGCAAAGGCTGCCATTAAAACAGGGGATAATCGCATTTTGTTCACGTTACTTGGCACGTCCTCACACCAGAGTCTGCTCAGAGCAGATTCAACATCACAATATCAAGAAGCGGTTCCAATCCTAGCAGGCTGTGAAATTTTACCGCATTGTTGGGGGCTACTCTGCGGCGATCGAGCCAGTTACTGCAAAATCATCTGAGGTGATTTGCTAAACGGCTTGGACTAAAACCCGCGCTAGCACTTGCTGATAGGCTTCTTCGACGCTGCCTAGATCGCGACGAAAACGGTCTTTATCCATAACGCGGCGATCGGGGTCAGTTTCGGTTTGGTTCCACAAGCGGCAAGTGTCAGGGCTGATCTCGTCGGCTAAGAGAAGCTGGTCTTTTGAGTCGATGCCAAACTCAAGCTTGAAGTCTACCAGGGTGATTTGACACTGGTTAAAGAAGGCGATGAGTAGGTCATTGATCCGCAGGGCCATTCTTCTTAATTGATCCACCTGATCATCGGCAGCCAGATCAAGAAGCCGAAGCCGATCGAGGGTTAGCAAAGGGTCACCCAATTGATCGTTTTTATAATAAAACTCCACGAGCGGTTGACTGAGAATTGTTCCGAGCTTCAGACCTGTTTGTTGACAGAGACTACCCGCTGCAATGTTCCTGACGACAACTTCTAAAGGCAAAATTTTGACTGATTTGACCCGCATTTCATTGGGCGCAGGGCAGTCAATGAAATGGGTTGACACTCCGTTAGTTTCTAGCAATTTAAAAAGGTGAGCAGACATGGCGCAGTTGATTTCTCCTTTGCCAACGATGCTGCCTCGCTTTTGCGCGTTAAAGGCGGTGGCATCGTCTTTGAAGTGAGTTAATAAAATCTGTGGATCGTCTGTGGTGTAGAGGATCTTAGCTTTGCCTTCGTAGAGTTTTTGTCCGATCGACATGGCCGTGATCGCTCCCAAGCGCCAAATTTGAGTTTAACTATTGTACCGTTCAACTCAGCGCTATTCGCAGTCTGTGATCGCTATCCGATTTCTCTCTTCCAAGTTGTTTTAGGTGGTTGTGTCTCAGCCAAGAGCGTTCCTTGAAAGATCACATAGCGCACGATCGCTCGTCGCCGAATCGCGTCGTAGCGATCGTCTGCATCCAACACGATTAGATTGGCAGGTTTGCCGACCTCGATCCCATAAGCGTCCTGAATGTTGAGCGTTTTAGCCCCGTTGCTTGTCACCATCTCATAGCAGGCATCAATTTCGGGCATCCCGGTCATCTGGCAAACATGCACCGCCATCGACGCGACATCCAGCATATTGCCCGTGCCCAGCGAGTACCACGGATCTTGCACGCAGTCGTGGCCTAAACTCACGTTGGTGCCCTGCTGCCACAGTTCTTTAACACGAGTTACGCCCCGCCGTTTGGGATAGGTATCGGTGCGACCTTGCAGCGTGATGTTGATCAGGGGATTGGCAATGAAATTGATCTGAGTGCGTTGCAAAAACCCCAAAAGCTTGAATGCGTAAGCGTTGTTGTAAGAGCCAAACGCTGTAGTGTGGCTGGCGGTGACTCGCGATCCCATTTCAGTCCGAATGGCACAAGCAGCCACCACTTCTAAAAACCGGGATTGATCATCATCAATTTCATCACAGTGAACATCGATTAAGCGATCGTACTTTTCCGCCAGTTCAAAAATGCGATGCACCGATCGCACTCCATCTTCACGAGTTAGTTCGTAATGGGGAATGCCGCCCACAGCATCGGCTCCCATTTTGAGCGCTTCTTCCATCAACTCGTCATTTTTCGGGCTGCCATAGATGCCGTCTTGGGGAAAGGCCACGATTTGTAGTGTGATCCAGTCTTTTACCGCTTCTCGCACTTCTAATAGAGCTTGCAGAGCCGTTAAACTGGCTTCGCTGACATCGGCGTGACTGCGAACAAAGAGAACCCCTTGAGCCGCCTGCTGTTTGAGCGTCGCGATCGCCCGCCGCTTGACGTTATCCAGCGACAAATTTTGTTTATAGTCTCGCCAGATCTCAATGCCCTCAAACAAAGTGCCGCTTTGATTCCAGCGCGGATCGCCTGCTGTCATCGCCGAGTCGAGATGGATGTGTGACTCAACAAACGGCGGACTGACGAACAGATCGTGAGCGTCTAACTCTAAGTCAGCTACGCCATCAATGTGAGGCGCGATCGCCGCAATTTTGCCGTCTTGGATCGCAATATCTACGGGTTCAACCAGGTCGGATGGTTGTCGCAATCGACCCTGCCGCAAAATCATCTCATAGACGGGCGTGGTCATAAAATTTGCACCTCTGGGCGATCGTCACTCTCCCCAATTTATCCGATCGGGACGGCGCGAAGAGTACCCAAAGGTGCAATCTATCAAGAAGCTAGGCCTTTGAAAATGATGAAATGAGCAAAGCCCCTTAACTAACTTGCTTTAGTGGCTAGGATAGCTGTGCTGCTCGATCAGCGGCTCTAACCAGGGCTGAAATTCATCTCGACGGAAAATCTGAGCGCGGCGACGATAGTCAAATCTGACTAAGCTAGGCAACCCATGCTTGCGAAGACAGTCTTTGATCCAAGAGGCCACTCCTTGACCTGCTTCGGGCAACATCTCGGTTTGAAAAGGGCCATACATCAGCACCAGTTGACTGTTGGTTTGAAGCGGAGCGTCTTGCTCAATCAGCTTCGTCAGACTGGTTTTGGTGTTTGCAGGGCGACTGCGGGTTGATTCTCCCCATTGATGCGAGGGGGGCACTTCGGCTTTAGAGTCGGGTCGATTGGCTTTGCGAAGCTCTGAAGGGTTGCTCGCGGATGGGTGGGGGTTTGAGGAACGATGAGAATGTCTGTGGGGCATATAACTCCTTACGAGAGAATATAGAGGTAACAGATTTACCCCTGCTATCTATCGCAGACCTCATCAGGAACCGTCTGACTTATCGGTAAATGCAACCTAAGTCAAGGTGTAAATCTTTATATCTTGATAATATTGTCTTTTATAAAAAACCGCAAACATTAGTTTATCTGTAGGTCAGGTTTGTATAGACGATCACAAAAACATGGTACGCGGGCGTGAGCGATCGAGGGTTTGGTGCAGACACTACAATCTGTTCTGCTAAATCTGATAAGTTAGCTGGAGACTTCCACAATAAGATAACGGTGAATCATGACTGTCTGCGAATTTAGGGCAGGTCTAGAAGGCGTTCCAGCAACCCAGTCCAGCATTAGCTTCGTGGACGGGCAAAAAGGCATCTTGGAATATCGGGGCATCCCCATCCATGAACTCGCTGAAAAAAGCACCTTTTTGGAAACAGCCTATCTGCTGATCTGGAACGAGTTGCCAACCAAAGAAGAGTTAGAAGCCTTTAAAAATGAGATCCGATATCATCGAAGGCTGAAATACCGCATTCGAGACATGATGAAGTGCTTTCCTGAGAGCGGTCATCCGATGGATGCGCTTCAGGCTTGCGCGGCAGCATTGGGGCTGTTTTATTCTCGTCGCGCTTTAGACGACCCTACGTATATTCGGGCGGCTGTCGTCAGGCTTCTGGCCAAGATTCCGACAATGGTGGCCGCCTTTCAACTAATGCGAAAGGGAAATGATCCAGTTCAGCCTCGCGATGATCTGAGCTATGCCGCCAACTTTCTCTATATGCTGAATGAGAAAGAACCCGACCCACTCGCTGCCCGAATTTTTGAAGTGTGTCTGGTGCTTCACGCCGAGCACACGATCAATGCTTCGACCTTTTCGGCGATGGTGACGGCTTCGACGCTGACCGACCCTTACGCGGTGATTGCCTCGGCGGTGGGAACCTTGGCCGGCCCCCTGCACGGGGGAGCCAGCGAAGAAGTGATTGAAATGCTCGAAGAGATCGGCTCGGTTGAGAACGTGCGTCCGTTTTTAGACGATCGACTTCAGCGCAAAGCAAAAATCATGGGCTTTGGGCACCGAGTCTACAAAGTTAAAGACCCCAGAGCTATTATTTTGCAGCAACTGGCCGAACAACTGTTTGAGAAATTTGGGCACGACAAATATTACGACATTGCGACAGAGCTAGAGCGGGCTGTTGAAGAAAAACTGGGCGGCAAGGGCATTTACCCCAACGTCGATTTTTATTCGGGTTTGGTTTATCGCAAGTTGGGCATTCCGACAGACCTGTTTACGCCTGTGTTTGCGATCTCTCGCGTCGCAGGCTGGCTGGCTCATTGGAAAGAGCAGTTGAACGAAAATCGAATCTTCAGACCGACGCAGATCTATACCGGGTTGCATTCAGCACCCTATGTGTCGATCGACGATCGCTAGTTCAACCCCAAATGCAGGGTGTCACCCCTCTTCCCCGATTGACGATCCCTTGCAACTATAGTCAGGTGACGATTTTCAGGAACTCCAGCCCCCAAGATTCTTGCTTTTGGGGGCTTCTTTTATGGAGGGTAAAATCGGTCACCTCTAATCAGCCTAAATTGCTGCTTGAATTTGAAATCACTATTCAGTGAAATGAATGCAAACGATTGATTAGTTTGATGACCCGAAAGGCTCAAATTCAAGACCTTGATGCAATTCTGTTCCATCAGGAAAGATATACTGATAGGCGTTAATGTCGCCCAGGAACTTCATCTTGGGGTGAGTGAGCGGCGAACACAGCAATGATTTGAGTTGGGAAAGCATGAACCCAGGAATCGACCTTCAAGGAACTTTTATTGAATCTGTCAAAGGTTTTAGCATCCCCCCTGGGGCTGCGAGAGCACTTTGGTTGCCTTTGCCGATGCTGATCGTGCTGGTAGCTGCAACCGTGAGTGTGTTGGCATCGGTTTGGCTAGAGCGAAAAATTTCTGCTGCTGCCCAACAGCGAATCGGCCCAGAATTCATGGGCCCGTTGGGCATTTTGGCTCCTTTAGCAGACGGGCTAAAACTAGTTTTTAAAGAAGACACTACACCGTCGAAAGCAGATGGGCTGTTGTTTACGCTGGGCCCGGCGATCGTCGTTATTCCCGTTTTTCTCTCCTACCTGATTGTCCCGTTTGGGCAAAATCTGCTCATTGCCGATGTCGGAATGGGCGTGTTTTTGTGGATTGCGCTGTCGAGCATCGTCCCGATCGGGCTATTGATGTCGGGCTATGCCTCTAATAATAAATATTCGCTGCTGGGGGGTCTGCGCGCTGCCGCCCAATCGATTAGCTATGAGTTGCCTTTGGCGCTGTCGGTGCTGGCGATCGTCATGATGTCTGGCTCCCTCAGCACCGTGGATATCGTGCAGCAGCAGTCAGGCTACGGCATTTTGGGCTGGAATATTTGGCGGCAGCCCGTCGGGTTTCTGATTTTCTGGATTGCGGCCCTGGCTGAATGTGAGCGCATTCCCTTTGACTTGCCAGAGGCTGAAGAAGAACTGGTGGCAGGCTATCAGACTGAATATTCGGGCATGAAGTTTGCTCTTTTCTATCTGGGGTCTTATGTCAACCTCACCCTGTCGGCGCTGCTGTTTGCAATTCTCTATCTCGGCGGCTGGGAGTTTCCGGTGAGTGTCGGCACGATCGCTAGCTGGATTGGAGTCAGCGAAAACACGCCTTGGCTGCAAGTGGTCACGGCCACGATCGGCATCACCATGACCTTGTTAAAGGCTTACTTCTTAGTATTCATCGCGATTTTGATGCGCTGGACGGTTCCCCGCGTCCGCATTGACCAATTGCTAGACTTGGGATGGAAGTTTCTGCTCCCCGTTTCGCTGGTCAACTTACTGCTGACGGCTGGCCTAAAGCTGGCGTTTCCTGTTGCCTTTGGCGGTTAAGCTCCCTCCCCTACCCCTTTTAAGCGGAGAACATTGATGCTCAAGTTTCTTAAGCAAGTTGGTGACTACACCAAAGAGGCGTTTCAGGCGGGCAAATATATCGGTCAGGGGCTATCTGTGACCTTTGACCACATGCGCCGCCGCCCGATCACCGTTCAATATCCCTACGAAAAGCTGATTCTCTCAGAGCGATTTCGCGGACGAATTCACTTTGAGTTTGACAAGTGCATTTCTTGCGAAGTCTGTGTGCGAGTGTGCCCGATCAACCTGCCCGTGGTCGATTGGGACTTTAACAAAGAAACCAAGAAAAAGCAGCTTAAGCACTACAGTATTGACTTTGGAGTCTGCATTTTTTGCGGCAACTGTGTCGAATATTGTCCGACTAACTGTTTGTCGATGACCGAAGAATATGAGATGTCAACCTACGATCGCCACGAGCTAAATTACGATAGCGTGGCGTTAGGTCGTCTGCCTTATAAAGTCACCGATGACCCGATGGTGACTCCGTTGAGAGAGTTTGCTTACCTGCCCAAAGGGGTGTTTGACCCTCACGATCTCCCCGCAGGTTCGCGCCGTTCTGGGTTGCGTCCAGAAGAAATTTTAGACAAAGAACCCCAAGAACAGGAGTAAAGAGCGTGAATTTAGCCGAAGGAGTTCAAATCGTCTCGCTGGGCGTGCTGGCGTTGATGATGGTGGGGTCTGCTTTGGGTGTGGTGCTGTTGAGCAATATCGTCTATTCAGCGTTCTTGCTGGGCGGTGTGTTTATCAGCATTGCGGGACTGTATCTGCTGCTCAATGCCGACTTTGTGGCGGCGGCTCAGGTCTTGATCTACGTCGGAGCGGTTAACGTGCTGATTTTGTTTGCCATCATGCTGGTCAACAAGCGCGAAGACTTTAAAGTAGTGCCGAGAATCTGGATCAGGCAGGTGGCGACAGCATTTGTGTGTTTGGGCATTTTTGCTCTGCTGGGCACGATGGTGGTGACGACTCCTTGGGCGATCTCAACCGAAACGGCGGCCGGAGACTCTTCGATCGTCCGCATCGGTCTCCATTTCTTTAGTGATTTTCTCTTGCCTTTTGAGTTGGCTTCGATCTTGCTGCTGATGGCGCTGGTGGGCGCGATCGTGCTAGCTCGTCGAGAGTTTCTGCCCGAAACTGAGCTTGAGTCAGACGGCACTGAGTCGCTAACCTTGCCAGAGCGCCCTCGTGAGTTAATCACCACAGGTCGCGCTGACACCACTATTCAATAAGGGTTGAGATTATGCAACTTCAGTACTTTTTACTTCTGGCGGCGGCGCTGTTTTGCATTGGCATTTATGGACTGATTACGAGCCGCAATGCTGTGCGGGTGTTGATGTCGATCGAGCTAATGCTGAATGCAGTCAACCTTAATCTGATGGCGTTTTCTAACTATCTCGACCCGCAGACGATTAAAGGTCAGGTTTTCACTATTTTTGTGATCACGATCGCGGCGGCCGAAGCGGCCGTTGGGTTGGCGATCGTGCTAGCCATCTACCGCAACCGCAACACGGTCGATATGGAGCAGTTCAACTTGCTCAAGTGGTAGTAGATATCCCAATTTGATTTGTAATGTTAAGGGCGCAAGCAATTGCGCCTTTATTTTTTAGGGTGATTTTGCGGTGATTTTTGCTGGTTGCTTCTATGATCAGAAGCACTCAAATCAAGTTTCCTTCAGCCCACCCTTTTCGTCGCTGAATTTGCCCTCTATGCCTGAGACCTCTCCCCTTTACGATCGCTATTTAGCCCTCATTGATCAGATTGTGCAACTCACGCTCAAGGGCAGCATTCGCTCTAAAGAGCAGGTTTATCAAATGCTGCTGCAAGAAGCCGAACCGGGCACCGGAGAAGAATTTGAGCACTGCTTGCGCGATCGCTTCACCACCACACAGCGACAAGCCGACGATCCTCAAAACGAGGCCAAACAAGCGCGGGCAACTCGTTCTTTAAGGGCGCTGCAAACTATTCAGGGCGAGTGGGATCGCTGGCAAACTCAAACGCGATCGCGAGAAGCGATCGTCAGCGCGCTCCACCAGATCACGCAGGCAGATTCGACGCAGCGCCTGCTGGCTTTTCTCAAATTCACTGACCCAAATCATCCTCAAAAGCTTGCGCCTGAGCAGCTTAAACAACTGGCAGCTACCTTGCGTCAGTCGCCGATTTCCGATCCGACGTTAAAAGAAGATCTGGGGCAGATCGCTGACGGCATTTCTCGTGGGCTAGAGTCTTGGCAACCCCTGCAAGATCATCTGATTAGCTGGATCTATGATCCCGATCAACTCGGATTTGAAGGCGCGTCTGGGCAAAGCAACCCCTGGGCAACTTGGGCAAAACAGCCGATCGGGGCGGTGCCAAAATCGCTGTTTCAGGCGCTCTATGAGCAGCAGTCTGGCAGCGATTGGGCAGCCAGTCAAACCGAGATGACGCTGGCCGCTTGGGTCGAGTTGGCGATCGTGCTGCAAGCGATCGAGCATGGGCTGGTGGGGTGGGCCGAAAATCTGGTCTACAACTCTAAAGCGGGGGCAAAACTGGCGATCGCGATTTTTCTCACTTTTGGCGTGATCTGGTCGCAGCTAGCCAATGGCTTTAGCCGATCGACCTCGCTGAATTCGCTGACTCGCGATCGCTACACCGAAGCCGCCTTTCGCATCACTCTGCAAGGTCTGCGGGTCTTTTCTCAACGCGATTATTTTCCGCTCTATGGCACGGTGTTTGCCTCGTTTACGGGTGGATATTTCCGCAACGCCATGAGCTACCTGAGTGAGCCGCTCAACCGCGCTGAAGGCACGCAAGAAAAAGCGCGAATTCTGACCTTGTTGGGGTCATCGCAGCGAGTGCGAGGCCCGCTCGACTTGGCCAAAGAAATGCACTCCACGGCGAGAGACATTGCTCAGGAGGCGGGCGATCGTCCCTGTGAGATTGCCAACCTCAACCACCTGAGCCGGATTGGAGTGATCGAAAAAGCCTACGCAGAGGCGATCAGCTACAGCCAACGAGCGCTGATGTTAAGTCGGCAGAGCGGCGATCGCATGGGAGAAGCCAACGCCCTCGCTAATTTGGGCTATGGCGAAGTGTTTCAAGCCCAGCAGCTTGAGTCGGCACCAGAGGTTTATGAAACCGCGATCGCCTATTTAGAACAAGGACTTGAACTCTCAGAGCGATTGGGAGACGGGCAGAGTAAAGCACTTTGCTACACCAGTTTGGGCAATGCTTACGTCATTTTGGGCGAACCACAAAAAGCGCTGAAGTTCTTAGAAAGCGGCATTCACGCGGCCGAATTTTCCGGCGATCTCTACATTCAAGCGATTAATTTGGCGCAGCTTGGCGAAGCCTTCTATCAGCTAGAAGCCTATGGCAAAGCGGTGTTATCCGCTTCTCTGGCGATGTATAAGCTTGAACAAATGGGGTCTAACGATTGGCGACAGAGTGCTGGGTTGCTGACTGTTTTGCAAGGGCGATTGGGTGAGTCGTTTCAGTCAGTTTTAGCAGGGCAGCGATCGCAGCTTCTAGAAATAATTGGGGTCGATGGCTATGACTATCTAGCCGAGTTGTTAGAACGATATCGCACGTCGTCGTGAGCAGGCGATCTAGGTCACTGACGAGCGTCTGAAATAGTGCCACTTCGAGAAGAGTAACAACCCTCCGTCAGTCCTTTATGTGGCTTGTAATACTAAAGGCTGTGAACTCTTTCAACCTGAGGCTGTGAATTCGATGAAATCCCATAAGCGTTGGTCAGTGGTGCCCACGGCGATCGCTGCCGTTCTCACTCTTGCAGGGGTTGCCTCTAGTCAAATGGTGGCGGTTTCCCCAAACTCTTCAAAAGTGACCCTTGATGGCACCTCTGGGGGGTCTAAAAAAGATCCCGGCTGTGCGGGGTTTATTGCTGACGTGCCCAACCACACGATTCAAGTCACCGCAGACAGCAACCTGCTCTTCAGCCTCCAGGGTGCGGGTCAGCCGACGCTGCTGATCACGGGGGCGCAGGGGCAAACCGTCTGTGTGCAGGCTGATAGTCTATCAGGGGGCAAAATTGAGGTTCCGGGGCGCTGGAGCAAGGGCACCTATTCGGTTTATGTTGGCGATCGTGCTCAGGGTCGCAATCCCTACAAGCTATCGATTATTCCTAGATAAGGTCGGTAGGTAAGCTAGACAGGCTAAGCGGACAGGAGTTTGATTCTTCTGTCCGCTTGATTTTGTGAAAATCTGGTTTTGAGCCTCCACGATCGCTAAAGAGCATCGGTTGCTTAGGGGCGTTGCCCTAAGCGATTGATCACCTTTAAGAGTTCATCAAAGGCCACGTCTTTTTTGCAAAAGGCATCCACCTTCGCAGTTTGCAGCATCACTTCAGTCTGCGGATCTTCTAGAGATGAATAGGCCAGAATCTTGATGTTGGGATGGTCAATTTTAATTTGAGTTGATGCGCTCAACCCATCCATCACGGGCATCTGCAAGTCGATGACAATGACATCGGGCAAGTAACGATTGGCCATTTCGACCGCTTCTTTCCCGTTGCTTGCCAGACCTACTAACTCGATTCCAACCTGCTGCAAGGCGTGCTTGAGGCTGATACGGGTTAGCTCATGATCATCGACGACTAATACACGCAACACTTGACGCTCACAAGACAGCATTTGAACCTGGGACATGGATCTTTGATAGCTAGGTAGAGTGTAGCCGTTTCTACATACTGAGTCCTCTACCGCAAGGGTTAGCCAATGCTAAAACTCACCCTATTGCATCTGAAGGCAGGGTCTACATCCAGTCTTTGAGCAGAGCCTGACGGCGAGGGTGGCGCAGTTTTCTCATCGCCTTGGCCTGAATCTGCCGCACCCGCTCACGAGATAGCTGATAGCGCTCACCGATCTCAGTCAGAGTGTAGTGTTGCCCATCGGTCAAGCCAAACCGCAGTTTGATGATTTCTCGCTCCCGATCGCTCAAGTGATCTAACACCGAGTTAAGGCGATCGCACAACAGGTTGTGATCGAGCGACTGGTTGGGTGCTACATTGTCAGCGTCTTGGATTAGCTGCATTAACTCAGTGTCTTCGTCACGCCCCACCCAAGCATGAAGGGAGAGGGTGCGCTGGCTTACATCTAAGACTTGCTCTAGTTTGTCTTCATCCATATCTAGTGCCCCAGCCAGTTCTTGCTTAGTAGGCTTCCGTCCTAGAGTCTGGGTGAGGGTCTGCCGCACTTTGCGAACCTGGTTGAGTTTTTCGACCATGTGAACGGGGAGACGAACCGTTCGAGATTGAGAAGCGATCGCGCGGGTAATGCCCTGGCGAATCCACCAATACGCATAGGTTGAGAATTTGTAGCCACGCTCATAATCAAACTTTTCGGCGGCTCTCATCAGCCCCATTGCGCCTTCTTGAATCAAATCTAGAAAAGGCACTCCACGATTGAGATATTTTTTAGCAATAGAAACCACTAAACGAAGGTTTGCGCGGACGAGTTTGCGCTTGGCCTTCTCACCCTGAGCACCGCCTTTGGCGATTTCTCTAGCCAGTTCGATCTCTTGCGCTTGAGTCAGCAGGGGGTAGCGGGCCATTTCTCGTAAAAACATCCCCACTGAGTCATCAGTAAGACCGAGATAATCGCTGGTTTTTCCTTTGACCGATCGTGACAGAGTTTCTGGATCAAACTCTTCTTTGTCTAAGGATTCCAGTTCAGTCGGGTCAATGTCGAGATCAACAGGAACTGAGTCAACCGAAGCGGGGGTGGTAGGAACTTTAGTTGTCATTGGGTTGGGGGCAAGGTTGCTAATTTATATTCAAAAATTTGAATCCAACTGTAGCTTACTTTTTGGTCATTGTTCACATCTTTTTTGAGAAAGATTGGCTTTTTTGAATGTTTTTTTATTTGAAGTTGTTATTTCTGGTTTATGAGCCGAAAATTCATCTTTTTTTAACCCGATTTCCGTGCCTTTACGGAAGAAATAGGGGTGCCTGAAAGCGCTATAGTAAGCAGTTTTGTTGATTAAGGGTGTTGAGTTTGGAGAATGGCTGCACCGATCAAGACGGGAACTATTTTGAAAACAAAGATCTCAAACAAAACAATAGGCAACTGGAATGGATTACCCGTTGCCTATGAGTCACTTCTCTAGGAGTTTTCTTCAGTTCAATCGATCAAACGTAGTGGCTTCTCTAGAGTCTGACCACTCATCTCTGTCTCTTTATGTAGCGGTTGCCTGCTGGGCCATCTCCATAAAGATTTTTTGTGAGCTTTGCTCTGGGCTGCCGTTGAGCGGGCGACGCTGAACATATCGCCCGTCGGGCTGCAAATCCCACGCGTGGCGGTTGTCTGCCAGCATGATGCCGAGAATTTCTTCGAGATCTTTGATTAGGTCAGGGTCTGCGATCGGCACCACGGCTTCGACCCGTCGATCGAGGTTGCGGGGCATCCAGTCAGCACTGCCCATTAAGATTTCTTCTTGACCATTGTTATGGAAGTAAAAAATCCGAGAATGTTCCAGAAATCGCCCCACAATGCTGACGACGCGAATATTTTCGCTGATCTCTTTGACACCGGGGCGCAAACAGCAGATGCCCCGCACGATTAGATCGACTGAGACTCCGGCTTGAGAGGCTTCATAGAGGGCCACGATCAGTCTAGGGTCAACGAGGGCGTTCATTTTGGCTACGATGCGCCCGTGCCCCCCCCCGCGCTGATGATCGATTTCGCGTTGGATCAGAGCTAGGAGGCGATCGCGCAAGTTGACTGGAGCCACCACTAATTTTCGATAAGACTGCTGGCGCGAGTGGCCGGTCAAATGGTTAAATAACTCCGTCAGATCAGCGCCGAGATCTGGATGGCAGCTAAACAGACCCAGATCAGTGTAAAGTCGGGCGGTTTTAGGATTGTAATTTCCGGTGCCGATGTGGACATAGCGCCGAATTTTCCCCTCTTCGCGACGCACGATTAAGACGAGTTTGGTGTGGGTTTTGAGACCGACTAGCCCATAGACAACGTGGACTCCGGCACTTTCTAGCTTTCTGGCCCAGAGAATGTTGTTTTCTTCGTCAAATCGGGCTTTGAGTTCGACGAGGGCGGCGACTTGTTTGCCGTTTTCAGCCGCCGCGATCAGCGCGCTAACGATCGGAGAGTCGCCAGAGGTGCGATAGAGGGTCATCTTGATGGCCAAGACGTTGGGGTCATAGGCTGCCTCGGTGATAAATCGCTGCACACTTCTAGAAAACGAGTCGTAGGGGTGGTGCACCATCAAGTCTTGTTTGCGAATTACGGCAAAAAAGTCTTCTTCGCTCTCGTCTAGATCTTCGATCGCGGTTTCATTAACCCGCTTGAGGCGGGGCGGAGTGACCGGACTCCAGGGCGGATCTTTGAGGTCGGGCGCGGGCAGATCTGCTAGCCCAAACATATCTCGCAGACAAAGCAATCCTTCGACTTCATAGACATCGTTGGCGGTTAAGCCCATCTCTTGCATGAGCATGATGCGGATGCTTTCGGGCATGGAGGGCTGAAGCTCAATGCGAACCACTGAACCCCCAAAGCGGCGTTTTCGCAACTCTTGCTCGATCGCCAGCATCAAGTCTTCGGCTTCGTCTTCTTCAAGGTCTAAATCGGCGTTGCGGGTGATGCGAAATGGGTAATATTCTTGAATCTTCATGCCCGGAAAGAGCGGATCGAGGTTGTGGGCGATCACTTGCTCTAAAGGCACGCCTGCCCAGACCGGAGGACGAGATTTTGGCAACGCGGCGGGTGACCCTTGAGTCTCGATCGGCAACTGAATAAATCGAGGCAACACCTTGGGCACTTTCACCCTGGCAAATAATTCTTCGCCCGTGATGCTGTCTTTGACTACTACGGCTAAATTCAGGCTGAGACTTGAGATGTAGGGGAAGGGATGGCTGGGGTCGATCGCCAACGGAGTCAGCACTGGGAACACCTGCTCGGCAAAATAGGTTTGCAGATGGGCGCGCTGCTCTTGATTGAGGTCAATATAGTCGAGTAGATAAATGCCGTGAGCCGATAGCTGAGGGCGCAACGCCTGCTCAAAATGACGATGCTGCTTTTCGACCATTGGGCGCAGCCGCTCGTAGATCATGTCTAGGTGCTCTTGGGGTTGTCGCCCATCGGCACTGACCTTGCTGACGTTTGCTTCAACTTGTTCTTTGAGGGCTGCGACTCTCACCATGAAATATTCATCCAGGTTAGAGCTATAAATGGCCATAAACTTGAGCCGCTCTAGCAAGGGGGTGCGAGGGTCAAACGCCTCGTGCAGCACCCGGTTGTTAAACTCTAGCCAACTCATTTCGCGGCTGAAGTAGTGTTTTGGATCGTTAAGGTTAATGTCTTCGGGTTCTTTTTTACGGCGGCGCATAGGGCTTAAAATACCTCGTTTTCAAGACCGACCCACCACTCGCCCAATCTCATTAAGTCTTGGTGAAGATCAGACAGGGCTGCCTCATAGTCTTCAGATGAGAGGGTGGTTTGGCGCTCTTTTAATTTGATCAGTCGCAGTTGGGCCAATAGCCAGGGTTTTGAGAGTCCATCGGTGGCTTCTATGTAGTGGGCGAGTTCGTTGCTGTCCATAAAAGGCTGGGGACTTGGGATGTTGAATCAGAATTTTTACACAATTACCCTATCGTACTCGCTGAATTTATGGGTGTTATCTAGCACAAGTTGCCAAAAAAACAGCCACGATCGCTTCGTGGCTGCCTAACTATCCGGCTATTTACTTAACCCGGCTATTCTCTTAAGTCTGACTAAGCAGCGAGGTTGTGAGCAACAAAGTCCCAGTTCACCAGCTTGTCTAAGAAGTTGTCGATAAACGCGGGGCGCGCATTTTTGAAGTCAATGTAGTAAGCATGTTCCCACACGTCAAGGGTGAGAAGTGCTTTTTGCCCGTGCGCGAGAGGGTTTTCTGCGTTAGGGGTTTTGACGACTTTGAGGGTGCCGCCATCGTCAACTAGCCAGGCCCAACCGCTGCCAAATTGAGTCGCTGCTGCCGCCTTAAACTCTTCTTTAAACTTGTCGTAGCTGCCAAAGTCTTTGGTGATGCGATCGGCAATCTCACCCGTCGGAGCGCCACCGCCACCCGCTTTCAGGCAGTTCCAAAAGAAGCTGTGGTTCCAAACTTGAGCCGCGTTGTTAAACACCCCAACCTTGGCAGGGTCTTTAAACGAGGTGGTGATGATTTCTTCTAGGGGTTTGCTGTCAAGCTCAGTGTCTTTGATCAGGTTGTTGAGGTTTGTGACATAGGCAGCGTGGTGCTTGCCGTAGTGATAATCAAACGTTTCTGCCTTCATGCCGTATGGCTCAAGCGCGTCTTTGGCAAACGGTAAAGGGGGCTGTGTAACTGCCATCGTGTTCTATCCTCTTCTAGTCTGGTTTCAAGATCTGGCGAACAGAAGTCTTTTCGCATTCTATCAAGCTGGTTTCTGTCGTCGCTTAGGCTATGAGAGCGACAGAAACATAACTTCATGTTCAACCTTATCGTAAAACGAAGCGTTGATACTCCCCCCTCCCCTTAGGGCAGGGATTCTTTAATAGTCCATAAACGCATCTTAAGCGGCGTTGACCCATCCCTACTGACTTCTTCTAGACCTAGCTCTGAGGTAGACGATGGGCCGTGTCTAGAGGGTGTTATGCACTTTTAAATCCGATACTCACGAACTGCCTGACCATCAATATTACAAACGCAATCAGGTGAAAGCCAATTAGGGTTTCTGTGAGCCGCTCGTAATCTCGCGCTAATCGCCGAAACCGCGACATCCAGCCAAAACTGCGCTCAACGACCCAGCGCCGAGGCAGCAACACAAAGCCTTTCTTTGCCTCCGGCAGTTTCACCACTTCCAGTCGAATGCCTGCTGCCTCAGCATCGGCGGCAGCTTGCGCTCCTGTATAGCCTTGGTCAACAAAGGCGACCTCAACGGATTCCCCCGTCATCTGCTGCACTTGGTGCATCAGTTCTGCGACCTGCGCTCGGTCTTGCTCGTTCGCAGGCGTGACGTGCAGGGCAAGCAAATGTCCTAGCGTGTCCACCGCCATGTGAACCTTGCTCCCTTTTTTGCGTTTCCCGCCATCGTAGCCCGCTCGATGTCCACTTTCCACCGTCGATTGCAAGGTGCGACTGTCTAGAATCACCGCACTCGGTTGCTCGTTGCGTCCCGCTAAAATTCGCAGGATCTCGCGCAAATCCTGCACCATCGTTTCAAAGACTCCAGCTTTGAGCCACCGTTGCGTTTGTTGGTAGACCGTATGCCACGGCGGTAAGTCATGCGGCATCAGTCGCCAAGCTTCTCCCGCTCGCACCACGTACCGTAAGCCATTGAACACTTCACGCAGGCTGTGGTCTCGTTGAGGAGCATTTTCCGTCATTAACGTTAAATATGGAGCGACAAATGCCCATTCTTCGTCGCTCACGTCTGTTGGGTAAGGCTTTCTACTCATGCTCCCAGTTTAACAAAAGTGCATAACACCCTCTAGGCTGAGGCTGAAATTTGCCCAACTTGCGAGAGTCTAGTTGCTTGATGCAAGGGTAAGGAGTCTTTTCACACAATGCTATTCACACAATCAGGGTCGCTCGCGATCGGAGTTTTACCGCTTCTTCATCTTTCTGTGGGAACCCTTTGTTAAGCTGTAGTCGCTGTCAGACCCCCGACGATGCACAGACTTCTCACTGGCTCACTCACCGTTGATCGATTGACCCTAGCGATCGTAGACTTGCCTGCCGCGCTGGATGGCACCACGATCGTGCAGCTTTCTGACTTGCACTATGACGGCAAGCGATTGTCTGAGGCGCTGTTGAGACAAGTCATCAAGGTCACAAACCAAGCCGAGCCAGATTTAGTTGTGATCACGGGTGATTTTGTCACCGACGATCCGGCTCCGATCTATCCCCTAGCGCTGCACCTCAAGCATCTCCGCAGCCGCGCCGGAGTCTACGCCGTTTTGGGCAACCATGATCTCCATCGCTCTGCTAGCAGAGCCACGATTACCGAAGCGCTCACCCGCATTGATGTGTCTGTTTTGTGGGATGAAGTCGTCTATCCGCTAGGAGACGGGCTAGCGATCGTGGGTCTGCCCGAATATTGGTCGCCCGCGTTTAGAGCCTCTCGAATTCTCGATCGTGTTTCTCCGACGGTGCCGCGCATCGTTCTCGCTCACAATCCTGATTGCGCCGAACCGCTTCAGCAGTGGCGAGTCGATCTCCAGTTATCTGGACACACTCACGGCGGGCAGATTGTGATTCCGGGGTTGGGAAACGTCTCGGCCCGCGCTGCCCAGCTTTATAGCCACCTACCCCCGCGCACCCGCAACCGTCTGCCTTTTTTGAGAGGGTGCTATCGCGTCATGAAGCACTGGGAATGGGCAAAGGGCTTATATCAGGTCGGTGACAATCGCCTCTATGTCAATCGCGGGTTAGGCACTTACCTTCCCGGACGGTTGTTTTGTCCGCCAGAGGTGACGGTGATCACCCTAGTCGCGGGCTAAAGGTCGCCGCCGCCAAATCGATAGCCTTTGCCATAGACCGTTGAGATCAAAGGGGTTTCTCCTTCAGACTCAATTTTGCGACGCAGGAGGCGAATCTGAGCCGCCAGCGCGTTGCTGGTTGGCTTTTCACCGTCGCTCCACAGGTGTTGATAAAGCTGGTCATGGGTGAGGAGTTGATGGTGTTGCCGCATAAAACAGTCCAGCAGTTGGCTTTCTTTTTCAGAAAGCTCGATCGCTCGACCTTTGCGATAGGCGATTTGGTTTTGAGCATCTAGCTCTAAATCATCGACTCGCAGCCGCAGGTCAGAAGACGCAGATTCCAATGTGGCGGGGCGGCGCAGCAGCGCTCTGACTCGGGCCAAAAGCTCTCTTAGCTCAAAGGGTTTGATCAAATAATCATCGGCTCCGGCATCTAGCCCCTGCACCCGATCGTCGATCGTGTCTTTTGCCGTGAGAAACAAGACAGGGGTGGTGTCGCCCCGCGATCGCAGCCGTTGACAAATCTCTAACCCTGACTGGTGAGGCAACATCCAATCTAAAATCAATAGGTCATAGTGATTTTGTTCGACGAGATGAGAACCTTGGCGACCGTCATAAGCCACATCTAAGCGATAGCCTTCTCGCATCAGCAATCGGCTCAGAGGGTCGGCCATTTCAATTTCGTCATCGACGAGCAATATTCGCACTTTAGGAATTTGAAGATTGAGTTCTCTCTCTATTCAAGACGCAAACCTGGCACCTTTCAAAGTTTTGGTCACTTTTAACTTAAAACGCCTCTCATGATTACTGTTGCATTACCCAAAGGTGCTTTGCTCAAAGACAGCATTCGACTGCTGCAAGCGATCGGGCTGGACTTTAGCGCGTTTCTAGAAACGGGCAACCGTCAACTGCAAATCACCGATCCGACCCACACAGCCAAAGCGCTGCTGGTGAGAAATTCTGATGTGTCGGTCTATGTCGAATATGGCCAGGCCCAACTGGGCATTGTCGGCTATGACGTGCTGCGCGAAAAAAGCGCCAATGTTGCCCAACTGGTCGATCTGGGGTTTGGGCAATGCCGGATGTCGGTCGCGGTGAAAGCCTCAAGTCCCTATCGATCGAGCCTTGAATTGCCCCTAAATGGACGGGTTGCCTCTAAGTTTGTCCACTGTGCTCACGATTATTTTCAGAGTTTAGACCTGCCTGTAGAGATTATTCCGCTCTCTGGCTCGGTCGAGTTGGGCCCGATCACCGGGATGTCGGAAGCGATCGTCGATCTGGTGGCGACGGGCAACACGCTGCGCGAAAACGGCTTGATTGAAATTGACGTTTTATTTCAAAGTACGGCTCGGCTAATCGCGCACCCCCTCAGCTATCGCCTTGACGCAGACGGGCTATATGGCTGCGTTGAGCAGATTCGTCACCAGGTGAGTCAGTCTGCCGCGACCGCTAATATTCGTTAAGCTTAGATCACTGGTTGCCCTGGGCTTGGGGTGCGATCGTGCCGCAAGCTTTCTATAAAATTGCTATGACTCATCTTCCCGCTGATCAACCCAACCATCGCCCCAAGGAAACTGATTGGCGGCTTTTTTTGCGGCTGGTTCCCTACGCTAAAAAGAATCTGCGGCTGCTGCTGCTGTCGATGGTGTTTTTGGTGCCCTCAGCGATCGCTAACGCCCTTCAGCCGATTTTGATTGGTCAAACCGTGTCGCTGCTCAAGCGTGAGTCTACCAGTCTGAGCTTTTTTGGTCTGCAATTTGACTGGCTCAACGGGCGATCGCTGACCGACGGGCTAAATTTTTTGGCCGGGCTGCTGTTGATCACGATTTTGACGCGGTTGCTCTTAGACGGCACCCAGAGCTATCTGGTGCAAAAAGTTGGGCAGCGCATCACCGCAGGCATTCGCAGCGATTTGTTTGATCATGTCACGTCGCTGGCAGTTCGGTTCTTCGATCGCACCCCTGTCGGCCGCCTGATCACGCGGCTCACGAGCGATGTCGAAGCGCTTAGGAGAAGTCTTTTCGACGGGAGCGATCGGGGTCGTCAATGACCTGTTTTCGATTTTGGTGATCACGGTGATCATGTTCTCTCGGCAGTGGCAACTGGCTACACTGCTGCTGCTGCTGCTGTTGCCCGTGACGGGGCTGATTATTTATTTTCAGCAGCAATATCGCAAGGCGAACTATAAAGCTAGAGAAGAACTGTCTGCGCTCAACTCGATGTTGCAGGAAAACATTACAGGGATCGGGGTCGTCCAATTATTTCGGCGCGAAAAATTTAATGGCGACCTGTTTCGCACGATCAATCAACGCTACATTCACGAAGTCGATCGCACGATCTTTCACGATTCTGCGGTGTCTGCCACCCTAGAGTGGATTTCTCTCGTCGCGATTTCGGGCGTTTTGGGCATCGGTAGCTGGCTCGTGATGAACCGACAGCTTGACTTTGGGCTTCTATCCACCTTTATTTTGTTTGCCCAACGGCTATTTGATCCCCTGCGCCAGTTTGCTGAAAAATTCACCGCTATTCAAGCCGGGTTCACAGCCGTCGAGCGGGTCAGCGACATTATGAATGAACCGATCGAGATCCGCGACCCCGAAAAATCTCATGACAAACCCCCTGCCACCACTCCTATCACTCCCGGCGAGATTCGGTTTGAGCACGTTTGGTTTGCCTATAAGCAAGACGACTATGTGCTGCAAGATCTGGATTTCACAATTCGTCCCGGTGAGAAGGTAGCGCTAGTTGGCCCCACCGGAGCCGGAAAAAGCTCGATCATTCGCCTGCTAAGTCGGCTTTATGAGCCAACCAACGGGCGCATTCTACTAGACGGCGTTGACATCAGACAATTGCCCCAAGCTGACCTGCGGCGACGCATGGCGATCATTTTGCAAGACGGGTTTCTGTTTGCCGGGGATGTCAAGAGCAACATCACCCTAGGCGAGACCTACACCTATGATCAGATTCGAGCGGCGGCTGAAGCGACCAACGTGGCTAGCCTGATCGAACGCTTGCCCCAAGGCTACAACACGATGCTGCGCGAACGCGGCACTAATCTTTCTGGCGGACAAAAACAGCTTTTGGCCTTTGCCCGTGCTGCCATTCGCGATCCCCAAATCTTAGTGCTCGACGAAGCCACGGCCAACCTTGATGTCGGCACTGAGGCGCTGATCCAAGAGGCCCTAGAGCGTCTCCTAGAAGACCGCAGTGCGATTATTATTGCCCACCGACTTTCGACGATTCGCAACGTCGATCGCATTCTGGTGCTTAAGCGAGGACAGCTTGTTGAGTCAGGCAGTCACGAGGCATTGCTCAAGCAAGGCGGACTCTATGCCAGCCTCTATCAACTGCAAATGCTAGAGAGTTAGGGGCGCGCCCGGCTTAATCTTGCTCTTTTGCCTGCATAAATTGCTCAATGTCTGCCACGGCTTGCTCTAACGTGTCGAGATTGATTTCGATCGGGGGGTGAGACGGGCTATCTGCGACTTTTTCAACGGGTTTAGGCTCAGGAATAGCGGCTTGACCTGCCTCAGAGCAGAGCGTTTCTTGCAGTTTATTCAGAGACTCGATAAAGGCTTTGGCTGCGGCACGGCGCACGTCTTGCTGTTGCAGATCCATCAGGCTTGACTCCAAATTCAAGGATCAAAACTCTAATCGGCTGAGGCTTAAAATAAGGTCAACAGCCTTCAGGTTTAGTTGATCACGGTTTCGTTGGGTATCTACCCAGATCAGAATGCCCAATCTAAATTAAATCGTTTCATTACGATCGCGACTCTGTTGTTGATAATAACTTCATAAGGTTTGACTTTCTTTAAAGTTTGGAGTTCTCTATGTCAATATGTCTGGAAAAATGACTGGAAAAGTTGTCTGATCCACCTCTAGCAGACGAAAATAAACAGAGCAATCAGCGCCAGGAGGCAGACGTGACGGACGGATTTGACTATGACTTGGTAATTATTGGTGCGGGCGTGGGTGGGCATGGTGCGGCTCTTCATGCAGTTGACTGTGGGCTAAAAACCGCCATTATTGAAGCGGCAGAAATGGGCGGCACCTGCGTCAATCGGGGCTGCATTCCGTCTAAGGCGCTGTTGGCGGCGGCAGGTCGAGTGCGAGAACTCCGCAACGCCCACCACTTAAAGGCTTTAGGAATTCAAGTCGGCAATGTCTCGTTTGAGCGAGGCGCGATCGCCGATCATGCAGGCGGCATCGTCACCAAGCAGAGAGACGGGCTAATCAACAGCCTCAAGCGGGTCGGGGTCGAGGTGATTCACGGCTGGGGTCGCGTCGCGGGTTCTCAAAAAGTAGCCGTTACCACCGACACAGGCGAGAAGATGATCACCGCCAAAGAGATTATTCTCGCACCGGGGTCAGTGCCTTTTGTGCCTCCTGGCGTGCAGATAGACGGTAAAACTGTGTTTACGAGCGATGACGCAATCAAGCTAGAGAGTTTGCCGCCCTGGATCGCGATCGTCGGCAGCGGCTATATTGGACTGGAATTTGCCGATATCTACACCGCTTTGGGCTGCGAAGTAACCATGATCGAAGCTCTCGATCAACTGATGCCAGGGTTCGATCCCGATATTGCCAAACAAGCACAACGCATTCTAATCACGCCCCGCGACATCGAAACTAAAGTCGGAATGCTGGCGATGAAAGTCACCCCCGGTTCGCCCGTGGTGATTGAACTGGCAGACGCAAAAACGAAAGAAATCGTCGAAGTGCTTGAAGTCGATGCCTGCTTAATCGCTACAGGCCGCATTCCAAAAGCAAAAGAGATGGGGCTAGAGTCCGTTAGCGTTGAGTTAGATCGGCGGGGCTATATCCCCGTCAACGATCGCTTAGAGGTGATCTCAGCCGGAGAACCTGTGCCTCACTTGTGGGCGATCGGCGATGCCACGGGCAAAATGATGCTGGCTCATGCGGCGGCGGCTCAGGGCGTGGTCGCGGTGGAAAATATCTGCGGGCGCGATCGGGAAGTAGACTATCGCAGCATTCCGGCGGCGGCGTTTACGCATCCTGAAATCAGCTTTGTCGGACTGACCGAACCTGCGGCCCAAGAATTGGGCAACGCCGAAGGATTTGAAGTGTCTGCGGTGCGAACCTACTTTAAAGGCAACGCCAAAGCCCTCGCTGAAGGAGAAGTCGAAGGCATTGCCAAACTGATCTATCGCTCAGACACCGGAGAAGTCTTGGGTGCCCATATTATCGGACTCCATGCCGCCGATTTGATTCAAGAAGCGGCAAACGCGATCGCTAGCCGTCAATCTGTCCGATCGCTGGCCTTCCTAGTCCACACCCACCCCACCCTATCGGAGATTTTAGACGAAGCCTACAAACGAGCCGTAGCCCATTAAGCCCTCAACGCAGCCCCATCGTACGGGCACGGCATTGCCGTGCCCAGGGCCTACGCCACAACCAACCCCCTAAATTCGCCTCTTAATTCCATTCGCCCTCTCCCCAAAAGACTCCAATCCAGAACGAACCCCCAGCCCACTAACCCAAAACTCAGAACTATTCAGGAATTGCGTTACGCTACTAGTGAAGGTTTTGCGTCGGTCAACTCTAGTCACACCCCTCTGACTTAGACCGCCGCAGATCGTGCTGATTGTTCGTTTCGTTTGTGGTTTTTGGCTACCTAAATGGAGATTCGTCGTCGTCAGCCTAATCCTGCGATTAGCATCCCTCTGATTCGCTATCAGACAACTGTTTTTGATGCAGAGCCGCGCCACATCTTAGAAGAAATCGTTTGGCAAAAAGAAGCGGAAGTTGCCAAAATGCGCGATCGCCTCTCCCTGGCAGACTTGCAGAAAAAAATGCCGTCAGTTGCCCCAATCCGCGATTTTGTTGCTGCCCTGCGCCATGGAAAAACCAACCCGGCTGTGATTGCCGAAGTCAAAAAAGCATCGCCCAGCAAAGGCGTGATTCGAGAAGATTTTGATGCGGTGGCGATCGCCCAATCCTATCAAGCGGGCGGCGCATCCTGTCTGTCTGTCCTCACCGATCAGAAATTCTTTCAAGGCAGCTTTGAGAATCTGGCTCAGATTCGAGAAGTCGTCGATTTGCCCTGCTGTGCAAAGATTTCATCATCTATCCCTATCAGATGTATTGGGCGCGGCTGCAAGGAGCCGATGCCGTGCTGCTGATTGCGGCGATCCTCCCTGACAAAGACTTGCAGTATTTCTTGAAAATTGTCAAAGCTCTGGGCATGGCAGCGCTGATCGAAGTGCACACCCTCGAAGAACTCGATCGCGTCCTCTCTCTCACTGGGGTCACCATGGTCGGCATCAACAACCGCAACCTTAAAGACTTTTCGGTTGACTTAGACACCACTCGGCAACTGCTGGCTGCACGAGGCGATCAGCTTGCATCCCAAGAGATTTTGGTCGTCAGTGAGTCGGGGTTGCACACCCCTGCTGATCTAGATTTGGTGGTCAAAGCAGGTGCCCAGGCCGTCCTAGTCGGAGAATCTCTGATCAAGCAGCCTGATCCGGGTCGAGCGATCGGGCAGTTGGTAACTCGCTAGGCTGCTTTATTTGTGTCGATCATTGTTTCCTTTAGCCAGGTTAGCCTTACATGGAGCCAATTCCCCTTCCTTCGCACATTCACTATGAGTTATTGCTGCAACTGTTAGAGCGGCAGACGATGTTTGCAGTCAGCCAAAAAACTCAGCAGCGAGAGCAAGTTCACCAGTTGATCATCACGCTGCGAAAGGCCTATTCTCAACAAAAACAGCTAGAGGAAAACTGCCAGCGCAATCGGTTAGATGTTGAATATCGCTGGTCACTCAACAGCCTCGAAGCGCCACCCAATGTTGAGAAAACCGCCAAGCCTCAAGAGCCTAAAGTCTAGCGATCGGGCCTTTTAATCGCAGAGGCAACTCAGCGTCAACATTTTTGATTTTGCGTCTACTATAGGAAACTAAGGATTGGTTTCTCAGGTGAGATCAGGTTTTGGGGAGGTTCTGAGTGTCTGAACCGAACGCTGCTCATAGGTCAGAGTCGTCGGATCAGCTACCCGATTATGCTGTCACGTCAGAAATTTCTGTGGGGCCTGGCATTCTAGCTGAGTTAGAGCAGATGCAGGCTCAGAGTCGCCATGACCTTGAGCGAATTCAGGATTTAGAGCTAGCGCTAGACCAATCGATTTCTAACTTAAATGAGCTACGGCTGCAAATCATCGACCAACGATTTCTAGAAGAGCAGCTAGCGTCTACTGAAGAGATCGCCAACGTTCAGCAGCAGGCCATCCATCAACTAAAGCGCCAGTTTTCTGAGAAACAAGCTGCCCTTGAACAGCAGATTCATCAGGCGCAGACGCGAGAGCAAGACTATCAGAGATTGCTTGGGGCAGCGGAGACGTTTGCCCACCATCAACAGGTTGAGCTAGAGCGATTGCGATCGCAGGTCACTCACGATCGATCTGATGAGCCACAGCAAACTCACCTGATCTCTCAGATTGACGAGTTGCAGATGGCAATGCAAACCCAGCAGCAGCGCGTGTTAGAGCTAGAATCTCAAGAGTTAACCGCCCGCAGTCTCGCCGCAAATTTAGAGCTACATCTGCAAGAAGCCCAGAAACAAATTCGGCGGCTCTATCGTGAACTCAACGATCGACACACTGCAATCAACGAGTTAGAAGCCCGCCTAGAAGGCGATTTTGCGGCTGATCCTTCGTTAAACGCCTTTGCTTTGACGCAGACCTCAGACCCTGCCCAATCGCTGCAAAAGGTCGAAGAGTTAGAGTCTCAGATGGTCAAACAGATGGCGACTCAAGCGCTCTTGCAGCAGGCGTGTCAAGAGTTAGAACTCGATCGTGAACAAAGTCAAACCCGCATTGCCGAGCTAGAGAGACAGTCCGCCGAAATGCAGGAACAAATTCTCAGTCAGGCCCAGCAGGCCAGCGAATATGAAACGGCCGTGCAGCATTGGAAAGATCGCTTCTACAGCACCCAAGATAAAGTCGGGCAATTAAAAGAACTTTTGGAAAATGACTTGCCCCATGAGTCACCTGAGCTAGCGGAAATCTTTGCAGCGATTCAAGCGGCCTCCACGATCGCCGTTGAGCCATTGACCCGATCGCCCGGCAAAACAGATTCCTTCAACGAAGATCTCAAAATTGATTTGCCCGACTTTTTAACCCGTCGCCGCACCTATCGCAACCGATCGTAAGAAGGCATTTGTGACATATCTTCCCTAACGAAATTATCAACCTGCGATCGAAGTTGGAGAACACTGCATGTCAGAACCCCAGCTAAAATGGTGAGAGACGATCGAAATGAGGTAGAGCTTATGGCACAGCAACTCCGATACAGCAAAGAGGAATTTGCTCGACGTGGCAATGAGATTTATGAATCTCAAGTGCGTCCCCAAGTCGAGGAAGGCAACCACGGTAAGATCGTCGCGGGCAGCTTCGCTGTGCCAAAGGCAACGATATCGAGACAGGAGCATTTGAGCTTGCAAAAGATACCATCACTGCCTCAGATCGATTGCTTGAACGGTATCCAGATGCTCAAATTTGGTGCGTTCGGATTGGGCATAAAGGCGTTCATCGCTTTGGCGTAGGTCGTCTGCTGTAACGTTATGATGCAAGGGATTGTTGATCAAAACTGTGAAGCGACAATTCGACTGGTCGTAGGCAATGCAGACTCCCAAAGGCAAACGAATGCTGTCATTGATAGGGGGTTCACAGGCTTTCTGACTCTGCCTTTGTCAGTGCTGACTAGTCTCAACTTACGAGCATATAGACGTGAAGCGGGAACCTTAGGGGACGGCAGCAGTTGTATTTTTGACGTGTATAGTGGCTTCGTCATTTGGGATGGGGCATTTCGGCGAATTGATGTCAATGCAGCCGAGACAGTTCCTTTAGTTGGGATGAGTTTGCTCTACGGCTATCGAGTGCAGTTTGATACGATCGAGGGTGGTGCGGTTACGATTCCGTCATTGAGCAGTTTGAGTGAATGATTAATTTCTTTTAGAAACGCGCCCTAAAGACCGTTTCTCAAGAAAATTAATTTCCAACTGGATTAAACCCGATCGCGGATCACTTGTGTAATCCTGGATCATGCACAAAAAATTGCATCCTCACCCCTAAAAGGACACTCTCATGGACGACAAGTTGATGCTGATGATTCCGGGCCCGACCCCGGTGCCAGAGCAGGTTTTGCTAGCGATGGCGAAGCATCCGATCGGGCATCGCAGCGCTGACTTTGGCAAAATTATGGCAGAAGTCACCGCTAATTTAAAATGGCTACACCAAACCCAAAATGACGTGCTGATTCTCACGGCCAGCGGCACTGGTGTGATGGAAGCTGGGATTATTAATTTTCTGAGTCCGGGCGATCGGGTGTTGGTCGGCTCTAATGGCAAGTTTGGCGAACGCTGGGCAGAAGTCACTGATGCCTATGGGCTAACCACCGAGCGGATCACGGCTGAATGGGGCAAACCCCTTGACCCTGAGCAGTTTCGGCTGGCTTTAGAAGCAGATGTTGACAAGCAAATCAAAGCCGTCGTGATCACCCACAGCGAAACCTCAACGGGGGTGATTAACGATCTTGAAACGATTAATCGTCACGTTAAAGCCCACGGCAAGGCGCTGATTATCGTCGATACGGTGACAAGTTTAGGGGCAACGAACGTTCCGGTGGATGCTTGGGGTCTAGATGTGGTCGCATCGGGTTCGCAAAAAGGCTACATGATTCCGCCGGGGCTAGGGTTTGTGGCGGTCAGCGCCAAAGCCTGGGATGCTTATAAAACGGCAAAATTGCCTCGCTATTATCTAGACTTGGGCAAATATCGCAAAGATGCCGCCAAAAATACGACTCCGTTCACGCCGCCGATCAATCTGTTTTTTGCGCTGCAAGCGGCGCTGAGAATGATGCAGGCAGAAGGGCTAGAGGCAATTTTTGCTCGTCACCACCGACTGTTGGCGGCCACTCGTGCGGCGGTGCAGGCGATGGCGATGCCGTTGTTGGCAGCCGATGGCTGTGCAAGTCCGGCGATTACGGCGGTGATGCCGAGTGGAGTCGATGCCGAGCAGATTCGATCGGTGATGAAGAAGCGGTTTGACATCGTGCTAGCAGGTGGACAGGATCACCTCAAGGGCAAGATTTTTCGGATTGGTCACTTGGGCTTTGTCAGCGATCGCGATGTGCTAACGGCGATCGCGGCCCTAGAAGCCACCCTGCAAGAGTTAGGTCATGAAGGCTTTACGTCAGGTGCCGGGGTTGCGGCGGCGGCGAAGGTGTTTGCCAGCGCTTAGATCTGGATGGGGACATTTGATCAAAGATTAGGGATTAGGATCGAACGTCTGTGCTGGACACTGCATTGCTGCGCCTTTGTGGATCAGACTGGTTTGAGTGATTTAGTCCACGATCGTAAGAATGTCCCTATCGCATCACGGCTGCCACCGCTTGTTAAATTCGCCCAATTGATAAGCTTGATAGGTCGATCGCCAGTCGAGTTCTCTGATTAAAACGCCTTCTTTAATCGAGACCTGAACTTTTGCCGAGTCTGAATGGATTGTTTTAGCAACAGGCTCTTTTTGATAAGTCTGAATTACATCAAGATTAAAAATTAGCCCATATAAAAGCTGTAGCCCGATCAAAAAGCTTAAATATCGAGTCTTTTTGACCCGATCGGAGGTTGCAATGAAATAAGTGACGCTAAACAAGATTGGCAGCAGATAAGCATATTCATGGGGAAGCTTGAAAAACATGATTTCGTTGTAGATAAGGCACCACAAAGCGCCATGAAACAGCAGTTTTTCGACCCGAATCTTTTGAAAAGGATTCGTCACCATTTTCTGAAAGAAGCCGTTGTCTTGAATCAAGAATATGACCAGCAAAATAAACGCGGGAAGCCCCCAGAAGTAAATATTTTTGTAGAAAAATCTGGCTAGAATGCCGATAAATCCACCAGCGGCATCTGGGCCAACGGCTAAAAATGACAGGGACATCCCAGAAGCGAAAAAAACAGGCAAATAGAACCCACCAGTCGCCACCAAAAAAATTAGAAACCCCTGAATCAGTGAGTTTCTGAGCTTGGGGGTTTCATGGGTGTAAGGAACGTAGAGGAGAAACGCGATCGCGCCCATTGGCCCATAGGTCAACCGCGAACAAACCGCCGCCGCAAACAGCAACCCAGCCCATCTCGGCTTTTCTTTAATGAGAATAAAGAGTCCTAAACTAAAGAAAAATGCGCCATAAACGTAGTCCATTGAGGTGGTAGAGGCAATGATCCAAAAGGGATTTGACGCAATGGCTAACACCGATAAAGCTGCGATCAAAGAAGTCGTTATTCTCAACAGCAGCCTATAGAAAATAAATAAACTGGAGACAGAAAGCGCAATCGAAATGAAGTTTGCAAGATAGAATCCTCCAATCTCAGACGCTAGCCCGATCGTCAATTCTGGAATTAAATTGCCTTGAAACCGAGACGGAACATACTTCCCCTCGCTGATTAATATTTTCCAAGTGTTTAGCATCCGATAGGTATCGTCGTCATTTCCATAGCCGTGACCATTGAGGGCAAAAATGCCGTAACCGATCGCTAAGAGACCTAGAATCCAATAAATGTTAACGGGCTGAGACGGTTTTATTGCTTGAGTCATTGCGATTACTCCCCACGAGTTGATTCTAAGATTTGCTCCCCAACGCGGCTGCATAATAGTGACGAGCCGCGATCGTGATGCCGATAAAACTCCACAACACCATGCCAAACGCACTTAACATCACATTATTTAACCCAATCTGAGAAAAAGTAGCGATCGCGATCGCTCGTGCTGCACTCATAAACGAATCACTAATCACATCACGACTTTGAATCAAACTCGCAATCAGCAATAGCAATCCTCCCAGATAAGGCAACAGCCCGATCCATCCCAACGTTAACAGCAACGTTAAAATTCCACTATCGTTGCTGCCAATGTTAGCGTTTTTAATCACAAATCCCATTCCTAAACCTGAAACATTAGTCACAGCACTGGTCAGAATCGTGTTATAACCTTGCGATCGATCAGCATAACTCACGTCATTTTGTCCTGAAAAGACGCTTTGAACACGAGCACTGATTACTGATGCAAACGGATCAATGGTCGTCAACGGCAACACAACAATCATCATGACTAAAAGCGTTAAAATAAGCTGCATTTGCAGTTTTGGCTTCAGTGATGGTAAAAACACGACTAAGGCAACCACCCAACTCAGCCACGCCGATCGGGCCAGCGACAGCAACAGTGAGAGATAGCCTACGCTAGATGCTGGAAATCGCAACGCGCTGCGACTAGCAAACAGTAAAAATAATCCTGCCACCATCACACACGCGAATGGCTGCGGAGACTGCATCGTGCTAAACACCCTGATTCCTAAAGGGTTTGGCGTTCCAAACACCAGGGTTGCTTGGTTTTGCAGCCAAAAACGATCCCATCCTGGCGCAATTAAAAACTGCACGACTCCATAAGCGCCCATCACCAACACGCCCCACACAAACACGCGCTGAAGCGTCTGGCGCAAATCGGGATAGATGCGCCAATGGGCATACAGATGATAGCCAAATGCAACCGGAGCCAGCCAATTCAGCAAGGGAACGATCACCGTCTGTGGGGGCGAATTAATTAATCCCACCAAAAAACCATAGATCACTCCCGTCATGCAAAGCACAAACGGCAACCCTCCCCCTTTGAGCGCTTTGGGCAACCCCTTAGCGAAGGTGATCAGAGAGACGATCGTGACCAAAAACGGAGCCAACAACACCGGGCTAGGATCAACCCATCCCGCCTGCACGTCTACGAGTCGGCGCACAAAGGCCGCCAAAAACCAAATCCACCACGTAAACCCCACATAGAGCAAGGGATATCGCCAATAGAGAAATATCCCGATCGCCAGCGACCCCGCCGGAAACGCATAGCGCAGCACTCCTCCCGCGTGCACCACCAGACAAAGCGCTGAAAACAGCACCAGGCTGAGAATCGCGATCCAGGCGGGGGCAGGGTAGAAGAGGCGAGAAGGCGCAGAAGAAGTCATGGCGAAAGGGCTTTTTCATAGCATCGAAGATTGTCTTGAGCCACCCGTGACCATTGATAGGTTTGAGCCGTGTGGTAGGCACTGCGGCGGAGTCGATCGAGCCAGTCACGATCGCGGATCAACTGCTCTAGTGCCTGCTCGATTGCATCGCTGTCTCGGCAGGGAATCACGATCGCGTCTTTGCCATCTTGCACAATCTCTAGCGGGCCGGGTGTAGCAGTGGTGATCGGCGCTAAACCGCAGGCCATGGCCTCAATCAGAGCCACGCCAAACCCTTCTGAAATAGTGGGAAAAAGCTTGATGTGATGACCCTTGAGCAAGGTTGGCAGCGTGTTATTAGCGTAGTAGGGAACGACGTTGACGCGATCGCGCACGGCCGGATCAAACTCAGCATAGACTTCTGCGGCAGGCCGTTCTGTGCCTAACATGCTGACCTCAACGTGGGGATGGCGCTGAAGAATGCGATTAAGCGCAGGCGTACCGTATTGAATGCCCTTGCGGAGGATATAGCTGCTGACCTGGGCAATTCGCAACGGCTCACCCTGGGCAGGAGTCGGCTCAAACGGCAGATTGAGATAGTGATCAGGAATGCCGTTAGGAACGATGTGCGCCCGATCGGGGTGAATGCCTAACTGATCAATCACGTATTGACGATCGCGCTGATTGAGCAACAAAACCACATCGGCATAGCGCATTGAAGTAGCGGCTTCCCAGAGGCGAATGCTGCCGCGATAGAGCGGATATTTCCAACTCAGGCGCAGGTTGCCCCGTCGCGCTTCTTCCAAATATTCTAGGTGCTCAATGTGCTCTAAGCCGTGGCACCGCGCCACCAAAAGCGGCCGACGCTGGCGAAACTTGCTCAACAGAGTAGCCCACATCCAGGCATCTCCGGTGGAGGCATCGACGATATCAACCGCGTGCTGGTCTAGCAGTTGAGAAATCTGACGCGCCACAAAAATTGGAAAAGCAGAGAATCTGGCCAGTTTATGAAGTCGCTCTGGCACATTGTCAAGGGAGTAATAATGAACGTCGTGGCCTAACTTTTGATATTCTTGACCAAGCCGCCAAGTGACACCCGCCGCACCCGCGTTGACATCAAAGGGATAATGACAAGTGAATAGAGTTTTCATCGTGCAACGATCGCCTCATTAAACAGACGTTCTAACTTTTCAAAATGAGTTTGGGCATTAAATTTACGCTCGACAAGTGTGCGCCCTTGATGGCCCATCTGCTGTCTTAATTCAGGATTTTGAATCAGTTGATGAATGCTGTGAGCAAGGGCAACGCGATCGCCACGTTCAATGAGTAAGCCATTCTCGCCATGAACAATAATTTCAGGAATAGCATTCACTCGCGTGGTAATAATCGGCAACCCTGCCGCCATCGCTTCTAAAAACACCCACGGCGTGCAGTCAGAATAGGTGGGCATCACAAACAGATCAGCGTCTCGATAGAGGTTGAGCCATTCGGGTGTGTAGGCTTTGATGTCGTGATAGAGGTGCACGTTAGGATGATCACAAGCGGGTCTAGCCTCTGTGACTAGATGTAGGTTAGCGCGATCGCTGAATTGATCGAGAAAAACCTCTAAAAGATCATTGCCCCCTTTGCGTTCAAAATCTATGCCGATGAACAGAATATTGGGAAGCGCTCGATCGGGCTGGTTAGATGCAGGCGTAATCTGATCGGCGTTGATTCCGGTATAGACAGTCACCACTTTTGCGGGTTCTATTCCATAATCATGAATGACAGATTGGCGCGCCGCTTCAGAAAAACTGAGAATTTTTTGAGCCGTTTGAAAAACCTTTCTCTCTAAGTAGATATTGGGTGCATAAGTCCAGTGAAAACCAAGATCGGTGTGGTCTCTGGCTGCCTGCTTTGCAGTCCGATCGATGCTGACGATCGTAGGATATTTCCGCATTAAATCGAGACAGAGAAACGCTAGAGGCTGGGTGTGAATATGTAGAGCAGCATAGTCTGCTTTACCCAAATTTCGGATCAGAACTCGTCTTGATAAATAGGCCAGGGCAATTTGAAATCGAAATAGAAAAAGGTCAAAGTTTTGCTTCCGAATCCAGCGACTTGATGAATAATGACTTAAGAGGCGACGCAAGATTTTGCTATGCAATTCTCGGTCTTGATCGTGCCAATAAAAATCAACCGTGCAGGCATCTGATTGACGGAAGTAATTTTGCATCAGTTGCCCATAGGTTCGGTGGCCTATGTAGCCTTCAATGACTGAAAAAATTCGAGGCGTGTTGATCATCATAGAAGGATAACCGCTACATTTTTGTCGTGTTGAGTAACGTTTTTTCTACTCCACTAATCATGCTTTCTAAGCTGAATTTTTTAACGACATGATCAGAGCATCGCTGCCCCAATCCTGGATCGGTTTCTCGCCAATGAATCACCTCAGAAATTCGATTAGCCAAAGCTTTTTCGTCTCTAGGAGTCACTAAATTAGCGGCAAGCTCTCCTGTTAAAATCTCAGGAATTCCGCCAACATGACTCGCGACAACGGGCGTTCCACAAGCCAGAGATTCGATGATTGAGCGACCAAACGGTTCAGACCAGGTGCTAGGTAAAACGCTGATATCACTAGTTTGATAAAGAGCAGCGGGATTGGATAAGTGACCTAAAAACTGGACGCGATCTTCAATGCCTAAATCTTTGGCTAATTGCTCTAGCGATCGCTGATATTTCAGTCCTTCTTCTTCGCATTCTGCGCCTTTTAACAGACTGAAATGAACCACAGGTCTACCAGCGATCATCAGCTTAATATCTGGCTCTTGATGGGCTAAAAGCGCGACCGCTTTGATCAGATATTCAAGCCCCTTGTCTTGATCGATTCGACCTGCATAGGCGATGACCTTTGCGGGTTCAGAAATCCCCCAAGATTTGCGAGTTGCTAAGAAATCTGAGGCAGGCTTGAATTGGTGGATATCAGTGCCATTGTGCACCACTTCAATTTTTGAGTCAGGCAGCCCATAGTCAACCCAACTCTGCTTAGTTTGATGAGAAACGGTAATGTAGCGATCGACGCGATCGAGGGCAAAGCGATTTTGGCGATTAAGCTCACAGGAAGGAATCTGAAAATAGCAGACAAAGGGTAGCCCTCTGAGCCGCGATAAAAGATAGCCAAACGTGACGGTGTGGCAGACGTTGCTAAACACAATGCTGTCGTCATGAACTGGAATTTTGCCGATTCCGGCCACATTGCGAACAAACTGCAAAATATTTTTGGGCTTGCGGCGATCGAAGCCATAGGCATCAATGTGTAAGGTCGAGTCGCAAAACTCACGATATTGATCGAGCAAATTACCGTTTCGTTCATAGAGCAAGGTGATTTTGTGGCCGCGATCGGCTAAATCACGACAGATTTCTAGCAGATTGCGCTCTTGACCGCCTCGCATTGAGGTTGGCTCTTGTTCTAAAGCAATTAAGTGCATTGATTCTCCTCTGGTGTCTCAGTAGATGGGTCAGCGCTTAGGAATTCAATCCGCCCTGTTTCTTTTTAGCGATCGGGTTTCACATCTACTCCATGCTGCATCTGGTGATAGTTCCATAGTTTGCCGCGTAGATTGAGTAGTTCTTGATAGGTTCCTTGTTCGACTATTTGACCTTGTTCTAAAACGACTACTTTATCGGCCCGAATAATTGTTGATAAACGGTGCGCGATCGCAATCACGGTGCGTCCTTCTGAGATGTCTTCTAGTGATTGTTGAATCAATCGTTCCGACACTGAATCTAGAGCGCTGGTGGCTTCATCAAGAATCAGAATTTCAGGGTTCCGCAAGAGAGCACGAGCGATCGCGAGGCGCTGCCGTTGACCTCCCGATAGCCGCACACCCCGATCGCCCAGCATGGTCTCAAACTGGTGCGGCATTTCTAAAATGAAATCCATTGCATTAGCCTGCCTCGCAGCATTCCAGACTTGAGAATCGCTGACGTTTTCTAGCCCATAGGCGATGTTGTAGCGCACCGATGCGTTAAAAATAAATGTGTCTTGACTGACGATCGCCATCCTTTGCCGCAGAGAGTTTGTGGAGAACGATCGCAGATCTCGTCCATCGATCAAAATCTGTCCCTGTGTCGGGTCATAAAAGCGCGGAATCAAATCGACCAGCGTTGTTTTTCCGGCACCCGATGCCCCGATTAGCGCCGTCATTTTGCCTCGCGGAATCGTCAGTGTGATGTCTCTCAGCACCGGGCAATGGAGATCGTAACCAAACTCGACCGCCACGAACTCGATCGCCGTTTTCAAGCCCGCAAACGGCTGAGTTCCCTCTAGCAAATAGGGCTTGTTATCGCTGCGAAGCACGTCGGTAAGGTTAGCGATCGTGCCCCCATAGCTGCTTAACTGAGCTCGATTTCCATTCAACTCATGCACCGCCGGAACGAGTCGAAATAAGATAAACAAAAACGTCAGCAGTGACGCAGTTTGCAGCGTTCCGTTGGCGACAAAGATGGTGATCGCCACGATGATCATGCTGATTAAAACGGTGGTGGCTAGCCCTTCGGCCACAGGTCGCACTAAGGCGCTACGGGTTGCTGCTTTCATGCTGGTTTTGAGCATCGCTTGGCTAGAGTCATAAAAGCGTTTGCGCTCATAGTCTTGGGTTGCAGACGCTTGCACCGTGCGAATGCCGCTAATAAACTCTAGGGAAATCGTGGTAAACGCCCCGGCTGCGGTTGACATAGCAAAACTGCTTTCACGCACTCGCGCATTTAGACCAGATAACCCCAACGCCAACAGGGTAAACAACGTCAACGCGATCACGGTTAACTGCCAGGAGATTGTGAACATCAACGCAGCGTAGACGACGAGCGTTGCGCCTTTGGTGATCATATAAGCGATGAGTGAGAATGCTGACTGCAATCGACCTAGCTCACCCGTCAGTGTGTTGATCAACTGGCCAGAACTTGTCTTGCCAAAATAGCTGAGGCTGACTGCTTGCAGTTGCTCAAAAATCTGTTTGCGGAGCCGATCGACCAGCTTTTGTTGGGTTAACTCGGTGTAAACCTGAGTTAAATAGTTAAATCCGGCTCGAATCCAAGTGGAGGCGAGAATCAAACCCGACACTCGATAAAGCCGACTCGTTGAGGAGGCATTAATTCCCAAAATCCACACGTCGAACCAGTTCAACCCAGTCTGAAACGGTTTAATCGTCGGGCTAACGAGACTTTGCAGAAACGCGAGCAGGAATCCGAATCCAAATCCTTCAAACGATGCCGCACACAGCGCAAACACGATCGCCGCGATCGCAACCACCGGAAAGTATTGAAACTCTCTCAAAATCAAGGAGTTGTCGCGCCAAAAGCGAGTTGCTTTGACCCCACTCCGCACCACCTTGGGAAGCTTAAATCGCATGGATATCAATGAAAGAGGTTTAGTTGGCTTAACGTCAATACGCCCCGAATCCCGACAGCACTTTAGGCACGGTTCTGAGAAGGATTTTGAAATCTTTGGCTAGAGACCAGTTTCGCAGATAGTCCAAATCGAGATCGCTCACTTTGTCGATATCTAACAGATGCGATCGGGCTTGAATCTGCCAGGCCCCCGTGATTCCCGGCAGCGCATTTAATCGCTCCAACAGATCGGGACGAATGCGAACAGCATCATAAAGCGCCCAAGGTCTTGGCCCCACGAGGCTCATTTCGCCCAGCAGCACATTCAATAGCTGGGGCAACTCATCAAAGCTATATTTTCGCAGCCATCTGCCCAGAGGCGTAATCCGAGGGTCGTCGTCCCGCTTGTGCAGGTTGGTGTGCATTTGGTCTGCCATGACTTGATGATGAGAGTCTTCGGCGTTAACCGTCATTGTGCGAAACTTTAGCACTCTAAACAGTTTGCCTCGCTGCCCCACGCGCCACTGTCTAAACAGCACCGGCCCAGGGGTAGAAGCCTTGATCAAAGCAGCGATCGTCAGCATCAGCGGACTCAGCACTATCAGCAACAATAACGCCAAACTGAAGTCTATCAACCGCTTGCAGCCCCAAAAAACGTGGGTGCGCTGCTGGGGGAGCTTAGAGGCAGTCGGCAACCTCAGATAGAACGTTTTGCGCGCCTGTTCGCAGGCGTTTGCCCAAAACCTCAGCCCAGACTCGCCCAGACTCGCATCGGCTCGCACGAGACGAATGGGGGAGTGACTTAAACAGTCAATTAGCCGCCGCTGGTTGGTTAAGGGGGGAAGGTGGGAGGAGTGCTGCTGCGATCGCAAGACGATCAACTGCTTTTGTCGCCATTTCAAGACGCACGAAGGAGACTCAACCCCTGATCTCTCCCGAATGATAGAGCGGCTTTCCTGCAAAATTGGAGGGTTAAAAGTCGTCATAGTTTGACTGAAATTACAGTAAAAGACACCGATCGAAGTCGAAAATCTGATCACAGGTGAGAGAGATGAACGATCGCTTCTGGGTTCACACGCGGAGAGGTTATTCAACCAATCTGAGAATCATGGATTTGCTACAACCGAACTCTGTGCAAGACGTGGCACTGCTCAACATGGGTCTAATGTGACAGTGCTCATTAGCTTAGGCGAGTAGCCGATAGAATTGAATCCACGATCTCGGATATTAAGTAACTTAAATATTAGTAGGCTAGCGAGAAAAAAAATCTACTCCAAGTTAGATCCGTAGCTGTCAATTTGGGGTCTAAAAGTGAAATCTCGCATGGGTCTTTGTCCATAGACCTTGAATGAATCGCAAAAAGTAGAGATAGATTCATTTCTGCAAGTTATATAAGATACAAACTGCCGATTAAAAACTAGGGGCAACGGTCAAGATTCTCTCAGGGTCAAGAGTGTGAGTTTAGATACTAAAAAATCTCAAGTCACTAAACATCGGACTTGATATCAAATTAGGGAGATTATTTTGACAAAGATTAAGCGATCGCAGGCACCCTCCTCGATTGGGACTCCTCCTTTCTGTGGGGATCACTGCTAGCAAGGACAGTCAGGGAAATATCGCGCTCAAAAATCTCTGAATATTGAGACAATTCACCCTGAAATGTTTAAGCAACTGACCCGCTGCGATAATATTGATTGCTCGGAATGGTTGCCCCGTTTGCAATCATGCCGACTAAATTTAACTGATTCATCGCTGTCACCGCCTGAGTCACCTCGTGGCGCGTCACCTGACCAATTTTTCCCACCAGCAGCGTTCCATCACAAAATGAGGCGGCCAGCATCGCATCGACAAGGCCCAGCACCGGAGGCACATCGACAATCACCAGATCATAGCTCTGCTCAAACACCGTCAGCAGTTCCTTCATGCGTCGAGAACTGAGCAACTTCACCGGATCGCTCGGAGCCGGGCCTGCCGTCAAAACCGAGATCGATAGATCGCTATAGGTGCCCGCTAGCTGAATCGCGCTTTGACCTGACAGCCGATCGCCCGATAGCAACGTAGACAACCCTTGTTCGTTAGGTAACTCAAGCTGTTTGTGTAACCCCGGACGGCGCAGATCAGCATCGATGATCAGCACGCGCTGATGAAGACGAGCCGCACTGATGGCCAAGCCTAGGGCGATCGTAGATTTGCCCTCACCCGCTAGCGCCGACGTGACCACCAGCGATCGCAGCGGGCTGGTCGCCGTCAATAGCTGAATATTCTTATAAATCAGATCCAACGACTCGCGGAACGGGGCCCAGTGAATCACCTGCATCATGGAAGGAGACAGGCTTTCGGCCCGTTGAAAGGGCATCACGATCGAGCGGGGATGCAGGTCTCCCAGAGGCACATCTGGCACCATGCCCAGCAGCGGCAGCGGCACCTGCTTTTGAAAATCTTCAGAAGTGCGAACTGCATCGTCAGCCGACTCTCGCAAAAAGGCTGCCACGCCGCCTAACATCAACCCGCCCACCGCCCCCAGCAGCAGATTTCGCAGCCAGCTTGGGCCGATCTGTCGCCCGACTTTGGGCTGCTCAACCACCTGCCAATCAAACCCGCCACGGGCAATCTCTAGCCCTAGATCTTGCCGCGCTTTGAGAAGTTGCTGCAAGGTGTCTCGGTTGACCTGCACATTAGGCTGAAGGCGATTGTATTCAGCTAGCAGACTCGGAAATCGCTTTAACTCACCTCGAAGCTGTAGTTCGTTATTAGTGAGACTGCGATCGCGGGCCTGGGCCGCGGCTAGATTGACCTGCGATTCCACCAGAGCGCTGGCAAATTTCAGGTCGTTCTCTCCCAGTTGTCCGATCGCGACGAGTCCGTCTCCTGAGGGCGCGATCGTGGCTGCTTGCGCGCCTAAAATTCGCTGCACTTCTTGCTGCAAAAGCACCTGCTGTTTCTGTCGCTGTTCGGTCAGTTGATCTACAAACGGCCCTTTTTTAAACCGCAGTCGCTGCTGAACGGCTGCCACCTCGGTTTTTTGAATCTCGTTGAGCAAGGCCTGATAGCGGGGCGACTGACTCAGGCGGGCGGCGATCGTGGCTTGTTGTGGCGATCGCGCCAACTGCTGTTGCAGGGCCCCATAGCGAGCGCTGAGATCCTGCAACTCGGTGCGATTGGCCCGCTGATCTCGCTGCACCGCCGCCAGAGAATCCACCATTGATTTAGACTGAAGTTCGGGATCGATCAGATCTTGAGTCTTGCGAAATTTCTCTAGCGCCGCCTCGGCCTGATTGACTCGCTCCTCAACTTGCGGAATCTGTTCGTTGATGAACCCCAAGCCTTTGGTCAGTCTGAGTTTTTGCTGCTCAAGATTGTATTGCTGATAGACCTGCTGAATCGCTTGTAAAACCGCTTGAGTTTCTTGGCGATCGCGCCCCACATAGACCATCTCAAAAATGCTGGTTGTGATCTTGTCGTTGCCTTTTTGCTCCATCACCTGGCTAACGGTGAGTCCTTTTTGCAGGTCGTCTACGGTGAGGTCTGAGCCGCCGAGCTTTAATCGATCCACTGCCCGTTGCAGCAGTTGTGACGATCGCATCAAATTCAACTGCGTGGCGTTATCAATCTCGACATTAGAGTCTGCAAACGATGAGGTGCCTGCGTTAGCGTCAGTTTTGCGGCTGCGATAGTTAGACTCACTCATTAGCTGCATTGAGCTACGATAAATCGGTTTAGAAGAGAGGGTAAACAGCGCCGCCGCTAACAGCGCTAACCCCAACCCGCCCATCAGCCACAGCCGCCGCCGCATCAGCACTGCCAGCAGTTGCCCATAGCCCGGATCGGGATCGGCCGTCGCCATTAAATTTAGATTAGTCTGAGCCACGAGCGGAACTCCTTAGGTTGCAAAACTCATCTCTACGCCAGACACACCGCCTTAATTACGCGATCGACCGAATCAAAAAACACGCCTTCTGAAAAGCGACTGAGAGCATGGTGACGAATAGTGTTGTAATCCCAAGAGATTTTTTTGGCATCAAGCAGCGCCGTGTGCAGCGATTCGGGGGTTTGCGACTGAAAGAAAATGCCCGTCGTGCCCGGCACTTGAGTATCTAACACACCCCCCGCACCATAGGCAATCACGGGGGTGCCACTGGCGTTAGCCTCGATCGGCACTAAGCCATAGTCTTCGAGGGCGGTCACAATCACCGATCGGGATTTTGCCAGCAGTTGTTTACGCTCGGCATCGCTGACATGACCTGCAAATCGAATATTATCCAGGGCACGAGCTTGCAGGGTGTCGCGTTCGGGCCCGTCTCCGGTGATGACTAAATTCCAGCCTAGCCAGTTAAAGGCCTCCACAATCACATCAATGCGCTTATAGCCCAAGAGCCGCGCCGATGCTAGATAGAAGTCATCTTTTTGAGCCGAAAATGTAAATTGCTCACTGTTGATCGGGTAGTTAATCACCACAGAGGGTTTGTCATAAATGGTTTGGATTCGGCGCGCCACAACGCTAGAGTTGGCGATATACAGATCTGGCTCTTGAGAAAAGGCTAAATCTGTCTCGCGCATTTTTTGAAACAGTGCCTCAATTAAGGGATAGAACGGCTGATAGGCGGTGTATTCGCGCAGGTAGGTTTTGGTATCCCACAAAAAGCGAGTGACGTTGTGACAAAAGCAGACGTGCTTGGCATCGGGGCGTTTTTTGACCCCTTTGGCAAAGGTGGTGCTGCTGCTGATGATCAAATCATAATCGCTTAAATCAAGGGATCGAAACGCTGGGTAATAGAAGGGCGCTAATAGTTTAAAGTATTTAGCCGCGTGGGGAATCTTCTGCAAATAAGTGGTGTAGACTCGACGATCGCCAAGGTCGATCGAGTGCTGCGGCTCATAGAGAGACGTGAAAATATCAGCATCGGGGTAATGTTTGCAGAGCAACTCAAAGACTCGCTCCGCTCCTCCCCTCTGCGTCAAATAGTCATGGACTAAGGCTACTTTCATGACTGCACACGGAGTAAATGCAAGGGTTTTGGAGCTAATTTGTTAAAGACGAGTTGCTGTTAAAAATGAGATTTAAGCGATGACTCAAGTTCAGTTCAATGCCAGCAATTTGCTCTTAACCGTCAACGTGAACTCAATGAAACTTTTCGCGGCGGTTGCAACTCTGCTCAGGGCTTCTGTCCCCTGTTTTGAGGAGAGTTAGAGTTATTAAGTTCCCCACAATTAGACTACTTAAGGGACAGAAACTCTAAAGAACGGAGCAAGAGCGCTTATTAAAAAGACTTATTAAAAAGAACAAAGCGAACGCGTTAAAAAAAGAATTCAGACGACAATCTATCGCAACACTTTAGTTTTGCGACGGCAACAGATCATCACTCGATCGGAGGATCTCTGTCGCATCTGGCTATGGGTCTAATGACATGGCTGGCTCGACCCATGCCAAATCAGCGATCGCTTAATCTTCATGAATTTCGTCCGATCGCAAGTCTCCAGGCTCGTTGATCATCTCTGGTGTGACCCCAGGGTTTTCAACAAGTTCTCTAGGGTTGCCTTGATAGCCACCCGCATAGATCAAATCCATCGGGTTGACTGTTTTGGCTTTTAGGGCTTCGGCGTTGTCATTGTCTAAATCTGGCAGTCTTTCGGTTGGCTCATTGCTCATGGCAAAACCTGCAATCACGACTGGCACAAGCTTAAGAATGGGATCGCACCGCAACCCCTATCTCTGGGCAGACTTCGTGAAGAGTCAATGCAGAGCGAGGACGACTCGTTGGGATCACGGGCAAGCGCTCAGATTTTAGACCTGATCATCTTCTTTGCCTAGCACCGATGGTTCGAGCCAGCCAGGGACATAGTGACTCGACTTGCGAAGCTCACGATCGAGGGCTTTATACTCGGATTCTTTTTCAAAAACCAGCCCCCAAAACTGAGCCGAGTGATTGAGATGAGTCGTGTGACAAAGCTCGTGAATCAGCACATAGCGCACTAGGTGACTGGGCAAAAACAAGAGCTTATAGTTAAGGCTAATGTTTTTTTGTTGAGAACAGCTTGCCCAAAGGGTCTTTTGCCCCCTGACCGAGGCTTTGTTAAACGGAAGATTTAATTCTTGACTGACTGACCACAGCCACGGCACTAGGCGCTGATAGGCTTTGTGACTAAGCCACTGCTGCAAGAGTGACTTGCAGGCATCTTCATTGTGGGTGCAGCCTCGCAAAATTAGCCGCGATTTGTCTTTTTCGGTCAGCGTGATTCGCTGAGACTGGGTGGGCTGATATTCAACTTGCCAGCATTGGTCGATCGCTCTTAGCTGCAAGTGATCAGGCAACTCATGGGAAGCCTCTAGCGAGAGTTGTTGACGCTGCTCTTCGAGTCGCCCGATCGTCTTCGCGATCCAATTTTGCTTAGTGTGCAAAATTTCAGGAATGCGACTCTGATCAAACCCTTGAGGAACGATCACCTCTAGCCCGCCTTGAACGGTCATTCTTAGGCTAACGTGCTTTGCCTTCAGGCTTTCCCGAATTTTATAGCCAGGTAGCGCCGTAAGCTGACCTGCCATCAGTTTAGACTCAGCCATGTGTATCCATCGCGGCAAGTGCTAATCAGTGAGATAAATTAATTTTGAAGGGAAGACAGTCAATTTTTTGCCAGACTGAGGGTGTCTGAAGGTTGCCGCAATGGGCTGCTGAGAGAACTTGGGAGTGAGAACTATTATTTATGATACCAGGATCATTGGAGTTGATTGGTGATGGTCAAGACCCTAGCTCCGATTTGGGGAGGCTAAATTGCGAAACTGCGTAAACTGTGGCTCAAACAGCAGTTTCACCGTCCCAGTTGGGCCGTTGCGATGTTTGCTGATGATCACTTCTGCGATGCCCCGATCGGGCGTGTCTTTGTTGTAATATTCATCGCGATACAACATCATCACAAGGTCGGCATCTTGTTCAATTGACCCCGATTCGCGAAGGTCAGACATCATGGGGCGTTTTTCGGTGCGCGATTCTACGCCTCGACTGAGTTGAGATAGGGCGATCACAGGCACGTTTAACTCACGGGCAAGTCCTTTGAGCGATCGGGTGATTCTCGACAACACTTGGACTCGATTTTCGCTGCCGTTTCCTTCCATTAGCTGCAAATAGTCGATCAGCACTAGCCCCAATGCGCCGCCCTGCTCTGCCTGAAGACGACGAGACTGCGATCGCATTTCGTTCGCCCCTAAATTGGGCGTGTCGTCAATAAAGATCGGCAGTTGTGACAAGGTGCTGATGGCGTGTCCCAACGGCTCCCACTCATTTTGGCTGATGCGTCCTGCCCGCAGCCGTCCACTTTCGATCCGCACTTCGCTGGCGAGCAATCGCTGCACTAGCTGATCTTTTGACATCTCTAGACTAAAGATGGCAACCGGAAGTTTATGATAAGCGGCAATGTTGCGGGCCACGTTGAGAACAAAGCTGGTGTTGTGAACACAAATATCATTGGCAACGAAGTTGTGCGTTTCTGGAATGGTTAAGTCATAGACCTGCTGATTGCCCAGAGGCTCGATCGAGACAATTTCATCCCAATACACGTCGCTAGAAGTGGACTGAAGAGGACGATCGAGCACTGCCGTTCTGTCTAAGCTAGGTTGTCTGACTTCGCGAGAAGTTAGACCTCGACCGATTTGACGGGATGGGTTGACGATCTCTGAATGGATGGTTTGAAATACCGATTCTTCGCCAAAGATGCCGATTGCGGCGATAAATGTCTGAAGCGATCGCGAGTCCGTAATCTCAAGTTGCCAGGCAATCGGCTTGGTTTGAGATTCAAGCGATCGCGGCTTGAGAGCAGCAATGATGCCAAATCGCAGCAGCAAATGCTGAGTCTGTTGAGCTAACCGACGGCTAACCGCCGCAGAGCCGTCGTGAGAAGGTTCATCTGCTGCCGTTGCCCAACCGTTGACCGCAAACAAATGATGCAGAAAGAGCGCCATCTGCGATCGCTGCAATTTAAACACGATCGCCGGAACTTCTTGCCTGTGAACCGCTTGCTCACAAAGCAATTTGACCTCCGAGTCTCGAAGGACTTCGGTTCCAAAAACCGCTAGCTGGCGAGGAACCGCAATCTTTTCGCCGGGTTTGAGCAGCGCCAGCGATCGCCAGCCAGCGATCGTTAAAAAAGGATGGCTCAAGGTCGATTCGACCGAGCGGCCCGATCGCGTCGTCACTCTAAAAACAGGTTTGATCCCATCATCCACAAAGGCTGAAGGCTGCGTGAAGCCAAATCTCTCATCGGAGTCTAGGGTCAGGAGGTCTGCGTAACCGCGCTGATAGATCTGCTCGATCGTGGTGACGCTGCCGTCTTTTAAAACAATCTCTGCGTTGGCTGCGAGACATTTTCCCATTGATGGGCGACCTGCCACGATGATTAAGTCCGATCGCTGAAACCCTTGGGTCATCGCGTCTAGATCATAAAAACCGCAAGACAATCCGGGGGTGGCCATCCCAGTTGAGAGCCGCTCGATCTCTGAAAAAGTTTGAGTCAGCACGTCGGCGGCGGCAACAAGTCCCTGCTGGGGACGGGCTTGCGTGACGTTAAAAATCTTCTGTTCGGCATCGTCCAAAACGGTTTCTAACGTTTCAGCCGTTTTGTGACCGAGTTGAGAAATTTCTTGCCCGACCTTGATCAGTTTGCGCCGCAGGTGTTTGTCGGTGACCAACTGCGCGTATTGGTCAATGTTGACCGCGCTCACCGTGCGATCGACCAACTGCACTAATTTGTTTTGCCCGCCCACCTTATCAAGCAAGCCGCGATCTTGCAGCCAAGTGGTGACGCTCATCAAATCGGTTGGACTGCCCTGATTTTGAAGAGCGATCGCGGCTCTAAAAATTTCTTTGTGAGCGCTGAGATAAAACGCTTCGGGCGCGATTAGATCGAGAATGCGAGTTAGCGCTTCGGGGTCAAGCAAGATGCCCCCCAAAATCGCTTCTTCGGCATCAATATTTTGAGGCGGAACTTTGTCTTGAAACGGCTGAAAGTTAAGCTGTTCTTGAACCATGACTAGACAGTTTCAACAAGATTTACTCAAATTGAGGAGTGAGCTACCGCCTCAATGCTCGACTCGCCCCTCAATAGACTGTTCACGACTAGTCTAGCAGAAACTAGTAAAAATGTACTTACTAGACGGGCTGTTGAGTGAAAAAGTTCAGCCCAACGGTTAGCCCGATCGCTAGCTGGCAACTACCTGAATTGTGACGGTCGCAGTCACTTCAGGATGCAGCTTGATCTCAGCCCGATAGTCGCCAATCTTGTGAACGTCGGGAAGCGTAATGCCCCGCCGATCGATCTCTTGACCCGTGATCTGCTTGATCACATCCACCACATCTTGGCTAGTGACGGTTCCAAAAATTGCGTCGTTTTCGCCGACTTGTTTAGCGATCGTAAAGCTGCCTGCTTTCTCGATCGTGGCTTTTTGAGTCGTTGAGACTTCTTTCAATTCTGCAAGGCGCTGACGCTCTTTCTCTTTGCGCCGCTCAACTTGCTTGAGAAGACCCACCGTTGCAGGTTGCCCCTTGCCCTGAGGGATCAAGTAATTCCGAGCATAACCGGGAGCCACTTCGACCAAATCGCCCGATTTGCCCAGCTTACTAACGTCCTGATTAAGGACTAATTGAACACGCTTCGCCATAATAGTTCCTGTTGTCAACTGTGCCGCAGAACTTCTTATTTTACTGGAGAATGGGGAAGAAAGGCTTGAATTTTGAATTTGAGCGACCCAATCTTGCCTTTTTCTCTCCCAAAGTCAAGCTCCTAATCTTCCCCTCAACCCTCAGAGTTTGACCAGTTCTCCCACCTTCATAACCCGCAATTTGCTCTTTGCTCCCTCTTGCTTGAGCGCTTGAGCAAAGGCTTCAGGGGTGCCTGTTAACGCTGGAAACGTGCCAAAGTGCATGGGCACCACCGTAGCAGGATTGACCAATTTAACTGCGGCGGCGGCCCGTGTGGGGCCCATCGTAAAATGATCGCCAATGCACGCCAGCATCAGGCTGACCTTGCCAAACTGGGGGATCAACGCCATGTCTTGAAACAAATCGGTATCGCCTGTGTGGTAGATCACAGGGCCGTTTTTGACGCTGATCAAAAACCCGCCGGGGTTGCCAGCAGATTGAGCAGGGCGGCCGTCAGATGCCACTGCCGAGCTATGGATTGCGGGAATAAACGCCACTTTGACCTCTCCACTGAGCAGCGTTAATTCTCCCCCAAAGTTGCCTTGAGTCTCTAACCCGACGAGATTTTTTGGATAGCCTCCGTAATTTACCAGGGCTTGACCTAAATCAGCCGTGCTCACAAGTTTAGCGTTTGTTTTTTGAGCGATCGCCGCTGCGTCGCCAACGTGATCAAAATGTCCGTGAGTGATCAGGATGAGATCGGCCCGATCGAGCTTTGCCAAATCCGCTTTTCCAGTCGGGTTAACGGGGTTAGTGAGCCAGGGATCAATCAACAAAACCTTGCCCGCAGGGGTCGTTAACTTAAAAGCAGATTGTCCATACCATAAAAGTTGGGTGTTGAGGGCAGGTTGAGCACTGCTGCTAAAAACGGTGCTGCCTATCACCGCCCCCGCCAAGATGAGGGCTGCTAAAACTCCGCCAACCCTGATAGAGCTAAATTTCACCCAGTTCAAAATCGTCATTGATTCAAGTCCTTGAGTTGATGTTCTACAGACAGCCGCTGATCTCAGAAGATATCGAAAAATGTCGAAACCAGTAGGTTTAAACATCTTCTCAACAGTTCGAGATATTTCTGGCACACAGATAGCAGTCAACGCCGCCTAAAAGCAGTTTGATGATAGAGGGGCATTTTCCAACTGGGGTTCATCTTACGCAAAAAGCTGACAAACCATGTCAGTTTAAAGCGGAGTCTAGCTTCAGCAAAATTTCGTAATTGATTACGTCAATTGACTATTGACATTGCAGCAGACCTACCCTTGCCGACCTCTCAAAAAGGCTATACAGTTGAATCAGCACCAACGGCACATTTGCCAGCTTTCAAAAAGCAACGCTGTGAGATCTGACTTTTTAGACCGTGATGAGCGTCTGTAAGCCCTAATGCCCCTGGGGAACTAAACACCTCGAAAACGACTACTGCCTGAGCAGTTTGTAGAGCCTAGGGATGAACAAAAAATTTGAACAGTGGTTAACGATCGTGGCTTTGGGCAGTTGGGTTGCCTCAATGGGGGCACTGGTGGCGATCGGGGTGGCTTCGACTCAGCCTGTGTCTGACCAGTCTGTGCCCTCCTCTCAGGCGGCTCATCCTCTTCTGAGACAAAGTTCGCGGTTTGCCGCCGTTTTAGACTCGCCGTTTTATCAACAATTGCGGCAGTCTGACCCCTTAGCGAGTTTAGAATCGGGGCGGGGACACTGGCTCGATCGCACGTTAGTTACTCATGATCCGCTCACCCAAGATTTCTTTAAGTTAAATCTTGACAGCCAAACGCCAGATAGCCGCTCTCAAAAGCCTTTGGTTGACCCTAAGCCTGAAACCGTTGGACTGTTAGCCCAGACCTCTGAGACTTGGCAAGATCCCGCTCTACACAAATGAGTCTGAGCTTTGTCTAGCGGGGATCGACGATTTTTAAGCTCTCTGCCGTTTCACCTCATACAAAATCAACGCGGCAGAAATGGCCACATTCAGCGACTCTACGCCCCGACTTAAGGGAATCGATACTTGGCGATCGGCGAGATCGGTTAACTCTGGAGACAGCCCTGCTCCTTCGTTGCCCAGCAAAATCAACGTCGGCAATCGAAAATCGACCTCCCAATAGGTCTGAGGTGCCGTGGGAATGGTTGAGATCACCTGCATCCCTGCTGCTTTGCATTTAAGCACGTCTGCTGTCAGATTAGCGCTCACTGCCATCGGCAATCGAAACCACTGACCTGCCGACGATCGCAGCACTTTAGGGTTGTCTAAATCAACACTGTCATCGCTGATCAGCAAGCCTTCTGCGCCTGCCGCCGCCGCCGTGCGGATCATTGTTCCCAAATTGCCGGGGTCTTGAATCGTTTCTAGCATCAAACCCAACTGAGTGAACTGTAAAGGCTGCGCCTGAACTCGCTCTGCTGTCGCGATCACGCCATCAGGCTCGACAGTGGTGGCGATCGCTTTCAGCACGTCCGCACTGACTAACTCAACTCGCTGGGCCGTGTCGATCAGGTGTTGCCATAGGTCTGGGTGCTGCGATCGCCACGCCTCAGTGTGGCAGGCCGTCTCTAACGCAAACTGAGCCGCACACGCTTCTTCTATCAGATGCGTCCCTTCTAATAGAAAAAGCTGCTGTTCTCGCCGCTCTTTGGCGCGGTGCAGCTTCCGCAATTGCTTGATCAAAGGATTTTGCAGGCTCGTCAACATTGGGGTTTAGGAAACCGAGAATAGCGTAAGGGGACATTCCTCAGTCAGTGAGTTAGAAGGATCTCTGAAGAACTTCTGCGAAAAGGTTAAAACAATGCGCCTGAAGTGATTAAAGTTTCGTTACAAATCACTAATCACCCATAAGCAAACTTGCAGCTATCAAGGAGCTTATCGAGCTTTACCAGAGACCCGTGCGTTCACGAACTCCTCAAAAGAGATAGCCCCTACCAATGCGGAACCCGGGACTTGAACCCGGAAGTCCTTGCGAACACTAGAACCTGAATCTAGCGCGTCTACCAATTCCGCCAGTCCCGCATGAGACATTTGTGCGTCACAATCTACAATCTTTCAGCATATGGGCCCCGCTGTCAACAACTTTTTAGTCGCGGGTCAGCGATCGAGATCACAGCTACACGGTTGACTTTTGTTGGCTGTCACTTCAAAGTCTGGACATCCGCGATCTTTCCGGTAGAATCAAAACCAAATTTAGCGTCAACCTGGAGGACAAACCCATTACTTCCGCTCTCAGCCTACCCAACTCTCAATCTTCACCCGAAGAAACTAGCTCAGTGCTTCAAATCTGGGGCAAAACGCCTTTGAGTGGTCACGTCAATATCAGCGGCGCAAAAAATTCGGCGCTGGTGATCATCGTCGGAGCGCTCCTCTGCCCCCAAGATTGCCGGATTCGTAACGTTCCTCAGTTAGCCGATGTCACCCGGATGGGCGAGATTTTAGCCGCGCTGGGGGTCAAGCTCACCCAGAATGCCGACGTTTTAGACATTGATGCGTCTCATATCAGTCACACAAAAGCGCCCTATGAGTTGGTCAGCCAGCTTCGGGCCAGCTTTTTTATCATCGGGCCTCTGCTAGCCAGAATGGGCGTAGCGCGGGTGCCTTTGCCCGGAGGTTGCTCGATCGGGGCCCGCCCCGTTGATCTCCATGTGCGCGGTTTGCAGGCGATGGGCGCAAATGTGCAGATCGAGCATGGCATCGTCCATGCCTATGTGACGGGGCCCAGCAAGCGACTTCAGGGAGCCAAGATCTACCTCGATTACCCCAGCGTGGGCGCAACTGAAACTCTGATGATGGCCGCTACCCTAGCCGAGGGTGAAACCACGATCGAGAACGCCGCTCAAGAACCCGAAGTTGCAGATCTAGCCAATTTCTGCCGGGCCATGGGAGCCAAAATTCGCGGCGCAGGCACCAACACGATCGTGATCTCCGGCGTGCCCAGTCTGCACTCGGTTGATTACAGCATTATTCCCGATCGCATTGAGGCAGGCACCTTTTTGCTGGCGGGGGCGATGACCCGATCGGAGATCACCCTATCGCCGATTATTCCTGACCATTTGACTGCCGTTCTCGCTAAGATGCGCGACATGGGCATCCGAGTCGTGATGGATAGCCCCAAACAAATGAGAATTCTGCCGAGTCAGAGCTATCGCTCAACAGACATCGAGACGCTTCCCTATCCAGGGTTTCCCACCGATATGCAAGCCCCGTTTATGTCGCTGCTGACCCTAGCCCAAGGCGATAGCGTGATCAGCGAGACCGTGTTTGAAAACCGTTTGGGCCATGTGCCCGAACTGAATCGGATGGGGGCAGACATTCGGGTTAAGGGCAATCACGCGATCGTGCGGGGGGTCTCGATGCTGTCGGGTGCGCCTGTGGTTGCCACTGACTTGAGAGCGTCGGCGGCGCTAGTGGTGGCGGCGTTGGCAGCAGAAGGCAAAACGACGATTCAGGGGTTGCATCACCTCGATCGCGGCTATGAACACCTGGAACTAAAGCTGAAAAAGCTCGGCGCTAAACTCCAGCGCGTCCAAGAACCCTCTGACTTGGAGCCGACGACACCCCCGATCGAGCCAAGCGTCCTGAGTTCACCTGCTTAGAATCCGGGACTTGGGTGGGGACAAAAAGGGGCACCGTCCTGCTGTGCCCTTTTTTAGGTTGTTGCTTTGAGAGCGATCGTAGAGAGATTCACGGCTTTTCTCTCTTCAACCCCTTGGGCTTATCGCTATACTGACGTTGAGAGTCCCTTTTGACTACCTTCATGTCTTTCTCAAAGTCGCTCCTCATTGGCTTAAAGGCGGATCAGTTTCGTCACCCGTTAGATCTAGAAGCCACCAACTCGCTGAAACAGCTACCTGGACTGGATCTGCTGATCCGCAATCTGCTGGGCCCTGTGGCAGAACAGTTTTTCTATTTAGAAAATATTGCTTCGAGCATTCTAGTTGGTGAGCAACAGCTTCCTCAAATTCACCACCTGCTGCTAGAAGCTTGTCAAGTCTTGGATATTGAGCCGCCGCAACTCTACGTGCGTCAAAATCCTGTGCCCAACGCCTACACCTTTGCGATGCGAGGCAAACAGCCGTTTATCGTGATGCACACCTCGCTGATTGAGTTGCTCACGCCAGAAGAGATTCAGGCGGTGATTGCCCATGAGCTAGGGCACCTCAAATGTGACCACGGCGTTTATTTGACTCTGGCAAATATTATGGTTTTAGCTGCCGGACAGCTTCCTTTGGGGGGCGCGATCGCGCAGGGTTTGCAGGCTCAAATTTTAGAATGGGTGCGCTGTGCAGAATTTACGTGCGATCGGGCGGCTCTCCTCGCGACTCAAGACCCCAGAACGATCATGTCTGTGATGATGAAGCTCACAGGCGGGTCGCCGTCTCTGGCGAGTCAACTTAATCTAGATGCCTTCATCGCTCAGGCACGAGCCTATGATGAGGTGGGCAAAACTGAGGTGGGTCAACTGCTCAAGCAGATGCAGACGGCTCAGTTAACCCATCCGGTGCCTGTGTTGAGGGCGAGAGAAATCGATCGCTGGGCCAGCAGCCAAAGTTATCAGTCGTTGTTAAAAAAGCAAGCAACAGGCTATAATAACGAAACGCAATCCAAGGGCGGATGGCGAAACTGGTAGACGCACCACACTCAAAATGTGGCACCGAAAGGTATGGGAGTTCGATTCTCCCTCCGCCCATCTTAATGAATGCACAGAGATTCTGATCAGATCGTGCCTGAAAAGCGTCTAGGTCAAGAATATGTAGGGTTCTACCTACCTGAAGGCAAACGAGAGTTATTCAGGGAATACTGCCAGTTCATCGACAGCAGCATGAAGGATGAACTGGAAAAATTTGTTGATCAACAAATCTCTGATCCCAAGTTTCAGCAGTACTTAGAAATGAAGCGGAAACTACAGGAAGGGAGATGAAACGTCTTGCTCCACCTTAAGTAATTGTCAAAGCTCCTTAAGCATTCCAGCGTTTGATCACCTGCCACACAATTTTGGGATGGTAGAAAGCCGCAGGCGATTTTAGAAGGTGGGCAATCTCCATAAACAGCGTGTTCATGTCTGAATCGACGCTAGTTTGTTTCATTAATTTTTTGACATAGCCACTGAGCAAATTCTCAGCCCAGTTAGAGCGCGATCGTCCCTCGGTGCTCAAAAATCGCGAGTCTTGCCCAACCGCCAGCATCCACGGAAAGCGGTTGCTTTGAGCCAGCCGACGCTGAAAATCAGCCGAATTCAGCCTTCCACTGCCTAGCCAATCTCGCAGCACCAGAGTAGACAGAGCGCTAATCGTCATGCCTTGCCCATAGACCGGGCACAGCGCACAGACCGCATCTCCTAGAGCCACGAAGCCATCAGGCAGATTTATTTTTTCATAGTGTCGCCAGCGATTGGCGGTCGCACGGTGAGCATAAATCTCAGAAACAGGCTTTGCGGCCACGATCGCATCATAGAACGCCGAAGATTGAAGACTACGGGCAAAATCTAGAAATCCAGACTCGTCGATCGGGGGAAAGTCGTGCCCATATCCGCCCAAGGTCGCGATCCATTGTTCGTCTTCAATTTTTGCCAGATAGCCTAATCGCGTTGCGTCGGGCGGCTGCTGAGAGATGAGCATCACCTTCCAGTCGTCTGCGTGGTGGGCGGGCACTTTATAGCGGCGAGTCGCATAGCCCAAAAACGGATTGACGACAGTTTCTGAGGGCGACCCAAATCCGGCCCGTTCTAGCCACTTGGGAGCCGCAGACCTCCGACCACTCGCATCAACTACCAAGGAGGTTGGGAGGTGCGATCGGGTTCTTTCAGGCATCAATTCCAATTCAACGCCCGTGATTTTCTCGTTTTTGGATAATAAGCCCGTGACGCGATGACGATCGACAAACTTGACGTGAGAAAGAGCCGCCAGTTTTTGCCGAATTGCCCACTCTAGCAGCGGCCGCGAACAGGTGAACGACGCAATAGAAGTCGGCTGATCGGTGCGACAATTCCAAGCGCCCTCGTTGAAATAGTGAAACTCGCGGGCCCAGTCGATCGGGATCGCGCCCGCCTGACGCAAATCGTTGCCAATGCCCGGAAATAGCTCTTCTAAAATCTCATACCCTCTCGTAAACAAGACGTGAGGTTGAGGCGATTGAGGCACTCCGGTGCGGTTTGCAGGGTGAGTCGGCAAGCGATCGCGCTCGACCACAATCACGGCATCAAAAAAGTCAGCCAAGACGCGGGCGGTGAGCAGTCCGGCGATGCTGCCACCGATGACCACTGCTTGAGTTAAATCTTTCATAGAGTCACGATCGAAGCTTTAAGACCTACGCTAATTCTAGAAGGATGTCTGATAAGTCGCCAGGGAAGCGCATCCAGACCTAAGGGACTTGCAATTTAATAGAATTCCGCCTTTGTTGCAGAACCCTTTAATAGGGTTAACTCAAACGACGAACCTCGCTGACCGAAGCAAAAAGATTCTCCTGGGACTCTGTTAAATTGCGAGTCCTTAACCTGACGCGGGAGATGCTTGAGCGCAACCAGCGAACACTGCGATCGCGATCGGGTTTGCTTCAAGATTCAGGAGATTGTTCCAACAAACTTGAGAAAGGTTGCTTTGTCAGGAGGTTTCTTTCCTGTATTCATAAGTTTTGCTACAAAAATAAGAGGCGTATTAAAGCAAATCTTATGAATGAAGCTTTGTTGATAGATTTTACTTGAGCGTTAACAGGATTTGTTGACAGAAAAGGCAAAAATTCTGAATCTGCGCTCAATACGCAATTTTGTCAGAACACATGCTGATAAACGTTGCAGCCAAGTATAGCGATTATTTTAAAAGTCAAGGGAGCGAACCTCGCTGACCGAAGCAAAGAGACTTTCCTGAGACTCTATTAAATTGCGCGTCCCTAAGTTCCTCTCTAGGCAGCAGAATAAACTGAGAATTCTCGCAACTGAGATAAACTGTCTATACCTTATTTTAGAAGCCCCGGTTTATGGTTAACCCGTTGTGGCAGCGTCTTCAGTCTTGGGTGCTGTTCTGTTTGTGCTGCATTTTAGCCGTGAGTTGCAATCGCGCCACTCCCGATTTGAGTTCAGCCAGTAAAAGTGGGCGAATCACCCTAGGCACCACGGCGACCGTGAGCACGATCGACCCTGCCGATGCTTACAATATTTTTTCGGGCAATTTGCTCTATAACTTGGGCGATCGGCTCTATAGCTATAAGCTGGGCACCAGTGAACTGGAGCCGCAACTGGCGATCGCGCTTCCAACGGTCAGCGCTGATGGCTTAATTTATAAGATTCCGCTGCGTCAGGGCGTGGTGTTTCATGACGGAACTGCATTTAATGCCAAAGCAATGGCGTTTTCGCTCCAGCGATTTGTTAAAAACGGCGGCGCTCCTTCGTTTTTGATTGCTGATAGCGTTGACACGATCGTGCCATCGGCAGACTATGAGCTAACGATTAAACTCAAAAAGCCCTTTGCTGCTTTTCCGTCGCTGCTGGCGTTTTCAGGAGCCTGTGCGGTGTCTCCTGGCGCTTATGAGATAAAAGAAGGGTCGTTCAAAGCCGATCAGTTTGTGGGCACAGGCGCTTATAAGCTGGTGAGATATGGCACCGACTCGATGCAGCTAGAGGCGTTCGATCGCTATTGGGGCAAAAAGCCCGCTAACCAGGGCATTGATATCCAGTTTTTCTCTAGCCCTGCCAATTTGTTTAACGCTTTTCGCACGGGCGCGATCGACATTGCTTATCAAAGTCTAGCCCTCGATCAAATTCGGGCGCTGCAAGACAAAAAAGCAGAAGCCGGATGGCAGATTATTGAAGAGTCTGGGAGTGGCATTAGCTATCTGACTCTAAATCTGAATTCGCCGCCGTTGAACCAGTTAGAAGTGCGGCAAGCGATCGCTGCCATGATCGATCGGCCGCTGCTGCGCGATCGTGTCTTTCAGGGGCAAATTGAACCTCTTTATAGTTTGATTCCGGCAACCCTAGCTGTGCAGAAACCTGTCTTTGAAACCTACGGCGATCGCAACGTCAACAAAGCAACAGAACTGCTGCAAAAAGCTGGCTATTCAGTCCAAAATCCGCTCAAGATCGAGCTTTGGTATCGCTCTAACTTAAGCAATGATCAAATGGCCGCGTTAACGCTGAAAGCGATCGTGCAAAAAAAACTGGGCGGACTGATGCAAATTGATTTAAACAGCATTGAATCGACCACTGCCTATAAAAATTTAGAAAAAGGCGTTTATCCGATTTTCTTATTAGATTGGACTCCTGACTTTCTGGATGCAGATAACTACATTTATCCATTTTTAGAATGCTCTAAAGGCAGTGCCAAAAACGGATGTGAAGAAGGACAGAGTTTTTCGCAAGGGTCATTTTATTATAGCGATCGGGTCAATCGGCTCCTCGATCGCAGTCGTCAAGAACTCAACCCCACCACCCGAAAAAATATCTTTACTGAACTGCAAGATGTCCTAGCTCAAGACGTGCCGTTTATTCCCCTTTGGCAAAGCAAAGATTATTTATTTGCTCAAAAAAACCTTCAGGGCGCTCAACTAGAAGTGACGCAAAAAGTTCCGTTTAGCACACTACACAAGTCCTAAAATCATCAGACTTGAGTTGAAGAGCGATCGCAACAACCAAACTAAAAGACAATCAATAAACCTCTCTGTTTGAGTGAAGCCATGTCTCGATCGAGTTCTCTGCGCTACTACATTTTGTCGCGGGTCTTGTTTGCCCCATTGATGCTGTGGCTGATCACAAGCCTGGTTTTTTTGCTGCTGAGAGCCACGCCCGGAGACCCGATCGATGCACTGTTAGGCCCGCGAGCACCCCAAGCCGCCAAAGAAGCGCTGCGCGCCCAGTTAGGCTTAGGCAAACCGCTAATTTTGCAATATTTTGACTATATGGGGTCATTGCTGCATCTAGATCTGGGCAAATCACTAATCAGCAAAGATTCCGTGTGGGAGATCATTGGTAAGTTTTTTCCGGCAACCGTTGAGCTAGCGATCGTCAGCATGGCGATCGCGCTGATCGTCGGCATTGGCGTTGGCATTCTTTCTGCCTCTCAACCCAATAGCGCCATTGATGTCGGCGGTCGATTGTTTAGCATTATCACCTATTCCATTCCTCTATTTTGGTTGGGAATGCTGTTGCAGTTAGTGTTCTCAGTGCAACTCGGTTGGTTTCCCTTGGGCACTCGGTTTCCCGTTACGGTTCCGGCCCCTCAAGCCATCACCGGACTGTATACGATCGATAGCCTGCTCAGTGCTCATCTCGATCAGTTTTTCATCGCTTTATATTATCTGGCGCTGCCCTCGCTCACCCTTGGCGTGTTGATTAGCGGCATCTTTGAACGCATCGTTCGCGTTAATCTCAAACAAACACTGAAATCCGACTATGTAGAAGCCGCCAGAGCCAGAGGCATTCCCGAACGCAAGATTCTCATTAACCACGCGCTTAAGAACGCGATGATTCCAGTCGTTACAATTTTAGGATTAACGCTAGCAGCATTGCTAGGAGGGACAATTTTAACCGAAGTCACCTTCTCTTGGCCCGGACTCGCAAATCGTTTGTATCGGGCGATCGCCCAACGCGACTATCCCACCGTGCAGGGAATTATCGTCTTTTTTGCCGCGATCGTCGCCCTAGCCAGCATCGCGATCGACGTGATCAACGCCTATATCGATCCCCGCATTCGCTACTAGTGGGCTTTCAACTTCTAATTCTGTCGGACGTAAAGATTGATCTTCTGGGCAAAGGCGAGGGCTGCGATCGTGATAAGTCATAAAGGTCGAACCCCGATCGCCCGACTAAAAACGCCATGGATCAAGCAGAGCAGATCAGTTGGTTAAAGCAAAACACGGTCTTAGAGTCGCTTTCAGAGGAAACACTGGGCGCGATCGTGACGGCCATTCAAGCAGAATCGGTGCAGGAAAATCGGCGGTTAGTGCTAGAAGACACGATTCCTCCGGCAGTCTATATTCTGCACACAGGGCGGGTTGAGAGCTATCGCACCAGTCAGACGGGGGTTGCCCAAGCAACGAGTTTATTGCCCGGTGCGATCGTCTATCTCAAAGAGTTATTGATTAACGCGGCGGCTGAAGACACCACCATTACCCTCAGTGATTGTGTGCTGTGGACGATTCCGCGGGCAGAGTTTTTGACGTTGACTCAGCAATACCCAGAGATTTCCCAGACGTTTTCTCGCTCTCTGGCAACCGAGTTAGAACTGGTCTCATCTCAACTCGCCTTTGAACGAGAGAGACAGACCGCGCTGCGCCCCTATGTGGTGCCCAAGGTCAGACGGGGCATTGTCGGCACCAGTCGCTATGCGATCAGAATTCGGCAAGAGATTAAAAAAGCGTCGGGCGATCGCCAATCCGTTTTGATTTTTGGCGAACCTGGGTTAGAAAAAGACAACACGGCCGCCCTGATTCATTTTGGGTCGGGCGATCGTAAAGAACCGATGATTCAGGTCAACTGCAACACGCTGCAACCGAGTGGAGCCGAGCTATTTGGGCGGGTTGGCGGCAAACCAGGGCTGCTAGATTGGATCGGACGTGGCACACTTTTGCTCAATAATCTAGAGTCAATTCCCCCTGAGCTAGAAGAGAAATTGGCTCAACTGCTGGCAACTGGAGAGTTTAGTCCCCTCGATCGCGACGACACAACCCCGGCTCTGCGACGGTGTGAAGCCCGGATCATGATGACTTCTGAGAAAGTTTTGCCACGATTAGAGCGCGGAAAGCTGGTCGGACACACGATCAAAATTCCGCCGTTGAGAGTTCGCAAGGCAGATATTCAGGTGCAGATTGAATATTATCTCAGCCTGCTGTGTCGCTCTAGAGGCATTCTCAAGCCCAAAATCACGCCCGAAGCACTGCGTCGTCTGCAAGGCTATGACTTTCCGGGCAACGCGATCGAGCTACAAAGTCTCATCGCCCGCGCCCTCACCCAATCCGATGGAGCCTCTGAGCTAACCGAGGAAGTTTTTTGGTCAGCGAGTCTCAAAAATCGGCGGTTTCGGCTCAATTTGCTTAATGCTTATCCCAAGTTGCGGCAGTTTCTTCGCAGCCCTTGGTATCCCGATCGCTTGAATTATGGCTTCACGTTAGGCTTTTTTGCGGTCGTGGTCGCGGTGCTGATCTGGGGCCCGCAAACCCGCGATCGTAACGTGGCGCTCAATTTCTTCTGGGCGTGGTGGTGGATGCTGATGTTGGCGGCCTTTCCGTTTGTGGGGCGGCTGTGGTGTGCGGTTTGTCCGTTTATGATCTACGGCGAACTGGCCCAAAAAATCTCACTGTGGATTTATCCCCGTCAGCTTCAACCCTGGCCCCGTCAAGAAGCCCAAACTTGGGGCGGCTGGTTTCTATTTGGCCTGTTTGCCCTGATTTTGCTGTGGGAAGAACTGTGGAATCTCGAAAATGTGGCCTATCTGTCGGGCTGTCTGCTGCTGCTGATCACGGCCGGGGCGGTGATTTTTTCGCTGCTGTTTGAGCGCCGATTTTGGTGTCGCTATCTTTGCCCGATCGGGGGCATGAACGGTCTGTTTGCCAAGCTATCAATGGTCGAACTGCGCGCCCAGCAGGGCATCTGCTCGGCTAGCTGCACAACCTATCAATGCTATAAAGGCGGCCCTCAAAAGGGCGAAGGTCTAGAGACGGGCGGCTGTCCGGTTTATTCTCACCCGGCGCAACTGCAAGACAACAAAGATTGCGTTCTCTGCATGACCTGTCTCAAAGCCTGCCCCCACCGATCGGTTGAACTCAATTTTCGACCTCCTGGGATTGAGCTTTGGACGACTCACAAACCCAGTTACGCCGAAATCGCCCTGCTATTTTTGCTGTTTGGTGCCGTGTTTTTGCATCGATTGCCCGAAATTGAACAGCAGGTTGGCTTAAATCTTCAGTTAGATAATTTTGGCATTCATGCGGGGGTGTCGGTTGTGGCGCTGCTGATTCCTGCTGCGATCGCCCTGGTCGCCCATGCCTTGATTCGTCTCTTTAACGCCAAGCCGCGGCCTTTTTTAGAACTGGCCTATGGCTATTTGCCGATCGTGTTGGGCAGCAGTCTGGCCCACTATCTGAGATTAGGCTTGACCGAAGCCGGACGGATCATTCCCGTAACGATCGCCACCTTTGGCGCAGAGACTCAAAATCTTTCTCTCCCGATCGCCGTCGCTGATCCTGCTGTGATCGCCTTTCTTCAAGGCGTGACCTTCATTTTCTCATTTTGGTTGAGTGTTTTTCTGACTCAAAAAATCGCCCGGCAGCCGATTTGGAATTTGTTGCCGCAGCATGTTGCAACAGGCGCGATCGGGTCTATGCTATGGGGGATCGTTGTCAGCCAATAACACCACAGTTACGGTGGGATGATTAAGTTTCTGAGGATGAGCGATCGGCGATTATTAGCCAAGTGAGAAATTATTCAGTTAAGATCTGAACTCATTAGACTAAACGAGTTTCCTAGAAAGCGTCATGGGAAGAACAAGCATCAAAGGTAATCATCGAAGACCGCTCTTTGCAAAGAGTTCTGTTCGCCATTCTCCCGAAAAGATGTCGGAAACGCCTGGTGAGATCAGGGCAGCCTGGCATCTAATCAATCAATTAGTTGCCTTTGTTCAGCGCTATCCCGTTCTTCTGTGGAGCGGAGTTTGGGTCTTGTTGGTAGCCATCATCTGGTTTAGCGCGACCGGGCTAACCCACGTTGACACCTTCGAGGTCGAACAGTCTCAGCCCGAAATCGGCGCAGACGCATCTCAGACTGCCCTGCTCAAACCGCGACTTCAGGCAAAACCTGCTTCTTCGCTGGGGCTGCTGATGGCGATCGCCGTCAGTTGTGGCGTGACTTCTCTGCTCTTGTCTAAGCAATTTACGCCTGCTAAAGCCCAGCGGGGGCTGGTAATCAAACGCCAAACCGCCTTCCCCGATCAGCCGCTTGAGACCGTCGCCCATCCCCCGTCTCCATCCGCCGAGTCTAAGCTGTCTAGACAGTCTGCGGGCGATGCCGTGCCGCGCCGATCGCCACCCGTTGAGACCCAGCCCACCGTGACCGTGCTGCCACCCGAAGAAAACCATCCGCTAGATTGGGGCGATGCTAGCCTGGCAGACTTGATGGATATTCGCAAGCAAACGTCGCTGTCTAACTATCTTTAGGATTGTGGATTAAATAACCTGTAAAAGTCCCCCAAAGTGGGGGATTTAGGGGGCTGAAGCCGATCGAAACGCAGCCCCAAAGACTTCGTACACCATAGCTATTTAGAGAGCGGGCGAGAAGGTGCACCTTAATCGCTCCACATTCCTTATCAAGATTCTCTAATCAAGGTTTCACCGCCAAGAGTGCCTTCCAGTCAGCGATCGCTGCTTCGCTCCAGAGCCAGTTTTTAGCGAGAGCATCGGGCTGAAACTGTAGAGGAGCCTGTCTGATCACTTGATCCCGCAGCTTCACGGCTTCACCTTTAAGCCGACTCTGCTGATCAGCAGGCTGACCTGCGGTAGATTTCATGGTGACCAGCGCCAAGCCTGCGTAGGCAAAGAGCGTCTCTTGAGCAGGCGTTTTCAGGGTCTCGGTGCCAGATTTTTGTGGCTCAGTGCGCTTAATAGCCTGAATCCAGGCATCACTGGCGCGCTTGAGATTGCCTTCTCGATAGTAAGCAAACCCTAAAGCCGTGTAATAGCGGGGGTCTGGGGTGCCTTTAAGGGCAGTTTCCCAATAGCGACGAGCATCTTCGCCGCTGTAGCTGCCGCTGTTGGTCTTCATAAACTGCCAGGCCAATCGCCCCCGCAGAAAACTGATGGCTGCCCCATCTTTCTCGGCTGGAAGGGTTTGCAAGGCAGACCCCGCTGCTGGCAAAGCGCCCCGATCGAGCAATGCCTCGACCGCTTCTTGCCCGGCTTTTAGGTTGCCTTGGCTAAAGCTGGTCATGGCAATCCCAGTCAGGTTATTGGTCTCAGCCTTAGCAACATTGGCAGGCGTTTGGCTAGAGGGCTGATCGAGACTAGGAATCTGCCGTAGAAGCTCATCTGGGCTGGGGTTAGATGCCCCCCCATATTTAGAAATGCCCCAAAGGCCCAGCACCACCGCCGATGCCAGCCCAACACTGGCGATCGCGGGTCGCCAAGGCAGACGCAACCTTGATTTTTGGGGCATCTGCCCAAACACCCGATCGCTGGGGGCTGGGGTGGTCTCAGAGGTCCCCGGTTGAGTCGGCTGGGTGACGGTGACAGCAGTCGGTTGCACGATCGCTGACTGACTCAGTAAAGGTTTAGGATCTAGCGCCAAAGAGACCTCTGCATCAGGGAGATTGTGCGCCTCACAGAGCCGCTGTAGGTTTTGCTGAACGTGCTCATAGCGCGGGTCTAGCTGCAATGCCAACTGATAGGCAGCGATCGCTTGGGGAATTTGATCGCCGTAGGCTTCGAGGGCGATGCCCAATTTGCTATAAGCTTCAGCCGATGGCTGATGCTGAATCGCGTCTCCATACACTCCGATCGCGCCGACCACATTTCCCTGAGCAAACAGCACATCGCCCAGGGTGATATAGTCCTTAGCCTCGTTGAGTTCTAGCTTGATCAAGTCAGACTCGTGCTCGGTTTGCTGGTCAAACAGAGGCTCGTCTTCAGCCCGCTCTCTAAACGGATTGGCATCCTCCCCGGCTAACTGTCTAAACAAGTCAAGAACGGCATCGCGATCGGCTTCGTCTGGCTCTTCATAGTCAGCGATCTCTTCGGCATCTACCGCTAGAGGAGGGGCTGTTAAGGGCAGATCGGCAAGGCGAGGCGCGATCGGGCGCTCATCAAACCGAGTCTGAGGAGTTTCACTCTCTAACGGCGGCTGCAAATAGCCATCAAAGTCGGGATGCAGATACAAAATCGGCAGCGCCCAATATAACTGGTGAGAGCCGTAGGAAGACAGCAGCCCTTGTCGGGCCCGACTCAGACTGAGGTCGATCGATGATCGCTGCCGCAAGTTGCGATAAAACAGACGGCTCAAGGTCAGCGCCACATCGTCTGGAATGCGCTCTGCCATTGCCAACACAGCCGGAACGCCGCGCCTCAGCAGAGCATCTGCCAAGTTTCCGGTTTCGGCTTCGCTCGCCGGGTCAGAGGTGGCTGTATAAACGCCCCGACACGAGTTAAACACCGCCATGCGAATGCCGTTGTTCACCAGCAGCCCCGCTAAGTCATCGCCGCTCAAAACCTCTGTCAGCCCCGTTTTATCGCTGACCAGATATAAATCGCCGCCCGACCCCCCCAGATTGCTGTGCCCGGCATAGTGCAAAACCTGATAGCAGCCTTGTTCTAACGCCTGGGTGAGTTGCTCTCGGCCGGGCTGATCCAAAATAGTGAGTTCGATCGCGGGCAAAGGGGCCGTGCCCGATCGCGTCGCCTGCTCTCGCTGAAGTTCTTCATTTAAGTGATTGGCTTCTTGGCGCAGCGCCAAAACTTCTTGATCGGTGGGGGCCGCCAGCACCATGAGAATTTTGAGGGGCTGATTTTTCTCTAAAGCTGGCAGCGGCTGAGACGGCAACACGGTGGCCATCGGCGCAAAGGCAGACTGATAGCGCGAGAAAATCACGTCAGTGCCCGTGGCGAGGGGGCGGCCTCCCGCATTGAGCACTTCCCACGGCAGGCGAGGCAAGCGATCGCCCCGCAGACCTAGCCGCAGCCGCAGATCTTCACGACGATTTTGGGCTACCCCCTGAGCGGTCATCCAGCTATCGCGAATGGTGCCTTGAAATAGAGCGTCGTAGAGAGTTTGCCCCAAAGACACCAAGCTATGAGACAGAGAATCTGCCGCGTTGCCCTTGGGCGATCGCCCCGGAAGATGCCCCCGCAGCAGACCCAAGAGCGGGTCATGCATCAGTTGACTGGCCTGTGCTAGCCAGTCATCAACGCTCCAGGTGACTAGTTCTTCGGCTAAGGGCACCCCTGGTGACACCCGTTCAGTGCGAATCCAATACTCGTCTTCTCTGACCGGAGTCACAGAAATATAGAATTCCTGAGTCACAACTACTCTCCAAGAAGACCTATTCTACAGCTATCACTAAATCTACAGCTATGGCTGATTTTGACGATCGACTTCCCATATTCCTCATAACCACTGATTAAAGCGGCAAATCAGGCAAAATCTTTGAAATTCAGGACGCTTTGAAGGATCGTTGAGAAACGTCCTGTCTTCAGGATTACAAACTTCTGACCTTTATGGCCCAGGATTTGAAAAAGATGTAAATTCGATGAAGCGTTTTGCGGCGGCTTCTGGTCAAAAGGCAGACGATGCACCGAGATGCCTTGAGAAACAGGTCAGTCGATCGCTGAGAACGCTGAAGGATTTAGGCTCCCTCGACTCTAGCGCGATAGTCGGCGCTGTTTTGCCCATCACTGCCAGAGGTCGGGTTCTGTTGAGCCAGTTGGCGGAGTCGCACGACCCGATCGCTAGCCGCCGGGTGATTGCTTAAAAAGGTCGGCGCTGATTTGCTGGTCACCAGTTTTTGCATAAAAACCGCCATTTGCGATTGAGCATAGCCCGCCCGTCCCAGGGTTGCTAGCCCTCGCTGGTCGGCTTCATATTCGTCTTTGCGGCTGTTGGGGAGATCGAGCGCGAGTTGAACGCCGAGATTGACGGCCGTGCTGCGATCGAGTCCTGCGGCTCCTAACAAACCTTGGGCAATTGACTTTTCTCGCATCTGCTTGATGGCGTGACGGGCCGCGATGTGACCAATTTCGTGACCCATCACACTGGCCAGTTGCGCCTCGTTATCGGCCGCCTTGATTAGGCCCCGGTGGACATAGACAAACCCGCCCATCGTTGCAAAGGCGTTGATGCTATTGTCATCGACGACCTGAAATGTGTAGCGTAGGTTTGGGCGATCGCTCTTAGCCGCGAGTCGCTGCCCCACCTGATTTACGTAGTCTGTAATTCTGGAATTGCGAATCAGTTTGACTTGACTGCCCGTAATTTCTTCGTTAATTTGCTGACCGAGGGCGACTTCTTGGCGATCGTTAAGACTCGACAACTGCACGACTTGAATGCCCTTTAACAGCAAGTCTGCCCAAGAAAATGCCTGAGAAGCAAGGGGTTGACCGACCCAGATGCTCAGGGCCACGACTAGAGAAACGAGGGGATAAAACCAGCGACGACCCGATCGTTGAAACCGTTGATTAACCATATAAAGTGCCCGTTCAAATAAAGAAGGAATCTAAGGTGCTCAGACCAGCCCCAGAACAAACTAGTTAGACACCAGACGCGCAGGATTTAAAATTGGTTGCAGTTGGCTGCAAAGTTCTCTAAATTCACCAATCTGATTGTAGAGAAGAACCTGCCCTGTGTTGACGGTGGCTGTGGTCAATCCCGATCGTCCCGGATGTTAAACGTCAGCAGAGCCTCTCAAAAACTCTAGAATTTAGATTTTTGACCGTCACTAGCGTGCTATAAACTCACTACCGTATGGACGAAACGCCGCGCAGTTTTGCAGTCCGCTTTCTTCTTTGATCACGCAACTGGAATCGGTATTTATGGCTCTTCTAGATTCTCAAGGTCGATTATTTGGCAAAGTTAGCCTGTTGGATGTCGGGGCAGGACTCGTCATCTTGATGGTGATTTTTGGTGTGTTCTTCTTTCCAGGAACCTCTGGCTCGATCGCTCAGATGTCTCCGGCTAAACCGATCGAGGTAGATGTGGTGGTGAGGGGTCTCAGCGCCACCGACCCTAAAAGCTTGATTAAAGCGGGTGACAAAACTAGCATTATTGTCCGCAAACAGCCATCGGGAGAAGCGACCCTCAAGGCTGTCAAGTTTTTGCCTCGCAATACGCTAGTGCCTCAGCCTGATGGCTCTGTCAAAGCGCTGCCAGACCCCAGACCTGAAGTGGCCTTTGCAAACGATATGGTGTTGACGCTGGTGAGCAAGGCGCAGATGACCAAAGACGGCCCTGTGTTGGGGGGTGAAAAAGTCAAGGTGGGCACCACGATCGAGCTAGATGGCCCCGCCTACAACTTTTCGACGAGCGTAATTTCTGTCCGGGTTGAGAAGTAGGCCCAAAAAATAAGATCAAAAAATAGGGGCAGATCAAGGATCTGCCCCTAGGGTCATAGAGTTGAATGCTGCTTGAGGTTGAGAAACCCAATTAACGCATAGCGTTTTTTGCTGACTTGACGGCCTTGCCCGCTTTGCTTTCAGCTTTTTCAAGGGATTTCTTAAGCGTTTCTTCGATCGAGCCTGCACCTTGAGAGTTAGACGGACTCTTCATGTTTTCAATGCCAGCCGTGCCTTGAATTTCGTTGATTGCGCCACCTTGCGCCCGCTCGGTCACTGCTTCGAGACCCTGAGGTCCGCCCTGATCGATCGCGTCTTTAGCGGTGCGCTCATATTTCTTGGCGGTGTCGCTAGCTTCATTCTTCATGGGCTGATTTTTGGTGGGCGACGCAGAGGCCATTGGGGTCGGCATGGCGAGAGAGATCATGAGCACTGCACAGAGACAAGCCGTGAGCACAGAGCGAACAGTGGATAACAGAGACTTCATACAAACTTCCTCCAAATAGAAGCTAAATTTTTGAGATGGACAATAGATTCAAATTTAGTCTGCGTCTATCTACTCACAATCTCCACCGCGATCGCGTCTGTATCTGGAGTGACGTTTCGCTAGGTTTAAACGATTAATTTGTCTATCGGAGGATAGATGTAGGATTTTTAGCGTCCTTTAGTCATGAATTCCACCCTTGGTAAAAGCGGGTCTTCGACCACCCCAAAGCCTTTAAAGCCCCAGCGATCGAGCACCTTGGTTAACTGCGTTCCTGGAACTGTCTCGACCGAGAAGCGATCGCTGACCCCGGCTGCATGTTTGTTGAGATAGCTCAATGCGTCAAAGTTTTCACGAAACAAGAGCACATAGCCCGTTTGCGGCGACCGAGTTGGGTCACGATCGTCACGATCGGGGTATGCAGCCAGATAGCTGCCATCGGCTCTAGATCGAATCAGATAATAGGTTTCAGATAACATCAGGGTTAGTTAATATCCGCCAGGTCAATTCTTGGATCAACCGCTTTTAACATCAGATCAGCAATCAAGTTGCCTAAAATCAGCATCACTGCGCCCATCATCAGACTAGCCATGACCAAATATAAGTCTTGCACTTGAACCGCCTGTAAAATCAATCGCCCCAACCCCGGCCAGTTAAAGAAAAACTCAGTGATAAACGCGCCGCTTAACAAGTTGGCAAACTCAAACCCGAGCAGCGTCACGATCGGGTTAATCGCATTTCTAAGCGCATGGACGTAGATGACTCGATTTTCAGGCAGCCCTTTAGCCCGTGCGGTTTGAATGTAGTCTTGCCGCAACACGTCGAGCAGTTGCCCCCGCATGATGCGCTGCAACCCAGCAAAGCTAGAAATGCTGAGGGCGATCGTCGGCAAAATCATGTGCCAACCGACATCGACGATTTTGCCCAAAACCGATAAATCGGCATAATCAATGCTGGTCATATCACCGACCGGAAACAGGGGTGATGTGTTTTGAGCCAAGATCAGCAGCAGCAGCGCCGTAATCAGACTGGGAAACCCCTGACCCGTGTAGCTCAAGACTTGCAAAATGCGATCGACCCAACGCTGTTGATAGATCGCAGCCGCAATGCCCATCGGAATCGCGATCGCCCAAGTCACCACCAGCGACGAAATCGTGATGAGCAGCGTTGCCGGAACCCGTTCGATCAACAGCGACACCACCGATCGGTTATAGGCAAAACTCGTGCCAAAATCTCCCTGAGTGACAATGCGCCACAGCCACAAAAAATACTGTTCTGCCCAAGATTTATCCAAACCAAACTGCTGTCTGAGTTGCTCAATCCGTTCGGGCGAAATTTTGGGATTTTCTCTGAGCGTATCGAGATAGTCGCCCGGCGATAGCTGAATGATAAAGAAACTCAGCGCCGAGGCCAAGATCAGGGTCAATAGCGCTTGCAGCAGCCGCTTTGCCACAAATATTGAGGTGTCGCTGGTGATTGCGTCGGTGAATCGCTCCCAGATCGATCGGAGGTGTCCGAGGACAGATACAGTCATGGTGGGTCAGGGTTCAGGGGTTCAGGGTCAAACAGGGAATGCCAGTTAGTCTTTTATCCTAATACTCAACCAGCGTGATGATCGGCACTTGGGGAAGCTGCTGTCGCCCGTTGAGGTCTTTTAGCTCGATCACAAAGGCACAGCCCACCAACTCACACCCAGTTTGTTGAATCAGTCGCGCCGTGGCTCCGGCAGTGCCGCCTGTGGCGATCAGATCGTCTACCATCAAAATTCGTGAACCCGGATGCAGCGCATCTTGATGAATCTCTAAGCAATCCGTGCCATATTCCAGTTGATATTCAACTGAGTGAACGGCAGCAGGCAGTTTGCCAGGCTTGCGAACGGGGATAAACCCAACCTGCATTTTATAAGCCAAGGGCGCACCAAAAATAAAGCCGCGAGACTCCATGCCCACAATCAGATCAGGGTTCAGTTCGCGGCACTTTTCAGCCAAGGTGTCGATCGTATAGGTCAGCCCTGCCGAATTGCTTAACAGGGTTGTAATGTCTTTAAATAAAATGCCGGGTTTAGGAAAATCTGGAATTTCGCGAATCAGAGATCTGAGATCCATAAAAGTCTAAAGACACTAAGGTATGAGTTGGGTTATCTCACACCTTGGCTCACTTGTCATCTCGATCGCGTCACCCAATCAACCAAAATGAGTTCTAATCGTGAGTGAATTTGAGAGGTTTTGACGGGAACGATCGCCGTTTATTGAGCAAACCTGCTTCTCTAAAAACTGATATCCTAAAATTAGTCAACGACCGATAAAGCGAACTAGAAATCCCGACAATCACTGGAGTTTGATGACCCTTAAGGAGCAAATTAATCGACAGCGAGTTCAACATATTGTCAGCAGCTATCAGCTAGAAGGCGACGAAGCGGAAGCGTTTTCTGACGATTTAGAAGCCCTGCTGCACACCTATGGGATGCCGTTAATTGAGTTAGCCCTGGTCGAAACTCTGGTGGTTAATTGGATGAATGTGCCGATGCAAAAAGGCGTTTTATTTTTGCGACAAGTCCACGATCGCTTAAAAGATTGGGAAACTCACGCCATTTCTAGCAGCTTAACGCCCCAAGAATTTCAGCAGATTACTGGGTTAGATCCCAGTCCGATTTTTGGCATCTCTGAGTTTCCGCCCCCCTCGATTGCTCGCTCTTGTTAATTCGCTCGTTCGTCTTTCCACAGTCTTGCTTTAGCAACGGTTGCCACACCCCTAACTCGAATGCCCTGCTGATGTAAAATTTGGACAGTAGCTTGAACGGTTGCACCCGTCGTATAAATGTCGTCTAGCAGCAGAACCGGATACTTGGGCTTTTCTTTTTGAAAGGCTTTGCCAATCTTAAAGGCCTGACGCAGGTTTTGTTGGCGTTGAGCAGCCGAGAGGTTAAACTGTGCCTCAGTTGACCGGATTCGCTCTAGCCCATTGACCTGCATTGAATAACCTGTCAATTGACAAAAACGTTGGGCAATTAACTCTGCCTGGTTATAGCCCCGCAGCCGACGCTTGTCAGCATGCATCGGAATCGGCACCACAATCACGGGCCCCCGATCGAGACCCGCCTCTAGCCAAGCCTGCGCTAACCATTGCCCTAAAGGGCGCGCAATTTGAGACTGACGATCGTATTTAAGCTGCCCGATCGCTTGCTTCACGGTTCCGGTATACCAGCCCCAGGCAAAGACAGCGGGGTGCTGATGCCAAAACTGGGTTGGGTTAGGAAGCTGACTCTGCCATAGCTGCCGCGTGCAGTTATCACAAAACTCTGTCGGGGTGGCGCGTTGACAAAGCGGGCAGTCCGATTTAAGAAAGAGATTGAGCAGCGATCGCACAGCAGAGATCCTCAAAAAGTCCGTCACAAGACGTGGTTAACGTGCCCAAACTCAACCCGAATATTTATTAAGTGTTGAGCAATTCACGAGTGTGGGATCAGTGTTTTAAGATCAATCAGACTTCGTTTCAATCACTCTGACGTGTGGATAATCTTTACTGGATCGACCAGATCTCATCAAATCAGCATCCGCAGGTCGGCGATCGTGCCTTGCACCTGAGCCACCTGAGGCAGAAGGGATATCCCGTCGTTCCTGGGTTTGTGCTCTCTGACCACTGGTTTCGAGCGTTTTTAGACACGATCGAGTGGTCAGATCCGCTCTTTTTTGACCTTGCTCACTCATCGCTGCGGCTCAACGTCGAAGACGCAAGACAACTGCAAGCGATCGCGCAGCAAATTAGACAGACCCTTTTGGCCACCCCATTGCCGATCGAGTGGGCAGTTGAGCTAGAAGCGATGACCAAAGCGCTACAGGTTGAGACGGAAGATGAACCCGATCAGCCGCCTGCCGCAGCCGTGATTTTGCGGCCATCGCTGGCGCTGGCCTCCTCAAAACTGAGCGCTCTAAAGACACCCTTGCCGCCTGAAGCGGCCGATCTGTTAGAGTCGCAAGTCTGCTGGTCAGATCCGATCTCTCTAGAAAATGGCTTAAAGCAGCTTTGGGCAGAGATGTTTCGGGCGAGAAACCTGATCTATTGGCAGCGAGCCGATATTTCACTTCACCAGATTCACTTGGCGGTGCTGGTGCAGCCGATCGGAGCCGCGATCGCGTCTGGCTATCTGCAAAATCCGCAAACTGATTGGGAGATTCTCGCCACTTGGGGGCTAGAACCCGCGATCGCCCACGGCGAAGTCTCACCAGATCTCTATCGACTCAATATCGACAACAGCACCGTGTCTTCTCAAATCCTGGGCAATAAGACGGTGGCCTATCGCTTGGGCTGCCCAGACGAGCCAGTGGCTGCTCAACCGGGTCAACGGGGGTGCCCCGCGCTGCAACTCAACCCATTGAGTGACGCTCAAGATCAGCAGTTTGTTTTAGACGCTGACCAGTTGCAGCAGTTTGTGCAGCTTGCGCGCCGATTGACCGCAGATTTTGGGTCACGGCTCTTATTAGAATGGGTGCTCTATCGCACGGGTCAACACCCTGCCCGGCTTTACCTGACCCAAATTAAAGTGCAAGATCACGATGCTTTGATGGCTCAAGACTCGATCGAGCCTGGTCTGACTAACCTAGATGACCCTCTTAATCAGGGGTTTGGCATCCCGATCGTGTCTGGGTTAGCCGCCGCATCAGGACGCACGATCGCCCAAGCCAGCGTGATCACCCACCTTCAACCCTTGCCCACCGACCTCAAACCTGGCACCCTCTTGGTCACGTCGGTGATCATGCCTGACTGGTTGCCGTTGCTCAAACAGGCAGCCGGGGTGATTGCCGAGCAAGGCGGAATGACTAGCCACGGTGCTATTATCGCCCGCGAGTTAGGCATCCCAGCGGTGGTGGGGGCGATTATGGCAACCCGACGCATCAAGACAGGAGATTTCTTGCTGATCGATGGCAGTCAGGGAATGGTCTATGAGGCAACGGCGGCGCTAAAGCGCGAGTTTGACGATCGCCAGTCCGCAGAAACGCTGCTTCATCAAGCGGCGGCTGCAACCCCAAAGGTCAAACCCCCGATCGCAACTCAGTTAATGGTGAATCTTAGCCAGTCTGAGCGGCTCGATCACGCGGCAAGTCTGGCAGTCGATGGCGTGGGGTTATTGCGCTCTGAGCTAATGGTGATGGATATCTTAGACCAGCAGCATCCGCAGCTATGGCTGCAAACTGGACGAAAAGCCAAACTCATCGATCGCCTCTCTACCCAGATCAGCAAATTTGCCTGTGCATTTGCGCCGCGCCCTGTTTTTTATCGGTCTCTAGATCTACGATCGCACGAGTTCCGATCCTTAGAAGGCGGCGATGTGCCCTTTGAGACTAACCCGATGTTGGGAATGCGGGGCACCCTGAGCTATGTGCTTAACCCCGATCTGTTTGAGGCAGAGCTTGCGGCTTTGAGCCAGGTTTATCGATCGGGCTATTCTAATGTGCACTTAGTGTTGCCCTTTGTGCGAACGGTGGAGGAATTTATCTTTTGTCGGCAGCGAGTTGAGCAAGCAGGGCTAACTGACCATCCCGACTTTCAGCTTTGGATTATGGCAGAAGTGCCCTCTGTGCTGTTCTTATTGCCTGAATATGTGCAGGCTGGCGTGCAGGGCATCGCGATCGGCACTAGCGATCTAACGCAGCTATTGCTTGGGGTTGACCGCGATCAGGGGTTAATGGCGCTGACCTTTGACGAACATCATCCGGCGGTGCTGAGAGCGATCGCCCAACTGATCGAGACGGCTCACAAACTCAACATTCCCTGCTCGATCTGTGGGTTAGCCCCGGTTCAATATCCCAGCTTGATTGATTCGCTAGTGCAGTGGGGCATCACAGCAATTTCTGTCAACCTAGATGCGGTTGAATCGACTTATCAGGCCCTCGACCAAGCTGAGAAAAAACGTCTGGGTAGGCTAAAGCGATAGAAATTTCAGCGATCAAAACCGCAGCGAGTCTACCGATCGCAGACGCTTAGAATCAGGTTTCCAGTAAGCGGCGATCGCGAGATTGACCTGCTTAAGCGGCACATATAAAGCACTCACCAGCAGAAAAGTCAGGGCGATCGTCAGCAGAGGAAGCTTTGCCAGCACATCTTCTAAAATGGTCGTGGCTAAGGTATCTAAGTGCGTCACAAGATCCCAACTGTTAAAGCGCAAAAACCGACCCAGATAAATGCCAAGGGCACTCAAGGCATGAATTGCCAACTCAGTTCCGACAATATAGCGACCCAACCCGCGCTGTTTGAGATAATAGCCCACGTTGATCAGCGACAAAACATAAGACTCAAACCCCGCAAAGATAAACGCCCCATAAAGCGGAATCAGCACCAGCGTGATCAGCCAAACTGAGTCAGCGTGCTGCACATCGTCAATGAAGTGAATGACATCGGTCAAAATATAAGGGGCGTTGGGTAAGAAGGCAACGAATATCAAAACGCCTAACCACCAGAGCCACGATCGATGGCGGCGATGCAGCGACATAGGCGGCATGGCAATCGGTGACGACCCCAGTTGAGCACGGCGAAACAGCAGGGCGCTGAGAATGAGGGGCACGATCGCCAAAAACAAGTTCCAACTCATCCAGCGAGCGTTGTCGTGAAAAATTTCGAGGGCATTTATCAGCACGTATTTAATCGTCCAAAGTTCCATAGGTCAAGAGACACAACAATCAGGTCAGTGACGGTGGCCCATTTATATCCCAGGGGTGCGCGTCTAGCCTGTAGTCTAAAGACTGAACTTGTCATTACCATGACGGATGGATAACGGTGCTGTTCAACGGGTTAGAAAATTTTCAGAAATCATGTCTAATCAAGACCAGTCAACTCTTAAAGCCTTGAGCTTTTTTTCTGGATGTATGGGGTTAGACCTAGGGCTGGAAAAGGAAGGCATCAAGGTGCTGCTCGCCTGTGAAGTCAACCCAGCAGCCCGAAAAACCCTGGAAACTAATCGTCCAGATATGGCGTTGATTGGGGACATCAGAGATTATTCAGCCGCCACCATTCGCGAAAAGGCAGGGTTGAGTTCGACTGAAGAGATTGATGTGATGGTTGGAGGCCCACCTTGCCAGGCGTTTAGCAGCGCAGGTAAGCGACAAGGGTTTAATGACGATCGTGGCAATGTTTTTTTGACCTTTATCGATTTGATCACTGAACTTAGACCCCGATTTGCGGTGATCGAAAACGTTCGAGGTCTACTGTCTGCTCCGCTCCAGCATCGACCTCATGAACTGAGAGGAAGTCAATTTCCCTCTTTATCTCACGATGAGCAGCGGGGAGGGGCCTTGCTTTTCATCACTCAAAGGCTCAGAGACGCGGGATATAGTGTCTCCTTCACCCTATACAACGCTGCCAACTTTGGGTCGCCGCAACAGCGGGAACGAGTCGTTATCACTTGCAGTCGTGATGGCGAAAAACTTCCCTATCTCACGCCGACTCACTCGGAAACAGGGTTGCATGGGCTGCCCCGATGGCGCACCTTAAGAGAAGCTTTGGCAGGATTGCCCAACGATGCGCATCATTTCGTCAAGTTTCCTGAGAAACGACTCAAATACTACAGGCTTCTAAAACCTGGACAATATTGGCGGAACTTGCCTGTGGAGTTGCATCAAGAAGCGCTTGGAGCGTCGTATCATGCAAGCGGCGGAAAAACTGGTTTTTATCGGAGGTTAGCCTGGGATAAGCCTTCCCCAACACTGGTGACTCACCCGGCCATGCCTGCGACCGATTTGGCGCACCCCGAAGCAGACAGACCCCTCAGCATTGAAGAATATAAGCGAATCCAGGAATTTCCCGATGACTGGATCATTGAGGGCAATTTGCTGGATCAATATCGACAGGTTGGCAATGCGGTGCCCTGTTCGTTAGGACGAGCGATCGCTCAGATGTTGCTGACTCACCTAAAGGGTGAACCTCCGATCGTCTATCCAAACTTTCCGTATTCGCGATATCACAAGACCGACGATGTGAGTTGGACGGTTGAAACGTTGGGCTATCTTGAAGAGCGATCGGAAACCCAGCTTTCTCTGGATTTAGTCTGACGACTCAGCCAATAATTTCCACGGGTTATTGGTTTCCACTGCTAAAGCCTCTGGATTTTGTATCAAAACCTGCTCAACAAACCTAACAAAGTTCTCTTCGGAGAAACGATGTGTGTCATATTTTTCGTTGAAATACGACCATTGATAAAGTCCTGTGTTTGCTTCAACTTTGTGCCATTTTTCAATGGGCTGGTTGATTCTCACCCTAGAAGACGCGCTGTTTTCTGAATTGCTGCGGTTTTTCACTTGCAAGAGAGAACCATCTACGTTGCAAAAATCGACGTGACGAACAGATTCGCCCCAGCAGCAGTGCCAACCGTATTCACCTAACTGTTCAGCCAAAAATTCTTCAAGCAGTAACCCCTGAATATTCTCTGCTGACATTGATAGTCTATGAGCATACTTGATCTGCTCAAGATGCTGGGCTGTCAATCCAGTCAATCGGGTCTTGATAAGGGTGTTGATAATTGGATCTGCAACAGTTCTTAGAGGATTAGAAATACGCTGAGAAATCCTGCTCTCGAAGCTTTCTTGATACTTTTTTAACCATGCTCTAGCGACAGATTTCAGATCTGTTCCTCTCACCTTCTTAGGACTGGGAGAAAGTCCTGGATTTTTGTAGCAGGCGGTTAAAATCGCACGGTGAGCTTCTGATAATGGCAGGCCTTGCTGGAGGAAGGCATTTTCAAAGATCTTTGAGAAGGTGTCTGCGGAACTAGAGGCACTGATGATGTCATCAAAGGTAAAAGGCATGAAAATCTTTCCTTTCTGGACATTAAAACACTCATCAAAAGTGCCCAGATCAGACTTCACAATTCAGGTCATAAAAAATAGGATAAGCAGCTTTCACTCCTTATCCCAATGGCTTCAAATGCTCTAGTGCAAGACATTTGAACCGAAATCTTGCCGACGCTCTACGCTCTACATATTGAGGCGGTTGTCACGGCGATATTGAGTGTAGGCAGCGACAAACAGCCCAGCCAGTGTAATGGGAACCAAACCCAACACAATGCCTATCAGAATTGGCTCAATCATCGGTGCTCTCCTAATTTTTTAAGGGTTTGATACAGTCGATCGGGATAACCTTAGTCTCTATCTTAAGCCTATCAGTCTGCAAAATCTCAACTCAACTAGCCTCTAGGGGCAGAGTTAGGCTCTGGCTTGAGGTCTATATTTCTATACAAAGCGTGACGAAAGTTGTTAAAATCTGTTTAGTTAATGAACGACATTCCGCGCAATCATTTCGGTTAGTTAAGACTTTTGAACGAGCAAACCGTTAAACCTGAGAGCCTTGGGCAGAAAATCGTGTTGATCGCGCTGGTGACCATGCTGGCGATCGTGATGACAATTTTTGGGTTTAGGCAGCTACACAAGCCCAATGCCTATGTGCGCGAGGTGTTGTCTCGATCGGGTGACGCGATTCAGGGGCACGCCATTTTTCAGATGAATTGTGCAGGCTGTCATGGCTTGACGGCAGATGGCAAAGTCGGCCCCAGTCTCAAGGGGGTTTCGGCTCGCAAGTCTTCTACGGGGCTAATCGATCAGGTGGTCAGTGGCAAAACTCCTCCCATGCCTCAGTTCCAGCCAAGTCCGCAAGAAATGGCAGATGTGTTGAGCTACTTAAAAAGTCTTTAAAGAAAAGATGTCATCGAAACCCCGTGCGTTCACGCCGGGGAGGGATAGCGACGGGTCGACAGCCCCAATCTCCTACGTCGCTCACAGGATAAATGCTATAATGTGAGACATGACGCAGAAAGCCTTCAAGTACCGCTTCTATCCCACGCCTGAGCAAGAAACCTTGCTGAGACGCACGATGGGCTGTACTCGTTTGGTATATAACCGTGCCCTCGCCGCTAGGACAGAGGCTTGGTACGAGCGTCAAGAACGAGTTGGGTATAGCGAAACTCTGCCATGCTGACCGCGTGGAAGAAGGTAGAAGACCTGCAATTCCTCAATGAAGTAAGCTGCGTTCCTCTGCAACAAGGATTGCGCCATCTCCAGAAAGCGTTTAGCAACTTCTTTGGAAGGTTGCCAACCCTAAAGGCTTTGCCGCTAAACGCCGCAAACTGCGTCGAGCGCAAAAAGCGTTGAGTCGTAAGCAAAAAGGGTCGAACAACCGACACAAAGCTCGGATCATTGAAGTCGCTAGAGTCTATGCAGAGATTAGCGATGCGAGAAATGATTTTCTTCACAAGTTGACGACTCGATTGGTGCGTGAAAACCAAACCATCGCCGTTGATGATTTGGCTGTGAAGAATATGGTCAAGAATCGGAAGCTGGCTAAGTCCATCAGCGATGCTGCATGGTCTGAGTTGGTCAGACAGCTCGAATATAAGTGCGACTGGTATGGTCGTAGCTTTGTCAAGATTGACCGATGGTTTCCGAGTTCTAAGCGGTGTGGGCATTGTGGTTACATCGTGGATAAGTTGCCGTTGGAGATTCGAGACTGGGACTGCCCCAGTTGCGGGACACACCATGACCGAGACATTAACGCAGCAAATAATATTCTTGCGGCAGGGCTTGCCGTGTCAGTCTATGGAGCGAACGTAAGACCGGATCAGCATTCGCTTTGAAGGCAGTTGCAATGAAGCAGAAACCTAAGTCGCGAGTCTTAGGAATCACCGCTCCTTTAGGACGGTGAGGATGTCAACTCCTACCGGATCACAAGATTCTAAACTGCATCGCTAGCTTAGATCACTGCTAGGGTTGACCTACGATTTTCAGCAAATAGCCAGAATTTGTCGTCACAATCACGCCGTGATCACTTACGGCAATGCCAGAAGGAACGCCAAACCCAGCTTTTAGTAGGTCTACGATCGCCACCCCTTTTCCCTGACGATCGACGGTCACAACCCATCCTAAATTTGTCGTTACCAGCAGGTTATCGTTCCAAACGGCTACCCCAAACGGCAGCCCAAACCCGGCTCTCTGCACGTCAAAAATGAGAGACTTTTCTCCTTGAGGGGTTACCCGCAGCAGTTGTCCTTTAGAGTGGGCCACTACAAAATCTTTACCCATTGTCACCACCCCAAATGGGTTTCCATCAATTAATTCTGCGATTTTGGTGATCACTCCCGTCGCGCTGACCCGCAGCAGCAGCCCGGTTGCCTCAACCACATCAGTCGAGAGCGTCACAATATAGTCACCGTTGCTCACGGTGACTCCAAAGGGGGCACCCGCGTCGCCGCTTAACTCAGAGAGATCGGCGATCGGGGTCACTTTTCCCGCAGGGCTGACGCGCACGAGGTGATGATTAGGAAAATAGTCAGAGGTGGTCACTACCCAGTCAGCATGGTCAGCCGCGATCGCAAAAGGGATGCCTAACTGCAATGTCTGCAAATTGACTAAAGGCACGATCTCGCCCATCGGACTGATTTGCAGCACCTCTCCATCAAGCGTTGGCACCCCAAACCCGATCGGACTGACCGCAACGCCTTGCAGAGTGTAAAGATTTAAACCTTGAGCGATCGTTAAAATCGCTAAATTTCTGCCAGGGGGGATCACACTGGATTTGGGTTCTCTCATCTATTTTTTTGGAGACTCTGGTTTTTAAGGAGCTTTTGTTGAATAAAATCAGTAAACCTCCTGCACTTATTTAAGCCAGCAGCGCCTTAAATCGCGATTTTTTACGAGAGTTGCGGAACGTTAAGTAAACAAAAACACCTCGTTATCACGTCTCTTAAATAAAAGGTTTATAAAGCTTGAAGCCCAATGACTGCCACAATAAGACTCGGATTGTCAATCGACTTGTCTGAGGCAGCTAGTGCTCACCTCTGCCCTTCTCTCTCACCTGGTCTAAAGTTAATCCACCCCTTACACACGTTTTTAGTCGGATGAAAGCAACCAACTCAGCCCCCCTTATTCTCAAACTCGTCGGGTCTATCTTGATCCTGTCGTCTCTGATCGATTTTATTACGCTGCTGATCCCGATTAAGTCGCAAGACAACGCTTGGGTCGCGAGCACCTTCACACAGATGGTCGATCGTGGCATCATTCCGATGATCGGGTTTGCCTTTCTATTTTTGAGCTATTTTCTCGAATCAGGCACGATCGCGTCCGATCGGGGCAAGCCATTTTTAAGCCTCAGATTTTGGGTTCTGATTTTATCGAGCGTGCTGGGCTTGGCGTTTTTGTTCATCGCACCTCTTCACATGAACAACACCCGCATTCTCGCCGAGCAGTCTAACAAACAGATTGATGACAGAGCCGCTAATCTAACCACTGATCTCAACAATAAAGTTCAGCAGCGTCAAGACCAGTTGACGGCCGCGCTCAAAAATGAAGAGCAGCGCAAGCTTTTAGACCAGCAGCTAACGCAAATTGGTCAAGCGATCGCCAGCGGCCAACTCAAAGGTGACCAACTCGCGCAGGCTCAACAAGCGCAAAAAGAGTTGCAGCAGCTAAAGACTGACCCGTCTGCGATCGAGTCTAAGGCCAAAGATTTTCGTAATCAGGGATTAATCAAGATCACTGATGAGCAAAAGCAACTCAAAGCCCAAGCCGAAACTGATTTCCGCAAAACCAGCGTCCGCATCGGGTTGAGCAGTCTGCTGTTGGCGCTTGGCTATAGCGTCATTGGCTGGACAGGTCTGCGAGAACTGGGAGTCTTTAGAGGCTCTCGGCTCAAACCCCCGACTCGCTAGAAGTCAATTGGGTTTAGATTGGGCATGTTTAGAGGGAGCGGTTGACCGTTGACAGTCATTTGTCGATCGTCAGCCGCTGGTCGTAAGGTGCCGTTTAAACTCTGCTCAGACCCTCTGGTATGTTCTCAATTTATATCCTCACGCACAACGAAGAACTTGATATTGCCGCTTGCATTGAGTCGGCTTTGCGGTCAGATGATGTGATGGTGGTTGATTCTTTCAGTGACGATCGCACGATCGAAATTGCCCATCGTTACCCGGTGCGGGTGGTGCAACACGCCTTTGAAAGCCACGGCAAACAGCGCACTTGGATGCTGCAATCGGTTCCGGCCAAGCACGAATGGGTCTATATCTTAGAAGCCGATGAGCGCATGACTCCCGCTCTGTTTGAGGAGTGTTTGACCACGATTCAGCAGTCTACTCACGTTGGCTATTATGTCGCCGAGCGAGTGATGTTTATGGGGCGATGGATTCGTCACAGCACGCAATATCCTCGATATCAGCTTCGGCTGTTTAACAAACACAGCGTCTGGTTTAGCGATTATGGTCACACCGAGCGCGAAGTTGTTGCAGGCTCGACCGGATTTTTAACTGAGACTTACCCCCACTACACTTGCAGCAAGGGCATGAGCCGCTGGATCGATAAACACAATCACTATTCGACTAATGAAGCGATCGAGACAGTTCATCAGCTTGAGCAGGGCAAGATTCAATGGCGCAGGGTGTGGTTTGGGCGGTCAGAGGTCGATCGCCGCCGAGCGCTTAAAGATCTTTCTCTGCGGGTGCCGGGTCGTCCGATCGTGCGCTTTTTTTATATGTATTTCCTGCTGGGCGGCATTCTCGACGGTCGTGCAGGGTTTACTTGGTGCGTTCTACAGGCGTTTTATGAATATCTGATCTTGCTCAAAGTCTGGGAGATCAGACATGGGCCTGGCTCTGACGCGGCTCGATCAGCCGGGAATGTCAAATAAGATACCGATCGTGTTCGGATATTCTCGATTGGGGATCAATGGTTAAATAAGAAAACCATAACCCACAAATCTGTATAGATCTTGAAATATTTCTTCACAAGTCTTATAGATTAGGAGAAAGGCATTCAGCAAATCACTCGTGGGGGGAGGGATCGATCCCCTCACGACAGGCAAAGTTAATGCAACACTTCGCACTCTTTGACGGTTAGGGTTTTGCTTGTCGCCGTTTTAATAACCGAAGTTAAACCTCTAATGTCGTGATAATTGCAGTCAGTTGAAAGAGAGGGCTACCTGTGATCCAACGTCTGAAGCAAGACTTAAAAAACGACCTGATTGCAGGGCTGTTGGTGGTGATTCCATTAGCCACCACGATTTGGCTGACGATTACGATCGCAAACTGGGTGATCAATTTTTTGACTCGCATCCCCAAGCAGATCAACCCGTTTAACGATCTCAACCCGTTTTTGGTCAATCTGATTAACCTGACGGTCGGCTTAACGGTGCCCCTACTGTGCATCTTGCTGATCGGACTCATGGCCCGCAACATTGCCGGACGCTGGCTTCTAGATTTTGGCGAACGAATTCTACAAGCGATTCCTCTGGCAGGTGCCATTTACAAAACGCTCAAACAACTGCTAGAAACCCTTTTCAAGGATTCTAACGGGCGGTTTCGCCGCGTTGTGTTGGTCGAATATCCCCGCACGGGTGTCTGGTCGATCGGGTTTGTCACAGGCGCGATCGGGTCTGAGGTGCAGTCTCATTTCGCCAGCGAGATGGTGAGCGTTTTCATTCCAACAACCCCCAATCCGACGACAGGCTGGTATGCGATCGTGCCAGAATCAGGGGTGATCACGCTGGCGCTGCCGATCGAAGATGCCTTCAAGATTATTATTTCGGGTGGCATTGTCAGCCCCGAAGCGCTGGCTCTGGCTCCTTTATCAACCTCTTCTGGCAAGCGAGTTTTAGAGTCTTTGGTTGAGCCGTCTGCCCGTCAAGCTCTCGCAGAAGACTAGCAGGTTGAAGCAGACTAAAATTCTTCTCCGATCGACGATCTAAACTTGCTAAGATAACCAGACCGAACCTAGTCAACCAAAGCCGCCATGCAAGCCCGTCGAATTGCCCGTGAACTGGCTCTTTTGAGCATCAGCCAGCTACCTGCCAAGCAGGAGCGATTGACTACTCAAAAACTTCAAGACATTGTTGTGGCGGCGATTCGCACTCTGGCAACCGATGCCCGCGACACCTTAGAAACCGCCGTCGCCGAACTGCAACGCGGCAACAGCCGCCTCCTCAGCAGCGAAACTCGCGCCAGCGATGTAGAGTCCGCTAGAAGCATGGTGCAGGAAGCGATCGACCTAACCGAAACGGCCATCAATCGCGTCGGCAGAACCTTCGAGATTCCTGAACTGCTTCAGTTGGCTAATCAACCAGAGGTGCGCTCCTACTCCTTAGAAATCCTGACTCGGTTTCACGAAGAGCGGCAAGAAGTCGATCAAGTTTTGACCAATGCCCTAGTAGGCTGGCAGCTAGACCGTTTGGCGCGGGTCGATCGCGACATTCTCCGCATTGCAGTTACCGAAATGATGTATCTGGGTCTACGTCTGGAATATGCAATTAACGAAGCTGTAGAACTCGCCAAACGCTATAGCGACGAAGACGGCTATAAGTTCATCAATGGCGTTTTGCGGCGAGTCACCGAGCAACTAAAAGCCAGTGCTAAAGCCTCTTTAGGATCGTGAGTTAAAGGGCGTGCCAGGCCCGTATCCAAGTTTAGGTCTGTCTTTAATTCTTGATCCTGGCAACTCATAATCCTTCAGTTGGGAGGAGAAACTTCAATTACATTGATAATATTGAGAGCAGATTCAGGTAAGAGCAATGACGTTCAACTGGTTCAATCGTAAATTCGATCAAAAGGCTGAGGAGGCAAAAGCAGAGGAGCCTGCTCAACCCGAACCTGAACCAACCCCCGCGATCGCATCTGAGCCGCCAGCCGTTGATGAAAGTTCTTTAAGCTTTGCTAAGGCGGCTTACGAAAATATCAAAAAGCGTCAGCAGGCAGGAGCATCTACAGAGGCTCTTACAACGGTTGAGCCTGAAGAGGTTGTAGAAACTCTAGTTGCCGAGCCGCCAACCGTTTTGCTGAATGCTGCGATCGCAGAGCCTGAATCTGTCTCGATCGCTCCTCCTAAAGAGCCTTCTGAGCCTGTGTCGGAGGGTCTTTCGGTTGAGTCAGTCAACCAATTTTTAGAGACCTTAGAAGAGGTCAAACAAGATTTAGAAACCGCGATCGCCGATCCCGAACCCATTGCAGAACCCGCGATCGCCGCCGCGATTCCCGATCAAACGGTTCCGCTTCCTTTTTGGGCGGAGTCTGAAGCCGATCGAGACGCTCGTCTAGAACGACTGAGAGCCACAGCGATCGCTGAAGAAGCCCTCGCCGTTCAGTTGCCCAGCGTGCTCGAAGCAGCCCCTGCGTTTGCTCTGGATGAAGGGTTTCTCTGGTCTACCGAAGTTTTGGCGGCCCAAGGTCGCCGGGCCGAAGACATCACCCTCGAAGAAATCACATGGCTCAAACGCTTAAGACAGGGACTAGACAAAACCCGCCGAGGATTGATCAATCAACTCAAAGCGATCGTGGGTCAAGGCCCGCTCAATCAAGATGCGGTGACTGAGATCGAGTCCCTACTGCTGCAAGCCGATGCGGGCGTGGAAGCCACCGACAAGATTATTTCTGCCCTGCAAGCAAAACTGCGCGAAGAAGTGCTGCCGCCAGAGCAAGCAATCGCTTATCTCAAAAAAATTCTGCGCGAACTGCTCGACAGCCCGCTTCAGGCTCACAACCCGGTGTTTGTGCCTGAGAAAGATGTGCTCAACATTTGGCTGATCACAGGGGTAAATGGGGCCGGCAAGACGACCACGATCGGAAAACTCTCCCACATCGCTCAAAAGTCTGGCTATCGCTGCTTAATCGCTGCCGCCGACACCTTTCGCGCTGCCGCTGTTGAGCAGGTGAAAGTCTGGGGTGAGCGCAGCGGAGTGGAGGTGATCGCCAACCCCGGACAAAACACCGACCCCGCTGCCGTTGTGTTTGATGGCATTGCTGCCGCCCAGTCACGCGGCACTGAGTTGCTGCTTGTAGACACCGCCGGGCGACTGCAAAACAAAAAAAACCTGATGGATGAACTCAGCAAGATTCGTCGCATCATTGACAAAAAAGCGGGCAACGCCAGAGTTGAGTCTCTGCTAGTTTTAGATGCCACCCTGGGTCAAAACGGTTTGAGACAGGCACGAGTTTTCTCAGAAGCGGCTCAACTCAGTGGAGTGGTGCTCACAAAGCTTGATGGCACAGCTAAAGGCGGCGTGGCGCTGGCCGTGGTGGAAGAATTGGGTCTGCCCATCCGATTTATTGGAGCCGGAGAGGGCATTGAAGATCTGCGCCCTTTTTCTAGCTATGAGTTTGTCGAAGCTTTAATCAGTGGCTAGCTAAATTGGCCTAAATTTCAGATTCATGTTCGGTCTCGCCTAGTTGAGACTACAATTGCCTGAAATTACTCAGATGGTCTGGGTTAGAGCAGGCTAAGGTGTGAGCGATCACCGATTAGCGCCTTCGCATTGCAATCTCAATTCACAAAAACCCTGAGTGTCCAGCAGGTTGTCTCTCGAAATCGCCGTTTTGATCAGGGGCAGATTCTCTAGATCACAACCTCCATAGAAATCGGCAGTCTAAACTCTGTTTGGACTCGTCAACTTCGCCAAACTCTCATGAAAATAGATGTTATGCTTTGCAACTCATTCGTTAATATTGATGTTCACAACTGAGTGACGATTAACCCTTGACCCAGTGATTCACAGTTGACTTATATTCTCTAGCACGGATATTGAAATCCCTTATCTGCCCTAATGACTGCTGTGCCCCTTCCTAGACAGCCCTCTCAACCGCCCGATCGTGGTGCCTCAGACGTAACGCCAGTGTTTGCCCTTAAGGAACTGGTGGCACGGCTGAATCGTGAGCAGCACAAAATTCAAGATCTGTTGAGTTCGCTAGGGTTTGCGCTTCGCAGTTTTAACAATCTTAATCAGTTTCTAGAGTTGATTCCGCTGATGGCAAGCCGGGTCACCGATGCTGATGGCGGAGCGCTGATTATGTTTCGCCCCAATGGGCAAGTCAAGTTAGAGCGCCTGCATTGTCAAGACAATCACTGGGGTCAAGAGATTCGTAAATCGTTAGAAGCGGCGATGAGACAGGTGACGGCCTCGTTTGCAGGGGTGCCTCCTTCGGAAGGTTTGACCAAATCGCCTCAAGCGATCGCCAAACTCGATCATCAGGTCAGCCGTTTTCTTAGGATCAGACATCCAAATTTTTGGCACGGCAATTCTGGTCAGAAACATTGAGCGCGGTCGGCTCTATGTGTTTAGCCGCGACCCCGACTATACGTGGACAGAGACTCGTCAAAAATTAGTCCGACTAGTGGCGGATCAGACGGCGGTGGCGATCGAGAATGATGAGCTAACCGTTGAGCTTCGCAAAAAAGAGCGGCTCGATCGTGAGTTAGAAATCGGAGCCGACATTCAGTTGCGCCTGTTGCCCCGACATTGCCCCAAGATTGAAGGGGTAGAACTGGCGGCGCTGTGTAAAACGGCCAACCGAGTGGGCGGTGACTACTATGACTTTATTCCCGCCGATTATGGACAGATTCGTAAGCCAGATAGCGAAAATGAGTCGGGGCGGTGGAGTCTGACGATCGGGGATGTCATGGGCAAAGGCGTTCCGGCGGGTCTGATTATGACGATGACGCGGGGAATGCTGCGCGCAGAAGTCTTAAACGGGCACTCTCCGGCGCGAATTTTGCAGCACCTCAATCAAGTTATGTATGCCGATTTAGAAAACTCTAATCGGTTTGTGACGCTGTTTTATTCGGAATATGATCCCAAAACTCGCATTTTGTCCTACAGCAACGCGGCCCACAATCCGCCTTTGCTGTGGCAGGCTGGCACCAACACGATCGAGCGTTTAGACACGTTGGGGATGTTGATCGGCTTGGATGCTGAAACGGAGTACCAAGACGCTCAGGTGCAGCTATCTCCGGGCGACACCATCATCTATTACACCGATGGCTTTACTGACGCGGCAAACCAGCACGGGCGACGATTTGACGAAGAAAACTTGACCAAAGCTTTTCAGCTAGCGTGCCGGAGCTATGACGACCCGCAGATGATCCTAAAGTATTTATTTGAGTGTGTGCAAAAGTTTATCGGAGTCGGCACCCACAACGCCGATGATATGACGCTCGTCGTGATGCGGATCTCAGGTAAGCCATAGAACTCTATCAAACGAGCTAGTCTCGACGGCCTTCTAGCGATCGCCCCCAAGTAAAACCAAAGTCTGCGTAAGGGCATGACCCCGGCAGAGCCAAAGTCCGCGTAAGGGCACGGCACTGCCGTGCCCACCCCCTATGCGATGCCCCAGGGAATTTAATCTACGATCCTTTAATCACGATCGCACCGCTTAAATCAGCTTGATCGCACGGAAACTAAAGAACAGTGCCAGAGCTAACCCGAAAGCACCACCCACGAGGGCTAAATAAGCGATCACTGCTGACATAGCGGCATACTCCAAATAAATCCTATCTCTAACTATACGGAACTATTGAGCCAGAAAGAAAGAATCGCGTCGGACAATCAGCACCCGCGCCAATTCAGATAAGATGAACCGTAAGGTTTTTTGCGTTCTCTATCATGCAGTCTGTTATTCCGGTTTCGTTGCCTCAAAATGCCTATGCGATCGCCATCACTCCGGGCAGTCTCGATCACATCGGCGCATGGATCACCGGAGAAACGCCCACGCTTAAACCTGACAGCAAGATTCTCGTCGTCTCAAATCCGCTCATTTTTCGGGCTTATGGGCAGCGAGTCATCGATTCGCTAACTCAAGCAGGGTTTGAAGTCACGTCCTGCATTTTGCCTGCCGGAGAGCGCTATAAAACGCCTGCAACGGTGCAAAAGATCTATGATGCGGCGCTAGAAAGTCGCCTAGAGCGATCGTCCACTTTAATAGCCCTGGGCGGCGGCGTAATTGGCGACATGACCGGGTTTGCCGCCGCCACTTGGCTCCGAGGAATTAATGTCATTCAGGTGCCAACAACCTTATTAGCAATGGTGGATGCGGCGATCGGGGGCAAAACTGGAGTCAATCATCCTAGAGGCAAAAACTTAATTGGTGCCTTTCATCAGCCTCGATTTGTGTTAATCGATCCGCAAGTGCTCAAAACCCTGCCCATGCGAGAGTTTCGCGCCGGAATGGCCGAAGTGATCAAATACGGCATCATTTGGGACGCGGAGCTATTCGAGAAAATGGAACAAGCAAAACGATTGGATCAACTGCGATACATCAGTGACGAATTGCTGCAAGAGATTTTGACCCGATCGTGTCAAGCAAAAGCCCACGTCGTCAGCAAAGACGAAAAAGAAGCCGGACTGCGCGAGATTCTCAACTATGGCCACACGATCGGGCACGCGGTTGAGAGTCTCACAGGCTATCGCGTTGTCAATCACGGCGAAGGGGTGGCGATCGGCATGGTCGCAGCCGGACAAATCGCTGTTGAAATGGGACTGTGGAATCAAGAAAGCTGCGATCGTCAACTCGCTCTGATCGAGAAAGCAGGTCTGCCGATCCGTCTACCGGATGGGATGGACATTGAAGCCATTCTCACTGCGCTGCAACGTGACAAAAAAGTTCAGTCTGGCAAAGTGCGATTTGTGTTGCCGACCGCGATCGGAACCGCAATCACCACGGATCAAGTAACCTCCGATATTATTCAGAATGTGCTGCAAAAAATGTAATACAAATAGTCTGTTAAGGTTGAAACAACGGTTTCTCTGGAGCCTCCGTCATCATGATCTCCCAAACAAAAGCCGAAATTATTTACCCGGAACGCGATGGACAACCGATGGCTGATAACACCAAACAGTTTGGCTGGATTGTCACGATTAAAGAAAACTTAGAAGCGCTGTTTGCCGACAATCCCCAGGTTTTTGTGGCGGGTGATCTGTTGTGGTATCCCGTCGAAGGCAGCAACACGATTCGGCAAGCCCCCGACGCGATGGTTGCGTTTGGACGACCCAAGGGCGATCGTGGCTCTTATCAACAGTGGCTAGAAAATGACATTCCGCCGCAGGTCGTGTTTGAGATTTTGTCCCCCGGCAACCGATTGGCAGAAACCGCCAGAAAATATAAATTCTATAACCAGTATGGCGTTGAAGAATATTATGTCTACGACCCAGACGACAACGAACTGATCGGATGGCAGCGATCGGACAGCTATTTAGACGTGATTGAGAATATGTCTGGTTGGGTGAGTCCTCGCTTGCAGATTCGGTTTGAGATTACGGGGGACACGATGGAAATTTATCGCCCTGACGGAGAGCGATTTCTGACCTTCACAGAGTTGGGACAGTTGAGAGATCAAGAACGCCAACGGGCCGATCAAGAACGCCAACGGGCCGATCAAGAACAGTCACGGGCCGATCGACTAGCAGAACGGTTACGAGAGATGGGTATTAACCCTGAAGAAGTGTGATTAGTCGTTCAGATTTTCTGGGCAACTTGAAACGCTGATAGGTAACTAACCTGAACACCTTCACCTAATTTCTCTAGCACTTCTCGCAGACTGATGAACACAGCTTCTCGCTGAGAGGGGTCTAGCCTTCTATAGGGTGAGAAGGTGTTTAAGAGCATCAAATAATCAGCGATCGAGTAAGTCATTTCACAAAGCAACTGCTCAGACACGGCAGGCTCAAACAGTCCTGAGTCGGTGACATCCTGCGTCAGCCCTTGCAGCAGCCGCTCTTGAGTGGCTTGATCTTCTGGTTGTGAAACCAGAGACGGAGCCTGGGATCGATAAACTTCATTTAGCGCTTGATGAACCTCTAGGGGAAGTTGAGGCGACATGTTCCACAGCAAGATTAGAAAGCCATTCTCTTTCAATGCGGCTGCTGCTTTTTGGCACCTAATTTCGGGCGGAACCCAGTGCCAGGCGTTGGCAGCTAAAACGGCGTTAAAGCGCTCAGGCTCTAGTGGCCACTCCTCAAACAAACTATTGACGATCGCCACCCTTGGATAGGCTGCACAATTTTGTCGCGCCCACTCACAAGCGGCGGCACTGGGTTCTAAACACACCATCGAGAAGCCCGATCGGGCAAAGGGAACCGTCGCAATTCCGGGGCCGCATCCCAATTCAAGAATGGTGGCGTTGGGAGGCAGTTGGGCGAGAGCGATCGCCCGGTCAATCAGACTCTGCGAATAGCGAGGTCTGACTTTGTTGTAGTCGTCTGCAACATCGCTATACCAATCCTTACGCTGATCTGAACTGTAGGTTGCAGCAACCTGGGTATACCAGTTTTTAGCTCGCTCTGAATCGTTCATGACTCGCCCCGAAAACCAATACCTACAAATCAACTTAAGACGCAGATCCACGTACGGGCATGGCACTGCCGTGCCCACCAACCTTGCCAACAATCAACATTATCCAATCACAATCTTAAACTTATTCTTCGACTCGATAGCCCAACTCAGCCAGACGAGTGCGAGACTGTCGCCACTTGGGTTGAACTTTCACAAATAATTCTAAATAAACCTTGCCATCGATCAGTTTTTGCATCTGCTGACGCGCCGCCGTGCCGATTTCTTGAAGCATCGATCCACCTTTGCCGATGACAATGCCCTTTTGAGACGGACGCTCGACAAACACCGTTGCCCAAACGCGAGTGATCGTGTCTTCTTCCTGCACTCGCTCAATGCCGATCGCCACCGAGTGCGGCACTTCTTCACGAGTCAACAGCAAAATTTGCTCTCGAATCAACTCGCCCATGATGAAGCGTTCTGGCTGGTCGGTTACCAAATCGGGCGGATAGTAGTAAGGGCCCGGCTCTAAGTTTTGAATCAAGCTCTGCTGCAAAGAGCCTAAACCGTCTTCTGTGAGGGCAGAAAATTTAGCGACTGTCCAGTGATGTTCGGTTGCCAGGGCGCGATAGCTGTTGTCTAAAAATAAATCGTCTTCAGATTGCTGATCGGCTTTGTTGAGTCCCAAAATAATTGGGATGTCAATCTCTTTGAGCAGGTCGGCAATGTAGCGATCGCCCCCACCCAACTCGACTGAGCAATCCACCATAAACAGCAGCACATCGACAGAGTGAATGGCAATTTGAGCATTTTTGACCAAGACATTGCCCAATTCATGATGGGGTTTGTGAATTCCGGGGGTGTCAACAAAAATGATCTGCGCCTCTGGCGTGGTCAAAATTCCGCGGAGTCGATTGCGGGTGGTCTGTGCAACAGGTGACGTGATGGCGATCTTCTGCCCCACGAGGTCATTCATCAGCGTAGACTTGCCCACGTTGGGACGACCGATAATGCCTACAAAGCCAGATCTAAACCCCGGCGGTGAACCCGGAATTGTGTTGAAACTTTCCTGCTTAGAGATTATGTCATCGTTTTCAGACATTGTTGAACCAACTAGGTTATTTTGGATACCGTTCAAAAAAATTGCCTCAGAAGTCGATAACGTCAGGCTGAAACTATGTGAGCGGTGAACAGCGATGAAACTGCCAGTTGAGTGACAGCTTATTGTACAAAGATAGAGCGGTGTGTTGCGCTTCTACAGAAATCTCTTATGACTTTGATGTTGACCAATGACGATGGAATTGATGCTCCTGGCATTCGGGCATTGCTTAAGGCAGTGAACGGCGAAGGCGTGATTGTGGCACCTCGCGATCATCAGTCGGGCTGTGGTCATCAGGTGACGACGACCAACCCGATTCGGTTAGAGCGGCGATCGCTGCGTGAATTCTCGATCGCGGGAACCCCCGCCGACTGTGTGCGAATTGCCCTAACTCATCTCTGTGAAAATGCCAGTTTGGTGCTCTCTGGCATCAATGCCGGGGGCAATATGGGCGCAGATGTCTACATTTCTGGAACCGTGGCTGCTGTCAGAGAAGCTGCCTTTCATCGCATTCCGGGGGTGGCAATTTCTCAATATAAAAAAGGAAAGACCCCGATCGATTGGGATTTATCGGCGTTTTGGACGGCCAAAGTTTTGGCAGAATTGCGCGATCGACCTTATAAACCAGGGACTTTTTGGAATGTCAATTTGCCTTATTTAGACGAAGGAATGGCTCCTACGATCGTGTTCTGCAACCCTTGCACTCAGCCATTGCCCTGTGATTTTCGGCTTGAGGATCATGACTTTTACTACTGTGGCGACTATGCCAAACGCAAGCGCGACAATGGTTCAGACGTAGATGTTTGTCTGTCAGGCAGCATCGCGATTACAGAACTGACGGTTTAGGATTCAAAAAACTCGGCGGTTTGCGCCACCATATAAGTCAGATGATGAATTCTTGGTTAAACCTCCGAGTTTTGCATTAAGTCAGATGATGAATTCTTGGTTAAACCTCCGAGTTTTGCGTAAATTTGGTCTCAATAGCCTTCTTCTTCGTATTCTGGCTGTTTGACTTTTTCAGGAATCTTCAGTTCTTGGGGCGTATAGGGTTCTTTGTTTTCGTCTTGCCAGGGATCTTCTTCTGGGTCGTCAAATTTGGCTTCAGGTTCTTTTACCTCTTCAAACTCAGCCTCGGTGACATAATCGTCTTCATCGTCGTAGTCTTCGTCATAGTCTTCTTCTTCGTAGCGATCGCGCTCGGTGGCCGCGCTCCAGTTGTCGTCTTCTTCTTCCGTGTCGTAATAGAGTTCGGCTTGACGCAGCGGAGCCTCTTGACGCAACGGCAACGGTTCGGGTTCGCCCCAGTTGTCTTCGTTCCAGGTTTCCTCAACGGGTTGCCGCACCTGAGTTTGCATCGGAGTCCGAACGCCGGAGGGCAACTGATTTTCCGTGCGAATGGGAGCGAGATAGGTCTCTGTCTCGTCGCGCTCCCAGGGCGGTTTGCCAATACCTAACCGTTCTAGGATGCCAACGCTGACCTGGCTCATCCGCTCTTCGGCTCCTTCGTAGACGATTAAGCGATCGGGCCCACTGCTGACAATTTCATCGATCGGAAGCTCATAGGTGCTGACAATCTGATCGGGGATCAGGGGTAGCCCGATCGAGGCAACGGTCAGCGTGTCTACTTTGCCACTGTCAATATTGAGCCGAAACCCCCGGACTTTGCCCAGCAGTTCGCCCGTCTCAGTGATCACTTCAGAATTAATCAGACTGCTGTAACCATCCAGATCTACGTCTTCAATGGCGTTTTCATCATCGACCAAAATCACGTCGCCAATTTGCCGAATGCTCGACAGCATCATCGGTTGCGGGGTGCCATAGAAGAGATTGGGGCGAATGCTCAGGGCGACGACTTCTTGGCGATCGACCTCCACCCACAGTTGGCTCACCACGCCCAATCGTTTGCCTGTGGTGCGAGTGATGACCTGTGTGCCCAGGAGATCGGAGCGTTGGCGAAATTCTTCTGTCATTGGGTCCCGAATCCTATTCGTGCAAATGCTGTCAATATCAAATCATACAGAGGCACTTTGGGGCAGCTTTATCCCCAGAACTTGGGTATATGCACCTCGTGCCTGGGTTACGCCGATCGTTCGTTCAGCAGATTCAATCATCGGACGACGCAGGCTGACCACAATAAATTGTGCTTGTTGGGCCTGCTGTTTGATCATTCTAGCTAATCGCTCTACGTTTGCCCCGTCAAGAAACATATCAACCTCGTCAAACGCATAAAACGGCGAGGGGCGATAGCGCTGAAGGGCAAAAATGAAGCTGAGAGCCGTTAGTGATTTTTCGCCGCCAGACATCGAAGCCAATCGCTGAATGGGCTTGCCTTTGGGGTGGGCCACCAAGTTTAAGCCCCCATTAAACGGGTCTTGGGCATCTTCGAGTTGCAAATGCCCATCGCCATCAGAAAGGGTGGCAAAAATTGCCTGAAAGTTGATGTCTACTGCGTCGTAGGCTTCTTTGAAAGCCCGTTGCCGCAGGGTTGTGAAGTTTTCGATGCGCAGTAATAACTCGGTGCGCTCTTCTTGCAGCGTTTCGAGTTTTTCGGTGAGTTCTTCGAGGCGGGCTTGGGTGCGATCATACTCCTCTAGCGCCAGCATATTCACAGGTTCCATTGCCTGAAGGCGTTTTTGCAGCGATCGTAGCTCGTGCTGAAGTTGAGCTAAATCGGGTGCCGGGTCAGGAATCTCTGGCAGTGGGTCAGGCAGGTCGGCTCGTTGGGCGGCGAGTTGCTCATGCAGGGCGGCGACCTCGGTGCGGCGGGCCACCTGAGTTTCTTGGACTTTGCCGCGCTGCCAGTCAAGCTGCTGCTGGCGAGTTTGCAGGTCGCGCAGTTGGCGATCGACGCGATCGCGCTGCTGGCGCTCTGATCCCAGAGTTTTCTCTAAGGTGGCTAGGGCGGTTTTGAGTTCCGTAATGTGTTGGCTGACTTCGAGTTGCTGGGCGCTGAGGGTAGATTGCTGCTGTAGCTGCCCGGTTTGCTGGGTGCGGTGTTCTTGAAGTCGGGCTTGCCCTTGCTGGATTTTTTCTTGAAGTCTCTGCCGCTGGTTGTCTAATTGCAGCAGGCGCTGTTCGACGGTGCGAAGGGCTAATTCTTTTTGGCTGAGGTCAGATTCTAGCGATCGGATGCGTAATTGAATTTGCTGCCACTCGCTGTGGGTTTGCGATTGCTCTAAATCTGCCAGGGTTTGCCGGAGGTGATCTAGCTGGGTTTCGTGAGCCGGAATCTTAGTCTCTAAAGTTTGTAACCGAGTCTGAGCCGTCGTCAGTTCTTGAGTGCTGGTTTGGAGTTGCTGACTGACTTGGGACAGTTGCGTGGTGAGACGCTGAGTTTCTGTTTTAGTCTGCTCAGACTTAAGCTGAAACTCTCGATGCTGCTGACGCGCTTCGGTGAGGTGCTGCATCGCTTTTTGGTGGGCGATCGTGGCTTTCACCAGCGTCTCTTCACACCTAAACAGGATCGTGTCGATCACTTTGAGGCGTTCTCTTAAGGTCGTGATCTCGGCTGACTCGCCTGCCTCCACGGTGCCAAACCGGATGGAAGAGCGACCACCAGAACTGCCGCCCGTCATGGCTCCGCTGGGTTCGAGTAGCTCTCCGTCAAGGGTCACCATGCGATATTGCCCGATATAGCGTCGAGCGTCGCCCATGGCTTGAAAGACAACTGTGCTGCCAAACACATAGGAAAACACTTCCCAATAGCGATCGTCGCACTCAATTAGATTAATCGCAAAGTCAACGCAGCCGCCCATCGATCGCAAGGTGCTGGCAGAAGGGGGCTTTCCGGCCCTGATTTTGTTGAGCGGCAAAAAAGTGGCTCGTCCGGCGCGCTTTTGTTTGAGAATCTCGATCGCCGCAGCCGCGATCGCGTCATCATCCACCACTAATTGTCCCAACCGTCCGCCTGCCGCCGTTTCTAGGGCGACCTGATAGCGCGGCTCGACCCGTCCGAGTTGGGCGACGAGGCCATGGACTCCCGACAAACCCATTTTGAGAATCACCTGCGTGGCGTGAGTGCCTTGCGCCTCTTGGATAGCCTGGGATTGGGCTTCTAATTTGTCTAAGGTGCGCTGTTTGTCGCGCTGCTCATTGAGAAGGCGCGTCTGGGTCTCTTTCTGAATTTGGGCTTCTTGCTCGGCCGCCGACACCGCTTGTGCCAATGCCTGAATTTGAGTGGTGAACTGCTCTAGAGCGGTAGCAAGTTGAGTCTGTTCGGCTTGTTTTTCGGCGAGTTGTTGCTGGAGGGTTTGCTGCGATCGTGTCTGTTCTTGAATCTGTCGCTCAAGCTGGCTGGTGCGTTCTTGCAGTTGCGCTTGCTCGGTGCGGTGCGGTTCTAGACGAGTCAGCAGCGTGTCGATTTGGTGCCGCAAGTCTGTTTGTTCTTGCACCCAAGCCTCGGCGCTGGCGGCAGAAGTCGTGGCGGCTTCGCGGTTCACCTCTAGGATTTGTTTTGCGTCGTCTCGCTGTTGACGCAGGGCGGCGAGATCTTGTGTCTCGGCGGTCTGCTGTTCTTGAGTCAGAGAGTCTAGAGTTTGGGTTTGTTCGTGGATCTCTTGCTGCGATCGGGCTAAGTTCTCCGCTAAAGTCCGGCTGGAGTTGGTTAAATCTTGCTCTTGGCGCTGAAGCTGCCGCAACTCTGCCTCGCGAGTGGCTAGGGTCGATTGCAGGGCAATTTGCTCTTCTTCGCCTAGCGATCGAACGTGGGCATTGAGCTTTTCTAGCTCGGCAGAAGTTTTCTCAATTTCGGCGACGATCGCGGCAATCTGAGTTGTCAAGTCAACGATTTCTGTCTCGCCCGTCCGAATCTGCGCCTGCAACTGCTCGGCGCTTCGGGCTGCCTGCCGATAGCGAATCACGACTTCCCACTGCTCTTTGGCTTGCAGTTCGCCGCGCAGTTTTTGATATTTTTCAGCTTTGATGCGATCTTGAGCGAGGCGATCGCGCTGGTCAATTAATTCTTTTTCGACGATGTGATATTTATCTTCACGCTCTTTGACAGCATCTAGCTTGTCTTTGGCTTGGTTGATCTTACGATCGAAGGATGCCACCCCCGCTAATTCATCAATGATTTCTCGCCGCTCACGGGCGTTCATGGAAATGATTCGCGTCACGTCGCCTTGCAGCACAACGTTATAGCCTTCTGGATAGATGCGTAGACGATTTAGCTGCTCGTGTAACTCAGTCAGGGTGCAGGGTTCACCATTAATAAAATAATTAGAGGTGTAAGTACCTTGCTGTGTGACGCGCAGTTTTCGAGTCACACTCCATTCTGCGTTGGGCAGTTCACTCGCACCGTTGCCATTTTCATTCCCGTTCCCATTGCTGCTATTGGTAGGAGCCAGTTCTGCTTCGTCGTCAGGCTTGCCCAAAGTGTTAAATAAATCAAGCTCATCTGACAGGTCAAAGGTGGCGGTGACGGCGGCTTCGACGGTCGATCGTCCGCGAGTGCTTTGAGTGTGGTTAACCAGATCAGGCAACCGTTCTGCCCGCATTCCTTTAGAGCCTGCTAGACCCAGACAAAACAGCAGTGCGTCGAGCAGATTTGATTTGCCAGAGCCATTGGGGCCCGAAATCACCGTAAACCCTGGCAGCAACGGGATCGGCGTTGTGCCACCAAAGGATTTGAAGTTAGTCAGTTCGACGCGCTTGACATACACAGGCTGTTCTGACCGAAAAATGAGTGTTTAGTGTAGCTCAACTAGAGCTTTCTGGATGGAAATGAGGAAGTTTCCTATAGTGATAGCATAGTCAGAACAAGCGTTCTATAAACTTTTGGGTTTTTAGATGATTTTGAGCAATTGTATAGGCAAAATTCGATCTGAAAAGATTATGCGGGCACAGCGAACTCAGAAAGCGGCAGGGTTGCCAGAAAACATGAAGAGCAGTGCAAACCCTACGATCGCCAGCCCGATCGAAAACCCCAACAGCTTGAATCGATTTTGCCAATCCTTAGATCGGTCAGGAACCAGCCAGAGAAGTAGACATCCGATCGTCATCAGACTTCCCAAGATTGCCGCCGTTCCGCCTACCCACGCAATCACGAACCAGAGAAATAAACTCATTCAAGTCAGCGATCGCCACTCTAGATGAATCGAAGCGCTAGCGATCGCTGACTCATTATCCGTCAACTACACATCATAAATGCGACACTCAGCCGCATCGGGGCGATCAGAACAGTAGCGATCGAGGCTCGATCGAGAATCGGTTTGAGGATCAGAACTCTCTAATTGAATGGACTCCACCGCATTCAACGCATCAATACATTCACTCGATGCGGCTCCGGTAGTTGCACACGCCGTCTGCGCCTGTTGCTTTAATTCTTGAATTTGAGTGTCACGATCGGGACGGGTTTCTAAAGTCATCTTATGTTCCTGGTTTATAGGGTTGAACCATTAAGTCAATTTGAATCGGATTTTGAAATCCTTAGCCTCACCCTAATCTTCTGTTCCACGATCGGGGTTCCTCCTCAGACAGATCTCCTCTCATCCTTCAGTTAATTCATCGCAAAACTTAACACAGTCGTAAATAAGAAGGCATAACCCCCTTTTGGTAGACTTGTAAACTGAGAGCGCTTTTGAAGTGGCGCAAAATCAGCAGTTGGAGGACTTACTTCGTGGAAAACACGCTGGGTTTAGAGATTATTGAAGTGGTTGAGCAGGCTGCGATCGCCTCCGCTCGCTGGATGGGAAAAGGCGATAAAAATATGGCTGACCACGTAGCTGTTGAGGCTATGCGGGAGCGGATGAATAAAATCCATATGCGGGGTCGCATCGTCATTGGAGAAGGAGAGCGTGACGACGCGCCGATGCTCTATATCGGTGAAGAAGTTGGGGTCTGCACCCAACCCGATGCCAAAAACTTTTGCAACCCCGATGAGTTAGTCGAGATTGACATCGCCGTTGACCCCTGCGAAGGCACCAACCTTTGCGCCTATGGGCAACCCGGCTCAATGGCAGTGCTAGCCATCTCCGAAAAAGGTGGATTGTTTGCAGCCCCCGACTTCTATATGAAGAAAATCGCGGCTCCTCCGGCTGCTAAAGGCAAAGTAGACATCAACAAGTCTGCGACTGAAAACCTGAAGATTTTGTCTGAGTGTTTAGATCGAGCGATCGAAGAACTCGTGATCGTCGTCATGAAGCGCGAACGCCACAGCGGGCTGATCGCCGAAATCCGTGAAGCAGGTGCCAGAGTGCAGCTAATCAGCGATGGTGACGTGGGCGCTGCCATCTCCTGCGGCTTTGCAGGCACCAACATTCACGCGCTGATGGGCATCGGTGCGGCCCCTGAAGGGGTGATTTCTGCCGCCGCAATGCGGGCAATGGGCGGGCACTTCCAAGGGCAATTGATCTATGATCCAGAAGTGGTCAAAACCGGGCTGATTGGCGAAAGCAAAGAAGCCAACATCGATCGCCTCAAGAGCATGGGCATCACCGACCCTGATAAAGTCTATGATGCGACCGAACTTGCATCGGGTGACACCGTGCTGTTTGCAGGTTGTGGCATTACTCCAGGCAACCTGATGCAGGGTGTGCGCTTCTTTAAAGGCGGCGCAAGAACCCAGTCGTTGGTCATCTCCAACAAATCTCAGACGGCCCGATTTGTGGACACCGTTCACATGAACGGGCAGCCCAAAGTGGTGCAACTGCACTAATCGCTAGAGCGATCGTCAATAGGGAATAGCCCAACACCTCGTGGACTGTTCCCTATTAATGCCTAACTAGGCTCAACCCGTTAATTTTCAAATTCATTGTGTTCAGCTTCATAGTTTTAGAGTGAATTTAAAATGAACATTGCTGTCGTGGGGCTTAGTCATAAAACAGCCCCGGTTGAGGTTCGTGAGAAACTGAGTATTCCTGAACCTGTTTATGACAAAGCGATCGCTGAGTTGTGCAGCTATCCTCACTTAGAAGAGGTCGCCGTTCTCAGCACCTGCAACCGCCTAGAAATTTATATCGTCACGACCGAGACTGAACAGGGCATTCGCGAGGTGATTCAGTTTCTCTCAGAGCACAGCAAGCTGCCCGCAATCTATTTGCGTCAATATCTCTTCACGCTGCTGCACCAAGATGCAGTCATGCACTTGATGCGGGTTTCGTCAGGGTTAGATAGTCTGGTGTTGGGCGAAGGACAAATTTTGGCCCAGGTGAAGCAGTGTCACAAACTGGGGCAACAGCATAACGGGGTTGGGCGAATTCTCAATCAACTCTTTAAGCAGGGCATCACCGCCGGAAAACGAGTTCGCACCGAAACCAGTATCGGCACTGGGGCGGTTTCGATTAGCTCGGCGGCCGTCGAGTTGGCGCAAATCAAAGCCCAAAATCTAGCGGCCTGTCGAGTCCTCATTCTCGGTGCAGGCAAGATGTCTCGGCTGCTGGTTCAGCATTTGCTGTCTAAGGGTGCTACGCACATCACGATTTTAAACCGCACGATCGAGCGTGCCAATGAGCTAGCCAAACTGTTTCCTGATGCGCTGCTGCACCTCGGTTTGATGACGGAGATGATGCCCACGATCGCTGACTCGGATATTATTTTCACCAGCACGTCTGCAACCGAGCCAATTCTCGACGGTGCCAAGCTAGAGATGGTGTTGCAGCCTAACCAGCATTTGATGATTTTTGATATTGCCGTTCCGCGCAACGTGGATGCAAACGTAAACGCGTTATCCCACGTCCAAGCGTTTAACGTAGATGACTTAAAAGCCGTCGTCGCCCAAAATCAAGAGAGCCGTCGTCAAATGGCCATGGAAGCTGAATTGCTGCTCGACGAAGAAATTGACTCGTTTGATCTGTGGCTGCGATCGCTCGAAACCGTCTCGACTATCAGTAGTTTGCGCGATAAAGTAGAAACCATCCGTGCTCAAGAATTAGAAAAAGCGCTGTCGAGATTGGGCAACGAGTTTGGCGATCGCCACAAAGAAATCATCGAAGCGCTGACTCGCGGCATTGTCAACAAAATTTTGCACGACCCAATGGTGCAGTTGAGGGCGCAGCAAGATATTGAAGTCCGGCGGCAAGCGATGCAGACGTTAACTGTGTTGTTTAATCTAGAGACCCCCAACAATCAGCAGGCGAGGGTTTAGGAAAACATTAGATTGTATCCCTGAGTTTGACAGATTTTCGTAAGGGCACTGCCATGCTCTGACCAACGATTACTTAACGATGTGGAATCAAGCCTTTAAGTCAGTCGTTCTCTTATTGGGATTGTGGTTTGGGTTTGATTTGCTGTCTCATTTGATAGCAGAGAGCCTGTGGTTTCAAGAAGTGGGTTATCTGAGGGTGTTTTGGCTGCGGCTGGGCACTCAGGCAGCGATCGGGACGATCGTTACCCTTGGTTCAGCGTGGTTTCTGCTCGGCAATCTGGCTCAAGCCGATCGCCTTAAGCCCGCACAACCTGCAACCAATCACCCAGCAAACGCTCTCCCCTGGCTGATTCCGCTCACCTTTTCTCTCAGTTTGCTGCTGGGAGTTTTGCTGTTGCACTATGGGCAAACCGCCGCGAGTTTTTGGCAGATTAACTGGACGCTGCCTGATCTTTCTCCTGTCTCACCGAGGCAATTTCGATTAGATACGATCGCCGAAATTCTGTCCCAACTGTTTGCCCTAATCAGACAGGGTTGGATCGCCTCATTAGAACTCGTTGCCCTAGCTGGATTCGCGATCGCGCTCCTGATCTACCCCCGATTTTTGTTAACCGCGATCGCTATCCTCTTCAGCTTGGGGTTGGGGTTTAGTTTGTCGCACCATTGGGGCAAGGTGTTGCAGGCAATCCACAGCACGTCATTTAATCAAACTGAGCCACTCTTTAATCGAGATGTGGGCGATTATGTGTTCTTTTTGCCGATCGCCGAACTGGTGCAATATTGGCTGACGGGATTGTTGATTTATGGATTAGTCGCGGTTTGTTTAATCTATCTGCTAGCAGGCAACAGTTTAAGCGAAGGCACCTTTTCAGGGTTTTCGCAGCAACAACAGCGTCACTTATCGGGGTTAGGCGGCTGTTTGATGCTAGCGATCGCCCTCAGTTATTGGATCAGTCGCTACGAATTGTTCTACTCGACTCACGGTGTTGCTTATGGCGCAAGCTATACAGACGTTGGGGTGCGGTTGCCTGCCTATACTGCATTGAGTGTTGCCGCAGTTGCAATTGCGGGCTATTTGTTCTATCGCGCTTGCATTAACTCAAAAGTCCAAATTCTGAATTCTAAATTGTTCTATGGACTGATTAGTTATGGATTGGTGGCCGCGATCGTGACTCCATTGTTGTCGATAGCAGTCCAGCGGTTTGCCGTGCAGCCCAACGAGTTAGCCAAAGAACGCCCCTATATCGAGCGCAGCATTGCCAAAACTAGAGAAGCGTTTAACCTGACGGCGATCGAGACTCAAACGTTCAATCCCCAAAACGATCTGACCTTAGAAGCACTGCAACAAAATGCGCTAACCATTCGCAACATTCGCCTGTGGGATACTCGCCCATTGCTGCAAACTAATCGGCAGCTTCAGCAAATTCGACCTTATTACACGTTTTTTGATGCCGACATCGATCGCTACACGCTGCTCAGTGAACAATCAACGCGGGAGACTGAAAAACAGCAAGTTCTCATTGCCGCTCGTGAATTAGATTACAACACTGTTCCCCCCGATGCTAAAACGTGGATCAACGAGCATCTCACCTACACCCACGGCTACGGGTTTACCCTCAGTCCGGTCAATCGCGTGGCACCGGGCGGGCTGCCGGATTATTTTGTGCGTGATATTGGCGTAGATGCCCCCAATCAAGGCAATGGCAACTTGCGGCTTTCGAGTCAACAGATTCGGGACAGCATTCCGATCGAGAATCCGCGTCTCTACTACGGTGAAAGCGCCAACACTCACGTCATGACGGCGACCAAGGTGCCAGAGTTTGATTACCCAAGCGGCAATGAAAACGCCTACAACACTTACGATGGGCGAGGCGGCATTAATATTGCAGCTTTTTGGCGACGCTTGTTGTTTGCCAACTATCTCGGCGATTGGCAAATGCTCTTGACAAGCGATTTCACTGAGCAAACAAAGCTATTGTTCCGTCGCAACATTAACGAACGCATTCGGGCGATCGCTCCTTTTCTGCGCTATGACCAAGATCCCTATCTCGTTGTTGCAGACGTTAAAGCTAATCAGGGAGCCACTCCCAGCCATTTGTTTTGGATTGTTGATGCGTATACTACCAGCGATCGCTATCCCTATTCCGATCCAGGTTCCTTGGGTTTTAACTACATTCGCAACTCCGTCAAAGTTGTGATCGATGCCTACAACGGTTCAGTTAAGTTCTATGTGTCAGATGCCAGTGATCCGATTATTCAATCGTGGACGGCGATCTTTCCGAGTTTGTTTAGCCCGATCGCCACATTGCCGTCTTCGTTGCGGAATCATATTCGCTATCCCATCGATCTGTTTAACAGTCAGGCAGAACGGCTGATCGCCTATCACATGACCGATCCGCAGGTTTTTTATAACCGTGAAGATCAGTGGCAAGTGCCCAATGAAATTTATGGCAACAAAACCCAACCTGTTGAACCCTATTATTTAATTACCAAACTCCCGACGGCGGCGAGTGAAGAGTTTATTTTGCTGTTGCCCTACACGCCCAATCAGCGCACCAATTTGATTGCTTGGCTAGCCGCCCGATCGGATGGTGAAAACTACGGCAAACTGTTGCTCTACACATTTCCAAAACAAGAATTGGTTTTTGGCACCGAGCAAATTGAAGCTCGAATCAATCAAGATCCGGTGATCTCCCAGCAAATTTCGCTCTGGAACCGAGCCGGATCACGCGCTATTCAAGGCAATTTGTTGGTGATTCCGATTCAAAAATCTCTCCTCTATGTCGAGCCGCTTTATCTCGAAGCGGAGCAAAACAGCCTGCCAACACTAGTGCGCGTGATTGTTGCCTACGAAAACCGCATCGCGATGGCAGCAACCCTTGATGAAGCACTACGAGCAATTTTTCAGCCTACGCCGACGAAAACACCCGCGATCGTGCGTCCGGTTAGATGAGCAAAAACGATCTACTCAGCATTTAACCCATCGTCTATCACAATATCCCACGCGGATATTTCTTCTTGAAACTCTGGATCGCTAGTCTGCTCTTTATAAGCGTCTTCCAGTTCTTTCATAAAGACTTTTTGCTTCTCTTGAAATAGAATGCTGATTTGCCATTGAATAGCTAAGTTGAGCCACCGTAGTCCATTTCTAATTCTCATAGTTCGTATGGATGCTGCTTTCGTGCATTGGTGAAGTCTTCAGAAGGTTGATTTGAAACTCCCCAAATTCCTGCCAGCAACACCCACCCGATCGTATTAATGCGCGCATCGAACAATGTAATATCCAAAAAGCTGAACAACGCACAGGCAGAGAAGGCCATCAGAAACGTGAAATAGATCAAACGATCGTCACCCATATCCCTCAGCGCCAACACGCCCTGAGCCATCACCCAACCCACTAAGCCATACAACAACAAAGCTGCCGGAATGCCCGCTTCGGCCGACATCATCAGCAACAGATTGTGTGGATGCCCCAGCCAATAGTGCATTTGAGCATCATAGAGGGGCGTAAAGTTTCGCAAGCCCCAACCCGTGAGCGGCCGCTGTTGCGCCAGTGACCAAGCAAACTTCCACTGCGTCGATCGCAGTTGAGCTAAAGGACGATCGCTATACATCTGGTCATTTAGCCTTGCCCAAAAAAACGCTGGCACCACTAGCCGAAACCAAGCCTGAAACGGGAGCGGTGCAAACGCTGCGCCTAACATCACTCCGGCAATAGCAGCAACTATGCCCACAATCCAGCGCCAGCCTTGATAGAGCGCAAAGGCAAGACAGGCTAACAGCGCGATCGCCCAAGCATTCCGAGAGTTGGTGAGAATCAGGGCGATCGCGTCGAGCACCACAACGCTGCCTAAAAAATACCAGTGCCGCGTTTGTTTGGCAGACTCAACCCACAGTCCCTAGCCCTAGCCCAAATACCCCCACAAAATAACTCGCTAACACATTGGCGTAGGTAAACACCGATGCCATGCGTCCGGGTGGGTTGCCCGTGGGCGCGATCGTCCACTCAATCAAGCCCCACAGCAGCGAAGGATGTCCGCCCCAGCTTAAATAAAGTTGACCTAAACCAATCAGCGTCACCGGAATCGATGTGAGCACCAAAATCCAGGCGATGCGTCGCAGTTGAGCCGCCGTCTGAATCAACAACCCCAAAGCCGGAAAGACAATAAAAAAGGGCAGAAAATTGAACAATCCTAAAAACGCATTCTCGCGGTTGAAGGCAAAGAAAGCGGTGACCACTAGCCAAACGCCCAGCAGCAAAAATCCGCGATTGAGCGGCTGACGAATTAAAAATTTGGCTCGTCGTCTCCAAATGTCGAGCGACGTGACCAGGAGCGCGACGCAGCCCAAAAACGCACTAAAAGGCAGCAGAACTAATCCAATTTGAATCACATTCCAGTGCCGTTGCAGTGCCCGATCGGGATGAGCCTGAAGCCGAATCGCGTTCAAAATCGTGTTCAAATCGCCTCAAAGCACTCCGATCGCGTCAGCCGAATCTGCGCCAACGCAAACACAGTAGGAATGACTCGCCCGTAATTGGTGGAAATCGATCGCCAGCCCAAATCTGCTAAAAACCACGCCCACATCGCCGAACCTGCCACTGCAAACACGGTTCGAGCCGCGCCATATCTCGCCGCGCTCACCGCCATCCCATGCCGCGCCATTCGCATCGACACATAGTTTTGAAACTGACTGGCCGCCGCGATTCCCCCATGAGCGAGGGTTTCTTTAGCGACTTGATAGCTGGCAAAGTGCAGCGCAAACTGACGGGCAACGTGCTGCAACAGCATCGGGCGCACCAGAGAACTAATGGCGATCGCGCCACTGCCCTTGAGAATCAACTTGAGCGGATCGTTTTGCACCGAGAGCGGCAATTGACTGGCCAAACTAGACTGCACGAGCGAATGCTGTACCCGTCGCGTTAATGCCGTCTTTTCTAGAGCGGGCATTTGTTTCCAAGCGCGATTGAGCACGCTGAGAAAGATTTCGGCCTCTAGGTCGGTCGTAGACATCGAGCCAGCATAGGGCAGCTTAAGGTAACGACAAACCTGAATCAAAACCTGACGATAGCTGACCTGACCCGTTTGACGACGCAGCACGGTCACCCCATCGGCCGCTAAATAGCGAAAACGCTGGTCGATCGCTTCTAGCCAATCATCGTGATCTTGACTCTGCACCTCGATCGGGTCAGGCGTGCTGACATAATCTAACGGGTTAAACTTGGGCCGAAACAAGATTTCAGTCAAATCTCTTAACTCATCGTCCGTCGCTAACTCCAACGCGGCCCTCAGTTCGTCCACTCGTTGACTCCTCCAGTGCAGAGTGATGGCAATCCTCCACATTCTACACAAGGGCAAGGGGGAGAATTGCGTTATAAATTATTTTGGGGCTAGGAATTTTAGAACGCTTATAGAATGGCTGATTCTCATTTTGATATTGCGGTCATTGGTGCGGGAGTGGCAGGTCTAACCTGTGCCCAACAGCTTCAACAGGCTGGCTATCGGGTGGTTGTGGTTGAAAAATCGCGGGGACTGGGTGGACGGTTGGCGACTCGACGCTTGCAGGGCACCCATGCTGATCACGGTGTGTGCTATTTGAAGCCCAAAGACGATCGCTTCCAAACTCTGATCGAAACTCTGCGGGAGCGATCGCTGCTGCAAATCTGGACTGACACAATTCATGAACTTGACGCAGAGGAGCACCTGATTGCGCCCCCTGATCCGGCTCCTCGCTATGCGTCTCCTAGCGGGATCTCAGCGATCGCTAAATTCCTCGCGACTGAACTCACGCTCCGGCTCAATCAGCGAGTCGAAACGATTCGTCAAACTGACCAGGGCTGGCAATTGCAGTTCGAGTCTGATTCTCTCAATCTGGCTGATCAAGCTGGCGTGACTGCATCGGCTGTGATTGTCGCGATCCCGGCTCCGCAAGCGCTGACGTTGTTAGAATCTGTGGCAGATGAACCCCTTTTAACGTCTCTGCGATCGCTTCAATTTGCACCTTGCATCAGCGCGATCGCGGTCTATTCAGCAGAGAAAAATCAGCCAGCCGTGCCCTGGAGAGGGGTAACTTGTGCCCATGATCCCACGATCGCTTGGGTCGGCTTAGACAGCAGTAAGCAAAACTCCCCATCGCAGCCTGTGGTTGTCGTTCAAAGCACAGCGGCCTTTGCCAATCTGCATTTAGAAACCAATGACTTACCTCTGGTTGGACAAACGCTTTTAGATAGAGCCGCCGACTTGTTAGCATCCTGGCTGAGTTCGCCCGAAACGCTGCAAGTTCATCGCTGGCGCTATGCCTTTCCGATCAATCCACTAGCTGAGAAATTTTTGTGTGCTAACACCCGATCGCCGCTGCTCTTAACCGGAGATTGGTGTGGCGGCAACCGAGTTGAAAGCGCATTTTTGGCAGGGTTGGCAACCTCGGCACAGATCAATGAGTGCCTGCGAGGGCGATCGCTGCCAGAAAAATTTTGGGACGCGATCGTCTAAATTTTAACCATTAAAAGTCCCCAAACCGTGACAGCTTGGGGATCAGCAGAAGAGGGGAACAATCTTGTTGCACGCGCAGCCCTTCCAAATATTGAATGATTTAGCGCTAAACCCCTAAACGTCAGCAGCGCCCTCGTTGCCTCTGCCTGCGCCTTCTTGATCGCCCTCAGCATCATCCATGCGGTTGCTGTCATAGCGTCTTCCTCTCGTCATTCGCCCTGTGTTGGTGCGTTTGCGAAACTTACGAGCATAGGCCTGGTTGCGAAGAGCTTTTTCTTTCTTTTGGTTGCGGCGTTTAGCCATGTTTACCCCTTTGAGACATCTATTAGCGAATGGTGGCAGCGACGATCGTTAGTGTCTGAGAACTCGATTTAGCTCTCAGAAAAAAGAGTTAGAGAATCACTCTAACATAACCTGGAGAGCCACTCAGGCTACAGGCCATCTCAGAATCACAAATTCTCCTCAGCAAACAATCCTATCATTCAGCCGCCTTCTGATTCAACAAATCTGCTGCTAACGTCAGGGCCTCTTCACGATCTTTAACCCTTCCTTCGGCCCGCGCTAGTTGCAGCGCCGCCAGCAGCTTGCCAATCAGCGGCCCGGCAGAAAGCTTGAGGGCAGTCATCAAGTCTTGCCCGCTCAAGAGCGGCACGGGATGAGCCACCGGATCGTCAGCATCTAAGAATCGGGTGATGAGGATGGCGATCGCTTCCAAAGGCGTTCCGGCGGCAATCGCTAAAATTGCCAACGCCGGGAACGTTGCGCCCACCTCTCGGAAAAAGAAATATTGCTCGGCTAACGTCCATTCACAGAGCGGCTTACACCCCAATCCGGGTAACCCTCTGAGCGCCGTGCTGACCGCCTGAATCTCAGCCCGACTATATTTTAAGCGCCATAGCTGCGTCTCTGCCAGTTGCGGGTCGGCGGCCAATAGGCTAGCTAACTTAGCGATCGTCAGCCAGGTGCGGGCCGAGCCAGAGGCTTTCGATTCAGGCGGCTTTGAAGGGGAGTGCGATCCACTGCGAATCGGGCGAAACAACTCGGTGGCAAACTCAGCCCAGGTTTCTTGAAAGACTACGGTAGTTTGGTCGATGCCCAGCAGTCTAGTCAAGCTTTGGGCATCAGCACTAGGGAACCAATCTTGCAGCAGCCCATCTTGCCAAGCGGCCGTGAGCCAAACGGTGCCCCGATCGCTGCTCAACAAATAATTCAACTCAGACTGCACTCGCTCGGCCGCGATCTGCCGCAGCTTAGGAGCCAACTGCCTAATCACCCGCTGAGTTTCGGGTTCTAAAGCAAACCCTAGCTGGGCAGCCTGTCGATAAGCCCGCAGCAGTCGCAACGGGTCTTCGGCAAGATTTTCGGCACACACCATTCGCAGCAGCCCGCGTTTGAGATCGGCGTGACCTTGCAGTGGGTCGAGCAGTTGAGCCGTGTGGGGGTTATAAGCGATCGCATTCACCGTGAAGTCGCGTCGCCGCAGATCGGCATCTAAACTAGAGCCAACCTGCTGGGCAAAATCTGCCGTCCCCTGCTCAAACACAACTCTGGCGATCTGGCGATCGGCATCCAACAAAACAAACCCAGCCCGATAGTGACGGGCGATCGCTTGAGCCGTCTCAACGGCCCCCGTCGGCAAGACAAAATCTAAATCGAGATAGTCAGACGGGCGATCGAGCAGCGCATCGCGAACGGTTCCTCCCACGAGACAGGCAGAGGGCGGCAGCCAAGTGAGGCTAAAGGGCCAAGTTTCGGGCGACAGGGCAGAAGAGGCAACCAAAACGTCTTGCCAACAATCTAAACGGTGATTCAATTCAAACTCATCCCAACCAGGTGAATGCTTGCGAAACGACGATGATAAGACCCCGGCTAGACGGCAACACGCCTTTATTCGCAGGGTTATCTCTACTATTCAGTATGACGATTTCCGCTCAGGAAATGCTGAAGGTGTAGCAGAAGAAAGCGACTTTTAGGGGCGATCGCTGAGCTAAGCTCACGGCAGACGGCAGCTTGAAATCAGCAACGTAAATCAACCTGAGTGCTCGTGATCAATTCGTTCGCCTGAGCTAGAGTAGCAGAAAAGCATCTCGATTCCTGATCCGTTTCTGACGGTCAGAAGGGTGCTCTGGGTCTGAGATCATCCGAGGCAACGTTTCCGTTCAGCAGATGATCTGAATCTACTCATTGATTTAGCGATGCCGAGGCGACCACTATGTGTATTTGCGTCAATTGTCACTATGTAGACCGCTGCACCACCTATCACGCGGTCGAAGAGCAGCACGAGCAGGTTCACCTGACCGAAACGCCAGATTTTGAGGCCACTGAGCCAACGATCAACGTCAACATTCGCGATCGCTCTGACTATATCGAGATGGAGTGGGATGTCGTGGGCTGTTTGAGCTTTCAAAAAGAACCTGGAAAATGGGCAAAAATGCGCCCCGGAGAACTCGTTCCGACCTGACGATCGGGCGGGTTATTGGACGTAATGATACAAATCTTTAATAAAGAAACGTAATTCAGTCTCAGATCTGGGGAACAGTAGGGCAAAAATTGACAACCTATCCCCTACGCAATTTAGCTGAGACTTTATGAGCTTTTTCTTTCCTGCAAGTCGTCCGGCTGTCTTTGTGCTGCTGGCAGTCGGTTTTGCATCCTCTCTGGTGGGCTTTTCATCGACCGCAGTGGCTCAGTCTGCGGCTCCTGCACCGATCGCGCCCACCCAGTCTGATGCGTCTAAGATTTCTGAAGCAGCTAAAACTCAAGAAGAGGCGCAGAAACTCTATCGCCAAGGTGAAGACAGCGCCCGATCGGGCGATTATCGCAAGGCGATCGAGAACTATAATCAGTCCCTTCAGGTCAATCCTAATTTCAGCCAGGGCTATGTGGCGCGTGGGGTGGCGAGGTCAAAGATCGGCGATCAAGCAGGTGCTCTTCAAGATTTTGACCGGGCGATCAAGCTCGACCCATCCGACGCGATCGCCTATGCCCAACGCGGCACCACTCGATTTAGCGTGGGCAATACCCCAGACGCGCTGACAGACCTCAACAAAGCTCTAGAGCTAAACCCTACTCTGGCGGCGGCTTATGTCAATCGCGGCTATGTGCGCACCCAATCCAAAGATGCAGAGGGCGCGATCGCCGATTTTGATCAAGCATTGCGGCTCCAGCCCAGCTACACCCCGGCGTTGCTCAATCGTGGGTTTGTCTCTCTCAACAAGGGCGATCGGCAAGCTGCCCTGAATGATTTCAACCTAGCGATCAAGCTTCAGCCAAACTACGCAGAGGCTTATCTCAGTCGCGGCACGCTGCATCATCAAGCTGACGACGATGAGGCGGCGGTTGAAGACTTTAACCAGGCGATTCGCCTCAACCCTAGCTATGTTTCTGCCTACTATAATCGTGGGTTGGCTCACTCTAAATTGGGCAATTTAGAAGCCGCCCAAGCAGACTTTACAAAAGTCACCCAGTTAAGCCCTGACCAGCCAGAAGTCTTTTTGCAGCGAGGTCTCGTGCAGGCGGCGCTCAAAAACCCTCAAAGCGCGATCGCCGACTATAACCAGGCTCTCAAACTCAAGCCCGACTATGCTGAAGCCTTTAAAAGTCGCGGCGATTTGCTGACCACGATCGGCGATAATCAGGGCGCTCTCAATGACTATAACCAGGCGGTGCAAGCGCAGTCTAACTTTGCCGCTGCCTACACGAGCCGAGCCGATGCCCGATCGCAGCTAGGCGATCGTCAAGGCGCGATCGCTGACTATAGCCAGGCTGTCAGCCTCAATGGTGAAGATGCCAAAGCTCTTGAGAAGCGAGGCAAAGCCAGAATGGATCTAGGAGATGCCCAAGGCGCGATCGCCGATTTTTCTCAAGTCCTTCGCATTGATGATCGGGTTGCAGACGCTCACTATCATCGCGGCATCTTGCTAGCGCAGATGGGCAACCGCATTGACGCGATCGCCGATCTGCGGGCAGCCAGCGACCTCTATCGCCAACAGGGCCAGCCGGAAGGCTATCGCAACGCTCTTAAACACATTAGCCAGCTAAAAACCCCCTAAAGATCAGTACGGGCACGGCATTGCCGTGCCCCTGTGTGTCTGCCTAATCCGGCCGCGCTTACTCAGAAATCCCCAACTTCGATAAAGTAGATCTAACAGCGTCCTGCTTGTGAAGACCATTCAGCTTCATCAGCAGGACGTTTGTGGTTCGATCGAGGTGAGCACTGTCTTACAAGGGCTGGGAGATGATTACTGCAATAACTGTGCTAGTTGCGCTAGGGATTTTGGGATGGGGATATTATCGAGCCAAACCGTTTGGCAGACTAGGACTTTTAGCCTGGTGGCAATCGGTGGTTTTGATGGCTCCTTGGCTATTGTTCTTTGGCTTGACAACCTTAGGCATCTATCTCAACTTGATAGGCGTTCTGCTGCTGTTTGTCGCCTCTACAGGACTCTATATTCTCTTGGGGCGCAGGCTGCGGGCAGCCAGTCAAGAAGAATTGTCTCAACGAGCGTCGGCCATCGCCCACCACGAGGGTGACTCTTTGGATGCTCAGACTGAGCCATTGAGTCTAGAAACGGTTCCCCGATCGCAGGTAGACTCGACCGCAGCCCCCGCAGCCCTTCCCATTCCCCTAGAGGATCTCAAAGCGATTCAAGGAATTTTTGGCATCGATACCTTTTATGCTACTGAGACGATTCCCTATCAAGAAGGCGCAATCTTTAAAGGCAATCTGCGCGGCGAGATAGAACCCACCTTTGAGCGCCTCTCGGCAAATTTAAAGCAGCGATTAGCCGATCGCTATCGCCTCTTTTTAGTCGAAGGTCAAGAAAGCCGGCCCGTTGTCGTGGTGCTTCCCGCTAGCAGTGACCCTAAGCCCGCCACGATCGCACAAAAGCTTCTAGCGGCAGTGTTGTTGATCGCAACGATCTCCACTTGCTTAGAAACGGCGGGTCTGCTGCTGGAATTTGACTTCTACACCTCGCCAGAGCGCTATCGAGAGGTGTTGCCGATCGGGGCAGGAATTCTCACTATTTTGGGCGTTCATGAACTGGGTCACTGGCTGCTGGCGCGTCGCTATCAGGTGCGGCTGAGTTTTCCCTACTTCATTCCGACCTGGCAGATTGGCTCATTTGGGGCCATTACTCGATTTGAGTCGCTGTTGCCCAACCGATCAGCGCTATTTGATATCGCCTTTGCGGGCCCGGCGGCGGGAGGGGTGGTTTCACTAGCGATGCTGATTATCGGCTTGTTGCTATCTCATCAAGGCAGTTTGTTTAAGCTGCCGACCCAATTTTTTGAAGGGTCTATTCTCGTTGGCACGGTGGCACGAGTGATTTTAGGAACGGCGCTTCAGCAGCCCACTGTTGAAGTTCACCCGCTGACCATCTTGGGCTGGGTCGGACTCATTTTGACCGCGATCAATCTCATGCCTGCCGGACAGCTAGATGGCGGCAGAATCGTGCAGGCAATCTATGGACGCAAAACGGTTGGGCGAACCACCGCCGCCACGATCGTGGTGTTGGCGATCGCCTCCCTCGTTAACCCCCTGGCCCTTTATTGGGCGATCGTGATCTTAGTGTTGCAGCGCAATCTAGAGCGACCGAGCCTTAACGAATTGTCAGAACCCAATGACACACGAGCCGCGTTAGGCTTGCTGGCCCTGTTTCTCATGGTGACTATTCTGTTGCCGCTGACCCCAAGTTTGGCAGGGCGATTGGGGATTGGAGGGTGACTATACTATCGTAGAGATAGGGTGCATCATCGTTGTTACGGAAATTCTCGCTGGTTTTTCCTTTCATCTTCCTGAACTTATGTCAGATCTCCCTCCCATTCTGCTGCTCCTCGATTTGAGTGCGCTGCTAGTTGGTAAACCGCGTGAGTGGCAAGAGTTTGCGCGACTGGGCAAGTGCTATGTGCCTCAATCGATCTATCAAGAAATTCAGGCCCAGAGCCAAGTTGGAATTGACCCCAATTTTGAGCAAGCGGCAAAAGAGTTTTGCCGTTTCTTTGCTGAAAGCAACTGGCAACTGACGGGGGCAGGCGCGCTTCATCCTTCACTTCAGCCGAGTGAAGGGCAAAACCTGAGCAAACGTGCTCGATTGACTCAGACGGTCTCAGAGTGTGCCTATGGGTTTGCTCGCAGCAGTCCCGGTCGGCTCGTGGTTTTGATTTCTAACGATCAGCCATTGCTCAAACGGATTCAAGGTTTGGGAATCGCCAATCTCTGCGGCGTGCCAGGGTCTGCCCTGCTGATTTGGAGTCGCAGCGGACGCAGACCCCCGATCGTGGCCCAGCATCTGCAATCCATGCGATCGACGACTGTGACGGTGAGCGGGTTGGCGGCTCCTCGTCAGGCCCGATCGACATCGCCACCCAAGCCCAGAGCGCCGCGATCGCTGAGAGAGTCGCAGCCCAGAGTGCGCCCTAGTCAGCCGATCTATAATCATCCCGATCTGTTTCGTCAGATGGTGTCTGGCGTGTCTTCTCTCGTTGCCCTAATGATCACGATCGGCGTGGTGTGGTATGTCGTTCAGCCCAAGAGTTTCAACCAATTTTTGCGGCACCAAAATCTTCCCACCCTGCCTGAAATTCCTTGGGTGCAAAATTAATCGAGTTGGAACTTGTCTCTGGCTCAAGATCGTCACTGATGGCATCCCCTTCGGTCGCAAGGATTTTCTGCCATGTTTTTTAGCCGTTCAGCTAACTTGGTTGCGGCGATCGCGCTCGTCACGGCTTTGTCTCTGGCGATCGCTCCGGCGATCGGGCAAAATGCCGCCGCAACTCCCCTATTTCAGCCGTTGCCCATCAAACAAGGGGGCCCTGTGCGTCGCCCAGATCTCAAGGGCAGTCTTCACCCTGTGCCTATACCCGTCGGCGAGTCGCCGTGTGGGTTGAGATCAGACGTGGTTTTTCGCACCCTTGCTAGTGGTGGCTTTGCTGGACGAACGGATGAAACGCTGCTTTTTAAAGATGGCCGCATGATTCGCAGTCGCATTAATCTCAATGGCACTAAATCTGAGATTACAGCACGTCGCCTCTCTCTAGCGCAGGTGCAGCGGTTTGAGGCATTGGTGCAAACTCGGATGAAACCCTTCGATCGTCTCAGCTATCCCGCCCATTCAGGCTCCGCAGACTTTATAACAATCACTGCAACTAGCCATGCCGCAACGGTTCAATATGCCGATAGCGTTTGGTCTGAGTTACCGTCATCGCTAAAAATCATTCTTCAAGCCTGGAGTCGGCTGGACTCTGACCGCTAATCGAGATCGCTCCTATCCTTCAAATTCGTTAGTTTCAAGGCAATCAAGGGCACCTTGGGCTAGTTAGAAGTGCCGAAAACTCTGAAGAGGAGTGAAGGATCGCATGGGACGAGAGACCAGACCCAAGCTTAAGTTAATGATTGTAGACGATGAGCCAGACAACTTAGATCTGCTCTATCGCACGTTTCGGCGTGATTTTGACGTAGTGAGGGCAACCAGCGCGATCACCGCTCTCAAAATTCTTGACCAACAGGGTGAGATGGCCATCATCATCTCCGATCAGCGAATGCCCGAAATGCTAGGAACCGAGTTTTTAAGCAAAACCGTCGATCGCTTTCCTGACACGATTCGGATTGTCTTGACAGGCTATACCGATGTCGAAGATCTGGTCGATGCCATCAACGCCGGAAAAGTTTTCAAATACATCACCAAACCCTGGAAGCCTCAGCAGTTGCAGGTTGTTGTCGAGCAGGCGGCAGAAACCTATGGGGTGTTAAAACAAAGAACCGCCGACTTGCAGCGCGCCCTCCGACGAGAGTCGCTCTTCAATGCGGTCACCACAGCAATTCGCGAGTCGCTCGACTATCGCAGTATGCTGCAAACGATCGTCACCACCCTGGGGCAAACCTTTGGCGCAAGTCACTGTGTGCTGCACCCCGTTGAAGGAGACAGCATTGTGGCGCAACCGTCGTTCTACTGTTTAACAGGCTGTGGCTCGATCGAGGGCGATGACGATCGCCGAGACCCCATGGTGCAAGCAGTGCTACAAACTCGCAAAACACAGTCCAGCCCGGCGTTCAAAGCAGAGGCTGAGGTGCGTCTAGTGGTGCCCTTGACCTATCAGCAAGAATTGTTAGCTATTCTTTCACTGTATAAAGGTGGCCAAGATCAGGTAGAGGTCGATTCGCTGCACAGCCCTTGGTCGCCAGAGGAGACTCAACTTCTAGAAGGCGTTGCCGAACAGGCGGCCCTCGCGATTTCTCAGGCAAAGCTCTATCAACGCACCCAAAAACAAGCCGAACAAATTCGAGCCGAGTTAGCGGTAGCTCGCCAGATTCAAAGCAATTTGCTGCGGCAGTCGTTACCCATTCTTGAAAGCATCAAAGTTCAGGCGTGCTGTCACCCGGCGCGAGAGGTGGGCGGAGACTTTTTTGAAGTCTATCAGCATCCCCAAGGCGACGTTTGGCTAGCCGTCGGTGATGTATCGGGAAAGGGCGTTCCGGCTGCGTTATTTATGGCTAGCGCTATCTCGGTGCTGAGACGAGAACTGTCTCAAGAAACTCCTCCTGAGCCAAACATCGTGATGCAGAACCTAAACAGCATCCTTTCTCAAGATCTGATTAGCACCAACTGCTTTATCACGATGGTTTTAGCGCGCTATTCACCGATCGAGAAGCGCCTAGTCTATGCCAATGCGGGGCACATTTACCCGATGGTCTGGGCAAAACAGGCAGATATGGCTCGACCAGAACCAGCGGAGATCGAGCCGATCTATCTCAAAGTGCGCGGCGTTCCCCTAGGAATTTTGCCCAAGTGGGACGCGATCGCGGGAGATCTGACGCTCCATTCAGGAGAAGTGCTGCTGCTGACCAGTGACGGCATCACAGAAGCCACGGTTCCTTCTGAAGATGTGACCTGTCCCACCCACACAACTAACGGAGGCGAGGGTAGCTCAATGCTCAAACAAACAGGACTTTGGCAATTGCTCCTTCAAGAACGGGAATGCTTAGATCTCAATCACCTTTTAGCCCGCATCCAGTCCCACAATCCGATTCAGGAAGATGACCAGACGATTCTGTCTCTGGAGGTTCTTTAACTATGAGAACTGAACTTCACATTCCCAGCACGTTGCAGTTTTTAGGCGTTGCCGAAAGTTGGCTGCTAGGCAGTCTAGCGATCGAGCTAGGCGATCAGGTCGATTGGTCACGGCAGTCAAATCGCCTGCGGCTGGCGTTAGTTGAGGCTTATTCTAACGTGGTGCGACATGCTCACCGCGATCGTCCTTATCTTCCGGTGCTGATTCGCTTAGAGGTGAAAGACCGAGATCTGTCCCTAGAGATTTGGGACTATGGGCAAGGCTATGATCTCTCAACCTATTTGGCTCCGTGCCCTGAGGATCGGCAAGAAAACGGCTATGGCTGGCTGATTTTGAACCGCCTGATGGACAAAGTGGAATATCGCTTGCAGGTTGATGGACGCAATTGTCTAAAACTAGAAGCGAATTTAGTAGAGGCAATGAAGTAGAGCCATCAAAGCTTCAGGGGGATGGTGGCAAGGCAAAGGGCTTCAAATATAATGAGCAATCATTGCTCAAAAAACCCCAGGTAACAGTGATAGGAAAATACCGTGTTGTGATCGAGCCAGACGAAGATGGAGTTTATGTGGCTGAAGTTCCAACCCTTCCTGGCTGCATCTCCCAAGGTCAAACTCGTGCAGAAGCCATTAAAACTATTAAAGAAGCGATCGCAGTCTATCTTGAGAGTCTCAATTCTCATGGCGAACCTGTTCCTCCATCAATTTTTGAAGAAATTGTTGAGGTCGCGATGTGAGTTATCTGCCACGATTATCAGGTCGTGAGAGAGTCAAAGCACTTGGAAAAATCTTGTTTTTAACCAGAGCTTTCCTAAAAAACAGTAGAGACGCAATGAATCACGTCTCTACAAAATTGTGGTTTATTGAACTAACAGACAGAGACCTGACGGTCAGAGTCAAAAAATCTATTTCTGACCCATTTGTGCAGCAACTTCTGCGGCAAAGTCAGTCTCTTCTTTTTGAATGCCTTCACCCAACACAAACCGGACAAATCGACGCACTTGAATGTTTTCGCCCAACTGAGTGACGGTTCGCTTGACCAACTCATCAACGGTGATGTTTTGATCGCGAATGTAGGGCTGATCGAGCAGACACATTTCCTTCAGACGCTTGTCGATGCGACCTTGAACGATCTTCTCTTTAAGGTCTTCTTTTTTGCCGCTCAGATCATCTTTGCCCATCTCGATCGCTTTCTCTTTATTGACGATCGCTTCGGGGATGTCGCTGACTTTGACATATTCCACGTTGGGGCACGCTGCCACCTGCATCGCCACGTTTCTCACCAGTTGTTGAAACGCTTCGTTGCGCGCCACAAAGTCGGTCTGACAGTTCACTTCGACCAAAACGCCAATGCGCCCGCCTGTGTGAATATAGCTATCGACCAATCCTTCAGCCGCGACCCGACCTTCTTTTTTACCCGCAGAAGTGATTCCCTTTTGGCGCAGCCATTCTGAGGCTTTTTCTAAATCACCGTTGTTTTCTTGGAGTGCCTTTTTGCAATCCATCATGCCTGCGCCTGTTTTTTGGCGGAGTTCACCGACCATTTTTGCCGAAATGTCTGCCATCTTGCCTGTTCCCTAATCAACGAGTGGTTAGCCGTCAGCCGTTAGAGGTCAAAACGACAAACGGCTGAACGGGTCGAGTTATTCTGCGGCGGGTTCTGCCGCTTCTTCGGGAGCGAAGGCTTCGCTTTCGTCGTATTCGTATTCGTCGTCAGCGCCTTCGTAGTCGTATTCTTCATCTTCGAGTTGACCGTGACGACCTTCATAGATCGCATCTGCCAATCGACCTACTATTAGCTTAATCGAGCGGATGGCATCATCATTCGCTGGAATGGGAATGTCTACCACGTCGGGGTCGCAGTTGGTGTCAAGCAGCGAGACGATCGGGACGCTCAACTTCAGACATTCTTGAACGGCGTTATATTCTCGCTTTTGATCGACGATCAGCACGACATCAGGAACCTTTCGCATGGCTTTGATGCCGCCGAGATATTTCTGAAGCTTGTCTAACTCTCGCCGCAAGACGGCTGCTTCTTTTTTGGGCAGCATATCGAGCGCGCCTGTTTCTTCGCGACGCTCAAGATCTTTGAGGCGATCGACGCGAGTTTTGATGGTCGCCCAGTTGGTCAGCATTCCGCCAAGCCAGCGCTGGTTGACATAATAAGCCCCGCAGCGAGACGCTTCTTGAGCGACGATTCCGGCGGCTTGGCGTTTGGTGCCGATAAACAGAAACTTTTTGCCTTGCTCAGACGCGGTACGCACGTAGTTATAGGCAGTGTCCATCAACTGGGCGGTTTGCACCAGGTCAATGATGTGCACGCCGTTGCGGGCGGTGTAGATGTAGGGGTCCATCTTGGGATTCCAGCGCCGGGTTTGGTGCCCGAAGTGGACTCCAGACTCAAGCATTTGAGCCAATGAAACGACTGGCATTTGTTTTACTCCTGATTCGGGTTAATCTTCCACCCAGGCGAGTTTCAATGAAGCTTGAAACACCCGAAGCCCTGGATGTGTGATTTGAAACAACTTTACTAGGATAACACAATCAAAGGAGCGTTGTGGAAGCTGAAAAGCGGTAAGGGAGGACTCGATCGCTCTCCTAGTTAAGAGTCATTGCCAGCCCTTCGATCCCAATGTCTAGTCGAACAACTTTTGCAGGCTGAATGCCCGTTTGAGGCGGCAGCGACATCCCTCCATTGGTGGTGACGTAGATTGAAGTCCGATCCCGCTCAGTGCGACCAAAAGCTAATGCAGTGCTGCCCGTCATGCCTTGCTCGGCTGCGGCGATCGTGGTGATCAGTCCATCGGGGGCAATTTTCACCACGCTGTCATAGATATGGGTCGTTCCATACAAATTGCCTTGGTGATCGAAGGCAAAATCATCAATGTTGGCGTTTTGCACAAAGATTTCTGGCGCGCTAGGGCTGCCATCTGAGCCGAGGGGAATGCGGACTAGGTGCTGACATTGCGTGTTTGAGGCATAGAGAACGCCCTGAAAAATCTTCAGGCCATTGACAGCGGGGATCGGGTTCTCTAGGCTGCGCCGATCGAGCAAATCGTGCTCTAACCAAATTTTTGCTGATTTTTGGGTGGCGTTCAACTCCCAAATGGCACCGAGATAAGAGTCGGCGATCAGATAGCGATCGTCCATTAAATGAGTCATGCCGTTGAGAAAAATCGCGTCAGCGATCGTCACTAGTGTCTCGACTCCGCTCTGGGTGACTTTAAAGACGGCTGAGAGTCCCTCATGGGTGACCCCTGAGACGAGAAGATCACCCGCTTGATCAAAGGCGATCCCCGCAGTTTTTCCGTCAACTTTGGCAAATTCTCGTCGTTGACCAGCCGGACTGATTTCATAAATGATCCCGTCTTCATAGCTCGTGACGAAGAGAGTTCCTAGGGAGTTGACGGCGATGTTTTCAAGAAACGTGTTGACGGGAAACTCAGCCAGCAAAGAGTTGGGCACGATCGCCGTTGGAGTCTGGTCAAAAATTGGCGGAAGCCGTGGATTGCTCATGCTAGAACTCCTGGTCGAATAGACTTATCGCTGCTGAGATTCTTCATAGGCATCATACACGGCGCGAACTGTATACCAATTGAGAAAAATGCGGGCGACCTGCTCGGCGAGTTGGGGTTTGCCTTGTTGAATCAGCCAACCAATCAGAGGAGTCATCGTCCGTTCGTTAAGCCGACCTCCGATCGTCAGTCCTTCCCACAGGACTCGACTGATCCACGTCATTTGGATCATTAGCCGCACGTCCCAAGTCGGATGTTTTTGATAAAACAACACACCCATGCGCCCGCGCTGAATTTCTTTGTCAATCATGCTGGGAATTTGTTCTAGCGAGAACGCCGGATGCCAGTGATAGCCGACCGCATTGGGACATTTGATCAGCGTCAATCCCAAGTTCTTAAGCCGGACTCCCAACTCCAAATCTTCCCAGCCATAGAGTTGAAAGCCTACGTCAAACAGTCCGGCTTTTTCGAGCCAGTGACGAGCGATCGCCACATTTCCCGTCGCAAAATAGGCGGCCGAAAAATCCGTCACTTTAAACGGTTCTGCCGTCGGATTCTCAAAATTGCAGGTATTTATGACTCGCCCGTAGGTAAATAAGCGATCGCTGCCCAATTCTTTTTGACCTTGGTGAAGTTTTTCGGCATGGGATCGCAGAAATTGATCGGTCACGACTAAATCACTGTCGATGAAGATAATCGTGTCTCCGATCGCTTTCTCGACACCGAGATTTCGAGCTGCGGCTGCCCCCTGATGATGTTGACAAAACACCTTGACATGAGGAAAATTGGTCGGCTGAGATTGCAGCCACTCAACCGTCCCGTCGGTGGAGCCGTCATCGACTACCACAATTTCATAGTCAGAAAATAATTGACTGGGCTGCTGATCTTCGAGTGCCTTCAAGCACTTCTCTAAAATCGGCTGGCGATCGTAGGTCGGAATCACGACACTAAAAAACACGGCGTTCCTCTACACAAGACGTTATCAGTATCTCTTTTTGGTTCGCAAATCTGTTCATCTCCCAACATAACGTGGCGCAGATTCAATGGATAATGTATCTCCAGTCGTTACTACCAACTGAGAAAATTCATGGGTCGTGCTAAAAAAGTTGTCCTAGCCTATTCGGGTGGAGTTGATACGTCTGTCTGCATTCCTTACCTCAAGCAGGAATGGGGCGTTGAAGAAGTGATCACACTGGCGGCGGATCTCGGTCAAGGGGACGAATTAGAGCCAATCCGCGAAAAAGCCCTAAAATCTGGTGCCTCTCAATCTCTGGTAGTAGACGCTACTCAGAGTTTTGTCAAAGATTACGCCTTTCCGTCTATTCAAGCCAACGCGCTCTATGAAAATCGCTATCCGCTGTCTACGGCGCTGGCGCGGCCGTTAATTGCCAAGCTGCTCGTCGATGCGGCGGCTGAATATGGAGCCGATGCTGTCGCCCACGGCTGCACGGGTAAAGGCAATGATCAGGTGAGATTTGATGTGGCGATCGCCGCCCTCAACCCCGATCTCAAAGTCCTGGCACCTGCACGAGAATGGGGCATGAGCCGCGAAGAAACGATCGCCTACGGGGAGAACTTCGGTATTCCTTCCCCGGTCAAAAAATCGTCGCCCTACAGCATCGATCGCAACCTCTTGGGGCGCAGCATTGAGGCGGGGCCGCTCGAAGATCCCTGGACGGAAGCCTTAGACGAAGTGTTTGACCTCACGAAGGCGATCGCCGACACGCCCAACGAGCCAGAATATGTCGAGATCGGCTTTGAGCAAGGAATCCCCGTCAGTCTCAATGGTGAGATGCTGAGTCCGATCGATCTGATCACCCAACTGAACCAAAAAGCTGGGGATCACGGCTTTGGTCGCATCGACATGGTAGAAAACCGTCTGGTCGGCATCAAATCACGAGAGATTTATGAAGCTCCGGCGCTGCTAGTGCTGATTCAGGCTCACCGCGATTTAGAAAGTTTGACTCTGACCAAAGATGTCAGCCAATACAAACGGGGCATCGAAGAAACCTACGCTAATCTGGTCTACAACGGTCTTTGGTACAGTCCTCTCAAAGGGGCGCTGGATGCCTTTGTTGCCCAAACCCAAGAGCGAGTTTCAGGAACCGTCCGCGTCAAGCTGTTTAAGGGAACTGCGCTGATTGTGGGTCGCCAATCTAGCAAAACCCTCTACACGCCTGAATTAGCAACTTATGGATCGGACGACAAGTTTGACCATAAAGCGGCTGAAGGCTTTATCTACGTTTGGGGGTTGCCCACCCGCGTTTGGTCACAAAACTTGAGAGGATAGTCTCAAGTTTGAGCAAAATAAAAGGGGGGATCGTACAAAGTACGATCCCCCCTTTTTAGTTCAGATTCAAAATTACTCACTGTCACCCGCAGGTTGTTGACTCACCTTTGCCGCTTCTTGTTTTGCCTTGCGAGACTCTAACCACAGCGGCACCACAATCCAGGCGACGACGATTAACAGAGCCACGATCGTAAACTGTGAAGCCAAGCCAATCAGCTTTTCTAACGGCACCACCTGACCCGCAAAGAAGGCTAGCGACACCATCACCGATGCCCAAGCGCAGGCTCCAGCCACGTTATAAGCCATAAACCTCCAGTAAGGCATCTCGGCGATGCCCGCCAGCGGACTCGCAAAGATGCGCAGCAGCGCAATAAAGCGACCGAATAGAACCGCTTTTCCGGCGTTCTCGCTAAACTGCGATCTCAGCCCTTCGAGCTGCTCCTCCCTCATTCGCACCAGGCTGCCCACCTTGAGCAACATCGCCCAGCCGCCATAGCGACCAATCCAATAGCCACAGTGACCGCCCAATATCGCCCCTGCGGCAGCATCCCCTAAAACTAGCCAATAGTTGAGTTGGTCGTTCCCAGCTAAAAACCCTCCCGCTAAGGTCACCGTTTCTCCAGGGATTGGTAAGCCCAAATTCTCTAACAAGATTCCTAGAAAAATCGCCCAATAGCCATACTGTTGAGCGATTTCCTGAATAGCTTCTGGCGAGATAAAGTCAAGTGACATGCCCATAACCTTTACAAAGCTTAATCTACGTCGATCTTGACTTGATTCTATAGATCCGTCAATCCCAAGCACTGGGATTCTCTGGTCTTGAGTAGAATTCCTGAGTTTTCTGCATCAGGTTTGCTGTATCAAACGCTCCCTTTGGAGCTTTAAAAGAAAACTTTTCACCAAATTAAAGTGTAACCGACTTCAAAATGAAGATTTCGTAAAACTTAAGGAAATCAAGCTGTTTTCAGGAATCTAATCTCTATAGTTGTAGCAAGTCTTAAGTAAATCTACTTAATCGCTGAAAAGTCCCTCGCTGCCCTTATCTCAGCACTTCAACCTGAGCTGGATATGAGCATCGGCATACGTTAGAAGAGTTCGCTATGGTTACCCAGGTCAACGAAGTCATTTTTGGGGATGAGGTTATGATTTCTAGAGGACAAATTGAGGAGATTCAGCTTCAGCCCCAGGGTCGCTTAGATCTCCAAGGCGGAGAGTGGCTTCAGCAACAGCTAAAAACGATCGCTCCCCGACGATACGGGATCTGGATCATCGATCTCTCAGGCATAGAGTTTATCGACAGTCGTGGGTTGTGCGCCTTGATTAGCGGGTTGGCGCTGGCTAGAGAATCTAAAGCTCGGCTTGTGCTGTGCAACTTATCTCCCTCAGCGCAACTGATTTTTGAAATCACTCAACTCGATCGGGTCTTTGATATTTTTGAGAGCCGTGATGCTTTGCTGACGGCTTTGGTGATTCCAGAGTCCACTGTTCTAGCCTTAAAGGTCGCTTAAAGACGGCTGAAAAACTTGATAGTCACTGCCCTGAGCGATCGTTAAGTCTAAAATCGGAGTGTTGGTCAGGCAGTGCCAATGACAGGCAAACAGATCAGGCGACTGAATCTTGAGACTAGCGATCGCAGGTGCCGCCGGAAAGGGAAATAACCGATCGAAGAAGACCGTTTCGCCTGCAAACCCAAACTGCATCAAATAAGTAGAAGGGGTGGCTGAGACCAGCTTCAATAATCGCTGTCCTAGCTTATAGAGAGGCTGACGATAGCGATCGGGCAGATGCAGGGGCTGGCAATAGCAACGCGAATCAACCGACGTAATCACCTCACCATAGAGCGGCCCCTTGGCTGTGAGCACGATCGGCAGCCAAAGCTTTCCTGAGTCAGTGGGCACGCACAATGCAATCTCTACGCGCTGTCGCAGCCCCACAACATCCTCGCAGGCGCGATAAACTTTTTGTTGAGCAAACGCTAAACTCGGCGGCAGCTTGAACGTGAGAGGGCACAAGATCGTCTCCTCTAAGCTGTTTTTTCCGTTGGGGAAGTCTGGCTGAAGTCTGGCGATCGTCTGGATTTCGATCTCATATTGACACAAAAAAAGAGACTCAGTTGCGTCTGAGCCTTGAGTTTGAGGAGTGACAGAGGGCGCGAGAATTGCCTGTTTTAAGGCTTTACCCAACCCGTCAGACTCCTCATCTACCACAATCAGAACCTTAGGCATTGCCAAAACTCGGCAGCGAAGCCTCACCGTCTGAGCGAGGAAAGCTCGGCAGATCTAGATGAGAGGTGCGACGAGTTCTCACTGCCAAACGGTAGCTGACGCTTTGCAACTCGGCGTGAAGCTGACGATTTTCTCGCTGCACCAGCGCCACTTTTTCACGCACCGGAGCCATCCGTTCGGCAAACTTTTGCTTATAGATTTTGGGCAACTCTTGCACGACTTGCTCTAACATTCGGGCCCGATCGGTCAATTCTTGCACCGACTGCCGCAGTTGATAGATTTCGGCATCGCGATCGGCGATTTGCTCTTGATAAAACGTCACTTGCTGCTCAACGTTTTGCAGTTGCTCTCGCAAAGCCCGCATCTCTTCTAACTGACGCTCAGAGGAGATCTCAGACACAGGCACGGCCGCCGCGTTGCCCTTGACAAGCCGAAAAAGCTCTTGAGAAAGCTGCTGGACGAGTTGATCCCGCATCTGCAACTCTTCTTGCAAACGCACAACCTCGACTTGCAGGGGTTGAACCGGGGAAATATCAGCTTGGGTCACTTACTCCGTTACTCCATTATGAAGGGGTGGTTTGCTTAAGGTTTTCTTCCCAGAGACGGGGAGGAGACGCACGACGAATCTCGCGCCAAATTGCAGTTGCCGCTAATGTACCATCTGCAACCGCAATTGATACCTGATTGAGTCCTTCTTTTAGGTCTCCTAGGGCAAAAACTCGCGCATGAGAGGTGCGGCACATGCTATCGGTGACCAAATTTCCCCCTTTCCACTCTAAATCTAGGTCTTTTAGATATTGGTTAAAGAAATGGGAACCCATCGCAACCAGTCCGTTTTCAAGCTCTACGATCGAGTCATCTTCTAGCTGCACCCCGGTCATGTGATGGTCATGACCTAAAAATCGGCGAATCGGCGTTTCAATGAGGGGATAGCCGTGGGCGTGGAGCTTTTCGCGCATCTCTTTGCCGACTTCACACAGCCCTTGCGTAAAGACAGTGATATAGGGCGTAAACCAGTTCAGCACGAACGCCGTGTTGATGGCAGCTTCGCTGTTCACAAACAAACCACAGGGGGTATCTGCCATCTCATAGCCGTCACAGATCATGCAGACGTGGAGGTTATAGCCCGCATAGTCATAGACGTTTTGCATATCGTCTAGGTGGGGCAGATGATCGATCAATCCGCTAGCAGCCACCAAATATTTAGAGCGAAACACGGGATAGGCGCTGTCTTTTTTGCCGACTTTGACCTTGACCGCAAAGGTGTCACCCTCATCTTGAACTGCCTCGACAAAGCCGGGGAGATAGTCACCGTCTAGCGATTGCAGATGGTCTTGCCCTTGCTGAAGGATGGCGCGTCCGGGGGTGGTGGGCGGCAACCCCAAATAATTTCGCATATCCTGCATCCAGAACGATCGCCCGCGGCCTTTCTCAATCACTAAAGTCGAAAGACGGTATCGTTGCAGATAGAGAGCGGCTGACAAACCTCCTGCGCCGCCGCCGACGATGATGGCATCGTAGGTGCGATCGAGACGCTGATCTAAGTTTTTGCGTGAGAGCTTCATGGCGTGATTTGATAAAACTAAAACTGGGTGAATACAAACATAGGGAGCCATCACAGCCCCCTAACGTCAACAAAAAACCCCTACGCTTACAGCCTAGCTCTGATTTCTAGACCTCAGCCGCTTCAACCTCAGCCTCTTCGGGTGGAGGCACTTCTTGCTTGACGGTCATATAGCGAATGACCTCGGTGCTGAGGCGCATGGCCCGCTCCATGGGCGCAACCTGGCTGCCATCGCCTTGATAGTTCATCTGAATATAGACACCTTCGCGCTGTTTGGCGATCTCGTAGGCCAAACGCCGCTTGCCGCGATGTTGAGTTTCGATGATTTCTGCGCCGTTTTCCTTCAGAATATTCTGATACTTCTCGATCGCTCCATCAACTGCTTCGTCTCCCACATCGGGACGAAGGATATACATAGTTTCGTAAATGTACTTCATTGCAACGGTCTCCTTATGGACAATGGGCTTTTTAGGTGGCTGTTCAAATTTGGCAGATCGTGTCGATCAGCACTTGACGTGCGCCTTTATTGACCAATCATTAAAAAAGCAAGGACTTATAATTCTATATCAGTTTTTCAGCAATCCGGTTGACTGATTCAAGATCGGGGAGTTGTCGGTTTGGTTCACCGCTCGATCGTGATTTGCATTCTTTAAATGACTCGCTAAATTACAAGGTATCGGTTTAGTTATGGCACAGCGCTATGTTCGAGTCCAAAGTCTAGACGGGAAGATTCACTATGGGCTGCTGCAAATCGATCGCAGAGTTCAGGTTTTAGATGCGCCTCCGTGGTTAAAGGGGCAACTGACCGCCCTCGAATTGAACGCTAACGACTATCAAATCTTGGCTCCCTGTGCGCCTTCAAAAATCGTGGCGGTGGGCAAAAACTATGCCAATCATGCGGCCGAGATGGGAACGCCCGTGCCGCAGGAGCCGCTGTTGTTTCTCAAGCCGCCGACTTCTGTCATTGCCTCTAACGGCGAGATTATGTATCCTTTTCAGTCAGAGCGAGTGGACTATGAGGGAGAACTGGCGCTGGTGATCGGCGATCGCTGCACCCACTGCACGCCCGAAGAGGCTCACAGCAAGATTTGGGGCTATACGATCGCCAACGATGTGACGGCGAGAGATTTGCAAAAACAAGACGGACAGTGGACGCGGGCCAAGGGTTTTGACACGTTTTGCCCATTGGGGCCGTGGGTGGTGAGAGAAATCAGTTCAGGGGCACGGCTGCAAACCTTTGTCAATGACAGCGTTCGGCCGGCTCAGTCTGCCGCCATTAGTGAAATGGTGTTTGCGCCGGATGCGCTGGTGTCTTATATCAGTCAGGTGATGACGCTGCTGCCCGGAGATGTAGTGTTAACGGGAACACCTGAAGGAGTTGGTGCGATCGGGGTCGGCGATCGCATCCGCATTGAGATTGAGGGGATCGGCTTTTTAGAGAACTCTGTCACCACTCGCGCTGCGGTGCCCCAAGTCTCATGACTTATCGGACTTGCGTATAGGCCGCGTCAGAAATCGTGGGGATCTCAGCATAGCGACCCAGTGCCGACTGCACGATCGAGTAACCCAATCCTGCGAGCGTCCCTAGGAAAATAGTGTTGAACAGCGTTTGAGTTAAGATTAAGAACTCTTTTCTAAGAAGAATAGCCCCCAGACCATATTGCCAAACGACGCTGATCAAGCTCAAGACAATGCCAAACATAATAGCTTGCATGACATTGAACCGAATGAAATGAGGAATGCTTTCGTTTCTGACCACCAGCAAAAACAGCGCAAAGAACACAATAAACGCCGTGATCCCACCAAAACTAAAGTAGACAGACAACAGAGGCGACAGAGGAAGCGCAATGATCGCTAAGAGCGGAGTGAAGAAAGACCCTGTGATACTTAACGGAACACTCACTAGAACAATCAGATCGAGCAGGGGCAAAAGATAGGCGAGGCAAGCGAAGATACGATCGGATACGGTTGTAGACCCACGCAAAGACATGGTGCGCTCTCCCAGATAAAGTGTTGGTTTCTAAGGTCTTTAGCCCAGAATAACGCAAATCCTCTGCCCGCTCACTCAACGTCAGCCACCCGAAACCCCATCTGACACTCAAACTGATCGGGCTGCTGCTCAGTCAGCTTGCGAATGGCGTGGCCACAGCGAAGCTCTCCGTGGCTCCAGCGAGGTTGCCCGCTTTGGTCTGCCATCAAACAGGTTTTGCAGACTTTTTGGGGAGAGAGGATGCGATCGCCGACCAAAATGACTAACATTTCACGCCTCCAATAAACGTTACGGCGTAGTCTTATAGGTCATTGCAGAGAATCTGAGGCAGCTAAAGCCCTAAAAGAACTGACCAAACTGACTATTAACTCAATTTTAGAACAGCTTCTAATCCGATACCGATAAGTCTTATACAGCTTAGTTGAAAACAGCCTGTGTGCTCTCTTGGTTAAAGGATGCGGATTTTGGGGAGCGATCGCTAGAATTCAGCAATCTGTCTAGTCTACTAACTATTCGTGTAACCCCTAAGCCATGAATCCACGAGGTTTCTGTAGACGTAATAAAACTACAGAAACAACCGATCGCCGAAATTAGGAGACCCATCATGCGCGTTGCTTACTTTAGACTTGCATCCATATTGGGAGTTGTAGGGGCCCTTAGCCTCAGCAGTTCTTCAGGTGCCAACCATCCTCCTTTATTTGCGGTTCTTTCGGGCGGGAACGAGGTAGACATGAAAGGTATGGCTGCTAAAGGTGACCCCGATGCCTATGGGTCAGCCACGATCATTCTAAATTCAACTAAAAATACCCTTTGTTTTGCCCTAACCGTTGACAATATCGAACCCGCTACCGCCGCCCATATTCACAAAGGCACTGCGGGTATGAATGGGCCTGTGGTCGTTCCTCTGACGGCTCCTATGATGTCGCCGGGTGCTTCTAGCGGCTGTGTGACGATCGATGCCGCTTTACTCAAAGATATGCAAGATAAATCAACAGGCTACTATGTCAATCTGCATAATCCTAAATTTAAAGATGGTGCGCTTCGGGGTCAGCTTTACTAGAACGCGCTGCCTGACTGCTGTTATTAGGGGTAAGCAATAGTCTGGGTGTAGGTCGTTGAGGGATCAGATACGCTATTCGCTCCGAATACAGTCACTCTAACCAAAACCCTAGGGATCAAGAATTAAATTAGGACTCAGATCTGAGAATGGGCACGGCCATGCCGTGCCCATTCTTGTTGTCAGAAACAGAGAGGATTCAATTCAGCATCCTAACCTGGCTTCAGCGCATCTAACGCTAAATTCAGCTTCAGCACATTCACCCCCGGCTCACCAAACAGACCCAGAAATCGACCGTCTGTGTTTTGAGCAATTAACCCTTTAAGCTGGTCAGGCGACAGGCTGCGCGCTTTAGCCACCCGATCGATCTGAGCCGTTGCCCCATCGGGCGTAATGTGGGGATCAAGACTAGACCCAGACGTATAGACTAAATCTGCCGTTGGCTTTACCCCTGCCTTTTGCAAACGGGGCAGATCGCCCTCGATCGCTTTGGCGGGGTCGGGGTCACTTTTGCCTTTGATGCGGTCTAACAGGGCTGGGTTGCTCGGAGCCAAATTGCTCGCGCCCGATACGCCCGTTTTGAGAATGCCTGCATCATCTTTTTTAGGATCGGCAGTGCTGTAACTAGTGGTGCTAGGGCGGCTATTAAAGTAGCGATCGGACGTAAAAGGCTGACCGATCAGTGCCGAGCCAACCACCTGCCCTTGAGCATTTTTGAGCAAGCTGCCGTTGGCTTGGAAGGGAAAGACAAGTTGCCCAAAGGCAATCATCGCAAATGGGTAAATAATCGCCGTCAAAACCCAAAGCACCAACGTAGATCGAACGGCTCTGCTAGCCTCGCGTGCAAAACTCATTAGAATCTCTCCGGTACAAACATGACAAAAAATAGATAGACAGAGAGGGCGATCGTGACTAGACCCAGCGCCCCCAGACAATAGGCTTGAGTGCGAGAAAACTCGCCGCCCGTAGCCGCCAGCACGGCAGGTGCCAGCACCAAGTTAAAGCACAGCCCCAGAAATAGATAAAGCGGCAGTTTTTGTCTGCGCCCCTCAGACCAGATCTCAGTCACGGTCTCAATAACTTGAGCCGGACTCTGTTTAGGAATTTGAGGCAAATGGGTGAGTTTCATAAAGATTAATGTTGAGAGAATCACAAAACGAATGCTCAAAGACTCTGGGTTAAGAAAATGGAATGATCAGGTCGATGAGTTTGATAGCGATAAAAGGAGCAATCACCCCTCCAACCCCGTAGATCAAGATATTGCGACGCAGCAGTTGGTCGGCCGTTAATGGACGAAACTGCACCCCTTTTAACGCTAGCGGAATCAGAGCCGGAATGATTAGCGCATTGTAAATCAATGCTGAAACGATCGCCGACTGAGGACTTTTTAACCCCATGATATTCAGGGAGCCAATGCCAGCCGCCGCAAAAATCGTGGGAATGATCGCAAAATATTTGGCGATGTCATTGGCGATCGAGAAGGTCGTCAGCGCCCCGCGAGTGATCAAGAGTTGTTTCCCGATCGTCACCAAATCAATTAGCTTGGTCGGGTCAGAATCTAGATCCACCATGTTGGCAGCTTCTTTAGCCGCTTGGGTGCCAGAGTTCATCGCCACACCCACGTTGGCTTGAGCCAGCGCAGGCGCGTCATTGGTGCCGTCGCCCGTCATCGCCACCAGCTTGCCTTCTGCCTGCTCTTTGCGAATCACCTCGATTTTGTCTTCGGGGGTGGCTTCTGCAATAAAGTCATCGACTCCGGCTTCTTGGGCGATCACCGAAGCAGTAATGCGATTATCACCCGTGAGCATGATGGTCTTCACCCCCATGCGGCGCAGTTGGTCAAAGCGTTCTCGCAGCCCCGGTTTGACAATATCTTTGAGATAGATCACCCCATAGATATCGTCGTCGAGGCAGGCTGCTAAGGGCGTGCCTCCCAGTCTAGACACCCGCTCATAGGCTTCATCAAGCTCAGGCGAAACCTTGCCGCCTCGTGAGCGGACAAAGCCTCTGATGGCATCGACTGCCCCTTTGCGAGCTTCGCGCCCATCGGGTAAGTTGGTGCCGCTCATGCGGGTTCGGGCTGAGAATTCTAACCCTTCGGCAGCATCGGGTTTGAAATCGACTTCAGCGCCATTTTTTTCGGCGAGTCGCACGATCGAGCGACCTTCGGGCGTTTCATCAAAGACGCTGGCTGCCAAACAGACCTGAGACATCTCTTGAAGAGAATGACCGTTGACGGGAATAAATTCGTCTGCTAGACGGTTGCCCAGGGTAATCGTGCCTGTCTTGTCTAGCACTAGGGTGCCCACGTCGCCGCAGGCTTCGACGGCTCGACCCGATGTAGCAATGACGTTAAATTGCGCCACGCGATCCATTCCGGCAATGCCGATCGCGCTCAACAAGCCCCCGATCGTGGTGGGAATCAACGCCACCAGCAGCGACACTAAGATCGCGATCGTAGTCGGAGAACCCACATAGTTTGCCAACGGTGGAATCGTGGAGACCACAATCAAAAACACCAGCGTTAACACAGACAGCAGCACCGTTAGCGCGATTTCGTTGGGCGTTTTGCTGCGTTCGGCTCCTTCGACCAGGGCAATCATGCGATCGATAAAGCCCTGACCCGGATCGGAGGTGACGTTAATAATCAGTTCGTCTGAGAGAATGCGCGTGCCGCCCGTGACCGAACTGGCGATGTCTGTGCCGGGCTGCTTGAGCACAGGGGCAGATTCTCCGGTGATCGCAGACTCGTCTACGGCCGCAACGCCCGTCACCACTTCACCATCCGCCGGGATCATGTCACCCGCGACCACCTTGACACGATCGCCCTTCCGCAGAGCCGTAGAACTCACTTCTTGAATCGAACCGTCTGCCAAAAGCTTGTGGGCAATGGTGTCTGAGCGCGTAGATCGCAAAGCATCGGCCTGAGCTTTACCGCGCCCTTCGGCAACGGCTTCGGCAAAGTTGGCAAACACGAGGGTAAAGAACAGAATGAACGTGATCACTCCGTTGAGCAATCGCTGTTGCCCCGGATCTGCCTGAACGGTGCCAAACAAATTGGGGTCGAGCGTCACTAAAAAAGTCACGATCGTGCCCACCCAAACCACAAACATGACGGGATTTCTCACCTCAATGCGCGGGTCGAGTTTGATAAACGATTCGCGAATGGCTCGCTGATATAAGCCTCGCATATCGGCTTTAGGCGTGTGGCGGCGATTTTCGCGAGAGCCGCTCGGCGTGCTGGCACGAGACGGACTAGTCGAATCCTGAGGAGTTTGCATAAATTTTGGGTCTATCGTCAATAGTCAATGCGTCAGTCAATAGCGTCAAAAAAGTCCGATCCCAAGCAGAACTATTTACATTCGGCTAGCCAATGCCTTTGGCGATTTGAAACGCTTCGGCGATCGGGCCCAGGGCCAAAACTGGAAAGAAGCTGAGTGCGCCCATGATCAAAATCACGCCTGCCGTGATGCCCGTAAATAGGGCTGTATCGGTGCGAAGGGTGCCCACCGTTTGAGGAACAGGCTGTTTGCGCGACATACTATCCGCCAAGAGCAAGAGAGCCACGATCGGCACATAGCGCCCCATCAGCAAACTAAACGACGTGCTCAGGTTCCACCACAGGGCAGAAGGGGCGGGCTGAGAGTCCAAAAGGCCTTCAAAGCCAGAGCCATTGTTGGCAGCCGCAGATGCATATTCATAGAGCACTTGCGTCAGCCCATGAAACGAGGGATTAGCAATGCCGTTATAAAACCCTTGAGCAGTAACTCCATCGGGGGCACTGGGCAACGCCATCGAGATCGCACCTGGAATCAGAATGGCGATCGGGTGCACCAGCAAAATCAAAAAGCTGGCTAGCACAACCTCCCGTTTCTCAATCTTGCGACCCAAAAATTCTGGGGTGCGTCCGACCATTAACCCGGTGACAAAGACCGCCAAAATCAAGTAGGCAAACAAATAAGCGGTGCCTGTGCCCTGTCCGCCCCAAATGATTTGTAGGAACATATTAGACAACATGACAAAGCCGCCGTTGGGCATAAACGAGTCGTGAAAGCTGTTAACTGCCCCGCACATTGTGCCCGTCGTAATTGCCGAAAACAGCGCCGATTGCGCCCAGCCAAACCGGACTTCTTTGCCTTCTAGGTTAGGAGCCTGACCACCGAGCAGCGCATTCACTGCTGGATTGCCGTTATATTCTCCGATCGCGCTTATGATAATGAAGACAATTGAGATCGTTAACACCATGCCATACACTAACCAAGCTTGCTTGCGATTGTTAGCAAACACACCGTAGGTATAGATGAATGATGACGGAATTGCCACCATGCCCACGATTTGAATCAGGTTTGTAAACGGACTAGGATTCTCAAACGGGTGAGCCGAGTTAATGGCAAAGAAACCGCCGCCATTTTCTCCAATCTGCTTCAAAATCTCAAAGTGAGCGACTGGGCCAAGCGCGATCGCTTGGCTAATCGCGGGATTCTCTAGCGTGGGCACAACAACCGGGCCCGCCAGAGTTTCGGGCACGCCGCCTGCAATTAGGGCAATGGCTCCTAGAACGCCGATCGGTAAGAGAATTCGAGTAATCGATCGCGTCAAATCCACATAAAAGTTACCCAGCGGTCTCCCGGTCAAGCCGCGAATAAAGGCAATGCCCACCGCCAACCCCGTGGCCGCTGAGACAAAAAACATATAGCCCAAACCAGCAAATTGAGCAAAATAACCATAGGTCGTTTCGCCAGAATAATGCTGCTGATTGGTGTTGGTCACAAATGAAATCGTCGTGTGCAGAACGGTGTCCCAGGTTGGTGCACTTAGCCCCGTTGGGTTAAAGGGCAACCACCCCTGACCAAACAAAATAAACGCCAGCAGCAGCGCCATCACAACATTGCTATAAAGCACTGCCCGCGCATATTGCCAGCCCGTCATATTCTCTTTTGCTTGCACACCCACCAGCGAGTAGAGAACTCGCTCAATGGGATTCAAAGCCCGATCGAGAACCGTCCTTTGCTCTTGAAAAACACGAGCCATATATCCCCCTAGAAAGGGAGTAATCACTACTACGATCAGCAGCGTTAATGCAATCTGAATCCATCCTTGAAGCATGGGTTCGTTGAACTCCAATACAATAAGCGTAATTTTTTATCAAGAAGTAGGATTGCCAAAGCCAAGTCACCGTCAATGACTCTTAGAAGCTTCTAAGCCTTGAAAATGATGATTTCACGAACAAACTAATCTCACTGAGTTAAATGACTGCTTTAGAGAATCACTCAATCCTTGACAAAGCTAATCATGGAAGATTTTGTAAAAAACCACAAGGTATATTTTTGCGTTTATCCGACTGGTATATCTGCCAAACTAGACTTGAAGCTGAACCTATTTGATGTGTTTAGTGAGCGTCTATATCTAGACATATAGTGGGGTCTAAACATCGACTAAACCCTCAAATTTAGACCTAGACTTTCTATATTGCGTTGTAAATAACTGATGCCACTGCCTAACCCGATCGCCCAATATAAATCTCTGCATCTCAAAGAGACGTGGCTGGCGGTTGGGCTGTTTGGGGCGGTTGCAGGGCTAGAGTTTGCTACCCCATCAGACTATGTGTTTGGTTATTTATATATCGGCCCGATTTTGATCGCCAACGCTCGTTTTGGCCGAGCCGCCACCCTGCAAACGACGCTGATCGCCTGCCTGCTCACGCTTTTAAACGTTTGGGTGCCCAGTAGTGATGGAGTGCAGCCTTCTATGATTGCCGATCGCTTGATCGTGATTTTGGCGCTGCTGGTGACGGGGGTTCTCAGCGATCGTAACCGTCTCTATCAAGAAAAATTTCTTCAGCAGCAAACCAAACTTCAGACTCAAGAAAAAATTGCCAGCGTTCGAGAAGATTTTGCGTCTACTTTAACCCACGATCTCAAAACGCCTTTGCTGGGCGCGATCGAGACTTTAAACGCGCTTCAGCGTGAAGATTTTGGTCAGGTGTCGCCGATTCAACAAAGCGTTTTAGCCACCATGACCCGCAGCCACCAAACCAGTTTGCAGCTAGTCGAAACACTGTTAGATATCTATCGCAACGACACCGAAGGGTTAACCCTGCAACTGGCCCCGATCGATCTAGTCAAAATTGCCGGAGACGTGGTATCGACGTTAATGACGCTGGCCTCTAGTCGCCGCGTGCATATTTCCTTTAGCTACGGCACCTCTGACTTTCGCAAGTTTCTCTGGGTAGAGGGCGATCCGTTTCAGCTTCAGCGCGTCTTTGCCAATCTGTTGACCAACGCGATTAACCACTCGCCGCGAGGAGGCAAGATAGAAGTGGTTTTAGACGCAGGCCCGTCTTATCAAACCGTCAAAATCATTGATGTCGGAGCCGGGATCACTCCTGAAGAATTGCCCTATTTGTTTGAGCGATTTTATCAAGGGTGCAGCGATCGTCAAGCTAGAGGCTCTGGGCTAGGGTTATATCTAACTCGCCAAATTATCGACGCACACGGCGGTACAATCTGGGCAGAGAACTACGTTCCTCACGGGGCTATGTTTGCGTTTCGTCTCCCTGTTTTGCCGTTTCAACCGTCTGCGTTTAACTGAAATGCCCTCTGATCCCTTACGAATTCTTTTAGCCGAAGACGACGAACTCTTTCGGCTCGGTTTAAGAATGTGTCTGCAACAAGAGCCAGGGCTAGAAATCGTCGCAGAAGCAGAAGATGGTGAAACGACCGTAGAGTTGGCCAAACAGCATCAAGTCGATATTGTGTTATTGGACATTGGCTTACCCGGCATTGGCGGCGTTGAGGCGTGTCGTCAGATCAAACAGCAGCAGCCGGATCTATCAATTTTGGTGTTGACTTCTCGCACTCAAAAATCTTTGATTCATCGGTTGATCGAGGCGGGCGCGCAGGGCTATTGTCTCAAAGGCATTGATTCTAAAACCCTGATTTTAGCGATTCGCTCTGTCGCGGCGGGCGCTTCTTGGTGGGATTCCACCGCTACTAGTGAGATTCGAGGTCTGTTTGAAAATAGTCCGGCTACGATCGCCGAACCCCTAATTCCTACCTCCACAAACCCGCTCACCCGTCGCGAACAAGAAATTCTGGCTCTCGTCGCCTCTGGCAAAACCAATCAAGAGATTGCTGAAATGCTCTACATTGCGCCAGGCACGGTTAGAGTTCACGTCCATGCGATTTTGCACAAGCTGAAGGTGCCCGATCGGACTCAGGCCGCGATTTTTGCGATTCAAAAAAAATTAGTGGCCAACGATTTGCTGTCAGATCCTCAATGCTAGAGCGAATGGAAGGGATTGAGGCGGCGATCGCTGACCCAATCCCGCTAGCATAACGACAGCGTTAGGAAATAAACCGTGATCAGTCTCCCTCAAAAAACCTCTTGGGCAAAGGCGATATTGCACACTGCAAAAGGGTTTGAGCGGTCTCCCCTCCCGGTGTTGTCGGGGGCAATTCCGTCCGGCTTGCGAGGGTCGCTCTACCGCAACGGCCCCGGACGGCTAGAGCGGGGCAAACAGCGCGTTGGGCACTGGTTTGATGGCGATGGCGCGATTCTCGGCGTTCATTTCACCCAAACTGGGGCAACGGGCGTTTATCGCTATGTGCAATCTGCCGAATATCAAGCCGAAGAACAGGCGGGGCGGTTCATCTATGGGGGCTATGGCATGAACCCACCAGGAGCCTTTTGGGAGCGATTTAAGCCCACCAAAAATGCGGGAAACACCTCCGTGTTGGCGGTGCCTGATGTCTCTGGCAGTCCCGGTATTGGTCGGCTCCTGGCCCTTTGGGAGGGCGGACATCCTTATGCGCTGGATCTAGAGACTTTAGAAACTCGCGGGCTGGACGATTTAAACGGGTTGCCTAAGTCGCTGCCGTTTTCTGCCCACCCCAAACGCGACGCGCAAACGGGCGATGTCTATAATTTTGGGGTGAGGTTTGGCAAAAAGGCCATCTTGAATGTCTATCGTCTTGATGCTCAGGGCACCCTCCAGCAGAAAAACAGCGTTGAGCTAGACGGGGCACCTTTGATTCATGATTTTGTGATGGCGGGGCGCTATCTGATCTTCTTCATTCCGCCCGTGCGCCTGAACGTTTTGCCGCTGCTGCTCAAGCTCAAAAGTTTTAGTGACTCATTTCACTGGAAGCCAGAGCAGGGAACGCAGATTTTAGTCTTCGATCGTGACTCTTTAGCCCTAGTCAGCCGAGGTGAAACCCAACCCTGGTATCAGTGGCATTTTGGCAATGGGTTTATCAATGCTGACGGAGATGCAGTGATTGATGTGCTTCGATACGAAAACTTCAACACTAATCAATATCTCAAAGAAGTTTCAACAGGCATAACTCACACATCAGTTAAGTCAACGCTGTGGCAAATTCGATTAAATCCTCTGACGGGTGACGTGATCGAGATGGTTGAATTGCTCGATCGCTCCGCTGAGTTTCCCGTTGTCAAGCCTCAAGAGGTCGGCCAGTTCAATCGCACCACTTATTTATTGCTTCACCGTCGCGGCGTTGACTCTAGTCAAGACTTTTTTGGCTCGATCGCTCAATTTGACCAAAAAACCGGAACTCTAACGGAAGCGGATCTGGGTGAAAATCGATATCCAATGGAGCCAATTTATGTCTCTGATGCTGAGAACCCCGATCAAGGCTGGATTGTGACGATCGTCTATGACGGCACCCTCGATCGCAGTGAAGTCTGGATATTCGACAGCGATCGCTTAGACGATCAGCCAGTGTGTCGTTTAGCATTACCCGAAGTGATTCCCTTAGGGTTTCACGGCACCTGGAATTCGGCTTAATCTTTTTGCTCAACATACACGGTCACAGCAGCGATCGCGATCAGCATCTCGTCATTTTTGTCGTTAAACTCCGCGATCGCTCGCCCCTGCACCACCATGCCACCCGTTTCAACCGTGAGGGTTTTGCGTCCAAAGGGCAACACCGCCAACACTTCAGCCTCTCGGACTTTTTCGGGGTAGGGCACGGCTACCTGCACCTCGACAATCATCTGATCGGGGTGATCTAACCCTGCAACTTCCCAGATGCCAGGAAGCGCATTGTGAGCGATCGCGTTTCTAACCGCACGAGCCGCCGCAACCGTGGGTTCTTGCCCATGTTGATCGATTCCCATTCCCATCTCAATGATGAAGCGTTTTCGAGCCACAGATTTTTGTCCCAAACGTGAGTGATTTGACCATCCTACAGGAGTGCCATCAAGCAAATAGCGCTTTGACAGAAACGCTGAATCCTAGCAAAACGGCTTGAGTGGTGGCGGTCTCTGCGGCTGAAAACACCCACCACTTCTCTAACGTCACAATCATCACAAGCAGCGTTTCAGGAAACAACAGCCAAACTTCTTGACTGCCGGATTGCAAATATTCTCGCGCTTTGGCAAACAACGCCTCAGCGCTGTCGTCAGGCGATGCTACTTCCGCAACCAAGGGAAAGCTCTGGGGAAAGATAGCAGGTTCTCCAAATTGCTGAATCAATTCAGCCGTTAAATAAGCCACATCAGGGCGACGCTTTTGTTTTCCGGTCTGGCAAGTGACTTCTGTGTAGGCTTTTCCTCCTGTCCCACTAGCGAGGCTGTAGCTTCTCCATTCTGCTGCCAGACTCGCTTGCGCCGAACCGTGTTTGAGAGTCATTCCCGTTTTTTCGATCAGGGTTCCATCGACAGATTCCATGCCTTCGGGCAGGTCGATTCCTAGGTCTGGCGAAGGGGCGAGGGCAGTAGATACAGTCACGATGGGATCTACCTTTCTGAAGGTGCCCCTCTATTATGGATGCAGACAGGAACCCACAAACAGAAACTCGTTAGGGTAGAATCTATAGACTTTAAGATTTGTCACAGGTATGGTTTTGTCACGATCTTCTGCCCATTTGCTAGTCTCTCATGGGAGTCGAGATCCGCGTCCGCAAGGGGCGATCGCTCAATTGGCTCGACGAGTGCAGGACAAAATGCAATCCGATCAGCCGTCAGCTTTAGTCGAGGCGGCTGTTTTAGAATGTGCTCCGCAGCCGCTCCATGAGCAGATTCAGCAGTTTAGTCAAACGGCGATCGCCCACGGCCTTCGTCACCTTCAAATCGTGCCGCTGTTTCTGATTCCGGGCGTTCACGTCATGGAAGACATTCCCCAACAGGTGAAAATTGCTCAACAAACTTTGGGCGAAACGGTCACGATCGCTCTGTCTCCTCACCTAGGCACCCATCCCGGTTTAGAAAAACTTTTGGCGAATCGTCTGGCTCAATACACTGCCGATGCTTATATTTTGATGTCTCACGGCAGTCGGCGATCGGGCGGCAACCAGCCTGTTGAGTCGTTAGCCTCCAAGCTAGGCGCAGTGTCGGCCTATTGGTCAGTCGCACCCAAGCTAGAGACCCGTCTGCAAGAGTTGGTGCAGTCTGGATGTCAGAATGTTGTGATTTTGCCCTATTTCTTATTTGCTGGCGGCATCACAGACACGATCGCTCAAACCGTCGAGCACTTGTCTCAGCAGTTTCCATTGACGCTTAACCTGGCAAACCCGTTAGAAGTCAGTGACGACCTAGCGCAATTGATTCTAGATTTAAGTCTGTCGTCACCTCAAGCGGCGATCGCAAATCTGTTGGCGTAGTTATTTTCTTTTCATTGGTATCTGAGACTGCAATTTTTAAGCCGCTAACTGTCTAGCGTTAATGATAGTATTCACCAACTTAATTCTCTAACTGCCTTAATTGATGACTCTTAACTCTGATGTCGCGGCCATGTCTAATCAGCTAAAGTGTTTGGGCAAAGTGTATCTGGTGGGCGCAGGGCCCGGCGATCCGGGGTTGATGACGCTCAAGGGCAAAACCTTGCTAGAGTGTGCCGATGTCGTGGTTTATGACGCTCTGGTGAGTGCTCCGATTTTAGGCATGATTAATCCCAACGCCGAGCAAATCAGCGCCGGCAAACGGCGCGGCCGACACTCAATGGGGCAAGAAGAGATTACGCAAGTGTTGATCGATAAGGCTCACACTGCGGCGATCGTGGTGCGTCTTAAAGGCGGCGATCCTTTCGTATTTGGTCGGGGCGGCGAAGAGATGCAAGACCTAGTAAAAGCTGGGGTGCCTGTTGAGGTGATTCCGGGCGTGACTTCTGGCATTGCAGCTCCTGCCTATGCGGGCATTCCGCTGACTCATCGGGCTTATAGTTCGTCGGTGACGTTTGTGACGGGGCACGAAGAAGCCGGGAAATATCGCCCTGCGGTGAATTGGTCAGCGATCGCTCAAGGGTCTGAAACGATCGTGATCTATATGGGCATTCACAATATGCCCTACATTACCCATCAGCTTCAACAAGCTGGGTTAAGGGCAGACACCCCGATCGCTTTAGTGCGCTGGGGCACTCGACCCGAACAAGAAGAATTGATCGGCACCTTGGGCACGATCGCCGCCCAAGTTGAAGCCAAAGGGTTTGGGGCACCCGCGATCGCTGTGATCGGCAATGTGGTTAACTTGCACGAAACTCTCTCTAGCTGTCGCCCACAATTCTTGGGTGAATAAAGTTCTCTGACCTTGCTAGCTCCCACTATCATTAAACTAGAAAGGGCTTTTGATGGGTCAGTATGTCTGCTAAAGATGCGTTTCATGAAGTCGTCAAAAAAGCATTGCAAAAAGACGGCTGGAAGATTACCCACGATCCCCTTTCAGTGCAAGTGGGCACGGTTGAAATGTATGTTGACTTAGGCGCAGAAAAGCTTATCGCCGCCGAACGAGAAGGTGAGAAAATTGCAGTTGAAATTAAGAGCTTTTCAGAGCGATCGTCTGCAATTTCAGCATTTCACACAGCATTAGGACAATTTATTAATTACCGAGCAGCATTGAAGCAAACAGAACCCGATCGAGTTTTGTATTTAGCGGTGCCGATCGTAGCCTATAAGACTTTTTTCCAGCTTGAGTTTCCCAAAATGATGATTGAGGAAAACAGAGTCAAAATGATTATGTACGATACGAAACGCGAGGTCATTGCAGAATGGAAGAGAAACTAGCGCGATATCGGCAGATTGTGCAGCAAACGCTTCTAGACTATGCCAAAGTAAAACCCTCTTATGGTGACGTTGAGGTAGAAACAATTTTTGACACCGAACGTGACCATTATCAAATTGTGCACGTCGGTTGGAATGACGATCGCTTAATTCACGCCTGTACAATTCATCTCGATATCAAAGGCGGCAAAATCTGGCTCCAGTGGAATAGCACCGAACGAGAAGTTGCAGAAGACTTGGTAGAGGCTGGAGTGCCCAAAGAAGATATCGTGCTGGGATTTCAAGCACCGTTCATGCGGCAGTTTACTGACTATGCAGTAGGTTAAAAAAGTTCTCTAAGATCGCCATCCATCACCATGAAAATCAGACAAGCTACTCCACAAAACGCCTCTGAAATCATGAAGCTGTTCTATGAAACTATTCATGCCATTAACATCAGAGACTATTCTCAAGAACAGGTTGATGCCTGGGCACCTAACACAATGACCGTAGATAGGTGGGAAAAGCGACAAGACACGAAAAAACCTTTATTGCTGAAGACAACGGGCAAATTGTTGGCTTTGCAGAACTTGAACCCGATGGTCATATCGGTTGTTTTTACACTCACAAAGACTTTCAGGGTCAAGGGGTAGGAATGCAATTATTAGATACGATCGTGACTCAAGCAACTCAAATGCAACTCTCTCGCTTATCGGTTGAAGTCAGCATTACCGCCCGTCCCTTTTTTGAACATCGGGGATTTACGATCGTCAAATCTCAAGAAGTTGAGTGTCGCGGAGTCAAACTTCCAAACTTCGTGATGGAGTATTCTCTTCAGCGCCCTTGCAATATTAGAGAATAGAGAAGTCGGGTTATTAGGTTGCTAACTATTGTCTTCTCAAATTGATCTCTCGGTTGAAGAAACCCCCGATCGCCTCGATCGCTATCTGTCCGATCAAGTCACCGATTTGTCGCGATCTCGCCTGCAAAAGCTGATCGAGCAAGGTCATGTGCAGGTAAATGGCGGCGTTTGCACCTCTAAAAAGTTAGAAGTAAAAGTGGGCGATCGCATTCAAATCGACATTCCCGACGCTCAACCGTTAGACCTGCAAGCCGAAGACATTCCCCTTGATATTCTCTATGAAGATGACTCGCTGCTGATTCTCAACAAGCCAGCCGGATTGGTCGTGCATCCCTCTGCTGGGCACGAGACAGGCACGATGGTCAATGCGCTTCTAGCTCACTGTCCGACTCTACCAGGCATCAATGGCGTGCAGCGTCCTGGCATCGTCCATCGATTGGATAAAGACACCACGGGCGCGATCGCTGTTGCCAAAACCGAGCAAGCCTTTCACCATCTGCAAGAACAGTTCCGCACCAAAACGGCACGACGCGATTATCTGGCGATCGTCTACGGCGCACCGCCTCAAGAGAGCGGCACAATAGACCAACCGATCGGACGGCACCCCGTCGAGCGTCAAAAAATGGCCGTTGTATCCGCAGAAAAAGGACGACGAGCCATCACTCATTGGCATGTCAAGGAACGTTTGGGCAACTACACGCTGATGGAGTTTGAGCTTGAAACAGGACGAACTCACCAAATTCGAGTCCACAGTGCGTTTATGGGGCACCCGATCGTGGGCGATCAGGTCTACGGCTCTGGGCGCAAATCTATCAACGTCAATCTTCCGGGTCAGGTGCTCCACGCTTGGCGACTGCGGCTCAAACATCCACTGACTGACGAGTGGGTGGTGGCGATCGCGCCCTTGCCCGCCACCTTCATAAAACTGCTAGACGTGCTGAAGCGGAGACTGTGACTGAATTCCGGTTCTCGCGATCGCCGTATCCATCAACGTCAGACCCAGCCACGGTTTCAATCTCTCAGGGTCAGTTGGCAGGTTTGAGTTTGGTTAATTTGAGCTTAAAGGTTCCACCGGGCGTTTCGCCAAAGGCTTTAACGCGCACCACATAATTTCCAGATTTAGTAATGCGAGTAAACAGCAGAGAATTGGTCGTGCCATCCGGGCCGTCATCATTTTCAGCAACGGTTTCACCTTTGGCGGTCATCAACGTGACGATCGTGTCAAACGTGTCGGATGAAAGGTCGATCGAGACTTGATCACCCGACTGTAGCTGAATGGAATAATCGCGAGCAAAGTTTCCCTGACCCGTGGGAATATCATTTTCTGAGAGTTTATCGCTGACTTCGCTGCCAGGAGTCAGCAAAATGGGCAGATAAATTTTGTTTTGAGCGATCGCACCTCGATCAACGCCTATTCCTAACGCCATCACTAAACTGATCCAAAAACGCTTCATCTCACCCACAACCTAATTTTTAGTGATCTCGATTTAAACAAAAGACGCTCCACCGGAACGTCTCTAGGCAACCCGACCTGACGACTGGGTTTAGCCTTTGACTTTGGCAAGGGTGGCTTCGAGATCACCCAACTCGACTGAGCCAGAAAACACGTTGCCATTCATCACAAAGAAGGGAGTGCCGTCAACGCCCAGCTTTTCTGCCATTTTTACATCTTGGGCGATCGCTGCCTCTGCTGCTTTGCCGCCCCGATCTTGATTAAATTTCTGCACATCTAATCCTAAATTCTTAGCAGTCTCTTGATAAAAAGCATCACTCAACCGCTTTTGTTGGGTAAATAGCGCGTCGTGATAGTCCCAAAATTTGCCTTGTTGCCCTGCTGCCCAAGCTGCTTTGGCGGCAGGCATCGCCTCAGCGTGAATCGTCGTCAACGGAAAATTCTTATAGACGAGGGTGACCTCATCTGAGTGTTTGGCCATAAATTGCTTTAGCGTCGCGTGGGCTGCGCTGCAATAAGGGCACTGAAAATCTGAAAACTCGACCAGCACGACTTTTCCTAATTTTGCGCCCGTCGTCGGAGATTGACCAATCACCGCTTTGGGGTTGGTCTTCATGTCTTGAATAAACGCCTGCTGTGCGCTTTGCTGCTGGCTCTGCTGTTGCTTTTGATAGTTTCGCACCGATTCCAATACGACTTCTGGGTGCTTGCGAATAATCTCTAAAACTTGCTGCTCTAACTGCGGACTAATATTATTGTCTGCTTTCACCGGGGCAGAGCAGCTAAACAGCGTCCAGCTTAAGAGCAACAATCCGGCTAGTTTTGATACTTGTTTCATGAGCGATCGTGTCCTAGATTCTTTCACGTTCCCTTTCCCATTTGCCAAACCTTTCACCAGAAGATTCTAACTTTTAGATCTAACTGCTGCACAAAGTCTGAAGTCATCCCAAGATTGTATGACCATAAATCGTCAAATAAGTCTCGGTCGAGTTGATCGGCAGCACTCGTAAGGATTGATTTTGTAAGTCAAGCTCAATGCCCAACGCCTCTAGAGGAATCACCCCCAGTAAGGGATCTCCACCTCCTGGCAACTCCAAACATTCAAAGGTGCCTTCTCGATCGCCCAAAAAAATAGTGGCATCTCTAAAAATTCGAGCTTTGCCGATTCCCATTGCTGTTGAGACATCGACTTCTTTAAGAAGTTCCAGCCCCAACCGATCAATTACGTCTCTTGGTAACGATAAAGTTGTTGCCCCAGTATCGACTAGAACTTTTTTGAGGGTCACCGATCGGATTTGATCCTCTGCAATCACGCCTGCCTGAGCCAAAATCTGGTCGGCTCGATTGGTAACTACTAAGGTTGTTAAAACTTTGCCCATGTCAGTGTTAATTTCTATAGACATCTATTGACCTCCTAGTAATCCCTTAAAGCCGATAGCCTTATCGTAACGGGCCTACAGATTAGAGTGTCCTATACTGTAAAATTGAACGCGGCAGCAGAGAGGACATTGCATGGCATCCATTCGCGAGTTGCATCAACAACTCATTAATAAAGATCGATCGGCGGTTGAAATCGCTCAAGAAGCCCTCAATCGGATTCAAACCCTTGAGCCGACGCTGCACAGCTTTTTGCACCTTACGCCCGATCGGGCCCTCGACCAAGCCCAGCGAGTGGATGCCAAAATTGCCGCCGGAGAAGAGATTGGATTGCTGGCGGGAATCCCGATCGCCCTCAAAGATAACCTGTGTACTCAAGGCATTCCCACCACTTGCGCGTCGCGAATCTTGCAAAATTTTGTGCCCCCCTATGAATCGACGGTGACGCAAAAACTAGCTGATGCGGGCACGGTCATGGTCGGCAAAACTAACATGGATGAGTTTGCGATGGGCGGCTCAACCGAAACCTCTGCCTATCAACTCACCGCTAACCCTTGGGATGTGGGGCGTGTGCCCGGTGGCTCGTCAGGTGGCTCGGCGGCAGCAGTCGCGGCGGAGGAATGTGTGGTTTCTCTCGGCTCTGACACAGGCGGCTCGATTCGGCAACCGGCCTCGTTTTGTGGCATCGTCGGACTGAAGCCGACCTATGGACTAGTCTCTCGTTATGGGCTAGTCGCTTTTGCCTCCTCGTTGGATCAAATTGGCCCGTTTGGGCGATCGGTGGAAGACACCGCGATTTTGCTCAACGCGATCGCCGGATACGATCCCAAAGATGCCACGAGTCTCAAGGTCGAAGTTCCCGACTATACGCAGTTTCTTACGTCCGATATCAAGGGCAAAAAAGTAGGAGTCATTCGCGAAACCTTTGGTGAAGGGTTAGATCCAGAGGTTGAAAAGACGATTCGAGCGGCGATCTCCCACCTCAAAGATCTCGGAGCCGAGATTCAAGAAATCTCCTGTCCTCGCTTTCGCTATGGCATCGCCGCTTATTACATCATTGCGCCGTCAGAAGCCTCGGCTAATCTGGCTCGCTATGATGGCGTTCGCTATGGTGCCCGGGCCGAAGACGCTGAGAACTTAATGGATATGTATCTGCGAACTCGGTCTGAAGGCTTTGGCGCAGAGGTCAAGCGCCGGATTATGATCGGCACCTATGTGCTGTCGGCGGGCTATTACGACGCTTATTATCTGCAAGCCCAAAAAGTGAGAACGCTGATCAAACAAGACTTTGAGCAAGCTTTTTCTCAGGTGGATGTGTTGGTGTCTCCGACTGCGCCGACTACGGCATTTAAGATGGGCGAAAAGACGGCTGACCCGCTGAGTATGTATCTGACGGATTTGATGACCATTCCCGTCAACTTGGCCGGGCTGCCGGGCATGAGTGTTCCCTGTGGGTTTGATGCTCAAGGCCTCCCGATCGGGCTACAAATTGTCGGCAATGTGCTGCGAGAAGACCAAATTTTTCAAGTCGCGTCTGCCTATGAGCGATCGACCGAATGGCACAAACACAGCCCTAAGTTGGACTAGTGATCAGAAGTTTCAGGTTTTAGGTTCTTGACTCCTAAAACTTCTGCTCTAATTAACTCTAGCGGTTCAGAAAGCGAGAAACGTGATAGTCAAACCTACTCATGACTAGAGGTTTTGAAGTTCTATCTATCGTTCATTTTAGTATAGTCAGACTGAATTCAAAATCATTGAAAGTTCTGCATTAGGATTTTCCTTAAAGTGTGACTTGCTGCGTTATAAATTTTTGCCTATCGAATAGTTAAAAGGCAGTAAAGGAGTATCTGCACAGATGGTAAAAGGAAGAATAGAAGCCTTCAGCGACGGTGTAATTGCCATTATCATTACGATTATGGTGCTCGAAATCAAAGTTCCTCATGGGAGTGATCTGTCAGCATTGCGTCCGCTGCTATCAGTGTTTCTCAGCTATGTGCTGAGTTTCATTTACGTTGGCATTTATTGGAACAATCATCACCATTTGCTGCAAGCGGTTGAATATGTCAACGGTCAGATTCTTTGGGCCAATCTGCATCTGCTGTTTTGGTTGTCGCTGATCCCCTTTGTCACAGGCTGGATGGGTGAAAATCACTTTGCTGCGTTGCCTGTTGCTTGTTATGGCGTGGTGCTGCTGTGTGCCGCGATCGCTTATTTTATTTTGACCAGAGTCTTGGTTGCTCACCACGGCAAACAGTCTGCTCTCGCGATCGCTCTCGGAAGAGACTCTAAAGGAAAAGCCTCGATCGGGTTCTACGCTGTAGCAATTTTGCTGTCGTTGATCAATCCGTGGTTGTCTTGTGCGCTCTATGTTTTAGTGGCGATTATCTGGCTGATTCCCGATCGTCGCATCGAGAAAACGCTAATCTCCTAATCAGAGTTGTGTACTGGTGCAATTTTTGCGCGAGTACATAACCTGACTGTTATAAACAGTCCACCCTTCTAAAACGGAATATCATCGAGTTCGGGCTGGTCGATCGGGGCAGGAGTAGCCGAAGCCTTGGTGGTCGTTTTTGCCCTGGGAGTCGCCGCAGGCTTTGCCGTTGAAGTCGCCGCCGCAGGTTGGCTCACCGTTCCCGCAGTAGACGCGATCGCTGACGTGGTGATCTCGGCCCCATTCAGGGCGTAGATCTTCTGCACCGTCATTTCTGCCATCTTTTCTTTAAAGCCTTCAGGACGCTCGATCGTGCTCATCGTCAAGCGCCCGTCGAGAATGACGCGATCGCCCACATGATAGTTTGCCTGAATGTCTTGGGCCATGTTGCCCCACCCCACCACCTTTAGCGTCACCGGAGGCTCTTCGGGACGCAACCCTGCAAACTGGACGCGCATCTCAGCGATCGGCGTTTGGTTATCAGGCGTAAAGCGGAGTTGAGGCTCTTGAATGATCTCCGCCATCAAGATGCAGTTATTCATGGGTTGTTCGTCCTTTGTCTGGGTCGATGGTCTTTTGTGAGTCAGCTAGTCTGCAAGTGAATTAGTCCGTCCTCACCGCCGCTTCTTAATTTTAACTGTTGGCTGATCAACCCTGCACATTTAACCCTGACTAAAGAGATCACCCGTCTGGGTAACTGCCGAAGCGATCGCTGGTTAGTTAACTTAGATGCAGCGAATTCTACTACAGAAAATTAATTTACTAAAGCACTTGGTTTCGATCTCGAAGCTAGTCTCAGGGCGCGACAGTTCGATTTTTACTCACCCCAATCGTCTGATGATCAATCTCAAAGCTTGTCTACAAGAGCTATTGACGAGGGCATTTGGATATCTCAGCACTGACTTAGATCTTGATACTCAACTAGGAGACTTAACGATGCCAAATATCGTAATCGAATGGAACGGCGTTTATCTCAATGCCATTCGCAACAAGAAACAAGACTCACCTGGCGGAATCGCTAGAAAAGGCGCAATGCTGCACGGCGCGATTTATGATGCTGTTAACTCGATCGTCAAGACTCATCAACCCTACCTAATCAGCATTCCGGCTACGGATGGAGCTTCGATCGAAGCCGCCGTTGCTCAAGCCGCTTACCAGATTCTCACTCACGTTTACCCCGAACAGAAAGCCACCTTTGATTTGAGCTTGCAAGCCTCGATCGAACGCATCTCGGCGGCTGACAGTTCTCAAAACGTTCAGAACGGACGCATCATCGGCACTGCTGCTGCTTATGCAATGCTTGCTCATCGCACCAATGATGGCTCTGAAAATATGGATGCCTACACTCCGGGCACCAACGCTGGAGATTGGCGACCCACCGGATCGGGAGATGCCGTCACGCCCTACTGGAGTAAAGTTCGTCCGTTTGCCATGCAGAAAGGCGATCAGTTTCGTCCCTCTCGACCCGCAGGTTATGCCAGCAAGCGCGACCTGTTGAGTAGCCCTGAATATGCCGCGCAGTTTAACGAAGTCAAGCGGTTAGGGTCAGCCACATCGGGCAGCCGCACCGCCGAAGAAACCGAGATCGCCTTCTTTTGGGCTAACGACTTAGACGGAACCTATAAGCCACCGGGTCAACTATTCCGATTTACACAGATTGTTGCCGAGCAGCGCCAACTCTCGATCGTCGAAAGTGCCCGTCTGTTTGCCCTAGTTGGGTTGGCTCTCGGAGATGCCGGAATCGTCGCCTGGGATGCTAAATATTCCACTGACCTAGATCTATGGCGACCTGAAACCGCCATTCACCTAGCTGATATGGATGGAAACCCTGCCACTGCTCCTGATACTGCCTGGGAACCGCTGTCGGTCGATCGGAACGGCAAGCACTTTAGCCCCGCCTTCCCTGCCTACGTTTCAGGTCACGCCACCTTTGGCGCAACCCACGCAGGCATCATGCGAAATTTCTTCGGAACCGATAATGTCACCTTTAAGCTCGAAACCAATGACCCCAAAGCTGACGGTGTGACGCGAGCCTTTAACAGCTTCTCGTCGGCGGCGTTGGAAAATGGCAGAAGCCGGGTCTACCTCGGTGTGCATTATCAGTGGGATGCCGATGCTGGCTATCTTTCTGGCACTGGACTAGCCGATTATGTGTCTGCCAATTATCTACAAGCGCTATAGACATAGGTCGTGTCGGGGCGTTCACCACCCCGACACGTTTTTTAGAATTGCGGATTAAAATCGTGGATTATGAAAATATCAGTAATAAAGTCAAGCTAGGAAACGCTTGAGGCGACGATCGTCAAACATTTTGCAATCAACACAGTCATGTCAGACCTTCCCCCTCAACTCACTCCAGCAGAACTGCATGAATGGCAGCAAAGCCTTGAGGAAGCGGATCGGCATAACATTTTTTGTCACTGCCGAGAGTGCGACTACGAATGGGTTGCCTCTAAACCTGAAACCTGTATCTGTGGCAGCAAACGTGTGGAATACATCGCCTGTTGGCAGTTTCCAGATGGTTGAGAAAGAAGGCAGGGGGAGGTTTCAAAATTCTGTGGTGTGGCTTTGCACCGTTTTCTCATTTTGAGCAGTTTTGTTTAAGCCACATCCGTCGAGAATCTTCGTGCTTGATCACAACCTAGGAGGAAAAGTACCGAGCGTGAATAATTCTGCTATTCTCAGTCACTATCGAAACGGAATGGCAGCCTATGACTGTTGCCACCCTCCGACCTTTCAGTCTCAATGGACAGCATTCACGGCAGAACTGAAAGAATTTATTGTAGAGCCAAGTTCAGAAAAAGCTTGGGACGTGTTGCATTCCTTTGGTCGGTTGGTTTGGAAAATTACAGGAGTTCCGCTACATCTGCTGGCTTATCCCACGGTGAGAAAGCATGGACAGCGTTATGCGGCAACTGGCTGTATCCGTAGTAGCCGCAATTGTGAGGGGCGTTGCTACCTTCTTAAGTGCAATGGTTGCAGTGATTTGATTGCTCACTTTACCTTTCCTCATGGGTAACGTACTCAAAGCTCAGAATAGGTGCTAAACCGTTCCTGAATCTGGATGTCCTGGTAGTTAAACTGGTAGAAATTGTCATTGAGACTGGAGTGAGTGCGTGTGATTAGTGGAGTTGCCCTACGCAAAACTTCCGATGGATGGAAGTTCGCCAGTGAAGCCGCCCTCGAAAACTTCGTCTGGGAAGCTCTTCCTCAAATGTTTGGAGTCACCCCTCTCAAACAGCAGCACATCGCGAATGGGGAGATCTGCGACATTCTTGCGGTGGATGGTGATAGAGGGTTGGTCGTGTTGGAGTTGAAGAATGTAGAGGATCGCTATCTGATTCAGCAACTCACCCGCTACTATGCAAACCTTTTAGCCGAAAAGCCATTTCAGGAAAAGAGGTCGATTATTCTCGTCCAGTCCGACTGATTGCTATCGCTCCAACCTACCATCGACACAACTTAATTGATAAATCTTATAACACCCTGCACTTCGAGCTTCTACAATTTTCTGTAGTCAGGGAAGCTAATGAGGCGTTTTATTATCGGCAGATCAGTAGAACAACGACTCGGTTCAACAGGAAACTTGATTCCCTACCTCAACCGATCGAGACCTCAACAGTAGAGAACATTTCAGAACCTCCAGAACTACTAATGAGATGGCTAGGAGTATTGCACTCGTGAAGAACAGGAAGGCTTTCTTGATAGGTGAGAAGACAAGCTTCTTGCCTGTAGTCCTCGAATGAAAGAGATCTCGTAAATCGATCGTCCATTGAACTGAAGGCTCATTAACCTCCAATATGCCAGACTTAAAAATGTGCGGAGATCCTACGTTTCTCAGCAGTTGAAGGGTGCACAAAGATCTACGTTATTCTTAAGCGGTGCCGACATTTAGTTAAATGCTGACTTCAACGGATACTCATTTAGAGAATGCCGGATTTGAAGGATGCCATGTTTACTGTAAAAAATGCTAATCTAAACTCCGCCACCGTAGGGAGCAACACCTTAGAAAAGACGGACTTCAGTGCAACACTGTCTTACCCATGTGGGCACAGTGTCAGAATCGCGATTGTGCAAAATGCAAAATGGAAGCAGGTATCTCAAAAATAGACCCCTTCTGATGAATCTATTCGTCTCTCCGAACTTTCACGATTGACGTTCTAAATTCACATTTGTCCCAGCAAAAAGGAAAGCTACCTGAGCTATTCAGAGAATACTGAGATGTCTGTCAAATTACTGAACCGGGAAAAAAGACTCTGATCCGACTTCGTCGATCGAGAACGTTAGACCAGCAGGACAATTTAACCCGAATCGTTAACAAAATTTTGGAATCGGGTACGCTACACAAATTTTGGTTTATATGGACGATCGCTAATATACGCTTTCCATTTTGATTTCTTCGACCCCTTGCTCTTGATAGACAAACTCCTGCACTCGCAGGCGATATTCTCGCAGCGTCTCATCGACCCAGCCCCGATCGTGACTGTTGGCGTAAATATGCACCAACGGTTCGCCCGCGTCAGGCAAAATCAGCACCCAGCTATCGCGGGGATGGTTAAAGATTTTTACTCCGTCAATTAGTTCTAAGGTTTCAACCGGGTGGCTCTCGACCAAGTGACGCATGAGCGCCCCCTTCACCGTCCAGGGGCACCGCACCGAGTAGGTTTTGTGGGAAATGCGCGGACAGTCAGCCCGAATCTGCGCCAGCGTTCGCTCTTGCAGGGTCAACATCTCGATCAGTTTAGCAATGCAAAACATCGCATCAAACCCCGGATGCAGTTGCGGAAAGATAAAGCCCATTTCGCCGCTGCCGCCCAACACAGTGCTGTGATTGGTGTGACAAGCCTCCATTAACGCCGTTGGGTTGGCCTTAGTGCGAATGACTTTGCCATCGTGACGACGAGCAATCAACTCTACTGCGCTTGAGGCGTGAACTGGAACCACGATCGTGCCCCTAGGGTTAGAAGTCAAAATCATATCCACCATCAGCGCCGTCAGAGTTTCGCCCCGAATTGGGCTGCCCGTCTCGTCTACCAGCACCAACTGTTCGCCATTAGCCGAGACTTGAACGCCAAAGGTTGCCTTGAGAGCTTCGACGACGTGACCGAGTTGATTGAGCAAGCCTTCTCGATCGGCGATCGTGGGAGCCGTCTGCGTCAAACTCGCGTTGAGAACGACCGCATCGCAGCCAAACTTGGCCAGCAGTTGCGGCAACACCGCCCCCGAAACTGCATAGGCATAGTCAATCACCACTTTAGAACTGCTGTGATGAACGGCGTGGAGATTTAGGTGCTTCTCAAACCCGCGACTGTAGAGATCAATGGCATGGTTGACGATCGATACATTGCCGATTTCGTGAACTTGTGCTCGTCTAAAGTCTTCTTTAAAGAAAGCTCCCTCAATTTTCTTTTCAATGGTTTTAGAAATGTTGATGCCTTTTTGATCAAAGAATTCAATCAAAATGTGATCCGATCGCTCTGGGTGCACCCGCACATGAATGCCTCCCACCACATTCATCGTTGGCATCACCGATCGCGCCACTGGAATCGAAGTGGCTTCTAGATTTTGCACATTCACCCCGACTGACATCAGCCCGGCAATCAACGATCGTGACACCATGCGGGCGATCGGGCGCTGATCGCGTGACACCGTGACATGGGCCCCCGATTTGAGCGTCGAGCCATAGGCCGCCCCCAACTTAACGGCAAACTCTGGAATGATATCGACGTTAGCCAGCCCCGAAACGCCGCGCTGCCCAAATAGGTTCCGGTGAGCCGCATAGCCCCAGATCAGGTTGGTGTTGAGTGTTGCACCCGCCTCGACGCTTTTGCTGGGCCACACCCGCACGTTAGGGCTGACCTGCGCCTCTTCGCCAATGCTTGACAGTGGGCCAACCACGGCCCCTTCTAAAACGTGGGCCCGCCGATCGACCCTCGCGCCCCGTGCAATCACACAGGCCCGCAAGTGGACTTCTTCACCCATCATCACGCCATTCCACACGATCGGGCGCTTGAGATCGGCATCGGCTCCGACGGTGACATTATCCCCGATCGAGGTGCCCCCTTCAATGTGCACTCTGGCCCCAATGCGGCAATTATTGCCAATAATTGTGGGTGTCTCGATCCGAGCCGAGGGATCAATGTAGGTATTTTCTCCCACCCATAAACCCGGCGATCGCTCGGTGTAAGGAAAGGTGAGCTTTACTTTTCGCAACAGCCCATCATATTGAGCTTCGCGGTAGGCATCTAAATTTCCCACGTCACACCAATAGCCATCGGCGACATAGCCATACATTGGCTCTTCTTTTTCTAACAACAGGGGAAAAAGATCTCTTGAAAAATCGGCTTCTTCATCAAAGGGCAGATAGTCTAAAACTTCTGGCTCCAGAATATAAATGCCCGTGTTGACTGTATCCGAGAAGATTTCGCTCGTTGAAGGTTTTTCTAAAAAACGGCGAATTCGATAATTTTCGTCAGTGATCACGACCCCAAACTCGATCGGGTTGGGCACTCGCGTCAAAATCAACGTCGCTTTAGACTGTTTTCGCTTGTGAAACTGAATGGCAGCCGTCAGATCAAAATCGGTGATGCTGTCACCGCTAATCACCAAAAACGTGCCGTCGAGCAACTCAACGATATTTTTGACACAGCCAGCCGTGCCGAGAGGTTGATCTTCTTCAACGGCGTAGGTCATCTGCACCCCAAACTCGCTGCCATCTTGAAAATAATCGCGCATGATGTCGGGCAAATAATGCAGCGTGGCGATCACTTCGCGAATGTGATGACGCTTGAGTAAATTAATAATGTGTTCGGCGATCGGGCGATTGAGAATCGGCACCATCGGTTTAGGCAGATCGCAAGTGAGGGGGCGCAGTCGCGTTCCCGATCCACCTGCCATTAGCACTGCTCGCATACGGTCTCCTTGCTGGTTTGCGGGTAATGGTGTGACTCAACCACCCTCGATCGCTGATGTTGGGTCAACGGTTGGGGTCGCTTAACTTTATTTGACAGTGCTGACGATTTTTGTGCCATCAAACCTAACAATTGTTAGCAAATCGTTTTAATCTCAGAACTTTGCCACATCAAAACGACAATTTTCAAGAAATATTGCCCACGATCGCCCTTTCTCGGCGATTAGATCTGCACCCTATCCTTAGAGTTGATCAGGGCTTGCTAGAATCGCTAATATAACAATCCCATTCTGGCTGTGAGAGAGGGATAGGCTTTTGACGGCACCGTCCCAGATGCTCATCCATTCTTTAGGGTTGCTATAGTTCTATTCTCTTTGTTTTATCGTCGATTGGGAGTCATGAAATGGGAATACTTGGCTTTTTAGCATTCGTCGTTTATCTAGGCGGCGCTTGGAAATTTTGGACAGGCTTTCGTCGCACCAATTTTAGTCAAGGACGGTTTTATCTGGCGTTGCTCTGGCCCGTCATGCTGGTCAGTAAGTCCTATCGCCAAAATTTCACCAAAGCACTGAAGGGATAAGCGTTTTGAATGAATCCCTAGACTGGCAATCTCAGATTTCTGCCGTTGCCCAGCGTTTTAACCAAGAATATCGGGGAGAGCCATTTGACCTTCCCGCAGAAGTTCAAGCTATGCCGATCTTTCGAGAGCGCACCTCTGGCATCTTGCAGGCAAAGTTGACTTCTCCGTTTTGGCAACTGGCCCAACCGCAAAAAAATCAGCGCTGCCTAGATATTGGCTGTGGGGTCAGTTTTTTGATCTACCCTTGGCGAGACTGGGGAGCGCTGTTTTATGGACAAGAAATCAGCCCGATCGCCAGAGATTTGCTCAACGCTCGTGCCCCCCAACTCAACTCAAAGTTGTTTAAAGGCGTAAATTTGGGCCCGGCTCACGAGTTGCACCATGAAGCTCATCAGTTTGACCTAGCGATCGCCACCGGGTTTAGCTGTTATTACACGATCGACTATTGGCTGACCGTGCTCACTGAGGTCAAGCGAGTGCTCAAACCAGGCGGAATTTTTGTTTTTGACGTGCTCAACCCCGACGCTCTGTTAGCTGAGAGTTGGGCAATTTTAGAAATGTATATGGGAGCAGAAGTGCTTTTAGACCCATTGCCTGAGTGGGAAAAAGCCATCAAATCAGAAGGGGGGAAAATCGTGAAGACTTTACCCGGTGAGTTGTTTCAGCTATACAAAGTGACCTTCTAATTTTGCTCAAAAAATAAGGGGAGGTTACCGTTAGCAACTTCCCCTAATTAAAATTCACTCAGTCAAAATTCACTCAGTCTATTTGATAGAGTTCACCAGACTCTGCTGCGAAGGCTTGTCTTGGTTGGGCTGCGCGAAGGCCGTCTGCTCAAGAGCCGCTAGCGCTCGTGCATATTGAGGGTCTTGCTTGGTGCCAATCAGTTTGGGGTTGGTGGCCAAAAACTGACGTTGGGCATCGGTCAGGTCAATTTTGATGTCTGGGGTGATGCCTTTGTGACTGATATCAGTCCCGGCTGGGGTGTAGTAGTGAGCGATCGTCACTGCCAGCCCCGACCCATCTGACAGCGAGTGCACCGACTGTACCAAGGCTTTGCCAAAGGTCTGGCTGCCAATCACGGTGGCTCGTTTGTTGTCTTTGAGTGCGCCTGTCAAAATTTCGCTAGAGCTAGCGGAGTTGCCATCAACCAGCACCGCCAGAGGCAGCTTGGTGAGAGAGTTGCCGTTAGAGACAAACTCTTCTTTGCCGCCCTTGCGATCGACGGTTCGCACGATCGCGCCCTTGTCCATCCACATCCGGCTAATCTCAATGCTGGCTTGCAGCAGCCCACCAGGGTTGCCCCGCAGATCTAGCACATAAGCATTCACCTTTTGAGCCGCCAAGTCTTGAATGGCGCGCTGCATCTGCTCAGAGGCGTGGCTGCTAAACTCGTTGAGACGAATGTAGCCAATTCGGTTTTTGCCTTCTTGATGGAGGCTATATCGAACGGTTTGTAGCTCAATCTTGGCTCTCGTTAGCGGCAGGTCAAACTCACTGGTGCCGTCTCGCCCAATTCTCAGAGACACTTTTGAGCCGACTTCGCCCCGAATCTGGTTGGAGGCATCTTCGACACTCATGCCCTTGGTCAGTTTGCCGTTGATCGCGGTGATGCGATCGCCCGCCTGAATGCCTGCTTTGATCGCCGGAGAGTTTTCAAGTGGCTCAACCACGGTCAAAACTTTTGTCTTGTCATTGAGTTCTAGCCGGATGCCGACTCCTGAAAGTTCGCCAGACGTTTGGCTGCTCAGGGCTTCATATTGCTTAGGGTCCATGAAGCGCGTGTAGGGATCGTTGAGCTTCTTAAGCGCGTCGCGCAACGCATCGTAGGCTTGTTTGCGTGAGGTGTAATTTTTGTCTAACAAGCTTTGACGAATGGCTCTCCAATCCGTGCGGTTGAAGGTGCCGTCTACATATTCACGGTTAACGATTTGCCAAGCTTCGTCTACTACGGTTTTGGGGCTATCTTGCAGCGCCGCTTTGACGGAGTGATCGGAGCCAAACAACGTGAGGGTAGCCGTAGCAGCCACTACGCCACTGCAAAGGGCAACTTGGAGAAGCGGGAAACGCCTGGTAGGTCGGTTCATCGAGTTGTTTTAGGAGTGAAGTGAATAGCTGTCGCAGCAAAGCTGCATCTGAGGGCAAGCTTTGAGAAGGTAAATCTACGGCTCACAAAGCGATTGCCAGATCGTAACGTTTTCTCTTGAGATTGGGTTGCAACAGAGCCAGTTAATTGCAGCATCGCCTTTGAGACCAATCACTGAGCTAGTTTAGCTATAGAGTATACAAGCCTGCACTGAGAGCCACTTGGAATTATGACAGTTCATGAAGTGTCTTTCTAAACAGGCGAGGGTGATGCACTGACAGGTGTTTGAATAGAAATGCAAGCTCTCTGACAATCTAACTGAATCTAGATGAAATATTCTAGAGTCAAGCTGCGAGTTGTATTAAGTTTTTTGACAGGGATTCATCTCTTGCTTAAGCGTGAACTATTAGCTCAAAGAAAGTTTAATCTAGGAGACGATCGGGGATGGTGATCAGTAACAATCAATACCGTTGGCGATCGCTGATTTTGCACGGAGCGATCGCGGGGTCAGCGATCGCGATCGTGATCACCCTACAGCGCATTCAGCTTGCCAAAAATTCTCTCTGGGTCGAAAACCCGCAGCAGGCAGAGCAACAAGAAACCCTGCGATTGGATCTCTTGCAGAAAACGCCTACCTTTGGCTTTGATAATGTCATTGCGGACTGGACGTTTCTCAACTTTTTGCAATATTACGGAGACGATGAAGCTCGTAAGCAGACGGGTTACTCCCTAAGTTCTAACTATTTTGATGTAATCACTCAGCGCGATCCGCGATTTGTCGATAGCTATTTATTTTTATCGGGCACGTTGTCTTATCAACTGGGTGAGCCAAAGCGATCGCTGGAGTATCTCAAGCGGGGCACCGATGCTCTTTCGCCTCAAAATCACCCGCGAGCCTTTACGGTGTGGCGCTATGCTGCCCTTGATCAACTGCTGCTGCTGGGCGACACGCCGGGGGCAATTCACTCGTTAGAAATGGCTTCAAAATGGGCCAACGACGTGCCCGAATACCATCCGGCGGCGGCGGTTTTTCAATCGGCCGCTAACTTTTTGAAGACCGATCCTGACAGTCGGCTGGTGCGATTTCAAGCGTGGGGTTCGGTTTATCAACAGGCAATGGCGATGAGCGATCGTAAGACTCAAGCCCGCGCTAAACAAGAGATATTGACCTTGGGAGGCGTGGAGAAAGTAGACGCAAAGGGAACCCATTTCTTTGCCTTTTCCCAGCCTGCAAAACCGCAGTCAAATTCATCGGGGGCAGCAAAATAAAAGTCCCTCAGTGGGTAATAGGCTTTACAAATTGCAAGGCTTGAATAGAAGTAGAAACCGATATCTACTAGTTCTATGAAGAGTCAAGACACTTGTCGATTTGGAGTTCAGATTGCGTTTAGCTCAGTCATTCTCATGTTCTGTATGTATAAGCTCACCGTTATGCCCGAAAATCAGGGCAGCAATGCCATTTATTGGAGCGGCATCACGAGCATTTTGGCGTGGTGGATGCCCTCACCAGGCGGCAAAAGAGAGGGAAATCCATCAGTTGAGATGGATCATGTCAACATTGAAAAAGCCGAGACAAAGTTTGCTGGAAGGACTCAAGATGTGTCTGTGAATGTGGATCACGAGTCTCTACGATCGCGGGACAATAACTAAGGTTTCTTCAACCCAAAAGCTGCTGAATCATGCGATTTGACTGCGATTCATAGCTGCCGCCAAACAGGTTAAAGTGATTGATAATGTGATAGAGATTATAGAGAGTTTTTCGAGACTGATAGCCACTTTCTAAGGGGAAAGTCTGGTGATAACCTTGATAGAATTCTCCCGGAAATCCCCCAAATAATTCTGTCATTGCTAGGTCAACTTCCCGATCGCCCCAATAGATCGCAGGGTCAAAAATCACAGGTTCACCTGATTGAGTCACGGCAGCATTGCCTGACCACAAATCACCGTGAACGAGAGCAGGCTGAGGCGTATGTTCTAACAGTTTGGGAATGGCAGACGAGTAAGCGATCGCCCTGGGGAAAGTGTCCACCTTTTTGTTGCGCTAGCTGAAGCTGATAGCCAATTCGATAACGGGTAAAAAAATCACACCAGTCCGATGTCCAGGTATTAATTTGAGGAGTTGCCCCGATCGTGTTGTCTCGCTCCCAGCCAAACGCCGTCGATTTTTTGACTTGGTGAAGTCTAGCCAATTGCCGCCCCATTTCTTCCCAAGTTTGGCTAGTGCCACGCCCCAGATCTAACCACTCTAAAACGATGTAGGCAGACTTATCCACGGTTCCCCAACAGATCGGAGCCGGAACCAAGATGGTCTCTGTCTCGCGCATTTGCTCAAGTCCCAGCGCTTCGGCGGCAAACATCGCGACCTGGCTAGCTTGATTGAGTTTGACAAAATAAGTCTGTGCGCCATCGGTGACGCGATAGCCCTGATTGATGCAGCCGCCACTGACAGAACGGCGATCGCGACTCTCAAATCTCTTCCCCGTGGATTGAGTAATGTGTTCAGCAATCTGTGTCCACATCGAAGCCGTTTATGCTCCTGGTTTAATGGTCACAATGCCATAAGCGGCGGTGGGGAGATAGGTTTGAGCCGCAGCCTGCAACTCAGCCGTGGTCAGCGATTGAATGTGAGTCGGGTAGTTAAAAGCTGGCTCTAAACTGCCGATTTGTGACTGATAATAGCCATATAAACCTGAGCGATCGCTGGGGGTTTCGTTGCCAAAAATAAAGTGATTGGCCACTTGAGTTCGCACTCGTGACATCTCAGACTCAGTGACAAACTCAGCTTGCAGGGTTTGAAGGTGTTGGACGATCGCCGTCTCTACAGCTTCTAAATTCTCAACGGGCAAATGAGCCGACACGCAAAACAATCCCTGATGGCGATAGGTCATATTGCTGGCAGAAACGCTAGAGACTAAACCCCGTCGTTCGCGCAAATCTTGCACCAGTCGGGAGGTGCGCCCGTGACCCAAAACGCTAGCCAGAACATCAAGCGCGTAAGTTTTTGATAAGTCATCAAGTCCCGGTACGCGCCAGATCATTGTCAATCGGGCTTGTTGAAGGCTGGTATCGACATACTCCTGCCGCACAATCTCTGTAAACGGCCTCTCAGACGCATATTGAGTTCTCGCAGGCTCTTGCCCTCTGACCTTTGACCCCAAACTATTAAAACTATCTTCAACCGTGCCGATTAGCGTCTCGACGGGCAGGTTCCCGATCGCCACGGCTGTGATTGAAGCAGGCTGATACCACTGGTGATGAAAGTCTCGCATCTGTTGAGCCGCCAGATTTTCGATCACGGTGGCAGGGCCGAGCACTTGGCGGCGATAGGGAAGTTTGTCAAAGGCCAAATCGGTCATGCGCTGATAGTTGCGGCGGCGGGCATTGTCTTCCGATCGCCGAATTTCTTCTAACACCACAAAGCGCTCTCGGTCAAACCCATCATCAGGAATGCTGGCATTCAGCACCACATCCATTTGCAAAGGGGCCAAGTCTACAAAATCTTTAGGAGCCGTCGTGATGTAGTAGTGCGTGTAATCTTGGCTGGTCGCCGCGTTGGTGACTGCGCCGCGTTCTTCAATCTGCTTTTCAAAGTCGCCACTGTTGAGGCGAGCCGTGCCTTTAAACACCATGTGTTCTAAAAAGTGAGCCATGCCGTTGATCTCATCTGACTCGATCGCCGACCCGACATTGAGCCACACATTGAGGTTGACCGCCTCGATCGGAAGCTGCTCGGCAATAATAGTCAACCCATTGGGCAAGCGGTGAATCGTAGGAGCGTTGAGTTTGGCGATCGAAGAAGACTTGACAAGAATTGAGGTCATGATTTGCCCAATGTTGGCGACTGCTTCATTCATCTTAATGGTCTCAAAGTCTTAAAGCGAGATTTTTCGGTCGAGAACAGGAGGACGTTAGAATATGAAGACAAGTGTTAAGAAATGTGACGTTATGTCTACACAGGTTGCTGCTGACCAATCTTCTCGCGTCGTCGTAATTGGTGCCGGAATCGGTGGCTTAACGACGGCAGCTTTGTTGGCACATCGTGGCTATCAGGTGTTGGTGTTAGATCAAGCCTTAGTTCCGGGTGGATGTGCTTCGACTTTTAAGCGACAGGGTTTCACGTTTGATGTAGGCGCGACTCAGGTAGCAGGCTTAGAACCCGGAGGCATTCATCATCGAATTTTCTCTGAGCTAGAAATCGACTTGCCTGAAGCGATTCCCTGCGATCCTGCCTGTGCGGTTTTTTTGCCCGGTGAAACTGAGCCAATCAACGTCTGGCGTGATCCGCAAAAATGGCAGGCAGAACGAGAGCGGCAGTTTCCTGGCAGTGCTCCTTTTTGGCAGCTTCTGGCGGATTTGTTCAAACATAGCTGGGCGTTTCAGATGCGCGACCCGGTGCTGCCGCCTCGCAATATTTGGGATTTGTGGCAACTCACCAAAGCCGTGCGTCCCGACACGTTGATGACGCTGCCTCACACCTTCTCAACGGTCGGAGATGCCCTACGCGGATATGGGTTGGGTGACAATCAGCGCTTGAGAACCTTTTTAGATTTGCAGCTTAAACTCTATTCTCAAGTTAACGCTGAGGAGACGGCTTTGCTTTATGCAGCAACCGCTTTGGGCGTTTCGCAAGCGCCACACGGGTTGTTTCACCTTGAGGGCAGTATGCAGGTGTTGAGCGATCGTCTCGTCTCGGCGTTAGAGCGCGTTTACCCCGAAGGGGGAACTGCTGCGCAACGCGGTCACCTCCTAATGCGTCACACGGTCGAAAAGATTCACCTCCAAGCCGGAAAGCCCACAGGAGTCACGATCCGCAATCAGAAGACAGGCGAAACTTGGGTTGAACCCGCCGATCGCGTTGTTGCCAATGTCACGGTTCAAAATCTGATGCAGCTTTTAGACGAAGATGCCCCAAAAGGCTATCAGCGTCGAGTTGATAAGCTGCCTCCGTCTTCTGGCGCATTCGTCATTTATTTAGGCGTTGATCAGTCGGCGATTCCTGATCACTGTCCGCCACATCTGCAATTTTTATATGACTATGAGGGCGCGATCGGAGAAAACAATTCTCTATTCGTCTCAGTCAGCCATCCTGGAGATGGTCGCGCTCCTGACGGCAAAGCGACGGTGATCGCGTCGTCCTTCACCGATTCGGCACTGTGGTTTCAGTGCGATGACTATGAGGCGTTGAAGAAAAAATATAGTGAGGAAGCGATCGCTCGTCTCAGCCAGTTCTTTGATTTAGAGGGCACGATCGTTTACCAGGAAGCCGCGACTCCTCGGACGTTTCAACACTTTACGGGGCGCGATCGCGGTGCAGTTGGCGGCATTGGTCAGCGAGTGCCAACGTTTGGCCCGTTTGGATTTGCCAATCGCACCCCGATTAAAGATCTGTGGCTTGTAGGTGACTCAACTCATCCCGGTGAGGGCACGGCGGGCGTGAGTTATTCGGCTTTGACTGTGGTGAGGCAGATCGAAGCGGAGTAAATGCTACGATCGTTCCTATTCTTTCACGGTTGACGGTGATGAATCTTCCTCCTCAGCTACAGCAAAAAGTTGAACAATGGTCAAATTTGCAGGGAATTGAGCCAGAGCAATTCATTATGGACGCGATCGCCGAGAAAGTGAATCGGCTCGATCTGCAACAACCCAAACTTCTTTCTGAACCTAGACTCTATCGAAAAAGCGGTGTCTTAGTTGTAGAAGCTGGATGGGATGAGGACATAGATATTAACGAATTTATTGACCGTTTGCGTGAAGAGCGGAATCAGGAGATATGGGCGGGTGAAAGTTCTATTTGATACTTCTGTTTTGGTTGCCTGCACTTGTGGTAGAGCATCCTCGGCATTCCGTTTGTTTTCCCTGGCTCGAACAATCGAGACAACAGGAAATTCAGGCATTCATCTCGACTCATACATTAGCTGAAGCATATTCTGTATTGACAGGTACTCCTACTCGATCGCGGATTTCTCCGGCGGTTGCTCAAGAACTGCTGACAGATTGCTTGCGATATTTTGAAGTAGTTTCTATCGATGCTGATGATTATCAAGCAGCGATCGCTCAAATGGTCGCACTGAACCTACCAGGCGGTGGAATCTATGACGCACTGATTGCACAGGCCGCTCTTAAAGGTAATGCAGAGGTCTTACTGACGCTAAACGCGAAGCATTTCACTCGATTGGGAGATACGATCGCGCCTCTCGTACAAACTCCACAGTAGTTTTTTGCAATCAAATCAGAGTTTTTCAGTTAGAGGAACTCTACAACCGCCAAAGTGTTTTTAGACAGTTGATAAGTTTTATCTGCCGTCGATCAATAACTATTGATGTCCACTCTTCATCATGAAGCACTTGTGTTGTTAGTGCAAAAGGGCAAACTCCAGAGCTTGTAGTGAAGTATTTCTTCTTCTTTGTCCCGAATTCATAGTTCTGTGACTCACTATTTTTTGCACGCGAGAGCAAAACTAAGTTACCTAGACGATGAACATACTGCTGACGAATTTCTTCAGTAGGAAACCACTGCATCCATTCACTTTCGCTTGCCGGATTTTGGGGCAATACGTGTTCAACTGTAATAATGCGATGATCATAAGAAGCTTCGCCTGTGGAAAGTTCAGCATCCAAACGTAGCAAAACATACAGGCGAATTCTTCGAGCTAAATAGAGATCACCATTAAGGTTTCGTAAAATATTGTGCTGTTCTTCAGAAGTCAATTGAAGAGGCGAGTCTACTTGAAATAAGTCTCCCTCAGCGTTGATCGCGCTCAACAAACGGCTGAATCGTTCGATTCGCTGATTGATGTTTGATCGTTGAATCATCAGACCTGCGGCAAGCCTCTCTAAGTCTGTGAAAAAACGAATAAGCAGATCAGAATCGTTGCGATATTTTGACAGAAAAAGGATCGCGGGTGGCACCCAATCAGAACTATCGACCCAGTTCAGCCACTTGAACAAGCTGTTGACTTTCTCTGCCCGTCGATCGCTCTGATAAGTTAACGTGTAAATTTCTTGAAAGGCATCAGCAAGGGGACAAAGAATCTCATCGATAAATTTCTGAGGGTGCTCGGTTGGCTTTACGTGCTCACGAAATTCTTTGATCACGCTGCCAGCAGGTTTTGCCTTGCGATAAATCATGCGAATGTGAGAGAACAGGCCTTTGAATTGCTCTCTGCCTAACCTCTCTTCAGTGTCTTCCCATCGAATTGTGTATTTCTCTTGGTACTGTTCAGGGAGTTTTCCAATGACCTCAGCTTTGAGAATGTCTGTAGGGGATAGATCGAGTCCTCGATCATTCATGACTGAGAATATTCGATAGGCAGAATCAGAATCGGGTGTGGTGACGACAACTAGGAAGCATCTTGTTGCAATGAACTTTCCCAAGCGGATGCGCTGTGATTCTGATATTTGTTCAAGTCTAGATAGCAGTTTGTTTGCATTATCTTTGATATTGCATTGGCTATCGGAGAGTCCGTTAGAGTTTAAGATCTTGAGCTTGTCAACTCCATTCTCGTCTTGAATGTATTTTCTGAAAAACTCTTTATCTCGATCGCGCAAGGTTAAACGATAATGCTTCTCTACCCCAGCAAACGAGTCCTCTGGCTGACAAAGACGAAGTGTTATGCCACTTGCGAAATCGGAAGGTACTAATGTTCGCAGTGCTGATAACAGGATCGTTATGGTTGTGAGGCGCTGCTGACCATCCACAACTTCAGAATCACGCTCAGTTCCCTTAATCAGCACAATGCTGCCAAGAAAATAGGGATCATTCTGATCAATTTCTTCGCTACCATCGCCCAAAGCTGTGATAAGGTCATCTAGCAAATCTTCAGATTGCTCAGTCGTCCAAGCATAGGGGCGTTGGTAGCCTGGAATTTTGAAGGTGAATTCATCACTAAAAACTTTGTAGAGGGGATATTCAGCAGCTTTAATAGACATCCGTATAAATTTTCTCAGGGAAGCATTATTGGTTACGTTTCTGTAATCAATGGTGGCTCATTTTCACTTAAATGTCACAGTTTCTGAGAAGCACGGTTATTGGAATCCTCAAGTACGTCACAGTACGCCTCTTCCTCCAGCGCATCGGCGGTCGCTATCGCTTTATTCACAAGCTTTTGCAAGAACACTTTGCAGGAATGAGGGGTGAGGGATGAGAAACTGGGCAAGGTAAACTAGAGTGAATCCTTACTGCTAGAACCGCAATGCAAGTCAAAGATTTAACGACCGACGAACTTAAGACTTTAATTCGCGAAACCGTTCTAGAAACCTTAGAAGCGTTTCTGGATGACCCCGATGAAGGCAAAGAAATTCGTCCAGAAGTAAAACAACAACTGATCGACTCACTACAGCAGACACGCACCGGAGAACGCGGAATTCCAGCAGCAGAAGTCGCCAGAAAACTGGGCTTGTCCTGGTAATGGAATACACAGTTGAATTTAAGGCTGCGGCACTTTCCCAACTAGAACACATTAGCCAGAACAATCAGAAACGAATCCTTCGTAAAATTCGTTGGCTCACAGATAACTTTGAGCAACTCACGCCCCAACCGCTCACAGGGGAGTTAAGTCGTCTATTTAAGCTGAGAATTGGTGATTATCGCGCCCTCTACTCCTTCGATGAGGAAACCCAAATCATCACCTTCCATCGCATTGGGCACCGCAGCGAAATCTACTTGTGAGACAGCGCCTCCAATTTCTCCACTACGCCACCGATCGCCTCTTCCTCCAGCGAGTCGGTGGTCGCTACCGCTTCATTCACAAGCTCTTGCAAGAGCACTTTGCAGCGATGAGTGAAGTTTCCGCTCCGCTTCGCGAGGAGAGATGAGGAATTAAACTGAGAAAGTTAGAAGTTCTCGAAAAGCAAGATGGACGTTAGTAAAGAAAGCCAACAACCCTCGATCGACCCCTCTCAATCCCCAGCAACAGTGGATGAACCATTGAGAGCGATCGCCTACAGTATGGATGTCCTGATTCCAGGCTTTTATCTCTGGCTCGGTGCCTTCAAACTTCGCATCGGTGGCAGCCTGCCAGAAACGACCTATCCTGGCACACTCCATAGCTTTGCTGGCATTTCCGTTGTTTTACCAGGCTATCGAATCTACACAACCTATCACGGCAGTTATTGACCCTCGATAAACACAAAATCGATGGAGTGCCCCAAATTACCGTGAGAGTTTTGCCAACCGAAGAGTTCGACGCACTGCTGATACAAGCTGGATACCGCAAGATTGGATCGGCTCCTGCTCAAGGAAACCGCATCAAAAGCGGGTGGATTCATTCAACATTTGCCAGAGTCGAAGCGATTTACAGCCCAGACGGAACCCTAGCAATTACCGCATATCACATCACTTGATAGAGAATTACTGAGTACCCCACATAACGCCTCTTCCTCCAGCGAGTCGGAAAACACAACGTGTGGCGAAGCTTTCGCGATGCCCTCGGCTCTCGTTTGTGAGTTCGCTTCATTCACAAGCTCTTGCAAGAACACTTCGCCAAAATGGAAAAATCGGGACGATCGTCCCCGTGATATCTTGACTCCATCACCCCACCCACATTGAGCTATGAACCCCTCTCAACCCAAACAGCAATTTACCGCAATCATTGAACGAGAAGGTGATGGATATGTTGCGCTCTGTCCTGAACTGGATATTGCAAGTCAAGGTGACACCGTAGAGCAAGCTAAACAGAATCTCACCGAAGCGGTAGAGCTATTTTTTGAGGTTGCCGACCCTTCAGAAGTTAAGAGACGCTTGCGAACCGACGTGTTTATTACCCGATTGGAGGTCGCCGTTGGGTAAGCTTCGCGTGTTATCAGGGCAACAAGTTTGCCGCATTCTCGAAGAACAGGGGTTTATTGAAGTTCGGCAAAAAGGCAGCCACATCATCATGCAGTTTGCAACCGATGAGACGACTGTGACGGTTCCAATACCCAACCATTCAGAACTTCGTACTGGAACATTACGCTCCATCATTCGCCAGTGCGGTCTTCCTCGTGAATTGTTTGAGGTGACTTAGCCAAGTTTCTATCACCGCCCCACAATTTTCTTCCACGCTGCAATCTGAAGTTGAGCTTGAGCATAGGCATTTGTGCGCGGCGGAATCTTTTGAGCCGTCACGATCGCGCCCCCCATATCCGTGTCTGCTTGGCTAATAGCCGCCTGCAAAATTTGCTGACTCCACAGCCCGATCGCTTGCTCAGCCTCACTCCTTTGAGGACTCGCACCCGGAACCCCATTAGCCAACCGAATCGCTTCAACAAGGGAATCAGGAGTGCCACCATTGGCTGCAATTTTGGCTTGCTGAAGGCCTTGTTCGGCTTGCTGTCGGCGCTGCCAAGTTTGCAACTTTGATTGAGCATCGTCATAGATTGCGCTTTTAGAGCCGATGCTTTGAGTAAGCGCGATCGCGCCAGGTAAATCACCTGACTCAGCCAACCTGTCGGCCTGACTCAAAATCGGCGCATCTTGCAGTTGAGCCAACTGACGATTCCACTGTCTGATTCGGTTTTGGGCCTCTTTATAGAGAGTCCGACCTGGCCCAATCTGGCTAGCCTGATCCATTGCAGTTTGCAGGTTGGCAATATCACCGCGACTCGCAAACTGATCGGCTTGGTCGAGCAATGGACGGTCTTGCTGAGTTTGCATTTGTCCGCTCAGATCGGTCGCGAGTTTTTGCGCTTCCTGAGAGCGAGGATTGCTAGACGGCACCAGAGACGCTTGAGCGATCGCTGCCTGCAAATCTTCAGGTTTGCCCGACTGAGCCAACTGGCGCGCTTTCTCTAACTGAGCAATGTCGCCCTTCTCTGATTGCCAGCGATTGAGAAGCGTCTGAGCTTTTGCATAAAGTGGGCGACCCATCTCGACTTTTTGAATCTGAGCGATCGCTTCTTCTAGATCAGCCACTGTTCCGCTCCAAGATTTAGCCTGAGCGCGGGCAATCACCTCAAAATCTTCGGCTTCGCGCTGCAAGTTGGCGATCGGCGGAATTTTGCTCACAATCTCCAGTGCTCCCTGCAAGTCGCGGCGGGTCAGGGTGTCTTGCGCCAAATCGAGCATTTTTTGCCCAAACTTAGCGATCGTGTCTTGCGCCTCTTGATAGACATAGCTCTTGGCATCGACGTTAGACGCGAGTTTAATCGCCTCCAGCAGGTTAGAAACGCCGCCCCGATCGGCTAAATCTTTGGCTTTGGCAATCTTGCTGATGTCGGCGCGAGTCACGGTGATTTTTTCGGTCAGTTCTTGATATTTTGTGGTCTGCCAGAAGTTATTCTCAATGGAAAGTAACCGAGCCGCGTCAGAGGACGCTTTACGCCAATTTTGATCGCGCAGCGCATCTTCGACTCGCCGATAGATCGCTTCTGCATCTGACCAAATCGCTTGCCAACGGGTGATGCGGGCTTCGACTTCGCTATGGATGCTGGCGCTTTGAGGCACCTTGTGAGCAGTGGCGATCGCGTCACCCAACTTGCCCGCGTTAAACGCATCATCGCCCAACTGCAAAATCTCGGTTGACCACTGCTCAATCAGTCGCGAAGACTCTTGGTGCAGGGGGTGATCGGGGGGCAAACTGTTGAGAAGCTGAATCGCCTCTAGCAAATCGTTGACCGTTTGCTTGTTGGCGGCCAGTTGAGCGCAGTGCAGCCGCAGCGAGGCAGAGGCCAGCGGCCAAAAAATAGCCGGACAGTTGGGCACGGCAGGCAGCTTAAACAGAAACCCGATCGCCAAAAATGACATCCCACCCGTTAGGGCCAACCCCAAACCTGCTGCGACTCTCCAATCGGTTAAGGCTTGTCTCAGCCGCTTTTTGAAGCGGGACTTTGAGAGATTCTGAGACCCCGCAGAACTGGACTGAGATGCCACGATCGCCTCTAAAGGCTGGCTCGGTTGATGCAGAGACAATGACTCTGGGGAGGGTAACTCAAAGGGGTTCCCTGGTTTTTGCGATTTGGGAAGCCGCCGATCTGGAATGCCGCGATCTCTAGTCATAGACTCTTTAAGAACAGCGCTGTCGCTTCAGTTTTTTCTAACCATAGACAAGACAATAGATGCAATCCTACTCTTCATCTTGCAAAAAACCAACTTTCTGCCCAAGATTGAGAGGTTTAACAGGTTAAGATCCGACCTTTCACAATTTTAAGCGCTTGAGAGCAAAAATTCAAAACTCCCCGTGTCTCGATATGATGATATCCGCACACTGTTATCAGCAAATAAATCTATGGAAGCGTTGCCAGTCGCATTACAAAAATTGCAGGGAAAAGTCGCGATCGTCACCGGGTCTTCTCGCGGCATTGGGCGATCGACGGCCTTAGCACTGGCATCCGAGGGCGCAAAGGTGGTGGTCAACTACGCCAGTTCAAGCGGGGCGGCTGACGCAGTGGTGAAGGACATCGAATCGATGGGCGGCGAAGCGATCGCCGTAGCCGCCGATGTGTCTAAAGCCGATCAGGTCGATGCCCTCGTCAGCGCCACAATGGAGAAATGGGGCAGCATTGATGTGCTCGTCAACAATGCAGGCATCACCCGCGACACGCTGCTGCTGCGAATGAAGCTCGAAGATTGGCAAGCCGTGATTGACTTAAATCTCACAGGCGTTTTTCTGTGCACCAAAGCCGTGAGCAAAATCATGCTCAAGCAGCGATCGGGGCGCATCGTCAATATCACCTCCGTCGCCGGGCAAATGGGCAACCCCGGCCAGGCAAACTACAGCGCGGCTAAAGCGGGCGTGATTGGGTTTACCAAAACGGTTGCCAAAGAGCTTGCGCCGCGGGGCATCACCGTCAATGCTGTTGCGCCGGGATTCATCACCACCGACATGACGCAGGATCTCAAATCCGATGAGATTCTCAAATACATTCCCCTGGCGCGCTATGGGCAACCCGAAGAAGTCGCCGGACTGGTCTGTTTTTTGGCATCGGCTCCAGCGGCCGCCTATATCACTGGGCAAGTGATGAATGTCGATGGGGGCATGGTGATGGCATAAAAATCGTAGAGGTCTGGCCTTGCCGTGCCCATGAGACGATGCCAGACCCCGATCGGAGTGAATCAGCGTAAATCTACACGTCTAAAGCTCTTAGCCTTTGGGTTTGACGACCCAGACTGAGCAAGGAGCATCGGTGACGATTTGGCTGCTGACCGACCCTAGCAAAATTCGCTGCATCCCCGTCAAGCCGCGACTGCCGATCAAAATCAGGTCGGCTTTATAGATGTTGGCTAACCGAATGATTTCTTCGGCTGGATCGCCCGTCACAATCTCAATTTCACTCTGGCAGAGCAAAGTTTTTTGATAGCGGTGTAGCTGCCTTTCGATGCGATCGTGAGGAAACCCTTCTAAATTAGCCTGGGGTCGATCAACGACCACTTCAACTTCAGTCTGCGTCGCCCCAATCACATGGGCCAAAATCACCGTTGACTCAGGCTCAAGACTAAGCTGCTGTAGAGCCTGCATCACTTGATCGGCCAGAGGATCAGGCTCGACATCTAAAGCAACCAAAATTGTTTTTAACATCGCACCGTTCTCCGATCGCGTCACCTATGTGATCACCCTACAATGGTTTTAGGGCGGCGCGATCAAAGGTTTATTTATCGTTGCTGAGGGAGTCGGCGGTGAGAGGCTCGGCAGTGACAGGATCAGTCAAGGTGAGATCAGGTGCGCCGTTTGGCGACTCTACGACGGTTTCGGCGATCGGTCTGACTCGCCGAATTTGGAGGTTGGCAATTAACGCCGTAGATCGTTGATTATTTTCTAACGAAATCTCGGTCGCTTCGTCGTCAAGCTCGACATAGCGCGAGACGACTTCTAAAATTTCTTTTCGCATCGCCTCGATCACACTGGGAGGCAAGTCTGCCCGATCGTGGGCCAGCACGAGCTTTAGACGGCGCTTAACGTCTTGGCGGCTGTTGTCACCTCCGCGGGGAAAAAGTCGTTCTAAAAGTTCAATGATCATGGAGGGCTAGAAAAAATCAGGGTAGGGCGATCGAGAGCCTAGAGACGTTAAGAACTGGATGTAGAGAAAGTCAGTCAGGTGCACCTTTTCTTAACTGTTTCACTTTTGGGCGGTTTAGATCACTTTTTTGACAGAATTTTACGCAATCGAGTAAAGAAGCTGTCATTGGGCACGGTCAAATCTTGGAAGGGCACTTTTTCACCATCCAACCGCCGAATGATGTTGTCGAAGGCGGTGCCCGCTAGGGAGGGCGTTTCAGACAAAACGAGCGGCTCACCTTTGTTGGTCGAGACGATCACCCGCTCATCATCGGGCACCACGCCAATCAAGGGCACCGCTAAGATCTCTTGCACATCTTCGACCGACATCATATCGTTGGCCGCCACCATCGCAGGCTTGAGACGATTGACAATCAGATGAATGCGTTTGACGTTGTTGGCTTCGAGTAGACCAATCACCCGATCGGCATCGCGCACGGCGGCAATTTCGGGTGTGGTGACAATGAGCGCTTCTTTGGCGGCGGCGATCGCGTTTTGAAAGCCCATCTCAATCCCAGCGGGGCAGTCGATCAAAATATATTCATAAACTCGCGCTAGAGCATTGACCAATTGCCGCATCTGATCGGGCGTGACGGCATCTTTGGTGCGGTTTTGCGCGGCTGGCAGCAGCACTAGGTTATTAAATCGCTTGTCTTTGACTAAGGCTTGCTCTAAGCGGCACTGCCCGGCCAACACTTCAACGGCGGTATAGACCACGCGATTTTCTAGCCCTAGCAGCAGGTCAAGATTTCTCAAGCCAAAATCGGCATCGATCACGGCAACTTTGCGCCGCCGCTTGGCCAAAGCCATACCTAAATTTGCTGTGCAGGTGGTCTTGCCGACTCCACCTTTGCCCGATGTGATGACGATGATACGAGCCATTGCAATGATGCGACTACAGAACGATGAGCGTTGACCCAACCGGATCGGTTTTTATAAGCTTTTCAGGATACCCGAAACCACGATCGAGAAATTGCTGATCGTGAACCTTCAGCCAAGAGTATCAGAAAACTCGCTCGAATGATTGATCTATGCCCCAGAAGTTAACCGTCGAAATGGAGCACAAAGCTTTTATCCTGGTTTTTTGGTTTCTTGTTCGGGGGCGGGTTGTCGCACAAAATCGGTGGCTCTAGCGATGCGAATATTACCTTGAGGCGCAACGTAGGCAACTTCAGGATGATATTGAGCCGGGGGCGTTTCGGGCGCTCTAGCCACAAAATCAGCAATCCGAATTTGGGTCGGTTCGAGTTGCAGGGCCATGATCAAGCAGCGGGCATTGCCTTTGCAGCCCGCGTGAGCCACGCCCCGCAGCCGACCCCAGACGAGAATGTCTCCTTCTGCAATCACACTGCTGCCGGGGTTGAGATCGCCTAAAACAATCACCGTGCCACTGTGACGAATCTCGGTGCCCGATCGCAGCGTCATCTGCACATAGAGCGGCTCATCCATCGCTTGTCCGGCTTCGGGTTGAGCCTGATTGAGCGGGGTGACGGAGGCAGACGACTGCTGCTCGATCGAATAGCCAGCCGTGGCAGCAGCAACCGCCGTTTGACGACGACTGGTGAAGACCCGCTTGAGTTGAAGCTGCACCTCGGTCAGAGCATCGGCGATCGCCTGAAGCTGGCGGCTGTCGAGCAGACGATCGCTGACGACTAAATCCACGCTGGTGGCGGGCTGCCAAAATCGTTCTCTAGCATCTAGCTGCTGTTTAAACTGCTGCCAGATCTCTCCCCAAGTCAGTGCCAGCGAAGCATTCACATTAGTCGCTTCCGATTCAGGAGGCAAGGTCAACACGAGTCGTCCTCCTTCACTTCTAAGCCGAACCTGAAGGATGGGATTAACCTCGACAGGAAGAGGGCTAGGGGGAGTCGCGGAGGTTTCAGAAGTCATGCAAGAGATTGGCGGCAACGGATCAAATATATTACTTTTGCTTGACTTGGAGAGCATGAGTCAGAAAGTTAGTTCTTTTGGCTAAGAATAGTTGACCGCCGATCGTGAATTAATAGAGATTCAGTCAAAAAAATTTACATCCTAGATGCTGTTTGATTTAATTCGCAATCTGAGTAGACGATTGATCGCTGAGTGGCGGCGCAGAGTGGGAGTTAGGCTGCAACCGCTTCTGACCACTGTGAGATTAGGAGGGTTGGCGCTGGCGGCGATCGCGCTCTGGCTGTTTGCTTATATTGCAGAAGAAGTTTTTGAGCATGAGACTCAGGGGTTTGATGCTAGCGTTTTGCTGTCTATTCGATCGCTGCACCAATCGTGGCTCGACCCAATCATGGTGTTCGTCACGAATGTTGGTGATCCCAGAGTGCTGTTGGTGATTTGTGTGGGTTTGAGCGTGATTTTGGTTTTACGTCACCACCGGGCGGAAGCGATGACGATCGCGATCGCCGGATTCGGAGCCTTGGGGCTAAATTTTGTGCTCAAAAATTTATTTGAGCGGGCGCGTCCTGAGTTGTGGTCTCGCATTGTCGATGTAACAAACTACAGCTTTCCTAGTGGTCACGCGATGCTGTCGATGGTGATGTATGGGCTATTGGGCTATTTGTTAGCCACTCAGTTTGATCGGTGGCGGGTGGTGATTGCGACGATTTCAACTCTCTTGATTCTGCTGATTGGGTTTAGCCGTCTCTATCTGGGTGTTCATTGGTTTACTGATGTGATTGGAGGCTATGCGGCAGGGCTAGTCTGGCTGATCACCTGCATTCTCAGTTTAGAAATCTGGAGACATCGCCATGATTTGACCCAGCCAAAATCTTTGTCTAAATAGCTAAGATTGTGTTTGGGAACAGGAGTTAAATTGCTCGATCGAAGGTCTCAAACAGCTTGACCAACACAACATTAGAAAACAGAAATCCTTCGGGATCGGTGAGTCTAATATAGCCTTGATCAGGTAAGTGAGAATTGAGTGAGATAGGATGACGATCGCTATTCAAAACTTCAATCCATCCCGACTTCTGAAACGGCTGTAGACAAGTCCAAATCTCTGCTATTTTCTCCTGTCCAAACTGTTGAATTAACGCTGATATATTTAACCCTTCAGCTAATCGCAACCCTACCATTAAAGTATCTAAAAGAATCTCGACTAAATCGGGATCATTTGGACTCATAGATTCCTGTGGTTGCTCAACCCACTCGTAATATTCGCGAGTCTTGCGAGGACGAGACACCCGATCGCCCTTCACATAGCTTGTTGCCCCCATGCCAAACCCATAGAACGATTGATTTTTCCAATACACTCGATTGTGACGACACTGAAACCCCGATCGGGCATAGTTTGAGATTTCATAATGCTCATATCCGGCAGCAGTCAAGGTGCTCTGAGCCAGACGATACATGGCTGCGGTCACTTCGTCGGTGGGTAAGGGCGTTGATCCCGGCTGATAGCGTTTGCCAAAGGGGGTCATGGGTTCGATCGTCAGATCATAGACAGAAACGTGGCTGGGAGAAAGCGCGATCGCCCGATCTAACGAGTCTTGCCACTGAGCGATCGTCTGATTGGGCAACCCCGAAATCAGGTCTAAACTAAAGTTAGAAACTCCGGCTTGCTCGATTAACTGAATCGATTTATAAACCTCTTCAACGCTGTGAGTTCTGCCACAAGCAGCAAGCAAACTCGATTGAAAAGCTTGCACCCCTAAACTAACGCGATTGATCCCAGAAGATCGATATCCTTGAATCTGATCTAAATCAAACGTGCCGGGGTCAACCTCCATTGAAATCTCGGCATCGGATGAAAGTCTAAACTGTTGATCTAACGTGTTAAGAATTCGACTCAGTTGATCAACCGACAATAGCGACGGCGTGCCGCCTCCAAAGAACACTGTTTTGAGCGGTTGACCTAAGGATTTAGTTAGTCGAATTTCATCACACAGCACTTCGACATAGCGCCCGATCGTGCCCGAATTAGTGCCGTTGCGCCGATCGCCCACCACCGAGATGGGAAAGTCGCAATAAAAACAGCGCCGCCGACAAAACGGGATGTGAACATAGGCAGAGCTTGGAACGCTAAATTCCATGAATCTTTTATAAATTCTTTGTATTCTCAAACTATCGCAACGAATCTTCTTTAATTCCCGTATTTTTTATTGATTTTTGTATCGTAAATCACAGGCAATAGTAGGGTTAACCGCCCACAGGGAAAGGGATTTGCGCGAAAATTCGATAAACCCACAAGATATAATGATGACAAGTCAGTCTGATCAAAAAGATTGCCTCTTAAATCTAAGATTTTGGATTGCTTTTAAATTCGTAATCCACCCTTTATAAAAAGCTCTAAACATCCGTCCCTTACAGTCTAAAGTCGCCGATCTAAAATCGACAAAATCCCTCATTCCAAAGATTATGGTTGATGCAGTCATTATTATTTCATTCATCCTAGCAGGAGCAGGAATTGGCTTTCACGGCATCGAAGCGCTGCCAGGCGGCGTTTTGCAGCAGGTGACCAACCCTGATGCCCTGCGCTGGGTCTGTTCAGGCTTTGGGGCCATGATTGGCTTTGCAGTCGGTTTATTGGCTCAGTCTAGCTACCGTCGGGTGGCTCGCCAGATTCGCGAGATGCCTGCCCCCTTGCTGCTGAGTCGATCGGTAGGCTTAGTTTTGGGCCTATTGGTCGCAAACCTGCTGCTGGCACCGATTTTTCTTCTGCCAATTCCTCAAGAGTTTTCATTTATTAAACCTCTCGCCGCCGTGGTCGGCAGCATTATGTTTTCGGTTTCTGGCGTGTCGCTGGCTGATCTGCACGGGCGATCGCTGCTGCGGCTGATCAATCCCAACAACGTTGAAACGATGCTGCTGGCCGAAGGCTCTCTCAAACCCTCTAGCACCAAGGTTTTAGACACTAGCTGCATTATCGATGGCCGCATTTCTGCCTTGCTGGATACCGGGTTTTTAGAAGGGCAGCTTCTTGTGCCGCAGTTTGTTTTGCAAGAGTTGCAGCAAGTCGCCGATGCCTCTAACGATCAAAAGCGAGTGCGGGGACGGCGCGGACTAGATGTTTTAAATCAGATTCGGGAAGCCTACCCAGAGCGGGTTGTGATTCACTCGGCTGACTATGAAGACATCCCCACTGTAGATGCAAAACTGGTGCGGCTCGTGCAAGACATCAATGGCACCCTGCTGACAACTGACTACAACTTAAACAAGGTCGCCACCGTCCAGAGCGTTCCGGTGCTGAATGTCAATGATTTGACTCAGGCCGTCCGCCCCTCCTATCTTCCGGGTGACAGCATTGATCTCAAGATCTTGCGAGAAGGCAAGGAAGCGGCCCAGGGCGTTGGCTATCTCGATGATGGCACCATGGTGGTGGTTGAAGAAGCCCGTGCCTTTGTGGGAGGTGAGCTTCAGGTGATTGTCACCAGTGCGCTGCAAACTTCTGCGGGGCGGATGATTTTTGCTCGACCCAAGGCCTCAGCGATCGCTTAACTCAAGACGAAGATGGTGCGATCGCGTCAAAAAACCTGTGCTCTCTGCAAAAAATCCGCTCCCGTGCTCTACCGTGTGCAACACGACGAGTCAGCCGAGTGGATTTTTGTTTGTCGTGAATGCTGGCCGCTAGTTAGTCAAGAAAACCCGTTTTATGGTTATGGCGGCACCTGGAAAGCGCAAAAGCAATAAGCTGCCCGCTTGCGATCGCTCCTCCCTTGAGAAATAATCGCGTTGCTACCAAGCCAATAGGGTTGATACTAATGAAGAAATGCGTGTTTTTACTTCATCATTGGGGTCATGGGTCAGCCTCTTCATTCAAAAGCCAATTATTTTTTTCAGCAGGGGCAGCAGTTGAGCAAGGCAAAAGCTTATGCAGCCGCGATCGCTCAGTTTGATAAAGCCTTAGAAAACCAGCCCGATTTCCACGCCGGGTGGTATGAGCGCGGCAAAGCTCTTTATGACTTGGGCGATTATCAGGCGGCGATCGTCAACTTTAAAGAAGTCATTGTGCTCAGATCTGACTATGCCCCAGCCTGGAACAATCAAGGTATGGCTCTGGCAAAGCTAAACCGCCATAACGAAGCGGTTGCTAGCTACGATCGAGCGATTGAGCTATATCCCAAAAACTACAAGGCTTGGTATAACCGGGGCAATGCGCTGATGAAGCTCAACTCTAGCCAAGAAGCCCTTCGCAGCTATGAAGAGACGCTCAAACTCAAGCCCGACTATGCAAGAGCCTGGTATAACCGGGGCATTGTTTTAACCCATCTGCGGCGCTATGAGGCTGCGATCGCCAGTTATGACAAAGCTCTAGAGGTGCGTCCTCACTTTTCAGATGCTCACTACAATCAAGGGAATCTTTTTAGCCGATTGGGGCGGTTTCAAGATGCCCTCAATAGCTACGATCGGGTGTTAGAAATTAAGTCCAGTGTGCCCGATGTGTGGCTTGGTCAAGCCCATGCACTGCACAAGCTGGGGTTTCATGAGCAGGCACTGCAAAGCTATGATACGGCGTTGCAGTTAAATCCGGCGGCTCACGAAGCCTGGTATAACCGGGGCAACACGCTAGAGACGCTTTGGCGCTATGAAGATGCGATCGAGAGTTATCATCGCGCTCTGCAATTAAAGCCAGACTTTCCAGAAGCTCTTTATAACCAGGGATGCGCCTTTCAGAGGTTAGGCGACTTGGCTCAGGCGATCGACTATTACGATCGGGCTGTGGCTGCTAAACCCGACTTTTATGAAGTTTGGAGTGGTCGCGGCGTTGCTCTGCGTAAATTGGGGCGCTATGACGAAGCGATCGAGAGCTTCGATCGAGCGTTGGCGATCAATCCTGATTGTGATGAAAGCTGGTATCGTCGGGGTCGAGCGCTCGATCATATTGGGCAAAGTGAGGCGGCGGTAGCAAGTTATGACAGAGCGCTGAGTCTGTCTCCTGAGTTTGACAAAGCTTGGTATAGCCGAGGCGTGGCGCTGAGTCGATTAGAGAATCACGAGGGCGCGATCGTCAGTTATGACAAAGCGCTGGCGTTGACTCCTGACTTTCCCAACGCTCAAAGCAGCCGCAGCCTCTCAATGAAGTATTTGCAGCAGAGTCAGTTGCCTTTGGTCGATCCATAAGACAGCGATCGACCAAAAAGCTGATCCTAGACTAACTAGCCATCATGCAAAATGAGGAACATTTTCAATCTAGCTGAATTGTTGTTTTGTTGTGCAACTCCTCTACTTGAATTAATGAACCACTACCCAGAACAATGTTGAATTTCACTAAAGAACGTTCAACCTGATAACCGGGCAACACTCGAACAACTTGATACTCTGTGGTCAAATCACTGGTGCCATCCCACTTCAGAAATGCCAGTTGATTAGACGCAATCTCACTCAGTTGTGAAGTGAAGTCTTCAATGTGATCGCTAACATCCAAAACAATGCCAGACGACATGAAGAGATAACGCTCTTGTAAATCCAAAGTCACACTCACCCGATAACGCTTTTCGATTGAGCAACGTAACTCAACCGTAAACGAAATCGAGCTAGGCACGATCGTCCTAACTCCCATGTTTTTGTCCTCTTAGTTAAGTTAAAGAGGACAAAAACACGGATCTCTCAGACATTGGGTTGGGGTGAAAACTGTATGCAGGATCTTGATTCCAGCCTTTCAAGATCCCATAGCAAAGCCGACGGTGTACAATCATGAACGCCTCCTGAGTTAATGGTTCTAACTAGGGATGGAAGTCCTCGGAGTTCTGATCTCGTAAATCAGACTTCGGGGCACAACTCCATCACTGCGGTGTATTCTACAGGAGTTTTTTGTTTTTTGGAAGGCTGAGTTTTTTTGGGGGAGGGGGAAGCGATCGTAAATTCTCCCTGATTTATGTTCCAGTCGAGCAACGGCATGGGTGCGATCGACTCAGCGCCATGACCGATCTATCGGGACGAGACAATTTATTTTTGGCTCCCTTAGAATCGAAAAATCTGAGCGCCATTCCGTATAAGTACTCGAAAGTGGAGAGTTATCCTGTGGGAATTCAGTATAATTCCTAAAAAAATGGGAGTTGTCCGGTTTCCATACGGCATGATTTCCATGAGAGGGATATTTATCCTGTTTGATAGGAGTTCAAACGGCAGAAATAGTAGTTAGCCCCCTTGCGCCAAATGAACATTCGCACTGATGAGTTAGCATTTGAGAGCGATTACAAGGATAAGCAATGAAAATTTTGGAGACTAATCGGCTCATCCTGAGACATCAGGTACTGGAGGATCTTGATAGTCTCTACGGGCTTTATTGCGATCCAGCGGTGAAGCAGTATATTCCCAATGCGCCCCAGACGTATCAAGAGACGAAGGAGGAGTTGGAGTGGTTTCTCAAGGGACATCCAAAGTATCCAGAGTTAGGGCTTTGGGCAACCATTCATAAAAAAACAAATCAGTTCATCGGACGGTGCGGGTTGCTGCCTTGGACGATTGATGGGTGTGAAGAAGTGGAGGTAGCCTATTTGCTGTCTAAGGCGTATTGGGGACAAGGGTTAGGAACTGAAGTGGCGCAGGGGGTCGCGCGATATGCCTTTGAGCAATTGCATCTGACGCGATTAATTTGTCTGATCGATCCCGAAAACCAGGCTTCGATTCGTGTTGCGTGCAAGCTCAGCATGGAATTTGAGAAAGAGTTCGAGGATGAATACGGACGATGTTTGGTGTACTCGACCTCAAGATCAGGTGGTGTGAGAAATCGATGATTCAACAAGCCAACCGCTAGCCAACGCTTAACCTGCTGTCAGAGCGGAGGCTAACAACGCCCATGCACACCGACCGCTAAGAGTTGATCGGTGATGATGCAGAGGCTACTTGCGGCGGGTGATGGGCAACGTTGGGCTGGTGCGAATAGCGAATAGAAGCGCGAATTGATAGAATCGAAGACTATGGTTGATTATGATGAAGCGATGAAATCCGTCATGAATGGAGACTTGAAGCATTTACAATTTCTGGCGAGTAAGCATGAAGATTTTCCCAATGGTAAAGATGCATTCATCCAACGCCATTGGATAACCAATGCTGTAGATTGCGGAACATTTGAAGTCGTGCAATGGATGCTGACCCAAAATGTCTCGCTTAAATTCCGAGATGATGAGGGATACACACCTCTTCACTCGGCTATTGATAGGGACAATTCAGACAAACATCGTGTCCTTGAACTTTTATGTTTAGCTGGGGCCGATACGAATGCACATGGAATTAATGATTGGACACCACTTCACATGGCCGCAGCAAGGAATGATGTAGAAGCGTTGAGGATTCTGCTTACTCATGGAGCTGATGCCAGCGTAAGAACTCGTATTGATGATTATTCGACTCCTTTAGAAGAGGCTAAATTACTTGGCTCCAGTGATGCAGTAAAATTTTTGGAGCATCCAAATAATTAACGCCATAATCCTCAACACCAGCCCATAAAGGCGCTGCACCCGACCGCCTACAGCCTGCGCTACGCCTCGTTCCTCGGCTCCGCTTCGGCTTCCGGCGGCGGGTGAGCTTAGTCGTTGGACTGCTCCATCTCTCGGTAGGGAAGGTACAGCAAGGTTATTTGTTGGTGTTGAGGATTAATCGCCGTAAGGTTGTCTGTAGGGCATTGCCTTGAGGGGAATGGTGAGGCGATCTCGCGAACCACAATTACGGCGTAAAATCAAGACATAGTTTCATGCAACGGATATGTTAAAAACACTGTGGGCTACGGTTCGGCAGGGAAAAATTGAGCTATTGGAGTCAGCCGAACTACCAGAAGGGGTAAGAGTACTGGTAACAGTCTTGCCCAGCGACGAGGCTGAGTTCTGGCTACAAGCAAGTCAAATATCACTCGATGCAGTTTGGGATAATACTGAGGATGACGTATATGCCCAGCTACTCCAAGCATGATGTTATATTGGTGCGCTATCCCTTCTCAGATTTATCGAGTTCAAAGGTAAGACCTGCTGTTGTTGTGAGTACGTCGCATCCATCTCAAGACATTCTCATTACTCCTTTAACAAGCAAAACAAGTGCATTACTAGCAGGAGAGTTTGTGCTGTTTGAGTGGGCAGCAGCCAAATTGAACGTAACTACCGCAGTCAAAAGAGGGGTATATACAGTACATGAAAGTTTGGTGATTAAAGTAATTGGTCAGTTGGTTAAGGTCGATGCTGATCAACTTAAGCAATCTTTGCAAAGCTGGTTAGGTTTGTAATTTAAGCCAATAGCCACAGCCCAAGGCAGTGTTGGTTTGCAAATGAGTATGATGGGAAGTCTCAAGAGCAAATGCTCAGGTATGGTATGCAACTATGTCTAACAGATTGGAGTGTGCACAAAGACTATATGAAAGTGTTTTGGACTGGTACAAAAGTGCAGATTCAAAGGCTCAGGTAGTTTTAGCAATCGATGCTGGCTTCTTAGCATTTCTCACAAGTACAGTTTTTTCCGAGCCTGATAAGCTACGAGCAATTCTTGCTGAATTCAATTGGGTAACCTGGTCAACTCTAACTTTGATGCTTTTGTCGTTAATAGTATCGATTGGATCATCTATAGCTTGCATTTGGTCACGAATGTATTCATCCAATGAAGTCAAGCGAATTATTAAAAAAGCCGAGTTGGAATTTAACGACACTAATACTTACCCGCCGGAAAAATAATGTGGTTTTTCCAATTTATTGAAGGTTTGAACCAGCAAAAATTTCAAGCTACTCTTGAGTCCATTGAGGAGGAATTCGAGCTTAAAGTGATGGCAGAAGAAATTTATATTCTTTCAAAGAATGCTCGCGAGAAACACTTCATATTTAACATTGGCTTTGGGTTTGCAGCATTAAGTTTAATTCTTTTTGTCGTCGCGGCTGTGAGTTATTTATCCTCTGTCGCTTAAGTTCTAAGTAAACGCAGCCCAACAACCCGGCTGGAGCGGACTGAAGGGAGATCTTGGTAGAAATGCGAAGGTTATTTGCAGCCGCTCAGCCGGAACGTTATGCCGCCGAAAATTCAGTGTGAGAAAGGCATTCAAGCTTTTTAGTTGAGTGTTGTAGTACCTGAAAAATTGAGGCTAATTACCCTGATGCTTGGATAAGTCCTCAACAACTTCGAGGAAATTCCTTAGAACGGTTGACTGATTGTGAGTTCTCCTAACAGCAACAATTTCTAACACTGGAGAGAATTCCTGAATATCGCGGTAAATGACCCCAGTCCGTCGAAGGTTTTTCACATTAGCTGGAAGCACTGAAACACCCATCCCTCCAGCGACCAAACTCAACACAGTTGTTATCCAGGCTGCCTCTTGGACAATGACAGGCTTACAGTGAGCGCTGATGCAAAGTTGATCAATTTTATCGCGTAAGCCACGAAGTAAGGTGTGCGGTGGTAGAACAAACTCCTTGCCGTTAAGCTCTGCGAGTGAAACACTCGTTTTTTTAGCTAAGAAATGCTTCTCCGGGAGGACAAGCACGAGTGATTCATGAAGAACCAGAGTGTCAGAAAAAGACTCGCTATCCTCTTTAAGCAAGTCTTGTAAGTTGTGTTTATGGAAAAAGCCAATATCGATTTGATGATTGCGTAACTGTTCGATTTGATCATAAGAAGCCAGTTCATGCAGAACAAGATTAACGTTCGGAAACTGTTCGCGAAAATCTCGGATAATACTGGGTAATTTGCTATTTGCAATTGATGTATTGATTCCTACATCCAATCGACCGTATTTTCCTGCTTGGGTTTCCTGTGCGAGTTCAATGGCTTTTTTTGTCTGCTCGATGATTTGCTCGGCTCTTATCAAGAAAGCCTGTCCCGCATCGGTTAATCCTAAGGGACGAGTTGAGCGATCGAAGAGATCGAAGCCCAACCTTGTTTCTAGTCTCTGGATCTGTTTACTTAAAAAACCTTGGTCAAGATCGAGCGCAAGGGCTGCTTGAATGAATCCTTTATGATTTTTCAGGGCGATCGCATATTCCAGATGTCGCAACTCAAGTTCGTGCCATCTTGCCGATTTCATGCTTTTACTATGACGCTTTAGTCATGTACTCATGTCAATGATAGCGATTTTATCATATTCATCTCCCCTATACTGTTTTCATCCGAGCAAGCCGCTCAGTCATGCTTATAACAACAACAAAGAGGAATGAATGATTAAACGTGTTTTGCTGGTAGGCGGGACTCATGGCAACGAACTCATTGGAGTTTATCTCATCAAGAAATTTGAGCAAGACCCGGAGCTAGTTCGTAGAAACAGTTTTGAAACATTGACTCTGTTAGGTAATCCGAGAGCTATAGAAGCAACTGTCCGCTACATCGACAAAGATTTAAATCGTTGTTTCGAGGTTCAGGAGTTCAACTATGAGCAACCTAAGTAGTACTTATGAAACTCAACGAGCGACAGAAATTGACCATGACACCTATTATTATCTATCCATTTACATCAGTCGGAACTGAGGCAACAGACTTATCCATTCATGCCATCAAATACATTTCAGATCCCTTTTTCCTAGCTTTATGCATCATCTTTGTTGTTTGCACCTGTACAGGGATCGTGATTCACTCTTGTAAGCCAGCTTTCGTAGATCCAATTGCTAACGTCAAGATGTCAGGTTCTCCCGACCAAATTGATTATGTAATAACTGGCTTCTTAATAAATGGATTTGGTTTGATCCTCGCAGCATTTGCTATGCCAAGATTCATACAATTAGAGCCAGTCAAGGCTTTTATATCGTTCTCTGGAAGTTATCTGTTAGGAATGTTTATTGGCGGATGGTTATATTTTTTATCTCGAAGGACTTTGCTAAGGCTTAGGCTTATTTCACCGTGGACTACGATTCGCAAACTCCACTGTCAGGAATGCAGGAGATCCCTTCATCTAATTGCATCCTCTAATTCATTTGAAAACCTGTTGTTTAACTATTTGAATTCAGCCGAGCAAGTAGCTGCAAGACTTGGCAGCACAGACTTTGAGATATGGCAGTGTTCTCACTGTCACCCATCCGCTAATCGGGATAGTGTACATCTGCGAGGCTATAGAAGATCCGGCTCTGTAATTTGCCCAACGTGTCACGAGGCTACGATGAGTGCAGGTCATGTATCCATCACTCGGAAAGGTCCTCAGGAAGAAGAAGAAGAGACGACTTACACCTGTCTTTGCTGTTCTAATAGGATGCGGAAGACTCGTACTATTACTTGGTCGGAGTTTGATCCAGTATAAGTCATGAATAGTTTCAGGAGTTGAAGTATGAGAAACCTAAGTAGTATCTATGAAACTCAACGGGCTAGAGAAATTAGCCGTGAGTTTGGATCAGAAGGACGAATGCCTGTAGATATGATCATCGATCAGCACAGTACCACCTCTAATGCAGGATTAATGCTGATTCTGGATCAGCTTGATGCTTTTACCTTGAATTTGGCAGTCTACCTGACTGTTATACAGCCTGCTCTAAAGGTCTATAGTTCTACTAATTCGGGGCGAAATCGCGATTCCCTGCGATCGATTGCCAAATATCGGATTGGGATTGAGGTTGGTCCTATTGCTCATGGCATACTACAAGCAGAACTGTTGCAAAAAACCGAAGACTTGATTTATCCGATTTTAGATTATGTGGAGCAGTACAACAACAACATGGTTGCCCTTGAGACTTCTCCGTTGCTCCTTTACCAGTATGTTGGTGTGATCGACTATCCCAGAAATGACCGGGGCGAGATTGCAGCAATGATTCATCCTCAGCTTCAGTTCCAAGACTATGAAGCATTGAAGCCTGGTGCGCCAATGTTTTTGACTTTTGATGGGGAAACGATCTGCTATTCAGGAGATGCAACTGTTTATCCCCTTTTCATTAATGAAGCCGCTTATTATGAAAAAGGCATTGCGATGTGTCTGACTCAAAAGCAGCGATTTCATGTCAACCTTAACCCACTTGAGCATTTATGATATTTCGACAGAATCTAACCACGATCGCGACAATCATCGGAATGTCAATCATGCCACTGCCAGCTTTCTCTACAGAGGTTCTAATTAGAGTAGACTGTCTGAGTCCAACTCAAGGCGCAGGAGCCTGCGAGGTGAGATGGCCTAATTTTCCCAACACTGATATCTGGGATGTGACATGGCTAGATGGCGTGCAAACTAGAATCAGAATGTCTGGGAAAAATGGGCCGCAACGCTGGAATCCACAAAATAAACAGTGGGCTGACGGCTCCAGCGTCGGTCTTTGCTGGGATCGCCAATGCATTCATCTTCCCCGAGACCAATGGAAATCTTTAGCATCTAAAACGACCAGAGCGCCAATCGAGTGTTCAAATCCTACTCTGCAAGAAAGTACATGTCAGATGGAATATGTGCGCGAGACAAAAGGTGTTCGAGTTTATTGGCCAGATGGTTCTATCGAACATTACCTCAGTTCGCCAAGTGACAATCGCTCTGCATTGCAGTGGCGCAAATGGAGCCACAATAAAAATAGATGGATTGAGGTGGCAAATTTTGGGATATGCCTTGACAAAATGTGCTTGCTTTTTGATGCTGATTTCTTCAAGAAACGATGATGGTTAAGAATGTGAGTTCCATACTGACTTCTGACTGCTAAATCTTGACTTTAAGGTTAGAGCTTGTATAGAGATGCCCGAACTATGAAATGCCCTAAGTGTGGTTACAACAATTTGCCGGAAGGAACACGGGATGGGAGATGTGATGAGTGTGGATATCTGATGTTGCCTGAGCGTGATAATTTTGATCCTAAATGTCCTAAATGTGGTTACAACAATTCGCTGGAAGCGGCACAAGATGACAAATGTGATAAGTGCAAATGTCTGATGTCGCATGAGCGTGAGAACATTAGAATGATGGATATTGCATGCTTTTTAGATTGAGTTTGAGCGTGAGAACATTATAAAGATGAACACTGTTGTAGAGTATAAACGCATCGACTGGAAAACGCATTGTCAACTTCATTGCCTTAGGGTCGTCTTTCAGCGTTTAACCTCAAGAAATCAAATTGAGATTTTTAATAACGGCATCTTCTGATACGGTCTCTAGACTATGGGTTATTTAAGATTTTGACAGGGTAATTCTTATACTTCTAGAAAATAGATTATGGGGAAGATTTTCTAAAGGGGAAGTTAAGCCATTTAGCTTAAACAGTAGAGTCTTTAGTTCTAGTCTATAAGATGTTTGAAGTGAGCTTTCTGGTGATGAAGCTGTTAATTCTGATAGCAACCATTACACTGGATTTTGTATAGATCGCAAGTTCTGTCTAGACAATAAGGTACACCTCATGATGCCCATTTTCAAGAAGTATAAAATTTTCAAACATACAATGTACAATGTGATGGGTAAAGCCGCTGCATAACAATTCAAATGCATCGGACAGTCGAAAGTTTCTGGTGCTGAGTTTGAGTCTGTCTGCCGCCGCTGACTAGGAACGCTATGTATTACAATCTGTGTTTCTGGAGCTCGTATGGAAAAGCATAAGATCACAACACTACAAAATATCTTCAGTTCTAGACTCGATACCTTGAGCCATCTCTTAAAGGTAGCCGAGAGTCATTTCGCAGAAGATTTGGAATCTGTATTGCAGCTTCGCATAGCATCCGATATGTTTCCTTTCGGTACACAGATTATATTCACTTGCAATCAGCCTCGCAACTTCGCATTGTGGTGCTTAGAAAAGCCAGAGAGCAACCTAAACCCCGATGTCGCATCTTTAGCTGAGGCTCGTAGTCATATTTCATCCACTAAGGAGCTTCTGGCAAATATCAATGCTATCGATACTAAGTTGTCAGAGATCAAACGAGTTGAGCTTGGGCAAGGGCTGTATGCAGAATTATTGGGACTCTCGTATGTAGATGATTTTCTAATGCCAAACTTTTATTTCCATCTGACGACGGCATACGACATCATGCGTATGGCAGGAGTGCCAGTAGGTAAGCGCGATTTTATGATGCATTTAGTGCCTTTCGTAAACCATCAAAGTGATGCATAACAACTCCAACGCACCGGACTAAAGTCAGTGGTTAATGAGTTGTAAAAGATATCTGTGTCCGATGATTGGGAACATTATGCAGAAAAATCTAAGGGTTAAAATAGGGGTGTCGTTGAAACGAGGTTAAGCCCAGGACAGTTCGACAGCCTCGCTACAGCAAAGAAGAATTTGCTCGACGCGGCGATGAGATCTATAGAATCTCAGGTGCGGCCCCAAGTCGAGGAAGATAATCATGGGAAGATTGTGGCGATCGACCCATACCGAAACAGCAAGCCTTGAAGTGAGTTAAAATCGAGAGACTGCGATCGACTATCTATGAGTGAAACCGTCTATTGAAACCAGTAGCTTGGGCTACCTGACTGCTCGACCTAGCCGAGACACTGTTGTGGCTGCCAGTATTGACATAACGAGGGAGTGGTGGGACACACGTCGCGGCTACTTCAAAAATCGCATCCCAACGACTAGAAGTCCTTCGTAATCTTGTGCAAAAGATACTAGCTGCCGCTCAACTTAGCCGTTCGGCAGCTTGTGCGCGGTGTTGTATACTGAGCTAATATGTCAAATCAATCTGCACCAGAAATCGAGCTGCTACGGGCAGCGTATTCGGCCTTCAACGCGCGCGATATTGATGCCGCTCTCGCCCTCATGACTCCCGACGTAGCTTGGCCGAGGGCGTTCAAAGGCGGTTTTGTCCGTGGGCCTGAGGAAGTCCGCGCCTACTGGACAGAGCAGTGGAGCGAGATCAATCCACACGTCGAGCCGATTGCCTTTTACTCGGAGGACGCTGGGCAAGTCTTGGTTGATGTGCATCAAGTTGTGCGCGATCTAGCCGGAGCCTTACTTGCTGATGAGCACGTTGGCCACCGTTTCACCATTGAGCATGGCTTGATTCGAGCCATGGAAGTCTGTTCACTGCCATCGTCTGGTCTCGGTGCTTAACCCATGCTCTGTGGTCATAACTATCACAGCCCCTAGTGGATTATGCTTTTGTCTCAACTGATGTGCCTTTAGAATTCATCTTCTGTTTAAACAAGCATCGCCACTCTGCCATTAGACAAGCAGCCGCACAAACCTATGCACCCGGCTCTAGCGTTTCTTCCCAAATTTCGATTTTAAGTCGTCTAGCGTTGGCGATTTTGATTCAGACGTGGGTTGCTTAGGTTGAGTCTCACGTTTAGGAATCGATTGAGTTTCCTGTTTGCGAATCGGTTGAGATTCCTGTTTACGAATCGGTTGACTCTCTGAGCGATCGCCCGACTTCATCGATAGACTAATTCGTTTCAAGCCCTGATTGACTTCTAATACTCGAACCATTACAACCTGTCCAACTTTGACGATCTGCTGCGGGTCACTGACAAAGCGATCGGCGAGTTGTGACACATGGACTAAACCATCTTGATGCACTCCCACATCGACAAATGCGCCGAAGTTGGCGACGTTGGTGACTACGCCTTCTAGCTCCATTCCGACTTTGAGATCAGACATTTCTTTTACGCCTTCTTTAAAGGTGGCGTATTTGAACTCAGCGCGAGGGTCACGTCCGGGCTTTTCTAACTCTGCAATGATGTCGCGCAAGGTGGGTTCTCCGATCGTGTCACTCACATAGTTTTTGAGATTGGCTTTGAGGTGATCGGCAATTTGGCTCGTCTGCGTCAAGGGCAGCGCGAAATCTTTGGCGATCGCTTTCACCACACCATAGCTTTCGGGGTGAACGGCGGTATTGTCGAGAGGATTGTCACCATCGCGAATCCGCAAAAATCCGGCGGCTTGCTCAAAGGTTTTCGGCCCCAGTTTGGCAACTTTGAGTAGGGCTTTGCGATCGCGAAAGATTCCGTTCTGATTGCGATAGGTCACAATGTTATTAGCAATGGCAGGCGAAATGCCAGAGACAAAGGTTAGTAACTCTTTAGAAGCCATGTTGAGATCGACTCCGACATAGTTGACGCAACTCTCAACCGTCTCGTCTAGCTTCTTTTTGAGCAGTTTTTGATCGACATCATGCTGATATTGCCCCACCCCGATCGACTTGGGATCGATTTTGACCAATTCCGCGAGGGGATCTTGCAATCGTCGGCCAATGCTAATCGCGCCTCTGACGGTGATATCTAGGTCAGGAAACTCGGCGATCGCCACATCACTCGCCGAATAAATCGAGGCTCCCGACTCATTCACCATGACTTTAATCGGCTTTCGGTCTAGCGTTGCCAAAACTTCGGCGACGAATTCATCGGTTTCTCGTCCGGCGGTGCCGTTGCCGATCGCAATCAATTCAATCTTGTGTTGATCAAGCAGTTGTTTTAGCGTGGCGATCGCCTGCACTCGCTGATGTGATCCTGTGTGCGGAAAAATCGCCTGGTATTGCAAAAACTTTCCCGTTTGGTCGAGAACGGCGACTTTGCATCCCGTCCGAAATCCCGGATCGAGGGCTAGGGTTGGCTTCATTCCGGCGGGCGCAGACAGCAGCAACTCCCGCATATTTGACTCAAAGGTTTTGATCGATTCGATATCGGCTTCAGTCTTTTTCTCAGCCCGAACTTCTGTGATCAAAGACGTTTTCATCAATCGATTAAACGCATCTTTAAGCATCGATCGATAGAACACTCGCACCGATTTTATCTGACTGCGAATCTCGGATTCTAGATAATTTAGAACCGCATCTTCGTCAAAATCTAGATCAAAGTTCAGAATATTTTCGGTCTCACCCCGATAGAGTGCCAGTAGGTTATGAGGCGCGATCGCGCTGACTTTTGCCTGAAATTTGCGATACATCTCATACTTTGTGGAACCTTCGGCGTGGTCACTTTTAATGCTCGATCGGAACACGCCCGTCTCTAACAAAAACTCGCGCAGATAAGCCCGGAGTTCTGCCTTTTCTGAGACTTCTTCTGCCAGAATGTCGGCGGCCCCCTTGAGCGCTTCTTCAACCGTTTTAACGCCCTTCTCTTCAGACACAAACTTTGCGGCTTCGGCTTCTAACGATCGTGCTGCCCCATTGGGTTGATTGAGAGACTTGATGAACTGTGCTAACTCTCCTAAGCCTTTTTCTTTGGCGATCGTGGCCCGCGTCCGGCGTTTGGGTCTAAACGGCAGATAGAGATCTTCTAGCTCATTTTTTTGCAAACAAGATTCAATCTTCACCCTAAGCGGCTCAGTGAGCTTGTCTTGAGATGTGATCGAATCGAGAACCGTTTTTTTGCGCTCTTCTAACTCGGTTAAATAGGCGAAGCGATCGGACAAATCGCGCAACTGCACCTCATCCATTTCGCCCGTGCGCTCTTTGCGATATCGCGCAATAAATGGCACAGTGGCTCCTTCTGCAAACAAATCCAGCGCACTTTTAACCTGAGCAGGATGCAGAGACAACTCTTCTGCCAGAAATTGGGAAATATTTAACATGGGTCAATGTGAAGTGCAGTCGATCGGGTAAGCCAGTTAGTACAAAGCCGGAATGGGTTGCTCTGAGGCCGCAGGCTGAGAGGTTTTTGGGGCCTGAGTCTGGGGTGAAGGCTGAGTCGAGGGCTGGGTTTGAGTAGAAGGCTGAGTGGTCGAAGGAATAATCGGAGTGGGAACCGCCGAAGGAGTGGTAGGAATAGGAATCTCTCTGCCGATCGGAATAAAAGTCGGCAGCAGATCACGAGGACGATCGCTGGCATCAAGACAAGACGCGATCGCTTGTTTGCCGCCCACCTTAAGCTGGCTATTTAGCCCCACCACACAATCTGAAAACGTTTGAGGCAACAGACTTCGACGACAGCTATCGAGCACATCGACGATCGCCGTATCGGTCACGCCGCGACGAATGCCCACCACGCAGCTTGCTGCATCAACCGGCCGCCGCACTTGACGACAGATCGACAAGGCATCGGCTGCCGCCACTTTTTCATCAACGATGCGATTGACGCAGGTGCCCAAATCATCGGGTTTGAGGGCTTGACCACACGCGTTAGCCGCCTCTGCTGCGGAAACTTTAGCACGGGTCAAATCAGCCGCGCAGGATTGATAGGGGTCGATCGCTCTCCCAAAAAGAGCCTTTGCCGGGGCCGCAGGTAGGGCGATCGCAATCAAACTTGCGGTCACGATCTGCGCGACGGGAAGCCGAAGCCCTTTGAGACTCATCAAATTTTGAATGTTCATTATGGTCACACCAGCTAGAGAAGAGATAAAAGCGCCAAGTCGATCGTAGGGCACCCAGAGAAAATTGTGGCACGGAACTGGCAAGAAGCGATCACGATCGGGGTTCTTTTCCGAACCGACTTGCAGAATCGCTGTCTAAACTCAACCCAAAAAGCCCCCAATCCTAAATGAGAATTGGAGGCTTAACTTAAGAGCTAAAACAGGTTAGTAAGCGCGGCGGCTGAACTGGTAGTACAAGAACAGCGCAATGATTGCACCAATGACAGCAACAATGATGCCAGGAATGCTTAAGGATGCAGACGTGAACGCTAAGGTGCCTGTGTTGATCAAAGTAAAGATTGTGCCGCCAATAAAAGCGCCGACAATACCTAAGACCATTGTGCCCAAGATGCTGCCACCCTGCTGACCGGGATAAATCGCTTTAGCGATCGCACCTGCAACAATTCCTAAAACGATCCACGCAATAATATTCATTGGCTTAACTCCTGTATGGTTTGTATGGTTTCAGTCTGGGTTATTTTCGCGATCTTGGGCTTCGCGATTTTTAAACTAGCTGGGTCAGAAATCGAAGGCTACTGAACTGAAATAGTTTGAAAGCTTTTGTGAAACTGCTTTCTCAAATTCAGACCAACTGCTCAGATCAACGATGTAGATGACTAATCACCAAGCTTTGCAGTGGCTCTTGTATCCAAATTACTCTCTAGACGGCGGGCGACCATGTATCTATGGAAATAACGCTTCCTCTAGCCAAGGGCTGATTCTCGCAAAATGATGCCATCCCTAACGAAACGCCATCGGTTATGGTTTGCGATCGCAGTGCCAAAGCCCCTGACTCAATTGCCTGAGATGCAGGGAAATCTAATGCTAGACCCTCAAGGTAACTGCAAAATGACTGAACCGGAGAATGAATCAGAGTTAATAAAGCAAGCCAACCGAGGCGAGATCAGGGCAATTTTAGCGTTGCTCAAGCAGGCTTTTGCCGATCGAGAAATCACCGTGAAAGTGAGTCTGCAATCAAACTGTCTGCGAATCTTATTAGAATCTGATCGGGTGCCTGATGCTAAAGCTGCGATCGCGCTGATTCACGAAAAATTGCAGCATCTTAGAAGCGATCGCATTCAGTCAGTTCAGGTTTTTGGGCGAGTGACCGAAGTCAATCAAACTAGCTGGGCTGAGACCTTAAACTTAGCTCCAACGTCAACTGTAGCGGTTGATCTCGCTCAGACTCAGGCTGTCAAGCCGTCTCCCCGATCGCTAACTCAACCCATTGACTCAAAGGGACTGGGTGCATTGCTAACGGGATTCATTCTTGCTATTTTCCTTACAATCATCAGTCCGTTGAGAGTTCTATTCTACGGCTTTCTTATTCTGGTTCATGAAGTTGGGCACGCAGTGACTCATTGGCTGTTTGGTCGCCCTGCCATCCCGACGGTTAACCTAGCTTATGGAGGCGGTGTCACCTTAACTTTCGATCAGTCTAAAATTGTTCTCTGTTTGATCTATCTTGCGATCGCGTTTCTGGTTTACTATTGTCGTCACTATCGATTTATTCTAGTGTTGTTAGGAATTTTCACTAGCGTTTATAGCTTTTGTCTAGCCAATTCCACTAATTTAATGCTTTCGACGTTTATGGGTCACGGCATGGAGTTAGTTGCGATCGCGACCTGTCTATATTTATCAATGAGCGGATACTTTTGTCGGTTTTCGGGCGATCGCTCAATTTATAGTATGTTGGGATTTTTTACCCTATTCGCCGATGTTGATTTTTCCTGGAAATTAACTCATGATCTCGACTATCGAGAAATGTATGAAGGAGGCATCGGTGGCGTGATCGATAACGATTTTGTGATTTTAGCGCGAGATTACTTTAACGTTAATCTATCCGTCGTAGCAAACGATTTTTTGATCGGCTGCCTAGTGATTCCTCTCGTGATATTTCTAGTGTTTCGCTATGAGTTTTGGCTGCGTAAGCGGCTCGATTACCTTCTGCGATATTAAATAGCCGTCAGTCTTGCCACAAGCGCCGTCCTGGTTTGCCGTTTAATCGTTGGTGAGCATCGTTTAACAATTTAGGAATCTCTAGATTTTCTGGGCAGCGCGGCAGACAGTCACCGCAATCATTACAGCGATTGGCTTTATTACCCGGAAACCAGTGCCCTGCATTCTCAAACATCCGATAGCGATATTCTCCAAAGCGAGTCATGTCATAAGCGATCGCCAAGTTTCGCAATCGCAGTACCTCTGGGATATGAATCCCTTGGGGGCAAGGCAAACAGGCATAACATTGGCTGCACAAATCAGTTTTAAGGGTCTGGGCTTGGTGAGTTTGCAGACGAGCGATCGCGGCTCTCCAGCCCGTGTTTGTAGCGTCTAAATCAAACTCTAGAAGCCCCTTGTCAGTCCCCATCCAGGGCAGATCGAGTTCGGTGGAGTTGGCGGCTCCGACGCTCAGAGTCGTGATCGCCGGGCTGTCGAGCAGAAATCGATAATTTAGCTCCAAGGGCGAAAAAGGTGCACAGAGATCGATCAGCGTTTGAGGAGGCGTATGGAGCAGCCCAGCTTTATCGGCAGGCGAGATAATAAACACGCCCATGTCTTTTTGTTGGGCCAGCGCGATCGCTGCCTGATTGCGCTGAAAAAACAAGGAGTAGTGCAGATTAACAAACTCAAACAGATCGGTGGCGATCGCCGCTAAAATCACCTCTAAAAACCCGTGGGTCGAAAACCCCACATGGCGCACCCTTCCATCCGCAACTGCCTGCCGCACTGCCTGCATACATCCGTTTTCAGCCGTTACCAAGGTCAGATGCTCCCAGGTGTTTAAGCCGTGGATGGCCAGCGTGTCTAAATAATCGACCTTTAATCGCTGCAATGACTCCTCAATGGCTCGTTCCATCGTTGCTGCATCAGGAGTGGGCGCAATTTTTGTCGTGATATAAAGCTGCGATCGCGGCAGCCCATTTTGCAGCGCCGCACCTAAAAATCGCTCACTTTCGCCATAGCCTCTCGCCGTCTCTAGGTGATTGATGCCTAGGGCGATCGCCCGTCTGATCGTCTGTTCTGCCACGTCTTGAGAAGTCAGGCAGCGCATTAACCCCAGAGAAAAGATCGACAGAGACAGATTAGTTTGACCAAAACGACGATAGTTCACTAACGGTTTTATTGCGCCTCACCGCTGCTAAAGCGCCCGCGCTGGCTAAAATCTTCGGGGCTGAGTTGGTCAAGAAACTCACGAAACGCTTTGCGCTCGGCTTCATCGGCATCGCGATCGACGGGAATAGACGCATCGGCAATCACTTCTTCCATCACCCAGATCGGGCTATTGGTGCGAATGGCGATCGCGATCGCATCGCTGGGTCGCGCATCAATTTCTCGTTTTGCTTCGCCCTGGTTCACAATCAGCACAGCATAGAACGTATTATCTTGTAGAGAGTGAATCACGACGCGATCCAGAGTCATCTCCCACGATTCCATCAAATTGACAAACAGATCATGAGTGAGGGGGCGCGGAGGAGTCTGGTTTTCTAGAGCGCTGATGATCGCCTTTGCCTGATCTTGCCCAATATAGATCGGCAATGCTCGGCGGTCAGTGCCATCTTTGAGGAGCACGATCGGGCTGCGGGTTGCCGCGTCCAACGCAATTCCAGCGACCTTCATTTCAATCATCGGTATAGCCTCTAGAACACTTGCAGCAAAAGAAACGTTAGATTCGTGAATAATGACAGAATCACCCGACTACTTAGCACACCTCATTTGGGGATCAAACAGGGATGCAGTCATCAGTATGCCCTGATTTACCCCCTGATCCTAAATGATCCGCTTTAGAATTTGACAAAATAAAGAAGACTTCTCAGTTTTATCAAGTTTCTCAAAACGATTATTTGCTGACAAATTCAGCAAGCTCTCACAGATCGACTTCAGCCCACCGCCGCCAAAACTCTATCGCAGATTACGGCGAAAATCCCCATCCTTTACACCCCTTTAAGACTCGTGTTTACAGGACTGATTCAAACCGTGGGCACCCTGCAAGCTTTAGGATCTGAGCGTCTTCAGATCCATTGCTCAACTTCTACAGCCGCCTTAATTTTAAAGGACTTAGCGATCGGCGATAGTGTTGCCGTCGATGGAGTCTGCCTCACGGTGACTGAGATTTTGACACCGGGGTTTGTGGCGGTTGTCTCTCCTGAAACCACAGGGCGCACCACGCTGTCTCAGTCTACGGGCAACTCGCAGGTCAATCTAGAAACCTCTCTGCGGGTTGGCAGCAAGTTGGGCGGTCACTTTGTCACAGGTCATATAGATGGAATAGGAACTCTCAAATCGGCTGTGCAAACCGCTAGCTCTTGGGAGATGACGTTTACGACGACCAGCGATCGGGTGTCCCGCTACATTCTCCCTAAGGGCAGCGTGGCAGTTAACGGCATTAGCTTGACGGTGGCAAACTGTGATCCCGATGGGTCGTGGTTCACGGTGGCGGTGATCCCTCACACCTATGCAGAAACCAATCTCTGTCTCCTCAGCCCCGGCAGTTGGGTGAATTTAGAGGGCGATATTTTGGGTAAGTATGTGGAGAAGTTTCTACGATCGGGTTCCGCCAATCATGAGATGGCGATCGGGTCTCCTGCTGACCTCAGTTCCGACTTTTTAGCAGAACACGGCTATCTGTAAATTCATCAAAAATGTTGCATTGCAAGGTTCTACAGCGAAAAAGTTGAGTAGAGCCTTTTTTCATGGTTTTCATGGTTTAAAGCTTGCAAAAAAGACCAAACTATGGAAATGGAAAAATAAAGTTAAAGTACCACGACTTTCCAGGTTAGCAGCAATGCCCGAAACCCGGCACAAAATGATTCTGCTGTCACAGCGTCTCATAAATGCTCTGCATCACCACCAGTCTGTCAGTCCCCAGTCTTTATCTAGGCGCGATCGGCTACGGTTAGCAATCCCGTGTCTACACTGACAACTTGAATATTGGAAGTCACGTAGCATTGCTCAATAAACTGTGTTTGGGTGTGCCGTAGAGATAGTGATCATGCTCGATCGCCCAATCTTCCGGCATATCTTTCACGGTTCCTACATAATTCTTGAGAACATCCCAAGCATTACCTCTTTCATTTGAGGATTCGGTTTGAGACAGCGGCACTTCGTCAATCACAAGGACAATTTTGTGATCACCTGCGGGAATGTCAGCAGGTAGCTGGAGCGTCAGCTTTCCGTCTGGAGCGACATGAGCGATCGTTTCGATAGTTTTCATCTCAGGGTAGAAAGTTATTCGGTGAATGTTACGATCGCCAATTCTTTTCTAAGATTTGCTGTTGCTCAGTTGGGCCGGAGCTTTCTGGGCGGTCTGCAAAGACTTGACTAACTGAGCCATTGCGTCTTCTAACTGCACGCCGGGATCTTGAGCCACCCAGCCTTCGGTCGTCAGTTGTCTAAACTCAAAGTGCAGGTGAGGCCCGGTAGAGTTGCCCGTGCTGCCGACTCGCCCGATCGCTGTGCCTTGTTTGACGATTTCACCCGGTTTGACAAAGATTTCTGAGAGGTGTCCATACAGGGTTTGCTGCCTGCCGTTGTCGTGTTCAAGCGCGATCGCTAATCCATATCCACCAAAAAAGTCTGCTAACACCACTCGACCTGACAGCGCTGCTAAGACTGGAGTGCCCATCGGCGCGCCGAGATCGGTTCCAGAGTGAAAGCGGGCATCGCCTGTGATCGGGTGAATTCGCCAGCCAAAAACTGAGGTGATTGCCACCGGAATCGAGATCGGAAACATCAGCCGCAGATTGCCGTTGCCCGGCTGACCCAGAGGGCGAATCGTGCGGTTATAGTAATCTTTGACAAAGCTGTAGGCGGGCGCTGCGGCAGCCGTGGCCGTGGTTTCTGAGCTATTAGAGAACTCTCTAGTCGTAGAAGCCAAACTAATGGGCACAGACTCGACCTGATCCACGATCGCAGTGCCATCGCTTTGGACGGGGGCGCTAGCTGCAACTGGGCGCTGACTACCACAGGCCCCTCCCACGATCGCTTGTCCAGGGTTAAGGGTGATCTCACAGCCCGATGCCCGATTGGTAATCACGATCGTGCTAGGTGCCTCGTAGGAATCTGACGGCGATCGGGGCACAGCAGGCAAAGGCTGCACGTCAACCTGCACGCGTTCTGATGTCGCAGCAGATGGCAGAGCCAAGGCAGCCGCGCCGCGAGTGGCAGGGCTGAGTTTTTGAGGGGCGGGTTGAACCCTAGTTGAGGGAGTCGAGACAATAACTAGAGGCACGTTAGCAGGAGCTTGGGCGATCGCAGACCCACTGCCCAAAATGCCAACTCCACCCAGATAACTCAACCGCCTGATCAATAAACGTTGCCTCCAAAAAAGCTGCTGGCGGGTTGCGTTGGGTTGCTGAGTCATGATCAATCTCCTCACAAATTGCTGGCTGCGCTGGCGTAGATGACTCTTGTCGAAAAGGCCCGTTGACAAGTTCCAGTCTACCCGACAGGATCGGGCTTTTCCAGCTAAAGTGAACGTGACTCTATTGACTACGCAGTCTCAATTATTCATGCACACTTGGCACTGGCAAATCTGGAATCATCTCCCCTATTTAACGTGTAGCCTTCTAGAGCCTTGGCAACACGGCTTTTTTACGCAGCAGTTTGCGCCACGATCGCCCTTTGAGATCACGGAGTCGCTGTATCCATTAGCTCAGGCCTATCGAGTCAAACAAGTTCACGGCAACGTCGTGCTGGCACCGTCAGAGATGCCGAATCCATTGACGAACGAGAATTTGCTGGATGCCGATGGCGTGATTTCAGAGCGGGCCCATCAAGCGGTGTGGGTTTGCAGCGCCGACTGCACCCCCGTGCTGATTGCAGATGTCAAGACGGGTCAAGTGTCTGCTGTCCATGCTGGGTGGCGGGGAACGGCTCAAAAAATTGTGCCCACAGCGATCGCTCGTCTCGGTCAGCAAGGCAGTCAGATTCAAGATCTGCGAGTGGCAATGGGCCCGGCGATCGCCGGAGAAGTCTATCAGGTTTCGACTCAGGTGGCCGTTGAGGTGGGGGCAACCGTGACGGATCTCAAGAACTCTTTAGACGCGAATCTAGAGCAACTACTAGCATTGCCTAATTCTCCGGTGCGGGCTGACTCGACACCAGGGCGGGCACGATTGGATGTGCGACGAGTCAACGCGATGCAGCTAGAGCGATTAGGACTGAGTGCAGAACAGATCGCGATCGCGCCTCACTGCACCTATCAAGACCCAGTAAATTTCTTTTCCTACCGACGTGAAAAATTGAAAAAAGCTCAATGGTCTGGCATCGTGAGCGGTTGAGGACGGGTCAATTTTATCTGCTGGACTGAGCGTTTTAGCCTTTGCCGTAGTATTTTTCTAGCAGCGATCGCAGCATATCCACCATGGGAATGTCGTCTTCGACTGCTTTCGCTTTAATAGCTTTGTGTAGCGGCTTAGAAATATCTAAAGTCAGCCGCTTCATTTTGACTGATTTCTCAGGCTGCTCTTTGGAGTCTTTGGCAGATTTTTTAGCGGGGATTTCAACGGGGGTCTCGTCAGGCTCTGCTGTCTCGATCGGGGCAGCAACCTTTGTTTTTGCCCCCTTCTTCGCAACCTGGACTGACTTTTCAGCGACAGGTTCTACGGCTGCAACGGGTTCTGCGATAGAAATTGACGCGACGAGAGCGGGGCTTTCTTCCACATTTTTTCTAGCAGCCCGCTCATCTGAGTGGGTGGGGGCTAACATTCCGTTTGATTTTGGGCTAGCTTTCGTTTTCTTGCTGACCATGTTCTGCATTTACGATTTAGTGTTTTTGCAGAATATCGTATTTACAGAAGCAAAGATCAGCGAGTTTACAAGAGTTGTCCGATCGCTAAGTAAACTGCTGGCTCAGGGTGACTGGGTTGTGCACCGTGATTTTTTTCTTGTGAATTGAGATCATTTTGTCTTGGCGTAAGTCGCCCAGCAGCCGAGTCACGGTGACGCGAGTCGAGCCGATCGCTTCAGCAATAGCCTGGTGTGACAGCTTTAGGTCGATCGTGATCCCATCTTGACTGGGCACCCCAAAATCACGGCAGAGAATCAGCAAAAAGCTGACCAATCGTGACCCCATATCTCGATGAGCCAGGGTTTCGATCATCATCTCAGTCTGCAAGATTCGAGAAGACAAGCCCCGCAGCATCAGCATTGACAATTCAGGATTGTCTTTGAGAGCTTTCTCAACTTGCTCGATCGGCACCGACAGCAACTCAGCCGGGGTGAAGGCCACGGCGTGATAGAAGCGATCGGCCCGCTGCCCCGTAATCAGCGACAACACGCCAAATACGCTATTCTCACGCAGCAGAGCTACGGTGATTTCTTCGCCAGCTTCATAGACTCTAGAGAGCTTTACAGCCCCTTTTAGCAGAGAAAGTAAACCCGTTCGGCTGGGTCGCCTGGGAAGAAAATCGTCTTGCCGCGCTCAAACGTCTCGACGACTGGCGGGAAGGCTCCGCCGCCAATCTGACGAAACATGGCTGCTAACGGTCGCTCTTTGGTCACTACCATTTCCTTTGTCGTAACTCCTACGCCAACGTTCTCCATGTCATCGATCGCGCCTTAAGCTAGAACTTTCCTGTGAGAGATTGATGACTTTAGAACACTTAAACTCACTCTCACAGTAGTTTTTGTGCTTAATATTACCTTATTTCTTCTAGTAGCCTGAAGTTTTCTGAAAACCGGGTAAAGATTCTGCCGATCCCTTAATTTTTTTAACGACTTATGAAGATTTTGCACCCCTGCGATCGCTCAGTAAAGCGATTTGCACGTCATCCGTTCCGTGGCGCTGTAGGCTAATAGATGCCATTGAAATGAATGTCTATGTTGAACCTGACTGGAAAAAACGCGCTGGTGACGGGAATCGCCAATAACAAGTCGATCGCTTGGGGCATCGCTCAACAACTCCACAAAGCGGGCGCAAACCTCGGCATCACCTACCTGCCCGACGAAAAGGGACGCATGGAAAAAAAGGTGGCCGAGCTAGTAGAGCCATTGCAGCCCAGCTTATTTTTGCCGCTCAACGTTCAAGACGACGACCAGATTCAGGCGACGTTTGACACCGTGCGCGATAAATGGGGGCAGTTAGATATTCTGATTCACTGTCTAGCGTTTGCGAGCAAAGATGATCTGTCGGGCGACTTTAGCAACACGAGTCGGGCCGGGTTTAACCTAGCTCTCGATATTAGTGCTTATTCGCTGATCAAGCTGGCGGGAGTTGCTAAACCGTTGATGACTAGTGGCGGCAGCATTGTCACGCTGACCTATTTTGGCGGGGTGAAGGTGATCCCCAACTATAATGTCATGGGCATCGCCAAGGCGGCCCTAGAGATGAATGTGCGCTATCTGGCCTCAGAAATGGGGTCACAAAATATTCGAGTGAACGCGATTTCGGCCGGGCCAATTCGGACGCTGGCCTCGTCGGCGGTGGGCGGCATTTTAGACATGATTCACCACGTTGAAGCGGTGGCTCCTCTGCGGCGAACGGTGACTCAAACTGAGGTCGGCAACACGGCAGCGTTTTTGTGTAGTGACTTGTCTAGCGGCATAACCGGGCAAACGATCTATGTCGATGCAGGCTACGAAATTATGGGCATGACGGGATCAAAATCTGCTGAGTGATGATATCCGCATCGTTCTTATGTGACTCCGGGAGTGGCGGCTAGAAAGTCTAGAACACTGCCGGATTTTTTAAAGGTTTCTTGAATGCGACTCGCGATCGCGGTTCAGATTGCAGAGATAATAGAAAACGATCCTCAAAATGATTTCTATGCAGACTAGCGATCGTCTTCAAGTTGCGCCTAACTCCTACATTCCTGAAGGAAATCGGACTGCCTCGATCAGCCGCAAAACGGGCGAAACCGATGTGCACGTCAGCCTCAACTTAGATGGGACGGGTCAGTGTGTTGCCAAAACTGGGATTCCGTTTCTCGATCATATGCTGCATCAGATCTCGTCTCATGGGCTGATCGATCTAGATGTGCAGGCAACGGGCGATATCGAGATCGACGATCACCACACTAATGAAGATGTTGGCATCACTCTAGGAATGGCGATCGCAAAGGCTTTGGGCGATCGTAAAGGCATTGTGCGGTTTGGTCACTTTGTGGCACCGCTAGATGAAGCCCTCGTTCAAATTGCCCTGGATTTTTCGGGTCGTCCTCATTTGAGTTATGGGCTAGAGATTCCGACACAGCGAGTGGGAACCTATGACACGCAGCTAGTGCGAGAATTCTTCGTGGCGATCGTTAATCACGCCCAGATGACGCTGCACATTCGTCAGCTAGACGGCATTAACTCTCACCACATTATTGAGGCGACGTTTAAAGCGTTTGCGCGATCGCTGCGGATGGCAACCGAAATCGATCCGCGTCGTGCCCACACAATTCCTAGCTCTAAAGGGGTGCTATAACCACGATCGTGACCAACTATTTCTCAATCTGCTATGCGCCGATGAGAATGCCTCGTGAATTCTGTGATGGTTGCCCCATGACAATTTTGACGATCGCTAGATGAATTGTTTTAAGCGATCGTCTACTATTTTCTGATCAAGGCAATCTGCACACTCAAGATCACGAAGGGGATAAAAAATGTCACTGATGACTCGCTGCTTTGGGTTGCACCCATTTTGGGGCTGTGATTGCAGGGGCGGTTTATTCTGCCCTGTTTAGCGAAGCGATCGTTGCCGAGGAAGAACGAGTCAGAGAGCGGGCTTAGAAAGTAAATTCCATCCTGTGAAATCTCGCGCCTTCACCTCAGGCAGACGAGTTGGCGGGCCCTGCGACCCGTTTCGCCTTGGGGACGGAAGACGGTCACACTGTTGACAGGTGCCCCTGCTCTCTGGCTGCTGACGGGGTTAAAGCCTAAATTTTGCCTCACCTTTTCTACTAATAGTCAAGCATTTCGTCAATTTCTGACCTGCGATCCCCACCTTGCGATCGGGCTTTGTTAACCCCCATTTTCCTCTAATAATTTCTTTACCTTTTGAGATATGATATGTCTCATCAATAGGTATTTATCTACAGAGGGCAAGCGCAGTCATGAGAGTAGCGATTAACGGCTTTGGACGCATTGGGCGAAACTTCATGCGTTGCTGGGCGGGCAGGGAGAACAGTCAAATAGAAGTAGTCGCTATCAATGACACGTCTGATCCCAAAACCAACGCTCACTTGCTGACTTATGACACGATGCTGGGCAAGTTTAAGGCCGATGTCAGCGCCGACGAAAACACCATCACCGTCAACGGTCATGTGATTAAGTGCACCAGCGATCGCAACCCAGAAAACTTGCCCTGGAAAGATTGGGGAATCGACCTGATTATTGAATCGACTGGCGTGTTTATCAGCAAAGAAGGAGCTTCTAAGCACATCAACGCTGGAGCCAAAAAAGTTCTGATCACGGCTCCTGGCAAGGGTGACGATGGCACATTTGTGGTTGGCGTAAATCATCTAGATTATGATCACCACAAGCACAACATTATTAGCAACGCTAGCTGCACCACTAACTGCCTTGCCCCTGTTGCTAAAGTCATTCACGAAAACTTTGGCATCATCAAAGGCACGATGACCACGACTCACAGCTACACGGGCGACCAGCGTTTGCTTGATGCGAGTCACCGCGATCCGCGTCGGGCACGGGCTGCCGCGATGAACATCGTCCCCACTTCGACGGGCGCAGCAAAAGCTGTAGCGTTGGTGTTGCCAGAGTTGGCGGGCAAGCTAAACGGCATTGCGATGCGGGTTCCGACTCCTAACGTGTCGGTGGTTGATTTGGTGGTGCAGGTTGAGAAAGCAACGATCGCCGAGCAGGTCAATGACGTGCTGAGAGCGGCGGCTGAAGGCCCCATGAAAGGCATTCTCAAATATTGTGATCTGCCTTTGGTGTCGAGCGATCACGCCGGAACCGATGAGTCTTCGATCATTGACGCGGCTCTGACGATGGTGATGGGCGGCGACATGGTGAAGGTGATCGCTTGGTATGACAACGAGTGGGGCTATAGCCAACGGGTGGTTGACTTGGCTGAAATCGTGGCTCAGAAGTGGGTCGCTTAAGATCTGTTAGACATTAGCTTTAAGGCCCTCAATTCCAAGTTAGGAGTTGGGGGTTTCTTGTATAGTCGAAGTAGCATTGTCAAGTAGCTGGTATTTGTCATGAGTACACTGAACGAGATCAAAGAGGCTGTTAGTCGCTTTGCACCAGAGGATCTTGCTGCTTTTCGCGCCTGGTTTGTGAAATTAGATAGGGATGCATGGGAGCAAAAGATTGGAGAGTGTGTGAAGGCGGGTCGGTTGAATCCACTGTTTCTAGAACTTCTTGAAGCTTTATGAGACGTAGAAGTTCAGACAGATGCGCTCATGCAAAAAGATCACAAAAGACTTCTAGAACAGTATTGGGCAGATGAGATTAACTTAGAATCTCAAGGACTTGATCAAGCGCAGGCTCAGATTCTACGATCGAGCTTCACCACTTTCTCAGAGGATTGGGACAGTCCTGAAATGAGCATCTATGACAACTACGAAGCAGCCAAAGCCAGTCTTTAAGCGAGGTGGTCGTATTGGTGTGTGTGCTTTTGTCAAAGGGTTCCCCCGCAGTAGCGTTACTGGGAACGGTAACGCTAATTGTTGGGCTGTTGAACTGATTTTTTGCATAGTAGGTATAGATCCATGCGCCTCCAAACCATTCCCGTAGTTGATCTCCGAGATTTTCTGTCTGATTCACCCCAGAGGCAGCAGGGTTTTGTGTCAGCGATGGGGTCTGCGTTAGAAGACATTGGCTTTTTTGCGGTGATTAATCACGGCGTTGACTCGACTTTAATTCAGTCTGCTTACCAGGTTGCTGAGGTTTTTTTTGAGCTTCCAGAAACGGTCAAACAACGCTACGAAAAGCCAGAACTTCACGGACAGAGAGGCTTTACAAGCTTTGGTCGAGAACACGCCAAAGATCACCCCGTCCCTGACCTCAAAGAATTTTGGCACGTTGGCGCGTCAAAGTTGCCGAACCTAGAGGTTGCAGAAGTGCCTCAGTTTGCCCCGATTCTCAGCGACCTTCACGCCCAACTTGCTGCCTGTGCCGCTAGATTGCTAGAAGCCTGTGCGCTGTATTTAGGAGAGTCTAAAAATCTGCTGCGAGAGATGACGATCGGGGGTGACACGATTTTGCGCGTGATTCACTATCCACCCGTTGCACTAGATGCCCACCCAGCCAGTTTGCGATCGGCTCCCCACGAAGACATCAATCTGATTACGCTCTTGTGTGAAGCCACCGCCGAGGGGCTAGAGCTTCAGCAGCGAGATGGCGTGTGGCGGCCGATTCACGCCCTCGACGGGCAAATTATTGTCGATAGCGGCGACATGCTTCAGCAGTTAACAAATGGATTGTTCAAGAGCACGACTCATCGAGTGGTCAACCCCGACGGCGATCGCACTCGGCGCTTTTCGATGCCTTATTTTGTCCATCCTCAAGCCGAGACAGACTTAACTCCTCTCTCCAGCAGTCTGGCCAAAACTAGAGGGCCTGCACGGTTTCCGCCGATCACGGCAGGGGCCTATCTTCAACAGAGGCTTCAGGAAATCGGCCTGAAAAGAACCGGATCAGTCTGAAGTCTCTGATCCTGCATTCCTGCGTTATCCGCCTGCGGCAAAGGTTGCCATAACCAACACCGATAGTAGAATGCCGGGAGACAGCATTAAAGCCAACATGAGCAAATCGTGGGTCGTCATAGCAGTTTTTTCTAGAGAAGGTGTGATCGTAAAGACTAAAGCTGATGATTGTGCCAAACAGCACAGCCCATCACGACTTCTTTCATGCTAATTAGATTAACAGGAGTTTTCTCCTTGCTTGGGTTGAGAAAACCTAAAGATTCAGATTCAGCGATCGCCCGATTGATCTAAGATTCACTGTCGTTAGCTCAAAAATTTTCACTAGGGTCAGCATCTCACCATGAATCACTTCTCTTTTGACGAGTTGCAGAGAAAAGACCTCTTCATTGCGCTGGGTCTCTGGGTGACCGTGGAGTTGGTTAGTTTTATCTTCTTTCCGGCGGTGGCGCTGATCACTCCGGGCGAGCGCCTCAAAACCTGGTTTTTAATCAGCATTCCGCTAGGGTTGGGGGGCGCATTGCTGATTAGCGCGAGTTCTCGATTTGTGGCCCTGTCGCACCAGCGATCGAGCGGAGCTACCAAAACGCTCCTGGTTTTTTTGGGGCAGTTTGGCGGCTGGATGGGGCTAGTGGGCATCTTGTTTCCATTTTTTATGGTGTGTTCAGAGTTTTTCTCAACCCTAAAATATTAAGACTTAACGCTTATGGCCAGTCTCACCAAAGCCCTGAAGGAATGGGCGATCGCGATCGAGGGTTTAGAAACGGGGCGCACGATCGCGCTGCTCAGAAAAGGCGGCATTCGAGAAGAGGGCAACCGCTTCAAGGTCGAACAAACTCAGGTGGTGCTCTACCCGACCTATGAGCACCAGCAGCCTCATCTGCTAAAAGACGACCTTCAGACAAAGGTGAACCCCGTGCCGTCTGGCTGGCATCCTGAAACAGTGCAAATTAGCTCAGTGGCAGCGATCACCGATAGGTTTCAAGTCACTGAGGCGGAAATTCTAGACTCCCTGTTGCCGTTTCATATTGGAAACGATCAGTTTGCCGCAGAGCGCTTTCAATGGAAGCCTAAATCGCCGCTCTATCTCCTGCTTTTGCGGGTGTCTAAGCTTGCCCACCCCCAGATTATTCCTTATCAGACTGAATATGGTGGCTGTCGATCGTGGATTGATCTAACAACGGCGATCGACCTAGAGGGTGCAACTCCCGTTTTGAGCGACTCAAACTATTCAAGCCAGGTTGAGACGATTCGCTCTCTGATTCCAACTCCCTAACTTTTCTGACAGAATTTGTTTCAAACTCAACACTTGGCATTATCCTGTGAACCAGGTTTGTTGAAGGCTTTTGCGTGACCGAAAAAATGGGATACAGGCCCCGTCCTTCTAGGACGGCTTTGATTGGGATGTCTGGTACGATAAAGGCAAGTCGCCATAGGGCATTGGGAGACTCTAAACGGATGTGGAGGGACGATAAGACTACTTCGGTAGCGCCTCCCCATGAAGCGTCAAGGAATCCTCGCTCTTTTAGGACGAGGAGGTATGTCAAATGAAGAAAAAACCGCCCAGCAGGTTGGGTAAAGGGGTCTTTTATCTGGTCTCTCTCGCCGTTTGCCTAGGAGCGGCTCCGGCGTGGGCAACTCCTCTAAAGGACTGGCAATATGACCCGACCGCAAACCAGCTAGAAGTCACTTTAAAAGATGGGGTGAAGCCGCGCTATTTTCTGATGGCTCGACCCGCCCGCATTGTCTTAGAGTTGCCTAACACCGAAGTGGGCAACGTTCAGCGACAGCAAACCTATGAGGGGGCGGTGCGCCAGGTGCGGGTTTCTCAGGTTAAACCAGGGCTAACGCGGATTGTGCTAGAGCTTTCGCCCGACGCGACCCTGCTGCGAGGGCAGGCGCAACTGCAACGAGTCGGTGATGCCGCGCAGTCTACGAGCGATCGCTGGGTGTTGCGTCCCCTTTTGGCTCAGGCAACTAATCCACCTACCCCGACTTCGAGCCTGCCGCCGACTCCCACCAGTCCGACTCTCATCAATCCGGCTCCCCCTGTGGTCTATCCGCCGGGGATCTCGCCCCCTAGCCCAGAAGTCAGTGGATCGCGTGCCGTCGATCGGGCCATTCCAGACGCTCAAGACAGACCCATCGATATTGTGGTGCCCCGACCCGCGACACCCTCTGTTTCGACCAATCCGCCTCCCGCGATCGTGCCTCTAGTGGTAGCATCGTCGCCAAAAATTGCCGCGCTCCGACTCCCCCATCGCCCGAAAACTTTCCGCCGGGAATCGCTCCCAGTTCTGAACCACCTGTTACTCAGCCAACGGCTGCCCAAAGGTCAGGCTCAAACGGTGAAGCGGTTTCTAAGATTGCTCAAAAGCCAGCCTCTAATCTGCAACTCCCAGACATTAATCCCAGTCTGGCGATCCCAGAGTCTTTGCCGCCTGTCACGGTGCCCAACCCTGCGATCGCGGCTCCTACCGTGAGTGTGCCGCCCCTCACCCCTAGTCGCGAAACGAGCGCGCCGGACTTGCCCCCCGCCGCCACCTTTAATCCCTCAGCCGCCGTGAGTGTGCCCCCTCTTAAGACAACGGCACCTGCCACCCTCTTAGAGCGACCTGCCCGATCGGGGCGACTCAACCCGATCGAGTTTGGTCAACCGCTACCCACATCGCCAGCGCAGTCACGATCGTCTCAGCCGACCAGCCCAATTAGCTATAACCCTGGGGCACTGCTTCCGGCGGGCACGGTGCTGAGTTTGCGATATTCTGGCAGCAAAGCTCTGCCCCTGCAACCCGATCAGCCTCGTCAAGAAGTCTTGGTGTTGCAGAATGGTTTGCACGATCGAGCAGGTAATTTAATCGCCCCCGAAGGCACCCAAGTCTTAGGCAAGTTTGAAACGAGCAGCGGCGGCAGTCGCTTCATTGCCCAAGCGATCGTGGTGCAAGGAAAAAATGTGGCGATCGCCGCCCAGTCAGACGTGTTGGGCGGTGCTCGCAAAGTCTCTGACAACCGACTGATTCGCAACTCAGGCATTGGCGCGCTAGCAGGTGCTATCTTAGGCGGACTCTCTGGCGGCAACGTGATCGGCGGAGCCGCAGCAGGAGCCGCAGTCACCTACGCAACGGCTCCCAAGTTTGCCACAATTCAGCCAGGGCAAATTCTAGAAGTGCGATTGATCGAAGATTTAATGCCCATTTAATCGGGTAAACGGCCCAAACCGTAGGGGCACGGCATTGCCGTGCCCCCACAAACGCCGTGCCCCCACAAACGATCAGAATTTTTCATTATCCGGCGGAGTCGCCCCCGATCCAGGCGTAGCAAGAAAGAGATTTTTGGCGTTGTCGCTCTGATAGACACAATCAATTTTAGGATTGCTCTCCAACGCCCCGACATAGCCAAACGTATTCATCCGTTGACGGCACTCACGAGTCTGGTCAGGCGTGATCAAATTGCGCTGCTCTAGCACCTGCCAGTTAGCACTCCGCAGCACACACCCCGGTTGGGTGCTGGCTTGAGCCACATAGACCTTAAACGGATTAAGCGTCACAAAAAAGCGGGTCTCTAGCGCGATCGCGCTGGCCCCATTTTGAATGCAGATTTCTGGGTTAGGGGCTTTCGCATCAATTTGCACATTGCTGACCACATTCGTGTCGTTGGTCGAAGCCGTCGAGCTAAACCCAATGCCTACACCAATGCCCAGAATAAAAATGCCCGCAATGATAAAGAGAGAGGTGTAGTTAAACGGCGTTTTTGGCTTACTCGGCTTGCCTTTGTCGGGCGGCGTGTAAGCATCCTCATCATCTCTTTCGTAATCGTAGGAATTATTTCGGGGTCTACGTTTCATAGTGGCTTGCAAATTGAGAAACTGAGCGAGAGCAGGCTATCACTCTATCGTCTAACAGTATGACAAATCTCACCCCTCCTTGACTGAGATTTTTGCCTGGGATAGCTGCAAGAACGTCTCATCAGATGAGCAGAAATCGCGTATCCTAGACTCACCCTTGGGTTATTCTACGCAGACGCAATTCTCTGTCTTATGTCTGAAGCGCTCTTACAAAACCGCGACTACACGATCGTCGTTGCCAAAACTGCTGCCAGCCTAGTCAAAACGCCACCGGGATATGAACAGCGATGGTTAGCGGCCCACGATGCCATTCTATCTCTGGCGCAAACTTGCGAGACCTTTGACCCTGATGGCATCACGGTTTATATGTCGTGCCGAGATCAAGCCGATCTGTTTAAGCAATATAAGCAGGTGTTGCCCAGCCAGGTGACCGCGATTTTTGACGCGCACTATCCGCCTGACACGCTCAATCTGCTCACCGTGCTGCAAACGGCACTAGATGACTATTTCACTCGCAAAGCCGCCGCTCAAACCAAGCTTAACGGCGAAATGATTCTTGTGCTGATTGACGGAGAACCTCAAGATCGGATGGCGATCGCTAAACTGATCATCCACACTACCGTAAAGCTCGATCGAGATCACGAACTCGGCATTGGCTTTCTTCAGCTAGGCGATGACTTTATCGCCAGAGGGTTTCTTAACGCTTTAGATGAAAACCTCAAGTCGGCAGGTGCTAAATTTGACATCGTTCACACTCAGACTTTTGCAGAAGTCAGCCCTGACTCTCTGACTAGATTTTTGCTTGACGTGCTGAAGGACTAAGCGCTGAGACTGTCACAACCTGATAAGCTGAAGGCGGAACTGGATACCGCAACTACCGATATAAAACCCTATGGAGTGGCACGCATCAGATGCCCAGAGTCTCGCGATTATCGATCGTGAAATTGGCGACCACGCTTTCTCACCCGCAGAATATGAGATTGTGCGTCGGGTGATTTATTCGACGGCAGACTTTGAGTATAAATCTCTGGTTCGATTCTCAGAGTTGGCGTTGCAGTCGGGGGCCGCCGCCTTAGCCGCCCGCACCACGATCGTGGTCGATGTGCCAATGGTGCAAGTGGGCATCACAACTAACATTCAAACCACCTTCGCAAACCCGATCTATTGCAGCATGGAGGCGATTACCCGTCCTCAAAAAGAAAAAACTCGCGCCGCCTGGGGCATCGAAACTCTGGCCAGACGCTACCCCGAAGGAATTTTTGTGGTTGGTCAGTCTCAAACCGCTCTCGCTGCCCTCGTCGAACTGATTGAGGCTGAAGAAATCAAGCCTGCGCTGGTGATTGGCACCCCGTCAGGGTTTGTCGATGTCGATGTGGCTAAAGCTCGCCTCAACGATTCTCTGATTCCCCACATTCGCACCGAGGGGCGGAAGGGCAGCGCTGTCGTGGCAGCGGCGATCGTCAATGGGTTGGTCGATCTGGCCTGGCAAGCTTATGGGCGTGAAGGCAACGGCGTAGGATAACGGTTCAGACATCAGATTAACCACTGCTAGAGATTTCTAATTGAAGTTCCGCAGTTGAAATTTTTGGATCTCAGGCTGCTGTAGTTAGAATGGGAGAATCAACCTGGCTTGACCGGAAGGTTTCACATGGTTTCATCAGAGTTAATCTTGAACTTGAGAGGACTGAGCCGTTCAGACAAGTTTCACATTATACAAATTCTGATCTCGGAACTAGCCCAGCAAGAAACGGATCTGATTAAACCTGACCAAGCTTACCCAGTCTGGTCGCCCTATGATGCGGTTGAGGCAGCAGATACGATGTTACAGGTGCTACGTGCTGCCAAGGCTCAAGATCATGCGGGACGGTGAGCGATACCCATTCATTTCTAGTGATGCAACATTGGGCGAGGCTAGTTTTCGCCCGTATTTACCACTCACCCTGTTTCACCAACAAGTTTCTGTCACAGCATCTGGACTGCTAGATACTGGAGCAAGTGTCAATGTATTGCCATATTTGACAGGGGTTGAGCTTGGATACGAATGGGAACGGCAAACAACCGCGCTGAGTTTGACAGGAAACTTGGCCCAGTATGAGGCGCGTGTTGTGCTTGCTCAGGCTGTCGTTGGGCAGCTTGAGCAAGTGCAACTTGTATTTGCCTGGACACAGGCTACGAACGTACCACTTATCTTGGGACAAGTTAATTTCTTCATGGAGTTTGATGTTTGTTTTTACCGTTCACAGCTAGAGTTTTCAATCAGCCTCAAAGTTCCTGCCTCAGAGTAGCTTGTTGTTATTGCCAACCATCTAACACTGCGTTGGTGCGAACGAGACAGAAAGGTTATCGGTAGGAGTTTGAGGCTGTTTGTCGCCGCATAACTTCACCGATGTGTGACTTTCATAAAACCGCTCAGAACTGACTCTCACCCTAGAACCAGAGATTTCTTGAGAGCTAGTATTAATTATCAAAACTGCGGCGGCCCGATCGTCGCCCTGAGTTTTTGCGCGGACGGCGGTTTCTAGAGCCACTATTCCGAGTGCGACTCGAATTTTTGCGCGTGGGCTTGGGTTCGTCATGCTCAATGCGGCGGCGAGGCTGATCGTCATCGTCAGAGCGATCGTCAAAATCAGGGTCTGCGTCTAATCGACGACTCACTGACTCAAACTCATCGCGCCGCAGATAGGGATAGTCGCTCACCCACACGCCGCACCGAGGCACAAAAATATCCGTGACTTTGGCAATGCGGCTCAGGTCAGAGCGATTGGAGAGCACCACCATTTCGGCAGTGTCACCGGGGGCGATCGCTTGATGTTCTCGCTTGATCGGCACCTGTAGCTCGGTCATAAACCCAGATTCGTCTTCGACCACTAGATTCAACTTGCGCTCTCGGTTTTCGACCACGACTAGCTCGCCGCGATCGTTGACCGTTTCTTCTTTGCCGACTACCTCATCTGAAACGTAGACATCCATGACCTCGCCGCGCAAAAAGCCTGCATATTTATAGCGGCGATATTCAATGTTTTTCAACCCTGCCTGCATCACGGGTCGCCACAGACAATAGACGAGGGCAAACAACCCCAAAAAGAAGCGCAGCCCGCGCAGCTCTTCGATCGGCAGCAGCCAACTCACCAGCAAAATCACCGCCAGCGCCGAAATCGAGATCAGCACTCGCAGCAAAAAATCTGAAAAGCTGCCCCAAAAGTAGGCATATTGGGCACCCGTCCCCACCGCAGGGATCAACTGTTCTAGCTTTTTGCGACTGAGAGGAATTAGCATCGGGCGGACTCAAAAAACCAGTCTGGCTCACCTAGCCTAATATGATTTTGGCTCAGGAAAGTCTAGGATTATCGCCATTCTAGCGGTTCCAGTCTTTTTACGGACGGGTCAAATGCGCTAGATCACCCGTGATCAGGGAGATCCTACGGATTCTTTCTCGATCGTCCAGAATTTGTGTACTAAAACTTGAGTACTTCTCGTGAGGGGGGATGGAAATCTATATTCCACAATGAGGACAAGTCAGAGGAACGTAGTTCGGAAAGGCTAGACAACTAGGGGGCAACTAAGTTTGTTTAGAAATTTTCGGTTCAACGCGTTCTTCAGATGAACTGCCTGACTCCGGGGGCTTTTAGGGGTCAGGCAATTTTTTGTTTAAATGAGTTTCTCTAACCCATAGACCAGGCTTTTGAGAGAGAGCACCTTGCGAATGGAAAGCAAGACCCCAGGCATATAGCAGGCGCGATCGCTGGTGTCGTGCCGCAGACTATAAATCTGTCCAGGGGCACCAAACATCACTTCTTGGTGGGCGATCAGTCCCGGTAGTCGAATGCTGTGAATCCGAATCCCTTCAGCCGCTTGTCCGCCTCGCGCTCCCGGAATTTTCTCGGTTTCTTCAACCATGGGTGCATTAAAAGTTTTGCCTAACTCTGCCAACATCTGGGCCGTCTGAACGGCCGTCCCGCTGGGAGCGTCGGCTTTTTGATTGTGATGTAGCTCAATAATTTCGACGTGCTCAAAATATTGAGAGGCCTGAATCGCCGCTTGCTGCAACAGCACCATGCCGATCGAGAAGTTAGGAATAATCAAACATCCCGTGCTGGCTTTGTCGGCAAAGATTTCTAGCTCGTGAATTTGACCAGCACTTAACCCGGTTGTACCGACGACGGGGCGAACTCCGTAAGCGATCGCCGATCGCACATTCCCATAAACTGAATCTGGATGCGTCACATCGACCACAACGCCCAATTCTTTCTCTTGAGACAGCATCGCCATCATCGACTCATAATCATTGGTGATCGGCACTTCTAGCGCGCCGCAGCCAATCACCTCGCCAATATCTAGCCCGTTTAGTTCGGGGTTTCTCGCCACGGCTCCGATCAGCGTCATGTCACTCGCCTGAGACACCGCCTTGACAATTTCTCGCCCCATTTTGCCCGTGGCACCGTTGACCACAACCGGAATCTGACTCGCCATAATTGAGACCCGTTTTGAATGACCTAGAGGCATTTTAGGATCAAGCGATCGGGTTTCGCTCGGTTCTCTCTGAGATTCCTTTTTAACGATTGAAGTCCGCTCCATTCATGACGCAGGGTGGTTTACAATTAAATGCGCTGATTAAAACTTCTTTAATTTTGCAGGTAATCTCGTGACTTTTACGACAGAAGCTACTTCCCAGAATGGACGCTCTACCGTGTCGCCCGCTCTTCGTCGCCGTGCGGTCTTTCCCTTTACGGCGATCGTTGGTCAAGAAGAAATGAAGCTGGCATTGCTGCTCAATGTCATTGACCCCAAGATCGGCGGGGTGATGATTATGGGCGATCGGGGCACTGGCAAATCGACGACCATTCGGGCATTGGCTGACCTGCTGCCAGAAATCGAAGTCGTTGCCGATGACCCGTTTAACAGCCACCCCAGTGACCCCGAAATCATGGGCGATGCTGTGCGGCAACTCGTCGAGAAGGGCGCAGAAGTCCCGGTGACGAAGAAAAAAGTGATGATGGTCGATCTGCCCCTTGGAGCCACCGAAGATCGGGTTTGCGGCACGATCGACATTGAGAAAGCCCTCTCTGAAGGTGTGAAAGCCTTTGAGCCAGGGTTATTAGCGAAGGCAAATCGCGGCATTCTCTACGTGGATGAGGTCAACCTCTTAGACGATCACCTAGTGGATGTGCTGCTCGACTCTGCCGCCTCAGGGTGGAACACGGTTGAGCGAGAAGGCATTTCCATTCGGCACCCGGCGCGATTTGTGTTGGTCGGATCTGGCAACCCCGAAGAAGGAGAACTGCGCCCCCAATTGCTCGATCGCTTTGGGATGCACGCTGAGATTCGCACAGTGAAAGAACCCGTGCTGAGAGTTCAAATCGTCGAGCAGCGAACCGAGTTTGACCAAGATTCTCAAACCTTTTTAGAGACCTATGAGCCGCAGCAAGTTGAGCTTCAAGCGCAGTTGGTCGAGGCTCAAGAGCGATTGAAAGCGATCGAGATTGACTATGATCTGCGGGTCAAAATCTCTCAAGTCTGCTCAGATCTAGATGTGGATGGGTTGCGCGGCGATATTGTCACCAATCGAGCCGCTAAAGCGATCGCCGCCTTTGAAGGTCGCACCGAGGTCACCGTCAACGATATTCGTCGGGTGGCCACGCTCTGCCTGCGTCACCGTTTGCGAAAAGACCCAATGGAATCGATCGATTCTGGTTATAAAGTCGAGAAAGTGTTTAATCAAGTGTTTGGGCTTGAAAATGCTTAAAGAAGTGTTTGCAAACAATAGCTGAAGACCCCTTAGTCTCTGCTATCTGAGGGTTTTAAGCTCTTGTCTCATCTACACTTAAGGTGCCCTTAGTTCAGTCCTAGCAAGAGATTACGTTTATTTACAAACAGTTTCTCAAACGCAATATGACCATCAATCAACCCGATCGGCTCGATCGCATTGAAGCAATTCTGGCAAATCTAGCCAGCCGAGACGCAACCATTGAGCAGCGCTTTGAGCGATACCAAGAAGCCGCACAACAGCGCTTTGAGCGAGAGCAAGAAGTTGTCCGACAGCGCTTTGAGCGAGAGCAAGAGGTTGTCCGACAGCGCTTTGAGGAACTTGATCGACGACAAGACATCACTCAGCGACAAATAGACGTATTGCTAGCGCTGCATGACGAGACGAGTGAGAGGCTCGATCGACAAGATAGACAATTAGACCTCGATCGGGCTGAGTTTCGCTCAACTGTGCGCGATATTCTCAGTCACTTGCAGACTCGATATAGCGACAATGGTGACGGCTGACCTTCACAGGCGGGACAGAATCGAAGACCCTTTCTAACTGTTTCAACCATCTTCTAACGAAGACAGCGCAAACTTTGACGGGGACTGATCAATCTTTGCGGCTGTAGACAGTTTTTGCAAAAACTCCTGCGCCATCGCTGCAAACGCTTTTGCCCCGGCTGTGCTTGGGTTTGCCAGCACAACAGGCGTGAAGGTATCCACTGCTTTAGACACATTTACGTCCGGCGGAATTCTCGTTTTAAACAGTTTGGCTTCACTAAAATCTTCGTTTAGCCGTCGCATCACTTGCCCATAATAGCGACTCGAAAACACATTTCCAGACAGCGAAAACGCAATGCCTAACAGATTAGGAGTGAGCGGAGTATCGGCTTTATGGGTCTCTTTTAGTTTGGCAATCCGCCGTTCTAATAGCTGAATTCCGATTAAAGAGAGCGGCTCAGGTTTAGCGGGAATGAGATAGAAATCGCTGGCAAGCAGAGCACTGCGCGTAATTAAATTATAGCCAGGAGCGCAGTCTAAAATGATCAGATCATAATCTTTGCTAACGGGCTGCAAAACACTTTTAATCAAGGTTTTCTCAAAGTTATTCCAAACTTGCTCAAAGTTTGTCTGACCCTGGCGAGTGGCAGTTTGGTGGAGCATTTCTGAGACCATAAACTCGTCGTAGAGATCGATATCTCCGGGTAACAAATCTAACCCTTTGACGTTGCAAACATACGATCGGATCGCTTCTGAAACAGTGGTTGAAAGCTGTTTATCTGAGAGAATCGATCGCTTAATTAAATGCCGGAGCGTCCGTCTTTCGGTTCTAATTTTGGCGAAGTCTGCGGGAGTCATCAGACTGAGAGTGGCACTGATTTGAGTATCGAGATCCACAATTAAGACTTTTTTGCCGTGATTTTTAGCGAGGCACGTTGCAAGGTTCACGGTGAGAGTCGTTTTACCGACTCCGCCCTTCATGTTTGCGGTTGCAATGATAAATGCCATACACGATATCCTCTCGGTGACGACTGTGAGCCGCAGACTGAATTAGGCACTTCATGATACTACTTTGCACTCGCAGTCATAACTTTTGTCTAAGCGAAATTCTTTCAGTAGATAAATCGAATGATGATGGCTAACCCAATCACCCAACTCGACCCAAATACTAGTTGATTGACGCGACGCTCACTGCATAGGGCGTATACCCCTATCTGAATGAATTTCCTCAGCCCGCGAATTTGATAAATGCAGCTAAACATTTAACAGACAAATTTCACTTCCTTTTCAAATTTCACTTCCTTTTATAAACTTCTGGAGTGAGATAACGGTCACAAAGATTGATGGAACTAAAACTGTGTTCTAATATTCAACTAGTCAAATGGTCTTCCTCAATCGTTTTTTCATTCCTGACTCTTTTTATACAATCAAGATAGGCACTAAATAATGGCTGCTCTGGACACATTAATTTCCTTGCCATCAAGTCAGGCTGCCCTGACGACTCGTCCCGTTACCCCCGGTTTAGCGGTTGACCCCTTTACCGGAAGCGATGTTCAGGTTAAACCCTGGATCTCTGGTTCGAGTGGCTCCGATGTCCTCGGTTTGACCGCACGGGGGACGACAGCACCCTCTACCAATGGCTTGCCAGGGTTTGCAACGGCGATAGACCCCGATGGTCAAGGTGCCCTGAGGCTAACGGCAACGGGTGCAAGCCAGTCCTCTTTTGCCATCTTCAACCAGGCGATCGACTCCACGCTGGGTCTTTCCATTACTTTCGACTTTTTCTCTTACGGGGGCAGTGGTGCCGATGGCATTAGCTTCTTTCTCATTGATGGCAGTGCATCACCGAGCGCCCCAGGTGCTTTTGGAGGAGCGCTTGGCTACGCTGCTCGCGGAGCCGCGAGTGGGCTGCAAGGGGGCTATCTAGGCATTGGCTTCGACGAGTTTGGAAACTTCTCTAGCACGACAGATAATTCACCCGGAGGCATCAGTTCAGCCCCAACCCCTGATTCGATCGCCGTCCGGGGCAGCCAAGCCAACGCTTACAAGTACCTAACGGGCACTGCTACACTGCCGACCAGTCTGGATCTGCCAGGGGCTTTAGCAACTCGCACCGCCGCCCGCCGCACTGCCCGAATTGACCTATCACCCACTGGCAATCTCAACGTTCAGATCGACCTGAACGCGGATGGAGACTTTCTAGACGCAGGTGAAACGCCAGCCGCCCTTCAAAACTATGATGTGGTTGCCAACAATGGGGCGCTTCCAGCCAACTTTAAGTTCGGCTTTGCTGGTTCTACGGGAGCGTCTACCAACATTCACGAAATTCGTGGACTGTCGATCGGTGCCAGTGGGCAACTCATTGATGGAATTGCTCCAGCAAGCTTTACTACGTTCCAGCCGCCAACCATTTTGGCTCCCAATCTGACGCTTAATCCGACGACTGGAAACCTGACCGCCACAACGGTTTTCATCACCAATTTTAAGCCGGGTCAAGACATTTTAGGCGTTCTAGGGCAACCCACCACCGCGACAAGCGGCACGATCGGCAACCTGAATTGGACTTTCAACTCCGCGACCGGAGAACTGGGTCTTGATGGCCCTGGAACCGCCGCTGAGTATCAGGCAGCTCTGCGCCAAATCACCTATCGCAACAGTAGTAACACCCCAGACACAACAACCCGCAACATAGCGATTCGACTAGACAGCCTACCGGGTGGCCCGCAGAGAGAGGAGCCTTTGCAGGTGACGATCGCTGCGGCTCCTCCCCGTCAGCCAGATATTCTATTGCGTGATTCTGCGAGTAATGCTGTCGTGGCTTGGTATCTGCAAGGTTCGACTCTAGTACAAGGCAATCAGGTGGTGCCTTTCCTCGCGCCTGCTTGGGCGATCGTCGATTCTAAAGATTTCAATGCCGATGGTCGAGCTGATGTGTTGCTTCGCAACGACTCTTCGGGTGAAATCGTCATCTGGTACATGGGTGACAACGGAACGATCCTGCCAGGTTCGGGCTATATTACCACTCCGGGTACGCCTGGGTCGCAGGTGGGCAACAGTGCCGCTGCGTTGAAGCTTCGCGATGGCTGGCAACTGGTTGGCGCGGCTAACGTCGATGGTGATGCCGAACTGGAGCTTGTTTGGCAAAACCGCAGCACCGATGAATATGGTTTCTGGAATATCAATACCACCAACAACAACTTCGTCAGTGCTGACTTTTTCCGTGACAGCATCGGGGGCATTCTTAAAACTCGGAGCACCAACGGTTGGGAAATTGTTGGTTTAGCGGACTTTAATAAGACAGGACGTGCTGATGTGCTGTTGCGCTATGCGGCTTTGGATCAGACGGCTTACTGGCAATTTAACGTTGATGCGGTGACCAATCAAGTGCGCTTGGCAACAGCGGCACTCTTGCCGACAACGGGTAACATAGACAATACGCTGAGGGTGCGAGCGATCGCAGACTTCACAGGAGATGGTCGCCCTGACATTCTCTGGCGCAGAACCGATGCCGATGTGACTATTCTCTGGACGATTGGATTGAATGCCACAACCAATCTACTGACTGCCACACCTAGCACGCTCCCTGCTGCTGGCAGCGTCAGTTGGACGATCGGGGGGGCAGATGATTTTGTCGGTGTCGGTCTGACTCAACCGGATGGCACGGCAGATATTGTCTGGCGCAACCCAGACTCTGACCAGATTGTGATTTGGTCGATTAAGAACGGTCAACTAGACGTTGCTAATTCAGATCTAGTTAGGGGTAAGAGCGGCTCTATAGCTCGAACGGGTCTTTCCACCTGGAACATTGAGGAAGTCAATCAGTTTGGCGTAGGCACAGACATTAGTCTTTAACTGCGTTTAACCGCGATCGCTGGTTTGATTGATGACAGAAGCTGATCAAAGTAACTCTGTTGTCAATCACTTTTTGATTGCCCCTCTGCTCAAAACTGATAAAACTCACAGGCGATGGACTGTCAAAGAAGATGTCCATAGAGGTTCAGCCCTGCTGTCATTGATCGTTCAGCTCAAACTCAAAGTCTCCCTCTACGCAAACCTGCACAAAATCAGATCGACAGCTAGAAGGCTGACTAAAACTAGGTGTTAGGCTGGAGAAAGATAGGGTGAAGCAGTTGCCAATAGAAGGCTTCATTGTGTCACCGGGAAACCCAATCCCCTTGTGGGTTGGGAGGGGTAGGTGCGCGGGTCAAGGGGTTCAACGCCCCGCAGACTCGCAATAATCTGTGCAGGAACAAACTGTTTTCTGGTACAATCAAGCTGACAAACAAGCCCACTCCTTTAATCAAGGCACGACCTGCAAGGCTACGCACTACAGGGGATACAGTTTCAGAAGCTTCGGCTTTTTGGGAGAGAGGGACGAGCCTTAAACGGCTCCTTGCGAAAAAATTAAATCCTTCGGGCTGCGGTCAATCAGCCTATTGCGCTCCGACTTCTAGACGGCTAGATGGACATGGAAGTGCAAGCCTCATCCCCTTGAAGGCTTCATTCTCTGGTTATTTTTAGCAAGAAGACTGCCAACCTGTGACTGCATCTGTTTTTGCGGCTGAACGCCTATTATTTACGTCTGCGACTCCTCAAGCAGACGCAATCTCGCTGATTTTTGCTTTCCCCAATGAATATAGTGTGGGAATTACGAGTCTGGGTTATCAAGTTGTTTGGGCAACGTTAGCAGCGCGAAATGATCTAGAGATCAGCCGTCTATTTACTGACGTTCATGAATCGTTGCCATCCCAGCCTGAGATTCTCGGCTTTTCGATGTCGTGGGAACTCGATTACGTCAATATTCTCGGCTTGCTGGAATCGTTGGAGATTCCGATCCGATCGTGCGATCGCGCCACACATCACCCGATCGTGTTCGGGGGCGGCCCCGTTCTCACCGCTAACCCCGAACCCTATGCAGATTTCTTTGACGTGATGCTGCTGGGAGATGGAGAGATTTTGCTTGATGCCTTTATTGATGCTTATCAGGCGGTTCGACACGCCGATCGTCAAACTCAACTGCGACATCTAGCCCAAGTTCCGGGAATCTACGTCCCTAGTTTATATACGGTGACCTATGAAAGTCCCGATGGTGCGATCGAGCGCATTGAGCCGATCGACTCCACGATTCCCGCCCGCATTGAGAAGCAAACCTATCGCGGCAATACGCTTTCAGCGTCTACGGTCGTCACCGAGAAAGCCGCCTGGGAAAATATTTATATGGTCGAGGTGGTGCGGAGTTGCCCAGAAATGTGCCGCTTTTGCCTCGCGAGTTATCTGACCCTGCCCTTTCGGATCGCAGACGTTGAAGAGTCATTGATTCCCGCGATCGAGCGTGGTCTACAAGTCACCGATCGCGTGGGATTGCTCGGTGCATCGGTGACTCAACATCCAGAGTTTGAGAGCCTGCTAGACTATCTCAACCGACCTCAAAACGATGCTGTCAGAGTCAGTATTGCCTCAGTGCGAACGAACACGGTAACAGAGAAGCTAGCGCGGACGTTGAAGAACCATGACACCAAATCGATCACGATCGCTGTTGAAAGTGGCTCCGATCGGCTCCGGCAAATCATCAACAAAAAGCTGACCAACGACGAAATTATTCAAGCCGCCGTCAACGCTAAAGCAGGCGGACTCAGCGCCATCAAACTCTATGGCATGGCAGGCGTGCCGGGCGAGGAAGCCGAGGATCTTGAACAAACCGTTGCTATGATGCGCGAGGTTAAAAAGGCGGCTCCGGGTCTGCGACTCACCTTGGGATGCAGTACATTTGTACCTAAAGCCCACACGCCTTTTCAGTGGTTTGGGGTCAACCCTCAAGCCGAAAAGCGCCTGCAATTTCTGCAAAAGCAACTGCGCCCACAAGGGATTGATTTTCGCCCTGAAAGCTATAACTGGTCAGTGATTCAGGCGTTGTTATCGCGGGGCGATCGCCGTCTCTCTCACCTGCTAGAACTGACTCGACACTATGGCGACTCGTTGGGCAGCTATCGTCGTGCTTTTAAAGAACTGCGGGGGCAGATTCCTGAAATGAGCGTCTACGTCCACGATATTTGGTCGCTCGATCGGGTCTTGCCTTGGAGTCACCTGCAAGGGCCGTTACCTCAAGCTACACTGCAAAAACATTTGATAACCGCGATCGAGCAATTTACTCAACCCCCACAGGAACTTCGGGCGGCATCTTGTTCAGGACAGGTTGCTTGAGAACCCGCTGACGCTTCAAGGCTGCACCCAATCCTAAAAATGCGCCCAACGTCAACAGTCCCACTACAGGAGAGGGTTCTGGAATCGATTTAGACTTCAGCACCGAGAAGGCATACTCTCCTAGAATTTCGTGCCCTCTGGTAGTCGGATGAAGCGGGTCCCAAAACAAAAAGTTAGGCGCATCCGTCACGGGATTGCACGGAGTCGCAGGCGGTGGAGCGGTTGGAAAGAGAGGCGTAGCGGGCAAACACTGCTCGGTCACGTTAGTCAACCCAAAGCGACTAGGGCTGGCGATCGCTTGGTTGACCAGATCATTCACATCTAGAGGAATGATGTTAACGCCCAAGGTGGAAGGCAAAACGCCCAAGGTTTGAGCCAAAGCCGTGTTGTGAGCACTGCTCAAAAAACTCAACCCCTGAGAACGGGCTAGATCTCCCCGCGTTAGGGGCAGCTTACCGAGATCTGGCAAATTTGCGATTAAAAAGTTTTTTGCGCCACTCCCCGCCAGTTGGGTGATGGCTGTGCTGAGATTGGCGATCGCGCTTCCAACCGTGCCTTGGGGATCGGTGAGATTGGGGTTTAGATAGTCGTTTGCGCCTGCCCACAAAACGTAGAGAGCCTTTTGATCAGGAACCGGATTCTGACTTTGAAAGGTCGTAATCTGCTGCTGCAAGCCCGGTAGATTAGTCCCCAGTAATGGATTTAGCCCGTTGTCTCGTCCTGTAGTTGCGCCCCCATAGGCAAAATCATTCTTTGTGTCAACCCCAAGGCCCAGATCTTTGGCCAGATAGTCAACCCAAATGGCACCGTTAGAAAAGCGCCCATTGGCATATCCGATCGACAAACTGCCATTAGCAGCCGGAATCACCGGAGGCGGAACGAGTCCCCCGGTGTCTCTCAACACGTTGCCAACATCAGAAAGGCTATCACCAAACACATATAACTGGCTAAAGCTGGCTGCGTGGGCGGCTTTGGGGAGCGAGATCAGAGCTACGATCGGCAAAGCAGTCAACGACAAAACCAACGATCGCTCACGGGAAGCTTTGAATACAGACACGTCATTCTCTCCAAGGTGAAAGAAGTTAAAGCGTGAAAAGATCTTCTAGGGAAATCTCAATCGATTCTTGAGCTAGTAGTCCGCCAAACTGGCTCTGAGGAGTAATATCGAACCACTTAGCCAATATCTCGTTTGCAGGGGGTTTGGGGGAGGCAACCGTCCCCCAATGGGGGTTTGGGGGCACGCCCCCAAGGGTCGGCAGCCCAAGACTATCGCCTCATCTCCAAAGCTCTGGACTAGTCAAAGTTGAATGGGTGAACTGCTAGATATTCTCTCCTCATTACGCCAAGATTTCCGTTGATAAGGATCGTCCTTTATAAAATCTTTACTGAGCATGGCGGAATCTACGGATTTGCCACCAGAAAACGCTTCACAAACTGTCTTTTCTCGAATGATGGAGAAGAAAGCAACAGTCTCTACAATAGAGAAACCACGTAACTGGGTCAGCGTTTCCTGTGATTTTCCGTTTAGTCCACCCTGCATTGGCTTCACTCTCTTTGGCTCCTGACTTTAGAGGCAGTTCGCTGCGATCGTTGGGATATCAAATCGGGGTCGTTTTAGTTTGGCTGGCGATCGTCGGCTTACTCGCAGAAGCCGCCAAACGCTTTGGCAAAGCAGACACCGAAGTGATCTCGCAAAGTGGTGCACATTGGCACCGGAAACGTCGTTTTGATCGCCTGGTGGCTCAAGATTCCTCTGTGGGTAGGGGTTTCAGCATCGATTTTATTTAGCGCGATCGCGCTCCTCTCTTATTTCGTGCCGATCTTGCCCAACATCAACGGCATCGGTCGCAAAAGCTTTGGCACGTTCTTTTATGCGGTCAGCATCGGTTTGCTAGTAGCCTGGTTTTGGTCAATTGATCAACCGCAATATGCCGCTTTAGGCATCTTGGTGATGACGTGGGGCGACGGCTTGGCCGCGCTAATTGGTCAACGCTTTGGTCGGCACATCTATAAACTGTGGGATATGCAAAAAAGCTGGGAGGGGTCTCTCACTATGCTGATAGTCAGCTATGCCGTTAGCTGGCTGATCGGGGTAGGCACCGTCGGCAACATCTGGCAAACCTGGCTCATTTCTCTGATCGTTGCCTTGGTCGCCACTGGGCTAGAAGCCTTTTCAAAGTATGGAATCGATAATCTCACCGTGCCGATCGGCAGCGCCGCGATCGGGTTCTTTCTCAGCCAGCTATTGATTCCTTAGCCTCGATCCATCGCAGGGGTGAGAGACTGAAAATGCCACCCCCGCTAGACTGAGAGTAGTTAAAACCCCAGCCAGGAAACTTTTGGCCCTTGAGAAAAGTCGCTGGTTTCATAACTTGAAACCGTTTTCCCTAAGACTCTGATCGTCCCCTACCCTGTAACCATGACCTCTATCGTGAAGCCGCCCAGCCCAGCCCCTAATTGGGAAGAACACTCTCTCACCTCGCAGCCCGACCCTGAGCAACTAGACAATATCAAAGCTCAATTAGATCTGATCTTGCTGGCACTTGAAGCGATCGCGGGCATCAGTTCTGAAGCCATGCTGCAAGCGGCAGCCGATTTAGGTCTAGAATCCGTAGTTGCCGATCGGGTCTCTCTCTGGCGATTGCGTCAATCTAGCCCCTTAAGAAAAGGCCAAGGCGGACGCAAGAAACTTGATGTCGAAGAAGCGCGGGCCCTCTCGCTCATCATCTGTCACCTGGCAAAACAGCACAATGAGTTAGTGCGTCGAGCCGTCGCCTTGCTAGAACAGCTTGCCGAACAGAATCGTGAACCCCACCAAGCCTCGCTGTTAGGAAACTATTTAGATGCGTTTCACAATACCTACCAAGAGCGGATGGAAGATGGCGAAACGGTTCCAACCGATATCTTGACTCATCTGGCCCTCAAGCTTTTAATCGATTTATTGTTTTATGGCAGTTCAAACGGAGTCCGGCGGCTCTGGCTGACCTTGTTGGAGCGATCGATACCCTCCCCTCAATCTTCTCTCCCCTCTCACGCCTAACTCTCTCTGACGTACTTCACTTTTGAACCCATGTCTTTTTCTCCCTCAGTGACCCGACGGTATACGCCGCCCACCTGCACGTTGGCAATCTCCGCAAAAGACTCGCCCCTCTCGCGCTGGACAGGTCGCTCGCTGTTGAAACATCTGCGGTTTAAACTCAGCTTTGACGATCCGCGAATCAGCGATGATCACTGGGTGACGGTGCAGGGCGATCGCACTCAGTTAGAATCGCTCTCTCAAGTGGTGACTGCCTATGTTCAGCAGTTTCTTAACCAATCCACCACTCTCTTAAATGCTGCTCACTTACCGCGTTTAGACAGCAATGTTAGCCAACGTCTTGGTTATTCAGCGATCGCCGCAACGCCAGGGGTGATGTCTAGTTCTGCCCTCGGTGATGCCAACTCTGGGTCAGATAACCCGGCTAAGATTTCAATTCAGCCGAGCGGCATTCTCTCCCATGAGCTATTTCTAGGAACCCTGTCTACTCAAGAATCGGGCGCATCCATCCGTTTAAGTGCCGTGCAGCTTGCAGATCTGGCCAGTGCTTTAGATGACTATGCCGCCGAGGTGACAGCCCTCCCTAATCTCAATCGCCCCGCTTGGTTAAGATCATCGCCTCAGTGGACAAGTCTGGCCGCCACAGCGCTAATCGCCTTTGGACTGACGGCCTCTGTCTTGCGGTTGCTCGATCGCCCTGCTCAAAATCAAACCGTTGCGACCAGCAGCCAAGGAGCCAGCAGCAGCGACCAGCGCCTTGCCGTTCAACCCCTACCGAATAGCTCTAACGCTAGCCCGTCGGCCGCGTTGCCCACGACTCCTCCACCCTTGACCTCTATTCCTAACCCGCCTGCTCCATCTATTAAGCAGACGACTCCTTCAACGGGCACTCTGCCTAAAATCACCATTCCGTCTGAGCCTCCAGCCAACTCCGTGCTTGTAGACCCGCCTCCCGGAGCCATCACCATTCAGCCTGTGCCGTCGGGCGATCGTCCCACTATTTATCCTGTCTCTCCGGTGCCAGGCAGCCGCGCCGAGGGCAGCAGTGCTAAGACTCGCAGCGCTCCCAGTTCGTCTGCGGCAGGTCAACGGGCGGTCGGAGAGAGAGCCGCGATCGCCTCCAACAGCACCAGCCCTAACCTCAGCCAAGACAGCACTGCCTTTGACACCATTGATCAAGTGTCCGAAGTCAGAAAAGTCTTTCAAAAGCGTTGGAAAGCTCTCCCAGAGACCTCGGAAAAGTTGCAGTATAATGTGACCCTAAACGCAAACGGCACCATTCGGAGCATTATCCCCATCAATCAGGTGGCAGGCGATTATATCGATCGCATTGGCATGTCTCGCTGGGATGAACTGTCTGTTTCACCCCTCCAGAAGGGAGATAGCGCCGTGATTCGAGTGGTTCTCAGCCCAGACGGAACGGTGCAAACCTTCTTGCAGCCAGCCAGTGGGCAATAAAAAAGCGGGGTGTCTCACCAACGTCCCCGCCGCCTCATTTCTCACGATCAGCCCTTAATAGATTTCTACTGAAAGCGCGAAACTATCGGCTTTATCAGAAGACACCTCAAGCGTATAGTCGCCGTCTGCCCGCAGTCGCCCTTGCCAGTCACGAGATTTGCTAGAGCTACCGCCGATCCGCTGACCGTTGGGCGCGATCGCGCTAAAGTTCACGTCTCCTTCGGCCACTCTCACGGACATGATCTGTCGATTGCTAGCTTTCAACAAATACTGACGTTTGTGATTAGCGCCGACTTTGCCCGTCACCACCGTTGCCGATTTGCCACGATCGAACTTAATCCGCTGCGTGTCTGAATAGTCAGAATGACTTAATGGCGTGATCGCCACATCGAGCGAGTAGACTCCGTTTCCGGTCACCTGAATGGTATATTGCTCGGTCGCCGGGAGTCGCCCCGTCCAACTGCGAGTTTGATAAGCCGCCGTGTCAATGCCCTGTTGATTGGCTCGCAGCACATTCATGACCACGCCCGATGACCCTTCTAGAGAAGCCGTCATAATTTGCCCCTGAGTGGCTTCTAAAACATAGGGCTTTCGCTCATCTTGCAGATTTCCGGGGATGACCATTGAGCTTTCCCCGGCCGGAAACTCAATTCGCTGCGGGTGGGTGTCGCTGATCGGCACAGAATTGCTCCCACTCTCTTTAGCGGCATGGAGATTAATCGCTTGCTGAGTCGAACCTGGGGGCAGCGTAACTTTAAACAAGTGTGCTCCAATGCCCAGGGTGACTAGAAGACTGGCTGCGATCGCAGAACCCACTCCAATTCCTTTTTTGGTAGGCGGTTTAATTTGATTTGACACAACCTTCTCTGGCGTTTGCGAAGAAGGCGCACCTTCTGGATGATTTGCCGTCATATAGAGTTGGGTTTTGATGGTGGTCACCGGAGCATCGGCGCGATCGCGAGACGCAGGCGCGATGTCTCGATTGCTCAGGGGTGCGGGCGGCAACAGCATCGGGTTGAGGAGGGTGCTTTGCATCGCTTCTTCCATCAACGGCTGCAAATCTGCCCAGGTTTCTCGTGCCGATTGATAGCGATCGCCGGGCTGCAATGCCAGCATTTTTTGCAAGACCAGCGCCAGCAACTCACTGATTTTGGCGTAGGGTTGCCATTGCCAAGCCAAAGTCTGGCTATCTAACAACCCTTGGGGTTCTCGTCCGGTCAGCAGCACGAGAGAAGTCGCCCCTAGCGCATAGAGGTCACTGTGGGGAGAGACCTTTCCGGTTTGCAACTGTTCAGGAGGTGCATAGCCCACTTTGCCGACGCGGGTGATGTTGGAGACGATGGGCCAGTTACTCGCCGCTTCCTTGACGGCCCCAAAATCGATTAAAACGGGCAGTTCTAGGGGCAGATTTTCGCTGGCAGACTGACCAAATAATTGATCAGAGCCTTGATTGTGGCTGCTGAGAATGATGTTTTCGGGAGAGATGTCTCGGTGCACGATGTCACGATCGTGAAGATAGCTCAAGACAGGCAGCACATGATTCAGGAAATACAGAACTTCTGTCTCAGAAAACGCTTGTCCCTTTTGTTTACGGGCTTGCAGCAAACTCCGATAGGTTTGCCCCTTCACAAAGTCTTGCACCAAAAATAAGCGTTGCTCATCTTCAAACGCTGCCCAAAAACGCGGGATCTGAGGATGCTGAATCTGATAGAGCGTGCTGGCTTCTCGTTGAAACAAGGTTTTAGCTTTCTCGACCAAGGCATCGTCTTGGTAGGGAACTGTAAACTCCTTTAAAACACACGGCTCGTTAAAACGCTCTTGGTCGATCGCTAGATAGGTTCGACCAAACCCACCTTGGCCCAAGACTTGCTTAACCAAATATCGCTGGCGGAGCAACGTTCCTAAAGAGATAGAGGACACCATTTCAGTTTGCATAGCTTTGGAGGACAAAGAGGGCCTTGAAAGACTACCTACGTAGCGATTATCACTCAATATCTCTCTCGGTACTCATGGGGCATGACCCCCCATAGAGTCAGGTTCTGCCTTCTGAAAAGCCTTCAGTCAAAAGATTTCTATGAAGTAATTGAGATCACTTAGGACGGGATACGTTAAAACACGGGTTTAATCCTGGTGACAGTTAGAGCGCGATCTCGTTAAATATACGTAACTGCTTTGAACCCGTGAGGTTGAAACGCACTGAAACATTGCAGAATAATTCGTTAGTCAAAGAGTTAATCGTTGTACAAAAACCGTACAAAAAACCGTACAGAGGGTTTAGATTTTTGACTGGATTTTTGAACCTAGCGATCGGGTCTGAACTTTGACGGATAAATCTTCACATCTCCCTAGAGATAGAAGAATAGTGACCAGCAAGCCATATAAAGTTTTATGACGAGATTAGTTGAGTTGACTGGCTTGACTGCAACTAAAAGTTAAGCGAAACTTACATTGACACGCTTAACTGCTTTCAAGTTTATTGACTTTTGTGACGATTTAAGTCGCAGTGAGTTGATTGATCAAAGTTCAGTAAAGTGTAAGAAAATTAGAGCAATCGTGTGCAGTCATCACTTGATGGTGACGATCGTGCCCTTAATACGCAGCCCTTTTGTAGAGCCGAGAGTATGGAAACGCTAGAGTTTGTGATCTACCCAGATGGTCGAGTGCAAGAGACGGTGACAGGCATCACGGGGACTTCTTGTGCAGAAGTAACGGCCGCGATCGAAGCCCAGCTTGGTCAAGTCCTAACTACAGAGCACACCTCTGAATATTTCGCGCAAACCGTTCAGCACTCTGCCGCTGTGACGATTCAAGCAACGTTTAGCCACTGGTAATTCTTTTCAGTTTGTAAAGTTTTAAATACGTTAACCACTGCCATGTCACACTTTAGCCAAATCAAAACTCAAATTCGCGATCTCACCTCTTTACAGTCTGCTTTAGACGATTTGGGCATCGACTGGAAATCTGGCCCTCGCGAAGTTCGGGGATATCAGGGTCTAACTCACACTGCTGAGGTTGTCATTGAGCAAGACAACGGCTACGACATTGGGTTTGCCTGGAACAGTCAATCTTATGAACTCGTGTCCGATCTGCAATTTTGGAAGCAAGACAGCCCGGTTGATTATTTTCTCAGCAAGATAACCCAGCGCTATGCCTATCACACGATCGTCAACGAAGGTGCTCACAAAGGGTTTCAAGTTTCTGAACAAAAGCGCAACCAAGATGGCTCGATTCGTCTAGTTTTGCAACGCTGGAGCGCGTAATGTCTTCCTCCCACGGGCCAGGCTCTTCAGGCGACTTCTTGGGCCCAGAGCGAACAGGACTAGAGCCTGAATTAGGCGGTTTTTTGAGAGACGCAGAAGCCCGATCGGGGTTTGAGCCAGAACTGGGCGGTGCCTTTCGGCAGAAGGGCGTTTATGTCGATGAGCTTGTCTGCATCGGCTGCAAACACTGTGCTCACGTTGCCCGCAACACGTTTTACATTGAGCCTGACTACGGGCGTTCTCGCGTCGTCTCTCAAGACGGAGACTCAGAAGACCTGGTTCAAGAAGCGATCGAGACCTGCCCTGTTGACTGCATTCACTGGGTCGATTACACGAGCTTGAAAAAGCTAGAGGAAGAGCGCAAATATCAGGTGATTCCAGTAGTCGGGTTTCCGGTTGATCACGCCATGGTTGCCAGCAGTCGGCGTAAACAGAAAATGAAAGCCAAAAAGAAGGAACGCTGATGTCAAGTCTTATCTAGAGTTGAGGCTCCAATAGTAGTTGACTAGAGCCGTCTCAACTGTCTAGCTCTCACTGCTGAAGACTTCAGAAGCCACTTCTTCAGTCTCTTCATCGATCACCAGCGATTGAGTTACAAACGGCAGATGAGCGCCTGTCAGCCCTTTTTTGATGCGCTCAGGTGTTTCTTCAAAGACAACAAACAGCGGATAAATTTTGGCAGTGCCTTCGCTGAGAATGTGTTGATAGCGAGGAGGCATGACCCACTCATAATCTTTGTCTAATAGAATCTGTGTGCGCCGCCAGCGACCCAAAAGGTCAGAGAAATCTTCTTCGGGCTGATGAATGAAGATCAGGATTTCACGCCCGGTCTTGATCTTCCATTCGGGGTCGCAGAGCACGATCGCCACCTCACAAGGCAACATCAGTGACTCAACGGTTGTAATCGTCATGGCCCCACTCGCTGACGGAGATGAGTGACGAAGCTTAACGATCGGCAGCGGAATCGTAATCACGCTCTCTTCGGGCCTTCGCAGGCTGGGCAGCATCTCTAGATAAGCCCGATAGCGTTTGAGCAGCGCGATCGCTTCAGCCGATTGGCTATAAGCAGCTAGCAGTTCTTCGTAGTGAGACTTTTGAAGGGTCATAGTAAGCATCTCTCATAAAAAAGTCAGAAGCTAGAATCCCACCTCGTCTAACTTCTGACCGGGCTGTGTTTAAAGGCTCTGAGCAGGTTAGCCAAGTTTCTCAAACACTTTGAACATGGGCAGATACATCGCCATCAGAATGCTGCCCACCATGCCACCCAAGAACAGAATCATGATCGGTTCCATAATGCTGGTCAGACCTTTGACCGCCTGTTCAACTTCATCTTCATAAAAGTCAGCCACTTTCATCAGCATTTTGTCGAGTTCTCCGGTTTCTTCGCCAATGCTCATCATCTGAATGGCCATCGGTGGAAACACCTGCTCTTTTTGCAGCGCAATGCTGATCATCCCACCCGTCTGAATCTCTTTTCGGGCTTCGTCGATCGCGTTAGAAATCACCTGATTTCCGGCGGTGTCTCGCACAATCTCTAAGCAAGTCAAGATGGGCACACCAGAGCGAGTCAACGCACCAAACGTTCGGCAAAATCGAGCCGTAGCCGTTTTCTGAATCAAATCCCCAAACAGCGGCATTTTTAGAAAAAACCGATCCATCGTCTCTTGTCCTACTCGTGTTTTGTAGTATTGCTTATAGGCAAAAACAACTAGAGGAATCAGAACGATCAAAATGATGACGTTAGGACTGCGAAGGAAAAGGCTAATGTTTAACATTGCCTGAGTAAAAGCAGGCAAATCGGTACCAATCTGCTGAAAGATGCCAGCGAAGATAGGAATTAAAAAGATGGTCATCGCCAGGAAAATAACGGTCGCAATCACCCCCACCACCACAGGATAGGTCATCGCTGACTTAATCTGGTTCTGCAATCGGGCAACATCTTCTAACAGTTTGGCTAAACGGTCTAACACCTCGTCTAACACCCCGCCGACTTCTCCCGCTTGCACCATGCTAGTGTAAAGCCCGTCAAAACATTGGGGATGTTTACGCATGGCCTCAGAAAGGTTGGTGCCCTGCTGCACATCGGCACTGATCTCCATCAGCGCTTTTTTGAGTTTTGGATTGGTGCACTGGTCAGCCAGCACGCCTAGACTCCGCACCATTGCTACCCCCGCATTGGTCAGCGCTGCAAACTGACGCGAAAACACTGCCTTGTCTTTAACCGAGACCTGAGCCGTTGCAGCTTGAAACTTTTTAACGTCAAAGAGGTTGTTAGGATCAAAGCCCTCGCTTTGTTTGAGTTCTTGAACAAACAGCCCTTGATCTCGCAGGGCCGATCGAGCCTCTCCTAAAGAATCAGCAATCACTTTTTCTTTCTTGGCATTTCCTTTGGCATCTCGGACGCGGGCGACGTAGGTAGGCATAGCTCAGAATCTAAATGAAGAATGAAACGCTGATCGGGAAATGGGCAGTCACAGTTTAAAAAACTAGGAGCAGGACTATCTCAGTATTATGCTCCTAGCATTCTAAAAGCAGCAAAGCAAATAGCTGATTTAATCTCAGGGTTAAAGAGCGTTTAGAGAACCCGATCGCCAAATTGACTGAACTGAAGGCTTGCACCCTTCTCTCCAAGCCTAGACTTTGCCCCACGATCGGAGAGGTTTCCCAAGAAAGGGTGCAAAGTCTGAATTAACGTTTTGCGGCTCCTGCCACTGCGCCTGTGGGTGCGCTGCCGATCAGTCGTTGCAACTCATCTGGTCGCGAGGTTTTAGACATTGCTGCTTCAAACGTGATCTGTCCAGCTTTATAAAGATCTGCTAGCACTTTTTCTAGGGTTTGCATTCCTAGTTTTCCGCCCGTCTGAATGGAAGAGTAAATCTGGGCAGTCTTCCCTTCTCGAATCTGGTTTGAGATAGCAGGGGTGATCACCATGAGTTCTTGCGCCATGATGCGTCCATACTCACCGGGTTTGGGGTTTTTCTTGGGCACCAGAGTTTGGCTAAAGACGGCCACGAGTGAGTTAGAAAGCTGCACTCTGACCTGGGTTTGCCGCTCTGCTGGAAACACATCAATCATCCGATCGACCGTTTGAGAAGCCGAACTGGTGTGAAGGGTGCCAAAAACCAGGTGACCTGTCTCAGCCGCCGAGATCGCCAGGGAGATGGTTTCTAGATCTCGCATTTCGCCGACCAGAATGATATCAGGGTCTTCTCGTAAAGCTGCTTTGAGGGCGTTTGCAAAGCTCTTAGTATCTTCGCCGAGTTGACGCTGGTGCACCAGACTCTTAACAGGCTCATACACAAACTCGATCGGGTCTTCAATGGTTAAAATATGCTCGGCTCGTGTGCGATTGATCAGGTCGATCATCGCGGCCAGCGTGGTCGTTTTACCAGAACCTGTTGGGCCCGTCACCAAAATCAAGCCTCTAGGCTTTTCCGACATTTCTCGCACGACATCAGGAAGCCCCAGTTTTTCAAAGTTAGGAATTTTAGAACTGAGTGCCCGTAAGCACGCCGCGTAGGTGCCCCGGTCTTTGTAGACGTTGACCCGGAAGCGGGCTAAACCCCGCACCCCATAGGAGCAGTCTAGCTCCCAATTTTGCTCTAGATTTTTGCGCTGGGTGTTGTTGAGCATACTGAAAATTAGGCGCTGACACTCCTCAGCATTGAGCACTTGGTCGCCAATGGGCTGAAGGTGTCCACTGATCCGAAAATAGGGAGGTAACCCGGCGGTCAGGTGCAAGTCAGACCCTCCCATCTCGATCAGTTGCTCCATCAGGTCTTCAATCATCAACTCCATACGGTTTGCTCCTTGGGTACTTGGGGATGAATGTCTAGATCGGTTTTTGAAATTGAGTCTACCCCACGATCGCTGGGTCGCGATCGTGGGATCAGTGAGGTGCCAGCAGATAGCAACTAGTCTTGGAACCGTGAAGTCGTGCAGTATGGACAGTCTAACCACTCTTGCTGCATCTCTGCGCCGCAGCCTCGACAGGTCAGCGAGCTTTTGCGTTTGGCCCGCAATTCGGCTTCTAAACCAGTGTCGGTAAAGGTGACCCGTTCGATTTCTTCAAAGGTCGTCAAGCCTGTACGCACTAGATTGAGGCTATAGGAAAGCAAGGTTTGCATCCCTTCTTCGACCGCCGTTTCTTTGATTCGTTCAGTGGGTGCCCCCTCCGTAATCAAGGTTTGAATTCGTTCGGTCACCTTCATCACTTCATAGACCCCCAAGCGCCCTTTATAACCGCCGCCACTGCATTTCTGACATAAGGTGCCGTTGGCTCTGGCTTGATGAATCTCCTGGGGTTGGAGTGTGTTGGCTTTAAACAGCGTTAGCTGAGAGTCTCCCGCACTCGATAACCCAAACCGCGCCAGTTCTTCGGTCGAGGGCGTGTAGGGCTGTCTGCACTCATCACAAACTCGACGCACAAGGCGTTGAGCCACGACTCCCAAGAGAGCACCTGACACCATAAAGGGTTCGACACCCATCTCATCCAGTCGAGCGATCGCGCCTGCTGCGTCATTGGTGTGCAAGGTGGTTAAAACCAGGTGCCCGGTGAGGGCGGCCTCGATCGCCGTCTTAGCAGTTTCGCGGTCACGGGTCTCACCGACGAGAATCACATCGGGATCTTGCCGCAAGAAAGCCCGAAGCACGGCTGCAAAGTCCATGCCTTTTTCGCGCAGCACCTGCACCTGAGTCAACCCAGGCAGTGAATACTCGATCGGGTCTTCTACCGTGCTGATATTGACACCGGGATCGTTGCGTTCAGCCAGAGCCGAGTAGAGGGTGGTCGTTTTACCAGACCCGGTAGGGCCTGTGACCAACAGCAGCCCAAACGGACGACTGACCATTTCTTGAACGGTTTCTAGCGACACGCGATCGGTGATCAGCTTGTCTAAACCCAGTTGAGTCGCCGCGTTGTCCAAAATCCGCAAGACCACCTTTTCACCGTAACGGCTAGGAAGCGTATTGACTCGAAAGTCAACCTTGCGACCGTCATAGATGCGGCGAATGCGCCCGTCTTGAGGCACTCGTCTTTCTGCAATATCAAGCAGCGAAATAATTTTGAATCGCGCCGTGACAGCAGGAATAATCTTTTTGGGAAAGGGTTCAAACGCTTCTTGCAACACGCCATCTTTGCGAAAGCGAACTCGCAAGACCTCTTCTTGTGGCTCAATATGAATATCTGACACGCCCATTTGCAGGGCTTTAATCAAAATTTTGTTCACTAAGGCAATGATGGGAGCCGCTTCTGCATCAGAGGCATCTAGATCTTCAGACGAGCTATCGTCAATGTCTTCACCCAGAGACTCTAAGCCTTCTAAGTCGGACTTGACATCGACTTTTGACTGCTGCTCCATTTGCTTTTGGAGTTCTAGAGCAGTGTCACGGTGTTGTGACATCAAGCGCTGATAGTCTTCTAATGTGATGACTAATCGCTGGAGGCTCAACCCTTTTGAGCGCAGAATCCGGTTTAGATCGTCTTGAGCGGCCAGGTTGTCGGGGTCAACCATGGCCACCAATACAAAGGGTGGTTGAGCGTTGCTCTGGGCCAGGGGTAATAATTTATAGCGGCTACAGATCTCGATCGGGATCAGGGTATCGATCAACTGACTCATCTGATTGGCCGAGATTTCGCTGATCTCTGGGTCGAGAGACTCCACCCCGTAGAGAATCTTCAGTTCAAATAGCTGTTGCTTTTTATATTGGCGAAGCAGGTCTGGTGGAAGCGGCTGTCCCTTAATTCTCTCTAAGGCGGTGGCCAGAGACTCACCCGATCGGCGACTCTCAGCGAGGGCCTGGTTTAACTGCTCACTGTTGACAAAGCCAGACTGGATCAGCTTGTTTCCAAACGGAGAGGAATTGTTTTGGACAATCAGAGCGCGGCGCTGAGAAGAGGAGTTAGTCATGATGGCTGAACGAAGATCTCCTTGTAAAATGTTCCCAAAAAATTTAGAAAGACTCGTCAAATCTCTCACCGAAATTGCCGAAGCCAGGGAGGGGGCGTGGAATGCTCCATCAAACCTGAAGGTCTTAGTCGCCATTTGCTGATTGCACGGCGATCGCAATAGAGAAGTTGGTACAGATGATAGCGGTTGTCGATAGCTCTCGTCAGAGTTTTCTAGGACTATTTTGAGAAGATCCTTTTTTGGTGCCTGCATTTTAAGAGCCAGCAGTGACTTTGCCCCGATCGCTGTTAATGAAATTCAGTCAGAATGCTTTAGTCAGGATATGATCCATTACGTTTGATAGGTCGCAGAAGCCTGGCATCCTGTAAACGATGATTAGGTAGGATGAAAGGGAGCCTTGACTAAGGTAAGCGATCTTTAATGAGGGGATAAGCGCACGATGATTGACGAAGAAAATCAGCTAGAAGAGGCTCAAGCCTCAGCAACGACTTCAGAAGGGGTGCCGATCGGCGGAGATGAGACCGAGGTGCAAGCGTCTGATGTGCCGCTAGGAGCCGAGACTGCTCTCCCTGAGAATGCGGTAGAAGACGACACCGACTATGAAGCAGCGTTTATGGATCTGCGCTCAACCTTTGCAACTAAGGAACGAGAGTTAGAAGCTCTCAAGGCGCAGCTAGAAGACCGAAACAATCAATATCTGCGAATTGTGGCGGATTTTGAAAACTTCCGCAGACGAACTCAGAAGGAGAAAGAAGACTTAGAGCAACAGGTCAAGTGCTCTACGCTGAATGAGTTGCTGCCCGTGGTCGATAACTTTGAGCGGGCCCGATCGCACATCAAACCCCAAACCGATGGGGAAATGAACATTCACAAAAGTTATCAAAGTGTTTATAAGCAACTGGTGGATTGTCTCAAACGGGTCGGGGTTGCGCCGATGCGATCGGATGGCAAGGAGTTTGACCCCAACCTCCATGAAGCCGTGATGCGAGAACCCACCAGCGAACATCCCGAAGGCACGGTGATTGAGGAGCTAGTGCGGGGCTATATGCTGGGCGATCGCGTTTTACGACACGCTATGGTTAAAGTAGCCGCCCCACCCGAAAACGAGGGTGACTCGGCAACTGCCGAAGCGGCTGAGTGATCCCAACCTCCAAAGGTGGCGTTTTATTGCGGTCAGACAAAAGCCCGTGCTACGCTCAAAACCAAGTAATTTAAGGCTTGGTGTCTGTTTGATCTGCAGCTATTACGTTACAAATATTTGGGGATGGGGAATAATTCGGATTAAGCAACTGAGTGGGTGAATAACTTTCGTGAGTCATTACGAAAAACTCATGCTATCAGTGGCATCAATCTCTCAAGTCTGCATTCATCTCGCATAATCTTCACCGACGCTAGCTATGGGAAAAGTCATTGGTATCGACTTAGGCACGACCAACAGTTGCGTTGCTGTCTTAGAGGGCGGTCAGCCCGTTGTCATTTCTAACTCTGAGGGCGGCAGAACCACCCCTAGCATGGTTGGCTTTGGCAAAGCTGGCGATCGGTTGGTGGGTCAACTAGCCAAACGTCAGGCTGTCACAAATGCTGAAAACACGATTTTTAGCATCAAACGCTTTATTGGTCGCCGTTGGGACGATACCCAGACAGAGCGTTCTCGCGTTCCCTACAACTGTGTCAAGGGCAAAGATGACACCGTAGACGTGCAGATTCGGGGGCGAAACTATACTCCTCAAGAAATCTCAGCCATGATTCTGCAAAAACTCAAGCAGGATGCTGAGAACTATTTAGGAGAGACGGTGACGCAAGCCGTGATCACAGTTCCCGCTTATTTTAGTGATGCTCAACGTCAAGCCACGAAAGACGCAGGCACGATCGCCGGTCTAGAAGTGCTGCGAATTATCAATGAACCGACGGCTGCTGCCCTGGCCTATGGTTTAGACAAGCAAGATCAAGAACAGTGCGTTCTCGTATTTGACTTGGGAGGTGGCACCTTCGACGTGTCAATTCTTCAGTTGGGAGACGGCGTTTTTGAAGTCAAAGCTACCTCTGGCAACAACCACTTGGGCGGCGATGACTTTGACGACTGCATCGTGCAGTGGATGATTGAGGCGTTTCGCCAGCAAGAAACCATCGATCTCTCGGTAGATAAGATGGCCCTGCAACGTCTGCGAGAGGCCGCAGAAAAAGCCAAGATTGAGCTTTCTGGCACGTTGAGCACCTCTATAAATTTGCCGTTTATCACGGCTGATGACACGGGCCCCAAGCATTTAGAAACTGAGTTGACCCGCTCTAAATTTGAAGAGCTTGCCAGCACCTTGATCCAAAACACGATCGAGCCGATGCGACAGGCGCTCAAAGACGCTGAGTTAACGATCGACGAAATCGATCGGATTATTTTGGTGGGCGGTTCCACGCGCATCCCGGCTGTTCAAGATGCGTTGCGTAAATTCTTTAATGGCAAAGCGCCCGATCGCTCCATTAACCCTGACGAGGCCGTTGCCCTAGGCGCAGCCATCCAAGCTGGGGTGCTCGGTGGAGAAGTTAAAGATCTGCTGCTGCTGGATGTGACCCCCCTCTCTCTGGGAATCGAAACCTTGGGAGAAGTCTTCACCAGAGTGATCGAGCGCAACACCACCATTCCCACGAGCAAAACTCAAGTCTTCTCGACGGCCACCGACGGACAAACCTCGGTTGAGATTCACGTCTTGCAGGGTGAGCGAGCGATGGCAAAAGACAACAAGAGTCTGGGCAAATTTCAACTGACGGGCATTCCACCCGCACCTCGCGGCGTTCCACAAATTGAGGTTGCCTTTGACATTGATGCCAACGGCATTCTCAAAGTTTCTGCCCGCGATAAGGGCACTAATCGTGAACAGAGCATCGAAATCTCGAATACTGGCGGCTTGAGCGGTAGTGAGATTGAGCGCATGAAGCAAGAGGCAGAAGTCTTTGCCGAAGAAGATATTCGGCGGAAGCATCGCGTTGAGCTACGAAACAAGGCAGACAACTTGTTTTCTAGCTATGAGTCTACGATGCGAGACAATGGCGAGTTTATCAGCACTAGCCTGAAGGATCAGGCCAACGAAAAAGTCGCTGAACTGAAAACTGCGATCGCCGACCCCAAAATCAGCATTGAGGATCTAACGCAAAAAGTGGATGCGCTGCAACAGATTTTGTTTGCGATCGGCGCTGCCGTCTATGGAGGTCTCAATCAAGACAGCGAAGACTTTGGCCAATCATCCAGCAACGGCGCTCCCAAGAAACCTGCTTCTAACAGCGATTTTGACTTTGATAACGACGCGACTATTCCAGCAGATTTTGCAAATGATGCTACGATTACGGCTGACTATGAAGCAGTAGATTAATCAAAACTATTCAGGTCTATTCGATCAAAGCCTTTGATTCACCAAAGTTTGTGACCTCATCCTCATCCGTTCGCTAGATTTCTTGCATAAATGCTAGATTTAGGTCTGAAGCGTCGATTTTGACTTAGCCAAAATTGTGACTCGTGAGAAGTTTGAGAACCTAGCCCCCTCTACCCCTGACACAGCGTTCTATGGCTCGTGACTATTATGAAGTTCTTGGTGTCGCTCGTGAAGCAGACAAGGAAGAAATTAAGCAAGCCTATCGCCGTTTAGCTCGCAAATATCACCCCGATGTCAATAAAGAGACGGGAGCCGAAGAGCGGTTTAAAGAAATTAATCTGGCTTATGAAGTGCTTTCAGAACCCGACAACCGCGCCCGCTACGATCGATTTGGCGAGGCAGGAGTTGGCTCGGCGGCGGGTGCTGGCTTTGATGTCGGCGACATGGGAGGCTTTGCAGACATCTTTGAAAGCTTCTTTAATGGCTTTTCGGGCGGTGCTCCTGGCGGTCAACAAACCGCTCGACGACGAGGCGGCCCCGTTAGAGGCGATGACCTGCGGCTAGACCTGAAGCTCGATTTTCGGGAAGCTGTCTTTGGTGGCGAAAAAGAAATTCGCATCAGCCACTTAGAAACCTGCACGAACTGTACTGGCTCAGGCGCAAAGCCTGGAACCCGTCCCCGCACCTGTTCGACCTGTTCTGGGGCGGGGCAAGTTCGTCGAGCCACACGCACCCCTTTTGGCAGCTTTACTCAAGTCTCGGTCTGCCCAACCTGCAATGGAACGGGGCAGGTCGTTGAAGAAAAGTGTGAAGTTTGCGGCGGCGATGGGCAACGCCAAGAAACTAAGAAGCTCAAAATCACCATCCCGGCTGGGGTAGACAACGGCACTCGCCTGCGAGTTTCAGAGGCAGGTGACGCAGGGCAGCGCAATGGCCCGCCGGGCGATCTCTATGTCTATCTATTCATCAACGAAGATGCTGAGTTTCAGCGAGAGGGCATCAACATCTTGTCTGAGATCAAGGTGAGCTACCTGCAAGCAATTTTGGGGAGTCGTCTAGAGATCAACACTGTAGACGGCACCGAAGAGTTAACCGTTCCGCCCGGAACGCAGCCAGACACGGTTTTGACATTAGAAAGCCGAGGGGTGCCCAAGTTAGGAAACCCGGTGAGCCGAGGCGATCATCTGATTACGATTTCAGTCGATATCCCAGCCCGCATTAGCGTCGAAGAGCGAGAATTGCTGGAGAAACTGGCGAAAATTCGGGGCGATCGGGTCGGAAAAGGCGGAATTGAAGGGTTTTTCGGTAAGGTGTTTGGCGGATGAGTAGCTCTGATTCTCTGACCATGCCGATGGATCTGCGGGGCACCCCTTGCCCGATTAACTTTGTTCGCACTAAACTGCGTCTAGAGCAGATGCAGCCCGGTTCTTTGCTAGAAGTTTGGCTTGACCCAGGAGAGCCGATCGAGCAGGTGCCCGACAGTTTGACGATGGAAGGATATCGCGTTGAGGCGATCGAAGAGCGATCGGGGTTCTTTGCGGTGAAAGTCCGGTGCTAGTCTCGAAAGGCTCTTGATTATGAGTTCTGAGTCAGAATTAACCTGCGGGTCTGATGAGATCAATTCTTTGCCGAAGTCAGCACCTCTTTTGGGCAAGGTCTTAGCGGTTCAAGCAAATTATTATTGGGTGCGGCTAGAGGGTAAGCAGCCGAAACTGATGCTGTTGTGCACTCGGCGATCGCTCTTAAAAAAGATTGGTCAACGGGTGATGGTGGGCGATCGGGTGCGCGTTGAGGAGCCAGATTGGACTCAAGGAAGTGGGGCGATCGCCGAGATTTTTCCTCGGCGTTCTGAATTAGATCGCCCGCCGATCGCTAATGCCGATCAAATTCTTTTAGTCTTCGCGCTGGCAGAACCCCCGATCGAGCCTTATCAACTCAGCAGATTTCTCATCAAGGCTGAATCAACTGGCTCAGAGGTCTGTCTTTGCTTGAGTAAGAGCGACCTCGCAACGTTAGAAGAGCGGCACCATTGGTCAGAGCGATTAGCAGCCTGGGGCTACAGACCGCTTTTTATCAGCGTGCGTCAGAGCAGGGGTCTGGCAGAGATTAACGATCGCCTCAGTCAAAAAATTACCGTGGTCGCTGGCCCGTCAGGGGTAGGCAAGTCGAGTCTGATCAATCAACTGATTCCCGCTGCAAATTTGCGAACGGCGGCAGTGTCGGGCAAACTGGCAAAGGGTCGCCACACCACGCGCCATACAGAGCTATTTGAGTTGCCCTTGGGCGGGCTGCTAGCCGATACGCCTGGGTTTAATCAGCCGGATCTAGACCGCTCTCCAGAAGATTTGGCGGGCTATTTTCCAGAAATTCGGCAGAGATTAGCAGAGGCAAGATGTCAGTTTAATGATTGTATGCACCGCGATGAGCCAGGGTGTGTGGTGCGGGGAGAATGGGAGCGCTATGAGCACTATCTGACGTTTTTAGGAGAAGCGATCGTCTTTCAAGCTCATCTCAATCAGCAGTCTGACCCCGATGCCATGATGAAGCTCAAAAGCAAAAAGGGTGAAGCACAATACGAACCTAGACTGGACACGAAAAAATATCGCCAAGAGTCACGGCGAACTCGTCAACAGTCACTGCAATCGCTCAAACATGATATCGATCGGCTGATGAAAAGCGATGAAGATGAGAATGGTGTGAATTAGTTTCGCTAGCGAATCAGCAAAACCGCCGATTGTAGCAGACCAATCACAAAGCCGAGAATTCCGCCCAGATTGACGATCGCTTGCAGTTCACTTTTGACAATGCCGTTAATCGCGTTCTCTAAATCTGCGGGAGACGTAGCTTTGACGCGATCGGTAATCACCTGATCGATATTCAAAATCGGAATCGCCTGAGCCACGATCGTTTCAAGATCTCGCTCCAGATATCGCTCTAAAATCAACGCCAACTCCTGACTGATCACTTCTAATGAGCCAGTCACCGCGTCTGACGTTTGCAGCCGAGTCAAAATTACCGATGCCACGTTTTCCCAATCGACCGACTCACTTAAGCCCTGCAACACTTCAGCCCCTCGGTCTTGCAGATAGTGCCGGACGCTTTCGCGCATGGTTTTGCGGAGTTGTCGAACGGTCGAAACGGGGAGATTTTGCAGCGACAGGTTTTGCAGCCATTCTTTTAGGCGCGATTTAACGCCCAGCGAGAAGACCAACTCTGCCAAAACGGTGTTGCAGGCTTCTTTCTCGTCTAAACAAAAAGCGCGTAGGCGAACCAGCGAGTTGCGAACTCCAAAAAGATTAGCGACCACCCAATAAGTGCCGCTCGTTTTTTCGCGAAAGCCCTCGTCAATGACTTGAATATTGCGATCGGTCAAAAAATCAATCAACACCTGACGAATGCGATCGGGCGGTGCCACCACTTGAGTCACCCAATCTGCTAGCTTTCCCGACTGATCATCATTGAGTTGAAACTCTAGAATCACGCGATCGAAAATCTGATTCAACTGCTCTTCTAGAAACTCTTCGCGCCGTGCCAGCACCTTGAGAAGCCGCGGCAGTGACTGTCCAAACAAATCGCGCAAAATGTTTGCCAGGATTTTGGCAGTTTTCTGCTCTTTGTCTGATTCAAGCTGCTCTAGCGCTAGTTTTAGTAGCCACAGCAAAGCACTCTGCACCCGCTCAGTTTGCAGCAGCCGCCGAGCCAATTTTTGCAATTCGTCGGGAGTCAACAACGACCCCATGATCGTGTCAGAGATGCGTTTGGCGAGGCGTTCTTGATTGCGAGGAATCAGACCGGGCGTGAAGGGAACGCGCTGTTTTCCCAGATAGAGGGCCCGATAGGGGCGAAACAGCATTTTGATAGCGACATCATTGGTGAAATATCCAATAATTCCGCCAACAACTGGAGGAGCGACAAAAAGCCAGAGCGTAGAAAGATCCAAGGCAGCCGTTTTGAGTGAAGGTGGGAGGCGTGAGTCTCAAACTGAGAACTCTATTTCTGTATCACTAACACTCCCATCGTACCCCCGGCAGTGGGATAGTGTGTGGCAGACGCAAATCCGGCTTGGTTGGCAAGGCTGACTTGCTTGGCACCCGTCGGAAATTTGTCGAGACTGGGAGCGATGTAGGCATATTCTTCGGTGAAGCCCAGCCGATGCGCCGCCGGAACCACCACTTCGTCGAGATACCACTTCTGAAACGATCGCACCCACGCGTTACTAGGACGGTGCATATCAAGAATGGCGGCTTTGGCACCTGGCTTAAGAACTCGGTGAATTTCTTTCAAACTGAGCAAAATATCGGTGACGTTTCGCAGACCATAGCCCATCGTGGCGCAATCAAACTGGTTGCCCTCAAAGGGAAGCGTTAAAACATCCGATTCGACCCAGTGAATGGGCGGTTTGAGGCAGCGACGATCGCCGCGATCGTGCGCCACCTGCAACTGAGCCGAAGAAAAATCAACGCCATAAACCTGCCCCGTTTTGCCCACTTTTTCGGCTAACATCTGGGCAATATCCCCACTGCCACAGCACAGATCGACACAGCGATCGCCGGGTTTAGCGCCGCTCCACTTGACCGTCATTTGTTTCCAGACGCGGTGCTGACCGAAACTGAGAACCGTATTTAGCTCATCGTAAACAGGAGCGATGCGATCGAACAGAGCTTGGATTTGATCAGAATTCATCAATTTTGGAGTGAAAACCCAATGAAAAAAGCAGATAGTTAGAATTCTAAATTTTAAATACCTGCTTTTTGGCCATACGCTGCTAAATCGTAAGAATCGGTTCAGCGCAATGCGATCGCCGGAGCGTAACGGCTACAGGTTAGGGCTAGCGCCACCTGTTGGGCAGAAAGATGCAGCAGCATCAATTCATCTTCTCTGAGGGTGAAAGGCTGCTGCCATTGCAGCGATAACACCGCTAGCACTTCGCCCCGCAGCGTCACAGGAACTATCAGGTGTGCCTGAACGCCAGCCTTAGCGTAGTGAGGAACCTCTGACAAACTGGCATCGGCAGGGACATTTACAGACACCTGCATTTTTTGAGCAGCGATCGCATCTTTCACCATCGGGTCTTTTTCTAACCAATTCTCTAAAGGCTCGGCCACACTGTAGCTGCCGTCAGCCGTCAGCGTTCCTTTATCAACCAGTTGCAAAATGCAGCCATCGGCCAGAAAATTTTTGCCAAAGGCAGTGGCGATCGGTTCCAGGGTGCTTTCTAAGCTGACTGACTCTTGAGCCACGTAAACGATCGTCGAGAGCAGAGCAGTTTGAGCCTGCGATCGCCGCAATTCTTCCGTGCGTTGTTTCAGCAGTTCATAAGTCTCGGCGGCTCGCTGCACCACTGCTTTGAGTTCGTTAGGGTCCCAAGGCTTTGTAATATATTTATAGACCTGACCTGAATTAATCGCTTCGACCAGATCCTCAACGTCCGTAAATCCGGTGAGAATAATCCGCATGGTGTCAGGAAATTTTGGGACGGTGCGACTCAAAAATTCCGTTCCTTTCATCTCAGGCATCCGTTGATCAGAGATAATCACCGCGACTTCGCCTTCAGCAGACAGCACTTCTAGAGCTTGAATTCCGCTTTCGGCTTTGAGAACCTGAAAGTCTCGGCGAAAGGTGCGATAAAGCAGATCAAGATTATCTGGCTCATCGTCAACCACCAGCATTTTGGTCTTTTTAAGACGCTCTGAGCTGACCAACTGGCGGCTAACGGTATCAAGCTCTGGAATTGTATATTCCATCAATAACTAACTCCTTCGCAAAGATGGGGAACAGCCGATCGCCGACAGTGAATTGTGTCTGGGGCGTTCAGCAAGACACTGGGCAAATGACATCTCTCTAGTCTGGCCATTTTGCCCTTGTTTTTAACAGGTTGGGCTAAAAAGAAGGCCCGACCCGTAATCGGAGGGAATGTCTGGGTATTTATAGAGTGAGGAATCGTTTGGGCGATCGAAAACACAAATGGACAGTGAACTACCCGCTAAAGACAAAAGGCTCGCGGTGCTAATTGATGCAGAAAACGCCAGTGCCGACCTAATCGAAGCACTTTTAATGGAAGCAAGCCGATTTGGAACGACCCACGTCAAGCGCATCTATGGCGACTGGACAAACGGCCAGCTTGCTAGCTGGAAAGCTAAGTTACACAAACTTGCGATTCAGCCGATGCAGCAGTTTAGATATACGACGGGCAAAAATGCGACCGATAGCGCTCTGATCATTGATGCAATGGATTTGCTCTACACGCGCAACTTTGACGGGTTTTGCATTGTGTCTAGTGATAGCGATTTCACTCGTTTAGCCAGTCGCATTCGAGAAGCGGGGCTAGTTGTTTATGGATTTGGTGAGCAAAAAACGCCAGAAGCTTTTGTGAGTGCTTGCGACAAATTCATCTACACAGAGGGGTTAAAACTTTTAGAAACCTGTACTGAAAAGCAACAAACAGAGCTTAAGAGCAGCATTTCTGAGTCGATAAACACGACTAAACAAACTGCGAAAGACTGCCAAACTACGAATGAGCTAATCTTAAAGATTGACAAAAAATTATTGAAGCTTTTGAAGAAGGCCTATGAAGCGATCGTCGGTAAAGACGGCTGGGCAAACTTAGGAACTCTAGGCGCACAAATCAGAAAACTCTGTCCAGATTTTAGTCCTAAAAACTATGGTTTTAAGCAGCTTGGGAAACTATTGCAGGCAACCCAAGTTTTTGACGTTAAAGAAAATCCAAACCCCAAGAACCCACAAGCCAAGGATTTCCACATCCGATATCGTGTCACGGCTTTTGCTTAGTTGCATCTAGAAGGGATGGAAACTTTGAACCTACTAAAAAGCGGGATAGATTTTCACCTACCCCGCTTAAATCAACTAGCTAATCGATATTAGTAGCGATAACCGCCGCCGCCACTGCTGCTGGTGTTGTTGCTGCCGGGTTTGTGAACGATAAAGCTCATCACCTGACACTGCTTGATGTTGTCAAACGCAACGACACGAATGTAGCAGTGCGAATACTCAGAGCGGCACTGTTGCACTTCGTTGAGCACTTCTTGAGGGCTGGTTGCGTTAAACAGAGGCAACTTCCACATCGTCCAATAGTAGGTTTCGGGTTCAGACGTTTCGTTGAACTCGATGCAGGGGAAATAGCCCTGGTCGATCGTGTACTGAATCTGACGCGCGATTTGAGCATCGGTCAGCGCAGGAAGATACGAAAAAGTTTCGTAACGGCGCTCTTTAGGCAGAGTTTTCATGAATTTCCTCGATCGAAGGTTTTGCGTTTTTAAGGTTAGGCCGACTCGTCGTTAGCCGCTTCATCAAAAGGTTCTGACGAGTCGATAGAAGAATTGGGAGTCGTCGAATTGAATTGCGTGATCCGCTCTAACTGCTGGCGGCGCTGATCCATGTTGGCTTGCTGAACCGTCGATCGCAGCATCTCTGGCAAAAACTCAGCAATCTCATTGGCAAGATGTTCTCTCACCGTCAAAATGCGGAATGCCAGATCCTGCCGTTCCTGAAAAAGCGCTTGCAAATATGCTTCGCCATCCTGAATCTTTTCTCGTGCAGAGAATTGATGCAGCCAATAGGCCCGCTTCGGTTCAGTTTCATCCAACTGGGAAATCACCACCCGCACCGCCTGATAAGTCAGGTAGCTCGTTAGCGTCTTAGTCGTATCTTTCGCAATTCGCTTGAGATCCATGAGCGAAGTAGTTTAGGTTTTAGATTTTAGATTAAACTTTAACGCTAAAATCCAAAACCCAAAGTTCAAGCTGGTGATCAAACGGTATCGACAGCCTCGAACTCGAACTTGATTTCCTTCCACAGCTCACAAGCAGCCGCCAACTCAGGCGACCAACGGCACGCTTCACGAATGATGTCGCCGCCTTCACGCATGAGGTCACGACCTTCGTTACGAGCCTGCACGCACGCTTCAAGCGCGACGCGGTTAGCAGTTGCACCCGGTGCATTACCCCAAGGGTGTCCAAGGGTGCCGCCACCGAATTGCAGGACAGAATCATCGCCGAAGATGTCAACCAACGCAGGCATATGCCAAACGTGGATGCCACCGGAAGCAACGGCCATGACACCCGGCATCGAAGCCCAGTCTTGGGTGAAGTAGATACCGCGAGAAGGATCGCGCTCAATGTAGTTTTCACGCAGCAGGTCGATGAAACCCAAGGTGATCGCTTTGTCGCCTTCGAGCTTACCGACAACGGTTCCGGTGTGAATGTGGTCGCCACCAGACATCCGCAGACACTTCGCTAAGACGCGGAAGTGAATGCCGTGGTTTTTCTGACGGTCAATCACAGCGTGCATGGCGCGGTGAATGTGCAGCAAGACTCCGTTATCGCGGCACCAGTGCGCCAGCGTGGTGTTGGCGGTAAAGCCAGCCGTTAAGAAGTCGTGCATGATGATCGGCATTTCGAGTTCTTTGGCGTACTCGGCCCGCTTCAGCATTTCTTCGCAGGTTGCGGCGGTGCAGTTCAGGTAGTGACCTTTGATTTCTCCGGTTTCTGCCTGAGACTTGTGAATCGCGTCTGCCACAAACAGGAAGCGATCGCGCCAGCGTTGGAACGGCTGGGAGTTGATGTTTTCGTCGTCTTTGGTGAAGTCCAAACCACCGCGCAGACATTCGTAAACGGCGCGTCCGTAGTTTTTAGCCGACAAACCAAGCTTTGGCTTGATGGTGCAACCCAACATGGGGCGACCATATTTGTTGATTTTGTCGCGCTCAACCTGAATGCCGTGAGGAGGCCCTTGGAAGGTCTTCAAATAAGCAACGGGGATGCGAAGGTCTTCTAGACGCAGCGCTTTGAGAGCTTTGAAACCAAACACGTTGCCGACGAGAGAGGTCAACAGGTTGGTGACAGAGCCTTCTTCAAACAAGTCCAACGGATACGCGATGTAGGCGATGAACTGGCTATCTTCACCTTTGACAGGCTCGATGTCGTAGCAACGTCCTTTGTAGCGATCGAGGTCAGTCAGCAAGTCTGTCCAGACGGTCGTCCAGGTTCCTGTGGAGGATTCTGCGGCAACTGCGGCTGCGGCTTCTTCGGGGGGAACGCCAGGCTGAGGAGTGACCCGGAACGCTGCCAAAATATCGGTATCTTTAGGCGTGTAGTCTGGGGTGTAGTAGGTTAAGCGGTAATCTTGAACCCCAGCTTTATACCCAGCTTTCGCCTGGGTTTTGGTTTGAGCGTACGACATATCTCCCTTCCTGTTTAAATCGTCAAAAATTTCTCAGCAAGCAGCACCAACAGCGCTCAGACAAACTGCCTGACCTACGTTGGGTAGTCCAACTTATGTACCTTACACCGATGGGGGATCGACTTTTCACATTTGATCTCAAAGTTTGAAATCAAGTTTTCAGCCATGCCTCATTAAGTGGCTAGATAACATCTTCTTAAGGATGATATCAGGATCTTGATAAGCATTACTTGAGGAATTCTGTAGCGTTAGATAAACGATCGTTATCAATTACGTCGTTAATTGTCGCTTTGTAAAGATATGACTCGATCGAAGATTCAAGCGGGGCGATCGGGCCCATTCACCTCTCCAAAACTTAGCGGCTGAGATGATCAGACAGGGCTGTGAGATGATGGCCAGAACGCATTTTCCGTTTGCCCGTCTCAAGAGGAGTTGCTGGTGAAACCGTCTCCATCCCTGCTAAAAGTTTTTCAAAGCCGCAAGATGATGGCGCTGCTGCTGCTGGGGTTTTCTTCGGGGTTACCATTCTATCTAACCAGCAAAGATCCCCTGCAAGCTTGGCTCACTAAAGAAGGCGTAGACCTAAAAGTGATTGCTGCGTTTAGCATTGCTGCCGTCCCCTATTCGCTGAAGTTTCTCTGGTCGCCGCTGCTCGATCGCTACGTTCCTCCGCTTTTGGGACGGCGGCGCGGCTGGCTAGTGGTGACTCAGATTGGGCTGATAGTGACGATCGCGCTAATGGCATTCCAAGACCCAACGCATTTGAATCAGTTTGCAGTGAATTCGACCGACGTTTGTCGCAATGCGCCTTGGCTCAGGGGCTTATGTGAATTTTGGGAGACCTTTAAATCGCTGTCTGCCAGTCCGTTTTTCTTAGCGGCGTTTGTCGTGGCGTTTTTTAGTGCCAGTCAAGATATTGTTGCCGATGCCTACCGCACCGATGTGTTGTCGGAGCCAGAACGGGGTGCAGGGGCTTCCCTGTTTTTGCTGGGTTATCGAGCGGCGATTTTGGTGGCGGGGGCGGTGACGTTTCAGTTAGCGGGCTGGATGCCTTGGCAATGGGTTTATCTGATCATGGCGGCGCTGATGACGATCGGGCTAATCACCTCCTTTTTTGCGCCAGAGCCAACGGTGCAAATTCGGCCGCCGCGCACGCTGAGAGAATCGGTCGTTTTGCCCTTTCAAGAATTTTTTCAGCGCAATGGCTCGCGGCAAGCGGTGCTGATTTTGGTGTTTGTCATCATCTACAAGCTAGGTGATTCTCTCTTGAGAAACGTGGCCACGCCCTTTTTGCTCAACAAAGGCTTGAACTTTAGTCCCGACGATCTGGCTACGCCAAAAGCGCTGGCGATCGCTGCAATTATCGTCGGAACGCTGGCAGGAGGGGCGATCATGACCAAGATTGGAGTGAATCGATCGCTGTGGGTTTTTGCCGTTTTGCAAGCGATCGGCAATCTTTCTTATGTGCTGCTGGCGATCGTGGGCAAAAACTATCTGCTGATGGTGTTTGCGCTCAATGTGGAGAACTTTACCGCAGGCTTGGAAGCTGCCGCGTTTGTGGCCTTTTTGATGAGTCTCTGCAACGCGGGCTTGTCAGCGACTCAATATGCCCTGCTTTCAAGTTTGGCGGCGTTTAGTCGAGATATTTTAGTCGCGCCTGCGGGTCAGTGGGCAACGGCGATGGGCTGGACGCTCTTCTTTTCAATGACGGCAGTGTTGGCACTTCCGGGATTGGTGTTGTTGCCCTTCTTTGCACCGTGGAATGCTGAGGCGACCGCTTCAGATGAGCTTTAAATCTTTCCATCACAGCGGGGTCAAGAGCGGTAGGATTAGATTAGAGGTTTTTACAAATCTTGAGCTAATTTTTTAGAAAAATCCCTTCATTGCGATCGCCCGTCCTATGGCTTTTCTTCGTCAGTATGTTGCCCCGCTGCTGGTAGTGCTGGTTTTCTTAGTTGCGTTGCTGGCCGTGAGTGCCCGAATCTTTTTGCCTTCAGATATGGCGGCTCCGGCTCCGATCGAAGAGGTCAATCCGGCTAGTAACCAAACTCAGGCTCCCGACTCAAAAACCGTGGCCGGGTTGCCGCCTGCCCTGGCTGCCTTAATTAAGGGACTACCTGACGATTTTGCCCCCTCCGAAAAGCTTTAATGATGGGCTTGTGTTTCACCAGCTACCCTCTGATTATCGGCTGCGAGTAGGTTCGACGCTAGACAGGGCGCTGCTGGTGAAGTTCATGCAGCGCACTTATCAAGAGCTTTATCCCACCAGTGACTTGGCTCATTTAGCCGTGACGATCGAGCAATATCTCTCTAGTCAGACCCCGATCTGGTGGGTTGATCTTGGTTCGGTTGTGGTGGCGGAAGGTCTGCCCTCTTCGCGGTTTGTGGAGTCTGCGATCGCGGGTTTGTGGCTGGGCAACGCCATCGATCAAGCCAGCGGCGATCGTCACGCTCATATCTTCTTGCTCTATGTGATGCCTAGCCATCGACGCAAAGGCATTGGCGCGGCGCTGGTGCATCATGCTGAAACTTGGGCGCGAGCCAGAGGCGATCGCCAAATTGGTTTGCAAGTTTTCACCTCTAATCAGCCTGCTGTTCAGCTATATCAAACCTTGGGCTACCAAACTCAATCGCTGTGGATGGTCAAGCCGCTAGAATGATGAGAAATTTTGGATTCAAAATTCTCTAGTCGTCTGGTGCGGTAAAGTTACACATATGTATAGTGATGATGAGTTGACCGTCTTGGATCTCGACGCTGATTTAGCCGACCCGCTAGATCAAATTCCTGCGATCGATGAAGACGAGTCAGAGGCCCATAAGCCCAACCCCGACTTGATGCTGGCCATCCTGGAATCGCAAGATGTGCAGCAGAGAATGATGGCGACAAGAGCCTTTTGTGAACTGCAAGACGATCGGGCGATTCCCCATTTAATTCGCCTGCTGAGTGATCCCTGTCCTCTCGTGCGGGTGAGTGCGGCTTATGCCTTGGGGCGCAACCCTAGCGCCGATGCCGTTGAGCCACTTGTTCAGCAATATAACGAAGATTGGAACGGCTATGTGCGTAAAGGCGTGGTCTGGGCATTGGGAAACTGCCACGATCGCCGCGCTTTGCAAACGCTGATCACAGCCGTTAGAACCGACATTCCCGCAGTGCGGTTATGGGCAGCGAGTGCGCTGGCTCAGATGGCATCGGTGGGCTATGAGGTGGTCGTGGCAGCAATGGCACCCCTGATTGAAACGTTGAGACAAGATCCAGTGGCGGCCATTCGCAGTAATGCGGCTTGGGCCTTGGGGCAACTCTGTCGAGAACTCCCTTCAAACGTGATTTACGCCACGGCGATCGATGCTCTAATCGAGTCGTTTGCTGAAGACTCAGACGTAGGTGTGCGCGAAGATGCTAAATCTGCAATGCTCAAAGTCGGTGACACTCGCGGGCTGCAAGTGATCGAAGAGTTAGAACAAGAAGGACTGCTCTAAAAACACTGTGGCATCTTCACCTACGTAAAATGAACCCATTCACGACGATTAGAAACACTGAAATTAATTGAATAGACACATCACTAGCATGTTTTTTAATCATCTCAGAATTTATAACTAAACACTATCACGACTGCAAAACTAAAATAGTTTCACCATTTAACCAATGAGAAATATATAAAAACCAACACACTTTTAGAATTCAGAAAGATAGGAAGATCAGATCTAAAAAAATAGCCCAATTGGAGCAGCGAGTTAACAATGGTTAGTGAAGTCAAAACAGTTTCAGGACGCGGCATTCCCTTAGTGGGCAACGACATCGACACCGATCGGATCATTCCTGCCCGATTTTTGCGCTGCGTCACCTTTGACGGGCTAGGAGCCGATGTGTTTGCCGACGATCGGGCCCAATCTAACGGTCAACACCCTTTTGATCAACCTCAATATCAAGGCGCTAAAGTTCTCGTCGTTAACGATAATTTTGGCTGTGGCTCCAGTCGCGAACACGCACCCCAAGCGATCGCTAAATGGGGCATCGGCGCGATCGTGGGTGAAAGCTTTGCCGAGATCTTTTTTGGTAACTGCGTGGTCATGGGCATTCCCTGCGTGATCACTGACTCTGCGATCGCTAAACACTTGCAGGAAATGGTGACTGCCGATCCGCACGTCGAGATCACGGTGGATCTAGAAGCGATGCAGGTGCGGTGCGGTGATTTCAGTGCGCCGATTTCGATGGGCGAAGGCTCCCGCATGATGCTGAAGGCAGGCACTTGGGATGCCTGTGGTCAACTGGTGGCTCAGGGCGATCAGACTCGCGCCACAGCCGCAAATTTGCCCTATCTAGCTTGGAGCCACCTTGCCTAGAAAACCGCTAAGAATTCTTTCTGTATTGAAAGAACTCGGAAAGAGAACCAGGATTTATGAGTTAAGGCAGCACGATCGCGCCAAGATACCCTATACCCACGATCCTATACCCATGGTAAAGTTGCCCTAGGGTTACAAGAGTTACATGAAACTAATTTCTGTTTGCGTTGGGCTGCCGCAGGACGTGATCTGGAAGGGAAAGCCCGTCACGACTGGCATCTTCAAACAGCCCGTGACTGAACGATTGATGATGCGATCGCTCAATCTAGACGGCGATCGCCAGGCAGATCTGACCGTGCATGGGGGCGTTGAGAAAGCTATTTATGCTTACCCAGTCGAGCATTATCCCTATTGGCGGCAAGAGCTACCAGAGGAAGCGTTGCCTTGGGGATCATTTGGCGAAAATTTGACCATTGAGGGATTGTCAGAGACAACCGTCAACATTGGCGATCGCTTTCGCATTGGCACAGCCGAACTGATGGTGACGCAGCCCCGGTTTCCATGCTTTAAACTCAACCTCAAGTTTGGGCGCGACGACATGAGCAAACGCTTTCTCAACAGTCGTCTCAGCGGCATTTATTTTTCAGTCGTTCGAGAAGGCGAGGTCGGCGCAGGAGACGCGATCGAACAGGTCAGTCGAGATGACCATAACGTCACGGTTGCTGACATCGTGCAAATCTATGTGGGTGAAGCGACCAAAGACTTGGTGCGCCGCGCTGTCCAGGTTCCGGCTCTGGCTGTTAGTTTGCGAGACTCGTTTCAACAACAGATTGACAGACAGCTTTAAGAACGTGAATTAACGCTCTTACGCCAAGTTGGATAGATATCAACACGGCTCGATTAAATCCGAATCGAGAGTAAGGGCAGCAGGGCTTTGTCTTCAAGCAATTCGCTGGTTTGAGCGGCAGCCTTTAAGTCGATTGGCACGACCTGCACCGCACAGGCCTTTAACTCTGGCTGCTGCGAGTCGGGGCAGCAAGCGGGATGGGTCAACGCATTGGCTTCGGCGTGATCAGCCCACAAAGCGCCCCAGTGCATGGGCACAAACATGGCCCCTGGCACGATCGCTTTCGTGACTAAAACCGGAAGCCTGACAAAACCGCGCCGCGATCGCACCTCCACCCATTCATCGTTTTTGACCCCGATCGCGGCCGCATCGCGGGGGTGAATCTCTAGAAACGGGTTGGGGTGCAGCTTCATGATTTTCTCAACGCGACCTGTGCGCGTCAGCGTGTGCCAGTGCCCATAGAGCCGCCCTGTCGTCAACACATAGGGATATCCCTCATCGGGCGGTTCTGCTAGCCCCCGCGAATGGTGGGCCGCAAATCTGGCTCGCCCATCAGGGGTATGAAACCGCAGATCGGTATACAGACGCTTAGAGGGCTGAGGCACGATCGCAGCAGGCTGAATAACAGGCTTTTTCTCCTGAAGCTTTTCAACCTCGATTCTGGCCCCCTTGACCCGTGCGCCCTCCGGCCTCAGTTCAGGGCGAATGTCCTCAATCTTTCCCGCGAGCGGCCATTGCAGAGGGCCTTCTGCCCGCAGTCGAGCGTGACTGATCCCCGACTGGTCGCAGGGACGATCGTGGGTGAGTTGAGAAAACTCACTGTAGACCTCAGCAGCGTTGTTAAAGGCAAACTGCTTGGTGAAGCCGAGCCGCCGACCGACTTCGGCAAAGATGGCCCAATCGGCTCTAGCCTGCCCCGGCGGGCTGCGGAACTTGGGGCAGAGGGTGACGCGCCGCTCAGAGTTGACCATGACCCCTGTTTTTTCGCTCCACTGAGCCGCCGGAAGCAGCACATGGGCATAAGCAGCCGTCTCTGTCGGGTAGTAGGCATCTTGATAGACGGTGAAGGGCGATCGCTTCAACGCCGCTTTGGTGCGTTCAATATCGGGCATACTCACCGCCGGGTTAGTGGCCGCCACCCATAACACACCGACTTCTTCCCGCTCCAGACCCGTGATCATCTCCCAGCAGGTTAGCCCCGGAGTCGCCGAAATCGATCCCGGCTCTAGTCGCCAAAACTGCTCAACTTCGGCTCGGTGCGTCGGATTGTTGACGAGGCGATATCCGGGTAGCAAATGCGCCAACCCTCCAGCTTCACGCCCTCCCATCGCATTGGGCTGACCCGTGAGGGAAAAAGGCCCCGCTCCGGGCTTGCCGATCTGAGCGGTCATCAGGTGCAGATTAATCAGCGTTCTAACTTTAGCAGTGCCCTCACTGGACTGATTGAGTCCCATTGACCACATCGATAAGACTCGCTTTGAGTCGCCCCAATATCTCGCGGCTGTTTCTAAGTCTGCTTCTGAGATGCCACAACGCTGGGCGACTAGGTGGGGTGGGTAGTGTTGAAGGACGATCGCAAACTCTGAAAAGTAAGCCGTATGGTCATCAATAAAAGCCGCATCGATTTTGCCCCACTTCAGCAGCAGATGAGCGATGCCGTTGAACAGATCAATGTCCGTTCCGGGCTGGATGGCTAAATGCAGATCGGCGACTTCAGCCGTGGGGGTGCAGCGGGGATCGATCACGACTAATTTGACGGTGCGATCTTGTTTGTGGTGCTTCCGCAGTCGGTTAAAGAGAATGGGGTGACACTCAGCCAGGTTGCTGCCTGCAATAAAGGCGCAATCAGTTTCGTCGAGGTCGTCATAGCAGCAGGGCGGGCCATCAGCCCCAAAGCTCTGAATATAGCCAGACACGGCAGATGACATACACAGACGCGAATTGGCATCGAAGTTATTCGTGCCAAGACAGCCCTTGATCAGTTTTTGAGCGATGTAATAATCCTCAGTCTGTAGCTGCCCTGACCCATACATGCAGACCGCATTAGCCCCTTGAGTTGAGCGCACGGTTTGAATTTGCTGGGCAACCCGATCGAGGGCCTCATCCCAACTAACTCGACGAAACGGCTCGTCTAAAGACTCTCGCATCATCGGAAACTGCAACCGATCTTTGTGCAGCGACTCGGCGATCGTAGCCCCCTTGACACAGACCATCCCCTGGCTAGAGGGGTGATCGCGATCGCCGCGCACTTGCCAAATGGGAGTTCCTGCTTTGTCGCGGTTGGTTGGTTTGCCAGGCTGCGCCGGGGGAAGCGCTTCTAGCCCACAGCCAACCCCACAGTAAGGGCATAAGGTCTTAGTCGAATCAGTCATAAGCGTTCTACGACATCGGGACGATCGGCAGTGAGGGCAAGGTTTTCCTGCACTCGCAGTTGCTGACAGGGAATTTGAGCCAAAAGACTTGGGCTGGTTGCCCGGTGGGCATGAATTTCGAGCAGGGCATCGGGCGAGGCTTCAAAGAGCAGGCGCTGCCCCGGAAATATCATGCGCTCAAACCGCCCGGTGACGGGGTGGGAGATTCGCACCATCTGAAGCTGGCTGGTGGCGTTGACGTAATAGCAAAGACAGCGATCGGGGCTATCAGAAGGCAAAGCGGACGAGAGTTGGGTCATACCAAAAGTCTCTTAATGACAGCGCTCGAATGCCCAGCCACAGATGTTGGGGTCTCCGTCGATTAGTTTTAAGTGGGCACTATTCTTGCTCGGAGGCGAGGGTTGTTTCTGTGTGCCTTGATACTTCTGCGGTGCGTGCGCTATGAAGGTTTGTCAAGCGAGATCCTGTGAGTTTGAGCATGATGGTTGAAGAGAAGATTAGTGATCGGTCGCAAACCGACTGAATAGGAAATCGAGGGCTTGGTTCCGCAGGGTGTAGTAGTGGGGATCTTCCATGATCTGCGTGCGAATGCGCGGACGGGGGAAGGGAATGTCTAAAATCTCGCCAATTTTAGCGGCGGGGCCGTTGGTCATCATCACGAGGCGATCGGCGAGAAACAGCGCTTCGTCAATGTCGTGGGTGATCATCAGCACGGTGACGCGGTGCTCTGTCCAGATCTGCAAGAGTTCTTCCTGCAATTCTTCTTTGGTGATCGCGTCGAGTGCCCCAAAGGGTTCATCTAAAATCAGCACTTGAGGATAAATGGCCAAAGCACGAGCGATCGAGACGCGCTGTTTCATGCCGCCCGACAGTTGACCGGGTTTTTTGTTCGCCGCTTCTTCTAACCCGACCATTGCTAGGTGCTTGTGCACGATGTCTTCTTTGTCTTTTTTGGGCTTGTCAGGGTAGACCGAGTTGACGGCTAGATAGATATTCTCAAAGGCCGTTTTCCAAGGCAGCAGCGAGTAGTTTTGGAAGACGACCATGCGATCGGGCCCAGGTTCCGTAATCCGCTGCCCTTGCAGACGAACTTCACCACTAGAGGGCTGCCGAAACCCAGACACCATATCGAGCAGCGTGCTTTTGCCGCAGCCAGAGTGACCAATGACGCAGACAAATTCTCCCTCATTGACCGTGAGATTTACCTGGTCTAAAACCGTGTAGTCTCCGCTCTTGGTCGGATAGACCTTAGATAGGTTATCGACGACGAGAAACGCATCAGGCTGAAAAGTTTGAGGAGTCGAATCTGTTAAGGTCTGCATAGGTGAAGAAGGGAGAATAAGGACGGGTTAGGCAGCGCTTTTGACACGATCGCTGGGCTGATCGAGCAAGATTTCTTCGACGTGAATCTCGTGACTGATCTCTAGAGATTTGAGATAAGCGATCGGGTCATTGGGGTTAAACACCACGCCATCAAACAGCGTCAAAGAGTTGCGGTTTGGGTCAGTGCCGGGGTAGCCGACCTGTTTGGCGGCTTCGCCATAGAGTTCGACTTGACGGACGCGATCGAGAATCTCAATCCAGTTTTTAGGAAAAGCGGGAATGATCTCCCATCGGGCCAATTGGGTCAAAATCCACAGGGCACCGACGCGCTGCGGGCAGTTGGTTTGCTCAATGTGAAACTGATTGAACCGCAGCAGCGACTCGGCTTTGCGATCGCCGCCATAGGCATAGGGCGCAATGAACCCAGGACGAATATATTTCACGTCAGCCCCGACATATTCAGGTCGGGCTAACAGGTCGAGCATATCTTCGCGGTGACGACGCTCATCGCAATATTCGCAGGCTTCGAGCAGGGCTTTCATCAGCGCCAAGTGCGTTTCAGGGTGTTGAGTGGCCCAGTCTTCGCGCACGCCCAAAACTTTTTCGGGGTGGCCCGTCCACAGATCATGGGTTGTCGTGAGCACGACTCCCAATCCGTCTTGAACGGCCCGCGAGTTCCACGGTTCGCCCACGCAGAAGCCGTCCAGTGTTCCCGCTTCTAAACTGGCTACCATCTGAGGCGGCGGCACCGTGATTAGGTTCACGTCACGATCGGGGTCAATGCCCGCCGAGGCTAGCCAATAGCGCAACAGCAGATTTTGCATCGACGCGGGATGCACCACGCCCAACGTGTGGATCTCTCCGGGGGTTTGAGTGATCAACTGTTTGAAGTCTGCCAGCGATCGCACGCCGCGATCGTAGAGTTTTTTGCTGATGGTGATCGCATCGCCGTTGCGCGACAGCACCATCGCGGTAAGCACGGGCAGGGGGGCTTTGCCGTTCATGCCGAGGGTGATTCCTAGGGGCATTCCGGCTACCATCTGCGCCGCGTCTAGCCGTCCGCTGGTCACGCCTTCGGCGATCGCTTTCCAACTCGGTTCGCGGTGCAGCGTTACGTCTTCTAGCCCGTGCTTTTTAAAGAAGCCTTTTTCTTTGGCAATGATCAGCGGCGCGCAGTCGGTGAGGGGAATAAACCCAATATCGAGATTGACTTTTTCTAAACCGTTGCGGGCGATCGCCACTTTGACTCTTTCTTGAGCTTTGCGCTTTTTGTCGCGCTTTTGCTGGTTTAGGAAGTAAATAATTTCGTTCCGCAGCGCGTAGTAGCTGGGGTGATTGACGACTTCCATGCGCTGGCGTGGGCGCGGCAGGGGGATATCGAGAATCTGACCAATGTGAGCATCGGGGCCATTGGTGAGCATGACGATCCGATCGGAGAGCAGCAGCGCCTCATCCACATCGTGAGTCACCATCAAACACGTCACCCGACTCTCTTCGCAGATTCGCATCAGTTGCTCTTGCAGGTTGCCCCGCGTCAGCGCATCCAACGCGCCAAACGGCTCATCAAGCAGCAGCATTTTAGGACGAATGGCTAGGGCACGAGCGATCGCGACGCGCTGTTTCATGCCGCCCGATAGCTCTTTGGGTTTGCGGTTGGCCGCAGGTCTTAGCCCCACCAAGTCAATATTCTGTTCGACAATGCCTTTGCGCTCACCTTTGGGCAAATGACTGAGAACTTTATCAACGGCCAGCGCGATGTTTTCATGCACGGTCAGCCAGGGCAATAGCGAATAGTTTTGGAACACCATCATGCGATCGGGCCCCGGACTGGTTACCTGTCGCCCTTCGAGCACGACCCCGCCCACGCTGGGCTTGTCCAATCCCGCGACGATGCTGAGAAGGGTCGATTTGCCGCAGCCAGAGTGACCGATCAGCGTCACAAACTCGCCCTGACGAATCTGAAGTTCAATATTTTTTAGGGCAACATAGCTCCCGCCACCTGTGAGCGGAAACACCTTATCAACGTGGTCAATTTCTAAAAAGACAGACATGGTAAAAAGGGGGTCAGGGGTCAAAGATCGAGCGCAACGGTCAGAACTGAAGCCTACTTTTCTGAAACAATCAGCGAACCGAGATAGTTGACGAGCCGATCGAGCGCCAAGCCCACCAGACCGACATATAAGACCGCGATAATGATCTGGCTCATGCTGTTTTCGTTGCCTGCGTTGTAGGCATCCCAGATAAAGAAGCCGATGCCGCCTTCAGCTTTGAGCATTTCTGCTGCCACGATCGCCAGCCAAGCCAAGCCGATGCCAATCCGCAGTCCACCAAACACATAGGGCACGGTCGAGGGCACCAAGATGTTGAAGAAATATTCTTTGCCCGACAGCCGCAGCACTTTAGCCACGTTGTTATAGTCTTGGGGAATTTGTTGAACCCCTAAGGCAGTGTTGATGACGATCGGCCAAATTGCCGTAATAAAAATCACAAATAGCGCGGCGGGCGTGCTGTCTTGAAAAATGCCCAGCGACAGCGGCAGCCAAGCCAGAGGCGGAACCGTCCGTAAAACCTGAATCATCGGGTCAAGACCGCGGCGCATAAACTGGCTCATGCCAATCAGCACACCGAGAGAAATGCCCACGATCGCCGCTAGTGAGTAGCCGATCATCACGCGCTGCAAACTGATCCAAATCTGCAACCCTAACCCTTTAGAGGTGCCGCCCTCGTCATAAAACGGATTGATAATTAGATTAAAGGTTTGCTGCAAAACTCTGATCGGGCCGGGCATTTTGGTCTCTGGTGAGAGACACAGCAATTGCCAAACTGCCAGCACCGCGATCGTGCAGATCAGGGGCGGAAGTAGCTGCTTTGCAGACTTTTGAATCGTTTCAACCAAGGCAGACGGCGGCGCTGGACGAAGGGAAGGATTAATAGTCATGAGGAGTTGCAGAGAGGGTAGGGAAGGAACTGGGTGCATCAAAAAATTCTGTCGGGGAGCATGACCTAACCATGCTCCCCAGGTTTATCTAGGCTTTCTTAATCTTGAGGCTGCTTAGATAGCCTGCGGTGTCAGCCGCATCAAACTTGGTGCCGTTAAACAGCGTTTCGATGCCGCGAGACGAGTCTTTAGGAATCGCGGCTTCTTGCCCGATCGCCTTCGCGGCGGCTTTCCACAGATCTTCGCGGTTGACTTTATCGACCATCGCTTTGATGTTGGTGTCGGGCGCAAACTTGCCCCAGCGAATGTTTTCGGTGATAAACCAAGCATCGTGATTCTTAAACGGATAGGAGGCTCCATCGCGCCAGAATTTCATCAGCAAGTCGCTGCTTTGCAGACTGCGACCATCGCCAAAATCAAAGTTGCCTTTTGCCCGATCGATAATGTCTTTTGCCGGAGCTTTGACATATTTATCAGACGAGAGAATTTCGCACATTTCTTGCTTGTTCTCGTCTTTGTCGCACCAAATTTGCGCTTCTTGAATCGCCATCAGCAGCGCTTTGGCCGCTTTAGGGTTTTTATCGACCCAATCTGCCCGCATTGAAAAGGCTTTTTCGGGGTGTCCTTTCCACAGTTCGCCCGTGGTGACGGCAGTGTAGCCCAATTTTTTGTTGACCAGACGACTGTTCCAAGGTTCACCCACGCAGAAGGCATCCATCGTTTTGGTTTCCATGTTGGCCACCATTTGGGGTGGCGGAATCACCACGATGTCTACGTCATTATCAGGATCGATGCCACCCGCCGCTAGCCAATAGCGCATCCACAAATCGTGGGTGCCGCCGGGGAACGTCACCGCCGCTTTAAATTTTTTGCCCGCCGCTTTTGCCGCGTCAATTTTGGCTTTGAGCAACGAGCTATCGGCCCCAACTTTCAGGTCGGCGTAGTCATTAGACAGTGAGATGCCCTGCCCATCGGTGTTGAGTCGCGCCAAGATATACATCGGCAAGGGGGTGTTGCCCTTGGTGATCTTGCCTGCTGACATGAAATAGGGCATGGGGGTGAGAATGTGTGCCCCATCAATGCCGCCTTTGTCAGAGCCGAGTTCGAGGTTGTCGCGAGTCACTGCCCAAGAGGTCTGCTTGGTGACGGAGACATCTTTCATCCCATATTTCTCGAAATAGCCTTTTTCTTTGGCAATCACCAGTGGCGCGCAGTCGGTTAGGGCAATGAATCCGAGTTTGGCAGTGGTGACTTCAGGCGTTTCGGCCGTGCCAGAGTTGACAGCAGGAACGGCGCTAGGCGAAGCACTTCCACTCGTGGCAGATTTGGGGCTGCTACAGCCGTGAACGAGTAGGGTTCCGGCGGCGGTTGCGCCTGCGGTGATGATAAATTTCCGTCGTGAAAGATTGCTCATTATCCTATTCCAATTGATTTCGCTGGGTTTGAGGGTGCTGCAAGGGGGAAATCTTGCAGCGTGTGAGGAGGAACGGGATCAATGGGCAGCCATTAGCGTTTAACTGCCCTAGGTGTCCGGGTAGGTGGAGTCAATGTCAGTTAAGCATCGATCGCCACAGCACCCACCGGATGAGCGATGCACGTCAGAATGATTCTGGCGGCGCGATCGTCATCATCCAGTGCGTCAGGTTCGCCGTCATAGCGAATTTCTCCTGAGAGGAGGGTTTGTTTGCAGGTGCCACAGGTTCCCGATCGGCAACTGCTGTCGAGTTCGACCCCGACTGTTCAGCGATTTCTAGAATTGAGCCACCGTCGGTCGAGGTGACTGTCTTGCCAGATTTTGCAAACTGAACAGTGGCGGATGGGGCCGCGATCGCCGGAGCAGACCCTTCAGATCCGGGGGTTCGCTCGTCCTCGACAGTCACTTTAAGTTGAGAGGGTTGGGCGGTGGGCATTTCTGCGGTGAGATGGGCCCCAAACTGCTCGACCAAAATGTCTCGCAAAATGGGCTTGAGATCTTCACAGGGAATGCCTTTTTGCACACAGGTGCCCAGATGAGCATCTTTGCCGACGGTGCCTCCCATGTAGAGGTCTACGCCTTCGAGGGTACGTCCGTTTTTGCGAACTTTGGTGCCCATCAAGCCAATGTCGGCCACTTGCGGCTGACCGCAGGAGTTGGGGCATCCTGTCCAGTGAATGCGAACGGGACGATCGCAGAACAATTCCGCTTCGAGTTCTTTAATCATCGCCACAGCGCGGTTTTTGGTTTCAATCAGCGCAAAGTTGCAGAACTGGGAACCCGTGCACGACACGAGGGCGCGAGAGAGATTGTTAGGGTTGGGGGAAAATCGCTCGACGATCGCTTCCTCAAGCATCGCCGGGAGTCGAGAGTCGGGCACGTTGGGCACGATCACATTTTGCTCGACCGTGAGGCGAATCTCGCCACTGCCATAGACTTCAGCCAGTCGCGCTAGGTCAAACATATCTTGAGCAAACAGCCGACCGACCGGAACGTGTAGCCCCACATAATTCAAACCGGGCTGCTTTTGGGCATAGACCCCGATGTGGTCGCGTTTGTCCCACAAAATCTCGTCTTTGAGGGCGGCGGTGTGCAGAGAATGCCCCATGTGCCGCTCGACTTCAGAGCGAAATTTCTCAATGCCCCACTCGTCGATCAGCCACATCAGGCGAGATTTTTGACGATTGGCGCGTAGCCCATGATTGCGATAGACGGTGAGGATCGATTCACACATTCCCACTACATCATCGGGGGTCACCCACACATTCATCGGCACGGCCGCTTCACATCGCTTGGCCGAAAAGAAACCTCCGACCAAAACATTAAAGCCTAATACGCCATCTGTGTAGGCAGGCACAAAGGCAATATCGTTAATTTCAGCGTGGACGGAATTGTCTCGACAGCCCGCGATCGCGATGTTGAACTTGCGAGGCAGATTGGTAAATTCAGGGTTGCCCTGGCCATGATTGGTAATCATGTCTTGCACTTGCACGGCTAACTCGCGGGTGTCAAACAACTCGTCGCCATCAATGCCTGCGACAGGTGACCCCGTGATATTGCGAACGTTATCCATCCCCGACTGAACACTGGTCATCCCAGCTTTGTCAAAGCGGTTAAAAATGTCGGGCACATCTTCAATGCGAACGCCGCGCAGTTGAATATTTTGGCGAGTGGTCACGTCTGCATAGCCGTCTTCACCATAGCGCTGCACGATCTCTGCCAAGATGCGCGTTTGGGTGCTGGTGATGATGCCGCTGGGCAATCGCATTCGCAGCATAAACTTGCCCGGAGTCACCGGACGGAAGAAAACCCCCAGCCATTTAAGGCGATGGTCACGATCGGCTTCGTCCATCGCTTCCCAGCCAATTTGAGCAAAATAATCCAATTCAGTCTTAACCGCAAGCCCGTCTTTCTCTGCTTTCAATTTTTCAAACTTGTTGAGCGTTGCGGTTGACGAAAGGGTGTCTGTCATGGTGAGTCTTGTAGATAAAGGGTGTCCGAACCGAACACGGGCGATCGAGAAGCGAGTGTTTGCCTAGGTGAGTCAACCTACAGGAATTGACGCAATTTCTTGTGCTGATTAAGTCAAGGTAGGCGAGATCTCCGTGGAAATTCGTATAGCTAGTTACCAAATATTTCTGATTATGAAGTTAGTGCATCAAAGTTTATGCGCTTCCAGCATTCGTCAAGAGAATTTCCTAGACTTTTGCATCTGCTGTTACGATAGGTCGTCACTATGCGGATGCAGTTGAGAAAACATTATGAAGCGTCGATCATTTTTGTCCTGGTTTGGGTTAGGTTGGGCCGTCAGCCGCTTGCCCATTGCTTTAACCGCTATTGTTTCGGGGCTGTCGGCTTGCACTAAAAGCTCTGAATCATCACCGCCGATCGCTGACTCTGGCAAAGCTGCTCGAAGTGACGGCTTTCAGCCGATCGGGTCAGTGGCCGATCTCGATAAAAATGGACAAATTCTGAGGGATCAGTCGGCGATCGGCCCAGTGCTGGTGATTCGCAACCCATCTACGCCAACTGCGCTAGTGGCGGTGAACCCGACGTGCCCTCATCAGGGGTGTTTGGTGGCTTGGAAGAGTGAGCGGAAGTCCTTTGCTTGCCCTTGTCACAACTCGACCTTTACAGCAGATGGAGCCGTGATCGAGGGGCCAGCCCACAAAGCACTAGGGACTTATCTGGCCAAGATTGAAGGAAATTCAATTTTGGCGAAGAAGGCTTGATCTAGGGGAGCGATCGCCCGATCGAGTCCTTATGTTCTGCAAATCTCGTAAAACCAGGTTCCTACAGACCTGCGTGAAGGCATATCTTTACTGCGCCCGCTCCTATCTAAATTAGTCCCCTCTAAGCTCTGCCTTCAGATAGACAAATAATCCAAATAACACCCTTTAGGATTGCACTTGAGAGGTAGTTAGGTCTAGCAAAGTGTTTTGTAGGTGCAACAGACCTCGACAACCTCAAACTAATGCTTTGCTGTATAGTTGCAAGACCAATGGAGAGTGACTGATGGACGCAATTCGTGTAGTTTTAATTGAAGACCATGACCTAACACGATTTGGCATTCGTGCAATCTTGCAGCAGCAACCAGATATTGAAATTGTGGGTGAAGCAAGAGATGCAAAATCAGGGCTAAAGCTGCTAGAAACCACTCGGCCCGACGTGGCGATCGTTGATGTCGGCCTGCCCGATATGACTGGAATCGAGCTAACCCAGCGCTTTAAAAAGTCTCAGGAAGCTGGAGAATCTGCCGCCCACACCAGTGTGTTGATCATGACCATGCAAGATGACGAATCGGTTGTGCTGGCTGCATTTGCGGCAGGGGCGGATTCTTATTGCATGAAAGACACGAGCTTTAATCGTCTGTCAGAAGCCGTCAAAACCACCGCCGAGGGCAATGCTTGGATCGACCCGGCGATCGCGCGCATCGTGCTGCACCAAGTGCAAACGCCCCCCGACCAAGTGGCGGCTCCGGCAGCTAGCACGATCAATATCAATCGGCTCTCAGACGAAGACAATGAAATGATGCTAACTTACCCGCTCACAGAGCGCGAGTTAGAGGTGTTGAGATTAATTGTTGACGGATGCAGCAATGCCCAAATTGCTGAAAAGCTCTACATCACAGTAGGCACTGTCAAAACCCACGTTCGCAACATTCTCAACAAACTGTGCGCCGACGATCGCACCCAGGTTGCCGTCCGTGCGCTTAGAGCAGGCTTAGTGCAGTAGAGTCCAGAGTTTAGGCTTTTTGATCAAGCCGAATTGCCTGGTCTAAAGCGGCTTTTTCTCTAGCTCGATCGACATAGGGTTGAAGTCTGGCAACACTCCAACCCGTCAAAATTTGCAGGTCGTCTACCCTAATGCCCCTCGTCAGCATGTCGATGCACCACGTTTGCTGAGGTTGCTCGATCGTGGGAGGTTGCCCCGCTGGGGTGAGAAATTCCTGAGTTAATTCCTGCCAGTGCTGCCGCAGTTCGCTTTCAGAGACCGGGTTTCCGGCATCGTTGAGAAAGAGGGCAGACTGCTGATCTTTGCGGCTTTTGAGCCACTGAGTCAACGGGTTTTTGGTGTAAGTGCCATAGCGTTTGCCCAAAATCCATTGGTTGATCGGCACTTGACGCACCGTGCCTTGAGTCACCTGCACAAGCTGCTGGTGAGCATCGTGAATGTAGTGCGATCGCTCTAATCTCGCCACCTCGATCGCACTCAGCCCGGCCCCAAACAGCATATAAGCCCAGGCATAGGGTTGGAGTCCTTGGTGTTTGGCGCGCTGCAAAATTGAGTGAACGACCTGAGTCGGGAGATCAGCTACGCGCTCGATCGCCGGGTCTGCCTGCTCCTGACTGCTAGAATCTACGGGCAACTCCGAGGGCGAGACTGCGCCATGCAAAAACAGCGTCACTAAGTTTTCTAAAAAATCTTGGCGGTCTTGCCAGAGATTGTGAAACTCGCTCGTAAACTCAATCACGGCATAGCCTAACAGCATTCCATTAAGCAAGCTAGCGAGTCGCTCGGCCGACAGATAGCTGTGTAGCTGCCCCCGATCGATCACGGTCTGAAAATATTCAGCCACGTAGCGATTGGCTTGCGAAAAGCCCTGACCCAACGCCTGACGGTTTTCGGATGGATATTGCCCCGCTTCACCGACCACCGATCGCACCACTTCGGGCACTCGCTCTAACGCTTGCAGACACGCGATCGCATATTCGTTAAGCGCTTGGTGCAGACTGCTGGTTTGATTGGCTTGCTCAACCAACGCCTGACCTAGCGTAGTAAAAACGGCTGCCTCTTCGATCACGGCTAGCAGCAGCCCGTGTTTATTGCCAAACTGACGAAACAGCGTCACTTCGTTGACATCGGCTCTTTCTGAAATTTGCCGCGTGGTTGTCTCGGTGACCCCCTGCAAGGCAAATAGCTCTAGTGCAGCGGTGATTAACCGTTGTCGGGTGGGGTTTCGGGAAGACGACATAGGCAAAATGCAAGTAACACTTGCAGAACTAGCAAAGACTTGTTAAGCTGGTGAATGTAAGCAGCACTTGCATCACGCTTCTACTTTAACGATCTTCTAACAAAAACGTGGAAGATTCACCCATTCAGTTCAGGGGTTAAAGCTTAGAAATGCCTGAGATCTGCTGCTTTGAGCCATTGGTTTGACTGAACCCTAGCATCCTTTTTAACCAGCGTTATAACTCGTCAACCCCGCAGTTCTGTGGGCTTCTTGAGAAGGGTGCAGCATCTAAATGAGTTATTTAAGCAAAGGAGTTTCATGACCTCTACTTCTGTTAAGCCCGCCCGCGATACTAACCCTGATAGCGCCTCGCTGCCTGAAGAGCAGCTTAAACTAGACTGGGTGAATGTAGGCTTTTTTGGAGCGTTTCACGCGATCGCGCTCTTAGCTCCCTGGTTTTTTTCGTGGTCGGCTCTGGGGGTAGCGGTGGTGCTGCACTGGCTGTTTGGCAGCATTGGCATCTGTTTGGGCTATCACCGTCTGCTGACGCACCGCAGCTTTCAGGTGCCCAAGCCGTTAGAACGAGCGATCACGCTGATTGGGGCGCTGGCCTTGCAGGGCGGGCCGGTCTTTTGGGTAGCTGGGCATCGGCAACACCATCTGCACACCGAAGATGTGCATCTTGATCCCTACTCGGCAAAGCGTGGGTTTTGGTGGAGCCACATGCTGTGGTTGTTCTATCCACAGCGTCAGTTTTTTGACTATGACTCGTGCAAAAAGTTTGCGCCCGACCTCGATCGTGATCCCTTTTATCGCTGGCTAAATAAGAACTTTTTGATGCTTCAGATTCCAGTAGGGGTCGCGCTTTATTTAGCGGGTGGTTGGTCGTTTGTGATCTATGGCGTGTTTGTCAGAGCCGTTTTGCTGTGGCACAGCACTTGGCTGATTAATTCCGCCAGTCACATAACGGGCTATCGCACCTTTGAGCCAGACGACAACTCACGAAATCTTTGGTGGGCGGCGCTGCTCACCTATGGTGAAGGCTGGCACAATAACCATCACGCTTACCCCAATGTCGCCAAAGCAGGCTGGAAATGGTGGGAAATTGATATGACTTGGTGGGCGATTCAAGGTCTAAAACGGTTGGGGCTGGCTAAGAAGATTGTGCTGCCGCCCACAGGCTAATCGATCCACACCATAGAACAGACTTTGAGATTAGGTCAGAACAGCCATCGATTGTTCTGACCTTTTTTAGGGTTTAAAATTGCCGTCGGTTGCACTCCGCGATCGCAGACCCCACTCGACTTTAAGCCAGAAGCCAGACGAGTTAGTCTTGTTACGCCTAGCGCTGTGAGGGGCACTCTAACGAGGAAACCTTATTGCTAGATAGGTTAAGTGGTTCTATGCTGACACGCACCGCGATCGCGCTTCCGGGCTACCAAATCACTGAGCAACTCTATGCAGGCGCTCGAACTCTGGTCTATCGGGCAGTCCGTGCAGCAGATCAGCAACCCGTCGTCCTTAAACTCTTAAAGAACGAGCACCCTAGTTTTAGTGAACTGGTGCAGTTTCGCAATCAATACACCATTGCCAAACATCTCACCTTCCCTGGCATCATTCAGACCTACGGTTTAGAGCCTTACCTTAATGGCTATGCTCTAGTCATGGAAGACTTTGGGGGAATTTCTCTGCGGGAGTATGTGAAGTCTAAAAGCGCTGAGTCTTCGGTGCTCAATGGGCCCTCAGAAACGGAGCTTCATCACCCAACCCTCTCTAACCTCGATTTTTTAACGATCGCTCTCCAAGTGTGCGACATTCTCCACGAACTCTGTCGCTATCGGGTCATCCACAAAGACCTTAAACCCGCCAATATTCTGATTCACCCCATCACCAAGCAGGTCAAACTGATTGATTTCAGCATCGCCTCACTGCTGACTAGAGAAACCCAAGACATTAAAAACCCCAATGTTTTAGAAGGAACGCTTGCCTACCTTTCACCCGAACAAACGGGACGAATGAATCGAGGGATTGACTATCGCAGCGATTTCTACTCTCTAGGAATCACCTTTTATGAACTGTTGACCGGACAACTTCCCTTCCCATCTAGCGACCCCATGGAGTTGGTGCATTGTCACCTGACTAAGCAGCCAACTTCACTGCACAGTCTCAATCCTCAAGTGCCGCTCATGGTGTCGGAGATGGTTGCGAAATTGATGGCAAAAAATGCCGAAGATCGCTACCAGAGTGCATTAGGGCTAAAGCACGACTTAGAACACTGTCAGAATCAATGGCAAGAACAAGGACAGATTACCCAATTCAGATTAGGACAGCGCGATCGCTGCGATCGCTTCCTCATTCCCGAAAAGCTCTATGGTCGAGAAGCAGAGGTGCAAAGCTTACTGGATGCCTTCGATCGCGTCAGTCAAGGCAATATCGAACTGTTGATGGTGTCGGGCTTTTCTGGCATTGGTAAAACTGCTGTCATCAATGAAGTTCATAAACCGTTAGCCAAGGGCACAGATCACAACAGTGTGCGACAGTGTGGCTATTTCATCAAAGGCAAGTTTGATCAGTTTCAGCGCAACATTCCCTTCAGTGCTTTTGTGCAAGTGTTGCGTGACCTCATGGGACAATTGTTAACCGAAAGTGATGCTCAACTGGCAGATTGGAAAGCTCAGATCCTCAGCGCTGTGGGTGAAAACGGGCAGGTGATTTTAGAAGTCATCCCCGAACTGGAGCAGATTATTGGTCAACAGCCCCCCATAGCCGAACTCTCTGGCACCGCAGCCCAAAATCGATTTAATCTGCTGTTACAACAGTTTATTCAGGTATTTACGACGGCCGAGCACCCGTTAGTCATGTTTTTAGATGACTTGCAGTGGGCAGATTCCGCCTCGCTCAATTTAATCAAACGGTTGATGACCGAGAACGCGATCGGCTATCTGCTGATTTTGGGAGCTTATCGCGATAACGAAGTTTTTCCGGCTCATTCTTTAATGTTGATGCTGGCAGACATTGAGCAGTCAAAGGCAACCGTGAACACGATCGTGCTGTCGGCTTTGACTCCTATTGATATTAATCAATTGATTGCTGACACGCTCAGTTGTGCGATCGCCCTAGCCCGTCCGCTCGGTGAACTGGTCTATCAAAAAACCCAGGGAAACCCGTTTTTTACGACTCAGTTTCTCAAGGCGCTGCATGACGATCGCTTGATCACGTTTGACTTTAATTTGGGGCATTGGCAGTGTGAGATGGGTCAAGTGCGATCGCTAACTCTCACCGATGATGTCGTCAAATTTATGGCGCTTCAGCTTCAAAAGCTGCCTGCCGAAACTCAAGAGGTGCTCAAACTAGCGGCCTGTGTGGGTGCTCAGTTTGACCTAGAGACATTAGCGATCGTCAGTCAGCGATCGCCCGAAACCACCGCAGCAGCGCTATGGAAAGCTTTACAAGAAGGATTGATTTTACCGACTAGTGAGGTTTATAAATTCTATCAAACATCAACTAGCCCCCAACCGTCAGCGCTGAATCGACAAAATTGTGCCTATAAGTTTCTGCACGATCGAGTTCAACAAGCTGCCTATTCCCTGATTCCTGACGATCACAAGCAAGTTACCCATCTTCAGATCGGGCAGTTGTTGCAGCAGGCAACTCCTTTAAATGAACGAGATCAGAAGATTTTTGAGATGGTTAATCACCTCAACAAGGGGTTAGCCCTGATTGAGTCTGAGTCAGAGCAGATAGAGCTTGCACAGCTAAACTTGACCGCCGGACAAAAGGCCAAGAGTTCCACTGCTTATGCAGCAGCTTTAGAGTATTTCAACCAGGGAATTTTGCTTCTGACTAGCGATCGCTGGCACCGTCACTATGATCTCACGCTTGCCCTCTATGAAGGAGCAACAGAGTCTGCCTATCTCAACACTGATTTTGAACAGATGGAGCAGTTAGCAGAAACTGTGCTGACTCAGGCCCGTTGTTGGCTCGATCGAGTCACCACCTATGAGGCTAAAATCCAGGCTTGCGTTGCCCAAAATCAACATCTAGCAGCCGTGCAATTGGCGAGAGAAGTGTTAGAGCAGCTTGGAGTGTCTTTGCCAGCGCAGCCAACCCAGGCAGATGTTCAACAAGCCCTTGAGAAAACACAAAAGTTGCTCAACGATCGCCCGATCGAATCTTTGCTAGAGCTACCTCAGATGACCGCACCAGAGCCAAAGGCGGCAATGAGGATCATATCTAGCATCATCTCTGCTGCGTATCAAGTTGCTCCTGCCCTGTTGCCCTTGCTCTCTTTTGTTCAGGTAGAATTATCTGTGCAATATGGAAATGCAGCCGAGTCTACTTACGGCTATGGTCAATATGGGATGATGTTAGTTGCCCTCTTGAAGGATATTGACGCAGGCTATCGCTTTGGGCAGTTAGGGATAGATCTGTTGCAGCGCATCGATGCGTCCAAACTTGCAGCTAAAACTATTTTCGGATTTAATAATGCCCTCAGACATTGGCAGGAACCCGCGAAGAATACTCTCAAGGGGTATTTGAATGCTTGCGCCAGTGGGCTAGAAACGGGCGATCTGGAGTATGCTTCTCTCAGCCTTATGTGCCATGGCTATACTGCTTATTTCAGTGGGCAAGAGCTTTCTGCCCTCAAGCAGACAATGGATGACCATCGCCAAGTAATCCGGCAGTTTCATCAAGATGGCTATCTCTGCATTCAAAGTATTTACTATCAAGCAGTTCTTAATTTATTAGAACCGACGGCTGAACCCGATCGCTTGTGTAGCCAAGACTATGATGAGACGGTCATGATTGCGCTTCATCTCAAAGCTAATCAAGGGCTAGCACTCTGTCAGCTTTATTTGAATAAACTGTTTCTTTCCTACTTGTTCCATCGATATGAACAGGGTCTAGAAAATGCCCGTCTAACCGAACAATATTTAGGCGCAGTCGCAGGATTCATGCACGTTTCGCTGTTCTCCTTCTATGATGCGCTGCTGCAATTAGCTATTTATCCTACGGTTAGCGAAACTGAACAACTGAGTATTCTCGATCGTGTTACGGCCCATCAAGAAAAACTCGCTCAATGGGCGGTTCATGCCCCTAGCAATCAGTCTCATCGCTGTGCGCTGGTTGCCGCCGAACGATGTCGAGTGTTGGGACAAAATGCAGAAGCTAGCGAACACTACGATCTCGCGATCGCCAGAGCCAAAGCCAATGACTATGTTCAAGAAGCCGCGATCGCTAATGAACTCGCCGCCCGATTTTACTTGGGCTGGGGCAAAGAGCGAATTGCTCAACACTATCTGATCGAAGCCTACTATGGCTATGCCCATTGGGGAGCCAAAACCAAAGTTGCCGATTTAGAAGTCCGCTATCCTCAACTGCTGGCCCCCATTCTTCAGCAAGCTCGCTCTGCGCTCTCGGTTAACGAAACGATCGTGGCTGCTGGAGGGGCTACGCTGACCCATTCCTCTAGCAGCAGCCTCTCAGATTCTCTCGATTTAGCGGCTATTCTCAAAGCCTCTCAAGCGCTTTCTAGCGAAATTGAATTGGGCAAACTGCTTGCGTCTCTGCTGCAACTCATGGTCGAAAATGCGGGAGCCGATAAGTGTGTGCTGTTGATCATGCAAGATAACTCGCAAAGCGACACCCAGCGCGATCGCCTGTTAGTCAAAGGACTGGTTAAAGTTGGCTCTGAGCCAGTCGTTCTGCAACGAACTCCTGTTGAGGAAAGCCAAGACATTCCTCTCAACCTAATTTACAGCGTCAAAAACCGCTTGGAACCTATGTTGTTGATGGATACGGCTGCTCATCCTGAATGGGTGACTGATTCCTATTTTCTGCGGCAACAACCCAAAAGCATTTTGTGCAGTCCTATTTTGCATCAGGGTAAGTTGCTGGGCATTATCTATTTAGAAAATAATCTCACGATCGGGGCATTTACCCGCGATCGCGTTCATATTCTCAATCTGCTCTGCGCTCAAGCCACTATTTCGATTGAAAATGCTCGACTGTATGAGCGATCGCAGGCTTATGCACGAGAGCTAGAACACTCTTTAAAACAACTTCAAACGTCAGAAACCCAGCTACGGAGATTGTTTGAGAGTTCTGACGATGCTATTTTGTTGCTAGACAACGGGGCCTTTACTGACTGCAACCCGGCGGCTGTGAGAATGATGCACTGTCAAACTAAAGAACAGTTTCTCTCACTCCATCCAGCTAAACTGTCGCCAGAGATGCAGCCCGACGGCTACGCCTCATTTGAAAAAGCCAACACCATGATCACAACAGCCTTTCAAAAAGGCACTCATCGCTTTGAGTGGGTGCACCGCCGCAGCGATGGTGAAGACTTCTGGGTGGAGGTGGTTTTGACGGTGATGCCCCACGGCGATCGCAAGGTTTTACACACGGTGTGGCGAGAAATCGGCGATCGTAAGCAAGCCGAAAAGGCGCTCCAACTCACCCAATTTTCGATCGATCATGCCAGCCTGCCCGCTTGGTGGATCAAATCAAACGGACAACTTCTCTACGCAAACGCCGCCGCCTGTCGCGATTTAGGCTATTCTCAAACGGAGATTTTAGAGCAATACGTTTGGGATTTAAATCCAGAGTTTTCTTCAGCCAACTGGGATGACCATCGACAAGAAACAAAAAATCAGAGTTCACTCACCTTTGAAAGTGTAAATGTGACTAAGTTTGGGGAGATCTACCCCGTTGAAGTGACCGTTAACTATGTTGAGTTAGACGGTGAAGACTATCACTTTGCCTTTGTCAAAAACATTCGCGATCGCAAACAAGCCGAACAAGAACAAGCTCGCCTAATCGCCATTTTAGAAGCCACTACTGACATTGTGGGCATGGCCGATGCCGCAGGCAACAACCTTTATATCAACCAGTCAGGGCAAAAAATTCTTCAGATTCCGGCTGAAGAGATGAATCAATTTCATATCTCTGAAGTGATTGACCCTTCTATGTTAGAGACGATGGAAACAGAAATTTTACCGACTGCTATGCGCGAGGGCAGTTGGTCAGGAGAATCGCTGCTTCGCAGTCGCAGTGGGGAAGCAATTCCCGTGTCTCAGGTCTTGATGACTCACAAAAACGCTCAGGGCGAGGTTGAGTTTCTGTCAACAATCATGCGGGATATCCGCGATCGCAAAGCCGACGAACTCGCTATTCAGCAAAAGACAGAAGCGCTCAAACACACTCTGCAAGAGCTACAGCAAGCCCAGTTGCAGATCATTCAAAGCGAAAAAATGTCGGCTTTGGGTAACTTGGTGGCAGGGGTTGCCCATGAAATTAACAATCCAGTTGGCTTTATTTCCGGCAACTTGCAGCCTGCCCTTGATTATGTCAAAGACATCTTTGGCTTGATTGATTTATATCAGCAAGAATATCCCCAGCCCAGCGCGGCCATTCAAGCAGAAATCGACGCGATCGACCTAGACTATGTGCGGCAAGATTTGCCTAAACTGATTGCCTCTATGAAACTGGGAGTCGATCGGATTCGCGGCATCAGCACTAGCCTTCGCACCTTTTCTAGAGCCGATAAAGACCACAAAGTGTGGTTCAATCTCCACGAAGGCATCGACAGCACGATCTTAATTCTCAAGCATCGGCTCAAAGCGAGTGACGCTCACCCTGAGATCGAAATCATTGCTGATTATGGCAATCTGCCGATCGTTGAATGTTTTCCGGGGCAACTCAATCAAGTGTTTATGAATATCTTGGCAAATGCGATCGACACCCTAGAAGAAGCCAACCAACAGCGCACCTTTCAAGCCATTGTCGCTAACCCAAATCGCATTGAAATTCAAACCCATTTAGATGACGCTGAGAAACAGGTGATCGTCCAGATTCGAGACAATGGCATGGGGATGTCGGATCAGGTCAAGCAGAAAGTCTTTGATCATTTGTTCACCACCAAAGCCGTTGGCAAAGGCACCGGATTGGGGCTAGCGATCGCTCATCAAATTGTGGTGGAAAAACATGGGGGCACGATCGAGGTCGATTCAGTTTTGGGCGAGGGCACTGAGTTTGTGATCACGCTGCCGATCGCTAGTTCTCGGTGCTGATCGATCCCACGGGATGGGCACTCTAAGAGCGTCCACCTTCTCTGAGCGATCGCCCTCTTATTTATGTTTGATGCCGTTGTCGGTCATAGTGATGATCCTGATGCTTCCAGCGCTGTTGCAGAAATTTTAGAACACTGTCTTAAGGCGTTGAGCGGTCAGAAACCTCAAGCTGGCGTTCTCTTTTCGGCTGTTGATTTTGACCACGGGCTGATTTTGCAAGCGATTAATCAAACCTTTCCAGAGTTGCTGTTGATCGGCGGCACGTCAGACGGCGAAATCTCGTCTGTGCTGGGGTTTCAGCAAGACTCTGTGACATTGATGCTGTTCTGCTCAGATGAAGTTGAGTTCTCTGCGGCAGTGGGTCGATCGGTTTCTCAAGACCCGATCGCCATTGCCCAAAAAACGGTTGAAACCGCCGCAGCCGCCCTAACCAGCGCCCCTTGTCTCTGCGTCACCTGCCCCGAAAGCCTGACCACCAGCGGTGTGACGATTCTAGAAGGACTAAAGCAAGGGTTAGGAAAGGAAGTTCCCATTGTGGGCGGAACGACGGGCGATCAGTGGAAATTTGAGGGCACCTACCAGTTTTTTGGAACGGAGGTTTTAAGCGACTCGGTTCCCGTGTTGTTGATGGGCGGCAACCTGCGGGTTGGCTATGGCGTGCAAAGCGGTTGGACTCCGATCGGCAAGACCGGAACCATCACCAAAGCGCAGTCTAATACCCTCTATGAAGTGGATGGACAACCCGCCCTCAGTTTCTATCACAACTTTGCCGGAGACAGTCGCCCGTCGCCAGAGCATCGGCTAGCCGTGTTTGAAGCCAACAGCGATCGCTGGTATATGCGAACCTCTAGCGGCAAATATGACGAAGAAGCGGGGAGCATTTGCTTCTTTGCCGATATGCCAGAACAAGCTCAAATTCGCGTGGTGGGCGCAACGCGGGAGGAAATTATTGACTCAGCCGCCGTCTCAATGGAGACGGCTTTAGCCCACTATCCAGGCGATGAACCAGTCGCTGTTCTATTTTTCTCCTGCACAGGACGAATTCATGTCTTGGGCACCCAAACCCAATTGGAGTATGAGCGGGCTAGAGCCTTGACCACTGTGCCCCTAACCTGCTGTGGATTTTATACCTATGGCGAGATTGCCCCGCTTTACCCCGGTGGAGAAACGCAATTTCACAATGAAACCTTTGTGACTGTCGTATTGGGAACGCGATAGCACGAGCAGGTGAAAATCATGGATGAACCTCTCGACCTACAGCAGCGCATTCAGGAATTGGAAAAAGCCAATCGAGTGCTTCAAAAAAAGTTGAGTCGCTCTGAGTGCAATCAGATGCGGCTAGAAGACAGTTATGAGACTAAGCAAAGGGTGTTGGGTCAAACCATTCAAGACTTAGAGCAGTCTCTCTCTGATCTTCAACAAACGCAAACTCAACTCGTGCAAAGTGAGAAAATGTCGGCTCTAGGAAACCTAGTCGCTGGCGTTGCTCACGAAATCAACAACCCGGTGAGTTTTTTGTCTGGCAACCTTCAGCCTGCTCTCGGCTATATTAAAGACCTGTTTAATCTCATCGATTTATATCAACACGAATATCCGACTCCTAGTATTGCTATTCAAGACGCGATCGAGGAGATCGATCTAGAGTATATCCAAGAAGATCTGCCCAAGCTGCTGAAGTCTATGAAGGTAGGAATTCAGCGGATTCTTGACATCAGTATTAGTCTCAGAACATTTTCTAGAGCCGACAAAGATCGCCCCGTGTGCTTTAATCTCCATGATGGCATTGACAGCACGATTCTGATTCTTCAGCATCGACTCAAGGCGAGCAGCGATCGTCCTGCTATTAAAGTCGTCACAGATTATGGACAGATTCCCACGATCGAGGGATTTCCGGGACAGTTGAATCAGGTGTTTATGAATCTGCTTGCCAACGCAATTGATGCGCTAGAAGAAGTCGATCAGGATCGCTCCTGTGAAAACCAAAAATCAAATTTTAATCAAATCGAAATTAAAACTCAGCTTAATGAATCCGGCGATCGGGTCATGATTCAAATTCAAGATAATGGCATCGGCATGGCAGAAAGCATCAAACACCAGATTTTTGATCATCTGTTTACAACCAAAGCGATCGGCAAAGGAACTGGATTGGGGTTAGCGATCGCCTACCAAATTGTGGTGGAGAAACATGGGGGCGCGATCAAGGTCAACTCCAAGCTGGGCGAGGGCACTGAGTTTGTGATCACGCTCCCGGTCAAGGCTGGTTCACGCTAAACCGCGATCGCCCCATCAAGCAGGCGTGTCGCCCTGGGTCTTCAAAACGGCTCCGGCTGGCTTCTGTCCGTTGCCCTGCAAAGCGGCAATTTTCTCTGATGAGGGTTGGTTTGACAAAGGAGGAGAACCTGGCGTTTGGGGCGGATCGGGGCGGTTCCCTTTGGTGAAAAACTCTGTGAGATTCTTGACCACCACATAAAGGACGGGCACCAGCAGCAGGCTTAAAACGACGGAGAGCGATAAGCCACCAAAGACGGCTGTGCCTAGCGATCGACGGCTGGCGGCTCCGGCTCCAGAGGCGAGCACTAAAGGCAAGAACCCAACGAGAGACGCGATCGTGGTCATGAGAATCGGGCGGAGTCGCTGTTGGGCAGCGTGCAGCGCAGCTTGAGCGATCGTCATGCCCTTCTCTCGCGATTGGTTGGCAAATTCCACAATCAAAATGGCGTTTTTGCTCGCTAGCCCGATCAACATCACCAGCGCCACCTGACAGTAGAGATCATTGACCAAGCTGCGTGCTGAGATGAAGAGCAGCGCCCCCAAAACAGCAAAGGGCACGGTCAGCAGAATAATAATCGGATCGATATAATTTTCATACTGCGCTGCCAAAATCAAGAACACCGCAATGATGCCGAGACCAAAGATCAAGAGAGTTTGTCCCCCAGACTTTGCCTCTTCTCTAGAAATCCCCGTCCAGTCATAGCCCAGCCCCGGTTGGTCAATCTCCTTAAACACCTGCTGCATAGCTTGGATCGCCTGCCCAGTGCTATAGCCAGGAGCGGCGCTGCCCTGAATTTTGATGGCTCGAAAGAGGTTAAAGTGGCTAATCGTTTGCGGGCCGGTGAGCGGAGTGATTTTAGCAATTTCATTGAGGCGCACTAGGTTGCCACTGCGGGAACGCACCTGAATTTGACTGATTTTGTCGGGAGAATCACGAAACTGTTCATCTGCCTGAATGTAAACCCGATAGCTGCGCTGAGAGAAGGTGAAATCGTTAACATATTGCCCACCCATATAAGCGCCAAACGTATTCATAGCCTGACCAAAATCGACATTGAGGGCTTGCAGGCGATCGCGATCGATATCAATCTCATATTGGGGAGTGCTGGCAGTAAACTGAGTGAACACCTGACGCAAGATGGGGTTCTGATTGGCCTTGGCGATGATTTGTTGCGCGATCGCCAAAAATTGATCAATACTCAGTTGTCCGTTGGTGCGGTCTTGCAGTTGAAACTCAAAGCCGCCAGTCACGCCATAGCCAGAGACGGCGGGCAGGTTAGAGGTGATGATCAGCGCATCCTGATTTTGCATCAAAATTCCAGTCAGCCGTTTTACGATGCCATCGACCGAGTGTGCTTCACCCTGGCGCTCTTTCCAATCTTTCAGATTGACGAAAAACGTGCCTTGATTGGGGCCATTGCCACTGAGACCAAAGCCAGGAATGATGATTGACGCTGCCATCTCAGGCACTTCTTTTTCTAACGTTTGGTAGACAGTCTGCGCCACCTTCTCGGTGGAAACCAGAGAAACTCCGTCAGGAGCCTGAATCAGTCCGACAAATACGCCCTGATCTTCGGCTGGGACAAAGCCATTGGGAACAGAAATATACACAAACACGGTTGCCGCCAATCCGAGCACAAACACTCCTACCACCACCATCCGAATGTGGATCAGGAATTTGCTCAGACGCTCATATTGCTCTAGCAGCCAGCGAAAACCTCGATTGAACTGACGAAAAAACCAGCCCAACGGCCCGCGCCCTTCTCCTTCAGTGTGATGGAGGAAAAGCCCAGACATACTAGGAGTGAAACTGAGAGCATTGAACAAGGAAATGCCGATCGAGAAGATAATAATCAGCGCAAACTGCCGATACATAATGCCCGTCGCGCCCGGAAAGAACGACACTGGGATAAACACCGCCATCAGCACCAAAGACGTGGCAACGACTGCGCCAGAAAGCTCCCCCATCGACTCAAACGCCGCCTGTCTGGGCGGCAAGCCCTGTTCCATTTTGGCCGTGATCCCTTCGACCACAATGATCGCATCATCTACGACCAAACCCGTTGCTAGCACCAGCGCAAACATGGTGAGAGTGTTCAGCGAGAAGCCTAGCGCGTAGGCGATCGCCAGCGCCCCAATCAAAGAAACAGGAATAGCGACGGCTGGAATCAGGGTGGCACGCCAATCTTGCAAAAAGACGAAAATCACCAGCACCACGAGAGCGATCGCTTCCATCAGTGTTGTGAGCACTTCTTCGATCGAGACTTCTACAAACTTGGTGGTGTCATAGGCAATGACGGCTTTCAAACCGGGCGGAAAGGTTTTTTCTGCCTCGGCGATCTGCGCTTCGACAGCTTTGGCAGTATTTAGCGCATTGCTGCCGGGAAGCTGATAGATCAACATTCCCACACCCGGTTTGCCCTGCACGAGTGCCGACGTGGTGTAGTCCTTTGCCCCTAGCTCGGCTCGGCCGACATCTTTGAGTTTGACCAAGGTGCCATCGGGTTGGGTCTTGATGACTAAGTTCTCAAATTCTCTGACATCTTTCAAGCGGCTGTTGATCCGCAAAGGGTAATTCGATTTCTGACTTGACTTGGTGGGCGCTTGCCCGATCGAGCCTGCCCCAACCTGGATATTTTGAGAAGTCAACGCATCGCTGACATCGGTGGGTGTCAAACTCCGACTGGCTAGCGCGTTGGGATCAAGCCACAGCCGCATGGCATATTGCCGTTCTCCAATGATGGTGGCATCGCCCACACCCGGCACCCGCTTGATCGCGTCGGTGATATATAGGTCAACATAGTTACTCAAAAAAGTGCTGTCATACTCTCCGTTTTCGGCATAGAAGCCATAGACCAGCAAAATGCTGTTGGAACGCGACAGGGTAGTGACTCCAGTTTGCCGCACCGAAGCGGGCAAGGTGGGTTCGGCGATCGCGGCTCGGTTCTGCACGTTGACTTGATTAAGGTTGCGGTTGCTGGCTGGGTCAAACAGGGTCGAAATCGTGCTGGAGCCATCGTTTCCACTGGTGGAGGTGATGTATTGCATCCCTTCTACCCCGTTGACCTGCCGCTCAATGAGCCGAGAGACGGTATCTTCAACCGTTTGGGCATCGGCCCCGATCGAGGTGCTGGTGGTTTGGATCTGAATGGGGGCAATATCGGGCAAGTTGTTGATCGGCAGCAAGGGAATGCAAATCGCCCCCAGCAGCAGAATTAGTAGGGTGCAAACGGTTGATAGAACTGGTCGCTTGATGAAGGTATCGGCGATCGACATCGTGATTTGCTCCTAAGTTGTTCCTAAGTTTGCGGTTGGATGGGTGCGCCGTCCCGGAGCTTGAGAATATTGGAGATGGCCACGCGATCGCCCGCTTTGATGCCGTCCAAAATGGGGTAGCGATCGTTTTGCACATCGCCCAACTTCACGGGTTTCTGATGCACCACAAATTGCGGTTTTTCCTTAGACTTGTCTTCTTCCACCATGTAGACAAAACTCTGTCCACCGACGCGATTCACCGCAACCGTCGGAATTAAAATTCCGGGCTGCTGGTTCCAGATAATGCGGGCGCGGACATATTGCCCATCTCGCAATTTGCCATCAGTGTTGTTAAATCGAGCTTTCACCAAAATTGATTGAGCATCAGCATTGATTTGAGGCGAGATGAAGCTAATGCTGCCCCTCGTTAACTGTTTCCCGGTGTCAGCATCCAGCAGTTCTACGGGCAAGCCCTGACGCAGTTGATTGAGATTATTAGAGGGCACCGAAATTCGCATATCCAGCGCATCATTTTTGATGATCGAGGTTAGGGTTGTTCCCACATTGACGTAATCGCCCGTTTTGAGCGAGAAATCGCCCACAATGCCATCGATCGGTGCAACAACCTGCTTTTGATTCAGGTTCACTTGCGTTGAGGCAACTTGAGCCTGGGCTTGATCTACGTTGGACTGTGCCTGATTGATGCTGGCTTGGCTAGCATTCACCTGTTTGTCAGCCGCTGCTAGGGCTGCGATCGTGGTCTCTAAATTGTTTTGAGCAATGTCTAGCTGTTGCCGCGTCTGTGCGCCTTCAGACACCAGATATTGGGTGCGCTTAAACTCTGCTTGCTGGAGTTTCACATCGGATGCTGCTTTGGCGCGATCGGCTTGTTTTGAGGCAAGCTGCGCCTCGGCGGTGGCGACTGCTGCCCGGTTGGAGTTAACGACCGCAATGGCGCTGCTGACATCGGATTTTGTTTGATCCAAACTCAGGGTCAAAATCGGTGTGCCTTGGCTGACCCGATCGCCGCTGGCAACCAACACGCGATCGATGCGTCCCTGAATTTGAGGTTGCAGCGAGACGCGCTCTTGGGCTTCTAGCTTGCCAACAAACTCAGCCGTCGATTGCACTTGACTTGACTCAATCGTCTGCACTTTGACTGGGAGGGGTGGCGGAGCTTGGGCGGCAGGTGGGCGACTGCTCAACGATCGCCAGCCCACAAAGCCGCCTCCGAGCACAAAAACGGTCAGGGTTCCCCAAAGCCAGACTTGGCGCGATCGGGGTCGTTTAGCTATTTTCTCATCAGGTTGATGGGGATCGGTGGAGGCTGAACCCAAATCAGCGTCGGTTGCAACACTGCCTTCAGCTTGACGGGGATGATCCACTTGAGCAGCATTGGAGGGGTTTGCGCGATCGGGGGACATAAAACAACTGCCTCAACTAAATGTTTATAAAACAATGATTCATGACGCTAATACTGGAGTGTTCAAGAAATAAACAGTTCCTCCAAATAGATAGATTAATCATTCAAAAAACACCCTGTTTCATTGGATCGAAAATAAATATAACTCCGGTCAAGCGCCTGTGCTGTCAACATTTCAATCAATTTTATTTAACGCTGAAACTCTCTTTCAGCCAGGCTTTTTACTAGTTTTGTTCAGGGTTAATCATTGCGTTTAGGTGACAGTTGCCAAATTCTTTCTAAGGTTTGAATTTGTTGCTGCTGACGCTTGCGTTAAAAAAACCGTCAGCCGCTGCAAAAAATTGGTAAGGCACAATTAGACGAACGTGTTGGAGATCAGCCTTGAGTTGAATAACTAACCAACATTTCTGCTAGCATCATGCAAAACGAAACTGTTTTGTCTTGCATGTCATAAAACTAGACGAAACAGTTTTGTCTTGTCAAGCGTTAGACTATAAATCAGTCCATAGGATGAGTTGGGTGACCAATCAGGGAAATGAAGTGATCAGTAAAGTCAATAGGGTCGATCGGGAATTATCTCCCGCAAAAAATGAAGCGATTTTGCAGGGAGCGATGCAGGAGTTTCTAGAGCATGGCTATGCCGGAGCTAGAATCGATAAAATTGTTGCCGCCGCAGGAGTTTCTAAAGCGACGGTCTACCGCCACTTTGCCGATAAAGAAGCGTTGTTTACCGCCCTGATTCAACGCATGGCGGGCAAAGCTAACCTGTTTCAGCAAGACGATTTTCTACGCTTGCAGGCAGACCCGACGGTTTTCTTAAAACAGCTTGCTACGTGTATGTTAGACACGATGGTGCAAAACTCGTCAGAGCTAACGCTGCTCAGAATCATCATTGGTGAGTCAGGACGGTTTCCAACATTGGCTCAGGTATTTGTTCAAACGATTGAAAAACCAAATCTTGAGTTTTTGACGCAATATTTTGCGAATCACCCTGAGCTTCAGATTGCTGATCCTGAAGTGGCAGCCCGAACTTTTATCGGCACGCTAGTCCATTTTGTGATTACGCGAGATCTGCTGCACGGCAAAGAAGTGATGCCAATGGAGAGCGATCGCTTAGTCAATGGCTTGCTGAGTCTGCTTCTTGCCAATGCTCAAAGCCATGAGTGAGTCGGGTCGTTTTCGCAAGAATGCTGAACCATAGGTAGTCTGATGAGAATGGCTGATCTAGCCCAGACGCTTTAGGTGGGGTGAACTCTTTGCCCAGTCGTGGGGTCAAACAGAAAAAGTTGGTCTAGATCTAGCGCTAGCGGCAGCCGATCGCCCACCCTTAACCGCACCGTTGGGCTAACTTGCATGGTCAGCGTTGTTTTGGGCGATCGGGCTTCAAACTCCAACTCGGCTCTAATCAAGATCTCTCGCCCCAACGGTTCGACGACGCTGACTTGGGTGCTGAGATGAACCTGATCGCTGATATGAAGATGCTCAGGACGGATGCCCAGATCGAAGGACTGTCCATTGTGCAGAGACGTTTGCAGCGCCAACGGGCAGGGAATGCGCTGTCCTTGAATGTGAAAGGCTTTCTCCTGATAGATAACGGGCAAAATATTCATCGGCGGATTGCCCAAAAAAGTAGCAACCATGCGGTTCTCAGGCTGGGCATAAACGCTTTGGGGGTCGCCCATCTGCTGAATCTTGCCCCGGTCTAAAATCACAATTTGATCGGCGAGAGTCATTGCCTCGACCTGATCGTGGGTGACATAGATTGTGGTGATGCCCACCTGTTGGTGCAGTTGCTTAAGCTCAGAGCGGGTGCCGTCGCGCAGTTGAGCATCTAAATTAGACAGCGGCTCATCGAGGAGAAACACCTGAGGCTGACGGGCGATCGCTCGCCCCAACGCGACTCGCTGCTGCTGACCGCCAGAAAGTTGCCGAGGTTTGCGATTTAACAAATGGCTGATGTCTAAAATTTGCGCGATCGTCGCCACCCGTTCTTGCTGAATTTTGGCATCGACTTGACGCATCTTTAGCCCAAACCCCAAATTCTCAGCGACCGTCATGTGGGGGTAGAGCGCGTAGTTTTGAAACACCATAGCCACATCGCGCTGACGAGCCGGAATCTGATTGACCCGGCGATCGCCGATGTAGAGATCGCCAGAGGTTGCCGACTCTAACCCAGCGATCGTTCTCAAAATCGTAGATTTGCCGCAGCCAGACGGGCCGACCAGCACCCAAAATTGACCATCAGGCACCTCAAAGGTGATATCTGCGATCGCCACCGACTGCTCAAATCGTCGCGTGATGCCGTCTAGCTTAACTCTTGCCATAAAAACTAGTTTGTCAACTTTTTGTCGATTTTCTATCTCTAGACCATAAGTGATTGGTTGTTAAGAATCAATCGGCTAATAAAAACGATAATTTAGCATCCATTTCAAGGTAGATTGTTTATTTATTAACAGAGATTAAGCCAGTTAGCAAAGGCTTCTCTGAGAGTGTGTTGTTAGGTAAGGCTGAAGGACTCGATCATTTGCAGGTATTAATTGTTGAAGATGAAGCAGTTACTAGAACCGCTCTGGTCGTATTGCTAGAACATCAAGGAGCAACTGTCGTTGCGGTTGGCTCGGTCAAAGAAGGCCAAGAGGCATTGATGAGGTTTCGACCCGATATTTTGATTAGCAATTTTCGGCTACCTGATGGCAATGGTGCAGATGTTTTGCACAGGTTGAGAGAGCATGATGCCAAATTGGGAACCGTGACTCCGGCGATCGCTCTGTCGGGAGAGGTGCCCGAAACGCTGCAAACGGCTTCGGGGTCGGCGGGGTTTAATCTCTATATCTCAAAGCCGTTTAACTCTCAGGCGTTAGTGACCGCGATCGGGCAATTGTTGAGTTGATCGTTTCGACAAATTCCTGCTCTGATTCAGCAATGCCCGTTCAGAGCAGTGGTAGAGTTGCAGAAACGTGGCGCTGTTGGCGATCGATGCGATGGGGGCATATCTTTTCAAGCGGATTCTCGGTTTAGTGCCTGTGCTGTTGGGCATTACGCTGGCGGTTTTTTTGCTTTTGCGGTTTATTCCTGGCGACCCGGCGATCGTGCTGGCGGGTGAACGGGCAACTCCCGATCAAGTTGCTGCCCTGAGAGAACAACTTGGACTCAACCAGCCGTTGTTCGTTCAATATTTTGCTTTTTTAGGAAACCTGTTGCAGTTAAATCTGGGCAACAGCTTAATTAGCGGCATTCCGGTAATCGATGAAATCAAAACCCGATGGACGGCGACCTTTGAGTTGACGATCGCGGCCCTAGCGATCGCGACCTCAGTCGGCATTCCGGCGGGGGTGGTCGCGGCGGTTCGCAAAGATCGCTGGCTCGATCAAGTGCTGATGGCGGGTTCGCTGTTGGGGGTTTCGATTCCGGTTTATTGGTTGGGGCTGCTGCTGGTCTATCTGTTTGCTGTCACTCTCAACTGGCTGCCGCCTAGCGGACGCATCAGCACCGAAATCGGACTGAGTTTTCAGCCAATCACGGGATTTTATGTGCTGGATGCCTTGCTGAGATTGAATTGGACTGTTTTAGGAGATGTCGTCGCTCACCTAGTCTTGCCAGCGCTAACGTTGAGCACAATTCCGTTAGCGATCGTGGCCCGCATCACTCGCAGCGCCATGCTAGAGGTGTTGACTCAAGATTATATTCGCACTGCCAGAGCCAAGGGGTTGCCCGATCGCCTCGTGATTTTTCGTCATGCGCTTAAGAATGCGCTGCTGCCGATCAACACCACGATCGGGCTACAGTTTGGCACGCTGCTGGGGGGCGCAATTCTCACGGAAACTATTTTTTCGTGGTCGGGCATTGGCTCTTGGGTTTATGAAGGCATTTTGGCGCGAGACTATCCGGTGGTGCAGGGTGGGGTGGTGTTTATTGCGGGGGCGTTTGTGGTGATCAATCTGCTTGTAGATTTGTCTTATGCCTGGGTTGATCCGAGAATTCGATACCGCTGATATGGACTTATCACACCCGACTATTCAACGATTTAGAAAGTCACAGTTTGGCAAGATTGGGCTGGGCTTGACGATCGCTCTCCTAATCTTGGCGCTGTTGGCTCCCGTTTTGCGGCCCTATGATGTCTCGGTTGACCAGAGCTATGTCACCCGATTAATCGCGCCGAGTGCGGCTCACTGGTTGGGCACTGATGGGCTAGGGCGAGATCTCTTAACCCTGGTGTGGTATGGCATTCGCACATCGCTGCTGATCAGTTTAGTGTCGGTGAGTTTTGGGGCTAGCCTTGGCTTGGGGTTGGGGTTGATGGCGGGTTATTTTGGCGGTTGGCTAGACACGATCGTGGGCTGGTTTACCGATATTTTGCTGGCGTTTCCGTCGATTTTGTTGGCGATCGTGATTGTGACGGTGACGAGTCCGAGTGTGCAAAGTGTGATCATTGCGGTGGGTGTGGTGCAGATTCCGATCTATGTGAGGCTGACTCGCAGTGTGGTGCTCTCTCTGCGAGAACAGGAGTTTGTGCAGGCTGCTAGAGCTTTGGGCGCAACTGCGATCGGGATTATCTGGCGGCATATTTTGCCTGCGAGTCTGTCGCCGCTGGTGGTGCAGGCGGCGCTTTCGACGGGCACAGCGACTCTAGAAGCAGCCGGATTGGGGTTTTTGGGTTTGGGGGCACAACCGCCCACCCCTGAGCTAGGAACGATGCTGGCAGATGCGTTTAAGGGGGGCTATGCGCTCTCTGCGCCTTGGACGACGATTTTTCCGGGTTTGATGATTACGCTGATGGTGTTGGCGTTTAATCTCTTGGGCGATGGGCTGCGAGATGGGCTAGACCCTCGATCTTAGAGGATGTTTGAAACGTATCGAAAGTTTCTTCGCTGCGTTGCCGTCACGGGCGGGTTGTGCGAGCAACGACTACTTTTCAAACAGCCTCTGAGATTTTAGGCGTTGGCAGAGTTGAGACGGGGTGACTGGTTTCAGGCGGTCTTTTGCAGTTCGACAAATTGCCAACGGGTTACGCTTACTTCGTCGGTGCGGCAAATGACGTAGCCAAAGAATTCTAATCGTTCTAGGTTTTCTTTGATTGCTTTTTTTGCTCTGCTACCGCCTTTAAACTGGGCTGCGATTTGCTCTACTGTCCATTCACCTTGGCTGGTGCTGAGAAGTTCTTGAATGGCGGCGAGTTGTTCTTTGGGTTGCTTTGACCAGGTTTTTTGCTCGGCAGGCTCGATCGCGACCGTTTCTGGTTCCATCACCCCAGTTAAGGTCTGCTGTACCTGCACTTCGCCGGGAGCCTGATAGTCAGGACGCAGCCACCGGACTAAGCCGTTGCGCTCTTCTTCGGCACGATCGGCGTTAAGTGCGACTAGTTTTTCGAGAATCTCGTCGTCGCTGAGGGTGGGCTGCCAGCCGTAAGCCTCAAACACAGCACTGTCAAGGTCATCGTGAATTTGCTTGAGGGTGGAGACTAGGGCTTTGTCGTTGTAGGTGCGATCGCTATCCGTAAACGGTTCTCCCCGACGAAGCTTTTCTAACAGGTTATACATTCCGGTAATCGTGACATCGGGATGTTGTGTTTGAACTCGCTTCCGATGCGCGTCTAGCTTTTCGCCCAATTCACGAATCTTCTGCTCCTGTTCTAGGGTAGGAGTTGGGAAGGGAAAGGTATTAAAGCAAGCATCGTGGAAGTACCTTGGAGTATTTCCTCCCAAATCGCTTCGGGCGGATAATGCCCAAGCTGAGTGAATAGTTGAGGAGAGGATACCCAAAGCAAAAGCGTCATCCAAACCAATACAGATTACTTCCGTTTCACAAAGAGCTTCGACCTCAGAGAAGAAAAAACATCTATGCTTCGCTGTTCTGCCAGTGACTACATATCTGTCTAATCCTGAAATAGCCTTCTTTAATATTTCATTGCTTCTTCGATATTGCCACCATTTCTCTCGGAGCCGCTGATCATTGTTTACCGCTCTAACAGATTTCACATGATCAACTAAATGTTGATAAATGTACGGACTAATTGACATTAAATCATTTTCGTTTTCTATGTGATTTACATCAATTACAAACTCTAAGTTTCTACCTTTTACTAAGTGGCTCAATTTTTTGAATGGTCGTATTAGGCTTTGCTCCCGTATCCCAAACTCACTTTTCACTACGGTAAATCCTAAGCACCCAGGCTCGAAACCTTTTGCTGCCAGGTTGAAATTAGCTCGTAGTTGAATTGCATCATTCGCACTGAGAGAGGATTGTAAAGATGAAGTTATAAACTTAACTGTTGAATAGCTTATTTCCCATTCGTGCAATGTTCCTTTTTTTGAAGATTTTCCTAAAAGAGGCATTTGTGATGATTTTGTCTTCTCTAACTCTGCCCCAGTCATAGCAACTGTGACAGCAGCATCACCACCTTCTAGCCAAGGATGATCTGGTATTGCAAAGAATAGACGAATTGGTTCTTTGTGCTGCTGATGAAATTCAATTACTACCCGCTGTCTTTCTTGTCTAATCGTGTTAGTTGTAATCAAGCCAAATCGATGTGTCTTTCTTTCCTGTAGTGTTTTTGCCGACTTGTGCCACCAATACATTACATAGTCAACAGTTGCTGGAATATCAGAATAGACTTCTCTTACAGTCTCGGCATATCCATCTCCTAGAAGTTCTCGCATATCTGAATTTGCAATAAACGGAGGATTTGAGACAATATAATCTGCTTCTTGCCACTCAGCCGATCGTGCATTGATATAGCGATAAATTGGAGTTTGATCACTCGGATCAGGCACATCTTCACCCGTCACCGGATGTTTCATCGTGCGACCACCCCACCGAGTTTTAACCTTTCCCGTCTTAGGGTCGATCGCCTCTTCCTTCCCGTCATACGCCAGCACCGCATCTCGATGTTCAATATTGTGGAAGTTTTGCAAAACAGGTTCAGGCGGCGGCGTAGTGCCATAGCGTTTGAAGTGCCATTGCAGATAACCAATCCAGATGACAAGTTCGGCGATCGCCGCCGCTCTAGGGTTAACCTCAATGCCCAAAAACTGAGACGGGTTAACCTGCTCAGTCTCTAGCTGCACCGCCCCCACCACATCCACCAATCGCTGCACCACCTCAGCTTCTAGCGTCTTCAGCAAATCCAGCGTCACATACAAAAAGTTGCCCGATCCACACGCCGGGTCAAGAATCTTGACTTCCCGCAAACGCTTAACAAAAGCGCGAATCTCCGTCTCCGCCTTCTTTTTTTGGGCAGTCGTTGACTCCTCTTGTCCCTCATCAAGCTTGAGCAAGCGATCGACCTCCATCTCCACCTGCTGCCACTCTTGCCTAATCGGGTCAATCACCACCGGACGCACTAAGCGCTCCACATACGATCGGGGCGTATAGTGCGCCCCCAATCGGCTCCGCTCTTTAGTGTCAAGGGCACGCTCTAACAACGTGCCAAAAATCGCAGGCTCCACCTGGCTCCAATCCTTATCCGCCGCCCTAAACAACGTTTCTAACTGCTCCTTGGGCAACTCAAACGCCGTCGCATCCGCAAAAAAGCTGCCGTTAAATCGCAAAATTCGCTCAAATCCAAAACTACCGCCCGTGTTCATCGTCTGCCACAGAGCTTCAATCTCTGGCTTAAAGCGTCTAGGGTCAGCAATCCACCGCTCATTTAAAGCGGTCTTAAACACGTCTCTCGGCAATAGCTCCACATCCTCCGCAAACATAGTAAAAATGCAGCGCATCAAAAAATTAGCCACCTCATGCGGATCGTGCTGCTGCTCCTCAAGCCACTTCGCCAGTTTTGCCAACTCTGCGGCAACATCCCGCGTCACCCGTGCCCGATATTTTTCTGGGTTTAAACTCTGTGGATCAGCAAAAATCGCCACAAATCGATCAAACACCTCCGGCCTCAAAAGATCATCAAGATCGAGCCGCTCTCTCGCGCCATACCCGATCGTGTAGCTGCCGTTAAAATCCATCCATAGCTCAAAGTGAGAACCGATATCACACGTCATCAGAAACGGCGGCTTGACATCCAGTTGCTTGACATACGCCCGCGCCTGAAAAAATGCCTTCTCCATCGCCTTACGATACGTCTCCGTTCCCCGCTTTGCCGTGCCCTTGCCCGATAGATCGCTGCCCTGCTTCGCCTCAACCAGCAGATGCCCTTCTTTATAAAAATCAGCAAACCGAGTCGTCGAGTCACGATCGCTGTGAAAAAACTTGATTTCCTTATCAAAACAGTAAGGATCGCCAGAAACATTTCCCTTGGGTGGCGGAGCCATAACCCCCAACGCATCACACAAGTCACGAAAAAAATTCTGATAGTTGGCGCGCTCATTTCCCTGAGAGCCTCTCCAAGTGGTCAGAAACTGCTGAATTCGCTGGATGTCTTCTGGCTTCATTGCGTCACCGGGAAACCCAATCCCCTTGCGGGTTGGGAGGGATAGGTGCGCGGGTCAAGGGGTTCAACGCCCCGCAGACTCGCACTTCTTACTCAGTTGCCTGCGACGGGAAACCCGTCTTCAGCACTGAGCGCTAAATCTCTGCAAATGCCAGATAAGACCAGCCCTCTATGATCGTAGTGTATCTGTATACAGAGAACGATTCGCATCCAACTCAAACCCGACATCGAAACGGCTGGTGTGCTGACTCAAACAATTGAGCAATACACCTAGTCGTTCAATGCCGTGTCTCAGCATGGATGGGACAACGACTTGGCAAATGGCGTAGAGTTGCACAAAGCAACCTACTATGACCATCGCGCTCAAACTGGACTTCCTGCTCAATTGGTCTGTGCCGCACGAGTCAAAGCAACCGAGGCTTTGAAATCTGCCAAGACCCTGAAAAAGAAGGGCAAGACGGTTAACTGCCCCACCTCGAAACGCTGCCCCATTCGCTACGATGCTCGGTCTTACACGATCTGGTTTGACCGCTCGAAAGTGACGATTCTTAGCCTCAATGCATCTTTGCTTTCGCTACTCATGGGTTCTTGCTAAAGGGATTACCCACTGAGGCTGTTAGTTACCGTCTTTCGCCCCGCTTTATCGGTTTGATGGCTAGTCTCCTCCATAGGGGTCGTGCTTTCACCGCTGCACCTACGGGGTAGGACTTGGGAATGTCACCCTCACCTACATGGCTATCAAGTTGCCAAGGTTCGGTCGGGATTGCTCCCTTCTTTGTCCTTGCCAGTCGTCCTTGAGTATTCCTACTCATTTAGACTGAACGAATCGCAGCATCCCCTTGTGGGTGGGGTGGTTGCCAGGCTGGCGATTTCCTTTATTCCCCAACCTTTCGGACAATGCGACACGGGTTGCCTACTGCTACTACCCCTTCTGGGATATCCTTCGTCACAACACTGCCAGCGCCGACTACCGATCGCGCCCCAATTCGCACTCCAGGGCAAATAATTGCACCGCCCCCTACCCAAACGTCATCGCCGATCGCGATCGCGCTGCCCAATTCTAGCCCCAGCCTGCGCTTTGCTGCACTCAAGGGATGGGTTGCCCCATAAATCTGTACGGCAGGCCCAAACAGCACACCAGACCCAATCAGAATTGGCGCGACATCGAGAATGACACAGTTGAAGTTAAAGAAAACCTTGTCGCCGATCGTGATATTGCTCCCATAGTCGCAGTAAAAAGGGGGTTCTATCCAGATACCTTGCCCCGTCGCAGGCATCAATTCTTTGATCAGACGATCGCGTTCCTCTTGTTGGTCATCGCCTGTGTCATTGAGTGCCTTTAACAGCAGCCGAGCACGTCGGCGCTCGGCTAAGAGTTGCGGATCGAGAGGGTCATAAAGTTCGCCCCCCAGCATCTTTTCCTTCTCACTTCTCATAATCTCTCTAAAGCCCCTGATTTCCTCTCAGACTGACGACAACGTTGATCGGCCAAGCAACCTAGAACGTAGACCAAAAGGCTGCAAGCCGCTGCTCCAACAACTGGTTAGACTATGGCTCACAAGTAAATCGAAGGTTGGCACCTCGCGATCGCTCCTAGTAGTCTGTCAAGGCTATTTTGAGGGGTAGCTAGAGTCTGCAACTCCTGACTGAAGTCAGCTTTTAAGAGAATCTATCCCTCAATTAAAAATTGACATTCTACTAGGGTGACCAGTTAACAAGAATGATCTGCGTAACGACTACTCGCCCATTTATTCGTCATTGTAATAGCGTTCAACCACCTGCAACCCTTGACGTTATTCAATTCTTATATTGCTGTCGTAAGTCTACAGACAGATTTGAATTAAGGGGTGTTTCAACGAGATTTGCTACCCTCATTGCTGCTTGAGGCTCTAAGATCAAGCCAGTGCTGTGGTTATTAGCTTTTCTAATGGTTCAATATACGCTTGCTCAAAGTCCCGAAGTCATTCTCACCGTTTCAGGTAAAGACTCTGCAAAAGCCCGTGAAAAGGCCATGGATCAACTCATGGAATTGATGGATGACGGTAAACTGCCCACTGAGCTAACCGAGGGCTTCAGTCCGAAACAATTTATTGAAGTTAAAGATCCCGGTGCGATCGCCGCTAGTGATGAAGAGTCCCTCAATCAAGCCGTCCAAATTCTCAGCAGTCTTGCCACCCTCAAACTCAAGGTTCAAGAGTCTCGCACTGAGGCGCTAGAAGTGCGAGAGCAGCTTGATATTCTATTCTCAGATGATTTTGTGAGTGAAGAAGAGGTCACTCAACTTAAAGATGGCTTCAAAGTCCTCAAAACCTATGCTCAAGCAAATTTGCGCTATCGAGAAGCTCGTGCCCAAGCAGAAGCAGCTCGTAGGGTGTTAGATCAAGCCCTTCAGTCGCCTCCTGAGCCAAAAGCTCCCAAAGGTAAAGGATAAAATTCCCGTCGCTTCTGAGTCAGCGTGAAATAGGATAGTGGAGTCATCTTAAAAAAACTTCACATAATCATCGTGACTGTAGAGAAACCTTTAGCGTCGGCTGCTCTTGAAAAGCAACGTTGGGAGTGGCGGGGGCACTCAATCCACTACACGTCTGCTGGCAGTGGGCACCCTCTAGTATTGATTCATGGATTTGGAGCCTCGATCGGGCACTGGCGCAAAAATATCCCTGTTCTCGCTGCCGCCGGATATCAGGTCTTTGCCCTTGATCTGCTGGGCTTTGGCAACTCTGCGAAGCCTGCCCTCGACTACACGCTAGATCTGTGGGTGGAGATGATTCACGATTTTTGGCGGGCAAAGATTCAGCAGCCTGCGGTTTTTGTGGGCAACTCGATCGGAGGTCTAATCTGCCTGATGATTCTCGCCGAGCACCCTGAGATGGCAGCAGGCGGAGTTTTGCTCAACGCAGCAGGTGGACTCAACCATCGCCCTGACGAGCTAAACCTGCCGCTGCGGTTGGTGATGGGCAGTTTTGCCAAACTGGTGAGTTCCAAAGCGATCGGGCCCTGGCTGTTCGATCGGGTTCGCCAAAAAGCTCGAATTCGCGGTAGCCTTCAGCAGGTTTATAAAAATCGCGCAGCCATCACTGATGAATTAGTCGATCTGCTGCATCTGCCCTCCTGTGATTTGGGCGCTCAAGCAGTGTTTGCGTCTATTTTGACTGCCCCAGCCGGGCCCAGACCAACCGAACTGCTGCCCCGCATTCAGGCCCCGCTGCTGGTGCTGTGGGGAGAATCTGACCCGTGGACTCCGATCGCGGGATCACAAATCTATCAGCAGATGACTGAAACCCATGATGTCCAATTTGTAGGCATTCCTGACACGGGGCATTGTCCCCATGACGAACGACCTGAAGTAGTCAATCCCCTAATTCTCAACTGGCTCACCGCGATCGCGCACTAGTCGCTAAAATCACTCTTACTCTCAATCCTGCTGTCGAATCTGAGAGATTTTACTGAACTCTCTGCTCAGATAAAGGGCTACGCTCATTGATGCACAGGATAACTCTATCAATGAGATCATCTCAACCCAGCGAAGATGAGTTTGAGGGCAAGCAGATGAATGATCAACATGATTGCGGTCAACCAACAATGAGGGCGGAGAGTGAATTTGAGACCATCACCCCGCCAGAGCCTGACGATGCGGAGCCATCTGAGCAAGCCGAAGAGGTGCCTTCTCGCCCCTTAGACGATCGACAGCGAGCAGCCAATCGCTTCCTCAAGCAAGGAATGAGTCGATATCAGGCAGGGCAGTTTCGGTTAGCGCTGCACGATCTTCAGCAAGCCCAAACCCTTTACTTAGAGCTTGGAGACCAATCCGGGGCCCAAAAAGCGTTGAGTAGTTTGGGGTTGACCTTCTACAGCCTTGGAGATTATCAGCAAGCGATCGACTGTTCTCAGCGCAGCCTCCCCCCGGCGCAAAAGATTGAGAACTGTCTCGGCACCGTTAAAGTGCTGGGAACCTTGGGCAACGCCTATCGGCACCTGTCTGATCACCCCAAAGCCATTGAATATCAGCAGCAGAGCCTTGGTCTGGCACGAGAGATTCATGACCGACGCGGCGAGATGGCAGCTTTAAATAATCTGGGGCTTACCCACAAAGCCTTGGGTGACCATCAATGCGCGATCGAGTCTGAGCAGCAAGCCCTGGCCATTGCTCAAGAGCTGCACGATCAGCCTGTGGCTGGTCAGATTCTCAAAAACTTAGGCAACGCTTTCTATGCCTTGAGAGACTATTCTCAAGCGATCGACTATTACAAACAGTGTTTGACGCTGGCAAACGAAGTCGGCGATCGGCGACTAGTCGGACAAATTCTTCGCAACTTGGGCAATGCGTGTTACACGGCTGGAGACCATCCTGGAGCCATTCTCTACAATCAGCAGCGATTGTTGCTGGCTCAAGACGCGGGCGATCTACGAGTCCAAGAACAAGCTCTAGGAAGTTTAGGAGTTTCCTACGATGCGCTGGGGCAGGTTAGCCTGGCTCTCAAGTGCCATGAGCAGCGCCTTATTCTCTCACGTCAGCTTCACGATCAACGCCTCGAAGATCAGGTTTTGGCTGCCTTAAAGGTGGTGTGCTATGCCCAAGGAGACTATGGTAAAGCACACCAATATACTCAAGAGCGGATAGCGCTGTCAGAGACTAAAAACTCGTGATCTCACAAGAGAGAGTGAATGAAATCAAGCGATAACTGGCTCAGGCAGTGACCCTGCCGTGTCATCCCTGGGTATGATTTTGGGTTTATTCAATCTGCAAGTTTAAGCCAGCCCATTGCTCGATTCGCGAGTCTGTGATTCAATAACGCTTAGGTCATATAGCTTTTTGTTAAATTAACTTGACAAAAAGACAGAATTACATGAGAAACCGAACTATTTAAAGATATATGAAGATTCTCTCTACCGGAGGGTGTTTAGGTGGAATCTACTGAATAAAAGAGGCAGTTGGAGTCAGATTAGGAATTCATCAGGTCAATATACTGAGAAGCTCGGATGCAATCCTCAAAGATTTAAGCATTAATTAATTGTTGATCAAATATTGTTCAAATCCACAGTCAAAAAAGCGGTTCTTTGAAGCGGACAATAGACCATCTAGGGGCGCAGGCTTTAACATTCAAAGCTTTTCACTACACCCTCAGTCTTACTCCACTGGATAGCAGTCTTAAGAGTTAAGTCATTAATATCTACAGCACAAAATCTATCTGATTTTGAGTTCCAGTTCTAGATTCAAGTCGCAAATTTACGTACCCCCTTCTAAATTTCTTATGACTTCATTAGTCGTTCCAGAGATGTCTCTCTATGAATTAGCGGCTAACTCTGAGCAAACCCCCTTTGCTCTCCAAGTTAGCCCCGCTACCTTCAAGTCGATGGTGGGCAACCTGCTCGATCTATTGATTGAGCAGCAAATTTCTGCTGCCGTTTGGTCAAAGATGCCGCGGGGTGACGTTTGGCAGACTGCCCTCGATCGCTACTGCGGGCTTGCTGATCTCCCTCAGGCAGTTTATCTATTAAAAAATCAGCGAGAGGAAATCTCGGATGACAATGGTGGTCAGGCAGACGAACAGAGCCATCCTTGTCTTGCCAATCATCTCTTTTTGACATCTATCTTGCTTGCGCCTGACAGTCAGCTTAGGCGTGAGTATTTTTTGCTAATTTGGTCAGAGCAGTTTTGTTGCCTGCTGATGGCTCATCGCGCTAGATTTCCTCAAACGCCGATCGAGCCACCCACCCTAGACGGTGGGCAAGAAGAGTCTCCCGACAAGAAACAATCGTTAAGTGTGCTGTTCTCATTAGATCAAGGAATGATTCAGCAGTTTCTCGGTCAGTTAAACCGAGAGTTGCCGCTGGCAGACGCTTCTAGGTGTGACATGCAGGCTCCGTGGGCAACGTTGATCGATCACGTTCAGTCCTCACCTTTGGATGCGAGGTTGATTGGGCAGATTTTCACCAAACAAATCCAGCGTCAAGAAGAACTCTGGCAGCGATCGACTACTTATCGCAAACAGGCAGAGCTTGCATCGCTACTGCAAATTCAAAACGAGGAGCTGTTGACCGCCATTCGGTTAAAAGATGAGTTTCTCAATAACGTAGGCCAAGAGTTGAGAACGCCGTTGACCAATATGAAGACGGCTATGACCTTGCTCAACTCGCCCAATCTCAAGGCCCCGCAGAAGCAGCGATATATGGATCTGCTGGTGAAAGAGTGCGATCGCCAAAGCTCTCTGATCACAAGTCTGTTAAATCTGGTGAGCCTCGACCAATTAGCCGACCAAACCACGATTCAGTCACTGCGGTTGAGCGATGTTGTGCCTGGCGTTGTCAGCACCTATCAGCCTCTAGCCGAAGAAAAAGGTGTCAGACTGGCTTACACGGTGCCAGAAGGCTTGCCGCCCGTTGCCTGTCTTAATATGTGGCTCAAACAGATTGTGATTAATCTGCTGCACAACGGGGTCAAGTTTACGCCTAGGGGTGGGCAAGTCTGGGTGCGGGCAAAACAGCAGGGCGACTATGTGCAGCTTGAGTTTCGCGATACGGGGATTGGCATTGCGCCGAGTGAAATTCCTAAAATCTTCGATCGCTTCTACCGGGTGCGTCAAGCGATCGACCAAGATACGGGGGGATCGGGGTTGGGGTTGACGATCGTGCAGCAACTCCTACTGCACTGTGGCGGCTCAATCTCGGTAAAAAGTCGCCTCGGTGAAGGATCTACTTTTACTGTTTTGCTGCCGATCTATCAGACAGAGGTAGAGAAAGAAGAAATCTAAAGGGGTTTGAGGTTTGAATTGAGTCCGGTGGTTGAGAAGAGTGAGACTATTGAAAGGTGGACTCCGTGACTCAACCCTGATTATTTCTATGGCGATCTCGATCACTCTTCGTGCCGACCAAATTAATGGATTAGACCTTGCTCCAGCGATCGGGGTGATCAATCCCCTGCTGTTAGAGATTTTGTCCTATGAGCAGCAGCTTCAATTTACGATCGACTACCCGATCGATCCCAATGACCCCAGAGAGTTGTCAGAGATTCCAGAAGTGCGGTTGTGGTTTATTCGCTGTGATGCGCTCTATCCTTGGTTGCCTTTCTTGATCGATTGGAAGGCTGGAGAGTTGGGTCGCTATACGGCGATGCTCGTGCCCCATCAGTTTCACCCCAAAGAGGGCATTCAATACAATCCAGAAGCGCTAGAGATTTTTGTGATGAGCAAGACGTTTGTGCTGATGAATTGGCTCAAACAACAGGGCATTGAGAGCCGATCGCGCCTCAAGTCTATGACCCAGATGTTGGGCTATGAGCTAGATGACGCATTTTTTGACCTGCTAATCGAGACTTAATATTGGCGTGGGGAGTTTTAGAAGGCCTTCTCTAGGCTGAGTTTTAACGACTCTGGCGACGTGAAGCTGAGGATTAGGCAGTGCTGGCAGGTTTCCTCATCATCGACCAATCAACTCCGAGCTTTTTCACCGAGTTGCTTGCATCAGATTGAACCAGATTTGCAAGCTCACAACAACACGTCTAGAACATTACCCTTACATAGTCGTGCGACTCCCCGATCGCTAATGGTAAAGTCACTATCGGAGAGTTATTTAAGGATTTTGACTGATGAAAGCACAGGTGTTTAGGGGTGTTGACCACCTAAGTTATGAAGAGGTGCCGCTGCCAGAGATCGGGGCGGATGAGGTCTTGGTGCAGGTGCAGGTTGTGGGCTTGTGTCAGTCGGATATTAAAAAAATTAAATATCCCCTCTATGAGCCACCGCGCATTTTTGGACACGAGACAGCGGGCACGATCGCCGCCATCGGGTCTGATGTGCAAAACTGGCAAACGGGCGATCGGGTCGTCGTGCTGCATCACATTCCCTGTATGCACTGCGCCTACTGCCTCAACGAAAATTTCTCAATGTGCGAAGTCTATAAAACCATCACCACCACTGCCGGGTTTGCGCCCAGTGGCGGCGGCTTTGCTGAGTTTGTCAAAGTTCCGGGTCACATCGTTCGCAATGGCGGATTGATGATCATTCCCGATGAAGTGACCTTTGAGCAAGCCAGCTTTGTTGAGCCGACCAACTGTTGTCTAAAGGCCGTCAAAAAAGCGCAAATCGCTCCGGGGCAGACCGTTTTGGTGACGGGGGCAGGCCCGATCGGGCTGATGTTTATCATGCTGGTCAAATATTTTGGAGCGCGGGCTATCTCTACCGATCTGATGCCCTCTCGGATGGAAAAAGCCCTCAGCGTCGGAGCCGATGCCGCCTTTGACGCTCGTGACCCCGATCTGATTAACAAAATTCAGGCGCTCACCCAGGGCATGGGCGTAGATGTGAGTTTGCTGGCGGTTCCCAGTGACAAAGCTTTTTTTCAAGCGTTGGACTGCACCCGCAAAGGCGGCAAGATTCTCTTTTTTGCTGAGTTTCCCGATGAGTTAGAAATTCCGATCAATCCCAATATTTTATATCGACGAGAAATTGATTTGATGGGCAGCTATAGCTCGTCTTATCGAGTCCAGTCCCTCGCCGCAGACATCGTGTTTAATCGGCGGATTGATGTGGATGCGTTGATCAGCGATCGCTACCCGCTTAAAGATTTGGCGATGGCGGTCGATCGCGCTACTACCCCAACCGCAGACACCTACAAAATTCTGATTTTCCCCTAACGGTGCCCTAGTTAGGTCACTGCTGTAAACTGTTTGGGTCAGGCTCCCGATTCAGGACTGCCGACTCAAGCCTTTTTATAAAGTCTCACCGAAGGATTTTTTGTGACCTTTCAAGAGTTTGCTTTCTTTTTGATGTCGATCGCCGCAGGCACAGGCGGCCAGTTTTTCTTAAAGTTAGGAGCGCAAAAGCTAGGGCGGGTCAGTTCAGGAAACTTTCTGAGCCATGTCCTTAGCATTGCCACAACGCCTGAACTTTTGATCGGGCTGGTTTTTTATGCGATGGGCGCAGTTCTCTATATCTTGCTGCTGACTCGCGTAAAACTGAGCGTTTTGGGCCCGGCGGTGGCATTACAGTACATCTTCGCCGTTTTGATGGGCAAATTTATTTTTGGCGAATCCGTTCCGCTGACTCGTATTGCAGGAATGGGGCTGATTATTTGTGGAGTAGTGCTCTTGATCTCGCGAGATTAAGGCAGGGGTTGGCTTTCTCACCCTCGTTCACAGATATTGGTTGAGAATTGCAGCCGTTGCGTCTGCGGTTTTTGCCCAACTAAACAGACGCGATCGCTCAAGACCGAGTTGACACAGGTGATTTCTCAAGGTTGAGTCGCTGCTGATTTGGCCCATGGCATCGGCGATCGCGCCCACATTATAGGGATCGACCAACAGCGCTGCTTGCCCCGCCACCTCTGGCATCGACGACAAATTAGAGGTGATCACCGGAGTTCCGCAGGCCATCGCTTCTAAAACAGGCAACCCAAACCCTTCCCACAGACTCGGAAATACGAGGGCGATCGCCTGATTTAACAAAACGGGCAACTCCTCATAAGCAACGTAGCTCAAAAACTTGACCTGCTGACTCAAACCCAACTCTGCAACCTGATTAATCAAGATCGGCGTATAGCGGCGATCGGCTGATCCTGCAATCCAAAGCTCATAGTTAGCGCGATCGGGCAATTTTGCAAAAGCTGCGATCACTCGCTGCAAGTTTTTATAAGGATCATGGCGACCGACATATAAAAAATAATTGCGAGTTGGCAAATTCAAACAGCGAAAATTATCTGCATCATAAGCCAAAGGAACAACGGTCATTTTCTTAACAGGAATTCCAAAGAAACGTGTGGCATCTTTTGCCGTCGCTTCAGAATCACAAATAATCTGTTCGGCTTGCGATAAAACTTGAGGAACGTAATAGTTGAAATAGGGGGTGAGCGGCGAAAAAATTCTTGAAAACCGCAGCGGAATTAGATCATGTAATGTGACGATATGGCGAAGTTTAGTAAACAAAGGCGCTTCAGGAATCGGAGAAAACAACAGACTCCCCTTAAGCTTTTTAGACAGGTTTGGTAGCTTAAACTGAGTCCACAAAAGACGTGAAAGATGACCTCGGCTGCCCCGATCGGGGGTCAAATTATCAGGAATCAAGCAACAGCGTTGATCAGAAAAATCTCGCGGAGTTAGCAATATCGGGTCGAGACTTCTCAAGCCAGACAGCAAATTGTTGGCATAGACCGTGTGACCTGTGGGTTTATCGGCTAAAAAAGACAGGTTGATAAGTAGCTGATCAAACACGGCCTGAGCAATTTACGACATTAGCAGTTTATAAGCTTTTAGGGTTTCTCTCGCAGTTTTCTCCCAAGAATAATGGGTTGCCCGCGCTCGTCCTTTTTGAATTAACTCCTGTCGCAGGTGAGCATCGCTGACCACTCGTAAAATCGTTTCTGCCAAATCAATCACATCATTTGGGTCAAAAAACAGTGCAGCATCGCCCGCCACTTCGGGGAGTGAAGAGGCGTTTGCGGCAACTACAGGTGCGCCTAGAGTCATGGCTTCCAAGACGGGCAACCCAAACCCTTCATAGTGAGAGGGATAAACAAAAACATCGGCTTTAGAATAGAACAAAGCCACTAGCTGATCAGAGAGATAGCTGAGATGATGAATTGATTTTTGGTAGGGCGATCGGGCAATTCGCTCAAAGATTGGTTCATAGAGCCATCCTTTTTGGCCGATTAAGATCAAGTCATGATCAAGGCGATATTTTTGCTTTAAATAATCAAACGCTTCTATGAGATTAATAATATTTTTGCGTGGCTCGATCGTGCTCACAAATAAAATGTAAGGCTTTGAAAAATCGTAATGGATAGATGCTTCTCTAGCGCAATCAAAACTAAGCGCATTAGCATGATATCGACTAGCCAAAGGAGTCACCCAAACCCGATCGGGCTGCACGCCTAAATAATGAACAATATCGTTCTTAGAACTCTGCGAAATCGTCAAGATTAAATCTGTCCACTGAAGACATTTTTTAACGCGATCCGCATAGGCGCTAACCGTCGAATTAGTGTATTGAGGATAGCGAATAAACGTCAAATCGTAGAGGGTCATCACCCGACGACTGTGCCGAAACGGAAAAACCGTGTAATTGGTTCCATGCACAATATCGGGAGCGCCAAAACAGCCTTCTAAACCAGGCGTAAACAAGCCAGGAAACCGCACTAAAAAATTGGTCAACCTGACCGGAAGCGGAAATAACCGTAGGTTTGAGTAGCCTCTCAGATGGTTTGGAACCGCCCGATCGCCCTTTAACCAGTTTTTTAACCCCGGTTGATAAACCACCTCTAACTCAAAGGCTTCTTGAGACTTGAGGCCCTCTAACGCCTGAATTAAACTTGCCACATACCAGCCAATGCCGCTGGGTTTGGGCAGCAAAGGCGTTGCATCGATCGCAATCTTCATCACTCAAAAAACGTTGTGCTCAAGTCACCAGTTTAGGCTTTGCGGTCTGTCAAGTCTTTTAAATCGTGATCAACCATTAATTCCACCAACTGCTCAAAGGGATATTGTGGCTGCCAGCTTAACTGCTGCCGAATTTTAGCGATCGAGCCGACCAGTTGCACGGCTTCGTCGGGTCTATAAAAAGATGGGTCAACCGAAACATAGTCTTGCCAGCGCAGCCCAACACACCTAAACGCACACTCTACAAGCTCCTTAACCGAGTGCGTTTCACCACTGGCAATGATGTAATCGTCAGGCTGATCTTGTTGCAGCATCAGCCACATGGCGTTGACCGCATCTTTGGCATAGCACCAATCTCGCCGCGCCTCTAAATTGCCCAGCTTTAGCTCACTCGCCAGCCCTAGCTTAATGCGGGCGGCTCCCTGGGTGATCTTGCGAAACACAAACTCTGTGCCGCGGCGAGGCGACTCGTGGGTGTAGGTCACCCCACAGCACGTATACAATCCGTATTGCTGGCGGTAGTTGATGGTCATCCAGTGAGCATAGGCTTTAGCAACTCCGTAGGGGTTGCGCGGCCGAAATGCCGTGCGCTCGGTTTGGGGAGACTCATCCGGCTGACCAAACACCTCACTGCTCGAAGCCTGATAAAACCGTGAGCTAGGGTGACAGCGCCGAATCGACTCTAACAGTCGAGAAACCCCTAAGGCGGTATATTCTGCCGTCAGCGCGGGCTGAGTCCACGAGATGGGCACATAGCTTTGAGAAGCCAGATTGTAAATTTCGTCTGGCTGAGACTGCTCGATCGCATCCATCAGCGAACATTGATCAAGCAGATCCCCAGAGAGAATGGTGACTTCGCCGGAGAGGTGACGAATGCGATCGACCTTCCCAGAGCTAGAGCGACGCACTAGACCAAAAACCTGATAGTCTTTGCTCAAGAGCAGTTCAGCAAGATAGGAACCGTCTTGTCCGGTGAGTCCTGTGATAAGAGCTTTTTTCATGGGTATCGGTGAGCCTTAAGTTGACTTCTTTCAGGTTGCCAGGTTCTTAACTTCTTTGGTTCCCTAAAACAGATTTCAGGCTTGCGGAACTGGTTTCAGCAAAGTTTTTAGCATTTCGACCTAGGGCCGCCAAAATCGACGGCTCGTTGCTGAGATATTGAAGACAGACCTCGGCTTCTACTTCGTCCGCATAAAATAACCCGCACTGCCCCTCTCGACATAGGGCAACTAACGCCGTGTTGCGTTCGGGAACGAGAAGCGGCACCCCACGCTTAAGCGCTTCTTGCACATCTTGCTCATAGCCATCATCGTCTACAATCCATAAAATCTTTGCCGAGTGCCAGTCTTGGGGGCTAACCCAATCACTCATCACAAATCGATAGGGGCTAACAGACTCGTGACGGTTGAGGTGAGAGATGGCTCGAACACACGTCAGCGAGAGACAAACTCCACTGCAAAGGACAATCTGTGGCGAGGTCTGAGGAGTCATCGCTTGGTCGTAAACGGCACCGACACGATCGACATAACCATAGAGCGTATCATGCTCAATTTGTTGATAGGCTGCCTGCCCCATGATCGCCAAGCGATCGCGCTTGAGAGCCATTTCCACCATCTTGTCAGCCAGCATCTGAGCATTGCCAGATTCAAATAGGTGTCCTGTGATTCCTTCGACCACAAGGTTCAAGTTTCCTCCGATCGCCGAAGCCAAAATGGGAATCCGGGCGGCCATCGCTTCCAAGATGGTCACGGGTTCATTTTCTGGCCAGATAGACGGGTTGATCAAGACATCTGTTGCCTGATAGACCGTTTCAATGCGATCGTGATCAACTCTTCCCCAGAGTTTCACAGCAGACGCAACCTGATTTTCTTCAACAAACGCTGTCAAGGCATCGGCCAGACTGCCGATGCCTACAATATTAACGGTGCAGAGTTTTCCCAAATAATCTTGCTCTAAAAGCCGTTTCATCGCTTCAAGCAGAACGTAGACCCCTTTATGAGAACCTAGGTGCCCAATGAACGTGAACCGAACAGGGCCCGCAGGCTGCTTTTGTTGGATCTTAGAAAATCGCTCAACGTCTACCCCATAGGAAATGACGCTGATTTTTTCTGAAGGAATGCCAGCCTTGATGTAGGCAGAGGCTAAATACAAACTGGGCGAGATGAATTGGTCGATTTTACTGAGTTGAAGAGCAATGTAGTCTTTGCGTAAGCGGATATGAATTCTGCGGCTGTGACTGCCCATCAATTCTGGTAGACATTCGTCGCACTTTGAGAAGTCTGCACAGATTTGATCAGGTGTCTTGAGTAGCGTGTTTCTAAAGCAAAACCCCCAGTGATCGTGCAGCGTCAAGACAGTTTTAATGCCCCGATCGTGCGATCGGGCAATCATTCCCAACGACAGCCCGGTGATGTTGTGAAAGTGAACTACATCGGGCTGCACTTTTTCGAGCACCGTGTCAAACAGGTGATCAACGGCAGGGTTGTGAAAGTTTTGACCTGTCTGATAGTCTTCTGCATATAAACTGACTCGAAAAACATCTAGCCCTTCATAGACTTCTTGCCTCAGCGAATAGCGAGGCTGCATCTCATCGTGCTTGCCACAAAAGACCGTGACTTTATAGCCTGCTCTCTTAAGGTGACACGCTTGCTCGTGAGCAATGATCTCAGCCCCGCCCACAAAGAAAGGGGGATAGAAGTTACTGCCAATTAATATTTTTTTTACCATAGAGACTCAGAGGGTCACCAAGATTATTGGCGTGAATGGAGCGCTAGCTCATAGAGGCTAGTGGCTGATGCACTGATGATAAGGTCTCCTTGGCGGGGCGTGGGAGACAAAAGTGCTAGGGCTAGCCCTCCCCACATTTCGCCGCCGAAGGGATTATCGCTCTCGACGATTCGCCCCGGCACAAAATCGACATCTAGCCAGGTGACATAGGGCGACGATCGCCAATTTGCAGTCATGATTCCCTGTCTACACCCAGGGTTAAAAGAGTCGTGCATGACCACAAGCATGGGTTTCTTAGGTCTATAGGTAAGAATGATCTCGATATCTCGCCGCACCCCTTCAGCAGAGTGATCGCCATCAATTAGAACAAAATCGATCGGGATGTGTTCTTCTTCAAGGGCTGTAAAGAGCAATGGCAGCAAAATCGAGGATTGACCCGTCAGATAGCTGACGTTTTTCATTCCTGGAAGCCGTGACGGAACCTCTGGGTCGATGTCGATCGAGAAAACCATCTCTGAATATTGGTCAAGGAGCGACAAACTGCCCCCATAATAAGTCCCAATTTCAATACAGCATTTGGGTTGGTGCCGAGCCAAAAGACCCGTTAGCGCAATCCGCTCTGAATCGTGCATCTGCCAACGCTCAAGCAGGCAGTTTGGATAGAGCAAATCTTCCCATCGGCTTGAATCAAGCTGCAAGCTAGAAACCATGTTCGACCTCCCTGAATCAATGTCTAAACCAAGAATAGCTGACACTTCTTGAGCGTAATCATCCCAATTCTTTAGCTGACGATTGCTGGCCGCTTCAGAGAGTTGAGTCAGCAGGCTGGGATCAGCAGAAAGCGTGTTGATAGCGTCAGCGATCGCCGCCGCATCGGTCATATCGACGACCCAGCAGCCACCTTCTGCGGCTAGCTCTGCCATCACTCCCTCACGATGACAAAGACAGACCCGCCCGTGCCAAACGCTCTCTAGAATGGGCATCCCAAAGCCTTCGATCAGAGAACTGTAGATAGTGAACGTCGATTGTTCATAAAGCTGGTGCAGCTTGGCATCATCGACAACCCCTAACCACTCAATTCGAGAATCTTTGGCTGAGGCAGTCTTAACCGCTTCATAGATCTCTGGTGCGCCTTCATAGCGATTGCCCACCAAGGTTAAACGCCAATCTAAGTGGGGATATCGCTGCGCTAATAGCTCAAAAGACTTTAGCAGAGTGATGTGATTTTTGCGTGGCTCAAGGGTTGAGACACAGAGGATTTTGATGAGGTTTGAGCGGCGATCGGGCGTTTCAACAGTGCGCGAATTCTGGCTAAATTCGCCCGGCAGCAGCACACTCACAACGTTGCCGTGGTTAACTTTATTTTGGGCCCAATAATTGAGCAGACAAGTCGCTGAATATTCAGAAATCGCAATGCTCTGATCAACGCCAGACAGCATTTGCAAGTAGTTCACAAACAACGAACTCACGCTATTGCTGCACAACTCTGGATGCAAAACTGGAATCAAATCGTAGAAGATCGCAGAGGTTTTCCAGCCCTGCTGTTTCCCATAAGCAAAGGCTTTTTCGACTCGCGGATCGATCACAGTCTCAGCCAACAAGAACCGCGTTTGACGGGGATCATAGTCGCTTTTGAGCGTCAAAAACTCATCGAGAGAAATCTGCCCATATCGTTCGAGAATGGTCAGGGCATAAGACGGCAGGTGAGGGCCATTAAACTGTCCTAACTGTTGATAGCCCGCTTCAGAAGGCAAGACATAACGCTCTGTTGCAAAGTCCCAAACGACAAAAACTGGGTCAAACCTAGTCTGAAGGGCGCGACAGAGTTGTCGAGTCACGCGGATCACTCCAGAATTTGCAGCGTCGCGGCAGCTATTGGTGACATCAATGAGCAGCAGCCGCACATCGTTTGTCGAAGAAGAAAGACGGTGATTAGTTTGCACAGCAGTCGAGAGAGTCTGGCAATAGCGATCGACCACAGCTTGCCAGCGAAACTGCGATCGAAACCGATCGTAATGTTCGGCACTTTGGGCAGAGTCGGGGATGCGATCGCTCAGGATAAAACTGACTTTTTCTGCCATATCGGCGGCATCAGCGCAGAGAAACCAGGGATGCACAACGACTTCGGGGTGAGCCGCCAAATCAAAAGCTAGGGCAGGTTTTTGTAACCACTGCATCTCAGCCAGAGGGAGATTAAACCCTTCCCAAAGCGATACAGAAACCCCCAACTTTACCTGTTGCATCACGGTTTGTAGTTCAGCGTCATCTGGAAACCCGATCGCTCTAAGATGGCCGCGCAAATCACGGGGAATCTGGAGGTCAGAGGGTTCGGCCAGCACTAATAAAACGATCTGAGGATGCTGCGGCATCAGACGGCGCACCAGGTCAAAGCAAGCCTCAGAGTTTTTATAACAGCCTGCCTCCCAGCGTCCCAGGTTCAAAATGCAGACCCGCCCGGTGGATTGCAGGCGTTCAACGATCTCAAGGCTGCTGCCTGAAGACTTCTTTTGTTGCAGAAGAGGCTGCTTCCACAGCGGCATCTCTAAGTGATCAGCCCCTAACAAAATAGACTGAACTCCGGTATCTGAGCCACGATCGGGAATGCTTTGAGTCTTGGCAATAAACTCGCTGATGGGCAAAATTCCGGTTGCTTTGCTGAGATAAGTGCGACGGAGCTTCCTGAGTTTTTCTTGAATCGATCGCCCGTGACCTGAAAAGCCATCTAAGGGCACTGCACCTGCATCAACAAACAGCACAGTCTGACAGACCCGCGAGAAAAATTCGAGCGATTGAAAAAAGGGCCAACCGCCCGTGATCACAACGTCGGGCTGATCGGTAGGCGAAAATAGGCTGCTCCAGTGCGCTTCTAGCCACTCGGCTGTGAACTCGTCAGAGTTAGCGTAGTCATCTGGAGCCGGAGGAACTTGAATCAATTTTTGGGTAAAAGGTCGAACGATCGCTTCATCACAGCGGCAGCCCATCAAGTAGACCTCGTGCCCGCGCTCGAATAGTCCCTGAGCCAGCAAGATCAAAACCCGATCGAGACCAAAGCGAAATAAGAACCTCTCATTGCAAATCAAAATTTTCATCGAAGTCGTCTCCTCACTTCTTCCAGCCAATCACTGCATAATCTTGGCATCCCAGCAACAGGGTTTGTAGAAACGCGTTATTCAAATGATGGTCAGTATCTGTGTCGTGTAACCGATGAACTTCGACCGCATGGAAACCGCGATTTTCTAAAATAAACTTTGCCATCATCGGGGGAATCGGGTTGCGGTGAGTTGGGTCGAGATAGAAATTACAAGCCCCAACAATTAGGTTTTCTGGGTTAGGAGTTTCAAGAATTAAAACTCCATCGGGTTCCAAAACTCGAAAAGCTTGATCAATAAACTCCATGTGATCACGAAATGATAAATGCTCAATCACATGAAAAGCAGAAACAGCCATTACAGAATCAGAGGGTAACGAAGCCAGATGCTCTATCCCATCTTTTTCAATCACGTCAAACCCTTGGTCTTGACACGATTTGATCATGACTCGGTTTGTATCGACCCCCAACGCACTAAAGTTGGCTTCTGCTAACAACTCAAGCCATTCTCCACGTCCGCAGCCAACATCAATGACTCTCTTGCTAGCGCTGGTTTCTGAGGCTTTCTCGATCGTGGGAATGTAATAGTTCAAACGCTCCTTAATTTCAAGTCGATCGCCGCGAAATTGACCCTCAAATTCTGCATAGAAGGCATCCAGTGAATGCTGATCTTCAGAGGTATCCTGCTGCTCAATTTCCTGATGAAGACGATGATCGACATGACTAACTCGTGCAGCGATCGTCTTAATTTCTGTCATCAAGTGCCGATTAATTGCTGTAGACTCGCGCAAGGCCCGCAGCAGATTAAGATTAACTTCTCGTTGGTCTCTAAACAAGAAGTTAAATAACTTCAAAACAAAGTTTTGGATGGGGTCTGGCTTCAACAGAAACCGACTCAATTTATCCGGCAGTTTTGTCCGAACATTCGTTCTAGATTCTGCATTTCTCAGCAATAGCTCAATGTGGTCGATCATCGCGCTGACTTTAGCAGTTTCGACACTGTGATCCTCTGCGGAAAACTGCTGGACTACTCGACGACGCTTTTTGACTTCTATCCTGATTTTTTGCATCAGGTCGTCAACATTAATCTCTGAATTGTTTGCCTCAGGCATATTTTTTTACCTCAATAACCCTCATTTACCCAATGCCACAGACCGCTCACGTTACCTCAATACAAACATCTTGCATCATCTGAGTCGGCGCTTGATCAAACCAACGAACGCCCTCCTGAACAAGGGTCATTCTCAAAATATAACGACCTGGCACTGGAAGAGCTTTGACTCTGGCTCGATAGATTTTTTTGCTCTGATGAACCGCAGGAAAATTTTGGGGTTTGGGATCACTGCGATCGAGAATCGGAAATAACCTGGTTCGCTCTCCATCAAAAACGATAGAGTCGTGAGTCTGTGAATCTAGCCAGTGATAGGCAATGTGAACGGGATGGGAACCGTAGCTATGCAGAACAAACTCGCTATTGTTTTGTAGCGCTAACTGAACTTCAAACTCACGATCGGCTTTTACCTGGTTAGCAAAATCTGTGATCAACAGCCTGAGTTGACCTCCAGAAATAGGGCTGAGGGGCGACATCTCTAATCGACTTTTCAACGCGTCTAGATCGATCGCTTGATGAGAGGCCACAGCAAACAAACTAGGCGCGCTCGCAAGCTCTCTAATAGAGAACTTTTTTGTTAAGCTGCCACCAGGGTTATCGTGACTGCCAAACCATAAATGCAGATGTTTGAAATGTTGACTTAACTGCCGCTTCATCACCCGCGGAGATTGCTCATTGATGTGCATGAGTAGCTCATATCTTGATCGAGGTTCTGGCGGCAAATAAGCACCTACAGAAGCGGCAATCTTTCGTTTGCGAACATAGTCATATTTGTAATGCCACAGGTTAGGAAAGGTGTGAATAATCAACAAACCTGATGGATTTAATTGGTCAGCTACTTTTTGGTAAAGCTGATTAACTTCATCAAAAGACAAATGTTCGATTAAGTCAGAGGCGATCGCGAGATCATAGCGCTCTGTTAAGGCAACCTTGCAAACGTCATCACAGATAAACTCTACGTTCTTTCTTAGCTGATCGTCGCCATCAAAACACTTTTCTGCTAAATCAATGGCACTTTGAGAATAGTCAACCGACGTGACTGAAAACCCCTGATTTGCGAAGTAGTAGCTCAATTCACCGCGTCCACATCCCAAATCAAGGACTCGCCCTGACTGACGCAGACCCGCGATCGTGGCAGTCGCTTGCAGTCGCGGGTCGGCCAACTGTTTTCCTTGATGTCTCTTATAAACGTCATAGCCACCGCAATCTTGAAGATAGTAGCCTGTCGTGTATGTTTCGCGAATCGAGAGTGAGCCTGCCCCCTGCGATCGCCGTTGCTGCACCTGCACCAAATAGTCTTCAGAGACTTTGATCAAAAGCTCTCCGGCATAGCCCGGAATCACCCCATACCAGTCAAACAAATCACTATAGCGAAGCAGAAAATCATTCACCGCCGTAAAGTTTTGACGAGTCCAGAGATAGCCATCGACCAAAACATAGCGAGCCTGCTTTAGGGCAAGTTCTAAATCGTGAAAGGTGCCATCACCATCTTGTTGACCATCGACATGAACAAGATCATAGATGTCTCCCGGAAACCACTCCATCGTTTGAGTATCTGCCACGATGAAATCAGCGCTGAAGGGTTGGGTGATTTTTTTAGCCCAATTGATAGCCCCCTGTGTTCCGCCAAATGTGTCTACGTCTAAATCAATTCCAACATAGTGAGCGGTTGGAACGCCTGATAAAAATGCAGCCGCAGAATATCCAAACCGGACTCCGATCTCTAAGATTGAAGCAGGCTTTAGAACATGAGCGATCGCCCATTTGAGTCTGTAGTAATCAACCCAATCGATAAACAAATGGGCGAGAGGATCGGCGGAATAAGCAGTAGCGCGAAAGTCATATTTCGAGGATCGAACCTGTTGAATGATGGCTTCAAACATAAGTCTTTCTATGGAGCGTGACGGACGGATTAAGATTGACTACCCCATGCCAGAGTGACGCATTCTTTTGTCTCAAGACTTTGATGATGGCTGTGTCATGAAGATAGGTCAGCACCCGTTTGAATCTTCCTTCTGAGAAGCCGCCATCGGCAACCCCAATGGTGATCGTGTATTCGCCCTCTGCTAAGGGAAGATCAAACTGAAAGCGAACGTCTAGAAAGTCATCTGCAACCACTGGGCCAATAAATTGACGCATACAGTAGGTGTTAGTTTCAAACATGACTTCTCCAATTCGATTCCGAATTTTGAAACCAACGTGGGGGTCTTCAATCTGGTCTAAAAACACTAGCCCGATCGCGATTTGCAACGTCTGGTCGCTCGTGATGCACTGCACTTCACGATCGTCTTGATCTAAGAGTTTGATAAATTCTATCGACACACAATCAGCGCTGATTGCAGCCTGCGGACTCTGATCATCACGGTCTTGAGCAACGTCTTGAGGAAACAAAGCACTAGATTGAGGCTGTAGCTGAATCTCAACGAGATCAGGGCGGCTATCTAACTTCTTTAAAAGTTTTGCTTCATATAAGTTGATCACCTGCTTGGGTTTAGCATCGAGCACGGCTTGCCCATGTTCCATCAAAATGGCCCGATCGCACAGTTTATAAACCGCCGTTGAATCGTGAGAGACGAAAAATAAAGTGACCCCTGAATCTCTCAAACCTCTAATTCGCTCAAAGCATTTCTGCTGAAAATAAATATCGCCAACTGCCAGCGCTTCATCAATAATCAAAACGTCTGGGTCAGCACTCACGGCTACTGAAAATGCAAGACGAACCAACATACCGCTTGAATAGGTTTTAACGGGTTGGTCAATGAAATCTCCAATATCAGCAAAGGCAGCAATTTCATCAAACTTTTTTTCGATTTCTTGCTGACTCAAGCCTAAAACACGCCCATTAAAAAACACGTTTTGCCGACCCGTAAATTCTGGGTTAAAACCGCTCCCTAGTTCCAATAGGGCGGAGACTCTACCGTGAACTTTCACCTGCCCAGTTGTGGGCGTTAGAGTGCCAGCAATCAGTTGCAACAAGGTGCTTTTGCCTGAGCCATTTTGCCCAATAATGCCTAAGGTTTCTCCTTGGGCAACCTCTAGAGAAATATCTTGCAGTGCCCAGAATTCATGACCTCGGCTCCGATTGGGCAATAACATTTCTTTGAGTCGATCGACGGGTCGAGGATATCGCCTAAAACACTTCGAGACATTTTTGAGAGAAATTGCAATCTCACTCATATATTCTGGTTAATCCTCAAAACGCTCACACTCACTTTGATCAAAATTCAACAACTTGTTCTAAAGCACATCTGCAAAAGCAGGACGTAATCGCCTGTAGACAGACAGCCCAATCACAAAAATCAGGAGAGAAACCCCGGAAGTGATGCCCCATTCTAACCAGTGGTGAACTTCTCCTACTAAAACCAAATCGCGGTAGATCTCGGCGATCGCGGCCAGGGGGTTAAACCAAAAGATCCAAAAGCGCAGTTCGTCAGGAATCACCGACGCTGGGTAGACGATCGGAGTTAGATAAAACAACAGGTTGAGAGCGATCGCGATCGTTTGCGGAACATCTCTCAAGAATACTGTGAGTCCTGCTAGCAGATAGCCTAAACCTGCCGTCAGCAGCAGTTGTGGAATCCAAATCAGCGGAAATAACCAAAGTGTAATGTGAATCGTTTTAGCGGAGACGGCCACAAACACAATCAGCGCCATCAAACCCAGCAAGCTCTCAACAAAGGCTGAAAGAATCGGCACTAAAGGCAACAAAACTAATGGAAAAACTACTTTTTTAACCAGATTGGGCTGTGCAACAACCGAGGAAGTGGCTTGAAGCAAGCCTGTCATAAAAGCCATCCAGGGCACCAGCCCTGCAAACAGCCAGAGACCAAACGTAAAGTTATTGGCTGGAAGCCCAGTTAAATTGAGCTTGACCTTAAGCACGATCGAGAACAAATAGGTATAGACCAGCAACTGTGCCAGTTGATTGAGTAAAGACCAAAGATTGCCCAAAACTGACCCCTTATAGCGAGCTTCTAAGTCTCGCTGCACAAGGGTTTTGAGCAGATCCAGCTTAACCCACCAAGGATGACGGATCGGAAATCGCTGAATCGCTCTGCGGGCAACTGTTTTGATGGGCTTTAGCAAGTGATATTTTTCCTCTGCCTGACTCAAATTCTGACGTTGCTTGAGGGCAATGCTGGTCTTGATGGTCAGATCTTGATAGTTGGCTGTCCCCCTAATCAGTCAATCTGCCGATTGCCTCAATCTCAGATAGGATATCAGGTGATGGCGCGCTGTAGGGCTTGCGCGATCGCCTCTTTTTGAGCAGCATCATAGCCCCAGCGCTCTAGAAAGCCTTGATAGTGCCCTGCTCCAGACGCAATGCTCTCTAATAGACTCTGAATTTTAGGTTGAACGGCTGCCAGTTGAAGCTGTTGAATCAAGTGCAAGGTGCGCTGCTGCACCCGCTCTGAGCCTTGCGCCATCTCTAGATTCTGATTGCGCCGATGGGCCAAAATCATTGCGGTGGACATGGCTAAATTTTTCACGAGCAGTTCCGATATGATCGCGGGCGACGATCGCAACCCCTGCACCACGCCGCTAGAGGGCTGATCTGCCAACGATCGCGGATCAGTTAAATAGGTGACAAAGAATCCACGCGCTCCATTTTCAGTGGCCGCTAATGCCGCGATCGGGCGCTCAATCTCGTCTTCAGACAGCCTTCCGTGCTCTACCTCAGCCAAAATTGATTGGGTCAGCGCGATCGCATCTTCAAAAGAAATCGCGTCAGGAACTAGAAAAGTCACAGCGATCGTCATCTTTTTTCAAGCTCTACGGGTATGATTGTACTCAATTATGGCGATTATCTCCTCCAGAAAGCAGGCACCTGAGCCAGACCGTCTAGATTCTGCACAGTTGGGGCAACTCCCGCTCACTGGGCACGCTTCTGATGGGGGAAAGCCGCCTAGAAAACCGCCTCAGGTTGGTGTGCTGCAACCAGAGCCAGACGATCGAGACGACAACGCTCGCAAAGAACTGCTAAAAGCCGAGTCAGAGCCAGAAGAGCACGGCAAGCCCGAAGAACGGCTGCGACCTCAGAAGTTGAGTGATTATGTGGGGCAAAAAGACTTAAAAGATGTCTTAGACATTGCGATTCAGGCGGCCAAAGTTCGCAAAGAGCCGTTAGACCATCTTTTGCTCTACGGGCCGCCGGGTTTGGGCAAAACTACCATGTCGCTAATTTTGGCTGCTGAAATGGGGGTCAACTGCAAAATCACCAGCGCTCCTTCCTTAGAGCGTCCTCGTGACATTATGGGGCTGCTGGTGACGCTGCAACCGGGTGACGTGTTGTTTATTGATGAGATTCACCGTCTGCCCAGAATTACTGAAGAGTTGCTCTATCCAGCGATGGAGGATTTTCGGGTCGATGTGATTGGTGGCAAAGGGCGCAGTGCTCGCACTCAGTCAATCAAGCTGGCTCCGTTTACTCTAGTGGGGGCAACCACTCGCGTGGGAGCGTTGACTTCACCGTTGCGCGATCGCTTCGGCTTAATTCAAAAACTCCGCTTTTATGAACTTAATGAATTGACCTATATCGTGTTGAGAACGGCCTCTCTGTTAAACACGCCCATCACGGCTGAGGGGGCTTGTGAGATTGCCCGTCGTTCTCGCGGCACGCCCCGCATCGCCAATCGCCTGTTAAAACGGGTCAGAGACTATGTTCAGGTCAAAGCGTCTGGAGAGGTGACTCAAGACATTGCGGCAGAAGCGCTGGAATTGTTTGATGTCGATCCCTGCGGGTTAGATTGGACAGATCGCCGCCTTCTCAGCTTTATGATCGAGCGACACAATGGCGGCCCGGTCGGGCTAGAAACGCTAGCCGCCTCCACGGGAGAAGACTCGCAGACGATCGAAGAAGTCTATGAACCCTATTTGATGCAAATCGGCTATCTCAGCCGCACTCCGAGGGGGCGCATCGCAACGGCGGCGGCGTGGAAACACTTGGGCTATCAGCCCCCCGATAGTCAACTTTCTCTCATGTCATGAATCTGGAGTGATCGAATGCGTTGCTGGCTGAAATCTTTTTTGGCGTTTTTGCTAATCGGGCTAATCGGGTTGGGCATTTCTCCCGTTTGGGCGGCTGAAGAAGTCGTCTCGCCTCAGCCCTCGGCTCTCGATCTATTTGAGCAACTTGGCGTGCTCAGAGAGCAAGCGTTTGAGGCGACGAACAAAGGCGATTTCTCGTCGGCTGAAGGATATTGGACTCAAATCATTGATCGGTTTCCTGACAACGCTGCTGCCTGGAGCAATCGCGGCAATGCTAGAGTCAGCCAAAACAAGCTAGAGGGCGCGATCGCTGATTTTAACCAAGCGATGAAACTGGCTCCTAGTGCTCCCGATCCTTATCTAAACCGAGGAGCGGCGCTAGAAGGGTTGGGCAAATGGGAGGCGGCGATCGCTGACTACAATCATGTTTTAGAGCTTGACCCCAACGATCCGGCGGCCTACAACAATCGCGGCAATGCTGAAGCGGGGTTAGGCAATTGGGAGTTGGCGATCGCTGATTTTCAAAAAGCGTCTGATCTTGCGCCTCAATATGCGTTTGCCCGGGCCAACTATGCTCTTGCTCAATATCAGCTTGGGCAAACCCTAGAATCGGTTCGCACGATGAAAAACCTGGTTCGCAAATATCCCAAGTTTGCCGATATGCGGGCAGCTTTGACGGCGGCCCTGTGGGTGCAGGGCAAGCAGGGCGAAGCCGAAAGTCAGTGGGTGTCTGCGGTCGGTCTCGATCGCCGCTACAAAGACATCAACTGGGTTAAAACGACTCGTCGCTGGCCTCCCCAAATCGCCGCCGCTCTAGAGAAATTCTTAAATCTTCAGTGACTAATATTTAAGCCGCTCGAAGCTGTGCTAACTCAAAAACTTTGTCAGGCGTGAGTTCCTGCACATTGCTCAACACAATTTCTGCTCCCGCTTGCAAAAGCAAGTTGATGTAGGCGTGACGTTGCTCCTCATTTTGCTGAACGTGGGGGGGAAGCACTCCGACGGCAATCCACGCCCGATCGGGGCATCGCTTTCGCGCTTGAGCGATCGTATACATATCGGCTACCGTGTCTCCAACATAAATCACGGGCGGCTTTTGCTCCGGCTCTAAACGGCGCACGCTTTCAAACAGTCCCGTGGGGTCAGGCTTGCCGGGTGCGTCTTCCATCGCGATCAAGACAGGAGCCTGCAACCCCAATCGCTTCTCTAACACATAATTAGCCGAGGCTCTGGTCGCGCCGCTAAAAAACCCCCAGCAGATTTCGGCTTGAGTCAGGGAGGCTAAATAGGCAGGGTCTAACAGCAGCGGCTCATCGCAGATATAGCCCGTCCAGTGGTCAGCATCGGGGCCGCGATATTTAGACTGAAAGAAAAAAACTAATTCTTGGTAGTCTAGAGCGATCGCGCTGCGGGCAGATCCCTGGGCCTCAAAATATCGATAGATTAGCTCTTGAGAAGCCTCCCAGTCGTTATTCCACGTTCCTTCTGACTTGAGGGTGTCTATTGCTTGAGCAGTCGGGCGGTAGGCGCTTTGAGTAAACCGCTCTACTGTATCGGCTAGAGCGCGACGATAAGAGCCGCCCACATCTCTGACAACGCCGTCAATATCAAAGACCACGATCGCTGCCAATTTTTTCAACCCTGCCTCTCGTTCCTGATTTAGCACGCCGCTCTCACTCCGAATTGATGCAAAATCTCGTAATTTTTTCTATCTATAAGAACAGTACGATAGAATAGCTGATTGTAATCAAGCTTGGGATTGCGCTGGAGGTTGGATTGTCGAAGTTTATCTTAAAGGTTCTCTGGTTAGATGAGAACGTGGCACTAGCAGTCGATCAAGTAGTCGGCAAAGGCACCAGTCCTTTAACGTCTTACTTTTTCTGGCCGCGCAATGATGCCTGGGAACAACTCAAAACTGAGTTAGAAAAGAAACACTGGATTTCTGAGGTCGATCGCGTCGAGTTGCTCAACAAAGCCACCGAGGTGATTAACTATTGGCAAGAAGAGGGCAAACGCCGTCCGATGGCAGAAGCCCAGTCAAAGTTTCCAGAAGTGACGTTTACCGGAAGCGCTTGATTTTTGCCTCGCGGCAGAGCCAGCAGCTTGAACGAGTCGGTTAAATTGAATCACTCTAGGCAGCCCCGATCGTGAATCTCGCAGGTTGGGGCTTGTTCTATAGTGGGGTTAAATCGACCTTGACTCCAAAATTAGGCAAACTGTAAATAAAATATGACTTTTATAATGATTTAATAATTTCATTACGAGCCTTCACGTTTTCATTCTTAGCATCCTTTAACGAACGCCATTTAACAGGTAGGTAGCTTCATGTCTATGACCATTGCCCCCGATCAGGTAGAGCGGATTGTCTGGAACCAGCATCAAGACCCCTTTGAGGTGTTGGGCCCACATCCAGTAGAGCGGGATGGTAAAACGGTCTGGGTCGTGCGAGCTTATCAACCCACTGCTGATGCTGCCTGGGTTATCTTGCCAGAGCAGCGAGAAGAACACCCGATGCAGTCGATCTATCATCCCCACTTTTTTGAATGCACGATCGACACCCCCGATCTCACCAACTATCAGTTGAGAATCAGAGAAGGAGATCACGATCGCGTTATCTATGACCCCTATGCCTTTCGGTCTCCTTTTCTGACCGATTTTGATGTTCATCTCTTCTCCGAAGGCAACCATCACCGCATCTACGAAAAACTCGGTGCCCACGCAGTTCAGGTCGATGGCGTAAAAGGGGTCTATTTTGCAGTCTGGGCCCCCAACGCTCGCAGCGTCTCGGCGATCGGTGACTTTAACGATTGGGATGGGCGCAAACACCAGATGCGGCGCGGTCAGACTGGGGTGTGGGAACTTTTTATTCCAGAATTAGGCATCGGCACTCACTACAAATACGAAATCAAAAACCAGGATGGGCACATCTACGAGAAGTCTGATCCCTATGGGTTTCAGCAAGAGGCTCGCCCCAAAACAGCCTCGATCGTCACCGATCTAGACTCCTACACCTGGCAAGACCAAGACTGGATGGAGCGCCGCCGCAACACTGAGCCGCTAATGCACCCGATCTCGGTCTATGAAGTGCATCTTGGCTCATGGCTTCATGCCTCGTCTGCCGAGCCTGCCAAACTCCCCAACGGCGACACTGAACCTGTTGTAGTAGTGTCAGAACTCAAACCCGGAGCGCGGTTTCTCACCTATCGAGAACTTGCCGAAAAACTGATTCCCTACGTCAAAGATCTGGGGTTCACTCACATTGAGTTGATGCCGATCGCCGAACACCCGTTCGATGGTTCTTGGGGCTATCAAGTCGTCGGCCACTACGCCTGCACCTCTCGCTATGGCACCCCCCAAGACTTCATGTATTTTGTTGATCAGTGCCACGCCAACGACATTGGGGTGATTGTCGATTGGGTGCCGGGTCACTTCCCTAAAGACGGTCATGGTCTGGCGTTCTTTGACGGCACTCATCTTTATGAGCATTCTGACCCGCGCAAAGGCGAACACAAAGAGTGGGGCACCCTGGTTTTCAACTATGCCCGGCATGAAGTTCGCAATTACCTGGTTTCTAATGCGCTCTTCTGGTTTGATAAATATCACATCGACGGAGTTCGCGTCGATGCGGTTGCGTCCATGCTCTATCTCGATTATTGCCGCGAACCCGGCGAGTGGGTGACCAATCAATATGGCGGACGCGAAAACATTGAAGCCGCAGACTTTCTGCGTCAGATGAACCACACAATTTTCAGCTATTTTCCAGGGGTGCTGTCGATCGCTGAAGAATCTACGTCCTGGCCGATGGTTTCTTGGCCTACCTACGTTGGGGGTTTAGGCTTTAACCTCAAGTGGAACATGGGCTGGATGCACGATATGCTCGACTACTTCAGCATGGACCCGTGGTTCCGGCAATTTCATCAAAACAACGTCACTTTCAGCATGTGGTATAACCACAGCGAAAATTTCATGCTGGCGCTCTCCCATGATGAAATCGTGCACGGCAAGAGCAACATCATTGGCAAAATTCCGGGAGACGAATGGCAAAAGTTTGCCAATATGCGCTGCCTCTATGCCTTTATGTTTACTCACCCCGGCAAAAAAACGCTGTTTATGAGTATGGAGTTTGGGCAGTGGAGTGAGTGGAACGTCTGGGGCGACCTAGATTGGCAGCTTTTGCAGTTTGAGCCGCACCAAAAGCTCAAGCATTTTATGGAAGCGCTCAACGCCACTTATCGCAGTGAACCTGCCCTCTACACTCAAGATTTTGCCGAGCCAGGGTTTGAATGGATTGACTGTAGCGACAATCGGCACAGCGTCGTCGCGTTCATTCGTCGGGCTAAAGACTCTGACGAATTTGTGATCACAGTCTGCAATTTTACCCCTCAGCCTCACAGTCACTATCGAGTCGGCGTTCCAGAAGCCGGGTTCTATACAGAACTCTTAAACAGCGATGCCCGCGAATATGGCGGCAGCAACATGGGCAACCTGGGAGGAAAATGGACTGAGGAGTGGAGCTATCACAGCCGACCTTACTCGATCGACCTCTGTTTACCCCCGATGTCTACGCTGGTGCTAAAGCTCGATCGGGCAAAAACGCAAGCGGCACTCAGAGCACAGGGCTAGTCACAAGGGTTGCCTGCCTGTCCCGGACGGTTTTCTCCCGTCCGCATGGCTCCCAGCAGCGTTGAAACCACAACACACCGCTTGACCTGGCTGTTAGGGACAGAGAGAGTGACCCTTCCCAACTGCCCATTGACTTCACCATAATGGTTAAACTGAACGCTGTATATTTCGTTCGATTTTAGTAGGGTAGTTTCTGGATTGAGTTGAACGCCCTCACCCAAGCTGTTCCAAGACAGACTGTTAGCGGCTGTAAGAGTGGCTGGATAAATTGCCCACTCGACTCTGCCATTTTGAGGTCGGAAGCTGACTTTTTGGTCAAGGTGTTTCAATTTTGCAGTGGTTTGAGCTTGACGCAAAACCTCAAAGACCTGACTTTGGGCAGTGTTTAAGCGCTGATTATTGAGAAACGATAGCCAAGAGGGGGCTGCAATTGCAAAGAGAATTCCGACAATCAAAAGAACAGCTAGAAGCTCAATTAGGGTGAAGCCTTGGGTCGATCGAGACCGTAAATTGCTCCCACAGACCTTTAAACCCTCAATTTTCTGTGCGCCTTTAGCTCCGCTAAAACGATGGCTATGGGAATTCATAAAAAAACTCAAAGGCGATGACCGTTGAGTTTAGAGTTCCCAAAAATTCTCCTCAGTTTTAATTAATTCTGGAAGCGATCGCTAGTTACAGTCTCCATCGTCTGCCGAAGTCATGGCACCTAAAAGGGTTGTAACTTTGACACACCGCTTAGGGCTGGTAGCTGTCGTAGCCTGAACCGTGATGCTATAAGGCGTAGTGCCGATATTGGGGTTAACGTTGCCGTAAGTGTCAAAAATGATTGCGCCGCTGGTGGTTGCCGCGCCCTGATCTGGTTTTCCAGCGATCTTAATGACTCCTGGTTTGATGTCACCACTGCCCAAAACTTGCCATCTTCCATCTGAGGCGTTGACACTAGCAATGACCCCGCTTGGGGTTAACGTGTTGTCAACTACAGGCAGAACAATGATTCTCGGCTGCTGGTTTGTGCTGGTTGTGGTGGTGTTGTCGAAGACGATCGCTCGACTGGTTTTAGTTCGTTTCGCGTCGGCTTGGGCCGATCGCAGCACTTCAAACACCTGTCCTCGTGCGGTTGAGAGGCGCTGTCGATTGAGAAAGCCAACCCAACTTGGGGCGGCGATCGCAAACAAAATGCCAGCCATAATCATGATCACTAAGGCTTCAATTAAGGTAAAGCCCGCGATCGAGCGATTTGAACGGTTCCTGTTTTTCATGATCATTCTCCCAGTTGAGGCACAAAAGCAGCCAATAATTAGATTCGCTTGTCTAAAGCGCCACGCGTCATCACACGGGTTTGCATAGAGATAGGAACGTTGCTCGCGTTAAGCGGAAGCCCAGGTCTCCCGGCTGCGTTGCCTTGAAGGAAGATAGAAATCTCCTGGTTCAAGTTGCCGTTACTTTCGCCCCCTTTGACACAAACATAAAAGCCTCTATTATTGCTTGATGTTGGCGTGAGCGTATATCCAGGAGCAGATGCAGTTGTGACAGGAGATGGACAAACTGCATCGGTAGCGGTATTGGATAAGCCTGTTTGATCAACAAAATCGACGAGCACTTGGGTATTGCTGCTGTCAGACGTTGGAGTTTTGCTGACTCGATTGTCTACTTGCTTGGCATCAAGAGGCCAAGTCATAAAAGAGACATCACCCCCGGCCGGAAAAAGCCAGCCCGGTGTCGTGTCAGTGGCAGCAGATGCGCTGTAGGCATATTGAGGCAGTTGATAGCGCTTAAGCCTGGCTCTACCGCTCCAAGTATTGCTAGGGTTCCAGTCTAAGGAATAAACAACTAGCGTATACATTCGTCGAGAGACGCAGGGAATATTACTAATCGGGGCAAGCGCTGTCGTTTGCTTTGCCGTGTCTGTCTCAGAGAATGCCCCGGCATTAGCTTTGCAAAGCGCGTCAATTTTGGGAGGTAGCGGATCGACCCGCCAAAACGCAAGCACTGGGAGATTATTAGTTCCGGGGTCAGGGAGGTAACTGGGTTTGAGTAAGCCATTGCACGCCGCACTGCCCGATGGATAGCTATAAGAGCTACTCGTTAAACAGTTGCCATCATAGACGTAGACCGCCTCACGCAGATCACGCCCAATATAGTCGAGAGCCATCTGCATTTCGCGCTGGGTGTCACTGCGAGCAGATTCTCGCTGACTGGTCTGCAATAGCTGCACCACCAAAAAGAGCAAAATGCTGGTGATGATGCCCCCAATAAACATGGCAACTAAAAGTTCTACCAGCGTAAACCCTGCTGACTTACGACGCTTAGAAGATCCGTGGAGACGCTGACTTCCTTGTTTAAACCATTTTCTAGCCATTGTTTTTCAACCTGATTCGAGCCTTCTGATTGTGTGTAAACAAGTGAGGTAAGAACCTCTAGCATTGTCCGGCAAGGGAATTGGGGCACAGCTTCCTGTAGAGGTCTAAGTTTTTGCTGGCATTGCTGCGAACGATCGTAGAGTATTGAACCGCCAGAGGGCGAGTCAATTGGTTACCAAGCCCATTCGTGCCTTTTAAGCTGGCTTGCTCTGATAGACCCTTGCCAGCTTTTAAGTTGGGTTCGGCAACGATCGAGTAAACCCTAACCCCCATCACAAATCCATCGGGGGCCACACCCGTAGCGGGAACCTTTCCGTCACTATCCAACCCAGTGCTGCGAAAGGTTTGGATCAAGAAGTTAGCTTTGCAGTCTTTAGAATCTTCAGGATTGGGATCGGTGTTAATTCCTACATATTTGTCAATACTGGTGGGTGACTTGCCATCATCTCGATTGCTACAGCGGGGGTTTACGGTCACCACGTTGCCGTCTTTGGGAGTCGTGGGAGCAGCCACGCTAGCGCCCCGCAGATTGGTTGTCCCCGCGTCAGGAGGGAGTAGATTGAGCGAGGTGACTTGCCCTTGATCAACAAGCGTGCGGACGCGATCGATTTCACCCTGAGCAATCTGTAGGGCTTGTTCAGATCGGCGATTTTGAACACGGGTGCCCGTGGCCCAAAAAACTGGGGGGGCAATGCTGACCAGCGTGATTGCCACTACCACGATCGCCACCAACCCTTCGATCAGGGTTAGACCCTGATCCGATCGTCGGCTAGAGGCTGCCATTGTTTGGGTCAGACTCAAGCTGAGTCTGAGGGCAAAACCGGGAGCAAGCCGTTTTTTTATCGGTGTTTGTGACATGTCAGGCTCCTGATTAGCTAGGACAGTTGACTTTAGTGGGATCATTGGGGCCGAACTTCTTATCTGTGATGGTCTTGGCAGCTTTGCAAAGCAAGCTGATGTAAGCATCATTGACAGGAGGTTCGGTATAAAACTCGTTGCGGCTCTTGCTAGACGTGACAAATCGAGTAGCAGCCGGGCCTGCTGGGCTTAGTTGCAGACCTACGTCATAACCCCAAAGTCGATTGGGTGCGTTGTAGTAGTGGAGGTTTTCTTTGGTCAAGTCTACCGGATCACCAATCTCCCAGGCTTCTAGCTCAAACGGGGCAGTTCCGTAGTTGCTAAAACTAAGCTGTAAGAAAGAGCCACTGAAGTTCAGTGGAGTATTACTCCAAGACTCAAGGAACCGCGGGAAGTTGTGCAACCCCCCATAGGATTGACCCTTGCGAGATGGAACAATGCCACTTACCACAATGGTGTTGACCCTAGTCTGCTTGGCTGACATCAGCAATGTTCTGTCGTTGCTTTCTCCGATCGGGTAGTAACCATCAGTGTATTTAGTCCCGTAAACTACAGGGCGGGGTAATGCGGGCTGTGAGGTGTTAACACCTGTCGGTTGGGGAGCTTGAATCAGAGGCTGACCTGCGCGGGAAATCTTGATCGGTGAGGTGAAATCAGCCCAATAGTTGGCGGCAGCGTTGGCATTTCGCTGGGGCAAGGTTGCGTTAGAGGAATTTTCGCGCACCCAATCCCAACTTACATTGGTGGTGATGGGCAGGGCCTTGCGAGCAATATCACGATTGTGGAAAGACGTGTAGCCATTGCCCGTGCAGCCGGGGCCAAATAGCCCAGACTTGGTAGGGTCGCCATATTGAGCGCGAGGATTGCTCCGGTTAGCATCATCACTACCCAGAAGGCTAAAATCGGCGATCGGGTTTGCCGCCGTTTTGCTTAAATCGGGGATGACGAAGGTGTCAGCAATGCTGCCATCGCAGAAGTCACTTGAAAGGACACCGATGCTATCGGCCAAAACTTCAGAAGGTCTCCATCGGTCTTTAAGGGGAGCCGAGAAGTTGTCATAGTTAGTGGTTGTGCGGTTATAGAATTGGCTCTCGTTATATAGCTGGGTGTCGGGCAACTGTTGAGTAAATTCTTCTAACCGCTTGCCTGCTGTGTCTTCTGAGCCATCTTGATGGAGATTAAAATCTCCTTGAATAAAGACAGGCTGGTCAGTGAAGAAGGACAACCCGCGAATATTTTTGGACGCTTCTAGGAGAGAGTCTTTACGTTTGAGTTCTGAGCCGTTCCGCAATCGGAAGCCATGAGTGCGGCGCTCAGGGTCAGGTCGATAGTCTACTGCTTTAGGTGAAATCCCACTTTTGAATGGAGGATCGGTGGGTTTTGCTGGGTTTCGCAAGTCTGTGTCTGTGCCAACAGGACGAGTGATGGCATCTTCGCGAACCGCATCTTCGCGGAACGCATAGACAATGCCGCTTTCAGGCAACCAGACATCGGTTGTTCCCGTGACCCCACTGCTGCGAAGCATTCCTAAATCAATATCCATTGACCGGGTTAACATCACCTGGCGACCATCTAAGAAAGCACGATCGAGGAAGGGAACTGCAATCTTAGTCGTGCCATCGGTTGACACGATGAGGTTGGGCGAAATGTTAGGGCCGCCGCTGACAGGTGCGACATCTGTGGTCTTCGGCGTGGTGTAGGGAAGCTTCCAACTGCTTAACGGTTGTGGGGTGAGGGCAATGTCTGACCCCAGGGTATAGTCAGGAACCGGGAAAGGAGTCGTAGCGGCGTAGGGGTAGCTGCTGAGTACAGGCGTTGTGCTAGCTGCCGCCGCAGTAGGTGTAGCTGGTGAGACATTTAGTAAAGAATCAGGCGTTCTAGGGAGCGGTGAACTGCCTACCACCTTAAACGTCACACCTCCATTAACCGTAGCACCAGCAACATAGCTATCCTTGACATAGGGTTCTTGATCGCTTACGGCTCTGCTGTCGCTGCTGGCCAGAATATCCGCAGGTGTTAGAGCAGCTAGAACCGCACTCTTTAAGACAGATCCGGGTTGCCTGTGGTCATAGAGCGGGATTCCTGGCAGTCCCACGCCTGTCGCAGGCTCTAGGGCACCTGCCAAACCGTGATCTTTTTCTGGAAAGATATAGTAGAGGGCAGGAAACTTAGGAAGAACCCATGCCATTTTAGCGGGAACATCAGGATTGTAGTTAGTGGTGTCTATTGCACCACACAGACGAGAGAGGGCTAGTCGATATCGACCTTCATTAGTCCCTGCTCCGGCAGCCGGCCCGGTTTTACCCGGATCATTGGGTAGAGCAGCAAACTTAAAATCGTCCGGGTTGCAAGCCGATGGCAGGGTGTATTCAATCAGGCTGCCGTTTGAGCCTGTGCCGGATGCCCGACCAACATAAGAGCCAAAGGCAGGAGAAGAGCGGAAACCAAACGCCCGATCGCGCCGAATCTGATATTTCAGCATGATTAGCTCTGCCATTCTCACCCTCGAATCATTGAGCGTTTTGGCTAACGCCTCTTGATAGGGAAATTTGGGTATATTTTCCTCTTTCAAAATCTTTTGCTTTAGGGCACCAATCCAAGCTTCTGGAGGAACGTCTGCATAATCTGTCCCTTTGTTTAGTCCGTTAATTCCCGTTCGTGCACTGCTGGGGTCATACTCTCTACTGGCTAGTTGACCCTTTGGCACAACCTCTCCATTAAGCTCGTCGCCATCCATTAGATCCTGAAGGGTCTTAGCTAGCTGGGTTAAGACAGTTGTGTTGTTGCCAACGTAGTCGTAGTCATTCTTCACGTTGGTCGGATCAAACCTTTGAATTTGATCAATGTTGTAGGCTAAGACCCCGATCGTGCAAGAAGCCGTTTGCAGGTAAGTTTTATCGGCAATGCTCAGGTCTGCGTAGGCCGTGCCCGCCGTGAGCTTGCCTAACACCCGTCGCAGGTTAGAATAATTTCCCCACATACTCAGGGCTGGGTAGGGGTGAACGACATTGGTGTTAGTCGGCGCGAGGGGAAACACCCCATCTGGGTCGCCCGCGAAATTAGCCAGGTTTTGCAGGGCAGTCCGCAGAGGGCTGCTCGCCGTGTTCATCGCACTCGCAAACTGAGCCGCACTGCCACTAGGAGCCGAAAACTCCCACCCATTGGTGCCTTGCCCTGTAAAGAAATTAGATTGCAGCAGGGGCAACTTGTTGCCTGCCGCCCCATCCGCAAACTGAGTCGGCTGAAAGTTGATCGACTGATAAAGAGTTGAAAGCGTGCCAGGATGAACCGTGCTGGTCATACAAGCGACCGGATAATCTTGATCCTTGGCTGAGTGGTAAACAGCCGTTGCCTGCACGGCCGATAGATTATCTCTGAGAGTGCGGCGCTGTAGGTCTAGATGCTTCAATTTTTGGCCATCTGCATCTGTCTTGCTGATTGGGTAAGGCGCGATCGTCGGCGGATAAAGCGGATCACCTTCTCGCTCGTCAGTTGAGGCAATATTGCCTGATCCTAAAACCTCCACATAATCGGGGTTAGTAGTTCCTCCATTAGGGGTCACCCAAGTATTGAGGTTGCCTAGCTCTAGCCGTTCACCCACCAAAATTCGTAAGCCCTGGTTTCTGGCTCGACGCTCCCAATAGCCGTCTAAACCGACAGCGCTTCCCGTGCTTCCGGGGGCGTTGTCATCCTTCAAGGTCAGAATTAAATTTTCAGTGCTGACAGGAATCTCCTTACCCATGTCTCCGACGGGCACCTGCCTAGCATCGTCGCCTGTGCCATATTTGGGCTTAGGGCCCCAGCGATCGTCGGCGCGATACAAGTCATCGACATAAGGCTTGTCTTGAGTCTTTGAGATGATGCGATCGGCTAACCCTGGGGTTTTTAAGTTCGACCAGTTGTCTGGGTTGCCCGCAGCTTTGTCAGACCGATATTGATAGTCATCTTTGACCAGAATCGCGGTGGGATCGATCGAAACATCGTAAGGAGTAAACCCACTAGCCGCAGAGTCAGTGCTGCTGTCTAAAGGCTTTGCCCCACCGATGGGGTTGGTGCCATAGATGTAGATGTTGGCGCTACCACTGTTCTGGTTGTCTCCCATCTTGCCCGCGATCACCGAACCCTTAAAAGTAGGCGAATCAGTGACTGTGATCCCAGAGTTGTCAGCAGGGCTATAGAGACACGACGAAGGAGCGCTAATCAAGTGAGCAGTGAAGCTGGTGCCCCCCAGCAGCAGGCTGCCCTCAGTGTGCATTGCCCCGTTCCAGTTAAAGGGCGGGCCTGGGAAGACCTCTAGATCGTTACGGAACCAAGCACCCCACTTATTGCCTCGATTGAGTTGACGGTCTTGATGAAACTCTAGAGTCACCGCCGTTGAATTTGCCTGATCGGGGATGACCATCGCATCCACCTGAAAGTTTTTCCGAAGAATCGACGTGTTGCCCCCTCGATCCTCAAACCATCCATTTTCAGCACCGCCAGCACCAGAACCGCACTTAACCGCGTTTGACTCTTTACTCAGCGGGCCGTGCCGAACGAATAACTGCTTTGCTTTGTCTGTGTCTGATAGCGTCAGTAAAAGCTCTTGGGGGTTTTTGGTCTTGTCTTTTGCATCAATGGGGCTGCTGAAAATAACGGAGTAAATGACGGTTGCGTCTGACGTGCCATCTCCGTTGGTGTCGGTGCGGAACGACCAAGCATTATCTTTTCTGCCGTCGCTATTTAAGTCAACTCGATTTTCGTCGGGCAGTTGATAAGGATCGATGGAAGCGCCACTTTGATCTTTAGTTAACAACTGGGCAAAGGTTGCTCCTGTCGAGTCTTTGCCATCGTTGAGCAGCATCGATAGCAGGCGACCCTCGTTAGGCACACCACCGGGGTAGCGGTTTTCTTTAGAGGCATCAAACAAAAACTCTAGCTTGGAGCGGGCCCGATCGATGGCCGGGGTCGCCGCGTTATAGATGATGCGCTGCTGATTTTGCCCGATCACCTGAGCGTTGCGATTATAAGCTCGGTAGGTCAGCGCTCCGACGGTGAGCGTGACGACCAAAACCAGCAAGACGGTCGTTGGCAAAACAAAGCCAGAGTTGGCAAGCCTGGCCCCTCGATTGTTTTTTAAGGCACTTCGGAGAAGCCAATTAACTAGCCCCTTGGTCACAGTTTGGTGAAGCTTCCCAATAGCGCGGAAGAGACCCTGAATTGCTTTAGCGAGTTTGCGATTTGACATAGCTGCTGTTTTTGCAGAAAAAGTGCGAGTTCAGAAATCCAGTCTTTAATCAATCGAGGGGCGATCGCGGGAGAAAATCATATTCAAAATCTTAGAGCAGGCAATAGACCTAATCTGGGGTCAATTCTTAACTGCTGTCGAGTTGACCAATGATTTAGAGGAGTTGATCAAAACTCCTTAGAAAATTGGCTCGTCTTTATTAGTGTCTTGATAAGGTGAGGAGATCGTCAACCGAGAACCTACGCGCTTAACTGGTCGATCGGGCTGGAGCGCCTTCAAACGAATTTTACGGCTTTTGATCATGACGAGCGAAAGATTCAGACGCGCATGAGTTTGAACTAGATGACAACCCTTCATGAAGGGCGTTACTTTGCAGACATCATACAAGCCTGAATTTGGTTTTTAAAGTTTCCGTGAGGTTGGGATGGAACAATATTACCCACGACGCTCGAAAGAGCCATCATTTTGCAAAAAATATTTTAATGACTAGATTCATAATCCTGAAAATACAGCAAAGCTAGGGTGATTGATGGTCTATCACCCTAGCTTCATTGAGAAGATTTTTTGTCTATAGACGGCTTAAGTCAATCCCAGCTTCTTTAGCGAAAGTGCTGAGGCTCTTTAGTTCTAGAGTTTTAATTGCCTTAGTAGAAAGGCGCAACTTGATCCAGCGCTTGCCTTCTGCCCACCAAACCCGCTTCCACTGTAAGTTAACTTCCTGTAATTTTTTGGTGCGGCGGTGCGAGTGGGAGACAGCCATGCCATTGTTTGCCTGTTTTCCCGTCAGTTGACATTTGCGTGACATATTAACGTCTCCGAGTGCTTTGATTGCGATTTCGTGCAGTTCTTCATTGTATACATACCGGGGGCTAGCTAAGAAGAAAAAACTAAGCCGCCGCCGCAGTGAGGGCCCGATCGACCGATTGCAACGCCCGATCGACCTCTTCACTAGTGACAATCAGCGGCGGCACAAAGCGCAGCACTTTGGGGCCCGCAGGCACTAACAGAACACCCTCAAGCATGGCCACTTTGACAATATCGCCTGAAGTTAGGGCAACATCTTCGGCTAGCTCCATGCCGTTGATCAAGCCCCAGCCGCGCACATCAGCCACCAGACTCGGAAACTTTTTGGCTAGATTTTGTAGACCTGCTCGAAGCTGTTCGCCGCGATCGCGCACATTTTCCAAAATATTCTCTTCCTCCAACGTGTGGCAAACCGCCAAAGCCACAGCGCAGGCAAAAGGGTTGCCGCCAAAGGTGCTGGCGTGATCTCCTGGTTTAAACACGTCGCAGAACGACTTGCAGAGCAGGGCCCCGATCGGGATGCCACCGCCTAAGCCCTTCGCAGAGGTGAAGACATCTGGTTCGATGCCCAAATTCTCATAGCCCCAGAGGTGCCCGGTGCGCCCCATACCGACCTGCACTTCATCCATCATCAACAAGATTCCGGTTTGATCGCAGATCTCACGAACTCGTTTGAAATAAGCAAGATCACCCGGACGCACCCCGCCTTCGCCTTGAAGACCTTCTAATAAAATGGCGGCAACCTGGCGCTGGTCGCGATCGAGGTCAGCAATAGTTGCTTCAAGGGCTGCAATGTCGTTGTAGGGGACGTAGTGAAACCCAGACACCAGCGGCGTAAAGTTTTTCTGATATTTGGGCTGCCCGGTGGCCGTGACCGTAGCCAGGGTGCGACCGTGAAAGCTGGCGTGAGCCGTTAAGATGATGGGATTCTCAATGTTGAGAACCGTGTGGGCATATTTTCGGGCTAGCTTAATCGCGCCCTCATTGGCTTCTGCACCAGAATTGCAGAAAAAAGCGCGATCGGCGCAAGAGTGCTCGACCAGCCACTTGGCCAGCTCACCCTGTTGGGGAATGTAGTAAAGATTAGAGACGTGGTGTAAGGTTTGAATCTGCCGGGTGACGGCTGCAACCATTGCAGGGTGAGCATGGCCCAGCGTGCAGGTGGCGATTCCGGCCACAAAATCGAGATATTCACGCCCCTGATCATCCCACACTCGACAGCCTGACCCTCGCTCTAACGTTAGGGGAAAACGTCCGTAAGTGGTCATCACATAATCATCAAACTCAGCCTGGCTAAACGGTGCGGCGAGTGAAGGAATTGTGGCAGGGCTAACGAGGGTTTCTGGACTCACAGATTTAATCCTTAAAGGCGAGGGGGAACTGGTGAAAACAGGAAGCGTGATTTGAGTTCTAATCAGTAGAACCTTTGCTCAGTTTAGTTGAAGAACCTCAGAAGCGGAAACGGTTTGTTGGGAATTGATGACGTTTGAGGAGTGGTGAGGGTGCAGGGCAATGTTAAAAATTTTGGCATTAGTGGACAGCGATCAGGGGCACTTTGCCGAACTGGTCACCGTTTTGATTATTTTGCTTTTGGTGGCCACGATCGTGGCTTTATTATCTCGTCGTCTGCGGGTGCCCTATGTCAGTGGACTGGTGGTAGCAGGGTTGGTGATTTCAGAAGTGCTGCCCCGCCGCATTGGGCTAGATTCTTCGTTAATCATCAATTTGTTTTTGCCGATTCTGCTGTTTGAAGCGTCTATTAACACCGACATCAGCCGCCTGCGAAGCACTTTAAAGCCGATTTTGCTGTTAGCGGGGCCCGGCGTGGTGATCTCCTGTGGGGTGACGGCGCTGTGTCTGAAGTTTGGGCTGAGGTTAGAGTGGGTGCCCGCGCTGTTGGTCGGCGTGATTTTGGCTATCACCGATACGGTTTCAGTGATCGCCGTGTTTAAAGAAGTCTCGGTGCCGTCGCGACTGATTACGATCGTAGAAGGAGAAAGCCTGTTTAACGATGGGATCGCCCTAGTGCTGTTTAGCCTGATTCTCAAGTTTTATCGCACGGGATCGGTCACGGTGGGAGCAGGCTTAAAAGAACTGCTGATCGTGATTGTGGGAGGTCTGATCGTGGGATTAGTGCTGGGCTATCTGGGGATCGGGCTATATGTGCGATCGGAAGACGACCCTCTCAGCAGCATCTTGCTCACTGTCGCGATCGCTCTCAGTGCTTTTCAGATTGGTCAGTTTGTTGGCGTGTCAGGAGTTGTGGCCGTCGTGGTGGCAGGGTTGGTGATTGGCAATTTAGAACTGTCTCGCAGCGTCTCCGCCTCCAGCCGCATCACCGTTTTGAGCTTCTGGGAATATGCCGGATTTGGCGTAAACACGTTTATTTTTTTGTTGATTGGGCTAGAGATCAATCTGCCGACGTTAGGCAGAACGCTACCTGCGGTTTTGCTCGCCGTTCTCGCTTATCAGACGGGGCGGTTTCTCTCGGTTTATCCGCTCTTAGCGATCGTGGGCAAGTTCGATCGCACGATTCCCTTTCGGTGGCAGCACGTTCTCTTTTTGGGCAACATTAAGGGATCGCTGTCAATGGCGCTGGCGTTGAGTTTGCCGACGAGTCTGGCTCGGCGAGAAGATCTGATCGCGATCGTGTTTGGAACCGTGCTGTTATCGCTGGTTGGTCAAGGAGTCAGTCTCCCCTGGCTAGTCGGACGGCTGAAACTGTCTCACACCTCAGAGTCACAACAGTGGATTGAAGGACTGCAATCTCAACTGATGACGGCAAAAGCGGCACAGGAGGAACTTGACACGCTGCTCAAAGGCGGCGTTGTGCCAAAGTCAATCTATGAAGAGATGCGATCGAGCTATCAAATTCGGGTGGCAGCGGCCGAGCGATCGCTGCGAGACTTTTATAATCGCCGCTCAGACAAACCTACCAGCATTGACCATGCTCACTTTGATGCCGTGCGGCGGCGATTGCTGCTCGCCGAAAAAAACGCTCTCAACGATGCTCTCCGCAAGCGAATCTTGTCAGAAGAAGTGGTCAGGGCGCGGTTGAAAACCATTGACGAGCGGCTATTGGGGCTAGACGACGACTGAATCAGACGCACTTTTGAATGAAATTGATCATCTGGTGCATGACTCCGGGCTTGGTGGCGATCAGCACCGTCGATTCTGGCTCTAAGACCGTGCTGCCGTTGGGGATCGCTAGATCCATGTGAGCGTGGGGCTGATAGCCAATAATCAGTGAGCCGCTGGGGAACTTGGGATCTTGAGCCACCTCAGCAACACTGCGCCCCACGACATTGCAGTTGGCCGAAATCGAGAGCTTGACGACCTCGATCTGACCTTGCTCAAAGTGCATCATCGATTCCACTTCGGGATATTCGATCACGTTGACCATGGTCGAAACGGCTAGCTCGATCGCGTTGATCACATGAGTCGCCCCCGCAAACCGATAGGGTTCGGCAAAGTCTCGATGCCGCATTCTCACAGCAATATGGGGCACTCCGTAGTGATTAGCTAGCGTCACCATTGCCAGGTTGAGCGCGTCGTCTCGCAGCACCGCAGCTAAGGCATCTGCTTTACGAATTCCGGCTTCTATGAGAATTTCGGTGCTAACCGCGCTGCCTTCAAAGGCCATCACTCCTAGCTGCTCTCGCGCATAGCGACAGGCAGCCGGATTAATATCGATCAGCGCAACCGTGTGCCCTAAATCGACTAACCGCTGGGCCAAACTGAGTCCGATTAGCCCGGCACCCCCGATCAATACATACATGGCGATCGCTCCAAAAAATTCTCGCTGCCTCTCTCTATAGGTTAAGAGAGTTCAAGAAAATCGCTGCGCCACGGCTGTTCCTAATTCAACCAGAGAGCGCTAGCCGGAACGTCTCGGGCTGCAATGCTCCGGTTGGCATCCGGGATGAAAGCAGCCGCTCAAAAAACTTTGCTTGTAGAGAAAAATCAAGTGCTTCCCGGAATAAAGAAAAATTCTTCTGTAGAAAGCTATGTTCTACATCTCCACAGATTGATATGAGTAAACAAAGCAACTCCTCGAAACAGACTGTCAAGCCAGGTTTTTTTGCTGGAAAAACATTCCATGTATCGTCGGTACTGCTGTCGGTACTGTTTATGGAGTCCTCATGATTGTATCAATTGCAATCAGCCAGTATTGGTTGGATAGGCACACCTGCTGTTAATCCAAAAGTTATAGAAATAAAAGAGTCGGATGAGACTACATTGAAAGACAAGTAGATCGATCCTACGGAAGATTTTTTAACCAATTCTTCAAAGGCTGTGTGACATTCTTGGGCTTGAGCTTCATCACAGCAGGCGATGCAGGCATAGACGAAATCACCATACAACTATGCCCAAAAGAAATGTTTTTTCAAATAAGGTTGTTGATGTAGTCATAAGGCTCATAGGTAAACTTGTATGTCAGCTAGATAAGCCGGAAGTTAAAGAAAATCTAGCCACACTTGATGAATATCGTTACAACATCTACCTAGCGCGATGCTTATTTCTGCTTGGAGAGGTATGAAGATCTCAGCGTACTGGTCGAAAACCACCCCGAAGACCCCAAAGACGGACTTGGTAATGCTTTCGAGCCAAGAAATAAGGGAAGGTAGCCAACAAAAAGCGAGTAACCTATATAAAAAGGCTCTTGAGGCTTATAAATCGGCATCTGCCCTTGAGCCTCACCATGTCCTTACACATATTAAAGGATTTGTGCTTAGAAAATTAGGCGAGACCAATGATAAAGGTCTTGAGAATGGCATTAAAAGTTTTGATGTCGCCCTTACGATTGAACCTAATGATTACAGAGCTTGGTATAACAAAGCCTGTTACTACGCAGCCCTGAGTGATCCGCCTGAAGAAAGCATTTGAGCTTACTCCGTTACGATGTAGAGATTTAGTTGTAAAAGAGAAAGACAGTAACAAGATTAGAGACACGCGCCTGGTTCAAAAATCGCTCGGTAGTATAAGAACGAGTCGTGAGTGCCGCAGCCATAGCGTAATGATGCCTCGAAAGACTTATGCCTAATTAACCCGCACTGGCAGGAATCGCGGTTGCGTGCGACCCAGCCTTCTGATTTTTGGGTAGCGGTGAGTCAAAGGCGGCAGACATTCTTGTGCCTGAGTCTCATCACAGCAGGCAATGCAGGCATAGAGAATTCCTGATGGATCGACTTGTTCGTTTACCCAAATAGCCACGATCGTTGCCTCGCTTTCCACTAGATCTCTGCTCTGGTTTTACAAGATGGAAGACTCTCGACCCAAATTAGCCACAGTGTTTTAATCATTCTGCGCCATTGAAGACAAAGCCTCGCCTGTGACTCGACAGGTTCGCCAATCGGGAAGAACCGTGGCTCCCATGCGCTTATAGAACCCGATCGCGGGTTCGTTCCAGTCTAAGACGCTCCATTCTAATCGCCCACAGCCGCGATCGACCGCTATTTGCGCCAGACGAGTCAACAACGCCTTGCCAATATTTTGCCCCCGATAGTCAGGCAGCACGAATAAATCTTCTAAATAAATGCCGGGCTTAGTCAAAAACGTGGAGTAGTTGTGCAAGAAAAGCGCAAACCCAACCACCTGTCCGTCACGATCAGCCACGATCGCTTCTATATAAGGTCGAGAACCAAATAAATGATCGGCAAGCTGGTCAGGGCTGCCAGTCACAGCGTCTGATAAGTTCTCATACTTCGCCAAGGCTTGGATTAGCGAAAAAATCGCCGGGACATCCGCAGGAATTGCAGACCGAAGATTGAAGGAAGAATTCATAGCAAAATTTGGACTTCAGACTTTAGATTTTAGAGCGAACTCTCACCTAAAACCCAAAACCCAAAATCCAAATTGCTCAAACTACAGAGGTTTGTCTACCCCAGCCAGCCTTTTAGCCGCTCTGCGATCTGAGGTCGCCGCAGCTTCCGCATCGCCTTGCTTTGAATTTGCCGCACCCGTTCGCGAGACAGGTTAAAGATGCCGCCGACTTCTTCTAAAGTGCAAGGCTTGCTCGTCGTCAGCCCATAGCGAAGAGAAATAATGTCTTTCTCCCGCTCAGTCAGCACATTTCCTAACACCTCCCAGATCTCCTGACGCAGCATCGTTTCGGTCATCTGCGATTCGGGTGATTGGGTGTCGCCATCTTCTAGCAAATCCATCAACTCAGTGTCTTCGCCCTTGCCAACTCGGTGATTAAGCGACAGAGACTGGCGGCGCACTTGCTGAAGGTGCTGTAGCTGCTCGACGGTCAGTTCTAAAGACTCGGCAAGCTCTAGCTCAGTTGGGTTGCGGTTGAGATCTCGCTTGAGATCGCGGTGCGCCTTTTTGAGCTTATTGAGCTTTTCAACAATGTGAATGGGGAGGCGAATCGTGCGGGCATCGTTGGCGATCGTGCGCGTGATCCCCTGCCGAATCCACCAATAGGCGTAGGTTGAAAATTTATAGCCCTTATCGGGATCAAATTTCTCAGTGGCCCGGTTTAGCCCCAGTGCCCCTTCTTGAATCAGATCTAAAAACGGCACGCCGCGATTTAAATAGCGTTTAGCGATCGAGACCACCAGCCGCAGATTCGATCGGATCATCTTCCGCTTGGCGACCCGGCTGCGGTGCAGGCGATGCTCTAGCTGACGCTCATTCAGTCCGAGTTTAGCCGCTAGCTCAACCTTAGTGGGAATGCGCCCCAACTCTTCATAGACCTGACGGTGCAGTGCCTCCATCTCGCCTAGATATTGAACTCGTCGAGCTAGCTCTACTTCCTCATCCGGTTTGAGCAGGGGATAGCGCGCCATTTCCTTAAAGAAGGCTCCGACCGCATCATCGGCGATCGTTTTGCTATAGCCTGCCGATCGGGCCGTGGCAATCTGATCGACTTCGACCTCATCGGCAGACTGGTCAACCTCCGCCATTTCTGCGGCGACATCCTCCAGTCCTTCGAGATCAGGCTCTTCTATTTCAACAATGGGGACACCCTCAAAGTCGGCATCTGGCGCTAGTTGCAGGGAGTTAACTGAGTCTAAATCAGCAACGTCTATTGCAAAGTTTAATGCACGATCGGAGAGAATTCCTGTGTTAGAACTCTTGCTTTGTTCGTTCATATCAATACAGTATCAAGGTAGTTTTACTCAACGCGCCTGAAGAGGAAAGCTCACCAAAACCATAGAAATTATGATTTTTATAAGCCAGTTTAGAGACGACTGCGAAATCTAGAGATGATGGTCAGCGTTCCTTAAGGTCAATTGACCCTCATTTGTAACCGAAAAATAGTTTAATTTAGACCTTTATAAAGTCGGTCTTCGAGAGCCTCCCAATCGAGTGTTTTTAACTAGTTTTTATGGATTTTTATATGCCGACCGATCAGACTACTGAAGAGCAATAACCTCATTCAAATTGAAGAATTCTGCTGTTAAAACTCTTCAGTAGCTCCGATCGGGGAAAGCAGTTCAACACGGCTCTAAAGTTGGTTAGATCCTGACGGTAGCGACAAACCTTTCTCTAAGCCTTGAAACAAACTGCGGCAGAAACTGGCTTTGTGCTCCTTGGACTGCTCTAACAGACTCCCACACCCGATTAGGTTTGCATCTCTACCGATAGTGAGAAAGTTGATTGCCATTTTCCTGTATTTGTCTGCTAATCTTATTCAGCCCGGAGTGAGCAAGCCTTCTCGTCGGTTTTTTCTCAAGCTAAGATCAATGCTCTAAGCTCAATTAACCGAGTTGAGCGTCTTCGATGTGTCCTGAGTCACCCCGCAAAAAGACACCCCCCAAAGTCGTAACCATGCCTAGGGTTCTTCAAGTTTTCTAGAGTCGCTAAATTCGTCAAAAATTTTTCGCTTAAGACATTTTGATATGGTTGAGCCTCTGTCTAGCACCGTCGTTTTATCCGTGGCTGAACCGTCTGCACTCTACTCAACAGACTTCGCGGCGGAGTGATTGGGTTGAAGTGTTAGCCGATTGTCCGGGTGCTTCAGGGTTCTACACCTATAAGCTGCCGATCGGTCTGTCCGTTCAGATAGGTGATATCTTGAGTGTGCCATTTGGGGCGCAGCAAGTGGGCGCGATCGCGATTCGGTTTCTAGAGGTGTTGCCGCTTGATCTTGACCCTGAGCAGATCCGAGAAGTCGAAGCGATCGTCAGTGCTGGGTTTTTCCCTGCTTCTTATTGGAGTCTGCTGAGTCGAGTCGCCGACTATTATCACACCTCTTTAATGCAGGTGGTAAAAGTGGCGCTGCCGCCGGGGTTGTTGGCACGATCGCAGCGGCGAATTCGACTCCGAAAAGATGCAGCCATTGCCGACCCTTTTCTGACCGCTCCGGCGCAACAAATTCTCAACGTGCTCAGAGCCAGCAAAACGGGGGATTATTCGTGGCGGTTTGTGCAGCGACAGGTGCAAAATGCCAGTCGAGGGCTGCAAGAGCTGCTGAAAGGGCAGCTTGTCGAAAGTTATCTAGAGCCGCCTAAACCTGTTCGCCCCAAAGCAAAACAGGCGGTGACGCTGGTGAAAACTGATTTTTTGTCAGATCTGTCTGATCTCACCGATCGCCAACGCGAGATTCTCGAACTGCTCAAGCGTCAGGGCGGTGAAACGTGGCTAAACGACCTGCTGCAAATGGGTCACACCAGTTCACCCGTGCTCAAAAAGCTAGAGAGCAAAGGCTATGTGGTAATCCAGCTTAGAGAAGTGCTGCGGGCAGAGCCGAGCGGCCCGGCGGCAGAAGCAGAGGGTTCTCGGACTTTAACGCCTGAGCAAGCCGAGGCGGTGAGCCAGATTCGTCAGCAGTCTCACTTTACTCAAATCTTGCTGCACGGCGTAACCGGATCGGGCAAAACGGAGGTCTATCTGCAAGCGATCGCTCCGATTTTAGATCGTGGTCAGTCGGCGCTCGTGCTCGTGCCAGAGATTGGGTTAACGCCTCAGTTGACCGATCGCTTTCGGGCGCGGTTTGGCGATCGCGTCTGCGTCTATCACAGCGCCCTCTCAGAAGGCGAACGCTATGACACTTGGCGACAGATGTTGAGCGGTAGCCCGCAGGTGGCGATCGGGACGCGATCAGCCGTTTTTGCTCCACTGCCCCACCTGGGTCTCATTATTCTCGACGAAGAACATGATTCCAGCTTTAAGCAAGATCAGCCTGCTCCTTGCTATCACGCCCGCACCGTTGCCCAGTGGCGCGCCGAGCTAGAAAACTGTCCTTTAATTTTAGGGTCAGCTACGCCCTCTTTAGAATCGTGGGTTGCTGCCAAGGATGGCTCTAGAGACCCGAACTCACTCTATTTGTCTCTGCCCAAACGAGTCTACGATCGCCCGCTGCCCCCGATCGAGATCGTCGATATGCGTCAAGAATTGCGAGAGCGCAACGGCTCGATTTTTAGCCGATCGCTCCAGTCGGCGCTGCAAACTCTCAAAGAGCGGAGACAGCAGGGCTTGCTCTTCATTCATCGTCGCGGTCACAGCACCTTTGTCTCGTGCCGCAGTTGTGGCTATGTGATGGAGTGCCCTCACTGCGATGTGTCGCTGTCTTATCACCACACTCACGCAGATGCAAAGCCGCTTTTGCGCTGTCATTATTGCAACCATGCTCAGTCTCAGCCGTCTCACTGTCCATCGTGTGAGTCTCCCTATTTCAAACAGTTTGGCAGTGGCACTCAGCGAGTTACTGAAGAATTAGCGCGGCAGTTTCCTGAGTTGAGTGTGATTCGGTTTGACAGCGATACGACTCGTGCTAAGGGCGCACACCGATCGCTGTTGACTAACTTTGCCCAAGGCGGTGCTGATTTGTTGGTCGGCACACAGATGCTCACCAAAGGCATTGATCTACCTCAAGTCACGTTGGTGGGAATTATCGCAGCAGACGGATTGTTGAATCTCCAGGATTTTCGCGCTAGTGAACGGGCCTTTCAAACCCTGGTGCAAGTTGCAGGGCGGGCGGGGCGAGGCGACGAACCGGGACGAGTGGTGCTGCAAACCTATGCCCCAGAGCATCCGGTGATCGAGGCAGTTAAACATCAAGCCTATGAGCCGTTTGTGGCGGCCGAGCTTGAGCAGCGATCGGCGCTGCACTATCCCCCTTATGGGCGGTTGATCTTGCTGCGTCTGAGCGGAGTCAACCCCGTTGCGGTGCAAAAAGCCGCAGAGCGAGTGGGAGAATTTTTAGCACGATCGCTGACAGCCTTGCGGGGTGATGCAGATTCTGGCTATGAGTTACTCGGCCCGGCTCCGGCCTCGATTTTGAGAGTGGCTCGGCGCTATCGCTGGCAAATTTTGCTCAAAGTTCCGTCTCAGAGTGAGACCGATCGCGTTGACTGGGAAGCAGTGCGATCGCACTGTGGTTCAACAGTGAGTTTGGCGATCGACATCGACCCGATGAATTTGATGTAGCAGACAACTAGAATCCTTCAACTTCGATTTTGAATGAGCTGCTCCACGATGCCAGTTAATCGTGAAACTACGTCAGCCTGCTGCCTGACCACATCAGCCTGCTGCCTGACCACATCAGCATTTTCGCGGATCATTGCTTTAATTTCCGCTAGATCCGCTCTAAAAAGCTGACTGGCTTGCTCTTGTCTTTCCCCCTGTTGCCTGACAGTCTCAGCGAGATCACGATTTACAACAATCTGCTGACGGATCATTTCTTTGATTTCTGCCGTGTCGGCTCGAAATTCGGTCAAACCTTCGGTGAGTCTGCCGACATGAACTGTCAGAATTTCTAGGTTTTGATCGATCCGGTCTAATTTTTGGTCTGTGGTCATCGCGAACGCTCGGCTCTCTATCCGTTGAGATCAAATTGTAGACTGAAAACGATCGCCTCAATCCCTGGTCAAATCTATTCTCGCTTCTGGCAAAATAATCATGGCATCCCCGAAAGAATAGAAGCGATAGGGATGCTCGATCGCGGCTTGATAGAGCTTCAGCAATCGTTCTCGCCCGATCAAAGCGCTCACCAGCATCAGCAAACTAGACTTTGGCAAATGAAAATTTGTGATCAATCCATCTACCACGCGCCACTGATAGCTGGGGTAAATAAACAGCGCAGTCTTGCCACAAAAAGGCTGAATCTCTCCCGACTGAGCCGCTGCTTCTAAAGACCTGACGCTCGTCGTTCCGACGGCGATCACGCGCCCGCCTCGATCTTTGGTCTGACGAATTTTCTCAACGGTTTCGTTAGAAACCTCAACCCATTCACCGTGCATGGAATGGTGCGTAATGTCTTCACTCTCCACCGGACGGAAGGTGCCCACCCCGACGTGCAGGGTGACAAACGCCTGATCAATGCCCTTTTGCCGCAAGCGATCGAGCAACTCTGGCGTAAAGTGCAATCCCGCAGTTGGGGCCGCGACGGCTCCGAGACGATCGGCATAGACGGTCTGGTATTGCTCTGGCTGAGACTCGCTATCAGTAATGTAGGGCGGCAGGGGAAGTTGCCCAAACTGATCTAATACTTCGAGGAGAGATTGGTTGTCAGAGACCTCAAACTGAAGGATTCTACCCCGCGTTGCCTCGTCGCTAGAAACCACGATCGCGCTCACGCTAACCCCACAGTCTGGCTGCAAGGGAGTTAATAAAATCTTGCTGCCAGGCTTGAGCCGCCTACCCGGTTTGACTAGCGCTAACCATTGATTGGGCTGTTGTTCTTCTAACAACAGCACTTCTACTTTAGTGCCGCCAGTTTTTTGCCCATAAAGCCTAGCTGGAAGCACTCGCGTATTATTGAGAATGAGTAAGTCTCCAGGCTTAAGCAAGTCAGGTAGCTCTCGAAAAATCTGGTGACGATGCTGAGTCTGATCGGCTACAACCAGCAGTTGGGCACTGTCTCTGGGAATCGCCGCCGTTTGAGAAATTTGATCCTGCGGCAGAAAATAGTCATAAGCAGAAAGCGAAAGGTCGGCATCCACACGATCGAGCATTAGTGATAGCAGTTGATTCTCCCATTAAAACATGAGGTTATTGGCTCTCTACCCACTCCCCTTTTTAGAATTGGGTGAATTCACGTATAAGATGTCGGGTGCATTCACCCTACTGGCTCAGAGCATTTGCAGGGATCATAAAGAAGTAGCATTTGCTCAACCAAACGGACATGGAATATCTCTACTACCTCGCGAATGCCAGTCTGACTCTGAGAATCGTTGAGTATCTTCACTCTATGAGCCAATTGAGCGTTGGCTTTATGACGGTGATTCATCAGATTGATGGTTGGGTGGTCAAGGTGAAGATGAGCCATGCCCTCGATCCTCAACGAGATGGTGACTTGCGCGCCTTCTTAAACGAGTTGGGCATTCCCTATCAGCCCGGCATTCGGGTGCAGATGGCCCTTTGGGGGCTAGAAACGGGGCAGTCGCCGATCGATGTGATGCAGCGTTATCAGGTTGCAGTCGTTTCTCATGGCACTCCTGATGGTCAAGAAATTGAAGAATTTCGTAAGCAGTTTGTGCAAGGCTTAGGGTATTGTCCTGAAACCTTGGCCTAATCATCCCCAGTCAGTTCAGTGAGTTCTCAGTCTTTTAGAATCCACAATGTTGGTGAACGATCTGACTGTCCAATCGCCGCTGAAAGTCTCGTCATTTCGTTTAGAGGGTAAACGCCGCTTGAATGTATTCATGGAGCGTGAGGTGATAGCCTGCGATCGTGCGAGTCATCGGCAAATCTGACTCAGATGAAACTATCAAATCAGACTTCTGTAGCCGTGCAGCGCTAGGGTCAACACCTTGCGCTCTTTTTTTTGAAGCGGATTGACAACGCACGAGCGCCACATCAAATCGACAGGGCAGCATGGCTAGGTCGGGGTGCTTGACCAGAAATAACTGCGCGGTTTGCCAAAGTTTTTTCTGCTTGGTTGGAGTGATGGCTAACAGTCCATCGCTGTCCCAATTGCCTTGGCTACGAGTTTTGACTTCGACAAAGGTCAACCCGTGAGGCAGATCAGAGCAGGCAATGATGTCAATTTCACCAAATCGGCAGTGCCATCGCTGCTGCAAAATTTGCCACCCCTGCGATCGTAGCCAGTCAGCGACAAATTCTTCGCCTAGGGTGCCGAGAGTCGTCGTGGATTTGGGCGGGTCAGAAGATGCAGGGGAGTTCACAGATTCAGGTACTATCAAAGGAGATGACTGGGGATGAGAACGTCTTGACTGTTTGACGGTTTATTCTCAAAGTGCCCGGATTATCTGCTGCAATAAACTGTCAGACCCAACCGATTAAAAATGAGTCGTCATCCCCATATTTTCTCTGTTCAACTAACGCAATGCTGGCTGGTTGAGGTGCGTTTAGCGTTCAGATTTGCACTGAAAAGATTTGTTCTATTTTTGTTGGGTTGGCTGTGGATTTCAGGCATGGTTTCTAACCCAGTTCTCGCAGAAGACTATGACAAAGATTTCTTGGTTCGCGCCGACTTTTCAAACCGGGTCTTAGTTGACTCTAGTTTCACCAAAGCAAATCTGCGAGAGATTAACCTGAGCAATAGCGATCTGCGAGGCGTGAGCCTGTTTGGTGCCAACCTAGAAAGTGCCAATTTGGAGGGAGCCAACCTCAGCAACAGCACCCTTGATACGGCTCGGTTTGTGGGTGCAAATCTCACAAACGCCATTTTAGAAGGGGCTTTTGCCTTTAATGCAAAGTTTGACGGGGCCACGATCGACGGAGCCGATTTTACAGATGTTGAGTTTAGAGCCGATGCTCAAAAGCTTCTCTGCAAGTTAGCAAAAGGGGTCAACCCAGTCACAGGTCGAAAGACCAGAGACACCCTCTATTGTGATTAGCGATGAGCGGGTATAACCTTGCCAAGTTATTCATTCATGGTCTTATAAGTAGCCACGGCTGACGGTGAAATGCGGTTGAGATAACGGAAAATCCAGTATTTGAAAATCGTGTCTAAAATCACTGGGAACGTGGCAATAAACAAAAAGATAAAATCGTGACTGGCCGGAAGCCCAAAATGTTTGGCGATTCCTTCTAACAGCACTTCCCAACCGTGGGGAGAGTGAAATCCTACAAAAATATCTGTGAACAAAATAATGATGAAGGCTTTAGCACTGTCGCTCAACCCATAGACGACTTCATCCATAAAAGATTTGAGAACTACGACTTCTCGCTTGCCTCGAATGAGCACGATCGTAAAGGCGATCGTCGCTAAAATATCGGCAATCCAGTTTTTAACCGCATCTCCACTTTGATAAGCAAATGTGGCTGCAATTTCTCCAGCTTTTTCCTTGATTTTTGCTTCGATTTCTTCAGCGACGATCGGAGCACGACCCAGGGTTTCACTGACTAAGTTTTCAAATTTGAGCCTTTCTTCATAGTGGTGCAGTTCTCCAAGCGCCTCTTCTGCCATCTCGGAGTTGATAAAGATGCTGCCTCGATTTTCGGCTTTAAACTGCTTAGAAATCGTCGCTCCAAAAGTGAAATTATTAGACAGTAAAATATTCCTAGAAACTTGCTGCACCAGCAGTGGAACCAAGATCAAAATCAGAATAAATCTCAGCGCTAAAACCGTTTTGACTTTAGAACTCCGAAACGTTTGAACAACTTCCTGTTCAGATTTTGGATCTAAATCTCGCTTAAGCCGATTCAAGGTTCCTAAGATTGAACGGGGTAATAAGCCCGTTTTATCAGAGACCGTCTCAAAGTCGCCTGCACGATCGGGGCTAGGTGAATAGGAAGCAGCCTCGATTTGATCCGTGTTAACCCGCACTGCGCCATTGGCAGTGTCTTGAACGGGCACCAAGGCAGTTGAAGAGATAGTCAACAGATTTTCTGTGGGATATCTGGCTAACACATCATCAATAAATCTGAGCTTCTCTATCATGATGGCGGGCTTATCTCGCGCTGTAGACGCTAAACGAGAAGAGCCAAATTCTGGAGTTTCAATTGTTTTTAAGGGGCGATCGGACAGAGCAGGATTTGTGAGATTGAGCGTTGATCGGCTGAGTTTAAATTCTGCAAGTCCCATCCGCACGATCTTGAGATATTTATTCAAATCTGCTTCAAAAAAAGCGAATACATTCGGACTCAGCTTTGTCGATTCAGCGGCAATCTTTTTGCTGTTGAAGTGTTCGTCTTCGATCGCTTTAATTTTTAAAGCCGCGTCATAAGCGTGATCTAAAGCTCGATCGGGCGTTTCTAAATACCACCGTTCGGCACGGTTTAAATATCCCTTAAATCTGGCAAAAATCGATGTTTTCATGGCGCAAACTTAAAATCGCTTTCCGTCGGCTGTAGTGATTTGACCACAATTTGCTGGTCAGAGACAAGTGCTGATTGGCTCAGTTTCGGCAGTGATTGAGTAACATTGAGCACGATACAACGAAAAAAATCGGGGAGTTAAGAGGGTGTAGAGAACCTAAACCGTTTTGAAATCGAACGATCGTGAACTCACGTCACTTTAAACCTGCCTTCGACACAGATCTAGGATAGAGAGAGTCTTAGCGTTTATCAACGTCAAGAGCGGTGAGTGCCAACCATTGGAATGCTAAGTATTTTAACAAATTCATCCGGGGCTAATTTGTGCTTTCACAATCTATTTGGGTTATCGGGGCAACACGGAGCGGTAAAACGACGCGGTTAGTGAGTCAGTTTTGCGATTGGGTTCGTCCGGTGATCGCACACTCCCCTCATCAGGCAGATCTGGGTGTGCTGGTGCTGTCAGCGATCGGAGACAACCGCCTCAATTTGTCTGAGCGTCTGACGGCCGCGACTCAAGGCAAGTGTCCGTTTAGGGCGACGACTCCTTTAGGATTTTTTGAAGATGAGGTGATGCTGTTTTGGTCGCTGCTGATTCAACATTTGGGGCTAGCGGCCCAGTTTCCGGTTAGACTTCGCCCCGAAAACGAACAAGAACTGGCGACTCGTCTCTGGAGAGTCGAATTGGATGACGCGATCGCCCGATCGAGCCTCTCCGAAGCCCGACTTGTGCGACGAATTCTAGATTTGATGCAGTTAGCAGCCCTGAGCGGACTGACGATCGACCACATTCCAACACTTTTAGACCAGGGCTTACCCAGACAACCTGACGAACCGGGAAACGATCTGCCTTTGCCCCATGCAACGGTCTGTGAAATGCTCCAGGGCTGGCGTACCTGGTGTCTGCGACGAGGACTGTTGACCTACGGCGTGATTGCCGAGCTATATTGGCGCTATTTGCTGCCTGATCCTACCTATCAGCACCATCTGACTCAGCGCTATCAAGCTGTTTTAGCGGATGATGTCGATGAATATCCGGCGATCGTGCGCCATTTGTTTGAGTGTTTACTCGACTACAACGTTGCCGGAGCCTTTAGCTTTAACCCTGACGGAGCCGTGCGGCAAGGGCTAGGAGCCGATCCCAGCTATTTAAACGGGTTAGCTCTGCGGTGTCAGCAGGAAGTTTTGAGCGATCGCGCCGTTACCTGTCTAGCCGATGATTTGGGGGAGTCGATCGTAGAATTAATCACCGACCCCATCTTTTTTGCCACCTTGCCGGAGTCTGTGCAAACGATTCAAACAACGACGCAAGCCCAGCTACTGCGGCAAACGGGTGACGTGATCACCAAAGCCATCCAGTCAGGACAGGTTGAGCCGAGAGAGATTGCTCTGATTGGGCCGGGGATCGATCCCATCTCTCGCTATGCGCTGGCGGCGATTCTCACCCGTCGCGGCATTCCGGTCGAAACGCTCAATGATCAGCGCCCTCTGTCGAGTAGTCCTATCATCCGATCGCTGTTGACGCTGCTAACGCTGGTTTACCCGGGTTTAGGGCGATTGGTCGATCGAGACACGATCGCCGAAATGCTCGTCGTCTTAAGCCAAAAATCCAGTTCTGCAATCCTCGCCTGAACCTCTAACGACGCTTCTACCCGTCAGTCCCCTTTTTTGATTGATCCCGTTCGCGCCGGGCTAATTGCCGATCATTGTTTTGAGCCTCACCCTGATCGTCCTAGTTTGCTTCCGGCCACCACCTTTCCGCGCTGGGATCGGTTGGGCTATCAGGCGACCAAAGCCTATGAAGAGATTGTGGTCTGGATTGAGGGGCAGCGATCGCAGTTGTCGCAGCGATTGATCGCCAGTCCGACGGTGTTGCTCGATCGTGCCATTCAACGTTTCTTTTTAGGCGGCAGTCACCTGCCCTTTGACCAACTCGCCGCCCTGAGAGAACTGATTGAAACCGCTCAACACTATTGGGAAGTAGACGCTCGACTAAGACAAATCGACAAAACCGACGCGCCTCCCTCTATGACAGTGAACCGATTTGTGCAACTGCTTAGACAAGGGACGGTGACGGCCAATCCGTTTCCGGTGAGACCGATCGGGCCCTCCAGCAATGCTGTTACGTTGGCAACTGTGTTTCAATATCGATCGAGTCGGCGGTCTCACCGTTGGCAGTTTTGGCTAGATGCAGGGTCAACTCGCTGGCTGAGTGGCGTAGACTCGCTGTTTGCGGCTCCTTTATTTTTGCAAGACTGGTCGGGCAAACCCTGGACAGCCGACGACACCCAAACCTCTAACGAGCAGCGCTTGAGACGAATTTTGCTTGATCTCTTAGGTCGCGCCGAAGAGCGGGTGTTCCTTTGCTATGGCGATTTAGCCACCAATGGGCAAGAACAAACTGGAATTTTGACGACGCTGGTAAATGCCGCGATGCCGATCGGGCTGTTCTCTCTAGAAGACACCCTATCCGAACCCTAGGATCGTGGATTAAATAACTCCGTCAATTGCCAGGTTGTCTCGCCCTCACCCCAGCCCTTTCCCAATCTGGGAGAGAGAGCAAGAGTCCGGTTCCCCTTCTCTCAAATTGGGAGAAGGGTTAGGGGAGGGCTTCGCCCCACTTCGTGAGGAGGGCGAAGATCTCGGCATTCATAAATCCACGTTCCCTAGTTTGCAACTAGTAGTCCGCCAAACTAAATCTGAAGAGTCATATCGAACGACCTAGCCAAGATCTCGTTTGCAGGGGGTTTGGGGGAGGCAACCGTCCCCCAATAGGGGTTTGGGGGCACGCCCCCAAGGGTCGGAAGCCCAAGACCATCGCCTCATCGCCAAAGATCAGTACTAGTCAACGTTGAATGGGTGAACGACTAGTCGGCATGAGTGAACTTAGAGGCTCTCAGGCGATCGCGGACAATAACTGAGATTCAATCTCTCGTGGATACAAAAGCCAAACTTTTTGCACAGGCTGCGTCAGCGTTTTAACGAGCGGCGACAACTCACTGATTTCCTGCAAACCTGTTGATGTTTGCAGATTAATGCCTCGCTGATAGAGCGTGTAACCTCGGTTGATAAACGTTCTCAGCCCCGCGTAGTAGCTGGCGACAAATCCGGCTTCTGTCAATAGATAGTGAACTTTGTCGAGCAGCATTTGGCGATCGCTCTCTTCTAAATGGCTGACCTCTAGCGCTTTGAGCAAGTCTCGATCTAAAAAACGACGACACAAATCAGCTAAAACAGGATCGGAACCCTGCTGCCAGCGCTGCAAATGGTAGATAAACACCCCATCGTCAGCCGACAAATAGCGATCGAGCGTTAGCTGATTGCAGTCACCACTTAACCAGGCAGTGACAGTTTCATCGGCGGTCAACTCTCCGATCTGAAGCTGAGTGCGGGCCCGATCGAAGGCTTGATTTAACACCCAAGTCGCGGCAATATTTTTGGGATGGTTGTAAATCTGGGCATACATAAAATAGCGGACGATCAGATAATGCTCGATCGCCGCCATGCCCTTTTGCGCCACCACCAACTGCTGACTGACGGGATCATATCGCAACGCCATGAGAATGCGATCGAGGTCAATCTTGCCGTAAGAGGCCCCCGTAAAGTAGCTGTCGCGCATCAAATAATCAAGGCGATCGCAGTCAAGCTGACTTGACACCAACTGCGACACCAGCGGCACCGGATATTTTTTTAAGTAAGTTTGCTCAATGTGATTCAACAAATCTGGGTGAAAGCGATCGAGCAATTCACAAATCGGCCGATATTCTCGCAAGATCCGCCGAGTCCAGTGCTCGTGATCACAGCCAAAAACCTCTTCCGCCGTGTGGCTAAACGCGCCATGTCCGATATCGTGCAACAAGGCTGCACACAAGACGACAGGGCGATGAACCTGTAGCTGCGGATAAGACTTAGCAAGGCGATCGAAGGCTCGACGAGCCACAGCCATTACGCCCAGTGAATGAGTAAACCGAGAACCCTCTGCCCCATGAAAGGTCAAACTCGCTGGGCCTAACTGCCGAATGCGTCGCAATCGCTGAAATGCAGGCGTATCGATCAATCGAATCAGCAGTGCCTCAGTCGGATCGCCACTGTTGAGCGTGATCGCACCGTGGAGAGGATCGTGATAAGTTCGCTCAGAGTTGGGCAGCAAAAGAATGAACGGTAAAGGACAGTTCGAGAAGTTCCCGTCTAACTCGCGCCTGCGACCAGCGCAGTAGACGCGATCGCGTCCACTGCCGCTTGATATTGACGATCGCTCGGTGTTCCAATCTGGTCGAGCGTGATCGGGTCGAGGGGCACCACCTGATCCGGGATGATCCCTAATTTGTTGATGTCTGTGTGGCTCGGCGTTTCATACTTAGCGACTGTTACGGCGAGTCCGGCTCCATCTGACAAATCAAACAGAGATTGAATCAGCCCTTTGCCAAACGTCTTCTCACCTAAAATAATTGCCCGCTTATTGTCTTTTAACGCCCCAGCTAAAATCTCGCTGGCGCTAGCAGTGCCCTGATTGACTAAAACCACCATTGGATCGCTCGTCAGAGCATTGCCCATCGCCTCAAAGCTGCCGATCGTGCCCTGCCGATTGACGGTGTAGACGATCGTGCCTTCATCAATCCACAGCCGCGCAATGTCAATGCCCGCTTGCAGCAACCCACCGGGGTTATTTCGCAAATCTAAAACATAGCCATCGGCCCCCTGTTTTTCGAGCCGAGCGATCGCGTGACCTACTTCAGCCGTCGCATTAGCGTTAAACTGACTCAGCCGCAAATAGGCAATTTTTTTGCCATCGGGCTGAGGACGCAACTCAGCATAGACCGGGTTTAGCTCAATGCGATCGCGCACTAAGTCAACGTCTAAGGCCGCTTCACCTTCTCGACTGATCGTGAGAGTGACGTGACTGCCAATTTGACCTCGCATCCGTTCAGCCGCATCGTCGAGCGACAGCCCTTGGGTCGAAACGCCATCAATCATCACAATGCTGTCTGCGGGTCGGATGCCCGACTTAGCCGCAGGTGAACCCTCAACCGGGGCAATCACCCTCAGCCGCTTGGTTTCTGGGTCGAGAGAAATCTGTAACCCTACCCCCGTCAGTTCTCCAGAGGTGCTGGTTTGCAGACTGCGATATTGATCGGGCTTGAGCAACCGAGTAAATGGGTCATCTAACCCCGCAATCATCTGCTGAATCGCGGTATAGCTAGCTTCGCGATCGGGCAACGGTTGCTTCAAATACTTTTCTCGAATCGCCCACCAGTTTTGATGGTTAAAACTGGAATCGACATAAGAGCGATCGACAATGCGCCAAACTTCATTGACCAGCCGCTGCTCTTCACTGAGAGCGCTAGCAGAGGGCGCTAAGACACCCCAAATCAGCGCGATCGCCAACACGAATCCCGACAGTGAACGAACCCAAGAAAATCGTCTTCCCATAGCGATCGATCCTAACTGGAAATGTCCTTAAATTTCCACATTGCCCAAGAGATGTAAATTTTGCTAGCTAAACTTTGCAAAAACAAAACTTTTCTTCACAAATATTTAAACCCGATCCCTGACGATCAGTAACCGCTAAAAGCGGCCAAACTTTGCTGAATTGCCGCTTCCCAGACTGCTATCGACCATTGGGCTGTGTTACATTTTTTATGAACAGCAATCATTTTTAGGAACGCTTGCTTTATGGCAAATGTGTACGACTGGTTTGAGGAGCGCCTTGAAATTCAGGCGCTAGCCGAGGACGTAACCAGCAAGTACGTGCCGCCTCATGTCAATATCTTCTACTGCTTGGGTGGAATCACGTTAACTTGCTTCCTGATCCAGTTTGCGACTGGGTTTGCGATGACCTTTTATTACAAACCAACTGTTGCTGAGGCATTCTCCTCAGTGCAGTATTTGATGAACGACGTTAACTTCGGTTGGCTAATTCGTTCTGTCCATCGCTGGTCTGCCAGCATGATGGTGCTGATGATGATCTTGCACACCTTCCGCGTCTATCTGACGGGTGGCTTTAAAAAGCCCCGTGAGTTGACTTGGGTCACGGGTGTGATTTTGGCAGTGATTACCGTCTCCTTCGGGGTGACGGGCTATTCTCTGCCGTGGGATCAGGTTGGCTATTGGGCAGTCAAAATCGTGTCGGGCGTGCCCGAAGCGATCCCTGTCGTGGGCACCTTGATTGCTGATTTGCTGCGCGGTGGCGCGAGTGTGGGTCAATCGACGCTAACTCGTTATTACAGCGCTCACACGTTTGTGTTGCCTTGGCTGATCGCTGTGTTCATGCTGGCGCACTTCTTGATGATTCGCAAACAGGGCATCTCTGGCCCGTTGTAATCGATTTTAGGTTTCAGATTTTGGGTGATGAATTCAAAACTGCGAGTCTGAAATTTGCTTGCTGTTTCCTTATCTGCTGATTTCCCTCTTAAGGAGAGCCTCTTTCAATCATGGCAACTGTTAAGAAGCCGGATCTAAGCGATCCTCAATTGCGTGCCAAGTTGGCAAAAGGTATGGGTCACAATTATTACGGTGAACCCGCCTGGCCCAACGATTTGCTTTATATTTTCCCTGTGGTAATTTTGGGCACGATCGCCCTTTGTGTTGGGCTGGCCGTGCTTGACCCTGCCTCGACGGGCGAACCTGCAAACCCCTTTGCAACGCCTCTAGAAATCTTGCCAGAGTGGTATCTCTATCCTGTGTTCAACATCTTGCGGGTTGCGCCTAACAAACTGCTGGGTGTGGTGCTAATGGGTTCTGTGCCTCTGGGTTTGCTGATTGTTCCGTTTATTGAAAATGTGAACAAGTTTCAAAACCCGTTCCGTCGTCCGGTCGCGACCGCAGTTTTTCTGTTTGGTACGGCTGTGACGCTGTGGTTGGGAATTGGTGCAGCCTTCCCGGTGAGCCAAGCGCTAACTCTGGGACTGTTTTAAGAGGTTTTTATAAATCTCGACCTTGGTGCCTACGATTCTCCTGATTTTGTCTGGAGTTTGGTGGGCACCACTTTTTTGTGAGTTCGTTAAAATTGCAGCGTCAAAACAGAAATTCTGAAGGGTGATTTTCATGACTGCCCAAACGATTCCCACCCAAGAGCCTCTTCAAGAAAAGCGTCACTACACGCCAGAAGACTATTTAAGGCTGGAAGAAAAAGCAGATTATAAAAGCGACTATGACGATGGGATTATCACCCCGATGACAGGTGGAACAACTGACCATAACCAAATTGCTGGCAATTGCTACATTGCGCTAAGTCTGGGTCTTAAGAGACAAAATTTTAGAGTTTTCTTTGGCGATGTGCGCTTGTGGATACCGAAAGTTCGCAGCTTCAAATATCCCGATGTGATGGTTGTGGCGGGAGAGCCGACCTATCATGACGACCGTAGAGATACCGTTATAAATCCTCAAGTCGTGATTGAGGTGCTGTCAGATTCGACTGAAGCCTATGACCGCAACGAAAAATTCAAGCTCTATCAAACGATTCCGGCCTTTCAGGAATATATCTTGATTAACCAAAGTAACGTTGAAATCGATCGGTTCTTTAAAACGGGAAATAAACGGTGGTCGCTTTATGAATACGATCGTGAAGATGCCGAACTAATGCTGAATTCTTTTGAACTGTTGATTCCAATTTTAGATATTTACGACAACGTTAATTTTGATCAACTAGAAGCGAAGGGCTAAGTTTCAACCGTGTTGAGCTATGAGCGATCGTTCCACACCCGCGAAACTTGATGAGCATAGAGCGATCGAGCGTTAACGAGCGATAGCCGGAGCCAGCACTCTCAAAAGCACGTTCGCGGCAAAAGCAGCAGTCCAGACTATCATCACGGTTTTGATATTGTAGGTTTCGGCGTTTTGCCAGCCCCAAATAAAGGTGTAAATTCCGCAAAAGATTCCAAAGATACCCCAACCAACGCCCTTGTCTGGAAATAGTTTTGTCAGCACAATTACAAGGCAAACTAAGCTTGTGATGGCTGCGACGAGTGCAATGAGTCCAGCCACAGATGCTAGTCCTGATGAAGCAACCATTGATAGTGTCTCCTTAAATGTTCTTCGATAGACACTAAAGCACGTTACATTACCAAACGGTAGAAGTCTTTAGTGAAAAATAACAGTCTGATCAGCCAATAGATCACAGAGGCGCTGAGTAATAGGGTAGCGATTCTGCTTCGACGTTCTATTTTCTCCAAGCGATTTCTAAGCTGGATTCTAGCAGATTCTGGCAAAAATGCCGCCACCAGCAAGGCTACAAGGACGGTGACTGCGATCGGAGCAAATGCGTGGATGGTCATCGCTTTCTGCCAGTCTCCGTGCGCGATCGCGACCATGGCACGAGACAGCCCGCAGCCGGGGCAAGGAATGCCTAGACTGGCGCGAATCGGACATTGCCAACTTGGTAAATTGAACGTGACTAGGGCTAAGTGTAAGCCGACGGCACCAGAGATCGCTAAACAACTCCGGCGGTTTTTGACAAGCGATGATAAGAACAACATTTGAACTTAGGATTTAGTGATCGCAACTAGCCTGGAATTCCACTCATGATAGGCGTTTGCCCAATCTCACGAAGCAATAAGAATCATTGCGATCGCGCCCATTCTACTCCTAGATCTCAGTCGCCACATCCTAGACTATGTAATGCTTTGGGCAATTTCTACTAGTCCAGATTGCAGACGTTGAGCCGATCCGCGATCGTCCATAGTTTCATTAACTCTGAGACAATCGGTAAGCGATCACACTTCACTTAGGGACAGGACGCTAGAGACGATCTCTACACCATACCCTCGACATCCTAAGAATTTAGATCAGACAAGGGAGACACCGTATGAAATTGGCTTACTGGATGTATGCAGGCCCGGCGCACATTGGCACTCTTCGCATTTCCAGTTCTTTTAAAAACGTCCATGCCATCATGCACGCCCCGATCGGAGATGACTATTTCAACGTTATGCGGTCGATGTTGGAGCGCGATCGTAACTTCACTCCGGTGACGATTAGCTCGGTCGATCGCAATGTGTTGGCTCGCGGCTCTCAAGAAAAAGTGGTGGACAACATCACTCGTAAGGACGCTGAGGAAACGCCGGATTTGATTGTGCTGACTCCGACCTGCACCTCCAGCATTTTGCAAGAAGATTTAGCGAACTTTGTGCAACGGGCGCAAATTGATACGAAGTGTGATGTGCTGTTAGCAGATGTGAATCACTACCGATTTACCGAACTGCAAGCCGCCGATCGGACGCTTCAGCAAATCGTTCAATATTACATTGCGAAGGCAAAAAAGAAGGGTCAACTGCCCGAAGGCAAAACCGAAAAGCCCTCCGTCAACATCATCGGCATCTCTTCTTTAGGGTTTCACAACCAGCACGACTGCATTGAGTTAAAGCGCCTGATGGCAGACATCGGCGTTGAAGTGAATGCGGTGATTCCTGAAGGGGCATCGGTGCTGGAACTCAAGAATTTGCCGAGAGCCTGGTTTAACCTGGTGCCCTACCGCGAAATCGGCTTGATGACCGCAGAATTCTTGAAAGAAGAATTTGGAATGCCCTATGTGGATATTACGCCGATGGGTGTGGTTGAGACGGCGCGCTGTATTCGCAAGATTCAAGACGTAGTGAACGCTCAGGGTGGCGAAGTCAACTACGAAGATTTCATCGAAAACCAAACCCTGTATGTGTCTCAGGCGGCTTGGTTCTCGCGATCGATTGACTGTCAAAATCTCACGGGCAAGAAAGCAGTCGTCTTTGGTGACAACACTCACGCGGCGGCCATGACCAAAATTTTGTCTCGCGAGATGGGCATTCACGTCGTGATGGCAGGAACCTATTGCAAAGCCGACGAAAAATGGTTTCGTGAGCAGGTGAGTGAATATTGCGATGAGGTTTTGATCAGTGATGATAATGGCGCGATCGCCGACGCGATCGCCCGCATCGAACCCTCAGCCATTTTTGGCACTCAAATGGAACGTCACGTTGGCAAACGATTACGGATTCCGTGCGGGGTGATTTCGGCTCCCATTCACGTTCAAGATTTCCCGATCGGCTACAAGCCGTTCTTAGGCTATGAAGGCACCAATCAAGTCGCCGATCTGGTCTACAACTCCTTCACTTTGGGGATGGAAGATCACCTGCTAGAAATTTTTGGCGGACACGACACCAAAGAAGTGATCACGAGAGGAATGTCTGCCGACTCGGATATGAATTGGACGAAAGAAGCCCAACTGGAATTAAACAAAATTCCTGGATTTGTGCGCGGCAAAATCAAGCGAAATACCGAAAAATTTGCGCGCGATCGTAACCTATCCGAAATCACTGTCGAAGCTATGTATGCCGCCAAAGAATCCGTTGGCGCTTAACTCCTACTAGTTTGATCATGACTCCTGCCCACAACGGTAGGAGTTTTTTGTTGGAGCTTAATATTTCACGACGTAGCGATCGAGATCGCGAATCTGCGGATCAGAAAACTGCGTCAAAATCTTCCACAGCACGGTGTAACTGCCATCAGCACGACGACTCACCGGACGGAATGCAAACAGCAAATCACTGCTAGGAGTTTTTAATAAGTCTCTGAGAGACGATCGTTCACCCGGCAGCAGCGATCGTTTTGAGGTGATAATTTCAGGAATTTTAAACTGAATCGATCGCACCAAATAAGTGCGGTTAGTGGCTGCGGTTGCCTGACTCAGCAGCGGTTGGCTCAGATTCAAATCGCTCACTTTGCCCGTGATAAAGCGACGACGATCGGCTTGAATCGCTTCTAGCTCTAAAGGTGGACGATAGCTATAGAAAAATTGCAGCGCGGCTGATAAGCCAGACTCCTTCTCAAACGGCGGCAGCGTTTCGAGAGCCACATCCCCCAAATCAGTCATAAACCCATAGTTCAAATCGGTCTGCACCATTTGAAAGCTGCCGCCCTCAATCTGAATGGCCAAACGGGGAGATAGCCCTTCCGATCGCTGCATCAACACCGCCAAAGGAAGCTGGTCTGCGGCTCTAGGCGCAAGGCGATTTTCTATCGGATTAGACTGGCGATAAGCTTCAGAAGGCAATAGGCGTGCGATTCCGGTGTTGGGCTGAGATAAGAATGGCCTATAGGGCTGAGACTCTTGAGGATATAAATCATCAGAGGTGCGATCGCTCTGCAACTCCGACACCGGAACCGTAAACCGAATCCCCACCGGAAAGGCTGACTGCACTTGCAGCAAATGATTTCGGCTCGACTGCACGATCGCCAAAATATCATCAGGCGGCTGAATGGCAGGCGCGATCGGCATCACAAAACTCTCAACCGGAGTTTTTGCAACTCGACCCATGATTTCAGGGTCGGTCGCGGTCTCCGGTATAAAATTCAGCGTGGTTTGCTGCCTCCTCAAAGGTGATTTCAAGGGTGGCTGACTTGGTTCAAGAGACTCAGAACGCAGACTCAAAAAACGAGGTGCCGCTTCTGCAACCCTACCCACGCGGCGATCGAGTTGCGCCCTCAGCGGCCCTAACTCACGCGCAGACGCATAGAGCGCACAATAAACCTGGGCCTCTTCTAAACTGACAGCATCGGTTCCAGCAACACTGCCTACCCCAGGCTGGGACGGGTTTTCAGCACACAAAACCTCTGGCGTAGGATAACTGCTCGTAAGAAAACGGTCAACCGCAGAAGTCTGTAAAAATAGCTGCCCCCGCACTGCCTGAAGTCGAGCACCATCAGAGCTAGAGAGCGATCGCTCAATTCGATTTAATAAAACTAGATGATTTTGAGCGAGTCGCCGTGCCTCAACCCAATAATCGCGACTTGGATCGACCGCCGGAGCCGTAGAACGGGTGCTAGCGGCTGCGATCGTCGAACCAATCAGGGAACTCAAGCAAGATGCCATCAACACAGACAAAAAGAAGCGAGACATTTTGAGGAACCCCTTGCTCACAACCACCGAAAGACATTTAAACGGCTGAATCTCAGACTAGAGAAACGTCAGCCGATTGAAAAAGTTTACTATTGGACGGATTTTTTGGCGTTAAGCTTGTTGAATCGAAATCATAAATTGATTCCTCGTTCACATTACTTATGAGTCAAGACAGAATCCAAGTTTGCTCAGTTTGTGGCGTTAAAATCCTCAAACTGATCGGAGAAGATCGAGTGATCTTTGCAACCGGAGCGCCCTCAACGCGAGCGATTTTGTGGGCACGAGTCTGCAAACATACCCAAAAAGCAGGCTGCATTAACCAAAATCAGAATACCACTGGATAAATTTAACCGAGTGATCGCGATCAACTCCACCACCGATCCTTCACACGTTAGACTCTAGGCAGAAAAACGATTGGCTTCGCAAGCCTCGAAGGAAGCGCGTCCAGCTATGTATACCTATGCGTTCTTTAAACCCCCGATCGCGCCGCTCAGTTTGCTAGCAGGCATTGTAGGAGCGGTGCAAATCGTGGAGAGTGGCCAACTGTCGGCCCTAGTAGAACCCGATTTAGAGCTAGAAGTTTTGCAGCAGGATGATAGTCATCTCGTGCAGGCAGTGTTGACCCACGATCGCATGATTTGCGAGTTGTTTTGGCAAACCACGATTTTACCGCTGCGCTTTGGCACCTGTTTTGTCTCCCTAGAGAGTCTAATTGAGCATCTAGAGTCTCATCAAACCGCCTATCTAACCAAGCTTGCCCAACTAGAAGGCAAAGCAGAATATCGCCTTAAGCTGACTCCCTGCGAGTTGCTAGTTTCGCCGCTTCCTGATGTGAAAGGCAAGCAATATTTTCTCGCTAAAAAGCAGCAATATCAGCAGCAGCACACGCAGCAAGCACAGCAGCAAGCGCAGCTAGAGCAGGTGTTTGCCTCCATTTCCAAGACCTATCCTGACTATCGTTTGACGGAGGCAAAAGATGGCGTTGAAAAGCTTTATTTGTTGGTCGATCGCCAGCAAGAAACAGCCCTCTATCAACACCTCCAAGCGTGGCAAAATCAGTCTTCTCACTGGGAACTGATGCTAGGCGAAGCGTTGCCGCCCTACCATTTTGTCTAATGATGCTCTCAGCGCCAGCCACAAGCTCAAGATCACTAGCCCTGCTAACACTAGCCAGGCTGAGTTTTGGCGCAACCAGGCTTTGCTAAAGACGCGATCGCTAGATTTCTTGAGAGCGCTCATCGGCACAGGCTGACGATCGCTATACAGCGTGCACTCTTTTGCGTCTGGGCGCTGAGGATAGGTGCAAGAATCATCGGCATCGTAAATGCAGGTCTTGCACAGTGGCTCGTTTCCCGTGGCGCGATAGAGCGGAATGCCGGGATGACCATAGGCTTTGAGGGCAGTGCGGCAATGAGGACACACGATCGCTTGAGCGTCAACCAATTGATGACAACGAGGACAGTCTGGCATCGATTCCAGCCGATTCTAGAGGGATAATCTGATGCTAACCCAACCAAGGGGCGGGCGAAGAAGAGAGTAGTCTTAGACAGACCGCTGCATGAATTTGCGAACTTGATATTCACCCTCTTCGGCAAACGGAAACGCCTGACCCATGGCTGCGGTGAACTGGCGATCGGTTTCCTGCAACGTCTCAGCCGGGATCGACTTCCAGCCGTCTCGATTCTTCCAGTGAATCACCATCACGATCTCCGTCGGGTCTTGAGGATTGATCCACACTTCTTTGCCTACAAAGCCAGGATAACTAGACAGCACCGGAGTCCAGATCTGATCATCTTTCTGGATGTAGTGCTCCCGCAACTCTGGCGGAACTTTCACCTTTAGCCATTCGATTAGCATCCAACTCTGCTCATAGCTCGTCTAAGACGTTAGCAGAGAAATCCCCTAGCCTTGGAACTTTCTCCCTAGGGGCGTAGATTTCATCAAAGAATGCAATTAAGGGTCGAGGTACGGACTTTGCGACTGTTAACTGTCTGGCGATTTGACAAAATAGAAGCAGCGAAAAAGTTTGAATTCCCTACAAAGTGTCTAAAGTTTAGAAATACATTTTGTCGATCGTTCAACGGGCTTTTGCAGCACCCGACCTAGGAACCCCATATGGATAGCAATAATTGGATTACACAGCTTTTAATGGTGGGCATCGGCACCACGTCTCTAGTGGCAGAAAAGTTTAAAGAGATGAGTGACCAACTCGTCAAAGACGGCAAACTCAACCCCGATCAGGCCAAAGGCTTTGTCGATGACCTGATGGCACAACTCAAACAGGGCAACTTTGAAGCTCAGATGCAGCGGCAGATTCGCAATGTCATGCAAGATTTGGGGGTGCCTCGCCAATCTGAAATGGACGAACTGCGCGGGCGGCTCGATCGCCTAGAGCGACAGGTGCGCGATCTAGAAAATAAACTCTGGACTGGAACGAAGTAGACGAGCGTGAGAAAATAAACACATACACGTCAGGAGGTCTGATTTTGAGAGAGATTTTAGTCAGCTTCGGGGTGATGGTTGTTTGCTGCCTGCTGCTGATTGTGGCGCAAGTCACGAGTCGCAATAGCGCTATTGCAGGCGAGATGCCAACCACATCAGCAGCTATCACCGAAGCTAGCCCCCAAGTTCTGATTGCTGAAGCGTCCAAACCTGCCACCCCCCCGACAATGACAGAGGAGAAAGATGATATGGCGACACCTGAACGCGTCAGAGTGACCGAATCGGGACTGCACTATGTAGATGAAGTCGAAGGAACAGGCGAGTCTCCTAAGAAGGGTCAGACTGTGACCGTGCACTACACAGGCACCCTGACCGATGGCACCAAGTTTGATAGCTCCCGCGATCGGGGTCAACCGTTTGAGTTCAAAATTGGCGTGGGTCAAGTGATCAAGGGCTGGGATGAAGGCGTGGGCACCATGAAGGTTGGCGGTCGTCGTCAACTCACGATCCCCCCTGCCTTGGGCTATGGCGCACGCGGGATCGGCCCGATTCCGCCTAACTCGACGCTGCTGTTTGACGTGGAACTGCTGAAAGTCAGCTAGTCCCTTTCAAGAGTTGATTTAAAATCCGCGATCGCCCTCGATTTGCGGATTTTTTAGGGCCAATCCCGAAGATTAGGGGATGATAGTTTCCTCAAGACCGCCTTCACAAAACGGGAGCCAACATCGCTCTGGTCGTTTCACAGTCTGCTTTGATTTGGGCTTTTAACTCATCTAGTGAGGCAAACTTTTGTTCAGGTCGAATAAATTGCTCCAGTTCCACCGTCAGCGTATGCCCATAGAGATCGCCCAGCCAGTCTAGAAGATGCACCTCGATCGTGCGGTGAGTTCCGTTGACGGTGGGACGGTTGCCAATGTTCATCACGCCCAGAATCGACTCGTGATCGTTGAGCGCTTCCCCAAACACCCGCACTCCATAGACCCCTTGCCGGGGCAAAAACTTCTCAGATGGCACCCGCAGATTAGCGGTCGGGAAGCCGATCGTTCTGCCTAGCTGCTGACCTTTAACTACCTCGCCCACCAAACTATAGGAGCGCCCCAGCATTCGGTTGGCAATGGCTAAATCTCCTTGCTCAAGGGATTCTCGAATGGCTGATGTGCTGATCCGTCTGCCCTGAAAGGTGAGCAGAGGCACGATCGTGACCCCGATGCCGTAAGTGGCTGCGATTTTAGATAGCTCAGTGGCAGTGCCCGATCTCTGGTGCCCAAATCGAAAATCTTGCCCAATGCTGACCTGTCGCGCTTGCAGGTGCCGGATTAGAACCTCTTCGACAAACTGCGCTGGATCGAGGGCAGCGAGTTCTCGGTTAAACGGCAGCAAAACTAGCTGCTCAACGCCCATCATTTGAAGCTGAAGTGCTTTTTCAGACTGAGGGGTCAGCATGGCACGAGGCTGCCCGCTAAAAAACTCTCTAGGATGAGGACAGAAAGAAACCACCGTAGCGCGAGTTTGAGCGTTGCCCGTGAGCACAGGCAAAATCACCTGTCGGTGCCCTTGATGAATGCCATCAAAATTTCCTAGGGCGACGGCAGTGGGTGTAAGAGCGTTAGTTAGAGAAGAGGTAATCCACACGCTTTACATTTTGACATATATCCCTCAGGGAATCTCGTAAATTCCAGTCAGAAATTTGAAATCATGATGAAGATTACCGTATTTTCTCGCTGATCAGCGTTCCAATCGGCACAAACCAGGGCTTTGAAACCCAAAAAAGCAATTGCTTCTCCATCTACGCTGCTCTGAAACCTTTATTTCGTGACTTATGCACTTGAAAACGTCAAAGCTTTATTTCGTCAGATTAGGGGTGTGGTTTCTCATCGCTGGCTTAGTTTGCGCCTCTCCTGCGTTGGCTCAAACTCCTATAGCAAGCTCAGCCGGGTCTAGAGCTTTGGTGTCTAGTCCGCAAAACCCAAGCTATGACCCGCAAAGCGTGCTTCAAAAACTAGCCGCCGTAGACGTGGTTTATCTCGGCGAAACCCACGATAGCGCTGATGATCACCGTGCTCAACTGGCGATGATTCAGGCTCTTCATCAATTAAATCCCCATTTGGCGATCGCAATGGAGATGTTTCAGCGCCCCTACCAGTCGGTGCTCGATCGCTATCTAGCGGGAACGATCACTGAAGCTCAACTGAAAACCCTGACTGAATATGAAACCCGATGGGGCTACCCCTGGGAGTATTACGCCCCAATTTTGCGGTTTGCTCAAGAGAATGGACTGCCCGTGATCGCCCTTAATGCCCCTACTGAGGTCATTCGCACAGTTGCGCGAGGAGGCTTAAAAAGTCTGACAGTGAGCGATCGCAGATTTATTCCTGCGGTGTCTGAGCTTCGGGCACAACCAGACGCTTATCGAGAGCGAATGCGGCTGATTTATCAAGACATTCATCAAGGCAAAGGCACTAGCGACTCGTTCGATCGCTTCTTTTTAGCCCAGATTGTTTGGGATGAGACCATGGCCGATCGGGTCAGTCAATTTCTTCGCACCAACCCGCAGACGACTGTCGTGGTATTGGCGGGTCAGGGGCACATCATTTACGGCGACGGAATTCCGAGTCGGGTGGCTCGGCGGATGCAGACAACCCGGCGGGGATCAGTGTCACAATCGCTGATCTTGCTCAATCCCTCTCAAGAGGAGACGGCCCAGTCTGAGCGCCCGATCGCCGATTATTTTTGGACAGCTCGATTCTCTAATTAGTGCGTTTTGGAACTAAATAGATTGCGCCCGAAACCCAGGTAAGAGCCACTGAAACCCAGAAGGCGCAGAGAGAGAAGCGTTGCCACGAGTCAGGCAGGGGAGCGATCAAAAGCGCGATCGCCACAATTTGACTGACGGTTTTCACCTTGCCCCAAAAATTTGCCCCCTGAATGGCCCCCCCTTGCAGGTTGGGATCAACGCGCCACCCAGCGATCGTCAACTCCCGCGCCAAAATCATAAAAACGCCCCAAGCGGGAATCTGTCTTAACTCAACCAGTGACATCAGAGGAGCCAAAACCAATAGCTTATCGACGAGCGGATCTAAAAACTTACCCAAATCTGTGACCTGATTAAGCTTTCGAGCCAGATATCCGTCTAGCCAGTCTGTTCCTGCGGCTAAGAGAAAAACACCCACCATGAGCCAGCGAGTTTGGGGCGTGGGAGCGTGTAACCCATATAAAAGAAAGGGCACCCCCAACAAACGAGAGACCGTGATCCAGGTTGGCAAATTCATAGGCTTGAGCAAACGGCATCCTCATTTAGCAGCCAAAAAAGAGGGATGACCCTGTTCGGATTGTCCCTCTTTTCTGGTATTTGCGGAGATAGATCTAATGAAATGATGGCTATCTTCGAGAGATTTAAGCGCTGATCAGCACGCTCCCCGTTTCTTAAGCACGACCTCGATCGTACTCAGAATCAGTTTGAGATCATAGGCGATTGACCACTTTTGCTGATAAGCGACATCTAATTTGACGATATCTTCAAAATCGATGACGCTAGAGCGACCGTTGACCTGCCACTCGCCAGTCATGCCTGGCTTCACCTTGAGACGGGCCCAGTGGTGAGGCTGATATTTTTTGACTTCATCAAGGGTCGGAGGTCGAGTTCCAACTAGGCTCATCTCACCTTTGAGCACGTTCCAAAACTGAGGAAGCTCATCTAGGCTGGTGCGCCGCAGAAATGCACCGACGCGAGTGATCCGAGGATCATTTTCGTTTTTAAAGATATTTCCCTTCGCTTGATTTTCGACCAAGTGCTTTCGCTGTTCTGCGTCGGCAACCATTGAGCGAAACTTCCAAATTTTGAAGGGCTTCCCTTTAGCACCACAGCGCGTTTGACTATAGAAAACGGAACCTGGATTGTCACGCTGGATGGCGATCGCCACCGGAACTGCCACAATCGCAGTGATGCTTAAGCCAACTACAGCACCCACAATATCAATCAGTCGTTTTAGCTTACTGTGTGCCGAAGAATGGAGAGCTTCCAATTCAACGGAACTCTGAAGTGCGATCGCGGACATCTCAGCTTCTTGAGAGCATTCAAGCAAGATTGAGTAAGGAGGAGAGGAAATTTCAGAAGACATCATCACGGGCAGCAGCCAATTTTTACAAGGTTGACTTCACTGCCAATATATTCAGCCTCACCTCCTATGTGGTAGGAAAAGGGGCGACGTTTGCTCAATCTTTGAATTGACTCAAGTTTTTATGAAGTTCTGATAGGGGTTGAGGAAACTTTCCCTTAGATAGATGCCCCGTCGCTTCAGATTCTTAGAAATTAATGAAATAAATCATCCATTCCAGACAGCTTGACCCCCGATGAAGGGGCAGAAGACGGCGATTGAAGTCTAGCGGAATGAGACGATGTGCCGTCTCGCTCCTCTCGTTCTAGATAAGAAAGCTCCTCACTGAGTTGAGTGAGAATGCTTTGGTCAAGCTGAAGGTCTAGCCCCACGTTCTGATCAGAAGGAGAGGCAGGCAATAAGTCTTCGTGGGGGGTGTAGGTCGTTTCGATCAGCCTTGATGAGATTGCGTCAGATAGATCTAGAGACTGAGAAGGGGACTGGAGGTTTGATAAAGCAGCCGACTCTGGGGCAAAAGGGGGCTGTTGAACAATCGCAGGGGGCGGGACGGGAGTCACATGAAGCGGCTTCTGCGTTCCACTACTGATCTGCTCTAACAGATCGGTGAGCGCGTGAATCGAATCAGACTGGTTAAGGAATCCAGGGATTTCTTCTGCGCGAGGCGTAGATAGCTCGGTTCCGGGGTAAGGAAGCGATATCATTGCTGAGTCAGAGGCTCTAGCCGCACTGCTGCTAATCGACGGAGACAGCAGCGGAGTCGATCGCAACCGCAACTCACTCTCTGCGATCGCTGGGGGCGCTTGAGGCGGCACATCAGCAGAGGCTTCGTGACCCGGTTGTTGCGCCGGACGGCCGACTAGCGCAGCGGCCATGGCTTCTCCCTGCGCTCCTAAGCCATGCAGTTTGGCAAGCCCTTGAGAGAGTGAATCTTGATAGGCAACGATATCTTGCTGCAAGGCATCAAAGACCACTCTTAACGTGGTGTCGAGCGTGCCCAGCACTTGATCGGCCCGATCGTGCACGGTCTGCAATTGCTCAACTTGAGAAGACGTTAACGACGAGGGATCGGGAGAGCGATCGAGAGATTGACTGTGGATCTGAGACTCCAACTGCCGAATTTCACGCATGAGCGCATTGCGCTGCTGGGTGAGGGTGATCACCTCAGACTGCAAGGGTCTGAGCAGCGTTGAGCGCAACTCATTGATCTCTTGAGTGAGAGACTGCATAACCTGTTGAGCATTGGCTCCACTCTGATCTAGCGCCGCAGATTTTGGTGGTTGCTCAAAATTGGCCGCCGATCGTTGCTCTATCAAATAGCTGCGTATTTGTTGTAAAACTTGACGCTGCTGGCTAATCTGCCCGCTCGCTGCCCACGGAAACCGAGAAACCGATTTGTGAAGAGCACCGTCAATTTGGTCAATGAGTATCTGAAGTTGATCTATCTGAGAAGTCACGATCGCGTCCTTGACTAAAGTTTTGCAGAACCGAGGAATCCGTTTCACCGTTAGTATGGGCAGAAAAGCTGAGTTTCCTTCAAGGCACAACGTTTCTGCACGACGGCGATCAGAACAGGTCATTTTTAAGAATTGGCCATCCAGAATAGAGACCCAGAATCTTCAAGCATTTTTGAAAAGCCTCAAGTTAAGGAAATTATTCTAGATATCACAAGATAACAGATAGAAACTCAGCATTAAGTTGAGATTTCTCAGCAATCTGGCGGATCGGCTTCAGAGTTTGCCCAATTTTAGCCATCTGTGGGAGTTTATCGGGTGTTAGCAACACGTTAGGGTATGATATCGATTGATTTTTGTCTATTTGTGTCTATCTATAGAGTGCCGGTTGCTTCACCTCGGTAGAGATTAGCGATCGCCCAACAAATTGTGGCATCATCATCTATCATCAAGCTACTAGTTGCTTACCAGTGAATTGCCACAAAATTCTGATTTCCAAACCTTTATAACCGCTTAATTTATCTGTAATTTTACTGGCTTTAAGAATAAAATCTCTCAGTAAAATAACCCTTATTTGGGTTCTCTGAAATTTCGCTTCTCCTCAGTGTGACTTGAACCCTCTCGAATTAAAGTTCCAATGGAAGATTGGCATAACCCGCGCGACAATTCCTCTAGTGTATCGATCGCCGCTGCTCCCTTTTTTGAAGGGTTGCCAGAGGCAGCCGTTGAGAAAGCAACTGCCCATGTGGTGATGCGAAGCCATCCCGCTAACCAGGTCATTCTGTTAGAAAATGACTGGGGAAGCTCTGTGTATTTTATTTTGACGGGCTGGGTCAAGATCAGAACCTACAACCTTGATGGCAAGGAAGTCACCCTCAACATTTTGGGCAAAGGCGAACTCTTTGGCGAGATGGCACCCCTAGACGAAGTGCCCCGATCGACCGATGTGATCACCCTGGCTCCGACCGCGATCGGCAATATGCCTGCTCAAGATTTTGTGAGACTGCTCAACCACGAGCCACAAGCCGGGGTTAGACTGGCCCAACTGATGGCGCGTCGCCTGCGGCAGGTCAATCGGCGGCTGAGACTGCGAGAATCTGACAGCACCTCACGAGTTGCCGATATTTTGCTGTTTTTGGCAGAAGGGCAAGGCAAGCGCAGCCCTAAAGGCATTGAGATTCCAAACCTGCCTCACCGAGAATTGAGCAGCCTGAGCGGTTTAGCGAGAGAAACCGTAACCAGAGTGTTGAGCAAATTAGAAAAAAAAGGGTTGATTGAGCGCGATCGTGACACCCTTTGCATTCCCGACTCCCACGCGCTAGAGCGGCTGATGATTTAGAGAATTGGCGACATCTTTAAGCAAGCCTGTAGGTCGAGTTGCAGCAGCTTTGGGTAGGGATCGACGATCGCGGGCTGACCTCGCAGAAACCCAGTATTTGCTCCAGGGCAAATAAATCGCAGCGTGCTGGGGGTGAACTGATCCACCAAGGTTTGGACATTGCGAATTTGACGAAGCCAATGAAAGGTCTTGGCCGTTCTAAGCGGGACGGGATTGCCGTGACGATCGGGCACCAAATGCCGACCCGAAAACAGCACCCCTCCCCACGCCTGATGATAGAGACAGGCAGCCCCCGGAGAGTGACCCGAAGTCCAGATCAGGCGACTGTGAGCATTGAGGCTTAAGGCTGCTTGAAAGACCGTGACCGATAACCCCGGCAGCAAATAGGCCTCTTGCTCTTGAATCACAACTTCACAGCCTAATGCCTGCTGAATGGCCCTAACGTTGCCCATGCCACCCCGATGCGTGATCACCAACCAGCGCACCCCCTGCGCCTGCAAAAAAGCCTGGTTTGTCTCATCCCAAGCCGGGCAGTCTACTAAGATATTGCCGTCTGTTTCTACAATGAGATAAGACGTTGCGCCCAAGGTGTGGCGATTGGGCGCAAAGGCAAAAACAGCGTCAGCAGAGCAGCCGTCTTCGCCCTTTAAAGCCAGACGGGGCGGCTTAGAAGCGGTCACCGTTTGACGAAATGAACTAGCCTGAAGAGGAGTGGAAGAGGATGCAACGGGTTCTGAAGGCACGGGTGTTATAAAAATCCTGACTGTGAGGCTGTCAACTTTGAGGGTGAGCGATCGCTCTTGCTAGTCTTGCCAGCTTATTAAGGAGGCTGCAAAGAGTGCAAAGGTGTTAGGCTTCACCAATTTAACTCATTGAAACGGTGGACGAACAGATTGGGCCAAGGGGGCTAGTGGGTTGAGTGTTATGTTTAAAGTCTGACTGGGCAGCTTTCAAAGACCAAACAAGGCTCTGTGGCGGCATTTTTGAATCGACTGCATCATAAATTTGTAACATTCAGCGCATGAATTGGATCTGGTTACTGGTATTAGGACTGATTACCTACTTTATCGTGCAGAGAGTGACCGGAATCACTCGCACTCCCGTTTGGGCGCTGTGGTTGGTTGCGATGATGCCTGCGTTTTTGCTCACCACTTGGGCGATCGCATTTGGCACTCAGCGACGCATGCCCCTGGAGCTAGTGATTTTGCTGTTTGTGGGCTGTTTGGCACTGTATCTCTATCTAATTCAAAAAGGGCGAATTGCTCCGACTTCTGCGATCGATACGGCGGCTCACCCCCCGACTTCGACTTCTGAAACTCTCTCTGAGCAGCCGGCCGAGCCATCGATTTCGCGCCCGATTAACCAAGCCGAGGAAACCAGTTTGCAAGGCTGTTTTCCCTGGTCGGTCTATTATTTACAAACTATTGAATATCGTCCGCAAGCGGTGATCTGTCGGGGGCAGCTACGCACCACGCCCGACGTGGCCTATAAGACCATTCAAGAAAACGTCGAAGGGAAGTTTGGCAATCGCTTCTTTGTCGTGTTTCAAGAAGGGCTAAACGATAAACCCTTCTTTGCGCTGGTGCCCAACCCTCAAGCCAGCCTAGAAGCCCGACAAGATCGACGGCTCACTCGTCCTGGTGTGGCGCTAGGTCTAGCGGCGATGACGTTACTCACGACGACGCTGGCAGGGTCAGAAATTGCTGGAAAACAGCCCACTTTAGAAGCCTCGGTGCTGATGCAAGGGTTGCCTTATGCACTGGCAATCATGGGTTTTTTTGCGGTGCGATCGCTGGCCTGTTATTGGACGACTCGCCGCTACCGCGTTGCCGCCACCTTGCCTTACTTTATTCCCGTCATTCCCCTGCCGCTGCTGCCCTTGGGAACGGTTGGGTCATTTATTCAACTGCGATCGCCGATTCCCGATCGCAAGGCGCTGTTTGATGTGGGCGTGATTGGCGCATTGGCAGGAATGGCGATCGCGATCCCCCTCCTGTTTTGGGGCTTAGATCATTCCAGCGTGGTCGCCCTGCCGCCCAAACCTGGAGCCGGACTCCTCAGCTTTGAGGCACTGAATCCTAAATATTCTCTCGTGTTGGCAGTGTTAGGAAAATTAGCCCTCGGCAGCCAGTTAGCGGCTCAAAAGGCGATTAATTTGCACCCGATCGCCGTCGCAGGCTGGATTGGCTTACTGTTTAGCGCTTTTAACCTCATGCCCGTCGGACAGTTGGATGGCGGCCGCATGGTTCACGCGATGTTTGGGCAACGCACCGGAGCGGCGATCGGGCAGGTTTCTCGACTGCTGCTGTTGATTCTCTCCTTTGCTCAACAACATCTGCTGCTGTGGGCCATTTTGCTCTTGCTGCTGCCTGCCACTGACGAGCCTGCACTAAACGATGTGACGGAGCTAAACAACGCTCGCGACGTGATTGGGCTATTGACCCTGGCGCTGGTGCTGCTGATTATTTTGCCTGCGCCTAAAGTCGCGCTGGCGTGGTTGAGTCTGTAAAATGTATGGATAATCAAGTCGCGGCTGCTCAAATCCTGCATCGCAATCTGCTCTCATTGCTGGTCTATCGAGAGATTTTGAGCGATCGGGTCGGGCAAGCCTTCTTAACGGTGTTGCAGGCGATCGCTGGTGCAGACAGTGCGATTGCGCTTCAGGCTTATGGCGCGTGGTTTTCAGCGCTGGCTGACCGCAATCAGGGCTGGCAAGACTATTTGCTCGATCGGCTTTTGACCGCAGAGAATGCTTTTTCGCGTCATGGGCAAAAAGAGGCCCTCCCTTCTGCCTTGATCAAAGCAGTCAAGCGCGATCTACAGATATTACAAAGTCTTTATGGCTGTCAGAGTCAGCAAATCTGTGAGTGGGTGAGTCAACAGACTGGATTGGAACCATTAACCGCTTGGTCAGATGAATTGTCTCCAAACACAACGGCGAGCTTTTCTGAGGGGAGCTTTTCTGAAGCGATCGCTGCACCGCTCAAGACCCAGCTAAAAACGATGCCAGATTGGGCAGAAGCTGTAGAGGCGCTATCAGCCTACTATCATAAATTTGGGACGGGGATTTTTGCCCAATATCGAGCATTTCGCTGGCAAAATGGGCAACTGGTGGCGATCGCGCACCCCGACTCGCTGCGGGCATCTGATCTGATTGGCTATGAACCTCAGCGCGAGATGCTGCTTAAAAACACAGCGTTTCTATTGTCAGGGCACGCAGCGCTGCATATCTTACTTTATGGCAGTCGCGGATCGGGGAAGTCTTCGCTCATAAAGTCGCTGCTGCGAGAATATCACGATCGTCCGTTGCGGCTGATCGAAGTCGGCAAATCTGAACTCAAAGATCTGCCCACGATCGTTGAGCCGCTGCGAGATTTACCGCAAAAATTCATCATTTTTGTCGATGATTTATCGTTTGAAGAAGATGACGACGCTTATAAAGCGCTAAAAGTGGTTCTAGAAGGCAATCTCACGGCACGTCCTCAAAATGTGGTGGTCTATGCCACCTCAAATCGACGGCATTTAGTGCGCGAGTTTTTTGACGATCGTCCTCGGCCCAAAGATGCCGACGAAATTCATCACTGGGACACCGTGCAGGAAAAATTATCGTTTAGCGATCGCTTCGGGTTAACCCTCACGTTTGAGCCTGCAAATCAAGCCACTTATCTAAACATGATTCACCATCTCGCGCAACAGGCGGGGATCACGTTGGAGCCGGAAGATTTAGACTATCGAGCGTTGCAGTGGGCAACCCGACACAACGGACGATCGGGCAGAACTGCGCGGCAGTTTATCGATTTTTTGCAGGCCGATTTATCTCTAGTTGAGCTATCAAATCAATGACCTTTATCTACCAACGAACGGTGCGCTTTGAAGACACCGATGCGGCTGGCGTTGTTTATTTTGCTAATGTTCTCAAGATTTGCCATGAGGCTTATGAAGAAGTTTTGATCACCGCAGGCATTGATTTAAAATCATTTTTTCGAGACTCTGATGTTGCGGTTCCCATTGTTCATGCCGATGTTGATTTTTTTCGTCCTTTGCACTGTGGCGATCGCTTACTAGTTCAAATCAATCCCCATCCCATTAACGACAGTGAGTTTGAAATTATCTATGAGATTGGGTTAGCCGATTTCGATCGTCCTGCGAGTCGAGCCTCTACGCGCCATGTCTGCATCGATCCAATCAGTCGATCGAGAAAAGAATTGCCGCCTAAACTGCGTCAGTGGGTGCAGCACTGATCTACTTTTGGTTGAGAATGCACTGCCCATCAAGGATCGTGACTCCGCCCGCGATCGTCAGGCGACACTGTGGCATAATTTTAGCGATCGCGCTTGGCTTGCCCGCCTTTAGGTGAGCGATCGCCCGCCCGGTTTCAGGCTCAAACAGTCGAAACCAGCGATAGCTTCGCAGATATTCAGGCTTAAAAGCGGCTGGATCAAGCAGCCAATAGTCAACGTGATAGCGCTCAATTAGCCGTTTTGCAGGCATCAGATCAGGGCTGTATTGGGCCTCTAAAAGCTCCAGCATTCGTTGACGAATCTGACGATAATAGCCCAGATGAAACGGCACTGCATATTCTTGAGCGGTGAGCGTAGACCGCTGACCAAACATCGGCAAATTGCTGCCATCTAGCCCCAAATAAGCCGTCAAGCTTGACGTTGGGCTGGCTTGCAAAAATCGATAAAGCTCCGGGTTGCCGCCCGTGACATAGCCCGTGTTAGGAAACTCCTTCCACACCAGATGAGGATAGAGCGCGGCGGCCACTAGCAAGGTGCCAATCAGCCCAGACACCAGCAGAGAGCGAACGGACGATCGGGCTTGCCGAGACCAGTTCAGCAGTGAGTTTAGCCCGATCGCTAAAACAATGCCTGCCGCCACCGCCATAACCACTCGCCAGCTATGGGTCGTGTAGCGGCTGGGAAAATGGAGTTTAACAAACATCAGGTGAGCCAGAAAAAATCCCACTACGCCGGATAGCGCTAACTGGGGCAGAAGTTTCCAGTCCGATCTCAGTTCTTTTAAAAGCGGAATCTGTGGGCGAAATCTTAGCAGACCTGGCAACAATAGCCCGATCGTGATCAACGGGGATTTGAGGTGACCTGAATGCCGCTATCGGTGCCATCTAGCCAAAACCCAAAAAAACTGGGGAAGAAGAAAGGCAATCGTCCGCCTGGCAAAAACTCAGGCATAATGCGGGCTTGAGCCGCCGTCACCGTCGGCGCAAACTCTGATTGACTCAGCCCATAGGGAAGCAGAGTGACGATCGCTAAAACCAAGATTCCTAATTCTGCGCGCCGTGGTTTTGGAAATAAGTTAGCTGCAATCCATGATCGTAGTGAAGAACGCTTTGAGATATTTTTTAGATTGAATTGGATAGTGCTTCTAATAAACCATAGATAACGCAAGCTGATAAATAAGGTGATTAGAATTGCCGCTAGGGGACAAAACAACCCCATAATCAAAACCGTGATTGCTAAGGGAATCCAGTTCTTTCTCACCAGATAATAGAGAAAAGCAGTCAGCAATAATTCCCAAAACGATCGCGGAGATGCAGAAGCGATATCATCTCGCTGCCAGCAGCTTTGCAGCAAAATCACACTGCTAAAAAAGCCAGCGATCGGAATCGGAAACAACAGCACCGTTAGCCGATAGCCATACCAGCCCACCAGCAGACTGAGCGGCAGCGGCAGCAATTTGCTCAACACCAGCGGAGAGATTCCCACATTTGCCATCCCGCGATAGAGCGCCCCCAGACCCCAAGGAGTGACCGACTGAAAATAATCTGCCATTAAATCATGGGGAAAGAGTTGTGGGTCGAGAAATCGCTGCATCCAGATCAGATAAACTCGCGCATCGTCCTGAATCACATAGTCGCTAGAAAACGCCTCCTGCAATGACAGTCCGCCATAGAATGCGGCAAACGCTAAACTCAGCACCAGCCAAAGTTCTGCTGATCGAAAACGGGATGCGATCGCCCCAAAAACAGCGCGACTATTCATATAAATCCGTCTGCCGATCTCCAGCAGGAAGCAACTAATGTGCTGCTAAGACTATCACAGGTTGATTGACCTAAAATTCGTCACTAGCCTCGATCGCAATCTCCACAGCCCAGCTTCACCTTTTGACGGCTCACAAAATATTCGGCCCTTTCTTCGTTTTAACGATTAGACTATATGTAGTCGTAATGACTTCGTTTTGGTAGCTGCGAGTTTCCTTGCTGTTGACATAGGCAACTTTGCTCTAATTTTCGCAAACTGAAGCGTGAGTCCTTCATTCAAATAGCTATTAATCACACAAAGGAAGACTTAATCATGGTGAAAATCGTTGCGATCGGAGGAAGCCTACGATCGGGTTCCTCCACCTATCTCGCCCTTCAGCAAGCCGTCGATCGTCTCACCGCTTTGGGTGCTGAGGTCACACTGCTGGATTTGCGAACGATGAATCTGCCATTCTGCGATGGCGGCGATGACTATTCGGGTTATCCCGATGTTAAGCGCCTGCAAAATGCCGTTAAAGCCGCAGACGCGATCGTGCTCGCCAGCCCCGAATATCACGGCAGCGTCAGCGGAGTGCTAAAAAACGCCCTCGATTTGATGGGCTTTGAAGAGATGGCAGGCAAAGTCACTGGGCTAATCAGCGTCTTAGGCGGGCAGGCAAACAGCAACGCCCTCAACGATCTGCGCTTAATTATGCGGTGGGTGAATGCGTGGGTAATTCCTGAACAAATTGGCATCGCGCAGGCATGGCAAGCCTTTGACGACGATGGCAAACTTTTGGATGAAAAACTCGCCCAACGCTTCGATCGCTTCGCCCAAAGCCTAGTTGACAACACTCGCAAGCTGCGCGGCGTAAATTAAAGATAGGTTAAATTCAGGAGTTTTTAAGATGACTGCATCGATCGTAGTTTCCCCCAATTCAAATCTATCCGACAGCCCGCAAGAGTGGGATTTGTCTGATCTCTATCAAGGTTTCGGCGACCCCAAATTAGCGCAGGATTTAGACAGTCTGCAAACAGAGGCAGCAGCATTTCGCCACCAGTTTCGTGGTCAGGTCACCACGTTAACGCCCGATCAGCTAGCGGCGTGTTTTAAACGATTGGAAGCGATCGCTGAAAAATCTGGCTATCTCTACTCATTTCCCTCGCTGATCTTCTGTGCCGACACTCGCAACACCGAGGCAAAACAGTTTCTAGACAACGTGATGGAGGCGCTGACAGGAGTCGAAAACCAGCTTTTGTTCTTTGACTTAGAGTTGCAAAAACTAGAGGCTGGGCAGTTCGTCACTCTCCAAACCTCAGCCGTTTTAGAACCTTATCGCCACTATTTAAGTCAGATTGCAAAATATCGTCTGCACACGCTGTCTGAAGACGTTGAGCAGACTCGCAATCAAGACAGTTTGACGGGGCGACAGGCATTTATCCAACTGCGATCGGTTCACCTCGGTGAGCAAACCTACCAACCTGTCACGACTCCCGACGGCAAAACGGCCATCACCGAAGCCGACCTAGGCGCGTTGCTCTTTCACCCAAACGCAGAGACTCGCTACGCCGCTTATCAGTCAGTTCGCCAGGTGATGAATCAGCACAACTCTCTCTATGGCTTCATCTTGAGCACAGTGGCCCAAGATCACAAGATCGAGAACCAGATGCGAAGCTATGACTCAACGTTGCACAAGCAATTGCTCGCCGATGAAGTCTCAGAGCCAGTGTTTCGCGCCATTATGGAAGGCACTCACAGTCGCTTTGATTTGTTCCAGCGATATTATCGGCTCAAGGGAGCAGCCATTGGTCAAAAAATTCGCACCTGTGACGTGTATGCACCTTGGACAACAGGCAATGAGCAAATCGCTCCAATCCCCTATAAAGCGGGAGTTGAGACCCTAATAGCTGCCTTAGATCAGTTTGATGCCAACTATGCCCGTCGAGCCGAGGAATTCTTTTTGAAAAACTGGGTCGATGCTAAAGTTCGGCAGGGTAAGCAGGGCGGAGCGTTTTGCAACTATATCTACGGCAAACACAGCTATTTGTTGCTTTCTTACACCGACGACTACAACTCGCTGTTTACCCTTGCTCACGAGATGGGGCACGGGCTGCACTTTGCGTGGATCGACGATCGCCAAACCTATTTCAACAGCAATCCGCCGATGGTGCTGGCAGAAATCGCTTCGACATTCAATGAGTTGTTGTTATTGGATTATTTACTCAAACAGGCAAAAGACGACAAAGCGTTAACAAAATCTCTGATTACTCGCCAATTGGAAGATCAGCTAAGTCTGCTGTTTCGGCAGAGCACGATTAGCCGATTAGAGTTGGCGGTGCACGATCGGGCGACTCAGGGCAGTTTTAACCACGAGTTTGTCAATAAAGAGTGGACAAAACTCTATCAAGAACTCTGCGGCGATGCGGTAGAAGTGCTACCCGAACATCAATATGACTGGGCGCGAATTGGACACATTTATTTCAAGCCGTTTTATTGCTATCAATACACCGCGTCGAATATCGTCAGCTTGGCGTGCTACCAAAAATATCTTGAAGTCGGCAAAGAGTTCATTCCTGGCTATCTAGAGCTATTGGCGGCTGGCGGCAGCATCGATCAAGTGACTGCCCTGCGTCAATATGTCGGGGTTGACCTTGAAGATCCTGAGACAATTCGCGGGGCGTTGACTTATGTTGAAAAATTGTTAGACCAACTTCAATCAACGCTTTAGACTGAGCACAACAAATCTGACAATCGGTTTGGTAGGGATGTTTCAGAAAATGTCCCTTTCTTTATTTCTGGGGTTGGTCAACTTGAAGTTGTTGAAGTTGAGCGGTCGTGAGTCCAGTCACTTCGGCGATCGTCTTTAAAGGAAGGGTTTTCTGGATCAGATTGAGCGCGATCGCCTGCCGCTCTTCTTGTCGAACTTTCTGTGTAACTTTTTGGATAACTCGCTGCTCAATGCGCTCCTCGGTCTGCTGTTCCCACGCTAAAAATGCTTCCGATAGGGCTATCAGTGCCTCCTGTCTGCTAACGTCTTAAGCGCGCATAGTTCTTTTTGCTCCTGTTATAGCGTTTTAGATAGTCTTCGTGACGGCTTTGCCGGGTTACTCAAAAAAGGTGGGAGAGGACAATCCAGCACAATGACGATCGCCCTCAATAACTCAGCTTCTTGATCCGTCACAATGCTGTCTAGAAGAACGGTATAAGAACACGCCTCAACGATCGCTTGTCTTAATTTCACCGAGGTAACACTTAGCCGACTCAAACTTTTTCTCAACTCAGCAAAACTCCAGGCAGGCGGCACGTTGGGCAGGGTTTGCTGTCCGGCTCCGGGTAGTCGAAATAAGCCCGATCGTAGCGCATAGTTAATAGACTCTGAATTGGTCTGTCCGACTCGCGCTAAGGCTGACACCACAACAATGCAATCCGACCAAACTGGGTCAAGTGTTGAGAATTGTTCTGTCTTGACAACTGCACCCAAGCAAGGCTGAAGACGGGTTTGCAAAATCACCAAGATGACAAACTCGGTCAGTGACCAATGACCATCGACCTTGGCTAATCCTTGAACAGTGTTGAACAATTGTTGACACTGAGCCGCAGAGTTTTGGAGTAAAGCGGGTATCGCGAGATCTAAAAAGGGAGTACGATCGCGCTCTGCCAACTGTTCAATAGATGAGTGCAACGTCAGCATTTGTTCACTGATCTCTGGCTCGATCTGGCGCAGCCACTCTATTTGCTGGGAGCGGACTTGCAGATTTTCGGGGTCGAGCAACAGGGCATAGACAAGAGCGATCGCGCCTTGACGTTCCTGAATACCCAACTGCACAGGTTCTGATACTTGCAATAGTAGCGATTGTGGATAGGCAACAGGCTTTGAGCGAACAACTGCCAACGGTTGAGACCCGCTCGACCCGGCAAAACCCATGACCAGAGAATCCTGAGATGCGATGCTAGAGCTAGAAGCTGAGAGTTGAGAATCTAACCCACCCAGGCGGCGGAGGCGCTGCCGAATCGGGGGATGAGTTGCCATCAGATCCTCTAGTGAGGAAAATTTGATAGCACTGCCAAAAAACATATGACTTGATGCCTCAGCGTGAGGAGACTGAAGCCGCGAACCGACTCCGCCAATCTTCTGCAACGCTCCTGCAATGCCATCGGGGTTGCGCGTAAACTGCACCGCCGAAGCATCGGCCAAAAACTCTCGTTGACGAGACACCGCACTCTTGATCAGCCGACCAAACAGCAAGCCGAGCGACCCGATCGCCATCAGCGCCAGGCCAAAATACCAGAGCCAACTGCGATCGCTGTCTTCTGACTCAATCATCAATCTGCCCACAATGTAGACAAACAAAATGCCGTGCAAAACCCCCACTAATCGAAGGTTGAGCCGCATATCTCCGTTGAGAATGTGACTAAATTCGTGACCAATCACGCCCTGCAATTCGTCGCGGGTTAACTGCTGCAAACAGCCACGAGTCACCCCAATTACCGCATTTTGAGGGGTGAACCCTGCCGCAAACGCATTGATTCCTAACTCGTTGTCTAACAGATAGACCGCAGGCGGAGGAATGCTGGACGCGATCGCCATTTCGTCAACAATGTTCAACAACTGTTGCTCGTCGGCATTGGCCATTTCTGCCAGAAGTATCCGTCCGCCTAACTCTTGAGCAATGACGCTGCCCCCTTGTTGTAGGGAAGAGATTTTATAGAGACTAGCGATCGTGATCACAACAATAGTGACGATCGCCACCAGCCCAAACAGTTCAGGATTCCACCAGCCAGCAGTGCCAATGTGAGGTAGAGAACTGGTGACTAAATCAGGGCACGATCGCCGACCGATTCTGCTAAATATACCAATCTGTGACCCTCTGCAAACCGACGACACACTCCTCGAAATTGCGATATTAAAAATGATCAAAGCCGCAACGTAGATTGCCACGATCATGGCAGCAACCGAGAGCGCAAACAGTCCCATGAGTTGCCGAGTGTTCTGCCGCGCCCGGTCTTGATGCTCAAAAAAGTTCATAACTTATTCAAACGAGACGCGAGGAGCCACTTTGACTTCGGGTGCCACTTCTGCCAACAGTTGGGCTTCGGCAAAGTTAAAGCCCCCAGCAATCACACTGCTCGGAAACACTTCTCGCTTGGTGTTGTAGACCGTGATGGCATCGTTAAAGGCTTGACGAGCAAAGGCGATGCGATTTTCGGTTGACGAAAGTTCTTCCATGACTCGTGTCATTGTCTGATCGGCCTTGAGATCAGGATAGGCTTCTGAGATGGCGAGAAAACGCCCTAACGCCCCCGTGAGAGCGGCTTCTGCATTGCCTAACTGCTGCATTGCCTGTGGGTCTCCGGGTGCTTGGGCGGCTCGACCACTGGCCGTTAAAGCAGAATTGCGGGCGGCAATCACGGCTTGCAGCGTTTCTTTCTCATATTTCATGTAGCCTTTGGCCGTTTCAATCAGATTGGGAATCAGATCGTAGCGACGCTGAAGCTGAATATCAATCTGCGAGTAGGCGTTTTTATAACGATTGCGGAGCGTGACTAGACCGTTGTAAGCATCCACAACAATGAAGCCGAGGACTAAGACCAAGGCAACGAGAAAAATTAGAAATCCCATACTAGTGAAATCCTCAAGGGTGAGACGAAATGGCGGTGTTAATTAAGAGTAAGTAGTCACAGTTTGTTGAAGATACAAGAGAGAAGTTTGCATTCCCGATCGCCAGTGTTCCCCCTCCGATATTTGAGGGCAACATCCGATCGAGCAGACACAAAAAAAGGGAGCTACTGTCAGCCCCCGTTACGCATTTTGTGAATGAATCTAAACAGCCTTACGCTTTTTTGAGCCGATGGCGCTTGAGAGCAAGCAAACTGCCCAACCCCACTAAGCCCAGCAAAGCAGACGGCTCAGGAACGTGCTTTTTGATCGGAGCCACTCCTTTGATTTTGATCTCATAATTGCCACTGTGAGAGATGCCATCACTTTTCTCAACCAGATTAGACTGGGTTGCAGAAAAGCCAAAGCCGTAGTCAACGACCCCGTTGTAGGAGTATTTGAAAACTTCGCTGGCTTGAATGGGAGTGGCTCCTAGCTGGGTTTTTAAGCCCGCGATCGTCGCTTTGCTCTGTTGAGTTGAGGCTGATCCAGGCAAGTTCGCGAGATAGGCATCAAGCGACTTTGTGATCAGAGTGTTGGCGTTTAAGTGACCTGCCAAACCGACTTGAATCTCTCCCGTCGTGTCGTTCTGATTGACGTAGGAAATGTTAGGGTCACTAAACCGTTCAAAGCCCCCATAGGTTTTGAAAATGTTGAACATCTGCAAACCTGCGCTGGTGCCTGCCAGACTGCCCAACCCATTTTGAGTCAGCGCTTGACCAAACCAATATTGACCAAAGGTGGTGCCTTTATAGGCGCTGTTCCAGTCGTCTTTAGTCAAGCTGCTGAGAGTGATCGCTTTGCCCCCGATCGTTCCACTCAGGCTGGTGGTTTTGGTGAAATCAAAGCCAGCCTTCTCACTGCTGGCTGCAAGCTCAACGTTGCCCGTCGGGTGGTTGCTGTCACCGCCTAAGACCTTGGCCAAGTTTGCGGGAGTTTTGGCCACCTCAAAGGTGTTGGTCGAGTTGGCATCATAGATCAGATAGTCAGTTGGGTTGGTGCCGCCGATCGTTGCGCCCGATAGTGTGCCTGCAAAGGCGGGAGTGCCCATAATCGCACTCGCCGTGACGATCGCGCTGGCGATCGCCAGCCGAGGAAGTTTTTTTACCATTTCGCGCCGTTGTTGTGAAGTTGGATGCAGGGGCAACTCTGGGCAGTCCCAGTCCTGAAATCGTTTTTGAGAGCCATCTATCTCTGGCTACCCTATCCTGCCCAATTTACAAAAGACTCTACTGAACGTTCGCGAAGTTCTGGTTAAGCTTTCTCAGCTAGCATCAAGGCTGTGTGAAGCTTGTCTAAGGGCGATTTGGCGAGGGGTCGCCTAAGAACTGAGCTATGCGATCAACCGCCGTTTCTAAAATCTCTGAGGGATGAACCAAGGCAAATCGCACATAGCCTTCGCCCGACTTGCCAAACCCTGCGCCAGGTGAGACTGCGACCCCAGTAGCTTCCACCAAGTCGATGCAGAATTTGATCGAGTCTGTACTCCAGGGTTCTGGCAATTTTGCCCAGACATAGAGGGCTGTTTGAGGCGTGGGAACTAGCCACCCGATCTGAGCAAGAGCCGCGACAAAGACATCTCGACGCTGACGAAAGGTAGCGATCGCTGCTTGGGTGCCCGCTTGAGACCCGGTGAGGGCAGCGATCGCGCCGTTTAGAATGCCTTGATATTGATTGAAGTCTACCGCCGCTTTGACGTGCCGCAAAGCTCGAATGAGTTGGGCATTGCCGATCGCATAGCCCACCCGAAAACCGCCCATATTGTAGGACTTAGAGAGCGTGAAGAACTCGATCGAGACGCTCTTATGAGGATCAGCCTGCAAAATCGAGGGCGCTGCGGTGTCGCTAAACACCAGATCGACATAGGGAAAGTCATGCACCAGCACCAGATTGTGTTCCTGGCAAAACGCGACGGCTTCCTTGAAAAAAGAGAGAGGCGCGATCGCTGTCGTCGGATTGTGGGGATAGCTCAACACCATCATTCTCGACTGGGCTAAGACGTGAGGTGGAATGTCTTGTAAAACAGGCAAAAATCCGTTTTCTGCTTTGAGCGGCATCGGGTAAATTTGACCGCTTGCCAGATGAATGCCCCCCGCATGGGAGGGATAGCCCGGATCGAGCAGCAGCGCAAAATCACCAGGATTCAAGATCGCCAAGGGCAAATGGGCCGTGCCTTCTTGAGAGCCGATGAGAGGCAAGACCTCCGTTTCTGGATCGATGGCAATGCCGAACTTTTGGGTATACCAACTCGCCGCCGCTTGCCGAAAGGACTGGGTGCCGTGAAACAAGAGATAGCCGTGAGTGCTGGGATCATGGAGCGATCGCCCGATCGCTTCTAACACATGGGGCTGGGTCGGAAGATCAGAAGACCCCAGAGACAGGTCAATGATCTCACGTCCGGCTGTCTGGGCTTTAGTTTTCGCCCGATCCATGTCAGCAAAGACATTGACTTGCAACAGTTCTAAACGAGTGGCAAATTGCATACGCGCTTGCGATCGCCCATCAGCATTGAGACGACAGAATTTTAGATCCTCAGTGTACCGCTTCAACAGTGCGGATAGGGCTGCCTACGCCGGAAGCTGAGACAGCACAAAATCCTCTAGTTTTTGTTTGCTGATTGCGCCTTCGCTAGCTTTTTTCACGGCTCCGCTCTCAAAGAATCTAAAGGCAGGAACGCCTTCTATTTTGCACTGAGAAACACTTTTGGGATTGGGATCGACTTCCATCTTAATCACTTTTAAGCGATCGCCATAGCTAGAGGCGATGCCTTCGACCAGAGGAGCCGTCAACCGACAGGGCCCACACCACGAAGCCCAAAAATAAACCAGCACGGGCTGATCGGCGTTTAGCACTTCAGCTTCAAACTCGTCGTCTCCAATTACCCGAACGCTGCCCATATTGCTATCACTATTACTAACATCCGTTCATAATTCTAAAGCCTTTGCAGAGACAAAGATTCCCGGCTTCTCTAAGGAAGTCGGGAATCTGCGGATCGCAATAATCTTAAAGCTGATCGAGTTGCTTTTTTAGATCTTCTAGCTCTGCGTCAACAACCTGGCGATCTTGAGGAGACGCGGTGGACTTGGTTTGAGGAGTTGCGGGTGCAGTGCCGGGCAACTGAGCCTGATTTTGAGGCGTGCTCGGAGCCAGCATTTGCGCCTTCATCGCTTCGAGTTCGAGGTCAACGTCTCCTGACTCTAGTCTGGCAAATTGGCTTTCTAAATCGGCACCTGCCAACTCAGCGGCTGCCTGCGATCGCGCCTCTAGCTGCAAAACTTTATCCTCCATCCGCTCAAAGGCGGCCATCGCGCTGCCTGTGCCCAGATTTCCGACCGCGTTTTGCAACTGTTCTTGAGCTTTGGCAGCGCTGGCGCGGGCCCGCAGCATATCTTTTTTGGTTTTTGCTTCAGAGATTTTGCCTTCTAGGGCGATCAAACTGCGCTTGAGAGTGTCAACCTGGGTCACTTGCTGATCGAGTTGACTCTTGAGAGTGGTCGAGGTGTCGGCGTAGGTCTTTTTGCGGAGTAGAGCTTCACGGGCGAGATTTTCATCGCCTTTTTGCAGGGCAAGCTGGGCTTTTTGCTGCCAGCTAGTTGATTGCGTTTGGGCCTGGTTATATTGCTGCTCGGTGCGTTTTTGGCTGGCGATCGCGCTAGCCACCGCCTGACGCAACTGCACCAGATCCTCCTGCATATCGATGACAGCCTGTTCCAGGATCTTTTCTGGGTCTTCAGCCTTGCTCACCATGTCGTTGACGTTCGCTCTGACCACGCGGCTGATTCGGTCAAATAATCCCATAATTCTGTCGTTCCTCTTGACGTGTATACAAAAGGGTGTGCTGTAAACCTATACGTTATCTCACACCGCCGATCGTAGAAAGAAATCTACTGAATTAATTAGCGCCTTCTGACCTAATAGTTCACAGTTCTGGCGATTCTTGCTCAGTCAGATCGGCCACCTTACGACCTGTCAAAAACTAGGCCCTTCCTTAGTTTAAGAATTTCAGGCTGAAATCGGTAGATCAATCGATTTTTTACCGGATTCTGTCAAGAATTGAAGGCCGGGAAAAAAGTTGCCCCCACCGATCGCTTTAATTTTCGCATTGCTCGACCCGCCATATCGCTAAATAAAAGATCGCCACATAAAAGCTGGGCGGCCATGCGAGTAGCGTTTTCAGATTTAACACCATATTTATAGAAAGCGCCCGTCCATTGATAGAAGACTTGAGCCAGGGTCAAGGCAGCATCAAAGTTAGCAGCAAATTCAGCATGAATGCGATCGGTGTAGTGGTCTGCCGCCTGATCGACTAAACATTGAGCCGCGATCTGACCACTTTTGACCGCGTGGAGAATCCCGTCGCCAAAGAGAGGATTGATCAATCCAGCGGCATCTCCGACTAGCAAAATCCGTCCTTCGTGAAGCGGCTCTTTGCCCTGCCAGGTCGGTAGAGGGTGAGCGTGAAAACGGGCCTGGTCCCGATCGAGCGGCAGCCCCATCGCTTCGACATAGTGAAAAATAGTCTGCTGTAGCTCAGTTCGCAAAGCCCGGTTGCTGCGAGCGTCTTGGCGATTGGGTCGAAACACGCCAGCGCCAATATTCAGGTGATCGGCTTTAGGAAAAATCCAGGCATAGCCGCGCTTGACGGCTCCATACTCCAAATGGGCCACATCGGGGCGCAGATCACCCAGTCCGTCTCCCCATCGGTGAGGGTGCTCCAGTTCCATAGCTAGGGCGATCGCTCGATTTTGCCGCAGTCGCGTTGATTTGACCGTGACCCCGTTAGCGCCGTCAGCACCAATGACATAGTGAGCTTTGGCAACAAAAGAACTGCCTGTTTTGATGTCTTGAGCCAAAACTTTGATGCCATCTGGCTCGACTTGGAGCGATCGCACAGCTAGCCCGTCTCGCAACTCTGCGCCCGATCGCACGGCTCGTTGAGCGAGGGCATGGTCAAACACCGATCGCTGCACCATCCACAGCAGCAATCGCCTATCGACACCAGGCGGGTTAATGGCTGCGAGACAAGCATCGTCAAAGTTCCAAGTGTGGCGCAGATGAGTGACTTGAGACTCAATAAACGCTTCAGGTGCCAAATCTTGCAAGTGGTCTTGCAGCACCATCGGCATTCCACCCCCACAGGTCTTATGGCGAGGCAAAAACTGCTTCTCTAGCAGGGCAACCTTTAGCCCCGCTTGGGCGGCTTCTGCGGCTGCTACAGTTCCGGCTGGCCCGGCACCACACACCACCAGATCATAATTCAACATAGTCTTGGCTTGACGGCTAAAAGGTCGATCTTTAGCCTAGTGCACAATGGAAAGCTTGCTTAATCGGCGGTCTCTAGTAGAGTCTTAAAGGTGGCTTCTAGAGTCTGCACTTCCCTTAAGATCTGCTGTTTTGCCCGATCGTGAGTCTTCCACCACTCACCGCGTAAATTAATTCCGACCACATAGCGCTCTTTTGAGCAAGCAATAATCACCGAGATGCCTTGTTCGAGCAGTTTTGACCCTAGCTCATAGACCTGATCACGGCGGCGGGGGCTAAAAACGTGAAATTGCAAAAACATTTCGCCTTGATAGCTGATGCTGTCACAGACACGATCGTCAAACCACGACTTAAAGAAGCAGCAATCCGCTTCGTTTGCCAGTAGCAATTTCATCTTCTTTCACCCGCTCCAACGGTTGTATTTGGCCTAGCGAATAATATTTTGTTTACCTAGTTAAATTATTCTACTGCTGGCTCTCGTTGATCAACCACAGGTCTAGGGAGGTAAAAATGTCGCTAAGATTAGGTGCCTGGTAACCAGGTTACATCTTCCCTCATCTTTGATAGCACCGCAGGGTCAGACACCCCATCGTGCTTTCACCAAACTATGAGAGGGTCAGTCCGCTAGACTTTACGTAGCTATTCTGACCAACCGACCTCTTGCTGACGCTCACACTTCACAAAATTTCTGAATTATCGCGATCGACTCATGGCTAATGACTGCTGCACGATTCAAAACCTGGATGGTTTTCTCATCGAACGGTTACCCAATCTGATTAGTCCGCCAATGCTCAATCAGAGAGGCGGGGCGCTCCAATGAAAATCTTGGTCATTGAGGATGAAACAGACGTTCGGCTTAATATTGTGGAGATTTTAGCATCGGGCGGCTTTGATCCAATTCATGCAGAAGATGGTCTAACGGGCTTAAATCTGGCCAAAAAAAGGCCGCCAGATTTGATTGTTTGTGATATTAAAATGCCAGATTTTGATGGCTACTGTGTGCTCAAAGCGCTGCGCCAAGATCCTTTAACCGCAGAGATTCCATTTATTTTTTTGACTGCCAAGTCTGACAAAGCCGAGATGCGCCAGGGCATGAATTTAGGAGCCGATGATTATCTGACTAAACCCTTTCGACGGTTGGAATTGTTAGAAACGATCGCGGCACGACTTAAACGCCACCGTGCTCAAATAGACATTCAAGAAAAGGTGAGAGATCTACAAGAACTGACCCTTCAAAAAAATGATTTGGTCACCACAATTACCCATGATCTCAGAGCACCTTTAACGACGATTAAAGTCGCTCTGCAATTGATAGCAGCGGTTCCTAATAATGGCAAACAATATATAGAGATTGCTCTGGTTGCTTGCGCTCAAGGAGAGGCTTTAATTCAAAATCTTTTAGATCTTTATCAATTAGAGTCAGGCGAGACTTTAGCTACGCCAAAACCTCTGGACTTGAAGGAGCATTTTCACAAAATTATCGAGTCGTTTCAAATTCGCGCTCTCGACTGTCAACAGGTTTTGACGATTGATTTGCCCGACACGCTGCCCACGATCGTTCACGATGCCGTCAGCCTGCAACGCATCTTTGTCGAGCTTCTCAACAATGCAGGCAAATATACGCCGAGTCGGGGTGAAATCATTTTTAAGATTCGTGAATTTGTGCAGCCAGATCAAACGCCGATGCTGCGGTTTACAGTAATTAACCAATCAGAAATTGCGGGTGAAGATTTGCCGCATATTTTTGACAAGTTTTATCGGGCATCGAGAAACGATCGCTGGAGACAGGGCGGCACTGGGCTGGGGTTAGCCCTGGTTAAAAAGCTGGTCGATCAGCTTCAAGGCTCGATTCAAGTCAACAGTGCAAACGGCTGGACTGCCTTTGTCGTTGACCTTCCCTTTAAACCTCTTTAAATAAAATAACCTTGTGGCGATTTAACGCCCTTGCAAGGGTGTTTTGAGCAAAAATTAACGTTATCGCTTTTAGTGTTCCTGACCCAATGCAAGAAGATGACCCGATCAAGTTACGGCAACGCAACCTCGAACTGGAAGCCTTAGTTCAATCCCTGAGGGCCCAGTTGTTGCACGATCGGAGGAGCGATCGCTTCCCGTTGAGCGATGCTGACAGAGAGGGAACGCCAAGTCAGGCAGTAGCGCCAACCCCTCGCGATCGCACCCCGCTAGAAGCCCCGTCGCAGCAGACCGACCCCAGGGCTGAACTCGCCATCACACAGCGCACTCAGGCAGAAGATGAGCTGAGAGAAAGCGAAGAGAGATTTCGGCAACTGGCGGAAAATATTCAGCAAATCTTTTGGATGTATGACCTAGAGGCGCAGAAGCTGATCTACATCAGTCCGGTTTGTCAGCAAGTTTTGGGCTACGACCCCGATCGCTCTGATCACCAATCCCTAGAGTTTTGGTGGCGGCACATTCACCCTCAAGACCTACCCGCCGTGATCAAAGCCAGCCGTGCCGCAGGGCGTGGCAACCCGGCTGAGGTGACCTATCGCTTTAAAAAAGCCGATCGCTCAGAGCGCTGGCTGCTAGCGCGGGCGTTCCCCATTCGCAATCAGCAGGGCAACGTCTATCGCATTGCCGGAATCGCCGAAGACATCACCACCCGCAAAGAGCAAGAGCAGAGACTTCGCCTTTTAGAATCGGTGATTGTCAATGCCAACGATGCCGTTGTGATCACCGAGGCAGAACCCGTCGAGCTACCTGGGCCGCGCATTATCTATGTCAATCAAGCCTTTACTCGCATGATGGGCTACGAGCGAGACGAAGTAGTGGGCAAAACTCCCCGCATCTTGCAAGGGCCTAAAACGGATCTGAAGATTCTCAAAGATATTCGCACCGCGCTTAAAAACTGGGAGCCAAACCTGGTCGAGATTGTCAACTATCACAAAGACGGCTCAGAAGTCTGGGTTGAGTTGAGCATGTTTCCGGTGACTGACCAAACGGGGCACTACACCTATTGGGTGGGGTTGCAGCGAGATATCACCCAGCGCAAGCAAACTGAGGAGGCGTTGCAGCGCCAAAACTGGCGATCGCAGCTATTTGCCGACATCACCTTAAAGATTCGGCAATCATTGCATCTCGAAGAAATTTTGCAAACCACCGTCACCGAAGTCAGAACGCTGCTCAAGACCGATCGAGTCCTGATTTATCGGCTTTTACCAGGTCAGACAGGCACGGTGTGCAACGAGGCGGTCGGCAACGACTGGAGTTCACTGCTGCACAAAACCTACTCAAATCCTGTCTTCTTGGCGGACAACCCCAGGGAGACTATTGAGGAAGATGAGCAATCTCAGGATCAGTTTTGGCGAGACATCGGCGTGAAGGCTAGGTTAGCCGTGCCGATCGTGCAGCAAGCCTCTGTCTGGGGATGGCTGATTGCCCATCAATGCGACCAACCGCGCCAATGGTCAAACTTTGAAACCGAGCTTTTGCAGCAACTCGCCAACCAAGTCGAAATCGCCCTCACCCAAAGTCAACTTTTGCAAGCGCTGCGCGAAAGCAAAGAACGCTTCCGCACTCTGGCTAACAGCGCTCCGGTGCTGCTCTGGATGATTGACACGACAGGCAGCTATATTTTCTGCAATCAAAGCTTGCTCGACTTTACGGGGCGCACCCTCGACCAAGAGCTTGGGTCGGGCTGGCTTGACACGGTGCATCCCACCGATCGCGCTGCCTGCACCAACATCTATCGACAAGCCCTCAACAGCCGCAGCAGCTTTGAGATTGAATATCGCCTGCGGCGTGCCGATGGTCATTATCGCTGGGTGCTCGATCGGGGCGTGCCGCGTCTGATGCCCGACGGCAGCTTTAATGGCCACATTGGCTCGTGTATGGACATCACCGATCGCAAACAAGCCGAGGTCGAGATTCGCAAAGCTCTCGACAAAGAGCGCGAACTCAGTGAACTAAAATCGCGGTTTGTCTCAACCGCCTCTCACGAATTCCGCACCCCGTTGAGCACGATTCTCTCCTCGGCCGACTTGCTCGAATTTTACGCAGGCGGCTGGACGGCCGAAAAACAGATCGAACACATTCAGCGCATTCAAAACGCAGCGCTGAATATGAACAATCTGCTCAGTGACATTCTGGTGATCGAGCGGGCCGAAGCCCAAAAACTGAAGTTTGAGCCAGCCCCAATCGACTTGCCAGCGTTTTGTCACAGCCTGATCGATGAAATGCGGCGCAACGACCAAGATCTGCATCCGCTTGTCTTGCAGATCAATGGGTTTGAAGACCCACACCCGCTAACCGCCCAGATGGATGAAAAGCTTTTGCGGCAGATTTTTAGCAATCTGCTCTCAAACGCGCTCAAATATTCCCCGGTGGGTTCTTCGGTCTATTGTGGGCTGATGCGCGAAAATCACCTCGTCACGCTTGAAGTTCAAGACGAAGGCATTGGCATTCCCAGGGAAGATCAGTCGAGGCTTTTTGAGCCATTTCACCGAGGCACTAACGTCGGCACTGTCTCAGGCAACGGGCTGGGGTTAGCGATCGTTAAACAATCGCTCAACATTCACGGCGGTCAGATCTCAGTCACCAGCGATGAAGGCAAAGGCACGACTGTTCGGGTCACTCTGCCGCTCTACTCGTCGGTCGGCGAGTCAGACGATTAGGCGTTCTTCGGCGCGGCACAACAGCGATCGCCGCCTTTGACTTTGCGGCAGACTCTGAAGACCGATCAACCATTTTTGCAGCCAGATCCGGCATTTCCTGCCAGCAGTGCGAACAAAACCAATAGATTTCTCCATGCCGAATATGACGGAGCAGTTTCTCAGCACAACAAGGGCATTTAGGCATGACCAGCAACTCACTCTTCATTAAAAAACGCAAAAAATTACAATAAAACCAGCCCCCCACTAACAGTAGATCCGCAGGGGATCAGGATCATCAGCAGGTTTACCCATCTTCCAGCGTGTTTTCCCTATTTTTTGGATTAAGTTTGGTTACGGTCTTGCTAGAAGCCAAACGCCAAACAGATTATGGTTGGATTAAGAAATAGAGAACATTCAAAACGCCTTCGAGCAACCCTCAAAAAATGATCGGTTGCTCTCTATATTTGTTTGCCCAACTTAACTTGAAATCATTGATGGAGTCCTATTCAATTTCCCCTAATAACTGGGTTGAAATTATCTTGCGATTGAGTTTGGCGATGGCGACGGGGGGCGCGATCGGGTGGAACCGTCAACGCCGACATAAATCGGCCGGGCTGAGAACTCATATGCTAGTCAGCCTCGGAGCCGCGCTGTTTGTTTTGATTCCCCTCCAGAGCAGTGCTCACCCAGGCGATGCAGTCAGTCGAGCGATTCAAGGGGTCGCCACCGGAGTCGGCTTTTTAGGAGCCGGAGAAATCTTGCACGGGTCGCGTCCCAATTCTGCCCGGCCTCACGTCACCGGGCTGACTTCTGCCGCCTCTATTTGGGTCACTGCCGCGTTGGGCATTATTTCTGGCTGCGGCTGGTGGCAACTCGCCCTCTCAGGAACCCTAATGACATTGGTGACGCTCGGATTGGTGAAAATGGTAGAGAAGCATTCTCTCATTTACAAAAGTGAGGATGATGAAGATTGAACCCCCATAATGACCCCTCGCTAATCTCGAATCATGGCGTATGATTGACGTGAAAAATTCTCCCCGCCTGAGTCTGACGATTAGGAGCAGATTTGGAGAAGAGAGGACATTCCCCTGGGTAATAGAAGGCTGAAGATGGGTCAAGAAATTTCTGCGAGTCGCCGATTTGGGATGGAAAACCCTCACTTTGAAGCCTGGGTTGATCGCGGCTGGCTTTTAGGGCTATGGGTGGCTGCGATCGTGCTACTGAGTGTCAATCTGGGAGACCTGCCCCTCAGAGATTGGGACGAAGGCATCGTTGCTCAAATCGCTCGTGAAATGTGGCGATCGCCCTTTGCCTCTGCAACCTGGCTCTACCCCAAAGAGTTGACCGGAGCGCCCTATTTTAACAAACCGCCCCTGATGCACTGGCTGGTGGCGTTGACCTACTCGATCGGGGGCGTGAGCGAACTGACGACTCGCTTGCCCGGCGCGATGCTGACGGCGGTTTCAGTGCCCTTGATGTATTGGCTCGGCAGAGAAGTTTTCTTTCAGCGCACGGCGGCGATTTTTGCGGCGTTGGTCTACCTGACGTGGCTGCCCGTTGCCCGACAGGGGCGGCTGGCCATGCTAGACGGAGCCGTGCTGTGTTTTTTGCTGCTGATGATGGCTTGTTTGCTGCGATCGCGGCGAGATTTGCGCTGGGGGCTAGGGGTGGGGGTCGGAGTTGGGCTAATCTGTCTCACCAAAGGCATTTTGGGCGTGTTGCTGGCGGCGATCGCCGCCCTATTTCTGATCTGGGATACCCCTCGTCTGTTGACTAGTCGCTATCTCTGGCTCGGCATCGCGATCGGAGCCGTTCCCGTCGGGCTATGGTATGGCGCTCAGTGGTCGCACTATCACCAACAATTCGTGAATGCCCATTTGCTCAATCAATCTCTGGTGCGGGTTTGGGGAACGGTCGGCAACAACGACGGACCCGTTTGGTATTATCTGTGGGAAATTGTGAAATATGGCTTTCCGTGGCTCCTGTTTCTGCCCCACGGGTTGCGCCTCGCCTGGGATAATCAGGGCTTAAGCTGGGCGCGGCTGGCGATCGTCTGGAGTGGGGTTTATTTGCTCGTCATTTCAGCTATGCAGACAAAGCTGCCCTGGTATGCCCTGCCCATTTATCCAGCGTTGTCGCTGATGGTAGGTGCCCAACTTAGCCGGATGTGGAACCCTTGGAGGATGGGAATTCGGCAGGCGCGCCCGATCGCTCAGGCTCATCTCTGGGGGGCGGTGTTTGCGATGTTTGCGGTTGTGGCTTGGGGCTTAAGTGCCTACTTCACTGTTTTGGCCCCGCAGTCAGATCTTCAGCTTGTTGCCTCAACTCTAGCCTTTACACTCACCGTCACCGCGATTTTAATTTTTCGGCAAGACCTTCAGTTTATCTCGGTGCTGATTTGGGGCACTTACCTGACTTTGGTGGTGCTGATGCTGTCTAATCAATGGGTCTGGGAGTTGTCAGAAGCCTACCCGGTTAAACCTGTGGCAGAAATGATTCAGCGCCACACGCCTAGGGGTCAGGTGGTTTACACGTCTTATCCCTACTACCGCCCCTCGCTGAATTTCTATAGCGATCGCTCCGTCGTTCCGGCGGCTGACGAAGAGTTGCAGCAGCGATGGAAGACTGACCTCCACCCTTACCAGCTATTGAAAGTCTCAGCCCAAGGCTATCTGCCGCCTAAACAGACTCAAGTGCTAGCGATGAAAGATGGATGGATTTTGGTGACTCGCAGCCCGCGATCGCGATCTAAACCCTTGGTGAGCGCCAGTCGCCGTTGAGAACCTAGAGACTTTTCATCCTTTAAGGGAGGCCCGATCGCTGCCATCGGGAGGTTTGCGAAAAGCGGCAATCAGCAGACAAAAAATGCCGACGTTGATAAAGGCATCGGCGAGATTAAACACCGGAAAGTTGATCAGCCGAAAGTCTAAAAAATCGACCACATGACCGAGCACAAAGCGATCGATGCCGTTTCCCAAGGCCCCGCTCAAAATAAAGCCATAGCCCAACTGCTCCCACCGCTCAAACCGCGGCCCAAACCAGGCTAGGGCCATCAATCCGAGGCTCACGGCTAGCGACAGCCAGCGCAGCCAGACACTGCCCTGAAAGAGGCTAAAGGCGGCTCCTTTATTTACCACATAGGTAATATGAAAGACACCGGGCAGCAACGCAATGGATTGAGAGAGCACCATTGTCTTGACTACCCAAAGTTTGGTCAGGCGATCGAGCATCAGACCTACGATCGCAGCCAGCCAGAAAAAACGGTTTTTGAACATTCAGCAGAGGGATCGAGGATTAATAAAACATTAAACGACGCATCGCAAACGCCAGCACTGTGACCGCACACACGACCGCAAACTGTCCGGGTAGAGGCGTGAGAGAATAGGTTCTTAAAGCATCCCACAGAGATAGAGCCTCTGCGTTAGACCACTTCAACCCATAGGACAAAAATAAGTAAACAATTCCCGTTAGATGAATGACCAGCAAACCGCAAAAACAGCTAAAGGCCAGAGATTCAGGACGGGAAGGCGTTTTGAAGGCGAGATAGCCACACAGCCAGGCACCCGGAATGAAGCCCAACAAATAGCCAAAACTAGGCCTACTAAAATAGTGAATGCCGCCGCCGTCATTAAAGATTTCAAACCCGGCTAACCCCAATAGCAAATAGGCGATTTGGGAAATCACCGCCGCGTTTTTTCCGCCCAGACAGCCGACTAGCAGCACGGCTCCGATCTGATAACTCACGCCCAAAAAGTGTAGCGGAATGGTCTGGGGTGTCCAACTCCACGGCACATCGGTGATCGAGGCTTTGAGCAGGGTGCCCCCGATCGTCAGCAATAGCCCAGTCAGCGCCCACAGCATATCTGTGATCGTGATCATGTAAATCGGGCAGATCTGGGAAGTCGGGGCGAAGGAGTTGACCGAGGCATAGTGATTGAAATTGTATCACTGGGTCAGAGATCAGAATTTTTGCATTCTCTAGATGCTGACGGGCTGCTAATCTGAATAGCTAGGAGTTTTGAATCTTCTCTGACGGTTGAATGCTATGTTGACTTCCCCGATCGCTGCCATCGCCAAAATTTATCATCAGCCTTTGCCCGATCTGCTGTTTGAGGCGCAGCGAGTGCATCGATCGCATCACGACCCGCGTGCAGTTCAGATGTGCACCCTGAGCAGCATTAAAACGGGCGCTTGCCCCGAAGATTGCGGCTACTGTTCTCAGAGCGTGCATCACCAAACAGATTTAAAACCTGAACCTCTGATGGATCTTGAAGGAGTCGTGGCGGAAGCCAAGGTCGCCAAAGCTGCCGGATCGACGCGCTTTTGCATGGGGGCCGCTTGGCGAGAAGTGCGAGATGGGGCGCAGTTCGATCGGGTGCTCGATATGGTGCGTCAGGTTGCCGCGCTCGATCTCGAAGTCTGCTGCACCTTGGGAATGCTCAAACCCCACCAGGCTCAACAACTCAAAGCAGCGGGGCTGACGGCCTACAATCACAATCTCGACACGTCACCCAGCTATTATGAGAAAATTATTACGACTCGCACCTATCAAGACCGATTAGAAACTATTCGTGCTGTGAGCGAAGCCGGAATCTCGGTCTGCTGTGGCGGCATTGTCGGACTGGGTGAATCAGTTCAAGATCGCTTAGATCTGCTCGAAGCGCTATCAAATTTGACTCCTGCCCCCGAATCAGTGCCGATTAATTGTCTAGTGCCCGTGGCCGGAACTCCGCTAGAAGGTGCGCCTGCGATCGACCCGATCGAGCTAGTTCGCATGGTTGCCACGACTCGAATTCTGTTTCCAAAGGCGATGGTGCGACTGTCAGCCGGGCGACTAGAGATGAGCGACGAACTGCAAGCGCTGTGCTTTTTAGCAGGCGCAAATTCGATCTTTACGGGAGCGGTGCTGTTGACCACTCCCAACCCGGAGCGATCGCAGGATGAACAATTGCTCGATCGTCTAGGAATGGTGCCCAAATCCCTTTGACTCCTCTGATAGCCTTTCTATTCGGTTCTGATTTAAGCCCCGATCGCTACAGAGAAGTTGACTGATTCTGCGACAGATCATCTAAATTGGTCAGAGCCGTTTTTACACAGACACGAACAGCTTTCCAATCTCGCTCTGACACCTGTCCGATTCGCACAATATTGGCAGAAGGTGGAAGCGTGACCATAAAACACCGGAAAACCGATGCAACGCGCAACCCAGATGATGCCCAATCTTGAAGTGCGTGATCTGTAACTCCCAGCCCCTTCCTCTGAGAAGTAATCAGACCGACAATGATATCTGGACGCATGGCATGATAGGTTGCAGAAGACAACACAACAGCAGGACGACGTTTCATTCCCGTCGCACCTGGAAAATCAACCGTGACTAGATCGCCCGCCTTAACTAACACTAACCAGTCTCCTCATCTGGGAATAGAGACATTGCATACTGCAACGAAAAATCAACGACATCTGTTTGATCCTGTTCTGTCCAGGAGTCACTTTGGTCGATCGTCGATGAACTTTGTTGGACTAGCTCATTCAGAATCAACGTTGCCAACCGCAATCGTTCAGTAGGCGATAACGCTTGAACGATCTCGTTGTAAACGTCTTGAGCAGTAGGCGGCATATGAGGTTCTCCTAGTCGTCGTCCCACAAGCCTAGCAGGTCTCTAACTGACCTTTATTTAACGATATATCTCAAATATTGGCACAAGAATCTCGGCATTAAGTGCCCAAATCGCTTTAATAACCTCTCAAGTGAGGATGACGGGCTGACGAATGGGGATTTCGATCACAAACTTGGTTCCCTGACCGGGGATAGACTCACACCACATCTTGCCATTGTGCTTTTCTGTCACAATCTGGTGACTGATCGACAGGCCTAAGCCCGTGCCCTTGCCGATGGGTTTAGTCGTGAAAAACGGATCAAAAATGCGCGATCGCACCACTTCAGACATCCCCAAACCGTTGTCTGTGATCAGAATATGCACGAGATTATCCGCGATGACTTGGGTCGTAACCCAGATCTGACACAGCCGATCGTCTTTTTTCAGTTCTCGAACAGCTTCTTCTAGTGTGTCGATCGCATTTGCCAGCAGATTCATAAATACCTGGTTGAGTTGACTGGGATAACACTCCACCAAAGGCAACAACCCATAATCTTTGATCACCTCGATCGCCGGAGACTCTGGATTTGCCTTGAGACGATGCTGCAAAATCAGTAGTGTGTTGTCTATGCCTTCCTGCAAGTCAACCGCTTTGAATTCAGATTCATCTAAACGAGAGAAATTACGAAGAGACAACACAATCTGCCGAATCCGATCAGTGCCGACCTTCATCGACTGAAGCAGTTTTACCAAGTCCTCATACAAAAAGTCGAGTTCTACCTCATCCAAACTTGCTTGAAGAGTTTTAGGTGGATTGGGATAATGAGTTTGATAAGCTTGCACCACTTTCAGCAAATCTTGAGCATAGCCATCAATGTGGATAAGATTGCCGTGGATGAAGTTGACCGGGTTGTTGATCTCGTGGGCAACCCCAGCCACCAGTTGACCCAGACTTGACATTTTTTCGGTTTGCACCAGTTGCGATTGAGTGCTGTGAAGCTGATCTAGGGCGTGCTGAAGTTCTTCCGATCGCTGCTCTTTTTCAAGCAGTAGTGCTTTTACTCGTTGAATCAAATGATTCAATGTGATCGCTAAGATGCCTATTTCATCGTCAGTCGTGACCGGAGCTTGCAGATCAAAGTTAGAGGTTTCGGTGACGCGTTGCGCGACTTTTGTGACGGACTGTAGAGGTCTTGCAATACTGTTCGCAATTCGCCAGCCGATGACCAGTGCCAAAGCAATGCAGCCTAGGCTAGTGATGCCAATCACGATCAGAGTGGGTCTAGCTTGAGCGATCGTTTGCTCATATAACGATGAATATTCTAAGATGATCGCGCCGACGATCGTGTTTTGATTAGTTCTCAGAGGAATGACGATCAGCTTAACCCCTTGGGGATAATCGACGTTTTTTTCTAGAAACGTTCTAGAATTGCCATCTTGCATCGTCTGCCGAACTTCATTGCCCTTGTCATGTTCAAACGTTGTGCCAACCCCCTCAGAAACGGTATCTGCCAAGATTTTCTTTTCTAGATCGACCACCTCGATATCGCGCTTTTGTTGATCATGCAGAAGCTGGACATTATTTCGCAACTGGTCAGAACTTTTGAAGAGGCCCGATTCTTGACTATATCGCAAGTCATTTAGGAGCACTGTGCTGATGACTTTGGCTACATCTTCAGCTTCTAAAATCGCTAGAGTCTCAGCAATTTTTTGGCTTTGGGCGATCGCCACAGCCCCCACAACCCCCGTTAGCAGAGAAACGCCGATAAAGCTTCCAATCAGTTTATGAGAAATCTTCATAGAGACAGCAATGCCAAGCGTTCTGAAAAACTGGCTCCTGTAAAGGCTTAGACAGAGCCGCCTTGGGACACACTTAGAGTTCCCAATTATTTCAAATAAACGGGTGTCACTCTTTCTAAAAAAGCTGGGGTCTAATCATCAGTTCTCTAATTGAAAGGAGGTCAGATGACAAGTTTTGACCGCAACAACATCGTGAATAAAACGGGTTGTCGGCTAATCGTTGATGCCCAGATGCTTTTTGATTTGCTTGATCGAGAGATACATCTCATATAAGCGGTGATACATTGCCGAGGCTTTGAGATAAACTTTGTGTTCGACAGCCGGATAGCCTGAAACCGTCTGCCCAGCAGGGACATCTTTGTGAACGCCCGCCTTAGCCGAGGCAACCGATCCGTCGCCCATTTTGGCATTATTGGCAACGCCAACCTGCCCAGCGAGAATAACGCGATTTCCGATCTGAGTGCCGCCCGCAATGCCGCAACCCGATGCAAACGCGCAGGCTTCACCGACTTTTACGCCGTGACCGATCTGGACTAGGTTATCGATTTTGGTGTTGCGACCGATGCGAGTCTCCCCCACAGCAGGGCGGTCGATCGCAGAGTTGCAGCCCACCTCAACGCCATCTTCGAGCACCGTGTAGCCAGACTGCTCCATTTTGAGCCAGCCCTCACGAGTCGGCACAAACCCAAACCCTTCAGAGCCGATCACCGCCCCACAGTGAATCACGCAGTCAGCCCCAATATGAGTGCGTTCTTGAATCGAGCAATTCGCATGAAGGACGGTACGATCGCCAATCTGCACGTCAGGATAAATCACCACATTGGGATGAATCACAGCACCCGCCCCAATTTTTGCCCCCGATTGAATGACAACATTCGCCCCGATCGAGACCCCTGCGCCAAGCTCAACGCTGGGATCAATCACCGCCGAGGGATGAACCACAGGCGCAGGCTTGAAGGGGTGATAGTAGAGCGCGATCGTTTGAGCAAAAGCAAGGCGCGGCTGCCGCACCGACACCCAAGCAACCCCACGAGCCTCTGCCTTTGCCTGCAAGTCTTCATTAGCCGGAAGAATTAAGGCACTGGCGGCCGTCGAGCCTGCCAGCACTGCAAACTTGTTGCTTTCTGCGTAGCTGATGGTGCTGGGTGTGGCCTCGTCGATCGCCGCCACCCCTGTGATTTCGGGATCGTTGTCTGAGTGCATCGTCAGACTGTGAGCCACAACCGAAGAGCCAAGTTTCTCAATAATTTCGCTAAACTTCATCGCAATGCAGTGGAACTAACGACTATTTCCCTACACCCTACACCCTATCCCCCACTCGCCTCAAGAACGCAGCACACTCAACGTGGGCGGTTTGCGGAAAGAAGTCAGCAGGCTGCACGCGCTGAAGCTCATACTCTCCCTCAGCGCAGAGCAGTTTGAGATCACGGGCAAGCGTCGCCGGGTTGCAGCTTACATAGACGATGCGATCGGGCTTCATGTTGCGAAGCGCCTCAATCACAGAGCCATCACAGCCCTTGCGAGGCGGATCTAACAGCACGATATCGGGCTTCATCTCTAGAGCAGGCAACCCTGTCTCAACGGTTCCGGTGAGAAAGATCACATTTTCGATGTGGTTAAGCTCGGCGTTGGTTTTGGCTTGCTCAACGGCTTCGGGCTGCACTTCTAAGCCAATGGCGGTTTTGACTTTTTGGGCGATCGGGAGGGTGAGCGTGCCAATGCCGCTGTAGGCATCTACAAAGATTTCGGTGCCTTGCAGATTTAGCTCATTTAAGATCACCTGCAACAGGGCTTCGGCTTGCTCGGTGTGCACCTGAAAGAAGGTGTCGGGCAAAATTTGAAAGGTCAAGCCCAAAAGCCGCTCGTGTAAGTGAGGTTGTCCGGCGATGCAGCGCGTCTCTTTGCCAAAGATGCCGTTGGTTTTGGCACCGTTCACATTTAATGAGACTCCGACAAGATTGGGATAGCGATCGAGCCAGTCTTGCGCCTGATCATTCATTCCCACCAGGTTGGCATCTTTGCACACGAGGGTGAGCAGCATCTCTCCGGTGCGTCGTCCGATTCTTAAGCTGAGGTGACGCACTTTGCCGCGATGCAGCTTTTCGTCATAGATGCCCCAGCCGCGCTTTTGAATGTCTAGCTTGACTTCTGCCAATAGCGGATTGAGTCTTTGATCTTGAATCGGACATTGATTGAGATTGATTAGCTGGTGACTGCCCTTTTGATAATATCCAGCTTGCACCTGGCCCGTTGCAGATCGGGTCAGGGGATACGTCACCTTGTTGCGATAGTCTAGCGGCTCAGAGACATTCAAAACAGGATTGACGTTTAGATTTCTAAACCCGCCGATGCGCTCTAGCGCCTGAACGATTTGATTGCGTTTTGCCTCAAGCTGATAGTCATAATCGACGTGCTGCCACTGACAGCCGCCACACTTGTCGGCAACAATGCAACTGGGTCGAATGCGGTGAGGCGATCGGGTTAAAATCTCATTTACCTTGCCATTGGCATAGGTCGGCTTGGTGCGAATCAGACGCACGAGGGCCCGATCGCCCGTGACGGTATCAGGAACGAAGACGACACGCTCTCCGAATCGACCAACGCCATCGCCGCCCTCAGTAATGTCGGTTATGTCAACTTCGACCAGTTCTCCCTGCTGCCATAGGTCAATAACAGGCACCGTTGAGATAGAGTCTGGGTCAGAAGGCAGTTGTGGATCGGAAATGGTCACAGAAAATATTCCTGGTCTAATTATGAATGAACTCTTATTCTCGCTGTTCTGATCGACATCTGACCGAACTCGCTAAAGTCTTGCAATTTATCGCAACGATCGCGCCGCAAAATTGGGGCAAGGTTGCCGATCAGGTCAAGGGGTCAACGCTGCCTTTGCCTACCCGGTGGATGGGGTTATAGCAGGGACGTGAGCATAAACAAGTGAGTCAAATTAGTGGGAAGCTCTCGGTTTAGACGCAGTGGCAAGCTAGGAGTCGAGAGCGATTGAGCATAGGCAGGCGTTAAAAACGGTGCATAGGTGTTGGCTTCTGGGCTAGATTGTTTGATAAAAGCAAGACTGACTCCTTGCAGCAGTTGGCGCAGGGGTGCAACATCCTCACCTCGACGCTCTTTGACCAGGGTTCCTTGAACGATCGCGCCTCCAAAACTAGTGGGATCGCTAACGCTGAGGTGAGTACTGCCGATCGCGGTTAACAAATATTTTGGGCTAGGTAACTGAGCAAAGGGCTGAAGCTGCTGGCTAAGGGCAGGAGCCAGCGTATCGTCCGTTCCGGTCAAAATCAGGCTAGGGGTTGCCACTTGCGCGAGACCAGATTTACCAAAAATCTGCCCGATCGCGGGGTTGAGAGCGATTACTTGCCCAACTCGTGGGTCTCGCAGGCTGAGACGATGCTCTGATAGTCCCGCTGCGGCACATTGCAGCCAGTCAGCCGGGACGCGCTGCAACAGATTGCTGCTCTGACAAAATTGGCGCAACTGATCGAGATTGAGTTCTGCCCCTGCTAGGGCCAAAGCTTCGTAGCCGCCCAACGAATGCCCGATCACGGTCACCTGCTGAGTGTTGAGCTTACCTTGAAGCAACCCCGGTTCTTGATTGAGCCGAGTCAACTCATCCAAAATAAAGCGAATGTCTTGGGGACGATCGATAAACTCTTTGGCAGGCACTAGTTGATCGAGATTGAGCGCGATCGGTAACCCGTTGCGAGAGATAGACGGGTGCTCGATCGCGACTACCGTCAAGCCGTGGGATGCCAAATGACGAGCCAGATAGGTTAAAAATTTCCGGTTGGCTTCAAACCCTGGTACCAGCACCACCAAAGCACCCTGCGGTTTTTCACTCCAGTAGAGATCGATGGGCAGCCTGCGGTTTCTAGGCTGATCGTAGAGCGTAAAGGTCTGCTGCTGCACCAAGTCCGCACCCAGAGCGGCGGGATCAAAGCTGGCTTGAAAGGGAGGAGCTTCGGTCTTTAAACTTCGCTCTAGCAATGAACTAATGGCTTGACTCTTCCAATAAGAAAAATTGAGTTGGGAGGCAATGCCGATCGCTTTCGACACATCGATCGTCACAGTTTCTTGAGGGATCGCTTTGAGCACGGCGATCGCATCTAGCCCGTTCGCTTGTCGAGCCGCTAACCAAAAGCCTGCTTGAAGTTGCTCAAGAGTGAGTTCTGGCACCGCTTTTTGCAGCGACGACAAAAGCTGTCGTCCCGAAGGCGACTTCAACAAATCATCCATGAGTTGACCGCTCAAATTAGGGTCTAACTGCAACCGACTCGTGAGCGATTTTCGCACGGCGGGGGTCAGCACAGGTGCATAGAGTTGCAGCGCTGAAGAAACCTCTCCAGTGGTTGCAAACCGTTCTAAATCGCCGACAGAAACGGACTGCTCAAACGGGCCCAACCGCAAATTCAACCGTTCTGCGGTCAACCCTGGAGTGGCGGCTCCGACAACGAGCGCGATCGAGAGACTGCCCAACCAACCAAAAGAGAAGGAGTGCCAAAATCGTGGCGACCCCTTGCGGGTAACTCGAAGCGATCGCGGCTGTCTTGCTAAAAATCTCAGAGGGCGCTTCACAATTATCATCTGTGCCAGTTGCGTCATTCAACCGCTTAATTGTAAGACTGACCCAAATTCTTCGCTCAAGTTCCTACCGATCGCAGCCTCAGTAAACCTAGCCTCGACACAAGAGCATATCACTGTCCCGCGCTCGGTGCCCGGACTGTGCAAGTAGCCGACATTTTTTCATCCCCGATGACCCTTTGAGCAGAGGTCGTTTAGCGCGATTCTAGTCGTCCAAAGCCTCTGCGATGCCGTCTGTCCCGTCAGGATGTGGCGAATTGATGGGTTCACGCTCAGTTCTCACCCAGGCTTTTTGAGGACGAACGAGAAACCTAAAATAGAGAGGAATCTTCCAGAGAATGTAGAAGGGGATCGCGAGTAGCTCACGCAAAGGCAGATCAGACCGCCCAAACTTTGCCCAGGCTACAAAAATCGCGCTCATCAGCATTAGCCCGGCGATCGCCAAAATAACCAGTGGCATCCACGATGCGCCTAGGCACGCAGCTAATAAAGAACCTAGGATCAACCCTAGCCACAAAACAACCAACAGCGAGAGAGGAGGCACGCACAGATCCAAAGCCAGGGCTAGCAGATCAAAGCGTCTTCCCTGCAACGCAGCTTTTAATAAAACAGGAACATAGGTGCGAATCGACTGAAGATGCCCATGTTCCCAGCGAGTTCTTTGAGTCTTAGCCGCTCGATCGTGGTGTGGTAATCGACCAATGACCCTGGCATCTGGGCAAAAAACAGGGGCATATCCCGCGATCGTTAGATCTAAGCCGAGTTTCATATCTTCAACGATGTGACCGCTTGCCAGATCAACCGAGCAAATAACCGACCACGGAAACGCCATGCCAGTGCCCGTCAGCAGGCATGGCAACCCCAAGCGCACCAACCCACCTGGACGAACAAGATTCTTCACTTTAAAAGCGAAGGCAGAAATAGACTGCTTAGGGTTTGAGTGGGCTGGCTTTTCCATCAGATAGGTTGCCTGCATCGGTCGTCCTGTTTCAAGCGCCCTCTGCGTCAGACTCTCAATCGCGTTTGGCTCAACCTGGCAATCGGCATCAACCATGACCACGACCTCAGGGGGATCGGCTTCAATAAATCGCAATCCATAATCCAGCGCATAGCCTTTGCCGAGTCGAGTCGAGTCGTGGCGCTCAATCACGATCGCACCTGCTGCACGGGCGACCTCTGCGGTTGCATCACTACAGTTATCTGCAATGACTACGAGGCGATCCTGATTTTTCAAGATAGCCAACAGCCCAAATAGCGTAGACCCGATGCCCATTTCTTCATTGTGAGCGGGCACCAGCACCACAACCCTGGTAGTTTGCCAGAGCGATCGACCGAGAGGCGCGGGGGTGGGAAAAAGAGCGGCAATGCACTCAGTCAACAGAATAAGGCTGAGAAATAAGATGCCCAATGCAGCAACACACAGAACGGTGTTAACCCCGAACATCAAAAGTTGACTCATCAACATCTAGCGATCACCCCGATCTATTCGGATAAAGATAAATTCAAGCTCAAAAGCCCTGAGTTAGAGAACCCTCCAGAATCAGCGTCAGGGACAAACCCTGCTGTGCCCACACTCTGCGTTCTATAAACCCTTTAGCTTGTGGTGACCCACGATCGTGTCGATAGGTCGAGGTAGAACCGGGCGAGAGTGTTTCTCAGAAGACCAGGGATCGCGATAGAGATTAAATCGTTGCTTGAAAATCAGCCAAAAAAACGGCAGGTCATCAATCATATATCGCTTCCAGAGCCTTTTGGGTTCGCAAAAAGTTCTATACAACCACTCTAAACCCACTTGACTCATCCACTGGGGAGATCGGGGAATGTTGCCAGCCTCAAAGTCGATCGTGGCACCCACTGCAAAAAAGAGCTTGACGTTTTTTAGCTGATCTTTATATTTAGTGAGCCAGATTTCTTGCTTGGGAGCGCCTACCCCGATCGCGAGAACGGTTGCGCCCGATCGATTGATTAACTCGATCGCTTTTTGGCACTCCTCTTCATCTTTCTCAAAGCCAAAAGTGGGGGAATATGAAGCAACCACAATATCTCGCCCCACCTTTGAGTTAATCTTTCTTTGAGCTTGCCTTGCAATGCCTGGAGCCGCCCCTAATAGAAAAATTTTGATGGTTTTGTCATGCTTATAGTAGGTGTAAAAAGCTGGAAAGAGATCTGAGCCTGAGAGCTTTTCTGGGAGCGGCGTACCCAGAAAGTTAGAGACATAAAGCAAGACCTGGCTATCACAAACTCGGTAATCACTTGCTTGATAAGCTAGATAGAAATCTTTGTCTTTTTGCAGCTTGATGAGGTGATCTACATTTGCAGTAAAGACAACACCCCCAAAACGCAGTTTGTCCAGTAACTCAACCATCGTGAGGTTATGGACACCAATATTAAGTAACTTGACCTGACCCATCGCACCCATCTAAAGTCTCCTATTCTACTTTCGGCACACAAAGCTGAGAGCAGCTAAGGTTTCTACTAAAGAGTTGAGCAACATCACCACTGGTGTGGTGCACATTGAAGCAAAAAAGCCTGATTAAACCTGACTTTATGTTTGATCCTTCCTAGCCTAATAGTTTAGGGATAAGAGGCAAAAGCTTCTGCACGTTTATCTTTCAGCCTTGATCAACCATCAAGATAATGGCCCAACTTTAGCTTATTTGTAAAATAAACTTGGTACGTGTAATTTAGGTGGGTTTAGAAAGAGAGTCAATTGACCTGTCTGCATATTTACTGAATCTTTACTGGCAGTTTCAATTGTTTTTTACAAAATAAGTTGTGAGGTTATATAAGTTGTTGAACCGCTCGATTGAGATAGTTAAATTTACTTATATTTTTGTTAGATATTTAATCGTGAGCTTCGGTAGTAGTGAAGAAGCTAATGTTATGAGTCAAGAAAATCGATGACAAGCAACACTTAATTAAGCTTGTCAATGAGAGGATATAAGGTTTGGTAGTGTAATGGTCTAGTTCATTCAAAACTTTAGGTAGGCTTAGATCTACAGCAAATAAGTCTCAGTCCTCCTACCTTGCCGTAAAATATCTCGCCGTAAAAAATAATGCCAAAACGCCCATCTTTAGAAGCATTTTGCTGTAGGAATAGGGCGTGATTTACTCATTAAACTATTAGGAGAAACCTTGTTTAGGCAGACCTAGATTCATAGTTTTGAGAACTCTTGACAAAAGCTTCATACCGTTCTGGAGAGATATTTGCTTTGGCCGATATCATGATGGCCTTCGCTCGTGGCGGCATCCCCAATAGAAATTTTTGCAACTCCTCATCTGATAGGGGTCGATCTCCCCAATATTCATGACAGATGCCTTCTGTGTCGTAGAAGTGACCAGACTGCTGTTGAAGGACGCGATCGACAAACGTGCCGTATAACAAGTATTCAGATAAATGCCACGAGTTGCAGACCGCTTCGATCCATCCTCGTCCAGAAACTTTTTCAAGGTGTCGATGCAGTTTTAGGGCATTGTCTCGCCTCCAAGTGATGACTTGCCCAACGTATCCTGGCTTGGGGAGGGGAGTTGCAGGTAACCCCAGCAGTCGGTCTGTGGCGTTGAGCCACTTATCTTGAACTGGAAATTCTGCTGCAAACTCTGAGGTTAGCTGGTTGGGAATGTGCAGAAGTCGCACCCGATCGCCATCCACAAAACTTTCTAAACTCATAGGTCGGATAAATGTCACATCTGAATCGATGTAGACCAAGATATCTTCGCTGACCTGTTGAGGAACAGCGAGCTTAACAACCTGTTGCAGCAGCCAATTGCGGACAAATCCAGTTTTAAAGTTTAACCAGCCATTTTTAACGATCGGAAGGCGCTGAACCCACCAAGGCAATATTGACTCAACGGTAACAATTTCTGTGTTGGACTTTTTTAGTTGATTAAAAAGAACCCGATCTTTAGCGGGCACAATAATGTAATGAGTTACAGAAGGAGCTACAAACCGTTCGATGCTCCAGGATAGTAATTGGCAACGCTCAAAATCTGGAGCATAGCTAGGAGTAATAATGGCAGAACTAAACGTGCTCATAGTGAATGATATAGATAAGATCGGTTGAGTTTTTCAAGGATTATGGCGGGCTTTGAAGGATTCTTGCATCTAACATATCTAAGATTTTGCTGTCTTGATTTGGCTCAAACTTCCTTGCGAAATGAATGTTGTTTTGAACAATTGCCGGATAATCTTGGGCGCTGAGAGTGCGAGGTCGGCTACTATCATTTTCACTGGCAAAGTCAAGATATCGCTTGCAATCATTGCAAAAATTAAATAGGTTGCTGTTGATTAAGATAGTTTGTAGAAATGACTCGTTTGGGCAGACCGTTCTTCGATAATAGTTAACTATTTGCGGATTTTCTTGTGAAAAATTATACAGATATTTAACACACTTACTAGAAAGCGCATGATAGTAGGAGCCACCGTAGCAGGAGAATTTGCGATCAAATATCGGTGAGTGAGCATTAGTGCCGACCATCAAACAGTCATAGATAGAAAAAATTCTTAGAAAAGGCTGAATTTTTGCGATCGCGACTTCTAATCGACCCAGCGCTTTACTTTGAATGGTCTGATTAGAGATCACAAGACCCGATCGCCAGTACTGATATAAATAACGGCTACGCCCTTCCCGACTTCCCCAAGGATTTTCTTTAGCGTCAGAAAAAGCTTCAAAATGTTCGAGAAAGCCGTCATATTCGGTCAGTTCTAGAAACTGCTCAATCACAGAAAGTGGCTGAGTTGGATAATCTTGACCAGACAGATTAATCACCCAGTCAAATTGGATTTGATGATCGTAAGCCCACCCGATCGCGTCGAGATAGCCCTGAAGCATTGAGAAATCTCCACGACCGCCTTTGCCATTGAGCTTAAGCACTTGAGCGCCCAGCCCTTGCAGGGGTTTCTCATCTAGATGACTGACGGTATAGTCGTGGCTAATAATAATTTCAGAACTCGGACTCGATCGCTTGATAATTTGCACCAAACGCTGAATTTGTTCTGGAGATTTAAACGTTTGAATAATATAAAGTATCTTGATCATGACTTATTTTCTAGAGAGAGATTAGTTTCATTTTGAGAGGTTTGGGTTGATTAACTTGACCCAGTTCGTTTAGTTGTAAATCTCTCGATCTGTTGATAAGTAGATTGAGGTAAAAGCTTGAGTAGATAGGCAGCAGCTAGTGTCATCACAGTTCGTCGAGGTTGTTCTAAAACAATTTTCCAGTGACTGATCAAAGCACGATGGATGAGATTAATAGCCATCGAACTGGATTTCATCCGCACGGCACTTCGAGCCAGGTATCGAAGCATATAAGCCCTAGCCGAACCCTCCCATTCAGCAATCAGGTCGGGCGCATAGGTTCGGGTTTTCTCAAGCACCTTTTCTAGAAAATTAAACTGCTTGAGCAGGTTAGCAGACAGCCCTCCTGAGTTAACTCGATAAAGGGTCAAAACGTCAGAAATCCCCTCAATTTGCCACTCAGTTTGAATGGCGATGCGTAGCCAGCATTCAAGATCTTCAGCTTGTCGAAACTGCTCGTCAAAATAAAACGTTTCTTCACTTCCAAAGAGATTGCCCTGAAATGCGATCGCATCCAACACGTCTCGTTTTAACACCGCCGCCGAACCGTTGCCGATCGGGTTGTCTCGCAGCAGATCAGGGGGCGTAATTCCAACCAATTTGGGCTTTGTGTAGGTGCCTGAACGAGTTCCAGATTCGTCAATAAATTCAGAGCGGCTAAAACTAAGTCCTACATTTAGAGAACTTTCTAAGTGGTGAACGTGTTTTTCTAATTTATTAGGCAGCCAAAGATCATCGCCATCTAAAAAAGCCAGATAAGTGCCTTGAGCGTGACGAATTCCTGTATTTCTAGCGCCCGCTAGCCCGCGATTGGCTTGACGGATGACTGTGATGCGGGGATCAGTGAATTGTTGGCACACTTCAACACTGCGATCGGGAGACCCATCATCAATCACAATAAGCTCAAAGTTTTCATAAGTTTGATTCAAAACTGACTGAATTGTGGACTTAATATAACTTTCAACTTTATAGACAGGAACAATAACTGAAACTTTTTTCATAGTCCAATATCAGTAATTTTTAATGAACAAATTTCTCAATGTTTAGGCTTAAAAAAGACCGATCGAGTGGCCCAAAGGGTAAATAAGGGCATCGCTATCAGATGAATCATCAGAACAGCCGCCGCAACGCCCACTGCCTGCCAGTGCACACCAATCAGGAGCGCAGCTAAAAACAGAATGCTGAACAACACATCCCAACGCAACACCAAATGAGGCTTATCAACGGCTATTAACAATTGAGAAGCAGCTTCTGCAAAGGGTCGAGGAATCGCTGATAGACAGATCAGCATCAGCACCGGAACGGCGACAACCCACTTAGGGCTAAACAGAATTGGCACATAGATGGGAGCCAAGCTGACTTGCAGCAAAACGAGAGGAATAATCACAAAGGCGATTGTTTTAAGACCATTGAAATAACGCTGTTTAAACGTCTCAAACTCCGATCGTGCTTCACAAAGGTAAGGGAAGATTGCCGTTCCGAGGGCACTGGTGATGCTTAAACTGATTCCTAACCCTGCATTAAAACCAAAAAAATAAATCCCTAATTGTTCAATCCCCAAAAATCGGCCGACAATTAAATAATCTAAGTTATTTCTGACCGCTTTTAGAAGTTGTCCTCCTAAAATATTTTTGCCAAAGCCAGCGATCTCACTCCAGCGATGGGTCGTAAACCCAGAGGTCGGCTTCCAGTCGTGATTGATGTTGTAGATCACCACACCAACGGGAGCCACTAGCACCCCTGGTAGCACGATCGACCACAAGCCAAAATGCTGAGAGGCCAGAACTGCCGAAAGAATATAGCTGAGAGAGTTTTGCACCGTGTTGTGAATTGCCGTGATCTTCAACCGATTTTCTCGTTGAATTAACGCATTCTTAACGGCAGATAATGGCCAAATTAAGTAGGGTGCCCCAGCCACACAAATCGGTAAGATCAAGCGGCTGTCGTGGTAAAACCAGGAAACCGGGAAAGCAACCAGACTTTGAATGATAAATAGACTGACAAAAATCACCCAGTTTAACCAATAGCCAGAGTTGCTCAGTTCATTAACGTTCTCGTCGTCAGCCTGGATGATCTTCGCATTTACGCCAAAATCCATGAATACACGGGTGAATTCTGAAACCGCTAGCACGATCGCGGCCAAGCCATAATCATAAGAGTTTAGAAAGCGTGCCAAAACTACCACGACTCCTAAGCGGCAAATGCGGGGGATCAATTCTGAAAGCCCTAGCCAGCTAATATTGCGAATAAACTGGCTAGAAAACTTTGCCCTGACTTTGCTGCTGAGTTGCTCTATAAAGCCCATAATTTGAGGTAGTTGGATAATAAGTAGAATGCCTGGCACTCAACAGAATAGAGCAACTGTCTACGGACAAAAGCTTGATTAGCAGAATAAAATATGGAGATTTTCGATCTTTAGAAACTGCACCTCTGATCCATCACTAGACCAGTACTCCCCATATCTTCTAGAAAATAACCTTCACTCTCTCGCTTGAAAGCCCATTCCCAGCATAAACAAGCCGGGCCAATAGAGATAAACGGCCGCTTCGATGTTGGCACCACTCGTGCAAATTGCTAGGAGCACGATCATCGTCAGCCCTACTTTGGCGTTTTGGCTCTTCTGAGCTTTGACCAACAGATCCGCAAACGTCCACAGCAAAGGAAATAGAAAGGCAAAGAACCCGATCGTGCCTCGCAGATAGAGGAGGTCAGGCCACTGATTGTGAGTTCCGATCGGAATCCCTTCGGTGGTGGCAGGGCCGCGTTCAGCCACAAAGCCATGCCCCCATGTTTGGGCTTCGGTCTCCCATTTATAGAGAGCGATTTCTGAAAGCTTACTTCTGACTTTCTCTGAACCTTGGCGAAAGTTTTTGAAGGTTGCCTCATATAACGATCGGGCAGAATCTAAGACCAGCGTGGCAAAAAGACCAAAGGAGAAGCTAGCCAAACCTCCTATGATCCGCAGGTGCCAGGTGAAGTGAGTGAGCAACCAGGTTAGAGCAGGCACGATGATCAGACAGAGGGTGGTCATTCTCGAAAAAGAGAAAATAACCATGATTGCAGCACCGATCGCACCCGCCCATTTCCACCGTTTATCAGAGTCTTGAAGCGCCAGAAAGAAAAACACCGCCCCCGCAATGCCTAAAGAGTTAGCAAAAGGAGTAAATAAATTGAGACGAAACTCAGCGCTCAAGCCGTCACTGGGAGGAAGACCAAATATTGAGACTGTATAGACTTGAGGATCTCCCCGAAAGAGATACCACCAGGGGGTTAGATAAGACGGATAAAAGCTAGCTCTAAACGCCAAATAAGCAAGCAGTGAAAACCCGATGCTTTGGACACAGACGATGCAGATGGCGCGATAAATCAAACGGGGACGAACAGCATTAAGGCAAGCTCCTAAAGGAAACAGTGCCATCAGTGCCCACGATCTAGACCACACCACCGTGCTAGAGAGGATCTTAGTTAATCCTAGATCTAGATCAATGTGAGACATGATCACAGAGAGTTCCATGACTAACATGCTGATGATCCAGACCCACACAGATAGAGGAATGGCGATTTTCTCTTGAGGAGGCGTGTCTTCAGTCTGTTGCCAAAGTTTCAGCCCTAATCGCCCCGCCAGAAACCAGGCGAGTATGGGCACCCAAACATAGAGCGCTCCCAAGAAATTGATTCCATAGATGCCAACGATGGAGTACCAGACTAGCTTTTCTTCAAGGTTTTGAGGTTTAAGCACTTCTGTTCTCATGGATGGTTGACTAACGTTAACCGTATCTTCTAAAAAATTGTCCAACAGTAAAGAAGCTCAGGGTGCGATCGTAAGATCATTAAACTAATTAGGAATGAGGATTTAAGGAAGGCTTATTAAGCGATTTTTTAAGATTGAGAACAAACTGGTAAGGCAATAACCACATTAATAGAAGTTTGAGTGCTAGTCGTTGAGTGTTCTTGTCTAAAATAATTTTAGGGTCGAGTTGAATTGCTTTTTTTAGCTTTTGACGAGCTTGATGAACTACTTTATCTGTTAATTCATAGCTGAGATACTGTTGAGCAAAATATCGATAAGCACAGGCTAAACTGCGGTTTTTGAGAGACTGATACTCTGGTGGAACGGTTTGGAAAACTCTGGCAATGTGAGAGACAATCGCTTTCTCCATCACCTCTACGTTTGAGGTTGCTGATTGAGACGATCGAAGATAAATAATTTGATGTTTTGGCACTACTACAAAGGTGCAGAGTGCCGCCAATCTAATGTAAAACTCCCAGTCTTCTGCATAGTTTAGTGGCGCATGAAACTCGCCTACAGACTCAACAAACTGTCTGCGAATTAAAACATTAGAACCATTGAGAATAAAGTTTTCAACTAACAGTTGAGGATAGACGTTACCCTCATAAAAAATAGGCTCTTGGTGATATAAAACCGTTCCTTTCTCATTTATAAAGGTCGTCCAACTATAGGCGACCCCTGCCTCTGGATTTTTTTGCAGAGCTTCTAACTGAAGCTGCAACTTGTCTGAAGTCCATAAATCGTCAGCATCAATAAAGGTGATGAAGTCTCCGATCGCGTGCTTAATTCCTCGATTGCGAGCCACTGAAACCCCACTGTTTGGGTAAGAGTAGACCTTAAGCCGCGAATCTTGTAGGGTGTCGGTTAATTTAACGGTTCGATCGGTTGAGCCATCATCAATGACAATCAATTCGAGGTCTGAAACCGTCTGTTTTTGAACCGATTCAAGCGTTGCTAAGATGGTTTTCTCAGCATTGTAGGCAGGGATGATCACAGATACGATCGGCATAAATCTTGCTTCCTAGCACAAACGAATCGATTCACATCGGCTTCAACGATGAAGTCTAGTATCCAACTTTGAGTTAAGCATCCCAGAGATGATTGCTCAACCTCAATAGTCAAAATTTCATCTTAGGGGTCTTTCTCAACTAGAAGCAGTCTATAGCTTGGCAGAAGGGTTTGTTTCGGCATCTGGATAAGCCCCCCGATCAATAGCTCTGCTCGGTTTAGAATCTGAATAGGGGTTTAACCCGATGGCTGAAACCTGTCTAGAGATTGACTTTCTGCGCTGGCGAAGCCACAAACCCGCTATGCCGCTAGAGATCAAAATAGAACCCAAAGACGCACCCAATAAAACAAACGTCTTTTTGGGCGAACTTGGAGTCTCAGGCAAACTTGGATCTGACACCAACTGCACTTGGGGATAAGACCCAAAGAGTTCAGCTTTGCCCAGGCTTAGACTCCCCAGTGTGGAAGAGAAGACCGCTTCAGAAATCTGCATATCTCGCTTCAGTCCGTCTAGGGTTGAGCCATATTGAGCCAGGGTTCTCAGTTTTTCTTCTAGCTGGGAGATCTGCCGCTCTAAGGTTGCGGCATTAGCGCTAAATCCCTGCTCGGCGACTTGAGCAGTGACCACCTCCTGAAATAGGATGTCTCGTGCGCTGCCCGTCTTAACGTCATTAGTGCTGCTGCCAATGTTGAGTTGAGCTAGGGTTTCTGGCTCGACTGCTCTTCCTAGGAGAGAACGGCTGCGATCGAGCATGGCTGATCGGGCGGCTTCTTGCTTCATTCGCTGCTGAACGATCGCTGGGTGATTGGGCCCCAGTCTGGCGCTCAAAATGTCAGCTTCGGCAGTAGCGGTGCTGTAGTCTTGCAGGTTGCGTAAAAATAGCTGATCTGAGTTCAGCGTAAACGCATCGGCTGCTTGGGGCGCAGACACATTTAAATTAGCAGACAGTTGTTTGAGTCGAGCACTGGACTGCTGCTGATCGGCTAACACGATCGCTCTTTGTTTACGCAACTCTTCGATCGCATTTGATAGCTGATCAATCTGGCTATTAGACACCAACCCTGAGCGGGCTTTATAGCTAGAAAGGCGCTCTTGAGTCGTCTCAAGATTTTGCTGAGAATCCTTTAAAGCAGCCTTGATGCCTTGATTTTTCTCGATCGCCTCTTGCTGTCTGAGTTGAATCAGCTTTGCCTCAAACGCTTGATAGAGCGCGATCGATTTATCTTTAGATTCTTGAGGAGTGCTGCCCTTGACTTCAAGAGTCATGAGAGTCGAGCTATCGACAATCTTGACGCGAGGCTCGCCGAACTTTTGAACGGTCATGTTTAGCTGTTTAGCCGCCTCTGCTAAAACAGATTCGCTCGTGATGATGAATTTGTAGTTCTCCCGCGGATCTTGCGTTTTATTATCAAACGGAGAACTCACCTGCGAACTTCCGCCGCCAATTTGAGGCAAGTTAACACTGCTGCTTGAACGGTTAGACGGCAGAGTCAACGCCCATTGGCTGGTAAAAACTGGCTTTGCGACGTTCAGGAACAGAAGAGACAAGCCCCAAATAGCAGCATTTGCCACAAGACCCAAGAGCAAATAGCTCTGCCAATCATTGCGGTCTCCAGCAGGCTGAGAGGGATAGGAAGAGGCTTTTGTTAGCTCATTCATAAGCGTTAACGGAAGATTCCTCTTATTATATTAAAGGGATTCAAAATGTCGGTGATGAAGCGAAACACCCCTGATGTGTTCTCGTTTTTAGAGTCATAGCAAACAATCCCATCTCGCGGCATCAGAAAGGGATTGTTTGTATTGTCAGTAGAATTTCTGAGCAGCGTTTCAACAGGTTGGTCAATGACGGTAGTTTTCCCGGTGGTGCGATCGGTTTGCATCAGAGTGACCCGCCGCTTTGCGTTAGTAGAGAGAGTGCCACCGACGCACCCCGATGAAACGACGGCATTTGAGAAGCGAGTGCCATAGGCTAGCTCAGTGGCGCGATTGGTGTTGCCTGAGACGCTAGGAGCCGTGGAATTAGAGACAAAAATAGGCACCACAGAGGGGGTCACCTGCGAAGGGCGCACCAAGTCATTTTGAATGGTTGCTAACCGAGGGATCGTCACTTTGTCTCCAGCCACGAGCGGCACATCACGCTCTGACTCGCCCGACAACACCCCCGATAGATCAATGACTTGGGTTCGATTATTGCGAACTAAGCGAATATTTCTGATGTCGGCATTGGGCATCACTCCACCTGCGAGGCGAATGGCGGCAGTTAGATAGCGTTCAGGCGGGTAGTTGCCCGAAACTGGGATGGTGCCCGCGATCGGGGTGGGAATGCTGACTGAGTTGCCGCTGGTCGAGTTAGTTGCCTGATTGTTAATTAAGACGCGACCAGGTTCAAAAATAGCGCCCGACACCGTCACCTGCACGGGTGCCCATTGAAAAACCTTGATGCTGACCCGAAGACCGTTGGCTCTAAACAGGCCTTTGTCAATCAAGATTTGGCTCAACCGCTGCTCGACTTCAGGAAGCTCTAACCCAGCAGCAGGAAGCGGTTCAAGAAAAGGAAATTGTAACGTGCCGTCAAGGTTAACCTCATAAAGACCGCTAATGCGCTGAGATTCTGGGAGATCAGAATCAGCGGGGATAAACAGGCGAAGGCGATCGCCCGGCGAGAGCGGCAGCGCGAAGGCAGGTGACACCCCAAATAAGGCAATCACAGCACCCGATAGAAAAATGGCGGGCTGGTTAAGTGACATAGGTCAATCTAAGAGTCTGAACCCTAAGTTTGTTCTATTCTGCCCCAGAATTAGAACAAACTTAGAGGTTCTATATTTTCCCATCTCTATCACCTAAAGATCACTTATCTAGCATCGTCGGAATTGTAGACAAGATTCAAGGCAATTGTCAGCAAAAACAGGTCAAATTCAAGCAACAACCCAGACAGGAATAGTCCTTAATAAGAGATAGTAGATCTGGCCTCTCTAAGATCTGCTATTTAACTCGGAGCCAGTTTCATGGATGTTCAAGCTGCGATCGCCTTCTCTGCCGGAAATCCTCTCAGCCTCGAAACAGTCACTCTTGAGCCGCCTCACGCCGGAGAGGTCTTAGTTGAAATCAAGGCAACCGGAGTCTGTCACACTGACGCTTATACCCTATCGGGGGCTGACCCAGAAGGATTGTTTCCAGCGATTTTAGGCCACGAAGGCGCGGGCGTTGTAGTCGAAATTGGGGCAGGCGTGACCAGCGTTAAGCCGGGTGATCATGTGATTCCGCTCTACACGCCAGAATGTCGCAACTGTGAGTATTGTCTCAGTCAAAAAACCAATTTGTGTCAGGCAATTCGCACGACTCAGGGGCGCGGCGTGATGCCTAATGGCACGAGTCGGTTCTCGATCGCTGGCACCCCGATTCATCACTATATGGGCACTTCGACTTTTTCAAACTACACCGTTTTGCCCGAAATCGCCGTGGCTAAAATTCGGGAAGATGCCCCCTTTGAAAAAGTTTGTTTGATCGGCTGCGGAGTCACAACAGGCCTTGGAGCCGTGATCAACACCGCTAAAGTAGAGCCAGGTAGCAATGTCGTTGTCTTTGGGCTAGGGGGCATTGGCTTAAATGTGATCCAGGCGGCGAGAATGGTGGGAGCAAATATGATTGTAGGGGTGGATCTTAATCCCCAAAAACGGGTTTTGGCTGAAAAACTGGGCATGACTCATTTTGTCAACCCCCGCGATATTGATGGAGATTTGGTTCCTTATCTGGTCGAATTGACGAAAGGCGGAGCCGACTATAGTTTTGAATGTATTGGCAATGTCAACGTGATGCGACAAGCTCTAGAGTGTTGTCACAAAGGCTGGGGTGTCAGTGTCGTGGTCGGTGTAGCAGGGGCCGGACAGGAGATCAGCACCCGGCCATTTCAGCTAGTGACGGGTCGGGTTTGGAAGGGCAGTGCCTTTGGGGGCGCAAGAGGCCGAACTGACGTGCCCAAAATCGTCGATTGGTATATGGAGGGCAAAATTAATATTGATGATTTAGTCACTAAGGTGATGCCGATCGCGCAAATTAACGAAGCCTTTGATCTGATGCACCGAGGCGAAGTGATTCGTGCTGTTATAACTTTTTAGGCTGACATGAACCTACTGAATGAACATTTCTGCTTTGGCGGCAAGGTTGGTTTCTATAGCCACTTGTCTATAGCTTGCAAGGGTGAGATGAAATTTGCAGTCTATCAACCGCCTCAAGCCAAGCTGCACCCGGTTCCGGTGCTTTATTTTCTCTCTGGCTTAACCTGCACTGAGGAGAATTTTATGGTCAAAGCCGGAGCACAGCAGTTTGCCGCTAAATATGGACTTGATGTTGGTGGCTCCTGACACTAGTCCGCGCCATACCAAAACGCCCAATGAAGACCAGGATTGGGATTTGGGCACCGGAGCGGGATTTTATGTGGATGCGATCGCGCAACCCTGGCGTGATCACTACCAAATGTATAGCTATGTTGTGGATGAACTGCCCGCTCTCATTCACAAAAACTTTCCGGCAAATCCAGCCCAGCAGGGAATCATGGGTCACTCAATGGGCGGACATGGCGCGTTAGTTTGTGCATTGCGAAACCCCGATCGCTATCGGTCTGTCTCGGCCTTTGCTCCGATCGTGGCTCCGATGCAGTGTGCTTGGGGTCAAAAAGCGTTTTCTAACTATCTCGGTTCTGATCAAACGCTTTGGCGTGATTATGATGCGACTGAGTTGATTCAAAATGCCAAATTCCAGTCACCAATCTTGATTGATCAAGGGATGAATGATTCATTTCTCACGACCCAACTCTTGCCAGAAATCTTTGAAAAAGCCTGTGCTGAAGTCGGCCAAGCCCTAACGCTTAGAAGACAACCCGGCTATGACCACAGCTATTATTTCATCGCGACGTTTATGGACGATCATATTCGTCATCATGCCAGCATTTTGTGTGACCAATGATTAGCCCAATGAACAATAATTCGACTATTTTGGGGAGTCATCCATGATGTTTAAAGTTATTTCTCCTGGTTTTTCACAAGCGTTTGATCGCTGGCTTGATGCGTTGACGATCGCTAAGTCGCTGATGCCTCAATGTAAATGGATGCAGGATGTCCGCATTTTTGAAGACGGACGTTTAGTGTGGGTTTATAGTCGATCGCACAAATATCCCCAATTTGTAGGAGCGGGGACTTACGATCGCTTGGCAAAACGATTTTTATTAGAAACGATCTCCGATGAGAATGCGATAGAAAACAGCCGCGATCAAGAAAGCTCTCACTAGGAGAAATGATGGATAAACAAACCATAATGGGCGCAGTGCACACCACAGTAAAATTAACGAATGCAGGGGATGAAAGCATGGTGAGTCGAGGCGTTCTTGCCCCTCGTCATCTGCGCGAATATCAAGGTCAAGCGCTTGTTGATACAGGTGCAGTCATGTTAGTAATTCCTCAAAGGGTTGTAGATCAGCTTGGTTTACGAATTCGAGGTCAGCAGGTGGCTAGATTTGCCAACGGGGTTGAAGAATTGGTTGGCATCACAGAGCCTATTCTGATTGAGTGTGAAGGTCGAATGACGGCAGATGAAGCTCTTGTGGTAGGTGATGAAATTCTGATTGGGCAAGTGATATTAGAGAAGCTAGATTTGCTGCCAGATTGCCGAAACCAGCGATTAATTCCTAATCCAGCTAATCCTGATTATCCAGTTGCGATGATTAAGTAGTAAAGTGACTCATTCATTTCGCATTAATTTGATTTCAAGTCTAATAAAAAACGATCGCTCCCCTTGAAGAACGATCGCGACTCAGCCTAATAACCTAGCCGTTAGTTTTGGGAATTAGTTGGAGACTGATAGTAGATTTTTGAGCCATTATCTGAGACAAAGTGACACGCCAGATAAGAGCGGAAAAACCCCTTCCAAATAGACTCGCTTGATTTGCGATAATAGTTGCCTAACAGTGGCTTGATCGCCTCGGTTGCGGTCTTGAGATGATAGTGAGGCATATTTGAGAAAATGTGGTGCGCCACATGAGTGCCAATGTTGTGATGAATTGGATTGAACACACCATAGTCACGATCGATCGTAGACAATGCCCCTTTCAAAAAATACCAATCATCGCCGCGATACCACGGAATATCATCTTCGGTGTGATGCAGAAAGGTCACCAAGTCTAGCCAGACGACAAACCCGACATAGCCCATCAGATAATATTTCACCAAAAACAGCAGCCCGTGCTGATAGGTCAAAACGCCCAAGCATCCGAGCATCAGCATCAGGCAAACCGTGCTGGTGATTACGCCGTTTCGTTCTGATGGCTTAAAAATTGGGCTGCCCGGCATAAAGTGAGAACCCTGCTTGCCCGGAGAGCGACGAAACAGATAGAGCGGATAGGCCAGCAGAGGCAGATAAAATCGCATTAGCTTCTCGGCATAGCCCATCTGCTCATATTGGCTTTCAGTGACGGGATACCAGCTTTCGTCGGTTTCAATATTGCCTGTGTTGGCGTGGTGAGTGCGATGGCTAATGCGCCAACCGTGAAACGGCACCAAAATTGGGGTGTGCGATAAATGACCCACAAGATTGTTGAGCCATTTGTGTTTTGAAAATGAGCCGTGTCCGCAGTCGTGCCCGACCACAAAAAGCGCCCAAAACATCGTGCCTTGGGCAAACCAGAAAATTGGGTAAAACCACCAAGAATCGAGATAAGCGGCTAGGGCATACAGTCCTGCCAAGATTCCTAGGTCAAGAAAAAAGTAGGACAGCGATCGCCAAGTAGATGGCTCAAAGCAAGAGTCTGGAATCGCCGATCGGACATCTTTGAGGGTAAAAGGAAGCTCACCTGATTGTAGAGAAGGGTCTACTACAGCAGCCGGGTCGGATGGAACGGAGTAAACTTGCACGTACTTTTTAGTCTGCCGAAAACTTAGTTAGCTCGGTCATTTTATCGTTTAGACGTATCGATGATCACAATCGCAACTGAGTTTTGTAAAGAATATTACGCCCTTTCATAAGTCGGTCGGAGTGTAGTAAAGAACTCTTGCTGACGATCGTAGATTCAAAAAACAAAGGAATCAGGATTAAATGTAAGATCCAGATTGCCCTCACTCAGCCCCAGACAAACAGATGGGGACGAGCAATCTCTGCCCATCCCCATTTACAGCTAATTCTAGCGGTGCTTATTGGTCGATCGTTCTAATCGTTAGAAAAGCTCAGTCACCTAGCTGCCGACACCAGCCGGAAACTTGAGATTAGCAGGGACTTGCTGCCCATCAGGCTGGATGGCTTTGCCTTCAATGAAGGAGCGAAGCATCCAGGCCATTTCTTCGTGGCCTTCCATCAATCCGGTTAGAAAGTCTGCGGTGCCTTCGTCGTGAAATTCTTCAGAACACTGGTCGATGTGCTCACGCAAACTGCGGATAATTTGCTCGTGATCGTCTACCAAATTAGACACCATGTGATCAGACGGTGGAACATCACCCGTGTGCTCTTTGATCGTGGCGTATTTTAGAAACCCTTCAGCCGTGCCAACTGGGAATCCGCCCAGCATCCGAACCCGCTCGGCGATCGCGTCTACGCTTGTGCTCAAAACCTGATATTGCTCATCCCATAGCAAATGCAGCGATCTAAACTCAGGGCCCGTCACATCCCAGTGATATTTTTTGGTTTTAATAATCAGCAGGTAGGTGTTAGACAGATCTTTGTTGAGCATTTCAGTTACGCCTTTGCGCTGCTCTTCTGTTAAGCCGATGTTTAACTTACGCATTTATTTACTCTCCGGTGCAGATTCACTTCCCATTGCAACAAATCGACACAGCAATAACATCGCTCGTAGGGAGGAAGGAGCCGAAACCTTTAATCAGCCTATAGAGGCTATAAAACTGGGCTGACTTTGATCCGATAGAGCAAGCGATCGTGCTGCTGATAGCCCGCATAGCGCACTCGAACTAAGGCACCCGGTTCGGCAGTGCCGCTCATGAGTTGATGACGCTGGGGATCATAGGGAATTTCGCTGCCGACTGTGCCGATCGCTGCGATGCCCCACTCCTGAAGTAGCTGCTCGATCGGACGCATCAACGGCAAAAGCTTGGCAGCACTCAACTGAGGATTTTGTTGGGCTGCATAGGCGGCGGCTGACCACTGCAACAGCCAAGGCTCTAGCGTTTGAAGACTCGTTTGCTGAAATTCTTGCCAGAGATCGTCTCGCTGTTGCACAAGTTGAGATTGCAGCCGTTGATATTCGTGTTCATAGCTGCGTTGCAAATCAGGAGAGTTTTGAGTAGATTTCTCCTCAGATTCTAAAAAAATTGTCAACAGATCAGGAATGGAGATCTGCAAAGCTTGACTCAGTTTTTGCAGGGTTTCTAGCCGCATCTGACTGATTTGACCCTGCCGTAATCGCTGGATCTGCTTTTCAGAAATGCCCGATTTTTGACGGAGGTCTTTGAATGTAGAAACACCTCTCGATCGCATCAAATCCCGCAATTGAGAGGTGTAATTGACACAACGAGTCATAGAGCTATGAGTGGCAGACTGACTCTTTAACTCATAGCTCAAAACTGGTCGCTATTCCAGCAGACTTCTGAGCATCCAGGCAGTTTTTTCGTGAATTTGCATCCGCTGAGTTAGAAGATCGGCGCTGGGTTCGTCGTTTGCGTCATCAACGATCGGAAAAATCGATCGGGCAGTCCGCACGACAGATTCTTGCCCCTGCACGAGCAATCGAATCATCTCTTCGGCTTTAGGAACGCCCGGAGTTTCTTCGATCGAGCTAAGTTTTGCATATTCGCTATAGGTGCCCGGTGCGGGAAACCCCAACGATCGGATACGTTCTGCAATTAAGTCTACGGCCAGCGCTAGCTCGGTATATTGCCCCTCAAACATCAGGTGAAGCGTGTTGAACATTGGCCCAGTCACGTTCCAGTGAAAGTTGTGAGTTTTGAGATAGAGCGAGTAAGTGTCAGCCAGCAGGTGCGATAACCCTTCAGCGATCGCTTGGCGCTTTTGAGGATCAATGCCGAGGTCAATGGGCATCCCAGACGTTTGAGTAGGCATAAGATTTCCTTTGTTAATGAGTTTGTGGTTGAACGGTGCTTTAGCGTCGTCGATAGTCGCCCTTGAAAAGAGTAGCCTAAAGAGAAAATTCTGTCTCAGAATAGCGCTTCTCAACGGGTGTGACTCAGCGTTAGGCGAGATGTTTTTGCAGAATCGATCGCGGGGCCCGGCGCACTCTACACAAAATGGTCTCGTGCCCCAGACGACTGCACGCTTCATAGCGGTGACAGCCCGAAAACCCATAATATTGACCGTCTACTTCTAAGACATCAATGGGTTCTTGCAAACCAATTTCGGCGATCGAGGTCATCAGCGCCGCGACTTTTTCGGGATCGTTTTGTCGAAAAAGCGGGCGACGAATTTGGTTAATCGGGACTTCCTGAATTCTCACCATTGGGTTCGGGTCGGTTGCCTTACTCATAAATCATACTCGTTATGACTATGAGTTGCAACTATTTTAATCCGAGTTTAGGTTAAGGGCGATCGAGGGAAATTGGGAGAAGATTCACGATCGCAAAGGTTGGTTGAAATGCCTGGAAGACCACTATGCTGAGTTAAAGGGGCATTGAGTGGTGTGGCGGAAGGATGCTGATCTCTATAGGGTGAGGGGGGTGCGATCTGACTAGCGACAACGAAACAGTGGTGTAGCGATTAAGGAGAATCTTCAAACAGGGCAGTCAAATCCTGATAACCACTCACCACCCTGAGCACTTCAGTATCGTCGTTGAGCAGACGGTAAAAAATCAAGTACTGCTCGTAAGGCAAACTACGTGAACCAGGGTAGAGTTCATCTCGGTTGCGTCCAATTTGAGGAAACTGAGCAATCCGCTGAAGTGTTGAATCAATACCGCTCAGGAACCGTTCCGCACTGGTTAGACTGCTTTGGGCAGCAAGGTAATCTGCAATTGCTTCAATATCTCGACTGGCGCGGTGAGTAATTCGACAAGCTCGACTCATGTTTCGGAGTATCGTTGGTGGAGCCGTTGACGAATGGCAGCAATCTCAGTTGCCGCATCCAGGAGATCTCCCCGTTCGGCTTCTTCGACTCCAAGCAACACCTCACGACGCAATTCTTCAAACCGCCCCTGATAAATCTGTTCTCGCTCTGCTAAAGCTTGCAGCCCAGCCAAGAGGATTTCTTCTAGCGAGGCATATTTGCCACTGGCGATTTGGAGATCGGCAAACTGCTGTAAATCGGGCGGGAGCGGCATGACCATTGCAGTGCTGACAGAATGAATAGAGTAGCTGTAAGTTTAGTGTACTTGCTTGGTTGACGAAGAAGCGATCGTGCCTAGAAGACCACTGCGCGGTGTTGAAGGGGCATCAATGGTGTAGCGGAAGGATGCTGATCTCTATAGGGTGAGGGGAGTGCGATCGGCTCGACGACAGAAAAGTGCTAGAGAAAGTAACGCGAGGTGCGACTAATACTTTTCTCTCAACAGAAGGCAGCAACTATGGCCATAGCCAATTTTCAAGAAGCGCAAGACTATCTCAAGTTTTTGCCTGTATTACAAGGCTTGCCCAAACGCCCGTTTCTTTTGCTTTACGACTCAGAAGCTGATGTTCTTTACATTGACTTCTACAGCCCACCAAAATCTGCGAGTGATAGCGAGTTGACAGATAGTGACATTGTGATTCGCTATGACGACGATGATGAAATTGTCGGACTCACCATTCTGAATGCCAGTAAGCGATGAACACTACCTCATTGAGTTAATCCTGGTGAAGGCCCAAATATTTCGCTTGTGCTGGAAGCCGTGGCTGATGTGAAGGGGATCAGCGCCTTTGGCTCACTTCGCGATCGCCCCCATAAAATACAATAAGCCAAACGGCGATCGCTCTTCCAGAATCACTCCCCAAGGCGGTTCCTTCCAAGAGTCTACGCCAACGCTTCTTGAAGTCCACAATCTGGCAATTAAGCACCGAGAAGCTCGTAGCCTACACTTCACCGTCCAAAATGCTATCGATGTCTCGCGTTGCATACAGAATACGCACTACCTCAACGGCATCATCGCGTTCAAAGTAGAAAATCAGATGCTTTCTAAAATCCTTGGCTGCCCATTTCCGTAGACCCTGTAGGCGAGGATTTTCGATCAGGTAAAAGCTTCCTATGCCTGGCATTCTGGCAATCTGAGCGATCGTTAGCCGTGCAGAATCAAAAAACTGTAGGGCTGCTTCAAGGTTATCCTCAGCAATGTAGGCAAAATGATCATCCAAATCCTGACTTGCCTTCGGTCGGATGATAATTCGCTTGGTCATGCGTCTGAATGGTGAACCCGCTTAAGCTGGGCGCGTTTCTGTTCCCACCAGTCGTGTGTTGCTTCGATGGGTTCTCCGCTGTCCAGTCCTTCTAACAGCAGCGATTCAACTCGCTTTTGTTGAGATAGCCGCTCTTCCTCTCGCAGAATCAACTGATAAACATACTCGCTAGCAGTGTTAAAGCCAGCCGCTGTTGCTTGCTCTTCGACAAATGCAAGAATCTGGTCTGGAAGAGCGATGTTCAACATCAATCGTTCACCTTCAACCGTAATGTTCCTGCTCTTAGCATAGCTAAAACCAAACAATCTCTGGCGATCGCTCATTTTTTGCTTTGATGAGACTCCGCTTCTCCATAAACGCTTAATTGATCACACGCCACAAGGCGATTGCGATCAAAAACGTATATCTTTAGACAGATAACCGCCTACAACTTCTGCACAAGCGAGGAACTACCGTGATCGGGACTTTAATTACCTTCAATCGGCTGTCGATCGCGGTGCTTACAGCAGTTTGTCTAATAGGGTTTGCCCCTCGATCGGTCAGCGCTGCCACCGATGTAGAGCTACAGATCGGGGTGGTGCAACGGTTTGGAGACAAAGCCAAAGACGAGATGACCTTAAAAGCGACTCCGGGCGATCGCTTGACCTTGCGCTTCAACACCAATGGCAAACCGCAAACGCTGACGACGACGAGCCTCAAGCTAGAAACGGTGATGCAACCTTTGTCAGAAGCCCAGATTGAAGAACGAGTGGTTTTTAGCACCCATCGCAGTTTTGAGACGGCCGAAGCCAAAGCCGAGCAGTGGCACGCTCAAGGCATTGAGGTTGAATTGGCGCAGCCCGATCGCTGGCAAGTTTGGGCAAAACGCAGCACTTACAACACCCCTCTGCTGCGACGATTGTTAGTGCAAAGCCTGCAAGTCAAGGGCATTCAGACCGCCCGGATTGACACTCAAATTCTCAAGCAGGCACTGCGCCCGTCTTTTGTGGTCAACGGCTATCGCTACACGCGAGATCAAGTGGATATCTCGGCTGAAACTAGGCAGATTGAAGTCGATCGTGAAAAAGACGATCAGCCCAGTCATACCTATCCTGGAAGTCTGCGACTCCAGCCTAATGCCTACGGTAACTCTACCCTCGTCAATCTAGTGCCGCTAGAGATGTATGTGCGAGGGGTCGTGCCTCATGAGATTGGCGGTTGGGCACCTCAACCCGTGCTGGAAGCTCAGGCGATTCTTGCTCGCACTTATGTGTTGAGAAATCTGCGCCGATTTGCGATCGACAACTACCAACTCTGCGCCACCACTCAATGTCAGGTCTATTGGGGCACTGATGGGGCGTTGCCCTCTACCGACCAAGCGATCGCCGCAACCCGCGGTCAGGTTCTCACCTATCAAAATGAGCTAGTTGATGCCCTTTATTCTTCGACCACAGGTGGCGTAACGGCAGCGTTTGGTGATGTCTGGCGCGGCTGGGATCGTCCTTATCTGCGGGCAGTGATTGATTCGGTTAACCCAGTTTGGGATTTAAAGAATCGCAGCCTATCCAGCGAACAGAATTTGCGCGCTTTCATCAGTCAAAAGAAAGGCTTTAACGAAGACGGCACCGACATGTTTCGCTGGCGCTATGAGAGTCCGATCGCCCAGTTAAATCAAGAGTTTCATGCCTATCTCAAAAGCATTCAACATCCCCTTGCAGCCTTTAAAACGATTCAGAATTTGCAGGTGACTCAGCGATCAGGGGGTGGACGAGTTCTCAAAATGGCAGTCATGACAGACCAAGGCACGATCGAGCTAGAAAAAGATGATGTGCTGAATGCGTTTGAGGCACCCGCTAGCCTGCTGTTTTATCTAGAGCCACTTGTAGACTCTAATAAGGCGCTCAAAGGTTTCGCATTTGTCGGCGGCGGTTTAGGGCACGGTGTGGGGTTGAGCCAGGTAGGTTCCTATAATTTAGGCAAACTGGGTTGGACGAGCGATCGCATTCTTGGCTTCTATTTTCCGGGCGCACAACTACAGCCAATCAGCAACTCGATCACTCTGTGGCGCGATCGCTCGTCTCTTCAAGGGCAAGTCACCCCCAGCACCAGAAGTAACTGAACAGGATGCTGGTCACTCTGACAGTACGAGGCTGATGAGAACTGGAGGCGCGATGGACGTGTCACGAAGTCGCCAAATTCATGCCTCTTCATATGGAAGAGATCATATAAGTATAAGTCTTACTTATCTTTTGTATTAGAGAATCTGTAGAGCCGATTGTTTAAATTGCTTAACAAAGAGGTTAATGTAATGACATACATTCCGTTCCACTCGGAACACACAACCCCGTAATTATTACCATGACCACCACAATTCAAAGACGCGAAAGCGCCAACCTCTGGGAGCAGTTTTGCTCTTGGGTCACCAGCACCGACAACCGCCTGTATGTAGGCTGGTTCGGGGTTCTGATGATTCCCACCCTACTTTCTGCGACCATCTGCTTCATCATCGCGTTCATCGCAGCGCCTCCTGTAGACATCGACGGCATCCGCGAGCCAGTAGCCGGTTCCTTAATGTACGGCAACAACATCATCTCCGGTGCTGTGGTTCCGTCCTCTAACGCCATTGGCTTACACTTCTACCCGATTTGGGAAGCCGCATCCTTAGACGAGTGGCTGTACAACGGCGGACCTTACCAACTCGTGGTTCTGCACTTCCTACTCGGCATCTTCTGCTACATGGGACGTGAGTGGGAACTGTCCTACCGACTCGGCATGCGTCCGTGGATCTGCGTCGCTTACTCCGCACCTGTGGCGGCTGCAACGGCGGTCTTCTTGATCTACCCGATCGGACAAGGGTCTTTCTCGGACGGCATGCCCCTCGGCATCAGTGGCACGTTCAACTTCATGTTAGTGTTTCAAGCCGAGCACAACATCTTGATGCACCCCTTCCACATGTTGGGAGTCGCTGGAGTCTTCGGCGGTAGCTTATTCAGTGCCATGCACGGTTCATTGGTGACCTCCTCGCTAGTGAGAGAGACGACCGAGAACGAATCGCAGAATGCAGGCTACAAGTTTGGGCAAGAGGAAGAGACCTACAACATCGTGGCAGCGCACGGCTACTTCGGTCGGTTGATCTTCCAATACGCCTCGTTCAACAACTCACGTTCCCTGCACTTCCTCCTCGGCGCATGGCCAGTCGTGGGCATCTGGTTCACGGCACTGGGCGTGAGCACGATGGCATTCAACCTGAACGGGTTCAACTTCAACCAGAGCATCATCGACTCCCAGGGTCGAGTGGTGAGCACCTGGGCAGATGTGATCAACCGTGCCAACTTGGGGATGGAAGTGATGCACGAGCGGAACGCTCACAACTTCCCTCTAGATTTGGCATCGGGAGATGCTGCACCTGTCGCACTCTCTGCGCCTTCCATCCACGGATAATCTCAGCTTCGGTTGAGTGAGTCTGAATCAAAAAAGCCCTCCGCATTACGTGGAGGGCTTTTTGCTGGAGTGACGTTTATGACAAGGAGGATTTTGGAGGAAACTTAGACTTTTGCTGGGCACGATCGTAGACTGCAAGAAAGGTTTTATCTTGCATTTACCGTCATGACGCTCACGCAAGTCTGGGGTTCATTGGTAATCTTTCTCGTCTGTCCAATTTTAGGAGGTCTGCCTCTGATTGATTGGATCACGTATGGAATTACCAGAAAACAGTTGAAAAAACTCGGCACCCGAAATGTAAGTGTCTCGGCTGCTTTTTATCATGGCGGGCGGCTAGTCGGAATTTTAGCCGTTTTGTCGGAGGCGCTGAAGGGAGTTGCGGCCGTTTTGCTGGCTCGTGCTTTCTTTCCTGATCACCCTGAGTGGGAGATCATCGGACTGATTGCCTTGGTGTTTGGGCGCTATTGGGCTAGCAGCGGAGCAGGCACGACGAATGTGGTTTGGGGTTACACAGTGCATGATCCGATTTCTGCGCTGCTGATTTTTTTGATCGGAGGTATCGGGTTTACGATTTTTCGAGAGCGTCGCCAGGGTCGAGTTGGCATTCTAATCTTGTTTCCTTTAATCACGGCGCTTCGACATTCTCAAGACTCTGCGCTGATGGTGATGACGATCGTGTTGGCGGGTCTCTTGGGATGGATTTACAAGAAAATTCCCGACGATTTAGACATGAAGACTGAAGCGGCGCAACAAAATTCTCAGTCGATGTTCAAGTTTTTTCGAGGCGATCGCGCTCTGGTCTCTCTGGATCAACCGTTGTTGCCCGATAAAGCAGGCGGAAAGGCGGCGATTCTGTCGGCTCTCAAGCGATCGGGCTATCTGGTGCCAGAGGGATGGGTTTTGTTTCCGGGTGATGACCCTGCGCCTTTGATTGAGTTTCTGCAACCTTCTGAGGCAGAGCCTTGGGTGGTGCGATCGTCGGCGATCGGGGAGGATTCTGAGGCGGCTTCGGCGGCGGGACAATATCGGACTATTTTGGGTGTGACGCGCCGAGAAGATTTGCGGCCCGCGATCGCGCAATGCCTAGAGTCTTATGATCAGGCTTCAGCCGTTCACTATCGTCGCGATCGCGGATTGTCTGATACATCAATGGTGGTGCTAGTTCAAAAGCAGATTCGGGGCGTGTTTTCTGGAGTGGCGTTTAGTCGCGATCCCGTCTCTCGACAAGGGAACGCGGTGGTGGTTGAAGCGCTGCCGGGCGATGCAGAATCGGTCGTATCGGGACGGGTGACTCCAGAGGCTTATGAGATTCAAGTCTCTGAGTCTCTGGCACGAGATGGGAATTGGGTTTTACCGGATGAGGTGATCCTAGAAGTTACAGGAACAGGCACTATTCCACTGCGATTAGTTCAGCAGGTTGCATTTCTGGCCCGCTGTCTTGAGACTCAGTTTCACGGCGTTCCTCAAGACGTGGAGTGGACTTATGATGGTCAATCGTTGTGGGTGTTGCAGTCTCGACCCATCACAACGCTGCTGCCGATTTGGACTCGTAAAATCGCGGCGGAGGTGATTCCTGGATTGATTCGTCCGCTTACTTGGTCGATCAATCGGCCGTTAACCTGTGGCGTTTGGGGAGAGATTTTTACGATCGTGCTGGGCGATCGCGCTCAAGGACTTGATTTTAATGACACGGCAACGCTGCACTACTCTCGCGCCTATTTTAATGCGTCACTGCTGGGGCAGCTTTTTCGACGCATGGGGTTGCCGCCTGAGAGCTTAGAATTTCTCACGCGAGGGGCAGCGTTTAGCAAGCCTCCGGTGCAGTCAACGCTTCGCAATCTACCGGGACTGCTGCGATTAATCGGTCACGAATGGCAGCTTGAGCAGAGGTTTGATCGAGACGATCGCCGCCAATTTTCCCCGTTTCTCCATCAGGCTGCGCTGCATCCTGCGGCTGATCTGTCTGTCTCAAGTTTGGTAGAACGAGTGGATCTCATTTTAGAGTTGCTCAAAACGGCCACTTTTTACAGCATTTTGGCTCCGTTGAGTGCGGCCCTGAGAAAGTCAATCCTGCGAGTTAAAGATGAACAGATTGATCAAGGAGACACACCAGAGGTAGCGGCACTGCGATCGCTGCAAGCATTAGCGATCGTAGGTCATAAATACTTAACGCACAATCAATGGATGAATTCTACAGATAAATCTTTAGCTGGCAGTTTAGACATTTTTGAACTGCTAAATAGAACGGCGAATGGACAGGAAATTCTCGATCAATTTAATCAAATCTTAAATCGATATGGCTATCTAAGCGAGGTCGGAACCGATATCGCCGTGCCTACCTGGAGAGAAAATTCACAGCCTGTTCGAGATTTATTTGCCCAGTTTTGCTTGAATCCGCCAGTTAGATCAGACTTCGTTAAGTCGCGTAAACCTGGATTTGTTCAGCGGCGGTTTAGCCTCAAAGGGCGAGTCACCGAGGTTTATAGTCAGCTATTGGCAGAGTTGCGATGGAGTTTTGTGGCGTTAGAACTGGATTGGCTGCGATCGGGCAAACTTTCTCAACCGGGTGATATTTTCTTCTTAGAGTTAAAAGAAATCCGGCAAGCCGCGCATCTTGATCACAAGACCCTTGATCAGATTCCGCAAGCGATCGCGCACCGTCGATCGCGCTTTCAGACCGATGATCAGCTTGAGTCAGTTCCGGCCATGGTCTACGGAGACGATCCCCCAACTCCCAGGTTGCAAAATTGGCAAGCTTCGCAGCAGTTGCAGGGCATTGGAGCCAGCCCCGGACAGGTCGAAGGACGCATTAAAATCCTGCGATCGCTGTCGGCAACCGTCACAGACCTCGATCGAGACACTATTCTCGTGGTGCCTTATACAGATTCTGGCTGGGCACCGCTTTTGGCCAGAGTGGGGGGTCTGATTGCAGAAGTTGGCGGTCGATTGTCGCACGGGGCGATCGTCGCTCGTGAATATCGCATTCCTGCCGTGATGGATGTTCACAACGCAACCCATCTTTTGCGCGATGGGCAGTTTGTTCGCATTGATGGCCAAAGCGGAACGATCGAGATTTTGTAGCCTACAGAACCTCCTTTAGAGGCTCATCAAATCGTCGTCGATAAGGTAGGCTGTTTTCTAGCGTTCTAACGAGTTTTTGGCATGACTTCGACCCTATATCAGCAAATTCAGCAGTTTTATGATGCCTCTTCTGGTCTGTGGGAGCAGGTTTGGGGAGAACATATGCACCACGGCTATTATGGGGCAGACGGTCGAGACGCAAAAGAACGCAGACAGGCACAAATTGACTTGATTGAAGAACTGCTGCGCTGGGCAACCGTCACCCAGGCGGAAACTATTCTAGATGTGGGCTGCGGCATTGGCGGCAGTTCGCTTTATTTAGCAGAAAAGTTTGGCGCTCAAGCCACTGGGATTACGCTGAGTCCTGTGCAGGCAAATCGAGCCACTGAGCGGGCCCAAGCCGCCGGAATCAAGGCCCACTTTCAAGTTGCAAATGCTTTAGAAATGCCTTTTGCAGATAACTCGTTTGACCTAGTGTGGTCATTAGAGAGTGGCGAACATATGCCCGACAAGGTGAAGTTTTTGCAAGAGTGTCAGCGAGTGCTCAAGCCGGGCGGCACCTTTGTTTTTGCAACGTGGTGTCATCGAGCTATCGATCGCCAACCGCTCACTGCCGACGAGCAAAAGCACTTAGCAGATATTTATCGAGTCTATTGTTTGCCCTACGTGATTTCGCTGCCGGAGTATGAGCAGATTGCTCACGAGGTGGGGTTTAAAGACCTCCGATCGGCAGATTGGTCAACCGCCGTTGCGCCTTTTTGGAACGTCGTGGTGGACTCAGCCTTTACGCCAGCCGCCTTTTTTGGCTTGTTGACATCTGGCTGGACGACCATTCAGGCGGCGCTGTCGTTGGGATTGATGAGTCGAGGCTACGATCGGGGGTTAATTAAATTCGGCTTAATTTGTGCCACAAAATAACCTCAACGCTACAGCTTTAGAAAGGCAGACTCTGACGAAGGGCTGATAATTTAGCGATCGCTAGCCATAAATCTATCTATAAATCTAGGCATGATATGAGCCAAACTTCTCCAAAATCGTCCGTTGCTTCTCCGTCAAATCCCGTTCAAAAATACGCTCCCTGGCTGTATGCCTTCTGGAAATTTTCTCGCCCTCACACCATCATCGGCACCTCTTGCAGCGTTTTGGGAATGTATGCGATCGCGGCCGCTAGTTTGCCTTTTGTTTTTGAGCCTTTTGTCTGGATTTTGCCTCTGCTGGCGTGTCTCTGTGGCAATGTCTATATCGTCGGACTCAACCAGCTAGAAGATGTGGCGATCGATCGCATTAACAAACCCCATTTACCGTTAGCCTCTGGAGAGTTTTCTCGCAGCCAAGGGGTGACGATCGTCACCATCATGGGCATTTTGGCGCTTCTTCTCGCCGCTCTGCAAGGGCCCTATTTATTAGGAATGGTGGGATTGAGTTTAGCGATCGGCACTGCCTATTCGCTGCCGCCGATCCGTCTTAAGCGATTTCCCTTTTGGGCCTCGCTGTGCATTTTTAGCGTTCGCGGCGCGATCGTCAATCTTGGTTTATTTTTACACTTTAATCATGGGTTTCCGATTCCATCTAAAGTGTGGGCACTGACGCTGTTTGTGTTGGTATTTACGTTTGCGATCGCCATCTTTAAAGACGTGCCTGATATGGAGGGCGATCGTCAATATAACATCAGCACGTTTACCTTGAGAGTCGGTCAGAGAGCCGTGTTTAACCTCTCTCGCTGGGTCTTGACTGTCTGCTATTTGGGCATGGTGATGGCTGCATTTTGGCTGCCGTCGGTGAACGCTCCGTTTCTAATCGTCAGTCATCTTGTGCTCGTGAGCGCTTTGTGGATGCGGAGTCAAAACGTGGATCTGCACGAGCCGCGAGAGGTCGCGAACTTCTATCAATTCATCTGGAAAATGTTCTTTCTAGAATATTTGATTTTCTCGATCGCCTGTCTTTGGCGCTGAGTCCAACTTAGAGAAAAATTCAATACCAGTATTAACGTCAGTATTAACGCTAACATTAACACCAGTATTAACGATAGTAGAGTGATCTTTGATCTCACAGCGTTATGGTCACTTCAGTAGGCAAAGTTTATCTCGTCGGTTCTGGGCCGGGAACCGTTGACTATCTGACGGTCAAAGGCCATCGGTTGTTAACTCAGGCAGACGTGCTCGTTTATGATGCCTTGGTTGATCTAGAGTTATTAACCCTCGTCCCCGATCGCTGCCTAAAGTTCAACGTAGGCAAACGAGGTGGACAGCCCAGCATGAAGCAAGACCAAATCGATCGCCTGCTGGTTGACCAATGTCAACAGGGTAACCAAGTCGTTCGGCTTAAAAGCGGTGACCCGTTTATTTTTGGGCGATCGTCGTCTGAGATTCAAGCTCTCAAGTCCGCAGGGTGCTTATTTGAAGTGGTTCCGGGCATCTCGTCGGCGCTGGCGGCCCCTTTGCTGGCGGGCATTCCCCTGACTGATCTAGTGCTGAGTCGCTGTTTCACAGTTCTCAGCGCTCACGAACCCGATCGCTTAGACTGGCAGACTTTAGCCCAAATCGACACGCTGGTGATTCTCATGGGAGGGCGGCATCTAGACGTGATCCTTCAGCACTTGCAAAAACAAGGGCGATCGTCACAAACTCCGATCGCTGTGATTCGGTGGGCAGGGCAGCCTCAGCAGCAGATTTGGGTCAGCACACTGGCACAGATTCTGTCACAGACGGCAAACCATTCACTGTCGCCCTGTGTGATCGTGGTTGGCGAGGTTGTAGGGTTACGGTCGTTTTTGTTGCCTACTTTGGCTGACCCAACGCCCGATCGCTAGCGTCGCTGACCTCCCACAATTATTTCAACAGAGAGAGGTGACCCGTTCCGATCTATCCTGGTTCTTTATCTGTCAATTGCTGTGCCTACTCTTTCTCTCAAAACGATTCTGGTTACCCGATCGGCTGGGCAGTCTAGCCAGTTTACTAAACTGCTGCAACAGCAAGGTGCAGACGTGGTTGAAATGCCGACTCTAGAGATCACGCCGCCCTCTAATTGGCAGGATTTAGACGACGCGATCGCCCGACTCAACGAGTTTGATTGGCTGATTCTCACCTCTGGCAATGCGGTCGAATATTTCTTTGAGCGGTTGGCTTCGCGGTTGCAAGATGTCAGAGGGCTAGCGGAGATTAAGATTGCGGTGGTCGGTGAAAAAACAGCATTTATTCTCAAGCAGCGCGGGTTACAAGCCGATTTTATCCCTCCAGCGTTTGTGGCTGACTCAATGGTGGTGAATTTTCCAGAACCAGTGAGGGGCAAGAAACTGCTGTTTCCGAGAGTAGAGACGGGTGGGCGAGAGGTGTTGATCAAAGAGTTTAGTGACCAAGGCGCAGAAGTCACCGAAGTAGCAGCCTATCAGTCGGGGTGTCCGGTGACGATCGACCCCGCAGCCTTAGCCGCTCTGCAAAGCCGTCAGGTCGATGTGATCACGTTTGCCAGTTCTAAAACGGTGAAATATTTTTGTCAACTCGTCGAAATGTCGCTAGGAGAGGGGTGGCAGACCTATCTAGAAACGGTTGGCATCGCCTCGATCGGGCCTCAAACCTCAAAAACCTGCCAGGCGCTACTCGGACGGGTGGATGTAGAAGCTGAAGAATATACCCTAGAAGGACTCACTCAAGCGGTGGTGAAGTTTTTTCAATCCTGAGTGTTTGACCACGATTCCATAGATTTTCCTGAGATCTCACCCTAGATAGACCTCTATCGACTCCTAATGACAGAGAACGCGATCGCGATTGTTTCTTAGAGTAGTGGAGTTATAAAACTACATTTTCTAGTTTGTTGGAGCGTCTTTTATGAACTCATTCAGTCACGATCGTTTAGTCAAACGCATAGTTGCTCTTTTAGGAGCGACTGGGCTAGCTGCTTTTTCGGGGCTACCTGCTTTTGCTCAAGTTAACACCAACAACAGTGTTAATGATGGGGTGCTCAATCCCAACCCTAGCATTTTGAATGAATATCCTTACAATCGCGGCATGTCTCCTGATGCGACTCAGCAGACTGGGCGATCAGTGGATTGTTCGGCCTATATCAACGGTGGCATTGGCGGCCCGATCGATAACGGCTCTAGCGATCAGGTTTCAGTGTCGGCAACATCAAACAATGCAGACTCAAGTCAATCGAGTTATGACACTGCAACGATTCCTCAAAACCGTTCAGAAGCGATGAATCAGCCGAGTCCTTCTGCTAGCAGCTACGATTCAAATCGCATGAGTCGAGACGGGCAGTTTTCGGCTCACAATCCCAACGCGGCGATTCCGTTTCGCACGAATGGCCCGGCAGGCACGGCTGGCGGTGAGTCAAACTTAAACTCTGCACCAGACCCTCAAAATCGTCCGGTGGCCATGAATTCCTCTGATAGCAGCTACGGCGCGATGAACTCGATGACTAGCTCTAGCAACTATGACTCAAACGGCATGAGTCGAGATGGGCAGTTTTCGGCTCACAATCCCAACGCGGCGATTCCGTTTCGCATGAATGGCCCGGCAGGCACGGCTGGCGGCGAGTCGAATCTAAACCTGCATGTGTCCAATGCCGATAACGGATTGTCAAAAATGCAGAGTGCGATGCCTTCAGAAATGACTAACCGGGCTTATTCTGCGCCCGATCGCTCTAGCTCTAATCAGAGTGCAAACCCAATTCCAGTCGAGTGTCTACCTGGCGGCGTTAATAACCGCTAAGACCGAGTAGACCCACGACAGACTGATAGATTGAGTCAGTGAACTAGCGGATGAGCGATCGCACAGGTCGCTCATCCGCTATGGTTTGGACATCTACCCTGCGCCCGATCGGTATTGCTAATCGAAGGATCTCATTCCCAAATCTCGACCCCTAGCTACCACTCAACCTGCGATCGCTCGTGCAGCACTCGCCCATAAACCGCCTCAGTCTGCTGGGCCAGCTTTGCCCAGTTAAACCGCACCTCCAGATCTTTGTAGGCATTTTCAACCAACCACTGACCATAGTCAGGATTCTTCAGCACCTCAATAATCCCCCAGGCCAGAGAATCTGGCTGGTTTGTCCAGGTAACGATCCCCGTTTTGCCATGACGAACGACCTCAGGCAACCCGCCCGTATCTGAAACCACCACAGGCACCCGTGCCGCAAAACTTTCTAACGCCACAATGCCAAATGGCTCATAGAGACTTGGAAAAACAGCACAGTTGGCGATCGTCTGAAACTTATCGAGATCGTCATCGGGCATAAACCCTGTGAAATAGCACTTTTGCCAAATGCCTAAATTCCAGGCTTGCCCCTTGAGATAATCGCTGTTGCCCCCCCCAATAAAGATAAACTTTACTTGAGTCCCCATCGCTTGCAGGACTTTTGGCGCAGCACTGAGCAGCACAGCGATCCCCTTTTCGTAGGTCATGCGCCCCACGTAGTAGACAATTTTCTCATCATCTCCGGCAAACCGTCGTCTAAAGGCTTGCAGGTCAACGCCAGGGCGACGCTGCTTTTTCTCAGCGCGAATGCCGTTATAAACCACGTCGATTTTGTTCCAAGGCGTGTGCAGCGATCGCTCTACTTCTCGCCGCATAAAGTCTGTGCACACAATCACACGCCACGCTTCATAGGCTAATCGCCGCTCTTTCTCATTCACATAGCGCTGGGCCTCAGTGTGAACTCCATTATTTCGACCCCCCTCAGTCGCGTGGATGGTGGCCACTAGCGGAATTTTGAACAGATGCTTGAGGGCGATCGCGGCATCGTCCACTAACCAATCATGGGCATGAATGATCTCAAACGAGCCTTCCTCACCAATCAGCTTGCCCCCATGCCGCCCCATGCTGTCGTTCATGTTGGCGATCCAGTGCAAAAAGTTTTGGCTCTCGTCTACCCTGACCCGATGCACTTCTACGCCATCAACCACTTCATAGTGAGGAGCCTGACCAAACTGCACGGTGATCAGGTGAACTTTATGCCCTCGCTTGACCAGTTCTGGGTATAGCTCCGCTACATGACGAGCGATGCCGCCCACAATGCGCGGTGGAAACTCCCAGGTCAATACCAAAATCTTCATCGGCCCCAGTCTCGACAATTCTTGTTTTCACTCTACAGAAACTTGGCAAACATGCTCACAGACCTTGCCCAGAACGCGATAATCTATAGATATCCCAGGTAAATGGCTTGATCTGTTCTGCTTTAGATATCCAATCCTAGCTTTATCTCTAGCATTCCCGCCTAGAGTCGTCAGTATAGCGTTGTCGTCTCCCAGATAGAACTGCGATCGGGCGATGGCTCGGCTCAGTCAAGCCCAATAACCTGCCCTGATAGTCAACTAGCCCTGTCTGTTCTAGTAATTTACTGACGATGCAGGCACCTCCCCAACCGTTAACCAATGCTGAAGTGCCCCTACAGATCTTGCTATTTGTCGATCAGCGACCCAATGCAAAGGAGCAGATTCAGCAGATTCGTCGCTTTTTGACCGATCTGAGAGCCGACTATCCGTTTGAGCTTCAGGTGATCGATGTCGGCGAGCAGCCTTATTTAGCCGAGCATTTTCGCCTAGTGGCTACGCCTGCCCTAATCAAGATCCATCCTGACCCGCGGCAGACCTTGACTGGAACGAATTTAGTCGCTCAACTCAAAGATTGCTGGTCACGCTGGCAGTTCTCGGTTGAAGAGTTTCTAGAAAACCGGGCTGAGTTAGAAGGCTCTGTGCTCGAAGAGACTAAATCTTCTAACTCAGACTTACCTCCTAAAATTTCTTCGATCGCCCACTCTTCTGAATTATTGCAGCTAACCGATCAAATCTTTAATCTTAAAAAAGAAAAAGAAGATCTTCAGGCGCAGCTTCAGTTTAAAGATCAGATTATTTCAATGCTGGCTCACGATTTGCGAAACCCGCTAACGGCCGCGTCGATCGCCATTGAGACGCTAGAAATTGGTCATAAGGCGGCTGGGGGGCAAGGCTATCGCCTCACGCCGACCCTGACTGCCCAATTGCTCAAGCATGGGCGATCGCAGATTCGCACCATTGATCGCATGATCACTGACATTCTGCAAGCCGCTAGGGGCAGCAGCGCTGAACTGCAAATCTTGCCCCATAAGCTAGAACTCGGTGCCCTTTGCCAAACGGTTTTAGAGAATTTAGAAGAGCGTTTCCGCGCCAAGTCTCAGAAAGTCGATACCGATATTCCGAGTGATCTGCCAGTTGTCTACGCTGACGAAGAGCGAGTGCGTCAGGTTTTAATGAATATTCTCGACAATGCGGCGAAATATACCCCGATCGCGGGCACCATTCACGTCTCAATGCTGCACCGCACGGCTCAAAAGGTGCAGATTAGCATCTGTGACGATGGGCCGGGTGTGCCCGAAGAAAATCGAGAACGAATTTTTGAAGACCATTTCCGCCTTCAGCGCGACAAAGCCCAAGACGGCTACGGAATTGGTCTATCACTCTGTCAGCGCATCATCCGGGCACACTATGGGCAGATTTGGGTCGATTCTATCCCCAATCAGGGCAGTTGCTTTCACTTTACGCTGCCCGTCTATCGATTTCATGGATAGCTTACCGTCTTGTGCTCAAGACCCCTGACCTCACCTTGACGACTGATCAAGCGGGTCGCCACTGACTGAAAAATCTTTCAGAATAGTCTCTGGGATCAACATCAAAACTACACAAACAGCCGTCTATCTTTGCAGGAAATTTATTTAACATGACGTTTATCAGTGGTTTTACTGATGGTGTTGGTGAATCACCCTTGCAAGGTGATAACTGCGATCGTTTCTGCGCTTTCTAACCAGTTAGCTCAGGGTAAATTGATTGAGGGTTGGTCTGCGATCGACTCATTTGAACTTGTGAGAAATTAATCGGATTTGCCGCCATAATCTGAGCTAACCTCAGGCTGATAACGCTAATTTTTTACAACTCAAAAAATTAAATAAGTAAACTAAGGTTAAATAAATCACACTTATTTAATCAGTACTGACTCCCTAAATAGACGTTTAATTTAGGGTGAGTCGATGTCAAATTCAAGAACAATTCGCTTTGAATCTGCCTTCATTACGGAGTTATTTGATTACCGATAGGTGCAAAATCGCACTAGTGAGTCTATCTCTCAAACTTAGAGCTAGAACTAAGAACTTGTTTAGATAGGACTATTTCAGCCAGTCAACTTCTATGAAATTAAGTATAATTTTCTCGTTCAAGTATATAAACACACGATCTTATATCAGCGTTATACAAGTGATTTAGATCACTTTTTAGGAAGTCAAAAGCCTCCGCTGACCGCCCTCACAGCCCTTAGAAGAAATTATTGTTTAAGCAATCAAGCACCTGCTATTTTTCGCCGAGTTCTTCTAATTTTCGCCCCTTCAAAAATGGGTGTTATTACGGTACTAATTCATGATTAACTCTCTTATAACTGACCGTAACCCCCTTCCGAATAAGGAATGTATTAGTGAGCTTCATCAAATTGAATAAATGCTTTTACATTCCCAAATTTCATCTTGTTTGTTTGATGATTCAGCTATCTAGCTGATCTGAATTACTTTCTGAAGATGTTAGGTTTAAGCGCATGAAGAAACATTTGCATTCAGTTGCTCAAAGTGTGAGCGGTTGAAAGGCAAGGTTTTCCGCCAATCCTGATTTGAAGCCCTTATCCAGTTGTAGCGTCGTAGGGACTGCTTTCCTAAATGAAGTACGATTCCTTGGAATGTCAACCCCCGAATAACCATGAGGTGGGTGTTTATGAGTGTGAGATTCATCTCAAGTTCAGATTAGTTGAAGAAAAGCGGGCGTTAAAAGACCGCGAACAACTTCTAGAGATGCTGCTTGAGGCATTCACTTGCGGCAGTGATGAATATATGGAGCCGATCCAAGTCGAGGTAGAGGCTCAGGAGATTTCTGAAATTGCCGCCTCACCAGAGATGCGTCGTCAGTTGATTCGGTTGCGTAACTCTAAAGACTAGACGTTGGGTGAGTGGCACTTGGTGTGCCTGCACCCTAGAGTTAAGAAAAACCTGGCCCGTGATTCGATCGCCGCTGAGTGCTGCGTTGGGTCACGGGATTTTTTATGGAGAGTCAGAGGGTGCAACCTGTCGCGATCGATTACACAATAGAGGCACAATAGAGGCAGTCGATAAGGTTTCTAAACGCAATGACCCATGCCCTGACTGACACCAAAAACCTCCTGGCTGACTTGGTTCGTCGTTATCGCTCTCAGGTTGATTATTTAGCCATTCGCTTAGAAGCGGCTGAAGGCACCGATATTTTGCTCAGGGGCACCAAAATCGAAACCCTGAGTGAAGGCATCTCGATAGGAGGACAGGTGAGAGCATGTCACAAAGGCGGTTGGGGGTTTGCTAGCTTTAATCAACTCTCTACGCTGTCTGAGCGCATTGAGGACGCGATCGCGGCGGCCCGTCTAGTGGGCACTGATGAAACGACTCTTGCCGCGATCGAGCCAATTCAAGACACCTGCATTCTTCCCCTCAAGGGCACTGACCCCCGACAGATCGCGATCGCGCAGAAAAAATCTCTCTGTGAAGATTATGGCGAACTCTTACGATCGGTCGATCCTCGCATCGCTACGGTCTCAGTGCGCTATGGCGACAGCGCCCAGAAAATGATTTTAGCCACCTCAGACGGCACGTTTATTGAACAGTCTTGGGTTGATATTGAGATGCGCTTTGCGGCAACTGCCCGCAGTGGTGAAACGGTGCAGACGGGGCGAGAAACGATCGGCTCTCGCAATGCCTATGAAGACCTGATGGGGTTAGAGGGACAGGTTCGCAGCGCGGCGCAAAGGGCCGTTGACTCGCTGGCGCTGCCTCCGGTCAAGGGCAACGCCTACACGGTGGTGATTGACCCAATCCTGTCGGGGCTTTTTGTTCACGAGTCGTTTGGGCATCTCTCAGAAGCCGACATGGCCTATGAGAATCCCGATTTGCTTGAAGTGATGAGCCTAGGGCGGCGGTTTGGTTCGCCAGACTTGCAGATTTTTGATGGAGCGGCTCTGGAAGGGCATCGCGGCAGCTATTCCTATGATGATGAGGGCGTTCCGGCAACCACGACCCAACTGATCAAAGACGGGGTTTTGGTGGGTCGTCTGCATTCGCGGGAGACGGCGGGCAAGTTAGAAGAATCTCCCACGGGAAATGCCCGATGCTTGAACTATCACTTTCCCCCGATCGTGCGCATGACCAATACCTGGATCGAGCGGGGCAAGACCCCCGTCAAAGACTTATTTAGCGGCATCAAAGAAGGGGTCTATGCCCGCAATTGGCTAGGCGGCATGACCAATGGAGAGATGTTTACCTTCACGGCGGGCGAAGCGTGGATGATTCGCAATGGTGAGATCGCCGAACCCGTGCGCGATGTCACCCTCTCTGGCAACGCCTTTAAAACCCTGGCAGACATTGAAGGCATTGGCGATGACTTCTATTGGGATGAGTCAGGCGGCTGTGGCAAAGGTGGGCAGAGTGGCCTAGCTGTGGGCTGTGGCGGCCCAAGTTTGCGAATTCGCGATGTGGTAGTGGGAGGAGAAGCGATCGAAGACTAGCAGCGAAATAAGGATAAACCGTCACTCTTTCTCTTTGTCGGGCGAATGTCTGCCGCGTCGTTTGCGGGCTTCCATGGCGCGTTCTAAGACGGTCAACAGTCCGGGCGCTTCTTCTTGCAGGGCCAGCAGCAGCCGTTCGCCTTCTTCGAGGTCGCCGGGGTCTTCTCCGGTCTCCATCACCGCTTGCAGTCGGGGCAGGGCTAACTCATCAACTAGCTGAACAAGGCTGTGAAGGCATCGATAAAACTGGCGCTCGGTCAAGATGGCATCCTCTAGCGGAAACTCAATAATGGCGCGAATTTCGCCATCTGAGGGGTCATATTCCCACTGAAGCATTTTGGTTTCCCATGAAATGCAGAGCATGGTTTGCAAAATTGCAGTCTTGTGGGGATGATCTTTGACTCCGGCTAAAACGCGAGGCGCAAAAATCTCAAAAAATTCTCCGTCTTCATCTAGCTGAATGACGATGAGAAAGTCTTCAATGTTTTCACCATATACGCCTGTCAGAATGCGGCACTCTGCGGGGTCGAGGCGATATTTCCAGTCTTTGTTGTCTAGAAAGCCCGCGATTTGTTTTAGCGTTGCGCCCATAGCCGTTTCTCAAGTGGGGTTAGAAGAGCTTGCAGTTTGAAGGAATGAGTTCAGAATTTGAGCCATAGTCAGAATTTGAGCCATAGTCCGAATTCGAGTCATAGCCAGTCTAGCCGTCAGCCGGAGGATTTATCCAACTCTGGCGAGAATGAATGACAGATTGCCCGATCGACCTGCTGGATCAGATGGTCTAATGTCGAAGCGTTGTCTAATACAACATCGGCCCGATCGCGCTTTTCAGCAATCGCCATTTGGCTGTTAATGCGGGCGTTTACTTGCTCTGGAGTCAACGATTCACGCTGCATCAACCGCTGAATCTGTTGGGCTAGCGGGCACGAGACCACCCAGATTTCTGTCACCAGGTCGGTCATTTGGGCTTCAAATAATAGCGGAATTACGAGGACGATCGGCTGATTTGCGGATTGCTGAATGAAGCGATCGCGATCTTGACTCAGCGCTTGTCGCACGTAGGGGTGAATTTGCTGATCGAGCCAAAGGCGTTCAGCGGGCTGAGTGAAGATGATCTCTCCAAGCTGGCGGCGATCGAGGCTGCCATCGGGCAAGAGAATGTCGGCATGGTAGCGATCGCTAATCGCTTTGAGGATTGTTGTCCCTGGCTGTACGGCGGCTCTGGCGTAAAGATCAGCGTCTAAAACGGGCAATTGATAAGTTTTAGAGAGATGGTCAGAGACGGTTGTTTTGCCCATACCGATGCCTCCCGTTAAGCCAATGATTCGCAGAGACGGGGCTGGCTCGCTCATAACACTGCTCCTTAGTGGTCTTTCGGTAAAGTCTTTTCCAGTGTAAAGTGCAGTCTCCAACGTCGGTCGATCGCTATGAGAGTCTTTTCCCACGCTCTGATTTTGATTGGAGTGGTTTTTTTGGGGGCACTGTTGAGGTTTTGGAATCTAGACGCTAAAGATTTGTGGATGGATGAAGTGATTACGGCGCTTTTTAGCCTGGGGCGCAGCTATCTTGATGTCCCTTTAGAGTCCGCTTTTTCTCGATCGGCGCTAGATCAGCTTTTTACGCTCCAGCCGACGACCTGCGCGGCGATCGCTCACGCGGTCTCGATTCAATCCGTTCATCCGCCCCTGTTTTTCTGCTGGCTGCACGAGTGGCTGAGTTGGCTGCAACCTGTTAACCAATCGTGGGTTTGGAAGCTGCGATCGCTGCCTGCCCTAGCCGGAGTCGGCTCGATCTTTGCGATCTATTCGCTAAATCGGACTGCCTTCTCAAAACCTGCGGGGTTGGTGGGCGCGATCGTCATGGCGGTGTCTCCCTTCGCGGTCTATCTCTCTCAAGAAGCGCGTCACTACACGGTGCCTATGCTGCTGCTCAGTCTGGCGCTGTTAGGCATGATTCGCCTTCAGCAAGACTTGCGAGAGCAACGCCTGCAACCCAGTGTGTGGCTGGGCTGGGTCGCGGTCAACGGCGTGGGTTTCTACGTCCACTATTTTTTTATTTTGGCCACGATCGCTCAACTGCTCACTCTAGCTGTCTTGGTTTTCAACCTTCACCGCTCAACTTTCAAAGCACCTGTGGACTTTTATCGTCATAGTTGGCTGGCGCTGCTCATGGCCGCGGGTGGCATTGGGTTGATTTATCTGCCTTGGCTGCCGACCTTTTTGGGTCATTTGAGCCGCCCCGAAACGGATTGGTTAACCCCCACTCAAGCTGGTTGGTTAACGGTGATTGCGCCGCTCTATCAGCTATTGGCGGGCTGGGTGCTGATGACGATCGCGCTTCCGGTTGAAAATCAGCCTCTCTGGGTCGTGATTCCGGCGGCGGTGCTAATGCTGCTGTTTAGCGGTTGGCTGACTTGGCAAGTGCTTAAAGGACTGAAAAAACTTTGGCAAACTCCAGAAACCCACTGGGAAACTCTGACGCTAGCTAGCTTTATTGGCTGGGTGTTGGTCGAGTTTTTGGCGATCGTCTACCTGCTTCACAAAGATCTGACGCAAGTGCCTCGCTATAACTTCATCTACTATCCTGCGGTGTGTGCCCTGATAGGAGCCAGCCTCTGGAAAGGACGATCCGACCAGGATTTTCGACTCAAACCCTTACTTCCTCTGGTTTTAGCAGGGTTGATTAGCTGCGGATTTGTGGTCTCCGATCGCGTCTTTCTCAAACCTTATCAGCCTCAGCAAGTTGCCAAAACGATCCAGTCAAACGCCTCAGAATCGACGATCGTGGTGATGGCTCATCAAGATTGGCAAGACATTGCCTTGGGCTTGAGCTTTGCCCTAGACCTGTTGAAAGCTGATTCTAAAACCAAATTTGCGTTTTTGCAGCGATCGCAGGGTTATGACTCCGTGTGGCAGTCTCTGAAAAGCCCCAAAATCAACGACTCTTCGCCCCAAAATCTGTGGATCATCGCCCCCGGCTTGAGGGGAAAAGACTTTCCCCCGCAGCTTGCTTTGAGTCGATCGGTCTGCGCTCGCGACCCCAGCCGCTATTATCGAGTCGGCGTGCCCTATCAGGGCTATCGCTGTTGACCGATCGGGCTATTCGTCAATCTGCCAAAGCTCTTTGGTATAGTCTTCATCTAGCACCTTTTTGGGACGCATGATCAACACCACTTGACCCTAACAGCGGCACCTCTGGAGGGTCTGCAAACCAGCGTAGCTGCAACTGCTCGGCTTCGGCGACCACAAAATAGTTCTGATCATTCCACTGGCGCTGGGCCCGATCGACCACGATTACGACTTCCCCGATCGCGCCGGGCAACGGAGTCGGGAGGCGATCGCTGTCGCCCAAAAGCACGATCGGGTCTTCTGCTCTGCGAATCACTTGCCAGCCAGGAATCGGCACCCAGGCTCCGGTTCCAGAAAACTGCACGAGTTGAAACGCCCCAGTCTCTTCAACCAGGGGGACAGCCTGTAAATCGGCCTTCGTTAAGGGCAACTTGCCGACCACAGGCAAAATTCGAGGCAGATCTTCATCGGTCTCTAGCCGATAAACAGGCAAACCCGGAGCCGGACGCACGGGGGTGACGGTGAAATCGGTCAATAGTTGCTCGATTTTTTTGCGGGCTGTCGCACTGTGAGCAAACCTTCAACCCCTTGGCAATGAGAATCGATCGGGCCTGCAAATCACTTTTTTCTCTGGCACTTTTCCAGACTTGCAGCGCCACCGCATCTCCCGGATGAGTGGTGAATTCCTCAGGTGGTTTAAACCGAGAGACATCTTTGACCGCACGGGCCACTTCTCGCGCTTCATCAATGTCTAGCTCTTTTTCGACCACAAAGCTGGCGGCGGCGGCTCGCTCAGTTTGGGTGAGAATGCGTAGCTCATAGAGCGAATCACTGCCCTTTTGCCAAAAGTGACCCTGCACCGCCTCTGACACGCCCGTGCTGACGATCGAGCTATAGACTTGGGCCGCGACAATGATCTGATTTTGTTGAATCGGCTCAAACCCGGTGGCTTCAAAAATCGCTTGGGGGCTGTAGCCTGATTTTTGCAAGGTCTGGCACGCTTGACCCCACTCGACCCAACTGCCTTCTTTGCGGCGCAGCGACTTTAATAGGGCTTCTGCCTCTACCTGACTTTGAGCCGTCTCATGCTCAGAGTTAGGCAACTCTTGGGGTGTCTCAGTCATAGCCTCTCTCAAATTCTGCGGGCAATCTGCTTATTAGCTTACCAAAGTTAGGTGGCTTGACTAGATGATTGGGTTTGCGCCATGATAATATACTCAACGAGGGGTTATAGCTCAGTTGGTAGAGCGCTGCAATGGCATTGCAGAGGTCAGCGGTTCGAACCCGCTTAGCTCCATTCTTTTATGTTTAACGATCGGCATCATCTTGTGGGGTGACTCTCGCGATCGTGTCTTCTAAAAAGCGAATCACTGCATCGCTGAGAGGCGCAGGAACATATTTTGCAAACCACTGCCGCACATAGGCCATCGTCGTCAGATTTAGCTCTTGAGTCGTAAAGATTTCTTTGACTTCTTCTAGTCGCTCTAGGGCACGCTCTTTGATGTCAGAAGGCGCGTTGTCTTCAACGAGTTCCCACACGTCGCTAAACTGGGTTTGCAGAGTTTTCAAATCGCTTTCTAAAACGACTTCGGGCACGTCTTCTAACAGGACGCTGGGCAAAGACCCTCTAGGCTGACTGGGGGGAAACGCTGGCTTAAAATAGCTGCTATATTGCGCTTCTTTGTAAATTTTTTCTAACAGTTCATCAATCTCTGGGTTGTGAGGAGCAATGTCTAAGGCCCGCTCTAGGGCGGCTTTTGATTCTTCTAAATGCCCTTCTTCTCGAAGTTCTTCACCATAGTCCCACAGGGCTTGAAGAAACCCGTCTTTGGCCCGCACGGGGTCAACTCGGTAGGCACGATCGTAATATTTCACCGCCTGACTAAAGTTGCGAATTTCCATAAAGCATTCTGCGAGATCAAACAACGCCCCAAAGTGATTGGGGTTAGCTCCCAAAATCGGACTGAGCCGACTGATAATGCTGAGAGTCACGCCAAAGGGCCGCGCTTTTTTAATCGCTTGATAGTCCTGCTCGATTTCAGGATCAAGCCGCTCTAGCTCCCAAATCTCGTGCTGTAAGGGGTGGCGTTTGACCAACCAGCGCCTGACTAGCTCGATCGTCACGCGAAATGTGGCAACTCTGGGGGGAATCGTGGTTCCGGTGGGCCGGAATTTTGCCCCAACAGGCTGCAAAAAATTCCAGTCAGCGAGATGAAACTGGGCATCGTGCAGGGATGGCGTGAGAATGACCCCACGATCGCGCAGCAAGGCTAGGGGTTCTTCTTGGCTAAAGTTAAGCAGCGAGGCATCGTGAGGCTGATCAAAAATCAGTTTTGTCTCAGGCACTTCGGCGGCGGCTGAAAAAACGACCCGCTCTGGAATCGGCAACCCATCCCAAAACCAGGCTAGCCCGCCTTCGCCCAGTTCTAGGGCTTTTTCGATAATGCTGTCAACATCAGCGCGAGTCACCTGCCAGCGATTTTCTTCTCTGGCGTGAGAAAACACGGCAAAACAAACCACCTGCGTAAAGTAGGGGTGCCCGGCTGAGAGATCTAAAATCGCGTCGATCGCCCCCTGGCTATACTCCAGCAGTCCTGCCGCAGGTTTGGTGATCAGCCGCTCAGCACTGCGGCGATCGAGCAGCCCAACTTCTTGATTGGGGGCTTCACGAAAAAGGCTGACCAATTCAGGCAGATCGTTGAGTTGTCGCCCGACCACCGGAATGATGTAGAGATCAGAATGGTGATAAACCTCTGACTGAAGATATTGAAACAGGTGTCCCGCTGCAACCTTGAGACTATAAAATGCGTCAAACTCGTCTAGCAACAGCACGAGATTTTGCACCTTGAGGGCTTGGCGCAGGTCTAGAAGGAAGCGATCGACAAAAATCTTGGGGTCGGCCTTTAGCTCTGCCATTGAAGGGAGGACGATCGTGCCCATCAAGCCAAAGTGCTCTAGCGAATCTCTCGCCAGTTCGTGCAAAACTTCGTCTAGGGGTTTTTGGCTGTCGCCCTCTAAAGAGAGCGGAACAAAGGCGAACTGTTCAAGGTCAACGAAATTGGGAATCTGAGCCAGCACCGATGACTTGCCAATGCGGCGCTGACCGTGCAGCAAAATCACTTGAGAACCCTTGTAGAGGTTGTCTGCCACAAACTGAAACAGACTTTCGCGTCCAAAAAACAGGCTCGGCTCTGTGATCGGGCGACCGATGATGTAAGGATTTCTCCGAGCGATCGGGAAACTCATAGATATATTTTAGATATTTGGCTAGATTAACCCTGGATCAATCCTTTCGGCAATGCTGCTGACACTTTCCCTAACCATTCCAGAATAGAGGGCACCTCTTCTTTATGCTGCCACAACCAGCGAATGGCTTTTGTAACGTTCTCGGCCTGTTTGTGACTCATGAGGTTGAGAAATTCTTTTTGGCGATCGTGCAAACTCTCTTCATTGCTGTTTTCGATCTCTTTGATCACCCACCACTCCATCATCGAAGAGGCAAACCTATAGGATTTTTGACTATCGTGCCGTCGCGATATCACCACGCCCCGCTCTTCTAAATCTGTCAATTCTCGCTCTTTTTGGCTAAAAACGAGATCGATATCTCCTAGATCATAGTGTTTTTTGAGCAGGCGACCCTTTAGCCCGCAGAGGGCAATCAGCATCATTAGGGTTTGCTCAACCTGATTGCCTAGGTTCCACATATCTTCAAAATAGTGCACCGTGGCGCGCTGAAAATCTTGGGCAAACGCTTCTGCGTTGGGGATGTGCCCCGTCCGCAATTCCCGATAGAGTAGATGTCCGGCGTTTTGCAGCAGCGCTGGGTTGCCGTCTGCGATCTCTCGAATGCCATCCCTGAGAGCCGGAGTCATGAGCATACAGCCCAACAGAGCCGCCACTTCTGTCTCTTCAAAGGGCTTGAGAGGTTGAAACAGATAGTGGTTATACCAGGGGGAGCCGTCGGGCTTGAGTTTGGGGCCAAGTTCATTTAACCGTCGCAGCGAGGTGACGACCATCGAGAGAAACTGCCGCTCTCTAGCGTGAGAAGCAATGTTTCGGCAGTCGCTTAAAAAAACGGCTATGTCGCTGTCGCTATAGCCATCTTGGGGTCGCAGAGCAGCGTCATAATCATCGACTAGCAGCACCAGAAATTTGTCTTGCTTGCCAATTTGTCGCAGCAGCGATCGTAGCCCATCTTTAGTCGTGTTGCCCTGATCTAAAAATTTACGGACTTCTGCCTGCAACGCTGGCTCTTTTTCTAAAGCCTCGTGAATCAGCACCATGATCTCGCGCCAAAAATTGACGGCACTAAAGGGGGCAATGCTCAAACAACTCAGCAAGACGATGATGGCGCTAGAGGGGTCGTGTCCTCTCAGTTGCCAGGCTTTGGGCGAGGCGAGGAGTTCTAAAAACGACGATTTGCCGATGCCTGGGCCGCCCCAAAGGGCGAGATTGCTGCGGCTGAGAATCTGATCAAAGGCGGTCTCGATCGCTGAGGTGCGCCCCGCGAAGCGATCGGACGGAATAGTTCTGCCGACGATAAATGGATTTTGAGTGATCGGGCTTTCGGTCATCGGCGGATCTTCTCGGTGACAGGGGCAGGGGGTGATATGGAACGATCGTAGCCCAAACCCACCCAGATCAGTGACTCATACCGTGACTGGAGTCGCTTTGCCCACGGGAGCGATGCCTGCCAGATCGAGAATCTGGGGAATCAGATCTTCGCGCTTCACCGCCATCATGTGCACGCCCTGACAGAGTTGGCGGGCGAGTTGCACCTGCTCTGCTGCAATCATTAGACCTTCTTGGAGAGGATCAGAGGCGCGCTCTAAGCGATCGATGATAGAGTCTGGAATCTGAACACCCGGCACACAGCGATTAATAAATCGGGCATTTTTGGCAGACTTGAGTAGAAAAATCCCTGCTAAAACGGGTTTTCCGGCGGGCGAACCGAGGTGATCCATAAATTTTTCTAAGCGATCGAAGTCTGAAATTAGCTGGCTCTGAAAAAACTGGGCACCCGCTTCTACTTTGCGCTCAAATCGCCGCTGCAACCCTGACCAACTCCCACACTGGGGATCAACGGCCGCGCCAGCAAACAAGGTAGTTTCGCCATCCGATAGAGATTGATCGTTCCAGTCAGCGCCTAAATTGAGTTTGGCGATCAAATGCAGCAAGCGCACAGACTCTAGCTCAAATACGGCTTTTGCATCTACATGATCACCTGCCTTCACCGGGTCGCCCGTCAACGCCAAGATGTTATAAATTCCTAGCGCGTGGGCCCCAAGCAGGTCAGCTTGGAGACCGATGCTGTTGCGATCGCGGCACGCCACCTGACAGATCGGCTCAATGCCCTGTTGCAGCAGCAGCGCCGACGACACCAAGGCACACATTCGCATCACGGCCCGACTGCCATCGGTGACATTGACCGCATGAACTCGCCCTCTGAGAAGCTGCGCCATCTCTAGCATATGAGCGGGGTTGCCCCCTTTGGGAGGAGCGACTTCAGCCGTGATTAAAAATTCGCCAGACTGAGCAGCCGAGCGGAACGAGGGGAGCGGGCGTGAGGGGTGCGACATGGGCGATCGGGTAAGGCGTTTGCTAGGAATTATTGGGGATCAAGTCTAGGTTGAAGGCTGATCCCTGTCATCTTTACAGGAACTTAGAGGTGTGGACGGATCACCTTAGAGCGGCAAGGTGTATCCCATGGCTTTTTTGGCTTTAGTCAAAGTTGCGTTAGCGATCGCTGAGGCTTTTTCGCGGCCGTCTCGCAGCACCGATTCTAAATAGCCGCGATCGTCCATGATCCCCTGATATTTTGCTTGAATGGGCTGCAAGGCCGCAATCAGAGTTTCGGTCAACAAGGGTTTGAACTGACCCCAGCCCATATCTTGACATTCTGCGGCCACAGCTTCTTTAGTCTGATTAGACAAAATCATGTAGAGCGTCAGCAGATTGTTGCATTCGGGACGATCGACATCACCAAACACCAGCCCACGAATCGGGTCTGTTTTGCAGCGCTTGATCTTGTTTTGAATCACGTCTGGTGGGTCTAGCAAATTGATCCGACTTAACTCAGACGGGTCAGACTTTGACATTTTGCGGGTGCCATCGGTGAGGCTCATCACCCGTGCCCCTTCAGCCCGAATCAGGGGAGCAGGACGTTTGAGAACGGGGTGCTCAGGGGTGGCAAACTTGTGATTGAAGCGATCGACTAAATCGCGAGTCAGTTCTAAATGCTGTTTTTGGTCTTCGCCGACGGGCACTTTATCGGGTTCGTAGAGCAAAATATCGGCCGCCATCAATACAGGATAAGTGAGCAACCCTGTGCCTACGTCTTGCCCCTGTTTTAGCGCTTTTTCTTTAAACTGGATCATATCTTCTAGCCAGTTGAGCGGCGTGATGCAGCTTAACAACCAAGCCAATTCAGCGTGAGCCGGAACGTGCGACTGCACAAAAATCGTAGTGTATTGTAAATCTAAGCCGCAAGCGAGGTAGAGCGCAGCGATCGCATAGGTGTCTGCCGCCAGGGTTTCTGGGTTGTGGGGCACCGTAATTGCATGGAGGTCTGCCAAGAAGAAGTAATTGTCATAGTGACGTTGCCCTTCGACCCAGTTGCGGATGGCTCCTAGATAATTACCGAGGTGAAGATAGCCCGTGGTTTGAATGCCAGAAAGAACTCGCTGCCTTGTCATAAGTTTGAGGAATAGAACAGGTGAAAGCGCCTGTCAATATCGTTAAAAACTGCAAAAACCGAGTCGGGATGCTTAAAAAGCAGGGTGCAGTTCACCTATTATCACCTGCAACCTAACCCTCTAGACTCGATTTTCAAAGCATTCAGTGTTTAAAGGTTTAGTCTCTATCGATTGCTAACGGTCTTTCTTTTAATCTTGCTTTTATGAATTCTCAACTAAATTCTGGGTTAAAGCCTTTGGTGGTTGGCTGTTGGCAGATCGACGATCGTAGCTGGAAAGCCATCCCCGAAGCCCAGTTAGAGCGGGCGATCGATACCTATCTTGCGCTGGGGGTGAAAGGTTTTGACACCGCCGATATCTATGGGCGCAGCGAGCAAGTTTTAGGGCGATTGCTCAAAGGACGAGACACGATCGTGCTCACAAAGGCAGTGTTTTTTAGCGGAATTCCGACTCCTAATCAAGTTCGCAGCAAGATTGAAAACTCGTTGCGAACGTTGCAGCGCGATCGCCTCGACTATGTTCACGTTCACTGGCACGATCCGCAGCTTGATTTTTCTTCGACCTTTGCGCTGCTCAATGAGTGGGTTGAGCAAGGCAAAATTGTCAAACTGGGAGTGACCAACTTCGACACGCCAATGCTAGAAAAAGCGTTGAAAATGGCTCCGATCGCCACCCATCAGGTGCAATATAGTTTGATCGATCGCCGGGTTGAAGCGTCTATGCAGTCCCTCTGTCTAAAACACAAAATCGGACTGCTGGCCTACGGGCCCTTAGCTGGAGGATTTCTATCCGACAAGTTTCGCAGTGTGAAAGCGCCCCAAAATGCGGCTGATCATGCCCGATCCTTTTATTATAGCCAGATGATTCAGGCTCACGGCGGCTGGGCGGCGGTGGGCGATCTGTTGGAAACGCTGGCGCAAGTAGCCCAAAAATATGAAAAGACGATCGCTCAGGTTGCTTTAAACTGGGTCAATCAACAGCCGGGCGTAGAAGCCGTGATTTCTGGGCTGACCCTCGATCGCCAGCAGATTCAGCACAATGTCGAAGCATTTGCCTGGAATCTAGAAGCGGGCGACCTGCAACGGTTGTCAGAGCGATCGTCAACGTTATTTCAACAAGCGGGTGATGTCTACTCCTATGAGCGTTAGTCACGTCGCTCTTTTGACTCAGAACTCTTTCCTAGACATCGTTCTAAAAGCTCCACTCGATGGAGCCGCCAAAAACGACGCGGGTTGAGCACCACCGGGTAAGTAAGCTCACCTAGCGGTTGGTTGAGATATTGCCAGAGCGGAAAATCGAGTTTGAGAAGGTTTGAGAGCATGGGGGAGAAGTCCAGGTAGCAGGGATGAGCAAACGCCCACGCAAAAATCACCTGTCGGGGGTCTGCCAGCCTTAAAGTGCCCAACCCTATGAGCGTTCTCGTGGTAGAGATTGCGGAATCTTTTATCTCACCTTTACACAAAAGATCTGTAATTTTTGGGAGCCAGTTTCTTTAGGGTTCGATTCAAGTCTGATTGGGGGCAGAAAGTTGGACGATCGCCCGTCCTAGCTGGTCATATTGATCCAACGTGTTGTAGATCTGGGCAGAAATGCGGACTAATCGAGCAGGGGCGGTTGGGTAAGGCACGATCGGGACTTCGATCCCAAACTTTTCGAGCAGCGCATCCTGTAATTCAACGTAGGAGCCATCTGATAGAGGCACGGTTGCCAAAGCGCCGATCATCTGGTCAGGACTGGGAGGCACAACCTTCAGAATTTCGCAGAGAATTTTTCGGGCGGCGATCGCTTTGGTTCGGTTATTTTCCATCAACTCAGTCCAGCCTCCCGGCAATAGTGATCCCATAAATCGGATGGCTTCGGGGACGCACAAATAAGCCGTAGGATCATCGGTTCCTGTCCAATCGAACTCTAGACGAAACCGAGAGCGATCGCGGCGCGGCGAGTTGGCTCCATGACTGATGGTTAACGGCCGAATCTGGGATTGTTTGTCGCGTCTCACATACAAAAAGGCGGCTCCTTTAGGTGCACACAGCCACTTGTGGCCGTTGCCCGTGTAATAAGTGGGAGCGATCGCCGTCAAATCGATCGCCACCATTCCCGGTGCGTGGGCACCATCGATCAAGGTCTCGACTCTTTGAGCGGTTAGCGCCTGAATGATTTCGGCGATCGGAAACACTAACCCTGTTTGACTCGTGACGTGATCGAGCAATGCCAGTCGAGTTCTAGGGGTGACAGCGTTTAAAATTGGCTCGATCGCCTGCTGAGACGACTCGATCGGGTAGGGAATTTCTGCTACGACGAGGGTGGCACCCGATCGTTCTACTACATAATCCAGCGCATTTCGACAGGCATTATATTCCTGATTTGTCGTCAGCAGTTCGTCGCCTGGCTCAAACTTCAAAGACCGGAGAACCGTGTTGATGCCCGTCGTTGCATTGGGCACGAAGGCCAGATCATCCGCATCTGCTCCCACAAATGCCGCTAGGTCGATTCTGGCACGATCGAGCAACGTTTCTAAATCTCGCCCAAAAAATTGCAGAGGTTGCCGCTCAATTCGCTGACGTAGCGCCTGCTGCAACTGCATCACAGGCAATGGGCACGCCCCAAACGAGCCATGATTGAGAAAAGCGATCGTGGGATCAAGAGTCCAGTAATCAGCCCAAGTAGAAGAGGGATGGATCATGAGTTATGCCAAGGAGAATCGCAAACTTATCATTCGAGCAACTTTTGATGAACAATAGAGATCAACGGAATTGAGGTCAAACGATGGGACAGTGTGAACGGCTGGTGTTGATGGCAGAAGATGAGCTAACCCAATACAGCACTGATGCCCGCAAGATGGAAAAACTCAGACAGAAGATTGGGCTATCGGTCAACGCCAAAGAACAGCAGGCAGTCAAAGAAACGCTGTTGGCAGAGATGCCCACCGATCCGATCCGCAAACTGGTTGAGACCCAGCGCCAGACCGTAGCTCTGCCCTTTTGGGGAATCGCGGGTTTGGGACTGTTATTCGGCATCTCGTCCTTTCAACCTTTAGATTTTATCGCCACGATCGTCGGTGGCGCGATCGCGTTTAACATCCAAAAGTTGGGCTGGCAGCTTCAGGCAAAACGGCTGATCCTCCGCACCTTAGAAGACATCGAAGAACGGAGGAAAAATCCGACGGCCTAAGCAGATGATCCCTAGTGATATCTATGCCCGATCGGCAGCCGTTTGAATCTGATGATAATTAATACATTGAGACATTCACTCTAACCAGTCTCTAGATAGAGACTATTTGTTGATCAGGGTTTTTGATTAGCAATCTACTAGGAGTGAACTTGCAATCAGATTGAGTCCTCAATCTGGTGAAATAGAGTATACGGATACTTCTCTCCAGACAAGCTCATTCACTCTAGGTTGCCTATGTCTATCGCTTCTACGGTTAAGGTCAAAGTCCCGGCGACGACTGCAAATATTGGGCCGGGGTTTGATTGCTTGGGGGCTGCTCTGACGCTCCATAACCAGTTTCGATTTTCGCGGTCTGATGGAGCCTCTTTGCAGATCACAGCCACGGGCGCTGAAGCCGATCGGGTGTCTACAGATGCCAGCAATCTCGTCTATCAATCGTTTATCAAGCTCTATCAGCACCTCGGCAAAACGCCTCCGTCGATACAGATTGAGATTGCGATGGAGGTGCCCCTAGCGCGAGGATTAGGAAGCTCGGCAACGGCGATCGTGGGCGGCTTAGTCGGTGCTAACACTCTAGCGGGATCGCCCCTCAGCCCAGAAGAAATCATGCAGTTAGCGATCGCCATCGAAGGACACCCGGATAACGTGGTTCCGGCGCTTATGGGCGGCTGTCGGCTGGCTGCATCGGGCATCGATCGCGACTGGGAGATCTGTGATATTCCCTGGGATCAATCTATTGTCCCGATCGTGGCGATCCCCAACTTTGAGCTTTCTACCGCAGAAGCCCGACGAGTGTTGCCCACCGAATACAGTCGGGCTGACTCAGTTTTTAATGCCGCTCACTTGGGACTGTTGCTGCGGGGCTTAGAGACCGGATGCGCCAACTGGCTCAAAGCTGCCCTACAAGATCGAATTCATCAACCCTATCGTCAGCCCTTGATTCACGGCTATGAAGCTGTCCGATCGGCGGCTCTAAGCGCAGGCGCACACGGAATGGTGATTAGCGGCGCAGGGCCGACTCTCTTAGCACTGGCAGGCCCAGCCACCGCAGCAGCCGTTAAATCAGCTATGGGCCAGGCTTGGGCCGATCAGGGAGTCAATGGGCAAGTCGAATTGTTGAAGATCGATACCCAGGGCGCGATCGTAGACTCATCGCCTTGACGATCGCGTTAGCCGCATTCTTGACAAAACCTGAATTCAGTACTAAAGTACTAGAGGCAGTCTAGCTGACGTTCTCACCTGCTTACACAGACGCAACTCTGTCCCCTGACTGTTCCATTCCACTTCGTCAAACACCTGCCGAAGAATGTAAAGCCCACGTCCGCACTCACCCTGATCGCACGGGAGATGACATTCAACCACAGGTTGATCTAGGTGAGGCGGCGCAAATCCAGACCCTTGATCGGTGATCACCCACCAATAATAATCAGAGGTCGTCGAGAAATGAACTAAAACTTTCTTGCGCGGGTCTAAGTTATTGCCGTGTTTGGCAGCATTAACGAGCGCTTCTTGCAAACCTAGTCTGACCTCAGCCTTCCAGTGGTTAGGAACTTTGGCTAAGAGCAAATCAAGGATCGGAATCAAATAGAGAGTGGATGCAAAGCTAACTGTGTTCCAGTTATGCCCGGTAGGACGAGGTGAAATAGCGATCACTCGGAAAACCCCGTAGCTTTCAAGTGGATAAGCGTGCTCTTGGCAAGCAATGTGCTCTTAAAACCCATTGCTCTATCCGATTCAAGATTTGGCTATACGATAGTTTAAACCTGAGATTTGCAGAATTAGCGCAAATCTCTTAAAGTCTCAGGGCGTGACAGAAACGCAGCCCATCTCAGCGAAGATCTGGCAGAAGGGTTTTCTCACAGCCCTTACTGAGTAGCTATTTATCTGTATCTACACTATACCAAAGTACGGATAGAAAAGCATCCCTTCTTCAGGGATCGCGCTGCTCTGTCTCCGTAAATAACTCTAGAGTCTAAACCGATCTAGGCTTATTTACGGGGATAGATCACTTGCTCAAGGCGGCGGAAGTCTCTTTCTACTTCACCCCAAAGCGATCGATTGTGGGGATCAGTTCGCAGGGCTTTTTTGAGATAGAGCCGGGCTTTCTCAAACTGTTTTTCTTGAATCAGTTGCCGCCCCCAGCTTTGATAGATGATGGCTTGCCACTGCCGGATCTCGGAGTCAGCAGGAAGCCGTTGGGCTAATCCTTCGATTAAGGCGATCGCTCTAGGAAACCGTTTTTCTCTCAACAACTGCTGTAGCTGCTCATAGGCGGCTTGCTTAAACTGCTGCTCGACAAAGGAGAGGTTGGGATCAGAGTTAACAGGGCTTGATTTTTGCGGATCTTCTCGGCGCGTTACCGTCACCTTTGGCTTTGCCCCGCTGTTGGCATCTCCCGTCGCAGCAGGTTCTTTGCGCGTCACCGTAATTTTTGGTTTTACAGCTTCTGATGCAGGGGGCTGGCGGGTCACTTGCGGCCTATCTTGATCCTCTGGAGGTCTCACTACACCCAGCAAAAACCGATAAGCCTCGGTCACTTGAATAAATTTTTCGTTTGCTTGGCGATCGTTGGGGTTGACATCGGGGTGAAGCTGCCGCGCCAAACGACGATAGGAGGCCTTGACATCCTCATAGGATGCGCCTGCTCTTAATCCCAATAATCGATAACAGTCTGCAATGTTCATTAATGATGAAAAAGGCAGAATTGCTTCAGCATTCTGCCACTTAGAACAAGGAGTAACTCACTAAAGGTAGAAACACCGCCAGGGCACTGACCGCAGATTGCATCACTCTAACCTCTGGGGGTTGAGTCGTGGTAATCTGCCCTAAGTCTGCCCACTAGTTGACCGATTCGATCACTTTGTCGATTAGACCATATTCTTTCGATTCTTGAGCCGACAGGAAGTAGTCACGATCGGTATCTTTCTCAATTTTGCTGAGGGGCTGTCCGCTGCGATCGGCCAAAATCCCATTGAGCTGACTGCGAATGCGGAGAATCTCTCTGGCTTCGATGGCAATGTCGCTGGCTTGGCTGCGTCCGGTGCCACCCAGAGGCTGGTGAATCATGATCCGGGCGTGGGGTAGCGCAAATCGTTTGCCCTTGGTTCCGGCAGCTAAGAGAAATGCACCCATTGATGCTGCAAGACCCACACAGATCGTCACCACGTCGGATTTGATGTGCTGCATCGTGTCATAGATCGCCATCCCTGCGGTGACAGAGCCACCCGGCGAATTGATGTAGAGCGAGATCGGTTTACCGGGGTCTTCAGAGTCGAGATAGAGCATGGAAGCGACGATCGCGTTGGCGATGTTATCGTCTACTTCTTGGCTCAAAAAGATAATCCGCTCCAAGCTAAGGCGTTGATAGATATCAATCCACTGCTCATAGGAGCTACCCGGCAGACGGTAAGGAACTTTAGGAGTACCGATTGGCATAGGACAAGTAAGGGGGGTAGAGGAGTTTAAGTCAAACGAGATTGGACGGGCGCAGGCAGTTGTGTGGGATCGAGCACCCGATCGATCAGGCCATATTCCTGCGCCGTAGTTGGGGTGAAATAAAGGCGACGATCGAGGTTTTTGAGAATTTTCTCAGGCGGTTGACCTGTGTTCTCTGCCAAAATTTCGACAAACATGGCGCGATCGGCGACGACTTTTCGAGCGTCAATCTCGATATCGGTCGCCTGTCCGCTCGTTCGGTTATATTGCGGAGCGAGGACAATCTCTGCGCTGGGCAAGCTTAAGCGAGACCCTTTTGCCCCCGAAGAAAGCAACATCGCGGCGGTGCCGCCTGCCTGCCCTAAACAGATCGTGTGGACGGGAGACTTGATGTATTGCATCGTGTCATAGATTGCCATGCTAGCAACCATGCCTCCCGTTCGCCGTGCCGACTGCTCACCGGGAGAGTTGATGTATAGGAAGATCGGCTTGGTCGAGTCTTCAGAGTTGAGGGAGAGCAGCAGGGCGACGATGAAATTGGCGAAGTTGTCGTCGATTTCTTCATCTAAAAAGACAATCCGCTCAAAGCTCATGCGGGTGTAGAGATCGACCCACTGCACTTGTTGACTGCCCGGAAGGCGATAGGGAACTTGCATAAATCCTAGCTGAGAGACAGTGGGCTAACAACGCAACATCAGGTCAGAGCCGGAACAGGGATGGGAAGTTGTTTGGTGCTTTCTAAAACGATGTCAATCAGCCCATATTCTTTGGCTTCTTGAGGGGTGAGATAGAAGGTGCGATCGGTATCTTTAACAATCTTCTCCGTCGTCTGCCCCGTGTTTTTTGACAGAATATCCAAAATTGCAGCGCGGTTTTCTAAGACTTCTTTGGCCCGAATTTGAATATCGGTTGCCTGACCGCGTGCGCCAGAACGCGGCTGATTGAGGACGATCGTGGCGTGAGGTAAGCTAGCCCTCGATCCTTTTGTGCCCGCCGAGAGAATCATAGCGGCAGCGCCAATTGCCTGACCGATGCAAATCGTATGGACGGGGGGCTTGATGTAGCTCAACGTGTCGCAAACCGCAAAGGCTTCGGTTTCAAACCCGATCGTTTCGCCATCCCAGGAGGTGCCTGTGGAGTTGATATAAAAGAAGATGGGTTTGTCGGGGTCGTCAAACTGGAGGTAGAGCAACTGAGCAATGATCAGCCGGGTCACGTCTTGACCGGGGTTGCGGCGATATTCATCGATCGAGTGGAGGGGCCCGCCCAAGTAAACAATGCGCTCTTTTAGCAGCAGTGAGGCTAAGTCAGGGGGTGGCGTGCGATAGTAGGCATCGCCATAATTGGTAGACTGAACAGCTTTGATGGGTGATTCCATAGCGTAATGAAGCCTCAACGGTGGCGCTTCATCCATAGTAGCGCGGGATTAGCCGCTCATGAAGGAGAAGAACGGCAGGGGATGGGCGGAAAACCGGGCTAAAAAGTTTTTTGATCAGGCTGCGGAAAATGCTGGCTCGAACTGTAGTTAACCGCCGAATGTCTAAAATCTATGGTTTGCTGTGGAGTGGTTTTGGTTCCCCTGCTTAATCTAGGAGCTTCCCGGTATGCGAGTCGGCTTGGAGTGTGCGTTAAGTGATGCGGGTGTTGACGTGATGCAACTCAACAGTCAGCGTCAGGTTTCGATTGCGATCGCCGCGATCCCCGATGGCGTGGGACGGAGTGTGCCGCTAAATTTGTGTTTGATTTTGGATCAAAGTGGCTCAATGGAAGGTCGCGCCCTGAGCACCGTCAAACAGGCTGCCCAAGGGATTTTAGAGCGGCTGTCTCCGGGGGATCGCCTCTCGATCGTCACCTTTAACCACAAGGCTAAAGTCTTGGTGCCCAATCAAGTTATTGGCGATCTGAGCCAGATGAGAATTCCGCTGCACCAGCTAGAAGCATCGGGCGGCACGTCAATTGATGAAGGCTTACGGGTGGGGATCGAAGAATTAGCCAAGGGCAAAAAGGATGCGGTGTCCCAAGTATTCTTATTAACCGACGGTGAAAATGAGCATGGGGATAACGATCGCTGCTTAAAATTGGCGCAGTTGGCAACGGGCTATAACTTGACGCTCAACACCTTTGGGTTTGGCGATGCCTGGAATCAAAATATTTTAGAAAAGCTTGCCGATGCCGGGGGCGGAACGCTGTCTTATATTGAGCAACCCGATCAAGCGACGAGTGAGTTTAGCCGTTTGTTCGATCGCATCCAGTCAGTCAGCTTGACGAATGCTCACCTGATTTTGTCTCTAACTCCGGGGGCCCGTCTCGCAGAATTGAAGCCGATCGCCCAAGTTGCGCCCGACACGATCGAGCTTCCGATCGAGCAGGAGGGCGATCGGGTTACGGTGCGTTTAGGGGATTTGATGGTCGATTCTTCTCGTGTGGTGTTGGCAAATCTGTATGTCGGTCAACTGCCCGCAGGCAAGCAAACGATCGCGTCGGTGCAGGTTCGCTATGACGATCCGGCGTTGGGTCAAGAAGGACTGCTGTCTGAGTCGTTTCCGATCGAGGTGTCTGCTCTTAGTGCGTTTCAGCCTGCGCCTAACCCCGATGTGCACAATCAAATTCTGACTCTGGCAAAGTATCGACAGACCCAAATTGCTGAGATGAAATTGCAGCAGGGCGATCGCTCTGGGGCAGCAACGATGCTGCAAACGGCGGCAAAAACGGCCCTGCAAATGGGCGATCAGGGAGCCGCAACCGTGTTGCAAAATAGCGCAACGCAAATTCAGGCAGGGCAAGAATTATCGGAGAGCGATCGTAAGAGAACTCGCATCGTCTCTAAAACCACGCTGCAATCGAATCAGCCTTAGATCTAGGTTTTTGTGAACTCAAATTTGAAATGAGCGATCGGGATCGATCAGATTTTGAAATGAGCGATATCCTGGTATGGATTATGAGCAGACGTGTAGAGTGAGGAGGCGGGGTCATGAACAAGGTTTTTTGGGCAGCGAGTTTTGGGATCGCTGCGTTGGCTCTAACGAGTTGTGGAAGCAAGCAAGTCGCTAACAGCCCGTCTTCATCTACCGCATCTGTGGCTCAGGCTCCCGCGTCTCCTGCGTTTGAGAAGCCGACCATTCCAGCAGCCAATGCTTTTTTGCCGCCTGTTGCTGTTAAGGGAATGATTCAGACCACCAACTCAAAGGCTCGGCTGTCGCAAATTTCTACGATGGGTCGGCGCGATCCGTTTTCGGCAATTTTGCCTACCTCGATTCAGCTTCCGCCTCAAAAGACGGCTCAGGCTGCTAACCCACCTCAAGCGTCTGCAAAGCAAGTAGTGAGTCAGCTTCCGTTGCGGGTGACTCCGCTAGCGCCGCCGCAAACGCCCAGCCTACCGCCGTTGAGTCCGATCATGGCGCTGCCGCCGTTGCCGATTAATCAGGCTCCGATCGTGCCTGTTTCCTCTACTAGTTTGGCCGATGCAGTGCAGATTACTGGGGTCGTGCAGATAGGTGGCAAAGCCGTTGCAATCATTCAATCGCCCCAAGAAGGCACGGCGCGCTATGTTCATGCTGGAGACTATGTATCCAACGGCAGCGTCTTGCTCAAGCAGATTATCATCAGCAAGAACGGCGAACCGACGATCGTGCTTCAACAAAATGGTGTTGAAGTGATTAAATCGGTTGGCAGCACTGGGCCGATTGCGAGTGCTCGATAGTGGCTTTACCCTTCCTAAGTTTAGGAGTTGGTTGGCATGACGGAACCTGCGGCGCATTTTAATGGGAAGTCATCGGATCGATCGGGGCTTGAACGACGATCGCTCAACTTTCACGAGACTTATATCTGTCCGGTGTGTCGGCATGGGCAGATTGCTGAGTTGACGCTGATGGATGCGTTTGCCTGCAACTTTTGTCGTCACATTTTTACGGCTAACCTGCGAGAGCAGTCGATTCATGTTGAAGATAGCTCTCAGCCGATGACGTGGCGCTGGAATGGGCGCAACTGGCAAGGCAGCAAATCAGCTAGATGTGGATCTGACCCTAGTGATTTGGATTGTGGGGGCGGTGCTGGTGGTGTTGCCGCCTGCGCTGATCTTTTTGTCGTCTCGACTGGTGCCGCCGCTAGAGGGCAGCACGTTAGATTGGTTGCCTAATGTGTGGGTGGGTCTGACGTTTTTAGCTCATTTTCTGTTTGTGGCGTGGCTGATGGTTGAGCATTATCAACTGCCGATTTATGTGTCGTCTAAGGTTCGCATTCGGCAGTGGTTAGAGCGTCGATGAAAGAGCAGGATTCTAGTAACTTACCTAGTTTGCTGGATTATGAAAGAGCGGTAACCCTGAGGACGGGTTAGCAACGGTCAGGGCCAAATTCTGATCTATTGAAACCGTCTAGAATCTTCCTCTGCCTTACGATCGCCGGAAAAGTTCTAAAACTCTTTTGCATAACCACCAAGACGTTTTTCACTTTCAGATAACTCAACTATTGGCCCAAACGTAATAGTGAGAGGTAACTCTACCCAAGCGGTAATTACAATCCCACAAGTTAATGCGTCTAAATTTATTACCATAATAGTCTGGTAGTTGTAGCTTTGCTTTTAGATAGGTATGCAATTCTGTCTTTGTCTGCAAAACTCATGTCCATCCAACGATTGCCATCAATAACACCTAGCTCAAGAGGAATAAATGTTCTGTATTGATTAGTCATCTTATTACAACAGTCCGTCATTTGAGTGAAACTCTGATTCTCAAGTTAGTATATGTTCTTCTGGTAAATTTGTAATTCTTTCAAGTCTTGCTTGTTCATTCATAGATCACCCATTTTTAATTACTTATTCTTCGATTACGGCACTCCGATCGAGCAGCAACAAATTCCGCAATTGGTCGGTGTCGAGTTCAGTGAGCCAGTTTTCACCTGCGCCGATCACTTGCTCGGCTAGGGCTTTTTTACTTTCAATCATTTCGTGAATGCGCTCTTCTAAGGTGCCCGTGCAGACAAATTTGTGGACTTGCACGTTGCGAGTTTGCCCGATGCGAAACACCCGATCGGTCGCTTGATTTTCGACTGCCGGGTTCCACCAGCGATCGAAGTGAAACACATGATTGGCGCGGGTCAAATTCAGCCCGACTCCGCCTGCTTTGAGCGACAAGATAAAAATGCGCGGCCCTTGCGGATCTTGCTGGAAGCGATCGATCATTTCTTCGCGCTGCTTTTTAGACGTGCCGCCATAGAGAAACAGCGTTTCGCGTCCTAATCGCTGTTCGAGATGGGCTTTGAGCAGCTTTCCCCACTCGGCAAACTGCGTGAAAATTAGGGCCCGATCGCCCTCCGCGACCGCTTCCTCTAGCATCTCTTCTAAGCGCTGAAGCTTGCCCGATCGACTTTCAAACGATGAATCAGAGCTTTTTTCAGCTTTGATTAATGTGGGATGATCGCAGAGTTGCTTAAGTTTGGTCAGCAGCGCCAGAATAATGCCTCGACGCTGAATGCCTTCGGCGGCATCGATGTCAGCCAGCGATTTGTCTACAATTTGTTGATAGAGGGCGGCTTGCTCGGCAGACAGCCCACAAAAAACCGTCATCTCTTGTTTTTCGGGCAAGTCTTGAATGATGTCACGATCGCTCTTCAGTCGTCGCAAAATAAAAGGCTGGGCCAGCGATCGTAAGGTTTGCAGCGAGGTCGTGTCACCATAACGCTCGATCGGAATCGCAAACCGCCGCTGAAAGAAATTGCGCGGGCCCAAATAGCCCGGATTCAGAAAATCTAAAATCGACCAAAGTTCCGATAAGCGATTTTCAACAGGCGTTCCCGTCAACGCGATGCGAAACTGGGCTTCGAGTTGCCGCACTGCCTGAGACTGTTTGGCTTCTGGATTTTTAATATTTTGCGCTTCATCTAAAACGACCCCCTGCCAGGAGACAGCCGTTAGCGTTTTGACATCTCGCTGAACCAAAGCATAGCTCGTCACCACCAAATTGTAATCGTGCACCGCTTTGCCAAAGGCGGGCCCCTGAAGACGCTTATCGCCGTGGTGAACCAACACGTTGAGCACGGGCGCAAACTTCTTAACTTCGCGCTCCCAGTTGCCCAAAACAGAGGTCGGGCAGACCAAAAGAATCGGGTGTTCTAAGGTTCCCTGCTGGCGCAAATGCAGCATAAACGCGATGAACTGGATGGTTTTTCCTAGCCCCATATCGTCGGCGAGGCACGCCCCTAGGCTCCAGCGTTCTAGAAATGCTAACCAGGCAACGCCACGAGATTGATAGGGTCTGAGTTCGCCGTGAAAGTCTGCTGGGGTCTCAATTTCTTCGAGCGATTGGTTTCCGGTGAGGGTCGTCACCAGTTCTTGCAGGGCACCTGAGGCTTCAAAGCTGACAACTGGGAGCTTTTCGATCGTTTGAGTATCTCCGGTGCTAATCCGCAGAGCATCTTCTAGAGACAGGGTGGTCTGATCTTTTCGAGCCGCAAAAAACGCTTGGGCAGCTTTGATGTCTTGCGATCGTAGCTCTACCCATTCGCCGTTAATCTCCACCAACGGCGCATTCATCGCCACCAAGCGATCAAACTCGGCTTTAGGAATGCTGTGCCCCCCGATCGCCAACTCCCACTGAAAGTTGAGCAGACTTTGCAGCCCTAACTGGCCCTTTTTTTGCTTTGTCGGGGTCGAAGCGCGAATCTTTAAGCCCAATCGATTGGCCCAGCCGCCTCGGTTGGCCAAACTGGGGGGCAAGATCACGCCCAGACCGCTATCTTGCAAGCGCCATGAGCCATTCATGATCAGGTCATAGGCTTGCATCGGGGTTAGCTGACACGACTGCGGACGCGCTTCTTGCAGGCTCGGTTCGATCAGATTATAGAGGCGAGAAGCCAGCCCCAACCCCATCAGCAGGGTTTCTTGAGGGTGCTCGATCGTGCGTCCTTGATAAACCAAACGATCGACCGGATTTTTCCAAATCACCGCCGCACTGACGACGAATTCGGTATTGTCGATCGCTTGCAGAAGATACTCCAGTGTCCAATTTTTTTGATGACTCGCTGGGGGCTGAAGCCTCAGACAGGCCCGAAACTGAGCCGTCTGATAGTTGCGTAGGGGCGCTTTCCAGGTGGTGAGGGCGGTTGATAGCTGCTCAAGTCCTTCTGCACTTACTTGAGGAGAGGGCCCAAGGGCTTGCAGCCAGTCTCGCAGCGGAGCCTCGATCGTGACTCCTCGCGCCACCGCCTCACGAGAGGGTTTAGACACGAGGGGACGATCGGCCACCACTTCTCTGATTTGAGCCTCGACCACCTGATTGAGAAAGCTAGACAGCAGGGCTTGCGGTTCGGGGGGAAGCTCGATCGCTAAACAATTCTCCAAATTGTCTTGCTGATAGGTGCGGCAAACCGACGGCATCAATCGAGCAAAATTGCCCAACCGGGCTTGATCGGTAGAGCTATCGAGCAGGGCTTCCCACTGGGCAACGGCAGGGTTTTGAAGCTCTAAGCCGGGCAGAAACTTTGATCGGGCCAGCAGATCTAAACTCCAGCGAGCGGTGTGGCACCAAAACCGCAGATCTCCGCCCATAAACGAGTCTTCTTCATTTAAAGAACCCAAGGGTAGGGAATTGAGAAACTGCAAGGCTTCGAGCGGGTTGAGGCAAAGACCGTTTACTCGCCACAAATGGAGGGAAATCGGCTCAGGAGAGGGCGCGATCGCCGACGACAGTTGCGGCACTAAAATTTCTGCTGAGACCTCTTCTGACTCAGCGGCAGCCGACGGCAACGCCAAAATCTGCGATCGCCACGGTGCCATTTCGTCGACGATCGGCTTCTCGATCTTTTTGCTGCGTTTAGCTTTGGATTGAGCAGTCGCTGCCGGAATCTCGACCATCGGCAGATGCAGGCGCTTAGACGCGTGTAGCCTCGTTAAAAACTCCACCAGTTCAGCCCGACTCATGCTGTAGGGGTGAACGGGCACCAGAGAGTCCACGTCTTCGCCAGACGGCTCTAATCGTCGCCACGCTTCACCCCAGATCAGCAAACATCCGGTCTGCAATTCTGCTAGGGGAGCCGCGATCGCGGACGTGTGAAATAACCAGCTACCGTGTAAAACTGCCATTTGAGTTTTGAATCCCTAGGTCTTCTCAAAGTCAGTGCAATCTGCTTAGATTGAGAACGACGAAACCCCCTGCGTCGGTTAAAACTGCGATCGCAGTTAAGAATGATTCTGCCATCATAAAGCGAAACCCTGACGCGACGGAGTGAGAATCCGTCAGAGTTAGCGAACCCTAGAGGGTTAACGGCGCTGCCACACGGCTTAGACGCTCACTTTTAGGCATCCGTAATATTAAAAAAAGTCCGCAAAAGGGTATCAGTGCTACGATCGCCAATAGAACAAAATAAAGAACAAGAAAGGAAAGGATATTTCATGCAAGAGTTTGAGAAGTCAATATCCTTTGATGGTAGGGATATTCGGCTCAAGGTGGGTATGCTTGCCCCCCAAGCGGGAGGAGCAGTTTTAATTCAGTCGGGCGATACGGCAGTGTTAGTGGCGGCGACCCGCGCCAAAGGTCGAGAAGGCATCGACTTTCTGCCGTTGCTAGTTGACTATGAAGAGCGGATGTATGCAGCAGGGCGCATCCCTGGCGGCTTTTTGAGACGAGAAGGGCGACCTCCTGAGCGCGCAACCCTGACGAGTCGGCTAATCGATCGTCCCCTACGTCCTCTGTTTCCCTCCTGGCTGCGCGATGATATTCAGGTGGTTGCGACCACAATGTCGATGGATGAGAGCGTTCCTCCAGACGTGTTGGCAGTGACCGGGGCCTCGATCGCCGTCATGCTTGCAAAAATTCCGTTTAACGGGCCGATGGCAGCCGTGCGGGTTGGCTTGGTGGGCGACGACTTTGTGATCAATCCGACTTATAAAGAGATCGAGTCGGGTGATCTTGATTTAGTCGTAGCCGGAACGCCGGATGGCGTGATCATGGTCGAAGCCGGAGCCAATCAGCTTCCTGAGCAAGACATGATCGAGGCAATCGACTTTGGCTATGAAGCGGTGCGTGACCTGATTCAGGCACAGCGCGACTTTATGGCAGAGATGGGCATTGAGCTAGTGACCGAAGAAGCCCCTCCCGTTGACCCGACGTTAGAGAATTTTATCCGCGATCGGGCCACTGCCCCCGTCAAAGAAGTCTTGGGCAGATTTGAGAAAGATAAGGCCATCCGCGAAGCCGCGTTGGATGCAGTCAAAGCCTCGATTTCAAAAGAGATCGAAGCGTTGCCTGACGAAGATCCCGTCAAGGTGGCGGCGGCGGGGAATGCAAAGGTTCTCAGCAACACCTTTAAAGAGGTGACCAAAACCCTCATGCGTCGTCAGGTGATTGATGACGGAATGCGCGTCGATGGTCGCAAATTAGACGAGATTCGTCCGATTTCTTGTCAGGTCAGCGTCTTGCCTCGTCGCGTTCACGGCAGCGGCTTGTTTAATCGCGGGCTAACTCAAGTGCTATCGGCCGTCACCTTGGGCAGCCCTGGCGATGCTCAAGCGCTAGACGATTTGCACCCCGATGAGCAAAAACGCTATCTGCACCACTACAACTTTCCGCCTTACTCAGTGGGTGAAACGCGGCCGATGCGATCGCCGGGTCGCCGCGAAGTCGGTCACGGTGCTCTAGCAGAGCGGGCGTTGGTTCCCGTGTTGCCGTCTAAAGAAGCGTTTCCCTACGTGATTCGCGTTGTGTCTGAGGTGCTGTCTTCTAACGGCTCAACGTCGATGGGGTCTGTCTCTGGCTCAACGCTGGCGCTAATGGATGCCGGGGTGCCGTTGGTGAAGCCTGTGAGCGGTGCGGCTATGGGTTTAATCAAAGAAGGCGACGAAATTCGCATTCTGACTGACATTCAGGGTCTTGAAGATTTCTTGGGCGACATGGACTTCAAAGTCGCCGGAACCGATACCGGAATCACGGCTTTGCAGCTTGACATGAAGATTTCAGGCTTGCCCATGGAGATCATCGCGGAGGCGATCACCAAGGCGCAACCCGCTCGTCTGCACATCTTGAGCAAAATGATGGAAGCGATCGACACGCCTCGCAGTGAGATGTCGCCGTTTGCGCCGCGACTGCTGACTATCAAGATCGATCCTGAGTTTATTGGCATGGTGATCGGGCCCGGTGGCAAAAACATCAAGGGCATCACCGAAGAGACGGGAGCCAAGATCGACATTGACGACGATGGCACGATTACGATTTCTGCGGTGGATGGCGAGAAGGCCAAACACGCCCGCAGCATTATTCAAGGCATGACGCGCAAGCTGAGTGCAGGCGATGTGTTTGTAGGCAAAGTCACCCGGATTATTCCGATCGGGGCTTTCGTTGAGTTTCTCCCTGGCAAAGAGGGCATGGTGCACATCTCTCAGCTTGCTGATCATCGGGTTGGCAAGGTTGAAGATGAGGTGGCGGTGGGCGATGAAGTGATCATCAAGATTCGCGAAATCGATAACCGGGGTCGAGTTAACCTGACTCGCTTGGGCATTCACCCTGATGAAGCGACGGCGGCCCGTGAGACTGCTGCTGCCAAGTAGATTTCTCGGTTAGAAATCGGAGTTCTGAGAAGGGTTGAGCGATCGCGCTAAATTCTCAGAACTCCGATTTTTGTATTTGAGGGTTGAGTGTTTGAAAATATGCTCAATTGAAGGATGAATGATGCGATATGCGATCGTGATTGAAAAAGCGGAAGGAAACTAAATCAGGAGAACATTTAATGACCACCGCAGAGACAATTTATGAATTGGTCAAAACAATGCCAGAAGAGCAGGCATCTCTTGTTTTAAAGCTTGCAGAAACGCTACAGAAAAGACAGACGGAGAAACCTTTAGAACAGGAAAAATCTCTACTAGATTTCTTTGGCATTCTTAAGGACTCTCCTAACTTTAAGGGTGATCCGGTAGAGATCCAAAGGAGAATGCGAAGTGAATGGGATTAGATTTCTCTTGGATACAAATTTTATTATTGGCATCATTAAGGGAAATGAAGCGGTTCTAGCTATTCTGTCCGAAAAGACGATGACTCCAGCCGAGTGTGCTTACAGTTTTATCACCCGAATTGAGCTACTGGGATATCAGTCAATTACGCAGACAGAAGTTGAATCAGTGGAGAGTATTTTGGCGACAATGCACTACATCTCACTGTCTAAAGAAATAGAAAACACTACGATCGGCTTGCGTCGTCAGCACAATTTCAAAACGCCTGACGCTCTGATTGCCGCAACTGCCAAAGCTTTAAATCTGGAACTCCTCACACTTGATCAAACGCTTGCTAAACGAATGGGGGAGATTCTAGACGATGATCAGTCATCAACAAACAGCGAATCCGATCTTGTTTAACGTCAGTTCGACGGGCTTTTTCGCTGCGTTATTAGCGGCTTCTGCCCCCTAAATCCCCCATTCTGGGGGACTTTGAAACTGAATCCTTCGCTCAAAGTCCCCCACGAGTGGGGGATTTAGGGGGCGTTCCTAGATTCGTGCAGGAGGTCTATTTGAGCATCCCCCGTACATGACGAAATATACCTAGAAATCGGAGTTCTGAGAAGAGTTGGGTAATCGCGCTAGATTCCCAGCAGAACTCCGATTTCTGTATTTGTGTTTTGCGCGAAAGAGAAGAAGGGTAAAGAGCAAGAGGGCAAGAGATCAAAGGGCTAAAGAGTTCTGGGGGAAAGGCAGACAACCCGAAAACCGAGGAATGTTGATTGCGATTCTCCGGCGAATTCCTGAGGCGATTGGCAGAGCGGCAGAGAAGCGGATTGTAGTTCCACGAACCGCCGCGCAGGAGCCGATATTTGCTATCTCCAGCTTCCCAAACGCTGCCATCGGTAGGCTTTGCCTCACCAGAGGTGTTCGGAGCACCTTGATAATTATCATGCCAGCGATCGCTACACCATTCCCAAACATTTCCGTGCATATCGTACAGCCCAAACGCATTCGGTGAAAAGCTGCCCACATCGGTTGTTTGTTCTCGATAGATGTCCTTTGCACCTTTACCATAGGAACCTGAATAATACCTTCGTATATCCAGCCGTCGATAGTTTGCTAAATCGGTTGAAATCGTTTCGCCAAAGTGAAAAGGGGTCGTAGTGCCAGCGCGACAGGCATATTCCCATTCGGCTTCGCTGGGCAGACGGTAAGAGTTTCCAGTTTTTTGAGTGAGCCGATCGCAAAACTCCACCGCTTCAAACCAGGAAATTTGCTCAACAGGTCGATTGGCTCCTTTAAAGTTTGACGGATCTGGATTGAGGTCGTGATTAATTTTGGGGAGAGTGGCGATCGCCTGCCACTGCACCTGAGTGATGGCAAATTTGCCCATGTAAAAAGGAGCGATCGTCACTGAATGCTGCGGATATTCATCAGAACTTGCGCCTTCTTCATCTTTGGCGGCTCCCATCTGAAACGAACCACCTGGAATAGAAACCATATCCAGAAAGACATTGTTGCCCAATGCTTCTCGGAAATATTCGGCTTTTGCGCGACGCGATCGCTTCACCAGTTCTAGTATTGCGTCCAAACAGACCAGAGGTTTGAACCTCAAGTGTTACCACCTCAAACTCAAAGGTTGGGTTGGGTGGAGGAGAGGGAAGAGCAGAGGGAATTTGGGAGAAAGTTTCTAAGGGCGCGATCGCTTCATCGATCTGATCTAACACAACGTCGAGGGAGAAATCTGTCAAAATCTCAGCCTCGATCGGCTGCACATCTTCATCTCGCAAGCCTAAAACCAGTTGATAATCCTGAAGTTCCGATCTGGTTTCTTTGCTGAGAGAAGATGTAGCTTGTATTTCTTCTAGAAATGCCTCTCGATAGTTGTCAAGCTTTTGCTGGAGTTCGCGGTAAGGTTTCAGTTCGGCAGCCTCGATCGCTGATGCTGAAGCGATCGATACCCCTGTTTTACGAGCAATTTCTCTCAGCGTTCTGATCACAAACCCGAAAGCTTGCCATTTTTAAGTCGTTTCTGAACTTCTTTGCGATAGTTGCGTAAGGGATCGCTAATCGGCGCTTTCGCCAACAAAATCTTTTCGCCATCTTGAACACATAGCGCTCAGGCTGCATCGCTGGAGCGGCTTTATGAACCTGCTCTCTCACATAATCGTGCAGTTCATTCACCGAAACAGCACCATCACCATCCAAATCTGCCGCCCCGGTTTGAATGCCCTCCACCAGATAGCGCGTATAAATCGCCAGTTCCTCTCCCTCTCGCTCAAAGGAATATTCAGTTGCCGCCGAAGAAGTCAAAACAATTCTGCCACGACCGCCCAACTGTTGCCGAAAGTCGATCGTGCTGCCAGCATCTCTAGCCCTCATGCCCTCTGGAAACGCCCCACTGTGGCAGCAGTCTAAAATGACCACTTGCCGCTCTGAGTCGCAGTTTTCCATCAGGTCATGCACAAACCCCGCCTCGACCACCGTTGCTTTATTGAGCCTGCCTGCCTTTTGCGTGTCGCAGTTGGTCAGGAAAAATTTGCCATACTCATCTGTCACCCCATGCCCAGAAAAATAGAGCAAAACCAGATCATCGGAGTCGCGATCGCTAAATAAAGCTGCGATCGCGCTCCGCATCTCCAGCAGTCCAGGATTCGGTAGCGGCCTGACATCATCAAACGCCCCAAACTCTGGATGCTGCAAGACGCGCTGCATCGCCTCAATGTCTCTAACCGCCGCAGGCAAAGAATTGAGTCCCGGCTGATAGTCACTCACTCCAATCAACAAAGCAACCTTAGTCATCGATCTACTGCTTATTTAATTTGCGCCAGCCGTTGAATCGTCTCCTCTGCCGCCAACAGTTCGGCTCTACTGCTAGCTTCAAACTCAAACTCTCGCCCATCGGGAAACTTGGCTTTGCCTTTGATCGGCTTATCTCCAAGACGATCGCCCAAAAACCCAAACAACGTTTTAACACTTTTGGTACTGACCTCAGCTTGAAGCAAACCCCACAGAAAAGCCCCGATCGCTCGACTCCCTTCTGGCAGATTGGGGTCAGAAACGCGATCGACCTTGACTCCCTGAATTTTTTTCATTTGTTCCCAGAGAGTCTGAGTCAGTTTTTCTTGTTTTGCGACGCTGGTTGAATCTTGAAAGTCGATCGTCAGTTCAATCTGATCCATCATGGCCAAATCTAGGTAGGGGTACTGAACTGAATTCTAACCTTTGCCAACCAAAAGACTTTGAGCCGCCCAAACCAATTCATCCACCCACAAAAAAGGCTCTCGCTTTGACACGAGAGCCTCAAATTAGAGTTATTCAGCCAATCTCAACGTTAGTCAAGGTTAGGCATAGACAACACGGGTTCAGACTCGCGATTGATTCCCCGTTCAAAGCCAGCCACGGCTGCACGAGCACGGCCCGCGTGCCACAGGTGACCCACCAAGAAAAAGAATCCCATCACAAAGTGGAACGAAGCCAACCAAGCGCGAGGAGACACATAGTTAAAGGAGTTGATCTCCGTCGCTACGCCACCCACCGAGTTGAGAGAACCCAACGGTGCATGAGTCATATACTCAGCCGCCCGACGAGCCTGCCAAGGTTGAATGTCATTCTTAATCTTGTTCAGATCAAGACCGTTCGGCCCACGCAGAGGCTCTAACCAAGGGCCCCGGAAATCCCAAAAGCGCATGGTCTCACCACCAAAGATGATTTCACCCGTCGGCGATCGCATCAGGTATTTACCCAGACCCGTAGGGCCTTGAGCAGACCCAACGTTTGCACCCAAGCGCTGGTCACGCACCAAGAAGGTCATAGCCTGAGCTTGAGACGCTTCAGGGCCTGTGGGGCCATAAAACTCACTCGGATAAGCCGTGTTGTTAAACCAGACAAAGCAAGAAGCCACAAAGCTCATCAGAGACAACGCACCAATGCTGTAGGAGAGATAAGCCTCACCCGACCAGACAAGAGCGCGACGCGCCCAACCAAACGGCTTGGTTAAGATGTGCCAGATGCCGCCAGCAATGCAGATTAGACCCAGCCAGATGTGACCTCCGACAATATCTTCGAGGTTGTTGACGCTGACAATCCAGCCATCGCCACCAAACGGAGACTTGATCAGATAGCCAAAGATGATAGCGGGATTAAGAGTCGGATTGGTCACAACCCGAACATCTCCGCCGCCCGGTGCCCAAGTGTCATATAGCCCACCGAAGGCCATCGCCTTAGCTACCAACAGCAGCGCGCCCACACCCAATAGGATCAGGTGATAGCCGATGATGTTGGTCATCTGGTTTTTATCTTTCCAGTCATAGCCAAAGAAGCTGGAATATTCTTCTAGCGTTTCAGGGCCGCGAACCGCGTGATAAATGCCGCCAAAGCCCAGAACCGCCGAAGAAATCAGGTGCAAAACACCGACTACAAAGTAAGGAAAAATGTCAATGACTTCGCCGCCAGGGCCCACGCCCCAACCTTGAGATGCCAGGTGAGGAAGCAAGATCAAGCCCTGCTCATACATCGGCTTCTCGGGGATAAAGTGAGCGACCTCAAACAAGGTCATCGCTCCAGCCCAAAACACAATCAGACCTGCGTGAGCGACGTGTGCGCCCAGCAGTTTACCAGAGAGATTGATGAGGCGGGCGTTACCAGACCACCAGGCAAATCCTGAGGATTCCTGGTCGCGATTGCCCGCTACGATCGAACTATTAGAGAGCGTTACCACGGGGAAGAACCTCTTCAGGGAATACAAATTTTTCGTGGGGCTGGTCTTGAGAAGCCATCCAAGCGCGGATGCCCTCGTTCAACAAAATGTTCTTCGTGTAGAACGTTTCAAATTCCGGGTCTTCCGCCGCCCGCAGTTCTTGGGAGACGAAATCATACGCCCGCAGGTTTAGCGCCAAACCAACGATGCCCACCGATGCCATCCACAACCCCGTCACCGGGACAAACAGCATGAAAAAGTGCAGCCAACGCTTGTTGGAGAAGGCAATCCCAAAAATCTGTGACCAGAAGCGGTTTGCCGTCACCATCGAGTAGGTTTCTTCACTCTGGGTGGGGTTGAACGCCCGGAAGGTGTTGGCGTTTTCGCCGTCTTCAAACAGGGTGTTCTCCACCGTCGCGCCGTGGATGGCGCACAGCAATGCGCCGCCCAAGATGCCCGCCACGCCCATCATGTGGAACGGGTTGAGGGTGAAGTTGTGAAACCCTTGGATGAACAGAATGAATCGGAAGATGCCCGCTACGCCGAAGCTCGGAGCAAAGAACCAACTCGACTGTCCCAACGGGTACATCAAGAAGACGGAGACGAAGACGGCGATCGGGCCGGTGAAGGCGATGGCGTTGTAGGGACGGATGCCGACAAGGCGGGCAATCTCTAGCTGCCGCAGACAGAAGCCAATCAAGCCAAAGGCTCCGTGCAGGGCGACAAACGCCCACAGACCGCCGATTTGGAACCAGCGAGTCAGGTCGCCTTGGGCTTCAGGGCCCCACAACAGCAAGCAGGGAGTGCCCCATGCTGTCGGCGGGGGTGGAGACGGCGACGGTGAGAAAGTTGGCTCCTTCGAGGTAGGAGGAGGCCAAGCCGTGGGTGTACCACGAGGTGACGAAGGTGGTGCCAGTCATCCAGCCGCCCACGGCCAAAAAGGCGCAGGGGAACAGCAGAAGCCCAGACCAGCCGATGAAGACGAAGCGATCGCGTTTCAACCAGTCGTCGAGTGCGTCAAATACGCCTCGGCTTGGTTGCGCGCGCCCAACTGCTATGGTCATAAATTAAGCCCTCTAGGTTTACTAAAAGTGCAGGTTCTCTAGAGTGAACGCGTTTATATGTTTATTTATAATATGAGAAATCAGAAATTTTACAAAGCGAAACGTGTCGTCTCAGCAAAAATTTTGTCAATTTTGAGCAGATTCGCCTGTCTTAATCAGGATCATGCCCTTTGAGGGCCGATGAGTTTCTGAGATCGCGTTCCCCGCTAGGTAGGTTTACTGACCAAACGTGACAAACCGTTATCTAGCGTCACGATCGCCTAAGTTCAGGTTCAGTGAGCAAATCCGAACTAAAGCCCAATCTCTAGCTGCTGAGTCGGATCGGGGAATTCAGCTTGACTGGGTTTTTCGCTGCGGCCGCCCTTGCGGAGACCAACGGCAATTTTGCTGTGCTTTTCGATCTGACTCATCACCTGACGCGCCCGTTGAATCACCGAAGACGGCAACCCTGCCAGCCGCCCCGCCTCAATGCCATAGGAGCGATCGGCACCGCCCGGCTGCACTCGGTGCAAAAAGATGATTTGATCGGGCAGTTCTTTAACCGTCACCTGATAGTTGGCAACGTTGGGCAAAATTGAGGCTAGCTCATTGAGTTCGTGATAGTGGGTTGCAAAAATAGTCCGGGCGCGAATTTCGGTCGCTAAATGCTCGGCAACGGCCCAAGCGATCGACAATCCATCAAACGTCGCGGTTCCCCGTCCAATTTCATCTAATAAGATCAGCGATCGGGCCGTGCCGTGATTGAGAATATTCGCAGTTTCATTCATCTCGACCATAAACGTCGATTGACCTGTGGCTAAATCATCAACGGCCCCAACGCGGGTAAAGATGCGATCGCAGATGCTCAACTCAGCAGAGTGCGCCGGGACAAAGCTCCCCACTTGCGCCATGAGTTGAATCAGCCCAATCTGCCGCAGATAGCAGCTTTTGCCACTCGCATTAGGCCCCGTCAAGACGATTAGATCGGGAATCGAATTGGACTCTTGCCCCAGTTCTGCCGAGTTGGGAACAAAAAAACCTGCGGGCAAAGACTGCTCAACGACAGGATGACGGCCCTCTGAAATGGTGAGTTGACGACCGTCTATCATTTTGGGGCGACTATAGCCCTGGTAAACCGCCACCTCAGCTAACCCGGCTAGGGCATCGACCGCCGCAACTGCACGGGCAACAGTGCGAATCAGTTCGGCTTGTTCACCGACCTCCGATCGTAGCCCCGCAAAAATTTCATATTCTAAGTCTCCAAGCTCTTTGCGGGCGTTGAGAATTCGATTTTCGCGCTCTTTAAGCTCTGACGTGATGTAGCGTTCTTCGTTGACTAGGGTTTGCTTACGATCGTAGCCATCGGGCACCTGCCCCGCTTTAGAACGAGAAATGCTGATGTAGTAGCCAAAAGTTTTGCTGTAGCCGACTTTTAGGGTTGAAATCCCCGTTCGCTCTCGCTCAATGACTTCGAGCTTGGCTAACCAGGCTTCATCATCGGCCGCCTGCTGGCGCATTTCATCTAGTTGGGGCACCACATCTGCCCGAATCAAGCCCCCTTCTTTGAGAGCCAGTGGCGGCCGCTCGACCAATCGAGCCTGAAGGTGTTTGCCGAGTTGCTCCAAGATCGGAGGCACCTGCTGAACGGCTTTGAGATAGGGCGATCGACTCGACTCGACCAGTCGGGCTAAGTCGGGCAATTTGCCTAGAGAATCGGCTAGACCGACCAAATCACGAGGGCTGGCGGTGCCTGACCCGGCTCGTCCCGCTAACCGTTCTAAATCATAGATCTGGCGCAGCAATCGCTGTAAATCTTCTCGCAGGGTGCCGTTTTCGACCAGTTCTTGCAGGGTGTCTTGTCTCGCCTGAATCTGGGTCAGGTGCAGCAGAGGTTGCAGCAGCCAGCGCCGCAAAGCCCGACTGCCCATGGGGGTGACGGTGCGATCGAGGGCCCACAGCAGCGAGTTGTGAAAGGTGCCATCGCGCACGGTTTGGGTAATCTCTAAGTTGCGACGGGTCTGATTGTCGAGAATCAAATACTCCGTCAGGGTGTAGGTGCAGATCGGCTGAAGCGGAATCTGCGTCTCTTTTTGAGTGTCGTCGAGATATTCCAACAGTCCGCCCGCGGCCCGCACCGCTAGAGGCAGATGATCACAGCCCAACCCTTCTAGCGATCGCACCCGAAATCGCTGCAACAAACGCTGGCGGGCTTCGACTTGGGTAAAGGCAGCCTGCGATCGCAGCGTATAGCAAAACTGCGTCGGCAGACAGTCGGGGAGATGGGGCGACTTTTCGCCCGGTCTGAGCAGCCCCCGCAGATCAGGCGCATTGGCTGGCAGCAGCACTTCGGCGGGCTGAAGGCGCATCAACTCTTGGGTCAACTGCTCTAGAGACGAGGATTGGGTGGTGAGAAATTCTCCTGTTGAGATGTCAGCGTAGGACAAGCCCCAGTGATTGCCCGCGATCACGATCGCCGCTAAATAGTTATTGCGACGAGCGTTGAGCATTCCTTCTTCTAAAAGAGTGCCCGGCGTGACCACGCGAGTAATTTCTCGCCGCACCAAGGCACCTTGGGCATCGGCTGCATCTTCAACCTGATCGCAGACGGCGATCGCATAGCCCTTTTCAACCAGCAGCGCACAGTAGCGATCGAGGGCGTGATGAGGAATGCCCGACAGCGGCACTCGCCCGACTTCTTTGCCGCCATCTTTAGAGGTGAGCACGATTTCTAACTCACGGGAGACCGTCAGCGCATCTTGAAAAAAGGTTTCAAAAAAATCGCCAACTCGATAAAACAGCAGCGCGTGGGGATATTGATCTTTGAGATCGGCATAGTGGCGCAGCATCGGGGTGAGGTGATCGCGATGCACCGCGCCATGATCGGCATAGCGAACGGCGTGTTTGACCAGCCGATCGGGTAGCCCATTAGCAGGCACCGATTCAGAAGAAGGGGGAGGAGGAACAGTCATGAACGATCGATACAGTACAGTCTTACTAGACTTTAGCGCAAGCTAAATCTGATATGAGTCTATAGCGATTTATCAGAATTTTGGGCTGTAAAGTGATTTGCAATTTAATAGAATCCGCCGTTGTTGCAGAACCCTGCATGGTTAAATTTAAGGGTTGATCGCTTCGTTTTAGGGGGCGAACCCCAATCGCTGAAGTGGAAAGACTCTCCTGGGATTCTATTAAATTGCGAGTCCCTAAAGCGATTTGTATGGCAAATTTTCAAGACTTTAAACCCCAAGCGTTCAAAATTCGATCCGATCGGGCGTTTCAACTAGCGATCGCTCTGATCAGTGGACTATTAATGGGCTTAACTCCAGCTCCTTTTAATGTGTGGGGTTTGGCTTGGGTAGCGATCGCGCCTCTGTGGATTTTGGTTGTAACCGATACGAAATTGGCTGAGTCGGGCAAGTCTCTGAACAGTTATCGGTTCAAAATTTTTCTAGCGCTGGCTTGGGGTTTGGGCTATCACGGCTTTGCGCTAGCGTGGATTATCGGCTTGCATCCCTTAACGTGGCTGGGCATTCCGTGGTTGGCGAGTGTGGCGATCGTGCTAGTCATCTGGCTGTTTATCACCGCTTGGGGTGCTGCCCTCGTGGGCATCTGGGCAGGGGTGATGAACTGGATGGGACGCTCAGGAGTCTCGGCGGGGCTGCGCGTCTTAACCGGAACGGCGGTTTGGTGTGGGCTAGAAAGCCTTTGGGCAATGGGTTCGCTCAATTGGACTTCGGTGTCTTATACCCAGAGTCCCTATAATTTGCCGATTTTGCATTTAGGTCAGATCTCAGGAGCGATGACGGTGACGGCCGCGATCGTCTCCTTTAACGGGCTGCTAGCCGAAGCTTGGATCGCCTCTAGACGAACCAGAGAACCTCAAAAAAACCTTTATCTGGTGCCGATCGGCTTTTTTTTAGCCCTACACCTAATCGGATTTGGACTTTATAGCCGTCCTCTGCTCGAAGCGCCTAACGCAGCGCTCAAAGTGGGGATTATTCAAGGCAACGTTCCCACTCGCATCAAGCTATTTTCGGACGGATTGCAGCGAGCGCTATCGGGCTACACGGCGGGCTACCGGGTTCTCGTCGATCGGGGCGCAGAGGTGGTTTTAACCCCCGAAGGAGCACTCCCTTTTCTCTGGGAAGGCAAAAATCGCACTCAAAATTCACTTTATGAAGCGATCGTCGAGAAGGGCGTTCCCGTGTGGCTCGGCACATTTGTCTCTCAGGGAATGCAATATACCCAGAGTTTGCTGACGATCGCGCCTCAGGGCGAAGCTGTCAGCCGCTATAACAAAGTCAAACTGGTTCCTCTGGGAGAATACACCCCGTTTCAAGATCTGCTGGGAGGGCTGATCAATCGGCTGTCACCCATTCGCGCCAATATGCTGCCCGGAGGCTTAGACCAGCAGTTTGACACGCCCTTTGGTCGAGCCGCCGTAGGAATTTGCTATGACTCAGCCTTTCCCGATCTGTTTCGCGCTCAGGTGGCAAAGGGCGCAGAGTTTATTTTGACCGCATCGAATCTAGACCCCTACAGCACCACGCTCAAAGCCCAGCATCAGGCCCACGATTTAATGCGGGCGATCGAGCACGATCGCTGGTCAGTTCGGGCCACAAACACGGGTTATTCGGGCATCATTGACCCCCACGGTCGAATTTTGTGGCGATCGCAGCCCGATCGCTATGAAATTCATTTAGACACGATCTACCGTCGATCTACTCAAACCCTTTATGGACGGTGGGGAAACTGGTTGACACCGACCTTGATGGGGTTATCCACAATAGGATTATTGCTCAGAAAAAAGATTCTCTTTCTGCGGAATGAACCGTTGGTTTAAGACTGATCAAATCATCAATATTGCGGCGCATTGTGAGACAAATTGCATCTAAAGGCAGATCGTTGGGATCGTGCCCAAAGGGGTTTTCAATTTCAATCCCAATCTCCTCAATGCCAAACAGCGTAAAGCTGATCAACACAACTACAGGAGCCGTCCACCACCCCAACTGACCCACCATTTGAAACGGTAAAGATAGACAATAAAGCAACAGCAATTGCTTGAGATGAATTGCATAAGCCAGCGGCATGGGTGTTTTTAAAATGCGTTCACAGCCCCCGATCGCATCTACTAAACCGTCGAGTAATCGGTGCATTGCCGTTAGCTGATAAAGATTGAGTCGATGCTGTTGATATTGCGACTGCAAATAGTCACCAATCCAAAACGCAACTTCTAGCGGCGGATTGTTCATTTGCTGCAATTTTTCATATTGGTCAGGCGACAAAAAATCTTTGATTTCGAGACTGATAGATTCTTGTCGGAGATGCAGCTTAGTAGCGATCGCCAAGGCAATCAACAAATAGAGCGCTTTGACTTTTTCTAATCGATCGCCCGCTTCTTTTTCCTCAACCGCAATCCAGATCTGTCTCGCCAGATTTCTCACCGTGTTGACGATCGCACCCCAACATTTCCGTCCTTCCCAAAAGCGATCGTAGGCCGTATTAGTTCTAAACACTAACAGCAAGCCTAAAACAATGTTGGGAATCAAACTAGCTAAAAACGGCAGAGAAACCGGATAGTTAGCATCTAAAAGCAGCTTGATCAGCAGCCCAAAAAATCCGCAAAAGAGCGATCGGGGCAACACCGCAGGAATCACAGAACCCTTGACCTGTAGAGCAAGATTTAGCCAGCGGCGTTTTTCCAGACTCATCAGAGCGCTTCCTCAGTCAAAAAATAAACGTTAAAAAATTGGCTCTTGCCGCGCAAAAACCAACATCTAACCGATTCCAATATAGAGGTTAATCTCTTTAACGGCGCACTTTTCCGGTGAAGCCTGCTGCCTTAAATTGCTCTAGCTTTAGAGGCGTAGGTTGATTGGCAGAAACGGTGATTCTCAACTCAAAATCGCTGATGCCCGGCGGCACTTCTTCGATCGAACCCAATCGCGTCCGATTTCGCATGACTGAATCGTTGTTTGCGTCATAAATGCGCCCAAAAATATCGGCATTCACCACCGTTCGATTCGTCGCGTTTTCAGCTTTGCCCGTGACCAAATAGCAGTTTGCGGCGCGGGTTGTGCCGCTCATCACCGAGCCTTCACCCATCTCAGACGGGCAATCGTGATAGGACAAATCAAACAGTTTAATTTGAGTCAGCGCTAACGCATCGGGTGCAGTTAGCCCTGCCAAAACCCACATCGCCGCAGACAGGACAACGACAACCAAAGCTCGAAACTGCATATAAATCACCCTCTGCGATCGACAAACCGTTCTCCCAGACATTATGAACGGCTTTCGCACTCGTTGCATCCCCAATTGATCAAACATCAGGAAACTCTCAGTGTCAATTTCGATCGTTGTCGCCGATAAAATCAGGCTGATTGCTGCCCGGAACCCGCCAATCTTCGTTTTCGCCGCCGATGATCAATTGGTCGATCGTCAAAAAATCTCGACCCAATTCGCGCAGGGTGTTGATGAGAATGTCTAGAGCGATCGCGTCACTGGTGCCCAAGTCAAACCAGCAGCGACCCCAATTTGACTCAAACTCAAACTCTCCCATGTTGTGCATGAGTGCGACCATGCTGTTGTCAGCAAAGCTTTCGTCGTACTCCATATAGCTGATTTCTAAACCTATGTCCTGCACCTGAAGGTTTTCGGCATTAAAGGCCCCCAGTTTGCCTAGATAAAACCAAGAGCTAAAGGCTTCTTCAACATATTGTTTTTCCATCTCTGAGGGATTGTTGCTGAACTCCACCCAGATCCAGACGTTGAAGGGGTCAAATTCGCGAAACTGTACTTTCATAAATTAGAAGGCGATAAGCGATCGTGGGGCAAAGTCAGTCCCGTGACCAAACTCGTCCCCGACTCTTCTAGCCTAGCGCCTATTGCCGATCTCCCCGATCAACGCCCCATGTTTTGAACGCGGCGCTGAGTTCGGGTTAGCTCTTTTTGAATCTGGGTGACAATGCCACTCGGCAACTGATCTTTTTGAGACAGCGCTTTCTCAAACAACGCGATGCCCTCTTTGTTGTTGCCTTGGCGCACCAAAATTTGAGCTTTTAGATAAGACAACTCAGGGTTTTTAGGAGCCGCCTCGATCGCTTGGTTAATCGCTTGCAGCGCTTTATCGGGCTGATTGAGGTCACGATAGCCCAACGCTAAACCTCGATAAGCCAAATAACGAGGCGACGCATATTTTTCTAATCGCTCGATCGCTTGAGTCGGACTTGACAACGGCAAACTGACGTTGACCGCCAACAGCAAATCGATATAACCCTTGAGCAGATTAAGCTCTGGGTCTTTAGCATCGATCTTTTCAGCTTCGTCTAAGTATTTGAATGCCTGCTGAAGCTTGCCCAATGCCTGTGGCGTGCCTCGAATTACGCCCTCGGTGCCCACCACATAGGCCCCTTCTAAAAAGTTGCCAACTGCAATGTAGAGATTGCCCCGCAAAGGATCGGTTTTAAGCAACTGCTCGGCGCTCTCACGGGTCTGGGTGGCATAGCCTTTAAAGCTAGCCAGCGCCGCCTGCTTTTGAGACTGATCAGATTCACCCTGCCAACTGCTATAAGCCAGCGATGCCTTTAAAGCAAAGGCTAGCGGTTCGCCCGCTTCTGCCTGACTGAGATCAGACGCAGCATTTTTATAATTGCCTTGCTCAAAGACCGATCGAAAGGCCGCCTCGGTTTTATCTCCGATCGGGTGAGGGCTAGTGGTGCGAAAGGGGTCTTTTGCCAGGGAAGGACTAGCCCACAGACTGAGGGCGATCGCCGCAGTGCTGACGATTTGCCAAGCGCGCTGCAAGTTAAGCAGCACAGGAGGTTGAGACGCAGAAAACCAATCAGCCATAAAAATCATTCTCTAAAAATTATGCTTGAGACGTTGCTGCCGGATGATCAGCCGTCATTGAGAAATTCTAAGGTGTCTGACGGAGTTTCTGATGTCAAGTTCCGTTTGAGCAGCGATCGGGGTAGAGCGATCCAGAGACTTCCTTAAATTTGTCATAATAGAGACAGAAAAGTTTTTGCATCCTGATTGGGAACTGCGTCCTGCTCTCTTCATCACAGCGTGTCTCAATACTGGGTCGATTAGGCTTGCACTTACCATTCTCTGTTAACTTTGAAAGGTTTGCCTTTGGTTTCTAGTCCACCTTGCTCATAACCCTCTGAATGCTTCATCTTCGTGATCTGTCTTATCACCCAACCGCCAGCCCTAGCCCGATTTTGAACGCGCTCAACTTAGAGATTGCCCCGCAGCAGTTAGGATTGATCGTTGGGCCCAGTGGCTCTGGAAAAAGTACGCTGTTAGAAATCTTGGCGGGGCTAGCAGAACAGACCAGTGGCACCCTGTTTTGGCGAGACCAAGAACTGACCTTTCTGCACTTGCAGCAATTGAGCGGGTTGGTGTTTCAGTTTCCAGAACGCCACTTTTGCGGCGGCACTATCTTAGAAGAATTGCGGCTGGGGCACCCCGAAATCAAGTCAGAGCGCATTCACGAAGCTCTTGCAGAAGTGGGTCTCGATCGCTTATCGCTGCAAACCTCCCCCCATTCATTAAGTGGTGGGCAGCAGCGCCGTCTCGCCTTAGCCGTGCAGTTGATTCGTCAACCCAGCATTTTGCTGCTCGATGAGCCGACCGCAGGGCTAGACTGGTCTATGCGTCAACAGTTGGTGAGTTTGTTAGCCAAGCTCAAAGCACACTGGAGTTTGCTGGTTGTATCACACGATGCGGGAGATCTGCTCTCGATCGCTGACCAATGCTGGACTCTAAACCACGGACAACTTAATCAAGTAGACCCCAAAACGCTCAAAGCCCCAGGGGAAGCGCAGCTAATTTCTTGAAGGGTGTAGACATGAAGGACGAAGAAGACTTAGCGCCATTGCCAGACTTGGCTGATCTGTGGCAAGAGACGCTCAACTGGCAGCCAGATAGCCCTCAGCAATCTCAGTTTCAACGTTTTTATGAACTGATTTTAGAGAGCAATCGACAGCTTAACCTGACCCGGATCACAGAACCCTCTGAGTTTTGGGAAAAGCATTTATGGGATTCTCTGCGGGGAATTGTGCGGCTTCTAAAGTCACTCCCTACGCCTAGTTCTTCGCCGTTTTGCGCGATCGACATCGGCACGGGGGCAGGCATTCCGGGGGTGCCTGTGGCGATCGTGCGTCCTGACTGGACGGTGACGCTGCTAGACTCGACGCGCAAAAAAATTAGCTTTGTCCAGAGCGCCGTTGAGACTTTGGAGCTAAAAAACATCAAAACCGCCGTGGATCGCGTCGAGCAGATCGGGCACGATCGCTATCATCGTGAACACTATGATTTGGCGCTGATTCGAGCCGTGGCCACCGCTTCGGTCTGTGCAGAATATGCGCTGCCGTTGCTGAAAGTGGGTGGCGTTGCCATTCTCTATCGCGGGCAATGGACAACGGAGGAAGCCCAAGGGTTAGCGCTGGCAGTCGAGCAGTTGGGCGGCACGATCGAGGCAACCGATGGATTTGTGACTCCCCTCACCCAAAGCACTCGCCACTGCATTTATCTCCGCAAAGTTGCCCTCACGCCGACGACTTTTCCACGCACGATCGGCATTCCGACTCAAGATCCCTTGTAGAGTCATTCACAGCAAGATTTTTGAGCACAAGACAATTAGCGAGACTCAATAACAGTTAATCCACCATATCTATAAAGACGTTCAGATATAGGATCTATCTTTTGCTTTTAGGCAGCGGCGATCGCTCACTTTGCTGAAACTCTAGCCAAGATTTTTGCACCTCGTCAGGAGCGGGATGCTGACTGTCATAAATCGCAATCACGTTGGTGAGCGGTCGCCCAGCCGACTGAAGAATTTTGCTGCCTTGGGCCAGCGCCAAGGAGGTGCCCCCATCTAGGTTCATCGCCTCGTGGCAGCCGAGAGATTTCATAATCGCCGCTTCTTTTTTGAGCGAAACCTGGCTGCGAAAAGTCACGAGCAGTAGCCGTTTACCATGTTCAGGAAACCCGATCGCTGCTCTAACCGCCACCCCCATCACCGCCGGATCAGCAAACCCCTCCTGCTGGGGATTGACCCAAATCTTGCCTCGCTTCAGCAGTCTCGGCCCGGCGGTGAGAGAAAACCAGTGCTGTTGCCATTGCGGTTTCCCATCGACCCGCGCTGTGGTCATTTCAGGGCGATTCCCGCGTCGCAGCCCCAAGGTTGTGCCGTAATTCTCCCACGGGCTGTATTTGAGAAATTTGCCGCTTGACACCAAATTGCCCATGACCCGCTTTTGGGCATCGATGCTAAAAAAGGTGCCATTAGCCGTGATGGCAGCCTGAGAGCGACGCACCAGATCTAAAAACGCCTCATCGCCCCGCGTTGAGTAACGGCTGTTTGCCTGGGTTGCCCGGTTTGCTAACTCGACGCTGACAAAGGTTTTGGGGTCGGTGAGGTCGATCGTTGTGACATAGATGGCAGTTCCGGCAATGCGGCGATCGCTGACAGTGATCGGACGGCTAGGCACCGAGAAGTCAATCGGTTCGCGTTTGAGTTGATCAAATTTATCAACGCTGACCTCAACCGGATGCTGCGACAAATCCGACGGGGTAGGCTTGAGCGAAAACAGCATCGTAGACAAAAATAGGGCAGACCCGACGGCTGCCGAGATACCGCCAAAACACGACACAACCCAATGAAACGCTCTGCGGCGGCGATCGGACTTAACTCGGCTCTGCATCAAACCTTTCTAAAACGCTCTGTCGAGTATGCCCTGCTTGATTTAATCGTTCAAGCCTGATTAAGAAGACTTATTAAGTGGATGTCAAGATTAAATGCCCAATCATCTCTCCGACAGCCTTGAGCAAATCAGGATTAAAATTGCAAATGCTGCCCCATTTTGGAGTTGTCTGTGAGTTCTTCGACGCTGCCCACCATCAAGTTTTTGCAACAACCCACCTCTGCGGCTTGGGTTGAGCAAGCTCTTGCCAACCTTGACACCCTTTTGCTCGATCACTCCCACTGCGAACGCAAAGCCGCCGGGGTCGCCCTCAATCTGATGTTTCGCTACCCGTCTAAGTCCAAACTGGTGAGAACGCTGACGGCGATCGCTCAAGAAGAATTGCAGCACTTTGAGCAAGTCAACCAGATTTTAGAGCAGCGCAATATTCCCCTAGCTCCCCTCGCGGCCCCACCCTATGGCGCAGGGTTAGCCAAACAGATGCGTCGTGACGAACCCGATCGCCTCCTTGATGCGCTGCTCATCGCCGGGCTGATCGAAGCGCGCAGCCACGAGCGTTTAGGTTTGTTGGGCACTCACTGCCCAGAGCCTGACTTGGCCCGTTTCTATCGCGGCTTAATGGCCTCTGAAGCGCGTCACTACGGCGCTTATTGGACGTTGGCAGACACTTATTTTGAGCGATCGGCTCTCAACCATCGACTAGAAGAATTAGCCCAGGTCGAAAGTGATCTCCTGCTAACGCTGCACCCGCATCCTAGAATTCACAGCTAACACCGGGTCGGCTCACCGCAAAAACGGTGGTCGGCGCAGATCGGCAGGTTTGGTTTTCACCACTTCCCCCATAAAGCATTTCAGGGCTTTTTCTCGGTTTTTCATAAACGCTGCCCAAAAACCAGGGTGAAACTCTTCCATCGTCTTGGCCAATGCCCAGACGTCAACCGCCAAAACGTTGTAGAGCGTTTCATCTTCTTTTTTAAGCGAGTCAATCTGATCAGGCACCGACCCTTTTGGTGAAACGCGATGACCGTCATTGTTCAGCACGATAGAGGCTCCCGATGAGAAGTGAATAGAATGAGCTTGGCTTCTACCACAGTTATACTTGATACCTTGAGAAAGTCAGCTACGGAGGCTCGATCGCGCTAATCAGACTTTCCTCGCCCATGGACAACCTGAGAAGGCACCGAACCAGTAATAATTAAAAGTAAGCCATTATTTTGAGCAGATAAGCCCTATGTTACGTCGAATTTCCTTAGCGTTGGTCGGCTTGGTCGTCGGCGGAGTGTTAACAATCGTTGGGTTTGCTGCTTACTTTTTAAACTACTCGACGCTGAATCTAGTGGGCTTTTTTTATGGCATTCCGCTGCTGTTAGGGGGGCTAGCCCTCAAAGCCTCTGAGCTAGAACCTGTGCCGCTAATGGAACCTACCCCAGCCTCAGTTTTAGAGCTTCGGCAGACCCAAGCCACTCCCACCCAAGTCCAAATTCTCAAAGATGTGACTCGCTTTCGCTATGGGCAGCAGGCCCATTTAGATCTCTCCCTCGGTCATTTGGGGTTAAGCCCGACGGATGATGAGCGCCCGATCTTGAGAGGAGTGCGAGAAACTGAAGTGGACGGAGCCTATACCCTAATTCTCAATTTTGAATCGCTTCTGGTGCCGTTTGAGACCTGGCAAACAAAGCAGGAAAAAATGACAACCTTCTTTGGCCCCCATGTGAAAGTGGCGCTAGATAGCCCAGCACCCGATCGGGTCGAAGTTGCCCTAATCTCAGCACCCGAAGCCGCTTCAGAACCAGTCTAAACTCATTTCTCTAAGCGCACTGCATACCACTGAAGATAGTCTCCTGTGCCCACATCTAGGTCACAGGCAGTATCCAATAATTGTTTTGCCTGCTCGTCAACGGATGATAGCGATCGTAGATCTCTCGGCAAATTATCTTGATGCTGAGAGAGCACCGATCGCAGCTTTTCTAACATCTCTGCGGCCGTCAAGAACTGTTCTGGCTGATTGGTTTCTAACACCACAAAGTGGTCTTCTCGATACATTAAAGAATCGGGCATGGTGGCTCCTGACAATCAGCCTCTATTTTGACATTTACTGATTGAGGTAGATGCAGAAAGTCGTCGAAATCCTCCACGAGTAGGAGCTTTTGACCCAAAAGCAGTGCTATTAAGGTAAAGACAATGTAATCACCACAGATTATTAAAACTCTATGTTGCGTTCAGCCCGTCTGATTTTTAACCCGGTCGCAGGTCAGAGCAACCCCGATCTCGATCTCCAGCTAATTCGATCGCTGTTAGCAGAGATTGATTTAGAGGTTGTTCAGACTACTCCAGAAGTTGGGGCAGACGAGTTGGCACGGCAAGCAGTCGAGCAGGGAGTCGATGCGGTGATTGCCTCTGGGGGAGACGGCACCCTGTCGGCCGCGGCTAACGCCCTGATTGGCACCCACATTCCCTTAGGGGTAATTGCGAGGGGCACGGCCAATGCCTTTGCTAATGCTCTGGGCATTCCGACGACGATCGAGCTTGCCTGTGAAACAATCTTGCAGGGGCAAACCAAAACTGTAGATGTCGCCTCTTGCAACGGTCAGCCCATGGTGCTGTTGGCGGGCATTGGGTTTGAGGCCGAAGCGGTCGAACTGGCAGACCGAGAGGCAAAAAATCGGTTTGGGATGCTGGCCTACGTTCTGGCAGGCTTTCAAGCGCTGCGAAATATGAAGCGCTTTGAGGCCCATATTGAAACCGAAGACAGAATTATTTCAGTCGAGGCCTGTGCGCTCACGGTGGCTAATGCGGCTCCTCCCACCTCTGTTTTGGCCCAAGGCCCAGCAGGGTTGGTCATTGATGACGGCTTATTGGATCTGACGATCGTGGCCCCCGCTACCAAAGCAGGAGCGATCGCGGCAACCTATCATCTGTTTCAATCGGCGCTATCGGGCAACCCCACCGAGCGAGATGATATCGGCTATCTGCGGGCCAAGCAGTTTAAAATCACGACCGAGCCGCCGCAAAAAGTGGTGGTTGATGGCGAGATGATTGGCACTACCCCGATCGAGATTCAGTGCATCTCTGCCGGACTGACGATCTTCGTGCCGACTGTTGAAGAAGCCGCACCGAGCGAAAAACTTGAAGGACTTCCCCACTTAGTGATCGAAACCAAATATTAACGCGCCTTGATCTCACCCTGACTTGCAGAAACTGCCATATAACTAAATAAGCCATCAAAAGAATTCCGATCGCTCGAAAGATCAAGGGGCTGAGGCAACACTATTGAGGCTGAAATTAGTTTCTGCCCCGATCCCCTTCGAGGATGTGGAAAAATGAGGTAGCGGTTCTGAGTTCCTGGTCAGTTATCAGTGAGATCAACGTTGAATGCTTGCAGTAAATGTTGAGTGGGCCTTTCTGAGTGCGAACGCGATCGCCGCGCTCTGCAATGTCACGGTCTTGGTGGCGATCGTCCGTCGCTTGAGGCAGCGGCAGCGGCGATTTCCCTTTGAGACTCGCCTGCTGACCTACTCCCCCGGTGACCCCCGGCAAGAACAGTCCGAGGCGCTGCATCGCCAGTCTGTAGCGGTCGAAGCTGCGATCGACGGCATTGCTATCTTCGACAGCCAGGGGTGCTTTCTCTATGTCAACGATGCCCTAGTGCGAATTTTTGGCTACCGCGACAGCCAAGAGCTAGTGGGCAGATTTTGGCACGAGCTTTACTATGGTGACGAAATTGCTCGACTAGAGCGCGACGTGATTCCCTTTCTCAAACAAAATGGGCAGTGGCGGGGTGAAGCGATCGCCAAAAAACCCGACGGCAGCACGTTTTTTGAAGAAGTCTCTCTAACGCTCACCGAAGACGGGTTTATCTGCATCTGTCGAGATATCACCGAAGCAAAGCAAGCCGAGATTCGCCTAAGACTGCTTGAGCGAGCGATCAGTGCCAGCAGCAACGGCATTATCATCACCGATGCACGACAGTCTGACAACCCGATGATCTATGTCAACCCAGGGTTTGAGCGGATGACGGGCTACCGGGCAGGCGAAGTATTGGGCAAAAATGGCCGCTTTCTCGAAGGGCCCGAGGCCAACCAGCCCGCGCTAGCCCATCTCCGCAGCGCCATCAAAGCTGGGTCAGACTGCATTGTCAATCTGCGAAACTATCGCAAAGACGGCAGACTATTTTGGAACGAGCTATCCATTTCACCCGTGCGAGACTCTGAGGGGCGCTTGACTCACTACATTGGGGTGCAGACCGACACCACTGAGCGCAAACGGACTGAAGACGCGCTGCAACGACAATTTCAGCGCACGCTGCTGCTCAAACAGATCACCCAAGAGATTCGTCAAAGTTTAGACAGTCAGCAGATTGTGCAGACGACCGCGACCCAAGTCGGGCGGGCATTTCGGGTTAATCGCTGTTTGATTCACGCCTATGTGATTACGCCAGAAGATGCCTTGCTGTCTGGGTTTGAGCTATCTCAACTGGGGGCATCTTTTCCCCAGATTCCACGGGTTGCTGAATATCTAGAGCTAGACTGCTGTGACTCGGTGTCTGATGTTGAGATTTCGATCGAGGGCAACCCCTACACTGAGGCGGTGTTAGGGCACGATCGGGCGATCGCCTCCCCCGATGTCAACGTCGATCCGCTCCTGATTCCTGTGGCAGATCTCTGTCGGCAACTCCATCTCAAATCAATGCTGACGGTTCGCACGTCTTATCAAGGGGAAACCAACGGTGTGATTGGCTTGCACCAGTGCGATCGATTTCGGCAGTGGAGCGAAGACGAAATCGAACTTCTAGAGGCGGTTGCAGACCAGGTAGGCATTGCCCTAGCGCAAGCTCGGCTGCTCAAGCAAGAAACCCTTCAGCGAGAAAAACTCACCGAACAGAACTTTGCCCTCGAAAAAGCCAAACGAGTTGCAGAATCGGCCAACCGCGCCAAAAGTGAGTTTTTGGCAACCATGAGCCACGAAATTCGCACCCCGATGAATGCGGTGATTGGGTTGACGGGGTTGCTGCTAGATATGAAGCTGACCTATCAGCAGCGCGACTTTATCGAGACCATTCGCAGCAGTGGCGACAGCTTGCTGACGATTATTAACGAAATTTTAGACTTCTCAAAAATCGAGTCGGGCAAACTAGAGCTAGAGCAGCAGCCGTTTAATCTGCAAGCCTGCATCGGAGAGTCGATCGATCTCTTAGTCGCCAAAGCAGCCGAAAAAGACCTGCATCTGTCTTATCAGATCACACCCCAAGTGCCGACGGTGATTTTAGGAGACATCACCCGGCTGCGGCAGGTGTTGGTCAATCTTCTCAGCAACGCCATCAAGTTTACTGACGCAGGGCGGATCGTGGTTTGGGTGGATGCGCGTCAATTGCCCGACAAAAGAACGGATTCTAAGCTCCAATCGCCAAAGTCTAGCCTGCAAACCCCAACCTATGAGCTACAGTTTGCTGTTAAAGACACGGGAATTGGCATTCCGCCCGATCGCATGGAGCGGCTGTTTAAATCCTTTAGCCAGGTCGATTCTTCCACCAGCCGACAATATGGGGGCACGGGGCTGGGGCTAGCGATCAGCAAGCGTCTCAGCGAGTTGATGGGCGGGCGGATGTGGGTTGAAAGTCGCGGTCAAATTGGGGGCGATTGCCCCGCTTACTATCGCAAACTGAGCGGGCTAGACGCAGCCCAGAGTCAGCCGCAGGGATCGACGTTTTGCTTTACGATCGTCACCAGTCCCGGCAGTGCCGATCTCACCGCGATCGCTGAAGAGACCCCCGATCGCCTCAGGTCTGAGAAAGCCGTAGACTCTGATCTCGCTTCATCTGGCTTAGAGTCTTTAAGAACTTTATCGCGCATCCTTCCCTCCCTCAGCCCTCAGCCACAGCCGCTGAGAATTTTGCTAGCCGAAGATAACGTCGTCAACCAAAAGGTGGCGCTGCACCTGCTGCAACGCTTGGGCTATCGAGCCGACATTGCCGGAAACGGCTTAGAAGTATTAGAGGCCCTTCATCGCCAGACCTATGATGTTGTGCTGATGGATGTGCAAATGCCAGAAATGGATGGACTAACTGCCACAGAGCGCATTTGTCAAGAGTGGCCGGTGGGCAAACGCCCCCAAGTGGTTGCGATGACGGCCAATGCAATGGAGGGCGATCGCCAGATTTGTCTCAACGCCGGAATGAGGGATTATCTCAGCAAACCCATTCGGATCGAGGCTCTAAAACTGGCCCTCAGCCAATGTCAGCCGTTGAGCAGCCCAGAGACAGGGCTATCTAGCTCGCCCTCAAGCACGGCTCAGGTCGCGGCCTCTATTTCCATCCAAACAGCCGTTAGTGCCCACGCACTGCGAGACATTGGTGGTTTATCAGGCGATAATGGCCCCTTACTCACTGAGATCATTCGTAGCTATTTAACGGATGCCTTAAAACTCATTCAAGAGATTAAAACCTCAGTTCAGGTCGGAGATTTCTTTGCGCTTCAGCAGACCGCGCACACGCTCAAGTCCACCAGTGCTATGTTAGGCGCAACTCCCCTATCTGAGTTGTGCCAGGAGTTAGAGAAAATGGCTCAAATGGGAAGTCTAGAAAGCATTGCCTCAAAAGTGCGCCAACTGGAGGCGGAATACGATCGTGTCAAAGCCTCGCTTCAAATGGAACTTCAGCAATGTCAGAGATAACGCCCTCTCACACGCCCCCGCTGATCTTGATTGCAGATGACGACAAGACCACTCGCATGGGTCTGCGTCAAGCGATGGAGCAAGAAGGCTATCAGGTTGTAGAGGCGATCGACGGCGAGAGTTGCGTGGCGCTGTTTTCTCGCTTGCATCCTGATGTCGTGTTGCTGGATGCGATCATGCCGATTATGGATGGCTTTGCTTGCTGCGCCCGCATTCAGCAACTGCAAGGCAGCACTCGGACTCCGGTGCTGATGATTACGGGGCTTGAAGATCAAGACTCGGTGGATCAGGCTTTTACAGCCGGGGCAGTCGATTACATCACAAAGCCGATTCACTGGGCGGTGCTGCGGCAGCGAGTTCGCCGACTGATTCAGCAGGTTAGACTCTATCAGCAGCTTGAAGATGCCAACTCTGAGCTTCAGCGCCTGGCCACGGTCGATGGTTTAACTCAAGTCGCAAACCGTCGTCGCTTTGATGAATATCTAGACGATGAATGGCAGCGGATGATGCGAGAGCAACTGCCCTTATCGCTAATCTTGTGCGACATTGACTGTTTTAAGCTTTTTAATGACACCTATGGGCATCAAGCAGGCGATGACTGCTTGCGAAAGGTGGCTCAGGTGATGCAATCGGCGGCAAAACGGGCGATCGATCTCTGTGCCCGCTATGGCGGCGAAGAATTTGCGGTGGTCTTGCCCCACACTGAGCGGCTAGGAGCTATTCAGGTGGCTCAGGGGATTGGGAGCGGCGTTAAAGCGCTAAAGATTACTCATGCCAGTTCTAAAGTGACTCGTGTGGTGACGGTTAGCTTGGGGGTTGCCACAACGATACCCAGTCTAGACAGCAGCCTTGAGAGGCTGATTATGGCAGCCGATAAGGCCCTCTACCAGGCAAAAGCTGCTGGGCGCGATCGCGTTTGCACTCAAATGATCAAATCAAGCTAGGCATTGCCAATGAGGACAGGCCATGAGCGTGCGATCGCTCAGGCTGCCTTGAGTCAGATCGAACTGGTTACCACGAGTCAGTTGATAGCTCGCACCTTGGCAAAGCCTATCGTTAGAAAATAGCGGTTTTATAGTTAGCCAAGAATTATTAATTCTCAGCTTTTTTTGTGTGACACTTTGCAAACAGACCATCTCTTATCTATTAGGAGAAGTCTGCATATTACAACTGAAATGTAGAGAGGTTAGTGCCCTAAGCATTTTAACAACTCTAGGTTCCTTACTCAAGAATTCAAAGATTTCTACTGACAAACACAGAGCTTCAAGACTCCTTCAATAAGCCTTTAACTCGTAGAAATCAAAAGAACTTTCAGGAACAAATCACTCTCTTCTTACGACTCTAAAAGTAAGAGAAACACAAACACTAAAGTACTCAGAGAACCGAACATGAAACTCTCTTTTAAGACCCTCTCAACTCTTTCTGCCCTCTCTGCTCTGGTTCTGGTTCCTGCCTTTTTGGGTGCAGGCTCCGCTTCTGCACAGCCCGTTCGCTTCGACGGCAGCTATGTGGGTGCAGGCATCTCGGCAGGCGTAACCAATGGCGGTCGCGACAATGATGCTGCTGTGTTTGGCGGCAACGTTCAAGGTCGCTTTGCAGTGCCTAATGCACCCGTTTCTGTCCGAGGAGCGGTGCTCTTCACAGGCGACAACAGCGCTGTGATTCCTAGTGTGACCTACGATTTGCCCATCAACAGCAAGACAAACGTCTATGTCGGGCCCGGATATTCCTTTGTGCAAAACAACGATCGCTCCTCTCAAATCGGCAACAAAGACTCAGCCGTGCTGACGGCGGGCGTAGAATCTCAAGTTGCAAAAGGGGTCGTAGTCTACAGTGATGCTAAGTATGGCATCAACGCTTATCAAGGCAGTGGCGCTGGGTCGCTGAGTGTGCAAGCTGGAGTTGGCGTTCAGTTCTAAGTCAACCTAGTTTTTGATTCTAACTCGTTTGTTTCCTGCTAGGGCATTCTGTTAAGTTCAACGCCAATTACAGTGTGAACGATTCTCAGTCTATCGATTGAGAATCGTTTTTTATTTGCCGATTTCTTTGACCTAAAGAGAGAGGTAAATCTCAACATTTTCTACCAAAATTAAGTTAATAAATTATAGATAAAGACTCAACAGCAGTCAGCATCTAAAGTTGACACATCTGCAACAAGTTTTATGGGAGTTAACCATGTCTAACCCTGTTAAAGAAAAAATTTCGACCGATTTAAAGCAAGTTAAAGAAGTTGGGCAACTCCGCACTGATCGAATTCGTGAAATCGTTCAAGCGGCCGTTTCTCAAGTCGCCTCGGAGTTGAAAACTGGCTCTAGTGAGCTACGATCGCTCGTCAAAGATGCCTTCACATCGGCAATTTCAGGGGTTCAAGAAGGCGGCGTACATCTCAAAGACGAAGTGACGGCTTCGGTTGAGGGCGTGATCGAGGGCATTAGTCGAGCGCGGCAAACCAAGATTTCAGAAACCGAAGCCGAAGTCAAGCGGCTTCAGTCTCAACTCGATCAAGAAGAAGACCAACTCGATCAAGATGTCGAAGCGGGTTTAGAGGGGCTGAAAGAGGCAAGCCAAGAGATGTCAGCCGAAGTTAGGGAGCAGATCGAGCAAGCGATCGAGACCATTCGCAATAGTGAGGAAGTGGCGTTACTCAAAAAACGCTATGCTCAACTTCAGACGCAGGCTGCCATCTTGAGAGCCAATCTAGCGGCGCGCAGTGAGTCTTATTACGATCGTGCTCAAGACCACTTAGAGGATGCCAAAACTTGGTATCAGCAAGCTAAACCCAAAGCAGAAGTTGCTAAAGAGCAAGCTGATCAAAAAGTCAATGAGCTTGAAACCAAACTCGGTGAAGCGGGCAGCGCTTTGGCTAAAAAAGAGCGGCAAGTCCGGGGGTTGCTGAGAGATCTACTTAAACACGCCGCAGACTCGCTTAAAGAAGGTGACAAAGAGACGACAGGGCGATCGTCGATCGAGCTACCTGCGGCTAAACAGATTGAGATCGAGCTTGATGAGCAGCGCTAAATTTCAGAAATCAGGATCGAGGATTGGGGTCTAGGGGTATTGGCATAGATAATGGGCACGGCATTGCCGTGCCCTTACTTGCTGCGGTCTTGGGGAGGGGGAAGGCTTGAGAGGGGGGATTTTGTAGGCGCTATTTTAAGTCGGTGACGCGCCAGCTAAGTTTGAGATTGATCCAGAAATTCCAGAAGGTGACGATCGCGATCGCCACCAGCTTGGCCGCAAATTCGTTCATGCCAAATGCGTCGTGCAGCAAACTGACGAGCAGCGCTTGCAAAATAATGCCTGCCAAACAGACGATGTTGAACTTTAAGAACCGTTTCAGGCGCTGACTCTTTTTAGGTTGTCGTTTAGACACGTCTCTAAACGTCCATAAATCATTCCAGAGAAAGTTATTGATCACGGCTACTTCGGCCGACAAAATTGTGCTACGGGCGATCGGCAATCCCAACTGCGTCCGCAGCAGATAAAATACCGCCAAATCAACAAACACCCCGCTAAACCCGACTAAGCCAAACCTGAGAAACCGAGCGATCGGAAACCGCTCTCTGAGGCGCTCGATTCGTCCACGCGATCGCAGCTTTGCCAAGTGCATCAGATATTCGACATACTGCCGCCAGGTGACTTTGCTTTCGCCTTCTTGCCGCTCTTGAAACACGTAGCCAACTTCGGCCACCTCGCGAATGTTGCCCCGACCCAAAATTTCAATCAGAATTTTGTAGCCGAGCGGATTCATCAAACAGTCGGCGATCGCGGCCCGGCGCACCATAAAATAGCCGCTCATGGGGTCAGAGACGCGCCCAATCACCTGGGGCAAGATGATCAGCCCTAGCAGTTGAGCACCCCGCGAAAGCATTCGTCGCACAAACCCCCAATCGCTGGTGCCGCCGCCTTCAATATGCCGACTGCCCACGGCCAAGTCTGCCCCTTGCTCGATCGTCTCTAAAAGCTGAATCAACACCTCTGGAGGATGCTGCAAATCGCCGTCAATGACCCCCAACACTTGCCCAGTTGAGGCTTGCCATCCCCGAATCACCGCCGTTGATAGCCCTCGCTCGGTTTGGCGACGCATCACCCGCAGATGGGGATGGCTCGACATGAGTTTTTGGGCAAGTTCCCAGGTGCGATCGGGGCTATCATCATCAACCACAATCAATTCGTAGTCATTAGGCAATGCCCGATCTAACAATCGGCTGAGAATTTCAACGATCTGCCGAATGTTTTTGCCCTCATTGTAGGTAGGCACAACCAGCGAAAAGTAGACAGGTCGAGTCATCAGCAAGGGATCGGGCGTAGAAGGCACCTCTAGCGCCCCCGACGGCACAGACAAAAGCGCGTAAGATAATTCAGGTCTCATAAGGCGATCGAGGCAGAGAGCAAATCCAGCTTTAAGGCTCAAGAGGCAGACCTATCCACTGGCTGATTTTTAAACCTGCTGATCCACGATCGCAAGAGCATTCTCACGATCGCATCTAGCTAAAGCATTAACAAAACGTTAAGTGCAGCGATGCCGTTAACAAAACTACTTTAAGAGAGATTCTTCCCTAAGTCACCCCTGCTGATAGAAATGTGCCCAAACGAATTGCTGAGAGATCCCCATCCAGATCCTGAGTTAAGGATGACAAATTTATGCAGAACGGTTTGATCGACGCGGGGCTATGGCAAGACATCAATCTCTCTCTAAGCTAGGATTGTGGCGTTTGTGGCGCTAGCCAATCCTCAAGAAGTGCCTAGAAGGTTTGTAGCGCTAGCAACGGCTTCTCTTGGCTGAATCTCTGTTCTCTCATGGTGGTGTCATGCCCAAGCGCAGGTCAAAATCATCGCCTTCTGAACCTTCTGAACCCGCTCTTGCTCTGAGTCTCAAAGAAAAATTAGCGGCTAAACGTCAAGCGGCTCAGACTCGAAAAGACTTGACCAGCTTTTTGGCAATGGCGGCGATCGTCGCGATCGTGGCAGGGCTATTAATGGCGATCGTGGGAGGCATTAAAGGTGGAGTCGGGGGCGGAGTGGCCATTTTTATGCTGATGTTTTCCTTCAAATATCCCTGGCAAGCCCTCTATGCTTTTTTGATTTATATGCCGTTTAGCGGCACGATCACCTACTCGATCGGGGGCAACAATCCCTTATTTCAGCTTGCCAAAGATGGGTTTTACTTCCCCGCGCTGATCGCCGTGATTCAGCATTGCAAGCGCTATAAGCAGCCGTTTTTGATGCCCAAAGCCTTAAAGCCTGCCTTAGGAATCTTTTTGGCTTACTGCATTTTGGTGCTGCTGTTTGTGAATGGCTCTCAGCAATTGACGGGCAATGGCTCTGAGAAACCTATATTTATGGGCATCTTGGGCATCAAAGTTTTGCTGGGCTATGTGCCTCTGATTCCCTGTGCCTATTATTTGATTAGAAAAAAAGCGGACTTATATCGACTGATGCGAATCACGGCTGTGATCATTTTGATCTGCTGTGGCTTGGCCTTTGTTCAATACATCCTCCTCAAAACGGGCCGATGTCAGGGCACGATCGGCGAAGGAGCCGCTTTGTTTAAGGCCTCTCTCGAAGCGAGATGTTTTGTGGGTGGATCGCTGCTCTATAACGAAGATCAGGGCGTGATTCGGCTCCCTGGCACGTTTGTTGCGCCCTGGCAGTGGGGATGGTTTCTGATCTCTAGTGCCTTTTTTAGCTTCTCAGTCGCCTTTATGGATCCATCTTTTTTATGGCGCGGAGTCGGGTTAGGCTCAATGGCAGCAACCCTAGTTCTCGCGGTGGTTTCAGGTCAGAGAATTGCGCTGCTGCTAGTGCCGATCGTGATGGTAATTTTGCTGATTACCACGGGTCAAGTGGTCAATTTGAAGCGATTTATTCCGATCGCGCTGGTGTTGGGTCTGCTCGTGGGCGGAGTGGTGGTATCAAATCCAACGGTGGTGCAAGAACGCTGGACTAGCGCGGTTGAACGCTGGAACGCTTCGCCGCCTACTGATTTTATCGCCGGACAGTTTTCTGACTTCTCAGATAATGGCAAGTCAAGCGTTTTGGGCAGGGGGCTGGGGCGAGCGACTAACTCGGCGCGGGCGTTAGGGCAAACCGCCTTGATTGAAACTTATTATCCCAAGCTGATATTTGAGATCGGCCCGATCGGGGCGTTCTTATTTCTAGCGCTGGTGACGACGTTGACGGTTGCGACGTTTAAAGCCTATCGATCGGTGCGTGATAAGAGTCTGCGAGGCTATGGGGCGGCGTTTTGGACGTTTGTGCTCGTGATCAGCTACAACACTTACTATTACCCTCTAGATGTCGATCCGGTGGCGGTTTATTATTGGTTTTTTGCTGGGATCGTGTTGAAACTGCCTGTTTTGGATCGGCAAGAGCCAACGGCGATCGTAGACTCTTCCGCTAAAAAGAAGGCTCGACGAGCGATCGTTCCAGATGCTTAAGATCGTGGATTAAATGCCCTGGAAAAGTCCTCTGATTGGTCAGCGCCGAGATGTTAGGGGGCTAAAGCTGACCGAAACGCAGCGACCAAGACGGGTGTGTGCACCGGATGAGTGGGGATAAGTGAGCTATGGGACTTGTTAATTGAAAGACTCAGATTGACCCAACCGGGCGGCGGTGGTTCGCAAGGTTTGCAATCCTTTTAATGAGCCGCGAATCAGGTTTAGGGCGGCGATCGGTTGCCGCATCATTGCGATCGCCAGCGGCCACGATCGTAGAGAACCTTCGGGGCTGAGGGCCGCCGACAGATCGGGTAAATCATGATCTAGGTCATCACTGACAACTCTCAGCATGGCGATCGGGCATCCAGTCAGCGCCAAAACCTCTAAAATCGCTGATCCTTCCATATCCACCACGTCAGCTTGATGACGTGATCCCAAAATTTGCTTTTCTTGAGCGGATGTGATGATGCGATCGCTCGTAAACGCCCGCACGAGCGAAATATTTTCCTGCAACTGCTGAATTTGAGTCGTCAGGGTGGGATCACACTCCCAAACGGTGCCCGATTCATCCAAGCAAGTCTGATAGAGCACCCGATCGCCGAGACCTAACAAGGGTGTAAGACTGCCGCACAGGCCCATGACCACAATGCCCGACGGGCGAACAGCAGCAAAGGTAGGCGATCGCAGCCACTGGGTTAAAAATTGAGTGACTGGCTTGACCCCGATCGGCAGCGAGATCACTGGGGGTGGATTTTTGAGGTGCTTTAAACCCTGACAGACGGCTCGATGTTCTGCACCTTGAGGGACGAAGAAAGTCAGCAAAAGAGAAACGATGATAGAAAGAACTAAATCACTAACCTGAGGAAGGTTTGCAGTAGCCTGGATAAGAACCGAAATTATTGACGGTAGAATTACCGTCTGGGTTCGTGAAGCTCTAAAAAACCGCTCCTGCCTGCCGCATTTACTACCGAACAGTTCAATATGGTACAGCCAAATCGCAATCATTCCTCACGGGAGCGCTTCAATATTTCTCGACTGGCGATCGCCGCCCCTTGGCTCACTCTAAGCTTTTGGCTGGCGGTGACGGTGGCGGGCATCTTAGCCTTTAGCTCTCTCAAATATGCGCTGTTTCCTGATATTGCCTTTCCGGTGGTGGTGGTGAATGCTAGCGCGCCTCTAGCCACTGCCCTTGAGACCGAACGACAACTCACCCAGCCGATCGAGCAGACCCTACGATCGCTGCCCGGTTTAGATAACAGTCAGTCTTCGACCTATCCCAGTCAGGCGGCGGTGAGCGTGTCGTTTAAAGTCGGGACGAGTCTTGAAACAGCAACTCGCGACGTTGAGAGGCTGATGAAAACGGTGACGTTGCCCAAAAATGGGACGTTTAAGGTGATCTCGCTGAACTTGAATGAGTCAGCGGCGGTCAGCTATGTGATTGACAGTCCAGCGCGGAGTTTAGCTGACTTGACCAGCGTTGCAACAGACAAAATTGTGCCTGCGATCGCCAAATTGCCTGGCGTGCTCAAAGTCTCGCTGTTAGGAACTGGAGGAGCCGCTTCAACGCCCGATCAGCCCTCTGCGACTCCGGCTCAAGCGGGAACCTTGGCGCGATTTAATGGAGCCGATGTGCTGGCATTACAGGTGATCAAGCGGGGCGATGCCAACACCCTCGAAGTCGTGAGCGCGGTTGAGACGGCAGTAACACAACTGCGGTCTAGTCAGCCTGGCGTAAATTTAACCCTGGCCGCGACCCAGGCAGACTATATCCAAAAGGCAACTCAATCGACGATCGATGCGCTAATTGAAGCGATCGCCCTGGCCGTGATTGTGATTTTCCCGTTTTTAAGAAGCTGGCAGGCAACGCTGATTTCGGCCCTGGCCATTCCCATCTCGCTGCTGGGGACGTTTATCGTCATGGCGATCTTTGGGTTTAACCTAGAGACGATTACGCTGCTGGCGCTGGCGCTCGTGATTGGCAGCGTGGTGGATGATGCGATCGTCGATGTCGAAAATATTAGCCGTCACATTGACCAAGGTGAATCCCCCAAACAAGCTGCTCTGCACGCCACTGACGAAATCGGGCTACCTGTGACGGCTGCGACTTTAACGGCGGTGGCGGTGTTTTTGCCGATCGGGTTAATGGGCGGCGTGATCGGACAGTTTTTTAAACCCTTTGGGATCACAGTTGCGGCTTCGATGTTGACCTCGCTGCTGGTGGCGCGCACCCTGTCGCCCGTCTTGTCACTCTATTTGCTCCGACCGAAGCCTTTAGGCGCTCACAAAACGGGCGCGATTTGGGCTAGGTTTTCGGCGGCTTATGGGCGACTGTTAGCGTGGTCGCTGCGCCATCGGGCGGCCGTTATCGGAATCGCCCTTTTCAGCTTTGTGGCAGGCATTGCGCTGATTCCGCTAATCCCGCAGGGGTTTATTCCGAAGCTCGATCGGGGCGAATTCTATGTTCGCTACACGGCTCCGCTGCCTGACCAAACCGCGACTCCCACCAATCCGCTCACAGCATCGCAAGCAGTGGCAAAACAGCTAGAAGATCAAGTGCGAAAATCGCCGGATGTTGAAACGGTGTTTACGATCGTCGGCTCCCGCGAAGGAGAACCCAACAAAGGCACTCTCTACGTGAAGTTAAAAAATGATCACGCCACCCCCACGGCCAAGCTGCAAGACCAAATCCGGGCAACATTGCCCAATTTAGCAGGGGTGACCACCAGCGTAGAAGATATTCCTTTTGTCGAGGCGGCTAGTCAAAAGCCTTTGCAGATTGCGATTCAGGGCGAAGATTTGACGGTGCTAAGTCGAGTGGCCAATGACCTGAAAGTCAACGTGCAGAAGCTCCCCGGTTTTGCTGATGTCACCGTCACGGGGGCAATGGGGGCAGAGATTCAGCAAATTGAGCGCAAAGATGGTCAACGAGTGGTTTATGTCAGCGCTAATCTGGGCAAAGACTTGGCGTTAGGGGATGCGACCACGACGATCGTCAAAGAAGCCAAAGCCTTGATTCCGCCCGGAGTCACCCTTGATTTAGGCGGCGACTCTGCCACGAGCAGCCAGATTTTTGGCAGTTTTGGGTCTACGTTAGCGTTGTCGGCGCTGTGCATTATTGTGGTTCTAGTAGCATTGTTTCGCAGTTGGGTCGATCCGCTGGTCGTCGGACTCTCATTACCGTTAGCGTTAGTCGGCGCAATGTTGGCGCTGCTATTCACTCAAAGTGATTTTGGCATGATTTCCCTGATCGGTTTTGTGTTTCTCTTGGGATTAACCACTAAGAATGCGATCTTGATTGTGGATTATATTAACCAATTACGGCGAGACGGCTTAGCGCGGACAGAAGCTATTCTCAAAGCTGGGCCGATTCGCCTCAGACCGATTTTGATGACGACGGCGGCGACGATTTTAGGCATGGCTCCGATCGCTCTCGGTTTAGGTGCAGGCTCAGAGTTGCGATCGCCGATGGCCATCTCGATCGCAGGCGGATTGGTCACCTCCACCCTACTCAGTTTGCTGGTTGTTCCGGTTGTCTACACTCTGCTGGATGATCTCAAACCCCGTCACCGCGAGGCAAAGAAGTCATGACGAAAGCATTTGTGACGGGCGGAACGGGCTTTGTTGGCGCTAATTTAGTCCGGCTGTTGCTAAAAGAAGGCTATCAAGTTCGGGCATTGGTGCGACCCGATAGCCGACTCGATAACCTCAACGGACTCGACGTTGAACTTGTTGAAGGTGATTTAACCGATCCCGCTTTAGCAGCCCAGATCAAAGGCTGTGAAGTCTTATTTCACGTTGCGGCGCACTATTCGCTGTGGCAGACCGATCGCGATCGCCTCTATCAAGCCAACGTTTTAGGCACTCGAAATATTCTGGCGGCCGCTCGTCAAGCGGGAATCGAGCGCAGCGTTTACACCAGTTCGGTAGCGGCGATCGGGGTCGGCGATCGCAGCCAACCTGTTGACGAAACCCACCAATCCCCAGTCGAAACCCTAATCGGACATTACAAAAAATCAAAATATTGGGCAGAGCAAGAAGCCGTCAAAGCCTATCAAGCCGGGCAAGATGTGGTGATTGTGAATCCCAGCACTCCGATCGGGGCCTGGGATCTCAAACCCACCCCCACTGGAGAAGATCTGATTTTGCGAATGCTGCGGCGAAAAATGCCCGCCTATGTCGAGACAGGCTTGAACTTCATTCACGTAGAAGACGTTGCCCAGGGTCATTTGCTGGCATTGCAGAAAGGAAAAAGCGGCGATCGCTACATTTTAGGTCACCAAAATCTCACGCTGAAACAACTGCTTGACCAACTCAGTCAACTAACCGGACTGCCCGCCCCAACCCGATCGATTCCGGCATGGATTCCTCTCAGCGTCGCCTGGGTCGATGAACGGATTTTGGCCCCGATCGGCAAACCGCCCAGCCTTGCGATCGATGGCGTGAAGATGTCTCAACACCCGATGTACTACGATGCAACAAAAGCCGTGCGCGAATTGGGGCTTCCCCAAACCCCCATCTACACCGCTTTAAAAGATGCCGTAGACTGGTTTGTATCGAAGGGCTATGTGCAACGTTGAGGAGAACAGGAAGACTGATGGCAATTCAATTACAGCAAGCGATCGAAGTTGGCAAATATCTCGTGATGCAGCGTCTCAGAGGGCGCAAGCGCTTTCCATTAACGCTGATGTTAGAGCCACTGTTTCGGTGCAATCTAGCTTGCTCTGGGTGCGGAAAAATTCAACATCCGACTGAGATTCTCAAGCAAAACATGACTCCTGAGCAGTGCTTTGCCGCCGTTGAAGAATGCGGTGCGCCTGTGGTGGCGATTCCGGGCGGTGAGCCGCTCTTGCACCCTCAAATTGACGAAATTGTGCGCGGGTTAGTGGCCCGCAAAAAGTTTGTCTATCTCTGCACCAACGGCATTCTGCTAGAAAAGAGTCTCGCTAAATTCACGCCGTCGCCTTATTTGACCTTTAGCATTCACCTCGACGGCTTGCAGGAACTGCACGATAAATGCGTCGATCGTAAGGGCGTGTTTGAAACGGCAATCAAAGCGATCAAAGCCGCCAAAGCCAGTGGCTTCCGTGTCACGACCAACACGACGATTTTTGAGGGAACTGACCCCAAAGAGATGCAGGATTTCTTCGACTATCTCGACACCCTCAACATCGACGGCATGATGGTGTCTCCGGGCTATAGCTACGAGTGGGCACCCAACCAAGACCATTTTCTCAAGCTCGAACAGACCAAATCTCTGTTTAGAGAAATCTTAGCCCCGATGAAAACCGGGCAGAAAAAGTGGAATTTTAACCACAATCCGCTATTTCTAGATTTTCTGATTGGCGAAAAAGACTATGAGTGCACCCCTTGGGGAATGCCCAGCTATAGCGTTCTCGGTTGGCAAAAACCCTGCTATTTGCTCAACGAAGGACACTACACCACTTACAAGGAACTGCTGGCCAAAACCGACTGGGATCAATACGGTCGCAAGAGCGGCAACCCTAGCTGTGCCGATTGCATGGTGCACTGTGGCTATGAGCCAACCGCCGCCATGGACTCGATGCAGCCTGAGAATATCGGCCGCTCGATCGGGGCCGTCTTTGGCACCTAAGAAAAAAGGGTGTAGGGTAGAAAGCGTCTTTTTTAATGGCATTCACTGCCCATGAAACGGTTTTCTCCCTCGCCTCAACTGCTGCCTTATTTAACGCTGTTGCTCTGGGTGGTGCCCCTCGTGCTGCTCAGAAGCAACCAGCAAAGCCTGATGGCCCACGACGAAGGCATCTATGCCACCCAAGCCCGATCGATTGTGCAAACGGGCGATTGGGTCAGCGTGCAGTGGGGCGGCGAAGCGGGATTTGATCGCACGATCGGGCTTCAGTGGCTGATCGCTGCTTGCTATCTTCTGTTCGGCACGAGTGAAGGAACGGCGCGATTGCCTAGCGCGATCGCGTTCATCTTCAGCGTGTTGCTAACCTACCGAATCGGCTGTTATCTCTTAAATCCCCGTTTGGCATGGCTAGGGGCGGCCATCTTTAGCGTGACTCCGCTAGTCGTGCAGTATGGGCGATTGGCAACTCAGGATTCTGTCTTGGTGTTCATTGAGTTATTGGGAATCTGGGCGCTTTTAGAAGCAGGCAATCCTCAACTCAAGACGCGAAACTCTTTGTGGCTATTGCTGGCAGGCTGTAGCATCGGATGGGGATTTTTGATTAAAGGATTCATGATCATTCCGGCGGCGGTGGCGATCGGGCCCTACTTAATCGGACAACACTCCCGTCATCGGCATCTCACCAACCCCTGGCTCTATGTGGGATTAGGATTAGGTGCTTTGCCCACGATCGTCTGGCTGAGAGCGGCGATCGCGCACTACGGCGACAAACCGATCGTAGAACTGTTTGGCAAACTCATTCATCTCAAAGGGCAAACCTATTTAGGAGCCGGGCCGTTTTATTATCTGTGGAACATTCCTGCTAATGGGTTTCCGTGGGTTTTTTTCGCGCTGGCAGGATTATGGTTAGCCTTCTTTAACCCTGATGTGCGGCAGCTTGTTAAAGCAAATCACGCCCGCTTGTTGCTGCTCAGCTACCCGATCGTCCTATTCATCGAACTGAATTTATTCGGGACTCGCACCCACTATTACCCGCTTCAGCTAATGCCCTTTGTGGGATTGTTTGCGGCGATCGCCCTTAATCACCTCGCCAGTCTCTACGCCAACCGTCAACAAGTCCGACTTTTAACGAGTCTAAACCTACTTTTGGGTGGCTTCGCAATCAGTCTGATCGCGTTGAGTGGCGCGATTTTGACTCATCTGATCACGATTCCGGGAGTGAAGTCAGAGATTTTGGAGTTAGGCGCGATCGTGGCTCTCATCGTCGGCTTGGGGTGGCTAACTTTGCCGATCGTTTGGCTCCAACGACATCAGACCGACTTGATAAAATCGTCTCAGCAATGGCTAACAGGGCTATTAATCACCGCATGGTTAGGGTTAGCCACGCTGAATCTGACCGGGTTATGGGGCAACTACACGCCCGATCTGAAGACTTTTTTGCAAACGCCTCACGTTGCAGAGGCTCTCAATTCCCATCCTGTCAACTTTGTGGTCAACGAAGATCAGTTGGGTCGCGACGATCGTAAAACTTATTTGCTGCTCAACTTTTACACCCCACAGCTAGGGCAAACTCTGACTCAACTCGCCGCACTGCAACCCGGTGAATTTGCCTGGCTCGACTCTAGTCACGCGATTCAGCCGACTCAAGCCGCCGTGATTGGCTCGTTTCAGACCTGGCAACTCGTCAAGAAACCGAAATCGGCAACTTGACAATCACGATCGTGCCTTGATTGACCTGACTCTGGATCGTGATTTGACCCTTGTGAAGATCGACACATTGACGCACGATCGCCAACCCCAGCCCGGTTCCCGGAATCGTATCGACGTTGGTCGCTCGATGAAACGACTCAAACAAGTGCGGAAAATCTTCAACCGGAATGCCAATGCCGTGATCTTGCACCTGAAACCGCACAAACCCCGGATCGTCCGCCGCAGGGCACTGCACATCTAAATCAATGCTGCTGCCCCGATGCGAAAATTTGACGGCATTGCTGAGAAGATTGGTCAAAATCAGCGTCAAAAGCTGGGCATCTAGATCCACCTCACTCTCACAGGTGCTTGCAAACTGCCACCGCACAGATGGAGAACTCTCTAAGCCTAAGCCCAGGTCAGTCAGCAAATCACTGCAAAACTGATGCAAATTTAAACGAGCGGGGTGAAAGTCTAACGCGCCAGAATTGACTTTGCCTAGAGTCAGCATATCGGTCAAAATCGTCGTCATCGATCGCACCGCTTGCCGGATCTTCTGCAAATAAGTCACGCGCCGCTCTTCAGAGCATTGGCTCCCCATGCGCTCAAGCAACTCAGCCGAAGTCATCACGATCGCTAACGGGGTGCGAAACTCGTGAGACGTGGTAGTGATAAAGCGTGATTTGAGATCGCTAAATTCCTGTTCTTTGGCTAACGCTCGCAGCGCCTCTGCCTGGGCGCGCTGTCGCTCGGTCACCTCAGTCTGCAACTGGCGATGGGCTTGCTCTAAGTCAGCCATGCACTGATGGACTCGTGACTCTAGCGCTTTGTTGAGCCGTTGCAGATGAGACTGCGTTTGATGATGGTCAAGGGCCATCGCGATCGTGTTGTATAGCTCGATCGAGTCAAACGGCTTGAGAATATAGCCATAGGGTGAAGTTTGCTGGGCCTGCTGCAACGTGTCACAGTCGTTATAAGCTGTCAAATAGACCACGGGCACGTCAAACTGTGCGCGAATTTCTTGAGCGACCTTGACCCCGCTCTGATTATCTTTAAGTCGAATATCGAGCAAAATGAGATCGGGTGACGTGGCTCTCACCAGCGCCAGCGCAGTCTGATGAGAGTCGGCAACCCCCGCCACATGATAGTCAGCCGCCTCTAAACGCATTTGAATGTTGAGCGCAACAATGCTTTCATCCTCGACGATCAGAATCTTTTTGCCTGTCATAGAGAGTGCTTGATAGGGTTAAACGTTTCGTCTCTTGAAGGCAGAGGACAGAAATAAGCGGGTCTAGATCCTCCCCTTGCGATCGCGACTTCTTCTTAAACTGCATCTATGGTTCGTTTAGCGCTGCTCGAATAAAAACGGTTGTGCTCTCCCACATTACCGTCTGATTGCCCAAACCTTGGCTAAATCGCTGATGAATTTGAGAAATCTCATCGTCTGATAGACCGCGAGCTAAATGATCTCGATAGCTAAGCGTCAGAGAACTATCGCGACTCGGAGCAAACCAGCGATCGCAAAGCGCTTGACTCAAATAGATAGCCGTTTGCAACCGATGAGACTGAAGCTCGGCCAAAAAATTTGCCTGCTCAAAGAGTAACCCCAACTCGTCTAGATCCCAATTCACTCTAGGGTCAGAATCTTGAGCGTAGATCGCTTCTTCGGACTGCACGAGACGATCGTAGATGTCGGCATCAAGCCAGGTGCGATCGAGCAATCGATAGAGCCGTTGAGCATGGCGCGGCACCGCTTCTGCCAGCACCACCTGACCATCAGGCTGAAGCAGACTAGCCAAATGAGCCAGCACGATCGCTTTATCAGGTTCGGCTTGCAGGGCGTTGCGTCCTAGAATGCGATCAAATTTCAAAGCGCCGGATTGAAAGGACTCTGAGAGTGAGTTGAGTTGAGTCTGCACAATCACAGGACGGGTCAACTCTGGCAACGTGGCAGATTGTTCAGTCAGGGCATCTTCATCTTGTTGAGTCTGCACACAGGCATAAACGCCGCCTTCGGGCACCCGGCGAATCGCCTCCCAGGTCAGCAGTCCGCTCTTAGCGTTGAGATCGAGGATCAAGTGATGACGTTGAGGGGCAGCCAGTTCAAACAGACGATCGCGCAGGCTCCCCAGTTTCTCACCTGCTTGGCTTAATGTGCGCTGCATCCACCGATCTAAATTAGAGTCTGATGGGCTGAGGGTTAACCCTTCCGGCAAGGCGACCCCAATGCCTTCAATCAAAGCGGCGAGTTGGGCTTCTCGCTGCCGGGTGACTTTAGTGCGAATCTGGGCCTCAAACCCCTGATCAGACGGTTGATAAAACACTTGCCCTTGCAGACTGCCAGGCAGATATTGTTGCTCGACCCAGTGATCTCGATAAGAATGGGGATAGAGATAGCCAGAGCCGTGCCCAAACCCCTGTTTATCGCGGCTAGCGTCTCGCAAATGCAGGGGCACCTCAGAGGCGCGATCGTGCTCGATCGCCGACAGGGCATCAAAAAAGCCCATGACGCTATTAGATTTAGGAGCCGTCGCTAGATACAAAGCCGCTTGCGCTAGGGGATAGCGACCTTCGGGCAGCCCAACCCGATCAAAGGCTTGAGCGCAGGCATTGACAACCACGATCGCGTTGGGGTCAGCCAACCCGACATCTTCCCCCGCGAGAATCACCATGCGTCGAAAGATAAAGCGCGGATCTTCTCCGGCGTAGACCATTTTTGCCAGCCAATAGAGAGCAGCATCGGCATCAGACCCCCGCAGACTCTTGATAAAGGCGCTGATCGTGTCGAAGTGAGCGTCGCCTTCTTTGTCATAGAGCACGGCTCGCTGCTGAATCGACTCTTCGGCCACCGATCGGGAGATGTGAATCAATCCATCGGCATTGGCAGGAGTCGTTTCAACCGCAAGTTCCAGCGCGTTGAGCAGCGCTCGTGCGTCTCCGTTGGCAACATTGACCAGATGGTTGAGCGCGTCTGAGTCGAGTTGAATGGCCCGATCGCCATAGCCCCGGGCCCGATCGCTCAAGGTCTGCTCGACCACTTGTTTGAGGTCTTCGCTTTCAAGGGGTTTAAGTTGAAAAAGGCGCGATCGACTCACCAACGCTTTGTTGACTTCAAAATAGGGATTCTCAGTCGTCGCCCCAATCAAAATCACGGTGCCGTTTTCAACCCAGGGCAACAGCGCGTCTTGCTGAGATTTGTTAAAGCGATGCACCTCATCAACAAAGAGAATCGTGCGCTGGCTCTGGTGTCCGCGTTTTTCTTGAGCCGTGGCGATCGCGTCTCGAAGCTCTTTGACTCCTGCCAAGACTGCATTAATCGCGATGAAATGCGCCTTAGTCGTGTTGGCAATAATCCGCGCTAGAGTGGTTTTTCCGGTTCCGGGCGGGCCATAGAAAATCAGTGAAGAGAGTTGATCGGCTTGAATGGCTCGTCTCAAAAGTCGCCCTTGCCCAATAATGGCCGCTTGTCCCACAAACTCATCCAGCGTTTGCGGGCGCATTCGCGCTGCGAGGGGAGCTTCAGCGTCGGTGAGATCTTGGCGGTGACGATCGAATAAATCCATTTAGGTGCAGCGTGGAATGATCGATATCTTCGACCCTACCAAAAGTCTTCGTCCTTCTCATACCAATTTAATTTGTGAATGCGACAGATCCGCACGAGGGCACGGTAGGGGCATGGCATGCCGTGCCCCGTCGGATTGAACGATCAGTCGCAATTGCATCCGAAACGCAATTGCATCCGAAGTTGGTATCACGCTTGTCGCTGAATTAGCGTTTCCACGACTCCGACTAATCGAGTGACGTGGTGGCTCTCGATCGTGTCTGCCATTCTCGAAACCTGCTGCCCTTGTCGATCGAGGCATCTAATCGATCAAATTCTTCTTTATATGCCGGACTGCATCGCCTACCCCAAAGGGGTTCTTCCGATCGGCACGGCATGAATATATTCGCTGCCAGATTCTGGAAAGCCCCGGTGATAGAGAGCTTCTTCGGGTCTGCCCCAGCCTAGTTGCAGCAAGATTTCTAACGTGTCGTCTTTGCCTTGGTGGGTCAGGGTAGCCCACTCTGTGCGCTGAAGAATGCGATCGAGGTCGCGACTCGACATCGGCTGATGAAACTTGCCGCAATTCATACTCAAATAGAAATCCATGCCCTCGGTGACTTCTTGCCAAAAGGCGACGATCGACGCTTTTGCAGCCCTTAAAACCACCCAATCGCCGCTGAGACTAATCAACTGATCATCAATTTTGGGGTAGCGAAACGACTGTCCTTTAATCACGACTGACTGCCAAACCAGTCCAGAAACCTGATGCTCTCGCTGATAGCAATGCACCGTGCTGCGAAAATCACTGTAGGCCGTAAATTTTTGGATGCCGTCAGACTTGACAAAGCGATCGATTAACGGATTGATGCCCGAAGGCGTTGCAGCCAGATTGAGACGCTGCCCATTCATGCAGGCTCGTCGCTCATCGGTGAGAATTTTGACTAACTCTTCGGTGCTGTAGATTTTTGACATCTCAAAATCCTCTAGCCAGAGTGTCCACTGTTTAATCAGGTGTTGGCAAAATCCTATCGTGTCGCCCGGCGTTGAGCCGCTTTTGTCGGGGTCTTCTTAAGAATCGCGTCATCTAGCCCAAACGAGGACGAATTCCATAGCGGCGGAGTTGCAGATAATCGTGCAGGATACGATCGTGATCAAAGCAAAGATTATCCGGCAGTTCCCAAACGTGGACAAGTTTGACATTTTTGGCATCGTCTCCGGCCGTGGGTTCGCCTTTGGCAGTGGCGATATAAACCAGGCTCACCGTGTGCTGTCGAGGATCTCGTTTGGGGTCAGAATAAACCTGAAGCAACTCAACCAGGTCAACCGCTAACCCAATTTCCTCCATGGCTTCTCGACGGGCAGTGGTTTCAGCCGATTCACCATAGTCCATAAATCCGCCCGGAATTGCCCAGCCATGGGGCGGGTTTAAGCGCTCAATTAAAATAATCGGGCGATCGGGGCGATCAACCATTTCAATAATAATGTCAACCGTCGGCGCAGGATTTTTGTGAGTCACGGTATTTAGCGATCGTAAAGGGCCATCAACAATCATCGGTCTTGACTCTCGTCGTATCCTTTCTTTTGACCGATTTTAACGTTTCGCTTGCCGTGCTAGAGTTCTCTAAGTATTTGTGCTGAATTTTTCTCGTTACCCTTCACCCTATCTTTATGCCTTTTCCCAGATCTAGCGGCATTTTATTGCATCCCACTTGTCTTCCTGGTCGGTTTGGCGTGGGCGAGTTAGGCTCAGAGGCGCGTCGCTTTGTTGACTTTATGGTCAACAGTGGTCAGCAGTTTTGGCAGGTGTTGCCCCTAGGGCCGACGGGCTATGGCAACTCGCCCTATGCGTCTTATTCAGCGATGGCAGGCAACCCGCTGCTGATCAGCCTAGAGATTTTGCAGCAGCAAGGCTTATTGTGGGATGAAGATTTGTGGAATATCCCTGAGTTTCCGATCGGGTGGGTAGACTTCGATCGGGTCGTTGCCTTTAAGATGCCGCTCTTGCAAAAAGCCTGCGATCGCTTCAAAACGCAAGCCTCTTCTGAGCAGCAGCAAAAATTTGCCGACTTCTGTCAAAGCAAAGCCTACTGGCTAGATGACTACGCGCTGTTCATGGCGCTAAAAGGAGAACACGACGGCAAAAGCTGGCACACCTGGGAGCCAGATCTAGCGCAGCGCCAGCCCGAAGCCTTAGATCAGGCGCGTGAACGGCTGAACCAGGAAATCTTCTACTATAAATATCTTCAGTTTGAGTTTTTTCACCATTGGGCAGAGGTGAAGCAATATGCCAACGATCGCCACATTGAGATCATTGGGGATATCCCTATCTATGTCGCCCACGACAGCGCTGATGTCTGGGCAAACCCCGAAAACTTTTCCCTCGACGAAAAAACGGGCGAGCCGAAATTAATGGCAGGCGTTCCTCCCGACTATTTCAGCGATACGGGTCAACTGTGGGGCAACCCGGTCTATAACTGGGAGCATTTGCAAGAGACCGATTTTGCCTGGTGGCTGCGACGCTTTGAGGCCATGTTAGATTACGTCGATATCATTCGCATCGACCACTTCAGAGGGTTTGAGGCTTATTGGGCAGTGCCCCAAGGCGAGACAACCGCAATGAATGGCGAATGGATTAAAGCGCCCGGTGAAGAGTTTTTTGAGGTGCTGCGGCTGAAGCTGGGCAGGCTGCCGATCATGGCAGAAGACCTAGGCGTGATTACCCCAGAAGTTGAGGCGCTGCGCGATCGCTTTGAGTTTCCCGGCATGAAAATCCTGCAATTTGCTTTTGGCTTTGGCTCTGATCCGGGCAATCCCTTTTTGCCCTTTAACTATCGGCACAACAGCGTCGTTTACACGGGCACCCACGACAACGACACCACGATCGGGTGGCACAACACCGCCTCTGATTGGGAAAAAGAGCAGCTATGGCTCTACTTGGGCAGCATCAGTCCTGATGGGGTGCACTGGGAGTTGATTCGCATGGCGCTGACCTCGATCTCCAATCAACTCTGCTCTGATTCCCCTCCAAGACATATTGGGGCTGGATGGCTCTGCGAGAATGAATTTTCCCGGCACGGCTGAAGGCAACTGGGGCTGGCGCTATCGATCGGAGATGCTGAGTCATGAGGTGGGCGAAAAGTTCAAAACTCTAACCCGCCTTTCGGGTCGATTGCCACAGCCTCGCGATGAGGATAACTAAGTTAATTCATCTCCATGTATCAAGAAGCGATCGCTGTTCGATGAGTGGGTGGCGATCGCTTGAGCTGATCGAAAAGCGGCAAGTCTTTCTTTAGAGCAAAAGACTATGGACGAGTACAATGTGGTTCTTGAAGCCATCAAAAAACTTCAGTTAAACTAGCTAAACTCTACAGCGATCGCCTTTGTCTTACGATAGAGTCAGAAAATAACAACCTGGAAGAGGAGACTATTTTTATGCCTCATCCCGACCTCAGCAGCAAAGAAATCGCTCAACGTGGCAAAGAACTTTACCAGCAGCGTCTTCGTACCCACGTGGAAACAGCAGACAACATCGGCAAAATAATTGCCATTGATCTAAACACAGGTGATTACGCGATCGATAAAGACTTGCTTGCGGCTTATAACCGCTTGAAAGCAAAGCATCCTAACACTGTCACCTGGATAAAGCGAGTTGGCTATGATGCCGTCTACGCCATTGGTGGCACATTAGTCAGGACGGCAGAGTGATCAGCGGGACAGTGGTTGGGCTTCAGGCACGCATAGGCATCATTTTATATGATTCCGATCGTGCAGGAGTAGAAATCGAATGTGTTGTGGATACGGGGTTTGAAGGGTTTTTAACCTTGCCACCTGCCATCATTCTAGATCTGGGTCTGCCTTACATTGCACCAATTGATGCAAATCTGGCGGATAACTCCCGTATTGAAGCCAATGTTCATCGAGGCGTTGTCCTATGGAATGGTGTGGAGCGAGTCATCCCAGTTTTAGCGATGGGTCGTCGTCCTCTCATTGGAACAGCCCTCCTAGAGGATTATCATCTCAGCATCGACTTTTGTGAGGGCGGTACAGTGCTAGTCGATGAAATTATCTAACAAATTCATCGCTTCCTAATTCTTGAGGATGACCTCAAATGAGAAAGTTGCAAGCCCTGACGAAAAACCGGAAGAACCTCATCAGTTCCCCCGGCTTTTACGATCGTTAAACCCTATCGAAAGACACCCATCAATTAGTAGGTTTCAACGTGCCAGCGACCCGCTTTCTTCATGGCGCGCTGAAACTCCTTCCACTCAACGCCCACCTTTGAAGCCTCAGCCGAGAGAGCCGCATCGATGCCGTCCTCCATGCCTTTGAGACCGCAAATATAAGTGTGCGTCTTCTCATCCTGCATCATCTTCCACAGTTCAGCCGCGTGCTCGGCCACTCGGTCTTGAATATACATTCGACCGCCATCCTTATTCTTCTGCTCACGGCTGATCGCATTGGTGAGGCGGAAGTGGTCAGGATACTTTTGTTCGATCTCCTCTAGCTCTTCTTTATAGAGAATGTTTGCCGTCTGCGGGATGCCGAAGATCAGCCAAGCAAACCCGTTGAACTGGTAGTCAGGGTTAGCAGCTTTCTCATTGTCTTTAAACATCCGCCACAGATAAGCCCGCATTGGGGCAATCCCCGTTCCGGTTGCCATCATGATCACTTTGGCTTCGGGGTCAGTCGGCAACAGCATTTCTTTGCCTGTCGGCCCCGTGATCTTGACATCTGCCCCTGGCTCTAGACCACAGAGGAAGGTTGAGCAAACGCCGTAGACCATCTCACCCGTCTCAGGGTGCTTATATTCCAGCTGCCTGACGCAGAGAGAAACGGTTTGATCATCGACCTGATCACCATGACGAGTAGACGCGATCGAATAGAGCCTGAGCTTTTCAGGTTTGCCGTTTTTGTCAGTGCCAGGAGGAATAATGCCGATGCTTTGTCCTTCTAGATATCTCAGGTCGCCGCCAGAGATGTCAAACTTCAAGTGACGAACTGTACCGATTCCGCCTTCGCCCACCAGTTCCTCGTTAGAGATACATTTACCGACGTAGGGATTAGCGGGTCGGTAAATATTCACGGGAATGTCGGTCGCGACAGCAGCCTTTGCTTGAGTCATAGGCTTAGTCTTTGCTCCTGCTTGAGTGCCCTGTCTCTCAGTGTCCTGCTTAACTTCAGTTGCAGACTGTTCTGGGGTAACTTTTCGGGTTAAATCACCGTTAACCTCTAAAGGCTGAATGCTGACAATCTTGCCGCCCATGCGCGTAATCCGCTGCATTACCTCGTTCATGCGGGTATAGGGCACCGTGATAAACGTGCTGCCGCTCTGACGAATGGGGTAGCTCATTTGGTCATTTTCTTGACTCTGACGCAGACCCACCACTTCATATCGAAACACACGGCTACCTGAAGGGGTGTTGCCAGCACCTGTTGCGCTTGAATTGAACATCGCTTTGAATATCTCCGACCTAACTCAACTTAATATTGTGCTGCAAGGTGCCCTTTCTACCAAATTGGTGGGGCGGCAAGTTGCTCCTCTTAATCACTCTACAGATTTAAGGAACTTGGCGATCGCTCAGATCATAAATTTCCAGTTAAGTTCGCCCCTCTCTAGACAGAAATGCCATCTCACCTCTAAAGTTAGAAGAGTTTGCAAATTTTAGATTTGCTTAAGGCTTGTGAGGGGGATCACGATTTGGTAAGATCTGCCGTAGCAAGTAGTCCTAAACACTTCACTGCAACGCCTTGAGCCAACCCAGGCTCTTCTAGGCAAGCAGCGTTTATAGAATTGCTGCCTTTTTACTTGAGCAAGTCGCCTATGCTCTGGCTGACTCAAGAAACCCATTAGTAGAAACCTTTTTGTTTTAGAGGAAACCTATGACCAGTAAGCCAGACCGCGTGGTTTTAATCGGTGTTGCCGGAGACTCCGGGTGCGGTAAATCCACGTTCCTGCGCCGATTGACTGATCTGTTTGGGGAAGATTTCGTGACTGTTATCTGCCTAGACGATTACCACAGTCTGGATCGCAAGCAGCGTAAAGAAACCGGAATCACGGCCTTAGATCCCAGAGCCAACAATTTTGACCTGATGTATGAGCAAATCAAAGCGCTCAAAAACGGGGAAAAGATTAACAAGCCGATCTACAACCACGAAACAGGTCTACTTGACCCCCCCGAAGTCGTCGAACCCAATCACATCATTGTGATCGAAGGGTTACATCCGCTCTACGACGAACGAGTTCGTAACCTGCTTGACTTTAGCGTCTATCTTGACATCAGCGATGAGGTCAAAATCGCCTGGAAGATTCAGCGCGACATGGCAGAGCGGGGTCACACCTATGAAGATGTGTTGGCTCAGATCAACGCCCGCAAACCTGACTTTGAGGCCTACATTGACCCTCAAAAAGGCTTTGCGGATGTGGTCGTTCAAGTGCTGCCAACGCAGTTAATCAAAAATGACCAAGAGCGAAAAGTGCTGCGGGTGCAGATGATTCAACGCGATGAAGTGGAGGGCTTTGAGCCTGCTTATCTGTTTGACGAAGGCTCTGAAATTCATTGGACTCCTTGCGGACGGAAGCTCACCTGCTCCTATCCAGGCATCAAGATGTATTACGGCCCTGATTCTTACTATGGTCACAGCGTTTCGATTCTAGAAGTCGATGGCCAGTTCGACAAGCTCGAAGAAGTGATCTACATTGAGCAACATTTGAGCAAAACGTCTGCCAAATATAACGGTGAATTGACTGAGCTATTGCTCAAGCACCGTGAATATCCTGGTTCTAACAACGGCACGGGCTTGTTCCAGGTGCTGGTGGGGCTGAAGATGCGGGCGACCTATGAGCGGCTGGTGGCCAAAGAGAAAGTTGCGGTCAGCGCCTAAAGGCTGAGGTCGGTCTAGAGGGCGATCGCGCCTAGACTCAGAAATAGCTTTGATGATTGGGGATGCAACGCGCATCCCTTTTTTGTGTGATTGCAACTCTAAATCAGTCTCATAAGTTCTTCTAGGGAATTCAACCAACGTGAGGGGGGTGCTTTGACCTTATAATGTTTGTTTAAGATTTGATTTGATAGTAGCCCCGATCGTTGGCAAAAGCCCCCTTTTTAACATCACTAGAGAAAGCAGCATGGTTGTCAATCGAACGAGTAGAACGAATAGCCGCAGGGGTGCCAGCGATCGGAGTGCAAAATCCAATCCCGATGCCGTCTCTACAAACGGCGCGAACCCAGAAATCACTGACTCCCCAAAGGAAGAGAATATGAGCGCAGATGTTATCGATGTCACTCCTGAAGCCGAGAAAACTGGGGCCATTCAACTTCACAATCAGCCCAGTCTCTCGGTTTGGAACCGTCCCATCATGTCGAGCGAGATTGAGATCGTTGGAACGATTCAAGACGGTGGCATTCGCCCGATCGGAGCTAGCCATCTAGATATTGTAGGCACCTTGCTAACTAATCGCCCGATCGTGTCCAGTCACCTCCGCATTTTTGAAATGGTAGACAATCGTCCGGTCTTTTGTGACGAGATCAAAATGCTCGAAGGTCAAGGTTTTGATGGCAGACCTGTGATGGCTAGCGACCCAGACTTAATGACTGACAACATGGTGTTTGGGCAACGCCCGATCGCTTCTAACACTATCGATGATGCCCCCGCTTTGATGGGCTTTATTGACTAGTTCAGATGGTTTAAATCTCAAGTTTAATGACTCACAGGTGCTTTCTTCGGGAGGCACCTCTTTTTATAGTTGAGTAATTCAATTCATGCCCTGGGCGTGTGAACGTTTATCATTGACAGATAAGCGCCCCCTTTAGTCCCAAAGTGCTCCCAATGACTGCCACGATCCCTAATCTGCCCAGCCAATACAACTCTGCCGCCTCAGAAGCTAAGTGGCAGAAGTTTTGGGAAGACAATCACGTCTTTAAAGCCGACCCTAACGCCCCCGGTGAACCCTATTGCGTCGTGATTCCGCCGCCCAACGTCACGGGCAGTTTGCACATGGGGCACGCTTTTGAGACCGCGTTGATTGACGCACTAGTGCGCTATCACCGGATGTGTGGCTACAACACTCTCTGGCTGCCGGGCACCGATCATGCCAGCATTGCAGTGCAGACGATCTTAGAAAAGCAGCTAAAGGCAGAAGGAAAAACTCGCCAAGAGTTAGGGCGCGAAAAGTTTCTAGAGCGTGCCTGGCAGTGGAAGGCTGAATCGGGCGGCACGATCGTCAACCAACTGCGGCGGCTAGGGGTCTCAGTAGACTGGTCACGAGAACGCTTCACGATGGATGAAGGGCTGTCAAAAGCGGTGCTAGAAGCCTTCATCAAGCTCTATGACGAGAAGCTGATCTATCGCGGCAACTATCTGGTGAACTGGTGCCCGGCTAGTCAATCGGCCGTCTCTGACTTAGAAGTTGAAAATCAGGAAGTCAACGGGCATTTGTGGCATTTTCGCTATCCACTCGTGCAGAGTGATGGCTATGTCGAAGTCGCCACGACTCGACCTGAGACCATGCTGGGCGATACGGCGATCGCGGTCAATCCGAATGACGATCGCTACAAGCATCTGATCGGTCAAATGGTTTTACTGCCTTTGATCGAACGAGAGATTCCGATTATCGGCGATGAGTTTGTCGATCCCACCTTTGGGACGGGCTGCGTTAAAGTGACTCCGGCTCACGACCCCAACGATTTTGAGATGGGCAAGCGCAATAATCTAAAATTTATCAACATTCTCAATAAAGACGGCACTATCAACGAGAATGGCGGAGAATTTCAGGGGCAAGACCGCTTTGTGGCGCGTAAAAATGTGGTCAAGCGGCTCGAAGCCGAAGGGCTGTTGGTCAAAATTGAAGATTATAAGCACACGGTGCCCTACAGCGATCGGGGCAAGGTTCCCGTTGAGCCGCTGCTCTCGACCCAATGGTTCGTCAAGATCAAACCCTTATCCGACCCCGCGCTGGCCGATCTCGATCAAGCCCACTCACCCAATTTTGTGCCCGATCGCTGGGGCAAAGTCTATCGAGACTGGTTGGTGAATCTCAAAGACTGGTGCATCTCGCGTCAACTCTGGTGGGGGCATCAAATTCCTGCTTGGTATGCCGTGAGCGAAACTGGGGGCGTGATCACCGATACGACTCCGTTTATGGTGGCCCGCAGCGAAGCCGAGGCTAGAGAGAAAGCGATCGCGCTATTTGGCGACACCGTTCAGCTAGAACAAGATCCTGACGTGCTGGATACGTGGTTTTCGTCAGGTTTGTGGCCGTTCTCAACTTTGGGCTGGCCCGATGAAACCCCTGATTTCAAGCGCTACTATCCCACGGCAACGCTGGTGACGGGCTTTGACATCATTTTCTTTTGGGTTGCCCGCATGACCATGATGGCAAAACACTTCACCGGAGAAATGCCCTTCAAAACCGTCTACATTCACGGGCTGGTGCGAGACGAAAACAACAAGAAGATGTCGAAGTCTTCTAACAACGGCATCGATCCCCTGATTTTGATCGACAAATATGGCACCGATGCGTTGCGCTACACCCTCGTGCGGGAGGTGACGGGAGCCGGGCAAGACATTCGATTGGAATATAACCGCAAAACCGATGAATCTGCGTCGGTCGAAGCCTCTCGCAACTTCACCAACAAATTGTGGAATGCCTCTCGATTTGTGTTGATGAATCTGGATGGCAAAACGCCTCAGCAGTTGGGATTCCCCGATCGCAATCAGTTGGAATTGAGCGATCGCTGGATTCTGTCGCGATTTCATCAAGTCACGCAGCAAGTTCGAGATCAGGTTGATCACTACGGCTTGGGCGAATCGGCTAAGTTGCTCTACGAATTCATCTGGGGCGATTTTTGCGATTGGTATATCGAACTGGTCAAACCTCGATTGCAGAGCCAAGATATCGCTTCTCGTCAGGTGGCTCAACAAACGCTGGCCTATGTTTTAGAAGAGACGCTGAAGCTGCTGCACCCGTTTATGCCCCACATCACCGAAGAGATTTGGCAGACCGTCACCCAAAATGACGCAGCTTCGGGCAAAACCCTAGCGCTGCAAACCTACCCGGTGCCCGACTCGACGCTGATTAACCCCGACCTAGAGCAGCAGTTTGATCTTCTGATCGGCACGATTCGCACGATTCGGAATCTGCGGGCCGAGGCAGACATCAAGCCCGGAGCTAAAATTGAGGCCATCTTGCAAACCGAGAGCGAGCAAGAAGAACACATTCTCAAGTCAGGTCAGCCTTACATTCAAGACCTGGCAAAGGTGAAAACGCTGAAGATCAATCAGCCCCAGACTCAGCCCACGGATAGTAACGACAGTGCCGCTAATCTTTTGAACGGGGATTTTCTAAGCTCAATCGTTCCCTTCCTCAAGAAACATCAGCGCGTCTTGCTCACGATCGGCTTCATCCTGTTAACGCTGATTGTTCTCAAAGCCTGTGCGGGCGTTTTAGCAGCCGTCCACGAAGTTCCTTTATTGCCAACATTTTTAGAACTCGTTGGCATCGGCTACACAATCCGGTTTACCCAACAAAAACTCTGGCAGAGCGGCGATCGTCAGCAGCTACTCAGCCAAATTGAGCAGTTTAAACAAGAGGTCGTAGGGGTTCCTTCTGAAGAGCTAGAGCCAGTTCTCGATCTGATGCCTAGCGCGATCGCAGACTCAGCCCACATGATTGTCGGGGTGGTTGGCACGGTGCGCGTTGCCATTCCCCTGGCAGGATTAATCGATTTAGTGGCGCTCAGAGCAAAAACCGAGAAAGATCTGAAAAAAGTAGAAGCTGAAATTCAGGTGCTTTCAGGACGATTGGGCACCCCTAAATTTGTCGATAAGGCCCCGGCCGATGTGGTGCAAGCGGCACGAGATGCTTTGGCAGAAGCTCAAACGCAAGCCGAAATTTTGCAAACTCGGCTCGATCGCTTAGATCTACATTAGGCATGAGGGTGACCATTGGAGTATTGTATCCGTGCCTACCCTGATCTTTAGGCAACTTTAGAGAAATTCCTGCTGAAAACACCGTGCTTCTACGGGAGAACAAACGCAGATCGGCAACGCTATGTTATTAGTGACAATACCCAGTTTTCTGGGCAGTTTCAAGATTAAACAATCAATCTTGCTGAATCAATAGGTTGCTATCTGGTTGCTAGTCTAAGAGAATTGATCCATCGTGGTTTTTAACAGAGACAAGTAGAGAAAACGGCAATGTTGCACTTGGCTCAAGTTCATCAAAAAAACTATTCAAAGGCAGGGTTGCGGCTGCTAGCCACCCAAAAAGCCGAAAACGTCTGGACTGTCGCCCTTGAGGAAGCATTTGTTCTCTCTGCTAGGGCCAATGATTATGGTGAGAATGCGCTGGTGTTAGTTGAGTTGTCAAGCACTCAGCAGATTCTCAGCATTCAAGATGCCAAAGATTGGGTTTTAGACCTCATCAGCACTTATCTGGTCAATGGCATCACGCCTACTTATCTTCAGCAAGAAACGGAGCGTGCAGAGCAGTGGCGACAATCACTGACCCTGCAAAGCCAAGAACTCGATCGCCGCACCCTAGAGCTAGAGGCCCGTCGAGAGCAGATTCAAGCCCTCGAAGAAGACCTAAAGCGTGAAAAAAAGCAGTTTGAGCTACACGCCTTTGAGTTTGAGTCGAGAAACCAGGATCTCGATCGCCGCGCTCTTGAGCTAGAAACTCGCTCTCAGCAACTCCAGTCTCGCGAAGACGACTTAGAGCGTCAAAGATCTCTGTAGATAGTTGACTTGCTTTGTCCTGACTTACTGTGCAACCAAGTTCTATTTGCCTGTTTTCATTGTTTGGGTGGATGAACGGATAGGAGAAATCTTTTTCTTGGCTGGAGAAGAGTTAGAGATCAGCATTTTTCAAGATGGAACTTGGAGGTATTTATGAGTCAGCCTAATTTTGAGGCAATGACCCGAAAAGAGTTGAAGGCTCATATACTTTCCCGTCGCAGTGATAGTGAAGCATTTTACGCTTACCTGAATAAAGTGGATGCTGAACCCCCTACAGAAATCTTTCCTGCACCGAAATTACTAGATGATTTTCAAAACTTTCCACTTAATATTGGAGAGATTCCGTCAAGATCCAGCGAGAAAATTTCAAACTGAGGAGTGAAGTCAGAACTCTGTGGAACCGATTAGAAATCGAACGAATCTACTGGCCAAGGAATTTATCGAGAAAGGTGATCCCTTTGGCTGGTTTGAGCAGCTATATCAGACTGCCAATGGAGACGAAGAAGCGGTTCCGTGGGCAGACATGACGGTGAATCCTAATCTGGCAGAATGGCTAGAGCTAGAGCAGATCACGGGCACAGGTAAACGAGCGATCGTCGTCGGCTGCGGTCTAGGAGACGATGCAGAAGCTCTCTCACAGCTAGAGTTTGAGGTGACTGCGTTTGATATTTCTCCTACAGCGATCGCGTGGTGTCAACAGCGCTTTCCTGACTCAGCCGTGACTTATCAAGTCGCCGATTTGTTGAACGTTCCGATTACTTGGCAGGGTGAATTTGATTTTGTGCTGGAGTCTTACACGCTGCAAGCGATGCCCAAAGAGGTGCGCGATCGGGCTATTCCTGCCGTTGCGGCATTGGTTAAAATCGCTGGCTCACTGCTGGTCATCTGTCGCGGTCGCAACGCTGACGAGTCGGCAGAGACTGTCCCCTTTCCCTTGACCCGCGAGGAGCTAGAAGCGTTTCAGACTCAGGGTTTGCAAACGGTGACCTTTGAAGATTATAACGAAAAAGGCACCTCGGCGCGGCGGTTTAGAGCGCACTATCGGCGATCGTCCTTTTAATCATCACGATTAATAACAGGTTTAATAATTCAATAAGAAGTCACTAATACTTCTGTAATTTTTCCTCGCTTTTCAGTGTTGCAGTTGATGTTGCGATTTGCGTTAATTGTGTGGATCTTGAACTCTGCAAAAAGCTCTCGAATAAACGGGCAATCAGAGTTAGACAACATGACCTTGACCCCACGATCGCTCAGTTCAGCAAACACCGCTTTGAGGCGAATCTGATCGGCTTCACTAAACGAGTAGCGGCTATAGCTCGTAAACTTGCTCGTCGAACTAAGCGGGTAATAGGGCGGATCGAAATAGACAAAATCTTCAGAACTTTTAGCGTGGTCTAACACAGCGTCAAAAGAACTGCGTTCAATCTGGGCAGATTGCAGCGCCAAAGACGCGGCTCGCAGCACCTCATAATCGCAGATAGTCGGCTTTTGATAGCTGCCGATCGGCACATTAAACTGCCCTTTAGAATTCTCGCGATAAAGACCGTTAAAGCAAGTTTTGTTGAGATAAATCAGCCGTGCCGCCCGTTCTAAGTTGTTGCCCTTGAGGAACCAATCATCAGAGTGCGTCGGCAGCGATCGCACCTCATAAAAATGCTCTTGACCGTGCAGGGCTTGATGGGCTTCGAGCAGCGTGATCAAGTCTTCGACCCGTTCTCTGACGCATCGATAGACATTGACCAACTCAATGTTGATGTCAGCCAAGAAAGATTGCGGAGGCTGTAGGCGAAAGAAAATCGCACCACCGCCTAAAAACGGCTCGTAATAGCGACGATAACGCTCTGGAAAATGAGGTAGATATTGTTGAATCAGTTGATTTTTTCCACCCACCCACTTGATAAAAGGACGGGGAGATGTGGCCCGAATTTGTGTGATCATTCAATTATCATAAAAGGGAATTCGGAAATTGAAGCTATGCAAGACCTTTGGACGACTGTTTCTAAATATCCTCGGTTTTTAATCGGCGTAATTTTGGGCGTGATCTTGAATGTGTTTGCCCCGATCGTGCCCCTGTTTAAGAAACCTGTGACGGCGATCGCTTTAGTCGGTCTCCTAGTCGCTGCCGTTGCTTGTCTCAGCTTTACGCTCAAAGCGATGTTGGGGTTCAGCTAGCACTAGGCAAACTAGCGATGGTTTCATCCATCTTCTGCGCGATGCCTTTTGAAGCCACGATGCTAGTATTAGAGTCTTGATTGCACAGAAAGGACGAGAGACAAAATGGCTACAGACCGCCGCATGGCGCGTGTTTCAGAGCAAATTAAACGCGAAGTTAGCCAGATGCTAGTCAATGGCATCAAAGACGATCGCATTGGCACGGGCATTGTCAGCGTGACGGATGTGGATGTCTCTGGCGACTTGCAGCACGCCAAAATTTTTGTCAGCATCTATGGGTCAGCCGAGGCCAAAGCCGCCACCATGGAAGGACTGAAGTCGGCGACTAGCTTTGTGCGCGGCGAGCTGGGTCGTCGAGTTCGGTTGCGCCGCACCCCTGAAATCATTTTTGTCGAAGACCAGGGTTTAGAACGTGGTGACAATGTGCTGAATTTGATCAGTCGGCTGAGTCGAGAACGCAAGCCCGACGATCTGGCTGAAGACTCGATTTCAACTGAGGATTCTGTTTCGGCTGACGACTAGTTGAGTGAACTGCGATCGGGTTGTCATAACCCCCAATAAGACAGACGATAGTGAATGACGATCGCTCATCTGTCTTATGCTGTCTTCTCTTCCCAATCTCGACTCGCTGACTTTAATAGAGCAAGTCGCTCAAATGGTCGTCGTTCGCACGTCTGGCTATTTGTTTGACCATCAAATTCAATATCCGCTCTGGGAAGCCAATTCAGCCACATTGCGCCATCTGCTCGAAGATTTAGGCGTTGGAGGCATAATTCTGCTGGGCGGCAGTGCGGGCGAGATCACCCTGCGGACTCAGCAGCTTCAAGCCTGGGCAAAACTGCCGCTGCTGATCTCTGCTGATATTGAAGAAGGAGTCGGGCAGCGATTTTCGGGGGCAACTTGGTTTCCGCCGCCGATGGCACTGAGCGCGATCGCGCACTTCAATCTCCCTCTCGCCTGTGACTACGCCGAGCAAATGGGAGCGGTGACGGCTCAAGAGGCAGTAGCGATCGGGCTAAATTGGGTGCTGGCTCCGATCGTCGATGTCAACAATAATTCCGACAATCCCGTGATCAACGTGCGGGCGTTTGGGGAGACGACAGAAATTGTCAGCCAGTTGACTACTGCTTTTATTCGAGGTACGCAGTCCCAGACCGTTTTAACGACAGCCAAGCATTTTCCGGGTCACGGCGATACCGCAGTAGATTCGCATTTAGACTTGCCTGTTTTGCTGCACGATCGGGCCCGACTCCAGCAGGTCGAGCTTCCCCCTTTTGAGGCGGCGATCCAAGCCGGAGTGGATGCGGTGATGAGTGCTCACCTTCAGATTCCGGCTTTGGACGATCGCTATCCGGCAACCCTGTCGTTCAAAATTCTGACTCAAGAATTGCGGCAACGATTGGGGTTTGCAGGCTTGATTGTTACCGATGCGCTGATCATGGGCGCGATCGCCGATCGCTATGGCAACGACGAGTCAGCCGTTTTAGCTGTCGAAGCCGGAGCCGATATTTTGTTAATGCCCCTTGACCCAGAGACGGCCATTCAGGCGGTTTGCGCCGCAGTCAAGGCCGGACGGATTGCCCCCGAACGAATTCGGGCTTCGGTGGAGCGGATTTGGGCGGCCAAACGCAAAGTCTGTTTGCCTTTAGCGACCGACCCGTTGTCTCGCCTGGCCCAGCCGGAAGCGATCGCCACCAGTCGCAAAATTTTGCACGACTCAATGCGGGTTTATCACCCCACCCCGTCACGGTTAGACGATTTACCTGAGAACAATGGACGAAACTTGATCGTGATTGACGACAGCATCGACTGCGACTTTTTAGGCCGAACTGCCCCAGCGATCGTGGTTCCGAGTCAGTTTGGGTTTACGCAAGCTCAGGTGATTGACCGATATACGCCGCCGATGTTGCCCGATTCTAATTCAACCCAATTATGTCCAACTCTGCTGCAATTGTTTATTCGAGGCAACCCTTTTCGAGGCAGTGCCGGGCTGACAGAAACGGCTCAGAATTGGTTTGAGCAATTGCTAAACTCTCAGCAATTGCAGGCACTGATCATCTACGGCAGTCCCTATGTTTTAGAGCAATTTTTGCCTCGGTTGCCATCAACCGTGCCCTATGTTTTTAGCTATGGACAGATGCAGCTTGCCCAAGCGATCGCCCTAAATGCCCTGTTTTCTCAAAGTAATGCTCAAGAAAAATAGAGACCCGATCGCTCGCATCTCTACCCCATTAGGCAAGTTTAACTAGTCAAAACTTGAGCGTTTAATACTCTAAAAACAGCATGTCAAACGCTGCTGTGTCAGGAGCCGCTTGTTTGGTGATTTTAGACGAGGCTGGCGGCGCGATCGGCGAAATTGTCGCCGATTCATTTCGCAGTCGCTCGGCGGCTTGACCCATCTCAACCACTTGGCTCTCTAAAAAAGCCAGCCGTTTTTGAATGCGCTGACGACGCTGCTCGATCGTGTCTAGCTCATATTGAAGGCGCTTTTTCTCAACCGAAAGTTTATAAAGACTGAGATAAGCGGCTGCCTCAGTTTTTTGACGAGGCATAGAACTGATTTGGGGACGGGCATCAGATAACGAACAATAAGGACGCATAAGGGGCACCTGTGCTTTTAGCTAATTCACAGAATCTACACAAACCCTCTACAGGCTTAAGCTTTGTTTGAGAGATTTTTGTGCAAATCTTAGTCTCAGAATTCCCACAAATTTTCTATCCAGAACAGCGTAGATTTATTTTATCTTCATAATCAAAAAATCTAATCTAGCTGAATTTAACGGCTGAATCGTCTCTCAGCTTTGAGATAACCGAACTCTTAAATGTCGCCCCAACGTCAGAAACGTTTGCTTTCTATAGAAAGTTGATTGCAACCCAATGGCTAGTGCTAGATTAGTACAAAAGTTCTTATTTGAAATCGTTACTTCATCTAAAAGTCAGCCGTTGGAGCAGTTTTACTATCCATAATTTGCTATGCCATCTCCAATTCCCTTAGACACTTTGCTGCACAATCGCTATCGAATTATTAAAGTGCTCAGACCTAGAGACTATGGCTGGGCTTATGTTGCAGAAGACTTGAAGCGATCGGGTCAGCCCTGCATTTTAGAAGAATTTATTCCCCTTAACCCTGACGAGATCGAAGCCATCAGAGAACGGTTTCAGCAAAGCGTGTGCCCCTTGTCAGAGTTACGTCATCCTCAAATTCCGCGCTTTAGAGTCGTGATTATTCACCCTTTGGCAGCCTCCGATCGCCGCTTATTTTGGGTCAGAGACTTCGTAACGGGCTACACCTATCGATCATTGCTCAAGCAACGGTTGGCCCAAGGCTATGTGTTTTCAGAAACAGAGGTGCTCAATCTGCTGCTCAAGGTGTTGCCTGTGTTGGGCGACCTGCACGCCTATGGTCTGATTCATCAAAATCTCAATCTCGATAGCATTGTGCGGCGATCGTCCGATCAGTTGCCTGTCTTAATTCAGTTTGGGCTGGTGCGAGACGTGGCGCTGATGCTGCTGACTGCCCACCATCCAGGAGTCCATTGGGGCTATGCACCTCTAGAGCAGCGATCGGGCGATCGGGTGGCACGAGATAGCGACTTTTATGCTCTGGCGGCGATCGCAGTCGTGTTGCTCACCGGGCGAGAGCCAGAAGACCTTTATGACGAACAAACTCAGCGCTGGTCTTGGCAAGAATGGGCGGCAGTTAGCCCCCAGTTTGCCCAAGTTTTAGAGCGGATGCTGTCGCCAGAGCCAGGGGATCGATATGCGATCGCGGGCAAGGTGGTTCAGTCTTTAAAAAAGCTGACGGTGCCACAGACTTCTGACTGGAGGGGGCGATCGTTGAAATCAAAAAAAGCCCAAGCCACTCATCCTGCTGCGGTTGAATCTCCGATTTGGCAAGATCTATCGTTTGTGATTCTGGTGTCTGTGTTTTTCGGGCTAACTGGGATCGCAGGCTGGCGACTTCTCTCTGGGTTGCAGCCTGACCCGTCGGGCACCACGGCCGCCCAAAACGTCTCACCAGATCTTGACCATGAGCAAAAAATCCAGGAAGCCTTGCGCGACGATCGTCAGCGATTGGGAATCTCGTTCAACTGGTTTACTAGCCTGGTAGATGAGTTGTTTTATGCCCAGCATCCTGAATGGCACAACCGCAGCCTCAACACTGATCCCAACGCTAACCAGGGTCGGGCTGAATGGAACGCCTTAGCTGAAACGGTCTTAAAAAAGCTAGAAACCTTGAGCCAAAACGCCCGCAGCAATCTAGGTCGTTACGATCGCTCTAGCTATAACGCTTGGTTAGCCGAAGCCAATCAACTCAAGGTGAGCGGTCGATCGCTCTCAACTTTGACCGATGCCCGATTTGTCTCTTTATTTCCTCAGCAGAGCAAACCCCTTAACCCTCGTAAATCTGGCCAGGTCTGGTATGCGATCGCCCATGACCAGGTGAGCGCTTTTCGTGACAAATCTGCGTTAAAGCGCATCAGCACCCAACCCTTTAATGACCAAGACATCCTCAAACTGGGGCAAGGAAGGGTTTATCTCTTGCAGATCAATCAGGGGCAGACGCTGCACATCGCGCTCAAAGCGCCCGATCGGGCAACTCGATTATCCCTATTTCCGTTTCACGAGGCACCCCCTCTTTTGCAAGATTCTTCTGAACAAATTTGGTCAGCTAAAGTGAACAAACCCGGCAGTTATGAACTGGTGATTGCGGCTCAAACGACTGAATCTGTCAGCTACCAACTTTTGGTTAAAACAGGGAGTTGATTTTTTGGCATTTTTGAGAGATGGTCACCATATCAAGTGGTGAGTTTTAAGAGGAGACGATCATGCATTTTGATCAAAACAGACGGTTTGGCGTGGTGGGCGCGATCGCCATCAGCACATTGACCGCTTTATATGCCAACCAGAGTCCTGTGTCGTTTGCCCTTCAGCCAGAAATCACGTCCCAAGTTTTGACCTCTACCCCAAAAGATCTCCAACAAAAAAGCGCCCCGCTCAAGGTCGGTTCGCTTAAAGAGTTGCAGGGAGATCAAACCTGTCGCGGCACTGGGGGCATTATGACCTATGCCGAAACCAACCATTATTTGGTTTATATCTGCTCAGATCAAAAAGATCCTAGTCAGCCCCGCTATTATCGAAGTCGCGATCGTCGCAATCACAACAGCACCCTCAACCTAGAAGCCACGAACTATAACCCTCGTCAAATGCGATATTTTGAGTTTAAAAACAAGGGCTACACCTACGTGCTGCAAATGCCCATGGCTCAGATTCCTAACCCAGTGCTAGCGATTGAGTTCCCCAGCGGCAAGCGAGTCGAGGAGCGCATCTTACGCTATCTGGCAAAAAGTTAGGCAATCTTGTCAATCGGTTCGTCATCGGTTGCATTCAGACTCGGCGATCTAATTCAAACTCAGGGCCAACTGCAACTCAGGAGAGGCACCCAGAGACGCGGGTAGGGGCGTTGGCTCTGGGCTGACCGCAGGGCAATAGCGGGCATAAGCACAGCGATCGCACTGCTTTCCGGGGGTTGGCTCCCAAGTCTGATCTTCTCGTAGACGCACCGCCAGATTAGAAATCACCTTCTGCACCTGTTTTTTGTGCTTGCGGGTAGCGCGAAACCGCACCATTTCTCCCGTTCGCAAAAACAGCAGGCTCAGATATTTCAGGCTTTTTTGGTAGGTCTGCTCTAGGGCTAGGTAATATAGCCCAATTTGCAGATCCATCTCATTGGGGTCGGGCAATTTAAAGTCTCGGCTCGATTTGTAGTCGATGAGTTCTAAGCCGTCGCTGAGGTAGTCGATTCTGTCATAGCGCCCCGTGACGCAAAATTCTAGATTTTCGACTTGCAGATAAGCGTGAATTTTGCCTTCAACTGCCAAGGGCTGCCGCAGCGACGATTCTGTCGCGACAAACTTTTGATAATAGCCCTCTAGAATGTCTTTGCCTTCTAGAATCTGGTTAGCGGTCAACCCAGTTGAGTGATCATCCCAGCAGCGGTAGACCCAGTGCAGTTCAGGAATCGGGTCGTTATAGTGCCAATCTCGATGAAATTTTGCAAGTGCCTGATGTAGAGCAGACCCCAGCGCCGCAGAGCCAAAAAATTCGTTAGAACTCAGCCGTCTCTCATAGCGCAGATAGTAAGCATAAGGGCAGCGATTGTAAGCCTGGAGCTTGGTTGCAGAAATTTGGTAGGTCATAGCCCAACGATCGCAATAACAGGGTGGTAGGGATTGAGCGGTCGAACATTAAACGGGCGTTAAACTGGCTCGACGGTGCGCTTAAACAAAGAGTCGAGGTAGATGCGGGCAGTTTGACGATCGTTGGTCGTGCGGTTTTGCAGCAAAAATAACGAAAGCGCTGCCGAAAATACGCGGTCTTGATCCCAATCGGGGCGCGCCTCGACAAAGGTCATAAATGATTGGTGCAGAGATTCAGGAATTTCGACCAAGATGCTGATGTTGCTGTCCATGAAAAACCTCGTTGTGAATGCAGGACGGAAATGAATGGCAAAACCTGATTTTTAAGCACAAATCTGCCAGCAGAAATTTGCGCCTCAAACTTCTCTAAGGTCACCCCTCCTAAGGTTCCGTTTCTTGCAGGAGGTGAGGTTGATAGAGGTCTGAATGCTTCAGGTCAGTCGCTATATCTTGCGCGATCGTCCCCAAAATTACAACGTTAAGGAAGGTAAAGAGACGCTTAAGAGTAAAAAACTATCAACGAGAGAATCAGGCTTTCAGGCTCTTTTTCGTTACATAGCTTTATAAAGACCGGACTTTGCCCCAGAGTTGACGAGGGCGATCGCAGTTATCCACAGGCGAACCGATCAAGCCGATCAGAAGCCGATCTCCTGTGGAAAACTTTTAAAAGGGTGGGGAAAACCTGGGGAAAAGCTATTAAACATCTGTGGAATGAATGTGGAATCGCTGGGGAAAAGCTCGGCTAATGTAAAGTTTTGTAACATTTTGGGTTCCCGATCGAGAAATCTAGATTTCTCAACATTGTTAGGGAACCCTAATAGGACTTTACTCTCCAAGCGGCTTTCTCAGTAATTCTACCCTTATCAAACTGAGTCAGAAGGGCCTATCGAAAGCTGCTTTCTCTCAAGCCTGTAGTCGATAGTACGGGCGATCCGGAGACATTGACTCGTTTAGCCCACCAAACAAAACGCCCAGACAAGAGCGTCTGAGCGATCGGCTACCCGTATTCAAGAACGCGATCGCCACACCGTGACGCTAACAGAGGCGCTTCTCTAAATATTGACCAATCATCTGCTGTTCGCCTGCACGCGAAATAATGGTTTGACGGGTGCGATATTTGGTGCCCACCAGCTTTAACTCTTCTTCAAACACCGAGTCTTTATATTCTGTTTTGAGACACAGCGTTTCAGGATTGGTGAAATAAAACTCAGCCGTCACGGGTTTTGGGGTGGCAAAGCCCCGATCGCGATACAGCGTCGTTCCTAATACTCCAAACAGAGTCGAGCCTTTAGACTCTTTTTGACCCGAAACCGAGTTTTTGCTATCCCATGTTACGGCGGCTCCGCAGGTCATCACCGTTAGGTCATCCAGGCTATGGAGTCGAGCCAGTTCAGCCAACTCTAAACATCCTGGCTCTAAAAAGCGAATCTTGACCAGACTCACCATCTCTTTAGGTTCCCCGTCTGGTAACGTGTAATAGCGCCGCTCTGAGCGCCACTCACCCACTGACTGTTGAAAAAAAGCAGCAATCAGAGATTCGTTGATCGTCGATTGAGACTGTAGGGATAATGTCACGAAAGTAGCTCCTCAAGAGAATAAAGGGCAGTGAGCAAAAAGCCATCCGCTACAACTGAGCAGCGCTTTTATCTGCATTTTTGTGGGCAACCACACCGATTCTGTTACGATTCTTAATGTACCGCATAAGCTCTAGTGCGTGCTTCCCCTTAGAGAAGGATTTTGGCGCTGCCATTTTGGGCGATCGAGCGGCGCTGAGTGACATTTCTCTACTGGAGATTGCGGTTTTCACGGTTTGCCCGATTCACCTATCCCCCTCAGATTGATGCCAGTACTTGAGGTGCGACACCTCCAAAAAACTTATCGATCGTCTCGCAAGCAGCTAACTCAAGCGGTGCGTGATGTCTCTCTCACTATTGCCCAGCAAGAAGTGTTGGCATTTTTAGGGCCAAACGGAGCCGGAAAAACCACCACGATCAAAATGATTGCGGGGTTGATTTTGCCCGATCGCGGCGAGGTCACCATTAATGGACGTGATCCCCACCGCGATGCCCAGGCTTTGCGATCGCTCGGAGCCGTTTTAGAAGGCAACCGCAATCTCTATTGGCGACTAACTCCGGTCGAGAATCTAGAATATTTTGGTGTGCTGCGCGGCCTCAGCCAAAAAGTGGCTCGACAGCGTGGACGCGAACTTTTAGAACGGTTTGAGCTATCCCACAAGCGCCAAGCTCCCGTGCAGACGCTATCGCGAGGAATGCAGCAAAAACTAGCGATCGCCGTGGCGCTGATTCACGAACCTCAACTACTGCTGCTCGACGAGCCAACGTTGGGGCTAGATGTCGAAGCTACTCAAACGGTCAAACGTCTGATTCGAGAAATTGCCAGCGAGGGACGAGCCATTCTGTTGACGACTCACCAATTGGATATTGCCGAAGAACTCTCCGATCGGGTGGCGATTATCAATCAGGGCGCGATCGTCGCCGAAGAATCGACTGGGGAACTGATTCGCCGATTTTCTGGCAGTGCCTATGTTGTGGAATTAGAGCAGGAGTTAGACGGCGATCGTCTCAGCAAGATTCACAATTTGGGCGCGATCGTCAACGGAAAAACGATTCTAATTCGAGAGTCAGAACTGCTATACGCCATCTTGCACATTCTCCAACCGCTTCCCCTAGTCCGGGTGGCCAAAGAGCAAGCAAATCTGACTGACGTTTTTCTACAGCTTATTCAAACTTAATCCGAGTCACTGTGTTGAAATTATTTCTAGCCGAAGTTAAACGGAGTTGGATTCAGTTTATTCGCTACCCTGCCGAAGCGATCGGGGGCATTTTTATCATCAGCGCTCTGTTTTATGGCTTGTTTCTCGGTGCTACCTATGTCGCGGGGTCAAGCATCAAACTCGGCGATCGACTTGACTCGATCATCGTTGGCTATATGCTGTGGACGCTGGTGACGTTTGTGCTTTTCGACATTGCCGGAACGCTGCAAAACGAAGCCCAAACCGGAACCCTTGAGCAGCTATTTATTTCGCCGTTTGGGGCATCTCGCGTTTTTTTGACTCGTGCGATCGCTAACTTGATGATTCAGTTTGTTTTAATCACCACAATTTTGCTGATCATCATGTCCCTCACAGGGCGCTGGCTGTCGTTTCCTCCCACGTTGATCTTTCCATTAATCTCTGTGTTGCTAGGAGCGTATGGACTATCGTTTGCGATCGGATCTTTGGCCCTAGTGCTAAAACGCATTCAGCAGCTATTGGGAATCTTTCAGTTTGCGCTACTATTTTTGTTAAGCGCCCCGACCGAAACCTGGACAGGCTCTTTAAAGACCTTGGGGTGGCTATTGCCCATGACCACCGGGGCAGGGCTGCTCAGAGACTTAATCGCCCGTCAACAGCCCCTCAATTTGCCTCAGCTTGGCGTGGCTCTGCTCAACGGCGGCGGCTATTTGGCGCTGGGGCTGACCTTATTTGGGCTTGCCGAACGGGAAACTAAGCGCCGAGGCAGACTAGGCGGCTATTGAATGCTAAATTGCAAATCTGTCTATAGGCAAACAGACAACGCGATCAAAATCAGTTATCTTCCTGCTAAATGATAGTCAAGGAAAGATTCTAGTGTTTCCGATCAGCGATGACAACCCAACGCGCATCACCCCTTATGTCACCTATGGGCTGATCGCCCTCAATGTCTTGGTTTTTATCTACCAGTTGACCCTGACCCCACAGCAACTAGAGTCGTTTTTCTTCACTTGGGCGGTGATTCCTAAACAGTTAAGCGAAAGTTTTAGAGGCGCTGCAAGTCCTTCTGGCTTACCAGAGTGGATTACGCTGATCACCTCCCAATTCCTGCACGGGGGTTTTTTGCACATTGCTGGTAACATGCTGTTTTTGTGGATCTTTGGCAACAATGTCGAAGATCGGCTAGGGCACCTCAAGTTTTTAATCTTCTACATCGCTTGTGGGGTCTTAGCTGCCTTGAGTCAATGGTTCTTTTCAGCCGGGTCTGATGTGCCTTCGTTAGGGGCAAGTGGCGCGATCGCTGGGGTGATGGGAGCCTATATTCTGCGGTTTCCCAATGTGAAAGTGTTAACTATTATTCCTTTGGGCATTGTTCTCTTGCCCGTGCGAATTCCAGCCGTGTTCTATTTAGGGATTTGGTTTTTGCAGCAAGCTCTCTATGGCGTTGCCAGTCTGAGTGTGCGGACAAATATTGGCATGCAGGGCGGTGGGATCGCTTATTGGGCCCACGCTGGGGGGTTTGTGTTTGGCGCAGTGTTAGGGCCGCTGCTGGGTCTGTTTTCAGAAGATTCTGAAGCCCGATCGTATTGAGGTGACTGCGATCGGACTTCACACGCTTAAAAGCGGCGGGTTGCCCGGCTTAGACCCTGTTGAAGAAATGCGTCGCCAGGTCTTGCAGTAGATCTCACCAAGACTGATAATTATAGAGAAATCTTCAGGTTTTGCGGGTTTGCTCCCTGTTCAAATCGAGCAAAACAACTAGGTCAACCCAAATCAATCGCTGGGGCCAGCCCGATCGAGCTACCCAGACGCTCTGTGATCAGCAAAGCAACCCATTGATTTGGTTAGATTAGTGGCTGTCTGAGCGATCGCATCAATACGCATTCTTGACACATTTCAAATCAGATAACATCCCAGGAGCAATGACACATGGGCGGTCTTATTAAACTTATCAAAAACCTCTTTGGCGGCATCTTTTCCTTTTTAGGCGGGCTTATCGGCGGCAAAAAATCGATCGAAGGCAGCGCTCCTAAAACTCGCAAAAGCTCTGGCTATTTTCTAGAGTTAGACGAAGCTGAATCTATAAAAAAGCCCACCGTCAGCACTCCCGCAGCCACCCCTGTTGCGACCCTTAGCAAAGCAGCGCCGGCCGCCAGCAATGGCTCTGTTGCGGTTGCAGAAAAGCCCCGTGCGATCGCTGCTGTGGCGGTGGCTCAAAAGCCCGCAGCCTCACCTGAGTTTGCAACCAAATATTTAGTGCCCACCACCAATGGTAGTCGTCGTCGCCCCGGCGCAAACATGAATTCCTATCTCGACATGGCACGAGGCATGAAATCTAACTAGATTTCTAAACCTAAGATTTTTGACCCATAGTCGCTAAAAAAGCATCTCAGATCTACCGATCGAGATGCTTTTTTGATCGGTGATTTGAAAGGTGATTAATACACTTCGGTTCTGCGCTCTTCTGTTTTTTGCAGCACCCAAATGGCATGAATCATACCCGGAACCCAACCCAAAATAGTCAGCAAGACGTTAATGAAAAAAGCTGAACTGATGCCAGTGTCAAGAAAAACAGCCAGAGGCGGCAAGACGATCGCCAACAAAAAACGAACAATTTTCATAGAATTTTTACCCTACATCAGTTTTAATCACGTCCAATAGCATTGTCTTTAATTTGGTTTGCTTTTAGCCTCCATCTCAAGGATTAAACTCTAGAATCTCTTGCAAACGTTAACCCACTGTAGAGATGAAAAGCCGGATTCCAGGGGCTAGTGTCTTGACCCCAGAGATGAACGTGAGACTTGAGGCGCTGGAGCAAATTAGGAAACTCGATCGCGGTTTCTGCAAAAGGAGTGAACTCTGACCAAATTGGCTGCTCAGGGAGTTGATAGTTGAGAAATGCGAGTAAATGATTCCAGAAAATGCGATTGGTGGTTTGAGCGATCGTGGCCGTTGAGTCTGAAAAAGCCATCCCTTGATGAAACTGATAATTTAGGTCGCAGATTCTCAAAATGCAGCGCCTTTTAGGAAGATGCAAATCGCAAATATGAGCATAGTCTTGGGTTTGCTCTTTGCGCTGTCGCTGTGTCTTTTGTCGAGCATCGGTGTCAACAACTTGCTCAAAGATGGGCAGTCGTCCGATAACGCGCTGTGTCACTTCTGCCCAATCGAAACTGAGAGAACCCAGTTGATCGTGCTCATTTTTGCAGACTGCAATTGCTTTAGGCTGATAGTCTTGAAAATGTTGAACTTGAAAGACTTGTAGCGTTTGAAGCGCTTCTAGAGGTGCCCAAAACGCTGGAATTTCGGACTCTCTAAGCTGCTGTCCATAGAGTTGCAGTTCTCCGATCGCGCCCGTGCGATAGAGCCGCCAGCCGCGATGAGGAAGCTGTAGCCTGGCTGTGTAGGCATCTAGCTTCATGATTCGAGCAAAGTTTTGAGCCGCTGTCGTGCGACTGTCAGGAGCGATCGGTTCTAAGATTAACATCCCCATCTCGGCATTTTGGGGATCGGCGGTGGCTTGGGCGATCGCGGCTTGTTGGCGAGTTTGAGCTAGGGCTGCCAGTCGCTGAATGCCTTGCCGAGCCTGACCCGCAACTTTGGGATTGACCACATCGCGCAACAATTGCCGATAGATTTCTTCGGCCGCCTCTAATTTGCCAGACACTTCATAGAGCCGCCCGCGATAAAGCTGCCCATAGGGGTTTTGGGGCGATTCACGCAAGAATTCTTTAAGCAACTTGGCGGCGGTGCGATAGTCTTGACGATCGAAGGCGGCAGCAATTTGATCCAGCATGGTTGACTCAGACTGAAGGGCTATTTCTTTTTTTCAGTCTTCACTCTTCATTCTTCATTTTTTCTAAGACTCCTGCAACTAGTGAGAGCGCTACGATCGGGGCCGTCACGGCTCGCAAAATGCGCCGACCGAGCGAAATTGGCTGATAGCCCGCCGCGATCGCGCCTTCGATTTCAGAATTTGTCCAGCCGCCTTCGGGCCCGATCGCCAAGGTGATTAAAGGACAAACCGCCTGGTCTAAATAATCCAGCAAATGGATCGAGTCGCCTCGTGCGAGAGCGATCAAGCGGCAGGTGTTGGGATTGGACGATTCTGTTTGGAGGCGATCGCACCAAGAAACCGGATCTAAAATCTCAGGCACGATTTGCCGCTCACATTGCTCTGCGGCTTCTTGGGCGATGCGTCGCCAGCGTTCTAGCTTGTTGGCACTCGGATGCAGAAGAGTTCTCTCAGTGATCACGGGCGCAATGCACGTCACACCTAATTCTGTGAGTTGCCGCACGACCTCATCAAACCCGTTGCCTTTGGGGAGGGACAGCACTAACGTCACCGAGATCGGCAGTTCAGACTGGGCGTGAATCGGGTCTAAAATCTGTGCCCGATCGCCCTCTAAAGCCGCTAGCCAACCGTGTCCTTGCCCATCCATCGCGATGAACTGACCGCCCGATCGCAGCCGCAAAACTCGACTCAAATAATGCTGCTGCTCGATCGTCAAAACTATCTGCTGCTGATCAATTTGAGAGGGAGTGATCACGAGCCTTTGCAACTGAGCCATTGTAAATCTCTAATAACTTCAATAAAAAAGTAGGAGCGAATTAAACACCCCTACTCAAACAGCAGATAGCCCGATCGGAGCTTTTAAGAATCCGTATTGCCAAGATAAGTTTCTAGCGCGTCTGCCACAAGTTCGGTGATTGGTTTGCCTTGCGTTTTAGAGGCTTGTTGAAGTCGAGCATACATCTCACGACGAATGCCAACCCGATGCCGAGATTTGAGCGTCACCTTTTCAGAGTCAGCCGACTCCACATCTTCAAAGTCATTGGTTGAGACGGTGACGACCTCATCAAAACCATCTGATTGATAGTCACTGACAAATTGACGCAGGGCATCAAAGCCAACGCGATCGCAGAAATCACCAAAGCTTTCTCCCGCTGTCCGTGACTGTTTAAAGTAGACAAACATCGGCTCCAAAAACGTTTCCAAGTCGTCAATGTGCAGCTTCTCGACATAGGCGCGAGACAGTCGGGTTTGATTGGGGCACGCCCCCAGCCACATTTGATAGGTGTCGGGCCCGTTACCGACAAACCCAAGCTCTGCCAAATAAGGACGGGCGCATCCGTTAGGGCAACCTGTCATGCGAATGATAAACGATTCGTCGGGCAATCCAACTTTGATTAGCAGTGCCCGGATGCGCTCCAAAATCGAAGGAATGACTCGCTCTGATTCGGCGGTTGCTAACCCGCAAGTGGGCAACGCCGGACACGCCATTGAGTAGCGCAATAGCGTATCGATTTCGTCTTCGCGCTTGATGCCGCAGCGAGTTAAGATCTGCTGAATTTCAGACTTTTGAGCCGGATCGATTTCGTAAAGAATCAAGTTTTGGCTGGGCGTAACCAGCATCGGCAAATTGAATTTCTCAACCAGTTCGCGCAGGGCGGTTTTGAGTTGAAACGCGCCTTCGTTTTTGACGCGACCGTTTTCGACCGAGATGCCGACAAACAGCTTGCCGTCTCCTTGCTCATGCCATCCCAAAAAGTCCAAATATTTGAACTCAGGCAAGGGCTTAAACGGCTCAAACGGTTTGCCAAAATATTCTTCGACCTTAGCGCGGAATTTCTCAACGCCCCAGTCTTCGATCAGATATTTCATTCTCGCGTGACGACGATCGGTGCGATCGCCATAATCGCGCTGAGTTGCCACGATCGCTTTCACCGCGTCGTAGACATCATCTTTGGCGACATAGCCAATCTCATCTGCCAACCGAGGAAACGTCTCTTCTTTGTTGTGAGTTCGTCCTAAACCGCCACCCGCAAACACATTAAAGCCTTCTAACTCGCCCTGCTCATTGGTGAGAACGACTAAGCTGACATCCTGCGAATATAAATCGACCGAGTTATCGCCCGGAACGGTGACGCTGATTTTGAACTTACGGGGCATATAGTGCGTGCCGTAAATCGGTTCGGGGTTGTCATGCACGATCGTGCCTGTGCCATTTTTTTGACGCGCCGCGATCACATCAGGATTCTCTTCTGCCGAGATGAACTTTTCACCATCGAGCCAAATTTCATAATAAGCGCCCGTCTGAGGAGTCAGCAGATCCGCGATTTTGTGCGAATACTCGTAGGCATATTGATAGGCAGGGCTGTTGCGAAACGGAGCCGGAGGAGCCATCACATTTCGGTTAACATCGCCGCAAGCGCCTAGGGTGTTGCCCATATTACGCACGATCGCTGCCAGTGACGCTTTCAAATTCTTTTTGAGAATGCCGTGTAGCTGAAAGCCTTGGCGGGTCGTGGCTCTAATCGTGTGATTGCCATAGTCATCAGAGATCCGATCGAGCGCCAAATAAAGCTCAGGCGGAATAAAACCACCCGGACTGCGGGTTCGCAGCATCATCTGATAGTCTTTTTCTTGACCTTTGGCGCGGTTGTCTCGATTGTCTTGCTGATAAGAGCCGTGAAACTTGAGAATCTGAATCGCATCTTCTGTGAAGTGCGTCGTATCCATCAAAAGCTCAGACGCGACGGGTTCTCGCAAAAAATCACTGCGATCTTTGAGTCCTTCGACTTTAGAAGGCTTGCGGGTGGTGGTGTTAGGTGTCGAAGATATAACCATTAGACTGCTGCGATCGGTAAAGGAGGATTAAGCCGTCAGCCATCTCGTTTGCAGTGCAAATGCAGATGACAAATGACCGAGAAACTGTTTATTCCCAGTAAGTCGGTCGGAATTGCGATGATGATCCCATGGTACCATCGCAATTAATTCTATGAAGCGATCGTCAGGAATGATTTAATGCGTGCGAGATTCGTTACACAGGTTGAACCAGTCGCTTCGTAGGCACAGCCTTAACTTCGTGAAGGGTCTTAGGCATTGGATTGAGGCTCTAGTGAAGTATTCGATCTCGGCGATCGCCATGCTCTTTATTTCAAAGAGGGAATATCTTTAGGCATGAACTGCCCTAAATTCGTAAACTTCTGATGCTGGCTCCTTCGACTCCAGCATCAGAAACTCATGCAATTCCTTAATGGGAACGGGAGCGCAGTAAATATCAGATTTAGAGTCATAAACTTCTTGAAACGACTCAATTGCTTGCTTCAGGCTTGTAACTGCGCTGTCCTGCGTCTCACCCTGCCCCACAATGCCATTCTCTAAACATAAAGCAACCCAATGCCCTCCACTTTGGCGCAGAATAGCGGTGTAAAAATCCATTTTGACTGCTCATTCAAACAACCTAACTTTCGCATTGTAGAACAGGTTTGACTGCCCTATCGATATTCTCAAGGCCCACGATCGCCCCTTTAGAATTGAAAGATGAAGCGATCGTCACAGCCCATAATTAAAGATCTCGTCTTAATCGGTGGTGGACACAGCCACGCGATCGCTCTGCGAATGCTTGGGATGCACCCACTGCCCGGAGTGCGGTTAACCCTGATCACCGAAGCCTCTGACACGCCTTATTCAGGGATGTTGCCGGGGCACGTTGCTGGGTTTTATGATCACGAAGACTGTCATATTAATCTGCGATCGCTCTGTCAATTTGCTCAGGCTCAGATTGTGATCGACTCCGCGATCGGATTAGACCTAGAAAACAATCGAGTCTTGTGTGCCAATCGTCCGCCTGTCGCATTTGATTGGGTGTCGATCGACATTGGCAGCACTCCAACTTTGCCGCAAGCGATCGGGGTCGCCGAGCACAGCATTGCAGCCAAACCCGTTCAGCAGTGGTTGACATGGTGGAATCGATTCACCGACTCTCTCGAGCAAAACCCTGAGCAACCCCTAACTCTTAGCATTGTCGGCGGCGGAACTGGGGGCGTTGAGCTAGCTCTCAATATGCAGCATCGCATACACGACATTTTGCAAAAAGCTGGACAACCGCCCGATCACCTGACTCTGCACCTCTTTCACCCAGGAGCAGAGCTAATGCCCAAACACAATTCTTGGGTGCGGCGCTATTTCAGGGATCTCCTCACGCAACGAGGCATTCATCTGCACTTGTCTGAACGGGTGTTTCAGGTTGAGTCGGGGCTGGTGATCACTGAGTCGGGCTTAAAAATTCTGTGTGATGCAGTGGTTTGGGTCACCCAAGCGTCGGCTCCTGACTGGGTGGGCAAAGCCGGGTTAGCGGTCGATCAAGTCAGGCTTTATTCTCGTCAACGATGCCTTGCAGTCTGTGTCTCACCCTCACGTTTTTGCGGCGGGAGACATTGCTACGATGGTCAACTACGATCGCCCCAAAGCCGGAGTTTTTGCAGTTCGGCAAGGGAAGCCGTTGTTCAAAAATCTGCAAGCCGTCATTCTCGATCAACCGCTCCAATCCTACCGTCCTCAAAAAAACTATCTCAGCTTGATCGGCACGGGAGATCGATCTGCTGTCGCCTCTTATGGGTCAGTTGGCTGGCGATCGTCGCTATTATGGACGCTCAAAGATCGCATCGATCGGGCTTTTATGCGCCAATTTGATGATCTTCCTATAATGGCGGACGATGAACCTGCTAGTGGAGATCTCAATCAGCCCTTGATGCGCTGTTTGGGCTGCGGTGCCAAAGTTGGGGGCAACACCTTAGAGCGATCGCTGCAACGCATCCATCTAGACCAAGCGACTAGCCTTCAACCTTCAGAGATTCTCATCGGACTAGATGCGCCCGATGATGCTGCTGTGGTGCAAGTCCCGATCGGGCAAGTCTTAGTGCAAACGATCGATTACTTTCCCGCTTTGCTAAATGATCCGTTTTTGTTTGGTCAGATTAGCACTCATCACAGCTTGAGCGACTTGTTTGCAATGGGGGCAACCGCGCACAGTGCGCTGGCGATCGCGACAATTCCCTACGCTAGCGAAGCCAAGCAAGAAGAAACCCTCTATCAGCTACTCTCTGGGGCGGTCAAAGCCCTTCAGCAATCGGGTGCAGTTTTAGTCGGCGGCCACACGGTCGAGGGTGAAGCCTTAGCGTTTGGCTTATCGTGTAATGGCTTTGCCGATCCCACTCGGCTGCTTTGCAAAGGCGGAATGCAGCCTGGACAAGTGCTGATTTTGACCAAAGCGATCGGCACCGGAACGCTGTTTGCAGCCGAAATGAGGCGACAAGCCAAAGCGCGCTGGATCGATGGCGCGATCGCATCCATGCTGATCTCTAATCAGCAAGCGGCTGCCTGTTTTCTGACTCATGGTGCCACGGCTTGCACCGACATCACAGGCTTTGGCTTAATGGGGCATTTGGTTGAAATGACGCGGGCATCGGCTCTGTCAGTTCAGCTAAATCTGTCTACACTGCCGATTTTAGAAGGCGCACGGCAGACCGTTCAACAGGGCATTTTTAGTTCTCTCTATCCTCAAAATCTACGATCGAGTCTGGCGATCGCTAACCTCGATCAAGCCAACCATCACGCTGACTATCCCTTATTGTTTGACCCTCAAACGTCTGGCGGTTTATTGGCTAGCCTGGATGTCGATCGGGCAGATGCCTGTTTAGAGGCACTTCGAGCCGTGGGGTATTTAGAAGCCACGATCGTGGGTCATGTGTTGCCAAAAAGCGCTTCTGAGTTGCCATTTATTCTCTGTCAAAGTTGAGAATTATCTCTAACAGTCCACCAAACTAACTCTGAGGAGTCATCTCGAACTCCTGAGCCAAGATCTCGTTTGCAGGGGGTTTGGGGGAGGCAACCGTCCCCCAATGGGGGTTTGGGGGCACGCCCCCAAGGGTCGGCAGCCCAAGACCATCGCCTCATCGCCAAAGCTCTGTACTAGTCAACGTTGAACTGGTGAACTACTAGTCCAGCACCCGCTCTGCAAGTCTGAGTTTTGCCGATCGGGATCTAGGATTTTCTTTTAACTCATCTTCTTGGGCAACGATCGGTTTTTTGGTCAGCACTTGCAGCAGCGATGACTCTTTTAATCGATGTTTGACAATCCGATCTTCTAAACTGTGAAAACTAATAATCGCGATTCTGCCCTCTGGCTTCAGCCATTGCGGAGCCTGATTGACAAACGTCTCTAAAACCGTGAGTTCTTGATTGACCGCAATGCGAAGGGCCTGAAATACGCGAGTCGCCGGGTGAATTCGCCCATAGCGATATTGACGAGGGACTGAGTGGGCGATCGTGTCCGCCAGTTCGGTCGTAGTCAAAAAAGGTCGCCGCTCTACAATCCGTCTGGCAATTTTGCGTGAGAGCCGCTCTTCGCCATAGGTGTAGAAAATATTAGCGAGTTTAACTTCGCCCCAGTGATTGATAATCTCGGCCGCCGTGAGCAATTGCCCGCGATCCATTCGCATATCGAGCGGCGCTTCGTGACGAAAACTAAAGCCCCGATCGGCGATATCAAACTGAGCAGAACTCACCCCCAAATCTGCCAAAATGCCATCAAACCTGGTCTCACCTGGGCTGAAATTGGCAAAGTTGCCGTGCTGGAATTGAACACGATCGCCAAATTCCGCGAGTTTCTGGGTGGCCGCCGCGATCGCCTGATCATCCTGATCAAGAGCCGTCACCCTTACCCCGTCGGCCGCTGCCAAGATCAGGGCTGTGTGCCCGCCGCCGCCCACTGTCGCATCTAAATAATGACCGCCGGGACGAATAGCCAACCCTTCGATCACCTCCCGATGCAGCACCGGAATATGTAAAAACTCAGGCACGATCGCCTGATCAGCATCATCTGCTACAGAAGTCATAGGTTCAGCCACTCAAACACATCGCCCACCGTTAACTCTAGAGCCTTCACCGTTGAGCTTGCCCGACTCTCTCATCTTAGAAGCATCGGTTTGGTCTAACATCGATTCGCCTCAATTGATTTTCTGCAAAAACTTTATCGTCAGCTAAGTCTGTTCCAGTCAACGTTTGCAGCCAGCAATCCCTATAATTGAGAAGGCGCAACCTCAGCGAGCAACAATATACATTCAGCTAATTAAACGCTTTCGACTCAACCGCTGCCAGTCACCTACGATCTATTTGAGACTGAAGTAGAGCTATTCTAAAATCTGTAAGGGAGAGGCTGAACATCTATGGCAATGCTCGAAACCAAAACCGAACCCATGATTCTCAACATGGGGCCCCATCATCCCTCAATGCACGGCGTGATGAGGCTGATTGTCACCCTCGACGGGGAAAACGTGATCGACTGCGAACCCGTGATCGGCTACCTGCATCGAGGCATGGAAAAAATTGCCGAAAGCCGCACTAACATTATGTTTGTGCCCTATGTGAGCCGCTGGGACTATGCCGCAGGCATGTTTAACGAAGCGGTGACGGTCAACGCGCCAGAAAAACTAGCCGGGATCGCAGTTCCCAAGCGGGCTAGCCACATTCGCGTCATCATGCTAGAGCTAAACCGCATTGCCAATCATCTGCTTTGGCTTGGCCCTTTTATGGCAGACGTGGGCGCACAAACTCCCTTTTTCTATATCTTCCGTGAGCGCGAACTGATCTATGACCTGTGGGAAGCGGCTTCTGGCTATCGCATGGTCAATCACAACTACTTTCGCATTGGCGGCGTTGCGGCTGATTTGCCCTATGGTTGGGTTGATAAGTGCCTAGACTTCTGTGATTATTTTCTGCCCAAGGTTGATGAATATGAGCGACTGATCACTGACAATCCGATCTTTCGCAAACGGGTCGAAGCGATCGGCACCATCACCCGCGATGAGGCGATCAACTGGGGCCTGTCAGGGCCAATGTTGCGGGCATCGGGCGTTAACTGGGATTTGCGGAAAGTTGACCACTATGAATGCTATGACGACTTTGACTGGGACGTGCAGTGGGAGACCGCCGGAGACTGCTTTGCCCGCTATATCGTGCGAATTCGCGAGATGCGTGAGTCGGTCAAGATTATCAGACAAGCGATCGCGGCTCTCCCTGGCGGGCCCTACGAAAATCTAGAAGCAAAGCGCATCGCAGAGGGCCCCAAGTCTGAATGGAATGGCTTTGACTATCAGTTTATTGGCAAGAAGATCGCGCCGACGTTTAAGATTCCCAAAGGTGAACACTATGTGAGGGTCGAAAGCGGCAAGGGCGAGTTAGGCATCTTTATTATGGGCGATGACAACCCATTTCCCTGGCGCTGGAAGATTCGGGCGGCTGACTTTAACAACGTGCAGATTTTGCCCCACTTGCTCAAAGGCATGAAGGTTGCTGATATCGTCACCATTTTAGGGAGCATCGACATCATTATGGGATCGGTCGATCGCTAATCTCAACATCCATTTTTTAACGTGAGGGATGTGCTTTGGTGCATCCCTATTTTTTGTCTCAGCCTGTTGATTAACTAGACAAACCAAGATACTCTACTGGCGAAACAATAGAGAGATTCGTGCTATCGAATCATGAGGCTAAAGTTCCAGAGAAATTTTCATTTTCCACGGTGCGTCTTATTTTGCTATCTGCGATCGCCACCTGCATGTCGTTGCTGTTTAACCGATTAAGACGCATGGCGATCGAAGAATTCCCAAATTTCTGCACTGCCGTTGAGTAGTTGATTGCTGCCGCTGCCGCCTCGCGGAAATAGATGCCCGACTCCTTTTAGCGTCACCAGTTCGACTTCTGACTGGGCTTGACAGGTGGGGTAGCGATCGCGGTCTACGCGCTCATTCACCGCTTGTTTGATGACCTTAGCACTACATTGATTATGCTGTCGCCAAAACTCGATCGAGTCTGGCACTGAGAGAATCCAACCGTAGGGCACTTTAGGCGGTCGGCCGCCTTCCCAGGGCACTTTACGATCGGCAGTGCCATTCATCATCAGCATTGAGACGGGCTTAGATGATTTGCACTCGGCTTGCAGTTGTCCGGGGAGGGTGGCAACTACAGAGGCAAAGGCGGCAATGGGAGTAGAAGGGTCGCAGGCGAGACGCTGCACTAAAAAGCCACCGTTTGAAACTCCCATGGCGTAAATTCGACGTGAGTTGATGGCTCTAATTTGAGTCAGGTGCTCGATTAGTGTATAGACAAAGCCCACATCATCGACTTGACTCCAGAAACCTTGGGCGAGGTTCCAGCGGCGATCGAGTCCGTCGGGGTAGACGACTAAAAATCCTTGCTGATCGGCGAGGTCATTCAGCCCGCTGCTAGCCGCCAGATCTTTGCCCTGAGACCCATAGCCGTGAAAAGCCAGCACGATCGGGAGGGGACGATCCGATCGATAAGACTTGGGCGTGTGTAAGACATAGGTTCGGGATTGCCCCTGATGGATTAGAGTGCCTGTCTGGTCACCGGGGCGGGCAACGGGTTTAGAGCTAGGACTAGAAGATGATGGAACCTCGGCCGTGGCTTGATGGCGACATCCTGCCGAGAGGACTATCAACATCAACGCTAGAAGTCCTTGAGCGAAAATTGTTTGCGATCGCGTCACACTATTACCCTTGGTTTAATCCTGCTTCTTCAGACATACTGAGCGCTAACCCTGTCCAATCGAGGTCACCTTTGCCCTTCTCAACGGCTAACTGGAGGCGATCGTGCAACAAACTCGCCAGTGGCATAGGCATCTGGCTTTCTTTTGCGGTTTGCAGCGCTAGGGTGACATCCTTCAACCCCAGTGAGAGCTTGAATCCTGCGGGTTCATATTGCTGCTGGGCAATCATTCGCCCATAGTTTTGGTAGATCGGACAGGCAAATAACGTTTGACCGAATAGTTGGGCAATTTGTTCTCGATCGACCCCGTTCTTTTCGGCTAGGGTGAAGGCCTCTGCCATTGCCTCGATCGCACTGATAATCAAAAAGTTTCCGGCTAGTTTGACGACGTTTGCCGACTCCGCCACGTCTCCAAAATCGAAGATGTCTTGCCCCAAGTGCTCTAAAACGGGCTTGACGCGCTCCTTTGCAGCCGCTTTGCCAGAAAGAACAATTCGCAGTTTGCGGGATGCGGCGGCATCGGGGCGACCAAACACCGGGGCAGCAAGATAATGAGAACCGTGGCGATCGTGCTGTTCAGCTAGTTTTTTAGAGGTTGCCGGAGAGACCGTGCTCATAGAAAGATGCACCCCGTCTGAGCCTATGGAGGTGAGCAGGCCGGTTTCACCGATCGTCACCGCTTCTAGCGCCTGATCATTGGCCAGCATGGTGATCACTAATCCTCCCGGTTCTACCACCTCTGCGGGAGTGTTGACCAGCTTTGCTCCTTTCTCAACGAGAGACTGCGCTTTTTCGGGCGATCGGTTGTAGACCCGCAGCGAGTGCCCTGCCTCTAAAATTCGTTGCCATTGGCACGCCCATGCTTCCTAACCCGATAAAGCCAATGTGCTGATCCATAATTTGTCGCTGGGTGAAAGGGTTTAGGTAAATGCACTGTCTAGCGTTAGTCTGCTCCCAGTTTGCCGTGTAGCTCAATCAGAGAACTGTATCTCAAGGTAGGTTTTGAGGATCAGGCCAGAACTCAAAGCGGCTGAGAAAGATAAACTAAAAGAAAAACAAAGGACACACGCGAATGGCAGCTAGAGAAAAGATTTTGCAGACCTTTGACCCCAGTGAAATCGGGGTCGATAACGGAAATTTGTTGGGGTTGCCCTTTGATTATGAGTCGGCCAACATTATTGTGATTGGTGTGCCGTGGGAGGTGACGGTCTCTTATCGGGCTGGCACGGCTGCCGCGCCGCGTCGGGTGTTAGATGCCTCGCGCCAGTTAGATATCTATGATTTTGACTACCCTGATGGGTGGAAGCAAGGGATTTTTATGGTCGAGATCGACGATCGGGTTCACCAAAAAAGCCAGACGTTGAGACAAGACGCAATGCGAATCATTCAGCAAATGGAACAGGGAAAACAAGTTGAAGATGATCCTGATTTAACGCAAGTCTTACACAAAATTAATCAAGAGTGTCAATCGGTCAATGAATGGTTATTTGATCAAGCGCAAGCCGCGATGGATCAGGGTAAACAAATAGCGGTGATTGGGGGCGATCACAGTGTGCCATTGGGAGCGATGCAAGCGATCGCTACCCGATATCCCGACTTTGGAATTTTGCACATTGATGCTCACGCGGATCTACGCGATGCCTATGAAGGGTTTGAGTTTTCTCACGCCTCGATTATGTTTAATGCCCTGAAACTACCGCAGCTTTCTAAACTCGTGCAGGTGGGCATTCGTGATGTTTGTCACGATGAGATCACGCTGGTCAAAAACTCAAACGGGCGAGTGTCTTCTTACTACGATCCTATGCTTAAAGAAAAACTCTATGCAGGCATTTCGTGGCTAGAGATCTGCAAACAGATCGTGGCCGAATTGCCGCAACACGTTTACATCAGTTTTGACATTGATGGACTCGATCCTAAACTGTGTCCCAACACGGGTACACCTGTTCCGGGCGGTCTGGAGTTAGAGCAAACGATCGCACTATTTCGGGCTGTAGTTGAGAGCGGACGGCAAATTATTGGCTTTGATGTAGTCGAAGTAGGCGACGGTGAATGGGACGGTAATGTGGGAGCGAGAGCGGTTTACAAACTCTGCAATCTGATGGGATTGTCAGGTCTGAATCAAGCGTGAACTAGAGCAGGGACTCGCTTAAAGGCTGGAGTGCCCGATCGGGTTTCAAGCTTTGCTTTGAAGATCACATTCACTTCAGGATAAAACATCACGGCGGCTCCGGGGCGCACGGCTCCGTAGATCACTTCGACTCTCTCAAGTTTTCCGGCATCGCCTTGCACGGTGACTCGCTGATGTTCACTTAAGCCTGCTGATTCTGCATCTGAACGATTCATCAAAATGCAATTTCGGTGAGGCATTCCTCGATATTTATCTCCAATTTGATAGACCACTGTGTTGTGTTGGGCATAGCTGCGGCCGGTCATAATAGCGACAACAATTCCCTTTGGGTTAGATGGATTAAACGATTGGGGTTCGGGTAATTTTAGCGTTGGTAAAGGTGTTGTAGACATGGAGGCTTTTCCCGATGGCGTTGAGAATTTTGGCTGACTGAGAATGCGTCCACTAATCGTAAATTCTTCGCGAGTCTCGTCGATCGTGGCCATCTTCTCGTATCCAGGAACGGTCTCAGCAATAAGCTGGCGAACAAATTTGGGATCACGCAGTTTTCGCCAGTTAACTGGATAATCGCCGTGAATGCGGTGGGCTAGCTCGGTCAAAAACTCGACTTCGGCAATCAGATCTGCGTCTTTGAGATGCGTCTCGCCCTCGTCGCTCAATCTAACAAAATTATTTCCCGATTCGGTCGTCGTTTTGTAGGGATTCTCAAACCGATTGAGCACCGGAAGCACGATCGTGGTGTGTTTGGCGAGTCCGTGAAAGTGGCCAATGTTGGGCTTGGTGGCCAGATAGATAATCGTGTCGATTTTACCTAGCGATCGCTTGGCCTGAGTCGAGTCAGGATTGGCTCCATACAAGTTTCCGCCCAGACAGATCAGCGTCTCTACTTTGTCTTGATCAGCCGCTTCAATTAAATCGCGGGTGTCGTAGCCCTTGACTTTACTAAGTGGATGTCCCAAAAGTTTCTCTAATGCGTCTTGCAGTCCTTTTTTGAGTTCTTGAGTTGTCACGCCCATTGAGCCAAAGCCTTGGACGTTAGAGTGTCCTCTCACGGGCATTACGCCTGTACCTTCTCTGCCGATATTGCCAGTGATCAGCGCTGTGTTGCCAATGCTGAAGACGTTATCGACTCCATTTTCTTGTTGAGTGATTCCCATTGCCCACCCAAACACGACTCCTTTAGCGTTGCCGATCGTGGTTGCAGCCGCTTCGATTTCGGGTTGAGACACGCCACAGGTTGCGGTGATAGTTTCCCAACTGGTCGATTGCGCCGCCTCGATTACGGCTTCCCAGCCTTCGGTGTGGGCTGTGAGAAATTCTATTTTGGCAAATCCACGATCGATTAATGATTTTTGAATTCCTACAAACAACGCTACATCACTACCCGGAATCGGCTGCAAATACAGCGAAGAGATCTCTGAGCCAGGAATGAGAGACTTGATCGGAAACGCTGGAGAACCAAACTTGACCAATCCAATCTCCATCGCTGGATTGATCACAATCACTTTGCCACCGCGATCGCGCAATTTAATCAACTCATTCATCAATCGTGGATGGTTATAAGCAGAATTTGCACCCGCTAAAACCACACAATCTGCGTGTTTGAGACTCTCTAAGCTGACCACAGAGGTATTGGTTCCAAACATCTGCTTGAGTCCAAACGTTGATGGGGCATGGCACAGATCAGAACAGTCAGCCAAATTGTTAGACCCCAGCGATCGCATCATCAGTTGCAGCAAAAAAGCTGCCTCATTTGACGATCGACCCGAACTGTAAGAGGCCACCCGATCGGGCGCTTTGCGAAACGCTTGTTCGGCGATGTCAAAGACCTCTGACCAAGAGATGCGCTCATAGTGACGAGTGCCCGATCTCAAAATCATTGGAAAGCTCAAGCGGCCCAAGCGATCGGCTTCGAGAGAGGTGAGACACTGAAGCGATGGAATGCTGCGCTGCTGAAACACTTCGGCCGGAACGGCTGGCTTAATTTCGGCTGAGATCGCCTCGACGCTTTTCATGCAGCGCTGAAGCTTTTCGCCCACCTCGTTGGTAAACCCTCCTTTTTGCCCCCCCGTGCCCCAAGAGCAAGACAGACAGGCGCTTTTGTGCAGCAGAGTCTTCCAGAGTTTTGCGCCTTCGGGTGAGAGCGTGTGCTCTGCCCAATATTCAATCACAGACAGCCCGCCCCCGATATCAGGCGTTTCCTCATTTTTGTCATGAAAGGGAGGAACAGGCTGAAGACTCTTGCTATCCATGCGTTTGACCATGATATTGTTCACCAAAATTACTCTAAATTGGGGAGCTTTGGGAATGCGTCGATCGAAAGATGTTCTTTCCTCTTGAAACCGTTCACTTAGCGCAGTTCACAAACTTGTCAAGGAAATCAAATTAAAGAGACTCAGAGCGATGTAGGATAGTGAGTCATTCTCAAAGCTAGTCTCAACGCCTTGACATCTCTTAAAAAGCCTTCATGAAGAAAACGTTCGTTCTCGATACCAATGTTCTGCTGCACGATCCATCTGCAATGCTACGGTTTGAGGACAACGATGTAGTGCTTCCCATCACGGTTATTGAAGAACTCGATCGCTTCAAAAAACAGCCCGAAATCACGGGGCGAAATGCTCGTCAAGTCTCGCGAATGTTAGATGAGTTGAGAAGCAAAGGGCACCTGACTGAAGGCATTCCGATCAACGGTGGTGGCTCGCTGCAAGTCGCCCTCTGTCACCGAGAAACCCTGTTAGAACTGCCCCCAGAGTTGGAAGGCGACAAAGCTGACAACGCCATTTTGGCCGTCTCCTTGGAGCTAAAGCGGCAGTGTGACTCCCCGGTTGTGCTAGTGAGCAAAGACATCAACCTGCGAATCAAAGCCGATGCTTTGGGGCTGACCGCCGAAGATTATAAAACCGATAAAGTCGATGTCGATGATCTCTATGTCGGCATGGATCAAGTGATCGTCGCCGCAGATGACATCGATCGCTTATTTAAATTTGGCGGAGTCTCCCTCGATCGTGAGTTTTTCCCCAATCAGGCCTTGACGCTGATTGATGAATCAAACCCTAACCACACCGCTTTGGGCATTGTTGATGGAACCAGTGGCAAAGTGGTGCCGATCACCAAACTGTCTCGCGGTGGCGTGTCTCGCATCAGCCCGCGCAACCGTGAGCAGAGTTTTGCCCTCGATTTATTGCTGCGAGATTCCGTGTCGCTCGTGACCCTAGTCGGCAAAGCAGGCACCGGAAAAACCCTGTTAGCGATCGCCGCTGGCTTGCAAAAAGTTGCCGATGAGCGGCTCTATAGTCGCCTGTTAATCTCCCGTCCGGTGGTGCCGATGGGCAAAGACCTCGGCTTTTTGCCCGGTGATGTCAACGAAAAGCTGACTCCCTGGATGCAGCCGCTCTACGATAATTTCGATCTAATTTTGGGCACTCAAGATTCATCGGGCAAGCCCGATCACTGGCGGCGCGGTCACGAAGAACTGATCGAGCACGGCTTGCTGCAAATCGAGCCACTCACCTACATTCGAGGGCGCACGATTCCCAAACAGTTTTTGATTGTCGATGAAGCCCAAAACCTCACGCCCCACGAGGTCAAAACCATTCTCACCCGCGCCGGAGAAGGCACCAAAGTTGTGTTGACAGGCGACCCTGATCAAATCGACAACCCCTATGTAGACGCAGCCAGCAACGGACTCACTTACGTCGTAGAGCGCTTTAAGAATGAGCCTTTAGCAGGTCACATTGCTTTGCTCAAAGGAGAGCGATCGGGGTTAGCCGATCGCGCTGCTGCCCTGCTGTGAGCGACTCTACAATCCCGTTACAAAGTTTTTGAACAGAGAAATATTGGTTAACAAAAAGTAAGCCAGCGCAGCGCCTCCCACGCCTCCGATCAAAAATCCGCCTGCATACTCATTCCAACCGTGCTCTGTCTTAAACGCGTCAGGAGGATTGGGCGTGGTGATCGTTGTTGTCGGCTGAGGCGGGGCGCTGTAGGCATAGAGCGAAATCGCTAGCGTAGAAATCACAATTAGCCCGATCGTAGAGAGCAACCCTGCCAGGTTTGCAATATCACTGTCGCGCAACGGCCCCAGTCTGGCAAAGGGGCCCAAAATCCAATAGCCATGAGCCATGCCCACTTCTAGTCCGCGACGCAGCGGCGACAAGCCCGATCGATAGGCCGGCAGGCTGTTGATATAAGCCATGACCAAGGGTGAAGAATTGATCGGAGTTGCCAAATTGCCATTTTGAATGTCATAGGCTGGAAACACGACTTCCCGATTTCGAGGATCTTTGGGGTCGTTGGTTGCCTCTGGGTGCTTGAGAATCTGCATAAAAGGTTCTTGGTCTCGACAGTGTTTGAGCGATTTTAGGCAGAGCAAGATAGGCGATTCATCGCTCTAGAGAGGCAAGTCCGGGTGATGGATTTTGAGCAAAAATCTCTTCCTTGCAGCAGAGACCATCGGTAAAGCAGATTACATCTCTGCCTAAAAATCGGTGAGACACTACTGAGATAAAGATTTAGTTTCTTTATAAACATTTAAGATTTCTCACAAGTTGAGGAGGAGCATCCAGATCCCCCTTATGCTATGGGAAAGATTTTTATAAGCTGATTGATGATTCACCGTTCTCATCGTCTATTGAGCGTTTGTTATGGATATGAATCTTCCACCTGTTTATTTGCGTTCCTTATTTTTGACTAGTCTGGTTAGCTTTTTGACCCCTCTTTTGTTGGTGGGCAGCACGATCGCGACCCTGATGCTAATCGGTTTAGTGCCAGGGCTTGATGCGTTTAGTCAGTGGTCATCAGGGGCAATTTTGACGTTTTTGCAGACCTTTGGCAGCGGTAAAGCGTTAGAAGGCTCGTTGGTGATCGGCGGGGCTTGTGGTGTGGTAGGAGGGTTATTTGACACCTACATTTTTTATCGTCACAGCAACTTTCGTTGAAATGCGTTAAATCGTATCGTCATAAACTTTGCCAAAACTCACTATCCTGAGAAGAGTGCTGAGTGTGCACGTCTCTGAGTCAGTTAGGGCAATCATTTATGCAAACAGTGAGTCGATTTATAGCCGTTTTATGGGTGATTGCTCTGAGTTGGAGTCTGGCTCCGCAGGCAGTGCAAGCTCGAAGTCAAACCCCAGATATCAAGCCGATTCAGTCGATTCAACCCTACCTCGATCGGGTGATCAATCGCGTCACAGAATTTAGGCTAGAGAATGGTCTGAAGTTTATTGTGCTGGAGCGCCATGAAGCTCCGATCGTGTCCTTTCTCACCTATGCCGATGTGGGCGGCGCTAACGAGCCTGACAAAAAAACAGGAGTTGCCCATTTTTTAGAGCATCTCGCCTTTAAGGGCACGACTCGCATCGGCACCGAAAACTATCAGGCTGAAAAGCCCTTGCTCGATCGCTTAGATCAACTGGCAGAGCAAATTCAAAAAACAACCGACACGACCACTCGCGATCGCTTACAAAAAGCCTTTAATCAAACCGAGGCAGCCGCCGGAAAGCTAGTGCGGCAAAACGAATTCGGTCGCATTGTTGAGCAGGCGGGCGGGGTGGGGTTAAACGCCAACACGTCGAGCGAGGCGACTCAATTTTTTTATAGCTTTCCATCAAACAAGCTCGAACTTTGGATGTCGCTAGAGTCAGAACGATTTTTAGATCCCGTGTTTCGAGAGTTTTATAAAGAGAAGGCGGTCATTTTAGAAGAGCGAAGACTGCGAACCGAAAACTCTCCGATCGGGCAAATGCTCGAAGTTTTCCTCGATGCTGCCTTTAAGGTGCATCCCTATCGTCGCCCCGTGATCGGCTATGACCAAGATATTCGGAATCTGACTCGGCCCGATGTGCAGCAGTTTTTTGAGACGCACTACACGCCCAACAATTTGACGATCGCGATCGTGGGTGATGTCAATCCCGCTCAGGTCAAACGGCTGGCTCAGACTTATTTTGGACGCTATCAGGCTAAAGCCAAACCGCCTGACGTGACCACGATCGAGCCTCCTCAAACCCAAACTAGAGAAGTGACTCTCAAACTCAACTCCCAGCCCTGGTATCTCGAAGGCTACCACCGTCCACCGTTGAGCCATCCCGATAGCGTGATCTATGACGCGATCGCCAGCATTCTCAGCGACGGGCGAACGTCTCGTCTCTATCAGTCGCTGGTCGAAAAAAAGCGAGTCGCCCTGACTGCTCAAGGCTTTAACGGGTTTCCGGGAGACAAATATCCAACCCTAATGCTGTTTTATGCGCTGACGGCCCCTGGCAAGTCGGTCGAGGAGGTCTCAACGGCGCTCAGATTAGAAATCGACCGCCTCAAGACTGAGCCTGTGTCGGCTCAAGAATTAGATCGGGTCAAAACTCAGGCGCGAGCAGAATTATTACGATCGCTAGACTCAAATTCTGGCATGGCAGAATCACTGGTGGACTATGAGATCAAAACCGGAAGCTGGCGCAATTTATTTAAGGAGGTCGATGCCATTGCTGCGATTACTCCGGCTGACATTCAGCGCGTGTCTCAAGCTACCTTTATGAGCCAAAATCGCACGATCGGACGCATTCTTCCCCAAGCCACTCAGCCCTAACCTGACTTTTATGAAACCGAACGATCGTCAGCAGCAAACTGCCAGAATCATCACCCTCGTGTTTACGTTTATTGTTGTGCCGCTGGTCATCTTGCTGTTGACCCTGATTCTTCCGGCTTCGGCAGAGACGGCCAAACACTACACCGATCTCAAATTAGCTCCTGCTCCTGACATTAAAGTTCCTGCCTACAGCCGCTTTCAGCTTAAAAATGGCCTCGTTGTCTATTTAATGGAAGACCACGAACTGCCCCTAGTCAGCGGGACTGCCTTGATTCGCACGGGCGATCGCTTTGAGCCTGCTGATCGAGTTGGGCTGGCAGGGTTAACCGGGGCCGTGATGCGATCGGGCGGCACCCAAACCCATACTCCCGATCAGCTAAATCAGCTATTAGAGCAGCGGGCAGCCTCGATCGAGACAAATATTGGAGTCACCTCTGGCAGGGCAGGCTTTAGTGCGCTGAGTGAAGATCTATCAGAAGTCTTTGATTTGTTTGCCGAAGTTATTCAGCAGCCTGCGTTTGCGCCAGAGAAATTTAACCTGGCAAAGCTGCATACTCAAGGCGGCATTGCGCGGCGAAATGATGACCCCAATGGCATTGTTGGGCGAGAGTTTGAGAAGCTCGTTTATGGCAGCAAAAGCCCCTATGGGCGAGTGGTGGAATATGCCACGATCGAGACCATTTCTCGTGACGATTTAATTCACTTTTATCAGCAATATGTTCGGCCGAGCAATCTGCTTTTGGGCATTGTCGGAGATTTTGACAGCCAAAAGATGCGATCGCAGATCGAGTCTAAATTTGGCAGTTGGAATCCTGCCACAGCCGCCCCCAATTCTGAGTTGCCTAAGGTATCTCAAGCTAAACAAAGCGGGATATTCTTCGTCAATCAGCCCCAGTTGACCCAAAGTTATGTTCAAATGGGTCATCTGGGCGGACAGTTAAACAGCCCTGACTATCCGGCGCTGTCGGTGATGAATGAGGTGTTGAGCGGGTTTGGCGGACGGCTCTTTAACGAGATCCGATCGCGACAGGGACTTGCCTACTCGGTCTATGCAAGCTGGAGTCCACAATTTGATTTTCCGGGGGTGTTTGTGGCCGGAGGGCAGACGCGATCGGAGGCTACGGTGCCCTTTATTAAATCAGTGTTGAGTGAGATAGAAAAAATTAGAACTCAGCCTGTGGCAGCTCGCGAGTTAAATTTCGCCAAAGACTCTGTGTTGAATTCATTTATCTTCAACTTTCAAGATCCCAGTCAAACGCTGTCACGACTGTTGGGCTATGAATATTTTGGCTACCCCAAAGATTTTATTTTTCAATATCGCAAAGCTGTCGAAGCCACCTCGATCGTCGATATTCAACGAGTCGCCAAGACCTATCTTCAGCCCAACAAAGTGGTCACGCTTGTCGTAGGAAATCAAAAAGCGATTCAGCCGGGTTTGTCCAGTTTGGGTCAAACAGTGACTGCGATCGACATCGCAATCCCGCCCGCCAAAAATCCCGAACTTAAGTAACGTAACTGAATTCAGGTAACCTAACGAAGTCGTCTCCCGTTAACCCCACATTCTCAGACCGCACTCAGCGCTGCCGTTCTGTGCACTGCATAATGGTCATTCACTGCGTTTAGATTAGACTCAAACACCCGATCGTATTGATGAGGCACAATCAGCGTTGGGCAAGACGCATGATGAATGACGTAGTGACCGACATCGTTCAACACATTTTCTTGAGTAGCCATCACCTCTGGCTGTCCCAGAATGATCAAATCGGCTCCCCATAGATTGGCAAGCTCACAAATTTTCTCTCCGGTGTGACCCAAGGGTTGAGCAATATCAGCCATTAGACCCACTTGATTGACGACCTGGGAGAGCGATCGCAGTTCTTCTAGATCACTCTCTGCATGGCTGTCCCAGTTTGATGACGTGTTTTTAGTGAGATCGCTGAGGTGAGACAAGACGTTTACCAACAGCAAGCGCGAGTGATTTATTTTTGCCCAAGCCAGTGCGGTCGAGAAGACAGGCTGAGGGTTTTTAGCATTATCGAGAGCAATCAAGATTCTGTTTAACATGGCAATCTCTCTCGTTGGCGAATAAACGACAGGTTCTAACGGGCGATCGCAACTTCAGGGTGCAGGGGTTGGGTTGGTTGAGCCGCTTTTGTCAATCCCTGGACGGTCAGCACTGAGCAGGGCGCATGATGCAGCACATAATTGCTGACGCTGCCCAAAAAGAATTCACTCAGCCCAGAGCGACCCCGACGACCCACCATAATCAGGTCAGCGTTCCAGGTGTGAGCGATCTCGCAGATCGTGCGACCCGGATCGCCGAGATTTTGAGTAAATTCTGTGGGCACGCCAGACTCGATCGCTTGGCAACTCAGCGATCGCAATGCCTCCAAAGCTTGCTGCTCAAACTGATGCCACTGATTTACATAAATTTGCACAGTTTCACGATGCAGCCCTGGATAGATGCCGTCGATCGCCGGATAGATCGAGCCTGGATATTCTCCTTCAAAGGGAGATAACACTCGAAGCAGCATCAATGCAGCGTCGGTGGCTTTGGCAAGGGCAACGGCTTCGTCAAAGATTTTCTGACTGCTATCAGAGTCATCCAGCGCAACTAGAATTTTGTGAAACATAAAGCTTCTATGCTCCATCAGCGAAGAAATAGGGTCTCTATCACTAGATATAGAGAAACAAGTTGAGAAACTTGTGAGGATGGCTAATAAACTCAAGTCCGATCGATTCAGCCAAACCGCCTGCAATAATCTCTCTTTAGTACGAGGTAAAGGTGTAACGACTTTGAAATGATCAACGCATAAGATAACCCAAAGTCGAATCCCGGTATAAAAATGAATAGTCTGTTTCCTGACACGTCAAAACCCGACCACATTTTGGTGGTTGACGACGTTGCTGATAATTCCTTCTTGCTGCAAGTGCTTTTAGAAGATGAGGGCTATCAGGTCGAAGTGGCTGATAGTGGCTCTGATGCCCTCGCCAAAATCGAGCTAGATCCCCCCAAACTAGTGTTGCTTGATGTGATGATGCCAGGCATGAATGGCTATGAAGTGGCCCAACAGATTCGCGAGAATGTCGATCTGCCGTTTATTCCGATCGTGATGGTGACAGGGCACGACCAGCTATCGATCTCTGAAGAGATGCAAGTAGATGGCTTTTTGAGAAAGCCGATCGAGTTCGATCAGCTTTTATCTAAAATCCACTCTATTTTGCAGCGCCATTGATCCACGCTATTCATTCAGCAGAGACTTAAACGGCTGAGGATCGTTAAACCCTCAGCCTATATGTAACTTAATTGACGGTTTGTTAAGGGCAAGTTATCTTAAGCTCTTTAACAGGCAACGGCTGTGGGTGCAAACAGAGCCGCCTCGACTCTACTGAGAGCTTCCTCAAAGTTATCGTTGACGATTTGAATATCAAACTCGCTAGCGGCTCTGACCTCCTCACGAGCGTGAATCAACCGACGAAGGATGGCCTCTTCTGAGTCTTGGGCCCGTCCGCGGATGCGGTTTTCTAGCTCATTTAGTGACGGGGGAAGGATAAACATTCGCAGAGCGCTAGGAAACGTCTTACGAATCTGTCGTGCGCCATCTAGCTCGATTTCTAAAATGACCCACTTGCCCTCCTGGATTTTTTCTTCGACGGCTCTGCGAGGCGTGCCATAGCAGTTGCCTGCAAACTCTGCCCACTCAAGCAGTTCACCTTGAGCGACCATTCGTTCAAATTGAGGGCGGCTGACAAAATAATAGTTTTGCCCCTCGATTTCGCCACTGCGGGGGGGGCGGGTGGTAACCGAAATCGACACATAAAGGTCAGGGTGTCGCTGAAGGAGCGATCGTAGCAAGGTTCCTTTGCCGACCCCGCTGGGCCCCGTTAATACAATCAATCTGCCCTTGCCCATGATGCTCTGCCTCAAATTGATTAGCGCTAAGTATTCCCAATGCGGCTGATTAAGTGAGTATAGCTTGCAATCAGTAAGGGTGATGGAGAAAGGGCAAACGTGAAGGAAAGTTTTATCATTGGCGGTTACCCATCTTCATGAGCATCTTTGCTCAAAACAAATCGATTGGCAACCGTCTCTGGCTGAATTGCTGACAAAATCACATGGCCAGAGTCGGCAATGATCACAGCCCGGGTGCGTCTGCCATAGGTGGCATCGATCAGTTTCTTCTCGTCTCTGGCATCCGTGATGATACGCTTAATGGGGGCAGATTCTGGGCTAACGATCGCCACAACTCGACTGGCGGACACAATATTACCAAATCCGATATTGATCAGTTTAATGTCCGTCATAAAGAACTGCCTCAGTAAATCGGCAATCGATCGAAGAATCGTTTTTCATCGTAGCTATAAAAAAATTTTGCAACAAGGTGAACCCTAACTTAAAACGGAGGAAATTCACCGTTCTCACGCTTATGCTTTAACTCAATCACTCTAACTCTCTACTAAAAAATTCCTTGCAACCCGTTGACTTCACCACCCTCACAGCACTCTGCGGTGAACTTCGCACGACCTGGCTTCCGGCTCGGCTCGAACAGGTTTATCAGCGCGATCGCTTTACAATTTGTCTAGCCCTTCGCACCTTAGACAAACGCAGTTGGCTGACGGTTTCTTGGCATCCGCAAGCTGCTCGACTCAGCATTAGCGATCCGCCCCCTCGCGCCCCTGACACCTTTACCTTTAGTCAACAGTTAATTCACCAATTGGGGGGGCTGGCCTTGGTAGCGATCGAGCCAGTCTCGCCTTGGGAGCGAGCCATCGATTTACAGTTTTCTCGCCGCCCCGGAGACCCGGCCCTATGGCATCTCTATGTTGAGATCATGGGCAAATATAGCAATGTGATTTTGGCTAATCGAGACAATCTGATTGTGACGGCGGCTCATCAGGTCAGTTCTAATCAGTCGAGCATTCGCCCGATTCAAACCGGGCAGCCCTATGCATTGCCGCCTGCGCTGACCGATCCCGCTCCAACCTTGAGTGAGACTCAAGAAATGTGGCGATCGCGGGTGAGTCTCATCCCTGGTGCCCTGCGGCGAAACCTGATCAAAAGCTATCGCGGTCTCAGTTCTGCGCTGCTGCTGTCGATGTTAAGCGCCGCTCAACTCGATCCCGATTGCCTGACTGAGACCCTGACCGATTTAGACTGGCAGCGGTTGTTTGATTGCTGGCAAACTTGGCTCAAGACGCTAGAAGACGGTCACTTTAAACCCGGCTGGACGGCAGATGGCTATACTGTCATGGGTTGGCGCATGACTCAGCCCGTTGCCACGGTTGAAGAAGTGGTCGATCGCTACTATACCGATCACCTCAATCGCCAAGAATTTAGTCAACTGCGCCATCAGATTCGCCAGAAAATAGACACGATATTAAGCAAGCTGCGGGTTAAGGCTAATACCTTTTCGAGTCGGTTGGATCAGTCCGATCGGGCCGATCAATCCAAACAGCAGGCCGATTTATTAATGGCAAACCTGCACCAGTGGCAGCCCGGCATGAAAGCGATCGACCTAGCTGATTTTGAAACCGAGCAGCCCGTGACAATTCCCTTAAATCCTGAAAAGAACGCCGTCCAAAACGCCCAAGCTCTCTATAAACGTCACCAAAAATTAAAGCGAACTCGGGCCGCGACCGAGCCTTTGTTAAATGCCGTACAGGATGAGATTGACTATCTAGAACAAGTTGAGGCCGCGATCGAGCAGTTCAACGACTATCAAACCTCAGAAGATTTAGAAGCGCTGGAAGAAATTCGCGAAGAACTGATTCAGCAGACTTATTTAGAGGGGTCAGACTATCGCAAAGCGTCGAGCAAAGACGATGCGGCGAGTCAGCCTCACCAGTTCAAAACACCGAGCGGCTTTGAGCTATTAGTTGGGCGCAACAATCGACAGAACGATCGCTTAACATTCCGGCAAGCCAATGATTATGATCTCTGGTTTCACACTCAGGAGATTCCGGGCAGTCACGTCCTGCTGCGCCTAGAGCCTGGGGCGGCTGCCGATGAAGCTGATCTACAATTTGTGGCTGACATCGCGGCTTACTATAGTCGAGCGCGGCAGAGTGAGCAGGTTCCTGTGGTTTATACAGAGCCTCGCCATGTCTATAAGCCAAAAGGCGCTAAACCCGGCATCGCTATCTATAAACAAGAGCGCATTATTTGGGGTCAACCTCAACGCGCTAGCCGATATATCGCTCAATCTGTCCTCGATCTTGCCCGGTGATCGCTTCAAATTGATTAGACTCTCCATCTATCATCAGAAATAAATATGTCATGAACCTATGAAGTTTCGTGACAAAACGTTTGTGTATGTTGTTACAATATTGGGCGAACAGGGCTTAATGACCCTACAGACCCGCTGCATGTTTGGGAACGCGCAGTTCGGTTTTCTCCAATGTCAAACAACAACAGGTTGATTTTTAGCCAGCTTCTAATAAAGCTGGCTATTTTTTACCCGCATGTTACTTATCGGCGATTTTGCAGCGCTGTCGTGATTTAGAGATCAATTATGCTCTGAATAATAATTAACTTTTTTGTGGGTCAGCGATTTGCGATATGATTCAGTCCGTGACATCTCCAGACGCTCATTGCTTCGCAATAGCGCGCTGGCTTCTCGGCTTCGCAACCGAGCTTTCCTGCTTCATCGGGGTTCCCAAGCAACCTTCCTCCACAGGCAGTATCACCGTTTGCCCAACGGCTACAAGTCCACGCTGCATCACCACTTGGGCGGCAGCTACATCTCGGTCAGTGACATATCCACACTCACCACACTCATGCACACGCTGACTCAGTTCTTTCTTTCCGGTCTGCGCTCCACAGTTGGGGCAAGTCTGACTTGTCCCGTTGGGGTCTACTTTGGCAAAGAATACCCCTCGCTTCCAACTCACCCATTTGAGAATGTCAAGGAAGCTCCCCCACGCAGCGTCCAAGCAGTGTTTTGCCAACATCCCTCGACTCATCATTTTGAAGTTGAGGTCTTCAGCAAAGATCATCCCGACCTGATCACAAAGTTGGTGAGCCGTTTGAAAGTGGAACTCTCGCCTGGTGTCGTGAATATGTTCGTGCAGAGTGCGAATCTTGGCTTGAATCTTGCGGTAGTTCGCAGAGCCTTTCTTTTTGTTTCTGAGTTTGCGTTGCAGCCATTTCAGCTTGCCTTGCAAGTCCACAAAAAAGCGGGGTCGTTGAATCAACGCTCCGGTCGAAACCGCCAAGAACTTTTCCAAACCCAAATCAATGCCGATGGGTTCCCCATGGGGCAGGATGTCGGGCACTTGAACATTGCATTGCAGAATCCGTTGGGCGTACCAGCCCGACGCTTTCTTCACCACTCTGACCTGCTTCACCTCAAATCCATCGGGAATCGGGCGGTGCAGATTGATCGGGATGTCCCCAAGCTTCGGCAACTTGATGCAGTTCCTGCTGACGGGATGCGCTTTGAATTGCGGAAACACAACCGAGCGATACTGCCCAAACTTCTTGAAGCGTGGGAACCCAAAATCCCGCTCTTTCATGAACTTGAAGGCTTTATCGACTCGGCGCAGCGCGTCTTGCAGCACTTGAGACTGAACTTGTTTGAGTTCAGGAATCTCGTTCTTGGCTTGAGTCAGCGCGTTCTGTTGCTTGTAGTAATCGGGGTACGGCACATCTGCGGGAAGGATGTATTCTGCTCTGATGCCGCAAGCGTTGACCGCACATTTACGCGAATTGATCCAGTCTTTGCGCTCTCGCAAGGCGTAGTTGTAGACCTTTCTACACTGCTCCATCCAAGACAGCATTTCGGCTGATTGGGTGAGGTCTGGATAAATTCGGTAGCTGTAGGTCAGACTCAACATTCCAATAATTTAACAGGTTTAGACATTCTGTTAAATGCTCTGAGAGAGGGCTTCTTCGCTTCGCTCAGGCGCTTGGGATGTCCATGTATCAAGGGCGCTGAACGGAGTCCCGTTACAGCGCGGGACTTATAGCCTCCCAAATCCACCTTTGGTTAAGCGCGATCGCGCCTCCTAAACCCCTGTGAAACCCAACTATGCCCTCGTCCATGAATGGCTCACGCCCAAAGCAACAGGTGGGTCAGAGCTGGTGGTGCGAGAAATTCTCAAGCACATTGATGCCGATCTCTACGCGCTGATTGATTTTGAGTCGGTAAATCCCAACAGCTATCTCTACCAGCGTAAAATTGGCACCACGTTTCTTCAGCACTTTCCCTTTGCCCAAAGCGGAGTGCAAAAATATTTGCCTCTTTTGCCCATCGCGATCGAGCAACTTGACCTGCGTCACTATGACGTGATTCTGTCGTCGTCTCATGCAGTGGCCAAAGGGGTGCTGACCGCGCCTCACCAGATGCACGTCTGCTATTGTCACACTCCCATGCGCTATGCGTGGGATCTCACCTTTGACTATCTCCGCAGCAGCCGCGTGGGCCGAGGAATGCCGGGGGTATTGACCCGCTATTTGCTCCACGAGTTGCGCCAGTGGGATGTGCTGTCGGCTAACCGAGTCGATTATTTTGTCGCCAATTCCAGAAACACAGCCCGCCGCATCTGGCGATATTATCGTCGCCCAGCAGAGGTGATCTATCCGCCTGTGGAGGTCGATCGCTTCCCCTTCCAAGCGGATAAACAAGATTTTTACGTGACTGTTTCTCGATTAGTCAGCTATAAAAAAATCGCTCTGATCGTGCAGGCGTTTAATCAACTGGGGCTGCCCCTAGTTGTGATTGGCGGTGGCTCAGAGTTATCGCAGATTCAGCAACTCGCAAAACCCAATGTGCAGGTTTTGGGGTGGCAACCCGATGCGGTGGTTGAGCAATATATGGCGCAAGCAAAAGCTTTTGTCTATGCTGCTTATGAAGATTTTGGCATAGCCCCCGTTGAGGCCCAAGCCTGCGGAACCCCGGTGATCGCTTATGGGGCGGGGGGCACGTTAGAGACCGTGAGAGATTTACGTCACGACCAAAGTCAGGGAACCGGAATTTTGTTTCCTGAGCAAACTGAGGCGGCGATCGTCGAAGCGGTAAAATTTTTTGAGCAGCATCAAAAAAAGATTGACCCCGAAATCTTGCACACTCACGCCCTCTCGTTCCACCCCAAAGTCTTTCAACAGCGTTATTTAGGGTTTCTGGAACAGTCTTATCAAGAATTTCTGACTAAAAATTCTTAATCATTTTTTACGGTTCCCCGTTCTACCAAGGAAGATTGCTCATTTACTTGGGAGCAAAAACGTCTCATAAGCAGTCTATGGCTTTATGATCAGGACTGTGTGTGGTGTGGAATTGTAAGGAGTAAGATGACTGCCGAAAGCCAACTCATCTCCGGTAAGCTGATTCGGGCATTCGTAAAGCGGGGGATACGGTCAGTTATTCCCCAAGCACTAGATAAGAAACTCTCTAAGCGGTTATTTGACATTGGGTTTTCCCTCGCAGTTTTGATTCTCTTCTCTCCGGTTTATCTGCTCATCGGGTTACTGATTGCCTTCAGTTCATCAGGCCCTATTTTTTATGTGCAAGAACGGGTCGGCAAGAATTACAAGCGCTTTGGCTGCATCAAATTTAGAACAATGGTCGTCAACGCTGATGATTTATTGATGGAGATGATTGAGACTTCTCCTCAGTTGAGGCAAGAATTTGAGGATAATTTTAAGCTCAAATACGATCCTCGAATTACCTGGATTGGCCATGTTTTGAGGGTGACCAGCCTAGATGAGTTTCCCCAATTTTGGAACGTTTTGATGGGGGACATGAGTGTGGTTGGCCCGCGTCCGTTGGTGGTGGAAGAGCTACCTCGATATGGAAGCCACATTGACAGAGTTTTGACGATCCGACCTGGCATTACAGGGTTGTGGCAAGTATCTGGACGGAATGATATTCCCTACCCGCAGCGGGTTCGGATGGATCTTTACTATGCAAACTCTAGACATTTTTGGATGGATTTGTGGATCGTGGTTAGAACGATCGGGGTCGTCATTTTCCCAAAAAATAACGGCGCTTACTAACGTCTAGGGTGAGTTGGATTCTTGCCCCTCAGCCTCCTGTTTTGCGACGGCTGGGGGGCTATTTTGTGGCGGCTAAACACCCATCTTTTCGACCCTTCCGGATCGCCTCGGCGCGAAACGTATCTTCTAGCAGTGCATGGCCCCGCCTGACCCATGGGTGAAGCGGGTTGCCCAAAGACTAGGGTCTAGGATTTAAACTTCAGCAAAACTTCTCAAAAAATGAATCACTCCTTCATATTGAGATCAATCCTTTGCGGTAGGTTAGTTGTTGTTTGCTGCAATACCAGCGGGATTACTAGGGGTGAAGTTTTAGAACCGATCGACGTTAGATTAGGCGCAAGCAGGCCAAGCATGATATTTGCCTAGCTTTTTAACTGTAGTTTCAGCAAGGAAATGAGGAATGACGCAGCGTAAGCGAGCACTGTTAACGGGTATCACAGGTCAAGACGGCTCTTATTTGAGTGAGTTGCTTTTAGAGCAGGGCTATGAGGTTCATGGAATCATCCGCCGCACCTCGACTTTCAACACCGATCGCATCGATCACATCTACGAAGACCCTCACGTCGAAGGCGCACAGCTATTCCTCCACTATGGAGATCTCACAGATGGCACCACCCTGCGACGAATTATCGAAGAAGTTCAGCCTGTTGAAATCTATAACTTAGGTGCTCAATCTCACGTTCGCGTTAGTTTTGACTCTCCTGAATATACGGCTGACGCAGTGGGGATGGGAACATTGCGCTTGCTAGAGGCGATTCGTGACTATCAGCAACGCACGGGCATCGAGGTTCGCTTTTATCAAGCAGGCTCTTCTGAGATGTTTGGCAAAGTGCAAGAAGTTCCTCAAGTTGAAACCACTCCGTTCTATCCTCGTAGCCCCTATGCCTGCGCCAAGGTCTATGCACACTGGCAAACGGTGAACTACCGCGAATCCTATGATCTGTTCGCGTCTAATGGCATCTTGTTTAACCACGAGTCTCCTCGACGCGGTGAGACCTTTGTGACTCGCAAAATCACACGAGCCGTGGCACGCATCGTGGCTGGAAAACAAAAGAAGCTCTTTTTGGGCAATCTAGACTCTAAGCGCGACTGGGGCTATGCCAAAGATTATGTGCGGGCCATGTGGCTGATGTTGCAACAAGATCAGCCCGATGATTATGTGGTTGCCACAGGCGAAACCCATGAAATTAAAGAATTTTTAGACTTGGCGTTTGGCTATGTCAATCTCGATTGGCAAGACTATGTTGAGTTTGACGAGCGCTATCTGCGCCCTGCTGAGGTTGATCTGCTGATTGGCGACCCGACCAAAGCCAAACAAAAGCTAGGCTGGGAACCCTCAGTCACGTTTGAAGAACTCGTCCGTTTGATGGTCGAGGGCGATTTAGGCGCTTTAGGGATTCAGGTTGCTGGCACCAACCAACCTGCCCTTCAAGATCTGGCAACCGTTCGTGAAAATCTCGCCAGCAGTGTGTCGTTTTGAGTTTGGGCACACTCTAACCAACCCCACAACCATAAGTTCAGACCATGACCTCAACCACGTTGGACTTCAAAGATAAACGAATTTTAGTAACTGGCGGGGCGGGCTTTTTGGGTCGCCAAGTCGTGAGTCAACTGTGTCAGGCAGGGGCCGACCCCCAGAAAGTCTCGGTGCCTCGATCGCACGATTGCGATTTAAAGACGATGGAAAACTGCCAGCGGGCCGTAGACCAGCAAGACATCGTGATTCACTTAGCGGCTCACGTTGGGGGCATTGGTCTGAATCGTGAAAAGCCTGCTGAGTTGTTTTATGACAACTTAATGATGGGCACTCAACTGATTCACGCCGCTTATCAGGCGGGGGTGCAAAAGTTTGTTTGTTTAGGAACGATTTGCGCCTATCCAAAATTCACCCCGGTGCCGTTTAAGGAGGACGATCTTTGGAGCGGCTACCCCGAAGAGACTAACGCCCCTTATGGAATTGCCAAAAAAGCATTGCTGGTGCAGCTTCAAGCTTATCGTCAGCAATATGGTTTTGATGGCATTTATCTGCTGCCAGTCAATCTTTATGGCCCTGAGGATAATTTTGATCCGCGCAGTTCTCATGTGATTCCGGCGCTGATTCGCAAGGTTTATGAGGCGCAGCAGCGCGGCGATCGCGATCTACGCGTTTGGGGTGATGGCAGCCCGACGCGGGAGTTTCTCTACTCGGACGATGCTGCGAGAGGCATTGTGATGGCGACTCAAGCCTACAGCGATCCTGAGCCAGTCAATTTAGGAACGGGCAAGGAGATCTCGATCCGAGATTTAATCACGCTGATCTGTGACTTGATGGAGTTTAAGGGCGAAATCGTCTGGCAAACAGATCAGCCCAATGGTCAGCCTAGACGCTGTTTAGACACTGAACGAGCACAGGCTGCCTTTGGCTTTACGGCCCAAGTTGGCTTTGAGGAGGGGTTGAGAACCACGATCGCTTGGTATCGTCAACACGCAGAGTAGATTGACCACTTAAATTCTCGTGAAAGGGGGCGCTCTGTGGAGTGTCCCCTTCTCTAGTTTAAATGAAGCGCTTCCCTCAATTAGTCTGGCGCGATCTGGATGTCCTGCTGTGCCGCAGGTGCCTCTAGGGTTTCGGGCAGCTTGATCGGAGCTTGAGGAGACTCGATCGGGCTAGAGATTGGGCGGCGAACTTGATTCGGTGGTCTGCTCGGCTGAGATGCCTTTAGTGGGTCAGGTTGTTTTGGTTCAACGGGTTTGACTTCGACAGGGCGAGGCGCGATCGCGGGAGTTGACTGGCTCGGTGACGTTAACGGAATGCCTAACCGTCGCTCTAGATCCGTTTTTAGCAAGGGGTTGGGAGATTCAGGTTGCTTTGTTTCGGCTGGCTCAGGGGTGGGAGCCTCGATTTTGGCTGAAGGCGCAGGACTCGGTAAAGGCTTGGGTGAGTCAGGGCGACGGAAGCGATCGTAGAAGCTACTCTTCGGTTCAGCTTTAGGAACGGTAACTTCCGGCAAGGTCTCTATGTCAGGTTCAGCTTCTTTAGGGACTTCGACGGGCGCAGGTGAAACACTGGGAGACGGACTAGGCGACGCTTTCAGACTTTCTGATGGGCGACGGAAGCGATCGTAAAAACTACTCTTCGGCGGCGCAGTTTTTTGAGGAGCGGGCGCTTCAGGAACTTTGGTTTCTGGGATTTCGAGAGCAGGTTTCTCGATCGGCTCCTCAAGCTCAGGCGGCACCCTGAGAGTTGGCTCAGGAACAACAATAGGTGAGGGTTTCGAGCTTTCAGGACGACGGAAGCGATCGAAGAATCCTGCCTTGGGAGTTTTTTCAATAGGGGCAGGCTGATCGTTTTCTAACTTAGGCGCAGGTTCAACAATTGTCTTGACCGGAGCCGGAATCACACTGGGGATCGGTTCGGGCGCGGGGCTAGGAGACGGCGCGATCGTTTCAGCCGGGCGACGGAGACGATTGAAAAATCCACCTTTTGGTTCTTTCGAGGGCTGAGACTCTTCAGATTTGGGTGGGTCTGATGGCTCTATTTTGGGAGCAGGGGCGACGATCGCGGGTTCTTTGACCTCTGGCGACGGCTTGACGACGGGTAGAGAGGGCACGATCGGAGATGGCACAACGGGCGCTACAGTTGGAGTTGGAGATGGCTCAACGCTCGGTTCAGGAGTCTCAACTTTATAATCAGGATCAACAAGGCCACGAGCTTGGGCAAACGAAAGCTCATCGCGGACTAGCTTAGAAAGAGTGTCCTTTCCGTTGGGAGTATAGGTGAAGCTCCGAGCCGGGTTGTTATAGACATTTTGAACCGGATTACCCTTCTCGTCGATATACTCCAATTGCACCCAGTTTTTGCCGGGGGTAAAGCCTTTGAGATAGAGTGGCTGCCAGCGATCGAGCACAAATTCTGAGCCGTTCACCGTCACTTTGATTCGCCAGTCTGCCACCTCGTCTTTGTCATCTTCTTGAGCCACAAGGTGCAGCGGCGCATTCGTCAAGAAAAAATCCAGCATGATCGGCTCTGCCCCGTACACCCCTTGCGGACGGCTGTAAGTCAGGAGCGGCAGTTCTGAATTAGGGTTGTTATCTGAAGTTTTGGTAAACACATGAAACGTTGTCTGAGCATAGGCTCCATCGTTTTTAAAGCTTTCGTGCCAGGGGCGGCCCGCAAAAGCGCGAATCGTGTGAGTTCCAGGAGATAAATCTTTGAGCACGATCGGCTGACTCACGTCATAGACCGCTTGATAAGGCTGGCTGTCTAAGAAAAGGTGCAGGTGAGTGCCTAACCCCAGCTTCTCATCCTTAAATAGAGGCAAATCTTTGACTTGCAGACGGACAGAAACCGTGTCATCTGGCAGCACTTCATTAGGGCGAGGCGAGACGATCGTCACCTGCGGCTCATAGCGCTCTAGCACCGCCTTCAGTTCTTGAATCACCGCTGGCGGCGACACTTCCGAAATCTTGCCTGCCAGCTTAACCGGAGCCGCTTTGGGGGCAGCCGATCGAGCCATGACTGCGCGAGTCTGAGGGGTTTCACTGCGCGCCTTGCCGCCACACCCCCACAGATTTAGCACGCAAACCAGCAGTCCAGAGATGAATAACGTTCTTGCAACACTAGGCCAGCGATTGATCCCAAGCACCAGACAACACTCCTATAAGCAGTTTAAAACACCGTCCAACCGAGTCATCCATACGGAACTATAGCGGAAAACATCGAATCCTCTCCGCTAAATTCCTGATACCAGCGCCTAGAGCGCTGATCAGCCACTGTTTTTGCGAAGATATATTAACAATAAGTTAAGTAAAATATTGCGCTGCTGCGGCCGATTTGAGCTTTTTTCTCAATCATTTAGGTATGTAAACTTAATCAACAGATGCTTGACTTTTTAAACTTTGCCAAAAGTCAGAACCCAGTCATCATCAACTATCTGCCGAGTTTGAATTATTGTAAATTCCCGTCAAAAACGTTTTCATCTAAGACCTATAATGACTCGATGAGAACCCACAAAGGTTGCGTTCACGACGATTGCAGATATCTGACCCAGTTGTGAACAACCCCACCTCTCAAATCGATCGCTCACAGTGCACTCACAGTTACAAAGCTTCGGCTTTTGGACTTATGAACCTAGTTATCGAGTGCAGGTCAACGTGCGGCTGATTTAAGTCGCAAACGGTTTGAAGACAGAAGGGAGCCTAATTTTGGCGGATTCCTCGTTCCTTGTCTAAAGAGAGGAGAGTCTCAATGACAATTAGCCCACCGGAGCGCGAGGCAAAGGCACGGGTGATCGTTGATAAAGATCCGGTTCCTACTTCTTTTGAGAAGTGGTCACAGCCAGGTCACTTCGATCGCACGCTGTCTAAAGGCCCAAAAACCACCACCTGGATTTGGAACCTTCACGCCAACGCTCACGATTTCGATAGCCATACCAGCGATTTAGAAGACGTATCTCGGAAAATCTTTAGTGCTCACTTCGGTCATTTGGCAGTTGTGTTCATTTGGCTGAGTGGCATGTATTTTCATGGCGCTCGCTTTTCAAACTATTCATCTTGGCTCGCAGATCCGCTTCACATTAAGCCCAGTGCTCAAGTGGTGTGGCCGATCTTTGGTCAGGAAATTCTCAATGCAGATGTCGGCGGCGGTTTCCACGGGATTCAGATCACCTCTGGGTTCTTTCAACTGTGGCGCGCTTCTGGCATTACAAATGAATTTCAGCTTTACTGCACCGCGATCGGCGGTCTAGTCATGGCTGCTTTAATGCTTTTTGCAGGCTGGTTCCACTATCACAAGCGCGCTCCCAAACTGGAATGGTTCCAGAACGTGGAGTCGATGCTAAACCACCACCTATCCGGTCTGTTTGGACTCGGCTCCCTGGGCTGGGCTGGACACCAGATTCACGTATCTCTACCCATCAACGAGCTACTCGATCGCGGCGTTCCAGCAGATAAGATCCCTCTGCCCCACGAGTTTATTTTGAACTCGCAGCTCATGGCAGACATCTATCCTAGCTTTGCCAAAGGGCTGACTCCTTTCTTCACCCTCAACTGGGGCGAATATTCAGACTTCCTCACCTTTAAAGGCGGTCTAAACCCAGTCACAGGCGGTTTGTGGTTGACAGACACCGCGCATCACCACTTGGCGATCGCCGTTCTGTTCATCATCGCGGGACACATGTACCGCACCAACTGGGGCATTGGTCACAGCATCAAGGAAATGTTGGAAGCCCACAAAGGGCCCTTTACTGGCGAAGGCCACAAAGGTCTCTATGAGGTGCTCACCACATCTTGGCACGCGCAGCTTGCAATCAACTTGGCAATGGTTGGCTCTCTGAGCATCATCGTTGCCCAGCATATGTATGCGATGCCTCCTTACCCCTACCTGGCGACTGACTACGCCACGCAGTTGTCTCTGTTTACTCACCATATGTGGTTGGGTGGTTTCTTCATCGTCGGTGGAGCCGCTCACGGAGCCATCTTCATGGTGCGGGACTACGATCCCGTTGTGAACCAGAACAACTTGCTCGATCGGGTGATTCGTCACCGCGATGCGATTATTTCTCACCTCAACTGGGTCTGTATCTTCTTGGGCTTCCACAGCTTTGGTCTGTATGTCCACAACGACACCATGCGTGCGTTGGGTCGCCCTCAAGATATGTTCTCTGACACGGCGATTCAACTTCAGCCTGTCTTTGCTCAGTGGATTCAAAACCTGCATACGCTGGCTCCGGGTGCAACGGCTCCTAACGCGCTGGCTCCGGCTAGTTATGCGTTTGGTGGCGGCACGATCGCAATTGGCGGCAAGGTTGCCATGATGCCGATCGTGTTGGGCACGGCGGACTTTATGGTTCACCACATCCACGCCTTTACGATTCACGTTACAGTCCTCATCCTGCTCAAGGGCGTGCTGTTTGCTCGTAGCTCACGTCTGGTTCCAGACAAAGCTAACTTGGGCTTCCGCTTCCCTTGCGACGGCCCCGGTCGTGGCGGCACCTGCCAGGTTTCTGGTTGGGATCACGTCTTCCTGGGTCTGTTCTGGATGTATAACTCCATCTCGATCGTCATCTTCCACTTCAGTTGGAAAATGCAGTCAGATGTCTGGGGAACGGTCAACGCTGATGGCAGTGTCGATCACATCACAGGCGGCAACTTTGCCCAAAGCGCTATCACGATCAACGGCTGGCTACGCGACTTCCTGTGGGCACAAGCTTCCCAGGTGATCACCTCCTACGGTTCGGCACTGTCTGCCTATGGCTTGCTGTTCTTGGGTGCTCACTTCGTCTGGGCCTTTAGCTTGATGTTCCTGTTCAGCGGTCGCGGCTACTGGCAAGAATTGATCGAGTCCATTGTTTGGGCACACAACAAGCTGAAAGTCGCACCTGCCATTCAGCCCCGTGCTCTTAGCATCATCCAAGGTCGGGCTGTGGGCGTTGCTCACTACCTCTTGGGAGGAATTGTCACAACCTGGGCATTCTTCCTAGCTCGTGCATTGTCGTTAGGTTGAGCCAGGAGGAATCATAAAGACTTATGGCAACTAAATTCCCAAAATTTAGCCAAGACCTTGCCCAAGATCCAACAACCCGTCGGATTTGGTATGGAATCGCTACGGCTCACGACTTTGAAAGTCATGACGGAATGACGGAAGAGAAGCTTTACCAAAAGCTTTTTGCAACCCACTTCGGTCACTTGGCAATCATCTTCTTGTGGGCATCGGGCAGTCTATTCCACGTAGCTTGGCAAGGCAACTTTCCTCAGTGGATCAAAGATCCGCTGAATGTCCGTCCCATTGCCCACGCGATTTGGGACCCTCAGTTTGGTAAGCCCGCAGTAGAAGCGTTTACTCAAGGTGGCGCTAACTATCCGGTAGACATTTCCTATTCAGGTCTGTATCACTGGTGGTACACGATCGGGATGCGAACCAATGGTGACCTCTATACAGGTTCCATCGGCTTGCTGGTGCTGTCGGCAGTGCTCCTGTTTGCAGGTTGGCTGCACCTTCAGCCCAAGTTCCGTCCTAGCTTGGCTTGGTTTAAAAACGCTGAGTCTCGTCTAAACCACCACTTAGCAGGTCTGTTTGGCGTTAGCTCACTGGCTTGGACGGGTCACCTCGTTCACGTCGCCATCCCCGAATCACGCGGTCAGCACGTCGGCTGGGATAACTTCCTGACCACGCTGCCTCACCCGGCTGGGTTGGCTCCCTTTTTCACCGGAAACTGGGGTGTCTATGCTGAAAACCCTGACACTGCGAACCACATCTTTGGAACGGCTCAAGGGTCAGGCACTGCGATTCTCACCTTCTTAGGTGGCTTCCATCCTCAAACCGAGTCTCTCTGGTTGACGGATATGGCGCACCACCATTTGGCGATCGCCGTTCTGTTCATCATCGCGGGACACATGTACCGCACCAACTTCGGTATCGGTCACAGCATCAAAGATATGCTGGACAGCAAGAAGGGACTAGTGGGCGGCAAGTCAGAGGGGCAGTTTAACCTGCCTCACCAAGGCTTGTATGACACGATGAATAACTCTCTACACTTCCAGCTTTCGTTTGCGCTGGCTGCGTTAGGGGTGATCACGTCGCTCGTTGCTCAACATATGTATGCCCTGCCTCCTTACGCTTTCATGGCGAAGGATTTCACCACTCAGGCAGCGCTCTACACCCACCACCAGTACATCGCTGGATTCTTGATGGTCGGTGCATTTGCTCACGGTGCTATCTTCTGGGTGCGGGACTATGATCCTGAACTCAACAAGGGCAACGTGCTCGATCGGGTTCTCCAGCACAAAGAAGCGATCATCTCGCACTTAAGCTGGGTGTCTCTGTTCTTGGGCTTCCACACCCTCGGTTTGTATGTTCATAACGACGTGGTGGTTGCTTTCGGAACGCCTGAAAAGCAGATTCTGATTGAGCCTGTGTTCGCACAGTTTGTTCAAGCTGCGTCAGGTAAAGCGTTGTATGGGATGAGCACGTTGCTCTCAGACCCCACCAGCATCGCCTCGACCGCTTGGCCTAACTTCGGCAACGTCTGGCTTCCGGGCTGGCTCGAAGCAGTCAACAGTGGCACCAATTCCCTGTTCCTCACCATTGGGCCAGGCGACTTCTTGGTTCACCATGCGATCGCTCTCGGTCTGCACACCACCACCTTGGTCTTGGTCAAAGGTGCGTTGGATGCCCGCGGCTCTAAGCTGATGCCCGACAAAAAAGACTTTGGCTATAGCTTCCCTTGCGATGGCCCTGGTCGTGGCGGCACCTGCGATATCTCTGCGTGGGATTCTTTCTACCTGGCGATGTTCTGGATGCTGAACACCATTGGTTGGGTCACCTTCTATTGGCACTGGAAGCATCTGGCTATCTGGTCAGGCAACGTCGCTCAGTTTAACGAAAGCTCAACCTATCTGATGGGTTGGCTGCGTGACTACCTGTGGCAATATTCGGCTCCGTTGATCAACGGCTACAACCCTTATGGGATGAATAACCTAGCCGTCTGGTCTTGGATGTTCCTCTTGGGTCACCTGATCTGGGCAACCGGATTCATGTTCTTGATCTCCTGGAGAGGCTATTGGCAAGAGCTAATCGAAACTCTGGTTTGGGCCCACGAGCGCACTCCTCTGGCGAACCTGATTCGCTGGAAGGACAAGCCCGTTGCTCTCTCGATCGTGCAAGCTCGCTTGGTGGGTCTAGCTCACTTTACGGTTGGCTATGTCCTCACTTACGCAGCCTTCGTGATTGCGTCTACTGCGGGTAAGTTTGGTTAAACCTGACTAACGCTGTAGGTAACTAAAATAAAATCCCCTGCCAATTTGGTGGGGGATTTTTTGATCTGAACAAAACTGAGGGCGGGTTAGCGACTTTAATCGGTTAATCAAAGGTCAATATCGACACATCGGTAGCATATTCATATTCATAAAGAGCCAATCAACTTAATGGGAATTTGAGCGATCGCGGCAACTTTCCCAACTAAATTAATTCCTGAGTGAATGAGCCGTTGGTATAAACACTCAAGCTAAATCAGGAGATGCAGATGAAACTACTGAAATACTTTGACCTGAATCGACGCGCTAACAAGGCTAGAAAGCTCAACCGCCAAGAATTTACTGAAACCAGAACTAATTTTATTCAGCAATGGATGTCGCCTAGCGAAGTCACCGTTAAGCCCCGTAGAGACTTTTTCTTATCACTTTGGATGGTCTTTAACCAACGCGAAGACGGGCAGCTATCGCTGGCAGATCAACTGCTAATGTATTTAGGGGTACTGGTGGGGGTCTATTTTAGTGGTGTGATTCGTGCTCAGACTTCTAAGCCGACGTTGATCTTAGCGGCTTTTATTGCCCTCACGATCGTGCCCGTGGCCTTCGAGAAATTGAGCATCAACCCCAAAGCGCCGCTGTTGGTGCGGTTTGGATTGTTTGTGCAAAATGGCGTGTTTTGGGATGTGATGTTTCAAGCCATCTCCAGCCACCGTTAATCAGGGTTGCTGAATCAGCTATTTTGACAGGTGAGGAGATTGCTTAAGCGCTTTGGCACGATCGAGGGCAGACATTACACGAAGTTGGACAAAACACCGTGGGAGCCAACTCTGACCTTAGACGCACCCTCGATCGGGTCATTGGGCCATTCGACTCACTGGTTAGGGACGGAAAACTTGAGTTTGTCAGGTTAAATTTGCCAAGATCTGGTTCACAGGTAGCTCAAGCATTCTTCAGGAAAGAGATGAAGCTCTTTAGATTGAAAGCGATCGCATTCCATCCATCGCACCACAAACTCTGTCTCTGCCTCGTTGCCGATAAACTCGTCTAGCTGATAAAGCTTAGAATCTACCAAGTCAGCTTGATAAAACTGAATCCATTCGTGCCCCGGCTTGCCTTCATAGATAAATAGATTTTCACTAAATCCCAAATAGTGAATGTTGCACAACTCCGCTTGTATCTCTTCTTGAAATTCTCGCTTGAGGGCCTCTAAGCTGGTTTCACCAAAGTCAACGCCACCGCCCAAACAGCGATAGAAAAAGCTTTGCTTCACCGAGTCATAGCCTTCGGCGACGAGAATGCGATCGCCCGATCGAATCAACCCCAACACCAGCGCCCGAATCTGTGGAAGTTTGTTCATTCAACGCGACCCCTTAAAAACGATCTCAGCCCAACTTCAAGACCTCGCTAATCGTTTCCTGAAAACTCTCTAGTAGGATAAAGCTAAAGGGTAAGTAGTTGAGCTATGAGCAGTCGTTCAAAAATTGAGTTTGGAACCGATGGGTGGCGTGGCATTATTGCCGACGACTTCACGTTTTCTAACGTTTGCAAAGTGACACGAGCGATCGCCCGCTATCTTGACACGACCTACTCTAAACGTCGTCCGGTGCTGGTTGGCTATGACACTCGGTTTTTGGCAGATCAGTTTGCCCACACCGCCGCTGCCGTTTTAGCCGATCTGGGTTGGCGGGTGCAAATCGTCGATCGAGACTGCCCGACTCCAGTCATCGCCTATAATGCTCGCTACCTCAACACGGCGGGAGCGCTGATGTTTACGGCCAGTCATAACCCTGCGCCCTACTGTGGAATTAAATACATCCCTGATTATGCAGGCCCGGCAACGACTCAGATCACCGATGCCATTGTCGCTAATCTCGATCGTGTCTCAGATGCCCCACCGAGCGGCAATCTCGCCCCGATTTCGACGTTTGACCCAAAACCTGCTTATTTAAAGTTTATCTATAGCATTTTGGATGTCGATCGCATTCGCAGCGCCAAACTCAAGGTCAAATATGACGCACTCTACTCTACGTCTCGCGGCTATCTCGATAGGGTTTTAGCCGATTGTGGCTGTGAAGCCGAGAGTTTTCATACCTATCGCGATGTCTTATTTGGCGGCGGAATGCCCGAACCCAATGGCAAACAACTTGCGAGTCTGGTCGAGGCGGTCAAGGGCGATCGCGCTGATATGGGGTTAGCCACCGATGGAGACAGCGATCGCTTTGGCATTGTCGATGAGCAGGGCACCATTCTCACACCCAACGCCATTTTGCTGCTTTTGGCCCGTCACTTGATTAAAAACAAAGGCAAGCGAGGCGCGATCGTTCGCACGGTGGCCACGACTCGATTGCTCGATAACTTTGCAGCAGCTTATGGGCTAGAACTCTATGAAACCGCCGTTGGCTTTAAACATATTGGTGCAAAAATGCGAGAAATCCCAGTGCTGATTGGTGGTGAAGAATCAGGCGGGTTAAGCATCATTGGGCACATTCCTGAAAAAGACGGCATCTTGGCAGATATGCTAGTGGCAGAAGCGATCGCTTATGAAGGCAAACCTCTGAGTCAACTCGTGCAAGACGTGATCCATGAAGCAGACGGGCCGCTCTACAATCATCGCATCGACCTGCGGCTTACCCAGGCTCACAAAAAAGCCGTTTTAGATTCCTTTACTCAACATCCGCCAACCCACCTAGCAGGGTTGGCTATTAAAGAAGTCGGTCGCAAAGACGGCATCAAACTCTATCTCGACGAAGGAAGCTGGGTTTTGCTGCGTCCTTCAGGCACAGAACCCCTGATCCGAGTCTATTTAGAGACAGACTCACCTCAAAAAGTTAGTCAGATCGCCGCCGCAATGGAGCGATCGATTCATCAGATCAAGCCCGTTTAGGTTGACTATTTATGAAATCTCTGGCCACGCTAACTACGTCAGTCATTATCGCCGTTTGGATCGGCGCGATCGCTCTGATCTCCGTTCAAAATGCGACCCCCCTTTCGCTGCGGTTTCTCAGCTTTCAGCTAGTCGAGATGCCCTTTGGGTTGATTCTCGCTTTTAGCGCTGGGCTGGGTGTGATCGGCACGGCGATCGCGCAGCCTTTACTGGGGTTTTCTAGCCCCCCGCGAGATCAAGACGACGATGACGATCTCTAATCAGACTTCACCACGCATACACCTGTCCGTCAATTAGCAATCGCGTGATGCCTTTGGCTTGCAGGTGGGGCGCGGCTTTTTGCAAGATGCGGCTATCGGGAATCTTGATCACGCGCTGCGTCCGAATGTTAGAAAACCGCTTTGCCACTCGATGGTTGTCAAACACAGGCAGCGTCTTTTCCTGAATCTCTTCTGACGGAATCTGCCCCAACTCGCCAAACTCTCTAAGGGGTCGAGCAACGAGTTCAGCCGCCCGATCGACCACTAAATAGCACGTCTTGGGAATGGCCGCCTCCGTCAGGGGCAACACGCGCACAAACGAGGACGCATTGAGTTGCAGCGATGGCAGCAGTGAGCCGCTTTCTTCATCGTCAAACTCATCTCCGTCAAAATCATCGTCTAGATCGCCTAGATCGCCGTCTAAATCATCATCCAAATCATCTAAGTCGTCTTCATCGTCATCGGCAAAGGCTTGGGGATCGTCTGTGACCGCTTCGGCTCGTTTAGGGTCAGCCAGCGTCACGACTCTTTTTACGACTGGGGTGGCGGTTAGCTCTTTGGTCACTTCAGCAATTTCTTCGATCGGGGCTTCAGCCTCAGCCGACGATCGTGCCAGCGATCGCCGAATCGGGGCCGGAACCACCCGCTCAGATGTAGCGTTTTCAGACGAAGCGTTTAAAGAAACCGAAGCCGCGAGAGGACTCGGTTCAGGCTCAGAGATGTCTACGATCGCAGCAGCCGGAATTTCGAGAATACTACCCTGGATAGGCTCCTCCAGTTCGCGAGAGATCACGTCAGGGTTGCGCGAAGCCACACGCTTTTGCTGAATCAAGCCTTCATATTCCCCCGCAGGCAAACTGCTTTTGAGAATGCGACTGATGGTTGTGTTGCTCACCCCATATTGACTTGCCAGAGTCAGCGTTGTCTCGCCTGGCTGACGATATAGCTCAACAATTTGGTTTTTGTCAGAATCAGACAGTTTGCGAGGGGTCATGCCACAATCCACGAAAGGCTCAGTCAGCACCTACCATTCTAAGTCCAACCGCCCGTAAAAAGGGCAACGTCGTCTTTCCCCTTGATTCGCTGCGCGCAATCTAAGCCCGCCGCCGTCCTCCGGCACGACGCGATCGGCTGAGATCAAACTCTAAAGCTGCCCCAATGCCAAAGAGCACGCCGCTCAACACCCAAAAGATTTCTAACAAGCCCCCGCTTTGATAATTGGCGAGTCGGGTTGTCGCATATTTAAACCACATATCAGCCACATAGAGCGAGAAGGCAGCCGCCGCAATCATTCGCCAAGACTGCGAAAAGCGCCCGCCCCAAAATGCCAGCAGCAGCGTTGTCGCCACGATCAAGATAAACACGTCAGCCACGACATAGAAGTAGTTTAGAAACGTTTTGAGAGGAGCCAGAGTTTCTTCCACTGTAGTTACCCAGACAGGCGGCGTTTTGGGTTCTGCCGCCTTGGGGGAGATCGTCTTTTGCCCTGACGGAGCAGGCGTTGCTTGAGGAGAGAGGATCGCCTGAGGCACGGGCTGAGAGGGCTGAACCTTAGGGGCGGGTGAAGTCGGCTTGGGGACGATCGCCGGAGTCTTGACCGCAGGTTTAGCCGGAGTCACAGTCGTCTGGGCAGAGACTGGCTCCATTCCCCAGAGGTCAGCACTGGCATTTTTGTCAGGAGAAATGGTTAACCAGGTCGCGAAAGCGATGCTGATAGCGGCGATTCCGGCAACGATGCCCCACTGCCAAACCTCTAGATTGAGACGACGATCGGCAAAGGCCATGACCATGCCCCACCCCAGAAAGAGATAAGTTGGAATGTAGAAGAAATCTCCAGGCGAAACATCTGCATTTCGTCCTAAAAAGGTCTCCCAGAAGGTAAACAGCACGCCGCCTAGGAAGTAGCACAGCATCCCCATGCCGATGCCAAACCAGACTTTGCGCCCGCTGACGATCTGGGGGCTGCGCCAGTTTCTAAAACACAGAATGGCAGCCGCCAGATAAGCCACTACTTCAAAAATAGACGTGCCGTAGGAATACCAAACGGGGCGGTCTTGTCCGGGGTCAGCCACACTAAACAGCAGAAAAAACAGCAGCGCCAGCACCGCCCAGATGATTTCTGTAAAGACGATCGCTTGCACAGACAGAGACTTAGCCGCAGATTTATCGATCGAGGTACTCATATCACAATTACAAAGGTAGAGCGATTAGGAAACATGAAGCCTATCAAGAGGGATTGTGGATTGTAATGCACCCTCTGGCATCGGTTGCCAACGTTTTTTGAAGCTAGTGCCAAAGATTACCACCCGGCGATCGGGCCATCCACGCCAAAAAGCGGCTCCGTTCACCCGAAGGCAAATCTTGTAAGGCTTCTAAAGTCCGAGAGACAAAGGGAGATTTGCCAAAATAGTTTTTGCCAAGGCGGTGCAGATCTTGTAAGAGCAGCGACAAATGAGGTTCTTGCCAGGCTGGGGTTTGCAGACTATTGAGGGGGTTGACGGTCAAAAGTTGCCTGATGGCATCGGGCGAGTCGGTTTGGGGAAACCGCCCTTGTCGAAACACGTCAGCAATATCTTTTTGAAACGTGACGGATTGTTTAGTGCCCATCAAGTCTTCAATATCGATATACATCGCTTGCAGCATCAGCAGACAGGCCTGAGTAAACATGGGGGTGGTTGAGCCAGCCGCCTCAATCTCTTGGGTTTCTTGAGCTAGCTGATCGAGCCGCACTTTGCCCCAAATGCTGTAGCGATCGGGTTCTTCTAATAAAACGCAGGCTTTGCCCTGGTTGTCAGTTAAATCGCGCCACAGTGCTCTCGCCTCTTCTTCTTGGTTGGCGTGAAACACGCTGATCAGGCGAAAGGTGATCCCCTGATAGGTGAGAATCGGAATCTTTTGATCGCGTTTGGGATGTTGGATGCTGGAAATTTCTACATCCTGCCGTTTCAGAATGAACATAAAACAGCTAATTATCTCCTATCAAGGTGAGGGGGCGAGGTTGGCTACGCAGGCTTGAGCCATGAATAGCGGCAAGTTTCTATTCAAAATAGGCCCCTGCTAACGTCAGCGAAGCGATCGCAACCAGACGTGCGAGATTAAAAGACCATTGTCTTGCAATTTTCGCTATTGACGCACTTTTATCGACTTTATCGACACACTTTGTTTAAATTCCCTTTTTCTGGCTTTTAGTGTACACATAGTTAGCCAACATCGGCTTCATTTGTGATAGTGAGTCACTCATTTTAACGGCGGTCAGCCTCACAAAATAGAACAAATCTGTTAGCAACTCTCCACAAACTCGTTAGGATTGTATAATGCTTAATCAGTCAGAGATAAAAACCTGACCCCTCACCCTAGGGGCTCTTAGCTCAGTGGATAGAGCAACCGCCTTCTAAGCGGTCGGTCACTGGTTCGAGCCCAGTAGAGCCCGTTTTTGACCCGCGATCGAGAGCCTGAGACAGGACAGAGTTCCTCGATCGCCCCTTCTGTTAAAAAACTTAACAATTAGTTCCCTGGAAGCTTATCATTTCGCTATGTAAGGGTAAAGAAGCCTTCATTCGCGAAAGGAAATCAGGCAATGGTTGAATGGATTACCCACACTATGAATGCGCTGGGCTACTGGGGGATTGGTCTTTTGATGTTCTTGGAGAACCTTTTTCCCCCCATCCCGTCAGAGTTGATCATGCCGTTAGCCGGGTTCACCGTTGCTAAAGGGCAGATGAATTTTCAGTATGCAGTGCTGGCCGGAGTGGTGGGAGCGGTGCTAGGAGCATTACCCTGGTACTATGCAGGCAAACTGGTGGGTGAGGAACGGTTGGGCGCGATCGCCGATCGCTATGGCAAGTGGTTAGGCATTTCTAAAGTAGACATTGACAAAGCCAATCGCTGGTTTTATCGTCGCGGCAGTCAAGCGGTGCTGTTGGGTCGTCTGGTGCCTGGAATCCGAACGCTGATTTCGCTTCCGGCAGGCATCAGTCACATGCGGTTAGCCCCATTTTTGGTCTACTCGACGATCGGCACTACTATTTGGACAACGCTGTTAACCTATGCTGGATATTTATTAGGGGAGCACTACGATCGGGTCGATGACTATTTAGCGCCGCTCTCAAAGGTTGTTTTAGTTGGACTGATCGGGTCATTGGGGGTGTGGATAGTGCGACGGAAGCAAACGCAGCGTGTGAAGTGAGGAAATTATGAGTTTTGATACAGTTCACTTGGGTCAGTGGCTCAAAGAGATTGGCCCGGTTGCGGCTCATCTGGTGATTTGGGCGATCATCTTTGCAGAGTCCGGTCTACTGATCGGGTTTTTCTTGCCCGGAGACAGCTTGTTATTTACGGCTGGGTTTCTCGCGTCCCAAAATATTCTGAGCATTCAATATTTGACCTTGGGCTGCTTTGTGGCGGCTGTTTTAGGCGATAGCGTGGGCTATTGGACGGGAAATCGCTTTGGACGCAGATTATTTCAGCGAGAAGATTCCTGGCTGTTTCACAAAAAGCATTTAGTCTCTGCTCAAGGGTTTTATGAGAAGTATGGCAAAAAAGCGATCGTGCTAGCGCGATTTGTGCCCCTCGTTCGCACCTTTGCGCCGATCGTGGCAGGGATCGGCGCGATGGACTACCGCACGTTTTTGTCTTATAACGTCGTGGGCGGATTGATCTGGACGTTTGGCGTGACGCTGTTGGGCTATTCTTTAGGAGCGGTGATTCCAGATGTTGATAAATATCTGTTGCCGATTATTCTAATCATTATCGTCGTTTCGCTTCTGCCTTCTGTCTTTCACATCTACCAAGAACGTAAGTCCGGCCGCCATTGAAACACCGTTCTAACTACTGGCAACTGTTCGCCTATGTCCGCCCACAGTGGAAGATCATTGCTCAGGCAATGGTTTGTACGCTGGTGTTTACTGCAACGTGGCCCGTTTTAGCGTGGCTAGCCGGGCGCATGGCCGAGCTAATCGGGGCAGGTAAGGTGGGCGCGATCGCTGAGTTGACCAGCTTTGCCGCTGTGGTTTGGGTCGGGCAAAAGCTGGTGCAATATGGGCAAGACACTCGGATGGCCAAAGCCGCCCTGTCGATCGCCCTACAACTGCGTCAGCAAGCCTATGCCCATCTGCAACATCTCAGTCTCAGCTATTTTGAGACCATGCAGACCGGAGATCTCGCCTATCGGCTCACCGAAGATGTCGATCGCATTGGCGAGGTGGTCAATAAGCTCTTTCATGAGTTTGTGCCCAACGTGCTGCGGCTGATCGCGGTGTTGGGCTATATGATTTGGGTCAACTGGAAGCTAACCCTGGCAACCTTGCTGATCGCGCCCCTTCTATCGTTGCTGATCGGCTGGTTTGGGGAGCGGCTTCGCAAACTGTCTCACCGCAGTCAGAGTCGGGTGTCTGACCTGTCGGGGCTAATTATTGAGATGTTGAGCGGCATTCGCTTAGTGCAAGCATTTGCGGCTGAGGAATATGTGATCGATCGCTTTAGTCGGGAGGCAGAGCGCAATCGGCAAGCCCGCTATGCGATGGAGCGCCTCAGAGCCTCTCAATATCCCGTTGTGGGATCGCTAGAGTCACTGAGTATGCTGTCACTGCTGCTGTTGGGCGGCTGGCAGATCTCTAAAGGGCAGTTGACGGGCAGCGGATTTATTAGCTATGTGACCGCCGTCGCCCTGTTGTTTGAACCGATCGCCACGATCACCAGCAGCTATAACGAGTTTAAGCAAGGCGAAGCCTCGGTCGATCGCATTTTTGAACTGCTGTGGTTAAAACCGACGATCGTAGAGAAGCCCAACGCCCCCATGCTGGCCCCCGTGATGGGGAAAGTCGAGTTTGGCAATGTCACCTTTGCTTATCAGCCCGATCGTCCGGTGCTGCAAGACTTAAATCTCCTGGTTTTGCCGGGAGAAATGATCGCCCTCGTTGGGGCATCAGGAGCCGGAAAAACTACCCTGGTGAATTTGATCCCGCGATTTTACGATCCCCAAATCGGCGATATTTGGGTCGATGGCACCAACGTGCGAGATGTCTCTCTTCGCAGTTTGCGGCGACAGATTGGGATTGTGCCCCAAGAGACGACCTTGTTTTCGGGCACGATCGCCGAAAATATTGCCTTTGGTCAGCTTAATTTTGACCTTGATGCCGTCAAAGAAGCGGCCAAGATCGCCAATGCTCACCAGTTTATCAGCCAACTTTCAGATGGCTATAACACCTGGGTTGGCGAACGGGGCGTTAATTTATCTGGCGGGCAGCGACAGCGGTTGGCGATCGCCCGGGCCGTGTTGCTCAATCCTCGGATTCTGATTCTCGACGAAGCCACGTCAGCCCTCGATTCTGAATCTGAGTCTCTTGTGCAAGAAGCCCTAGAGCGAATCATGCAGGGGCGTACCGTGTTCATTATTGCTCACCGTCTCGCCACCGTGCGCCGCGTCGATCGGATCTTAATTTTAGAAAAGGGTCGAGTCGTAGAATCCGGCACCCATTCTGAACTGATTGCCGAAGGGGGGCGCTATGCTCGATTTTATGCCCAGCAGTTTAGCTAGCGGCTAGCCCCTTTGACTGGCTCCTCTATGCAGTACTCCATTCACGCGCCCAACCCCTTTATTTGCAAAAATTTGCCTCGGCTGTTGCCCGATTGGTCGCGGCCTGTGCGATCGCTGCTGGTTGTCTTGCAGCCGTGCTCACTTGAATTGATCCAATTCACGCCCGAAACCGATGCTCAAAAACAGCAGCTTCGGCAGCAGTTTTTAGAGTTTGGGCTAAAAATTGTCTATAAGCTGCGGCAGTGGGGGCATCTAGCCGACTTATTTGATCCCCGAACCGGGCACCCCCTTTTATCTCAAGCCGGAACGCTGCGGTTAGATGATGTCGCCGTGGTGCGATCGACCCTGGGCTATGCCACCACTCAATTTGGCAACTGTTGCGGCATCTTGCATCCCCGGTGGGGCAGCGCCGTCTATCCCTCGATTTTGATTTCTTCGGCTGAGTCGAGCCAGGTCAAATCAGCGATCGCCGACGTAGAGGGCTTGCTAGAAATCCACCATTCCTTGAGCGGCGGCGGCAGCTTGATCGAATAAAGCGTGATCACTAGGGGATCTTGCGTCGCCTGTCCGATAATTTCGACACTATAAGACGGACTGTTTCTCGTCGCCAAATCTGCAATCAGACGTTTGCCGATCCGCCGCCAGCTGGGTTCTTTGCTGTGCCACTCAAGGCGACAGCAGGGATAGGGCAGAGTCTCGCGATCGAACAATCGACAGCACGGGCCAATCACCCGATAGCTAAAATGAGCACCCGGACTGAAAAAAACCTGTCCATGCTTCAACGGGTGAGACCTCAGAGACCGACACTCTAGGACGCGATCGCTGCTTTTTTGATAGGGAAGATTCACAACTGACTCAAGCGCAAACGGTTGACCAAAAGAGGTGAGAAGGGACGTGAGTTGTCATCAAGCCCTTCGCTTCTAAGATCCTAAAGCATGACCCCACGATCGGGGCAACTTCTAGCCTAAAGCTAGCGAGCTTCAGGCGATCGCACTGTTGTTAAACCTATCCAGTCCCTCAACTGTCCAATTGGGGTCAATCAGCCGAGGCAGAGACGTGATTAGCCCGATCGTGGTTGCGTCCTTCATCAACCAGAGCGCGTCCTCTCCGGTGCGGCGATTGCGCCAAAGTAGATCTAAAGTTCCGTCGCCGTTATAGTCTCGGAAGCCTTCTACGTGCCAACTCAGGTCAGTCACCGGAGTCAGAAAGAGCGACTTCTCAAACTTCATGTTGTTCAGTTGCCAAATAGCATTTTCGCCCGTGCTGTAGTTGCGCCAGAAAATATCGGGTTTGCCGTCGCTGTTGAAATCTTCAACGCCTTGAATTTGCCAGTTTGAGTCAGGAACTTTGGGCAGATAGCTGGTTGACTCTAACGTGGTTCCCCTCATTTTCCAGAAGGCAACTTCTCCGGCTTGACTACGCCACAGGATATCAATATTGCCGTCTTGGTCAAAGTCTTTGAGCGCCTGCACCTGCCAGCCTGGCCCCGCAGTCGGCGAGAAAATTCCTTCCTTAAGAGCCATGCCGTTGAGCGTCCAGATCGCCGTTTGACCCGTCGTGGTGTTGTACCAAAAAATATCTAAGAAGCCGTCGCGATCGAAGTCAGCTACTCCTTCAATGTTCCACGCGGGATCTTTAACCGGGGGCAAGTAAACCGCCGTGTTGAAGGTGATGCCATCCATCTGCCAAAACGCTACAGATCCATCTCGATAGTTGCGCCAGAGCAGATCGGTTGAGCCATCTCGGTTAAAGTCACCCGTCGCCTGAATTTGCCATCCCAAATCAGGAACTTTGGGCAGCGCCACTTCACCCGCATAGGCAGAGCTATTCAGCGTCCAAATATCGGTTTCACCCGATCGGGCATTGTGCCAGAGAATATCGAGATTGCCATCGCGATTGAAATCACCGATGTCAGAAATTGTCCAGTTGCGATCGGCGCGAGTCGGCAGCGTTAAGCTCGTTCCGTAGGTCGTGCCGTTGAGATACCAAAGCTTGTTTTCACCCGACTGAGTGTTGCGCCAGAGAATATCTAGACTGCCATCGCGGTTGAAATCGCCAATTTTTTGCACCTGCCAGGTCGAGTCGAGAGCCGCAGAGAACAGTGAACTCCTCACATAAGTGGTGCGGTTAAGTTCCCAAGTCCCAATCTCGTTAGTGGTTTTGTTGCGCCACAGCAGGTCAAGACTGCCATCGCGGTTGAAATCGCCAATGCCTTCGATCTGCCAGCGCGGGTCGGCAACGGCAGGCAGGTTGACAATACTGGCAAGCTTTGCACCATCTAGCAGCCAGAACGCATCTTCACCCGTGCGATCGTTGCGCCAGAGTAGATCGACTTTACGATCGCCGTTAAAGTCGCCAATGCCTTTGATCTGCCAGCTTAAGTCGGTCACCCGTGGCAAATAGGACACATCAATGAAGTTGGTTCCATCCAGATTCCAAGTGGCGATTTCTCCAGTTTGATAGTTGCGCCACAGCAGATCTAATTTGCCATCGCCCGTAAAGTCGGCAATGCCTTCGACCTTCCAGGCTAAGTCTGGCACTTTGGGAAGATTGGGGGTGGTGACGATCGTGCCCAGATCCGCTCCGTTCATCAGCCAAAGATTGATCTCTCCGGTGGCCGTGTTGCGCCAGAGAAGGTCTAGACTGCCGTCTCGGTTAAAGTCTCCTTTGCCTTCAAACTGCCAAGTGGCTGCCTGGGTCGGCAACTGAGTGCTGCCCGCAAAGGTGGTGCTGTTAAGCTCCCATAAGAGGGTGTCGCCTGACTGCTGATTGCGCCAGAGAATGCCCGAATCGCTAATGATGCCTGTGTCTTTGTCGTCGTTGGCGATCGTGGCTGTTGCGCTGATCGCCGTGGTCAGAGTTGCGTTGGTTGGAGTGGTCACGGTGAGTTGGAAGGTTTCGTCTTTTTCAAAGCGGGTGTCACCCGTGGCGTTGACGGTCAGCGTCTTGCTCGTCTCACCCGGATTGAAGGTGAGCTTGCCAGCGATCGCGGTATAGTCATTTCCGGCAGTGGTTGCCGTGCCATCGGCGGTGCTGTAGTTGACGGTGATCAGTTCACTACTCGCGTCAGACAGAGCCACCGTAAAGAGATAAGGAGTCACGCCACTGTTGCCTTCGGGCTGGCTGAGAGTGTTGGGGGTCAGGCTGATCGTGGGGCGCGTGTCGTCATTGACGATCGTGGCCACAACGCTGCCATTAGAGGTCGAAATCGTGCTGCCGATCGTGGCGTTGCTGAGGTTGACGCTAAAGGTTTCGTTGTCCTCATACTTGGTGTCACCGTTGGCAAACACGGTAAAAGTTTTGCTGGTTTCGGTGGGTGCAAAGGTCAACTTTCCGGCTGCTAGCAGATAGTCGTTATCCGCTAGCGTTGCCGTGCCGTTAGCGGTGCCATAATCGACCGTAATGGTTTGGCTACTGGAATTGCTCAGAGTCGCTGTGAAGACGTAGGGCACAGTGCCGCTTTTGCCTTCGGGCTGACTGGTGGTGGTCGTCGCAAGGCTGATAGTGGGGATGGGATCGTCATCCAGGATTGTGCCTGCGATCGTGCTGGTGGAGATCGTGGCATTGCTGGCGTTGCTCAAATTGACGTTAAAGGTTTCATTGCCTTCGTATTTGGTATCTCCGATCGCCGTTACAGAGATCGTTTTGCTGGTTTCTGTCGGCAGAAAGGTCAGGGTTCCGGTGGCGCGAGTGTAGTCACTGTCGGCGATCGTGGCAGTGCCGTCACTCGTGTCATAACTAACCGTCACGGTCTGAGCGGTGGGATTGGAGAGTTTCACCACAAACAGATTAGGACTGGCCGAGTTTTCGAGTTGACTCGCGCCAGCCGTGAGGCTGAGAGTCGGCGCAAAATCATCATTCAGTAAAGTGCCCGTGCCCTGACCTGCCCCGGTGATATCGGCATTGCTGGCATTAGTTAGCTGCACCGTAAAAGTTTCGTCTGGCTCAAATTTGTTGTCGCCAGTCGCAGAGACCGTGATCGTCTTTTTGAGTTCGCCAGGGTTAAAAGTCAGTTTGCCCGACGCTTGAATGAAATCGTTATCGGCGATCGTGGCTGACCCGTTGCCCGTCCCATAATCCACTCCGATAGTTTGGCTACTGGGATTGGAGAGCGTCACCACAAACTCGATCGGAGTGATTTCGCCCACCGCTCCTTCCCGCTTAGTCGGGCTGTCAATATTCAACGTCGGACGCTTATCGTCATTGACTAGCGTTGCCGTGCCGCGCTGGTCGGCGGCCGAAATATCGGCGTTAGCGCTAGGGTTTTGCAGATCGATAAAGAAACTTTCATCTGCTTCTAGCGTGTCGTCTCCGGTGGCCAACACCGTGATTTTTTGGTTGAGCGTGTTGGGGGCAAAGGTGAGAATTCCCGACTGAGCCACATAATCGTTGTCTGCGGTGGTCGCCGAGTTGTCCTTCGTGGTGTAGCCAACTGTCACCGTTCCGGGAGTAATCGTCGAGAGAATGACGTTAAAGACATAGGCGGTTGTTGCCCCTTTGTTGCCTTCGTTTTGGGTCACGCCACTGTCAATGCGAATCGTGGGACGAGGGGGAGCATCATCGTTGAGCAAGGTGCCTTTGCCGACCCCAGCCGCCGCCGAGATCGTAGCGTTAGTCACCGTCGCCGGGTTGAGGGTGACGAGAAAGTTCTCATCGGGTTCAAACGTTGAGTCACCTGTTGCCAACACCGTGATTTTCTGACTTAAGCTATCGGGGTTAAAGGTGAGAGTGCCCGAAGCCGCCGTGTAGTCATTGTTTGCCAGCGTGGCCGATCCATCACTCGTGGCATAGTTGACCGTGATCGTTTCGCTGCTGGGGTTAGACAGACTCGCCGTGAACACATAGGGCGTGGGGCCGCTCAGTCCTTCTAGCTGAGAAAGGTTGTCGATGCTGACCGTGGGGCGAGAATCATCGTTGACGATCGTCACCGTGCCCTTGCCTGACACAGGCGAAACATCGGCGTTTCCGGCTTGACTGAGACTGACCGTAAAGTCTTCGTCGCCCTCAAATTTGGTGTCGCCTTTGCTCGAAACGGTGATGGTTTTGTTGAGTTCGCCAGGGTTAAAGGTGAGGGTGCCAGAAGCCTGAGTGTAGTCATTATCGGCGATCGTGGCCTTGCCGTCTGCCGTGCCATAGTTAACGGTGACTGTTTGAGTGCTGGGGTTAGAGAGACTAACCGTGAGGGTGCCACTGGTGCCTTCGGTGATGCTGATTTTTTGATCGATGCCGATCGTGGGTTGAAGATCGTCATTCTTGATCGTGCCGATGCCGATGCCTTCAGTCGCAGAAATCAACGCTCCGGTGCTGGGGTTTTGCAGTTTGACATTAAAGGTTTCGTCGCCTTCTAGCTTAGAGTCGCCATTGGCGAGAACGGCAAAAGTTTGGGTGAGCGTGTTGGGCGCAAAGGTCAAGGTGCCCGTTTTGGCTTGGTAGTCGAGATCGGCGATCGTGGCAGTGCCGTCTTGAGTCAGATAATCAACCGTAACGGGAGCGTTGCTGCTGGCTGAGAGACTGACGGTAAAGATCAGTTCAGTCGTGTTTTGATTGCCTTCTTTTTGACTCACACTGTCAATTTTGAGCGTCGGAGCCGTGTCATCGTTGACGATCGTGCCTTTGCCCTGACCCTTGAGAATTCCGGCTTGTTGGGCGTTGCTAAGATTCACCAAGAAGTCTTCGTCTTTCTCTAAATTCGCATCCCCGTTTGTGATCACAGAAATTGTTTTACTGATTTCACCCGGATTGAAAGTAATGATTCCTGAAGCACTTAAATAATCGTTATCTGCTATGGTTGCAGCACTTCCCGATACCGTTCCATCTGCAGTTGCATAATTAACCGTAGCTGTCTTATCGGTAGCATTGCTCAAACTCACCACAAAGAGATTATTTTTGGTTGTGCCTTTGTCTCCTTCAGGATTACTCACATCGCTAATGCTGATGACCGGAAGCAGATCATCGTTCGTGATCGTTCCGGTTGCGGTTGAGCTAGAGATCGAAGCATTGAGAGAATTTTTGAGAGTAACTAAAAACGTCTCGTCGCCTTCAAATTTAGTGTCCCCATTGCCTAGAGCCGTGATGGTTTTGCGCGTTTCGTTGGGGGCAAAGGTCAGAGTTCCGGCGGCGGATTGATAATCTTGATCAGCGATCGTCGCCGTCTGATCCTGAGTGGCGTAATCGACCGTAATCGTTTGATAGCTGGCATCCGACAAAGCAACCACAAAGTTGTAAGGAGTCGTGCCACTGTTTCCTTCGGCTGCCGATGCGTTTGCGATCTGGAGCAATGGCGGCGTAGTGTCGTCAGAGGTGATGATGCCCGTTGCCCGATCGGTGGCCGACAGATTGGCATTGGTGGCATTGGTCAGCTTGACGAAAAACTGTTCATCGGCTTCAAACTTTTTGTCACCTTGAGAGAACACCGTGATGGTTTGGCTGGTGGTGTTGGGTGCGAAGGTAAGCGTTCCCGATGCGGCGGTGTAATCACTATCGGCGATCGTGGCAGTGTCGTCGATAGTCGCATAATTCACGGTGACAGCTTGACTGCTCGATTGGCTGAGATTGACGACGAATAGATAAGGAGTGCTGGCCCCAGTCGTGCCTTCAAGCTGTGCCGCAGGCGTGGTAATGCTCAAGGTTGGGCCCGGATCATCATTGAGAATGGTTGCGATCGCGGTGCTGGTCGCAGGCACGATCGTGCCATTGTTGGGATTGCTCAACGTCACCTGAAAGGTTTCATTGCTTTCAAACTTAGTATCTCCGTTGACCAAAACGCCCAAGGTCTGCGTCAGTTGTCCCGGCGCAAAAGTGAGCTTACCCGATGCGGCGGTGTAATCATTATCCGCTAAGGTTGCCGTGCCGTTTGCCGTTGCGTAATCGACTGTGATGGTTTCTGTGCTGAGATTCGATAAACTAGCTGTTAAAATCAGGGGTGCAGACCCGCTATCACCTTCATTTTGAATCGCATCTGCGATCGTAATCGTCGGTCGAGCATCATCGTTTTGAATCGTTCCCGTCGCATTCACGGCAGCAGTCAGCGTGGCGTTAGTCGCCCCATTCAACGTCACGGTAAACGTTTCATCTGGCTCAAATTTATTATCAGCCGTCACCGCAACGGCGATCGTCTGACTGGTCTGACCCGGCGCAAAGGTAACGCTAGCTGCGGCGGCGGGTGTGTAATCACTATCGGCGATCGTTGCCGTGCCGTCGGTGGTGCTATAAGTGACGACCACGTTTTGAGTGCTGGGCTGAGATAGGGTGACAATAAAGGGCAGCGGGGTGGCAGTCGCGCTCGTGCCTTCGAGCACCTTAACGGGGGTTGCATCTAGGCTTACAGTGGGTGCCACGACTGCTTTTGCCAGCGATAGCTCCGAGGTGTTGCCGCTAGCATCGGTGGCTGTGGCGGTGATCAACTGTCCGGCTGCTACGCCAGACGCGGTAAAGCTGAAGGTTGCGGTGCCGCTTGTGTCTGTGGTGACATCTTTGAAGCCCAGAAACGTTTTGCCTTGAGCCGCTCCCGTCGCGTCGTTGCTAAAGAACTCAACTCGGAATGAAGTGGTCGGAGTGCTGTTGAGAGTGCCTCCGATCGCCGCTCCCGTTCCAACAGGTTCGGCGATCGTCAACACCGGAAAGTTTTGCAGATTGTTGGCTCCTACATCCAAATCGCCTGCATCGTTTGCCGTTGCGCCATCTTTGCCCAGATCAATGCCTAGCCCCGTGTTGCCCGTAAAGGTGTTGACTGAAATGCGGTTTCCGGTGACGGGGCCCACGATCGCGATGCCAGATCCTTTATTTGCCGAAAGGTCACCTTGCTGAATCGTGTTGTTGCCTTGGGTGTCGATCAAAATTCCGTCTTGGGCGAAGTTTTTGATTCCTAATCCTTTAATCGTGCTGCTCCCGGCGGTGATGTGTAAGCCGCTTGCAGTCGCTCCGGCAGCAGTGCCATCCAGGACAATGAACGGCGTAAAGGTGAATCCGGTTTGGGTCGTCGCATCGATCGTTACTCCATCGCTGATGATTGGCAAGGCAGATTGCAGCGCGATCGTTTGCACGCCAGTTCCTGGAATGGCAAAGCTAATGGTGTTTGCCCCAGGGAATGTGTTCGCGTTAATGATTGCCTGCCGAAGCGATCCCTCTCCGCTATCGTTTGTATTAATAACCGTGGTATCGTTCGCTAAAATTGTTGTCAGCGATGTGTTATCACTTGCGCTAATGGCATATCCCGAATTGGTTGCATCTGCTGTAATGGAGAGCTTTAACGTTTCGGCGGCTTCTGCCTGCACGTCGTCTCTAGGAGTCATCTTGAGATCGATCGTATCTGCCCCTGCTAAGAATTTTAGAACAATCTCAGTCGCAGAGAAACTCACGATCGTGGCCACTGTCGGGTCAACTGACCAATCATAATCCGTTGCAGAAGCGGTGCTGGTGGGGTCGATCGCCAGTTTGACACTCAATTCTCCCGTTTTGGTCGTGCGCTTAACTTGATAGACCGCCGGATCGTTAGCAGGAGTGACCTCGCTGGCAGAAGCGTCGATCGCGGTCAGACTGACCACAGGCAGCAATTCTTGCCCAAACACATCAAATTTATTGTTGAAGTCACCTGCAACCAAATCACCCGCATCGCTCATAAAGGCAACATAACCGCCACTGCCACTGATCACCGGAACCTGAGACACTCCTTTGCCACTATCGGTGCCCGCGCTGTTGGTGCTGATCAGCGTCGTTTTGTTGAGTAGCAGATCTCGAACAAAAATATCTTGCGCGCCATTAGTGTCACTTGCCACGAGATTAGTAGAGTAGCTAACAAACGCTACAAACCGTCCGTCTTGGCTGAGTGAAGAACCCAAAGAGCCAGTGCCGCCAAATGCCCCTCCTGTCCCTGAGCCTATGCCGCTGCCTGTCCCATCTTTATCCACGCTGACTAAAATTGTTCGGCTTTTAGTCGGGTCATTCAGGTCAATTTCGCGAACAAACACATCCTGAGCTGCATTGTTGTCAGTGGCAACTAACGTATTAAAGGTGCTGGTAAACGCAACATACACCTTGCCGCCATAGCTGCTGATCACCGGACTCGACGCAAACGCCCCACTCGCAGGCGCGCCTCCGGTCACATTGCCATAGGCTCCCGACGCATCGACACTGACCGCCGCCGTCGTGTTCTTCACCAAATCGCGAATGAACACATCTTGAGCCGCATTGCTATCGGTGCCAAACAGATTAGTTGCACCGCTCGTAAACGCAACATAGCGCCCATCGCCACTGATCACGGCGTTGTTGGAGTCTGCATTAGCGATCGTGCCTGCACTATCTCGGCTAATCAAGGTGAGCGGAGCCGTTTTGCGATCCCACAGAAAGACTTGTTTTTGGGCAGTTGTCGGCGCTGAAATTAAATTAGTGCCATCACTCGTAAAGGTGATCAACTGTCCATCATCGCTAATCGTCGCATTCTCAGAGGTGCCATCGCTGCTGTTGGTGCTCCCATTCGCGTGGCTGATCAGCGTAGTGGTTTTTGTCGATCGCTCCCAGACAAACACATCCTGTTTAGCGTTGCCATCCCCACTGACTAAGATTAGTTGCCAGACTGGTAAAGACCACATATTGACCGTTGCCGCTAATGATCGGATTGATCGAAGCCCGATCGCCGCTCGTGGTGCCGCCGTTGACTTTGCTGATCAGGGTTAAGGTGTCGGGCTGCGATCGCTCCCAGATAAACAGATCGGAGGCCCCATTGCTGTCACCAGTCACCAGATCAGAGGCATCACTCACAAAGACGACAAATTGACCATCTCGACTGATCACCGGGCTAAAAGAATTGCCGTTGCCAGAAGCCTTCGCTGGATTGCGGCTGATCAACGTCACCGTTTTGGTCTGATTGTCGCGAATGAATACATCCTGAGCACTATTGGCATCATTAGCTGCTAACTCAGGAGCTTTGCTCACATAGACTACATAGCGACCATCCGCACTGACTGCATTGCCCGGTGTCAAGGTTGAGTCTTCACTCCCGGTCTTAGGCGTGAGCGTCGGATCGGTGCTCTGACGAGACACTAGGCTAATCGTCGCCCCGCTAGACTGGGCAATAAACACATCAGCCGCGCTATTGCCGTCGCGATCGACTAAATTGCTAGCCAGACTGGTGAACGCCACAAACGCCCCGTCTGCACTGATCGCTGATGTGAACACTGACGGACTGTTCGGATCGTCTGATGGAGAATCATTGTTGCCGATCGCGGTTGCACTGCGGCTAATTAAAGACGTAGTGCTGGCGGTTAGATCCCGCACAAACACATCGCGTTTGCCATTGGTGTCATTGGCAACTAGATTCGTGGCACTGCTGGCAAAACTAATGCGCTTGCCGTCTCCACTAATGGCAGGGTCAGACGAGGCATCATTGCCAAATGCCCCAGCGGTGTTGCCACTCACTAAAGAAGTGGTCAGTGTCGCAATTTCCCTGACAAACACATCTTGTTTGGCATTGCTGTCGATCGCGCTCACCAAATCTGTAGAGTAGCTGGTGAATGCAATAAATTTGCCGTCTCCGCTGATGAGGGGGTTGAGCGAACCACTGTCAGCAAACGGGCCACCTAGATTATTGCTGCTGTTTGTTCCGGCACTGTTGAAGCTGATTAAGCTGATTTTGTTGGCAGTCGTGCTGGCGCTATCCCACAAAAAGATATCTTGGGTGTTGTTGTTATCAATGCCATTGGCTATGAGATTAGTGGCCGTGCTGACAAATGCAACCCGACTACCATCGTTGCTAATCACCGGATTTCTCGATACATCATCTGCCCCGATCGTGGGGTCAAGCGAGGTGCTGATCACGTCCATTGTGTCCCCAACTCGACCCCAGCGAAACACGTCTTCGGTGGAGCCGTTAGGATCAGACGCAGTAGGAACAAAATTAGTTGCGTTGCTGCTAAACACAACATAATTGCCATCCCGACTCATTGAGAATCCCGTCGAGACCCCTTTGTTGCCGCTGGCTGCCTTGGTGCGGTTGCGACTGACGAGCGTGACAGCATTACTGCTCGCTGACCCATCCCACTGAAAGACATCGGGCTGGTTGCCGCCATTGTTGTCAGCGAGAGCCGAGGTTAGGTTAGTCGCATCGCTCAAAAACGAGACATACTGCCCATTGTCACTGATGACAGGGTTATAGGAATCTCCATCTTGAACCGTGGTGGCATTGTTAGCAGCGCTCACGAGTCGAATTGTGTCGGTGCTGGTGGTGCCGTCCCATTTCCACACAAACACGTCTTTTTTAGCGTTTGTGTCACCCGAAACAATATCAGCCGCATCACTCACAAACGCCACAGACAAGCCATCTCCACTGATCACAGCATTGGATGAAGCCCCGTTTGCGCTGCCCGTTTTACCGAGATTGTGGCTGACGAGTTTGAGAGTTGAAGTCTGACGATCGAGCCAAAATATATCTGATTTGCCATTTTTATCGTTAGCCACCACACTGCCCGAAGTGCTGGTGAAGATGATATAGCGTCCATCATTGCTCACCGAGCTAGCGCCCAAACTGCCGCCTGTGCTGTCACTGGTGCTCACCAAAGAGGAATCGATCGGAGACAGCAAATCAACAGGCAGCAAATGATGATAATTTGCCAAGGTAGACGCTTGAAAGACCAGACCTGCCGCAATCTCACCCGTGTGGACTTCTAAAGTCCAGTTGCCGCCAGCCGCCCGATCGCCCGTTTGATCCGTCGATGCTGCAATATCTGCCCCCGTGATCTGCCCCAAACGCTGGACAAAACTAAGTCCCTGCTGACCTTGGGCAACATTGCACCCATAGAGCAAGATATCAGCGCCTTGCGTTAGCGCTTGCGACCATGATCTTAGCTGAGAGGCATAGCGATCGAGACTTTGCTCATTTAACTCAGTGGTGCCTAACTGCAAGCCGCCTGTCTCACCATGAGACACAATATGAAGACTAGAAATGCCGCTGCGCCCCAAAAGAGTGTGAGTAATCTGGGCAACAGCATCCTCGATCGGGTTGAGAATGTGCACCTCAGTTCCAGCAGTCACCCCGGCCACTAAGCTCTGATAATCGGTGACGTTGGCCTCAATAAACAGCAGAGACGTAGCGGCACGAGCTTGGGCGAGAGTGGGCAGCGGGTTTGCCAAAGGGTTGCCAACCGCAGCTAGGGCAGACGCGCCAGCATCAGGCGACAACACAGAACGGTTTGAGGCAGATAACCCAGCAAATTCCATGACGTTGAACTCCTCGCAAAGTGACCGGGGTTAGAAAGACGGGTCTAGCCGAAACTATCCTTCCCAAAGACGTAAGTAGAACACACATTTCTGAGAACAAACACGCAATCTTTCCGTCCGCAACGGTCAATCTTTACAATTTTTTGGCAGAAAATTATTGATATTTACGGAGGCGATCGTGCTCCAGCGAGTGCTATCGAGCGTTTGAACACCAGATCGGAATATACTGAAATCATGGTTGCAAATTTTTTGCCTGCTGAATCTGCTGGTCTCAGCGAGGCTGCTTCAATTGCCCTGTCTCAGCAGATCACTCGTCACGCGATCGCGACTCCGTTGATTAAAGCCGCGATCGAGACAGCATACGTCCATCAAGGTGCAGGCGGCACCCCGATTTTGCTGCTGCATGGGTTTGATAGCTCAGTCTTTGAGTTTCGCCGCCTGTTGCCCCTGCTTGCCGCCCAGCAAGACACTTGGGCCGTCGATATGTTGGGGTTTGGGTTCACAGATCGCCCGATCGGCGTTGCCTTTAGCCCCACCAGCCTCAAAACCCACCTTCATGCGTTTTGGCAGACCTTGATCGGGCAGCCTGTGATCTTAGTCGGGGCTTCCATGGGCGGAGCCGCCGCGATCGATTTCGCCCTCACCTATCCTCAAGCGGTGGCAAAGCTTGTGCTGATTGACAGTGCCGGATTCGCCGCCGGCCCAGCCGTCTCTCGATTTCTGGTTCCGCCTCTCGGCTATCTAGCCACCGAATTTTTACGCCAGCCCCAAGTCAGACGACAAGTCAGTCTCAAAGCTTACGCTGATCCCACGTTTGTGACACCCGACGCGCAGCTATGCGCCGCCCTACACTTGCAGTTACCCCGATGGAGTCAGTCCATTATTGCCTTCACCAAGAGCGGCGGCTATAACTTTTTGAGCGATAAAATCTCGCAGATTAATCAACCGACGCTAATTATTTGGGGCGACACTGACCAAATTTTGGGCACCCAAGACGCAGAGCGCTTCAAAGATGCGATTCCAACTAGCCAACTCCGGTGGATTCAAAACTGCGGACACGTTCCCCATCTAGAGCAGCCCAAAATCACAGCCGCCTGCCTTCTAGAACGTTTTGAGTAACCCGACGATGGGACTCAGACCGAGTAACTTTCCTAGGCAGCGCTCAGAATGACTTAAGCCAAAATAGCTATTTTTTGTTAAGAAATTTGATATTTCTGATACTATCCGCTAGTCTTTTTCCTAAGTGTTTATACTAAACTCTAGCCACTTAACCACCGTGCTGCCGAGGCCAAGTCTGATGTAATTTAACAGCAGAACATGGCATCTACCCACAAGTCTCTCATTGCTTACTTAACGGTCTTAGGATCAGGAATCGGCCTTTGTAGTCAGCTTCATGCCCAGACCATTGTTCCCTCCCTAGATGGGGTGGGCACGTCTGTCTTGCAGAATGGCAACGTCTTCGACATTGAAGGAGGGGTGACATCTCGCAACGGCACAAATCTCTTTCACAGTTTTCAAAAGTTCGGTCTTGATATCAATCAAACGGCTAACTTCCGGTCTAACCCAAAGATTCAAACCATTATTAGCCGAGATGTGGGGGGTATCCCCTCGCTGATTAACGGGCTGCTGCAAGTCACAGGCAGCAACGCCAATTTTTATTTCATTAACCCGGCGGGGATTATCTTAGGATCGAGCGCCCGGCTGAATGTGCCTGCTGCCTTTATGGCCACCACTGCTAACGGCATTGGCTTTGGCAACAACTGGTTTAATGCGATCGGGTCGAATGATTATCTATCTTTAGGGTCAGCCCCCAGCAGCTTTGCATTTACAATGCCTCAGCCAGGGGTGATCATCAATGCTGGTAACCTCACCGTGGGGTCAGGGCAACCACTCACCCTGTTAGGCGGGACGGTGATCAACACCGGACAACTCAGCGCTCCGGGTGGACAGATCACCATTGCGGCTGTTCCGGGTGAAAGCCTCGTGCGCGTCAGCCAGCCAGGTCGTTTATTAAGTCTAGAACTGCAATCTTTGACCGCTCCTTCTCCGCTTTCGGCGCTGCCATTTTCTCCTCTCTCTCTACCTCAGCTTTTGACGGGGGGCGGTGGAGGGCACGCAACGGGGATGGTGATCGACAATAACACCGTCAAGTTAGTCGGTTCTGGGGTGACGCTGCCCACAGCATCAGGGACGGCGATCGTGTCCGATCAAATCAATGTTTCAGGAGTCAAGGGGGGCACCGTTCAGGTTTTGGGAGATCGGGTCGCGCTGGTGAATGCCACGATCGCCGCATCTGGAACCCAAGGCGGCGGAACGGTGCTGATCGGGGGCGATTATCAGGGCCGAGGCACAGTGCCCAAAGCAACTCTAACGAGTGTTGATGCCAACTCTACTATCAGCGCCAACGCTTGGCAGCAAGGGGATGGAGGGAAGATTGTTGTTTGGGCAGATGGCACCACCCGGTTTAATGGTCAGATCGAGGCTCGTGGCGGTGCTCAGGCGGGCAATGGCGGGTTAGTCGAGGTTTCAGGCAAGGAACATTTGGACTTTAAGGGACAGGTTGACACCAGCGCCGCAAACGGAATCACAGGGCACCTTTTGCTAGATCCCCGCGATATCACGATCGTAGGGGGAAGTGGAGGAACACCCCCAGATGATCAAGAACTGCTCTCGACTGGGCAACTAGCTGGAACAAATGATTATGCCATTTCGCAAACCGCTCTAGAAACTCTAGCCGCCCGCACAACCTTCACATTGCAGGCAGACAATAACATTACTATTCAAGCGTTGAGCAATAACACCCTCAACCTGTCCCAAACAACGGGCACCTTTGAGTTTATTGCCAAGAATACATTTTCGATGAATCCCAGCAACACTCTCACTACTCAGGGAGCAGGCATTAAGATTCAGGCAGGCAATCAGGCGACGATCGGCGGCATCGAAGCGGGAGGCTCGATCGACCTAGTGAGCGATCGGCTAAATTTTTTGGGAGGGGTTGATTCGATTCGTCCCAAACGGGGGGTTTCTACCCAGATCAGCCTACGATCGGGTTCCCCTAATAGACTGGTCAGGCTAGAAGACAACAACAGTTCTACTGATAAAAATAATGAAGTTCTAGACATTCATGTCGGCGAACTGGCGGCAATTCAGCAACAAAATTTTACTCAGCTTGCGATTCAAGGAGATGACATCGACATCACCAGAGATTTTCCGAGTGGAACCCCCATTTTTCCATTCCGAACCAAGCTGGTGCTAGAAGCGCGAAACGCGGTCACCATTGACAACAGTATTATTCCTGGGCTAACAGTTCCCTCTCTGGTGATTAGGGCTAATAAGATTGTCTTGCCTAATGCTCCGGGAGTGATTCAATCTGGGTCTGTGACTCTGGGCGCTTCAGTCAACAGTCCCCAGACTAACATTGTTGTGGGGACACCCTCAGCAGAATCTTTGAAGGATCTGACGATTACCCAACAAAGTTTAGATGCTATTACGACTCCTGCGCTGCAATCTCTGACGTTTGAGACTGGGGGAAACATCACCGTTACCCAGCCTGTGACCACTAATGCTGCTCTCAACTTCCAGCTTCAAGGCAATTTTACGCTGTTGCAACCAGCCTCAACAAACGGAGGCAATTTTTCCGTCAACACAACCGGAACCATTCAACTAGCAAGTCCTGTTCGCACCCAAGGGGGCACGATCGCGTTAAAGGGCGCTGCGCTAACAACAACCTTGTTAGATGCGAGTAATCTATCCGGTCAGGGCGGCGCGATTAATCTGCAAGCAGGCAGTGTGGTCACGGGAGATTTAAATAGCTCTGGGCAGCAGGGCGGAGCCATCACCGTGCAGGCTCCTACGGGCATTACGACTCAGGCGATTAATTCTAGCGGCTCGTTGTTGGGCGGTGGCGCAGTCAACTTGAGCACCCTGCGGGCGGTTGATGTGGGGTCAATTAACGCTCAAGGCGGGACTCAGGGGAGTGGTGGCGACATTGGCATAGACTTTGTGGATGCGCGGGGTGGCGACGCAGGCAAGGGTGGAACGGTGGATGTGACTACCAATGGGCGGTTTCGATCGCAGGGCAGTTTTTTGGTGAATGGAATTGATACTAGTATTGCGACAGGGGGCGGATTGGGGGGCGGAAACATTAAGATTCAGGTGGCAAAGAATCAGTTAAATGTCCCGTTTACGGTGGGGGACTCGTCAATCAACGGCACCAAAGGCGCGCTTTCTACGGGCGCAGATAATGTGATTTTGCCCCGGCAGGTGATTTCAGGAGATTTTACGCAGACAGGGCGATCGGGCACGATTCAAATCACGTCGGGCAGCAGGGTGCCCACCATTGAGCCAATACCAACCTTACCGACGACCCCATCAACGATTCCATCGGGTGATTTATCTACCCTTCTGATTCCCAATCTAATTCCACCGTTGCCGCTTGCTTTGCCCGACGAAACTGTTCAACGACTGAGCGACATTCAGCGCACTCTGCAACAGTTAGAGATTGATAAGGGGATTCGACCAGCCCTGATCTATGTCAGTTTTTTGCCAATGCCCCTACAAGATGAACCCAGGCAAGCCAACAGACAAAAACAGCGCAATGCCATAGAAACTCAGTTTTTTTCCCAGAAGGCTCCCTTGGCGATTCCAGAGTATAGGCTTGAGGGTGAGCAAAAAGCCCCTCATTTAATCGGCTATCGTCAGTCTGAAGAGTATCAACCAGTCAATGAACCCAATCGATTGGAACTCTTGATGGTGACTAGCCAGAATGTCTACTCTCAACCCTTTTGTTTAGATAAGCAGGGGGCGGAGCAAAATTGTTCAGGCTATTTGGGTGATAGTCATGAAGCAGTGACGGAGAAAGTTCAAGAACTACAGGAATGCTTTATTAAACCTCAAGAAACAAAAGCAGCGAGTTGGAACTGTGCTCGCAGTGCGGCTAGACTGCTCTATAGGCGGTTATTAGCCCCGCTAGAGAGCAAAATTGAGGGCGATCGCATCGACAACATTGCCTTTGTGATGCCAGTGGGGTTGAGACAAATCCCGATCGCCGCGTTGCTCTATGACGATCAGCAGAGAAAAGAGCAGTCGATTTTAACTAAAAAATACAGCATTGGCTTTGTTCCTAGTATGACAGATACCCTAATTTGGCCAAAGCGAGGTATGCAGGAATCTAATCTGCTGGCATTGGGGGTCTCTAAATTTCACAAGAGAGCCACTGACCTGCCGGGAGTAGAGAAGGAGCTTAAACAAGTTAACGAGGCTTGGACAAAAGACCGTCTCCTCTCCCCTGCCGATCGTCAAGGGTTCTCTGGCAGCACGTCGGGTGGTCAGTTTGTCAACGGAGCAAGGGCAGCTACTGTGCCTAAGGTTCATCAGTTGCATGATGAGGAGGTTACGGCATTGCGCTGGCAACAGTCAAGACAAAGCGGGCAGTATCCCCTTGTTCATTTAGCAACCCATGCTCAGTTTGAACAGACACAACCCGAAAATTCTCAGCTATGGTTTGGCGATCGGGCCCTAACATTCAAGGAATTTGAGATGGCTAGCCTGCATATCCCGCGCATCGACCTTTTAATCTTGAGTGCTTGTTCTACGGCAACTAGTAGTGACACCAGCGCTGCGTTTGAGTATGGATTTGCAGGATTAGCCCATGAGTTAGGAGTCAAGTCGGTGTTAGCAAGTCTATGGCTCGCCAATGACCAACAAACTGGGGACAATTTAATGCCTCTTTTCTATAAAAACCTCCGTGACCCTGCAACTAGAACGAAAGCTGAAGCGCTGAGAAAAGCCCAACTCAGCCTTTATGAAGACCCAAACCTTGACCCTCGATATTGGGCTGGCTTTGTCATGGTGGGCAGCCCGTGGTAGAGACACTATCGTTTTAGGTAAATCGTGCATTCTGGGTTGTTCCGAATGCGGTTGAGCTTATCGGTAAGGTCTGGTTTGGGCTGAGGTTCAGCAAACATCAGTTGAATCGCATCAGCCCGGAGGTTTCCTTCCATTGCCAAGTAACGCCAGTAGGCTTCTGAACTAGAGAACATGGCAGCAGATTTAGCAGGCTTTTCAACTACTTGAAACGATCGCTCTAAAGACAACTCTATGGGTTTTTGACTAGGTTTGACATCTGCTTGGTTTTCATAAAAAACCTGTAGAGTATATTGTCCAACTGTTAAAGGTTGAACCTTTGACTGAGGAGACGCACCCGACCCATAGCGGATCTGCTGTTGATTAGGGTCAATATTAGCCTGCTCCCAAATGATTGATTTAGAATTTCTTTTTGTGGGTTGCAAAACCCGGACACGGGTGACAACTAGCCCAAATTTAGGTGGCTTGCTTGCGGCATCGATCACTAAATTCTTCCAAATAAACAGAGGGGTTTGACTAGATGTTTTATAAAGACTGGCATCTTCAGAGGAGGGCCAGAGCACGCAGAGAGGATCGCGAGAGCTACCAGAACCCTTAGAGCCAATCAACCAATCCCAAAAAGAACCTGCTTGGGCGATCGCATCCCGCACTCCCACTTGATTTTTGTGAGTCGTGATCTCGATCGCGCCAATGCCCGCAGTCAATCCTAGAAAAAGCAGCCCGATCGCACACTTTTTAATCACTCGTTGCATAACGTAGCCTCCGTTGATTTTGTATTTGTGATATCCACGGCCAGAGGGTCAACCCCACCACAACTGAAGGGAAGATGATGGGTATTGCTAGTCCGCATAGACTATAGAGTTGCAGTGATCCTAAAACATAGGCTAAATATCCGATCGGTAGATTGTTAAGCCAGCGATCGCGCTTCTCTGGGCTACTCTGATCGAGTTGTGAATAAATCTCTTTAGAGACCCCAACAGCGAGAAGAATAAACAGTATTGGGTGAAGTGCCCAAATGAAATGACGATTTTTAATTTGATAGACCATGTAGGCATGGACAATACCCAGGGGGAAAATCTTGTCATCTGAACTCATTTGACACTGCGACTGCTTCTGTCCCAACCCTACTACTCCCCGAAAACTACACCAATAGCGCATCGCGGCCGGAAAAGATTCTTTGTCCTCTTTATCTTGCAAATCATAGCCACCGGGAATGATGATCACGATCTGATTCTTAATACCAGCCCTAAATTCTTGATCATCTAATTTTTCAGCTAAGTCTTTTGCTTTGACTTTGGTATATACCTGATCAGGCGATAAAGAAAAATCTAATAAGTTTTGTAGCCAAAAAGAAGACTGGCGATCGTGCAAAATAGCCTGTAGAGGCTGCCCCGAATCGGCATCTTTGGGCAACTTGTTCAATTGTATTGGTAGTCTGAGTTGCAAAGGACTAGAAGAAGAGCTAGAAGGAGTCAGTTTGTTGGCTTCTTGTTGAGTCATTTGCTGAACTAGCGTTAGCAAATAGGCAAAAGGCAGGGTTGATTTTGAGTCGGGTGGATTTTTATACTGTACATTCAGGGGATCTTGATCAGGTAGTTCTACTTGCCACGGCTGAAAATCAGTATTCCCTTGAAGTGTCTGGTTTGGGTTAGCCAGTTTAGAATGTGCGCCTAGGCTGCGAATACTACTTTGTGCAAATACAAGCCAAGTTTGCTTTTTAATGCTGTCTGATAGAGCCAAACGCAGTTGACGATCTTGCTCAGAAACAGGTTCGTTTAAGAGATAGTCAACACCAATCACTTTCGCTTGAGCTTGAGTCAGTTGGTTAATTAGCGTAGCGAGATAGCGCCGATCAATGGGGTTAGTGGTGAGAGATGGAAACTCTGCGGCGGCTGCGTTGAGCGAGTCTTGATCGATAGACACTAGAAGCACTGGAGGCGACAGGGGGTTAGCAGGTTGATGAAGCCCCACCCTAGATCCAATATCTTGCGCGATCGCCTGCACCGCAGTGCGTCCGTTAAAGAGACGATTTTGCAAGGGTGCAATCAAACTGAGAACGGCTATCGTAGCCACTATTGCTGACTCACGTCGCGTCGGCTGCCACTTTTGTCTCTGTCGCTCTAGAAAACTCCGTTCTAACTGAAAAGGCAGTGCCTCAGGGTGGCGAAATTGAGCAGGAACTAGATAAGCAGAAGGATGATCAGCCCGTTTATTTTCCAGGTGAGCACAAGCCCTGTTCATCGCCTCGTGTAGTGGACAATGATGGCGAAGGTGATGGCACAGGTGGTCTAAAAAATGGGTAGCCGCATCGACATGAATAAGGTGCTTCATGGCGATCGCGTGACTCAAACCCAGATCTATTAGACTATGGGCAAAGTGATAGGTGTTGCATGAGATCAAGATGGCAACTTTCCAGCCATTGGCGATCGCGGCTTTAAACTCCTCTTGATATTGGTGAAAATGCATTCTTTCTTGAGCACCAAAATGAATGCAGCCACCTGTCAAAAATTCCTGTGCTCCGTGACCCGAAAACACCACAATGTCTGGCCCTTCTTTGAGCTTTTCTAGAAATTGTTGACGTAGCGCCTCAGGGGTTCCACACTCTTTTGATGTCAGAGTTGTGACCTTTACCCCTCCTGCCTGAGCCAGCCTATTAACTAAATTTTCGTGTTTCAAAAACTTGGAGGCTTCCGGTTCATCTTTACTGTGGGCAATCACCTGTAAAACCCGAATGCTACCCCGCCGCTCAAGCGTTTGATCACCAGAGGTTTGCTGGCTGGTAAACCGATTTTCAACGGTTCTCCCTAAATATATTCCCTCTTCAATCTTAAACGTGCGCCAAGGCAAGTGATGAACTATATCCCTCGGAGGACAATCACAAAATACTAAAACCTCAACAGGGGTCAAGAGATCAGGCCCGATCTCTCGGCGGATCTCTCGAATAGCATTCCAAATTAAGTCTAGTTGGGGCTGGTTTAGCCACGCATGAAAGGCAGGAACTAGAGCGTTTTCAGCCTTTGTTATACCTGCATCATTGCTCGACTCATCATCGGGCTGATCAGTGTCAGGAGATAGCAAGGCAACCCGGTTTTGAGCCGTATTCCATGTGCTTTTATAATTCCTTTGCCAAGCGTCATCAGCGCCCTTTAAGTGATCCCATGCCCGTTTTCCGATCCCTGATGTTAATACATCTTGAATGATCGGACTGATATTTCTAGTAGGATGCGTAACAATAAACTCATAGCGACCCTCACTGTCGGAGGAACGGCGAATTTGTAGGTGAATTGTAGGAATTTGATAGGATTGAACCATAACTAAATAGATCTTTGAACTAGATTAAAGGGCCGTTGCCCCATGTCTCCAACGATTGAAGAGATAGAGCAACAGCAGCACCCTGGAGTTTAGATAGGTTCAAAATATAAGTTGTGGTAGCTTTTCTTGAAACCCATCAAACGCGATCGTCACCTCCAGTTGATCACCCGGTAGAGGGTGGATGAGTTTAGTTTCATTGGTAAACAACTCTTGACCCGGCTTGGTCAATTCCTTGTCTAACAGCACCTCGTTAGAGTTAGTTCGTTTCACCTCTAGGCGTAAACCCCGATTGCTGGGCAACAGATCGTCATAGCGATCGCGCACCAACAGCAAGAGTGTCCACGCTCCTTCAGAACACCAGGTTGCAATCATCAACTCAAACAATTGCCCATCTAGATGAACATCTTTGCACAGAGCACGCGCCTCTGAGGGAACACCTAGGGTTTTCTTAAGGTGAATTAACCTAGACTCAAAGCCACCCGCCATCGCACCCGCCAACACAAATGGACGATCGCTAATGCCCGCTTGATAGTGTTCTTCCAACAATCGTCGATTGTTTATTAAGTCGGGCATATTGATCGCACGAGTGCGAGGCATTGCCGACTTCCACCAATTTTGGTAGGAAGGAAACTCTTCTAAGGCAAAGCATTCATCCAAGTCAAACGTTTGAGTCTCAGGTGTTTCTTCGCATTGAGAAATGCCCGATCGGTAGAGCATCACATAGTTAGACAACTTAGCAAACCCTGGAATTTGGACATAATCTAAACGATCGCCAAACACCACCGGAAAGCACCCCATGCGATGAGCCAATAGCTCAGAACTCAGAGAATACTGGCTTTCTCCGGGCAACACTGGGCGGCATTCAACTCTCTCTTGCACCCCCGACAGATATAGATCCGCCGCCATTCCCGTCCGACGAGACAGAGCATCCCAACTATCACTCCGTTCTAGATCTGACTCAATCTCGATCCAGTTCAAATAAGAATGAACTGCATACACGGCGAGAGTATTCAAATAGACTTGTCGCTTGATTTTCAGATCAGATTGCTCGGCTGCAAAGGCACGGGCATAGGTGTGGGCATCAAGACCAAGGGGCACTTGAATCGCGTTGGGTAAAGAGGGAAGATTAGTAGACATTGTGAACTTCGGACTCTCCTGTTTTATAGGTTGGGTGGTTTCTTCTGCGTTCGTAAGCGGATGGACTGAATTATCTTTGGTTGAATGGTTTTCAACCCGATCGTGCGTTCCCATGAGATTACCTTGAACTCAACAGATTGAAGTCAGAATCATCAGAACATTAGTCTTCTCCCTCAGGTTTGTAGCCCAGTTCCCGCAGGATGTCGCGCAGGAGGGGCTTACATTTCTTTTCCCAATGAGAGTAGAGAGTTTGTTCATTAATTCCAAATTCACGGCTAATAGTACGAAGTTGTTTTTGAGGAAAATACAACAGCACTTGCTGACAGAGAGCTTGGGCATTGCATTCGGGGTAGCGACGGGGATGGCAGGCCTGTAACCTACCTTCCGGGTCAGTTGCCACATAGCCTTCAAACCGGGCAAACAGTCGCTGAACTGCTTCATGATTGTCCTGCAACAACAGTGCATCCAGTCCTTCTAGGGTCGGAGCTTGCCAGCCTGTTTCCCCGGTTTGTTCTAGATAGGTCTCAGAGTCATGATCTCTTCCCATTACCTGGTCAAGGCTGTAGGTAGAGTTAGAAACCGTCCGCAGATCTTTGAGTCGCCAACTGAGGTGGTTGTTGATCCAACGAAAAAAGGTGGTTTCTAAGTCTTCGCTGGGCTTTGCTTGAAACTCATGCAAATGCCGCAGTAGCCATTCATAAGTTCGGTTGAGGGCTTCTAGATAGTTGGGGTGAGTGGAAGGGAGCAACAGGGATGATCGCTGCACATAGCGCAGTAGCCGATTGCGATCGCGAGAGGTGAGTGAGTTTGTCTGTTGTTCTTCACAGGCCTCAGAAATCAAGCATTCAAGCGGCTTATTAGAAGTGGAAGTCATAAGTTAGCTCCAGAATCACTCAGCGTCATCCAGACGATTAGGGTCATTGTCAAGGTCGTGGGCCAAAGGCTCTGAAGGCACCTCGTCTGAGGTTTGAGCAGGAGCAGAGCGATCCCGCTCAAACGATTCTGATACATATCAATTATCCTCCTCTAAATTGGGGTTGAGTTGCGTTAGAAAATGTGAGTCTAGAAGATCTGTGAGAAAGGGCGAGTTTTGCAAAGCCTGCGGAACGAAAGGAAGGTTTTGCAGTTCTTCAGACACCAAGGCGTTGAACCAGTCAACCAACTGGTGTTGCGGAAAATCTCTAGACAGGGAGATGCCGCAGATTTCTCGCAGTGCCCGATCGAAGGCTCGTTTTTGAGCCGTTTGATAGTTAGCCCCAGAGTATTTGTTCACCCCAACCAAGTGCTGGATGGCATGCACCAATCGGGCACCGCACCTAGAGCGATCGCCGGGGGACGATCTGCAAAAGGTGTGAACAAGCTGGAGTAACTCGGTGTCGGTAAGCTGACTTTTTTTTTGAGCACAAAGGCAGACGGGTCTAACCCGACCAGTTCTACCGCATTGCGCCCGGCTTGATAGGCGACTTCGATGCCCCGTGGGTCATTTCCTAGCCAGGTGTAAAACCCAGCAGAAAACTTAGTGGCAACGCGATCGCTAATCGCATCTTGAGTGCCAATCACATAGTTAATAGATTGACAAATCGCAATGGCTTGCACCTCCGAATAACACGCATTGAGAACTACACATTGCACATAGCGACTCGCTAACGCAAACAGATTTGCCAACGCATTCGACTGAATGAACTGACGATTATCAATGCGATAGTCATCGACTGTGATCAGGTGTTTTTCAATCTCACTCTCAAACACTAGCCCTGCCTCACCCCCGCCGTGGCCAATAAAGTGGACAATCTGTGGCTTCTCTTTTGCCAGAGCAAACTGCAAATCTTCAGCATTGACTGCCCAGTAGGTTTTATAGGTAAATCGATGTGAGTGTTGGCAGGCATTGAGCACAGTTTCAATCTTGCGGGCTTCGACATCTAGGTCTAGCGGTGAACTACCTTTGGGGTTCGCTGCTAGAAGCAGAATGTGAATTTTGGGTTCAGTCTGGTCAGCCATCGGGTTTTTGACTCCGATTGAGTGTCTTATTAGGTAATCAGTGTGAGGAGACGGTTGTTATGACGTTCTCTCCCTAAATCTTGGTAAAGAAGTGTAACGATGAAGGGCTGATACCAATTTGATTTGTGAATGCGACAGATCCGCACGAGGGCACGGCAGTGCCATGCCCGTACAAAAAGCGTAGGGGCATGGCATGCCGTGCCCCGTCGGATTGAACGATCAGTCGCAATTGCATCCGAAATTGGTATGACCCAATTTCATAACTCAAACATTTTGAACTGATTACCTATTAAGAGAGTTATTTAGCTGAACGTTGTTCATAAATTTTATCTCTCTCAAGCTGTGAAAATCTGAGCGTTATAGAAGGCTAGAGTTGAGGTGCATCAATGCTTTGCTCAAGCCAAGGTGAGGAGGAATTTCGATTAATTTTAGCCTTCATCAGGAGTTGTAAACATGTCTTCCCTCAGCAACCCAAAACATTCATCTCGCTCTCAAACTAAAGTCTTGCCTGACTCTGTTAGCGATCGCGACACTCCCCTCTCTGCCGAAGACTATCAGACGGTCGCTATGCTGACGACTCTCCAGTATAAGGAGATCCTGCGGCGGCTTGGGGCCCTCGAACAAGCCAGTCATCGAGCACAGGTTGAAGAAGACTTACCTCGCTACAGACACTTTCGTGACCCTGTGAATGAGCGCACAAAATATAGCCCGATCGTTAGAATCGCGTTTAAGGCGCTGACGGTTTTGTTCTGGTCGTTCGCAGGATTTGCGCTGGCCTATGTGCTTTCAGTGGGGCTTCATGCGCCGCATTTTGTCTTAGACACGTTGCAAGATCTCGCGTCTGACTGGTTGTTGCCTTTAGCAGCGCTGACGTTGTGCACGATCGCGATCGCGGCATTACACGAGTCGTTGAAAAGTAGCTGAACCATAGCTTGAGCAAAGTCTTCAAACCCCTATTCCCAAAGCGACACGCTGGAAACTTAGCCCATGCCGCTTTGTCCTTTCACCAAACGGTCTAGCTCTAACTGCATTTTCGTCACCACTAGTTCATAGCAAGCGTCAACATAATCGCGATCGAGAGCCGCCGATCGCCCATAGCGCTCAAACACGATCGGGGCACAAATGCGAGTGTGGATGGGGACAGGCATCGGAATGTTAGGCAACGGCCCGATCGCCAATCCCCAAGGTAGCCCTAAATAGATTGGGAACACGATCGGGTCAACGCCAAAGGGCCAGGGCATTCCCCAGTCGTGAAGCTGCCGAAGCTGTTTGTAGTAATTAGCCAAAATAATCAAGGTGTCATGAGCACCGTTAGAAATGGCAGGCACGATCGGCACCCCCTCGCGCAGCGCTAACTTGATAAATCCTTTTCGCCCTGCAAAGTGAATGCGATGCCGCTCTGTGTAGGGTCTCCACAGGTCGTCAGCCCCACCGGGATAGACTAAGACCGCCGCCCCTCGCCTCAGAGCCGCGCTGGCCATTTTAGGGTGAGCTTGAATGGCTCCCATCTCGACTGTCAGCCGAGCGTAACCCGGCACCATCCACACATTGGGGTGCATCAGCCCATAGACAGGGCGCGCTGACCCAAACTGACGAAACCAATCGACCATAAACATGAGAGTATCCGGTGCGATCATGCCCCCGTTGTGAGACCCGACAATCAACATGCTGCCATCGGTCGGCAGATGATGCCAGCCATCGGTGGTGACTCGAAAATAGTGGCGGTAGAGCCAGTCTCCGAGGGGAAGCATCGCGTCTATCACGTCGGGCGATCGCTCATCTAGAGACCAGCCATCGAAGGAATGATAAGTTGCCTGGCGATCCTTAAAAAAGGCATCAAAATAATTGAACAACGAATCCTCACGCCTCCCTTTCAGTTCCTATAATATTTTTGCTCAAAATTGCACCAACTGAGAACTGAGTCCGTACCCAATCCACCCTACAGTCGAAGACCTCCCTTCACCCTTCTTGTAACTTGGGAGAAGGAAACCAGACTCTTGCTCCCCTCTCCCAGCTTGGGAGAGGGGTTGGGGATGAGGGCGAGACAACCTACAAAAGTCGAGAGTATTCAATTCTCATTTCTAGGAAAACTTCAAACGTCTATTTCGACAACAGTGCGTTCTCAAGACTCTTTTGTTCTAGATCTCGTCTTGCTTCCTCAACTTGAAACTGGGCGAGTTGAGCATCCATTTGATGGCGCACCAGATCGCGAAACTCAATAAAGTGTTCTGCATAAGCACACACTGTTAAATACTGATCCCAAACAGTCGGATTGTGCTTGAGAATGTTGAACAAGTGGTGCCAAAACATGAAGCGCGTGTTTCGCTTAATGCCCTGTTGCCAGACGACATAAGCCAACGCCTTTAACTCGACCAAACCCGGAAACTTATCGGGAGCAAGTCTCGGCGGCGCGGTCATGTGTCGGAACGATCGGTAGACCCGATCGAGAAAACATCTCGGCTCATACAGCGTGCAAAATGCCCGAATATATTCTTGAGCAATCTGCTCTACCGGACGAGTCGGAATGAAGTTCATCAACATGGTCTGGCTGCCATCGCCCAGGATTTCCAGCAGTCGTCCTTCTTTTTTGAGTCGATGCCACAGCGCCGTATCAGGCAGTGCTTGAAGAATTCCAAACGTCGTGGTCGGAATCGCAGTCTGCTCAACAAACTCAATGATGCGATCGCCCGCGCCTGCCTTTTCGCCGTCAAACCCGATAATGAACCCTGCCGTGACTCGCAGCCCCGTTTCGTTAATGGTTTTCACCGCATCAACGAGAGAGTTTCGCATATTCTGAAACTTTTTGGTGAGTTGCAGACTCTCCGCATCCGGCGTTTCGATACCCAAAAAGACCGCCTTAAAGTTGCACGCCACCATTGAGTGCATCAACTCGACATCTTCAGCTAAATCAACCGAGGCTTCGGTGAGAAACGTAAAGGGATACTGGCGTTCTGCCATCCAACCCTTGAGTTCATGCAGCATCAGCTTGACGTTGCGCTTGTTGCCAATGAAGTTGTCATCGACCATAAAGATCGATCGTCGCCAGCCCAATTGATAGAGGCATTCAAGCTCGGCCAAAAGCTGCTGGGGATCTTTAGTGCGGGGTTTGCGACCATAGAGCACGATAATGTCGCAAAACTCGCACTGAAAGGGGCAACCGCGTGAAAACTGAACGCACATTGCATTGTAGGCATCCAACTCTAACAAGTCATAGCGGGGGATGGGCGTTTGGGTGACATCAGGGCGCTCACCGTTAGAGCGAAAAACGCCTTGAGACTCGCCGCCCTCGATCGCTTCCACAAACAGCGGCAGTGTCAGTTCACCTTCATCTAAAACCAGATAGTCTGCTCCGGCTTCTAACGAATCTTGAGGAATTGATGTCGGGTAAGGGCCACCTACGGCAACCGATTTGCCCCGTCGCTTGGCTTCTCGAATCAGCGCTAGCAAATCTGGCTTTTGCACAATCATCGCCGACAAAATCACGACTTCTGCCCAATCCCACTCGGCTTCGGTGACTTCCCGAACGTTGTGGTCTACCAGCTTAAAGTCCCACGTTTGCGGCAAAATAGCGGCGACCGTCACCAATCCTAAGGGCGGCATCGAAGCTTTGCGATTGATTAGCTTCAAAACCTTTTCGTAGGACTCGATCGTTTTAGGGAAGCGGGGATAAAGGAGCAGCGCGCGCATAATGTTTTAAACCAAGAGTAGGCTAAATAGTGAGATTAAACGGGTGCACTCAAGAGAATAGCACTCTTGCTCGATCGAGCGGAAACACCTCATCGTCGCCTCAAAACCTGGTTTGCCCACTCAAACGTCTCTAATTGCAACATTGATGCGATGATTTGCAGTTTAACAGAGTCGGCGGGAATTCCCCCACCTCTTGTAATGGAGCAACAGCGAAGCGAGGTGCGGAATGGAAAAGGTGGGGGATGAAAGCCAGGGCGATGTAGCGAAGCGGAATCGCCAATGTCTTAGACCTCAACCCAAAAGATTTATCAACGCTCCTTACTATTGTTGCTAGTTTGCAGTAAAGTAGAGGAATGAAACACGCGGTCAAGGTACGAATTTATCCCACTGACGAGCAGAAAGAGGCGCTTTCAAAGGCGTTTGGTTGTGCCCGTTGGTTTTGGAATAACTCGTTAGCTGAGACGAATCGACTCTACAAAGAAGCGGGAAAAGGCTTATCTCAAGTTGGGATGAACAGTCGGCTACCTGCACTCAAGAAAGAGTTTGAATGGTTGACAGAGCCTTATAGCCAAGTGCTGCAAAGCGTGTCTCTAAACCTATCAAGAGCGTTTATCAACTTCTTTGACGGGCGGGCTCAATTCCCTAACTTCAAATCGAAGCACGGCAAGCAATCGATTCAGTATCCTCAGAGCGTCAAGATGACGGATGAAGGGTTGAAACTTCCGAAGCTGGGAGTGATCAAGGCTAAAATTCATCGCGTGTTTGAAGGGAAGCTGAAAACTGTAACGGTTTCTCTCACGACCTCTGGCAAGTATTTTGCATCATTGCTGTTTGATGATGGACTGCCAGAGATTGAGGGATCTGGAGTAGGAAAAGCAGTCGGGATTGATTTAGGTCTAACCCATTTTGCGATTACATCCGACGGCTCTAAGTTTGACAATCCGAGGGTGTTAAAGAAGCATTCTCGCAACCTCAAACGCAAACAGCAAAAACTTTCTCGCAAACAAAAGGGGTCAAGCAACCGGAAAAAGGCACGTCGCCTTGTGGCACGGGTTCACGAAAGAATTGCGAACGTGAGAAAAGACTTTCTGCATAAGCTCTCGCGCAAAATGGTCAACGAAAACCAAGTGATCTGCGTTGAGAATCTGGCAGTCAAGAACATGGTGAAAAATCACAACTTAGCCAAAGCAATCAGCGATGCCAGTTGGTCGGAGTTCACCAGAATGCTTAGTTATAAAGCAGGGCAGGATGGAAAGATCTATCAAGAAGTTGACCGATTTTTCCCGTCCTCAAAGACCTGCTCAGTCTGCCTCAATCGAGTGGGTAGCCTCGCACTGGAGATCCGGTCATGGCAGTGTCAAAACTGCGCTACGAAGCATGACCGAGACGTGAATGCTGCTATCAATATTCGAGATGAAGGTCTACGAATCTTGGCGTTAGGAACTAGCGCTACTGCCAATGGAGGGAAGGTAAGTCCGAAGGTTGGACGGCGTAAGTCATCCGTATCTGAGGCTCTTCCCGTTGAAATTGGAAGCCCCCACTCAACGACCGAAGCGCGTAGCGCGTAGGAAGTCAGTGGGGGTAGTTCACTTTACGTCTTTGATGCGCGTTTTGCGCTCTAAAATCTCTTTTAAGACGAGAGTTACCACTGCTAATAAGGCCAGCAGCACCGCCGCCGAATAAGCTGCCTCGGTCTCATATTGTTTATAGGTCTCCTCAACAAAAAGCGGTAGGCTTTGAGTCTTATTGGCAATGTTGCCAGAGACTACTGAAACCGCCCCAAACTCGCCCATGGCTCTAGCGTTGGTGAGAATCACACCATAGAGCAAACCCCATCGAATGCTGGGCAGGGTGACTCGCCAAAACGTTTGCCAGTCGCTTGCCCCCAACGTTTTCGCCGCTTCTTCTTGATCGGCTCCGACTTCTTCTAGCACCGGAATTACCTCACGGGCCACAAACGGCATACTCACAAACACCGTGGCTAACACCATGCCCGGCACCGCAAATACAATATTGATATGGTTGGCTTCGAGCACGCCGCCAAACCAGCCTCGTCGCCCATAGAGCAAGACGATCATCAACCCTGCTACGACGGGTGAAATTGAGAAAGGCAGATCGATAATACTCAAGACAAAGGCGCGACCCGGAAACCGCCGCCGCGCGATCGCCCATGCAGCACACAGCCCAAATACCACATTTAACGGTACCGCAATCACGGCCATCAGCAGCGTTAACCGGGCCGCAGACAAAAAATCGGGGCGAGTCAGCGTCTTAAAAAAGGTGCCAAACCCTCTGCTAAAGGCTTGTGCAAAGACGTTTGCGGCCGGAATGTAGAGCACCAGAGACAGATAGAGAATGGCGATCGCGATCAAGATCGTAGGCACCCATTTACGGCGTGGCTTGGTTGTAGTGACCCCTGGTTTGGGATCAGAGGCATTCAAAGACGAACCCAGATTAGCCATATCGTTTGCCCCACGCTTGTAAAAGATTAATCGCTAGCAGCATCACTAATGAGATCAGCAGCAACACCACCCCAATTACAGTAGCTCCTGAATAGTCATATTGTTCTAGCCGTTGGAAGATTAACACAGGCGCGATTAGATCTTTAAAGGGTGTATTGGATGAAATAATTACGGTTGAGCCATATTCGCCAACTGCGCGAGAGAATCCTAGCGCCACACCTGTGAGAATGGATGGAAACAAAGGTGGTAACACGACTCGCCAAAACGTCTGAAAGTCTGAAGCCCCCAAGCACCAAGCAGCTTCTTCGATGTCTCTCTCCATTTCTGTTAAGACGGGCTGCACCGTTCGCACGACAAAGGGCAGAGAGATAAACGTCATGGCGACAAACACCCCCAGCCGCGTGAAGGCAATTTTAATTCCCAAGGGGGCAAATAGAGAGCCAACCCAGCCGTTATCGCTGTAGATCGTGGCCAGGGTCAATCCGGCGACGGAGGTGGGCAGGGCAAAGGGCAAATCAACCGATGCGTCAAACAGTCGCTTTAACGGAAAGTCATAGCGCACTAAAACCCAGGCGATCAGAGTGCCAAACACGCCGTTAAATAGAGCCGCCGCCAGCGATGTTGTAAAGGTCACATCATAGGTTGATAGCGCGATCGGGCTAGTGGCAATTCGCCAAAAGTTAGCGGGGCTTTCGGTGCTCGCTTTGAGAAACATCGCGGCGAGGGGCAAAAACAACATCACACTCAGATAGCCGATCGTGATGCGCCAAGTCCAAGGCACTTGAGCCAATCTAGTCAGCAGCGATTTCCGGGCGGGAGGCTTCTGAAGTTGATCGATTTGAGGAGAAGAAACCATCGGCGTAGTAAGCAAGTGAGATGAACGGTTTAAAGGGACAGTTCTTAAGAACCGCCCCAATTTTTTAAACCTCGGAGGTTTGAACCAGATCGGGCGTTATTTAATCGTTGCCTCGATTTGATCAAAGACTCCGCCGTCTTCAAAAAACTTCTTCTGGAAATCGTCCCAGCCCCCATAGTCTTTGATGGTGCCCAGAGTTTTCACCGCCGGGAATTTGTCTGTGTTTTCTTTCTGACTGGCGATCGCTGGATCAATGGGTCGATAGCCCAACTTGACAAACTCTTGCTGCGCCTCTGGCGTGAACAGGAACTTGACAAACCCTTCGGCGGCTTCGCGTGTGCCGTGCTTATCGACATTTTTATCGACCACCGCCACCGGAGTGTCGATCGAGATATTCACATCCGGCACGGTATAAACCAGCTTTTCGCCTTTGTTTTTGGCGAGAATAATCTCGTTTTCGTAGTTAATCAATGCGTCGCCTTGACCTTGCTTAGAAAACGCGTCTGTTGCTTCACGCGCATCTTTAGTCAGCACGGCCACATTTTTAAAAGCTTTTGTGGCAAAGTCTTTGGCTTTGGCTTCATCTGCGCCTGATTTGAGCGACGCATTCCACAACGCTAAAAAGTTCCATCGAGCCACGCCAGAGGTTTTGGGGTTTGCCGTCACCCACTTGACATCTTCTCTGGCTAAATCGTTGAAGCTCTTGATATTTTTAGGATTACCTTCGCGGGTGGTGATTGCCGCGACCGTTTTAGCCACGATGCCATTATTGGGCACTTTCGTATCCCAGCCTTCGTTGACTAGCCCGGCTTTGACTAGTTTGTTGGTGTCGCCAGCTAGGGCTAAATGCACGATATCGGCTTCTAGACCGTCGATCACGGCGCGAGTTTGAGTGCCCGATCCGCCATAGCTTTGCTTAAAGGTGACCGTCTGACCGCCATGATCTTTTTTCCACTGCTCAACAAATTTAGGAATGATCGCGTCGTGAGCCGTTTTAGGAATGGCATAGCCGACGAGGGTGAGTTCGACATCTCTCTGGTTTTGAGCCACAGGGCTACCTCCAGGACTGGTGGCCGTGGAGTTAGTTGTCCGCCCCGTTTGAGCAAGCTGCGATCGCCACACTCAGCGCCATCCCCACCATAAAAAGCGATGCAAAGCGCCGAATCGAATCAAATTTAACCTGACGGGCCAGATGTCTCCACCCTGCTAAAGCCCCTTGTCGAACCCCCATGATCGTGATCTCCCTTAATCTACAGTTCGTTGATCGGAATTTAGTACTTATCCTCTGACTGTTGATCCTAGCGGGAGAACGCCCAAAAAACAAGTAGAAAGTCCTTATTTTTGGTCGGGAAAGTGGGGATTAAAAAAAGGCGCGTTGATCGAGGTTCTAAACCGTGAATTTTACAGGCTGAATTCTGGATTTTGAATAACCTTCCTAAAGGAGTTGCGCGATCGCTGATAAATTCAGTCTAGTAGTCAGAGAGCTTGTGGGCAAACCCCTGCTGTTGCTGATCGTCGCCCTACCCAAGGAACCTAAATGACCAGACCCGCTCACCTGAGTCAATCGCATCGCAGAAAGTTTACGCGTTGGTTATTAAACGACGATCGCAGCCATAAAGGGCGGCCGCCGCAACATGCTTGGTGGCAAGTGATGTGTCTAACAGGAGTCGATTATTTTTCGACCCTAGGCTATCAGCCAGGAATCGCAGCGTTAGCGGCTGGCTCTTTGTCTCCGATCGCGACCCTGATTTTAGTGCTGTTGACGTTGTTTGGCGCGTTGCCGATCTATCGGCGCGTTGCTGAAAAAAGCCCCCATGGGGAGGGGTCGATCGCCATGCTTGAACATCTGCTGCCGTGGTGGCAAGGCAAGCTGTTTGTCTTGTGTCTGTTGGGGTTTGTGGCTACTGACTTTATTATTACGATTACGCTTTCAGCCGCCGACGCGACAGCGCATATTCTCGAAAATTCTTTAACGCCTGCTATTCTTCACGGTCAGGAGATCGCGATCACACTGCTGCTAGTGGCGCTGCTAGGAGCCGTGTTTTTAAGAGGATTTCGAGAAGCGATCGGGCTTGCTGTTTCGTTAGTCGGCGTTTATTTGGTGTTGAATCTGGTCACCATCAGCGTTGGTCTCTACCAAATTTTGCAACACCCGATCGTGCTTTCAAACTGGCAAACCGCCCTCTTTGCCGAGCACGGAAATCCGTTTGCGATGATCGGGGTGGCGCTGCTGCTGTTCCCCCGGCTGGCGCTGGGTTTGTCAGGGTTTGAGACGGGCGTGGTGGTGATGCCGCTGGTCAAAGGGCATCCGAGCGACACCGAAGCGCAGCCTAAAGGCCGCATTCAAAACACTCATAAGCTGCTGACGATCGCGGCGCTGATTATGAGCTTTTTTCTGCTCACCAGCAGTCTGGTGACGACTTTGCTGATTCCGGCGGCAGAGTTTCAAACGGGCGGCAAAGCGAGTGGGCGGGCGCTGGCTTATCTGGCTCACCAATATTTAGGTGATGGATTTGGCACGGTTTATGACTTGAGCACGATCGCGATTTTATGGTTTGCAGGAGCCTCAGCAATGGCAGGGTTGCTCAACATTGTGCCGCGCTATCTGCCGCGCTATGGCATGGCTCCTAATTGGGCACGGGCGACTCGTCCATTAGTGCTGGTTTATACGGCGATCGCGTTTGTGATCACGATCCTGTTTCGAGCCAATGTCGAGGCCCAGGGCGGAGCCTATGCGACCGGAGTTTTGGTTTTAATCAGTTCAGCCGCGTTTGCGGTGACATTATTGGCCCGCCATCGGCGATCGCGGCGCGGCGTGATCACGTCTGGTCTCATTACCATTGTGTTTTTATACACCACAGTGGTAAATATCATTGAGCGACCCGAAGGGATTCGCATTGCCGCTTTTTTCATCAGTGCAATCATTCTTACGTCTCTGATTTCGCGAGTTTGGCGATCGACCGAGTTGCGAATCGAGAACATTGAGTTAGATGAAACGGCTCGGCGCTTTATTGCCGAAGAGAGTCAACACACGATTCGGCTGATTGCTAATCGCTTAAATGCAGGCGACGAGCGAGAATATTTCTTAAAAGAGAAAGAGGTTCGTGAAGATAATCACATTCCCGAAACCGATCCGATTCTGTTTTTAGAGGTGCAGGTGTCTGACGCGTCGGACTTTGGTGGCACCCTTCACGTCAGCGGCGTTCAGGTCGATCGCTACCGAATTTTGCGGATGAAAAGCGCGGCGGTTCCGAATGCGATCGCGGCTATTTTACTAGATCTCCGCGATCAGACCGACCAGTTGCCACACATCTATTTTGGGTGGGCAGAGGGCAATCCGATTCAGTATTTGCTGCGGTTTATTTTATTTGGCGAGGGTGACATTCCCGTGGTGACCCGCGAAGTGTTGCGACTGGCTGAAAAGAACCCCGATCGTCGTCCCACTATTCATGTGGGCGGTTAAGGAGATAATCAATTCTGTTGGTTAGTGATATCGATTTTGGGCACGACAATGCTATGCCCATATACCAAAAGCTATTACACATAGCCGATTTAGCTCTGATAGAATGCTATTGTTCATACCGTTGTCTACAGGAATTCAATAATGGCTCGAAGACGTGTTTGGATTTTTCTCGCTGCGATTCTAGCTACGTTCTCGATCGCAACTAGCTGCGATTTTAGAAAATCTGATTCTAGCGTTACTCCATCTCAAACAAATTTGATTGTTTCGGCTGCTGTCAGCCTTAAAGATGCCCTAGACGAAATCAAGCGATCGTATCAGCAAAAAGCCTCTACAACCAGCCTGACCTATAATCTGGGCGCATCGGGCGCATTGATGCAGCAGATTCAAAACGGGGCCCCGGCTGATGTCTTTATTTCGGCAGCAAAGAAGCAAATGGACATTCTAGAGAAGGGGGGAGAGTTGCTGCCCAACACCCGCCGCGATTTGGTCAAAAATCAGTTGGTTTTGATTGTGCCTAAGGGATCGCAAAAAGCGACGAGTTTCGCCAGTTTAAGCGATGGGGCGATCCAGCGAGTGGCGATCGGAGAGCCGCGCAGCGTGCCAGCCGGACAGTATGCCGAGCAGGTTTTGCAGAAGCTCAAGATCTACGACGCATTAAAACCTAAATTTGTTTATGCCAATACAGTCCGGCAAGTGTTAGCAGCCGTCGAAAGCGGCAGCGCCGATGCAGGAATCGTCTATCTGACGGACGCAAATTCGTCTCAGCAGGTCACGGTAGCGGCGATCGCGGCTGAAACCGATCATGCCCCGATCGTGTACCCGATCGCGGTGCTCAAAAACAGCAAAAATCCGCAGGCGGCCAAAGAATTTGTGCAATTTTTAGAGAGCGATTCAGGAAAGTCGATATTTAAAAAGTATGGGTTTATTGTTCCTAATTAAAGTCCCGCAATAATGCCCTCTGATCTATCTCCATTCTGGATCTCGCTCAAGACGGCTGCGGTTTCAACGGTGGTCACCTTTGTTATAGGCATTGCTGTAGCCTATTGGATGCTCAACTATCGCGGCAAAGGCAAAATCGTTTTAGAAGGACTTCTGATTTCGCCGTTGATTCTTCCGCCGACCGTCGTTGGATTCATTTTACTATTACTATTGGGTAAAAATGGCGTAATCGGAAAGCTGCTGATTCCGCTTAACACTAGCGTTGTGTTTAGCTGGTCTGGAGCGGTCATTGCAGCGATCGTCGTCTCATTCCCCTTAATGTATCGCACCGCATTAGGCGCATTTGAACAAATTGATGCTAATTTTTTGCATGTTGCTCGCACCTTGGGCGCATCAGAATGGACGGTTTTTCGGCGCATTCTTCTGCCCTTATCGCTTCCGGGCATTCTTGCCGGAACTCTGCTAACGTTTGCGCGGGCCTTGGGAGAATTTGGGGCAACGCTGATGCTGGCAGGCAACATTCCTGGTGAAACGCAGACGATGCCGATGGCGATCTATTTTGCGGTCGAAGCGAGTGCGACGGGTGAAGCCACTTTTTGGACGATCGTGATTCTCTGCCTCTCGCTGTCGGGGCTTTTTGCCGTCAATGTTTATCAACACTCCAGACCACGATCGCGAATAAAGAGCCACAATCGGGCTATTTTCGCGTCCCTTTCTGCCGCTTCACCCGACTTATCTGCTGCCTCATCTGCCCTCTGGGTCACCCTTCAAAAGCCGCTTTCTGACTTTGATCTCACCGTGTCTTTTAGCGCCAATCAAGCCCCGATCGGTGTTTTGGGCGGCTCAGGAGCAGGCAAAACGATGCTGTTGCGCTGCATTGCCGGAGTCGAGACCCCCACACAGGGGCAAATCGTGCTCAATGGGCGGGTGTTGTTCGACTCAAAACGCGGCATTAATCTGCCGAGCCGCGATCGTCGAGTCGGGTTTGTGGTGCAAAACTATGCCCTGTTTCCGCACATGACCATAGCGCAAAATATTGCCTTTGGGTTACCAAAATCGCTCGACGCAGGGCAGCAAGTTCACCAGCAGTTAGCCGCCCTACACCTGCAAGGATTGAGCGATCGCTATCCCCATCAACTGTCAGGCGGGCAACAGCAGCGAGTTGCCTTAGCTAGAGCGTTAGCCAGTCAGCCAGAGGCTTTGCTGCTAGACGAACCGTTTTCAGCCCTCGACACATGTTTGCGAAGTCAGATAGAGCAGCAGATGATCACCCGATTAGCCACCTATCCAGGGGTGACACTGCTGGTGACTCACAATTTAGAAGAAGTCTACCGGGTCTGCCCAAATTTGCTGGTGCTCGATCGGGGGCAAGCCGTCGCCCAAGGAGCGAAACACTTGATCTTTGATCGTCCCGAAACCTATACCGTGGCGCAACTGACGGGATGCAAAAATTTTGCCCGTGCGATCGCCATTTCTGCCACCCAAGTAGAGGCGATCGAGTGGGGAATTCGACTCACGATCGCGGCCCCGATTCCTCAATCACTCGCTTATATTGGCATTCGTGCCCATCAAATCACGTTTCTAGACCCCGCCACCCGCTTTGATCGAGGCCCTAATCACTTTGACTGCTGGCTAGTCAAAACGAGCGAAACGCCGCATCGCATGACCGTGTTTCTCAAATTCAATGCGCCGCCAACTCATGCAGAAGATTATCACCTACAAGCAGAAGTCTTTAAAGAAGCCTGGCTGGTTGTAGAGCAGCGATCGCTGCCGTGGTCTGTCAAATTAGACCGATCGCGACTGATTTTGATGACCGCTTAAAACCTCAATGTCTTTTATAGGGGTTTATCTGATACGAACTCTTTGAGAAATTTGAGTCCTTAGCTTAATCTGGTTGTACAAATCGACTTCAGGATTTGAGTGACTGATAGACACAACTAATGCATATCTTTGCATATCGATTTCTCCTTGCTTCGCCCATTTTCGGGCACAACTGAGAACAAGATACATAGGCTGATCGAATCCTTTAGCTTGAGGAGAGATCTTAATTTTCCCTTGTTGGAGACATCCTTTTTTCCTCAAGTTGCTTCCGGGGAAAAGATCTACAGAAATTCCTTTACCAGGATGCATCTTCCTCAATTCCTCTAAAGAGATTTCTGTAAACTCCTCTGTTGGAGCCTCTTTGCTAGCCTTAACAAAAGCATTAATAATGCTCTCTTTATCAATATTTTTGAAAAGGTTGAATTCCATCGTGATTCCAAGGTAGGAGTCTCCTCGTGTTGGACGAGTGGGCGGATCAAACGAAAGTGTAATTGATAATGTTCGAGTACCCTTGGTCTTCAGATATTCATTTGGAAGCGGGGGAATCTCAAATATCTGGAAGCTTCCCACAGGAATTTGTACATCGTCTTCCAGAAGGACTACATAATTTTCAGCAGAGTATTTCGCTCGGAATAAGTCGGGCTGACCATATCCATAGATTTGTAACTGCTTCTGTAATTGCTTCTTGTCTTTGTCATTTTTTGCCTGGAAAACACGAGGAATTTCATTAGGCAAATTAGCTGAGTTTATAATTAATGCTCTAACCAAGTTTGAGGTTGCATTTGGGAACTGAGTGAAGAGCTGGGCTGCCATATTAGCCACACGGGGAGCTGCAAAACTAGTCCCGCAATATGCACGAAACATTGATTTTGCATTATCTTTGGCAAGTGTCAGAATCGAAGCACCTGGTTCATTCGTGATTACACGGCTTCCATCAACAACTAAATCACCACCAAAATCCACAAGGTCAGGTTTAATCATGCCATCGACACCAAATCCGCTCCTTGTAAACGGAGAAGGATATCCCTGAACCCGTGCAACTACACTTCTTTTGGCATCCTCAGTGTACTGAAGACTGCCAGACCCCAGCGAAAGTGAGCCAACTGTGAGAGCAATTGCCGAAGTAGCTGGTTCAATAATTCGTGCTTCTTCATTGAGCAAATAGTTTGGATAGTCGGTTCGCAACTGCTCCCCTGAACCTGCTTCGTAAGGCAAGTTACCTGCGGAAATAACGAATACCAAGTTCTTATGCTGGAATTCATAGGCAATTTCATCAATTTTTGCAGCAAGACGAAACTGCTTTTGCCCATCTCTAAACGCTAATCGAGGGTCTCCCAGAGAAATATTGATGACCTTGCAGTTTCCATAATTTTGCGTGAAATATTGAATCGCATCATCCAATTGATTCTCTAGCAATGAATCTGGGTCGTACTCATTATTATGATCAGTAACACGAGCCGAGAAAAGCCAAGCTGTTGGTTGAAATAATCGATTTTTGACGCTTTGACTGATATCTCCATAGATTGCGATTCCCGATACGCCTGTGCCGTGACCACCTGTTTTCTCATCTCCATCATCGGAACCTCCTGTAATAAATTCTCTAGCTGAATCTGGGAAAATCTCCGCTTCTCCCAGAGCAGGAGCAATCAGAGGATGTCCTTGGCGTACCCCGGAATCAATGACTAGAATTCCACAGTTTTGCTCAGGAGGAGGATTAACTTCTGGCAAATCAGACAGTGGAATGTTGTACTCAGCAGGAGTCTCGAAGTTGGGTTTGGCTCTGCGGTCAATCTCCTTGACGAATTCCTCTTCTAGTAAGAGGTTGAGAACTTCTTGCACAATCTTAATCCTGGCTATGCAGAGGTATTCTCCTACGTAGCGATCGCTAATCCTCATGGCAGAATTATCTGACCAATTTCTCAAGACCTGATCCAGGTCATCCAGGTACTTATTCATTTCAGCCCTGTCGCCCGTGTGCCATAACTCTAAGTCAAGTGCAGCAAGCTCACTCGTCTGGATGGGTTCTAGTTCTAGTAGGCATCCAATTCGATCCGAAGGTTCTAGTGGCACCAACCCTTCAATTGCATCTAAGTAACCGTATTCATATTCAGAGTCACTGATGCCACTATAGGCTTTTAAACGTGATCGGAATTGAGTCAGTTCTTTATCCGAAGTGAAAACAACAATGGCTTTATTCGCCTTTGGTTCTTTGGCAAGTAGCGTTAATCCGAGTGGTGAGAGCGCACTCTCTTGCAACGTGCCGTCCGAACTCAGCTTAATTTTGAAGATGAGTTTTGGGTTTAGGTGAAACGGTGAAGTTTTTTGCTTGGAGCGTTGAGTCAATCCTGAAACCTGATCTAGCAGTTGTTGACCATGACTACCGCGATCACTTCTGCGAGAGCCAAAGCCGCCACCACCTCTGCTACGTCGTGGTAGCTCGATACTGGTTCTCGGCAACTCTAGGTGCTCAAACTGACTCACAATTTTCTGCCTCTACGGACTTTTCCGAATTCGCTATTATACGGTTTCTCTCTAAATAACGCTCTACAGCAGTTTTTAAGTCAGCATGAGTAAGCTCTCGATCACCGCGAAGAATAACAGTCTTAATTGTATCAATACAAATCCGTTCAATATCTGCACCAGTTGCCTTTTCTAAATCAGCAGCAAAATTTTCAAGATTAATACTAGAATGTCGAATTCTGGAAAGATAGCGTTCCAAAAGTGCTGTTCGGAGTTTCAGGTTGGGCTTCCCAAAGAAAAGAACCTCGTCAAATCTTCTCCAAACGGCACTATCTAGCAGGGATTCATGATTCGTCGCTGCAATGAATAAGCTGTTACTGCTTGAGGTGTCGATGAGTTGAAGTAGACTGTTGACAAGTCGCTTAACCTCACCATGTTCATTAAGCGTGTTGCGATCTCTAGCGATCGCATCAAACTCGTCAAACAAAACAACCCACTCACCCTTTTCAACATAGTCGAAAATTTTCTTTAGATTAGTTGCTGTTTCTCCTAGATAAGATGAAAACACTGCTGTTAGATTGACATAGACTAGCGGTATTCCTAGAACCCCAGAAAGTACTTTGGCGGTCAATGTCTTGCCACAGCCCGGGGGGCCGCAAAATAAAAGTTTTGATTTGGGTCGCAACCCATAAGCTTCTAAAACTTCTTGCTTTCGGTTTTCTAACGTCACGCGCTGCAAAATTGCCAAGTTATTCTGATTTAGAACGACATCATCCCAAGTTAAATCAAATGGCTTGATATCAATGAGCGATAATCCTGTCTCTCTGTCTTTCGGAACTTCAGGATAATTCTTGTAGAGAGTATTACTGGCAGGTAGGGCTTTAGAATGACCATTTTGCAGAATTCTTTCTAAATCTTTGGCAAGTAGATTATGGTTCTTACTCTTCTCTTCTTGAATTAGTTCCATAGCCGCAGCATAAAATCCCTCTCTCTCGTTGCGAGAGAAGCTTTGGAAAAGCTTTCTTATGATTTCTCCCCTCGCCATATTCTGAAGCTGCGCTCGACTTTATTCAGCGCCTATAATGAGTACATTAGCACTATAGATATCATACCATCCTGAGATTACGGGTTGGGAAATCTCGATCAGGCTAGCACTAAAATGCCGACCTATAGCTTTTCTTTAGCTGTTTTTTAGGGATAGCATGATAATCACTCGTGGTTTTCACAATTTCGATTTTGCTGTAGTAAAACGGTATTTGACTCCCGTCTACGCTAATTATGTATGCGATCGCATCTCAGGAAAATCCTTAAAAAGAATTTGAGGCTAAAGAGACGGATTCTCTGATCGTCACCCCATAGAATTTTTAAGGCAAAGATTGCACACTAGAAGATGATAGACATTCTAGGATTTTGCATCATGTCTAATTCTGATCAAGCGTTGCGCTACCCCGCCACCCACAAAATCGAGCAGACCGACGACTATCATGGAGTCTCGATCGCTGACCCCTATCGATGGTTAGAAGATCCTGACTCTGACGAGACAAAGGCTTGGGTCGAAGCGCAAAATCAAATCACATTCGGATATTTGCAGCAAATTCCGGTGCGCGAAGCGATTCAGAAACGCTTAACGCAACTCTGGGATTATGAAAAATACAGCGTTCCGTTTAAAGAAGGAAATCGCTATTTCTATTTCAAAAATGATGGATTGCAGAATCAAAGTGTTCTCTATACGCTCAATGCTTTAGACGCTGAACCGAGAGTTTTACTCGATCCTAACAAACTCTCAGATGACGGCACTGTGGCACTCTCGGGGCTATCGATTAGCGAAGATGGAGCCTGGATGGCCTATGGATTGTCTACGTCTGGATCGGATTGGCAAGAGTGGCGAGTGCGAGAGATCGCAACGGGAAATGACACAAGCGATCGCTTGCAGTGGATCAAATTTTCTGGCGCATCGTGGACGCATGATCACAAAGGGTTCTTCTATTCTCGCTATGACGAGCCGAATGAGAAAACCAAGCTAGAAGACGCGAATTATTTTCAGAAACTTTATTATCATCGGCTTGGCACTGATCAGGCTGACGATAGTTTAATCTACGATCGCCCCGATCAAAAAGAATGGGGTTTTCAAGGTGGCGTGAGCGAAGACGGACAATATCTCATCGTTTCGGTTTGGCTGGGCACCGATCCGCGTAATCTGGTTTTCTACAAGGATTTGTCCAATCCTGATGCGCCTGTGGTCGAGCTAATTAGCGACTTTGAGGCGAGTTTTAGCTTTGTGGATCATGAGAAAAACCTGTTCTGGTTTCAGACCGATTTGGATGCGCCACGGGGCCGAGTGATCGCGATCGACGTGACAAAGCCCGATCGTCCACAGTGGCAAGAAGTCATTCCTCAATCGGCAGAAACGCTCGAAAGTGTTGGCTTGCTCAATCAGCAATTTGTCGTCTCCTATCTCAAAGATGCGCGCAGCGAGGTCAAGATTTTTGATTTGGCGGGTGGATTCATTCGAGAGATCGCCCTACCCGGAATTGGCTCGGCGGGCGGATTTGACGGTAAGCGAGACGACACCGAAACGTTTTACAGCTTTACGAGTTTTACGACTCCGCCGACGATTTATCGCTATAACTTAGCGACGAATGAGAGTACGCTGTTTCGTCAGCCGCAGGTAGACTTTAACCCCGATGATTATGAGACTCGCCAAGTCTTCTACAGCAGCAAAGACGGAACGCAAGTGCCGATGTTTATTACCCACAAAAAGGGACTGAACCTCGATGGCAACAATCCGACGGAGCTTTATGCCTATGGCGGCTTTGGGATTTCGCTAACGCCTAGTTTTTCAGTCGGTAATTTAGTTTGGATGGAGCTTGGCGGCGTGTTTGCTCTGCCCAATCTGCGGGGCGGTGGCGAATATGGCGAAGACTGGCATCAAGCCGGGACGAAGCTCAAAAAGCAAAATGTGTTTGACGACTTTATCGCAGCCGGGGAATGGCTGATTGCAAACGGATATACGTCATCGTCGAAACTGGCGATCGCCGGAGGCAGCAATGGCGGTCTGCTCGTCGGCGCGTGCATGACCCAACGCCCCGATCTGTTTGCGGCTGCTCTTCCGGCTGTCGGCGTGTTGGATATGCTGCGGTTTCACAAGTTCACGATCGGGTGGGCGTGGATGCCTGAATATGGCTCTCCAGAAGACCCAGAAGAATTCAAAGCGCTCTATGCCTACTCGCCGTTGCATCGACTCAAATCTGGCACGGCCTATCCTGCAACGCTGATTACAACCGCCGACCACGACGATCGGGTAGTGCCTGCCCACAGTTTTAAGTTTGCAGCGGCCCTGCAAGTGGCTCATTCAGGCGATCGTCCGGTTCTGATTCGAATTGAGACAAAAGCGGGTCACGGGGCGGGCAAACCCACCGCTAAAGTGATCGAGGAGATTGTCGATAAGTGGGCATTTCTAGTGAAAACCCTGGATTTTTCACCCACTCTTTAAGTCAGACTCGCCTTCAGCATTGCTCTATACAGTTTTTACTTTCTGTATCGGTAAAGATGTATCGTGTCCTAGAGTCAAATCACCATAAACTTAGCTTCCGTGAGGAGGCTATTTTTTTCGCATAAAAGCCCCTAAACATAACGTCAGTCCGACGAGTTTCTCCGCTGCGTTCTCAGCAGCTTCTGCCCTCTAAATTCTCCCTGAATGGAAGACCTTAAGCCAAGACTAAATTTCTAGTTCAAAGTTCCCGAATTGGGGACTTTAGGGAGCTTCCCGGATTCACGATCGCATCCAACTACTTCTGTCAAACGAGGTTTATGTTAAGCATAACGTTGCCCATCACCCGCCGCAGATCAACTTTGTAGTATACCGATCAACTCTCGGCGGTCGGTGTGCAGGGGCGTTGTTATGCAGCGATAAATAACCATGATGTTTCTCCATTTCATAAAACCTGGAAGAGATTCATAACCATCGGCGCATTATGATAAAGCAAGCAGCGATAAGTTCTCATCTTCATAAAATAATTTGATCGCGTCAAAATTCTGACGCAGCAAATTTTCAACCTGTGATGTCGAACAATTTCCAAGACGAAGCCAAATAACTTTCGGTGGATTTCCAGATACTAAGCTCAGGTCGTGCATATCCGCATCTTTCGAGACAATCATCAAATTCTTGTCTTTTGCATAATCCCAAACGATTGGATCGATTGTTGCCTTCATGCCCACGTCTCGAACGTGAAGCGAATTTGGGAAAAGATCACTTAAACGATTTGGCAACTTGGGCGACAAGTTTTCATCAAAAAGCAATTTCATGCGGATAGTGGAGCACTCATAAACCGACGCTCACGGTCGGCAGCATAAGCAATACAGGCTTTCAAATCTTCTCGCGTTAGATCAGGAAAATCGTCGAGAATTTCTGCTTCGGTCATCTCGGAAGCTAGGTACTCAAGCACTTCATAAACCGTAATTCGCAAGCCACGTACACAAGGCTTACCACCGCGCTTATCGGGTTCGATCGTGATGTAATTTCGGTAGTTCATATTAAAAGCATCTGAATGTTAATCAAATTGTAGCTTTGCAGTGGCGACTGATTCGCCCTTCACTTTAGATGATTTAGTTTCCACTCTACCCACTCTGTATAAGTTTTAACCTTTGCGGGCGCATCCAAAACCTCAAAGTGCGACTTCGGATCAGTCAGCAAGTCCAAAACCAATTCCTCATACTCCTCTCGTGTAATCTCAAAAGGTTTCCACGAGCAACCTCCACTCATCCCAGCATCATATTGAGCTTTTCCGTCTGGAAAAGCCCATTAGGGAAAAACTCATTGGGCACACCCTGCTTTAACAAGTAACTTAATACATGAAAAGGTGGAATAAATTTATTTAACACGTAGGGCATCGCAAGTAGCAAATCCTTCAGCGTCCCTCTCGTCCAAATCCCGCCCGCGCAATGCATCGCATAAAGTTTAAAACGCAACTCTCTCACCGAGCGATCGCCTCACCATTTACCTTCAAAAAACTTCCCAAACTACAATCGAAGCGGCATAACGACTAAGATAAGCGGCGGCAGATAACCTTTGCATCCCCACAAAGATCTCGCGCCCGTCCGCTTCATCGACTTGTGTACGCCCAGCATGGGTGTGAACTAATGGGGTGAAAGTCCCCTGTCGGAGAACCAACGTCCAAATGATCCCAAAAGATCCGAGTGACGACAACGACTAGCTTAAGGTAAGGGCGTTTCCGCGAGGAAGGGTCTGAAGGAAGCCAGCGGCAAATCTGCGAGCTGACGGACAGAAACGTCATAGAAGGCTGAGATTCCTGTGGCAAGTGAGCACAACATCATGAAGCCTTTTGGTTCAGGGAACACAGTAAATGACGCAGTTGTGCAGAGACAGTTCACGTTCTTATCTGGGGAGATCTGCTCAAAGGGCGGTCTGAGGGTCTACGGGAGTCTGATTGAGGTCTAGCGGGAAACGGCTAGGGAGCCACGGAACCCTAAGGACATTCAGGCAGCGTGAGTCATGGCAACAGGACTCATGATTGAGCAGAAGTCAGCAGAGGTCATAGTAGCCAAACACTCACCGTAATGGGTGAGACAGGGTGAAGGGCTGAACCTTAGAAAGCAGGGAGGAGTTGCAAAGCTCGACTGGGCGATGAACCCGAACGGGGGAGCTATTTTGTCGGCGCTTAACTGCACAACCAGCCCTGGATATTCAGTTCTATTGAACTGGCTTGTCTAAAACTTTTCTGGGGACGCGCCCCGTGCGGAGCCGCACGCGGGGTGCCGTGGGGACTGGGGGAGAAAATCCCCTGGTTACCCGATTAGCCTGCGTTTGCACTCACGCCGAGAACTATAACTCATCAATCGTTACCAACCCACCTTCTGTGAACTGGATTACAAGCTCATGCTCGTCTAGCAAAGCAGTTCCAATTAGAGGTCGCCGTCCTGTAGCAAACACACGAGCTTCTCGCTCCTCTCCGTTCCAAAGAATGATCGCTTTGTGCACTGGCAATATAACTCGGCTGTTATCTGCCAAATTCGCACGCATATCATGTTTGAAAGGAAGATTCAGTAAAGCGACTGCTTCTGGCGGGAGACAAAGCTCATCTGTAAATCCTGTGTCTACTACAAACTCAACTGGGAAGTCAGCGCGATTGGGAATCCGAAACGGGATGGTAATAATGGCGTGTCCGTCAGTAACAATACCCGAAATCACTTAACCACACGCTCCATGACACCACCACTAAAAGCCGCACCAACGTTGTACCCGATTTTGATCCCGAAGAGTCGGGCATTGGGGTGTTTCTCGCTCAAGTAGTCAGCGGCGCGTAAGCTATTTTCATCAACCTTGTAATCACCTGTCTCAATGTCAATGATGACGATCTTCCCGATGTTTTCTTCCACTTCCACCTCTTGGCGAATCCTGTCTTCGTATAGTTGCTCTGCACGTTGAGCAACTTCTTCGCGACTTAAAAGGATGGCTTGCATATTCTGGCTCCCGATCGCTGTGTGGCTGTTGAAGAACCCCTTCATTATATCTTGTAAACGAAGCCTACAATGCCGACCATTATTGCTTGATCCGAGCATACCAGCCGTAGGTTGTTCTCTGAGCCTTAGCACCTGTCCCTGAAAATCCTTCAAAAGAACCAGCCAAAGTGTATACCTTACCTGAACCCTCTCCATTTGAGAACATGTAGCCTGTATGAAATTGGAGAGTAGACGGATCTTTAGAATCAATGATTCTTATGAACGTGATCTTCTGGGCATCTTCATCCCAAAAACCATTGATCGGATTACCCATGACCGATCCTTGCACATTCCCGTTCACATCAATAGCCGAAATTTTTAGCGTCCCTTCATATCCATTCCCATTAAATTGCCAGTCTCCAATTAGCAGGGATACTGAAGCATTGCTGGAATTGCTGGAATTGCTAGAAGTTATAGGTAGCTGAGTGGATGGTGTAGGCGAAGCAGACTTATTGGAAGCAGAAAGTTTATCCCAGTTCGCAAACAGAGCTACAGCCACTGTGCCAATTAAACCAACCACAGCCAAAATAATCTGAGTGCGAGAATCTAACCCTTTGTTTTCATTATTATCTGTCATAGTGGTATACCACTGAAACAAACTGATAGCGTCTTGTTACAAGTTGCACTACGATCGCTTGGCTCTGACCTCTGAACATTCCCATCAAGGACAGGGAGTAGCTTTTGGAGGCGAATAAAGCGGCACCCAGTTATCATTCGTAGCTACTACTGCGTTATATCGGCGTGTGTATAATCCGCCATCCTTGATTACAACAAGACGTGGTCTAAACCCCGTAGCACCAGACCGAGTCATAATTTCAATTTGTGTGCTTCCTTTTAGCTCAGGGTCTGAATCTAATCTATTCCATGCTCCCCATGTCGAACCTGGTATCGCACTCACTTTCTGGCGTTGATAAATGGAAGTTACACTGTTTGAGTCCTTAGCCAAAAGATAAACATCCATTTGTCCGTTAGGATTAATTCCGGCTGCAATATCAAGCAGGGTCAATGTGGGTAGCCCTTCACTGAAAGATACCCAACCAGACCATTGATTGGAACTTGGACTCGAAATCTCCCAACTTGTTTTCACGTCGTTACCTGCTATTAGAAAAATTTGCTGAAAACCACCAGTACTTGATGCAGCGATCGCACGAGAACCAGAGAATGTTCCAAGAAGTTTCTCTTGTTCCCAATTTGCATTCCACGTATTCAGCTTTCGACGTGTGCGAATTTGTCCATCTGTATGAACAGTATAGAGCTGCATTGCTGTTGAGCCTGCGGACTGCGCTTCAATGTCAACTACGCTTCTCGACATCGCACTATCTGGAAACCACGTCTGCCAATCAGCCCAAACCCCAGGACTAGTCTCAAATTTATTCCAAATCTGAGAAGCCTTTGAGGTTTGATTTTCTGCTTGAGCAAATATCCAACGTCTTCCATCAAGGGTTGTTGCAGAGGTAAGACGACCAAATAATAGGAGAGATGCGAACAATTTGGAATCACGGAAGTCGCGCCATTGATCAGCGGAGCGATAACCATCTGTACTATCAAGACTTGTCCAAGCTACTGAATTGAAAAAGACATCACCACTGGTTACCCCAAGCAATTGTCCATTCCCATGTGTAGCTGTGAATCCTTTGGCGCGAACTGGTGCAAAAGCCCATGCATTTGTTCCGATTTCTCGGTTTGCGTTTTCTTCAGTCCATGTGGAGGCATTACCGCTACCACCGCCACCCACCGTGGACATAATAGCTGGATTTGAAAAAGCATTGACGATTGTTGGTCCTCCAGATGCACCGCCTTCATATGAGCAATCACTAAGAACTACGCCAAGTCCCTCTTGACGCTGCCCACTAGCTGTTGAGCAAACTGCATCCTTTCTCAACTTACAAGTGTTGTAATGTCCTAATCCGTTACTTCCAAGAAAATCACCCGAATATCCAAAAACAGTTACGTCAATTCCTTCAGAAGGAATGGGATTAGGGGTTGAATTAGAAGCAATCGTAGGCCAGTTTAGAAAGGTCGCTGGAAAATCAGGAACACCTGAGTTACTCGGCGGATTCCCCCGACTGTATGTACTTGGATCAAGTTCGACGATAGTCCAATCCGCTCCAGGAACATAGGTACCACCGTCATTAATCTTGTTATCGTGACCAGTGCCAAAGACTATACGCTTTCCTCGGATTGAGGGACGGTAAGAATAGTTGGTGGCATTGGGGGTACCTACGAAAGCCGGTCGAAAAATGATATCGCCAGGGTTGACATTACGAGCAGCAAAACAATGCCTTGCTGTGATGATGTGGTTGGGTGCAAGATGAGTTGCGGTACAGTGTCCTCCACCTGGAAGGTCAAGTAGTCCAATTGCCCAAAGGTTTCTATTGGTTCTGAAGAATGCGTCGTCCATGCCAACCCGTGGATCACTTGAGCCATACCATGTCGCAGAAGCAGTGCTAGAGACAAAGAGCGAACTGAGGATGAAGGCAAAGAGCAATACCTTAATTCGGTCATACTTCTTGGGCGACATAGTTCCCTATTTCCTTGCTGAACACCAACAGACAGTCTTTCATCTACCGCCCCAACCCAGATGACGAAGCAGGCTAACGATTGAGTTGAACCGCACCAAATCAATCAAGCAACACCAACTTTAGTTGGTAGTGCGGTTAACCTTACGACTATTTGTAGCGTGTCGGTTCCAACGAAATGTTCTACGGAACTGGGTGGATGTAGTGTTCCCAATGGGTAACATTTATATCCAGTTCTCGTGGAACTATTGATTATACGGAAAATTTCCGTATATCTCCCCGATTTAGGCAGATACCCGGAAACTTTCTGCATATCTCCCCTCACTTTTCATTAGGTATTCTGATTCTATGAGATCATATTCATTATTTCGTTGAGGAATTATAAACCTTTAGGGACGATCGCGCCCCTCTCTTTCCCCAAAACCCGATCGCTCCTCCCAAAAAATTCAGCATTCCAAAAAACAAAAAACTCTAGTACAATACACCGCAGTGATGGAGTTGTGCCCCGAAGTCTGATGGACAAGATCAGAACTCCGAGGACTTCCATCCCTAAGTTAGTGCACTGATAACTCAGGAGGCGTTCATGATTGTACACCGTCGGCTTTGCTATGGGATCTTGAAAGGCTGGAATCAAGATCCTGCATACAGATTTCACCCCAACACAATGTCTGAGAGATCCGTGTTTTTGTCCTCTTTGAACTAATCGAGAGGACAAAAACTATGGCAGTTAGGACGATCGTTCCTAGCTCGATTTCGTTTACGGTTGAGTTAGGTTGCTCAATCGAAAAGCGTTATCGAGTCAGTGTCACTTTGGATTTACAAGAGCGTTATCTCTTCATGCCGTCTGGCATTCTCGTGAATGTTAGCGACAGCATTGAAGACTTCACCTCGCAACTGAGTGAGATTGCTTCTAATCAACTGGCATTTCTGAAGTGGGATGGCACGAGTGATTTGACGACAGAGTATCAAGTTGTTCGAGTGTTGCCCGGTTATCAAGTTGGACGTTCTCTCGTGAAGTTCAACATTGTTCTGGGTGAGGGTTCACTGATTCAAGTAGAGGAGTTGCACAACGAAACCAACATTCAACTCTAGAACAGTTGGGGTTAGAGATCCGTCGATGATCCCTTTGGGAGCCTGCAATGTGATCTGTTGGGTTATAGCGCTTGCCCCCAAAGCGGATTCATCCTCATTACTGCTTTGCTCTTTGTTTAAAGTTGGAAGGTTGCCGTTCAGCTTGGTCATTCATCGGCCCAAGCGTGGCAAAGACATATATTTAGAAGCTTGGAAAACAGACGGTGAATCTATCCTCGAACCGAGTACACTACAAACTGTTTGATGGGTGCAGAAGTTGGGCTTGATCAAATCGCTACTTTCATCTCTAGGTAGAATGGACGCGCAAAAAACATTACGACAAAAAGGCAGGAAACCCCTGCTGCGGCTAACTAGCCTGCTAATCTTTGGAGGCATCTTTCTCGCCTTACCCGCCCGATCGCAGATCATTCCTCAAGCCACCGCCGCCGCCAGAGACACTCAGCGCCAACAGCAGGTCAACCAAACGCGCCCCGATCGCTACGATCTCAGCCGCCACCCCGTCAACGATGCCAACGAACGCTATTGGCGAAACTTGCTCTGGTCAACCGCCATCACAGAACCGCAGCTTGCGTCAGTCGATGGAGCAATCGCGCAAATTCTCTCGCTGACGGCTCGCCGGGGTCTCTCTAACGCCCAAGCCCGAACGCTGGAAATGGCGATGCAGGTTGGCACTCAGCTTTATCTCAGCAACCCAACTCAATATGACGGCGTAAAGCAACAGTTTTTGCAAACCATCGATCGTAGCCCTGATGCAGAATGGGTGGCGATGGCGGTGTCGGCACTAGTGCAAGGAGGTGCCGAGACTGAACTGCGATCGCAGTGGCTGACCCTGATTCAGCAACGGTTTCCTCAATGGCGCGACGATCCGGCTCTGTTGACAACGCTGCGGACGATCGAGAGTCTCGATCGCCCCCATCTCACTCCACCCTTAAAAGATCTGTTGACTTGGACGATTGCCCCTAACCAGCTTCAGATGTATGTGATTTGTCGCCCCGATCGTGGACTTCTCTGTCAAGCGATTTTAAAAGACCGTCGAGGGCAGTTTGTTCGTCAAGACGGTGAATTGTGGTCAGTGCCCTTGCTGACCCGATCGCTGCATGGTTTATCGAGCGTCTTTACGCGGGGGCAAACTCCGCAGGGAGTCTACCGCATTGAGGGCAGCGTTCCGCAGCCGGATACGGAGTTTTTTAGAGCCTATGGCACCTTTCCTCTGGTCAAGCTATTTACGCCCTTTGAGCCGGGGGTAAAAGCCTTTTTGCCCAACCATCCGGGACAAATTGCTGGGCTGTCTGCCTATCAGTCGCTGCTGCCACCATCTTGGCGCAACGAGTTTGCAGTCCAGCAGAGCTATTGGGCAGGCAAAGCGGGTCGAGGTCTATTTAGAGTGCACGGCAGCGGCGAAGATCCTGGATTTTTTACCAACAATAGTCGCTACCCTGACAGTGCAGGCTGGAACCCGACGATCGGTTGTCTTTCTGCCCTAGAACTCTATGACCAAACGGGACGACTTCAGCAAGCCGACATGCCCAAGATTTTGAGCGCTCTAACCGCCGCAGGTGGACGGGATTTTTCGGGCTACTTGATGGTGGTTGAAGTTCCCGATCGTGCCAACGCTCCGATCTCAAAGCAAGAGATTGAGTCCGTGCTGAGAGAATAAAGGTTTTCTGCTAAATCGCTTGATATAAGAATCAGAGATTTGGCAGATGTGCTCCATAACACCTTAAGATCTCTTCAAAACCAGTTAGATCTAGCAACGGAGTTGCTGTTAACGCCGATATGAAGCTATCCCCATGGACAAAGTTGCTCAGTCTGTTAAAACGCGGGTATTTAAAGTCTAGGCTGAACCGATTGATTGCGATTAGCCTATCGCTGTTTATCTTGACTTTTTCCCTCGTGGTTGCTACGTCAAATGGGATGCTGTCTAATCTCTCACAGATCAATTCTGCTGGGGTGGCGCTGCTAGCGACGAAGAAGTTTTCGCCGATTCTCTCTAGGTTTGAGATTTCGTTAACTCCCCTGTGTCGCCAAGGCACCTCGATCGGATATCAAGCTTCAACTTCGATCGGCAACTTGGCGGCGGGCAGCGCAAATCACTCGGTGCGAGATGCAAACGTTAGCGGACTGCTAGAGGCGATCGCTCCGGCTTGGAAAGACGCGATCGTGGCTCCCCCGTTTCCTCAAATTCATGGGCGGGCCCGATTGGCAAAAGTTCCGGTGATCATGTATCACGACATCATTGCTGAGAAGCAAGTCTTTTTTGATGTCACTCCCGCAGAGTTTGAGGCAGCGCTGCAACTGATTCAAAAAAATGGTCTCACGCCTGTGAGTTTTGATCAGCTAGTCGAGCATCTCAAAACTGGAATTCCGTTGCCCAAAAAGCCGATCGTGCTGACGTTTGATGATGGTTATCAAGGGCATTACAAATTTGTATATCCCCTGCTAAAGAAGTATGGATATCCCGCAGCGTTTGCGATTTATCCGGCTAAAGTAGGCACCACAAAGGGACGATCGAGCGTTAGCTGGGATCAAGTTCGAGAAATGGCCGCCGATCCACTAGTCACGATCGCGTCTCATAGTCTCACCCATCCTCTCGATTTGAGAGAGATGACCGACGCACAGCTTCAGCAAGAATTGGTCGAGTCAAAGCGCATTTTAGAAAAAGAACTCAGTCAATCGATCAAATATTTTATCTATCCGTCGGGCAAAAACGACGATCGCGTTCAGCAAGGCATTCAGCAAGCTGGGTATGAAGCCGCTTGGACGATGAACGACGAAGAAACTCGATTTGCGGCAGATTCAGACAATTTGTTGACGATCGATCGCATCGGTCAGTCTCAGTTAGCCGAGGTGATCGAAAAAGCTGATGGCGGGCCGTCTCTAAGCTTTTTGGGCAACTCATCAAACTTCTATGCGCCCGTGCAACTCACGCGCACCAAAGTCGGCAAGGTGCCGCTCATCTTTGCTTCTGGCGGCAAACCGATCACCATTCACGCAGACAGCCGCTATCAGGTGCCTGAGATTGCTGCTAAAACGACGGCGATCGCGGCGGTTGACGGCGCTTTTTTCTCGCTCAAGTCTCTCGATTCTAATCAGATGATTGGGCCGGTTTTGAGTCAAACAACGGGCCGATTTGTTCGAGGTAACCCTGGAGAATTGCCCCTGATTAAAGGACGACCTTTGGTGTTGATCAGTGCCAGCACGGTGCGATTTGTGCCCTTTGATCCCAGTCGTCACAACACGCAAGCAGGCATGGAGAGCGACTTACCAGGGCTGACTGATGCGTTTGTGGCGGCGGCTTGGTTAGTCAAAGACGGTCAGCCTCAAGAGGCTCAAAGCTTTGGCAAACTCTATGGATTTGATGCCGAGCGCGATCGGGCCTTTTGGGGCATTGATTGGGCAAACCGTCCGGTGGTCGGCGTGTCGGGCGATTATGTCAACTCGGTGAAGTTTGGAGAAGTGCTCAGTCGGGCCGGGCTGCGTGATGCGATCATGCTCGACTCAGGGGCGAGCGCCTCGCTGGCCTATCAGGGTCAATCGATGATGAGCTATACGCCGCGCCCAGTTCCTCATGTGGTAGCGCTGTTGCCGCCTGAGTCAGGGTCAGATGCGGCTTGCAAAGTGGCCTCTAACTAAAAAGTGAGTTGATAAGAAGCGGCAGCCTTGGCCGTCTCTGAGAGATATCTCTCAAGAGTGATGTTTAAACCGATCGCGCCTTTTAAAGTTGTCCGATAAGCAGGGCTTCTTGGCGATCGTCAGGTGCCCATTATGGTTTATTAACCGGGTGCTCTTGTTGTGCTGCTGGCGCTCAGACGATATCAGCGTTCCTTAAAAGCTCGTCTTATGTTGACTCTTGCAGCGTTTATCTCTGACTAATTCTTATATTTCCTCACCGCTCAGAGTGGCTCAATATTTTTGCTATGACCCAAAACCTTTGGCAGTCAGGATTTTTAGATCGAGCGCGATCGACCACACCCATTCTGGCGATCGCTCTAACAGTGGGGTTGTCCGCAAGCGGGTGTCAATCATCCGATCGCAAGGCCAGCGCCACCGCCCCACCACCCCCCTTAGTCAAAGTTCAACAAATTAACTCAGCCCAGATTGAAGAAAGCTCCGAGTTTGTTGGATCGCTAGAGGCTCCGCAGAGAGTGACGCTTCAACCGCAAATTCAAGGGCGAATTAGTTCGATCTTAGTAGCAAGCGGTCAGCGAGTGCAGCAAGGTACGCCCATTCTGGAGTTGAGCATTGACCAGACAGAAGCCAACGTCAACAGCGCTAGCGCTTCTGCCAACGCCACCAGAGCCGGGCTGGGAACTGCTCAGGCACAGCTTGCAGCCACCCAAGCGGCCCGCGACAAAGCGGCCGCAAACGTTCAACTTCAGCAGACGCAGTTCAATCGCTATCAGAGCCTTGCTCGTGATGGTGCCGTTCCTCAGCAGCAGCTAGATATTGCTAGAAATAATTTGCAAACGGCGATCGCCGATCTCAGTGCCGCCGACAAACAGGTAAACGCGTCGCAGGCAGGAGTGCAACAATCTCAAGCCAATATTAAAGCGGCAGATGCCCAAGTGGCAGCTAGTCAAGTCAATCTCAATTTCAAGCGGGTTGTGGCTCCAGTCACAGGGGTTGTGGGCGATTTTCCGGTGAAGGTGGGCGATTATGTCAACACGGGGCAGACCCTGACCACGATTATTCAGACCGATGCCTTTGATCTCAATTTGGCGATCCCGTCTAGTCGCTCTGCTCAGTTGCGGTCTGGACTTCCGGTCGAACTGATTGATCCCACGACTAAAAAGCGATTGTCAACAGGCTCGATCGGGTATATCGCTTCGACAACTGACCCGACTCAGCAGACCATCTTGAGTAAAGGGCGGTTTCCAAACTCTAACGGGCTGTTGCGAGATGGGCAATATGTTCAAGCCCGTGTAGTCTGGAACCGCAAACCGGGAGTGTTAGTGCCCACCGAGGCTGTTTTGCCGATCGGGGGTCAAAACTTTGTGTTTGTGACCGTCAACAAGACGGATGACTCTGGCAAAACTCAAACCTTGGCGCATCAGGTGCCCGTTACCTTGGGCGACATCCAGGGGCAAAATTATCAGGTTTTGCAGGGACTAGAGCCTGGTGCATCGGTGATTGTGTCTGGCGTGTCAAAGCTCAAAGAAGGGGTCACCGTTGCGCCTCAAGACAACAACCCTCCGCAATCTCAAGCGTCCCAATCTTAGGAGACCCCGATCGTGATTTTGTCTATCGCTGATCTGTTCATCAAGCGACCCGTTTTAACAACTGTCTGCACGATCGTGATTGCGTTGTTGGGGGCTGTGTGTTTACCGCTATTGCCGATTGAATATATTCCGCAAATTGCGCCGATTCAAGTGCAGATCTCAGCGTCTTATGTAGGGGCTGATCCCGAAACGATCGAGACGACGGTTACCACCCCGATTGAGCGCAAACTGAATGGAACACCGGATCTGTCCTACTTTACGTCCAGTACTGTAGCAGGCACCAGCAGCATCTCGGCCTACTTTCCGGTCAACACCGACAAATACATCGACCAAGTGAACGTGCAGAACAATCTGCAACAGGCGATCCCCCTATTGCCTACGTCAGTGCAACAACAAGGAGTCACCGTTAAGACAGCTTCCACGAGTATTTTGTTGGTCTATGGGTTCTACTCACCCGACAACACTTATGACTCAACGTTTGTAAGCAACTATGTTGATCTATATGTAAACGACGAGATGGCCAGGGTGCCCGGTGTGGGGCAGGTCAACGTGTTTGGACAGCATCAATACGCCATGCGGTTTTGGCTCGACCCGAATGCGTTGGCGAGTCGCGGCGTGACGGTTGGCGATGTGGTCAGTGCGGTGCAGTCTCAAAACGTGGTGGTTGGCGGAGGTGCGATCGGGACTGAACCCTCACCGCCGGGACAACGCTATCAGATTCCGCTCAAGCTACAAGGACAGTTTAAGAACGCATCCGACGCAGAAAATATTGTGATTCGAGCCGGAAGCGGCGGCAATATAATTCGGCTGAAGGATGTAGGCCATGCCGAACTCGGCTCTCAAACCTATAGCAGCAGTGCCAAAGTCAACGGCAAACCTGGCGTAGCATTAGCTATCTATCAGTTGCCGGGTAGTAATGCGCTTGATGTGGCCAAACAAATCGAAGCCCGCATGGAAGAATTGAAGCAAGGCTTTCCACCAGGGATCACCGTCGAGCCTGTGTATGACACCGTGCGCTTTATCGAAGAATCGAACAAAGAGGTGATCTACACCCTGCTCGAAGCAGTTGGACTAGTGGTTTTAGTCATTTTTGTATTTTTGCAAAACTGGCGGGCAACAGTAATCCCCACGATCGCCATCCCGGTTTCGTTAATCGGAGCCTTTATTTTTGCTAAACTGCTCGGATTTTCGATCAATAGTTTGACGATGTTTGGCTTAGTGCTGGCAACTGGACTGGTTGTGGATGACGCGATTCTAGTGATCGAAGCGGTCACCGCCAAAATTGAACAAGGCAAAACTGCTAAGCAAGCCAGCTTTGAAGCGATGGACGAGTTGACCGGGGCAATCTTGGCCACGTCGCTGGTGTTAATGGCGGTGTTTGTTCCGGTGGCGTTTTTTCCGGGCGCAACGGGATTGTTGTATCGGCAGTTCGCGTTGATTATTGCCTTCTCGATCGCCGTTTCAACGTTCAACGCGCTCACGTTCAGTCCGACGATCGCGGCTATTCTGTTGCGCCCTGCTCAAGAAGCTCGTGGGCCCTTGGGCTGGTTTTTTGGCAAATTTAATCAAGGGTTTGACTGGACACGATCGCGCTATCGGTCTCTAGCACAGTGGCTACTGCGAATTCGATATCTGGTGTTGGGTGTGTTTGTAGTGGGACTAGCCGCCACGCTTTTGATCTTTAGGGCTGTGCCGTCGGGGTTTGTGCCCGGTGAGGATCAAGGCTCCATTCAAGGCATTATTCAAGGGCCTGATATCGCCTCGCTGCAATACACCAATGATATTCTTGACCAGGTGCATCACGTCTTTGAAGGAGTGCCCGAAATCCGATCGACGGCCACGATCGCTGGGGCAGGCTTCAACGGCAACGCCGCCAACCAAGGTATCTTTTTTGCCAACCTCAAGTCTTGGGATGAGCGCAAAGGAGCCGCCCAATCTGTGACCGCCCTGATTAAACGCCTCAACGGAGAGTTTTCCAAAAAAGTCACGGGTGCAACGGCGTTGGCCTCCAGTCCGCCTCCGATTCGGGGGTTTAGCCCGCTAGGGGGGGTGAATATGCAGCTTCAAGACACCACCAACGGTCGATATACGTTTCAAGAATTCGCGGCTAATGCTCAAGCAATTTTACAAAAAGCAAATCAGTCTGGCGTGTATGCTCCTCCTGCATTTACTCAATTCACTCCGAACACTCCTAAGTATGAAATCAATATCAACCGCGATCAGCTAAGTGCTCTGAATGTTGACTTTCAAACGGCTCTAACAACGCTTGGCACCAGTATTGGCTCATCGTTTGTTAACCAATTTGTTCTAGGACAGCGCTATTACCAAGTCTATGTGCAGCTAGACGGACAGTATCGCAACAAGCCTGAAGATCTCAGACAGCTTTATGTGCGATCGCGGGATGGCAAAATGGTGTCGATGGAGCAGTTGGTGTCGATTAAACCCTACAACGGGCCTGCCGTCATTTCTCACTTCAACGGCTATCGATCGATTTTGCTGCAAGGTGCTCAAGCTCCGGGCTATAGCAGCGGTCAAGCGATCGAGACGATGCAGCAAGCCTTTAAAGCCTCTAACGTCACGGGCATCAAGTTCGATTGGGCAGATCTGAGCCGAGAAGAGGTGGCCGCAGGCAGTTTAGGAGCCTTGATTTTCCTGTTTGGGATCATCATGGTGTTCTTAGTGTTGTCAGCGCAATACGAAAGCTACATCGATCCGTTGATTATTTTGCTGACGGTGCCCTTGGCGATTCTCGGCGCACTGGGCGCAATCTGGCTGCGGCGACTGATCGAGCCAACCTTGGCAAACGACGTGTATTGCAATATTGCCCTCGTGATGTTAATCGGTTTGGCGAGTAAAAACGCCATTTTGATTGTTGAGTTTGCCAATCAAGCTATGGAAGACGGACAAAGCATTGCTGAGGCTGCAATCACTGCCTCTCAAGAACGCTTTCGCCCGATTTTGATGACCTCGATCGCTGCCTTGGTCGGATTTTTCCCTCTGGTCATCGCCAGCGGAGCCGGGGCTAATGCTCGCCACTCGTTGGGAACCGCCGTTTTTGGCGGGTTGCTGGTCTCGACCATTTTGAGTTTGCTTGTGGTTCCGGTGCTCTATGTGATTATCAAAAATCTAGAAGTTCGCTTCTTAAAGCGCCGCCCTGACCGATCGCAGCCTCCTGCATCTCCTAACGGCGGACAGCCGCAGCCCGTGGGCAGTGGCAATTTAGATCCCCGCAGCGAACCATCGGCTAACCCGACCGAGCGTTAAACCGCTCACTCATTACAACAGATAAAGATTTTGTGGCGATCGTAGATCTCCTTGCGACAATTGAGGCAGAAGTCAACCATCCATCAGGTGAATTTTTGTCTTAGGAGCTAGGTGCTATGAACACCAGACTGATTTGTTTCTCAGGCGTGGTGACTGCCCTTGTAGGCGCAGGAATTGGGGTGATTGCAGCAAGCCTGTTTCCGTCTCCCTACACCAGTCAGATCTATCAAAATTTAGATCGGAAATATGCGATCGTAGGCGGCGTTGCTGGCTTGCTGATCGGCTCCTGTCAAGAGATGATTCGAGAAGCTAAGGAAGAACGCGATATTGAAGACGAGTTGCTTCAAGATCTAGAAAAAGCGCTGCGATCGCGGAAATCTTGATCCACCCTTTCAGCTAGGGCAACCTGTCTGACGCTGCTCCGATCGTCCCACTTCAAACCCCCACACTTTGGGAAGATTGCCGCCAGAGACCCGATTACGTTGTCATTTCTAAAGGTTCGCTCAACAGTTTTCGACGCAGATGATCTAGGGCACTACAGGCGCTAACGTGGCGCACCCACTCCCGCCCTCTAGCCCCAAACTGATGGGCAAAGCTCGTCACCTGCTTACCCGGCCCCGCTAGCCCAATGTAGACTAACCCCACAGGCTTGGTGTCAGTGCCGCCATCGGGCCCGGCGATGCCTGTGATGCTCACTCCCCAAGTTGTGTTGAGCCGCGATCGCACCCCCACGGCCATTTGTTGGGCCACGGCTGCGCTGACGGCTCCCTCTTGGGCTAGGGTCTCAGGGTCAACGCCCAGCAGCGCCACTTTGACCGAGTTGTCATAGGAAATTACGCCGCCCCAAAAATAGCGCGAGCTACCTGAAACGCTGGTCAACATCTGCCCCAAGCCGCCGCCCGTGCAAGATTCTGCCACGCTAAGGGTGGTTTGAGTCACCGTCAGCAAGTCACCGACCACGGACGCGATCGTCTCTTCGTCACTGCCATAGCAGTCAAGCCCGCCAATCTGCCTAAGTTGGGCTTCAACAGGGGCGATGATCTGGTGCGCCGCCTCTTCAGACACCGCCTTGGCAGAAATACGAAGCTTGACTTCCCCAAAATTGGCGTAGGGAGCGACGGTCGGATTTTGCAATTCAAAAAAATCGGATACTTTTTCAGACAGACTCGACTCTGCCAGACCCCAAAACTTCAAGATCCGACTCACAATCATTTCTTGACCCCACCCCTGGCGCTTTAGATAGGGCACGGCCGTTTGTTGCCACATTTCCTTCATCTCAGTCGGCACCCCCGGAAACGTGAGAATCGTCAGGCTGGGTTGCGGCTGCCAGATTATGCCCGGAGCGCTGCCCACCGGATTGTAGAGAACCGTTGCCCCTTGGGGTATCAAGGACTGTTTGCGGTTGTTGTCGGTCATTTCTCGCCCGCGTTGAGCAAACTTTTGGGCAATATCTGCCATGACTTCTGAGCTTTCAATCAGCGGCGTGTCAAAAAAATCAGCGATCGTGGCAGTCGTCAAATCATCGGGGGTCGGCCCTAACCCACCTGTAAATATTAGGATTTCTGACCGCTCACAGGCAGTAGCGATCGCCCGTTTAAGCCGATCGGGGTTATCGCCTACAACCGTCTGATAATAGTGAGGAATGCCCAACTGAGCGAGTTGCTGCGCGATGAACTGAGCATTGGAATTCAAAATATTGCCCAGCAATAGCTCAGTGCCGACGCTGATAATCTCTGCGCTTGAACTCATAAACTAAACCTGAAGGATTTAAAGCCTCATCATCTCGCGGTTCGCCACACTTGCCAACTCGTGAACGTGAGCAGAGCCGTCGCCGCGATCGCATAGGCTAAACCACTCGGCATTCCTGAAACCGCCAGGGCCAAACTGCCCACCCAGAGCGTCAGCGAGTAGATAAACAGAACGGCTAACCGATGCGACAGCCCGGCTTGCAGCAAACGGTGATGCAGGTGACGTTTGTCAGCGATAAACGGAGACTTGCCGTGACGGAGGCGATCGAGAATCACCGCCGACATATCGATAATCGGCACCGCCAAAATCACATAGGGCAGCAAAACAGCGACCGTCGTCACACTCTTGACCAGCCCAATTACGCCAACCCCAGCTAGTGTAAACCCAATAAAGTAGGCTCCTCCATCCCCCATAAAAATCTGAGCCGGGTTGAAGTTATAGCGCAAAAATCCCAGCGTTCCACCCGCTAGGGCCGCCGCAATCAGGGCTGCTGCGGGCTGCTGCATAAACAGACAGGTGATCAGCATCACAACGGCAGCAATCCCAGAAACGCCTGCTGCTAGACCATCTAGACCGTCGATCCAGTTAACGGCGTTGGCCATGCCCACCAGCCAAATCACGGTGATCGGGAGGCTCACCCAGTCAGCCAAGGGAAACAACCCAGAAAGCGGGTTGGTCAAAAACTCGATTTGCACGCCCGCTTTCCAAGCCAGGCTGGCCACAATAATTTGTAAAATTAATCGCGTCTTGGGAGACAAATTAAATAAGTCGTCTGCAAGCCCGATCAAAAAGAAGGCAAGCCCCCCGATCGTCACGCCCCAGACCTCATATTCTTTACCAGGTGGCAAGATGCCAAACCCGCCAGTCCACCAAACAACCAGCAGCGCCGAGACGACCCCTAAAAAGATCGAGACACCGCCCAAGCGCACCATCGGACGCTGATGAACCTTGCGACCCCCAGGCAGATCGACTCGTCCGCTTTTTAGACCAATCTTCTTAACAAGCGGGGTGCTCCAGAAGACGACCAGCACAGAAACTGTAAAGGCAAGAAAGTGATACAGATGAAAGGGCATCTGAAAATAGCAGTAGGGAGGACAGGAAGTTGTCAGGCAGAGTTTACTACATCTCAGATGATACTCAGCAAAGAATTATTAAGCACATCTATTTTAGTGAAGATGCAAAAATCTCTTGCGAGGGATCGGGCATGCCCATTTCAGCCCAGAGGACAATTAATTTCCACGAGCTAAAACCTGTGAGGCGACCTCTACAAAATAGGGCACTCGTGAGAATGCCCTACCCGTCCTATTTCTCCTTTAGGGATTGAGAACCCGGAAACCCAGGCAAATTCTCGCGCTTGTGCTCAAACCAGGGCCGCAACAGGCTGAGAAAGATGGGGATAAAGCGGAAAGCGATCGCAGAGCGCAGCCACGCGGCGACGGCAATCTTGAGCAACCGTCTCATCGTCAGGGCTGAGAAGCCGATCGGCAATAATGTTTGCGATCTCAGTAAACTCAACCGTGCCCATGCCGCGAGTGGTCATCGCAGGAGAGCCTAATCTCAGACCGCTCGTGACAAACGGCGAGGCTGGATCAAAAGGCACCGTGTTTTTGTTGGCCGTGATGTTGACTCCGCTCACCAACTGATCAGCGAGTTTGCCCGTCATGGCGATCGAGCGCAGGTCTACCAGCATTAAGTGATTGTCGGTGCCCCCCGAAACGATCTTGAACTGGCGTTTCTGAAGTTGCGCCGCCATTGCTTGGGCGTTTTCGATCACATGACCACAATAGGTTTTAAACTCTGGCTTGAGGGCTTCCCCAAAGGCGACGGCTTTACCTGCAATGACGTGTTCTAACGGCCCACCTTGCGAGCCAGGAAAAACGGCTTTATCCAGTTGCTTGCCCAAGTCAGCATCTCGCGTGAGAATCAACCCGCCTCTTGGCCCGCGTAGAGTTTTATGAGTCGTCGTCGTCACAACATCGCAGTAGGGCAATGGGTTGGGGTGAAGCCCGGTGGCAACCAGTCCGGCGATGTGGGCAATGTCTGCCAGGAGATGAGCGCCAATTTCATCAGCGATCGCCCGAAACTTGTCAAACTGGATCACTCGCGGATAGGCGGAATACCCACAGATCAGCATTTTAGGACGATGCTTCAGCGCTAACTCTCGAATCTGATCATAGTCAAGCTGCTCAGTTTCTTGGCTCACGCCATAGTCAGAGACGTTGAACCACTTGCCCGACACGTTGACAGGTGACCCATGAGTCAGGTGCCCCCCGTGGGACAGATCCATGCCCATGATCGTGTCACCGGGCTTGAGCAGAGCCAGAAAAACCGCAAAGTTTGCCTGGGCACCTGAGTGAGGCTGCACGTTGGCGTGAGCGGCCCCAAATAATTCTTTAGCCCGATCGATGGCGAGTTGCTCGACGCGATCGACAAACTCACACCCCCCGTAATAGCGCTTGCCGGGCAGCCCCTCTGCATATTTGTTGGTTAACACTGAGCCTTGGGCTGCCATCACCGCAGGAGACGTAAAGTTTTCGCTTGCAATCAGTTCGAGGTGATCCTGTTGCCGATGAAGCTCCTGCTGAATCAGGTCGGCGATCGCGGGATCAGCGCTTGCCAAGAAGTCTGAGTTAGTCTGAGTCACTGGGCAAATTCCTAAATTTAGAGGGTGAAACTAATGGTTTTTGAACGCTGGGCTAGCCGTAGAGCTTGCTGAGGAATCGATCATAGCGTCGTTTGTTTGTGACTTAACGAGTTAGTTGTAAATTTCGTAGAAAATTTCTCCAGGGATTTTCTGTCAACTATGGGAATGGGTGCCGTTGATGGTTTCACGTCCCAAAACGGTGACGGGGGGCTGATGAGATTGCGCCATCATCGCCTCTTCAACCCTGCGCGGCAGATGGATATCTACGCCGTTAATAATTGCCCCTAGCAGCTTGTGATCGTCTGTTTCGCTGAGATGGTCGATCGCCTCGGTCAAAATGCTTTCTTGGGTCACACCCGGACGGGTGACCATCACCAGCCCATCACTATAGGGTTCTAACAGCAGCGCATCATTGCAGCGACTCAAGGCAGGGGTGTCTAGCACGACGAGATCAAATCGCCCTCTGGCATCTTCCAAAAGGCGGCGCATCTCGCTTGATTCGAGAATCGAAGCCGCCTGACGCTGCGGCCCCACACTCGGCACCACATAGAGATTTTCGACCTCTGGCGCAAGCCGAACGCAGTCGCTAATCTGCCCGTAATAGCGCAAGGGTTCTAGAAGGCTGTCGGGGTCGGCTACCAGATTTACGTAGGCTGCTTTGGAGGGCGATCGTAGATCTGCCTCAATCAATAGTGTGCGCTTTCCGGCTCTGGCCGACGCGATCGCCAGATTATAGGCGCTGACGGTTTTGCCTTCATCGGCGATCGTGCTGGTCAACAAGATCACGCGCAGCGTTTTGTTTTCTGTCAAGCGCAGCTTACTGCGGAGCCGTTCATAATAGTCAAAATAAGGAGAATCTGAGCGTACTAAAACCGGAGAGTCTTTGACATCCCAACTCTTGACCAGCGGCAGTGAGCCGAGCAGGGTAACATCTCGTGATCGCAGGGCCTCCCGCAGATCGTCTTCGGTGTAGAATTTGCCTTCCATAGTGTCGAGCAGAAAAATTACCCCTCCGCCGACCAGCAAGCCGACCAACCCCCCGATCGCTAGCGTTAGCGGAATGCTCTTAGAGGCTTTGGGTAGAGTCGGCAGCAGAGACGGCGCTTTGGCGAGATTGAGGCTGCTCACCGTTTCAACTTCGGCGGCTCTGGCATCGACCAGTTTGACCTGCATCTGATCGTGAAGGGCTTTTTTGAGCCGAACTTGATCTTCTAAGCGGGTGCGTTCTAGCTGGCGATTAGGCACGATCGCAAACTGTTGCCGCAGGGTCTGCTCCGATCGCACCGTTGAGACTAACTGCTGCTGCAAGACATCCTGTTGAGTTTTGAGACCGACTAGGGTATTGGCTAACTGCTGTCGAGCCGGGTCGAGACTGCTGTCTTGCCGCACGGTGTTTGCAAAGGGAGCCGCAACCCCGTTGCCGCCCATCACTTCTCTAGCGCGTTTTTGAAGCTGTTCTTCTAAGGTTTGCTGCTGTTTGCGGAGGTTGATCAAATCGGGATGTTCGGGCCGCAGATCTTTACTTTTAAGGGAAATCTGCGCCTCGACTTGCTGAATCTGGGCCCGCAGGCTAGCCAAAAGAGGATCGGCACTCAAAGCCGCAGAGACATAGGCCTGATTGGGGTCTAACCCTAGCCGTTGCTCTAAACTGCGAATCTGGGCGTTAGTGCCATCAAGTTGCAGTTGTAGCTGTCTCTGCTGATTTTCGCTGCCCGTGATGGCACCGATCAGTGTTCCGTTTTGGGCCGCCAGCAGTTGAGGGCCTTCGACCCGATCGTAGTCTTCTAACACTTGCTCAGAAGCTCTGAGATCGCTCGACACTTTGGGCAATCGCTGATTGATCGCGTCGATCACGGCTCGCAGTCGGGCTGAGTTGTTGAGCCGACTCTGTTCGACAATGCGCTGGCTAAATTGTTGAACTACCGCGATCGCTCGTTTGGGGTCTTCGTCACTATAAGAGACACTGACTTGAGCAGCGCCCCCTGCGGGAGCCGTCTGACCTTTGGCAGCTTTGGGCACATCGACTTCTACCTTGGCGTTTCTCACCACTTCGAGCGGCGGAATGCCGACTTCTTTGGCCACCGCTTCGATCATCTCTCTGGGCACGAGCGAGTCGCTGGTAAAGGTTTCGATCGGCTGTCTCAGTTCGGTGCCGATCGTCGAAAAGGCGATCGGTGGACGGTTAGAAACCAACAGCGCATTGGCTTGATAGATCCGGGCTGGGTCGGGCAGAGACACCACCACGCCCGCCGCCGCCATGCCCAAAAACACCCCGGCTGGGATGGCCCACTTATAGCGATCGACGGCCAGCAGATAGCGCTTAACGATTGGCGGAGTCATAGAACCTCGTGATACGTGGGAAACTCAGTGTCTTCAGACCTGAGAGGAAAACGGTTGCTTCGCAGTTCCGCAAAGGGGTAATCGCGTGGTTTTAACCACCGTATTCTTTCTGGATGAGTTATAATTGACTCATGACTCAATCCCTGTCTGTGAAATGTAAGCTGATAGTCCCTTCTAACTTTCGTCCACAAATTGACGAGACGTTGGAAGGGTTTTCGCTTGCCTGTAATCAGATCTTGGAAGTCGCAAAACGTGAGAATTGCTGGAACACCACGAAGCTTCACCATCTGGTTTATAAACCAGTTAGAGAGGCAACGGGGTTGAAAGCAAACCATGTTTGCCAAGCGATTCGTCGCGTGATTGGCAACGTCAAAGCCGTCAAACAAGTCCACAAATTTAGACCCACCTCTTTGAGTCTGGACGTTCGCACGTTCAAGTATGTGGAGGAAAGTCAAACCGTCGGAGTCACCCTCAAGTCTGGACGAGTTCAATTTGCCCTGTCTATTGGGGGCTATCAAATCGCCTTGCTCAGAGGTCAAACTTTGACCAGTGCAACGCTGAACAAAACCAAAAAAGGCGACTACTACGTCAACTTTGTAGTTGAGCTTGAAACGCCGCCTACTGGCAAAACTCCCAAGGTAATTGGGGTTGATTTGGGACGGCGTGACATTGCCACAACCAGCACTGAAAAGAGTTGGAGTGGAGAGAAGATTCAATCTGTCCGTGACCGATATAGCAAGGTCAGAGCCAACGTTCAATCCAAACGCACTCGGTCTAGTCGCAGACTGACGAGACGGCTTTCTGGGAGAGAACGGCGGTTTCAGGAATGGTTGAATCACAACATCAGCAAGCAACTCGTGCAAGACGCTAAATCGCAGAATGCAGCCCTGGCTTTTGAAGACTTGACCCACATCAGAGAGAGTCTGAACCAGAAGCCTAGAAGCAAAGTAGAGCGACGTAGAACCAATAATTGGGCGTTCTATCAACTCCGCTTGTTCGTGGGCTACAAGGCTGCAATCGCGGGGGTTGCTGTAATTTTCGTGCCACCTGCTTACACAATCTCAAACCTGCAACCGATGCGGACATCTTCACCCCGTCAAAGGGAAAAGTTATCGCAACGGGAAGCGGTTTAAGTGTGGTCACTGCGGGTTTGAGCATGATGCTGACGTGAATGCGGCTAAGAATATTGCTGCTTTGGGGTTGTCTGTAAGCCAGCCCGAAAGTCCGGGGCTGAGTTGTCAACTAGCGGGTCAGATGACCCTCTTTCCGACGATTCAAAACTGTGGCTAAAGCTCAGTCCCTTTAAGGCTGAGTTGCTTACAGCAGCACACGACAGAAGGTAAATTAAGGGGACGATCGGTTAATTGCCATTGTTATTGTTAGCTGGGCCAAAGAGATTGCTAGCGCCTCTCCCCAGTTCTCTAAAAAATAATAAGAAGCCCAAAACATCTCGAAACGGTTGGGTAAACACATTGAGGGCATAGGTGACCCTGCCGACCAAGGTGCGACCGATCACAATCACGTCGTTGTCCTCAAGCGCCAGGTTTTGGGCCATGTCTCCCAGGATGACTTTTTTGCCATCAATTTCTCGTGAGACGGCTTTTTGCTGAATCGGGTCAAATCGAATCAGGGCAATTCTTCGCAGGTCAGAGGCATCGGGGTTGACGGCGGCGGCGGTGAGCGCGTCTAAAAAGGTGCTGCCACTGGGAAGCACGACATTGCCTAACCCACCTCTTGCATAGCTTAAAACTCGCACTGAGATCTGAGGCTTGACCAAAGTCGATCGAGCGACTAAGCCACGATCGTAGTCTTTTTCTGCCCCCGGCTCTAGTTTAGAAACGATCACCACATCCCCATCTTGCAGCCGCAGGTCGGGCAGAGCGGTGCCGTTTTTGAGAGGAGCGATTAAATCTAGGGTTTCTTCTAGGGTTGAGCCGTCATTTAAGGTGCGGCGCACAATCACCGATCGTAGGTCTGCCCGTTGGGTGGCTCCTCCGGCAGTCAGCAGCGCTGATGAGATGCGGCTAGGAGCTTGCAGGGGATAAACGCCCGGACGAGAAATTTCTCCGGTTAGCGTCACCAGCACCGGGCGTTGATTGGTCAGGGCCAGCAGCACGATCGGGTCAATCACAAATCGATTCACCCCTTGCCGGACTTTTTCTTGAGCTTGCTCGATCGTTAATCCCTGAAGTCCAATCTTGCCCAAGAGCGGGGTTGTGATGTTGCCATCTTGATCGATGACCGCCTGAAAGTTGAGATCTGGAAACCTCTGAACGACCACGCCAACGGCATCTCCGGCTCCTAATCGATAGAGATTAAAGGAGTTTGGTGGGGCTGCGGGCTGAAGGATCGGGGCTTTTGAAGCGGGCGCAGCGGGGGGCAGCGGAGTTTGACCGAGAGCCACTTGAGGAGACTGAACGGCGATCGTTCCCAGCAAAATGGCAACGGGCAAAGTCGAGGTGACCCCATAAACACTGGACAGAGACCACGCTATAAACTGACGACTCACGGCGATCGGGGTCATGGAAAATTTGCTAGATAATCGGTTTCAGACGCTCTCAGGGCTGGGGATGAAATCATCTCGGTAGCTCGACTCCGACTGGGTTTAGGTCACGATTCTAAGCTGTTGCTATTGTATCTCTCAGCCCTTAGACCGATGATTTTAAGTTCGATTTGGGTTTGCCTTTCAGGACTTTAGAACCCCCGACATCAGGCTTGACTGCACGGCTTGAGCCAGAGACTCTAAAGCGGGCCAGTGCTGATCGATCGTATCCAGTGGCTCGATCGGCATCCACACGCTGACTGCCACCCAGGGAATGCGGCGATTTTGCCACTGAGCCACCCGATCGGCAAAAAACCAGCGATCGGGGCTGGGGTGTCCGCCTGTTGACCAGGCATACCATTGCAGCACCGCGTAGGTCTGTCGTCGAACAGGCTGTGAGTTACCCGGTTTGGGTTTGGTCAGCCCTCTAAAAAATTGCGCCGTCACTTTGACAGCGGGTTGAGATAGGGTGAAGTCAACCCGGCGATCGCCCTCGGTTTCCCAGCTTTGAAAGCCGTTGATATCGCTCCACTCAACTTCGGGCTGTTCGCGGTTGCCCTTCTGCGGAAACAACAGCAAAATCGCCTTAGTCTGACTGGAATTGACGAGTTCTTGCCGCAGCCATTTGTGCTCGCCAACTTGGGTGGCCTCGCGCTTGAGGGTCTGCCACCCCGGCACCGTTAACCCCACCTGCCGCAGTTTGGTCAATTGAGAGAGGGTCGCCACCTTGGGCGGCTCGACCCACCGCCACTTGCCTGAGAGATAGCCCGGAACGGCCCCGATCGCCACCAACATCAGCAGCAGCCAGAGTAGGGCAATTTTAGACCAATAGAGATGCAGAGATTTGCGGAGAGACCTGATCATTGTCAAAAATTAAACAGGATTTGCAACCTAATCAGCCGGGGAGAAATGTTGATCGAGCAAATTCACGAGCACGACGAGCAGACCCAACATCAAGGCCGAGTAGACATCGCCGCCCCAGCCTTGATGAAGCCAGTCAAAGGCCTGGTCTTTTCCAGTGCCGTGAAAGTAGGTCAGAAGGGTGTTGCGAAGGATATTAGCACTGATGCTAATCACTCCAGTGCAGCCGAGAAACAGAATTGAGATAATGCGCGATCGCAGCAAATCTGTCCAATAAAGCAGCATTAACGCGACATATAAACTCGTAAACAGCATTTTTAGCCCCGCGCAGTAGGGGGCCACTTCGACAATTTGCCCATTAACGTAGAGATAAATTTGCTCAACAGTGACATTTAGACCCAGTTGGTTAAGAATAAAGCCTGCTGTGCTCGCGATAAAACTTTGCAGCGGCAAGGTGTAAGGCGCGATTAAATAGGGAATCTCGCTCGGCGTTGCCAAAAATACCAGCAGCAAGGCAAAACTTTGCAGCTTTAAACCCGGTAATCCCTTTAGCCAGAGACAAATTCCGGCTAGCAAAACCGGGAGTGACAGATTGACAAAATCGGGCAATCCACTCAGATAAAAAGCTCCGGCGACGAGCAGCAAGAGCGCGCCGCCGAATTTTTCTAACCCGATCGGGGGCTGACTCGGTTCCTCTAATCGCTGCCACCGTTTGCGATTCACCCAGGCGACATAGGCCGCAAACGGCAGCCCGATTACCCCGTGGCTAAAATATTCGTGCTCAATGCTGATGCTTTTGCGAAGCCATCCATCTAGCCAATGCAGCAAGAGGGGGGCATAGAGCAACGTCAATAGTCCCATCAGGGCAACGCTGCTCCCATAGCGATCGACAAGCGGAGAAGAAAAAAGACGAATTCGCATGGCGTTACGTCGAGAGCAGCAGGGCTGACTGAGCAGTTAAAGAAGCGTCTAACACCTCTACAACGCGGTGAATCTGCGGGTCATTCAACCCTGGATACATCGGTAGAGACAAAATCTCTTGACATAAAGTTTCAGCGATCGGAAAGTCGCCCACCCGATAGCCCAACTCTTGAAACGCGGGCTGAAGGTGACACGGCAGCGGGTAATGAATTCCGGTTTGAATGCCTTCTTGAGCAAATTGCATTTGCAGCGAGTCGCGATCGAGCTTACAGGCAGGCAAGCCGTCCCGCGCCTCGGCCATCACTCTGATCACATAGAGGTGATAGACGTGCCCTTGGCCACATTGGTTTTGCATTGGCAAGATCCCTTGAGCGTGTAGCGGTTTAAGAAGCGTGGTGTATTGGTCGGCAATGTGGGCCCGATCGCGGTTCCAGTCTTCGAGATGGGGCAGCTTCACGTTTAAGACCGCCGCTTGGATGGTGTCTAAACGGCTGTTGGTGCCTTGCTCAGTGTGAAAATATTTACGGGGTGCCCCATAGTTTCGCAGTGCTCTCACCCTTTGAGCGATCGTTTCATCGCCCGTAATCACCATGCCCCCGTCACCCAAAGCACCCAAATTTTTAGCGGGGTAGAAACTAAAGGCTGCGGCAGCGCCAATCGACCCGGCTCGATAGCCTTCTCGCTCGGCTAAGTGGGACTGAGCCGCGTCTTCAAAGATCACCAAGTCATAGGTGTGGGCGAGATCGAGCAAAAGCGTCGGTGACACCATTTGCCCATAGAGATGCACTGGAATGATGGCGCGGGTTTTGGGGGTGATCGCTTTTTCGGCGGCGGCGAGATCGATCAGGGCTGTTTTAGCGTCACAGTCCACTAAAACTGGGGTTGCGCCCGATCGCTGGATGCCGATCAGGGTGGCGATAAAGGTGTTGGCGGGCAAGATCACTTCATCGCCTTTGCCAATGCCGCAGGCTTGCAGCCCTAGAGCGATCGCGTCAGTGCCGCAGGCAACCCCGATGCCGTGGTGCGATCGACAGGCCGCCGCAAACGCTTGCTCAAACTCACCCAAGGCTTGACCCAACACATAATCGCCCCGCAGCATCACCTCTCGGATGGCTTGCTCAATCTGCGCTTGAAGAGGCTGGTGTTGAGCCGAGAGGTCAACAAACGGAATCTTAGCTGAAAGGCTAGGCATAAAAAGCATTAACGATGAAGGATTGGGAGCTAAGTATAAACGCTAATCTAGTCAGAAGTCATGAGTCAGTAAGCGAACATACCTAAACCATGAAGACTCTGTAAATTTTCTGAGAGACTCTGTGAATTTTGCAGTCTTCGTTGACAATCCTTAGGCAAATGAGGGAGCGATCGGACGTGTGCAGTCAGTGAAATTACCTCGTTGAGAATCCCGAACTCAGAGTACCCACGGCCCAGCCCTTCACCTCAAGTTCAAAAAATCTTTTGGGGGCTACCCAACTATAGAGACTAAAAATCTACGCCACGCTTCAGATCGATGCCCTTCTCAGCGTAGTGTTTGTGACAAATCATCTCAGAGTGCACCGTGGCCAAGTCAAAGTAGGCGAGAGGATTTTTACACCGCCCGGTGATGATGATTTCGGTATCACGAGGTTTGCGAAGCAGGGCCTGCACGATCGGTTCTTCAGGCAGCAGTTCCAAATCCACCGTCGGATTTAGCTCGTCTAGAATGATGGTCTTGTAAAGCCCCGACGCGATCGCCGCCCGGGCAATTTCCCAAGCTCGTTCTGCCTCGACATAATCGAGTTCTTGCTGCTGACCGCGCCAGACGATCGCATCGCGCCCCGATCGCTGGTGATCGACCAAGTTTGGATAAATTTGACGCAGCGCCGCGATCGCCGCATCTTCGGTGTAGCCCGCCCCACCTTTGAGCCACTGCATAATCAGCACCCGGTGAGATTTGTCTTGCCCAATGCCCTTGCCGATCGCTTGCAGAGCTTTTCCCAAAGCGCTCGTAGACTTTCCCTTGCCTGACCCAGCATAGATTTCGATCCCGGCGATGCCCTGCTTGGCCATCGGGTGATAGAGCGGTCGCATCTCTGAATGCAGGTCAGCAATATCAACCAATTTTTGCGGTGCGCCGCGACCTGTGGCGATGATCTCCATCGGTTCGGGCTTGCGTTTGAGAGTGCTGATCACATCGTCGATCGGCAGCAGCCCCAAATCCAAAACCGGATTCAGTTCATCCATGACCACGACGGAATAAAGACCGGACGCGATCGCGCCTTTGGCCACATCCCACCCGCGTTGAGCTTCTTGACGATCGAACTTGGTAATCTCGTCTGCCCCAAAATAGTCGGCTCTGCCCGTCCGAACTTGGTCAATCAGATGGGGAAACCCACGCTGAAGAGCTTGAATAGCCGCATCTTCGTCATAGGTGCGCCCCGGCCCCTTTAAGAACCGCAGCAGCAAGACGCGAGTTTGAGAAAAATTGTGAATGCCCAAACCAATCGATCGCAACACTACACCCAGCGCCGCCTGAGACTTTCCCTTTCCGGCACCGTCATAAACGTGAATCTGCCCGATCATCCGCTCCGATCGCGCTTGAGCCGTCCGAATGCCAATGCCCGTTCTGGTCATAGCCTTTTGTTTCCCTCGTGCAGCTTTGGTGTAGCGACGTTGACCCTGACCAGATTAGCAGGTAAACGCTCAATCGACGCTACATATAGCGGTCAAATACAAGCTAGAAAAATGATCGGTTACGTCTTGATCCCTGCGTAGAATTCGCTATCATTTGAGAAGCTAGAAAAAATGATCAAGCTAACGGTTGGTTTTCCGGTTGCATCCTGTTAATATTTGATCAGGTTTTCGTGAAGTTTTGATTTTGTCTAGGTTCGTCTTAGACAGAGCAGTAAACAGTCCAAGCGATATTCAAGGAGCCGTCTGTTCAATGGATTACATTGAAAAGGTGCTGGAAAAGCTGAAAGAGTGGACTCGCAGACTCATCGAAGCTCTGCTAGGGCCAGACGTTCAACCCGAAGCGGAGCCGATCCCCGTGCCTGTGAATGACCCGCAGCGCCGCCGCTAACCCGTTGTTTCAATTTAACCTGTTTGCAAAGCATTTTGGTTCTCCACGGGCCTAACCTCAATCTTCTGGGTAAACGAGAGCCTGGGATTTATGGGGCCGTCACGCTGGACGAAATAAATCAGATGTTGGAGCGAGAGGCTCAGATTTTGCAGGTTGTCACGATTGCCCTGCAATCCAATCACGAGGGTGATCTAGTAGATGCCATTCATCTGGCTCAAGATCAGCATCAAGGCATTTTGATCAACGCTGGGGCTTATACTCACACAAGTGTGGCCATTCGGGACGCGATCGCAGCCGTCAATCTCCCAACAGTCGAGGTGCATCTCAGCAATATTTATCGGCGCGAAGCCTTTCGTCATCATTCCTATATCGCGGCGGTGGCGATCGGGCAGATTAGCGGGTTTGGGGCTGAGAGCTACCGATTAGGGTTGCAGGCTCTGGTCAGTCATCTCAGCCCGCTTTAGGCATGTTTAAAGCAAAAGCTCTCTAGAGGCGTTGAGTTCAGCGTCTTTTTTAATGGAATCCACCGTTTATTTAGCCGTCAACGGCACGTTAATGCGAGGGTTAGAGCTAAACAGAAACCTGGTTTCAGTCGGAGCAACTTTTGTGCGAGAAGCCACGACTGAACCCGCTTATCGGCTTTGGTCGATCGCCGATCGTCACCCCGCCATGCTGAAAGTTACGGAAGGCGGAGTCGCGATCGCCGTTGAAGTCTGGGCAGTGCCTGCATCGGGAGTCAGCACTTTATTGAGGCTAGAGCCTGCGGGATTGTGTATTGGCAAGGTGCGACTATCAGACGGAGAAGAGGTTTTGGGCGTGCTGGGAGAACCCTTTCTCTGTGAAGGACAGCCAGAAATCACCCAGTTTGGCGGGTGGCGATCATACCTTCGTGACGCGGCAAAAGCTTAAAAATTAAAGGAATTTAACTTCAAACCGACGATTCGCTTCTACGTTAACTAATCAGAGCTTGCGGAGTTGCCATGACCGAGCCAAGAGACTTGACCGAATCTGTCGAGAGCATCGCTGCGCTAATCGGGTTGCCGATCAATCCGGCTGATCGTCTGGGAGTGGTGGCAAACCTTGAGCGAATTCACACGATCGCCCAACTCGTCATAGAGTTTCCTCTGCCTGAAGAGATTGAAGCCGCCCCGGTATTTGAACCATGAGTCCCTCTTTCCCCGATGCCCTTCAGATTGCCGCCACCATCCGGCAACAAGACGTGTCTGCGCGATCGGTGGTGGCCGATGCTCTTGCCCGCATTGCAAAACACGATCAGCGCTACAACTGTTTTACAACAGTTCTGGCTGAGTCAGCGCTGGCAGATGCTGATCGGATCGATCACGCGATCGCAGCAGGTCAAGAACCGGGGACTCTGGCAGGGGTGCCGTTTGCGGTCAAAGATTTGTTTGATATTCAAGGGGTGACCACCTTAGCAGGGTCTAAAATCAACGCCACAAACCCCCCTGCGAGCCAAGACGCAACTCTGGTAATGCGCCTCAAACAAGCTGGGGCCGTGCTGGTGGGGGCCCTGAATATGGATGAATATGCCTACGGGTTCACTACTGAAAATGCTCACTATGGGGCATCGCGCAACCCTCACGATATCAGTCGCACAGCAGGCGGATCGTCAGGTGGCTCGGCGGCCGCGATCGCCGCTGGCCTAGTGCCGATTACCTTGGGGTCTGATACCAACGGCTCGATCCGGGTGCCGTCTGCTCTGTGTGGAATTTTTGGTCTCAAGCCGACCTATGGACGGCTATCGCGATCGGGCGCTCATTTGTTCTCAAGCAGTCTGGATCATGTGGGTGGATTTGCCCGATCGACTCGCGACATTGCCACCCTTTTTGATCTGCTGCAAGGCTCTGATCCCACTGATCCCGTTTGCACTCAGCGTCCGCCTCAGCTTTGCACCCCAGACCTTTATAAAGGATCGGAGGGACTGCGGATCGCGATCGCCGATGGCTATTTTGCAGAAGGGGCCGAACCCGACGTGTTTGCAGCAGTCGAACAGATCGCCAAAGCGTTGGGCGCAAGTCAACGAGTCACGATTCCCGAAGCCCACCGTGCTCGTGCGGCAGCGTTTGTGATCACCTCCTGCGAGGGGGCAAATTTGCATTTTGCAGATCTAAAGACGCGACCTCAAGATTTTGACCCGGCAACCCGCGATCGCTTCTTAGCAGGCTGTCTCATTCCGGGTCACTGGTATGTGCAGGCACAGCGATTTCGACGGTGGTATCGCGATCGGGTTCGTGAAATCTTTCAACACGTCGATATCATTCTGGCTCCGACTACGCCCTGCTCTGCGCCACTAATTGGTCAAGAATATATGACTTTAAACGGAGTCGAAGTCCTGGTTCGTCCAAACTTGGGCATGTTTACTCAGCCGCTTTCATTGATTGGCTTGCCGATTATTTCGGTGCCCGTCCAGCGATCGGGTCAATTGCCGCTAGGAGTGCAAATTATCGCCGCTCCCTATCAAGAAGCTCTCATTTTAAGAGTCGCTTCCGAACTGGAGAGCCGTGGCATTGTATCGGCTCCTGTGCCGGACTAAAAATTCACGTTCCTCTATCTCTATAAGGTTGCTATGAAGAAATCAGTATGGGTCGGTTCTCTGCTGCTAATGCTCTCTGCCGGGTTGAGCCTAAAGCCGATCGTAGCTCCTGCGATCGCCAAGCAGGTAGTCACCCAGCCGACCCCCTCGACCGCCCCAGCGTCTCACTCTAAGGTCGAGCTAGTGACCCCAGGCGCGCAGCCTCGTCAAGTTCTGCGCTTTAAGCCAGCCGTGAACACGATCGAAACCACTACTATCACCTTGAATACGGCGATGGAACTGTCGGTTTCAGGGCTGCCGAATGGGCCAAAATCAACCAACCTGCCCTCAACCCTGATAAAGATGGAAACCGTGGTGACTCAAATCGACCCCAACGGAGATGTTCACTATAAGTTTCGCTACACCGATGCCGACATGAAAGGCGATGCCTCAATTCCGCCGGGGGTGGTTAACACAGCGCGCACTCAAATCAAGAAAATAGTTGGCTTGAGCGGCTCTTTGGTCATGGACGATCGGGGAAACACCAAAAAGACCACCCTGAGCATTCCTAAAGGGGTCGATGCCATGACTCGCCAAATGCTAGAGCAGTCCTTCCGATCGCTAGAGCAGCTTTCTGCCCCTCTGCCTGAAGGAGCGATCGGGGTAGGCGCACAGTGGAGGGCGCTGGTGCCTGTCAAGATCTATGGAATCATGCTCAATCAGACAGAAACCTATGAGCTAGTGAGCCTGAAAGATGGCATTGCCACCCTAAAGGTGGGCGTTGAACAGCAGGCCCAGAGCCAAAAGCTGACGTTTCCAGGGATGCCAAAAGGGGCAACGGCGACTCTAAAATCTCTCAACACGACCGGGCAGGGAGAGATCAAGGTGCGGTTCGATCGCTTGCTGCCACCCATTGCTACGCTTTCGATGACCTCGGCGGCTGAGATGCAAACGACTAATCCTAGAACATCTGAACTGGTGACGATCGCCACCAAAACCCAGCTAGACATGAAGTTGCAGTCTAAATAGCTTAATTGCCTGGCCCGATGCGATTGAGCAGTTTGCGAATTGTGTCGCGATCGTCGGCAGTTGGCACGGCTTCTAGATAGGCTTCGAGATCTTGACGCGCCTCAATCCAGCGATGAGTCCGAAAGTAGAGAATGCCGCGATCGCGCAACTCAAACGCCGCATTGGGAAACAGCAGCAAAATGCGCTCGATCGCGGTTAAAACTTTTTCCAACTCGCCGCGATTGAGATAGATTGCTTTTAAATTCGTTAACATTCTGGCTAAAAACTGTCGAGGGGTGACGGCCGCTAAAAATTGGGACTGCATCTCAACCGATTGACCAGACAGTTGATTGAGTCGATCTTGACAATCTTGAGGAAACAGAATCTCGCCCTTGTCAAACGCATCTACAAAAATCTCCATGTCTGCTTGAATCGGACGAATCAAAAAGTGTCCGGGCATCCCAACTCCTACCATCGGAAAGTCTAACCGTTGCGCGATCGCTAAATAGACCAGCGATAGCGTGATCGGAATTCCAGTCCGCCGATCAATCACATCATTCAAAAAACTATTGCGAGGGTCATAATAATCTTCAGTGTTTCCAGAAAATCCTAAATTCTCATACAAATAGTGATTAATAGTTTTAAGAATCTTTAAGGGATAAGACTCGATCGGCAGTTGGTCTCTAATCTCATCTGCGATCGTATCCAACGCATTTAGATAGTCATCGACCTCTAAATCTGGATACTCTTCTTGAGCTATATAAAGGGCTGCTTTCTCTAAACTGATTTGCTCATCGGGTTGTCGAACTTCTTGATAAAAATGCTGTCTAGCTAACGAAAAATCCATAAATAATCACTCAGTTAAACTCAAACTTTACTGCCTATAATCTCCGCCCGAACCATATTTCCAGGACTGAATTTGACGATGCCAATAATACACTTGATGCGGGGATAAAGTCTCGATCAAAGGCTCTAATTTTTCCCCCAATGGATAGAGAGCCGAATAAAAAGCCAGATTAATCGCGTGTTTCAGCCAATCTAACAAGGTCAACACTCCGACTTGAGGAATGATTTTGAGCACGATCGCCGGGTGGCGCATCGCCGTGTTAATCAAAGTTTGAAACAGGGGAATAAATTGCACCACATCCTGAAGGAAGGGTTTGAGAACCGGATCGCCAAGCTGCTGCATTTCTTGAAAGACAATCGAGAGTAGCTGATTAATTTGATCTGGCGCGATCGCTTGATCAACCTTGACGCTCATCGCTTTTTGAAACAGCCACGTCACAGCTAAATTAGGCTGATAGGGCTGCAAGGGTGCTAACCCTTTTCGACTCAAACTATCAGTTTTTAACGCTTCGTCAAGGCCCTGAGTCAATCGATTTAAGTGGCGCACCATTGCCCCAAAGCCCCCAAAGCTCAAGGGTGATTGGCTGCTGCTGCTGTCTCCGATCGGCAAAATGCGATCCCACTTTGGTTTGAGGGGACTGTCACGATAGCAGGGAAAAAATCCAAACAACGCCCGCTGAAAGTTTAGATCAGAAAGCTTGACGTTTTGATAGTCAGGCAGCAATCGTAAATACTCTTCAAATAGGGCTTCTAGGGTCAAGCGATCGGGGTGAGCATCGACATAAGTAAACAGATAAGTTGTTCTGCCATCGCGGGCTGGAAAGGCTTCCCAAAAATATTGGCATTGCTGCTGCAATGGCGTGAATGAAACCATCAAATCCCCAGAATTATGATCAGGAAATCCGGTGGCACAACTGCCCACGACCAAGCAGACAGCATCTGGTTTTTGCCCTTGTCTGGCTTGTCGCACCACAGGCGAAAAATAGCCCATCGCATCTAGCATCAGTCGCGCCGTAAATCTTCCTTGAATCGACACTCCATTGGGATGAATAGTTACCGCTTCAAACGGTGTTTTTTCATACAACAATCCCCCTGCGTTTAGAAACGTTTGTTTCAAGGTTTCTAATAGAAAAACGGGATTGATCCCCAGATTTAGCACATCTTCTACAAAGACATCAGAGCCACCCAGAAAGCTAACTCGAACCGGATTAAATTCGCTAGAAATTGCTTCTTCTAATTCTGCTTCAGTCAGCAATCCTAACTCAATAAACACCTGCAATTCTTGACGCGAAATATTCCATTCTTGCGATCGTCCCTGCAAGATTCCTCGCTCTAATAGGGCAACCCGCCAACCTTTTCGAGCTAGAGCCGCACCGATCAAAATTCCCAAGGTGCCGCCACAAATCACGACATCCCACTCTACGTTCTCTAATAAATCATCACTCTCATGAACGACCGTAGCAACGGGCAATGTCTCGTCTCGCAGGGCTTTCCACAAGGCATCCGATCGCCGCAACCCGACCAGCCCATCACCCGGAATTTGCGAGAGAATTTGTTCAGTTAGCGTCATATAACACCCCCAAATCAGTCTTAAGATATCGCGATCGCGCCTTGCCGATCAGCGTCGCCAGATCGCGCCAGCAAAGAAATTTAACCGTCTGCGATCCCCAGCGCGATCGCGGCGTTCTGTCCCCCAAACCCAAAACTTAGGCAAAGGCTAGCCTGAACTGGAGTCGATCGCGCCCTTCTCACAAAATCTAGATCAAACTCAGGTGATTTTAACCCGACACAGGGGGGCAATATCTGGCGCTGCAACGCCATCAAGCAAAAAGCCGCCCCTAGCGCTCCCGATGCCCCGATCGTGTGCCCCGTCGCTCCCTTAGTCGAACTCACAGGCACCCCAGATGGAAACAACTGCTGAATTAAGTGAGCTTCATGGCGATCGTTGAGTCGCGTCGAAGTGCCGTGGGCGTGAATATAGTCGATGTCTTGAGAGGCAAGGTGGCTGCGCTTTAGGCATTGCCGAACGGCAGCGATCGCCGCTTTGTTGGTTGGCTCTGGCGCACTGACATGATGCCCGTCGGCGGTTAACCCAACGCCTAAAATTTGACCGTAGATTCTAGCGCCGCGATCGTGAGCTAGCGCCGCAGATTCGAGCACTAAAACCGCTCCTCCCTCGCCCAAGACGAGGCCCTCACGATCGCTGTCAAACGGATAGCAGCCCGTCTTTGCTAAAGCGCCCATGCGCTCAAAGCCAATTAGCGTTAATGGTGTGATCGCGGCTTCGACGGCTCCGGCAATGACGCGCTGACACTGCCCCGATCGGATCAGTTCATAGCCTTGAGCGATCGCCCAAATTCCGGTAGAACAGGCTGCCATAGGCGAGAGCACCGGGGCACAGGTTTGCAGAAGACGAGCAGCAGCAATCGCCGCCGCATTGGGCAACGTCTTTAACCACCCACTTAAAAAAATTGACTCTTCTAAATAGGATTGTCGAGTTAATTTCTCCCACTCAGCCTGATTGCCTCGACTTGACCCCACCACCACCCCACACTCCACTAGCGGCAGATCAAGCCCCGCATCTTGAAGTGCGTCCAACACGATTTGTTGAGTAAGTGACTCTAGCTCCACAGGTTGGTGAGCAATGAAGGCGAGGGGTCTTGGCGCTAACTCTAAAAAGGGTTGGCTGAGACGAATGCCCGATCGTGCCTCAACCAACCCCTTCCAGCTAGCGTCTAAATTCCCCAAGGCTGAAGCCAGCCCGATTCCAGTCACCACAACATCCATACCCAGATTCAGTTTTGAGATTTTAGTCAACGTCTCAAAACCAAGGGTGATTAACCTTTTTTGAGGGTTTCGATGCCCTGGGTCACTTTGGCAGACTCAATGCGATCGCCCTGCTGAATCTTATCGACAACTTCCATGCCCTGAGTCACATAGCCAAACACGGCATAATCACCATCTAAAAATTGCAGGTCAGCCAGCGCAAAATAAAACTGCGAAGAGGCAGAATCAGGAAACGCCGATCGGGCCATCGCCACCGCGCCGCGAGTGTGCTTAAGCTTAGGATTTTTAGACTCCAAGGTTTTGCTATAGACAATGGCAGCGCTAGCTTTGTCAGGCTTGATCTCTAATGGAATGCTGCGAGGCTGATTCGTCGCCGGATCGATGTAGCCCCCCGTTCCCAACTGCTCTAGCGGAAAGTTGGGATTTTTGCCCTGCGGGTCGCCGCCCTGCACGACAAACGGCTGCGGCTCTCGCACCACCCGGTGAAACACCAGACCGTCATAGACTTTTTTATCAACTAAATCAACAAAATTACCAGCGGTGATCGGGGCATCAATGCCGTTGACCTCGATCGTGATCGGGGCACCCTTCACCGTCATCACAACGGTTGCTTTGCCCTCTAAACGAGGCAGATTTGCTGCTTGAGGAGAAGAACTTGGAACAGCAGGCACCGCAGTCGTAGCAGAGGGAGATGCAGATGGGGAACTGGTGGGAGCAGAAGAACTTGCTTGCGGATTGCAGCCCACGATCGCGAAGATGGCGATCGCCAAAGTCGATAAAAGCCAGTTTCGGATTTTTGTCTGCATTTTTAGTTACCCATTTCAACAAAGCCACCTAATATCTTATCGCTCAGGTGCCCAAATTTGAGAGGCCAACCCTCCAAGAGGCATCCCATCCAGTGACTTTTCTAGACCTCATTAATCATTACAACCCCTCTAGAGGCACGCTCAAAAATCTAGCCAGTTCTGCGGCTTCGTTTTCTAGCTCAGACAGAGCCAGAGGTTGACCTACCCGCGTCAGCGGAATATCTCGCATTCCCTTGACTCGCAGATAGAGCGATCGTCGCGGGTTAACCCCTTCTCTGAGAATTGCTTTGACCGCTTGCACATCGCTCAACTGACCGTTTAACTCAATCTTGCGATTTTTGCCCGGAAACCCCCAGCGAAAAATCGCCAACCGCCCCGTCTGCTTGTTGAACTCGTTGTAGCCGCCGCCTAAATCCCAGGCAATGCTCAACCATAGATAAGCAGCTAGCAGCAGCGCAGCCACGCCATAAAACCCCATCACCAACCCCTGCGGCACAAAGATCAACTTAGTAGGGTCGGCAAACGGTAAGAAGTTGGTTTTGGTGTAACTAGAAATCGAGGCTAGCAAAAACCCGGTTCCCCCGATCGAGACCACGATCGCCCACCAATAGTTACTAAACCGTCTCGACCCTAAAATCTGCTGGCGCAGAACGAGATCATTTGTAGAGGCTGTCTGTGCAGTCATGAGATCACTAGACCCTAAAAAAGTTACAAATTGAGCGCGCAAACCCCGATCGCGCCGCGACACAAAAGGTTCGGCAACCCTGGCAAAACTCAACCTGCGATCTTAAAAGCCAGACCGCTAGAAACCTTGAATCGTGCCCAGGCAATACTAGCCTAATCTATTACCGCGTCATCAAGGTTCAAAAAATCCCAGAGCGATGCGGTTTATTCCGACTCATACCAATTTGATTTGTGAATGCGACAGATCCGCACGAGGGCACGGCAGTGCCATGCCCGTACAAAAAGCGTAGGGGCATGGCACTGCCGTGCCCCGTCGGATTAAACGATCAGTCGCAATTGCATCCGAAATCGGTATCAGGTTCGCAGATTGCACAAAACCAGGCGCAGCACCGCCCAAGAGCGGCATCAGGGACTGGCCTTGCCGTGCTCACAGACTGCGATGATCTTCTACTAACCTGATTTAATTTACATCCCTTAGAAATGCTCTGTCTCCCGACCATTGGGCAACAGCACTTGCAAAATGTCTTTAAAGGGCTGGTCTTCTTGAATCAGTTCTTCCACATCGGCTCCAGTCAGCGGCTTAGAAAACAGATAGCCTTGGGCATATTCACATTTCAAGGCTTTGAGTTGCGCCAGTTGCTTAGTGGTCTCGACCCCTTCAGCGACGACATCCATGCCCAAGTTCCAGGCTAGGGTGATGATGGTTCTCACCAGTTCTAATTTCTCGCCATCGACATCGACACGGCTGATAAAGGAGCGATCGATCTTGAGCAAATCCATCGGAAAGCGATAGAGATAGCCCAGCGACGAGTAGCCCGTGCCAAAGTCATCTACTGATAGCTGAATGCCCATCGCTTTAAGCTGCAACAGCATATCCATCGCGCTCTCAGTGTTTTCCATGATGGCGCTTTCAGTGATTTCTAGCTTTAAATAGTGAGCCTCTAGCTCAGTGTCAGCTAATATTTGACGAATCTGTTTAATTAGACTCGGCTGAGAAAATTGGCGACTCGATAAGTTGACACTGATGCTCAAAGGCGGCTGACTCGGAAAAGCGGCGTGCCAAGCTTTCATTTGACGACAAGCCTCGCGCAACACCCACTGTCCGAGCGGAATGATTAACCCAGTTTCTTCGGCCATCGGCACAAATTTCACCGGAGACACTAGTCCCTGTTCGGGGTGCTGCCAGCGCACTAGGGCTTCAAACCCCATAATTTTGCCCGTTGCCAGGGCCACGATCGGTTGATAGTAGAGCAAAAATTCTTGCCGCTCTACGGCTCTTCGCAGGTCATTTTCGAGTTGCAGCAAGTTGACCACTCGCGTGTGCATTTCTGTATCAAAGACTTCGTGGCAGGCTTTGCCCGATGCCTTGGCGCGATACATGGCGATGTCTGCGCCACGCAAGAGATCTTCGGGTAGCTCATAGGCGGTCGTGCTCAAGGTGATGCCGATGCTCGCAGACGTAAACACCTCGTGCCCGTTGAGATTAAACGGAGTCGAGAGCGCTTTGTGCACCCGCTCGGCAATTTTCTTGGCATCTTCTAGGTTTTGAATGCGCTCTAGCAGAATGGTAAACTCGTCGCCGCCCAGCCGCGAGACCATATCTTCACGACTCACGCAGGCTTCTAGCCGTCGAGCGATCGCGATTAAAAGCTGATCGCCGATCAGGTGCCCTAGACTGTCGTTGATCACTTTGAAGCGATCGAGGTCTAAAAACAGCACCGCAAACTGATGATCGGCACTTTGTTGAGCGCGGGCCACGGTCTGGGCCAACCGCTCCATAAACAGCAGACGATTGGGCAAGCCAGTCAGCGAGTCGTGAAAGGCGTTGCGACGCAATTGTTCTTCGACCTGCTTGCGCTCAGTGACCTCGCGCATCACCGACACAAAGTGGGTCACTTGCCCCTGCTCATTGCGAATCGGCACTGTGTTGAGATCAACCCAAAACCGCGAGTTGTCTTTGTGATAGAGAATCAATTCAGCTTTGACGGCTTCAAACTTGAGCAGGCTAGCGCGAATTCGGGCGATTTCGCTGGCTGAGGTGTGCGTGCCAAACAGCAACTGGGCCGACTTGCCGATCACTTCAGCCGAGGTGTGACCCGTGGCTCTCAAAAAGGCATCGTTGACATAGACGATCCGCAGGCTCAGTGGGTCGGGGGTCGGCTCTACCTGGGAGATCATCACTATTTCATTGGCATTCACCACGACTGATTCTAAAAGGCGCAGATATTCTTCTAGCCACTTGCGCTCTGTGATGTCTTTGACGGTGATCAGGGTGCCTGTGGGGTCTCCTTGATTGGTGCAGAGCAGGGTCACGTTGACTTCTGCCCAAAATTTTCTGCCGTCTTTGCGTTTGAGTTGTCCTTCTTGCCAGCCATAGAAGTTTTGGCGGTCTTGCTCAGGCTGCTCGGTGTGAAACTGGAGCCAGCCTTCGATCGCTGAGAAAAATTGGTGGGCAGGTTTGCCGACCATTTCTGCCACTGAGCAGCCTACCAGCTTTGCCATGCGAGAGTTGACATGCAAAACGCAATCGTCTAGATCGGTGATGACGACCCCATCATTGAGATTTTCTACAACGGTGCGAAGCAGCCAATCTGGTTCTTGAAGAGTGGTTAAAAGTGCGGTCACAGGTTGGGTGATGGAGTGATCAATCGCCATGGTGAACTCCTCTGTGCTCTCTGCTCTGAGACGCGACTAAATTGAGAGCTTGACTTCTAAAATCTGGTTTATGCAAGGCTTTTAAGAGGGTTATCAATCAGAAAATAATCACAAGCGATCGCGGTCAGAGCCTTCGCTTACAGGACTTGTAGACTCAGTTTGCCCAATTTTTTTAAGAAACTTGGACGTTAGGTAAAGTTTTTTGAGTGGACAAAGTTTTGAATCAGCCGTCAATAAATCACAGGGTTTTTAGAAACTGAGTGATCACGTCTGCCATCTCAGAGGCGTGATTTTGCGGCAGCGCGTGATCGGCGTTGGGCAGGATGGCGAGTTGAGCACGGGCGATCGCGGTGGCATAGGTTTGACTGTGCCAGAGGGGAATTGTTTCGTCTCGATCGCCTGTCATGACCAAGGTCGGCACTCGCAGCCGATGAATTTCAGTTTCTACGGTGTCGATCGCGTCTTCAGGTCGAATGCGATCGACGAGGAACGATCGAGCGGCGGGCTGGGCGTTTAGCTCGCGGCGGGCCCAGACGATCGTGTCTAATGCCTGGCTGTGGCCTGCTAATTTCACGAGAGGTTTCGCGATCGCGAGGGCCCAATCCACGATCGGGGTTTGCCATAATAAAGGACGCAAATGGTCATAGCGCCCCGCAAAACTATCATCTCGAATGCCTGCCGGAGCCGCGAGCAGCAATCCTTTAACAGCATCGGGATACTGCAAGGCATAGGCCGCGGCGACCCAGCCCCCAAACGAGTGTCCTAAGACATAGCAGGGATCAAGCTGCAACGCTTTGACGACTTGCCGCACAAAGGCAACTTCTTTGGCAACGTCATAGCGGATGTGGGGTTTGGCAGACGCTCCGAACCCCAGCAGATCTAAGCTAATGCAGTGAAACTGATCTTTTAGCCGCTCCATCAGGGGGAGCCAGTTAGTGCTGTTGCCCAAAAACCCGTGCAGCATTAATAGAGGGGTTCCTTGCCCGGCTTCTAGGTAGGCAGCCGATTGAGGCGTGCGATCGAGCGAGTCAAAGTCTAAATGGATTTGCAGCAAGCGCTGTTGATGAACAGGTGTTTCCACGGGGTGTTGGTCTAACTTCACTCAATCTTAACTTGACACCCTCACCGGATTTGAGACAGACGCGATAGCGTGGAGAAGGGGAGTTCTAAAGCCGTGGTTTCCCTGAGAGGTTTTTGATCATGAAGATTCGATATAGTGCCGCGATCGTTGTCAGCTTATTGGGGATGGGTTGGCTGGGGTCTGCTGCTCAGGCAAACGGAGGGGGAGGGCTGACTTCCTCTCAGCTACAGCGATTTTCGCGGGATTTGGTGCCGTCGAGTTCGCAAGATTTTTTTAGACAAGGGCAAGAGCAGCGAGAGCAAGAGATTCAGCGGCTCGATCATCCAAGTCTCAATTCCACTGAGCGACTGCTGAAGGTTGAGCCGCAGATTCAAAGCCGGGACGATCGCGCTCAAACGGTCTGGCAGCAGCGCTCAACTCCCCAAAAAGCAGCCGATATCAAGCCTTCTAGCCGAGAAGGAAGAAGGGTGTCTCCGTAAGGTCACGCTACAACTAATAATTTCTGATGAATTTGTCCCAAATCATACCTAAGCACGGGTGTTGTGTAGTATTTTATACTTATAGTGACGGTTCATCGTTGATAAAGTGCCAGTAAAGCGCCCCCTGAAGTTTGAAAAAACTCATTGCACCCACTCAACAGCAAGTACTTACGATTACTCAGGAGACTGTGAAGATGTCTGTGGAAAGTGCAACTCGATTTTTGACAGCGGCGGCTCAAGATCAAATTATTCGTGAAAAATTTATGGCGGTGGCCTCGCCCGAAGAGTTTCTCAAAATCTCTGACCAGTTAGGCTATTGCTTTACGATCGCCGAGCTTGAACAGCTCATCCAAGACTGTAGCCAAGGCGTGATGGTCAGACGATCGACCGGGGTTTGGAAGTGGCTGCGGAGCGTTAACTGGCTAGAGCGCTCGAGTCATGCTCTTCATCAAGGGCAGCAGGCGTTTGCCGGAGCATAAAACGGGGAAGCGATCGGCTGCTCAAACGTCGCGATCTTTGCAGTTTGTAAAGCGCGGCGTTTAGCTGATTGCCTGATTTGCGATGATTGAGGGATGAAATTTTTCTCAACCTTCATCACCGCTATTGTTGCAGTTGTTCTCCTCCCTTCGCTTATGGTTTTTGCTCAAGGGGCCGCGATCGTGCCCAACGAAAATTTAGTCGCTGACGGCATTCCTACCATTCCGGCGGTGCTGGCCGAAACGGTCGATCGCTATACGCAGTTCCGATCGGCAAGTTTGTCGAGTTGGCACCCAACTAAGCGAGAAATGCTGATTTCGACTCGTTTTGCAGACACGCCCCAGGTGCATCGGGTCAAGTTTCCTTTGGGCAGCCGCCAGCAGATGACCTTCTTTCCTGAACGGGTCAGCGGCGCAACTTACCAGCCGACTCAAGGAAGTTATTTTGTCTTTAGCAAAGACATTGGGGGCAACGAGTTTAGCCAAAATTATCGCTATGACTTTGAGACGGGCGACGTGACGCTGTTGACCGACGGCAAATCAAAAAATAGTCGCGGGATCTGGTCTCATCGCGGCGATCGCGTCATCTACACCTCCACTCGGCGCACGGGGCAGGACACTGACTTCTACAGCATTGATCCCACCCATCCCCAGAGCGATCGCTTGCTGTCTACCGTCGAAGGCGGCGGCTGGGGCGGGTTGAGTTGGTCGCCCGACGATCGTCAACTGCTGATGCAGGAATATGTATCGGTTAACGAAAGCTATCTTTGGCTGATGGACACGCAATCGGGTCAAAAAACGCTGATCACGCCCAAAGGGGGAAAGGAAAAGATTGCTTACCAAAGCGGCGTGTTTAGCAAAGACGGCAAAGGTTTGTATGTGATCAGCGATCGTGACTCTGAGTTTTCTCGGCTCTCTTATCTTGATCTAGCCACCTCTCAACCCACCTATCTAACCAGCCAAATTGCGTGGGATGTCGAGGATTTTGACCTGTCTGAAGATGGCAAACACCTTGCCTTTGTCACCAACGAAGCCGGAGCCAGCGTGCTTCATGTCTTAGACACGGCCACCCGCAAAGAGATTTTGCTGCCAAAATTGCCTGTAGGACTGGTGTATGGCATCACCTGGCACCGCAATAATCAAGATTTAGGCTTTACGTTGATATCTGCCCGATCGACCGCCGATGTTTATTCTTTAAATCTGGTGACGAATAAACTCGATCGCTGGACAGAGAGCGAGACAGGAGGCTTGAATACTGCCCGGTTTGCAGAGCCTGAACTGGTGCGATGGAAGAGTTTTGACCAGCAATCAATTTCTGGATTTCTCTATCGTCCGCCTGCCAAATTTACGGGCAAACGTCCGGTGATGATCGACATTCACGGCGGGCCAGAAGGGCAATTTCGCCCCGTGTTTTTAGGACGCGCCAACTATTACTTAAACGAGTTGGGTATGGCGATGATCTTTCCCAACGTGCGCGGCTCTACCGGATATGGCAAAACGTTTCTGACGCTAGACAACGGAGTTTTGCGCGAAGATTCGGTCAAAGACATCGGCGCACTGCTAGATTGGATCGCGACTCAACCCGACCTTGACAAAGACCGAATTTTAGTCACGGGCGGCAGCTATGGCGGCTATATGTCGCTGGCGGTGGCCACTCACTATAGCGATCGCATCCGAGCCTCGATCGATATTGTCGGCATCTCTAACTTCGTCACGTTTCTTGAAAAAACCGAAGGCTATCGGCGAGATTTGCGCCGCGTGGAATATGGCGACGAACGCGACCCCAAAATGCGGGAGTTTTTGCTGAAAATTTCGCCCGTCAACAACGCCGATCGCATCCAAAAACCGCTGTTTGTGATTCACGGCAAAAACGATCCGCGAGTGCCGCTCAACGAAGCTGAGCAGATCGTCGCCACCGTGCGAAAAAACAAGGTTCCGGTTTGGTATCTCATGGCAAAAGACGAAGGACACGGATTTTCTAAGAAGAAAAACGTTGACTTTCAGTTCTATGCCACAGTCACCTACGTCAAAGAAACCCTGCTGAAATGAAGCACCTCAAATCTTGGCTTGAAGCCTGCAATCAGCCGCCAATTGAGTACGGGCAGAGTCTTGCCGTGTTCCTAGTCTTCGCAAATAGCCGACAATTTTAGATCCGCGATCGCAACTGCCTTAGATTTGAGCAAGATTGTCACCCGGCCGTCTCAGGCAATGTCATAATGAAATCTGCTTGGTTTCCATCCCGATCGCAGTCCTTGATTTTCATGGGCTAGACGGCGCACCGATGGAACCGTCACCACATCAGAGCGTTCTGATTAACACTCAACCCCACGTAGGAAGTTATGTCACAAGGACAGGGATTTGGCTTTGGTCTGGGCAAAATGAAGGAACTAAAAGAAGCCTTCCAAAAAGCTCAACAAGTTCAAGAAGGAGCAAAGCGCCTTCAAGAAGAACTCGAACAAATGCGAATTGAGGGCGAATCGAGCGGCGGGCTGGTTAAGGTTGTGCTGAGTGGCAACCAAGAGCCGATCGATGTCACCATCTCTGCCGATGCGATGAAAGAGTCGCCAGAGCTAGTGGCTGATCTCGTGTTAGCAGCCATGCAAGACGCTTACACTAAATCAACCGCCACCATGCGCGAGCAAATGGAAGAACTGACGGGTGGGCTAAATCTGCCGGGTCTAGGCTAGATCGCTGACTTTAGGCTTTTTATTAACCGGGCTAACCGATTCATTTAAAATACGGTAGCCCGGTTTTTGCATTCAAAAAAGATGACTTATCGATTACTCTTCGTTTGCTTGGGCAACATTTGTCGATCGCCCTCCGCCGAAAATATTATGAATCACCTCATTCACCAAGCTGGATTAGCGGACAAAATTCAGTGCGACTCGGCAGGCACGTCAAGCTATCACATCGGCAGTCAGCCCGATCGCCGCATGACTCTAGCTGCTAACCTGCGAGGCGTTGAGTTAGTAGGTCAGGCCCGCCAGTTTACCAAGGCTGATTTTGAAGCATTTGACCTAATTTTAGCGATGGATCGCGACAACTATGAGGGAATTTGTGCCCTCGATCGGGCTGGTCGCGATCGTCACAAAGTCCGGTTGATGTGTGATTTTTGCACCCGCCACTCGCTCAAGCAGGTGCCTGATCCCTACTATGGCGGTGAAGAAGGCTTTAATCAGGTGATTGATCTGCTGTTTGATGCTTGTGAGGGGCTGCTGGATTGGGTCGTCAAAACAGAAGGACTGACTCGAATTCACAATCTTTGAAGTCAGTGTAATCTTTGAAGTCAGTGTAATAAATGGTGCTCCATCGCAAACCGAACTAGCTCGGCTCGATTGCTGGTGTCGGTTTTTCTGAGCAGGCTGCTGACGTGTTTTTCAACCGTGCGGGGACTGAGATGCAGCTTGTCACCAATTTGGCTATTAGAGAGTCCTTCGCTTAAAAAATACAGCACTTCTGTTTCACGATCGGTCAAGTCTACGATCACGGTTGGCGCATAGATGATCCCCCTAGCAGCGGAGTCATTGCCCCCAACTGTCTGCACTCGCGATCGCCACTCAGACTCAATCATCTGCGATCGCTCTAGCAAATTGCGAACCACTGCGCCTAGCTCAGATAACTCAAACGGCTTGGCCAGATAGACATCGCAGCCCAACTGATAGCCCAAAACTCGCTCTTTAGGGTCAGTGCGCCCAGTGAGAAACACCACGGGCAACAGGCGCAGTGAGGGTTGCCGCCGCACCTGTCTGACCAGTTCATAGCCATCCATCTGGGGCATCGTGATGTCGGTCACGATCAGGTGAGGCTGATAGGTTTCGACCATCCCAAGGGCTTCTTTGCCATTCTCAGCGGCAATCACTGAGTAACCGGAGGCTTCGAGATAGTCGCCAATTGAAAGGCGTGTGCCGGAATCGTCGTCAGCAACCAAGATCGTCAGGGGCATGGAACTACGTCAATTTGCGAACTTAATCACTAGGGTAGGTCAAGTTCACATCAAAGCGTCGCTCAGATTATCATTTCACAGCTAAAAATTAAGGCTTTCTGGGGGCGCTCTGGCAAGGTTGAGCCATCCGCTTGACAGGGGAGGTTAGTACGAGGATACTAAAAATAGTACTATTATACTATATGATCCTTAAATTCGTCAGCCCCCAGGAGCCAACATGAGAGAACTGAAATCAGACGATCAGAGTCAACCCGATCGGGCCGAATCTGACCCTAACTCTTTCTCTTCTACCTTAAAAGCAACGGCGGCTGATCTCGATCGCGTCGAGGCACCGTCTTTAGTCGAGGCACCGCCCCCAAGCACTCTCGCCCGCAAGCGTCGCGCCACGACCCCAAAAACAGCCGCCAAAATCAAACAGCAGACTCCGCTCAAAGCAAAACAAACGCCATCGACCCAAATTAAGTCAATTTGGGAGCCAACTCAGCCCTCGATCGTGGCGCAATTTCAGCACTTAGAGCAAGAGTTGCGACAGCTAAAAACTCAAGCCGATCAGATCAATCAACAGTCCATTGAGATCAAATCTGAGATGCAGGCCCTGCGAACGATCGCCCACACTGCCCATCCCCCAACTGCGGCAACGCAGCCGCCCTCAGCCGCTAGTCAATCGGCCGAACTCAACATTCCACCATTTTTGCTCAATCGTCGCGCCGCTAACCCTGAGCCTGTTGCTGCCGCTTCGGAGGATAGACTAGGCAGGCAGGCTCCTGCTGACTCACCGATCGAGACTCCTGCCCCCCTCACCTCAGCCCAGTCTTTAGAAACTCCGCCCAGATTCTCAACGGCTCCGCGCCCCACAACGGCAGTGACTCCCCGTCGCCGCACCCTCCGCTCTGGTTGGCGGCAACTCCGGCCTTGGCTGCAACTGCCGCAGACGAGAGGCGCGATCGCAGCCGATGCCGTGATCTGGACAGCCGCCGCCGCCGGGCTTCGCATTGGGCTAACTCTGTTGACAAAAAGTTTGCCGTTTTTAAGTTTGCCGATCGTGCTCTTGCTGTTTGTCCCGGCTGTGTTAGCAGGTTATCTGTCCTTCTGCGTGCCTAAATCTAGCCCAGTTTTGATCTACCGCTTGCTGCTGCTGACGCTGGGGCTATTGCTCGGAGGAAAACTATGAGGCTCTCTAGACCCTTTAACCCTAAGCACCTGCTGGCAGGAGCCGCCGCACTGCTGGCATTAGGGCTGTTTGTTGACCTGCGAAGCTTTCCATCGTGGGGCACAAAATCGGGTGCCGATCTCTGCCCATCAAGCGCATCTTCCCAGGGCAAACTGACCGAGCAACAGGTGGCTAAACTGTTGACCGTGGCAGAAGGCGATCAAAAAACCAAAATTCGGGAAATTGCACGGGAGCCTGCTTGCAAATTGCCAAGTTTGCAGGTGCGAGCCGGATCGATCGCTGAACGAGAAGTCTATGGGCTAAAATTTGACCCACAAACGTGGATTGTGGTTCTCTATGAAGGTGATCAGTATGCAGGCTATAAATTCCGGCTGCGCTAGGGCAAGACTGCTACTCTTCGGCACATCGCTGATTTGGACATCGCTTTTTTTAAGTAGCTGCGCGTCTCAACCCGCTGATCCACCCCCGATCGACCTCCAGCTATTTCAAAAATGGCAACTGCAACCCGGAGATACGATCGCGGGCTACACCGTCTTGGGCGGGTTGGGAGATATCTCGATCGCGCTCAGGGGCAGTCCGGCCTATGCCCCTTTTGATGGTGAAGCGCAGATAGACAAGCGTGGCTGTGTTTTCTTTTCGACCGCAGAAATTCCGGCTTACAAATTTCGGTTTTGTGGGCTAAACGCGCCCCACCTCGGACAACTGAGACAAGGCGAGACGATCGGCAAAGGTGACACGATGCAGTTTGCCGCGCTTCGCAAACAGCCAGACGGCACTTGGGCGATCGTAGAACCTGCCAAAGGCATTTTAGAACGGACGCTCAAACCCTCGTGACCTGGGTAGAGTTAAAACTCGCGAATAGAGAAAATTAGCGACGCGATCGTCAGCACGAGAATGATGTAAATCAGCGCATACAGCCCGTTTCCCAGCAGCACTTCAGAGCTGGGAATTAGATGATAAGCTGCCTGATTTTTGAGATCTAGCCGAGCCAGATCGGGCAGCACGAAATAAAGCCCCTGCGTGACTGACTCGATCGCCGGATTTTTTGTCAACTTGCCCAGCGTCACCAGATCGCGACTAAGTTGACCCATGAGATAAACTGCAACCGTAAACAAGATCGCTAGCAGAGAGCTTGTAAACACCCCAAACCCAATGGCCACGGCTGTGATCAGCGATAGCTGCAAAAACAAAAAGCTCGAAGAAATCACGATATCGCGCCCTGAAAAAGGCACTTGATAGACCGACAGCACCCCCAGCGCGATCGCGGTCATCGCGACCACCAGCACCGCCAACACCGCCGATAGCCCCCAGTGTTTACCCACGATAAACTCGGTGCGGCTGACGGGTTTAGCAATCAAGACAAAAACGGTGCGTTTTTCGATCTCTTTGTTGACCAACCCTGTGCCCACAAAGACGGCGATCAGCAAGCCTAGAACGCTCATGGCTGCCAAGCTCAGATCCAGCAAGATTTTTTTCTCAGTGGTGGCGGCGATTTCGGGCAACAGCCGCCCGGCCAGAATCAATGCCAACCCATAGAAGCCGATCAGATAGAGAATGCGATCGCGAATCACTTCTCTAAAAACATTCATCGCGATCGTCACCACTCTACTCAGGGTGCCGCCCACGCTAACAACAGTCTGCTGATTCATAAAAATCCTTAAATGGGCGTTTGGGGAGGAATCGGCTGCGGCTTGCTAGATGCCTGACATTTAACGGTGCCGATCGTGGGCGATCGCGGCACCGATTTTCCCGATGAGATCACCTCAAAATCAGCAGGCGGCCCGGCTTTGTGCCCTTGACTAATCTGACACGCCTTCGTGACGTAATAGCCTTCAGTCTTAGCGCTCGGCCCCTGCCAGATGGCTTGCAGTTCTAAAACATATTGGGTGTCAGGCAGCACTCGCCCGCGTAGATCCCAGAGAGTGTTCTCAGTCCGACGGGTCATTTTTGCCTGCGCGTCGGCAGCTAGTTTTGAGATTTCTTGATTCAACTGTTCTGGCGAGAGCCAGCGTTCTACCTCTGCCCAAGGCTTACCTTCTAAGCGAGTTTTCAAGCTTTGCTCGGCGGCATCTAACAGGTTAATGCCTTTGACATCAGGCTGCCTTTCGGGATATAGCTCGACCACAAAAGCGCTGCGCCTAAAATCGTCAGAGCGAATGGTGGGATAGGCGATCAGCCAATCTTGCAGCAAGAAATGCAGTTGAAACCAGCAGCTAATCACCAAATTGCTCAAGAGCATCAAAATGATATCTTGGCGATCGCCAGGCTTGGGAATGGCATAGGTCGGCGTTTTCTTCTTAGAGTCAGTTTTGATAAACCGAGGAACCGCCCACAGCAGCGCTGAAACCGGAGGCCAGCTAATAAAAGAAGCCGGGGTCGGGGTGCCGTTCCAACTGCCAAACAGCCAGAGACACACGATCGCGCCTACAATCCACGGCCCGGTAAACAGCCCGCCAAAGGTCAGCTTTTTCTTAACCGCGCCATCGTAGGTAAACCACCAAACGCTGGTCACCAAAAACAGCCAGCCAAAGTTTGCAATGATGGGCTGAATGGGCGGATTGGTGATGCTGGCTACAATCACCGAAAACACGCTCAGGCAGATCAAAGTTTGCCAAGAGGCCCAGCCAGGAGCCTGCAAGCTCTTCCGAATTTGGTCAAAAAAAGTGATCATGATGCCGATGAAAAAGGTCTAGACGGTAAGCTATGAGAGGGTTTAGAGCATGGGGTCAAAAAGCAGGCGCAGCCCAATCAGCAGCGTGATAGCGCTAAAGCTAATGGCATTTGCCCACAAAACCGCTAGCGGACGGTTAGGCACATTGGCAAAAGCGGCTCGCTGCCCTCGCTTGCCTTGAAACTTGGCGACGGCTTTGGCTTCGGTTTCTGCATCTTTTTTCAGTCCGAGCAGCAGTTCTAGCCAGGTGATCGCTTCAAGTTTGACTAAAAAAGTGGCGATGAAGCTGACAAACGCCAGCCCGATCAGCAGCGGAGGGTTGGTGGTCAGATCAAAAAAGATATAGCTGATTAGCTGTGAGCGTAGCTCAGGTGACAGCAGTGGCTCGGTGACAAAAAAGAGCATCCAGCCAATCACGGTTGACAGGAGATTGGTTGTCGCCGCAAATTGAATGCTGATTTTGCGCTCAAGGCCCAAGCGGCTTCGCAGCACCATCGATTCTAGAGCGATCGCGGTCACCAAAAACAAAAGTTGAAACAGAACCGCTCGCAGAGGCAAGACATCAAAAAAGGGCATGGTCACCAGAAGAGTAGGACGATCGCTCTGAGCTTCGCAAAGCAAATCAGCACCGTGATCACAGACGATTTTACGTTCAGTCGGCTCATCTGCACAGAAAGTTTTGCGATTTGGGCGGTGGTAAGCAGGATAACCGACACTTTATAGCCCATAGTGAGAGAATTGCTGGTCAGGAAATCTTCAAAAGCAACTCTGTTAAAGATGCTGTCGTGGTTGCCTGGTATGTCAAGCCAGGTCAAGAGATTCCGGCGCATTCCGGCGCACTTCCATCCCGATGGGCAAGACACTTGGACAATTTTATCGGGAGCAGGCACTTATTTTCTAGACACCGCAGGCACTACCCAGGCGATCGCCGCCGGAGATGTGGTGATTGCCCCGATCGGCTGCGTGCACGGGGTGATAAATCAGGAGGATCAGCCGTTGGTGTTTATTTCGGTCGTATCTCCCGCCGAGGCAGGCTATCAAAGGGTTTCAGCAGACGATGCAATTGCCCTGCATTAGACGTTCTGCATCCATTCCGGGTCGCCTCATTTTGAATGCCCAACTTCACTACTAAACCCCTTTGAGCTTGTCGTCTCAATCGCCGTAGATGTCAAACAACAGGCAGAGGCGCGGTATACTCCGGTGGAGTTAATTGCTGAGAAAACATGGTAGCGGTAGCAATCTTGGCGGCTGGACGAGGGACGCGCATGAAATCGGACTTGCCTAAAGTCCTGCACTGCTTAGGGAGTCGATCGCTGGTTGAGCGCGTGTTAGATGGGACGGCTGACATCAACCCTGAGCGACGATTGGTGATTGTGGGCTATCGAGGCGAACTCATCAAAGAGGCGATGACTAGCCAGGGCGATCGCTATGCTGGGGTGGAATTTGTTGAGCAGACCGAGCAGTTGGGCACTGGGCACGCCATTCAACAATTGCTGTCGCCCCTAAAAGGGTTTGAAGGCAGCTTGCTGGTCTTAAATGGCGACGTGCCGCTATTGCGACCGACAACGCTACGACGATTGCTAGAAACTCATCAAGAGCACAACAACGCCGCGACAATTTTAACGGCTCAAGTGCCAAACCCCAAGGGCTATGGACGAGTATTTTGTGATGGAAACAATATCCTTACTCAGATTGTAGAAGATCGCGATTGCAGCCCTGCTCAAACCCAAAATCGGCGCGTCAACGCTGGCATTTATTGCTTTCGCTGGCGAGATTTAGCGGCGGTGTTGCCCAACTTGACGAGCAATAATGATCAGCAAGAATATTATCTGACCGATGCGGTCAACTATCTCAACCCGGTGATGACCGTAGACGTTGATGACTATCAAGAAATTTTGGGCATCAACGATCGTCAGCAGTTGGCCACCGCTTACGGAATTTTGCAAACCCGCATTAAAAACGATTGGATGGCACGAGGCGTGACGCTAATTGACCCAGACAGCATCACGATCGAAGACACCGTTCACCTCGAAGCCGATGTGGTGATTGAGCCTCAGACGCATTTGCGAGGCGAAACCGTCATTCAAACCAAGAGCCGCATCGGCCCCGGCAGCCTGATCGAAAATAGCCAGATCGGGGAGAACGTCACGGTTCTGTTTTCGGTCGTGACAGATAGTGTGGTCAAGTCTGGCTCTCGCGTTGGCCCCTATGCCCATTTGCGGGGTCATGCCGAAGTGGGGGCAAACTGTCGGATTGGCAATTTTGTAGAGTTAAAAAATTCTGCGTTGGGCGATCGCACCAATGCCTCTCACTTGTCTTATTTGGGGGATGCCACGATCGGGTCTCACGTCAACATCGGCGGCGGCACCATCACCGCTAACTATGATGGCGTGAAAAAGCACCGCACGACGATCGGCGATCGTAGCAAAACTGGAGTTAATAATGCGCTCATTGCGCCCCTCACCATTGGCGAAGATGTAACAATCGCGGCAGGTTCAACCATCAGTGAAGATGTGCCTAACGACTGTTTGGCGATCGCCCGATCGCGGCAGGTGATCAAGTTGGGGTGGCGCATGAAGTCGCGATCGTCAGAGAATTCCGATCAATAGCAGTAAAGGAAGTCCGTGAGTTTCCCGGCTGGTTGAGATTTCTAGAACGTTCAAGCAGTTCCAGATGATGACATGGTTGTAGAGTGTGCAGTAGTCGGTAATGCAACTCACATCGTTACCAATAAGTATCAAAAGTTACTTTCCGTCGTACAACTTCACCGTTCTCAAAGCCGATCAAGAGGCCGAAAATAGCAGGATTACGGCGAGGGTAATTTAATCGGAATATTGAGTTTGTTCGACAGAAATTTTGTGCATTCCAGCACATCAGCAGCGCGATCGAGTTGTTGGATAATCGGAAAAATCATACTCAACACCGCCAAAAAATAGGCTTTAATTCTCTGAGGCTTACGGCGATAAACTACTTTGATTTCGGCTTGCAGATCTTCGAGATAGACGATCGCTAGCTCACGTCTGGCGCTTGGAAGTTGATCGACAGTCTCTTTAAGCTGATCTAGCGCCTTAAGAATCGCAGGCATGTCTTGGGCAAAACTCTGCTCAACGTCAGGGTTAGGATTGGTTTCAGCCGCCTCATTAGCCGAGTTGGACGCTGGCTCAGAGCCTGCTCGATCGAGGGCAGCTTTCCCATCTTCGGTCAGATAAGCTCGGACGATTTGGAACTCTTTCGTCTTATTGTCAAAAACTTTCGCCGCTTTGAGATAGCCATCTTCTGCCATCGTGTCGAGATAATATCGCAGCATTTGCATCGACGTTCCGAGAGCTTGGGCGATGCTGTCTCCTGAGCTATGTCCAGCATCAATGATTTGCAGAATTTTAATTTGCTTCTCGTTTAAGGGCATGAATTTGTGGCGGCTACGATCGAGATGCTCATCTTAACTGAGTTTCGGTCAGCGGTTTGTCTAAGACCGCACTGACCCAGCGTTGCAGTCTCTCAACCAGGTCTGCACCGCTTGCCCAACGCTGCCTTGACTGCTGTCTCGCGGCGGCGTGGTCGGTTGTCCGGGAGGCGCTCCGGTGCGCGTAAACATCAGCGCCAATCGCCAACCGCTTTTAGTTTTAGTCAAAAACAGCCAGTGAAACTGCTGAATCTCGATCGCGCTGCCTGCCGTGTTTTGTCGTTCTAGAGTCGTGATGAAAACTTGACGCAAATCTGAGGCGTTTTGCGGAGAGGGAATCGTCGAAAAAGTACCAGAAGTCAGGGGCAAGGGCACAAATTCGGGTCTACCTGCGGTGATCACCGAGTTGAGCGCAGAAATCGCTGGGTAGCGCGATCGCGAGCGCACCATCACCCGATTGGCATAGCTGGGCAAATCTCGCAGCATCAGCACCGTCAACGGCTCCACCTCGGCTGGGCAGACGTGAATCGTTTTGGGTCTAGACAAGGCTGCCTGCGAAGCGATCGTGCCACTCCACCACCCCATCATCATCAGCCCGATCGCCAGAAGTTTTTTCACCATTTAGCTCAGTTCTTGACAGACCCGATCGAAGGCCGCAACTGGATCGATCGCCGCCGTAATCGGACGGCCAATCACCAGATAGTTAGCTCCCGCTTTTAAGGCTGCCGCAGGAGTCATGACCCGTTTTTGGTCTCCGGCTTCTGCCCAAGTAGGTCTCACCCCCGGACACACCAGCGTAAAATCAGCGCCGCAGCTTTGCCGCAGTTGAGCCACCTCGTGAGGCGAACAGACTGCACCCGCCAACCCGCTTGATTGGGCCAATAGCGCCATTTGCAGCGCATAGTCTGGCAACTCTAGGGGAACTTTCAACTCAAACGCCAAACTGCGGGAAGAAAGGCTCGTCAGCAGCGTGATCGCAATCAGCTTTGGAGCGGATAACTCGGCTTGCTCGGCGCTGGCTTGCATCGCAGATTGGGCAAGTTGCAGCCCCTCTTTGCCACAGGTGGCGTGAATCGTCAGCAAATCAACACCATAGCGGGCGGCGGCGGCACAAGCTCCGGCGATCGTGTTGGGAATATCGTGAAACTTGAGGTCTAAAAAAATCCGCTTCTGTCGCTCTTTGAGAATCTTCAAAATCGAGGGGCCGCTGCTGACAAATAATTCCAGCCCAACCTTCCAAAAGGTGACGCGTGGAAGTTTTTCGATCAAAGCGATCGCTGCTGCTTCCGAAGCAACGTCAAGCGGCACAATAATGCAATCAGAAACGGGCATAGGTTTAGGCTACAAATCGCACAAATTTATTTTTGCCAAGCTGAAGAACCTTGCCGATCAAGTCATCAGGAGACTCAAAGGTGAGGTCAACTTCAGCCACTTTGTCACCGTCTAATCTAACTGCGCCGCCTTGAATTTGCCGACGGGCATCAGAGCTAGTCTTGCACAAACCACTGGCGCTAACTAGATAGAAAACCTTAGCGGGAAATTGAATCGACGCTAGTGAAAATTCTGGAACTACATCAGTTTCGGCAGTACCGCCTCGAACCAGTTCACCAGCCGCTTTCTGGGATTCTAGCGCCGCTTCTCTACCGTGATATTGGCTAACGATTTCTAAGGCGAGAAGTTTTTGACGATCGCGCGCTCCTTCGGGCAATTGATCCAACGATAGATCGGTTAGCAACTCAAAATACTGCTCGATCAGCGCATCAGGAGTTTTCTCTAGCTTTGAATACATACTCAGCGCATCTTCCGACAAACCCACATAGTTGCCGAGCGACTTTGACATTTTTTGAACGCCATCCGTCCCGATCAGGATCGGCATCAACAGTCCAAACTGCGGAGTTTGCCCAAAATGTCGCTGCAAATCTCGCCCAACTGCCAGGTTAAACTTCTGATCGGTGCCGCCTAGCTCCACATCAGACTGAACGGCGACCGAATCATAACCCTGCATTAACGGGTAGAGAAACTCGTGTAGATAAATCGCCGACCCTTGCTTATAGCGCTCTGCAAACCCTTCTTTAGCCAACATCTGGCCAACCGTCATCGTCGCCAATAGCTCTAGGGTTTTGGGCAGGTCAAGTTTTGATAACCACTCCGAGTTATAGCGAACTTCTAACCGTCCGGGGGTGTCAAAATCCAAAATAGGGCGCACCTGCTTAAGATAGGTCTCAGCGTTGGCGGCAACTTGCTCTTCGGTCAACTGCTTGCGAACTTCTGACTTGCCCGTCGGGTCACCAATGCGGGCAGTGAAATCACCAATGATCACCACGGCCGTATGACCTGCATCCTGAAACGATCGCAGCTTTCTGAATAGAATGCTATGACCCAGATGAATGTCAGTGCCCGTGGGATCAATGCCCAACTTGATTCGCAAGGGACGAGCAGCCTGGCTGCCAGAAACCCCTTCGCGCTGAGTCAACCGCCGCTCTAAATTTTCATCCGGGTTATCAGACTCAGGTTGATGGGGGAAAATTTCGTGAATGCCCCGATGCAGCCAGGGGAAGGAGTTAGACATAGGAAGCGCGATCGACAAAAAACTAGATTAACTATCCGTCTCGCTACAGGTGCAGACCAGCTAAAATTCAGACTCTCATCAGTCAGCCTACTATAATTAGGGTCAGCTTCGACTCAGAAAACTCGCGTCTAGTCTCAACTCTGCTCATAAACTTGGTTCACTTTGGCAAGTGTCCACTATCCTACTAAGGTCACTTTGGCAAAAATATAGCGAAAGCAGCGTTTACGTCCTTCAGCCTTTTCTAGAAATTAGTTCATAAGAAACCGTTTCACCTTTTATTTAAAGAGAGAGCGTCGTGTCGTCCAACACCCTTAGACAAGATCAACAGCAGAAGAAAGACCCTGAATCTGCGCTTCAATTTGTGCAGACGGTTGGCAAGATCACAGGCGGCACCCTGCTGGGGCTGACTATGTTGAGCAGCGCGATCGTAGCAGGTGGGTTAGTCGGTCTCGCCATCAGCTTTCGCAATCTGCCCGATGTCAGGGTGCTGCGAACCTATACGCCCAGTGAAACGACGCATATTTATGACATTAAGGGCAAGCAGTTGGCCAGCATCCACGGCGAAGCCAATCGCGAAGTGGTGCCGCTTGACAAGATTTCACCCCACTTAAAACGAGCCGTAATCGCGATCGAAGACAGCTATTTTTATTCGCACCAGGGGGTCAACGCGGGCGCGATCGCACGAGCCTTTAGCCAAAACTTTAACCACGGGCGCACGGTCGAAGGGGGATCAACCCTGACCATGCAGTTGGTCAAGAACCTGTTTCTCTCGCCCAAACGTGCCTTTAGCCGCAAAATCGCCGAAGCGGTGCTGGCTTTGCGAATCGAGCAGATCTTTAAAAAAGATCAGATCTTAGAACTCTATCTCAATCAGGTCTATTGGGGGCACAACACCTACGGTGTGCAGACCGCAGCCCAAACCTACTTTGCTAAATCTGCCTCAGAGTTAACTTTGGCAGAGTCGGCCATGATGGCAGGGTTGATTCAGTCTCCCGAATCTCTCAGCCCTTTGGTAGATCTCCCAGCCGCGACCCGCCGCCAGCACGATGTGCTGCACCGCATGGTGGAGTTGAAGTGGATCACGCCCCAAGAAGAAGCCACCGCCCGCAAACAACCCATCAAGCTCGGCAAGCGCACCTCTTTTCAGTCAAGTGAGATGCCTTATGTGACCGATGCCGTAGTGCAAGAGTTGACTAAGAAATTTGGGCGCGATGCCGTTCTCAAAGGCGGAATGCGAATTCAAACCACGATCGACTCCAAGCTTCAGCGCATTGGCGAAGACACGGCCCGGCGCTGGATTCAGACCCTCAACTATCAAGGAGTCTATGCCGACCAGATGGCGATCGTGTCGGTCGATCCGCGCACTCACTTTATCAAAGCGATGGTGGGTGGCATTAACTATAAAAAGAGCCAATATAACCGGGCGATGCAGGCGCTGAGACAGCCAGGGTCTTCGTTTAAGCCGTTTGTCTATTACGCTGCTTTTGCATCGGGCAAATACACGCCTGATTCCACCGTCTACGATTCGCCTGTCAGCTACCCCGACGGCTATGAGATGTATTCCCCTCGCAACTACGACGGCAGCTTTGCAGGCGCGATTACTATTCGCAAAGCGTTAGAAATTTCGCGCAACGTCCCGGCGGTGAAATTGGGACAAGAAGTGGGGTTGAACAAGGTCGTAGAAATCTGCCGCAGCATTGGCATTAAAAGCCCGATCGACCCCGTGATTTCTCTACCCTTAGGAGCCGTTGACCTAACCCCGTTAGAGATGGCAGGCGCTTATGCCACCTTTGCCAGCAACGGCTGGTATTCTGACCCGACGCTAATCGTGCAGGTGACCGACAGCAGTGGCACTATGCTGCTTGACAACACACCTAAACCTCGTCTGGTGCTCGATTCGTGGTCGTCGGCTGCGCTTAACGACACGCTGCAAGGAGTTGTCTCGCGAGGCACTGCCACCGCCGCCCAGATTGGCCGTCCGGCTGCTGGCAAGACAGGCACCACATCGTCTGAGCGCGATATCTGGTTTGTGGGCTATGTGCCTCAGCTAGCGACTGCCGTTTGGGTGGGCAACGACGACTATAGACCCCTCGGCTATGGGGCCACAGGCGGCCACTTTGTCGCCCCGATCTGGCGCGACTATATGCAGCAGGCCCTGCAAGGGGTGCCCGTTGAAAACTTTAAGCCCGCGTCAGACTTCGATCGCCCTTGATCCCAAGCCTCCGAGTTCTCCAAGAACTCGGAGGTTTGAACGAGGTTGCTCATTCGACTTCTCGTTTCATTCGTTCTAGCGTCAAGTTCATCTGGTCAAACATCTGTTGGGGCGTGATGCCAAACTGACCTAGTTGAGTTTTAAGCTGCTCGACCGTCATTTGGGCTGAGAAGTCTTCTGATAGCTCAAACCGCTTCATGAAGACTTTGTAGCGATCCATCATCGCTTCCATTTGCTCGATGTACATTTTTTTGCCTTCGCGATCGAACTTGCCATAGCTACTTCCCAACTGGGTTAGCGATTGGTAGTCTTCAAACAGTCGCTTGGCTTCTTGTTGAACAATTTCAGAATCGAAAAATCCCATCGCTCTCATTGCCTGAATATCTCAATTCGTTAAAAACTTGAATAGCCCGTAATGATCACTATTTTAAGTCAGCGACTTGATCGGGTTAAGTAGTGTTTCCACTACCGTCTCTTCTAGGGGCGACGAAAGATTCCAAACAAGCCGCCGCGCTTCTCTTCTTTGCCGAGGGGTCTAGAAGTCGGGGGCAGATGAGAAAGGGCAGCCCCGTCTAGCTTAAGCTTGGGGGCCAGGTTTGACGCTAGCGGATCTTTGGGGTTAAGCTCAAGCGCTCGCCGAACATGGGCTTTTGCCATTCCTAGCATTTTTTGGCGGAGATAGGAGTAGCCCAGCAGGGCATGATATTCTGCCCGATTTGGCTCCATTTTTACAGCGTCTTTCAACTCTGAGATCGCCTGTGCCCATTCTTCTCGCTTCACATATTCCTGCGATCGCTCATAGTGACGACGGGCATAATCAGGCTGCACTACGTCAGCTTTGCTAAATAAGTCAACGGATGGGGTCGATGACATTTCAGATGCGACGGCCACCACACCCTGTCGCTTTTCTCGAAAAAACACATCGCCCATCTTTAGCTGTAGATAGACCAGATTTAGCTCGTTGATCTGCTGAGTAATGGTTTCAAAGTGCTCTAGCGGTTGATATTGCATCTCAGCTAGCTTTGCGATCGCTTGTTCATAAAACACATCGGCTTCTTGCACCGGACGGCGCATCAACTCGCGTGCCGTTTCCCCTTGGGGCACCAGAGCCGAGTCGCGCACTAGTTTTCGCACTTTAAACCGCAGCATAGCGACCGCTTCGGTGCGTCCTTTTTCTTGTTTGACCTTTTGATAGGAGGGGTTGACCAACCGGGCAAACATTTGGGTCGCAAGCTCTGCGATCGTGGAGTCAGTTGACCCATAGCTGTCAGGATGCAAGAGCTTGGCAACCGATCGATAGCGCTTTAAGACTCGCCGATCATCGGCTGCGACAGAAACACCCAGCACAGCATAGGGGTCTGACAATTTGTTCAACCAGTCTGGCGAGAAGGAACTCTGGGTCATCAATCGTCAGTCCTTAACCATCAAACAAATCTATTTCAAACGTTCTCGCATCACAGCTTGGGCTGACAACGTGCGATCGTGCTCCAGAGACTAAAAAACACCTGTATTCTTTATAGTGAAATAGACCTATTTACACAAGCGTAGACGAAAAGTTTTACCGACCTGCGGGCACGTCAGCGATCGGTGTAAATTAAAGGCATATAGAGGCAACAACCCTGATGAGAAGAACTTCTGGCAGATGTCTCCGCCAAGCCCATACTCCACTGTACTCAATATTGTGCGCTCTATGCCAGTCAAAACCGGAGAATTCACGCTTGAAATGTTCCGTCAGCCGAGAAGTCGAAAAGTTGCTGCACTGCTAGCGCTGGCGGGCGTTGCACCGCTGCCGCTTTTTGGCGTGTCGCTGCACTTGGTCGGGCTGCACAAATTCTATCTGGGGCAAAAATGGTGGGGGCTTTTGTATATTTTGTTTGCGACCACCCCGATCGCCGCGATCGCCGGAGTCATCGAAGCCGTTTGGTATCTGATTCAAGACCCCAATGAGTTTGACCAAAATTTTAACGATGGGTCAGCAGAGTCAGCGACGATCAACACAGGTGCCCCTATCGTGGCTGAAAAAGTGGTAACGATCGCCGAAGCGATGCGCCATTTAGATGAACTGCGGCAAGATGGATTAATCACAGACTATGAGTTTGAGCAAAAGCGACGGCAATTGCTCGATCGCATTCACTAGAGCGAGTTTGGATGGCTTTTTTAAACTGGTTATCAGCCTTAAAAGGGCAGGGGCGATCGCTTAAATCACGCCTCCGCAACGATCCTTACTACCGATTTGAGTCTTTAGACGAGATTCGGCTGGCGGTTTCTCTGGGCATCAAAATCGATGTGCAGCAAGCGTCTATAGACGACTGGCTGAGGCTGCCGGGGCTGTCAATTCATCAGGCCCGACTGCTGACCCAACTCTCTAACGCAGGCGTTCAGTTCTATTGTGTTGAAGATATCGCTGCCGCCTTGGGGCTTTCAATTCAGCGCCTCAAGCCTTTGGAATCGATCTTGCAATTTTGCTACTACCCCCCTGAGAGTCTCTATCTGATTCAGCGCGTCAACCCCAACACGGCTTCAATCGAGGCGTTAGGGCACATTCCGGGCATCAAGCCTGTTTTGGCTAGAACGATCGTTCAAAATCGCTTGACTGCGTAATGGAAAAGGTGGGGGATGAAAGCCAGGGCGATGGAGCGTAGCGGAATCGCCAATCTCTCGGAACTCTCCACAAAGCATCATGGTATGCTTGCATTGGTCGTTGACCCACCCACATGGCTGAAAACAAAAGGCAGCGGTTGGCTTTGCCTCAGCCAAATCACGACTCATTTGATGCACTATCTCAGCTTTTAATTGCTAGATTGGGTTTGGGAGATGAGCAATCAACGCTACTCGCCGCGAATCTCATCTAGCTTCGATCGCACTGCCTGAATGTCTTGCCACATCAACCATTTAGGACTGCCCTGATCGCGTGACTGATTTCGCAGCAGATAAGCTGGGTGAAAGATCGGCATATATAACCGTCCGTCGCGCTCGATCCACTGACCGCGAACTTTGGTGATGCCTTGTTTAATGCCCACTAAATTTTTCATCGCCGTTGCCCCAGTCAGCAAAATAATCTTGGGGTCAACCAAGCGAATTTGTTCGAGTAGATAGCCCTTGCAGGCTTCGGCTTCGTCGGCTGAAGGAGTCCGGTTTTCAGGGGGGCGACACTTGACCACATTGCAGATGAAGATATCTTCTTCAACCGTTAGCTTCACCGATTCTAAAATCTTGTCTAAGAGTTGACCCGATTTGCCCACAAACGGCAGCCCGGTTTCATCCTCGGTTTGTCCGGGGCCTTCGCCCACAATCATGATCGGGGCCTTTAGATTGCCTCGCCCCACGACCGCATGAGTCCGATTTTCGCCTAAGGCGCAGCGCTGACACTGATTGCAGTGGTTGCCCATCTGCTCCATAGTCTGATAAGTGCCGATCGGAATCGGAATCTTGGCACTCGTCGGAATCAAATTAGGATCAAAATCTTTGGCAATCTCTTTGGGGGCGACTGGCTCTAGGCTAGATCCCAAATCAAATAAACTAATCTGTTCTTCGTTAACCATGAATTGACAGGCAGGACGTTCGCTTTATAGATTCTAGGTTGAAAGCATGGGGTTGAGGGCGATCGTGAGAAATAGTTTTGGGCCGAGTTACTAAACCCAAACCTCAAACGAAATGAACTTTGCCATCATAAAAGAAAGCCGCCGTCCAGCAGGAGGAAGTGATGCCCCTTTCTCAGTTGTTTTCAGGATCGGGAAACGCGATCATTTTTGTCGATCGCCTCAATGCCGGAGCAAAACTAGCTCAAGCCGTGTTAGCCGAAGCGCAAACGCTGCCAGACTCTACAAAGTTTGTGGTGTATGCCCTGCCGCGGGGTGGGTTGCCTGTGGCAGCGCCTGTGGCTCGTGCGCTGGGTTGCCCGCTAGATGTGATTGTGGCCAAAAAAATTACGCGCCCTGAAAATTCAGAACTGGCGATCGGAGCCGTGACTGCTGATGGGCAGGTGCTCTGGCTCAAACCTGCGTCTTCTGATCAAGAACCAGAGCGCCAAGACCTGCTGCTAATGGCTCAAAAAAAGGCGCAAGCGCAGTTGGCTCAATTTGGCGACCGTCCGGTCATTGACCCTGAAGGCGCGATCGCGCTCCTCGTCGATGATGGCATCGCCACCGGAATGACGATGGCGGTGGCGGTGAAAGCCCTGCAAACTCGCAACCCGCTAGAGATTTGGGTCTGTGCGCCCGTGGCTCCTCAAGAACTGGCAACTTCTCTCAATCTTGAGGGCGCAAACCGAACCATCATTCTCGCGACCCCTCACCCATTTTGGAGTGTGAGCCGATTTTATCAAGTGTTCACCCAGGTCGAAACGGACGAAGCACTTGCTTGTTTGCAAAATTTCTATAAAAATTAAATCTCCTGCCTGAGTCGATTTTGCTTCTCTATTGAAGGGGGAGAGATGTTTAGAATTCACGCAGGGGTCAATACCCTTAGGAGATAACAACTTGTGATCAGGTGGCAGCACGTTTGGAACACGCTGGCGACTTTAGGACGCTACAACCCGCCTCAGTTGGTTGAAACTCTGATGCTCACCCTATCAATGGTGTTGTTTGTCGTCTGGATGGTCAACCCAGAAACCCCTTATTTGCTGCTGGGGTTGATCTATACGATCGGGGCCTGTGCCTCTATTTTGGTCAGAGAATCCCTGATTCCATCGCCCCGGCCGCGACCGACCCAAATGGCGGCAACAGTGCTGCTCGTCGTCAGTTTATATGGCTGTGCTGACCTGATTTTCTCGCTCTAAAATCTGCGAATAAGCCTCGATCATCTGTTGAGCGATCGTGTCCCAGCTATAAAATTTTTGAGCGTGAATTTGAGCGTTGTGGCCTCGGCGCTGTTGCTCAAGGCGATCGCTCAGGGCTATTCTCAAAGTTGCCGTCAGTGACTCAACGGTGCAGGCGCTTACCCAACCCGCCTCAGACTGCTGAATGTCTTGCCAGATGTGCACCTGATCAGAAATCACGACGGGCGTGCGGGCTGCCATCGCTTCGGCCACGGCAATGCCAAAATTTTCATAATAAGAAGGCAACACAAATAAATCAGCTTGCTGAAGCAGAGCAGCTTTATCACCGCCAGAGATAAAGCCAGTCAGGGTGCTGCGATCGCGCAAGGCTGACCCGTGAATCTGACCCCGAATCTTCGCTTCATAAGCGGGATCTTGAGGATTTGCACCTGCTAGCACAAAGTGAAAGTCTTGCCCTTCGTCTGCTAACCGCTCTAGAGCCGGAATCAGCAAATCTAGTCCCTTTTTAGGTTCGATGCGTGACAAAAAAAGCAGCAGAGGACGCGCCTTGGGCAGATTGTAGAGGTCGCGAAACGCCGCATCAGATGGTCTAGGGAGGGTTACGCCTAGGGGAATCACTAGATCGGGGGGTGAGGTGCCAAAGCGATCGGAGATTTTGGCTTCTTGATCGCTCGTGAAGTGAAGGGCAGCGGCTCCGGCTAGGTTGGGACGCTCTAACAGCGCCGCATAGAGCTTTTTAAGATGACGTTTTTTCTGCAAATCAGCCGGGTCGAGGGTGCCCAACGGCCGCAGGATATAGGGCAATTTTTGGTGTCTGGCCACGATCGCGGCAGCCGTGCTCACGGGTGAAAACAGCGCGTGAATATGCACCAAATCGTAGCGATGACTGTGGTGAGCCAACCATCGCAGCAGCTTGAGCGAAAACTTATAGCGACGAAACGGCGAACAGCGAAAGTAGTAAACTTCATAGCCATCTTGCTGGACGGGCACCTCTAACGGCACGTCTAAGGGCGCTTGCCCGGTGTCGCCATTTGAGTCGGTTGTGAGCACCGTGACCTCAATGCCAGCCATGGACAGCGCCGACGATAGCCCCATCACCATTTGGCTAGGGCCGCCATAAATTAAGGCAATAGAAGGAACGACGTGCAAAACTCGCATAGGAAAGAATTTAGATAGTGTGCAGGTCGCGATAGAAGCTCAGTAATTCTTTAGCAAGGGCGTGATTAGTGTAGTGGGCGATCGCTCGTTGATAGCCACGCTGCCCCATGTCTCTCGCATAGTCTGGCTGGTCGATTAGCTGAGTCAGACGATCGCTCAACGCAGCTACATTTCCTTCTGGAAAGACTAGCCCTGCTTTGCCAATCACATTGGGAATCTCACCCGAATCAGAGCCAATCACAGGCACCTGACAGGCCATTGCCTCGATCAAGACATGCCCAAATTGCTCTTTCCAGCCAGATGAGGTGAGAGTTTTGAACTGGGGAGCCGTTTCGGAGGGCAACACCAACGCATTCATCACGTTGATATAGCGAAACACGTCAGCGTGAGGAACGCTTTCGACCCAGATCAAGCGATCGCGCACTCCCGCTTGTTTGGCCTGCTCCAGCAGCGTTTCTTTCAACGCTCCCCGTCCTAATAAGAGCAGTTTCCAGGGACGATCGTTGAGATTGACCAAGGCTTTGATCAAGGTCAGCAACCCTTTTTCTTCGACAAATCGCCCCACAAATCCGACGACAAAATCAGCGGGCTGAAGCCCTAATTGGGCGCGAAGTTTTGGTTGAGACTGAGGTTGAAACAGCCGCTCATCGACTCCCAATTGGGGCATGACTCGCAGCGCTTTGTGATAGCCTCGCTGCCGCAAAACCTCGGCTCCGTCTTGGTTGCCCACGATCGCGCCATCGGTGTGACGCAGATTGTAGTTCTCTAGCTGCAAAACCGGAAATTTTAGCGTGTAGGGTAAATTCCACCAGGTAAAAAATAAGTTTTTTGCCTTCAGTCCAAGAAACTGATTCAACGTGATCATCTGAGCATAGGCCAGGGATTTAGCCCCTTGCTCAACTTGAATGATCTGTGGTCGAAACTCTCGCATCAAGGCGATCAGGTCAGAGCCAAACGTAAGCAGCCCCTGATTATTTTGGCTGAAATTAGAGACAGGAACCACCCGAAAAGAGCCGTCTTGCCGAAAGCGAGTTTCCACGATTTCTTTCATGACTCCTCCTGGTTTCCAGCGTTGAGGAACCACGATCGTGACTTCAATTCCCGGTTCTAAGTTGGCTAAAACGCGCAGTTTTTCGCAATTTAAATCGACGATATAAGAATGGCTAGCCACCAAGATTCTCACAAAGTCACCTCAGAAGATGCGTGGCTATCAACCTGATGGTTGGGCGATCGCAGCACCGTTTTCAGCGCCGCCAAAAATCCGAGACTATAGAAGCCAAACCGAGACACGACTTTGATCGGTGAACCGCTTTTGTGGCAAGGCGGACGACCCAAAACGTGACAGTCAAACAGCCGCAGGAAAAACTGCGAAGCCTGCCAGACCGTGAGGTTTTTAAACCCCATCAAAAAATGATTGTGATAAAACGTGATTTGATAGTGGAGCGATCGGGTGCTGATGTCATGACAGCCCCCCGTTTCTTCGCCGAGATGGATCAGATGTGCCGCTGGGTCATACCAAATCATCAAGCCCGTTTTGCGAAGGCGTAAGCAAAAGTCTGATTCTTCTCGCACGGCGCTGCCCCGAAACCGTTCGTCAAACCAAAGGCCGTGCTGCTCAAAAATCTCGCGCCGAAACGACATATTGCAGCCTCTGGCACTCAACACCTGCTGCGGCTTGACGGTGTGGACGAGATTAATGTGATACCACGCGATCCCCGGATTCATCGCTTCGGGCGGCAAATCTTGGATCTCTAGACCCGACTCAAAATCGGCTAACTTCATGCGATCGAAGACTCGCCCCGCCACGGCCCCAATCTCTGGTCTATCGAGATAGTTTTTAGCATGAGCCGTCAAAAACGTGGGTTCTAATTGCACATCGTCATCTAAAAACAGCAGAATCTCACCCAGCGATCGCCGAACTGCGTAGTTTCTCGCGCCCGGCAAACTAGCCCAACTGACCCAAAACAGCCGAATCTTGCCAGCAGCGGCCAACTCATCTAAAAAGCTTTGAGTCTCTGGCTGATGCGCTCGCGTTTGATCAACCACCAACACTTCAAAATTAGGATAATCCTGGTTTAAAACACCCAGCAGCGTCTCTCGAAGCGGCTCTTCGCGCCCATAGGTGGGGATGATCACAGAAATCAGGGGGCAATTCATCAAACAATAGCCAGGAAGTATGATTTATCATTCCCCCCTGTAGGGGAACGGCACCGCTGTGCTCACCAGCTTTATTATGAGAGAAATCGCCCTCAAAAATCTGCATGCACACCCGAATCAAAGAAATTGCAACGGCTCTGGCTCCTCGGTTGATTGAGATTCGTCGGCACCTCCACAGCCATCCCGAACTCAGTGGATATGAGCAGCAGACCGCTACTTATGTGGCCGGAGTGCTCTCTTCGTGTGGGCTGCATGTGCAAGAAGCGATCGGGAAAATCGGCGTTATTGGAGAACTCAAAGGACAGAATTCTGAGCCGTCAAATCATCGTCTGCTAGCCATCCGCACTGATATGGATGCCTTGCCCATTCAAGAGCGCACGGGCTTAGACTATGCCTCGCGCACCGCCGGAATCATGCACGCCTGTGGTCACGATGTCCACACTACCGTGGGTCTAGGCACTGCGATGGTGCTTTCCCAACTCGGTCAACTGCTGCCCGGAACGGTGCGCTTTCTCTTTCAACCTGCCGAAGAGATCGCCCAAGGCGCAGAGTGGATGGTGCAAGATGGCGCAATGGATCAGGTCAGCGCCATTCTATCGGTGCATGTGTTTCCATCGATTCCGGCGGGCAAGATTGGCATTCGCTATGGGGCCCTCACCGCCGCAGCAGACGATTTAGAGATCACCATCTTGGGAGAATCAGGGCACGGAGCGCGACCCCACGAAGCCATAGACGCGATCTGGATAGCCTCGCAGGTGATTACCAGCTTGCAGCAGGCCATCAGCCGCACCCAAAATCCGCTGCGCCCTGTGGTGTTAACGATCGGCAAAATCAGCGGCGGACGGGCCCCCAATGTGATCGCTGATCAGGTGCAGTTGTTGGGCACAGTACGATCGCTGCATCCTGAAACTAGCGCCGCTCTGCCGGAGTGGGTTGAGCAGATCGTCTCCAGCGTCTGCGGCACCTATGGGGCAACCTATCACCTAGACTATCGGCGCGGCGTGCCCTCAGTGCAAAACGACATCACACTAACCCATCTGCTTGAATCGGCGGCTCAAGAAGTGTGGGGCAACGACAGCATCCAAATCATTCAAGAGCCATCTCTCGGTGCCGAAGATTTTTCGGTCTATCTCAAACACGCGCCGGGCAGCATGTTTCGGTTGGGCGTAGGCTTTGAAGATCAGCGCAATTATCCCCTCCATCACCCTCAGTTTGAGGTGAATGAATCGGCCATTCTCACAGGTGTAGCCACGATGGCCAATGCCGTCTGGAAATATTGGGAGCAATGATTGGCTGTGGCAAACCCCGTCGGCTCTTTACTTCTGTGCCGAAAGGCATTGAACAAGTTGCAGAGGGCAACTCACGATCGGTAGGGACATTTTCTCAGTTCATTGCTCTAGACATCCATAGAACTCCTGGCAGCCTTTAGGATCTTCTGGTGCTGTGGAGTTGAACAAGGGACACTAATCATTCTGGCGCTTATTCCCCATCCATAACCGCTCTTTAGAGGGATTAGAAATCAGCGATCGCAGTGACACATTAAAAGATAACGATCGTCAATATAAGGAGCAACTATGGCAGCCTCAACCCCACTCAAAGGCCTAGAGCTAGTTGACTGTGCACGAGCCAACGCCAAACAAGGGATTGAGACCACCGCTCATCTCTGTGGCTATGGTCACGACCTCAACACCTTTCGCCACGAGCTTGAAAAAGCCTGCCAGCACATGGGCGTAGAGTTTCACGAGTTGAGCGACCTGATCAAAGACGAGTCACCCCTCTTGCAAATGGGAGGCGAAATCGTCGCGCCTGACACAGCTTCTGAGCTTTAAACGGCTTTAAACAACTGCAAATAATTATTCTCTGACTCGCTCTTTGGTTGCAAGGTTAAACTAGAGAAAATCGCTGTTCTGAGAAGCCATTCTCTCAAGAGCCGCGAGGTTGAGTCACCGCAGACAAAAGGCAAGCAATAGACTATGAAAGGTTCTTGGAAAAAGGCATCGGCGCGACGAACTTCCCAAAAACAGACGGCTGCAACCAAACTGGTCATGCTGGGTTGGGTGATTGCCCAGAGCATTCTGATCGGCACACCGACGATCGCGCAAACGACCCGCGATCCGCTGAGTTATAGTCAATTGCTCAAAAAAATTGATGCGGGTGAAGTCAAAAAAGTCGAAATTGACGAAGCGCAAAAAGTTGCCAGAGTCAAGCTAGAAGGGCAAAAGCCCAACGATCCGCTTGTAGAAGTGCCCTTGCTGGAGCGCAACCCCGAACTGATTGAGCGACTGAGAGCCAACAAGGTCAACTTTGACTCTCAGCCCACGGCTGACAACAGCGTTCTCATGGGGCTTGTAGCCAATCTGCTGCTGTTTATGCTGCTGATCGCTGGGCTGCTGCTGATTTTGCGCCGATCGACCAATTCTCCCGGTGGCCCTGGGCAGGCGATGAGTTTTGGCAAATCTCGCGCTCGGTTTCAAATGGAGGCCAAAACAGGGGTGATGTTTGATGATGTGGCAGGCATCGAAGAAGCCAAAGAAGAACTGCAAGAAGTCGTCACCTTTTTGAAAAAGCCGGAGCGCTTCACCGCCGTGGGGGCGCGGATTCCCAAGGGGGTTTTGCTCATTGGGCCACCGGGAACGGGTAAGACGCTGCTGGCAAAAGCGATCGCGGGTGAAGCAGGTGTTCCCTTTTTCTCAATCTCTGGGTCTGAGTTTGTCGAAATGTTTGTTGGCGTGGGGGCCTCTCGCGTTCGTGACTTATTTAAGAAAGCCAAAGAAAACGCGCCCTGCATTATTTTTATTGATGAAATCGATGCCGTAGGTCGTCAGCGGGGCACCGGGATCGGGGGCGGCAACGACGAGCGGGAACAAACTCTCAATCAACTGCTGACCGAGATGGATGGCTTTGAAGGCAACACAGGCATCATCATCATCGCGGCAACTAACCGTCCTGATGTGCTCGATTCTGCGTTGCTGCGTCCGGGTCGCTTTGATCGCCAAGTCAACGTTGATCTACCCACCTACAAAGGTCGGCTGAGAATTCTAGACGTTCACGCTCGCAACAAAAAACTCGCTCCAGAAGTCTCAATGGAGACGGTCGCCCGTCGCACGCCCGGCTTTTCGGGTGCCGAGTTAGCCAATTTGCTCAACGAAGCGGCGATTTTGACCGCACGCCGCCGCAAAGACGAGATTACTTCTTTAGAAATCGACGACGCGATCGACCGTCTCACGATCGGGCTAACCCTGACACCGTTGCTCGACAGCAAGAAAAAACGCCTGATTGCCTATCACGAAGTTGGTCACGCGCTGCTGATGACGTTGCTTAAGAATTCTGACCCGCTTAACAAAGTCACGATTATTCCCCGATCGGGCGGCATTGGCGGGTTTGCCCAGCAGGCCTTTAACGAAGACATGATCGACAGCGGACTTTATACCCGATCGTGGATGACCGATCGGATTACGATGTCGCTGGGCGGTCGAGCGGCTGAAGAAGAGATTTTTGGCGAAGCTGAGGTCACGGCGGGCGCAAGTGGCGATATCAGAGCCGTCGCTGACATGGCGCGAGAAATGGTGACTCGCTATGGCATGTCTGAGCTAGGGCTAGTGGCCCTTGAAGGCTCGTCGTCTGGTGAAGTTTTTCTGGGTCGTGGGCTTTCGCCCCGGTCAGAATATTCTGAAGACGTGGCCAACCAAATTGATCAACAGGTGCGAGCGATCGCCATGCAGTGCTATGCCGAAGCTCGTCGTCTGATCCGAGACAATCGTCCTCTAGTTGATCGCTTAGTTGAGATGCTGCTAGAACAAGAAACGATCGAAGGCGACCAGTTCCGCAAGATCGTGGCGGACTATCGCGAAATGCCGCAGCCCGCAAATATCGCTAGTTAATCGATCGTGAAAGGTGACCCATTCGGTGATAATAAACGTTTGATTTATTGACTGAGTGGGTTACTGTTCACGTTTTGAGGATCTATCTATGACGAGCGATCGGATTCAGCCCAAACTGATTATTCACGGTGGGGCAGGTAGCTCTTTAAAGGGCAAAGGCGGAGCCGAAGCTGTTCGACAGTCACTCTATCAGGTGATTGAAGAAGTCTATCGCTTGCTGCAAGAAGGGGCAACGGCTCAGGCGGCTGTCGTGCGGGGCTGTCAGCTTTTAGAAGACGAGCCGCGCTTTAATGCGGGCACAGGCTCAGTGCTGCAATCAGACGGGCAGATTCGCATGAGTGCTGCGTTGATGAATGGCGCAACTCAGCGGTTTAGCGGGGTGATCAACACGGCCCGTGTCAGACACCCGATCGATCTGGCGCTCTTTCTGCAAGATTTTGACGATCGCATTCTCTCAGATTATGGCTCGGCAGAACTGCTGCGAGAATTGCAGGTGCCGCTCTATGACCCCACCACCGATCTGCGCCTGCAAGAATGGATTCAGGAGCGGGCTGGAAATTTTGATAAAGCCATGGCAGGCGTAGTCGCAGAGCGCGAACTAGTGAGTGATAATGCAGGGCGCGGCACGATCGGAGTGGTGGCGCTAGACAGTCAGGGACACTTAGCGGCAGGCACTTCAACGGGGGGCAAAGGCTTTGAGCGAGTCGGGCGGGTAAGTGACTCGGCGATGCCTGCGGGAAATTACGCAACGGCCCACGCGGGCATTAGCTGCACTGGCATTGGAGAAGACATCATTGATGAGTGTCTCGCCGCCAAAATCGTGATCCGGGTGACGGATGGGCTGTCTCTAAAGGCGGCCTTTGAGCGATCGTTGACCGAGGCACACCAAAATAACCGCGATCTAGGGGCGATCGGGCTAGATGCCACAGGCGCGATCGCTTGGGGCAAAACCAGCGAAGTGCTGCTAGCGGCCTATCATACGGGCGAAACCATGGCAGACACCCTAGAGATGGCAGCAGGGATGCAGGTTTCTGCGGTCGCCGTCTGAGTAACATTGGTAACCTGCGTCACACGTTCTTGACGCAAACTTCCGGGGTTTTGGCGAGTCGTCTAAAGAGATTGAGGGGTATTTCCACGCAGATGAAAAAAGCCTACACTGAGTGTAAAATATCCCAGCCATGCCCTAACTGAGGTAGATGCTTATGAACTGGGCAAGACCTATCGAGCGATCGGAAACTTAGAAAAGAGTCACAAAACCTTTCAACTAAGATCTGCTTAATTCTCTCTTCACGGGACGAACTGGAGTCGCTCACCAAAAGCATTGACAATCCTGCTCAAATGTCTTGGTGACAATTGTTAAAGTACTATCCCTGCCGACATAGAGAGGCAGCGCAAACTACGAGTGGCTTGCGCTGCTGGTTAGCTTAGATGGAGAAATCGACTATTTGATAAACAGCATCTCCTGATATTTGGGCAAAGGCCACAGGTCATCGGCCACATCTCCCTCGATCGCATCCGCCTGTTCACGAACGTGATCCATCATTGGGCGGAGCGTTTTAGCACAGTACTGCATGTGCTCCTCGATCGTGGCAAACTCATGCTTGGCGATCGCACTGTCCAACTTGCTCACGGCATCCATCATCCGCTTCGTCAAACCAGCGACCGTTTCGGCACTTTCCTGCTCAAACTCAATCCCGATTTGCTTCAGATTGGCAATGCTTGCAGAAAGCTCTGACAAGTAGCGGAACGCCGCAGGATAAATCACCGTTTTCGCTAGACTGATCACGAGCTTGGCTTCCATCTCAATTACCTGGATGTATTGCTCTGCATACACATCAAAGCGGCTTTCGAGTTCAGAAGCAGACAACACTCCCGTTTTTTCAAACAGTTCCTCAATATACTTCTCTTTCAAGACGGGCAACGCATCAGCGGTGGTGGGCAGGTTCAACAGCCCGCGTTCCTCGACCGCCATTTTGTGCCACGCTTCAGAGTAACCATTGCCCCCAAAGACAACGGCGCTATGTTCCTCCATAACTTCTTTTAGCACGGTGAATGCCGCTGCCTCTAGCGCTGTCCCTTTGGCCAACTCTGCCTCTAGCTCGTCAGCGATCCAAGTGAGCGAATCGGTCAAAATCGTATTCATTGCCACCAGCGGCCCTGACACCGATTGGTTAGACCCCACCGCCCGAAACTCAAAACGGTTGCCCGTAAAGGCAAAGGGTGACGTGCGATTGCGATCGCCCGGATCTTTGGGAAACTCTGGCAGGGTCAAGACCCCTAAACTCATCACACCTGCGTGAGCAGAGCTTTTGACCTCTCCCTGCTTAATTTGGTCAAACACATCTTCAAGCTGGCTGCCCAGATAGACTGAAATGATCGCGGGGGGGGCTTCATTGGCACCGAGTCGATGGTCATTGCTTGCAGTCGCTACAACGGCGCGCAGCAAGGGGCCATATTTGTGAACTCCTCGAATCACCGCTCCGCAAAATAGCAAAAATTGCAGATTAGTGTGGGGGGTGTCACCGGGATCAAGCAGATTGCCCTGAGTCGCATTGCCCACCGACCAATTGACGTGCTTCCCAGACCCGTTAATGCCTGCAAAAGGCTTTTCGTGCAGCAGACAGATAAAGCCGTGTTTTTTGGCCGTGTTTCTGAGAATGGTCATCGTCATCTGCTGGTGGTCGCTGGCCACGTTCGCCGCTTCAAAAAATGGAGCTAGCTCAAATTGACCGGGGGCCACTTCGTTATGTCGGGTTTTTGCCGGAATGCCCAGTCGATACATCCGCTCTTCGACATCTTGCATGAAGACTTGAACCCGCTCTGGAATTGCGCCAAAGTAGTGATCGTCAAACTGCTGCCCTTTAGCGGCAGGTCGCCCAAACAACGTTCTGCCTGTCAACAAGATATCTGGGCGGCTGTGGGCAAAATGAGCATCTACTAAGAAATATTCTTGCTCTGCCCCACAGCTAGAGTTGACGGTTGCCACGTCTGAGTGCCCCAACAGTTTCAGCAATCGGGTTGCCGCTTTGCTCATCGCCGCATTGGAGCGAAGCAAGGGCGTTTTCTTGTCTAGGGCTTCCCCTGTCCACGAAATGAACACGGTGGGAATGCACAACGTCACCCCATTATCGGTTTCCATCACGTAGGCGGGGCTGGTGACATCCCAAGCGGTGTAGCCACGAGCTTCAAACGTAGAGCGAATGCCGCCATTAGGGAAAGATGAGCCATCGGGTTCGCCTTGCACTAGCACTTTGCCAGCAAACTCAGTGATGGCCGAGCCGTCGCTTTGCACTGAGATGAAGCCATCGTGCTTTTCAGCGGTGATGTTGGTCATCGGATAGAAAACGTGAGCGTAATAGAGTGCGCCTTTGGAAATCGCCCAGTCTTTCATGGCTGCGGCGACGATTCCGGCGACAGACACATCTAGCTTTCCGCCTGTCTGAAGGGTGCTCTTGATTGACTTAAACACGTCTTTGGGCAGACATGCCTGCATCTTGTTGAGGGTGAACACATCAGTTGCCCAGAGTTCTTCTAAGCGACTGGGCGTTTTGGGGGGAAGCTTTTCGCGATCGGTGACTTGGCAAATTGCCTGAAAGCGAAGTTCATTACCACTCATAGTTGTCGTTCCTTTAGAAATAAAATCAAAAACAGGGGGATGACCAGAACGGTTTCTCGACCGCTTGCTATCAGTAAACGTGGGGGACGAAGAACTGCTCGTTGCGCGGCGGCCTCACATAGTCATGAGCAGACTTTCGCGGCGGCAGTTCGAGTGGGTCTGGGGTCATATCCACATAGGGAATTTTGCTGATAAAGTGACTGATGCAGTTGAGGCGGGCGCGTTTTTTGTCGTCGGCTTCAACCGTAAACCAGGGTGCTTCAGGAATGTTGGTGCGAGCAAACATGGTGTCTTTGGCTTGGGAATATTCTACCCAGCGATCGCGAGACTCCAAATCCATCGGGCTGAGTTTCCATCGGCGGGCGGGATCGATCGTGCGAGATTGAAACCGCCGCTCTTGCTCGTCATCACTCACTGAGAACCAATACTTCAGCAAAATGATCCCAGACCTAACCAACATTCGCTCAAATTCGGGACAGGTTTGCAGGAATTCTAGATACTGTTCGTCGGTGCAAAACCCCATGACATGCTCGACTCCGGCGCGGTTATACCAACTGCGATCGAAGCAGACAATTTCGCCTGCTGCGGGCAGATGGGGCACATAGCGCTGGAAGTACCACTCGGTTTTTTCACGATCGCTGGGGGTTCCCAAAGCGACAACTCGACAGCCTCGCGGGTTGAGCGGCTCGGTGATGCGCTTAATCGTGCCACCCTTTCCTGCGGCATCGCGCCCTTCAAACAAAATGACAATTCGGGTGCCTGTATGTTTTGCCCAGTACTGCACCTTCACCAGTTCTACTTGCAGTCGGGCGAGTTCTTTCTCGTATTCTTTGTTGGAGAACTTTGACTTGCTTTCCTGCTTAGAGGCGGGTAGGTAAGTCTCTTGCGATGGGCTATTGTCAGACTTGTGGCGCTTGTGATGCTTCTTCTTTTTTTTCTTTGCGGTCAAACTAGCTAATGATGGAGTGAGAAGCGCTGCAATGGGGTTTGCAGAATGCTCACCATTCATAGGGTCGGATTCCACAGTGATTCTCCAATGACTGAAATGACTACGAGACAGATAACAACAAACCAATCATATTAGAGAAACATCAGCTTTAAGAAAACCCGCTGGGTAGTGACAAGAGGCTGATGGAAGGCAGTCTGTTGTTCCGACTCATCTTAAGAATAGAGAATCAAGATATTTGTATCAGACAGTACAGTAGTCGATAAAAGCTAGAAAACTTGTCCAAAATGTCCTCAAGATAACTTAACAGAACTCTACTTAAAGTCGAATTGACACGTCTGTCAGCGCTATGTGGGATACCAGTTTCAGCAAAACTGTCTAGAACAGTGGACAAAATTTGTATCTACAGATACAGCCCAATGAATTTTAGTCATTGAAGATATTGTCTAAAATATCGAGAGATGTAGCTGTTAGACATGACTCAATCAAACAGTGAACTGAAACCTACGCTTGGGCTAGTAGGGATTACGATCAATGCGATGGCGTTGATTGCACCAGGCGCTTTTTTATGGACAACTTACCAACTACAAGCTCCTCCCGATTCTGCCAAAAATATGTGGGCAGCGATCGCCCTCGCTACTTGCATTGCTCTGCTGACAGCCAGTTGCTATGCTACGCTCTCTAAGGCTTACCCTGAGGCAGGTGCAGGCAGTTCTTACTACTACGCTGAGGCAGCAATCTTAGCAAAAGAAGAGCACAAGCATTTTCGGTTAGCTCGTTTGGCAAAGTTTGTCACGGGTTGGGCCGCGCACCTCTACTACTGGGTTTACCCCGGCATCATGATTGGCTTCATGGGAACGCTAATCGTTTACATTGGGCAATTGTTCAATCCTGATTTTGCCTCAGATTGGTTTAGTAAAACCTTGATTTGCTTTGTTTTTGCTGGGCTAGTCGGCAGCATTGCAATGATTGGTGTAACGGGATCGACGCTGGTTAACATTATTATTAACGTTGTTCAAATCACTTCGCTAGTGTTTCTAGGGCTGTTGATGATTTTGTATCGATTGGGTCATCCTAGCGTTGTCTATGAACATACAAATGCGATCAGCGTTGTGATTCCTCACGATTTGCTGGGGTTGATTTATCAGGCTACGATCGCCATTCTTCTGGTGGTTGGGTTTGAATCTGCAACGGCGATGGCAGGAGAGGCAGTCAACCCTCAGCGCGACATTCCGCGAGGTGTGATTCTGTCGCTGTTCATTCAGGCTTGTATCTGCTACTTTTTTGAGTATTTCTCAGCCAACTTCTTCATCGGTGATCAATATACAGCGATCGTAGACGGCAAGACCGTGACCGGATTTGCCGCAGCCTTCGCGTCGGGTGCGCCGATCGGGGATATTGCAAAGATTTTGGGCGACACCCTATTGTTTGGCAACGGCTTTCTATTGCAAATTGTGATCGCTAGCACTGTCGTGATGGCCCTGATTGGAACGGCCCTCTCGGCCCTGTCAACCGGAGTGCGGATTAGTTATGCAATGGGCAGCGATCGCGAGTTGCCAGCCGTGTTTGGATTCTTGCATGGTCGCTACAACACTCCTCACATTGGGATCTACTTTCTAACCGGACTGTCGGCTTTGATCGGGGCTTATGCAGTGCAGAGTGTCGATAATGTCACGATTGTCACGCTGGTCTCTAACATTGGCACGTTTATGCTCTATGGCATTACTTGCGGGGTAACGTTGATTGCAACGCTCAAGCACTTGCTAGACGAAGAGCATAATCCGTTCACCACGATCGTCATTCCCATCTTGGGCTTGGGGGCAAATCTATTTATGGTTTGCGGCATCTTTTACTACGGACTCACAGGAGCAGGGAGCGCTAAGACTAATTCGATCACCGCGATCGGAGTTTCGGTCGCCTTTTTTGTCGCCGGATTTGCTTATTTAATTGGCGACAGTTTGCTCAAAGGCAAACCTCTGTTTTTGCCGACTGATTTGAGCCATCCTTTGCGCGATCGTGCTGTTGCCTCTAAAGTGACTAAACCATAATTAGCGTTCAGCCCACTCTTGAAAGACTCTAGACTATCTACCCATTGATACCAGTCATCATGAATTTAATTCTTGCCATTATCCAGCCCAATAAACTGGATGCCGTGAAAGAAGCGTTGGTTCACCTTGGAATTCAGGGCATGACCGTCACAGGCGCAAAGGGCTTTGGGCGGCAAAAAGGTCGCCCACTAGCGTTCCTCGGACTCATCAATATGGAAGGGAAGCCCTTCACCGTTGATTTTGTGCCCAAAGTTAGAATTGAAATGGTCGTAAACGATGACATTACCGATGCTGTCGTTGATACGATCGTCAAAGCTGCCCGAACAGACACCGTTGGGGATGGTAAGTTGTTCGTGATCCCGGTGAGCAGAGCAGTTCGCATTCGGACGGGCGAAGAAAACGAAGCCGCCTTGACGATCGAGGAACCCGCCACTGTTAACGAGAAATTTCCCTAGGAACGAATGGTTCAATCCCTCTTCTTTTTTGTGCTGGCCGGGCTGTGTGAGATCGGCGGGGGCTACTTGTTTTGGCTATGGCTGCGGGAGGGAAAAAGCGCTTGGCTAGCCCTGATTGGGGTGATTGTGCTAGCCATTTATGGAGTTTTGCCTACGCTGCAACCTGCTAGCTTTAGCCGGGCTTATGCAGCCTATGGCGGTGTTTTTATCGTCTTGTCGCTGCTGTGGGGCTGGGCCGTCGAGCGAACTGCACCTGACAAATATGATTGGTTGGGGGCATGGCTGGCGCTTCTGGGCGTTTTAGTCATCATGTATGCCCCTCGACGGTAGCTATCGAACGGTCAAAATTAGCGTTATCAGAGTTTTTGGGTTTACTGCGATCGTGGGTCAGCTACTCCTTACCTGCGATCGTTTTTTTGTCAGAACTTGCTGACATTTTTTGTGCTGCTCCTTTTTTTGTCTAGCAAATAGGTAAAATAGTAGTGAAAGATACAGAAAAATCCTGAGTTTTGAAAGTTGACCCATGCTAAATACCGTTCTGACCCAGCGCCGACAGGTAATCAAGACGTTTTCTAGTCGTGAAGCGGCGGGACAAGCGTTCGACCACCTCGTTTTTTCAGGTTTGTCGATCGCGCAGATTTTCCTATTGGGTCATGGATTGGACAAAACCTATCCCTATCCCAATCTCCCTGCCAACCCGCATGGCACAATCACAGGCACCGCAACAGGACTCAAGAAAGGACTTTTGATGGGCAATCTTGCCGGGGGTGCAACCGGGTTGTTGTTGGGCCTTGGGCTGATCGCCCTGCCGGGGGTGGGTTCACTGCTGCTATCTTCTGCGATCGCCTTTGTCTTAATCAGCGGTGGGATTGGCACAGCAGCGGGTGGCTTGACAGGTGCATTAATTGGCTTAGGACTCACCTCAGATCAAGCCAAAGCCTACAGTCAGCAGGTTTCTAGCGGCAGTGTTTTGCTGATGGTAGAAGGCACCCAGCAGAATATTGATCGGGCTAAACTTTTGCTCAACTCCTTTATTCAGTGACGGTTTAGACTCTACCCAAGCGATCGAAGGGATAAAATCGCAGCCAGGCGCGGCCGATAATGTTGGCTTTTGGCAAAAACCCCCAAACGTGAGAATCATTGCTGTTGTTGCGGTTATCGCCCATGACAAAAAACATATCTTCAGGAATCACCACTGCATTCATCAAATAGTCCGGCGACTCTGCAATATAAGGTTCTTGAAGAGGCTGATTATCGACGAAAACCTGACTGTTTTTAACGGCGACCGTTTGCCCAGGTTGCCCAATGATCCGCTTGATGAATGCTTGATCTCTCTTATATCCTTGTTGCTGTAACTGAGGGGGTGGATCAAACACCACAATGTCACCTAATTTAGGCGCATGAAGATGATAGGAAATCTTTTCAACAACTAAGCGATCGCCAACTTGCAACGTCGGCACCATCGAATCTGAGGGAATAAAGCGGGGTTCTGCCACATAAGCCCGAACGAGAAGCGCCAAAACCAGCGCCACAGCGAGAATCTGAAGGTTTTCCCACAGCGCATTTGATTTTGATGGGGGTTGGGCAGCGATCGCAGCAGTCTTGGGTTCCGTTGTGGGGTCAGAGGTCATGAGTTGAGGTTAAGCGAACGCTTCCTAGTCTATCAAGACCACCGGACAACTGCGACTATCAACCGCGAGGAGGTAGGCAACTGGTTAGAATCATGAATATGCCAATTTCTCAGATATCCCCGTATCCGACAAAGAGCCAAGCTAGAGAAGAACTAGATAACCTGAAAAGTTCAAAGCTTAAATCCTTCAGAAGTCGGGAACGCTAAATCTAACGATTGATGATCTAACGCCCACCTCTAAAATTAACGGAGGCCCTATGCCACTGACGCTCAAAATTTTGACTCAAACCGTTTTCAAGAGAAAACCGATTCAGTCATCAGAACTGCCTGAAGACCTTAAGCAGCCTGTTCAAACTGGCAGAGAGTTTGAGCTTGACTCGTTCGACGTTGAACGCGATCATGCGAGATGCTTCTTGTCTAAAGACACCTTCAAAGACACCAATGTTTGGTATGTCTTCGGCAAACATGCAGAGATTAGAAGAGAGGGCGATCGTGTCTTTCCCAAATCCATTCCTGCCACCATCAAGCTCGATATTCCTTATAAATCTCAGCGAGATAATGAGCTAAACCCCAATGGGGCCTGCAATGTGACCTCCCTCGCCATGTGCTTTGAGTTTCTGGGCATTCAACACAAAACTAGTGTGGGTCAGTTTGAAGACGAACTCTATGATTATGCAGAAACCAATGGGTTAAGTCGTCACGATCCTCACGATCTTGCGGTGATTGTTGAACGCTATGGGGCACGCGACGATTTTAGAGCCGATGCCACGATCGCTCAAGTCAAAGAATGGCTGTCAGATGGCAAACCTGCGGTCATTCACGGATATTTTACTGATTTCGGTCATGTGGTCGTGCTCGCGGGCTTTGACGAAAACGGTTTCATCGTCAACGATCCCTATGGCGAATGGTATTCGTGGGGCTACGATCGCAACGCCCTTGGTTTAGAAGACAACAAAGGAAAATTCGTCCACTATTCCTACAGCATGATCACTCAACTGTGCATCCCAGATGGCAACTTCTGGGTCCACTTTATCTCTAAGGCGTGACAAATCTCATGCTTAAGTCTAGCCACGGCGATCGGGTAACTGGAGCACTGCTGGAAATGTAGTCCACTCCAGTTTCGGCGATCGCCCGAATCGTCTCGATTGTCACATTCCCCGAAGCTTCGATCTTAATCCGCTCATTGCTTTGCCGAATTCTCTGCACCGCAACATGCATCAAATCAAGCGGCATATTATCCAACATAATAATGTCTGCCTGATGCTGCAACGCTTCTTCAACCTGATCTAAACCTTCTGTCTCAACCTCGATTGATAAAGGATAAGGAATGTGAGATCGGACTTGCGCGATCGCTGCTCCAATTCCTCCCGCCGCCGCGATGTGATTGTCTTTGATCATGACGGCATCGTCCAACCCCATACGATGATTGACGGCTCCTCCCAATTGAGTCGCATACTTTTCCAACAGTCGCAACCCCGGTGTTGTCTTTCGAGTATCGACCAGCCGAGCCGGAAGATCTTCAATTTTCTCTACATATTGGCGGGTCATGGTTGCAATGCCGCTTAATCGCATCGCCAAGTTGAGGGCCACCCGTTCTCCAGTCAGCAAAGCGCCAAACGGGCCGGAGATTTCGGCGATCGGCTGACCTTTCTGACAAGTGTCTCCTTCTTCCACCAGAGCTTTAAAGCTAACGGTTTGATCTAATAGGTAGAAGACTCTGGCAGCGATCGACAATCCTGCAATAACCCCCCCTTCTTTAGCACTCCACACTGCGTGATTCTGTCGGGTGCTAGAAAACAGGCTTTGAGTCGTGCGATCCCCCCGTCCAATATCTTCTATGAGCCAGTCTTGGAGAGAGCGATCAAGAATAATGAAAGCTGGTAACACAGCAGTTGAAGCGTTCATGGCAGTCCCGATGCTAACGCAGCCCTCTCAATAACCTATAAATTGTCTCTTAGATTGTGACTGCCTAGATATATTAAGAGCGCTCATAGCACCACAGCTAAAAGGAGATTCTTGGTTGATTGCAGAGATTACTTTGTGACGATCGATCCAGTACAAGCCTACGAACGGCGTTGATTTTTGAAGGCTCAACGCTCTTCAAACCCTGACCAGGTAATTGTTTTAGCCTTTCTTACTTATTTCCCCAATTTTCCCCTTGACAAGTTCAGTTGGGGTTGTTATATTAGTCAAGCGGGTGAGAGGAACGGATGCGAAAGCGGAGGTTCTTCCCGCGTAGAACCAAGACAATTGCATAGTTTAGAAGTCATAATAGCACTTAAACCTCGTCAAAGCAAATTGATTTAGGGTAGCTACTTCGGTAGTGCTTTAAGGGTTAAAGAGTCGAAGAGGTTTGCTGGTCAGTTAATTCTGACTAGATAGAATCTTATTTCGTGAGCTGAAACAAGCTCCGTGTATTAAACAACATGGAGAGTTTGATCCTGGCTCAGGATGAACGCTGGCGGTATGCTTAACACATGCAAGTCGAACGGGTCCTTTCGGGGATTAGTGGCGGACGGGTGAGTAACGCGTGAGAATCTGCCTTTAGGACGGGGACAACAGTTGGAAACGGCTGCTAAAACCCGATGTGCCCTTCGGGGTGAAATATTTATAGCCTAGAGATGAGCTCGCGTCTGATTAGCTAGTTGGTTAGGTAATGGCTGACCAAGGCGACGATCAGTAACTGGTCTGAGAGGATGACCAGTCACACTGGGACTGAGACACGGCCCAGACTCCTACGGGAGGCAGCAGTGGGGAATTTTCCGCAATGGGCGCAAGCCTGACGGAGCAATACCGCGTGAGGGAGGAAGGCTCTTGGGTCGTAAACCTCTTTTATCAGGGAAGAACACAATGACGGTACCTGATGAATCAGCATCGGCTAACTCCGTGCCAGCAGCCGCGGTAATACGGAGGATGCAAGCGTTATCCGGAATTATTGGGCGTAAAGCGTCCGCAGGTGGTTTTGAAAGTTTGCTGTCAAAGCGCGAGGCTCAACTTCGTACCGGCGGTGAAAACTTCAAGACTAGAGTTTGGTAGGGGTCACGGGAATTCCCAGTGTAGCGGTGAAATGCGTAGATATTGGGAAGAACACCAGCGGCGAAAGCGCGTGACTGGGCCTGAACTGACACTCATGGACGAAAGCTAGGGGAGCGAAAGGGATTAGATACCCCTGTAGTCCTAGCCGTAAACGATGACAACTAGGTGTTGCCCGTATCGACCCGGGCAGTGCCGTAGCCAACGCGTTAAGTTGTCCGCCTGGGGAGTACGCACGCAAGTGTGAAACTCAAAGGAATTGACGGGGGCCCGCACAAGCGGTGGAGTATGTGGTTTAATTCGATGCAACGCGAAGAACCTTACCAAGGCTTGACATGTGCAGAATCCTCTTGAAAGGGAGGAGTGCCTTCGGGAGCTGCAACACAGGTGGTGCATGGCTGTCGTCAGCTCGTGTCGTGAGATGTTGGGTTAAGTCCCGCAACGAGCGCAACCCTCGTTTCTAGTTGCCATCATTAAGTTGGGCACTTTAGAGAGACTGCCGGTGACAAACCGGAGGAAGGTGGGGATGACGTCAAGTCAGCATGCCCCTTACGCCTTGGGCTACACACGTACTACAATGCTACGGACAAAGAGCCGCAAGTTCGCGAGGACAAGCAAATCTCATAAACCGTGGCTCAGTTCAGATTGCAGGCTGCAACTCGCCTGCATGAAGGCGGAATCGCTAGTAATCGCAGGTCAGCATACTGCGGTGAATACGTTCCCGGGCCTTGTACACACCGCCCGTCACACCATGGGAGTTGGCCACGCCCGAAGTCGTTACTCCAACCGTTCGCGGAGGAGGATGCCGAAGGCAGGGCTGATGACTGGGGTGAAGTCGTAACAAGGTAGCCGTACCGGAAGGTGTGGCTGGATCACCTCCTTATAGGGAGACCTACCCGTTTCGACTTGAAGATTCAAAGTCCAGTCAATTTCGATTGCTTGGAAGATTGAGTCATTAGAGAAGAGACTGGTCATCCCAAGGTCGTTCGAGGATTAAGTGTTGACTTCTAAGCTATGTGAGATTGGTTCGGGTTATGGGCTATTAGCTCAGGTGGTTAGAGCGCACCCCTGATAAGGGTGAGGTCCCTGGTTCGAGTCCAGGATGGCCCACCTTTTGAAACGAGGGGGTTTAGCTCAGTTGGTAGAGCGCCTGCTTTGCAAGCAGGATGTCAACGGTTCGAGTCCGTTAACCTCCACTGAAAGCTGAGAGCTTTCTCCTGTCGTAGTCCGAGCCAGATTCAATTTCAGCAACTCGTCTAAATAATTAGAGAGCCTGCTGGACTTGTTCCAGACAGAACCATGAAAACTGCATAGAAACTTGTCAGGTAGAAAGTAGTGAATAACTAGCGATGAGCTGAAAGGCGAGTTGTTGGTTGTTCCCACAAATATCACAGACACCAATGTTGATTGATTGAAGTGGTCAAGCTAACAAGGGCTGATGGTGGATACCTAGGCACACAGAGGCGAAGAAGGACGTGGTTACCGACGATATGCTCTGGGGAGTTGGAAGCAAGCATTGATCCAGAGATTTCCGAATGGGGCAACCCTATAGACTGCCACCTGAATCCATAGGGTGGTTAGAGCGAACGCAGCGAATTGAAACATCTTAGTAGCTGTAGGAAGAGAAAACAAACGTGATTTCCCAAGTAGCGGCGAGCGAAACGGAAACAGCCTAAACCAGGGTGCATGCACCTTGGGGTCGTGGGACAACGATATGGACTCAAGCGGCTAGACGAAGCAGTGGAATGCTGCACCAGAGGGGGTGAAAGTCCCGTAGTCGAAAGCTCAATGATACTAGTTGAATCCCGAGTAGCATGGGGCACGTGAAATCCCGTGTGAATCCGCGAGGACCACCTCGTAAGGCTAAATACTCCTGTGTGACCGATAGTGAACCAGTACCGCGAGGGAAAGGTGAAAAGAACCCCGGAAGGGGAGTGAAATAGAACATGAAACCATCAGCTTACAAGCAATGGGAGGACGATTTAAACGTCTGACCGTGTGCCTGTTGAAGAATGAGCCGGCGACTTATAGGTACAGGTAGATTAAGCCGAGAATGGCGAAGTCAAAGGGAAACCGAGTCTGAATAGGGCGTTAATCTGTATTTATAGACCCGAACCCGGGTGATCTAACCATGGGCAGGATGAAGCTTGGGTAACACCAAGTGGAGGTCCGAACCGACTGATGTTGAAAAATCAGCGGATGACCTGTGGTTAGGGGTGAAATGCCAATCGAACCCGGAGCTAGCTGGTTCTCCCCGAAATGTGTTGAGGCGCAGCGGCAATGATTATAGCAAGGGGGTAAAGCACTGATTCGGTGCGGGCTGGGAGACCGGTACCAAATCGAGTCAAACTCTGAATACCTTGTGAACAGATTGCCAGTGAGACGGTGGGGGATAAGCTTCATCGTCAAGAGGGAAACAGCCCAGACCACCAGCTAAGGTCCCCAAATCACAACTGAGTGATAAAGGAGGTGAGAGTGCCCAGACAACCAGGAGGTTTGCCTAGAAGCAGCCATCCTTAAAAGAGTGCGTAATAGCTCACTGGTCAAGCGCTCTTGCGCCGAAAATGAACGGGGCTAAGTTGTGTACCGAAGCTGTGGGATTTATCTATCGATGAATCGGTAGGGGAGCGTTCTGTTGTAGTTTGAAGCATCAGCGAGAGCAGGTGTGGACGAAGCAGAAGTGAGAATGTCGGCTTGAGTAGCGCAAACATTGGTGAGAATCCAATGCCCTGAAATCCCAAGGTTTCCTCCGCAAGGCTCGTCCACGGAGGGTGAGTCAGGACCTAAGGCGAGGCTGAAGAGCGTAGTCGATGGACAATCGGTTAATATTCCGATACTGATGTTGGATTGTGCAGAGGGACGGAGAAGGCTAACACAGCCGCATGTTGGTTGGCGGTTCAAGTGTTCGAGGTGATGAGAGCCGGTGAAAACGGTTTGAGCTGAGACATGAGTACGAGAGTCTACGGACTCGAAGTGTGTGAGGTCAAGCTTCCTAGAAAAGCTCTAAACACGTTAATCCAGGATTACCTGTACCCTAAACCGACACAGGTGGGAAGGTTGAGAATACCCAAGGGCGCGAGATAACTCTCTCTAAGGAACTCGGCAAAATGGCCCCGTAACTTCGGGAGAAGGGGTGCCATCGAAAGGTGGTCGCAGTGAAGAGGCCCAAGCGACTGTTTACCAAAAACACAGGTCTCCGCGAAGTCGTAAGACGAAGTATGGGGGCTGACGCCTGCCCAGTGCCGGAAGGTTAAAGAAGTCGGTCAGGAGAGCAATCTTTGAAGCTGGCGACTGAAGCCCCGGTGAACGGCGGCCGTAACTATAACGGTCCTAAGGTAGCGAAATTCCTTGTCGGGTAAGTTCCGACCCGCACGAAAGGCGTAACGATTTGGGCGCTGTCTCGGAGAGAGGCTCGGCGAAATAGGAGTGTCTGTGAAGATACGGACTACCTGCACCTGGACAGAAAGACCCTATGAAGCTTTACTGTAGCCTGGTATTGAGTTCGGGCTTTGTTTGCGCAGGATAGGTGGGAGACTAAGAGATTGTCCTTGTGGGGACGATGGAGTCATCGGTGAGATACCACTCTAACAAAGCTAGAATTCTAACCGTTCGCCGTGATCCGGCAGCGGAACCGTATCAGGTGGGCAGTTTGACTGGGGCGGTCGCCTCCTAAAAGGTAACGGAGGCGCGCAAAGGTTCTCTCAGGCTGGTTGGAAATCAGCCGTAGAGTGTAAAAGCATAAGAGAGCTTGACTGTGAGACGTACATGTCGAACAGGGACGAAAGTCGGCTTTAGTGATCCGACGGCGCTGCGTGGAAAGGCCGTCGCTAAACGGATAAAAGTTACTCTAGGGATAACAGGCTGATCTCCCCCAAGAGTTCACATCGACGGGGAGGTTTGGCACCTCGATGTCGGCTCATCGCAACCTGGGGCGGTAGTACGTCCCAAGGGTTGGGCTGTTCGCCCATTAAAGCGGTACGTGAGCTGGGTTCAGAACGTCGTGAGACAGTTCGGTCCATATCCGGTGCAGGCGTAAGAGCATTGAGAGGAGCCTTCCTTAGTACGAGAGGACCGGGAAGGACGCACCGCTGGTGTACCAGTTATCGTGCCAACGGTAAACGCTGGGTAGCTATGTGCGGAGCGGATAACCGCTGAAAGCATCTAAGTGGGAAGCCCACCTCAAGATGAGTGCTCTCATGGGGTTAACCCAGTAAGGTCACGGGCAGAACACCCGTTGATAGGCGGTAGATGGAAGCGCAGTAATGCGTGCAGTCGAGCCGTACTAATAGACCGAGGGCTTGACCTCTCATCTTCAACACGATAGTGTCAAAAGCAAGTTTCTATGCAGCCTTCATGGCTCTATCCTCCGATAGGAGAAAGCCCCAAGCTTTCCTGGTGTTTCTAGCGTCGTGGACCCACCCTGACCCATCTCGAACTCAGGTGTGAAACGTGACAGCGGCGAAGATAGTTGGAGGGTAGCCTCCCGCAAAAATAGCTCATCGCCAGGGCAATTGTTAGAATGAAGCCTCCTTTCTTAGCTGAAGGGAGGCTTTGTGCTGGCTGATGCTCTCTTCTTACCCTGTGGGTAAATCTTGTAGACCCATTTCACTTAAGTTGTGGTCAGATTGTGGTCAGAACATCTGATCTGCAATCTACAATCAAGGCATGGAAATTCTTTCGGTCAGCCTCAAAAACTTTAAATCTCACAGCGATCGCCATTTCCCGTTTCAGCCGGGCACTAATGCCATCTGTGGTGAAAATGGTGCTGGGAAGACAAGCATTTTAGAAGCGATCGCGTGGGTGCTGTTTGATCACAAGGGCGACTATAAAACTGACGATTTGATTCGCAACGGGGCAGCGAGTGCCCAAGTGCGGGTCGCCTTTATTTCCAGTCACGATCAGCGAACTTATGAGGTTCAGCGCTGCACCCGATCGGGCTATACGCTTTTTGATCCTCAAATTGGTGAGAAGCTTGCCTATACTCGCATTCGGGAGGAAGTTTTGCCTTGGCTGAGACAGCATCTGGGCGTAGTAGCGGGGACCGATTTAGCCAAGTTATTTTCTAATACGATCGGTGTGCCTCAGGGCACGTTTACAGCCGACTTTTTGCAGACTTCTGAGAGACGCAAGCCAATTTTTGATGCGATTCTCAAAGTTGAGGAGTACCGTCAGGCAAACCAGCAAATGCTGACGTTAGAGAAATATGCGAAGTCTGAGTCAGAGAGTTTAGAACGCACGATCGAGCACTTTGATGAATCGCTTGGAGAATGGGCGATTATCACTGAAAAACAGCAAACGGTGAGTCAAGAAATTGCACAACTCAATGCTGAGTTAATGCAGTGGCAACAACGGTTTAACCAACTGCAAGCCGAGCAAGCTCAGCTCAGCACTCAAGCGGCTCACATGCAGCAGATCACGAGCGAGTTAGAGAAGTTAACGTCTCAGATTCAATCTAAAAAACTGGAGGTTGATCGACTCACCCTAGAGTTAGAACAAGCTGAACAATCCGTTGAGATTTGCACGATTCATCGCACGAGTTACCAGACTTTTTTGCAAACTGAGATAACGCTACAGGCGCTAGAAAAAGATCGTGAGATACAACAGTCTTTGATGCAGCAGCGTCAGGGATTGACAAAACAGGAAAGCGATCGCCAAACTAAACTCGCCGCGATTAATCAACAGTTAGAGCGGCGTTCACAGATAGAATCAGAAATTCAACGTCTCGAACCCATTATTCAACGCCAAATAGGGTTGGAACAGCAGCAGCAAGCATTCAGTCAACAGATTCAAACTTGTCAAAGCTGGCGACAAACGATTAGTCGCGATCAAAAACGCCTAACTCAACTCGAAATCCGTCGTAGACAGGTAGGACAGGAGATTGAGGCTTTGGAGGCGTTTGGTGCGATCGTGCAAAAAATTCCGCAACTCGAAGAACAACAGCAGCGATATCAGCAACAACTTAGCCGCATTGATGCTGCGACACAGTTTGAAGCTGATTTACGGCAAATTGTCACTCAAGCTCAGACTCGCGAAGGCATCTACACTCAGCACATTCAATCTGCGACAGCAACGCTTAAAGAGCTTCAGCAGGCGGCTCCGAAGTGGGCATCTCATTTGACTGATGTGCTAGCAACTCTTGGCAATGGAGCCAAGCTGCAAGGGCAACTGATGTCTGACCTGGAAAGCATTTTGGCAGATCTGTCTGAGCAGCTACTGGCTGATCGCTTAAAGCAACACCTTCAACAAGTTCAAACCCAACTCCAAACGGCCCGTCAACAGCAAGGTCAATTTCTCAGCCTCGACACTAAGCTAGATGCCGAAGAAAGTTTAGCCGCTGAGATTGAGGAAGTGCGATCGCAGATTCTCAAGAGTCAAACTCAACTCACCCACGAGCCAGACCTACAGCAGCAGTTGGTCCATCTCACTAGACAGCTTCAAGACTTGGATGACCCCCGTGGAAAGACGCGGCTGTTGCAGCAAGAGTTGCAGCAGCAGACCACTTTAGAACAGCAGCCCAAACTTCAGGGTGCTTTGTTAGAGACTCAGAACGCGATCGCCCAGGTCGATGCTCAACTCGCAGACTTTGCACATTTGGCTGAACAGATTCGTGAACAGCAAACTCTACGAGACCAACATCGCGCCACTTATCAGCTTTATCTTGAGCATCAGCAGTTGGCAAACAGCTATCGGGGTCGCAAACAGCAGTTAGAAGAGGCGATCGCCCAACTGCACGGCCATCAGGAACGGAGCACAGACTTCGCAACTCAGCAGGAACAACTAGCAGAAACCTTCGATCCCGTGCGAGTGACGATCGTGCAAACCGCCTATCAAGAAGCAAGAGACAAACAAACTCAACTCACCGCCCAACTGCCCGAAAAAGTCAAACGACTTGAAGACTATGACGGGCAAATATCAAAGCTACAAATCATTCAAGAAAAGCGGGATCATGCCCAAACTGAGATAAAGCGCAAACAGAAAGTTGAGCGCTTTATTAAATTCGCACGCAGGGCCTACAAAGACGCGGGCCCCCGCATCACCGAGCGCTATGTGCAAACTATCTCCCGCGAGGCAGATAAGCTGTTTCGAGAATTGCTCAACCGTCCCAATGTAGCGCTAGAGTGGACGCGAGACTATGAGATTGTTGTGCAAGAAGGTGCCCATTCTCGTCGATTGATTAATCTCTCTGGTGGTGAGCAAATGTGTGCAGCGCTGGCAGTCCGTCTCGCGTTGCTCAAGGTGCTAGCAGACATCAATATTGCGTTCTTTGACGAGCCAACAACCAATATGGATAAAGCTAGACGAGAGAGTTTGGCAGAAGCGATCGCCAATATCAAAACGTTCCGTCAGCTATTTGTGATCAGCCACGATGACACCTTCGAGAAAGTTACTGAAAATGTCATCTTAGTCGAACGCGAAGCTTGATAGAAATCAGGCTGAATCTACTTCCAGGCTCGTTGCTGATAGGTTTGCTTGCAGACCTTAAGAACTCGTTCATCATTGGCACTCAATTTTGCCAAGGGCTGAAACCCTTCTAGGTTAATCTGAGTGACCGCAGGATTTCCACGAGTTGCAACGGCCGCCCCTTTAGCTAGGGCGATCGCATAGGGGTTTTCTGATTTGTCGTAGCTATCGACCACGGTCAACGCCAGATGATCGGCTTGAAACGAGCCATAAGCGCAGTCAAAGGACGATCGAGGCATGTATAAAGCGCCGAGCACCCTGCCTTGACGCACTTCAAAAACAAAATAAGCCTGCCCAATATGATCAGGCTCCGCAGACTGTCCATAGAGATAGACCCCATCCGTCAAGCTAGAAGGTTTGGCAGCCGTGAGGACAGGTTTCTCTAGAGCGTCAACAAGCCGATTTTGAGGAGTAGCTTGAGCAGGGGATGCTGACTGAGCAGGTAACCCGATCGACATCAGCCCGGCCGTTAGCGACATGCCCGCCGCGAGCCGCGTCAGATTCTTTAGAGGCGCAATGGTCAAAAAAGGTAAAGAGAAAAATTGCGTCTTCATCGGGGTGCCCTCACATCAAACGATACAAATTGGTGGAAAACGATCCTGAAATCAAGAGACAGCTAGCGAATGATTAAGAGAGAACCGTTGAGGAATTTGCTGACTCAAAACGAGTAACTAACCTTCTCAGCGCTACGCCTTATCAAGAGATAAAATCCAGTCTAGAGGCGCTAATGCAAGACTCATTGCGACGTGAGGTTTTGACCTAGCGAACGTTACCTGGTTTCTATCAAACCACTCTGTCAGGTTTGCATCACTGCTCTTGGTGCCAGTCAGCTTACTGACCACTGTTGGGGGCTTCAACGTCAGTTTGATAAATTGCTGAAAGTCTTATCAATACTTAACAGTGTCTTTGTCTGAAGTGACATTTGCTCTTAGGCTACCATACAGAAAGTGCCAAGCAAATCACCCATTTTGAATAGTAATAAGACGTTAATATTGGCTCACCGATGGCTCGATTCTAGAAAGACCGAGCGGGCTATTACGCAGATTAAAAAAGAGGGGAAGAAGAACGATCGCCCCTTTCCCCCTTCTTAAACAGGACTTGAATCCTGTGTCTCTTCACACGGGCGATCGCCTAACTAGCGATATACTCGCGCACGTTAGCCTTACGGCGACGTAGATGATCCAACGCTTGCCGCTCTAACTGGCGCACCCGTTCACGGCTAAGATTAAGCCGTTCGCCCACTTTTGCCAGCGATAGCTCATAGCCGTCATCTAGCCCATAGCGCAGAGTCAAGACTTCTCGCTGCTGAGGCGTTAGCTCAGTCAATAGGGTGTTTAGGTCGTTTCGCAGAGACTCTTGAGTCATATAGTTCTCTGGAGACGGGCCATCGTCTTCGAGCAAGTCTTGTAACTCGGTGTCTTGATTGTCACCGACCCGCAAATCAAGCGAGACAGGCTGACGAGACAAAATCAGAAACTCACGAATCTGCTCTGGCTCAAGCTCAAGCTCTTGGGCAATCTCAACGGCAGACGGGCTGCGACCGAGCTTTTGAGATAGCTCACGCTGAACTCGCTTGATCTTATTCAGCTTCTCAGTGATGTGAATCGGCAAGCGAATCGTGCGGGCTTGTTGGGCGATCGCCCGCGTGATCGCCTGACGAATCCACCAGTAAGCGTAGGTCGAGAACTTGTAGCCGCGAGTTGGGTCAAACTTCTCAACGCCGCGCTCTAGCCCCAGTGAGCCTTCTTGAATCAGATCTAAAAACTCAAGGTTGCGCTTTTGATATTTTTTGGCGATCGACACCACCAACCGCAAGTTCGCCTCGATCATCTTCTGCTTGGCCCGGCGACCGCGATGCAAAATGCTAGTCAACTCGGTTTCGCTGATCTGAACGTGATCGGCAAACTCTTGGGAGGTTGGCTCGTGATCTAGCTTCTTAGCAAGAGCGTCCTTTTTCTCTTGCAACGTCATCATCTGCTGCACTTGCTTGCCTAAAACAATCTCTTGTTCATGGGTCAGCATGGGCACGCGACCAATTTCGTGCAAGTAAGTCCGCACCATATCTGCCGAGAAGGGGGACTTAGTAGTCTTTTCTTTAGAGTTGGCAGTAGCCATGGTTGCAGTGAACTCCGTGAATAAAAATCTGTGGGGACGTAGAAATTTGAAAGAGGCACTGGCTTCCCTCTGAAGGTCAGCCAGGGTATAAAAAACTTATCTCTCGGTATGTGGATGCCGAAGCCTTGAGAGAGCGAATGAAGAACGGCACTCAATCAATGGGAAATCAATGAGAACTGGGAATGGGGAAGTAGCAGGTCAGCGATCGAACCGAAGAGCATAGGGACTGCTGTCACCGATCTAGGGAAGGCGGCTTATCTTGAAGTCAGTCCGAGTTCGATTTCTATATATTATGACAAATAATGTCTGAAGTAAAGGGAAAATAGTCCTCCAATTGGATGGTTTTTGGGAGATTTAGGTCATGAGATTTTCAAGATCGGCTTCACGTCAAGGAAGGGTGAAATTGAACTGAGAGTAAACCAGGCTCTAGGGTCAGGGTCAAACCGTTACTTCACTTATAATCTCTCATTAACTATAGATTTGATAGTGTAATAGATGGAGGATAACCGAACCTGGTCAAGTGGTGAAGTGAGACAACCTGAACAAATTATGAAAAAATCATGAAATGACATTAAAAGCTTGTCTGTCATGAGTTGCACTGATTTTATTAGGGCACGAAAGGTATTAGGGCTGATTTGAATGGGTTCTCCTATGCAAATCGCCTTAGTGAGAATACAAGAAAGATATGACGGGGGTGTGTCGCTCAGTTAGAGAATGAATTACTACAGTCCTTTTGGGACAAATAAGGCTGAAAATCAATGAATGGTTGGGCAACGCAGACGCGGCTGAGTTGGTGATTGAATAGAACCTAAGAGTTAAGATCAGGACTGATCGGCGATCTTAAAACCCTAAATCAGCCTTTGCTACTTCTGCTGCTTTAAAGACCTGCTCGTTGGGCAATTCTTCCCAGGGAATGTCGCCGATTTCGGTGTAGAACGCTTCATCATAGGGGCGCGTGCGGATCACGACGGGCATTGGGACAGCATGGCCGAGGATGAGAGCTTGTTGCTTAGAGTCGAGTTTTGAGAGCACCGATCGTAGACTCTGAGCGCCTGACACCCCGGTAAAAATCGCGTCGATGTCTTTCTCATCATTCAATAGAGCGGTGATGCGAGTCCCGATTTGAGACATGACTTCGTTATCGATGCCAGACGGACGTTGGTCTACTACGAGCAGCGTGACGAAAGTATTTTCGCATCTCACGGGCGATCGTGCCAAAAATCGTCTGTCCAACGGTGGCAGGGTCGAGAAAGCGGTGGGCTTCTTCGATCGTGATCACGAGTTGACGAGGACGATCGCTGACATTTTTAGTCTGCAAAAACTTCTCAGCTTTGCGAACATAAGCCTGGTGAATGCGCCGCGCAATGATGTTGGTTGCCAACATATAAGACAGCAAATTTGACTGCGAGCCAAATTCTACGACGACGTGTTTGCCAGTTTCTAAGCACTCTAAAACTTGATCGACGTAGTTGTGAGGGCAACTGTTCCGAATGTATTTCAGATCATCAAGTCGATTTAGCTTGCGTTGCAGAGCCATGATCGATGATTTGCTGCCCATCTTGGTTTCACAAAATTCTTGAATCTCGCCGTTGCTCATGGTCATGAGGCGATTGATCCAGGCTTTGCCAAACTCGTTGCGAAGAATGACCGCGTTTTCAAGGCTGGCTTCTGAGAGATTAAGCTCTCCGCGCACCAGCATTAGATCCTCGACTTCAAGCTGGTCATAGCCGATGTAGAGTTCTTGAGCGTCGCGCACGCCTCTGCGCTTGGTCGAGTCGGGGTCGAGAGTGAAGATTTGCACCTGTCCGGGAAAGAGTTGCCGCAGCCCTTTAACGGTGCTGAAGTGTTTGCCTTCGCGGGTGGCCTCCCAGCCATATTCAGAGTGCATATCAAAGATCAAATTGACGGCTGCTTGTTTGCGAATGATGCCCGACAGCAGCAATCGTGTCAGAAACGATTTCCCGGTGCCTGACTTGCCGAATACGCCGTTACTGCGTTCGACAAAGCGATCGAGGTCGATGCAAATCGGCACTTCCATATCGATCGGTTGTCCGATCGCAAAGTTGCGTCGCGTGGGATCATCCTCCCAGCCGAAGACAGCCCGAAAGTCACGATCGCTGGCATCAAACACCTGACTAAAGTGACTGGGAATGGTTTTAACGGGCAGCAACTCAATATTGGCGCTGCTGTTTGGCTCGTAAGATGCGGCGGCGGTTTTGGATTTGGATTTCTTTTTTGAAAGGTTGTTGGCGGCTTGGGCCTCGCTCATCGCCGCTTCGGGCGTAAACATCAGCATGGGCGTGAGGGCGATCGTGCCATAGGTGCCGCTGCCTGCGAGCACTTCTTGCATGAAGGTGTTGCTCGGATCAGGAGGATTGGCCACGATGCGGGGGCTGCTGGTGCCGAGAGACACGTCGGTGAGCATACAGAAAAAGCGCGATCGCACACCTTGGACGACTAAAAATTTGCCGACGCGCATCTCTTCAACTGAGACATCGGGGTGCAGGCGCACTTCTAACCCTTGGCTTAATGAACCTTGGGTTACGGAACCTAACGGTTTTTCTGGATTCATGACGAGCCTCGATCGACCTTCTGGTTTATCGTACCGCGATTTTAGAAGGTCAATACAAGCGTTCTATATTTTGAGAATGTAAACGATCGCGAAACAAAAGGGAATCAACTCTCCTCTTTGATTTTTGCTTTTGAAAAGTCGCACCATTTCGTCTTCTGTTAGGTCTTCAATCATGAGAATGGCGGTGTCGATCGCAGCTTTTCGGAGGTTTTCGAGTTTTTTATTTTTAGTGCCGAGATTGAGTATTGCAATGGTTGCTGAAGCATCTCCCGAGTGGTCAAAATCCTCTTTTGCCCAGATTGCTCCACTAGAAGCGTCATATCTGAAGAATGCCTCACAGTCAAACTGTAGGGGTGAGATTGGAAGTGGGCGATCGCCTCGTTTAATTCCGCAGCGATCTGAACAAGAAAGTAGATTCTCAAATCTTTCTTCTGCCCATTCTTTCTGATATTTTTCTTTGCGCCACTGTTCAGAAATACCACAAGAAGCTAGAAGATATTGGTAGTTGATTGTCTCTGATGGATCGGTGAAAGAACTCTGAGACGGAAGATGTTCGATATGGCTATTTTCTAACCTGACCTCTACTCCGCAATAGCAGCAAATGTAACCTTGATCAGCCAACAGCGCGTTATGTAAATCTGTTCTCTCTGAACCTCTTAAGTCACTATAACTAGCTGACCAGTTTTCGTCGCCTAATGCTTTCCATGCTGTAAGGCTAGACGGTTCTTGACCCTTTTGAATATACTTCATCGACCAATGACTTCATGACGACGGATTAAAATTTCAGCTTTGACAAATTCTGATTCATCATCGCCGATTTTCTCTGCCATTTCTTTTTTGAGTGCTCTTGCTGCTTCAAGATCGCCGTCTTCAATCAATCGAAAAAGTTTTCTTAGCTGTTCTTTAATTTCGATCGATCGACTATCTGCTTCCATTTCATCTTCCAGAATTTCGGCGCTATCTCTTCCGTAGGTTTGTAGAGATTCAGCAATGATTCCATCAGAAGTTGACTTGAGCCGATAAACTTTACCTTTGACTTCTCCTAAAACTTGAGGCGAATGAGTGGTAACGATAAATTGACAGTTTGGAAAGGTTCGGGTGAGGGCAGGAACGATATCACGCTGCCACTTTGGATGAAGATGTAACTCGATTTCATCAATCAGGACAACGCCTTCGCCTTGAAGAGGATCAGGTAGACCGGGGTTAGCGATCGCCAGTCTTCGCGCCAAATCTCCCACCATCGCTAATAGACATTTCTCACCGTCTGAAAGCTGATTGATAATCAGTTCTTGACCCTGTTTTTGAACGGTCATGCGGAGGGGCGATCGCCGCACTCGCAGATTTGAAAACCCAGGAAGAAACTCAGTAATTGCTTTTCGGATCGCTTCTAACTTACGATCAAGATAGACAAAATCATCTCGTCTTTCTTCATTTTCTAGATCTTCTAAAACCCTGAACCATTTAAAGAACTGCTGAAATGTAACCTCTTTCTCTCCTAAAGCTTGATTGTAGGCACGTAGCTGGAAGATGGAGTTAAAGCGGTCTAAATCTGCTTGAAAGAAGAATTCATCTGAAGGTTCCAAATCAACGTTAAGAGTTGTTCTATTCACAGAATAGTGAACCACTAAAGGTATGTTACCTTCCGGACTGTCTTGCCATTTAGTTATTAACTCTTTAGTAGTTCGTTTCAAACCTTCATCATAAATGTATTCAGCTTGAACGTGCATCATTTTTCTAATTGACCAACTTATATTTTCAGAGTTGAAGTCAATAAGAATATTTAAATCTGCTTGACCTCGGTTATTGTTAATGTCTTGATCGCTTAATGAAGAGTAAAGAGGAGATTGTTGTTTTCTTGCATTAAATATACGAGAGATAGAATCAGAATCGTCATAGTTATCTCCTAGAACTAGCGAAGCAAAGAGGGAAAATAAAATACCAAGGCAATCCAGGAGCGTAGATTTACCAGCGCCATTGTTGCCGATCAGCACAGTGATATTTGAATCGAAATCTAGCGTCAGATTATCGATGCCCCGAAATGATTGCACTATCAGACGTTTAACTTTCATGCTTCTCCATCAGTGGGACAGGCAAGACACCCATCCCACAGAATAACGGATTAATCGATGTCGATCGAGGTCGGTGAAGAACCCGACGCAGCCGACGCAAACGGCGAAGACTTACGGAAGTCAGCATAGAGCTTGTCGCGCCAGTTAAAGAATGGTGCAAACGTGCCAATATCTGCGATGCCAGAAACGCCCTGACCTTTGAGCGACTCAGGAATGTTCAAATAGGGGCCCGTGGGGAATTTGACATACATCGTCAACCCCGCCACAGCAAAATCTGCCAGCGTGGGTGTGTCTCCTAGCAGATAAGGTTGCTCCATCAAAATGAAACAGAGGGCGGTTAAGTCACGCTTGAGGGCTGCTTGGGCATCTTTGACAGCTTCGGGGCCCATGCCCACGCCCATGCCCAAAAAGCCAAATAGCTCGTGAGGAATGGCACCCACCAGATTTTTAAACACATCGGGAACTGAGTTGGGCAACAATGCCGTTCTAAAGGCTTGATTAGAGCCGATCGTGCCAATTAACCCTTTGCGCGCATTCAGCCCGATCGATTCATCTGCCCATTGTTCCATCAATAAACACAGACCTTTTTGCTTGGGATCAGACGGAATGAGCGGCTTATCGGGATATTTCTTGTCTAGATATTCAGCGATCGCGGTTGAGTCTGCAATGATCTCGCTGCCATCTTTGAGGACAGGCACCTGTCGTTGCCCAGAGAGTTGATAAAGCTCAATTTGTCCAACGCCGGGAGTCACCTCAATCTTGCGATAGTCTAAGCCCTTATAGTCTAAAATCAGACGAATTTTCTCAGCATAGTGAGACATCTCAAATTGATATAGCTCCAGCATAGTCAGCCTCCAGTTTAGGGTTAAGAAAGTCGCGCCGATTTGTATCTGATCAACGCTTCTAGAGCAATCTCAGTATGGTTGCAAAAATCATACTCTATCGTTAAAAAGCCCATTGCGTATCTAGCGTGGGAGCGAATTTCAAAATTTACACGTTTTTTAAGGAAGCGGTTATCGGGCGGCGTTTTAGCGCTCTCGATCAGGTTAATAAGTCCGATTCTAACTACTATAGAGTTCAAACTGCTCACACTCCACCCAACCTGCTCAACTGTATGTGGCAATCGCTGATTTCTTATACCTTGGGGACATTAATCGCCCTGTTTCCGATCGCGAACCCGATCGGGGCCGTGCCGATTTTTTATAGCTTTACGGCCGATGACACGCCCCGCTATCGCCTCAAACAAGCTCGTAAAACAGCATTCAATGTGGTTGGAGTGCTGGTGACATTTTTGCTGGTAGGCAAACTGGTGCTCGGCTTTTTTGGAATTTCGCTAGGCGTGCTGCGAATTGCGGGTGGGCTGATTGTCGGGCACACCGCTTGGGAAATGGTCACAGCACGGCGGCGGCTGACAACTGACGAACACCAAGCAGCCGTTGATCAAGAAGATATCTCGTTTACGCCGATGGCGGTGCCGATGATTGGCGGGCCGGGCGCGATCGGGGTCGTGATCGGTCAAGCAACTCAGGCAACCGCCTGGATCGATTATCTAGGCTGTGTGCTGGGAATTGGGTTGCTAGGTGGATTGATCTACCTGTTTCTGAGATTGGGTGAACCTTTGATTGAGAAGATGGGGAAGACAGGCATGGGAGCGCTGAATCGAATTTTGGGCTTTTTGATTTTGGCGATCGCCGTTCAACTCGTCGCCAATGGTCTATTGGAATTGATCAAAACAGCCGCGCCTCATTTGTTGAGATAACGTTAGAAGGTGCAACCTTTGACACCAACCGCAGCAAATTGTTGCCGAGCACTAAACTCTCTTCGGCAGGAGATAACCCCAACAAACGAATCTTGTGGAGTTCAAGCGCCGGATGTAACCACGGGCCATCGGTGCCGAACAATACCTTATGTGCGCCGCCTCTGCGGACTGCTTTGAGCAAATAATCAAACCGACGCACCCCAGAGCTATCGGTATAAACATTAGGCAGCCGGGCAATTTGATCAACGACTCGAATGTGGGCTGACCAGTCATCTGCAAAGCTGCCCAAGTGGGGAACAATAAAGTTCACATCGGGATACTGAGGAGCCAGCAGATCAATGATTTCAGGTTTGCCAACCGGATCGTAGAGGACGGGTAGCCGGAACCTTTGAGCGACCTCGCAAACTTCGCGAGTGACTGGTGCATCGAGTCGATGGGCTTTGATGCCGCAAAACTTCCATTCAGTCACAGCTTGTTGAACGATCGCATGAATATGTCCCCGATCGCGCTGGGCATGAACAAATGCAAATCCCCAAAATCGCCCTGGATACCTGGCAACAATGCGAGCAGTGTTAGCATTTGCTTCTGCATAGTTGCTGTGAAATGGAGAAAAGATCACCGTTTTGTGAATGCCTGCGTCCTGTGCTCGTTTCAGATAGGTCTCGATCGGGGCATCTGTGTTCCACGGCCCCGTTAACAAGTCGCCTTTTCCGGCATGACAATGACAATCGATAATCATGATCCATACTCCGCAAAGAATCGAATCACGGTTTCAATACCCCGGAAGACGTTAGATAAACTAATTTTCTCGTTGGGTGCGTGGATATCGTCATCGGGCAAGCCAAACCCTAGCAGCACGATCGGGACGCGCAACCGCCGATAGAGTTGTTCGACCAGAGGAATCGATCCGCCGCTCCGGGTGAACACGGGTAGAACACCCCAAGTTTGTTCAACAGCGCGAACCGCCGCCCGCATTACAGGACTGTCTTTAGGCAACAAAACTGGACGCGATCCGCTGGTTATTTTCAGCCGACTGTGAATGGCAGGATGACTCAAAGTGTTCAGATAACGTTCCAACAGTTGAGCAATTTCTGTGGGTTCTTGATCAGGAACCAATCGCAAACTAAATCGAGCCATTCCTCGACTCGGAATCACCGATTTTGCACCCGCTCCTGTGTAGCCGCCTGTCAGTCCGTTAATAGTCAGTGCGGGGCGAATTGTCATCCGCTCAACTAGGTTATAGCCAGGTTCACCCCAGCCCATCGGCACGTCAAGGTCAGCCAAGATTTGTTGGTTGCGTTTGCAGGCGCAGCGTAGTTGTTGCCGTTCTGTTGGGTGGAGATTTCTGACTCGGTGATAAAAGCCAGGAATCGCCACTTTTCCGGTACGATCGTGCAATCCCGCTACCATTTCGCTCAACGCTTGTAATGGATTCAACACAGCGCCGCCATAACGCCCCGAATGCAGATCATGTTTGGGGCCGCGCACTTCTAGCTCACCGTTGAGATTGCCCCGTAACCCATAGACAATCGAAGGTCTGCCGCGCCCTAGCATCTCGGTGTCTGAGACTAAGACAGCATTGGCTTGCAGTCGGTTGGCTTCGCGATCGAGAAACGCCGACAGATTGGGACTGCTAATTTCTTCTTCCCCTTCTAACCAAATTTTGAGATTTAACGGCAATCGTCCGGTGGTTCTCAAATAGCTTTCGATCGCTTTTAGGTGAACAAAGAACTGTCCTTTGTCGTCGCTGGCTCCTCTTGCAAATAAGTTGTCTCCAACAATAGTGGCTTTAAAAGGTGGAGTGCGCCATTCCTTTATAGGATCAACAGGCTGTACATCATAATGTCCATACAGCAATAACGTTGGCTTTGCCTCTGCCATTAACCAATCTGCATAGACACTGGGTGCGCCACCATTTACGCCAGCAATCACTTGCACATGATGTAATCCGATCTCCGATAGGTGTCGCGCTAACCAATGAGCACAGGCTTTAATATCTTTTCGGTGTTGCGGCAGAGCCGAAATAGTAGGAAAAGCGATCAGGTCAGACAACTGGGAGAGCCAGCGCGATCGCTGCTCTGATTGCTGACTATAGCGGATCGGGTTGACCGTAATCGGTGAAGTCATCATCTCAGGTCAGCAAACTTAAGGGAACAATGGTATCGCCTACCATCCAATAATCGGCAGCACCAGAAGATTTGAGTTCCACCATTGCAGCGTGAACACAGTTGGTTCCACGCGGAGTGTCATCTGGGAATTTTTTATAGCCAAAGCCAACCGGATGCCATTCATATCGATCCATAAACCATAAATGCACCTGTCCCGATGCCCGATCGACTTCAAAATCAAGACGGTCGATCGCGCCAAACGCAAATTCAAAATCTTTGACTGCATAATCGCCCCGGCTACCCTGGTGAAGCTTCGTAAACCCCGTGCGATGTTTTTTGATCAATGCTTTTAACTTGCTGCGAACCTTTGCATCTCGGCGAATCACCGCTTCTAGATCCACGGTCAGCGTCTTTCCGCCCCCTGTTAGATAATGGTCGAAATGCTTTTTTGCCAGAGGCAGACCTGCGAGGACAGTTGCACCCGCAATTTGAGCAACTCGTGCAGGTTCAAAGAGCGCACAAGCACACTGCGAAGCGACTGCGGGCGGAAGACTGGTAATCTTTTTAGGATCTAAAAGCATCTGTTTGGCAGTGTCGCCACACTTTTTCCGGGAGTCTCGCTGAACTTCACTCCAGCGGCCCGTCGGCAAGTGATTGTGGTTCACTCCAGGAGTAAATTTTGTAACAAATGTTGTACCAGGTGGGCGCGTTTTGGGAGCTACTGGAGCAGGCTTTTTTCCAGAACGGCGGCGGTCAGCCAGAAAATTTGCAGCATCGCGAACCTGACCCGTAGCCTGTAGATCTCCCACGGGTTTGGGTAACACTCCCGTCATCACAACCGTCTTGGCATAATTGAGCCGAAGCCAATTGACCATTCCTGCATAGGAAGCAGCACGGCTCCATAGCTCGTTTAACTTAGCTGACCCTAAACTATCTAAGGCCCGCAGCAGTTCAGCCATGTTCAGCCCATTCAGGTTAAGAAAGGCACCTCTCCAATCTCCTGCGCTAACTGCATTCTCGAAGGCTCGGCGAACAGAACTAGGAACCGATTCATACTCCAGTTCAAAGGCTGCCTCATCTTCTGTTTGCCACTGAGAATAGGCATTGTTAGAACCAGATTGCTCTGAAATGAGCGGTGCCTCAAACAACCACTGACCTGTTTTGTTCATGATTTAACTCCTGATTGCTTTGGGTAACTCCAAAAGAATCGCAATGTTGTCCCTTAGCGATTCTGCAAAAATGAAGCAGCCCTGATGCGCGGCTGCCAATATCGAATCGGAACTTCGTTGTGAGACCCCGTTGCCGATCGGGTCACAAATACGTTGAGAAGCTTTTGGCGTTTTGCTTTGGCTTGCAGACTAACCGCCTGAGCTTTGGTGCTGCACGACGGTCTTTTGGGAGGCGGACAATCGATATTGATGTAATAAATGTAGAGGTTACTGGAGGGGTTTGTGGCGGCCCACCTTGCCCATCCGCTATCGTCGCCGCCATTGTAGGTGCAGTCAAATCCCCAACACTCCCGAATATTAGCGGCATACTTTTCCTTTGATAAAGCAATCTGCCGCATCGGTAGCCCACCGCCTGAATGACAGGCCAGAATAATCTTACCCACCCTCGGCGTTTGTCGCCCTTGGTGGGGCCCATAAGCGCTGAGAGATGCGAGTATCTGATCGAGGTAAGCATCGAACCCGCCCGGTTGAACAAGCGTTCCGGCTTGCGATCGCGACCCCAAGGTCGGCGCAACTAAAATGACATTTTTCCCACTGGCATTCAATTCTTCCCGCAGCCCAAAGAAGGGGTAAGCGGTGCGATTCCAGTACTGATTAATCGTCAAGTTAGAGGGGAAATAGCCCCGACCTGGCGCTTTTCCTCGAATCACGTTGTCTCTGTGATGACCCTGTAGATAGAGAATTAAATCCACGCTGTCGGTCGCTGAATAATTCTCAGGAATAAAAATTCCCGTCATGGGTCTGGGGCAGACGGGCGGAGCCTTCGGGCTGCTGGTCGTACAGCCGAGGTTGATGTCAACATAGAGGGTCGAGTTGAGCGGCGTTGATTCGGTGCTGATCAGGGTGGGAAGGGCGGGCAAGAGTGGGGGAGCTTCAAACAGCCATTCCTGTTCAGCCTCAAGGGTTCCATAAGGGTTGCTGTTGTGAATCGCTTCTGACGAGAACGGTGCCTCAAATAGCCAGGGGTGAAGAGTCTTCATAGTTTTGCGCTAGGTCGGTGGATTATATTCCCAGTGCCAAGGTTCACGATCGTAGGGATAAAACCCAAAGGAGGCGGCATTTTGCACCAGCCATTGATAGGCAGAGGTTGCCCGCATCTTCTTCACGTTTTTAGAGCTAATGCCAAACCCTAGCCAGAGATCGATCGCTCGACCCGTCTGGTGCACACTTTTGCCGGGAGGTGCCACCCACTTGCGGGCTTCCGCTTCAGAGCCATAGCGCTTCAGCGCCGCGTCCCAAAGTTGCTTCTGATGGGCGACGCTGCGAAACCCTGAGACCAGTTCTAGAGTCGGGGCCGCTAATCCAGCGCTACGGGCTGCCTCCACTAGCAAAAGATAGGACTGAGCCGCCTGATCCAGCAGCAGAACTTTTTTGCCTCTGTAGCCCCGGACTTTGACGAGTCTCGATTCAGGAGGAATGGTAATCACCTTGACTCGACCACCGCCCGTTTCAGTCGTTTCTCTATTGCTGGAGTCGGATTGCTCAGACAACACCCCAACTTGGCGCAAATGGCGATCGATTTGGCGGCGATTTGCAACGGGCACTCGCTCCCACGCGGCTAAAAATTGATGCTGCCGCCCATCTTTGAGATAGCGAAGATAGCCAGTAGGGGTGATATGCCAGAGCCGGATGCCGCGGGCAGCATCCAGTTCTGTGCCGCCTGCCGCCCGCACTTCTGCAAAGAGTTCTGCATATTTTTGAATGGGGCGGGCAATTTCTTCATGGGGAGTGCTGTCCCAAGGAGAGGCGGTTGAGGCCACCCCGCGCAGCGATCGCCAAGCTGCCCGATTAAACTGAAAGACTCCCCAAGCGCTGATAAACGGCTTTCCCTGCCGTTGGGCACTCGGTAAAGCATTGAAGATATTTGCCGGACGACCGAACATTGCCCCACTTTCAGTCTGGGCTAGATGTTTAACCGTCGTGACAAAGATTTCGCCTTGACCGTGCGATCGGGCCAGTCGATCAATAGGGAGTAATGCCGCATTGCTGCGACTGGTCAGCCGAGCATTGTTGGGTAATCCTGGCGGACGGCGTGATTTCCATTTCGGCCCATACTCTTTTCCAGGAACAACGGGATATGGACTGTTGTTTTTTTCAACAGGGGGCGAGACAACGGGTGCTTCAAAGAGCCACTGGCTTTGCGTCTTCATCGTTCAAACTCTCTCGTTGAAAGGGTGAGCCGTTTGCATTAAGCGGTGGATCAATCATTTAGTTACCCCACAACTCGCGGTGCAGGCATTAAGCCATTCGATCGGGCAAACACGGGATCTCGTCGAGCACCACTGGGCGGCGGGCCGGGCTGATAGACGTTCCGGGGTGGCGGAGTTGGGCGGCTGATCCGCATTCCTTCTTCACTAGAGAGCCATTCTTCAGAATATTCAGCAATGCGGTAGAGTAACGCCTCAAAATCTGTGCGGTTTTTCTTGAGCACAAACGGCTCGGCTAGCCAGCGAATAATCTCTCGTCCAGCTACGGCCATGCGGTTCATGGTGCTGGCGTGAACCGATTGACCAAAATATTGCCACAGCACGAGTTCAATCATTTCCCAGGCGTTGGCTGCCCCAAACTGAGCGCGCACATCGGGAGCTTCTAGAACCTTAAAGGCTTCGGCGAGAGATTGGCTAGTTTCGACTCGCAAGACGTTGATATAGCCATAGGAAGAGTTCTTTAAATTGTTGCGTAAATCTAACCCGGCTCGACGCACGATCGCCATAGAGCCAAAGGTCGGATCAGTCGCATTTTGCCGAATCACTTCACTGATCCGTTTGTCGCGCCAAAACTTAGCGGTTTCCCCAATAAAGTGAGAAAAAAGCCCATGAAACTCAGGATTGAGCCGAGCACCCGGGCCCGGATCGCGCCCATAGCCCAAGACGCGGGCATAGGCTCGACGACGATCGCGCTGGTGGTAGCGCAAAATATTGTGCCGATCGAAGCGATAGAGTCCATAAGCGCCTTCGCCGTTAGAAATCCGCAGGGTTCCGGCTCGAAATAGCTCTTGCAGCTTGTGCATCACTTTAAACACCCCCAACAGTTCATGAATAGCGAGGTAGTAAAGGTCGGCTGTAGCCAGGATACGATCGCTGGTCACGGTGTCGTCATAATCAGCCACCCCGGCCGAGACTTGGGTTTGTCCCAGATCAACAGGGGCATTGCTTCCCAAGCCAATCAGATCGGCGAGTCCGCCATCGGTCGGGGTTCCCTTGCCGTTTTGGGCGGCATCAAATTTGTTCACCTGGTCATCGACCATGCGGTTGAGAACTTCGGCCAGTTGGGGGTTGGCGACGAGTTCCGGGCCTAGGGCCTCAATGGTGTTTTGCAATAGTGCGGCAACGCGATCGTTGCGCTGATCATAATCTCGTGTGTTAGGCATAGCTCAATTTCTATCCTTCTAAAATCTCGATCGGTCAGAGGCTGTCAGTAGTTACTTAAAAGAATTAGAGAGTCCGGGGGATAGATCCGCCAGCACCTTGAGTTGGGAGAGTAACTCCCTGAGCGTTTGGTTGACCCGCTCATAAGACAAGAGTTGCTTCAGTAATGGATTCCGCTCAAGTTGACTTCCTTCCCTCACATCGGCAGGGATACCAAACTGGATATAGTCCAAAATTAGACCAATGACCCAAAACAGCGTGTCGGCTTGATCTGCAACAAACTCCAGCCCATATCGACCTGACGTTGCGAGGATATCAGGAGCCTCGATACTACTGAAGCGATCTATCCAGTCAGTGAGGTCATTGACTGTGATTCTGGGCAGCACAAATTGAAGAGATAAGTCTTGACCCAAACCCAAGAACAGAGACTGATCTGGGAAATCCGATAGGGTTGAAAATCGAGCCGACTCAGTTCGCCGTTCAGATTCGCTGAACCCGATCGAATCCATTGCTGCCATAAAGCTGGCATTGCTATCGGCAATCACAGGCAACAAGACACTGGAACGAGAGAGCTTATCGCTGTAACTCCCTGACTCTTGCTCAGACACACTTGCTCCGAGATATTTCGTCCAAAAGCCGTTTAGCGTATCTACATAATTCTGAATCAACTCAAAAGCGGCAACTTGAGCTTCATCCTTGGTTGTCACGAGATTATCGACTAACCCAGTTCTAGTTAAAGAGCTTGTCCCTGGTTGCGATAGAGAAGCCAGCTTTGCTAGTTTGCCAAACTCTACAAGGTTTCTTTTTAGAGTGCTGAAGTAGATATCGACTCGACTGCGGCGGGGTTCATCCAATCGCCCAAACTCTTCAACTAGGCTCGTCATCTGGCTACGAACTAAAGCCCGTAGCGCTTCTACTGCATCTTGGTCAGCCGTTGGGTCAAAGGGAGCGATGCCTTCTAGCACTTGCAGAGCATCTGCCGTGATCAGGCTGGCTTGACGGTATAGATTTGCCTGTTCAACAGAGAGTTGCCCAATCAAGTCTGTACTATTGTTTCCATTGCCAGAGGTGGGAGCGTACATAGAAACAACGCTGCGGCTAGGCACGGTCACAATTTTGCCATCGGTTGCGCTGGGAAATGCGGTGTTTAGCGCACTCATGAATCCGTCAGAACCTCTTCCCGGTGACCGCCCTAATACTTGAGTCAAGGCGCGCTCCACCTGCCGTACTAGCAAATTTGTATTGCTTGTTGCACCCGTGCGAGCAATACCTTCCTCATAAGCAGTTGGCTCATTGTTTGCCTGTTGTCCCAAAAATTGAGCAATTTCAGCCAATTGTTGAGCCACCTGATTGTCGGTATCTGGCAGCTTTTTTTGATAGAGCTTGTTAAGAAGGCGATTACGGAAGTCTTGAAGCTGTTGAAGTGTAAAGTCTTTTTGTTCTAGAAAAACTGGAAAAGCCATTGTTATTAACCTCATCTACAGCATTAATCATTCACGAGTTGATTGGACTTATCCTACTCATTAGCCAGTCCGATCTTGGTGGTGTACCTATCGCCTCCCTAAAATGCGATAGAAATTGTCGGTAATGGTTTGGGGGGTTGCAAGTTGACGGTCTAAGGCAAACCGAGCCGCACTGATCATGAACCGAACCGGAACAGTGCCGGGATCTTGTCCGGCGGCCAGCCGTTGCCCCGCTAACTCCACCATTGCCATTTGCTTGGGCCCAAACTGCATCGCTTGAGCCAGAGATTGATTTCCAAACTGGCGGTAAGGCTGAAAAACCATTGTATCCACGACCATCTCAGCCGCCGGATAAAAGGTCTTCATAAACTCGGCAGGAATGTCGTTGGGCGTGACTTTAGGATAGAGCCGTTGCCAGACTCGCGTCAGATCCGCCGCCATTTTTTCAAACCCCATGCGGCGCAGCAAAATCAGGTTGATCAACGTTCGCAGATAGGGAGTGGGATGCACAGACATGGCGCTAAAGCGAACGGTGCTGGACGGCGATCGCCCCACCACATCCATCAGTGATTCCACCGCAGCCGGGCCACCCAGAACCAAGGCAAACATATCAGCCATTGTTTCTTTGTGCCACAGCGCCCAGACTTGCGCCACATTGGTTGGAATGTTGCCCTCGGTGGTTAAACGCTGATAGATTCGAGCCGGAATTTCTTCCCACAAGCCTAAATCTGCCTGAAGATTGTGCGAGACTTCGTGCAAAATGCTCGACAGGGCCCACACATTATCTAGCCGATGCTGAGGCAGCATAATCAGGGGAAAGGGATTGGGATTGCGCCGCAGCCGCATGATCGGCACCCCCCGTCGAAATGTGGCCGGACTGAAACCACTGTTGGCATAGCTAAAGGGCAGCAAACTCGGAGTAGGTTGAGCAGTTCCTAGACCGACGTAGAGATCTTCATAGCAGTTGGCACAGATGCGATCGACGGCCCGCAATCGTTCACCAAAGTTAGAAAGTCGCTGAATAAATAGATCGAAGTAAAAATCCCAAATGCCCTCGACATAAAGCACTCGGTTGCCGACCACCTGCTTGCGCTCTAACAACACTTGAATGCGGCTAGAGGTTGGCTCACGGCGGGCTGCTGCTGCCGCTGCCTCGACCCAGCGCGATCGCTCAATCAACTGACTGCGAAATTGGTCAATAAACCGATTCACCGCGTCAATATGGGCCTCACTCGGAGCCGCAACGCCTGTGCCAAACTCATCTTTGATGAATGGCCGCAGCGATTTTGCGTGACGGGTGAGATTAATCGACTGGATGTTGAGCCAGTTATCGAGCAAAAGATGTTCACCTGCGGTGGTTGCCCCTTTCATAACCTGAGCCGCAGATTTGGCATCGGCAGCAGGATGTTGCTTGGGTGGAGCAGAAGAATTTGCCATCGTCACAGCTTCCTAGTGAGGTGGGTGAAGCACAGCGGCCCTGAGAACGCTCAACGAAGGGCGGTAGCCCGGCTAGCACAGACGGGACACCGAGCATTAGTGGCTGCTGCTGCTCGACGGGGACTGGGCGGTGCAGTGCGCTGACGTAGAACGGCATTTCGCACGATCGCTTGCTGCACGAGTTGCGGGTTACTCAACACTCGACGACTGGCCGATGCCATGGCTTTGACGGCCAGCGCGCCGTTGATCGGTTGACCTGCTTTAGAAGCCGCTTTGAGAGTTGCAACCGTGCGCCGTTGAATCGTGGGCACCGTTCGCAGCAGTTGCCGCCCGACGGGGCCTTGCTGGCGTAGCGTCTTCACGAGTTGACTGTTGGCTTGAGCCAAAATCGGCATCACCGGACGCAAGGCCCGCCGTCCGCCCATGATCGAAATTGTGATCGGTAAGGCTGCACCTAGCGTCGTTTCTGACTCAGCTTCGGTGGCGGCTTCTGCCGATTGCGCGGCTAGAAACTCTGTCAGGGCTGCTTCTTGAGCCGATTCAGTCTGACCCACTTCGGCTTCAGCTTCGTTGGTGCCAAAAAATTCTGCTTCCATCTGTCCGGCTTCCATTTCGCCTTCTTGCACGAGCGCGCTGGTGAGTTTGGCGGCTAGGGGTCCCGCGATCGGGCCAATGCCTGGAATCAAAGCAGCCAGTTTGCCCGCCACGATCGGAGCAAATCGCTTGGCCAAGGGAGCCGCTAGTTTGGCAACTTTGCCAATGCCTCGTTTAACCGCCCGAAACGCTTTCTTAAAGAAATATTCTCCCTCGTCTTCAGGATTGGAGTATGGATTGGAGTAGGGATTAGAGTACGAATTGCTGTAATGAGCAGCTTCGTGGCTAGTTTCCCACTCATCCTCAAACTCAGGATTGGAGTATGGATTGGAGTAATGAGCGGCTTCGTGATTAGTCTCCCACTCATCCTCAAACTCATGGCTGGCTTGGGGATTGGAGTAATGAGCAGCTTCGTGGCTAGTTTCCCACTCATCTTCAAACTCAGGATTAGAGTAGGGATTGGAGTAATGAGCGGCTTCGTGATTAGTCTCCCACTCATCCTCAAATTCAGGATTGGCTTGGGGATTGGAGTAATGGGCAGCTTCGTGATTTGTTTCCCATTCATCCTCAAACTCAGGGTTAGAGTAGGGATTGCTGTAGTGGGCGGCTTCGTGAGAAACCGGGGCCTCAAACATTGCTTGGTGTTGCGTTGCCATTTGTAAAACTCTCCGTATGAATTTAGGGGCGCAAATTGTTGAACTACGATCGTCGAAAGGTTCCAAGAAGCGTTTGGGCAACGATCGGGGCGAGACGCTTGGCAAAGGGTGCAGTCATGGCGACTTATCGGATGGTTTGAAGGACTTTTTGAACGGAGTCCAACTCCCACTCACGCGCCATTGTGAAATGAGTGTAATGCGACGCTTGCGGGATTTCCAGTTTGAATTTATGCCCCGGATGGGAATCAGGTCTAAAACTATGGGTTGCTCTGAACGTCTCCCGCTCATCTGAACGTTGCGGATAGGAATAGTGAATTGCTTCAACCGTTGCGCTTCCGATATTTACACCTTTTTTCTTACCATTCGCGTATCCGTTCATTCGGATATTCTTCCAACATAGGCGATCGAACTAATAGACTGTTCGTTCTCTATATAACCACTGCTATCTCTCAGAGTGCAGTCCCTTTTTTAAGGGTCGCTTATGTTTAGTAGCGCAAACGAGTGTCGTTCAAATAAGGGACGGGCGATCGGGCAGTTCCATGATTTCATTGAAACCAGAGGCAGGCTCAAAAAGTCAGCGTTTTTAGCCCATTTTGATTCTGACCGCCACTGCAAAGTACCCGTTCGGGCGATTGTCTTTTGGTCTTATTCATTGCACAATACAGGGTTTAGTATCAACTGAGTTCAGCTATCAGCATTCACCGAACACGGGTATCGCTAGTTTCTCTGCTCGCGCCATATTGTCTTCTTTCAGTTCGCTCTCGAAGCTTTCCGCTCCAGTAGCTTAAGGAGATACTAATGGATCTTGATAATAAAAAACCAACTCCAGAAATTCAGAATTCTGTGTCGTTAGAGCAAGAAGTTTTGCTGAACTGTTTAGTTAGAAAAGTGTCTCATGTCGCCCCTCTAAAGCGTCTTCAAACGACTGAAGAGACGGTCAACGAAGTGATCATTGAATCAGATATTGATGGCACCCATTATTATCTAGTTCGCTGCACACCAAAGTTAGCCTGCTCGGTTAGTTTAAGTCCGCGAGAGTTAGCGATCGCTCGTCTGGTTTCTCAAGGGTTTCCCAACAAGTGTGTTGGCAGTCAACTCAACATTAGCCCCTGGACGGTTGCAACTCATCTGCGCCGCATCTTTGGTAAGCTAAACGTCAACTCAAGAACTGCGATGGTGTCAAAACTTATGGAAATAGGAATTCTATTGCAAAAAAGTTGAGCTATGTCAGCAAGTTAACTCGGTCAAGCGATCGAATAGTTTCGGACTCTTGCCCGTAGAATGGAGGAGCAAACACCAGCACTGCCAATTGAGCAAGCATTATGGCGTATAGCGATTTCACTGTTGGTAAGGTAAAGCAAACCTTCGGAATCCAGACAATCGAAGGGAAACCTTTCTTTCCGACGATCGTCCCCGTTGCGCCTAGTTCTACTTTGATCGAAATCTTAGATGAAACCCTGCCGCTTGCGGTTGCACTGCCTAGTGAAAAGGCAAAATCTGAACTCATTATTAGCCCAATTTTGGTTGAAGTGCGGAAATACCTTAAGCACCAAGTGAGCCTATTTTCAGGACAGGATTTTACGGTTGATGTGAATGTAGGACTCTCTGGAATTTGTGATTTTCTGATTAGCCAATCGCCAGAGCAGTTAGAAATTGAGTCTCCGGTAGTCGTCTTAGTAGAAGCGAAGAGAGCAGATATCAATAGCGGTATGGGGCAGTGTATGGCTGAAATGGTCGCTGCACAGCAGTTTAATCAGCAAGCTGGACAGCCACCGAAACCCGTTTATGGCTGTGTCACTAGTGGACTGTTATGGCGCTTTCTCAAGCTCGAAGGGAATCAGATGACGGTGGATCTGAGAGATTATTCCTTAGAGCCACTCTCAGACTTGCTGGGTAAACTGGTTTGGATGTGCGGCGTATAGGAGAAGAGATACGATCGTGGTCACAAGCCTACCCAAATTGACAGCTTTAGTCTGGGTTAGGCAGGCTGATTTAGCTTCTCAGCAGGTTGTGTCAAGGCGATTAGTAGGAGAGCGATCGTAGCGGGCAATGCTTGCACAAACAGAATCGACAGCTTGACGGTAATGGCTCCATATACGCCAGCGATGACTACGCAAAGTAGGAAAAACACGCTAATAGAAACATCTTCTCGTTTGGCAAATCGTGCCCAGAGCAATCCAATTGCGAGAAACCCGTTGTAAAACCCTTGATTTGCAGCTAAAGGTGCCGTGAAAATCGCCTGTTGTGGGGTGAGATTGAAGAGCGTGCTAATCGTTGGCGTTGTCCATAAGAACATCTCCATGACCAGAAAGGTGAGATGTAATAGGATCACTAACCCGATCGCTGCATTGGTAATTTTATTCATGATGAAAGCTCCTTTAGTTTGTTACGATTTTCTAATTATTTTGAGGCGAGTTGGAGCACCATTCTTAGCACCATCAAAGACAATCAGAACTTCGTAGTGGACTTCATTGCCTGACGTACTTTCCGCTAGTAGAGCAAGTCCCTCAGCCTTAGTATTCTCATACACGGGAATCTCTCCCAGAAGCTTGATTTGCCCAACCTTACCCGATGTGCGAGTACCCGGCAAACAGTCTTCACCATCCCAGAAATAAGCTTGGTATGAACCCGGCCCATCCCCCATTGGGCCAGCCAGAATCAAAAACCCCTCGCTAACTCGTGTAATATCCCGAACGCCTCGCCCATCTAAGTTTATAAAAACTAAATCTGCTCCAGCTATTGGTTTGGAAAACTTGCACTTCAAGATCGGTACCCAGTTTTCCCGGAGCACTGGCCCACGGAAACCAATGTATAGCTGTTCATCACGAACTGCGATTCCTTCGATATCAACGCCGTTCTCCTTACTTGGAATGTGGCTGAAGCGATTTAGCAACGGATTGGTATCGATGATGGAACGTAAGTTAGTCTCCTCAAGTGCTGAGACATTGCCACCAGCATCTAACTGAAAGCGAAACAAACAATCGCGATCCGGTTCTGATTCTACTGCCCCCGCAGAGAACATAGTTTCCTGATTAGCTTGGTAAGACTTTTTTGGATCAATCTTCTTTCTTTTCCACGAGTGAGAACCTACCACATAGACCGTATTATTCTCACGGGCGATCCCCTCGATATCTATCTCTTCTTTTGCGATATCTAGCTCGATACCACTGCCTACAGTTTGGTAGCTGCTGCCATTAAGCTTTAGGATTTTCACCTTGTTCCCCTCATCAGCCCCAATGATCAGGAGCTTATCCATCACTTCAATGGCACTGATGTTCTCATTCTGATTCTTTTTATTGTCGTCACCGTCATAAATGTTTCTGATGATGTTGACAGTCCCTAAAAATGAGATTGATGATGTCATAATTTTTCCTGTTTTTCAAGGATTGCAGTTTTTCAAGGATTGCAGATCTTCTGTAGGTTGGGTTTACGTAGGGAAATCCAACCTACGGTGAGAAGCGATCGCCCTCAGCCCATAGCAAAGGGGCGATCGCGCTCAACAAGTGCTACAAGTTTACAGTGTGATTAAACACGGAAGCGAATATATGGCTGATAGGTATTTGGCATAGAAACACACTTTTCGCGGGTGTGACCAGGATTTTTCCATGTGGGGGCCGGAACTTGCAAACATTCTGCCCGATTGTAGGTTGCTCGCCCTGCTTCAAGCGTAGTTCCTGCTATGGACAACCCAACCTGCTTACCGTTGAACGATGCACGGATAGCAGAGAGAAGTTTGTTGACTGTCAACTCCCGCCGTAGATTGGTTGCCATTTGTGGAGATTTCACGGCTGCTCCGCTAATCACTCTCTCCAGCGAACCACTTGCAAAGTTCTTAAAGTAGGCCGATGTTGCACCTCCTTTAGAAACGGCAACATCAGTAGCGATAACGGCTGCAAGTTTCATGTACTCAGCATGACTAAATTCTGTCGAGTAGACGACCGTCCAACCGTTATTAGCAAGGCTCTGTTCCACCTCTGGTCGATTGGTCTTGTGATAAGCGGAAGCCTTGTCCGAGAAGCCTAAAGCTCCAGTCAATGAGACTCCAGTGATTAGAGATAGGGAAGCAAGTTTTGCAACAATTGATCGGGATTGAAAAATCGTTTTCATCCTGTTACCTCAGCGCGAGATGTAGTAGTGAACGCACCAAATTTAACCGCTCTAGATAAATCTTGGCGGTCGGTGAAAGGTCAGATAAAAGTCAGATGACCTCTGTAAAGTTACTGAAAGTCTCTCCGAGCTTTATCTAGAGATGAGAATTCTTGGGTAAATATAATCGCTAGCCTTTGCCACTCGTCTCAACGATGACGATCGCCGAAACCATCCAAACGATCGCTCGCCTACTCCCGCAGGGACACCTGACCAAGATTCAGAAAATTGTGTCCTGGCAATCCTGAGACAGGCGATCGCAAGCAAGGAAATTGAATGGGTGCCTTATTGCTATAAACGCACTCTACTGAAGCGACGATCGCAACGTGCGATTGGGTAAATCAGGGGGAGTCGATCGCGATGATTTTGATTATTCAAGAACGTGCAACACCAGAGCAAATGCGGCAAATGCTTCTGGAGTTGGGGATTTATATTAAAATTGGGCGTTGCATAATGAGGGTATGAATTAGGGTGAATTGGCATGGAATGTCCCGAATGCAACTCAACTCATATCCGTAAAAATGGAATCAAGAAAAGTAAGCAAAATCACATTTGCGTCGATTGTGGTCGGCAATTTATTAATGTTTACGCCCCGCCCCAAGGCTATAGTGATGCGATGAAACGGGAATGTCTCAAAATGTATGTCAACGGCATGGGTTTTCGGGGGATTGAGCGGGTTAAAGGCGTGCATCATACCACCCTGATTACTTGGGTCAGACAAGTCGGCGAACGCCTGCCGAATGCTTACTCTCCTGACAAAATACCCGAAGTCGGTGAGTTGGATGAATTGGAAACCTTCATTGGTCAAAAAAAACAAAATCTGGATCTGGACGGCCGTTGACCACTTCAGCCAAGGCATTTTAGGTTGGGTCTTAGGCGACCATAGTGCGGATACGTTCCGTCCGTTATGGACTATTGTGGCAACTTGGCAGTGCTATTTCTATGTCACAGATGGTTGGTCAGTCTATCCCGGTTTCATTCCCGACGGTGACCAAATTATTTGCAAGACCTACATGACCCGCGTAGAAGGCGAAAATACGAGATTGAGACACTATCTAGCTCGATTACATCGCCAGACACTTTGTTATTCCAAGTCAGCAGAAATGCTAGCATACTCGATTCGATTGTTACTTCACTACCTAAAATTTGGAGATGTCCCCGTAGCCCCGCTTGATTCATACCTTTATTCAGCAACGCCAAAATTGCAGTGGATGTTCAGCGAAAGATTTTGGCCGGAGGCGGGGAACTTCATGCAGATTGTGAGCGTGTTTTACTTAAGCATGGCAGCCACCAAGCGGCGCTTTGGGGGGCAGACTGGTATCCACTGAAGCAGGCGATCGGCTACGAATCGATTATCAATATCCGGTCTGGTGATCACAACTGTTCCATGGAAGTCCAAGATCCTAAGTTGCGATCGCAAATGCATCAAATTATTCATGCACTGATGGGAGGTGTCGCATGGCAATAAATTGGGAAATGCTGAAGACACGTTATTTACGAGCCGACCTAAGGGTGCAGCTAGAGAGTTTGGTGCTTAATCTCACGCGGATTCAAACACTGGCAGAGAATCATGACGGGGAAGCGGTTGCAAAGCATTTGGTGCGGGAGAGTCAGTTTTTCATTGAATGGACAGTTTCGAGCTTGGATTTGGAACAGAACATCATCATGGCAACGGATCTGGTAGATCTTCAACGTCAGCTTAGTGGATGGAAGTTGGATTGGTCAGAGTGTTGGAAAAATCTTCAGCAACGGCAACAAATTGCACAACTGTCGCAGCAGTGGTGCGATCGCCTGGGAAATCTCCCTATGCCGTTGATCCAAGCGTTGTAAAGATAATTACGGGAAGGAACGAAGCGATCGCGCTTCTAGCCATCAAAAAGCGATCGCCCTCTGGATGGGAAAGGGCGATCGTCAGACGGCCCAATCGACAATTACTTCGGCAAACGGATCGTTACTGAATAGGGTGCGTTTGCAGCAACAAGGCATCCTACAAGATCGGCGATCGCAACGTGCGATTGGCAAGATGGTTTCATCCATAGCCTAGTGTCAGCAAAACAGTTTCTTCGAGTTGGGCGATCGTAAATGGAGAAAGCTGTCCGAGTGGTTTGATGAGGCGAGTTTTATCCAAGACACGAAGTTGGAAGCAGAGAGCAACAGATGCTTGGGTGAGTCCGCCTTCGCCTTTAGGAATTGCTAAACAGATCGGGAGGGAGGCTCGACGCTGGTTGATGGTAAGTGGGATGGTAAGGATGGTGCTGGAATATTGGGAAACGAGATCATTTTGGAAAATGATGACAGGTCTGATGCCTGACTGTTCTGAGCCTTGGGTAGGGTTCAGATCGGCGATCCAAATTTCACCCCGAAGTATCCGTTGACTCATGATTCGTCTTCGTGAGCGAGGAGGATGGCGTAGTCACTCATGCCCGCTTCAGACATGGCTCGATCGTCGTCGGCAAATTCAGCCAGGGCAGCGAATTGATTTGGCTCGATCGATCGCGTAGCATGATCGCGAAATTGGAGGAAGGCGATGAAATCGGCAACTTGTTGAAGTTGATGGCTGTTGAGACGATCGATATCTTGTTTGAGGTGTTCGCGAGTGAGTTGCATAGCGATCGACGTGCGGATAGTAGCTCAATTTTATCGCATCGATTGCTGGGCTTATGCCCAAAAAAACGATCGCTCTGAATAGTTAATGTGGCGATCTCTAAAAAAGTCAGATGATCTCTGTAAAGTTACTGGAAATTTCTCCAGGATTTATCTAGAGATGAGAATTATTCGGTGAATATAATTACCAATACCTTGTCATTCACCTCAGTCATGACGATCGCCCAAACCATCCAAACGATCGAGCGCCTGCTTCCTCAAGGACATCTGACTAAAATTCAAACCCTTATATTGCAACAGTCCTGGGAAGGGCGATCCTACCTGGAAATTGCTAGAGAATTTGGCTACGATCCCGGCTACATCAAAGATACGGGTGCCAAACTGTGGCAGCAGATCTCTGGTGCTCTGGGTGAAAAAGTCACTAAGCAAAACTTAAAGGGGGTTGTGAATCGAGCCGTTTGGCGGCAGGGCAGCACTCAAACCTCACAGTCTTGGCTTGACTGGGGTGACGCGAAAACTTCGTGGGGAGACGCGATCGACGTTTCTATCTTCTACGATCGCACTCAAGAACTCGCCACCCTGCAAACCTGGGCTGTTCACGATCGTTGTCGGTTGGTGGCGCTGCTCGGCATGGGCGGCGTGGGCAAAACGTCGCTCTCCGTCAAGCTGGCAGAAGACATCCAGAGCGAGTTTGAGTATTTGATCTGGCGATCGCTGCGAGAGGCACCCCCGATCGACGAACTCCTGACCACCCTGATTCAGTTTCTCTCTCAACCGCAAGACACCGACTTACCCAAAAGTGTAGGGGACAAACTCTCTTGCCTGATCCGACTGTTGAAGCGATCGCGCTGTCTGCTCATTCTCGACAACTTTGAGACGGTGCTGCAAAGTGGCACCTATACAGGAACCTATCGGGATGGGTATGAGATGTATGGTGAACTGCTGAAGCGAGTCGGCGAGATCGCCCATCAGAGTTGCTTGGTGTTTACTAGCCGAGAGAAGCCCCAAGAAGTCTGTATCATGGAGGGCGATCGCGGCCCCATCCGGTCACTGCCCCTAGCTGGTTTGGATGTCACAGCAGGACAACACATTCTCAATGCTAAAGGTTTGGGTGGAGCAATAGACGATCGAGAACAGTTGATTGCTCACTATCGAGGAAATCCTCTGGCGCTGAAAATGGCAGCGACTTCGATTCAAGACTTGTTTTCAGGCAACATTGCTCAATTTTTAGAGCAGGGAACCGTTGCCTTTAATGGCATTGGTCACTTGATTAAACAACAGTGCGATCGCCTCACAACGTCAGAACAAACCGTGATGAACTGGCTGGCGATTAATCGGGAACCTGTGACGATCGAAGACCTTCAAACCGATCTAGTGACTAAACTGTCTCAGCCCAAGCTGATTACAGTGTTGGAGTCTTTGCGCTGGCGGAGTTTGATTGAAAGCAGCGCGAGCGGCTTTACCCAGCAGCCTGTCGTGATGGAATCTGTGACTGAATCGTTGATTGAGCAAATCGCCCATGAAATTGTTGCACAACAGCCGCAGGTCTTTCTCAGTCATGCGCTGATTAAAGCTCAGGTCAAAGACTATATTCGAGATAGTCAGATTCGGGTGATTTTGCAACCGTTGCTCGATCGTCTGCTGACACAACTCGGCTCACCCAAACAACTAGAACACACGCTGCATCGTCTGTTGGCGCATTTGAGAGACAACATTGCTCCTTCACCTAACTATGGTGCAGGTAATCTGCTCAATTTGTTTCGTCAATTAGAAACCGATGTGACAGGCTACAATTTCTCTGGCTTGAGTATTCGGCAGGCCTATCTGCAAGATGTCAATCTGCATCAGGTAAATTTTACGGCGGCTGAGTTTATCAACTGTGCCTTTGCTTCTACTTTTGGCGGGGTCACGTCAGTTGCCTTCAGCCCCGACGGCCACCAACTAGCCACCAGCGATACCAACGGCAGCATTCAGATCTGGAGCGTGAAGGATGGTGAACAACTGGTTCTTTGCACTGGGCATAACAGTTGGGTGTGGAGTGTTGCCTACAGTCCCTCGCGGCCGATGCTTGCTAGTGGTGGTCAAGATCATCAGGTGCGGCTGTGGGATAGTCACACTGGACAATGCCTTCAACTGCTAGAAGGGCACACGGGAATTGTTACCTCGATCGCGTTTAGCGCCGATGGTCAGTGGCTTGCTAGCACGAGCGGCGATCAAACCATTCGACTCTGGAACGTTGGGACTGGGCAGTGTGTACAGACGCTCCAGGGTCATGCAGCCTGTGTCTGGAATGCAGTGTTTCATCCCGATGGCAAGACTCTTTTCAGTGCAGGAGAAGACAATATTATTCGACATTGGGATCTTGAAAGTGGACAATGTGTGCAAACCCTAATAGGACATCAGAATTGGGTGAGAGCGATCGCCATCAGTCCCGATGGGCAACAATTGGTTAGCGGCAGCTTTGATCACACCCTAAAACTCTGGGATGTCTCTAGGGGCAATTGTTTAGCGACTTTGAGCGGTCATCATAAACCCGTAACCTGCGTCACCTTTAGCACTGATGGCAGAACCCTAGCGAGCAGCAGCTATGACCAGTCTGTGAAACTCTGGTGCGTTGCTTCTCAACAATGTGTGCAAACGCTTACAAGCCATCGGAACATTGTTTGGTCGGTTGCCGTTCATCCTACTCAGCGGCTGCTGGCTAGTGGGGGTGAAGACTATACCGCTCGTCTCTGGGATCTTCAGACTAGACGATGCACCAAAACGCTGCAAGGACACAGCAACTCAATTTATACGATTTGCTTGGCAAGCCCTAACGGGAACGCTCTCAGCCCTCACCATCACCTACTGGCTAGTGGACACGAAGATCAAACCCTTAAACTCTGGGACTTCAATCAACAAACGCTGTCTCATTCCTCTCTGCCTCTCCCGTTTCGCACTCTGCGCGGGCATAGCGGACGAGTATTATCCGTGGCATTTAGTCCCGATGCTCAAATTCTGGCCAGTGCTAGCTCCGATCGCACCATCAAACTCTGGAACCCGCATACTGGGAAGTGTTTAAAGACGTTGCAGGATCACACTAGTTGGGTCTGGGCGATCGCATTCCATCCCAACAGCAAGCTGATTGCTAGTGCCAGCTATGACCACACGGTTAGACTCTGGGACGTTGAGACGGGCGATTGTTTACACACGCTCAAGGAACATACCAGTTCAGTTTTGTCGGTTGCCTTTAGCCCTGATGGACAGTGGTTAGTCAGTGGTGGATATGAGCGAATGATTAAACTGTGGCACCCTAAAACTGGGCAGTGTCTCCAGACCTTGCAAGCCCATCTGAATCGCATTTGGGCAGTGACCTTTAGCCCAGATAGTCGGTGGCTAGCAACTGGGGGCGACGATCGTACCCTCAAACTCTGGGATGTGGCAACAGGGCGCTGCATCAGAACCTTTGAAGGCCATACAAGCCAGGTTTTATCACTGCTGTTTAGTAGCGATGGCGAAAATCTGATCAGCAGCAGTGCCGACCAAACGATCCGCATCTGGGATGTGGCAACAGGCCACTGCACAGCGATTCTGCAACACCACCAAAACTGGGTGTGGTCACTTACTCAGTCTTATGACGATGGCATTCTCTTGAGCAGCAGTCAGGATGAAACGGTCACAGCTTGGAATCTTGAGACGGGAACACACTTAAAAACCCTGCGCTGTCTTCGCCCCTATGAAGGAACCACGATCGCTAAAGCAGCAGGTTTGACAGCAGCCCAGAAAGCAACGCTGCAAGCATTAGGCGCGTCGCACTAATCTTTCATTAATCTCTTTAAAGCGCCGTTTCCATCCGGGCTTTCATGGCTTTGGCTGCTAGGGCATAGCCTCCATCAGCACCATCGACGAAGTGCACTTGTCGCCCATTGCGATCGAACACCAAACACGTTAGTAGGGCCCGATCGCTGACGTGCAGACCATAGACCAGCTTACCCGATCGATATTTCTGCTCTAAATAGCTGGTCAGTTTCTCTCGCTGGTGGGCATCTCCAGCGATCACCATTCGCAGCATGTCATCAAATTTGCGGTAATCAGTGGCGGCTGCCACCACGTCTTGATATTCACCCCAATCTGTTCCGCCAATGTTGAGTTTAAATCTCATGAAGAGCCAGCCGAGCAGATTTTCAAACTGAATTTTGATCAGATAGATGAGTTTGCTGAACCAGTGTTTGCTGGGGGCACGAATTTTAGTTTCTTTAATGAGTTTGTTGGGGCTAAAGGACAAAGAAAGACGATCGCGGGTGATGGGGTTGTGACTGTCGCCTGCTCCATAGATTTGTTGAATTTGTTCGATCACGTCTCGATATTGTTCATTTTGAGTTGCCAACACTAATAAACTAATGGTTTCTCCATAGCGGCTGGGGATGTCTTGCCAACGACACTCTAAGCCCGAAAAGTTGGCTGGAGAATTGACCTTCATCAGATTTAGCGTGTAGAGGTGCGCCGTTGCCTGATCTTTGACTAAATCAGTGGCGTAGGTCAATCCGCCGCCCATAAAAACGGCCTGACTGTAGTTTTTAGAAATCTCTAGTTTGGCAATGTCAACAGGGTGCCCCGCTTGAGTCGCCACCCAGACCGGAACGATGCCCACTCGCAGGCTGAGAGCAAATTCATCTTTGGCGAGGGTTTGAATGGCGCGCAGCGATCGGGTGGTTTCTTCGAGCAACGTGGGCGGAATCAGCAGCGAAGCCCCATCGCCCCCAAACACAAAGGGAACATCAATTTCGTCGGCGACATTGAGAACCGAGACGATCGAGCAAGCCCCCAACAAATTGACATCTTTATAGCGCCCCTGCTCAATGGCACGAGTTGAGCCGATAATATCAGTAATCACAATCAGCCAATCCTCCGGGACGGCCACAAAATTGTCATGATCAGTGATTTGCACAAAGTCGGTCAAGACAGGTAAATCGGAATAGAAATACCGAGTAGGCATGGGGTTGGCTCACCGTAGGCTTTGTATACTTTAATACTGTTACGGAATTATCTCTGGACTGGATTTAGTTGTTTGATGTGAGTTTAATGAACCTTTTGCAAAGTCTTCAAGATGACTATCAGCGCTTCCCAGACGATCAAACCTATGGTCTCTACGCTGAAGATGTTTACTTTAAAGACCCGTTGAGTGAGTTTCGGGGGCGCGATCGCTATCAGCAAACGATCGGCTTTATTAAAACCTGGTTTCTCAACGTCAAGATGGATCTTCATACTATTCAACGCACGGGCGATCTGATCCGAACGGACTGGACGTTGAGTTGGAACACCCCCCTACCCTGGAAGCCTCGCATCTCGATTAGCGGATGGAGTGAGTTAACGGTGAACGCAGATGATCTCATCGTGTCACACCTTGATTATTGGCATTGTTCACGATTAGACGTGCTGAAACAACACTTTTGGTAGAGATGCCCCATCCCCAAAGCCTGTTTCCTATGGGAGAATGAAGTTAGGTAAAAGAATGTAAACAATTCTCAGGTAAGGACTTCGATCGACCATGCGTGTAATCTTAATGACCGGGAAGGGCGGCGTTGGCAAAACTTCTGTGGCCGCTGCGACTGGGCTGCGCTGTGCAGAGCTTGGCTATCGAACCCTTGTCTTGAGCACTGACCCCGCTCACTCGCTGGCGGATAGTTTTGATCTAGAGTTAGGCCACGAGCCAAAGCTAGTTCGTCCCAATCTGTGGGGTGCCGAACTGGATGCTCTAATGGAGCTAGAAGGCAACTGGGGTGCGGTCAAGCGCTATATCACCCAAGTTTTGCAGGCGCGAGGGTTAGACGGCATTCAAGCCGAAGAACTGGCGATTTTGCCAGGGATGGATGAGATTTTTGGGCTGGTGCGAATGAAGCGCCACTACGACGAGGGCACCTATGACGTGCTGATCATCGATTCTGCACCCACGGGAACGGCGCTGCGATTGCTCAGTCTGCCCGAAGTCGGCGGCTGGTATATGCGGAAATTTTATAAGCCATTTCAAGGCATCTCGGTGGCGTTGCGTCCTTTAGTGGAACCGATTTTTCGCCCGATCGCGGGCTTTTCTCTGCCCAACAAAGAGGTGATGGATGCACCCTTTGAGTTTTATGAGCAGATCGAAGCGCTGCAAAAAGTCTTGATCGACAACACTCAAACCTCGGTGCGGCTCGTCACCAATCCTGAAAAGATGGTGATCAAAGAGTCGCTGCGCGCTCATGCTTACCTGAGTTTGTATAACGTTTCAACCGATTTAATTATCGCCAATCGGATCATTCCTGAATCGGTCACCGATCCATTCTTCAAACGCTGGAAAGAAAATCAGGCGCAATATCGTCAAGAAATTCACGACAACTTTGCGCCGTTGCCCGTCAAAGAAGTGCCGCTCTATTCAGAAGAAATGTGTGGGTTAGAGGCGCTCGATCGCTTAAAAGAAACTCTCTACCCCAACAACGAAGATCCGGCACAGGTCTACTACAAAGAAACAACGCTGCGAGTGGTGCAAGATCAAGGTCAATACAGTCTCGAAATTTATCTACCAGGCATCGAAAAAAGTCAGGTCGAACTCAGCAAAACGGGCGACGAGTTAAACGTCAGAATTGGAAATCACCGCCGCAATTTAGTCTTGCCTCAAGCGTTGGCGGCTCTAAACCCGGCTGGGGCAAAGATGGAAGATGACTATCTCAAAATCCGGTTTGCCTCTCCAGCACAGGTTTAGAGGCTATTCAGCTTCGACGGATAGGGCTTCTTCAAACGCGGGTTCGATCGTTGATTTGGGGTGTTTGCCATCTAGGAGACAGCTTACGGTCATGTCGCCCATGACATTGATGGCGGTGCGACAGCGATCGAGAAACCAATCGACCGTCACCAAAATCGCAATATATTGAGTGGGCAACCCCACCGACGAAAACACCAGCGTCATCGTCACCAAGCCCGCGTTGGGAATTCCGGCTGCGCCCACCGAGGCAAAAATCGAGGTCAAAATGACGATGATCTGCTGGGGGAAGGGCAGATTTTGGCCAATCACCTGAGCAATAAACAGCGCAGCCATCGCTTCATAAAGCGCGGTGCCGTCATTGTTGAAGTTGCTGCCGACTAAGGCACCTAGCGATGCAGAAGACTCTCGCAATCCCACTTTGGTTTGCAGCGCCTCAAAGGTGACGGGCATGGCCACCGTTGAAGAAGATGTCGAAAAAGCCGTGAAGAATGCATCTGATCCGCCCGATAAAAATCTTGCAGGACTGACCCACGAGCCGAGCTTGACGCGAGTTAGATAGTAGCAGGCTTGCAAAAACAGAGCCAGCAACACGGCTAAAATAAATGCCGCAAGCGACTGAAACGGCGCAAAGCCTTCTAGAGCGATCGTTCTAGCCACGATGCCAAACACCGCTAATGGAATCAAAACAATCACCCAGGTGAGCACGCGAATAATCGCTTCATATAAAAACGTGATCACTTGCTCTAGCGGCTTATAGTCAGCTTTACCTGCCTTGGTCTGCTCTGATTTGAGGGCGCGCAGGGCAATGCCAAAGGTCAGCGCGATTACGATTAGCTGAATCACGTTATTATCAACCAAGGGTTTGAGCACTGCATCAGGAACGCTGCTTTGCACCAGCGACCAGGGATCGACCGTTACACTGCCCGTGCTGCCTCCGGCGGGTTTGTTGATCTGCCCCCAGGTGCCGGGTCGGACGATATTGGCGACGAGCAAGCCAATCACGATCGCCACCGTTGTGTTGGTCAACAGCAGCGCCGTTAATTTGCGCCCCGATCGACCGGGAATATTAGCGGTCATAAAGGTGTGCAGCACGGCCATCAAAATCAATGGAGTCGCCAAAGCACGGAGGGCTTTGAGAATCAAATCGCAGGGAACCGCCAGATTATTAATAATCGCTTTGTTATTGGGATCGGGATTTCCAGCACCGAAGAAAATGCCCACGACGATCGCTAAAATCAGCGCCACTAAAATTTGCACATAAAGCGGAATTGATTTGCCAAACAAACGAATGCCCGATTCAGCGTCACTCATACCTTCGCCCCGATAGTGTAATCAATGGTGCATTCACAGTACTCTTAGAATCTTCCCCATGATTGGATTCTTTAGGATTTGAGAAAGTGTCCTGCAATCCCGTTTCTAAAGGATTAGGATCGGTTTTCTAAGAGAATTTTAGATTATGCCTCAGTGGAAACTCACAACCGAATTCACATTTAATGCGGCTCACTCAATTCGTGACTATGACGGCCCCTGTGGGCGACTGCACGGGCACACCTACACCGTGCGGATGGAAGCGACGAGCGATCGCCTGCACGCTTCAGACTATTGCCCTCACGCGGTCATGGTGGCAGACTTTAGAACGCTCAAATGGGCCAAGCGCGACGTGCTCAAAGGCGGACTCGATCACTGCAATCTCAATGACGTGCTGCCAGATGGCTATGAGTCAACGTCAGAAATGATTGCTCAATATATCTACGATAAAACTAAAAAAACTTTACCTGCGGGCATCAAGCTCAAAGTCGCCGTGTCAGAATCTCCCCACTCGTGGGCGGAATATGAAGATGATTAACGTTAAATCTAGCGATCGCATCTCCATCGGCCAGACCACCCTGCCGATCGTCGAAACCTTTCACTCGGTTCAAGGCGAAGGTGCTTGGGTGGGAACCAATGCCTTCTTTATCCGGCTAGGAGGCTGTGATGTGGGCTGCTGGTTTTGCGACACTAAAGAATCTTGGAATCTGCGCCGACACCCGCAGCGAGAAATTGCAGACTTAGTGGCAGCGGCGATCGCGGCCAATCCGGCGATCGTGGTGATCACAGGCGGCGAACCGTTGATGCACGATTTAACAGAGTTGAGCGACTTGCTGCACAACGCAGGTCTACGAGTCCATTTAGAAACGTCGGGTGCCCACCCTTTTAGTGGTCAGTTCGATTGGGTCACGCTGTCTCCTAAAGTCTCTAAGCCCCCTCACCAAAGCGTTTATGCCCACGCTAGCGAACTCAAAATCGTGGTTGCAAACCCTGATGATTTGACCTGGGCAGAACAGCAATCGGTCAAGGTGTCAGCCGCCGTGATTCGCTATCTGCAAGCAGAATGGACTACGCCAGACAGTCGCGACCTGATTTTTGACTATGTGTTGCACCACCCCCAATGGCGAGTGAGTGTGCAAACTCACAAGCTGCTAGGAGTCCGATAGAGCGGCGATTTGCTCTCTGACCCACTTCCGAAATGCTTTGAGTGCAGCCCCTCTGCCTTCAGATTTGCTTTGCCCAATAAAGCGGGATATTGCTTCTATGATCAAAAAGTTTGGAAACGTCGGGCTAATTTGAGATTGAACATATTGATTGTCTTGAAGACGATCGATTCTCAAGATTCCGGCTTCATATCGCCAGAGTTCTGCGACACCTAGGGCTTGATAGGCATCTAATTGGGTTTTAGAGGTGACATCGATCTCGATCGCTAAATCGGGTGGAGGGTCGATCGACAAATCGATTCTAGATTTTCCTCGCATCTGTTCAGGGTGCTGGATGTAAAAGCAGTTATCTGGCTCAATTCCTTGCCGCATCTCTGGTCGCTTAAAGGTGGTCGAGCCGAAACATTCACAGTCAATATCTAACTCTTCAAGCAATATTTTTACCAAATCTCCGATGATTTCTTTGCTGACTTCATGCTCTGGCAGGGGAGCCATAATTTCTAACGTTCCTTTGCTGTAGGCCAATCGCGTGTTGCGGCGATCGCCCAGTTCTTCTAAAATCGCCTCAAACTCTGGCCAACTGACCTCTTCTAGCACCACTCGCTGCCCTGGCAAGACTCGAATTTGTCTCAGTTGAAGGGTGACCATTTTGGCTGCTTTGTCCTTACTTTCAACAGAACCTGAGTTTAGTTTGACACTCTCACCCTGCGCCCTTCCCGTCAAAGATTACGTTTTGTCAAGACAAATGAGAAATTACTCTTCCTTTAAGACCCCGAAACTCGGTACACTACAAGATGAATTCTGAGATACCGCAATAAATATGAGCGTAGTTAGCCAAGTTATCCTTCAAGCCGACGACGAACTCCGTTATCCCACGACTGGCGAGTTGAAAGGCATAAAAGAATTTTTTCAAACCGGGGTGCAGCGCACTCGCATCGTCGAAACTCTCTCATCTAACGAGAAGAAGATCGTCGAGCAAGCTAGCAAAAGCCTTTGGAAAAAGCGCCCCGACTTTATCGCCCCTGGTGGCAACGCCTACGGCAACCGTGAACGCGCCCTCTGTCTGCGTGACTATGGCTGGTATCTCCGCCTGGTCACCTACGGTGTGTTAGCGGGTGACAAAGACCCGATCGAGAAAATTGGTTTGATCGGGGCCCGTGAGATGTATAACGCTTTGGGCGTTCCTGTTCCGGGCATGGCAGAGGCGATGCGCTGCCTTAGAGATGCGTCTCTGGCACTGTTGAGCAGTGAAGATGGGTTAGCAGTGGCTCCTTATTTTGACTACCTGATTCAGGGGATGTCTTAGGGCTGAGTCGCAAAAACTGAATAGGTTTGACTTCCCCACGATCGTGAGAAGTTTCTGGCTTGCTTTTGTCAGGATTTCTTGGATTGTGGGGTAATTTTTTATCGGTGCGGTTCCGAAACGAAGAGAGTCGAGGCTGATTCTTAAAGGGCGATGACGCAATTGGCGGGATTTTCCCATTGCCACCTGCTTTTCGGAGGCAGCGCTCTGCCAGAAGACGCTAAATTTCTCACGCAGCTAGGGCCATCTTTGTTAAGGACTCACTATTGATGAACACTCCACTCTCTGTTGCCCCGACGCTCGATCAGATTGCTCAGACTAAGCAAGCGATCGACGCTTATATTCAGACCGTTGCTGCCAACCCCGATCGCCGAGAGGGGGCTTATCCCTACTATCTGTTTCACGGGCCGGGTGAAGTGATTCGGGGTACGGTGATGCTATTTCATGGCTTCAGCGCTAAACCGCATCAGATGTGGAGATTGGCAGATTATCTCTTTCACAATGGGTTTAATGTTTATCAACCCTCGATCGCGGGTCACACGCTGATTAACCCGGCTAAAAACTGGTGTCAGGTTGATCTCAAGCCTGAATATGCCGATCCGCTTAAAAAAAGAGTTCAAGAAGACTCTGTTTTAAGCAACTACTTTAAGAATTTGGCCGAGAATCCGACGGGCTTTTCTCGCCCTAATCGCTTGCAGCAAATGGCGCTGATGGCGCGTCTGCTGGTGCTTGAGCCGCGCTTGCCCGATATTGTCAAGTCTCTAGAAGTGCCTGACGATCCCGATTTTGACAAATATTTCATCTCGTCTCACGATCGCTATCTCACCGAAGCTCAAGCGCGACTCGCCGAACTGGATGCCATGCCCGGTGAGGTCTACACTGTGGGGCTGTCGGTTGGGGGCGCGGTGGCTTTGGGGTTGGCGGCGGCGCGACCCGATCGGGTGCGGCGGGTGGTGGCTTATGCGCCGCTGCTCAAGATCTATGGGCAAGAGCGCAGACAATATGTGAATCTAGCGGGGCCTTTGGATATTAGCGAATCGGGTTGGGATGCAAATCTCCGGTTCCCGATCGGGGCCTTAACGGCCGCCGATCGCTTTGGCAGCAGCGTGGTTTTGGGAGATCAATCTATGCGATCGCTACAAAAAATGCCCACGTTTTTGGTGTTGACCGAAAACGAAGATGCGGCAGATATTGACACCAACAAGGATTTCTACCAAAAAATTGGCGGTGAAGCTAACGGCAATGCTTTCTGTCTCTATGAAGCAAAAGACATGGTGCCTCACCCGATGGTTGACCCGACCGAGGTTAGCCAAAATATGAGCAACCGCTATTGGCAAAGTCTCTATCAAGAGACGCTGCGCTTTTTAACCCAGGGTAAAGTGAGCGTGACGAATCTCAGCAGCGTCGAGCAGGATGCCGATCTGCCGATTGTGCCGCCTGTTTAGAGGGCGTTTGGCAGAGGCGCAAGGGTTGCGCCTCTGGGTCGCAGCCGGATTTTTTTAACGTCAGTTCGGCAGAGGTAGTTCGCTCCGGTTATAAATCTAGTGGGGGATTTGGGGGACTTTGAAGGGGAAGTCTTGGCTCAAAGTCCCTCACTCGTGGGGGATTTGGGGGGCAGAATTTGCTGAGAACGAAGCGAAAAAACTCGTCGAATTCACGTTTCTCTATAGCCCTGATTTGTTGGCAAAGGATTCTTTGTAGAAACAATTCCACCCATCATCAAGCTGTTTTAAAGAAGCGAATGATCTCGCGCACATGGTCGAGAAACTGTCCGTCTGTCGTGAGTTGGGCGATCGCTTGTTGGGCCTCGCGAGATAAGCGATCGTGGTCGGCTTGATTGGTCGATCTCAACGTCTCTTGACTCGCCGCCACGCTAGTTAAATCATGACGAAGCGCCTCTGACTGACGCTGCTGACTAGAGACCCAAGAACTTGGATCTTCGGGATCGAGTTGGGAGGCTAACCGCTCTACCGTTGCTTCTAATTGCTGAAATCGGCTCCGCAGTTCCATCACATCTTCGCGGGGGTAGTGAAACTGCTGTCTCAGCATCGCAATGCGAGCGGCAAAATATTGGTAAGTTCTCACCGCCGGGCGCAGCACCGTCAACAGCAGCGCCGCTCCAGAACTGACGTAGCCCACTTGACTGATCCCCGCAGCCGCCAGCCCATACAGTCCGATCGCTGAAAATAGGTGCAGCGCAATGATCACCCAGCCCGATCGCTGGGCAACAACTCGAATATAGGCAACTTGCCGCTGATCAACCGGAATGCCGTTTTCTTCTGAGAGAGCAGCTTCTGAGAGAGCTTCTTTGGCATCAAAATAAATGTTCCAGGGAATGGTGACGATCGCCAGCAGCCAGCCAAAACTTGCGGCAGCGATCGCCCAATCTACAAAACTCCCCGTCGGAATCTGCAACCAGTGCAGCCCCCCAAACAGCAGCAGCAAAAGGGTCACAAATCCAAAACTCAAGCTCAAATAGCTAGAATACATCGCGGTCTCCCGAAGATCGTTGTCTCGATCGTGATCAGAAAAACCGGGATAGTTAAAGATTTTGTGCCACTTCTGAGAGTTTCCTAGTCAATGGAAATTGACTGAGGCCCGTTGCCGTTGCCGCTGTGAGCACCACTGCCCGACGCGGAATAAGACGCTGTGCCTGTCTGCTCGTCTAGCCAACCTTTTACTGGGTCATCAGCCAGACTCAGGCGCAACAGCCCTGACACCAGCCCGCCAAAGAAGGCAACTGGCTGCTGAGTGATCTCTTTGATCAGGGGTGAGAGTTCATCAAAGAACATAAGCGACATTCCTTTAGGGTTGACCTTGAGATTCTTTCTGGATGGTAGCGCGTCTGCTAGCTGAGTGGGCGATCGATCAATTGGCTAGCTTTTCAAACAGTTGGTCAAAGCACTCGGCAGACAAACCAAGCGAGTTGACACTCCTCGGCGTGAACGCAGGAGGATTCTTCTCTCTACGATTCAACTTGCCCAAGCAGGATTGCTCCAGCTAGAGTAGCGGTCAAATCTCCAGAAGCGTTGCTTGCATCGAGTGCAAAGGTTCCAGTGTGCCCCACCGTACCCAATCCTGAGTGAAGGATGTTTATTCCAGCGTTGTGATCTCGGTCTAGAACGCAGCCACACTGACAAGCGTGAGTGCGAGTAGACAAAGACTTCTTCACGATTGCGCCACAGTCAAAGCATTCTTGAGACGTGTAGGCAGGATTCACCGCAATGGTGATTCTGCCAAACACTTTCCCGAAATACTCTAACCAAACTCTGAACTGATACCATCCCGCGTCATTGATTGACTTTGCGAGACAGTGGTTCTTGACCATGTTCTTGATCCTCAAGTCTTCGTAGACGACTACATCGTTAGATGTGATGACGCACCTTGCCAACTTCACGGCATGGTCTTTACGCTGTCTACTTATCTTGAGGTGAACTTTTCCAAGCAGGGTTCTCGCTTTCCGTCTGTTGCTAGACCCTTTCGCCTTGCGAGAAACGAGACGCTGTGAGCGCTTCAGCTTAATTGCACCGTTCGGTAGAATCGAGGATTCGGGGCTTTGTTGCCCAGGGAATCGGTGTAGAAGCTCTCTAGCCCAACATCTAACCCAATGGTTTGATGGCTGGGTGCAATCACTTCTACTCGGTCAACCGACACGCAGAATTGAACATACACGCCATCGGCTCTCTTTACCAATCTGACCCGTTTAATTTGGTCAGACTGATAGAAATGCAGGTCACGAGTACCTTTCAGCTTGAGGGTTCCAATCCCTTTTTTATCGGTGAATGTGATGGCTTTCCGGTTCTCAGCCAGCTTCCAGCCTGACGACTTGTACTCAATGGAACGGTTGTCTTTCTGGAATTTGGGAAACGCTTTTTTGCCAGGAATCTGCTTCTTGCAGTTGTTGTAAAACCGAGCAATGGCTGACCAAGCTCGTTCTGCACTGGCTTGTCTTGCCATTGAGTTGAGTTCATCGGCAAAGGGAAACTCTTTTGCCAGGACAGCACAATATTTGTTGAGGTCGTACTGAGTCTTGCCCAACCCATCCATCCAAAAGCGCAGGGCTTTGTTGCGAATGAATTGAACGGTTCTTAACGCCTCGTCAATGGCGCTGAACTGCTGTGATTTTCCGTAAGCTTTGAACTCCAAAACGAGCATGATTGGTTCCTGTTTCAACCTGGTTTTATGTTATCACGGCTGACATAAAACGTATTGAGCATCTTTCTGTGGGAATCATTGAGAGATGGGGCGCTGGATTGAGCGCCCACGGCTTATATCCCTGCCCTAAAGGGATCAGGGTTTTACGCCTGCTTTTCGATAAGATAGAAACTGGTCTATCGTGCCACAAGGGGTGTCACCTGTGCTGAAAGCGCTGACTGCTGACTTTAGAATCATCTTCGATCGTGACCCTGCCGCCCGCAATTGGCTAGAAGTCTTGTTTTGCTATCCGGGTTTGCAAGCGTTAGTTCTGCATCGTTTTGCCCACTGGCTTTATTTATCAGGATTGCCGTTTGTGCCCCGGTTTATCTCTCATCTGGCTCGATTTTTTACAGGAATTGAGATCCACCCTGGCGCGACGATCGGGACGGGTGTTTTCATCGATCACGGCATGGGGGTTGTGATTGGCGAAACGGCGATCGTGGGTGACTATGCGCTGATCTATCAAGGCGTAACTCTGGGCGGCACCGGAAAGGAAAGCGGCAAACGCCATCCCACTTTGGGCGAAAACGTTATCGTCGGCGCAGGAGCCAAAGTTTTAGGAAATCTGCAAATCGGCGACAATGTGCGAATCGGGGCTGGGTCGGTGGTGCTGCGAGATGTGCCCTCTGATTGCACCGTGGTTGGCGTTCCGGGTCGGATTGTCTTTCGCTCAGGTGAGCGCGTCGAGCCGCTAGAGCACGGGCGACTCCCCGATTCTGAAGCTCAGGTAATTCGCGCTCTGGTTGATCGCATTGAGTCGTTAGAGCAAACCCTGCAACTGGTGCAAACTCGCCAATCACTGGCAGATTGCTATGCAATGGCGGCAGTGAGATCTCCAGAAGCCTCTCAAAGTTTGATCTCTCCTCCCCCCGCAGCCGGGACGGATGCACCGTCAACCTGTCGATTGAGCAACCGGGCGATCGAAGAATTTCTAGACGGCTCAGGGATCTAGTGAGATCTCCGGCTTCTCACAGAAGCCGGAGATCTTAATTCAAGGGTTTACTTCTTGCTTGCTCCAGCTACGATCGTTTGCCTGGTGATAGAGAAACCGATTTTGCGGGTTTCCTCTCAGTTCTAAATGGTCAACCTGAGTGGGATCTAATAGCAGCAAACAAAAGTGCGGTAATGGTTCGGTTTGGCTTGGGGTCGGAGGTGACAACGCTTCGGTTTTGGGTTTGCCAGGGTGCGCCCAATCAAACTGCACCCGCGCACTGTCAGACAAGGTTTGCCACATCGATCGCCGCGCCTGCTGTAGCGCCTCGTCGGGAGTGTCATGTTTGGCGATCGTCAACGTTCCTAATAATCGAAACTGCTCACGAGTGTTAGGAAAATACCAGCAGACTTCTGCCCAAGGAGAGTGAGCGATCTGCTCAATTTTTTCGCTGCGATCGTCGGCAATAAACTTCAGTTGATTGGTGTCGTCTTGAAAGCCTCGAAACACAACGGTGCGGTTGGCAGGTTTGCCGTCAAGACGCACTGTGGCAAGCTGTAGATAACGGGCATAGACGAGAGAACGATTGCGGTGAAGAGCACGAGCGATCGGCGATCGCCAGGGGGCAAGAGACATTGACGCTAAACCTTAAGAGAACAGGAACGGTTCACAAAAAACCGTGGGCATTAGCGTCATTATAGAAGTCTTAAAAAATGATTTTAGGGGTCTCGATCAAGGATTAAATTGCGTCTGTGCTCCTGTCGATCTCTGGATAATTTATTTGTACTATAAAAAGATTGATTGTCAAAATCAGATACTAGATGTAGAGTGTATGAACTTATTTTTATCATAACCACGCAGCGTATAGCGTTAAGTCATTTCAGCGATCACCCCTGACACACGGAGTCACTCATGGTTCGAGACATTATCAGACCCAAAGATATTTCTGACTCAAATCGTCAAGATATCGGTCAGTTCGATGGGCAATTTCCGGTTTCTGCTCCGGCTGCCAATCCGGTTTTTTATCGCACTTATAGCCGCAAGCTGAGTGACGATCGCCGCGAATCATGGCAGCAAGTCAGTCACCGCACCATTCAGGGTATGACTGAGCTAGGGCAATTTACCCCAGACGAGCGGGCACTGGTCGAAAAAATGCAGCAGACCATGCGCTGTTTGCCGTCGGGTCGCTGGCTGTGGGTCGGCGGCACAGGCTGGATCGAGAAGCCCGAAAACTTCTCAGGGGCCTATAACTGCACCAGCACCAACGTCATCGACTGGAAAGCCTTTGGGCTGATGATGGATCTGGCTATGATGGGCTGCGGCACCGGAGCCGTGCTTGAGGCGAAGTATACCCATCAGTTGCCTGCCATCCGCCATTGCCTAGTGGTCAAGCACGTTAGCGATATTGGCACCACGCCCGTTGAGCAGCGTCAAGAAAAAACGCAGGTGACAGTGGATGGGCACCAAGTCACTATTCGCGTCGGTGACAGTCGTCAGGGCTGGGTCGCGTCTTATCAAAGCCTGTTAGAACTCTGCACCGACGATCGCTTCACAGGTGAGGTCGAGGTGACGATCGATCTGAGTCATGTTCGCCCGGCCGGAGAGCGGCTTAAAGGCTTTGGCGGCATGGCAAATCCCGTTCGCCTACCGGGGCTGTATGAACGCTGCACCAAAATTCTCAACCGGGCGATCGGGCGGCAACTCACCTCGATCGAGACCTGTTTGCTGATCGATGAAGCGGCTGCCTGCGTTGTTGCTGGAAACATTCGCCGATCGGCAGGGATGCGTCAGGGCGGCAGCGAAGACACCGAGTTTGCAGGCGCTAAAGAGAATCTGTGGCAGCAAGACGCTAAGGGCAATTGGCGCATCGACCCCGATCGTGATGCCCTGAGAATGGCTAATCACACCCGCGTTTATCACCATCAGCCCACGGCTCAAGAATGTGTCGATGCCGTGCGTAAGCAGTTTTATTCAGGGGAAGGGGCGATTCAATATGCGCCGGAAGCGATTGCCCGATCGAATGCAGACATTCTTACCACCCCTGAGTTGAAAACCGAGTTTCTACGAACTTACAACGTGGGTCAAGGGCAACAATGGATACAAGAGAGACATCCAGAAATGTCTACTCAAGAATTGGAGCATCGGTTAGGACGCTATGGTCTAAACCCTTGTGGAGAAATAATCGGCGAAAACTTCCACTGTAATTTGTCTGAAGTTCACCTTAATCAACTTGATCCGTTTGACCACAAAGAGCAAGAAGAAGCATTTACCGCCGGGGCGCTGTCGGTTGCGGCACTGCTCAACCACACCTTTCAAGAGCCGCGCTATCAATATTCTCGTGAGCTTGACCCGATCGTGGGAGTCTCCTTCACGGGGCTGTTTGACTTTTTTGTCAATGCCTTTGGCGTAGAGTGGCTGCACTGGTGGGAAGCGGGCAGACCCGATACGGTCAATGGCCTGGAGTTTCGGCAAAAAGAGCAAGATTATCTGACTCGCTGGCGCACGATCGTGCATCAAGTGGTGTGGGAGTATTGCGATCGCCACGGCATCAAGCGTCCTAATCGCTGCACGACGGTGCAACCTGCGGGCACAAAGTCGCTGCTGACGGGCGCAAGTCCGGGGTGGCATCCCCCTAAGGCCCAGCGCTTCATTCGGCGCATTACATTCCGCAAAAACGATCCGGTGGCGATGGCTTGTTTAGATTATGGTTACAGCATTGTGCCGTCGCAGTCTGACAAAGACGAGACGGGCAGTTTGCTCAATGACCCGTTTGACCCGCGCTGCACTGAGTGGCTGGTCGAGATTCCGGTGGAGGTGCCTTGGGCGGTGTTGCCCGGAGCCGATCAGGTAGAGATTGAAAAATTCTCTGCGGTGGCTCAAATGGATTTTTATATGCAGGTGCAGCGGTTTTACACCACCCATAACACGAGTGCGACGATCGAGCTTCGAGAAGACGAGATCGATGCGCTGGCGGCAAAAATCTATCACGCGATCGAGCATCACGAAGGCTACATCAGTGCTGCTTTGTTGGCCCGATTTGATGCGCCGTTTCCACGGTTGCCCTTTGAAAAGATCGATCGTGAAACCTATGAGCAGCTTCAGCAAGCCGTCAAGGATCGGCAAAAGACCGCAGATTTTTATGGGGCGCTGACTCGCTATGATTCGGGTGAGGTGGCGGCTGAAGGCCCGGCGGGTTGCGATAGCGACAAATGCATGATGCCTGAAAAGCAAGGATAACTTGATTGCGCCCCTTCAATACCGTCTCTGTGTCGCCCTTCTAACCCCCACGAAAGGCTAAGATCCCCGACTTCTCCAGGAAGTCGGGGATCTGGTTTTCTTACTTCTTGATCTGGGATTAATAAAACCACGATCTGTGCGATCGTAGAGGACTGCCCAAGATTTTCGTAAGGGCATGGCGTTGTTGTGCCCTTTGCCTGGGCTAGTCATCGATATTGGTTAACTCACAATCCCAATCTGATTCCAGGTTTGTCTCAACCGCTCCGTCACAGTCAATCTACAAAAATTTATGACCGCTACTCCTGCCGAACGCTTGATTACGCAAGCAGAATACGCAAAGCAATTGCGCCCCCTGCTGCCGCCAGAAGCGTTTCTCCCTGACCCCAACAAAGTCTTGATTTTGTTGATTAACGCCGCCATTTTAATCTTAGGCTGGGGAATTGCCGATCGCTTACCTGAATGGAACTGGTATTTTTTGTGGCTCTATTTGCCCCTAACATTAGTGATGGGAAATAGTGTAATTGTGTTGTTATTTAGCACTCACGATCTGCTGCACAGCCGCACCATTAGAAACCCGTTTTTGAGGCGTGTGATTAGTCTATTAGGGCTGACATTATTGTGGACTCCTCCCACGTTTTGGAAAGCAGTTCACAACCGAGAGCATCACAACAAAACCAACTCGCTGCACGACCCCGATCGCAACTATCTATCTGAGCAACCCAAAACCTGGGGCAAATGGATTCAAAATCTCTTCGTTCCGTCGGCAGAGGTGCACCTACTCTGGTTAGTGGTTGGAACAGGCTATGCCTGGGGGGTTCACACCTTTCGCAATTTGACTTCGGTGCTGTTGTTTAATCACGGTCAGACAGAATATCCGGCGACTTCCTTTAGGGTCAACTCCAAAGAACGTAGAGCGATCGTGCTTGAGTTCCTCATTATCTTAGGCATTCATCTGAGCATTTTAAGTTATTTGGGGCTTCATCCCATAAAGCTGATTCTCAGTTATTTTTTGCCTATTTGGATTGGCTATGGCGGCATCATGTTTTATGTTTACACTAACCATATGCTGTGCCAAATGACGAACGTTAACGATCCGTTAATCAATAGTGTCTCAGTTCGGGTTCCTAAGCTGTTCAATCTGCTACATTTTAACTTTTCCTATCACACAGAGCACCACGTTTTTCCGGGTGTCAACTCAGACTATTATCCAGCCGTGCAAAAACTGTTGAAGGATCAATATCCTGAGCGGTTTAATTTGTTGAATGTTGGAGAAGTGTGGCGGTTAATGTTGCAAACGCCTCGCCACTATAAGACTGAGAACACCTTCACCGATTGGTCAGGAACAAAGTCGGTTCCTTGTCCCCTTTCTCGCGCCGATGAGCGTCTGAGTTGAGGATCGCTGAGAGTTTGACCAAGACGGACGGGTCAACTCTCAGGGTCAACTCTCAATGCCATGACTTTTGCCAATCACCCAATGGCGACGAAAGAAGCGTGCCAGCGAGGTCTCTTCTAGAGAGAGATGAATCGGGCGACCGTGAGGGCAGGTGCGCGGGTTGCGAGTTTGCTGCCACTGATCTAACAGGGTTTGCATCTCAGTCAGGCTGAGAGGCGTTCCATTGCGAATGGCGCTGCGGCAAGCGGTGGCAACTTGGGCAGATTGCAGATCACCTCCTAGGCTGAGTTCTAGCAAGGCTTCGGCACAATCGTCTCGATCGACCAGCATTGCAGGCGCAGTCCGAACGGCCCAAAGTTGTTCACCAAAAGGCTCGATCGCTAACCCCAAACGCTCTAACTGCTCAAGTTGAGCCGTTGATAAATGGTTGAGAATGATGGCAGGCTCTAACGACGTGAGTTGCCAGCGATCGCATACCTGTTCATAAAGCACTCGTTCGTGAGCGATGTGTTGCTCGACCAGCCACATGCCTGCTGGGTGTTCTGCCAAGATATAGCGGTTGTGCACTTGAGCGATCGCCCGCACTGGAGACAAAGCCGAAGTCTCTGTTGGGGGCTGATGCTGGATCGCTCGATCAACGGTGTAGCCTCCCTCTGATTCGGCGGTTTTAAGCAGTTTGCCAACGCGCTCTGAGTAGAAAGGCTCAGACAGTGACTCAGGCTTGAGGCACAAGGTTTGCTCAATGGCCTCGGTGATCTGCCGTTGCCAATGGCTCAGGTGATGGAGATAAACGTCTGCTTTGGCGGGGTGACGGTTCCAGTCAATGTGCGCGGGCGGCACCTGAAGATGCACTACACAGACGGGATGGCGCTCTCTCGGCAGAGTTTTCCGAAAGGCTGAAAAAATAGTCTGTTCTAACTCTGGTATGTCGATAAATCGACCGTTGATCGCGACTCGCACCCAGTCGGGGCGGTGCCGATGACAGCGATCGGGCAACCCCAACAGCACATAGACCGCCGCTAAAGAGTCGCTTTCTTCAGAAACGGGCACCTCTAGAGTGGTTTCTTGCAAGTCTCCAATCTGCACGCCTCGCAGAATTTGGGGCAAGATTTTGCGAGCCGTGTCGCCCGCCCAAACGTTAAACCAGTCTCGATCGCTTTGCTGGACTTGCCAGGTGACTTGGGGGTGACTCAGCGCAATTTGATGAATGATGGACTGAACCGAGCGAATCTGCTGCGCGATCGGGGGCAACCCCTGCCGCCGGGCCAACCAATGGCCAAATAACTGATCGACTGTGACGATCGTGCCGGGCGCGATCGCGGCTGCCTCAATCTGAAGGGGTGATCCTTCCGGGCTATAAAGCAGTCGCCAGCCTTGAGTTGTCGCGACGGGACGGCTGATAATCTCTAGTTGCGATAGCTGTGACAGGCTGTGGAGCGCTTCGCCCCGAAAACCGAGGCTGCGAATATTCCACAGGTCTTGGCGATCGTGAATTTTGCTCGTGGTGTGGGGCAAGGCAGCTTGTTTTAGTGTTTCTAGATCCATGCCTGCTCCATTGTCGGCGACGCGCACGCGCCACTGGTCAGCCCAGAGCGACACCATAATCCGAGTTGCCCCAGCGTCGATCGAGTTTTCTACCAATTCGCGCACCACGGCAGCCAGAGAGTCGATCACTTCTCCGGCCGCGATTAAATGCACGACTTCAGTAGGCAATGGCTGAATGTTAAACCCCATCCCTCTAGTGTATCGAATTGATTAATCTTGTTCTGCATGAACTGGCTTCTTATGATCAAATCGAACAGTTACGCAATCATCAAATCGATATTGGCTTTTTCCATAAACACAACTTACAAAACGCTTAAAGAGGATAGCGAGTCTTTTTCTGACACTCTGGTTCTTCATGAATCACTCGTGCTTGTCCTCCCGGAGAAGCATTTCTTAGCTAAAAAGACGAGTGTTTCACTCGCAGAGCTTAACGGCAAGGAGTTTGTTCTACCACCGCACACCTTACTTCGTGGCTTACGCGATAAAATTGATCAACTTTGCATCAGCGCTCACTGTAAGCCAGTCATTGTTTAAGAGGCAGCCTGGATAACAACTGTGTTGAGTTTGGTCGCTAGGGATGGGTGTTTCAGTGCTTCCAGCTAATGTGAAAAACCTTCGACGGACTGGGTCGTTTACCGCGATATTCAAGAATTCTCTCCAGTGTTAGAAATTGTTGCTGTTAGGAGAACTCACAATCAGTCAACCGTTCTAAGGAATTTCCTCGAAGTTGTTGAGGACTTATCCAAGTACACTCACCGCTTCTAAGAAATGGACTTTTAGGTCTCCGATCGCGTCAGCGATATGATGAAGTTATCCACTTCACGGGACAGGGGGACTGTTTGGATGATTCAGGTTGAATTTACTGAGCAGATGATTGAGGAGTTGAAGTACTAACGCGCATTTGAACTTAATCGAACGGTTATGGCGATTTGTGCGTAAAGAATGTTTGTACTCTAGATATTATGCTGATTTCTCTGCCTTTAGAAGGGCCATTTCAACCTTGATGGACACAGCGCACATCAACAAACACGAGCAGCTCAAAAGCCTGATGAGTTGGCAGTTTCAGTCCTTTAAGAAAGTCCAATTCTTAGCCGAGTAGGGTACATCAGGGTAATTAGCCTCAATTTTTCAGGTACTACAACACTCAATCAAAAAGCTTGAATACCCTGCTCACACTGGATTTCGGCGACATAACGACCCCGTTCACCCGCCGCTAGGAACCTTTTGGACTCACCGACTCACTTGATACGGTCGGTGTGCAACGGGATTGTCATTCGATGCTTCTACTCAATTTTGGATTGTCTCCAGTGCTTCATCTCCTCATCAGTAAAGTGACTAACTAAATCCCGATACATTTTTTCAATTGCATCTGCATTTAATCCTTCCTCTTCTGCCCAGACTCGACGCTGCCCTAACATTGCGTGAAAGCGTTCAGGTGCTTTAACGGTAGTTTCACTCGTCTTGAATTTAGAGGCAGCTTTGACATATGCGAAACGCTGACCAAGTAGAGCAACAACTTGACGATCTAACCGATCAATTTCGGCTCGAATATCCGCCATATTTCCACATTGATTAGGTGTCTTCATAGTTTGCAAAGTTGAGTGATGAGGCTAGTTTTCAACTTGAATCGAGAGTTCACACAACACTGGAAAATTCACCTGTGTTTTGAAGACTACCCCAACCCGCAAACTTCGCCTTCATGAAGTTCGGGGCATTATGATAAAGCAAGCAGCGATAAACTTTCATCTGCATGAAATAATTTGATCGCTTCAAAACTCTGACGTATAAAATTCTCAACTTGCCATGTTGAACAGTTTCCCAAGCGAAGCCAAATAACTTTTGGTGGATTGCCAAATACTAAGCTCAAATCGTGCATATCCGCCTCTTTTGAGACAATCATCAAATCGTTGTCTTTTGCATAATTCCAAACGATTGGATCGATTGTTGCCTTCATTCCCACATCTCGAACCTGAAGCGAATTTAGGAAAAGATCGTCCAGACGGTTCGGTAACTTTGGCGACAAGTTTTCATCAAAAAGTAATCTTATGCAGATAATGGAGGAATCATTAACCGACGCTCACGGGCAGCAGCATAAGCAATACAGGCTTTTAAGTCTTCCCGCGTCAGATCGGGAAAATCGTCAAGAATTTCTGCTTCAGTCATCTCGGAAGCTAGGTGCTAGAGTACCTCATAAACCGTAATTCTTAAACCACGTACACAAGGTTTCCCACCCCGTTTATCAGATTCAATTGTGATAAAGTTTTGGTAGCTCATAGTTAAAATCACCTTCATTAAATAGCTCTATTATAAGGCTTCGTCAGTCACAATCAGCACCAACAGAGGCTTTTTAGACTACTGCCCCAACCAACAGCCTGAGCCGCTGAACGTTCCGGTTGAGCGGTGACAAACCGAACTGGAACGAAGTGCAAAAGCTTTACTCATCCGCTCCAACCGGATTGTTAGCTGTCTGACGCTGAGCAATCCGCATTAACAGGCGCAATGCTTCGTTTACAGCTTCTTCGTTAGGAAATGCTTTGGCAACATCAGGATCTAGAAGGACAAGATTAGTTCCTGCTCGATAACGCTCTACATATTTCCCCCTAATTCCTCCCGCTAATTGGGAAAAGTCGTACTCAGGTCGTAATTCGTCGTCCATCTCATTGTCAATCTCCTTCCTCATAAAACCTCCGTTCCTGTTGAGTGGCTTTCCGGGCGCTAATGATCCTTACTTTTTCTCCTCGGTCAGTGTGAGATACGATCAAGAGTTGTCCAGACCTAGATACACCAATAATAATGTAGCGACTCTCGCCAACTGAATGATCTGGATCTGGAAACGTGACTGACAGCAAATCGTTAAAAACAGTGGCAGCTTCCTCAAAAGAAACATTATGTTTTTTGTAGTTTGACTCTGCTTTGTTTGGGTTCCATTCAAATTCCATCGAGGACTGCTCACTGCCAACCACTCTGGAAGTTTAGCAGTTAATTCTTCCTCAGTTAGCTTCAGGATAAGTTTCCTCTTTACGTATGACTTTAGCAAAACGTCCTGAAGTCCGCTCAAACAGAACGTCAAATTCACTATTTGGCATCCTCAAATCAATCGGAACTTCTTGAACAGGAAGTACTTCTTGACCGCCATCGTCCGCCAGTCCAATACCAGCACAGAGAATTACCGTAATTTCTCCGTCTCGCAAACAGCCCAGAACTCTTGCTGGATAACGCCAGTATTTAGACATTTTCGGCAGCCCAAAATACTTGAAACTTACAAGCAGCTTCTAAACCACTAGCACAACCCGTAAACGAAGCAGGCTAACGCATTGTTGTGCGGCGGCAGATAAGCTTGGACTCTCACCGATAAGCTCTGTTCCGTCCGCACCAACGCATTGTGTACGCCCAGCATGGGTGTGAACTAATGGGGTGAAAGTCCCCTGTCGGAGAACCAACGTCCAAATGATCCCAAAAGATCCGAGTGACGACAACGACTAGCTTAAGGTAAGGGCGTTTCCGCGAGGAAGGGTCTGAAGGAAGCCAGCGGCAAATCTGCGAGCTGACGGACAGAAACGTCATAGAAGGCTGAGATTCCTGTGGCAAGTGAGCACAACATCATGAAGCCTTTTGGTTCAGGGAACACAGTAAATGACGCAGTTGTGCAGAGACAGTTCACGTTCTTATCTGGGGAGATCTGCTCAAAGGGCGGTCTGAGGGTCTACGGGAGTCTGATTGAGGTCTAGCGGGAAACGGCTAGGGAGCCACGGAACCCTAAGGACATTCAGGCAGCGTGAGTCATGGCAACAGGACTCATGATTGAGCAGAAGTCAGCAGAGGTCATAGTAGCCAAACACTCACCGTAATGGGTGAGACAGGGTGAAGGGCTGAACCTTAGAAAGCAGGGAGGAGTTGCAAAGCTCGACTGGGCGATGAACCCGAACGGGGGAGCTATTTTGTCGGCGCTTAACTGCACAACCAGCCCTGGATATTCAGTTCTATTGAACTGGCTTGTCTAAAACTTTTCTGGGGACGCGCCCCGTGCGGAGCCGCACGCGGGGTGCCGTGGGGACTGGGGGAGAAAATCCCCTGGTTACCCGATTGGGCTGCGCCGCTACATGACGCTGACTGGATAAGCACGGACTGCTGCATCTACCGTCGCAATGGTCAAGCCGTTTTGTAATGCTTGGCAGATTAGCATCCTGTCAAATGGATCACGATGTAATGGCGGCAGTTTAGCCAGTTGAAGCACACTATTTTCATTAAGGTCAAGACTGGCAATCTGATGAAGATTGCGCTGTTTGGGCAAATACGTTTCGGGATGCTCCGGCAAAGGTAGCTTGCCCAACTGATATTTGACAATCGCTTCCCAGACTGAAATTGCGCTTAGATAGACCTCGTTGTCTGGATCGCGAATGGCATCTCGAACATCTGGTAACAACTGGGTATCCCCACTGATGAACCACAAGAAGATATGTGTATCCAGCAGAATTCTCATTTGCCCTCAAATGCACGGAGAAGATCTTCCGGCAAAGGAGCATCGAAATTATCTGGCACGGTAAACGCTCCTGCACACAAACCGAATGGTCGCAGCTGCTTACCGCTTGATGAGATCGGTCTTAATTCGGCGATCGCTTTATCTGCTTGAACAATCACAATTGTTTGACCTGCCTCCACTTGGCGCAGATACTTTGAAGGATCGCGCTGAATTTCATCAACTGTCACACTTAGCATAAAAAGCCTCAGTATAAGCTCAAGGGATAATACTCTGCTTGATTCAATTGTATATGATGAGTCGTATGCTCCCAGCTAGGATGCGTCTTGAATCCCAACTTCTGATAAAACTCGGCGGCGGCTGGGGTATCGGTTCGCAACGTCAATAGTTGGTAATGCTGCTTGGCTACGTGAATAAGCTGAGTGACCAGCAAACGTCCCACTCCACGCTTCCGCCAAACTGCCTCAACATACAAGTGTCGCAATCTACCAACTTTAGAATCATTCAAATATGGATCTTGATTCAGCCCACCGATTCCAACTATCGCACCGTGTACCGAAGCTGTAAGTAGGATTTCACCAGACCGATCAAAGCAATTTAAACCACTACGGTACTCTCGAATCAGTCTTTCAACGAACCAAAACCCCTGGGATAAACTTTCCTCAGCGAGATGATGAATTGATTTTGAGTCAAGCTCTGAAATGTGAGCGATCACAATCTGTTGCATGAGCCTTGAGAGAATATTGCAAGATTCGATCTTAGCTTTGAATCCCGACAAGTAAAACTGAAAGACAATCACAGCCAAAAATTCAAGCAGCCCAACGACCCCGTTCACCCACCGCTAGTAAACTATCGGATTTACCAACCAACTTCATTCGGTCGGTGTGCAACGGGATTGTTATGCGGTACTTCATGTTGCTGATTTAATGTTATCTATTCCAGAATCGGGATGATGAAAGCCACTTGTATCTAATGCTGGAATAAGAGTGTAGCCATTATCGTTAAGTATTCCCTTTGCACGTGAAGGCTGAATATATCCTTTGCCATTCATAAAAGTGAAACCATGACAGTTGTATTCTGGAGTAAGAAGTTCAACTTGCCGAGGTTTCATATTAGGAGGAAAGGTCATCTTTAGATAGGCTTCTGTTCTCTCTTTCTCACCAGGTTCAGCCCTAAGCCCACTTTTCTGAATAGCAGTTGACCACGCTACAGCATTACCATTTGTTTCATCAAGAGTCCCATCCTGCTTTACTGCGGCATCTGTAAAATAAGCATCAACACAGATTATCGTCACACAATATCTCCCACTTCTCAATAGATTACTCCTACTACCATCTTTACGCTTTGCACGGTGTACAGTCCATGATTTTCCATAGATACTGTAGTTTGGGTGATGAAGATATAGTCCTTGAGCGCCCCACTTACTCTTAATTTGAGCGACAGTGCCATCTGGATGAACGCCTGTGATGACACCTGAGTGAGTAATCGTTCCATCACTTGCTCGATAAATTACAATATCTCCTTGCATCGGTAGAGATTTGTTTACTCTCGTCCAAGTAAAAGTGCCTTCGGTTACTATAGAACTAGTTGAGGGTTTACAGGAAATCTTGCCTTCTTTTATAGTATTTCCATCACTACTAATAGTCCCAGTATACGTATTAGTATATCCCCAGCCCACACTTGTTTCTCCAGCCGTTTCAGTAAACTCAACAGTATTATCAGAGTTAACTTTACCTGAGAAGAAATAAGTCAAACTGCCACCTGTCCAAACAACCTTACGAGGAGAACTTTTAAGCTGACTACCATCCTGGGTGATCACTATTTCGGATGACTCCCTTCCAGTTTTACCACCAATAGAAGTCACCGAAGGACTACCGGGATTACAGCGATCTCTAGTTACCGTAAATCCATCTCGATCGTTTATCCAAGTACCGGTCAAGTCTACATTGCGTGGCACAGACGCAATGTAGACTTCATCTTTAGGTAAGAAACTATAATAATTGGCTGAACTAAAGCCAAGAAGACCACAGAGGAAAACAGCGATCGTCTTTCGCCAAAAAGCTGTGCTGACAACAAGCAGAGAAGTTAGGAGAAAAACTAAAATAAAGCGTAACTGTCGCATGATTCAAGCCTATTGATAGAATGAGATGCCTTAGAAGCTGCTGAGATAAGAGTTATAAAATCAAGACTCAACCTCACTCTGCTGTATAGAACAGGAGATAAAATGAATCAGCTTATTAACATAAGCTCTGCAATTTAGGAAATGATTGCTCTCTAGGAGTAACTGAATCAAAGTAGAATTACTACCTTGGAAACCTTGTAATACCAATCACCAGTCCTTCCTTGGAAACTCAAGATCATGTGTTGCATGGCTTGGATCTTTGTCTAGATATCTTTGTTGTTTTATTCGTAAGTCATTTTCCCTAGATGGCTCATCAGTCCTCAATTGACTATCCTCTCCACTTTTAGAGTTTCCCCCTCCCATGTTTCTAAGCATAAAAATCAAGCCTGAGGACAGGAAAGAGAACGGCTGCTTCAGAAAAGTTTTAACTATTGCTCCAAGAATATTAGCTGGAGATGGTTCAATGTTTTCATAAATTAGGCTTTGCCTTATGAAATAGACAACAAACACAATAGCAGCTAGTAGCCCAATCCAATGCCAATTAGCCCATGCCTGGATAATCAGAAAGATATAGAAAATCCAACGTGTTTTGTCGCTAAATGAGCTTAATACCCAGAGACCAATAACAAAAAATGCAGCGACAACATTACCGTGTGGAGCAAAGGCGTTATAAATTACGCTGTACACAACTAATGCGACAGCAGCGCCAATATGCAGGTTTCTTCGTATGATTTTCATGATTAGGTAGGTAAACAAACGCTAGTTTGACTGGTATCAAGAAAAAATTATTCGGCTTGATTCTGATGTCACGGAACCGATAGCAGGTGTGTTCTTCAATACAAAGTTCCTCAATTTTCATCTAGCTGTCTGAGCATCTATGAGATTGAGTTTGGGCAGCGACAGATAAGCATCAATAACTGCCCCCACCGATAACTTAAGACGCATAACGGTTGCAATCACCGGACTCAGATATCTTCTGCTAGCACCAGTATGCTTCAAAGTTCCGGTGCATTGCGATGGTTAGCTTTCGCTTTCACAGGTACGGTTTAAGCTGCTTAAATATTTCATTGGTTTCATATCCGGGTAGTTCATGAATACGGCTCTTTAATATCTCAGATTGGTACTTTGTTGGTGTTGTAAAGCTCCGATTGTAATTAGAAATCCATCTTTTTACTTCCATATCCACTCTTTGAACAAGTTCAGCTGAATTAGGCGAATTTATTAACCAGAGAAGAAACATTACTTGATCCCATTTATCCCGAACTCTATTGAGAGAAAAAGCACATGATTTCATCACAGGATTAGAATCAACAGAACACAAATCTATTAACTCTGGTTCGCTCAATCTCATTCTAGCTTGCCGCATTAACCTTGCTGACTCCTTAGCTACACCTGGAGAAGTATCTCGTATCCCAATAGTAAGATATTGTTCAGATTTCTCTCTGTCTAGTCTAACTAATGCTTGTAGGCTGGCTTTTCGCAGACAAGAGTATTCACTTTTTAGATACTCTGATATAGCACTTATTGCCGCAATACAATTAATTTCAGACAACCCTAACAATGCACTTCTCAATTGTCTTAACTTACTTTGCTTCGCAGATAGCTTTTGCAAATACAGACTCTGAACATCAACACTTATTTCAACTAATTTCTTGACAGCAATTTCTCTGATCGAAGCGTGACGGTCAAATGCAAATAATTCAAGAAGATTTTTAGAAGTGTCTGAAAATCGATTCAAAGACAATAATAAGGTTGTACGTCGGACGGGCATAAATGGATCTTGAAGACCAAATTTCATGACTTCTTTCAGTTGATCATCCGCAAGCAAATTAAACAAATTAGCTATAGTAGAGCGAACTACAATGTCATGACTGCCTATGCAGTGGAGTACGATTTGGTATGGCTGCAACAGCTGATGATCGATGGTTAAGTGCAGGCAACAACGCGCCACAAGGGGATTAGCACTTGTGCACCCATCTACAACTTTCGCTTTATTCTCTCCACTAAGTAGAAACGATTCAACGGCTGTGATTAGCTCGCTATGATCGTCTCTATAACAATTCTCAAGATGATAAATATTGGGCAGCGCATCGATAAACGCCAATGCGTTTTCTTCGATTAACAATTCTTTAAGTGCTGTATATGAAGCAGATCTTACCTGTGGAACCCAATCATTTGCCCGTTTAATGAGTATAGGAAGTGTGATCGAAGTGCCAACCAGCCCCAATTGACGAACTGCCTTTTCTCGTTCATAGCCGTTCCAACTATCTGCCAGTTTCAGAAGCTCATCGATACTCTTCTGCTTGTAGAACCATTGATGCCACTTTTTCAAAAGCCCTCCTCGACCCACTGATGTTGAGAAAGCTAACTACTATTTCTGCCGTTTGAACTCCTATCAAACAGGATAAATGCCTCTCTCAGGGAAATTATGCTGTATGCAAACCGGATAACGCCCATTATTTTAGGAATTATACTGAATTTCCACAGGATAACTCTCCGATTTCGGGTAATTATACGGAATGGCACTCAGGTTTTTCGATTCTAAGGGAGCCAAAAGTAAATTGTCTCGTTCCGATGAATCAGTCATGGCGCTGAGTCGATCGAGTCCCTGCCGTTGCTCGACTGGAACATAAATTAGGGAGAAGTTACGATCGCGTCCCTCTCCCTCAAAAAGTCAGCATTCCAAAAAACAAAAAACTCTTGTACAATACACCGCAGTGATGGAGTTGTGCCCCGGAAATCTGATCGGCTAAATCAGACTCCGAGGACTTCCATCCCTAGTTAGACCAATTAACTCAGGAGGCGTTCATGATTGTACACCGTCGGCTTTGCTATGGGATCTTGAAAGGCTGGAATCAAGATCCTGCATACAGTTTTCACCCCAACCAAATGTCTGAGAGATCCGTGTTTTTGTCCTCTTTAACTTAACTAAGAGGACAAAAACATGGGAGTTAGGACGATCGTGCCTAGCTCGATTTCGTTCACCGTTGAGTTGCGATGCTCAATCGAAAAGCGTTATCGAGTTAGCGTGGTTTTGGATTTACAAGAGCGTTATCTTTTTGTGCCGTCTGGCATTCTCGTGAATGTTGGCGATCGCATTGAAGAGTTCGTCTCAGAACTGAGTGAGATTGCGTCTAATCAACTGGCATTTCTGAAGTGGGATGACACCAGTGATTTGACCACAGAGTATCAAGTTGTTCGAGTGTTGCCTGGTTATCAGGTTGAACGTTCTTTAATGAAGTTCAACATTGTTCTGGGTAATGGTGCACTGATTCAAGTAGAGGAGTTGCACAACAAAACGACGATTCAACTGTAGGACGGTGAGTTAGGGAGTCGTCAATATTTGAGAAACGCTCCCTAACTTTAGACTTCTCGTTTGGTCATCATCAGATCGTGAAGTGACCTTAGCATCGCACGCTCTGAGCAGAAAATTTGATTCCTGACTTTTGGGGTGAATCCAGGTTTATACTGACAGGCATCGTGATCGGTTTGCCCTGTGAGTTCGACTTCAAACCCTAGATTAGCGCTTAAATGGAGCATCCAACCCCGGTTGCTGTTGTCTATCTTTTTGGCGGGGTTGGTTGCTGTCTTGCTGCCAGGCTGGTTTCATTGGGCAACTCGCCTACTGTGCATTTGGGACACGGGCATGATTAGCTTTTTAGGCTTATCTTGGTGGCTGATGCTGAATGCCACCCCTGATTCGATGCGCCGTCATGCTCAACAAGAAGACGCTGGGCGTTTGATGATTCTCAGCTTGATTACGGCGGCGGCTTGTGCAAGTTTGTCGGCGATCGGGTTCATTTTGCACGACAAAGGGGTTAATAACCAACTGCTAGTTTTGCATCTGGCCCTATCAGTTACCACAATTGTGGGGTCTTGGCTGTTGGTGCATACCATTTTTGCTTCTCACTATGCCCACGCCTACTATAAAACCGGAAAATCGCTGAACGAATGTAAAGAAGACGGCTTAGATTTTCCGGGAGATATTGAGCCAGACTATTGGGATTTTCTCTACTTCTCGTTTGTGATTGGGATGACGAGTCAAACGTCAGATGTAGAGGTGACCTCTCGCCAGATTCGACGGCTCTCACTGACAATCAACATTATGCATGGTGTGCTGTCGTTTTTCTTTAACACGACGATCGTGGCGATGACCATCAATATCATATTGCGGAACCGTCTCATGGGTTTCTGTTAATCTGGGAGCTTGCCCCCCGATCCGGTTCGCCTTGTAGGAGATCGGGGTTTTGTTCAGAATATAACGGGCAGGTAGGATGCTTTGGCTTTCATCTCTTGGGAAAGATGTGATGAATATCGAAGTCGGTTTCGGCAAGTTTGGGTGCTGACTAGCAGGGCAGCACTGTTACGTGGAAATGCCCGAACCTGCCCTTAACCCACTTGGCTGCCATGCGGGTTTCAACGGCTCCTCCATAAAGCTCTCCCAGAATGCCACACCAAAACCAACGGGCAAGTTTGTCATAGATCTTGGGCTGAAGCCAGTCGTCGCCCAATAGAGCTAAAACGGCAGCAAGCGGCACAAGTTGAGTGCTATAGGGCAGGTCGCGGGTTGAAAAGAAGGATTCTTTACGGAGAAACTTTGCGGCTTTCCAAAAGCCCTCAGTGAGCTTGGGTTGCCATTGCTGGTAGGCAGCTAAGGGTAGAGACAGAACTGCTTCACGCTTGGCGCTGACCCCTGTGACTTGCTTGCCTGTTTTGCCTAATAGAAGATCTGCTTGACGCTTTTCCCAAGTGTGCAGCAGAGACAGCGCTTGCAAAAATTCAGTCGGCTGCACCTGCCCTAATAGTCTCTGCTTTGAGAGTTTCCGGTGAATGCCTTCGATCTTCTCTTTTACGTTGCCATACCACTCGTCTCGCATGTTGACGTTATCGGCAGCGTAGGTGGCTGTGACAATCAAATACAGAAAGAGCAACGCCTCCAGTATTGACCTTCTCGAAGACGAGACAGACGGCTTCCTTCTTGTTTTCCTTGCTGGTTCATGATGGGGACATTATATTGCGGAACTCATTGAGAACCACTGGAATTGCGCGTACCGCCCAAACTTACATTGTAGGCAAGTAACCCTTCCTCCCAATCGTCAGAGTTGAGGATTTGATTGCAGGGGAAAAAGAAGTTCTCGTATTCTTTCTCTGAACTGAGATCGAGTTTAATATCGCGACCGAAGTTTTCTTTGATGACTCGATTTTCGTCTACGCCGATGATGGCGTTTTCATAATTCTCCTGTCCTTCTAATGCCTCGATATCAATGTAGTAATAACGCTTGAGTGATTTTCCTGTACTATCTACAGGCTGCTTGAGCATCAGCACTTGAGTTGAGGCGTTGTCATCAAGAATGAGTTGCTCTGTGTCTTCAGGTTTGATTTTGGTTGCATCTAGTCCTCGACGGGGCGCACTTTAAAATCGCCGCCTGCTTCTGATCATGACGGCTCCGATCGGGAAGGCAAGCAATGCTCACTAACAGAGATTGAAAAGACCCATCCTCGCTGAAAGTCGGGCAGTTGGTTTGCCGGAGACAATATCACGGAGCAAATCAGCGAGGCGTTTTTTGGTGGAGTCGAAGTTAGACATACTGCTTCTCTACTCTGGGTCTGGGTCATTTTAACAACAGATTGCTGTTCTACAGAGTGCCCACAACTTTATGAAGTGTGACCTCAAACGCTGGTGTTGCTGGTTGATAGGTCTCGATCGTAGCTTGATTCTTCTAAACCAAAGGGCGTTTGCTGCAAACCAACATGCATTTGCTCCAAGCCAACATGTATTTGCTGCAAACCAACATGCATTTGCTCCAAGTCAACATGCATTTGCTGTAAATCAAGATGCGTTTGCTCCAAACCAAGATGCATTTGCAGCAAGCCAACATGCATTTGCATAAATCTCATCCGAAATGTTACCTAGGGTCTTCGTGTAGTCACTATTCATGACCCTTGAATGCCTCACCGGATCATGATCTGCCAAGGTTAGATTTTTTCTGATCTGTGAAGGGATTAATAAGGTCACCTGTTTTTTACTATCACCGTTTATGCACTATCCGTTAGAACTCAAATTTAAGCTGTGGGCATTTGCTCCCCAACTGTCGGTCACCGATAGCCAAGGCAACCTCGCCCTCTGCGTTCGTCAAAAACTCTGGAAGCTCAAAGAAGCGATCGACGTGTTTTCTGACATTGAGCGCACCCATCAGCTTTACAGCATCAAAGCCGATCGCATCATTGACTTTTCTGCTCGATATCACTTCAGCGATCGCACAGGTCACTCTCTAGGTGCCGTCAAACGTCGCGGCATGAAGTCTCTCTGGAAAGCTCACTACGACATCTTTGACGGTGAAACAGTCGTCTTCACGATTCAAGAAGAAAACCCCTGGATCAAAGTGATGGATAGCCTCTGTGCCGAAATTCCGATTTTGGGACTGTTTACAGGCTATGTGTTTAACCCAACCTATCTAGTCAGCCGATCTGATGGCAGACAAGTAATGCACCTCTCAAAACAGCCCACCTTTTTGTCTAGAATCTTTTCGATTAAAAAGGTGGATGGGATGAGCGATCGTGAAGAAACTCAAGTCGTGTTAAGCCTGCTGATGATGCTCTTATTAGAGCGCAATCGTGGTTAAAACTCACGAGATCCCCCTTTAGAATCTTGCCAGTCACCCCAGTGCCATCAAGCATCTATGCCCACCCAAGGCAAAGTTTGATGAATCAAACGTCACAAAGTTTAATAAAATAACGTTACTCACAGATAAGTATTTTTGCCTATCATGCTGCTAGCCGATCGCTTCCCCTGGCTGACCACGATTGTTTTGCTGCCGCTCATTGCTTCGCTGGTGATTCCCTTTCTGCCTGACAAAAATGGCAAGATCATCCGCTGGTATGCCCTTGGCGTAGGCTTTGCTGACTTTGCTCTGATGTGCTATGTCTTTTGGAAGCACTACGATGCCAGCAATCCGGCGCTGCAACTCGTAGAACACTATGCCTGGATACCGCAGTTGGGGTTAAGCTGGGCGGTCTCAGTCGATGGGTTATCGCTGCCGTTTGTGCTGTTGGCAGGGTTTGTGACGACGCTCTCAATGTTTGGGGCTTGGCAGGTCGATCGCCGACCTAAACTTTTTTACTTCCTCATGTTGATGCTTTATGCCGCACAGGTTGGCGTGTTTGTCGCCCAAGATCTCGTGCTGCTGTTCATCATGTGGGAAGTCGAATTGATTCCGGTCTATCTATTAATCTGCATCTGGGGCGGGCAAAAGCGTCGCTATGCAGCCACTAAGTTTTTAATCTACACAGCCGCCGCTTCTATCTTTATTTTGGTCGCTGCTTTGGCAATGGCGCTCTATGGCGATCGGGTCACCTTTGATATGGTCGAGCTTGGTTTAAAAAACTATCCCCTAGGGTTAGAACTGTTCCTCTACGCAGGATTGTTGATTGCCTTCGGAGTCAAGCTTGCCGTGTTTCCCATGCACACCTGGCTTCCTGATGCCCACGGTGAAGCGTCGGCTCCCGTGTCGATGATTTTGGCTGGAGTCTTGCTCAAAATGGGAGGCTATGGCTTGATTCGTCTCAACATGGGGCTGCTGCCCGATGCCCATGTTTATTTTGCGCCGCTGCTGGCAATGTTGGGCGTGAGTCAATATTGTCTATGGGGCGTTTAACTCGTTTGCTCAATCTAATATGAAGCGCCGCCTAGCCTATTCGTCGATCTCTCACATGGGCTTTGTGCTGCTGGGCATTGCCTCTTTTACTGATTTGGGCATCAGCGGGGCGATGTTGCAGATGATTTCTCACGGGCTGATTGCCTCGGTGCTGTTCTTTTTAGCAGGGGTGACCTACGATCGCACCCACACCATGGCTATGGATGACATGGGCGGCATTGGTCAAGTTATGCCCAAAGTGTTTGCGCTGTTTACGGCAGCGTCAATGGCCTCACTAGCCCTACCGGGAATGAGCGGGTTTGCTAGTGAAATCTCAGTGTTTGTGGGTTTGACCACGAGTGACGCTTACAGTTCGCTGTTTCGCGCTGTGACTGTGTTTTTGGCGGCGATCGGGGTCATTCTTACGCCAATTTATCTGCTCTCAATGCTGCGCCAAGTCTTCTATGATTCAGGGGCTGCCCCCGACTGCGATGTGACCAGTGAAGGCTTAAAAGCGTTAGAAAATCAGGGAGCCGTTTGTTTTGGCACCAACTGCGTTTTGCCTGCCGATGCCGATTTTAGCGATGCTAGACCTCGTGAAGTGTTTATTGCAGGCTGCTTTTTGGTGCTGATCATCGGCTTTGGGTTCTATCCTAAGTTGGCGACTCAACTCTATGACGCGAAAACAGTCGCGATCACGGCTCAAGCTCGTCAATCTTATGTTCAAATCGCTCAAACAACCCAGCGATCGTCGTTTAGTCCACAATCCTAAGGAACGTGGATTGACTATAGAAGTCAAGATAATGCCTAATACCAATTTGATTTGTGAATGCGACAGATCCGCAAGAGGGCACGGCATGCCGTGCCCGTACAAAAAGCGTAGGGGCATGGCATGCCGTGCCCCGTCGGATTGAACGATCAGTCGCAATTGCATCCGAAATTGGTATAAGAGCAGAAGTTATGAGCAAGAGTTGATGGGTTATCTACAAGACTCTGAACGGGCCGTTGCCTATCTAAATGCGGCGTTAGAGGAGGAAGATTTGGAGTTGTTTTGGGTGGCGTTGCAGAATGTGGCAAAGGCGAGAGGGAAAGGAGATGATTGGTTTGAGCGATTGTCGGTTCAAACTCCGGCAGTGGAGGGCAAGGTAGAGCAGTTGTTTTTCTTGTTGAAGGAGTTAGGCTGGGGTTGAAATCAATGGAATCATCCCAAACGTCCTAGTTCGGTTAAGTCTCTGCGATCGCGCCCTAAATCAAAACTTTCTAACTCTGAAGCCCGATTGCGTCCCTCTTCTCTAGGCTAGATTAAAATCAAACCAGCAAAATTCTTATCTTCAAATCATGACGCTCTCGTTTACTCCAGAGATTGAGCAGTTCATTCATAGCCAAATTTCGAGTGGTCGATATGCGACGATCGAGGAAATCATTTTGGCTGCACTGAAACTGTTACAAAACCAAGAAGCTCTTTATCAAGGACGATTTGAGGAGCTTCGCCAAGAGGTTTTGGTGGGAGTGGAGGAGGCAGATCGGGGGGAATTAATTGACCAGGAAACCGTGTTTAGTCAGTTACAAGCCAGATTAGAGCAGCGACGTGCCCAGGCAGAAGAATGAGCCTTTGTCGGTTTACGCCCACTGCGAGTCGAGATATTGAAGGCATCATTGATTATGTTGCTCGATGGGGATGAGAACTGAGCAGCGTAGGTAGGCGATCGAGAGATTCAAAGCCCGAACATTTCACTCTCCGAAGTGGCGGTTGCCTAAAAAATGCAGGATGTTCTCACTTCAGATGGGAATGTTTCTATTTTGAATGGCGATCACATTTGAAGAAGGCATAATTTCACCTTAGATTAAGATGTTTTTGGTCAAGATAGAGTGAAATGCTCACTTCATGAAGGAGCAATCGCACTTTGGATCAATTACTTAAGACAAATAAATACCCGGAAATAGACTGGTTAGATCTGTATGGTCTATGACAGGAAGAAATTACCTACCATGCCTGATGCATGGAATACATTGCTTAAGGAGTTCCTATATCGCAACAACCCAACAGCCAAGTCTGCTATGAGTCGAGTGATGGGTGTCCAAAAAGTCTAGAGGCTGTCTTGGAACAAGCCAAGCTGTGCATAGAGCAGCATTTAGAATCTATTGGAGATGAATACAAACTAATTGGACTTTGTGTGGGATATGCCTTTGCCACGCCCGATGTCAAAAGCAGCGATTCCTCCACGGGTGCAAGCGCAGCAATATCAACTGATGGCAGCAGATTACCGCGATCGCTGGAACCAAGACTTCCCCATGAAGAAATTTGCCGAAGCGCTCTATCAACTTCGCCTCAACGACGAGAAAGCCATTCCTCCCAATGAATTTCTGCAAGAACTGACTAGCATGGAAGACGAACAATACAAGATGGTCGTCAGTCGCCAATGGAAAGATGCCAAAGGAGAACCCCAGCATGAATGGTATTGTCGCCACGACAAGATCATGGAGTTCTTTATTGTGCAAACGTTTTTGGGTGATGGTGAAACTGCACAGAATCGTCTCATCGATCACATGGGAGATTCCCGTTTTCGAGGCGTTTACTTCTTATTAGCCACCTTACTTTCTCTCGACGCAGCCGCCGACCTGCGCGAAAAGCTCATCCTCTATGCTGCAAACACTAAAGATCACACCGTCAGCGACACCTTTGTGCAACTCTTCCACAGCCGCGCCACCTTAAACGCCGAGGTTGCGAGTTTGATCTAGACCGATCGCTCCTTTTTCCCCACATAGGCGATGTCAGATAGCAGTCTCGATCGCGCGTTTAACGGCTCAACAGCCCATAAATGGCCCAGATCGCCATCGCTCTTAAATAATGACTAGCTCGAAACGTTCCGGTTGCCGTAATCGCTTCGGGAGTGCGAAACTGCAAGCCGTTGTCATAAATTTGCCGAACCACCGCTTCGGTTAACGTCATCGCTTCAGCCGTCATCCCCATCTGCACCAAGAATGCCGCTAACCCAAAGTTAATGCCCGTCCAGACTTCGAGCGGATGAGTTGCATTAGGATTTTCAGGAGACCCATCGGGACGAACCCCATTAGCTGCCCCGATCGCCGCCTGTTGAATGCCCAAACCCTGATCGTCAATCCACTGATTAAATTTGATAAAGCAAGCGTCATACACAGATCTCAGGGCCGACTCAGCGCACTCAGCAGGCACAACATCGGGCAACCCCAGCAACCTGGCATAAAACTGTCCACACAGTTGATCGGCCATGACCACATCAGAGCCACTCTGACTATCGAGGCGATAATAGTGACCATTCCACAGAGTAGTTTGATAAATCCCACGGGATTGATCCAGCCAATCTTGAAACGTCGCAACCGATTGATGAATCGATAAAGAATCGCTGTTGAGAATGAGAAGTTGCCCGATCGCGATCGCTGCCTCCAACGCTGCAATCCACAATCCGCCACAGTAAGCGCTCACTCCCTGCAATCGCCAATCATCAAAGGTTTGATCAGGTGCACCAGCGTTTTCAGGAATGCCATCCTGATCCAAATCAAACGTTTTGAGATAGTGCAGCGTCTCAACCACAGCATCCCAGCATTCACTCAAAAATTCCACATCCGTTGCACCCGTGAGAACGTAATCGCGATAAACCTGCAACACAAAATCTGATCCTAAATCTTTCCAAAGATTACAGTCTTGATAACTGGTGTAATTGGTTTTCTCCCAAACGTGCTCGTTAGGCGCACCCAAATCGTGAGGAGTCGCACCCGCCGCTTTGCGAATCGCCATCGGACTCTCTGCCCCGGTTGCCTGGAAGTTGCGCTCTGCGTTAAGCGTGTAGTAATAGCCAATCACCCGCGTTTTTTGATCGCTAGCCGGAATCGATCGAGCAAACGCTCGCATCACCGATTTTTCTAACTCAGACCACAGCATTAACAGCCCAAACGAGCCATATAGCCGCACATCCAGACTTTCATACCAGCGATAATCAAGACACTCTAGCACCGCAAATTGCCCGATCGGGTCGCGTTCATCGGCGGCACTCCACAGCGCTCCGCCATCGGTGAGATCATAAAGCTCATTAAACAACGCCATTTTGAACCAGTCAGGCAACTCGTCGCGATCGAGAATCGGCTGCTGCCAAGCCTGAATTTTTTCCTGCCAGGTTCGATAATGTTTCAACGCCGTGCGGGCGATCGTCCAAGCATTGCGCCCCGTGCGCCCAAAAAAATCGGTGTAGCGTCGAAAATAGTTGACCCCAGCGGCAAACTCCGTCACCGGAAAATCCCAACTCAAAATAAACGGAATTTTGAGAGTCTGTCCCGGTTTGAGAGTGAATCGAACCGCGATCGCGCTGCCAATGCGCTCTCCGGTTTTGGCTGGGGTTTCATCATCTCGATCGCAGAGTGACCCATCTCGCGCAAACGGTCGCCACACATCACTCCCATCCCCCACCGGGTTCCAGCGAGTATGGTAAGAAACCTCCCAGAGATACGGGTTGAGCAGGGTCGCGATCGCCCACTGTCCATCTCCCTCTAACGTCTCTTCAGCATCGCTCCCCATGACTACGCCAATTCTCTGTTCGTCGCCCGTGAGCCGATTAAAATTTCCGGCGCTGTCTCCTAGCCGAGGCTGATAGTCATAAAACGGGCTACCGTCATCTCGCATTTGCACATCGGGCGACCTGAGCGAATTGGTAAACCAGCCCGTCATATTCTCCCAGGTCAGCATGATGCTGAGAGTCATCGGCTGATCGGTGGGATTGTGCGCCGTCCATTCAAAAATCGCAACGGGGTAGCTGGTTTCTTGATAATTGTGGGCCACGATCGGCGAAAACTGCTCACAGGTCAGATCGGCTTGAAAAACATGCTCATACGCAAACCAACTGCGCGGGTAAAGTGCCGAATAGGTTCCGGTTGACTGTCCTACTTGACTCGCGGGGTAGCGATTCCAGGTTTGCAGGCACTCTGCCGCCTCTGTCGTCAGCGCATAAGCCTGCGTTTGAGTTCCAACTTGCTCAAACACGCTAAACTGGCAGGCTGGCATCGTCTGAAAAACGTGTTCGCCGCCGTCAATGTGCCAGAGATTAAAATCGCCTCGCGACGATCGCCCCACACATCCCGCCCCAAACCCGCCGAGCGGCATCCCGTGCCACGGCCCATCATCTAAATTGCTGGCATAGCGGACGGTGTAAGGCGTTTCCCAACCCAGCCCGATCGGGCGGCTCCAAGCACACGCGGGAATGTTGACGGACGGCTGCTGTTTTTTCATCTCCCGATTTTACGAGACTTGGGACTCCTAGAATCAGCTTACAAAAACATCCGCGTCGTTATACGATCGAAGCTCACAACGGTGAAAAAAATGGGCATTAAAATCATTGAGAACTTTGACAGCAGTTTTTCTCTCGATCCAGACACCAAAACTGCGTTGTTTGAATTATTGCGCGGCGAGGCGTTTTTGCAGCAGGTTGCTCAGGCCCTAAAGTGCCAGCGAGTTGAGTTTACAGAACTGCTGTTTCAGCCTGTTCCCTACACGATGGCGACTCCTAAAGGAATGCCTGCGGAGTTTGAAAAATTTCACAACTCTGCGGATCACGCGATCGTCAACGTGCCCCCCAATTTTATGTTTAAAGCAAAAGTCTTTAAACCCAGTCGATTGTGTGCAATTTATAGAAACGCGATTTAAATCTATCAAACTTTTCTAAGCAGTTCAAAATGACTTCTCAAATCAACATTCCGACGCTGGCGAGTTTAGATTACATTTCCTATATCAACGATCGGGGTCAACTGCCCGAAGAACTGCGCGGAAAAGTCGGAGCCTACGCTGTTTTTGACCAATCTAAAACCCTACAATTTGTGGGTTTTTCTCGCGATATTTTTCTAGGGTTAAAGCAACATTTAGTCCGTCAGCCTCAAGGGTGTTATTGGGTGAAGTTTAGCCCCGTCGATCGCCCCAGTCGCACCCTGCTCGAAGGCATTCGAGACACTTGGATTTCTGAAAATGGCTCGACTCCCCTCGGCAACGGCATTGACGAAGCCAAATGGAACCAGCCCATTCAAGTTAGAGGAATGATGACTCCTGAAGAAGAGGCAAATTACACGAAGACCACGATCGAGGAGATCACCCAAATCAAAATTCTCAAAAATGTAGCGCGACGCGTTGAAGCAGAGATCTTAACGCAGCTAAAAGCTAGAGGCATTCAAGAAGAAATTCGCTTCAATCCAAAATTAAAAGAAGAGGGATTATTAGACTTGAAGTGATCACGCATAAAAAACACCCTTTGATGTCAGAGCGCGATCGCTCCAATTGCACAAAGGGTGTTCTTCTAATCACTTCTATAATGGTTTGGTTGACCCCTCTAGCGATCAGATTAGCCAAATAACGAACTCTGCATCCCGGCTGTGACCTGCACTGACTCCAGCGCACTTTTGAGCAATTGCAGAGCCAATATCGCCAATATCGCAGAGAAGTCAAGCCCGCCGAGAGGGGGAATAAACGATCGAAAGATGTTGAGATAGGGGTCGGTGAGTTGGCTTAAAATCGAGAAGGGAGGGCTGGCCCAATCAATAGAAGGAAACCAACTGAGCAAGATCCGAATAAATAGCAGCACTAGATAAATGCCGACAAAGCCGCTAATCGTGCTGATGAGCAGTTGCAAAGGATTCATAAAATCGCAGATTCCTTGATTGAAGTTTAGGGATGGGATCGATAGATAGGCGATCGTCGCTTAACCACGATCGCGCCTACCCAGCATTCTAGCGCTATGGCTCTTCAGTGAAAGATCGTTCTCGATCGCTCTCGGTTGCCCGCCCGTTGACGCTGCTTAACTGCTGTCTCACATCGTCGATCGCGTCATTAAGTTGAGCAATCTTATCTTCTAAACTGCGTCGAGATAGCTCAATATTTTGCTCAGTCGAGCCGCGAATCGATCGCTTTTTTTTGCCATCTTCGGGCTTTAACAGAGGTTCTTCGGTCGTGCCTTCAAGTCGCTGCGCCGTCAGCAGAGACCCCAATGCGCCGCCGATCACACCGCCGACGATCGCGCCCAAAACAAACCCACCTGCAAAATTATCTGGTTGACTCATCACTCACATTGCTCATTTAACTGAGTCTGTTTCTACAGCTTACCGCCCTTCGACCAAAACGATAACCCTTGTTTTAGGTTCCAAAGGTGCGATCGCCTGCGTCACCTAGCCCTGGCACGATGAAGCCTTTTTCGTTTAGGCCTTCATCGATCGCGGCGGTATAGATATTGAGACCGGGATAGGCCGCACTCAAGGTTTGCAGGGCCGGGGGAGCGGCCACCACTGACACAATTCTCACTAGAGACGGGTCAACGCCTCGCTGCGTTAATTCTTTCATCGCGGCGATCGCGGTGCCGCCAGTTGCCAGCATGGGGTCGGTGATCAACACATGAGTCTGGGGGCTAATCTGCTCAGGAAGACGGTTGAGATAGCAACTCGCTGCCAGCGTTTCCTCGTTTCGCACTAGCCCCAAGTGATAGATCGAAGCTAGAGGCAAGATCGCCTGTGCGCCGTCTAAGAGAGCGAGTCCGGCCCGCAAGATGGGCACCACGACGATCGGCACTTCTGGGTTAATAAACGTGGCCGGACAGGGCGCTAAGGGAGTGTTTACGGTCGCGTCAACCGTGGGCAGCCATTCACGAATGGCCTCATAGGTGAGCCATCGCCCCAACTCGGTCATGGCGCTGCGAAATAGGGGGGAGGGTGTCGCAGCATCACGGGCTACGCCCAACCAGTGTTTGATTAAAGGGTGAGGCGGAACATAAACACGCAGTTGAAGAGTCATAGGCGATCGCGGCAGGCCATCCAGTCAAAAGGTTGACTCATCATACTCCTTTCCCGTTTTTGAGGAAGAGTTTGAGGTAATGTTTGTGGTTTTGCAGATAAAAAACAATTGTCCAGTCTGATGGGAGCGATCGCCATCAGATTTTTGGCAAATTTATTCGCCGCTATATTGACAATTATTCTCAATTAAATTTATAGTGTTTTACGTGTTCTCCTCTCTAGAGGAATCGGCAAGGGGCTGGAAGTTCTAGTCCCTGTTTTTTTTGAGAGTCTTTTGGAGACTACGATCGTGGCTGAACAGTTCGTTGCATGAGCAATTCGCTTCAACTAACAAGTTTCACCAAACCATCATTTAAGTCATATCGCGCTCCGACAATTTTGACTTTTTCTAACCTCACCAGTTCGCCTAACACAGGTTCAGAGGTCTTGATCCGCTCTACGGTTAGCCGAATGTTGGCAATCACGGCTGCATCGATTGGGTCATGGTCAGACTCATTTACCTGGGATAGGGCAGGCTCGATCGCGATCATCAGTGCGCTAATGTGTCCAGGAACTTTAAGATGCCTGACTGCTGCCGCTACTGCACCACAGCGCTCATGTCCTAGCACCATCACCAGAGAAACACCAAACTCCCCAACGGCATACTCAATGCTGCCTAGCACTACATCATCAATTACATTTCCCGCCACTCGAATCACAAACAGATCTCCTAGCCCGTGATCAAAAATGACTTCTGGAGGCACCCGCGAATCTGAACAGCCCAGCACGATCGCGATCGGGTGTTGCCCTGCCGCGATTTCATGAATTCGCGCCGCGTCTTGATGTTGATGAGTGAGTTTTTTGGCAACATAGCGATCGTTGCCCTCCAACAGCACTTGCAAAACTTGATCCGCTGTCATAGTGGTTTATCAGTTAACAAATAGATCGGGTCATAAAATCGTACTGGAGAATAAATCGTACTGGAGATCCCCGTTTGTGCAGCAACTTTCTGGACTCTGGGCAATCTCTCATGATTATCTAAAGATAGGTGTGAGGGAAACTCAAGATGTCTAGACAGAAGCGTTGGAAATGGCTGCGTCAAGGTGGGGCAGCGCTGGGATTGTTGGTGATGGTGTCGGCAGATTTGCCGATCGCTCAACTAGCGGCTGCTCCTAATCAAAAAATACCGTCGCCCGCAGAGGCTGCAAAGCAGGCAGAAGGGCTGTCTCCAAGCAAGCTGACTGAGGTTGAGGTGGATGACGTGATCCGCGATCGCCTTCGGTTTGACCCACAGTGGCAGCCGATTTTGCAGGCCGTGCGGCAAGATTTGATCGAGGTGAAGTGGGGAGACGGTAACCTCACCAATCCGGTTTGGAAGCAGTATGGCGCAAAGGCTTATCCCTTGCTGGAGTTTTATGCCCGATCGCGGGATCAAGTTCGTCAAGCCTATGGAATGGCGGGAATTCGCAGTTTGGGCAAGCCCTATACAACGCTTTGGCTGACGAAACAGGTGCAGCGACGAGCCTCTACCCCAGACTTTTCTCTTCTCACGAGCAAATTAAATACCCTATTGCTCCAGTCAGGCTCTGAATCAACCGACTCAAAAGCCTGGGAGAAAGAATTTGGCTTAGATGATCCGCAGGTGAGACAGCAACTAGTTCAACTCGCCAAACAGCATCTAGAGCCGCGCAATTCTCCGAGTTATTATGACCAGTTCAATTTTGACTTTTTGGTGAATGTCGTAGGGTACGACCAGGTTTTTCCGCCCTATCCGACTCACGAAAAGCCCGTTCCCAATTTGTCGGAATGGACGAAATTTGAGCAAATCACTCGACCGAATCCTGCTCAGATTCAGGCGGCGATCGCTTATTATCAATCGCTACCCGCCTCATCACGCGACTATTTATTAGTCAACCGTTTAGGAGCCATTAAAGCAGGTCAAATTTCTCCGATCGCCAAAGCGCTATTCAAATCGCTGGCTGCCGACGAGCGATCCCCCGATCGGGTTTGGGCGATCGCCGAACTCGATCGCCACCACGATCCCCAAGGCTCCACGCTGCTGCAACAAATGCTCAACGGAGATTCTCGGCCGCTCTATAGCCTGACCCGCAGCGTGTTTTATGGCTTTGGCGGCGACGATGGCGATCGCGGTTCCCACGCTTATTATCTGCTGGTGGGCATGGCCCAAAACTATCCGCAGTCAAAATTTATTCAGGGCTGCCGCGAGTATGGAGATTTAACCGGACACTCCTACTTTGGGGGCGAACCGCGGAATCAAGCCTTGCTCGATCGCAACGCTAAAAAAACTGCCGCCGATCGGGTTCGAGATTGGCAGCAGTGGCTCAGTCGCTACCCTAACCATCCGGGAGCCGACGATGCCACCTTTTTATTGGCCCATAGCCTTCAGGATCAGGGCGACATTATGGGCGCGATGCGCCTCTGGCTGAAGATGATGACGACCGAAATCGGCGATCGTGATGCCCTTTATCTCGCCTATCCTCACGTCAGAACGTTGCTCGATGTCGGACTCTCGGCCGAGCAGATTCAGACGTTGTTACAAGAACCCGCTTATCAAGAGATCACGCCCTTGTTGCGCTATGCGCTGGCGGTCAAACAAGCCCGATCGCACGACTATGCCCAAGCACTGCAAACCTCTGAAAATTTGAATCTGACGGTCATGCCTGCCAAAATCCTCGATCGCTACTACAAAGCAGGCTGGTCATGGTGGGAAGAGGGCAAAACCACAGAAGTTCAGCAAGAAATGCAAACGATGCTGACCGAGCAGCGTCAACGCTGGCAGCAGCTTCTCGCTTTAAAATCAGAAAACACGCCAGACTCGCGCTATCGCCTAGCATCCAATTGGGCGGGCGAAGGCGGCTGGAAAAATGGCTATCTCGCAATTTGGGACGGGTCTAGAACCTATCACTTGCCCACGAGCTACAGCACGAGTCAGCGCTATCCCGTCGAGGCAAACGATCGCTGGGATTGCCGCTATTGGTGGGTTTGTGACCTCTCAAAACGCGGTGAGTCAGCCGTGCGCCAAGCTTATCAAGGCGCTAGCCAAAACGGGATTGCTCTGTCTCTCTATCAGCAGTTATTGGATGATCCTAAAACGCCGCCCCCCGTGCGCGAGAAGACCCTCTATATGGTGGCCATGACGCTGCTCTGGCAATGGGAAAATCACGACCCAGGCGAAACGACGCGCATTCACCCTCCGGCTGGAGTGCCGATTGGGAGACCCCGCGTTGATCCCTACACAAACGAGACGGCTCCTGACATCGGCTCTGCTTATCAAAGCCGCATTGATGGGATCTTAACGGAGATACAAGTCAAATTTCCCAAGAGTTCTTATGCGGATGATTTGCTGTTTTCGAGCTATTTTTTGAGTAACCAGCCTCGCTATCTTCAGCAACTCGTGCAGCGATATCCGACCAGCGATCGCGTCGCCGAAGCCCAGTTCCTTTTAGCGCACCGAAAACCCAAGCCAGAATGAAGCCTCTATTTCTGCCCACGGCAAACGCAACCCACCAGCTAGGCATTCAGCTAGGGCAGAGGCTCTCGGCTGGCAGTGTGCTGCTGCTAGAAGGTGACTTGGGCAGTGGGAAAACCACCCTCGTGCAGGGCATCGGGGCAGGGTTGGGCATTCAGGACTCGATCGACAGTCCCACTTTTACGCTGATTAATGAATATCTAGACGGACGGGTGCCGCTCTATCATCTAGATCTCTATCGTTTGAATCTATCGGAGACCGCCAGCCTCTACCCAGAGATCTATTGGGAAGGAGTCGAAGCCGAGCCAGGAGTTGTGGCGATCGAGTGGGCAGAGCGTCTCACCTACAAGACCGCAGAGTTATTTAGAAATTCGGCTGGAGTACGATCGTTCGTCAGGTCGCCAAGCCATCCTCAATCCCGTTGGTGACTTTAACTTAGAAGCACTGATTTCTGTTTTATGAAATGTTCTATTGGGGATCAAATACCCTCAAACGATAAAGCATAAGCCCATGTTAGGATTTCCGAAACCAGATCATTCTTTCAATGCGAGATGAATCCATGAAGGCGATCGAAGTCACGGGCAGAATTGATGCTCAAGGAAACCTAGTGTTGGATCAACCCATCCACGGAACTAGCTATCCCCATCTGGTACGAGTGATTGTGTTGGTTCCAGAGGAGATAGAAGCAGTAGATGACTCAGACGATACCCCGATCGAGGAGGTAAAAGCCAGTCTGAGAAGGGCATTGAAGCAAGCCAAAGCGGGGCAGCGCATCCCGATGTCTAAACTCTGGGATGGGATCGATGCCGAATGAGTTGCCCTCAATATCCATCGATTCATCTCCTGAATATCAGCAAAACTTGCGTGATCTTGCCAAGCGCTATCGCAGTATTCGTTCAGATACCCAGGCGGTGATTAAACAGTTGCAGTCTGGGGATTTTGTAGGAGACAAGATAGGTGGGATTGGTGAGGGCTATTTTATCTATAAAGTCAGAGTTCGCAATCGTGATATCCAAAAAGGAAAGAGTGCTGGCTATCGATTGATTTATCAAGTTGAGTCACCCACTAGCATTTTACTGCTGACGATTTACTCAAAGTCCGACCGAGAAGACATCTCTGCAAACGAGATTCAAGATATTCTTGCAGATGTGGATCGTGAGGAGTGAAGACCTCTGTCTCCTTAGGATTGTGGGTTCAATAACCTACTGAGAAAGAGTGGAGCCGGAGCCGGGAAACCGATCGTCCGTCAGGTCGCCAAGCCATCCTCAATCCCGTTGGTGAATTTGACTTAGAGACGCTGATTTCTGCTTTACGAAACGTTAATTAACGTTAGCGAAGTGACCGCAAATACACAGCCGAAATCTTTCATTCTCAGTACTCTTCTAACTAAGCTAGATGTTAATCTCTCCATCTAGCTTTTGAAGCGCGATGCTACTTTAATAGTCGTAGATGTTGAAACGACCCACGCCTAAAAATAGACTAGAGCTATTGGTGCCGATCGGGTAAGCAGTGACCCCATATTGATAAACGCCTCCCGCCCTTGGGTTGTGATCCACCTCTAGAGCAATCGTCACAGTTTGACCCGGAGCGATCGGGGGATTAAACACAAAAGTCGCCTCGCCCGGAGTCATTTCTCCGCCAATAGAAGCCAGAGGCACCGCCCTGCCTCCCCCAAAGCTGTCACCCAAGAAGGCATAGCTCTGACCGATATTGAGGGAGAGAGTTTCTGTATTTTTCTCCTGCGATACCTTGATCGCTTGAAGCGGAGCACCCGCATCTTCGGGAACTCGAATCGTAAATTCATAGCTAGAAGGGACATCGGCTGCCGCAAAACTAGCCGCCGTGCGGATCAGCCGAGGGGCGTGATCAAAATAGCTTTGCCCTCTTAGCTGACCTGCGCTAGCAGACATTGCCACAAGAGCACCCGGAACCACACTGCTTAGGGCGATCGCGATCAGACGTGAAGCGATTAAGCGAAGTTGAATCTGTATCGTTTGATTAAACATCTTCATGACCTCCAGAAGAAACGTTCTGGTTACCCATCTAGGCAATCAGTGAATGAGAAGCGTCAAGTTACCGGGCTAAATCCCTATCTAATCTATTCTGTCTGTATTGTAGATAACTATTTTCTGGCAGTTTAGAAAAGAGAGAAACCTTAATGGCGCTTTATGCGTCAAACCGCAGAGCTTGACCGCGCACATCGGTCTGAAGTTTGCCGTGGTCATAAACGACTTGCCCCCCCACGATCGTCACCTGGGCCCAACCCGTCAGACTCCAGCCCTCAAAAGGGTTCCAGCCACATTTAGACAGCACTTCCTCTCGCAGCACCGGGTGATAATTTTCTAAATCTACCAGCACCAAATCGGCATCATAGCCCGGCGCGATCGCCCCTTTGTTGGGAATCTGATAAGCCTTAGCAACGGCACTCGACATCCAGTTTGCAACTTGGGCCACGGTGCAGCGTCCCTGCACGGCTTGGGTCAACATCAGCGCTAGAGAGGTTTCAACTCCCGGCATCCCAGAAGGCGTGTTGGGGTAAGCCTGGGCCTTTTCTTCAAGGGTGTGGGGGGCGTGATCGGTGGCGATAAAATCGATCACTCCATCTAACAGGGCTTGCCAGAGAACATCATTATCGTGGGGCGATCGTAGCGGCGGATTCATCTGCGCCATCGTGCCGATCGTCGCGTAGGCGCTTGTGTTTAACAACAGGTGTTGAGGCGTGACTTCTGCGGTCACCCACGCGGGTTTTTCGTGCCGTAAAAGCTCGGCTTCTTCGCCCGTAGACAGGTGCAAAATGTGGAGACGACGGTGATATTTTTTAGACAGTTTTAGCGCTAATTGAGTCGCATTTAGAGCAGCTTGATTGTCTTGAATCTGGGAGTGAACGGCGGGATCGGTCTGTCCGGCAAATTGAGCGCGGCGATCGCGAATGCGAGCTTGGTCTTCAGCGTGAACAGCAATCAAGCGATCGCCCTTGGCAAAAATTGGATCTAACGCGGTTTCTTCATCCACCAGCAAATCACCGTGCATCGATCCCATAAAAATCTTGATGCCCGGTGTTGGATTGGCTTCTAATAAGTCGGGCAAGTTTTCAGCCGTTGCGCCGATAAAAAATCCATAATTGACCAGGCATTTCTCAGAGGCACGTTTGAGTTTGTCATCTAGTGCAGATTGAGTAGTGGTCAATGGTCGCGTGTTGGGCATTTCTAAGAATGAGGTGATGCCGCCTCGCGCACAGGCACAACTTGCTGTAAATAAGTCTTCCTTATACTCCAGTCCCGGTTCTCGAAAATGAACTTGAGGGTCAATCACGCCCGGCAACAAAGTTAATCCGGCTGCGTCAATTACCTTAGAGCGATCGTCAAGGGGCGAAAGATCTGCCCCAATCTCAACGATTTGCCCGTCTTGAATTTGCACTGCTCCCAGCATCAATTCACCACTGGGCAACAAAATTTGAGCGTTTTGAATCACCAGAGAGGGAGAAATCATGATAAAAAATACTGATTTTGAGTGGACTGGAAGAATCTAGATTATAGGGGGATAGTAGAGGGTAGAAATGCCCCGTAAACTTTGGATCATCCCATCCGACTCGGTTCGATTTGACATTTATTGAATAAACTAGATAGGCAGCCGTTGCCCAACCTCCTGCTTTGACTCTGCACTTAAAACCCTATGACTCGCGTAGACAACCCGGCACCTGGTGACAAACCTCAGCCAAAAGATGAAAATCCCTGGCTTGAAGGACTGAAGACCATTGGACTGAGCGCAATTTTAGCCATTGGCATTCGTCAGTTTGTGGCAGAGGCGCGCTACATTCCTTCTGGCTCAATGCTGCCGACGCTGCAAATCAACGATCGCTTAATTGTTGACAAACTTAGCTATCGGTTTAACACGCCTCAACGGGGCGATATTGTCGTCTTTTCGCCCACCAGCACTTTAGAAAAGCAGAACTTTCACGATGCCTTTATCAAACGGGTGATTGGGCTGCCGGGCGACAAAGTAGAGGTCAAAGGTGGGCGTGTCTATGTCAACGACCAGGCTTTAAGAGAAAACTACATTGAGGAAGACCCTCAATATCAGTGGGGCCCACAGACGGTGCCACCTGGCTCTTATTTGGTGTTGGGTGACAATCGCAACAACAGCTACGACAGCCACTATTGGGGCTTTGTGCCTCGCGAGAAGATCATCGGCCGGGCTGTGGTGAGGTTTTGGCCGCCCAACCGTGTTGGAGAAATCACGCCAGAACCCAGCTACAACAACAAATAAATAAAGTCGGGTTGCAGCCCATTGGTTGATCTTTCAATGTCTGATCTCTTTTTAGGGGCACCAAGTACGCAGGACTTGCCCGACTAGCGGCTTGCCCAGCCAAGGGGTGTTGAACGATCGTGATTTCAGACTCTGACCGTTCACCGTCCACGGCAAGTTTGGATCAAACAGGGTGAGTTCCGCAGGCTGACCTGGCGCGATCGCCGCCATTGTTTGCCCTAAACAAGCGGCAGGACTGGAACTGAGGCTACGCCATAGCTCCAAAGCTGACCACTGTTGGGTCGTGACTAGAGTTTGCCACAGCAGGGGGAGGGCGAGTTCTAGCCCGATCGCTCCAGGGGGCGCTTCTGAGAAGGCGACGGTTTTTTCTTCATAGGTGTAGGGCGTGTGATCGATGGCGATCGCGTCAATCACCCCGTCTCGAACCGCTTGCAGGAGGGCAACTTGATCGCTTGGATTGCCTAAGGGTGGCTCTAGTCGCAGATTGGGATCGTAATGCGCGATCGCTTGGGTGTTGAGCAACAGGTGCATCCACGTCACGCTGGCCGAAATCGGTAGACCCCGTGCTTTGGCGGCTCGAATCAGTTCCACACTCCGAGCGGTCGAGACTCGCATCAGGTGAAGGGGAGTACCGAGTTCTTCGACACATTCTAAAAGAGCCGATAGGGCCGTCGTTTCTGACAGGGCGGGATCTCCGGGCAGCCCAAACCGAATGGATTCTATCCCCTCTCGCATTACACCATTGCCGACCAGCGATCGGTCACAGGCCCACAGCGCTACAGGTTTTTTTAACGGCTGAAGATATTCTAATAACCGCCGCACTAGGGCAAGATTGGCGATCGGGTGCCCGTCGGCAAATCCCACTACACCGGATTGCGCCAGTTCAGACAGTTCGGTCATCTGCTGACCTTGGGCATGAAGCGTTAAAGCACCCCAGCAGGAAAGCTTTGAGTTTTGCTTAAACCAAGTGACCGCAGCCGGATTGTCAATCGTCGGGTTGGTATCCGGCAAAATAGCCAGCCGCGTGAAACCACCAGCGATCGCTGCTTGACCCAGCGATTCCAGAGTCTCCCGTTCTTCAAAGCCGGGTTCTCCAGAATGGCTATAGAGGTCAACCAGTCCCGACCCTAAGACCAGACTTTGAGGCGGATAAATTTGAGCATCGGGCGGAATCTCGTGGATGTGAGGCGCGATCGTCTGAATCATGCCGTCTTTGATCATCACATCGACCACCCGATCAGTCATTGAAGTCGGGTCAAGCAGCCGGACTTGTTGGAGCAGTTCGATCGTCATACAGGTTTTCTAAAGTGCCCCGGCCGCAGTCTTGTCTAAAACGCCTCCCAAGTGCGTTGTGATGTTCATTGCCTGCATGAGAGGGGCCGCCTCAACCCCTTGCGGGTAGTCAATGACGCTGACGGCTCCGTTGCCTTGCTTAAAGTTCCAAAACGCTTCGGCACCCAAGCCAGCGACGTGACAGAGAATCGCTTTGTTAATCGCATCGTGGGCAACCACTAAAATTGTGTAGGGTTCGTCAGCCGGACGGGTTGCTGCCTCGTTGATGATGGCTTGCCAGCCCGCGATCGCGCGATTCCACACGTCTTGCAGATTTTCGCCGTCGGGCATTTGCACGGTTTCGGGGTGCTGCTGCCACTGGTGAAGCAAGCCGGGATAGGATTGCTCAATTTCGGCTTCGAGTTTGCCTTCCCATAAGCCGTGGCTGATTTCTCTCAGGTCATCTCGCAGAGTTAACTCAAGGTCAGGATGATGCTGAAGAATAATCTCTGCCGTCTCTTTGGGCCGCAGCATAGAGCTACTGATCGCGTGGTCAATTTGTACAGATTTGAGGAATTCTCCCGCTTGAGCGGCTTGCGATCGTCCATTGTCATTGAGCGGCACATCAATCTGTCCCTGAAACCGCCCTTGACGATTCCACTCGGTTTCACCATGCCGCACCAATAACAGCCGCAGTCCTTGACTTTTTGACTTGCGAGGCGGCAGCGTTTCGCCCAAATGAGACGTAATATTCAACGACTCAATTTGCACGGGTTGCCCATATTCACCAGAGAAATTGAGGATGCTGATGCCGCAATTTGAGACGTGGAAACGCTGATAATCTTCGGGCTGAAGCCCGATCGCTGTATTAATCAGTGCCCGATTGATGCCACTATGAGCCACGATTAAAATCGTCTGTCCGGCATGGTCAGGCAGGGTGTCTTGCCAAAATTGACGCGCTTGCTCATAGATCGCTGGAACGGGCAAAAAATCGACGCTGCCATTTTCATCTGACAGGCTCATCTTTAGCAAATGAGGCTGCGATCGCCAATCTTCAAACTCATCGGGATATTTCTCCTCGACTTCGTTAAACAGCAGCCCTTCCCACAGGGGCAGATTGATTTCTCGCAGGTCTTCGCTGGTTTGCAAGTGAGGAGGGTGATCAGAATTAGACAGAATCAACTCCGCCGTGCGCTTTGCCCGATTTAATGGGCTGCTATAAGCCGCATCTAGCAAAATTCCTTTAAGAGCAGTGGCGACCTGCACCGCCATCGATTCCCCTTTGGCAGTCAGCCGCGACAAGTCACAATGTCCTTGCACCCGTCGCTCGACGTTATAGCTGCTCTCGCCGTGACGCACGATGATGACGCGAGTAGTCAAAGGGAAGCCTCCATTGGGTAAAGTTTTTGAGTCAGGAAGATTTTACCCCGTCCGGCGTTCTCCTCGCCAATTCTGCTAAGTTTGACCATGGGGCACCGATGCGAATGGATGGGGGAAGCAATGACGTTGAAGCGGTTAGTTTTGGGCGCACTGACGATTTTGGCGATCGTCTTCGTGGTGAGCGATTTGGTCAATAGCTGGAGTCAGCCCCAGTTTAGTAGCCGCTTAGAACTCTATGAGACCGATTTGATGCTGCAAGCCTATGAATCGAGAGACGTGCAAGCATACAAGCCAAAAGACGTTGGCCCCGATTCTAATCCTTTGTCGTTCTCGGTTGATAACCCGGTCAAGTCAGCGCTAGAAAGCTATCAAAAGGCTCAAAAGGCAACTCAAACCGATATTAATACCGCCGAAGCAAAGCTGAAGCTTCCCGCAAAAACGCCTGGGGTAGACGATTCTTCTACGACGACCAAGCAACTCACCAAACAAAAATCTCTGATTAAAGAGTTAGACCTGCGGGTAGGAATTCTTCAAACCCAGCAAAAACAGGTGCCTGAAGCGCTAAAAACCTGGGCTGCTCTCAAAGAAGAGTCTGATTCAACGGCGGTCACGGCCCAAGTTTTATCAGGGTTGTGGAGTCAGCCGCCTTTGCTGTTGCCCAACGCAGAGCCGCAGATCACAAAGCATTTAGATGGCTGGTTTCGCTATCGGGCATTGACTCAGCTTTATCAGTTGCAACAGCGATCGGACACTCTCAACCAGCTTCAAACCGCCGAACAGCAGACCGCAAAACAGGCCTTTACTCGCTGGGCCACGGCGAATGCAATTCCGGCTGTTGCCATTTTCTCAGGTGCGTCGCTGCTGATTTTTCTGCTCGGACAGTGGGCAATCAAAGGCAAACAAGCTGTCTTATCGGGGACGAATGACATTCACTGGTCAGTGCCGTGGAATGGTGAAATCGTCTGGCAGGTGTTAGTCGTCGGGTTTTTCTTTGTGGGGCAGATTGTGTTGCCGATCGTCAGTCAATCCACTTTGGCGACGCTCAAAATCAATCCTGCAACCCTGGGAGAACGAGCTAAAGCAACTTATTATCTGGTCACCTATCTTTTGTTGGCAGCAGGCGGATTGAGCGTCTTGTATGGGTCGATCAAATCATTTTTGCCCCTGCCGGAGAAATGGTTTCACCTCACCTTTAAAGGCAAATGGTTTTGGTGGGGCTTGGGCGGATATTTAGCGGCGTTTCCTCTAGTGGTGGTGGTGTCGCTGCTCAATCAGCAAATTTGGCAAGGGCGCGGGGGGAGTAATCCCATTTTGCCGATCGCGCTCGAAGGGAAAGATAGCCTGGCGATCGCTATCTTTTTTGTCACGGCAGCGATCGCGGCTCCGTTTTTTGAAGAAATCTTTTTTAGAGGATTTCTCTTGCCCTCACTGACGCGCTACTGCTCGACCTGGCAAGCCATTTTGCTCAGTAGCTTTTTGTTTGCGGTGGTGCATCTGAGTCTCTCAGAAGTGATTCCCCTCATGACGTTGGGCATGGTGCTGGGATTTGTCTACACCCGCACCCAAAATCTGCTCGCCTCGATACTGCTGCACAGCTTGTGGAATAGCGGCACACTGGTGAGTCTGCTGATTTTGGGGAGCGGAAATTCTTAGATTTTGGCAAAGCTGGGCGGTTTGTTCGTTACGTCCTCTGGGTGGGCACATTGAGTGCGAACTCTCACCCCCCAAAACGAAGACCATGACAACCGGAACCTCTAACGACGCAAGTAAAAAAGTTACCGCAGGGATTTGCGGAATCTTGATCGGTGCTTTTGGCGTTCACAAATTCGTGTTGGGCTATAAGACTGAAGGGCTGATCATGCTGCTAGGAAGCCTTTTAACTTTCGGTCTTGCGTCTCCTATCTTCGGCATTATCGGCTTGATCGAAGGCATTATCTATCTGACCAAAAGCGACGAAGAATTTATCAGCACCTACATCACGGGCAAAAAAGGCTGGCTTTAAGATTAAGATTCGCTGACGATCGCCAACGTTCAAAATCCTGGTTTTTTGCATTTTCCCTGAAGCATTTCACCAGGTTTTTTTGATCTCAACTTAAACTTTACTGAAACTCCCCCATGTTCAAACCTAAAAGGATTGCTGCGATCGTCCTCCTTGCCATGTTGGGCGCAGGCTATTTCGAGACGTTCTCGAATCTAGAGATTAATTTTTTCGTCAGAAACTATCTGATCTTGGTTCCCGTTCAGCTTGGCATTTTGGTCTATCTATTTGGCTGGCGACGCACCGCTAACCAAGCCACGATCGAGACTGAAAAAATTTAAGGTTTTTCGGGCGATCGTACAAAACTTCATCTACTCTCAAGAAAGGAGCCTGTGAATTCCCCTTGAGTGTGCGATGCAAACCACGTCAAAACCAGAAATAACTGCCCCCATTCCAAACCCAATCACTCTAGACGTGAGCGGCATGAAATGCGCGGGCTGTGTCAAAGCCGTCGAGAATGCCCTCACTCAAGAGCCAGGGGTGATTTCTGCCACGGTGAATCTCGTCACAGAGTTAGCCACTGTTGAATGTGAATCGGTTATCGATCCCGCCCGATTAGCCGAAAAACTGACCGCAGCCGGATTTCCGAGTCAGCCTCGCTATCCCGATGGCGCTCCAGAAGACGCAGGCTTGATCGATCTGGCAGAACGGCGACGATTAGACACTCAACAGCAGACTCGTAGCCTCGCGATCGCCATTTTTCTCCTCGTGATCTCCACGATCGGGCACCTCAATCAACTCGCGGGCATCACCATTTTCGGACTCAGCAACATCTGGCTGCACTGCGGGTTAGCCGCGATCGCCCTAGCCGTGCCGGGACGATCGATGATCATCGACGGCTGGAAAGGACTGCGCCGCAACGCTCCTAACATGAACACGCTCGTGGGTCTGGGCACCGTCACCGCCTTTACGGCCAGTTTAATTGCGCTCTTAGTTCCCCAACTCGGCTGGGAGTGCTTTTTTGATGAGCCTGTGATGTTAGTCGGCTTTATTTTGCTCGGTCGCACCTTAGAGCAACGGGCTAGAAGCCGGGCTGCATCATCGCTTCAGGCGCTTTTAGCCCTTCAACCCCAAACCGCCCGATTGGTCAAAAACACCGATCGAGAATCCTTTGACCCAGCATCCTTTGTGCCGCATCTCTCGACGGAAATTTCGGTCGATCGCATTCGCGTGGGTGAATGGCTGCAAGTGCTGCCGAGCGAAAAGATCCCCGTTGATGGCGAAGTCGTCGCCGGACAAACCACCCTAGACGAATCAATGCTGACGGGTGAGCCTGTCCCGGTGCAAAAGCAGCCCGGCGATCGCGTCTCAGCCGGAACCCTCAATCAGTCAGGGGCGATCGCCATTCGCGCCAGTCGCATCGGCAAAGACACCACCCTAGCGCGAATTATTCATCTCGTCGAAGATGCCCAAGCCCGCAAAGCCCCGATTCAGAAATTAGCAGACACGATCGCGGGTTATTTTACCTACGGTGTGATGGCGATCGCTACCCTCACCTTTCTATTCTGGTATTTCATCGGCACTCACATCTGGCCCCAAGTGTTGATGGTAGGTCAAGCTTTGGGCAGCGAGCACGCCATGCACCACCTTGATCCATCAGCCGTCACAATTCATCCTTCCCCGCTCTTACTCAGTCTTAAACTCGCGATCGCCGTTCTAGTAATTGCTTGCCCCTGCGCCCTCGGATTGGCCACCCCCACCGCGATTTTGGTCGGGTCGGGCATCGGTGCCGAGAGAGGACTGTTGATTCGAGGCGGCGACGTGCTAGAGCGAGTTCATGCTTTGGATACGATCGTTTTTGACAAAACAGGCACCCTCACCACGGGGCACCCGATCGTCACTGATTGCATTATATTTAGCCCGTGCGATCGAGAGTTTGACCTGCTGCAACTCGCCGCCACCGTTGAAAGTGGAACCCGCCACCCGCTTGCCGAGGCGATTATCCGGGCGGCCCATCAGCAAAACATTACTCTGCTCTCTGCCCAAGCCTTTCACACTGAGCCAGGGTTTGGCGTGTCGGCGCTGGTGTCTCGATCTGACTCAGAGCCTCAGTCTGTTTGGCTCGGCACCTTAGACTGGATGGAGAAAAACGGAGTCGTCGTAGAGGCGGCACCCCAAGCCCAGGCGCAAACCCTAGCCCAAACGGGTAAAACAGTCGTCTATCTGGCCATGGCCCAAACCTTGATGGGTCTGATTGCGGTCACCGATACCGTCAGATCCGATGCCCAAGAAACCGTTCAGTCCCTCCAAAAAATGGGGTTGCGCGTAATGCTGCTGACGGGCGATCGTCGGGAAACCGCTCAAACCGTTGCCCAAGCGCTCAACATTTCTTTAGAAAACGTCTTGTCAGAGGTTCGCCCAGAGCAAAAAGCCGAGGTGATCCGATCGCTGCAAGGTGAAAGCCCTAAACCCTCTCTCGTCGCGATGGTCGGAGACGGCATCAACGACGCGCCTGCCCTGGCTCAAGCCGATGTAGGTATAGCCCTCAAATCAGGCACCGATGTCGCAGTCGAGACGGCCGGCATTGTCTTGATGCGCGATCGGCTCACCGATGTCGTCGAAGCCTTGCACCTCAGCCGGGTCACCTTTGGCAAAATTCGGCAAAACTTGTTTTGGGCCTTTGCCTATAATCTGCTGGGCATCCCGATCGCCGCTGGCATCCTGCTGCCAAAATTTGGAATTCTGCTCAGTCCTGCCGCCGCCGGAGCTTTGATGGCTTTTAGCTCGGTTAGCGTCGTGACAAACTCCCTGCTCTTGCGTCGAGCTTTTGCTTTGCCTCGTGGTTGAGAGACGAGTTGCCCCCGATCGCGGTTAAGTCTCATTTTAATGCCTTCAAAATTTATTTGGTGCTCTATGGCTGTGGTCTAATAAATCAGAGGTTCGCTCACGATCGGCAAATCTGACCGTTTGCACCCGTCGCCATCAGCCCAGATCTTGCTCCCTCATTCTGGAGAATTGGGAGATTCTCAGGAATGAGACACGACCTGAGAAAACCTTCTGAATCGGTACTAGCACTGAGTTGCTCTCAACCCCATCGGGTATCTTAGCTAGATAGGTTGCCAGTTCTCGTTCCTAGTCCCTCGCCAACCCTTTGACGTTTCATGCCCTCAGAACCGCAGCAAAATCACCTGTTAATCATAGAAGACGATAAGGGACGACGCGAATTTGTCCTTGATGCGCCCGTTTATTCGATCGGCAGAGACCCAAAGTGTGATATTCGCTTGGTGTCTCAGTTTGTGTCTCGTCGCCATGCAACGCTGCTTCAGCTACCCAACGAAGATGGCACTTACTATTATCGAGTGGTAGACGGCAACCTCAAGGGCAAACCCAGCGCCAATGGCTTGTTGATCAATGGGCGAAAGCTGCAAACCCATGACCTTAGAAATGAGGATGAAGTGGTTTTTGGCCCTCAAGTGCGGGCAATTTATTATTTACTAAAGCGGGAAGCGGTGATGACAGTGCCGCCCGATGAGTTTGATATCACGCTGATCAGCCCTAATATGGTGGGTGACCCAGAAGACTAGGCGGGTCTCCATTCAAGGCGCACCCTCCGTAAATTCGCTTAGCGCGATATACTAGCACTTGACCCGACCCTTTTGGGTCAGCTACAGGTTTTATCTCTAAACTGCGATGCCTTCCGACCCTTACCAAGACCATTTTTTGATTATCAAAGATGACACCGGAGAGCGGAAAGAACCCCTTCAGGAGTCTCGCTATTCGGTGGGTAGAGATGTCGAGTGTGATATTCGGCTGATCTCTCAGTTTGTCTCTCGCTATCATGCGACGATCGAGCAGCAAGTTAACCCCGATGGCACCTGCTCTTATCGCATTAAAGACGGTGACCAAAACGGCAAGCCCAGCGCCAATGGGCTGTTGATTGAGGGTCGGCGGCTGCGATCGCACGATCTCAGCGATCGTGATGAGGTGATTTTTGGGCCGCAGGTTAAAGTCACTTATCACCTGCTTCGGCGAGATGCCTATGCAACGGTGCCGCCTGACGAGTTTGACATCACCCTGATCAACCCTGGCACGGCAGAGTTAGATAGTCTAGATGAGTAGACTCGTCTAGACCTGCGATCGCGCCTCAACCCCCAACCGACTCGATCAAGTGCCAGTGCTGATTGTCACTCACGGCCTGACTGACCTGGGTAAATATTTGGCGGCAGTGATTGTCTATCTGAAGCGGAAGTTCTTCATTTTTGATCACAAAGTTCATCCGCACTTCTTCTTCGGTGGCCGTTGTCTTATCGATCAGCACCTCTACGGTCACGAGCTTTGGGAAAGACACGCGCCCCGGAGTCTCTCGCGCCATGATGTAGTCGCCAGTGTCATAGATGATATCTAGACTGCAAGACTTGAGCGTCTCATTCAGCACCCGTTGGAAATTGTTGAAAGAGATTCCGACGGTGAATAGACAAGTGTAACGAGCCATAGCCAACCCCAAGCGTGCGACGAGCGAACCTTTCTATAATACGTTCCCAGAACCCGTTAAAGCGATACTCTGGGTGAGTGTGATCACAAGGTTCAGTTTAGTCGCAAGTGCTTTCTTGTGAAAGTCCTTCTGACCTTGACCAGGCGAATTTTTTTGAAGTTGACTGATTTCGCAAGGGTTGATCAATCGGCGAGTCGTCACCGATCGTGTCCACTGACTCATAGCTGACCAATAGTTGACCATGAAGGGAAAGTTTATTGTCTTTGAAGGGGTGGAGGGCTGCGGCAAGACCACCCAGATTCAACGATCGCGCCAATGGCTGCTAAATAGTGGCTGGTTAGCCAAGCTGCAATCACACAAATTGATAAAACAACTGGTTGCGACTCGTGAGCCGGGTGGCACTGATCTGGGGGTGGGGGTGCGGCAGCTGCTGCTCAACCCTGCTAGAGAATTGATTCACGATCGGGCCGAGTTATTGCTTTACGCCGCCGATCGGGCCCAACACGTCGAGACTTTTTTGCGTCCTCATCTGGCAGACGGCGATCTGATTTTGTGCGATCGCTATACCGATTCGACGATCGCTTATCAGGGCTATGGGCGCGGCCTCGATTTTGCCCTGATTGACCAACTCAATCAGATGTCCACAAATGGGCTAGAGAGCGATTTAACCCTGTGGCTCGATTTAGAGGTCGAACGCGGATTGGCCCGCACCCAGAAACGGGGAGCCAGCGATCGCATTGAGCAAGCCAGATCTAGACTTTCATCAACGGGTGCAGCAAGGGTTTGCTCACCTGGCAGCCAAGCACCCCGATCGGATTGTCAAAATTGATGCCGATCGCAGCGAATTGGAAGTGGCTGAACAGATCGAAGCCGCCCTCAGTCAGCATCTAACTCGCTGGTATGGTCAAGACCTCTCATGAGCAAATATGATGGACTCTCCGTTTAGCTCCTTAATTGGACAGTCGCAAGCGATAGAACTGTTGACTCAAGCGATCGCTCAAAATCGCGTCGCTCCTGCTTATTTATTTGCTGGGTCTGCGGGAGTGGGCAAACGGCTAGCGGCTGAGGCGTTTGTTGAATTATTGATTGCTGACTCGCGTCATCGGGTGTCGCAGCGCAACCATCCTGATGTGCTCTGGGTTGAGCCAACTTATCTCCATCAAGGCAAACGGCTTTCACCCATCGAAGCCGAGGCCGCAGGCGTAAAGAAAAAGACTCCGCCGCAAGTTCGTCTCGAACAGGTGCGAGAGATTTCGCGGTTTTTGAGCCGTCCCCCGTTAGAGGCTGATCGGGCGATCGTGATCATCGACCAAGCCGAAACCATGGCAGAACCCGCCGCCAACGCCCTCTTAAAAACTTTAGAAGAACCGGGACGAGCCACGCTGATTTTGTTAGCGCCCAGTGCCGATTCTTTGCTGCCCACGCTGGTGTCTCGCTGTCAAAAAATTCCGTTTTATCGATTAGACTCAGCCGCGATCGCGCAGGTTTTAGCGACCGCCGGATTTGGCGAGATTTTGGCTCATCCCCAAGTTTTGGCCTTGGCCCAGGGCAGTCCGGGGGAGGCGATCGTCCATTGGCAAAAGTTTCAGACGGTTCCCCCTGAATTGCTGCAAGCGGTGACAAATTTGCCAAAATCACTGCGAGAAACCCTTGCGATCGCCCGTCAAATCGCCAAAACGCTAGACAGTGAAGCCCAACTCTGGTTAGTCGATTATCTCCAACAGTCCTATTGGCAACAGGCTAAACTTAGCGGACAGTCTGCCCTACCTGTGCAACTGCTCGAAAAAGCGAGAGATTATCTACTCGCCTATGTTCAATCGCAGTTGGTTTGGGAAGTGACGCTAATGGGAATGATGTATGTTTAGAATGACTGGTCTGATTTTGTGCTGTGCTCTACATTGCTTGGCTTGCTCTGAGCAAATGTTTTCAGGCTATCAAACCCAAAATCTCACAAAAATATGGGCGTTGAAGCAAGCTATAGACGGATAACACCTCAAGAATTTGAAAAACTACATAGTGATGCTGCCTACGCAAGTATTTACTTCGGTCATGACCTAGAAACAGATGAAGATATCTGCACATACTTTGATGCGCTAAGATCTACTGATCGCTATCTAGATCTTGATAAGTATTGGCAGTCACTTTACCTCCTATTTACAGGTGATTCTCCATACGATAGTGAAAAAAAGGGTGACACTTTGCTACATAAGGTATTTATGGGCGGTTTAGAAACGCCTTGGGAAGCGACTTATGGTTGTATACGCTATCTCGATACAAGCGAGGTCAATCAGATAGCTGGAGCGCTAAACCATATTTCAGAGGACGACTTCAGGTTACGTCTCGGCAGGTTGCTTGGTTCCAATGAGAGCAGAGTTTACATGGAGCCACATTTCATCAATTTATTTGGTCAGCTAGTTAAATTTTTCAATGTAGCAGCACAAGAGGACAATATAGTACTTTTGTCATTTAACTAGATTAGCTCTGCCAAATTGAGCTTAATTCGCCTAGTAGCAATCTAAGGTTTCTGGTGATTAAGCCCGATCGCATCTTGCAATGAGGAGAGACCTCGATCCTCCAGCTTTTGCAACAAGCCTTCTAAAACTTGCCGCACCATGCCTGGCCCTTCATAAAACCAGCCTGTGTAAACCTGAACCAGACTTGCCCCCGCCGTGATTTTCTCCCATGCGTCTTCTGCCGTAAAAATGCCGCCGACCCCGACGATCGGGAGATTGCCCTGAGTCTGTTGATAAATAAATCGAATCACCTCCGTCGATCGCTGCCGCAACGGTGCCCCACTGATGCCGCCCGCCTCCTCAGCGACAGGCTTGCCCGTGGCTTTAATCGTCTCCGTCTTTAGCCCATCGCGACGAATGGTGGTATTGGTGGCGATAATGCCCGCCAAATTATATTGCTGCGCCAACTTAAGTACGTCGGCAATATCGTCCCATTCCAAATCGGGGGCGATTTTAATCAGCAGAGGCTTCTGAGCCTGATTTTCGGTTTGCAGGGCTGACAAAATCGGTTCAAGTTGATCCGTGGCTTGGAGCGATCGTAGCCCCGGCGTGTTAGGAGAACTCACATTCACCACAAAATAGTCGCCCCACTCCTTGAGCAATTTGAAGCTTGCTAAATAGTCGGCGGCGGCTTCTGCAAGCGGCGTGACTTTAGACTTGCCTAGATTCACCCCTAACGGGATCGTTGAATCATGCAAACCTTGCAGACGCTGGGCCAAAGCGGCGGCTCCTTGATTATTAAAGCCCATGCGGTTGAGCGCCGCCCGATCGGCAGGCAGCCGAAACAAACGCGGACGCGGATTGCCCGGTTGAGCCTGAAACGTCACCGTACCGAGTTCGGCAAACCCAAAGCCAAAGCCTGACCAGAGATTTGCCGCCATGCCATCTTTGTCAAACCCCGCCGCCAGCCCGATCGGGTTAGCAAAACCCTGTCCCCACAGCGTTTGATTAAGTCGGTCATCGTTGAGACAATAAGCTTGGTCTAGCTGAGATAAAATCCATTTCCTAGCCTGTGAAGGTGCCCCGACCTCTAGCCAGTTGAGCGATCGTAAGGTTTGTTGATGAAGCCACTCAGGGTCAGCATTCAGCCCAGAAAACAGCAGGGGGCGAAGAATCGATTGATAGAGTTCAGGCAATGCAAAAGTCTAATGACAACTCTATTTATTGTGACGGGTCAGAGAGCGTTGAGCCGTCATCTCTCTAAAATTTGTTAGCTACCAGTTAACTACAAACTCTTGACCGCGTGAAAACGGGCTATTCTGAGGGCACTCTAGGTTGTGAAGCCTAATCTGACAGATCAAAACTTAAGCGACCTAGATCTTACGTCTAGATCTGCTGAGATGCTGCGTGGCTTAGGGGCAACCCAAGTTCCCGATCTCATCTGCTTTACGAGAGTCTAAAGGTCTGCACTGGGGTAGATCTAGCACATCGATTCTAGGGGCATCTGCGGTCGATTTCTTGATTTAATTCACTTATCGTTTGTATCCCCGCCGTGCTTATCATGGGTCAGTCGAAAGAGCCAAATGCCTGTGAACAGAAACTTGTGAGCCTAGGTCGGGTGCTGCAAGTTTTGCGTGAGGGCACCGACATTGACCACTTGGTCGCAACTGCCCTGGACTATCTCAAAAGCAGCTTTAACTATGAGTTGGTTTGGGTTGGGTTTTACGATCGCATCGATCACCGCCTATTGGGTAAAGGTGGACAACTGCCCGAAGTTCAGGAGTCTGCCTTTCTAAAACAGCGGTTTTCGCTCTCTTCAGGCGATTTGCTAGAGCAAGTCGTCATTCAGCAGCGTCCGGTGACGATCGCCGATTTGCGCCAAGAGATGCGCGCAGGCGAATGGCGTAAACTTGCCCAAAAGCACGCCATTCAAGGCGCGATGATGTTTCCGATCTGCTATAAAGATCGCTGCTTTGGTGTGGCAATCTTGGGATCGCGGCTGTGGGGAAACTTTCCGGGAAGCGACGAAAAAGCCCAAATCTCGATTGTTTTAGGCAGTCTGGCCGCCGTCTTAGAAGCGGCTGAAACCGACTGGAAGCAGCAGCAGATCAAGCGTCCTGAAAAGCCGTTGCTCAGTTTGCTAAGTCAAGTGCGATCGCTGCCTAACCTGGGTCAACGACTGGACGCGATCGTCGAAGAAAGCCATCGGTTTATCGCCCCATCGCGCACCAGCGTCTATTGGTTTGAGCGGCAACAGCGCTATTTTTGGCGACGAGCGACTAACGCTAAACCTACGTCTAGAGCTTTAGAAGAAAACCAACCCGCTTCGGGGATCACGGTCAAGGAGATGAGCAGCTTTTATCAAGCGCTGGCCTCTGATCAGGTGGTGGCGATCGGGGAGGCGATGAGTTCGCTGAAGGCAGACATGACCAACCGACTCATGGAGCATATTCGGGCCCGATCGCTGATGGCGGCTCCCATTCTCTATCAAAATCAGTTAATTGGGTTCTTAGCCGCCGAGGGCAGCGAAGCCAGAATTTGGCAAGAAGAAGAAAAAACTTACCTGCGGGCGGCGGCTCAACTGATTGCCCTAGTGGCTCCCCTCGACGAGATGGAAGTCACCGTTGAGCAAACCAAGCTCGATCAGGTATTGACTGCCGAAATTGCCCATGCCATCTACAGTGCTGACGACTGGAAAGTGACCCTCAAGAATGCCGCCGAGCTTTTGGGCAAACGCTTAAAGATCGATCGCTTTGTAGTCTTGTCCTACGACTCAGAGGGTGATGATTTTGAAGTTTGCTATCAAAGCCATCCTTCTAATCGCCGCCCGATCGCTGGCCCCCTCAAACGGCTTACCCAACTCGATTGGCAAATGCTCGAACGCAATCTGTCTACCATTGCGATCGAGAACCTTGACGAAGATCTGCGGTTGGGGGCTTGGCGCGATCTGCTGCTAGAGTTGGGCGTGCGATCGCTGATGGTTTGCAACACTGCCGCCGGGCAATCGCTCGAAGGGGTAATCTTGGTCTGCGATGATGTTTCTCGTGCTTGGAGCAACTCAGAGTGTGAACTGACCCAGGTGGTGGCCCAACAGATTGGCCTAATTTTGCGGCAATGGCAGCTACAGCAGCAAAATGACCAGCAGCAAAAGATCTATCAAACTATTCAGTGGGGGTTAACCACGATTCAACAAACCCAGCAGTTAGAACTGCTAGAGCGATCGGCGCTGCAATACATTGCTCAGATTCTCCAAGCGCCAATGGCAGCGATGATTTCATGGTTTCCCGGTCGCCGCACCGGGCGCTTAGTGCAATCGGGCAACATTGAAGAGGGCTTCAGCTTTCATCCTGTTCTCAAAGTCTCGATCTATACAGATATGTTGGTCAACCGAGCTTTGCAGCATGAGGGATTGTTGCCATTGTCGATCGATGATATTTCTGCCGAAACGCGGCACTGGCTCAACGCACCGGGCATCGGTCAACTGCTGGTGATGGCGCTGCGAACGGCCTCAGAGCACGAGCCGACAGCGATTTTAATCATTGCTGACCATTTGGATCGACGCTGGGGCGATCGCCATTTCAACGCGCTAGGAACGCTGGTCAGCCAGTTTGCTTGGTCGCGTCGCTATCTAATGCTGTCAGAGAGTTTAAAAGTGCAGCGAGAACGGCTAGAACGTCTGAGTTGGTATAAGCAGCGTCGCCTCGAAGATCTCTATCGATCTGTGAAAACCGGGGTCAAACGATTAGCAGAGGTGCCGACTCCGCACAAAGATGCGCTGGCAGCGACTCGCCAACAGCAAATTTTGCGCCAGTTGAGTGAGGCGATTGACCCGATGCAGCAAGTGATTCGCGATGAGCAGTGGCAGTTGCAGGTCAAGACCGAAACCGTGCCGCTCGTCAGCTTGCTGAGACGGGCCCTCGATCGCGTCGATACCCTAATCAAACAGCGTCAGATCTGGTCACAGGTGCACAACGAGACCAACCCGATGATCACGGGCGATATTGTCAAAATCGAGCTAGTGCTCTATGAGTTGCTGCTGATTGCCTGCCACCGATCGCAGCCCGGCGGGCGGATTGATCTCTGGTGTCGCCAGCTTGATCCGAGTTGGATTGAGCTATCAATCACCGACGATGGCACGATCGAGCCACGCCTGCTCGAAGACTTAGAAACCGGGCGGGCCCTTGATCTGCTGGCTCCTTCGACGTTAGACAAACCGCCGGGGCTGCATCTCGCCATCTGTCAATCGTTGATGAAGCAGATGGGAGCAGAGTTTAATCTCTATCGACTCGAAGACAATCGGATTATGAGTCGGCTGGTCTTGCCCATGGTGAGCGGGCGATTTCTCAAATAAAGTCTCCACAATTCAAGACTCCAGATACAATAAGGGGCGTTCTGAGTCGCCGTCTGAACCTAATGTTGGGGGGCTGAACCGAACAGAAATAAAACTGGGATTCTTTAAGCCTGGGTGTGAATGTGTCGCTATCGGAGTGCTGCTAAAGTCTATGTCTGCTGCGCTAAAACCTGTGGTTCCTTCTAAGCGCAATCGATCGCGATTGCCGTCTGCAACTTCTTCTGCTAGCCCTCAGCGTCAGCCGATCGGGCCGCGATCGCTCAACTCAACGGCCGTGAGAAGACTGCCTGCCCCCGATGCCGACCCGCGCTGGCTGCGATCGCTGATCAGAATGCAGCAAGTCTCACTGATTGCCACCTTTAGTCTGGCGGGGGCAGTGCTGCTCGTCTATGGCTGGACGGTTTATGCCCAACAGCTTTGGGGAAAGGAATATCAAAAATTAGAGCAGTTGCGGCGCAGTGAGCGGCAGATGACGACCAATGGCGAGATCTTAAAGAATAAGATTGCTGACCAAGCGGTGCGATCGGGGACAACGCTCGTGCCCCAAACGCCCGATAGCCTAATTTTTCTCAAGCCTGCCCCGGCTCGAAATCTTGCTCCGGCGGCGAGTCCGGCTCCGGTGGCGAGTCCGATCGCTCCTCTCGGCTATTAATCATGGGCAGCCCCTCCTATCCGTCTCGCTCTAAGCGCTTGCGTCGGTTGGCGGCGGTGGTCAAGTCGCTGCGGCAGATGCCGATTCCGCCCGCTAAATCGACGTATCGCCGTCTGTTGGTGGTTTGGGCCGTGTTGGTCAGCGGGTCAATTTTGCTGATGCTGAATTTAGTAAGATTGCAGGTCGTGCAGGCTCCCGATTTACTCAAACAAGCCCGATCGCAGCAGATGTCTTATTTGCGGCCGTTCATTCCGCGTCGCCCGATCGTCGATCGCAACGGCAATATGCTGGCGATCGATCATCCGGTTTACACCCTTTATGCTCACCCCAATGCGTTTAAGCTGCCTAAGCCGATCGTGGCTGAAAAGTTGGCTCCCATTTTGGGTCGTCCGGTCGCTGACCTGATTCACAAGTTTGACGCAGCCGAGAGCGGCATCCGTTTAGAATATTCTCTGGCAGAAAACGCCGCCGCCCGGATTCGCGATTTGCAACTGGACGGGCTAGATTTAAACCAGCAGCAGCAGCGCCTTTATCCTCAACAAAATCTGACGGCGGATGTGGTCGGCTATGTCGATGTCGATCAGATGGGGCAAGCAGGCGTGGAATATAGCCATAAAAACCTGCTGGAGCGATCGGTCAAATCAGTGCGCCTCAGCCGAACGGGGATGGGCACCGTCATGCCTGACCAAGTGCCGGGCGGCTTTTTGCATATTGATGATCTGCAATTGCAGTTGACGATCGATAGTCGAGTGCAGCGATCGGCGCAGTTTGCGCTTCAGCAGCAGGTCAAAAAATACGCCGCAAAACGGGGTGTTGTGCTGGTGATGGATGTCCAAGATGGCTCTCTGCGAGCGTTGGTGGGCGATCCTTCCTATGACCCTAATGAATATTACAAAGCCAAAGTTGAGCAGTTTAAAAACTGGGCGTTGACTGATTTATATGAGCCGGGTTCGACCTTTAAGCCGCTGAATGTAGCGATCGCGCTAGAGTCTGGGGCGATTAAACCCGATCAAGTCTTTAACGACGAAGGCGAAATCTATATCGACAGTTGGCCGATTCAAAACTTTGACTATTCCTATGTGGGCGGTCGTGGCCCGATTTCGGTGTCGCAGATTCTAGAGCATTCTAGCAACGTGGGCATGGTGCATATCGTGCAGCAAATGAAGCCCGATGTCTATTACAGTTGGCTGCAAAAAATTGGGCTGGGACAGGTGACAGGCTCTGATTTTCCTTTTGAGGTGGCGGGTCAGTTAAAAGATCACACCACGTTTGTGCAGTCTCCGGTGGATATCGCCACGACTGCGTTTGGACAGGGGTTTTCGCTGACTCCGATTCAGCTACTTCAACTACACGGCATTTTGGCGAGTGGTGGAAAAATGTTGACCCCCCACGCGGTGCAAGGACTCTATGACAGCAGCGGACAACCCTATTGGCAGCCCTATCAATCGGCTCCGAAGCAGATTTTTTCATCAACGACGACTCAGACAGTGCTGAAAATGATGGAGTCTGTGGTTTTGAAGGGATCGGGAAAAGGCGCTCAGGTGCCGGGCTATCGCATCGGGGGCAAAACCGGGACGGCTCAGAAAGCCAGTTCGGGCGGGGGCTATCAGGCGAATGCCAAGATTACTAGCTTTGTCGGAATTTTTCCGATCGAGGCTCCTCGCTATGTCGTAGTGGCCGTGATTGACGAACCGAAGGGTGAAGATGCCTTTGGCTCGACGGTGGCGGCCCCGATCGTTAAATCTGTGATCGAAACGTTGATTACGATCGACAAAATTCCGCCGAGTCAGCCTGTCACGATTCCAACTCCAACTCCTTAGAGCAGTGAAGGTGAGCAGCAAAGAGACTCGAACGACAGACGAGAAGGCTGTCAACCGTAAAATATTATTGGGACTGTACTTCGAGATGATCTACGAATTTACCGCCCACTAATTGATTGGAAGCAATAAGATTAATTAAGTTCAAACTTCATGCCGTCGCTGACTTAAGCCGTTAGCCCGTTATTTCAAAAACTTCACCCGCTGTAATAGTATCTAAGGCGCTACGGACACTAGGGATCAACGGCACAAGATCGAGCAGTCGATTGCTGGGCGCAACCATCACAACAACTGCAACTCCAGCCTGCTCCAAGTTTTGCTGGTATCGCAAGTTCTGATCCGCAGTGAGCAAAATTGTGAATTCTGCCTGACTCATCAGTTGAAGTAATTCTCCATTCTTCTTACCCGACCAGCCCATCTCTACAACGGTGCAGATATCCTAATCAGCAAGCTTCCACTTGAGCGGTTTTGGTACACATTCATCAAGCAGGATTCGCATAAGCAATTAGCGTTTCCTTCGCTAACTCTAAGGCTGCGATCGCTTGTTCTCGACTCACACTAGGAAAGTGATCGAGAAATTCATTGAGTGAATCACCTGCTTCAAGGTAATCAAGTAGAGTTTTAATCGGCACACGAGTCCCCATAAATACAGGCGTTCCTCCAAGGATGTCAGGGTCGCTGTGAATCACACTAGGGGTTAAAGACATGACTGGTTCAGTGATGAACTGTGAGTGATTCTGCGATCGTAGTCCAAAATCTCTGAAACCTGGCAACTCCGGCTATTCTTAAAGCGTGATATGGAAGGTCATCCTTGCCTGACTAAACTTTGCTGTAGCTGCGATCGCAGGTGTTCCAGACTCCGCGCTGGCTCTTTGCAACTGACTGCCTGACAGACAAACCCGACAACTCCTTCAGGCAGCTTTGGCTCTAGGGCAAACACGGCAGTCGGTAAATAGTGAGTTTCTAAAAGCGCAATCTGGTCAGCGCTCGATCGCACCAACGTGCAGTTGCGAAACCAATCTAACGCCACAAATAAGCTCGGACACGCCGTAGGTGACTCTTGCATGACGCTGCCAAAAGCCTGCAAGGTTTGTTCGGCTTTGTCGAGATGATTGAGGTCTTTAGTGAGCAACGCCACCCGGATGAGATTGGCGATCGCCACGCCATTAGCCGCCGGAGTCGCATTATCGATATAGCTGCGCTCTCGCACTAATAAATCACGACTCGCATCCCCAGCCGTGTTGTAATAGCCGCCCTCGACGCTCCACAAAAACTCGTCAAACTCAGACTGAACTCGGATCGCCTGATCCAGCCAGTTAGTTTGATTTTCGGGCGCGGTTTGGCGAAGGCTGCGGGTGACTTGATGCAGATCTAACAGCGCTTTGATCAACAGCGCATAGTCTTCAGATTGGGCCAGCCCTGCAACCTGTCCTTCATAATTCACGCGGTGCAAGCGACCATTCACCCACTGATTTTGCAGAATAAAATCGGCTGCCTGACTCGCCAATTCCAAATAGTCCAACTCTCGAAACACGGCGTAGGCCCGCGCTAAACCAGAAATCATCAAGCTATTCCAGGCGACGATCATTTTGGTGTCGGTCACGGCTGGAATGCGACCGGGCCAGGCGATAGTTTTAGCATCTTGATTATTTCTCGCTGGGGGAAACGTCGTCAACTCCTCAGCCGAAGTCCCATAGCGGATTAGAAATAGCTTGGCGATCGCTGATTCTACCCGATCCGAAAGTTTGCCAGAATGCCGACGCTGAAGCACGTTTAGCCCCTCAAAGTTGCCGTTCTCCGTTAAGGTAAAGTGTTCGCTGAGTTCAGCTAATTCCTCAGCCGAGAGCGCGGTTTGAAGCTCGTCAAAACTCCAGGCATAAAACGCTCCCTCTTCGGGTTCTGGCTCGTCGGCCGTGGCGAAACTGTCGGCATCTTGCGCCGCATAGAAGTAACCTTGGGGAGCGGTCATTTCGCGCTTGAGCCACTGCACGGTCAGGGAGACCGATCGCTCAAAGGCTGGTTCCTCGACTCCCGTTGCCCACAAATTGGCGAGATATTCCACAATTTGCCCATTGTCAGAGAGCATTTTTTCAAAGTGAGGCACTGTCCAAGTCGGGTCAACCGTGTAGCGATGAAAGCCGCCGCCCACTTGGTCAAAAATGCCGCCGAGGGCTAAATCTAAGCCGCGCTGGGTGGTCACTGCTTTTGCGTCGTAGCGAGACTCTCCAGAAAATCGCACCTTTCGCAAGGCCGCCTCTGCGTAGGGCATCATCGGAAAACTGGGGCCCGGTGCTTTTGAGGTGAGCACCCCAACGCTAGATTCTAAACCATCTTTGAGCAACTCTGGGCCCAAGTCTAAAGCAGGTTGCAGCGCCACAGATTTCTGTAAGTTGCTCAAAATCTCAGCTTTGATGCCATCGAGTTTGCCTTTTTCAGAATCGTAGTAGCGACGAATGGCTTGCAGCACCTGCAAAAATCCGGGTCGTCCATAGCGAGGGTCTACTGGAAAATAAGTTCCCCCATAAAAAGGCACTAAATCATCGGGCGCGAGAAAAATATTCAGCGGCCAGCCGCCTTGACCGACCATCATTTGCAGCGCTTGCATATAGATGCTGTCTAGATCAGGACGTTCTTCGCGATCGACCTTAATCGGCAAAAAATTGGCGTTGAGATAATCGGCGATCGTCCCGTCTGAAAACGCTTCGCCTTCCATCACGGTGCACCAGTGACAGCTAGAATAGCCCACTGAGAGAAAAATCGGTTTATCGTCTCGCCGCGCCGTTTCTAGCGCTTCGTCACACCACGTCCACCACTCGATCGGGTTTTCGGCGTGTTTGCGAAGATAGAGGCTTTGGGCTTGGGCAAGGCGATTGGTCATGACGGTGAGTAAAACTCCATGATGAGTTTATCTGTTAATTATGTAATGTTGCAGAACTTGACCCACAGCGTAGGAAGAATTAATTACAACAAGCGTGAACTTATCTAAGTGTGACCTATGGATGTTTTGACTGGAGCAGCGATCGCCAAGTTAGCGTTTGATGAGTTTGTTAAATCTGGAGCCGGGGAAGTCGCTAAAAAAGCGGTTGGTGGGGCGATCGGGCAATTGCGATCGGCGATTCAAAAGCGATTTGAGGGAAATAAGAAGGCGGAGGCGGCGATCGTCAAAATTGAAGAGGAGCGATCGCCGGAGGCTTTGAATAAACTTGCGGTCTATCTCGATGATGAGATGGATGATCCGCAGTTCGCGCAGACGTTGCAGCAGTTGGCGCAGCAGGTGATCAACATTGGCAAGCAAGAGCAGAATAGCGCTCAGTTCAACATTGACGCACGAGACAATGCGCGAGTGAATGCGATTAATGACTTGGATGCAACGACTGTGAATTTTGGCGATCAGCGTCCATGAGCGGCAAGTTTGACGGGAAAAGGCAGTTCTTGCAATCATCATCAGGTGTACTGATTGTCCGGCGCTTGAGTGAGTTGACTACTAGTTCTTAGCCGATTGTGGATTTCGTCACAAGTACAGGTTTTATGCACGAGGTGGTCTACAGTTGCCTTGCCCCAAACAAATCGCGTTTTTGGGGGAGTTAGACAACAAAGCTGTCAGCCTGGTTTGCAACAAGTCTACTAACATAGACAAGCTCTGAGGACGATCGCCGCAGATAAATCACCACTTGCACCATCTGTTTTTGAGGAAAGCGCCGATAAACTCGCAGTCGATAGTCCGCCATGCTCAAGGGCATGGCTGGGTCAGGATCGGTCTGAAACTCGCAGTACAGCACCACGCGATCGGACTCCAGCAAAATCAGCGCATCGGCACGAATTGGCTCAAGGGACAGTTCAGAGGGACTCAATTCTGTCAGGGCGATCGGTTCACCAATCAGCCAACTGGCAAAATCTGCCGAAAACTGTTCGGCTAAAAATTTGGAGATGTTGTCGAACATTTTCTGATTCCATTAGAGCGGTGATTGTTGCCAATCACTGCTGTCGCCACCACGCTCGCACTAGACGAATCTCGTCATAGCCATACACGTCTCCGAGATAATCGCGGATTTGAGTGAGAGAATTGTCTCCTACCGTTTCCATTGCTTCGATGATTTTGTCTCGACGATCGCTGCTCACTAACCGCTCGATCTCCACGGCGTAGCCCATCTCTAACAACTCAGCCAGGTGCCCCGTCACGGTATTGAGGCGAATACTTCGCTGCTCGGCAATATCAGCAGGTTTTAGACCCTGATTAAATAGTTCTAAAGTGTGAAGCTGGGTGTAGGTTGCCTGACTCGATTCGGGTTGAGTTGGGGGCGCAATGGGGGCGATCGGGGTCGAGACCCCCGCAAAGCGATCGCTTTCGACGGGCAATCCTTTTTCGGCTCGAAAGTCACGAATCTCATCTAAAAATGCGTCGCCATATTGGGAGAGCTTGCGATCGCCCACGCCCGAAATTTCTCGAAACTGAGCGCGAGTTTGGGGCTGCTGTTGCGCCATCAATCGCAAACTCGCATTCGAGAAAATCACGTAAGGCGGCACTGCTTGTTTGTCTGCCAACTGTTTGCGAAGTTTTTGCAAAATTTCGTAGAGTTCTTCGGTCTCTGGCGTGTTGAGATCAGGGGCTTTGGTGACGCTGAGTTTTTGCTTGAGTTGCACTACGGCAATATTCACCGATCGCTGTTTTCGCAAGACTTCCCAACTTAGCTCGTTGAGCTTGAGAACCGAATAGCCGTCGGTCGCTTCTTCGACTAGTCGCTGATGCAGCAGCGATCGCCCTAACATTCGCCATTCTTCGATGCTGCGATCTTTGCCAATGCCATAGGTTGAAAGTTGGTCATGTCTGTTTTTGAGAATGCGATCGGCTTTTGAGCCGCGCAGCACGTCGATCGTGTAGCCCATGCCAAAACTCTGCCCTTGTTGAGAAAAGCGGGCAATGCACGAGAGAAATTTTTGAGCGTCGATCGTCCAGTCTTCGATCGGTTTGGGATAGCGACAGTTGTCACAGTTGCCGCAGTTGCCCGGAAAGTCTTCGCCAAAATAGGCTAATTGAATGGTGCGACGGCATTCGGTCGCTTCTGCATAGTTGATCACGCGGCGTAACTGCTGCGTTGCAATTCGCTGTTCATCTTCTAATGGCTCACCTGATATCGGATCGACTTTTTGACCAATCAGAAACTCGATTGTTTTAATGTCACCTACGCCGAAGTAAAGCGTGCAGTGCGACGGTTCACTATCGCGTCCGGCTCGACCTGATTCTTGATAATAGCCTTCGATGTTGCGAGGCAAATCGTAGTGAACTACAAGCCTTACATCTGGCTTGTTAATTCCCATTCCAAACGCGACGGTTGCCACCATCACTCTCACATCATCTCGAATGAAGCGCGTTTGATTTTCGCTGCGAGTTTTATTGTCTAATCCTGCGTGATAAGGCAGAGCAGCAATGCCATCGTGTTTGAGTTTTGCGGCAATTTCTTCGACCCGTTTACGGCTGAGACAATAAACAATGCCTGAACCTTGACTTTGCCGAATTTGCTGCACTAATTCTCGATAGGAATTACTGGTTTTTTGACGAACTTCATAATATAAATTCGGCCGATTAAAACTGGCAACGTGAACGCTAGGCACACGCAACTGCAATTGCTGAATGATATCGTGACGCACCCGCTCAGTTGCCGTCGCCGTTAACGCAATCACGGGCACTTCTGGATAGTGCTCACGTAAATAATTTAACTGCCGATATTCAGGACGAAAATCATGGCCCCATTCTGAAACACAGTGCGCTTCGTCGATCGCAAAGGCCGAGATGCCGACCCGATCGCGGATATGCGGCAACACAGAATTCAAATAATCTTCGCTCAACAATCGCTCCGGCGCGACATAGAGCAGCTTGATTCGACCTTCCATCACGGCTCTGCCCCGCGATCGTAGCTCGTCGGCGTTTAAGCTGCTGTTCATAAAGGTGGCTGAGATGCCATTGTCTTGCAGCAAGGTCACCTGATCTTGCATCAGCGCAATCAGCGGCGACACCACAATCATCAGCCCCGGTTTGAGCAACGCCGGAAGCTGAAAGCACAGCGACTTGCCACCCCCCGTGGGCATGACCACTAGCTGATCGCGATTGTCGATCGTCTGCTCAATAATCTGACGCTGACCGGGGCGAAAACTGTCATAGCCAAAGTAGTGTTTGAGCGCTTGCTCTAACGAAATAAAGTCGGTGGTGGCAGTTGGAAGGCTGGCTGACATTTCGCGTGAGATCAGTTTTTGCTAGATCTTATAATACCTTTGATCTGGGTTAGAGACGGGTTGGCTAAACGCACAGATCTCCGACTTCCTGGAGAAGTTGGAGATCTTATACAAAAAGCGATCGCTCCTTGTTCAAGAACGATCGCTGATCTTACAGTTAATGTTTAGGGACACCACAAGAAGTGATGTCCCTGAACCGATTAGTAGTCGAAGTCGCCGCCGCCCATGCCGCCGCCGCCCGCAGGGGCGCTACTGTCTTTCTCAGGCTTGTCAACGACAATGCACTCAGTGGTTAGCACCATGCCCGCGATCGAGGCTGCATTTTGCAACGCCGATCGAGTCACTTTAGCAGGGTCAACAATGCCCGCCTCGAACATATCTACATATTCGTTGGTGGCTGCGTTGAAGCCGACGTTGAACTCTTTCTCACGAACTTTCTCAGCGATGACCGCGCCGTTTTGACCTGCGTTTTCAGCAATCCGCTTCAGGGGAGCCGCTAACGCCCGTCCGACAATCAGCGCACCCGTGAGTTCTTCACCTTTGAGGTTAGCGTTGGCCCAAGTCTCTAGCTCAGGAGACAGGTGTGCCAAGGTGGTGCCGCCGCCGGGAACGATGCCTTCTTCGACCGCCGCTTTGGTGGCGTTGATGGCATCTTCTAACCGCAGTTTGCGATCCTTCATTTCGGTTTCGGTGGCTGCGCCGACTTTGACGACTGCAACGCCACCCGCGAGTTTAGCGAGACGCTCTTGCAGCTTCTCTTTGTCGTAAGAAGACTCGGTTTCATCCATCTGACGACGAATTTGCTCGACGCGAGATTTGACTTGAGCTTCGTTGCCTTCAGCCACGATCGTGGTGTTGTCTTTGGTGATCGTGACGCGACGGGCTTGACCCAACATCTCCAGCTTGACAGCATCGAGCTTGAGACCTGCGTCTTCGGTGATTAGCTGTCCACCTGTGAGCACGGCGATGTCTTCAAGCATGGCTTTGCGGCGATCGCCAAAACCAGGTGCTTTCACGGCTGCCACGTTGAGCACGCCGCGCAGACGGTTGACCACAAGGGTTGCCAGCGCTTCTTTCTCGATGTCTTCAGCAATGATCACGAGGGGACGACCTGCACGAGCCACTTGCTCTAGCACGGGCACGAGGTCTTGCACCAAGTTGATTTTTTTGTCGGTGATCAGAATGAAGGGGGTTTCAAACACCGCTTCCATCCGCTCCATGTCGGTGGCGAAGTAAGGAGAGACATAGCCTTTGTCAAAGCGCATCCCTTCGGTGACTTCGAGTTCGGTGGTCATTGACTTGCCTTCTTCAAGGGAGATCACGCCCTCTTTGCCGACTTTATCCATGGCGCTGGCGATCATTTGACCGACTTCATCATCGTTGCCTGCTGAGATTGAGGCGACTTGAGCGATCGCTTTAGAATCTTCAACCGGGCGAGCGTGGGCCGCGATTTTTTCGACTAAAAAGACGATGCCTTTGTCCATGCCGCGCTTGAGAGCGATCGCGTTGGCACCTGCTGCCACGTTCCGCAAACCTTCTTTGACCATGGCGTGAGCCAAGACCGTTGCGGTGGTGGTGCCGTCGCCAGCCGCGTCGTTGGTTCTCGATGCCGCTTGACGAATCAAGGCAACGCCTGTGTTTTCAACGTGGTCTTCGAGTTCGATTTCTTTGGCGATCGTTACGCCGTCATTGACGATTTGGGGTGCGCCAAACTTCTTCTCTAGCACCACGTTGCGACCTTTAGGGCCGAGGGTGACTGCGACCGCTTCGGCCAAAATGTCCATCCCGCGCTCTAGGGCACGACGGGCGTTTTCGTTATAAATAATGCGCTTTGCCATGATGATAATCCGAGGTGTGGGGACAGGATGAAACGATTGAACTCAGAATTCAGGACTACTGAACGATCGCTAAAATGTCTTTCTCTGACAACAAAACATACTCTTCGCTGCCGAGTTTGATGTCGGTGCCTGCATATTTTGAGTAGAGAACTTTGTCGCCAATTTTGACTTCTGGCTCTTGACGAGAACCATCTTCATTGCGCTTGCCTGGCCCGATCGCTGCAATTTCGCCGACCTGGGGCTTTTCTTTAGCGTTGTCAGGCAAGAAGATGCCACCTGCGGTTTTTTCTTCAGCGGCACTGACTTTGACGAACACGCGATCGCCAAGGGGTTGAACAGTGGACACGCTCAGAGATACGGCTGCCATAGAAATTCTCCAAACTATCTAGATAAGGGATAACAATTGAAATGCCTTGATGGCTGGAAAGGCACGTCTGAACCGTTGCCTTTTTGACCAGCAGCAGCCCAGTCCAGAAGGGTGTGGACACTTAACTGGTTGCTTACGTTTACCAGTCTACAGGACTTTGAGCATTGAGTTAGCACTCTCGGCTCCTGAGTGCTAATTTAGCGGAGGTTCACCCCAGATGCAACTTTATTTTGAGTACGGGTTTCCGAACTGGGGCTAGGGCTGGGGGCTTTCCTAGTCCTTGCAGTCCAGAGTTTAAATAAAGTCCTGTGTTGGCGATCGTGAGACGTTTCAATTTCGCGGCTCACTAGCTGATCAAAAACTTGCTCACCGGAAGTCTGCGGCGGCTTTGGCGATCGCCCCTAGCTGCAACCCCGGCGGATAGGTGCCTTCGTCTTTAATTTGCTTAATAGCCGCTTCTGAAATGGGCAGATTCATTTTTTTGGAGAGAGATCGCACGACATCACCGCGATCGATCACGCCCGAAATTGCCCCCGCAGGCGACAGCACCGTGACGCGAGGCAGTGACTGAGTTTCCATCAGCCGAATCACATCGACCAAAGCGGTAGACTCTTGCACCGACGGAATCTCAGCCAACGGCTGCACAATGCTCAACACTGTTTTTGTTTCCCACTGGCTGCGCTCAATGGTTTGCAGAGCATCGGCATCGACTCGCCCCCGATAGCGCCCGTCAGAAGCCGCAAAATAAACAGGAGCACGAGTTGCTGTCAGCAAATAATCATCGGCAAACTGCCGCAGCGTCAGGTTAGCATCAACAACTCGAAATTCGCGAGTCATCGCATCTTCAGCACTGAGTTTGAGCAGGGTTTCTTGCAGGACGGTTTGCTGATCATAGGCTGTGGCATTTTGCACCACAAACCAGGCAATGAGGGTTATGTAGAGTCCAGTAAAGACAGAAATCGCTCGTCCAAACACGCCCACAATAGCGAGAGCGATCGCTAAACTGCCCAAAGTTTTGCCCACTCTAGCCGCCCAGTGCACCCCTTGAAAATGGCTGCCTGTGATCTTCCAGACGATCGCTTTGAGCACCAACCCGCCGTCTAGGGGCAACCCCGGAATCATGTTAAACAGCGTTAAAACTAAATTGATGCTGGCCAGTCGCTGGGTCAACACGGCAACCGGGGTGCTGTCTCCGGGCAGCGCTAGGGTCAACAAGCTGAGGAAGATAAACAGGCTAAAACTGACGAGCGGGCCCGCGATCGCGACCTGAAACGCTTTGCCGGGGGTTTTGGGTTCTTGCTCGATCGCGGCAATGCCACCAAAAAAGAACAGGGTAATCGACTTAACCGGAATGCCCTGAGCCTTGGCAACAAAACTGTGACCCAACTCGTGCAGCAGCACCGAGGCAAACAAGAGGAGTGCCATCAGCAGCCCGGTCACCCAAGCGATCGTCGATCCCCATTCGGGGTGAATTTTTTGAAACAGTGAACTATCCGATAAAGTAATCAGTGACAGCACCAAAAACCAAGACGGATCGATCAACAGCGGAATGCCAAATAAAGAGCCAGCGCGCCAGCTTGACTGCATGAACAATTTCCTAAATCAGCTATGCCTAACATCGTCCACGATCGTTCGTCAAATCACAGGCTGCGTCACGATCCTAGAAAACGCTAGGCTTTTCCCCCAGCATAGTTGATCTGAATTCACAAAAACGAGCTTCGTCAGGCATCAGGGCGGTGTCCCAACTAAGCTCGTTCGTCTGCTGTTAGAGAACGCCCGCGTTGCTCAAGCCCAAAATCACGCCTGCCCCTAAAACGTGACCAAAGCTCATGGTGGCTAAAAGCTCAGGAATGCCGAACCCGTCAAAGAGAGCGGGGTTTTGGACGGGCAGTTTGGGCCCGATACCACGATTTTTGATGGCAGTGCGCCCGATCGCGACGGCAAACAAACAGCAAAGGCTCATCGTCAAGCCCACCATCGGTGACCATTCAACCGTCCGCGCTGTTGCTGCAACCCCTAGTAAAGTAGAGTAAATCAAGAATTTTGCTCCTAATTCTAACTGGGCAAGTATAAATACTCAGTGATTATAGAAGTCTGAGTTTCAAGTTTTGAGATTTGGGCAAATTCTGATTTAAAACTTAAACCTTACAAAAACCAGATGGGTCTACGGGTCAAAATTTGCGGCATCACTCAAGCCGATCAGGGTTGCGCGATCGCTCGACCTAGGAGCAACGGCTTTGGGGTTTATCTGCGTCGCGGGCACGCCTCGCTATGTTTCCCCGATCCAAATTCGAGCCATTGTTGATCGGTTGCCCAAAGATTTGACGACGGGCGAGAAGCTCGATCGGGTCGGTGTCTTTCTCAACGCATCGCTGCTAGAAATCGGTCAGACGGTGGCGATCGCTGGGCTAAACAGCGTTCAGCTTCACGGCAGCGAGTCGCCAGAGTTTTGTCACCAACTGCGCCGGGCGCTTCCTGAGGTTGAGATTATCAAAGCTTTAAGAATCAAAACTCCCGCAGCTTTGGGTCAGGCAGACCTCTATCAGGGTTGGGTCGATGCCCTGCTGCTAGATGCCTATCACCCCACCCTTCAAGGCGGCACGGGTGAAACGCTAGATTGGTCAATGCTACGATCGTTTCGTCCGACTTGTCCCTGGTTTTTGGCAGGCGGACTCAATGCCGATAATGTCTTAGAGGCTCTGGAAGCCTTGTCACCGGATGGAATCGACTTGTCTAGCGGGGTTGAAAACGCCCCAGGTGATAAGAATCTAGAGCAGGTTGCAAGCCTATTTGAGCGATTAAGAAAAGTGGAGTGAATAAGAGGGTGAATTAAAGGATATCGGTCACTGGCATAGGCAATGGGCACGGCAATGCCATGCCCTTACGGAAATCTGGAGTACAGAGGCGAGGCGCTAGACCTTATGGTTCAGGTTAGTTAGACCTACCAGAAAGAAGGCTGGTGACGAATCAGATTGAGAAACTCTTCACGGGTTTTTTGATCGTCTTGAAACACGCCCACCATCGCACTGGTCACCGTCCACGAACCGGGTTTTTGCACTCCGCGCATCACCATGCACATGTGGCTGGCCTCCATCACGACAGCAACGCCTCTCGGCTCCAAAATTTCCTTGACGGCCTCAGCAATTTGCCGGGTCAGACGCTCTTGCACCTGCAACCGCCGCGAATACATCTCGACGATTCTGGCCAGTTTGCTCAACCCGACCACTTTTTGGTTGGGGATATAAGCAACGTGCACTCGACCCATAAACGGCAGCATGTGATGTTCGCACAAGCTAAACGCATTGATATCACGCACCAGCACCATCTCGTTGTGACCTTCGTCAAAGATGGCACCGTTGACCAACTCTTCTAGCGACGTGTCATAGCCGCTGGTCAAAAACCGCATCGCCTCAGCGACCCGTTTTGGCGTTTTGAGCAACCCTTCGCGATCGGGGTCTTCACCTACGCCCAACAGCATTGTTCTCACGGCAGCCATCATCTCTTCTTGGCTGATGTCAGAGGGCGATCGCAGTTTGGCCTCTTGACCGTTGAGGGTGTTGCGATCGGGTCTCGGCTCTAGATTGGCAACTTTAGAAGGCGACGAGTCAGAGGTGTTAGACCCATTTGGGGAAGCAATAGTCATGATAAATCCAGCTAGGGGTTATGAAGGAACGAACACACCATGCCCACAATCGACGCACGGCTTAGAAAGCGCCCGCGTTGGGCATTAAAATCAACTCCTCAACCACGGCTTGGTGAGGCATCAGTGTTGCATAGAGAATCGATTGGGCAACAACATCTGGGGTCAACATGCTGGCACGATCAAAGTCTGCGTCAACGGTGTCAGTGTCCCAAAGAGATGTGTTGACGGAGCCAGGAGACACGGTGATCACCCGAATGCCGTGGGCCCGCTCTTCGGCTGCCAGAGTTTTTGACAGGGCCAATAAACCCGACTTGCTGACGCAATAGGCTCCCCAATTAGGAAACGTTTGATGGGCGGCGATCGAGGCAACGTTAACGATCGTCCCCTGCTGGCGCTCCCGCATTCCGGGCAACACGGCCTGAATGCACTGCAAAACGCTAGTCACGTTGAGGTTGATCACCTGCTGCCAGTCGGCGAGTGACATATCCATCAGAGAGCCTGTGTAGCCCATGCCAGCGTTATTGATCAGAATATCAAGGGGGCCAAAATCGGCGGCGATTGCCGCGATCTGCGATCGCACTTGAGCCACGGCTGACAGGTCGATCGGGTAAACCTGCACCTTGACACCAAACTGACGAGCCGCGTCTGCCACGACTTCTAACTGAGGCTGAGAGCGACTCACCAAGGCTAGGTGAATCCCAGCTTCAGCAAACGCCAGGGCAGTTGCTTTGCCAATTCCGCTGCTCGCGCCCGTAATCAGGGCACGTCGGTCTAAAGGAAGGGTCATGCAATACTCTTATTAACTCAAGGGTGAGCAAGCGTTTTGAAGGTCAACCGCTAACTGGGCACCTCGTTGACGACGCAGGCGAAAACAAGAACCAGACCGCGACATTCGCACACCAAAAGCGACGAAACATCGATCAATACAGGAGACCCTCTGAGCGTAGTTAAACGTTAAAGAGTGAGAACGGTTTGAAAAACTCAGTCGCCCCTTTGATCATAATCCTTACTAGAACCAAAACATTAGTTCTAGTTAAGGTCAACAAACCAAGGAATTGTTAACAATTGTTACGCTTATTCATATTAGCGCAAAATGGAGAGGTTTCTTTTAGCAGCACAGGCTTCTCTGGGTTAAACCGTCACTTCGGCAAACTTGCCAATACTCCGAAACTTCTGATAGCGAAGCTCACGGCGCTGCTGTCCGCTCATCTGATCCAATTCGCCGAGGTTTCTGAGCAGGGCTTCTTTGAGAATCTCGGCCGCCCTGAGCGGATTGGAATGGGCACCCCCGATCGGCTCGGTTAACAGCTCGTCTAAGATGCCTAAATCTTTGAGATCGGCTGCCGTGATTTTTAACGCTTCGGCGGCTTGATGAGCTTTTGTGGCATCGCGCCAGAGAATCGCAGCACAGGCTTCGGGCGTGGCCACCGTGTAGACAGAATGCTCAAACATCATCAAGCGATCGCCGACCCCAATTCCCAGCGCACCGCCTGAGCCGCCTTCGCCGATCACCGTGCAAATAATCGGCACGTCTAGTCGAAACATCTCTCGCAGGTTATGAGCGATCGCTTCGCCTTGCCCTAACTCTTCGGCCCTCAACCCCGCATAAGCGCCGGGGGTGTCGATAAATGTCAGGATGGGCATCGAAAATCGATTGGCGTGTTCCATCAGTCGCATGGCTTTGCGATAGCCACCGGGCGAGGCCATGCCAAAGTTGCGGGTGATGTTGTCTTTGGTGTCACGCCCTTTTTGTTGACCTAACATCATCACGGGTCGCCCGTCTAGCCGGGCCACACCCCCAACCACTGCCGGATCGTCATAGCCGCCCCGATCGCCGTGTAGCTCCATCCAGTCTTCGCTGATCGCCTGAATATAATCAAAGGTGCTGGGTCGCCGCGGGTGACGGGCCACTTGCAGACGCTGGGCGGCTGACAGGCTGCTAAAAATTTCTTGACGAAGCTGCACGGCCTTTGCGTCAAGGTGACGAATCTGCTCAGTCACATCAACATCATTTTCTTCAGCAAGCTCGCGAATCTGGGTGATGCGGGATTCTAGCTCGGCGAGGGGCTTCTCAAAATCGAGGAGAATCGGTTTACGATCGGGAGTAGACATAGCTCAGAGTCGCTTTACGGTGAGTAAAAAATTCAGGCTGATCGACAAAGAATTGAGTTCTCTATTATCGCACTCAGTGAACGGTGTTTTGAGTGTGAAGTCTGATCAAGCCACGACCTACCGAGAAACCCGCTGTCTGACCAAGACCCATCCGTCTCCTAGCTGGGATTGCAGATTGAACAACCTAAGAACGTCTAAATCGCCGAATTCTCACTCTCTAATGACCGTTCATTGTCACCTTTTCTTTACTGACCTGATAAGTCTCAGCAATGCGTCTTTCGGGGTCAATGCCGCTAAAAGTGGGTGGTAACCAAACCCGCACAACTAGCAGTAGCGCCATCACCATCAAAAACGCGCAGGTTGCTAAAACTTGAGTCCATTCAACTTCTAAGACTCCGCGCACGATCACTTCTCGCAGAACTGACACGATCGCCACTTCGACCGCCACCCCGATCGACACTCGTTGTTCTTGCAAATAAATAATCAGCAGTCGAAATAGCTCAACCAAAATCAGCGAAAACAAAATGTCTGCGGTGACATCTCGAAAATGCAGGGGAGGCAGCAGCGAAATAAACAGGTCTCTAAGCTGAACCACCATGACGCAGAATAAACCAACGCACAAAGAAACAACAATGCCATCTTGAACGGTTTCTAAGGCGCGAATCAGGTGACTTCGGTTCAAGAATTTAATCGAGGAAGGTGAGGAAGGGTTTGAGGTCTGCATGAAAGTGTCTCGATCGCGGGACAGTTCTATTTAACGATGAGGTGAGCTTATTTCACAAGCCTTTAGCTATCAGTCTATTTAATGGTTTCCATTGGTAGATCGCTGAGGTGACTCGCGCCTAAAAATGGGGTGAATAAGCTTATCCACCCCGCAAGCGATTCTATTAAAGACTCTTAAATCATCTCAGAGGTTGCCTCAACTGGGGCCTGCGCTTGGGGCTGGAACTGGAACAGCGAATACACCACATCTCGACGGATGTTGATCATCATCTCTAAAAACAGTTCGTAGCCTTCGCTCTTATACTCAATGAGCGGATCTTTTTGCCCATAGCCTCGCAAGCCGACCGATTCGCGTAGAGCATCCATCTGCTGAAGGTGTTCTCTCCACAAAGTGTCGATGCGGTTAAGAATAAAGAATCGTTCGGCTTGACGCATTAAGCCCGGCTGAAGCTGATCGACTTCGGCTTCCTTCAGGTCATAGGCAATGCGGGCCTGCTCGTGCAAGAAGGTTTTGATTTCGCCCAAGGTCATGTCTGCTAACTGATCTGGCTCTAGATCTTCTAGCAGATAGACAAATTCTTTGACTTTGCCGACGAGCTTATCGAGTTCCCACTCTTCGGGCGGTAGGTCAACGTTAATGTAAGCATTCACGATGTCATCCATCGTTTGCTCGGCATATTTAACCACTTGCTCTTTGAGGTCTTGCCCCTCAAGCACTCGGCGACGCTCGGCGTAGATGGCACGACGCTGATTGTTCATCACTTCGTCATACTCAAACACCTGCTTACGAATGTCGTAGTAGTAGGTTTCGACTTTCTTTTGAGCGCCTTCCAGCGATCGGGTCAACATCCCCGACTCGATCGGCATATCTTCTTCGACCCGGAAGGCATTCATCAAGCCAGCAACGCGATCGCCGCCAAAAATTCGCAGCAGATTATCCTGCAAGCTGAGAAAGAACTTGGTCGAACCGGGATCACCCTGTCGCCCCGCCCGTCCGCGCAGTTGGTTGTCGATTCGCCGCGACTCGTGTCGCTCGGTGCCAATGACGTGTAGACCCCCAAAGCCAACGACTTCTTCGTGTTCGCTGTCGGTAAATGCGTCGTATTCTTGACGAATTAGCTTATAGACTTCTCGCAGTTGTTGAATCGCTGGGTCGCTGGTGGGCGCTTTTTCGGCCGCAGTTGCGATCTTATCTTCGGCTTCCAACTCAGGTAGGCTGCGTTCGCCATATTGTTTGACGGCGGTCGAAACGGCATCCTTCAGACGTTGCTCCGTTTCGCGCGAGAGATCGGTGGGATAGATATCAGATTTGACTTTCCAGGTCTTGACTTTTTGATTGACACCAAAGCCTTGAGCACTGCCGCGAAGATCGCCAAACCCTCGTGCCCCGCCAAATTGGTCTTCGTCCTCAGGCTGGACGATTTTGGGCATCAGATATTCACGAATCTTGAGACGCGCCATATAGTCTGAGTTGCCGCCCAGAATAATGTCGGTGCCGCGCCCCGCCATATTGGTGGCGATCGTCACTTTGCCTTTGCGTCCGGCTTGAGCAATAATCTCAGATTCTCGCTCGACGTTTTCTGGTTTGGCGTTGAGCAAGTTGTGCGGCACGCCCTGATCGGCCAGCAAACCTGAAAGCAATTCTGACTTCTCAACGCTGGTGGTACCCACCAAAACGGGACGGCCGTCGCGGTGCATCTCGGCGCATTCTTCGGCGATCGCGTTCCATTTAGCGTCTTCAGTCTTGTAGACCACATCGGATTGATCGCCCCGCTTGGTGGTGCGGTTGGTCGGAATGATCGTGACTTCTAGCTTGTAGATTTTCTCAAATTCGGCTTCTTCGGTCTTGGCGGTGCCCGTCATGCCCGCAAGTTTGGGGTAGAGCAAGAAAAAGTTTTGGTAAGTAATCGTTGCCAGAGTTTGAGTCTCGTTTTGAATCTCGACGTGCTCTTTGGCCTCGATCGCTTGGTGCAGCCCATCGCTCCAGCGCCGACCCGGCATGACTCGCCCAGTGAACTCATCGACAATCACCACTTCGTCATTGCGAACGATGTAGTTGACATCTTTGATAAACAGTTCTTTGCCTTTGATGGCGTTAAAAACATAGTGCGCCCAAGGGTCTTGGGGGTCAAACAGATCGGTGACCTCCAGCAAATTCTCGGCTTCGATAAACCCTTCGTCGGTCAGCAGAATGTTGCGCTGCTTTTCATCGACTTCATAGTGCTCATCGGGGCGAAGGGCACTGGCGATCGTCGAAGCTTGCAAATATTTCTCAGTCGGCCGCTCGACCTGACCTGAAATAATCAGGGGAGTTCGGGCTTCGTCAATCAGCACCGAGTCTACTTCGTCAATCACGCAATAGTTAAACGGACGCTGCACGACTTCTTCCATTGAGGTCGCCATGTTGTCGCGCAGGTAGTCAAAGCCCAATTCACTATTGGTAGCGTAGGTGATGTCACAGGCGTAGTTTTTTTGACGCTCGGCAGGACTCATATTCTGCTGAATCAGCCCCACACTCAAGCCCAAAAAGCGGTGCACTTGACCCATCCATTCCGCGTCGCGTCGGGCCAGATAATCGTTGACCGTGACGACATGAACGCCTTTGCCTGAGAGCGCATTCAGATAAGCAGGCAGGGTTGAAACAAGGGTTTTGCCTTCTCCGGTTTTCATCTCGGCGATTTGCCCGTTGTGCAGCACCATGCCCCCCAAAAGCTGCACGTCAAAGTGTCGCATTCCTAAAACTCGTTTGCCCGCTTCTCGCACCACTGCAAACGCTTCGGGCAGCAGGTCATCTAGGATCTGTTTTTGCTCGTTGTCGTTTTTGGCCTTTTGCAGTCGTTGCCTAAATTCTGCGGTTTTCGCGGTCAACGCCTCGTCTGAGAGTGCCTGAATCTCATCTTCTAAGAGTTTGATCTCAGTGATGTAGGGTTGATATTTTTTGAGCTTACGTGCGTTGGGGTCGCCCAGCAGAGTTTTCAGCATATCGGGAGGGATAAGACGTTTTTGAATCTTTAGGAGAGTTTTAAGCTAGCTGAGGGAGCGATCGGGCCACTGCAAAACCAGCCAAACTAAGGACTGAACTACTCATTCAGAGTATCCCAATCTTATCACTCTGGGAGAGTGGGTGACGGGAGACGGCGATCGGGTGAAATCCGTACTTTTGATTTCTTGAGACGATGAGACTAATTTACAGCGTCTATCTAAATCTGGAACGTTTTTGCGATCGCCCGTTTTCTCCAACTGCTACCTGCGTCGCCGCGGAATGCCGCTGATCTTAAGCACGTCATAGAGCGTGGCACAATAGGTTGGCAGCCCAAAGGTCGCCGGGTTGACCGCATTCTGGTAAGTAAAGTGCAGATAGTGGAGTGAAAACCGCTCCCAGTCGCCCATTTGGATGCGAAATAGAAAAATAAACAGATCCGCCAGCCACAGCGAGAGCGGAATCCGAAAATAAACTTTTTGATTGAGATAGTCACAGGTTTCGGCGATCGCCTGATTGACCGTGATTTTTTCGTTGCCTAAAACCATCGCCCGCGGCTCGGTTTCGGTGGCAGGGTGCTCGACCAGGTGCCGCACCACTTGGGCAATATCGCGACCGTGCACAAAGTGAAAACTGCCCTCAGCGTCTAAAAACCGGATCAGCTTAATCCACTTCACAACATCGGCAATGCCCGACGAGATGTGGGAATAGGGATAACCATCGCCCCCACCCAACACCAGCGTCGGAAAAACCGTCGTGATTTTGGGCGCGATCGCCAACTCTCCTAGGCGTGAATAGCAAATATATTTAGAGCGAATATAATCACTGCCGATCTCTCCGGCTTCTTTGAGGGGCTGATTATCGCGGCCCAACACACTCGCCGTACAAAAATAAATCACCCGTTCGCAGATCTCTGGGTCAAGCAGATTCATCAACGCCAACGTTTTGACCACATTGATGTCATGAATCTCGTCACCGCCCCAAGCCGTTGCCGTTAGCACTGCACAGTGAATCGTTTTGAGCAGACTGCCGTGTTGCTCAATGTCTCGCATATCAGAGCAAATCACCGTGACACCGGGGCGGGCATGAACGTTTAGCTTCAGTTTGTCAGGGTCTCTGACCAGCAAAAACAGTTCATGTCCGGTTTCTTGAATTAAGGCTTCAGCAATGTAGTGACCGATGCAGCCACTCGCACCAGTCACCAAGATTCGCTTTAAGGTCATTTGGGCGCGGGTAGGGTGTGGGGTGTCTCACCCTTAATAAGTTGATGTAGCTAGTAGCTTATCAACCTGTTTGGCAGTTTCAAAGAAGAAAGCCGCATTTTCTTCAGGTGTATGGGGAAGAATACCATGTCCGAGGTTGAGAATGTGTCCTCGATTACCTGCTTTGCGGATGGTGTCGAGAATGCGATCGCGAATAAACTCTCTAGACCCAAACAAAACGCCAGGGTCAAGATTTCCCTGCACTTTGACATCTTTGCCTAATCGAGCACGAGCGTCTGCCATGTCAACTGACCAATCAACGGTGATGATATCAGCCCCTGACTGCCCCATTCTCTCTAAAACACCTGCGCTGCCGCTCACCAGTAAGATTAGCGGAGTGTCGGGGTGAGTCGCTTTGACTTGCTTAAAGACGCGCTGCTGATAGGGCAAAGCAAAGGTGTCATAGTCTTGAGGGCTGAGTTGACCCGCCCACGAGTCAAACATCTGCACCACTTGAGCGCCACAGTCGATCTGATAGCGCATATAGGTGGCGATCGAGTCTGCCAATTTGCCTAAAAGCTGGTGCAAGATGGTCGGGTCGGAGAACGCCATGTTCTTGATCACCGAGTAGGTTTTAGAGCCTTTGCCCTCCACCATATAAGCGGCCAGCGTCCAAGGCGCGCCGACAAAGCCCAGCACGGTTGACTGATTGCCGACTTCTTGACGCAGCGCCGTGAGAATCTGCTTAATAAAAGGCAGCGACTCTTCGGGTTCTAGGGGGCGCAGTTGATCAACTTGCGCTTGAGTGCGAATCGGCGACTCAATAATCGGGCCTTTGCCTTCGGCAATATCCATTTCAACGCCGATCCCTGGCAGAGGCGTGACGATATCTGAGAAGAGAATTACGCCGTCTGGCTGAAAGGCTTTCCAGGGTTGCAGCGAGATCTCGATCGCCACCTCTGGAATCTCGGAGCGCTCACGAAACGAGGGGTAGCGATCCCGCAGATCTCGATAGGCTTTCATATAGCGACCTGCTTGTCGCATCATCCATACGGGAGGACGATCGAGTGCTTCTCCTCGTGCCGCCCGCAATAAGTAAGGAACCTGCTGCCCCGTCATTTCAGCCTCGTTTGATAAGTGGTTTCAATTCATTTGTCAGCTTATCACTGTGGGTCTTCGCTTTCGCTGACAAGGCTTGTAATGTAACGGTTTTGAAATGTTTGACAAGAGTGGAGGTCTTTCTTTAGGAGCACGATCCCATTCTGCAAGCCAATCAAACTGCGACTTAAAGTGGACAGCAATCTCAAGCATAAGAAAGATTCTTAGCGGGGAGAGACTGCGTAGTCTTGAGTTGTTCAACCAAAGTTTTAGATCAAGGATTTCAAATCATGAAAAATACACTCACCAAGGTTTTAGCGGCAAGCGCAGTGGCAATGAGCCTAGCAGTCCTTCCGGCTTCTGCCCAGACTAGCGGCACGGGCACCACCACAGACGGCACGGGCACTACCGCAACCCGAACAGACTATGACCACGGCGATCGCAATGGTTATTGGGGCTTGATGGGCTTGTTGGGTTTGTTTGGGCTAATGGGCCGTCGCAGCAAACAAGATGACACCGCGACTGCATACCGTGACCCCAGCACGTCTGAAACGATAGGTTCACGCCGTCCTTAATTGTTACGTTGAATATTCTGCTTATGATTTGGGGCAATCGAAAGGTTTGCCCCATTCTTATTTGTAGAAGACTTTAGAGTGTAATTACGAAGTCTAAATGTGGTGTGAAGGGCCGTTTCAACCCCTTAGAAAGGCAGTAATAGTTAACATGGTACGATTCTGATTGCCTCTTTAAAGCTAGCAGCGTTTAGCCCTTACCTGCTCACATTAAATCTAGAGTTATTTCTGAGTTTGCAGGCACGCTCTAGGATACCTCAGTCGTAACTCCTTCAATCGCTTGACAACATATTGTTCAAACAAGGGATGCTGAGGAAAGCCTTCTAAGTCTCCTCTTGTAGAATATCTATGAATAATATAAGAAAAAATTTCAGAGTCAGATTTTTCTTTAACCGACTGAAAGAGCGAGGGCAAAATAGTATTAATACTTTGTCGTTTGCTTTGCAAACTTGTATCTTCAAGAATCGTGTTCAAAACTTCTCGCCATGAACTACTGTCGAAATCGTCAGGTGGTTGAATTGAGTTTTCAAAACTCCATAGGAAATAGTTTTTGCTGCCTAAGCTAAAAAACATCTTTGCCTTGTGTACTGAATAGGGTTCAGAAGTTAAATTGGTGTTTAAACCCAATTTATATACTTGCGTATTTGGAGACATAAAGCTACTTACAACTGTTTTATTTTTGTCAACCTCTGCACATATATAGCCTGGAGGTAGAGCACTAAACACCTTTATTAAAGCAGTGTCTCTTGATGTTCCGCTTCGTTGAATTACTTCTATCAATGTTTTCTCGAAGTTAGAAACATCTACTTCTGCAAGAATATCAACTAGCCATGAAGTCGGCATTAGAAGCTCTGCGGCAAATCTATTAGCTTCGCCTTCAATCTGCCTATACTCATAATCTCCACCTCTATTAGGCTGGAAGTCAGAACCAGTCTCCTCCTCATCATTCTCTTTAAAATCTGTATGAGACACTACATTTCCAATGTGCCAGGGGATTATGACGTGACCTAACTCATGTGCTAGTGTAAATCGCTGTCTAACTTCAGGGCGCAAAGAGTTAATATAAGTTTTGGGTTTATCAGATTGCTTCAATCCTAGGCTCATACCATCAGCTTCAACAGGAAAATCTAAAAAACTCACCTCTGCATATAGTGAGACTAACTCTTTCATATCGTAAGGAGGAATAAGATTATGTCTTTTCAAAAGTCTGTAAGCGAATTTCTCTTCAGGCCTCATCTAGCTTTCCAATTTTCTTCAACCAACTCATGACACGTTGAGCTTCCTCTTTGCTGGAGGCTCTTGCAGCTAATGCTTGAATCTCTTTAGGTGGTGCATTCTCTAGACTTAGACCTTTTCTTCTTGCAGCAACTATCTCCCCAAGGATGCTAGGATTAGTGACCCAAAGAGAGTATTCCTGCCAAGTCATCCCTAAATACTGATATAACTCAGTATCTTCTGAAGCATTATCATCATGCCAAGCATCAACATAGTCGTCTACTTCGTCTAGAAATGAATCGCCATTAATACATTTGTCAATAAATGATGTGTCCATAAAACCTAGTTCTGCTTGCTGATTTTACGTCCTCTGACAGCGGGCTTTATAACTTCGCCTGTGATTGGGGAGATAACGCCAAGATGTTTGCCTCTCTTATTGAAAACTTCTACCTCTCCATGAAGTGAGTCCCAGGTATAGTATATCTCTGTCTGCGGGTCTTTGAAGACTTTTCGCCCTCCTTCTATTCCAACAACCTGACATCCGTCAAGGATGGAAGGCTTGGGTATTGGTTTACCGCCCATTCCAAGTATTCTACTGATTTAACATAAGTTGAGTCATTGTAGCCTTGATACCACGGATTCTAAAGTGTGTCCGTAAAATCTAGATCTGAGCTAAGGATTACTGCTCCAAATTGTAATCCATATAGCGTTCATTCCGAGTTTGTAGATAGCTCCTAGTGTAAATCTGCATCCCAGACAGCAACGTAGATGCGATCGCGGCTATGTCGCTCGATCACGCCCTTTAAGTTGCCTTGCTGAAAGCGATATCGAGCAGATTGTCGTTGATAGACTTGCTGAAGTCTGGCCATCAAGCCAGAGGGAGCTTGACTGCACAACGTTCTATTAACGGTGACTTGCAGAAGCAACGGATCGATCGTGGGGGCAAACGACGTTGGGCTAAAATCCAGCGTCAAGTACCCCAACGTTCTCCCATGATGTAGGTGGCATCAATGGCTCGATCGTCGCCCATCATGATCAACGTAAAGACTCGCTCTGCCAGTTCACCAAGAGAGACGGCTGGGGTGTCTGAGTTGCGAAACGCCATCAGCGGCGTAGATCGCAGATTGAGCACAATAAAGTCAGCTTCTTTGCCCTGATCGAAATTGCCGATCGTGTCATCCAGCGACAGCGCCCTTGCGCCGCCTAGTGTGGCCAAAAACAGCGCTTGGAAAGGGGAGAGCGTTTGCTGTCGCAATTGTGCCACTTTATAGGCTTCGTTGGCTGTTTGCAGGAGCGAAAAGCTGGTTCCTGCTCCCACATCGGTGCCTAAGCCGACTTTAACCGGATGTTCTGCTGACTTGGCTTGCTCAAGTCTAAATAAGCCACTGCCCAAAAATAGATTGGAGGTGGGGCAAAACGCGATCGCTGCTTTTGCGGCTGATAGTCGTTTCAGTTCTTCATCGGTAAGATGCACTCCGTGGGCAAAGACCGCCCGATCGCGCACTAATCCCGCTTGATCATAGACATCTAAATAGCCGCTAGAGTCTGGAAATAGCTCCTTCACCCACGCTACTTCGTTCACATTTTCAGAGAGATGGGTGTGCAGATAGAGATCTGGAAACTCGTCCAACAGTTTTCTGGCCAGACCTAGCTGCTCGTTGGTAGAGGTGATCGCAAATCGAGGTGTAACGGCATAGAGCGATCGCCCGTTTTTGTGCCATTTTTGAATCAGCGCTTTGCTGTCTTGATACGACGTTTCTGCCGTATCTGTCAAATAGTCTGGGGCGTTGCGATCCATCATCACTTTGCCTGCAATCATCCTCAGATTGCGGCGGCTGGACTCTTCAAAAAACGCCTCTGTGCAGACTGGAAAGACCGCCGTAAACACCAGTGCCGTCGTGGTGCCATTTTTTAGGAGTTCGTCTAAAAAAATAGCCGCCACTTTTTGAGCATAGGCCCGATCGCTAAACTTACGCTCGGTCGGAAAAATATACTGATTCAGCCATTCCAAAAGCTGTTCGCCATAGGCGGCAATCATTTCGGTTTGAGGAAAATGAATGTGAGTATCAATAAATCCCGGCATGATCAGCCGCCCGACATAAGAGGTGATCGGCAGCGCCGCATACTGATCCTTCAGAAGGTCGTAGGCTCCTAGTTCTTTGATCTTTCCGTCTTCTAAAATCAGCAGCCCATCAGGAATGTAGCGAACGCTTTCTGACTCAACCTGATAAAAGGGGTCGTCAACAAAATCCAAGAAGGAGCCGCGAAACGCCTTGAGAGAGGGTGTTGGAGACTGAGCGAGGCTTGCCATATCGGGACTAACAACGTTGGATGTATTCATCGTATCCCCCCATAGGCAACCACCTTGCCCTCTAACTGGGCGTGACTTTGAGGCACCGCTTTGATCGGGTGTGGCGCGGTCAGCAAGCGGACTACCACTTTTTATAGGCTAAGAATTTTCCATTCATCGTCACCTTGACCCGATCGCCCTTGGGGTCTTCAATTTTGTCAATATCTAAGGTGAAGTCGATCGCGCTCATGATGCCATCGCCAAACTTTTCGTGAATGATCGCTTTCATCGGCATTCCATAAACCTGCATGATTTCATAAAAGCGATAAATCAAGGGATCAGTCGGCACGATCGGGCCCAGTCCTTTAACAGGAGAGGCAGTCAACTCTGGGGCGAGATCAAGGCTGAGTCCCAATATCGTCAACAGTTTGGTGGCTTCGTCTTCAGACGCGCTGGCCTGTTGATAAAACAAGGCGGCGATCCACACTTCGTCGCGCCCGATCGCAGCTTCTAAGTCTGCAAAACTCAATCCTTTGGCTTTTTTAGCGGCTAAAAGCTGCTCAGTGATGGCTAAAACAGTCATGCAAGAGATTTGATACAGTCCGCTCTAAGTCCTAACAAGACGGCTGTCCAGGTGTTGTAGTCAACGCTACAAAATTTTGGGCAACCCTGTTGGCGTTTGGCGGGCAGTCTTCTAAGATTAAACCTGCCAACTCATCTCTGTGCTCATGGCTCTCACTAATCTTTTTCGCGTCCGATCGCTGACCCTTTCTGAACGCCCTAGCCTGTCATTGCAGATGATGCGCGTTGGGGCATTGCTAACGGTTTTGTTTGTCGGACTGGCGATCGTGGCTCCTCTCTTGCAGACAGTGGGTTGGCTGCAAAGTCCGATCGAGTTTCTCGACAATCTGCCCCATCAGCCCCCCTCGGCAACTCACTGGTTTGGCACCACAAATCTAGGCTATGACGTGTTTTCACGAACTCTCTATGGCACGCAGGCCGCCGTGCAGGTGGTGATTTTAGCAACGGCCCTAAGTTTATTGATCGGGGTGCCCCTGGGCATGGTGAGCGGATATCTGGGCGGAAAGCTCGATCGCGTCCTGCTTTTCTGTATGGATACGATCTATACACTGCCGGGACTGCTGCTCTCAGTCACCTTGGCGTTTGTGGTGGGGCGAGGCGTGTTGAATGCCGCGATCGCCCTCAGCATCGCCTATGTGCCCCAATATTATCGCGTTGTGCGAAACCAGACGGTGAGCGTCAAAACCGAGCTATTTATCGAAGCGGCTCAGGCGATGGGAGCCTCCACTTGGCGAGTCTTGTCGCGCTACTTATTCTTAAACGTGATTCAAAGTGTGCCTGTGTTATTTACCCTCAACGCGGCGGACGCAATCTTGACCCTAGGAGGCTTGGGCTTTTTAGGACTCGGCTTGCCCGATGAATTGGCCGAATGGGGACACGATTTGCGGGAAGCCTTGGACGCTCTTTCGACTGGGGGCATCTGGTGGACGGCGTTTTTTCCAGGCTTTGCCATGACGCTGATGGTGATTGGACTCTCGCTCTTAGGCGAAGGACTCAACGAACTCACCGAGCGCAAAGCGAGATAGCTAAAACTCTTCTAAGAGCCACTCTGAAGCGCGTTCACCCAAATCGATCGCAATATTCACCGCTTTCCCCAACCGGGGCCGCTCACGGGTCTTTTCAATATAGGTTTGCACTTGCGCGATCGCGCCCCAAGCCGTGATGTAGCCCGCAACCTGATCTAAATGCTCAACATAGTCGCCCTCCGACAGGGGAAACGACGCTTGCTCTAAGTATTTCCACATGACTTGGACAAAGATTTTGCCCTGGGTTCGCCGAATTTGAAGATCATAAGAGCGACCCCATTTATTGACTAAAACCTGCCGAAGATCTGAACCAGTCATGATGACGATCGCTGCAAAAGCTGTAACATTTCGTATAAATTTAAGACTCTAACCGTTAGCTATGATGCTAATGTTAAAGTTTGTATAATACACCTAAGAAAGGCTACAAACGACCGATTCAGAAGGATTTCTAGCATTTTTTGCGCTTAGAAAACCTTCATCAAAGCGCGATCGTAGCTCGTGTATCTCCCTAGATCTAAATCCAGAGCTTTTAGACAAGCCCTGAGCGCCAATCTGCTGTGATTGATCGCAATACATCCCCGATATCTCTAGAGTGTAGACATGGCTCAACTAACTGGACCCGCAGATGATGTCCCCAGCATGGGTCGTCGTCAATTTATGAACGTTTTGATGTTTGGCTCTGAGGCGCTCGTTGCCGCAGGTGCCTTATATCCAGTCATTCAATATTTTATTCCGCCATCGAGCGGCAGTAGCTCTGGGGGTGTCACCGCCAAAGATGCTTTAGGGAACGACATCGTTCTCACCGACTATCTGACTAGCCACCCGGCAGGCGACCACTCGCTCGTGCAGGGCTTAAAAGGTGACCCCACCTATCTAGTGGTTGAAGAAGACAAAGCGATCGCCAACTATGGCATCAATGCAGTCTGCACCCACCTCGGCTGCGTCGTTCCTTGGAACGCCAACGAGAACAAGTTTATGTGCCCCTGCCACGGCTCTCAATATGACAACACGGGCAAAGTGGTGCGCGGCCCCGCTCCTTTATCACTCGCCCTCGCCCACGCCACCGTTGAAGACAACAAAGTCACCCTCACCCCTTGGACTGAGACTGACTTCCGCACCAACGAAGATCCCTGGTGGGCATAATTCAGGATTTGGGTTTTAGACTTCAGGTTTTGGTAGACTCCTGACTCCTAACCCCTGACTCCTTCTTCCGTTCCTTTGTTATCCTTTTATTCGCTAGAGATGAGAACAAGCTTTTTATCGTCGATGTGGCTGCGTAGCACCCAAACCATGACCCAAAAGGCCATGGTCGCGATCGTCGCCCTTACCGTCTTGATCGCAGGCAGCCTTGCCCTGCCTCAAGCCGCGTCTGCTTATCCTTACTACGCTCAAGAAGCCTACAAAAACCCTCGTGAGGCAACCGGGCGCATTGTTTGCGCCAACTGTCACCTCGGCGCAAAACCCACCGAGGTCGAAGTGCCCCAATCGGTTTTGCCCAACACCGTGTTTGAAGCAGTGGTCAAAATTCCCTACGACACGAGCGTTCAGCAAGTTCAAGGCGACGGCAGCAAAGGCCCCTTAAACGTTGGCGCAGTGCTGATGTTGCCCGAAGGCTTTAAGCTAGCGCCCGAAGACCGCTTGACCGATGAGATGAAAGAGAAGATGGGCGAACTCTATGTTCAGTCCTACAGCGACGACCAGCCCAACATCTTAGTCGTTGGCCCGATTCCGGGTGAGCAATATCGGGAGATCACTTTCCCGATATTGTCTCCTGACCCCAAGAGCGATAAATCCATTCGCTTTGGCAAATATTCGGTGCACGTCGGCGGCAACCGCGGTCGGGGTCAGGTCTATCCCACGGGTGAAAAGAGCAACAACACGGTTTATAACGCTTCTGCAACAGGTCAAATTGCAGCGATCGCCAAAACCGAAGAGGGCGGATTCACCGTCACCATCAAAGCGGCTGACAGCAAAACGATCAACGAAGTCATTCCGCCTGGCCCAGACCTGCTAGTCGCAGAAGGTCAAGAGGTCAAGTTGGGAGATGCGCTAACCAGCAACCCTAACGTGGGTGGCTTTGGTCAAGTTGACAAAGAAATCGTGTTGCAAAGCCCCAACCGCATTAAAGGGTTGATGGCCTTCTTTGCCATGGTCACCGTAACTCAGATCATGCTGGTGTTGAAGAAGAAGCAAGTCGAAAGAGTGCAAGCTGCCGAGATGAACTTCTAACCATGAATTTCTAACACAGCAGCGAGTTGAGGTGAAAAACTCACCAAATTCATGATTTTGGGATGGGCTAGTGGCTCATCCCTTTTTTTGGGTTGGATTCAAATTCGGCGATCGCCGCCGCCCGACCTTGCCGTTCCCCTAAAGGACGTTTTTAAGAGCGACTTGGCTGGCTCGATCGCTCTGCATACTGTTTCAACTCCCAGGCCATTCGCTGAATGCCTTGCTGTTCATCTCGACGAATAAACGGCAGAAACAGCTTAGTCAAGGGGCCAGAGAAGCGGTCTTGATGGATGTATTTTGTGCGATTTCTGCCGATATCCTGCAACTCAAAGACGTGCTCATTGCGAAAACCTGGAATCGTTGCAACCCACCGCAGACAGACGTTAGGCTGCACCAGAGTCACCAGGGGTTGAAACTCGATCGGGTCTTCACCCAGCCCCCGGCGCAGAGACAGCACCGTCTCCTGACCTTGAATCAAAGGACGGTGAGAATCGCAGTCATATAAAAAGGTGTTCCAATATTTCCAGCGATCTTTTTGAACCAGAATCCGCCAGACCCCAGATTTGGGCGCGTCAATCTCGATTTCGGTATAAAGACTCGGCATTCAGCCCACCCTGCTCACCCTGCCACTGAAGACTCAACCCCTTCTTCAACATTGCCTGTGCTGGGCAACTCTAGACAATAGCCCGCCCCATAGACCGTTTTAATAAACCGGGGGTGACGCGGCTCTGGCTCTAGCTTAGTTCTCAAATGACGAACGTGAACCCGAATCGTTTCAATATCGTCATCGGGGTCATAGCCCCAGACCTCTTTGAGAATCTCGCTCGGAGAAACCGTCTGACCGTGACGCTGAAGCAGGCAGTGCAAAAGCTCAAACTCTAGGTGAGTCAGCTTCACCGTTTTATCAAACCAAATGGCTTCAAACCGTTCGGGCACTAAAACGAGCGGGCCATAGCTAAGAATCTCGCTGTGCTTTGCCGCTTGCGGAATGCGATCGGTGCGCCGCAGCAGTGCCCGCACTCGCGCCAGCAGTTCTTCGACCTCAAAGGGTTTGGTCAGATAGTCGTCTGCCCCTGCATTAAAGCCTTCAACTTTGTTTTGCGTCAGCCCCAGCGCCGTCAGCATCAACACGGGAATATCGGAGGTGCGATCGTCGCGGCGCAGTCTTTGACAAATAGTGAAGCCATCTACCTGGGGCAGCATCAGATCAAGCATGATCAGATCAGGCTGAATTTGCAACGCTAGGGCTTGACCACGAATGCCATCACCTGCCTGCGTGACATCATAGCCAGCCATTTCAAGATTGACAGCAACTAGTTCTGAGATAGCAGGGTCATCGTCGATGACGAGTATCCGGGGCATCATTAAATCGTTCTACTAAACTACTTGAGCGGCGCGATCGTCGGAAATCAACCAGAGGCTTGTGAAGTTTCCTGTTCAGATTATACGCAATGATTACAAATCCTCCTCGCCATAGGCTTTGATTTTGAGTCTAGAATTCTGGCTTTGTGGAGTTCGCGATGATTGAGGGCAGGCGAGACTAGTAGATTCGCACGAGAGCCGCTATACTTAGGCGCTTGGATAGTGCCACATCAAAATTTTTTGGGGTTCGTCGTGTTTTTTTTGCTCTTTTTTGCACTGATCAGTTCGCTGATTGCTCTGCGGATTTTTATCGGCAATCTGCATCGGCACCTGGCAGAAGCGACGCAGATATCCCCCGTTTTGGCTGATCGCGATCGGACAAATCTGCCCTCGGTTTCGATCGTGATCCCCGCGTTTAACGAGGCCGAAAACATTCGAGATTGTGTAAATGCAGTGCTCAACAGTTCTGATAACCCACAGCTAGAGGTTTGGGTGGTCGATGATCAGTCATCGGATGAGACTCTGGCGATCGTGCAGTCCATAACCGACCCGCGAGTGCAGGTGTTAGCCGGAAAGTCTCGCCCCGCCGATGAAGGATGGGTGGGCAAAAACTGGGCCTGTGCTCAAGTGGCTCCGCTGGTGACGGGAGAATTTTTGCTGTTTATCGATGCCGATGTGCAGCTTAAACGGGGCGCGATCGAGACCGCCGTGGCCGTGGCCGAGAGAGAGCAAGCCGACCTGCTGACGTTTTGGATGACGATCGTCTGTGTCCATTGGAGTGAATGGCTAGCTCAACCGATCATTGCCAGTTTGTTTGCGGCTGGCTATAGTTTTGCTGAGGTTTGCGATCCTGATCATGAATCTGTCTTTGCAGTAGGGCCCTTTATGCTATTTCGCCGCAGCGCCTATGAGCAAATTGGCGGGCATCGATCGGTGGCCCGCGAGGTGGTTGAGGATGTGCAGCTAGGGCGACGCATCAAACAACACGGACTGAAGCTGTGGTATGGCTTGGGGCACGACATGGCCGACGTGAGAATGTATCGTTCGTTCTCTGCCCTCTGGGAAGGCTGGACTAAAAACTGGTATATCGGCACTAATCGCAATCTCAGACAGATCTTATATATTGCCTTTGTGACCCTTTTAGTGTTCACAGTTCCCTGGTTAGGTCTGACGATCGCGATCGTGCACCTCTTTGAGTCGGTCAACGGGTGGGATCTTAGTCTGTTTGTGGTTGCGCTGATCGCGATCGTCCTGCACTATGATTTGCGTCGCCTCACCCAAAAATTCTCTAACATTCCGCCTCGCTATTGGTGGTTAAGCGGCATCGGTGGGGTTTTGGTCAGCGCGATCGCCATCGTTTCCATCATCAAAACCGAAACAGGCTGGGGCTGGACGTGGCGAGGACGCAACCTATCGAATTGAAAAAGCTCTTTCAGGTCTACTATCATGCACTTCGATCCCGTGGTTCAGGTTCTCATCCAGGTTTTGATTGTCATCGGTCTGTCGCGACTGGTGGGGTTGGCGTTTCGACGCATCAAACAGCCGTTGGTGATTGGCGAAATCGTGGCCGGAATCATGCTGGGGCCGTCGCTGTTTGGGGCGATCGCTCCCGATGCGGCGGCGGCCCTGTTTACGCCAGAAACCATTCCCTATCTGGGGGTGCTGTCGCAAATCGGGCTGATCTTTTTCATGTTTTTGATTGGGTTAGAGCTAGATCCCAAATATCTCAAAAATGGGTTAAACGTCGCGGTGCTGGTTTCCCACATCAGCATTCTTGTGCCTTTTTCATTGGGAACTTTACTTTCGCTGCTGCTCTATCCTCAAGTGTCGAATGATAGCGTGTCGTTTACGGCGTTTGCGCTATTTTTGGGGGCGGCCATGTCGATTACGGCCTTCCCGGTGCTGGCGAGAATTATTACTGAAAATAATTTGCAAAATAGTCGCCTAGGAGCGCTAGCCCTCACCTGTGCCGCCGTCGATGATGTCACCGCTTGGTGTCTGCTGGCGTTAGCGATCGCCGTCACCCGCACCAACTCCATGGCAGGGGCGATTCCCACGATCGTGGAGTCGGTGATCTACATTGGCTTGATGGCGACTCTGGGGCGCAGCTTGCTCAAGCATCTGGCCCACTACTACGATCGCGCTCAAAAACTCAATCAAACCGTTGTCGCGCTGATCTATATGGGAGTCGTGCTTTCAGCGCTGATTACTGAATTGATTGGCATTCACCTGATTTTTGGGGCCTTTTTGTTTGGCGCGATCATGCCCAAACATGAAGGGTTAACGCGAGAACTAGCGCAAAAAACAGAAGATTTTGTGCTGACGTTCCTGCTGCCGATTTTCTTTGCCTACAGCGGCTTACGCACTCAGGTCGGCTTGCTCAACCGTCCGATTTTGTGGGGGCTGTGCTTGCTGGTGGTAGCTGTGGCGATCTTGGGCAAATATTTCGGCACCTATATTGCGGCCAGAGTCTCAGGCATCGACAAACGAGAATCCTCTGCCTTGGCCTGGTTGATGAATACTCGCGGGCTAACCGAGCTAATCGTGCTCAATATTGGATTGAGTTTGGGCGTGATTTCGCCATTGCTGTTCACCATGCTGGTGATTATGGCGCTGGTCACCACCTTTATGACCTCACCCCTGCTAGAACTCACCTATCCCAAACATCAAATTCGCAAAAACACCGCCGAACCTGCTGTAGACGATCGCTCGCCCGCTTATCGAATTTTAGTGCCGATCGCTAACCCCAGCAGTCAGAGAGGCTTGATTCAGCTAGCGGTAACGATCGCGGTGGGCAATGTGCCACTGCAACCGCATCAACAGCCCGCGATCGTGTCTCCCCTCAGCCTGATTCAGCTAGGCGAAGATTATGTCTATGAAAGCACCCCCGCCGAAGCTGATCGCTTGATTGCGCTGCGGCAAACGCAACTCGATGAGCTAGTGCAAAGCATTGAGCCGCCTGACTATCGCAGTTTAGTGCGTCCGATTATTCAAGTCGCTAACGATGTCGCCAGAGCCACGGCAAATATTGCTATCCGCGATCAGGTAGATTTAGTCGTCGTCGGCTGGCACCGCCCAGCGTTTAGCAGCAATCGCCTGGGGGGGCGAGTCGGACAAATTCTCAGCACCGCTCCGGTCGATGTCGCGGTGTATATCGATCGTCAAACGACCAAGCTCGAACGGCTCCTGCTCCCCTACGTTTCCAACGTTCACACCGATTTAGGGTTAGAACTGGCGCTGCGACTGCTGATCAACTGCGAAAATAGTCACTTAACCATTTTGCGAATGGCATCAGCCGACCAGCCGCCCTGTGAGTTGAGCTATGAGTTTTATAATTTGATCGAGCGTCTGCCCCAGCAAGTCGTCGATCGCATCTCAATGCCCATTATTGAGGCCCCTAGCCCGATTTTAGCGGTGGTCGATGCCTCTAGAATGGCCGATCTGACGATCGCCGGAGCCAGCCGAGAATGGGGACTCGATCGCCAAACTCTGGGGCGATATGCCGATGAGTTGGCCGTGCGCTGCCGCTCTTCGCTGCTGATCACGCGCCGATACAATGAGGTCGCCTCCCATCTGACCTCGGTGTTAGAAAGTCCTGGAATTGAGTCAATGAGGAGCCGCGAATCATCATGAAATTCTTCAATCTCACCTCTCTCACGTTCTATGCAGGCTCGATCGCGGCAGTCGTAGCGCTGTTTAGTTTTGCCACCTCCTACGGTGAGGCCCATCTCAAAGCACCGACCAAGCTAGACGGTCGATATCGCATTGCAGCGCAAAACCTGCCCGGATGCCTCAAGGCAGAGTCTTTAATTCTCACCCTTCAGCAATCAGGACTCTATCTCAGCGGCTCGGTGTTGAATGGCGATGAGACCGACAAGACGCTGACCGCTTCTAAGAAAAAACCCTCACTGACGGGAACGCTCGATCGCGATCAACTGACGTTATCGGGCATTCCTTCTCACTTAGAGGCGTGTCAAAAAAATGCTCAAGCTCACGAAGTCACGATTCGAGGCAGTGTCACCGACGGCGTGATCAAAGGCACCCTGCGCCTAGAGTCTGGCGCTGCTGGAGTAGAGTTTGTTGGCAAACGAGAAGCGCCGTCAAACTAGCTGAAACTCCTTTAACGCAGGCAAAAAGTTATTATTTTCGTGACCAGAACGACTTAATTTGATCAAGGCAAATCGCCGTAGAGGAGTCAGCAACGCCCACTGCGATGGCGACAAACTCACGCCTACCTCTTGCGCTGCTTTTTGCACACTGTCAGGGATGGTTGTGGTGTTTTCCCAGTCGGGGTGAGGGTCGATCGCTAAATCTGTCGCGGTGTCTCCGGTGCGCTGCAAAACCAGGTCATGGAGGAGGGCGCGATAGTCCGCAATTTCGGGTTCTAGACGGCACGGGGTGTCTACTAACCGTTGACGATCGTGCTGGTCAAATTTATTCCACTGGGGCAGCTTTAATTTAACTCCGCAGGTGTCTAGCTTGAGCCGCACCTGCATCGGCACGCAGCGCAGAGACTCCACAAAATCCGCTTCAAACTGAAAAAATTCTTCCATGATCGTGACTAAGAGGGACTCTGTTTTAGGTTAGCGCGACGAATAATCCAATAGCCTACCGACAGCGAGAGAATCGCAACGCCTAACCCAATGATTTCGAGTCCAGACGTTTTGCTTAAATCTAAAATAATAATTTTTCGCGCCACTGCAATTAATGAAGTGATGATCACAAGCTCAACTTGAATCACATGCTTTTTAAGATAGGCGGTGATATTTTCTAAAATCTCTAGGGCAATTAAAATATTTAGAAAAAGCCCAAATATCTTAAACAGCACCTCGCTAAATCGCGTGTGATCGGGCAAAGTCGCTTCATTCCACAATTCTTGCATTAAAAAAATGCCGAGATCAAAGACGGCAGCGATCGTCACCAGCACCATCATGATCGAAAGTAGCTTTGAGACGACACTCTCAATGCTTTCTAACCCATGCAGAAAGGTTTGATCTTCAACGCAGGCGATCGTGCGCCTCACCAGTTGTTTCAGCAGCCTCATAAGTCTCACCCAGATGAACCAATGCTGTCAGAATACTGGTCAACGGGGACGGCTAGCCGGATTTTTGCCCGATCGCTTAATGAATTTGCTCAATCTCACGATAAGAAAGGGGCAGCGTTAACTCCCCCTTGTTGATGATTAAGTTTCGTTTGATATCGATCTATCTAAAACCGACGGCTGCTTGCCAAACAAAAGCCAGCAGCAAAAAGAAAACGGGAATTACGGGCAGAACGTCCACCAAGGGATCAAAGATGGCGTAAGCTTCGGGCAGTTTTGCCAAGAGCAGGGCTGCTTCCATGAATCGATTGCCTCTCCAACACAGAACTCATAATTGACACTCATTTTAACATGGTCAGGGTTTTTCAAAATTACGAAATTGGCGTTAACCACCGAGCAAAATCTTCTCTAAACGTTCCGTTAAAAATCGCGGCGCGAATGCGTTGAGTAAAGCCTACTAATTCTGTAATGTTGTGAATCGAGAGGAGAGTATAGGCTAAAAGCTCTTGGGCGCGAAGCAGGTGACTCAAATAAGCCCGCGTAAAATTTTGACAGGTGTAGCAGGGGCAAGACGCATCGAGCGGCGTAAAGTCTTCTCTAAATCGGGCGTTTTTGACGTTCCAACGATCGCCGCCCACCAGCGCAGACCCATGCCGGGCAAGTCGAGTTGGAATCACACAGTCAAATAGATCAATTCCGGCGGCGATCGCTCTCACCATTTCGCGATAGGTGCCCACCCCCATCAAATAGCGTGGTTTGTCTAAGGGCAACAGCGGGGCCGTAGCCTGCACGACTTGATCGATCACTTCAGGAGCTTCCCCGACGCTGACTCCCCCGATCGCATAGCCCGGCAAATCGAGATCGGTCAATCTCCGCACCGCTTCGGCTCGAAGGTCTAAATATTCACCGCCCTGAACGATGCCAAACAGCGCCTGATCCGATCGCCCGTGAGCTTGAATGCAGCGTTTTAGCCAGTCGTAAGTGCGATCGCTGGCTTTCTCAACGGCATCGCGACCCACTCCGGGGGGTGGACACTCGTCAAACGCCATGATCACATCGGCACCCAGCGCGTTTTGAATCTGAATCGATCGCTCTGGGGTGAGGTGAATCATCTGCCCATCGCGAGGAGACCGAAAGGTAACCCCATCATCGCTAATTGATCGCATCTCGCTGAGGCTAAAGACTTGAAACCCGCCCGAATCAGTCAACATCGGGCCCGACCAACCCATAAACCGATGCACCCCACCTGCCCGCTCAACGATGGCTTCGCCGGGTTGCAGATGCAGGTGATAAGTATTAGACAGCACCATTTGCGCCCCCGTCTCTTTTAATTGAGCCGGGGTGATGGTTTTAACATTTGCCAACGTGCCCACAGGCATAAAACGCGGCGTTTCGACGATGCCATGAGGGGTCGAAAAAATCCCGGTTCGGGCGTGGGTATGCCCACAACGAGCCTGACACTGAAAAGAAAAATCACTCAAAACGGACTGAATCCCACGATCGACAGATCTTCTATTCTAAAGGCAGAATCTGCGATCGCTCTAAAAAGCATCGTCGTCATCAATCTGCACATCCCACCCGGCCGAGAGAACTTCAGACACCATGGCTTCTAGCGCGGCGGCGTTGATGCTGCGACCCGGATGCTGCAAGGGATTAGAGAGCGGAATCAGCCGCAGTTGACGGCTATCTTGAATTAAATCAAAATAAGTCTCTTGCTCTGGTGACTGACTTAGCTCTAAATAATCAAAGCTGTGAACATTGATGTAGAGGGCGTGATTTGCAATTAACGTCGCCCGTTGGACATTGGCAAACACTTCTAAAAGGCAGCCTTCGCCCTGACTGGTGATAGCACCGTCTTGGGTGTGAATGTAACGAACTCGATTCAGATCGGTCAGCAGACGATGCATATCCCGCTTATCAACGATCGTGCCTACGTCGATGATGCAAGGGGCTGGAAGCCTTGTGGCGCGAGAAGACTGGTCATGACTCATATCTGGAAAGCCCTTAGTTTTGCTGACCCTGAGTAGAGAACTCTCTACAGTCATTATGGCTGGAAAAATCAATCTACAGCTTTAAACAGAGTGTGAAGAGTTTAAATTCTATTAAGGGAGGGCGGCAAAAAATGGGATCAGTGATCAAAGGGCTATTGCAGCAAATCGTTGCGGGCATTGCATTCTACACCTGTCTCCCCGTCCCGGTGGCCTATGCTTTAGAGTTTAGCGGCATCGCTCGCATCGCCCCGATCGTCGGGTTGCTGATTGGGGGACTTTTAGGACTTTTAGACGGAGGACTGGATTGGGTAGGGATGCCGACGTTGACCCGCAGCGCGATCGTGGTGGGCGCTTGGGTCGCCATCACCGGGGGCTTGCATCTAGATGGCGTGATCGACAGCGCCGATGGATTGGCGGTGACTGATCCCGATCGTCGGCTCGAAGTCATGGTAGACAGCGCGACGGGAGCTTTTGGGGCAATGGCAGGAATTCTGGTCTTATTGCTCAAAACGGCTGCTCTGAGTGACTTATCGACCGATCGGGTTTTCTTATTAATGACAGCAGCTAGTTGGGGGCGCTGGGGCCAACTCGTCGCGATCGCTCGATTCCCCTATCTCAAGCCAACTGGAAAGGGGGCCTTTCACAAAGCCTCGATTCAGTCACTCTGGGCGGCGTTGCCCACGCTTTTGCTGCTAATTGGATTAGAAATCTTTATTTGGCACGATCGCCCGTTTCTAGCGGCAGTCGCAACTGTGGGCGGCATGACGATCGCCATTCTCACCGGGGCATGGTTTAATCACCAACTAGGCGGACAAACCGGAGACACTTATGGGGCGATCGTCGAATGGACAGAAGCCCTGTTTCTCTGCTTAGTGACTGTGATTTGAGAGCGCAACGCCGCAAACCTTACAAAACTGGGCATTTGAGTCATGAGACGACAAACCGCACGTTGAGCAATCAATCTGAATCTGATCAGCCGTTTTGACTAGCTGTTTGATCAAATCTCCTAACTGCCAGGGAATCAGAACTACGCCTGTGAGCAGCATTGAAACAGTCAAAAGACGACCTATTTGTGAATTAGGCGTGATGTCTCCTAGCCCCGCCGTCGTAATCGTAGACACCGAGAAATAAACCGCATCTAAAAATGTCTTAAAGTCTTGAGAGTTGGTCGGGTGCTCAACTTGATAGATCAAGCCTGAATAAACAAAAATGATCGAGAAAAGCGTGAAAAATATTCGGGCCAGAATCACGCTGTCTTCGCTGCTGATATAGCCAAAAATAGTGCCACCTTCGATAAAGCGAATCAAACGGAGAATGCGGAACCAGCGAAAGATTCTCAGAAATCCAATATTGGCAAAGCCCAGCAGAAAGGGCACGATCGCCAGCAAGTCTACGATCGAGTAAAGGCTAAAAACATACTTAACTCTCTGGTCAGCTACCCAAACTCGCAGTAGATATTCAATCACAAAAATTATGAGAATTCCATCTTCTAAGAGATCTAATGGCTGTCTGAGAGATCCAGGAATTTTATAAGTTTCTACCACAAAAATGGCTGAAGAAACTAGAACTAATCCGGTAATTAAGAGATTGATTCCTCTGCCTAAGGGAGACTCAATATCTTCTAAATAGAATGCAATTTTTTCTCGCAGTGACATAGTTTTAGAGTTCCGTTTTAGAGTTCCAGTTCTTGAATACCTTACTTCAGCCCGTCAAAATTGTGCCCGCTGTGCGCTTGATAGGCTTCAGAATTCGCGCAACAATAGATGTAAAGTTTCGTATCCTATCCCTAAGATGACGATCGCGGCCCCTAGACCCAGTTCTCTAACCTATGACTATGACTTGGCGATCGTGGGGGGCGGTGTGGTCGGGGCAACCCTCGCCTGTGCGCTCAAAGATTCAGGCTTGACGGTGGTGCTGATTGAAGCCGAGGCTCAATCGATCGCCAGCGCTAGAGGGCAAGCCTATAACATTTCTCCGCTTTCTGGTCGCATTTTTGACGGACTTGGCGTTTGGGAGCAGATTCGTCCTCAGCTTGAGACCTACACCAAGATTCGCCTCTCAGATGCCGACTATCCCCAAGTGGTGCAGTTTTTGCCTCAAGATTTAGGTGCCCAGACCTTGGGCTATGTGGCCGAGCATCACGTTTTGATCGCGGCCCTTCAAGACTCGTTGCGGCAAAATTCGCAGGTGACTTGGCTGTGTCCGGCAAAGGTCGTGAAAACCGATATCCAGCCTAACGGCGCAACCCTAGAGATAGCGGTCAACGGCGAAGTTAAGCAAATTCGGACTCGGTTAGTCGTAGCCGCCGATGGAGCACGATCGCCGCTTCGTCAACAAGCCGGAATTCGCACTCACGGCTGGCAATATTGGCAGTCGTGCGTTGTGGCGACTATCAAACCTGAGAAATTTCACAATCACACGGCCTACGAGCGATTTTGGTCAAGTGGGCCGTTTGCCATTTTGCCGTTGCCGGGCAATCGATGTCGCATTGTCTGGACGGCTCCCCGCGCTGAGGCAGCAGCGATCGTGAACCTAGACGATGATCACTTTCTCAAAGAACTGACTCGGCGCTATGGCGATCACATGGGCAAGCTGGCGCTAGAGGGCGATCGCTACGTGTTTCCGGTGCAGCTTATGCACAGCACTCGCTATGTGTTGCCGCGACTGGCGCTGATTGGTGATGCAGCCCACTGTTGCCATCCGGTCGGTGGGCAGGGCATTAACATGGGCATTCGAGATGCGGCGGCTTTGGCCCAGGTCTTGCAAACTGCTCATCAACAAGGCGAAGATATTTCCACCCTCAAAGTTCTCAAACGCTATGAGCGCTGGCGCAAGTGGGAGAACTTGGTGATTTTGGGCTTTACCGATTTGCTCGATCGCACCTTTTCTAACAACATTCTTGCGATCGTGCTTTTACGTCGCTTGGGGTTGGGGGTGCTGCAAACTGTGCTGCCGATCAAATCTTTTGCCCTCAAACTGATGACAGGGCTAACCGGGCGCGTTCCTAAACTTGCTCAAAGATAATGAGAGAATTCAACCACGATCGCCAAACTGCTGAAGATCTTTACTAGCCCTCCCTTTTCAGAATCACCATGAAACCTAAAGCCGTTGTCCTTCTCTCTGGAGGATTAGATTCTGCAACGTCGGCCGCTCAGGCAATCGTCGATGGCTATGACGTGATTGCCCTGTCGTTAAATTATGGTCAGCGCCACGATCGTGAGCTAGTCGCCGCCGCTCAAGTTGCCGCTCACTTCAAGATTCAAGATCATTTTGTGATCGAGGTAAACCTAGCTCAGTGGGGCGGTTCTGCGTTGACCGATCTCGCCATTTCTCTTCCTACTGAGGGCACTCAGGCTGACGTGATTCCCACAACCTATGTGCCCGGACGGAACACGGTGTTTATCGCGATCGCGCTCTCGCTCGCCGAAGCAAAAGGTGCCGAGGCGGTTTATCTGGGCATTAACGCTGTCGATTATTCTGGCTACCCCGATTGTCGTCCCGAATATTTAGAGGCGTTTCAGCACCTTGCTACTCTTTCGTCAAAAGTCGGGATCAATGGCAGCGCACCTAAACTAGTTGCCCCTTTAGTCACTAGCTCAAAGGTTGATATCGTGCATCGCGCCTTGCAGTTGGGGGTGCCGATCGCCCTCACTTGGTCTTGCTATCAAGGGGGCGATCATCCCTGCGGAGTCTGCGATTCTTGCCGAATTCGCGATCGCGCCTTGATCGAAGCTGGAAGAGCAGATTTGGCCACTCTCATAGGACAGGCTTTAGTCAGAGAGAAAAATTTGTAATCAAAGGGATTAATTGTTAAGAAATCATACTGAATTTGAAGAAATTTCGAGAGCACTAACTCACAAATCTAGTAATAGTAGATAACAAAAACATAAAGAAAATCGGTAGTCAACACAGTTTTTGTTTTCTTTAATTAGAACAACTTACCCTGTAAGCATCTTCAATAGGCTAACTCTAGACTGTCTCTTCTAAGAGAGGTAATAAAAAATACAGCAGTGAACGGTTAGTCTCAGGCGAGGCTTGACTGGTAGCACAGCCTCTTCTAGATAAATCCTTAATCTTTCTGGAAAAACCTTCTAAAGTAATGAAACGTCAGACGATAAATAGTGCTTTGATGATCTGCCAAATTGTGATAAAAACCTTTAGAGTTTGACCTCGATCGGGCTGGCTTGAGGAACTATATAAAGCTCAAAAGCCAACAACACAAAAGCTTTCAGTAAAATGAGCCAGCGATCGCTGGGATGGTTTATCAATGCATTTCTCAACTCAGTCCTTAACAGTCTATCGACCCATTACTTGACCTAAAAAATTTAAGTTAATGATTGATAAGCGACAAAAACTAAGAAAAATGGAAGCAGTTTATCGAAACCTAAAACTTAAAAAGCAATGTCTGAGAGGCTTTTATCATTTAATTTCTAAAAAAGTCAGTTTTTGTGACCGCTATAGTGACGAATAGCTTGATATATCTCGTCATGAAATTCGCAGCGAGTCACGTTTTACTCTTAACGCAGCAAACTGAAGATTTGCACGGGTTAGAATTTCTTCTGGAACGTTTAAGATGTGCCGTAGAAATTGTCACCACGCCAGATCAGGCAGTCGATCGAGTTCATCAAAACCCGCCGTGTCTAGTGATTGTGCAAGGCAACCATAGAACCTGGTCACGAAAGCTTGTTTATGCTCTGAGAGCGATCGCCGATGCTGACAACATTACGCTGGTCGCTCTGACCGATGCTCACGCCCCAAGTTGGCTTCACCAAGACGAAAATCCGGGGTTTGATGGCTTCTTAGTCAATCCCCTCAGTTCCGATGTGCTTTTTTCGCTGATTCAGTCTGCCTCGGCACGACAGCTTTGTCGCCCTGTTAACTAGCTGAGCCTCAACGTACCACTCATTATAAGAGGGGCTTACGATCGTGGGTTAGATCCTATCGGTGACTCGCCCGGACAAGGGGCACTGCCTTATTTACTACCCAGATCCACTGATCTCTAAGCTTCTTGATCTATGCAGTTCGCTCCGTTCTACCCGCTCATCCATCGCCTTCTTAAACCCAACTTTCCTAACTGTTTGTGGACGGGTGACCCGCAAGTTTCTAAAATTGCGCTCACTTTTGATGATGGGCCTTATCCTCCTTACACGTCTGCTTTGATAGAGGTGCTCGATCGCCATCACATTCCTGCCAGCTTTTTTTGGTTAGGAATTTGCGTCGATCGCGCCCCTGCCCTCGCTCAAGCCATTCATCAAAAAGGCTATTGGCTAGGTCTACATGGCTATGAACATCAGTCATTTGCCACGATGTCTGGCCATCAACTCAAGCAAGACTTAGAGCAGACAAAAAGCGCGATCGTCAACGCTTGTCAAGACTCATCTCTCTCATTAATTGATGTTCGCCCCCCAAACGGGCTGTTTACCCCCAAAACCTTAGGGCTGCTTAATCAATGGGGTTATCGCCCTGTGATGTGGAGCGTGATTCCTGAAGATTGGGTGCAGCCGGGCGTAGCGATCGTAGTGCAGCGAGTCTTAGATCAGGTTCAAAATGGCTCCATCATTGTCCTACACGATGGATATTGTGGCGGAGAGGATGTAGCAGAGATCGTTGACCATCTGATCCCAGCACTGCGGAATCGAGGATATGAGTTTGTGACCGTCAATCAACTATGGCAGGGTTGATTAACCCAAATTTTTCAATCAATTCAAGTTTGAGTCATCAAGTTTCCTAATATTTTCACACCCGTAGCATTAGCAGCTTGCTGCGGCTAAAGTGGTTGCTCTATATCAGGTTTGTTCTTTTACGATCGCTACGATCGCGCTCAAAAAAATCCCTAACCTGCTTACCCGCCAAACTTAAATGAGCAAAAAGATCATCTAACTTAATATGGAGTCTAGACCCAAGTTCTTAAATTTGGGCTAACGTAACATCTATGGAGACATAGATTTAGCCGTCTAACCTTTAAGTGCGATTTGGAGGTGATATTTGGACGGAACTTAGTGCTGATCAACGGCAGCTATCTCTCTGCCCAACATTAGAGGCAACCGTTTATTGCATGACTATTGCATGACTTTGGATTGAGCGATAACCCATGCTGATGTCAATCCTTGTAGTCACAAAAGCTTTTGACTGCTCCATGAGCCAACCATCCCATAGACAGACTCCTTTCCATCTCAATTTTCTAACTTTGCAGATTAAGGCGGACAAAAAAGGTGCATCTTTTGTGAGAAAAGCTACAATTGGGGAGACATTAAACCATTCAGCAATAGTGGCTTTTGAGTTGGTATCTCTACCCCGCAAGATCTTTGCGAGAATGCAGCATACCCTTAGTTTTCTATGGTGGTTAGCCGCCCCTCGATTGAGAGAGCGATCTCTCTAAAAAGACGCGCAACTGCTACAACGACAGAAAGCCCGTGGCTACATCTTGTAACCAAATTGAACGACCAACCGTTCTCCGGTGCTTAAATTTTTCACTTTCACCCCTTAAGGAGCATGAGGAACGCGGCATGACCCAGGCCAACGACGTACTCGAAGCACTCAGTCTTAGCAGTCCTTCTGATGAACCGCTTGATACCGAAATCGAGCTTTATGACGAAGATGACCAAGACGAGCCGGATTCTCCGGCAGATGATGACACCAAAACAGGCAAGGCTCGCGCCGCCCGCCGTCGAGCACAAGCCAAGAAAAAGCACTACACCGAAGACTCGATTCGGCTGTATCTGCAAGAGATCGGTCGGATTCGTCTGCTGAGAGCCGATGAAGAAATCGAACTAGCGCGGAAAATCGCAGACTTGCTAGAGCTAGAGCGAATTCGAGTCAGGCTGACAGAAAAGTTGAGCCGTGAACCTCAAGACAAAGAGTGGGCTAGCGAAGTCAATATGCCCCTGACAGCGTTTCGGCATCGACTGCATTTAGGTCGCCGCGCCAAAGACAAAATGGTGCAGTCTAACCTGCGTCTGGTGGTGTCGATCGCCAAGAAATACATGAACCGGGGTCTTTCTTTTCAAGACCTGATTCAGGAAGGCAGCTTGGGTCTAATTCGGGCGGCTGAAAAGTTTGACCACGAAAAGGGCTACAAGTTCTCAACCTATGCCACCTGGTGGATTCGTCAGGCCATCACCAGAGCGATCGCTGACCAGTCTCGCACGATTCGCCTCCCGGTTCACCTCTACGAAACCATCTCTCGAATCAAAAAAACCACTAAGCTTCTCTCCCAAGAGATGGGTCGAAAGCCCACTGAAGAAGAGATTGCAACTCGCATGGAGATGACGATCGAGAAACTTCGCTTCATCGCCAAGTCTGCTCAGTTGCCGATCTCGCTAGAAACCCCGATCGGCAAAGAAGAAGATTCTCGCCTGGGTGACTTTATTGAGTCAGACGGTGAGACCCCTGAAGATCAGGTGTCTAAAAACCTGCTTCGAGAAGACCTCGAAGGCGTTTTGGCCACTCTCAGCCCTCGCGAGAAAGACGTGTTGAGACTGCGCTACGGTCTAGACGACGGCCGCATGAAGACTCTAGAAGAGATCGGGCAGATCTTTAACGTCACTCGCGAACGGATTCGTCAAATCGAAGCCAAGGCGCTCCGCAAGTTGCGCCATCCTAATCGCAACAGTGTGTTGAAGGAATATATTCGCTAAATCCGATCGTCTAATGGCTGGGCCGTGAGCAATCCGTCCCGCGAATAGAGTTAAAAAGACTCAGGGGTCATGCCCTGGGTCTTTTTTGTAGATTTCCACCGAAAAAGAACAAAAACACGGGCACCTTAGAAAAAGTGCCCGTCAGTCTAATCTCTGAAATTAGACAGAAACTTAGAAAAGAAATAATTACAGCAGACCCAGAAAACGCAAAGTGCCTTCTCCTGAAAAATATTCGGTCGCGAGGGCGGCCACAAAGCCAATCATGGCAAAGCGACCGTTCCACAACTCAGCTTGAGGCGTGAAACCAAACTTCCAGGCGTTGCGGTCTTCAGAAGCAATGGGAGCCGTTACTTTTTGAGTGTCTTGCATGGTGGGTTCTCTGGAGTGCATTAGCTATCCCTAATGTAAACCAATATTACGTTTAATGTCAAAGTATCAAGCTACGGACTAGCTTTCTTTTTGATAATCGTGACTCCTAAATCTGGGTTCGATGATAGAAAAGGACTCCCATGGCTGAGATATAGGGCTATGATGGGGACTATTGATTGATATTTGTTAAAAATTATCAATGATTGTTTCCCAGTCTAGTTGGTTAAAGTTTAAAGAATCGCTGACCGAAAAGATATTTTTCGGACATGAGCCTTCAGCAGAGTTGATCGCGATCTTGCTGGTCTACTTTGTGCAAGGAGTTTTAGGGTTAGCACGATTGGCCGTTAGCTTCTTTCTCAAAGATGAGCTAGGGCTGAGTCCTGCTGAGGTGTCTGCCCTGCTGGGCATTGTGGCCCTGCCGTGGATGATTAAGCCTCTGTTTGGCTTTGTTTCTGACGGGCTGCCTATCTTTGGCTATCGACGACGACCCTATTTAGTGCTGTCGGGGTTTTTGGGCGCACTGTCTTGGGTGGCTCTGGCCACGATCGTGCACAGTCCTTGGGCGGCCACCCTAACGATCGCCTTGGGTTCTCTATCAGTTGCAGTTAGCGATGTGATTGTCGATTCGCTAGTCGTTGAGCGGGCGCGGTCAGAGTCTGTGAGTGGGGCTGGGTCACTGCAAGCCCTCTGCTGGGGTGCCTCTGCGGTGGGTGGGCTAGTAACCGCTTATCTGAGCGGCTGGCTGCTGGCTCAGTTTGACACGCAAACGGTGTTTGCCATCACGGCATTCTTTCCTTTAATTATGTCTGCGGTCGCTTGGTGGATTGCCGAATCGCCAGTGACTGAAAAGTCAGACTGGTCGATCGTGCGAACTCAATTGGGGCAACTCAAACAAGCCATCACTCAGAAATCGATCTGGATGCCCACTGCGTTTCTGTTTCTGTGGCAAGCGACCCCCACCGCAGAATCGGCATTTTTCTATTTTTCGACTAACGAGCTAGGGTTTGAGCCTGAGTTTTTGGGGCGAGTGCGACTCGTCACCAGCATTGCGGCCCTTGTAGGGATTTGGGTCTATCAGCGATTTCTTAAGTCTGTGCCGTTTCGGGTGATTTTTGGATGGTCGATCGTGGCTTCATCTGCGTTGGGCATGACCATGATGCTGCTTGTTACCCACGCCAATCGAGCCATCGGCATCGACGATCGCTGGTTTAGTCTCGGTGACAGTCTGGTTTTGACAGTGATGGGGCAAATCGCTTTCATGCCCGTTTTGGTGCTGGCTGCCAGACTGTGCCCACCCGGTGTTGAAGCGACTCTGTTTGCTCTATTGATGTCAGTTGTTAATCTGGCTGGGCTGGTGTCTTATGAGTTTGGGGCGGTGTTGACTCATTGGCTGGGCATCAACGAAACCAACTTTGATAAGCTGTGGCTGCTCGTGCTGATCACAAACCTCAGCACCCTGCTGCCCTTAATATTTCTGGGTTGGTTACCCGGAGCCTCTGAAGACTTGGGACAGAGCGCTGCTGATGCTAAATCTTTCTCCACCTTAGAGTTACCAGATTTAGTTTCAGAGCTAGTGCCGCCTCGAAGAAGAGAAGTCATTATTGACAAACCGATCGATTAGTAAAACGACCAGTGAATCACAAAGCGTTGCTCTCTTTAATCCGGTCGATTAAAGAAGATTCGCATGGGCTACGAATTTTAAACTCGTGGTGATTATTTAAACACTCAACGCTCTGCAACACAGTGACTATGCAAAGTTTTCAGCTTGGTGAACACGCGCCTACGATTCCGATCGCGTCCTATAATACGCAAGAATGGCAGAAGGGATATCGCTCTCTCGATCATGAATATGATTACTGGATTGATGACGTTGAGGGGCAGATTCCGCCTGAGTTAAATGGCACCTTGTTTCGCAACGGGCCAGGACGGCTAGACGTAAATGGACAGCGGGTTCAACATCCGTTTGATGGGGATGGAATGATCTGCGCGATCGCGTTTCAAAACGGACGCGCACACTTTCGCAATCGCTTTGTTCACACTGAAGGATATGTTGCCGAACAGCAAGCAGGACGCATTCTCTATCGCGGCGTGTTTGGAACTCAAAAGCCAGGAGGCTGGTTAGCCAACGCCTTTGATACCAAAATTAAAAATATTGCGAATACCCAGATCCTTTACTGGGGAGGAAAACTGCTGGCTCTCTGGGAAGCCGCAGAGCCTCATCGCCTCGATCCGCGCACGTTGGAAACCTTGGGTCAAGAATATTTTGATGGAGCCTTGCAGCCCGGCGCACCGTTTGCGGCCCATCCCTGGATTGATCCGGCTTCTCAGTTTGACGGCGGCGCACCGTGCTTAGTTAATTTTTCTATCAAAGCAGGGCTGTCATTTACGATCAATCTTTACGAATTAGATCTGGCTGGAACGATCGTTCGTCAGCACAGTCATCCGGTGCCGGGATTTGCCTTCATTCATGATTTTGCCATCACGCCCAACTACTGCATCTTTTTTCAAAATCCGGTGGCGTTTAATCCAGTGCCATTTTTAATGGGCACCCGATCGCCCGGTGAATGTATTAAATTTCAGCCTGACAAACCGACGCGGGTGATCATTATTCCTCGCGATGTCGCATCACGCCCCAAGCCGATAATTCTTGAAACTCAATCGGGGTTTGTGTTTCATCATGCCAACGCCTATGAGCAAGCGGGCGAAATTGTGATTGACTCCATCTGCTATGAAAATTTGCCTGCGGTCGAGGCTGGGGCTGACTATCGCGAAACCGACTTTACGGCCCTTGCGCCGGGTCAGTTGTGGCGCTTTCGCATGAATTTAGAAACCAAAGCGGTCGATCGTCAGTTGATTGAGCCTCGCTGCTGTGAGTTTCCGTTTATTCACCCGGCTAAAGCAGGACGCGAACATCGCTATGTCTATATGGGAGCCGCGCTATACCGCCAGCAGGCAACGCCCCACTGCAAGCCATTCTCAAAGTCGATGTCAAATCGGAGCAGCGTCAACTCTGGAGCGCTGCCCCCGATGGCTATGTCGGCGAGCCTGTGTTTGTGCCGCGTGGGTTGCCCGGAGCAGCAGGACTCTATACCCAAGTCGAGGGCGATGAAGATGACGGCTGGCTGTTGACGATGGTTTATGACAGCCAGCACGATCGTACCGATGTGGTGATTCTTGATGCCAAAGATTTAGAAAAAGGCGCGATCGCTCGCCTTCATCTCAAGCATCATGTTCCCTACGGGCTACACGGGAGCTTTACGCCACACTACTTTGAGTCTTAGAGGCAGTTGAGAGCAAAGACCCTGACTGTCTTAAGGCGGTCAGGGTGGCATTGCCCGTGCAGAAAAGCACCGTGGTGATTTCTGATATCAACACATCGGCTAACCCGTGTAGGGCCGCTTCAGACTCACTAGCCGCTTGCAAAAAAGGAAACGCCAACCCTGCGAGATCAGCGCCTAGAGCGATCGTCTTAGCGATCTCTAAGCCGTTTCGCAGCCCCCCAGACGCAATAAGGGGAATCTCTGGTGAAATAGCTCGCACCGCCGTAACGCACTCAGCCGTCGGAATGCCCCAATCCGCAAAGGTTGCCCCCAGTCGGCGCTGTTTATCGTCTTGCGCTCGGTTGCTCTCGACTTTTGCCCAAGAGGTGCCCCCTGCCCCCGCCACGTCGATCGCGGCCACCCCGGCCGCAATCAGTTTTTGAGCGATCGGTCCTGAAATGCCGTTCCCCACTTCTTTGACGACGACTGGAACGGGAAGCCGATCGCAAAGCACTGCAATTTTTTCTAGCAGCCCACGAAAATTAGTGTCGCCTCTCGTCTGCACACATTCTTGCAGGGGATTGAGATGCAAAATCAGGGCATCGGCTTCGAGCAACTCAACGACGCGCTGACATTCGTCAAGACCATAGCGATAGTTAAGCTGAACGGCACCCAAATTGGCAAACAAGACGGCATTCGGCGCGATCGCCCGAATCTTAAATGTGTCTGCCACTTGAGGATTTTCGACCGCTACTCGCTGAGACCCCACGCCCATCGCCAGTTTATAGTGTTGGGCAATCTCTGCCAGACGATAATTAATCAGCTTTGCAAACTCTGTGCCCCCCGTCATAGACGAGATCAAAATCGGTGCGCCTAGGGGTTTGCCTAAAAATGTGGTGCTGAGATTGATATCGCTGAGATTGAGATCTGGCAAACAGTTGTGAACAAATCGATAGCGATCTAATCCATTCGTCACGTCTCGACACTGCACATCTTCATCTAGACAAATGCGAAGATGATCGGCCTTGCGAGTTTGGGTTTCTGCAAAAGAATCCATGGGGCTTAACCTACCTGATCAATCTTTAATTAATTCCACACCATCTCGGCCATCAATGTCTTGAAGATAGACTTTGACCCGTTCTTCTTTAGCAGTCGGCAGCTTTTTGCCCGTAAAGTCGGGATGGATCGGCACCTCACGATGGCCACGATCGACCAGCACCGCTAGTCGAATCACTTCGGGTCTGCCGTGGTCAATCACGGCATCTAGCGCGGCTCGAATCGTTCGCCCCTTATAGATCACATCGTCAACCAGCACCACAGTTTTGCCGGAGAGATCAAACGGGATATTAGTTTTGGCAGGGGTGCGAATTCCGATCGTGTCGAAATCATCTCGATAAAAGGTGATGTCAAGTGCCCCGATCGCCACCTTTACCCCTTCTAACCCTTCAATTTGCTCTGCTAATTTCTCCGCCAGCGGCACCCCTCTAGTATAAATTCCTAACAGCACGAGTTTGGACAGATCTCCTGATTTTTCAACGATTTGCGACGCTAAACGGGTCAGCGTGCGCCGAATTTCACTAGCTGAGAGAATTTCAATATGTTCTAGCGGCATGGGTCAGAAAAGTCAGCGAATAAAGTTCGTTCTTGCTACCTTAAGCGGTGTTGCTTTATTTCGTCTATATCTGCTGGGTCGCATCAGAGCGATCGTGAAGGGATGTAAAAATTTTTGCAGTTAGATGTCAAAAATGAGGAAACCCTCAAGGTCAGCTTTATCTTGGAGGTTTACAGAGCTTTTTGCCTAAACTCTGGTTTGCAAAGAGTCCCAAAAAAAGTCCCAAAAAAAGTCCCAGATTTAGATCGCCACTGCGAGGCAACCCTATGAATAATCTGCAAAAATATCGAGTTGTGTGCACCCTCTCGTTTGGGGATGTTTACGGTCAGATCATCGTTTGGCTGATTGTAATTTTTATCAGTTTAGCGGCAGCCATGGCCATGATGGGCGCGAGTCGTCCGGTCTATGCCCTGACAACGGTTGGGCTGGTGCTCGTGCTATCGTTACCCTTCTTACTCTTCTCATTTGTGACAACACTGCTCAATCATATCGAGTTGTCACAGATAGACCCAGCCGAAAAGCCACAAGCTGCTATGGCTGGGGCATCGACTCAGCAGTCGGCTCAAGCAGTGAGTTAGCCAAGGCTCGATCGTGACACTCCCAACGGGTCGTAGAGAAATGTGTATCTATTGCCCGTTTTTTATCGTCGATCGTCAGCCTGACAGACTATATTAAATACGCTGTAGCATTCGAGGCAAGATTGTGACTGAAAAGCGGAAGAATCGCTGGCTGCTAAACGTGGTGTTGATCATCGCAACGATCGGTCTGTTAGGGGTGTCCATCATTCCTCTCATCAGTGCGACGTTTACCCCGCAAAAAAATGTGGCGGCGACTCCTAGCCCAACGCAGTCAGTCGAGGCCAAAAAAGCCGATGTTGAAGCTCAAGCGAGAGGCTATGAAGAAGTGCTCAAGCGAGAGCCAGACAACCAAACTGCCCTGCGCGGGCTGCTAGAAGCGCGGCTGAGAATGACTGATATTAAGGGCGCGATCGCGCCCCTCGAAAAGCTGGCCAAGCTCAACCCTAATCAAAGCGAATATGCCGTGTTGCTGGCCCAAGCCAGACAGCAAACCGGAGATAAAGAGGGAGCCGCTCAAGCCTATCGAACTATTCTCAACACGAGACCGGGCGATCTCAATGCTCTGCAAGGGCTAGCCGGGCTATTGATTGAGCAGCAGCGCCCCGAAGCGGCGATCGGAATGCTGCAAGACACACTCAAAACTGCCCCTAAAGCCAACGAAAACCAAGCGGGTAGTGTCGATGTGACGGCAGTTCAAGTTTTGCTAGGTCGGGTGTTTGCGTCTCAAAAACGCTATAGCGAAGCGGTTGGAGTCTTTGACGAAGCGATGAAGGGCAATAAGCAAGACTTTCAGCCTGTGTTTGGCAAGGCGCTGGTGCTCAAAGCCCAGGGCAAGCCAGAGGAGGCAAAACCCCTGTTTGACTCGGCGATTTCTCTAGCTCCGGCTCAATATAAAGACCAGATTCAAAAAGCGGCCAGTGCGGCCCCACCGGGTGCGGCGAATAGCCCTAGTGCAGACAGTCCGGCTCCGGCTTCAAAGTCAGAGGCGAGTCCGGCTCCGATCGCGGCCCCTAAGAGCAAAAGCGACATGGAGAAAAGCGAGAAAAACTAGCGTTAGCTGATTCGCACTGTTCTGATCTGATCTGCGGCTCGACTGGATCGAGGGACGTTTCACAGTCTGTCCCTGATCCATGTCCAGTTGCGATCGGGCACTATTAAGCTAGAGATCCGCGTTCTCTTTAACGAATGAATTCATCAGAGCCACTCAATCCCCTAGTGCTGGTGCACGGGCTGACCGACACCAACACTGTCTTTAAACCCATGACCGCTTATTTACGTCAACAAGGCTGGGAGGTGCATAGCGTTAATCTCATTCCTTCAAACGGAGATTGTGAACTCGATCGCCTCGCCCATCAGCTTGACACCTATATTGAGTCAATCTTGCCCCATCACCAGCCCTTTGATCTGGTTGGTTTTAGCATGGGCGGCATCGTCAGCCGCTATTATGTGCAGCGACTAGGCGGACTCGATCGCGTGCAGCGCTTTGTGACGATCGCATCGCCTCACAACGGCACCTTGACCGCCTATCTATCTCAGCGTCCGGGTTGTCTGCAAATGCGCCCTAACAGCCCTTTTATCAATAGTCTCAACCGAGATATGCCGATGCTAGAAAAGCTGAACTTCACCTCCATTTGGACTCCGATGGATCTGATGATCGTGCCAGCCACCAGTTCTCAAACTCCGGTAGGGCGAAACATTCAGGTTAACGTGCCGCTTCACGCTTGGATGGTGCAAGACCCCAAAGGGTTAGAAGCTGTCGCCGTCGCGCTGCGAGAAAAAGTCAGGCATCACAAAAGATATTAGGCTAGCAGGCCTCAGTTGGCTGGATGCAGCGCTGCAAGATCGCCAATTTGGGCAGTGTCACGGCCGCCAAAAATTGCCTCAGCGTGAGCGTAAACCTTAAACTCCATTAAGTTTTTAAACGGGTCGGATAAGAAGAACGTTTCGTGGTCGAGCAGCGTTCCGGCAAATCGGTGTTTGGGCGACTGGTAGAGAGCGATTTGCTGCTGCCGAATTCGCGTTAGCAGAGCTTCCCAATCTGCCCGATCGCTAAACACCAGACCAAAATGTCGGGGATATACGCCCGTCTGAGGCACGAGCGGCTCATCGACGCGATGCCCCACTAGCTGATGCCCATATAGGTCGAGAATGACCGCCTGAGAGGTTTCTCGACCCAACCCACAGCCCAAACCATCCACATAAAACGCTTTGGTTTGAGCGATATCAGTCACCGGAAAAGCCAGGTGGAAAAGTACAGAAGACATAGGATCAGCCAGGTTAGGTGTCAGAATAAATTATGGCGAATTTCTGGGTTTGCTGATGGTTTCATTCCTCTTCAGTAATTGGTTAGTTGCGATCGCTGTCAACACCGTTTTGCTGGCGATCGTCGGGCTGGCTCCTAAAAAGCTGCTAACTCCCGCAGGCATTTTTCACGCTTGGTTTTTGGGGGTGATTGTCTGGGGAGTTTTGGGGTGGCCGGGCTATCTCGTGGTCGGCTTCTACTTTTTAGTTGGGTCAGGCATCACCTTTGTTGGCAAAGCCCAAAAAGAAGCTCTAGGCATTGCTGAGAAGCGATCGGGCGCACGCGGACCAGAAAACGTGTGGGGATCGGCGCTGACCGCCATTCTGTGTGCGTTAGGCTTGCTGTTCATCTCGAGCACAGGCTGGGGCAATCAATTCTATGGCGTGCTGATGTTGGGCTATGTAGCTAGTTTTTGCACCAAGCTCTCAGACACCTGCGCCAGTGAGATTGGCAAAGCTTATGGCAACCGGACTTTTTTGATCACAACCCTAAAACCAGTGCCTAGAGGCACCGAAGGAGCGGTGAGCTTAGAAGGCACCCTAGCAGGCATTGTGGCCTCGATCGTTCTCGCGATCGTCGCCTGGTCAGTCGGCATGATTAGCCCGATCGGGGGTGTGCTGTGCGTCGTGGCCGCCTTTATAGCTACCAATCTCGAAAGCGTGATTGGCGCAACGCTGCAATCAAAGTTTGATTGGATGACGAATGAAGTGGTGAACATTTTTAACACCACGATCGGTGCGATCGTGGCAATGGGTCTAGCATGGGCGATCGGAGTTTAGACTTAAACACTCAAATATCGTCTCAAAAAGCTTTCTAGCGTCTCTAGCTTCAGATTAAAGAGAGATTCGAGGCGCTCAGTTTCAGCAGGGGTGCAGAAAAACTCGTTGGCGAGGAGTGCTCTTAGAGTCCCCAATGATTCTTGACTGTTGGGGTTGAGCAAGCCGACCAAACTGCGAGTCGCGTCAAAGGCAAAGAGCGGCGGATTGATGATAGTGGGTTCTCGATTAAAAATTCGCCCAAAGATGCGAGGAATCTCTTGACGCTGCAAAATCTCAGCCCCGCCTATGGGTAGAACTTGATGATGCGCCGCTTCTAGAGAGACGGACGCGATCGCAATTTTCGCCAAGTCATCGGTGCTAACGATCGAGGTGCGGCTCTGCGGATCGCCAATTAATAGATAGAGCCCAGTCCGGCGAAACTGCTCTGCTAACGGCAACAAGTTAGAAGCGAATCCTGAAGGGCGCAGAATGGTGTAATTCAACCCGCTGGTCTGGAGATATTTTTCGACTTCGCGTTTTGCTTTAAAGACCGGAGCATCTTCATAGCCGCGATCGACTCCCAGCACAGAGATAAACACAAAGTGTTGAACGCCCTCAGCTTTGGCGTGATCGATCAGGTCAATATTAGCCTGATAGTTAATCGCTTCAGCCTCACCGCCGTGAGCACTGATCACAAACTGCACCCCTTGCACCGCTTTCTGAATGTCGCGATCGCGAGACAAATCTCCAATCAAAATCTCAGAGCCACGATGCTCAAGTTCGGCATAATTTGACATTAATCGCACTAGCGATCGCACCGATAACTCTTGCTCTCGCAGCAGCCTGACGATGCGACGACCTAACCCACCTGTTGCCCCAGTCACTAAATACATAAAGTTGAACCTGCGCTACTTTCTTATTAACTTAGCGAAAGTTCGACGATCACTGGTGTGTGATCACTTGGCTGGGTCAGCTTGCGAGGGGCCGTGTCGATCGTGCAGGAGATCGCCCGGTCATATAAGTCAGGAGTGAGATAATGATGATCAATTCGCCAGCCTGCGTTGCGACGAAACGCCCCGGTGCGATAATCCCACCAGCTAAACTGTCCGCCTTCTTGATTAAATTTGCGAAACGCATCTGACAGACCCAAATCAAGAACGTGACGCAAAGCAGCCCGCTCAACGTCGGTCGCCATCACCTGCGTTTCGCGCCCTTTAGGATCGTGAATATCCAAATCTTCTAAAGCGATGTTGAAGTCGCCACACACCAACAAATTTGCTGACTGTTGCCGCAAGACTTGCAGATATTCTCGCAACACCTTGAGCCAGTGCAGTTTATAGATGTATTTGTCACTTCCGATCGCTGACCCGTTGGGGACATAGAGGTTGACCACTCGAACCCCATCTAAAACTCCAGTGATCACCCGTTTCTGTTCATCTAAATCACCCACTAGAGTGTCTGGCAACACTGCCCCAAATCCCATGCTGACTTCTAAAAGCGGCGATCGGCTCACCAACGCTACGCCGTTATAGCTTTTTTGCCCAAAAGTATAGATCTGATAATTGAGATCTGTGAATGCCGATCGTGGAAAAGTTTCATCCACCACTTTGGTTTCTTGGAGACACAGCACGTCGATCGTCGGATTGTCCTGCAACCATCCCACAACCTGTTCCAGCCGAGTTCTCACCGAGTTAACATTCCACGTCGCAATTTTCATAGCGCTCCTAAGTCCAGTAAGAGCTAGCGTACTGGAAAAAGCCCTGAGTCTCTATCTTTCATAGCGGTCGGGCTTCACTTAAGATGCGATCGCGGATGAAATAGTCAGGATGTTAAGCTTTTCTGGCTATGGGGACGCGTCAGTCTTTGTCATGCCCAAAAAGATTCGAGAACTGAAACAAATGCTGCAACAAGCTGGCTCTAGTGAACTTCCGGGCAAGGGGAGCCATACAAACTGGACGCACTTTTTGTATGCTGGGAAAATCACGGTTTCTGGCAGGGATGGAGCAGACGCAAAACGCTATCAGGAGAAGGAAGTGCGCGAGGCGATTAAGATTGTCAAGGAGCAACAGCATGACTAAGCTCAAATACCAGATGGTAATTCAGTGGTCAGATGAAGATGATTGCTTTCTAGTTGGCTTTCCTGATTTTCCTGGACAGCAGTGGCGGACACATGGAGACACCTACGAGTCAGCAGTCACCAATGGCATCGAAGCGTTAGAGTCTTTGATGATTGCTTATGAAGCGATCGGCGATCGATTACCTGAGCCTACTGTTTGCCGTACCGCCTAGATCATACGATCGCTCGACTGCTTCCAAATTATCTTAATTTCTGCGATCGCTCCTGCATGATTGGCGAGTGCGATCTCATTTTGTGAGAATCCCTGCTGGCTGGAAGGTGCGTTAGGCGTTCAAGCAGACAATGGCTTCAACTCCTCAGCAACGCTCGAAAGCCTGCCTGATTGAAATGGTCATCTGTAGTCAGCGCATCAAAAATTCCTCGCTCGTGCATCACAACGAATGATACACAGTCAATGAGTCCCCACTCTTTATCGAGACGATTCCTAAATAAGTTGAAAGCAGCGCTGTAGAGGTCGTCTGACAATGGAACGATTTCGACGTTGGGGTCAGATACCAGTGATTCAAGAAGCTGAGTTGCTGCGACCCTGTATCTTTGTTTAGAGAGTGCATTGCCAATTTCTAACAGTATTGCTTGCGTTGTCACCAAACGAGTGCCCCTCTTTTCAAGTTGGTTAGCAAGATCAACTGCTCGTGCATGGCTTTGGTCAGTGACGGCAGGCAGCGCAATGGCAAAAGATGTATCCAAGAAAACTTCAGTCATTCTCCTGAGCCGCATCACTGTATAAATATTGGTCTAACTTTGCTGACCAATCTGGGGCACCTTGTAAGTGAAGAGACTTCGCAGTTTGAAAAAACGACTTTGGTTTTGCGGGTGTCTCTGGTAGTACGCTTTCAACAGTGATTCGTACTCGTGTACCAACTTTCAGGTCTAGAGGCACGGTTGGGTGAAGGGTTGTGCCATCGAATACAGCTTCTATTTGGATCATGGTTGCTCCTGCAACTGCAATGCTTTTAGTATATCCGCTCGATTCAAATGCCGATAAATGGCAATGCTACTAGCGATCGCAGTCAGCAAGACCTGAAACAGCGATCGCCTCTTCTCTGCCAACGACGATCGCTCCTGCATTATTGGCTGAATGGCGATCGCCGTTAAAGCTCTCGCCGAAAAGCTCTAATGGCCTCTCCAGTGTCAGTTTCAGCCATCAAAATACAGCATTTCAGTAAGTAAAGGTTGATGTCATTGACTCCAGGTAGCTGACTGCGCTCAATCCGCTCATAAATGCCATTTTGGAGATGGTAGAGCTTTAGCATCCCGTCTTCCCAAAACCAAACTTCAGGAACACCCAGAGCCTTGTAGCGCTCTAACTTACTGACACCACCGCTAGTGAAGATAACCTCAATAGACAAATCTGGGATTGGCTTGGCGCTCTCAATGCAGTAAGACTCGTCTGCTTGAGCCGAGACCACCCCTTCTTTCTCCTGAGTCATTGAGCGCGTTGGTTGAAAGAAAATTCCTTGTTCAGTCAGAAATGTTGTCACTAAATAGCCGATGATACTTGCGAAAATTTCGTGTTCGCGTCCAGGCATAAGCACCTCGATCGTGCCTTTATAGTAAGACAGTCGCACACCAGGAGACCCATCAAAGCCTTTTTGAATAAATTTGAACTGTTCCCAGGTTCCATGATGGACGATGCGTTGATCGGTTGTTTTGTCGAGTAGTGAGGGCATCGCATTCACCGCTGGCTATTCCTGTATAAATTGTGGAATACTGCTTGTCAACCTGACGATCGCATTCTTGTAACAGCAGTACGATCGCGCCTATATAGTTGTGCCAATCTGTTTAAAGAAGCGTTGTACAAGACATTCAAACCCTGGCAGAATCGGTGAGGTGATGGTGTCTTGAGCGGTGTAAGTAGCGGCTCGCTTGAGGACTGCATTCTCGCGGCAGCACACTTCGATCTGTTGTAGTTCTCGGCTGACGATCCAATATTCCTCAATCCTCCCTGGGATGATCGGCATCGCTGAAGATGATGCCGGGAGTTGGGAAAGCTGTGTTTCGTTTGACCAATCTCGGAGTTCTGCACAAATGTTAAGAATAACGGATTGGTGCCTGAGATGGGGTGCCCTATTGATATACTCACCGCTCTTTAGGAGGGGTGATTCTTGACGCTTCACCGACCCTACCGAAGGTCTTACTCTGACCGTCCGTTTTAAGTCTCCCAATACCCTATAGAGTTTAAGTTTGGCTTCGCGGTCTCGTCGTTCATTCGTAATGCTGAAACCCGGAGACAGCACTTCGACGATGAGTTCGGGTGCGCCGATAAAATGCCCCGCCATCTGATTTGCAGTTTGGCAATCTGTAAACAGGTTTTGTGTCTGCAAGTCTGCGAACTTTACGATCTAACGCAGCGTAGTTAGGACTAAAAGCCTTTTCCCCATTGCTCATCACTGCAAACGTTTTAATCCCCAAGTCAATTCCGATGCTTTGGGTTTTGGCATCGATTACGACGGGTTCAACGTCTACCACAAAGCTAAGGAAATACCGATTAGCACAGTCTTTAACGACCGTGACTGAACTAGGCTCCGATGGTAATTCTCTAGACCAGATTGGATGCAAGTCCCCAATTTTAGCCAGATAGACAGCCCCGCCTTGAATGGAGAATCCGCCACGAGTGAGTCGTGCGGATTGCCTTCCTGTCTTCTTTTTGAATCTAGGGCTGCCTAACTTTTTCCCTTTTCGGTTGCCTTGAAGCGAGTCGAAAAAGTTTTTGTAGGCAACTCCTAAATCAGCAACCGACTGCTGCAATGGAATGTTTGAAACTTCAGACAGCCATTCTCGCTCAATCGTTTTCTTCGCTTGAGTAATGACCAACTTTTGCAAGTCGCCATTCTTAGGCAGCTTCTCAGCTTGTTTGCAAAGCGCTAGAGCATCGTTCCACACGACCCGAACGCAACCAAACAACTGAGCTAAACGCTGTCGCTGTGGGTCGGTCGGATAGAAACGGTACGAGTATCTTGCTTTCATGCTACCATTGTATATCATAACGATAGACAATGCAATGAATAAGAGTGTATTTTTTAGACTCAGCCAAGATGAGTTGGATCTGCTAGAGGTTTACTGCAAAGCTACGAAGCGAACAAAATCCGACGTACTAAGGGAACTCATTAGAAGTCTTAAAATTAAGAAAAGCCGTCCTAGAGGAGCGGGGCTTGAATCCCATTAATTTGGTCACAAAGAGTTCTCCATCAATAATTTCGTAGCGCTTCCATTCGTCGGCTGCGAGGAGTTCGAGATCGGCAGTCGTCCAGCGAACTTTTTCAGACGAGGTTTGACTCATGGCGTGTCTCCGCTACCTTCTTTGGTTCTATTCTCGCTTGTTTTACCGCAGCGATCGTTCCTTCTCTGCCAATGGTGATCGCTCCTGCAAGATTGGTGAGTGCGATCGCTCTACATCTCCCAACAAATTGCTCTCAGGTTATTTTCAGGGTTCTACGTCTCTTGATTTAAACGATTTGCCGTAGCGCTTCTGCAACTTCTTGTGCTGAAGTGTAGCGATCGCCAACCTCAGGGTGCGTCAGCTTGCGAATCACCTGCACAATTTCGGGAGTCAGCCCCGGCACATATTCAGCATAAAAGCGATAGCCCTGCTCTCGATAGCGATAAAACTCGCCCGGATCTTGACCCGACAGCAAAAATGCCAGCGTTGTCCCTAAAGAATATAAATCTGAAGCCGGACTGGTTTTGCCCTCATGCTGCTCTGGGGCGCTGTAGCCGATCGTGCTCGTCCGGTTTTTGGCTTCTAACCCTACCCCTCTGACGGCCCCAAAATCAATTAGAGAAATTTCGCGAAACGCCGTCGGAGTCGATCGTCGAATCAAATTATGGGGTCTCAGATCTTGATGCAAAACTTGGGGCAGCGACTCATGTAAATACTCTAAGACTTCACACAGTTCCAGCATCCACCCGATCGCTTGTTTTTGGGAAATGGCTCCCCATTTAGTCACTTGCTGAAAGAGCGATCGACCAGAGATCAACTCCACCACAAGATAAGGCTGCGGCCCGATCGTAAAAAAATCTAGCACTTGAGGCAAACTCGGATGACTCAGTTGACTGAGAGCCTTAGCCTCACGCTCAAATAGATCAACGGCTTTGGGGTGCTTGACCCACTCAGCATTTAAAGTTTTGAGCACCCGATGCTTGCCCTGTCGCCAAACCAGATAGGTGCAACCCATTTCGCCTTCACCTAAAAGCTTCACCACTTGATAATTGCCGATCGTCTGCTGCACACTCAAAGGCGCACCGCAATCAATGCAAAACCGAAAATCGGGCGTTTTGCGAAGATGCTCACAGGTGACACCGCTCACTAAACTGAGCTTTTCGCTGGGTAACTCCATCGCCGTTGACCGCTCAGGAATCTGAATCTCAAACCCTTCTATCGCAGACAGAGGTTGTGTCGTGTCTGTGTCAGGAGTTGCCGGAGTTGCATCAGGCTGAACTCGCTGCGACAGCGTGCGCTCACCCGCTAACTTGTCGGCCTCATGGCTAGCCGAATCTCCAATGTGAATTTGAATATTAGGGCCCGATCGGGCTAATCGAATGATCATGCCATTTCTAACGGGCACCTGCGTCATGCGCTTGCCGTCTAGATAGGTGCCATTCGCGCCCAAGCTTTCGACCTCCCAGACAGAATTGATCCGCCGCAGTTCGACGTGATATCGCGAGACGACAGCACTATAGAGAACGACCTGATTATCGGTCGATCGCCCAATGCGAATCACCGATTCATCATCAAACGTCCAACATTGAACGGGCTTTAACTGGACAGGGTGCAAAAGGGTCAGAGTAATCACATTAGCGCCGCAGAGTCTGGATACGCAGACAGAATGACAAGACTGCTCATGTCTAGATGGGTTGAAGTCTAAATTCTGCTTTAAGAAAAGCGGTCAAAATGCGGAATGTCACCACTTTAACTCAGACTAGATTCTTCTGAACAGCTTTTTTAAAGTCAAAAAAGATACTCGTTACCTAATTTGCCGGGAATGCGCCCGCCATAGCTGTACTCAGCTTGGCAGTGGGATGAAAGGCAAGGCAGTGACGAATTGCTGCCTTGAACCAGTTGAAGCGTAGCTGAAACGCGAGGAACGCCTTCGGCTAGAGCTACGCAATGGCAGCGATGAGAAACTGCCCATCTCTTAGATATCATGACGCAGAATTGCGATACACTTGCATTGGTTACGCTAGGAAGTAGAGCGTAAATATGTTGGTACTGGAGGCAAAACTTAAGGGCGAAAAACAGCAGTTCGAGTTGCTTAATGAAGCAATCCGCACCGCTCGATTTGTCCAGAATTCCTGCCTCCGATACTGGATGGACAACCGGGGAGTCAACAAATACGATTTGTACAAACTCTGCAAAGAGCTTGCTGCAAACATTGAGTTTCCCTGGTGCAAGCAGCTCAACTCGCAAGCCCGTCAAGCCCATGCCGAACGAGCCTGGTCTGCCATTTCTCGGTTCTTCGAGAACTGCAAAAAGCAGATTCCTGGCAAGAAAGGCTATCCCCAATTCAAACGCCACCAAACCCGCGCTTCTGTGGAGTACAAGACCACGGGCTGGAAGTTGTCTCCGTGCCGACAATTCATCACCTTCACCGATGGATTTAAGGCGGGGCAGTTCAAGATGTGGGGCACTCGCGATTTGCACTTCTACCAGGTTGAGCAAATCAATCGAGTTAGAGTGGTGCGGCGCAGTGACGGCTACTATGTCCAGTTCTGCATGGATGTCGAGCGCAGTGAGGAACGAGAGCCAACCCGTCACACGGTCGGGCTGGATGTGGGATTGGCTCACTTCTTGACCGACAGCGATGGCGTTCAGGTTGAGAATCCGCGTCATCTTCGCAAGGCGGAACGTCGATTGAAGAAAGTTCAGCGTCGTGTCAGTCGCAAGCAGAAAGGGTCTGTCAATCGGAGAAAAGCGGTCAATCGTTTGGGTAGGGCGCATCTGAAAGTTCAACGTCAACGTAAAGACTTTGCCTGTAAGTTGGCAAGGTGCGTAGTGAAGTCTAACGACCTCGTGGCGTATGAAGACTTGAAGATCCGCAATTTGGTCAAAAACCACCATTTGGCGAAGTCGATTAGTGATGCGGCTTGGGGCGAGTTTCGCCGTTGGATTGAGTATTTTGGCAAAGTGTTTGGAGTTGTCACCATTGCGGTTGCGCCCCAATACACGAGCCAAGATTGCTCGAACTGCGGTCAGCGAGTCAAAAAGGCGTTGAGTCAACGAACCCACGTTTGTCCGCATTGCGGATACGTGGCAGACCGCGACCACAACGCCGCGATTAACATCTTGAATAAGGCAATCAGTACGGTGGGGCACATCGTAACTGCTGCACCCGATGCAGAAAACGCCTGTGGAGAGTCCGACCTCTGTGCTCTGCGGGAAACCGTTGAACATAAGTTGTCTCGTTGAAGCAGGAATTTCAGAGAGCGATCTTTGGAATCCCCCACTATATCGGTACTCCGATTAGCGGCGGGAGGATGTCAAGACATTTGAAATAGGAACGAAACTTTGTCACCTTTGCCTAGGGCAATGCGATCGCCCGGACGCAGCCGATGACGATTGCCCAACAGCAGCGGCACGTTATTAATGTAAGTGCCATTTGAGCTTCCGACATCTTCGATATAGTAGGCATCGCTCTCAGCCCGAATATCGGCATGAATGCGAGAGACGATTTCTGAGTTAGGGAAGCCAGACACATCTACATCAGGCGGGATGCGATCGTTGGGTTTGCCGATGTGCACCACAGGCAGCCCCTGCGGTAGCTCGATCACCACATTGGTTTGCAAATGCAGCAGTCTGCCCGACTGATGCTGCAACTGGGTTGTTGAGACGATCGGTGCAGACTCAGCGATCGGCACGGGCACGGGCGACCCAGGTTCAGGGATCGGGTCGTCGGGCGAGATGGGTGCTGGCGAGACCACTAGGGGATCGGGCGACACGAGCGGGTCGATCGCTAGCAGATCTGGAAAGCCCGCGCCAGACTCAACCACGGGCGATGAAACCGCCGTTGCGATCTGGCTTTCAGCCTCTGAGGTCTTGAGGTTAAAGCCACACTGACCGCAAAAACTGGCATCTGCTTGCACGGTCGTCCCACAAGTGGGGCATTGAGTCGTCGCTGGAAGAGGCGTATAGCAAGCCTCACACTGCACCGCGCCATCAGGGTTTTGATGGTTGCAATTGGGACAGACAATCATGAAAATTTCCCCATTCACCAAACCTATGATAAGGGAAGAGTTTTAAGTTTGAGGGTTAAGTTCTGGCTGACCCCGAACTTAGGCTTTGTTTTGAAGATTTTGCCCAGCGGGTTGATCGAGCAACCACCACAAATCACCCTGGGGGGCAATCAGCCGAGAGGGATAGGTCAGATCATCGGCGATCGGGGCAAAGATTTGGGCCAGCGCACTTTGTTTATTAGCACCTGCCACCATAAAGATCACCGTCTGAGCGTGGTTGATCAGAGGCACGGTGAAGGTGAGCCGGGGCTGCCCGTCTTTGCTGCCAACAGTGACTAGCCGATCGTGCACCTGCAATGCGGCAGTGTGGGGAAATAGTGAAGCTGTGTGAGCATCATCCCCAATGCCCAACAAAATCACGTCAAAGGCAGGAAACTCACCGGGCTGGGTCTGAAAGAAGGCTTGCAGGTCGGCTTGGTGGGCTTGAGCAGCGATCGCGGGATCAGCATCCTTTGTGACCATCGGGTGAATATTGCTCGCAGGCATAGCCACGCGATCGAGCCAGGCAAGCCGTGCCATTCGCTGGTTGCTGTCAGGGTGATCAGATGGAACATAGCGCTCATCGCCCCAAAAAACATGAATTTTGTCCCACGGTAAGGATTGGGCCGCAAGTTTTTCATAAAGTGGCTTGGGCGTACTGCCTCCGGCTAGAGCGATCGTGGCGATGCCGCGCTGGGTGATGGCGGCGTTGAGGGTGTCTAGCACGATCGCAAGGGCGCGATCAATCAGCGCCTCTAAGTCTGGCAAAACTTCTACAATCCTGATCATAGGTTCCTGGTTAACACTGCCACTTGACAGAGTAAAGGGATTTTAAAAATCTTGCCAGGCTCTACGGAATAGCTTCAGATCGCGGGGACGACTGGTTTTTGATCAAAACGCCACGAACCTAGTCGCACTCAGCCTTATCAGTCCATCATCGCAGGATTGGAGGACGCACTGCTGCTGCAAAATCAGTCTCAAACAGCCCGACTCTCTTCGTCAAAGAATGGCTGACCGTCTAAGATTTGGACTCCAAAGAGTTCCTTGTCTCAAATTTGAGAAAGTGCGGTAACATAAGAAGCTAGAAACGGCGCTTCTTGACAAAGCAGTTATCCACGTCTTGCTGAGTCCTTGCCTGAAGCCAAAAAAAGAAATTAACGCAATTTAATCATGATCAAGGAAGGTATGACTCCACAAGTTGCTCACCCGATGGTGAAGCTACAGCGCCAGGTGCGATCGCTGATCGACTCAAAGCTGCTCAAACCCAGCGACAGTCTTTGGAAGATTGCCCTGCTCTATGGAGACGACTGGGCTTATTGGAAACAAGAGCTTTTGTCGTTTGAATTCACCATGCAAGACCCCGTTAGTGAACTGCTGTCAGTAGACGCATGGGACGAAGAAATCGCTGAATAACGACCCAAACGAGAGGGTTTTACCCCTCACCCGTCCATCTTTTTTTACCAAAGCTGCTCTAAGTTAGGTCTGACCTTGGCACGAATCGCGATCGCCGTAATGTTATCGTGACCGTTGTATTGATTAGCCAACTCAATCAGTTGATTCACGCCTTGCTCAAGGTTAGTCAATGAGCTAACTAGCGGGTCGATGTGGGTGGTGCAATGGGTTTCTAACAAATCGTTGTCAGTTAAGCCATCAGACGCAAGAATTAGCACCATGTCTTCATTGAGTTCAAAAAACTGAATATCGGGGCTGATAAAGTTCTCATCGCGAGGCCCTAGCGCCTGCGTCAACTGATAGGCATCAGGGCGACTGTAGGCGATCGGGGCCTCAATGCCACGCTGAATTTCTCGTTGACCGACTTCGTGATCGATCGTCACCTGCTTTAAGCCTCCTTTGCGGCTATAGCGATAGAGGCGGCTGTCTCCAACATGAGCAACGGCGGCTTCAGTGTCTTGAATCAGCAGCAGCACCATGGTGGTGCCCATGCGGCCGCTGCCCGATCGAGAATTTTGCTGATTGACATCATAAATGGCCTGATTGGCTAACTGCACCGCTTCGCGAATCACCGTCAAAGGCGGCAGCCCAGACGAGTTAGATCCATCGGCAGTTTGCCAATAGTCTCGAAAATAGCGTCGCAGGGTGTCTACGGCCAACTGACTGGCTACTTCCCCACTGGCGTGACCGCCCATGCCATCGCAGAGAATATATAAGCCCCGTGCTCGAACCGTTCTGCCGGACGGGATCTGAATTTTGGTGATCTGAGTGTCAACGCCAAAACAGTCTTCGTTGTGGTCGCGAGTCCGTCCAATATCAGTCCTACCAGCGTCTTCGATGCTAAACAACTGCATCGGGAGGACAATGGTTGGCATGTCGTCTCCCTCGTCTTCGGGTTGCAGGGTGATGGATTCTGATGTTTCCTCCTCAAGGGTCTCTGGGGAGACGCTCGTTGGGTCGGGGGCGGGGAGATCTTGAGGGTTGGGCATCATATCAGTTTCAGTTAAACTTGCTTGGATCTCGTGAGCGATCGCTTCAAGGCGCGATCGTAGCTCATCGGCTGCTATCAGTTTACCCATTTGCAGATCAGCAATCAGCAAATGCAGCGTTGCGATCTGGGTCTGGGAGAGTTGATCGAGCAAAAATTTCCAGGTGTCGCCGAGGTGTTGCAGCGATGGCGCAGGGGAAGGGTCTGGCATCAATGCCTGAAGGCACAGCACTTGATCTTCGTCAATTCGCAGGTTTTGAGGGTCTAACAAGCTTTGGCAACACTGCCACGGACTCAGCGCTTCCCAAATTGAAACCATTTCATGAAACCAGTGCAAAATTTGCAGCATCGACAGGGCGCGATCGTGCCGCAAGCAATCTACCAGCAAAGGAAGCTGCGATCGGTCTTCTAACAAAAGCGTCTCTTGATCGCCCGATCTCCAGGCATCGCAAACTTGAGGAATCACTTGGTGAAGCTGCGATCGCAGGGTGATATAAATTCGCACGTCGATCTGGCCCAGGCGATCGCAGGGAGGAGAGGCTGGTTGGGTCAACGAGGTGCCACACTCCTGACAAAATTTGTTTGCATTGGGGTTCTCGAACTGACACTGAGGACAGACAAGCATTCGGGTCTTCCTATTTCCGCTTGGGAAGTCTTATCGATGAAGTCTTATCAATCTTACGCAGAATTTCTGAGAGTCATAGCGTCTGTAAAGATTCACTGAAGGTTTGAGTTAGGAGGCAGGAATTAGAAGCACAGGATTTTGCGAGAGGGAGCTTGCGGTTGCCGTTAAAATAGAGTGGTTACCTAGATACATTATTTTGAGACTTTATGACGACTGCTGCACCAGCAAAAACTCAGTATGAAGCGATTATCGGGCTAGAAACTCACTGTCAGTTAAGCACCGAAACTAAAATCTTTTCTGACAGTTCTGCCAAGTTTACGATCGAGCCAAACACTCACATCGACCCGATCTGTATGGGAATGCCGGGAGTGTTGCCTGTGCTCAACCAAAAAGTTTTGGAGTATGCGGTCAAAGCAGGACTGGCGCTCAACTGTCAGATTGCGCCCTACAGCAAGTTCGATCGCAAGCAATATTTCTATCCCGATCTGCCTAAAAACTATCAGATTTCGCAATTTGATTTGCCGATCGCTGAACATGGCTGGGTCGAAATCGAGTTTCTCGATCCAGACGGCAACCCGGTGCACAAACGCATCGGCGTGACTCGCCTGCACATGGAAGAAGATGCTGGAAAGCTCGTGCATGGGGGCAGTGAGCGCCTTTCAGGTTCGACTTATTCCCTCGTGGACTATAACCGGGCAGGCGTGCCGCTGGTTGAGATCGTCTCAGAGCCAGACCTACGATCGGGGCAAGAGGCCGCCGAATATGCTCAAGAAGTGCGGCGTATAATGCGCTATCTGGGGGTCAGTGATGGCAACATGCAAGAGGGTTCGCTGCGCTGTGATGTGAATATTTCGGTGCGTCCGATCGGGCAAAAAGAGTTCGGCACCAAAGTCGAAATCAAGAATATGAACTCCTTCAACGCCATTCAACGGGCGATCGAGCACGAGATCGAGCGACAAATCGCCGCGATCGAGTCCGGGGAGCGCATTCTGCAAGAGACGCGCCTATGGGAAGAAGGATCACAACGCACGATTAGTATGCGAATTAAAGAAGGCTCTAGCGATTATCGCTATTTTCCTGAGCCAGATTTGGGCCCGATCGAGGTGCCCTCTGAGCAGCTAGACCACTGGCGCAGCGAGTTGCCCGAACTGCCCTATCAAAAGCGTCCTCGCTACGAAGCCAATTTTGGACTGTCGCCCTATGATGCGCGGGTGTTGACCGACGATCGTGATATGGCCGAATATTTTGAGGCTGCCGTGGCTGCCAAAGCCAACCCCAAACAAGCCGCGAATTGGATTATGGGCGACATCAGCGCCTATCTCAACAACGAGCGCAAGACGATAAAAGAGATTCCATTCACCCCGATCGCCCTAGCTGAATTGACAGCATTGATCGATGCCAACACAATTAGCAATAAAATTGGCAAAGATATCTTGCCCGAATTGTTGACCCAAGGGGGATCACCAAACACGATCGTCGAGCGTGAAGGCTTGGTTCAAATTTCCGACAGTGGCGCGATCGAGGCGGCGATCGACTCTGTGATTGCAGCCAACCCCAAAGAGCTTGAGCAATATCGCGGCGGCAAAACGAAACTTTTGGGCTTCTTTGTCGGTCAAGTCATGAAGCAAACAGGCGGACGGGCTGATCCCAAGCTGACGAACCAGTTGTTAGCCAAGAAGCTAAATGCCTAGAACTCAGGAGAAAGCCGCGCTTAAAATCTGCCAACTCCACCGCAGAACGACTGAACCGCAGAACTACTGGATTTTTTGCTGCTTTTGTAAACTCCCGATAAACCTTTATGTGTTTTCAGCAAAAAGCTTTTTAGGGGCTTCACCCCTCACCCCAAAAGTGGCATACTGTGCTTAGTAGATGCACCCTGATGACAGGGGGAGTCGCAGCGCGGCCCTCCCTTTTTTCTTGTCTTTAATGCCTTAGGCGACAATGTGATCCGTTGAGCTTGATATAATCGCCTCTCAGAGATCGATAACAGCAAGCGAGGCAAAATCATGGCATGGCAGCAGATTCCAGGTGGGGTGACGGCACCAAAAGGCTTTCGATCGACCGGAGTCATCGCCGGGTTGAAGCCCTCAGGGTTGCCAGACCTAGCGCTGATTGTTTCAGATGTAGACGCGATCGCGGCTGGTGTGTTCACCACCAGTCAAACTAAAGCCCCTGTCGTCGATTATTGCCTAGAGCGCTTGCAGTCAAAGCCCAGCACCCGCGCCCTTCTCTGCAATGCGGGGCAAGCCAATGCCGCCACGGGCGCTCAGGGAATGCTCGATGCTCTAGAATGTGCTCAACTGATCGCCCAAGCCTTGGGGGTCTCCTCAGATCTGGTGTTGCTCGCTTCGACCGGGGTGATTGGGCAGCGCCTCAAGATAGAGGCGATTCGGGCTGCGGTGCCTCACCTGGTGGCTTCCCTAGATGAAAACGGCTCGGATGCCACCGCTAAGGCAATTTGCACCACTGATTTAGTGACGAAAACGATCGCGCTTGAGACCACGATCGGCGATCGTCCCGTGAGAATCGGCGGCATTGCCAAAGGGTCGGGCATGATTCACCCCAACATGGCCACGATGCTGTCGTTTGTGACCTGTGACGCAGCCGTTTCGCCTCAACTCTGGCAGCAAATGCTGAGTCGGGCTGCCGATCGTAGCTTTAATCAAATCACCGTCGATGGCGACACCAGCACCAATGACACGCTGATTGCCCTAGCCAATGGTCAATCTCGCACGCCTGCCATCACTGAGATGGGCCCAGAGGCAGAAAAGCTAGAAGCCATGCTGACTGAGGTTTGCACCTATTTGGCAAAGTCGATCGCTCGTGATGGCGAAGGGGCAACGTGCCTGATCGAGGTGCAGGTGTCTGGCGCGAGCGACGAGGCTGCGGCGCGGCGAGTCGCCAAAACGATCGCGGGTTCTTCGCTGGTCAAAGCGGCAATTTTTGGACGTGATCCCAACTGGGGCCGCATCTCGGCGGCAGCGGGCCGGGCAGAGGTGCCGTTTGAGCAAGAACACTTGCAGATCAAATTGGGCGATTTCTTAATGATGCAAAACGGTCAGCCCCAACCCTTCGATCGAGCGGCTGCCAGCAGCTATCTCAAACAACAAGCCGCCGCGAGTAGTGTGCCTTGCCCGGTTGAGTCACTGGTGAACGCTGAAATCAACCCTGAGTTGCGGGTGATGGAAGGAAACCATCCTGTGACGTTCGATCGCGGCACCCCCCACACGCAACTCGTTGGTCATCCTGTGATGATTGAAGTCAGCATTGGCAACGGGTCTGGCACAGGTCGGGCTTGGGGCTGTGATCTGAGCTACGACTACGTAAAAATCAACGCTGAATATACCACTTGAGGCATGGCTAAGTCTTGCAAGATCGCGATCGTCGGCACCAGCGGCTCCGGCAAAACGACGTTGGCGCGTCAAGCGGCCCAACGGTTGGCGATTCCTCATATAGAACTAGATGCTCTGCACTGGGAGCCAAATTGGACTGAAGCCCCGATCGAGGTTTTTCAGGCACGAGTTGCAGAAGCTTTGCAGGGTGAATCTTGGGTGGTGGATGGCAACTACAGCAAGATTCGCCCGCTAGTTTGGAGCCGCGCTGACACGATCGTCTGGCTCGATTATTCGTTTTTAATCGTGATCAGTCAAATCATCAACCGCACTATCCGGCGGGTTGTGATGCAAGAAGCCTGCTGCAACGGCAACTACGAAACGATTCAGAAATCGTTTTTGAGCCGTGATTCAGTAATCGTTTGGGCAGTGCAAACTTATCAAAAAAATCGCAGACAGTATCAATCTCTGTTTCAACAACCAGAGTTCTCGCATCTCAAAAAAGTGAGATTGACTTCTCCCCAAATGGCGCAATGTTGGCTAGAAGAGATTTCTCAGTCAGGGACTATCATCAACACTGAGCGCACTGATGAACGGTTAAATAAGCCAGAATCTGTGTAAGGGCATGGCACTGCCGTGCCCATTGCCCCTGCCAGTAACGGATATGATTTGATCCACGTTTATGAGGAACAGAAATTAAACAACATTTGCCTGTTTAGAGATGTGCCAAACTTTAAGAGCATCTGTTACTGTCAGTCTAAAACCCCATCAGTCAAAAACCTTATAATAAAATCTGTCTGAAGAGTGAGGAAATTGCCTCTCTCAAGATAGAGCGATCGCGCCTGCTAAACAAGATAAATTAATCCTGTGAAGAAAACAAATTATGTTCAATCTTCTGCATCTCTGAGCCGCCTTTCTTCACACCCCACGTAAGTTATTTACTGGGCTATACAAAACCCTTTATTAGAAGAGTTTCGGCTTTTCTGCTAACACTATATATATCAAACAACATGGCAGAGGGTCGCTTCTGTCATGTTGTTTTTTAAAGGCGAACGTGATTATAAAACTGGCTTTTGAGCTTGGATCACCTGAAGACTGCCGCCTGCATAAAGGGTACGATCGCTGACCTGAAATCCAATTTCTGTGAGCAGAGTCACCAAATCAGTTTTGATTAACTGCCACGCCGTTTCTGTCTCAAACAACCAAAAGAAAACCGCCAGTCCGGGGACAAAAATCGGATTACTGGGGGCATGAAAGTCCACCATTGCGAAATACCCACCAGGCTTCAAAACTCGATAGACTTCGTGCAAAATCTGATGTAATTGGTCGGCATGCATTTCGTGCATCGCAGCACTGGTGTGGACTAAATCAAACTCATTGGCTGCAAGCGGAATTTTCTCAGCAAATGCTTCGATGTAATTTGCTTGGGGCACGTTTTTTTTCGCCCGTTTGATCGAGAGCGGCGAGGCATCAAGTCCAATAACGCGAGAAGATTTCTTGACTAAAAATTGAGTCGTTTGTCCACTTCCGCAGCACAAGTCTAGGATTTTAGAGTCTGGCGCGATCGGCAACCCCTCCAATGCCAACTGCCGAAACCGCACTTCTCCACCCACCGCCAGCGCCGCTAGACGCGAGATGCCATCATAAAGCCACTGATATTGATAGCTAAGATCTCGAAGAATGGTTGCCATTGTCTTAAATCTATCCTTTATTTCTTCGACTCAGAGCCGCTTCTACGGCCTGCTGCTGGTCGCGACGACTCAGCCACTGATGATAGGTGCGCGTGTGGACTGCCACCGAGTGTCCCATCATTCTCGCCGCAACTGTGTCTGATAGCCCAAAGTGAATAGTTCTCACGGCCCACGCATGACGCAGATCATAGGGCGAAAACGGTACCTCATAGCGACGAAACTGAGCCGTCACCCGCTGCCCCACGGTTTGCAGGGTGGTTTTGGTGAGATCAGTCTCGATCGTCGGCAAACAGACTTTTTTTAACTCAAATTCTTCGATCCACTCTGGGTAAAACGCCCACACCTCATGGCTTCCGGTCTTGGTCGTCGGCAACACCTGAATCATTGTTTCTTCTCGACTCAACCCCGAATAGTCGCAAAAAAAGACTTCATGATTTCTCAACCCATAGGTTGCCATTATTCCGTAGACAAACCGCCAAGTCGGATTGGGAATCGTCTGCCAGACCGCGATAATTTCTTCGTCAGTGGGGAGTTGCCGAGCTTTGGTTTGACTAGTGCCATAACCACCCCAAAATATCTTTAAGTCAGTGGGAAGGTTGAGATTGAGAAATTTCGCCAACGCACTCAATGCGGTGCAGCAGACCTGACGACTGCGAGAATTTATTTCTGTCGAGTGAACGGTTTGGTAAATCGCCTCCACGATCGTCAAATTGGGACAAGAATCGGCGATCGCCGCTAACTTTTTCATATAAGGAGCATAGGCCGAGTTCCAAGTGGTCTTGGCTGACGCAGGCTTGCCTTGACGATCGGGCTGGGCCAAAAAATCTTGCTCAAAGGCCTGAATCTGCTCTAAAAGATTCATCTGACTCAGACGCTTGCCGCCAAACGTGAGATAGTTTTGCCAATCAAAGCTGTTTTGAATCAAGTGAGCCGCAAGGATTTTTGCCTCTTGTTCAGCCTGCTTAAGCCCGGCGTTGGTCGCAGGCAACCCCAAACTGAGCCGCTGTTGATAGGGGCGCAGCCGCACACTATCGGGGCGAGGCGGCAACGTTGCGCGCAAATTTAACTTGATGCCCCGTCGCTCAATTTGCACACCCATTTGAGCAATCTTTAGGCGCTGATTGAGTTGAGAAATGCGCCCGTCGATCGCGTCGCAGGCTTTTGCAGAAATGATGTCTATCTCCGCCATGATCTACTAATCTAAATACAAGACCTACTTTAGAGGCTGACGGCTCATCTGATCGAGTCAAATGTCAACAGTGCTAAACTTTTGTGTCGAACCTTTCAAGAATCACTGGGTTTGCAGCGCAGATTCAGAGACTTTCTTCAGACTCCTGAAGATTTTATTGTTAATATCAGTAACAAAGCTGAGAACTCTAAGGAACTTTTAGTAGTCATGGGTCGAGTAGGCGTTTTATTACTTAACTTGGGCGGGCCCGATCGATTAGAAGATGTCCGCCCCTTTCTCTATAATTTATTTTCTGACCCAGAAATTATCCGCCTCCCGTTTCCTTGGCTGCAAAGTCCTTTGGCATGGCTGATTTCGACCTCACGGGCCAAAAAGTCCCAGGCCAACTATCAGCAAATTGGCGGAGGTTCTCCGCTGCGACGCATCACCGAAGAACAGGCCCAAGCCCTGCAACAAGACCTGCGCCAACATGGGCAAGACACCAATGTCTATATTGGGATGCGCTACTGGCACCCTTTCACCGAGGAAGCGGTTGCCCAGATCAAACGCGATGGAGTCGATCGCTTAGTCGTCTTGCCGCTCTATCCTCACTTCTCGATTAGCACCAGTGGTTCCAGCTTCCGCTTGCTCGAAGACCTGTGGGCAAAAGATCCGGCGTTGCAGCAGATCAGCTACACCGTGATTCCGTCTTGGTATGACAGTCCGGGCTATTTAGAGGCGATGGCTGATTTGATTGCCCAACAGATCGACCAGTTGCCCAACCCCGATCAGGCTCACGTTTTCTTTAGCGCCCACGGCGTTCCGGTGAGCTATGTAGAAGAAGTGGGTGACCCCTACCAGCGAGAGATTGAAGAATGTGCGCGGCTGATCATGCAGCGACTCAACCGACCCAACGCCTACACCCTGGCCTATCAGAGTCGCGTCGGGCCGGTCGAGTGGCTCAAGCCCTACACCGAAGATGCCATCAAAGAATTGGCGGCGAAAGGGGTCGAGGATCTAGTCGTCGTGCCTTTGAGCTTTGTTTCAGAACACATTGAGACGCTGCAAGAGATTGATATGGAATATCGGGAAGTCGCTGAAGAAGCTGGAATTGAGCGATTTAGCCGAGTTCCTGCTCTCAATATTCATCCGGTGTTTATTCACGATTTGGCGACTCTGGTGGTGAATGCGCTCAATGCTCCAGAAGTCAAATTTGCAGACGTGGTGCATCCCGGCAAAAACGTCAAGATGTATCCGCAAGAAAGCTGGCAGTGGGGTCTCACTACGTCTGCCGAGGTGTGGAATGGTCGAGTGGCCATGATTGGCTTGATTGCTCTGATTATTGAGATGTTAATGGGTCGCGGCCCTTTACACGCCTTTGGCATTTTATAAAGATCGCTCAATTTAATCAATTTCCTGATGGGGATTCTGGATGCAGAGTCCCCATTTGTTTTAGTCACGATCGGGCATCTGACGAGATTTTGCACTCAGCCAATGGCGCTGGACTGGCTTGTCCGATCGCCGGGTCTGCTTTTGCCAGCGCTGCCACGCCTGCGAACTGCGAATCGCTAACCACAACAGCAGCAATGCAATGATTCCGCCTTCTCTAGGCGCATCAAACGCAAAGACCACCAGACAGACACACAGCGCATCTTGAGCAAAAATCAGCCACAGGGGTAAGCCCTGCAAGCGATAAAACCAGCCCACCTGCACGAGTTTGAGCACCAGCGCCAGCAGCCCACCCACGCCTCCTAACAGCCCGACTTGCCAGACGGGGGCATGGGTTGCCTGAGCGATCGCGATGCCCATCAAGGCTCCCACTAGGGGACTCAGCAACAGTTGCACCACTTGCAGCACTCGCTGCCCCAGACGGTTTTTTGAGGCAAACACTTCGATCAGTGACCAACTCACCAAAACGCCCATCACGATCGGAGACGACACCTGATTCAACAGGGGAACGTGAGTCCACGCAGTCGTCCCAGAGAGCAGCCCAATCACTAATAGAGGAAGCGCAATTCTCATGCCTGCGGCTGCCGAAGCCGAAAGCACGGCTAGAAGAAGTTCTAACATGGCGACTCAAGGGGGCGGCTGTTGAGCAAGAGGGGATCGTAAACTTCTAAAACGACATCCAAAATAAGGGCACCTTGAGGAGGAAGATGAGGAAATTGGGGCAAGGCGAATCTGCTGGAAGGAGGCTCGTCATTATTTGCACAAGCTTTTCAAGACAAGGGCAAAACACATGACTATGGTTGATTCTCTCTTATCTGATGCGGCTCAACCGCTAGAAAAAGCACTAAAGCACACCTCAATCTCAGAAGATGCGATCGAGTCGCTCAAGTTTCCTAAGGCAAGTTTGACGGTTTCGATTCCAGTGCGGATGGATGATGGCTCGCTGAGGGTGTTTCAAGGCTATCGAGTCCGTTATGACGACACTCGCGGGCCGGGGAAGGGGGGCGTGCGCTATCATCCCAACGTTTCGCTAGACGAAGTGCAATCGCTAGCGTTTTGGATGACGTTTAAGTGTGCGGCGCTGAGTTTGCCCTTTGGGGGTGCAAAAGGCGGCATCACGGTCAACCCAAAAACGCTGTCTCGCTTGGAGCTAGAGCGGCTGAGTCGCGGCTATATCGACGCGATCGCTGACTTTATCGGCCCTGATGTTGATATTTTAGCGCCTGATGTCTACACCAACTCGATGATCATGGGCTGGATGATGGATCAATACAGCACGATCAAGCGCCAGATTAGCCCCGGTGTGGTGACGGGGAAGCCGATTTCGATGGGCGGCAGTTTGGGGCGAGATGCGGCAACGGCAATGGGCGCGTTTTTTGCGATCGGGGCGATTTTGCCAAAGTTCGATCGCGATCCTCAATCCACGACTGTTGCGGTGCAGGGGTTTGGAAATGCTGGGGCAACCCTAGCGGAATTGTTGTCTCGATCGGGCTATAAAGTCGTCGCGGTGAGTGACTCCCAGGGCGGAATCTATTCTAAAAATGGGCTAGATATTCCCAGCATTCGGCAGGTCAAAGATGCGACGCGAAGCATCAAAGCAGTTTATTGCGATAGCAGCGTGTGCAGCATTGCCGACCATGACGTGATCACGAATGCAGAATTATTAACGCTAGATGTCGATCTGCTAATTCCGGCGGCGATGGAAAAGCAGATCACTGAAGCGAATGCTAAAGACATCAACGCAAAGCTAATTTTTGAAGTGGCGAATGGGCCGATTACGTCAACGGCTGATCAGATTTTAGAGCAACGCGGAATTTATGTCTTTCCAGACATTTTGATCAATGCTGGCGGAGTCACGGTGAGTTATTTTGAATGGGTGCAAAACCGCAGCGGACTGTATTGGTCACTCAGCGAAGTCAACCAACGTCTTCAGCACAAAATGATTGAAGAAACTGAGCAAGTGTGGGCGATCGCGCAAAATCTTGCGGTTTCTATGCGAACGGCGGCTTATATCCATGCGCTCAATCGATTGGGAGACGCGATCGATGCCAAAGGCACCCGCGCCTACTACAATCACGTCTAAATTTTGCGAAAAGCGATCGCATCTCCGACAATGCGATTTGCATTGATGCCAAAGGCACCCGCGCCCACTACAATCGCATCTAAATTTTGCGAAATGCGATTTGCATCCCCGACAATGCGATTTGCATTCCCGACAATGCGATTCGCACCCCTGACAAGACGATTTGCATTGATGACAAAGGCACCCGCGCTTACCACAATCGCGTCTAAATTTTGCGAAAGGCGATCGCATCCCCGACAATGAGATTTGCTCTCTGATCCATCTACATTACTGAGAACCCAAAATTCTATGGACGTGATTCCTGCGATCGACCTGCTCAACGGCAAATGTGTGCGCCTCTATCAGGGCGATTATGATCAAGCCGAAGTCTTTAACGAAGATCCTGTGGCGATGGCTCAACAGTGGGCAGATCAGGGCGCAACTCGGCTGCATCTCGTCGATTTAGATGGAGCCAAAGCCGGATATCCCGTCAATTTGGCGGCAATCTCGGCGATCGTGCAGGCTCTTAAAATCCCAATTCAGGTGGGGGGCGGTTTGCGCGATCGTCAAAGTGTGGCTGATTTGCTATCAACGGGCGTTCACAGCGCCATCTTAGGAACTGTTGCGGTCGAAAATCCTGAGTTAGTCGCAGAACTTTGCGCCGAGTTTCCCAGACAAATCATCGTCGGCATCGATGCTCGAAAGGGGCGGGTCGCCACCAAAGGCTGGCTCGAAACCTCAGACGTGCTCGCGACTGAATTAGCCGATCGCATGGCTCAATTAGGAGCAGCCGCCATTATTTACACCGATATTCATCGAGATGGCACGATGCAAGGCCCTAATCTAGAGGCGTTGCGAGAGTTAGCCGCCGTTGTCTCGATTCCGGTGATCGCATCGGGGGGCGTGAGTTCGGTCACAGATTTATTGAGCCTGTTGGCGCTTGAACCGCAGGGAGTAACGGGCGCGATCGTCGGTCGTGCTCTCTATACCGGAGATGTGTCGCTGAGAGAAGCCGTTCTTGCCGTGGGTCAAGGTCGCTGGCAAGATGTTCCGCCTGATTTAGGTTCCTCTGCGTTTGCTTAAGAGCGGGAGTTGAATGATCTTGGCTGTTGGCAGAGACAAGGGACACGGCAATGCCATGTCCGTACATCCATTCTGGCGAATGGGGATTTAGATCGAGATTGCGCTCTAATTTTGACTCCTTCTCTCGTATTTTTTCAGTAGTTTCTGACCGATTTCTAAAAACCAACGGAAAATAGAAAAGTAGCAACTCTCATTTTTTGTCATTAATAGAAACCTCATGAGTAACACTAGTAACTTCCGGCAAGCAATTCGGGATGCAAAAAGTCAGTCGATTGTTGGCTCTAATGTCATTGCCAACGCGCTGCCCCTGCTAGGTGGCGGGCTTGTGCTGACCGCCGTCGGCACCTTTGGCGGCTTGCAGGTGATTGCAAACAATCCCCAAATCTTTATGCCCACCTTTATTGGGGCGGTGATTTTAGAACTGATTCTTTTCTTCGTCGCCTCTAATGTCGCTCAAAAAGGCAACAACGGCATTGCGCTGCCTCTGCTGGCAACCTATAGCCTACTGTCGGGCTACACCCTGAGCGGCATTGTGTATTTGGCGCTGCAAACTCAAGGCGTTGGCATCAATGGCGTGGGGTTTGCAGCCCTCGGCTGTGGCGTGACGTTTATCGCAGCCCGATCGATTGGCTCTAATCTCTCTGAGCAAAACGGCATGGCGTTAACCAAAACCGTGCAGCTTGGAATGATTGCGCTGTTTGTGGTGTTGATCGGTCAGCTATTGCTGCGAGTGTTTGGACTCTATACGCCCAGCTTTTTAGAAGTGGCCATTTCTGGCATTGGTGTATTGCTATTTGTGGGGGCTGCTGTCGTTGACTTCTTTGTGCTGCCTCGCACTTATCGCGATGATCAATACATTCCCGCCGCCTTGTCGATGTATTTGACCTACATCAATCTGTTTGTGTTCATCTTGAGATTTCTAATCGCGATTAACAGCCGTGACTAGTACCGATTCTCAAATGATTAAATCTTGATTCAGGGAGACGTAAATCATGCGTCTCCTTTTTTATTGAGGAAAAACTCTAGATAATCGTTGATCAAATTGTAGCGGGCCGTCCCTTAGAATAGTCCTTTAGTTCGGTTTTGCTAAGGGTATGCAGATTCAGATTCAGACCTTCACGGTGCACAAACGGTTTGCCCTCACGATCAGTCGCGGCACCACCGCCCAAACGACCAACATCTGGGTCAGAATCGAGCACAATGGCATCGAAGGCTGGGGCGAAGCTGCGCCGTTTTCAATCGGAGAACAGTCCCAGACGACGGAGATGATCGCCCGCTCTCTGCAAGCGATCGCGCCTCTGCTCAAAGCCCTCAACCCCCTCGAACGGCAGCGCATCGATCGCTTAATGGCAGAGACTCGCCTGCCGTCAGCCGCCCGCGCCGCCTTAGATCTAGCCCTGCACGACTGGGTAGGCAAACACGCCAATCTACCGCTCTGGCAACTGTGGGGGTTAGAGCGCGATCGTATTGTTCCGACTTCGGTGACGATCGGCATCAGTTCGCCCGAAGCGGCCCAGCAGCGCGTGTTGGATTGGTTAGGTAAGGGCACGATCGCGGCCCCGCTCCAAGATATTCAGGCGCTAAAGGTCAAACTCGGCAACCCTGACGGCATCGCAGCCGACAAAGCCATGCTGTTAGCCGTCAAAGCCGCCGCGCCTCAAATCTCGCAGATCAGCATCGATGCCAACGGCGGATGGAGCATCGACACAGCCCTAAAAATGTCGTTTTGGCTAGCCGATCAGGGCATCACCTATATCGAGCAACCGTTACCCAAAGGTCAAGAAGCCGACCTCGCAAAGCTTTACTACCAGTCTCCTTTGCCCATTTTTGTTGACGAAAGCTGTTGGACGAGTCGAGATATTCCCTTGTTGGTCGATCGGGTGCACGGCATCAATATCAAATTGCTCAAATCCGGCGGCTTATCAGAAGCGCTGAGAATGATTCACACGGCCAGAGCCTTTGGACTCCAGGTGATGTTTGGCTGCTATTCAGACAGTTCGCTGTTAAACACGGCGCTGGCGCATCTCTCCCCGCTAGCCGATCATTTGGATTTGGATAGTCATTTAAACTTGTTGGATGATCCCTTTGTGGGGGCAGGGTTTCAAAATGGGCGAGTGGTGCCTAATAACCAGCCGGGGCTGGGCGTGCGATTTAGAAATTAGTTTCGGTCGGTTTATTCAAAGCATTCTTTCGCCCGTGCGCTTTTGGTAGGGATGCCCCACAGGGTACGATCGCTCTACTGGAGCAAGAAACTATACTAAAGATAACGTTGCTCAACGCCCACAAGATTATCAAGCTGGACACGATCCTGGATTAGCTTCAGCCGCGTTGAAAAGAAAGTTATTGGGTCGGAACGTTGGCTAATTGGGGGTATGTTCTACTGGGTGGTGTGAGATTAAGCGATCGCATAACCCGTATGGGGTCGCACATTGGCAGGATGAAAGCCTAACACAATCTGATCTTTTGGAATTCCTGCATTGACGAGTTCGTGGGTCACACCGTCTTCGGTTTCATCCCGTTGCACCCAAATTTTGCCGTCAATGATGTCTAAGTGAATCAAGCACCCGTGAACGCGAGTTTTGCGATCCCAGCCTAGGGTGATGAGGATATAGCTATCGTGGGTTTCGTCAAAGACGGGTTTGCAGATCAGTTCTCCGTGGGAGTAGGGAATTTGGGTGTAGGGAATCAGAATATCTTTGATGAGTTGGCGGTAGTGGGCTAGTTTTTCCATTGCAGAATGACCTCTTGTTCAGCGTCAAATACAATCAGCTTGAGATTTTCATCTTCAATCATCAGTTGTCCGATCGGTTCCTCAAATAGAGAATTGAACACTATATCGTTCACAGCCATGTAGAGCTTATAGTCTGGGTAAGTTCGACGCATGACAGCGCGATAGATGGCATACTGCCCAATGGCATCACGGAAGGCTTCCATCTCGGAAGCACTGATAAAACTTTTAACCTCAACGGCGATTTTCTCTTCTGCGCGTGTTGCCACGATCAAGCGTTTTGCACCCAGGTCAACATACATATCTTTCCGTCCCCAGCGTAGGTGAAGTGGGTCATGCGTAATGATCCAGCCATCTGTGGTGAGTGCTTGTTTGACAGCATCATGGTAGAGGTCAAAGGCTGGCATATTGTTTCATTTAGGATTTCGTCGGCTAGCCTATGGTTATCCATGAATGTCTCTCTAGGCTTTCAGTCGTTGACGTTGAGCAGAGACCACTAGCTCTAGCGCTTTGACTGCAATGTCTCGTTTGCCTCGGTATTCGATGATTTCGGGCTGTGCTGTCTTGCTGCCCAAGCTAATTTTAACTTCACTATCGGCGCTAATGACATGAATATGTGACGATCGCTTACCGTCGAAGTAGATGACCGCCCTAAGACCATCTTTTCGTAACACGGTTGGCATGTTTTCTCTAGTGCGATCGCGCCTGCCTAAATGGGCGATCGTAAGTCCCTATCATCCATCTGCGGAGGTACGATCGCTGTCATAGCGGAGAGGTGGAATCGCTACTAGAGCAAGAAACTAGGTATCCCTATTTCTTAAAGAATGGAAAATAATCACCCATTTCTAGAGACCGTAGGGAGTCAGGTTTCTGAAATTGGACTTTTTCCTCTATCCTTTACTAAATATCACTACCTATTCTTGCCTTGAGTTCCAACTTTGCCCTGATACCTTCTGTAAAACTTCCATAGCAGACTAGAATGAGCTAACCACTTACAAAACTCAAACACTTATTTCTGCTGGATATGGAGGATTATCAAAATGCTTTCTCAGAGCGTCACACTGATACCGAAGCATTATGTAACTCTGGGAGGAAAATAGCTGCTATGCACTTCGGCGGTATTACAATCGAATGTTTACTCAAGGCAATGATCGTTGCCTCGTTATCAAAAAGCGTGTCTAAGGAATGGAAAACAGATTCTGTTGATCCCGGACACACTATCACTAACCCCGGACACAGTTATGGTGAAGCGCTTAAGCGACACAACCGATTGAATTCTAGGATTCAGAAGTTTCCAGAGGTAATGAAATGGCTCCAGGATATCGAATGTCCAAACCAGCATTTCATAGATATGCGCTATTCTTGCAACGAGCCTGATGATAAGAGCTATAAATGTTGGTTAGACTCATATCAGCGGCTCAAAGGATGGTTACAGAAACAAGCCAATCAACTTTAAAGAGGGGAGATGCAGGAAACTTGGCAAGAAAGACTGAAGCAGCAACTTACAACCCAGTACATAGGAAGATCCCAGGACTGGGTTGGTATAAACATTTCTACATCTGGCTTACTGAATTTAACTATCGTGAGCGATAGTTTTTCTGATTTGTCCATACCTCAGCGTAGGGAAATCATATTAAATTTCTTACAACAGTCACGAGTTTCTCTATCCCCAGGTTTTTTATCTCTCTATACGCCACAAGAGGCTGAATCTCTTAATCTGTCGCAACCACAAGCTGTTAATGGAGACTCAGTACACACTTGGCAAGATTTAGCTTTACAAGCAGCTAACCCCCAAAATCAATCACAGCCTGCTCAACGTGAACCAAGTGTTCCTCGAACTGTAACATTTTATTCTTTCAAAGGGGGAGTAGGTCGAACTACAGCATTAACGCATGTTGCATGGATTCTTGCGTTACGTGGTCGCAAAATTGTAGCTGTTGATTTGGATTTGGAAGCGCCTGGATTAAGTACAGCGTTTAACTTGAATCCTCAACCAAAGTATGGAATTGTCGACTATTTTTATGAACGTTCCTATTTGCCAGAGGGGGTAGAACCTAATATCTCAGTAGCTCAAATATTCGGTGAAGTTAAAATACCTAACGCTACAGGAAGATTGTTTGTCGTTCCTGCTGGAACTCTTGACCTCGACTATATCTCTAAAGTTGATGATCTACGAGCAACTACCGTTACTGATACTGGCGACAACCTCTGGTCTATTTTTAGCCGCGAAATTCAAGAACAGTTAAAACCAGATATTCTATTAATTGATTCACGAACTGGAATTAATCAATGGGGGGCTTTATCACTACTACAAGCAGCAGATGAAGTAATCGTATTTTTATTTCCAAATGAGCAAAATCGTCAGGGAATTAGTTTACTTCTACAATCACTTCAATCCTTTAGAGATCTATCTATAAATTTTGTATTTACTCCAGTTCCTGATACTACCGAAGTTGGGATGACTAAGGTAAAAAGGATTTGGAAGTTCTTATATGAAGCGGTTAAGAATAGAGCGAGTGAAGATGATGACACAATTGAAGATTCATCCAGAGAAAGTGAGTCCGATTTAGATGACTCATTTGCCGAAGTAGAGCCATTAGTGGTTCCTTACTTACCCCCAATTGCTTTAGCTGATAGTTATCCTGTACCAGCACTTCTAGATTACTATACTCGAATTGCTAACCTGATTGACGAAGAAACTGACGAGCTTCAACGGAAAACTATCTTAACTGGTTCAAATCGTCGATGGAGCATTATTAAAAACCTTCAATTTCCTGAAGTTAATGCGGCTGACCCACAGCAAGATCTGAGTTTGCTATTTCAGCGAACCACTGATTTTGAAAAATTTCTAGACAATACTAACTGTCTTATTAGAGGACGGAAGGGAACTGGTAAAACCGCTCTGTACTGGCTTTTACTAAAACATAACAAGGTTGCTCAACAATTGGCTCATGGTCGGTTAGATGACACCATTTGCTTTTCTGGTCATGGTAGGTTTCATGAGAGTCGTCCATCGCGTGACGAGTTCCAAGTGATTCACAGGGGTCTACAAGAAAATAATGGCTCATGGGAAGCATTCTGGAGAGCTTATTTACTGTTTAGGATCGTCAAAGAAAATGGCTTCAGCTTCCCCAAAGGTAGAAAAGGGGAGAAGTTTACTGAGATGAAAAGAATTATTAATGAGCTGCCTGGTGAAAGATGGCAGTATGAACACACTCAAGATCTGCTTCATCTATCCAGCGACTCTAATCTGCTTCTCATTGTCAAGGATGCTTTAGATACCTTTAACGAGCAGGTACAAAATCAATCCAAAACACTGTGGTTTCTGTATGATGATTTAGATGAAGATTTTCCTGAAAAAGATGAGGTAAGGCATCAAGCTCTGATTGGCTTATTTCAACTTATTCAAGCTTGTGACGCAAGAAAGATAATATCGATTCGGTTCAAGATTTTCTTAAGAGAAGATATTTGGAATCGTTTAAGTTTTGACAATAAAAGCCATTTCAATGGACGTGATCTTCTTTTACAGTGGAATCGGGTTGATTTTCTTAGACTTGCACTTCGCCAAGCAACCCAGTCTAAGGAATTCAAGAGCTTAGTAGATCGGTTTTCTCCTGTCGAAAGCATTGATCAAGCCAGTGAGGAAGCTGTTGATCGAGCGTTAGAACTTCTCTGGGGAAGCCGTCGCAGATCAGGCACCAAAGCTAAGTATGTAACAAGATGGGTCTATGAGCGTCTTACAGATTCAAGTAGTACTACCTTTCCTCGCAGTTTGAGCATTTTGTTGAGAGGGGCAAAAGAGCAGGAACTAACCTATGAAGGACAACCCTCAAAACAAACACCCACAGACCGTTTATTACGAGGAACCTCTCTTGAGATTGGACTAAAGAAAGCCTCGGAAGAGCGTTGTCATGCAGTTAGAGAGGAATATCCTGATTTGAGAAAATTCTTTGACTCTCTTAAAGCGATGCAAGCTCTATTATCAAAGGAAGAATTGCAAACTATATGGCAAGAATCTGCACAAAATGTCTCATCGGAATATGATGATTTTTCGGATTTACTGAGCGAGATTGGTATCGCTGAATGGCGTGAGAAGGATCAGCGCTATAAATTTGCGGACATCTATGTATATGGGTTTGAGATGATTCGTAAAGGTGCAGTCTAGATGGTGTCATGCACTTTTGAATCCAATACTCATGAACCATCTGACCATCAATATTACAAAGGGAGTCAGGTGAAATCTGATTAACGTGTCTGGGAACCGCTCGCAATCTCGCGCTAATCGTCGAAACCGCGACATCTAGTGCAAAACTGCGTTCTCTTACCCAGTCCCTTGAGAGGAGAAACTCTCCTCCATTACTGTGCTCTCTACTACCCATCTTCTGCTGCGCCGATCGCATTTGGACGAGAGAACTCGACTTTATCAAAGTCAAAGACAAAAACCATCCGGTTGTAATTTATGAACTAGTGGGGCTGCGATCGGAGACGGTTTCTGACCAAAAGCAGCAAGTGGTTGAGCACTATGAAAAAGGCCGACGGCACTATTTAGCTCGCAAATTTGCCTCCGCAGTGGCCGAGTTTGCCATGGTTTTAGAAACTGATAGCCGTGACAAAGCGGCGGCCCTGCACATGGAGCGCTGTCAACATTGGCTCAAAAATCCCCCAAATGATGAGTGGGATAGCAGTTGGAAATATTAAACCCGTTGGAATCTGATTGAAAAAGTCTTAACCAATAGCTTAACCTGTGGAACATCGCGCTATAATGAGTAAAGTCACGGGGCTGTAACGGTTTCGACAGGTTGGCGAACGTCACAACGTGATTCAGGTCGAGAGCGAGTCCACTCTCGTAAATATCGGCTCAAAACACAGTACATGCGAACAACATTGTACCCTTCGCTCGTAAAGCAGTCACTGCCTAAAAACCCCTAGCGGTTCGAGCGTCTACGATTTGACACCGTTAAGGATCGTAGAACAACCCCAACGGTCGCTCTAGACGATCGCCTCAAGTCGGTTTTCTAGCTAAGACAATACTTGAGAATCCTCCCGTTCGGGATAATGAACGGTTCCCGCTTTGAGGACTAGAGAAGCTAAACCTGTGAATGAGCGGTGTGCTAATACCCAATTTGGACACGGGTTCGACTCCCGTCAGCTCCACTAAAAACCAAAAAGGAGGCTCTTAATCAGAGCCTCCTTTTTTATTGAAAATGTGACTGCCATGTTGAAGCGATCGCGGCTATTTAGCAAACGATTGACCAACGCCTTTTTCTGCAAAGTACTGACTTAAGAAGGTGTTAGTCAATGAAAGGACGATGGGTGCCAGCACGATCGCTAGCCAGCCATGCACCGCAAACCCAGGCACCAAAAGCGACGCTAGCCAAAAACAAACGCCATTAACGACGAGTGAAAACGATCCTAGGGTCACAAAGGTGATCGGCAGTGAGAGCATCGATAAGACTGGTTTAACAAACGCATTCACCAATCCAATCGAGACTGCGGCTAACAATGCAGCTAAGAACGTGTTGATATCCACTCCGGGAATGGCAAGGTCAACCACTAATAAACTCAGCGCAGTCGTTAAAGTAGTCAGAAAAAATCCAAGCATTGTGTATCTCCTCATCCAAGTAAGTTAAAGGGTGCCTGTCTGTTGGTTAACGGTCTCTTCGTGTTTTGAGATCGCCCAAACTGCGTGAATGACCCCCGGAACCCAACCCAGAAAAGTCAATGCAATGTTGATTAGTAGAGTAGTGCTCAGACCATAGGTCATAAACACACCGACCGGAGGCAGAAAAACAGCAAGCAGAATGCGAATGAGTTGCATAAAATAACCTCAAAGTAAATGATTAGAACAATGGGAACTTAAATCTTAGCGGCAGCAGTTTGCAGAAAGTCTTTTAACTGTTGCTTGATTTGAGATTCTTTCCGGGCGGCGGCGGCTCCTGCTGCGCCAGCTTTGGTTTCAAACTCGGCTTGCTTTTGCTGAAGGGGATCAGAGTTTTGAGTTTCAGCATTGGCGATCGTGCTCCGATATCGTGCTGCCAGGGTTTCAATCTTTTGTTTGACAGTCTGGTAGCGATCGCCATAACGAGTCGTGAGCGTGGCATCTAGCGTGGTTAGCTGATTTTTCAATTCGACAACCAGCCGATTTTTAAGGGTCGTAAACAGACTCACGGGTTGAGATCGATCGGGATCTTCGGCAAATTCTTGCCCCGTCTCTTTCACATCGTCCGAGATCGTAGAGAAGGTGTCTTTAGCGATCGTGCCGATTTCGTTAGAGCCAGCTTTCAACTCAGTCATAGCCTGAGAGGCAGCATCCCGAACGATTTCACCAATGCGAGTGGCGCGAACGCTCCCTTGAGTTTTGACTTTTTGAAAGTCGGTTGCAATGCGGTCTTTGATGGAATCTGACATAGTTTACCTGCTGTGTGACATTACAAGGTTTGTGTTGAAATCACTTCTCAGAAACACACATCCACTCTGATCTAGCTGACTGCAACAGTCTTTGAACTAGCACCGTTTGTTTTGCGCGTTTTCAACTGTTCTAAAAGAAGTTGAGAGACTTCAGTTATCAGAACGGTGGCAATCACGCCATCGTCAATCCAGCCTAAAATCGGTAGCGCATCGGTCGCTAAATTGAAGGGACTCACGAGATAAAGCAAACTGCCTAACACGATCGCCCAGCGATATTTAGAATTCTGTAGAGTGGCGCGATACCAGGCATAGAGAGGCTGTGTGAGAAATTTCATCGGGTGCCTTTTGGTTGACAAGACTATCTTCGCAAACCTCTTGCTAGATTTCTGGTGTTGATAACCCACGATTTTGTCGTAGCATTCCCACCTCATAGAGTTATGCAATCGTCTTAGCGTTAAAAAACTGTAAAAACCGTTTCAGTTTTGCATTTTAGATAAATGTGCATCAGTCTGGGGGCTGATATTAGGTGGCTTGATAGTAGAGCGAACTATAGGGTTTACGTTAGCCCTCCGCTTTTTTGCCTCGTTTGGCTGATTGCAGCAAAATAGACCCTAAGAGAGAATTATTTGGTAGTCTTTGTTACAGAAATCTATTAGGATTGGGATATCTAAAACATTTTCTGACGTAGAATTCTGTCATTTGTGAATCATGGCTACTGCACTTCAAGCTAACCCGTCTCAAATCTCTGCTCAACATCAAGCCACGATCGCCGCTTCCCTGGCTCGTCGGCTGGCGATTGCAAAGGCGGCTCAAAACGCTCAACTCATTACGCTGCTAGAGCAAGAGCAACAGCAGCTAGACCACAACCCTCACCCGTTAACTCTGTTAGCGCTTGCCGATCAGGTTAAGCAAATCTGGCAGTCTTGGTTAGATGCCCTCGATCGTCACTCTCAGCTTTCGGTCAAGCAAGTCGTTGGCGAATCGGGGCTAGTTTTTTGGTATGCCTATGACCCTCAAACTGGAAAGTCTCTCTACGCAGAGTCTTCTTCAGAAGTCGTGAAATGGATTGAGGACAATCATTTAGGACAACAATCCTAATCCTAAAAACTCTACGGGGTTCCTCTAGGGGGGGTGAACCCCGATCGATTTAGCCGTTCTTCGATCTGCCATAGCAAAGCAAAGTCTTCTTCAGGTAGAGTCGCGATCGCCGCTTCTTCTAAAAAGCTAAACGCTTGACGAAACTCTTGAGGAGTGGCAGAGATCGGGGCCTCTAAATGGCAGGGAACAATCCGTTCAAAGTCCCACGTTGCCACCTGATCTGCCCACGCTAACGTTTGTTTGGGCGATCGGTTGAGAATGATTGTTTGCAGAATCGGAGCTACCAACAGTCGTCCGTTTCCTCGCAGAGCCTCAAACGATCGCTGCCAGTCTTCTCGCCATTTGAAGGGGAACAGTCCAAAATAGGCTTTTTTGGAGCGATCGCAGGCTGTTAGCGCATCGCGTAAGACTGAGCCAAGTCTGAGAGGCTCTAGCGCGCCGGGGCGAAAATAAAACGCAAACAAAGCCATGCGCCACCAGCCTTTGCGACGATTAGCTGGCGTGTCTTTGACCTGATCAGACGCAGAATCTTTGGCATGAAACAGCAGTGGATAGGGGTCAAGCTGCACGATCGCGGATGGATCTTCAGGAACAGAAAGAACTGAATCGGTGACCAAAAGCGTGCCCGATCGTCGATGGAAAAATGCCACCTCACCAAACGAACCTGCCCCTAAATCAATGGTGAGAATGGCATAGTCAAAGTCGTGATAGAAGGGCGTTTTGCTGCTATCTTCTGGTAGGGTTTGAGTGCGCTGACCCGGAAACCCAAGCCAGCTTAACGGCAGATCGATCGGAAAGCTCCACTGATGCGGCGCAACAAAAATCTGGGCATTAGGAAACTGTCTCGCAAACGGCCCGACAAAGACTTTGTGTTCTAACCCCGATGAAGTTGGCAGAACAATATATCGCACGTCACCGTGGTCTGCCACCAACTCCTTGACCAGTCGAATACATTCCAGAGTCGGCGCAACGGGGGCATAGACCAACAATCCTCCTGCTTCGAGTTTGATCACCGTCATCCGAATCGGCACAACGACATAAAAAATGCCTTGGATCTGGTCAAACGTCCAAATCGTGTCTTTGAGAAGTTCTGTGCGAAGGGTTTGGCGCTGACCGTAGGGATAGAGCGGCACCAGTTGCCAAAACCGCCACGACCAATCATCAGAACGACTCTTTGAGTGATTGCCTAATTCTGTCTGGTTGGTGACACGCTTCATAACCCGCTCCGCTTTGCCTGATCTCATCCTATCAATCTCTGTCTCAACCGAGGCTAGCGCCTGCCTGGAATGGAGCAGATCGATACCAGATTAGTACAGATGAACGAGTCGGGGTTTATGAACCGCACGATCGTTGAGTTTAGCCAAGATTTACGCGCCGTCTCACCGGGTGCAGTGATCTCCTATTCTCGCTATCACAAAGAGACGATGACGAGTCGCAGAGTCTTCCCAGCGACATCGTTTTTTCCATTGTTTGGTCAGAAATAGATTGTCTGGCACGAATTATGTTCTAACAGATCTGAGGCATCTCAATCTGCCTACATCATGAGGCACCAAAGTAGGCCGCGCCTTCTGCTTCAATGCTTGCCTTGCTCTTGCGACCGCCATCACCAGATCTTCGTGCAGCCCTGTTCGCTAGACTAATAGGTATATCACACCAAATATCTTGCCCACTCTGACTACTCCAGGGTGAAGAACCGACATAAATGTTCTTGCCAATATCAGTTGCATAATACACTCCCTGGGGAACACGAGCTTGAGCAGGGAGAAGCTCTGAAAATAAAGTAATCGTAGTTACGATAGCTGTAATTGCAATACCCGACACTGAAATCTTTATTGTCATTAGATTTGTACGTTTAGATAGATTGAGCTGAATTTGGCTTTTGCGTATTTGCTTTGTCAGTCGGAGAAAATCGGGGAACAGTTAGATATTCTCACTCCCTATTTTTCAGTCACGCCTCTAACAAGAATTTAAGAGGATGTCTGAGGAGTTAAAAATTATGCCAACCGTCTGACTATCTCATCATTTCTCAGACATCCTTTAAGGCTACTTACGATCGCACCCCAATGATTCATTCTTAACTACACCCCCAGAGATAACTCAGCAGGCTAACGTTCGCAATCACCGGACATCGATAACTCCAGCTACCAACTAAATAATATCCAAAGTTCCGGTGCATTGCGGTTGTTGCACTGCTGGCAACACACGCTTAGCCAGCTTGAGCCTGGACGACTTCACTCAACGCTTCATCGATCACGGCATCACTGACACCACGACGCTTGAGGCTAGCAACCAACGCAGTGACCGTCTCGCTTTCAAACCGTTCCAAATCAACCCGCAAACCCTGACCAATGTATGCCCGAATCAATGGCTGGTACCCAGAAAACCCTAACAACGGAGCAACCCGTTTCAGATCTTCCACGACATCTTCTGGAATCCGAATCGTCACACTGGTCATGGGTCGATTGCGATTAAGTCGTTGCTTCAGGGTCTCAACCTTCATAGTCTGCTCTCTCCTGGCTAGTTGCTTTGCGTGCTGAAATAATCCGAATGCTCTCTGCATCCTGCTCAATGTGAACCACATAAAGCAAGTTCCAGCGAGCATCTAGCCCAATCACAGCGTCTCGCGCTTCATCGTTGCGACTGGCATCGACAAGGAAGAATGGATCGAAAAAAGCCTCAGCCGCCTGCTGAAAAGTAACCCCATCATGATTGATCGGATTAATTCGCGCCTTCTCTTCATCCCACGAAAAAGTAATGCTATTGAGCACAAAATACACGTTCATAGTGCTCATCATAGAGAAGACGTATGTACAGTGTCAATACGTCTTCCTGAAATCTAGGCAATGTCAATTGATTGGCACGACCTGAAACGAAGCAGCACAACGTTCCCAATTAGCGGCGACAGAGATGACTCAACCGAAGCACGGAAACCCTCTTCGTCCGCTGCATTGGGGTTGTTATGCGTTGCTTGACACAACCGATCGCTGCTTCCACTGCTGCAAGCCGTTCCTCTAAAGAAGTGTTAGTTGCCATTCGAGTTTTCCATAATTAATCGTTTTTATCTGAAGGATAATGAGTCAGAGAGAGTTTGCCTATCCTTCAGACTTTGTAAAAGTCTGTACAAAAGAGTTGTTATGCTGCGCTTTTGCATCTCTCAAGCTTTAGTGCGATGCGAGAGAAACAAATTCCCCCAAACCACAAACAGATTGGCAAATGTCCTTTTGGGGCTGAAGTAGCGTAAATCATATTATCAAGATTGTAGTTAACTTGCTTCCATCCAACAGCAATCGCAAATTTAGCCCATTCTGTTTCACGTTTCTCTCCGTCAAGTTTTCCACCAACATCTAGGTAAATGTTTTTCTGAATGCTGAAACCAAAAAGACCATTGCTGTACTTCACCCACAGTTGGTCAATCGTAAGAAGATCTGTGCAGGGAATTTGGTCAATATCTTGCCTGAATATATTCTCATCCCATTGACCGTCTGCCAACCGCCAAGCATCTGAAGGATCTCGTGACCACAGTTTTAAGAGCAGTTGTCTCATTGTCCTATCCGCCTCTGACCAGTTTTGTGCCTTAAGTAAATCTCTCAGCCGCGTGTAATCAATTCCTCTGGCTGAACGTAGATTGCCGCGAGAAAGTTGGCTAACAGTAGCTTTTAATCATCCGCTGCAAGGAGTTTATTATACGGCGGTAGGACATCCTAAGTCGTAAGTTCAAAATAACATTGAGAACCTACTTTGCCAACTCTTGAGCAATTGTTGTGCGCCAGTAATTCAGCTTATTTGAATCGGTTGGGGAGTGTCCTATCAACTTTTTCCACGCACCACTAGCAGCGCCGCTCGGATGAATAAAATTTAGGTGCTTGATACCTAACTGCAATTGGTCTACAGCACTACCAGCTACTTTTCCCCAAGTTACCACAGCAACTGGTTGCACCACAGCTAATTCTGGTTTGATAAGTTGTAGAAATTTCTGCCGATCGGCATCTGGCAGTTTAATTCCAACATAACGCTGTTCTGGATTACAAACCCATATCTTCAGTAAGTCTGTTAGGTAAACTCGATATCCTAATTCGAGAAGCACCTGAACCATTTCAAAATATAGTTTTGTACGCCTCAACTCTTCACGAGAGCCTTTGTGGTGTAAACCATAAGGTATACCAACTACTAATTGTTCATGGTCGCTGTCATTTTTGGAGTCCTGACCAATAATAGCAATTGTCGGTTTGTCATTTCGTCCATCGTCCAATTCCATGAGACTCGGCAAATCCACAGCAATGACAGGAGATTCTTGGTAGATGGATCGAAAAACATCATTTGTGGACTCAAAAAAGCCCCGGCGTGTAAAATGCAAAGGCCAACCTGGTTGATCAAAAGTAGTACCAATATCTTGGTACAGCTTCTCTAACTCTTCTATAGTTGTATCAAACACTGAACATAATAATTCACAAAGCTGTTCAAATTCTTGAGCTTTGAATTTAGAGAATAAAAGACGTGTTGAAGTTACCATACACACTAATTAAGCTCAAAATCATCCCTGTTGAGATTTTCACAGTCCTCAACTCAAGGTCAAAACGAATAGCGGCTGATCTCGTGCCTCACAGACAATTTTAGAACATTGCCTAAATAGAGGACATACAGCCGTGTAACTACTATTTCTGCCGTTTGAACTCCTATCAAACAGGATAAATACTCCTCTCAAGGAAATTATGCCGTATGGAAACCGGATAACGCCCATTATTTTAGGAATTATACTGAATCTCCACAGGATAACTCTCCACTTTTGGATACTTATACGGAATGGCGCTCAGACTTCTCGATTCTAAGGGAGCCGCGAGTAAATTGTCTCGTCCCGATGAATCAGTTATGGCGCTGAGTCGATCGCATCCCTGCCGTTGCTCGACTGGAACATAAATCAGGGAGAAGTTACGATCGCCCCCCTCTCTTTCCCCAAAACCCGATCGCCCCTCCTCCCCCAAAAAAATCACCATTCCAAAAAACAAAAAACTCTAGTACAATACACCGCAGTGATGGAGTTGTGCCCCGAAGCCTGATTTCTCAGATCAGACTCCGAGGTCTTCCATCCCTAGTTAACACGACTAACTCAGGAGGCGTTCATGATTGTACACCGTCGGCTTTGCTATGGGATCTTGAAAGGCTGGAATCAAGATCCTGCATACAGGTTTTCCCCCAACCCAATGTCTGAGAGATCCGTGTTTTTGTCCTCTTTAACTTAACTAAGAGGACAAAAACTATGGCAGTTAGGACGATCGTGCCTAGCTCGATTTCGTTCACCATTGAGTTGCGATGCTCAATCGAAAAGCGATATCGAGTCAGTGTGACGTTAGATTTACAAGAGCGTTATCTCTTTGTACCGTCTGGCATTCTCGTGAATGTTAGCGACAGCATTGAAGAGTTTGTCTCAGAACTGAGTGAAATCGCGTCTAATCAACTGGCATTTCTGAAATGGGATGGCACGAGTGATTTGACCACAGAGTATCAAGTTGTTCGAGTGTTGCCCGGTTATCAGGTTGAACGTTCTTTAGTGAAATTCAACATTGTTCTGGGTAGTGGTTCACTGATTCAAGTAGAGGAGTTGCACAACAAAACGACGATTCAACTATAAGAAGTTGGGCATTAGGGAACTGTGAAGCAATCCTTGAATAGTCTTCAAGTCAAACAGGCTGAGAGGGTTGTTTCGCAGGTTCAGTTGCTCTCCCAGTTCGAGCAATCCATTTAGTGGCGATCGGCATTCTCCACCCAGTACCAAACGCCCGATCGGTAATCTTCAATCCCGGTGGTGCCTGACGACGCTTGAATTCCGCGATCGTTACGAGTTTAACCACGCGATCGACAACAACTTGTTCATGTCCGGCAGAAACAATAGTGGTGATTGACTGATGTTGATGAACCAAGCGATCGAGAATATCATCTAAGATCTCATAGTCTGGCAGTGAGTCTTGATCAACTTGTCCCGGCTTTAGCTCGGCGCTCGGTGCCTTGACAACAATGTTGGTAGGAATGATGTGAGAACCCAGCCACTTGCAGATCGAGTAGACGCGGGTTTTAGGCACATCGGCGATCGCCGCAAGTCCGCCGTTCATGTCACCATAGAGCGTGCAGTATCCGACTGCCATCTCGGATTTGTTGCCTGTAGAGACCAACAAATAGCCAAATTTGTTAGAGATTGCCATCAGCAGAGTGCCTCGAATTCGAGACTGAAGATTCTCTTCGGCAACGCCAAACTCTGTTCCCGTGAACAATGGATCTAGAGCTTGATCGTAGCTTTGCATGAGAGGTGCGATCGCCAAGGTCTGAGTTTTAATCCCAATATTGTTGGCAAGTTCTAACGCATCGTGAACGGAATGATCAGAACTGTAGGGCGACGGCATCAGAACACCTAAGACATTCTCAGCACCGAGGGCAGCAGCAGCGATCGCGGCCACCAATGCCGAATCAACGCCACCACTCAAGCCCAACACCACTTTAGAAAAGCCACACTTGCGCGCATAGTCTCGCACACCCAACACTAGGGCTGACCAGATTTCAGCGTCGTCACAGTCAGGGGCAGGAGTCACAACACTGGGTAGAAAATCTTTGGTTTTGGGACTGTAGTCAATCGTCACCCAATCTTCTTCAAAAGCACGAGCGCGACAAACCAGAGTTCCGTAGCGATCGACGACAACACTGTTGCCATCAAAAATTAGATCGTCATTGCCGCCAACTTGATTGACATAGACGATCGGTTGATTAAACCGCACGGCTCCATGGTGCAGCATTGCTTCTCGCAGTCGCTGTTTGCCGACGGTGTAAGGAGATGCCGACAGATTGATTGTGAAGTCAACGCCTTGTTGAGCGAGATCGGCGATCGGGTTCAGCGCATACGTCCGTTTGCCCCAAAATTCTTCGTCGTTCCAGAGGTCTTCGCAAATGGTGACCCCGATCCGAACCGACTGACCTAAATGCTCTAGGATGAACTGGTTTGGCTCATTTCCAGGCTCAAAATAGCGGTCTTCGTCAAACACGTCATAGGTAGGCAACAGACGTTTGTGAAAAATCTGGCAAATCTGCCCTTGTTCTAAAAGAGCGACGCTGTTGAACAAAGGTTTGCCGCCATTTTGCAGCGATCGCGGATTTGGTTCTACGGTTCCCACTAAGACTGCGACTTCGGGCGGAATTTGTTGGGCCAATGCTAGTAGCGTCTGAGTCATCGCTTCGACAAAACTGGGATCAAGCAACAAATCTCGCGGCGGATAGCCACACAGCGACAACTCTGGAGTCAACAATAATCTCACGCCTTCTCTCGCGGCTCGTTGGGCAGCTTGCAAGATTCGTTGGGCATTTCCGGCTAGATCCCCGATCGTGGGGTTGAGTTGAGCGATCGCAATTTTCATATAAATACCAAAGGTTTATCTTTTAAGGGCGCAAAGGCTTCGGCATCAAATCGATAGAGACTTGCCGGACGACCCGCCCCTCGTGAGGCTTTGATGCCCGTGTCTCTGAGAAAACCGAGTTTGAGCAGGCGCGATCGGAAGTTTGAATAATCTGAGAAATTTTCTCCCAGCACTGTTGTATAAAGTTGAAATAAATCACTGAGCGTGAAGACTTCAGGCAACACATCAAAGGCAACCGGACTATATTCCAGCTTGTTTTTGAGTCGGCAGTGTCCATACTCTAAAATCGTGTTGTGGTCAAACGCCAACTGCGGCAACTGATCGAGGGGATACCAGGCAATGCCGCTCACGCCATCGGCAATCAGTTCGGCTTCGGCATAGCGCACCAGCGCAAAATAGCTGACCGACAGATAGCGCACCCCATAGCTATCATCGGCCTCACGCGGATCGCGATTTGGGCCACCAAAGGTATAAAGCTGCTCTAGATAAAGATTTCGCGCTCGAATCTTCTCAGACAAAATTCGGTAGGCGGCGTTTTCTAACGATTCGCCTTGCCTGACCAGGGTTCCCGGCAGACTCCACTGTCCCAAAAAGGGGTCTTCTTGGCGCATCACTAGCAGCACCAGCAGGCGATTGAGGGCCGTATCGACCGAGAAAATTGCGTTATCAACGCCCACTCTAAAATCTGCTAACGCCTCTCCTTCTAATAAGTGGGCAATTTTTCTCTGCGTGCGTGACATTTGTACAGTTGCTCCCGATCGATATAAGCCTGAATCGGAGAAGTCACTCCTTCGGTTTCTCCCTGTTCACGATAGGCGGTAGACGAGACATTTGGGGCATTGAGATCGGCGATCGTCACATCGACTTCCATCTGCCTCAGCGGGTCTAGCTCTCTGTCTGCAATCGAGTATCCGGGGCGAGGCACCACTAAGAGCTTGACGCGATCGAGCAAGTCTCTGGCCCGAAACCATTTGGGCAGTTGACCCACCAAGTCAGACCCAACCACCAGCGTTAATTCTGCACCCTGCCAGCGTTCTTGGGCCTGCTCTACGGTGATCACGGTGCGAGAGTTGCTCAACTCTGGATAGACTTGAATGTTGGATCGAAGCAAGTTTAAGTCACCAATCAGCAGTCTCAACATGGCGGTGCGATGATCTAGCGCCGTTTGGTGAGCCTTAAACGGGTTGTCAGAGGCCCAAACTGCGACTTCATCAAAGTGCTGAGAGAGCCAGCACAAGATGGCGAGATGTCCTCTGGTGGGTGGGTCGGCGCTGGTGCCAAACAATGCAACTTTTAACATAGGTTCAAGGAGGTGGAGACTTTTTAATCCAGGACGTTCACTCAAGACGGGGTTGGGTTGCGCTGAGTTTTTTTGACCAGAGCCGACAGATCAGCCGACAGATCAAGCGGGATAGATTGGGGCTGATGAATATCTCGGACGGAGGGCGGCAAGCTAGACACCGAAGCGGCAGTTCGTTGGGCGATCGTGCTCAAGCTGTCTGATTCTTGCACTCGCTGCCCCTGTTTGAAAACTAGCTGCATTAAAGGTTGTTCATGGTCAGGCGTTTCGTGGATTAAGCCTAAGCGATCGTGCTGCACGATTCCGTTTTCGATGCGACGAAAAATCTGCTTTCGTCCAGGGTAAGTGATCTTGCCGGGAGACTCTTTCATCACTGGGATGCCGTCAATCTCGACCAGTTTATAGACTCCGTTCACGGGCGCACCCGTTACAAGCTGTGTGCCAATGCCATAGCCATCAATGCAGGCTCCGGCCGCTCTGAATTCGGCAATTTTCCACTCGTCTAAGTCACCACTGGCGATGATTGAGACACCGGGCAACAGCTCGCGCACCTGTTGAGACAGAGCCACGAGATCGCCCGAATCGATTCTCACCCCTGATAGCTGGAGGGTTCCGGCTTTAATCTGCTCGGATAGGTGGCGGGCGGCGGCGATCGTGTCATAGGTGTCAATCAGCAAAGGCGCACCCGGAAAGTAGCGGTGAAACGCGGTGAATGCCTCTGCCTCAGTGCCTTCTGTAGCGCTCAATGCCATCACGAGGGCATGGGCCATCGTCCCAGCAGGTTTGCGACCTAACTTAACCGCCGCTAAGACATTGGACGTGGCATCTAACCCGGCTGCCAGGGCTGCACGAGCCGCCCACAAAGCTCCTTGTGGGCTAAAGGCGCGACGGGTGCCAAACTCTAATAGGGTTGCGTCGGCTCCGGCTACGTCTCGCATTCGCGCCGATCGGGTGGCGACAAGAGTCTGATAATTTAGCGTGTTGAGTAAATAAGTCTCGACGAGTTGCGCTTGCCAGAGAGGAGCTTCTATCCGCAATAACGGCTCGTTGGCGAAAATGGCGGTTCCTTCGGGCACGGCCCAAACGTCGCCGCTAAACCGAGCTTCTCGCAGCAGAGTCCAAAATTGGGTAGGGGCGTGGTCAAAAATGCCCATCGACTGAAGCGCATCCACCTGAGCCGCACTGAATCGAAATTTTTCTAGATAATCTAGAGCTTGGGCAAGCCCGATCGCGATCAAATATCCAAATTTCTGAGGCAAACGCCGAACGGTCACCTCAAAACTGGCGCGACGCTGATCCAAATGTTCGCCCACATAGCAGGCGGCCATCGTTAACTGATAGAGATCAGTCAGAAGGCTATAATCGTCTGGCGTTAGGGTCAGTTCTACGTCTTCCACCCGATTCTCCTTAAATTGATAAAGGGCAGACTGGCTAAACGAAGGTGCAGAAGGTTGGGCGCTATTCCAGAATTATAGTCAAAAGAACCATAAATAAGCAAGAAAGATCTTCAGGTTCTCTGTTTTTTGGACAAAGAGCCGCTAGATGCTTCCATCACGGCTTATATCTAGAGAGAATTCAGATTTTGTTTTTAGTGATTCTCATCAAAAATGTCTGCCTTTGGCGAGAGGGCGATCGCCAAGAAAAGTAGCGAGAAGCCAGGTGTGCTCTCATCAAAATCTTGTTCTGAAAGCAAAATTCTCAGAACTTACCGGGACGACAGTCCGCGTTGTTCTTGACGTTCACGAATGCGATCGAGCGTCCCGACTGGAATGGCCGCAATTAACTGACGGGTATAAGCCTGTTGAGGATGGCGATAAATCGCGTCAGCCGTGCCGACCTCTTCAATTTTGCCGCGATTCATCACAATGATGCGATCGCTCATAAACTTCACCACGCTCAAATCGTGAGAGATAAAAATGTAGGTCAAGCCAAACTCAGATTGCAGTTCTTTGAGTAAGTTGAGCACTTGCGCCTGCACCGAGACATCCAAAGCCGAGACCGACTCATCGCAAATGATGAATTTGGGATTGAGCGCCAGCGATCGGGCAATGCAAACCCGCTGCCGCTGCCCACCCGAAAACTCGTGGGGATAGCGCTTCATCAAATCAGGGTCTAACCCCACCCGTTGCAGCAGATAAGCTGCCCGCTCTCGATGTTGCTTGCCCTTGCCGCGCCCATAAATTTGCAGCGGCTCCATCACCGCTTCGCCAATGTTGAGACGCGGATCAAGCGAACTGTAGGGATTTTGAAAGATGATCTGCGCTTCTCGGCGCAACTGGCGTACCTGATCGGACGGCAGCGACAGAATATCTTTGCCCTCAAACAGCACGTTTCCACTTTTGGCGACAATCAGCCGCAGCAGGGTTCTGGCCAGAGTCGTTTTGCCACAGCCAGATTCACCCACCAGTCCCAAGGTTTCGCCGGGGTAGACATCAAACGAGACATCGTTAACCGCCATCACATAGCGCTTGGTCTGTCCAAAAATGCCCCGGACTGGAAACGCGACTTGCAGGTTTTGCACGGAGACAAGGGGCGCTTTTTTCTGAAGATCCTGCGATCGGGCATTAAATTCAGCATCGCTAATCTCCTCAGCACTGCGTAGCGCGGCAGCCACATCCTGCTGTTTGGCTTCGATCCGCGTTTCCCCGGTCGGCAATTTAGAGACGCTCATGAAATCTGAGACGGTGGGCAGATAGCGCAGGCGACGATCGGGCTGAGGGCGACAGGTCAATAATCCCTTGGTGTAAGGGTGTTGGGGATTAGAAAAGATCTCTAAAACCGAGCCATATTCGACGATTTTGCCCTCATACATCACGGCAACTTGATCGGCAATCTCCGCGATTAAACTCAAATCGTGGGTGATAAACATCATGCCCATGCCGCGCCGATTTCGCAGATCTCGCAGCAAATCTAAAATCGTGGCTTGCACGGTCACATCGAGCGCCGTCGTTGGCTCATCTGCGATCAGCAACGTGGGATTGCAGGAGATCGCCATCGCAATCATCACGCGCTGAATCTGCCCGCCTGATAGCTCATGAGGATAGCGATCGAGCATCGCTAATTTTTGACGATTGATCTGACGATCGATTTCGGTCTGACTCGGCTGCGGTTCATCTGAGGAAAATTCATCTGAGGAGAATTCTTCTAAAAATCGGCGTTTTAGCTCGTCGTCCGACGGCAACAACTGCACTTCTTGCAAGAGTGAAACCGCTCGACGTTGAGCTTGATGGTCAGAAATCTTTTCGTGGAGACGAATTGCCTCCGTTATCTGAAACCCACAAGTGTAAACCGGATTGAGCGAACTCATCGGTTCCTGAAAAATCATCGACAGACGATCGCCGCGATAATTTTGCAACTGCTTGACCGGAACCCGCAGCAGATCCACAGGTTCGCCGATCGTTTCGGCATCATTAAACCAGATCTCTCCCCCCGTCACCCGACCCGGTGGATTGGGCACCAACCCCATCACCGCTAGCGACGTGACCGATTTCCCCGAACCCGATTCCCCCACAATTCCCAGCGTCTGCCCCCGTTTGACCTGAAAGGAGATGCCATCCACCGCTTTCACCGTTCTGGTGTCGGTTTTGAACTGTACTTGCAGGTCACGAACGTCGAGAATAGTGTCACTCATAGTCGGAAGAGCACAGCTAGCAGAATTGTGATCTAAATTACGTGGATCTTAACAAGGGTTTGAGGATCGCGATCGTGCTCAAAGAGTCAGTCGTGAGGAATTTATCAAGCGTCGCTGACGGACGATAATTAGAGCACCCGCTAAAGCATTGACAATTCACCCACCACATCTAGACGCTTATAGCGCCCGATCGTCAGATAGCTTTCTGAGAGCGTTTCGGCCACTGAGGGCGTGATCCAGCCCATTTGTTTAAGAACGTGAATGGCGATCGCATATTTCGCCCGTTTGGCCCCGTCCATAACTTTGATCGCTAACCCTAACCCTTCACCGACTCGCCCGACACACTGCACGCCTTCGGCACCCGATTTGCTGACAATTTCTCCTTCGGTCAGCCGCATCAGTTCGGTGTCAAATTCTCCATCGCCTGACACCATAATTGGGTGGTGCGTCATCGCTCGTGAGATCCGCTCCATATCCAGATTATTGCCCGATGCAAGTTGGGCATAGAGCCACGCCAGTTGCCGCAGTTGCATAAAATAAGTGGGGGCACCGCAGTCGTCTTTGGCCACAATAAACTCTGCGCCAGGAATCTTTAATAGCTCGGCAATCTTCGCCAAGATTAGCTGCTGAACGGGGTGATTTCCCTGAAGATAGGTGTTGAGGGGCAGCCCGCGCTGCTGACAAACGGCCAGCATTCCGGCGTGCTTGCCAGAGCAGTTATCTTGAAGCGGACTCTGTTTTTGAGGCGGAATCGGACACTGCACCGCACCGGGATCGATGTCGGCTCTCCAGAGAATATTAAAGACTTGCCTAACCTGATGAATCGACCCTTTGTGAGAGCTACAGATAATAGCTAAGTCACGATCGGTCAACCCATAGCGCTCTAGCGTCCCGGTGGCGGTGACGGCCAATGCCTGAAAGGGTTTTAGCGCCGATCGAGCAAATGTCGCCGTTTCAGCGTTGCCCGCCATGAGTAAAATGCGACCGCGATCGTCACAAATTGCCGCCTGAGCGTGATGCACAGATTCGATAATGCCTTCGCGCAGAAGTCTGACTTCCAGTTCTGCTGATGCGTGAGTTCTTCTTCCCCTTGTCATGTGTAGAACTCTAGCATTAGAGGGAACCCCGATAGAAAAAATTTATGCCGCCCACCAGACCACACTCCCAACACAAAACAGCAGCGCCACAATCTGAAACGTGCGGCTGAGACGCTGCAAAATTGGCTCGACCTGGTAAGTGACAACGAGGCGATCTTGAGTCAACACCTCTACAGGCTTTTCCCAGGTTTGACCGTCATACCAGCCCGATTCTTCATAAAAAACGGTGGTGTTGAGCAGCCGAGTTTTGACATAGCGCCAACCCAAATAGAGCCGCAGCAGCGCCAACGCCGGAAAGATGCTGGCTCCGGCTGCTGCCAATAGCCCAAACTGGGTCGGGTGTTTGGCGGGCGCAAAGCTCACCGCCGCTACTGGGCCCGACACCAACCAACTCAGACCCCAAAGCACGATCGTGGGCTTGACATAGGCAAATAAGTCAAGAGTTGCCCAGCGGAAAAACCAAGATTCTTTGAGGTCTTGATATTCGTTAATTGGTCTCTGCTCTAGCGGGACTGGGCAAACGACAGATGAGTTCATAACCAAGTCAGGGAAGTAAACAGAAACAATCTACCCGTCAGTATAAAAGAGTTTTGAGCGTTGAGGTTTAAGTTATGAGTTGGCTGAAACCCTCAACGCTGCGATCGTCTCTAGCTGGCGATGTCGGCATAGGCCATGCGGGGCGCGTGTCCCCAAAAGGCTTCTAGGTCATAGCGTTCTCGCTCTGGCGGCATCAAAACATGAACAATCACATCGCCATAGTCTTCGAGCACCCATGAGCCTTCTGACAACCCTTCAGAACGCAGAGGTCTGCGATTCATCTTTTCAAGGATTTTGTCTTCGATCGCGCCCGCGATCGCCCGCACCTGCACTTTAGAAAAGCCCGTAATCACCACAAAATAATCGGCTAAAACGGTGACTTCTCCAACTTTCATCAGCGTGATCTCTTCGCCTTTGCGATCGTCAGCAGCTTCGGCAGCCAGAAGTGCCAGATCATAGCTACGATCGGGAGCGGTTTGAGTTGTGCCAGAGACGGTAGAAAGAATTTGCTCTTGGGTGAAATCTGTCATTAATGGTTAAGTTCCTATTAGTTAAGAGTCGATGAGAGGAGGCAATGAATCATTTCCTGGGGCGGCATTGACCTAAATTCCCAAGCTAATGTTTTCTGGGGCTGCGTTTGAAAACTTTTTGTAGAAACCAGTTGCGAGTCAAAACAGTGCGCGGATGAATCGGATGACGAGCGTCTAATAGATGGGTCAAGGAACAATCAGCTAATCGCCAGATGGCTTGATCGAGATCTCGCCGACTGAGGTGCCGCAACTCTTCTAGCTCAGGCGTGCTGCCCCGTCCGGGTTCTAGCCCATCTGCCAAGTAGACCACACAGCTTAAGGGACTCATGCCCGGACTGCCCAAGGTGTGATCGCGGATCGCCTGCAAGACTTCTGGGTCACGAACGCCAAATTCATCTCTGGCTACGATCGCCCCCACCTCAGCATGGAGCAAGTGCGGGTTAGTCAGATCCACTGCGTCAAGAATCAACCCTTCTTCTTGAGCCATCTGCAACAGACGCATGGACTTAAAAAACTTTGCCAAGTCGTGCATCAAGCCAGCTTGAGCAGCTTTTTTTGCGTCTAGACCATGGCAGTTTGCCAAATCGATCGCCATCTCTTCTACGCGCAAGATGTGTCGAATCCTCGTGTCAGGAACGTTGTCCTTTAGCCAGGATAAAACTGCCTTCCGTTGATCAGGATGGGTTGGCGGCGATAGTGGTTTAAGAGATTGGGACACAATAGAAGTCAGAAAACTCCTGGATTCGCTAATTTCATTTTAGCGCAACTGATTTGATCGCTTCATTAAGCCTTATATCCGTCTACTATTATCGATTACTTGTATCGATTACTTAGATGAAGCTGGGCGATCGGGTTCACTTCAGAGAGATTAGCAGCAACGATCGCCTTTCAACGAGTTCATCTCAATTAGGCAACGAATACCTGTTCGCTGCTCTCGGCGGCTAAAGCTTCGAGCCGCTCTTGCTGGTCTTGAGAAATGCAGCTTTGAATCAGCGTTTCTACATCGCCTTCTAACAGCGACGCTAACGGAAAGTTTTGTCCCAGCCGATGATCGGTGATCCGATTGTCTTTGTAGTTATAGGTACGAATTTTTTCGGATCGTGACCCTGTTCCTACCTGCGATCGCCGCATTGATGTGACGGCCTCTTGCTGCTCTCGCAGCTTGATTTCATAAAGCTTTGCCCGCAGAATTTGCATCGCTCGTTCGCGGTTTTGAAGCTGCGATCGTTCTTCTGTGCAAAAAATCCGAATTCCCGTCGGCTTGTGCATTAGGTCAACGGCAGTCTCAACTTTGTTGACGTTTTGACCACCCGCGCCGCCCGATCGGGCCGTCGTTAATTCAATATCTTTAGGGTCAATGTGCACTTCGACTTCATCGACTTCGGGCATAATCGCCACCGTTGCGGTTGACGTGTGCACTCGTCCCGATGCTTCAGTGAGCGGAACGCGCTGCACTCGATGCACCCCGGCTTCAAATTTGAGTTTGCTGTAGACACGATCGCCCTGGATTTCTAGCACGACTTCCTTAAAGCCGCCCATATCCGCCAGAGACTCGCTCACGAGCTTGACGCGCCAGCCTTGACGCTCGGCATATCGAGAATAGAGCCGCAGCAAATCGCCTGCCCAAATGCTGGCCTCATCGCCACCCGTTCCCGCTCGAATCTCCAACATGATGTTGCGTTCATCGTTGGGGTCGCTGGGAAGCAGCAACACTTTGAGCCGAGATTCTAACTCGTTTGATTTTGCCTGAAGCTCACCCACCTCAAGCGAGGCCATTTCTTGAAGCTCAAGATCGCTACTCGCCTCTTTTAAGATTTGGCGGGCACCTGCTAGGTCTTGCTGAGTGGTTCGCCAGTGTTCATAAGTGTCAACGACTTCTTCCAATGAAGAACGCATCTTGGCCACCCGTTGAAACTCAGGCGGATCTTTGGCGATATCTGGGTCGCCCAGTCGCCGCGTTAACTCGTTAAAGGTTTGCTCAACCGAGTTTAACTTTGCTAGCAGGTATGCTTCAGCCATAAGACAACACAAAAAATAGGGTTTGCAGCTAGGTTCCAATCTGTCAGTCAGTCAGCGATCGCCAAGATTGGAAAACATTCATTTCGGACTTGAATCCAAAATCACCTAGCTGCCCTATTTCTTGTCGTCGGGAGTTGCCGTCTCGTCCACCATGCCATATTTCCGCATGAAGCGTTCCACACGACCTTCGGTGTCAATGATCTTCTGGGTGCCCGTGAAGAATGGGTGATTTCCAGACCACACATCGACGGTGAGTTGGGGCTTGGTAGACCCGATCGTCATCACAACTTCGCCGTTGCAATAGACTTTGGCTTCGGGATACCACTTGGGATGAATGTCAGGTTTAGGCATTGAGAGTCTCCATAGCTAATTCAACTTTAACAGGTTGGTCAGGGTGATGGTCGATCGACCGATAGCCGAAGACAACCTTAGCGCTTCGAGAACTGAGGCGCTTTCCGAGCTTTTCGCAGACCATATTTCTTCCGCTCTTTGGCGCGAGGGTCACGAGTCAGATAGCCTTCGGTTTTGAGGGGCTTACGATTGTCGGGGTCGAGTTGGCAGAGCGCACGAGCCACGCCGAGACGAATGGCATCGGCTTGTCCCGTTAATCCACCGCCGTGGGCGTTGACGAGAATGTCATACTCGCCTTCTAATCCCAAGGTTTCGAGGGGAGCTTTGGCAGCCGCCAAATATTCGGGGTTGAACTGGAGATAGAGATCTCCCGGCTTGCCGTTGACTGTGATTTGACCTTCACCGGGAACGAGACGAACCCTGGCCACCGCAGATTTACGGCGACCTGTGCCTAGATAGACGACGCGACCTTCAGTGGCTTGCATTAGTTAGCTCCTTTCGGGATGGTGTTGATTTCGAGAACCTGAGGCTTTTGAGCCGCATGGGGATGATTGGGGCCCGCGTAAACGTTCATTTTGGTGAACAGTTGCCGACCCAGGGAGTTTTTGGGCAACATACCTTTGACAGCGTGTTCAATAATTCGCTCAGGGATGCGCGCTTGCAGTTTTTCAAAGGTCTCGGTTTTCATACCACCGGGGCGACCAGAGTTACGACGATAGAGTTTTTGACTGCGCTTTTTGCCCGTCACCTCAATCTTTTCAGCGTTGATGATGATCACAAAGTCGCCTGTGTCCATTGAAGGGGTGTAGGTCGGCTTGTTTTTGCCGCGCAGGATCATCGCCACTTCAGTCGCAAGCCGTCCGAGTCGCTGGTCGGCGGCATCTATAACGTACCAATTACGTTCTAGGGTCGCCTGGGGTGGGAGATAGGTTTTTTCCATGACAGTGTTTCAGTTAAAGGGGTTAGACGGTTCTCAAAGAACCTGGCTGGGCGATCGCTGAACTAAGAACTAACTCAAGCAATATTCAGGAGCTGTCCCAGAGGACTTTTTCTCAGTCATCGCAGTTGGCAAGACAAACCTGGGTTGAGTGTCATACCAAAGGTCGGGCAGAAAGGGCGATTCAGGATAGCCCACTCGCAGCAGACACAAGCCCTGAGGCGGTGCTGCATATTTCACTTCGTCTCGTCGCTGGTTTGTCCAGAGTTGGGTGAAGTCGTCGGGCGATCGCTCCCCTCGCCCCACCTGCACCAGCAAGCCGACCAAGAGTCGCATCATTCCATAGAGAAATCCGCTAGACTGCACCTCGATCGTCACGAGTGACCCTTGACGCTGACACTCCACCGCCTGGATGTCTACCCAGGAGTGCGGACGCGTCGAGCCTGTGCGATGAAACGCCGCCATGTGATGTCGCCCGATCATCGGGTCAAGCGCCGCCTGAATCAGCGCTTCATCCAACGGTGCGTGATAATAGTGCCACGCAAAAGGGCTGACAAACAGGTTAGGGCGCGCTTCCGTAAACAAGGTGTAACGATAGCGTCGCCAGGCGGCAGAGAATCGAGCGTGCCAGGTAGAACTGACCGAAGCCGAAGCCCGAATTAAGATATCCTGCGGCAGGCGTGGGTTCAAAACGTCTGCCCAGCGCTGGGCCGGAATCAAAGTTTCGGCATCAAAATGGGCCACTTGAGCGGCTGCGTGAACTCCAGTATCGGTTCTTCCTGCCGCGTGAATCACCACAGGGCGGTTAAGCACCGATCGCAGCACCGTCTCAATCTCTTCTTGCACCGTGCGCTGATTAGGCTGTCGCTGCCACCCATGAAAATGAGTGCCCAGGTATTGAACAACCAGGGCAACCCGTTGAGTGGATTGTGATTCAGCAGCCAGCATGGTGTGTGAGATCAGGTTAGCTCGATGATGGCCATCGCAGCGTTGTCGCCGCGACGGGGAACGGTGCGAAGAATGCGCGTATACCCACCTTGGCGATCGGCGTAGCGCTGAGGCGCTTGCTCAAACAACGCATGGACGAGTTGCTTGTCAAAAATATATCCCATCGCTTGACGACGAGCAGACAGAGAACCATCTTTGGCCAGGGTGATCATTTTCTCGGCTTCCGATCGGAGAGCCTGAGCGCGAACCTTGGTCGTTTTGATCCGACCGTTGCGAATCAGTTCAGTAGTCAAGGCTCTCAAGAGCGCTCGACGCTGATCCGCAGGTTTGCCAAGCATTGGAACTTTACAACGGTGCCGCATAGCTTTCGGGGATAGGGTCAGTTACAAAAATCGGGACATGAGCGTCCGCCCAGAAGTCGCTGTTTGTGAGAACGTTCAGCCCGAACGCCCTCACAAATGAGCGATGACTAGCTGGGCTTAGAGGATTTTTCCATCGGTAGGGTAATCCCCAAGCGTTGTTGAAGAGCTTCGACCACTTCTTCGGCAGATTTCTGACCGAAATTCTTTATTTCGAGCAGGTCTTCCTGAGTGTAGTCCAGCAAATCAGCAACGGAATTAATCTGCGCCCGCTTGAGACAGTTGTAGGCGCGAACTGAGAGTTGGAGTTCCTCGATCGGAATCTGGCTCTCAGGGCCTTCATCCCCCGTAAAGTCATCGGGCAACGGCTCAGAAGGGATGTCTTTGAGCGGGTTAAACAGATCGACGAGAATATTAGCAGCCTGGCTCAACGCCTCTTGAGGAGTCAAACTGCCATTCGTCGCGATCTCCATGATCAAGCGATCTTTCTCTAGATAACCGCCCGCTCTAGATTCAACACTGTAGTTCACCTTACGAACAGGCATAAAAACAGAGTCGATTTGGAGAAAATCGAGCGCCGCCGCATCTTCACGGGCTTTATCAACCGTTCGATAGCCTTTGCCCTTCTCAATCCTGAACTCCATTTCTAACGTCGAGTTAGAAGACAGCGTTGCAATGTACTGATCGGGATCGACTAGCTCTACATCGGCAGGTAAATCAAACTGCTCTGCGGTCACAGTCGCCGGGCCTTGCACCAGCAAGCGCCCGATCTGAGGCTGAGAAGAATGGCTCCTAAAAACCAGTTTCTTCATGTTCAGCATGATGTCGAGCACGTCTTCTCTCACCCCCGGAATCGTGGCAAACTCATGGCTGACACCCGCAATCCGCACGGCTGTCACGGCTGCTCCCTCTAAATTGGATAACAGCACCCGCCGCAAAGCGTTTCCAACGGTTGTTCCCTGACCACGCGCTAGGGGTTCTAGAATGAACTTACTATATTGGCTCTGGTCTTTGTCCGTAGTGGACTCTACACATTCAACCTGAAACTGTGCCACGGAGTGACCTCCTTCTCCTTCTCGCTGAGGGTGACTACCCTCATTTGACTCTGAAATCACATCTCGCTGCTCGCTGTCAAAAGACAAATTGCAGCGTTCATCACTTGCTATGGAACTTGGCAACCCTAGACCCGACGGCGCTTGGGCGGGCGACAACCGTTGTGAGGAATGGGGGTCACGTCACGAATTAGGGTGATCTCCAGCCCGGCACCTTGCAGTGCTCGAATGGCGGTTTCACGACCTGCTCCAGGCCCGCTCACCATGACTTCACATTGGCGCATCCCTTGATCCATTGCGCGACGGGCTGCGCTCTCTGCTGCCGTTTGAGCCGCAAAGGGAGTCCCCTTTTTTGCGCCCTTAAAGCCACTGGAGCCAGCCGATGCCCAAGACACGACTTCGCCGCCTGTGTCAGAGATAGTGACGATCGTGTTGTTAAACGTAGATGAAATATAGGCCACCCCACTTGGCACATTTTTCTTTTGCTTGCGGGGTCCGGTTTTTCTGGTTGGTTGTCTCGCCATGTCTGAACTCTAGATCTAAAGTGCTAAATCAATGGGTGATTAAGTTGGCAACTGGCCTGAGCACCCATTGGCTCAAGCGCAACTACACAGGTGCCAAACGTTAATTACTTCTTACCGGGTGCCTTCTTCTTACCTGCAACAGTACGACGACCTCCTCGACGGGTGCGGGCGTTGGTGCGAGTTCGTTGTCCGCGCACAGGCAGCCCTAAACGGTGCCGACGGCCCCGATAGGTGCCAATGTCCATCAATCGCTTGATGTTCATGTTCTCAACCCGTCTCAGGTCGCCTTCAACCTGATAGCCGCTCTCCACCGCTTCTCTGAGAGTCGATACATCGGCATCGCTCAGATCCTTGACGCGGGTGTCAGGGTTTACACCTGTTTTGGCGATCACCTCTTTGGCCCGTGTCAATCCAATTCCGTAAATGTAAGTCAGACCGATCTCAACGCGCTTATCGCGAGGAAGGTCTACTCCGGCAATCCGTGCCACGCTTCTCTCTCCCTAACTTGAATTGCTTGAGGATAGTTATAAATCGCACCAAATTCCTGTCACTGAAGCCCTCTTCTTCGATGACCGGAATGCTCTAACCCTGACGCTGTTTGTGCTTCGGGTTTTCACAAATCACCATGACGCGACCCCGACGACGGATGACGCGGCACTTTTCACAAATCTTCTTAACGGATGCTCGAACTTTCATGCCTTAACCTGGCAACACTGCAACAAACACAATATCCTAACAATTTTTTATAGGAGTTGTCAAAGAGATCGTTCTATGACTGCTTTAAAGGACTTTTGTGAACCCTATTTTTTGTTTCGTAGACGGTAGGTAATTCTACCCTTGGTCAAGTCATAAGGCGTGAGTTCGACTTTGACGCGATCGCCGGGCAAAATTTTGATGTAGTTCCGGCGAATCTTCCCCGAAATGTGGGCTAACACGTTGAAGCCGTTATCGAGATCAACGCGAAACATCGCATTCGGCAAGGAATCGATCACGGTTCCTTCCATTTCGATGAGATCTTGTTTAGACAAACTTAAATGCCTCCATTACTGCGGATGATTTCAGGAGTCAACAGAATTCCTGCGGATTTCTGCTAGCTTCTTTGAGTTTAGATCATTAAATTTGTTTTTAACTTCTCAGACACAGTTTGTTAATCTCAATCTGTGGTAAGGGCAGGTCATAACAAATTTCTATCGAGTGCCGTTGCCAGCGGGATCGTCCTTTACGAGAGAGACGGATCGGGCGGGGTGATCGCTAAATGACCTGGCTCAGTTGCGCTGTCACCGCTTCCATTGACTGACTGCCGTCGATCGTGGTCAGTTTCTCACGGGTCTGATAGTAGTCAATCAAGGGGGCGGTTTGCTCTCGGTAGACCTCTAAGCGACGACGAATCACCGCTTCGCTGTCGTCTTTGCGGCCTCGACTCAGCAGTCGCTCAATCAAGGCTTCGTCAGGGACATCGAGGTTGACCGCCCGATCGCAGGTTTGGGTTAACTCAGCCAGCAGTTCATCCAATGAGTCAGCCTGCACGACGGTGCGCGGATATCCATCTAGAATCCAGCCCAGTTGAGCGTCAGGCTGCCCCAACCGTTCTCGAATCAGATCGATCACAAGTTGGTCAGGAACCAGTTCACCTCGATCCATAAAGCCTTTGGCTTTGATGCCTAGGTCTGATTGCTCAGAAACGGCTGCCCGCAGGATGTCTCCCGTCGAAATGTGAGGGATCTTGTGCGAGTCAGCTAGGAGTTGGGCTTGAGTTCCTTTGCCTGCCCCTGGTGGCCCTAGAAAGATTAATCGCGTCACTATTGTTTCACCATTCCTTCATACCGTTGAGAGATGACGTAAGTTTGAATCTGCTTTGCGGTGTCAATCGCCACGCCCACCAAAATCAGCAAAGAGGTGGCACCAAAGCCTTGAAAGGTGGGAACCCGTGTCGCCGTCTCTACAAACGTGGGAACGATCGCCACAATGCCTAAGAAAAATCGCTCCTAAGAATGTCAGGCGATTCAAAACCCGCTCAATATACTCAGTCGTGGCCTTACCGGGGCGGATTCCTGGAATACTTGCGCCCATCTTTTTCAAGTTCTTTGACATCTCATCGGGCTGAACCACCAGAGACGCATAGAAATAGCTGAAAAACAGAATCAGAACAAGATAAAAAACGCTGTGTTGCCAGGAGTTGGGGCCCAGATAATTGCTGATGAACTGACTGATCGAAGCGTTTTGAAAAGCTTGAGCGACCAATGCCGGGAGCGTCAAAACCGTGGAGGCGAAAATAATTGGCATCACGCCGCCTTGATTGAGACGCAGGGGCAGATAGCTGCTTTTTTCTAGATAAGTCCGGCGACCGACTTGACGACGAGCCGAGATGATCGGAATTCTGCGCGTTCCTTCTTGGACGAAGACGATGCCGACGACCATAGCCAGAAAGACTAGGAGCAAAATCACGACTCCGCCGACGACGTTGCGATCGCCGCTCTGGGCCAACTCAAGGGTTTTGCCCAGCGATCGCGGCAGCGTTGAGACGATGTTCAGAAAGATCAGCAGCGATGCGCCGTTGCCGATGCCGCGCTCAGTGATCAACTCGCCCACCCACATCACAAACATCGAGCCTGCGGTCAAAGCCAGCACCGTTTCGGTGATGAATAACGGCCCCCAATCTGAAGCGAACGGACGGAGTAACCCGATCGTCAGCATCAAACTTTGAATGACTGCCCATCCTCCCGCCACATACCTCGTGATTTGGGAGATTTTGCGCCGTCCAGCTTCACCTTCGTTTTTCTGCAAGTCTTCTAACGCCGGAATCGCAGCAGTCAGCAGTTGCAAAATAATCGAGGCATTGATGAAGGGAAGAATGCCTAAGGCAAAAATCCCCAACGTTCTCAGACCGCCCCCCGCAAATAAGTCAACAAAGCTGAGAGCCGTGTTGCCTTGAATATTGGCGGCAAACGCAGCCCGATCGATGCCAGGAAGCGGAATATAAATACCCAGACGCACCAGCACCAGCAAGCCAATGGTCAACAGCAAACGCCCCCTCAGTCCGGCAGCTTGAGCCATCTGAACAAAAGTTTCCTGCGCGGTGGGAGTTTTATCTCGACTAACGACCATAAAGGGATACCTCTTACATACACTCGCAGCGGTCTTGCAACACTCGTCGGCAGTTGCCACAGACTGCAAAGCGCCATCCCTCAAAACGAAGAATGACGTTTTTACAACCTTTCAGATGACCCGTCCCAGACTCTGATCCTACGCCTTAGCGCGGTGCCAGGTGGGTTTGCCAGCCAAGATTTCACACGTTCCACCTGCTGCCTCAATTTTAGCGCGAGCGCCTGCGGTGAATGCAGTCGCCTGAACGGTCAGCTTTACGGACAGATCGCCATCGCCCAAAATCTTGAGCGGGCCATCGTCGGTCGTGACAATTCCAGCTTCCATTAAAGAAGACAAATTCACTTCAGCGTTGGCGGGAAAAGATGCCAATTCACCGACGTTCAAGATCGTGAAATGTTTACGATTGATGACGGTGAAATAGCTTAACTTAGGCAGACGACGATAGAGAGGCGTTTGACCCCCCTCAAAACCGGGACGAGTAGGACGACCCGATCGAGACTTTTGACCTCGCATCCCAAAGCCGCCGCTTGCGCCTTGTCCTGCCGCAATGCCTCGACCAATTCGGCGCTTGCGCTTGGTTGAGCCTTCTTGAGGCACAGCATCTTCTAATCTCATAATTCGTTGCTCTTAAATAAGGACTACTCAAGAAATATAGGTGAACCGCGAAACACGATTCACCCATCGCTCAAGTTGCGTAGAGATTCTCGATCGGAACGCCCCGCTCTTCTGCCACATCAGCAAAAGTGCGAAGGTTATCTAACGCACTGACCGCGGCCCGCGCATTGTTGAGAGGATTGCCAGACCCAAGTTGCTTCGCCAAGATATTCTTGACACCCGCGAGTTCGAGAACGGTGCGAACCGCTCCCCCAGCAATTACCCCAGTTCCCGGAGCGGCGGGGCGCATCATCACTTTTGCACCACCACCCGCACCCTGAGCCGGGTGAGGAATGGAATTTGATTTGGTCAGAGGCACTTCAACGAGGTGCTTTTTGCCATCTGCCACGCCTTTCTTGACAGCGCCGATTACGTCACTGGCTTTGCCGACTCCTACGCCGACCTGACCCTTTTCGTTACCGACGACGACAATGGCGCGGAAGCTGAGTTTTTTACCGCCCTTGACCACCTTGGTCACGCGACGGATTTGCACGACCCGCTCTTGCCAGTCTGATTTCTCTTCGCGAGGTTTGTTGCTCTTGCGACCTTTTGCCATGTTGTTTCTCCTAGAAGTCTAGACCAGCTTCGCGGGCAGCTTCGGCTAGCGATTTTACCCGTCCGTGATAGAGGTTGCCCCCACGATCAAAGACCACTCTTTGAATGCCCTGGGCGATCGCCCGTTGAGCCACCAACTTGCCGACTTCAGTTGAAGCCTCACAGTTTGAACCCGACTCAACTTTACCTTTAATTTCTGGCTCGACCGTCGAAGCAGAAACCAGAGTGTGCTGGGTGGTGTCGTCAATCACCTGAACATAAATGTGCTGGTTAGAGCGAAACACTGCGAGACGAGGACGCTCTGAGGTTCCGGTAACGGTGCGGCGCACCCGTGCGTGACGACGACGGGTTGATTCTCGACGAGTCATTTTCATGATCTATTTCTTCCCTTTACCACCAGTCTTACCAACTTTGCGTCTGACGGCTTCGCCAGCATATCGAATGCCCTTGCCCTTATAGGGTTCGGGGGGACGCACCGCCCGAATTTTGGCGGCCGTGTTTCCAACAATTTCTTTATCGATGCCACTGACAGTCACGTTAGTGTTGCCTTCAACCGCGACCTGAATTCCTTCGGGTGGGGCAATATCTACAGGTTTGCTGTAGCCCACATTGAGAATTAGGTTTCGCCCTTGAACTTGGGCACGATAACCAACACCTTGAATTTCGAGCTTACGTTGGAATCCGGTGGAGACACCTTCAACCATGTTGGCAACGAGGGTGCGGCATAAACCATGACGTTGACGAGCGGCGCGAGACTCATCCCGGCGCTTAACCTCGATCGTCGTTCCTTCCTGTTCAACCGTCACTTCGGGTGGCAAAACTCTAGAGAGTTCGCCTTTGGGCCCTTTGACTAAAACGTGTTGCCCATCAATGGTGACCGTCACCTTTGCGGGAACATCAATAATGCGTTTACCAATCCGAGACATAACTGATCACCTTTTTTGAATAAAAGCTGTTCGCTGTGAGCCAATCAACAGCAACGACTAATATCCAGACTCACCAGACATAACAAAGGACTTCGCCGCCGACTCCGGTGCGCCGAGCTTCGCGATCGGTCATGATGCCGCTGGATGTCGAGACGATCGCGATGCCAATGCCGCCCAACACACGGGGGAGTTCCTTGCGGTTAGCGTAAACTCGGAGTCCGGGTTTGCTGACTCGCTTGAGGGCGGTGATAATCGGCTTGCGATTTTTGCCTCGATATTTGAGACCCAGCACGAGATGACGCTCAACGCCTTCTCCCGCTTCTTCGTATTCAGCAATAAAGCCTTCTGCCTTGAGCACATGGGCAATGCTGCGCGTCATCTTGGTCGATGGCACTTTGGTCGTTTGGTGTCTTGCTAGGCTTGCATTTCGGATGCGAGTCAGCATATCTGAAATTGTGTCGTTAACCGCCATAGTTCCCTCTTAATGAAACTGCATCAGTTGTCCCGGAATGGCATGCCCAGTTCTTTAAGCAGGGCGCGACCTTCTTCGTCGGAGTTTGCAGTTGTGATGATTGAAATGTCCATACCGCGAATCTGATCGATGCTGTCATATTCGATCTCCGGGAAGATCAACTGCTCTCTCAGACCTAGCGTGTAGTTTCCTCGTCCGTCGAAGCTCTTGGGGCTGATGCCTCTAAAGTCACGAATCCGAGGCAGCGAAAGGTTGATCAACCGATCGAGAAAGGTAAACATCCGATCGCCGCGCAGGGTCACCATCACGCCGACGGGCATTCCTTCACGGATTTTAAAGCCCGCGATCGCTTTCTTGGCGCGGGTCACCACAGGTTTTTGTCCGGTAATGGTCGCAATCTCGTTGATCGACGCTTCCAACGCTTTCGCATTTTGGGAGGCTTCACCGAGTCCCCGGTTGATCGTGATTTTTGCCACTTTCGGAACCTGATGGACGTTCGTGTAACTGAACTGCTCCGTCAGCTTCGGGACGATTTTTTCTTGATAGATATCTTTTAATCGTTGAGCCATAGTTTGGGTTCCTCTTCCCTGGGCTTGGTCAGGGGCTAGTGGAGTGTTGAAACGCAAAGTCTCGCGTCTCTTAATCGATGATCTCGCCCGTCTTTTTTAACATCCGAACTTTCTTGCCATCAGCGTTGACGGTGTAGCAGATGCGGCTGGCCACTTTCTGCTTTTCGGAGTAAACCATGACGTTAGAGCTATGAATCGGGGCTTCTTGAGTGACAATTTGACCCGATTCGCCTTCCTGCTGAGGTTTGACGTGCTTGGTGCGAACGTTCACACCCTTGACGACAACTTTGCTCAATTTAGGAAGGGTTTGCAGGATTTCGCCAATCTTGCCTTTGTCACTGCCCGCGATGATTTTCACGGTGTCGCCTTTTTTGACGTGCATCTTGTGACGCACGACTTCTTTCTGAATTGCCATTACAGAACCTCCGGAGCGAGGGAAACGATTTTGGTGAAGTTTTTCTCGCGCAATTCGCGAGCAACGGGGCCAAACACCCGCGTGCCTCTGGGGTTACCGTCTTGGTTAATGATCACGGCGGCGTTGTCATCAAACCGAATGCTCATGCCGCTGTCACGGCGCATGGTGTGACGAGTCCGCACAATCACAGCGCGTACCACATCAGACTTCTTGACCGCCATATTGGGGATCGCATCTTTGACCACCGCGATGATCACATCACCGACTCCGCCATAGCGACGGTTACCGCCGCCGATGACTCGGATGCACATCAGCTTTCGAGCGCCGCTGTTATCCGCCACATTGAGATAGCTTTCTTGTTGAATCATGTCTAAGTCCCTCGCATTTAACCTTTAGAGGCAGTACCCAGGATTTCGGACACGACCCAACGCTTGGTGCGGCTGAGAGGTCGGGTTTCCTGAATGCGGACACGATCGCCCGTTTTGCACTTGTTTTCTTCATCGTGCGCTTTGTAGCGCTGGGTGTTGACGACAATTTTGCCGTATTTGGGGTGGGCGGATCGGTTCTCGATCGCTACAACAATGGTTTTATCCATCTTGTCGCTGACTACCACACCGACTCTTTCTTTGACTGCCATTGCAATTACTCCAGTAAAAAAGGATGAACTAAAAAGGTGAATTTAGAACCCGATCTTGAATTCAGCCTTCTAGTCTTCAGTCTTTTTCAACTGCCGCTCTCGCTCGACGGTCAGCAGTTGAGATAGCTGATGTCTGGTGTGCTTGAACAGATGAGGCTTTTCTAATTGGCGAGTGCCTTTTTGCATTCTCAGCGTAAAAAGCTGCTTTTTGACGGCAACAATTTGGTCTGCCAATTCTTGGTCGCCTAGATTTCTGGCTTCTTCGATCTTAGGAAGAGGCATAGGTTAAGACTCCTCCGTGGTTTGACGGGTAATAAACTTGGTCTTGATGGGCAGTTTGAAGGCCGCTAGACGCATCGCTTCACGAGCGATCTCTTCGGTCACACCCGCAATCTCAAACATGATGCGACCGGGTTTGACGACCGCAACCCAAAACTCAGGCGCACCTTTACCTGAACCCATTCGGGTTTCGGCGGGGCGCATCGTGACGGGCTTGTCAGGAAAGACGCGAATCCAGATTTTGCCACCCCGACGAATGTAGCGAGTCATCGCACGACGACTGGCTTCGATTTGACGAGAGGTGATCCAGGACGGCTCTAGAGCTTGGAGACCGAAATCTCCAAAGTTGAGGTCGCTACCGCGAGAAGCCATGCCTCTCATGCGACCGCGCTGCTGTTTGCGGAATTTAGTTCTTCTTGGGCTTAACATGACTCGATACCAATTAAATTCAGGAGTCAGGAGTCAGGAGTCAGGAGGATTAATCCGTCATCCTTTATCCTTCGTTCGATCGGTCTTCAAATTGTTGACGACGACGCTGTTGACGACGACGCGGTTGGTTAGAAGGAGGAGCAGCATCAATGAGTTCTTGACCGGGGATGATTTCGCCTTTAAAGACCCAGATTTTGATGCCCAAAATACCGTAGATCGTTTGAGCGGTGACGTAAGCGTAGTCAATGTCAGCTCTCAGCGTGTGCAGAGGAACGCGACCTTCACGAGTCCATTCAGGACGTGCGATTTCGGCCCCGTTTAGACGACCACTGACTTGGATTTTAATGCCTTCAACACCTGCTCGTTGAGCGCGCTGAATCGCTTGACGAACGACGCGACGGAAGGAAACCCGACGCTCTAGCTGTTCGGCAATATACTCACCAATCAGCGCAGCATCGGCATCAACGCGAGCCACTTCGACGACGTTGACGCGAATCTGACGATCGCTGCTTCCCAACGCTTCTTGCAGACCCAAGCGCAGGGTTTCGATCCCAGCGCCGCCGCGACCGACAATTACGCCGGGGCGAGAGGTGCGAATTTCTAAATCAATCTGATCGGCTTTGCGCTCGATCCGAATCTCGGAAATTCCGGGCTTCTTCAGGTTGTCCAGATTTTTAGGATTCTTAGCAAAAAACTCGCGAATCTTGAAATCTTCTTTCAACAGTTCAGGGTATCGGCTGGTGTCGGCATACCACCGAGAGCGGTGATCTTTGATGATCCCTAGCCGAAACCCAGTTGGATTAATTTTCTGTCCCACGAATGCGTTCCTCTGAGATAAAGCAGTTTAAGTAGGAATAACTGAACTAGGAATCGGCTCCCGGAGCCACCGCCACCGTGATGTGACACGTCGGCTTGCGAATTTGGTAAGCGCGACCCTGTGCCCGTGGTCTAAACCGCTTTAGCGAAGGCCCTTGATCGGCAAAGGCTTGGCTGACCACCAGACCTGCCCGCTCCATGCCCTGATTGTGTTCGGCGTTGGCTGCTGCCGATCGCAGCACTTTGAGCACAGGCTCACAGGCGCGATAGGGCATGAATTCCAAAATGATCAAGGCCTCTCGGTAGGACAGTCCTCGAATTTGGTCGAGAACCCGACGCACCTTGTGGGGAGACATGCGGATGTAACGTGCGATCGCTTTAACTTCAGTCGTATCAGTAGCCATAGTTTTCTCCTTGACGGGCGAGAGGCGAGGGATTGAGAATCAGGCTTTCACCTATCACCCCTCGCGCCGCCCTTTCTCCTATCGACGTGCTTTTTTGTCGCTACCTGCGTGTCCCCGAAATGTCCGAGTCGGGGCAAACTCGCCGAGTTTGTGACCGACCATTTGCTCAGAGACATAGACGGGAACGTGCTGACGACCGTTGTGAACGGCGATCGTGTGTCCAATCATCTGGGGCAAAATCGTCGAAGCTCGTGACCAGGTTTTGATGACTTGCTTGTCACCTCTGGCGTTGAGCGCTTCAACTTTGCTCATCAGATGGTCAGCAACAAAGGGCCCTTTTTTTAGTGAACGTGCCATGTGAGTTTCCCTTAGTCAAATTACGATTCCCGTCCGCCGCGACCCCGTTTCGAGGACTTACGACGACGACGCACGATGAATGCGCTACTTAGTTTCTTCTTGTTGCGGGTTTTGCGTCCTAACGTCGGCTTACCCCAAGGTGTGACAGGGCCTGCACGCCCGATCGGTGCTCTGCCTTCTCCACCACCATGAGGGTGATCGACCGGGTTCATAACGCTACCGCGCACTTGGGGACGACGACCTTTGTGACGGGTGCGTCCGGCTTTACCCAAGTTGATGTTCCTCGCTTCGAGGTTGCCGACTTGCCCGATCGTGGCGTAGCAATCTTTGCGGATTAACCGAACTTCAGTTGAAGGCAGTTTTAGCGTGACGTAATCGCCATCTTTTGCCGCGACTTGAGCCGCCGCTCCGGCTGCCCGAACGATCTGACCGCCTTTGCCAGGAACAAGTTCAACGTTGTGAACGATCGTACCGAGGGGAATCTTTTCGAGGGGTAAGGCGTTGCCGATCTCGATCGGAGCATCTGGCCCAGACCGAATCACGGTGCCAACCTTCAGGTTGTTGGGGTGAAGAATATAGCGCTTCTCGCCGTCTGCATAAAACAACAGCGCCAGACGTGCGTTGCGGTTGGGATCGTATTCGATCGCCGCCACCCGCGCCGGAATGTTGAGTTTATCGCGACGAAAATCAATGATGCGATAGAGACGTTTGTGCCCGCCGCCCCGATGACGACAGGTGATTACGCCTCGGTTGTTGCGTCCTTTATCCCGGTGCTTAGTCGTGGTTAAAGACTTTTCTGGCTCGGTCTTGGTGATCTCGCTGAAGTCAGAAACGCTACGCTGACGGCTGCCAGGAGTCAGGGGTCTATAAATTCGGATGCCCATAATTTGCTACGCTCAGGGGTTTCTAAACTTCTGGGAACAGAGTGATGGAGTCGCCTTCTGCCAGGGTGACGATCGCTTTCTTATAGTGAGGTCTATGACCTGCAAACTTGCCGACGCGACGCGCTTTGCGAGGCGGATGCTGAGTCGTCACACCCGTCACCTTGACTTCAAACATCAGTTCGACCGCCGCCTTGATCTCAGGTTTGGTCGCCTTAGGCTGAACCTCAAAGGTGTACTGGTTGAGTTCCAATCGCTGAGTCGCCTTCTCGGTGATAATCGGACGACGAATTAAATCCGCTAAGTTGCGGGGGCTAAAATCACTCACCGTAGACCTCCTGGATCTTTTCAAGGGCAGCCGGGGTGGCCACAATGTGGTCGGCTGCCAGCAAATCAAACACGTTTAGGTTGTTGGCCGAGATCAGTCTGAGCTTCTCAATGTTGCGAGCAGACAGATAAACTGTCTCGTTGCGCTCTGCCATGATGATCAGCACTTTCTTATCTGGCTCGACACCCCAGCGGCTCAGAGCCTGCACCATTTCTCTGGTTTTAGGACGGGGCAACTGGGCTGCAAAATCCTCTACCACAATCAAATCAGCAACGCGACTTTGGAATGCAGTCCGTAGGGCCAATCGTCGCTCTTTGCGGTTCATTTTGAGGGTGTAATCTCTGGGTTTGGGCCCAAAAATTACGCCGCCGCCCCGCCAGAGTGGAGACCGGATCGATCCAGCACGAGCGCGCCCGGTGCCTTTTTGTCTCCAGGGTTTGCGTCCGCCCCCGCGCACTTCAGCACGAGTTTTGGTCGAAGCGTTGCCCTGACGCTGATTTGCCAACTGACGAACCAATGCCCGATGCACGACGTGAGCCGCGCTTTCTTCTTTGGCAACTTTAAGCTCGATCGAGGCCTGCCCCGCATCGTCTCCTTGCCAATTTTTCACTACACAATCAACCATTTCTGTCTCCTTCTGCCCTAGCGCCCAACTTTCTTAGCGGGCATGATTTGCACCAGAGCACCGGGCTTACCGGGAACTGCTCCTTTGATCAAAATCAAGTTCCGTTCTAGATCCACGCGCACCACAGTCAGCTTCTTGATCGTGACCTGCGTGCCGCCTAGACGACCTGCCATCCGTTTGCCGGGGTAGACCCGTCCGGGAGTGGTGCCTGCTCCGGTCGAACCGGGAGCGCGGTGGTTTTTAGAACCGTGAGACATGGGCCCTCGTGCGAAGTTGTGACGCTTTTGGTAACCCGCAAAGCCTTTACCGATGCTGGTGCCTGTCACATCGACGATCTGACCTGCTTCAAAGATGTCAGCTTTGATTTCTTGACCTAATTCGTAAGCGCTGTAGTCTTCTGACGGAAGGTATTGGCGCATCTCAGTGAGATGGCGCAGAGGGGCAGAATTGGATTTGGCGAGGTGCCCCAATTCAGGTTTGCTCAATGACTTGACTCGTGTTTCACCAAACCCGATTTGCACGGCGGTATAGCCGTCTGTTTCACGAGTTTTAACTTGGGTGATGGGGCAGGGCCCTGCTTGAATGACGGTCACGGGAACAGCAAGTCCTGTTTCGTCAAACACTTGAGTCATGCCGAGCTTTGTGCCGAGAATGCCGACAGCCACGGTAACTGGTCTCCTTTTCTACACACTTGGACATAGCGAAATCGCGACATTGAGACGCAGTTTCGTTATCGAACGGATTCCACGGTCTGAGACCAGATGAATCTTACCTCTCTGCTTAAGAGGGCAGCGGATTCCGCATTTCTTTAGACACTTTGGTCGATTCTGCAAAGCGGCTTGAGAGGTGCCAACTGGCACTGCTCTTTTGTGCTTCTCCCGCCTGGACTTGAACAAATTGTTGCTCAGTATCCGTTGATGGCTGGGGTCAAACGCGCAAGCTGGGTTTTGCAAACCCTGAAGAAGTTCTTTGCTTCTTCGCCCGAAGTCTCGAAACAATTTCCCTCACACGAGATGAAAAGGTTTTCTGAGATGCGCTACAGCCTATTACTATAGCTCAAATCTGAATACTTCTTCATGGAAATTGCACAATTAGAAATTTAGCGACAATTAAACATACTAATACAGTCATGGGCGATCGTCTACTAAATCATCTAAATTTTTTCTCTGAGGTCACCCATCGATGAAGTTTGATCACCACGATTCGGATAGAAAACCCGTTGAGAGACCTCTATTGTGATAGTCACCCCTGAGAAAAACTCACTATGAAAATCAGAGAATGGCTGCTTCTCATCGTTTTGTCGGTCTTGTGGGGTGGCTCTTTCTTCTTGATTAAAGTCGCACTGCTGGATTTGTCGCCTCTGACGATCGTGCTGGGTCGAGTCGGTTTGGCGGCGATCGTGCTCACAGCATTTGTCTATTTAAGTGGACAGAAACTGCCAGCCTCGCCAAAGTTATGGCGTTCTTTCTTTGTCATGGGCGCATTAAACACCCTAATTCCTTTCAGCCTGATCGTCTGGGGAGAAACTCAGATTAGCAGTGGTCTTGCTTCGGTGCTCAATGCAACTACTCCTGTGTTTACCGTTTTGTTAGTTCATTTGTTCACTCGTGAAGATTCTCTGACATTTAACCGCACGATCGGGGTAGTTTTTAGCTTTTGCGGAGTCGTGGTGTTGGTTGGCGCAGATGTGTTGAGCGGAATGCAACTGCAAAGTTTAGGACAGCTTGCAGTCATGGGTGCCACTTTTTGTTATGCGTGTGCTTCAATTTATGGTCATCGGTTCAGAGATCTTTCTGCTGTCGTTGCTGCTGCCGGAATCTTGTGTGCCACCACAGTGATGTCATTACCACTTACGTTTGTATTAGAAAAACCGTGGGACTTAAATCCTAGTGCCGCTACTTGGGGTGCTTTATTTGGATTGGGAATTTTTAACACCGCCATTGCCTACTTAATCTATTTTCATCTTCTTGCGGTTGTAGGTGCCACTAACACTTCATTGGTTACATTTTTAATTCCGATTAGTGCGCTATTTCTTAGCGTGTTTATTCTCCATGAGCCACTGCATTGGAACACTTATGTAGGAATGGTATTAATCTTTGCAGGTTTAGCCGCGATCGACGGACGATTGCTCAAACCATCATGACTCAACTGACGGAGGAAACCTTTTGGCAAGCGGTGCTTAATCGAGATCCCAGCTTTGACGGAAAAATCTTTTACGGCGTACACTCCACGAAGATTTATTGCCGCCCAACGTGCCCCAGTCGCAGACCTAACAGAAGTCAGGTTTCATTTTATCGATCGCCCCAAGCCGCAGAAGCAGACAATTTTCGTCCCTGTAAGCGGTGTCATCCACAAGCTGCGATCGCTCCAAATTCCACAACCGATAAAGTCATTGCAGCTTGCCGTTATGTCGAAGCCCAATCTGACCATATTCCCACTCTCGCCGAGTTAAGCGATCGCGTTGAAATGAGTCTGAGTTATCTGCAACGAGTCTTTAAGAAAATAACGGGCGTGACTCCTTTTGAGTATGCCAATGCTCATCGCATTCAACATCTAAAACAGCATCTTCATCAAGGAGAGTCGGTCACTCATGCCCTCTATGAAGTGGGATATGGATCGAGTAGCCGCCTCTATGAAACTTCATTGGAGAATCTTGGAATGACTCCCGCCTCTTATAAGCAACACGGTAAAGGAGAAGAAATTCGCTATGCGATCGTCGATTCTCCCCTCGACTTTCTTCTAATTGCCGCCACCGATCGGGGCTTATGCAGCGTTCAACTTGGAGACTCGATCGCAGACCTCGAAACCCAACTTCGCCATGAATTTCGTCACGCTTCAATTCGGCAAACCGACGAACTTCAGGATTGGATGCAAGCGATTGTTAACTACCTGAGCGGCAACTTGCCCTTGCCAGATCTGCCCTGTGATGTCAGAGCGACTGCTTTTCAGGTTCAGGTTTGGGAGGCGTTGAAAAAGATCCCGATCGGAACCACCGTTCACTACAGCGATATTGCGGCAACGATCGGGCAGCCCACTTCAGTTCGGGCGGTGGCTCGTGCGTGTGCAACTAACCCGATCGCGCTTCTAGTTCCCTGCCATCGCGTGATCCCTAAATCAGGTGGTTTGGGCGGCTATCGCTGGGGAGTGAGTCGCAAACAAAGACTGCTCGACTTAGAGAAATACACGATCGATCTATCGTAGGGATAGAACTTTTTAATCAGTGAAGCTCTCAGTCAACAGGTAGAATGATTGCTAGAAACTTAACACTTGTGTCGTGACGCATCTTCAAGGTTGCTTTGAAGGGTGACGTTACCAAAGGTAAAAATCCTATTTTTGTTCTAGCCAGCATAAAACCTAGAGACGGACTGCAAATCTATGGCACTGATCACAACAGGCGGGCAACTGATTCGAGACTTGGAAAAATTTGGGGCACTGGGTGCCTACGTGCCGCTAGAAGGCGGATTTGAAGGCCGCTATCGGCGGCGAATTCGAGCAGCGGGCTACACCTCTCTAAGCATTACTGCACGGGGGCTAGGGGATGTCGCCATGTATCTGACAGGCGTTCATGGCGTTCGGCCGCCTCACTTGGGCAAAAAAAGTTCTGGGTCTGGGGCAGCGGTGGGTTACACCTATTTTATTCCCCCGATCGTCAACACTCAGATCGAAAATCTGCCGCCCAAATCAAAAGGCTTGCTGCTGTGGATTATTGAAGGACACATTCTTTCTAGTCAAGAATTAGAGTTTCTAGCAAACTTGCCTGCTTTAGAACCGCGCTTAAAAATCGTGATCGAGCTAGGAGGAGAACGCTACTTTAAGTGGACTCCCCTTAAAGAGGCGATCGCCGCTGCTTAACGTCAAGTCCTTTCTCACCGATCCCATCTTCACCGCTACAAGGGTGGGATCAGTTGCTGGTATGAAAATTTGTCCCCTCCGGCTCGTAATTTTCTGGCTGGCGCACTAGCATAGAGAGGTGACTGATCTCTTAAACCCTCTACACTCTCTCCAGGAAGGCCATTGGTTCAAGCTCATTTGTGGAGCGAGTTCCCATCATCTTCCTGCCATTCGCAGCCTGACGATCGCCTACGCGATCGCTGGGGCAGACTGCATTGATGTTGCTGCCGACCCCACAATCATCTCAACGGCGCGTGAAGCTTTGACGGTGGCAACAAGTCTGGCCGAAGCATCGCAGACAAGGGGGTTTGCCGCTAAAAACTCGCCTTGGCTTATGGTGAGCCTCAACGATGGAGAAGATCCCCATTTTAGGAAGGCTGAGTTTAACCCAGACCATTGCCCGATCGAGTGTTTACGGCCCTGCGAATCGATCTGTCCGGCTGACGCGATCGTGTTCGATCACCCCAATCACCTTTCTGGCGTGATTGATACGCGCTGCTATGGGTGCGGGCGCTGCTTACCGATTTGCCCCATCCAACACATCTCGACGCGATCTTACGTTTACACGCCCGAAATAATTGCTCCGCTAATTTTGCAAGCGGGAATAGACGCGATCGAGATTCACACCCAACCCGGACGGTTAGCCGACTTTAAGAGATTGTGGAACGCGATCGCGCCCCAAGTTCATCACCTCAAGCTGATCGCTATTAGCTGCCCTGATGGAGCAGACTTGATTGATTATTTGTGGGCCCTCTACGAGACGATCGCGCCGCTGCCCTGCGCGTTGATTTGGCAAACTGATGGTCGCCCAATGAGTGGCGATATTGGCGATGGAGCCACCCGCGCCTGCGTCAAGTTAGGGCAAAAAGTGCTCACCGCAGCACTACCTGGGTTTGTGCAGCTAGCCGGAGGAACCAATCGCCACACCGTCCCTAAGCTCAAGAATTTAGGGTTGCTAAAGAATAAAAGTAGTACAATAGTATCAAGTTCAGTTTCAGGGATCGCTTATGGGAGCTATGCCCGAAGTTTGCTTTCGCCATTGCTCAATCGACTAGACGCGATCGAGCTTAACCGTCAAAGCCTGACCTCAACGATGTATCACAATCCGACTCCATCCCATGCAAAAACCTTTCTTACCTCCGTCCCAAACCGTCTTGAATCGAATCCTGCGCTTTTATGGGAAGCCGTCGAGCTAGCTCATCAGCTAGTCTCACAGCTAAAAAACTCTGTCAGCAAAAATTAGGAATTTAATAAACATTTTAGGTGATTTAGAACACATCTACTCATGTCAAAAACTCTCTACGCTAGCTGACAGGCTGATCCCATTCTCGATTTCTAAAGCTGTTTCACAAGTTGTCATGGTGAATCGTAGCGATATTAACTTTTCTGACCCCGCGATCGACGCTGAATCTGCTCCCCTTTTAGCGTCTCTAAGCTCGTCTCAACTAAACCTCCTCCCTGCTGATGCTGCTCAAAGCCCTGTTGTAACGACTATGCAAAACACGGACGATCTCGACAAACTTTTAGGCATTTTGCCCGACGCGATCCGGGTGCATTTAGAAAACCATCCTCAGCTTGATAGCCTTGTCGAAGTTGTCATGGATCTAGGACGACGACCCGAAGCCCGGTTTCCTGGCAAAGCGGAATATCTGGCTGAAACGCCCATCACTCAAGCCGATTTAGATGACAGCATCACTAGGGTCGGCGACTTTGGAGGAGACAATCGGGCCGGAATCGAGCGCACCCTGCACCGCATTAGCGCTATTCGCAACCGTCGGGGAGACGTGATTGGGTTAACCTGCCGGGTCGGACGGGCGATTTTTGGCACGATCGGAATGATTCGTGATTTAGTCGAAAGCGGTCGATCAATTTTGATGCTCGGTCGCCCCGGAGTCGGCAAAACCACCGCCCTGCGAGAAATTGCCCGCGTGTTGGCAGACGAGTTAGATAAGCGAGTTGTGATTATCGACACATCCAACGAAATTGCAGGTGATGGAGATGTGCCCCACCCAGCGATCGGGCGCGCCCGCCGAATGCAAGTTTCTCGCCCTGAGCTTCAGCACCAAGTGATGATCGAGGCGGTTGAAAACCACATGCCCGAAGTGATCGTGATTGACGAGATTGGCACCGAGCTAGAAGCGCTGGCGGCCCGCACGATCGCCGAGCGAGGCGTGCAACTCGTTGGCACGGCCCACGGAAATCAGCTAGAAAACCTGATTAAAAATCCGACGCTCTCTGATCTGGTCGGCGGCATTCAGTCTGTGACTCTAGGAGATGAAGAAGCGAGACGACGGGGCAGCCAAAAGAGTGTGTTAGAACGCAAAGCGCCGCCCACTTTTGATATTGCGGTCGAGATGACAGAGCGGCAAAAGTGGGTCGTGCATGAACAGGTCGCTGACACGATCGATATGCTGCTGCGGGGCAGAAAGCCCAATCCTGAAGTTAGAAGCGTTAACGAGGCTGGAGACGTGACGGTGACTCACGAGTTGTCAAGCAGCCCAGAAGCCTTGCAAACAGGAGGGCGAACGCGATCGAATGGGGTTCGTCACAATCCCCTATCTCTCGCACCTACCCCGGCTCAGGAAGGATTTTTTACGCCGCCCCCTCAAGGTCGCGGGTGGAGATCGTCGGGCAAAATCAAGCCACCGCCCACCGCCCCGCTTTCCCCCGAACAGCAGACCTTTGAGCAGATGTTGGATGTGTCGCTAAACCGAGCGTTTGACGCAAGAGATGAAGGGCTGCGGCTGACTCAAGAGTCTGAGAATGGGGAATATATCCCCGGCCCCAATGGCGAAGATCTGCCTCTGCACATCTATCCTTATGGGGTGAGTCGCCACCAGTTAGATCAGGTCGTCCGCACGCTAAATTTGCCGATCGTGTTGACCAAAGACATTGATCACGCAGACGCGGTTTTGGCGCTGCGATCGCACGTCAAAAATCATTCTAAACTGCGCCACTTAGCAAAATCTCGCCAGATCCCCATTCACACCCTCAAGGCTAGCAGTGTGCCGCAAATTGCTCATTCTCTGCGGCGCTTGCTAAATATGGATGATCCCGCTATGCCCGATGCAGCAGAGTTAGACCTGTTTGTGCGCGGAGATAGCGAAGACGAAATCGAGGCTCTCGAAGAAGCCAGACTTGCCGTAGAGCAGATTGTCATTCCCAAAGGGCAGCCTGTTGAGCTTTTGCCCCGTTCTGCACTGGTTCGCAAAATGCAGCATGAGTTGGTAGAGCACTATCGTTTACAGTCCCGCAGTTTTGGAGACGAGCCAAACCGCAGACTGCGGATCTACCCAGCCTGACCTAGAGGTTTGAGGTTTGAATTTAGGCAAGTCACTGCTAGACTCAAAACGCTCATAGATTGCTGTTCATCTCCTCAAAACGCTCTTTGCCATGCTTGAGTTCATTCGCTCAGATCTCGCCCAGCTTGCGGCTTACAACACTCAACACACCGACAATTCTCAAGAGCTTACGTCTTTAGAAAGTCGGGTTGATCGAGTCGATGTCAACGAAAGTCCCTATGACTTGCCGGATGAACTCAAGCAAAAACTTAGCTGGACTTATCAGCAAACGATCGAGAATAATCGCTATCCCGATGGGGGTTATGAAGAATTAAAACGGGCGATCGCTGACTACGTGAATGAGTCGGCTACCACTACTACCTTCACCGCCGCCAACCTCTCGATCGGCAATGGCTCTGATGAGTTGATCCGTTCGCTGCTGATTGCGACCTGCATTGGGGGACATGGCTCGATTCTGGTCGCTGATCCGACATTTTCAATGTATGGCATTCTGGCCAAGACGCTAGGAGTTTCGGTGGTGACGATCGGGCGATCGCCAACCAACTTTGAGATGGATTTGACGGCGGCTCAAGCGGCGATCGCTCAGACTCATACCCCTCCCATTCGTGCCGTTTTTGTCGTCCACCCCAATTCACCGACCGGAAACGCACTCACTGAGCCGGAGCTAGACTGGCTGCGAAACCTGCCTCAAACGATTTTGGTAGTGATCGATGAGGCCTATTTTGAGTTCAGTCAGACGACCGTAGCAACTGGCCTTGCTCACCATCCAAACTGGGTGATTTTGCGAACCTTCTCGAAAGCATTGCGGCTGGCCGCTCATCGAGTTGGCTACGCGATCGCGCATCCTGAGTTAATCAGCGCCTTAGAAAAAGTTCGCCTGCCCTATAATCTTCCGAGCTTCACCCAGGCATCGGCGCTGGTGGCGATCGCCCATCGTCATGAGCTACTGTCTGCCATCCCGCTAATGCTAACCGAGCGAAATCGGCTGATTCTAGCCCTATCGCAGCATTCGGAATTTCAGGTTTGGCAGAGTGCTGCTAATTTCGTCTACTTGCGCCTCAAAGTCCCTGATGCCAGTCCGAGGCTGGCTGCAATCTGTCAAGCCCTGAAAGCGCAAGGCACTTTAATTCGACACACGGGAAGTGGGCTGCGAATCTCGATCGGCACCCCCGACGAAAACCAACGCACTCTCGAACGATTTAGACAGGTAGTAGACGAAGGCTAGTTTCTAGGGGCAATATCTAACCCCCCGGCACCCCGACGCGCCATTTGAATCGTGTGAGGCAAAACTCCGACTAGCAACGCAAACGCATCATCGGGCAACTGGGCGATCGTTTCGGCTCCAAAATAATTTTCAAACTGATTCAGAATCAACTGAGCGCGCTGCAACGGTGCAGGGTTGTCGGTAAATTGTTGAGTCAGCCTGATCCACTGCCTCCTAATTAAATAAGCTTTTTGTCTTTCTTCATGATCCGCCGGGTGGATCAAAGAAGAGAGATCACCCACGGGCAAGATGCTTTCACAATTCAGGTCAAAAAAGCTGCCTACAGCAGCCCCTGGCCCCGCAAACTCTGCATGGAATTGCTTATAGATGATTAACCCGTTGCGCTTGCGACTGTTGACAACCAGCAACTTTCCATCGTTTAGCTGAGTCAAAATCTCCTGCACGCTCGCAGACTCGACAGCGCCTTGATGATTCAGGCTCTCGTTTTTCATACCGTCGAAGCCTTGAAAGCTGGGAACACGGCTATGGCAGATGAATCAGCAGTTTAAAGGTTGAAGTCAAGGGATCACTACCCGCAGCCAAATCTAATCACAGAGACTGACGTTTTGGCTGTAACCGAAAGATCTAAACATGACGATCTTTATAACTACCAATAACCAACCTTGCCACTATATTCTATGGCAACCCGTTGCGATCAGGAGAATTCCCTGATGACTTTGAAGTCGCTATGAAGACAACCTCAAAATCTTAGAAATCTCCTAACTCAATCTTGATAAAAATTAATATAAAGCCGTTTTATAGGAGTCAAATTGCTCAGAAACTCAATCGAAATGATAAGCTCAATAGCCTAAGGCGATTCTAGCGAAGTCAACCCAGTGAGCCATGAGTAACAAGCCGATCGCAGCCAGCTTTGATGAGAGCGCCCAGTCTGGGTTAACGCCTCCACCCCGTGAACCCTATCGATCGAGCCTGTCAGAAGACCTTGGGCAAGGATGGGCTTTTGTGCAGTTTGTTTGGCGCATTTCAAAGCGAATTAGAGGTGGCAAAAACCGCCTTCGCTTCATCATTGGGCTGATTTTTTGGAAACCTTTTTTGCCCGACGATCGCTAGACTGATTCCAAGGGTTTAACAGAGTCGGCAGGAATTCCCCCACCTCTTGTAATGGAGCAACAGCGAAGCAACTTGCGTCATGGAAAAGGTGGAGGATGAAAGACTTATCAATGCTTCTTACTACTATTGTTAGTTGGTAGTAAAGTAGAGAAATGAAACACGCGGTCAAGATACGAATTTATCCAACTGACGAGCAGAAAGAAGCGCTTTCAAAGGCGTTTGGTTGTGCTCGTTGGTTTTGGAATAACTCGTTAGCTGAAACCAATCGGCTCTACAAAGAGACGGGAAAAGGCTTATCTCAAGTTGGGATGAATAGCCGTCTACCCGCCCTCAAAAAAGAGTTTGAATGGTTAGCAGAACCTTATAGCCAAGTGCTGCAAAGCGTGTCTCTGAATCTATCAAGAGCGTTTATCAACTTCTTTGACGGGCGGGCTCAATTCCCTAACTTCAAGTCGAAGCATGGTCAGCAATCGATTCAGTATCCTCAAAGCGTCAAGCTGACGGGTGTTGGGTTGAAACTTCCAAAACTGGGAGTGGTCAAGGCTAAGATTCATCGCGTGTTTGAAGGGGATCTGAAAACTGTAACGGTTTCGCTGACTCCCTCTGGCAAATATTTTGCATCATTGCTGTTTGATAATGGACTGCCAAAAATTGAGGCATCTGGAGCAGGTAAGGCGGTCGGGATCGATTTGGGATTGACCCACTTTGCAATCACGTCTGACGGCTCTAAGTTTGATAATCCGAGAGTGTTGAAAAAGCATTCTCGCAACCTTAAACGGAAACAGCAAAAACTTTCTCGCAAACAGAAGGGGTCAAGCAACCGTTCAAGCGCACGTCGCATCGTGGCACGGGTTCACGAAAAGATTGCGAACGTGAGAAAAGACTTTCTGCATAAGCTCTCGCGCAAAATGGTCAACGAAAACCAAGTGATCTGCGTGGAAGACTTAGCAGTCAAGAATATGGTGAAAAATCACAACTTAGCCAAAGCTATCAGCGATGCGAGTTGGAGCGAATTTACCAAAATGTTGAGCTATAAAGCAGGACAGGATGGAAAGATTTATCAAGAAGTTGACAGGTTTTTTCCATCCTCAAAGACCTGCTCAGTCTGCCTCAATCGAGTTGGAAGCCTCGCGTTAGAAATCCGGTCATGGCAGTGTCAGAACTGCGGGACAAAGCATGACCGGGATGTGAATGCGGCGATCAACATTCGAGATGAAGGTTTGCGTATTTTGGCGTTAGGAACTAGCGCTGCTGCCAATGGAGGGAAGGTAAGTCCGAGGGTTGGACGGCGTAAGTCATCCGTATCTAAGGCTCTTCCCGTTGAAATTGGAAGCCCCCACTCAGCGACCGAAGCGCGTAGCGCGTAGGAAGTCAGTGGGGGTAGTTCACGCGCCGTGTATTAAGTTTCAGGCAACGTCATGTATTACGACCCGCATCAGTTTGAATTTGTCGATCGACTCGAGTCAAATTGGCTCGTCATCAAAGACGAACTCAGTCGCCTGACCGATCAAGATTTTGTTCCCTACCCCGAAAAATATCTACTGCAAAAGAAGACCGGATGGGAGATCTTTGGCATTTATTTTCTAGGGGTGAAAATCGATATCAACTGTGAACTCTGCCCCGAAACTGCCAAACTGGTCAAAAGCATTCCTGGAATGGTGACAGCAGGCTTTTCTCGGCTAGCGCCAGGAGCGCATATCGTGCCCCACTCTGGCAAACCCAGCAGCGTGTTGCGGTGTCACTTGGGGCTGTCAGTGCCTGAAAAATGCGCGCTGCGAGTCGCCTCAGACATCAAAGCCTGGGTGAATGGGGAATGTCTCGTGTTTGATGACACCTCTGAGCATGAAGCCTGGAATCTCAGCGATCGCTACCGAGATGTCTTACTGCTCGACTTTAAAATCCCGCCTGGTTTTGCTTTAAGGCGCTAAGGCTATTCACTTCGATATCTCCCAGCCTAAACGGGTCGGCTGTTGATAAATCCGTTTTAACGTGTTGATGTCTCTGGGCGATATCAGCGGCGGATTGCGAACCTGAGAGAAATATAGGGCATCGGTTTGTAGAGAACTGTGACCCCAGATGCCCAAGGCGTGGCCGAGTTCATGGCGGGCCGATGCCAGCACATAGGTTTCTGCCTGATTGGGCTGCACGACTATCGAGACAGCGATGCGCCAACACGGGCCGCTCGTTGGGTAAGGATTTTTGATAAAGCTCATAGCGCGTTTCAGCCGCCCGAACTCGCTGGGGAACGGCCGACTGTCCGGGGATGACTCGGAGCGGTAGGAACGATCGCCGCACCACAATATCGGCTGCCTCTAGTTGATCGACGACCTGCAAAGGAAGATAGACCCTCCACTCGCTCACCGCTTGCGCCACAGCTTTGATCCAAGCTTGAGCACGGACAGGGTTTGCTGTTTCTGACTCCTCGATCGGCTGCACATAGACCTTAATCGGAAACGCCGACCACACCAAATAGTTTGGCTGAGTTTTTTGGACTCGATCGAAATAGTCTCCCTGATGGGCAGGGTCGTGCCATTGGGCTAGCGACGGTGGCAGCGCGTGGGCTTTGAGAGTGGGCAGGGTTTCTTGAGCAGACAACGAAGCCTGCAAAATCAGCGCCAGAAAAATACACCCAAGCCAGCAAACCATTGCCAGAGGGTGCATTCTACCTCGACATAAATTCCACTTAGCCAATGGTTATCGCCCTAGCCAGCCTGCACTGAGCACGATGGTCAGCCCAATAAACAGAATGGTCAGCGTCCAGGTGACCCGGTTAAGAGTTGTCTCAGCACTTTTGGTGCTTGTAAAGAGTTGAGCTTGCCCCCCTAAGCCGCTCAAGCCATCTCCTTTGGGGCTGTGCAGCAACACGAGCACAATGATCCCCACGGCGCAAAACATCCAAACCATCTTTAGAATCAAAACCAGCGTCATGATGACAAATCCAATTAAAACAAATGAGTGAGTTGACTATGACTGATGCAACTCATGGCTAGGTTTATTATCGCGCAATCTTGACCGGAGTTCGGTTTGCCCGCACGTCAAATGCAGCCGACTCGACGATCGAGCGCCCCGTCATTTCAGTCGGCTGCGGCAGCTTGAGAATATCCAAAATGGTTGGCGCGATGTCTGCTAACCGACCATCTTCTCTGAGGGAAACGTCTGTTCCATGTCCAGGAATCTTCAGCCCCTCCCCTTCTACCAGAATAAAGGGCACCGGGTTGGTGGTGTGAGCCGTCCAAGGATTGCCGTTTTCGTCCCACATCAGTTCGGCGTTGCCGTGGTCGGCAATGATAATAGCTGTGCCACCAGCGCGATTTACCCGTTCTAGGAGGCGACCTAAACAGCGATCAACGGCTTCTAGAGCCGTGACGGTTGCATCCATTTGCCCCGTGTGCCCTACCATGTCAGGGTTTGCATAGTTGATGACCACGAGAGAATAGACGCGCTTTTCGATTGCCCCGATCGCCACATCGGTCACTGCCTCAGCCGACATAGCCGGAGCGCTATCGTAAGTCATCACCATCGGACTCGGCACCAACTCTCGATCTTCACCGGGGAACGGCTCTTCTAAACCGCCGTTAAAAAAGTAAGTGACGTGAGCATATTTCTCAGTTTCTGCGGCTCGAAATTGACGTAGCCCATTTCGAGAGATGACTTCGCCCAAAATATTGTTGAGATTCTGCGGCTCAAAGGCGACTAGAACCGGAAGTGAGGGATCGTACTGGGTGAACGTCACCAACGGTAGGGGGCGAATCTGTTCACGTTCAAAGCCCTTGAATTTGGGATCGGCCAGAGCCTGGGTGAGTTGACGCGCTCGATCGGGACGGAAGTTAAAGAAAATCACGCCATCGCCAGGCTCTAGGGCCCCCGGTGCAATGCGAGTCGGGATCACAAACTCATCGGTTTTGCCTGCGTCGTAGGAAGCTTGCAAAACCTCTAAGGCCGATCGACCGTCACCGTCTCCATCGTGGGTCATCACGTCATAGGCCAGCTTGACTCGCTCCCACCGATGGTCGCGATCGAGGCTGTAATAGCGACCGCTAAGGGTGACGATGTGACCTGTGCCGATACGATCGCAATAGTCTTGCAGTCGTCGAATTGCGTCTGCCCCTTCGGTCTGCTGCGTGTCTCGCCCGTCAGTAATGGCATGAATGCACACATTTTCAAGGCCTTGCTCTTTGGCCAAATCGAGCAACCCAAACAGATGACTGAGATGAGAATGCACCCCCCCGTCTGAACACAAGCCGACCAAGTGCAGTTTTCCGTGATTGCGCTGCACCTCCTGGCAAACCTTGACCAGGTTGGGGTTGCTCAACAAACTGCGATCTTCCACTGCATCCGAGATGCGCACTAGCTCTTGAGGCACGACCCTACCAGCACCAATGTTGAGGTGCCCGACTTCTGAGTTACCCATTTGCCCGTCAGGTAACCCGACATCTTTGCCAGCCGTGCGAATTAAGGTGTGGGGGTAGGCAGCCCACAGGCTGGTCATCACAGGCGTTTGGGCGGCAGCAATGGCGTTCCCGTCTGTTTCTTCGCGGTAACCCCAACCGTCTAAGATGATCAGCACTACAGGAGAGACAGTCACCTGGGACATAAACAACGTCCTTCTAATGAATAATTTCTTCCGCAAATCATACCACTGGGATCAAGATCCTTGAAACGGCTCACCTTCGGTACATTCATTCTTTATAAAGAGTGAATTTGACCACGCTAGCTTGAAGGGGAGGGCATCTCGATCACCAATCTGGCTGTTGATTAACTGCTCTAGGCGAACGGGCATTTGATTGCCCTATTCACCCATCAGATCTCAACGCTTTAAAGTGAATTGCCTTCTCTTTGTAGCGAAATTAACGGCTCTTTTGGGTTTTCTTAGTCTTTTCTTTCTCTTTCTGTTTTTCTCGCTTTGCTTCAACTTTCGCGGCTTTCTCGGCTTCGATCGCGTCTAACTGAGCTTTCTCTTTTTCTTCAGCGACTTTATCGAGATAGTAGTGATAATCGCCGCGATAGAGCCGCAGTTCGCCATCTCGAATCTCGACGATTTTGTTGACGGTCTGAGAGATGAAATAGCGATCGTGGGAAACGATAATCACGCTGCCGTCATAGTTCTGAATCGCTTCTTCCAGCATTTCTTTAGCAGGAATATCAAGGTGATTGGTCGGCTCATCTAGAATCAGCAGATTGGCGGGTTGGAGCAGCATTTTTGCCAAAGCCAATCGGGCTTTTTCTCCACCACTCAAGGCTTCTACCTTCTTAAAGACCGTATCGCCACTGAACAAAAATCGGCCTAACAGCGTCCGAACTTCTTCATTCGTCCATTTAGGAACTTCGTCGTGAATGGTTTCGATCACCGTTCTGTTTAGATCAAGCGCTTCTGCCTGGTTTTGCTCAAAATAGCTGGGGATCACGTTATGATCCCCTAACTTAATGCTGCCATCGGTCGGCTTTTCTGCGCCTGTAATCAGGTGTAGTAGGGTCGATTTGCCTGCGCCATTGGGGCCCAGAAAGGCAATGCGATCGCCGCGCTCAATCAGCAAATCGGCTCCTAAAAACAGAATTTTCTCGCCGTAGGTGTGAACCAGGTTGTCAATCATCACCACTTCTCGTCCACTGCGAGGGGCGGGTGGAAAGCGAAAATGCAGCCCTCGCACGTCACTATCGGGTGCTTCAATCCGCTCGATTTTGTCTAGTTGTTTTTCGCGGCTTTTTGCCTGGGTGCTGCGGGTGGCGCTAGCCCGGAAGCGATCGACAAAAGTCTGCTGTTTCTCTAACTCTTTTTGCTGACGCTCAAAGGCGCTCATCTGGGCATCGCGCTGTTCTTGTTTTTGCAGCAGGTAGGTGGAGTAGTTGCCGAGATAGGTGGTCGAAACGCCGCGCTCGGTTTCAACAATTTGGGTGCAGAGTCGATCGAGAAACTCGCGGTCATGAGACACAATCACCATCGGAGTTGACAACCCTTTGAGGTAGGTTTCTAACCACTCGATCGTTTCGAGATCTAAGTGGTTAGTCGGCTCGTCGAGCAGCAGCAAATCGGGCTTTTGCAGCAGAATTTTGCCTAAACTCATTCGCATTTGCCAGCCACCACTAAAGGCGCTAACCAAGCGATCCCCGTCTTCGATCTCAAAGCCCAACTCCGGCATGATCTTCTCAATTCGAGCGTCTAAGCCATAGCCGTCCAAACCTTCAAATCGTCGTTGCAGCTTGTCCATTTTGTGGATCAGCTTGTCTAACTCTTCAGGATTGGCGGTCTCCATGTCGCGATGCACCTGAGTCAGTGCGTCGTGAACATTGTTTGCCTCGCCAAAGGCGCGCCAAAATTCTTCTCTGACAGTGCGGGTGGGATCAACTTCAAATTCTTGCGTCAAATAGGCGATGTGCAGACTAGCCGGACGGATGACTTCTCCGGTGGTCGGCTCCATTTCGCCCGCGACGATTTTAAGCTGGGTCGATTTTCCTGCCCCGTTGACCCCGACCAAGCCGATGCGATCGCCAACTTTGACCTCCCAATTAATATCTTTCAACACTTCGCCAGTCGGATAGATTTTGCTGACGTGTTCGAGTCGCAACATGAGGGAGGCTCCAGAGAATCGGGTGAGAATTGTGAAATCGTAAGTAAATCTTAACAAACGCTGGCTCGATCAAACGGGATTCGATCGGGCGAATCTTAGCAAATCATGATCTGTTGATTGGGAATCTTGCGTTGTTTGCAGGGTCTTGGGGGCACGGCGATGCCATGCCCGTACTCAAGGGAAATAAAGGGAAAAAGGGGAGGGCTGCGGGTTTAGATATCGGGTTCTTCGGCGATCGTGAAGAAATCAGCCTGTTCTTGCAATGAGGCTTCGAGTAGGTCGGTCGCGCCCAAGTTGACGCTTTCTTGATAAAGATAAGCGATGTCTAACGCTTCTAAGGTTGCCCGAATATGGGTGCGAATGGGTTGACTGCCGATCGCTTGAATCAATTCAGCAACATCTAGTTTTGCATCCCAAGCGTAGGATACGCCGTGAAGTTTGACTAGATGATTGAGTAACTGAATCAAACTAGTAGTTTCTAGGGGGCGAATCGTGGGACAAGTTGACCCGATCGCAGTCTCAAAGAAATTTTGCATCACCGGGCCCGCATCGGTGCCAAATTTCTCGCTCGCTAACTCAGGAATTTGGCTACGATCGTTCTTGGCGCTGGGCGTACTGGTGCCGCTAAACCAAACATCATTTCGCAAACTAGAGGCAACCACTCCGAAGGTGTAAATCGGATAGGGATTCTCGCAGAATAATTCTTGCTCTCCATCTCGGCGCACGGGGCGATCGCTCCAGTTCAGCAACCAATTGAGATTGCGATAGGCCTGAAGCCGTCCGACTTTGCCGAGTCGCCCGATTAATTCGACCTCATCGAGCAACAGCACCCAACCTTTGTAGCCGCACAGCGCGATCGCGTCTGCCATCACGCCAAAATAGGCGCTGCCGTGCTGCGTAGTGCGAAAATTCATCTCAAATTTGGGCAACGACTCGCCTCGGCAGTTGCGATGAATGCGCTTCAGTTCGGGGCTGGTGATCCGCGTGCCCATCAAGTCGCCGTAGAGCAGATCCTGTTCTTCGCCAGAGGTGAAAAAATAGTCTTCCAAGACGATTTCTGGGAGAGGATGACTGTAGCGATCGCGCTCCGCAAGGCGGCTGTTGAGCAAATCTCCCGCTTTTTTAGAGCTTAACGCTTTGGTCAATCCTGCCAGTTTAGAGTCAGGTGTGCGAAGCACCGAAGCGACTCGTCCATAAAAGTTAAGCAGGTGATGACAAGACACTTCCCGGCTGAGAGAAACTCGACTAACGGCAAATCCCAGATCCAGCGCGACGTGTTCAACCGTGGTCAGGGCATGGGTTTTTCCTTGTCCGTAAGGCCCCCAAGCCAGCCGTCCTACAGGACGTTTGCCCTGAGAGAACTGCTCCAGATCCTGTCGAATCAGGTCGGTTAAAGATTCTCGCAGATCGGGCAACTCTCGCGTAGAGGTGCGGGTGGGAATTCCAGCCCGAAGCGACTCGACAACGGCGATCGCCTTTCTGCGATTAGCGTCATATCGTTCCATCGCGGTCTACCTCAAAAATTTGGAACAGGATGTTTTGATGCACTCGATTTATCCGTCGCTTAGTGCCATTAGCGTTGCGCCAATCACGTTGGCTCGAAGTTGGCTATAGCCATCCAAAGTCGGGAGATCGCGATCGACCACCTGAAATCCGGCTTCTTGAAATAATCGCCGCAGTCTCATCTGCACCGCCTGCGGAAAGCCTTTACCGTTAGCAACGAGATGGCTATCCGTATCTACAATGTCGGAGAGCGGATTGAACTTCTCGATCGGCAGCAGACCCGTTTGTAATCTCATCCATAACGCTTCGTAGCTTTTGAAGCCGCGCCGATCGTCGTCAATCATCTCGCGCCGACCCGCCAGCAGCAGCAAAAAATGATCCAGCAGTTCGACATCATCAATAATCTGGCGAAACAGTTCGCAGGTGTCTTTAATGGCGTTGGCGGTATATCGAAAGCGGCGAGTTTCAGGATGGCGCTCGGTCATGACTTCTAGATCGTCGATCGCTACCACCAACCCCGTCATGCCCGCCAGATGCAGTAGCCGGATTAAGGAATTTAACCAGTAGCGGGCGTTTGGTTTTTGCAACCGTTCGTAAAGCAACGTCGATTGCTTTTGGTGTCGCTCTAGCTTCTCGCCAGACAGCCACTTTAACGCCAGCCGAACGCTGTCTTCATTGCCGCTGATCAGTCGATTGCTGATCACGCTGTAGGCAAACGCCCTAAACGATGAGCCAAAGTCAACATCTCTGAGGGTCAGCCCGATCGCTCGTTTGATCTCATGCACTGCTAAATCGCGAGTCAACCCCTGATCTTCAATCAGCAAAGACAGAATCTGATCGCTGTCGTCATATTGCCCATAGCCCAGTTTTTTGGTGACGAGTTGGCATAGTCCACTTACCAACCGCTCTTTGTCAAGTTGTTGCACGATCGCCCGATAAAACCCTGGCAAGTCGTTGAGGCGATAGTCTCGTGCTGAGAGATAGACGGTTTGATAATCCTGCGTTTGGGCATCTTGCAGCCCAGAGCGCAGCAGATGTGTTTTGCCTGTGCCCACACCGCCCACCAGCACTTTGACCTTGCTGCCACCATCGGCAATGTAGTTAGTTAAATAGTGTTCGCGAAGATAATCGAGCCAGCGATCGCGCCCCAAAGTCATTCCCGTCAAAAGCTCTTGATTGACCGGAGGCTGACCCGACAGCAATGCTTCAATATCCAGTTCGTCGATCTGCATCGGTCGCTCTATGCCTCTTCAACTAGATGAATCGCCAGGGTGCTGACTCGGCTTTCTTGCCCTTGACTATTGACCAGCAAAAAGCTGCTGGACTGGTTACGAGAGGGTTCTAGCTCAAACTGATAGCGATCGTAGCGAATCTCGGTCTGTTCTTTGAGTCGCGCTAGATCGTAGATAAATAGTGGCTCAGGATAGTCTTGCTTAGTAGATTGCTTGAGCGTCAAGAGGCGATAGATGTCTTTGAGCGGCACAGATTGCCCCCACACCACCTCTTCTTTTTGCAGCATCAGCCGATTTAGCATTTCATAGGGGCTGAGTAGCTCTCGACAAAAGCGGCCCGCGTCAAATTTGCTGTCAATCACTCGTCGATATTGTCCGGCAACCCAGGGCGCTAACTGCTCAGGGGCAAAGGCTTTGATCTGCTGCGATCGCCGCCCCATGCTCAACTTCACCACGCCCTGATCGTGGCTAAACGTCAGCTTAAAGGGCGGAAACTCGTAGGTTGGAAACTCGCCCCTGACGGGAATTCCGGCTGCTTTGAGAGCACTCTCTAACTCCGTTGGGTAGTCATCAGACGAGACAAAATCTTGATCGGCTTGCAGCGCCTTGCGGATCACGGTTTGTTGGTCAGCCCAGCGATCGCCTAGCCTGCCTATTTCGTCTGTCAACACCTCTAGCGTTTGAGTCGAGGTTTTGAGATCCCATTCTTTGCGAGATTTCTTGACCGCAGCCCACACTTTGATCAGGCGCTTTAAGGCAGCATCAATCTCACTTAAAGCCAGTTTTTCTGATGCACTATCGGACGATTCCATGACTTGGAGGAGTTAGAGAATTGAATTCTCCCTATCGTATCGCACAGTTGAGCTACCCACCCTCAAAACTACTCGGCTCCAGAACAAAGAGACCCTCTGAATCTGGCTCAAAATCTACAACATCCACCACGGCATCAAGATTTAACTCGCCATATAAGTGAGGGAATTGTTCGCCGCCCTCCAACCCTTCGTACTTAATTTCGGACTGCACTTTAGCCGGATCGATGCAGAGCAAGACCAGCGATCGTTGACCCCGATAAAACGAGTTGGCCACCCAAACCACTTGTTGAGTCGTTGAGCAGTGAATAAATCCCTCAGAGTCTAATGACGCACAGCGATAGACTCCCGTTTGCTTGGCGTTTTGCCACTGCTGATTAGAAGTGATGTGCAAAATCCAACTCATGGCGATGACGAGAGCGTTTCTCTAGGGGTCATCGCTAATTAACTCCGCTCAGTTGCCCAGCGACAGCATGGAGTTGCGGGTTAAGGATAGGCAGAGAAAAGGCGTGAAACCCGGACAGCCCAGGATTAACCTCTGATTTGGGGCTACCCATACCTGCCAGAAGGCTCAGTAGTAGGGTGATAGCTGCGGCTTGAAGGAGTCTTTCTAGCATCTCCGACCTCTCGATTCCAGGAACTTGTTGATGTGCGATCGCGCTTTGTCAGTGATTCTACCCAAGTCAGTGATCTTACTTAAGTAGGATGCGATCTACATATCCTTTAGCTTCTTCTATTTGAGGGAAAGAGGCTGTGACCGCTCTCACTTCGTCAAAAAATTTATCATTCCCTTACATTCCAGGGTAGTTAAAGGAAGGGAACGCGATCGCCCCCCTCCAAGCGCCGCCAGATCACAGACCCCTGTTCACGCAGCATTGCACCGAATCTCAATCAAAAACCCATCTGGGTCATAAAAGTAGATGCCCCGTCCCGTCGGACGGCTCACCGGGCCGTGATCGATGAGAATCTGATTTTGGTTGAGAACGTCAACCGCCTGATCAAAAAACTGAGGCGCAATATCAAAAGCGAGATGATTGGCGCGAGTAAACTGCTGGTTGGGGTCAGGGTGAGGCGGAGACAAGTCTGGCTCCCAAAATAAATCAAGAATAGTGTCATCGGGCGTTTTAAAGTTCGCCACTTTTCCGGCGGCGACTTCTGCCTTCAGGGTTTCGGGCACCTCTGCCCCCGTTAATTCATGCAGCCCTAGGATTTTGCCGTAGAAGTGCCGTGACCTTTGCATCTCTTTGACGTTGAGGGCAATGTGATGGACGCGACGCAAACAGCCCAAGGGCAAAGCCGTGTTGAGAGAAGGAGAACTGGAAAGCATAAAAGTTTTAACGCTCACTACTCTCTTTTTTAGCGCGAGATGTGAAGCATTTATCAAGTTTGCAGTCTAGAAGAGCCTTAACGTTCATCCTAGGGCGGTGATTTAATACCAGAAATTCTACGCTTGAAGTCTAAGCACTAAAAATGCTAGGAGTAGGGGCGAATATTCTCGTTGAGGGAAAAACTTTCCTAGAGATAGATGTTTCTACTTTACAAAAACTTTATACTGTTGCACAGTTAATTGTATCGACTACTACAAATAAACTCTAGATACTCATGCCAATTTTTGGACTTGTTTGGGTAGCCTCCTGGTTTGGCTCCTTTTCATCGCTAACAGAAAAAGTGTTTGAAGCGCCTCGATATCTCTCGCACGTTTTCTTTAGCCAGCCCGCTTTGACTCCTGACGATTTTTCTCGTGACTCTGAAACGGACTCTCCGTCCATTTCATCATCGCTAGTTGAGAGACTCAATTCTAAATTTAGCCTGATCAGCGATCGTGCCATTCACTCCCCCTCATCGCCTACTGTTTGGCTGGGCGTGATCGAAACTCTTCTATTGACTCCCGTCTCTCAGCCCATGAGCTACTCTCTAGCGCTGAGTCAGAGTGTGCATGGTCATGCCATCAGCCTCAATGAAGCCCCCGTTAGCCAACCTAACGGAAACCCACTCAATTATTTGCTGGGAGTGGTGCAAAACTTCTTCTGGGCAGTTCCTCCGGGCATCGCAGCCCCCGATTTTGCCCATCCAGCACCGTCTGTGGTCGTGATTCAGTCAAGCTCTGACAACCCGACAAGCCAGATAGATATGAAAGCTGGCTATTGGCGATGCGCCGCCTGGCAAGAGCCAACCCCCTCACAGTCTGCGTCGGGGAGCTTTCAGATCTGGGTAAAGGGCTGTTTAGTGGCAGAAGTCACTGAGCGATCGACGGCTGACAGTCTGGCAGAAAGCCTCACCCGTTTGTTGGGAAACCCTGACTTAGATGTGTCTCAACTGACTCCTGGTTATGACCAAGATTTGCCGATCGGCAAACTGGGCGATCGCGTGGTGTTCAAATTCGATCGTGACCTAGCGGCTCAGTTTGATCGGCCTGCTGAACTGGTAGCCATCGATTGGGTAAACAATTTACGCATCGCCCTAGGGCGCGACCCTCTCTCAATGGCAGATGCTCAGATCAGAATGCACAGCCTACAAGACACTGGCAGCAGCATTGGGGGGTTAGCCTCTTGGTATGGCCCTTATTTCCACGGGCGACAAACGGCAACGGGTGAGATTTTTGATCAAAATGAGTTGACAGCAGCCCACCCTTCTCTCCCTTTTGGGACGTTTTTGAAAGTGACTAACTTGCTCAACGGCAAAAGTGTCGTCGTGCGAGTGAACGATCGCGGCCCTTATTTCGACAATCGCATCTTAGACCTATCCAACCGGGCGGCTCGCTGCATTGGTAGCGATGATCAGGGTGTCGTGCCGATCGAAGCTGAGATCATGCTGCCAAAAACAATCACCCGTGCATCCTCAGGTCAAGAGATGGCAAAGCTCTAAACAGAGATGCCAAACGGCAGAATGATGTGGCGAGTTGAGTCGATTGTCAGCCATCCCTCTTCGCGCAACTGTCCGAGTAGCCGGGTGATGGTGACGCGAGTGGTGCCGATCGCATTGGCTAAATGTTGGTGAGTCAACCGCACGTTGAGCCGCATTCCTGTTTTTACAGGCTGCCCTACTTCGTGCTGAAGCAAGATTAGGAGTTGTCTGAGTCGATCTTCTACCCGGCGGCACCCTGCCAGGGCCAAAAAGGCTTCCGATTGTTGTAATCGGCGACTCAAGTGTCGAAAAATCTCTTGAGACAGTAGGGGAGATTGCTCAATGTCGCTCATGCTCACCCCCATCAAATCAACGTCGGTCAGCGCGATCGCCTGATAGGGATTGATATAGGTGAGGGGCAACCCAAACGGCATTGAGCCACTCACCAAACCCAGCAGGGCCTCATCTCCCGTGGGGTAGAGAGTGCTAAGTAAAACGACCCCCCGGCAAACCACCCAAATCTCGTGGGGATACATTTGAATTTGCTGTCCGCTGCGATAGGGATGCAGGGTGCGTCCTTGATAGCGCTGCTCTAAAATTTGGCGCAAATCAGAGGGATGGGGAGCTTCTGAAGCAAACGATTGGATCATGGGAAATCACGCTATAGCAGATCCTCGCGTTCACTTTAAAGCCTGAACCTCAAGAGAAGGTAATTTGCAGGTTGGGGTCTGGTTAAGCTTTGGGTAAGACCCCTGAAGTTGACCCCCAAAAACTCAAATGATTTCTTCGTCTTGCAGGCTCCTCAACCTCGCTACAATAATCAAGAAGTAGATGAGGGCAGACTTGCAGGTGACTCACGATCGAGCAACTCCTAACAGCGACGAACCATTGCCTGATCAGAAGGCACTTTCTCCTAGCTACTACACGTTGCTGGGGTTACGCCCGTCAGCATCGGGGCCAGATATTCGCCAGGCTTATCGCGAGTTGAGCAAGCTTTATCATCCAGATATCACTCAGTTGCCATCGGCGATCGCGACTCAAAAGTTTCAGCAACTCAATGAGGCTTATGCGACGTTGAGTAACGGCGATCGCAAAACTGCCTATGACTTAAAAATTGGCTATTCCCGCGTGGTCGTGACTAGACCTCTGCCAAGTCTCAATCGCCCTCAGCCTAAATACTCCAATTCTTCAGCCTATATTGATGCCACCGATCGTCCGCTCTCACCAGGTGAAATGTTTGCCCTATTTATTTTGGGGCTAACTTTTTTGGCGTGTTTGCTATTGGCGATCACGATCGGGTTTACTAGAGGTGAAACGGCCTTTCAACCGATCGTCGCAGATATTCCCCTAATTCAAGAAACCGTGCCTGATCTAAAGCCATTTTTAGCAGACCCGACGGCAACGGTTACGCCTGCGATTCCGGCTCCATCTGACCCGATCGATCTCATCCCACCTAACGATTAAAGACTGCATGACTTTGCCCTCTGCTGATACACCTTTATATAATCACCCGCTGCCTCAGATCGAGTCATGGCTTGGTCAACACGGGTGCAAACAAGATTCAGAAGACGTTCACTGCTGGCTGATTGAAAAATCTGAGTGGCGCGCCGAACTCTGTCTGGATGTCGATCAAATTAACATCCGCTACATTCAAGAAGACGGGCCTGATATTCAGCGATCATTCAAATATTCTCTCAGCCGCCAAGACCTCGAAGATGCAATTTTTGCAGGGCCTTGAATCGAATTTGAGGGGCAATCTTCAATCTCTGAATGGAAGAATGCCGCATCCACGATGTAAAAGGTATCAAATTTTGCCAAACCTTCGTTCTCGTTGCTGATAAGCGACTAGCGCTTGGTGAAATTCAGGGCGATCGAAGTCAGGCCATAGCGTATCGGTGACATAAATTTCGCTATAGGCCATTTGCCACAGCAGAAAGTTGCTTAAGCGCATTTCACCGCTTGTCCGAATTAATAGATCAGGGTCGCAGATGCCTGCCGTGTAGAGATGACGTTCAAACAGACCTTCGTCAATGTCTTCGAGTTGCACTGTGCCCTGCTGAACTTGAGCCGCGATCGCTCGACACGCCCTTAAAATTTCTTGCCGCCCGCCATAGTTGGTGGCAACCGTGAAGCAAATACCCTGGTTGTTTTGAGTTTCGATCATCGATCGCTCAATTTCAGCCTGAAGACTTCTTGGCAAAGCCCCCAGATTGCCAACAAACTTAATGCAAACATTTTCCTGCATCATCTCTCGCAGTTCTTGACGCAGCACCCGCTCAAATAGCGTCATCAAAAACTCAACTTCCTCCAGAGGTCTGCCCCAATTTTCGGTCGAAAACGCATAGGCCGTTAGCGCCTGCACTCCCCAATCTCGACAGCACCGCAGCAGCCCCTTGAGGGCATCGACTCCGCGCCGATGCCCCATAATTCGAGGTAGCCCCTGACGTTTGGCCCAACGTCCGTTGCCGTCCATGATGACCGCAACGTGTTTAGGCAGATGGTCTCGCTTTAGATCCGCTGGTAACTCTTGTAAGACGGTGTGCTTGGCAGTCATTGTTTTTCGTGAAGAGCCGATGCTTGAGTGATGGGAAGTCAAACGCAGAAAGATGGATGAGAAAAGTTTTGATTGAGCGATCGCACAGGGTGGCACTCTAGACTGACGACTCTAAACCGCAAGTAAAATGAACCTCCTGCAAAGATGCCATAGTACAAGAATCTGAGCTAGTCACTCTGATTTTTTGGATCTTTTGATTTGGGGTTAGGTCGCAAGCTGCTGTCAGTGTCACCCCTCTTTTTAGGTCGAAATAAGCGTGAAAACAGAGACAATGCTCTACCAGAAATCTGACGAGCCAAACTCCGCAAATCGGGGGCGACGGCTTCACGATCGCCCGATTGCGAAAAGCGCGCTTCTAAAAGTTCTTTGAGTTTGATGCTGGTTAGGGGGCGATTGAGCGCGCCTCGTTCGGCTAGCGAAATCGACCCAGTTTCTTCAGACACGACGACACAGATGCAGTTTTCAACCCGTTCTGTGATGCCCATAGCGGCCCGATGCCGCGTGCCTAGCTGTCGAGAGGCAGTGCGTTCTGAGAGAGGTAGAATTACCCCGGCTGCAATAATGCGAGAGCCTCTGATTAAGACTGCCCCGTCGTGCAGCAAGGTGGTCGTTTGAAAGATGGTTTGCAGCAGTTCTTTAGAAACTTCAGCATTGAGCTTAACCCCTGGAACTGAAAAATCTCGCTCGTCGATCGGAGTAGAGGTTTCTAAAATCAGCAGTGCGCCGATCCGATTTTGCGACAGTTCTTTAACGGCATCGACTATCTCGTCGATCACGCTGTCCGATCGCGGCAAGCTTCTTCGCGATGGCTGAAATAGCTGGAAGATTTCGCCTCGCCCCAACTGTTCTAAAAATCGACGAAACTCTGATTGAAGAATAAATGCCATCGCGACTGCTGCCCCAATCACCAGGTTGTTGAGCACAAAACTCAGCAGTTTTAGCTCTAGCCGTTGGCTGATGGCGGCAGCCAACATAAGCACAATAAAGCCTCTGACCATCCAGAGAGTGCGGCGCTCACCGATGATGACCAACATCACATAGGTCAGCGCCAGCACTAACCCAATATCAATTAAGAACCTGAGATTGTCGAGTATGAAAATCAACAAGGACTGTATCCAGTCGGGGTTTGTTAATAAGGATAAAGGGTCAAGTGTAGAGGGTGCCAGCAACACAGGCGCGTTTCAAGTTAGGTTTTATTCAATCTTCAAACCAACTTCACCCTCTACCCTGTTGGCTTTATCCTTCTTTCAATCGTTCTGGGAGGCGATCGTGCCTGATCAGATCTTCATAGGTTTCGCGCTGTAGGATGACGTTAGCCTCTCCTGCCTTTACCACAACGGCAGCAGGGCGGGGGAGCCGATTGTAATTGGAGGACATGCTGTAATTGTAGGCTCCGGTTGCCATGACCACGAGAATGTCTCCAGAGTGGGTCTCTGGCAGTTGCGCGTCTTTGATCAGAATATCGCCTGATTCGCAGTGCTTTCCAGCGATCGTCACCTCACCTACGATCGGGGCTGACATCCGATTGGCCACCACTGCCCGATAGAGCGATTGATAGGTGATCGGGCGCGGGTTGTCAGACATCCCGCCATCGACACTGATATAGGTGCGGATGCCAGGGACAGTTTTTTCTCCACCGATGGTATAAGCCGTCACACAGGCCGAGCCGATCAGCGATCGCCCCGGTTCTGACAATAATTTTGGCAGGGGAATGTTTTCAGTCTGACAGGCAGCCACGACAGACTCACACACAACCTTCACCCATTCGTCAATACTGGGGGGATCATCCGATTCGGTATAGCGAATGCCCAAACCGCCGCCAATATTGAGTTCTTGAATCGCCAATCCATAGTGAGCCGCTTTGCTTAACCACTGCACCATCACGGCTCCTAGATCCTGGTGGGGTTGCAGTTCAAAAATTTGGGAGCCGATGTGAGCGTGCAAACCCACAAATGTCAAAGATGACTGTTGGCTGATGAACTTAAACAGATCGTCAACCTGGTTGGGATCAAAGCCAAACTTGCTGTCTAAGTGCCCCGTGCGGATGTATTCGTGGGTGTGACACTCAATCCCTGGGGTAAGTCGCACCATGATACGAGTAGGTGTTTGACGATCGGCGGTCAAATTCGTCAATGTCTTTAGTTCTAACCAGTTGTCTACCACGATCGTGCAGCCCGACTCGATCGCCTGCCTCAACTCGTCTAATGATTTATTGTTGCCGTGCAGATAAAGCCTGCTGGGATCAAGCCCTGCTTTTAGAGCAGTGTAGAGTTCGCCACCCGAAACGATATCGATCCCCAAGCCTTCACTGCCAACGATCGCGCAGACTGCCAGACAATTCCAGGCTTTCGAGGCGTAGAGCACTTGTGACTCTCCAGGATAGTAGCGCTTAAACGCATCGCGATAGTGGCGGCAAGCGGTTCTCAGCGTCTCTTCGTCCAAAATATAGAGCGGAGACCCAAATTTTTGCACCAATTCAGAGACATCGAAGCCTCCAATCTCTAAGCGATCGTGGCCGTTGACTTGGGCAGTCAGGGGCAACAGGAATTGATTAGGGGATCGCTCCCCAGAAAGCGTTGCATTAGGCAAATACTGCCGACCGGAGTTTTGAACATCCACAGGTTGAGTCAGTGTCATTTCTTTGTTTTCGTCCTCGCTAGCGGCAAGCTCAAGCCATTTTTGCTACTACCAGTGTACAATTGGGGGCTGTGCATTCTGACTCTAATTCAACAAGCTTGTGTGACTTCTCTCCTAAAACTTGAGCGCTTAACTTCAGAGCTTCTTCCGGCTGTTGTAGATCTCGATCAGCAGTGCTTTGGCGGCCTGTGGACGCTAGAGGGCTACCAGAGAGAATTAGACAGCCCCAATAGCGATCTCGTGGTTTTAATCGATCAAGACTCCATGATCGTGTTAGGGTTGGGCTGTCTCTGGGCGATTCTAGACGAGGCTCACATCACGATCGTGGCCGTTCACCCCAGCTATCAGCGGTTAGGGTTTGGGCAGACGCTCCTAACAGCCTTGCTGCGATCAGCCCACCAACGAGGGTTAGAAAGAGCTACCCTAGAGGTCAGAATTTCTAATCAATCCGCGATTAATCTATATCAAAAATTTGATTTTCGCGAAGCAGGGCGACGAAAGCGCTACTATCCCGACACAGGCGAGGATGCCAGCATTCTCTGGCGTGGCGGGCTGCAACACCCTAACTTTCCCAACTTGTTGATGGCTTGGCAGACCCAACTCTGCGATCGTCTCCATGAAAATAATTGGACTTTAACGGTAACCCCTGATACGTTTACGACAGAAGAATTTTTGCTGACAGACGTTTAAACGTTCTGTGACAATCTCCCCCTAGTAATCAATCTCAGGTCTGTGGCGATCGCGAACGATGAAGTTCGGTAATCGCGACTCTTTCCTGTGGCGTAGACCCAGTAGCGAGACAATTCCGCTATGTTAGAATCATCGGTACCGGCAACGCAGCAGGTGAGTGGAAATACGCCATGTTTGAACGCTTCACAGAAAAAGCCATTAAGGTGATCATGCTAGCCCAAGAGGAAGCTCGCCGCTTGGGTCACAACTTCGTGGGTACAGAGCAGATCCTCCTGGGTCTGATTGGAGAAGGGACCGGCGTCGCCGCCAAAGTACTGAAGTCTATGGGCGTTAACCTCAAAGACGCTCGGATTGAAGTCGAGAAAATCATCGGTCGAGGTTCTGGCTTTGTTGCCGTGGAAATTCCCTTTACCCCACGGGCAAAGCGAGTTCTAGAACTGTCTCTCGAAGAAGCCCGCCAGTTAGGTCATAACTACATTGGCACTGAGCACCTGCTCTTGGGTCTGATTCGAGAAGGTGAAGGAGTCGCCGCCAGAGTGCTTGAAAATCTAGGAGTCGATCTCTCCAAGGTTCGCACTCAAGTGATTCGGATGTTGGGCGAAACCGCCGAGGTTTCTCCAGGTGGCAGTCAAGGGCGCACCAAAACTCCGACGCTTGATGAGTTTGGGGCCAACCTGACTCAGATGGCAGCCGATGGCAAACTCGACCCCGTGGTCGGTCGCCAAAAAGAAATTGAACGAGTCATCCAAATCTTGGGTCGTCGGACTAAGAACAACCCTGTTCTCATCGGCGAGCCGGGTGTGGGTAAAACCGCGATCGCGGAAGGCCTCGCCCAGCGCATTGCCAACGACGACATCCCAGACATTTTGGAAGATAAGCGTGTCGTCACCCTAGACATCGGTCTGTTGGTGGCGGGTACCAAATACCGAGGCGAGTTTGAAGAGCGCCTCAAGAAGATCATGGATGAAATCCGGTCGGCCGGAAACGTCATTCTAGTGATCGATGAAGTGCATACCCTCATTGGTGCAGGGGCGGCTGAAGGGGCGATCGACGCTGCCAACATCCTCAAGCCAGCCTTGGCGCGGGGTGAATTGCAGTGCATCGGAGCCACCACGCTCGACGAATATCGCAAGCACATTGAGCGAGACGCTGCCCTAGAGCGCCGATTCCAGCCCGTCATGGTGGGTGAACCCTCTGTTGACGAAACGATCGAGATTTTGCGAGGTCTGCGCGAACGCTACGAGCAGCACCACAAACTGAAGATCTCGGATGCTGCCCTTGAAGCGGCTGCCAAGCTCTCAGACCGCTATATCTCCGATCGCTTCTTGCCCGACAAGGCGATCGACTTAGTAGACGAAGCAGGTTCCCGCGTCCGGTTAATTAACTCTCAGTTACCACCTGCTGCCAAGGAACTGGATCGGGAATTGCGCCAAGTTCTCAAAGATAAAGACGACGCGGTGCGGTCACAAAACTTTGACCGTGCAGGCGAACTGCGCGATCGCGAAATGGAGATCAAAACTGAAATCCGGGCGATCGCTCAAACCAAAAAGACAACCTCTGACGCGGGTGAAGAAGTGTCTCCCATTGTGGATGAGGACGATATCGCTCACATTGTGGCTTCATGGACAGGGGTTCCGGTGAATAAACTCACTGAATCTGAGTCTGAAAAGCTGCTGCACATGGAAGACACGCTGCACACGCGGCTGATCGGTCAAGACGAAGCGGTGAGAGCGGTGTCTCGTGCAATTCGTCGGGCGCGGGTGGGCTTGAAAAACCCTAACCGCCCGATCGCTAGTTTCATCTTCTCCGGCCCAACCGGGGTAGGTAAAACTGAGTTGACAAAAGCGCTGGCTGCCTACTTCTTCGGCTCCGAAGATTCCATGATTCGGCTCGATATGTCCGAGTTTATGGAGCGGCACACGGTTTCTAAACTGATCGGGTCGCCTCCGGGCTATGTGGGCTATAACGAGGGCGGTCAGTTGACCGAAGCCGTTCGTCGCAAGCCTTACACGGTGGTGCTGTTTGACGAGATCGAGAAGGCGCACCCAGATGTGTTTAACATGCTGCTGCAAATTCTTGAAGATGGGCGATTGACCGATGCCAAGGGTCGCACCGTTGACTTTAAAAACACGCTGCTGATCATGACCTCGAACATCGGTTCTAAGGTGATTGAAAAAGGTGGCGGCGGTTTGGGCTTTGAGTTCAGCAATGAAGACGTAGCCGAGTCGCAATATAACCGCATCCGATCGTTGGTTAACGAAGAACTGAAGAACTACTTCCGTCCTGAGTTTCTCAACCGTCTAGACGAAATCATCGTCTTCCGTCAGTTGATCAAAGAAGAAGTCAAGCGGATTGCAGACATCATGCTTAACGATGTCTTTAAGCGCCTGACTGAGCAGGGAATTACGCTGGAAGTCACAGAGCGATTTAAAGATCGCTTGGTTGATGAAGGCTTTAACCCCAGCTATGGAGCGCGTCCTCTACGTCGAGCCATCATGCGCTTGCTAGAAGACTCGCTGGCTGAAGAGATCCTCTCGGCGCGCATCAAAGATGGTGATGTCGCCATTATGGATGTCGATGAGAGCGGTCAGGTGAAAGTGCTGCAAGGAGAGAAGAGAGAGCTACTGCCGCTTCCTCAAGCAGTTGAGTAATCTCTAGATCTCTGAACCAATCTAAGTTTTTAAGTGGTAGAAGTCCTGAGATTTCTACCACTTTTTTGTATCAATTGATACTCAAACTACTGACACAAAAAGCTTTTTTGCACCAAAAAGTTAATAGAATTTAACAAAATCCCTTAAGATAGCCAAATATAATACGTTTCAAGCTCAGTGTAATCAACCTTTATTGGTTGCATCCATCCCAGGAATTATTTTTATGGCAAGAAGTGGATTTTTGGCAGATTTTCAAAAGTTTTTGATGCAGGGCAACGTTATTGATCTGGCAGTTGCTGTCATCATTGGTGGCGCATTTGGCAAAATCGTCACGTCTTTTGTGGAAGACATCGTTACGCCCCTCATTCTCAACCCTGCGCTGCAAGCCGCTAAGGTCAACGATTTGCAAAGTTTGTCAGTCAATGGCGTTAAATATGGGGTCTTTTTGGCGGCAATCATCAACTTCATCGTGATTGCGTTTTCTATCTTTTTGATGATTCGGGCGTTTGAGAAATCGAAGAAGCGGTTTGCGCGTCAAGAAGCGGTTGCAGAAGCGGCTGCTGCCGATCCAGTCGTGTTATCTCAAGAGCGTTTGACGGGAGCGATCGAGCGTCTCACTTCCTCCATGGAAGGTCGCTAAGATGGGAGCGATCGTTAAACTTTCTGCTCAAGAAGGCTTAACGATCGCCGCTGTATTTCTATTCCAAAACCTCTAAGACGGCTTTGGGCAACAGTTGGTCTTTAAACCAGACAATTCGGGCAGAGGTGTCATTGAAGTTGACTCCTGCTTTTTCTAAATTGAGACGCTCTGAAATGGCCAAAATCAGGTCGTCTCGTCCCGCTTGCCGGACTTGGGAGAATTTCTTTTTGAGATATTCGGGTCGCCAATAGCCAACAATTTCTAATAAAAAAGTGCGTCCGTCTGGGTGAACGAGCCGAAAGTCAGGAATCATCACACTGCCAGGAATCGGGATGAGATCGACTTCTCGCTCTAGCTGCCACTCAGTTTTGGCTTTTTGCCAGCGCTCGACAAACCCCGCTTCTAGCATACTGTCGTAGGTCTTGCCGGGAGGATAGTGGCTGACCAGCCCGCACTCTGAGTCGAGGGCAAAGCGTCCGGTTCGCGTCTTGCCAGAATAGCTATCGTTGACTTGCAACTCGGCGGTCAGGCTCCATTTAGAAACGTGAAGTAGCGCGGGAAGCAGTTTAGCGATCGCTAATCCATATCGCGTCGAGGGCTTAAACAAACTGGTCGGGCCATCGACCGTGAGCGTAAAGCCGTGGTCAGCGTCGCCCTCAATGTAGGTCATTAACTGAAACAGTTTGACATAGCGAAACAGCAGCTTATATTGACCCGGATCGTTGCGGTGAGCATTCAAGATTAGGTGACTGGCCCGATAGAAGACTCCCTGCACCTGCGAGAGATTGTAGCGATGCAGCAGCGCTTCGGGAGTTGGAACTTCAAACTCAGTCAAAATTTGATTGTCGGGTAGATCGGCATAAAGCCCCGATCGGATCTGCTCAGTCAAAACTTCATGCCCCAACTCTTGAGTGAGGGAATCTGCAAGACGATCGAGGGTGATTTGAGTCGCTTGAGCACTGGGCGCAACTTGGGCAGACAGCGCAAAAATCCGCTCTCTGAGCATCGGCGGCTCTAACGGACTAATGGTTTCAAAGGTGCTAAAGCTGCTGTTGAGGAGATGGGCCAGCCCGCGTTTGATGCGATAGTCGGTTTCTTCACCTTCGAGTTCTAGCAGTTGGCGATTGAGTTCGCCTTTGGTGATGCCTTTGGCTTCTTGAAATAGGGTGATTAAGTCTTCAGCGATCGCCAGATTAGACCCATCAAGCTTCAACCGCTTGGGCACCAACTCTTCACCATTCATCCGGTGCATCAACAGATCAGATGGCAGCATTTAGTCCCAAATCTCGCCTAAATCGAGGGTGAATTCAGATAAAACAGGCTCTCCAGAGAGGGTGACGGGACGAGAGAGGATCTCGATCGGTTGACCCGGCCGATAGATTTCAACCTGTTCATCTTGAGGATTAATCAACCAGCCTAGAGAGGTTCCATTCTCTAGATATTCTCGCATCTTGGCACGGGCGGCTTCTAAATCGTCAGTCGAAGAGCGCAACTCAATCACAAAATCAGGACATAGGGGAATAAATTTCTTTTTCTGCTCAGGAGTCAAAGCATCCCATCGGTTTTGCCGAACCCAGGAGACATCGGGCGATCGGGTTGCTCCATTGGGAAGCTTAAACCCCGTTGAGGAATCAAAACTCTTACCCAGTTTCTTTTGCTGATTCCAAAGCCAGACTTGCCCAGTCAATCCAGAATTCCAGTTTCCGGTTTCGCCTCCGGTGGGTGATATAACGACTAATTCTCCTTGGGCCGTGCGCTCAAATTTCAAGTCTTGGTTAGCGCGGCAGATTTGCTCAAACTGCTGGTCAGTGAGTTCTAAAACAGGTTTTAGATGGAGGGTAAGAGTGGTTGACTGCATGAGACCTCTACAATCCTGGCATTCTTGTAGTTTAACGACTCTATGTAACTTCTTGGCTTTTGCCGCGTCATAATAGGGGGCAGCTTTTACGATCGGTAGACGGGTTGGCATATGTTTAAGTCACGCTGGCAATGGATGATCGCGCTTGCGCTCTTGGCTTTAGTGGCAGTCACGGGTGTTTGGCTGCTTCACCCAAAAGAAACTTCAGCCCCGACGAATCCATCGTTGATCGGTGAACGAACGGTTGATCACCTGATGCTGGGCAACCCTAGTAAGGCAGGAGTTGACCCCAACAATTTTCTGTTGCAAAGCTCAGAGAGCCTCGATCAACTTCGACCTTATGTGACCTCCTATAACCGCAGTCGCAACATCCCCAATTGGTCAAGCTGGCAGTTAAACAAATCGTGGTTAGGAAGTTCTCCTCGGCGCAATGATTTTCGTCCTGATCCGACGTTGCCCAAGGGTTGGTATCAAGTTAGATCAAGTGACTATAACAACAGTGGCTACGATCGGGGGCACATGACCCCGGCTGCCGATCGCGACAACACGCCCCAAAATGTTTCTGCCACATTTTTGATGACCAACATTCTGCCGCAAGCGCCTGATAATAATCAGGGCCCGTGGGCGCAGTTAGAAAACTATAGCCGCAGTTTGGTAGAGCAAGGAAAGGAACTCTACATCATTGCGGGTGGCTATGGCTATCAGCGATCGATTGGGAAAGGCACGGTCAAAATCTCGGTGCCCGATCGGGTGTGGAAGGTGATTATCGTGATGGACAAACCCGGACTCACCGCTAAAGATGTGACGGTAAACACACGAGTGATTGCGATCGATATGCCTAATGTGCAAGGCATCAAAGACATGGACTGGCGCAAATATCGAGTTAGCGTTGATTTAATTGAAGAGAGAACAGGCTATAACTTTTTGACCAATGTGCCCGATGCGGTGCAGGTGCACATTGAGGAGAAGGTCGATAAGGTCGTCGATCGAGTTAATTAAGGCTTAGACCTCCGACTTCTTTAAGAAGTCGGAGGTCTGGAGAGGTCTAGGTCTCGATCGCTTTCGTAGACAACCCGGCTAGATTTTTGTTGGGCGTTTGTCCGACGATATAAATATCCTAGTTCGATTGTGCCGACTTGGTAGACTTTGAGATCGGTGAGGGTTTGTTTAAGCGTAGCAACCAGTTGCTGATATTTTTTCATCGTTTCAATCTCTTCGTCTCCATACCAATCTTGTGGTTGAGTGACGACTTCAAAAAAAGAGTCGAAGTCAACGGGTTTGACGATCGTATGCTCTGAGTGATCAGTCAACTTCAACAACTGCTCATTGGTCAAATCTAACTGTGTCGGATCTTGCCAACAAAACGCCTCAAAGGGATGCTCTGACTCACTGATCCACAGCAGATTGTTGCAGGCTTTTTTAAGTTGGGCGATCAGGTCTGAAGAGTCTTGAGTCATGGTGATTACCAGTCGGCTTCGGGTTCGGCGGCCCGAGGAATTGATTTTCTAGGAACAGCATAAACCGAAGGGGGCGGCACTAGCTCTAGCTGACCTTGTTGCGGTGACTTGGCAGGAGGTTTTTCTCCTTTGCGACGACGAGACACGCCTTCTTCGCTGGTGTCTTCGGCCACGACTTCATAGAGCAGCGCTAACTTGTTGGGGTCTTTGCCTTTGCGAAGAATGCGCCCCAATCGCTGAATATATTCGCGAGTGGAACCTGTGCCCGACAGCACGATCGCAACACTCGCCTCTGGCACATCCACGCCTTCATTTAAAACTCGTGAAGCCACCAGCGTTTTATAGTCTCCTTGCTTAAATCGAGTCAGCACATCGTGGCGTTCTTTAACAGGGGTTTGATGGGTGATGGCCGGAATCAGAAACTCCTGGGAGATGCGATAAACGGTCGCGTTGTCGTCGGTAAAGATCAGCGTCCGTTCGGGATAATGCTGGGCTAAAAGATCGGCTAAAATTCGGAGTTTGCCTTCAGTGCCGAAGGCGATCGCTTTAGCTTCTCGGTGGGCTAACATAGCTTTGCGTCCGGCTTTTGAGCGGGCACTCGCCTGCACAAATCGCTGCCAACCTTGAGCGCTGCTGAGATAAATATTCGCTTCTTTTAAGAATGCATTGCGGATTTGCATTAAGCGATCGTAGCGTTCTCGCTCCTGTTTAGAAAGCTTGACTTTGATTTGAGTCGCTTTGTGTTTGGCCAATGCCGAACCGGATAATTCTTCTGCGGTTTTGCGATAGACTTCGGCACCAATTAAAGTATTCAAGTCTTCATGTTTGCCGTCTGTGCGTTCGGGTGTGGCGGTCAATCCCAATCGATAGGGCGCGATCGCAAACTCTGCAATCACCCGATTGAAATCGCTGGGTAAATGATGGCATTCATCAAACACTAACAGCGCGTATTGATTACCAAGAGTTTCAGCATTAATCGCAGCGCTATCGTAGGTTGACACGAGAATGGGAGTGCGATCGCGTGACCCGCCGCCGAGCAGCCCTACTTCGACATCAGGAAACGCCGCCGTTAAATGGGCATACCACTGGTGCATCAAATCTAACGTGGGCACCATGACTAACGTGCTGCGCTGCGTGGCTTGCATGGCCAACTGCGCTAGATAGGTTTTTCCGGCGGCCGTGGGCAAAACCACAACTCCCATGCGTCCGGCGTGTCTCCATGCGTCGAGGGCTTCTTGCTGGTGGGGGTAAGGCTCCATTTCTAGGCTGGGCACCATTTCGACTTCTGCAAAAGCTTTGGCTTTATCGTCAAGCTCGGTGCCTTCAGCGCGCATTGCCAAGACTAAATTGCGATATCGATGGGCAGGAATGCGAAACCGCTCAATGCGATCGTCCCAGATTGCATAGTCCATCCACGCCTTGCCTTTGGGAGGAGGATGGAGAATGAGAGTGCCCCGATCGAACTTGAGCGTAGGAGTACGAGCCATGAGTTTTGCTCAGAACACTTGTTCGCTTGTCTGATGTTCATCGTGTCATCTCTCAGAAGGTTTCGCAAGTCAAGCGGCAAGATTAGAGATCAAACTCAAAGGAATCTCTCTAATGCAGACTAATGCAGATCCCTAATTTCTTCAAGAAGTTGATCGTCTCCGCCTTTGGCATCAGAGATGATCAGAAAACTCACGGAAACAGTCATTCTAAAAAGTCCTTGGAGTAAGACAATGCTTACAGCATCGTTGTCGATTTAGAGGTTATTTACTATGGTTTCTGCCCGTCAATCTCCGATCGGGGTCGCGATCGTCGGCACAGGCTTCGGTCAAAAAGTTCACATTCCGGGATTTCAAGCCAATCCTCGGACTCAACTCGTGGCGGTTTATCATCGTGACCTAGAGAAAGCCCAGGCGATTGCCCAAGCTCATAATATTCCCCACGCTTGCCAAACCCTAGAAGCAGTCGTTTCACGGTCTGATGTGCAACTAGTCAGCGTCTCGACTCCGCCGTTTTTGCACTATGAGATGGCCAAAACCGTGCTTGAAGCCGGAAAGCACCTGCTGTTAGAAAAACCGACTGCCCTATCGGTCTCAGAAGCGCGACATTTACAAGAACTAGCGGCGCAGCGAGGCGCGATCGCGATGGTGAATTTTGAGTTTCGGTTCATTCCAGCCTGGCAGCGATTAGCCGAGTTGATCTCAGAAGGCTATGTCGGACAAAACCGCTTGATCAAAATAGACTGGCTCGTGTCAAGTCGTGCCGATGCCTCCCGCCCCTGGAATTGGTATGCCCAAAAAGAGCAGGGTGGCGGCGCACTGGGAGCGATCGGGTCTCACGCCTTTGACTATATCGCCTGGTTATTTGGCCCGGTCAAGCGGCTGTGTGCCCGGCTGCAAGTTTCGATCCCAGAGCGACCCGATCCCATTTCAGGACAGTTGAAACTCGTGGATGCTGATGACACCTGCCTGATCATGCTCGAATTAGCCGACGGAACGCCCTGCCAGCTTTGTTTGAGTGCCGCCACCTATCAAGGGCGCGGGCATTGGGTAGAAATCTATGGCGATCGGAGCACGCTCATTCTCGGCAGCGACAATCAAAAAGACTATGTGCATGGTTTTAAGCTGTCGGGCAGTCAAAACGGGCAGCCGTTAGCCGAGCTAGAAATTCCTCAGCGCCTCGCGTTTTCTCAAGTCTATGCCGACGGCAGAATTGCCCCATTTATGCGAGTCATCGATCAGTTAGTGTTGAGCATCGATCGCCGCGAATCGCTACCGCCGTCACTCACAGAAGGCGTATATTCACAACGCTTGATGGACTTAGCCCACGAATCGAATGAAACCGGAACCTGGGTCAATGTGCCCGATCGAGTCTAATTCTACGGCCCGATCGGAAGCGTAATTTTGAAGAGGGTTCCTTGACCGAGTTGAGAGTCAACCTGTAGTGTTCCATAATGCTTTTTAACGACAATCTGATAAGCGATCGCGAGTCCCAGTCCGGTTCCTTTGCCGACTGGTTTTGTAGTAAAAAATTGCTCAAAAATTCTCGGTTTCGCGTCTTCAGGAATGCCTATTCCATTATCTGCGATTTGAATAACGGCTGACCTCTGATCTTCGTGAATAAATGTCTGAATAACAATTTGATTGCCTTGAGAATTTTGAGGCTGGTTAGCATCTTCAAACGCATCGATCGCATTAGCAATAATATTCATAAAAACCTGGTTGAGTTGACCCGGAAAGCACTCAATGAATGGCAGATCTCCATACTCTTTAAGAATGACAATCTCCGCCCGATCGGGCTTTGCTTTTAAGCGGTGTTTAAGAATTAAAAGCGTGCTGTCAATTCCTTCATGAATATCGAATTTGACTTTGGTGGCGATGTCCGATCGAGAAAAAGTTCTTAAAGACACACTGATATCATGAATTCGCTCTGTGCCTTGCTGCATCGACGCAATAACTTTGGGCAAATCATCCATGAGAAAGTCTAGCTCGATCGTGTCAGCATGAGCAGCAATTTGGCTATCTGGCTCGTGTTGCTGATACATCTGAAGGTGAGCAACCAAATCTTGAATATAGCGCTCAATATGCAGCAGATTGCCATCAATAAACCCGACCGGATTGTTGATCTCGTGAGCGACCCCGGCCACGAGTTGACCCAATGCTGACATCTTTTCACCCTGAATGAGTTGAATCTGAGATTGCTGTAGCTGATGAACTGTGTTGGTTAGCTCGATCGTTCTTTGTTCGACCAAATGTTCTAGTTTTTTGTTTAAGTGCCGCAATTTTAAGTGCAGATTGACTCTTGCTAAAATCTCCTCTTGTTGAAACGGTTTAGTAATATAATCAACCGCACCTAGATCAAACCCTTTCACCTTATTAGCTACATCTGACAGCGCAGTCATAAAAATCACGGGCACCTCTTGAGCAAAGCCTGAAGTTTTAAGACGACGACAGGTTTCAAAGCCGTCGATTCCGGGCATCATCACGTCAAGTAGAATTAGATCGGGAGTCACCGCAGCAACTTTCTCAAGGGCGCTTTCTCCGCTTTTAGCAATCAAAACACAAATATTTTCCTGTTCTAAAACTTTAAATAAGACTTTAATATTAGTTGGATTATCATCTACGATTAAGATTAGCGCTTGTCGATTTTTCATAAATTAGTTAAAGTCTGTTAGATAAAAATTTGTCTGTATGAAACATTGTTTAATTGATAAAATAATCCTTCAGTCCGAAAGGGCTTAGACGAAAAATCATGGTCTAGCTTTTTCGCACTTGGGCATCTGAGATTGACTGAATATAGCCATGACCCATGCAGATGATGGCTACGATCGCTAGGGTCACGCCGACAGAGATTTTAACTAGCGTTTGACGAGCGATCGGGCGCTGTTTTGGCGGCTTGAGAGTGATCATTTTTGGTTGAGGGTTGAGTCTAAGATTTGCTAAAACTCTTTGGATGGTTGACCCATTCTTTCATCGGGTTTGCCCCCATTTTTCCCAAAACTCCTGACTAGCAAACAAATGCCTCTAAACCGCCTTAACCTTCAAAGTTTTACAAAACTCTAGTACAAAGTAACTTTTTGCCCCTTAAATTTGATACATTGGTACTAAGCTGCTTTAAGGGTGGGCGTAGGATTGGAGTTAATTCTCAGATTTACGTCCTTCAATGCCTTTGACTCCACATATAGAGTGAGCGGCTCAAAAAATTATTAGATATAGCGTCTACGATCGGTTACTCTAGTCTCATTCCGTTGTGTGGTGTGAGCAGTTATGTCTTTTGTTGGTCTACACATTCATAGCGACTACAGCTTGCTTGATGGTGCCAGTCAGTTACCTAAACTGGTCGATCGGGCAATGGAATTGGGAATGCCCGCGATCGCCCTCACCGATCACGGCGTAATGTATGGCGCGATCGAGCTAATGAAGGTCTGTAAAGGCAAGATTACGCCGATCATCGGCAACGAAATGTATGTGATCAACGGTGACATCACTAAGCAAGAACGCCGCCCTCGCTACCACCAGGTCGTGCTGGCAAAAAACACGCGAGGCTATAAAAACTTAGTCAAGATCACCACAATTTCTCACCTCAAAGGCGTTCAGGGCAAAGGCATTTTCTCGCGACCCTGCATCAGCAAAGATTTATTAGAGCAATACCACGAAGGTCTGATCGTCACGAGTGCCTGTCTCGGCGGTGAAGTGCCACAGGCGATTTTGCAAGGCAAGCCCGAAATCGCCCGTCGCGTCGCCCAGTGGTATAAAGACTTATTTGGCGATGATTATTATTTAGAAATTCAAGATCACGGCTCACCAGAAGATCGGATCGTCAACGTCGAGGTCGTTAAGATTGCCCGTGAGCTAGACATTAAAATTATTGCCACCAACGATTCTCACTATATTTCTTGCTATGACGTAGAGGCGCACGACGCGCTGCTGTGCATTCAGACAGGCAAGCTGATCTCAGAAGACAAACGCCTCAGATATAGCGGCACCGAATATCTTAAATCAGCCGACGAGATGCGACTATTGTTTCGCGATCACCTGCCTGATGACGTGATTGAAGAAGCGATCGTGACCACTGTCGAGGTTGCCAACAAAATCGAGGAATATAAACTTTTTGATGAACCGCGCATTCCCAACTATCCCGTCCCCACAGGTCAAACGCATGATGGTTATCTCGAAAAAATCACCTGGGAAGGACTGTTTAAACGGTTGAAATGCCACGATCGTGCCGAGGTCAGCCAGGTCTATCAAGATCGTCTGATCTACGAACTCGAAATGATGCAGCAGATGGGGTTTGCGACCTATTTTCTCGTGGTGTGGGACTACATCAAATACGCCAGAGACAACGGCATTCCCGTCGGGCCAGGACGGGGATCGGCAGCCGGATCGCTGGTTGCCTATGCGTTGGGGATTACGAATATCGATCCGGTGCACCACGGCTTGCTGTTTGAGCGGTTTCTCAACCCCGAACGCAAATCAATGCCCGATATTGACACCGACTTTTGCATCGATCGCCGCGATGAAGTCATCCAATACGTCACTCAAAAATATGGGACTGAACGAGTCGCGCAGATCATCACCTATAACCGCATGACCTCTAAAGCCGTTCTCAAAGACACGGCGCGAGTGCTGGATGTGCCCTATGGCGATGCCGATCGCATGGCGAAGATGATTCCGGTGGTTCGAGGCAAGCCTATAAAGTTGGAGGTGATGATCTCTGATAAAACGCCTGCGCCAGAGTTTAAAGAAAAATACGACAAAGATCCCAGCGTGCGGCACTGGTTAGACACAGCGATCGGGATTGAAGGCACCAACAAAAGTGTGGGCATTCACGCGGCTGGAATCGTGATTTCCTCCGATCCGCTCGACGAAATTGTGCCTCTGCAACGCAACGCAGACGGGGCCGTCTTCACCCAATATTACATGGAGGACATCGAAACCCTGGGCCTGCTAAAAATGGACTTTTTAGGACTCAAAAACCTAACGATGATCCAAAAAACGGTCGAGTTAGTTCAGCAAACTCGTCACGTCACGATCGACCTCGACAACCTCTCGCTTGAAGATCCCGGAGTCTATCAACTGCTGGCACGAGGAGATTTGCAGGGCATCTTTCAGCTTGAGTCGTCGGGGATGCGGCAAATCGTTCGTGACCTCAAACCGTCAGGCATTGAAGATATTTCCTCCGTGCTTGCCCTTTATCGCCCTGGGCCACTTGATGCCGGACTGATTCCTAAATTTATCAATCGCAAACACGGGCGAGAAGCGATCGACTACGCCCACGACATTCTCAAACCGATTCTTAACGAAACCTACGGCATTATGGTCTATCAAGAGCAAATCATGAAGATTGCTCAAGATATGGCAGGTTACTCGCTGGGTCAAGCGGATCTATTGCGGCGGGCAATGGGCAAAAAGAAAAAGTCTGAGATGGAAAAGCACCGCGAAATGTTCGTGGAGGGTGCCGGAAAGAACGACGTAAAACCCGCGATCGCCGATGCCCTGTTTGAGCAAATGGTGCAGTTTGCTGAATATTGTTTCAACAAATCTCACTCAACGGCTTATGGCTATGTCACCTATCAAACCGCTTATCTAAAAGCAAACTATCCCGTCGAATATATGGCGGCATTGATTACTGCAAATAGTGGCGATCAAGATAAAGTCCAAAAATATATTGCCTCTTGCGTCAGCATGAATATTCAGGTGCAGTCGCCTGACATCAATCGCTCTGGGGTAGACTTTACGCCCACTGGCGAGAATATTTTGTTTGGCTTAAATGCCGTCCGAAATGTGGGACAAAGCGCCGTTGAAGCCCTTCTCGTCTCCAGAACCGAAAAAGGCGAATTCAAATCCTTGGCAGACTTGTGCGATCGGGTCGATTCTCGCGCCATTAACCGTCGAGCGTTAGAATCTCTAATCTACTGCGGAGCCTTTGACAACGTTGATTCAAATCGCAATCAACTCATTCAAGACTTAGAGCTAGTCATGGATTGGGCACAATCTCGTGCTAAGGATCGAGCCAGTGGTCAAGGCAACTTATTTGATTTAATGGGCGGCGGTGCGAGTCAACAAGCCAGTTTTGAGACAGCACCCAAAGCGACCAGAGTGCCCGACTTTCCGCAACAAGAAAAACTGCGCTTAGAAAAAGAAGTCCTGGGATTCTATATCTCTGACCACCCGCTCAAACAGTTGCAAGAGTCAGCCAAGATGCTTGCACCGATTAGCTTGAGTGATTTAGGCGACCGTCAAGAAGGCGACAGCATCAGCGCGATCGTCATGCTCACAGCCGTTAAAGCCGTCACGACTAAGAAGGGCGATCGGATGGCGATCATCACGATCGAGGATCTCACCGGACACTCAGAAGCCGTCGTCTTCCCCAAATCGTTTGAACGAATTGGACATTTGATCCTTCCCGATGCCCGCTTGATGGTGTGGGGCAAAGTCGATCGCCGCGATGACCAGGTGCAGTTCATCATTGACGATGCAGAACCGATCGAAACCGTCCGCATGGTGATGGTCGAACTCGAACCTAGCAAAGCAAACGACAGTCAAGAACAATATCGACTGCGGCAAATCTTGCAAGAGCAACGCGGCGAAGACCATAGCGCTAGGATTTCAGTAGTGGCGATCATCAGTGCTCGCGATCGCTGTCACTTTGTGCGGTTTGGGCAAAAGTTTCGAGTCCACGATGAGCAGGCAGCCGTAACTGCTCTGACAAAGGGCGGATTTCGGGCGCGAGTGTCTTCGTTAGTCAGTGCTTAAAGGACGACAGGAGCAAAGTAATCTATTGCAACAATCGCCGCTTTATCAAAAATGGCAAATGGAAGCTGAACTGTGAGGGATGGAAAAAGCGCGGCGATCGCTCTGAAGTTGCTTAAAAAGAAACGTCTGTTGGATGAAATTGCTGAAGTCAAAGACTTTTCGATCGAACAACTGCAACAACTGCAAAACAGTCAGCTCTCGGACTGGTCATGAATTCCCCATGAGCCTACATACTAAGCTCACCAAAATTTGATCGAATAGAATGAAAATGCCATCGGGCTTAGTCATTCAAGAGCAAAAATTAACGAACTACCTCCTGATTTATCAACCGAAAGATCACAAGTCTCAGTTTCTTGCACGCGCAGGCTACACGCTTCAAACTTGGCAGCGGTTGAAGAATTGGAAGTAACAGCAGCGATCGCGACTGAGTGGGGAACGAGATTTAAGGTCAACTGTCAGTGGAATGGCTTGAATGGTCGCAGTTTAAGAGTGGTGACGATTTGGCAGAATGATACGGGTTCTGATCTGATTCGGTTTGTGACGTTGTATCCCGATAAGTCTGAGGAAGAGAGTCAAGGGCGGGAGGATCAAAGAATGATTGATTCATTATTTCACTGGGTTGTTTTGCTGCGGGATGTGCCGAATTGTGCCGTGAAGGTGGGCGATCGAGGTGTGATTGTGGATGAGTTGCCGTTTTCTGAAATGCATCAGGAATCGGGCTATACGATCGAGGTTTTTCGGCAGGGTGAGACGGTCGAGGTGGTGTCGGTTCCGGCTGCTTGGGTGGAGGTTTTGCCGGAAGTTTGGGGACAGAAGGATGTGAGCGAGATCGTTGCCCGTTAGCGATCGATGTTTTGCGAGAGCTTCGCCACATGGGGTGGTCGCGCTTCCTCTGGGGTGAGAATTGACCTCATTTCTTCGGTTGGCGAATTGTGCGATCGCGGTTCATCTGTCTTGATAAGATTGAAATACTGAATTGGAGGGGTTCTATATGCTTGCTAGCTATCTGGATCAAGCAATGGAGATTGCGGTTTATGAAATCGTGGAGGGTAACCGCACGTATTGGGGAGAAATCCCAGGGCTTCAGGGTGTCTGGGCAACTCATCAGACATTAGAAGGGTGTCGTCGGGAGTTGCGAGAGGCGTTAAGCGATTGGATTGCTCTAAGATTGCAGCTTAGATTGAGGATTCCTGAAGTTGCAGGCATTGATTTGAATCATTTGACACAAGCGGTCTAACGAATGCCTCGATTGACTCCAATTTCCAGACGAAATCTGGTGAAACGTTTTAGAGAATTGGGCTTTGAGGGACTTTTTGCGGGTGGACGACATCCTCAAATGCGAAGAGAAGAGGTAACGGTGATCATTCCGAATCCTCATGAGGGTGACATTAGCGTAGGTCTTCTGTCTAGAGTGTTGAGACAGGCTGGGATTTCTCGTGAAGAGTGGTTCGGGGAAGAACTCGACGAGGAATCTGAAGAATGAATCTCGTAGATTTTGAGCGGGGCATTAGCGATCGCACTTCAAATAGGCGCGATCCTTCGGAGTTTGCGAAGCGATCGCACACCCTTTCCCCTTCAAATCGGCACGATCGCTAAATTAACCCCAAGCGGTACAAGATAGAGCGGTCAAACTAGCTCAGAAACCCTATTTCAACAGTTGGGGGTTGCCCTTTGCGTCATAGAGAAACGGATTAGGCCCCACCGCATTGATCAAATCTTTTGGCTTGAGGTCGCCTCTGACTAAGCGAGAGAGCGTGTCCTGTCCGCCCGGCTGATAAACAATCGATCGCTCGACCCGGTTAAATCCTGCATTGGGGCGAACTTTTCCTGAGGCACCCAACAACTCAACCACCAGAGAATTTTGTCCTGGCTGCAACCCTGTGAGATAGAGCGGAAAGCGATCGGTCGTCTTCACGCTTTTGCCATTCAGGGTGTAGCGCACCGCCGCCGTTCGTCCTAGATTCACCCCGTCCACTACATAATCTAGCAAGATTGGCTCTGCGCCATAGGTGCCGCTCGCGGGCGAGACCAGCGTAATCAATCCAATAGGCTGATTATAGTCAGCAGCATTTTTGCCATCAAACTGCTGTACGCTAAACGTCACATGCGTCTGAGAGCCGCGATTGCGATAGCTCTGGTTCCAGGGTCGCGCCGCCACCACTCTAATCGTGTGGGTTCCGGGACTGAGCGTCAGCTTTAGCGGCTGGCCGGGGTCAAAATAGTCGATCGGAGAATTGTTATCAACGATCACCTTAAGATGCAAACCCAGCCCAGTTTCGGGGTCTTTGCCAGGAGAGAATCGCTTGACAGCAAGTTGCAGGGCTACCTCGGTTGAGTTGAGGGTGGCTCCGGGCAGAGGCGACACGATTTTAATATCTGGAGCAGCCTGATCAGTTGTGGGGGTCAACGATTCGATCACGGCTGGCGTGGGCACAGCGGTTTGGGCGATCGCCCAGACACTATTAAACATCGTGAGCGCGATCGCCGTTCCCGTTCCCAGTACAGCAGTTTTGAGACTCATCGCTAAAGCTCCTTAAGGTGAATAGAAGTAACAAATTCTACAGTTACATCCATTTATCTCTGAGCATATCTATTGATATAAAAGTCTTAATGTTGCGCTCTAAGGATTGTGATTTGGTTAAGTATCGGTGACTGGCATCGTCCAATGGGCACATCAATGCCCTACCTTGGAGTCTGGCTAGCTTGAATTCACGATCCTAAGTCAGTTGCCAAACTTTCACCGTGTTGTCAGAACTGCCACTCGCAAACCGTTGTCCGTCGGCACTGATGGCCACCACATTGACCGCGTTTGTGTGCTCAGTCAGCGTCCCGATTAACTCCCCGGTCGCCAGAACCCAGAGCTTGATGGTTTTATCACTGCTGCCGCTGATCAGCGTTTTACCGTCGGGGCTGATGGCGATCGAGTTGACCGTCTCAGTGTGACCCAACAAGGTGCGAATCACCTGCCCCGTGTTGGGGTTCCACAGTTTGATAGTTTTGTCTTTGCTGCTACTGGCTAAAATTTGTCCATCGGGGCTGATGGCGATCGACATGACTGAGTTGAGATGTCCGCTCAACGTTCTCACGAGGTGGCCTGTGTTCAGGTTCCAGAGTTTAATCTGGTTATCAAGCCCGCCACTGGCCAAAATCTGGCTGTTGGGGCTGATGGCCACCGATCGCACCATTCCCGCTAAGTCAGTAAAGCTTTGCAGCAGTTCCCAAGTTTTTGTGCGCCACACGCAGACGGTGCGATCTTCGCTGCCACTGGCAAAAAACTGGCCATCGGGGCTGATGGCCACCGAGTTAACATCTCGACTGTGACCTGCTAGCGATCGCAGCATCGCCCCATTGGGCAACTGCCAAATTTTAATCGTGTCGTCATCACTGCAACTAATCAGCGTCTTGCCATCAGGACTGGTGGCTAAAGAATTGATCGGCTTGCTGTGCCCGATAAGAATTCCTAGCCGCTCTCCGGTCGTCAAATCCCACAGCATGATGCGATCGTCTAAGCCGCCACTGATCAGCGTTCTGCCGTCTGAACTGAGGGCGATCGACACCACCCAAGACGAGTGCCCACTCAACGTGTGCAAACATCGACGCAGACCAACCGACGGCGGTAAACCCAGACTTTTGGCAGCAGAGGGATGCCCGATCGACGGCTGAGAAGGTCTTGCCCCAGAGGGTCTACTAAACGCGCTGTTGCCAGACACGATCGGCGTTCCAGACGTGGGAGGCTGAGTCACCCCCGCCGCACTTCCCGCCGCAAATGACCTTTGAGGAGACGCAAAGGCTGGCGTAGCCAGCGCCAGTCGCAAATCGTGCATCGCTTCGTCTGCGGTTTGATAGCGATCGTTGACCAGATCTTTGAGCATTTTATCGAGCATCTGCCCAATGCGATCGCTGACGGCCGCTCCTCGCTGCGCGATCGTCTCTCGCCACAGCCACCGCCCCGCCAGCGGATCGTAGAGATCTTCAGGTTTGATTTGAGTCAGCAGATAGACACAGGTTGCCCCCAAACTATAAAAGTCACTCGCGGGGTAAGCTCGACCGTTTCGCAACTGCTCGATCGGCGCATAGCCCTCGGTGCCGATTTTAGTTCCGGGTTGAGTTGAGGTGCTTTCGGTCAAGAGCTTGGCCACCCCAAAGTCGATTAACACGAGTCTGCCATCGGCCTTACGACGAATGACATTTGAGGGCGTGATATCGCGATGAATCACATGATGATCATGCACAAACTTCAAAATCGGCAGCAGCCGCACCAGCACCTCGCGAATTTTCTGTTCACTAAAGGCCCCTTGCCGATGAAGCTCTTGCGCCAGAGTTGGGCCTTCGATAAATTGCTGGACTAAATAGAGCCGCTGATCGTGTTCAAAATAGGCCAGCAGCGTCGGAATGTGGGGATGCTCACCCAATTCATGCAGCCGCATCGCCTCTTGTTCAAACAGTTTTATGGCCTTTTCTAACGCTTTGGTGCCCTTCGACTGGGGTGAAAACTGCTTAATTACACAATACGTTCTCAGCCGATCTTCATCGACCGCCAGAAATGTTTTGCCAAACCCACCTTGACCCAAGGGCTTTAAAACGCGATAGCGCCCTCGCAGCATCGGCACCAGCTTTGCCCCGCAGCTTTGACAAAACTCTGTCCCATCAACATTCTGGGGGCGCTTACATTCAGGATCTAAGCAGTAAGTCATTAATCAGAAGTCACAGGTAACTGGGCAGTCAGGGGCGAGGCTCCCACGATCGTCACGGGAAGGGACATCATTCTGATCTTACTCCTCAAACGTCCACCAGGTAAGCTGAGAACAAATAGCTCATCGTTGAATGCTTTTAATCATGCCTGATTCCATCACGATCGTCGTCAAACTTTTTGCAGCTTATCAAGAAGCCTATGGCGTTTCAGACTTGACCTTAGAACTCCCGATCGGGGGGACGGTGGCTGATCTGCGCGATCGGCTGCTCGCAGACCATCCCGAACTTACTCAATGGCGTGACCTGACTCGATTTGGCGTTAACCTGCACTTTGTCGAGCCTGACACCGTGCTTCAGTCTGGCGACGAAGTGGTGTTTATTCCCCCAGTCAGCGGCGGCCTTTGAATCCCGACTTTTTTTATCGGGATTGTTTGACTCGATTTTTTGCCCATGCTAGTATCAGTTCACATCAGTCACTAAACCGTTAGAACGATTGCACCGAGAGGATTTCACGATATGACTCAGGCGACCCAACCCAAAAATCACTCCATCACTGCTGCCTTTGAAGCGCTGAAATGCAAAGAATGCGGCACAGAGTATGAACTGAAGGCAAGCCACGTCTGTGAGTTTTGCTTTGGCCCACTCGAAGTGAAATATGACTATGAGTTTTTGCGCCGCACTGTCACTCGTGAAACAATTCAGGCTGGCCCCAACTCGATTTGGCGCTATCGTCCGTTTTTGCCTGTTGCCACCAACACCCCGATCGATGTCGGCACAGGCATGACTCCTCTGGTGAAATCTAACCGTTTAGCCCGTCGCCTAGGTCTCAAAAATCTTTATATCAAGAACGACGCGGTGAATATGCCGACCTTGAGCTTTAAAGATCGGGTGGTCTCTGTTGCTCTAACTCGCGCTCAAGAGCTAGGATTCACTACGGTTTCGTGTGCTAGCACCGGGAATCTGGCTAACTCGACAGCGGCGATCGCGGCTCATGCAGGTCTCGATTGTTGTGTGTTCATCCCGTCTGATCTAGAAGCGGGCAAGGTGATGGGCACCCTGATTTACAATCCCACGGTGATGTCAGTTCACGGCAACTACGATCAAGTGAATCGGCTTTGCTCTGAGGTCGCCAACACCCACGGCTGGGGCTTTGTCAACATCAACCTGCGTCCTTACTATTCAGAAGGGTCTAAGACCTTAGGCTATGAAGTTGCCGAACAGCTAGGATGGCAGTTGCCCGATCACATTGTTGCGCCGTTAGCATCTGGTTCTTTGTTTACCAAGATTTATAAAGGCTTCCAAGAATTCATAGAAGTCGGGTTAGTCGATGCCAAGCCCGTGCGGTTTAGCGGTGCCCAAGCTGAGGGCTGCTCTCCGATCGCCAAAGCCTTTGAAGAAGGCCGCGACTTTATCTCACCTGTGAAGCCCAACACGATCGCTAAATCCATCGCGATCGGCAACCCGGCAGATGGGGTCTATGCGATCGACATCGCCCGCAAAACCAACGGTACGATCACGTCAGTCAACGATGCCGAAATCATTGAGGGCATCAAGCTGCTAGCCGAAACTGAAGGTATCTTCACCGAAACCGCAGGCGGCACCACGATCGCCGTTCTCAAAAAGCTGGTGGAAGCAGGTAAAATCGATCCTGACGAAACCACGGTGGTCTACATCACAGGCAACGGTCTCAAGACTCAAGAAGCGGTGCAAGGCTATGTGGGCGAACCGTTTACGATCGAGCCAAAACTCGACAGCTTTGAGCGGGCCCTAGAGCGGTCAAAAACCCTCGATCGTCTAGAGTGGCAGCCAGTTCTCGTCTAAAAATGATCAAGGGTGAAGGTCAACTTTAAGACCGCTCATCGTTGATCGCTTGTCATCAATCCCTCATCATTTTTCCTTCATCATGACTGTTAAAGTTCTCATTCCGACTCCGTTGCAAAAACTCACGAATGATCAAGCAACTGTTGATTGCAGCGGCACCAGCGTTGCAGAGTTGCTAGAATCTCTCGAACAAAACTGCCCCGGCATTAAAGCTCGTCTCTGTGATGAGCAGGGACAGTTGCGGCGGTTTGTCAATTTCTATGTCAATAGTGAAGACATTCGCTTTTTAGATGGTGTCAATACTTCCCTTAGCGATGGCGATGAGGTCAGCATTATTCCGGCGATCGCGGGCGGCTGATTTCACGACCCAGCTATAATTCATCAAGCCGTTGGTCAGGAATTCTTGACCAACGGCTTTTAGTATTTGTTAAATGGATTGCGGACTCGCTAAAAAAACCTTGGTTTGATATCTCAAATAGACAATGCCTTCGTCTTCCCGGCGTTCATAAAGATTGTTGAGGTCAATCATCAGTTGTTCATGAGCCGTTCCATTTTGAGGAACATAGGATCTACTGTTGGCGTTGCCAATCAATCCCGCTCGATCGAGCGATTGTTGAAAGAAAAAATGACATTCCTGCACATCAGTGAAGTTAGGATTTTCAGGGATAAATTCTGGGCGATCGAGCGCAGGATGTTGATCAGAGGCTTTCTCCATCAGTTTCCCGTATTCCTGAGTAAAGGGATCGCCTAAATCCCGATTGTTCCAAACGAGTGCTAGCCGTCCCGATGGTTTAAGAATGCGCCGAAACTCCATCAATGTCGGCTCAGGATCAAACCAGTGAAACGACTGAAAGCACGTCACTAAATCAAGCGAATGATCAGATAACCCCGTCTGCTCAGCGGTCACCGCTCGATACTCGACGTGAGGATGCGATTCTGCGGCGGCACTCATTGCGGCATTTGGCTCGATCGCCCAGACATTCACCCCTCGATCTGCTAACAACCGCGCCGAAATGCCCGTTCCTGCGCCAATATCGGCTGCAATTAATTGAGATGGCTCACCCAATCTCGCGAGAATTTTGTCGATCGCTTCCTCTGGATAGCTGGGGCGATAGTTGGCATAGTCAGAGGCACGATCGCTAAATCGATTCAACGGGTCAAGCTGATGAAGTGGAAGACTAGACATTGTTGATAAACAGTAGACTGCTGACTCCAAGGGTACGACACCTGCCTACAAGTTTGTTTAGCGATAAAATACAAGAGCTACTTCTGGCTGGTGCCCGCTATGGTCGATACACTTCTCCTCCAGACCAACGCTGACCCGGACGGCTGGAACCCTCCCATGCCGCCCACCGACTTGATTTTTGACGATGGAGAACCCTTGGAAACCAATCAACATCGCGTTGCGATGAATGTGCTGATTCGCTCTTATCAGCAATATCGGGCGGGGCAGACCGACTTTTATGTCGGGGGCAATATGTTTATTTACTACAGCAGCACTCAGGTTAAAAATCGCGACTTTAGAGGGCCCGATTTCTTTGTTGTGCTAGATGTAGAGGGCAGCCGCGATCGTCAGGGTTGGGTGGTGTGGGAAGAAGAGGGACGCTATCCCGATGTGATTGTTGAATTGATGTCTCCCAGCACGGCCAAGGTCGATTTGGGTCTTAAAAAGCAGCTCTACGATCGTGTCTTCAAAACTCAAGATTATTTTGTTTACAATCCTTTTGACTCAAACTCATTGCAGGGCTGGCATCGCAGCAATTCCTACGAGCCGATCGCGCCCGATCAACGCGGTTGGCTGTGGTGTGAAACCTTAAGACTCTGGCTAGGAAGCTGGACAGGGACGATCGATCGCGAGACAACAAGCTGGCTAAGGTTTTATGACGCAAATGGCTCTTTAGTGCTGTTGCCCGAAGAGGTCGCCCAACAACGAGCCGAAGCAGAGACTCAACGGGCTGATGAAGAAGCTCAACGGGCCGATGAAGAAGCTCAACGGGCTGATGAAGAAGCTCAACGGGCTGATGGAGAACGACTTCGGGCTGAACGTCTGGCGGCTCGGCTGCGAGAATTGGGAGAAGACCCCGATCGGATTTGATGGCTTAACATTGGGAGTCTGATTTGCCAACAAAAAGCCTCTAGCCTAAGCCAGAGGCGAATTATCAGGGTGCATCTACGATTCCTGTATCCTCATAGACCAGCCTGCTTTCCGGGGAAAATCCCAGGGCATCTATAAAATTTTCTTAAAATCCTAGAGTGACCGTCTTTGCTGATTGGCCGCTTGTTTGATCGGCTCCAGCAGATCGAGCGACAAATGCAAGCTGTTGAGAGAGGAATAATCATCGCGTTTAGTGTCAGGGTTTGGCCCGTGATAGTCGCTGCCGCCCGTCATCAGCAACTGATAGTCTGCACAAAGCGCCTCAAGGCGGGCAACTTGTCTGAGGGTGTGGCTAGGGTGAAACACTTCAATGCCCATTAGCCCAGCCTCAACGAGAGGTGGCAAAACCTCTTCGACAGATCCCCCTCTAAACAGGCACGGATGCGCCCATACGGGAACAGCTTTGCACGATCGCAGCAGTTCTATCCCCTCCTCGCTGTCAAATTTTTCATAGTGAACATAGGCAGGCTTATCATCACCGAGAAAGCGATCGAAGGCCTCTCGCGATGAGCCGACATAGCCTGCCCGCACCATTGCCGACGCAATATGAGGACGACCCGGAGCCATGCCCTCTCCGGTTTCTGGCAACTCGACGGGGTAGCCGAGATCCGCTAGTTTTTCAACGATTTTTTGCGATCGCCGTTTGCGTCCTTCTAATCGCTCATTTAATGGCGCAGACAGCAGATCGCGATCGGGGTAAAAGCCCAAAATGTGGAGAGAGCGATCGTTGCAAACGGTGCTGAGTTCGAGTCCGGGAACAATTTCGAGGCGATCGATCGCGGCAGCAAAGGCTTCATCCCAGCCGCTCATCGTATCGTGATCGGTGATGGCTAACGCTCGAACCTGTTTAGCGATCGCGGCGTTGACCAACTCCGTAGGGGTCAGAGTGCCGTCAGAATAGGTAGTGTGACAGTGAAGTTCTAACATACTTCATATTACAGCACTTATTTTTTAGGTTGTGACCCAATGCCTGAAGGCCCAGAAATTAGACAAGCGGCGGACGAGCTAGCCAAAGCTTTGGTCGATCGACCCGTGACGGAGATTTTCTTTGCCTTCGATCGGCTCAAGCCATTTGAGGAAACCCTGACCGGAGAGACGATCACCGCCATCAAAACCCGTGGTAAGGCGATGGTAATTTGCTTTTCGATTCCGCTTTATATCTATAGTCACAATCAGCTTTATGGTCGCTGGTATGTGCGAAATTTGCAGTCTTACCCGACCACAAATCGGCAGTTGAGATTGGCGATTCACACCGCAAAAAAGTCGGCGCTGCTCTATAGTGCGTCTGACATTCAGGTGTTGGATGAATATGGGCTAGCGACTCACCCATTTCTAAGTCGAGTCGAGTTGGATGTGTTGGATCAAGCGGTCACAGTTGAAGAGATTAGCGATCGCTGTCTCGATCAGCGATTTCGTCGTCGCCAGTTAACCTCGCTGCTGCTAGACCAGCATTTTTTAGGTGGATTGGGAAACTATCTTCGCAGTGAGATTTTGTTTGTCGCCAGAGTGCATCCGTCTTTAAGGCCCGTAGACTGCGATACTGAACAGATCCAGTCATTGGCGCAAGCGGTATTATTAGTAACGCACCAGTCCTATAGAACCAAGGGCATCACCAATGATTTGCAAATTGTCGCCCAACTCAAAGAGCAAAACTATAAGCGCAGTGACTATCGACACTATGTTTTTGGTCGTCAAGGGAAACCTTGTTTTTTGTGCGGCACGGCGATCGTTAAAGACATCTATGCAGGTCGGCGGCTCTATTTTTGTCCTCAGTGTCAAGCCCTCTAATCTTTCTCCCAAGCTGAATGTATGCCTTTGATTAACGCGATGCAGAGCCTGTTCGATCGTCCTCCGATTCCTTTTGACCCCAATCGGCAGTCGCTCAAGAGTTGGGCAAAGTTTTGCCTGCAAGATCGGGGGTTTAAGGTGGTTTATGCTCAAAATGCCGACTTTGCGATTGAGACCAACACGGGTGAAAAAGCCTATTTTAACGTCAACACCAGCGCTGAGAATTTAGACCTCAAAACAGGATGGATTGTTGTCGCTGAGTCGGGTCAAACTGCAACCGTGATTGCCCCTCAACCCTAACTGACCTTAGCTTTGCGAGAGGCTTTGACGATCGTCATATTGGAACTGCGGCGCGATCGGGCGACTTCGGCCGTGCGTGGCCCTGCCCGATCAGGACTCAATCCGATATTGCCGCCTTTGTTAAAAACCATGAGTCCTTTAACGTCTTGCCAAAACGGACGATCGGACTGATGTAAATCGAGCAACAACAGCGTCACACTCAGCAGCAAAATGCCAATGCCGATTACAAACAGCGCCAAGGCGATCGTGATCAACCCAGCCCCATCCCAAACCGTTCTCAGGGCCAGAGAAAATGTGCTGGCAACAAACACCATAAACGCATAGTGAATCGCGATCGTGCTCTTTTGCGCCAGTTTGACCTGTTGATGAAGGTGACGAAGCTGCTTTTTGAGCAACAAGAGCCGATCGCCCTGGGAGTCATAGGCAAGATGCAACACTTGACAATATTCTAGGCTGGTCGTTTGCAGGCGCTGTTCTAAAGCGCTGCGTCTTAGCAGCAAACCCGCCAAAATAAAGGCGCAGGCAACAATCATGAGCACTGAGTTGAGAATTAGCTGAATCAGTTGGGTGGTTTGCTCGACGCTCATGAGAGTTCCTTTAAACCGGATTGGGGTGCTATTAGGATACCATAGTTTAGTACAGAAGTACTAAATTTGACAGACCTAACTGCCCCAGTCTTCACCGTTAAGCCTCAACCCAGATCGTGCCCTGCTTCTAGGAAGCCCCAAAATTCTGCAATTCTGAGGGCTAACCGTGATCAGACTTGAGTCAGGGTCTTGGCAGGAACCACGATCTCACTCAAAACATCCCGCGATCGCGCCGGCACTAACATCTCATGGGCGATCGATTGGGCTAGCAGCCGTCGATAGAGATCGCTCAACTGCGCCGCCACGCCCGACCAGCTAAAGTTTCGCTGCACCCGCTCAGAGGCCCGCAGCCTTAGCTTGGTCGCCCACAAGTCATCGCCGAGAATGCGATCGATTGCCTTTGCAAATGCCTTAGTGTCTTGAGGAGGAACCAATAATCCGGTTTCTTCAGGGACGATCGAGAATTTCAAGCCGCCCACCGCAGACGCGACGACGGGAGTGCCACAGGCCATTGACTCGATCGCCACCAACCCAAACGGCTCATAGTGGCTAGGAATCACGCAAACATCGGCTGCCGTGTAGTAGAGTGGGAGCCGATCGTGTCCAACTCGTCCTGCAAAAGTTGTTTGATTGGATAGTCCCAACTCTTGCACAATGCGCTCAATGCGGATGCGTTCGTCACCGTCTGGTTGGGTCGGGTCGCTGCCCCCCACAATCACTAACCGGATGTGAGCAGGATTGGTTTTGAGTTGAGCACAAGCCCGAACCAAAGTTTCGATGCCCTTGCGCGGGTCAAAGCGTCCGACATAGAGCACAATTCTTTCATCGGGCCGGAACTCTAACTGCGATCGCGCTTCTGATTTTGGAATCACATGAAACGTCTCAATATTCGTCCCGCAGGGAATCACTTCGATGTAGCCTTGCTGAGAAATCAGACTCCGCAGCGCTTCCTGCTCTTGCGGACTGGTCGCCACCGTGCAGTTTGCATGCTCTAAAATTTGTCGTTCAACGTCTAAGCGAATGTTAGCGATCGCCGGACGGTTTGGCACCGATTGATATTTAATCGCACCTATCGAATGATAGGTATTGACAAGCTGAACGTTATGGGTTTTTTGCACTTCTAAACCCACCCAAGCCGACATCCAATAATTCGTGTGGATTAAAGGATAGCGATGCTTGGCTTGATAAGTTTGAAACGCCTCGACGAATGCTGGCATAAATTCAAACAAGCGATCGCGCGGAATGAATTCTGTCGGCCCTGCCGTCAAGCGAATCGTGCGGCAGTGGGGAGAATGTTGCACGATCGTGGCATCTTCGGCCTTGGTCTTGCGGGTAAACATATCCACCTGCCAGCCCAGCTTTGCCAGCGCTTCGCCCACTTGACGCACATAGACATTTTGTCCGCCTGCTTCTTCTCGGCCAATGTCGGCGGCAGGGTCGCCGTGATCTGAAATCAGCGCGATCGCTTGTCGATTGGGAGCCTTAGAACGCGCCGAAATAAAGGGATCATGAACAGTGGAAATGGATACACTTTGCTGGTCGCTTAAAAGCACCATCATTTAATTTTCACCTCATAGATCAGTGGTTAGCCACGATCGACGAGTGAACGATTCACCCATCAAACCGGACTTTTAGCAACAGGCGACTAACCACCACAACTGCAAACTCACGATTGTCAACTCATCAACAGGCACAAAAAAAGTGGAACGGGTTGATCCACTTAGTTGTTAGTGTTTGCTGTGAGCAAACTAGGCACACGACCGTTTTTATTCGTCGATTGTCCCGTCAAAATCTGAAGATAGGCGGCTTCATACCCGTCAGTCATTTTCTGGACGCTAAAGTGGTCAACCACATGCTGGCGGCAGGCGGCGCGATCGAGTTCAGGAAGGCGCGCCAGAGCCGCAATGCACTCATCTACGGTGTCACACAAGAAACCCGTTTTGCCGTGAGCAATCACTTCAGGAGCCGAGCCGAGTCGCATTCCAATCACGGGCGTTCCGGCGGCCATTGACTCTACCATCACCAGCCCAAACGGTTCTCGCCAGGTGATCGGAAACAGGGTTGCTACAGCACCGCCCATGAGCGTGTTTTTCTGAACGTGGTTTGCCTCACCCAGATATTGAATTTGCTCACCGTCAATGTGAGGGGCAAGTTCTTGCTCATAAAACTCGCGATCGACGATATCAATCTTGCCAGCCATTTTCAGATTCCAGCCTGTGCGCTTGGCAATCTCGATCGCCAAATGCGGCCCTTTTTCGGGCGATAGCCGACCTAAAAATGCTAAATAAGGCGGCTCACCCGGTTGAGCATAAAACTTATAGCTCTCGACATCAATGCCGTTATAGACCGTCGAAACGCAGTTTAAGCCGAGTCTGGCTTCTCGCTGGGCGTTGGAGATGCTCACGAAGGGCTGCTGGCGCGATCGTCGATACATCTTTCTCGTTGTCGGAAGTAAATACGCCATGTAGCGTATGGATCGTCGGCGTTTTGACGAATTTTGCATAGGGCAACGCCGCACAGCCCATGTGAGAATGTATGATGTCAAAGTCTTGAGCTTGATCATAAACCTGACCAAGTTGCAGCATTTCGTAGATCGAATACTCTTTCACGGTTGGGTCTTGGCGCAGGGCACGAGCGTGAACCGATTCAAGGGTTGCTAAACTCAGAGAGTCACCTGACGCAAACAGAGTCACCTCATGGCCGCGTCGCACCAGTTCATCGGTCAGCAGACTGACGACCAGTTCAATGCCGCCATAGGCCGGGGGAGGAACTCTTTCCCACAGAGGGGCTACTTGAGCAATCCGCATACAAACCTCCTAACAAAGGTCAAACTAGATTTTAAAAGTCTTGATCTCAGACTCTGATGGGCTGCCGAGTGATTTTAGGGCACTTGAACTCGCAGGGAACTAAATCAGGTTTACTAGAAAATTTAACGTTTGCCAAGGCGGTCATTTCGACTTGACAAGTGCAGACGACTACACTTGTTGTATGTGTAGTACGAAGATCTGCTGAAGTTGAGTAAGTAAAAATACTCAAGAATCTTGAAGAACGATCGCGATTCTGCCACCAGAGTTTAGAGGGGAGGCCAACTCTCTCTACAAGACGCTACAGCGCCGAATTCAAGTGACTCAACGCTCAAACGTGAAGTGATTTGAGCAAGAAGAACGGTGTTCCAGACTACTTAATTCTGGATCAAGGTCAAGAATCTACAGAATTTCTGAACAATGGTTCTTTTTGGTACACCAAACAACTTATTTCTTGTTGCAGATTTATTCGTGCTATCGAATCGGTCTTTAGAGAGTTTACAGAGTTTGCGGCCCGATCGTAAGGGGGCTTTGAGCCTTTTTTCTAAAGATTTTCTGATCTTTCTAAACGGGCTTCTCTGGCTCGCAAACTCTCTGAGCTAGACAGCACCCTATCGCCAGATTTTTAAAGTCTGACCATTGACCCAACTGAGGGTGGTAGGATCAACGCTCAAGCTAGGGGTGCCTAACCGGGCTGAGAACAAACCCTTAGAACCTGAGACTGGGTAATGCCAGCGAAGGGAAGCTGTTTATCTTGAGGAATCGAATATGCGGACAGACTGGATCGCGAAGCGAAGCGGGCACAAAAACGTGTCTCAGATGCACTATGCCCGTCAAGGCATCATCACCGAAGAGATGCACTTTGTGGCTCAACGAGAAAACCTCCCAGCCGAACTGATCAAAGACGAAGTGGCACGGGGGCGGATGATTATTCCCGCCAACATTAACCACCCCAACTTAGAGCCAATGGCGATCGGCATTGCCTCTCGCTGCAAAGTCAACGCTAACATTGGCGCGTCGCCTAATTCATCAAATTTAGATGAAGAAGTCGATAAGCTCAGGTTGGCAGTGAAATATGGCGCAGATACCCTGATGGATCTGTCTACGGGGGGCGGAAATCTTGATGAGATGCGGATGGCGATTATTAAAGCGTCGCCGATCCCGATCGGCACCGTTCCCGATCTATCAAGCACTAGAAAGCGTCCACGGCAATATCGAGACCCTGACCCCAGACGACTTTCTTCACATCATTGAAAAGCACGCCCAGCAAGGCGTTGACTATCAAACCATTCACGCGGGAATTTTGATCGAGCATCTGCCCCTCGTCAAAAATCGTCTAACGGGAATTGTCTCACGAGGCGGCGGCATTCTGGCGCGCTGGATGCTGGCCCACCACAAGCAAAATCCGCTTTACACTCACTTCAACGACATCATTGAGATCTTCAAGCGCTATGATGTTTCGTTTAGCTTGGGCGATTCGCTGCGGCCGGGCTGCCAGCACGATGCCTCCGACGCGGCCCAGCTAGCCGAACTCAAGACCCTCGGACAACTGACCCGCAAAGCCTGGGAACAAGACATTCAGGTCATGGTCGAAGGCCCAGGTCATGTGCCGATGGATCAAATCGAGTTCAACGTGCGTAAGCAAATGGAAGAGTGCTCGGAAGCACCCTTCTATGTATTGGGCCCGTTGGTGACGGATATTGCACCAGGCTATGACCACATCACGTCGGCGATCGGGGCCGCCATGGCAGGCTGGTATGGCACGGCGATGCTTTGCTATGTCACGCCCAAAGAGCACCTCGGCTTGCCCAATGCTGAAGACGTTCGCAATGGCTTGATTGCCTACAAGATTGCGGCTCACGCGGCCGATATTGCGCGTCACCGTCCGGGGGCCCGCGATCGTGATGACGAACTCTCTAAAGCTCGCTATAACTTTGACTGGAATCGTCAGTTTGAGTTGTCGCTTGACCCCGAACGGGCGAAGGAATATCACGACGAAACGCTGCCCGCCGATATTTATAAGACGGCTGAGTTTTGCTCAATGTGTGGCCCTAAGTTTTGCCCCATGCAAACTAAAGTCGATGCTGATGCGATTACAGAGCTGGAGAAGTTTTTGGCGAAAGAGCCTGTAGCGCAAAGCTAGAAGTCACCTATTGTTTAAGAAGCCTGTTTCATCAATTGGAACAGGCTTCTTTGTTGATTTTCTATTGTTCTCTGATTTGACATGCACGATAAATATGCAGATCTGTTGTCTCAATATCAGCCGAAATTAATTAGAACTGAGGAGGAAAACAACAAAGCTTTGGCGATCGTAGAAGAATTGATGCACCGTCCAAATCGCACCTTAGAAGAGAAGGAGCTTTATGAGTTACTGATCGCGCTGATTGAGAAATTTGAACAGGACTATTACTCACCTGGTAAAGCTTCTAATCCTCACTCTCTACTGCTTTTTTTAATAGAGCAACGCAATCTCAAACAATCAGACCTGGTAAATGTGATGGGTTCTGAGGAGGTTGTTTTAGAGGCGATCGCTGGCAGCCGAGAAATCAATCCAGCTCAAGCAAAAACTTTGGGCAGATTCTTTCAAGTTAATCCGAGTTTGTTCATGACCTAAAAGATAGATGACTTTAGAAATAGGCTAATTGTTATTCAAACTGCTCCCTATGTGGAGTTGGTTTGTGTGGTCGTTGACTGATGCGATCGCTTTCTCACAAAGCTAAAAATCCTTTGATACAGAATGAAATTTCTCACTCTGAAGTCAAGATTCTGACCCAACAAAGATATCCCTGATTTTGACTCGAGCTTGAGGTATTACAGCACAAACGATCGTATCCTCTACTCCATACACTGCTTCTTCGTAGAGTCCTTCGACCAGCGAGAGGACAGTGACTTGGTTGCGTTGAGGATCTACAATCCAATATTCTAGAATGCCTCTAGCAGCATACTCTGATCGCTTATAGCGATAGTCTCTGGCTTCATTGGCACTACCGGGTGAGACGACTTCGATCGCAACTAGCGGCGGCGGCATATCCCGCGTAATCGTGCCTCGCGTTTGACCTTGCAGCGCAGCACCACACTCCTCTCCGAAAATCATTAAATCAGGGAATCTAGTTTTTGCCCGTCGTCCGGTGACTTCGATTTCGATTTCTTTATAGCTTAGTAGAATTAGCGGAACGCACTTCAAAAGTTCTACAAACAATCGTCTAGCTACATAGCAGTTTTCTGGCGATTCTGGGGGCATTGCGACTAGTTCTCCATCCACCAATTCGTAGCGGGTATCGGTATCGTCGTCATAGGCGAGATATTCTTCAAAGGTAAGCTTTTGAGATTTTGATGCGGCGGTTTGAGTCATCGTGGTTGCCCCGGTTCACTGATTGCAATTTTAACGGTTATTGCGATCGAACTGATCACCTACCTCACATTCCTCGAATCACCTGCGTAAACTCACTCACCGCATCATACTGATCTGCCATTCGCGAATACTGCGCCAACAACGCCAAATCTAAATCAGGCAGCAAAGAACTTTGGGCAACCTTTTCGTAGCCCTCCTCACACAGACAGTAGACCGAAATCATGCCGTCTTCCCAGAACCAAACTTCGGGGACTTTTAGCCGTTTGTAGATTTCTAGCTTGTTAATTCCGCCACTGGTGACTGTGATCTCTAAGACCAAATCTGGCATCAGCTTTTTAGCGCCCAAACTGTAAGCCTCATCCGGTTCTCGTCTTGCACCATCTTCCCGCTTGCCGAGGGTAGTGCTTCCCCGAACATAAAACCGAATTCCTCGCTCTCGCATGAAAGCTTCTGTCAACAAACTGACAGTGCTTTTAGGTTCTTCGTGTTCTTCAGAAAGCGGAGCCATAATTTCTAAAAATCCGTCTAAATAGATCAAACGTGCGCCTGTGCCTTCTAGCTCTACGTCTAGTCTTTCGAGAGCATCCCAAGTGAGGTTATAGAGAAGAACTGAGTTTTGGCGAGTTGGTTTTTCGAGAACTGGAGAATTCATAGGTCGATCGCTCTAAACCTGGATGTGGTTATTTTAGGCGCTTTAGGCAAGCCCGATCGCCGCAACTAAGCTCGATGTCCCCAATAGATTAACAGCAGTGCCAGAACAAATAGGACACATACAAGCGGCTGGCGACATTGAGGGTTGCATATTGGAGGTTGATGCAACGGTTGCCGTGAGTCCACTCGCCGAGGCGGCTGTTGGGGAAGTGCTAGCAGGCGCGATCGCTGCTGGAGCCGCAGCAGCTTGCCAACTTCCTGAGCTGCTGTAGGTATAGTAAGTGCCACCCACTAGAATCTTCATTGAGCCGTTAGACCCGTAGTAGTTTTGCAGTTGAATCGAGCCAGAAGACCCTAGCCCGATCGTCAAGTTGCTGCCACTCACCGCAGTGGTCAAATTAGACAAGTTAAAGCCCGCAAGCTCTAGACTATCGGCAGCGTTGCTAGAGTCAATCACATCATTGCCTGTAAACGTGCCCAACATATAGCCTTTAAAGACATTGCTAGCCGAGTTAGCGATGATGTAATCATTGCCGCGAGAATTGATCAGATTTTCGATCACTGTGCCTTTGGCGATCGTGGTGCCAAAGCCAGACGTGACGTATTGCGGGCCTTGGGCAATGCCATCACTCGGATTACTGTCCTGACCATAGTCATAATACGTTGACCCATTGTAGGAAGCCTGAGTCGTTAAAATGCCGCCTGGATTGAGGTCAAACCGATAGTTGACCCCAGCCGCCAACCGAGAAAAATCTAAGGTGTCTACTCCACCCGCATCCCAAAGAGTTTGCTTTAACTGGGTAGTCGTGCTGCCAAAAACCTGACTGGATACTTCATAGCCATAGACGGTGTTGAAGGTGTAAGTAGTCGCATTCGCATTTTGGTTCCTCGCCCCATAGAGATATTGCAGCGCCTGAATGTCATAACTCATCGGCGTAATCGCTAAACTGCCGTAGTATCGAGTGTCACTCGTGCCATTGTTATAGGTCATCACGGTGTTTGTGGTGTTGTCTTCAGAAGGGGATAAGAAAGGCCCTTCCGTCGTTCCGCCTCCAGCGTTGTAACTTCCAGGATGCTTCAAGCCCAGCGTGTGCAGGGTCTCATGGATCAGTGCCATATAGCCATAGGTGCCTGCGCCCCCTTCAAAACTGCTGGCTTGTCTGGGGTTCAGGTGAACATCACCCCCTGTGCCATCGCCGGGATAGTAGCCATAGGCATAAAAGCTGTAGGCGGCATTGTTGAAGTCATACTTACCATCAGAATACATATAGCGAATAACTCCGCAACTTGTAGCTGAATCCGCTACTTCGACAAACTGAACATTGATAAACGTCGCGATCGACGACAAAATTGCCCGCACATTGTTCTTAATCGTAGCGCTGACTTCTGAAACGGCCTCGCGCCCTGTGTAAGAGCCAGACCCAGCAGAGTAAAAGCTGTAGGTAATCACTCCCCCATTCGCACTGGTGTTCCAAGCAGCATGGTCGGCGTTTAGGAGAGCCTCGATCGTGGGATTGCCAGAGGTTGCACCATAGGTGACGGTAGGATTGGTGATCACACTGGTGATGAAGACATTTTTAGAGTCGATGCCAGTGCCTTGATTGGCGTTGTTGTTCTCATTGCTTTCGCCAACGGCATTGAGCGAATCAACAATCATGCCAATGGAGTAGTTATCCGCGCTCCCCTTAGTCCAGAAGCTATCTGCATATCCCGGTAGAGAAAAGGTTTGGCTCAACACTGCTGTGAGAGAATTGGATGCGATCGCGTCTAGATCATAGGTTGCGAGAAGCCGATCGCTGGTGGTGATCGTCGTGTCTTTTGATAGATAAAACGCCACCCGAAACGGTCGAGCATCACTGCCCGTGTTTTGAATCCTGAAATTAGCTGTTAGGCTGGCTCCGGCGGTGAGGGAGACTTGAGTTAGGTCAAAGAACGCACCAGACAACTCCGGTTGGTTGTCAAACTCCCAACTGTCTTGCCCAAAATCGGTTTGAGTCGAAAGTGGACTGCGGGCATAGTCATATTCGCTGCCCAGAAAGTTGGTGCCTGAAGCCTTCCCCTGGCTAAAGTAGTAAGGAGTGTAGACAGCCTGACTGTTGTCAACGTCGTGGTATTGATCAACAAACACTTTGCCGACATCAGTCGCGATTCCTTCTCGACTCGACTTTGTGATGTAATATTTGCCGTTTGCGCCGATTTCGTTATTGTTAGAATTGAAATCTACAAAACTCCCAACTGTGTAGGTTCCAGGTTGACTATAGACCCATCCACTGTAGTAGTCAGCCGTGTTGTCTTTTCCGTTGTAGTAGTAAGCAAACTCGTATTTAGAGTAGCTGACGTTATAGACCCATTTGTCTAATCCAAAATCGTTATCGAGACTGTTTGAGTTGCCAATAAAATCGTATTCACTGCCTAGATAATTTGTACCAGAGGTTTTTCCTTGCCCGAAATAGACAGGTGTGTAGGAAGTAGCGTTTTCACTGTTGTAGTATTGATTGACAAACACTTTACCAAGATCGGCAACATTGCCCGCCACGATCGCTGACTTAATCAGATATTTGCCAGAGCAGCCCGTCTCATTTTTCTCGACAATTGGATCAAAAATCTGACCCGCGCTGTAGGTATTCGCGGAAGCATAGACATAGCCTGTATAGGAGTCTTTATTGTTGTTGCTGCCATTGTAGTAGTAGGCAAACTCGTATTTATAGACGGGCAGAGCAGCCGCCAGATCGAGGGTGTAGCCTGTAATGCCACTTCCCTTTAAGCAAAGTCGAACGTAGTAGGTGCCCGCCGATAGTGACCCACTGCTGATCGATTCGGCTGAGTTGCCTGCGATCGCAGAGGTTTGAATCACCGCCCCACTGCTGTTGAGAAGCTGAAGATCCACATCGGCCCTCAGTCCACTAAGCGTCAGGCTCAAGCTACTATCTGCGCTCAGTGTAAATTGGTAATCGTCTTCTAGATCATTAGCACTGCCTAGTGATTCTCGAAATGTTGCGGTTTTATCGAGGGTGCCGATATTAAAAGCTTTGGCGATCGTGTCTCCAACGACATCGTTGATGAGCTTTTGTTCAAATTGCTTGGCGCTGGAAACCAGATGCCAATTTGCGTCGGGAACTTTAGTCAGATAAACCGCCGACGTAATGGCGTTATTGTTCATCAGCCAAACAGCATTCTCACCCGTGGCATAGTTTCGCCACACGACATCCACTTGCCCATCTTGATTAAAGTCAGTAGCCCCCTCAATCTTCCAATTTGCGTCGGGGACTTTAGTGAGATAAATGGCTGACTTAATGGCGTTATTGTTCATCAGCCAGACGGCATTTTCACCTGTGGCATAGTTTCGCCACACGACATCTACTTGCCCATCTTGATTAAAGTCAGCAACCCCCTCGATCTTCCAATTTGCATCGGGGACTTTGGTGAGAAAAACAGAGGACTCAATGACGTTGTTGTTCATCAACCAGACGGCATTTTCACCTGTGGCATAGTTTCGCCACACGACATCTACTTGCCCATCTTGATTGAAGTCAGCAACCCCCTCGATCTTCCAATTTGCATCGGGGACTTTGGTGAGAAAAACAGAGGACTCAATGACGTTGTTGTTCATCAGCCAGATGGCATTCTCACCTGTGGCATAGTTTCGCCATACTAAATCTAGCTGCCCATCTTGATTAAAGTCGGCACTGCTCTCTAGCTTCCAATTGGGGTCAGACACCTTGGTGAGAAAAGCAGAGGACTCAATCGCGCCATCTTTCACTTGCCAAACGGCATTCTCACCTGTGGCATAATTTCGCCAGGTCAAATCGGTTTTGAGATCTAAAACAGTAGACAGATTCAGACTGTAGCGAGCACTGTCTTGACTGGTAGAAACTCGAAGATAATAAGTTCCTGGCTGAAGAACCGCGCTGACCAGTTCATCGATCGTGCCCCGGTTATTTGATGCCGCCAAAATTTCGCTGCTGCTGATAAGACCATTGCGATCGCGGTCTTGAATTAGCTCAAGATTGGCATCTCCACTTAAGCGATCGAGCACTGCGCTGAGGCTGCCATAACTCTTTAGCTGAAACCGAAAATAGTCAGTTAGATTAGCGCTCACTGAGTCAGTCAACGTCTGCGCGCTAGAAGATAGGCTAATTTCCTTAGCCGTCTCTAAAGTATTATTTGACACTGGGTTCCCTCTGCAAGAATCTGAGTTCTTCTCTGAGAGTTCCTTACAAAAGATGGAGATCTATGTATTTATGAAAACTTCATATAATAAATAAAACTCAGTGTGTACGGAGATTACGGATATCGATTTCAAAAGAAATTAGGACAGACTCAGCGATTGCCCGAAAGAACGCCGTTCTTTAACGTGAATTTGACGAGTTTTTTCGGTTCGTTCTCAGCAACTTCTGCCCCCTAAATCCCCACGAGTGAGGGACTTTGAGCCAAGACTTCCACTTCAAAGTCCCCTAAAATGGGAGAGTTAGGGGGCTTTCTAGATTCATAATCAGAGCGAACTACCTCTGTCAAACTGACGTTTCTTTAAGACAGATCTGTCCCCTTCACGCAGCAAATTGATACAAAACCCTGGTGGCAATAGACCGATTATGAAATTGGCTCAAAAACCATTTGAGGCACCAAGAGCCGCCCGTCCTCCGATTCGATAATTTGAGCAATGCCCAAAAACCGATCGTCTTCCTGATGAACTCGGACGATCGCCGCATCGATTGCCCCATCCGTCACGACTTTTTGCCCCCAGCGCCAACGTTTAGCCGACTCTTCAGGCAAGGTGACGATCGGCAAATGGGCCAGAGCCACATCGGGTGCGATCGGCGAGAACGTCTGATTGTGCACTTGGGTAGCGAGTTCGTCTAGGGTCAAGCTGTGACTGAGCGTTAAGCCACTGCTGTCAGTGCGAATCAGTTTGGCTAATGTGCCGCCTACGCCTAACAGTGCGCCCAAATCACGGGCGATCGAGCGAATATACGTCCCAGAGCCACAGGCGATCGCTAAGTCTAATTCTGGAAACTCGCCCGATCGCCACGCTAAAATCTCTAGCTGATAGATAGTGACAGACCGAGCGGGGACGGTGATCAATTCGCCCGATCGGGCCAGATCATACAGCCGCTTTCCCTGTACCTGAATGGCACTATAGCTCGGTGGCACCTGCTGAATCGTGCCCTGAAAGAGCGGCAGGTTTGACTTCACCGCCTCTAAGGTCAACTCTGACCCAGACTGCCGCGTCAGCACCTCACCCTCTAAGTCATCGGTTGCGGTTGTCAACCCAAAGCGAATTGTTGCCTGATAGGCCTTATCCTGCGGCAAATATTGCAGTAGCCGAGTGGCTCGGCCTAGAGCGATCGGCAACACTCCCGTTGCTGCCGGGTCTAGGGTTCCGGCATGACCCACCCGCTTGAGCTTTAAAGATCGCCGCACTTTGGCGACACAATCATGAGACGTAAACCCCAGAGGCTTGTTGAGGTTTAAAAACCCGTTAGTCACAATTCACCTCTATTTAGTCAGTTGTTCGGCATTGAGCGATCGCACCAGACTCAACCGCAGCGGGTCTTGACTGATCAGTTGAGCGTAGCTAGCCGATAGATAAGGGCGATAGCTGGGCTGATTGGCAATATAGGTTTGAAAAAATGCCAGACTCAGAGCGCTCACATAGCGCCGAGAAACCCCAGGCGTAGGGCCTAATATTTCGGGTGGCAGCGGAATCGCATCATTATTGGTGGGTTCCTCTAAGGTAGAAAAATGAGTGCCGCGATCCATCAGCACGAGGTAGCGATCGGGAGACCCCAACCAGGTGAAAGGCTGCAACTGTTCTTGCATCGCCGGAGCGATCGTATCAGCATTGCCAGACACCATCAGCGTCGGAATTGAAATTTGACTCAGCCCAGCTTGACCTAACACCGCACTATCGATCGGGTTAATGGCAATAATCGCTTTGACTCGCGAATCTTGTAAGTCATAGTTGAGGCGCGGCAGGGCATTGGCCCGGCATTGCAAAAGCACCGACAAGTTAAGGGTGTTATCTAACGCTTGGGTGTCACAGTCTTTTTGCAGTTGCTCAAAGTTGATCGGGGCACCTGCCAGCGCTAAGACGGTATAGCCGCCAAAAGATTGGCCCAAAACGCCGACTTGCTCTAGATTGAGACGGCTATAGCGAGGGTCAGACTTGGTGCGGCGCGTCAGATCATCCAGCAGATATTTGATGTCAAGCGGACGATCGACAAACTCACTCGGTGCAGCCACCTCGCTTGCGGTGCCTGCAATCAACGCTTGAAGCTGGGCAGCATTGCTGCCAGGGTGTTCGGGCACGGCTACTGCAAACCCATGGGAGGCCAGATGCTCGGCCAAATAGCGAAACGTTGTGCGATCGGAACCCAACCCGTGAGAGATCACCACCACCGGGATCTTGCGGGCTTGCCCCTGCCCGATCGCCCTGATCTGAGGGAGATAGACATCGACCGGAAACACGCGCTCTCGGCCCAACGCTGTCACAAAGCTGCGCGTCCGATCGACGAGCCGAATGGTTTCTTTTTGCCAGGTAAATGCGCCTCGCCCTGCCAAATCAGGCACCGGAGTATCACGAGTAATGGGCATAGCAAGCGCTTCTAGCTGAGACAGTTGCTCAAGCGTTGCGGTAGCTTGATTGGTGCGGGTGACGGTCTGCTCTAGGTCTCCAGCAATTTGTAGTGCGGACTGCAAATTGATTCGCAGCCCGCGAGTCGGAAATTTGCGAAACACATTTAGCGGAGTCAGCCCTTCGGGATCGCTGGAGGCCAAAATCAATGCGGCTCTGATCGCATAAAAGCCTGTATCTCTCGATTCGGGCTGAATCACTTGCCCCAAGCGCCGCAGCAGTATTTCTCCTTGAGGGGTATAGAGAAACTGAGAAACGGCGATCGGGGTCAAGTCTGCCCGCGCCACTAGGGCTTGCCGCAAATCCGCCAATTGTTTGACATTTGCATATTCAGCATAAACGAGCAGTTCGTTGTCTAATTCTCCATTGCGGGCATAGGCTTCGAGGGCCGCGACTGAAATTGATCGCTCCAGCACGCCATAGGACAGATAGAGCCGCTCGGCGCTGGTGGCTGGGCGAGTCAGTAAAGCGACTGGAATCAGACTCAAACCCAGGAGTTTAAGGCTTTTCCGAATCCAATCAAGGGGAGGGCGAAAACGATCGTGCATAAAAAACACGGCTAGGGCAAGTGTGGACGTTCTTTAGGTTGAGCATAATCGATTTCAGGGTGATGCAAGGGACTGATTGCTCACAACTTATCAATCGTCGGCAGCTAATAATTGCAGGAGTTCGGCTTCTGAAAGCAGGGAAATTTCCAACGATCGGGCTTTTTCTAATTTAGAGCCTGCATCGTCTCCCACCACCACATAATCGGTTTTTTTGCTAACCGAATCGGTGACTTTGCCGCCCGCTTTTTGAATCAGTGACTTTGCTTCGTCGCGTTTGAGCGTGGGTAAGGTGCCCGTGACGACAAAGATTTTCCCAGTGATTGCAGTGTTGATGAGAGGCGCATTTCCGGCTTCTTCAACGAGTTGTAAACCTGCCGATCGCAGCCGTTCGATCAAAGTCTGATTGCCGTGATTTTGAAACCACTGATGCACCGATTGAGCAATTTCTGCTCCGATGCCATACACCTGCACGATCGCCGCCGGAGTCGCTTGGGCAAGCTGATCTACCCTCGGAAATGCCTGCGTCAACACTTGAGCATTCACACTGCCAACGTGACGAATTCCCAATCCATAAAGGACTCTTGCCCAGGGTTGTTTTTTCGATTCTTGAATGGCTTGAAGAATTTTCTCGGCTGATTTCGTTCCCATTCGGTCTAGCGTTAAGAGTTGTGCGATCGTCAATTCATACAGATCGCCCACTGAATGCACCAATCTCTGATCAACCAGTTGCAGCACAAGCTTTTCACCCATGCCGTTGATATCCATCGCGTCTCGGCTAGCCCAATGGGTCAATGCCCCTCGCAAAATCGCCGGACAAGAAGTATTGATGCAGCGCGTCACGGCCTCATCATCGGGCTTGACTAATCCTTCCTGACACTCTGGGCAGTGAGTGGGCATCTGATAAGGTTGGGCACCCGCAGGACGCAGTTCTGGCAGCACTCGCACCACTTCGGGAATGATTTCTCCGGCTTTGCGGACGATCGCCGTGTCGCCAACCCGAATATCTAATTCAGCAATGCGATCGCGGTTGTGCAGCGTGGCCCGTGAAACCGTAGTGCCCGCTAGCTGGACGGGACGCAGCTCGGCAACGGGCGTAATCGCGCCCGTTCGTCCTACATTGACGCTGATATTCTCCACGATCGTCGGGGCTTCTTCGGCGGGATATTTGAGGGCGATCGCCCAGCGCGGAAACTTTTGCGTAAAGCCCAATCGTTCTTGTAAATCAAACGAGTTGAGTTTGACTACCACACCATCGGTGAGATAGCGGAGTTGGGTGCGGGCGATCGACCAGCGATCGCAGTAGGCAAAAACCTCCTGCATGGTTGCACAAAGCTGACGCTCTGGGTTGACCCGAAACCCGGCCGTTTGCAAAAACTCCAGGGCTTCCCACTGCGACGCGAGGCGAATTTCGTGCCCTTGAAGGTGCAGCGTGTAGGCATAAAAATCTGGCTTGCGCTGGGCAACGATTCGAGCATCCAACTGGCGCAAGGTTCCGGCAACCGCATTTCGAGGGTTGGCAAATAGCGCTTCTCCAGCTTGTTCGCGTTCTCGATTGATCTGCTCAAAAGAGTCTAGAGACAGAAACGCCTCGCCGCGCACCTCCATTAAGGCAGGGGGATTGTCTAGGTGCAGACGTAGTGGAATCGATCGGATCGCCCGAACATTGGATGTGATGTCTTCTCCGGTTAGGCCATCGCCGCGAGTTGTGCCTCTGACCAGTAGACCTTTTTCGTAGGTTAGCGCTAGGGCAGAGCCGTCAATTTTGAGTTCACACACATAGTCAGCCTGGGTCACGTCTGGCTCTACTTTTCGCCATCGCTGTTCCCAGATTGTTAGGTCTTCATGTCCAAACGCATTCTCTAAACTATAGAGCGGAACGTTATGCTTAACGGATGTAAATTGACTCGCAGGACGTTCACCCACCCGTTGAGTGGGGCTATCGGGCGAAATTAATTCGGGATAGCGAGTCTCTAACTCTAGCAGTTCGTGATAAAGCCGATCGTAGACGGCATCTGCGATCGTGGGTGCATCCAGCCCATAATAGGCATAGCTGGCTTTTTGCAGAATTTGGGTCAATTCTTGCCCACGCTGTTTGATGTCTGGCGTTGCTTGTTCTACAGAGTCCATGCCGATCTATCCATCTAACTTAGTTTATTTGTACCACTAATTTTCACAATTTGCCGTCCTTAGAAGCGCTATTATAGACTTCGTTCCATCCCTTAGTTCAGATTTTGCCGAGGGGTTGCAAAACGAGCACGATCGAGTATCCTGACTAGTAATTCCGTACTTTGGGGTGAACCATGCGGGTTTGGCTGGCTTGTTTTTTAGTGTTATTTGGGCTGTCAGAACTGTTTCAGTGGATGAAGCAGCTTTCGCTGCCGCTGCCCGTCTTTATTTTGGGCGGAGCATTTTTGGCGATCGTGTCTAACTACGATCGTCGCGCCGGGTTTCCCTTCAACCAGATCAGCAGCCCGATCCGTGATCCCCAAGAAATGCCTCCGCCTGCTCAAAAAGTTAATCTGCCCCGATCGTCGTCTCCCCAAAAACCGATCTCATTTACAATTCGCAAACCAGACTGAGGGCACTGTCGGACTATAAAGTATGCGATCGGATTGCAGTAGGTGAAGTCTAACGCCCCCCAAAAAACTCAGCATTCCAAAAAACAAAAAACTCTAGTACAATACACCGCAGTGATGGAGTTGTGCCCCGAAGCCTGATCGTCCAAATCAGACTCCGAGGACTTCCATCCCTAGTTACCGTAACTAACTCAGGAGGCGTTCATGATTGTACACCGTCGGCTTTGCTATGGGATCTTGAAAGGCTGGAATCAAGATCCTGCATACAGGTTTTCCCCCAACCAAATTTCTGAGCCATCAGAGTTTTTGTCCTCTTTTAATTAACCGAGAGGACAAAAACCATGGCAGTTAGGACGATCGTTCCTAGCTCGATTTCGTTTACGGTTGAGTTGCGTTGCTCAATCGAAAAACGTTATCGGGTGAGTGTGACGTTTTAGATTTGCAAGAGCGTTATCTCTTTGTGTCGTCTGGCATTGTCTGAGATGTTAGCGAATCGTATTGAAGAGTTGTGTCTCAGAATTGAGTGAGATTGCGTCAAATCAACTGGCATTTCTGAAGTGGGATGGCACCAGTGATTTGACCACAGAGTATCAAGTTGTTCGAGTGTTGCCCGGTTATCAGGTTGAACGTTCTTTAATGAAGTTCAACATTGTTCTGGGTGAGGGTTCACTAATACAAGTAGAGGAGTTGCACAACAAAACCACCATTCAACTCTAGAAAGTTGGGGTTAGGGAGTCATCAATACCCCTCTTGGGAAATGCTCCCCAACCCCAGCATAGCAAGGCTTTGGCGGTCTCTACGGGGAACTCCACGACCCCGGAACTGACGTTTAGGAACGTGGATTCATTAAGGTGAAACGTCTCGCCCTAGATAGCTACGGTCTACAAAGTTTTTGTTGCTGCGTTGTGGGCTTCTGCCCCCTTGGAGAATCATCTGTAGTATTCATTGCTGCTTTGCAATTTCTAAGGTTTGATGTCTATTGTAGGGCAACTAGACGATCGCCTTTTAGCTGAAATAAGTTGGGGAACTTGGACGATCGTAAGCCGTGCCCTGTGATTCCGGCTCTCAAAGCTCGATTTCTTGATTCTGTAATAGATGATGACGACGTGGAATTTTGACGTGAGGGATTTACAGAATTTACCAATTCGCGGTTACAGTTTGTATGCTTCGCTGCGATGCGCGATCGCGACCACAAATACCTGCACCACTTTGTCGTCAATTGAATAAATGACTCTGTAATCTCCAACTCGGTAGCGATAATAGCCTAAATAGTCTCCCTTGAGGGCTTTAACGTTGGGGTGTGACTGGGGAGTTTGCTCTAGCTGTTGTAAACATCGGGCGATTTTCTTAGCTAGAGCTTTGTCAGCATTGACATAAGCCTTTTGAGCATCGGGATGGAGAAGAACTTCATACATCGGAGCGAAGAGTTCTCCAAACTGTGTAATCGGCTTTGGGAGTTGCTTGATTTTGCTTAACTCGCTCTAACAATCCAGGAATCGCCAAAAGCTCTTGAGTTGCGGCTTCGCTTTCAGCATTTGCCAAGTAAGCCGCAAAATCAGCAAGCACCTGTAACCGTTCTGGCGACAGTTGTTTGAGCGAGTCATTAAGCTGGCGCTGTAATGCTGTCACAGATATCAAAGCCACTGGCTCTAGATCATCCATTGGAGAATCATCTGTAGTATTCATTGCTGCTTTGCGATTTCTAAGGTTTGATGTCTATTGTAGGGCAACTCAACGATCGTCTTTTAGCTGAAATAAGTTGGGGAACTTGAACGATCGTAAGCCCTGTCCTGTGATTCCGGCTCTCAAAGCCCAATTTCCTGACTCTGTAATGGACGATGACGATGTGGAATTCTAGCGCGAGGGATTCAACTAAGGGAGTCGCGGGAAGTTTATCTCAACGGAACAACTCAAAGTTATATTCTTTTCAGCAATTCATCGTACTCATCATGTGCGCCAATCCAAAACCAGTAGATGTGGTCATTTGGCTCTAGCAACCCTACAACCCGGTAATTTAGACTCACACGAGCAGAATAAATCGGTTGGCGTTGACTCACTCGTTTAAACTGCAAGCTATTGTGATACGGATCTTCACGCCAGAGTTCATACGCTTTTTCAGCTTGCTCCTGTACTGATAGAGGTAGTTGATTGAGCCGCTTGCAAAAAGTTTTGGTGAGACTCGACTTCATGGCTTAACCGGAAAAACCTCATCAAGTGGAACTGTTTCGCCCTCAGCAATTTCTTGCCGTACTGTGTCAGCTAATCGATCCCACTGTTCGTCTGTTGTTGCCTCAAAACGAGTCGTCCATGCCTGTTCATCTTTTAGTTCAGCCATTAAACGCGATGCGATCGCATCCTGCTGATCTGCTGGAAGTTTCTGAATTTCTGAAATGACTTGCCGAAGAAGTTCAGTCATAAGTTTACGGGTTCTATTACGTGAATCAAGCTAACGATCGGGCTAATCTAACGCTAAAGCTGCGACAGCATTAACTGTCTGAACAGTTGTCTATTCATACCCTTTCGACTGTTGACCGGACTCCATGCTCCCTCCTCACTTTACATTCTGTCTAACTGTCGCCCCGTAAACGAAATCCTAACAACACTGTTCATCGGCGACAAGAAATCCTAAGCGGTGGACGAAGAGACTCTGCACTTCCACTGCAATAGAGCGTTAGACCATCGCGCTGAACCGTCAAAATATTCTGCATTTAACCTAAGCCCAGTGTAGAAGCAATCTGAGGCAGCAACTTAGTACAAGCCCCAATAAACTGAATGGCGCTAGGTAATTCAGTACCAATCCCTTTCAATACTCTGATAGCACTTTTCACTAGCCCTTTTCTCCTCTCTTCTGAAGTCTCTTTTGCGGCTTCGCCAATCACTTTTACTTGCTCTAAGGCATCTGCTTTTAATTCGTAAGATAAATTCGGCTCACTATTTATCGCTGTTTTTAGATCAAGCAATAAGTTTGCAACTGTCTTTATGTCGTTATTGTTATTTCTTTGTAGCTCCCTAATGGTACTAGTAACAACAGCATCGCGCTCTGCCAACGTTAGCACCACACCAGAACTGTTGCTTATGCTAATTGTTGGCGTTGAACGATTTCTAGAAGCAAAGCTGGAAACAGTCTTCCATATGAGCAAACCTGACCCAATTGCTGAAATCAACCCGCCTGTCATAAATTGCGTGAATATGGGCTTCGCTTGTTGAAAAGGTTGATTAATATCTCCATATTTAAGAGATCCTGAGCCAATAGATGTAACAACGTCTATCCAACTAAGAAAAGCTGGAATGGCAATAACCAGTCCACACGCTATCAGTACAAGCGATATAAAGTATGCCATGTTGCTACTTGTAGTTGTTTAAGGTTGCTCTTTGTGTTGTAGAAAGCAGCAGGTTTTTCGTATACTTTTCACCTACTCTTCCCTAATGTGTGAGGCTGAACTCAACTCTGGCATTACCCTAAAGGGTGATTTTAAATAGTTTGAGGGTACCTTGCGTTAACTTGACGATGCACTCTAAACAGATACTCTCACAATCCTATTTTTACCCGTAATCTAGGCGGTCTAACTGTTACTATTGCCGTTTGGACTTCCCTTATTCAAAGTAACATGCTTTGTGGGGAAACTATGTCTGTGGAGAGTTGTTCCGATCGCTACAGCCTACCGATTAATTTATCGTATTCCGCATGAGTGCGATCCTCAGCGATCGCTTCCTCTGCCAAAGCGTCTAACTTTCCGTCTGCGATGTCTTGCTCTAGCTGATCATCCCAGCGCTGATAATCTACGTCAAAGAACCACTGTCTGAGTCGCTGAAACTCATCTAATTGAAGTGTAAGGATTGCTGCTTCAATTTGCTCAAGGGTTGACATATTTAGTCTCCAACGCTTCGATACTTGATCGAATTATAGTGCTGCTGTGAAAACTGATTTTACACAAATTCCAAAATGGGAAAGGTCGATCGCTCCCCCGTTTCTCGGAGTCGATCGACCTTCACCCATTTCTACAAGATCCCTTCTTTCGTGGCCATTGCCACCATCAAATCAATTACCCGGCACGAATAGCCCCACTCGTTGTCATACCACGAGATGACTTTAAAGAAATTAGAGTTTAGCTCAATGCCTGCCCCAGCGTCAAAAATGCTAGAGTGCGAATCGCCCTGAAAATCAGTAGAGACGACTTCTTCATCGGTGTAGCCCAAGATGCCCTTGAGCGGGCCGTCTGCGGCTGCCTTCATCGCCGCACAGATTTCTTTATAGCTGGTTGCCTTCTCAGTCTTAAAGGTTAGATCGACCGCCGAAACATCGGGGGTGGGCACTCGGAAGGCCATCCCGGTTAGTTTGCCCTTGAGTTCTGGCAAGACTAGCGTCACCGCCTTTGCGGCCCCAGTCGAAGAGGGAATGATGTTTTGAGCCGCGCCCCGTCCGCCGCGCCAATCTTTTTGACTGGGGCCGTCAACCGTTGGCTGAGTGGCGGTGGTCGCGTGAACGGTGGTCATGAGTCCTTCTGCCAAGCCGAAATGGTCGTTGATCACTTTGGCAACGGGTGCTAAACAGTTAGTGGTGCAACTGGCATTTGATACGATCGTGTCCTTTGCCGGATCAAATTGGTGATGATTTACCCCTACCAGCAGTGTCCGCACTTTTTCGGGGTCTTTGGTCGGAGCCGATAAAATGACTCGCTTTGCGCCTGCCGTCAGATGCTTTGAGGCTCCTTCAAAATCAGTAAATAGACCTGTAGACTCGATCACATAATCTGCGCCCAGCTTACCCCAAGGCAACTCTGCGGGGTTTCGCATCGCCGTACAGGGAATAAATTTGCCGTTGACAACAATGCCATCGGGCTTGGCCTCGATCGTGCCCTTAAATCTGCCGTGGGTCGAGTCATATTTGAGCAAATAAGCGAGGTTGTCGGGCGACACTAAATCATTGATGCCGACAAATTCTAGATTGGGGTTGTCAATGCCAGCCCGAAACGCGAGGCGACCAATTCGCCCAAATCCATTGATTCCGACTTTAACCGTGGTCATAGTAAAAGCTCCTCAAAGCGGTAGTAGACTCAGATTTTCTCCATAAGTTAGCGTACTTAATCGCCGATCGCCGTTAGCGTAATCTTTTCATTCGTTTGGCGATTGCTTTTGGGTTGCTCCAAGCTGTGATCATCAAAGACTCAGATTTGATGCGCCCATAGTCGTTGGTTTTGTAGCAAATATCACCTTTTTCGGTCTAGTAATCCGCTACATCTGTTACCCTAGCCGTTACCTGTTTTTCACCTATTGGCATGAGTTTCACCCTTCAAAACGTTTTAATCTCCAGCGATCGTGCCTACGAAACGGTGGATGTTCAACTTGAGGATGACCGGATTGCGGCGATCGCTCCCCATTTAGACCCTGTGGGCACGTTGATCGACGGGCGCAATAAGCTACTTCTGCCCGGTTTTGTCAATGCTCACACCCATTCTTCTGAGATGTGGCAGCGAGGACTGATTCCGCCTGTGCCCCTTGAGTTGTGGCTGGCAGAACTGCATCACTTTGCGCCCCTAGAACCAGAGCAAGTCTATCTGAGCGCGATCGGGACGGCGGTCGAAACGCTGCTCTCTGGCGGAACGAGTGTAGTAGATCACTTAGTTTTGATCCCTGGGCAAGAATTGGAGACGATCGCGGCGGCAGTTCGGGCTTATCGTCAAGTCGGAATTCGGGCGTTTGTAGCTCCTCTGATCCAAGATCAGGCCCTATCGACAGGACTGCCGGATGGGGGAGTAAACCGAGAACATGATGACTATCTGCGATCAACCGCCGCAACGCTAGCGTTAATGCAAGAAGCAGTGACTCAGTTTCATCGCCCCGACGAAGGGGTGAATATTTTGGTTGCGCCGACGGGCGTGCAGCTTTGCTCAGATGCGTTATTTGAAGGGTGCATTGAGTTAAGCGATCGCTACAATCTCTGTCGTCACGCTCACTTGTTAGAAACCAGAGCACAAAAGCTTTTGGCTCAAGAAAAATATGGCTGTAGCGCCGTTGAGCACCTTAAACAACTTGGGTTTTTGAGCGATCGCACCTCTCTAGCGCACTGTGTTTGGCTTGACGATGCCGACATTGAAATTATGGCAGCCACAAAATCAACAGTTGTTCATAATCCTCTCAGCAATCTGCGTTTGGGAAGCGGCATTGCCCCGGTTCTCAAATATCGTCAGGCAGGGGTGAATGTCTCGTTTGGGTGTGATGGCTCCGCGAGTAATGATTCGCAAGATGTGCTCGAAGCGATCAAAATTGGTTCGCTGCTGCACAACACCACTGATTTAGATTATCAGAATTGGATCACGCCTCGCCAAGCGATCGAGATGGCCTCTCTGGGCGGTGCCACGGGCTTAAATCTGGGCGATCAACTCGGTTCGCTCACGGTGGGCAAAAAAGCTGATTTAGTCCTCTATGACTTGATGAGTCTGTCTTTGCTGCCGCGCACCGACCCGATCGGGCTGCTGGTTTTAGGTCGTCCGGTTAATGTCGTTTCTGACGCTTGGGTAAATGGTCAAGCGGTTGTCTTAAATAATCAAATCTGCAATGTTAATGTTAATGAACTAAGTCAATCTCTGTTTGATCAGAGTGAATGGAATTTAGAACGGCAAGCTCCATCAATGGCCCAAATGGAAAGTCACTACCGATCGGTGATGGGGTTATCCGCAAAACCGTTGGGATACTCGTGAGAGGTAGCCTAACTTTCTGATTTGATGTCAATAGTCTGATCCCGATCGCCCTTCTTCTTTTTACCCAAGTTTGCCCTTAACTTTCTGCTTCTTGAATCTGTTGAAGCATCGATCGGGTCATCGGATCATCCGAGAGTTCATCGGTGCGGTTCGCCTGAATTACTTGTTGCAGGAACGAGGCGAAGTATTGAACAATGCTTTGTGTGTGAGGATGCGTTTCTCCTAATCGCTGGTAGAAGATTGAGATCGCCTCAATGTATAAAGGTTCCACTTCTGCAACTTGCCCCTGATTTTCATAAAGCACTGCCAAATTCCACAGGCTCTGAGCCACATTGGGATGATCGTCTCCCAGTTGCCGTTGCCTGATTTCCAACGCTAGCAGGTACAAAGGTTCCGCTTCCCCGTACCGCCCTTGTAACCGATACAATGTTGCCAAATTGTTCAGGCTCTGAGCTACATCGGGATGGTCGTCTCCCAGTTGCCGTTGCCTGATTTCCAACGCTAGCAGGTACAAAGGTTCCGCTTCCCCGTACCGCCCTTGTAACCGATACAATGTTGCCAAATTGTTCAGGCTCTGAGCTACATCGGGATGGTCGTCTCCCAGTTGCCGTTGCCTGATTTCCAACGCTAGCAGGTACAAAGGTTCCGCTTCCCCGTACCGCCCTTGTAACCGATACAATGTTGCCAAATTGTTCAGGCTCTGAGCTACATCGGGATGGTCGTCTCCCAGTTGCCGTTGCCGGGTTTCGAGCGAGCGCACAAACAGCGGTTCCGCTTCCCCATACCGTCCTTGCGAATAGTACAATTCTGCCAAATTGTTTAGGCTCACTGCCACAGATGAATGATCGTCTCCTAGGCGTTGGGTCACGATCGCTTGACCATGCAAGAACCATCTCTCTGCTTCTTCAAATGCTAATTGTCCCAAATAAAACTGACCAATCCAAGTAAAAGGCTTAATCAGATCTGAATCAGATAACCAAGGCTCTAGCGTAGTGGCTGCTTCCTTAAGATGTGGAATCAGCGGTGCTAGTTGCTCAATCGCTGAAATCGTCAGGGGCAAAGAAATTTGTAAGTCGATCTCACATAGTTCTCGGCAGAACGATCTCTTCATTTCTTCATCGGTTGGCATCTGCGATCGCTTCACCGCAAAAAATTCCCGCAACAACTGATGTAGTTGGTAAACCTCCTTGCCTTCATAACTCAGCAGACTCGAATTCACTAACTGCTCATCGCGCAAATTCTCTAACGCTTCCTCATCTGCCTCTGGCAAACACTGTTGCACCAACGCCCACGGAATTCCCGCTAAGGCAAACAGACTCAAAAGTGCTGCTAGCTGTTGCGCCTCTTCATTCAATTCCTGCCAACTTAACTCAAATGCTGCTCCAACGCCTAAAGTAGCTGTCATTCCTACGTCAGGCTCAAGCAAAGCTTTAGCAGCTAGCCTCTGATTCTGCAATCGCTCCCACAGTTTTGCAACTGAAAGATCTTTTTTTTGCACTAGATATTGCCCGACTAGCTGTAATGCCAAGGGTAAATAGCCCAACCACTTGCAAAGTTGTGTTGCGGCATCTAGTTCTTGATCAATTCGTCCATCGGGAACTAGCGATCGCAGTAATTCCAGAGCTGACGATGCTGAGAGCGCATCAATCACCATCTCTTGAACGCCAAACCCGAACCGCGATCGCGTTGTCAACAAAACGTTAAAGCGAGACTTTGGAGGGGGCAGCAACGCTTGAATATCAGCGTAGTTCTGCACATCATCAAAAATGATAAGAACTTCCCCTGCCATCCAATTTCTCCAACACCAAGCAACTTGTTCAGTAACGAACAGATCTGATGGAGGTTCAAGACCCAGGAACCGTCTTGCAAATACAACCACCTGAAGACTAATGTCCTCGCGTGCTCTCAACCAGCAGATGCCGCCTGGGTATTCATCGAGATACCTCGATGAATATTGCAATGCTAGTTCCGTCTTGCCAATCCCGCCCATTCCAGCAATAGCAGAGATAGCAACGGTTCCCAACTGCTGATGCAAGGCTTTCAATTCTGCCTCTCTTCCCACAAAGCTGACATTACCGAGATAGGGAAGGTTCTGAGGAATCTGGGCAACTTCAGGACGCTCTATCAGCGTTGGCGTTTCCGAGACGAATCGAAACACATCTTTCCGCCAACTCCAAAAATCCTTTGCTTCTCGGCTAATTTTTTCTAGCAACGGTTGTGTTAGCCAAAGGATAATTGGATAGCGAAACTCCCGCAGCCCTTCTCGTGTCCACTGCAAATATCCCAAAAAGATTTCTTGCTCCGATCGATCTGCTCCATATCGATCTGAAAAGAGTTGTTCTAGCCCTACCACTGTCAACACACCTCGCCCACCTGCCTTCAGGTAAGAATCAGACTCGATGGTGCGTGCGATCGCTTGCTTGAGGCTTGGATCTTTCTTCGGCAGGATAATCTGATAATTGCGAATTTCAGGTTCTAGCTCCGCCTCATAACGTTGGATGATCGCTTCTCGCAGTTTGAAGTTATCGCAGATCACTAGAAATAGGCTCAGACTGTTCTTGCTTGCTTCGATCGCGACTAGCAAGTCGTCATAAGCCATCTCATTCAGTTGGCTCGGAGGTAATTTCTCATCGATTTGCATTAATTAGCCCCCTGCGCAGCATCAGGTCTCGAACAATTGGATGCAGGTCATACCACATGTCGCCGTTTTGATACTCTAAGACCTGCAAACCATGTAGTAGATTCAAAAAAGGTTCGTCTTTCGGATCTTCAGGCATGAACTTCTCATACGTCGTCTGCAAAATGGTGTAATCCGCCTTGCCCAAGGTGGTTTCAAACTCTAATCTTAAGGCTTTAATGGCTTCGTCCAAGACCGCAGCATTGATCTTGATGTCTATTCGAGCAGGTTCGCGGCGAATTTTGCGCAGACAGATGCGGCAACACCGATTCGAGAACGAATTAGCTCTCGCAACACGCCTCCGCTGTAATGCACGATTTGGGTCGCAACCTCTGGCTCTAATATTTCTGCGGGAATGCGTTTGTGTAAAACTTCACAGAGTGTTTCGACCGCTTCTTTCTCTTCGGTGGGGTCAAGTTTGCGACGTTCTGATTTGGCAAAAAGTTTAGAAACTGGGACGACTGCAATTTGATCGTCTGCCTCTGTTCTTAAGGTTGTGAGTAAGGAGATGTCGCGGAGGCAGGAGATCGGAACCGTGAAGACGATGCTAAATCCAGGCAGAAACAATGATTTCACATGATCTCGAAAGACACTTTTAACGAGTTCAAGATCTAATTTATCTAGGTCATCGATGATTACTAATACTTTTTTCTTGCTGACTCTCTGCATCTCTGCTGCAATCTCATTCAGCTTGGCAACTAAAGCAGAGAGATCCCGCTCAAACTCTTGCTTCAGCACTTCCCGGATGGAAGATTCCGCTTTCAACTTGCTCACGATCAGGTTCAAGAGGGTAAATCCGAATGAGCCTTCTGCCGAGAGCTTGTTTTCTTCAATCCGAGTTCGCTTTGCAAACCATCGATAGAATCCATCCCTAGTGGTTGCAGGAATTTGCATCTGCTCTTGCTCTGCTTTTAGGAGCATACTCACGCCTATCGCGAACAGAATATTGATGTGATCCACGGCTGACATTTCAATTGTCTCTGCGATCGAGAAAAATACTACGAAGTAGCGATCACTCACCTGCCGTCCAAATTTTGCCAGGAGGGTTGACTTGCCAGATCCGGTATGTCCTGAAAAAATTACCTTTGCATCTTGCGCCGCGTTGTCTTCAATCAGTTGTTCTACCTCTTCTAGAGCTTCTTGCCCATACTCGACCCAAAATTTCTGCAACTGTTCTTCTCGAACAAGGGGTTCCAGGTCGGTAATTTGATAGGCTTTCTGAAAGGTTTGCAACAGAGAGGATGCGTTCATCGGCTTTGGAAGATCACGAAATAAATCTCCTCTATGATGACTGATCGCCGGGATCTTATAACTAGGGCTATGTTGATTTTTCCTTGAAAGTCTTGATTTGAGTGCGAACCCATAGTGCCGTGAAGCTTTCGTAGCCTAAAATTGTGCAATCGCAGCCGATAATTCCTGATTCTGTGTAACCTAAAGTGCTAACTGAAAAGCATGGATCAAAGTCGCATCTAGTTGTTGGAGATGTGACGGGCTTAAGAGTCCCATCCGTTTCGCAATGAGTTGCTGACTCAGCGTTGTAATCCGAGTCACGCGCACTTTTGACGAAACACGCAGCCCAGTTTGAGCAAAGTCTGGATCTGAATCCAGCACAGCAAACTCTGCACTATAGAGCGTTTCGACTTTTTGTGAGGAAATAAAGCAAACGGTGAACTCGTCAATCGCACCATTAGCTGAGAGAACAACGGCAGGACGAAACTTGGTTTGGCTAAGGTCGGTGAATGGAAATTCAACCAGCACAATGTCGCCTTTTTTTAGTCCCATTCGATGGGTTCTCCATCTTCGAGGGTGTAGAGATCGGGTTCGTCTTTGAGGAAGTCGAAAGCGGTGCTGCGATCGCTGAGATAGGCAAGTTCTAGCGCGGAGGGATAAGGCTTTTCGCCGTAAAGTTTGTGATCAAACAGCGATCGTTCTTCCGCTGACAGCGCGCGGATGGTCTGCACTAGGGATTCTACTAATTGTGTGTTCATGAGAGGGTTCCAAGAATCTTGGGAGTCGTGGTTCTTCTATCATGCCTTATGTTAAAAGTGCGAACACACCGTGTAGTGAAGCGTTCGCTGGCTGAAATGACTAGATCGCACACCCGTGATCGTTCTCACGTGATCTGCGATGCGTCGCAGTTTGAGTGCGGCATTCCCCGATCGAACATCCACCGATCGACACAAGCGATTAAAATTGAGATTCGATTCGCTCAAATTCTTTCACTTGAGGGCGGTATGGCAGTCAAACCCGTTGAGTTAGCAGCCCGGTTAGATCACTACTACGAGCAGGTGCGTGCCGTCATTCTCAGCCGTCAGAACGCGATTTCTGGGCTGCTGCCCGCTAGCACCGCCGTCAACGCTCATGGCGACTACACAGATGCATGGGTGCGTGATAACGTCTACAGCATTCTCGCCGTGTGGGGGTTAGGGCTGGCCTATCGCAAGTTAGACGACGATCGGGGGCGCACCTATGAGCTAGAACACAGCGTTGTTAAGCTGATGCGCGGCTTGCTGTTTTCAATGATGCGACAAGCCGAAAAAGTCGAGAAATTCAAAGCCAATCAAACTCCCCTAGATGCTCTTCATGCCAAATATGACACCGACACGGGCAGCACCGTGGTTGGCGACGACGAGTGGGGACATTTGCAGCTTGATGCGACCTCAATCTTTTTGCTGATGTTGGCCCAGATGACCGCATCGGGGTTAGCGATCGTCTTCACCATTGACGAAGTGAGCTTCATTCAAAACCTCGTCTACTACATCGGCAGAACCTATCGCACGCCTGATTATGGCATCTGGGAGCGAGGCAACAAAATCAACCACGGCAGCCCTGAACTCAACGCTAGTTCGGTTGGCATGGCCAAGGCGGCCCTCGAAGCCTTAAATGGACTCAATCTGTTCGGCGTGCACGGCAGTCAAGCCTCAGTGATTCACGTTTTGCCCGATGAGATTGCTCGGTGTCGCACCACGCTAGAATCTTTGCTGCCTAGAGAATCTAGCTCTAAAGAAGTCGATGCTGCTCTCTTGAGCGTGATTAGTTTTCCGGCGTTTGCGGTTGAAGATCAGCAATTGGTCGATCGCACCCGCACCAAAATTGTCGGACTGCTGCAAGGTCGCTATGGCTGCAAACGCTTTCTGCGAGACGGGCACCAAACAGTTTTAGAAGACAGCAGCCGACTTCACTATGAGCCGTGGGAACTCAAACAATTTGAACATATTGAGTGTGAATGGTCACTGTTCTTCACCTATCTGGCGTTAGATGGATTGTTCCGCGGCAATCGCCCCCAAGCCCAAGATTATCTCGACAAACTAGCTCAACTAGCTGTTGACCGAGACGGCCTAAACTTGTTGCCAGAGTTGTACTATGTTCCTGAAGAGTTGGTCGAACTAGAAAAGGCCAAGCCCTCTAGTCAAGCTCGATTGCCCAATGAAAATATTCCTCTCGTTTGGGCCCAAAGCCTCTATCTGCTGGCGCAAATGATGCACGAAGGATTGTTGGCAGTCGGAGACGTTGACCCGATCGGGTGTCACCTTCGCATTGGTCAAAAACGCAAGGCTATTGTTCAAATTGCCCTCATAGCAGAAGATGAAGCGTTGCAGTCCAATTTAGCCGCCAACAACATCACGACTCAAACGCTCAAACAAGTCGAGCCAATTCAAGTTCGTCATGCGAGAGAGCTAGCGGCCGCCTATGCTCAAGTTGGGCGCAATGACAAACTTGCGTTAACGGGTCGCCCCATGCGCCGAATGCGAAGTTTAACGACTTCGAGAGTGTTTAAGATCTGCGGAGAAACGATCGTGTTTCTGCCCTCGTTCTTAGAGCCAGCCCGCTTTTATCTCACGCTCGACTACCACTTTCTGGTCTCCACGATTAAGAGCGAACTCGCCTACACCCATCGCCACTGGCAAGATTTGGGTAAACCGACCATGACCCTGCTGCTCACCCACGAGATGCTAGAACTGGGTCGAGAAGCGCTGATCAACCTCGTGCAAGACCTGCAAAACGGTCGCTGTGGCGATATTCCAGTCCAGCTAGGTCGCCTCAATCAGCTTGCTCTCACGGCGGGCACTGAGCGCATCGACTCGCTGCACGATTTTGAGTTTCCGCCATCGTCGGTGATTGACACGGCTTTGCCAAGCTACCACTTGGTTTATCACCCAGACAAAAACTATCCCTTAAGCATTTCGCAAGAATTCCAACTAGAGTGTGAAACTAATGTTCAAGTGCTGGTATCGAGCTTGCGCCAGTCTCACAATCTCTATGAACAGATCGAGCTATTGAGCACCCTTGTTCGTCTCAAAGGCTTAGATTTTGACACTCGTTTAGCTGGCCCACAGCCCGCGATCGTGGTGCAAGATCTCGTCAACGAAGTCTACGCCAAAGCCAGCAAAGGCGATGCGTCGGGTTGCCCCTATTGGGGAATTGTGCGGCGATCGGCAGGCTTGCTCGATAAAGTCGATGTCGGGCTGTCAGATGCCGTTACCGATATTTTGGTGCGACAAAAACAGATTTCGGTCGGTCGAGCTTATAGTGAAGATTCGCTGATTTTGCAGCCGTTGCCCTACACCGAAGTGCTCGAAAAATCCATCATTTTTGTCGAGAAGATCTGCGCGATCGGGTGCTGACTCAAGAAATTATTATCTATCTCAGTTTGCTGATCAAAAGTGAACCTGATCTCTTTCAAGGCTTGCTGACTTTGAGAGTGGGTTATTTGATTTTGCTGATCGCGACGGAGCTTGCACAAGAATTAAAATTGACTCAAGACGAAGCCTATGAGCACTTGATGCAACTCAGTCCGTTTGAGATTAAGACGCGGCTGCGCCAAATTCTAGTGGGCTATGCCGACCTCAATCAGGCGTTGTTTAAGCAAGAATCTCTGCGGGTGAAATTGCCCGATCGCGGCATCGATTGGGTGGTCTTGTTAGATGAGCAAACCGAAGTTGAACCTGCTAATCAAGATTGGTGGCGCAAACGCCAGCTAGACGGCTCACTAAATCGCGTTCCGAAAGATTTTTATCCTAGCGTGTGGCAACTGCTGCATCACTGCGAAGGATTGGTGATTGGCGACAAATTAGAACGCCGCAATCGTCTTGATAGTGAACATCTGATCATGGAAATGACTGCTGGCGAGAAAAACTTTGCTCTGAAAATTGAACACTTATTAAACAAAATTCAAGCGCCAGAATATCGTCAGGTGAATGTAGAAGCAATGATGGAATTAGCGACGATCGCCCAACGCAACCCCGATCTTAAAATCGAAGAATCGATCGTGCTAGATGTGCTGATTGGTCACGCAGTCCGATTGGCATGGCTCGACAAATTTCCAGACTTATTCGATCGCTATGATGAACACAAAGGATCAGCTTGGCGATCGTTTTATGAATCGTCGCCTTATGACTGTGCGAACTATGTTGCTAAAGCGATGCGCTTCTTGACGCAGTTGGGGCAAGCTAGCCTCGCTTAGACAATTACGTTGGAGTTTAGCCGCGATCGGGGTCTTCTCCCAATTCTCGTAGACGGGCGGCCAAGCGATCGGCTCGTTGACGCTCCTCGTTGGCCCGTTGGAATTCTTCGTTAGCTCTTCGAGACTCCTCGTTAGCCCGTTGGGATTCTTCGTTAGCTCGTTCGAGGCTTCCTCGTTAGCCCGTTGGTGTTCTTCATCGGCCCGTTGACGTTCTTCATCGGCTTGTTGACGTGCGGCTTCTTCGGGGAGAGGCACGAGATTGCCGTGGCGATCGTAAAACCGCAGCCAGGTTGTCTGATCGATATCCACCGTCCCCGACCACGCGCCTAGCCACAACTCCAGGGTTTGACACCATCGCCATCCTTGATCATTGACGGGAATCGGCTGATAGCCTTGGTCTAAGTCCAGATGCCACCCTTGAAACGCACTGGGATCAAAGGGGTCAAACACAAAATAGTCTCTCGTGCGAAACACCTGCTCATAGAGGGTTTTCTTGGCTCCCAAATCAACGCTCATCGTGCTGGGTGACAGCATTTCGACAATCACATCAGGATATCGTCCGCCCTCTTCCCAGACCACCCAGCCCTTGCGAGATTGGTCAGGGTCAACCCCCAACACCGCAAAGAAATCAGGGCCTCTAAAGTCGCGATTGCGGACTTGGTTGCTGCTGTAATAAATAAACATATTGCCGCCAGCAAAAAAGTCTTGGCGGTCTAACCAGCCTTGATTGAGCGATCGAATCAAGACGTTCATGGCGACCCGGTGACGATGGCTTTCCAAAGGTTCTCCGTCATCAAAAATTAAATCGGTCGGGGGCATGGGAGGCTCCCATTCCGGCGGCTCTAGAATGGGATTAGTCTGTTCAGTAATGGCTTCTAGTGACATCTTAGTGGTCTCCCCGATGCAAAATTTTCGCTTGACCCCTACCGTACATTTTACATAGATAATGGGGAGTAGCCCCTTCTTTGGTTCTATGTTTCAGGTTACTCGTCGTCGTCTTGCGATTTGGTATACAACCGTTACGGCAGTGTTGCTGCTAGTGTTTGCGAGTGGGTTCTATTTATATGTTCGCACGACGTTAATTGAACGCATTGATGACACGCTCAATCATGTAGTTGAAGTGGTGCAGCGATCGCTGGTGATCGAGCCGATCAATCCTCATTTAGAAGGCGGAGAGGTGCGCGTGAATGTAGAGTCGAGCTTTCGAGATAATGCAATTCCAGTTGAGGATGATCACATTGATTTAGAGTGGTTTAGCCCCCAAGGTGAGGTGCTGTGGGCAACGTTTGCTGACAAGATCGCGGTGCCGCTCCGCTTTAATATCAATGGCGAAACCGTGCATTTATCCGATGATCATTTGCTGCGACAAGTGACCCAACGAGTTCAGATTGGGCGACAGGTGTTGGGCTATCTGCGCGTCAGCCATCCCTGGTTTGAGGTGACAAAGCCGACTCGTGAATTATTTCTAGACCTGATTGTCGGAACTAGCGTCATGGTGGCGATCGTGGCCACGATCGGGTGGTTATTATCCGGTCTAGCTATGCAGCCGATTCGAGAATCTTATCAACGGTTAAAGCAATTTACAGCAGATGCATCTCATGAGTTGAGAAACCCGATCGCGATTATTCAAACTAACGTGCAGGTTGCGCTCTCAGATCCAGATTCAGATCCGCAAATGCAACGCTATCACCTACAGGTTGTTGAACGCTTGACGCGTCGGTTAGGAAGACTCGTGGATGATCTGTTATTTCTGGCTCGACAAGACAGCAGCACAGCCCAACCTAGACGGGCTTTGATCAATCTGGATGATCTGCTGACCGAAGTCTTAGAAGAACAGCAAACGATCGCTACAGAAAAAGAAATTTCGTTAAGTCTTAATAGCAGCATTGCGCTAGAAGAACTAACCGTAGGTCAATCAATGATTTTGAAATCATTGCCTCGTGTTGAGCATTCACTTTCTCTGTCCTGCGATCGCGATCAGCTATCTCGATTATTTACTAATCTAGTTAGTAACGCTTTGCAGTATACGCCTTCAATGGGAAGCGTAACGCTAGAGCTACAGCAGTTTAAACGTACAAATGGATCATTTCTACAAGTGAACGTGATTGACACCGGAATCGGAATTTCAGAAGAGGCTTTGCCGCAATTGTTCGATCGCTTCTATCGCGTTGACCCCGCCCGAACTAAAGCCACCGGAGGATCGGGATTAGGGCTAGCGATCGCTCAAGCCATTGTCGAAAACCATCAGGGACAGATTCAAATCAGCAGTAAATTGGGTCAAGGAACCACTGTCACCGTCATGCTTCCGCAGCAAGAAATTGCAAGCTAAACCTCTACTAATTGGGCTTCGGCTGCTTCGGTTTCTTGCCAGCCAGACTGGTTTAGACGCTCGATCGCCCGATCAATAATCTCTAATCCCTGACCGACATTCTCAATCAGACTCAGTTTTCCGCGCAGATCGGCCGCGCCGTCAAAGCCTTTGGCATACCAGGTCATGTGTTTTCGGGCTTGTCTAACTCCCCGATCGCCCTTGTATTCCCATAGCATTTGCAAATGTTCGCGGGCGCATTCTAGACGCTCGATCGGGGTGGGTTTGGGTCTCTCAATTCCCGTCTTAAAAAAGTGATCGACTTCGCCGACTAAAAATGGATATCCCAGCGTTCCACGAGAACACATCACGCCATCGGCTCCGGTTTGCTCTAGGCATTTAACGGCAGCCTCAACTGAAAACATATCGCCATTTGCGATCACAGGAATCGAGAGAATGTTTTTCACTCGACCGATCCATTCCCATTTAGCGGGCCCGTTATAGCCTTGAGCGCGAGTCCGCCCGTGGACGGTGATCATCTGTGCTCCAGCATCCTCCATGCGTCGAGCAAAATCAAGAATGTTGATCTCCTGATCCGTCCAGCCGATGCGGGTTTTAACCGTCACTGGAACCTTGACGGCTTTCACCACGGCCCGCACGATCGCTTCTGCCGTTTCGGGGTCTCGCAGCAAAGATGAGCCGCCGCCATTTTTGGTGATCTTATTCACCGGGCAGCCCATATTGATATCGATCGTGTCGGCCCCTTCGGCAACCGCCTTCTCGGCCGCCTCTGCCAAAAAATCGGGACGACAGTCAAAAAGCTGAATGCTAATCGGGCGCTCGTTGGGGTCTACCTCCATGATGATCGGCAACGCTTTGACATAGTGCAAGCCCGTAGCGTTGACCATCTCGGTATACATCATTGAGTCGGGCGCATAGCGACGCACCAGACGACGAAACACCAAATCGGTCACACCAGACAGCGGCGACTGCAAGACGCGGCTTTTGACCTCTAGAGAGCCAATCTTGAGGGGTGCAGCCAGTCTAGCTTTAAGGGTCGGAGATAGAGAAACCATAATTCACGAACGTAGCGATCCATCTTCAGGATAAAGGATTTGTGCCGATCGCTTCTAAGCGCGAGGATAAAGCCAGCCATAAAAAACGCGCGTCAGTCGCGGCATGACCCAGTAGGTGAGCAACACAACCGAAATGCTGATCAGCACCAAAGACTGCAACCAGGTTGGCAAATTGACGAGAAAGCGTGAAAAGAAATAGCCCACAATCAGCGAGACGAGGTAGACCGCGATCGCGGTCAAAATCGCCATCTTATAACGGGCCGGAGGCGCTTGAGCAGGTCTTCCGGGCAGGGTAAACCAGGCTTCTAGCCCCTGCAAAACCTGCACTTTTTCCGATCCTTGAATCAGGGGTTTAGCCCGATCGAGCCAATATTTACGAACGTCAGATTCGATCCATGTTTTGAGATTTTTATAGTGATCAAATCTGAGAATGATTACATATTCAGGATAGGTGTGGTCATGCGGTTGAATAATGTTGACTCCAGCGTGTCCTTCAAATTGATGAGCGGCAACTGTGATGTCTTTTTGCCATTGTTCGTAAGCGGCTTCGCATCCAGGTTTCACTACTTGAGAAATGATGGCAGTGACAGGCAAATTTTCATCCATAGCTCAGGGTGCAACGTCTTGAGGCGGGCGATCGCTAAAATTTTATTAGAGTTCATATTCTCATAGAATAGTCGCGGACTTTAGCGATTCAACATTTTGGTATCCGGTGCTGTTCCCAACTGTTGGCTACACTTTGGAACTACAGCGCATCCGCCCGATGAATTGACTCGATCAGTTCCTCAACCTCTTCGTCGCTAGGGCATTGTTGCACTTGAGATCTAAACCACTCCAATTCTTCCAATTCTGTGTCTTGCACCTGATATACCAGCAAGGCCCCTGCCACCCGCGCTAGAGTGAGTGGTTCATACGAGATGTGACTGAGCAGATTCTGAGCATCTCGACATAGCCGTTCTGCGGCAACCTCATCGAGCTGTTTTCCCATCTGCAAGGCGATTTCCTGCAAGCTTTGCTGAATCGATCGCTGAAGATCTGGTGGAAGAGATTGGTTCATAGTCTTAGCGTAAAGGATACAAACGCTTCAAGATTTATCCTCAAGAAGATTTGTAGCGCAGCTTAGATTCTACGTCAGCATTTTCAGCTTGACAACAATCTCTTTTCCTGTAGAGTAGTACAAACACTCTATAAAGCAGTTATGACTCCAAAGCAGCAGCGTTTAATCGATTGGCTTGCAAATCACCTGCGCCAGTTTGGGTACAGTCCGGTAATTCGAGAAATTGCGGCGGGCTTAGACTACACTTCTCCTGCTCCCGTTCAGTCGCTGGTTAGAATTCTGATTAGAAAAGGCGTTCTGGCTCAAGTTGAGCGGGCATCTCGAACGATTCGATTTACTGAAGAATGGCTGCGAGAGAATGGCGAAAAGTATGGAATTGCTGTTCCTGGGTTTCGGCTTCCGATCGTCGGCACGATCGCGGCTCACAGTTTAGTTGAAACGTTCTCAGATGATGCCGTTGAATGGCTAGATTTTCCCGGACGCAAACCTTTGGGAAGTGACTATTGGTTTGTGTTGCGAGTTTGGGGAGACAGTATGGTGGGTGCCTTGATCGATCACAACGATCTAATTGTCATGAAATCAGAACCAAACCTTGATGCAGTCAAAAATGGTGCAATTGTTGCGGCGAGAGTGGGAACACAAACCACACTCAAATATTTCCATCGACAGGGCACTAAAGTTGTTCTACAACCTGCAAACTCTGCCTATGATCCTACGTCTGTTGAGGCTGATCAAGTTGACATTCAGGGTGTGTATGTGGGGTTAGTGCGGAAATTATGGGAGGACAGACTATGACTTACAGGGCTTGCAATGTTGATGTGTATCTATCTGACGAAGAAGCTGAAGACGATCGTGAAGAATGGGACTGCACAGACTATGAAAACTGGCTTACTGACCACTACTCTGAGTTAGCAGATCTCTATCAGCAGGTGTCAGATGACGAAGAGACTTTCCGGCACGATCGTCTTGTTAAAGACTATGAGTTTCAGGCACGAGGCGGCTTTTTGCCCAAAGATACAGTAATGGCAGAAGTAGAGCCAGGATGCTGGTCGCGAAGTACCGTTCTTTTAGTGGGTGTGGCGATGTTAGTTGTAGCGGTGGAGCGATCGGACTCCATCCAAGCAGTAACCAAAATGAATTCTTCATGGATGGATTAGGTGATTCAACCCGATTAGAGTAATCGTCTAGAGCTATCTTTTAATCATCACATCGCTATTGCTTTTTAGTAGCAATGGCGATTTTTACACCATTGATTTTGCGAATCTGATCCATTGCTGAAACCACAAATCGATGCTCTACTTTCTCATCTGCGTGAATCACGACGACTAGTTGCTGATTTGCCTGCACTAGCGATCGCACTCCGGTTTCTAGCTGACTTAACTGAATTGATTGCTTATTGAGCGCAAGTTGTCCATCGGGTTTAATCGTGACAGCAATTTTTGTTTGCTGCTGTGGCTTGGCAGTTGTGGCTTGCGGAAGATTTACGGGTAGACCTTCCGATCGGGTCAAAAACAGCGTAGACATAATGAAGAACGTCAAAATCGAAAACACTACATCCAGCATCGGAATAATGTTTAGCTCTAACGAAGATTCGGGTTCTTGGGGCACACGCATTGCTTTTTCCTCAACTCACTCAGCTTAAAACTTATTCTCTAGCAGCCAATTGACGAATCGCATCTGACAACTCAGACATGATCATCGATTGCGGACTGCCTCGATCGTATTGACGACGATAAACTAACTCCATCTGTCCGCCATACTCTTGAATCAGCGCCATCTGGCGGCTGTAGATATTTCTAAAGGTGGTTGCAAACACTAGACAAGTCGCAGCCACCACTAAGCCGACTGCTGTTGTAATCAGTGCTTCGCTGATTCCTGAAGACACGCCTGCCGTTTTCGTTCCACCAATATCGCCAATATTTAGAGAACCAAACGCCGCAATCAACCCGCTAATGGTTCCGATCAACCCCAGCATGGGTGCTAACCCAACGACCAGTTCTAAAAGCCCACTGAATCGCTTCATCGTCGGGATTTCCGCTTGCAGTTCGCTTTCCATTGCTAAACGAAACTCTTCTGGAGTTGGGCTGTCTAGCTCTAGTGCGGCCGCAAAAATTCGCGCCATTGGCAAATCAATATTGCGCTTAATTTTTTCTGGTACGAGTTCAGGCTGATGTTGATAAAGTTTGACTAGCTCCTTCGCAAAGAGCGGGTGTTGCCGAGCAACGCGCAGCCAAAACCGAATTCGTTCAGCAATGCAAGTGGTGGCGGCAACCATGAGTAAAAGGGTGATGCCAACGAGAATTTGACCTGTGATTGGCATCCGAGAAAAAACTTCAAACATGAATACGCTCCAAAAATCTTCTCAAACCCGAAAGGTTTGCCATATCTGCTCTACAAATCTTAAATCTTGCTACACTGACCTAATTGCAGCGGTAATGAATCATATCATTTAGTAGTTTTCAATAAATTATGAGTTTGTCTAAAACTGCGACTGAGCAACGAGAAAAGGAGGTTGCCCTGCTGAGACGGTTCATGCGCCTTGGTGTTTTAGGTGCGATCGTCTTTAATTTGTTGGTTGCTCTCGTGATCGGAGCCTTTTGGCACCCACCGCGCCCAGTGGCAGAGACAGAAGATGAGATTGAAATTGTTGCTGAAGATCAGCCCACAACAGCAGCGCCGATCGCAGAAGCCGATCAAGATGCAGGAGGCGGTGGTGGCGGAGCGGCTCAGTTCTCACTGTTTAACCCAAATCCTGGCAGGGTTGCAAGCGGTCAGATCGTTGTACCTGATCCGGTTCTTCGGAGTTTGGTAGAGCCGCTCTCCGCTCCAATTCAAGAACCAGAAACTGCTGATCCAGTGCTGGCTCTGACCCCTACGCCAACTCCTTCAGTCAATCCATCTCCAAAGGCTTCCACTGCGCCTGCTCCAAGCTCAGTAGTAGGTTCGAAAGGACAACCAGACCAAAACAGTCAGAACAACCCCAGTCGAACAAACGGAAATTCTGGACAGAATAAACCAGGAACAAGCCTTGGAAGTGGGAACGGACAGGGGAACGGCAGCGGCAGCGGTCAAGGCAATGGAATCGGCAATGGTAAAGGAAATGGTGTTGGCAATGGTCAAGGTAATGGCACTGGAAACGGTCATGGTAACGGTCAGCAAGCGAAGAAGCCGACTGAATCTTCTCCAGCTAAGTCTTCAGAAGCGGTTGCAGTTCGACAAGCCCCACCTCGTGAAGACACAGACCAGCCGAGCGCAGAACGCAAGAAACCGAAATGTAAGGACAACTGCACTTTAGGTGAATATCTGGGTGCAGAAGGCTCGGCACGATTTGATTTTGATGTTGATAAAGATGGCAATCCGATCAATGTTCGATTGAGGGCATCGAGTGGCAATGCTGAGGTCGATCGCAAAGCCGAAGAAGCGATTCGTCGCCGCCGATATGAAGCTTCAGAAACCGGATTTCAGGGACAACGAATTCGGGTGACTTCTGAACAGGAAGGATCAGACTTTCAGCGTCAGAGCCACGATCGTCGTCGTGAGGAAGCCGCACAGCAAGCCGAGAGGGACGCGCAACGAGCCGCAGAAGAGCGCAGAGAAGCCGAGCGTCTACAACGAGAAGCCGAGCAGAGAAAACCGTCTGCTTCAGCAGTAGAACCCATTAAACCTGCTGACCCTGTTCCCTCTGCTGCGCCTACCCCAGTAGAATCTCCGCCTGTTGCCCCTACCCCAGTAGAGCCTCTCCGCCTCCGCCTCCTGCACCAGTAGAATCTCCGCCTCCTGCACCAGTAGAACCTCCGCCTCCTGCACCAGTAGAACCTCCGCCTCCTGCACCAGTAGAACCTCCGCCGCTAGTGGCTCCACCTGCCGCCGCACCTTCGCCTGCTTCACCTGCTCCTACTCAGCCCTAGTGGGTTGGGACTCTGTATCTCAAGCTTTGGTGTAGTCAATAACGATCGTTGAAATAAAACTACGACAGTCTGTCTTTTGACATTAATATTTTTCTGCGGTAGGTTTTCGCTAATAGACACAGAAGAGTGTTCTATCTTAATGTTGAATTCAGTCTGTGGTGCGGGATGGCTAAGTTATTTTTGGCTCTGGGTACGCTCGGTTCAGTTTGTCTTTGTCTTGTGGAATCTGCGATCGCGCAGAGTGCTGATTTAGTAAAATCTTCAGCCAATAATCTATCGATATCTGTTCCTTATCTTAAGGACTTTGATCGTCCTTATACTGATGTCAAAACCTGGTTAGCGCAGACTAATCCGGTTCAGATTGTTCGAGTTCAAGTCAAGTCTTCAGATCAAGGATTAGAACTTCGTTTAGAAACAGCAACTGGGCAAAGTTTTCAGCCTCGATTCGTGCGTCAGGGAAATGCGATCGTGGCTGAACTTGAAAACGCTGTTCTAGCGCTTCCAGAAGAGCAGAGCTTTCAAGCGAGTCAGCCGATTTCGGGGATCGCTCAAGTTAGCGTTCGGCAAAAAACACCAACCACCGTTCAGATTCAAATTACTGGAACCCAGGATGCGCCCACTGCAACGATCATGCCTGGAAAATCTGGGTTAGTTTTAGCCGTCACACCTGTAGAGCCTGAAGAAGAAGTAGTGGTGACAGCACAAAAGCGCCCTGAGCCGCAGCGAGATGTACCCATTAGCTTAACAACGCTCACCAGGCAGCAAATTGAGGATGCCGATGTTAGATCCGTCAGACGTGTAGCAGCCCAGACTCCAAACTTTTTTACGAGCACGGGCGATCGCGGTGCCAATTTCCAGACAATTCGCGGATTGGGTAACAGTAACTACCTGGTTAGAGATGCGATTAGCTTCTATCTGGATGATGTTCCTTATGAGAACATTCACCAGTTCTTACCGGGTGAGTTGTTTGATCTAGAGCGCGTCGAAGTGTTGCGCGGACCTCAAGGCACACTTTATGGGCGCAGCAGTCAAGCAGGCGTGATCAACGCTATCAGCCGCCCGCCGTCCAATACTCCTGAGTTTCGGGTAGGGGCAGGCTATGGAAACTTTGCTCAACGTCAGGTATCTTTGTCGTTGAGTGATGCCGTGATCAAAGATACACTCAGATTCCGGCTTTCTGGCTCCTACAATGCACGGGATGGATTTACCAAGAATACATTGCTCGGTGGGGATGCGAATCCACAAAGCTCATTGTTTGGACGTGCCAATATCCTCTGGACTCCCTCCAAAGACTGGACGATTTCTTTTAATGCGAATGGAGGACGCAACGACGATGGAGACAACACCTTTGTCCCAATTACTCAGCGCGATCGCTTTCAAAGCGCCAGCAATATTCCCGGTTCGTTAAATGTTTCTATCAACACTCAGTCGCTCAAAATTGCCCATGAAGGGTCTGGGGTAAACGTTACCTCAATTACGGCTCGCAATCAGACTAGTCTGAGCTACACAGCAGATGCCGATTACACGCCAGACGATCTATTTCGCGGTCGCGGGAATATTTTTTCCACCATTTGGAGTCAAGAGATTCGAGTCCAATCGCCCCAGACTGCAAAGCAGTTCCGCTGGCTACTAGGAGGGTACTATCAATCGCGATCGTTTGATTTGCTGCTTTCGACTGACTATACGCCGTTGGTTGAACCCTTGGGCTTTCCAGTGGGGACAGATCGCACCGATGCTCGATTTGATCAGCGCACCTACGCCGTTTTTGGGCAGATCGAAGTTCAGCCTCTAGAAGCGCTGACTCTTACAGCAGGCTTACGGTATGAAACCTCTCGAGACAACCTGAACCGTAGCAGTTCGTTTACCGATCCGATTCTGGGTGAAACTCCAACCGGATTGCCACTCGATAACTCTGTGACCGATGGCAGTATTCTATTGCCAAAATTTGCCCTACAGTATCGTCTCAGTCCTGCGGTGATGGTCTATAGCAGTGTTTCACGGGGCTATAAACCGGGCACTCAAAACTATGCTTCCAACGATCCAACTACGCTGCTGGTGCGTCCAGAAAAGCTGTGGAGCTATGAGGTGGGGCTGAAATCCGCCTGGTTAAACAATCGCCTAACTGCGAATTTGGCAACCTTTTGGAGCAATGTAGATGACTACCAGATTCTTTTAACCGATGGAACAGGGCTGTCAACGCTGATTGCCAATGGCGGTGTCAAGACCAGTGGAATAGAGTTAGAACTCAACGCCAAACTGCTGAAAGGATTGGATCTAATTGCGGGATTTGGCTATACCAATGCTCGTTTCACGCGCTACACCAATCCGTTTTCAGGACAGAATTTCAACGGAAACAAGCTCACCTATGCACCTGAATTCACCTTCAATTTGGGAGCGCAATACCGTAGTCCTGGCGGCTTTTTTAGCAGAGTGGACTTTCAGGGAATCGGTACTTACTTCTTTAATGACTCCAATACGCTAAAGCAAGATCCCTTGACGCTGGTGAATGCCCGGATTGGCTATGAGTGGAGAAGCGGAGGCATTTATTTTTTCGCTAACAATTTGTTCGATAAAGAGTATATCACCACTGCCTTTACTGGATTTTTTGCTGATTTAGCGTCTTACGGCGATCGCCGCACCTTTGGCGTTCAGGTGCGATCGACGTTCTAAGAAAAGACAGCGGATGAGATATTTCAAGCAGCACCCGTAGCAGAGATTGTTCGCGTCGTTTGTTCCTGTCTGGCGATCGGCGATTGTTTGAGTTTCAGGTTCAAGCTACTTTTTAGACAGCAACCGTTTAGAGGATGTCAAAATCGATGCAACTCACCAAGCCAGTCTCAACTCTAGCAGCGAGTGTTTCTCTACTAACCGCAGTCATGGGAGCGCTCCCTGCAACTGCCGAAACTCAACCTGTGATCATCCAGTTTGCCGCTAAAGTGGGTAAACAGCCCTTTGCTTGTGGTTCAAACTATCGGCTCGGCAAACCTGCTACAAGCCAAACGCTCTCTGACTTTCGATTTTATGTGTCGGAGGTCGCGCTGATTGATGACAAAGGTAAAGCCGTTCCCCTAACGCTCGAACAAGATGGCAAGTGGCAATACCAGAACGTGGCGCTACTAGACTTTGAGAATAAGACCGGAGCCTGCGCGAATGGAACAACAGAGATGCACGATCGCATTGTCGGCACCATTCCCAAAGGCAACTACACCGGGCTGAAATTTACCCTCGGAGTTCCACCTCGACTAAACCACGAAGATTCTACCCTAGCTCCCTCGCCGCTCAATCTGACCGGACTGTGGTGGAACTGGCAGTTTGGCTACAAGTTTGCTCGCATCGATCTACAGAGTCCGACAATGGCTTTGATAGATAGTCGTCAAAAGCATCAGGGACATGGCGACGAAGCCTCTAGCGGTTTTCCGATTCATCTAGGCAGCGTGGGCTGTCAGGGCGGAGCAATCAGCGAGAAACCCACCCGCTGTACTTTCCCAAATCGAGCCACGATCGTACTAACTCGTTTCAATCCAGCCAAAAATCTGGTCGTGGCTGACTTAGCGCAATTAACTGCGACCACGAATTTGAACCAGAATCAATCCAAAACCGCGCCTGGCTGTATGTCTGAACGAGACGATCGTGACTGCGACGGCATTATGGCAGCGCTTGGGCTACCCTTAAGAAACAAACCCGCGGTCACCCAATCTTTCTTTCGTGTCGAGTAAAAGACTACAGCAAAGCCGAATTGCGCGAACCATCCTGTTGGCGTTCGCATTCTTGTGTGCGATCGCATTCAGTCAGGCACTTGCAACCCCCAACCCCACGCTGTCCTACGAATGGAATCTGCCTGCCGGATTGCCAAAGCCGATCGTGCCAGTCGATAACCCAATGACGACTGACAAAGTGGAGCTGGGGCGGCACTTGTTTTATGAAAAGCGCCTCTCAATCACCGGAACGCATTCTTGTGCCTCTTGCCATGAGCAAAAACGCGCCTTCACGGATGCTCAACCTGTCGGCATTGGCGCAACCGGAGAGAAGCATCCCCGCAACTCAATGAGCCTTGCCAACATTGCCTACAACTCAGTGCTGACCTGGGCAAATCCTCTGATGACGCGGCTCGAAACTCAGGCGTTGGTTCCGATGTTTGGTGAACATCCGATCGAGCTAGGAATGGTGGGCAAAGAAGAGCAGATTCTTTCGATGCTGCGCCAAGATCCCGCTTATCGAAAGCGGTTTGCTGCGGCGTTTGGAAGTGACGATCGTGCCATTAGTCTGAGTAATCTTACGAAAGCACTGGCATCGTTTGAGCGCAGTTTGATCTCGTTTAACTCGCCCTACGATCGCTATCGATTTGGCAGTGACAAACGCGCCATCTCTGAGTCGGCTAAACGGGGAGAACGCTTGTTTAACAGCGAACGTCTAGAGTGCTTTCACTGTCACGGTGGACTCAATTTTTCAGATTCGATCAAGCATGAGCGACTGGCGTTCACTGAGATTGCCTTTCACAACACCGGACTCTACAACATCGACGGCAAAGGGGCTTTCCCAGCCAACAATACTGGAGTCTACGAAATCACTCGACAGCCTTCTGATATGGGTCGATTCAAAGCTCCCACCCTGCGCAATATTGCGCTTACGGCTCCTTATATGCATGATGGCAGTATTACTACGCTAGAAGAGGTGATTGAGCATTACCGGGTGGGTGGACGAACCCTGAATCATGGAGAAAATGCAGGAGTCGGGCGTGAAAATCCGTTCAAAAGCCACTTCATTTCTGGATTTGAACTCACTGAGACAGAAAAACAAGATCTGCTGGCGTTCTTGCATAGTTTGACGGATGAATCATTGATCCACAATCCAGCCTTGAGCGATCCCAATCGAAGTTAATTTTCTCGCTTGTGTTGAGAGTGCGTGGTGTTGGCGTTTGCGTATTTGTTAGCTCGATCGAGAGCCATGAGACTGCCTGTTGCTATGAGCATTACCTCACTTGGATCGCCATTATTTATCCTAAATCGATCGTCAGGATTTCTACTCATCCCAATCTTCAATAGTTCGGACAGTTTTTGCGGTCAGACGTGGACAGAAAAGCTATCCATCAGCTAGGGTGCAGATTAGAAACAAAGCGCACCGGATGGATAGCCACAGGGAAGAAATTGTACAGACCTTACTGTCAAAAGTGGGAAATTTCGCAAACCGCAATCGAAGTTTTTAGTGACGTTATTCTCGACGATTTTGGTGGTGTGTGGCAAAGTGAACTTCACGAATTTGAGTCGATACAGTGAATTGAATGAGAAGACGTATCGACGGCAGTTTATTGAAGAGGTCGACTTTGCGAAATTGAATGCAACCCTGATTCAAGCGGCAGCCGAACCGGGGCATCAGCAACTTGCAGTAATGGATTGCTCGTTCCTTCGCAAAAGCGGCAAAGCGACGTTTGGGCTAGACCGCTTCTGGAATGGCTGCAATAGTCGTGTGGAGCGAGGATTAGAGGTGTCGTTGGTGGGAGTGGTAGAGGTCGAAACGGAGATGAGCTATGCGCTCCACGCCCAGCAAACCTTCGCTCAATCGGAGATGGCGGGCGTGAGTCGGATGGATCAGTATCTCGGTCATCTCACCCTGGTACGCCCTCAACTTCCGCCAACGGTGCAGTATTTAGCGGTCGATGGAGCCTATGCGAAAGAGCGGTTTGTGACGGGTGCCACGCGATTGAAGTTGGCTATCATCAGCAAACTGCGGTGTGACGCGAATCTGCGCCATCTCTATACGGGGGTGCAGAAGCAACGAGGCAGACCGCGCAAGTACGACGGCAAAGTTGACTAGACAGACCTCAGTCGCTTCACCTTTGTGGAAACCGTGCAACCCCAAGTTGACCTCTACACTGCCCGATTGTGGCACGTCTCCTTGAAGCGGGAGATGCGAGTCGCCTACCTAGTTGACCGTCGCGTTCCGAATCGAGTCCGCACCTGCCTGCTGTTCAGTACCGATGTTGAGCAAGCCCCCAAGCAGATTATTCAGTTCTATAAATTGCGCTTCGGGATTGAATTTCTCTTTCGCGATGCCAAGCAGTTTACGGGTCTGAGTGATTGTCAAGCCCGTGACCTCTTGAAGTTAGACTTTCATTTCAATGCCAGTTTTACCGCCCTCAATCTAGCGAAGTTCGACGCGCATCCCCAGCACACCGGTCAAGACCCATTTGTATTCTCAATGGCAAGCGTTAAGCGTCGTGCCCTCAATCAACACCTACTTGAACGATTTATTGCCACCTTAGACTTGGAGCCAAGCTTGATTAAATCCCATCCCAACTACTCAACCCTTTGCAATTACGGCACTATCGCCGCCTAAAACTGTCCGAAGTATTGTCATCACAAAGCTTGATTAAAATTCGATAGTTGTAGAGCGATCGTACTGGGCGCTTTCTCTGATAAGCTCCCCCCAAATCGATAACAAAGCTCCCAGTGGGAGATAAAATTCGATGGACTTTTTTGCAGAACGCAAAAAGCCAGTCCACATAGGCTTATTGGTCAACATTGCCATAAGTTTTCTCGCGTTGCAAAGCAAAGGGAGGAGAAGTCATGACTAAATCAATTGAATCAGCCTCAAGCTGCTCTAGCAAGTTAAGGGAATTTCCAACATAGGCTGCCCCCTGACTTGTGACATAGAGAGGATTATTTAATATCTACTTTATCTTGACCTGCACTGACAGTACAGATTATAAGTTCTTACGCTACAGATACCGCTTGCATTTGTGAGTAACTCTATACCTGTCAGCCCTTTTTCAGAAAATCATAGTCCTAATTCTGGCGATCGCTGCTTCCCCCTCGCCAGCTTTTTCTCCTGTTGCTTCTGGCAAGCCTGATCAACCGTCTGACGAATGTAAGCCTCAATCTTGTCTGAGCTTCGTCCCTTTTGCGTCATCTCCTGAACAAAAGGACTGTGGTGCAGCACTTGAGCGATCTCTTGGGGCGATCGCCCATCCTCAAATGCTCTCCGTGCCGCTAAAGAATTGAGCTTCACCGTATTACTTGCCTCAATGCCTTGGCTGTAGCGTTGCCAAAGTTGCTGACCCTCTTTTACTTTTTCTGCGGCGGAATGCCCAACCGTTCCATCATTTGCTGCTGCCCCTGCTCCAACCGTTGTAAGCGGATCTCGCTGCTGTTGACGATTTGATGGGTTCGGTTCTGCGCGACGGGCGGCAAGGTCTGAATCAAGATCCAAACGATCGCTGACACCAAAACGCTCGAAAACGTCAGCGCTCCCAGAATCCCGCGATAGGTCACTAACTCCCCGCTCAGAAACAGCTTCAGGGGGAACGCTGATTGGTTGGGCATCGCTTGCTGCACTTTCTCGACGTGACTGGTGAGCGTCACCAATCGTTGTCCGGTCTTGTCCTCTAGATTGGTCAGTCGCTCTTTCATCGCCAGGAATGATTGGTTGAAGTCGTGGCACGATCGGCTGATCACTCCCTGATTCTGTCCCACTGTGATCAGTTCGCTCTTGAAGGCGGCGAGTTCCTGGCGCATCGTCCCCATCTCGCGGCTGATGCGAGTCAACTGCTCTAACTGGTTGAGGTCGAGTTGCGTTTGATGCCGCAACTGTTGATTCATCTCTGATAAGCTGCTGCTGACCTGATTCTGGCTCTGATCTTGGTTGACCAAGTGCTGATTGATCGCCGAGAGTTCGTAGTGCAACTGCTGGAAGTACGTCAGGTATTGCTTGATCTCGATCAGTTCTTCTTCTAGAGTTTGCGATCGCTGGCTCAAAGCTTTCAGCGATTCGCTCAAACTCTGCAACAACGTCCGCGTTGATTCCGGATTCTGAAGATTGGAGGGGTCGATCTGCTGCTTGGCAAGTTGCCTCAAATTCTGTGGTGTGGTCATAGCGAAGTCCTTTGTACTTTTGCAGTCCTGGAAAGGTGTAAGCTCTGCCTAATTGGCTGCCACTGAATGCAATTCCATCCAACTCGTAGCTGATGCCAGTGATTTCCTGATGTCGCGTCTTGCGAAGCCGGATGTTAGTGCCCTGGTCTTTTAATCGGTGGATGAGTTGCACGATCGAGGGATTTCCTTCAGCCGCCTGGTCAATCTGAGCTTGCAACTTGACTCGAATCGGAAGTTCACCAGTTCGCTCAAATCGACGCATTTCTCCCGTGGTAGGAGCCGCCTCAACTTTTTCCCAACTCGACTGCACCGATTCCAGCTGGTATTGCTTTTCTAAGGTGCGAATTAACGTTTCCGCTCGACGTTTTTCCCAAGAATCGCGAACGGTTGCACCGTCAGTTAATCGAATGCGACACAGCCCAATGTGAATGTGATCGTGGTCTTGGTCATGATGGCGATAGACGACATATTGACAGTTTTCGTAGCCCATTCCGGTAATGTAGTCTTGCGCGATCGCATTCCAGCGATCGTCATCGAGATGCTCATGCTTTGGCAGCGAGAGAGAAACGTGGCAAACGGCTTTCTTCAATCTGAAATTCAATTCTCGCGCCACTCGAAACTCAGCCGCCAGTTCGCGAGGCGTTTCTCCCACCATGTTGCCGCCGATCTGTTGGGCGAACTCTTTGCCATGCAGGTAGTTCAGGAGTCCTCGAAAACTCTTTCCTTGAACAATTTTACCAATCACAACGTTGCGTCTTTCTATTCAGGTTCGTCTTCGTGATTTGGATCGATAGCCATCACCGCCAACCGAATTTCTTTGATTTGAGTCTTTAATTCTGCAATCACAGTTGGATCAATCTTACAACTCTGATAGGTGTGAGTTGCCAGGTTAGATGCTCTCGCAATCTGGTTCAGATTGTTATTAATTCTGCCTAACTCCAAGTAGATCAGACGATTCATTTCGGGAACTCGTGGACGACTTCGCCGTTGCGGAACGGGTTGCCCTAGTCCCGCTTTCAACAAATACTCACTCATACTCAGCGACCCGGCTCGATCGTCGAGATAAGACCGTTCAGACTCGCTGACCCAAACCGTAATGTGCTTGTCTCGAACTTCGCCCGTGGGAGATTTTCGCTTTCTTGCCATGTGCAAACGCAACTCAAAAATCAGGTTGAATCTGACTCAGAAACACTGCTTGCTCCTAACCTTGATCGCTCAATGTACCCCATTTGCCAATTCTGTTGAGGGGCGATCGTCAAGACTGAACGTGAGATCAATCTGCGATGCAACCCTTCTGAACTTATCGCAAAAAATTGTCTCTCTGCCTCTAAGTACCTACTTTTTAACTTTATTTAACTTCTATTTACCTTTAATTGCCTTCTAAATACCTTCTTCTCTTGAAAATCTCTCAAATTAGCGATAGGGTTGTGGAAAGCAGCGGCAGTCACCTACTTTCTACCTTGTGAATGTCACTGCTTAACTTTTCAGGGTTAACCGCTACCTTCGACTGTCTTGACTACTAGATCGAAAGACCTGAATCGTCTCGAACAAGGAATCCTCTCATGACTGCTTCACCGCCAGACGTGATTATGACGATCGACACCGGAACGTCTCAGAGCAAGGTGTTCTGGAAGCATTGGTCGCAAGGCAACACAGAACTTCTGCTGATGGGATCTGAGTTTTTGGAGATTGCTTCCAGCGATTTACTCGACACTGGACTCTCTGGAGGCAGACCCGAAAACGATGCTTTCCTCGAACTCGCTAACGGCAAAACCTATGTGTTGGGAATGAAGGCTCAACAAATGCGCGGCAAACCACCTGCGGGGTTGAGTAAGTATGAGTTTGCAGCGTACAAAGCTTTGGCAATCATTGGCGCGATCGCGGAAACCGCAAATTTGCCAGATAGTTTTACGATCGCGCTGTCTGCTCTATTGCCTTACAAGGAATATCAGGATCGCAAAGCCTTTCATGATCTGCTTACGAGTAACCTGGCTGGGTTTAATTTCCGAGGTTGGCATTACTCAGTGTCTGCGCTCACGTTAGAAGTCAAGCCAGAGGGAGCGGGACTGGCTCAGAGCCGTCGCAACGATGCACCTAAATCCTTTAGCGACAGAAACATTCTGGTAGTCATGGTCGGTCAGCGGGATGCCTCACTCCTACCATTCAAACAAGGCACACCTCAAAGCGGTCAGGGAGTTCGGTTGGGGTTTGAGCAGTTTTTGGAAGCGATCGTGTCTCGTGCCTCGCTCAATCTGGACAACAGAGATGCCGGACGGCTGACGGAGTATCTCTTCCAAACTCAAGAAAATCCCAAAATGGTCGAGCGGATTGCTCGAATGGTCGTAACCGAATCTGAGGTCGGGCGCAAGGCAGAACAAATCAGAGAAGCGATCTCAACCGCTAAAAATCGCTATGCGCGGGACTTACTAGACTGGATTAAATCTGCACTGGGGCAAGACCTTTACGAGTTTGATGAAGCGATCGTCTCTGGAGGTGCTGCTTTGTATCTCAAGGACGAGCTTGAAGCCTTCTTTGCCGAATACAACTTAGAGGTATCTTGGGCTGCGAATCTACAAGAGCAAATCAATCAATCGCTGGTTTACCCCATTGATTTGGTTCTAGCTTGCCGCGTCTCGGATGCGTTTGGGGTGTTTAAGCTGCTGGGCGGCAAAGTGAGTAGACTGGCGGAAGGAATGACGATCGTTCGATAGGAATGTCTCAATGTCCACGAAAAAGTTTGACTATCGGGTCAGAGTCCAAGTTGCAGCAGATAGTCCAGATGGGGTGCTGCTGGACTGCATCAAGAATGAGCGGCATCAATCCTACTCGCACAAGGAAATGCTGTTATGGGCGCTGCGGGCATACTGGATGCCCACGGCTTACCAGCTTCAACGAGAGCAAGGGGATTCGTCAATTTCAGATGCCCAGATGAAGCGGATCGCCTTAGATGCCATTCATCAACTTAAGCAGCAAATTTCCTACCTTCAATCGACGTTTGAAGTCGGGCAAGATTATCCAACCGAAGGAGCAACCGTCGCACCTTCCTCGCAGCCGTTGCGATCGCTCGTCGCAACCCATGCAACTTCAGAAACCATCGCAGCGAGTCCATCAAATCCTGCCAACGCTTCCGAAACAATCTCTATTGCAGATGGAGAAGTCTCTCAAGAACCCGGTGAGGAATGGTACGACAGCGATGACTTATTCGACTCTCAAGTTTAGCGAGTGAAAACACTGCCTCTAAATTTGTCCCCGTTTTTTCTCTAAGTTGATACAAAATAAACGCTAAAGAGACGAAATCCCATCAGAGTTCTGAGAGAACTAGCAACGCCGTGGACGTTCAAACACGATCACTAAAGCGCAAATCATCCAAAGCCTCTTGAATCATCTGGTCAAAGTGTGGATGTTGCCACACCAAACGCTGAATGAGAAGATTAGCGACCACAAAAACTTCATCTGAACAAATAGACGTACCTTCAGAATCGATTGCCCATTGCTGGATGTGAGTCAGTAGCCGAGTCACTTTGCTGACTTCGCAAATACCTGATTGGGAAGATTTCTTTCTCATAGTGGTTCTCCTGAGTTTTTCAGAATGATGAATGCCCCGAAAGAACTCACAATCACTTTTCAATCAGGGCAACGATTCAAGCAAGCTGAGTTGCCGATCGCACTGTCCGGTGAGTTCTGCCCACTGTCGAGCGAAGGCTCTAGAATTTCGGCACTGATCATTTGCCAATTTGGGAGCCACCACATAAAACTCCTCAAAGGCAGGATAAATTCCTTCCGTGCGATCGTGGATATAAAATCGTTTGCCGTAGCGTTCCCCAAGCGATCACTCAGGGAACTGAACAGGAAATTAAAAGTATTTGCTTTGGATTCACTTCCGGTGAAGACTGCGTAACTGGTCAGACTTCCACCAAACCGCACTTAGCTTGGTCAAGCCATCCAGTTGATAGAGCCATTGCCCTAGCTGATGATCCGAGGATTCGTATTTCATTCCGATAACGGTTGCAACTTCTCTGGTCAGTTTCACTCTAACCACTTGGAAAAAGGCAAAATCCGGCAGTGCTGCCTGTTGGTTCAAAATACTGATACTGAGGCGATGGGCATCATCTGAGCTTTGAGGTTTTGTGGTACTCATGGTTCAAACTCCAAGTAAAAAAATCCCCTCAAACGGCGGTTCAAGGGGATGAATTTGAGGGGATTAGAAACTATAGGAGCGCAATCTAAAATTCCTGCATATAGGGAATTTCATCGCTACCGTAATCAACGTCAGCGCCGTAACTGTCTTCGCTGTAGTCAGCATTATGGTCAGATACAGGAGGTTTTGTTTCTCGATCGGGGTTGCCAAAGTCTACCCACTCCTCAAACTCCGTCAAAATTTTTACTTTAAGGATTTCGTCGTACCCCACAAAAAAGTTCTGCCAATTCTGAGCGATCGGCTTCCCATAATCAGCAACGGAGCAAACCCAGGATTTCGCCTTTTTGCCTTTCAGTTCTGGCTGAACTTGGACTGAAAAAATCGACAATGACAGGAAGCAATCACTCCTTGCTTTTTTGGCTCCAGTTGCTTGAGCATAAGCCTTGCTCATCTCGCGGCGAAACTTTCCATTTGCCTCGCCAAACGAACCGCAAAACGTTGTTTTTGTCGTGAATAATAGCGGTGACTGGTGGAGTAACTGCTTCTGCTGATTCACAAGATAAGTTAGGTAGCGCGTCTTCAAAATCATGGTGTCTCGGCTGTAGTCCTGCTGGCTATAGACTCCGATGAAATTCCCGCTCTCCTTCTCAAACATCAGCAAGGGAGGTTTTCGCAGAATTAGAAATCGGGCAGTTAGGCTGCGATAACCTTTGGCAGTGCTACCACTGGAAAACGTAGCAGTGTAAGGTGCCCACTCTCCAGCCGGATCAGCAAAGCTAATTTCCTCTGCATTTTCCAAGGTCAAGAAGAATCCAGCTTGACTGGGATCTTGTTGATTCAGCATTTGTAGATAAGGAAGCGTTTCGTATCCACCTTCAAATTCAGGTGCATCAAAACCGTTGATCAGTGAATCGATAGTCTCATCTCCCGATCGTTCCAGCGTTGTCATCTGACTACTAGATTGCGTTGATTGAATAGATTTGTGATTACTGTTACGTGTCATTGTTCAATTTTCCTAAAGAACAAAGAAGAGGACTAAGTTTCTTCTCTTAGCCCCCTCGTGTGGTTCAATGCCCCATCAAAAGTCGCCGTTGTAGTAGCAGGGATCAGGGGTATCGACCCAACCAAAGGCAAAGTGTTGAGTTGGCGAGTAGTGAACGATGCGTCCCTGCTCATCTTTCGGCAATTGCTTGAGTTTAGTGACGTAGCCTTCTAGGTAGCCTGGATCTGCGTAGCGAGGCAGTTGTCCAAAAGCGGCATCGTTCTGCCCATCCAAATATTGCGTTTTGTAGATGTCTTGACGAGTTTTTTCATCTCGTTGGTCGCGCTCATCGGCGCGGCAGTCATCAATAAAAGCCATAAAATCGAGGTACTCCTTGTGAGTCAAGAGAGTGCTTGTGATTTCGAGTCCAGGGCACTCTTTTAGGTTTTCGTGGGCGATGAATTGTTCAATTTCGTGACGGCTGGGTTATATCCTCGCGGCGTTCATAACCAGTTCTGCGGTATCAGCAGGTTCCCCGTACTTCTTGGCTTCGGTGTCCAATTGCTTTGTTATTTCTATAATATACGTGGTTAAGTAGAAAGTCAACACAATACGTGGTAATTGAGAAATTTCTTTACGATTCTGTGAAAACTAGAGAAGCGCCATAACCATCATGCAAAGCTAGGGGAGTAAAGGTGACAGCAAGACAAATGCCTCAAAAGCGTAGAAACCCTGCAAAGGGTAAAGTTAATCCAAAGTCGATCGCCAACCTGATTCACGAAGGCAGACCACCCGCCTTTAATGAGGAGAAAAAGCGCCGGACGCTGACTGTGACCGAATCGGGTTGGGAAGGAGCAATGGCGATCGCAAAAGATCTAGATTGCCGGGGGATCTCTGAACTGATTGAGTTAATTGGTCGGGGACAGTTGTTTGTCGTTCATTCAGAAAGCTCTGAATCAGCTTTAGATGATAGGGATTAGCTCTCCTTTTCCGAGGGAAAGCTAAGTTACTGGGTTCAGGCAGTTGTGTAACGATCTAAGCTACCGCGTTCAGATGATCGCCGTCTATATCAGTAACCAGGTATTGAGTCCAACAATCAAAGCGACTACTGCTTATGTCATAACTTCAGTCATCTGGAATTGACAAGTTCACCTGTCAAGAAAAACATGAGTTGCTTTACATCGCCTACTTGGTCTGGTTCCGTTCAATGATTCGGCTCGTTGAGGTGTTCAGCGACTTCTCGGTATAAATTCATCACATGGCTGTCTGCAAGCCCGTAATAGACATTGCGTCCTTCTTTTCGATATTCGACTAAGCGCATTGCTCGAAGAATCCGCAATTGATGAGAGACAGCAGATTCACTCATTTTCACACCTGCTGCTAAGTCACAGACGCAAAGTTCTTGAGTGGCTAACGCCGAAATCAGGCGAAGGCGACTTGGATCAGCCAACACCCCGAAGAACTCAGCCATGCGTTGAGCCTCGTTGATCGCCAAAATCTCAGGCTGTATTTGACGCACCTGATCTAGATGGACTAAATGAGTTTCACAGCTTGGTGCATCAGAGTTGGAAACCATTGGCTTTTTGGAACGGCTAGACTTATTCATAGTTAGGATTGCTTGCTAACTCCCAGTATAAACAAGGAATGGAAATCATTCTTATATATGAACATTTGATCATACATTTGTAGAAAACGCACTATAATTCAGAGTAAGTGTTCTGTAAACTCATGATGATCTCAAATCCTGCGCTCAAAACTCAGCAATTGCAAGTGAATGGGATGGACTGCGGCAGTTGTGCCAAAACGATCGAAGCCAGCTTGCAGCAACTGACGGGAATTGTTGCAGTGTCGGTTAGCTTTGCAGCCGGATCGGTGAAAGTCTCTTATGACCCGCAGCAGGTGAGCGAGACGGCACTCTATGAGCGGCTTAAAGCTTTAGGCTACACAGTTAAAGAGAATCTAACCCATACCTCCCTTCATTCTCATGATTGTTGTAATGATTATCAGGGGCACAATCATCCAGTATCCAAGGATTTGAGGTCAGTCGAACCAAGAGGGTGGAAACTCTGGGTTCGCGATCGCCGATCTCAAAGTGTTTTGCTGGCAGGAGTGGGATTGATTCTGGGATTAATCGCTCAACAACTCGCATTGCCGATTTGGATGGCACGGGCGTTTTACGGCGTTGGCATTGTGGTGGCAGGAGACCCGATCGCGCGGGCTGGGCTGATGGAGTTGCGGCTGCGCCGCGCTGATATGAACTTACTGATGACCATTTCAGTCATTGGCGCAGTAGTTCTAGGCGACTGGTTTGAAGGGGCATTAGTTGTTCTACTATTTTCTCTCGGAACGACGCTTCAGAGCTTTACGTTTGGTCGAACTCGCAACGCTATTCGCGCTTTGATGGACTTGACTCCCGCGACTGCTACTATCAAGCGCAATGGGCAAGAAATCACCGTTTCGGTTGAAGCAGTGCAAATCGGTGAAACCTTGACGATTCGACCGGGCCAGCGCATTGCTCTAGATGGTCGGGTGATTTCGGGTGATTCTGCGGTGGATCAGTCTCCGATCACCGGGGAATCGGTTCCAGAAGATAAAGCGCCGGGTGATCTGGTGTTCGCCGGAACGCTCAATCAGACAGGCTTTCTAGAAGTGGAAGTCACTCACACATCGAGCGATACAACGGTTGCAAAGATTGTTCATCTCGTCGAAGCAGCGCAGTCGAGCCGTGCGCCCACCCAACAATGGGTCGATCGCTTTGCCGAAATATATACTCCGATTGTGATCCTAACCGCGATCGCGATTTCAATTATTCCACCACTCATGTTCGCGCAACCGTTTGACGTTTGGCTTTATCGCGCCTTGGTGATGCTCGTGATTGCTTGCCCTTGTGCATTGGTGATTTCAACTCCGGTTTCGATTGTGAGTGCGATCGGGGCGGCGACTCGTGAGGGTGTGTTGTTCAAAGGCGGTCATGCCCTCGAAACGGCGGGTAAGTTAAATACGATCGCGTTTGATAAAACAGGAACGATCACGCGAGGATTGCCGACCGTTCAAAAGGTTTATTCGTTAGGTGATGTCAGTGTTAATCAGATTTTATTGATTACGGCATCCCTAGAGCAACAGTCTGAGCATCCGTTTGCAAAAGCGATCGTCACTTACACAACCGAACAAGCGATCGAACTCGCAGCACCTGAAAACTTCAAAGCATTTCCCGGAAAAGGCATTCAAGCCGCCTTTGGAACTTCAATTTATCTCGTTGGAAACCAAAAATTGCTGGATGATCAAAAGATTATTTTGTCTCCAGAAACCGAATTGGTGCTATCTAAAATTGAAGCGATCGGGCAAACGCCTGTTTTAGTAGGAACGACTCAAGCAGTCTTAGGCGTAATTGCCTTAGCAGATGGAGTCCGGCTAGAAGCAGCAGAAGCGATGCGATCGCTAAAAAAAGTGGGAGTGAAAACGCTCGTAATGTTGACGGGCGATCGCGCTCCGGTTGCTCAACAAATTGCTCACCAAGTTAACCTCTCAGACTATCGGGCTGATCTGCTTCCCGAAGACAAGCTTGAAGCGATTCAGCAGCTTCGACGATCGGGAGTTGTTGGCATGGTGGGGGATGGTATTAATGATGCACCTGCACTGGCGGCGGCAGATATTAGCTTTGCTGTCGGGGGCATTGATATCGCGCTCGAAACAGCAGATGTCGTGCTAGTCGGAAGCGATTTGAGAAAATTAGCTTACGCGGTTGATCTGAGCCGTCGGACTGTCTCCATCATTCAGCAAAACGTCATGTTTTCGCTGGTCACAAAAGGTCTATTTTTACTGTTAGGCACGTTTGGATTTGTGGGATTAGCGATCGCGGTTCTCGCAGACACAGGGACTTCATTGCTCGTCACCGCAAATGGAATGCGGTTATTCAAACCTCAGAAAACTCATCAGAAATAAACAATGACACACAATCATAGTCACGGGCATCACGGTCACAGCCACGGCACCAGCAACTACGATCGCGCCTTTATCGTCAGCGTGGCGTTAAATACTGGGTTTGTGGTGATTGAAGTTGTCTACGGAGTTTTGGCAAACTCTCTCGCCTTGCTTGCCGATGCAGGGCACAACCTCAGCGACGTTTTAGGACTTCTGCTGGCTTGGGGAGCGAGTGTTTTGGTTCGTCGCCAACCGACACCCCGGCGAACCTTTGGATTTCGTCGATCGTCGATTTTGGCAGCCTTGATCAATGCAGCGTTTCTCCTAGTTGCCTGTGGCGGCATTGGGTGGGAGGCGATTCAACGGTTTCGCGCCCCCTCTGAGGTAGCAGCAGGAACAGTGATTGTTGTCGCAGCGATCGGAATTGCGGTGAATACGATTAGCGCTCTGATGTTCGTTGCAGGTCGCAAAAATGATCTCAACATTCGCGGGGCTTTTATGCACTTAGCGGCGGATGCTGTCGTATCGTTGGGTGTGGTGTTGGCTGGGATCGCGATCGTGATGACAGGCTGGCAGTGGCTCGATCCAGCCGTTAGCTTGGGAGTCACAGCAATCATTGTCTTAGGCACCTGGCAACTGTTTCGGGAATCGTTCAATTTGGTCTTAGATGCGGTTCCAGAAGGAATCGAACCGCTTGCAGTGCGAACTTATCTCGCTGAACGTCCCGGTGTCGCTCAAGTTCACGACTTACACATCTGGGCAATGAGTACTACGGAGGTTGCTTTAACTGTTCACCTGGTCACGCCAGAAAAACATCCGGGCGACGCATTCTTAGCGCAAATCTGTCAAGAACTGCACGATCATTTTGGGATTGAACATACGACCATTCAGATTGAACTGGGTGACTCTGATTCTATTTGTGCGCTAGCCTCTGAGAACGTAGTTTAAAGCGAACAATGAAGAGCCAATCTGCTCGGTTTTATGCGATTTTGTCGATCGGGTTGCCTTTTTCAACATTGTCCTTAATTTCGGTGCTTATCTCTGACGCATTGAAATCAGTTGTTCATTTGATTGCAGTGATCGTGGCTTGGGATCATCTATTTCATTCTCTGCCGCTAGAGCAAATAGGATGGGGACTAGGTTTGACAATGACCTAAATTCTTGATTGAAGCAGTAGCCGCTTCGCAAAAAGAGTCGATCGACGAAATCATGTAGATTTGGCTGTACTCTGGATTGTACTGAAATGGCGTTGTGCGAAGGACAGTTGTCTCTATGCTGAAGCAAAAACTCACTCTATTACTTGCTACTGATGCTAAAGAGAACGTTTCCGTCTCCTGAAACCCTGAGACGATTTCCTTTCGGTCTGGCTGATATTGCTGTTATGCTGGGAACCTTGCTGCTCTTGGCACTGATTGCACGGGTTGGTGCCGGAACGCTCGTGAGCTTTGTGCCGCCCGATGTCGTGCCGGATGTTAGCCTCGATCCTCGCAATCTGCCGTATTACGCAGGACGATCGACGCTGAGAATGTTTATCGCGTTGTTCTGTTCAACGGTTTTTACCCTGATTTATGGCTATCTGGCGGCTCACAGTCGTCGGGCTGAGAAGGTTCTGATTCCCTTGTTGGATATCTTGCAGTCGGTGCCGATTTTGGGATTTTTATCGATCACCGTAACCGGATTCATTGCTCTCTTTCCAGGAAGTTTATTAGGGTTGGAAGCCGCTTCTATCTTTGCGATCTTCACCAGTCAAGCCTGGAATATGACCTTTTCGTTTTATCACTCCCTCAAAACAGTGCCGCGTGAACTTGATGAAGCGGTGACGCTCTATCATTTGTCAGGCTGGGAGCGCTTTACGAAGCTAGAAATCCCTTCTGCGATGATTGGTCTTGTGTGGAACGCCATGATGAGTTTTGGCGGCGGCTGGTTTTTTGTGGCTGCGAGTGAAGCAATTAGCGTCCTCAATCAGAAATACACGCTTCCCGGCATTGGGTCTTATGTCGCCTCGGCGATCGCGGCTCAAGATCTATCGGCTCTAGGCTGGGCACTTTTAGCGATCGCGGTCGTAATCGTGCTCGTTGACCAACTTTTCTGGCGACCGTTGATCGCTTGGTCAGACAAGTTTCGACTCGAACAAAGCGCCGCCGCCGCACCCGAATCCTGGCTATATGATCTTCTACAAGCAGCACGAATTCCTCGTCTAGTTCAGCAGGCCTTCGCGCCGCTCAGTGATGCCATCAATCGGCTGCTGTCGCGTCTCACCCCTCAGCAGTCGGCACGTCCCGTCGTGGCAAGTCAACAGACGAGGAACGATCGCTTGTTTAACCTCGCACTACTGGTGATCATTGGCGGATTGCTGATCGCAGGCATTCACTTTGTTTTAGTAACAGTTGGCTTAAGTGAGGTAATCAAGGCGTTTGGGCTAGGACTCTTAACGCTGATGCGGGTGACGGGATTGCTCATCTTCGCCACGATCGTCTGGACTCCGATCGGAGTCGCGATCGGCTTTAATCCCAAACTAGCGCGGCTGCTGCAACCCGTCGTGCAGTTTCTCGCCTCGTTTCCTGCCAATTTTATCTTTCCGTTTGCAACGCTGTTCTTTATTCAGGCTCATATCAGCATCGATTGGGGCAGCATTTTGCTCATGTCGTTGGGCGCACAGTGGTACATTTTATTTAACTCGATCGCAGGAGCGATGAGCATCCCCACTGATTTGCGCGAAATGGCAAGAGATGTGGGCTTGAAGCGGTGGCATCTGTGGCGAAAATTGATCATTCCCGGCATCTTTTCGGCTTGGGTGACAGGCGGCGTGACGGCAAGCGGGGGCGCATGGAATGCCAGCATTATTTCTGAAATTGTCACCTGGGGATCAACAACGCTCACCGCCAATGGACTGGGCGCTTATATCGCCAATGCAACCGCGATCGGGGATTGGTCGCGCATCACGTTAGGGATCGGTATGATGAGCTTGTTTGTGGTCGGGATCAACCGCCTGTTTTGGCAGCGACTCTACCAATTGTCGGAGACAAAGTACCATCTCTAGGAAAAAAGCAGGATGCAAAAAGACGAGATGCTGATCGCGGTTGAGCAGGTCAACAAAAGCTTTCCGAAGCCAGAGGGCAAAGGCGAATTTACCGTTCTCCGTAACATTGACCTGACGGTGAAATCGGGTGAAGTACTAGCGTTGCTGGGTCGCAGTGGCAGCGGCAAAAGTACCCTGCTCCGAATTATGGCAGGCTTGATTCCACCTAGTCAGGGGCAAGTGATCAGCAACGGTAGACCTTTGCAGGGTGCTAACACCGATGTAGCGATGGTCTTTCAAAGCTTTGCGCTGCTGCCTTGGCTGACCGTTCAAGAAAATGTAGAACTCGGACTCGAAGCGCAAGGAGTCAAGCGAGAGGAACGACATCAGCGATCGCTCAAAGCAATCGACCTCGTGGGCTTAGATGGATTTGAGAATGCCTACCCCAAAGAACTGTCTGGCGGCATGAAACAACGAGTCGGCTTTGCGCGGGCCTTTGTGCTGGAACCCAAAGTGTTGTTTATGGATGAACCCTTTAGTGCGCTGGATGTCTTAACCTCCGAGAACCTGCGGGGTGAAATTGATGACCTGTGGAACGCGGGAACATTTCCGTCTAAAAGCATTTTGATTGTTACCCACAACATTGAAGAAGCAGTGTATCTTGCCGATCGCATTATCATTTTGGGCGCGAATCCCGGTGAAATTCGAGGTGAAGTAATCGTTGATTTGCCGCGATCGCACGATCGGACGAGCGATCGCTTTAAAGCGTTGGTCGATTACATCTATACGGTGATGACCAATCCCGATGCCAAAGTGACCGGAGAAGTAGCACCCAAAGTGCCCATGCAGCCTGTTACGCCTCGCCCTCCCTATGCCCAGGCACTGCCCCATGTGCGGATCGGTGGAGTGAGCGGGTTACTAGAACTGATTGCCGATCAGCCCGAAGGAAAAGACGACATTCCTAGGCTTGCAGAGCAGATTCAGCTAGAAGTAGACAACTTACTTCCTCTCTTAGATGCGGCGGTGCTGTTAGGCTTTGCAGAGTTAAATCAGGGTGATGTTAGCCTTACATCTATTGGGCGTGACTTTGCCACCACCACAATTTTGCGAAGTAAAGACCTATTCCGTCAGCAGGTGTTAGAACGAGTGCCGCTACTAGTCAGCATGGTTCGCACCCTGGAGGAAAAGCGAAATCGATCCATGCGGGCGGATTTCTTTCTAGACTTGCTGGATGAATATTATCCCCATGAAGAAGCCGCACGACAGTTTGCAACCGCAGTCGATTGGGGTCGCTACGCGGAACTGTTTGAGTATGATGCCAGCGAAGACCGCATTTATCTCCCGGAGTCAGCGATCGCCGGGAGCCGTGAACAATCTGAATAGTTGAGCTTTGTATCCAAAGGCGAGAGACAAAAATGCTTTAAAGAAATCAAATATTTGTGACTAAGCATGAGGACTCTTCATTCCAGCCCTTATGATCAGACTCGCACTCAGACGCTCACCTGACGCAGCTAGCCCTGTGTGTGACTTTGCAGGAACCGCTAACGATGTCTACAGATCCCCCCTCTAATTCAGACTCCACTCCTCCAGTTTCAGCCTCTGCCCCAAACCAGCCTTCACCCCCTGTCATGCCCCCAAAAGTAGTGCGGCAAGAGCGACGGGTGCGAAATTTGATTTTAGACTACGCCCTAGGCACGTCGATTTTGGGGCTGATTCCGCTCCCTCGATTATTCACGCTCAAGCTACTGGTTGCCTTTGGGTTGATCCTCAAGCTGATCTGGGACATCGGCAAACTGTGGCGCTTTCGCAAAGGGCAAGACCTGCTCGCGATCGCAGGCGTATTTTTCGGAAGTCTGGGCGCTTTAGCCATGTCCTTTACCGCATGGCTCACGTTTTTTGGACTGGGAGTGTTTGTGCCCTATCTAAAAGGTTTAGCATTTGCGGCTGCCCTATTTACCCTGCCTTGGGGCATTGGGCAGACAGTCAACCAGTTTTATGCGAGTGGCGATGAGTCAGGAGTCAGGCGGTAATGAACATCAGACGACGACAAATTTTATTAGGAGGGGTTGCGGCGGGTGTAGCGGCAACCGTAGGAAGCGAGTATGCGGTTCGCCGCGCCGCGCAAGCTCACAGCGCCGAGTGGCTTGCTCTCAACGCCAGCGATCCAACTCGCTTACTCAAACAAACCTTTGAAGCAGATGCCAAAAAAATTAATGCAGGTCTTGCCATTCAAGCCTCGGTTGGGCAACCGCATCCCCCCATTCCCTATAGCCGGGAGATGTCGAGCCTGCTGATTCAATGCAGCAAACTTGCCACTCAGCAATATCTCACCGGAAAAACAATTCCGACCTACGATGGCTCGATTAAGGTGCTGCCCGCTTATTTTCGTGAACTTGATGGCTACACCCAACTCACGTCTTTTAAAGGGCATGAAGCCGAAGTGGAAGACACGATCGAGGTAGACGTTCCGACAACCGCTCAAAGCAACCCGCAAGACCCGTTAGAGCAAGGAGCTAATGAAGCCCAAACCACGATCGGACAAACCGTCAAAGAAGCCGTAAAGTTAAGGCAAATTACACCCGTTTATTTGGGATTTGTGCTCGTCTCGAAAACTAGAAACATCATTGTATTTCGGGGCACTCAGCGCAATACCGAATGGCTTTATAACGTCTACGCTCGACAGCAGGATTACCACAACCCAGCAGGCGGAGAATCTCTGGGCAAAGTGCATCGAGGCTTTGTTGCCAATTATAAAAGCATTATCAATCCCATTCCTCGCGACATTGCCAAGCGATTAGACCCCTCTATACCTTGCTATATTACAGGGCATAGTTTAGGGTCTGCACTAGCAGTGCTTGCATCCGTTGACTTAGCATTGAATCTCCCAACGCTCAAACCGCAGATTCAGCTCTATACCTATGCCGGGGCACGAGTCGGCGATCCGACCTTTGCTCAGATTCATGCTCAATCTGTTCCTAATCATTATCGCATTGTTAACTTGGCAGATATCGTGCCGTTACTGCCACCGATTCAGTCTCCGGGTGGAACCTACGTTCACACGGGGGAAGAGTGGTCATTTCTGTCTCAGGCTGGCGATTTTCTTCCCAATCACGTTGTCGATACCTATCGTCAGGCGATCTCCCGACGGGTTGAAACGAATCAACACCGGACTTATCCCGTGTCAGGGTAGTTTCCAATAGCATTCTGATATCACCTCTACTATTCTTCAGGACTCCCAGGATGAAGAGACACGGCTGCTAACAAACTGGAAGCGAACGAAGTTTCGACTGGCAACTTCTCGCCCAGGGAGTTGCGGGTTTTGCGTCAATGGTTTGATCAAAAAGTCTGGATGCAAATTCCAACCGAATAATCCTGCTAATCCCATCACTACTCCAAACACCGTGGGAATCAGAGCTAGACCAAATAACCAACGCTTTTGAGATAACGAGGTGATGGCTAATAGAGAAATCGCGATCGACAGCGCCGCATCCGAGAGATCAAACTGGTCGTCATGAAAGTTAAGCGTGTCATAAGTCTTTTGGTCGGCTTCAGCGATCGCTCGTTGCTGCTCTTTCTTCTGGTCTTCTACAGTTGCCAGGTCTTGATACGATTTGATTTGTTGGGTATAAGCGGCTCGATTGGCAGGTGGCTGTGAGAGAATTTGCAGCTGTAGTTGAGCAATGGTGGCTTTAGCGATTTCAGACCGAAGATTACGAGCTTGATACAGCGACCAGTCATCAATCCGGTTTGCCTGCGCTTGCTGCATTCCTTGGACAATATTGTCGTCCTTGATTTTGCATACCCCGATAAAGGTAGCAAGCAAGGCAACGGCGATCGCAACAGCAGTGTTTAACTGACTTTTACGTTTCTCTTGATTAAGTGCTTGGGTTTCTTCAGGCTCGTTGGCTTGAATCAGATCTAGGGGGTCAATGTCCATAGCGCTTAGTCAAGTTCTCCTCGGTTTAAGGTTTTAGGGAATGAAGAGTCGGATCATCCTTTTGCAAAGAGCGATCGCTCAGTACATTTGATATTTTTCGGGTCGTAATAGGGCTGCCACCATTTCTGCGCGGCATCTTTCCCCTGCAACACCAGCGGCGTGGCAGTGGTTGCTGTACTCATCGCGACGCGGAAGTGGAAGTGATCAATGAGTCGGATGGCTTCGACTGCATAAGCTGTCACAATGGCTGGGTCGTAAATAGCTAACAAGTTATCGCCATTGTCCTGCTCACCTCCCGCTGCCAAATTAGACGAACCTGTAAACACCACAGGATTGTCTCCGTTAAAATCCACCACAATAAACTTATGGTGGATCACTTGTCCCATTCCCCCTTCCCACTCTTGATCAAACGGGGGTGGCACTTTGCTTTTGAGATAGCTAAACGAAACGAGTAATCCATTGCTGGCATCGGGCTTGTACAGATTTAACCCTTTATCCGTCTGAGTCACCCCATAGGAGAAAACATTGGGGTTAGCACCGAGGGCTTTGAGGTCATCTAACACCACGCCACTCCCTGCCAGTTCCATAATCGCGTAGAGGACTGACCCCTTTGCCTGCTCGATCGCACTGGCCACTTTTTTAAGAGAGATATCTGCCGAAATATGGGGTGAAAAGCAGACCGAACACGAGGGAATACCCTGTCCTTTGAGGTCAAACCACTGCGCGGCGATCGCAGATTTTGCAAATCCTGCCATGCTGCTAAAGGCTTCGTTAAATGCTTGCTCATAGAGGTCAGCGGTCGGAGCATCCTCAAAAACCAGCACATTGTTTGCCTGCACATACAGACCGCGAACAGAGAAATTTGCAGACCCTGTTAAGACTTTAACCGCCTTGCCATTTTTCTTCTGAATCAGAACTTTACAGTGAGCAAAGCGATGAAAGTGCCCCACCTTGATATTAGCTGCTCCAGCAGAGGCGATAAGCTTGGCTTTTGCCAATGGCTCCATTGCTGTCGCCCCTGTGTGCAAAGGCGCATCGTCCAAGACGGCTCTTAAGCGACTCCCTAACTTCTCCAACGATCGGATCACGTCAGGTTCATCTAAGTCATAGGCAAACAAATCGACGGTAATTTCTGGGTCAGCAAGGCACTCCTCAATGAAGCTGAACACTAACTTCCGAGCATGATAGCCCAGCCATTCATACTGCTGTTCGTAAGGCGCGGTATCGTAGTCGATCGACTTCTGAGCCGGACGAAATGGCGCGTTTTTGAACTTAGCAGCATATGCCTGCGACGAGAGATCGCCCCGCGTAAAGCCGAATTCAAATTTCTCGTACTGCTGGGGCAGGAGGTCAACCGCAACGGTTGCAGTTGCGCCTGACTTAAGACCCCCACTGGCTTGGAAATACATGGCCGTGACTTGATAGTGGTAAGACCCTGGCACAATGGTTGCGGGCGCATCGACCCAACGAAATTTCTGAAACGGTGCCTGATTCGACGGGGTAAACACGCGCTGCTGAGGAGTCGTCGTGGCAGTAATGGGAGTTTCAAAGCCAAGCCGATTCGAGAGATAAAATGGCGTGCCGTTGGGCGGGGTGCATTGAATCGCAAACCCAGCGAAATCTTGGGTGAGAGAGGGGTCTAAGTCAAATGCCAGTAGAACAGTACCGTCTCCCGGATAGGCGTTGACGGAGAGTCCTGCACTGAGATGATTTGAATGGATCATTGCCAAGCCCCAGATGACCGTTGTTGCTCTTCCCTTATACTCCTAGAGGCGCTAACTGAAGATGACAAAGATGTGAACAGGAGATTGAGTTGATGTGACAAGCGCGAACAGTGCTCTGGATTAACGGCACAGCCGATCTAACTGAGTGAAATAACGCTACACTATCCTTCATTCATCCAGTAAGAGTTTCATCATGCTTAATATTCACCTTCTGCGATGGGCAGTCGCCCCAGTCGCGATCGGGATGCTCATCCTTTCGGGATGCGGCAAACAAGAACAAGCGTCTGCTCCTGCTGCAAATACTCAGCCTGCGCCTGCCTCATCCATAGCCGCAAAGTCTCCGATTCCCGCTGCTGCTGCAAGTCCATCCGGAGAAATGAAAGCCCCGGTTGGAGGAATGAAGCCATCCGGAGGGATGAAGCCCCAGGGAACTCAGTGTGTGGGAGATGCGCCCGTCAAGGGCAATGTCAAAGGAGAGAAAAAGATCTACCACATTCCAGGCTCAAAGGGTTATGACGACACGAAGCCTGAGACGTGTTTTAAGACCGCTGCCGATGCTGAGAAAGCAGGCTTTCATGCTCCTAAATAGCAGGGTTGCTCCAAGCATTCATCTAGGCTTTCGTGACTCGATTACTAAGACCCGGTGTTTACAGGGATTTATCTTGACTTCTATGAGCTGTCAATATTGTCTAGAACTAGGACGATTCTGAGCGGACTCGCCCTAAACTCATTAGCAAGACTCCCAGATCTACCAACAGAATTGCTCCCCATTTTTCAGGAATCAGAACGTCGATCGGTAAGGGTCTTGCGATCAGCAAGACCACCAAAATTGCAGTTACAGGCAGGGAAATCTGCAATTTATTAGCATCGTTTGCGACATATCCACCTAGCTCAAACAGTCCCGTGAACATAGGCACGGCTTTAGGAGATTGAGCAATTCTGGCAAACACATTCTGAAGCGACAAACAGACTGTGGTGAGGAGTGCCAAGGTGAATCCTCGCCACCAATGAGCAGCCTTAAGAGGTGAGAAGTTAGGGGAGGCAGGAGAAGTCATCAGCGATAATTGGATGAAATATAATACTTCGGACAGTTTTTGAGGTTGAAATCCTCATTTTATCGTTAGCATTTAACCTCCATAAGGAGGCTAAAACATATGTTCTACGGTTGGCGGTTCAAAACTGTTCAAACCGTTACTAGACGTGCTGCTGATTCTTACGTATGTTTCAGAATGGTTTCCGTAATCGTCCACTTGAATATTTCTATGCCCTTTCCTACAGATTTCTACCTCTTTAACGACTTTGTACTGAGACGGGTGCCAGATCTGAGCTAAATCAAATTATTTCTGATCTTCGCTCCAATCTTTCCAAGTTCTTGACATTTGTTATTTAAAGTAAAACATGAGGTGAATTTGTGGTGATGACGAACACAACAATTTGCAATACTGCTTGACAGTGGGAAATTCATCTAATCATCTTATGCTGACATGATAACTCTGCGATCTCTGAATTTTTCACAGGCAGTATCAGCAATCATGTAATTCACCAGGCAAATTTCTCTATTTTAGTTGTGAAAAATCATGAATCTGTAGGTACAAGTAAAAGTCAGGAACTGGAATGAAAAATTTTCAAAAAATCAAGCAGGAAAAATATCATGAGAAGAGTGTTAAACAGGGTTCCAGAAGTTACAGGTTCCTTCTGGATTGTTAAAGTTCTGGCAACCACGGTGGGTGAAACTGCGGCTGATTTTCTATCAGTAAATTTAAACCTTGGTTTAAGCGTTACATCGTATGTTATGAGTGGCGTATTGCTGATTGCGCTTCTGAATCAGTTTAGGCTCAAACGGTATGTCCCAGTGAGCTACTGGATTGTAGTTGTTTTGATGAGTATTACTGGCACACTGATTACTGACAGACTGGTAGATAATTTTGGAGTTAGTTTCATGACAACTACTGTCATTTTTAGTGTTGCCTTGACAGCAGTTTTTGCACTCTGGTATTTAAACGAAAAGACATTAGCGATGCACTCCATCAACACCGCTAAAAGAGAGTTGTTCTATTGGGCAGCTATCTTATTTACGTTTGCCTTGGGCACGGCAACAGGAGACCTTCTAGCGGAGGCTTCGGGTCTAGGTTATGCACAATCAGTTCTAGTGTTTGGCGCTTTAATTGCGATCGTAGCGATTAGTTATTATTACTTTCGGCTGAATGCAGTCTTGGCATTTTGGATAGCTTACATCTTGACTCGCCCACTTGGAGCATCTATGGGAGATTTATTATCCCAACCTACGACAATGGGTGGTTTTGGTTTGGGTACAGTTAAAACTAGTATGCTCTTTCTTTCCATAATCGTGAGCTTGATCATTTACTTAAGCCTTAAGCAGAAGAAGCCAGTCGCACTGTCCATCGATCAACAAGATTAATGAATGAGCGATCCAGCGGTGACGATTTGCCCCATTGTTCAGCAGAGATCTTGAATCGATACTACGTCTATTGCTCGATTCCAGAAGTGATAAGCTTGCTCGTAGTAGTGCCGACAAATATCTGCTTGAGTAAGACAGTCATGTTTTCGGGTCGAGATCGATGAAACCTCAACTTCTCAGAAACTTGCCCCGTAACGTTTGGATTCTGGGCTTTGTGAGTTTACTCACTGATGTCAGTTCCGAGATGATTCACTCGGTGCTGCCGTTGTTTCTCGTTTCAACGTTGGGAGCGAGTGTAGCTACAGTTGGACTGATTGAAGGGGTTGCCGAGGCAACGGCTTCAGTGCTGAAAGTCTTTTCAGGCGCATTAAGTGATTACTGGGGACAGCGGAAAGGATTAGCGATCGCTGGATACGGACTATCGACGCTTGTTAAGCCACTGTTTGCGATCGCGACCAGTCCTGCTTGGGTTTTGTTGGCTCGATTTTCCGATCGAGTGGGTAAAGGAATTCGAGTCGCTCCGCGTGATGCCCTAGTCGCAGATGTAACGGCTCCTAGCGATCTCGGTGCAGCCTATGGATTGCGTCAGTCGCTCGATACGATCGGCGCATTTCTCGGCCCCTTAATTGCCTTTGCGTTGCTATCTCTATCCGCGCAGAATTTTCGGCTGGTTTTTTGGGTAGCACTGTTGCCGGGAGTGTTGGCAGTTGCTCTACTCGCAGTTGGAGTCCAGGAACCCAAAGCGCCGATTCGGGCGAAGCAAAACCCGCTACGATGGTCGGCGCTCAAAAGTTTGAGTCGAAGATACTGGTGGTTGGTTGGCGTTGCCCTACTCTTCAATTTGGGAAACTCCAGCGATGCCTTTTTGCTGCTTCGAGCGAAACAGGTCGGAATTGCAGATCCTCTGATTCCTTTATCTTTAGTGGTGATGAATGTAGCGTATTCGTTGAGTGCTTATCCGATCGGGTTACTCTCCGATCGCGTGGGTCGGATGGGGCTTTTAGTCGGTGGATTCTCACTCTATGCGCTGACTTATTTGGGATTTGGGTTTGTCCAAGCGCCTTGGCAAATTTGGGGGCTGTTTGCGCTCTATGGGTTGCATCTGGGAATGAGTCAAGGGTTGCTGCTGGCGATCGTCGCTGACACGATTCCCAGTGCTCTACGCGGCACTGCCTTTGGACTGATTAATCTCGTGACTGGAATCGCGCTTTTACCTGCGAGTTTACTCGCAGGATTTTTGTGGCAAAGTGTCAGTCCGCAGGCAACTTTTTTAGTAGGAAGTTTATTTGCGATCGCGGCGATTTTCCTTCTTTTGGCAATCCCTCGCGATAATGTGGATTGAAGCCTGAGTAATCTAGCAACACTGATGAGAATTTTATTAGTTGAAGACGATCACCGAATTGCGAAGCCTTTAGCAGAAGATCTGCGACATCAGCACCATGTTGTAGACATTGCGAAAGATGGTTTAGAGGGATGGGAAGCGTCTCAGTTGGTTGCTTATGACCTGATTTTACTGGACTTAATGTTACCGAAGCTGGACGGCGTTAGCCTGTGTAAACGGTTGCGAACTGCCAAATCCCAAGCCCTAATTCTGATGCTAACAGCACGCGACACGACGGGCGATAAAATCATTGGATTGGATGCCGGAGCCGATGATTATTTGGTTAAGCCCTTTGAACTAGATGAATTAGCCGCAAGAATTCGGGCGTTGTCACGACGAAGTTCAGAAGTCAAACCCTCAACTTTGATTCATGGTCAATTAGAAATTGATCCAAGTACTTACCATGTCACATATGGAGGCGTGCCTGTATCACTAACGCCTAGAGAATATATGATTCTGGAGTGTTTTTTACGAACTCCTAGTCAGGTTTTAACTCGTTCAGCCATCCTAGACAAGCTGTGGGAGTTTGATAAATCTTCGGGAGAAGAAACGATTAAAACTCATATTACGAACTTGCGTCGCAAGCTGAAAGTCGCTGGGAGTCCAGAGGATTTTATCGAAACGGTGTATGGTCTCGGTTATCGACTTCATTCTGTTTAACCAGTGGTGGGTTTGGGAGGCGATAGGTTCCACGCTCTATGCGAAGCATGAGCGCCCCTGATACATGGACATCCCAAGCGCCTGAGCGAAGCGAAGAAGCCCTCTCTCAGAGCATTTAACAGAATGCCTAAATTTGTTAAATTATTGGAATGTTGAGTCTGACCTACAGCTACCGAATTTATCCAGACCTCACCCAATCAGCCGAAATGCTGTCTTGGTTGGAGCAATGTAGAAAGGTCTACAACTATGCTTTGCAAGAGCGCAAGGACTGGATCAATTCGCGTAAATGTGCGGTCAACGCTTGCAGCATCAGAGCAGAATACATCCTTCCCGCAGACGTACCCTACCCCGATTACTACAAGCAGCAGAACGCGTTGACTCAAGCCAAGAACGAGATTCCTGAACTCAAACAAGTTCAGTCTCAAGTGCTGCAAGACGCGCTGCGCCGAGTCGATAAAGCCTTCAAGTTCATGAAAGAGCGGGATTTTGGGTTCCCACGCTTCAAGAAGTTTGGGCAGTATCGCTCGGTTGTGTTTCCGCAATTCAAAGCGAATCCCCTGAGCAGGAACTGCATCAAGTTGCCGAAGCTTGGGGACATCCCGATCAATCTGCACCGCCCGATTCCCGATGGATTCGAGGTGAAGCAGGTCAGAGTGGTGAAGAAAGCGTCGCGCTGGTACGCCCAATTGATTCTGCAATGCAATGTTCAAGTGCCCGACATCCTGCCCCATGGTGAACCCATCGGCATTGATTTGGGACTGGAAAAGTTCTTGGCGGTTTCGACCGGAGCGTTGATTCAACGACCCCGCTTTTTTGTGGACTTGCAAGGCAAGCTGAAATGGCTGCAACGCAAGTTAAGAAACAAAAAGAAGGGTTCTGCGAATTACCGGAAAGCCCAAGCCAAGATTCGCACTCTGCACGAACACATTCACGACACCAGGCGAGAGTTCCACTTTCAAACGGCTCACCAGCTTTGTGATCAAGTCGGGATGATCTTTGCTGAAGACCTCAACTTCAAAATGATGAGTCGAGGGATGTTGGCAAAGCATTGTTTGGACGCTGCGTGGGGGAGCTTCCTCGACATCCTCAAATGGGTGAGTTGGAAGCGAGGGGTGTTCTTTGCCAAGGTAGACCCCAACGGGACAAGTCAAACTTGCCCCAACTGTGGAGCGCAGACCGGAAAGAAAGAACTGAGTCAGCGTGTGCATGAGTGTGGTGAGTGTGGATATGTCACTGACCGAGATGTAGCTGCCGCCCAAGTGGTGATGCAGCGTGGACTTGTAGCCGTTGGGCAAACGGTGATACTGCCTGTGGAGGAAGGTTGCTTGGGAACCCCGATGAAGCAGGAAAGCTCGGTTGCGAAGCCGAGAAGCCAGCGCGCTATTGCGAAGCAATGAGCGTCTGGAGAATGTCACCTCAGTAATCTTTTCAAGTTCTTGACATTGTTTCTCTACGATAAGAGCGTTGTTTTAACTCTCGGCGTAGAATGATTTCTTACCTTATGGTCACTTCCGCTTGTTCGAGCGATGTTGATTTGGGATTTGTGCAACTCGGCTGGTTTAAGGTCATGATCTTGGGCATTGTTCAAGGCATTACTGAGCTACTGCCAATTAGTAGTACGGCTCATCTGCGAATTGTTCCAGGTTTGCTGGGATGGCAAGATCCAGGCAGCGCCTTTAGTGCTGCGATGCAGTTAGCTAGTCTGACGGCGGTTGTCACTTATTTCTGGAAAGACCTTAACCGTATGACTGGCGCAACCATTCGAGCCATTGCACAACAAGACTATCAGGATCAAGATTTTCGACTCGCGATCGGGCTACTCGTTGGAACCATTCCCATTGGAATTACTGGGTTGCTGCTGAAAAAAACGCTCAATGCCTGTAATTCTCCGTTTCGCGCCCTTACCGTCGTTGGGATTGCATCGATCGTCATGGCTCTGTTACTGGCAATCGCAGAGAAACGCGGCAAGCGAAATCGGGAGTTCAATAAACTTTCGATGCAAGACGGAATTTGGGTAGGTCTTGCTCAAGCTTTGGCGCTCATTCCTGGAGTCTCTCGTTCTGGCTCGACGCTCACCGCAGGACTTTTCTTAGAAATGGATCGTGAAACGGCTGCCAGATTTTCCTTTTTACTCGGATTGCCAGCCATCATTTTAGCAGGCGCACTCGAACTGCATACACTATTCAAAGCTGGGCTTGACCTCTATGGGTGGATGATTCTACTGGTCGGACTGGTTACAGCTAGTCTTTCTGCATTTGCTGCAATTTACGGACTCCTTCACTATTTAGAAAAACGCTCTACCTGGGTATTTGTTTGGTATCGTCTGATTATGGGTGTATTCCTACTCGTCGGAGTTAGTGCGGGATTTCTTCGCAATTAGTTACCCTTAGTGTTAGCTGTTCTCTATTGCCTTCAGCATTTGTGTTTAAGCAGATTCAGTATCGCTTGTTGGTTTCCTACCTCATCGTTTTCACAGCGATTTTAGGAACGTTTGCGATCGCTGTTCGCATTGTTTACGGGTATAGTCTGAAGCAGCAACTCACCGACAAACTCGTCGCATTAGGACAAGGAGCAGTATCCAGCGCAGACGTAAATAACGGTCGGCTCGAAGTCGGGCATGACATTTCTGCTCAAGATTTAATTACGCGGGGTCAAGCACTGCAATGGTTTGATCTTCAGGGTCGATTGATGACTCAGCAAGGAAAAACGGTGACGACCTTACCGTTTTCGAGCAGTGAAACTTCTCAAGTTCAGAGATCACACCCTCGTATCCAATCGATCACGTTACCCATTGTCAGCAGCGACAATCAACACCGCTTTGGATATGTTAGAGCGAGTCAATCTCTCGAAGAATTAGATGAAAATCTGCGAAAGCTCGACTGGGGTTTAGGAAGTGGAATTGTGATGGCACTGATTCTCAGCGGTATTGGAGGGGTTTGGTTAACTCGCCAAGCCATGCAGCCGATCGAGGAAAGTTTTGAGCGTCTGAAACAATTTACGGCGGATGCGTCCCATGAATTACGAAGTCCGTTGATGGTCATTAAAAGCAATGTATCTGTCGCTCTAAAATATTCAGATGGGATGCGCCCAACTGATGCCGAAAAGTTTGATGCGATCGCGAGTGCGACTCATCAAATGACTCACCTCACCGAAGACTTATTGTTACTAGCGCGGACTGATAAGGTAGCAGTTCCAGATCGACAACCTGTTAATTTAACCCAAGTTTTAGAGCAGATAGTTGAGTTATACCAGCCTCAGGCCCAGACCAAGCAAATCAGCCTGCAAGCTCACCTTGCTCAGTCTGCTTTTGTGCTAGGTGACTCAGCACAACTGATTCGATTGTTCATAAATCTAATTGTGAATGCTTTGCACTACACTCTAGAGCGAGGAAAGGTCGAGGTAAAGTTAAATCGAACTGGGCAAAGCCTTGTGGTTGACGTGAGCGATACGGGAGTCGGAATTGCTCCAGAACATCTAGCGCGGGTGTTTGACCGATTTTGGCGGGCGGATCAGTCGCGCTCTCATGAGGATGGCGGGTCTGGGTTAGGACTCGCGATCGCGCAATCGATCGCTCAAAGTCATGGCGGGACAATCAGCGTCAGTAGTCAGGTTGGGGTTGGCACTTGTTTCACCGTGCAGTTGCCTCTCTTAACAAGACTATTTCCCTGATTGCCAGTCCAGTGCGACTAATTATGGTACTTTCTCTAGTAGAACAAACCCAGTATATTGTGTGATGGTTTGCCAATATCGTCTAGCAAAACAGCGGATTAAAATTTCAGCAACTCCGACTAAGTGGGTTTGCCGATTGCAAAGACAAGCCGCTTGCCAAATCGATCGAAACTCCTTCACTCTCCAGCCATAGGGTCGAAAAAAATCTGTGCCCTCATCAGGAGCAAACAAAAAGGTTGCCTTCCCATTCGCGAAGTATTGGTCAAATAGCCTTTGTCGGTCAGATTTTTGAGCCTGCTGTAATATCATCGACGAGGCTAACTCAAACATCCACCAGCGAAAATTCGATTGCTGATGTAAATCGGCTGCAAGAGATGCAACTTGTGCTTCAGTCAGATAAGACAACAAACCTTCTGTAATCACAAGAGCTTGGTTTGCCGAGGCGTTGACCTGTGCAAACAGATTTTTTCTCAAGGCGACATCAGTAAGGTCTAGCTTGATTCGTTCTACCCAACAAACGGGCTGTTCGCTCTTCAGTATCTGCTCTTTGTGCGTCAGAATGCCTGGGAAATCAACCTCAATCCAGCGCAGGGAAGCCGGAAGATTTAACCGATAGGGACGGGTATCTAATCCAGCCGCTAGGTTTAGAACAGTGTCAACGCTGCCTGATTCTACAAGGCGTGTGATCATCCCATCGATCGTGCAGGTGCGAATTGCCATTGCAGCGATTCCTTGTTGTTTCTCCCCCAGCACTTCAACCATCATTGCTCCTTCTCCGCCGGCCAAGCGACGCGCAAATAGATCTTGAAACAGTGCATCTGGACGTTCACTTTCTAAGGCGCGATACATAGCAACTAAGTGGGCCGTTGCAGAAATATTATTCATAGTTCATCAGAATCAGCAAAGTCCGAGAGTGCAAAAATTGGCTTGCGATAAGCGAGATACCGAAACTCCGATTCTTGAAAATGCTGCTTTACAACTTTTAATCCCTGCGATCGTAGTATCGGAGCCATCTGTTCTGCTACATTAAAGAACAGTGGCTGCCATCCGTAGGCTTCAGTAAAGGTTAGAAACTCATACAGCGCCACTATAATCTGTGAATTGCGCCCTTTGAAGTTTTCGCCAGAAATGCTCACCACGAGCCGCTGAAATGCCTCAAAAACAGTTTGTTCATGAATCGCTCGGAGATGTTCAGACTGCTCGATTGCCAAGATAGTGTAGCTAATAGAAGGAGATATGTATGCTCTATTATTCCTACAGAATCGCATCTGGTGATCAACGAAAATCTGTGAAATTACTTCTATAGTCAATAGATTGTTCGCATTCTGCTTTGACAGTTCTGTTGAAGCGACTAACGGTCGGCGAGTTATTGAAGTATTTATCAATTTAGTCACGGAAACCTTGCCTGCTGGCAAGTTGAATAATCAGGATCACACGAACGACTCATTGTCACAACAAGGTTGATCAGCATTGCTGCAAAGACTATTGTTGCTAGGCTAATTATCAGGATCTGAAACACCAGTTTGAGCGGGTAATATTTTCCGTCCATTTTCTTCTTCTGCTTGCTTCAGCGGTTATCATGCTTGCGTTAGTCCATGGGTGTTACTGAGCTAGAAACTTACAGTGCGTATTTTGTACCGTTAAGGTCGAGATCTTGAAAAGGTTGTCTGCCAAAAAACTTTATAGTGTATGGAAGTTTGAAACCAACATTCTAAAGGGTAAAAGTCAAGAACTCGGAAAGATTCAGTGATCTGCAATGTTTTTGAAGAAAAGCTATAAAAAGACTAACTTTTCTGCTCTCCTGAGTATTAGATGATAAGCAAAGTCTATAAGCCTTCTAGCAAGGGTTCTATGCTCTAGACAACACTAATTTTGTAGTTGATAATATGGTTTCAACTACAAAATTAGGAGAGCCACTTTTCTCGTGCTAAGACTCCTTATTCCTCACAATTCTAGTCAATCTTTCCGAGTTCTTGACTTTTTTCATCTATTTTAAGAAAGCATCGCTTCGATAAAAGGATTTTAGTCGATCCCAGCCTCTTATTCCTTTGCTTTGTATTCCTATGCCCCTTGGGTCAATCCGTTCGGTCTCACCTTTTTTGGTACTTGACCGATACATTGCATCTCAATTAGCAAGTCCCTTTTTGTTTGGCGTTGCAGCATTGTCTTCAATTCTGGTGTCAGTTGGCGCACTCTTCGATCTGATTCGCAAAATGACGGATGCTGGGCTACCTCTGTCGATCGCGTTCAAAGTCTTTTCCTTCCAAGTGCCTGAATTCGTCAGCTTGTCGTTTCCAATGGCAACGCTGCTATCAACGTTGATGGTGTATGGTCGTCTTTCGACCGACAGCGAACTAATCGCGCTTCGCAGCGCTGGCATTAGTGTTTACCGACTAATTGCACCCGCGATCGTGTTGAGCTTGTTGGTGTCAGCTTTAACGTTTGGGTTCAACGAAGCGATCGTTCCTGCGGCTAAGTATCAAGCATCTGTCACGCTGGATAGTGCCTTGAAGCGGGATAAACCTGCGTTCCAGCAGAATAATATTGTTTATCAACAGTATGGCGACGTAAAGCAAGCTGATGGTAGCAAGGTGCAAGTTTTAGAGCGAATTTTCTATGCAAAACAGTTCGATGGTAAGCAAATGAAAAGTCTGACTGTGTTAGATTTTTCCCAAAATGGACTCTGCCAGATCATTACTGCCCAAACTGCGACGTGGAATACCTCTCGCAGCACCTGGGATTTCTTTAATGGCACGATTTATGTAATTGCACCCGATGGGTCTTATCGCAATATTCTTAAGTTTGAACAGCAGCAACTACAGCTTTCTCGGACTCCGTTAGATCTTGCCAGTCGGCAACCAGATGAAGGTGAGATGAATATTGAGCAGATTCAGAATTATCTCAAGTTGGTCAAGCAAAGTGGAGACGAGAAACTTGTGATCAAATTACGTTTACGGATTCAGCAGAAAATAGCGTTTCCGTTGGTCTGTCTAGTTTTTGGTTTAACAGGCGCAACACTCGGCACTCGCCCTCAACGCGGCGGTAAAGGAACTAGCTTTGCCATTAGTATCGTAATCATTTTCACGTACTATTTACTTTCATTTATCTGTGACTCATTTGGGCAACTTGAGATTTTATCTCCTGTTATTGGAGCTTGGTTGCCTACGATCGCAGGATTACTGGCAAGAGCGTTTCTTTTATTGCGGGCAGAAGAGTACCGCTGAATTTGATAACAAGATTCTGTCTAGAGTTGAATTAGGGTTCGAGGCTCAAAACCAATTCAAATTTTGGTCGAAGTATGGTGTTGTCACAATACGATAGAAATTATCATCCTAACTTAGGGCATTAAGGACTATTCAGCATCAATGAAATATAAAATCATACCAAAAAATCTAACACTAAAGTTGTTCTCATTATTCAAGAACATTCCACTCACAAAACCAGACTCAAACCTGAGAACAATATTGATACTGGCATCAATATTTTTTGTTTTCATGGTCGTTTTCTCACTCAATCGCTACTACAGTTTTTACTCATCCTACGATCAAGGACTTTTTAACCAGTTGTTTTGGAATGGTCTCCGTGGACATTTGTTTCAAGGCTCTCTTTCCTCTGGTCAATCAAGCGCTGTTCTAGATGATGGTCAAATAGCTACAGCATCTTACTACCATTTGGGACAACACTTTGTTCTTGACTTTTTGCTTTGGCTACCGATATATGCTCTATTTCCTAACGGTGCTACTTTAGTGATTTTACAAATCACATTAGTTACGGCAGCAGGAATGGTCTTGTTCGCTCTAGCTCGTCATTATCTCCCTTTCTCGATCGCTGTTTTAATGACTGCTAGTTTTTACGGCTCTATCGCTGTGATGGCACCGTCATTGGGTAATTTTTATGAGGCTTGCCAGATTCCTCTATTCGTATTCAGTTTACTACTTGCTTTAGCAAAACGTAGATGGCGATTGTTTTGGCTCTTTGTTGCTTTGACATTAGGAATTCGAGAAGACACAGGGTTTATCATCTTTAGCATTGGTGCCTACTTAATTTTAATCCGTCGCTATTTTCGCTTAGGCTTGGCTTTATGCCTATTAAGTTTTAGCTATATTGCTCTAGTAACAAACGTATTAATGCCGTTGTTTTCTAATGATAGTTCCCGTCTATACGTAAAAAGTTACTTTCACCAGTATGCTCAGTATGTTCAAGGAGGTACTCCTACTACTCTGCAACTTCTCTGGAGCATCATCAGTCACCCTAAAGAACTGGCAGTGAGTTTATTGACTCCCTTCGATCGGCGGGTAGAGTACCTTTCACTTCAATGGCTCCCTTTGGCATTTGTCCCTGCGCTCTCTCCTGCAACTTGGGTACTGACAGCCTTTCCATTACTGGAACTGTTGCTTCAAAAAAGTGATAAAGCGCTTTCCATCAATATCCGCTATGCATTGAACGTCGTTCCCGGACTGTTTTATGGTGCAATTCTGTGGTGGGCAAACCATCAACATCAATTTAGACCACGCTTTCGTCGATTTTGGAGAGGATGTATCGCCTTGTCTATCCTTCTAGCAATTACGACAAATGGACAAGGAGCTTTCTACTTTTTAATTCCAGATTTTGGTCACCCTGCACTCTATATTTCTCTCAGTCGCCAATGGGAACATGCAAGCCAGGTCAAGGCATTAATGAACTTGATTCCGCCGCAAGCTAGCGTCTCAGCGACCGCCTTTCTGATTCCGTATCTGTCAGGTCGGCGAGAGATTATAGAACTAGCGAATGAGCGCTTGCCGTCTCTGATGATCCGCAATGACAAAGGAGAAATAAATCCTGTTGACTATATCTTAGCTGACTTATGGCGGCTGCAACGGTACCAAGTCGTCAGAAAACCTGATCGGCAGAGACTTCAAGCGCTTGTCCCTCTACTAGATACACTTATTGCTCAACAAAAGTATGGCATTCTGAATATACAAGACAAGGTTGTTCTCTTACAGAAAGCAACGACATCTTCCCCTCAAGCTCAGACTGATTGGTTAAAGTTGCGTTCAGAATTAAAATAAAAACATTAGACCTCCTGTGTGAATCTTTTTGCCCTCACTCTACCCTCGCTCCTTAGAAGAAGGAACAAGAACTCTAGCCCTTCTCTTTTGGGAGAAGGGTTGGGGATGAAGGTCTTAACTATTCGTACAGAAGACATCATGAATGCGCGATCGCTCTCACAACCCCGGATGAAAATCTATTTCCAAAGGAGGTCTAATGTAATTGTCATTGGGTCAATGTAATTGCGCTCTATAGTTTTCTACTACCGTATACTGTTCTCTGCTTAGTGTCCCTGTCTTGCTGGCTTCTGCGGAAAGAGCAAGATCCCCAACACGATTAACACTAGCAGGGTTGCCGATGCCGAGTAGCGGCTTAACTCTAAGCCACCTTTGCTGACGGGTTTGTCTAAAAAGTCACCGACGACTGCGCCCAGCGGCCGAGTCAAGATAAAGGCTGCCCAAAATAGCGCCGTGCTAGATATTCGTGTTCGGTAGTACGCCGCCGCGATCGCTGCCAGCATCGTCCCAAACACGAGGGCACTTCCCAAATACCCAAGACCCTGGGTATCGGCTGTCCAATCGCCCAGCGCCGTCCCTAAGGTTTGCGAAAACATAATCGTGACCCAATAGAATATCTCAGATCTGGGCGACCCCACTGTGTGAACCGCGATCGACCCCAGCGTGCGATACCACAAGAATAGAGATGCCAAGAGCAAGGTCAGCAAGATTGCCGTACCGCCCGCATAGCCAATGCCCAGAGAACGATCTACAAAATCTGCCAGGGTTGTGCCCACGGTTGTAGTGGCGATAATCGTCGTCCAGTACAGGATGGGATTGAATTTCTTCGCGAGAACCTGAGCGATGACTGCAACGGCAAAGATAACGACGAAGATCCCAGTACTGGTGAGATAGCCAAGATTCATGGACATAGACACAGCATCTCCGCCCGTCTCACCCAGAGTTGTGGCAAGAATCTTGATGATCCAGAAAAGCAAGGTGACTTGCGGAACCTTGCTGATCAGATCACCCCGGAAGCGTTCATCTGATTGTTGAGATGCCGTCATTCGATACTCCTTATGCGGTTGATTTGCCATAATCGAAAATTGAAATTAACAACGCTTGTAAGGCTTAGACGGATTTGCATTGCAAGTCGTTCATTCCCTTGAGCAACTGTATCTGAACCTGTGACTTTGCATAGATTAGCGAGAGAAAGTCAAGAACTTGGAAAGATTAGTGAATGACTTTGCTGCTGTGCCGAGTCAGAAAAATCCCCTCAATTTCCTGATCAAAAATTGAGGGGTCAAACTGCTACAAGCTTGCAGTCAACGTTAGATCAGCACTACCTATCCTTGTCAAAGGAGGATTACAAGACTCGATCGATAGCTTTTTTATCAGCCATCGTCATTGGTTTCACCATCCGTTTGAGGAACCTGGATGCTGCTACGAGGTTGAGTCTTCTCGTTGTTCTCCCTGGTTGGCGTGTTTGTACCGAGAACTCTACCGTTGCCTGCATCTACGATCACTTCATTCTGTGTCCTACGGAGTTGCGCGGAGCGCTAATCACAACGCATAAACTAAGCTGCCGTTTTCACTTTCTAGCTTGACATTGCTGGCAGTTCCTTTGACAGTGGCTTCAGCCGCTTGCTGTGCCTGCTGAGACGTGATTTTAGCCAAGGATTGCAGTTTTTGAGATTCCTGCTGTTCCTTCACGTCGTCATTGGTTTCACCATCTCCGTCACTCGCTTCTGCCTTTTGAGTCGGTTTGTTTGCTTGAAGTTGAGACTTAAGAGCGTTTTCTGGTGCTTCTGTCGCAGGATTGGCTTCGCTATCTCCGTCACTCTTTTCGGTGACTTGAGCAGCGGGCATGACTGCAACAGGAGATTGCATCTGAGCTGCGTTAACCAGTTTAGCTAGACCGCCGAGTCCTAATGTTCCGATCGCAGCAGCCGTCAAAATGAGTTTTGTTGAAGTTTTCATCGAGTCAAATCCACCTAATATCGGTTTGCCATTTCACTGTATGCACTGAAAGTCAAGAACTTGGAAAGATTGGAGTCAAGCTAAAAAAGTTGTGGCTCCTCATGATTACTCTGCTTTTCAAGCAATCATTGAAGCGCTCTGAGATCAAGTTAATAGAAGGTGAGATCAACAAAGCCAACGGTTGGTGAATCACGCCGGAATAATTCTTCACAAGTGCAAATCTTTCCAAGTTCTTAACGTTTGCTTTCTACACTTCAAAAAGTAAGCTTGAGTAATTCTCTAAGCCTTGCAATGACAGAAAAATAAGCCCAAGAGCAAGGTCAAAAATGGCGTTAACACGACGAGACCAGATTGGACTGTGGACAGCCACGCTCCTCACGAGTTTGACTGGAATTGCTAATCTAATCTCTGCGGTTACGCCCAGCTTGCCAGAGCGAATCGAGTGGCTCAGGAAAATTTTTCCGTTTCCAGTACGAGCGGGTGGACACTTTTTTGCTGCCATTAGTGGATTTATCTTGCTCACACTCGCGGCTCACCTACTGCGACGCAAGCGGGTAGCGTGGTTACTGACCGTTGGTCTGCTGGTCATCTCCATCTTAAGCAACCTGATTAAAGGGTTCGACTACGAGGAAGGATTATTGTCAGGAGTGCTGCTGCTTCAGTTGATTTTGATGAGGCGTGTCTTTACCGCACAGTCAGACCAACCTTCGATCGCCCAAGGCATTAGAGTCTTGGTTGGTGCGCTCTTGTTTACCTTGGCTTATGGAACACTGGGATTCTACATTCTGGATGGACGGTTTACGATCGATCAACAGTTTGTCAATTTTGGCTTTAGGCAGGCACTTTTGCAGACATTAGCCATGTTTTTTACAGGAGACAATGCAGGTCTAGAAGCGAAAACCCGATTTGGTCAATTTTTTGCTGATTCTATTTACATGGTTGGTGCGACCACGTTGGGCTATGCATTGTTTATGCTGCTGCGGCCTGTGTTGCTCCGAGGCGATCCGTCTAAGACATCTGAGTGGGAGCGTGCGAGAGCGATCGTGGATCAGCATGGGCAAACCTCGCTCGCTCGACTGGCACTGTTGGAAGATAAAGCCTATTACTTTAGCCCGTCAGGTCAAACGGTCATTGCTTATGTCGCAAAAGGACGAGCCGCAATCGCGTTAGGTGATCCGATTGGTTCAGTTGAAGATCGACAAGAAGCGATTGTTAGCTTTCAGCAATTTTGCGATCTCAATGACTGGTATGCAGCATTTTACGAGGTTCCGCCTGATCAACTTGACCTCTACACTTCTCTCGGTTTGCGATCGCTGCAAGTTGGTGAAGAGGCAATTATCAATCTCAAAACGTTTTCACTAAAGGGAAAAGCAAACCAAAATTTGAGAACGGCTGTTAACCGTCTCACAAAGATAAGATATACGGCTCAGGTTTATGCTCCTCCGATCTCAGACACGTTGCTCCGTCAACTCAAGCCCGTGAGTGATGAATGGTTGCAGCACAAACAAGGGGCGGAAAAGCAATTCTCGATCGGTTGGTTTGATCCAGACTACCTACGAGAGTGCTTCATTGGAGTTGTTTTTGATGCAGAGTATCAGATTATTGCTTTTGTCAATTTGCTGTCAAACTACCATCAGCCAGAAGTAACCGTTGACCTGATGCGGCATCGCCAGGAGGTTCCCAATGGAACAATGGACTTCCTGTTTGTTTCACTCTTGCAGCACTTTCAGCAGCTTGACTATGATGGCTTTAATTTCAGTCTTTCCCCGCTAGCAGGGGTTGGAGAAGCACCCAATTCCCAACGGACTGAGAAGGCATTGCACTATCTCTCAACGCACTTGAATCAGTTTTACAACTTTCAGGGGTTACGTGAGTTTAAGGAGAAATTCCAACCTCAGTGGGAACCTCGCTATCTTGTCTATCCGAGCCTGTCCGCATTACCGGATATCGTGGTCGGGCTGGTGAGAGCCGATTCGGGCGATCGCTGGCTCGATTATTTCAAACCTGACGCTTAAAGTCATGCTGAACTCCTACACAAAAAATCCCAGCTAAAGCCGGGAAGTAAAGGTGAGAGGATAAATCTACAATAGTTAAAATTGAAAGACTTCCTCTAAAAAGAGTGTAGTAGAAGAAAGTCAAGAACTTGGAAAGATTGGCTGGTTTTACGGTTCTTTTCAACTTCTTGACGTTTGTTCGATACATTACGATTGTTCTCTCAATTCACCCTACAAAATGCAAAACCTGATCCACTTCTGGGTTCGCCTAGTCAATCCACAACTTGCAACACTCATTGCAGCCGTTGGAACGATCTGTCTACTGAGTTGTTTAGTGATCCTACTGAGCTTGAGTTGGCTGTTTCCTAAGTACAGGACAAAAGTTTTAGAACTTGGACAAACTGCGCTTGACGAGTATCGAGGTTGAGTAAAATCTGGCGGAGGTGATCTAACCCGGTACGAAAGATGCTCCTGGCGTTGCGTCCATGCTTTTTGATTTGAATGGGCTGATGTTCCCCGACCCATTCCCCGACTCGATGTGCCCAGCAGAACGCCAAGGTCAAGAGAGCGATGAGCTTCTTGAGTCGTTCCGGGTCTCTGATTTGGGTTGCCTCCAGACAAAAGCCACGGGTTTTCAAGCAGCCAAACAAGGTTTCGATGCCCCAACGCAGAGCATAGTCAGCAATGGCAGTGGAGGGTTCATGGTTCGTGGCAACCACCAGCAACGACCCGTCTTCGAGTCGTAATCCTGCCAAGTAAAGCCAATGCCCCCAAAGCCGTCGTTTGCGTGACAGCACCTTGGATTGATGAGGCTGCAAATCTTGAAACACAATCGTGGTTTTAAGCGATTGCTGCCCATCAAACAGGAACTCCGACTCGCGAATGCGGATGCGAAAGCGAGTCACAGGCTCTGCCATTAGCAAGGCAAACCATTGGGTGCCGATAAACTCCCGGTCTGCGGTCAAAAAAGCGATGTCTTCAGGTGCAAAGACGCACAGAAACTCGACCCACTGATCAAAGCGCTCTTGCGTGTTCGAGTTACCCCGCTTGTCTAATAGATGCCAAAACAGAGGAAACGCTACCCCTTGATGCACGACCCCTAACATCAGAATGTTGATGGTCACTGACCCAAACTCCCAGGTGGTGCGGTTCACACTTAAGACCCACGGCTTCGGAATCCCCACCATCGTCACGACCAACTGGGCGATCTGGTCGTAGTTAATCTCAAACGAGCGCAGAAATCGTTGGATGCGTTTGTCATTCGACTCGGCTTTTGCACGTCCCGCAAATCCAGTTGCCACCTCTGCCAGGTTCACCGTCTTGACCCGGAACAGGGCAACCAGAAACAAGGACAGAAAGGTAACTCTTGCTCCATGCCAGCCGAGCAGAGGCTGCAATGTTTGCCGTAATTGAGTAATCCGATTCATAGGGTTTCATCCTGCAAACTCACTATTTGCATGAAACCCTTTCCTACCCTCTTTTAGCAAGCTTTTGTCTTGTACTTAGGGCTGTTTCAGGAAGTTCTAGAGAAGGAAGCATTCAAATTCGATACAACAGTGTTGCTGAGTGCTGAGTGCTGAGTGTGCATCAGTGGGCAAATCCCATTCTTGATCAAGTAATGTTGAGCTTAACTCAGCCTCTAATTCTTCCCGAACGATGTTCTGGAACGAACGGGGTATGAGACATTCTCTGCTGGAATCACAAAATCTGGTACCTACATATTAGGACTTGGCGTTGTGAATGTTGGCGACCCACTATATGATTCTGCTGTGTTGCTAGACAACTTTAAACCTGTCTCTGCATAGGCGATAGTCTTGTAGCTACTGTTGAAAATACTAGCTTTAACGCAGATGTTACTTTCCTAACGCTTGCGTTAAATCTGGTTTTCGATTTCCCTTAAACGTTCTGATCTCGTTCTATGGGTATACAGTAATTTCATTCTAGTTTCATGTGGATGTCGGAAGCTGATATAAGTGGCGATCGTTTTCTCTAGAATGGACAGACTTAATACGATAAATTTTGACTATGACTTAATTGTGATTGGAGCGGGTCCAGGCGGTCTAGCTGCATCAGAACGAGCCGCCAGCTATAGCGCTAAGGTCGCTATCGTCGAACGCGATCAAGTTGGTGGCACTTGTGTAGTTCACGGCTGTATTTCTGAAAAATTGATGACTTATGCCGCCAGCTTTCTGCAATTTTTCCAAAACGCCGACGAGTATGGATGGGGTAACTCACATCTTGCAGCAGTCTCAACAAGCTAAGGGGAGGGGCTTGACAAGGATTTCAAACCCTAGGTCATCCGCAAGTTTCCGGTGCTTTTGAATCTGATGCAATAGCTTCATCCATAGGACTTGAGGCAAAAGTTCTGCAATTGCTTGGGCACTGACTTCACCCCAATCAAGCGGTGCCCAGGTGGGGAACGTTCGAGAGACCCAATGGGCAAGCAGGTAAGCAATGAGGGATAACAGCAACCAACGGTAAATGCCCAGTCGAGTCTTCTGTCCAAAGCAATGCAAACCAAAGCGATGTTTGATGGTTTTGAAGAAGCCCTCAATGGCCCACCGTTGTCGTCCTAACCGCACGAGGTAGGTTCCAGAATAGGGATAGGTGGAGACGACAAAGCGCAATTCCCGCTTGCCATCACTGCGCTTGAGCCAAAACCAGGAAACGGTCAACGGCACCTCGATGCCCGCTAATCGCACCTGCTGTCCCCGTTTTGATTGACGGTAAAGCGATTTGAGGGGTTTGCCCGTGTCCATTAGACGAGTGCAGCGCATTCCCACGACCGCTCGCCAGTGCCGTTTTCGCACCGCCGTGAGAAACTCCACGGTGCCAAACTCGGTATCTGCCAGAACGACGACAGGGAAACGTTTCGTGAGGGTCTGGGGCACACGAGCGAGGAGTTTACACGCGAGTTGAGGGTGACTCGCAGCACCCTTGCCATGCCAGATACAGAAACTCCAAGGCACCTGCCACGAACCCAGCACTAAGTAGAGCACGACAATGTGGAGTCCTCGCTTGCCGTTGAGCACTCGCACCCACGGATTGGGCATTGCCTCATCCTCAGTCGGGTCACTCAGATGACGAAACTTGCCGCACTTCTCTAAGGTGGTCAAATCAATCAGAACTTTCAGTGGACTTCCAGAGCGCGGGAGATGCTGTTTCATCTGCTGCAACACCTGCTGGCGAGTCGTTCGCAGTACGCCGCGGGTTGACCCCTCATACTGATTGAGAAAGCGACTCAACGCGCTAGCAGATTTCGTCTGGCACTGTTGCGGCAACGGATGCCCTTGCGCCTCTAAAAACAATCCTAAAAGAGAACTGAGACTGGCGTGCTGATAGGAGCTAGGCATCAGATGAAGGAGGGCGTACACTAGTCCTTGGGCGTGTTTCAAGATGGTTTCCATAACCGTCCTATTCAACTATTTCTACGCCCTTTCTTACAAACTTTCAGCCGTTTGGCAACCCCTTGTTGAGAATGGTGCAAGATCTGAGCTTACCTAAAATAGATGGGATAGAGGTCTGCACTCGCATTCGCCAGAGCAAATCTGTCAGAAAAGATCCCTACATTATTATGTTGACGGCTAAAGGTGCTGAAGTCGATCGCATTGTGGGCTATTCCACGGGAGCGGATGACTACATTACAAAGCCTTTCAGTCCTCAAGAATTAGTGGTGCGTTTACGGGCAGTGTTGCGACGCACGATGCGCCATCAGGGAGAGCAAACCACGATCGGAACTCGGCACTTTATTATTGACCAAGAAAAACGGGAAGTGATGGTGCAGAAAACAGATGATGGTGAGATTGAAGCTGTGAGACTCACAACTGTTGAATTTGATCTTCTAGCACTGATGGCATCTCGCCCGAAGCGGGTGTGGAGCCGTTCTGAGTTGCTAGATGCGGTGCGAGAAAATGACTTTATTGGCGATGAGCGATCGATTGACACTTACATTGGACGATTGCGACGCAAGATTAATCCAGATGATCAGCGAGATCGCTTTATTCGCACTCATACGGGCATTGGATATAGCTTTGAAGACGATTAAAAGACATCATGAGCCTTCGCCTAAGACTATTTCTGACTAATGTGCTTGTGTTAGTATCAGCCCTCCTTTGCGCTGCGACTGTTGCTTATGGCTACAAGTCGCAGCAATTTCCGGCTCGACTAGCCAATTTAGAAAGACGGTACAAACAATCAACGTCATCAGAGCAAAAGTTAGCAAATCAAGATTCATACAATGACATTGTTGACATCTTTTATCGAGTCAACGATCGAGGGACATTGCTGGCTTTTGCTGCTAGTTTACTAACAGTGAGTTTGCTGAGTTTATCGCTAACGCATTCGATTTTGAAGCCATTGAGGAAGATTGAACGAGTCGCGAAACAATTTAGTGAGGGGGATTTAGATGCTCGCATCCCGCCCAGCCAGATTTCAGAAATTCGTCAGCTTGAATTGACGTTGAACAGTGTGGCGGATCGATTGCAAGGCGTTGAGGAGCGTCGTCAGGAATTAGTGGGGGATTTGGCGCATGAAATGGGGACTCCTCTGACCGTGATTCGAGGCTATTTGGAACTATTAGATTCTTCAGACGGATTCGAGCTAACGCTGGACATCAAGCGACAGCTCCATGAAGAAGCAGAGCGAATGACACGATTATTAGCAGATCTAAGAATTCTTTCGAGCATTGAGTCAGGAGGTTTACCACTACGATTGGAATCATTTCCTCCCTCCCCAGTCATTAAGACTGTTGTTGCTGGTTTCTGTAGCCGAGGATGGATCAGCGACTGTGTTCTAGAACTATCGGGTGCTGAAAATTTACCTCATATTTTTGCGGACTGCGATCGCTTCAAGCAAATCCTCACGAACCTCATTAATAACGCATTGGCGTACACCCCTAAAGGCACTGTGACGGTTCAAACTTGGGCAGAACGAGAAAAGCTTTGGGTGATGGTGAAAGACACAGGAATCGGCATTTCTGCTGAAGATCTACCTTCTGTATTTCAACGCTTTTGGCGCTCTGATGACTCTCGACATTTGCGCCAGGATGGAAGTGGCATTGGGCTTGCAATCACAGAACGATTGGTCAGAGTAATGGGAGGACGAATTGAGGTTGAGAGCGAACTGGGTCGAGGGTCAGCGTTCAGATTTTGTTTACCAATCGATACGCCAAGCTAGAATCCCCTTAACAAGTAGCGAGTTAGGTCTGCACCAACACGGCGTTCATCTTCAGGCTCAGGGGGAAGGTTCCAGCGGATCGATTGATAGAGCAAGTGGCGATAGAGGTCAAATGCAGCTTCGATTAGTTCACTATAGGTTCTGGCAGCATCGATCGCCCACTGATAGGCGAACCAAGCAGAGCAAATCCCTAACAGCAACGACCACGTTGCCCAAAGGTTCCAACCGAGAAATGTCCAGCCGCAGAAAAGGAGGCTCCACAGCCAAGCACGGGCAGCAGTATTGAGGTCGGCGCGAGCTTCCTGGAGGTCTTTTTTGACTGCATCGGGAAGCAGCATCCAGAGCCGCGACCAACAGACGATCGCATCGAGTCCATATTTTTCTAAAGGTTTTCGTTCGGCAGCACGTAATAGATTGCCGAGTCGTGTAGGCATGAGGTCGGTGCTGGTGTTTGGCATTTCTCTGAGGAATTGCCCCAGACGAATCAGGGTTCCTTGTTCGTCTAGGGTCAGCAGTTGTTCGCAAAGTTGAAGATAGAGATCGCGCTCCCTGACACTGAGTTTTTCACCTCCTTGGCTCTGTTTCAGATGTTCGAGCGCAGCAAATTCTTGTTTCCGTTGTTCTTCGGTTGCCCTCAGTTCTTGACGCTGTTGGACGAGTCGTTTCCAACGAGCGCGGTAGTGTCGAACGCGTTGTTGACGGAAGCAATGGAGCCACGGGTGCCAATAGCCCTCTAGAAACCGCAATGTGGCTAGATCAAATCGCTGCATGACAAAAGCAGAAGCGGCAATGATACACAGGCATCCTACCAAAATGGCAATTTGTAAGGGTTCAGGATGACGAGTGAATTCAGTAACAAGCGTCTGCCAGCCATACCGCTGAATTGCTGTGGCAAAACCGCCAAGCCAGAAGACAAAAGCAGGGGTGAGTAAGGTAGCAACCCACTGTTCAGCAAATTTGCCGCCGAAGCTTTCGAGGACTTTTGCAGTCATGGATGCACCTTACGATTGAGCGGGCATGAGGGGAACTAAGTGGGTGGGACACAACGGAATTGCGCTGGTATCTTCTCGATACCAAGTGTGGGCGCACCGAGGGCAGCCATATTTGACTGCGGGTTGTGGAGAGGAGTCTCCTGGTAAGCCCAAGAAAGAGCGGGTAATATCTGCTTGAGCTTCCCCCTGGAGAAAGCGCTGTATCCATTGCCGTGTCGTGTCTGACTGGCGCAAGAGAGCGCTTAGTTGAGTAGGTTGAGCTTGATTCTCATCAATTTGAGCAAGGAGGGTGCGGATCTGCCGATCGTACTCTGCGGCGCTCTCAGGAGAAAGAAGGACGGGAAGTTCAGGGAGAATGGCTTGGGCAGCAGCAATGATTTGGTCGGGTGTTGGCATAGGAGGAATTCAGATTGAGAGTAGGCGGTTCAGATGGGTAGACAGACGACTTTATGAGTCTTTAGAGTTCTCTTGCGTGATTGATAGAAGAATGAATTCGAGCTGGGTTGCGATCGGTGAAAGTTCTTGAACTGCTTGCCAAACGGTCGTAATGTCGATGTTCATGTAGTTATGAATGAGGATGTCACGAAATCCAGCCATCCGTCGCCAAGGAATTTCTGGATATTGTTGGCGGAGTTCGGCGGAAAGGCGTTTGGTCGCTTCGCCGATGATTTCAAAATTGCGAATCACAGCATCTTGGAGCAACTGAGACTGAAGGAACGCGGCTTGTCCAGATTGGGTGTAGGTTTCGATAGTATGAATGCAGCGCAAAATGTCACTGAGAAAAACCGGGTCGTCTTGGGCTGGCTGTCTCATAGAGGAATAGCTTCACTCAGGATGCGATCGCGGCAAAATTCTCGAATCCGATCGGCAGGAACGAGGTCTACTTTCCGTCCCAAGAGATCTTCGAGGTCTTGAATTAATCCGATGTGGTCGAAAAGGCTCCACTGACGTTGGACATCAACGAGAAAATCCACGTCACTATCGGGGCGTTCGTTTCCACGAGCGACTGAGCCGAAAAGACGCACGTTTACAGCATCGTACTGAGCGGCAAGAGTCAGAATTTCGTCTCGTTTGCTGAGGATCAGGTCGCGGAGAGCCATAGGAGTTGGGAGAGATTTTATAATCCAGTGTAACTGAAGGCTGCCCAGTGGAAAGGGTGAGCAAAGTCGTGATCGCTCGGTGTTCTAAAGGTGAGTTCGTCATAGAGAACACGGGCGGTGGATTCTGGGAAGCGAGAACTGCCACCAAATTCAGGCAGGGAGGCTTCGAGTCCCTGTACTTTTTCCTCATTGGTGGTGTCGCGCAGCCAAATTTGAGCTTGGCGTAATGCTTGAGCAGGCGGTAGGGCTTGGTCGCCGCGCCAGAAGTCGTAGAATTTGGTGAGCAGGAGCATGGTACTCAGGTCGGAGACTGACCAGAGGGAGGCAATGACTCCAGCGACTCCAGCTTGTAGCAGTCCGGTGGGCAGACTGATGGCTTCATCAGCATTTTCGATGCCAGAAAGTCCAGTTTCGCAGGCGGAGAGGATGGCAAGGCGAACACCGCCGCGATCGCTCAAGTTAAGAGCAAGGATATCGCGCAGGGTAAGGAGTCCGTCACTCATCTGGAGTCCACTGTTAAGCGGGTCGGTGAGTTCAGCTTTTCCGTGGCAGGAGAAGTGGACGATCGAGGCTTCTGAGAGTTGCGATCTCTCCGAGATATCTGCTAAAGCAGATCGCACGGCTTCGATCGTGGCTTCGGTGTGTCGGAGAACGGTGCGCTGTTGAAAGTTAGCGATCGCGGCGTGTACTTCTCGTTCTGAGTTTTTGAGATCTTGAGTAGGGTTGTCGATCGCTAGGATTGAATCGGCTGGGGTGCGAGTAGCGATCTCTTGGGCAGCGGAGAGCGATTGGGCATTGGGTGCGTGGGTGAAATGAATATCATCGAGGGCATAGTGTCGTCCGGTCGGAGTTGTGGAATTTTCTGTCCAGGCAGCGTGGAGGGGCAGCAGGCTGAAGTATCCGGTGGGGATGAGGGTAGCTCGATGGAAGTTATGGGTTTTGAGATGACGAATGAGGGGTTCCATCAGAGGTTGCCAGAGTTGATGAGTAACGGAGTCGATCGCATTGAACCAGGCTTGTCGATCGAGGTGGGACTGTCTATATGCTTTCAGCCACGTATTGTTTAGCAGATCAATCAGTTGTGTTTCAGCAAAGTTGTTCAGCCAGATTGACTCAATATCATCTGGGGTAACTACGAGAGCTAGGCTGCCTGCTGAAGTGCTAACGAGGTAGACCAAGGGGCGATCGCGGGTTACAGCCCGACGGACATCTTCAAAGGTTGGGAGGGTCAAGAAAGCTTCGTAACTGGGTACTTGGCGGACTTCTTGAATGAGTGTGTTGAGTTGCTGACGTAGGGCGATCGCGGTTTCTCGCGTGTCTTCAGGGGTTAGGTTGTGAAGATCGCTAGAGGTCATGCTAGCGCGTTGCTGATTTTCTAGACTGCGGAGTTGGGTGGTGAGGCTTTGATATTGTTCATACAGAACTGGGGCAAGTTGTTGGAGTTGGTCAAGATCGGCTCGATCTCGGTTTAAGCTTTCACTGAGTCCACGGGCACGACCTTGTTCTAGAACTTCGACAGCCTTTTGGAGGTTGCCAATGCGGGCGAAAGTATAGGCGCTACGGCGGGGCAGATCAGCAGTCTCAGCCAGTTCAGCGGCTTTGCCGTCGAGGAAGATGCAGGCTTGATAAAGGACTTCATAAGCACTGAGGGCAGTGTCGTAAGCCTCGGCAGCGTTTGACCAGGTTTGTTGTTCAAAGTGCAGATTGCCAAGATTGCGGGCAGTTCGCCGACACTCTTGTGGGAAAGCGTCGGAGGTATAGACTTTCAGGGCGAGTTGATAGGCTGCGATCTCATCTTCAAGATTTTCAGCCCGATCTCCCCGAATGCGGTTACTGTAGGCAAGTGCCAAGTTATTTTGTGTTCCTGCCCATCGTTCTCGGAAATCATCGGGGGTATAGACTTGCAGAGCGAGTTGGTAGCCAGCGATCGCCTGTTCGAGATTTTCAGCCCGATCTCCCCAGATGCGGTTATTATAGGCAAGTGCCAAGTTATTTTGCGTCGTTGCCCATTGTTCTGGGAAAGCGGGAGTTCTTACTTTCAGGGCGAGTTGATAGACCGCGATGGCCTGTTCGAGATTTTCAGCCCGCTCTCCCCGGATGCGTTCAGTGTAGGCATTTGCCAGGTTATTTTGCGTCGTTGCCCAATCTTGTGGGAAAGCGTCGGGGGTATAGACTTTCAGGGCGAGTTGATAGGCCGCGATGGCCTGCTCGAGATTTTCAGCCCGATCTCCCCGGATGCGGTTCTTGTAGGCAAGTGCCAAGTTATTTTGCGTCGTTGCCCATTCTTCTGGGAAAGCGTCGGGGGTTCTCACTTGCAGGGCGAGTTGACAGGCCGTGATGGCCTGTTCGAGATTGTCAGCGCCCTCTCCTCGGATGCGGTTCTTGTAGGCAAGTGCCAAGTTATTTTGCGTCGTTGCCCATTCTTCTGGGAAAGCGTCGGGGGTTCTCACCTGCAGGGCGAGTTGATAAGCCTCGATACTCAACTCTAGATTGAGCCAGCGAGTACCTAAAGGAAATTGCTGAATTAGATTGCCAAACCCAACCAATACAGCCGCTACAAAGATTCGCTGTTCTGCCTCTCCGGTAAACAACCGTGCCATCACTTGAGGCATCACCGCTAGCAATTCCAGATTCAACCGTTCCTGCTGCTGTGCCCAGACTGCATAGACCTGTTGCGTATTTCCTTGGTTTTCTGCCACCAACTGCAACGTCTCTAGCAAAAACCTTGCTGCATCCTCCGTTCCGGTCGAGTTAGCGGTTTCTAAACCCAACGCCTGCGACAACTGCGCCGCAAATCCCCGTAGCCATTTTGCATCGCTATCGCCTTGACTCTCAAGATGCACCGCAACCCGCTCCATCTCCTCCAGCAACCCTGCATCCACCAATTCTGCATTTGCCTGCAAAAGCTCTGCCTCCTGCCCCTGCGAACAGCCCAACAGTTGCTCAATCAATCCCACATACGCCTTTATCCGCTGCTCATCTATCACAGATTATCCCATCAAGACTCCATGATGATCTACACAGTCATTGTTCGCTATACCGGATTTATACGGATAAAATCACAGTTTCCTAACCGGATTTATACGGATAAAATCACAGTTTCCTAATGGCGCTAGAATCGCTCGAACCGCCCGACTCGCTGCCTCTGGATTCTTCTCATTCAAGAAATCAAACTGCTTTTGCAAATCAGCCAGTGCTTCTGGTAGCCAAGAGAGCTGAAACATCACGATCGCGGCTCTTTGCGTAGATTTGCCGCCCGCTCCACAACCTGCTCATGGGACATTCGGCTTCCAATTTGCTGAAACGTCTGCCATCGCCGTTCATTAGTCTTGAATGATTTCCGCCTCAGTCAGTTCGACAAATCTCGCAGTCGTATCCACGTCTTCCATTGCGCTATTCGCTTCATTCACGGCAAGTTGCTGAAGATGGAAAGACTTCAAAGCGTATGAACGACTAAAATTCAGCATACTGCGGCGGACTCGCCCCGACCCGTTGCGTAATTCGAGGATAGTTGACCTTCAGTTGCGGTTCTGTAATCGCCACAACACCTACCTGATGCCACCAATCATCCCCAAAATCAAACCAATAGCCAAACGGTTCGTTGATCGCTAAACCCAACGCTCCAATTTTGGTCTTGGCAACATCCCCTGCGATCGGGCTATCAAAATCATCCTTTGAGTTCATGGCTAACCCATAACGATCGGCATTCGGATCGCCGGGACCACTCCCTTTCAACTGAAACTCATACAGATGCTCCTCTTCGCGATCGAATGCTCTGAAAATGATGTGATGCAGATCTTCTAAGGTTTGATCCCCCCGAATCTCGATCGTTCGGACGATTTGAGGATTTTTCTTGACAAACTTCTCGGCAATCGGACCACTAAGTAAGGCGACTTCCAAAACATACAACGCTTGGAGGGCTTCTGCGGAAGGCGGCTGGCTCGTCGATGTCAGTTTACGCTGGGCAGATTTGGCTTTTCGGGATTCAGGAGGATTTTGGGCTGTCATCCCTTCTATTGCGTTCGCGATCGCATCACTGTTCTCCTTGTGTCCTGGAATGTAGGGAATCAGCCCTTTACGATAGGCTTCCACCTGCGCCCCAAGCGGTGCGCTGCGGATATCCATCAGCAAACCATTCACCGACAGCATCCAGATCAGGGGATTGCGATCGACCATGCTGGGCAAGCACCAATCCGGGTCAAACTGCCGCATCTTCAACGTATCCCGCACGAGCTTTGATTTGCCTTGCCCGGTACTCTCGGCAACCCCAAACCCCCGATAGAGTTCGCTGGCATTAATATGAGGGCTTTGAGAACTATCAAACAGAAAATTGACCATCCCGATCGCATGGGTAATACCACAAGCCCACGTCTTTGCCTGTCCTTTGTCGAGTGGAGAAGGGCGCTTGCGGCAAAGCGCAGCCGTGGCTTGACGAATCAGATGGGCGTATTCCTCGTTGAGATGTTGCCGCGCAAATTCATCAGTCAGTGCAACGATGCTGTTGAACTTCGCTTCCATTGCCTTTGGGACATCTTCGGATTTCTTAGATTTAGCCATGACGGTAGGGTGAGCGAGAAATTGAGGTGAGAGCGGGGGCAAAAAATGTAGAAGACCTACTTTATTTTTACAGTACCTCGCTCACCTGCGATTGTCCTCAGCGTGCGATCGCACTCTCATGTTTTGATTTAGTCAAATTAAAGTTAACAATAGTTCGGACAGTTTTTGCGGTCAGACGTGGACAGAAAAGCTATCCATCAGCTAGGGTGCAGATTAGAAACAAAGCGCACCGGATGGATAGCCACAGGGAAGAAATTGTACAGACCTTAGGGACTTGCGGATAAATAATCTCCCAGTCATTCTAGAAAGTAGGAAGCGTAGGTCAGCCGCCGCCCCTATCAATCTCTAGAATTGGAATGTACAGAACCATGTTAAGCGACTCCATTCAGTCTACTTTCAAAGATGCTGCTCAGAAACTGACTGGCAACCGCAAACGAGACTTCATGGCAAAAGTCACCCAAGACTACTTTGAGGGTTCAGCCCGTAAAGCAGAAACCGTTTTAGGCTGGTGTCGCCATAGTGTCCAACTGGGTTTGCATGAACAGCGCACCGGAATAGTCTGAGTGGACAACTATCAGGCAAGGGGACGACGCAAAAGCGAAGTGGGGAGAAGCGGATATTCGTTCATTGGTAGATGCTCGAGGACCCAAAATTTCAATCGACCTTTCTATTGCCCGAAGTGGAGCGGCACTTGTGAGTGAGGCGGGTTACGAAGCGCGAATTGACTCGTCAAACAATAAGAGGTGCTGAATCGCCTGGGATATCGCCTAAAAAAACACAAAAGACCAAACCCTTGAAAAAGATTGCTCAAACGGATGCAATCTTCCAGAATGTCTTTGAACAGTCAGGCATCGGATGATAATGCATTCGTTCGAATCTCGATTGATAGCAAAGCCAAAGTGAAGAGCGGCAAAGCCAGGACAATCGATCCTCCACAGGCTGATGACCACGACGAGTGGCAAACCGTCTTGGTGCCCTTTGGAATTCTCAACACTCACACCCACCAATTCGCAATCTACATGGGGCAGTCGGCTGAAACTAGTGATTTTATCGTCAATTGTCTTACCGATTGGTGGACGCACAATCGACCTAGTTATCCTCAACTCGACGAGTGGGTGATTGACCTTGATGGAGGGGCAGCAACCCGCAGTCGCACACAATTCATCAAACGAATGGTCGCTCAGGCAATTGGGGTGACAATCCGATTGATTTACTACCCGCCGTACCACAGCAAATACAATCCAATTGAACGCTGTTGGGCAGTATTAGAGAATTATTGGAACGGTGCAATCTTAGATTCAGTCAAGACCGCTCTAAACGCTAGGCGAATAGCCCCAATTGTACAGTGGTCGAAACCACCTATGAAAGAGGAATCAAAGCTACCAGAAGAGCTAAAACAGTACCAACCCTTCTGGCAACGTTCTGAAGTATTCATGGGACATCACCATTGTTCCGACTTAGCTGGTAGATTATTTACCTGCAAGTCCCTTACTGTCAAAAGTGGGAAATTTCGCAAACCGCAATCGAAGTTTTTAGTGACGTTATTCTCGACGATTTTGGTGGTGTGTGGCAAAGTGAACTTCACGAATTTGAGTCGATACAGTGAATTGAATGAGAAGACGTATCGACGGCAGTTTATTGAAGAGGTCGACTTTGCGAAATTGAATGCAACCCTGATTCAAGCGGCAGCCGAACCGGGGCATCAGCAACTTGCAGTAATGGATTGCTCGTTCCTTCGCAAAAGCGGCAAAGCGACGTTTGGGCTAGACCGCTTCTGGAATGGCTGCAATAGTCGTGTGGAGCGAGGATTAGAGGTGTCGTTGGTGGGAGTGGTAGAGGTCGAAACGGAGATGAGCTATGCGCTCCACGCCCAGCAACCTTCGCTCAACGGAGATGGCGGGCGTGAGTCGGATGGATCAGTATCTGGGTCATCTCACTCTGGTACGCTCTCAACTCCCACCCACGGTGCAGTATTTAGCCGTCGATGGGGCTTATGCGAAGGAGCGGTTTGTGACGGGTGCCACGCGATTGAAGTTGGATGTGATTAGCAAACTGCGGTGTGACGCGAACCTGCGTTATCTCTACACCGGGGTGCAGAAGACGCGGGGCAGAAAGCGCAAGTATGACGGCAAAGTTGACCTCACAGACCTCACCCGTTTGACTTGGGTGGAAACGGTGCAACCCAAAGTTGACCTCTACACCCAACGCGTCTGGCACGTCTCGCTGAAACGGGAGATTCGAGTTGTCTACCTGGTTGACCGTCGTGCTCCCAACCGAGTCCGCACCGCTCTGCTGTTCAGCACCGATGTCGAGCAAGACCCCAAGCAGATTATTCAGTTCTATAAATTGCGCTTCGGGATTGAGATAAGCCAGCCTCAATGCCCTCATACACCTCTGAAACTTTATGACGCGATTGCATTGGATGAGATCGTTTTTTGGACATCACAAAACTCCTGTCTTAAATTCTACGATAAGTCTGTCTGACTGGAATCAGGGCAGCATGTAATTTCAAGGACTTCGCCGCGCCAACGCTGGCGTAAGATTGCGCCCGGTGGCTGCTGGCGATGGGTTCTGAGTCGCTCCAACTCCGGTTCATCTGCCCAGATAATCCAATGTTTGGGGAACTCCGGTTGCTGACGCGCTTTCACCCAACCGCGTCTGACCCAGTTGTAGAGGGTGATAGTTGGCATCTGTAAAAGGGCTGCCAAATCGGGCAACCACCATTCCTGCTCTGCCAAAGCAGATTGAATTTGAGGGGCACGCGGCTCAACCAATCCTAATCGCCGGATCAATACCCGAACTTCTTCTCTGTTAAACGTCTTGCGTCGCTTCGGAGGATAGAACCCCTCTTGACGAAGACACTGAACAATCTCGTCAGTGGGGATACCTGCTTGAACGAGTTGTTCAAGGCGTTGGCACAATTGAGGATAGTTGCTGAGTTGAGTCCATGTTGCAACGGGACGAATCAGGTTCAGGTTACTGATTGCTCCACCTGTCCATTCAAGTTTAATCTTAACCTGTTCACTATTTCCTTCAACGTTGATGATCACCTTTTTAACGACTTATCGAATAATTTCTTTTCGCTGTGTTTGAGTTGTTGTTTTAGCATTCCATAGTATCGGAATATCTTCTGCTAGTTTATGGATCATCTGGCGTTCTTCATTCGTGAGTAATCTCGATTGTTGATGCATGAACCGTTGGTAATCCTCTTGCAGTTGTTGTTGAATGTTCAGTTTCGTTTCCCATTCTCGTGCTAATTGTCGTGCCACTAAGTGGTTTTCAGGTTCGACCAACCGATAGTGCCGCGCGGTTCGCTCTGCCTCAAACGCGGCTCGCTCTAACCGTTGCTGCCAAAGTTGATCTAGCTCGGTGCGCTCTTGTTCTAAATGGGAAGCGGCAGCAAGCGATAACTCCAGTGCCGCAGGTTCTAATGCGTTTAACACCTGCTCCACAACCAACTCATCTAAACAGGCTCCAGCGATCTGCTGGCAGACTTTACCGCCATAATCGCATAGCTCGCGCATACAGATGTAGCGATGATTTTGTTGTCGATGGTACTGCACGCTCATCCGACACCCACAACGTCCGCATGTGACTAATCCAGACAGCAAAGAGATGCCCGGACGGGTACTCCCTAACTCATCGGCACGAGTTCGATTCGATTTCAACTGAGCTAGATTCTGTTCGTACTGCTGCCAGGAAATGTAAGCTGGATGGTGGTCGTGAATCAAGACTTGCCATTCCGCTCGTGGGGTGACGACACAGCCTTGGTAGGGTCGTCCTGCTTTCCGTCCTGCCTGCTGTTTGCTCAGGTCGGTGTGACTTCGACCGTAAGCATAGGCACCTCCATACGCCGGATTCTTTAACAGGTTTTGCAGCGTGGCACGATTGGGACGGTGCCATTCGAGATCTCCCTGATTCGCACCGGACAAAACGCGCACTCCTACTTGGATCTGATGACCTACTAAGTAGCGCAGCACCGCACCGCATTCAAGGTGCCTAGCTCCTCAAACTTCCGGAAGATCAGCTTCACCACTTGTTGCACTTGCTCATCAGGGTCGAAGCAAATCTCCCCAGACAAACGACGCACATAGCCAATCGGCAGATGAAACCCTAACTCTCCCCGTTGCGCTTTATTTAACTTGCCTTGCAGCATTCGTTGTTTCAGAATATGCAACTCGGCTTCACTCATGGTGCCTTTCAACCCCAACAGTAAGCGGTCGTTGTACTGACTCGGATCATAGATGCCATCCACATCCGCAATCAGGGTGCGGAACAGGGCACACACTTCTAACAAGTGATGCCAATCTTTGGAAGAGCGTGCCAACCGTGACATCTCAATTCCTAGAATTAATCCGACATGGTTCAGACTGACTTCGGTGACGAGGCGCTGAAAGCCGCTACGACCTTCTGCACTACTGCCCGACTTGCCTAAATCCTCATCAATGGTCAGAATTCGCTCTGGACTCCACCCTAACGCTTCTGCCCGATGCACCAGTCCATACTGAAGTCGAGTGGATTCTTGATGATCCAGAACTTGTTGTAATGTGGACTGTCGGACGTACACGACCGCGAGGCGATCTAGATGGTGCGGCAACAGCTTTTCTGACACGAAGCCTTGGACGGGCAGATTAGGAGTCATGCGCCTGACCCTCCACCGAGGGAGCCACAACCTGGTTCTCCAGCATTTGGCTCAACACCCAGATCAGGCGTTTGCGGTTGGCAGTCGGGAGTTGATCCCACACATTCTGAGTCAGACTGGCAGGCGGGGGGGAGGGGTTCTCTCTGGCATACAGTACCTTCTGGGTGAGACGTGAGGGTGATAGCTTGAATGTTTGCAAGCGTATTCACGAGGCGAAGTAAACCTTCGATTCCTAGTTTAGGCGATTGAGTCGATTTTGGATTTATCGGGGTGTTGTGGCTGCCAGATTGAATTTCTCTTCCGGGATGCCAAGCAGTTTACGGGACTGGGGGATTGTCAAGCCCGCGATGTCTTGAAGCTGGACTTTCACTTCAATGCCAGTTTTACCGCTCTCAATTTGGCAAAGTTCGACGCGCATCAACAGCACCAGGGTCAAGACCCGTTGGTGTTCTCGATGGCAAGTGTCAAACGTCGTGCCTTCAATCAACACCTACTTGAACGATTTATTGCCACCTTAGACTTGGAGCCAAGCTTGATTAAATCCCATCCCAACTACTCAACCCTTTGCAATTACGGCACTATCGCCGCCTAAAACTGTCCGAAGTATTGAATCTGCTAACGGTAGGATAATCATTGCAAACTTGAACAGCCTTGCAAAGGAACTTTCAGCATGATTCACGCTTACGGAGTCGAAAAAAAGGGCGGTGAACTTAACCCCTTTGAATATGAGCCTAGAACTTGGGAGGTGAAGAAGTCGAGATTAAGGTCGAATATTGTGGAATCTGCCACAGCGACTTGAGCATGATCAACTAGTAGCAGGGCATGAAGTGGTTGGCACGATCGCCCAAGTTGGCAATGAAGTCAAAACTCTCAAACCCGGTCAGCGAGTCGGGCTGGGCTGGGACTCTCGATCGTGCATGACCTGTGAATGGTGTATGTCAGGCAATCACAATCTGTGCTTGGGGGCAGAAGGCACGATCGTGGGTCGCTATAGTGGGTTTGCCGATGCGGTTCGTGCTCACGAGGCGTGGGTGATTCCGTTACCTGGAGCGATCGGCATTGGGGGCTTGGGTCACATGGGGCTGCGGTTTCTTCACGCTTGGGGCTGCGATGTGACGGCTTTTTCGACCTGCCCTGATAAAGAGCCTGAAGCTAGAGAACTGGGAGCCAATCACTTCATCAATTCTCGCGATGAAAAGGTGGTGCAGGGTGGAAGTGTGGGGCTGCTAGATCTTCCGCGTCGAAGGTAAACTTTGGCAGTTTCGGGCAATTACAAAAGATGTCTGGCCCGTAGAGGCGAGGGAAAGGCTTACCCAACAGAAGCGATGGTGGAGGATGCTGGTAGATATTGGCTCAAAGCTTAATGATGTGAACGATTGCTAAACCAACCGATCGCCCCAACTATCCCGTTATGGCAACTCCTAGTTAGGAGGCCCGGTTGTCAACGAGCGTAGCTACATCAGCAAATTGTATGGTAGGTCGGATGCCATATAGCTCAGTTACTTGTTCGATTAGTTGCGGCGAAAAAAATGCCTTCGCTGCCTCCTCAGAATCCCAAACATAGAAATTAAGCGCCTCTTGGTTGACTGAATCAACCGTGAATGTCTTTGAACGGAGCCCAGGCATGCCTTCAAACTTTGCTCGTGCTCCGTCTGCGATCTGCCGCACGTATGCCTCATTGAATTCGCTTTCATAGCGAAAACGGATAAAAACTGCGATCATGGTAGGCTCCTTGTCTGTTTTCGTCGTGGGTAATGTTTAGTTCAACTCCTACAACCACAGGAATGAAACATACTATAGGTTGCGAAAACTTTTCTAATTTCCGTAACCTAAATCTATCACTTGTTTGCCTGCTTGAACTCATTGGAGCTAAAAGTTGCCACCAGGGAAGCTCATGACCAATTGTTGAATAATTCACGCAATTGATGAATCATTCAACGTGAGTGCCTCTCGAAACTCTTGCCTTTTCTCGGCTTTTGAAAGGGCCCAGATAATAAATTTGGTGGGGAAAAGAAGTGTAGACTTCTACCCACCAAAATAGTGTAGATTGACGCGAAGATAACGAGTTCATCAGAGACACCTGTAGTTTCTAAGCCTGGCTCAAAGCGGTCAAATTTAAAAGACTTCGGCTGCAAATCAAGCGTGAACTAATAGATATTGAGCATTGCCTAACACCTTGCCCGCACCACTCCTAAAATGCTGCATACACAGAAGCAAATACAGTCTCCAGATTCGCCGGAACTTGCTATAGCTCATGCCATAGTCTAGTCTTTGAAGCTGGGTTTGGTGATCGTCAAAGTTTTTGAGCCACACTCTTAGCGTCTGGGCGTAGCTGTTGCCATTGATATACCACTGGCTAACGGTTTTGATGTCTTGATTGATCTGTGGCATCACGTCACAATTCCACACCCGCATATTGGGAAAGATATATTGATTGATAAACGGATGGGTGATGTTGCTGGGCAGTTGAGTGCTAATGATGTGAATGAATACTTTCCCATGAGGGTTGAGATAAGTTGCCAGTTTATGGCAGGATCTCGTCAAGTTGCCAATATGCTCAAATAGCCCGATCGCGATGATTTTGTCGAATCTTGTCACAAACTGCACGTCGTTAAAATCTGCCTCATAGAGCCTGAAACGATCAGAACTCAGGTGGCTTTCAGGGAGTTGCATTTTCTGGCGAATATAGTCACATTGCGGGTGGCTGAGATTGACAGCAGTGACTCTAGCGTGAGGAAATCGAGCCAAGATATAGTTTGAGGCAGCACCCCAACCACAGCCCAAGTCTAATATCTCGTCACCATCGTTGATGCCGAGTTTTTCGATCACATCATCTAGCATATGCCGTTGAGCTTGCTCTAGATGGGTGGCTCCTTTGTCCCACAGGGCCATGGTGTATTTGGGGTATATCAGTGCCCCTTCGCCCACGCTAGGACATTTGCTTGCCCTGCACGTCACGCCTGCGAACGAGCAAGACCGAGCGCAGGTCGCAGAACTGATGCACCAAGTGCAGCAGATGACGGGGGAATCCGTTGAGGTCGCCATCGCGGTTTCGGCGATTAGCGCGAGATTACGAGCGGCTCACAGAAACCCTAATTGGCTTTCACCTGATTGCGTTTGTAATAGTGAGTATCATCCTTTGTCCCACAGGGCCATGGTGTATTTGGGGTATATCATGTTGAAAGAGAGTCTTGGGCAAATCGTACTGAATCTGCATTAAGTGTTGCGGGTCTTCAGCGAGATGCTTGCTTTCTTGCGATAGCCATTCATAGGGCACCAATAGCTCAGAAAAGTGTTTGTAGTTGGTCTGTGCGGAGACATTGAGCAATGACTTTAGGGCCGCGTCAGGAATCTCTAAACCGTTGATGTAGGCTTCTGTGCCTGCGGTGGCGAGGATGCTGTTTAGAGCGATCGCCGTGCGAGCAAAAATGGAATGAGTTGAGGGTGAGGTCGATCCATTTTTCTCTAAAAGCGTCTGCATGGGGGCAGCTTGTGGATTACTCGCAGAACTCATGGGTACACTCCTAATGGGTTAGGGTTGGGACAGCGATCGAGCTTAAACGACTTCTGTTAGGCATGGGAGACAAGAGAGGGCTTGTCAATTGGCTATTTTTTAGTTCAAAAACGGGCATTTCTTGCCAGCAAGTTCGGCAAAACCAGTAGGTAGATCTCCCTTTGATGTGGCGAAGAAGGGTATCGGAGCAACAAAGACAATTTTGCATAAGCTCCAACTCTGGCTAATTAAATTAATTGATTAAAGTCAGCCGATTAAGGAGTAGGACTGCTGATCGCTAGGGCATAGGGCAGTTGTTGACCCCGATCGCCCACGGTGATTTTCACTATTTATAAACTGACTAAAAACGTAAAGAATGATGAGTGAATCTATAAACCAGGGAGTAAATCTTAGATTTAAGACTTGGCTGATCTCTGCTCTGAGACTTGACGCTGTATCGATCGCGAGTGAAGTCGCAGAGAGACACCTGTTCACTCACCTATATTGGCATAGCTGACGCGGTTGAAAAATCTATCGACTGATAGAGATAAAATTAAAACATCTTCATAATCTAATTCAAATTAGAAATGAATAAAGATTTAAATCGACTAATCGGCTAAAAATGCAAAAATAGTACCTTCCACTCTCATTTCAAAACATAAAATGAGACTCTAAAAAAAGAGATCAGCAAAACAATTTTGACCAATCTGCATTCATTAAGGCAATGGTCGGGTCGCGCTGAATTGCCTGATAATAGCGTTGCTCAGAAGCGCTGCCTGTTGCAGCAGGCTGAAGTAACGTGCGGGCTTGGCTCAAAAACTCAGTGGCTTGGGTGCTATTGATCGGCTCTTTGGCCGCCAATGCTTCGTCAACTTGAACGATAAACTGCGAGACGGGACGCAGCCAGCTAAACCATTCATCATCTAAAACGAGCCGAAACAACTCGCCCTGCGATCGGATCGGCCCATGAGTCTGCTCATAGGCTTCGCGTTCAGAGTCAAGCAAGGCTTTGTGGAGACGCAGCAGCGATAGACGCACGGCTTTGAGGTGTTGCAGCGTAGCGTCAAGAGAGGGATCGATCGCAGACATGAGGCAAAACTCGCAGTAAACACTTCCTCTATCCTGTCACATTCTGCGAGGCCTAAAAACCCCTCATCTTAGCGTTTGAATGTCTTCAACGCTTAAGCCAGTGGTCTGACTGATGGTTTCGATATCTAAAACATCTAATAGCTGCCGGGCGATGGCGATCGCGCTTTGTTTGGCCCCGATCGCTTCACCTTCTAGCCTGCCTTCTTGTCGGGCTTTGAGAATCGCGTTGCGGCTGTCGTGAATAAAAATTTCTCGCTTTTCTAAAACTTCTAACTCTTTGCGCGTTAACTTGCTTTGTTTAGCGACACTAAAGGCGTGATTGATCTCAGGAATCGACTCTAGGCTAGAGGGCACCGCTTCAAGCTGGTTGGCGCATTTGAGGAAATACAGCCACTTATCACTAATCGATTCCAGTTCTCTGAGCGGTTTGTCAAATTTGGGTAACTCAACAAACACAAGCTCGATATCGTCACTGTAATCAGTCAGTTCATCTTGTTCTTTAAGTCTGTATCGAGAAATGACTTTAGGGCTTTCAGAAAACATTTCAAAATCTGTGATCGTGAGCGCAATCACAGGATTTAACAAGGTGTAATCGTCTCCTACGTTTAGCTGAATCGAAAATGCCTTTGCAGCGTTGTAAAGAACTCGCTTCTCAAATCCTAAAACGTTGAGCACCTGCATTTCGATAATCACCGTTTTGTGACCCACGATCGTGGCCTTGACATCCAAGATAAGAGTCTTTAATGCCCTTAATTCGCGGCGCTTGATAGGGATCGAGAATCTCTAGATCTTCAATAATCGGCCGAGATTGATACAAAATCGCGTTGAGAAAACTGATCAAGATATCTTTGCTCTGCTTTGAGCCAAAGATCTTCTTAAACGCAAAATCTGTTTTGGGATTGATGTAAACGCCCGACATCGCGATCGCTCACAAAGACTGTCTCTATCCTACCAATCAGACGGGAAACCCATCTCTTTTGACGGGTTCTCTCCCAAAGCGGCGATCGCGCTCTCATCCCCCATCGGTAACTCCCACTCTTTCGTTACGGTTTGCCTCAGTGCCCTAATCTACTGCACATCTTAAATTAGATTCATGCAGGTGAGAGCGGTCAAGTTAAACCCTTCCCTCGCTCCAATTCCCTCTCTGTCAAAAGCTACTCTCTCTCAAAAGGTAACGTCTTATGATGACTCTCGTTAATTGGCAACCCTGGCAAGAAATGGAAGCGATGCGTCGTCAGTTCGATCGCGTCTTTGAAGACCTAGCAACGGTCAAGCGTGTTGAACCCACCTGGCAACCCGCCGTCGAACTTCAGAGCAGCGATGCCGAATTTGTGCTCCGAGTCCAGCTTCCTGGCATCGAAGCTAAGGATCTGGCGGTAAAAATCGGTCGCAACGGTGTGGCGCTCTCTGGTGAGCACAAGGCTGAAACCAACACCGAAGAAAATGGCTTCTTCCGCTCTGAGTTTCGCTATGGCAAGTTTCAGCGCGCGATCTCGCTGCCCTCCCCGGTGGAAAACGATCGGGTCACTGCTGACTTTAAAGATGGCATTCTGACCTTGACGCTGCCCAAAGTGCAGGCTGTTCGCCCCTCAGTGGTGACGCTGAATCTGACCGGGCCGAATGAAGCTGATCAAGCTGAAACGGCTACGATCGCCTCCTCCACAGACCCGTCTGAAACGGGCGATGCCTGGGCCCAAAGCTAGAAAAAGCTGAGTTTTGCGGGCTGAATTGGATTGATTTGGCCCGCAAAATTCTCTCAACCGCCCTCCTTCAGGTTCGGTAAATACGCCTTCATGGATTGACGGAACCTGAACACTATATAAGGAGGGGATCGAATGCCGCTCAGTTGGCATTGAGTGTATTACTCTCTCACGACCTGACTTGGAGGACGAATTTCGCTGGGCAAGCACCACTCATGCAAAGGGTTTTAAAGCCCGTTTGAGTCCTGGCTGCCCTCCTTTGCCGATTCTGGCTGACAACGCCAGTCCCCTCATAACCCCTAAAAATCGCATTTATTGTTGGAGCCAAAGCACTCATATGGCAAAAGTTGTTGGAATTGACTTAGGTACTACAAACTCCTGTGTCGCCGTGATGGAAGGCGGCAAACCGACCGTAATCGCTAACGCTGAAGGGGCGAGAACCACGCCCTCAATCGTAGCTTTCGTAAAAAATGGCGATCGCCTCGTCGGTCAAATCGCCAAGCGTCAAGCTGTGATGAACTCCGAAAATACCTTCTATTCAGTGAAACGGTTTATCGGTCGGCGATTTGATGAGATCACCCATGAAGCCACCGAAGTTTCTTATAAAGTCCTCAATGTAGGTGGCAACGTTAAGCTCGATTGCCCCGCTGCTGGCAAGCAATTTGCCCCCGAAGAAATCTCTGCCCAAGTGCTTCGCAAACTGATCGAAGATGCCAGCAAATATCTCGGCGAAACGGTGACTCAAGCCGTGATCACGGTTCCGGCTTATTTTAACGACTCGCAGCGCCAAGCGACCAAAGACGCTGGAAAAATCGCGGGTGTAGAAGTCTTGCGGATTGTCAACGAGCCGACCGCAGCCTCCTTGGCCTATGGCTTAGAGAAGAAAAGCAACGAAACGATTATCGTCTTTGACCTAGGTGGCGGTACGTTTGACGTATCGATCCTAGAAGTTGGCGATGGCGTGTTTGAGGTGTTAGCCACGTCTGGTGACACTCACTTGGGCGGAGACGACTTTGACAAGAAGATCGTCGATTATCTCGCGGGTGAGTTTCAGCGATCGGAAGGCATCGACCTCCGCAAAGATAAGCAAGCCTTGCAGCGTCTGACTGAGGCGGCTGAAAAAGCGAAGATTGACCTGTCTAACCTGACTCAGGCTGACATCAACCTGCCCTTTATCACCGCGACTCAAGACGGCCCCAAGCACCTTGACACCACGTTGACTCGCCAGAAATTTGAAGAACTGTGCGCCGATCTAATCGATCGCTGCCGCATTCCGGTTGAGGCAGCGCTGCGCGATTCTAAGCTCGACAAGAGCAAGATCGATGAAGTTGTCTTAGTTGGCGGTTCGACTCGCATTCCTGCTGTGCAGGCGGTTGTCAAGCGCGTCTTGGGCAAAGACCCTAACCAGACCGTTAACCCTGATGAAGTGGTCGCCATGGGTGCCGCGATTCAGGCGGGCATTCTCTCTGGTGAAGCAGGAGCCGAAGGGCTGTTGCTGCTAGATGTCACCCCGCTATCTCTCGGTGTTGAAACCTTGGGCGGCGTGATGACCAAGATTATTCCTCGCAACACCACGATCCCCACTAAGAAGTTTGAGGTTTTCTCAACGGCGGTGGATGGACAAAGCAACGTGGAAATTCACGTTTTGCAGGGTGAGCGCGAAATGTCGAACGACAACAAGAGTCTCGGAACCTTCCGGTTAGACGGCATTCCTCCGGCTCCTCGTGGCGTTCCTCAAATCGAAGTCACCTTTGACATTGACGCAAACGGCATTTTGACCGTGGGCGCAAAAGATAAGGGCACGGGCAAAGAGCAGTCAATCAGCATCACGGGCGCTTCGACGTTGCCTAAAGATGACGTTGAGCGGATGGTGCGCGATGCCGAACAAAACGCCTCGACTGACAAAGAGCGGCGTGAGCGCATCGACCTCAAGAATCAAGCCGATTCTCTGGCTTATCAAGCTGAAAAGCAGATGAGCGAGTTGGGTGATAAAGTTCCGGCGGATGACAAGACGAAAGTGGATGGGTTGGTCAAAGATCTGAGAGCGGCGATCGCTGCCGAAGATTTTGACAAGATCAAAACGATGACGACTGATCTCCAACAAGCTCTCTATGGCATCACGACCAACTTATATCAGCAGTCGGGTGGCGGTGCGGCTCCTGAAGATGGCACTCCTCCTCCGGGAGCGGGTGGCACGACTTCGGGCGGTGGCGATGATGTGATCGATGCTGACTTTACCGAGTCGAAGTAACTGGGATGGGTAATGAGACTTCTCATTACTAAACGCTAAAAAATAAAGCTGGTAGTCATTCTAAGTTAGAAGCTACCAGCTTTTTTGTTAGGGAAGATCATCAGGATTAACACCGATCGCTCGTAAGTAGTCTTCTAGCTGCTGCGATCGCTGGCGTTCTTGCTCTAACAAAGACTCTGCTTGCTGAATCCGTTGATCCATCTCGATCGAGGTCAAAAATCGCTGACCATCAGGACGGTAGATCACTAACTCTCCTTGACCTGTCTCAAAGCGAATGCCTAAACGAGGACTAACTTGTCCATCTAATTGCCACAGCTTTGTGAGATGCCCATCTTGCCGATGCCAGCCATCTAATCGGAACGTGTCGGGATCGTATAAATAATATTCTTCAATCCCATAGGTGTCATAAAATTCCAGCTTGCGCTCCATCTCGTCGGCGTTATTGCTAGGAGACAGAATCTCAAAAACCACCTGCGGAGGAATGTTTTCTTCTCGCCATTGACGGTAAGAACTGCGCTTGCCTTTGGGTCTGCCGAACACAACCATCACATCGGGAGCTACAGGAGCGATAATGCGAGTCGGAACGGGATACCACAGCAGATCTCCGGCGATGAAAACGGTTTCGTCATTCGCAAACAGCACTTCTAAGTTCTCTTTGATCGTGACAATCCAACGGAACTGCTCGGTATTGTCCGCCATTGGTTTGCCGTCACTATCGGGGAGGTTGAGATTGGTTTGTGAGAAGAGGGTCATGGGGTAAGCTCGGCTTCTCGGCTTCTCAATTCTAAATCAACCTGGGGAAGGGCACGATCGCCATTTGCTGCAATCGATGCGGGATGGAAAATCAACCGCCGAGTCAGTCAGGTACAATGGTCTCCTATCCTGCGTCTGCGTTTGCGCTATGCACCCCAACTATCTCGAAAAAATTCTGACGGCTCGCGTCTATGATGTTGCCCAAGAGACCGCGCTAGAGGTTGCGCCTAATCTCTCGGCCCGCCTCGATAACAAAGTGCTGCTCAAGCGCGAAGATATGCAGTCTGTGTTTTCGTTTAAGCTGCGGGGTGCTTATAACAAAATGGCGCAACTGCCGCCCGATGTTCTCGCGCTGGGTGTGATTGCTGCGTCTGCTGGAAACCACGCTCAAGGTGTTGCCCTCGGTGCTCGTCACCTAGGAACGACGGCGATCGTGGTGATGCCGATGACGACTCCGCAGGTGAAAATTGACGCGGTGAAAGCTCGTGGCGGTGAAGTGATTTTGCATGGTGACACCTATGATGAGGCCTATGCTTATGCGCGGCAGCTAGAAGTCGAGAAAGGATTGACGTTTATCCATCCGTTTGATGACCCGGATGTGATTGCGGGGCAGGGCACGATCGCGATGGAGATTTTGCGTCAGCATCAACAGCCGATCCATGCAATTTTTGTGGCCATTGGCGGTGGCGGATTGATTTCTGGAATTGCCGCTTATGTGAAACGATTGCGTCCTGAAATCAAGATCATTGGCGTTGAACCTGTCGATGCCGATGCGATGTCTCAGTCGTTAAAAGCGGGATATCGCATTAAGTTGCCCCGCGTTGGATTGTTTGCCGATGGCGTTGCCGTGAGTGAAGTCGGAGTCGAAACCTTTCGGCTGTGTCAAGAGTATGTCGATGAAGTGCTGTTAGTCGATACTGACCATATTTGTGCAGCGATTAAAGATGTGTTTGAAGACACGCGATCGATTCTTGAACCTGCGGGAGCTTTGGCGATCGCTGGCGCAAAAGCTTATGTCGAGCGCGAACAGATTCAAGGACAAACCCTCGTCGCCATTGCCTGCGGTGCGAATATGAACTTCGATCGGCTGCGATTTGTGGCAGAACGAGCAGAATTTGGCGAACGTCGAGAAGCCATTTTTGCGGTGACGATTCCTGAAAAAAATGGCAGCTTAAAGAAGTTTTGTGAGTGCCTAGGCAAACGCAGTTTGACCGAGTTTAGCTACCGAATCGCTGATGACAAAGTAGCGCATATTTTCGTCGGCATTCAGATTCAAAATCGAGCAGATGCGGCTCAGATTGCAGCCACTTTTGAGGCAAATGGATTCAACACGATCGACTTAACCGACGACGAACTCACAAAACTGCATCTCAGACACATGGTTGGCGGACGATCGCCGCTGGCTCATAATGAATTGCTCTATCGTTTTGAGTTTCCTGAGCGTCCGGGTGCGCTGATCAAGTTTCTCGCCTGCATGAGTCCCGATTGGAATATCAGTCTCTTTCACTATCGCAATCACGGAGCCGACTATGGTCGCATTGTGGTTGGAATGCAGGTTCCGCCCCACGAGATGAACGACTGGCAGGCGTTTCTCGATACGCTCGGCTATCGCTATTGGGATGAGAGTCAAAACACCGCCTACAAACTGTTTTTGGGGTGAATATTATTGCAATACTTTGAACAAAGCTTGAGTAAGTTTTCGAGTCGGTTACAATTCGGGCATGGATTATGAATGGGACTCGACTAAAGCAGCCATCAATCTCAAAAAGCATGGTGTGAGCTTTGAGGAAGCTAAAACAGTCTTCAACAACCCGCTTGCTCTAATTTTTGAGGATGAACTACATTCAGTAGAGGAGCGTCGGGAAATTATTATCGGGCATTCCCAACAAAGTCGAATGCTGCTGGTTAGCTTTACAGAACGTCCCAACGCGATTCGCATTATCAGTGCCCGTATCGTGACTCCAAGAGAACGTGAAGATTATGAGAACAACACCTTTTGATGAATCTCCGCAGAATGACGATGATTTGGCGGCAGAATATGTCTTCGATTATGGCAAAGCAAAGCCTAACCGATTTGCAGCACAAGATCAAGAACGAAAAATGACCATTGTTGTTCTTGATGAAGATGTTTCTCAGGTCTTCTCCACGTCAGAAGCCGTTAACAAAGTTTTAAGGGCCTTGATTGAAGCAATGCCTTGAGTTGTAGTTGAACGGGGACTTAAATTACTTTGAAACTGGTCAGCGATCGCTCCGTCTAAGCCGCGACATCGCCTTGTCGAATAGACTTCTTGCAAAAGTCACGAAGCTACCTCAGAGTAGGGTGGTTCTTGAGCGCTAATTCCTTCAGGTTTGAGGTCTTGGACTTGTTCGTAGCTCATTAGCCCCTCCTTGACCTACTTATACTGATTTTTCAGACTTTTGCAAGAAGTCTAATCAAAAGCTAGGCGATAATCTGGACAGATTACCGCCTAGCTTGAGTTAATTAGCAGTAAGGGTGATCTGCCATCATCAGCAAGATAATTGCAGATCACCCTCGCGATTTAAAGCCTTTGATTAGCTGGTTGCTCTTCCCACGGCTACTTCTACCCCAGCACCTTTACGCTTGCGCCAAGCACTCAATCCTAGACCAATCAGTCCAGGAAGCAGAGCAGGAGTTGGAATGGCAGTTCCCCCAGGTTGAACAACTGGACCAGTACCAACGTTGATCAAGCTTGAATTGATTCCTTGAGTAAAATCGTAAAAGTTATCGCCCGGATCTTTGTCTAAGACCTGATACACCGCGTTATTTGTGCTGACTAACGAAGTGTAGAAAGCATTCAACAAGGTTGTGTTAGTGCTGTAGAACCACCCTGTATCTAGCAACTCGTTGCGGAAGCCACCCCCACTGAAACCTGCACCCGCTCCAACACCAACGGAGTTTGTGTTTTGAGTATTGACACTGCTCCAGTTGCCAAAATCTAACCCATTAACCAGTAGATTGTTGTCGTTGAAATCGAAATCGCCATTCGCGGTATCGCCATCGAAAAGGGTAAAGCGAATTCCAGCTTTCTGAATGCCCCCACCTAAGGCACTGAGAACTGATGACGTGAAGCCAGTTTGAGTCCCGATCGTGCCAGTTCCGGGCACTGGAGTCGAGTTGTAAAAACCTTGAAATAACTGGCTAGCAGCTAACTGGCTGGTTACGCGAGTTCCGTTTGTGCCTGTTAAATCTAATACAATGCCGCCGACAGTGCTAATTCCGGTAGGAATGACACCACCTGACGGGGAAGTATCGGTGAAAGTAGATGCTCCCGCTACGCCAGCAGACCCCACGATTGCTAACGCAGCCCCGGACAGAGCGATAACCAAGTTTTTTGCGATAAACAAAGACATTACTTAATACTCCTGAAGATGAAGGATTGGGTGGCAGGAGTACCCTGAAGCTCATACTCAGCTTTAGAGTTAGAACACGCGTGTTAATTGACTCATCGCTTGAGCGAACTGCTTAGTAATGTATCAGCATTTGTAACCGAATCTAGTGTTTACACTGAGGTTTACGTAAACTTCAGATTACTCTTAAAAAATCACCTTTATGTAAAGTTTCTTACAATGAAGGTCAACGAATTTATTGAGGACTTGAGTTGTGGCTGAATGGGGACTTAAATTACTGCAATGCAGTCAATCTCGACGCGCACATCTTTAGGCAACCGCGCCACCTCGACACAGGCACGAGCGGGAGCCGTCGCTTCATCAAAATATTGGGCATAGACCGCGTTCATGGCAGCAAAATCATTCATGTCTGCCAAGAAAACCGTGGTCTTCACGACATCTTGCAGGGTTGCCCCGCCCGCTTCGAGAATGGCTTTGAGACTGGTTAACGATCGCTCTGTTTGAGCCGCTACATCGCCTTCACCCACGATCGCCCCCGTTGTCGGATCGAGGGCAATCTGTCCGGCCACAAAGATCATCTGACCCGACGCTAAAATCGCCTGGTTATAAGGCCCCAACCGGAGCCGGAGCCGCATCGGTTTGAATAATGGTTCGAGTCATAAAAACTATTTCTTTTTGAGCAGTGGGTGGAACGAGTTCGATATTGACTTCGTTAACGGCGCGACGTTTGAGCGTAGTGGACTCCGATCGGGGCAGCAGGTCAAACACGGTGCGAAACACATCATCGACTTGCTCATAGGCAACGTTGCCTTTGCCGTCAAACACTACCTTACCGGATTGGTCAAACAACACGGTCTGGGGCACAAACCCTTTGTAGTAATATCCCGGCTCTGTCGGCTCAAAGGTTTGTTTGACGGGTAGTGAGTCAACGCGAATCGGCAAGAAGTCAGCCGCCCGACCATAAAACGCCTGAAGCTGAGACACCACCGCCGAAAACTGTTTAGAGTCGCTGCTATCGTCGGTGTAAAACACCATCAGAGCGGGTTTGTGCTTGTCAAACGAGTCTGCTAGCTTGACTTTTGGCGGCACCAGTGAGCCGTTGCCCGCATAGAGCGCAAAGATCTCGCCATCATAGCGATCGTCGGTTAAACCCGCCAGTGCAGGATTGCTAAAGCTCAAGGCTGCGATCGTGATCACCAGCGATAAGACCAGCCCTGAGACGTTGCGCCACCAAGCAGACTGAGAAAAAAAGTGTGAGCGAACAAAAGACATAAGGATAAGGTTCAAGATGACCGATTCAAAACATCGCTGCTTCTATTGTCGGTCTTGTTGACACTCCCCGGTCTAAAGACGCGGAGATTCTTGAAGAGTCCAGAATCTGAACTTCAAAGGCGCTGTCAAATCGCCTCTACTGATTCCGCTAAGGTCAAGCCCTAGCATCATCGCTACTTTGCTGAGAATGTTTGCAGCGCCATTGCAGTCTGCATTAATCCTGAAGCCGTTACTCGCTTTGTACAAACCACGTTTGACGCGATTACCTGAGGCTTTCCACCCTTCGGGTTTTTCACCGTATTTAGGCAGAGCGTCAGAGTCTAAAAAACTCGCCTTAGACGTATACGCTTCTTCGGTTTCGACAAAGTGAATCCCGTGCTGTTCGCACATCTGTTTGATCCGCTCTTTTAGTCTGGCAGTGGGAATCTGCACAAACTTCTGATTCGTTTTTTTGCCCATGTTGGCACCGTTTTTCTGACCACGATTCCAACCAAATACCAGCGTACCAATACGATTATCTAGGCAGTGGTTGATCACCAATCGAGCGGTCTTATTCACAGCGTCTCGCATCTGACGATTGCGCTTCTCTGTCAGGTTAGCCAGCCGCTTAGACCAAAATCCGTTATCCTTGCCTTCCATCAGTTTTGCAACTGATTTGTTGTACCACTGGTTAACGGACTTAAGGTGCTTACCGTCAATCACAAAGCTAGTGCCAACATTGCTCACGCCCGTTAGCCAGTTATTGATCCCGTGATCTAAACCCAAGCATTTAGCGGGGTCTAAATCGACTTTGACGACCGATACGGGGTAGACAAACTCAGCATAGAAACAACCATTTCTAGGCAGAATCCGAACCTCTCGCAAAGCTTTGAAGTCTAGGTTTGACGGCATTGGTAGAAAGAATTCTTTCAGACCGAACCACGCTTTAACTTGCAGCCCCAACGGAAAGCGGATCATTCCGTCAATCAGCTTTAAGCAAACTTTAGGGAATGCAGCTAATTGATAACCTGGCTTGCGATAGTTTGGGAATCTAGGCTTTTGCTCTAACTCTCCCTTGCGAGACTTTTTAAGTAGTTCTGAGAACGATTTAATCGACTCACCTACAGAGATACAAGCTTGCTCTGCAACGTAAGAAGGTAGTGCTGAAAACTTAGAGTTTCCAGATTTACGCATCTCGTTTACCAGATCAAAACCAGTCACAAAAGTTTTAGTCTTAAACCACATTTGACGAGCATAGTAGACCGCGCAATTGTGTAGCTTATTCGACTCAGAACAAATGTACGCTAAGACCGCCTGAGTCTCTTTGTCAGTGCTGATTAGGTTTTGTTGAACCCCCCTTAGCTTTTTAGGTTTAGCCATCGTTTTGACCTGCGATGTGTTTGTTGTTTGCTCTTATCTAATGATACACTAAATTTGTAGATTATTCTGAAAAAACAACAAAGCGAATGAGAAGTAATTCTTACGAATATCGGCATTACAACCACTCATTGGGTTTGGCTGTTGTTCATCTGGTTTGGATTCCTAAGCGTCGCAAACCTGTGCTAATTGGGGAGGTTAGGGACAGGCTCTTTCAAGTCGTTAGCGAAGTAGCCAAGGATCACGACTGGAATGTTAGAGCCTTAGAGATAGCGCCTGACCATGTTCACCTGTTTGTAGAGATTCATCCCACAGACGCTATCAATCAGGTTGTGAAGGCGTTTAAGGGGCGTTCAGCCTATTTGCTCAGAAAGGAGTTTTCACACCTGACAAAACTCCCTTCACTTTGGACAAATAGCTATTTCTTCTCTACGGCTGGGAATGTTTCGGCAGATACAATTGAGCGATATATCAATGACCCACACCATAAGAGTTAGGCGGTTGAAGCCGCTCGCGTGGGCTTTCCCCTTCGGGCTGAAGCCGCGAAGTTCCTAACCCTACCGCAATTTTCTGATGGGAAGATGCTCAACTTAACTTTAAGATTTGCGCGGTTAGGGAGTCGCCAAAATGGAAGATATCCGGCAATCGACGGCTCCCTAACGCCCAAGTTTTAGAGTTGAATCGTCGTTTTGTTGTGCAACTCCTCTACGTGAATCAGTGAACCGTCACCCAAGACGATATTGAATTTGATGAGAGAACGCTCAACTTGATAGCCGGGCAAGACTCGCACAATTTGATATTCTGTGGTCAAATCACTGGTGCCATCCCACTTCAGAAAGGCCAGTTGATTAGACGCGATTTCACTCAGTTCTGAGACAAACTCTTCAATGCGATCGCTAACATTCACGAGAATGCCAGACGGCACAAAGAGATAACGCTCTTGCAAATCTAATGTCACACTGACTCGATAACGCTTTTCGATTGAGCATCGCAACTCAACGGTGAACGAAATCGAGCTAGGAACGATCGTCCTAACTGCCATGGTTTTTGTCCTCTCGATTAATTCAAAGAGGACAAAAACACGGATCTCTCAGACAGTCTGTTGGGGTGAAACCTGTATGCAGGATCTTGATTCCAGCCTTTCAAGATCCCATAGCAAAGCTGACGGTGTACAATCATGAACGCCTCCTGAGTTATTCTCGGTAACTAGGGATGGAAGTCCTCGGAGTCTGATTGCCTAGATCAGATTTCCGGGGCACAACTCCATCACTGCGAAGTATTCTACAAGAGTTTCTTGTTTTTTGGAAGGCTGAATTTCTACACACCTGATCAAGTAAACGCCTAAAAAACAGCGATCGTTTCAACTGAGAGAATGGAGAATAGGGGAATCGAACCCCTGACCTCTGCGGTGCGATCGCAGCGCTCTACCAACTGAGCTAACTCCCCTCATAGGGCTATTCTACCATTTCAAAACTATTCTGTTTTTGATTGGGCGGGTTCTCTAGAAAAAACCTGTTGAATGCGATCGAGTTCTAGATCTGAGAGATAGTCTACTGTCCAGTTTGCACAGCGTTGCAGCATGTGAAACGGATAGGTGTTGGCAACCCCAACCACAGGAATGCCTGCTCGTTTGGCGGCGGCAATGCCTGCAAAGGTGTCTTCGATCGCTAAACATTCATCAGGGCGCAGCTTGAGATCGGGGAAGGCTTGATTTAAGCGATCGATGGCCAGCAGATAGCCATCGGGTTCGGGTTTGCTCACCGTTAGGTCATCGCTTGACACGATCGTGGTGAAATATTTTTGCAGTTGGCACCGCTCTAAGACTAGCTCGATTTCGCTGAGGCTGGCACCACTAACGATCGCGAGTTTGCACTGAGTGGGGCGAAGGTTAAAGATTAAGTCGTCTAGACCCAGATAAGTCGGGAGGGTTTCTAGGGCTGAGAGTTGTTGCACATAGGCTTTGGCTTTGCGATCGATGAGGTCGTCGAGATAGCGATCGCTGACCTGTCGGCCGCGACTTTCGAGCAGATCTGAGAGACAGGCGCGATCGCTGCGACCCAGACATATCTCCCGAAATTCTCCTGGCTTAGAGCGAAGATTTTCTTCGATCAGAAGTTGCTCGATCAGCTTTTCGTGAAGCGGTTCGTCGTTGATGATCACGCCGTTAAAATCGAAAAGAACTGCTTTGAGCGCCATGAAAAAATGAAAAAGACCACTCTCACTTTACCAGCAGGAGAGAAGCGATCGGGTTTAACTCTTGATGTCTTGCCCTACCGTAGGCTCGCAAATCGTCGATCGCTCCGTTTCAGTGGGCTGAAAGAACCAAAACGCAGCGATAAAGACTTGTGTACCTAGTCTCTCGCATCAGTCTCTAGAAAAGCTACCGGATTTGTTTTTATTTTTCTATACTGGTTGCGTAAACCCACTTAGCCCTCTCTCCTATGGACTTCTCTGGTCAAAATCTGCGAGGCCGTAACTTTAGAGGGCGAGATCTGACGGGGGCGAATTTTTCGCACGCCGATATTAGAGGAGCAAACTTTAGCAACGCGATTTTGAGAGGGGCAAATTTCACGGGGGCGAAAGCAGGGTTGCAAAGGCGATGGCTAATTTTTCAGTTGATTGTCTCGTTACTGCTCACCGTTATTTTTAACTTTGTTGCAGCTATATTCAATGGCGTTATCATCGCATACTTCTTTACACCAGAGTTTATTCAATCCAGTACTATTTTTCCTGGTATTGCTGTTGTATTAATGCTTGTAGCTGTATTCTATGCGATCGCCTTTCAAGGTTTAACCACTAAAGCATTTGGAACAATAGCTGGCGCTGTCGCTGTCGCTGGCGCTGTCGCTGTCGCTGTCGCTGGCGCTGTCGCTGTCGCTGGCGCTGTCGCTGTCGCTGGCGGCGCTGTCGCTGGCGCTGTCGCTGTCGCTCGCTGTCGCTGTCGCTGGCGCTGTCGCTGTCGCTGTCGCTGGCGCTGTCGCTGTCGCTGTCGCTGGCGCTGTCGCTGGCGCTGTCGCTGGCGCTGTCGCTGTCGCTGCTCGCTGTCGCTGTCGCTGTCGCTGTCGCTGTCGCTGTCGCTGTCGCTGTCGCTGGCGCTGTCGCTGGCGCTGTCGCTGTCGCTGTCGCTGGCGCTGTCGCTGTCGTACTACTGAGTCTTTATGTTGCTTGGCGATCGTTAAAAGGTGACGAAAAATTTGCCTTGATTCGGACGATGGGAGTTGCATTTGGTGCGATCGGGGGTACTTCTTTCTGCGGCGCTGACCTCACCGATGCAGACTTCACTAAAGCAATTCTTAAAAGCACCAACTTCAACCACACCAAACAAAAACAAACCATTCTAGATCAAGTCTGTTGGTCAGATGCTGTGAAGCTCGATCGTGCCCGTCTCGGAACTTCCATTCTTGCAAATCCTGCGGTTCGTAACCTGTTAGTCACCCGAAATGGCTACAAAAAATCCTATGCAAATCTCGATCTCTCTCATGCCAATCTTAAAGGAGTTAATCTTAACTGTGCAAACCTCACCAAAACCGTCGCCGTGGGTGCGAATTTTAGCCAAGCCTGTCTCACCGGAGCTTGTCTAGAATCTTGGAATATTGACCACACCACAACGCTCGATCACGTCGATTGCCAATATGTGTTTCTGCTAAAAAAAGAAAACGAATTTGGCAGTCGAGAACGTCGCCCCCACGACTCTGACAAAGTGTTTCAGCCCGGAGACTTTGAAAAGCTCTATGCCAAAATTATGACCACCGTGCAACTCCTGTTGCGGAATGGCATGAATCCAGAAGCATTCGCTGTTGCCTTTCAGAAATTGATGCAGGAAAATCCTGATATCTCGCCCGACTCAGTGCAAGCCATTGAGAAAAAAGGCAACGATGTTTTAGTCACGCTTCAGCTTCCTAAAGGAACCGATAAAGGTAAAGTAGAACAGACATTCGATAATGCTTATCAAGCAAAACTAGAAGCCCAGAAAAATGCTGAATTATTAGAATCTGCAAATCGCCACAATCAACAATTAAATCAGCTTGCTCTAACGCTGGCTCAAAACACGAGTCTCGGAAATCTGCTTTCTAACCTCACGATCGTTGCAGGAAATGACAACACCATGACAGACAATAAAAACCAAGGAATTAACGCTAGCGCAGGCAGTTTTGTCAACACTGGAGAGATTGAGATGACCAATAGCATTCTCAATATGAGTGGTGCTGTCACCAATGCCCTCAATCAACTACCAGAAACCACGATCGAACAACCAGGAATCAAAGAACTGCTCACCCAACTGCAAACCGCTATTGAATCCGATCCCGAACTTTCAGATAAAGGCAAAACGAATGCTCTCGAACAAGTCAAAACCCTAGCAGAAGTCGGACAAAACCCAGATCAGCCAGAGAAAAAATCTCTCGGCGACAAAGCAATGACCTTCTTGAAAGGCACGATCTCCAACCTTCCCGACACCGCCAAACTTGCCGAAGCCGCCAGCAAACTGCTGCCCCTAATCGCCAAAGCGCTAGGATTACCCATGTAGGCAAATTTTTGTCGAGCGATCGAGGTTCTAAAAATGACCACTCAAATCGTCACGCCCGTCACCGTCCCCATCAAAGACATCGTGCTCGAACCCGGCAGCGTCTTGACCATCACAGACATCACCTGGGAAAAATTTGAAGCCATCTTAGAAGAACTGGGCGAAAAGCGCAGTGCCCGCATCGCCTACAGCAATGGAGTGCTAGAAATTGTATCCCCTTTACCCGCCCACGAACGTCCCAACCGCATTATTGGAGATATCGTCAAAATCCTGCTGGATGCCCGAAACTTGGATTGGGAAGACTTTGGCTCGACGACCTTTCGACGCAAAAAAAAGCAAGCCGGATTGGAACCCGACACCTGTTTTTACATCGGAGAGAATGCAACGCGAGTGCGATCGTGCATGATGTCAATGAATTTAGACCTGTATCCGCCGCCCGACTTAGCCATCGAAGCCGATGTCACCTCAAAAACCACCCTAGAAGCCTACGCCGGAATCCAAGTGCCAGAAGTCTGGATCTACAACAAAGGCACGCTAAAAATCAATCTGCTCACCAATGGCGACTACCAGGAATCACCCACCAGTCTTGTGTTTCCCGATTTGCCGATCGCCCAACTGATCCCCGATCGGGTGCAGCAAGCCATGCAAGCAGGCACCAGTCAAGTTTTGCGGCAACTGCGCCAAGAATTTTCCTCCTAACGGCAAGATGGCTCTAACCGATCGCGGCCGCCCATTGTCCCTCGCTGTCTTGAGTCAACGGCTTAGGTCTGACTCGCTGACCCGGCAATGGTTTCACCCCACGGGTCACCTGATGAATCCACCAAAACTCCTGGGTCTGAACTGCGCCAAACCCGGCGGCTCCCATCCAGGCATCTAAATTGCCAGCCGCATAGTCTTGAATATAGGGTTCTTCAAAGATTTGAGTCAGCCACTCAGTCTGTCTGAGAGTTTTTTGATTGCCATCTAGAATCAAAACTTCGCCCCCAACGCTCAGAAGTCGATAGCTTTCTTGCAAAATGGTTGCGGCGATCGCGGGTGGCGTTTCGTGAAACAACAGCGATGCCGTCACCAAATCAAACGACGCATCAGGAAAGCGAGTGTGTTCAGCATTGCCCTGCTGCCATGTGATCTTTAACCCGGCTTGAGTGGCTTTATGATCAGCAACCACGAGCATATAAGGCGATAAATCGATGCCAATCACGTCTGCATCAGGAAACGCTTGTTTAAGCAACAGCGTTGTAGAACCTGTGCCACAGCCCAAATCGAGAATGCGACGGGGCTTGGTTTGAATCGAATCAATCAAACTCTGACGCACCCACGTCTCGTTAGGCGGCAGCGCATATTGCGTAATCGGATCGTAAGAAACCGCAGCACTAATATTTAGATAGCCGTTTTCAATGCTGTGAAAGTGTTGACTGCTGTAGTACTCAGGATAGGTGAGTTGCGGATCTCGAAAGCGATCGCTCTCGGTTTGCCAGTCAATGCTTTCATAAAACCGTCGCAGAGCAGGTTCGTCGATCAACAGACGAGCGATCGGGGCCAAATATTGTTCAAAAATCGTGTCTTTACGAACTGCCATAAGCGTTAGATAAAGTGATTGCGACTTGTTTTAGTTTAGTGAATTCTAGTCATCGGTGCGCTGATTCAGAATCATTTTCGGAGGTGACTCATGCCGCTGCGATACCAGCGAGCAATGCGATCGGGCGACACCCCTAAAAAATAGGTCAAAATCACGAGTTGATTGATCAAAGTGGTTCTGACTATGCCCAAAGTTTGCCAGCGCCGCCCAGAGGTGATCACGGCGGGAGATACGATCGCGATTCTTCCGTGCCGTTTGAGTTGCCTCACTAGCTCAAAATCCTCCATGATCGGCAAAGCAGGAAACCCTCCCAGAGCCTGAAATGTCGTGGTTTTGAGAAAAATAGCCTGGTCACCATAGGGCATTTGCAAATAGCGCGATCGGGCATTTACGCCCCATTCAATCACTCGCAATTTCCACGAAGGCGCATCAATGGCTAGCCGAAACGCTCCCGCGATCACGTTAGGCTGACAAAGCGCATCACGAATCGCCGCGTCAAAGTCTTTGGGCAGTTGTGTATCAGCATGAAGAAATAGCACAATGTTGCCCGTTGCCTGGGCTGCCCCTGCATTCATTTGATGGGCCCGCCCGATCGCAGATTGAATCACCACAACGCCTAGGGAATGGGCGATCGCTTGCGTCTGATCTTGACTGCCGCCATCAACCACAATGACTTCTATATCAGCCGCTTGTTTGAGAATGGACAGAGTTTTAGAAAGCTGACGAGCTTCGTTGAGAACGGGAATGATAATGGAGATGCTTTCAGTCACAAGAACGATAACTTCTCCAAATCTTCAGGACGATCAACATCACTGAGCACAGGTAGAGTCACAATGGATAACTGTAGTGTTTCTGCAATCGTCATTGTCTGCTGATAGACCACAGAAGTGCTCCAATTAATCTCTCGAAATAGATCAGGAATCATAGAGCGCAACCCAATGAGATAATAACCACCATCGCTAGCAGAACCGATCACTAAATCATGATCGGCTAGCTTTTGGAATGCTGACGTTAACAGAGACGCATCGAGATCGGGGCAATCAGTCCCGATCGTGACTACAAATTTTGCGCCGTCATCGAATGCTGATTCAAACGCCTGAGTGATGCGATCGCCCAAATCTCCATCACGCTGAGGGTGATAGTGCAAATCAGCCCCTAACCAAGCTTGCATTTGATCCCGATCGCCGTCTGCAAACCACACATCTAGGTCTATGTGCTCGGTTATCAGTCTTGCCTGTGACACCGTGCGTTCTGCCATTTGGCGATGGAGGGCGGCGGCTCCCGTTGCGCCCAAGGCCGGAATCAGCCGAGTTTTTGCCTTCCCTGGCTCTGGATAGCGCGTGAAAATAATAAGGCGGTTCACAGCAGATCCCTGATCGGTCATCAGACTCTCATCTTTAGACAGCTTTTCTACTCTAGAGGAAGATGTTGGCTATCTGACAAAAACGGGCAACCACCAGCGATCGCCCGTTTATCCGACACGCCGCATCCCTGCCAACGGTGAGATTTCAACCCTCTCTACAGGGTTTCCATCACTGATTTTGCGGCAGCGATCGTGCGATCGATATCCGCCTCGGTGTGAGCCAACGACATAAAGCCCGCTTCAAACTGAGACGGCGCAAGATAAACCCCTTGCTCTAACATGCCGCGATGGAAGCGCCCAAACTTAGCTAGGTCGCACTGCTTTGCATCTTCATAATTGCGAACCGGGCCTTCAGTGAAGAAGAAGCCAAACATGCCGCTGATTGAGCCACCGCAGGCCGCATGGCCCGTGTCTTTAGCCCCTTGCAAAAGTCCGGTGACTAGCCGAGTGGTGACCCGATCGAGCAACTCATAGGTTCCCGGTTGGTGCAACAGTTCCAGGGTCTTGATCCCCGCGGCCATCGCCAGCGGGTTACCAGACAGCGTTCCTGCCTGATACATCGGGCCGGCCGGAGCAACCATCGCCATGATGTCTCTGCGACCGCCATAGGCCCCCACAGGCAACCCGCCGCCAATCACTTTCCCCAGCGTCGTCAAGTCTGGAGTGATGCCAAACTTCTCTTGCGCGCCACCGTAGGCAATGCGAAACCCGGTCATCACTTCGTCAAACACCAGCAGAGCGCCATGCTCACGAGTCAACTCTCGCAAGCCTGCCAAAAAGCCTCGATCGGGCGGAATGAAGCCCGCGTTGCCAACCACAGGTTCTAAAATCACGCCAGCAATCTCACCGGGATGGGCCTTAAACACTGCCTTCACCGCTTCTAGATCGTTAAAAGGCGCTGTCAGCGTGTTGTCTGTCGTCGATTTAGGAACACCTGGAGAGTCGGGTAAGCCTAAAGTCGCTACTCCAGATCCCGCTTTCACCAAAAACATGTCAGCGTGACCGTGATAACAGCCTTCAAACTTGATGATTTTTTCTCGCCCCGTAAAGGCCCGCATCAAGCGCAACACCGACATACACGCCTCAGTGCCAGAATTGACAAACCGCACCATTTCGACGCTAGGAACGGCATCAATCACCATTTCAGCTAAGACGTTTTCTAACGCATTGGGAGCGCCAAAACTCGTCCCTTTCTCTAACGTTTCGTGAAGGGCTTTTAAGACTTCGGGGTGGGCGTGACCGCAAATTGCAGGGCCCCAAGAGCCGATATAGTCGATATATTGGTTGCCATCGACATCCCACGCATAGGCACCTTTGACATGATCGAACACGATCGGCTGTCCGCCTACCGACTTAAACGCTCGCACCGGGGAACTCACCCCACCCGGCATGAGTGCTTGGGCGGCAGCAAAGATTTCTTCTGATTTTGTCGTTCTCAACGTGCTTGTGATCAAAGTTTTCTCCTTAGAATCCATTGCGCTGCCCCCTGAGTTTGATCTCTAAAGATATTCCTCAAGGTAGGCAGATTTCTAGTTAGAGCCAGCCATACTGATCAATTATCTCACTTACCGGAGGCGGCCAAGATGTCGTATCAAAACAATCAGGAGTTACCTGCGAGCATTCGCAATCAGCTTTCTGAAACGGCTCAACACTTCTACAGAGTAGCGTTTAACTCTGCTCTCCAGTGGTATGGCGAAGAGGCAAAGGCTCATCAAATCGCATGGAGCGCGGTTAGAAATCAAGCAGTGAGCTTGAATAGTGGAATCTCCCAAGATGCTCGTCTTGCAAATGTCAAAGCTGCCTAATTTCTTGATTTTTTGAGTTCAATTTTTAGATTGTGAATTTTTGAGGCGGGTGCCTCGCCCTTGGTTGAGGAGAAATTTCAAATTAGTTGAAGCAAAAATTTATGGGAGTGCGATTTTGCCAAAAGCGGTTGCTTGGCGATAGGCGTGCTCCCATTTTGCGTTGATGAGGTGCTAAATTTTCCTAGGCGCGATCGCTGGGCAGTCTAACCGTGGCGCTCTGGCGATGGGGAGATTAGCATCTAGCAGCGATCGCGCAAATGATATCGTGAACAGGTGACTTATCCACCCGTGCCATGTCAGCCTCTAAATCTCTTTCCATAACATCCATTCCGGTTGAGACTATTCAGTATGACGATCGGGGGTTGGTTCCGGCGATCGTGCAAGATTATCTTGATGGCACCGTTTTGATGATGGCGTGGATGAATCAAGCATCGCTGCAAAAGACTTTAGAGACAGGCGAAACCTGGTTTTGGAGTCGATCGCGTCAAGCATTTTGGAACAAAGGCGCAACGTCAGGACACATCCAAAACGTCAAAGCCATCCGCTATGACTGCGACAGCGATGCGCTGCTGGTCACGGTTGAGCAGATCGGTGATGTCGCGTGCCACACGGGTGAGCGCAGTTGCTTTCATCAGGTCGATGGTGGCGTGACTCCTCCCCCGGCAGATACGCTGTCGCAAGTGTTTGGGGTGATCTGCGATCGCCGTGACAACCCCAGCGAAGGCTCCTACACCCGCAGCCTTTTAGAGGGTGGCGATAACAAGATTCTCAAAAAAATTGGCGAAGAAGCAGCAGAAGTAGTGATGGCCTGCAAAGACGATGATGCAGATGCGATCGCCGGAGAAGCGGCCGACTTGCTTTATCACACGCTGGTGGCGATCGCTTACCATCATGTAGACATTAAAGCCGTCTACCGTAAGCTACAGGAGCGGCGGCGCTAGAGGTATGGAACCCACGACTGATCAGGCTCAGGGACTTTACAGACTTTGTTATCGACTAACGAATGTGATCTACCCTGGCTGGCAATTTAGAGCCGTTGAACTGATTAGAATCGATCAACGGACTGGAAACCTCTAGGTACTCGCTGGAGATAGCCTTGACTTTGAGATTAAACCAACCGGAGGGTATGAGCCATGACGTTAGCCAATGATGATGCAATGAATCTTGATCAGCTACGTGAGTATGTTCTCACCCATCGAGAAGACATCACTGCTTTTCAAAAGTACGTCGATCGCTCCAAAGCAGCAGGACGCATGATCACCATTCAAACTAACGATCCCCACTGGGAAGAAAGCCTGGAAAAGAGAATTCAGCAAGCCGCCTCTGGAGATAGGGAGTCAAATTAGGTTGCCTAAGCGACTTTCTGCGCTTGGTTTTGCGATCGCCTACCACGATGTAGACATCAAAGCCATCTATCGCAAATTGCAGGAGCGAAGGAGATAGAAGCTGCGGTGGTTATCGCCTGCCTGCTAACTTCAGTTTTTGCTTGACGACCAGCCATAAGAATGGTAGGTCATCGATGAGATAGCGTCGCCAGAGGCGATTAGGTTCACACCCTAGACGATAGAGCCACTCTAGACCTAGTTGGCTCATCCAGTCTGGCGATCGGGGTTTGTTTCCGGCTTCAAAGTCGATTGAGGCACCCACCGCCATAAAAATATCAATTTTGGGAAGCTGATCTTTATAGTTAGAAATCCAGATCTCTTGTTTGGGTGCGCCGACCCCAATCACTAAAACCGTTGCCGGGGAGTGATTGATCATCTGCACGATCGCTTGACACTCCCCTTCGTCTTTCTCAAACCCAAAAGAGGGAGAATGGGCCGCCACAATAATGTCTCGTCCGGTTTTGCAGTTGATGCGATCGCGAGCGCGATCGGCAATGCCCTCAGCCCCCCCTAACAAAAAGATTTTGATTTTATCGTTAGTTTTATGATGATCACAAAAAACTGGAAAAAGCTCAGAGCCAGAAATCTTGGCTTGGAGAGGAGACCCCAAAAACTTAGAGGCATAGAGAACAATTTGGCTATCGCAAATCTTATAGTCTGCCATTTCATAAGCCTGGCGGAAGGTTGGGTCATGCCGCAGCTTCATCAAATGATCGACGTTTGGGGTAAAGACTACCCCTTTGGTGAGTCGCTCTAGAAGCTCAGTTCTCGATAGGTTATCGATTTGAACGTCTAAGACTTCGACTTTCTCACGGAGTGATGTGCGATTTTCACGAGTGATTTCGTTAGCCGTCGAAGCAAGAACGGCTTTTCTAAAATCTCGATAAAGCCGTTGCACCTCTTCTTTTTTGACAACCCTTGGAATTTCTTGCGCCATGATAATTCAGCTTGCAAATGACTAGATGCGCCCTATCTCGACTAAAAGGCACGATCGCATCCCTACAACATAGGGTATGTTAGCAAGCCAGACTCGCGCCATACACCTCTAGTCATAGAGTGCCCAATGTGACTCAGATCTCAGTATTATGATGAAATCATCGGAAAGTTTCAGCAACCTTGAATGATTATAAGGGGCTGACTCACAAAACCTTTGCTCTTAACCATGCGATCGGTAGCGCCACGATCTTTTTAGGCTTTGATACATAGGCCCGTTGGCGAAAATTATCGTAATCGTTGCGCTCAATCACCTCTAAAATCTGACTGTAGAGCATGAGGGCAGACCAGACTGGCCACCGAGCATCTTGGCTCAGGGCCCCGATGCCACTTTCTGCTAGAGCATAAAACTTGCGCGCTCGTTGAATCTGAAACGCCATCAACGCTCGCCAGCGATCGTCAACCACGCCCTTGAGCAACTCGGCCTCAGTGTAGTTAAACAGGGCTAAATCTTCGAGCGGCAGATAGATGCGCCCCCGACTAGCATCTTCACCGACATCGCGCAGAATGTTCGTGAGTTGGTTGGCAATGCCGAGAGCGATCGCTTCATCGATCGGGTGGCTGGTTTTGGGCTGATCCCACGGCGCAGTGGATAGAGTCTCATCGCGACCCATCACGGTTGTAGACATCAACCCAACGGTGCCTGCGACGCGATAGCAATAGAGTCTTAGCTCATCAAAGGTCTGATAGCGACTGCGATACAGATCCATGCGCTGCCCCGCAATCATGTCTTTGAATGGCTCAATATCAAGCGGAAAGCGCTCTAGGGTGTCTACTAGCGCCACATCGTAGTGATCGTGGGGGTGACCCGCAAAAATGGCTTCGAGTCGTCGCTCCCACTGATCGAGGGTCTCGTTAGTCGTCAAGTTGGCGTTGGGGCCATCGACCAGTTCATCGGTGCGACGGCACCAGACATAGATTGCCCAGATTGCCCGACGTTTTTCCGCCGACATCAAGAGCGTTCCTAGATAGAACGTTTTGGAATACGTTGCCGTGATTTTGCGGCAGTGCTCGTAGGCTTCTTCTACAGAAGCCAGGGTTCTCATACAGGAGGTAGTTGGTTCGGGCAATTGCAGCATTCTGTTGCAGTCTGGAGGGTTGACAAAGCGCTACTTGCTATGGGGTCGAGACTAAGCTGCGCTGCTCTCCGGGAGAGACGGCGAGAGATGGATGGTTTTCGATCGCTTGCGCTGTCAGCTTACCAGAAAGTACGGCACCTTCCATACTGCCAAGATATCGCTGCATTGTATAGCTACCCGAAAGAAAGAAGTTTTGAATCGGGGTCGTCTGGTCAGGTCGGAAGGCCTGTCGCCCCGGAGATGCCGTGTAGACCGATCGGGGAGTCTTGACCACTTTGTATTTTCGCAGGGTGGCTGGGTGGTCAGTTTTGAAGTGCTGCGGAAAAAGTTTTTCAATCTCAATCAGGGTGGCGGTGATGATGTCTTCGTCAGATTTGTCGATCCAGTCTTTGGCTGGGGCAAGCACAAGTTCGAGCATTGAGCGATCGGGGTCTTCATACTCTTTGCAAGTCACGCTCATGTCAGCGTAGACGCTCAACAGATCCGATCGTGAGAATAGCAATTGGTCGATGTCGGTGAGCTTGCGATCGAACCACAAGTGCAGATTAATCACAGGCACTCCTTCTAGCCCATCTAGCTTTTTAAAGAAGTCCATCGATTGCCAGGCATTGGGTCTCAGAACTTTCATCACATCGACCGACATCGCTGACACATAGGCATCGGCGGTGATCACCTCATCCACTGCGCCATCAATGCCCCGAATCGCAAAGCCGCGCACCGTGTTGTCTGGGTTTAAGAGAATTTCTTTAAGCGGTTTTTTAAGCTGAACTTCTCCGCCGCGCTGGGTGATGTAGTCTACGATCGGTTGACACAATCGCTCAGTTGGGGAGCCATCTAAAAAGGCGATTTTAGAGCCATAACGCTCTTGCAAAAAGCGATTCAGAGCCGTCAAAAGAATCGTAGAAGAGACTTGATCGGGATTGATAAACGTCAACGCTTTCGTCGCTGCGATAAAAATATCGCTGTTGACCTTTTCATCAATGCCCTGGCGCTCTAGCCATTCTAGAAAGCTGTATTTATCCATTTCTTCGACATATTTTTGACCGCGAATAATGGCAGGCAAAAGACCCCAGGCAAAGCGAATCTTTTGCTCCCAGGTCAACATGTCATTGTTGCCAATGATCGATGCGATCACATTAAACGGAGCCGGGATGTCAGGCACATCAAAGCGAGACAAGACTCCTGGCTTTTCGGGCTGGTTAAAGATCAGGGTGTGCTGTTTCCACTGGAGCCGATCGGAGATGCCTAACTCTGCCATCAGTTGCAGCATGTTGGGATAGGCCCCAAAAAAGGCGTGCAGCCCCGTTTCATACCAGTCTCCGTCTTCGTCCTTCCAGGCGGCGACCAAGCCACCCAAAACGTCTCGACTTTCTAGCACGATCGGGGTGTGCCCTGCATCGACTAAATATTTGGCGCAGGATAACCCTGCTAGTCCGCCTCCGGCGATCGCAACTCGCATGTCGTTTGTTGGGGAATGATTGAACGTTAATTCGTTTTGATTATACGTTGCAAACCGTTACATTTGCCGTCTTTGACCAGGATTGCTGTCTGCAACCAAAATAAGGAGTTAGGGACGACGCTAGATCCAGCCCTTCACAATTCTTTATATTTTTTGCCCCCGGCAAAGTCGTTGAGGGCGATCGCGATTCGTGAAGAGAGAGTCTGGGCGAACCTGTTGAGTCTATCGAGGTTTGAGGGTTCGTCGATCAATAGTTTCTGTGAAGAGCATTTTAGCGAGTTGAGGGAGATCTGCGATCGTCCTTTAGCCATCTCTCGTTTAATGTTGTCAACAGTGTGACAAGCGGGTACTATTTAGCCAAACTTGACGCTGTGTTCCGGTCTTCACCAAAATTGCCTGTTCGCGTCAATCAATCTGTGTTCTTTAGACGGTTTGCAACGCCTTGCTCTTTACTCCGATCGCGACTACCCAGATTGCAAAGCTCTATCAGCTAACGTTTAGTCGCTGCTTGCAAACCCTCAGTCACCCATTCTGAGAGCCTACCTACCTAAAACTCGGCTAAAGGCACTTCTCAGTTCTCAGAGGAAAAAATCATCGTGTTAGACTCCAATCCTGTCACCCAAGCATCTGCTGGGGGTGTAAATCTCGCTGCGCCTATCTCGCAGACCTCTACCGGAATCACTCAATCTAGCAGTTCAATCTTTCCAAACTTAACGTCTAGCTCGACCGCACCTTCGACCCAGGGAACGGGATTATCCGCTCAATATTTCAATAGTCAAGACTTTAAGAATCCGGTTTTGACTCGCACAGATGCCACCATAAATTTTGATTGGAGGCAGGGTTCACCCGATGGAGCGATCGCGTCTGACCATTTTTCAGGGCGCTGGACTGGGCAGATCTTGCCGACTCAATCAGAAGCCTACACGTTCTACACCCGCTCAGATGATGGAGTCAGACTGTGGATCAATGGACAACTGCTGATCGATCACTGGACTCCGCACGCGGTTGCTGAAGACAGCGGTGTGATCAATCTGATTGCTGGACAGAAGGTGAGTGTTCAGCTTGACTATTATGAGCAGGGCGGCGATGCCATGACTCAACTGCTGTGGTCTAGCCCCAGCCGAGTCAAAGAAGTGATTCCTCAAAGTCAGCTTTTCCCAAGCGATCTGGCTGCTCGCAGTCAAGCGGTTAATTTCAGCAATGCTCTAGACTGGGGCACCTTGGGCACCAAAGAGGGGAGAGATAGCGTCAGTTCTACCAATCGCAGCGATTATTATCGCTTTAGTGTAGACACCGCCAGTCACTTAAACTTGAATCTAAGTGGGCTAACGGCTAACGCTAATCTCAATGTGTTAGATAGCCAGGGCAACGTGCTCAATGCTTCAGCCAATGATGGAACTATGTTAGAGACGATCGATGCACTGCTCAATGCAGGCACCTATTATCTTCAGGTGTATACGACCGGAGATGTTCAGACTAATTATCTGCTGTCGGCGATCGGGCGATCGTTGACTGAGCAAGCCAAGAGCGCTGACTCATTTATAGACTCGATGGGCATTGTGACTCATTTGCGCTATACCGACACGAGCTATGGGCGCTATAGCGATGTGGTCGAACCCAGACTACGGGAGCTAGGCATTCGTCATGTTAGAGACGGGGGCAACAATGATGGGATGTTTGAGAAACTCAATCGGCTGGCGAGTTTTGGGATTCGATCGACCCTCGTGATGGACCCTCGCGACGGCATTACTCCCGATAATGCGGTGGAGTTGCTCAAAAAAGTGTTGCCGTCGGTGACCGCGATCGAAGGCCCTAACGAGTGGGATGTCAACTCGACCTTGACCTATAAAGGCAAGTCGTTTCCTGATGGGGTAATTGATTATCAAACAGACTTATATAAGGCGGTGAAAGGCAACCCGGCGACGGCGTTTGTGTCGGTCTTGGCTCCTTCGCTGGCGTTTTCTGAAAACGGGTCTCGTCTGACCTCTTTAGAATCGGTGATCGATGGGGGCAATATGCACAGCTATGCGGGAGGCAACCAACCCGATCAGGATTTAGATACCAAGTGGATTCCCAACACGCAAAAAGTTTCGGGAACTCGCCCGATCGTGGCGACTGAGACCGGGTGGCACAATGCGGTCAACGACTCAAATGCTAGCCAAAAGGGAGTCTCAGAGGGCGTTTCTGCAAAATATGTGCCTCGACTGTTTTTAGACTATTTCAATCGCGGCGTGAAACGCACCTTTTTGTATGAACTAATGGATGAACGAGCCAAGTCTGACATGGAGAACAACTTTGGGTTAATTAGAGCCGATGGCACTCCTAAGCCTGCATTTTATTCGCTAAAAAACCTGATTGGTTTGCTGCAAGATTCCCAGGGTGCGGCGGTTTCGGGTTCTCTCAGCTATTATTTGACGGGCAACACACAAAACCTGCGGCACACGCTGCTGCAAAAGAGCAACGGCGATCGTTACTTAGTGATGTGGCTAGAGGTCACTAGCACAGACGCGCCTGTCAGCCAAAAAGTCACCCTAAATTTGATCAGCCCGACTCAACAAGCGACGACTTATTTGACCAATCGCTCGATCGATCCGGTGGGTCAATACACCGCCCCAACCCAAATTGCGTTAGAGGTTCCCGATTCGCCGTTAGTCATAAAATTGACTCCAAAAGCGACGAGTTAGAATCCAAGATTCAAGTTCACGCGAAACGTAAGATCTCCGATTTCTCCTGAGAAGTCGGGGATCTGAGTGAATCCCTCGATAGATAAATTCTATAATGACATTTCAACAAATTTTTAATGCTGCGCCTAACGTTGAAGCGAGTGCTCCCGGACGGGTTAATCTCTTGGGCGAACACACAGACTATAACGATGGGTTTGTGCTGCCGACTGCGATTCCTCAAACGACGATCGTGCATCTCGGTTTTAGCCCCAACCATCAGCATCATTTTTATTCTCACGAGCTTGAAGAATTGGTCAGTTCAACGACGGCTGACCCGATTCCGTCAGGCTTTGGGAGCTATGCGATCGGGTGTCTTCGAGTTTTAGAGCAAGCTGGATATTCGATTCCGCCGCTGAATGTTTATGTGAATTCTACAGTTCCGATCGGGTCTGGTTTGTCGAGCAGTGCCGCGCTAGAAGTGGCGTTTTTGAGAGGGATACGATCGCTGCTCTCCCTCGATTTTGACGACATCCGCATCGCCCAACTGGCTCAACAAGCCGAAATTGACTATGCAGGGGTGCAGTGCGGCATTATGGATCAGATGGCCGCTAGTCTCGCAAATACTCAGCAATTGTTGTTTTTAGACACGCGGTTGCTCGATCGTGAGTTGCTGCCCTTTCCCGCAGGTGCAGAAGTGCTGGTGATTGACAGCGGCATTCCACGAACCCTGGCAGGAAGTGGCTATAATCAACGCCGCGCAGAATGCGAAGAAGCTGCCAGACGATTGGGAGTTAAAGCGCTGCGAGACATTAATAACACAACACAACTGGAAACGCTGCCTGAACTGCTAAAAAAACGAGCGCGACATGTCATCACTGAAAATAATCGCGTCTTAGAAGCTAAACAAGGCATCACAGCCGCCAGATTTGGAGACTTAATGAACGCCTCTCATGCAAGTCTGCGAGATGATTATCAAGTCTCGATCGCAGGTCTCGATCAATTGGTCTCCATTCTGCAAGCAACGCCTGATGTGTTTGGAGCGCGACTCACTGGGGCGGGCTTTGGCGGGGCATGTGTGGCGCTGGTGACGCAAGGGACGGCAGGTACGATCGCGCAAACCGTGCTAGAGTCCTACCGTAAAGCAGGGTTCACAGGGCGGCTTCTCGTTCCCGAAACTCACAACATTTAGAGGACACTATGCGACTTGAGAAAGTAGTCCCGTGGGGACGATCGCTCTCGGAATATTGTCAAATGTTTGATCTCACGGCTGCTGATTTGGAGTCTAAAATTCTTGACTGTGGTGGCGGCCCGGCTAGCTTTAATGCTGAGATGACTCAGTTAAATAAGTCAGTAGTTTCGTGTGATCCGCTTTATCAGTTTTCGGTTGATGAGATTTCTCAACGCATTGATCAAACTTATCCAATTGTGATTAAAACGACTGAAGTCAACCGTGATAACTTTGTGTGGACGACCATTCAATCTCCTGAGCAACTTGGACAGATTCGCATGGCATCAATGCAACGTTTTTTAGAAGATTTCCCATTCGGACTACAACAACGACGTTATCTTTCAGCATCACTACCTACATTACCCTTCGATTCTCGCCAGTTTGATTTAGCGTTGTGCTCTCATTTCTTATTTTTATATTCTGATCAGTTATCGTTAGCGTTTCATCTCGCGTCGATCGTAGAAATGTGTCGAGTTGCTCCAGTTGTGAAAATCTTCCCGTTGCTCGTCAACATGACGGGAGAAACATCCCCCTTTTTAGAGCCTGTTATGCAGGAATTAACGGCACAAGGCTACTCGTTGAAGATCAAACAGGTGCCTTACGAATTTCAAAAAGGTGGCAATCAACTTTTGCAAGTCAGCGCAGAATGAATCATGGCTGGACGTATCGCGAACGAATCGATAAACTAACGGAAAACTGCACAGTTTTAGATTACTACGCTCAACGCTATCTGCATTCCAGTCGTGCAGATTGGCAAACCCGAATTGCAACGGGTGAGATTTTATTAAATGGATTAACGACAACAGACGATAGAATTCTGAAACGCGGCGATCGCTTGAGCTATCACCGTCCGCCTTGGCAAGAGCCAGACGTGCCGCTCACCTTTCAAGTGATGATTGAAGACGCTGAGATTCTAGTGGTGTCTAAACCATCAGGCTTACCCGTTTTGCCCGGCGGCGGATTTTTAGAACACACACTATTAGGACAACTTCAACAACGCTATCCCCACGAGACTCCGGTGCCGATTCACCGCTTAGGTCGGGGTACATCAGGGTTAGTGTTGTTAGCCCGATCGCGCCATGCCCGTGCCTCTCTCAGTCAACAACTGCGATCGCAGCAGATGCAAAAAATCTATCGTACGCTGGTTAATGGAACTTTGATGCCCGATCGCTTTAGGGTGACGACCCCGATCGGCAAAATTCCCCATCCCGTTTTGGGCTATATTTACGCCGCCCACCCAGACGGATTGGTTGCCCAAAGTGACTGTCAAGTTCTGCGGCGGAATGCAGACACTACCCTGTTAGAGGTGAATATTCTTACAGGGCGACCGCATCAAATTCGGATTCATTTGGCAGCAGCAGGGTATCCATTAGTGGGCGACCCGCTGTATACGATCGGGGGCATTCCCAAAACATTCACGCCATCGGCAACGGGCGAGTTGCCTGTCCCAGGTGACTGTGGTTATCATCTGCACGCGATGCAGTTGACTTTTAGCCATCCGATTACCCACGACTTAATGCAAGTCACATCGCCTCCACCAGACGGTCTTGATGGGTAATTTTCTAGGGGACTTTGAAAAGACTCGCGGTTTCAAAGTCCCCCAGCATGGGGGATTTAGGGGGCACAAGCAGACCCAACCGCAGCGAGTCTGAGAGTAGCTCATATCTAGAATTTATTCATACAGGAGGTCTAATTCTGTAGGCTGAGTTGAACCTTTGTGAAACCCAATGGGTTTTAAATTACACGATCCACTGAATTTAATGAGCGAAAAGACAATTTGCTTTCTCATTTTGGCAATTTGCTGGCTCATTTCAGTAGTTTCTGCAAGCAAATGGACAATTTGCTTTCTCATTTTGTCCATTTGCATTCTCATTTCAGTAGTTTCTGCAAGCAAAAAGACAATTTGCTTTCTCATTTCAGTAGATCGCGCACTTGTAATAACCATTGCTGTAGGGCAAACGTGAGAAGTTGCCCCTCGATCGGGCAAGCGCAGAATGGAATTTTCTTGAGCAACCGATTTCATCAGATCTCCACCAGCAGGTTGAAACCAGGGAGCGAGCACTAGACCTCCTGCACGAATCTAGGAACGCCCCCTATATCCCCCATGGCTGGGGGACTTTGAAATCAGAACTTGGCTCAAAATCCCCCGTTCTGGGGGATTTAGGGGGCACAAGCCGAACTCAACACAGCGCGAGATCAGAGCACTTTATCTCTAGAATTCTATTCATGCAGGAAGTCCATTCTCTTAAAAGTAGTATATTGCTAGTAAACTGCTTAGTTTACATTGAGGGGAACCATGCCACCAAACATGCAGATTGGCTTACTTGTCTTGGGAGGAGTGCTAGTTTTGATGCACCAAGTGGCATTGCTGGAGGCAACATTAAGATTTTTGGGGCTGAGGCAGCAGAAAAAGTTTCCAATCCTTTTTTACGATTCATCGCGCATTGCTGGAGGCAACATTAAGATTTTTGGGGCTGAGGCAGCAGAAAAAGTTTCCAATCCTTTTTTACGATTCATCGCGTTTGCTTTTGGGGCTGGTTTAATTTTTGTATCAGTTCATCCGCAGAACCCCACTCCTGAAAACAAGATTTTTGTTGATCCTGGCTTGTCTTCACCTAACCCGATTCCAGGAGTTTCCATCAAAAAAAATAACTCGATTGAGGTGATTCCTGCAAGGGATTTTCAGTGGGCTTGTAAGGGAAATGCAACCATCAATGCCTATACCTGGGTGGGCCCGGGTGGCGACAGCAGTTTTAGAAGTGATGAAAGAAACATGCTGCCGAGTGCTCCTTTTTGCTCACTGATTGGTCGCGTTGGCACAGGTGCCTGGCACTATCTTGGGGATAACAATACGTTTACTGCTGATAGTTCAGGAAGTCTTTATTTAACAGCTAACGATGTGACACCAGGAAATTGTCCGCTACCAAACAAACAAGAATGCTACTCGGATAATAAAGGAACTGCAAGCGCAACCGTAACAGTCAACGTCAGGAATTAGTTAATTGTTACGGTGGGTATTGTGGGTATAGCTCAATAGCTTTGTTGGAGCAGACAACAGAGTTCATTGACGATCGTTCAACAGCAACGTCAGTCTGCTTGTTGTCCTCAAGCTTTAAGAATCTTAAGTTTGAAGATTTACTTCAAAAGTGAACTTTGTATTGTCTTTGGGTAGAAAATTCTAGCAATAAGTCATGAGCGATTAATTCTCATTATTTATTGTTGAGGATGAATCTATCTTTTATGGTGAGGCCCTATGAAACAAACTTCAAAACAGCAAAAATTTTCGAGAAGGAGCCTCCTTCAGTTTGGTGCAGGAGTGGTTGGTACAGGTTCTCTCACAGCTTGGTTAGGAACGGGTGCCTTGGCTCAAACAGTCAGATATCGGGCATCTCGCACCAGTCCAGACCAGCTAATCGCGGTTGATCCAGCCAGTGCTCGTGCTGAAAGTGGGTTGACTCCTGATCAAGCATTGGCAAAACTGATAGAAGGAAACCAGCGATTTGTTGCCAGAAAACGGCTCAATCCCCATCAAGATAGTGCCCGTATAACTGAAGTTGCCGCCGGACAAGCCCCCTTTGCTGCCATTTTAAGTTGTGCAGACTCACGAGTTGTGCCAGAAATTGCCTTTGACCAAGGGATTGGCGATCTCTTTGTAGTCCGGGTGGCGGGCAACATTGCTATCACCGAAGACATTGCTAGTGAAGAGTATGCGGTGGGTGTATTAAAAGCCCCTCTGCTCGTGGTTTTAGGACATGAGCGATGTGGGGCAGTGGCTGCGGCGTTGAAGGGAGGCGAGTTGCCAGGTGTTATTGAGTCGCTTGTGTTTGCGATTCAACCAGCCATTAAAGCTTCAGAGGGAGAAGCGGGCGATCGCCTCACTAATGCAGTCAAAGCCAATGTGCGCTTACAAGTACAGCGACTACAAAAGTCTTCTGTTATTGCTTCAGCTTTACAACAAGGCAAGCTTAAGATTGTTGGGGCCTATTATGATCTCGATACAGGTGCAATCAGTTTAGTCAGTTAGCACTCCATTGCTATAAAAAACCTTGCTAATAAGTAGGGTTGTGAGCTAATCATGCCCATCTACTTGATCGGTTGGAGATCTATTGTTCACTTTAGATGATCTGCGGCGGGTGATGGGCAAGCTCAAGGTGAATAGCAAGTAATTGTTGGCAACAAAGATTTGGGAATAACTTTCTCAAGTCGGCTTAGAGGATGTTTGAAAAGATGTGGTGAAGCCGACTGTTTGAGTCTCTTCGCTGAATTCTGACCTAAGCCAGTAGTTAGAATTTGTTTATACCGCGATCGCGACTCCCTCGATCGCTTCATCTGCCGTCTCATATAAATCACGCAACTGCGCCAACTTTTCTGGTTCGGGTTGCCAAAAGCCGCGACCGTTTGCTTCTAACATCCTACTAACGATGTTGCGGAAGGCTTCAGGGTTTGCCGATCGCAGTTTGTTCGCCATTTCTGAATCCAGTGCGTAAGTTTCGGCGGCTTGGTCATAAACCCAGGATTCTTGAAAATCGACGGTGCCGCCCCAGCCGATTAAAGCAGTCATGCGCTGAGAAATCTCGTAAGCCCCACCAGAACCCTGATCTGCCATGGCTTCTGCCCATTTGGGGTTCAGCAGTTTTGTGCGATATTCTAGCCGCAGCAAATCGTCTAAATCGCGAGGGGTCGTGTCTTTTGAGAAACTTTCGACAAAACTCGCCTGCACTTTTTTGCCCTGCTGCTTTTCGGCGGCTCGTTTTAATCCGCCCGTGTTGGCATAATATTCCTGAATGTCCGTCAAGCCGTATTCGACCGAATCGATTTCTTGAATGATCCGATCGGTGGTGTTTAGCAGCGATTCTAAGATCAGCGATCGGTCTTGTCCTTTATCGGTTCTGCCATAGCTAAATCCGTTGCGACTTTGCCAGGTTTGTGCCAACTCATCGCCCGATTCCCAGTTGCCAGCAACGACCCGATCGTTAACGAGAGAACCGTAGTCTCCAGATGGATTTGAGAATAGACGTGCTGAAGGATTTTCAACGCCTTGAGCAATGAGTGGTTTAACGTGTTTGCGAACAAAATTCTGATCGTCTGGTTCGTCAGCATCGGCAGCGCGCTGAAACAAATCGTCTAATAGCTCAATGATATTGACAAAGCTATCTCTAAAAATGCCTGAGAGATTGGCTAATACATCAATTCGGGGATGCCCAACTTCTGCTAGCGGTCTTAACTCATAGCGAACAATTCGCCCAGTGCCTTCTTTAACGGGTTCTGCACCGACTAGCTCTAACAAAATGCCGAGCGATTCGCCTTTGGTTTTAATCGCGTCTAAGCCCCACAGCATCACTGCCACAGTTTCGGGATAGGTGCCGTGCTGCTGCAAATGTTGCGTGAGAATTTGTTGGGCGATCGCTCTCCCTCGTTCATAGGCCGCAGGCGACGGCATCCGATAAGGGTCGAGGGCATGAATGTTTCGTCCGGTGGGCAAAACTTCTGCCCCGTCGCGCAGCAAATCGCCACCGGGAGCGGGCGGAATATACTCGCCATTCAGTCCTCGCAGTAAGTTAGTGAGTTCGTCGGTATTTTGAGCCAGCAGATCGCGAATTTTTGATGCTTCTTCAGTCTCCGCCGCGCCGTCGAAATAGGCGTTGAGATAACTGTCTAATTCTTCAGGGTTGGGCGGTTCACCAAGGACGTGTAACCCTGATGAAAATAGACGATTTTCGAGAATTTGCAGATAGTCGTAGAGAGTGATTAAGTAGCGATTAAATGCCTCGTTACTAAAAAGTTTAACGGTCTCGATCGTAACCCCCATGCCCATTTTTTGAGCGTCTATAAACGGACAATCTGCATCAAGTCCGGTGTCGCTAATCTTCTTGCAAATCACCTCTTTAAGAGCGTAATTTTTATCAGAATCTTCGCGATATTCAGCAATTAAATCGCGCAGGGTAACGAGTTCTTTATACAATCCCGCTCGACCGTAGGGCGGAACATTGTGCGAGATCAAAACCCCATAGCCGCGCCGCTTGGCCAGAATTGATTCAGAGGGATTGTTGGCTGCATAAATGTAGAGATTGGGCAAATTTCCGAGCAAGACATCTGACCACGAATACCCCGTGTTGCCTAATGGAGAACCAGGGAGCCATTCAACCGTGCCGTGCATCCCAAAGTGAACGATCGCGCTAGCCTGAAAGTCTTTTTGTAACCACTGATAAAAGGCCGCATATTGGGGATGAGGGGTGAGATCGCGATCGAACATTAATCGCATTGGGTCGCCCGAAATGCCCAACGGTGGCTGCACTCCAATCCACACGTTGCCAAACTGAACTCCGCCCCAAGTTAGGGCTTCACCCATTGTTTTGATGCCGCTTCCCGATAGCGATTTCCACTGTTTTTCAATGCGTGAAGTGAGGAGATAACCTAACCATTTTTCTAGAGTCCGAACGTTAATCGACTGGTGTGTAGAATCATCCGTTTGGAATTCACCGATCCATTCATCGGCTTGTTTCACTTGACGGATAATTTCTTCGCCATCTTGGGGCAACTCTCCGATCGTGTAGCCCTGATCTTTAAGCGCTTGCAGAAGTTTAAGCAGCGACTTTGGCACATTCAACAAAGCGGCAGTGCCGACGGCTCCATAGCCCGGTGGAAAGCCATATAAGATAATCGCGAGTTTACGATCGCTGACCGATTTGCGCCGCAGATCGATCCATTTTTGCAGCCGTCCGGTGAGCCGTTTGACCCGTTCGGGAATCAGGTAAATCTTCTCTCCGACCAAACCGCCTAGAGGAATGGTATCGATCGCACCATCTAACTCCGGTAGCGCATAAAGCACCACGCTTTGCAAACCGCCAATTCCCTGCCGCGTCCAAGAGTGAATGTCTTGAATCAACAGTGGTGCCGCCACTAAATAAGGAATATTTTTAGCGCTGAGAATGCGTTTTGCCACTTCGGTTTGACGACCCGCTTCCATTGAGCCAGCCGGCCCCCCGACTAGTGGAAAGCCAATCGTAGAGACGATCGCATCCACCTTTGCCGCTTCACTAGACAGTGATTTTGTCTCTATAATGCCTTGCTGACGTTGTGCTTGTTCATAGTCAGTCGTCATCAAATCGCGCACTGCTACATGACCCTCAACCCCGTTGATAAAAATCGGTAGCGGAATCAAATTTGCCTGCTCAAACTGTCGAATTAGTTGGGCAATATAAGGCTGTTTTGTAATAACGTGCTTTCGATAAAGCAAAATTCCTACTACGGGAAGATTTTTGGATTGACGAGTTTTATACCAACTCAAATATTGTTTAGGAGACTCAAAATAGCCCAAATAATCTGGGTGCAGCAATCCGATATTAGGAGTCTCGATCGGAGGCGCAATGTCTCCAACATCTAACCCTAAATACTTCTCTGCCAAAACCCAAAACAGAGCCGCTACATTTTCTGATCCTCCTGCATTCCAATAGCCATAAATAATCAGCCAGTTCCGCAGATCTTGCACCTTTTGACCGGGCAGAAATTTCAGTAATTTTGGACCAATTTTGAGAAAGCTAATATAGCCCGCCAGTTTATCTTCTTCTCGCCCATTGCCAAACTTATCGAGAATGAATTTAACAGGTTTTGGCATCCCCTTAGGCTTGTCTCCAATGGCAAACTTGCCGAGTTGGGTGAGGCTCATCAACTCTAACGCCGACTCAAACACTAACCGCATGGGGATTTGCTGCACTCGCTGCCGCAGCCACATCACCTGATCATAGTCAAACAGCAAACTTCCAAAAAACGCATCCGCCCCTTGCAGCGCCGATTCAACTTGGGTGGGCTGAAGAGTGAGATCACGATCGCTAAACACCAAAATCTCTAAGTCTGGGCATCGCATCTGAGCTACTTGAGCCGCCTGACGGTAAAGATCCGCATTAAAAGACTCAAACCCAGCGATTAAAACAATCCGTTTCATGCCCTAAGTGTCAAAAAGATCTGATGTCTCAATCTTAAAGCAGTCTCCCCTCAGAAAGGCACCTCTCATCAGCAGGAGGAGATCCAGACTTTGATCGGATCGAATTGATTGACAGTTCATCTTAATTCTTTTATAGTACCTGTGTACTAACTGGGCAAATCTGAAGGCAATCGGGGACATATGATCGCAGCCCTTTCCGCATCAGTATAAAGGAGAAACCAATGACCAGTGTAGAAACCAGACAGGCAAAGGCCAAAAAAGAAATGACGATCGCCACGCCAGATCTTCCTGCAATAGAATCGCCCGTTCGCTCTGCGCCAACCCGATCGCTGGCTCTCGATGGGGGAAACTATGATCTCAAGTTTTGGGATGGCACCGGAATTCCTAAAGCGATTCGCTCGATTCGATTTCAGGTTCCCCAGGGTCGTGATCCCGTCCGTTATTCCGATAGTTCTCCGCTCGTAGAGTTGCCTGACGGCACGCGCTATCACTTTGGCACCCAGGCTTATAAATATCGCAGACAGCAGCAAACCGTGGTCGAAAATAAGGTTGACCTGGCCCGGCTGCATCTCTATGCCTGTTTAGAAGCAGACCGATCGGTTGAAGATCTCTGCCAGTTTCATCTTCAGCTTCACGTCTCAACCCCCGAACCTGCTAAAAGTCAGGAGTCGTTGAGGTCACAACTGATGGGCGTGCATGAGTTTAAGCGCAACGGCATTCCGTTTAGGGTGACGGTCGATCAGGTTGAGGTTGAGCGAGAAGGGTTGGGTTCCTATCGCTACGCGCAGCGGCTAGGGCTGATCGCCGAAAGTGGCTATACGATCGTGGTCGATATTGGCGGCGGCACCTGGATCACTCGCTTAATGGATGCCGAAGGAGACGTGATTGACGAAAACGTGATGGATCGCGGCGGCGCTTATGAACTAGCAACAGCCATCAGTTTTGATAAGCGCTTGACCAATGTGTTATCCACCACTGCCGACCCCGCGATCGTCATGGATGGGTTTAAAACAGGACACAACTACGCCGATACAGGGCTATCGTGGTCGCTCTGGCTTGACGACTATCTTGACCCCTGGTTTAAAGGCATCTTTCAGACGATCAAAGCGCAATACACCCCTTATATGGCCAGGGTGACGCGGTTTTTGGTAACTGGCGGAAGCTCTCATCTGATCGCCGAACGGCTGGCGGGGCGCAAGTTATTTGCGGTCATGCCCGAACCTCAGTTTGCCAACGTTCGCGGTCTATTTCCCATTAACGAAGGATTGCAGCTATGTATGACAACAAAGTGAGACTCAGCGAAGATGTGCTAGAAAAGGCAGAAATGATTGCCTCAGAATGGGGTTTGAAGAATGCACGAGCCGCGATCGAGGCCGTTTTTCGCAAATATGCCGACGATTATTTGTATGGACGAACCCAGTTTGGTGGTGGAGATACGATCGTGCCCTTTAGACAGGTGAATTCGTCTAGCGATTGTGATGCATTAGACGAGTTAGACGAGTTGTTAGGGCTTTAACCTCGTGGATTAAATCAGATCACTGGCACAGGCAATGGGCATGGCATGGCTCTGCCCTAGCGCGGAGGGTTCCTGCCATCGCCCCTGTTTCTTGATTTGTTTGCTGAAGATGAGGTTATGTGTCTTGAGATAGCTCATCCCACAGAGAAGTGGTTTGGCGCAAGCTGAGGTGATTTCCGTTGCCCAAAATTAGGTGATCTAAAAGCGGAATGTCTAAAAACTTTGCTCCTGTTAGCAGTTGGCGAGTCAGGGCAAGGTCTTCAGGGCTGGGTTCGACATTGCCAGAGGGGTGATTGTGGGCGATGATCACGCGAGTTGCTCCCTGACGGAGCACTTCTCTAAAAATGTCGCGGGGATGGGCAAGGGTTTCTGTCGCCGTGCCGATCGTGATAATTTGCGTCCCGATCAGACGGTGTTTTGTGTCGAGCAGCAGCACGGCAAATCGCTCCTGGTTTTGCCACATGAGATCATTACTCAACGCTGCCGCCGCCACTGCGGGGTCATCAATCACCGTTTTTTCGGGCGGTCGAGATTGATAGACGCGCTTGCCAAGCTCGATCGCTGCCAAAATCGTAGTGGCCTTTGCCGGGCCAACCCCCGAAATCTTGATCAATTGTTGAATGCTGACCTCTCGCAAAACGCCGAGGGGATCGCGCTGATGCTGGCTCAATTCTTGCAGCATGAATTGCCCTAACCCAACGGCCGAAAGCTTTCCGGCTCCCTGCCCGGTGCCCAGTAAGATCGCAATTAACTCTGCTGTAGAGAGAATCTTGGCACCCTGGGCCATCAACCGTTCGCGGGGTCGCTCGCTCATCGGCAAATCGGCGATTCTCAGGCTGTAGGTCATGATTAGACTCAGAAACTATTTCGTTAGGAATAGATTGAGTAATCCCTGAGGGGAGGGTGAGAGCGACACAAACTGTTAGCGGAGCGAGCGTAAAGACCCGATCGCTCAAGTTTGGGACATGAGCGATCGGCACTTGAGTTTAGCGCCCAAACCCCTAGAGCCAAGCACCGAGAGTATTTCAGTGATTCGTATTTGAAAACTGCAAGCAAGGAATGCTCTCCAAGAAAAGAGTTCCACAACCCCATATCGCAGAGAGAAGAATCGCCGATCCGTTAGAAGTAGGAATTGTTAAAGCGTGCCATAGCCTCGCCAAACGCCCACCAAAACGCCCTGCACATCTACTTGGGCCGCCGCAACTTCGGTGACAGGGTAGAGGTCTCGATTGGAGTTTCCGGGTTGCAAGATCACCTTGCTGCCTTTTCTTTGAAAATATTTCAGCGTCGTTTTTCCTTCGACTCGTGCGGCAACGATCGCGTTGTTTTTCAAAATCTTGGGGTCGGGCACTGGCTGCATGATCACGACATCGCCGTCATCGATCAGCGCATCGATCATGCTGTGCCCCCGTACTTTTAAGGCAAAATGCTGGGGCTTGAGCAGCAGGCTAGAGAGATCGAGGTGCTCAACTTCAGTGTCAGAAAAGTTTTCTACGAGGCTGGTTGCGGCGATCGCGCCTAAAATTGGCACTCCTTTGGGTTCGGGGTGCAGCAGTCGAATGGTGCGGGCCTGCCCTTCTGTCCAGATGATATAGCCTTTATTTCGCAGGTGTTCTAAGCGGCTCTGCACGGGGGCGGGAGACTTAAGATTCATCGCGGCCATCATCTGCCGAATCGAGGGAGAATGCTGATGTTGATGAATATAGTCGGCTAACCAGTCATAGAGTTGTCGCTGCGGGTCGGTGAGAGATTCCAGCATAAGTAGTACAAATGAGAAAAGATTTTAGAACATTTGTATCACGTATTAGTACAATCGTCTAGGGGTTTAAACAAAAGATTTTTTAGAACAGTTGTATCGTTCACTTTAACGGTTAGGTAGCAATCTAAATCAAGATTGCGATCGTTCTTAATGCAGTTCGTTTGCGATAATGGGTGGGTTGATAAACCGCTGTTTTGATTCGGTGACTTATGACTGCTGCTGCAACCACCCCTCGTCTCGCCTCTCGCGTTGTAAATCGCATTCTGGCGATCAAGCCTTTGTTTAATCTGGCAAAATATCAGGCGCGTCAGATGATGATTAAGCGGGCAGCGTCGATCGGGGTGCAGTGGGTTCAAGAAGCTGAGAGGCTACGATCGCGCGATTGGACAGCCGGATTTAATCAAGTCAACAATCCCAATTTGGTCTATCCCGATTATTATTTGCGTCCCTTTCACGCCTACAACGAGGGCAACTTGGGCTGGCAGCCTGCTAGCGAAGTTGAAGTGGCTGCTTACTCAGTTCATGCCAGAATCTGGAAAGATGCCGGAGCCGAAGGCGATGCCCGACTGCGCCAGAGCTATCACGATCATTTAAAAGGTCAACTGCCCAGCCTACCTAACGACATTGTGGACTTAGGCTGTAGCGTTGGCATGAGCACCTTTGCGCTCCAAAAGACGTTTCCTAATGCCAAGATGACGGGAGTCGATTTATCGCCTTATTTTCTGGCGGTGGCCGACTATCAAACTCAACGTTTACACTCACAGAATCCGCCGACTTGGGTTCATGCTGCTGCCGAATCAACAGGTTTACCCTCCGCCGCGTTTGACTTAGTGTCTGCTTGTTTGATGTTTCATGAACTGCCTCGAACGGCGGCGATCGCGATCTTGCAAGAAGCCAAACGACTGCTGCGACCCGGCGGGCACTTAGCGATTATGGATATGAATCCTAAGTCAGAAATCTATGCCAAGATGCCGCCCTATATTCTGACGCTGCTCAAAAGCACTGAGCCGTATATAGATGATTACTTCTCGTTTGATCTTGAGGGCGCGATCGCCCAGTCAGGCTTTACTCACCCTACCGTGACCTGCAACACGCCACGCCACCGCACGATCGTGGCTCAGGTTAAATAGCCGATCGCCCAATCTATTTCGCATTAACAGGGGTCTCGATCGCGCCCAAACTCAGAGTCTTAATCTAATCTTCCAAGCTAGATTCAGGGGATCAAGCTATTTTGGGGGTAATCATAGCCCCAGCGAATATAGAGTTGGCAGAGAATCTTATGGCACAAAGTTTTGGCGTAATTGGTCTTGCGGTGATGGGCGAAAACCTAGCGCTGAACGTTGAGCGGAATGGTTTCCCCGTTTCTGTCTATAACCGCTCCCGTGAAAAGACTGACGCATTTATGGAGCAACGAGCACAAGGCAAAAATGTCGTTGCAACCTATACGATCGAAGAGTTTGTCGCGTCTTTAGAACGTCCGCGTAAAATTTTGATCATGGTCAAAGCGGGTGCCCCAGTGGATGCCGTGATCGACCAACTCACCCCCCTCCTTGATGAAGGCGACATCATGATCGATGGTGGCAACTCGCTGTTTAGCGACACCGCCCGCCGCGCTCACGCCCTTGAAGCCGCAAAGTTCACATTCATTGGCATGGGGGTGAGTGGCGGCGAAGAAGGCGCGCTCAACGGCCCCAGCTTGATGCCCGGAGGCACTAAACAGGCTTATGACTATCTAGAGCCGATTTTGACTAAAATCGCGGCTCAGGTCGACGATGGCGCTTGTGTGACCTATATCGGCCCAGGTGGGGCAGGTCATTATGTCAAGATGGTGCACAACGGCATTGAATATGGCGATATGCAGTTGATTGCCGAAGCCTATGATCTGCTTAAAAGCGTCATTGGATTGAACCACGAAGAGTTACACGAGGTCTTTACCCAGTGGAACACGACGGACGAACTCAATTCTTATCTGATTGAGATCACGGCTGATATCTTTAAGCGGATTGATCCTGACACGGGGCTGCCGATCGTCGAGCTAATCTTAGATGCCGCCGGGCAAAAAGGCACCGGACGCTGGACGGTGGTTGACTCGCTCGAACAGGGCGTTGCGATTCCGACGATCATTGCTGCGATCACGGCTCGCATTATGTCTTCTTATAAGACCGAGCGAACGGAAGCGTCTCATGTGTTAACGGGGCCGAGCGCTCAGTTTAGCGGCGACAAGAAAGCCTTTATTGACATGGTGCGCGATGCTCTCTATTGCTCCAAAATGTGCTCTTATGCTCAGGGCATGGCGCTGTTGAGCGCGGCTTCTAAGACCTATAGCTATGACCTAAACTTGAGTGAGTGTTCTCGCATCTGGAAGGGTGGCTGCATCATTCGGGCTAGGTTTTTAGACAAAATCAAGAAGGCCTTCAACGAAAACCCCAATCTGCCCAACCTGCTGTTAGCACCTGAGTTTAAGCAGACGATTCTCGACAAACAAGAAGCTTGGCGAGAGGTGATCGCCCAAGCCGCTAAGATGGGCATTGCTGTTCCGGCGTTTAGTGCCTCACTGGATTATTTTGACAGCTATCGGCGCGATCGCTTGCCTCAAAATCTCACCCAGGCCCAGCGCGACTATTTCGGTGCTCACACCTATCTGCGAACCGACAAAGAAGGCGTTTTTCACACTGACTGGAGTGATATCTCGTCAGCCAATGTGTCTACTCCTCGCAAGTTGACGGCAGATGAGCCAGCCGCTAAGGTCGAAGATGTGCAAATCAAAGAAGTGAAGTCTAAAGCGAGTTGAGCTTTGGGCTTAACAACTTCATAGCCAAACGTGAATTCGACGAGTTTTTTCGCTTCGTTCTCAGCAACTTCTGTCCCCCAAGTCCCCCACGAGTGAGGGACTTTGAGCCAAGACTTCTACGTCAAAGTTCCCCAAAATGGGGGATTCAGGGGGCTTTCGAGATTCATAATCGGAGCGAGCTACCTCTGTCGAACTGAGGTTAACCAAACATTTCTCACAAGACTAGGGCGCTGTAAATCGCGCCCTTTTTTGTCGCTTTTTGGCTAAATTTGCCCTCATCTTCAGCAATGCCGCTTTTTGTTGCTACACAGAATGGTGACTTCGAGTTTTGAGGGCAGAGCGCTGAAGCGCGATCGGGGTGGCGATCGCCTGCCCCTGACCTTCAGGAAGGCTACGAACTTGATCGAGCGCCTGTAAACCTTCAAGAACGGCATCTCGGACGATCGTGTCTTCTTCTCGACTCAGCATCACGCGCAGATAATCTGTCAACTGGCGTTTTTGAACGCGATCGCGCTGTTGCTCAATCATCTCAGTCATTCGCCGCACCGCAATCAGTCGCTTGAGCGGATCGCCATCGGTCAGGTCAGCTAAAACCTGGTCAAAGCGATGAGCAGGGCGATTTTCTGAGCGGTTGGCAGCTTGCCAGATCAAAAGCCCCAAGGCGGCGATCGTGGCCGCCTGCTGTAAAATCATTCCGGTTGCAATCCAAGGGCTGCCGACTTCAGCCCACAGAGCGGCCGCTAGATAAATGCCAAACGTGGCCGCGCTGCCACTGGCAACGGCTAACAAAAAGGGCTGATTCCAGCCTTGCAAACCTTTGTGTAGGTCTGACCAAGGCGCTTTCCAGTGGCCGTCTTGCATCAGGTAAACCAGCATCATCACCGCCACTCCAGCCCCCGTTGCCAGCACGAGACGACCATTCCAAAACAGCAGCCCGATCGTGCCTCCGGTCACTAACAGCCATCCGCCAGGGACTGACCACCGACGCAAATTGAAGGGACGATCGCGATCGACAAGGGGCGAGTTTTGCACGAGATTGACCAGATTTCGCCACTGAGATGAAGTCTGTGCCACGGTTCTAACCTGTTGACTTAAAAGGCTCCGCTAACACAATAGCTGGTTAACTCGTGAAAGAATTAGCAATTTTAATTAAGTTGGGTCATAAATCGAACCCATAAACAAAATTTCACCCGTTTTGTTATCTCGAATCGCACAGAAAAAGGGACGATCGACAATCATCACAAACGGCGCGACTTCCTGCTGAATAGACGTAGCGCGAATGCCCACCGAGGTCACGGCGGCGGCTTCGGTGCCTTCTTCATTCACATCGATAAAGGTTTTGTGTTTGACTGCATCAATGCGCGTCGAAGTCGTGCTCAGGTCAGAAAAATCTGCCTTTGATGGGTCGAAAGCCACGCCCATTCCCAAGCCTGAAAGGGAATTTTTAAGGTCAATTTCATAATCCATCTTGAAGCGGGGCAGTTGAATCGAGCCTTCGCGCTTGCTGAAGGTTTTCATCCAGGTTTGCCAATTTTCGGCCGTCAGCGTCTTTTGAAACTCTGCAAGACTGGAGGTTGACTTGGGCAAGAAGACATACAGACTGGTGCGCCCCTTACCGTAAGGGAGGCTGACCGCTTGAAACTGCGGAGTTTCGGCATAGCGATAGTCGCCTTTTTGAGCCATCATCGGGTGCTGTTTTTGACGACCGTTTGCCAGAGTAAAGGTTTGATCGGTGGTTTGGCTCTTGTCAAATTCAGTCATCCACTTGCCTTTGAAATAGATGGCGTTGATCAAAACCATGACTTGACTGGCATCCAGACGATCGACGATTTCGCGAATTTTGCCCTGAGTATTTTTCTTTACCCAGTCGTTGATCTGCCCCGGTGCTGTGGGGTCGGCAAAATCGAGAGACGTGACCTCGGCCGCATAAAATTTTTGATTGCGCTGGATAAATTCGGGCTTAAAGTCTACGCCCTTTCTAGCCCAAAGCGAGTTAGCGATCGTCAACTTCACGTTTGGGTCATTGCTTTCGAGCAGAGTTTTGAGCGTGGCATTAGCCTGATTGATCTCTAAAAGGCTCATGCCCTGCATTTCTAAAGCTCTAGCCATCGCTTGCTGAGTGTCGCCCCCCGCCCCGTTGTAGGTCATGGAGAGCGCGATCGCGACGCTCATAGGCGACACAAACACGTTCTTTTTGCCATCTTGCTTGAGAATTTCGGAAAACAGCTTGAAGCTAAAGCGCGTGTTGGCCTCGATCAGTTTGGGATTGACCACTAGTTTAGAGTGAGCCGCGATCGGGCTTGAGGATGAGTTAATCGGTCTGGGAGTGCGGTTTGAGCCTGCCGCCGTTGAGCAACTGACCGAGGTGAGGGTGACGATCGCGGCCAAAACAGCGACTCCGATTCGGGTCATTAAAAGGTTGCTCATCGGGATTTTGTGGTTACAAGTTGTCTCTACCTTTCGCTACGGTAGTGGATGAATGATTTCCGGGCAGGCTGGTTACAATTTTGGCGACGCGGGCACCGTCCACCAAGCCAACGCATAGGGCTGAGTCGGCTGATTGACGCGCTGACGAAACACAACCCGAATTTTATAGCGTCCGGTAACCGGAATCGGCTGAAAAATGTGTTCAACGCTGTCTAAGTTGCTGATCGACGAGGCAACACTCTGACGAATGTCTTGATCTTCGGCGTGCATCAGGTAAAGGTCGAGATTATTTAGCCCCCGATCGCTAAATCCTTCTCCTAAGTCAAACTGACGGTTTTGATTGCGATCGTTCAACTCCACCAGTCGATCCCACGCCAGGGTTAGCGCGACATAGCTGCCCTGCTGCAACGGGTTTGCCAACACATAATCCTGAAATGAGGCTTTTCCTAAATCGAGGGTTTCATAATTCCACCCGATCGCGGGCACGGGGTTTTCGGGCTTCCACTCGCCAGGGCTAAACTGCTGATAAGCCCGAAACGCATTTAACTGACCTGCCCCCATTTGAATGTTGAGCGGCACTTGCGGATTTTTGTAAGCATCTGACTCTAGCCAGGTTTGATTATTTTTTTCTAATATCGTGCGCGTCATGCCCAAAAATTGACCGTTGCCGCTGTCTTTAATTTTGTCGGCGGAATTGATCATTACGGCTTTCATCACCTCGTGGTGGCGGGCATCTAACCCCCACGGCAGTTTGCAGCCTGCGCCGCGTTTGCAGCTAGCCCGCAGTTGACGATCGCCAAACTCTTGCAACAGAGCGACTGTTGCAGTGACGTGAGGGGCAGCAAAACTGGTGCCGATCGAGGTCGTTAACTTGCCTTCTAAATTGGCGACCGAGACTTTATTGCCGGGTGCCACGAGGGAGATGCCGCGCCGTCCTCCGAGATTTGTTTCAACGCCATCGTTGCGTTTGAGAATGCGAGGAGACACGTCACCGATATTAGAAAAATCAACTTTGGCATAAACGCCCTTTAATCGTGTGGTGAATGCAATATTCATGCCGTTGTAATTGTCAGTCGGAATGGGAATGCCGCCTTTACCCTGATTGCCTGCCACTACATAGACGACATCATGCACCCGCGCCGACCAGTCGATACACAGCGTCAGCAGCGCGTTGCCGTCTAGTTTGGCTCCCGATCGTGGGTCTTGCTGAAGGGCTTCACCAAAGCTGAAGTTAATCGCTCGCACATCGCCGCCATTTTGCATTGCCAAATATTCAGCAGCCAGACACTCTTCGGGCTGCCCACCCTGATGAGGAATGGCCGCCGCCGAAGCATAGAGTCGGGCATTGGGGGCAACGCCTTTAATTGCTTTGCTGTTGCCGATGAGAATGCTGGCCACTTGAGCCGCGTGAGTATCCAGATGGGTGTTGCCCTTGGCAGGTTGATCGCGAAAAAATGCGCGCCCGATCGTCACCACTTGATTCCGGTTTGCCACCTTATCTAAACCGCTTTGGGGAGGTCGCCCGATCTCGACTTGCCCGATCGCGATCTTGCGTCCCGTCAAGTTATAGGGTGGCCTTTGTAGTTTTAGAGCATCAATGCCATCTTGGGCGATCGAAGACTCTTCTAGAGATGCGCCTTTTACGCCTCCGGCTAGGGTTGCCCAAGCCAAAACTCCACAGACCAACCACCGTTTATGAATCCGCCGCACTGCAATCTGCTCCCGATTGGCCACGTTTATCTTCGCTTGACCCTTCAAAAAGCTCAGAATTTATCATCAAAGCTTTACAAAGTTTCCTTGAGGAGATGAGAGAAAATATTCACAATTTGTTAAACTGGACACAAATTTAAGCATTCTCAACGAGTAGAAGCCACTATGACAACGCCATCCCAGAAGTCGATCGTCATTGCTCCATCAATTTTGTCTGCTGACTTTAGCCGCCTCGGAGACGAAATTCGGGCTGTCGATGCAGCCGGGGCTGACTGGATTCACATTGACGTGATGGATGGTCGCTTTGTCCCTAATATTACGATCGGGCCTTTGATTGTCGAAGCAATTCGCCCCGTCACCACCAAGCCTCTAGATGTCCACCTGATGATCGTGGAGCCAGAGAAATATGTTGAAGATTTTGCCAAAGCGGGCGCTGATCACATCTACGTTCACGCTGAATATAGTGCGTCTGCTCATGTGCACCGCACCTTGGGGCAGATCAAAGAGTTGGGCAAAAAAGCGGGCGTGGTGTTGAATCCTGGTAGCCCTTTAGAGTTAATTGAGTATGCGCTCGACCTGTGCGACTTGGTGCTAATCATGAGCGTCAACCCTGGTTTTGGCGGTCAGAGTTTCATTCCTGGCGTGTTGCCAAAAATTCGCAAGCTGCGCCAGATGTGCGATGAGCGCGGTCTTGACCCCTGGATCGAGGTGGATGGTGGCTTAAAGGCAAACAACACCTGGCAGGTGATCGAGGCGGGTGCGAATGCGATCGTGGCTGGGTCTGCGGTTTTTAATGCTCCCGACTATGCGAAAGCGATCGCAGATATCCGCAACAGCAAGCGCCCATCTCCTGAGCTTGCAGCCGTCTAATTTCTAGTCACTCAAAGAGAAAGGGGAGACGATCGGGCTACGATCGTCTCCCCTTTTTTGATCAATACACCAAAGCGGTAGGTAAAAAACTAGTCTTCGATCACTTCGCGGATGCGGCGCTCTAAACGATCGAGATCCAGTCCACCCTCATCACGAGAAAACCGCCGAACCGATTTATTCACCTGCTGCAAATCATTAAACAAGTCGCGCAAAATCTCCTGCTGCTGCCGTGATTGAGTCACCTCACGCGGCTCTTGAACCAGATCGCGCACGATCGAGTCTTCTGCCCGTGACGCAATAATCGGATCGGGCTGCCCCTCTAACTGCACAAACGTGCGACGACCTGGGCCGCGATCTTCCTCGATCGGCACAACAGCCGTCACCTGGTCAGAGCGCACATACTTCCCAAACCCCAGATGCACCAACACTGACGATTGAATTCTCATTGGCTCTTCCTTGACTCTTATATCCCCATTATCGCGGGTTTAATAGTAGCTGTGAGCCAGTTCCTGAGCGGTTTTCACGACATTTTTAGGACGGATTTCTTTTGCCCCTTTGGCTACCCGGCCGATCGTCGAGCAGGTGTTTTCAACAGCTTATTTACCATTGCTGGAATGTCAGATGGGCGATCGGCCACCGGAATCTTAGCGCGCCTAAACGCATCAACCTTGCTCGTTGCAGTGCCGACATCTGAACCAAAATCAGCAATCTGTGAATCGATAATCGCGCCTGCGTGACCCATGCGTCTGCCTTTGGGAGCGCTGCGCCCAGCAATGTAGGCAATCACAGGCTTATCGATCGCCTCAGCAATATAGTGGGCGGCCGCCTCTTCACTGTCTCCCCCAATCTCACCCACCAGCACAATCACCTCCGTGCGATCGTCCTCATCTAGAATTTGTAGCCACTGCGGAAACGAAGACCCCACGATCGTGTCGCCGCCAATACTGACCCCGATCGATTGACCCAGACCCGCTTGAGTCAACGTCCACGCCACCTCATAGGTTAGGGTGCCACTGCGACTAATCAGCCCCACCGAGCCAGGCATATAGAGATCAGGTGGGTGAATGCCCATCAAAATCTGACTCGGCACAATAATTCCAGGACTGTTTGGCCCGACAATCAACGTCTCGGTCGCCTCAGCCTTGCGAATCAGATGCACCATGTCGAGGGGAGGAATGCCCTGACTGACCAAAATCACCTGCCGAATGCCTGCGGCGATCGCTTCTAGCGCAGCGTCTAGAGCCGCGTAGGGCGGAGTGCAGATCACGGCTGCATCAACCGGGCCCACGACGGGGATCGCCTGCTCTAACATATCAAAAACGGCGATGCCCTTGAGAGCTTGCCCCCCAAAACCAGGGCTGATGCCAGCCACGACGTGCGTTCCATAGGTTTTCATCAACGGCGCACAGGTTTTCCCCAAAGGCTCCATGATGCCTTGCACGATGACTTTGCTAGCTGGGGTAAAAATCATAGGATTTAGAGGTAGTTGCTCAAAGAGAAACCCGATCGAGAATAAAGCAGGGAAAACAGGTGGGGCGACCTGAAAGGACTATAAACGTTCTGTCTAGGAGTCGCAAGACGGTCAGATCTGAGCGCTTGAGGCTGAAGTGTCAGAGTTTCTAAGGGTTTGCGTAGAAGAATTTTCACCCCTTGCCGAACTGTCAGAGGACTTGATAGTGATTGGTAGCATACACGATACAGAATTATAGTTCTGCTGAGTTAGCTACAATAGGGGGTGTCTCACCAGATCCCTTATTCACCACTTCAAATTAGAGAATAAGTTCCGTGGAAACACGGGTGAAACTGTAAGTTAACAAACCATTAAGTTTTAGTTAAGTCAGCTTCTTAGTCTGCTTGGTGAGGCTGACAACCTTTGAAACGGCTAGATCTAAGTCATCGATCACAAGGGCTTGCGTGGTTGCCAACCGCTCTTTGGCTTCAGTCAATCGAGAGCCGACTAATCTAACCACTAGTTGAGGCGTGCGGGCGACTCGACTCACCATCACTTCTTCTCTGGCTTCGCTAATGCTGCGGACGTTGCGGCTCTGACGTTGAAAAAACTGCGCGATCGAGTCTGCAATCTGATCGCAGGGCACCGTCCCCGTGACTAGATTAATCAGCACTCCTCTAACTTGCCGACTTTGGGCGATCGCTTCTAATCCATCTTCTAACCGCTCACACATAGTTTCAGGGAGCCAATCGTAGTGAGTCTCGCTACCAATGTTTAAAAAATTGGCAGGTTTGCCGCCTGCTTGAGTGACGAGATCCATCGTTGCCATCGTCAACCCAGCGCCGTTGCAGAGAATGCCAATTTGCCCATCGGGGTCGAGGGTCGAGGTGAGTTCGGGGGGACGGTCAGAGGTCGATTGTCGCCCAGCCTCATCAAGAGCACGCAGCGGATCGCGGGGCAGTGTAGCTTTGGGGTCGAGGGCCGCCAGAGCAGGGTGCCGAGCCAGCGCATCATCATTGACCGTGATTTTGCCATCTAGGGCCATGACTTCTCCGGTGGGGCTAACACCGAGGGGGTTGATCTCCACTAGGTCTAAGTCGTTGTCAAGGAATAGTCGATACATTTTTTCAACGATCGCGCTGACTGAATTGATCAGCGACCCTTCTAGCCCCATCTTCACCATTAATCGACGGGCATAAAACGGTGAAAATTCTTGATCGACCGTGACGTGCTTCATTTCGGCGATCGCCGCTTGCACATCAATTCCACCTTTGAGAGACCCCAACAGCACCGGGCGACGAATGGATCGGTTCAAAATCACCGCCAAATAGAGTTCTTGCTGAACGTCGTATTTTGCTTCTGCCAGCAGCGCCTTGGGATATTCTCCGACGATGGGTAAATTAAAGATGGTTTGTGCCGCCGCCACCGCATCGATCGTGTTTTCGACAAATCTAATGCCGCCTGCCCGTCCTCGCCCGCCCATATAGACTTGAGACTTGAGCACGATCGGGTAAGGCAACTCTAACCCCTTAAGATCTCTAGGGCGATCGATGCGCTGCGACGGCAGCACCGGAATGCCCATTTCCCGAAAAAGCTCTTTAGCTTGATATTCCAGTAAGTCCATCACGATGTTTAAAAAGGGGGTCAGGGGTCAAGTTTCTCACTCTTTTTTCGGCTTTGCCAGTCTTTGGCGACTAAATCAATGCCATAAAATCGCTGCCAAAACTGATCTACCAGACGGGTGGGCAAAACTTTGGTCATCATGAACAGCAAAAAGTCACCACTGGTGGCTGCGACATAGCGAGGGCGTGGGTGGCGGGCAGTCATGGCTTTGAGAATGACGATCGCCACTTGTTCAGAAGTCCAAGCGCGGCGGCTGGTGAGCGCTTCTAAATCTTCTAGCTTTTTAAAGGCGACTCGATAGGGGGAATGGTCGGGATCAGCGATCGTGCGTTCAACCTCTCGATCGACGACCTCAAAAAACTCGGTGCTGACGGGCCCCGGCTCAATCACACTGACGCGAATGTTAAACGGAGCCAACTCTCGCCGCAGAGAATCGCTGACCGCTTCGAGCGCAAACTTAGAGGCGCTATAGAGACCCCCAAACGGGAAGGCAATTTTGCCCGCGAGGGAACTGACGTTGATAATTTTGCCGCCGCCCTGATCGCGCATGGCTGGAATCAGGGCTTGAATCAACGCGATCGCCCCTAGCACATTTACCTGCATCTGCCGCTGAACGGCATCGGGGGGAATTAGCTCGATCGGGCCCATCTGCCCATAGCCTGCGTTGTTGACTAAAATATCGACTCGCCCAAAGCGATCGAGGGCCGTTTTTGCCAGAGCTTGCACCTGCTCAATCTGGGTCAGGTCAGTAGGCACGGCGATCACCTCTGCGCCTGCTTTGCTGCACTGTTCGGCGATGCGAGTCAGTTTTTCGACACTGCGGGCCGCCAACACTAACCCAATGCCAGGGTAACGCTGGGCTAAAACCTGGGCTAGACCTGCTCCGATGCCAGCAGAGGCTCCTGTGATTAAAACAACTTGCTCGGCTAGAGGAGAGGATTGCGGCATAGCTCCAATTTCGATCGGCATCTCTCAGCTAATTATCCCATTAATGACAGATCTCGATCGCCAATCACAAACCCCGACCGATTCAAGAGTTTGAAGTGAACCCTTTTGATCGCTACCCAGTCTAAGAAGCTATAACGTATCAATCCAGTGAAGGAATGATTCACAGGTGTTAGTGGCCCCGATCGATGTGATAGCAAATGGCTCGTTGAATAGTCAGTTTGAAGAGTCGGATCAAGATCTCGTGCGACGATGCCTCAAGGGAGACTCCCCCAGCTTTCGTCGGCTTTATCAACGGCATCAGAGTCGCGTCAGAGCCATTCTCTACCAACTCTGTGATCCCACGGCTCTCGATGATTTAGTGCAGGAGGTGTTTCTACGAGCGTGGAAAGGGTTACCCAAATTTCGGCAAACTGCCCAATTTTCGACCTGGCTCTATCGCATTGCCTGGAACGTTGCCTCCGATCAGCGGCAGATTGCAGCTAAGGGGCGCACTCGTCTTGAAGCCTTGACTCACCAGGCTCCGACTCAGCAAGACGCACCTGATCTGATGCAGTTACACTATCAAGACTTGGTGCAGCGAGGGCTTAAACATTTAAGCTTTGACCACCGCAGCATTCTCGTGCTGCACGATTTAGAAAGTGTTCCTCAAAAGGAAATTGCTGAAATTTTAGAGATTCCGGTGGGCACGGTGAAATCTCGTTTGTTCCACGCCCGTGCCGCAATGCGACAATTTCTCTATCAAGAGGGAGTCCAGCTATGAGTTTATTACCTGACGACGATCGGGATTTAGTCGATTTTTTGCGACAGCACCGATCGCCCGTGCCACCACCCGCCATCGGACTCGATCGCGAGATTATGCGCCAGATTTCAGCCCCCATCGATCGAGATCGCTGGAAAAATTGGCTGGCTGCCCCGGCTCTGGCGGCCAGTTTAGTGACGGCAGTTCTCAGCTATCGAGCGTGGGTGCCGCCTCAGCCCAGCGCCGCAGAAACGGCAACCCTAGAAGCCTTTATTGAGAGCAATTGGCACAGCACCACCTACGACAATTCCGACCTTGAATGGGTCTCCACCAATGATGAATAATCATCCTGCTCACGCTTTGCTTAGATTGTTGACCCGTCGGCGAGTCGGGGCGATCGTGGCCCTGCTCATTGTTCTAGGGGGCGCGATCGCTCTTCGGGGAAGCTATCAGGCAGAGGCGACCCTAGAGCCGTCTTTGGTGGCGACCGATCCCGTCGCTCAAGAGTCTTCACTCCCGTCAAAGCGCGGACTGGGTTGGCTGAGAGATCTCAATCTCAAGCCCGATCAGATGCGAAAAATTCAGGCGATTCGTCGTCAGTCTAGAGATCAGATTAACCGTCAGCGCCAAGAGATTCAGCAGTCTCAGCAAGATCTGCGATCGCTGCTAGCGAGTGATGCCTCGGCTGATCAGGTTCGAGAAAAATATCGTCAAGTGCAGCGCGGGCGTGACCAGTTAGCCGACGCGCAGTTCAATAGCCTTTTAGAAATGCGGCAGGTGTTAAACCCCACCCAACGCCGAACCTTTGCAGATCGAATGCAGCCCCGCAAAGAGGTTAATGGTAGAACGCCGCGATCGTAAGCGCCGCAATCATGGGGATCACGATCGGAATGGCTACCAACAGCGCCCGTCCGTCTAATCGCATCGGTTGACCGTCAGATCTCAGCAGAAAGATCAAGGCTCCAACGCCCATCGCTACCCAGATGCCGCCAAAAATAAAGAAGACTGTGTAGGCTGCACTACCCATTTTTGATGCCTGGTTAATGATTAAATCATGCGATGCAGTGCGGGAGGATTTTCTCAACCGATGACGGTCTACATTTATCTACACGGTTTTGCATCAAGTCCACGATCGCGCAAAGCTCAAGAATTGCACGATCGCTTCGCTGCCCTCAATCTAACGCTCCACACCCCCGATCTGAATCAAGATGACTTTACTCATCTGACGCTGACTCGCCAGATTCAACAAGTTGGCGCAGGATTTGGGCCGGGTCAGCCTGTCGTGCTCATTGGCTCAAGTCTCGGCGGGCTAACGGCTGCCTGGGTTGCAGAACAGTGTCTTCAAGTCGAGCGGATAGTTTTGCTAGCGCCTGCCTTTGAGTTTCTCACCCACTGGTTGCCTAAACTCGGCAATCAACGGTTACGAGCATGGCAGTCTGGAGACCCGCTAATGGTCTATCACTATGGAGCAGAGCGGTTATTGCCTCTAAGTTATGAGTTTGTAAGGGACTGCGATCGCTACCGTTCATCAACGCTTTTGCAACGACCGATTCCGACTCTGATCCTGCACGGCATTTATGATGACGTGATCCCTGTTCAGGCAAGTCGCAATTATGCTCAGTCGCGACCCTGGGTAGAGTTAGTTGAGCTGGATAGCGATCACGCTTTGGCAGACGTGAGTTCGGCAATTTGGGGATCAATTACTCAGTTTTTATTTTGACCGAAATGCTCAAACAATTTGGGGGCACGCCGCCCCAGATGGGTATAAACGACTCTCGCAAACGCAAATTTTTATGAATAATTACCTGCTTTCGTCTGATTTTCTCAGGTTCAAGCTATTACAGAAGGGTCACCGATGACTTTAGAAGAATCAAACTTGCGCTCAAAAAAATATTTGCTAATATCTTAACCACTACCTTGACCTAGACATCTTCTAAAAGCATGGTTTGTTGAGATTAAGCAGTCGCATAATCATCTATCTTGCAAGTGATTAGTTCAGAGCTTAAGTCAAGTATGTTTGAGCTAACAAGAAATTCACCGTTAGCGTCTGTTCTGAATCCGATCGCTGGTTGATCAAACCAGTTTCCCCGCCCCGACTATCGTTCCCAAGGAATTTATTATGGTAGAGCCTGAATTAAAACAAGTGGAATACGCCACCAGTGACGCATCTAGCCTCCTGGTTGAGCCGACCAGCCCCAACCTTTCGATCGATCAAGCAGGCACTTTGGCTCCGATGGCGACCAGCAGCGAAGGCAGCGAGCAATGGCGAGAAATCGGTGAAAAAGCCTACGCCTTTTTAGCCCTGCTGCCCGAATATTTAGGCCGGTTTTTCTCTGAATATCGCAAGCCACTCGTGACACTAGGCTTGATTTTTGGCTCGATCGTGTCAGTAAAACTCACCCTGGCTCTGTTGGGTGCGATCAACGATGTGCCCCTGCTCCAGCCCACGTTTGAGCTAGTGGGGCTGATCTACACCATTTGGTTTGTCTATCGCTATTTGCTCAAGGCTTCTAACCGCCAAGAGTTAGGTCAAGAGGTCAACAAGCTCAAGTCTCAAGTGGTTGGCAAACCATAAGATTGGTTGGTTTAGCCACACTGCCCAAGGGGGTTTAGATAACCGCTTGGGCAGTCTTTTTAACGGATATTATGTTGCCTGAGATACATAAACCTTGAGCGTTTCTATAGTTCCCATTAAAGGAAACCCGGTTCTTGAAATGCCTTCCTAAGATAGAAGCAAGGGCACTTAGACCTTCGTACTCTACATACAGGTCTAAGGGAGACCTTAAAACCAGGGAGGAATCAGACGAATGGTCGAAGCTTATCAACCCCTTGAGCGCGATTACGCTCTCGATCGTGACTGCAAAACTCTCTCCCGTCATGTTTTAGAGCAGCTACATAGCTTTTCTGCCGATGCCCAAGACCTGAGCGCGCTGATGAATCGCATCGGTCTAGCTGGAAAGCTGATCGCTCGGCGATTGAGTCGGGCCGGCTTGATGGAAGGGGTCTTGGGGTTCACAGGTGAGGTGAATGTGCAGGGCGAGTCGGTCAAAAAGATGGATATCTACGCCAATGAGGTGTTTATCTCTGTGTTTAAGCAAAGCGGCTTGGTTTGCCGTCTAGCCTCCGAAGAGATGGAAGACCCTTACTACATTCCTGAAAACTGCCCCTCTGGGCGCTATACCTTGCTCTATGACCCGATCGATGGGTCGTCTAATGTCGATATCAACATCAACGTTGGCTCTATTTTCTCAATTCGTCAGCAAGAAGGCGATGATAGCGACGGCACAGCGCAGGATTTGTTGCAAGATGGACACAAACAAATCGCCGCAGGCTATATTCTCTACGGGCCGAGCACCATGCTGGTCTATTCGATCGGGCGCGGCGTTCATGCGTTTACCCTTGATCCCAGCTTAGGCGAATTTATTCTCTCCAACGAAAACATTCAAACACCAACCCACGGGCCGGTCTATAGCGTCAACGAGGGCAACTTCTGGCAATGGGATGAGCCGCTGCGAGACTATATTCGCTATGTGCATCGTCATGAAGGCTACACCGCCCGCTATGGGGGCGCTATGGTGGGTGACTTTCATCGAATTTTGTTTCAGGGAGGCGTGTTTCTCTATCCCGGCACGGTCAAAAAGCCCGAAGGAAAGCTGCGATTGCTCTATGAGTCAGCGCCCATGGCGTTTTTGATTGAGCAAGCTGGCGGACGCGCTAGCACGGGCACCCAAGACATTCTAGATGTGATTCCAGACAAGCTTCACGCTCGCACCCCGCTGGTGATTGGCAGCACCGAAGATGTGACTCTGGTTGAGTCGTTTATCCAAGAGTGTGCCAGAGAGCGAGAAGAGTTGATGGCCAAGCGCTAGAGATGTTAGACGGTTAAGCTGATTTCGCCTCAAGCCTCAAAATTATTCACGTTAGGAGTACCTCTCAAATGACCACAGCAAATCATCTGTTAGAAATCAAAGACTACGGTCAAAGCATCTGGATGGATAATTTGAATCGTGATTTGATTCAGTCGGGCGAACTGAAGCGCATGATCGAGACCGAAGGGCTGCGAGGCATCACCTCAAACCCAGCGATTTTTGAGAAGGCGATCGTGGGCAACAAAATCTACGACGAAGATATCGAAGCGGGGATCAGAGCCGGAAAATCGCTGATGGATATCTACGAATCCCTAGTGTTTAAGGATATCCGCGACGCGTGTGACATCTTTTTGCCCGTCTATGAAGAGTCGGACGGGCTGGATGGCTACATCAGCATTGAGGTGCCGCCGACGATCGCCGACAATACTGAATCCACCATTTCAGAAGCGCGTCGCTACTACAAAGAGATCGGTCGTCCCAACGTGATGATCAAAATTCCCGGCACGCCCGAAGGGTTGCCTGCGGTTGAGCAAGTGATCGCAGATGGCATCAACGTTAATGTGACGCTGCTGTTCTCTGTGCAAAGCTATATCAACACGGCCTGGGCCTACGTCCGGGGTCTAGAGGCGCGAGTCGCCAAGGGCGAAGACATCAGCAAAATTGCCTCGGTCGCCAGTTTCTTCTTGAGCCGGATTGACAGCAACATCGACGATCGCATTGATGCCATTCTCGCCAAAGGCGTAGATCAGCTCCCCCAAGAAGCCAAGCTGAGAGCCATTAAAGGCAAAGTCGCGATCGCCAATGCCAAAGTTGCCTATCAAGAATATAAAAAGGTGATTGAGCACGATCGTTGGTTAGCGCTGAAAGAAAAAGGTGCAAACGTGCAGCGACTATTGTGGGCCAGCACAGGCACCAAAAACCCCGACTATAGCGATGTCATGTATGTCGATGAATTGGTTGGCCCTGATACAGTCAATACGTTGCCACCTGCTACGATCAAAGCCTGTGAAGACCACTGCAACGCTGCTAGCCGCATCGAAACGGACGTTGATGAAGCCTATAACTTGATCAACAGCCTCAAAGATCCCGATGTGGATATCAACCTGTCTGAAGTCATGAACGAACTGCTCGTGGACGGGATCGATAAATTTATCAAGCCCTTTGAGTCTCTGATGAGTTCGCTTCAAGAAAAGGTCGATCGGTTGGCAACCGTTCAATAAAGCCCTCAGGGTAAAGGGTGCCTACTCACTGCGCTCTTTACCCTCCCGCTGATCTTTTTTTATTCTTTATTTTTGCCCCATTTATGGTTACTTTGCTCGAAAATCCGCTCCGCGTTGGGCTACAGCAGCAGCGAATGCCCGAACCCAATATTGTTGTGTTTTTCGGCGCGTCTGGAGACTTGACTAAACGCAAACTCGTCCCGGCGCTCTATCACCTAAAACGAGAGCGGCGACTGCCTCCAGAGTTGACGATCGTGGGCGTAGCTCGTCGCCCTTGGAGCGATGACTACTTTCGTGAGCAGATGCGCGAAGGGGTCGAGCAGTTTTCAGATGGGGTGGAGTCAGAAGCCGCCTGGGAAGATTTTGCCAAGGGTCTATTCTACTGCCCTGGCGATATCGACGATCCTGAAAGCTATCAAACGTTGAAGACCCGGCTTGCGGAGCTAGATGAGAAACGCGGCACCAGAGGCAATCGGGTCTTTTATCTGGCCGTCGCCCCTAACTTCTTTCCAGAAGCGATTCGCCAACTGGGAGCCTCTGAGATGCTCAAAGATTCCCAGAAGACTCGCCTAGTGATTGAAAAACCCTTTGGCCGCGATCTCCGCTCGGCTCAACAACTCAACCGAGTGGTCAATCAGGTCTGCAAAGAAGAGCAGGTCTACCGCATTGACCATTACCTGGGCAAAGAAACCGTTCAAAACCTGATGGTGTTTCGGTTTGCTAACGCCATCTTTGAGCCGCTGTGGAATCGTCAATTTGTCGATCACGTTCAAATCACCGTCGCTGAAACTGTCGGGGTCGAAGATCGTGCGGGCTATTACGAGTCTGCGGGGGCCCTGCGCGACATGGTGCAAAATCACCTGATGCAGCTATTTTGTCTAACGGCAATGGAGCCGCCTAACGCCCTAGACGCTGACAGCATTCGCACCGAAAAGGTAAAGGTGATTCAGGCGACTCACCTAGCCGATGTCAATCACTTAGAATATTCGGCAATTCGGGGTCAATATTCAGCCGGGTGGATGAAGGGCAAACAGGTTCCCGGCTATCGCACCGAGCCAGGCGTTAATCCCGACTCGACCACGCCCACTTATGTCGCCATGAAGTTTATGGTCGATAACTGGCGGTGGCAGGGGGTTCCGTTCTATCTGCGAACGGGCAAACGGTTGCCTAAAAAAGTGTCAGAAATTTCGATTCAGTTCCGCGAAGTGCCCTATCTGATCTTTCAGTCAGCGGCCCAGCAGACCAATGCTAATGTGCTGACGATGCGAATTCAGCCCAATGAGGGCATTGCGATGCGATTTGAGGTCAAAATGCCGGGGGCAGATCTGCGATCGCGCTCCGTCGAAATGGACTTCAGCTATGGCACCTCGTTTGGTGTGACAGGGGGCGAGGCCTACGATCGGCTCTTGCTAGACTGCATGATGGGCGACCAAACGCTCTTCACCCGCTCTGACGAAGTAGAAGCCGCATGGCGAGTCGTCACCCCTGCCCTCAACGTTTGGGAATCTCCTACCGATCCCGCTACAATCCCTCAATATGAAGCAGGCACCTGGGAACCCTCAGAAGCTGAACTGCTGATCAACCGCGACGGCCGCCGCTGGCGAAGACTCTAACGATTTTAGAAAATCTAACCTCTCCTACTTCTCTCTATGGCTACCCAATCTCCTTTTCTTGTTCCTCTGCAATCGTTGCAAGCGCCCAAAGACGTTTCTCTCAGCGAAATTGAGGCAGAACTTGCCAAAATTTGGCAGAGCTACAGTGTCGCTAGTGATGACGGCACCACGCTTGCCGCTACAAGGGCTGCCACCTTTACGCTGGTGGTTTATGAGCCAGAAGAAACTCAGCAACTGCTGGCAGCCCTGGGGTTTTATACCGGCCCGGTCGATGGCATCGGCGGGCCTCGCACCGAAGCGGCCATTCGAGCGGCTGAGTCGAGCTTAGGTCTCAAACCCGATGGCAAAGCGAGTCCGGCGCTGCTAGCAAAACTTCGGGAATCCCTAGCTAAGAAGAGCAACTCAGTCGCCGACGGTGAGGCAACCCGATCGTCAACCTATGCCTTAGACGCAGCCGGGGCTGGGATCGCAGACGCGATCGCCACTCAAAATCCCTGTCGCATCATCTCCCTGTTTCCCGTGGCCGGAGAAGATGAAGGTGTCACGGCTCAAGTGTCTGCCTATTGCCCCATCAATAAGCAGAGCCGCAACTCCCTAGTGTGTGGCGAATACATCATGCTCAAGGGAACGGAAAGCGCCTTAGAGCGGGTGTCTAGCATGGTCTCCTCCCTAGTCATGGGCGAGTTGCCCAGCATTCTCTGGTGGAAAGCCACGCCTAGCACCGATCAAGAACTGTTCGATCGGTTGTCTAAAACTTGCACCGCTGTCGCCGTAGACTCTAGCCACTTCATGACCGATCCCGAAGGCGATCTGCTCAAAGTAGCCAATCTGATTCAAAAACAAGTGCAGGTAGCTGACCTCAACTGGCGACGACTCGCTGCCTGGCAAGAATTAACTGCCGAGGCGTTTGATCCCCCAGAGCGCAGAGCCGCCATTCGGGAAGTCGATCGCGTTGTGATTGACTATGAAAAAGGTAACTCGACCCAGGCGCTGATGTTTTTGGGTTGGCTGGCAAGTCGGCTCAACTGGGAGCCAGTTTCACGATCGAAAGAAGATGACATCTATGAACTTCAGCGCATTCACCTAACGGCGGCTGACGGACGGGCGATCGAGGTTGAGCTTGCTGCCATTCCGACGGCTGACACGGGTGAAGTCACGGGCGATCTGGTGAGCCTTAAACTCACGTCTACTAACCTCAACGCCGACTGCTGCACGGTTCTCTGTTCTGAGACGACGGGCTGTATGCGAATGGAGGCGGGCGGTGGTGCCCAATCGTGCCGCATTAATCAGGTGACTCCGCTGGATGACCAAAAAGCTGAAACGCTTTTGGGTGAGCAGCTTCAGCGTCTAGGTCAAGATGTGCTGTTTGAGGAAAGTTTAGCGGTAACAGCAAAAATATTGGCGATCGCTGCCTAAGTTTCTCTAGAGATTCTAACGTTGAGAGACGTTACTCTGTGCATTCTCAACGTTAGTCTTTAAATACTCATGGAGCACTCAAGCCTCTCCATCTACCCCAAATTCAACGAGCCTATGGTCGGGTCGGTCGAGCAAATTTCGCAGCAGCTTGTTGCCCTAGACCAGCAGGTGGCTGATATGGGCGAAAGATTGCATCAAACTTATGTCAGCTATCTGACGACGCTGGGTCAAGCCGTTCGACAGCAGTTGATCTTGTCGTGCTATCAGGTCTGCACTGAGAGCTATCCCCAGCAGTTTTTGCAGTTGTCTCTCGGTCAGCGCCAGCGGTTTCAGCAGTCAGTCAGAGATTTGGCTAGTCAGAGTCAAGCAGAGCTATTGGCGCAACTTCAGCCCGTCGGATTTGACAGCACAGCCTCGATCGACGAGTCTGATGATGAAGAGTCTGATGAGGAAGAGGAAGACTCTGACGCAGCGCTTGATGCTTCAGATCGAGAGATAGACAGCGCTCTAGAGAGCCATCAAAACGAACTCGAATTTCTCCTGTCTGCTCCGTCCTTGAGCAAGCCTACCCAGCCCCTGACCCCACTAGACGCTTTGGTGCGGTGGCAAGAAATCTTAGAGACTGCGATCGCCAAAAAACTCCAGACCACCTCTCACGCGGCCAACCTGCTGTTGCAGCAGTCAGAAATTTTGCCCAAACGTTTGCCAGAGCCAGTCTTAAAGGCGGCTGCTAACGCCGGGGGCGATGACCCGATCGCAGGCAATGCCAATCTCCTCAACTTGCTGGTTGAAGCCACCGACGAACTAGGGCTAGGGCCAGGTCGATCTAAAAAATCAGGTTCATCACTGTTGCATCTCGTGGCGATTCAGCTACGCTTGTCTGAGATTGAGTTTAACGACTCAACCGCGATGGTGTGGCGCAACAAACTGCGCGATCTCAAGAAACAGCTTCAGACGTTGGGGCGAGACTATCAAAAAAAGCACCAAGAACGAGCGATCGCCCAAGCCCAAGATGCGTGGCGATCGACGTGGACAAACGACTAACCCTCGTTTCTTTCTCAAGAGACTGATCAAAGTCCTCGCTCCCTGCCTATGCTGAAGAAGAATAGAGAAAGGAAATCTGCATGGTGTCTAGTCAGGGGATCAAAATCGCGGTTGTTGGAGACATTCATGATCTGTGGGATCACGAAGATGAGGCAGCACTCAACGCATTAGGCGTTGACTTAGTTCTGCTGGTGGGAGACTTTGGCAACGAATCGGTAGAGGTGGTGCGATCAATTGCTCAGATGACGTTGCCTAAAGCGGCAATTTTGGGCAACCACGATGCCTGGTATAACGCCACCGACTGGGGCATTCAACAATGTCCCTACGATCGCACCCAAGAAGACCGGGTGCAGCAGCAGATCGATCTGCTGGGCGACGCAAATGTGGGCTATGGCAAGCTTGATTTACCAGAGTTTCACCTCAGTGTGGTGGGCAGTCGCCCCTTTAGCTGGGGTGGGTCAGTCTGGAAAAACAATCGATTCTATCGCACTCGCTGCGGGGTGAAAAACTTCTCAGACTCGATCGATCACATCGCGGCGGCGGCTGAGGCGGCAGCTTATGAAACCGTGATTTTCGTCGGACATAACGGGCCGACTGGGTTAGGCGACCTGCCCGAAGACCCCTGTGGCAAAGATTGGCAGCCCATTGGGGGCGATCACGGCGATCCTGACTTTGAACAAGCGATCGCTAAAACTCGATTGTTGGGCAAATCGATTCCCCTCGTCACGTTTGGGCATATGCACCACACGTTGCGCCACACTAAACAGCAGCTTCGTCGCGCTATTCACACCAGTTCAGACGGGACGGTTTATTTAAATGCGGCTCGCGTGCCTCGGATAGTGCAGAATGAAGGCGATCGCTTGAGAAATTTTTCTTTAGTCACCCTGCAATTTGGCAGCGTGTCGGAAGCTTCTCTGGTCTGGGTCAATCAAGCCTTTAAAATTGTCTCAGAGACGGTGCTCTATAGGGCTGAATCGATCGCCGAATCGCTGGCCTAGAGCGTGTCAAACAAAACCGTCGTCATGTAGCGCTCTGCCCACGCTTCCCCAAACGCTTTTTCTAAGACGCGGCGGGTTTTATCGTTTTGCTGCTGGCGATCGCAATAGTAGCGCTGTCTAGCTAAGATTTCTGCCTCGCGCTCTGGCGTGGGTTGAGTCGCGATCGCCCGTTGACAGTGCAAGTCTAAATAGCTCTCGACTCGCGCTAAGAAGGCTGTCTCTTCTGCCTCATTGCTCGGACGCACAAACAGACAAAACCCGGAAAAAATATCGCCCCATTCTGGAAGCTCACGGCGCTGACTAAACGTCAGGTCGGGCAACCCCGATAAAGCGGTCTGATAGGCAGTGGGTAGAGTACGATCGTGGCTAGTGGGCGAGAGATCAGCGATTGCCATGCCGATTTGACTGCGACCGCTCACTAGGTCTACCCCAAACATTGGTAGGGCATAGTCCGATCGGGGAAACATAACGCAGTGCAGAATGTCTAGCATTGTCCCCACTTTGGCCAGTTCTATGTGAAGTTTGCGAAATTGAGGAGTCTGATAACAACGATTTTCAATAATCAGCTTTTCCTCGTCCATTCGCCCTTCGACATAGCCCAGATCATCTGGCAAATAGTAGGGCGAAAGATCTAAATAACGGTGCCAAACTGCCTCTATTTTATCGGCTAACCTGCGAATTAATGGGTGTTGCTGCTCACGCAAAGAAGAGGTTGAGAGAGGAACCATAGTGAAAGCAAAGACAACGTTTTGAGACCTTCTTAAAGGATATCAGCTTGCTGCGAGCGATCGGGCAACGTTACAAACCCTGTAAAACTTACCGAGACTATGGCTGGACAGATATTGGGCGATCGCTATGAGATAGAAGGAGAGTTAGGGCGGCAAGCGGGACGATGGACGCTATTAGCGCGAGATCTCAACACTCAAGAACAGGTCGTGATCAAGCTGCTGTGTCCCGAAGAAGATCTGCGATCGAGCGATCTGAAACTATTTGAGCGCGAGGCCGAAACCCTCAAAGCCCTCTCTCACCCCTGTGTGCCCCAATATCTGGGCTATTTTGAGCATCGATTGCCTGTGGGCAGAGCGCTAGCGCTGGTGCAAAGCTACGTGCCCGGAAAGTCTCTAGATGAATGTATCAGAATCGGGCGCACCTTCACTGAAGAAGAGGCCAAGCAAATTGCAAAATCGCTGCTCTACATTCTCATCTATCTACATGGACGGCAGCAGCCAACGGTGCATCGTGATATCAAGCCCAGCAACATTGTGCTGGCGCAGCGTCGCACTCATCTCGTTAATTTTGGCTCAGTGAAGATGCTGCTGAGTTCCGATCGCTCGACCTTTACCCTGATGGAGGCTCACGACTATATGCCGCCAGAGCAATATGCGGGTCGGGCGTTGACTGTTTCTGACCTCTATAGTCTCGGCGCAACTCTGATTGCCATTATCACAGGCAAATCTCCGTCTCAGTTGCCGCGTAAGGGCACTAAATTAGACTTTCAGCAAATCGTTGACTTGAGTCCGGCGTTTGCCGATTGGTTGAGTTGGCTGACTGAGACCAGTCTCGATCGTCGCCTGCAATCTGCCAAGCAATCCCTGCAAGTCTTAGAGTCAGGGCAAAGAAGAGCCTAACCAGGCAACCAACGACGCAAAAGACCCGATCAGATTGACGTTAAAATGGGTGTTTCATTGAGAGGCAACCCTCATGGCGAGATTGAAAGTCGGGCTGTTATTTGGCGGATGTTCGGGAGAGCATGAGGTGTCAATTGCGTCAGCACGGGCGATCGCTCAGGCCCTTAAACTGGATGCGAATGCTGATCGCTACGACGTGTTGCCGTTCTACATTCAAAAAGATGGCTATTGGCAAGCGGGCGATCTGGCTCAACAGGTTTTAGAGGAGGGCACAGCAGTCGCCTCGGCAGACAGCCATCAAACGCGCTGGCAGTTTCCGACCGAGGTCAGCCAAGTTGAGGTCTGGTTTCCGGTGTTGCACGGCCCCCATGGTGAAGACGGCACTGTGCAGGGGCTGCTTAAGCTGATGCAGGTGCCATTTGTGGGTTCAGATGTGCTGGCATCGGCGGTGGGCATGGATAAGATCGCGATGAAAACGGCTTATGCCCAGGCGGGCTTGCCCCAGGTGAACTATTTGGCCGTGACCCGATCGCAAATCTCCTCAAATCCCAGCACTTTTTCCCAGCTTGGTGAGCAGATTGAGGCAGAGTTGGGCTATCCCTGTTTTGTCAAACCTGCCAATTTAGGATCATCGGTCGGCATCTCAAAAGTGCGAAATCTGGCCCAGTTAGAAGCCGCGTTGCACAATGCTGCTAGCTACGATCGTCGCGTCATTGTTGAAGCGGGCGTGATTGCCAGAGAAGTCGAGTGTGCGGTTCTCGGCAATGATCAGCCTCAAGCTTCGGCGGTTGGTGAAATCACCTTTGAAAGCGACTTTTACGATTATGAAACCAAATACACCGCAGGGCAGGCAGCGCTGACTATCCCGGCAGATCTGCCAGAGTCCGTTACGGCCCAGATTCAGGAGATGGCGATTCAGGCATTTGTAGCGATCGACGGGGCCGGACTCGGACGAGTCGATTTCTTCTATGTTGAATCGACTGGAGACATCTTCATCAACGAAATCAACACCTTCCCAGGGTTCACCGCCACGAGTATGTATCCTCAGCTTTGGGCCGCCACAGGCGTTCCCTTCTCAACGTTGGTCGATCGCCTGATCCAGTTTGCGCTAGAGCGCCACGACAGCCCGCGTCAACAACCCGTTTAGGCTAGATCGGTCTGCCCGACGCGCTCCCACCAGCGATTGAGGGGAAAGTAGACAACAGGTGCCCATAAACTGCTGAGAATAGCTGAACTCAGGGCAACAAACTGGTGATAAGTCCAGATTTCGAGCAGCGATCGTCCCCCTTGCAGGCTGTATTGAATCGCCATCACCGTCTCAGCTAGCACCGCCATCCCAAACACGATCAGCGCTACTGAGATGAAATCTTCTTCAATGTAGCGCTGCTTTTGCAGTCGAGCCGTCAAAGCCCCAATCAGCACCAAGCTCACCGCATGGGTCGGAAACGGAGAGGTCATGCCGTCTTGCAGCAAACCCAAGACCAACCCTGCCATCGCCCCTTGAAACATTGTCCGTTTGACGCTCCAAGCGACGACCCAAATCAGTAGCCAGTTGGGGCCGATGCCTGCCAACTCCATGCCGGGTAAGCGCGTTGGTAAAATCATTAGGCAGAGCAGCACCGAAAGGGCATTTACGCCCCAGTTGACGAGGGGGCGCGAAATTGGGTGGCGATCGAACAGATCCTCTAACGCTGAAGTATTCATGGAGTTGCTTCTGGAGAAGGCGTTGCAGCCGGAGTTGGGGCAGCGGGGGCCGTCAGTCGGGGGTCGCCCAAGTTAGCAGAATTAGGATAGATGGTTGCCCACTCTAAGTAGTTAATGGGGGCAGATAGCTCGATCACGGCTTCGGGTGCCGGACTTTTGTTGAGATCGACTGACTCAATGCGCCCGATCGGGATGCCCGCCGGAAATAATTGGCTAAATGATGACGTAGACACTACATCGCCTCGACGCACATCGGGAACCTTCTCAAAAAACTCCATCACGGCTCGGTTGGCTGACTTGCCGCGCATAAACCCCATGTAGCGACTGCGGCTGATCGTCACACCGACGCGACTGCTAGGATCACTCAACAACAGCACCTGACTTGTATGAGACGTGACATTGCTAACGCGGCCCACCAGCCCACCCGGACTGAGCACGATCGACCCGACCCGAATGCCATCTTGACTGCCCCGACCCAAAATCACCTGCTGCCACCAGTGGTCAGCGCTGCGACCAATCACCGAGGCTGCCACCCCCGGAGTCTTTTTAGCTGAAACAAACCCTAGAAGCTCTTCTAGGCGCTGATTGCGGCTTTCTAGCTCGATCAGACGCTGCTGAAGTTCTTGCGCTTGGGCGTTGGCTAGTCGATCTGGTTGGGTAGGGTTGCTGTGAAATGGGCGCGTGACCAGTTGATAGGTTTCTAGAAGCACCCCTCCTTGAGTCTGGCGGACGAAGAGAGCCATCCCTAAAGCCACACCAGCCAAGGTGGCCTGAATTCCATAGCGTTCCCACCAGCGTTGCAGTGCGTACATTCAACCTCGTATGTTGGCTGGTCAACTTTACAAGAGTATACCGTTTCAGTTCCAGCGTTCAGATCGTTTTTCGCAACTTATATCTCAGCATCAGGAAATAAATTGCGAAAAACTTGTCTAGCGAGAGGGGCGAGTGCTAAAGACACGCTCTAGCTGCTTGAAGTTTTCTAAGACTCGCCCAGTGCCTAAAACGACGCAGCTTAGCGGGTCAGCCGCCACATGAACCACAATGCCTGTTTCGTGACTGATCAGCGTGTCGATGCCTTTAAGAAGTGCGCCACCTCCTGCCAGCATGATACCGCGATCGATAATATCGGCTGCTAGCTCAGGCGGGGTGCGTTCCAAAGTCCGTTTGACGGCATCGACGATCACAGACAGTGGCTCTGACATGCTCTCGCGAATTTCAGGACTCTTGATCGTGACGGTGCGGGGGAGACCTGAGAGCAGGTGGAGTCCTCGAACTTCCATCGTCGCTTCATCATCTTGTGTGGGATAGGCAGACCCGATCGAGATCTTAATCTCTTCAGCAGTTCGTTCACCCACTACCAGGTTGTGAACTTTTTTCATGTAGTGGATGATCGACTCACTCAGTTCGTCTCCGGCCACCCGCACTGACTCACTGAGGACGGTTCCTTGCAAACTGAGGACGGCGACCTCGGTCGTGCCGCCACCAATGTCAATGATCATGTTTCCAGTCGGTTCGGCCACGGGTAAGCCGGCCCCGATCGCTGCCGCTACGGGTTCATCAATTAAGTAGACCTCTCGTGCCCCAGCTTGAGAAGCCGCTTCCATCACAGCGCGCCGCTCTACCCCAGTCACCCCACTGGGAATGCCAATTACAACGCGGGGAGAAACCAGCGTTTTTCCTTCGTGCACCCGTGTGATGAAGTGCTTGAGCATTAATTCTGCGGTATCAAAGTCGGCGATCACGCCGTCGCGTAAGGGGCGGAGTGCGACAACATTTCCAGGGGTGCGCCCCAGCATTCTTTTTGCATCTTCGCCGACCGCCAAGGGGATTTTTTCGTTTTGATCCATCGCGACGACGGAAGGCTCTTGTAGAACAATGCCTTTACCTGACACGTAGACGAGAGTGTTGGCGGTGCCCAGGTCTATACCCATGTCCCGGGATAAGGAGAAGCGACTGAAAAGACCCACTGGTTTCTATGCCTCAGATTTGCGCGATGAGTACGATCGAGTGAGGTGCAACCAAGCACCAACAGTTATCGATGTGAATTTTATTACAGTTTCTATCCTGAGTCTAGTCAGGCTGCCTAAAATCATCGATAAACTGTCTTTTTCGTGGAAGCGAGATCGCTTAGAAGCTGAGATTCAAACTGATCTCATCATAGAGGCAAAACCCCGATTAAAATGGATGGTCTTTTAATTAGAAACTGGGATTGATTTAAAAAGTTAGATCAGACTTTTGTTTACCTCATGATTCTTGTTATGAACAAAGAGCGTTAGTTAAGGTTGCTTTGAGAATCAATTAAAGCTAAAATTTAAGTACAAATGTATTGATAGATCGATACATTGACTCCGCTAAAGGAAGAATCTTCCTCTAAGATAAAGACATTTGACAGGTGAGCAAAGCACTATGAGCCTCAACGTGGTAACTCTGGTTGGGCGTGTGGGCGGTGACCCAGACGTGAAATATTTTGAGTCGGGCAGCGTTAAATGTCGGCTGACGCTAGCAGTCAACCGTCAATCTAAAAACAATGATCAGCCCGATTGGTTCAATCTAGAACTTTGGGGCAAGCAAGCCGACGTTGCGGCTAACTACGTTCGCAAAGGTAGCTTAATCGGGGTCAAAGGCTCTCTAAAATTTGATAGCTGGAAAGATCGAAACACAGGAGTCGATCGTACCTCGCCTGTGGTGCTGGTCGATCGACTGCAACTGCTAGGGTCAAAGCGTGATTCTGAAGGCGGTGGGGCAGAATCTCCAGGCTACACCGATGACTTTTAAGACTGGGTTTAGAGGACTGTCAACCCTCAGTAGCTGATCTGTAGAGTTACTGACCCCTCGACCCGCTGTTCGCCCCCAATGACAGGGGTCGGGGCTTGCGAGGCGGCTAACTTATTAAAGCGTGACGCATCGGCAATCATGGGAGGCGGAGCAGATGCCCCGTTGATCTGAATGCTGACGATCTCTTTGCGAGTCAGACTGAGGGCACCAAACACGGCATCTGCTTGGCTTTGTGCGTCTTGGGTCGCTTTACGCAGGGCCAGTTTTTGAGCGACAGCGATCGCGTCATCACTAGCCACAAAACTCACGCCATCAATGCGACTGGCCCCAGCTTTGACGGCTTCATCTAGCAGGGTGCCTGCTTTCTCAGTCGGCACTCTAAAACTGACGCTATTAGAGGCACTATAGCCGTCGAGCTTTTGGACGTTGTTGTCATAGCGGTAGACCGGGTTGAGATTAATCCCAGTGGTCTCTAGCTTTTCGACCTTGCGAGCTTTGAGCAGCGTCACTACGGCATTCGATCGCCGAGCCACCGCTTCTTGCACGTCATTAGCCGTTTTGCCTTGGGCATCGACTCCTAACCGCACTTGGGTGAGGGTCGTTGCAATCTCTTCGACCCCGTGCCCCGTGACGGTGAGGGTTTTTAACATTTTTTCTTGAGCAAAAACAGGACTGGCGAGCGATAAACTCATGAATCCTAAAGCGATCGGCAGTCGCTTGATCTGACTCCAAGCAAAAGCAGAACTGGTGGTTGAACGGATTATCGTCATTAGTTGAATCACTCCTCACTGAGAGCCACTGACATTGCTGCTGTGGTGGATGCTCTCAGTGTGTCATTGTTCAAGAACGATCGCTGCATTGGTTACATTTTTTGCAACTTAAACCCTAGAGGCTTGTATCATTTTTGACTCGCTTTAGCCATCCATGCCGAACGACACATTGCCATTTTTAATCAAAGGTGAGCGTAATAAAATGTTAGCTCAATTTTGACCTCTATCCTGAATAGGAGATTCCCAATGTTGCCTCGCTTACCGTTCTATTTCCTAACAGGATGTTTGACATTTATATCGATGATCTCAACCACCGTTCCGAGTTCTGCTCAACTTTTTAATAGTCCTGTCGATCGTCTATCAGCTAACGATCGCGCTGCCTTGAGAAGCGGACAGACGTTGGTGACGGGGGAAAAAGGAAACTATGTCGCCAAGGTGTTAGTTAAAAGCTCTCAAGATGCTGCCTGGAACGTCTTAACAGACTATGGCAGTCTCTCAAAGTTTGTGCCTAATGTAGTCTCTAGTAAAGTGCTGGAGTCAAACGGCAACCGCAAGGTGATTGAGCAAGTAGATGCGCGGCAGATCTTTTTAATCAACGTGCGATCGCGCATCCGCTCTTCAATTACCGAGACTGCTAAGAGTCGGATTGATTTTCAGCAGGTGGATGGTGATCTGCAAAAACTGCAAGGCTATTGGACTGTAGAACCCATTGCTGCTTTTTCAGGGGCAAAAGCCGATCAGGTGCTGATCACTCACGTCGTGGACGCACAGCCCAAACCTGGAACCCCAAAAGACATTTTTTATAACCTGTTTAAAGATTCTTTAGGGCAAACTCTCAAGGCGATTAGCCAAGAAGTCGTGCGGCGATCGCGGTAGGCTTTTTGAGCACCTGGGGCAATTTTCATCAGGCTACAGTGTCGGCAACAATCAGTCGGACTGTAGCCTAAATTTTGCTATCTAGGGTTAAGAATTTGTTGGAAATGGGTATAGATCAGGTAGCAAGACTAGACAGCCTCTGATAATAAGTTAATAGGAGCCATGTGCCTAAAGATGCACGAAAACCAGTCTAAGCTCACGGAGCTAATTTAAAGGATTCTAGAACCCTCTGTAAAGTTAGCCCCGGTTTCCGGAGAGTTGGAGAATCATAACGATCTCACTATAGGAGGGTTCCTAGCGCATCTCCTCCGATTTTAGGCATCCACTGCGCGGCCTTTCAGCGCTTTGCGAAACCCACAAATCTGCAACGAAACCAGCCTACTTTTCAGATCTCCCAAGTTTTTCTGCTCAACTTGAACGAGTCGCAATAGTGGATACCCATCAAGTCTTTCAACTCATCGATCGCATCCTACCTTTTGAAGCCTGTCTTTATCATCAAATTTTGCCTTTGTCCCTTAAAGACCAGTGTCTTCATCTGGGCATGGTGACCTTAGAAGATGCCGCTGCTCTTGACTATGTGCGGCGAATTCTCAGGTTTATGAACTATTCACTGGTGCCCCAAACCCTGACTTCAGACGCTCACTCCACCACTCTTTCAGCTTATCTCCATTATGTGGGCACTCAATCGGTGGCTCCTAACTCAGACGGGTTGGTGGCTCAACCACTCGGAGGGGCTAAAAATCTTGACTCATTAGCAGAAACCAGTCCGGTTGCTGATCACGGTTCTTCTGAGATCGGGGATCTCACCGCTTTTTCTGGCGATCGGGCCCGTCCGATCCAGGAGGCAAACGCCACCCTAATCATAGACAGCCCTGATGAGATCGAAGATCCGCCCAGTGTTCTTCTACGCGCCACCCTTGTTTTACCCTCAGAGCCGCCTCAGCAGGCTAAACGATCGTTTCCTGGAAACGCTTTGCCCACGTTAGAAGCTAGCACTGAGTATTTAAACAGTCCCCTAGATCATCTAGCTGCTTTACCGCCTGCCCAACTTTTGCAAGAATTGCTGGGGCGAATTTTTACGGATGGCATTGGACGACTCTATCTTGAGCGCCGACCGACTACCGGAACCATCTTGTGGAGTCGCAACGGGGTTTTGCAATCGGTGTTAAGTGATTTGCCTCTGTCTAGCTTTCAGGGGGTGATTGATGAGCTAAAGCAACTCACCCACTTGCCTCTAACGCCAGTGCAGCAGCCCAAGCAGGTTGAGATTGAGCGGCTTTGTCACCACAATCGGCTATTGCTGAGGCTGCGAGTGATGCCGAGTGCTCATGGCGAAGAAGCCACCTTGCAGATTTTGCGAGGAGCCGCCCTCAAGTTTTATCAGCAGCAGCAGATTGCCAACCTGAGCCGCGACGCGCTCAATATTGCTCAAGGTCTGCAACAAAAAATGCGTGAGATTCACGATCGCACTCTTGCCAATGCTCAACTCCCGCCTGATCAGGCTAATCTGACTCAAATCTTGCAGATTGTAGAGCAGCAGATCAAAGCTCTCAATGAGACGACTGATTAGCTAGAGGCCTGCGGTGACGGGCTGCCAGCGTCCCAAGGGGTTGCCGATGATGGCGAGTTCTTGCATGAGTTGGTCAAAGCGATCGGGCGTTAACGATTGCGGGCCGTCTGACAGCGCTTTTTTAGGGTTGGGATGAACTTCGATCATGAGGGAGTCGGTGCCTGCGGCGATCGCGGCCATGGCCATCGCGGGCACATATTCTGCCCGCCCTGTGCCGTGGCTGGGGTCGATCATGATCGGCAGGTGAGTCAAAGAGCGCAGCACTGGGATCGCAGCCAGATCGAGCGTGTTGCGGGCATAGTCACGATCGAAGGTGCGAATCCCCCGTTCGCAGAGAATAACATTGGGGTTTCCGGCGGCCAAAACATATTCAGCCGCCATCAGCCAGTCTTCGATCGTGGCTGCCATGCCGCGCTTTAGCAACACGGGCTTATCTTGCGCGCCCACTTTCTTCAACAGAGAAAAGTTTTGCATATTGCGGGCACCGATTTGAATCACGTCTGCCACCTCTGCCAGAGGCTTTAAGTCGGCTGCATCCATCAGTTCAGTCACGATCCCTAGTCCAGTCACGGCTCGTGCGGCAGCTAACAGATCTAGAGCACTCTCGCCGTGGCCCTGAAAAGCGTAGGGTGAGGTGCGAGGCTTAAAAGCGCCGCCTCTTAAAAACTTCGCTCCGGCTGCTTTGACCCGTTGAGCCGTCTCGATAATCATCGCCTCGTTTTCGACCGAGCAGGGGCCCGCCACAACGACCAGCGGATGGTTTTCGCCAAAATGGACTATTCCATTAGGGGTCGGAACGCTGACAGTGCTGGCTTCACCCTGACGATATTGGCGACTGGCGCGTTTAAAGGGTTGCTCGACGCGCAGAACTTGCTCAACCCAAGGGCTAATTTCTTGAAGCTGTAAAGGGTCTAGATCAACGGTATCGCCGACTAAACCGAGCACAACTTTATGTTTGCCGATAATCTTTTCGGGGGTCAACCCCCATGTTGTTAGCTCATCGGTGACGCGGGTCAGTTCGACTTCCGGGGTGCCGATTTTCATAACCACAATCATGAGAGAGCCTCTGCTAGGTTGGAGATGGGCAATAGGGTCTATTGTGCGATCGCCCGCCTCAAAAAGCTATTAAGAAACTTTTTAATCAGAGACTCAACCTCATGAGGGGTCGATGACCTTACTCGCGCAGTTCTTTCTTTTGTCGGGCTGACTTCCAGGCATCGGTTAACCGCTTGAAGTTGAGATTAAATTCTTCTAGGCCGACGCGGGTGCCGACTCGTTCTTCATCCCAAGATGCAGAGATTAAACCATAGGACAGTCCTAGCACTCCTAGTCCCAAAAAGCCCATGCTCACCAGCACGACCGCTACGTTGGGCAGTTTGATTCCAGCTTTGACCAAAAGCAAATAGCTGGCGATAAACGTCAGCATCCCCAGCGCGCTAGGAATGCCGCAGAAAAACGCCATGCGGCGAGCCATGCGCTTGCTGACCACTTCGGGAATGGTGCCTGAATCTCTCGACGATCGCGGACTCTTTTTAGCGGCTTTGCGATCGCTAGTCGGCTCTCTTTTCTCAAGTTTAGACGGCGCAAGAATGGGCTGCTTTTCGCGCTTGGGTTTTTTGGTGCTTTTTTCTACCGCAGGGTTGGGATCGGGCTTTGCCGATTTTTTCTTCTGGGTAGGCTCAAAGGGTAAGCGGTCTGGTGGTTTGGGGTTTTTAGGGTCAGACGACATCGGCTAAAACGCTCCTTAACCCCGGATGCCAAGACGAGTAATCAGGGCCCGATAGCGCTCTTGGCTGCCTTTGTTGATGTAGGCCAGCAAGCGCTTGCGTTGACCAATCATTTTTAGCAAGCCCATGCGTGAAGCGTGGTCTTTTTTGTTGGTTCTTAAGTGAAGGCTGAGTTTGTTGATGCGATCGGTCAGCATCGCAACCTGCACTTCTGATGACCCGGTATCGGTTTCGTGAATTTGATAATCGGTGATAATTTCTTGTTTACGCTGTTGCAGCAGAGCCATGAGATAAATTTTTCCGTTATTGAGGGTGGATGTGCAGTCTCATATATTATCACAAGGAAATTCGTTGGAGATGACAGACTTTGTGAACGGCGATCGCGTTGATAGGCAAGATGGCGGCGAGTCAAAGAATGCAAGGGGTCAGGTGTGAGGCGACTAGCGGTTTTTATCAGTTTGATGATTGGGTTGATCGGCGTGATTGGGTTTCCTGATATCGCGATCGCGCAACCCGAACGCACTCCTCTCACGTTAGAGCTTTTGCAAGAACGGCTGCGATCGCCCGTGCCCCGTGAAGGCACTCGAATTCTCGACTTGCGGCGCACCACGATCGACCTACGCCCTGAAAATGCCGACTTCCGCGATCAGTTCTACAGTCTGGTGCAGGCGCAGTTACAGCGTCCGGGGTTGCCGTTGGGACTAGATCTGAGCTATTCGCTGATTGAGGGAGATTTGGCGATCGCCAAACTGGGGTTGCGGGCCCCTCTCTATGGAGAGTCGCTGTCTCCCATCTTCACGCCCACTGAGAAAGCCCAATTGCAGCGCGATCGTCGTCGGCTGTCGCGATTGAGCACGCTGTCACGATCGCTCTTAATCACGTCTAAAGAATCATCGCAAGCGCCTTCTGCCCAAATCACGGTGTTTCGCGGCCCGATTAAACTCGTGCAGACCCGCGTCACGGGCTTTGCAGACTTCACCAACACGTTTTTTCTCAATCGCCTAGAGGCTCCAGGGGCACAGTTTCCGGCGGGGGCAGATTGGTCACAGACCCGATTTAGTTTGCCTGTGAGCTTTACAAACGCCAACTTTGGGCGAGAAGCGCTGTTTCGCAACAATATTTTTTTTGGCAAAGCAGACTTTAATCAGGCGCAGTTTCGCGGCGAGGTCAATTTTCAGAGCAGCGAGTTTCAGGCGACGGCAAACTTTAATCAGGCAGTCTTTTATCAATCGGCCAACTTTGGGCGGGTGCAGTGGCAGGGCAACGCCGATTTTGCCCAGACGCGCTGGCGAGAGCAAACGCTATTCACCAAAGACAAATTTAGTCAGTTATTTTTTCTGACGGATGCCACGTTTGAGCAATCGGTGATTTTCCGCGAAGCTCAATTTAATCGCGCTGTTAATCTGCGCGGAGCCACGATTCTCGATCGCGCTGATTTTAGCTATTGCTCTTTCTCAAAGGGGGCTTATCTCAACGTCGCCGGATTGCGATTTGACTCTGACAAAGCTAAGATTTTGGGCGATCCGGGGCAGATCGGCAAGGCGATCTCGGTGCCGACTTTGCAGGGCAATGAGAATCTGCTGCGGGAATTAGTGCGAAACTTTCGGCGACTGGAACAGATTTCTGACGCAAATCAAATCGATTACACGGCCCAGCGCCTGCGATCGCAACTGCTTTTGCAACGGCTATTGGGCACCAATTTAAACACCGCCAAGCTACCTCAGTTGATCACAATCGGATTTGATGCGCGTCAGGCAGCGGCGATCGTGCAGCAGCGAGAAAAACAGCCCTTTCGCAATCCAACCGAGCTACTCACGGTGGCGGCGGTTGATTTAGAAACCTACATCAGAGTCCGCGATCGCGTGATCACGGTCGAGCCACTGTCGCCGATTTTGAATGGGCTAGATCACCTAAGCCTTGCGTTTAACTGGGTGGCTCTGAGCCTACTGCTGTTGTTAAGCCGCAACGGAACGAGCTTTTGGCTGACCTTCGGGGTCGGACTGGTGACGATCGCCTATTTCAGCCTTTTGTTTTGGGGGGTTGATCGCTGGCGCAGACGCTATCCCAAACCGATCTTACCAACCTGGCGAGAGTTTGCTTGGGTCAGCAGTTTTGCCACAGTTCTCAATCTGGGGGGACTGTTGGCGGTGTTTCGCAACGGCGATCGCCCGTGGATGACCTTGGCGTGTTTGGCGATCGTCATGGTGCCCATTCCGCTGATCCTGATCGGACTGCTGATTCGGCAGGGTCGCTATCACCCATTATTAGACGCTAGCTATTTTGTTGAAGAAGGCACCCTGCGCCAGTTGCGAATCTTGATCGGACGGTTGCCAATTATTCCGCGAGAACCCGTGTTTCGCGATCGCTATCTGCCCATCTTGTGGGATCGGCGGTGGAGTTGGCTCAACTATTTCGACTTCAGCTTTAACAACTTTTTGCGCTTTGGCTTTAACGATATTCGGCTGCGAGATCAGCATCTCCCTAACTTAGTGACTGGGCTTGTTTGGTATCAATGGAGTTTGGGTACGCTCTACATTGCCTTGCTGCTGTGGACACTTTCGCGCACGATTCCGGGTCTAAATTTACTGATTTACTTTAAGTAAAATTTATAGCTCGCAACTGAGGCTCAATGGCTCTTAATGTCGAAAAATGACTCATCGTTCTCAAAATCAGCTAAATTCACAGAATATTGTCCAGTTTTTGCAGATAATCTGAGGAATTGTTGTTAATACTGTTTGCCAGAAGGCTTGATTTATCTAGAGAAGTGAGCCAATAAAAAGCCAGCCAAATTTGATTTTCTGCCTACAATAAAAGCTCAAATTTAATTGATTTTCGTCAAATATCTTTAGTCCACGATCGATTGGTGTGTGTTGAGGAAGCCTGTGAAAAGCTCGAAGAAGCGACCCGTCTCTCAAAAGTCAGTTCCTGCGTCATCTGCTCAACCTAAACGAGCCGTTTCTAAACCCAAACCTTCAGCCCAGCCCAAAGGCAAAAAACTGCTCTGGCTGATGTTTTGTCTAACAGGGGTCGCCATGCTTTCGGCAACGGCAGGGGCATTACTTGCGGTTTCTCTCGCAAGCACCCCGCTCATGCAGCGCCAACTTAGCCCCGCTCAAGCCTCTGTGTTTGGCAAAGGCGGCATCTCAAGCCGAGGCAGCTTGAAACTCCCCGAACTGACGCGCCCCGTCAACATCTTGGTTTTGGGAGCCAAGGTGCTAACGACAGATTTGCAAAATCCCCCTGAAAACCTCAAAAATCTTCGCTATCAGGCGCTGGTCAACTCCTTTGATGGGTTGACCGATGTGATGCTGCTGCTGCGGTTTAACCCTGACACTAAAAAGCTGACGGTTCTCTCAGTGCCCAGAGATACGCGAACTTATATCCCCGATCGCGGCATTCACAAAATTAACGAAGCCAATTTATATGGGGGTCCAGCGCTGAGTGCAAAGACGGTAAGTCAGTTGCTGGGCGGGGTGGGGGTCGATCGCTATGTCACCATCAACGTGCAGGGGGTGCAAGCGCTGATCGATGCCCTAGGCGGCGTGACGGTTTTTGTGCCCAAAGACATGAAATATAAAGACGACAGTCAACATCTTTATGTCAATCTCAAAGCAGGACGGCAACACCTCAACGGCGATCAAACCCTGCAACTGCTGCGCTTCCGCTATGACGAAAATGGCGATATTGGGCGAATTCAGCGCCAGCAAACCGTGATGCGCGCTCTGATGGAGCAGGCCCTTAACCCCACCACGGTGACTCAGATTCCTAAGCTGCTCTCGATTATTCAGTCTCACATCGACACTAATCTAACGGTCGAAGAACTGGTTGCCCTGACGGGCTTTGCCTCGCAGGTAAATCGATCGAACACTCAAATGCTGATGGTTCCGGGTGAGTTTAGCGCTCCGGGTGAATATGACGCGAGCTATTGGCTGCCTCACCCGGCTGATATTCAGAAGTTAGTCGGTCAACATCTCGATTTTGGCACCACAGCATTGACCGAAGATCAGCCCGCGACACTGAGGGTTGCGATTCAAAACAGCATTCCTCAAGAGCGAGGGGTGCAGTCGGTGCTCACCACCTTGAGAGGAGCCGGATTTAACAATGTCTATCAAGACAAACCCTGGACAGAGCCATTGAGCATCACGCGCATTGTCGCCCAGCAAGGTGACGTGATTGGGGCTGAGGCGGTGCGGCGATCGCTAGGGTTTGGCGAAGTCAGAATCGAGGCCACGGGAAGCCTTGACTCAGATGTGACCATTCAAATCGGCAAAGATGCCCTTCAGCCGCCTAAAAAGCTGCTGCGTCCGGGGCTAAAAGATCCCGCTGAGGGTCGAGGTGAGCCACGATCGCTCACCAACCCTGCCAACAAAGGCTAGAGCGTTGTGATCTGATGAGCGTCAAAACTCTTCGTCAGTCAGCGTTTCAATCAACAGATCGACTTGTCGCTGACGTTGAGCTAAAAAGGTTTCGCACTGTCTCAAATGCTTGACGGCGGTCGAAAATTGCTCAAAGACATCGGCCAGATCTAACTCACCCGACTCAATGCGCGCCAAGATCGACTCAACTTGAGCTACTGTTTCCTCATAGTTCCAGTCGGTTTGGAGCGCGTGACTCGATCGGGTTGCCGCGATTGAGTCTTCATCCGCTTCGATTTGCTTAGAATAGGCTGCATTTGAGCCAGGGGGAATAGTCATGCAGCGCCCCAAAGTGACGGTGAATTCTGACTCTTTTATTTATAGTCTTTATTGCTCAAAGCTGGGTGAAGCGATCGTGACTTTGGTGACCTTGACGGTGAGGTGACCCTGCCCTAACTGAATCGATAGATCCTCCCCCAGAGAGACTTCTAGCGCCGATCGCGCAATGCTGCCGTTAATCTGACGCACCACTGCATAGCCGCGTTGAAGCACAGCTTGCGGGTCAAGGGTTGTTAACTTTTCTTGTAAAAGCTGATGGTGTTGAGTTGCCTCTTGAAAGGGGCGCAGGGTCGATTGAATCAAACGCTGCCTCAGCCAAGACACTACCTGAGCTTCTTGTTTGATCTGACGATCGAGCTTGAGGCGTTTGACCCGATCGCGCAGACTTTGGAGGCGATCGCGCTCGACTTCTAAATACTGAGTCACCGCTTGATTTAGGGACTGAAATCGATCCTGATGCTCAGTGTGCAGATGCGCCAGAAAAGGGATCGCTTGCTCGGCCGCGGCAGTCGGGGTATGGGCACACACATCAGCAGCTAGGTCTGCCAGTGACTCATCGCGCTGATGCCCAATGCCCGCAATGACCGGAATCGAGCAATTTGCTACCGCCCGCACCACCAATTCGTCATTAAAACAGGCCATATCTTCGATCGCACCGCCACCCCGTGATAGAATTAGTACATCCGCTCTACGATCTCGTTCGACTCTGGCGATCGCGGCTACGATCGACGCGGGAGCCTGATCTCCCTGCACTAGTGCCGGAGAAAACAGCACCCGCAACCCTGGATAGCGCCGCTTGAGAGTGCGTTGGATGTCTCCCCAAGCTGCGGCTTGAGGCGAGGTAACCACCGCCACCGTCTGCGGATGCACCGGGAGAGGACGCTTTCTCTCTAGGTCAAAGAGTCCTTCTCGCTCTAAGCGGTTTCGCAACTGCCGATAGCGCAGAGCTAAGAGTCCTTCTCCTTCTGGGAGCGCCTGCCAGACAATCAACTGGTAATTGCCCCGTTGAGGATGGACGTGCACCCGACCCAGCAAAATCAACTGCTCTCCCTGGGCTGGCAGCGTGGCCAATTTGTCGAGTTGGCTATTCCACACGACGCAGCTAATTGAGGCTTTAGCATCGGGGTCTTGCAGCGTAAAAAACAACCCGCTGCGATATCGTGACGCGCTAGAGACTTCCCCTCTCACCCAAACTTGACGCAGTTGATCATCTTGCTCAAGCAGCAGTTGAATATAGGCGGTTAACCCCCCCACCGACAGGGCGGAATCTGGGACGATCGGGCCGGGCACATTAAAGGACATCACAGGTAACCTGGAGAAAGCAGCATCAAACTCTCGATCGATTTCCACTGAAATTTCTAACTCTCATGCTACAAGGTTAATCACGAGTCGCCATCTTAGACTCTCGACCCCCGCTGAATTTATCTCTCCAACCCTTTCTTTTTTGAGGCGCTAATGGCTAGCAGTAAAACAACCGAAAGTTCCGATAAGCAAAAAGCCCTGACGATGGTGCTCACCCAGATCGAGCGCAACTTTGGGAAAGGCAGCATTATGCGTCTGGGGGATGCCACCCGGATGAAGGTTGAAACCATTCCGAGTGGCGCTCTAACGCTAGACTTGGCGCTGGGGGGAGGGTTGCCAAAGGGTCGAGTGATTGAGATCTATGGCCCCGAAAGTTCGGGTAAGACGACGGTGGCGCTGCACGCGGTTGCCGAAGTGCAAAAAACCGGGGGAACGGCCGCCTATATTGATGCCGAGCACGCCCTTGACCCCAAATATGCGGCGGCTTTGGGCGTGGATATTGCCAATCTGCTGATCTCTCAGCCTGACACTGGGGAAGCCGCTCTAGAGATTGTGGATCAATTGGTGCGATCGACCGCCGTAGATATCGTGGTCATCGACTCCGTAGCGGCTCTGGTGCCTCGCGCTGAAATTGAGGGCGAAATGGGCGATTCTCACATGGGTTTGCAAGCTCGGTTGATGAGTCAAGCTCTGCGAAAAATCACCGGAAACATTGGCAAATCTGGCTGCACAGTGGTCTTTATCAACCAGTTGCGCCAAAAGATCGGCGTGACCTACGGCAGCCCCGAAACCACCACGGGCGGGCAGGCGTTGAAATATTATGCCTCGGTGCGTCTGGATATTCGCCGCATTCAAACCCTGAAGCGGGGCAACGAAGAATATGGCAACCGTGCCAAGGTAAAAGTTGCCAAAAACAAGATTGCTCCCCCGTTCCGCATTGCTGAGTTTGACATCATTTTTGGCAAGGGCATCTCTACGATCGGGTGTCTGGTTGACCTAGCCGAAGAGACGGGCGTAATCGTTCGCAAGGGTGCCTGGTATAGCTATAACGGCGATAACATCAGTCAAGGACGCGACAATGCAGTCAAATACATGGAAGAGAAGCCCGATATCGCCAAAGAAGTTGAAAAACTGGTGCGCGAGAAGCTCGAAATGGGGGCCGTGGTTTCGGCTAACTCGGTGGGAGTGGCTGACCCAGATGACGAAGAAGACGAAGAGTTTGTAGAAGCCGAAGCGTAAGGTTTAAGGCTCAATCTCAGAGGGTAGACATTTGGACTACCCTTTTGATGATTTGGACTCGATCGGGCGATTCAGCCTCTTAGGACTTAGACGATCGACTATCTGCACCATCAGAAACCTCTTCTATCGCGACTATGCCGATCTCTGTCCACTTCCCTACAATGGGGAGAGAGTCCTTCTGCTGCTTTGACGTATGCCTCAACAACCTGCCCGTATTTGTATTCTTGGTGGCGGATTTGGTGGTCTCTACACTGCGTTGAGATTGGGCCAATTGCCTTGGACAAAGGCAGAAAAACCAGAAATTGTGCTGGTTGATCAGCGCGATCGCTTCGTCTTTGCTCCCTTGCTCTATGAACTGGTTACGGGCGAGTTGCAAAGCTGGGAAGTGGCACCGCCCTACGCAGAATTGCTCGAAAACACAGGCATTCGCTTCTGCCAAAAAGAAGTTGCTCACATTGATATTGAGTCTAAGCAAGTCCGGCTTCAAGACGGTGAAGCCTTGACCTACGATCGGCTAGTCTTAGCGATGGGTGGCGAGACTCCGCTCGATTTGGTGCCCGGTGCGGCAGATCACGCGTTGCCCTTTCGCACGATCGCAGATGCCTATCGACTCGAAGAACGGCTGCGGCAGCTAGAAGCATCAGACGGCGACAAGATTCGGATTGCGATCGTGGGCGCAGGCTATAGCGGGGTCGAGTTGGCCTGTAAACTAGCGGATCGGTTAGGCGATCGGTTGCGACTGCGATTGGTTGAGCAGACCGATCAAATTCTGCGGTCGTCTCCAGCCCACAATCGCGAAGCGGCTGATAAAGCCCTGCAATCACGGGGCGTTTGGCTAGATTTAGAGACGACCGTAGAAGCGATCGCCGCCGACGCAATCTCTCTGAGCTACAAGGGTGCTAGCGACACGATTCCCGTTGACCTGGTGCTGTGGACGGTGGGCACTCGCGTCAATCAGGTGGTGCGAGACTTGCCGCTTAAGCAAAACCAGCGTGGGCAACTGCTGACCACGCCCACGCTGCAAGTGGTTGACTCTCCAAACGTGTTTGCCCTGGGTGATTTGGCAGATTGCAAAGATGCGGATGGTCAACAGGTTCCCCCCACGGCTCAGGCGGCGTTTCAACAGTCTGATTATGCAGGCTGGAATATTTGGGCATCGCTCACCCATCGCCCGCTCTTGCCGTTTCGCTATCAGCATTTGGGCGAGATGATGACCCTAGGTGAAAACAATGCAACCATGACGGGCATGGGCTTTCAGCTAGACGGGACGCTTGCTCACATTGTGCGACGGCTCGCTTATTTAAATCGGATGCCTACGCTAAAACATCAGATTCGAGTCGGGTTAAATTGGGTGATGAAGCCGATCGCTGACACTCTAGCAGGCACCCACGATCGTTAACAGATTCAGTGATTCCAGTCATTGCTAATGTCATCTCTTTTGCGTTCACCGCCCTGATCTCCAAAAGTTTCTATGAATCGCCCTGCGCTAATTTTTTTTGATGCTGTTGGGACGCTGTTTGGCGTGCGTGGCAGCGTTGGCGAAGTCTATAGTCAAATAGCTCGTGATTATGGAGTTTATGTTTCGATTGAGGTTTTAAATCAAGCCTTTTATCAACGCTTTAAGGCGGCGAGTTCTCCTGCATTTCCAGGGCATTCTCTAAGGGAAATTCCCGATTTAGAGTTTCGCTGGTGGAAGGCGATCGCCGAGCAAACCTTTGCTCAGATCGGGGTGCTGCATGAGTTTTCCGATTTTTCTGCATTTTTTGCCGACCTCTATCAGCATTTTGCCACCGCCGAACCCTGGGTGCTCTATGCAGACGTGATGCCAACGTTGACGCGGTTGCGCGATCGCCACATCACCCTAGGCGTTTTGTCTAACTTCGATTCTCGGCTTTACTCGGTTCTCAACGCGCTGGATCTAATGAGTTTTTTTAGCTCGGTGACGATCTCAACCGAAGTCGGAGCCGCTAAACCCAATCCGCAAATTTTTGCCCACGCGATCGCCAAACACGACTATCCGGCTCACCAGATCTGGCACGTTGGCGATAGTTTTGAAGAAGACTTTAAAGCCGCCCAAAGCGCAGGGTTGAGAGGAATCTGGCTCGATCGCGCCTCGACGTAAGGATAATTTGGCATTCCGGTCTAATATAGTACCCAAGTACCAAAATTATCCTGTCACTATGCCGATTAAGCCGTCTCAAATCTTGAGCTTGCTGCAAGAAAAGCGCGATGATTTTATGAGCTATGACAAAACCGCGCTGCAAGAGCTTCAGCAATATAGAGCGGCGTTGGCGAAGATGTCGCAGCAGTCATCAGAGACGCTGCTTGAGACCCTAAGCGGCATGAAAGACTGCGGAGCCTCGCCCTTAGAGCCGTTGGGAAAATTTTCTGATTGGGTGATTCCGTCTCAGCTAGCCTGGCAAAACCGAGAACAGAGTTTGGATTGGGTGCGCGATCGCATCACCGGAATTTCTACGTTTGCGGTCGATGGCTCTCAAATTTACCCTAGCAAAGATATCTCGGTGCCCGTGGCGCTGGTGCAAATCGGGTGGTATGAAAATTTTCACTTGCCCTCTGGGGTTTATGAAAAAGACATTGATTTAGATGTGATGACCCCCCACGATCTGCGGGTAGGACGGGGCGATCTCGCCGATCGTAAGGTCAATCTCCGCCGTTTTGAGATGGAGACCGATCGCCTGATTCAATACATGGAAGAGCGATCGGGCTGTGAGACCTGTCTCGCTTTTTTTGATGGCTCGTTAGTGGTCACCTTTGCAGAAGCATTCGACGAAGAAACTCGAAATTTTTATGTCAAATGTATGGGCAAACTCCTGCAAGCTAGCGAGCATTATCGAGTCCCGTTAGTGGGCTATATCGACACGTCTACGGCCCACGATTTGACCGAAATGCTGCGTCGTCTGGGCAATCTGCCGGAGACAAAATCGATTCACGATGCTCAACTTCTCAACCGCACCCAAAATCATGCGATGGAATGGGGCGATCGCACGCCTCTTTTTCGCTGCCAGAGATCGGGCATTCTCGATCACTACGGCGATCAGGGCGACAAAATTGCGTTTACCTATCTCAAAACCAACAAAGACAGTTACCCCGTGCGGCTAGAAATGCCCACATGGATTTATCAAGCAGGCTGGCACGATCGCATCATCGACTGGGTGCGGGCCGAAGTCGTGATCGGCAGCGGCTATCCCTATGTGATCGAGACCGCAGACCAGGTTGCCGTGTTAAAAAACGACGATCGCCAAGTCTTCTATCGACTGCTGCAAGATTGGGCCGATCAAGAAGATTTGAAGCTGCGCCTATCGCGCAAGATGGTGAGCAAAGCCCGACGACGATAGGCTTTTGACCAATATTCAAACTAAGAATTAACTCAAGTCAGCATCGGAACGAGGTTGATAAACGTAGAAACTGGCGATCAGCGCGATCGTCAGCCACCACAGCGTGTTGACCGCCGGACGGTAGAGCACCGTATCGACGAACCCATGCCCCAACATCGCGGCTAGCGCACCAATAATGCCCATCAGCCAAAACCCATCCCGATCGTCGAGTTGCCTCAGTCGCTTGAGTTGCACAAACCCTTGATTAAACGTCACCAGCAGCAGCCACAAAAACGCAAACAGACCCATAAATCCCGTCTCAACCGTCACCTCTAGCAGCACAGAGTAGGCACTCAAAGCACTAAATCGCGCTCGCTGATAAAGCGGATAAATTTTCTTAAACGGCGGATCACCGGGGCCAATGCCCAACACTGGGTAGTCTTGAATCATTTGCACCACCGAAGTCCAGACATTGAGCCGAAAGTTATTGCTGCTGTCGCCCCGTCCGGCAAAAATGCTGCTGACGCGATAGCGCAACTGCGGGATCAAAACGACCGCGAGAATAAACAGTCCGGCCGCCGTTCCTAGGGCGATCGGAAGGGCCCAAATCCTCCAAAAGCGCGGCAGTGCGACACTCCACCAGTACAACATCAAAATTAGCAGCGTCACCAGCAGCGCGACTAAGCCAATCCAGCCGCCGCGACTGCTGGTGTAATAGAGACACATAAAATTGGCGATCGTCATCGTGAGCGCCAAGAGCTTAGGCACCCAGCCCCGCCAGGCAAAGATCGCGGCCACACTCAGCGCGATCGCGGGCAGCAGATAGCCTGCTAAGAGATTGGGGTTGCCCAAAAAGCTATAAACCCTCACCGCTTGGGCATTGGGAGACTCTGGATCGACCCAGGTCGCCAGCGCCTCTGCGCCAAAAAACTTTTGGTGAATGCCATAGACGCTCATCAACAGCGCCCCATGCAGATAGAGCGAAATTAACCACGATCGCAGCCGTGGCGATCGCAACACCCTAGCCGCCAACGCAAACAGCAGCACATAGAGGGTGAGCTTACTCCAGCCCGTAAACGCTAGCTTCTTGACCGGAGACATCGCCGCCGCGATCGTCGCCACCCCCCAATAGAGCGACACCATTAAATGAATGGGCGTAAACCCCGACCCCACAGCCGCCTGTTGCTCTGAGTCAAAGCCGCGATCATCAGAAACCGTCAGCAGGGCCCAATAGCAGCCGCAGGCAAAGAGCAGCAAGCCTGCCAAATCACTGGAGACAAACGGAGTCAACCCAAAAACCAGGCTGAGAAGGGCCGCTCCGATCAAGTCTGCCCACTGCATGAGCACACTGCGCTTCCGCCATGCCTGCAACGGCCCGACCAGTCGGTGTAGATAGCTAGCGCTGCGCCACCGATAGAGCGGCAGCGCTGAGAGGGTGACCTGTTGCCAAACCGAGTTCATAAGCGAGTCCCAAGCCTTAGAGAATAATAGCCAAGCTGCCTCAGGCTATGGTCAATTATCCTCAAAAACGGATCGCTGGCAAGGGGTATTGACTTATTGGTTGACTGCGCTCAACCGAGGCAACATCACTACATAGCGGTGTCCCGGCTCTGAGCCACCCTGAATGAGAATCTTTCCACTGTGCATTTCCGCCAGTTGACGGCTTAATAAGATTCCCAAGTTTCTACGCAGCACTTCTGCCTCGATCGTGTCTGAGACCGACTCATCATCAGTGACCACCGCCGTTGAGATCAGATTATAAGCCGATAGCCCAGCGCCATTTGGATAATCGTCATAGTCTAGACCCATCAGCGCCGCCGACCCCGCAGGCTGGGGCGCATAGATTTCTGAGTAGCCAAGCTCTTCGCCAAAGCAGGGATGAGATGACCAAACCGTTAACTTCAGCCCGCTGCCTTTGTGAGAGACATGAAGACGAATCAGACTGCCAGCATTAGAGGCTTGAATCACGCTAAACATCAGGTGATAAAGCATCTGCCGAATCTTTTCTTTGTCCAGCATCCAGATGCGGTTGCCCGGCTCGACGGAAAGCCTAATCGTTTGCTCTCGACGGTAAGCTGCTTGTTCTAGGGTGCCGATCGCCTGCTGACAAAGCATCTCAATATCAACTGACGAAAGATTAAGCGACTGAGCGCTATCGGCCATTTGCGAGAGTTCTAAGATCTCTTTCACCAGAGAGAGCAGATATTGCCCACTGTGATGAATGATGTCTAAGTATTCTTTCTGTTTAGCGGTGAGCGGCCCGTAGATTTCGCGATTTAAAACGCTGGCCATGCCCATGACTGAGGTGAGAGGAGTCCGCAGTTCTTGAGTCAACTGGGCGAGTAGCTCAAACTTGATGGAAGGGGGGGCGGCGATCGGGGGCTGAGGGGCGATCGCGGCGGCTGACTTGAGGCTGAGTGACTGCTTGCTTAGATAAGTGCGCTCATAGTCACTCATGCTCAGACGAGCCGTCAGCGCTAAAAATTCTCGATCTTTGACTGTGAAAACTCGCGGCACCAGATCCATAACGGCTAGCGACCCAATACACTCTCCGCTAGAGGTGAGGAGGGGCGCACCCATGTAAGCCCGAATTCCGTAGTGTTGAGCGAGGGTGCTATTGGCAAATGCCTGATAATTGAGGGTGTCATCAATGGTCAATATCTGATGGCTGTCTACAACATGGACGCAAAACGACTCGTCACGGGGCATCTGACGAGACTGTGCCAAATCATTCATCAAGCCTAGCCGTGCCAGCCCTATGGCCGACTTAAACCACTGACGCTCTGGCTTCATTAAGCCTAAGATGCCGATCGGAGCCTCTAAAAAATGGGCAGCAGTCTGAGTTGCCTCCTCAAAAATTGGAACGCTGTCTGTCTCAAGCAAGCCCAACGCGGTCAATCTTGATAAACGCTGCTGCTCGCGTGCCGCCACCGTCAAACCATCTAAGCGACAAAAAAGTCTGCTTTCAGGGATTCCCATTCCAACCCCAACCCCTATAAATGAATCCGTGAGATTATGTAATTGAGGAGACTTCTCTATAGACAGTCTTCATCTATACCAAGACTGCCCTGGCTTCATGCTATGTGAACCTCTGTATGCAAGGGAGATTACTGAAGTTTGGGGTTGAAAGCCTGATGTGACCGGAGAGATCACTGACGATGGAGATTTTTTAGACACAGAGAGCGATCGCTATTCAAACCAAGCGGGGTGATCGAGCAGAGCCGCAATCACCCGCACCCCCCGTAGCTGATTTGATAGGGGCAAATGCCCTCGCGGAGCGCTGAGGCTCCAAGTAAACTCGTGGGGATAGCGAGTCCAATTGTTGCCTGACTTCCAGCCGATTTTTTCCCACAGCTTGTCCCAGTTTTTGCCGACACTTAGCCAGATCTCACGCTGCACCGAAAACCCAAATCGCCCGCCAGAATGGGCTAGCCAGAGGGCGTTGATCGTCTGCAAATCTACGGATGAAAGGCTTTCGATTTCTGTGAAATAGATCCACTTACGCTGCACCGCCGCCGACCCAGCAAGCTCACACAGCTTTTGAATGGTTAACTTATCGGCTGCCTCAAACTCTTGCTTTGCCAAAAGTTGCTGAAGGGGGGCATAGTCGAGGCTGTGCTGCGATCGCAGGGGCACCGTCCCGGTTGGAAAGTGCTGTTGAAGAAAGTCAACCACTTGCGGCGCGTGGGTGTTAAACAGAGCCTGATAGACGGCTGCTTCAACCACTTTAATAGGCGTTTTGCTGGTTCGTCCGTGATCTAAGTGGGGCTGGCGCTCTAGTAAAAACTCCATCAAGACCGCTAGACCTGCGTCTCCGACGGCAATCAACTCGTCAATGATCTGTAGCTGGATTTTTTCTGGCTCCGATCGCAGTTTATATTGCCAGGTGGCGATGCTGGCAGGAATGTTGGGGGCCGAAGCGGTATCTAGGTTAGTCATGAAACGATTTATTCCAGATTGCGGCAGGGAAGGGCTAAGAATTTAAGATGCGGCGAATGATGGCACTCGTCGAACTGGGGACTTCGATTTGAATTAGTTTGATGTGCCCCCCATAAGCGTGAACGATCGACGCTTCAGGCAACGCTTCAATCTTATAGTCTCCCCCCTTAGCATAGATCTCTGGCTGGAGCGCTTCAACTAGTTGAGCCGCCGTTGGCTCAGAAAATAGCACCACTCCATCGACTGACCTGACGGCAGCTAGCACTTCTGCCCGCTGCGCAGCGGGCACGATCGGTCTAGGGGGTGCTCCGTCAGGCTGAGGCTTGATGGTTTGCACCGAGCGATCGCTGTTTAGCCCCACCACGAGCGATCGTCCGAGCAATTTTGCAGCGCGTAGATAGCGAACGTGCCCGGCGTGCAGCAGATCAAAACAGCCGTTTGTGAACACGAGCGGCCGCCACAAGTGGGGATCGCTAGCGATCGCGTGTTTGAGTTCGCTTAGACTATAGATACCAGACCGATGATCCATTTGACTCTATCCCTTAGTTCTCAGCGATTTCTTGAGAAGAGGGCGCTGCGATCGGGAGACGATAGCCCTGCTCAAACGCAAACCTGACCAGTTGCGATCGGTTCTCTAACTGAAGTTTGCTGAGAATATTACTCAAATGAGTTTGCACGGTGCGGGGGCTAACAAACAAGTGATCCCCGATTTGCTTGTTGGTGTAGCCTTGGATCACTTCCCAAAAAACCTTTTCTTCGGCAGGCGTTAACGGCAGGGGTGTGGGGGCAGGCGTGGGGGCAGGCGCTGTCTTAGACTGCTGCATTAAGCGCACCATCTCGGAGTGCATTCGGCGCGATCGCTCTAGCTGGGCCTCGATCTTTGCCAGCAGTTCTTTCGGCTCAAAGGGCTTAATTAGATAGTCATCTGCCCCGATCGAATGCCCCTGAACCCGATCTTCAATATCGCTTTTGCTCGACAAGAAAATAAACGGCACGAGTTGCCCCGATCGGGTGGCTCTCAGCCGCCGACAGAATTCATACCCGTCCATTTCAGGCATCAGCACATCAGACACGATCAGATCGGCGGGATCTTTCTCAAAAATCTTGAAGGCTTCTACTCCTGATGCGGCATCTTGAACCTGATATCTCCGTTTTTCTAAATATCGGGTGAGGGCTGTCCGTAGGGTTGTGTCATCGTCAACTACAAGAATTTTCTTCATTCACGTCTCCAGGCACTCCATCAACCCGCCCAAAGCAGCTAAGGGCGATCGTCAGCAAAAAATTCGCACAAAATCATCAGATGAGACGAGATGAACTCGTGATCAAAAACCGTTCTTGCCCCTTCATCGTATTTTAGAATTCTTTGATGTTGCTTGGTTTTACTGAATTTAGTATCAAGAATTGATGAAGAAATACTGGTTATGTAGTCTACCAGGCTTCACAAAATTCTGGTAGCCTACCAAAACGGCGTTGATCGCTGCATTTGAGGCAAGCTGAACTCTCGCAGATGAGGGTTTGAATTAAGATCGCCGCTAAGACTTGGATAACCACCCTCTCTCACTAAACATTTATGTACGAAAAAATCACCCCTCCAACCACAGGTGCCGCTATTACATTTAAAGAGGGTGAGCCGATCGTCCCTGATCACCCGATTATTCCGTTTATTCGCGGTGACGGCACGGGGATCGATCTCTGGCCCGCCTCTGAGAAGGTGTTTGATGCTGCCGTGAAAGCCGCCTATGGGGATCAGCGCAAGATCACCTGGTTCAAGGTCTACGCGGGCGATGAGGCGTGTGAGCAATATGGCACTTATGAGTATTTGCCCGAAGACACGCTAGCCGCGATTCGAGAGTTTGGAGTGGCGATTAAGGGCCCGTTGACGACTCCGATCGGGGGTGGCATTCGATCGCTCAATGTCGCTCTCCGTCAGATTTTTGACCTCTATGCTTGCGTCCGCCCCTGCAAATATTACACGGGCACGCCGTCACCTCACAAAACTCCAGAAAAGCTAGATGTGATTATCTACCGTGAGAATACGGAGGATATCTATTTGGGGATCGAGTGGAAACAGGGGAGTGAGATTGGCGATCGCTTGATCAAACTGCTCAACGAAGATCTGATCCCCAGCACGCCCGAACACGGCAAAAAGCAGATTCCGTTAGATTCGGGGATCGGCATTAAACCGATCAGCAAAAAGGGGTCTCAGCGGCTCGTGCGTCGGGCCATGCAGCACGCCCTGCGGTTGCCCAAAAATAAGCAAATGGTGACGCTGGTTCACAAAGGCAACATCATGAAATATACCGAAGGGGCCTTTCGAGATTGGGGCTATGAGTTGGCGATCGAGGAGTTTCGGTCAGAATGCGTGACTGAGCGCGAGTCCTGGATTTTGGGCAACAAAGAGAAAAATCCAGATCTGTCTCTCGAAGACAACGCCCGTCAGATTGATCCCGGTTACGATTCGCTGACGGCTGAAAAGCAAGCTGCCATCTGCGAAGAGGTCAAATCGGTCTTAGATGCGATTTGGGAGACGCACGGATCGGGGCAATGGAAAGAGAAAGTCATGGTCAACGATCGCATCGCTGACAGCATTTTTCAGCAGATTCAAACCCGCCCAGATGAATATTCAATTTTGGCAACGATGAATCTGAATGGAGACTACTTATCGGATGCGGCGGCAGCGATCGTGGGCGGTTTGGGCATGGGCCCCGGTGCAAATATCGGCGATTCGTCGGCTATTTTCGAGGCCACTCACGGCACCGCCCCTAAACACGCAGGACTCGATCGCGTCAATCCCGGTTCGGTGATTCTCTCTGGCGTGATGATGCTGGAGTTTATGGGCTGGCAAGAAGCGGCCGATTTGATTAAAAAAGGATTGAGCGCGGCGATCGCCAACAGTGAGGTCACTTACGACTTAGCCCGCATGATGGAGCCTCCGGTGGAGCCATTAAAGTGCTCTGAATTTGCAGATGCAATTATTAGCCACTTCTAAAAACTCCTAGAAGACCTCCGACTTTTTAAAAAGTCGGAGGTCTGGATTAAATTAACTGAATGGCTCTATCTGATCAACTCGCAGCCAAACGTTAGGAGTCGGGACGATGCCAAACTTGATAAAGGCAAAATCCCCTTTTAGATCGATGACTTCACCTTTAGTTTCAAAAATATAGCTAGGAAATCGCGAGTCGCTGGCCTTGGCTTCCAGACTATCCTCTAGCTTTTCTCGTACCGCCCGCACCAAGTCACCTTTTTTGATTGCCATAGCCCACCTCGAAATTACTCTACTTAGCATTTTAATGAGTTCGGAGTCTCTATTTCAGCCGATTTTGAGCAGATTTCATCAGTTTTTGCGCGTCTGAATAGTGAGTTGTGCCGGGTTTCACGTTGGCAAGTTCGTCAATAATTTCTTTTAGCTGAAGGGCGACGCGCCCTCTATATACCCCTTGGGGATTGTTTGTCGTCTCTTCTAAAAGGCGATTGGTCAACTGTTGAGCTTTCTCAAAGGCCTGTGCTGACTCCTGTTCAGCTTTCATTTGCACCTCGACTCCGCCCAAGGCTTTTTGGTAGCTGATGAGTTGGGTCTGGGCTGGCACATAGTCTGGGTCGCTGACCTTAACCTCTTTGACGCGATCGACGGCCATCTCCCAGAGTTTTTGAATCGCCTCTAGCTCGGCCAGAGAGTGAGGGGGGTTTTGTGCGGATTTGGTTGCTTCAGCAGCAAACTGTTTGGCGACAGTGATTAAGCTTCCAGTCCGAGTGTTGTCTTTGGTGAAGCCAACGACCTGTTGAAAATCTCGCTCGTAGGCTTTGAGTTTGCCTTGGGCCATTCGCCCCGCTAGAGTGGCTGAAGGAATTTGTTGCATCGTGTCGATCGCGGTTTGCCACTGCTCGATCGCTTTACTTTTTGCGGGCTGGTCGGTAGCTTGACGATAAGACTGCTGGGCTTCAGCGATCGCTTGATCGGACTGCTCAATTTGCGTGCGGGCGTTGTCTTCTTGAAACAGCGTAGCTTCCATGCGGGCCACCTCGGCACGAGCCGCCCGAAACTCATCGATCGTAAAGTTCCAGCCGCAGTGAAACAAACTGCAATATTGACTGGGATAGTAGCCCACAAACCAGACTGGCAGAGCATCTAGATTTTTTTGCGCGGCTTGGGCTTTAGTTTTGCCTAGCTCAAAATCGGCAGGAGCCGTCGCTTGATTGATCAGTTGATCGGCTTGCTCGACGTTGACGATCGCTTGGCGATAGTTCTGATCCATGCTGATAAAACTTGGGATCAGCAACAGAGGTGCCGATTTAGCAACCGCCCATCTCAAGGGAGCAAAGGGCAAATTGAGCACCCAAATGCCCCCGGCTAGGGCAATGAGGGCGATCGTGGAATTTTTTAGAGTTCCCCATGGAAAAGGGGCGCGATCGTGGCGGTCAGGCATAGCAGAAAAACTAAAACGACTCCTCTCTCCAGGATGCCCCAAGCAGTCTAGAGACTTAAAAAGTCCGCTCGATCGAGCGGACTTTTCGGGGCAATCTGCAAATTTAGGATCAAGTCTGGCAGCGATCGACTGAAAATGCTGTAGGCACTGATGCTCACCCAACCCCAAGCAAACTAGCGATGCCATCGCCTCTGATGGGGCAAGCGTCAGTGCAATCAGGCTAAACCGCCTGCGGTATGTTGAAAAACTCCAGTCAATTGAGCCGCTGGAGATCAGCGCTGATGGTCAGGAGTTAGTGGTTTGAGTCGCCAGAAGTTGCTTGAGTTTCTCAAGGTCTTGTGCCCAGCGCGGATCGGGTTGAATCGAGTCAGGAGCAGACGAAGCCGCCGTGGTCGTGCTGCGGGTCTTGGTGTTGGCACTACTGCTTCCACCCTTGCGTCGAGCACCGCCCGATGACGATGCAGCAGCACTCACCGGGGCGGGAGCGCTACTCCCTTCGGGCTTGTCTTCTGTCTCTTTGGTGCGAGGCAGCGCCTTCTCGATTTTGATGGCGTTGTCTTTGATCTGCAACCCGTTAAATTTTTCGATCAACTGATCGGCTAACTCATCGGTTTTGACCGTGACAAAGCCAAACCCGCGACATTTGCCCGTTTTGCGATCGGTGATCAGCTTGGCCGACACCCCATCGCCTTCTTCGGCAAACACGGCTTCTAGCTCTTGACGGGTTAAGTCTTCTGGCAAATTGCCAACATATAAACGAATGGACATAGTGAGAACCTCCAGACTTTGATCCTAGTACACTTGCTTTGAGAACGTTCACCTGATGCGGTCTGAGGATGGGCTAGGCCGACCTCTAAAAACTGCTAAACCCCCTCCCCAACCGCGCTAACTCAAGTAGTTCGTCAAATCTTAGGCTTTTAATCATCTGCTGACGACTGCCTCAAGATGAGTTGAGAACAATTCTTACTAAAAGAACCCCTAAGTTTTTGATGACTGCTGGAGGATTCAGACTAAACAGTAATTTTTAACTGGTTCCCCAGGATGTTCATGCCATCCTTAAAAGTACCATGCCCATCAGCGCCGAACTTCACCCCCGGCAGATTTCCATCCCCCGCTTGATCTCTCCTTTAAAAACTGACGCGATCGCTCCAATTTTCTCTGTCTAGATGGATATAAAAAACCAGCCATCGAAGCTCGATCGGCTGGTTAAGCTTGCTGTGTTGGGAGGAGAAATAGCCGATACCGAGACGCTTTAGCCACATTAATTGTGAAACACAGGACTGTAGACCCGGCACTCTCTGACTCCTTGTAAAGAAATGTAACATCACGTTTCCATAAATGCAACTTTTCTTTACAAAAAAGGGTTTTCTAAATGATTAAGCAAAGCCCCAATAAGATGGCGGTGATCGCAAGCAGGGTAGACCAAATCTGATGCCCACTGCGGCTGATGCGACTGCCCGATCGTAAGGTGTCCAGATCGATCCAGGGGGTTGCCCCGCGTCGAAGCCAGCCTGTGACTAGCACCGCTTGCCCGACTAGATCGGCGGGGCGAGTGACCGAGGGCAGCAGATTACCGACTGCGCCGACCTGGGAACAGTAGTGCAGCTTAATCAAGCCGTTTGCGGTTTGCAAGAGCAAATCTTGCCCTAGCCAGTTGGCGATGCCGATGCGTCCGATCAATCGCCCTTCTAAGCGAATGGGTTGGCTGTCGATCGGCAGCGCATCGGCTGCGGTCAGCCAGTTTGAGGGCAATGAGAGAGTTTCTGAAGGCGGCGGATCTGACTCGCTGGTTAAACGGGCGGACGATCGCGTTGACTCCAAACCATTGAGTTCTGGAAAGAACGTATTGAAGCGCAGAAAGATGCCCAACCCTAACCCGATGGACATAAACCCCGCAAACAGGTTGTAGTCACTCGCTAGCCAAGAAATTTGCTGCGCTCCAAATCGGTAGGCAACCTGAGCCGCAAACCACAAAATCTGAGCGATCAGATAGCCTGCCGCCAGCCCAAAAAATGGCGCACCTTGCAGCCAGAACGATCGCGGGTTGCGATTCACAGATTCAGATGGCTCAATCTCTAATTCTGGCTCTAGCTGCCAGTGCAGCGCATAGTGGGTAAGGCGTTGCAGCCGACTGCCCATGAGAGGATGAGAGTGGTTAATCGCTAACCAATCGCGATCGGGGTTAACCAGATCCCAGTCCAAAAGAGCCGTCAAAGACGTGTGAGGATAGAAGCTTCCCAGACTTGCGGCGGCTCCGTAGCTCAACGGCGTGAGCAGATCAAAGCCTTCTAGCAAATAATCGGTTTGAGTGTTTTGCTGAATCGTTTGCGCCGTAGCGATCGCGCTTTTGACTAAGGCGCGAATCAATCCATTTGGGTTTCCGGTTAGGTTGCAGGCTGCCCGATCGCTGTAGACTAGCCGCTGCCTTGAGAGCCACAGACCCGACCCGCGCAAAAGCCGATAAAAGCCATAGCTGACGGCAGACCCGATCGCCAACCCGTCAGACCCAATGCCCAATAAGACCGCCATTAGCTTACTGTCTCGCTGTCGCGCCGCACTGCTTTTGCGGAGCCAATCGCCTGCCGCTGCCGCTTGCCAGTAGAGCACATAGGGAATTTGCAGGACGATCGTCACCCAAGACATGAGGCTAAAATCCCAGTGCAGAATGTGACCGAGTTCGCCTGCGTAGATAGCTGCGATTTCGTCATCGGTCAGTTGGTCGAGTAGGCCCTGACTGACGACAATTCGAGAAAATCGCCGCAGAGAGCCGTAGGTAAACGCCAGAGGCGCGGAGGTGGGCACAACGCCCAGACGCGGCAGGGGCATTTTGTGCTGCTGACAAAAGCGCTGAATCAAGCGATAGGCTTCGGGGCTGTGAGTGCCTAGCGTAGTCGTCGAGAGGGGACGAAGGTGATAAAACCTTTTGAGCAGGGCATCCAGCAGCCAAGGAGAGGTAACCAACAGCCCGGCCAAGATCACGAGAATCGTGACAACCGGAATATCTGACGACGGAATTGGACTACCCCAGCGCAGAATGCTGGTGGTGAACTTGAACCAGATCAGCCCGATCGCGTTCACGACCCCAAACACGCTGGTGATTAGCGCAAAAAGCACGATCGGGGTTGCCATTTCTGCCCACTGCAACCGAGCCGGGTTGAGTCTAATTAAAGGTTGCCAGCGCTGCGATCGTCCGGCACTGCGCCAAATAGTCGAATTTGGAGGAGCCGCTGCGGATTTTTTAGCGGATTTTTCAACAGCCGTAGCAGGTTGAGGGACGGGTGGAGAGTCTACATTTTGAGCAGATGGCTGACCCGTTACCCCGGCGCTGGTTGGGGGCACGAAGACCGATCGCTGTGCCTGGGTCTCAGACCCAGGCACAAATCCGGCTAGGTCTGGGGTTTCCTCGACTTCAGAAGAGGATGGATATCGCTGCTCAATCTCTTCTAACGTCTGACTGGCCCAATCTCTGACTTTGCCATTAGCGCTAGAAAGCAGGTGTTGGCAAACGGCGATCGCCTTTTTAGATCGCCCACTTCGCAGATAGACCGTCGCCAACCACATGCGCGCCTTGATCGAGTCGGGCTGTTCTAGGGCACCCGCTTGAGACACCAGATAGCGCTCTAAGTGCTGAATCGCCTGGGGATAGTTGCCCTGTTTGATTGCTGCCAGACCCGCTTCGAGACGATTTGCACCCGAAGCAGCATCAGGGGAAGAAGTCATAGGTTTCCTGAATGCACAGCGCCTCTAGGATACCCCTATAGGGCGGTTGGCTCTTTCCCAGAAACTACGGGGGCGATCGAGTTCAGGCTTAACTCAGGGTGATCGGCTTGAAGCTGCTGACAGTTCCACTCGTTGCGAAACAGTAAGACAGGGCGCTCCCAGCTATCTTTGACCGTCAACGTGTTGAAAATTCGTCCGACTTTTTGCAGCGCCTCCCAGCCACCCTCAACCCAGCGCGCCACCGTGTAAGGCAGCCACTCGACCGTCGTCTCGACCCCATATTCGTTTTGCAGACGAAACTGCACGACTTCAAACTGCAACTGCCCAACGGCCGCTAAGATCGGGTCGCGTTTGGCTTCGTCGGCCGAATACATAATCTGCACAGCCCCTTCTTCTCGAAGCTCAGACACGCCCTTGCGGAACTGCTTAAACTTAGACGGGTTGGGGTTTCTCAAATAGGCAAATAGCTCTGGCGAAAAGCAAGGAATGCCTTCATATTCCAGCCTTTGCCCGTTGTAGATGGTGTCTCCGATCGCAAACACGCCCGGATTATTCAAACCAATCACATCACCGGGGTAGGCTTCTTCGATCACTTCTCGATCTTGAGCAAAGAGCTTTTGAGGACGAGACAGCCGCACGGTTTTGCCAGTCCGAGCAAGGCTGACGGTCATATCTTTCTCAAACTTGCCCGAACAGACTCGCACAAAGGCGACCCGATCGCGGTGTTTAGGGTCCATATTGGCCTGAAGCTTGAACACAAACCCCGAAAACTCTGGATAGGTCGGGGCAATTTCACCCTGACTGCTGTCGTGATTGCCCGGCTTGAGCGCGTAATCAAGGAAGGCATCTAAAAATAGCTCGACTCCAAAGTTGGTCATCGCACTCCCAAAGAAAACGGGAGTCATTTTGCCTTGATGAACGGCTTCTAGATCAAGCTCGGGCCCTACGCCCTCGATCAGTTCCAACTCGTCTTTGAACTGATGATAAAGCCCCTGCTCTAACAGCGACTCAATGCGCGGATCACCGAGATCGATCGCCGTGTCGATCGCTTCTCGTGTGCCGTGTTGACTGCGCTCAAATAAGTGAATCTGCTGACTGCGGCGATCGTAGACTCCCTGAAACAGATCGCCCATGCCGATGGGCCAATTCACCGCGTAGGTTTGCAAGCCTAGCTCTTGCTCGATTTCGTCCAATAGCTCTAGCGGCGTGCGGCCGGGACGATCGAGCTTATTGACAAAGGTAAAAGTGGGCAGCGATCGCAGCTTGCAGACTTCAAACAGCTTGCGGGTTTGCGGCTCTAGACCTTTGGCAGCATCGATCAGCATGACTGCATTATCGGCGGCGGCTAACGTCCGGTAGGTGTCTTCACTAAAGTCTTGGTGTCCGGGTGTGTCGAGCAGATTGATCTGACATTTTTGATACTCAAATTGCAGCACGGTGGAGGTGATCGAGATGCCGCGCTGTTGCTCCATGGCCATCCAGTCTGAGGTGGCGTGGCGTTGAGAACGACGGGCTTTGACGGCTCCGGCTTCATGAATGGCACCGCCGTAGAGCAGCAGCTTTTCAGTCAGGGTCGTTTTGCCTGCGTCAGGGTGAGAAATAATTGCAAAATTGCGTCGCCGCTCAACTGCTGTTTGCAATTCAGCCTGAAGTTCAGTGGACATACTTAAATCCGAGAGATAGATTCGAGGAAACCCAGAAGTTTCACAATACCTTAAAGATAACGAGAAATGGCATGAGCGCGTAGAGTGTCAATTTCCCACGGCTTAAACTCCGATCGCTTCTTGTAAAAAAACGCCCGATAGACGTAACCGATTATGGAAAACTCTGATCAACGCAAGCTATTGTCTGCTCTCAGTCACGGCTCTATTTTCTTGAGTTCTTTACTGATCTCGATTGGCATCCCCGTGGCGATTTTGGTGATCTCAGACGACCCGATCGTCAAAGAAAACGCTAGAGAAGCGATCAACTTTCACATCAATCTTTACCTTTATGCGGCGTTGGCGGCGGTGCTGGCGGTTACGATCGTGGGTATCCCGATCGCAATCGTGCTGGGAATCGCGCTGCTAGTCGCTAGCTTTCTCATGCCGATTTTGGCCATTGTGACCGCCTTGGGTGACCCGACTCGACCCTACCACTATCCCCTGATCTGGCGACTGGTCTAACTTTATCAAAACTTAATCGCAGCCTTGTGTATTTGCGGACTTTGCTCTGTAGGATATAGAGTAACTATCAGGGAATTGCGGACGAAATCTCAGTGAGATTGACTACCTTAAGCATCTACATTACGCAATAGAAAATCATTCAGAATTGGGACTGATAGCCCTCAAAATCAGCAAAGAGCTTTCAGAACCGATCTCTGGTATGGGTCACGTTGGGGTTGATGTGAGCAGGTATAAAATTTTCATTGGCTTTGATCTGCCAGCCGTTGGCATCGCCATAATTCTTCTAAATTCTACAGTCGAGCAATTATGGAGCATTTGTCATGAACTCTAGTAGTGACTTGCTCACCGCTGCGCCGCTGCTGCCGAGCACTGGGCTACGGGCGCTTGATACCAGCAGCCGAGTTGCGTCTGCTCAAAGCAGCCTCACTACAGATCTGCTGTGGCGGAATTCTGCTGAGGGCACCAACACCACTTGGTCAATGGATGGGACGCGCTATGTCAAAAATCGCGATCTAACCCCGGTCAAAGACCCTAACTGGCAGCTAGTCGCCACCGGAGACTATAACCGAGACGGGCAAGACGACCTGCTCTGGCGCAACTCTGACGGCAATCTTGCCTGGTGGGTAATGAATGGCACCTCGATCGTTAAGGCCATTTATCTGACCACGCCCGCCGTCAAAGACCTCACCTGGCAAATCGTCGGCACGGGCGATTATAACCAAGATGGGCAGGTCGATCTGCTCTGGCGCAACTCTGTCGATGGCTCGGTTGCCTGGTGGGTGATGAATGGCACCTCGATCGCCAGTCCTGTCTATTTGCCAACGCTCAAAGATGCCAATCTGACGATCGTGGGCACAGGCGATGTCAATCAAGATAAACAAGTCGATTTGCTCTGGCGCAATGCTGCGACAGGAGAAAACTTTTGGTGGGTGACCAACGGCAGCGCTGTCATCGAAAAGCGAGTCTTGCCCCCCGTCACTGACCCAAATTGGAAGATCGTGGGCACAGGCGACTTTAATGGAGATGCAAAAGCTGATCTAATATGGCGCAATTCCACCACAGGGGCCAATAGCCTGTGGCTGATGAACGGGGTAGATGTCATTGACACAGTGGCTCTTCCAACAGTTGCCGATCAGAATTGGAAAATCATGGGGGTTTTGCGCCGTCCTGTTGAGGAGGGGTCGCCCGTGGTGGTGGCTGCGCCCACTACTTTATCAGTGGCTGAAAAGCCAATTCTCGCGACCTCCCCTACCGGAACCCTCGCCGCCGCGATCGTGCAAAAGTCGGTCAGCTTTTCGACCAGTGCTCAGGTAAACGCGGGTCATCTCAATGACTTCTATCAGGTGACGATCGCTCAGTCTGGGGTGTTTAACGCTAGTTTGACGGGGCTGTCTGGCGATGCCGATGTGCGCCTCGTGCAAGACGTTAACCAAAACCGCGAGATTGACCCCGGTGAAGTGTTGGCATGGCAGTGGGAGCGAGGCACCATCAGCGAATCGATTCGGCGGTTTTTGACGGCGGGCACCTATTATGTGCAGGTGATGAGCTATGGCAATCAGACCGCAAACTATGGGCTGACGACCAGCTTTAGCGCGGCGATCAACGACGACCAAAAATTTGAGTTTAAGCTTGATTTTGATCAGCAGGGGTTGAATGGGTTGACCGAGGCAGCCAAAGCGGCGATCGTCGATGCCGCCAAATTTTGGGAAAGCGCCATCACCAGCCGCAGCGCCATCACTCGCTCAAATCAGTTAACCGTCACGCTCACGGGCAAAAGCTTGGTCTATAGCAATGGCAGTGCTGACACCGGAACTCTGGCATTATCTGGGCCCCAGTTTGCTCTGGATGGCCCCAATTTAATCATTAATAGTGGCACCAGCACGCTCAACGCCCGTCGATTTGGCGAATTCAATGCCAACCCTACCTATCTACGCAGCCTGATGATTCATGAGTTTGCTCACGTTTTAGGGTTTGGCACGCTGTGGGAGCCTGTTCAATTTATGAGTTCTACGGGGCAGGTGTTTAACGTTGGCAAAAATTTGATCAACCGCAGCAACGTAACCTATAACGCCAACACTTATGCCGGATGGGCATTTGGAGAACTGACGGGCAGTTTTACTCAAACGGCCGTTCCGATCGAACCAGGAGCCTTTGCTCACTGGGATGAAACCCGCTTTGACACCGAGTTGATGACTCCCTACGCCGAAAACCCTGGAGTCGCCACGCCCCTTAGTCAGTTAACGCTGGCTGCCCTGAGAGATCTAGGCTGGAACCTCAACTTTGGAGTGGCTCAAGCCTACTCATTGCCGCCCGTTACTTCAGAGGCTCCGGTGGTCACGTTAGCGCCCGTGATTCAAAGCGCTCCGGTGGCTGCCTCGATTAGCTGTGGGTGTGCTCGGTGTTTGTCAGCCTCATCTAAGGTTTACGCACTCAGCGGCGCAACGTTGACAGAAACAATCGGCGATCGGGTCTAGTCCTTCTCTAAGCGCCCAGATCGATTGGCTCTAGCATCTTTAGATAAAACTGCCCGCGACCATAAACGGCTGCGGGCATAGGGACAGTTAAACGCTTGTTGCCATTATGCTGAAGTCTATCAACACTTGGGAACCCAGTTGGGACGGTTGGCAGACTGTCCATTGAGTACGACAAAAGATATTTTTCAGATACAGATTAAAAAAATTGGGTGAGCGATTCTCCCTCAGCTTATTATTGGCATGAGCCTGGGCTAGCTTAATCCTTTTTAGGCCATTTGGAGTGATTAGTATGACAGGGTGCTACAGCTTAGGTGGCGTAGAATCTGATCGACTCACCCAGAACGAGGAGCCAAAAAACGATGTTGAGCAAACGGTTCAGGAAACTTTCTGTGCCTCAGATCAGTGTCCTTACTCTGAGTTTCGTACTACTGTTTACCCCACCTGCACGCACCCAAGTAGCTTCGCCCTCAGCCACCATTTCAGCTTCTGGAGTCAGCCAAATCAGGCTTCAGCAAGCGAGCCAGACAACTCCACTGGTGGGGCTACTCATCAACATCCAAGAGCGGGGGACTGAATCGAACCGTCAAGGGGCGATCGGCACACTGCAAGAGCGAGTCAAGATTATCCGACAGTCCATTGAGCAGGTTGGCATCCCTGCCTCTAGCATTCAAGTCAAAACCTATACGGTTTCTCCTTCTTTTGAGCAACAGCCAAGGTTTCGCGACGCTTTCTCTGCACCAGCGAATGCATCGCCCGGCTCTGCTTCCGCTCAAAGGCTGCCTATGCAAGCTTCCGCTCCACCCATACAGCCCTTAGTTTTGAGTCAAAGTTTGGAGGTAAGAACGTCTTCTGAGCGACTTCCTGTAGCTATGGATGCAGCCATTCGTGCTGGTGCCAATAGCGTCAGCGTCTTTTCTCTCACTTCTCAAGGATTTGCGGTTCAGCCAGACCTCCCCAACGCGACACTTTTTGTAAATGCAGTAAAGGAAGCCACGCAGCAAGCTCAAGCATCAGCACAAGCAAGCGCTCAAAGCACCGGGGTGAAGCTGGGAGGTCTTCGTAGTATTGCAGTGCAATCTCCCTCCTTTTCCTATGGCTCATCAGAAGGAGCCGTTTGGCGAGTGCAGGTGAATCTTGTTTACAGTGTTGCGCCTTAGAATCGTCTAAGCAAAAAAGTTTCAACTTCTGAATTTGACGGTAGACTATGCCGCTAGGATGCCCTTGTTAAAAGTCCCCCCATGTCCTTTCTTTCTCCGCTTTACGGTTTATTTTTGCTGAGTGTTGTTGGGGTTTATTGGTCTGTGCAGCAGTCGTGGTTGCGATCGTGGCTGCTGTTTATTGCCAGTCTGATTTTTTATGCCTCGCTGCAAGCCCAATACATTCCCCTTTTATTGGCCGCCACCTGGATTAATTTTAAGTTGGGGCAAGCGATCGGGGCCCCTCCTGATTGGCGCATCGAAGACTGGCAGTTTGCCCAACAAGATTGGAACCAGCGGCGCATTAAGCTGCTCAGTTTTGGGGTGGTGACCAATGTTTTGCTGCTGCTCAGTTTTAAATATCTGCCCTTTATTTTGTCGTCGATCGGGGCGGCTCTAGGCTGGTCGATTGCTCAACAAAGCGCAGACTGGACGACTCTGCACGTAATTGTTCCGTGGGGGCTGAGTTTTTTCTGCTTTGAGTGCATTGCTTATCTGGTCGATGTTTATCGGGGCGCACCTGCGGCCCAAGAGTTTCTCAAGTTTGCGTCTTATAAGCTGTTTTTTGCCAAACTGATTTCGGGCCCGATCGTGCGCTATCACGCCTTCGCGGGACAACTGCAAGCCCTCAAATTTCCGGCGATCGACCAAATCACCGAAGGGCTATGGCTGATTGCCTGCGGTGCCATCAAAAAAGGACTGATTGCCGATCGCTTAGACCTTCTCGTCAAACTCAGTTTTGACAATGCCCAACGCGCTGGCAGCGGCAATTTGTGGCTGGCGATCGTCGCCTATGGGTTGCAGCTTTATCTTGATTTCAGTGGCTATGTCGATGTGGCGCGGGGCAGTGCTCTCTTACTGGGCATTAATCTGCCTCAAAACTTTGACTTTCCTTATTTCAGCACCAGCATTGCTGATTTTTGGCGACGCTGGCACATCACCTTGGGCGACTGGCTGCGAAACTATCTTTATTTTCCTCTAGGCGGCTCTCGTCGCGGACTGCCTAGAACCTGCATCAATCTGATGATCGTGATGCTGATTGCCGGAGTTTGGCACGGGTCAGCGTGGGGCTTTGTGGTCTGGGGCGGACTGCACGGAGTCGCTTTAGCGGTGCATCGATTAGTGGATCTGCGATCGCGCCAATCCCCCTACCTCGAACGATTTTGGCAAAGCCTACCCGGAATCGTGACCGCCTGGTTTGCGACTCAACTGATGGTTTTTAGTGCGTGGATATTTTTCCGTCTGCCCAACTTTAAAGATTCGCTGGTTGTATTGCAGCGATTGGTCGGACAGTCGGCCGATGCTCAGTTTGCTCAAAAAGTTTATGGAGAAGCGATCGGGCTATCTCCGGTTCAAATTTCTCTCTTGCTCGGCGCGATTTTCTTAGGAATGGGATTTGCTTATCTGCTCGATCGTGGGCTAAAACTGCAACTCACCTGGCACATCAAGCTATTTTTGATTCCGCTATGTCTTTACGCCGTTTGGGTATTAGCGCCTGAAGGCGGCTCGAAATATATTTATTTCGATTTTTAGGTGTTTTTTGTGTTGCGTTGTTCGGATGTTTCCTAAATGTCTTGCATGATAGAACTAGGAGTTTCTCAACCGAAAATCGATGAATCAGGAAGTGAACGAATCGATCGCGCTTCAATCGTTGCCCTCAGACCCCGAAATCACCCGCACCCGCTATTGGGGCACCGTCACTCTGCTCGAAGAAGGCAAACGCTATCGCATCAACCGCATTGAGCTAAAGCCCGGACATCACATCAGCACTCAGATGCACTATCACCGCAGTGAGCACTGGGTGGTGGTTTCAGGAACGGCAAAAGTGTTATGTGGCGGTGAAGAAAAAACCCTGGTGCAAAAGCAGTCTACCTATGTGCCCGCCTGCACGCCCCATCGGGTTGAAAATCCGGGGGTGATTTCTCTGGTGATGATCGAAATCCAAAACGGGGAATATCTCGGAGAAGACGATATCACTCGTTTTGAGACTGACCCACAGCTAGATGATTAGTCTTCAACTTCAAAAGCCTTACTCTAACGACTCGCCCCATGAACTTCCCCGTCTTGTCACCTTTGCCAATGCCGTCTTTTTTTAACCCCGATCGGGTCGGCAGTGTTTGGCGTGTTCCTTATCAACAGCGAGCCATCGAAGCCGAAGCTTGGGCCACTCAGCAGGGCATTCGTCCCGCGTCTGACGATCAGGTGCGCGTTTGTCTTTTAGCGATCGATGTGCAAAACACGTTTTGCATTCCAGAGTTTGAGCTATTTGTGGGCGGACGATCGGGCACGGGGGCGATCAACGACAATCAGCGACTCTGTGAGTTCATCTACCGCAACTTGGGGCTGATCACCGAGATTGCACCCACAATGGACACCCACACAGCCATGCAGATCTTTCATCCCATTTTTTGGGTGAATGACGCGGGTGAACATCCCATTCCGACGGCCACCATGATTCGGCTAGAAGATGTCCAAAATGGACTGTGGAGGGTGAATCCAGCCGTGGCCTATAGCCTAGCGAATGGAGATTATGAGACGCTGCAATCCCATGCGCTGCACTACACTCAAAAATTGACTGAGAATGGTAAATATCCGCTCACGGTTTGGGCCTATCACTCGATGCTGGGGGGCATCGGTCATGCCCTAGTTTCTGCTGTTGAAGAGGCGATGTTTTTTCACTGCATTGCCCGTGGCAGTCAGACCAATTTTCAACTTAAAGGCGACAATCCTTTAACTGAAAACTACTCAGTGTTGCGTCCTGAAGTGATGGATGGGGTGGACGGATCGGCGATCGCTCAAAAAAACAGTCCATTAATTCAAAAGCTGCTCGATTTTGATGCGGTAATCATTGCAGGTCAGGCAAAAAGTCACTGCGTCGCATGGACGATCGACGACCTGCTGACGGAAATTTTGGCTGAAGATCCCAGTTTGGCCAAGAAGGTCTATTTGCTAGAAGATTGCACGTCTCCGGTTGTAGTGCCGGGTGTGATCGACTTCACAGAACAAGCGGACGCAGCGTTTCAGAGATTTGCTGAGGCTGGGATGAATTTAATGCGATCGACGGATCTGGTGGGCGATCGTCTAGCAAATTTGAGTTAGAGAGCCACATCAAAATGAGACCTCAGTTCACGGGTTGAATCCGCCAATTTTTAGAATTGAAGAAAGTAAAGGCTAAGTTAGCGTTAGCCTCTGGCTCCATAGAGAATGCTCTTGAACGCGTGATCCACTACGGGAATAATATGTCCGTTGAACCACAAGATGAATACGCTCAGGCATTGGATAACTTGGCATTAGCTTTGCGAAGCTCATACGATCAGATGAAGACAATGTGCGCTGCTGAGGCTGATTTTAGCTATTCTCAAGCGATCGCCAATCGGCTACGTGCCTTTTATATCGCGCAATGGGAAACAAAGAACTTTCTTGGTAAAAAAGTTGCACAAGCAGGCTCAGACTTTTTTGTAGAAACAATTCTGTTTTTTCTTAAATTGTTCAATGACGTAAACGGGCTAGGTCTTGAAATTACGTCAGAGCTTGCTATCCAGCGTAAGCGCAGTGCAATTCGTCCTGATATTAGCATTTGGTGTGGTTCTGAACTACTAGCTGTTGTTGAGTGTAAAACGCAACTTGGCTGGAGTCGCCACAATTGGAAGTCTGATTTTGAAAATCGGGAGCAGAAGCTAAAAGAGGTGTTTCCGAATGCAAAGATGTTTCTCGTTGTGATGAGCAGTCGCAATTGGCCAGGTTTCGGTGACGATTTGAAGGTTGGTGAGCAGCTATTTTGTTTGTTGAATGTCTGGCCAACAGAGCTATCTATTCCTCCTGCACAGGATGCGTTGCATACTCCCATTGAAGACCTCTTTGAGCAGTTTGCAGAGTTGAAATTTAGTACCTCTGGCGTTACGGTCTAACAATTTGCAAAATAACTAAAGCGGTTGATACTATGTTTGCGGCGATCTGCTGATTCACTTCAAGTGGTAGGTCGTTCTTTCAAGGCTGTCTGTAAATCTTCAAGGTTGTGCAGTGAACTAGAGAACTCAATACTGTGTATGGTGCTATAGTGGTGTCATGTTTAGCCCACGATCGCTTCGAGTTGTAGTTGATACCAACGTTGTGTTTGAGGGTCTAACTAAACAAGGCGGAGCTTCAGGTCTTATTATTGATGCTTGGTTGTCTAGGCTGATAGTCGTTTGCGTCTCTACTGCACTTGCCTACGAATATGACGATGTGCTGTCTCGGAAGCTTTCAAAATCGCGTTGGATTACAGTGCAGCCTATATTAGGAAAACTACTCAGTATCGCTCAATACACAAATATTTATTTCTCGTGGCGACCGACTTCCCCTGATGCTGGTGACGATTTAGTCATTGATTGCGCTATGAATGCAGGTGCTATCGTTGTCACGTCTAATATCCGTGATTTTCAGGGTGCGAGAGAGTCTCTGGAGATGCAGATAATGACACCCGTGCAGTTTGTGAACTTATTAGCATCAGGAGAAAAGCAATGAGCCGATTGACATTACGATTACCCGAAACGTTGCATCAACAACTTGCTCATTTGGCTGAAACTGAAGGCGTATCACTGAATCAGTATATTGTTTATGCTTTGACTCGTCAGACTACCTTAGCGAATACCGTTCAGGTTATCCCTGAGGCAGAAGTTGAACAGCAGCAGCAGGCGTTCGAGTCATTGATAAAGCAGCTAGGACACGCTTCGTTTTCTGAAATCGAGTCAGTTTTAGCGACACGCGAACAAGGTGAAGCAGAAGCAGAACTGAGTTTAGAGGTGGTTGCTCGTCTCCAAGAACGAATCCAAAGGCGGGCAGGAGTATAGATTGAAGTTAGCGTCAGCCGATTCCCTAGCTTGCAGCCGTTAGAATCTGTTCAGCCGTGATTTGAAGTTCTGGAAAGATAACAGAGAGAATGCGCGCTGCTTCGCAGATACCGCAAGGGTCGCTTCCTCTAAATCGGCTCACCTGATACTTGCCTTCTCTGTTTTCTAGCGCTGACAATTAGGACAGAAATGGGACGATCGCCCCGCTAATTTTAATCGCTGAATAATCGTTTCACAGGTTCGGCAGGCTTCTCCGTCGCGGGCATAAACCCAGGCAATGTTGCCATAGTTGCCATTCACCCCCGACACGTCTCGAAAGTCGCTAAAGGTGGTGCCTCTGGCGTTGATGCTGTCTTGCAACACGCGGACGATGTTCGATCGCAGCCGCTTAATCTTCGCCAAACTCAAATCTCCGCACAGCGTCTCAGGACGAATTCCACTCAGAAAAAGGGCTTCATCTGCGTAAATATTGCCGACTCCGGCTACTAATGCTTGATCTAACAAAGCAGTTTTGATCGGACGGCGACGATCTTTAAACTGTTGAGCCAGATAATGATCTGAAAAATCTGCCGAAAAGGGTTCCGGCCCAAGTTTTTGCAGCCCGGTGATGATGGTTTTGGGGTCACGATCGCCCGGCACCCACCACATTTGCCCAAAGGTGCGCTGATCGACAAACCGCAACTCGCGATCGTCGCCAAAAAACAAGCGAACTCGCGTATGTTTATGCAGAGGTTCGGCTTTGTCAACCCACAGGAGTTGTCCCGTCATTCTTAGATGAACGCCTAGCCAACCGTCACTTAATTCTGCCAGCAGATATTTTCCGTGGCGGTGCCATTGCGCGATCGAGGTTTTTTGCAGCCCCGTTAAGAAAGCGATCGCCGAAGTCGGGTAGGCAACGGTGCGATCGAGCAACACATCGCCGCCCTGAATGGGCTGATTTAACGTAACTTGGTTGAGACCTAACCGAACGGTTTCAACTTCAGGAAGTTCTGGCACAAAAAAACCCTAGACCTTGAACAATGAATGCAACTCTGCACCCTTGATCTCTAGTCTAAGGTCTAATTATCAGATGCTGTTTAGGAATTTGAAGACTCTAGCGGGCTTCGGTTCCTTGGTTAGCATCTCCTTCTACCACGGTGCTGCCACCGGGCGTTTCGGCTTTGTTAGTCTGCTTGCCTGAGACTCCGCTGCCTGTCTTGCGAGAGATCGGGTCGATCGGGGTTTGCTTGCCGCCGGGCATTGTTGCTGAAGGCTTCTTCTTAGGCGCTTCGACTTCGATCAATTCACTGGCTGCAAAGTTGTTGGTGTTAACCCCGGAATAGGCGACCTTTTCAAATCGGACAATCACAGGATATTTAATGCCACTTTGATCAATGGAGGCAACGGTGCCCACATCTTGGAACCAATAGGATTCTTTGCGAAGAACGCGAACTTTAGAACCACGCTGAACCATGAGTGTTCTTTTCCTTTTTCTATTAAACTTGAACTCATACAGCCTAATGACACTCACTCTACTACGGAGTGGAAACGCATCTCTCGAAAGCCAAACGGGTTGAAACAATCTGCAACAATTGAGAGAAAAATCAGGCTCCGTAGGTTCTGCCGCGCCACTGAGTTGGCGTTTGAGTAGACGAGAGAAAAATTCGTAAAACGGCGATCGGGTCGGCGATCGGAGAGAGCCAAAACATCCAGGCAAGTTTGGCTTGAGAGCGATCGTAGGAAGCGGCGATCGCCCAGTTCAGCGCGATCCGCATCGCCACCAAAAACCCATTTAGCCCCAAAGCCGTCAGAGCCGGGAGCGTCGTATTTCCGCCTCCGACTAAACAAGCTGACAGGATCAATATCGGCAGCGGCAACCCCTGAACTGAGAGCAAAAACCAGAGATCGCCCCAGATCTGACCCGGCGATGCAGCGTCTTTGAGGTCGAGCGATCGTCCCCATTCCTTCCAGGTTTCTGCCATGCCCTCATACATCCGCACTTTGAGAATCTTGGCTCCATCCATAAAGCCCACTCTGGCCCCTTGGGCGGCGGCAAATCGGGCCAGCGTGACATCATCACAAAACGATCCACGAGCGCTGGTGTAGCCGTTTAGCTGAATGAGCAGCGATCGCCGACAAAAAAAGCACTGACCATTAGCCATCACTCGCTCAGGGGGGCTGTCTTTCTCGCCAGCGGCTCCAAACCGATAGACCAGCGTCATCAGCAAAGCAGGTTGCAGCCAAAGCTCACCCGGCTGCTTGAGAATAAACTGCGGCGAGAGCGAAATCAGATCGTAGTCTTCTGAATAGGCCGTTTCGATCAAGCTGGCGACTAAACCGGGGTGGGGCTGGGTGTCGGCATCAATGCCTAAGATCCACTCGCTGCGATCGGAGCTAGCCAAAAGTCCTGAATGCAGGGCCCAGGGGCGACCGATCCAGCCCGGCGGCAGTGGGTCATCATTCATTAGCCGAAACCGAGGATCTCGCTCTTGAGCGGTTTTCACCAGATCGGGGGTACCGTCTTGAGAGTGGCTATCGACCACAATGATTTCTCTAACTTCATAGCTTTGCCGACTCAGCCCCTCTAAGCAAGGTTTAATGCGAGCGGCTTCATTGAGGGTGGGCACGACCACACTGACCACCCCAAACGAGTCGGGAGCCGCCGATCGCGGTTCGAGAGGCGGATGGCGCGTCGGGCCCTTGAGCAACCGTGACAGCAAAATTGCCACCGCTGGCACCTGCATCAACACTAGGCCCAAAAAGCCCACATCTTGTCGATAAAACCCATTTTGAGGGCTGACGAATCCTACGCCGTCGAGTCCTAATTGCAGCAAGCTCGTCAATCTTTTGACCTAGGGTGATGGATGACTGTGATCTACTGTTCAGAAACGCCAACTGAGACCACCGGAGGCTCTTCTAAATCTCTGGCTTGCAGAGCGGTTTCTAGCTGGGCGACTGTGGCGTTGGGTTTAGCGATCCACCAGAGCACGATCGCCGGAACGACTCCTAGAAATGCACTCAGGGCGGTGGGAATCCAAAATCGAGCATCTAGTTGGGCGACGGTGATCACCGCTCCAAATGCAAAGTTAATCAGATAAACCGCTAGAGGAACTGTGAGTTGAGCACGGCTGAGGTTAAGCGGCGTTCTTCCCCAAAACAGGGAGGCAACGGTCATAAAGACGACTCCAGTGCCAAACCAGCCTGACAGGTTGCGGTAAGGCATCCCAAAAAAGGCTCCTAGCTGCTTAAACTCCCAGAAGGGGTAAGTGGTTTGACTCATCGCCGGGTCAAGCACAAAATCCCAGGCGGTGAGCATGAGAGAGCCAACGGCGATCGCGCCCACCAGCCGCGCCCAAACCGGGAGCCTGACGCTTTCTAACCCGGCTCTGGCCAGCACATAGCAAGCCATTCCTAAATAAAACCACGAGAGCGGAATGGTGAAGGGCACCAGCCCCGCGATTTTATAGCCCAAGCCACTCAGATAACCATATTCACCAAAGGGAAAGCCCGTGCTTGTGCCTAAAAGCTCACTGCCGAGGGAAAGCACGATCGCCGGGATCATAAACGTCAGCCAGCGCTGCAAGCCGAGCACCCGGTAGGCATAGGCCGCGATCGTAATCGCCCCCAGCAGAATATAAACCACCCCGCCACCTGACATGCTTAACCCGAAGGCTGACTGACCAAACGCTGGCAGTGCCAAAATAAAATCAGGGTTGGGCAACACCAACAACAACCCTGCTAGCCCAAATGCCAATGCGACTGTGTGACCAGTCAGGCAAAAGCGCTCAATCGCCATCAGTTGCTTCATACAGACTCCTCAGAAAATGGGGCATTTAAAATGCCTGCTATAAGTTTACAAATCTTTAATCAAAAACTCGCATTTGGTTCCTGCTTTTCTCACATTTTTGGGGAAGAAGTCAAATGGCAGCGATCGTTGACAGAGGTCAGCCTCTTGCGTGCTTAACAAAGCAGATCACCAGAAAAGGGGTCAGGCTGTTAATCCTAACGAACAATCTTCTGCTTGATCCGATTTCTCACGAGGGGTAGGGTTGGGAGGCGATCGCAGAGTCTGTCGCTCGATCGAGATTGCTGCTAAGATCCGCTAGATATTCCTCACGGTTGGGAATCGAACTCCTCACTCTGAAGCTCGTTAGCTGCATGACTCAACTGAACAGTGCGTTCACCCTCTTTTTAAGCTTGCTGGTGGAGGCAATTCCCTTCTTATTATTGGGGGTTTTGTTCTCTGGTCTGCTGCAATTTTTTGTAGATGAGCGGCGGCTGCTGACGATTTTGCCCAAAAATCCTCTGCTGGGGGCGTTTGCCGGAAGCTGCATCGGCTTTTTGTTTCCGGTGTGCGAGTGTGGAAATGTGCCCGTGGCGCGACGGCTGTTGATGCAGGGTGCCCCGGTTTCGGTGGCGATCGGGTTTCTGCTGGCCGCGCCGACCATTAACCCGATCGTGTTTTGGGCGACTTGGACGGCCTTTCGAGATCAGCCAGAAATTGTGTTTTTGCGCGTGGGCTTTTCGCTGGCAATCGCGACCATTGTGGGCTTCATTTTTAGCGCTCAGGCTGATTTGCGTCCTTTTCTTCAGTCTGGGGTGGCCTCGGCGATCACGCTGCGCCAGCGCCAGCCCTCTGACCTAAACCCGTCTCCGCTGCTGCAATCGGGCACCTATTTTTTAGGGCAATCAGCTAAACCTCTGATCACCGACCCGTCTGAACTGCAAGCCGCCATGATGGCAACGGTGTCTAAGCCGATCGGCTTTCGTCTCAGACTGCTGTTAGAAAACACGGTGCAAGAAATGCGCGAGTTGGGCGCTGTGCTAATTTTGGGCAGCGCGATCGCCGCTCTAGTGCAGGTGTTTGTGCCTCGCGATCTGATTCTCAGCCTGGGTCAAAGTCCGGTCACGTCGATTTTGGCGATGATGCTGTTGGCGGGGGTCGTCTCGATTTGCTCAACGGTGGATTCGTTTTTTGCGCTCTCGTTTGCCTCGACGTTTACGAGCGGATCTCTGGTCGCATTCTTAGTGTTTGGCCCCATGATTGACCTCAAAGGGGTGGGGCTAATGCTGTCAATCTTCAAGCCCAGAGCGATTTTTTACCTATTTGCTTTATCAGCTATGCTGACGTTTGCCTTGACGCTGTTTCTGAATTTATACACTAGTTGATTAGCCATGACTCGTAACGCTATTCGATCGCTTCTGCCCTGGCTAGATGTTGTGGCGATCGCCGCTTGGGGCGTTTTGCTGCTCAATTATTGGCTGTCTGAGAAGCTTTTTTTGCTGATTCACCCCAACTATATTGGGCTGACGGTGGCATCCGGCATTTTTTTGCTGTTGGTCAGTGGCTTAAAGGGGCTGTCTCTGCTGCGAACGAATCGCAGTCGCCAAGGGTCTGCGCCGATGCCCCACATGACGCTGTTTCCGCCAGGGTGGGGGAGTCTGCTGCTGCTGGTGGTCGCGATCGCGGGGTTATTTATCACGCCACGGGCCTTTGCGAGTCAGACGGCTCTCGATCGCGGAGTCAGTGATGCCATAACCCTGACGCGGGTGAAACCGCAGTCGTTTCGGGCGGCAACTCGCAGCGAAGATAAAACCCTAATTGACTGGATTCGCACCCTCCAGGTTTACCCCGAACCGGATGCCTACGCTGGGCAAAAGGCAAAAGTTCAGGGGTTTGTGGTCTACCCGCCTAAGTTGCCAGAGCAATATCTATTCATTACCCGGTTTGTGATTACGTGCTGCGCCGCCGATGCTTACCCAGTGAGTTTGCCTGTGAAATTGATGACGGGCGATCGTCGCGCCTATGCCCCCGACAGTTGGTTAGAAATCGAAGGGCAACTGTTGACCGAAACGCTGGATGGCAAACGGCAATTAACGATTCAAGCTAAGTCTCTAAAACCCATCCCAGAGCCGAAGAATCCCTACAATTACTAAAGATTGTAAATAGAACGTTGTCCTCTCAATAACTCGAATCGATTGAAAAATAACTTAATCGATCGGGTTCTCTATTTCCGCTTTGTAATCACTCAATCCCATAGTCAGCCTTGACTGTGAATTCTGAGAAGCCAGAGTAAAATGTTTAAGATTCATTAACTTCTCATAAAAATGTAAAGTATTTCAACGCTATCTTAATCATTGTCCTCAGAGCTAAAACTGCTAAAAACAAGCTGAAAAGCCGTCTGTGCAAGAGATTAAAGCTTTTTGATAGAGCCGTGAAAGACCAGAGTCTTCTCTGTCTATAGAGTCTCTTAAGATTAGAAATTATCCCCTAAAGATGTAAACTTTAATCAACATATATTCACTCCTCTGATAGCTTTCTCTATACTAATTTCACAACGGCGATTCGCGGGGATCGCTATAAAGCTTTTCAAAACTAACAATAACCCTTTAACTCTGGGAGCAAGAATTATGGCACTGGTTCAAAGTCAGCCTTTCAAGAACCTCTATTTCTTAGTCGCCCTCAAAAGCTTTTTGATCTGGACTTTTACTCTCACAGTTTGCATGATTGTGGTTGGTTTTCCGGCTCTGGTTTTAGTGATTTCAGTTGGCGCTCTGGCAGCAGTTACCTTACACGCCATCATGCCATTTAGCGCCGTTTTATTGATTGCGGTTGGGCTAATCGGCATTCATGCCATTGGCATTATGCTAGCGGCTGCATTCATGACTGCTAATGGCATTCACCCTCAAGAGGTTGAGTGGTTGCGCTGGCTCAATGGTCAAGCCGACCCCTTACACACGTCAGTCTATGCCGCTTGCCCACTCACATGTGAAATCAATTCTTGACTCCAAAACTAGCAGTCTAAAAACGCCAAATGCCTGCTTTTTGTAAGCACACTTTAAAAGTTTTGTGAATCATCGGTGAAACAGTCCTACTTAACCAGCTTCGGCTGGTTTTTTTGTGCGTTAATCTAAGGCTTGATTGAATTCGACCCTCCCTTTACCCTCAAAAAATCACAAATAGCGACTACGATAGGGAAGATATTTTCCTAATCGCACAATTGTTAATCAATCAGAATGGTGGAAACAAGGTTTAGAACGCTTAAGTTACCTGGCTTTTAGCTGGATGGCTCAGACGTTAGCTTCTCGGTTCTATGACTCAAAAAACTCATGCTGAAGGTTCCTATTCCCATTTGCATCATCGTTGGCACTCGCCCCGAAGCGATTAAAATGGCTCCAGTTATTCAAGCCTTTCAACGATCGCCGCTGTTTGATGCCCAAGTGATTTTGACCGGGCAGCATCGCGAAATGGTGGATCAGGTGATGCACTTGTTTGACCTCACGCCCCATCATGATCTGGCTATCATGCAGCCCAAGCAAACCCTGACCGATATCACCTGCTGGGCGATGCGGGGGTTAGAAGACCTGTTTCAAAAAATTCAGCCGCAGATGGTGCTGGTGCAAGGAGACACGACCACGGCTTTTGCTGCCGCGATCGCCGCTTTTTATCAAAAGATTCCCGTTGGGCACGTCGAAGCAGGTCTGCGAACCGAAGATCTGTTGAACCCCTACCCCGAAGAAGCCAATCGCCGATTGATCTCTCAGGTGACTCAGCTTCACTTTGCCCCCACCTCAGTTGCGGTAGGGCATTTGCAGCGATCGGGCGTTTTGGGCGACATTCACCTAACGGGCAACACGGTGATTGATGCCTTACTCAAAGTGGCAGAACGCCAGCCCATCTGTGAGATTCCGGGGCTTGACTGGGGTCAACATCGGGTCATTTTGGCTACGGTGCATCGACGAGAAAACTGGGGCGACCCGCTCAAAGACATCGCTCAAGGCTTTCTTAGCGTGCTGAACCAGTTTGCTGACACGGCGCTGCTGCTGCCTCTGCACCGTAACCCGATCGTGCGTGACCCCTTAACGGCCATTTTAGGCAGCCATCCGCGAGTGTTTCTCACCGAGCCGCTTGACTACACCGAGTTGGTAGGGGCAATGCAGCGCTGTTATTTGCTGCTGACTGACTCAGGGGGCATTCAAGAAGAAGCGCCAAGTCTGGGAAAACCTGTCTTGGTGCTGCGAGAGACCACCGAGCGCCCCGAAGCCGTCACCGCAGGAACCGCCAAACTCGTTGGCACTGACCCCGCCAACATTTTCAGAGAAGCCTCAACCCTGTTGAGCGACCCAGCCGCCTATCAAGCCATGTCGAATGCTACCAGCCCTTTTGGGGATGGCTATGCGGCCGATCGCATCGTGCATCTGGTCGAAGATTATCTACAAACGTGCCCCTAATCAGAGCCTGAGATCAGACTGCGTGCCTTTAGAGATCGGGCAAATCTGGCGGATCGATCTTGGCGGCATCTAGCAGTTTCTTTTTGGAGTCTCTTAGCTGTTGCCAAAGCTGCTTGATTTCTTTGTAGGCCTCTCCGGGCGGAATTTTACCCCCCGTTTCTAGCCCACAAAGCAGCGACACCCGTTGAGCAAACTCTTGCAAGTTAGCGTTAAAAGCTAGGTGCTCTGGGGTAAACTCGCCTCGATAATGCCCGACCGGGTAGAGAAACCCTTCTTTGCTGTTGTCTGTGTTATTTGCCACAAGCTTTCCTGAGTAAACGAGGTGATCAAGCAACCCAATCAGTCGCATTGGTCAAACGACTTCTCTACCATTCCTATCTCAAATTTGCAGGTTTGAAAAGAGAGTAGAGAAAGATTAGCAGGGTACTCTGAGTAAAATTCTGAGCAATCCTCCTGTCCAGTCCCATTTTCTAAATCGGCTCAGTTATGCGATCGGATCAACCTAAAAAACGATTTTTGCCTAAGATTTCAGTCATTGTGCCCATTTATAACGGCGAAGCAGACCTGCCGGGGTTGTTGGGCTGTTTGAGGGCGCAGACCTATCCGAGTGATCTCGTCAACTATTGCCTGGTGGATAATGGCAGTCACGATCGCACGGTTGAAATGCTTGAGGCTGCCAGTCAAGCCACTGAGAATTTTGTGATTCTAACCGAGTCTCAGATTCAAAGCTCTTATGCGGCTCGAAATGTGGGCATTCGATCAACGACTAGAGAAATTTTGGTGTTTACCGATGCCGATTGTCGCCCCGAACCCGACTGGTTAGAGACGTTGATGCAGCCGTTTGAAGATGGAGCGGTGGGGCTGGTGGCAGGAGAGATCAAGGCGCTTTTAGGCAACACGGTCTTAGAGCAACACGCCGATCGCCAAGAAACTCTCTCGCAAAAGCACACCTTGGGGCACCCATTTTGCGCTTATGGTCAGACGGCTAATTTAGCAGTTCGCTATCAGGTGTTTGAGCAGGTGGGGCTGTTTCGCCCTTATCTAACCACGGGCGGCGACGCAGATTTTTGCTGGCGAGCGCTGCGGCTTACGCCCTGGCAGATGCGGTTTGCAGAAACGGCGATCGTGCAGCACCGTCACCGATCGACGCTGGCAGAGCTTCGCAGTCAGTGGCACCGATATGGTTGCTCAAACCGCTATCTACACGAGTTGCACGGCGTAGATTTGACCCGCACTTTTAGCTGGCAGGGCTATGGCTATCGTCTGGCCCGCTGGTTGTTAAAAGAATTGCCGATCGCGGCTCTGCACGCGCTACAGCAGAAAGTAACGCTGGCAGATCTCTTTAGCACCCCGATCGGGCTAATCTGCGCCCATGCTCGCGCCACCGGGCAGCGCCATGCCCGCCTCCCTGATCAAGCCCGCCGGATCGAGTGGCTTCATGACCCAAATCTCATCACCCCGATTCATTTTTAACTCAGATTTTTAATATGACCGTCACGTTGCTGACCCTTGGAGCGCTGGTTTTGGCTGGTTTGATAATTTATGGAGTCGCTCAACCAAAGCGCGATCGCCGATCGTCGCGCCGCGCCCTGAGTCGCCCGCCCAAACGAGTGCTGCTGCTGCTCAACGGCGACGCAGCCACCGCCCAGCGATTGTTTGAAATGGCGCGGCTGAAAAATCCGAGAGAGTCTGATCAGTGGTGCTGGGAAAAAGTGCTGTGGGATCTAGAGCGCGATCGTCGCTGGTAAGATCAAGATCCTGCAACCAAGATTGATTTAAGGCTTTGAGCTACTATCGTCAAACCCCTAACGCGTTCGCCACTTCTTATCTTGAGGATTTGCGAAAAAAGATTTTAGCTTGCCCTTATTTTGCGGTCAATAATCTCAATCGTGATTTTGTCGGCACCAAAGGATTTTCGGTGGTGTTTCAGCGATCGCGCCTCGAAACCGTTGCCGAGAAGTTTCCCTTCTTTAAGAATTATCTAGATCGAGCACTTGAGTCTAGCTGCAATGCGTTTTATCTCAATCCCTTAATGCTGCAAGAAGGGTCTCGCGTCGATCCACATATTGACCGATCGCTGCGGTCTTATTGCAAAACGATCCATCCTCCTGACAGTGTGAGCGTGCTCTATGTGCAGGTGCCATCGGGAATGCAGGGCGGTGAGCTAGTTTTGCGAAATCATAATCGTCAAGTCGGGCAAGTTAAGCCACAAGAGAATCTGTTGATTCATTTTCAGGGCGATTTGACCCACTCGGTAAATCTGGTTAAAGTTCCCGGAACCCGACTGAGCCTAGTCTGTGAACAATATAATTTGGAGGAGTCGGAGTTGCGAGAGATTCCAGAGTTTACGATCGAGTCCCGCGTGATGAGTGCCAAGCGACCCCGATCGTGAACAGAACCAAACTTCTATTGAGAGAAGAGCACAATGTAGGACAAACCGCTCTGAAACTTTGCATCCACATCAGGGCTTAAGCTAGTCTGCTCTGACTGGGTTATGTTGCCGCGATCGCAACCATCATCAAGCAATTTGAAGCGTCCTTGGTTCAGGGATAGGTTCTCCTTCTGCTTGCCAAGCCTCCAAGTACATTTCAATCACTTCTTCGCCGTTATGAATGGCTTCCTCACGGGTTTTGCCATGCGTGCAGGGCATGACAACAAGATTGGCAAACTCTGGAATCGTGACGAGGAAAAGCTGATCTTCGTCAGACCATTGAACAATCATGCTGTATCGATTCATGAATCCCCGTCCTCCCTTAACTCTTTCAGTACAGTAAGTAACTTTGCTAGTTGTTTTTCTAGGTAGAGTGGTACATCGTCTCCATCCTTGCCTGGAATTGTCAGTGTTTCTTTGAGCAAAGGATGTCGCCAACGCTCATGGCTGCCTTTGCCACGCTTTGGCAGATAAACAAACCCTTCACGCGCAATCTGAGTTTTTAACGCTCGAATTTTCCTGGGCATCGATATTGCCTAACTTTTCCCCTATTCTTTTTATTATCCTATTAAGAGTGCCGGAGAACGTAAATGGGATCGCGTTCTGCAATCTCTCAAAAGCGGATGTAGTGCGCCATCAGTTGGTGCAGCGCATTGTCGAAGCTTATGAAGAGTTTGAGCAGTAGTTCACTGAGAGGGGACGAAATGCAGCGTAATGGCAAGGACAAAATCAGCCCCTAATTCGCCTCTCATTCCCCTGTGTAGAAATAGGAAAACAGCTCTTCTTCAGGAATATATTGGCTTGCTTGCCGAAGAATGACTCTACAGGTTCCTGTATCTAGCTGCTTATGATTTGGTACGATTAGCGTCTCGTTGCCTGATTCTCCAACTCGGCGGAGTTTAATGTGACTTCCTTTCTGGCTGTGAACTTGAAATCCAAACGATTCGAGGATTGAAATCACACCTTCCGCAGATAAGCGTTTCAGCTTAGGCATACTGTGGAACTAGCTCAAACGTAACCACGATCGAGGGTTGAGAGATGACTTGCAATCGGCTCAAATCTTCATCTTCGAGATACAGAGAAACCGCCTCACTCAGATTTTGCATGACTTCATCCAAGGTGTCTCCCTGAGTCACAATGGCAAACTCTTGGCACTCGGCAACATATCCGCTTTGGTCGCCCGGATAAACTGTTGCGTGGATCTTTTCTCGAAGGGTCATTGACTCTCACAGGAATTAAGTGGGTTTAATTTTAGCGTAGCACTCCGGCGAAGTGCGATCGTACTTTTTCCCAACTCAATTCTTAATCCCCGTAGTAGCGATCGCAACCATCATCAAGCAATTTGAAGCGTCCTTGGTTCAGGGATAGGTTCTCCTTCTGCTTGCCAAGCCTCTAAGTACATTTCAATCACTTCTTCGCCGTTATGAATGGCTTCCTCACGGGTTTTGCCATGCGTGCAGGGCATGACAACAAGATTGGCAAACTCTGGAATCGTGACGAGGAAAAGCTGATCTTCGTCAGACCATTGAACAATCATGCTGTATCGATTCATGAATCCCCGTCCTCCCTTAACTCTTTCAGTACAGTAAGTAACTTTGCTAGTTGTTTTTCTAGGTAGAGTGGTACATCGTCTCCATCTCTGCCTGGAATTGTCAGTGTTTCTTTGAGCGAAGGATGTCGCCAACGCTCATGGCTGCCTTTGCCACGCTTTGGCAGATAAACAAACCCTTCACGCGCAATCTGAGTTTTTAACGCTCGAATTTTCCTGGGCATCGATATTGCCTAACTTTTCCCCTATTCTTTTTATTATCCTATTAAGAGTGCCGGAGAACGTAGATGGAATCGCGTTCTGCAATCTCTCAAAAGCGGATGTGGTGCGACATCAGTTGGTGCAGCGCACTGTCAAGGCTTATGAGGTGTTTGAGTAATAACGCACCACCGATAGCAACGAGCCTCAAACTCAGCACGCCTATTTTTCAACCAGCCGCTGCATTTGATTTGTTATACTTCTGAAGATCGAATCACTGGTCAGTTTTGGGAAGTGAAGTGCAGGATGCTAGACAGCAAGCAGCAAGCAGAAGAAGAGCTGGAGAATGCTGATCTTGGTCTGGGTGTTGACCCCGATGAAGATGAAAGTATAATTCAGCCGTTTGACCCTGAATTAATTAGGGTTGAAACTCGACCGATGACAATTGACCTGTTGCTACAACGTATTAAATATGAGGAGCTTAATCTAACGCCAGATTTTCAGCGGAAGGACGGGATTTGGAATCCTCGTACTAAAAGTCGTCTCATTGAATCCATCCTTATTCGGATTCCACTGCCAGCTTTTTACATGGATGCCACTGATGAGGATAAGTGGGTAGTTATTGACGGCTTACAAAGATTAACGACCTTGAAAATGTTTGTTAATGATAAATCACTAAAACTTAGCGAACTTGAGTTTTTGACCCAGCTTGAAAATAAAACTTTTGAGGAATTGCCACGCAATCTACAACGACGAATTATTGAAACTCAAGTCACAGTCTATTTAATTGAGAAAGGAACGCCTAGCAAAGTTAAATTTAATATCTTTAAACGCATCAATACTGGTGGCTTGCCGTTATCGTTACAAGAAATTCGCCATGCTCTAAATATTGGTCATTCAACTAGGTTTTTGGAGAAACTTGCTAACTCGGCTGAGTTCAAGAAAGCAACTGCTCATAGAAACTTCAGCCAACGGATGGCAGATCGTGAGTTCATACTACGATTTCTAGCTTTTGTGATTCATCCCTACACCGACTACAAAGCGACAGAGTTTGATAGCTTTCTGAGTGACGTGATGGCAGAGATTAATGAAATGAGTGAACAGAGAATTAACGATCTGGAACTGAAATTTAGCAAGGCTATGATTGCTGCTTACGAAATTTTTGGCAATGATGCTTTTCGTAAGCGATCCAGACAAGATGCCCCAAGGTCACCAATTAATAAAGCATTGTTTGAATCTTGGTCAGTTAGTCTAAGTCAGTTAAGTAGGGATCAGATTCAAACCTTGGTAGAACGTAAAGAGCAATTGAAAATGGGCTTTATTGGACTCATGAACGATCGCGAAGTGGAGCCTAAATTTGAGTCATCCATCTCTCAAGGAACGGGAGATACTAGAAAAGTCAAACGTAGGTTCAGTGCTATTGAGCAGTTGATTCAAGAGGTCTTAGCGTGATCTGCCAACTGCGCTTACAAAACTTCAAACGATTTGAGGATCAATCTTTAGAACTTGGAGCATTGACTCTCCTTTCAGGACTCAATGGAATGGGGAAATCTTCCGTTCTGCAATCCCTTTTGCTGTTGCGTCAGTCATATCAACAAGGATTATTAGAATCTACTGGTTTAGCCTTAAACGGCGATTTAGTCCGTATTGGCACTGCCAGAGATGCTCTATTTGAGGATGCGAGAGAGGACAAAATTGAATTTGTTCTTACTTTTAGAAATGGCAGTGAAGCAATCTGGCAGTTTGGCTATGATCCTGAAGCAGATATTTTAGGGCTGACTTCATCTGCTGTGCCATCTGAAACTTACCAACTCAGCTTATTTGGTGATAATTTTCAATACTTGCAAGCTGAACGTCTTGGGCCTCGAACCTCTTTTGCAATATCTGATTTTCAAGTGCGACAGCATCGTCAGTTAGGAACTATGGGCGAGTATGCTGCCCACTTCCTATCCATTTTTAGAGACTCTGAAATTTCAACTCCTACGCTCAGTCATCCGCAAGCAAAGTCTTTAAACTTGCTGAACCAAGTTGAGGCTTGGTTGGGTGAAATTAGTCCTGGAACTCGGATTCATATCGTTGATAGCCCAGGTATGGATCTGGTGAGCCTACAATATTCTTTTGGACTAAGCAAGGAGTATCGTGCAACAAATGTTGGCTTCGGCATCACATACACGTTGCCCGTGATCACTGCCATCTTGTCAGCCAAACCTGGAGCTTTAATACTACTTGAGAACCCAGAGGCGCATCTGCATCCCAAAGGTCAAGCTCTCATGGGTAGTTTATTAGCCAAAGCTGCGGCTGAAGGTGTGCAGATTATTCTAGAAACTCACAGCGATCATGTGCTAAATGGAATTCGTCTTGCTGTGCATGGAGGAAGTCTTGATCCTAATGCAGTGCGATTACACTTTTTTCAGAGACGTGAATCTCCGGGGCAGTCTATCAGTGAAGTGATTTCACCCCGGATGAATCGTAGAGGACGAATTGACCAATGGCCTGATGGATTTTTTGATGAGTGGGATAATAGTCTTGCTGCGTTACTTCAACCCGTTGAGGAGTGACTAATGGCGGTTGAAATGGTTTTGAATGATCTGTCTCTTCTTTCTCCCGTCAGCGATCGAGGAACGGCTAGAAAGTTGATGACTGATCTAATTAGTGTGCTCAGTACAGCGGTGATTTCTGGAGTCAAGACTTTGCGTACTCAGGATAATCTCTACAATCTCATACTCTCGCCTGACTATCCTGTTGCAAGTTGGTTGAATGATGGACAAGTTGAACGGGAAGAGCGTAGCTTCCTACGAACACTTGGAACTAAAACACCCCTGCTAGCAGAAATCATAGATTCGACTGTCCAAGAGGAAGAGTGCCTGACTGATTTTAGGCATCGAGGAGAGCTAGCTTATGCGCTGGGCATTGCGTACTTGCTGAATGCCCTGGTAATTAGTTTTCACTCTGAGCCAAGGTGGAATTGCGACAGTTTAGACCTAGAGATTACGAGGTTAGAAGATGAAACAAATTCAGAGGATGTAACTGCGGAACTGACTCTGAAGACGAGTACTGAAAGACTTATTCACGCTAGCCGAAGAGAGCATATTCTTGGGCACAAGGCACAGATTGAGTATCGCTTTCGTGCAGAGCCTTGGCATTCTGAAGACGAGATACTGCGTTGTCATATCACAGCAGATAGGAAAAGTCCCATGTCTGAATGGCTAAATTCTCTTGGCGATCGACGAGCGAAGGAATTTATCCAAGCTAGGCTCAATCAGGTAAAACAGGGTAATTTGGGTGACTGTAAATCTGTCGGGGAAGGCGTATGGGAATTGAGGATCTTTTATGGCCCTGCCTACCGAATTTATTTTGGTCAGGTTACAGCAGTTCAGCCATTACTTCTGAATGGAGGAGATAAAAGCACTCAAGCACAGGACATCATTAAGGCTAAACAGTATTGGCGAGATTATAAACAACAGCAACGTATCTCAGACTGACAATATGAACAATACTTGCCAAGTTACTCACACCAGTGCAGGTTCGAGGAGTGCGCCTTGCATTCGACTGAGCCAATCGATCAGATTAGAGAGTTGTTGGTCAGCACTGAGCATTCCCAAGCCGCGCACAGTGACTTTGCCGGGAGTGTAGACAAAGCGAGTTTGCAGATGATTGGGCAGGTTTTCTTTGAGCAGATTCCAGCCGGGTTCCTCCATTGGGGTTTCGAGAATGACGTGCTGTTTGCCGTCGGGCTTGATGCGAGAAAAGCCGATTTTTTTGGCGACTTGTTTGAGTTCCATGACGCGCAAAAGTTGGAGGGCCGCGATCGGGATCGAGCCATAGCGATCGCTCCAGTCTGCCGCAATCTGGGTCAACTCTGGTTTAGAAGATGCGGTGGCAACTAGGCGATAGGCATCCATTTTTTGGTCTAGGTCGGGAATGTAATCGGCTGGAATAAAGGCGGTGAGACTGAGATCGATCTGCGTGTCGTCCACTTTGGGAATTTCTTGACCGCGAATTTCTTTAATCGCGTCTTCGAGCATCTCCATGTAGAGATCGAACCCGATCGCGTCCATTTGTCCCGATTGTTCGGCTCCGAGCAGGTTGCCCACGCCGCGAATTTCCATATCTCGCACGGCTAGCTGATAGCCTGAGCCGAGTTGGGTAAACTCTTGGAGTGCCCGCAGACGTTGACGGGCTGCGTCTGAGAGTTCGTGTTTTTTAGGATAAAACAGCCATGCGTGCGCCTGAATGCCTGCCCGTCCGACGCGACCGCGCAACTGATAAAGCTGAGACAACCCGAACTTTTGAGCGTCTTCGATCAGGATTGTGTTGACTCTGGGAATGTCTAACCCCGACTCGATAATCGTGGTGCAAACGAGAATATCGGCTTCGGCTTCGCCAAAGGTGAGCATCGTGGATTCGAGTTCTGACTCTGGCATTTGCCCGTGAGCGACTGCAATTCTGGCACCAGGAATCATCTCGCGCAGTTGAGCCGAGATTTCTTCAATGCCTTCGACTCTGGGAACGACGTAGAAGATCTGTCCGCCCCGATCGAGTTCTTGTCGAATCGCCGATCGCACCATTTCAGGATCGTAGGGCGACATATGAGTTTTAATCGCACGGCGAGACGGCGGAGGAGTTGTAATTAAACTCATTTCGCGCACGCCAGATAACGCCATATATAACGTGCGAGGAATCGGAGTTGCACTGAGACTGAGAACGTCAACTTGAGTTTTGAGCGATTTGATTTTCTCTTTTTGATTTACGCCAAATCGCTGTTCTTCATCCACTACCAACAGTCCCAAATCTTGGAACTGAATGCCTTTTCCTAACAGTTGGTGAGTGCCAACGACAATATCCAATTCTCCGGTAGTTAAACGACGCTGAATATCTTTGCGCTCGTCAGCCGTGCGAAATCGATTCAGCAATCCGACCTGAATGGGATAAGGTGCAAATCGTTCTTTGAGGGTGTGATAGTGCTGTTGAGTCAAAATCGTGGTTGGTGCTAGCAATGCTACTTGCTTTCCGGCGATGACGGCTTTAAATATTGCCCGAATCGCAACTTCGGTTTTGCCAAAGCCGACATCCCCACAGACCAATCGATCCATCGGACGATCGCTCTCCATATCCAGCTTCACATCTTGGGTGGCTTTAAGCTGATCGGGCGTGGGCTGATAGGGAAACGATTCTTCCATCTCTTGCTGCCAAGGCATATCAGTGGGGTAAGCAAAGCCGGACTGCTGCGATCGCTGGGCATAGAGATGCAGCAAATCCACCGCAACTTTTTTGATCGCTTTCCGAACTTTGCTCTTGGTTTTCTCCCAGGCTTTGCTCGACATTTTGTTGAGTTGCGGCACCGCTTCGCCCACGCCCCGAAACCGAGACAGGGCGCTGAGTTGATCGGCTGCAACTCGCAGTAAACCATCGGCATATTTCAATACTAAATACTCGCGAGTTTCTTCATTAAGCGTCAAACTTTCGAGCTTGATGAATTGACCGACCCCATGATTTTTGTGAACCACATAATCACCGGGCTGCAATTTGTTGGGATCAACTTGCTTAGACGCAGCGCGGCGACGTTTGCGAACATAGCTCGGAGTCGTGAGGCTGTGTTGTCCAAAAAACTCCCGATCGGTGACCAACACCATCCGAAAAGTTGGCAGAATAAAGCCTTCTAGCTCGGCTAACCCCGAATATTTGACCGCCACCGGAACGTGCTGAATTTGCAGTTTGTCGATCGCTAAAAAATCTCGCGGGTTGGGCACAAACTGCGCGGGGCAATCATGCTCTTGCAGCAGCGAAACTGAGCGAGACGGCTGGGCTGAGACGAGCCAAACTGAGAAGCCCCGATCGCGCTCTCCTCTCAACGTTTCAGCGAGTCGCCCAAACTGGTGGGGCACCGCAGGAACGGGACGGCTGGCGAGATTTAGCCCATTCTTCTCTTCTGCCAGTTCGCTGAGAAAGAGACGATCGAAGCACTCAACTTCAGCCAGAGACGCAGCAAACGAACGGTGCGTTTTAGGGAACGGGTGAGAGATTTCTTGCCAATGTTCTTCGACTTGATCAAACCAGCGATCGCCGTGGGCTTCACACATTTCTGGTTCGTCAAGCGCGATCAAAGTATTGTCAGGTAAATAATCTAGCAGAGACGCAGGTTTTGAGAAAGCGAGTCCTAAAAAGCGGCGCATTCCCTCGATCGCGTGTCCTTGCTCAAATTTTTCTTGATCTTCGGGAGAGAGATAAGGCTCAACTTGCTCAAACGTTAGATGAGATTGAATAATCGGGCTGAAACTCGTGGGAGTCAGCACCAAGCGATCGATGCGATCGAGCGATCGCTGCGTAGACGGATCAAACTCCCGAATCTGATCTAATTCGTCGCCAAACAACTCCAATCGAACAGGCAGTTCTGCTGCGACCGGAAACACATCGATAATGTCTCCTCGACGGCTCCACTGTCCTTCGGTTTCGACGAGATTGACGCGATCGTAGCCCAGTCTTGCTAACTCGTTACTGAGCGTATTGAGGTTTAGCTCTTTGCCACGATCGAGCGACAAACAATAGGGCGCAAAGGCTTCGACAGGCGGCAGGTGAGTTTGCAGGGCGCGTTCGGTGGCCACGATCGCCAGAGCACCCGGCTTTTCGGTTTCGTCGGTCGTCTTGACCAAATCTGCCAAGACCTGCAACTGTCCCCAATTCATCTCTGCTTCGGGGTCAAACACCTCGTAGGGCGACGTTTCCGACGTGGGATAAAAATGCACCGTTTGCCAGCCCATTGCCTCTAGTTGAGCGCTCCAGCGTCCGGCTTCTTCTAAGGTTGCCGTGACCACCAGCAACGGACGGGTTTGAGCTTGCGCCAGCGTAGACGCGACTAAGCCCTTGGGCAATCGTGCTAGCCCACTCAGCCGCAAAAATTGCTGCTGCTTGAGTTTGTTGAGCAGTTCAGTCGTTAGGGGCAATCGGCCGAGGGCACGAGTGATCGAAGAAAACGCCATTGGTTAAGCGAAGAGTGTTGCAGTTTAGCTATCTTTACATTTTATCGAGCGATCGGTGGAGTTGAGTGAAAGCAGCGATCGTCCCCTCAGCATCTCCAATCTTTGATAAACACCGCAATTGTTCGCTTGATTATCGGTGAGTTTCCACAAGTTTTTGAAAGGCGACCAACGTTTGTTGATAACGCTCACCTGCGACCCACGAGAAATCATTGTGTCCTGCCTCGGCAACCCAAAGAGACATCTTAGGCTCTGATGCAGCTTCATAAAGTCGCTGACCGTGTTGAATCGGAATGGTTTGATCTGCTTGACCGTGCATCACGAGAACCGGACACTGCACCTTTCGCAGCTTATCAAGGTTAGAAAACTTGTCGAAGGGAAGTATGGGAAAAGGCACAACGACCCGGAAGGCAGATGTAAACGTGCTCTCTAAAATCAAACCGCCCACTGGATGCCGAGTTGCTAGGTCAACGGCTGACCCACCCCCCACCGATCGCCCATACACAATAATTTGTTTAGGAGGTATTTTGAGTTGTTCGGTTAGATACCGATAGGCTGTCTCTGCGTCCTGATAAGCGTTGCGTTCGCTGGGGTTGCCGTTGCTGGTTCCATAGCCACGGTAGTCATAAGCAAACACACTAAATCCCCAACTGTGCAGGCGATCGAGCAACGGACGAATATCCCCCAAATCTTCCGCATTGCCGTGAATGTAGAGCAAGGTTTGGGTCGCTTGAGAATTGGGCAAGTAGAGGGCTGAAATCTGCTCAGTTTGAGTCACCGACAGCTTAAGACTATTTTTTGAATCTTGGTAGCTAGTAGGCTGCGGCAAAAAGATCATGCTGTCTGCTCGAAAAAAGACGTAAAGCGCGAAAAACGTGTAGATAAATAGGAGCGATCGCACCAGTCTTTTCCAACTCAGATCTCCGATGATCAGTTTTCTTAACGGCAATTGACGCATGAACGGTTACTGCAAGCCACAGCCATTAGTTATTCTCGATGATCTTACCAAGTTGACGAGGCGATCGGAAGACGTGACGGGCGAAGGGTAAAACTCAGATACACTAAAACAGTCCGCACCATCCCTGCCAAATCAACAGGCAGCGCCAAGAATGCCTCCCACCGTCGAATGTTTGATTATCTTTGGAGAGGCAGATCTCGAACTCAGCACCCCTAGCTCTCGTCTGCTGCATCTGAAAGGCTAGCCTGTGGTTTGGGGGCAAGCGCTTGGTTATTTTGCGTGACTCTGACTAGAAATCGCAATGCTTCGTTGACAGCCTCAGCATTAGGAAACATCGCTGCAACATCAGGATCTAACCGCACCGTTGTTTCGCCAAAGTTGTTGCGTCCAGACCCTAATCTCCTAACCCGCAGACTTGCCAGGTCATACTCTGACCGAAGCTCATCATCCCTAATTGACTCATCCCTTTTCATAAGCTTCTCGTTCGCTTCGTGTGACTTCTCTAGCACTGATGAGGCGAGTTAACTCACCCCGCTCTGTATAGGACACAATCAGTAATCGTCTTTGGTTTGACTCTCCCACCATCAGATAACGCGCCTCCTGTTCCGAATGGTCTGGGTCATAGAAATCAATGTAGAGCGGGTCGTCAAATACAGTTTTGGCTTCCTCAAACGAAACTCTATGCTTTGAAACGTTTCTAGCTGCTTTAGTTTCGTCCCACTCAAATTTCATGAAACCAGTCTAGCCAGTTTCGCAGAGAACTTTAAACCTAAGTCGGTTTGTGACGAGCCAAATAGAAGACGTGACGGGCGAAGGGTAAAACTCAGATACACTAAAACAGTCCGCACCATCCCTGCCAAATCAACAGGCAGCGCCAGGAATGCCTCCCACCGTCGAATTTTTGATCATCTTGCTTTTAACGATCGCTAACGGCTTGTTTGTGATGTCAGAAATGGCGATCGTGTCTGCCCGAAAGGTGCGCCTCCAACAGATGGCCAATCAGGGAGACGCTAGAGCCAAAGCAGCGCTCGATCTGGCCAACGCACCCAATAACTTTTTGGCGATCGGGCAAGTTGCCATCACGCTAATTGCGATCATCTCTGGTGCCTTTGGTGAGGCGGCCATCTCGCGCAGAGTCGAGCCAATTTTAGAATCAATCCCGTTTTTGCAACCCTATAGCCACCCGCTTTCGTTTGTGATCTCGGTGATTTGCCTGGCTTATCTGACCTTGATTATTGGCGAATTGGTGCCGAAGCGATTAGCGCTTAACTACCCCGAACGGGTGTCGTCAGTGGTGGCGATGCCAATGAGCTTGCTGGCAAAAGTGGCCGCCCCGATCGTCTTCTTATTAGGCATCTCAACCGACTTGGTGCTGAGGGTTTTGGGCATTCGTCCATCGGGTGAGCCAACTGTGACTGAAGAAGAAATTCGCGTCATGATCGAGCAGGGCACCGAAGCGGGGATGTTTGAGCAAGCCGAAGAAGACATCATGAAACGGGTGTTTAGGCTGGGCGATCGCCGCGTTAGTTCTCTCATGACTCCTCGCTTAGAAATTGTCTGGCTCGATCTCGAAGACTCGCTCGACGAAAACCGCCGCACGATGATGGAGAGTTCTCACTCTCGCTTCCCGGTTTGTCATAGCGGCCTCGATAATTTGCTGGGAGTGGTGCAGGTCTATGACTTATTAGTAAAAACGCTGTCGGGTCAACCGATCGATTTCACCAGTTCGCTGCACACGCCTGTGTTTGTGCCCGAAAGCACTCGTGCGCTAAAGGTGCTAGAGCTATTTAAACAGTCGGGCACTCAGATCGCGTTTGTGGTCGATGAATATGGCGTGATTCAGGGGTTGGTGACGCTGACGGATGTGCTGCAAGCGATCGTGGGTGATATTCCCTCAGTTGAAGAGTTGCAGGAGCCGCAAGCCGTGCAGCGAGAAGATGGCTCATGGCTGTTGGATGGGATGCTGCCGATTTATCAATTTAAAGAGATTCTCAACTTAGAAGACGAAGAACTGCCGGGAGAGCAACGGGGCAGCTATCAGACGCTGGGCGGTTTTGTCGTGATGCACCTAGGTCGCATTCCTGCGCCGGCCGACCATTTTGAATGGGACACCATGCGCTTTGAAGTGATGGATATGGATGGTAACCGCGTCGATAAAGTGCTGGTGATGCCCCCCCGAACTCAAAGAGGATTGGAAGGACGAGGAAGTTATGAACCCGATCGACGCGACAGATCCTAAACTGATCGCTCAATACTTTGATGATTCAAGTGTGACATGGGGAAATCGTAGCGATCGTGAAGATAGACGATCTCCATTGTCCAACGATATGATTAACGACATCACAAGTAACTAACTTAGATATGGTGACTCTCAACCAGGTTCTTGAAAATGCCATGCAGCTTCCTGTAGAGCAGCAGGAAATGCTTATTGAAATTCTCCATAATCGTCATCTTGAACAGCGCCGCGATGAAATTGCAGAAGATGCGAGAGAATCTATCAGCGCATTTCGCGCAGGACAGATCAGACCTCAACCTGTAGAAGACATCATTTTAGAACTGCGTCAGTCTCTCAACCATGCTGATGACGAATGAGAGAACTCGTTCTAACTCCAAAGTTTAAAAGAGCTTTTCGCAAATTTATAAGGCGAGATACCAAGTTTCAAAATCGCCTAGAAGATACTTTAACTAATCAGAAATTGCCCTATCGTACTACATAAAAATCTGACTATAAAGAGCGAATTCCTGTGATTAAACCGTGACAGATTCCGGTTAAGAAATCTAGATCCAGAGTGTCTAAGCGATCGCTAGCTTTGTGATAGTTGGGATTGCGAAGATCAGCAGTGTCGGTAATCATCAGGGCCCGATCGCCGCGATCCCAAAAAGGGGCGTGATCACTGCGACGAGTTAAGGGCAAAATCTTGCCGCTATTGGGCACCGGGAGCAACTCGCAATTGACTCCAGCTTGACGAATGTTGCGCCGCAAATGGATTAGATCAGGAATCGATTTTAAGTTGCCAATCAATCCGATAAAGTTGCCTTGATGGGGGTAGAAATACTTCAGCCCCGTTGGGTAGCTTTGCGAATGGGGAGTAGCCACACAATAGCCCAACATTTCTAAAGAAATCATCAACCGCAGTGGCTCACTGAGACTACGGGCATAGTGAGTGCTGCCAGCCCGATCGTAAGCAGTCTCCTCACAGTCAAACGCCACTAATCGAATCGGATGTCGAGCCGGCCCTTCATGAAAGGCTCTAGCCATCTCTAACAACACTGCCACCCCTGTCGCATTGTCATCAGCCCCAAGCGAACCCGGCACCGCATCATAATGGGCCCCGATTAAAATTGCAGGTCGATTTGTTGGCTTTTGGGCAGGCAAATTAAGCACCCAATTTGAGTGAGTTTTTGCCCCCATTAAAAATTCGTGACTCTCCGCTATTCCCCATTGACTAAACGCTTGACGAATGTATTGCTCACATAAAAGTGTCCTTCAGTCGCTAAATAGACATCTCGTTCGCGAATAATTTCTTGAAGGTGCGATCGTAGCCGTTCTCTTAAAGCCAGCATTCTTTAGCTCTGCTCAATAAATTGATCGGCCCTTGGATAGATGCAATCTACAAACTGTCTTGAATGTATTCATTTTGACAATTTTTTTTGATCCCTAATTAGAGAATCACCTCATTCAGGTCATTGACTTGACCCGGTTTCAATACTAGCTTGCCAGATTTTGCTAGCAAGAGTTTCGACTGTGATTAGCGATTGAATCTCAGTTATTTTACGAACGAGTGGTGTGAGTGTGTAATTTATGACAGCACAATTAAAGAGTGTAGGCATCGGGATCGCCCTTCTCAGTGGCGGGCTGACTCTTGCGCCTGTTGCCTTGGCTGAAGGTGATTTGATCGTTAGCCCATCGTCGATCGACGCGGTTTCGGCTCAACCGTCTGAGGAGAGCGATCGCTCCTCTCTCGATCAAGTGACTTCAGTTTCTCAACTGACCGATGTTCGCCCGACTGACTGGGCGTTTCAAGCTTTGCAGTCGCTGGTTGAGCGCTATGGCTGCATTGCAGGTTATCCCGACAAGACCTATCGCGGCAACCGGGCCCTGACTCGCTATGAGTTTGCTGCCGGGCTGAATGCGTGTCTTGATCGGGTCAATCAACTCATCGCTGCCTCAACCGCTGATCTCGTTAAAAAAGAAGATCTCGTCACTCTGCAAAAACTGCAAGCAGAATTTGCAGCAGAACTGGCTACTCTGCGCGGTCGAGTTGACGTGCTAGAAGCCCGAACCACCACACTGCAAAAGCAGCAGTTTTCGACCACTACTAAACTCGGTGTTGAACTGGTCAGCTATCTCGCCGATGCCTTTGGCAAAAGCGCCGGAGATGTCAACAATGCAAACCTGGGCTATCGACTGCGACTGGATTTTGATACTAGCTTTTCGGGCAAAGATCGCCTGAGAGTGCGGCTGCAATCGACTAATTTGCGACGGTTAGATACGGCAACCACCTTTCCTACAGGGGCCCTGGCAGGCGGAACAGACGAATCTCGATTTTTAGCGACCAGCGTGTCGCAAGATGGTGAATTTCGGCTCAATCGCTTGCAATATCGCTTCCCGATCGGAGAGAAACTCACGGTTTTTCTCGATGCCAACACGATCGATCCCAGCATTGTCACCGACCCGATCACGCCGTTTAACGACCAAACTCAGGGGTCTCCGTCTAACTTTGCTCAGATTAATCCCATCTTTTTTCCGGTGGGCAACCGGGCCGGAGTCGCGGCTAACGTTCACGTCTCACCCGCTATTAGCTGGGATTTTGGCTATTATGGCGAAGACTCGACGATCGGCGGGCCCAACTTCCCCGATAACAAATCAGGCATCTTTAACGGCGGTCACAGCGCCTGGACTCAGCTAATCTATAGTGCGGGAGCGCTCAAGGCTGGGTTTCTCTACGTCAACTCTTACTCAGTGGTGAATGGGGTCGATACGCTAGCGGGCAGCAATGCGGCAAAAGTGATCGGCGCAGGCCCGACCATGGGCAACTCCTATGGCTTTCAGTTTGACTATCGGGTTTCGCCTAAGTTTGAGTTGGGCGGCTGGGTGGGCTATACGGCAGCGCGGACTTTAGGCGATGGCACCAAAGGCGATGCCTCAGTCTGGAACTTTGCGGTAAATGTCGCCTTTCCTGACTTGGGCAAAAAAGGCAACCTGGGCGGCTTTGTGTTTGGGATGCAGCCAAAACTCACTTCAACGAGCAGCGATGCCGTGGCTCAAGCGATCGGGCTACCCGTGGGTCAACGCAGCGATCGGGACACGGGCTATCACATTGAGGCATTTTATCGCTATCAACTGACGGATAACCTGTCGTTGACTCCGGGCGTGATCTGGCTGACGGCTCCCAATCATGACGATCGTAACCCTGATGTTGTGATTGGCGTGATCAGAACCACGTTTGTCTTTTAGCCGAATTCTGCTGTCTGCGATCGGAGTGGATAAAGCTCGATCGATTTTTTTATTAACGATAAAGAAGTCGCAGGGTTGCGTATACTGAATCTGCTAGCGGAACTGAATCATTAACGACGAAAAGATTTAGAAATGTAACCTAGAGGAATCGCAAGTGAAACGAAGACAATTAATCTTGACTGGTTTGTTTGCAGTGTCATTGGCAACGACTACGATCGTGGGTTGCAGCAATCAAGATGCAAACAATGCCAACACGGCTAACAAAAAAGAGTTAACGCTGGTGACATCACCAGATTACCCGCCCTATGAGTTTTATGACACTGCTAATGGGGGTCGTCAAATTGTCGGGTTTGATATTGATATTGCTAACTATGTGGCTAAAGAGTTGGGACTAACCCTCAAAATTCAAGAATCTGATTTTAATGGCTTGATTCCCGCGATTCAGGCTAAACGAGCAGACTTTGTGATGGCGGGCATGACTCCCACTGACGAGCGCAAAAAAAGTGTAGATTTCTCAACGCTTTATTTTCAAGCTCAAGACACGATCGTGTCCCCAACAGGCAGCAATCTTAAAAAACCAGCCGATCTAGCAGGTAAAAAAGTTGGCGTGCAGCTAGGCTCAATTCAAGAAGGCAACGCCAAAAAGATTGCCGAAAAAGTCACCGGAATTCAGATTAAACCTCTGAACAAAATTCCTGAGATTGTGCAAGAAGTCAAAGCAAAACGCATTGATGCCGCCATTATCGAAAACACGATCGCGGAAGGGTTTCTCAAGTCCAATCCTGACCTAGAGTTCACACTCATCCCCAACGAAGGGCCGTCTGGTTCAGCGATCGCTTTCCCCAAAGGGTCATCTCGCGTGGCTGACTTTAACACCGTGCTGCAAAAAATGAAGGCCAGTGGCGAACTCGATCGCCTCGCCAAGAAGTGGTTTTCTCAAAGCATTCCGCCATCTCCGGCAGCCTCTCCCTCGACTTCTCCTTCTCCCTTACCTAGCAAATAATTCGCCTGTAGGGGCGTTTCCTACAGCGTTCCTACAAACATCATCCCACTTATATGAATCTAGACTTTGCGCGCATTCTGCCTGATCTCCCGTTTATTCTTAGTGGCATTCCGCAGACGTTGCTTTTTACATTCTCATCTGTGTTCTTTGGGCTGCTGCTCGGAACGGTTCTCTCGCTGTTTAAGATCTCTGGCGTTAAGCCCCTCTACTGGTTTGCAGTAGCCTACACGTCTGTATTCCGGGGCACTCCGCTACTGCTGCAATTATCGTTGGTTTATTTTGCAACCCCGCAGTTAACAGGCTATGACATTTCGGCACTGCAAGCGGGCGTGTTCACCTTTAGCCTCAACTCTGCGGCTTATATGTCAGAGACGATTCGCGCCGGAATTCAGGCTGTCGATAAAGGGCAAACCGAAGCCGCGCTAACGCTGGGTGTTCCCTACCCGCAATTGATGTGGGATATTGTGCTGCCCCAAGCGTTAAAAAATATTCTCCCGGCATTGGTGAATGAAACGATTTCGCTGCTCAAAGATTCTTCATTGGTGTCTACGATCGGGGTCGTCGAGATTCTTCGCAGTGCTCAAATTGTGGGCGCAAACAAATATATCTACTTTGAGCCACTGATTTTAGCAGGCTTAATCTATTACATTTTGGTGATGGGGTTAACGTACACGGCATCCATTTTAGAAAAGAGGCTGAGACGCAGTGAATGAAGTTGTAATTCGGGTTGAATTTCTCTGTAAATCGTTTGGGGCGCTCAAAGTTCTTGACGACATTTCGACCGAGATTCATCGGGGTGAAGTGGTGTCAATCTTGGGGCCTTCTGGCTCAGGCAAATCGACATTTCTGCGCTGCATGAACTTGCTAGAACAACCAACTCGCGGGCGAATTTATTTCAACGAGCAAGACATTACCGCTCCTAAAATCAACATTTCCACTGTCCGGCAAAAGCTGGGCATGGTGTTTCAACACTTCAATCTGTTTCCGCACCTGACCACCCTCGCAAACGTCACCTATGCCCCCATTAAACTTAAAGGCATGAGTCACGAGCAAGCCAAACAAAAGGGTATGGAGCTACTCGCCAAAGTCGGGTTAGCCGAAAAAGCCAATGTTTATCCGTCTCGACTCTCAGGCGGACAAAAACAGCGCGTCGCGATCGCTCGTGCCCTAGCCATGGAACCCGAAGTGATTTTGTTTGATGAGCCGACTTCTGCCCTCGACCCTGAAACCGTTAAAGAAGTGCTAGAAGTGATGAAAGCCTTGGCTAAAACCGGAATCACGATGGCCGTAGTGACCCACGAGATGGGCTTTGCGCGAGAAGTGGCCGATCGCATTCTTTTTCTTGATCAAGGCAAGTTGGCCGAAGACAGTTCGCCGGATGAGTTTTTTAGTCGTCCGCGCTGCGATCGGGCCAAGCAGTTTCTCGAAAAAATGCTTTAAACGAATTCTCCTTGGCCACCATCACGACGTGACCGCCGACCGACACTTCGATCTCGGCATCGGTTCTTTGCGCTTTGAGCAACAGCAGCGACGGTCTGCCCATCTCATAGCCTTGTTCAACGCGCACATCAACCGGAGCATCCCCAAAGTAGTGGTATTGCACTAAATATCCAGCCAGACACCCGTTGGCGCTGCCCGTCGCCGGATCTTCTGGGATGCCCAACCCATCCACAAACACGCGCACACAAAGCTGATTGTCAGCGTGATACGTTTCAGGACAAAAGACTAGAATCGCTTTGGCCTCTGTGGTGGCGATCAGGTCAAATAGTTTCTCGCGATCGATTTTAGAGTGCTGAAGCGATCGCTGTTTTTTCAACGGCACAATCATAAACGGCAAGCCTGTCGAAACTTCTTGGATGGGATAGCGATCGTCCAATTCATCAACATTGAGATTGAGAATGGGCGCGATCGTCTCTCGGCTGAATTGTTGTCCAAACCTGGGCGAATTTTGACGCATCCACAATAAATCAATCTGCCGATCGCGATAGCTCAACGTCACCGGAATCTGTCCTACTTTGAGATTGAGAATCACGGTCTCGATCGCGGATTGAATCACTTCCTGTTGCAAAATAAACGCTGTTCCTAAGGTCGGATGCCCAGCAAAAGGCAACTCTTGCTGAGGCGTAAAAATCCGAACTTTATAGCCGCCATTCTCAGCGATCTCAGACTCGATAAACGTCGTCTCAGAATAATTCATTTCTTTGGCAATCTGCTGCATTTGCTCAGTTGAGAGATGCTCAACGCCACGAAACACAGCAAGCTGATTTCCAGCATATTTTGTTTCTGCAAACACATCGACGATATAAAACTGCATGGTTCTGCCTCTCGGTTGACCTCACTTGGGTCTTGCACTAATGTAAAGATTCCATAAACTTTCGTCAAAATTGAGTCGATCGGCTGGTGTTTTTACGCAACCCAAGGTCTAATAGGCACGGTTGAAGCGTTCTAAGGTCAAACAGCTTTCCATTTGCTGACTAACCGTTTGGGATACGATCGCACGATCACAGACTCAACACCTGACCCAATTCCAGCCCTTAAAAGACCCCCAGAAACCACCATGAAGAACCTATCACCTCAAGTTGAGATGTTGCCTCAGCGTGAAACATTTCACTTGGCGTATCTCGATTCTCTAAGGGGTTTAGCTGCACTCTATATTGTGCTCCATCATGCCACTCTACAAATCAATTTTTCTGAGAACAACCCGAATATTTTCGTAAAATCTTTTGTTTACGTCACCATGAATGGGTTTCAGTATGGACACTATGCTGTCGATTTATTTATTGTTCTTTCAGGCTTTTGCTTAATGCTGCCTGTCATTCGCAACGATGGCGAAATTAAGGGTGGGGCAATTAATTTTTTCAAAAAACGTGTTCGACGTATTCTGCCACCCTACTATTTAGCAATGGGGCTTTCTCTTCTGTTAATTTTCACCTTAATTGGAAACAAAACAGGCACCCATTGGGATGCCAGCCTTCCTGTGACATCACATGATATCATCGCTCATTTATTGCTCATTCAAGACCTATTTAGGGAGATGAATGCAAAAATAAATCATGCTTTTTGGTCTATTTCAGTTGAGTGGAGAATTTACTTCCTGTTTCCAATACTCATTTTGTTGTGGAGACGCTTTGGGGCAGTGAAGGTTGCTGCATCGACGCTGACCTTATCGTCTTTGCTCTATTTCGTTCTTTATCTAATCGCTCACTTTGTTCCATCCTTTGCGATTAACTTAAGTCCTTGGGGAAGCTGCCCTCACTACATTGGACTGTTTGCCCTAGGTATGTTGTCTGCCGAAATTGCCTACTCAAGTCAATCGACGTTTCCCCATCTTCGGAAAAATCTGCCTTGGAAAATGATGGCTTTAATAGCGGCTGCCGCGTCATTGATTATTTATGATACTGCAATCCATAGTGGTTATCTGTGGGTCGTTGCAGATTTAATTGCAGGCGTTGGATTTGCTTGTTTACTAATAGTTTCGTCATTCGCTCAAACCAGTTGGCTCACTAACTTATTGACCTGGAAGCCACTCGTTTTTATCGGCGGATTTGCTTATAGTCTCTATCTGGTTCATGCGCCTTTATTGCAGGTCATTTCGCAGTATTTACTAGATCCGTTAGGGCTAACAAACTGGATGGCTTTATTGGTGATGTTTGTAGTTGGCACACCGATCGTTGTCGGATTTTCCTACCTGTTTTTTGTGCTGTTTGAACGACCATTTCTCACTAAAAAGAGACTGATTGTCTGAACTATTTCATGGTCTCTTTTAGCCGATAAATGAATGATTGATGACTCAGAAGTGTCAAGTTTAGAGTTTGTGCGATCCACCGAGACAAGACTATCTGAGGCTCTAAATTTCAGCATGAGCATTTAGTGAAAGACCGAATTTACTCTTCTTCTCTGGCATCTCTCAACAGACGATGGCAAAATAGACGTTACTCTTTTGTTAGTTGAGCAGCATCATGACGATTCATCCAACGCTACAGAATGCCCTTGACCACGCTCACGCTCTAAAAATCATTAGCGGCCTGAATAACTTTGATGCCGATCGGGTTGCGGCCGTGGTTAAAGCTGCCGATCGTGGCGGTGCAACCTTTGTCGATATCGCGGCTGACCCTAACCTAGTGCGGATGGCAAAGCAACTCACCAGCCTGCCAGTCTGCGTCTCTGCCGTCGAGCCAGAGTTATTGGTGGCTGCCGTCAATGCAGGTGCCGACCTGATCGAAATCGGCAACTTTGATAGTTTCTATGCTCAAGGTCGTCGATTTGAGTCCGCAGAGGTCTTGGCGCTCACTCATGCGACTCGCGCTCTATTGCCGACGATGACCCTATCGGTCACGGTGCCCCACACGCTGCCGCTCGATCGCCAAGTTCAATTGGCAGAAGACTTGGTGAAAGCTGGAGCCGACCTGATTCAGACTGAGGGTGGCACGAGCAGCGCCCCAACCCATGCGGGCAGCTTAGGCCTGATCGAAAAAGCAGCCCCCACGATCGCGGCTGCCTACGAGATTTCTCGTGCGATCGCGATCCCGGTGCTTTGTGCGTCGGGCTTATCGAGCGTGACCGTGCCCCTAGCGATCGCGGCGGGTGCATCGGGTGTCGGCATTGGGTCTGCCATTCATCAACTCAACAGTGAAATTGCTATGGTGGCCGCCGTCCGCAGCTTGGTCGAAGCGCTGGCAACGGTCAGCCGCGCCAGCGTCAATCGGTAGGATTTCACAAAACAGCGATCGTTCCAACCAGAACGATCGCTGTTTCAAGCTCAATTTCTCACGCTCTACAGCAGGCGGAAGATGAAGGGATAGCTGAAAGGCTCATTGGGTTTGCTAAAGCAGTGAGCTAGCGCCCAAATCGTCAAACCCCAGTGAATAGCATAGCCAAGGGGGAATAAAACCCACCCTAACAGCCCAAAGGTCAGCAGCGATGGAATCAGAATCAAAATGCCCCAAAACCACACGTTAAAGTGAAAGTTGATCGATTCTTTGGCGTTGGCTTTAACAACTGGGTCGTCGGAGATAAACGTGATCGCGATCGGCACGCCAACCGATAAAAATGTTGTGCTAAAAAAGATTGCTCCATGACATAGGCAGGATAGCAACTTGCGCTTGTCTGAATCGTAGGTTCCTTGCATCCTGGAACGGCTCCTGTAGATAATTTTTCTTTGACCTGATCGTATCTCCGATCGTACAGCCTTCAGTAGTGAAGTTTACCGTACTTCTTCACGCAAGCAGCTTTTCCTTTAGATAGATTTATTGTTGGGCATCAATTTTTTGAGGGTTTTGAGGGGTGAGAATCACCTCTGGGTTAAATGGCTGAAGATTGGGTGCAGAGCCGTTTTGCTGAGGTTGGGCAAAGCGTTGCGCCAAATTGATAAAGTCAGAGGGCACCATCACGATCGTGGTGGTGTTGTTTTCGGCTCCGATTTCGGTCAGCATTTGCAAACGGCGCAATTCTAGCGCGATCGGGTTAGCGCTAATCATTTGAGACGCTTCGGCGAGTTTTGCAGAGGCTTCTTGCTCGGCGGCGGCTTTAATGATGCGGGCGCGTTTTTCACGAATGGCTTCAGCTTCTTTGGCCATTGCCCGCTGCATGGTCGGCGGAATCTCGACATCCTTGGTTTCAACTCGCTCAATCACGATGCCCCAGGGTTCTGTGATTTCATCAACGATTTCTTGCACTTTGACGTTGATTTTGTCGCGGTTTTGCAGCACATCATCCAAGATATTTTGTCCGACCACGTTTCGCAGAGTCGTCATAGCCACCTGATAGACGGCGGTTTGATAGCTCTCAACTTTGTTGATGGCCTTAGATGGGTCGAGAATGCGGTAGTAAAGAACAGCGTTGACTTTGATGGTGACGCTATCAGCCGTGACGGTTTCTTGCGGCTCAATATTGACGGTTTTGGTTCTTACGTCAATCTGCACTTTTTGATCGACAAACGGCATAATCCAATACATGCCGGGGCCCATCACGCCCTTGGTGCGTCCGAGCCGAAAAATCACGCCTCGCTGATATTCTCGATCGATTTTCAACCCGTTTAGCGACACGATAAACAGTGCGCCAAGCAATGCAGTCATAAAGCTTCCCATTGGGCGATTCCTAACGCTATACCTCTGTTCTAGCACAGCACTTTAGGAGCACCCAGAAACGTAATGTTATCGGGTTTGTTCTGGCGATCGGTCGGCTCTAGTGACTTCTGAACCCCTCTCTTTAAGACTCCTCAGAATCGAATTTTTCAGGTTTTAGCAATGGGAAGGCGATCACGTCACGAATGCTAGCGGCATCAGTCAGCACCATGACTAAGCGATCGATGCCGATTCCCAGTCCTCCGGTTGGCGGCATTCCATATTCCAACGCGGTGAGAAAGTCTTCGTCAACGCCTTGGGCTTCGAGATCGCCAGCGGCTTTGCGATCGGCTTGGGCCTCTAGTCGCGATCGCTGATCTACAGGATCAGTTAACTCTGAGAAACTATTGGCGGTTTCTCGCCCGACGATGAATAACTCAAATCGTTCGACTAGCCCAGGCTTTGAGCGATGCGGTTTTGCGAGGGGTGAAATCTCGATCGGATAATCTAAAACAAACGTCGGCTGGATTAGTGTATCTTCAACTTTTTGTTCAAACGCTTCGTTGAGCAGGTTCCCGATCGAGACACATTTCTCAATGTTGTAGATTCCAGCCGCTTTTGCCGCAACTTTTGCCTCGTCTAACGTTTGGAACTGCGTGAAATCAAGTCCGGTTTTTTCTTGCACAATCTCGTGCATCGTGACTCTGCGCCACGGAGGAGTCAGATCAATATCTTCGCCCTGGTAGCTAATCTTTAAAGTTTCTAGAACTTCTTGGGCGACGGTCGTAATAATCGCTTCGGTCAGCGCCATCATGTCGTGATAGTCGGCGTAGGCTTGATAAACCTCGATCGACGTAAATTCTGGATTGTGCCGGGTCGAAACGCCTTCGTTTCTAAAGATGCGTCCCAGTTCAAACACTTTCTCAAACCCACCCACGATCAGGCGCTTGAGGTGCAACTCGGTGGCGATGCGGAGATATAGCTCCATATCCATCGTGTTGTGATAGGTGACAAACGGACGCGCATCGGCTCCGCCTGCTTCTGACAAGAGAACGGGCGTTTCGATTTCGATAAAGCCTTGCTGATCTAAATAGCGCCGAATTCCCGCTGTGATCAGGGCGCGACGACGAAAGGTTTGCCGCACTTCAGGATTCACAATCAAATCCACATAGCGTTGACGATAGCGTTTAGCGACATCGGTCAAGCCGTGCCATTTGTCGGGCAGCGGCAGCAGCGATTTGGTCAACATCGTGTATTGGTTGACGTAGACCGAGAGTTCGCCTTTTTCGGTGCGCTTGACGCTGCCGCTTGCGCCGATGATGTCACCTGCATCAGTGAGTTGCTTGAGATGGTCAAAGGCTTGCGGGTCTGCCTCGCCCATGTTGGCTTGAATGCGCGTTTTGTCGAGATAAAGCTGAATGGTGCCCGTCTCGTCTTGCAGCGTGAAAAATGCCAGCTTGCCGAAGACGCGCCGCGCCATGATTCTGCCCGCGATCGCCACTTCGATCGCGACTTCTTCACCGTTGGCTAAGTCGGCATATTTTTCTTGCAGTTCGGCGGCGTGGTGGGTTGACTGCCACTGATAGGCGTAGGGGTTTACGCCCAGTTGCTTGAGTTGCTCAACTTTTTCGAGGCGAGTAGCGCGAAGATCGTCTGACATGGCTTAAAATTCCTGGATACGCAGCCAAGAAGCAGGATGCAACTGAGGCTAATAGCAGCTTTCTATTATAAGGGCGAAGGCTACGGGAACGTGGAGTAAACCTTTTGCGTTTATGGGGCGATCGCATCAAAAATTGAGTACAGCAGTCAAGGCACATGAAATGCTGAGGGAACACCTCCGGTGCAGGAAACCTATGCGCTGACAGCCATACTGAAGCAAATATGCGAAAAGATTCCGCCTATCCATCCAAATGAGCGTAATACGCAGAAAGATTCTGTCTATCTACCTCATTCGGGGTGCTACGCAGAAACCATCTGCCTATTCACCCATTTCGGCGTGATATGCGGAAACTTTCTCTCTAAAAAGAAGTTATGCTGCTTCGTTTACAGGCGATGGTAACTAGTGGTCTGTTAGCGTTTAAGCTCTAGACAGAGATCAATGAAGTGGTTAAACCCTAGAGCTTCTACGGATGTTGTATTTTTCATCGTATTCCAAGATTGAATGAGTCAGTTTTGAAATACGATGAAAAAGCTTCTCACTCTTACTCTATTGACTGCTGCTAGTTGTTTTTTTGTAGGTAAAGCTATGGCAGAAACGCCATTACTTATTTACGGGGCTCCGCCAAGAGGACAAGGAACAATCTTTTTGGGTTGTATCAACTGCAATCGTTCACATCCAAGCTCTTTGGCAAACAGCATCGGTGACTATGGAAGTCGAATTTCTGACTTAAGTATTTACAATCGCATCGGTGATTATGGAAGTCGAATTTCTGATGTCAGTGCTTGTAATTCTTACGCAAGTAGTCCACCCATCGTAGTAAACGGTGATGGCGATGTTGTTGGTTATCTTACTGTAAATAGACGTACGAATGGTGTAATTTTAGATCCCCGCATCATTGGTGCTTGTCAATAATTAAACTAACTTTTGATACTGCAAGTGGTTATTTTGAATAGGTTTGATTTTTCAAGATAGTTCCTTGATACAGGACAATAGGCTGTTGCAAAACCGATAAGCAAGCCAGTATGCTCGCCACTCTTCTAGATTATCTTGAATTTCGCGAAACCCAACACAAGCTCTGAAGCCAACGATCGCCTCACCCAGCTAAAATAAAAGGGTCAAGTCGCAACGAGATCAAGCCTATGACAGTTCGACAACCCCGCTACAGCAAAGAAGAATTTGCTCGACGTGGCGATGAGATTTATGAATCTCAGGTTCGCTCTCAAGTTGAAGAAGGCAACCATGGCAAAATTGTGGCAATTGATCTCGAAACCGGAGCTTTTGAAGTTGATGCCCGTGAAATTGCTGCTTGCGATCGCCTCGAAGCCCGTCACCCAGACGCTCAAATCTGGATTGTCCGCATTGGTTCCCGCCATGTTCGTCGATTTGGCGGACGCACAAAGAGAGCCGTATGATCATCGGGATCGTCAACGCGGATTTTGAGCCGATTATTCCACTTTCAGTCTGTGGCTCCGATGGAACGGTTTGCGCACAAGACGCGATCGTGGACACAGGCTTTAATGGTTGGCTTTCACTGTCTCCAGATTTGATCGCTCAGTTAAATCTGACCTAGAAAAGGCGAGGACGAGCCATTCTGGGCGATGGGAGCGAATGCGTTTTTGATGTTTATGAGGCAGTTTTAGTTTGGGATGGGAATCTTTTGACAATTCCAGTCGATGAGGCTGATTCAGAACCCCTTGTCGGGATGTCGCTGATGGAGGGATATGAGCTAATGGTGCAAGTATTTGAGAGCGGTCGTGTCGAACTCAACAAAGTAACCGCGATTTAACAAGTCATTGCACGTCGATCGTATCGAGTTATCTAGTTAAGTCTTGGATGTAATCGCTCTATTTCCATTCTTGATCGAAGTCGTTTAGTGTTCACCTTTATTTTTTGTGTACAAATGTGCATACAATTGAAGCATGGTGTATCAATGGGACAACTACAAAGCAGCGGCTAATCTTCGCAAACATGGGATTGATTTTGCCGATGCTGTGCTTGTTTTCTCAGATGACCTTGCCATTACAGTGACAGACGATCGCTTTGACGAAAGGCGATTTATCACGATCGGAACCGATGCCTTGAGCCGAGTGCTTGTGGTTGTCTACACCTACCGAGAAACTGCGATTCGACTGATCTCGGCTCGGTCTGCAACTCGCCAAGAACGCAGACAATACGAAGAGGGCTAATGATGGAACCAGAATACGACTTTAGCAAGGGGCAACGAGGAGCGATCGACCCATCGGGCGCTGGAAAAACCCGCATCACGATTCGGATCGATGATGCAGTATTAGCTTGGTTTAAAGAACAAGTTCATTTGGCAAATGGCGGCAACTACCAGACCTTGATTAATGAGGTTCTCAAAGCCCACATTCAACAGCAGCACGAGCCTCTAGAAGACACACTGCGACGAGTGTTGCGAGAAGAACTAGACCGCATTGAAAAACAGGTATGAGCGTGAGTGCGTCAGACCTAAGAGTCAAAGTTAAGGTTTAGATGCGATCGCTCCCTATCCCCTTCCCGATCGCTTTGCATCTAGATTGATGGAGTTGGGAAACCGCCTGAATGGAGACTATCAGAGTCATCACGGCTCCCCAACATCCTATAGTTGAATCGTGGTTTTGCTGGGCACCTCCTCTACTTGTATTAGGGAACCACTACCCAGAACAATGTTGAACTTCACAAGTGATCGTTCTACTTGATATCCGGGCAACACTCGCACAATCTGATACTCTGTGGTCAGATCACTGGTGCCATCCCACTTCAGCAATGCTAGTTGATTAGATGAGATTTCACTCAGTTGGGAGACAAACTCTTCAATGCTGTCGCTAACATCCGAAACAATGCCAGACGACACAAAGAGATAACGCTCTTGCAAATCCAAAGTCACACTGACTCGATAACGCTTTTCCACCGAGCAACGCAACTCAATGGTGAACGAAATCGAGCTAGGAACGATCGTCCTAACTGCCATAGTTTCTGTCCTCTTAGTTAAGTTAAAGAGGACAAAAACACGGATCTCTCAGATATTGGGTTGGGGTGAAATCTGTATGCAGGATCTTGATTCCAGCCTTTCAAGATCCCATAGCAAAGCTGACGGTGTACAATCATGAACGCCTCCTGAGTTATTTGCGGTAACTAGGGATGGAAGTCCTCGGAGTCTGATTTGGCCGATCAGATTTCCGGGGCACAACTCCATCACTGCGGTGTATTGTACTAGAGTTTTTTGTTTTTTGGAATGCTGAATTTTTTGGAGAGCGATCAAGCCGCTCGCGCAAATAGAAATCTATAGGCGATGGGCAACTTTTTCTTAGCCCCCTCAAAAAGGGGGTTTGGGGGATCGCATCGTCGGAGGCACGATCCAGAGATCCCTAAATCCCCCTTTTTAAGGGGACTTTGATCTGTCCTACTGTACTGGCGAAATGCGCGATCAAGATCCCTTTTGGTTTTGCGATCGGAACCGTCCCGATAGAAAGTCTCGCTTTTTGAGGTGTTTAGTCCCTCGCCCAGTGACTCGCTCACGCCACATCCGAAAACTGGAGGGTTTCATCTCGCGACGCATCAGCGCGATCGTTTGTGACTCAGTTAAGCCAAACTGAAGCTCGATCGCTTCAAAGGTCGTCCGGTCTTCCCACGCCATTTCGAGAATGCGATCGAGGGTTTCGCTCTCTAATTCTGGTAAATCCATCAGATCAAAAAGATAAATCGCTGGACTAGTTTACAGGAATAAGTTTGCGGACTTCTGCGATCGGGTTGACCGACTCAACTTCTGGAAAATGCTTATCTACTAAATCAGGAATTTCGCTGGCACCAATTTTGCAATAGCGCGTTTTACCCGGCATCACGACATTAGGGCCTTTGCCGCAGTTTTTCATGCAGCCTGTGCCTTTGATGGTGACGTGATCATCTAGCCCACGATCGCTGAGTGCTGTCTCTAGGGCTTGACAAATGGCTTTGCCGCCGCGCTTCATGCAGCCCGATTTTTGACAGACGAGGATCGTTTCTGACGATTTTTTAACCGCAGGCTTGGGCTGGGCAATTGGGGCAGTGGGAACGATTGGTTCGATAAAGTCAGCTTTAAATCGGGTGGTGTGAGTGTCTCGATCGAGCTTCTTTCTACCAGACACGCGCACCCAATCACCCGCAACCAAGCCATGACTTAAGCCAATTCGCGCTTCTTTGGTGAGCTTAATTGAGCATTCACCCTCGGCGGTGGCAAGCTGAAATCGCTTAATTTTATGACCCGCTTCGGTCTGATATCCCAAAAAGCGCCCTTCTAAGCTGAACGGGGTCACTTGGCTCGTCTTAGATTTTCCCATTGTCAAACTCCGATGTGATCAAATTGCTAGACGACGTGTTTTTTAGAAGACTGAACCCTGTGCATTATTGCAAGTAATATTCAATAATGCGGCTATCTTAACCTTACAACAAACTTTTTTATTTGCAAACTATTCTCATTAAGAATATAGGCATTGAGGGCAAAGATCATCCGCCATCAAGAGTATCTAGGGTTGTCGTGCGATAGTGAGTTGGCAGCAATCTTTGAAGGAACTATGTCTGCAACTACTCCGATCGTGCTCGCGCTAGATTTTGATGGCGTTATTTGTGATGGACTGAGAGAATACTTTCAAACCGCATGGCAGGCCTATTGTCAGATTTGGCAGCCTGATGATGAGACTCCGAACCCAGCGCTAGCGCCTCAGTTTTATCGGTTGCGCCCTGTGGTTGAGACGGGTTGGGAGATGCCAATTCTGATTAGGGCGCTGGTCTTAGGCATCGAAGAAAGCAAGATTTTGCAGGATTGGGCCCCGATCGCCGCTCAAATTATCGCTGATGACGAGTTAAATGCTACTAACATCAGCGCGATCGTGGATGGCCTTCGCGATCAGTGGATTGCAGCAGATTTAGAGGGCTGGTTAGCCGAACACCGCTTCTATCCGGGGGTAATTGAGCGACTGCGCGGAGTCTTAGCGAGTTCAACGGATTGCGTGATCATCAGTACCAAAGAAGGTCGCTTTATTAAACAACTGTTGCAACAGCAAGGGGTGAGTTTATCCGATCACCAAGTTTATGGCAAAGAAGTCAAACGTCCGAAATATCAAATTCTTAAAGAGCTAACGCTTGAGTATGGGGAGACGACTCCGATTTGGTTTATTGAGGATCGGTTGAAGACTTTAGAATCGGTTAAGAATCAGCCGGGATTGGAGAATGTGACCTTGTTTTTGGCCGACTGGGGCTATAACACGATCGGCGATCGCGACTCGATTCTAGACGACGATCACCTTCACCTTTTATCTTTAAAACAATTCACGCAAGAGTTTGCGGTGTGGATCTGAGACCCTAAACGATCCGCAAACACTCGTGCTCTAATCAGTTTGAGCCAGTTTTGCAGAATAAATGTGCCAAGTGCGATCGTCGGCTGAGGTTCCATCAACAAGCGATCGACGTAAGACATAAGTTCCTTTAAAGTGCTGCACTGTCTGGTTTTTAGTTGTTGCGGTTAGCATCACCGGAACCCTGACATATTGCGACCCTGCCGCGCCTTCTATTTGACTCGGTTCGCTAATGTTGACTTGAGTAGAGGTCGTTTCTGCAAAGCCGTTTTTAAACGCCTCAAAGGTCTGATGGCTGGCCGAGCCGTTGTCTTGCCAGGCGCGATAGGCTTGAGCATAGTCTCGGCGATCGAGGGCATCATAATATCCCTGAATGACCGCAACCGCGTTGTCAGACTCAGAACGGGTGTCTTGAGCGACAGCCTTTAACGGGGAAACGGTCACCGCAGAAGGCTGTGCAGGAGTGGGAGTTAAAGAGGGAGTCGGCGCGGTAGTGGCTTGCAGACTAGGTGCAGGGCTGCTCTGAAGGTCTGGATTTTGAGCCGAACTACAGCCTGACACCCAGCCAAGCGCTAACACGCTGATCGTTAGAAAATGAGAGGTTTTCATAGAGATTTTTATCGATAAAGCTGCGGTGTCGATTGAGCGGATTTTCGTAGAGCCTAAAGCCAGTGCTTAGGTCTATTCTATCGGACTGGATACACGCTGAAACCTGCCAGTTTCGCACTAGTGAATAGGATTGATAAAGTCTCTCTCTACAGAAGCACTATCACTACATCTTTAGAAAGAGAACACTCAGGTTCTAATTGATTAAATAGCTCGATAACGGTTAAGGTTACAAATTTGGAAACATAAAAAATCTTCGATTCGATAAAAACTATAATCCTAAATCCCAATCAGTAATTTGCTGAATGAATCAATCTTTGGATGTGGGCGATCGTGGTTTTATCAGTGGTTTTATCAAAGGCTTTTAATCAGTCATGCCATCGCTTTAGCAAATTATCGATTGCTAAAAGTTTGATTACCCAATTCAAACCGCTATGCTGTTAGAGAGACACTACACAACCTCATGCTTGACCTGACCAAACTCGCGCAGCAGATGCAGGGCATTAGCCAACACCTCACCGTTGAAGCAGTGGCAACCCGGCAGCGCCTAGAACGGGCCCAATTTTTGATCGAGCAAGCCCGATCGCACCAAGAAGAACTAGTCGAACTACAAGAAACATGGCGCGATCGCTTGATTTTCACTGCCGCCACCCCGATCGAGCCGTTAGATACCTACCTCGACATTAGTCCGGCTCCGGTAGCACACACCGCGATCGCCACAGACGGCTCTCAAATTGCTCCCAGTCACCACGAGATCGCCTACTGCTATCTGATCAACGTCGGGCGCATCGTCTTGCACTATGGGCAAAGCAAACTGCCGCTTTTAGACAGCCTCCCCGAAGTGTTTTATCGCCCCGAAGATCTCTACGTCTCTCGTCAGTGGGGCATTCGCACCGAAGAATGGATGGGCTATCGCCGCACCGCGTCTGAAACGACCATGTTGGCAGAGCTTGCCAGTGCTCTCAATGACGAAGGCAGACGGCTGCAAATGCGCGAACAGGGAAGTCTTGCCCCCCAACCCTCGTTTATTACCCATCCCTCAGTGGCGATGGTTGACGGCTCTTTAATTCACTGGTTTTTAGAGCCGATGCCCCACGAAGCGAGAGATATGATTCTCACGCCCATTCTCAAAGCGTGGGATCAGCTACGATCGCTCCGTGTCCCTTTAGTGGGCTATATCAGCGCCTCTCGCAGTGGCGAAGCGCTAAATTTTTTGCGATTGCAGACCTGTCCTTATCTGGCTCCTGACTGTGGCACCCACTGCGCCGGAAAAGCCGAGCGTCCGCCTTGCCAGGTGCTTGACCCGCTCAAAGACACCGCGCTTTGGGCCAAGCTTTTACAACCCGGACAGCGCAGCCCGCTCTGGCGCAGTTCTGCCAAAATCTTAGATTTGTATGGCGAGCACACCATTCACTTTTGCTATGTGAATGTCGGCAGTGAGATTGCGCGGGTTGAGGTTCCGGCTTGGGTTGCCCACGATGAAGAACTTTTAGACTCGGCGTTAAGTCTAACGCTGGCCCAAGTGCAAAAAGGCTATGGCTATCCGGTGGCGTTAGCAGAAGCCCACAATCAGGCCGTGGTGAGAGGCGGCGATCGCTCTCGTTTTTTTGCGCTGCTAGAGCAACAAATGATCCGGGCAGGCTTGCGAAACGTCGGCACCTCCTATAAAGAAACTCGCAAACGGGGCAGCATTGCTTGAGTCTGCGGGGCTGCGGTTCTAATCAGGTGGCAACAGCGCTTTGATTTGATCGACAAACGCCTGGTGATCGATCACGGGTTTTGAGATGTAGTCATCGGCACCGCTCTGGCTGAGAAACTTTTCGCGATCGCCCTCCATCGCGTAAGCGGTCAGCAGAATCACAGGCAGTTTCATGGTCAGTGGGTTTGCCTTCAGCAGGCGCGTAATCTTGATGCCATCCATCACTTTGCCTTCATAGACACTGCGCGTCAGCGAGACATCCATCAAAATCAGAGCCACCTCTCCCGACTGGGCGATTTGGATCACCTCCGCCACGTCTTCGGTGTGCTTAATTGCCAGTCCGCCGCGCTTGATCAAAACTTTTGAGAAGACGCGAACATTGGTCGGGTCATCCTCCACGATTAGAATAGTGGTCACTGAAAAGTCCTCTCTACAGGGTGATCAGCTAAAGAAATTAAGGTCATAACTTGCTAAAATTAACTTAAAGTAGTACTACTGTATTTACACCCTTGGGAGGAAGAGGTTCCCGCGATCGCGCCATCACCCAGGCAGCAACGCCAGCACCTGATCAACAAACGACTGGTGATCGATGACGGGTTTTGAAATATAGCCATCGGCACCGCTCTGTTGAAGAAAACTTTCTCGATCGCCCTCCATCGCGTGAGCCGTCACCAGCACGATCGGAATCGTTGCCGTTTGAGGATCAGCCTTTAAAAGCTGAGTCAGTTGAATGCCATTCATCGGCTTGCCCTGGTAGGCACTTCTAGACAGCGACACATCCATCAAAATGATGTCCGCCTCTCCCGACTGAGCCACCTGAATGACCTCTGCCACATCTTCGGTATGCTTGACAGCTAACCCACCCCGATTAGTCAAAATCTTGGAGAAAACACGAGCATTTATCAAATCATCCTCCACAATTAAAGCGGTCTTCATAAGCGCTATCCTCTCGGCGCGAGTCTCACAGGGTTAACGAACGTTGCGATCGAACGACAGAAGCAATAACACCACTCGCAGCGCAACTGTGATAAGAGTGATTACACTGAAATTAAAACAAACTTTTGTAAAGTTCGGAACAAAGGGACAAGGCTCATGGTGAATCAGTTAAACATCCTCCCAACAGGACAGGTTATCACGACTGCCCTGCACACGGAGATGCAACAGTCGTATCTAGAATACGCCATGAGCGTGATCGTCGGGCGAGCACTGCCAGACGTGCGAGATGGGCTTAAACCCGTCCACCGTCGAATTTTATACGCAATGCACGAGTTAGGGTTAACCCCCGATCGTCCCTATCGCAAATGTGCCCGCGTGGTGGGTGACGTGTTGGGCAAATATCATCCCCACGGTGACCAGTCGGTCTATGATGCGCTGGTGCGCTTGGTGCAAGACTTTTCGAGCCGCTATCCACTTTTGGGAGGGCACGGAAATTTTGGCTCAGTTGATAACGACCCTCCCGCCGCAATGCGCTACACCGAGACGCGACTGGCCGCGATCGGCAACGAGGCTTTATTAACCGAAATCGGCGAGTCAACCGTCGAGTTTGTTGGCAACTTTGACAACTCGCAGCAAGAACCGACTGTGCTTCCGGCTCAGTTGCCGATTTTGCTGCTCAACGGCAGTTCGGGGATTGCCGTCGGCATGGCGACCAATATTCCGCCCCACAATTTAGGCGAAGTGGTGGATGGATTAGTGGCGCTGATCGACAACCCCAATCTGTCAGATGCGCGATTGTTTGAGTTGATTCCGGGCCCAGATTTTCCGACGGGGGGCGAGATCATTGGCACAGAAGGCATTCGCGAAGCCTACACCACCGGCCGGGGCAGCATTCCCGTGCGCGGAGTTGCCAAGATTGAAGAACTCACCGTAGGTCGAGGCAAGCATCGGCGCACGGCGATCATCATCACAGAGCTTCCGTTTCAGGTCAACAAAGCGGCGATGATCGAAAAAATTGCCGAACTGGTCAACCAGGGCAAGATTGAAGGCATCGGCGACCTGCGAGATGAGAGCGATCGTGACGGCATCCGCGTCGTGGTAGAACTGCGGCGAGATGCTAATCCCCAAAAAATTCTCAATGCCCTCTATCGGCAGACGGCGCTGCAAAACAACTTTGGCTCAATTTTGCTGGCATTGACGGGCAATCTCCCCAAGCAGATGACCCTGCGAGAGTTGCTCCAAGAATTTCTCACGTTTCGAGAGACCACGCTGACGCGCCGCTATAGCCATGAGTTAGAAAAGGCAGAAACTCAAATTCACATTGTCGAAGGTCGGCTAACGGCGCTGTCTCACTTGGATGAGGTGATCGACATTTTGCGAAACGCGCCCGACGGCACCACCGCCAAGGGGCAGCTACAAGCGCAATTGGATCTCAGCGATCGCCAAGCCGATGCCATTCTCTCGATGCCACTGCGCCGACTGACCGCAATGGAGCGGCAAAGTCTGCAAACTGAATTTGAAGAACTGACCACGCAAATGCAGGAATTGCGGAGAGTGTTGGGCGATCGCCGCGAATTGCTCAAAGCCTTGAAAAAAGATCTGCGGGCTTTGAGAAAAAAATATGCCGACGATCGCCGCACCCGCATCCTAAGCGCAGAGCCACCCAAAGAAGAGACCAAACCTTCTAAGAAGTCCGCCGACAAAAGCGTCGAACCTCAACCCTCAACCCTCAACCCTCAAAATGACTTTTCTCTGACCCTAGATTATGAGGAAGCCGCCCAAGAAACCGTGGTTGAGTTAACCCATCGGGGCTATGTGCGGCGCATGGCTCCCAAAGTCTACGATCGCTTAAATCGCAATCGCACGGATAACGAACCGACGATCGCGTTAGAAGACGCTGACGAATTCGGTGTGCAAACGCAATTCACCACGACGGCACAAACGCTAGTGGTGATGACTCGCAGCGGCAAAGCCTACCCTGTGCGGGTGTCTGACATTCCTCAAGTATCAGGCGGCAAATCTCGCGGCACCCCCTTGGTGACCCTGCTCCCAGTGGCCGCTCAAGGAATGCCCGACTCGATCGCCGGAAGTTTCATTTTGCCAGAGGATCTCGACGATCAATATCTGCTGTTGCTCACCGAGCAGGGACGACTGAAGCGATTGCCGCTCTCAGAGTTTGCTGACCTGACGGGACGAGGCTTGACGGCACTCAAGCTCAGAGAAGACGATCAGCTTTTATTGGTCAGCTTGACCCAAGTAGATGAACAGGTAGTGATCGTCACTTCTAGCGGTCGGGCGCTGCGGTTTGAAGTCAATGACGAGCAGGTGCCGATCGCGAGCCGCACGTCTCAAGGCAACGCGGGCATGAGAATCAGCAAAAAAGAAAAAATTGTAGGCTGGGCGATCGCAACCATAGACGACACCTTTTTGATGGTGTCAGAGCAAGGCTATGCCAAACAAATGGCGATCAAGTCGCTGCGGCGCGCCAACACAGGCGAGATCGGCACCCAAGCCTTCCAGTTCACCACTAAAACAGATGCGCTGATTGGCACGGTGGCCGTGCTGCCAGAAGCGCTCGTGTTCTTGTTGACCAATGAAAATCACCTAGCTAGGATAGCGGTCGAGTCAATCAAAGTCGGGGCGAAAGATGGCAAGGGCGATCGTTTAATTAACCTCGGTCAGTCGGAGCGGATTACGGGGGTGAGCCTGCCGATTTTGTTGAGCGATCACGTCGAAGAAGAGGGTGAGGACTAGAAATCTTGCGCCCAATCAGCCAGGCTGTGGGATGGCAAGGGCAACAACAAGATAAACTGAGAAGCTGAAGCTCCGTTCTGCTGCTGGATATTCAAACTCATGGCATCGTTTTTATTAGAAGTTGGCACCGAAGAACTCCCCGCAAGCTTTGTTGATGAAGCGCTGGCTCAGTGGCGATCGCGCATTCCCAAAAGTCTGGCTGACCATTATTTGACTCCAGACTCGATCGCCTATTACGGCACGCCTCGTCGTCTCGCGATCGTGATCAAAGGCTTGCCGCTTCAGCAGGCTGACCAAACCGAAGAGGTCAAGGGCCCGCCTGCTCAAGCCGCTTTTAAGAACGGAACCCCAACGAAAGCAGCCGAAGGGTTTGCCCAAAAGCAAGGCGTGTCGGTGGATGCGTTAGAAATTCGGCCGACTGAGAAGGGCGATTTTGTATTTGTTCGCAAAGTGATTCAGGGTCGGGCGATTTCTGAGATTTTGACCGAGTTAGTTCCCCAGTGGATTACCGGATTGGAGGGCAAACGGCTGATGCGCTGGGGCGATGGTGAACTGAAATTTTCTCGGCCAATTCGCTGGCTGGTGGTGCTGCTAGACGAGCAGGTGTTGCCGATCTCGATCGTCAGCAATTCCATTCACTATGATAGCGATCGGGTGTCCTATGGGCACCGCGTTTTGCATCCCGATCCCGTTGCGATTGCCAATCCCGATACCTATGTGGCGACGTTAAAAACGGCGTTCGTTGCAGTGGATTCTGATCAGCGTCAAGCCACCATTCAGCAGCAGGTTGAAGCCGCTGCTGTTAAAGCGGGAGGGGTGGCCACGATTTCGCCAAGTCTCTTGCGCGAAGTGACTAATTTAGTGGAATATCCCAGCGCGGTAGTCGGCAAGTTTGATGCAGAATTTTTGGAACTGCCTTCAGAAGTGATCACGACGGAGATGGAGAGTCATCAGCGCTACTTCCCGGTTCGCAAAAGTCAAGACTCTGACGAGCTACTGCCCTACTTCATCACGGCTTCTAACGGCGACCCGGCTAAGTCTGACATCATTGCGGCGGGCAACGAGCGCGTGATTAGAGCGCGGCTGTCAGATGGCAAATTCTTTTTTGATGCTGATCGTAAGATTCCCCTCGATCGCTACTTGCCCAAGCTTGAAACCGTCACCTTTCAAGCCGACTTGGGATCGGTGCGTGGCAAAGTTGACCGAATTTGCACGATCGCGGATCAAATCGCCGATCAGCTTCAGATTACAGGAGAAGCCAAGAAGCATATTCAACGCGCTGCGCTGCTGTGCAAAGCCGATCTTGTGACGCAAATGGTCGGTGAGTTTCCTGAACTGCAAGGCGTGATGGGTCAGAAATATGCCCTCGACAGCCAAGAACCCGAAGCGGTTGCCACGGCGATTTTTGAGCATTATCTGCCCCGTGGAGCAGGCGATCGTTTACCGCAAATGCTCACAGGTCAAGTGGTGGGGTTGAGCGATCGTCTCGATACCCTCGTGAGCATTTTTGGATTGGGAATGATTCCGTCTGGTTCTTCCGATCCGTTTGCGTTGCGTCGGGCTGCCAATGCTGTTATCAATATCACCTGGGTAGCAAATCTCAAGATTGATCTCTATCAACTCTTAGATCAGATTGTCAGCAATTTCACTAGCAATCATGCTCAGGTTCTCAAAGTTTCTAGATCAGAATTACTGCAACAGTTAAAAGATTTCTTCTCCCAGCGTGTTCACACCCTTTTGCGAGAAGATCGCGGCGTTGATTACGATCTGGTTAATGCTGTGATTGGTGAAAGCGATCCTGACTATGCCGAACGAGCGCTGAGAAATTTATTAGATGTGCGCGATCGGGCCCTATTCCTACAAGCGATTCGCACTGATGGCAGACTTGCCACGATTTACGAAACGGTGAATCGCGCTTCTCGCCTTGCCTCGCAGGGAACTTTAGACACCCAATCCCTGAATCCTGTTGAGGTGGTGCAGCCCGATCGCTTCCAAAAAGCTTCAGAGCAGACGTTTTATGATGCGTTGGTCACGTTGTCTCAGCAAGGACAGCAAGACTATGGCAGTTTGGTTGAGTCGCTCAGTCAAATTGCGCCTGCGGTCAGCAAATTTTTTGATGGGGAGGACAGTGTTTTAGTGATGGATTCTGATCCTAAGATCAAGCAAAATCGCCTCAATTTGTTGGGCGTGTTGCGGAACCACGGGCGAGTTTTAGCCGACTTTGGGGCGATCGTCAAAAGTTAGCCAACCCTTTACTCGCCTTCCTGACTTCTTCGAGCATCTTCGCGACGTTTTTGATGCTCTGCAAAGATTTCGGGAAAGCGATCGGTGTCTTCAGGTTTATACCAATGAGTGTTGGGGTCTGCTTTAATTTTTTCAACAATCACGCTGATAGCTTCTGCATCATCTCGATGCTCAAGGATGTAAGATCTGAGTTCCTTTCGCGTCATAGCATTAAAATCAGGCTTCATTTTGAAAGCTCCATTCCCCGTCGCGGGTGATGACAATTTCTAGTTCTTCCCCTGCCAAAATAAACACCTCTCCCTGTCGCTCATCCAATCGAATGACGTTGATAGGCACAAACATAGCAGTAAGATTTTGACAGAGAATAAAGCACCGAGCTTCTTGTTTCGAGGTTGGATACAGCGGTCTTCTCATTCTAGCGAGATTTTTATTTAATGAAGTCCATCTTGTCACAATTGAGTGATGGTTAGGAACGGTTAAGCAGTACGATAAAGGATGCAAAATTATTGATCTCTATCAGACCATGCCCCACGCTTACGTAATCGGACTCGGAACATCAGGCAATGCAGCGGCTCGATTACTCAAACGCAACGGGTGGCGGGTCACAGTCAGCGATCGGGGCACCTCTGACACACTCCAACAGCAAAAACAGCAACTCAACGCTGAAGGAATTCAAGTCAAATTAGGAGACAGCTTTGATCCAGCTTTGATAATGCCGAAGTTAATCGTAGTGAGTCCGGGTGTGCCGTGGGATATTCCTGCCCTAGTGAAAGCGAGAGAGATGGGGATTACTACGATCGGAGAAATGGAATTAGCATGGCAAAATTTACAGTCTCGCCCGTGGATTGGGATCACCGGAACGAACGGTAAGACCACGACAACGGCCCTAATCGCTGCTATCTTTCAAACCGCCGGGTTGAACGCTCCCGCCTTTGGCAATATTGGCTACGCTGCCTCTGAAGCGGCGATGTTAGAACCTCAACCCGACTGGGCGATCGCCGAATTTAGCAGCTATCAGATCGAAGCCGCCCCGACCGTTGCCCCTCGCATCGGCGTTTGGACAACCTTCACCCCCGATCATCTCAGTCGTCACAAAACCTTAGAAAACTACTTCAGCATCAAAGCCCACCTACTGCGTCAGTCTGAGCAGCAGATTTTTAACGGCGATGACCCCTATTTGAGAAATCTAGGGGTTAACCAATCTGATCCGGTCTCTGCCAAAGCCTGCTGGACAAGTGTCAAGGGTCGAGCGCAGCTAGTGGGCAATCCTGAACTAGGTGCTTATATTGAAGACGGCTGGGCGATCGTGCAAAATCTCCCGATCGTCGAGGTCAACACCCTGCGAATGCCCGGATTTCACAACCAGCAAAACCTGCTGATGGCAGTTGCTGCCGCGCATTTTGCTGGGATTGAAAAAGTCGCCATTGTGGAGGCGATCGCTAACTTCCCCGGCGTGCCCCATCGCTTAGAACATCTCTGCACCTGGCAAGGCATCGACTTTATTAATGACAGCAAAGCCACCAACTATGATGCCGCAGAGGTCGGATTGGCGGCCGTGAAAAGTCCGGTGATTTTGATTGCGGGCGGCGAAGCCAAACTGGGTGAAGATGCCGCCTGGCTGAAAGTGATTCAAGAAAAAGCGGCAGCCGTGTTGCTGATTGGCAGTGCGGCAGCAGCGTTTGCTCAACGATTAGATCAAGTCGGTTATGCCCATTATGAAATTGTGGAGACGATGGAACGGGCCGTGCAGCGATCGCTCGACCTTGCCCAACAGCAGTCTGCTCGTGTCGTTCTGTTATCGCCTGCTTGCGCCAGTTTTGATCAATATCCAAACTTTGAGCAACGGGGCGATCACTTTCGTCAACTTTGTTTAGAATCGCTTACCTAAGCTGTGCGACGATCTTCTGTTGTCCTTGAGTTGTAGAGTTCGATTGAGCAACCTACCACCCCCAAAAGCCCTCACACTCATAGTAACCTTCTCGTTGCGTCCCTCTAGGGCACCACTGGGTTACAGGTCTAGGAGTCAAGTGCCGACCTCGACCATTCCAAAGGGCTGTGGTGCTGACGATTTTTAACCCCGCTTGCTTCGTAGCTTCTGCATTAGAGAAGTCGCCGATCGAGATCGTTGGCACAAAGTCTTTTCCCTTTTTATAGATCGTTGCTTGATAGCCCAGTTGTTGAGCTAGAGTCGCTTTGTCTTGAGCTGCCTGAAGAGTCGGATAGCTGTCTAAGATGATTAGCCAACCTCCGCTAGGACTTGGAGACGGGACTGGACTAGGAAGAGACGAGACTGGACTAGGATCGGTCTTTTGATGAGGCTGACTTGGTGGTTTCCCGGTCGGTGTAGACGATCGAGAGGCTGGCTGAGAAGGCACAGTAGACGAAGGAAGGGACGACTTGGGGATGATCGCTGCCGTTGTTTTTGAAGTAGTTGACACGGCTGGAGTCGGAGACAGGTTTCGTCCTGGTAGCGACGAGACAGCCAGAAAAACACCGATCGCACCTGCCCCTAACACGCCAGCTCCAACCAGAAACATCGGAATTTTGCCGTTACTAGATGGCACCTCGATCGGGACAGGAGACGAGCTTTCTGAAGATATCTGAGGGAGTGAAGACATCCATTTTTCTTCGATCGCCGACACATCTTCGGTTCTCAGTGCCACGATCTCCTGAAATCTCCGCAACTCACTCTGTCGTTGAGAACTCAGTGGAAATTCTCGCTGAATGGCATCTGCAAACAGTTGTTCATAGCGTTGTAGATTTCGTTGATAATCCCGATAGGGGCGCAACACTTGAGCTCCGATCGCTTGGGTTTCCTCTACTGAAAGTCCTAGTTGTTCTCGCAGTGATGAGAGGGCACGATTGCCGATCGCTGAGATTTCGCCTTGACTTGAGAAGTGTTCGACTTCTTGGCGATAGCGGAGTTTAGGCTCTCCGATCGCCGCCTTCGCCAAATAAATTCTGAATCCTTCTTCAACAATGTAGATTTTGGGCTGCATCGCGGGGGCGGTTTCTTGCACTTTTCGGTAAGCATAATCGTGGAGTTCTTCAACCGAGATCACGCCATCGCTATCGGCATCAGCGGCTCCTGTCTCAATGCCTTCGACGATATAACGCGTGTAGACCGACAGATCAGCCCCCTGTTGCTCAAATGAATATTGGGTCGAAGTGGAAGACGTTAAGACAACGCGCCCCTCGCCGCCGAGTTGAGTTTGCACATTAACAGTGCCATCATCTTTGGCAGTCATGCCTTCCGCAAATGCCCCGCTAAAACAGCAGTCAAGAATGATCACCTGGCGTTTGCAGCGTGAATTGCTCATGATGTCTTGCACAAATCCCGCCGGAACTGCGGTAGCTTTGACCAACTCGCCTTTAGAATTTTTGCGCGTTAGACGAGTCGCGAAATAAAGCCGTCCGCGATCGTCCTTAACCCCATGACCTGAGAAAAACAAGACGGCTAAATCATCTTTGCTGCGATCGCTCAATAAGGTCTCGATCGCTTCCTGCATCTGCAAAGGTTCGGGGTTGGGCAGCGTTTTCACCTCGTCAAAGTTGCCTAAGTCGGGATGCTGCAACACGCGCCGCATAGCTTCGATGTCTTTGAGCGCTCCGGGTAGAGGGCTTAACCCGGCTTGATAGTGGCTCACCCCGATCAGCAGTGCGATTTTTGCCATTTGAGTGTCTCAAGAGGTGATAAAGTTTTGAGCGGCCGCGATCGCGGCTTCCAGTTCTTGTCGGCTGCTGGCTTTAACTTTAAGCTTTTTACCGTTTGCTTCGACTTCGAGTTCAATGACTTTGCTGCCTAAGCGATCGCCCAAAAATCCCATCAGTTTTTTGAAATTAGCGGGGCTGACTTCTGCCATTAATAACCCAGCTAACATTCCACCGACTGCTTTATTGCCTTCAGGTGGATTGAGATCAGGAACCCGATCGCTCGTCACACCTTCTAACTCTCTGATTTGAGGTAAAAGCTTATCGACCTCGTGATCTCGCCCATCCTTGTCCAGGTCAGGATCATTGAAGTTGATTGTGACTTTAATCTCAGATACATTCGTCATATCAATCTCTTTTTGGTTCGTGAATTAACAGATGGCTCACCGTGCCTTCACAGTTATATCAAGGTTTCAGATTGTGCTGATGCGAGCAGGTGCAAACGATTCGCTCAGTTTAATACTTGAGCTGTGTTGAGTCTGAAGCGCACTGAAGTGTGCTGTCCTGAAACTTTGGGGGAGAAAGTGCAGCCGTTGAAGGGGCATTACCTTCACAAATAATCGTAAGCGTTGTGACCTCTTGACTGCCGCTAGAAGTGATGACGAATGCTCCACCGACATATCCCTTCAGCCCATCTATTTTAGGAGTCGCTGTCGAGACGGCATAACCTTTCATGCCCGAACCATACGCTTGAGTTGTGTACCTATAGTTTGCAGTTTCTGACTGAATGCCAACTCCTAACTCTCCAATGTTCGATGAAAACTTGTTTTTCTCAAGAAAGAAAGCTTGTTGAGATCGGTTCAATGAGCCAACGTAGGTTTTAGCCTCTGACTGTTTGGCTTGACTCGCTTGATTGAGAAAGGACGGAAGCACGATCCCGCTAACTAGCATGATTGAAAAGCCAAGGCAACCGATTGATCCCAGCACGATCGGCAGTCGAGGACGACTACGCGGAGGAATGGCTGTGGAGATGTTCTCTAAATTAGTCGTTAGAAGAATTGTGGGCAGAAAGAGAAGGGTCTACTGAAGGGCTTGAAAGCGGTGCAACTTCTTTTTGCACAGGAACGCTTTCTTGACGAGGCTGAGAGGGAACTGATGAGGAAGGTACTGCGGTGGGTTGAGCGGGATGGGCTTCTAGAACTGGGGGTTCAATGGCTTCCTGACGGGGCGTATGCTTCGTTTCAATCGAAGTAATATCTTCATGCCGCAGCCCCAAAATCTCTTGATAACGATGCAATTCATCGCGAGTGGCATCACTGAGCGGATACTCCTGCTGAACTGACTCAGCAAAAGCTTGTTCATAGCGCTGCAATTTTTTCTGATACTCTCGATAAGGTTTGAGAACCTCTTCCTCGATCGCAGTTGCAGTCTCAGAGGCAAGCCCCAAACTACCTCGTAAATCATCTAGAATTCTACGACCCAGCATCGAGATCTTCCCTTGACTGGCACGCCGTTCGACTTCTTTGCGATATGCCAGTTTCGGGTCGCCGATCGCAACTTTTGCTAGCCGAATTTTAAATCCTTCCTCGACCGCGTAGATTTTGGGTTTCATGGCGGGGGCGGTCTCTTGCACCTTTTTGCAGGCATACTCGTGTAGCTCGTCGATCGAGATTACACCATTATTATCCAAGTCGGCTGCCCCTGTCTCCAGACCCTCCACGATGTATTGGGTGTAAACCGATAGCTCAGAGTCTTGCTGCTCAAAAGAATATTGAGTCGAAGTTGAAGAGGTGAGAACGGCGCGTCCTTCTCCCCCCAGTTGGGTTTGAATATCGACTACACCATCGTCTTTGGCAGTCATGCCTTCCACAAATGCTCCGCTAAAGCAACAGTCGAGTAGCACCACTTGTCGCTTACAGCGTGAATTGCTCATAATATCCTGAACGAATCCCGCAGGAACGGCAGTGGCTTTTACTAAGTCGCCTTTAGGATTTTTGCGCGTCACACGGGTTGCAAAGTAGAGCCGCCCACTGTCGTCTTTGACCCCATGACCAGAGAAAAAGAGTAATACCAAATCTTCTCTAGCCCGATCGGACAATAAGTTCTCGATCGCTTCTTGCATCGCAAAGGGTTCGGGATTGGAGAGCGTTCTCACTTCATCAAAGCTACCTATTTCGCGATTCTCTAGAACCCGTTGCATTGCTTCAATATCTTTGATAGCTCCTGGTAAAGGGGTGAGTCCTGCCGCATATTCGCTGACTCCAATTAGCAATGCAATCTTCGCCATGATCTAATCTCTTATTTGAATGACTGCGGATCAATGACCTATCTGATGCCCCAGTTATATCAGGTTGAAAACTGCTTTTTCCCTGAGAAATTGTAAATCTTAAGAAGGTTTTTTACTTGATGGGATTCGCCTAAAACGTTGCTTGCTCCGACAAATGCCCCGCTTTCACTTCCAGAATTTGAGAAGCGTTGATCCACTGAGCATCAAAGGAGCCTAAATGAGTCGTCGTAATTAAGGTTTGAAACCGATCTTGAATGGCATCTAGCAGTTGGTTTTGCCGACTCAGATCTAGTTCTGCTAATACGTCATCTAATAACAATAACGGCGGCTCACCAATCACATCTTCGATCAGTTTAAGCTCGGCTAGTTTGAGGGCGAGTACTAAAGTTCTCTGCTGTCCTTGAGAGCCATATTGACGAGCAGGCGTATTGTTAATCGTGAATTCGACTTCATCGCGATGAGGCCCCACGATCGTCGTTCCTTGATGTCGCTCAACGACCGATCGCTGCTGAATTTTTTCTAAAAATGCTTTCTGCAACACTTCGGGATTGTCATCCACTAGGTCTACATTGGGCGCATAGCGGATTTCTAACGCTTCGGTGCTGCCGCTAATCGCCTGATGCCACGATTGAGCGATCGGGACGAGACGCTGCAAAACTCTGGCACGACGACGAATCACGCGAGAACCCGCGATCGCCAGTTGAGCATCCCACAACGACAACTCTGATGGGTTCAAAGAGTCAAGCTCTGAGTCGGGACTGCTAAATAAATTTTGACGGTTAAGATCTGATTTTTGAATGCCCTTTAAAAGAGCGTTGCGCTGCCGCAGAATTTGATTATATTGCTGAAGCACATAAGCATAAATCGGCTCAAGCTGCACCAGCAGAGCATCAAGCCAATGGCGACGCTGTTCGGGGCCGCCTCTGACTAAATCCAGATCTAAGCTAGAAAATTGCACCATATTCAACGTGCCGAGAAAGTCTAGCTGACGACGAAGATTTAGCCCATTTAAGCCAACGCTGCGCCGACCATTTTGGCGAAGGGTCATCGACAGATCGACCTCGCCCATGTCCTTTTGCAGGTGCCCAGTGATTTGGGCGATCGCTTCGCCATCGAGAATCAAGTCACGATCGCGGGCCGTGCGATGCGATCGCAGCGAAGACATCAACTCCACCGCTTCGAGCAGGTTTGACTTGCCTTGGGCATTATTGCCGACTAAGATCGTTTTGGCTGCCGAAAATTCCACCGCTTGATCTCGGTAGTTGCGAAAGTTGCGGAGGTGCAGCGTCTTGAGATACATAGCGATCGACGAGGGCTTCAGACTACCTACTATACGCCCTAGGGCAAAAGTGTTTGAACTGCCTACCTAAAGTTATGGATCGCTTAATTAGCTTTTTGTAACTCTTATATCGTCTTGTGTGTTCTGGGTTTAGGTAGGGCGCGATTCAGTATGGTTGAGCAAAGACACTCTCTCGATCGGGCGTAAGGTTTCATGACTCCTTTAATGCTTCGTCAGCTATGGTCTTTAGTAGACGCGACTCAGGGAGCGCTGCTGCTTACTCTAGACGACGCTAGTCTAGTGCAATGGCTATTGCGCCAGTTTAGAGTTCAACAATCTCTAAACCCTGAAGAGATCACGATTCTCAGCAGCTACATTCAGTCTAAACTGTCGTTGATTCGAGACTTGGCCCATCAAAAAGCCTGAGACTCACTGCTCAGGGGTTTTAAGTAGGGGTGAGCCTGGCAGCGTAGACGCATCGGGTTTGTTAAGGGTGGTTGACACGAGCATAAACCCCAGATAGGCAGGCAAAATGAGCAAGATGAGACTGACGATCGCTGCCACCCAAAGCCCTGGGTTTGTCGTCGAGCCATAGTGACTTCGATAGGGATCGATCGTCATTAGGTCAGACTTGAGAATTTCACGGAGCGCGATCGGGCGTTTAAATCGAATCCGGCGATCGTCAAGTTTTTCTAACAAAATCCAGCCAGCCTGCGACTCTTCGCTACAGACGCGCTCAAAAACCTGGGGGTCACGGAACAGATCACGGCGCGATCGCACGATCTTAAACTCCCACCCGACCAATCGCGGATCGTTAGGCGGCTTGCTCGTGCCATTTTTGGCTTGAGCCGGGGTTGCCTGCACGGTATCTTTTGAGTCATAAGGGGTCAATGTTTCTTCCTCCTCTTCCCACATTTGCCCGATGCCCCACTGTTGCCAGCGCAGCCAGCCACCTGCGACCATCGCCTGCAAACCCAGACTGCCGATCAAGAAACTTAAGAGAGTGACTCCGCCCATCAGCATCCAAATAGCATGGGGTCATGAATATCGAGCTAAACGAGTTAAAAGAATTTAACCACTCAATGCGATGAATTCAACCCTTAGAATTCTCTTTTCTGGCTTTGTAAATATCCCTCAATCAAAAAGTCTGAGTCGATCGCGCTCCATTTGACCCGCTCTAAGGTCAACGCATGCGTCATGGCAACCAATCCCAAGTCGCCCACGGGTGAAGGCGCACCAACGCCGCCAATGATTTTGGGCGCGATAAAGGCAAAAACTTTTTGCACACAGCCATCGGCGATCGCCCTAGCTGCCAGCGTGCCCCCACACTCCCATAAAACTGAAGACAAGCCGCGATCGTATAAATGGGTCATGGCTTTAGATGGGGTTAGCGACTCCAACTCTACAACGTCAACCCCCTGATCTACCAGGCGTTTCTGCACCGCCGAATTTGCGCCCACACTGGTCAAAACCAGAGTCGAAGCCGTCTGCGTCTGCCAAAGGTTTGCCCGCGTGGGCAGATCCAGCGATCGACTCATCACCACCCGCAGAGGAGTGTGAGCCGTCACGCCATGAGTCGTCAAATAAGGATTATCTTGGCGAACGGTGTTGCCACCCACCACGATCGCATCACAGGTCGATCGCACCTGATGCACTCGCTGCCGCGAGGCTGCCCCGGTGACCCAACTGCTGTGTCCAGTGGTGGCGGCAATTTTGCCATCTAGGGTCATGGCATATTTCAAAATGCCCAGGGGTTGACGGTGCACAATGCGATGCACAAAGGCTTCGTTGAGGTCTTGGCAGGCGGTTTCTTCTACCCCGATCGTCACCTCAATGCCCGCCTCGCGCAGTCTAGCGATTCCTCGACCCGCCACTTGCGGGTTGGGATCGACCATACCCACCACAACCCGACTGATCCCGGCCGCAATCACCGCTTCCGAGCAGGGAGGCGTTCGCCCATAGTGATTGCAGGGTTCTAGATTGACATAGAGAGTGGCCCCATGAGCGCGATCGCCTGCGGCTCTCAGGGCAAACACTTCGGCGTGAGGCTCTCCGGCTTTGGGATGAAATCCCTCACCGACAATCTCCTGGTTTTGCATAATCACTGAGCCTACGAGCGGGTTGGGGGCAGTTTGCCCCTGCGCTGTTTGAGCGAGTTCTAAACATCGCCGCATCATGGCGCAATCGAACTGCTCTGGGTCGTCGGTTTGGCTAGCTGTGCTCAAGACGATCGCGAGGGAGAATATTGGCTCAATATGTCTTGCCCCCAGCGCACCAGTTTTTCGGGGCCCTCCATCATCAGAAGATATTGCCCCCGGTTGAGATGATGGCGATAAACGCTGACGGTTGTGCCTTCACCAAATAGCCCAAATAGCCCGCCGATTACGGCTCCAAAAAAACCGCCCACCACCCCCGCAACAGGCATTAGCCCTAGCGGCTTGAGGCTGTCAAGATTGCTATAGCCGTGGCTTTGCACCAAAACCAGCACAAACGCCATCAGTGAGGCGATCGTGCCTGCCAAGATTGACCAGCGCCGCGCTTGATGTAGGGCAATTTGCATCGGTCTGAGCAGCCCAATGTGGTCAGGATTGCTGTAACCCTTGCCGACGATCGCTAAATGTTCGGGAGAAATGCCGTAATAGTGCAGCAGTCGATAGGCCTGAAAAGCGGAGGCTTCATCGGGAAATATCACCACTGCAAGATGAGTCTGTCGGCGCACCAGACCCGTTTTTCGCAAGAACCGGGTAACTGTCACAACGGGAATCGCAAAGATGACTGTTTATGTCTGAATTTTAAACGGTTGCTGTGAGTTTCTTGGCTATCAAGCAGACTAATTTAACTATTTTTCACCTTCTGCGCGGGTCGCTCGGTTTTTCTCTTTTCCCCTTTCCGCTACCATTGAGAGGTGACAAGTTTTGCTATGGGTTAGGTTCATTCTATGCCTCCTCGTTGGTCTCGGCTTCCCGATCGCAAAGACTCTGACTATCGTCGCCTCGACGATCGGATGACGTTTGCAACTCATGTGCCCCTATTTACGGCGGTCAATTCTGGAATATGGTTTTTTGAAATTTTAAACAAGGCTGACTGGCCGTGGTCTGTGTGGGTGACAGGCATCTGGGCAACGATTTTGCTAGCCCATGCCATCTATGTGTTTGCGATCGCCGATTATTCTGACCCGGTGGTGACCACTTCAGCCCCGGCCACAGGCTTTAAGCCGAGAGAGAAGCCTACAAAATCATCCAAAGGGTAGGGGCATTCTGAGCAGCGTTCAGTGCTAGTAATGGTGAATAACTTTTTAATTAACTGCTATGGCAAAATTAAGCCAGTCTGAAGCGATCGAGTCTTTGGCAGCCGACATTGGCGAAGCTATTTATATTGATGTCGCCAAGTGGCACCTTTATCTGTCGGATGCCCACCTCCACACCGTCTTGGCCGAAAAACTTTATCCGCTCGTCTTAGCAAAATCAATTCAAGAAGATCAGGTTTTAGAAATCCTTCGCAACATTCCAGTCAAGCTGGGCGGCGGAAAGCTTGAGGTGCCGCTGATCGATTTACTGCCGATGCAGTGTCAGGTCAATCTGATCGATCTGGTAGAAGAGTTTCAGCGAAACCTTTAGAGAGAAACCTTTAGAGACGAGCTAACCTTTGGTGGACTCTCGGACAAATGCAGCGATCGTGGTCAGACCTCTAGCGCTCGATCGCTGCATCAATGGAGTCTAAAACGCAGACTGGAGAGACGCGATCGGCAGCAGCAACGTGACTTCGATCGTGTCACGCACTTCGCGACTAACATAGCAATCGCTATTGAGGCAGGCTACAAGAAGCTGGTTAGCATCATAATATTGCTGAAGAAGCTCCTTCTGCGCCTCTGTGAATTGCCAATCATGTCCAATATTGCGATGTTGGATCATGGCAGCCCTGAGTTGTGCCGTCCAAGATTGCCTGTTAATTTTCCACCACAGGTCATAAACTTCCCAGTTATCCGTCGAGGGGATCTGGTCTTTAAGGTGCTGCAACTTCTGCTGCAATTCAGGATCAAGGTCGCGGGCCAGGTCAAGAGCCAAATCGCGGGCACGAGAGCGAGAGCGGGCCAGGTCAAGAGCATGGTCGCGCTCGTGGTCGATCGCATGGTCGCGATCGCGAGCCAGATCACGGGCCAGATCTCGATCGAAGTCAAGGTCAAAGTCGCGATCAAAGTCGCGATCAAAGTCGCGATCGAGGGCCCGATCGAGAGCACGAGAACGGGCCAGGTCGAGAGCCAAGTCAAGGGCCCGGGCCAAGTCGAGCGATCGAGCCAGGTCAAAATAAAAGGCTCTAATAGCCGCCGCCTTATAAGGGGCTTTCACAGAGCGGGCTTTTTGCTCCACCCAGGTGAGAAATTGTTGCAGCTTGCGATCGGGCGCAAGAATGCCGTCGATCTGCTGTTTCATCGCTTGCAGCAGCGTTTCTGCATTCTCTAACATGCCAACCGTGAGCAAGAAAACCTCTCGCCATCGCTTCTCGGCAATGTGGCTGACAAGCTCTTGCAGAAGGCTCTCAGCGTCACTGCTGGTGACAATTTTTCGGGCTGTGAAATATTCGTGAAAGGTCAGGTGCGAAAAAGAATAAATGCCGCGTGCCCGCTCAACAAAAAGACCATGTTGCGCCTCGATCGACTTCAGCACCGCCTCGCTGTCTAATTGCAGCGCTTCCTCATCTTGACTGGCATTGGCTAGATTGCGAATGTATTGCGTGATATAGCGTTCAGCGTCTTTTTGCTTAAAGAAGTAGTTCCCCTGCTGAAAGTTATCTAGGGCAATTCGGCTCAACAAATCTTCTTTGCGTTTTAGGGAGAGCTTCTTATAAATCTGATCGCGTTCAATATTGCGTTTCACATCCCATTTTTTTAGCAGCACGTCTAAACCCTCGTTATAGAGTTCCGATCGGTTAGCTGGGAAGTTTCCTGATTCTTCAAACACAAGGCACAGCAGGGTCAGCAACAGCGGACTGGTTGCCAGATCTCGAATGCCTTTGTCTTTTTTCAACTTCTTGATAAAGTTTTCTGCCTTGATGGGGTCGTTTTTGGCATGAAACCACTGCTTTGTGAACGTTGCGATCTGCTGATCATCAAAATCGGCTACCTCAACTTCTGTAAATTTTTCAAAGGTGTATTCACGGGCGGCGATGCGACAAGTGAGCACAAAAGGGTTTTTAGAAAACTGGTTAGCAAAGCTTTGAATCTGCTTTAAGACGCGGCTGTTGTCGGTCTCTCTAACTTCATCTAAACCATCTAACAAAATTAAGATTTTGCCTTGTCTGAGCAGCAGTTCTACAGGCTTGGTGGTGCCGTTTGCTGAGGCAGTCCACGATCCCGTTTTGACTTTTGTTTCTGGCGCAACGCCATAGCTCTCAAAAAGCTGCGTCAAATAGTCCAATAGGCTCGGTTGTTTGGGGGCTTCTGCAAAGTCTTTGAGAGTGATGAAGAGCGGCACTAGCTCTTTTTTAAACGCTCCTTCAATGCACTGAATGGCCAAATGCTTGAGAAACGTAGTTTTTCCGGCTCCGGGCTTGCCCAAAATCATCAGCTTAGAATGCTGATCAACGGCATCTAGACCCGGCACTCGCTCTTCTTGAATGCCGCTGAGACTGAAGCGATCGAGGTTCTCTAACGAGCAAGTTTGAAGCAGTTCTGCAAATTCTAAGCGGCGGCGACCCGTGATTTTTTCTAGAATATTCACCGCTGTGTAGATCGCATTCAAATCGAGCGGCTGAGACATATCGAGAACTCGCATTGAGCCACATTTAGTCTGAATGCTGTCGTAAATGTTGATGCGAACAATGTCTACTAACTCATCTAAACTGGGAGGCTGACTGTCTTCGGGTTCTAACTCAGCAATTTTATTCCATTGCAGTTCTAGCTCTGTGCAGATGGCTCTAAAAATTTGCTTCTCGATCGGGTTGCCTTTTAAAAATCGGTTTAAGGTCTGCCGCGAACATTGGGACGCTCCAGCCAGATATTCTTGAGTCCAACCTTTGAGTTTTAGGGCTTTGTTGGCTGCGTCTAACCCTACCATTGATGCTCGAATGCCTCTATCCATAGTCTCACCCTAACGCTGACACAAGTCTTACACAACTAAACGCTTGACTGTGACCATGCCTTAGCGCGTTCATAGTTTGATGAAACCGAGGCAAAAACGCGCCTCGGCTCCGAATCTTTTCTACCCCTCACTAACTTCACTTATGAATAACCACTTTTCGGAAATTGAATCAAACATCATCAAAGAAATTCTGCGTCAAGGTCACCACAGTTTCAACCTGGCTCTAATTGCCACAGGCGTTTCGTTTGGGGTGAGTCTAGCAGGGGCAGGCTTGCTGCTGTCTGGCAAGCTCCCTGAGGGCGCAGTCACAGCCCTAGGCGGATTGGCATCCAGCGCCCACTGCATTCGCCTGGCCAAAGATGCCAACGATCGGCTAGATAAAGTTTTAGATGAATCCAATGATTGAGAGATTAGCGCGATCGTTTCTTGAGGGAGCGATCGCGCCAACTATTCTCTAAGTTCAGAGCTTTAGGAGATCGAGACATTGACCGCTAGCTTTTGTCCTAATCGCTGCCACTGGGGTTGAGAGGCTTCTATCGACGTTGGCAGCCATTGCAGATAGAGTTCTTGAGCCTGAGCTAGATTGGGATTGAGATGAAGCTGCTGACCGAGATCTAGCAGCCGTTCTAAACGCTGAACTTCTCGTTCGGCTGTCTCAACGTTAGACTCATACAATAAATGCCAGAGCGATCGCCGAATCAATCGTTCTAAAATCTGTTTGGCTTCTAGGGCGGTCAAATTGCAGTGCAGATGGGCCGCTTCGGTGGAGATCGCTTCCAGTTCGAGTAGATAATTTAGGGTCGCGTCGAGTCGATCGCTGGTGGAATCGCTGGTTTCTTGCTCAAGCGATCGCAGCGCTAAGAGCAGACGATGACTGAGGGCAATCTCTGCGGCAACCTGCAATTCTCGCGGCACGGGCAACTCATCGCGATGAAACGCCATCAGCACCCCATAATTATCTCGATAAACCTGCGTGTAAAGCTGATCTAATCGAGTCAGGGTTTCTTGAGTCAATAGCTGCATAATGCGGTGTCGCTCTTCAGCAAACAGCGTCTGCAAATTGTAAGACTGATTGCCAAAAATCTGACTCATTGACAGGATGGTCTGCGCGGCGCTGCCTTGTCTGAGCGATCCCATCAGCGTTTCTTTAAGGGAGGTGTAGCCTCGTCGCCCTGCAAACGGCTGAATGCAGCAGTGGAAATCCCAGCCGCCTAGGTGCAAGACTGCAAACACGAGATGAGCCGTCTCGCGGGTGATCTCCGAAGTCAGATGCAGTTGCCCGATCGCCAAGGTCAGCGATCCCATGCGCTGTAGCTGATAGTCGAGTTGATGCGCGTCATAGCAATAGACTCGCTCTTCTCTGGTGTAGGGCGTAAATAGTGAACTGATGGCGTAGTGAGAGGCGACTTGCTCAAAGCTGATCTGAGCAGAGACCACCAGTTGACGATAGACTTCAGCCCCGTTCTTAAAGGAGTCTACGTTGCTGGGGGCTAGCGCTAGGCGCTTCACAAATCCTTTTTCAAGCTGCACTCCGGCGACATCTCCGGCGAGTTCTAGCGCTCTTGAGGCATAGCGCAAAATTTGCGTTCCTTCGGGGCGCGACAGTTCTTCAAAAAACCAGCCGCAGCTTGTGTACATCAGCAGGGCGTGACGCTGCATTTCTAACAGACGCAGGGCATCGGTGCGCTCGGCTGCGGTTAATTTATGGGTTTGGTGCTGAGTTAAGAACCGACCGACATTCGTCGAGGTGCGATCGCGCATCACCTGAATGTATTCGTCTCGTGCCAGCCAGGGATCGCGGAAAAATTTCTTGCCTGTGTCTTCGTAGACTTTGGTTAACTGATCTCGCAGCCAGTCGAGGGCATCGCGCAGGGGTCGCCGCCACTGCTGATTCCACGAGCCGCCGCCCCCACAGCCACAGTCATCTTGCCAGCGATCGACTCCATGGGCGCAACTCCACGCGGTGACGGGCTTTAGCTCAACTTCCCAAGTAGGAGGCGTGAGGCTGAGATAGTGAGCAAAGTTGGTTACCGTCCAGCCCCGGTGAGCAAACTCATCTTCAAAGGCATAGGCAAGACATTTTTCAGTCCCGCTTTTGTGGTGTCCAAAGGTTTCGCCATCGGTCGCCACGGCAATCAGTTGAGCCGGACGGTGATCGCCGCGCACCGCCTGACCTAGCCGACTGGCGAGATTGTGAGAACTGCTGAGGGCACTGTCAAAGCCCATATCGCGTGAGATGGGGCCGTCGTAGAAGAAAATATCAAGGTAAGCGGTTTCCGATTCTAGGTTCCAAGAGTCAGAAAGCGAGCTATCTCGTCCTTTTTTTAAGAAGCAGCGATAAGGGCGAGTTGCGTCGATTTGACTGCCGCCGACTTCGTTCCAAGGGCTAGAGTCTTCGGCAGTCGAGAGAGGACGGCAGCGCTGGGCTTGAGACGGAGCCAAAATGATGAACTTGATCCCTTCAGCAATCAGGGCTTCAACCGTTGCATCGTCAACGGCGGTTTCTGCTAGCCACATGCCTTCGGGATCACGCCCAAAGTGCGATCGGAAGTCGGCTTTGCCCCAGCGAATCTGAGTTCGCTTATCCCGCTCGTTAGCTAAAGGCAGAATGATGTGATTGTAGACTTGAGCGATCGCGTTGCCGTGCCCGTTGAGGCGTTCACAGCTTTTGCGATCGGCTTCTAAAATGCGCTGATAGACTTCTACGTCATGGCGTTCGATCCAACTCATTAAGGTCGGGCCGATGTTGAAGCTCAGATATTCGTAGTTGTTGACGATTTTGACGATATCGCCACGATCGTTGAGCACCCGCGCAAAGGCATTAGGGCGATAGCATTCATGGTGAATGCGCTCGTTCCAGTTGTGGAAAGGGGCGGCGCTGGGCTGGCGCTCGATCGCATCCAAATAGGGATTCTCGCGGGGAGGCTGATAAAAGTGCCCGTGAACCGTGACATAAACCCCGATCGCGTGCTTGAGAGGGGTCTGCGAGTCGGGGAGCGTCAGGGGATCATGGGCTGACGTGAACTCAATTTCAGCATGGGGATCAGTGTCCACTTGGGTCTGCGGAGTTGCATCGAGCGTCATAGAACTATTCTTGGGGTGAAGGAGACGAGAAGAAGCAAGAGAACTGCGGAACTGCAAAGCGATCTCACAACGCTTCTGAACACAAAACGAACCCGCACTATAGCGGAGTTAAAAAGAGACGAAAATCTGACTGAACGCTTAAGATTATGGGGATCGATTCCGTCCAAAGGGGGACACCCCTTAATCGATCGTACAGGAACTAAATCTTTTCTAGAATTGCGACAGCACCAGGGCTTTGCAACAATAGCTGATTGAATCGCAAGTTTTGGGCCAACTTAAGATTGGCTTAAGGTTCTGTCTACGCACCGATCGCCGCAGACACGTCTCGATATAGAACTTTAGTTTGATGGCTCCAACTGGCGAGGTCAGCGAGGGCGCGATCGCGATACACCCCATAGCGTTCTTGCTTATTGCGAATTTTTTGCGGCAGCGCTGGCAAAATGCCAAAGTTAGGCGGCATGGGCTGAAAATGCTTAGGCGATGCAGAACTGATGAAGTCAAACAGCGATCCCATCATGGTCGTGACGGGGAGGGAGACCGTTGGCAGCCCCAAGGCAACACGGGCGGCATTGGTGCCTGCCAGCCAACCTCCGGCCGTTGCAGCCGTGTAGCCTTCGGTGCCGCACAGTTGCCCAGCGGCCAGCAGCGTGGGGCGTTGTTTGAATTGCAGCGTGGCGTGCAGCAGTTCAGGAGAGTTGATAAACGTGTTGCGGTGCATCACCCCCATGCGGACAAACTCAGCATTTTCTAAACCGGGGATCAGTTGAAACACTCGCTTCTGTTCGCCCCATTTGAGATTGGTTTGAAAGCCGACCATGTTCCAAAGCTGCCCGCCTTTGTCTTCTTGACGCAGTTGCACGATCGCATAGGGTCGGTGCATCTGATTTTCGGGAGCGCGAAAATCGCCTCGACGGGCATCAAACAAGCCGACGGGCTTGAGCGGCCCATAGCGCATCGTGTCTTCGCCGCGTCGTGCCATCTCTTCGATCGGTAAACACGCCTCAAAAAACTTGGCGGTTTCTCGCTCAAAGTCTTTGAGTTCTGCCTGGTCTGCTTGCCCCAGTTCTCGCCAGAAGTGTAGATATTGCTCTTTGTTCATCGGGCAGTTGAGATAGGCAGCTTCGCCCCGATCGTAGCGAGAAGCCAAAAAAGCCACCTCAAAATCGATCGACTCACCCACCACGATCGGGCTAGCAGCATCGAAAAAACTCAAATACTCCATGCCCGTGACGCGACGCAGATCTTCAGTCAGAGCTGGGCTAGTCAGCGGCCCCGTCGTGAGGACGACCACTCCATTTGGGGGAATCTCAAGACACTCACCACGACGCAATTCGATTAAGGGATGGGTTGAGAGGGTGTCGGTCAAGTCTTTGCTGAACTGGGCCCGATCGACTGCCAATGCTCCGCCTGCCGGAACTTGGTGCTCGTCGGCTTTGCCAATCACGATCGAGCCTAGCCGCCGCAGTTCTTCATGAAGCAGACCCGATGCCCGATCGGTGGCTTGTGCGCCAAAGGAGTTGCTGCATACCAACTCAGCTAGGTGCTCACTGTGATGGGCAGGGCTGAGTCGCTGAGGTCGCATCTCGTGCAAAACCACAGGCACACCCGCTTGGGCAATTTGCCAGGCGGCTTCGGTGCCCGCAATTCCTCCGCCAATCACCTGAATCGGTTGCAAGTCTGTCATAGTTCCGGGGAGCCATCGTTCTATCTCTTTCTAGGATAGGGGAGTGCAGAGGTTATTCATCACCCGATCGGGGAACCGACTACAATCTTAAGCAGGTTAAGCGGTCGAGGATGGAGATCATGCCCGTCATTGCAGTCATAGATTACGATATGGGAAACTTGCACTCTGCTTGCAAAGGGCTGGCAAATGCAGGAGCAACCACCCAAATCACCGACTCTCCACGAGAGATTGGGCAAGCAGATGCGATCGTGCTCCCTGGTGTGGGAGCCTTTGACCCGGCTGTGCAGCACTTGCGATCGCGCCATTTAGAAAAGCCGATCAGAGCGGCGATCGCGAGTGGCAAACCCTTTTTGGGCATCTGCCTGGGGCTGCAAATTTTGTTTGAGTCTAGCGAAGAGGGCACCGAACCCGGACTGGGGATCATTTCTGGCCAGGTGAAACGGTTTCGTCATGAGCCTGGAATCACAGTTCCCCACATGGGTTGGAATCAATTAGAGTTGACCCAAGCGCAGTGCCCACTTTGGGATCAGCTTCCTGCCGATCCCTGGATGTATTTTGTGCACTCCTATTACGTAGAACCCACTGATCCCCAAATCTGTGCAGCGACCATCACCCACGGCACTCAAACGGTGACGGCAGCGATCGCCGATCGCAATCTTATGGCCGCGCAGTTTCACCCCGAAAAATCTTCAGCAGGCGGACTCAAACTTCTCTCTAACTTCGTTCAACTAGTGCACGATCGTCAGCAGCTAGCCGCGAGATGATCCTAACTAAAGAACGTGGCAGCCTATGACTATGAGAAAATAGAAAAGTCATCTATTTTTCTCTGTCCTATGACTACAGCAGATCTATTCCCAACGCTAAGAGGGTTACCCCGTGCAGAAAAATTGAAAGTCATGCAATTTCTGATTGCGGAGTTAGCGAAAGAAGAAGAACCCACTCTACAAGCAGGCGCAACGTACTCCCTTTGGTCACCGCTCAATTCCCATGAAGCAGCGCATCAACTCAGTCAACTTTTGAACTACTAAGACCTTAACCTCGGTTAAGGTCTTAGTAGTTCAATTCTCTTAACAGACAGTGCAAGTCGCGGTAGTTGCGCCTTGCTCATCTAGAAAGTTTAGATACCAATTCCCCTTCAGAATCGATTTAAGATGCAGAAGAAATGTTCATGCAGAACGTCTGATGACTTCGACAAAATCTAGCACCATCGCCCTGAATTCGCTGAGCGCCGACCTTGCGGGACTAGACATCATCACGGATGCCCATCAGATTTATAAACTCTCCCAGGACTATTACACCTTTAGTCCGGTGCTGCAACCTTTATTAGCAGACAAAACAGGTGATTTGGTCGTGCGTCCTGCTAGTGAAGCCGAGGTGCTCAGAGTGGCGGCAGCCTGTGTGAAATTCAAAGTGCCCCTCACCGTGCGCGGAGCCGGAACCGGAAACTATGGGCAGTGCGTGCCCCTGAATGGTGGCGTGATCCTCGATATGACGCGAATGACCGCCATTCACTGGGTCAAACCCGGACTTGCCTGCGTCGAGCCAGGGCTAAAGATGGCAGCGATGGATAAGCAAACCCGCGAAATGGGCTGGGAAGTTCGCATGGCTCCTTCGACCTATCGCACCGCTACGATCGGGGGCTTTATCGGCGGCGGCAGTGGCGGCATCGGGTCGGTGACCTATGGGCAACTGCGCGATCGTGGCAATCTCCAAGCCCTTCGCGTTGTGACGATGGAAGATCAGCCTCGCGTGATTGAGCTTCGAGGTGACGAGGTTTATAAAGTTGCTCACGCCTATGGCACCAACGGCATTATCACTCAGCTTGAAATTCCCCTCGCTCCGGCTTATCCCTGGGCAGAAGTGATTGTCAATTTCTCAAAGTTCATGACTGCCGCCAGATTTGGACAAGCCCTCACCAATGCGGATGGACTGATCAAAAAACTGGTCTGCGTTTGTGCCGCACCGATTCCAACTTATTTCGCCGCTCTGCGTAGCTACATTCCCGATGGCGCTCACTGTGCGCTACTGATGATTGCTGAAAGCAGTTTAGAACCTCTGGGTGAACTGGTTCAAGAATTTGGCGGCACGATCGGCTATCAAAAAACTGCCCAAGAAGCCAGCAAAGGCATCACCCTCGGCGAATATTCTTGGAATCACACCACGCTTCACGCCCGCAGCGTCGATCCGTCTCTGACCTATCTACAAACGCTGCTGCCTGACGACAATCTGGCTTTGCTTGAGCATCTCTATCACCATTTTGGCGACGAAGTGATGCTGCATCTAGAATTTTTGCGCGTGGGTGGATCTGCCCGCCCTGCGGCTCTGCAAGTCGTTCGCTACACTACTTCAGAACGTCTCGATCAGATCATTGCCTACCACGAATCTAAAGGGGCACTGATCTTCAATCCCCACACCTACATTCTCGAAGATGGCGGCATGAAAGCGATCGATAAGGCTCAACTCAACTTTAAAAAAGAGGTTGATCCCCACGGGTTACTCAATCCCGGCAAAATGAAGGCTTGGCTAGAACGATAAAGTTTTGACCGCTCAGGCTAGCGATAGGCCCCGATCGCTCATCAACAGGCTATAAAACTAAGGAACTGCCCCCTAAAACCATCCCGTCCACTGAACAACGCTTGATGAGGATTGCAAAAATGGTTCGGATCTCTGGGAGCAATGTCTGTAGTAGCAATGAACGCCCTAAGTTAGGAGTGAAATTCCACCGTGATGTTTGATTGTATTATCGTCGGAGCCGGGCCCGCCGGGGGAACTGCCGCCTATCATTTAGCAAAACGTCAACGCTCAGTATTGGTGCTAGAACGCGACACTCTGCCCCGATATAAAGCCTGTAGCGGTGGAGTGTCTCCGGCGATCGCTCAATGGTTTGATTTTGACTTCTCACCCGCCATTTCTCTCAAGGTCGATGCAATCCGCTATACCTGGAAGCTCGGTGATCCTGTCGAGGCTACCCTCAACACGCCAGAACCGATGTGGATGGTCAAACGCGATGTGTTTGATCACTTCCTGATCCAGCAAGCTCAGGCAAAAGGGGCAGAACTGCGCGATCAAACCTCGGTCACCGGAATCGAATTTAAAGGCGATCGCTGGATTGTCAACACCTCTAACGGGCCGCTAGAAGCCCGCTATCTAATCGCCGCAGACGGTGCTAAAGGCCCTATGGCAAAGTGGCTGGGCTTTAAAGAGCGCAAAACTCGCATGGGTGCCGTGATGGAAGTGCCCCGATCGAGCCATGATGGGCGGGCCCAATTCGATTTCGGCATCGTCAAAAACGGCTTTATCTGGAATCTGCCCAAAGCGGATGGACTCTCGATCGGCACCAGCACCTTTCGCGGCGGCGACTCTGAAGATCTGAGGGCTGACCTCTCTGAATATGCTGCTCTTGCCGGAATCGATGAGAAAAGTAGCCAGGTTCACCTCCATCCCATCTGCACTTGGGACGGCGATCAAAAACTGCACACCCAAAACGCCCTGCTCGCGGGTGAAACGGCCGGTGTCGTTGACCCCTTTACAGGCGAGGGCATCCGCCCCTCGATCTTCAGCGGCATGAAGGCAGCAGAAGCCATTGACCAGGCTTTATCGGGCGATCGCAATGCCCTAGAAACCTACACCTCCGTCATTCAAAAAGAATGGGGAGTCGATATGGTCTGGGCCCAGCGGCTCGCGGGCGTATTTTATCGCATTCCCAGCATTGGCTACAAAGTGGGAGTGAAGCGACCGACCGCCACCGATCGCTTAGGCAAAATCATGTGCGGACAGTTGCGCTATGCCGATGTCGCGACGCGGGCCCTCAAGCGTTTGAGCGGCAGCCTGATTCCTGGCATGGGCGGCTAGCCGCAGAGTCTGCTCAATTAATCGATACAAGCCAGCCTTTGACTTCAAAGGGCTGTCAGCTTTATCATGCCGAGACGGGGTTTTAGTTAGGTCAATGGGGTCAGCGCCCAACAATTTGTGGTGAGATCTGAATCAGCACAGATTCTTGAAAACTAGTCGTCTCCTCAACAAAAAACAAACATGAGGACAACATTACAAAATGTTGCGAACTGACTAGGATGGTGAACACAATGCCGCAGAATTAATTGCGGAAGGTAGCTAAGTCAAAACGCCTGCGTAGCCAAGATTACCGATCGGTGCCTCGGATTTATTCAACCACTTCCAGCCCAGATGTCAGATTCAAAGATTTTCATCGATGAACTGAGTAACTAGCTCCAAGCAAACTTAACCCGACCCTGACGGGACTCCCGTTTAAACATACTCGGTTACATTACTTTTGGAGGAATCCATCAATGAGTATTGTCACGAAATCAATCGTGAATGCTGACGCTGAAGCTCGTTACCTCAGCCCCGGCGAACTAGATCGGATCAAAGGCTTTGTCACCACAGGTGAGCGTCGCCTCCGCATCGCGCAAACCCTGACCGACTCTCGTGAGCGCATCGTCAAGCAAGCTGGCGATCAACTGTTTCAAAAGCGCCCTGACGTGGTTTCCCCCGGTGGAAATGCCTACGGCGAAGAAATGACTGCAACCTGCCTGCGTGACCTCGACTATTACCTCCGCCTCGTGACCTACGGAGTGGTTGCTGGTGATGTCACCCCGATCGAAGAAATCGGCATCGTCGGCGTTCGTGAGATGTACAACTCCCTGGGCACCCCGATTCCTGCGGTTGCTGAAGGCATTCGGGCGATGAAGAGCGTTGCTGCTTCCTTGCTGTCTTCTGAAGACGCGTCTGAAGCTGGCTCCTACTTCGACTATGTAATCGGTGCAATGCAGTAATTACTGCTGCCGATGTCTCACGCATTTACATTAAGCTCACGCGACTTACGGGAATTAAATCATGCAAGACGCAATTACCTCTGTTATCAACACGTCTGACGTTCAGGGCAAATACCTAGATACGTCTTCCCTCGAAAAGCTCAAAGGCTACTTTGCAACAGGCGAACTGCGCGTTCGTGCAGCGACGACGATCAGCGCTAACGCAGCAGCGATCGTCAAAGAAGCGGTTGCTAAGTCCTTGCTATATTCAGACATCACCCGTCCCGGCGGCAACATGTATACGACTCGTCGTTATGCTGCTTGCATTCGTGACCTCGACTACTACCTCCGTTACTCCACCTACGCAATGTTGGCTGGCGACCCCTCCATCCTCGATGAGCGTGTGCTCAACGGTTTGAAGGAAACCTACAACTCCTTGGGCGTACCCGTGGGCGCAACGGTGCAGGCCATCCAAGCAATGAAAGAAGTCACTGCTGGTTTGGTGGGTGCTGACGCTGGTAAAGAAATGGGCGTTTACTTCGACTATATCTGCTCTGGCTTGAGCTAGTTCTACAAGGTGTCAGGACTAGGGCAAATGGGTTCAGATCTTTCTGAAACCTGTAACCCGAAACCCCAAACCATTTTGTGAGGCATTGGAAGTCTGGAATGAGTGTTAGCTCGTCAAAGGCTAGTCTAGGACATGGTTTTAGCAATCTAGCATTGATTCTCGACTTCCAACCTTCCCCTATCAATTTTTGTTTACCATCCAAACGATTTGCGATCGCTCTCTAAGGTCTGCACCTGCGCCAATTGGCGTTGACATCTAGAGATGCTGGGTCGCTCACTCTTTGAGAATTTCTCACAGCCCATCAGCGTTTTGAATTGTGGTATGAGTTTGTGAATTCAAGCCTCAAGACTCAAGACTCAACATCCATCCTCAGCCTACTCAGGAGATTATAAGACCCATGAGAATGTTCAAGGTTACTGCCTGCGTTCCCAGTTTGACCCGCACCCGCACTCAACGAGAACTACAGAACACCTATTTCACCAAGTTGGTTCCTTATGACAACTGGTTCCGTGAGCAGCAACGGATTCAAAAAATGGGCGGCAAGATCGTCAAAGTTGAATTGGCGACTGGCAAAGCAGGCGCGAACACGGGCATTGCATAACGCCTGAGTTGAGTCTGATTAGGTCTTTAATGTTTGCTAACTCTGAGCATTAGTTGTGGAGGTCTAATAGACCTCCTTTTTGCTGTTTTTATTATTGAAATGCCCAGTCTCTTGGCTTAAATTTTTAGCCTTGCCACAGGTCAGAAAAAATACTTTTTACGGCGGCGGAGACGCGATCGAGGTCTTCATTCAGCAACGGCGGACAGTCTGACTGTTGTTTGAGTCCGGCTGCAAACGCTCGTCTTCCTTCGCTTGCGATCAGATAAAGCGCGTAGGAGAGGGCGCGATCGAGGGTTTTTTCTGCCTTTAAAGACTCAAAGATAACTTTAAGCGCCAGCAAAATCGACGTGACCTGACCCGGAATCGGCGGTTGACCATGCTGCAATCGCACCAAAAAACCATCAGAACCCAGAGTTTCGCTGCTTTGATCGATCAGCAGGCGACGAGCGGTTTCATAATCCACGATCGAGCGGCTCTAAAAATGTTGACTGTTAAACTCTAGCCTACTCCTTGAAAGCGTCAAGGGGTTGCAGTCTGTTCGATCATTAAGCCACAAAAAAAGGAGAGAACTGAATGTCGTTCTCTCCCTTTTTGCCTTCAGGCTCAGAGCCTTCTTGGAGTTTTTTGCGGAGCATTTGCGTTTGCTTTTTGAGTTGTCGCTGACGGGCAGAGCCGCCTTTGCCTTTGTGGTTGCGTCCCTCACGGCGAGGAGACTCCCAGCGTTTGAGCAGACGGGCCATATTTATTTCCTCGTTGTCTTGAAGTGAGGGCAGGAACGCGCCTGCCCCCGTTGGTCTATTCTACTTCGCCCTCATCGTCGCTGTCATCCTCCTCATCAGTCGCACCGACAGGAGTCTGATCAGCCGCGATCGCAGCGTCACTTTCTAAAAGATCCTCAGCAGCACCCTCGATCGCGTCCTCGCCAGGAACGCCCGCCGGAATCACTTCTTCTTCGCCTGTGAGCGGCACGATCGCGACAGCCGCGATCGCGTCCTCTTCATCCAATCGCTGCACGCGCACTCCGGTTGCCGTGCGTGACTGAGACGAGATCGCATCGACCGCCTGCCGAATAATGATGCCACGATTAGTAATCATCATCAACTCCGCCCCTTCGTTGACAATGTGCAGCGCCGCCAGCGTGTCGCCTTTTTTGCGGAACTTGGTGACCACAATGCCCATCCCGGCGCGGTTTTGCAGCCGGAACTGAGTCACGGGAACGCGCTTGCCATAGCCGCCCGTCGTCACGACCAAGATCCACGGCCCGGCGGGCGTTTTGAGGTCTGACGCTTCCAGATCAGAGGACTCTTCGATTAGAGACTCTTCATCGTTGAGTTCGACATCCTCATCGAGCAATCCGGCTTCTTGAGCTTGGGCAACGTTTTCGACAATTTGACCCGGCAAAATCGCCATGCCCACGAGACTATCGCCTTTGCGAAGCGCCATCGATCGCACCCCGCGAGTGGCTCGCCCTAAGGGCCGCAGTTGCTCGTGATTGACGCGGAAGTGAATCGATCGCCCTAAACTTGAGCCAATGATAATGCTGTCTTCGACACAGGCCAACCGCACCCAGCGCAACTGATCGCCTTCTTCGAGCGAGATAGCGATTAGCCCGTTTGAGCGAATGTTGCCAAAGGCCGACAGCGCCGTCTTTTTGATGTAGCCTTTGTTGGTCAACATCACCAAAAACACGTTGTCGCTGAACTCCGAGACCGGAATAATCGAGGTGATTTTCTCATTGTGAGGAATCGGCAGCAGTTGCACGATCGGCATTCCTCTTGCCGTTCTCGATGCGGTATGAATCTGGTAGGCTTTGGCGTGGTAGACAACGCCGCGATCGCTAAAGAACAAAATGCTGTCATGGTCGCAGCAGGTCAAGAAGTGCTCAACAGCATCATCGTCTTTGATGCGCGCGCCCGACTTGCCGCGAGTGGCTCGACTCTGAGAATCAAACGCATCCACAGGCATCCGTTTGATATAGCCCTGCTCGGTGAGCAGAATCACCGCTTTCTCGTTGGCGATTAAGTCCATATCGCCGAGTTCGTCTTCAGATTGCTCGATCACCGTGCGGCGCGGAGTTGCTTGAGTGGCGCGCAGTTCTGTGATTTCGGTCTCAATGATGTCAAGAATCCGTTCACGCCGAGCCAAAATATCCTGCAAGTCGGTGATTTGAATCTGCAAATCATCATGTTCTTGCTGAATTTTCTCAGCCTCTAGCGCTGTGAGTCGGCGCAGTTGCATTTGCAAAATCGCATCGGCTTGAGATTCTGACAGGCCGTAAGACTCAATCAGTTCTTGCCGGGCGGTGGGCGCGTCGGCTGCCCCGCGAATAATCGCAATGATGCGATCGAGGTGAGACAGCGCAATCAGCAGACCTTGCAGGAGGTGATCCCGTTCTTCGGCTTTGCGAAGCTGATAGCGAGTTCGACGTTCGATTGTCTCGATGCGGAAGTTCAGAAAGACTTCAAGAAAAAATTTAATGGTTAACAACTGCGGCTCGTTGTTGACCAAGGCCAGCATATTGGCCCCAAAGTTTGCCTGAATGGGGGTTTGCTTGTAGAGATTGTTGAGCACTACTCGTGGATAGGCATCCCGGCGAAGCTCAATGACAATTCGCATTCCGTCACGATCGCTCTCGTCGCGCACGTCAGAAATGCCTTCGATCTTGTGATCGTTGACCAACTCGGCAATCTTCTCAATCAGCGAGGCCTTATTGGTTTGGTAAGGTAGCTCGGTGATGATAATGGCTTCGCGATCGGGTCGGCCGCGATGCTCGATCGTCTCGATCGCAGCCACGCCGCGCATGGTGATTGAGCCGCGCCCAGTCGTGTAGGCATCGCGAATGCCCGATCGACCCAAGATCTGCCCACCCGTAGGAAAATCGGGGCCAGGAATATACTGCATCAACTCCAGTTCGGTCAGGTCTGGGTTGTGAATCAGCGCCGTCAAGCCATCGATCAACTCACCCAGGTTGTGGGGCGGAATGTTGGTGGCCATGCCCACTGCGATCCCAGAAGAGCCATTCAGCAATAGCTGGGGAAGTCTCGCTGGCAGAACGGTTGGCTCTTGCTGAGAGCCATCAAAGTTATCGGCAAAATCAACGGTTTCGGCTTCGATGTCTCGCAGCAGGGCATTGCTGGTTAAGGTGGTCAAGCGACATTCGGTATATCGCATCGCAGCGGGCGGATCGTTGTCGATCGAGCCAAAGTTGCCGTGACCGTTGATCAGCGGCGATCGCATTGAGAAGTCTTGCGCCATTCGCACCAGGGCATCATAGACTGCGGTGTCGCCGTGGGGGTGATATTTACCGAGCACTTCCCCGACTACACGCGCACATTTGCGGAAAGGACGCTCAGGGGTGAGGCCGAGTTCGTGCATGGCGTAGAGAATGCGACGATGCACTGGCTTTAGGCCATCTCTGGCATCTGGCAGTGCCCGACCCACGATCACGCTCATGGCGTATTCCAGGTACGATCGCTGCATCTCGCCTCGGAGATCGGTGGGAACGACCCGTTCTGTGGGCATCTCCTGGGAGAAGGTCATAGTGTGAAAAACTCCGAAAATGCAAGCTTGGATTTGACGATCGACACAGATAGCTAAAACTCAACAGTTAAGCCCTCTGAATGAGTGTCGATGGCTGCTTTAATCTTAACATGTCACGGCAGTAGTCGGGGCAGCTAAGTATCATCAGATACATCGATTGATATCCGGGTCGAAAGGTTCAATTCTAGTGGCTAAAATGCCGTCTGAAAAAGTTATTTTTAGAGGGCCATTCGGTTTCTAAAATAAAGTCTGCATCCGTTAGCTATCAGGCTATTGATAGATTGACGCTTTGATGATTATGCCGTTCCTAATGCCTTCGACAAGATTGACTAGAATGTATTTTTTGATCCCGGATCGGTTCTAGAGTTTCAATAGTCCAGATAGAAAGAATTCTTTGCCCTGATTTTAGCGATCGCTTGACCCAAATCCTATGACCTTCCCTATCATTTACTCCGATCAATTCTTGCTTCATGAAACGGGCTATTTTCACCCCGAAAAACCGGAGCGTCTAAGGGCAATTCAGCAGGCTCTTAAAGCAGCGCCTTGGGCCGATCAGCTAACCTGGCAAAGCCCAACCTCGATCGAAGCGCGATCGCCGCTGGCGTTTGTGCAGCAAGCCCACGATCGCCGCTATGTCGAAGCCCTGAGACAGTTGGCTAATCAGGGCGGCGGTCATTTGGATGGCGATACACCCGTCTCTCCGCACAGCTTTGAAGTAGCGCTGCTGGCGGTCAACGCTTGGATTGATGGAGTCATTTCAACCCTGACGACCGGAGAACCCAGCTTTGTGCTGGCGCGACCCCCCGGACATCATGCCACTGCCAATCTGGGGATGGGGTTTTGTCTATTGAGCAATGCGGCGATCGCGGCCCTCTATGCCCTCGATCACGGAGCCGATCGCGTTGCCATTCTCGATTGGGATGTGCATCACGGCAATGGCACCCAAGCGATCGTTGAACTTCACTCTAATATTGCCTTTTGTTCACTGCATGAGTCGCCTCAATATCCCGGTACGGGCCAGGCAAGTGAGAGCGGCTTTCATCACAACGTGCTCAATTTGCCCATGAAAGCGGGGAGCACGATCGCCGATTATCAACCCTTGTTTGAGTCAAAAATTATGCCGTTTTTAACTAATTTTCAGCCTGATTTGCTGATTGTGAGTGCGGGCTACGATGCCAATCACGACGACCCGCTGGCTAATATCTCGCTGCAACCTCAAGACTATGGTGTGTTTGCAGACTATTGTTTGACGCTGACTCGGCGCATTGTCTTTGGCTTAGAAGGAGGCTATGACTTGAATGCGCTGGCTCGATCGGTTGTGGCAACCATCGATCGATGTCTCATTTAGCAATAGATATCTAGAAATAGATTGACACCTATTCTGTCGTTTATCAGTTGAGAACAAGCTATCTATAGAGAATTTTCGCTGTATTCGGTTTGGTGCTTTTAAAGCATTCTCATAGCGATCACGCTAACGTAACTTACGTGATAACGCTACAGTTCATCGCCAGTAGCTTTAATCAATTCGTCTTAACGATCCTCTACTCAAGATAGACGCGCTAAGGGAACATTGCAGCTAATCTAACGGTAACGGCTGTAAAAATCTTTAGAACACTAAAACATTTAACTAAACCAACACTATGCAACTCCAAATTGAATGCAATAGTCTACTCAAAAGTCAAGAACTCTGCTGTCTCTGTAAACACCCTTTTGAATGCAAAGAAGCACGAGTCATCGTCTGCAATGACCAAGGCACAGGGTGCGGCGATGCATGCCCAGACTGCATCAGCCAAGGCTTTAGCTGGATTAAAACTAGATTTGAGCAACTCAACCGTCCTAAGAAGACTGCACTGAGCTATCACAGAAAGCCGCAAGAAGTCGCGATCGGGGCCTAGCGATCGCCCCTACCCATACGACGGTAACCTGATTTATTGGAGCCTAAGACAGGGTAACCACCCAGAAGTCTCAATTCGAGAAGCAACTCTTCTCAAGAGACAACAAGGGAAATGCCCCCACTGCGGACTGACTTTTAGAGAAGGAGATATGTGGGAAATCGACCACCGCATCCCCCGCTCAAAAGGCGGTAAGGATTCCTATGAAAACCTTCAACTTCTTCATAAGCATTGCCACGATGGAAAAACAGCTAAAGATGGATTAACGGGAGGTAGTAATGTCAAATACCCAACTCACTGAGGAGCCGGATGCACCGAAAGGCGCACGTCCGGTTTGGGAGGCGAGGCAGGTAGGCGACTCCCTGTCCTTAGCCAGCGGGCTTGTGATTCAGGCTCAGTCTCCTAGGGAGGGAAACCCTCCTTCAGAGTTAAGCGCTAGGTTTGAGAAAAGATGCCGTCTTTATAGCTATCGGCAAGTATGAGGAAGTGTATGGGTCGACGATCGTAAGGTTGTTGATTACAGCGCCTTGGGAGGTTCTAAGCCCAACGCTAAGAGCAAGCGATCGCTGTCTACATATTCGTCAATCATTTGACAGACGCATTGAAACTTGATCGGCTCATGCAATCGAACTTGACCAAAGGCCCGATCGACGATCTCAACCGTAGACAGTGTATCTAGATCCACCGACAAAATCGGAATTTCTAAATCTTCAGCCCGACTGATAATGGCCTTTGAGGGCGGAATGTGACCCGTCAAAATTAAGCACTGGGTTGACGTTTCTAGAGCCGCAAGTTGCAGATCAGTGCGATCGCCCCCGGTCACAACCGCCATATTGTGACGTGCCCGGAAGTATTTTAGCGCTGAGTTGACGTTCATCGCCCCGATCGTCAGACTCTCGACCATCAGATCCATGCGATCGGCGCGACACAGCACATCTGCTTTAAGCTGACGCACCAATTCGCCGACGCTGACGCTGCGAAGCAAGTTACTGCTGGGCATTACGCCAAAAACTTGGATGCCGTGCTTTTCTAGAAAGGGCAGCATTAAGATATTGATCACATTAAGCTGGTCGCTAGACACGTCATTGATGATTACTCCAAGGAGGCGATCGCCAAGGTGTTGCTTGGCTGAAATCAGCCCATCTAGCAGCAGCAGAGAATGAAATCGAGCCACCAACAGCACCGACGCATCAACCGTTTCAGCCACTTGCAGGATAGACAGATCAAATAGCTTGCCTTCGTCTAGAGTGCCTGAGCCTTCTAAGATCACCAGATCGCCTTGCTGCTGCTGAGCCTGTTGCGCCAGCAGTTCTTGGTAGTTGGTTTGGTCTTCTTCCAGCAGGCGCTTTTGGACGGTTGTGTTGTCAAGCGTGAGCAGAGTCGCTTGCAGGCGATCTTTAGAAAGCTCTAACGTTTGGGCGACAAACTGGGCATCGCCATCATTATCATCCATTTTAGACTGCCCCCACCCGCCTGCGATCGGCTTGCCATAGGCGATGTCTAGCCCTCTGGCTTTGAGTTGATGAGCGATACCCAAAATCGTTGCTGACTTACCGCTGTAAGCTTCTAGCGATCCAATCAGTAAATGCTTCGCGGACTTTGGCACGTCCTCACTCCGTTTAAATGTTTAGTGGGCAAGTTAATTGAGGGCAGCAAAAAGCCAGATAGACTTCTGGTTGCCGTTGACTGCTGACTTAAAAACGCTGTTTCATCGGGTCAAGACGACGAACGCTTAGAAGATCAGGGTGAACTACTGCATAGCTTAATGCTTATTCTAGAATGATAGAAATATTTATAGCCATAAAAAATAACTGTAGTGATGACTCTGAGCAAAATGTGCTCTACGCTCTAGAGAAATCAGTACAGTTATTGTATTGTATGCAACACCGCTACTGAGCATTTCAAACCGTCAAGGCTCAGTCTTCAAGTCGCAGCAGTTTGCGATAAAACGATTGCGAGAAATCAGCCAGACGAGCGCGCTTAAAGTTCATAATGACTTCGATCAAAAAATCGATGAATTCAAAGTTTGCCATCATCACTTCGTAGCTCAGTTCAGCATTGCCGTCAAATTGGATGCGGCATCGGCACAGGTCGGCAGGCAGCGAAGACACATTCCAGGTAGCAATGAAGGGAATGCTCTCACCGCCCTCAATTTTGCGTTGACCTTCTAGGGCACCTTTGTGATGCAGGCTGATGGCAAAAGGCAGCATCTGTTTTTTGCTAGACTGAGGATAGTAAGGCACATAGACTCCCACTTGCTGGGGCGGTGCGGGCTGTAGTTGCTCGATAGACATACTAAATTTACCTGCTTCGTCGATCTGAGAGGGCGATTTGAGGGAGTGAGAAAGGACAGGACGGTGCTTGCTAGTATGCCCCAAGATTTTCTCTGTCGCGCAATTGTTTATCGAATTCTAGAGGTTTGCGGTCAAGTCTTGACGGTTGGGGCGGTGATCTTTAATGTAGTGTTCAAATCGCGATCGCAGTTGCTCTGCGGTGAGAGATTGCGTCCAATATTCGGTCAGGGCGTGACCAAAGGCCCAGGCATTATGCTCTGGTGAGGCAGAATTTTCGATGAGTAACCCCCAAAGGTTCCGCAGGTCAAAGCTAGGCGGATTGGGTTGATGAGCCGTCAGCAGATCAAACAGATCGTAGGCGAGTTGCAGTTTGCCAATCACCGCCGGAAGCTGCTCGATCGGGATCTTTTCAGCTAGCAATAGCGCTAGGGTAGGTGATCCCGTCGCTAGGGTCGAGAGAAAACCCAGAACGGGACTTTTGAGAAAAGCGGCTAGACCCTGGGTAGTGGCCATCTGAAAGGTGTAGTGGTCGATGATTTTGGCAGCGCCTACGGTTCGAGCATCCAGATTTTTAAAGAAGCGAGCCAGCCGAAGCTGCTTTGCAGGCGCGATCGCATCCAAGATAGCCAGCGATAGCGCGTCGATGCCCCAGGGTTGACGAGTTTCACCACCCGTCACGATCGGCAGCACTAGAGGACAAATTTGATTGAGAAGACTGGCTCGATAGTGGGTGGCTTCTCGAATGGAGACTTCTTTGGGACGATCGCCCGTTTGCCAATTGTAGGGCGGCTGCCACTCGCGGATGGGCCGAAGACGATCGACCTGAGTGACGATGGCGATCGTGGGCAGATCTGGGATCTCAGCCCGCAGGTCTTTGAGAAAATTCAAATCCATCTGCATCGCGGGATCAAGGGCTGGAGTTGCCAGCAACACGAGATCGGCGTGGGCAGCATGATCGAGAACCTGATCGCGGAGGTCTGCCCGATCAACTTGCTCATAGCCGGGAGAATCCCACAGCGTCAGCGTTTCGCCAGTGGCGGTTTGCCAGTGATAATCTTGGATGCGATCGGTGCTGGGCAGGGCATCAACTTCGGCTTGAGCTTCGATAAATAGAGTGTTGATCAGGCTGCTTTTTCCGGCTCCGGTGCGACCCACTAAGAGCAAATTTACGGGCGCTTGTTCGACCGATTGAGAGGGGTTGGCTTGAGAAATGATTTCTCGTAGGGTTTGGGTTTGGGCTTTGGGCAAGATGGGCGGGGCGATCGCTCGTGCTTCTAAACTGGGATTGGCGCTGCCGCTATAAAGCACGATCGCTTGTCTGCCCAAATTTCTCAAAGCGGCTTCTCGCATCAATTGGCCGAGATTAGACAGAAGTTCTTGGGTGGCGCGACTGCTGGTGCGCTGAGTCGCCGTTCTCGCGACTGCCGCGGCCGGGTTGAGGAGCCATTGCGCCCAGTTCCAAGCTTGCCAAATCTTGCGGGCTGAGGGTTCTAGCTTTTGATAAACCTCGTAGGCTTGATAAGCTTGCCCGATCGTGACTTGATTTAGGGCCGGAGCCAACCGCTGCATCCACTGATCGAGGTCATCGATCGTGCCGCGCAATAGCTGATAAGCCTGGGGAATATAGATATTTAGCAAGGGCTGCTTAGTCTGGGGATAGTAGACCTGAGCAACGGCGCTGATCAAAGCCTGGCAGCGTTGCCAAAATACGTTCCAGTCTTCCCACATGAGTGGATCAGTGCGGGCGGCTTGCAGGATTTCTTGGAGGGCGGCTTCGGCTTGTTGAAGTGAGGGGTTGGCATCGAGGGCGGGCGTTTGATCCTGCAAGTCGGCAGAGAGTTCGGTGACGATCGCTTCGACTTGGGCGAGGGCGGGCTGAGTCCACTTCACCAGCAGCCAGCGCCAGCCGACAAAAAGCAAGCCCACGATCGCCCAGATCCAGCTAATGCCCCAAGCGTGAATTTGCAATCCGGCGGAGATCAGCAAAAAACTGACGACGAGGACGATCGGCAATCCTAAAACTGCCCACTGCCAAGGTTTGAGGCGCACCATAATCGTTGATCCATCCGTAATGGATAAGACAGAGAGACTTGCTCTATTTGACAGCAAAGTTTACGCTACTGTCCATAACCGTGCTCAGAATCCGTGCAAGCCACCGAGGTCATTTAATCCACGATCGACCCGAAGCACTCAGCGATCGTGGATTATTTACCGTCAACTCAACCGTAACCGTAACTTAAACGGTAATGGGCTGAGGATTATCCTGTTAATTTTGTCGAAGCATAGCGGGGTCAATCTCAATGCTCAATGCTTGAGCAACCCGCCGACCGTAATCTGCATCAGCCCGGAAAAAGTGACACAGTTGTCGCATTTGGATGTCTTGGCGAACACCACTCAACGCCCCTACGATCGCGGTCGCCGTGCGGTCTTTTTGAGCGTCATCTAAAAACCGCCAGAGATTGCCCGCTTGGGTATAGTCATCTTGATCGCGAGAATCGTAGCGATCGGCAACCACATCTCCCAAGGTCAACCCAGGCTCTTTATGGTCAGGGGCTTCTTTAGGAGCATTGTCATAAGTAGTAGTCGTTATGAGTCTGTCTTGTCAAAGAGTATACTCATAACGACTACGTCTTGAAAAGCATTTTTTGGATCTTTTTGCGAGAGCATTCACCGACTTAGACGCGCTCGCCGCATTTCCCCCAATCTCTTCTCATTATTTCTAACTAGTCGCAGCAAATTGCAGCACTTGATTGAGTTTGCCGCTGCGATAACCTTCGAGATCCAACGTCACGTAGAGAAACCCATAGGACTGAAGAGCTGAAACAAGTTTTGGCAAATCGGTTTTAATCACAAACTCTTTAACCTGATCGGGCAGCACCTCAATGCGGGCCGTGTCGCCCTCTGAACGAACGCGCAAATTTTGCCAGCCCAGCTTTCGCAAATAGACCTCCGATCGCCCAACTCGCTGAAGTTTAGCGACCGTAATCTCTTCGCCATAGGGAAAGCGGGAACTCAAGCAGGGTTGAGACGGCTTATCCCACCAAGGGAGACCGAGATGTTTTGAGAGTTCGCGCACTTCGGCTTTGGTGACTCCGACTTCGGCAAGGGGCGATCGGGCACCGCGCTCTTTGGCCGCCTGAATGCCCGGACGATAATCATGCAAATCATCAGCATTCACACCATCGATCACATAGGGGTAGCCCCACGCGATCGCCATCGGCTTGAGCGTGTCGTGCAGTTCACTTTTGCAAAAATAGCAGCGATTGACCGGGTTGCTGCTGTAGTTGGGGTTGTCCATCTCGTGGGTCTGCACGATTTTATGAGCAATGCCCATCTCGGTCGCCTGAATTCGCGCATCTTCTAAATCTTCGGGCAACAGAGACGGAGACTCAGCGGTGACGGCGATCGCCCGATCGCCCAAAGCATCATAGGCAATCTTGGCAACTAAGGTGCTATCAATGCCACCAGAGTAGGCGATCAGTGCAGTCTCCATTTCGGCAAACAGAGCGGTCAATTGTGCTAGTTTTTGCAGCAGCATGGGCATGAAGGGAAAACTCAAATCTCTTTTCTACCCTACACTCTAGACCCTAGTTCCTGCCTCGCTCTGTTGGGGTTAAAAAGGAACGATAAAACTTGGGCACCCGACGTTCTATTGGTGCCTCATCCCTGTAACCTATATCTTTAAGCACCCGATTTTATCGGCGGCCGTATCTGGCGAAATCACGATCGGGTGCCTGATTTCAGGGGTTTGTGCAATCTAGTTCAGGCAAAGTTACAAGATTTTTTATACAGTGTACGGGATTTGGGCATCGGCAAGCATGAAGGCACCTCGATATCTCCGCCAGCGAATGATCAGCGCGATCGTCGCTATCACCTTGATCGGTCAAGGAGTCTGGAGCCATCCAGCCCAGGCAGAATTTCTTCCCTACTGTCAGCAAACCGCAGAGGGCATTGCCCGCAAAGAGACGGCTCGTAAAGCCGCTCAGACATCTGATAAAAACGCCCAAAAGCACTATCAAACTCTCGTAGTCGAGCAGGCTGATCAACTGCGTCAGTGTCGCAATCAGAATTGGCTAAAAACTCAGGCGATTTGGATTCGGCTCTATGCGTGTGATGTGCAGCCAGGGGCGATCGAAGAAGTGCTCGATCGGATTGTCAATCGGGGCTATAACCAGATCAATGTCGAGGTTTTTTATAACGGTCAAGTCTTGCTTCCGCAAGCCGATAATCCGACTGCGTGGAATTCGGTCGTTAAACTGCCAGGTTCAGAAAATGTCGATCTTCTGGCCCAAGTTATTCAAAAAGGGCGAGAGCGAGGGCTATCGGTTTATGCGTGGATGTTTAGCATGAATTTTGGCTATACCTACGCCATTCGACCCGATCGCGAAGCGGCGCTGGCTAAAAATGGGCAGGGGCAAACCAGCTTGACGGTCAACACGATCGCAGGGCTGAGTACTGATTTGGGAGTGTTTAATCCCGATGAGGCGTTTATTGATCCCTATAGCCTGCAAGCACGGCAGGACTATGCTCAACTGGTGGCGGCGATCGCTAAACGTCGCCCTGATGGGATGCTGTTTGACTATATTCGCTATCCACGGGGCACGGGCGGTGCCTCTATTGCTAACAAAGTCAAAGATCTGTGGATCTATGGAGACGCAGCCCAGCAGGCCATTCTGCAACGAGCCTTAAACGATAAAGGACGCGAGTTAATCAAGCGGTTTGTTCAACACGGCTCTATCAGTGCAGCCGATGTGGTGGCGATCGATAAACTCTATGTCAATCAATCTGATCCACCGATGTGGCAAGGGCGCAGCCCGGCTGTTAACGAAAATAAACTGCCGATCGCGCAGCGCACCGAGCTTTTGCGCTTAGAGCTATGGCGATTTAGTGTGGCCCACGCCATGCAGGGCGTTGTAGACTTCTTGACGGCTGCTGCTGCCCCGGCTCAACGGTTGGGCATTTCTACCGGAGCCGTCTTCTTTCCTGAAGCCAATCAAAATGTGGGGCAAGGGTTTGACTCGCGCTTGCAGCCGTGGGATCGGTTTCCTGCGTCGCTAGAATGGCATCCCATGGCTTATGGCGTGTGTGGCGACACAATCTGCATCGTTAATCAGGTGCGGCGTGTGTTGGGTCAAGCGCCTTCTTCAACGCAGGTAAAGCCAGTTTTAGCCGGAATTTGGCAGCAATCAATTAGCAACCGACCGCCCTTAGAGGTGCAGATGGAGGCGATCCGACTGGCTGACCCGCAGGTGCGATCGATCAGTCATTTTGCGTATTCGTGGCAAGAGCCGCAGTCCGATCGTCAGCGCAAGGCTTGCCGGGTAGATAGACGATTTTGACGAGCTACCAGTGGTAGTCTCACCCAGTTTGCAATCCGTTAAAAAGCTGACCTCTAGAGTTATTACTTAAGAACCTTTCTTAACCTTCTGCTTATAAAGAGTAGAGAGCGAGATCGCGAGGTTTTGATAGGTCAATGGGAGGGTTACCCTTTCTTACTCGGTCAGCAGACTCATCTAGCGGTGCAGATTGCGATCGCTCTAGTCCAAACACTCAACGCGATCGGGTCGTCTTTTAGATGTCAAAGCTTAAGTTTTTATAAATCACCCCTCCTAGAGTGCAGTTGGCAATGAATCTATCCCCATTTGCTCAATATTATGTTAGAAAGCTTCTGCGCCAAAACGTCGATCGAGTGAGTCATTCTTTTCCTGAAGATCTCTATAGCTCTGTTTTTACTAAACTAAATCTCAACCGAATTCTGGCCTATCAATATCAAACCCAATCGGAACTATCGATTAAAATATGGGAGTTAGAAACCCTCACTAACGTCTGTCAAGAGCTTGAAAAAAATCAATATAATCAAGATAGTTTGACTGAAGTTAAAGAGCGAATCTTTCAACTATTAGGGTTTAAGATGGGGGTGGCTCTGCCGTCTAAACTGCCAAAAATTCTGCAAGAAAAGCTCTTGTCTCCCTTCTATTTTTATAGTCAAGGAACTATTTCAGAAGCGGTCACCTATGAAGGTGAAATTCATGGGCTGGTTAAGCAGCTTGACATTGCTCAAAGACTGCAAGCCTATCAGCTTTCTTGGGCGCTTTCGGCCAAAGATATCCCTCATTTGATCACGGCATCGTCTTCTAGGGTGTCTATTTGGATACGACTGCGATCGCCGACCTATTCAATTTGGCGTGACCAAGAAAAGGTTCTTTCTAACATCATCATCATTCTTTATTCAGTGTTGAGCCGATCTAGACCATTTCACCAATAAAGAATCGTCGGCTACGATCGCTGGGCCAAGATTAACGAGGCCCAAACGCCGTAATTCAACACTACCCTTGAGAGTGTCACTTTATTCTCTGAGCACAAAAGTCACTGGAATGAGTGATGGTCATGGTGGCTGAGATTTGCTTTTATAAGAACAGACTTGCTTCGGAGCGTTTTCGGCAGCCTTTTATAGGCTGTTTTTTTTTAGATGGATGCGTTTAGATAGTGCGCGATCGCGCATTCCAATGAAGGCAAAAGGATGCCCCGTTCGCTGGTGAGGGCTGAATAGATCGGGCGCGGTGCCGCCAAACCTAGCGACTCAGTAGAACAAGCCTGAACCTGAGACGGGTCAAACCCGGCGAGATCGGCCACCACTTTGGCAAACGCTGCCCAGCTAATGGCTCCCAGATTTGCCAGATGCCAGAGTCCGCATTCTCGATCGATCAGCAGATCAAGGGTTGCATTGACCAGATCAGGCACATAGGTCGGAGAAATCACCGTGTCTTCGGCGGCAAAAAAAGGCTGCCCAGTGGCTAGGGTGCGTCGAGCGATCGCGAGAAAGTTATCGTCGTCCCACGGCCCAAAAAAGGCGCTAGTGCGGATCACGAGAGCACGAGCATTGAGATCTAAAACCCATCGTTCGGCGATCGCTTTGCTCTGCCCATAGACATTGAGCGGCGCAACTTTATCGCTTTCAACATAGGGAACTGTGCGATCGCCATCAAAAACTAAATCCGATGAAAACGTCACAAATGCGATCGCTTGCTCGGCGCAGGCTTTGGCTAACAGGGCGGCTCCGTCTGCGTTGACTTGCCGACACAGGTGAGGGTGATGCTCGGCCTCGTCAACTCGCACATATCCAGCCGTGTTGATCACCGCCCAGGGCTTGAGATCGGCTAAGACCTGAGTAATTGACTCTGGTTGGGTAATATCTAGATCTTGCCGCATCAGCAACCGATAGGGCAGACCCCGAATCTCGCAGAGACGGGCAAAGGCACGGCCCAGGGTGCCACTAGCGCCAGTGATCACGATCGGAGTTTTTGAGCCGTGGGGTTTGGCGATCGTTGCCTGACGGGGTGAATAGATCAAGCGTTGAGCACGTCTCCACCAGCCCAATTCTTGCAAAACGGGATGGGTGTAGTCTTGATGATTGCCCAAGTGACGCAGCATCTCGGCAAGGGCCGTGGGGCGGGGCGTGGGCGATCGCAGGTCAAAAACGCCCGGCTCATAAAATCCGTCGCTCTGGGTGAGCAGCGTGTTCCAATCATAGGCACCGAGCAGCGACCAAGCGGTGACGGCTCTAATATCCGCTCCTGATTGGCGAAGCTGGTCTGCGGCATCCCAGGCTTCTTTAAACCAGCGCAGTTGTTCTTCACGAGTGCAGCCTAAATGCACCTCGGTCAGGGCGATCGAGCGGCCATAGCGATCCCACACTTCTTGAAGGAGATGGCGATGCCCAAAAATGCCTTCAGGACAGACCCGCACGGCTTCGACATCGGCATATTGATGTCTGCCGTTGCCGCCGTGAAGTTGGGGCGGGTAGCGATCGAGGCGTTCGTCTAGGAAGCGATCGCTGGTCAAATAGTGGTTAATGCCAAACACATCCGGCGGACAAGGGTTTTCGAGAAACCACTCTAAATCGGATTCTAGAATTCCAATTTTGCATAGCTCATGCCAAAAAAAATGAGTGCGATCGAGCCGCCCACACAGCAGATCAAAGCTTAACCAACGACGCTCGTTTTCAAACTCTGCCTGATAGTTGAGTAAAGATGTGCTGGACACTTTGCCCAAGTCTTCGGTTTGAATCAGTTGGGCATCGGGATTGATCTGGCGAATCGCCTGCATTGAGAGCACGATCGCTCGGCACTGATTCAGCAATGTGTGGGCAAACGTCAGGGGATCTTGCCCGTGGGGATACCAATGACCATACAATCCGCTAAATCGGGCCGTGGTCAGTGGCTCATTGATGGGTGTATAGCGCCTCACCCAGGGATAGCGGGCAGCTACCGCTTGGGCAAATTTGGCCAGTTTTTGAGCAAAGGCAGGATCGATCAGGCTGGTGTGAGCGGGCCCGCTGCCGTGATGAACTAAGCCTACGATCGGTTCAATTTCCAATTCTCGCAGTCGTTGCAGTCGCTGATCAACCCACGACCAATCGGCTTGATCGAGATTTCCGGGTGCGATGCGTTCCCATAGCACCGGGTAGCGAATTGCTGTCACCCCCAGTGATGCAAATAGCTCTAGATCAGTGATGCGATCGGCGTGTCCGTTGCGTTGAAGTTGATCAAAATATTGATTGCCAACGCGATTGACCGTGCATTCCACGCCTGCCCAAAGTTCTACTTCAGATTTTTGCACCACAGCATTCGCAATCTGTGCTCGATCGTGAGGGTGCCAGCGTTCCACGGGCTGACTGATTATCGAGGTTCTCATCCCTATATTTCAATCCAAATTAACCGAGCGATCGGGTGACACTATCGAACGGTTCCTGCCAAGGCGTGACCGTTTTTTTCTTCGGGCTGCCAGCGGGTGCGATCGCTGAGTTTTGCATAGGTCGCAAGAGCCTGAGCCACCACTTGATCCATGTTGTAATACTTATAGGTGGCGAGTCGCCCGACAAATTCCACATTAGGGGTGGTGTCGGCTAGGGCTTTATATTTTTTGTAGAGTTCGGCATTTTCGGGGCGCGGCACCGGATAGTAAGGATCGCCCTCTGCTTTCGGAAATTCGTAAACAATGCTGGTTTTAGAATGCTCCTGCCCGGTGAGATATTTAAACTCAGTGATGCGCGTATAGAGATGCTCATTGGGATAGTTGACGACGGGCGCTGATTGATGAACGGATTCGTTCAGAGTCTCGTGTTTAAAGTCCAGCGATCGGTAGGGCAATTTGCCAAACCGATAGTCAAAAAATTCGTCTACGGGCCCGGTGTAGATCATCTCCTTGTAGGGAATCATGTCGCGAATTTCTCGATAGTCAGTGTTAAGCATCACCTTAATATTGGGATGACTCAGCACATTCTCAAACATCCGCGTAAACCCGTGCAGCGGCATGGCTTGATAAGTGTCAGTGAAGTAGCGATCGTCGCGATTGGTGCGAGTCGGCACCCGCGCCGTGACCGATTTATCCAACTCTGAGGGGTCAATGCCCCACTGTTTGCGGGTGTAGTTGCGAAAGAATTTTTCATACAATTCTCGCCCAACTTTGCTCACCACCACATCTTCAGAGGTGCGAATTGAGTCTTTGGGTTCTGCGACTGACTCAAAGAATTTCTCAAGCTCAAAGGCGTTGAGATTCAGTCCGTATAATTTGTTAATCGTGTTGAGATTAATGGGAATCGGCACCAACTGTCCATCGACACTCGCCAAAACCCGATGCTCATAGCGTCGCCACTCGGTGAAGTGAGACAGATATTCAAACACGTCGCGAGAATTGGTGTGAAAGATGTGCGGGCCGTATTTGTGGACTAAAACCCCGGCTTCGTTGTAGTGATCATAGGCGTTGCCGCCGATGTGGTTGCGACGATCGACGATCAGCACTTTTTTGCCAGACTGATTAGCAAGCCGTTCTGCCAGAATGCTGCCAGCAAATCCGGCTCCTACAATTAAATAATCAAACATCGCAAGACCTTTTTATAAATGATTGAGACAGAGCAACTAGAGGTCTGAGGGCGACCTAGAAGAGGTCTTGACCGTTGAGACGACCGACCCGATCAGGTGGTTCATGCTGTCCCAGGTCTGATCCCACGAGTTTTGAGATAGAAAGGCATCGACGCGATCGAGCCATTCAGAATCTTGTTGAGCGATTTGCAGCGCAGTTTCAATGGCTGCCACAAACTCAGCGGGATCATCAGCAATTTGCACCAATCCCAACTCTCCATAGGGACGCACCACATCACAGATTGAGGTCGAAACCACGGGCTTTCCGGCCGCAAGATATTCGGGCGTTTTGGTGGGGCTGATAAATCGAGTCGATTCGTTGCGGGCAAAGGGCAAGAGGGCGACATCCCACCCGGCTAGATAATTAGGCAATTCTTGGTAAGACTTGCCGCCAAGATAATGAAGATTAGAACGCTGCGGTAATGTAGCAGGATCAATTTTTACAACGGGGCCGATTAAGACAAAATGCCAGTCAGGGCGGGCATCTGCAACCCCTGCAAGCAGGTCGATATCCATGCGTTCGTCAATCACACCATAAAAGCCGAGACGCAGATGGGGAATGTTGACCTGATCGGGAGGTTCGGCGATCGGGTGACGGGCCCGGGCAAAATGAGGGGCATCAATGCTGCTCGGAAAAGCATAGACATTGGGATGCTGATGTCGCTTAACCTCATAGAGGCTTTGCCCCCCCGTAAACACCAAATCTGCTTTTTGAAATAGCTCCAGTTCTCGCTCTCTCAACGCTGGGGGAGCACCTTGAAATGCCGAGAGTTCGTCCATGCAGTCGTAAACGATCGCCAACGGCTGAAGATGATCGGTAAACGCCAGCGCCATCGGCGTGTAATACCAGAAGACATAATCACAAATTTTACAGGCTGCGAATAAGTCATCTAATAGCTGTCTTTGAAGCGCGATCGTGGCTTCGTGCTCTAACCCTTGGGGCAGATGAGGCACCACCACCCAAACGCCACACTCGCGCCGACTCAAAGCTAGCCAAGCGTGATCGTCTGGGCCAAACAGGGGTTCTTCAATCAAAAAAACTCGTCGATCTTGGACGCACCGAGTCAACAAATGCTGAGGGCGTTGATAGACAAAATCCCATCGCAGGTGAGATAGACAAATCAAATCAGGTGTGCCTGGAAAAGCATTTTCTAAGCTAGAACTATCTTGATTTATCCAGTGCAGTTTTGAATGTTTAAGGTCTGCTTTTGTAGATGGGTTTTGGGACAGATTGTGTACAGTCTGTTGATTAGATTGGGACATAAGTTGTCTCAATAAATTAGATTATTGGAGGGTTTATAAGTTGCTTAAGTCGTAAAAGTTGAGATGAACTAGAGCGCTCAACTAACAAGCTGTAAATAGATAGATACGCTTTCTACTGAGAGTTGTCAACGTGGTCACAGGATTAAAAAGGCTCGATCGAGATTTTTAGCAATCATTATTGACTCGATACCATGTTAATAACCAATCTGCTATTTTGGCTTCCATCTAAAGTCCAAAATCACTTCTCTCTTGAGATAGATAGTTTTGTCTCGCAAAATGATATTCTCGTTTAATTTTTAATTTAATACCGTGCTGTCATATACGAAATGCAGTGAGCCATTTCTTTGCTATGCCGTTGCTTAAAGAGTCAAGCAGATTGGGTCTAGGCAACTGATGGCAATCCAGATATTTGTGCGATGTAGCGTGAAAATCTAGCATGACCACTCATCTCTAATTAGGTTCAAACTATGCCCAAGATGCTAAAAGTGTTGCTAAGAACAACCACCACAAGTTCTAGAATTGTCGGTGGCATCTCAACCTCTCTTGGGGGTAGGACTCTGGTTAGAAGGCTTCAAGCTATACTCAGAGCTAGAGGCTAGGAATTAGGAATTAACTCATTTTTTGAGTTTTGAGCGGACAGCGATCGCGACATTTGTACAAAAGGGCTTGACGCAATGGTTCAAAAAATTGCCTTATTCAACAACAAGGGCGGAGTCAGCAAGACGACAACCACCTTCAACCTGGGCTGGATGCTTGCCTCTAAAGGGAAAAGAGTAATCCTTGTAGACAGTGACCCCCAATGTAATCTCACAGGCATGGCTTTGGGAGAAGAAACTGAGGATGACGAGGCGAGAATTCAAGAAATCTACAACACAACTTCAAACATCAAGACAGGATTGGCTCCCGCGTTTGAGTCACAGCCTAGAGCCATTGAAGCGGTTGATTGTATTCCTATACAAGGTCGGGACGGCTTATTTCTCTTGCCTGGTCACGTCGGCTTTGCTGAGTATGAAGTAACACTAGGTATTGCTCAAGAATTAAGTGGCTCAATCCAAGCGCTTAAGAATTTACCAGGTGCTATCAATGATCTGCTTGAGAAAACAGCGTCCAAATTCAGCGCTGATTATTTGCTGATCGATATGAGTCCAAGCTTAGGATCAATCAATCAAAACTTGCTGATGACGAGCGACTTCTTTTTAGTACCTACCACGGCGGATTTCTTCTCTGTTATGGCAATTCATTCCTTGGCAAAAGTTTTACCAAGATGGAGCGCTTGGGCAAAATCGGCAAGCTCACTTCCAGCGCTGAAAGAAGCTAACTATCCGTTCCCCAACTTTAACCTGCATTTTCTAGGAACTATCGTTCAAAACTATCGCATCATACGAGGTAAGGAGACTACGGCATTTCAAACTTGGATTGAGAAGATTGAGCAAGCTGTTTCTGAAAATTGATTCCAACCCTGCGTCAAAGTAATATATTGCTACCTGACCATCTTTATAAAGAGCAAAGGGTTGAGGATAGTTTTACGCTGACGAAGATCTCAAACTTCAATAGTCTGATTGCTTTGTCTCAAAAACATCGCACCCCGGTCTATGCCTTGACTCCTCAACAGTTAAATCAGACAGGAAAGGTATTAGAGAATAATAAGGAGAAGCAGAAAGAGTTTGAAAAAACCTTTTCTGACCTAGCAGACAAGATTATTGCATTGAGTTCCGCGTATGCAGTCAGCGCTTGACCAATTTCGCATCAGCATTGGTCGCGTCCGAGACCTGATTGCGCTTCATAACTCTGTCAAATCTCAAGCTACTGGCGCACTTGATGTGTCAGATATGCTGCGTGCTGCGCTAGTGCTGGCTGTGAGCGCACTGGCTCATTACGTTCATGAAGTTGTGACGTTGGGAATGCTAGAAATCCACCGAGGACAACGTTCTGAGCCAAAGGCGTTCTCCCGCTTCCAAGTGTCTTTGGGTAGTGCACGTCAGGATCGACTAACCGCGATCGCGATTGCAGGTTGGCTTGAAAATGAAGTTCAACAAGCTCACGACTATACATTTCTCCAGCAATCCCACACGGTCTCAGCTTTAATCCCTGCAATATCAGATGGTGTTCTAAATCGGCTCAATAATACATCTTGGCTAGAGAGTGAGATTCGAGAACGTCTAGGATATCAGAGCTTTCAGCAAGCAGACAAAATTGCTGAGGCCATCAGATACATCTCAGACAAAAAATTGTGGGATAAGATTGCAATCCAGATCAATAAACCTGCGAAAGATATCAAGCAACAACTAAATTCGATTGTTGATCGGAGAAATAAAATTGCTCATGAAGCCGACATAGACCCAACGTTTAATCTTGGAAGTCGATGGAACATTGATGAAGTGCTGGTGACTGGTGCGGTTGACTTTATTGAAATGCTTGTTGAGAGCATCCATCAAGTGTTGCAGCAACAGCACACGGTATAAGCAAGCACAAGTTATTTGAGTTAATAAACAAATCTTTACAATTCAAGCAGGCGCGATAAAATCGGACAGTGAGCCTCATTAAGTCCGCCAGAGTTTCCATGAATTTAGAAGACAGAATTTCAGCGATCGTGCCCCAACTTTCCCCTAAAAACAGCGCATTTGCAGCCGGAGGCAGTGACCCCACGCGCTTTGACTGGCAAGAAGCCTGGCACCCGATCGCTTATCTAGCAGACCTCGATCGGGCTGCCCTCACCCCCTTCACGCTGCTCGATCGCGATCTCGTCATCTGGTGGGATCGTCACAGTCAAGCTTGGCGAGTGTTTGATGACCAGTGCCCACACCGACTCGCCTCACTTTCTCAAGGCAGGGTTGCCGAAGACGGACTGTTAGAGTGTCCCTATCACGGCTGGGCGTTTGCCGGAGACGGACAGTGCGATCGCATTCCTCAACAGCCCGCAGAGGGTGTAGCTCATCTCGCTCAAAGAGCCTGTGCTGCGTCGCTGCCCACGGCTATGGCTCAGGGTTTGCTGTTTGTCTATGCAGGTCAGCCCGAAAATGCTGAAAAAGTCACCGTCCCGATCGTCGCAGCCCTCGAAGAATCGCCTGAGGAGTGGGTGTGTCTCAACACCTTTCGCGATCTGCCCTACGACGCGCTGACGCTGTTAGAAAACGTGCTCGATTCTAGTCATTTGCCTTTCACTCACCACAAATCAGTGGGCAATCGTGTCAATGCTGCCCCGGTTGAGTTAGAGGTGGTTGAGTCCGATCGTCAGGGCTTTAGAGGCGTGTGGGCAGAAGGGCCGCGCCGAGGCACGTTAGGGCGACAAGATACTGCATTTGTTGCGCCGAATTTAATGTGGCACGATCTCACCTCCAAACAGTTTGGCAGAACGCTAACCGTGGTCTATGCCACCCCCACCCGCAAGGGAGAATGTCGCCTATTCGCGATTTTTCCGTTTAAGTTTTCGGCCAAAATTCCTGCGTTTTTCATCAAGCTTACCCCGCGCTGGTATTCGCACACCAATCAAAACGCCATTCTCGAAGATGACCAAATTTTTCTGCATCTCCAAGAGCGCTATTTAGAAAAGCGGGGCGGCAGTCCTAGTTTTGCCAAAGCGTTTTATTTGCCCACTCGCGCCGATCGCTTTGTGAGTGAGTTGCGTCAATGGGTCAACCAATATCACGCCAATCCGTTTGAGGGTCAGGCGCTGACTCCGGCGTTATCTAAAGAGCAATTGCTCGATCGCTATCACTCTCACACCAAAAACTGCGCGAGTTGTCGCACGGCCTTGGCAAGAATTCAGCAAATTCGAGCCGTTTGTATCGGGATTGGTGCGATCGCGCTAGCAATGGTTCCGATCGCGTCCCTAAGTCTCAATCAACCTGCTGCTTGGATTGAATCAGCGACCATCTCCCTAGCTGCCCTGGTCTGGTTTGCGCTAGGTCGATTTGAACGGCGATTTTCTCAAGGGCAGACTGTGCCGCCGCGCAACCTGCCCGAAAAGCGGCGATAGCGCGTGAATCTAGTGATAGAGCCAGCTTGTCCAGGCATATTTTCGCCCCTGAGTGACTGGCAGCGACTGATGAGGATGGGTGTAGCAAGCAGGAAACACGATCGCGCTGCCCATTTTGGGTTTGACTTTGATGTCTTGACGATCGAACAACGTCTCGCCGCCCTCACAGTCGTTGAGATAGCCCACCACACTCACGTCTCGCGTCGGAATGCCTTGTTCAACTTCTTGAAAGCGGCTGGTTAACAAAATGTTATCGACGTGACGCTTATAGTGCTGTCCGGGCAAATAACGCAAAATTGAGCAGGTTTCGGCATAGGGAAACTTCACCCCATAATATTTGAACAGCGCTTGCTGCACGATCGCGATTTTGCCTACTAACAACTCGTTGGTTGATTTGAGCAGCGAGTTTTTGGGGTCAAGCCGCAGTAAGCCACTGCTGCGAACATCGGCATCGACGGTTTCGAGCAAAATTGAAGCAGGTGCAAAGTGAGCCGACTCTGCCACGTCAATAATGTGGGCACAGAGCGACGGCTCTAAAAAATCTTCGATCAGCAAAATCTCTGCGCCTAGATCTCTGACAGAATAACTCACAGGGTTCTCTCCAATCGCCGCATGGGGCCGTGACTTCCTCAATCTACCCTCAAATATTTGCAGAATCCCACCCCCGATCGTGACATTCTTTAAAGTGCTCAGAGTCATGAGAGCGATCGCGCTTCTCGACCCAAAGCTTCACAAAGCTGGGATAATGCGGGTTTCCTCATAAAAGATACTGAGACTTATAGGGTAGAGGAACACTTCTACCCTCAGTGTCAAGTGTTTTAATAGAAACTTAGGTAGTCTAAAAGCAACTAGAGCAGTGATCAATTATGAATTTTCCTGGCAGAATTATCGGGGGTACGCTGGTGGCGATCGCAGTCGCCTGGATCTTAAACATTGCTGGAGTGTTTCCCTTCAACAATCGGGGCACTAATCAGATTGACGCAACCAACCCCAACGCCCCAAAAACGGGAACCCAATCGTTTACCGCCAGCAACTCAGCCAACCGTCCCGGCACTCAAAATTATGGGGCGGTCAGTCAAAATGGTGGCGCTACCAGTCCCACCGCTACCACTACTTCTCCGGCATCTTCTGCCAATTCTGGCACCGCTAACCCGGCTGTGGGAAGCACAGTTCCTGCTCAAACGCCTGCGGTGAGAGCAGCATGGTAACTCGTTGTAGAGCCTAAGCAAAACCATGAAGTCTACCTGTGACGTGCTGGTGATGGGCGGCGGCATCATCAGTTTAACGATCGCGCTAGAGCTAAAACGACAGGGTGCCTCGGTGACGATCGTGTGCCGCGATTTTGCCGAAGCTGCCACCCACGCTGCCGCCGGAATGCTCGCCCCTCAAGCCGAAAAAATGCTCCCCAGCCCCCTGCTAGATCTGTGTCTTCGCAGTCGTGCCCTCTATGCTGACTGGGTTTATAAGCTAGAAGAACTCACTGGACTCAACACGGGATATTGGGACTGTGGAATTTTGGCACCTGCCTATCTAGAAAACCCAGACTTTAAGGATCACGATCTAGAATCATGGCTCGATCGGGCAACTATTCACCAGCGTCAACCGGGGTTAGGGGCTGATGTCGCTGGCGGTTGGTGGTTTCCTGACGACGCGCAAGTAGACAATCGGCTGCTGGCCAAAGCGCTATGGGTTGCCGTTCAAGAATTGGGGGTCAACCTCCAAACTGGGGTGACGGTAGAGGAGATTGTGCAGAACGGCGATCGCGTCACTCATCTTCAAACATCCGCCGGAATCTTGCAAGCGCATCACTACGTTCTAGCTACCGGAGCTTGGTCACAGAGTCTTTTGCCTATTCCCGTGACTCCCAAAAAAGGACAAATGCTATCGGTGCAGGTGCCAGCCGACGCAATGCCGCTAAAAACGGTGCTGTTTGGGGCAGACAGCTATCTCGTGCCTCGACAAGACGGACGAATCATCGTCGGCGCAACCAGCGAAGAAGTTGGATTTACTCCCGGCAACACGCCCCTAGGAATTCAAAAACTTTTGTCGGCTGCGATTCGGCTCTATCCCGCCTTGCAGAATTATCCGATTCAAGAACTTTGGTGGGGGTTTCGCCCTGCTACGCCGGATGAACTGCCGATTTTAGGAGCGAGTCCCTATCAAAACTTGACCCTGGCAACGGGACACTACCGCAACGGAATTCTATTAGCACCGATAACCGGAGTCACGATCGCCGATCGGGTGCATCAAAAGTCTGACCCGTTGCTAGATGCCTTCCACTGGTCACGGTTCAGCCATAGCAACTCCAACTGACCCAATTTCTGCCTCAGCCTGCGGAAGCACAGTCGGTCAGTCTCGATTTCAGCCATAATTGAGACTCTCACTCGTGCTTCAACCTGAAAGCAAAAGGCAGGAAAAAGCCAATGGTCGCCACCCCTTCATTAATCCTCTATCCCGATTCTGACGGGTTGCCCATGTCAGATAACACCCGACAGTTTGAGTATATTGTCTACGTCAAGAAAGGCGTGGACTGGTTATTTAGCGACGATCCACAGATTTTTGTGGGGGGAGATCTGCTGTGGTATCCCGTCGAAGGCAACAACAAGCTGCGCCAAGCGCCCGATGTAATGGTGGCGTTTAACAGACCCAAAGGCGACCGAGGCAGCTATCAACAGTGGAAAGAAGACAATATTCCTCCGCAAGTCGTCTTTGAAATTATCTCTCCAGGCAACACCATTCCTGAAATGACGCGAAAGTTTCAGTTTTATGAGCGTTACGGAGTGGAAGAATATTATATTTACGATCCCGATCGCTTAAGTCTAGGAGGATTTCTTCGCCAAAACGATAGGCTAGAAGCGATCGAAGTAATAGAAGGCTGGGTGAGTCCTCGCTTAAACGTGCGCTTCACCCTCAACCAAGACGGAGGTTTAGAACTCTATCGGCCCGACGGGCGACTGTTTGAGCGCTATGAAGAAATCGCCGCACGAGCAGACCGAGCCGAGCAAAGAGCAACTCAGGCAGAAGCTGAGGTCGATCGCTTAAAAGCGCAACTCAGAGCAATGGGTCATAACCCAGACCATGTGATAGGAACCGAAGGAAGAGAATGATATGCAGACACTCGACAAACCTACCGAACGTCCGATAGAAGATGGCTTAGTGATCGCCGGCCGGACGTTTCGATCGCGCCTCATGACCGGAACCGGAAAATATCGCACCTTTGAGGAAATGCGCCAGAGCATCGCTGCTAGCGGTAGCGAAATCGTCACCGTTGCCGTTCGTCGCGTGCAGACCAGCGCCCCAGGGCACGAAGGACTCGCCGAAGCGTTGGATTGGACAAAAATCTGGATGCTGCCCAACACCGCAGGCTGTCAAACGGCCGAAGAAGCGGTGCGAGTCGCTCGTCTGGGTCGAGAAATGGCAAAACTGCTCGGTCAAGAAGACAACAACTTTGTCAAGCTCGAAGTGATTCCTGATGGGAAGTATTTGCTGCCCGACCCGATCGGCACCCTTGAAGCCGCCGCCCAATTAGTCAAAGAAGGCTTTGCGGTCTTGCCTTATATCAATGCCGATCCTTTATTAGCCAAGCGATTAGAAGAGGTTGGCTGTGTGACGGTGATGCCGTTGGGTTCCCCGATCGGGTCAGGGCAGGGCATCAAAAATGCTGCCAATATTCAGATCATTATTGAGAATGCGAAGGTTCCGGTGGTGGTCGATGCAGGCATTGGTGCCCCTAGCGAAGCCGCCCAAGCGATGGAAATGGGAGCCGATGCGCTGTTAGTCAACACGGCGATCGCCCTGGCGACCAATCCACAGGCGATGGCAAGGGCGATGAATCTCGCCACCGAAGCGGGTCGTCTTGCCTACCAAGCCGGGCGGATTCCAGTCAAGGCTTATGCCAGTGCAAGCTCACCGATGACGGGCACGATCGGCAGATAAAGAGTCTGAGATACATAGGATTGAGCCGAGTCAGCTTCTTTGTTAGGGCTTTTGCTGATCAAAGAGCTTCTCAAACATCTGAGTTTGACGATCGACGATCGCAACCAAGCGCGTAATGTTGTCTGCCTGCTGCTGACTGATTAATGCCTGCTGCTGAGTGGTTAGCCTAATTTCTGTTATTCCCTCAGTGAGTCGCCCCACTTGCTCAGTCAGCATCTCAAGATTCTCAGTGATGCGATCGAGCCGAGGATAGATGCCGCTAGATTCATTGGATGGGTTCATTATTCAGTTGCTTCTCCAGGGGTGAGATCTTCGATTGTTTCAGTCAAGTAGAGGGCTGTCAACCGCTTCACAACTCCCTGAATTTTCGGCTATTGTGTCCAGATAAACACAAGGTTAAAATTTCTTACCTCAGACTGAGAATAATGGCTAAAAGTTTGCTAAACTTAACAAAACACCTCAGGAGACGTTCCTATGCGCTACACCGTTGAAGAAGGCGGCCGCTTAAACAACTACGCGATCGAGCCTAAAATCTATGAAGCGACCCCTCCAACCGCCTCACAAAAGCGTAACTATTTGATTCTAGGCACGGTTGGCGCGCTGTTGGTGGGTGGTCTGATCTTTGTTGCGGTTTCTGTCTCATAAGATTTTCACTTTAAAATATCCCCTTTACGATCGCACCTCAGACTTTAGCGAGTTTGAGATAGCCAGGTTACTTACGCACAGTGAGCACCTGGCTTTTGCGTGCTCACCATCTCGCGATCGCATCCAGGGCCGCACAGACCGCTTAACATGGGGGATAGTTGCGTGTTTAGACAGTTTTTTAAGTGTCTATTCCATCCTGACCTCGGCAAAACCGAGTCGAAAAGAATGGCATCTCAATCTACACCGTCATCTTGCGTGACATGGATGATCACTGATGCCACTCGTTGATGCTCAACCTGCCTCTAGCAACCTAGTGACCGAGCTTGTTTCTCAAAATTTCTCAAGCTTAAACCAACCTATCTACTTGCGCTTGAGGCTGGCGCTGAGTCTAAACCTCCGTCGTCAGATTTTGATCGCAGTCTGTGATGATGTGCGGCTGCGCGATCGCTTTGCGACCCGACTTCAGGCAGATTTAGAAACCTCGCCGCTTAACTTTGAGCTTAAACCAAAACCTAGTTACAACAGTCAGACAGACGACGTTCCCAAGTTAGTGACGCTCAATCTCAGTCTAGAAAACCCAGATGTCTTAGCGCAAATTCATCAGTGGCGATCGTCAAAACCCAGGCGCATGAAATCAGCCTTTGACCTGACTACCAGTTTTCAAATGGTTGGGGTTGAGTCTCTGACGCGTCAGCCTGTCCAGATTCAGCGTGAGTTTCTCAACTCATTGCAGCAATTAGCCGAGCAGTTAGCCACCGTAGACTTTAACCTAGTGCTCTGGGTGTCGCGCCCCTGGTGTCGAGCGATTTTGCAATCAGTGCCCGAATTTTGGCAGTGGCACACCGGAGTGTTTGAATTTGAAGGCGACCCAACCCCGGTTGGCACCGATCAGCGAGCCAGAAAAATCCGTCAACCCTCTACGCTTGCCTCTCAGCCCGCGATCGTCCAACTGTCTGCTCCCCTTCCCCAACCGTCTGCTCCTGTCTCAACGCGATCGCAAGCAGAACTCGATCTGGCTGATCTGGTTTTAGCGGCCGTCGAACAGGCCGTTTCCGAGTCTGACTCCAAGTCTTCTTTCAATCTAGAGCACACGGGTGAGCCGCTCCGCATCTTGCAACACGTAGAGGAATTGCACCGCGATCGGGCCCCTGCCGCCGTGCTTTCTTTGACCTATCAACAGCTAGGAGACTGCTATCGAGCGCAGGTTGAGCAGGGCAATTCATCGCTGCAATGCCTGACGATCGCGTGTCTCGCCTATGAGCAAGGGCTGAGGTTTTTAGCGTCAGATTCGTCTGACCGTCCTGATCTGCTCAACGATATTGGCAGTCTTTATTGGATGCTGTCTCGCCAATCGCCCGATCAGGCCCTGCCCAATTTAGAGAAAGCCATCAGCGCCTATCAATTGGCTTTAGAGCCGATCGATCCCGAAGCGCGATCGCAGACTTATGCCATGATTCAAAACAATTTGGGATCGGCTTACAGCGATCGGGCTTATCATCAAGATCCCGTCGAAAACTTGCAGCAAGCGATCAGCGCTTATCAACAGGCTCTGAAACATCGCCCGGCAAACGATGATCCCTCTCGCTATGCTGCAACGCAAAATAATCTGGGCACGGCTTTCTGGAATCTGGCTCAACACAAAGCATCGACTCTAAACTTGCAGTCGGCGATCGGGGCTTATATAGAAGCGCTCCATCACTATGACCCAGAGCTAGAGCCGCTGCACTATGCCATGATTCAAAACAACTTGGGCACCGCTTATTGGAATCTGTCTCAATGTCCACGTCATGAGCCGTCTGAACTGCTCAACGCCACCCCAGAAGACTTTTTGATGCTGGCGATCACCGCCTATCGCATCGCTCTCATTTATCGCACGTTAGAAATAGTGCCTGCCGCCAATGCCGCCACGCAAAATAATCTGGGCACGGCCTATTGGCATCTAGCAACCCTATCGTCTACTCACCCCGCCGATCGATCGCAGCATCTGCACAACGCAATCACGGCTTATAAAGACGCGATCGCCGCCGTCCATGCTCTCTCATCGACCATTCCCTCCCCTATAGCCTTGACCTTTGATTTGTATGCAGCCCATAACAATTTAGGCTCGGCTTATCATCAGTTAGCCACTGACGATCGCGCCGCTCTAGAGTCAGACACTCGATCGCACTATCTAGAAGCAGCCCTTTCTCACCAAGTGCAGGCTGTGCAAGGCTGGCAAGAAAACCCGGAGTTTTGTGAAAGTGCGATGGCCCATCTAGTTCAAACTGTGAGAACGCTGCACGATCGCCAGGGCATTCAAGGTCAAACCCTAGCATTTTCAAAGATTCCGGCGCAGTTGCTCCCCACGGTGATGAAGCAGATTTAGCCAGATTCAGATCAGCCTCGACGAAATTTTAGATTAGCGATCGTCGTTTCGTCGTTGCAGGCAGCATAATTTGCATAGCCATCTTTCTACTTTGCCCATGCTTAACGAAAGCGAATACTTTGAAAAGGCCGAAGCTACACGAGTCCGGGTGCTGAGTGAGGCGCTGCCCTACATTCAACAATTTGCCGGACGCACGATCGTCGTCAAATACGGCGGCGCAGCCATGAAAGATGCTGCCCTCAAAGAAAAAGTCATCCGCGATGTCGTGTTTATGTCGTGCGTGGGGTTGCGCCCGGTGCTCGTGCACGGCGGCGGGCCTGAAATCAACTCATGGCTTGACAAACTAGGCATTGAGCCGCAGTTTAAAAACGGGCTGCGCGTCACCGATGCCGCCACAATGGATGTCGTCGAGATGGTGCTGGTCGGTCGCGTCAACAAAGAAATTGTCTCACTGATCAACCAGGCAGGCGGCTCGGCAGTCGGACTCTGCGGCAAAGATGCCAGTCTCATCACCGCCCGCCCTGCGGATGAAGAAGGCATCGGGTTTGTGGGCGAAGTCACTAACGTCAACATCCAGATTCTAGACTCGCTGGTTAAAACGGGTCACATCCCCGTCGTCTCTAGCGTCGCCGCCGATGAAACAGGACAGGCGTATAACATCAACGCCGACACCGTGGCCGGAGAGCTTGCCGCCGCCCTAGGGGCCGAAAAGTTAATCTTGCTCACCGACACAGCAGGAATTTTGCGTGACTATAAAGATGTCGCCACCCTGATTCAACGGCTAGATATTCAAGACGCTCGGCGACTGATCGAAGACGGTGTGGTCTCTGGCGGCATGATTCCAAAGGTCAATTGCTGTGTGCGATCGCTAGCCCAAGGCGTTCGGGCGGCCCACATTATCGATGGCCGCCTCCCCCACGCCCTGCTGCTTGAGATCTTCACCGATGCCGGGATCGGCTCAATGATCGTCGCGTCTGAGTTTATGGGCAACCGTTAGGGAGCCACTAGAGAAGGAACTTTAAAGTTCGAGATTCTGAATTGCTGACCCTCCTCATCTGCACTCTATGCCCAACTTTCTCTCACGCCTCAGTTATCCCATCGCCTCGATCAACTTGGCTCAACGGGTCAAGAGCCAAGAAGACAAGCTGCCTGTCAAAAATGAGGGCTGTCGATCGCTGTTTCTGCTGCACGCGGCTCCGACTTCTAAAGTCTGTTTATTTTTTCACGGCTTTACGGCGGCTCCCTACCAGTTTTTGCCGATGGGGCGCACGCTCTATCAGGCTGGCTATAACGTTCTGATTCCTCGGATGCCGGGTCACGGTCAGGCAGGTGACTGGAATCGCGACAACCCTCCCCCTCTGCCCACCAGCGCCGACACCTATAAGCAATTTGGGCTGGATTGGCTGCAAAAAGCTCAGACTTTGGGCGATCGTGTCGTCGTTGGCGGTCTATCTGGCGGCGGCACTCTAGCAGCATGGCTGGCGATAGAGCGTGCTAAAGACATCGATCGGGCCCTGCTGTTTGCCGCCTATCTCAGCAGCAGTAACAAAGTGATCGATCTATTTGTCAAAACCTTCAACACTTATTTTGAATGGATTGATGACACCCCGCCTGAGAAAACCATTGGCTATAAAGGCTTTATGGTAGCGGCTCTGCGGGTCTATCTCGATATAGGCAAAGAGATTCTTCAGCGCTCAAAAGATCAGCCTTCTGCCCCGATGTTTATCGTTTCGACTGAGGCGGATAAAGCCGTCAGCAACCCCGATCACCAGGCTCTATTTGAGAATATTGTCAAGCGACAGCCTAAATCTTGGTATTACGAGTTCGATCGCATCCTCAACATTCCGCACACGATGTTGACTAAAGCCGAGGGCAACAAATGGGAAAATCTGCTCAACGTCATGGCCAAAGCCTATGTGCAGAGCGATCTCACTTGGGCTGAAGTCGAAGAAATTGCCTATCGCATGACCGATGGCAAGACCTTTAACCAGGTCGTTGCAGAATTGAAGGTCGGCGATCGGGCCTCCCCTGATATGCCCGCTTTCATCACTATGATGGATAAGCGAGCGATCGTGCTCAAACGCAATCCCAGTTTGGATCAGGTCTAAATCCTATTTGGAGGTGCCCATGCTATCGACTCCCGATGCTCCCACCGTTTCTCTCGAAGAGTTTTTGGCAAACCCACCCGATCGCACAGAGTGGATCAATGGGCACCTCATCAAAAAACAAGCCATGACTGCAAAAACAGGACGAATTCAAGCCAGACTCGCTCGTTATTGGGGCAACTACGCAGCCTCTAGTGGTCAAGGAGGAGAAGTGTATACCGAAACCTCGTGCCGAACGGTTGGACGAACCCGCTGCCCTGATGTCGCCTATCTAACGCCCGATCTCGTGGCTGAATATGGCGATTTTAAGATTTTGCCCCGCAGTTTCTCGCTAATTGCTGAGGTGGTTTCGCCCAACGATGAAGCCGAAGAGGTGTTCACCAAAGTTCGAGAATATCTTGCCTCTGAGTGCGAAGAGGTCTGGCTAGTGTTTCCAGATAGTCAGTGGGTGCTGGTGATCACCAGTCAACAGCAGGAGTTACGGGGGCTAGAAGATGCCGCCACTACTCACAGCGTTTTGTCTGGTTTTAGCGTGGCGGTCAAAGAATTAATTGCCTGATGACGACCCTGCCAGCCTAGAGAGGTGGAATTTGGTTCTCAGATATCCTAGGATGCAAGAGTAGCCACATCAATTCATAAACCTGTGAGTTCTGAACAGTTAGATCTTGCGACCACTGACTATGAAACCGGAAAACACGCCTTTGAGCGCGGTGAATACCGCAAGTCAGTGCAGTTTTTAGAACGCGCTAACGCTTTAGCCGAGCCAGGTTCGCGCTTTGGAGGAGAGGTGCAGATCTGGCTCGTGACGGCCTACGAAGCCGCCGGACAGCGATCGGACGCGATCGCCCTCTGCCAAAAAATTAGTCGTCATCCTGACATTAAAACTCGCCAACAGGGTAAGCGACTGCTCTACATTCTTGAAGCCCCTAAGCTGCAAACTCGCCCTGAGTGGCTGACTGAGATCCCTGATCTGTCATCGCTGTCAGACAGTGAAGCTAAAGACAATCGAGGCGTTTCTAAATTTGGCTCGGCGACTCCGCCCAAACTTACTCAAAAGCCCCGTCCGGCTATTCCAGAACCTGTGGATTTAAGTCAGGTCAATACCCAAGACAATTTCTTTATTTGGGTCGCGCTGATTGCCGCCGCTCTAGTCGTCGGTGGGCTGGCTTGGGCGAGTTAAGTTCTTTACTTAGACAATGCCAGGGTCATACCGAATCTTTTGCGGGCGATTTTGTAGCGAGTTGTGTTGGTTAACGCCTTAGCTGCTGCGATTTTTCTGAAAGTAGTGTTAGATATGATTGGACTCCCGACTCTGTTCACGATGCCTTACAGAATTGCCAGCGCTGTTTCCCTCACCGATCGCGCACTGCGTTTTTTGCGACAATCGAGCCTAATTTGGGTTCTCTTCGCTAGTTTGCTGCTGTCAGGCTGTGTAAAATCTGAGGTAGGCATCAATTTTGAAAGTCCTAATCGCGGCACGATCGTGCAGCACATTCGCCTTGATGAGCGACTGACCAGTTTTAGCAGTGGCACGGCTCAAAAATGGCTTGACGGCATTGAGAAACGAGTTCGCAGAATTCAGGGAAAAACTCGTCGCCTCTCAAACCAAGAGATTTTAGTCACGATTCCGTTTGGCAACGGTAGAGAATTAGAGACCAGATTTAACGAATTTTTCAGCCCGATCGCTGATCTCCCTTCTCGCACTCGCAAAGAGTTTGACTTGCCCAAACTCGATTCTCATCTTAAAGTCCAAGAGGGCAATTTCATTCTCCTACAGCGTCACCGCTTGATTTATGATCTAGACCTGCGATCGCTAGGAGTTCTTGCTCCAGATGGCAGTTTGCTGGCCAGTCCAGGTTCGCTATTAGAGCTAGAGTTTGGGCTGACTGCACCCTGGGGTGCGCGTAACGTCGGGACACGATCGCAGGTGGGCACCCCGATCGTGTCCCGACGAGAAGGCAAGCAGCTAATTTGGAAGCTGCAACCAGGGCAAAGCAACCATCTAGAAGCGATTTTTTGGCTCCCTAACCCGTTGGGCATCGGGGCGGCTGTGATTGGAGCGATCGTAGCAGGTGGAATCTATTTCAGACGCGCCATGCCCGCCGCGACGATTTCACCCCCTCTAGTGCCCAACTCCTAACGATCCCCTCATCACCCTTACCGGATGTCTCGCCGTTCAGCCGACCTACAACGACTAATTATCTTAGGTCTGAGTGGGCCTATTGTTGCCCTCAACGTCTGGCTGGTAGCGTTGATGCTGCACTATTTTGAGCATCTTGTGACGGTGCTGGTGGTGTCGGCAATTTTGGCGTTTTTGCTCAACTACCCCGTCGAGTTTTTTGAGCGGGCTAGAATCAGGCGCGTTGGGGCAGTGGTGATTGTGCTGCTGGTAGCCGTCACCATCTTGGTGATTTTAGGCGTGACGCTGGTGCCCGTTTTAGCCGCCCAGACCACCCAACTGCTCGAAAAAATTCCGGGTTGGCTAGAGGCAACTCGGCAAAATCTCGACTTCTGGGATGCTTGGGCAAAAACGCGCAGCTTTCCGATCGACCTCAAGAGCGCTGGCGGTCGAGTCAGCACCCAGATTGAGAACCAGATTCAAGAAGTCGCAACCCAAGCCCTCGGATTTGCCCTGGGAACCGTTTCTGGCTTGATCGACAGCATCTTAATCATTGTGTTGGCCTCCTATATGCTGCTCTATGGGGCGAGGCTCTGGCAGGGGTTGATCAATCTGCTGCCGCCCAAGTTTGGTATCCCCTTTAGTGAGTCGCTGCGGCAAAATTTTCACAATTTTTTTCTCAGTCAAATTCTGCTGGCGCTGTTTATGGCGGGCGGGCTGCTGCCGATTTTTTTGGTACTCAAGGTTCCCTTTACGCTGCTGTTTGCCCTGATCATCGGCATTGCAGAACTGATCCCCTTTATTGGGGCGGTGTTGGGCATCGGAGTGGTGACGATTTTAGTGATGTTTCAAAGTGTTTGGCTGGCGTTTCAAGTCGCGATCGCCGCCGTCATTTTGCAGCAAATCCGCGACAATGTGCTGGCTCCTAAAATGATGGGCGAGTTTACGGGGCTAAACCCTTTATGGATTTTTATCGCGCTGCTGATGGGGCTGCAAATCGGCGGTTTTTTGGGGGTGGTCGTGGCCGTGCCGATCGCAGGCACCATCAAAGGCACGATCGACGCGATGCGAGGCGTTTCCCCCACCCAGGTGATTGTGACGGAGGTCGTTCATAAAGACTATCCGCCGATCGAGTGAGTGAGGGAATGCTAAACTCGATTCCAGCTTCGATGCTCAAGCAATTTTCTATCAAAGACGGTGAACCTCTAGCTGCGTGATTGGAGACAACCCAAGATGCGACAAGTTAATTTCTTAATCATTTTCGTGATCTGTTTAGCCCTCGTGTTGTTTGGCATTCAAAACACAGAACCAGCCGTGATTCGTGTCATCGAAGGCGTGCAGGTGCAGGCACCGCTCTCGATCGAGCTAATCTTAGCGATGGGAATCGGGGCAGTCATGGCCTGGGTATTTAGTGTCTGGAGTCAGATCCAGCGGATGTTAGACACCCGCAAAGAGCTTCAGGTGCGAGAAGAACGCATTGATGAGCTTGAGCAAGATGTCGAACGCTATAAGGCAGAAATTCAGGAACAGCAGCGCTTATTGCCCCAGGGCATGACCCAAGATGCTGAGTCTACTGAAGTGTTTGCTCAATAAGTCAGGTCTGAGGGGCGGCATGACCGATCCGGCTAGTCTTTGGAGTCTTGTGGTTCCGCTGCTGCTGCTAGGGCTGATTGTTCTGGCAGCCGGGTATTTTGTGCAGATCAAAATTAAGTAGTCGATTCCGCAAGATCGTGTCACCATAAAGCATTCACCCCTCCCCTTGCCTCCATGACCCTTTCTTTAGCACAGGATGCGATCGCCCTCCTGATTGACCTGGCAGAACAGGGAGAGATCGACCCTTGGGATGTCAAGGTCATTGATGTCATCGATCGGTTTTTGAGCGAGTTGACTCCCGCAGCGATCGCCGGTCGAGAGCACTATGAGTCTAATCTCTCTCAGTCGGGGCAGGCGTTTCTCTACGCCTCGATGCTGCTGTTGCTCAAAGCCGATAGCTTGACCCAGCCCGAAGCGATCGTGGCCGACCTTGAGGAGTTCGACGGGGCAGACTTGCTCGACGGGGCGGTTGCGGGTGAAGCCTTGCCACCTCACTTAGAGCGTCAACTGCGGCGCAGAGCCGTAGCGCGACCGCCTCAAAAGCGGCGAGTCACCCTCAAAGAACTCATCGACCAGCTACAGCTAATCGCCACCACCCTAGAAGATGCCACGCCGCGCAGTCGATTGCGTCGCCCCAAACCTCAGTCTCGCGCTCAGGCCGTGCGAACGATCGCCGAACTCGCTCACCAAGAAAATCTCTCAGAAATGGCGGTCGCGATCGAGCAATTCTTTCACGACTATTGGACAGAAGTGGCCCAAGATAAAGAATGGATCGACTTCGATCTAGTGCTAGAGTTTTGGGTCGCCTTAAAAGATCAAAAACCTAAAGGAAGCGAAGAAAATCTCCACGACGCTCACCCCAATCATGAGCGAGTCGGCGTATTTTGGGCACTGCTGCTGCTGTCGGCGCAAAACAAAGTCGAGCTAGCTCAAGAAGAATTTTACCAAGATTTAAAAATTCGCTCTCTGCTGCAACTTGCCCAATCGGGACTGAGCGAACTTTCTGCAAGCGTTTTGCTCGATTGAGAGGCCGAGGTGGGCAAACTGGGGACGTTAAACCTGGCGATCGCAGCTTCGTCTAATTCGTTTTTTGGGACAAATGGCGGAATTAATCGGACTAAACCTTGCGAGTGTGTCACTTCTTACTCAGAACCGTTATAGTCACAAAAGGTTACGTCAAGGTCTGGTATTGCCGATCTTCTGTTTAAACCTTAGACTTGCCTCAGATTGATTAAGATTCAGTGCGGGTTGGAGATTCCTCCCGTCCAAGGCTCAAACGCTTGCAATATATCGGTGTAGGGTAGAGAGAACAATCTATGAAAGCCATGATTCTGGCAGCCGGGAAGGGAACGCGGATTCGTCCGATCACCTATACGATTCCCAAGCCCATGATTCCCATTCTGCAAAAGCCCGTGATGGAGTTTTTGCTTGAGTTGCTTAGGCAGCACGGCTTTGATGAAATCATGGTCAATGTGAGTCATCTAGCCTATGAGATTGAGAGCTATTTTCGCGATGGGCAACGGTTTGGTGTGCAAATCGGCTACTCTTTTGAAGGCAAGATCGTTGATGGTGAGCTAGTCGGCTCGGCGGTTGGCTCGGCGGGCGGCATGAAAAAAATCCAAGATTTCTCCCCGTTTTTTGACGACACGTTTGTGGTGCTCTGCGGCGATGCCCTGATTGACTTAGACTTGACTGCTGCGGTTAAGTGGCACCGAGAAAAAGGCTCGATCGCCACGGTGATCATGAAAACCGTGCCTCGCAATGAGGTCTCTAGCTATGGCGTTGTGGTCACCGACGAAGATGGCAAGATCAAGGCCTTTCAAGAAAAGCCGTCGGTCGAAGAAGCCCTGAGCACCACGATCAACACGGGAATTTATATTTTTGAGCCTGAAATTCTTGACTACATTCCGTCTGGGCAAGAATATGACATCGGCAGCGAGCTTTTTCCGAAGCTAGTCGAAATGGATGCCCCATTCTACGGTTTGCCGATGGACTTTGAGTGGGTAGATATCGGCAAGGTGCCTGACTATTGGCACGCGATTCGCAGTGTTTTGAGTGGTGAAGTCAAAAACGTTGCCATTCCCGGCAAAGAAGTTGCTCCGGGCATCTACACCGGGCTAAATGTCAGCGTCAATTGGGATAAAGTCGATATCCAGGGCCCCGTTTATATTGGCAGCATGACCTGCATTGAAGATGGAGCCAAGATCGTTGGCCCGGCCATGATTGGTCAAAATTGCTGGGTGTGCAGTGGCGCAACCGTTGATAACAGCGTGATTTTTGAATATTCTCGTCTGGGCCCTGGGGTGCGACTGGTAGACAAACTGGTGTTTGGTCGCTATTGCGTTGATAAGACCGGGGCGACGATCGATGTGCAAGCCGCTTCCCTTGATTGGCTGATCACCGATGCTCGACAAGAGCTTCCGACTCAGCTTCCGGCCGAGCATCAAGCGATCGCCGAGCTTTTGGGCACTGATCACAGAGTCGCTCATTCTTAAACCAGGTTGATCAAAAATGATCAGATCTACCCGATTGGAGGAAGTTCGCAGCAATTTTCTCTCCTACTCTAGTAAGTGAATAGAGCACAGACTCCTTGGAGAGCGTTGGATGGGGGCATTCGGCGATCTCCAGGGACTTTTTTTGAGAAGTCTGACCAAGACAGTCAGCCAAACTATTGAACCTAGCCAAGCTAGCTGAACCGTGGGCGTTGACGATGAAGGTTGCCAATTTTTGCAGAGCAGGGACACGGACTTGAATTCATCAAAACCGCCTCAGATTAGCCTCAAACAGGTCAGTTTTGCCTCAAAGGGATTCGTTAGCCAGAAGTTGGGATCACGGCCGATCGGGGCCCACTCTTTGCTGCGCGATATCTCATTTGAGGTGTTTCAAGGGGAGCGGGTCGCGATCGTCGGCGCATCTGGGTCAGGCAAAACAACGCTGCTGCGATTGCTCAATCGCTTAAACGAACCCACTCAGGGATCGCTCTATTTAGAAGGTCAAGACTTTCGGCAAATTCCGGTGCTGCAACTGCGCCAGCAAATCACCTTAGTGCAGCAAGAATCAAAATTGTTGGGGATGACGGTGCAAGAGGCGTTGCTCTACCCCCTCAGGCTCAGAGGCATTCCCTTTGCTGTCGCCGAGCAGCAGGTGAGTGAGTGGGTTGATCGGCTGCATGTGCCTCAAGATTGGCTCGATCGCACCGAACTCCAGCTATCAGTTGGGCAACGGCAACTCGTGGCGATCGCCCGCGCTCTAGTCATTCAACCCAAAGTTTTGCTTTTAGACGAACCCACGTCGGCCCTAGATTCGGGACGCAGTGATCACGTTCTCAGCGTTCTCAAACGTCTGTCGGGGATCACGATTTTAATGGCCAATCATCAGCTAGATTTGGCGCAATCCTTCAGCGATCGGGTGCTGCATTTGCACCGAGGCGAACTGGTGCAAGACGCATTGAGCGATCGCCTAGACTGGCAGGTGTTGAGATCTACGATCGTCCAATCAGATGCTCAAGAATCGGCGGAGTGGGAGTGAATCAAAGTCTACGATCGCTCACCACCATCCGATCGCTAGGACGACTCGCCGCCTTGCGATGATTGCCGCTAGTATAGTCAGACTGGGGCGGCAGAGGCGCACTGAGAACTTCTAAATTGAGCCGATAGCCCACATTCCGCACAGTTTGAATCAGGTTAGGCTGTCGGGGATCTAGCTCTACCTTTTTTCGCAGCGAAAGGACGTGAGTATCGACCGTGCGGGGATTATCGATCGCATCGGGCCAAGCTCGCTGCAACAGATCTTGACGGCTCAACGGTGCGCCGCCTGCCTGGGCCAACACATAGAGCAAGCTAAACTCTTGGGGGGTTAACTCGATCAACTGACCCTTAAACCGCACTCGACGATGCACCAAATCGATCTTGAGATCGCCATAGTCAAGATGAGCCGGAGGAGCCGATAGCCGAGTTCGTCGCGTTAGCGCCTCGACTCGGGCCAAAAACTCCTGCATCCCAAAGGGTTTGGTCAGATAGTCATCTGCGCCAGCCCTGAGACCCTCGACGATATCAGACTCGGTGGTGCGCGCCGAAAGCATGAGAATCATCGCCTGCTGCTGTTGACGCAGCCAGCGGCAAAACTCAATGCCGTCTCCATGAGGCAATTCTGAATCGAGGATCACCAGGTTAGGTTGCCGGGTTGAGAAGACCTCTCTCGCTTGATGCAGGTCTGCCGACTGATGCACATGGTGTCCTGCCTGCTGTAAGTGCCACCCAAGTAGCGATCGCAGGTGCGGATTTCCTTCAATAATCTGAATGTTTACGGCTCCCACGGGGGCTGGCTTTCCTGAGACTGCTTGACCTTAAGAGTATCAAAGCGATCGGGATGGGTTTGTAACGACTGCTACCCTAGATTTCTCTGGTTCTAGATAAATCAAAAACTGGGTCACGACCCCAAGCGCCGATCCTGAGCGAATGTCCAGACATATCAACACAAAGATAGGGAGGAATCTAAAAGGTTGATGTTAAGATCAGGTTATAAGTTCCGTGTAGTTAAGCTACGCCTGTGTATCAACCTGTCCACATTTGAAACGTTTCGATCAAAAGGCTGTTCACGATTTAGCGACACACTATGCTTCAAGATACGCTCACCATTCGCTACTACCAACGACTGACTGATGGCTTGGTGGGGTTGTGGAACCGGGGATACCGCTTCGATGACCTGCGCCTTTATCTCGACGGCTATTTGGCTGCTTTGAGACACACCAACTCCTTAGAGCCTTATCAGGTCAACCGTCTTGAAGAAGAAATGACTCGATTTGTCTACGACTCGTCTAATTTTGAGAATCCAGTCGAGCCGGAACGAGACTATCGTTAAAGGGTTAGAGGGTGCGTCGCAGACGTGCCCTTTTTGCGTTTATAGCCCTCAAAAAGGGGCAGCAGATTTTTTCTGTTACCCCCACTTATTCAACTATGGCTAACCTTAGGAAGCCATGGCAACTTCGACCATTTGCTGAAGTTCGCCTTTTTGATATAGCTCGATCAGAATGTCGGAGCCTCCTAGAAACTCACCATTGATATAGACCTGGGGAATGGTGGGCCAGTTTGAATATTCTTTGATGCCCTGACGGACTTCGGGATCTGCCAAAACGTCGATCGTTTCATAGGGCACCCCCAACGTGTTGAGAATCTGCACCACGTTGTTTGAAAACCCACACTGGGGCATGAGTTTATTGCCCTTCATGAAGACCATGATCTTGTTGTCTTTGATGAGAGTGTTGATACGATCGTGGGTTGCTTCTGTCATGATTTGCTCTCTGAGAATTGTGAACAAGTAAACAACTAAATAGCTATTGGGCGGTGGCCCATTCTTCAGGCGTGTAAGTGTTGAGCGCTAGGGCATGGATGGCTTCTGATGCCATTGCCTGCTGCACAGCACCATAGACCAGTTGATGCTGTTGCACTCGCCGCTTTCCTGCAAACAGCGATGAGACGACCGTCACCTGGTAGTGATCTCCGCCCCCTGTCAGGTCTTGAACCTGCACCTGAGCATCAGGCAATCCAGCTTTGATCAATCCTTCAACCTGATCTGGGCTAATCATCCATTCTCCTGGGGCTATTACAAACTCTTTTCTTTAGTCTAACCGTTGACCGCGCATCATTTTGTGAAAGAAAGGCTAGGAATTTGCCTGGGCAGCCTGCACCGATCGCTGGGCAAAGTCTCTAATTATCTGCAAATTTTCGGGTTTGTCAAACGCGGCTTCTCGATGATTGTGCCCCGCGTGGGGGATCAGCAGCAGTTGTTTGGGCTGAGGGGCAGCTTCATAAAGCGCTTTGCCGATCGCGACCGGAATCAACTCATCATCCACGCCGTGAATAAACAGAGACGGCATTTTGAGCGATCGGACTTTTTTCACCGAGTCGAATTTTTGGGTCAGAATCCATTCGATGGGAAACAGTCGAAATTTCCAATCTTGCGCGGCCACCTGCTGAATCGAGGTGAAGGAACTCGACACGATCACCCCGGCGATTTTTGGATTTTGACTAGCGAGATTGATGGCGATCGCGCCCCCTAATGAGTGCCCATACGCAACTATTTTTTGAGGTGAAATCCGCCGTTCTTTGACCAGATAATCCAACGCGGTTTGAGCATCTTGATAGACAGCCGCCTCTGATGGAAAACTGCCCTGACTGCGACCATAGCCCCGATAATCGATCATCAAAATTGAAAACCCCAAGTCATAAAAGCGCCGAGCTTTGACCTCAACGCTGATATTGCCGCCGTTGCCGTGCAGATAAAGCATCGTCGCTAAAGGGCGAACACCTCCGGTGCAGGGAACCTGTGCGTGGGAAATCCACCAGCCATGAATGTGTTCTATTTTGCCCGCTTGAGTTGAGACAGGCAACCAAACCTCTTGACGAGGCAGATTGAGGGCATCCAAGTCTTTATAGTCATGGGCATCGGGCACAAAGAGCAGGCGACTTTGGGCAAAAAATAGGATGAGGCAGATCGTGAGATAAGCGATCGCTAAAAACTTCCCCAGGTTCGCCAACAACCGCCGCCCTCTCGGTAAAATTCTCACCGTCATGATGCCCTAACGAAGTCGCTTTTGCCAGTCGGCGATTGCTTTTTGCGCCTCGGCATAGGCTTGAGGACGCTCTTTGGGCACTAGTTGAGCCGCCGCGATCGCTTGCTTATAGGATCGGTCTGCTGCCCGTCTCTTAGCAATGTCTAAAATGTCGCGGCTCCAGCGCTCAATATCGATTTGAGCTTGAGCATAGAGCGGATCGGTCTCAGGCACTTGGCTAGCCCGCTCGATCGCCCTATTAGCATCAGAGGCCGAAATCGGTTTAATCAATCCTCTCGCTTCGTTGAGAATCGCCTGACTGTCTCTGACCGGAGATAGACTCGCTGTAACAGCCGGAGACGGACTTGCGGACGCGACAGGCGAAGGACTCACGGCCGCGATCGGAGAGGGCTTATTCAGCAGGTAGCTTGGTTGAGTTGGGCACGATCGCTACACTGGGTTTGGGAGAAGTTGGCGCTTCGACTAGGGGCACGATCGGCTGAGAACTCGTTGCCGATTTTTGCCCCCAAAACGTTGACCAATTGCGAATAAACACTCCCGCCAACAGCAGCAAGAGAATGGCACTGCCGCCAAACAGCAGCCGCTCCCAAAACATCTGATCCTGTGCCTGGGTCTCTTCAGGAGCACTCGGAGTCACCCCAGGCTTTGGAACCTGCGGAACGGTAGAGATAGGAGCAACCTCATCGCTTAACGCTTCTTGACGAGATTCAACAGGCATGGTTTTCTCAAGCTCTGGCTCAAGCGGGGCAGTTTGAGAATAATCAGCAGGCAACTCATAGGGGTTGGGCAACCCGTCTGAAGTCGGGGCAACGTTGAGGTTTGAGTCAAACAAATCCTCTTTGATCAAAAATGGATTTGCCTCACCGGGATCTGCCTCAGTCAGAGCCATCTCACTCGGAGTCGTTTCACTCGGAGTCACCCAAGAATCTGCCTCCGTCCAATTAACGGGAGTAATCACTAAATTCAGTTGATCCAGTGACGCGAGGGCGATCACCGGGTCTTGAATCGGGCGATCGTTGTGCTCACACAATTCTGGCAGACGGCTGTTGAGAAACTCTTCTAAATTTGCCAGCGTCGAGCATTGGTGAGCGCGCAACCCTTCTAACAGCGTGGCGGTAAACAAGCCGTGACCTAGCTCTAGCGCCTCATGAGAAAACTGGTCAGGTTTGCTGGCTATCACCGTCGCGATGCGAGTTGCGCGGGCAAGATCTGCGATCTCAAGCCCCACCTTCTCACCCGAAAAAGCGGCTTGGCTGTGGTTAATATCCATCAACACCAAAATGTCTTGAGTCGGCAAGGTTTTGAGGCTGTCAAACAGAGATCGCACCGGAACGCCCATATTGGCGATGTCTGACGGGTCAGCCTCGATCGGCAGCAAATAATCCTGTCCTTTCCAACAGACCCCATAGCCGCTAAAAAACACCCACACCAGATCGCCCGGCTGAATTAATTCTCTACCAAAATAATTGAGCCAGCCCTGAAGATTGCCGCGACTGGGGTAGGTCGATCGCCCCGTCACTGAGGGAGATGTGTCTGTAAAGAGAATGCAGCGATTGGGCAAAAATCCGGCTTCACTCACCAAACATTCACACAGCGCCTGGGCATCTTGTTGTGCAAATTTTAGGGGCTGAAGAAATTGATAGTGATTGATTCCAACGGCGATCGCCCAATGGTTGGCCATTTCAGACACCTCACATGAGTTAGCAAAGACAGATAGCAGGGAGTTAATCGAGGCTGATCAGGTCAGACAGTTGGGCTTGCCTCTCGATCAAGAGTGATCCGAAGGGCATAACTGCTGACATGATAGAAAAATGAATTCACTGGAAATATTAAAGACCAGATTGTTGATTCTGAAGTAGAAACTGTTGCCGAGACTAAACTCACATCACCCAGGAGTTAAAGATGGTTGCCGATCGCTCTTGCCAAAAGCCCCGTCGATTTGTTAGACCAAGACCCACGGCGATCGGGGTCGCTGTTTGGCTGGGGGTGACGGGCGTGATGTGTTCTGTTGCAGGCACGATCGCGCCGCGAGTCGTTCAAGCTTACACGACTAGGGTTGATGTGTCCCTCGATCGCTTGCCTGACGAAAGCTATGATGCACTGATTCGCAGAGCCGATATTGTTGCTAGGGCGGCGGCGCAGCGTGGCTTCGATCGAGACATTCTCACCAGCGAGGTCTCGGTGATTGTGATCGGGCGCAATCAAGGCGCAGAAACTCCCATTTTGACTCTAGATGTCAGTCGAGTGCAGTGGAGCGGCCGCCCAGATACGAGACGTTGGGCAACTTATTACAAAACGTCGGCGGTGCTGTTGGGGTTTGAGAAACTGTCTCCGCCTCCTATAGCGGTGACTGCTCCCACTCCGGTTGTGGCACCGACTCCTGGCACCAACGCACCCAAGCGGTAGGCTAGGACTCCGATAGAGCAACACGAGGCTGCTCTTAAAGACCCGCAGTGGAATGTGCTGGGTGGGTTTGGGCGCGAGGTGAAGACAATCTCCGATCGCTAGACTGCGTTCATGCAGTTTTCTAATTGCCAACCTGCTCAATATGATGTCAACACGCAAGCATGAATGACATCAGAGAGTCGAGACTCAATGGGATCAAGATGCTCTCCATAATCGATCTACCCGATCGCAGGTCACATTCCCGGAGCGGTTAACTATCCCTGGCAAGACGCGACTGACGCAAATGGGTTGATTCGTTCGGCGCGAGAACAGCGCGATCGCTGGGCATCCTTGTAATCTGCGGATGAGATTGTGGTCTATTGTGGGTCAGGGGTCACGGCTTGCGTCAATCTGTTGTCTTTAGCGATCGCAGACATTGACACCGGAAAGCTCTATGCAGGTAGCTGGAGTGATTGGTGTTCTTATAGAAACGGGAGAGCCTGAGAACCCGCAAAACCCATCGTGCTTCAGCCGTGGGATGTAGCGAGGGTTCTCGCGCCTGCGGCAGCAGGCAGAGTCCAGCAATCTTCATGAAATCGCACTCCGATTTGTGATAATTTTGTACTTGTGGAAAGGTAATCAACCACTTTAAAAACCTTGCTGTCGAGAGACACGCTGAACCTTGAAAATTGAATCTATGCGGTTCTACTGCATTTTTCTAGACTCCCCCTCGCAGTAGGTAAAAGATTTAGAGGAGCTAGACAAACAGCATTTTGAGGCCTATCTGCTTCAAACTTAAACAGGACTTGCGGCGCTCAGTGCTGAAGACGGGTTTCCCGTCGCAGGCAACTGAGTAAGAGAAAAGCAAATAGGGTAGGGCATACCCGAATTAACGCTTGGGGAGAATCCCACCTCTGGTCTAGATGACGCAAGGACTCTAGGTTAAGTGGTTTCATTGAACCAAGAATCCCACGGCTCCGCAAAGCTAAAGCCGTGGGAGTGTCAACTTTGACTAACCAACCGCAGCGATCGCACAGTTTCGAGGATCACGTCAGCGGCGCGATCGAGGTCTTCACCCGTGTTGAATCGCCCAATCCCCACCCGAATCGACGCATAGGCTAGCTTGTCAGAAAGCCCCAACGCTTGAAGGACATGAGACGGCTCAATCTTGGCAGATGTGCAGGCAGAACCCGACGATACCGCGATCGCTGGCTGCACGCCCAACAAAAGAGCTTGCCCATCTACGCCGTCTACGCTGAGGTTGAGATTTCCCGGTAGGCGTTGGGTCGGGTGTCCATTTAAGTGAACGCCGTCTAGCTGACACACTCGCTGCCACAGACGATCGCGCAATTTGGTTAAGCGCAGTGACTCGGCTGGCATCTCTGCGATCGCTAGCTCAACCGCTTTGGCAAACCCGACGATCTGGGGCGGATAGAGAGTGCCCGATCGCAGCCCCCGCTCGTGGCCGCCGCCGTGCATTTGAGGCGCGATTTGAACTCTAGGATTTCGTCGCCGCACATACAACGCGCCGATGCCCTTGGGGCCATAGACTTTGTGAGCCGTCAGAGACATTAAATCGATCTGCATTGCCTCGACATCTAGCGGAATTTTTCCGATCGCTTGCGCTGCGTCAGTGTGAAATAGCACATGGTGCTTGTGACAGAGATGCCCGATCGCGGCTAAAGGCTGCAACACGCCAATCTCATTATTAGCCGCCATGATCGACACCAAAATCGTGTCCGATCGCAGGGTCTTTTCTAACTCATTCAGATTGACTAAACCATCGGGTTCTATGGGCAAAATGGTGACTTCAAACCCTAACAATTGCAGATAACGACCCGGATCAAGAACAGCATTATGCTCTGTCTGAAGGGTAACAATGTGTCGTCCTCGATCGAAAGACGCTTCAGCAACACCCTTAATCGCCAGATTGTTGGCTTCGGTGGCACCACTCGTAAACACAATCTCTTTAGGGGTCGCGTTAATCGAATCTGCCAGAGTGGTTCGGGCTTGCTGAATCGCGGCTTCTGCCTCCCACCCATAGAGGTGCCCCCCGCTCGACGGGTTGCCAAACTGTTGAGTGAAATAGGGCACCATGGCGGCTAGCACCCGATCATCTACGGGCGTAGTCGCTTGATTATCAAGATAGATCGGACGTTGAGCCATCATTCACTCATTCTAGCTCAGGGCCCGTTAGCGACAGATTGCCGTTTTGCGGGTGTCAATCGCACCTAGTTCAACGTCAGTCTCCCAGGCAGGTGCATCCGCTCTAAACAAATGCACCCTGCCAAAAAACGAGCGACTACTTCGCGGGTTTAAGGGCCAGCACTGCTTCAAACTGGCTCGTGACTTGATCGGTTTGAATGGTCGTGCCACCCACCCCCAGAATAGAGTTTAGAATCGCAGTTGTCTCTGGTTTTGTGGCTGACTTTTGAGAAACTGGCGTAGCTTTGTTGACTAATGCCATTGTTTTCTCTACATCCATATAAAAGTAGCCGATGTTTTGCTTAGGCAGAGAAGCTGTCACTGCCTTAAAGCGATCGCTGGTTTCTAACGACGCATTGGCGTGACTGGACACCGCGCTCACCAGTTGATCGCCCATTGCTATAAACAGGGTGTTGTCATCTAACCAGCCATGACCCAAAAGCGCGCCTTTAGGGGTTTGCCACTCAGTGACTTTTTTGCCGTTGATCTCGCGTTGAGCGATCGTCAGAGATTGGCTCTTGGCCAACGTGTCCAGTTTACTAATTGTGGCTTCGGCAGTTTTACGATCGCTGGTGTTAAACACCATCACCCCTCCCACTCCAAACTGAGACAGCAGTCCTTGACTTAGGGGTGCCATGCCGATCGCAAACTCGCCATTCATCCAGCCAAAGATGTCGCGATCTAGGTCAAGACCAATCAGTTGGCTGCCGCCCCGCATCATATCGACAGACTGCTTGACCTCTGGGCTGTCTTTAGCTCGTGCCGTGACCTGACTCCAATAAGCGTTGAGGTCAGCGCCAGACACCAGCGCCAAGGTGTCGGCCGGAAACTGGGACACCACTTTGCCCGGAGACGGTTTAAACGCGATCGCGGTTTGGGGGTCAACCTTCACCGTTCCTTTGAGACGCAGACCGACCCCTTCAATGCTGACGGTGCTAACCACTGACTTCACTCGCCTGAGCGACTCTAAAGGCGATGAATTAATCCGGGTACTAGGGTCACTGCTCATGGCTTGGGCCACGTCAGCATAGTTAGGCACATAAAAGCGGGCTACAACAGCTTCTCCGTCACGCTCCGCCAATAGCGGGGTCACGTCTGATCGGCTGGCAAACGAGGGGCTGCCTTGGAGGGTCTCGATCGAGCGCTCGATCGCGGCTTTGTCAGACGACAGCACGAGATAAGCATCTTTGAGCACGGCCGTGTAGCCAGGTTTTTTGCTTTTGTCGTCAATCGCTTCGCTGATTTTGACCCCTTTATACTCAGTTTCAGTGCTTTTGACTTTTGCATTGCTCTTGAGCTTGTTGGCAAAGCTGAGGGCGCTCACTTTGTCTTTGATGGCGATCGCCATGAGCACCTCTGGTTTTTTAGGATCGGAGCCTGGCATCACCGCCACCATCAGGTTGCCCATCCAGGGTTTTAGGTCTTTGTCTACATCGACGTTGGATTCAGTCAGCATTTTTTGCTGGAAGTCTTGAAAGCTTTTATTAACTGCCTGTTGAGCCTCTGGGGTGCCGAACTGCTTGAGCTTGTCCCAATTTTTTTCGTCTGTGGAGACAAAGGCTGCCATATAAGCTTTATCAGGAATCACTTTGGCGATTCCTAACGGGGTCGCGGTGTCTCCGGGTGCCCCGTTGAGATAGAAATATCCGGCTACGCCGCCTGCCAGAGCAGTCACCGCTACAGCAGGTAAAATCAGCTTTTTCACAGACATTCAAGTTCCTCAGTGTTGTAAATATCATTACGGTTGTTTTTAACATCACCCTGACACTGAGCAAATTCGGACGATGGAGCAATCTAATCGCCGCGAAGTCTTTGGACTGATGAATTACCCTGTGAGCACTTCTCAGCTATTCACTCTGGAGAATTGAAGCGATCGCGTTCATCAGTCACAATAGGATCATGAATCGAGTTGATTATCTCCGAATTAGTTTGATCGATCGCTGCAACTTCCGGTGTCAATACTGCATGCCGGAAGGGGCAGAGATTGACTATGTGTTGCAGCAAGACTTGCTGACTCAAGCAGAACTCTCAACCCTGTTGCGCGAAGTCTTTATCCCGGCTGGGTTTACGCGGTTTCGCTTAACGGGCGGTGAGCCGCTGATCCGTCCGGGTGTGGTAGAAATTGTCAAAGAAATTGCCCAGTTTCCTGAAACTCAGGATCTCTCGATGACTACCAATGCCTTTCTGCTCGAAGGGCTGGCGCAAGATCTTTATAACGCGGGGCTGCGGCGCATCAACATTAGTTTAGATTCTCTAGAACCAGAGACCTTTGATAAAATCGTCGGCAATCGCGGGCGATCGCGCTGGCAGCAGGTTTGGGCTGGCATTCAAATGGCTCACCAGGTTGGGTTTGACCCCTTGAAGCTGAATGTGGTAGTGATTCCTGGAGTCAACGATCACGAAGTCTTGAATCTGGCGGCGTTGAGTCTCGATCGAGAATGGCACGTTCGCTTTATCGAATTCATGCCGATCGGAAATGGCGATCTGTTTGATCACCACGGTTGGGTCAGTTCGGAAGACTTGCGGCAGCAGATTCGCGATCGCTGGGGGCTGACTTCTTCACAGGTGCAGGGCAACGGCCCCGCCGATGTTTTTCAAATTCCGGGGGCTAAAGGCACGCTGGGATTTATTAGCCAAATGTCAGAGTGCTTCTGCGATCGCTGTAATCGGATGCGGCTTTCGGCTGATGGCTGGCTGCGCCCCTGTTTGCTCAACGAAGACGGGCAGCTTGACTTAAAAACAGGGCTACGATCGGGGGTGCCGATTTCCCACCTGCGAGATCAGGTGAGTGAGCTTTTAGGCTTAAAGCCAGAGATCAACTACAAACAGCGTCAGTCTGGCACCGCCGGAGCCTATAGCCGCACGATGTCGCAGATTGGAGGGTAACTCAGGGGTTTAGCGCTTCAAAATTGAACAATGGGCGACAGTGACAGTCCCCTACGGTTCCCTCTCAAAGCGCCCTAGCTAGGAGATTTCTACTTCTGTCTGCCGAATTTCTTCATCTAAAAACTCAGTCACTTGCTGAATGGCTTGATAGATCTGCTGAAAGCGCTCCTGCTTTTTAACCGCAGACCACTCATAGTGCTCTAATAGCTCTGCGGCGGTTTGCACGATCGTCAAAGGAGTCCGAATTTTGTGAGAGACCGTTTCAATCAACTGCGTTCTGAGCCGCTCAAACTCAGACTGACTGTAAAACGGTTTGGGAGGTGGCTCGTGGCGGTCAGAGTCAGTCAGCGATCGCGTCACGCCCGACACCCGCAGCGGCTGGTTGTGACAATCGCAAAACACTCGCCCTTCGTTTTGCAACCAGCGAAAGCTGCCGTCGGGTTGCAGCATTCGATAATCGTTGGTGCCTTCGCCGTTGGTCACGACGATAAAGGCGGTCGTTAGGGTAAAGCGCAGGCGATCGTCAGGGTGCACCTGCTGCATCCAGGCTTCATAGGTCACAGGCAGCAGATCGGCTGACCACCCTAACAGTGGCTCAAGGTTGCACGACCAGCAGACTTCACCCGTCACAACGTCCCACTCCCAGGCAGCTAGGTGAGTGGTTTCTAATACCAGTTGCAGTCGGCGCTCAGACGATCGTAGGGCAGACTCGGCCCGCTCTAGCCGAAGCTCTAACTCAGCCTGCTCAGACGGGGGATGAGGGTCTACAATCGCTGAACGCAAGTCTTCAGCGCACGCCTGGGACACATAAGGGGACTGGGGTTGAGAAAATTTGTTGGGATTGGTGACGATAGAGCCATCAGGTGCTGGCTTACGAATGATGTTAAAAGATGCAGCCAAAGAATTAGCACCCTTGAAACTTCAGTGGACGTTTAGCATAAGTGTCGTACTGATATCAATCATAACGGGTAAGCCACTGAGTAATCTTGCCAAAAAATTTTAATATCTCCAATAATTAATAGATGTAGCCTAGATTACAGCGCCCAGAAAAGTTTTCCCTTTAGGGGGCTGTCAAGTCGCTCAGATCAATTGCTCCCAAGGTTTTGAGCGTGGCTTTCTGTGCGTCGGTTGAGCCAGTCATCCCGGTGATATTCATGCCCTCATAGGGTCGCGGATTTCTCAATACCTCTAGACACGCCCCGGTTTTAGCATCCCAGAGGCGCAGCGTTTCGTCTTCGCTGCCGCTGGCGATCGCGGTGCCATCACTGCTGCAAGCCACTGACCAGATACGATCGCGGTGTCCCTGCAAGATCTGCTCACAGGCTCCGGTCGCAGTGTTCCAGACTTTGAGCGTGTGATCGAGTCCACCACTAATAATAGTGTTGCCATCAGCGCTAAAGAGAGCAGATTTGACGCAATCTCGATCGTGCAGCGTTTGCAAGCATTCGCCCGTTTGTAGGCTCCAGCGCTTAACCGTGTGATCGTCACTGCCACTAAGAAGGGTTTGGCGATCGCGGCTAAACGTGACCGAGCAGACGCGCCCTGTGTGTCCTTTTAAGGGGGACAGGTGATCGGTGCTCAGGTTCCATAGCTGAATATGGTGATCTTCTAGTCCGATCGCCACTCGTGCTCCATCGGGGCTAAAAGCCACTGACCAGATGCGGCTTTGGGTGTTTAAGACGCGCAGACAGGTGCTTGTTGCCAGATCCCACAGTCGCATCGTCTGGTCAAAGCCTGCACTGACTAGCTGTTGACCATCGGGGCTAAAGGCCACTGACCAGACCCAATTACTGTGACCGCGCAGAATTTTGAGGCACTGCCCAGTTTGCCGATCCCACAGTCTGATGGTTTGGTCAAAGCTGCCGCTAGCCAGGGTTTGACCATCGGGGCTAAAGGCCACTGACCAGACCCAATTGCTGTGACCGTGCATCGTTTTAAGACACTGACCAGTTTGCCGATCCCACAGTTTGAGGGTGTGATCAGCGCTGGTGCTGGCGATAGTTTGGCTATCAGGGCTAAAGGCCACCGACAGCACAAAATTGGTGTAGCCTTGAAACGTTTTGAAGCAGTCCCCGGTTAGAGAATGCCACAGCCGCACCGATTGATCGGCGCTGCCGCTCGCCAACATCTGCCCGTTGGGGCTAAAGGCGACCGATCGCACGGGTGCCGTGTGTCCCTGCAAGGTTTTTAAACACTGTCCCGTTTGCCGATCCCACAATCTGACGGTGAGATCGAAGCTGCTGCTGGCCAACTTCTGACCATCGGGGCTAAAACTGACGCAGCGAATCTCATTGGTGTGACCCGTCAAGGTGGTTAGACAGCAGCCTGTTTGGAGATCCCAGAGCTTCACAGTGTGGTCTTGACTGCCGCTCAATCCCGTTTGCCCATCGGGGCTAAAGGCGACTCCGCGCACGCCGCTCGTGTGTCCTGTTAAGGTTTTGAGACAGGCTCCGGTGTGGATATTCCAAAGTTTGAGGGTGCGATCGTCGCTGCCGCTGATCAAGGTTTGCCCATCGGGGCTGAAGGCGATCGAGCAAACCCAGTGTTGATGCTCATCCAAACTGCGTAGACAGTGCCCGGTCTGAAGATCCCAAACTCGAATGGTGCCATCCACACTGCTGCTCGCCACCAGGGGATCAATCGGACTAAACGCCACCGAGACCAGCCAATCGCTGTGACCCTCCAAGGTCTGCAAACATTGCCCCGTAGTGACATCCCACAGTTTGACGGTTTTATCGACGCTGCCGCTGACGATCGTCTGCCCATCAGGACTAAAGGCGATCGAGCAAACCCAGTGCTGATGCCCCTGACAGGTAAACAGCTTAACTCGATGGCGCAATAACGTGCCGTCACGATCGCACAGTTGCCAGAGATGAATGTCTCCTGCCGTGTCGCTAGCCGCCAGCACTTGACCATCGGGGCTAAACGCCACTGACCAGACATTGCCCAAGGTGTCAGAAAAGACCGATTTGCTTAAATCAGCGTGGCTGAAGTTGACCTGACGCAAATTTGCGCCGCTGAGATGGGCTTGCCACACCGCCAGATGAGAAAAGTCATAGCCCGTCAGGTCGGCGTTGAGTTGCCGCAGCAAATTGATCACGTTTCCGGCTCCATAGCCTGCGGCACAATCCACCTGTTTCTGCAAGGTTATGAGCACTTGCTTGAGCTTTTTTTGAATCTCTGATTTGCAGTGAGTATGAGTTGTCAAGCGATCGAGCAAGGGTTGCACAATCATGCGAATTTGACGATCGCGCACCTGGTCTTCGACATCTGCTTTGATCAGGGCATGGCTCATCAATAGCCGCAGATCTTGCGTGATGATTTCTTGATGCACTTGGTCAATCAAAATTTCAGCGACATACTCCATCACAACAGGTTGCAGGGTAAAGCTTGCGCCGTGCTTTTCGATCAGAGGTCGGCGGGCGAGAGAGGCCAGAGCCTCAATGAGATGCCGCTTTTGCACCGTGGGCACTAAGTCTGCGGCCAAGTCAGAGAGCGAAGTTCCTTCTCGGTTGATCGCCAACCAATACATGATTTGCTTTTCTAACTCAGAAAGGCGATCGAACTGCTGCTCTAACAGGTCAGAAATGTCGCCAAACACAGCCGTGCCCTGTCTGAGAAACTCTGCCACGTCGTGATCAAACAGGTCTTGAATGGTGGCCGCCGCAATCTTGAGCGCCAAGGGGTTGCCGTCATAGAGGTTGATCAACTGATCCAAAATAGGAGCCGTCGCCGCCAGAGATTTTGGCTTTAACAAGTCTCTAGCGTCTGACTCATCTAACCCGGCTAGTTTTAACGATCGCACCGCCGTTCCTTCTAGAGTGGCAGCTTCTCTGGGTTTTTCTCGACTGGTTAACACCAGACAGCTTTGATGCACCGTCTCACCCACTCGCCGAAACAGTTCGCCATAGGCTTCATACCCGATCGGGTAATGTCCCGCTTGTTCGCCACTGCCTAAAATAGATTCAACGTTGTCGAACACTAGCAGGCATCGGTGCTGGCGCAGATAGTGCAGCAGTCGCCCTAGCTTGCTGTCTACCGAGTCGGGCAACTCAGTTTCTTGCTGATTAGAGAGAGATTGAATGAGGTCAGACACTATGGTGTCGATCGGGGGCGCATCTCGCAGCGATCGCCAAATCACAAACTCAAAGGTGGCTTGCAGCCGCTCGGTGAGTTTGATCGAGAGCACGGTTTTGCCGATGCCGCCCATGCCCAGCAGGGTGACTAAGCGACAGCGATCTTCACCGATCCACTGCTCTAGCTCGGCAAGCTCTGACGATCGCCCACAAAAGCCAGAGGTGTCAATCAACTCGCCCCAATCAGTAGTAGGTGAGGGACGATCGAGAAGACTGGCTGCATGGTCTGCCGCAGCCGTGTCTAAGCGGGCTTCTGCCTCTGCCCAGGCTTTTTGGGCCCACTGCCTGAGCACGACTCGAAAGTTGTGCTTGGTCACCCGTTGACCGAGTTGATCAGAGAGGGTTTGCCAAAGCTGAGAGCCAACTAGCTTCACATAGTCAGAGTCATAGCCCACGGTGCCCGCAATTTGCTCATAGGTTTGCCCGTCCCAGGCTTGACAAAACACTGTTTCTTGGAGATGGGTGAGTTGTTCTCGACCCATTAGGCTGTCTAGCACTACCAGTGCTTCTTCAATGGTCATGGCTCAATGCACCCTTGAACGTCTTCTCTGATTTGCCCCGATCTGGCGGAGGGTTGCCATTTTTCTACGATCGTAGGGCGCTCTGTCTAAAGATTCAGCAGCGCTTAGGTAAATTCCCGGTCAGTTTTTCTAAGGGGTCAAATTTCTCCATATAAATACTGTAGCGAGATTATAGGGCTGATTTCATCAGGGTTTCGAGCCGTGAACTAACGTTTTATGACGTTGCGGCGATCGAAGTCCTAACTTTTTCTCACGGGCAAGCGGGAACAACTCGTTTAGCTTTTATGTAGAGCGTCAGGCGGTGCTTCAACCTGAACGCCCAAAAAATAGTTCAGCGCTGGGCAGTGCATAACAGCCAACTCTCAGACGTAGTGAAGCAATAGTTATCGTTCATTCAAGCCCCCAGGAAAATGAACATGAGTTCCTTAGAAAATAATCATTTTTTGACTTCTGTGCTGGAAGGATTCGTGGATGGCATTTTGATTTTGAATGTGCAGAACGAGTTAGTCTATGCCAACACACCTGGTGCACGCATTTGTCAGCATTTGACCCATCGTGAAAACGCGGTGCCTGACGAAGTGCTGCGATCGTGTGAGGCGCTGATTGAAAGTCGTGAACTGTATGGTGATCGTCCGTTGGTGATTGAGTCAGAAGTCAGCAACGAGCAATCTCAAACCTTTCGCATTCGGGTGCAGTGGCTCAAGCTCGATGATTTGCAGCAGCCTTATCTATTGGTCAGGCTCGAAGATCAGCAGCAGGCCTTGCAAAGTTTGGCGGTGACAGAGGCAAAAAAATATGGTTTAACGCCCCGTGAGGCAGAGGTCTGGTTTCTCAAGCGCTGCAATTTGCCCCGCAAAGAGATTGCGGCTCGGCTTTATATCACGATCGATACCGTCAAGAAGCATCTGGGCAACATTCAGTCTAAAAAACAGGCGCATCAAGAGAGTTGGTGCTGAAAGGATCAGTCGCGATCGTAGATTAGCCCAACTCCAGCAGGGTTTGCACAAAGTCATATAGCTCGACTTCGGACTGATCTTGCTGCTGCAACTCTTTGAGGTCGATCAGCCCTTGGGCAAGCTCGGTCGATCGCCCTTTATAGGTGTTGTGGGCCGCTAGCAAATCGATAAAAACTTCTCGCTCAATGTGCAGTCTAGACATTTCTTCTGACAAAGGAGAGGCATATTCAACAGCATCGACTTCATACTTCAGCAGAAAAATCAAAGCTCCTGTGAGTTCTTTGAGATGCTGCTGAAGTTTTTTGGTGTCGAGATCTAAGCGATCAAAGCCGACTTGTCCTTCGATTCTCAACTCCACCATCACGGCCCGATCCACTTCAATGCGCTTGGATTGGATCGCGGATTGCACTTGGGCGATCGCTGCCGCTTCAAGCTGCTCCAAGCTTTCGTTGCCCCGTGCTTTCACCTGCAACCGCACCCACGGGCGCTGATAATAATCTTGTTTGAGGTCGGCGTGAATGCCGTCTGGGGTTAGCTCGACGAGATAAGCGCCCCGATCGTATTTTGACTCTTCGACGCTGTTGGCCTCGGTTGAGCCGGGGTTAAACACCCAGCCTTTTTCGCTATAGCTTTTGTGAATGTGACCCAGCGCCAGATAGTCAACGCCAGCTTCTTTGAGGGGCAGCAAATCGGTGTAGCGCAAGGCTCCTTGATATCGGGCGATCTGCCCTTCTAGCCCGTGGTGAAACAGCATGACTGAGTAGCCCGGACTCGCCGGAAGCTGCTGAATCGCGGTGGCTAGGGACGCGATCGCTTTGGGTGCAGACGCGCCATACCACTGTGACCCCAAGACCCGCACGCCACAATCGAGATCGATATAGCCACCCGATTCGCCGTCCCACATGTCGTAGATGACTTTGCCATCAGTGGTTTCCGGTTCGAGGAGAATCAGCAACTCATCTTGAGCGAGATATCTCAGCCAGTTGGTTTGAGTGCCATAGGGTCGATTGTCGTGATTGCCTTCGATGACGATCGCCGGAATCTGGTGATCTTTGAGCATCTGAAAGCAGATTTTTGCCTGGTTGAGAATATTGGGCTGAATGGTGCGGTGCTCAAACAAATCACCCGCAATCACCACAAAATCAACCTGAGCCGCGATCGCATATTTTTTCAGCGCGTCTTCAAACGCTCGATAAAAATCTTTGGTGCGTTCTTTGCTGTCGTAGCGATCGAAGCCCAGGTGAACATCGGCCAAATGGAGAAATCGCGGCATGGCAACTTAGTACTTCAGCATTGGTTTAACGGCACGTAACCCCTAAGATAACCCTAGTTAAGCATCGTGGATTAAATCGTATCGGTAACTGGCACAGACCTGGGGCACAGCAGTGCTATGCCCTTACGCAGTGATACCTCGACCCCTAGATTACGACGCTGTTAAGAATCGTGGATTAAGTCGTATCCGTGACTGGCACAGACCTGGGGCACAGCAGTGCTATGCCCTTACGCAGTGCTGTGCCCTTACGCAGTGCTGTGCCCTTACGCAGTGATACCTCGACCCCTAGATTACGACGCTGTTAAGAATCGTGGATTAAATCGTATCCGTGACTGGCACAGACCTGGGGCACAGCAGTGCTATGCCTTTACGCAGTGATACCTCGACCCCTAGATTACAACGCTGTTAAGAATCGTGGATTAAGTCGTATCCGTGACTGGCACAGACCTAGGGCACAGCAGTGCTATGCCCTTACGCTCAGCAGTGCTATGCCTTTACGCTCAGAGCGGCTCGAATGGCTTCGACTCGTTGGCGATTGACTCCTAGATCAGATTTGCCTAAGCGAGCAGCCGATCGAACGTGGATCACGCCTGCCGTTTTGTCTAAATAAAACTCAACGTCATCGACAAACCCCATCAGGCTGCTGGCAAACTCGGCATACAAATAATTCTCGCTCTCTGTCACGATTTTAGTGCGCGGCATTGATTGAATGGTTTGCTTTAAATCAGCAAACGCTTTTTCTGGCGCTGAGGTGTAGCGGATCGGGTCAATCTTGTGCTCGGCATCGGTGCTAAAGCTGTTGACGCAGTTGGGCGAGTCGGGGCAGGCAGCCAGCGCGCCGTTTTGAAGACCCAGATTATTGGGGCGAGTGCCCGAAAATGAAAATAGTGCCATAAGGGGAGGATGTAATAGGGTGGTAGAGCCTGCGGCGACTGGCGTTGAGGCAGATAGCCAAGTGGCGATCGTTAAAATTAATGAGAGCAAAGAAGCCCAAACTCGCTTAAACGTTAGATACCGCATGGAAGTTTTTGGATAGAGCTAGCTTTAGTAGTCTATCGGATTAATTTTGTGAATTGGGCTTGAGGCGTTTGACCACCCAGCTAGCCGCACCGCTCACGATCGCGCCTGCCATGAGAATTCCGATCGCGGGGGTAAACACAGGCTCCCAAAGCTTATACCAAAGATCTAATCCTAAAGGCACCTTAGCGCCGCGACCAATCACCGCCACCATCAGCCACGCAAAGCTAAACAGCACCAAGAACAGATCTAACATCAAGACAAAATTAAGCCATTTCAAGAACTGATCTTTCACGAGGGGTTTGCGCTCTCTGCGGCGGGGAAGGGTTCTTCTTTAGACTACCAAAAAAGAGGGCTGCGCTGAAATTCAGCGCAGCCTTTTAAACGTGATTCAATCATTTATCTGATCAAAATCTCTACAACTCTTCAAAGGTTAGAAACTCTTTGTGATGCGATCGCTGAAGATTTTCTGGGTCTACGTAGTGACAGACCGAATCGCTGATGCAAATCACTGCCCAACCCGACTCTTGAATCTCCATCAGTCGATATCCTGAAGCTTTCTGAACAAAGTAACCTTTGTGATTGCGTGTTCCTGGTTTGACCCCAATATACTCAACAAACATGGCACTCGCTCCTTAAGTTAAGAATACTTGCATGAGAAATCTTCACTCCTATTCACCGTTGAAATGGAAATGGTTGAGTTGATTAAACAGAACTTTTTTAGATAGCAAATGACAGGTTTCTTGAATGTGCTTCTCGCACGCAGCACTCAAAAATTATCCTGGATGCTAACTGTAAAAGTGGGATGAAAATAGCTCATTACCTAATGTATTGAATACTAGCACTCCCTTTCTGAGATTCTCATTAAGTTATTAACGTAATTATTGCGTAAGGTGAACTTGAGTATTGCAATCTAGAAATAGAAAATATGGCTGCTATTGGACTAGCCAGCTTGTGTTTCAACCATTTGGGGTGATCGGTTTTGAGAAATGGGGGCGCGATCGGGCCTCATCACGCGTCTAAACTGATCGATGTCTGCTCACCATTTCTGAGAAAACGGCTTAATCTTAAGTCTAGATCTGGATTTAAACGTCTATGGCTCTTCCTCATGTGGTCGTTTTTGGCAGCATTAATATGGATCTGGTGGCCAATGCCCCGCGTCTGCCCGTGCCCGGAGAAACGTTAATCGGGCATCATTTTTCTATGGTTGCAGGCGGAAAGGGAGCAAATCAGGCCGTCGCGATCGCTCGTCTCAATGTTCCAACGGTGATGATTGGGCGAGTCGGAAACGATCGCTTTGGGCAAGCACTTCTACAAAGTCTAGAATCCGAACATATTCAAATCGAGAATGTTTTAGTAGATGGATCAGTTAGCTCTGGTGTGGCGCTAATTGCCATTGATGATCGAGGTGAAAACACAATCATTGTGATTCCAGGTGCAAACGCACGGGTAAATGACTCCGACATCGAAGCATTATCGCTTCATTTAACGGGAGCAGATTCACTATTACTGCAATTAGAAAGTCCGATCGCGGCCGTCCAAGCTGCTGCTCAAGTGGCTAAAAAACTCGGCGTTCGGGTGATTCTCGATCCGGCTCCAGCGCGGTCTGACCTGCCGATCGACCTCTATCCGCTCATTGATATTTTGACCCCAAACGAGGTTGAAACTGCCCAACTGGTTGGCTTTCCGATCGAGAGTCCGGCTCTGGCTGCCGAAGCCGCCACCGTTTTGCAGCAGCGCGGAGTCAACACCGTCGTGATCAAACTGGGGGCAAAAGGCGGATTTTGCGCCACACTTGACGAAGCTTTCTTTTTCCCAGCGTTTGACGTAGCCGCAATCGACACCGTAGCCGCCGGAGATGCCTTCAACGGTGGACTTGCCGCTGCCCTCGCCGACGGAAAACCGATTCGAGAAGCCGTGATTTGGGGAGCCGCCGCCGGAGCACTCGCCACCACAAAACCAGGGGCACAGAGTTCACTGCCCGATCGCGCCACCTTGATCACGTTTCTTGAGCAACAAACCAATCGATAAGCTTGCGCGCAATGCTCAGTTTTGGCGGAATGTCGGGCAAATTGTGTTTGTGAAACCAGGCAGCTTCGGCGATTTCTGCTGGCTCGATCGCAATCTCTCCCCCCGCATAAACTGCCGTAAACCCAATCATCAACGAGTTAGGAAACGGCCAAGGCTGAGAGCCAAAATAACGAATGTCCTTCACCTCAATGCCCACTTCTTCACGCACCTCGCGAATCAGCGTCTCTTCGAGCGATTCACCTGGCTCCACAAAGCCCGCCAACACGCTAAACATTGACGACGGAAACCGGGGCGCACGCGCTAACAAAACGTCTTCACCGCGAGAAATCAACACAATAATCGCAGGCGACAACCGCGGATAGTTGACCAACTCACAGCTAGGACAGCGTTTGGCTCGGTCTCCGATTAACTGGATCATGGGCGTGGCGCAATGTCCACAATATTGATGCGTGCGATCCCACTCCATGATCTGAAAAGCGCGACCGCCCACGCCAAACAGATCATCATCTAACTTCCCATACAGTTCACGAAGCCCCTGAGCAGCCATATCTGGGGGGATTACGGCATCTTGACTCAACTCGGCAGAATAGCAGGGACGCGCATCTAGCGTGCCTAAAAATTGGGTGCGAATGGGGGACAGCCCGATCGTGGTCAGGCTGGTTAGATGCGGAATCTGATAGTCATCGTTTTTGGGGTAGACGAGTAATTTATTTCCTATAAATGCAAACCACCAGGCAACCTGTGATGGCTCTGCGGGAGGAGTCGAGCTAGAAACAAACGTTCGGTGCATGATGAGAGGCTCAGAATCGCCCTCATAGTAACACTTGTGCAGATGGAGCATGGCGAACCAATCAGCGATGCAGCCCGATCATCACGCTTCACTACACTGTTGGCGATCGAGTCTTCTGTACCGATATAAATCAGCAGCAAGAGACAAGAGACGAGCACGATCGGAGTATTGAACGCCCGACGAAGATTGGCTTTGGTGCTGTCTCTTGCACTACAGTGCTCGATAATACAGGGTGCTTCAAGTCAGAATCTTTCTCTATATCTTGTCAGCTTGCTTACGATATAGGGTGCAACGAGCAAATACCTGAAACTCAAGGTCATACTCCTCTGTCATCCCTCGGCGTTACAGTGCAAAATCTAACCATGCTTACCAACTTACTTAAAACCTTCCTGCTTAATGATCTGCCCTGATGACAACTTGTGGAACTCACCTAGCCGCATTGGAGATCCATCTGGCTTGTAAAGTTGAACACCTGATGGCTCACCGTTTTTGACAATGGGCTTCATAGAACATCCTTCCATGCCAGGAAGCTCCAGTCTACCGTCGGGATAAACCGTAATCCCATTCGGGAGTTGAACAGGTTTGTCTCCTCCTGGCATCACTGCCCACGCTCCGGCAGAAACTCTCTCGACTTCTCCAGGTTTCATCCGATTTGCTCCTCCGACTCTGGATCTGCTTTTTAATTCACACAGTTTGTTTAGCAATACTACTTGCCCAGAGGCTGTCTTCATGTAGCAACCTTCAACCTCGTCAGCGATTGATGACTTGCTCAGAACCATGAAGGTGCCAGCACACCCTAACAAAATACTTGCAACTCTACATATCAGTGAAACCATCAGAACGACTCCTGCAAAAGACTGGCATCTTATCCTCGAACAATTGCTTATCCAAGTGTTAGTCAAGCCCATACAAATCAAATACTTCAGAAAGGCAGTTGCTCGACCACATCTCCAGAGGACAATCTTAATTTCTCACCGGGTTTCAAAGGTGTAATCTTGTCTAATTTGAAGTGTTGAATCCCTACGACTTTGTTATCTTTAAGAACTAATTTAACCGTGTGTCCATTTTGCTGAGTTACTCTTCCGTCAGGCCAGATAATTCCTCCGTCAGGATTCTTAAAAGGTCGTTGTCCTCCTTCTCTAACTATCCAAATACCATTGGAATTATCACGTTGCACGAAATTGGGATCGTAGTTGTTCTCATCCCACATCTCATCATTCATTTTTCTTTCCTCCGATTTCCCACAAATCTTGCTCAAAGGAATCCTCTGCCCAGGGGTTGTTTCCAAATAGCAAAGCTCTTCCTGTTGCGCTTGCACAAAATCCCTTGCTGACACCATCGCGACCACAACTAAAGGTAGGAATACTGACCAAAGCTTTAATGGAATTCTAAACCTCATGAAAGTCTCCTAGTAGAGAGAGTTAGAGCAAACTTTTAATGCAAATGTTGACCTCGTAGTACACAAATACAGCAAACAACAGTTCGCCAATGAAAGCGATTAATTGGCGTTAGTTAAAGCCATATTTGATAGGATACCTGCGCTCTTAACTACTAGCGAAACCATTAAAGCTTTCCTTTTACAAGGAAACCAGCACGATCGCTAAGATGGCTCTGCGGGAGGAGTCGAGCTAGAAACAAACGTTCGGTGCATGATGAGAGGCTCAGAATCGCCCTCATAGTAACACTTGTGCAGATGGAGCATGGCGAACCAGCCAGCGATCTAGCCCGCTCATCACGATCGTCAACGGCACCAGCAGTATCGGAATGATTTCTAGCCCGGCTCGATCGGCCGCCCAGCCCACGATCGTGGGAATCAAGGCAGAACCCAAACTGCCCATGCTGGCGAGAAAGCCAATCGCAGCAGGCACGATCGGGGTGCAGAAGCGACGAGGCAGACCGCGCAAGTACAACGGCAAAGTTGACCTCCAAGACCTGACCCGCTTCACCTTTGTGGAAACCGTGCACCCCCAGGTTGACCTTTACACTGCCCGACTCTGGCACGTCTCGTTGAAACGGGAGATTCGAGTCGTCTACCTGATTGACCGTCGCCTTCCCAATCGAGTTCGTTCCTGCTTGCTCTTCAGTACCGATGTCGAGCAAGACCCCAAGCAGATTTACCAGTTCTATAAATTGCGCTTTGGGATTGAGTTTCTCTTCTGCGATGCCAAGCAATTCACGGGATTGAGTGATTGCCAAGCCCGTGACCTCTTGAAGCTAGACTTCCATTTCAATGCCAGTTTTACCGTCCTGAATCTTGCTAAACTCGATGCCTATCAACCGAATGCTAGACAACAACCCTTTGTCTTTTCGAGGGCGAGTCTCAAGCGACGGGCGCTCAACGACCCTTTGCTGAACCTCTTTATTTCAAAGTTAGCGCTGTTCCCCAGGGCGATTAAATCCCATCCTAACTACGAAAGCCTTCGCTCCTACGGCGTTATCGCTGCCTAATTCTGTCCGAAGTATTAGTTTACAGAAAATGAGGTAGAAAGCGCCCTTGACCAGCTTTCTGAAGCTGAACTGGCGGCTTTATTTAACCCCGGTGTAGGAGGTCGCGAACGATTAGTTCCCCGATAGCGGCGAAGGGCGGCCACAGCCCACAGATTTTGGGTCGAGAGTCGTCGATTAAATCCTATCGGTTACTCAACACTTTAGAACATTTGTTCTATAAATCTGGAAGAAATGTGTTTTGGTGACGGGCGATCGCGTAGCATATCCTGAGAAACTCTGTGATGCTGTGGCAGCCCTCGCTAAAATCATGCTCAAATCTTGTTCTGTTTGGTCGGCATTCATCATGCTGGGATTGACGGCTGGCTGCACAGCAGAAGCCTCTAAATCAACGGCTCCTGAAGTGACTGTTGCGCCCGTTGAGGCAAAGCCTGCTGCCAGCCAAAGTCCGTTTGGGCTGGTGTCGCCAACTGCGCCCGATGCTGCCACCACTCGCACCCTTGAGCAATATCTCAAAAAACTGGCAAATCAAGGATTTTCAGAGCGATCGCAGGGCGTTTGGATGCAGTCTGGCACCACCCTGCTGGCCAATCATCAAGGCACTACGCCGCTTTCGGCCGCTTCTTTGACAAAAGTGGCGACCTCGTTAGTGGCTCTGCAAACGTTTGGCGTTGATCATCGGTTTGTGACCGAAATCAGTTCAACCGGGGCGATCGAGAACGGCATTCTCAAAGGCGATCTGATCATTCAAGGCGGAAACGATCCCCTCTTTGTCTGGGAGGAAGCGATCGCGGTTGGCAACTTGCTGAACCAGCTACAAATTCGTCAGGTGACGGGCAATTTGATCATCGTCGGCAGGTTTTATATGAATTTTGACACCGACCCACAAGCGTCGGGCGCGTTGCTCAAGCAAGGGCTGAATGCCGCAACCTGGTCAGAAGACATCAAAACTCAATATCTCACCCTCCCCGCCGGAACGCCGCGCCCGCAACTCACGATCGCAGGGTCTGTGAAAATCGCCAACGCTGCCCCGGCCAAAGCTAAGTCGCTGTTGCGGCACCAGTCACTGCCGCTAGCAGAATTGCTTAAAAAGATGAATCGCTATAGCAATAACGTGATGGCAGAAATCATTGCCAGCGCGGTCGGGGGAGCCAAAGTCATCTCGTTTAAGGCAGCGCAGGCAGCAGGCGTTCCGCAATCAGAAGTGCTGCTGATTAATGGATCAGGGTTAGCCGCCGAAAATCGCCTCTCTCCCCGGGCAGTCTGCGGAATGTTTTTGGCGATCGAGCGACTTCTCGAACCTTCTAAACTCACGGTTGCCGATATTTTCACGGTCGTTGGGCAAGATAGCGGCGTTCTCGATGCCCGCAAAATTCCGGCGTTGGCAGTCACCAAATCGGGCAGTTTGGATGCCGTCAGTGCCTTAGCAGGCGCTTTGCCAACGACCCAAAAAGGGGTGGTTTGGTTTGTGGTGATCAACGGGGGAACCAATCATTTAGAGGAGTTTCGAGCCGAGCAAGAGTCTCTATTGCAGAGTTTGTCTAGTCAGTGGGGAGCGGTGCAGACGGCTCCGGCAGAGTTGTCTGTTAACTCAGAGAGATCGGGCAAAGCATCCGTGAATGAGCGGGTCAATTAGCCTGACTCTGAGGCGATCGGGGATCGACCGGACGGGCCACCAGAATGCCGATCGCGCCATCAAGTCTAGCCACATAGCGTTGAAGATCGGGCGAAATCATCACCCCTCTGATAGGAGCCGCATGGATCAAGCCAAGTTCCCCGGTGGGGCTGCGATAAACCAGCCCGGTGTGAGTCACATCTAAACCCGGAACTTGAGTCGCGATCGCAATCACATCTCCAGCTTCTAAAGCGGCATAGTGGCTCTGAATCTGCTGGGTGGGAATGTAGCGAATGCTGGCGCTATCTAGGTTTGACTCCATTTGATCAATGCACTGACGATTGGCAGCACTGTGAGCAAGCTGAGGATAAGCCTGCCAATGGACACTCATAAAATTTAGCGTCTTATTGATCGGAACGCCGTTTAAATCTGAGGTGAGATCTTTGACGATCGTGCGGTTTTGATTATCGGCCAGCCATTGTGAAAAATAGTGCAGCCGACTGCAATAGCCATTCATCTCACCATTAACATAGCGTTGCTCACGGATATGAGCGACGAATGTAGCTACTGAATAATCTTGTTCAGCCACTCCTCGCGCTATGGCTAATACGCTTTCAATAAACAATACACAGTCAAATTTTTGTAGTGATAGTGTGAGCGTTTCATGAGGCGTTGCATCCAGCAAGTCTTCTTGATAGGGCGTGGTTAATAACTGCTCAGAGATCGCTTGCATCACGTCTCCGATCGGACGCTGATATAAATGACGATCGCGAGCATAATTCATCACCTGTTGAAATTTGATTTCATCCAGAGTTGATAAACCTGTTTCAGTTGAGACTTTTAGCTCTGCAACCGGAGCTTTTGAGAGGTTGAAGGACGCTAAAGGGGGTGCGGTCTGGCTAGAAAAGGTCTGAAACGGCTGCTTGGCATCCAAGATCCAGGGCACAGCCACCCCACAGCCCACCAGCACCCCCACTAAGGGAAGCCCAACTCGTTTTTTCATAACCCGATGTTTTCGTCGATCACCTCTGGGAGACTAACACACGATCGCCGCTTCAACCTTGTCAAATCAGATACCCGTTCTTTCTACTGTTAGAGAATTTACTGATAGATCCTTAGTGTTCACCCCAAACACTGAACCGGGATCTTGTCTTTTAGAATTAATTTGCAGAAACTTCCTGATTTCGCCTCCGCTTGATGAACTTACAAGGTAAGGCTGCTCAACTTTATATAATTTTGATGAAAACTCAGCAATTTCCTCTAGTCTGTGTTTCACGACTAATCTTCCTGTGGTAGGCTCGGAACAATAAGGCTAGGAAAATGTTTTATAGATAGATCCAGCCATGCTTGACACAGGTCGTCTTCCGCTAACGGGTGACGCGCTTACTTGTTTCCGCCAGGGGCTTGACAGCGCCGCAGCCGGGGAGCATGAAAGAGCGGTTGCCCTCTACAACAAAGTTTTGCAAGCGCGATCGGACTTCTGGGAAGCCTGGTATGAGCGCGGCTTGTCTCTAGACAGTTTGGGGTTTTATTCTGAAGCGATCGCTAGTTACGATCGAGCTTTAGAAACCAACCCCAGCCGAGAGGCCCTTGACGAGATTTTGCACGATCGCGGCAATGCCCTTCACTATGGGCTGGGCGACTATGAGGCGGCAATTCGCTGCTATGACCAGACGCTGCAAGTCAATGATGCTCATGCGATGGCCTGGCAAAATCGCGGCAATGCCCTGCTCTATGGGTTGAGCCATTATCAAGCGGCGATCGCCAGCTATAACCGTGCCCTACAGCTTAACGCTGACAACTATTTGACCTGGCGCAATCGCGGCAACGCCATGATTGAGCTAAAGCGCTACACCGAAGCGATCGCCAACTACGATCGGGCGCTGTCTCTGCAAGCCGATGATCAGGTTTCCTGGCAGGCGCGTCTGCTGGCCTCTCAGCAGCTTGGGCTAAATTCTCTCAAGCAGCCAACCACCAAGCCAACCTGGTGTGGCGAGGGCTATGACGATCCGCTTTTGCTAGAAGACTCGCCGTTGCTAGAAGAGTCGCATCCGCCCAAGATCCAAGATTGTGAAGCGGGCTACCAGCGACCGATGCTAGTCATTGAAGACGATGCCGGGCAGCATGAGATTGAGCTAGAAAAAGAGCACTATACGATCGGGCGAGATCCTAAAAACGACATTTGTTTAAAATCTCAGTTTGCGTCTCGACATCATGCTGTGCTGCGGCGCATCAACGGTGAGCCTGGAAACTACACCTACGTGATTAGTGATGGCAATCTAGCGGGCAGACCCAGCACCAATGGCTTGCTGGTCAATGGGCAAAAGCAGCAAAATTCTTTGCTCAAAACAGGTGACTTAATCGTGTTTGGCCCCCACGTTCGGGCGACTTATCAAGCGGCGATCGAGCCAACCGATCTAAATTTTTGGTAGCGATTCGGCAGCGATCGCAGTTCCTTTCGTTCACCTAGCACAGATAGCTCACCACCCTTCTCTTAGGCTAGAAGGCGACCTGCGGAGAACCTTTAGATTCTGCAAGGCTCATTCAATCTAAGATCTAAAGCTCTCACCCAACCCTTCTACAGCTATGGCGAATCTGACCCCAAACTCCAGTTTTAGTCTGTCCATCCGTTTTGAAGTACCCAATCGACCGGGTATGTTAGCCAGCGTAGTGCAGGCGATTTCTACCCTGGGCGGCAGCATCGGGCAGATCGATCTCGTCGAACAAACCCGCGATGTCTCCCTGCGAAACATTGTCGTAGATGCCGCTAGCAGCGACCACGCTGAGGCGATCGTGCAATCGCTCAAATCACTCCCAGAGGTCAAAGTTCTCCAGGCAGACGATCGCACGTTTGCGCTGCATCAAGGCGGCAAAATCACCGTTCAGAGTAAGGTGCCCTTGAGCAGACAATCTGATTTGGCGATGGCCTATACGCCAGGGGTGGGTCGGGTGTGTATGGCGATCGCTCAAGACCCCGATCGCGTTTATGAATTGACCGTCAAAGGCAACATGGTCGCGATCGTCACCGATGGCAGCGCTGTCTTAGGGCTAGGCAACCTCGGCCCCGAAGCCGCCATGCCCGTGATGGAGGGCAAAGCCATGCTGTTTAAAGAATTTGGCGGCATTGATGCCTTCCCGATTTGTCTGGCGACTCAAGACACCGATGCGATCGTCGAAGCCGTCAAGATGCTGGCTCCGGTGTTTGGGGGCGTTAATTTAGAAGACATTGCTGCCCCGCGCTGCTTTGAGATTGAGACGCGCCTTCAGCAAGAACTCAATATTCCCATTTTTCACGATGACCAGCATGGAACCGCGATCGTTTCTCTGGCGGCGCTCTCGAATGCGCTGAAAGCTGGTTAAAAAATCTATCAGTGATGTGAAAATTGTGATTAACGGGGCTGGGGCGGCCGGAGTCGCGATCGCTCGTCTGCTTCGCAAAGCTGGAGCCACTCAGATCTCAATGTGCGACTCTAAAGGCATTCTCTCGATCGATCGGGCTGACTTAACCGACCAAAAGCGAGAATTTGCCGTTGAGATGAAAGGCACCCTGGCCGACGCGATGAAAGGCACAGACGTGTTTTTAGGCGTGAGCGCCCCAGGAGTCGTGTCTCCTGAGATGGTGAAATCAATGGCAAAAGACCCGATCGTGTTTGCGATGGCCAACCCAGTGCCAGAGATTCAGCCTGAGCTAGTGCGCGACGACGTGGCCGTGATGGCCACCGGCCGCAGTGACTATCCCAATCAAATTAATAACGTTTTAGCATTCCCCGGAGTGTTTCGCGGTGCGTTAGACTGTCGTGCTTCTAACTTCACCACTAATATGTATTTACAAGCGGCCTTAGCGATCGCCTCTCTGGTTTCTGAGAGTGATCTGAGCCGAGAAAATATTGTGCCTTCAGTGTTTGACGATCGCGTTGCAACCGTTGTGTCGGCTGCCGTCCAAAAAGCGGCGCGTGAAGATGGAGTCGCTAGGAAATAACCCAGAAATTTCAGAAGTGAGAAGGCTTAAGGGCATCTTCTCACTTCTAGAATCTTTACTTCGCCCGCTTTGCAGCCGCATCTAATTGAGCGCGAACCGCCTGAGTTGCAATTCCATCAACTCGTAAACCAGACTGAGACTGAAACTGACGCACCGCCGCTTTTGTCGCACCATCATAAAACGGCAAAATCGATAAGTTGTTTCTCAAGACGGTTCTTAAATTATTTCTGAGATTTCTCACCACGATCGTCACCATTTGTTGAGTCGATTGATCGGCTCGACCCGTTTCTGACAGGCCATATCGCTGCTGAAAGTCTCGAATCGCTCGCACCGCTGGCCCATCGTTCAGCGCTTTTTGGGGATCTATCTCATACCCCAACCCCAAGATCACAGCCCGAAAGTCCGTTTCATCATAGAGGGTGCCGATCGCAACCGAACTCACGGGCGGAGCGGTTGGCTCGATCGGGGTCGGTTGCTCCGGCAGCGGAGTCGCATCACTAATGATTTCTTGAATTTTCTGATAGGTTTCTAGGGCAGCAATCCCCGTCTCAGGCAAGCGATTGTGGCGCTGAAACAACGCGACTGCGCTTTTAGTCTGAGACCCATAAAACTGACTGCCCGGTAGCTGCGGGCTAGGCTGCAAGACGCGATTGAGAGAGGTCTGCAAATCACTGACTAAACTCGCTGCTCGATCTTGCGTCGGCGTGTTTAAAGTGCCATCGACAGGCAGCCGATATCGAGTCTGAAAATCTCGAATGGCTTGCTGCACTCTCCCATCGATCAACGGCGTTCCTGGCGTAACGGCATACCCCAACCCAAACAACACCGACACAAACTGATCAGGCGTATAGTCTTGACTGCGAACTGCCCCCGCAGGTTGCCCACCCATCACCCAAGCCACACTGATCAGCGCGGTGGCGATCGCACCATTCCATCGATTCAACATCTCGCTCACTGCTTCCAATCTGCCTATAAGGAGAGCCACTCGATTTTAGAGCGAATACGACCCTATAGCACGCTGTAAACTACAGAATGGACATCAGTGTGCCCAGATCTACCCAAGGAAGAGAACAGCAATGCCCTGGTTTGTGAAGATCGAAGAAGGAATTGTCGATAAGTCTATCTTCGATCGCCATGTTGCCGCCCATAAAGCGTTTGTTAAAGAATTAATCGACAAAGGTCATGAAGCCAAAACTGGCTACTGGGCGCACTATGGAGGCGGAATGCTTCTATTTAGAGCCGCCTCAATGGATCACGCAAAAGCGATCGTGGCTCAAGACCCCCTCGTTAAAAACGGCTGCGTTCACTACCAACTTTATGAATGGCGAGTCGTGGTGGAATGATGTTATTCTGATAAGTGACTCGGATCTATGCGATCGCGACACCCAAATCTTGTCAGGGCCGGAAGGCAGCAGCAATACGGGATGCTCACGGTAGGCGTAGTCTCCGGGTCACTTTTTTTGGGGCGGTAAACCCCCGTGGTCAGTCCTTCAGCTTTTTGCGTATCCTGGAAGAAATCGACGACATAGGAGCCTAAAACAGATGGGTTTGGGAGATCTGGTTCAAAAAGCGGTTTATCTAGGCATTGGTGTGGCCTCCTACGCAGGTGAAAAAGCTGGCGAGAAGCTGGGAGAACTGCGGGTGCAGGTGCAAAAATTGGCAGACGAAATGGTCGATCGGGGCGAGATGACGGCCGAAGAAGGTCGCCGCTTTGTGGATGAAATGGTCAGTCGCGCTCAACAACCCTCCACCGTTGCGCCCACTGCCAAGAAACCCACAGAACCTCGCAAAATCGAGATTCTCGACGACGAGGAGCCGACTACGCCATCTGCGCCCCCCAACAGCGTTGATGAAATGCGGCGGCAAGTGATGGATCTGCAAGAAGAACTGCGCCGCCTAAAGCGTGACTAAATTTTAGAAACCCGGTAGGGGCATGGCGGTTCTCGATAGGGGCATAGCGGTGCCATGCCCCTACCTAATCTCGGCTTTTGACGGTTGAGAAATTCTCAAACCACCCTTTGCGCTTGAAGAAGACGACCAAGACCGCGGCGATCGTAATCATCATCGCCCAGCACAGGGGGTAGCCCCAATACCAATTGAGTTCTGGCAGGTTAAGCGGAGACTTCTCGGTGTTGAAGTTCATGCCATAAACTCCGGCAATAAACGTTAAGGGAATGAAGATCGTGGAGACGATCGTCAAAAATTTCATCACCTCGTTCATGCGGTTGCTGACTGACGACAGGTAGACATCCATCAGGCTAGATGACAGTTCTCGATAGGTTTCTACCATGTCTAGCACCTGCACAGCATGGTCATAGCAATCGCGTAGATAGACTCGCACTTCATCACTAATCAAGTCACTGCCGTCTCGAATTAAAGCATTAATGGCATCGCGCTGTGGCCAAATCGATCGCCGCAGCGTCAGCAATTCGCGCTTGATTTTGTGAATCTTTTCTAAGGTTTGACGGGTTGGGTTGGCAACCACTTCATCTTCTAATTCTTCAATTTCTTCGCCATAGTTTTCAAGGATTGGGAAAAACCCATCCACGATCGAGTCCAGCAGCGTATAGGCCAGATAGTCAGCGTTGTGTTTGCGAATCGTGCCTTTGTTGAGGCGAATTCGCTCTCTCACGGCGGCAAAACAGTCGTTTTCTGGCTCCTCTTGCACCGTCAGCAAATAGTGTTTGCCCAAAATAAAGCTGACCTGCTCAGTGAGAAAACTTCTGCCCGATCGCCGCAGCATCACCATGCGAGCAATGATCAGGAGTTGGTCTTCATACTCCTCTACTTTGGGGCGCTGGGGCACGTTCACAATGTCTTCTAACACGAGGGGATGCAGATTAAAGACTGCCCCTAACCGCTTTAAGATATCTTCACTGCCCAAACCCTTGACATCGACCCAAGACACCGATTCAGTGTCGAGGTGAGTTGCACACTCTTCGGGCGTTTCGACTTGCAGACGAATGGCGCTTTGCTCGCTGTAGTCGATCAACACAATCACCGGAGGTGGGGCATCTGGCTCAATGTTGAGAGTTCCGGGCATTGAGCCGGGGACATCATAGAAATAATCGATCGTCGATTCATCTTCGTCGGGTGGCACTCCAAATCTTGAAGCCTGAAGCCGTTTTCCTACCATGCCTAATTACCTCGCAGTCTGATGTCAATAATTTGACACTCCCACGGCTAAAGCCAGTGGGATTCTTCTCTCTACGATATGACTTGCTCAGGCAGGATTGCTCCAACCTGAGTAGAGGACTCATCTCCAGAAGCGTTGCTTGCATCGAGTGCAAGGGTTCCGGTATGCCCTACCGTACCCAATCCCCGACTGAGGATGTTTCTCGCTGCATTGTGGTCACGGTCTAGAACGCAGCCGCACAAACAAACGTGAGTGCGGGTACTCAGACTTTTCTTGACCACATCCCCGCAGCGAGAGCATTCTTGGCTGGTGTATTGAGGATTCACCGCAATGGTGATTCGCCCGAACACCTTCCCAAAGTATTCAATCCAGACTCGGAATTGAAACCAAGATGCGTCGTTAATCGACTTAGCCAGACAATGATTCTTCACCATATTTTTAATTCTCAAATCTTCGTAGGCGACTACATCGTTAGATGTGATGACGCACCGTGCGAGTTTCACCGCATGGTCTTTACGCTGCCGACTTATTTTGAGATGGCGTTTACCCAGAACCTGTCTTGCGTTTCGTCGGTTGATTGACCCTTTCACCTTGCGAGAAACACGTTTCTGCGATCGCTTGAGAGCCACTTCCCCTTTATGGAGAAAACGCGGATTCTCAATCATCACCCCATCAGAATCAGTGTAGAACTCTTTCAAGCCCACATCCAACCCAACCGTGGTTCCCGATGGCTCTAACACCTCTGAGCGATTCACATTGACACAGAACTGAACATACACACCATCGGCACGTTTCACCAATCTGACCCGTTTGATTTGGTCGATGGAGTAGAAGTGCAGATCGCGGGTTCCTTTCAGTTTCAAGCGTCCAATGTTCTTTTTGTCAGTGAATGTGATAGTTTTGCGGTCATCTGCCAGTTTCCAACCAGAGGTTTTGTACTCCACAGAGCGACCATCTTTCTGGAATTGAGGGAATCCCTTTTTACCGAGAATTCCCTTCTTGCAGTTCTCGAAAAACCGAGTGATCGAACTCCAGGCTCGTTCGGCACTGGCTTGTCTTGCCATGCTGTTGAGTTCGTCGGCAAACGGGAAATTCTTCGCCAACACCGCACAGTATTTCTGCAAATCGTTTTTACCGGTCTCTTTGACATCCATCCAGAGCCGAATACAGCTATTGCGGATGAATTGGGCAGTCCGAATGGCTTCGTCTACTGCGCTGAACTGGCTTGATTTTCCGTAGGCTTTGAACTCTAGAACCAGCATCGTTTCGTTGCTTGCACTGGGCGAAGCCTAATCCATTCCCGATACGTTTATACTACTAAAGTGAGTATAAGAATAGTTGAAGTGCATCAATCTTTATCGATACTTTACACTCTGTGGCTGAAGCACCACGCGGGAACCCCTTCTACATCCCACGACTGAAGCCAGTGGGCTTTGGGGGTTCCCGAACCCTCCCGTTTTTGTAAAATGCAATCTCTGTCTTCGACTTATTCGACTTAACTGATATCCTGCTAACGTAGCTTTTGAGGCATCACCCCGTTGACTGAGACCCCCTCTCATTCTTCATCGTTAGGACTTTGGAGCCATCGCCTTCTCTCTGCGGTGCTGCTCGGTGGACAGGTCTTGGTGCATTTGCTCAGTGGCAAGATCAATCGTCGCAACACGATCGATCAGATGGCGGCGGTTGGCCCTGAGTCGCTGTTGATTGCCTTGACCACGGCTGGTTTTGTCGGTGCTGTCTTCACGATTCAGGTGGCACGAGAATTTATTAATCTGGGTGCAGGCACGGCAGTCGGAGGGGTGCTGGTGCTGTCTCTATCGAGAGAGTTAGCCCCGGTGTTAACTGCGGTGGTTTTGGCGGGTCGGGTTGGCTCGGCCTTTGCGGCAGAAATTGGCACGATGAAGGTGACCGAGCAGATTGACGCGCTCTATATGCTGAGGACTGACCCGATCGATTATCTCGTGATCCCGCGGGTGATTGCCTGCTGCTTGATGCTGCCGATTCTTACGATTCTCGCATTGGTCATTGGTGTGGCGGGTGGAATGGTGATCGCCGAGGTGCTCTATGGCATTTCTAACACGGTGTTTCTCACATCGGCCCGCAATTTTTTGAGCGTTTGGGATCTGTGTAGTGCACCGATTAAAGGGTTTTTCTTTGGGGCATTGATTTCGATTATTGGCTGTAGCTGGGGGTTGACGACGACTGGCGGTGCAAAAGGAGTCGGACAATCGACCACCACGGCGGTGGTTACCTCACTGCTGGCAATCTTTGTTTCTAATTTTTTCCTGTCGTGGCTGATGTTTCAAGGCACGGGCAGCGCCGTGAATCGAGGACTTTGATTTAGAACATCTGTACTTCTGACTTTTTTGTTTGTATTCTGTTGCTAAGGGGTGAAGTCTGTTGACATCCTCACCGTCCTAAAGGAGCGGTGATTCCCAAACCTCGCGATTTGAGTTTCTGCTTCATTGCAACTGCCTCTACCCTCAAGGAGTTTTGGTCTGATGTTCGCTCCACAGACTAACCCCGCAAGCCCTGCGGTTTTTATCAAGTCACAAACAAAAGTTCATGCGTTTTGCGTCTTCCAGGGATGGATACCATTGCCCTTTCAGCTTTTCCCGGTCTACCGATGGGTCTTCGCCGTCAGCACACTTCCTTAAAATGCTGAACTTCGTCACGTTAGGCTGTTGTTCCGATGCGTCGCGGGTGGGTCAACGACCACAACCAATATACCGCAATCCCTTGGCAACTTCGCTTCGCTACATTGCCGCTCCTATCCCTCCCTGCCCTAGAACAGCAGGGTTTCTCGGAGAATCCCGATGAGAAAAGAATTTTTGATCGCACGGGTTAGCTGAGTGAGAGCGGGTTATGGGGCGGCGATCGCCAGCCATACGCTTGACGTTTCCCTATAGGTAGTGTTTTATATGGAAACGATTTTTGAAGTACGCTATATCTATTATCGTTCTTGATCACCGTTCATTGCCTGGATTGCCCCCTATGGTTTCCCAAATAGAAACTCCGGTTTTTGACTCCGATCGAGTCCTCAGTCTCAGCGTTGAGGGCTTGGTGCAAGTGTTTACGTCGTGTCACCGCAGCTTTTTCACCGGGGTGATGGCGCAAGCGCTGAGAATTGCAGGGCAGGGCACCTCGGTTTTAGTGGTGCAGTTTCTCAAAGGGGGCATTGGGCAGGGGCACGATCGCCCCGTGCAACTCAGTCAAACTCTAGATTGGATTCGGTGTGACATTCCGCGCTGCATTGACACGCCAGAGTTAGATGAAGCCGAAATTGTCTCACTGCTTGAGTTATGGCAATACACGCAGGCGGTGGTGCATCAGGGCAACTATGACCTAGTGGTGCTAGACGAGTTGAGTCTAGCGATCAACTTTGGGTTGATTCCTCAATCTGAAGTGCTGGCGTTCTTAAAACAGCGTCCGCGTCAGGTCGATGTGATTTTGACGGGCCCTGATATGCCCCAAGCGATTTTAGATGTAGCCGACCAAATTACTGAACTTCGTCGTAGTCACCAACCCTAAGCAACCATCATGATTAAAAACGATACCTGGATTTCGCAAATGGCGCAGCAGGGCATGATTAGCCCCTTTGAGCCGCAACTAGTGAGACGAGTCGAGGGTGCGCCCGTGATTTCTTATGGGTTGAGCAGTTTTGGCTATGACTTGCGGCTGTCACCCTGCGAGTTTCGGATTTTTCGTCACATTCCGGGCACGGTAGTTGACCCTAAACATTTCAACCCTGCCAATTTAGAACCTGCTGCCCTGCACGACGATGAGAATGGCAGCTATTTCATTTTGCCTGCTCACACCTATGGGTTAGGGGTGGCGCTAGAGCGGTTAGAAGTGCCGGAGAACGTGACGGTGATCTGCATTGGCAAATCGACCTATGCGCGCATTGGTTTAATTGCTAATTTAACGCCTGCTGAGGCAGGATGGCGGGGGCATTTAACCCTAGAGTTTTCCAATTCATCGAGTGCTGATTGTCGCATTTATGCCAACGAAGGGATTGTGCAGTTGCTCTTTTTAGAAGGAGCACCGTGCGAAGTTAGCTATGAAACTCGCCGAGGAAAGTATCAAGATCAATCTGAGCGAGTGACGCTAGCGCGAGTCTAAAAGCAGGGTGAACCTTGTTATTTGACATTGGCTCTGCGCCAGCGAAAAAAGCTTTCTAGAAAGTCTTGTAAGCCAGAGTTGTGGTTGAGTTTTTGAGACTCCCACTCGATCGCGACTCTGGTGAAAATTTCTGAACCTGTGGGGGATAGAAATCCAATCTCTTGAAAGACTTGAATGTTGAGTTTTTGATGAATTGCGAGAGCGATCGGGCTAATCAGTTCGCTTGCATCTGTTCCTACAATCTGCGCTCCTAAAATTCTGCCATTGCGACGGGTGATGACTTTTATAAATCCCGTTGTTTTGGTTTGAATCTGCGCTTTTGCTAAGGTCTTAAAAAACTGCCGTACAATTACTACATCTTTGCCATAGGCTTGAGTTGCCTGAGACTCAGTTAACCCGACCCAAGCCAGTTGTGGAGTGGAAAAAATAGCGCGGGGAATCTGACGATCGCTGATCTTAAACCGGGGAAAAAATAGCGCATTTTTCAAGGCAATGTTCACTTCTTGTTGAGCCATTGAGGAAACGGAATTGCCGCAAATATAGATGCGATCGTGGGTCGATCGCAGTTTGGTATTCACACGCACCGGAAACGAAATGCCCATCGCTTCTAGATTGAGAGACTCTAGATTTGGCTGAAAACCTGCGGCTAAGAAAACTTCATCCGTTTCGATCGCTTGATTGCCTGCCTGAACCCATTTTTTAGACTGAATTTTTTTAACTTGAGTCACTTGAGTGTGAGTTAAGACTCGAATGCCTTCTGACTCTAACTGAGCTTGAATGAGAAAGGCAGCCTCGCGATCGAGGGTTTCTATGGGTTCTAAAAATCCGCTACTCATAATCAAAATAACTTGAGAACCTAAGTTATTAAAGGTTTGGGCGACTTCAATTCCTGTTGCATCGTCGCCAATGATCACGAGTTTTGACGGAATTTTTTCACCTAGTCTGTCAGAGGTTAAATAACCCGCTGTCTGCAAGCCTTCGATTTTTGGAATGATTGGAACTTGCTCAGTTGCGATTAAAAAAGCCCGCGATCGTAGCACTCGCTGATCGACTAAAAAACCAAACTGCGGTTCGAGACAAAATTCACCAGCGCTCGCAATAACCTCAATGCCGAGCGAGGCTAAAACCGCCGGAGATTCGAGTTGTTGAAGCGTTGTATTAATCGCGTCAGCCCACTTTTTTGCCTCTAATAGCTGAGGCAATCCAAACACAATGTCAGGATTATAGACCCCTAATTGATTGGCTCGATCGAGACTTTGAGCAACGGTTCCAATCTCTGCCAATGCGTGACGGACGATCGTAGAATCTGAGCGGCGGTTTTGCGCTACGATCGCGACTCTGGCCTTGAGTCTTGCAGCCGACAGAGCGGCATAGATTCCTGTGGTCGTATTGCCAATCACGACCACATCATAGTCAACAGCCATAGGGTTCACAAACTATCAGTTAGACCTGCGATTAATCGTTGATTGTCAGACTCAGACCGCACTGCGACTCGGAAGTAGCGATCGTCTAATTCTGGAAAGCTTAAACAGTCTCGAATCAAAATCTGGTGTTGCTTTAAAAGTCGCTGCTGAATCTCAGGCACCGACTGCTGCGATCGCACTAAAAAAAAGTTAGCTGCACTGGGATAGGGAGATAGCCCCGGCAACGCTGCCAGACCTTCAAATAGTTTGGGTTTAGCAGTTTTTAACCAATCCCACGTCTGTTGCTGAAACTGCTGATATTCGGCATCTAATAACATTGCCTCAGCCGCAACCGATGCCAAAACGTTGACTGACCAAGGATCTCGACGAGCTTGCCAAATGTTTAAATAATCAGGATCAGCGATCGCATACCCCAATCGCAATCCAGGTAAGCTATAGAATTTTGTCAGCGATCGTAAGATCACTAAATTAGGATAATTCTGCACATCTTCGATCAGACTTTGCTGGCGATCGGGGGGCAAAAAATCCATAAAGGCCTCATCCACCACGACCAGCGCAAACCGATCTAACCACGACAAAATGGACTCTTTTGAAAACAGTTTCCCGGTCGGATTGTGAGGATTATTCAACAACAATCCAACAGATTTTGTTGAAGGCCCGATCACTGCCTGAGACAGCGAAGACCCCAAATCTAATAAATCAGGCTCAACTTGTGACTGGCTCTCAACGCTTTCAAAATCAAACGGGCACCGATGCACCTTGGCATCAAACGCCCTCAATGCCCGAAAATAATCACTAAACCCTGGCGTGAGCACCTGAGTCTCATCTAACTTTGCGAGATCCCAGCAGGCCCAAGTGAGCAACTCAGCAGCACCATTGCCGGGCAAAACCCATTCACTCGGCAACTGATGAGTCTCAGCGATCGCCCGCCGCAACCGCCGAGACTCTGGGTCAGGATATTCTCGCACCAGATCTAAATTGGCTTGAATCGCCGCGATCGCCGATCGGGGAGGCCCCAACGGGCTAATGCTGGCAGAAAAATCAAGAATGGCAGAGGGAGAACAGCCAGCCAGTTCTGCTGCCCAAGCTAAATTCCCCCCGTGCACTGGTCGATTCAAGACGTTTGCCTGCTGAATAATTGAGCGTGTTATTTGTCGGAAGGAGCCACCTTCTCTTTGAATAGCTTTCCAGCCGAAAACGCCGGAACCTTGGTAGCGGGAATCTCCATCTTATCGCCCGTTTTGGGGTTGCGCCCCTCACGAGCCTTGCGCTCACGCGACTCAAACGAGCCAAACCCCACCAGCGTTACCTTGTCACCTGAAGATACCGCCTCAACGATCGTTTCGATCGTCGCCGTCAAAACGGCATCGGCTTGTTTTTTGGTGACGCTGGCTTTCTCGGCAACTGCGTCTACAAGTTCGCCTTTGTTCATATAAATCTCCTCAGAGGTTGTGTTATGCGGTGAGTAGTGTCACGGGTCTCACAGTGAGACTGAAATGAAGATTCGAGGGGGTTGATTCAAAATGGCTGAAACTCCCATTTTCTCGAATTTTCAATGCCCCATTCTATAGGCTGTTTTATCAATGTGGAGCGTCAAAAGCTTTAAGTTATATGGACTTCAGCATTTCTTGGCTTATTTTGAGCAATTCTATAAGCATTTATGCTCAACTAAGCAATCTGTTCGCTAAGAAACGTTACGTTATTCCCGCTCACGCTGGTTTTGGGTGCGATCAGAGGAGGATCACCCCAGAGACCAACCAGCCGCGATCGCGTCTCATTTGAGAAAGCAGCCAACCAAACGCTTAGGATCGTAGATTAAATAACCTGTAAAGTTCTCTGATTTGTCATCGCCAAGACTCCCGTTTCAAAGTCTCCCACTCGTGGGAATTTTGAACCCGATCGAAGAGAAGCTAATCAAAGAGAAAGAGGTGCATTTCAATCCCTGGAAGGGATTTGGGGGTTTTGGAACTTTGTTCCGATACCTGAAAAGGTTCAGCAAGTGTGATTTCAATCCCTGGAAGGGATTTGGGGGTTTTGGAACTGACTGGCTGGAACACGGAGTAACGCTTTCACCGATCGTTTCAATCCCTGGAAGGGATTTGGGGGTTTTGGAACATACAAGCTCCATGGCTGTCAGGAAGGCGGAGACAAGCTCCCCGTTTCAATCCCTGGAAGGGATTTGGGGGTTTTGGAACGGATCATCACAAGTAGTCCAGTGAGCGGCTGTGAGTTTCAATCCCTGGAAGGGATTTGGGGGTTTTGGAACGCAGTGAAGCTGCGGTAAATCCAGAAATGCCTTGTTTCAATCCCTGGAAGGGATTTGGGGGTTTTGGAACGGTGCCACTTTTCAGAAAACCAAAGCTAATGCTCAGTTGGGCAAGTTTCAATCCCTGGAAGGGATTTGGGGGTTTTGGAACTCGCGCTGCCGGAACTTGCCCACTATCGCAGCCTGAGTTTCAATCCCTGGAAGGGATTTGGGGGTTTTGGAACAGCCGATCGTCCAACGACAAATCTATAAGGTTTTCCGTTTCAATCCCTGGAAGGGATTTGGGGGTTTTGGAACCGATCGCCAGCTTGCCGATGCTGCATATTGAACCCGTTTCAATCCCTGGAAGGGATTTGGGGGTTTTGGAACTGATGAAGCGTTGCACCTGCAAACCCAGCGAGGTTGGAAAGGTTTCAATCCCTGGAAGGGATTTGGGGGTTTTGGAACTGCCTGACAGTTTCAGACGATACACAATCTCTTACGTTTCAATCCCTGGAAGGGATTTGGGGGTTTTGGAACAAATAAAGCTAATCACAACCTGATAGACGTTCTCTAGTTTCAATCCCTGGAAGGGATTTGGGGGTTTTGGAAGCTTATAGTTTCATCTGCCTACGCACCAAACTTAGTTTCAATCCCTGGAAGGGATTTGGGGGTTTTGGAACTGTGATGCCTATCCGAGCGAGGGCACGCGGGAATGGTTTCAATCCCTGGAAGGGATTTGGGGGTTTTGGAACGCAATGCTCATCGCCCAGGGGTTTCTCACTGGCGGTTTCAATCCCTGGAAGGGATTTGGGGGTTTTGGAACATCCAGATACCTTTATCCGGTACTTGATTACTATATGTTTCAATCCCTGGAAGGGATTTGGGGGTTTTGGAACATAGACGATTATTTTGTGTAAGTACCGTTAAGGGTTTCAATCCCTGGAAGGGATTTGGGGGTTTTGGAACAATTTAGCTTTAAGAAGTCCGCCCGGTTGCACCTCGTTTCAATCCCTGGAAGGGATTTGGGGGTTTTGGAACTCAACCGTTCGACCGAAACGCGGCCTGTAGCTGGTTTCAATCCCTGGAAGGGATTTGGGGGTTTTGGAACTCCATGCTGCTGCTCTCCGTTTTCTGGCCATGTTGGTTTCAATCCCTGGAAGGGATTTGGGGGTTTTGGAACGGGTGAGAATTGTTTGCTTCAGTCCAGTCAATCCAGGTTTCAATCCCTGGAAGGGATTTGGGGGTTTTGGAACGATATTCGCTACGCCAGAGCGATCGACCTGCAAGGTTTCAATCCCTGGAAGGGATTTGGGGGTTTTGGAACACCAGAGCGACGAAGTGAAGCCACGATCGCAGATGTTTCAATCCCTGGAAGGGATTTGGGGGTTTTGGAACGTCATAAAAAAGCAGTCACAGAAGAACCCGCCGATCGGTTTCAATCCCTGGAAGGGATTTGGGGGTTTTGGAACGTGCCCAGTTATGGCGATGGAGCCAGCACAAAAGAAGTTTCAATCCCTGGAAGGGATTTGGGGGTTTTGGAACAGTTAAGCGGGGATTCTACAGCCTTAGTTTGTCTGGTTTCAATCCCTGGAAGGGATTTGGGGGTTTTGGAACGCCCGATTGATCTCCCCGATCGCTCTGACAATCTCGATCGGTTTCAATCCCTGGAAGGGATTTGGGGGTTTTGGAACATGAGTGTTTACATTGCACTCATGGAAAAACGACTAGGCTAGTTTCAATCCCTTCCAGGGATTTGGGGGTTTTGGAACGAAATATCAGGTAAAGTATTTCTCGATAAACCTTTGTTTCAATCCCTGGAAGGGATTTGGGGGTTTTGGAACATCTGTAGAGATTCCCGTGCATAGAGAGGAAGGAATGTTTCAATCCCTGGAAGGGATTTGGGGGTTTTGGAACGTTTATACTAGTACTGAATTTAGTAGGTAGATTCTGTTTCAATCCCTGGAAGGGATTTGGGGGTTTTGGAACCTATTAGGTTTTTGGGGCGTGTCGACTTTGGAGATGTTTCAATCCCTGGAAGGGATTTGGGGGTTTTGGAACGCTTCAGATCATAGGGTATGTGTTACCCTAACCCCGTTTCAATCCCTGGAAGGGATTTGGGGGTTTTGGAACTATAATACAAACCTACTAATACAAACCTACTAATACAGTTTCAATCCCTGGAAGGGATTTGGGGGTTTTGGAACCAAGATAGTTATCAAGCTATCGTAAGGTCAGATAATGTTTCAATCCCTGGAAGGGATTTGGGGGTTTTGGAACTTAGAGGCTAGCCACTCTCCTATTACATACAGTCCGTTTCAATCCCTGGAAGGGATTTGGGGGTTTTGGAACTTACTACTACAAAACTAAGTACACTAACTACCTATTGTTTCAATCCCTGGAAGGGATTTGGGGGTTTTGGAACGCCCGCAGTATTCTGGGGAGGGGTGGCTAAAAAAGGTTTCAATCCCTGGAAGGGATTTGGGGGTTTTGGAACCCGGGGTTAAGGGCCGACAATGCGTTTTAGTTAAAGTTTCAATCCCTGGAAGGGATTTGGGGGTTTTGGAACAGTTTCTAACCATGTCTAATTATCTATCTTCATCTGGTTTCAATCCCTGGAAGGGATTTGGGGGTTTTGGAACAATCTAGGAATTAAGAGATAGAGATAGAGATATCGTGTTTCAATCCCTGGAAGGGATTTGGGGGTTTTGGAACGCATTCTATCGTTGAGACCTTTACGGCAACTTCACAAGTTTCAATCCCTGGAAGGGATTTGGGGGTTTTGGAACCAGAGAGCCGCAAAGCGGAGCAAGTCGGGGTAGGGCATATCCACGTTTCAATCCCTGGAAGGGATTTGGGGGTTTTGGAACCCATGAGTGTCATCGTTCGTGGGGTTGATCAAAATGTTTCAATCCCTGGAAGGGATTTGGGGGTTTTGGAACTGGATTGTCATCGCAATTAGCGGCGTAATCGGGCTGTTTCAATCCCTGGAAGGGATTTGGGGGTTTTGGAACACTGCGGCGCGGATTTCCGTGGATTCAATTAACCGTTTCAATCCCTGGAAGGGATTTGGGGGTTTTGGAACGGCAAGGACTCGATCGGGTGGCACGCTGACAAACGTTTCAATCCCTGGAAGGGATTTGGGGGTTTTGGAACTCTCGCCAAATGGTCTGGTAGTCATGCCAGATGCCGTTTCAATCCCTGGAAGGGATTTGGGGGTTTTGGAACCACCGCAAAACTCAGACAGCGCGGGCTGATTCAAGTTTCAATCCCTGGAAGGGATTTGGGGGTTTTGGAACCGTGTTGCCTCTGCCATTCAGGTCAGCGGTGGTCAGTTTCAATCCCTGGAAGGGATTTGGGGGTTTTGGAACCCTTCCTATTTCTGGCTTCTGCATCAGTTCTACAGTTTCAATCCCTGGAAGGGATTTGGGGGTTTTGGAACCTATGGGCAGAGCAGATGATGGGCGCGATCGAGGGGTTTCAATCCCTGGAAGGGATTTGGGGGTTTTGGAACCAGTTCCACGATCGCTTTCTCAACCCATCTTAAAAGTTTCAATCCCTGGAAGGGATTTGGGGGTTTTGGAACCGAACAAACTCGCGGTGCGCGTCAACTAACGCCGCCGGTTTCAATCCCTGGAAGGGATTTGGGGGTTTTGGAACTATTCGTCGGGCATCAATGAAGAGAGACTCCTCTCGTTTCAATCCCTGGAAGGGATTTGGGGGTTTTGGAACGCAACTTCAACAATTGGGCAAAAATCAAGCCGCTGGGTTTCAATCCCTGGAAGGGATTTGGGGGTTTTGGAACCTCGCCCATGCCCGTCTGGTCGATTGCCATCCGCACGTTTCAATCCCTGGAAGGGATTTGGGGGTTTTGGAACGCTTAAAGAAGAGATTGCTGCACAGGCACTGGCGGGTTTCAATCCCTGGAAGGGATTTGGGGGTTTTGGAACATCCGCATCCTCAATACACCACTGAGGCAGAGGTAGTTTCAATCCCTGGAAGGGATTTGGGGGTTTTGGAACATTCAAGATAGTATCGGCGGCGTTCAGCAGGCGCTTGTTTCAATCCCTGGAAGGGATTTGGGGGTTTTGGAACTTTATATCATTCTCCTGATGAGCTAGGTTTTCAATCGTTTCAATCCCTGGAAGGGATTTGGGGGTTTTGGAACCTGCACATCGCACTCAATCCGCGCTCAATCAAGCGTTCGTTTCAATCCCTGGAAGGGATTTGGGGGTTTTGGAACTCTCGGTCTCTTTCTGAGCGTCAATCTTCTCCTGTTCGTTTCAATCCCTGGAAGGGATTTGGGGGTTTTGGAACGTTTTGGCGGGTGACATCGGTGGAACCTTGAGCGCGTTTCAATCCCTGGAAGGGATTTGGGGGTTTTGGAACCTGACGACCCGTAGCAGTCTTCTTCTGCGCTTCGACGTTTCAATCCCTGGAAGGGATTTGGGGGTTTTGGAACGTCCACTTGTGCAGATGGGCGACTCTGCGATTCACTGGGGGAATGTTTCAATCCCTGGAAGGGATTTGGGGGTTTTGGAACTCACCTTCGCCTACTGCTCTCCTGAGCTATGGCGATCGTGGGTTTCAATCCCTGGAAGGGATTTGGGGGTTTTGGAACCTACCACTCGATAGGGATTGAAACTGTTATACTTTGTTTCAATCCCTGGAAGGGATTTGGGGGTTTTGGAACATCATGACTAATGTAGTCACGCAGTTCGCTTCCGTTTCAATCCCTGGAAGGGATTTGGGGGTTTTGGAACAAACTCATCACCTTGTTCGCCTGTCTCAATCTCGGTTTCAATCCCTGGAAGGGATTTGGGGGTTTTGGAACCAGGGGAGATCGCCTTCAGTGAAACCGAGAAGCCGGTTTCAATCCCTGGAAGGGATTTGGGGGTTTTGGAACGACTGCGACTATCCCGGCGAAGTTACACCACTTCCAGAAGATCGAGTTTCAATCCCTGGAAGGGATTTGGGGGTTTTGGAACAAGCCGATTCTCGAAGGAATGCTACAGGTTGTCATCGTTTCAATCCCTGGAAGGGATTTGGGGGTTTTGGAACCTTTCTGCGTTGCGCTGAGGGAGGGGCTTTCCCGCCGTTTCAATCCCTGGAAGGGATTTGGGGGTTTTGGAACCGGCTGCTCACGGTTGCAAATCCATCGACCAAGGACGTTTCAATCCCTGGAAGGGATTTGGGGGTTTTGGAACGTGTCCTTCCCCGCAGGGTTTCCCCTTGCGGTCAAGTTTCAATCCCTGGAAGGGATTTGGGGGTTTTGGAACAAAAATCACTAGCTGTACTGTCCTCCTCTAGCAAAGTTTCAATCCCTGGAAGGGATTTGGGGGTTTTGGAACAGGAGGCTAATCCTTCACCTTGATTGAGAGGCGTTGTTTCAATCCCTGGAAGGGATTTGGGGGTTTTGGAACCGCCTGTTGACTTTTTGAACTCACTCACGGAAGCCGGTTTCAATCCCTGGAAGGGATTTGGGGGTTTTGGAACCTGTTAAGTCAATCCCGATTGCTCTCCCCCCAAGTTACCGTTTCAATCCCTGGAAGGGATTTGGGGGTTTTGGAACCTTGGGCGATTTGATCGGTTGGGAGGGTTTGGAGATTCATGTTTCAATCCCTGGAAGGGATTTGGGGGTTTTGGAACCTGTCGAGCAGCTTCTGAGCAGCAGTACCGGAAGCGGGGAAGTTTCAATCCCTGGAAGGGATTTGGGGGTTTTGGAATCTGTTCAGTGTTCCACGCTGCCGATATTCAAGTTTCAATCCCTGGAAGGGATTTGGGGGTTTTGGAACAGCCTATAAACTCTGAGCAAGTTGCGCGACTGGTGGGTTTCAATCCCTGGAAGGGATTTGGGGGTTTTGGAACACTGATGCCGCCAATGATCGCGTGTAAGCATGGTTGTAAAATCAGTTTCAATCCCTGGAAGGGATTTGGGGGTTTTGGAACCTGACCAGCCTGTCACAAATCAGGAGTCTTTAAAGGTTTCAATCCCTGGAAGGGATTTGGGGGTTTTGGAACGCTCCAGCCTCTGACGGTCTAATGTCTTGTTCAGCTTTTGGTTGTTTCAATCCCTGGAAGGGATTTGGGGGTTTTGGAACTCAGCAACTATTGAAATTCAATTGATACAATCTTATCAAGTTTCAATCCCTGGAAGGGATTTGGGGGTTTTGGAACTAAAAATATACTCCATCATAAGCCTTGATTCAGTTTCGTTTCAATCCCTGGAAGGGATTTGGGGGTTTTGGAACTGAAATGAAGACCTTGCCAAAGCTGACACAGCCTGTTTTAGAGTTTCAATCCCTGGAAGGGATTTGGGGGTTTTGGAACTTGCGGGAGCCTGTAACCCTGACTGAATTTAGTTTTCAAGGTACAGTTGCGCGGACTATCGAAATTATACCATCGTGAACCCTGACGCACGAATAAACTCTCCATAACCATTACATCAAAATCCATACCTGCTTTGCACCTGGGAGACTGCGCGGATCGCCTCACCGCCATAAAACCCACCTAACCCTTATACAGTCATCACCTCAGCCCCTAAAATAGCCCATTTGCCTCAACATCTACCCCTCCGCGCATTAGACAAAGAAAATCGACTCATCGCGCACCTGCACCCCGCCAATCCGCTCTACCTTCGCCTGACAGCACGCACAGAGAAAATAGAATCGCACACTATCTTGCTCTGGCTTGATCATCTTGCTCAATCTAGCTCTTAGCTTGGCATATTCAGCATCCGTCAAATTGCACTCAAATAAACTAAACTGCATCCACTGCCCATAAGACTTCAAAGCCTTGTGAATCTTGGTGCGGCGTTTGTCTTCTGGAATATCGTAAGCGATCAGAACGTGCATGAATGTTGGTCTATCAATAGGGCAGCAAACTACTTGAGAATAAGCGGCGGATATTGGTCTGTCTCACCCATCAGATATTTCCCCAGCAATCGCGCTTGGATTTCAAATGCCTCCTGATAACTGCACTTTCGACCCATCACTGGATGTTTAAACTCCGATTGTTTCTTCTGCTCATAAGCCCGCAAAAACGATCGCCGCCCTTCATCTGACAGCGACACGGCCCCACTCAATGGCTCTGTTGTGAAATCATCGGGCGTTAAGACTCGGCGATTGATCACCGACAGCACCATTGCATCGACTACGATCGGGCGAAACTCTTCCATCAAATCAAGTGCCAACGACGGTCGCCCATAGCGTTCGACGTGCAGATAGCCCAAATAGGGGTCAAAGCCCACAATATTCACTGCACTCTGCACATCATTAGCCAGCAGTGAATACCCAAAACTCAGCAGGGCATTCACAGGATCGGTCGGGGGGCGGCGATTGCGAGTCTCAAACCGAAACTCTTTGACTCGAATCAGGTGAGCAAAACTACCAAAATAAGCGGCGCTCCCGGCTCCTTCTAACCCCCGCAGCGAGTCAATCTTTTCAGTGGTGTTGATGGGCGCGATCGCTTGTTCGAGTTTGGCGATCGCCGCCTGCAAATCCAATCCCTGATTTTCTCGTTGAGCACGCAGCAAACTATGGCGATAGTTTTTTAGCTTGCCCCGAATGAAGCCCCGCACGACGTGCACCGCCTGTGCCGATTCTCCGCTAGCTTTCCACTGCGCCGATCGCACAAAAATATTCTTTGTCAATGGTGGCTCTAATCGCCCCAAATAGCGACCTGTGCCCGTCAAAAAACTGAGGGGAATTTTGCGCTCCAATAGCTCGATCATCGCTGCCGGAGAAATGGTGGCCCGTCCCAACACCACCACGCCATCGACTTTAATCATTGGCACATCTAGCAGCGTTTTCTTTTGTGCTTTCACCTGCAATCGTTCATCGGTTTTACCAATAAACGCATCGTCTTGAGTAATGTAAACCGTTCCCATTGTTTTAAATTTTATTTAGGTAATTTACGCTTCTTGATATCGACTCACTTTTGCGGCTGCTTTTGGTAAGCACTGCCGATGCAAGCTGCATCCCTCACAGCGTTTTGTGTAGACAGCAGCAGGCATTGCTCCGGTGACTAAAAGAGTTCTGACTGATTGAATGGTCTCGATCGTCGCCGCCCTCAACGCTGCCGAAATCTCTACTAACTGCCGTTGGTGAGACTGAGCATAGTAGATATAGCCTTGAGTCACAGGCTTTCCCGTCATATCTTCTAAACAGAGCGCTTGGGCACAGACTTGCAGTTCATCATTGTCAAACTCACCGCGATGGCTGCGCTTATATTCAACTGGAACCCACTGTCCATTGCTCTCTTCGACTAGATCCGCTTTGCCGATTAACCCATAGCGATCGGACTTCAACCAAATCGCCCGCAGTTGCCAAACCTCTTCTCGGTGTCCGTCGCCTAAAGTGTGCACCCGATCGTGAAGCTGAGTGCCCTCGATCGTGTATTGGTTGTCAGTAAACTCCCCGGCACAAACCATCCGCCAACAGCGATGGGGACAATAGCTGTATTGATTGAGAGCCGCGATCGTCACATATTCAACGGTTTCCACGCGCTACCCTCCTGATCATGCCCATGCCCATCGGAGTCTTGCGTCCAATGCCGCTATAGAGTGCAAAATCTGCCAGCGCATTAATCTGTTTGATCATCACTGGCTCAACATTTCCTAAAATGCGAAAGTTAATTGCTCCGACACACCCAATAAACTTGCTGCGACTGTCAGCTACAATCTCAGTGCGAATATTAAAAAAGCTAGGAAAAATACACTCCACTAACGCTTCAGAAAACGTGAAGCCACTGTGCTGATTCCAACGCCGCAACAGACTGTTAAACACTAAATCTCGCGTCGGCAAAGCAGAGTCAAACTGCATCTGTCGAAAAGCAGTCGGAGTGCAAAACACAAAATCAAGCTGGCGATCGCTCTCTGATGCCTGCTCATAAAGTTGATCGTAGGTGGCAAAACTTGCCCAAGGCTGCCCACTTTGGGGCGTGCCTAAAATGCTCGTAATCGATAAATCTGCGGCACCCAAATGCCAAGGCTGACTGGGGTTAAGATTTAACCAAAGCTGAGTCAATTGGGAGAATAAGCGATCGTCCAACAGCGAAACTCGCCACCAGCAGGGTGTTCCGGCAGCGATCGCCTGTGAATGTTCCCATTGCAGAGTGTGCGATTTTTGAGAACGGCTTTGTAATGGACTCAGCGTAAACGCCTTATCCGTAGTCTGAGCATGAAGCTGATCGCCCAGTTTTTGATCTACGGAACTGACCAACGTTAGAAACAGTGCATGGAGATGTTTGCCCGTCAGATACCCCGATGAAATCGGCGATCGAGGCAGCAGATTGAGAATTAAACTGTGCGGCATTGCTAGGTAAATCGATAGTGCATCTGAGCCGGAATTTTGAGCTTACTGTCTTCAAAGCTGTAGTATTCACCTTGAATCCGAACGTTGCGAATCAAGCTTACAGGAGGCATATTCACCGTGTCGTAGCTGAGAACCTGATGAGTAAACATCACATCCAGCGGATTGAGGGGATAAGGAAAAATAAAATCACCCCGCGATCGCTTTGGCTTTAGCAACTCCTCCACCCTCACTTCTGCCTTACTCATCCACTTACCCAACCGAATCCATTGAGGAAGTTTGAGCGGTTTATCAGACAAAATAAAACACTCAAACTGACTCTCAGGCGCAATCTCCTTGGCTCTACCAAAACTTGGAATGTTCTTCTGAGTTTTTTCCATCTCAACATGATAGTTGTTGTTAGCATACTTCCAAGTGTTGAGAACGGCAGCGTGATTGAGCGATCGGGCAGGCGTGACATAGATTCCCTGCTGGTTGAGCGGCGTTAAATGCTCGGCATATTTAGGAATCTGCTCAGGGCAGAAGTAGCGATAAGAATGCTCTTCGGCAACAGTTGTGGAGTAGCGATCGCTATCGACAAACCCAGCGCATAACACAGGGCATAGTTGTGCAAAATGGGTTCGGTTTCATAGAGTCGCCCAATTTCACGAGTCGCATAGTAGAGGCTGTCGTGAAGCTCGATCGTGCAGCGATAAAGATGAGTCATCAGCTTTACTCCACTGTTGCCGTTGCTTTCTTTCCACCTTTCTTGCCTTTCTCAGCAGATTTAAAAATGTGTTTCTGAGCATAGGCGCTGGATTCAGTATTCGCTTGAGTCAAAAGCTCTGTGAGCTTAACTTCATCACCTGTAACCTGTTTCACTTCAGCCAACAAAGGTTCAAAATCATCTCCCAACAAAGCCGAGAAAGGAATATACTCTTTGTCCATTAAAGCTTTCATTGCTTCCTGTGCTGCTTTCAAAACATCATCTTCATTGAGTGGATCGGGAAGTTGAATTTGCTGACGTTCCATCAACAGATCATAGATTTTTTGAGTCCAGCGTAAATTGCTGACAATCTCACCATCCGCAAAAATCACGCCAACCAACTCATTCCGAACCCGACCTGTCCGAGTGGTCTGTGCTCCATAGTGGCGAGTTCTCAGGATGTTGTTAAACACGTATAGAAAACCTGCTTCAGTTGGATCTTTGAGAGTAACAATGCTGGGAAAGAAGGTTTGAGGCAGAATATGATCTTGGCTGTTAATGCGGCTAGTGACTTCTCCATTCCGGCTCATCGTGCCATTCTCAAAGGGTGCATTGAGCGTAAAGTTCAGGTGAGAATCATCGAAAGGTGTAATCGAATAGGCAGTATCGACCACAACTTTGGATTTCTCAGAACCAGAATCGCCGATCGCAAACCCATAAAGAATGCAATCAGGAGTCGTCTTGCTAAAATCAACGTTGTAATCACACTTTTCCCAGTCACCAATCTTGTAATTGCGAAGCAGTTCGCGACCTGTTAAACGCTCAGGTGTGGATTGCTTGCGCTTGAACATGGCAAGGCGGCTGATGGCTTCCGAATGCGTCACCCCGGCGCGTACTCGTGCTTTATTGAGTTCGCCATCGGTTTGAAACAAGGGGTAGGATTCAGTAATGCGAATCGTGATGAAGTGAGCATACTTGCCCATTGGTTTAGCAGGGATTTCGGTGTGAAAATGCTTCGCGTCAACAGCTTTCAAAAATTGCATGATGGTTTCCTTAATGGTTAGCTTTTAGAGTGTGACAAGGACTTAAGCAACGTCAGCTTCTGCATCCGGCAGGTCTTCCGGTTCAGGCACTGAAATAGCTTTTCTGGCTTCATCGTCTTCCAAGCGATAGAGATAGTCGCAGGTGTCTCGAATCAGATTGAGTTGAGCGCCTGCAAGACGGGCACGATCGCCCTTAAAAGTCTCCTTAAACAAGTCTTTGACAAAGAATGTGGCAAATTCATAAATGGCTTGGCGTTCTTCTTCTGACGTTAAGGCGGGCTTCCACTTACCCTCCACCAACACTAGAGTCGGTTTACCCTCAGCCGTTCTGCGGCGGACATTGGTCATCAACTTAGCAATGCGTGCGGCTACCACATCTGTCATTGCTTGTTCATCAGGAACCAGCGCTTTGTCCGTTTTTAGCAGCACATCAGCCGCTTCATCGATCGGCTTCAAAACAGCATTTGGTTTAGCATATTGACTCTTTGCCCGATAAAAGCGGCGGTAGAGTCGAGTCAATTCACGCAGTTGATTCATGGGTTTTCCTTCTGGATCAAAACAGGAGTAGAAATATTGGTAGAGTTTGATTTTCTCGATCGGCGCACTATCCCAATCCAATTTGCGAATCAGTTTAGTTAGGTAGTGAAAAACATAGAGGGGACTGGTTTCCAGATCTCTGGCGAGGGCAGCGAGTTTGCCCCAATCGGGATCACCATCTTTTTTGCGGTTTACCTCCAAATGGATGCAGTAAGCTGCACTGAGAGCATTAAGTGAAGAAAACACCTTGGCACGGGGAAGGATGGCATCCAGTCGAAAGGTGTCCTGTTTGATCAGGGTAGCGATCGCCTGATGTTCACCATCCAAAATGGTCGTCTGCTCAAAGTCAGCCCCACTGATGAACGGTGGCACTGGAGACTCAGAGGCAACAACCTTGACATCCAAAATCAACGGCAATGCTAAGGCTAACCAAGCAGGCATCACCCAAGATTCTGTATCAGTAGCATCCCTTCCAGGTGGTAACGCCATGAAGAAGAATGTCAATGGCTCATTGGGATAGTTGAGCTTGAAAGTTTGGTCTTTTTCTGATTCTTCTTGAAGTAGCAGAGAATCGACTCGCTGATAGTTCTCAATGTTGAATTGAGCAACCTGCTTGTCACTAACTAGATGCTTACGAATATCTGCATCAAACCTTGTGCGCCGAATCCAGGAATAGGCTTTCTGTAGGAAGTTGTTGGTTTCAGGGGTGAAGAAGTAAGCAGGATAAAGATATAGATAGCGGTATTTTCGTCCTTCAAAGTCACCACCTGTGGCATTAGTCTGATTCATCAGAATTTGGCGCAGCATGATTTCGACTGACCAGATGGCGCAAATTTGCCGTTTTGCTGCTTGAGCATTGAAAAGAATCTGGCGATTGCTATAGACCTGCGGTGCAAATAGCGTGGCAGATTCCATTTGCTCGGTTACAGCATAGGAAGAACTCGACATCGCACAGACATTTTCACGTCCACGACCCGTGATCTTGGCGGCTTGGTAGCGACTCAGTTCTAGTAAAAAGGGGTCGGTTTCTGGTGGAGTCACAGCACCCGTTGGCAACGAAACAACGCGCTGAACATAGGTGCGTAAGTCGCTCCAGCCATCGGGTAAGGCAAACTCTTGCACGATCGGCATAACCATCCCCGCCGCATGGTGAGCAAGGGTAGTCATCACCTCTCGCACTTCTTGGTCGGAGATGTGAGAATTGTGCTGAATATATTTAGCAGAGAGATAGTACCAATCCAGGGGTACACCACCTGTTTTTTTGAGCATTTGAATCGCTCGAATAGCAGGAATTTCATGAACTAAACCTAAATGTTCGGCGAGTTTTTGAGTAAGCTCTAAGTCAGGTAGAGTCTTGCGTTCTGATTTTGGCTGTTGTTTTTGCCATTCGTTAAAGCGATCGCACCAACCGCGCCAAATTCCCCGACACAACGTATCACCAAATTCTGCAAGGCGATCGATCCGATAATCATCACCAAATTCAACCGAGATATGATCGGAAAGTTCACCTTCAGCTTTAAAGTTGGCTAAACTTGCACTCCGCTTGGCAGCCGAAGAAATTTTCGTAGATGGAATAATGCGACAAGCAGCCAGTTTTGCCACATCCATCAGGTCAGCAATATCAAAAAACAACCAATAGTAGTCAGCAAATTTTAAGCCTTTGCCATCTCGTCCAAACCCAGTCTGTCGTTGTTTAAGCTGGTCGCCACAAAGAGCTTTGATTTTGTGAATGACTTGTTCGGGTATCTGTTCAATGTTGGCGATCGCGGGTGCATCCGCTTTAGCAAGATACACTGCACCGTCTGGTAGATATAGTAGTGGCGTGTAAAAATCCTTGGGATGCACATCCATCAAGGCATTATTCAGAATATTGGTTAGTACGCCTCGATTATCAGACAGAGCATGATAGCTAAACTTTAAATGTCCATTGCTCAAGTCTTGGAGGAGACTGGTGAGATTGTTCGTCTCAATGTCAGACGGACGTTTAATGACCGATGCAAATAGATCAGAGAGCTTCACCAGTCGAATCAAAATCCCCTGAACTCGCTCATCAATTTGACACTGTAAACCGCGTTGCTTCAGCCCCAAGTCGGCATCATATTTTTCGCCTGCATTATTGCTAATCCAGATGATGTCATCTACATAAGATTGCCAATCATCACCAATTAAAGTGTGCAGTCCCAAATCTTGAATCTTTTGAATGACGTATTCACGTCCAAGATTAGGTGCCTCTGATTTATGGGGTGGATCTTTGCGCCAATTGCGATCGCGAAACTTTCCTTCCACATCATTCTCGGTTAGCCAAACCGGATAGTCAGGAAACTTATCATAGTCGTGTAGAATATAAGCAGCAATGTAAATGGCGGCTTCTAAGTCCTCGCACAGGCGCTTGACCTGATTGGTGGTTTCTAGAGTTTGCAACACTCGAAAAATGCGATAGGTGGGAAATAGCCCGTTAAGCAAGTGCGAGGTGAAAGACTGATCTTCTTTGCTGCGTTCAACATTCTTTCCCTCGGCTCGTCGGTCTTCGGTAAACTGTCCGCCTTTGGCAGTTGCCCCCACAAGCTGATGCATTAGATTGGGTAAGACATATTCAGCAAACAATGCCAGAAGTGTGTCGTTCTGATTGCCGTCGGTTTCTCGAATAGCTTGTTTGAGTAGCTTAATTGTCAATAGTTCTGGCTTTTTGGGAGATTCTTCATCCTCTCTGCCAGCGTTGAAATCTAAAACTGGTAAGTCATCATTACTGAGTAAAGATAATTGTTTGTCAGACATCAGGAATTCCTCCAAATTCTGTAAAGCTCATTCACGGTCACTCTTCCTCCTTTTCAATCGGCTGATACTCCTGGATATTGTTGGATTGGATCACCCATAATTTGCCAGTAATAGTTGCTGACTCCAGTCCTAGAATCAGCGTGTCGATCGCTGCATACCAATCTGCTAGTTGAACTAGAGATGGCAAACGAATTACGGCAATACCAGAATAGTTTGCTGGGTTATATCGTCCCCGATTGCTAAAGTCACGATCGGCAGTAACTAGACAACGCTCTTCTTGATGACAAATCTCAATCAACGCTGTATCCGGTGCTGACATCAGATTTTGTTGTGGGACGGTGGCAACGTCATACCCTGCTGATCGAAACCGGGACAGGATTCGCAAGTCTACATTTTCATCAAGCTTGAACTTCATGAAGCGGTTTCCTTGGGGCGATCGAGAGGAATTTCTGCCCAACCGCCCCGCGCCATTTCTGCACCATAGGCAATGCAGGCAAGAATATCTTCTCGTTCAATGCTGGGGTATGCCTCTAGCAAGCCTGCGATCGTTTCACCCGCTGCCAAATAATCTAAAATCAATGCGACCCAAATGCGATGTCCCCGAATGCAGGGCTTGCCAAAGCAAATGTTTGGGTCGATCGAAATACGAGATAGTAAAGCATCGTGAGTCATAAGTTGATTTCTTCAGTTGCAGCTTTGTCTGAATTCTTTCAGCATATCGGTTGAGCTTTTACTTTGGCAGAGTACCCGAAAGAACCAAATCCTCAACAAATCCATCCTTCATCTTCTTTAGGTTTCCATCGCCACGTTAGGGTTTCTAGCAGTAAGGCAGATTGCCCAAACGCGATCGTGTAGGGAGGGCTGCGATCGTCAGGGCGGTCACTCAATCCATACGCCTGAAACTGCATGGGCAAGCCTAGTTTTGCGCGTAGGTCATCTCGGCGGCGGTCTGAGATGTAGCAAACCAGTCCGCGACGATAGAGCGCTTTGCTAATCGCATTCTCTCCTGCCGTAACTTCCAAGCCCTTCAAGATCTGTACCTTCCCCGATCGTGCTAGTTCCCCGACATTGCCAGCATGATAGAAATGCCAGTTTTCGCGCACGTCTCGATAGTCCTTCAGCACCAAATAACACAGAGCCTCCTGAAAGCGTTTGGTCGGCAATCCGGCTTTCTTAACCTTTGCTAAAAACTCCTCCTTCTCCATCAGGTCGAATATGAAATTACTCAGCAAGCCCGGTAGGCTGTAGGTCTTGAATCTGTCTCTTTCTGGTTCATCACGATTTGTGACATCGTAAATCGCGCAGTCTATTTGACTGCTCCCTCGAAAAAATCGAGCTTCGTCTAAGATGGCGTGCTGCTTTTCCTTAATGCAGTGATAAACCTGACCATGCCGCTGTCGCATTGAGAATCCAAAGGCTGCTTCGGTATCTGCTTTGAAACCCTCTGCTGCATCAGGATAAATCTCTTTCATGCGAGGCGAATGTAGCTCATTCCAAGCAGAAAAAGACTGAATCGTGCCCCAGCGCTTGGGATATCCCTCAAACTGATTGATAAATAGCCAAGATTTATGGACAGTGTTGTTGAAAGTAACGCGATCGTACTCCAGCCCATCTTGTAAAGGTGCCGCCTGACCATCTTTCCCAGTAAACAGCCGCGCCACCAAGTAGTTAGGAATCAGCGCATAAGCTCGATACACCGGGAATCCCTCGTGCCGTCCCAACCGACCAAACCGTTGAATAAAATTTCCACCATCTGCTGCTTCAAAAACCAAGAAATTAATCTTGAAATCTACCCCGACATCGATCGTCGAAGTGCCAATCAGCAAATCTGCATCAGAAATTGATCGTGTTCGTTCACTTTCTCCTGTCAAACTTGTATTAGACAATGCCTCTAAGCCATGTTGAGCAAATAGTGGTTTCAACTTAGCCGAGAGTTTGTAGACTGCTGCGATCGAATTGAGAATAATTGCACCCTTGCTGCCAGGATGGTCTAGAAAAAACTTCAGAATCACTGATTCAGCATTCTCAACAATCCAGTCATAGCTCGATCGCACATTAGGTTCCAAGTTATCCGGGAATGTTAATGCGATCGGCTGGCTAATCGGTCTCCATCCCGGCTGATCACTGGCAGCAAATCGATAGGCACCATGCTCAACTGGATTAATAATGCGGTATCTCAATCCTGCTCGTGATAAAAACTCTTGCAGCAACTCACTTGGGGTTGCAGACAAAAAGAGAAACTTACGTGGAGTTGATGTGTGTTTAATCAACAGCATCGCATTCAAAACGCTGGCGATCTGCGGTGAGGAGAAAATATGAAACTCATCAAAGATAAACAATTTATAGTTATCGTCAATCTTCCTAAACAACTTGTCTGGATTGTCGCCTCGACTAGCCTTCCTAGGATCGCGTCGTAGATAGCGAAAATCATGAATGTAGTGAAAAATATCGGGGTTGGTCAGCAAAATCTCTGAGTTGTCAGCGCGATCGATAATTCCCTGTTGTTTAGAGGGTAATTGCCGTGTCTCTACGAAGTCTTCTAATGTTGCCCCCGTCAACCGATAAATCTGCGGGTCATATTTAGGGTTGAATGCTGCCTTGTAGTTTTGCACCTGTCGCTCTTGATCCCGTGCTAACTCATTAGTTGGATACATCGCCAGCGTATAGGTTTTACCTGTCATTGCCTGGAGATAAGCTGCAAGGCTTTTGCCATCTCCAGTCATGGCTGTGTTAAAGACCACATCTAGGTTTGGGTCACCCAAAGCATTGAATGTTTCCGCCTGATGCCAAGACAGCGACCAGCCATCCGGCAAACTAATTTCCGATGGTGTTGAAACCGTTCGGGAGTAAACAGGCTTGAGTGTAATACTAAGTTCCGTCATCGTTTTAAGGTGTACGTGACTGGTTGCACTAAACCTATGATGACAGGCACAATAGAAACTGTCCAGGACAAAGTGAACGTACACTTTTGGAGTTCTTATGGGTCGTCGGGGTCAATCAGTTACCTTATCAATCTCAGACCATGACAAGGCGCAGCTAGAGCAGATCGCTCAAGAACAAGGAATGCTCTGGGGTGATCGTCCTAACATTTCTCGCTTGGTCGAAGCGATCGCTCGTCGCGAACTGCTGATCGGTCGAAATAACGACTGGTCAGACACCCGTATTCGAGAGTTAAATCAGGCAATTCGAGTGCTGCATGACACAGGATATACGCAGATTGCCGAGACGATCGCCCATCTTTTACTCGAACGGGGCGAACTGTCTGATCCGACACGCCGGGATCTCGATCGCTATTTAGACAGACCGTTAGTTCCTTGGCGACAGGCGATCGATCGCTACATTCTTCAACAGCAGCCGTTCCAACTGGCTTATCGAGATGCGGCCGATCGTCCTTGGGTGTTCACGATTCGCTACGCCCAAGTCACCGCTCATGAACAGCGCCACTATTTAGACTGCTGGTGTGAACAATCTGAAGGGAATCAAGACATTTCAGAACTGGCGCACAACTGGTGCTTGAGGCTCGATCGCATTCCCGAAGCGGCTGTTACTCCGATCGGGGGTCAATGGCACCAAAGTTTAGACACAATTGAAGTCGAAATGAATATCTGTCGAGGGTTAGCCTTTGCTTACCAAGCCAAGCCAGAAGATAGTTCCAACGAGTGGCTAGCTAGCTCTTCAGAAGTGCGGCGAGTGGTGCGGCGAGTCACTTCTACGTTCTGGTTTTTTCGTGAGGTGTTTCGCTATGGGGAAGATTGCGAGGTGATTGCTCCGGGTGTGGTACGCGATCGCATTCGGCACAAAGTGCAGGCCCTGACAGAACTCTATCGTGAGCCGATTGAATAAATTTTTTCTATAAAAATACCGACCATACGACCAACAGCAAATTCTCAATTTTGGGGAACTTCAAACCAAAGAATAGGATTCAAAGTTCCCCAGTTTGGCGGGTTTAGAAGACGATCGTCCATCCCTGACGTTGAGCTTGTTGTTTGGTATAGGAAACACCGTCTACTTTCAGTCCCGCTTTGTTCAATAAGGTAATCAACCCACCATTGTTGCCCAGTTGCACTGTTGGCGAGAGCGTCACTAACAGCGTAGAACCCGCTTGCAGCGTCCCGGTTAGAGAGTGCTTGTTTTTGAATTGATTGGCGATCGTCCAGCCAGTCAAATCGATCGGTTTGGGAGAAGCATTGAGCAGGGTGACGGTTTCTTGCTCAACACCTGTGCCTTGAGGGTTGACTAGAGCAGCAACAATGCGAGCCAGTTTCTCTGGTTCTTCTGGGAGGGGTTGAGGCGGCAGATCAGGGCTGGGCTGTGGCGCTTTGGGATCGCTGGGGGCTTGGGTGGCGATCGCGTGTCCTGTGCGATCGTCGGTGTGCCACGCTTGGGATTGGAACTTGAGAAACACGGCAACCCAACGCTTCTCAGCAGGAAACTGAATCAACATTGCCCCATCTTGCCAGATGCCATCATCGTTGGCGTGGCTGGGGTCGTTGCCTTGATTCATGTGGATGTCGTGAATCCCGTTGCCGGGCAAAAAGCCAAAATATTTGTCTTTCTTCTGGGCTTCTGGGCCCCATCGAGCACCAAAGGCATAAATCAACGCACTCTCATCTGACAAAGCACGTTGAACATATTTGTTGATTTTGTCGTTTAAATCGTTGTCTGGGCCGGGCAGCGAGGCCGGGAGAGCAACCATTTGAGCACGATCGAAGAAGTTTCCGCGAATGAAGTCGATGGCGAGTCCGCCGGGTTTGCGGTCTGGGAGCGGCTTGAAGCCTAGGGGCAACTGGTTTAGAGCATCTAACGTTGGGTAGGTGAAATTTTCGTTAACAAAGTAGAGCAAATCAGGCGGGCTGTCGCTGGACTTAACGTTGATTGCGATGCGATAGTCTGTGGTGTCGTCAACAATGCGAATCTGATAGTGGTCGTTTGCGCCCGCAGCAAATTTAACGCTAATGGGTCGCCCCTTCAATACGCCGTACTGTAGTGTCATAGTTTCCTCAGTTCTTGCGATCGAGTCTTTGATAGTGCCGAAGCACCTTAAACGTGTTGGCTTTCTGACGGAGTTGTTGAGAGATAGATGACTTAGACTGCTGGCTTTGTTTATTCTGGTTTAGTCAGCAGGCAAAGAACATTCCCCGATCGGGTAACTTTGTTCAGAAGTCTACAGTATCGATGCTGTAGGTAATGCTCTGTCTAACAGAGGGTTAAATTCATGCCGCTCGATCGCGTCACCCTGCGAAATAAATTCGCTCTTTTTGCTTGGCAGAATCCTTTTTGTAGTAGTCTTTTCGCCAAGAATCATCCGGCAATAGGTGGATCGAGTGGTGTCCTGGCTGGACTTGATAGCTGGCCATCAAGTTTCGCACATAGAAGTGATTAAACAACCGCATAAACTCACCCAGATAGATATCCGCGACGGGTTTGCTGCCTTGAATAATCAGCATATTTTCATCATTGTTGGTCGTAGAGGCGTTGCTGAAGTTAGCAGACCCCGTAATCACAAGCGGATTGTCGCTCAAAGGGTCAACAAGCATATATTTGGTGTGAATAAACTTGACGTGAGTGTTGAGTCCGGTGGTTTTTTCTTGTTGCCATTGATCGAGGGCATTGCCTTCAGGAGCCAAGCACCCAAACGCGATGCGATTGTCTTCAATTTTGCGGAGCGCTTCAGTGTCTTTGTCTTTGGCTTCTAGCAAAACATAGCGCAGATAGCCTTTGTCAGTTTCTAGAACCTGTTTGATCAAATCATTGACCCCAAAGGCGGCTGTGAAGAACGTGCCGCTGGCGCTGGCATCCATTTGCTTGACATACCATTCAAGGGCTTCGAGAGAAGAACGAGGACTGAAAATGGCGGTGATGGAGGGGTTTTTTAGCGTTTGCTTGGGAACAGGAGTTTGTTTTTCAGTCCACGATCGTAGGGTTTTTGCCTCTGGGTCTTTGCTGAGTTGTTCCCAATAAGCGAGATATTTAGCCGCAATATCAGGATCGCGAACAATGTGCCCAACATTGGAGTGCCCAAACAGTCCGCCGTCGGTGATGTTGGTAGAACCTGTCCAGACCTGAGTTGGTTTGCCATCTTTGAGCAGCACAATAAATTTGTTGTGCGAGATAAAGCTGGGGCTGGCTTTGCGGGGAATGGTGATGTCGCCGATTTTGGCTTGGGCGATCGCGGCTTCATTTTTCTGACTTGGCTCTTTTTGCGAGTTGGGTTTGTCGTCAAAAACAATCTTGACATCAGCTTTGGCATCGCGGGCGGCTGCAAAAGCTTTCAGCACTGGAGCATACTGAAATTCATAGAGGGCGGCGCGTAGGCTATAGTTTGGGCCATTTGCCTGCCCGATAAATTTGAGCAACGCTTCGACTAAACCCCGCGAGAGCCAGTCCCAGGCGGCCCCATTGGGCACTTTGTCGGGCGGCTGATTGTGAAATTTGCGGGCATAAGCCTGAGAGCCAGCTACACCTCGATTAAAAAAGACGGCGTGAGGGCCAGTTTCCTCGTTCTCAGTCGAGATGGGGATTTCGACGGTTTCGCCTTGCTCTAGTTTTTTAGGCTTGCCGCGCATCGCCACTACGCGGTAGGTATAGTCATGGGCAGGTTTGGCGGTGAAGTCGCTCCAGAGAAAGGCTTGAATGGGCTGTTCGAGGGTAGTGACCAGACTGCCGGGAGGCAACCCAGACTCTGTTTCTTGAAAGGTCTTGAAGCCCTTCAGCCAATAGCGTTCGTTTTCGGTGTGGTCAAGGCGCTCGATCGCGAACCCTAACACTCCTACACTTTTTGCTTCGGGCATATCGATGCCGAGCAGCACCACATAAGAACCTGCGATCGCTTGCACCGAGAGGGATGCGTTGACGGCTTTCTTTCTCACGATTTGATCCTCTGAAGGGAATGCTGTAGTCTTCTATAAGCCCAAGGTGCGCCCCGGAAACCCTGCGGTGTCGTAGTAGCGAGTTTTGCCGACAGTCTGGAACTTGAGAACTGTTTTTAGCCCATTTTTAGCAGGCTTTGATTCTAAAATCTGAGACTTGGCTGAAGTATTTTCCGTGCTGCCCGCTAGAGATTCGGTTAGGACTCGGCCAATCAGTTTACCTTGAGTGGTTAGGTTTAGACCCATTATTTTTGCGATCGTTTGCGGCACATCTGCATTGCTGGCAGGAGCGACATCTTCATAAGCTGGTTTGAAATCAGGCCCGATCGCCATCATCGTGTTGAAGGTATCGGCGCGGCTAAAGCTGCCGTGAATGCCCTGCCCTTGCTGAAGCCCAGTGTCGGCGATTTCGACTCCGCACATAGTGGGCGTGCTACAGCCTGTATCAAACGATCGAAAGTTGACTACAATCTCTGGGGTCGGAGTGCGGGCTGCGCCTTTGAGTCCGATGCTGCTAAAGGGTAATGCACCAGGAATCTCACCCAGCGAGTCATTGATAAACACGCCACTGACATAATCTTGTTGAAGCAGGAAATCAACGATGGTTTTCGCCAGGGCTTTGCGCTGAGAGCGCTGGGGCAAATAAATCAGATCAGATCCGCCGTTTGCGGCCACGATCGCCTCTGGTTTATCAGGATTTTTTCCGATCGCTCCATTTTTAGTCGATTGCCCTTTGGCGACATCTACGATCGCGTTTTGCTTGTCTGGATTGAACAGGGGCAACTTTAGATGATGGGCGAGGTCGATCGCCAAAAATCCTGATGGTAAAAAGTCCTTTGGCACATCTGGATAATTAATAGTCGCTGCATAGCTTTTTTGACTCTGTTTACTAATTGTTGAAAAGCCGTGATCAGCCGTCACAAAAATATTGGTGGTTGCCTCTAAGTCTAAGTCTTTGAGAGCAGCCCGAATTTGAGCGAGGTTACGATCGACATTCTGCCGGGCCGCCAACACGGTTGGGCCATTAATTCCAGGAGTGAGTTGATTTAAACTGTCGCCTTGATTGTGCTGGGTGCCGTCGGGGTCGCGAGACCAGTAGACCAACACAAATGGCTTTTGTCGCTGCTTAAAAAGCGGCAGAATGATCTGGGTCGTGAAGTCTACAAAATATTGCTGCTGTGTTACATTGGGGACTTTAGTTCCCGAGACTTTACGATCGCCAGCTTTACCATTTTCACCACGAGATGGCGTTGTTAGAGCTAGTGATTTTTGATTCAGAAGTTCAATTACATTAGCGTTAAGTGAAATTCCGTCTGGCGTTCCGGTTGCGTCATCGACAATGATCGTTGAATCACTCGATTGCTCGGTGATATCCTGAATCCAAACGGGGCCAATTTTGCCCACTGCTGCCGTGCTCAGTCCGGCTTTTCTGGCGGTTGCTAATAGGCTTTCTTCATTGAGATAGTTGGCTCCAAACCGTCGATTCACCTCGCGCAATACGGCATTATTTTCTAGAAAAGGCACGGGGCTATTTTTGGCACTTTTCACCGGAAACTCAACGTGAATCGTGTTGCTAAAGTCGCCTGTGTCGCCCAAAAAATGACCCGTCGCGATCGCCGAAGCGTTGGCCGTCGTGAAAGTCGGAAACAGCGAATGACTGTTGGTGAAATGAACACCCTGTTCTCGAATTTGCTGAAGTGTGGGAGTGTCGGCAGCGTTAATCCAGCCAGGGCGCAACCCATCGGCGACAAAAATAATGGCGCTGTGAGCGATCGGCGGCGAGTTAGACAGACGACTAAACAGCGGCGATCGACAAGCCACAATCACCGTCATAACAAACAGCAACAAAACCCCAAACCGTAGCTTTTGTGAGAAGAAATGCAACACGATTTAACGACCAGCGATAAAGTGACCCAGTTGCCGCTTGATTGAAGCACATCGATCGCCAAAGTCCATGTCTTTTAAAAGACGTAAATCCCCCGCGATCGCAAATTTACAAACCCAAAATCGACGACGTAGGGGCATGGCAGTGCCATGCCCCTACGTTTGCCCCCCAACCGTGCCAGCAACCGATAGAACCTAACCAAAAAAGAACCGAGGCACCTCGTTAGATACCTCGGTTGTTAGCGATTAAATCAACCAGAACAGTTTATTGAGCAGCATCAATTGAGAAGCCCAAAACCTTTCTAACTGGGTTGGCTGCACTCGGCTCAGGGAAGGTGTTAGCAGCATAGGAGTTAATGCCATAGTTGCTAACAGACAGCGTTTTGCCATCGGCACTGATGTTGAAGGTGACGTAGTTAAACGTGTCAGGTGAATAGAAATCAACCGGACTGCGATTTTGGTCAGCGTTCGGGTCAAACTCACGGTAGACATCGTGAATCAGAGGATTGGTAGGGTCAAGCCCTAACGGATTAAAGCCCTTCGCCAAATCCTTTGCGACCACTACATCCGTCAGCTTTTGAATGTTGCTGAAACTGTGATCCGTCACGACATCCGGGCCGCCCGCTCCGATCGGGCCCCCCACGATCGTCAACGCATTCGGCAACAATGTTCGAGTTTTGGTGTCGCTGATGTCAGTGAAGTAGGTCAGTTCATTAATCCGATTTTGGTGGTCATCGGCGCTGAGAAACACCACATTGTCGATGTGATTGTCGGCAATAAACTTCAGCAGTTCATTCCGCTCTGCCCGATAGCCGCCCGTCCAAGACTTGCCGCTGTCTTCGCCCCCTTCGTCGATCGGAGACGACACCGATACGATTTTCCAGGGTGTGCCGTTTTGTTGAGCCGCTAGCAGGGTTTGCTCTAACCATGCCAACTGAGTTTTGCCCAACATGGTGCGATCGGGGTTGTCAGCCCTTGCGCCCGTGTCGTCGGTTCCGTCGGCATTCTTTAAGCGAATGTCGCGGTAAGAGCGATCGTCCACATTAATGAAGACGCTGTTTGCGCCCCACTGCTGTGAATAATAAAGCTGCTGGGTGCCATTAGTCCGAGGATCGTTGGGTGCCGAAATCGTGGTCTCGCGAATCGGCTGATAGTCGTCATAGGCTTGCAGCAAGGTCTTAAAGCCCTCGGTCTTGTTGAGATAGGTGCCCGTGTTGTTCACGTCATAGATCGGATTCGTTCCATCAAAGCCCTTGCCAGCAGGTGCTCCAGCAGGTGCTCCGCCATTGATAAACTGCTTGTTACCGAGTTCGTGGTTGTCCAACAAAACATAGGTTCCTTGCGACTCATAAAGGGCTTGCACTCCTTCAAATCCGCCCACGTTGGTGGCGACTAAATCCTCCTGATATTTGCGACGATAGTCTGCCAAGGCTTGGGCCGGGTCAGTTAACGGGTCTGCCGCGGCCGCCGATCGGGCCGTGACCGTTTCATAAATCGTGTCACCCAAGAAGATGAAGTAGTCTAGATTTTGGTCTTTGAGGTTTGCCAAAGAGCTATAGGGTCGCCACTTGCCGTCAGCATCTGCACTAAAGCCAAAGTCTACAGCCACTTGAGCCGTGGGGTCAGGAGCCGTTTTGAAGGTGCCCACATCGCTGAAATCACCCTCTGGCGTGGTGAAGCGATAATAGTAGGTCGTGCCGCTTTCCAGTCCTTTAGCTTCGAGTTTGAGCACATAATCGCGATTGGATTGAGTGCTGCCCCCAAAGGTTGAGACATCAGAAGCAAAGGTGCGATCGGTGGAAACCTGCGCCGTTAAAGCCGTCGCAATTCCTTGTTTTGTAATCTGGTTGGTCGTGCGAGTCCAGAGAACTGCACTGTCACTCGTCGGTTCTCCAGCCGCTACCCCTTCAGTAAAAGCGGTGTGCAGTTCGAGGGGCTTGCTCAACTTGATTTCGATAAATTCGTTGTTGTCAGCTTGTCCCGGTGTGCGACCGACGCTAAAGGGATAGTTGTTGTCGTTGATGACTAACAGCGTTTGTTTGTCGATCGGCAAAATGTCTTCGATCGTTGTGAATGGGAAGGTGAACACGCCATTCTTGGTGCCGTTGCCGCCGATCCCGTTGGGGTCAGAGACATTCAGCAGATCAGCCACGAGTTCTTTTTGCACAAAGCCACTGCTGTCGATCTGGTTGAGATCAATTTTGTAGATCTTCTTAGAGATAGCAGGGCTAGGCAAATGCCGGATTGCTCGCGTCTCCTTGCCCGTTGTCGCGCTCGATAACCAGGAATTCGTGGTCGTTGATGGCGGTCATATCCCCGATCGCGCGACCTGGCACATTGAGTTTATAAGAGAAAGTTTTGCCCGTATACTGCTCAGTTTTGAGGTCAAACTCACTAATGAACAAGCGATTTTGTTGCAGATCGGAGGTCAACGCACCTTCTAACAGGGTGTAAAGCTTGGTGCCATCTGCGCTTAAGGCAGTGCCCTCAAAGCCTTTAGAGCGGGGGAGATTGGCGGCTTTGATTTTGTTGGCTTCAGACAGGCTAGCCAGAGTGGGATTGTCCGGCGACTTCACAAACGGCTGAGTTTCATAAGTCTTGGCGGCTTTTCCGGTGCCCGCAAAGTCGGTGAAGTAACCATCTACGCCAAGCTCAATAAACTGGCGAATCTCCTTCTCTGGGTCGCCTTTATAGTCGGCTGCCAGATACTGAGTTTCGTTGCGGAAGGTGTAAGGGTGCACCAACAATCCGACGTTGTGAGCATCGGTGATTAAGGTTGTCGGTGCTGTCAGGGTTTTGTCTGCATCATTGACAACGCCATCGCCGTTCACGTCGTCTGCTTTGCCGTCGTTGTTGGCATCTACGCCCTTGACCGAGAGAATCATTCGCTTCCAGGGGCCAATGCCATCGGCGTAGGTGGCGACTTCGGCAAGACCTTGCGCCGATCGGATGTCTGCATAGGTGCGAGTATCTCCACTGACGACAAAATCGTAGGGTTTGATTTCGCTCAAGCTGCCGTCGAGGTTGACATCATCGGCATCTAGCAACTGAATCAGCGGCACATCAATTAGCGTATTCAGCTTTTTGAGATTGCCCACCTCAAACGATTGAATGAAGACCCGACTAGGATCGGTGAAATTGTTGTCTTTGAGAATCTTCACCAAAGGCTCTTCTAGCGTCAGACCCTCACTAGCAAAGTAAGTCGGGTGTTTGGTTTCAGGATAGATGCCGATCTTTTTGCCCGTCGTCGCTTCGACCTTCTTGACCAAATCAATGATTTCTTGCAGCGTCGGAACCTCAAACTGACCGTTGTAGGACTGATCGCGGAAGGAAAGCCGTTCCTTGGCCCGCAGCGTCTTGATTTCTGCCAGCGTGAAGTCGTCAACAAACCAGCCACTTTCGGCCGTGCCGTCAATTACCTTGGTGGTGAAGCGGTTGGCAAATTCGGGATGATCAGCCACGTTGGTGGTGTCTTTGATGTTCACCTCGTGACGCGCAATCAACACGCCATCTTTGGTCGAAACCAGGTCAGGCTCAATAAAGTCAGCCCCCAAGTCGATCGCGAGTTGATAGCCTGCCAGAGTGTGCTCTGGTCGCTGACCCGCGATGCCTCGGTGACCGATGACGATCGGGGCTTGTCCATTCAGCGTGTTCAACGGTTCAGGATTGGGGATAGCGATCGGGGCTGACAGCAGCGTGCCATCTGCCCCAAAGTGCAGCAAGAAGGGGCCAAACTCTTCGCCAAACCAGTAGGTGCCATCGGCAACCCGGCGGAAGGACTCGACATCAAAATCGGCTCCGGTCAATAAACGACCTTGCTTAATGGTGGGGTCAACCGCAATGCCGCCCGCCTTGAGTTTGTCACTTCCTGGATAGGTATCTAGGTCAGCTATAATCGTCTGGAAGCCTTTCAGCTTGCCGTTCTTGTCGTTAAGCTGGAAGTAACTCTTATCGGTAAAGCTGTCTAACCGCTTGCCCGTTTGCAGATCAGATGGGTAGACCTTGCCCGTAGCAAAGTCTGTCTCGACTGAGTAAAAGCGCAACAGCGAGTCAGCGGAGTTCGCTTTAGTCCCATACCCATTGTCAACCATCACCAAATAGGTTCCGGCTTTGGCTCCCGGCAACACGGCTGAGAAGCCCTGCACAGGCTGTCCATTCGGCCCCACAAATGGAACGGGCTGACCATTGGCGTTGAGGGTGCCGATCGTGCCGTCATTGTTCAGGGTTAGAAATTGACCAGAGGTGGGCCCGACTGCAAAGGTGTTGGCTGGCAATACTGCCCGTCCGACGAGTTGCGTTACCCCTTGAGGAATGGTTTGGTAATCACTGCTCACCGTCGAGAACAGCGTATCGTCTACGGTCGTTGCTTTAACACCTTTGAGAATGCCTAGCAATGCCCCCGTGCTGGTCAGTTTGATTAGGGTGTCGCTGACATTGCTGCCTGTGCCTTGCACGATCGTCAGTTGTTCAAACGTCAGACCTTTTAGACCAATGCGATCGCCCTCTTTGGCATTAAAATCAGCTACGGTTGTGGTGCCATCAGTTGCCGCCAAGATGAAGCGATCGGCACCCGCGCCGCCGCGCAGCAGGTTGTTGCCACTCAATCCATCCAGAATATCGTTGCCGCCCTGACCGTTGATCACATCATCAGAGTCGTCAAAGCCCTTAACAATGTTGTTCGAGTCATTGAGAAACGTGACCGTATTGCGGTTCCAAACTTGGCTCTGGGTTGAGTTAGCATCCAACACGTCAAAGCTGTCTGTTATCTCGGTCTGACCGTCAAAGAGAATGTTGCCGAGATCAACAGCGCCTCCGGTGGAGGTTTGCAGATTCTCCAGGTTTTCTAGCTTGAAGTTTTTTAGCGTCACTTGAGTGTTGGCAACGCCATCAAAGGTGAGCACCAAGTTATCACCATCTTGCTTCAGCACCAAGTTTTTAGCCGTTAGCCCAGTGCCTTGAAACTTGAGAATATCGGCTTCTGCGATCGTGCCCGTTCCAGGATTGGTGCCTTTGCCAAGACCGCCAAAATTAGCGATCGTGGCGGTATCGCCTTTGTTGATCACAAACGTCTTCTGACCCTTACTACCATCGCCATTTAAGCTGGTGCTGAGTCCAACGGTGCGACCCTCATAGCCCGCCGTATCGAAATACTTCGTATCTCCTACCTGCTGATAGTCGAGATAGGTGCGTTGCCCATTGCTAGACGCATCCGATTTCAACACGCCAACGGTGGTGGCAACTGTATCCGGCCCATTCACCAGCGCTTCGCTAATCACCCGACCAATCAAACTGCCGTTTTGAGACACCGACAAGCCGAGCAGGTTCAGCAGAGTCACAGCGACATCCGCATTGCTGACCGGGGCTAAATCTTGATAGCCCTTCTTAAAGTCAGGCCCGATCGCCGCCATATTGTTGAATGTATCGCCCCGACCAAAGGTGCCGTGCATCCCCTGACCTTGCTGTAAACCTGTATCAGCAATCTCAACTTGAGTCTGAACTGGGTTGCTTAAATCCGTTGAAAACGTCTTGAAGTTTAATACGATCGCGGGCGTGGGCGTTTGAGCCGAACCCTTGAGATTAATCGCACTCAGCGGTAATGTTCCAGCGATCGCACCAAAGGCATCATCAACAAACAATCCACTGGTGTAGTCTTGCTTGCTGAGAAACTCGACGACCTTCTTGACGGTTGCTAAGTCGCCATCGGGCACATAGATCAAGTCAGAGCCGCCGTTAGCCGCCACCACAACCTTCGCATCGGGCGTATTTAGAATCTGTCCACTCGCACCGATCAAACCGTTGCCGTTAGCCGGACGCTGCCCTTTTGTCGCATCCACTGACGTATAGGCAATGGCCTTGTTAGCACTGTCTTTAACCGTTGTGTCGGGGTCATAGAGCGACAGCCCTAAGTCATGAGCAATGTCGATCGCCACAAACCCGACGGGCAAGAACCCTGCATTCACACCCGCGTAGGTGAACTGGGAGGCATAGTCATTAATCTTGGTGCCCTGAGCATCACTCACGCTTTTGCTGATCGTCGAGAAGCCGTGATCCGCCGTGATGAAGATGTCCGTGTTGTCATACAAGCCTTGGTCTTTTAGCCCTTGAATGATTTGGGCCAAGTTGTTGTCAGCATTTTTGACCGCCGCTTTAGAAGTCGGGCCATTAATACCTGGAGTCAGACTGTTGAGGCTATCTCCATTGTTGTGCTGAGAGCCATCGGGGTCGCGAGACCAATAAACCAGCGCAAAGGGATCGCCATCTTGCTTAAACGTCGGCAAAATCGCCTTCGTGGTTGCATCTGCGAAATATTGCTGCTGCGCTACGTTAGCCGACAGAGTGCCCGGAGTTATGTTGTTGCCCGATGGCTGAACTCGCAGCGTCGAAAGCGCAGCACTCGTTTGCAGACCAGCACTGGTGAGGGCTGCTTTGATCACGTCGCTAACAGGTACGCCCGCCGCCGAGAAGGTAGAGTCATCCAAAATAACGGTGTCAGGAACGGGCACTTTGCCATCGGCTCCCCGATTCCCCTGACTCACGTCTTGAATCAAAACGGGGCCCAGTTTGCCGACGGCCGCCGTGTTATAGCCGTTTTGACGAGCAAGTTGCAGCAGACTTTCTTCGTTGAGAAAGTTGTAATAGCTGAAGGTATCGGGGTCGCTGCTGTCAAAGCTGCCTTTGAACTTAGCATTTAGGTCTGCCAAAACCGGATCGTTTTCGATGAACGGAGTAGGACTCTGCCCCGCGCTAGGCACCGGAAACCCAGCATAGATAGTATTGCTAAAGTCTCCGGTGTCGCCTAAATAGTGCCCTGTGGCGATCGCCGAAGCATTGGGAGTCGTAAACGTGGGGAACAAACCGTGACTGTTGCTAAAGTCTACTCCCTCACTGCGGATGCTGTAGAGAGTAGGTGCATCAATCGGATTGACGGAGCCATAGCGCAAGCCGTCGGCAACAAAGATCACCACGTTGCGAGGGGCGCTGCTGCCTGTTAGCGACTGGGAGGGTGTCGTTGTCAGGGCAGATTGGGTAAGCAGAGGCGAATTAAGTTGCGTGGTCAAAGTGCCACTAGAGGCGGCGGCGAAGGTTAAATCAGTTGCCATAGGAGTTGAGTGAAGAGTTCAGGGAATAGTGAGCGCAAGACGGTGGGTAGTCGGATGAAAAAATAGTCTAAAGAGCATCCAAAGGGGCTAAACTGCGCCATTGAAGCTCTCTAGTTAGATTGAGATTTAATGGACGATCGCTAACAGCTTCCCAAACGGGGCGCACGATCTAAGAGAACCCAATGTAAAACTCGGCTCAAGCGATCGTGAAATCAGATCTAAGTTGAGTCGGCGCTAACGAAGTCTCTAAGGAGGTTCGAGAGGGTTTGACTAGATAGTTCAGACTAACTACAGGCAGCTTTGTGGATCAGTCCCTCGGCTGAAACTAGTTTTTGTCTGCCAAAAATCATCATTAGGTGAATCAACTTTCGGTCAATGTGTGCAATGGAACACGCCACTACAAACGGGTACAGAAGAACAATAAGTGCTCTAAGTTAATGGACTAACCAGTTATGGTTAAAAACTGGCTAAGAAGTGTGAAAAATTCTGTTTCAATTTGTCTTTTTTTTCCTGCAAGCAAAGCTTTACAAAAACAAAATAGAACTTCACGGAATCTACATAGAAACCGTGTTGACAGATTACCTAGCTCTAGGGTGCTTCTGACAGGTATAAATTCTCACTAAAAAATTACGGGTGGAGATGATCTAAAAAAGCAGCAGTTGCAGTAGCCCACCGACGACGCTAATTAAAGATTGACCCAATCCGCCGTTGCTCTCTTTGCGTTCTTTGGGCGGGTTTTTGATGCCCTGGACTAATTTTTGGGCAGCGTCGGCGTTTTCTGTGTGACCCTGCTGCGAAAATAGCGTTGATGCGACTTCGCCATCTTTGACGGCTCCCTCTTTGTCACCCAACTCTAAGCGAGCGATCGCGCGTCCCAAATAAGCCAGCGCATGGTCAGGTTTGCGAATAATCACCTGATCAAAATGCCCGATCGCGGTTTCATAGTTGCGCTGTTTGGTGGCTTGGAGGGCCCAGCGATAAAAATCTTCGGGGTCACCTGCTGTCGAGGGTAGCCCGATCGCGCCTTGCAGCGCAGCATTAGTCAGGTTTGCGCCCGTGAGATCGGCTCCTGACAAAAAGGCTCCTCGCAGATCTGCGCCCCTCAAGTCTGCCCCGACTAGGATTGCGCCGCTCAGATCGGCTCCGTTGAGGCTGGCTCCTGCTAGGTTTGTATCCCTCAAATCGGCCCCTGATAAGACGGCTCGACTGAGATTGGCCCCCGACAGGTTCGACTGGGTGAGATTTGCCCCATTTAAGCGCGCTAACACTAACCCGGCTCGGCTTAAGTCACAGCTTCGACATTGTTTAGTCGCAAGCAATTGCTGAATCTGTTCTAGGTTTTCAGCATAGGCAGGACTGGCAACCCCGATCGCCAAAAGCATTGCAGATAGCGTAACCGCATTAAAGTTCATGGGCATTGGTGTGAGCGTTGGCAACACTGAGTTAATTGCGATAATCCATACTACTTTTATTTCTAACTTGTGGCACGATCGAGATCGTTCCTCGTTTTCAGAACTCAGATCTTTAGTTCCGACTCATGGCTAAAAAGCAAAAATTTCCCTATCTGGTTGGCTCAAAATGGACGGCCCAGCAAACCACTTGGGGCTGGCGACATTTTCAAGTCGTCAATCGCAAAAATGAAGGTCAGTGGGTGTTTGCCGAAATGGTGGCTGCTTGCGATCCCAACATCCGATTTTGGATGAATGCCAAACTGTTAAACAACCGATCGCAGTGGCAAGCCGGGTGGCGATCGCTGCAAGAAATTAAAATCGACGAAAGTTTTCAGTTTGAGGTCGAGTGACGATCGTCAATGATGGCATCTCGGTTACTGCATAGAGACTGGGCACGGCAGTGCCATGCCCTTACATCGTCTCGGCTACTGGCCTAGACACGGAGACTGGCAGCATCGGGAGCTATAACCGTTCCACGGCGTTACTGGATAGAGACTGGGCACGGCACATGCCCTTACGTCGTCTCGGCTACTGGCATAGACACGACTTCATCTCGGTTACCGCATAGACACTGGGCACGGCAGTGCCATGCCCTTACATCGTCTCGGCTACTGGCCTAGACACGGAGACTGGCAGCATCGGGAGCTAGAACCGTTCCACGGCTGCAAACTCTTGCGGAATGGTAGCGTTGGCGGCTTCACCACAGGTTCGAGGAGTCGGAAAAATCTTGGTCGGGTTCGCCAGACCTTTAGGGTTGAAGGCTTGACGCACAAACTGCATCGTCTCCAGATCGGCGGGTGAAAACATCTCTGGCATATAGCAGCGTTTGTCTGCGCCGATGCCGTGTTCTCCTGAGATGCTGCCGCCGACTTTGACACACAGTTTGAGAATGGCTCCGCCCAACTCTTCGACCTTTTCGAGCGCCCCCGGAACGGCATTATCGTAAAGAATTAAGGGATGCAAATTGCCGTCACCCGCATGAAACACATTGGCAACGTGATAGCCAAATTTCTCGCCCAGCAGCGCAATTTCGTGAAGCACATATTCTAATTTTGTGCGGGGAATCACGCCATCTTGCACATAGTAATCAGGACTGATCTTGCCCATTGCGGCGAAAGCGGCTTTGCGTCCTTTCCAGAGTCGCAGACGCTCATCGGGGTCAGTGGCGATCGTCACATTTCGCGCCCCGTTGTGCTTGCAAATTGCCTCAATGCGTTTGCTGTTTGCCTCGGCTTCGACTTCTAACCCATCTACCTCGATTAACAAAATGGCTTCGGCATCTCGCGGGTAACACTCGGTGCAGACAACATCTTCGACCGCGTTAATGCTGAAATTATCCATCATCTCCATGCCGCCAGGAATAATGCCTGAACTGATGATGTCTGAAACGGTTGCCCCAGCCGCTTCAACGCTGGTAAAGTCGGCTAACAAGACGCGAATCGATTCAGGAGTTTTGAGAATTTTGAGGGTGATTTCGGTCGCGATGCCTAACGTGCCTTCTGAGCCGACAAAAACGCCTGTGAGATCATAGCCGGGCATCTCAGGAATCTCGCCGCCGATATCGGCGATCGTGCCATCGGGCAACACGAGCTTTAACCCCAAAACGTGATTTGTCGTCACGCCATATTTCAAACAGTGCACGCCGCCAGAATTTTCGGCAACGTTGCCCCCGATCGAGCAAATAATCTGACTCGACGGGTCAGGCGCATAATAAAACCCGGCTCCGCTAACTGCTTGAGTCACCCAGTTGTTGATCACGCCGGGCTGCACGACAACGCGCTGATTGTCTAAATCGACGCTGAGAATGCGTTTCATTAAGGCCGTGACGATCAGGACGCAGTTTTTGATCGGCAAGGCTCCGCCCGATAATCCGGTTCCTGAGCCTCTGGCGATAAACGGAACTTGATGACGATCGCAGATCTTCACCAAAGCAGCCACGTCCTCGGTCGTTCGCGGCAAAACCACTAGCTCAGGACGCTCTCGATAGCTGGTCAACCCATCACATTCATAAACCAGTAACTCTTCTCGCTTGCGAATTACGCCATTTTTGCCCACAACGGCTTCAAATTCTTTGGCGATCGTGTGCCAATTTAGTCCAGTCGTGAGCGCAACCATAATCGGATTTTCTACAAAAGAATCAGAAGCCAAATCAGGCGATATGTAAAGTCTACCGTCAAACTCATAGAGTCGCGGCTAGAGTCCGGCAAACCATTCATAGCCTCGATCTTCCCAATAGCCTCGCTGGGGCAGCAGATGGCTGGTGAGCATGATTCGCGTCACCCATTTGCTGTGTTTATAGCCGAGCTTAATCGGAGCCGCTAACCGCAAAGGGGCCCCGTTATCGATCGGCAGAGGTTCCCCGTTTTTTTGATAGGCCATCAGGGTTTGGGGGTGCAGACACGATCGTAGATCCCAGCTTTCATAATAGCCATCTGCCGATTGAAAATAGACATAACGCACCGTGTCTTTGGGCTGGGCGAGTTGAATTAAATCGCGCAACGGCACGCCGCCCCACTGCACGATCGCTGCCCAACCCTCAACGCAAACATGACGCATCACCTCGGATGTGCGAGGCAATTTGTAGAGTTCATTCAAACTCAGTTGCAGGGGGTGATTGACCTCACCGTCGATCGTCAGCCGATAGGTGGCCGGATCGATGATCGGAGTCCGGCCGAAGGTGTTGACGATTAGCTGCTCTGGCTTAATCTGGCTCACAGGCAACTCAGGCACCCGTTTTTGGGGATTGAGCAAAAGCTCTTCAAAGCGCTGGTTGAGCGGCTCTGATATCTGCCCAACTACGCCCGCAAATAGGTCTGAGCCGCAGCCGCCCAATAGCAAACTGCTGCCTGAAAATCCTGCGATTTGAAGAAATTGACGACGATTAAACCGTTGCATGAAGAACTACCAAAACATCGATTCGAGTAAGCGAGAACCCCCAACTTTGAGGGCCAGGAGTGAATGCACGATCGCAAACCCAATCACCGTCGGCACCGTCATAAAGTGAACGATCCGCAAGGCTTGCCAATCGCCAAACAGATCGACAATCCAATAAAACTGCGCGGGTTTATACATGCCAATACCGCTCAAGATGGCCAGCAGCAACACGGGCACGATCGCCGTATAAACGATTCGATGCCAGGCGTAGGCCTTGCGTTTAGGATTTTTGCCGACTTGCAGCGCTTTGAGATCATTTTCTCCCACAAATCGATGCAGCCAGCGACGGCTGATCAGGATATAGAGTCCATACCCCAAGAGATTAAGAGAAAAAATCCACATCGCGCCAAAGTGCCAGTCTCGCCCACCTGCAAGCCAGCCTCCGATGAAAATGGGCGGCAGATGCAATCCTTGTCGTCCGCCAAAAACGGGATTGGCGTTGTAGATCTGCAAGCCACTTCCCAACATGACAAAAAGACTCACCACGTTGACCCAGTGAAAGGTTTTTGCCAGCAGTGCTTGCTGCGGAAGAACGGGTTTAAGGCGAAGAGAATCATCGGTCATCGGTGAGCCTAGCAAAGGTGAGAAGGGTTATGTCTATTTTAAGCCGCCGGGTTGCCGCTTAGAGAGACCAGTCAGGTGAAACTCAGTCTGAGGCTAGACAATTCTCAAAAGCGGTTCAGATTATTCACGAGATTGGCGATCGTGCGGCCAGCGTTGATGACCACTGCGATCGCTAATCTGAGATTAATTGAGTCTGTAGGAGGATGAGAAACCGAATGTTTTTAGGATTAAAAACTGCGATCTCAGGAACAATCTCAGGATCTTGCAATCAGCGTTGCGCCTATCCTTATGCAGAGCATTCAGTAGCTTATATGACGGATGAACAACCCTTAGAAAGCTGATAGTAGTTAGAAGATATCTGAGGAAAGAGAGGTGAAAGGATTACTCCGATACCTACGGGAAATTAGCTTAAACAAAGCCGTCCTTTGGTGCTATCTGATTTGGTATGGGGTGATGGTTTATTTCTATTTTGATCCCTCTCCTAAAATCTGGCTGAATTCGATCGGCATCAGTGCCGTGATCGGTACAGCGCTGGTGTTGAGTGTCTCTGCCGGAGGTGGAAAACAAGATCATTGGCAAACCTTCAGACTATATCTGATGCCATTTTGCGTTTCAAGCTTTGCTGCATTAATCAAAGACAGAGGGTTTATCGTGTTTATCTCACCCAACCTTCAAGAAACAGTGGTGTCAGCACTGGGTTGCCTATTGTTTCTGTTTCTCGTTTTAGTCGTTAAATTGTCTAAAAAGAAGGTCTTTAATCTCTAGAAGCCTGGTCAAGCAGAGCCGCAATCTGCGATCGTCCACAAATCAACCCTACCTCATCCATAGATTGATTGCACCTCATCCCATTCCCAGTTAACTTAGCAAAGAGTCCATTGTGGTTATGTCGGTGAGGAGAATTTGAATGCCTGAAAAAGCCAGAGTCATTGCTGAAATGGTGCAGCATCTGCATGACGTTTTAGAACAACCCCACCCTGCCTTTGGAGGACTGCCGATCTGCCCTTTTGTAAAACAGGCTCGAATCAAAAACAAAATTGACTTTCGGGTGCAAGAGTTTGAGATGAAGGATCTTGATCCGTCTTCACCCCTGATGATTCACATTCATCACTTTGCTCAAATGCGGATACACGATGTGTTGTTCATCATTCATCCGATTAAACAAGCTCTAAAGCCGTCGCAACTTGAACAGTTTGTTGACTGTTTAAACCAACCTCTACAGCCCCTCCAACTCACGGCATTTGGGGGGCATCCAGAAGACAACTTCAAAATTCAAGACGTTTTAACTCGACAAGAACCCTATATCAACATCACGGTTCAGTCGATCGAGAAACTCAAGTCTGCTTCAGACCTACTAGCCACTACTCACTACTATGACCATTGGCCGTCATCTGCCCTCAAAGCAGTTGGGTATCCTCGATGAGATTGCGATCGCTGACCGAGGGCAACCATCACAACTTCTCAATCTCTTTCTCAGTGCGCTGTTGACTGATGACATCTCCGTGGTGTTTAAAAGTTTCGGCTGCTTTTTGCAAGTCTGCTAACGCTGCTTTTTTGTTGCCCAGTGCACCCTGTGCCAGTCCTCGGTCTTCGTAAATCTCCGAATATTCTGGGTCAATTGCTAAAGCCCGATCGCAGTCTTCTAGCGCTTTTTTGTCGGCTAACTTAGCCCGAACATAGCAGCGCCGCGTGAAATTTGTGAGCGATTCTGAGTCTAGGGCGATCGCCCGATCGCAATCAGCAAGTGCCCCTTTAAACTCACCCAGTCCACGGGCGCGGGCATAACAGCGAGTGCTGTGAGCAAGACTGTTGTCAGACTCTAGCCGAATTGCTTGATTAGCATCGGCGATCGCGCCCTGATAGTCGCTCTGCACAGTGCGAATACTCGATCGTCGGAGATACAAGTCTGAATCTGGCTTTAATTGAATCGCCTGATCGAGATCTTGCAGCGCTCCTGCATAATCGAACACCCGTTGTCTATCACTCGATCGCTCCGAATAAGCCGCAATGTTTTTAGGATCAATCCGCAGGGCTTGGGTGTAATCAGCGATCGCACCCTTAGCATCGACTAGAGAACGAGCTAATCCTCTCTTATAGTAAGCATCGCTGCTGTTGGGATCTAGTCGAATGGCACGGGTGAATTTAGCGATCGCGCCTTCCTTATTTCCGTTTTCTAGGTTTGTTTGCCCCAACTCAATGAGCTTGCTCGCCGTTAAAGGAGTTTTGCGAGTAGTTGCCAACGCCATAAAACTTTCAGACTGCACTTTCTCAGAAGTCACCGAGCTAGTTCCGCTAATGCTGCGAATGCTGCCCAGAGATTCCATAATGCCATCCAGTTCAGGACTCTTTTTGCTAATGCCCGTGCTAACGCCCATTAATGGCACGATCGTGCTGTTAATTAGGGACAGCACGGCCCCTCCGTTGATATAGAAATAACCTTGATTTGCGGTTGAGAGGGGCGCGATCGCGGCTTTGAAATTTGCAGACTGAGTTAGCGATCGGGCTGGCTTAGGGCTGAATTCGGCGATCGCGCCCCCGCCACCGAGAATCAAGACGGTATCTTGACTCACCCAACCGTGAGACAGAATACTCTGAGGTTTGCCTTGAGCAGGCAGATCCCAAGTAGTCACGGGCTGCCCTTGAAGGGTGCGAGTGTTGACCACTTTTTTGTCGATGCGAGTTTGAGCCACGCGATCGAGTTTGCTGAGAGCGGCTTCGGCGGCAGCACGATCGCGAGTTTGAATCATCAAACCAAACCCCAAGTCAAGGTTAGGAACGGTAGCGGGCAAAAAGCCTTGACGAGTAGGATATATAAACGTCGCCATCTCGCCGTTCATCCACGGAAAGAAGTCGCGATCGTCGAATCCGACTAAGCTCTGACTCGATTGACGAAACTGCGCTAGTCCTTTCTTAGTGGAGGGATCAAGTTCTAACCCTTTGATGAGTGCTTGCCAAATCAGCGCTATATTCTGACCATTAGAGACAACATAACTGACCTCTGGGAGCCGCTCTAAAATTTGATTGCGGTTGGTCGATAAGGTCAACAATGATGGCGGAATTGCCTGCTTAAAATGGATATCAATCTGCATGTGCAGTCCGTCAGGTTGTGCCCACACAGCGCCATCCATCACGTCATAATAGCGACTCAAAACATCCAGCTTTTTAGAGTCGAGTTGGGGAGGACGGGGAAACCCAGGCGGCAGCGCATTGCTCTGAGCTTGATTGAAGGCAGTAGCGGCAGCGAGAATCTGAGTATAGTCGCCGTAACCTGTGATTAGCGGCTGTACAGGTTCACCAGAGAGCGATCGTTGAAACTGCGATCGCAGGGTGCGCTGAAACAAGGGGTTAGCGGCAAGCTTGCTTTCTGTCTGAGCGTCGATCAGTTGTTGAATTGGCTCAATCGTCAGCGCCGTGACCACATAGCCCGGAAGAATCGCGATCGCCAACCCTTTAGGCGCAAACGGCGAGGCGATCGGGGATGTCTTGTGAGAAGAGGACGGTGGGGGCAAGTTTGGCAACGGAACTGCCAGCAGATCAGGGGTCGCTGCCGTTGAGAAGGATTTGCTGACAGTCGTCAGTGCCCTGGGCTGCCCAACTCGTGCTTCAGGACAAGGTTTCTTTTCAACGCCTGCGCCGCAGGGTGTGACTGCTGGCTTGGGGGGCTGCCACTCTAAAATGGTGATGCCTTGATAGTGATGCTCGATCGCGACGGTTTTGCGGGCTGCTTTCAACCGTTCTAAAAACGCTGGAATCAGTGTGGTGTCTTTGATCGAGGCAATCGTGAGCGCCCGATCGGGGTGAGATTTGAGAGGGAGTAGCGCGATCGCTACTTGATTTCCCAACCAGGGTTGAATATCTGTAGAAAAATTAAGCCCCGGCTGAATCGGGTAAAAACTACCAGGAAAGGAAAAATCGGCGGGAAACAATCCAAAGCGACTGAGTTCTTCCCACGTTTTTTCTTGAGTGTTGATCAATAACACGCCTGGCGGTGTCGCCTAGGCAACAGATCAGCAACCGAGTTTGAACCCGTCTGGGCAAACGCAGCACTAGGAGTGAGAATCAGAGCAGACAGAACAGGTAGCAGAAATCGATTGAGCAGCATGAACGTAGTTATGAATGGTTTGCCTGAAGACGTTGAATGTCTGCGATCGACAGTTCGGTCACCAGCGCGATCGTTTCGATATCAATCCCTTGTTGTAGCAATTTAGTCGCAACCGATCGACGCTCTTCTTCGCGCCCTCGTTGCCGTCCTCCTTCGAGGCCCTCTTGCAAAATCTCTTGGTAAATCACAGAATCCTTCATCTGTTCTCTCCATAACACTCGACTAATTATATCTTTCTCCAATATTAAACTAGCTAAGATTCCGGTTGCCGTAATCAGGTTATTTTGTTGTCTTTGATCTTCAACCCGCTTGATTTCTTGAACGACACGACGCAACGCGGCTTCTCGATCGCTGGTTTGACTCAGTGCCAAATAGGGTAATAAAAGGCTCTTGCAATTCTGGTATGACCGCTCTCCTAGAAAGTTAGGTGAGGTCGATTGAGATGTATCTAATCGATTAATAAATCTATCAACAATGCCGAGGGAAACTCTATTTTTGCGCCCGTCTCTACCGGGATTCATATTGTTCAGCAGGGTGGTTGATCGAGCCTCCAATCGTGCAGGGGGGCATATAGCGATCGAGAGCGGTGCCAGGCGGCTTCTAACTCTGGGGTGAGAGGATTGGGGTTAATCGCTCGATCGGGGTTCGTTGGGTGAGGAATTGCGCTGATCGTGCGATAGACTCCTGTTCCTAGCCCTGCCAAGATCGCTGCTCCTCGACCAGAGGCAGATGACACGGTTGACCTATAGAGGGGCACTTGCAGCACGTCTGCGATTAACTGCTGCCAGGCAGAATCGACCGCGCCGCCTCCTGCCAGGGTGAGGGCTGGCACCGAGATTCCTAACGCTGTGAGCGCCTCTAGACCTTGCTTTAGCGAAAACGCAACGCCTTCTAACGCTGATCGCATTAAGTGCGATCGCGAGTGATGCAACCCCAACCCAACCCAGGCTCCTCGTGCATTGGGGTCGAGATAAGGGGTGCGCTCTCCGGTCAGATAGGGTAAAAAGGTCAGTCCTTCACAGCCTGGCGGCACGGCAAACGCTTGAGCATAGACTTGTTGCCACGTTAGTCCCAGGATGTCGCGCACCCATTCCAACGCCAAGCCCGCATTTTGAAGCGCGGCCAAGGCATACCACTGCTGAGGCAATGCCGATCGATATAAATGAGTGCGGTTTTGAGGATCGGCGATCGGCTGATCGCGCAGGCTAACGATTTGGGCACCCGTGCCGATCGTCAGTTGCACTACACCCGGCTTCAAGATACCACTGCCCAGCAGGGCAGCGGCGGTGTCGGCGGCTCCAGCGACTACAGGCAAACCAGGGGGCAAGCCTAAATGGTCTGACGCTTCGGGAGTCAGAGATCCAGCAATGCTGCTAGACGGAATCAGGCTAGGGAGCCAGTCCGATCGTAGATTCAAAGCATCGATCACCGTCAGCGACCAGCGATCTTTGACAACGTTATACAGTAAGGTGCCTGATGCGTCAGAGGGTTCTGTAGCGACCTCTCCCGTGAGCCGAAACCGGAGCCAATCTTTGGGCTGAAGGGCCCATCGAGCGCTGTTGTATAGATCTCGTTCATAGGTGCGAAGCCAGAGCAAACTCGTGCCTGCCATTCCGGTGGTGATGGGGTTGGCGAGTTTGGCTTGCAGCCCTGCCCCGATCGCGTGATAAGCATAGAGCATTTCGCTCGATCGCGTGTCGGCCCAAAGCATTGCGGGGTAGAGCGGTTGAGCATTGGCATTGGTTAAAACAACGCCGTGCATCTGCCCCGATAGCCCGATCGCTCGGACTGCTTGCTTCTGATCTCGCACCGCCGATCGAACGGCGATCGCCACCGATGCCCACCAATCTAACGGATTGATCTCTGCCCACCCCGATCGGGGTGTTTGCACCAAATAAGCACTCGACCCTTCGGACACCAGGGTGCCATCCTGTCCCAACAGCACCGCCTTCACAGAACTGGTTCCTAAATCAATGCCCAGCAGCATAGTTCGTCTTTAATGGTGGATCAGGAAATGGTGGATCAGGAAGCACGAAAATCTCTAGCTCTAGATCAATGGGCTAAAAAAATAGAGCCAACCCCGCAGGGCAAACTCTATCTCAGCTTTATAAATTGCCAGCCACTCAGGAGTCAAACAACCAGGCATTCACGCGCTGCAAGCTCTTCCAGTCGGGCTTGCGCGTAAACCCATCGGCAATATTTTGCTTGACTTCATCACCCAACTCAGGCAGCGTCGTCAACTGTTGAGCAATCTCAATGTGAGGTCTCACCCCAGGCTTTGACAGGTCTAACATCGCTATCACAAGATTGACTCGCGCTTGAGGGTCTTGAGGGTTGAGCTTTACCGCTTTTTGGGCAGATGTCAGCGCCAGAGATGGCTTGTCTGCCAGCAAATAGAGCCAGGCTAAACACGTCCAGGCAGAGCTGCTCTTGCGAGAGCGATCGCAGATGTCTTTAAAAACCGGAATCAACACCTCTGGATCTTCTCCAGATTTATAGCGTTCAAGCCCCTGGTCAAAAAGCGCTTCAATAGTTTGGGTCATGATCGAGCTAGAAAATTGAACAACACAATAGATTCAGTCATTATCGAGGAATCTATGACCAACCAGCCATTAGGCAGAAAATGATTTTCCGCAGCCGCAGGTGGCACTCGCGTTGGGGTTGGTAAATTGAAACCCGCCGCCAATCAGCGCATCACTATAGTCCAGCATCAGACCATAGAGATAGAGCAGACTTTTAGGGTCACTAATGACCTGAAAGCCACCATAGTCATAAACCTCATCGTCAGGACGAATGTTGGTCGGATCTTCAAAATCCATTGTGTAAGACATGCCAGAGCAACCGCCGCCCCTGACCCCGACGCGAAGGCAAAGATCCGTTCCTTGCCGTTCTCGCAGCAGCATCACATGTTTAAGCGCGGTCTCGCTCATCATAATTCCGCGTTGTTGAGACTGGGTTGTTTGTGTCATTTGCCCGTCTGACTCCTTGGCTAGGTCAAAAAATGTGATTGTGTTTATGTCACTATCTTATCGATTATTTGCTGAAAACTGATTCGTGACGCATAACTTGACCTGGCTGGCTATGCTGAAGAGGCGGCTTTGCAGAATGTCGGTGAGGAAAAGGATTAACGTTTAAGATAAGGTCTATCGTCTAAAAGTCTGTTCCGTTCTTCTGTTATCTGGCTTGGTTATGACTGGTCTCAATCGTGCTACTCGTCGTCGGCTGCTCGACTTGCCGCAGCTTCCCAGCGTATGGGAGGGCGATCGTCGCCCCCTCTCATCGGGTTCGCCGCTTGGGCAGACCGACTGGGCAGAGCCGGCCTCATCCCTATCTAAGCCAGACGGTGATTGCATTCTCTGGGTTGATGGGTCGATGGGGGTGGTGCGAGCGATGGATATGGTGCCCGCCGAGACCGGGCTAGAAGCGATCGTGCGTACCCTGCTGCGGGCCATGGAGCATCCTCACAACCCCGGTAAGCCGGGCAGACCTCAAAAGATTGTGGTGCGCGATCGTGAAACCCAGTTTTATCTCAGGGGCGTGCTGCAAGATTTAGACATCGTGCTCGACTATGTGCCCGAACTGCCGCTGATCGATGAAATTTTTCGCGGCTTTCAAGAAGTCGCTGACACGCGCCCGCCTAAATTGCCGCCCCAGTTTGCCGAGATGCTCATCGAGAAGGCCGAAGAGATTTGGCAAGATGCCCCCTGGGAAGTGCTGGGCGATCATCAGATTTTAGACATTGAGCTAAACCAGTGGGATCTGGGCACCGTCTATGCCTCGGTGATGGGCATGTTGGGCATGGAGTATGGCGTTTTGCTCTATCGATCGCTCGATTCGCTCAAGCAATTTCGGCAGCGAGTGCTGGCTAACGAATCGCTCGAACAGATGGAAGAGGCGTTTTTAGGGCAAGACTGTTTATTCATCACCTATGAGTCTGATCACGACGATGAAGAATTTGACGAAGACGACTTTGACTTGGCTGACTCAGATGACCCAGATATTCAGCCTGTGTTTGGCAACCTGCACCCGTTAGAGGGCATTCGATCGTTTCTCTATGACGAAGAAGCGATCGCGCTGGTGGTAGTGCTAGAGGCTTTGCATCGCTTTATGCGTCAGCACCGTCGCAAGCTAGAAGGCGATGCGTTTCCGTCGATTAGCAGTCGCTATAAGATTCCGGTGCCCGAAGGTGCCGCAGCAGAGGCAGCGCTGGTGTCGGTCAAAGTGGCGACGATGCCCGATGTCGCTGATGAACTGTTTGCCCTGGTGGGCGATGATGAGGATGCGGTTTTTCCGATCATTCGGGATGATCTCGTGCCCGAAAACTCGTTTCTCAGTTTGGGGGTGATTCCTTGGGAGACGGTCGAGCGGATGCGATCGCAGCTTGACCATCACCAATCAGGAGAACCCGCCGAGGCTGGAGAAGGACTGCCTGTGATTTTGATTCAGACCTCGCGCCCTAAGGCTAAGGCAATGATTGCTGAGATTCAGTCGGCTGGAGGCATTAAGGGAATTTGCTTTAACCCTGGCTCTGACCCGTTTGTAGGCGATCATTACGATCTGGGGCTGTTGCAAACTGGCAATGATGAGCTTCACCTGTTTGGGGAGTTTGCCGAAGATGACCCCACCCATCTGCAAGCGAGAAAGAAGTGGGATCAGCGCTGCAAAAAGACTAAAGGCTATTGTGGTTTGGTGATTGCTAAAGGGTTGACGGGGGCAAGTCGCGGTGAGCCGAGCCTCAAAGATATGGTGGCGCTGTTTGAGGTGCCGGCGATCGGGTCTGAACAGCTAGGGCTGGGCACTCTCGAACGCAAGTTTGCGGCTGATTGGCTCTAAGGAAGGCGGATTGATTAAGGTGCCCCTCTTTGAAGATGTAAGGGGGCTGAAGCCGACCGAAACGCAGTGACAAAGACTTTGTACACCGTAGCTCTTTGGGGCTAGGGCGAGAAGTTGCCCCTTAATCAACCCACGATCTTTAGAGGGCGGCTGCCTTTTGACGAGTGGGGCGTTTGCGGTCTGATTTCTTTTTTAAGCCAACCGATTGGGCTTCGTTGCTGTCGGCACCAAACTGTCCTCGCACGACTTCTTTCATGGCTAAGACTGCGTTGTGAAATTCCCATTCTGCGAGGCGGGCGGCATCGGCGGCGGCGCGATAAAGGGCAAGTTTCTCGGTTTCGGCTTGCTGGGATGCCAGCATGGTTTGATAGGTTCGCTGTAGGGCTGTGGGGGTGGCTTCTGGGCGTTGGGTGCTATAACCCTGGATGGTGTTGAAGCCGTTGAGAGCGTCAACGTCTTGGTTGAGCATTTGGGCGGCTAGACGGCGACTGGTGTTTTGGGGTGGCATAGCGTGTCTGCGTATTAAACGATAAGTTTAGTGTGCCCAAGAGAACTTATGAACCAACGTAAATCTTCGGGTTTTAGAGATGCTGGAGATCTGATACCAATTTGATTTGTGAATGCGACAGATCCGCACGAGGGCACGGCAGTGCCATGCCCGTACAAAAAGCGTAGGGGCATGGCATGCCGTGCCCCGTCGGATTGAACGATCAGTCGCAATTGCATCCGAAATTGGTATGAACTCGTTGGATGAGGTTTGAGGTGCAATGGTGTTGGGGGCAGGCACAGGGCAAGGATGGGGCAAGACAATGGCTTTGTGGGGAGAGACAATCGGTTTGTGCAGGGTGACAAAGCAGTGGTGGGCGAAAACAAAGCAAAGGAGAATCGACGCATCGGAATTGTCGAGAGTGACAATTGAGGGTTGAGCGGTGACGATTGAGTGGCGAAGGATCACGACCTAAATAAATTTAATCACTGGGAGCAGGTGCCCGATGGATCAGGCAGAACTACTTGAAATCATTCACCATGCAGCCCAAACGAAACAGACAGGTTTGGATCTCTGTGGCAAAGGTTTAACGGAACTCCCTGCCGAACTCTGGCAACTGACCAATCTTACAGTGCTTGACCTCTCTGAGAATCAACTGACTGCGGTGCCCCCCAAATTGGGACAACTCACCGCCACCCATCAATTTTCTCTCACCAACCGTTCCCTGTTTCTGCTGGTCTGGAGCGCTCGTGCAGTTAAGCAAAAATACACGACTCCCGAAGGGTTGTCGAAGCTGATGACCCACCATCAGGTCGAAGCCTCTAGTCAGTGTGTCTTAGTGCGATGGCTGCACGAGTTAGGCGAAATTCTCTTCTTTCAAGACAACGATGACCTCAACGATATTGTCATCTTCAAACCCCAATGGGTGACCGAACACATCAGCCGAGTCTTAGAAGCCGAAGAAGTGATTCGTCTCAATGGCACCTTCACCCGCACCTGCATGAATTGTTAGAACAAAAAGATGCCAGCAAGCAATGGGGCAACCTCAAACAAATCCTGACTCCAGAGGACGATTATCTCTGGTTATGTGAACACCACGCCCGATCGTTTAAACCCTGAATACAGACCTCGGAGGTTTCCAAACCTCCGAGGTCTAAGGTTGGTCTTCATCCAGCATGAGTGCTTTTAGGTTGGTCGCGAAATCTTTGGCCATTGCAGGTAAATGATCATGCTTCAGAGGCATCTCATAGTCTGCCTCAGACTCAAATTGCTGTTGCAAAGCATCGAGCTTGGGTAAGGTGCCCGCTCTAAGTCCGGCATAGTCAAGATAACTGGAAAACTCCCAATCCTTCGGGTGAGCCACGATTCTAGCTTTCACTGGGTTGAGATGGATGTATCGCGTCAGATGGTATAGATATTGATCGCTATCCACCACGATCGCTTGAAACTGCCCCTGAAACAAAGACCCTACCCGGCGATAACGCCGATTCATCGCCTTGGTATATGCCACCGATAACCGCATCATGGCTCCAGATACGTCATCTGTTTTACACCGCACCAAAAAATGGTAATGATTGGGCATCAAGCAATATGCCAACACATCAAGCGTTTGCTCAATCAAATGTCGGCGCACCAAGCGCAAAAAGTACAGGTAGTTTTCCCGTTCAAAAAAGATGCGGTCGCGATCGTTGCCGCGATTATAGAGATGGTAACAATAGTCCGGCTGAAACGTGAGATAACGACGCGGCATAGAAGCTTGTCTGCAACAGTTCCCCTAAGATTCCCTCCCAGACCTCGCAGGTTTTGAAAACCTCCGAGGTCTGTATAAAGCCTCCAAAGGTAGAGATCACACAAGTGAAATGTAACGTTGAATACAACTTCTGAGAGAGGGCATGGTTTGAATCCTTCTTTATTGTTGTAGAAGTAAGCGGTGATTCAGCTTACTAACAACTAAAAATAAAGGAGACTATCATGAGTTTAGAAGAAAAAGCTAAAGCCGCTGGCAAAAACATCGAAGGCAAAGCTCAAGAAGCTTTAGGCAAAGTAACCGGAGACGTTGGCGATCAAGCAGAAGGCAAAGCAAAGCAAGCTGAAGCCGCCGCCCGCAACGCAAAAGAAGATGTGAAAGACGGCGTTAAAGATGTCGTCGATCGCGCATAAAAACCCCTGAATGGGTCTGGATACATTTATATTATTCAGACCCATTGTGTTTAGAAAGGGATGATTTTTATCACGCATTACTGCTAACTGGGAAATGATTCTAGCCACGATCGCTGACAAGCAATTCGGCGGCGGCAAATAAGTCAAGTCTCGGTTGGTTGTTGAGAGACGGGAGTGGTCAACTCGCGTCTCTTTTTGTTGTCTGAATTGATCACTGAGAGTGAGCACAAAGGAAATTATTTTGATGTCCTGACTTTGTAGCAGTATTATGGGCATCATGAAATTTGATGGGCTGAACGTCTGGAATCTTCAACCCTCAAAGCTGCGAGGAATGTCTGTGAGCAGGTTTAATCGGTCAGGTTCTCTAAAGTCTTTCACTATTGGCGTAAGCTCGATCGGGTGGTTGAGTTTGCTCGCGTCAAGCGGCGTTGCGATCGCACGTCCTAGTTTGTCTGAAGCGATCGTTCCATCAGCCCCCCAAAAACCGCCGACTTATGTTCCGGTTGCTCCGCCGCCGTTAGCGCCGCCACTCCCCACTCAGCGCCAGCCCCAAGAAGAGCGGGCAGTGGGAGAAGACTATCGGGTCAGCGCTCTCCAGCCCGATTATCAAGGCAATCTGTGGGTTGGCTCATGGCAAGGGTTGGCAAAAATTAATCCCAACACAGGCAAGATTTTAAGTCGGGTCTCGATTCCTAATCGCACGATCGGGGCATTGGCTCAAGACAAAGTAGGGCGCATTTGGGTCGGCACCTATGAGGGATTGGTGCGCGTCGATCCCCGCAACAATCAGGTGACTGCCCAAAACTTTTCGCTGCCCTCTAACCGCGTTTTGTCTCTGCTGATTGACCAGCGAGGCTATCTCTGGGTCGGCACCGATCAAGGGCTAGCGCTGATTAGCCCTGATCAAGGCTTGCTGATGACGACCCTCAAAAACTTACCGGGGGTCAGCGCCAACGCCCTCAGTTTAGATGCCGAGGGTCAGCTTTGGGTAGGCACTCTAGAGAGCTTGGTGCAGGTAGATACCGCCAGTGCCCGCGTCATCAACCAAATCTCAGACATTCCGGGGGGCGTGGTGCAAGCGCTGACCCTCGACTCGCGAGGGTCTCTGTGGGTAGGCACCTTAGATGGGTTGCTAGAAGTTGACCCTCAAGCTGCAAAGATTCAGCGATCGGTGACCCAACTGCGCGGACGCACCATCCTCTCGGCTCGGTTTGACAAAATAGGCAGCGTTTGGGTCGGCACCAGTCACGGGCTTTTTCGCCTCAACCCCTACAATGGGGCGATCGTCGGTCAGGTGGGCAGTTTGCCATCAAGCCAAATTTTCGCAGTGTCTCCTGACACCGGAAACAAGCTCTGGGTGGGCACCAGCGATGGGTTAGCCTGGGTGAGCATGAGCACCTATCAGAGTCAGCCTCATCTCACCTTCAGTCGGGGTAGCGCCGCATCGGTGCCAGAACAAAAGTAGGATGGACTTATGCCTCCTCTACGTCCGTTAACGATATGCCAGTCACCCCACAGCAACTATTTCAGTGGAAGCAGCAAGGACGTGCGATCGTTGCCCTCACCGCGTGGGATTATCTGTTTGCTCAAATCCTAGACCAGTCGGGCGTTGATGTGATTTTGGTCGGCGACTCGCTGGCGATGGTGGCCCTAGGCTATGAAACCACGCTTCCGGTGACCCTTGACGAAATGCTGCATCACGCTAAAGCCGTTCGTCGAGCCGTCAAGCAAGCGTTGCTCGTCGTAGATCTGCCGTTTTTGAGCTATCAAGAAAGCGCGCAGCAAGCCATTCACTCGGCGGGTCGAGCCTTAAAGGAAGCAGGGGCCCAAGCCGTCAAACTAGAAGGCGGCTATCCGGCGATCGCTGAGACAGTCGCGCATCTAGTTCGGGCTGGCATTCCGGTGATGGGGCACGTTGGGCTAACTCCGCAGTCGGTTCGGCAGCTAGGGTTTCGGCAGCAGGGCAAGTCGCCAGAAGAAGGAGAGCGCATTCTGTCAGAAGCGATCGCCCTCGAACAAGCCGGAGCCTTTGCGATCGTGGTTGAGCACGTCCCGGCTGCTCTGGCGTTGCAGATAACTCAAAAGCTCACGATTCCGACGATCGGCATTGGGGCCGGAGTTCACTGCGATGGTCAAGTTTTAGTCACGACCGATGTTTTAGGTCTGGGCACCTGGAAACCGCCGTTTGCAAAATCCTATGTGAATCTACAGGAATTAATCACCCAAGCCGTACAGGATTATTCTGGCGAGGTGCGATCGCGCCAGTTTCCAGAATCCTAGCCTTCTAAAACCGTCTCTCAGACCCCTTAGGGCACAGCACCGGCCCACTATTTTTGCCAGTCTCCGGTCTTCAGACTGGTTTCTGCAAGATCCATTCCACAGCCGCCGTCAGATCTGCGGCGATATAGTCGGGTGTAGTATGGTGCTGATAATCGCCACTGAGAACACGATCGCCATAGCCCGTCTGCACCAAAATTCCTACACAGCCAGCGTTGTGGGCCATATCGACATCGGTTGCCTTATCTCCCACCATAAAGCTCTGAGCAATGTCTAAATCGTGCTCCCAGGCCGCCGCCACCAGCATTCCCGTATTGGGTTTGCGCCACGTCGTCCAGCGCGTAAATTCTGCTTGAGTGCCGCCTTCGGGGGGGCTGAGATCGGGGCAATAATAAAGCGCATCCAGTCGCGCTCCCGCTTCGGTGGCAAGCAGCCCGCAGAGCCGATGATGCAACGCCCGCACATGAGCATCGGGATAATAGCCTCTGGCAGGGCCCGACTGGTTAGAGACAAGACAGCAAAATAGCCCCGCGTCATTGAGTCGCCGCACTGCCTGGGCGACCCCTGAGATCAAATGCAGGTCTTCAACTTGATGAATGTAGCCAGCTTCTTGATTGAGAACGCCATCTCGATCGAGATATACGGCGGGTCTTGCCATGACCCTAACCGCCCCAAACTTTTTGTAAGATCACGTGTGGTGAAATGTCGGCCATTTTCCCAGTGGGTGACTTGATGCCCAGCGCCCGATCGCTCTTGGGCAAAAGCTTATCGGGATCGGTCGGGCCAAACAGAGCGAGTGTGTAGGTTTGGGCCGCGATCGCCAAGTGCATCGGGGCGCTGTCGGTGCACAACATCAGATTGGCTCCGGCGATCATCGCCACCAGCTCGCCGATGTTGCTGGGTGAGGTGACTTTAAGCTTAGGAGTCGATTTTAACAGAGCCGTCACAAAGTCATTGTCTTCAGGCCCTTTGACCAACACCATCGGCAAGTCAGGCTGCTTTTGCTGAAAATCTTGGACGATCGCCTTCCAGCTTTCGACCGGATAAATCTTGTCAATGCCCTTCATCTGGGCCAGTTGACTTGACCCACCGTGAATGATCACATAGCCGCCGTTTTGAATGCCTAACCGCTTCCGTTCGTCTTCTGACCATTGCAGATCTTTGGCTGGCACGCTGACCGCTAATTCTGGGCAAGGGGTGTCGATCCCCAGTCCCTTGAGCAAATCGTGATACATCACGGCTGCATATTGATTTTGATTGAGCGGCACCGGATTGGTGAGAAACCACTCTCCACTACCACCGCCATAGCCCACACGAGTCGGAATGCCACTCAACCACAGCAAAAACCCAACGGCTCGACGCTGCCCTAGAGCAATGGCGATGTCATATTCACGATCGCGCATCACCCCCAAGAGATTTGCAAAATCTGCGAGGCTGTTGCTGCCCTTAAAATCAAACAAAATTGTGTCGTGAACCGACTTAGAAACCCGATAGGCGCTTTTAGCTCGCGGCTCAACAACCACATCAATCTGAGCGCTAGGGTAAGCTTTTTTTAGATCATCTAGAGTCGGAAAGAATAGGATTTGATCGCCAATTCCACCAGGAACAAGGGCAAGAATTCTCATAGTGATCTCTTTACGGTTCTTAACGCCATATTCGCTCTTATTTTAGGGGAAGATACACACAGTCAAACGATTTTGAAGTTTGGATTTTGAGTTGAAAGGAAAATCTGTGTATCTACTCATCCCCGCTGCCGGATCGGGTCGTCGGATGAACCCCGAATGGCTTCGTCAAGGCACCCCTCAGCGCAATAAGTTATTACTCAATCTGTTAGGCAAATCACTTCTCGCTTGGACGCTGTTAGCCGCAGAAGAGTCTAGCCACCTGGATTGGATTGGCATCATCGGGCAGCCTAGCGATCGTGATGATTTTGCCACGATCGTCACCCAACTCTCATTAACCAAGCCTGTTCACTTGATTCAGGGCGGCTCGACGCGACAAGAATCGGTCTACAACGGGCTGCAAGCGTTGCCCCCAGAGGCAAAACACGTTTTAATTCACGATGGCGCACGATGTTTGGCGACCCCAAAACTGTTCGATCGCTGCGCTCAAGCCGTCTTGACCTGTCCCGGATTGATTGCGGCGGTTCCGGTGAAAGACACGATTAAAGTCGTTGATGACGCAAACTTGATCAAAAGTACGCCCGATCGGAGTCAACTCTGGGCGGCCCAAACGCCTCAGGCTTTTTCGGTGCGGCTACTCAAAAAGTGTCATCAAGAAGGACGAGAGCAAGGTTGGGAGGTGACAGACGATGCGGCATTGTTTGAGAAATGCGATCTTCCGGTGCAAATCGTCGAGGGCGAAGAGACGAATCTCAAGGTGACGACTCCGGTTGATTTGGCGATCGCGGAGTTTATTTTGATGCAACGGTTTGAGCGTGGGTTATGAGGGTATGAGGGCAGGTCGTGACCTGCCCCTACAGGGTTTTTAACGCTGCTTCGGCTTTTTTGGCATCGTCTGGGTTGTTTTGCTGTTGATAGAGCGTTTGGGCTTGTTTAAAGGCGGCGATCGCTTCCTCTCTGCGATCGCGGGCTTTGAGAGCGATCCCCAACTGATAATAGGCGCGGGCATTTTGAGGATCTAGCTGCACCACTTCGCGATAGGCCACGATCGCCCGGATAAATTCTCGCTGCTCGATCGCTAGATCTGCTAGCGCTAACTCAGCTTCGATCGAGTGCGGACTGACGTTGACGGCTCGTTGATAAGCGGTCAGAGCGCCCGCAGAGTCGCCTATTTCTTGCAGAACGTTGCCCATTTTCAGGTGCAGCTTGCTGTTGGCTGGGTCGAGTTTGACCGCTCGATTAAATGCTGCGAGGGCCGCCCGGCGATCGCCTTGAGTGAGCCAGCCGATCCCCAAGCTGACTTGAATGCTGCTGCTGCGGGGGTTGAGTTCTGCGGCGCGCTGAAGCGAACTGATGCCTTCGCCAATCTGGTCTTTTTGCAGCAGCATTAAGCCGAGCCTCTCATAGGCTTCTGCGCTTTTGGGCGCGATCGCGATGACTTTGCGATAGGTGGCTAAGGCCCGATCGTAGTTACCCTGCCGTGACAAGACAGTGCCAAGACCCAGATAGGCATTTAAGTTTTTGATATTTAGTTTAGCGGCTCGCTGGTAAGCCACGATCGCGGCTTCGTCGTTTCCAGCACTCGCCAAGCTAAACCCCAAAGCATATTCAAAATCAGAATTGCTTGGATCAAGGGAAATCGCCTGCTGATAGGCGTTAATGGCTTCTTGAAAGTTGCCCGCTTGGGCTTGAATATAGCCAATTCCAGAATAAATGAGCGGGTTTTTCTCATCCAAGGCGGCCGCTTGTTGAAACAGGGGCAGCGCTGCGGCCCAGTTTTTGGCATCGACTAACTCACGCCCCTTTTGCAGCAGGTCATCTAGCTCTTGTTTAGGCTGATTGCCCGGACTCAGATCGGTTGCCTGAGCACGCACCATCTGAGGCAATAGTGGCAAAGTAGTGGCGATCGCCAGGCAAATCAGCAGCGATCGCCACCGGGCATTCAGGTTTTTAGAACTACATGTCATAAAGTCGTGTATGTCAAGAGCAAAGTGAGTTTTGATCGCAAGTCACCAATATCTAATTCACGATCCTTCCGATCATGAATTTAATGCCAATCCACGCGTCAAGACAATCCAATCAGGTGATTATTCTTGCTTTCTTCACCCAAAGCGAACTAATGCCCGATCGCGGAATCAGTCCATCGTTAGATTTTCTGAGAGAAAACTTCATGATCGTCACCCAATCGCCGAGATTTGAGGAGCCGCGATCGTGGCTAATTTAGCTCTTAATTCACTCCAATGATAGACTTCCACCTTCACTCCGCTGGTAGAGATATCGCCAAGTCGAACCGCTTACAGTGATGCTCAAGAGTAAATCTTTTGCAAAAAAACTATCGACTTGGGGAGATAATTAACATGGCATATGCTAACAGGCCAATAGTTGACCAGACGGTCATCCAGCCCGTTTCTGAATACCACGATCGTGTTCGTTGGGGCCCGATCATTTCCGGGCTATTTGTCGCTCTCGCTTCCCAGCTAATCTTGAGCGCCCTGGGGGCCGCAATTGGGGCCACCACGATCGCTAACTCTGGCGCTCCAAGAACAAACCTGGGCGATGTTAGTCAAGCGGTTGGCTGGTGGGCCATCTTGAGCCTGTTGATTTCACTCTTTGTGGGCAGTTGGGTGATGGCAAGGGCTTGTGGCCCGATGAACCGCAACACTGCGCTGCTAAACGGTGCCATTCTCTGGGCGACGACTTTGGCGCTGAGTGCATGGCTGGTGGCTAGTGGCGTTACGGGTGCGTTTGGCGTAGTGGCCTCATCGGCAGCTAACGTAGCTGGAGCGGCTCTGCCTCAAACGGGGGTTCCTAACGTGAATCCTGGCTCGATTCCTACACCGACGGCCCAAGACACTCGCAACATTGCAGGCGGAACGGCAACAGCAGGCTGGTCGTTTGTTTTGGGTTCTCTTTTGGGACTGGTGTCTTCTTTAATCGGCGCAGCGGCAGGCACTCGCAGCCCCCGCATTGCAGCCACCACCTATGTGGAGCCGACCGTCAATCGCTAAATCAGGGCTAAGTTCTGAGCATTTGCTATTCCCTTGGTCTATCTCTAGACCAAGGGAATTTTCGGTTGATGGATCGAACAAAAAACAGGGACGCTAGTTAAAGCGTCCCTGTTTTATAGACGGGCTAGGAGGGATTCGAACCCCCGACACCGTGGTCCGTAGCCACGTGCTCTAGTCCACTGAGCTACAAGCCCCCGTGTTGATAGAATCATCATACTATATACAACGCACCAGATGACAAAGAATTCTTCAATTTCTGCTAAAAATTCTCTCAGTCATCTTGATCCAGACGGCCAGGCGCAGATGGTAGATGTTTCTGCCAAAGCGGTGACTGCTCGGCAAGCGATCGCTGTTGGTCGAGTGAGAATGTTGCCACAAACGATGGCAACGATCGCTGCGGGCAACGCTCCTAAAGGAGACGTGTTGGGCACTGCTAGACTGGCAGGCATTATGGCCGCTAAACAAACCGCGCATCTGATTCCGCTTTGCCACCCGCTGCCTTTAACCAAAGTTGCCGTGGTGATTACCCCAGATGCAGACTTACCGGGCTATCACATTCGCGCTGAGGTCAAGACCACCGCAGAAACCGGGGTTGAAATGGAGGCCCTGACTGCGGTCTCGATCGCTGCCTTGACGCTTTATGACATGGCAAAGGCGCTAGAAAAATCAATCCAAATCGAACAGATTTATCTAGTCAGCAAAACGGGCGGCAAGTCAGGCGACTATCACGTAGATACTGCTATTACCGATAGTCAAGCAGCTTAAAATGCTGGCTGATAGAACGTCAAGGCCGTGTTGCCGTAGTGCTTTTGACGGCAGATTTCTAGACCTGCTACTTCATGCAACTGACCCGGACTGTGTTCGATCGCGACTTCTCCCGTGGCTGCCAATAGGTGGTGATGCACGATCGCTGCCAGCACAGGCTGATATAACCCACTGGCATAGGGCGGATCGAAATAGATATGGTCAAATTGCTGACCAGAGAGACTTTCTAAACGTTGCAGCACGTCACCTCTCAAAACTCGATGGGTTTGCTCTGGTTTAGCAACTTGCTGCCAGTTTTGGCGAATCACGTCACAAGCACGACTCGATTGCTCAAGTCCAATCACTACAGCCGCGCCGCGACACAGCGCTTCAGCGCCCATCGAGCCACTTCCGGCACAGAGATCTAGCCATCTGCAATGGGCGATCGTGCCTTGCCAAATATTGAACATCGCTTGCCGCACTCGTGCAGCAGTCGGGCGCGTTTCCTGTCCGGGAAGGGTTTTGATCAAACGATTGCCATATATTCGCAGACTCATAGGAATAGGTGATACGCGGGAAACTCAGTCACTTTAGTGCTGAGAGGAAAGCGGTTGCTTCGCAGTTCCCCGAAGGGGTAATCGCGTGGTTTTAACCACCGTGTTCTTTCTAGTTTGCCCCGTGATGAGGGTCTTCGACATACCTCCTAACCGCTTCACTACTAACATTTCCTGCTGTGCTGACAAAATAGCTACTAGTCCATAGCGAAGGCATCTTTAACAATTCTGGAAACTCTTTACGCAGAAAGAAGCTAGACCGTCTCTTGAACGCTTTGACGTCTTACTAGATGAGGCGTATCCGTAGGTTTGACGCTGACAAAAAGGTGAATATGGTCTGGGGCAACTTCTAGAGCGAGAATATCCCATCCTTTCTCTACCGCTACCTCTGCAAATATTTGACGGGTTCTAGTTGCTATATCCCCTGTTAAAACTTTTCGTCTACGCTTGGGAATCCAGACAAAATGGTAGTTAACCAAGTATTTGACGTGATTGTGAGTTTTGTACTCTTCCTGAGTCAGCATAGTTAATTAGTTGATTTATAGCTTGACATCTACTATGTTAGTTGTTAGAGTATGGGAAGTCAACAAAGCAAGCGAATCGATGTCAAAACCTAAGAAATTAATGGGAGTGCAGCAATGCTTGATTAGTGCCGACAAAGAGACTATGGCGGTCTTAGAGTACCTCTGTTCAGAGTCAAATAAACTCAACAACTGTGCTGTTTACTACGCCCGGCAGATGTATTTCAAAACTAAGAAATATGTCACTGGCTTTGATCTGGTTAAAGCTATCGGCTCTAACAAACACTTCTCAGCGCTTCCATCGGATGCAGCCTGTCAGACTTGCCTATCGGTTGGTGAATCGGTTAAATCGTTTTCTGAGCTTCTAAAGATGTGGTTCAACAGAGAACTTGAGGGAAAACCTAAATTCCCCAATTATCGCAAGTCAGGCTATCAGATAGTTTCGTTCCCTAAGAGATCTATCAAACTAGTTGACGGGATGATCCGCTTTCCATTGGGGCTGCAAGTTAAAGCTTGGTTCGGTCTGAAAGAATTCTTTCTACCAATGCCGTCAAATCTGGATTTCGTAGCCTTGCGAGAAGTTCGCATTCTGCCTAGAACCAGCATCATGATGTTAGAACCTCTTCTCAAACTGCCACGACGGTTTCGCGGATCAGGGCTTTGAATTCTCTGATCGTTAAATTTTTGACCTGCATAGCATACACGAGACTCGGTATGAGAGGGACTCAATTCTAAACGGCAAGATCGCGGGCTACGATCGCTAGCTACTCAGAAAATCAACCCAGATCATCTAACTCCGCATAATCAGGCAATGTCGTATCGATCGATTTGCCGTGACGTAGAACAATGCGATCGTGCTGCGATCGTGACAGCAATTCGCTATAGCTGCGAGCTTTAAACAGCACCAGATCGGCAGGCAGTCCGACACCGATTCTGCCGACTTGAGGGAGACCGATCAGATCGGCAGGTGTGAGGGTGATAGCGTTAACCCAATCGCTGTAGGGGTGGTCAAGATGAGCAATGCGAACCGAGAGATTAAACACTTCTAGGGCATCGTGATCGCCAAACGCAAAGAAGGGATCACGACAATTGTCACTCGCGATCGCGACTGACACGCCCTGCTGCTTTAATTCGTGCAGCAGAGTTACCCCACGCCATCGGGGAGTGGATCTGGAAAGACGACCCTGTAGATAAAGATTGCACATCGGCAGACTGACCACCCCAACCCCCGCTTTTTTGACGAGACGCATGGTTTTAACCGCCTCGGCTTTCTCTTGCACGGCCAAACTACAGCAATGTCCGCAGACAATCTGCCCCTTGAATTTGTGGCGAATCGCGGCTTCTGCAACGTGTCTCAGCGTCATTGAGGCAGGATCGTCAGTTTCGTCAGTGTGGAAGTCTAAATTTAGCTTGCGTTCCTTAGCGAGGGCAAAGACGCGATCGAGTTGAGCGTCAATATCTGGGTTCTTATAGGCAACGCCACCCAACACGCCGCCAGCCGCCGCTACTAGATCGGCCAGTTTCTCGCCTTCTGGGGTGAGAAAGTAGTCTAAAGTCACGAGCGAGACGGCTTGAAGAATGAGCTTATCGGCCCAGCGATCGCGCAACTCTTGAAAGACTCGAAAGCCAATTTCGCCCTGCTCACCAAACGAGTCAAGATGAGTCCGAATGGCTTTTGTACCGTGGGCATAGCTACATTTGAGTCCAAATTCCATCCGACGGTAGACATCGGTCTCGTTCCAATGATTAGCCGCGTCTGTTTTAACGGCGGTGAGAGCGCTATCAAAGGTGCCATCTGGGTTTGGGGCCCGGTTCCAGATATGTCCTTTGTCGAGATGGGTGTGCATATCCACAAAACATGCCCACACCAGTCCACCTTTTAAGTCGATCGAGGGATCGCGATAAGTGTCATAGGTGCCAGAGGCGACGATCGTCGCAATCGTGCCATCAATAATCTCTAGATCGACGGCTAGCAGAGGCTCGTTAGCAGACTTTTTGCCAGTCCACTTGGTGCCACTGACGATCAGAGAGGGCGGCACATGAGCGTTTTTGAGCCAGTAGTGATGAGAGTCAAACAGCATAGGAGCCAGTCGCGATCGCAGGTCACTCTTAAGGTATCAGCAATGCTCTGGATCGGTCAGGGCACTCGATTCACGGAGGGGTGCGAGATGTTTGTGCAAAAAGAGTCGTCTAGGCTGACCCAGCAACCAGGTCGTCAAACCCGCATCGGTGGCTTGCAGCCGATAGCCACTTTTTGCATAAAGCTGCTTTGCCGAGTGGTTATTCTCCAGCACATGCAGATAAATATCTGCCAGCCCCCACGATAAAACGACGCGATCGCAGTCCTCCAACAGTTGCAGCGCGGCTCCTTTGCGCCGACACTCTAATTTGACCGCAAGATTGGATAGATAGGCATATTGACTCGTGCGCGGCTGCCAGGGATTGAACGATCGCAGCCCCACTTCCACAGTGCCCACCAGGGTTTCTTGATCAAGGGCAACCAAGCAGCGATAGTTAGGCGGAGCCGAATTTAATCGATTTCGCAGATCTTCATAGATCCCCATCCTCATGATTGGGATCAGCCAGCGCATAAACTCTGGTTGCAGGTGAAAACTTGCCGCCAAGATTCCAGCAATTTCAGACAAGTCTTGCTGCTCGACAGGACGAATCAGAAAGTGAGGAGACCGGGATGACTGCCCTGAAGGGTCTTTTTCGCGAGGTGAAGAAGGAGTGTTCACAACCAACTGAATAGGCAATACAGACCATCCTAGAGTTGAGCGGCCCAATCTGCCGCAACCAAGAATGGGTTTTTTTGACATAAAAATACCTGCCTAGCCAAAGGTCAAGCGCTAGACAGGTGATGGCCCAAAATAGTTGGGTCTATTTGCCAATCCGAGGCGGTTCGCGGAAGGCGATCGCAAAAAACAGCACCCCGATCGCGAGAGCAAGAATCAAAATGTAAGCAACGCTTTCCATGTCTGCATGTCCTGAGTGATGAGTAATCTCAAACCATCAAGCAGCCGGGAAAGTATAGCCGTTCACTGATGTAGAAGCGGTTAGACTTTCCCAACTACCCTATGACTGAGTTTGTTTGCGGGTGCTCTTGTCACCCAACTTCTGGAAGAAGCCCCACTCGACCTGCTCTTCTGCCAAATCTGGGTCAACCCCTGCAAACACATCTCGGAAGATGGTGCGAGAGCCGTGCCAGATATGACCAAAGAAGAACAGCAGAGCAAAGACCGCGTGACCAAAGGTAAACCAACCTCTAGGACTGGTACGGAACACCCCGTCAGAGTTGAGCGTTTCACGATCGAACTCAAAGGGTTCACCCAATTGAGCCGCCCGCGCATAGCGCTTCACCTGAGCCGGGTCAGTGATCGTTTGACCCCCCAACACACCGCCATAGAAGGTCGCCGTGACACCCGCTTGTTCAAAGCTGTATCTCGATTCAGCCTTTCTAAACGGAATGTCTGCCCGGATTACCCCATCGGCATCGGTCAAGACCACCGGGAAGTTTTCAAAGAAGTTAGGCAAACGACGAACGGAGAGTTCTCTGCCGTCACTGTCTTTAAACACGGGATGCCCTAACCAGGCTTGGGCAATTCCATCACCTTTATCCATCTGACCTGTGCGGAACAAACCACCCTTGGCAGGGCTGTTGCCCACATAGTCATAGAACGCCAGTTTTTCAGGAATCTCTGACCAAGCTGCCTCAGGACTGGTGCCATTGGCAATGCTGGTCTGAACGCGACGATTGATCTCTTGCTTAAAGTAGCCCGCATCCCACTGATAGCGAGTGGGGCCAAATAGCTCGATCGGGGTCGTTGCGTTGCCATACCACATGGTGCCCGCGACGATAAACGCCGCAAAAAACACCGCCGCGATACTGCTGGCTAGCACCGTTTCAATGTTGCCCATCCGCAGCGCCTTATAAAGTCGCTCAGGAGGACGAACACTCAAGTGAAATAGACCTGCAATAATGCCCACGATGCCCGCCGCAATGTGGTGAGCCACAATTCCACCCGGATTAAACGGGTTGAACCCAGCCGGGCCCCATTCGGGCGCAACGGGTTGAACGCTGCCCGTGATCCCATAGGCATCAGACACCCACATCCCCGGCCCAAATAGCCCGGTGAGATGGAAGGCACCAAAGCCAAAACAAAGTAATCCAGATAAGAACAGGTGAATGCCGAACATTTTCGGCAAGTCTAGAGCAGGTTCGCCTGTGCGAGGGTCTCTAAACAGTTCTAAATCCCAATAGACCCAGTGCCAGCAGGCCGCTAAAAACAGCAAACCAGACAAGACGATGTGGGCGATCGCTACGCCCTCAAATGACCAGAAACCAGGATCGACTCCTGATTCACCCGTGATGCTCCAACCTGCCCACGATGAAGACACGCCCAAGCGCGTCATGAAGGGCAGCACGAACATGCCTTGCCGCCACATCGGATTTAAAATTGGATCGCTGGGGTCAAAGATCGCCAATTCATACAGCGCCATTGAACCCGCCCAACCTGCAACTAAGGCAGTGTGCATGAGGTGGGTTGCGATTAACCGCCCTGGATCGTTCACCAAGACGGTATGGACTCTATACCAGGGTAGTCCCATTGACTACGCTCCTCCTAATAAATTACGTCTACTGCAACGCTCTTTTCAGCATTTTGTTAAAGTGCCATGTACTGGTAAATTTACCAGATTAGAGGCGACTTATCACTTTGCAATCACGCCCCGCAACCCCTCAAAAGAAGAGCGTGGATAGTTTGACAACGCCACTGTAAAAATGAAAGTGTATAACGAAGTGTAACCAGTGTTAGAGCCTATTGCAAGCAAATTCCAGATACCTGAGAAGGGCTTCAAGACTCAAGCTAAAAATGTTAATAATTCTTAATTTATTAATAGATTAAGTTACAAATTACAAGGGGCGGTTTTTCGAGTAAATCAGCCAGTAGAAAATTCAGTTAGGAGCGTAGAAGCCATGCAGCCAGCAGATACCAATGTCCAGTCACCCGAAAATGCCCAGCCGATCGTCGATTATCAAACTCCAACCGTTGAGCCACAAACCGTGAGCGAACCGATCAAGTCACGGTTTCAATCAGCCAGCATCACATTTGTTAAAGAAGGTAAAGAAGCGATCGTGGCTGATGGGTCAAATCTAAGAATCAAAGCCATAGAGAACGGGGTTGACCTCTACACCTTCGGCGGAAAAATGATGAACTGCGGCGGCTATGGTCAATGTGGCACCTGCATCGTAGAGATTGTAGAGGGGACAGACAACCTCTCACCCCGCACCGATTTTGAAATCCGCAAACTTAAAAAGAAGCCCGCCAGTTATCGGCTTGCTTGCCAAGCCTTAGTCCACGGTTCTGTCAGCGTTAAAACCAAACCTTAGTGGTATTCTAAAGAGTGTTAATGCCGAGATTGAGATAGGACCTGGGCTTTATGCAAGTTAATGATTTAGGGTTTATTGCCAGCCTTCTGTTTGTGCTGGTTCCTAGCGTATTTTTGCTGATTCTTTATATCCAAACCGCTAGCCGTCAGTCGGGTAAATAACAGCAAGTTTCCACGGGTTATGTTCATATTAAGGAAGGCACAGGACAATTGTTCTGTGCCTTCCTTAATTTATGAGAACGTAGACTATTTATTACGATTTATGAAGCTGTAGACTCAGAATTTGCTTCGGAAACCGTAGCACTAGAATCATCATCAGCCGGATCTGGACATAAATTAACGAGAAAAGATTGCAGCCCCATTCGTCGAATATAGGGCCAGCCACCCTTCGCTTCGATGTCTCTCAAGAGCGCATAAAGTGCCTGTCGATTGTCTGGCAAAGACTCTTGAAAAGGCCCTTCACAAACTTCTCGGTGCAAGCTTTCTAACAGTCTAAGCAAAGCCAGCAACGCTATGCTGTTGCCTTTTGAGACTTCAGCCAGCTTTTGAATCGATTGGGAAATCTCCTCAAACTCAGGCGACTTTAACTCAAAACTCACATCACTGTTCATCCCAATCTCATCCCTCGGAACTCCACACCGTCGCGTGGTTAAGCATCCTATTCTTAACAGCTTAATCAGGGGATGTCATTTCAGTTGCGCGATCGCACATCCAATCAATTTAAATACATTAATTCTCTTGACTGAATTAAGACCTATCCCTTAGAGGATTCTTAAAAAGTTAACTAAAGTCTGTAAAATACTCTGAGAGGTTCCGCCCGAACCCCTTCAGAAATTATAGAAATTTCGATTTGACCTGGCAGCAGTTCAGCGCGTCTCCTCGACTACTGTGGCAGTAAGCTTCCAAAGCCGCCTTCCATATTAGTCAGATTGGGGTGCGCTGGCAGGGTTTTTTACATTGACTTTGAGGTTGACCATGAGGTATCGCGCTTTAATCGTCACACTTTTGGCACTATGCATGAGTGTGTTAACCGCTTGCAGTGAGGCTCCCGCCAGCAGCACTGAAGCACTGACCTACGACCAAATTCGAGGCACTGGTTTAGCGAACAGTTGCCCTCAACTTGAGGAAACGTCTCGTGGCGTTATTCCGATCGAGAGCGGCAAATCCTACTCCATCAACAGCCTTTGCTTGCAGCCCACGGCCTTCTTTGTTAAAGAAGAGCCGACTAACAAACGCAAGGAAGCTGAGTTTGTGCCCACCAAGCTCATGACTCGCTATACGTCTTCGATCGATGCCGTTTCGGGTGCGCTGACTGCAAACGCAGATGGCAGCCTGACCTTCAAAGAAGAAGACGGCATTGACTTTCAAGCCACCACCGTCCAGCTTCCCGGTGGCGAACGGGTACCTTTCCTGTTCACTGTTAAGGGGCTTGTCGCCAACAGCCAACCAGGGCAGAGCAGCGTTAGCACCTCGACTGATCTAGTCGGCGAATTTCGCGTTCCGTCCTACCGGACTTCTAACTTCTTAGATCCCAAAGGTCGGGGTCTAACTACAGGTTATGACAACGCAGTGGCTCTGCCAGGTCAGGCAGACAGTGAAGAACTGCGAAAGGAAAATGTTAAGCAGTTCCAATTAGACAAGGGCAAAATTGCTCTCAGCGTTGCCAAAATTGACAGCACGACGGGCGAAATTGCAGGAACTTTTGAGAGCTTACAGCCCTCTGACACAGATATGGGTTCCCGCGAACCGAGTGAGGTCAAGATCCGTGGGCTTTTTTATGCACGGGTCACCCCTACCGCATGACGATAATGGGTCAGTTTTATAAAGCTTCTATGAAGTTCACGAGCCTGACCCACCGTTAAAGATCACTCATTTCGAGGGGCATTAGCCCCTTTTTTAGTGCAAACACGGTTTATAGGGAACTCTCTAGGCGTTAAAAAACAACTCCGTGCCTAAAAAGAAAATTCCCCTCCCAATGAGCAGGGTTATCGGCTAGTCAAAAACCTAGGTTCAGTGAAAATGCTCTAGTAAGTAATTGGGCGCAACGAATAGGTTTAATTCAGCACATCGGAAAATGCGTATCAGGAAATCAGTCGGACACGATCGTCGGTCAAAAAGCTTTTAAAGGTTGACGACTCTACGGAGTTAGATCTTTTCAACGCTTCTGAATTCCTGTAGCCTTCTGAAGGTGGCGTTAACCCTGACAGCAGTTCTAACAAAATCATTAGAACCAAGTCCGGCGCATTTATTGACCCGCTCTACCAACTGAACTTCGTCATGTCAACTCTCATCGCCAATGAACTGAGGAGCGAAAGCTTGCAACTCTTGCGGGAATATCAGAAGTCTCCTTCTTCACAAACCCGCAATCAGCTTGTCGAGCTAAATTTTGGACTGGTCAGAAAAGAGGCTCATCACTGGATTAATCAATGCACCGAAAGTTATGAAGATTTGCTGCAAGTCGGCTGCATTGGCTTGATTCGGTCGATCGAGCGATTTGATATGTCTAAAGGTCATGCCTTTAGCTCATTTGCGATTCCCTATATTCGAGGCGAGATCCAGCATTATCTACGCGACAAAAGCCCCTCCCTGAGGATTCCGCGACGCTGGCAAGCGCTTCAGCGTCAATCGGTTTGGGTGACTCGCGATCTGCAAGCGACCCTGCACCGCAACCCAACTGATGCAGAAGTCGCTGCCGTCTTAGAAATCTCTCTCAACGAGTGGCAAGAAATAAAAGTAGCCTGTCAAAATCGGGCGCTTCTAAGTTTAGACGCGCCGCTTAGAGACGAAGATAACGGCAACGCTACGATCGGGGATCTAGTGCCCGACAACCAATATCGCAGCTTTCAACTGGCTCAAGAAGATCAAATTCGTTTACAGCAGGCTTTGGTTCAGTTAGAAATCCGAACTCGACAAGTTTTAGAGTTTGTTTTTTGCACGATTTGACTCAAAAAGAAACGGCGGAACGTATGGGCATCAGTGCTGTCACCGTCTCGCGTCGTGTGAAAAAAGGCTTGGAATCCCTGCAAAAATTGATGATTGCGATCGAAGACTAACGAGTATTTCAGCCGCCGTCGCTGCTATTTTTCTGAGCAGGCAGTTTAATTTGTGCAAAATAAAGTCTATCGATCGCCAAAAGTTTAGGGCATACTAGGGATATTCAAAGTTCCTGTGATTAACGTCAAATTAAGAATCTTGCAGAAGTGCAAACTATTTGTATGTAGGCTCGATTTAATCGTTAACCAGCCGGGCTAGAAACATCTGGTGTGAAATTTTTGAGGAGAGGACATGCAGAAGAAGTCTTTGATTGCCTGGGTAGGAGCATTTTCTGTGTTAGTCGGCGGTTGCGCCTCAGAGCAATCGAGCAATCCTCCTACAAGTCCTTCTCCAGTGGCGGCACAGCCTTTCTCAAAGCCTCTGGTGTCTGAAAAGGCGGGTGATAAAAAAGCTAATCTATCGACCACTCGCATCCCAGGGTTGGTGCAATCGACTGACCCTGATGAGCGGGTTCGTCAGGTTCAAGCGGGGATCAATGTCAAAAAAAGCCAGAACGACCCCTTTGCCAGCCTGGCTCCGCTGATCACGTTTAAAACCCCTGCCGGAAATTCTGGCACCCCTGGAACAACGGGAGGAAATGCCCCATCCAGTTCGGGTCCAGGAGAGCGAACCCCAAGTTTGCCTCAGCTTCCAAGCTTTCCTCAAGTTCCTCAATCTATCTCTCGCAGACCGACTTCTCGACCGTCTACGCCCTCTGTTGCGTTTAACCCCTCTACGCCAACCATTACCGCTCTGCCGCCGCTCCCAGAGCCGACCCTGGCTAGAGCCGTAGAAGTCTCAGGGGTGGTGGTAGTTGGGGGGGTTGCTGAAGCGATCGTGAAGGCCCCCAATGAGGCCACAAGCCGCTATGTCAGAGCAGGTCAACGTCTCTCAAACGGACAGATTTTGGTCAAGCGGATTGAGGTCAACGGTGGCTCTGACCCGATCGTGATTTTAGAACAAAACGGTGTCGAGGTGTCGAGAGCCGTTGGCGACAAACCATCGGCGGCTGGCTCACCCACCGCGATCGCGCCGACCTTTGAGTTTAGAGTTTAAGAGATGGGCATTGTTGCACACCCCGGCGATCAAGTCATTCAAAAAAATGTAGCCCGTTTGCACAAGCTACATGACATTGAGACTATAGAAGTTTGGTAGATTAGCCGATCGTGACCTGATCAACCTCGACCGCCGATGCACCATTGACGCTATTGGCAATCTCAATTAGCTTGTTGACAATCTCTTGACTGGGTGCTTCCCCTTTGAGGACAACCGTGCTGCCCGTTTGAGCTACATAAACATGCTCTAGGTCAGCCACTTGAGGATCTTGATCAAATGCCAAGGCGACTCGTTTTGCCAGTCCGCTTTGGTCATATTCGCCGTTCAAGCCCACTCTTTCAGGCGCGATCGCTTCAACGGTCGGGGCATCGGCAGAAGCATCCATTGGGGCTTGAGCCACTGGTTGCCCACTAATGGCCTGCTGAGGATCTTGGGGTTTTTCTTGCCCAAACAGTCTTTGTAGCCAACCCATAAAAGCTATTGCTCCACGCGAAATTTACATCATTAGATTAAAACGGTCAGGACATCCTGACGCATCTAACCCTAGCGAGAATAATATCCGATCGAGACCCTATAAAGCTGTTTGGGCAAACACAACCGGATTCGGGAGATTGCACGATAGAATAGGAAAACTTGATTTTTCTACTGACCCCTACGGCGATGAAGCACACCCTTTCTGTTCTGGTTGAAGACGAAGCCGGAGTTTTGTCTCGGATTGCGGGCTTGTTTGCCCGGCGAGGCTTTAATATCGAGAGTCTGGCGGTTGGCCCGGCCGAGCAGATGGGCGTTTCGCGAATCACGATGGTGGTGCCAGGCGACGATCGCAGCATTGAGCAGTTGACCAAACAACTCTATAAGCTGATCAACGTCATTAAGGTGCAAGACATTACTGAAGTGCCCTGCGTGGAGCGGGAGCTAATGCTGTTAAAAGTGAACGCGGGCAGCACCAGCCGATCGGAGATTGTCGAACTCGCTCAGATCTTTCGCGCCAGAGTCGTAGATGTGTCAGAAGACTCGCTGACGTTGGAAGTGGTGGGCGACCCCGGCAAGATGGTGGCGATCGTCCAAGTGCTCAACAAGTTTGGAATTCGTGAAATCGCCCGCACAGGCAAGATCGCGCTGACCCGTGAGTCAGGCGTTAACACTGAATTCCTCAAGTCACTAGAAGCCAAAGTTTGAGTTTCTCACTGACTTGCTTGAGGAAGGTAAGGGGTGCCGTTTTTCATTTCACCCGTGTAGCGTCTTCCATCGACGAAGACGATCGTGCCCCGGCCATCGGGTCGCCCGCCTCTAAGCTCTCCTGAATAGCTTCTGAAGGCAGACCCTGCCCGAAACGAGCATGATCCTCTCCCTGACAGGGCGCTGTTAAAGAAGACTCCTTGGCAGCGCGTTCCATTAGAGAGCGTAACCGTGCCGTTGCCATTGGCTTGCCCTAAATAGAAATCACCCGCGTAAACATTGCCGTTGCTGAAGACAAACGTTCCGGTGCCGTGAGGGTGCCCACTCCGCATTTGTCCGCTGTAGCGATCGCCGTTGACAAAGCTAAAGGTGCCTTGACCGCTGGGCTGTCCATTTTTCATGCCGCCTTCATAGCGATCGTTGGTCGCAAAAAGAAACATCCCTTGCCCGTCAGGGACTCCATTTCGCACTTGCCCTTCATAGCGATTGTCGTTTTGGTAGACTAACACGCCTTGACCATTGGGGATGCCGTTGCGAATTTGTCCAGTGTAGTATTTATAGGGATTTGGGGCGGGGTTAATTGAAGAGTAGACACAAGTCCAGTCGCTGCCGGAGGTGCGTTCACAGTTGGGTCGCATTGTTTCGGCTCCATCTGCGTTGGCAGGCAGTGCGTGAAGCAGACTCATCAATCCTAAACTGGCAGACAGGGCGATACCAAAGGGTTTGTTATGAAGAAGCATAGGGCAATCGATCCAGTCATAAGGTGAGTAAAAAGGCGGATCGACTCCCAAGAGATGATCACACCAGCCGTGATTCAAGAATGCCCGAAGAGATTATTCAGGTAACGGCAACAGGTCACCAAACCTAAACAGTAGATAGCGGGATGATTCAATCATCAGCCAGACCCGGTTCAGATTCTCTTGATCGCGGCAGCTTGTTGCTGGCTCGACTTTACTAAATTGGATAAGCGATCGTCACCCCCGATCCGCCATCTTCATGAGCGGCTAACTCAAATCGCTGGATGCGGGGATGTTGCTGCAAAAACGCATGAACGCCCTGCCGCAGTTTGCCCGTGCCGTGACCGTGAATAATCCAAATCGGGCCGCCGACTTCAGAAATCGCCCGATCGAGCAAAATTTCGGCATCGGCAACGCGGCTGCCGCGAATGTCAACGGTGTTACGTGACGTGCGAATCGCAGGCGCGGGAGGCGGCGGAGTTTTTTCCTCTGATCGGCGATCGTCCGGTTTACGCTCTTCTCGCTTGGCAGGTTTCTCGCCCGTCAACGACTCCACATCCTGCACGGGGACGGTCATCTTCATCAATCCAAAGCGCACGATCAACTCTTCATCATCTGAGACGCTGATCACTTCGGCCGTTTGGCCCAAGCGAGGAATGCGGACTTTATCACCCACCTGCGGACGAAATCCGGGTTTAGGTTTGGCAGGTTGACGAGAAGGAAGCTGCTTTTCAGCGATGCGGTTCAAAGCATCCGTGGCTTGCTGGGCATCTTGGGCGGTGACATTGCCCTTTTGCAGTTGGCGGATGACCTTTGCAATCTCGGATTTTGCTTCTGCGATCGCGTCTTGAACCGCTTTTTCTTGGGCTTGTTGCAGCGATCGCTCTCGTTCTTGGAGATTAGCGGCTTTATCGGAAACTTGCCGATAGAGTTGTTCAGCACTCTCTAGAATTTTTGCCGCTTCTTGGGCTTTGGTCTCTTGTCGTCGTCGCTGAGATTCTAAGCCTGCGATCACCTGGTTGACATCCTCAGATGCGCCACCCACCTGGGCTTGAGCGCGTTGAATCACGTCTTCGTTAAGTCCGAGACGACGAGCGATCGTCAGCGCGTTCGATCGCCCCGGAATGCCCCACAGCAGGCGATAGGTGGGAGAGAGAGAGACATCATCAAACTCAACCGAGGCATTCTCAAAGCGATCGTCTTCATATTTCAGGGCTTTGAGTTCGCCAAAGTGAGTGGTCGCGATCGTCAAGGCCGTGTGTTCAGCGAGATATTTAAGAAGCGCGATCGCCAATGCAGTGCCTTCTGTCGGATCGGTTCCGGCTCCAACTTCATCTAACAAAACGAGAGAATTAGAAACGATTGGATCAGAAACATCTTGTGACTTCACCGATTCATCCCCTGTCAGCGCATTCAAGATGCGACTGATGCGGCGAATGTGACCCGAAAACGTTGAGAGACTCTGTTCTAGCGATTGCTCATCGCCAATATCGGCCAGAACTTGGTCAAACCACGGCAACTCGACAGGCTCACGAGCCGGAATAAACAGCCCCACTTTTGCCATCAAAATCGCTAAAGCAAAGGTTTTGAGCGTGACGGTTTTTCCGCCTGTGTTGGGCCCGGTGATCGCCACCACTTTGATTTGAGGCTGAATAAACACATCGATCGGCACCACCGATCGTCCCTGCTCGTGCCGCTGTTGCCAAACCAGAAGCGGGTGCCGAAGCTGGCGCAGCGTGACGGTTTCAGGAGCGGCGTTTTCTGTCGCGACGTAGTTGATAAATCGTGGCGGATTGGCTTCTAACCAAAGGCTATAGCGGGCACGAGCCGTTGCCAAATCCACGGTAGTGCAGATCACGAGCAGTCTTTCTAAATCGTCTTGAACCGCAGACACCTGCTCAGTCAAGACACGCCGAACGGCTTCTTCTTCGACCTGTTCTTGCCGCTGTAGCTGTCGCAGTTGATTGTTAAACTGCACCGTTGAGTTTGGCTCAATATAGAGCGTCGCCCCAGTCATGGAGGTGTCGTGAACAATGCCCGGAACCGCATCTTTTTGAGGCGCTTTGACCGGAACGACATAGCGCCCGTCTCGCTGGGTGATCAGTTGCTCTTGCATCGCGTTTGCCTGACGCTGCATGAGTCGTTGCAAGACATCGTAGACGCGATCGCGCAGTTGCTTTTGCTTGGCCCGAATCTCAGCTAATTTCGGACTTGCCCGCTCACTGACTTTGCCATCGTCGTTGATGCAGCGATAGATTTCTTGCTCAAGCTCAGGATAGGTGCGTAGCTCAGACACGAGATCAGTCAGGACAGGAATTTCTTCCTGATTATCGATCGTGCGTCGCAGCGTTCTCGCACCGGATAGGGTGGTGGCGATCGCTAGCAGTTCGGCTCCTGACAAAATGCCTTGCAGGGCAGCCCGTTCGAGCGCTTCACCAATGTCGTCAATGCCGTCAAAACGCAACCCACTAGGCAGACGACTCTCTAAGCCATAGACTTCTTGAGTTTGCGCCAACAGCATCAAGGTATCTGCTTGCCGAACCGGAATTTTGAGCCGACGGGCGGCGATCGCCCCTAATTTTGTTGCGGCAAAGGTCGCTAAGTGCTGACAAAGGCGCGACCACTCCAATAGTTCTAAAGTCTCCGCTTGGATCAAAGCTTAAAATTTTTGCTAAAGGCTACTCATCCCATTCTAGAAGGATGCGGTAGGAAGGATAGAAGAGGAATCTAGCAAGGGATAGATCTGATTTTTTAAGTGGTAGGTTTTGCTAAAATCTATATTGATATTTTTGGTAGATTAAACTATAACTACTAGAATAGAGATTCTTCCTTTTCGGGTTGCTATTGTGTTTACTACTCTTTCTTCTCCTAAAGTCGGGCTGCCTCGTGATTTATTTGGCGCGATCGCTGACCTCAAGCGTGAACTCAACGCCGTCGTTTTAGCGCACTACTACCAAGATCCTGATATTCAAGACGTTGCCGATTATTTGGGCGACTCATTGGGGCTAGCGCAACAAGCTGCCAAAACTGAGGCAGACGTGATTGTCTTTGCAGGCGTGCATTTCATGGCAGAAACGGCGAAGATTCTCAACCCTAACAAGCTGGTTTTGCTGCCCGATTTAGAGGCGGGTTGTTCTCTTGCCGATAGCTGTCCGCCCGATGCGTTTGCCCAATTTAAGGCAAAACACCCCGATCATTTGGTAATTTCTTACATAAACTGCACGGCAGACATCAAAGCCATGAGTGACATCATTTGCACTAGCGCTAATGCGGTGGCGATCGTTAATCAAATTCCTGTCGATCAGCCAATTATTTTTGCGCCCGATCGCAACCTCGGCCGATATGTGATGGAGCAAACTGGACGAGACATGGTGCTCTGGCAAGGAAGCTGCATGGTGCACGAAACATTTTCTGAGAAAAAAATGGTGCAACTCAAGATTCAGAACCCTGAAGCCGAAGTTATCGCCCACCCAGAATGCGAACCTGCGGTGTTGCGTCACGCTGATTATATTGGCTCGACAACGGCGCTGTTGAACTACTGCCAAAAAAGCGCCAGTTCAGCGTTTATTGTGGCCACCGAAGCCGGAATTCTTCATCAAATGCAGAAAGCGGCTCCTGGCAAAATGTTCATCCCCGCGCCGCCGATGAATAACTGCGCTTGCAACGAGTGTCCGCATATGCGCCTCAACACATTAGAAAAATTGTATTTGGCCATGAAGACGCGATCGCCAGAAATCACCTTGCCCGAAGCCACTCGTCTCGCTGCCCTGCGTCCGATGCAGCGAATGCTAGACATGAGCCTTTGACGGCTGCCTTCAGAGAAGCTCAACGAACTCGCACGAATCCGGCTTTGGCGATCGCTTCTTGCCCCTGCTCTGACAGCAGCAAATTCGCGTAGGCTTCTCCGGCCTGCTGCTCGGTGCCGCCGTTTTGCTTCACCACTACAAATAAGTTGCGGGTGATCGGGTAGGTGCCATTTTGAAACGCCTGAATGTTTAACTGATTGCGTTGACTGGGACAATTTGTTACCAAAGGTTCTCGATAAGGCGGCACAAACTGACCCGACAATTGCCCGATCGCTAACGGCTTAACGGTGCATTGAGGCACAACTTCAGGCGCAGACGCAAAATAAATGCCTCCCGGCGTGGCGGCGAGTTTTTGCAACGCTTGAGTTGTTGTCGAAACAACCTGCACGGTTTCTCCTGGCTGCTGCCCTGCAAGAACAGTTTCACCAAATATATTCTGAGCGCTGGACGATCGAAACAGCGGCACGATCGCCAGATTGGGGCCGCCGACTTCTTGCCAATTTTTGACTTGACCACTGTAGATGGCTTTTAATTGCTCGATCGTCAACCCTGGAACATTCAGACCGGGATTCACTGCCACCGCCAAACCATCGATCGCGACTGGAATCTGCTTGAGGCTAAATCCTCGCTGCTGCGCCTGTTGATATTCTTGAGCCGAAACTGGACGCGACGATTGAGCAAAGGCAATTTGCCCATCTAACAGCATCTTGATGCCAGCACCTGAACTAGGTGGACTGCCGATCGGATCGACATAGCGCAATCGAAACTCTGGATGGGCCGCTTGCAGAACCGAGTCAACCGACAGCCGAACAGTTGCCCAAGAGGTGCTGCCTCCATAGCCAAACAACCCAGAAGGGAGCGGTTTAGCAGAGTTAGTAACCCCCGATGGATTGGGCTGACTCGACGAATTGGCTGAAGGACTAACGCTGTTTTGCGGATTAGGCGAGTCTGTCTTGCTTACATCCAAACCAGAGCGCTGCGTAAACCACCAAAAACCGCCGCCCAACAGCCCAGCCGTCACCAAGAAAGAAATAATTAAGGCAGGCGTTTCGTTTTTTTGAGACATAAAATAATTTTTATCGTTGAACCGGAACAAAATCAAAGCCAGAACCGAACCGATCGCCCTGCGCCACCTTTACAAGCTGAATGCCCACATTGCGATCGCCCGATGGCAAAAATCGCACCGTCTCAGCCGCCCCCGTCGCCGAAAAATCTGGAGCCAGCAGCGCTTGCTGAACGCCCGATCGGGTCGGGTCACGCTGAAGGGCTACCGCTAATGCTTGCACTGCATCGTAGGAAATTGCGGTGCGCCAGTTGACATCGCCGCCCCACAGCGATCGCGACTTCTTTGCAAAGGCAGAACCCGGATTGCCATTAATATGCCACGGCACTGATACCACCATGCCGACGGCTTGCTGTCCGCCAACCTCTAAGGTTTTGGGCGCATAGACATCATCACCGGCCAGGAGCGTCATCCGCCGCTGATTGACCTGCACCACCTGAAGCGCCTTGTCGAGGGTGCTTGTGTTGGGGGCAAGCATCAGCGCTTTTACTCCCTGCTTGAGGGACTGATCGACCGCGATCGCCGCGCTAAAATCAGGAGCCGATAGATCATATTCACCCAACACCTGCCCCCCCGCTAAAGCGATCGCTCGACTAAATTCTGATTTGAGCGACTGACTGTAGGCACTTTGAGAATTGAAAAACACGGCGACATTTTTCTGCTGCAATGTTTTGACGGTGTAGTCTGCCAAAGCTCCCGCCGCAATATAATCACTCGGCACCGTGCGAAAAATATATTTCCCAAAGCCAGACAGCTTAACCGTCGTGCTGATCGGCGAGATGCACACCAGCCCACCAGCGTTGTAGACACTGCCAGCGGCCAGGGTCACATCACTGGCGTAGTGCCCCACAACTCCCAGCACCTCAGGTTTTTGCACTAAAACACTGGCCAATTGTTGAGCGATTTCGGGATTGTTGTCATCGCTAACGATCGCCACTTTTAACGGCACCCCTTTGATGCCGCCCGCCTGATTGACCTCGCTCTGAGCCTGGGCCACACCTCGCAAAATCTCTAAGCTGCCGTTGGGGTCAGCGCTCACCGGAACGGCAACGGCGATCGTGTAAGACGGGTTATTGCCGATCCGAGCATTATTGAGATAGATCAGCGTTTCGGGCGAGTTGCGAGATTTTTGAAGCGCCGACTCAAACGACGGCACAGCCCGATCGTATTGTTGAGCCACGATCGCCGCCACTCCGGCTTGTTTTGCCTGAGCAAACGCGGGGTTATCGGTTCTGCTTTCTGAAGGCACTAAAATTCGGTCGCCTTGACTGATGCGATCGCGGGTCGATAAATTTTGGCTAGGCGCGGCTAACGGGTCAAATTTGACGGGCGATCGCGGCATCAGCAGCCAAAACCCTGTCCCCAACAGTGCGCCCGTGATCAAAAGTGACAGAATCAGAACCGGAGTTTCGTTTTTCTGAGACATAGAGCAGCCAAGTAAGAAGACTTATTGAGAGATGGGCACAAAATCATAGCCGATTCCAGTTTGAGAACTGGGCTGAACCCGGACGAGAATCGCCGACCCATTGCGATCGCCCGATGGCAAAAATTGAATTCTTCCGGTTGCCCCTTGAGCGACAAACTCTGGGTTAGAAAACGCTTTTTGCAGCCCGTCTCGGCTCTCGTTTTGCTTCAATCCGGTCAAAATTACCTGCACTGCATCATAGGCCATCGCGGTTCGCCAGTTGACTCGCCCACCCCAATATTTATAGGCATTGGTTGAGAACGAATGGTCAGCGATCGCGCTGGGGTGCCAGACGACAGGCAGCAATAACCCATTAACATCGGCTTGCCCTAACTTGAGTGTGTTGATGGTGTAAAGCGTTTGGTTGCCCATCAGTTGCAGTTTGCCTTGATTGGTGCGAGCCACCTCGATCGCCGAGTTAGCTCGGTCTACCTGAGGCGATAACAACAACCCTTCTGCTCCACTGCTCACCGCTTTAGAAATCACCGTCCCAGGGTTAAAGTCGGCAGCAGAAAAGTCGCACCCAATGTTGACAAACCGACCGCCTTCTGACGAGAGCGCCGAGATAAAGTTGTTGGTAAACGATTGACTGTCAGGAGATTTTGCATCTAAGCAAATCGCAATATTTTTCTGATTCAGGCGCTTAACCACATAGCGAGACAGCACATCGGCGGTGTAGCGGGTGCTCGGCACAACTCGATAGATATAGCTCCCCGCATTAGAGAGCGTGTCGGCGGAACTGGTGGGCGTGATCATCGGCAACTGCCCTTTTTGATAGATCGGAGCCGCCGCGATCGAGGCATCACTCGCGTTGTGTCCAACCACGGCTAAAACGCGGCTGTCTCTAGCAAATTCGGCCGCCACTTGTTTGGCAATCTCTGGATCGTTGTCGTCATTGGCGATCGCCACTTCTAAGGGCTTTTCGTCCTTGCGCCGATTTGCCTCATCTTGGGCTTGCGCTACGCCCCGCAAAATTTCTTGGGCCACATTGAGATTGCTGCCGATCGGGACGCTGACGGCAATCTTGACCGCCGATCGCTGATCTCGCATCAATTGAGCATTGTTTAAATAAATCAGCGCTTCTGGATCGTTGCGGTTTCCCTGAATGGCTGCTGTAAATTGCTCGATCGCCCGATTAAAGTCTTTAGCCGCAAAGGCCGAGACTCCGGCTTGTTTGGCTTGACTGCTGTTAGCAATAATTAGCCCTCGGCTGCCTGAGCTAATGCGCTCTCCGATCGTCGTTGGGGTTAGCAGAGATCCGCTAGTCGGTGCAAATTGCCCAATCACCCAATGCAGACCCACAAACAAAAGTGCTCCTGTGATCAAGAGCGCTAAAAACAGCGCCAGCATCTCGTTCCGTTTAGCCATAGCCGATGCCACCCTTTAACGTGAGTCATGACTTGAGTTATCTCGTCACGATCGCAACCTTGTCAAATGCCTATAGACTAAGACTTCACGGGCTTGTGCACAAATTCCTCAAGAGTGTTTGCAGAATTTACGGACTTTAAAAAAAGTGGGTGAGAATTTTGTAAATCAGCCGAAATAGGGCAGTAATAGCGATCGCGCTCAGTGCTCCAAAACCCGCCAACACTGCCACCGCTAAAAACCCATTCCCCAACGCTAGCCAGGCAATCCCAGCGTGAAGAACGGGCAGAAATCCAATCACCAAAAACGTAATCCCCGCCAAAATCACCAGATCAACTTTCTCAATAATTCGGCGCGACTGAGCCACGACTAAACCCACGGCGATCGCCAGCCAAAGCACTGCGTTGATCGGAGACGGAATCGGCAGACTGAAGAGTGCGATCGCCAGCAATGCCCCCTCACAGCCCGTAAATGCCGCACCCCCCAATAGCTCCAAAATAGAAAAAGACTGCACCGACGATCGCGGCCGAAGGGGTGAACTCGACACCGGAGCGGGCAGAGGCGGTGGAGAACTCGATACCGCAACCGGGACAGGCAGAGACGTAGGGCTGCTAATCGGCAGAAGAGGAGACGGCGGCTGAGACAATGATGGACGAACGGCTAGAGCCTCTAACACCTCTGTAGCCGACTGAAATCGTTGCTCAGGCACGGGCAGCAGCATCTTATCGAGCACATCGGCCAGGGTCTGGCTCGTCTGCTCATAGCTCCGCCATTTCCAAGAGTTGTTATAAGCATTAAATAGCTCTGGGGGCTGCTTTCCAGTCAGTAGCACAATGCAAGTCACCGCCAACGCATAGAGGTCAGTAGACGGATAGACTTCATCGCCCGAAACCTGCTCTGGAGGGGCAAACCCTAATGAATAGATGCTTGTGGAGACCTTCGAGCCGCCTGCGGCTTTGGTGGCATATTTCACGGCCCCAAAATCGAGCAGATAAAGCCGCCCACTCAAGTTTCGCATCACGTTAGAGGGCTTGATATCTCGATGGATTGAGCCATTTTCGTGAACGAATCGTAAGACTTTTAGGGCTTCCTTGAGCACATCTAACACCTCAATCTCAGAAAATTTGCCCTGCTGAATCAGCTTTTCCTCTAACGTCTCTCCGTCAATAAATTCTTGCACGAGATAAAAGAATTTCTCGTCGGTTGCCTGGTGAGGGCTAGGAATCGACAGTTCAAAAAAGGCAAACAAATCGGGAATCTGAGAATGCTCTCTGCCCAACTGTTCTAGCGCTTCGGCCTCTCGCTCAAACAGGTCTTGAGCCATCTTTAGCTGGTCGGGCGTGAGCCGACCCGACGGCTGAAACTGCTTGACCACACACTGCCTTAACCCCGGCGTGTAGCGATCGCGGGCCAAAAATGCGGCTCCAAAGCCTCCCTGACCGAGCAGCTTGGTTGGCAAATAGCGGTCAGCCAGAATCAGCGACATGCCGCAGTTGGTGCAAAATTTTTGCCTGACGGTTTTCAGCGTAGTGAGGTTGTCTAGATCGTCAAAAAAGTTAGTCGGTTTTGAGCAACCCGGACGGGTGCAATAAAGCTGCATACAGACGATCGAGGGGCATTTAAGATCTAAATTAGCTTACGATCGCCCGCCTCAGGCGATTTTTTGAGATCTCTAATCAACATCAGGGGTGACTCGACTGTGGTTTGAGGCGTGCAGCATGGCTCTCAGGTTTTGTGGCTCGACATGATTGGGGGCCTGTTTGCGCTCAAAGCTCACGGGCTGGTTAGTAAATCGGGGCAAAATTTCTCGACAAAATGCCTCGGCTGCCTTCGATCGATAGCGATTGGGGTTGATAATCACCGACAGCATCCGTTTCACCACAACATCGTTAATCTTGGCTCGATGCAGCATTCCCATTTGCAACTCTTTCTCGATCGCCGAAACCGACACAAACGACGCGCCCAACCCAGCTTGCACGGCATTTTTGATCGCCTCGATCGAGTTCAGTTCCATCTCAATCTTGAGGCGGCGGGTTTCGATGCCGCAGCGCGCTAACACCTGGTCAATCACTTTGCGAATCGTCGATTGAGAGTCAAGCGCGATAAATTGCAGGCGATATAAATCATCTTTTTGAATCACCTCAGTCCGCGCTAACGGGTGCAGCGTCGGCAGAATCAGTGCGAGTTCGTCTTCGGCATAGGGAATAATCTCTAAGGAATCCTGCAATTCAGGAGAAATCTCGCCGCCGATGATGGCCAGGTCAATCTGACCATTGGCCACACTCCAAGAGGTGCGCCGCGTCGAATGCACATGCAACTGCACCGCCACATCGGGATATTGTTGCCGAAACATCCCAATCATGCGGGGGAGCAAATAGGTTCCCGTCGTCTGACTTGCGCCAATGATCAGAGAGCCACCTTGGAGGTTTTGCAAATCTTCTAGGGCGCGACACGTCTCTTGACAGAGGGTGAGAATCTTCTCGCCATAGTTGAGAAGCAGATGCCCAGCCTCAGTCAGTTGTGCGCGTCGCCCGCCGCGATCGAACAGCGGTACATCTAACTGCCGCTCTAGATTTTGCACCTGCAAGCTCACGGCGGGCTGCGAAACGTAGAGGCTATCAGCCGCACGCTTAAAGCTTCCTTCGCTAGAAATCGCCTTAAGAATGCGTAACTGATCCAAAGTAAACGGAAGGTCAGACATACGGCTAAACCTAAAATGTGTAAAGAGCTTTGAGTAAAAATTAACTCAGTAAAGCAACCGATTAAAGAGCAACCTATCAAGAGAAAATGAGGGCGGTCAAGCCAGAGCACAAACCGTTGCCGATTTATAGAATCTCCTTAAATGCAAGATATGACCCAGATCGTAGAGAAACGTAACTTAGAGAATCTATGAAACAGGAGGGAATCAGAGACTTTCTGAATTTACCAGGAATTGCGGGCATTGCTCTAATGGATGGACGATCGCGCCCGTTTTTTGGCGGCATCAATTACGCCTTTAGTCTTCAGCAAAAGCAAGCCCTCTCTCAAAGCGCTTTGCAAGTGATTGAAACGATCCCAGAAGGCTTTGAATCGTTTGAATTTCAATTTTCAGCGTATCAGGTTTACATTTATAAATTGGTGTTTGGGCGAGTTCTCCTAGTTTTAGCCCATCAAACTTTAGATTATTCAGACTATTCCAAAAGAATTGAATTATTCCAGGAAGCCATTCAGACAGATTTTGAGGAGGCGATCGTTCAGCTACGATCGCTCACCGCGACTCAAGCGCCCTCTGGTCTCGCCCTGAGTCAAGCCCCCCCTGCAACTCTTCAAGCATCTCAGCCCTCCTCGATCGCGCTTCAAGATATTCTGACCGCCCTCAATCATCTCAGCCAGATCACCACCCACTATTTAGGAACACCCGTGATTGTCAATTATCTCAAGTCCACTCGCCCCGATCGAGACTGGCTGCATCAGTTTCAGGTCGATCGAGCGGCTCAAATTAGCGTTTCTAGCGATGCCCTTGATCTCAGCCAACCCATCAGTCCTGAAGAACAGCAGTGGGTTAGAGACTGGGTGGCTGCTTTTATTCAACGCTGTTCGCAGATCGTGCGCGACTTTGCGACGATCGTGCAAAAGGCGCTCCATCCTGAACAAGTTGCGCTGCTGTTCCCCTAATTTTTCATCGCCCCAACTTTATTAAAATCATGGCTAAAACCGTCAGACTCGAACCGATCGCCCAAGAAACCTCTGTCGAAACCAACAGCAATCTCCTCTCTGTCTTGATCAATAAAGACTTAGACGTGCTGAGAGAATGCGGCGGCCGCGGGATGTGTGCCACTTGCCACGTCTACGTTCAATCTGGCATGGAGGCGCTCTCCCCGATCAACCGTCGTGAGCAGCGCACCCTAGAAGTCATCACTTCCTGCAAATCAAATTCACGGCTAGCCTGCCAAGCCTGTGTCTTAAAAGATGGCGTAGTGGTCGAACTGCCTCCCGGTATGTATATCAACTCGTTGAAAGACATTGAAGATCTGATTGGTCGTCGGGCCGAACAGGATTTGCTGCACCCGCTGACTGGGCAAGTCTTAGTTGAGGCCGGAAAATTGATCACCCGATCGATGCTCAATAAACTCGAAGACACCACCAACTTCAACGCGGGCAACTATTTCTCAAACTCATCAGGTTTGTAGGAGGTTTACCAATAGCCTCATCGTTAGGCAACCCGCTCTTTAGGCGTGATCGAAAGCTTGAAACCTAACGCATCCAGCATTCTCAGCAGCGTGGGCAAATCTAGATCCTCCTGATGAGACAAGATGGGCTGAAGAATCGTCTGGTCTATAGCAGACTGATGGGCACCTAGAGCAGTTCGTCGAGCCTCTGTCACATTCTTTAAAGCTAAATGTAACTCCTCGTCGTTGCCATCCTCCAAGACAGCAGCTAAATAGGCAGCAGCCTCTTGAGGATCTTTAAGGGACTCAATTAGAAACGAGTGATAGCTTCTACTCACTGGCATTCTCACGCTGTTTGAAGTCAACCCAAAACTTTTTAGCTTGCAAGATGTCTCGATGTTGAGTGCTTTTATCGCCGCCACAGAGCAGCAGAATGATCAGCTTCTCAAATTGTGCAAAATACACCCGGTAGCCAGGCCCATAATCAATCTTAAGCTCAAAAACACCTTCCCCAACAAATCGACAGTCCCCAAGATTTCCTAGAGCAACTCGGTCTAAGCGTTGTTTGATTTTTGCTCTAGCCTCTCGATTTGGCAAAGAATCTAGCCAAGACACGAAGGGAACAGTTCCCTGTTTAGTCTCATAGATTAAAAGCTCTCTTGGCTCTGATTCCATACAAAAACAAACCACACTGACCTAAAGACTGATTCAACAGAGCAGGATCATTCTAAAGGAGGGTAGCTTTGCTCTGACGAAGGGACGTTGATGCCCGTTTGCGTAGCCTATCATTGCCCGATATCCGTTATCACCTCTCGACTATGGGGAACGCTGCATAGAACGTCGATCGACCCAGAGAGGAGACCCGATGCTCAGTCAAATTCAGCGCTTGACCCTAGAAACCGAAGGGCGCTATGCCACCGATGAAGAACTCGGATTTTTAGCCGACTACACTCGCTCCTTTAACCTGCGAGTTCAGACTTATCAAAAAATTCAGGAATGCGAGGCGGCGATCGTGCAGCAGGTGCAAACCAAAATGCGCGCCACCGATCCCACCCTCTTTCGCAGCGGCAACGAAGACATCACCGCTAAATGGAAGCGCGACACCCTCCGGGTTTTGCGCTATGCTGCCGCCGCCATGCTCATTGACGACCCAGAAACCTTGCGCGAACGGTTTCTGTTTTGGTTTCAAACCATCATGCGGGCCTTTAGCGCTCAACGCAGTTGCAACGTCACCTACACCGTGATGCAGGAGGTCGTCAAACAGCACCTAAATCCTCAACAAGCTAACCTATTTCTGCCGATTTTAGAGGTGACTCGACGAATGCTCGGCACCGTGTAGACGGTTTTGCATCGTTAGATCTTTTTCACCGAGGGAACACTGAAGCTAGCGATCCCTCACCCCGATTGCAGCGATCCCCCGCGATTTATTCAGAATCTGTTAGAGAGGCTTATGGCGATCCAACTCCCCCACCAAACTCCTGCAAAGCTTAAAAACCCCAAAAAGCATAACCACTACGGGTTTAAAGACTTCTTTCAGTTTGACCCTGAGCGCGGCACGATCGTCGATTGGAACGATAGCCAAAACGTTTTGACCACCGAAGATTTCATCATTGGTTTGGTCGAAGGGTTAGAAGAAGAGGTCGGAGATGCTTCCGCCGCAATCATGTATACGATCGGGTGTGAGTGGGGTCAAAAAGATGCTTTCTTTTTTGAAAAATGGTTTGAGAAGGAGTTCGATCGCAACATTCGCCAGACCAATCTGCTGTTCTTGCTCGAAACCTGGTGGTGGCCCTTCACCTCTCAAGGCTGGGGGCGCTGGGAGATTGACATGGGCGATCGTAAGCAGGGTTTCATGTTTATCAACATTTTTGATTCAGCCGTTGCCCGCACTCTTGGCGATGTTGGCAAACCCGTCTGCTACCTCTATGCAGGCTTATTTGCAGGATTCTTCACCGAACTCGTGAAAAAGCAGTTAAGCTGCATCGAAATTCAGTGCTACTCAATGGGTGAAACCTACTGCAAGTTTCTCCTAGGCGGACAGGAACGCATTGATGCCGCCTCATTTTGGATGAACGAGGGAGCGACCGCCAGAGATATTGAAAAGCGGCTGCGAGACGGAGAACTGCGATGAACCGCACCCCCCACCCTCCAGATACTCAGATTTGGCTCCAGTCAACCGTTCAACACTTCTTTAAAACCTGCAATTGGGATGACCAGACGATCGAGGTTCAAGAGATCCGGTTCGCCTCGCTCCTTGACGACAACACCGCTCTAGAGTTAACCCTCACCGTCAGTCAATTTTTTGCGGCCGTCAATTGGGACGGGTCTACGCTGGCGGCTTCTGCTCCAGGGCTGGCAGAACCAGAACCTGTAGAAGCTGCTGACCCAGACGACTCCTTCACGCTGACCGATCTATCGGATTTGTTTTAGCTCAACCTACCGTTGCACCTCCCCTAGAATTATGCAATCGCCTATCGAAGCCGTTTTTGACGAAGCCGAAAATCGATATCTCAAGCTCGAAGAGTTGAGAGAAGTGACTCACTATGTCACCTCGTTGCCCGATCGGGTCGATGCCTATCGGGCCGCAAGAGACAGCGAGTTAACCGTTATGCAGCAAGTCGCAGACCAGCTTCAGGCAGATCTGCCTAACGCCTCCGTTGACGCGATCGAGCAGGGTCTTAAAAATGGCATTTTGGTTCTGCGCCATTGTGCGATGTCAGTGCTGCTAGATGACGAGACGTTTGTGCAGACTCGCCTGCTCAATTGGTTAGCTGAATCTATTCAGGGGCAAAATGCGAGGGCGATCGATGCCCTGCTCTACCCGCTTATGACTCAGTATCTGACTCAAGCCTTGACTCCTAAGCAAATGAAGTTTTTAGAGCCACTTTTGACCATGGCACAAAGTGCCCTGCTGCAAACCGCCGACGCAGAAATGTTAACCGTCGCCGGAATGTTTTAGTCAATTCCTTAATCATTCACCCTCCACCCATCGCCCCTATGATTTCTGTCGCTGATTTACTCACCAGTCGCATCCCCGCTAACTACTACACAAGCGAAGTCTATGTGCGGGGCGATTTAGAAATGGGCCTGCTAGAGAGTCGGCGCGGCGATCGCCTGCTGGCCCTTCCAGAAACGCTGCTTCAGGCAATCTATGCCGGGCTTGATAAAGAAACCGGACAAGCCTCTAAATTGGTGCTGTTTAACTGCGGTCGCTGGTGGGGCAAAAAATTCTACACTCGCCTGCGCGATGAGTTGACCGACTACTATGGCACTCCGCTGGTGGACATGACCATGAGCGATTTTTTGCAGTGTCTGAGACAGTGCTGGGCCACCTACGGGTGGGGCAAGATTGAAATCGATCAGAGCTATCACCACCGGGGGTTTCTGGTCGTTCAAACCTGGAATTCTCCCTTTGCCCAGCAAGCGCCTAAAACGGGGTTGCCTGTTTGTTTTCTAGAAGCTGGCATCTTGGCGGCACTCTTGAGCCAACTGTCTGGGAAAGAGTTGTCCTGCATTCAAACTAGCTGTGAATCGATCGATGCTGCGTGTAATCAATTTGTGATCGGGCTAAAAAAACGACTAGAACCTGCTGAAGCGCTCGTTGAAAATCACCTTGATCACGAGTCGATCATGCCAAAACTCTGTGGTTAGACGTTTTCTTCATTCCCCTTTTGGCGCGTGGCACATCTGCTCGACTCTCAGCTAAAGCGCTCAAAATATCGGCTGCTTGGATTGATCGGACGGGGACAATTTGGCCGGGTTTATTGCGCTATTCATCGTCAGTCTGGGCAGCTAGTGGCGCTTAAAGCGCTGGATCACGATCGCTTCTCAACTCACAGGTTTTTGCGCGAGTTGCGGTTTCTCTTAAGCTTTCAGCACCCCAATATCGTTGGCTGCAAAACTCTAGAGCATCAGCAGGGTTTGCGCTATTTAGTGATGGACTATTGCGAAGGGGGTTCGCTACGAAATCTGATGGAGCAGCAACGTCTGCATCCGGCTCTCAGCGTCAGACTGATTTTAGATGTCTTAGCTGGGGTTGACCATGCCCACAGCCACAACATCGTTCACTGTGACCTAAAGCCAGAAAATATTCTGCTGACGATAAAGCCTAATGGGTGGGCCGCGCGCATTTCTGACTTTGGCATTGCTCAAATGAGTCAAGAGTTAGCCAACAAGGAAATGGGAGTCACGGGTTCCCCGGCTTATATGGCACCAGAGCGGTTTTATGGGCAAAACTCTGCGTCTTGTGATCTGTATGCGATCGGCATTTTACTATTTGAGTTGCTGACGGGCTATCGACCCTTTTCTGGCACGCCGTCAGAGTTGATGTCAGCGCACTTAAATCAGCCTGTCCTGATTCCAGATCAGGTTCCTCTTTCGCTGCGACCGATTATTTTAACGGCGCTGCAAAAGCTCAAAGCTCGCCGTTTTAGTTCGGCAAATCAGATGGCGATCGCGCTTCAGTTGGCGCTCAAAGCTTGTCCAAATCTTCAAGCAGAGACTCTCTTGATAGAGCCATTGGCTAGTTTTACCCCATCTTGTCAAGGTCTACGAGAAGAAACTGTCCGGCAACCCCTTCAGCCCAAAGTGATTAAAGGGGCTGCGCTCCTAGCGGTCGAGGTGATGACCTTAGTGGAGCCGATTCGAGAGTTAGCCGTGCGATCGCAGGGCTGTTTTGTGGTAACCTCTCAGTCGCTCTATCTTTTGAAGGATGATCTCTGCCCGATCGTGCCGTTTGCCCAAGATTCCCTAGTGACGATCGAGCCTCAAGGACGCTGGGCCGCAGTGATTGAACCCCAAGCAAAGAATTCGATAGGGATTCATCGATTCACAGACTCGGCAGTGGTTAGGGCGGATGTCTACCGATCAGGTGTTTAAACTGCTGGCTCTCGATTCTCGTCATCTCGTGGCCCTCTCCCATCGATCAAAACCGTTGGGTGACGGTACGCGGCTAGAGTTTTTTGCTCGTCGAGGGCAGACGATCGGGCACTTGGATTTAGCAGTGAATCTCGATCGGGCCTTTTTAGGCTTCGATTCTCATAGTTTCATCGCCACCGAACTCGAACAGCCAACGTCGTTTTTGATGATCAATCTCAAGCCGCTCAAGGTGCTGCGTATCGCGATCGACCTTACGCCAACGTTTTTAGCCGCGACTGCCTGGGGCTATGTCTTGCTGGATGATCAAGAACAACTGGTTTTACTCGATCGAGAGGGACACGTCATCAATCGCGCTGTAGCTCCAGTTAAGGCGGCCGCGATCGCGCCCTTGGGTGAATTTGGATTATTTTTGTCAACCTGGGACGGCAGACAAGGCAGTCTGCTACACGATCGACCTTCAGCCCCTGCTCAAATCAAGGGTTTCCTGAAGTCCAGAACTTCCTCCAGCAGTCTGCAAGCCCTTGTAAGCTAATATTAAGCACTCTAATTTTTATGACTTTCCCATGGTTTACGACTGGCTGACTCCTAGCCACTTTATTATTTTTGGGCTGTTGGTTGGGTTTGCGATCGCCCACAGTGGTCTGGCAGCGCTGCGGCCTTGGGCCGAAAAGCGCATCGGTGCTCGTCTCTATCGCGTAGTGTTTGCAGTGGTGAGTTTGGGGATTGCCGTGCCGATGATCATCTACTTTTTTAATCATCGCTATGACGGGTTAGAGCTTTGGAATGTGAAAAGCGTGCCGGGAGTCGAAGCGATCGTTTGGGTGCTCTCGGCGATCTCGTTTTTGTTCCTTTACCCAGCTACCTTCAACCTGTTAGAAATTGCCGCCATTCAAAAACCCGAAGTGCATCTTTACGAATCGGGAATCATTCGCGTGACTCGACACCCGCAGATGATTGGGCAGGTGATTTGGTGCATTGCTCACACGCTGTGGCTCGGAACCACGTTTACGATCGTCACCTCGATCGGGCTGATCTTGCATCATCTATTTGGGGTTTGGCACGGCGATCGCCGATTGCAGCTACGGTATGGCGATGCCTTTGAGAAGGTAAAAGAACGCACTTCAACGATCCCCTTTGAGGCGATTTTACAAAATCGCCAAACGTTCGAGTGGAAAGAATTTCTTCGACCCTCTTATCTGGGAGTCACCGGGTTTATTTTTCTACTTTGGTGGGCACACCCAATTTTAATTGATGCAACTAGCCGCGTACCCTGGTAGGATTGATCCCAAAGCAATAGTAAACACCTATTTAAGTAAACAATGATGCGATCTGTCATTGGTGAACAGGTATTTGTAGAGGAAGTTCTGGAATCCTCGTCGCCTGTACTGGTTCATTTTTGGGCACCATGGTGCAGCCTATGCCGTTTGATTGAGCCTGCGCTGGCAAGTCTACGATCGGAGTCAGGCGGACGAGTCAAACTCATCGGGATCAACGCTGATGAAAACCTAAAATTAGCCAGCAGCTATAGAATCACCACACTGCCAACTGTCTTATTGTTTCAAGGAGGAAAACTCCTGCATCGACTAGACAGCTATCACAACCGCGACGAGTTGCGAACTGTTCTTCAGGATGTCATTCCAACCTGAGCCAGTGCCTGAGACCCTTAAATGAGAACTGACAGGGAGATTGCTTTCGATCTCCCTTTTGCCGTGTCAAATGTGGTGTCAAATGTGGAACGATCGCTCATCCCTTACGATTCACTTTGCTAGAGATTCTTAAGACAACCCGACTCTTTTGCCTGTCTTCCTACAGATGTTGTCTATAAACAAATTGGAAATACTATCCCGTAGATGCTTGAGTCATCAGCCTGCCTCCCAAGATTGGGCGAAGGGTTTATCATGGTCTCCTAAATTGACTACCCTGGATAGTAAAGAACCTTAAACTAGGCGTGAGTGATGGAACCGATTTATCAGTATGCCTGGCTAATTCCCGTCTTGCCCCTAGCAGGCGCGATGATTGTTGGTCTTGGGCTAATCTCATTTAACAAAGATACCAATCGTCTCCGACAGGCAAACTCTATTTTTATCGTGTCGCTTTTGGGTGCCGCGATGACCGCCTCGTTTGCCTTGTTTTGGAGCCAACTCCACGGGCATCAACCCTACACTCAGATGTTTGAGTGGGCATCAGCCGGAGATTTTCACTTATCAATGGGTTACGTCATTGATCCCCTGGCATCGCTAATGCTGGTGATCGTGACGACCGTAGCGTTTTTGGTCATGGTCTACACCGATGGCTATATGGCCCATGACCCAGGTTATGTTCGTTTCTATGCGTATTTGAGCCTCTTCAGTTCCTCAATGCTAGGGTTGGTGATCAGTCCCAATCTGGTGCAGGTTTATATCTTTTGGGAACTGGTGGGGATGTGTTCTTATCTGCTGATTGGCTTCTGGTTTAACCGCAAAGCGGCAGCAGATGCCTGTCAGAAAGCATTTGTCACCAACCGAGTCGGCGACTTTGGGTTGCTGCTCGGCATTTTGGGTTTGTATTGGTCAACCCGCAGTTTTGACTTTGATGTGGTTGCCACACGGCTGCAAGGTTTGGTGGAGTCCGGGGCGATCCCTGGTGCGCTGGCAGCCTTGTTTGCCATCTTGGTCTTTTTAGGCCCCGTCGCAAAATCGGCGCAGTTTCCGCTCCACGTCTGGCTGCCGGATGCGATGGAAGGCCCGACCCCGATCTCGGCCCTGATTCACGCTGCAACGATGGTGGCCGCTGGAGTCTTTCTCATTGCTCGAATGTTCCCATGTTTGAAGGCATCCCGTCGTCAATGACGGTGATTGCCTGGACGGGGGCTTTTACGGCATTTTTGGGAGCCTCGATCGCCATTACCCAAAACGACATCAAGAAGGGCTTGGCCTACTCCACCATGTCTCAACTGGGCTACATGGTGATGGCGATGGGCGTGGGCGCTTATAGTGCAGGTCTGTTTCACCTGATGACGCACGCTTACTTCAAAGCCATGCTGTTTTTAGGGTCTGGCTCTGTGATCCACGGCATGGAAAGTGCGGTGGGTCATGATGCCGCCTACGCTCAAGACATGAGAATGATGGGTGGCTTGCGAAAGTATATGCCGATCACCTCTCTCACATTTTTAGTCGGAACCTTGGCGATTTCTGGAATTCCACCGTTTGCAGGCTTCTGGTCTAAAGACGAAATTTTAGGAGCTACTTTCGCCGCTAACCCAGTGCTCTGGCTCGTGGGCTACTTAACGGCGGGGATCACAGCCTTCTATATGTTCCGAATGTATTTCACGACCTTTGAAGGCAAGTTTCGGGGCAATGATGCTGCCGTTAAACAGACGATTCGCAATGAGCAACTTCAGGCGATCGGGCTAGCCTTCGGGCCGGGTGCGATGAACCCTAAAGAGCTAACGATGGAGTCTGCTCACGAAGAAGCCGATCATGGGGATGAGCATCACGGTCACGATCCCCACGAGTCGCCTCTGACCATGACGCTGCCGCTGTTAATTTTGGCAGTGCCTTCAACCTTGATCGGTCTAGTGGGCACCCCCTTTAACAACTACTTTGAGGCGTTTATTCACGCGCCCGGTGAAGCGGTGCAGGTTGCTGCCGAAGCCGGATCAGAGCATCTGTCTGAGTTTTATGTGATGGCAGGTAGCTCGGTCGGCATTTCGCTGATTGGGATCTCGATCGCCACTCTGATGTACCTCCAGCGCAAGATTGATCCAGGCGCGATCGCTGCCAAGATTCCCTTCCTGTACAAGCTTTCAAAGAACAAGTGGTATATCGATGAGATCTACAATGAGTTCTTTGTCAAAGGCAGCCGCCGTTTGGCCCGCCAAGTTTTAGAAGTCGATTACAAAGTAGTAGATGGCGTGGTCAACCTGGCAGGTCTGGCAACGCTGCTGACGGGTGAAGGTCTCAAGTATCTTGAAAATGGTCGCGCTCAATTTTATGCGCTGATTATTTTTGTCGCGGTGCTGGGTTTGGTGATCTTCTCTGGCGTGACTTAAAGACATAGGGGGATCAGCAAAGCCACCGATCGCCTCCTGATCCCCAACCCTTTATCAAAGAACAATTAGCGAAATTCTTGCACAAGTCATCACTAAACCTTAAAAACTAGAATGCTAACGGCAGATTTTCCCTGGCTGACTACGATCATTTTGTTTCCGATCGCGGCCTCTCTCTTCATTCCGATCATTCCAGATAAAGATGGCAAAACCGTTCGCTGGTATGCACTGCTTATTGGATTGCTCGACTTTGCCCTGATTGTCTATGCGTTCTATACCCAATACGATTTTTCTAACCCAGATTTGCAGCTAGTTGAGAGTTACCCCTGGGTGCCGCCACTCGATCTCAACTGGTCGGTGGGAGCAGACGGGCTATCGATGCCGCTGATTATTTTGACCGGATTCATCACCACGCTGGCGATTTTGGCCGCCTGGCCCGTGACCTTAAAGCCAAAGCTGTTCTATTTCTTGATGCTGGTCATGTTTGGGGGACAGATTGCAGTCTTTGCCGTGCAGGATATGCTGCTGTTCTTCCTATCGTGGGAATTGGAACTAGTTCCAATCTATTTCCTACTGTCGATCTGGGGTGGGAAAAAGCGTCTCTATGCCGCCACAAAGTTTATTCTCTACACGGCAGGCGGATCGCTGTTTATTTTAGTGGCAGCCTTGGCGATGGCCTTCTACGGCGGAGACATCACCTTTGACTTCCGATCGCTAGCTGCCAAAGACTATCCCCTAATTTTCCAGCTTTGGATCTACACCGCCTTCTTAATCGCCTACGCAGTCAAGTTGCCCATCATTCCCCTACACACTTGGCTGCCGGATGCCCACGGTGAGGCGACGGCTCCAGTTCACATGCTGCTAGCGGGAATTTTACTCAAAATGGGCGGCTATGCCCTGATTCGGATGAATGCCGAAATGCTCCCGGCGGCTCATGCAACCGTTGCTCCCGCATTGGTCGTTTTGGGGGTTGTGAACATTATATATGCAGCCCTCACCTCTTTTGCCCAACGCAATCTAAAGCGCAAAATTGCTTACTCCTCTATCTCTCATATGGGGTTTGTGCTGATTGGCATCGCGTCCTTCACGGACTTAGGCTTAAGCGGTGCTGTGCTGCAAATGGTTTCTCACGGTCTAATTGGCGCGAGTCTATTTTTCTTGGTCGGGGCAACCTACGATCGCACTCACACCCTCATGCTGGATGAAATGGGCGGCGTGGGTAAGCAAATGCCCAAAATTTTCTCAATGTTCACCGCCTGCTCTCTCGCATCGCTGGCCCTGCCAGGCATGAGCGGCTTTGTCGCCGAACTGATGGTGTTTGTGGGCTTTGCTACTAGCGATGCCTATAGCCTCACCTTTCGGGTGATTATTGTATGTTTGGCGGCGATCGGCGTGATTTTGACCCCGATTTATCTGCTCTCAATGCTGCGAGAAATCTTCTATGGGCCTGAAAACAAAGAACTGACTTCTCACGAAGTTTTAGTCGATGCCGAGCCGCGTGAGGTCTTCATCATCGCAAGTTTGCTGATTCCGATTATTGGCATTGGCTTCTACCCTAAGCTGTTGACTCAGATTTACGACTCTAAAACCATTCAGCTAACCGCTCGTCTCAGAAGTCAGTTGCCTGCGCTGGCGCTTCAGCAAAGCCAAAAGCCTGTGGCGTTCCACACCTTTGGTGAAGCTGAGCAAGCGCCCACGCTGCGTTAGCCATTAACAAAATTCGCAGACAAAAAGAAGGCAGGACGTATGATTTACCTCCTGCCTTCTAGGTTTGATGACTCCTCGCAGGGGTCTAAGCATTGCGAGTGGTTAACACCGAGTCAGTGGGCAGGCAAAGCAAGTTATCACCCTGGGTGCGAATCATGCCTTTTTGACGCAGTTTGCCCATCAGCCGAGTGACGGTGACCCGCGTAGACCCGATCGCGCTGCCAATCTGAGCGTGAGTAAGCGGGAAGGGAAGACAATAGCCCTCGTCGGTTGGCTCACCATATTCTTCAATCAGCAAGGTGAGAAAGCCTAGGAGACGGTCGATCGTGCGACGCTGCCCCAGAGTGCTTAACCAGAGAAGCTTGCGCTGGTGCTGATAGCGAAATGCGTCTAGCACTTCACGGCGGAAGTGAGGCCAGTTGTCTAAGTCATGCCAATACATCCACACCACCGAGGTTTGATCGACGTGGGCATAGCTTTGCAAGGTGAAGGGCGACTGGGCCACGATTTCAAAGGGTTGACCTGTGCCGACAAACCCCAAGAAGGCTTCTTCAGGGCTGATGCGGGCTAGCCGAGTCGTGGTAGTGCCCGTTGCGTTGACTTGAGCCGTGCCGACCAGCCGCACCGCCCCTTTTTGCACTAGGTAGAGCAACCCTGGACGAGTCGGAATTTTTTCATCTTTGCTGAAGGAGCGAACCCGATAGTGCTCTTGTGCCCAATCGATGATCCGCTGCCAGGTAAGAAAGGGACGAGATGCTTCAGAGTTTGGTTGGGAAGATACTGAGTACATAAGTTAGTTAGAGAACAATGTGAGGACTTTGACAAGGGCTGAGTAGTCAGCAAAACCGGAACATTGGCTCAATCCTCAAGCAGGTCAGGATAGAGACAGGGCAAAAGAACTTTAACAGGCTTTTACAATCTTGTCGGCATTTTCACTGACGTGTCCATAAACAGAAACCTAAATGTCCTGACTTGCAAGGTTTCAGTCATCCTATCTACGCTAAATAAATATCGATAGCAGATATCACGGGCAAAACTTAAGGATTTTCAACCGAAACTCATCTGATCTTCAGAGCGTCAACCGTAAATATGATGGAATGATGAATTGTAACCTACCTAAGATTACTTATCCAGCACTTCGCACATTGTTACGGTTCAAACTTTACGAAGTAATCTACCCTCAGACAGATGTTACCGCCAGAAAAGTGTCTATGGCTACCTCTCAGAATAACCTTGATTTTTCGAGAGTCGAGCTTTTAAGGGACTCGATCTCGCTCAAACGCCGAAGCGGTAGCGCATTTCCAATTATTTATCAGTCTGCGATCGCGCTCCAGCTTTCCTCCGTGTTACGGAGAGATTCTCTAGAGGTATCGTATCAAATTTTAGAGCAGTTTCAGCAAGAAACCGTAAACTTTTGTCAAGAGGATTTGTCAGCAGATCAGTACATTCTTGGTGACTTTAGAGGACAGGTCTTGTCGTCAGGGTTGATCCAATTTGAGTTGGGCGATCGTGGGTTATCAGTGTGGTTACAGTGCTTAATGACGCTTCCCTTACAGTCCCATTCAATCCCGCTCTCAAGTCCTCTAAAACCGTTGGCACAGACGCTAGAAAACCGTCAACAGATGTTTGTCTGTCAACATAGCTATGCCCGATGCTGCTCAGTGCTGCGGCTAGCTCAACCGTCTGAGATAGCCTCACGCTGGGGAATCCAGGCTCTAGACGATCGCGAGAGAATTCTGATCCCTGATCCGATGCCCTGGTTAACCCCTCAAGGGCCGCTCTGCCTCACTCACTCCGCAGAACGATCACTGATTTCTCAACTGGTGACGATCGGAGATGATCTCGCCCAGATGATGACGATGCCTCAATTATGTTTGAGATCCGCGTTTTCCCTGAGTCAGGCTTTTCAAACCCTTTGTCGGACTTGTCAAATCTCTGAGCTAGTTTCTTCCCCATTGCTCCAGCGTTCTCAAGCTAGGTTGGGTTTAATCCTCATGACTCAGCGACTATTAAAGCACTTGCTCGAAGTTGGGCTAGCGGCAGAGGCTCCGTCTGAGCTTTAGCTTTAGCCCTTTGTGCAGGTGCAAACCGCCGCCTAACCTTTCCAAACTTTACAGAGGCAGGTCACCGTCTCATAACTTATTTTTATTTAACAAGTGGATGACAAACTCAGACATCTCAGCTAAAGTATTGGGGTGTGAGGAGCGAACCAGTAGGAGCACCGAGACGAAACACGGTCAGTCGTCGGTGCTCTTTCTGATTTTAAAGCTCAGGTTAAGCTAAAGCACAAACGTCTCAATGGCTGCTGCTGCTCCATCCAGCTCTACGCTGGGGGCCACCCACTGAGCGATCGCCTGCACCGCTTCGGGGCCATTGCCCATCGCAACGCCGACTCCAGCATATTCAATCATTTCTACATCGTTGAAATTGTCGCCGATCGCCATTACATTATCCGCCTTGAGTCCCAGTACGTCTTCGGCCAGATAGCGAATGGCTGCCCCTTTGTTGGCAGCAGGGTTAGTAGCCTCAAAGAAGGTAGCTACCGATTTTGTCAGATAGAGTTCGGCAGGGGTGTATTGAGTTTGCAGGGAGCCAAGCAACTGGTCAATCAAGTCAACATCATCGCTGAGGGCTAAGACTTTGGTCGGCTCGGTCGAGAGGGTTGAACGCAGATCGCCTACGGCAATGGGCTGAATGCCCGATCGCTCCGCATAGGCTTTGGTTTCAGGGGTGATCTCCCGCACATATAGCTCATCGTTGATGTAGAAGTGCACCGAGAGCAGCGATCGTAGCTCTGGTTGCTCAAAATAATCTAGCAAACTCAAGACTCGTTCTCTAGGCACCGACCAGTGACGATCGGGCTGTTCTGATCCTGGTTTTTGCACCCATGCGCCCTGATAGGCAATCAGTGGCAGTGTAGAACCAACCTGTTGATGAAACCGCAGCGCCGATCGAAACATTCTTCCCGTCACGATCGCGACTTGCACCCCTTTTTTTTGCGCGGCGCGGATCGCCTTCAACACAGGTTCACGGATATCATTAGATTTGCCTGCGATCGTGCCGTCGATGTCTAACGCCAAAAGGCGAATGTCTGGTTTTGACCCCGCAAAGTCTGAGGCAACTGGCTGCATAGTAACGGCTCCCTTGTTGATTTTTTCAGTATGAGGGTGTCTGTTCCCATCCCACACGCTGATTAAAAACGCAATCCATCAGCGCGAAAGAAAGCCACCTAGTTAATTTTCTTTCGTCTTGTCAATGAGTGCTTTAGGTAACAAATTCCGTGGTAGTTTGGGGGTCATGGCTGAAGTTAGAAATCCTCGTGGGGTGAGTCGTCAGGTTTTATTCGTTACGCTCTGGCTGACGCTGCTGGTGTTGGCCATAAAAGTGTGGATTGGGTGGGCCACCCGATCGCTAAGTCTTTTGGCAGAAGCCCTTCACACCGTCATTGATAGTTTCAGCACCGTTCTCAGTTTAGTGGCAGTGGCGGCTCCGCACCGCGTCTCAGGCAGAGAAGTCTGGGGGCATGGAAGACTCGAAACCACGTTAGCGCTGCTGTTGTCTGCTGTTTTGGGGTTTGCCTGTTTTAGTCTAGTGGGGCTGTCGATTCAACAGCTTGGGGCGACGCAGACGCTCACCGCACTGCTGCCTGTCAGCCTGTCACTGCCGCTCATTGGGCTGCTGACGATCGTGTTTTTATCAAGTTTGGGGTTGGCCTATTTTCAACGGCGGTTAGCCAAAACGTTAGAAAGCATCGCCCTGCGAGTAAACGCCAATCAGGTTTTGCAAGATGCTTGGCTGACTCTGGTGCTGCTGATAGGGTTGGTGGGCATCTGGAAAGGCTATCGCTGGCTCGACCCCCTCATGGCGATCGCGATGGTTTTGACGGCTGTGGTTAGCTGCTGGCGGGTGTTTAGTTGGCAACTGCCGCTGATGATTCGGCAAACGGCGATCGCCCCCGAAGCCATTTCTCAACTGGTGCGACCTGTGCAGGGGGTCATCACCTGCTACCAGATTCAATCACGCGGAATTGTTGGCCGTCAGGTGTTGATCGAAATGCGGCTCGTGCTGCACCCCGAATTTATGGGGGCAAGCCAGTGGATTATGGAGCAGATCGAAGCCACGATTCGAGAACACTATGGGCCTGTGCAGGTGTGGATAAAAATCGACGACGATCACGACGAGTTGCATCCTTCTGATGAGACCCTGCGATCGCAACACCCCAGCCGAGAATTAGACTGGAATTAGAGGCATTAACCTGTTTGTTAATCGGGTTGTTAAACCCTGTTAAGAAATTTTTGGCTGAGGCTTGATCGATTCCTTGCTCAAACGATCGCTCTTGCTGAATGATAGAGAGCCGTGTCGCTATTCTATAAGTAGTTAAATCTGAGTGATATTCTGTTTGCAGGCTTTGAAATTATGAGTGCTACGAATGCTTTGCAGTCTTCTGAAGGGGTGATTGCACAATTAAAGAACCGCTTTGAGCAAGCCTTAATCGCTGCATTTGGAGAAGCACTCGCCGGAACCGACCCGATGCTAGTGCCGACGAGTAACCCCAAGTTTGGAGATTATCAGTCGAATGCACCCTTGGCGTTAGCAAAGCGATTAGGGCAGGCACCGAGAGCGATCGCTGAGGCGTTAATTCAGCAGCTTGAGGTGTCTGATCTGTGTTTGCCGCCCGCGATCGCCGGGGCAGGGTTTATCAATTTCACTTTAAAGCCAGACTATTTAGCAGCTAGACTTTCAGTTTTTCAGATCGACGATCGCTTGGGTGTAGAAAAAGTCAAGCAGCCAAAGCGAACGATCGTGGATTTTTCTAGCCCCAATATTGCTAAAGAAATGCACGTTGGGCATCTACGATCGACCATTATTGGCGACTGCATTGCGAGAATTCTTGAGTTTCAGGGTCACGACGTTTTGAGGCTCAATCATGTCGGAGATTGGGGCACTCAGTTCGGGATGTTGATTACTTATTTGAGAGAAGTTTGTCCAGATGCCCTCACCACTGCGGACGCGTTGGATTTAGGTGATTTAGTCGCATTTTATAAAAAAGCAAAACAGCGATTTGATGAAGATTCAGACTTTCAAGAGCGATCGCGGCACGAAGTTGTGCGGCTACAATCGGGTGCCGAAGATACCATTCGGGCGTGGAATTTGCTGTGTGAACAGTCTCGAAAAGAGTTTCAGATTATCTACAATCTGCTGGATATTAGCATCACTGAACGAGGCGAATCTTTCTACAATTCGCTTTTGGCAGCAGTCGTTAAAGACCTAGAAACAGCAGGATTGCTTGTCGAAGATCAGGGCGCAAAATGCGTTTTTCTAGAGGGTTTTCAAAATCGCGAAGGGCAGCCGCTCCCTCTAATTATTCAAAAGTCAGATGGGGGCTATAACTATGCGACCACAGATTTAGCCGCCATTCGCTATCGCATTCAGCAAGATCACGCCCAGCGATTGATTTATGTGACCGATGCGGGGCAGGCAAATCACTTTGCTCAAGTGTTTCAAGTGGCCCGTCGGGCAGGGTGGATTCCTGACGAGGTGGAAATTGAACACGTTCAGTTTGGGCTGGTGCAGGGCGAAGATGGCAAGAAATTAAAGACCCGATCGGGCGACACAATCCGGCTGCGAGATCTCTTGGATGAAGCGGTCGATCGGGCCCGGGCCGATCTAGAAACTCGACTTCAAGAAGAGGGTCGTCAAGAAACTGAAGCATTTATTACCAACGCTTCTGAAATTGTGGGAATTAGCGCCGTCAAATATGCTGATCTAAGCCAAAATCGCACCAGCAACTACATTTTTAGTTACGACAAAATGTTAGCGCTTCAGGGCAATACTGCACCTTATATGCTTTATGCCTATGTGCGAGTTCAAGGAATCAGTCGTAAGGGTGAAATTGACTTTCAAAACTTGGGAGCAGGCGCAAAGATTTTGCTGCACGAAGAAACAGAATTAACCTTAGCAAAACATCTCTTGCAGTTAGAAGATATTCTCGATTCCGTCAGTCAAGATCTGTTTCCCAATCGATTGTGTCAATATTTATTTGAACTGAGTCAAAAATTTAATCAGTTCTACGATCGCTGTCCTGTTTTGCAAGCTGAAGACTCGCTTAAAACCTCTCGATTGATGCTCTGCGATCTCACAGCACGAACCCTAAAATTAGGATTATCTCTGTTAGGAATTCGCGTCTTAGAGAGAATGTAGAATTCCCTTATGAACTTCCATCTTGGCTGTGCAATTTGGGCTTATAAAGGCTGGGTTGGAGATCTATTTCCGGTCAAAGCCCGATCGGGCGATTTTCTCAACCTATATAGTCGTCGGTTCACGGCGGTCGAAGGCAACACCACGTTCTATTCAATTCCAGATTCTAAAACGGTTGCGCGATGGGCAGCCGAAACCCCGCCTGGGTTTAAGTTCTGTTTAAAGCTGCCAAAAGCGCTGACTCACAACCCCTTATTGCAGCCTTCGCTACCGGGAGCGCTGACGTTTTTAGACCAAATGCAGGGATTGGGCGATCGCTTAGGCCCTTTGTTTGCCCAACTGCCGCCAAGCTACAGTCCTGCAAATTTTGACGATTTGGCAGGCTTTTTAGAGGGCTGGGCGATCGCGCGATCGCCCCTAGCCGTCGAAGTTCGGCATCCCGATTGGTTTAAAGAGCCTCACGCCAGCCGACTGAATGGGCTACTAGAGGATCTCAACATCGGACGAGTTTTGCTCGACACCCGCCCGATTTATAATGCGCCTGACGATCCTCAAATTGGCTCTGAGCGCCGCAAACCCAACCTGCCGCTGCACCCGATCGTGACTGCGCCCTTCAGCCTAATCCGGTTTATCAGTCACCCCGATCGAGAGATCAATCAAGTTTATTTAGAAGAATGGGTGAAAATCGTCGATCGCTGGCTCAGTCAAGGAACCACCGTTTATTTCTTTGTGCATTGCCCCATTGAAGCGCGATCGCCCCAAACTGCCCGCCACTTTCAGCATCTGCTTCAACAACAGAATCGTTCCGTTCCACCCTTGCCGTGGGACTCATTGGAGCAAACGCCGACTCAGCTAGATTTGTTCTAAAAGAAAGAACGAGAACGACCATTTTCTTGACTTCCTCACTAGCAAGATAGAATGAATCCAGCAAAAGTTCTCAACATTTAGTTAGACACGCGAGGAGCACCGCAAGGCATGGGAAGAGTAGTCGGTATTGACCTGGGGACTACAAACTCGGTGGTGGCAGTCATGGAAGGCGGCAAGCCCGTCGTCATTGCCAACGCAGAAGGAATGCGAACAACGCCCTCCGTCGTCGGCATTAATAAAGAGGGCGAACGGCTCGTCGGGCAAATGGCCAGACGGCAATCGGTGCTCGACCCTCAAAACACCTTTTTTGGGGTCAAACGCTTTATTGGTCGCAAATATGGCGAGCTTTCACCAGAGTCAAAGCGGGTGCCCTACACGATTCGCAAAGACGATGTGGGCAACATTCGGATTAAGTGTCCGCGGCTCGATCGAGACTTTGCTTCTGAAGAAATCGCGTCAATGATTCTCAAAAAGCTGGCAGATCAAGCCTCACGCTACTTAGGTGAACCGATCACCGGAGCCGTGATCACCGTTCCGGCTTATTTTAACGATTCTCAACGACAGGCAACCCGCGACGCAGGGCGCATTGCAGGGTTAGACGTGAAGAGAGTTCTGAATGAGCCAACCGCCGCATCGTTAGCCTACGGACTCGATCGGGGACAAAGCGAGACCATTTTGGTGTTTGACTTGGGCGGCGGCACTTTTGACGTGTCTATTCTCGAAGTCGGAGACGGGGTTTTTGAGGTCAAAGGCACGAGCGGCGACACGCAGCTAGGCGGCAACGATTTCGACGAAAAAATCGTAGACTTCCTAGCAGAAGAATTTTTAGAAAAGGAAAAAATTGATCTGCGGCGAAATCGGCAAGCCTTACAGCGACTCACCGAGGCGGCCGAAAAAGCCAAAATCGAGCTATCAGGAGTTGCCGTCACCGAGATTAACCTGCCGTTTATTGATGCGAATTCGGACGGCCCTCTGCACATTGAAACGCGGTTGACCCGATCGCAGTTTGAAGGCTTTTGTGGTGACCTGCTTTCTCGGCTGCGCGGCCCTCTTAAACAAGCGTTTCGCGATGCGGGCATGACCCCGATGGATATTGACGACATCGTGCTAGTGGGCGGCTCGACGCGAATTCCGATGGTGCAGCAAGTTGTGCGATCGCTGATCAAAAAAGAACCCAATCAGAACGTTAACCCCGATGAAGTCGTCGCGGTCGGTGCCGCGATTCAAGCGGGCATTCTCGCCGGGGAAATCAAAGACATTTTGCTGCTCGATGTCACACCGCTCTCGTTTGGACTGGAGACGATCGGGGGCGTGATGAAAAAACTGATTCCTCGCAACACCACGATTCCGACTCGGCGATCGGACACCTTCTCGACCTCAGAAGACAACCAGACGATGGTCGAAGTCCACATCCTGCAAGGCGAACGGGATATGGCATCGGGCAATAAATCCCTCGGTCGCTTTAAGCTGATGGGCATTCCGCCTGCGCCGAGAGGCATCCCCCAAGTGCAGGTGTCGTTTGACGTTGATGCCAATGGCATTTTGCAAGTCACCGCGATGGATCGCACCACGGGGCGAGAGCAGAGCATCACCGTCCAAGGTGCTTCGACCCTGGGTGAAGACGAAGTGCGGCAGATGATTCGCAATGCCGAAGAGTTTGCCGAAGTCGATCGCCTCCGCAAAGAAAAAGTCGAGAAACGCAATCGGGCTGAGGCGCTCACCTTTCAAGCAGAGCGGCAACTGCGAGAAGCCACCCTCGACTTTGGAATGCAGTTTGTCAGCAGCTACCGTTCTCGGATCGAGCCGTTAACTCGCCAACTGCGGGAAGCGCTGGCAGACAACAACGATCGCGGCGTTGACATTGCCGAAGCCGACCTCAAAGACGCGCTCTATGATCTCAATCGCGAAGTCTATCAGCAAAATCAGGGTGACGAAGAAGGCGGATTTTTTGAGTCGATCAAGAATTTCTTCTTAGACGATGACGAAGATTACGACTACTACAACAACGATCGTCGTGATCCCTATGACTATGGCACTCGCCGCGATAACGGTTGGGATGCTCCACGTCGAGACTCCGGGAATCGAGACCCTTATGATGCTGGTCGCCGCGACTATGACGCGCCCAGACGTGACTCGCGAGATGGCTACAACTCAGTTCCCCGCGACTATCCCCCCAGTGAACCGCGCAACCGCGACAATAACCCGCCTAGACCCAACAACGATGGCAACGGAACCCGCGATCGTGGCTACGATGCCCCTAGACAAACCGACAACTACAACTCACCCAATCGAGATTCTCGTGATCCCTATAGTGACCGCGACTACAATGCTCCGAGACGCAATCGCGACGATGAGCCGAGACCCGATCGCAACCCTCCCCCCTCTCGCTCATCTAGGGGTGACTCGACCGGAAACCGGAGCAGCGACACGCTCCCGACGCAACAGTGACGATGTGCCCAAACGCAATTCTCAAAGCGACCCCTACGGCAACAGCGATTATGGAGCGCGTCGCCCCAACCGAGACGACCCGGCTAAAAAGCGTCCGAGTCGCCCCAACTACGATCGAGACAATTGGGATGACGAAGACGATTGGCTCTAAAAACAACCAGGGTTAATTTGCCCTAAACTCAAACCCCGGACTTCAAACCTCAAACTCGCTCTAACGCTATGCAGAATTTCCGAAATTATTATGAAACCTTGGGGGTTGAAAAAGATGCAACGAGCGATGACATTAAGACGGCTTATCGAAAGCTAGCGCGGCGCTATCACCCCGATGTCAACCCCGGTGATCAGGCGGCTGAGGAAAAGTTTAAAGAACTCGGCGAAGCTTATGAAGTGTTGGGGGATGTCACCAAGCGATCGCAGTATGATCAGTTCGGCAAATTTTGGCAACAGCGAGGGTTTCAAGGAGCCGCCAGAGCCGCTAAGAATGCTTGGAATAAAGCGGGCAATAACGGCTCTCAAGAAGTCGATTTTGGCGAATATCGCAACTTCAATGATTTTGTCGATCAGTTGCTCAATCGGCGGGTGACCACCAACACCACCAGCACCCGACCCCCGCAAGCCGATTACTACAAACCAGGCACGAGCAAAACTAGCTACACCGTTCCGAGTGCCCGATCGACAGCCTCTCGCCGCGATGCCGAAGCGCGACTGACCGTGCCCTTAGAAAAAGCCTACTCCGGCGGACGGGAGCGAATTCGGCTTGAAGATGGGCGATCGCTAGAGGTGAATATGCCTGCTGGCATGATCACAGGGCAAAGAATTCGACTCAAAGGGCAGGGGATGTCTGGCGGCGATCTCTATCTCAAAATCGAAGTGTCACCCCACGCATTCTTTAAGTTAGAAAGCTCTGATGTTGTGTGTCAGTTGCCGATTACACCCAGTGAGGCGGTGTTGGGTGGCGCGATCGAGGTTCCCACCCTCGACGGATTGGTGAAAATGACGATTCCGGGTGGGGTGCGATCGGGGCAGCGATTGCGATTGGCCAACAAAGGCTATCCCGAAATCGGCAGTGATGGGCGGGGCGATGCGCCTAAAGAACGGGGCGACCAGATCGTTGAGTTGCAAATCGTTTTGCCCAAAGAGCTAACGCCTCAAGAACGCGAACTCTATGAAAAGCTGCGCCAGTTAGAGACGTTTAATCCTCGTGCAAATTTGCCCGTGTGAGATGGATGCTGCGATCGCCCAGTTCCTAGATTAGATTGAAAGAACTTGACACAAACCACAAACTATGAAAAGGCTAGGGGAAATATTGACCACAGAGGTTAGTCAAGACGGACAAACTACAATTCCAGAGGATGTTCGTGAGTTGCTTAGTCTGCATCCGGGCGATCAAGTAGAGTTTGTGATTTCTGAAGATGGCAAAGTCTATCTTCAACCTGCAAAAATCGATGTTCGGCAGCTATCTGCAATGCTTTATAAGCCAGAGAGAAGATCTCTTTCTATTGAAGACATGGATGCAGCGATCGCTCAGTGCGCTGGAGAATCAGATTGAGAGGACTAGATACAAATGTCATCCTCCGGTATTTGCTACGGGATGACGAAGAACAATGGCAACTAGCTGATCACTACATCAACAATATTCTGGATGCGGCCGAGACTTGTTTTATTAATAATATCGTTCTCTGTGAACTAGTTTGGGTGCTGCGATCGGGCTATAAACTCAGCAGATCAGAGTTGATTAATGTAGTAGAAAAACTGCTAAGAACTAGTGGCTTTGTGTTTGAAAATCAAGAAGCGGCATGGTGGGCAGTTCAACAAATGAAACGAGGAGAAGCTGATTTTTCAGACTATTTAATCTTGAAGATCAATCAACAGATCAAGTGTGTAGAAACTGCTTCTTTTGATGCCAAACTGCAAGGCATTGAAGGAATACGATCGTTGAAGATAGATAGAGATTGATCAATATCCAGTCCAAAACTGGTTATGCAGAACTCGTGAAAAAGTCAGGAGTCAATTTGATTAGACCCTGATTCGTGGTTCTGGTTTGATGGCGCGAGAATTAGATTAATTAAGTTTGTGACTAAGCGATCGTAGTCCATTGGCATCACTTCTTTGCCGTGGAGAATATGCTGCACCAACATATGAGAGACAAGAGACCCGAAGAAAATTTGCGCGACGGCTTCAGAGTCAGCAATGCCAAGTTCTGGATGGGCCTCAAAGTATTGGCTGAGTAACTGTCGCCCTTGTTTAATCACCGTGGTTGTGAATAACTTTGCTAATTCTGGAAAGCGATCGGACTCTCCAATAATCAATCGGATCAAACACAAATAATTCTGATCCGCGACTTTAGAACTGTAAATTTGGGCAATTTGCCTCAATAAAATGGCAGGCTCACCGCACAGACCGCTCCCGTCATAGACTTCTCGAAATCGGGAAAGCGTCATCCATTCTAATAACGCTTTGAACAGCCCTTCCTTATTGACAAAGTGGCTATAAATCGTCTGCTTAGAAACGCTCGCTTCGGTGGCGACGCGATCCATGCTGGTGCCTGCATAGCCACATCTGAGAAACACGACGCATTGCCCCACGCAAAATCTGCTCTTGCTTGGGCGTGATGCTAAAAGGAACAACGTCTAGTGAGGTCATGGAGCGCAGGATACATTGTCAATGGGCAGGAAGAATTATTTCTTAGCGTATTAACTTTTTCTAATGAGTATTGTTTAATCATACTAGACGGTCTAGTATGATTTGTGATCTTGAAAGCATTTGACTTAATAGCGGCAATCCCTCTCTTTTGGCTCCTCATCATGACTCAGCTTAGTCCCCAACCGACTGATCGACTGCCAGATTCACCTCCATCAAACCCTAAGAAAAGATCGATTCCTAAACCTCTATGGTTGTCCGATCGGGCTAGCGATCGCCGGAGTTGGCTACGGAATCTGGCGGTTGATGCCGCACCCAGAGCCAACGAGTTTGCATTTAAGTGGGCGGATCGAAGGCTATGAGACTGACATCGGCGCAAAAACAGGCGGACGGGTGAATTTCATCGCGGTGCGAGAGGGCGATGAAGTCAAAAAAGGGCAAGTTTTGGTGCGAATCAACGACGAAGAAATTCAGGCCCAGCTAAGAGGCGCGATCGCCAGCGTGACTTCTGCTCAACAGCAGGCCCAGCAAGCGCAGTCTCAAATCGATGGGATCGACAGCAAGATTCAAGAAGCCGGACTCAATCTCAAACAGTCAAAAGGCGATGCCAGTGGGCGCATTAGTCAGGCCCAGTCCACCGTTTCGGCGACCAACGCTCAACTGGCAGAAGCGATCGCGCAAGTCAAACAGGCTGAGGCGCAGGTGAGACAAGCTCAATCGTCACAGAGATTTGCGGCCGTCGATCGCGATCGCTATGCCCAGCTAGTGGCTCAAGGGGCCGTCAATCGCCAGCAGTTTGACCAGTCGCAAACCGCTTTTGAGACGGCTCAAGCTTCGGTCGAGACGGCTCAGGCGACCTTTTAGCGCGTCAAGCAGGGGTGAATGCGGCGCGTGATCAACTGAGGCGGCTGCAGGGCGGCTTTGCTCAAGTGCAGACAACGGGGCTAAATCCTGATATTCGAGACGCGCAACTGTCGGGGTTTTATCAACAGCGCCAGCAGGCGGTGGCTCAACTCAAACAGGCAGAGGCCCAGATCAAAACGGCTCAAGAAAAGCAAAAAGAAATTCAGGCGCAGCTTAATTATTTGAATGTGATCAGCCCGATCGATGGAGTCGTCACGGCCCGCCCGATCGAGCCTGGGGCAGTCGTCGCCACGGGCAAAACGATGCTGACCGTGATGGATTTAACCTCGGTTTATCTGCGGGGCTATGTGCCAGAAGGCGAAATCGGCAAAATTCGGGTGGGTCAAGCTGCCCAGATTTTTCTCGACTCCAATCCCAATCAAGGGCTGACGGCGAGGTGTCGGCGATCGATCCCAAAGCGTCGTTTACGCCCGAAAATGTTTACTTTCGCAACGATCGGGTCAAACAAGTGTTTGGGGTGAAGTTGACGATCGACGATGCCAAAGGGTTTGCAAAACCAGGAATGCCAGCCGATGGAGAAATCACTTTAGAGCCGACCCAATAAAGCACTCTGGAGGTTCCCAAGGATTCAAACCATGATTCAAAAAACGTTAACCAACAGCCAGCTTGCAGAAGTCCAACCCCTAGATTCTGCCTGCTTCAGACGATGTGATTCGCGTGGTCGGATTGCACAAACACTATGGTCGAGTGGCGGCCGTTCGAGGCGTTGATTTCTCAGTGCGACGCGGTGAGGTTTTTGGGCTGATTGGGCCCGATGGCGCTGGCAAGACAACCACGTTTCACATTCTCGGCGGCGTGATGGAGGCGACCACCGGGGATGTGCAAGTCTTGGGACAACCGCCACGAGATGCCCGACTCAGCATCGGCTATCTGACTCAGCAATTTTCGCTCTATCTCGATCTCAGCATTGATGAGAATTTACGCTACGTGGGCGGACTCAGACAAGTGCCCGATCGTCAATTCTCAGAGCGGCGCGACAAATATCTGCGACTGATGAATTTAGAGAAATTTGGCGATCGACTCGCCGGAGAGCTATCGGGCGGCATGAAGCAAAAACTTGCCTTGTGCTGTGCGCTCGTGTCTCAGCCTCAGGTGCTGTTGCTCGACGAACCGACGACGGGCGTTGATCCCGTTTCTCGGCGCGAGTTTTGGGATGTGTTGGCGGCGCTATCGTCTGAAGAAGGGGTGACGATCGTGGTGGCAACCCCCTATCTTGACGAGGCAGAACGCTGTAATCGCATCGCGCTGATGTATGACGGTCAAATTCAGCAAATCGGCACGCCAACTGAGTTGAGAAACAGTTTAGGATTGCATCGCCTCGAAGTGCATACACCCCAGTTGCAGGCGGCCGAGCAAGCGTTGACTGCGCCGTCTCAGTCCGACTCGATTGTGGATGTGCAGACCTTTGGCGATCGCTTAGATGTGTTGGTTAGCGATCCCCAAACCGGGGAAGCACAGGTGCGTGAATTGTTTCAGCAACATCACCTGCAAGCCGCCACGATCGAGCTTGCTGAACCCACCCTAGAAAATGTGTTTGTGACTCGATTGCGTCAGCAGGGATCGGCCCCGCAGTTTTTTGAGTTTCCGCGATCGCGGGGCGGCAACCGAGCCATCACGACGAATGCCCTCTCGGATTTTGCGATCTATTCTCACAACTTAAATCGGAATTTTGGCAGCTTTCAAGCCGTCAAAAACGTCAATGTCGAGGTGCGCTACGGCGAGATTTTTGGCTTACTCGGAGCCAACGGAGCCGGAAAAACCACCACGATTAAAATGCTGTGTGGGCTGCTGCCCGCAAGTTCTGGCGAGATTGCCCTCGGCGGAGAACGGGGAAATCTTCGCAGCAGCGAGTTAAGGCGACGCATCGGCTACATGAGCCAAAAATTCACTCTCTACGATGACTTAACCATTCTGCAAAACCTGGAATTCTACAGCGGCGTCTATGGCGTGCCGCGCAAACTGAGACGTGAAAAAATTGACTGGGTGATCGCCACCTGCGGACTTGAAGGACGAGAATCTTTGATCACCGGACAGCTTCCCGGCGGTTGGAAACAGCGCGTGGCCTTTGGTGCGTCGGTAATGCACGAACCCGACATTCTCTTTCTTGACGAGCCGACTTCGGGCGTTGATCCCCTCGCTCGTCGTCAATTTTGGAAGTTAATCAATGATTTTGCTCGCAATGGCACCGCGATTTTAGTCACGACTCACTATTTAGAAGAAGCCGAACAGTGCAATCGCATGAGCTTTATGGTGGCGGGCGAAATCGTCACAGAAGGGTCGCCGAGCCAGATCAAAGCCGCCCAACCCGGACAGTTGATTGAGGTGATCACCGATCAAACGCAAGCGGCTTCTAATTTACTCAAACAGCAGATGGAGTCTTGGCGAGTTTCGATCTTTGCCGATCGCTTACACATTGTCGTTGATGATCCCGATCGGGATATTCCCACTCTGCGATCGCGCCTTGCCGCCGCCAATCTCACCGTTCAGTCTCTGCGGCCGATTCCCTTCTCGCTCGAAGATGCCTTTATTGGAGTCGTGCAGCGATCAGCGCAGAGCGCAACTCCAAAGGAACCGCAGCCATCATGAAACGAATTCTGGCTCAGTGCACTAAAGAATTAGCGCAGTTTCGTCGCGATCGCCTCACGCTGGCCCTGGCCTTCATCTTGCCTGTGATGACGCTGTTTATCTTTGGGTTTGCGATCCGATTAGAGGCGAAAAATATCGCGATCGTGGTGCAAGATCTCGATCGCAGCAACCTCAGCCAGCGCTACACCGAGGGGCTATATCAAACCAATCAGTTTGTAGCCGTTCAGTGGCGGGGCAGTGACCCAGTGCGAGATGCGCTCGATCGGGGCATCGCCAAAGCCGCCGTGATCATTCCTCCCAACTTTAGTCGAGACATCACCGCCGACAAAACTAGTCCGCTACAGGTGCTGATTGATGGCACTGATGTCAACAATGCGCGAGTGATTAAAAACAGCATTCAAGCCTTCACGCAGTTTTTTTTGCAAGATCAACATCTTAGGTCGGGAACGAGCAAAATTACGCCACGAGTGCGTCTCTGGTTTAACCCAGGGCGGCAGGAATCGCTCTATATTGTGCCGGGCGTGTTTGGGGTGATTTTGGCGATCTATCCCTCCCTGCTGGCAGCGTTGGCAATGTCACGAGAAAAAGAACAGGGCACTATCTTGCAAACCTATGCCTCTAGCATCAGCGCGGCTGAGTTGCTGTTAGGCAAATGTCTGGCTTATTTTGTTGTGGGCATTGGGCAAGCGCTCTTTGTGATCGGCTTAGGGTGTGCAACGTTTCGCATTTGGTTTGTAGGGAATCCCACTTCGTTTTTAATCGGGACGGGTATTTTTTTGATCGCCAGCATTATGTTTGGTTTGTTGATTGGGGTTCGAGCTAATAATCGCAGCGTTGCAGTCCAGGGTGTGTCAACCGCAGGATTTTTATTAGCGCTGCTCTTATCGGGGTTTATCTATCCCCTGAGTAACATTCCGTTTCCGCTGTCTCTCGTCACCAATATTGTTCCGGCTCGCTATTTCATTGAGATCAGCCGGGATGCCTTTGTGCGAGGCACAGGCTGGGCGGGCGTTTGGACGGCCCATCTCTGCCTGATAGTGTTAGCGTTTGTGTTGTTTAATCTCGCTCGTCGCGGGATGGGTCGAATGCAATTATCGGGCTAGATCGTGGATTAAGTCGGGCTGGTTGCTGACGTAGCTCATAGGCACGGCGGTGCCACGCCCATACAGGTTGATTGTTAGAGGGGTTTGAGGCATGAAGCTGCTGCATCGGTTGGTCGAAAGTCGTTTTTGGGCGTTGACGGTTAAAGAAATCGGTCAGATTTTGCGAAACAAACAGTTGATCTTTCTGCTGGTGTTTCCGCCAACGGTGCAGTTACTCATTTTTGGGTTGGCGTTAAACCCTGATGTGCAAAATCTCAAGTTGGGGGTGGTTGATTATTCCAACACGCCCATGAGTCGAGAGTTGGTATCCGCGTTGACCGCAAATGGCGTGTTTCGGCTCGATCGCTCTCCTCCCAATGAGCAGATTTTGGGTGAGCAAGTGCGGCGCGGCGACATCACGACGGGCCTTGTGATTCCACCGACGTTTAATCGCGACCTCAAGAGTGATCACTCCGCAGAGGTGCAGGTTCTCATCGATGCGGTTGATGCTAACACTGCGGGCATTGCCAGTGGTTATGCGGCTCAGATCATCAATCAATTTAGTCAACAATTGGCTCCGCAGAGTTCAGCGGCGATCGTCACTCAAGCCACTATTCTCTACAATCCGGGTCTGGTTTCTAGCTGGTTTATCGTCCCCGGCGTTTTGGGACTGGTGCTCAATCTTGGTAGCTCTCTTGTCTCAACCGCAACCGTGGTGCGAGAAAAAGATACGGGCACGCTAGAGCAGTTATTGATGACTCCAGCCGCCGCTTGGGAGATTATTCTAGCCAAAGTAGTGCCGCTATTTGTCTTGTTGTTAGGAGAAGTGATGCTGGCAATCGCCGTTGCCACGCTGATTTTTCACGTCCCCTTTCGAGGGAACTTTTTCTTATTTATGGGCTTCTCAGGACTCTATATTTGCGTGGGCATTGGGATCGGGTTTCTCTTAGCCACGGTTTCGCGCAGTCAGCAGCAGGCGATTCTCACTTCGTTTTTTATCAATTTGCCGCTGATCCAACTATCGGGCGCGATCGCTCCCGTCGAAAGTATGCCGCGATTTTTTCAGATCGTGTCGCTGTTTAACCCCCTGCGGCATTATGTCAAGATTGCTCGCGGGGTTCTTCTCAAAGGCAATGGGCTAGAAGTGCTCTACCCCGAAGCGCTCGCTCTGACTGCTTTTGCCATCGCTCTATTGACCATTAGCACCTACAAATTTCGGACGCAATTAAGCTAAACTGCTTGGTTGATCGACAGCACAAGCGTTATCCTGCTTAAGGCTGTTGATCTCAGATTTCTCTCTTAAAAAGATAGACTTTTGAGATTCAGCCTCATTTAGTTTGTAAAAGCCAGTTTTTTAGTCTGTGGGCTAACCAAGAACCGTATGAAAATGTCTCTTCATTTAATTCAAGTGGGTGTGGGAGCTTTGATCGCCTTTGGCTCTGTGGGGGCAGCTTACTCACAGACCTCGCCTGCTGGTCAGCCCCAGAAACGCTCTAATCTTGCCGCTCAACCTCCTACTCTCAAGGCGATCGCTGCCACGTTTGCCAATCAAGCTGATCCAAAACCAGCTAAACCGGAGACGATCGTTCAGCAACCGCCTTTTGAGGTCGCTAAAATCGTTCAACTGTTTGCCAGCGATGCTCCCACGTCCGTCATGGCTGCAACGGCTGCAACCTCAGTCGCCCAAACGTCTAAGCCTGTCACGCCGCCGCGATCGACCCCACAGCCGCCGTCTAAGTCTCCCGCGACAGCGCCACAACCTCCTGCGACAGCGCCGCAACCCGCTGTTGTCACCCCCGCACCAACTCCCGGCACACCAGTCTCCACTCCCACAACTGCCAAATCTGACCCCACGCCTGCCCCTGCCTACCTCAATTCGCCCACCAATCCGCTATTGTTTCCTACCCGCCCCGATGAGGTGCGCCTAGCCGGAACTCAACTGATCAGCTTGCAGCAAGCGATCGACGTAGCCGAACGCAATAATCGCGATCTTCAAGTGTCTAGACTTCAGCTAGAAAGCAGCCGATCGGCCCTACGCGAAGCCCAAGCCACGCTCTACCCAACGGTGGGTCTTCAGTCTAGTCTGAGTCGCTCTCAGAGTGCATCGGGTGACATCTCAGCAAGGCAGCAAGCGCAATCCCTGCAATCTCAGCTATTTGGGATTGACAGCAGCAACCCCCCCAGCACCAGCTTGAGCGGCACTGTTCAACTCAGCTACAACATTTTTACATCGGGTCTAAACAGTGCTCAAAGAAAGGCCGCAGAACGGCAAGTGAGAGCGGCCGAGTTGACCGTTGAACAAACTCGTGAGCAGCTACGGCTGGATACGACCACCGATTATTACAATCTGCAAAACGCCAATGAGCAAGTGCGAATCAATCTGGCAGCCGTCATCAACGCCCAGCGAAGTTTGAGTGACACTCTGGCTCAAGAGCGCGCCGGGTTAGGCACTCGGTTTGACGTGCTGCGATCGCAGGTCAACTTAGCCAACGCTCAACAGCAACTCACCAACGCCAACGCCACTCAGGGCATTAACCGCCGTCAACTGGCTTCGCGCTTGAGTTTGCCAGAGTCGATCAACGTCTCGACCGCTGACCCTGTGCAGCCTGCTGGCACTTGGGCACTGCCGATCGAAGAGACGATCGTTCTCGCTTATAAAAACCGGGCAGAGCTAGAAGTGCAGCTAGTGCAGCGAGAGGTCAGTGAGCAGCAGCGGCGAGCGGCGTTGGCGGCGTTGGGCCCAACCCTGAGCGCCACGGCTAGTTACAACGTGCTCAAAAGCTTTGAGGCATCTGTGAGCCGACCCGGAGACGGCTACACCCTGGCCCTGCAAGCTCAATGGAACTTTTTTGATGGTGGAGCCGCTCAAGCGCGGGCAGCCCAACAGGAGCGAAACAAAGAAATTGCCGAAACTCGGTTTGCTCAGAACCGCAACAATGTTCGGTTTCAAGTTGAGCAGGCTTACACCAATTTGCAGGCAAACCGGGCCAATATTGACACCACAACTACCGCCCTCTCGCAAGCAGCAGAGGCACTCAGACTGGCTCGGTTGCGCTTTCAGGCTGGGGTAGGCACTCAAACCGACGTGATCAACGCCGAGACAGATTTGACTCGCGCAGAGGGCAATCGGGTCAGTGCCATTATTGGCTATAACCTCTCGCTGGCTCAACTGCAACGAGCCGTCAGCAACATCGCCACCCGATAACCCGATCGAGGCAACATTGGGGAAGGTGAATCTGCTGGTTAGGGTGCTGTCGGGCTGATTAATAATTCTAATCTCTGCCGATTAACGGTAGTCGATCGCTTGAGTTCAAGCCACAATAGACTCAGTAGCCTTGATATAACGACTCAGAAGTCAGTCGTTCTTCCCTCTACGTCCTTGAGAGATTGCCCCATGACTGAACGTAAACTGTCGGCTTCCACGGTTCAAAAACGAGTATGTCAGAGTTCTTTACTGCTGTATGGACTCGGTTGGACGGTGGGTTCGGGCTTTTTGAGCGGTGGCGTGACCCTCGCCCAAACTCCGACACCCGCAGCGCAGTCTCCGATCGTCATAGACTTGGTTCCGAAGACTCCTTCATCGACTCCGACTCCGGCGGCGATCGCTCCTGAACTGTCGGCTCCAGAATTTTCGACTTCAGTCGCGCCTAGATCCGCCACTCCCGCCGATGGAGGAGACCTGTTTATCGATCGCACCAGCTACAGCTTAGGAGCCACCGAGCGTCGCGACCCAGCTTTAGAAACGGCAGCCAATCGCCCGATCGGGGTTGATCGAGAGGGCGTTCCGGTGAGTGCGCCTGCTGTGCATCTCGGTTCGGTTAATGTCTCATCTAGCGGCATTGGTTGGAGTGCGGCTCCAGGGAGCACGACCCCGATCGGGCGAGAATATAGCACCGTGCGCGACTACTACAACCGCACCATTCGTCCTCCTGCCCGCCTAGGCAATGGCAATATTCGACTCATCTTTCCGCTCTCGATTCCCTCGGCGATCACCTCTGTCTTTGGCTGGCGCGTTCACCCGATCACGGGCGACAGCCGCTTCCACTCTGGCACCGATTTAGGCGCGCCAATGGGCACCCCAGTTTTAGCCGCCTATGCAGGTCAGGTGGCGTTTGCAGACTTTTTGGGGGGCTATGGGCTGGCAGTGGCACTCAATCACAATCAGGGCACTCAGCAGACTCTCTATGGTCACTTATCAGAGATCTTTGTCAAACCGGGCGATCTTGTGCAGCAAGGAATGGTGATCGGGCGAGTCGGCAGCACCGGGGCCTCGACCGGGCCTCACTTGCACTTTGAGTTTCGTCAGTTGACCACAGAAGGCTGGGTGGCGATGGATGCCGGAACCCAGCTAGAAACCTCATTAGCCGATTTAGTGAAAGCGTTGCAGGTTGCTCAGTCCTCTGCAAAACCGACTCAATAGCCCGTTGAGAACAGCGGCGGGTGTTCGAGTCGGGATCGTTCTCCCGGTAGATAGGTAGATCTATCATTGGTCTGATAATAGATCGTGTTGACCGTCACGTTGAGCCGACTTGTCTAAATGATTGACGCGCTGCCGCCTGAACGTTTGCCCTCAATTCCCCTCCCTGCTAACGAAGTCAACCGACTGGAGGCGTTGCGGCGATATCGCATTCTTGATACCCCGACTGAGGTTGCCTTTGATCGCATCACAACCCTGGCAGCACGACTGTTTGATGTGCCGATCGTGCTGGTTTCGTTAGTCGATCACTCCCGGGCCTGGTTTAAGTCAAGCTATGGGTTTGATCTCTGCGAAGTGCCGCGAGGCGATGCGATGTGCAATTTTTCGTTGCTCTCTACCGATGTTCTCGTCGTTCCTGACACTCGCAAAGACGATCGCTTTGCTTGCAACCCGTTTGCCGTTAGTGAACCGGGGGTTCGGTTTTATGCAGGCGCGCCTCTGGTGACGCATGATGGCTATAACCTGGGCACTCTCTGCTTGCTAGACGGCAACCCGCGAGAGGCGTTAAGCGACGACCAAAGAGCGACGCTGGTTGATCTAGCTGCTATGGTGGTCGATGAGTTAGAGCTGCGGCTGGCGGCCAAAAAAATTGCCCAGACCGATGCTGCCCTGATGACAGTCACTCAAGGCGTTTCGACCGTGACGGGCAACGCCTTTTTTCAGGCGCTCGTGCAGCACTTTGCTAATGTTTTAGACGTTAACTATGCTTATATTGGGCTGGTGACTAATCAGAACAACGAAGCCATTCACACGATCGCGGTGTGCGCCCAGGGCGAGATTAGCGAAAATTTTGACTATTTGCTCAAAGACACTCCCTGCCAAGCCGTGATCGCAAAACGCGCTATTTGCTGCTATCCGCATCAAGTGCAGGCGCTGTTTCCTGATGCGCCTTTATTGGCTCCTTTCAAGATCGAAAGCTATATTGCGATTCCCTTTTTTGACTCTAGGGGAGTGGCGATCGGGCTGTTGAGCGTCATGGATGTTAAGCCTTTAGAAAATGTGTATCTTGCAGAGTCACTGCTGACGGTTTTTGCCCTGAGAATTGCCACTGAGCTAGAGCGCCAACAAACTGAGGAAGTTCGCGCCCAGATGCTGTCCCGTGAGCAGCAGGCCCGTGCCCAGGCCGAAACCGCTAACCGCATGAAAGATGAATTTTTAGCCATTCTGTCTCACGAATTGCGAACTCCGCTGAACCCAATTTTGGGCTGGGCAAGACTGCTGCGGACGCGATCGTTTGATGCCACGAGAACCCAACAAGCGCTAGAAACGATCGAGCGCAATGCTCTCTTGCAGACGCAACTGATTGATGATTTATTAGATATCTCGCGCATTGTGCAGGGCAAACTCAGTCTGACCATCGCCGCAGTGGATCTGAATGTGACGATTCGATCGGCGATCGACACCCTGCAATTAGCGGCCCAGGCTAAGGCGATCGCGGTTAAATTTGAACCGCGATCGCGGTCGATCTGGGTGTCAGGCGATGCCAACCGTCTTCAGCAAGTGGTCTGGAATCTGTTGTCAAATGCCGTCAAATTTACGCCCGCCGGGGGAAAAATTGTCGTTAACTTAATGCAGGCTGCTGATCAGGCTCAGATTCAAGTCAGCGACACCGGAAAGGGGATCAGGGGCGACTTTTTGCCGTTTGTGTTTGAGTCTTTTCGGCAAGCTGATAGTGCGACGACGCGACAGTTTGGTGGGCTAGGGTTGGGTCTAGCGATCGTGCGGCAATTGGTCGAATCCCACGGGGGCACCATTGAAGTTGATAGCCCAGGAGAAGGACAGGGAGCCGTTTTCACGCTGAAGCTGCCGCTGCCAAACGCACCAGACTAACTGCAAGTTTAGCGATGAATTCAAGTCTCAAGTGCACAACTGAACGTTATTGAGCGATCGCCTCAAAGGCAATATCCATCAAGGGCGACTGCTGCCAGTCTTTTGCGTCAAAGTGCCACCACTCGGTTTGCAAAGGGATAAACCCGCGTTTGATCATAGCTGATTCTAGGGTCTGGCGATTTTTTTTAGCTGTCTGGCTGATAGGGTTGTAGTCACGATGAGCACGATCGCTAAAATCATCAAATCCTGTTGGCATTTCTAATTCTTTGCCAGACTTGTCTACGAGAGTGACATCTACCGCAGATCCCCGATTGTGTCTCGATCCCTTCGCAGGGTTTGCAACGTAGAGATCATTGTGCACGATCTTCCACATAATCCTCTGCACAGATAGAGGACGATAGCAATCATATACTTTTAAGCTTAACGATTGCGATTCTAAATCTGTTTGCACTTGTGATAAGTCATTGGCAACTTTCGGCTTTAATAAACACCGAGCTTGTCGATAAAGCTGCTGTTTGGTGAAATTATTTTTAGTCGCATATCGAATGTCTAATTTGATAGTTGAGTTAACTGATCGGATGTCTACTAACTTGGCGGGCGGTGGCACGATCGCCCGCACAGAAGGTTGCGCTTGGTGGATGATCACTAGCGATATCAGCAGCGCCAGCACAACGTTAAGCCAATTTCTAATCTTGTTCTTAATCCTAAAAGTTTTGTCCATTTCTATAAATCTGAAGGGCATAAATCGCTGGGCAAAGGTGATTAAAGCGGTAATTAACGGTGTATAGTTTCAGGCTTTTGCTGAGTTTTATGGGAGCGATCGTGAAATAAATTTCTCTATCTGTCAACTATTTCTAATCTGTAGAGTTCCCGCAGAACGTCTCTTTAATGCACTGACTCTCACCTGTAAGGGCATGGCATCGCCGTGCCCATTGTCTATGCTAACGACGGATCGGAGTTCATCGACGGCTCTTGGCAAGGAGCAGCGATCGGGTCACCTCTCAGCCTTTTATTTGCCCATTTTTCGCTTCATCTGATCAAGCTCTTCTTGGGCTTCCCAGCGCTTAAACTCTTGCTCAAGGGGGTCAGCCGAACTGTGAATATAGGTCGCGTTTTGATCTTGATTCCAGCCGTTCACAGCCCACCGGGTTTCGGTCTGCGCTGCACGAGCCGCCTGAGCCTCGGTGATTTTAGTTTGCACTTCTTGGCGACGGGTCTGAATCTGCTGCTGCAACTCTTCAGTCTGCTTGAGGCGCTGTTTGAGAATCTCCATTTGGCCCCATTTTTGATTGCCTTCTCGCAGCAAGCCCGCCTCGTGGGCCTGAGCAGGTTCAGCCAGGTCGAGCCTGCCAGCCGCTTTTGCTTTCTCAATGCGAAGGTGCCAGCGCTGAATTTCTTGAGCCGTCGCCAAAATCTCATCTTGAAGCTGCTTTTCGTTGAGCCGCAAGTCTGCCATCAGTCGCCGCGTCTCTTGCTCCTGTTCTCGCAGTTTTTCTTCGAGCGCCTGCAACTCTAAATGAGGGTTATTTCGCAAAAACTCATCAAGTCGAGCTTCGAGAAATCGACTGAAATCATCAAACAGACCCATGATCGCAACTCCTGCAATGGTGAAGGGTGAATGGCGATCGTCGCGCCACCCACTGATCGCTATTTTAGAGTTTCTGCCCGGCGGAGATCGTTCTAACTTCCCCGTTTCGGCGCACGGTGACATATTGTTTAGACACTTCGACCAGGTTCCAGCCGCTCGACCCAATACTTTCACCCACGTAGTAGCGCTGAGTGATGCCATTCAACTCAAATAAAGCCGCCGATCGTGAGGGGTCTGAGCCTTCTAGAACCCCAACTAGGGTGCGCTGAGGGGCCACGGGTTCAGGATTAGCTTGGGGCACAGAGCGCGCTTGAGGCTGCAACGTGACGGGGCGATTGGCGGTGGGCGAAAGGCGCTCTAACACACTGGCCAGCCGACCCAAGATCTGGTTTAGCTCTCGGCGAGAGGGGTCAACGGGGCTGGAGGCTTGAGGCACGGTGACCACGATCGGAGACGTTTTGGGCAACGGCACCGACGATCGCAGCGGCGGCTGATTAGCAGGCACCGGAACCGTGGGCAGCCCGCTATTATAAGGCGCGGTGGGCAGTCCTTCTGCTTTTCCGGTGGCGGCTTTGCGATCGATGGCTTCGAGCGATCGCTGCACATAGTCAGAAAACTGCGGGTTGGTGTCTACCTGGGGAGTTGGAGCGATCGTCGTGGGCACGATCGTCTCAGGGAGCGGAGTCAACGCGGTCACAAATCGGCTAGCTAGCCCACTCGTCACGAGCCAAACGGTTAACGCTGCGACAGCAGACGTGCATCCTGTGATGATCAAGAAGCGAGTAAACCCATTTCCCCGATCGCTGGGCGGCGGTTGGGTATTCACCAATTCACCCAGATCGGGCAGCGTGGAGGGATCGCGTTCAGGTTGCGGCTGCGGGCGAGTCAGCAGGCCAGACGAGAGAGGCGGCGGAGCAAGATTGAGCTTAGGTCGGGGAGCGGGCGCTTCCACCCGCACTGGCTCAGAAGGAGGAACGGCCCCGTCGAGCAAGCGATCGACATCACCAAACAGGTCATCCATCAAGCGATCGGCGTAAGACTCGACCAAAAATGGCTCAGGCAGCGAATCTACGCCTGAAGTCCGCGAGTCATCATGGGTAGGATCGAGAAGCGGTTTGGGGTTTGTGACGGGTTGAGTCATAGCTTTCTTGCTGATGTCGATCAAAACGGACGATTGACTGCAAATGCACCTTTAGGATAATGATTAAACTAATGAGCAACCGTTTAGGCTGATCTTGATCACAGGTGTTGTCGGCGTTTGAAGAGACGATCCCCACTCATAGCACTTAGTGAGGATAGCTCAAATGCCAAGTTAGCGCTAAATCCTGTACGAATTTTAATATTCGTTTGAGAATTATAGTCACTCAAGCAGAGGGCGATGACATTTAGTGAAGAAGTTTAGTGGAATTCGGTGAAACCCGCGGACTTATGGGTGTGAACTCAGTCCCGTAGTGCTACAGAGAATCTCGATCGCTTGGTCGGCGGTAATCAGTCGTTTTAAAACCACTTGCCCGATCGCCGGGTTAGGCATCGTCGCGGCAATCTCTAAACTTGGCTTGACCTCAACCATGAGAATGGCCTCTTCGACGCGATAGAGCCACAGCTTTTCGCCATTTTCCCAGAGGCAGAGGGTGGTTTGCTCAATTTCTGGGGTGCGCCTCCAGGCGATTTCGTTCCACAAGCCGCCGAGTTCCCAAATGCGACCGACAAACCAACCATCGGAGAGAAAAAAATACTTCATCTATCCCTTCGAGAAGCTCAGATTTGCTGTTCACCATAGCGCGACTCGCTAGAGTCTTAGACGAATTCTGTAGGATCTCTCAAGGAATTTGCCAAATTGAATCGGTTTCTAAAGGGTTGATGAAGGAATTTTATGGGTGGGGGTTCACGGGCTGCGATCGCTTCAAATTTTCCCCTCTTCTTCCGCCTTCTTCAAACCGTCTCGAATCAACCTTTGAGCTGTTTTTCCTTCCGATCGCTCTTCTACTCTTGCCAGTTTTTTAAGCTTTTCGCTCTCGTCTTCCGTTAAAGGAACATTCAAACGCCGAGAAGATTCCTTTTTTTGCGGTTCATCTTGGTTCATCTTTGCTCAATTAAGTGCTGCTTTGGTTCAAGAACGATCAAAAGTAGAAGCCAGTGCGTCCCGTGGAAAGTTCTGCACTGGCTTTTGCTCCAAACTCAATGTAGGAGACAGAAACATTATGTCGTATGCGATCGTTTAAGACGATAGGCAGTCTTTCGCTTGCTTGCAAAGTTGAATGCCAGCGCTAGCCGTTAAAATAGAGTCTGACCTTCTGCTGCACCCGATCGCCATGAACGCTCCTGTAGATTTTATTGATGCCTATGATGTGGTGGTCGTCGGAGCCGGGCATTCAGGCTGTGAAGCAGCATTGGCTAGCGCTCGGCTCGGCTGTCGCACGCTGCTGCTGACCCTCAACCTCGATAAAATCGCGTGGCAACCGTGTAACCCGGCAGTGGGCGGCCCAGCCAAGTCGCAGTTGGTGCATGAAGTCGATGCGTTGGGGGGCGAAATTGGCAAAGTCAGCGATCGTACCTACCTGCAAAAGCGCATTCTCAACGCCTCAAGAGGCCCGGCAGTGTGGGCGCTGCGGGCGCAAACCGACAAGCGCGAATATGCGGCGGTGATGAAGAGCATTGTAGAAAATCAAGAGAATTTGACCATTCGCGAGGGCATGGCCACCGATCTTGTCTTGGGGGCAAACCAAGAAGTTAGAGGAGTGCAAACCTACTTTGGGGTAGCGTTTGAGTGCAAAGCTGTGGTGCTGACCACCGGGACTTTTCTGGGTGGAATGATCTGGGTCGGCAACAAGTCAATGGCCGCCGGACGAGCCGGAGAGTTTGCAGCCGTAGGCTTGACCGAGACTTTGAATCGATTGGGCTTTGAGACCGGACGCTTAAAAACCGGGACACCTGCTAGAGTCGATCGGCGATCGGTCAACTTTTCTCAACTCGAACCGCAGCCCGGAGACACAGAGATTCGCTGGTTTAGCTTTGACCCTGACGTGTGGGTTGAGCGCGAACAGATTCCCTGTCACCTGACGCGCACCACTGCCGAGACCCACCAAATTATTCGCGAAAACCTTCATCTCTCGCCCGTCTATGGCGGCTGGGTTGATTCTAAAGGGCCGCGCTATTGCCCCAGCATTGAAGACAAAATTGTCCGCTTTGCCGACAAAGAAAGCCATCAGATCTTTATCGAGCCAGAAGGACGCGACACTCCAGAGCTTTATATTCAAGGCTTTTCAACGGGGCTACCCGAAACGATTCAGCTAAAAATGTTGCGATCGCTCCCTGGTCTAGAAAACTGCGCGATGCTGCGTCCTGCTTATGCGGTCGATTATGACTATCTGCCCGCGACGCAGTGCTACCCGACTCTGATGACCAAAAAAGTTGAGGGACTGTTTTGTGCGGGTCAAATTAACGGCACAACGGGCTATGAAGAAGCGGCCGCTCAAGGCTTGGTCGCGGGTGTCAACGCGGCTCGGTTTTGTCGTCATCAAGAGATGATCGTCTTTCCGCGTGAGCAGAGCTATATCGGGACGCTGATCGATGATTTGTGCACTAAAGATCTGCGCGAACCTTATCGGGTGTTGACCTCACGATCGGAATATCGGTTACTCCTGCGATCGGACAATGCCGATCAGCGTCTCACGTCCCTCGGTCGAGAGATTGGATTGATTGACGATCGTCGCTGGCAACTCTACACCACTAAGCAAGAAAATATCACGGCTGAAAAAGAGCGATTGCATGAGACACGCATCAAAGAACACGATGCGATTGGTCAAGCGATTGCTAAAAATACTGAGCAAGCGATTAAAGGATCAATCACTTTAGCAGAGCTTTTAAGGCGCTCTGGGTTTCACTATGTAGATTTAGATCGACATGGATTGGGAAACGCTGCCCTCGATCGCTCTGAACGAGAAGGTGCCGAAATTGACATCAAATATGCGGGCTACATTCAACGTCAGCAGCAGCAGATTGATCAAACGGCTCGTCAAGAACATCGCAAGTTGCCGGATGATTTGGACTATGCCGCGATCGCCACGCTTTCTAAAGAGTCGAGAGAGAAATTAGCCAAAGTCAAACCGATGACGATCGGGCAAGCAACTCGCATCGGGGGGGTCAACCCTGCGGATATTAACGCGCTGCTGGTTTATTTAGAAATCCAATCTCGTCAAGCTGCGGAAGTGCTGACATGACAGCCTACACAATCAATTTCAATCCTGTAATCCAGGATCAGCTTTGTCGGGCAAATCCAGAGATGAAGTTTGAGCGCAATACCCAACGAGAACAGCTAAGTTGGGCGGCGGCTAGCATCCATTACTTCCTCACCAGGAGTTTTTGCTCGTCTGCTCCAACGTGTTGTTATACCGGGCTTTCGCGACAAGTTAACGACTTCTCTGCCGCTTTCTGCTTCCTTCTTGCGTAGGTCTGCAAAGATTGCGTCCAAATCGTAGTTGAAGGATTTCGCATACTCTTCACGGATTCGGTGGATCTCTTCGACAATCTCATCTGTCCACATAACCTAATCTCCCATTAGTTCATTGGGTGTGCACAGGATAGGCAACACATAGCCAAAATCTAGACTAATCTCCGCCAACTTCCTCTGCATTTGGGCATTGGCGATATGTTTGCAATTCCACGTTAACAGATAATCCATGCCGTGTATGGTAGCGGCAGCGATGTGGATCGCGTCCACCCTCGCCTTTGCAGGAAGACTACTTTGAGCGAGAAATTGCGCAGCTAAACCTTGTACGACTTGATTCAATGACAGCAAGGGAAAATTGCGCAGAATCTCCCGTCGTTGAGCAGCAATCTTTGCGTCCCCCTGTGCCACTTCCTCTAGAACCGCCTCCGAAGTGTAGAGAGTGAAGGCGTTTCGACGAGATTCCCACCAGTCTTTTGTGATCTCAATATTTGCAGCCAAGATCAGGTCTTTGGTTGACCTAGCAGTAAGGTATCCCAAGATACTAGTTTCGATATAGACAGTCTCGGTCATATTTATTTAACTCACGACTATCGCTGGGAGACTCTCACCCCTGATCAAAAAAAGCGGTTTCCGGCGATCGTGCCTGACTTTTGATTTTGCCCATTAAAAAGCGGCAGTTGACTATTCATCAGCTTACCGCTTGCAAAATTGAGATTCCAATCTTTGAAGATTAGTTTGACGAATTTAGACCGTCAGAATGTCTTTTTCTTTTTCTGCCAAAACTCTTTCCACTTCAGCGACATATTTGTCGGTTAGCTTTTGAATTTTGTCTTGAGTATCCTTCGATTCGTCTTCAGAGACTTCCTTCGCCTTCTCTTGCTTTTTCACCGCATCGACCGCATCCCGGCGAATATTCCGAACCGAGACTTTGCCCTCTTCAGAATATTTGGTGGCTAGTTTCACCAGTTCTTTGCGGCGATCGCTGGTCAACGGCGGAATATTTAATCGAATCGCTGACCCATCATTGTTGGGCATTAACCCTAAACCAGACATCGAAATCGCCTTCTCAATGATCGCCAGACTGCCCCGATCGTAAGGCTGAATCTGAATGGTGCTCGAATCAGGCGTACTAATATTCGCCAAAGCCTTGAGAGACGTAGGAGTCCCATAATATTCGACCGACACTTTATCTAGAAGACTAGTGCTGGCTCGACCCGTCCGAATGGTATTAAAAGACCGCTGAGTGGCTTCGATCGCCTTCTTCATATGGTCTTCGACATCAGCAAACTTCACAGAGACCTCCGACAATCGTTCCGATAGATTCTCCCATCACTGCACGGCGCACATTTCCGGCAACCGACAAATCAAAGACGATGATGGGGATATTGTTATCTTTACACAACGAGATGGCCGTGCTGTCCATAACTTTGAGATCGTGGGTCAACACATGAGAATAGGTGAGACTCTTAAAGCGCTTGGCCTCAGGATGATGCGCGGGGTCAGCGTCATAGACCCCATCGACCTTGGTCGCTTTAAACAGCACATCTGCCCCAATCTCAGCCGCCCTTAAAGCAGCCGTTGTGTCTGTGGTGAAAAAGGGATTGCCAGACCCCGCCCCAAACACGACGACTCGACCTTTTTCGAGATGGCGAATGGCGCGACGACGAATGTAGGGTTCGGCAACTTCTTGCATGGCGATCGCCGTTTGCACTCGTGTCGGCACTCCCATGTGCTCTAGAGCATCTTGCAGGGTCATGGCATTCATGACGGTAGCAATCATGCCGATATAGTCAGCGGTGGCTCGCTCCATGCCTGCCGCTGCCCCTTTCACCCCTCTGAAAATATTGCCGCCGCCGACCACGATCGCGATCTGAACTCCAGTGGCGGCGATTTCTGAAACTTCTTCAGCAATCCCGTTGACTACGGCAGGATCGATCCCGTAGGACAGGTCGCCCATCAGGGCTTCACCACTGAGCTTCAGCAGAATCCGCCGATAAGTTATTCCCATGTGACGATGACTTGCGTGACTTCAATTGCTTTCACCTTAAGATAGCAGCAGATCAGGTGCTTTTATCAGATCTGCCTGGGAGAGCAGTCCTTGATAGTTTTGCTCTGAGGAATCACTCCTCAGAGAGATCGCTAGCTGTTGCGCCATTTGACAGAGCACCCGATCGGGTCAGTTGAAGTGGGCACGATCGCGTCTCCGATCAGAACTTTCGCGATCGCGTTTCTCAAATAGTTCGCCTCGACAGCTTGAGGATTTTGGGGATTGTCGTCGATCGCGCCGCTATAGCAGAGCACACCCTGCTGGTTGAGCAAAAACACCTGGGGCGTTTTCTGGGCCCCAAACGCATTGGCCACTTCTTGAGTCACATCGCGAATATAGGGAAAATTCACCTGATGGTTGGTGGCAAAGGGTTTCATCTGCTCAAAGCTGTCTTCAGGAAACTGCTCTGCATCGTTGGGGTTAATGCCGATCAGCGTCAAGCCTTGCCCCTTAAAGTCGCTTTGAATCTGCTTGAGGCGATCAAGATAGAGCGTCACATAGGGGCAGTGATTGCACATAAACACGACTCCGACCGCTCGAAACTGTTCAAGATAGCGGGCGAGATGATGCACTGAGCCATCGGTTCCGGGGAGTTCAAAATCTGGAGCGTAGCCGCCAATCTGAGTTCCGATCGTGTCCATAAAGTCAACTTAAAGGGTGAAGGAGTAAGACTTCAAAGCAAAACCGCATCCAAATCGTGACACAAAAAGGCTCAGGGTTCAAAGGGCAACGACTGGACGCTTGACGTTAAACTAGACTACATAAAAGTTTATAATTCTGTAATTAAGTTTTATGGTGGCTTCTTCTGATCGGACGATCGACAAAACCTGGCTGTGGAAAGGCTTTAAAATTGCCTATCAAACCCAGGGCAGCGCGGGGCCTGCGGTGATTTTGATTCACGGGTTTGGCGCGTCCTATTATCACTGGCGCAAAAACACGCCAGAGTTAGCTAAGACGTACCGAGTCTATGCGGTGGATTTGATCGGGTTTGGTCAGTCAGAAAAGCCCGTGCCGATCGAGCAAGTTGACTACACCTTTGAGACGTGGGCGGAGCAGATCGCCGATTTTTGTCGTGAAGTCGTGGGCGAATCGGCCTTTTTGGTGGGCAACTCGATCGGGTGCATTGTGGCGATGCAAGCTGCCGTCGATTATCCAGACCTCGCACGGGGATTGGCGTTGATCAACTGTTCGTTAAGACTGCTGCACGATCGCAAACGCATCGGACAACCCTGGATTAAGCGCGTCGGTGCGCCCGTTTTGCAGGGAATTCTTAAACAGAAGTGGGTCGGCAATCTGTTTTTTAAGCAACTCGCCCAGCCCAAAACCGTTCGCAATATTTTGCTCAAGGCTTATGCCCGATCGGAAGCCGTCACCGATGAGCTAGTCGAGTTGTTGATGAGAGCGGCTCGCGATCGGGGTGCCGCAGCCGTTTTTGTCGCCTTCACAGGCTATTCTCAAGGGCCACTGCCCGAAGATCTGTTCCCAAAACTGTCCTGTCCGACCCTGATTTTGTGGGGAGAAAAAGACCCGTGGGAACCGATCGAGCTTGGCAAAGCCTTTGCAGACTATCCTCAAGTTGAAAAATTCATTCCACTAAAAGGGGTAGGTCATTGCCCCCAAGACGAAGCGCCAGAACTGGTTAACCCGATTTTGCGAGACTGGATCTTGTCCCATTCACCCTAGTAGTCCACCAAACAAACTCTGAGGAGTCATGTCAAACTACTTAGCCAAGATTTCGTTTGCAGGGGGTTTGGGGGAGGCAACCGTCCCCCAATGGGGGTTTGGGGGAGTGCCCCCAAGGGTCGGAAGCCCAAGACTATCGCATCATCGCCAAAGATCTGTACTAGTCAAAGTTGAATGGGTGAACTACTAGGCGTGAAGATCCTGCCAGCGTTTTTGCAGATCTTGAATCGTGAAAACAGTTTGAAACTTTAGCCCCACCGTTTTGTAGAACTCTGCGCCGCCCTGCTGACGATCGACGAGCGTAATCACTTCCTCAACTCGATAGCCCGCTTCTCGCAGTCGATCCACCGCTTTCATCGCCGATTGTCCCGTGGTCACCACATCTTCTAACACCACCACCGGGCTGCCCTCTGGCAAAGTTGGGCCTTCAATATAGGCTTGAGTGCCGTGACCTTTAGCCTCTTTGCGGACAATTAAAGCCGCCAGCGATCGCCCTTCATAAGCCGCGACGACGCTAGCTGCGGTGACGATCGGGTCTGCGCCCAAGGTCAAGCCTGCCACCGCCACCGTTTCAGGCGACACGTAAGGCAACAGAATTCGTCCTACCGCCAAACCGCCTTGAGGGTGCAGCGTCACCTGTTTGCCGTTAATGTAGTAGGTGCTTTTTTGCCCCGAAGACAGCAAAAAATCACCTTCTCGATAGGCGACCTCACAAAACAGCGTCAACAGCGCTTGACGAAGAGCAGGTAACTCGGCGATCGCCCACGGGAAATTTGCTGAAGATTGAGACGGATTTGTCATAGGTAGGGCAGACTAGAGTTATTAATGATTGAGAAGATAGCGTGACGAACCCGGTCAAAACCCCGGTTTTAATCAACAATCCAAAGTTAAACTTTAGCGGAATAGTGGAGACAAATCCCATGGGCGTGAGGTTAAAGAGTGTCTTGAGCTTAGTGGCTCTAGCGGCGGCTTCGACGGTGGCGACAGCAGCCACGGCTCAAGAAAGACCTGCGACGTTTAAGCCGCGTGAATCTGTGCCAGATGCGGTTAATCGGGCTTTTTATGGAGCGAGTGAAGGGTTTCAAGATGTCAAACGCCCGATCGAGGCTTTGGTTGGCGTGCCTAGATTTCCAGAAAACGCTATTGCTCGTGATGGCGATCGCGTCGATCGCATCTACCGCGATTTGCTCAATCAGCAAAGCACCAGCGACCCCTTAATCCGCACGGTAGATCTACCAAACCCCTACAGCACGTCGGTTTTGACGCTTCCTAGTGCCAGTGTCAGCAACCGAGTAACTGGCTCTGAGCTAGTGTTTGGTCAATAGACTTTGACGAAATGCGCCGTGCTGGAATCGAACCAGCCTGAAGGCGAATTATGAGCTCGCTACCTCCCCAATCGGTCAACGGCGCAGATGGGTTCGTGTAACATTTTAGCTTGAGTTTCGCGGTTGTCTCTCAGCCGCGATATTTTTTTTAATGGAGCGTGGTCTTAATCTCGTTTAGCGAATACAATTCAGGTCAAACCGCGTTTACCGTTCACTTAATCTTGATCACGATCGATGCGAATTAATTCTACGGTTGCCCTGACTTTTATTTTGCTAACCCTGATGTTTGGTGCAGGCATCGTGACCGGAGCTTGGGGGTTTGCGATCGGACGAGAAGCCCTGAAGGGAATTACGCAGCCCGATGCCCGCCCCACTAACAAAGGGGGCAAAAAACCTAGCTCGACGCGAGCCTCAGAAGAGCTAGTGATTTTGCAGGAAGAAGATATTATCAAGAAGGTGAAAACCCGCCTAGATGGGAACGCAAAATCAGCCCCTGCCGCTACCCCCACTTCACCCAAACCAGAGCCAGAAAAACAGGTGACAGCCTCAGCCAAGTTTCCGATCGTCAGCCAAGACAAAGGGGTCACGATCGAAGTCAGCGGCGTTCGGCAGCGAGGAGACTCTGTAGTGTTTGATGTCTCTATCAAAAATGAGGGCACCCAACCCGTCAAATTTCTCTATAGTTTTTTAAACGTCACCGATGAACAGGGGCGCGTGCTCAGTGCCGACACCGATCGCCTGCCAACCGAATTGCCACCCAATAATCAGAAATTTAGCGGAACGGTTTCGCTTTCGACAACCCTGCTGGACAAGGCTCAAAAAGTCTCGATCCAGCTAACCGACTATCCTGATCAAAAGCTCCAACTGCGGATGGCTGACATCCCGGTCAAATAAGCCCAAACTAACAAAGTTCGGGGCATTATCTAAAGTCTTTTGATTGCCCATTGTGGTGCATTGTTTATGGGTCTTCTTCGCAAATGATTGCCCCTTTTGCGGTCGGTTTGGTGTCGAGTGCGCTGCAAAGTCTAAGTTGGACGGATGTAGCGCTGAGATTTTCGTCAGTGTTGCTGCTGATCACGATTAATGCGTTTTTTGTGACGGCAGAGTTTGCGATCGTTTCGGTGCGGCGATCGCGCATTAACCAACTGGTTGACGCAGGAGACATTCAGGCTCGCACCGTGCAAAACTTGCAGCGCAGCATCGATCGCCTATTGTCTACCACTCAGTTGGGCATCACGCTGTCGAGTCTGGCCCTAGGCTGGATCGGCGAAAGCACGATGGCCGTCGTTGTGGCTAACTGGATTGCTCAACTGCCGTTTTCACCGTCGATCGTGCAAACCCTATCTCACTCGCTGGCGATTCCTCTAGCATTTTTGTTGATTGCCTATTTGCAAATCGTGTTGGGTGAATTGTGTCCTAAATCAGTGGCGATGCTCTACGCCGAAGAACTGGCGCGATTTCTAGGGCCATTTAGTCTGGCGATCGCCCGCTTTTTTAACCCATTTATTTGGATTCTTAATCAATCGACGCGCTGTCTGCTGCGCCTGATCGGAGTCCAATACACCGGGCAGGGATGGTATAACCAGGTGACTCCTGAAGAGCTACAGCTAATCATCTCCACCTCTAGTGAATCGACGGGGTTAGAGGCTGAAGAACGCGAGCTTTTGAGTAATGTCTTTGAGTTTGGAGACGTTCCGGCGACTGAAGTCATGGTGCAGCGTCCAAGTATGATCACCCTGGGAGTCGATGCGACGGTTCGACATCTGTTAGAAGAAGTGGCCCATTCGGGACATTCTCGCTACCCGGTGATCGGTGACTCGCTGGATGATATCTGCGGCATGATTCACTTTAAAGAACTGGCAGAGCCGTTAGTGCAGGGCACCTTGACCTTAGACAGTCCGATTAAGTCGTGGATTCACCCCGCGCAGTTTGTGCCAGAATATACGCCCTTGGGGGAACTGCTGACCTTGATGCAGCGATCGCGACTGCACATGGTGGTGGTGGTCGATGAGTTTGGCAGCACCGCCGGGTTGGTCACCCTTCAGGATGTTGTTAGTCAGATTATTGGCGATAGCTCAGAGCCGCCAAGCGATGAAGAACTTTCGATTCAAATCCTCGATGAAAATACCTTCTTGATTCAAGCGCAGATGAATCTAGAAGAAGTGAACGAGGAGTTAAATCTAGAGTTTCCCCTAGCCGAAGAATATCAGACCCTCGGCGGTTTTTTGTTTTACCAGTGGCAAAAGATTCCGGCTCCGGGTGAGACGCTGCAATATGGCAACTGCGAGTTGACTGTGGTGTCTGCCGAGGGCCCGCGATTACATCAGATTCAGGTGCGACGAATTGAGCCATCGGACGGGAGATCGAGCGATCTCTACCCCTCTAGCCCCACCGAGTCGCCTAACGAATCGCGGCGTGCCGATCAATAATGCCAAAGCCCTCAGGTGCCCTCAAACCAAGCAACCACGGCAAACACTAAAAACAAAATGCCGCCTAGTTGAGTCACCGTTCGTTCTGAGATCCGCCCAGCGATCAGTTTGCCGCCAACGACGGCGATCGCCGCGCAGATCGTGTGACCCGCGATCGCTCCCAGCGTCACCCCAACCGGATTGTTAGCCGCAGCTAGGGCGATCGTGGCAAATTGAGTCCGATCACCCCATTCCCCCACAAAAATCAGCACAAACGCTTCGGCGCAGATGGCAAACGGCGTTTTCTGTTTGAGATTGGCTTCGGCTTGGGCAATGGCCGCAATCGCGTCTCGCTCTGCCTCAGACGCACACTCAGCCGAGTCATTGGTTACCAGGGTGTGATCGCGGCATTCGGGCCGCATTTGAGCCGCGTCATAGAGCAACTTAATGCCAAAGGCGACGAATAGCACGATCGCAGCATAGTGCGTCACGTCTTTGGGCAACAGTGATATAATCCGCCCTAAACAAACTGACAAAATGGTCATTGCAGCCAACGCCAGCACCGCACCAGCAAACACATAGCGGCGACGATGACGCATGGCTAAACACATCGCAATGAAGAAGGTCTTGTCGCCTAACTCAGACACGGTGATCAACAACAAACCCGCAGTAAAGGCAGTTAACACGCTCTCAAGCTCCTCAGAATCAACAGTGTAGAGATTTTCTGAGTGGGCTTGATGAGGGTGCAACGACTCCACCAAGCTCACATCAGATGTGAACTCAGTGAAGGTCTCGCTTACAAGTTTGGGTGCAGAGTTTAGAAGCAGTTTATTGACTGAATTCTTACTCTCTGTCTCCGATTTGTCACTTGAACCAGGCTCATCACCAGCATGTTGACTCAAGTGGGCTGGCGTTGGTTGACCAGCAGCTACTCCCCTTCAAACTATAAGAATTATACTTGAGTTTGGCGAGAGAAGCACGATCGGACTCTCAATTTTTTATCGTCTAGTTGCCCTGCAACCCAACTGAATGCCGACCCAAAAATCTTATCTCGCTGCTGATTAGACTTTGACAAAAATTGGTCAGCAACTGGGTGAGATCCCTTATTCTTGATCCATGGTGACTTGAGTTCGGAAATCAAACCTGATGGAGGTAGAGAAAGCCGTCTACTAAAACCGCCTGTCTCTGATTAGATTGAAGTAGACCGATCGTGACTTTGAGTTTATAGGAGTTTGCTGTGAACCAGAACAGCCTCAACAATCTTCAGTTAAGCATTACTGGCTTCGGACGCATTTTAACCATTATTGGGTTTGCGTGGTTGCTCGCGGCCTTAGGGCTGGGCTGGTTGATAAAATCGTTTTTTGTGCTGCTGGCGCTGCTGCTGCTGGCCCCAGTCGTTGCATTTTTGGGCTTTCGGTGGTGGCTGCAAAAAAATCTGGTGCAAGATGCTTGCCCTGTCTGCCGCTATGAGTTTACAGGGTTAAATGGGGCGGCGATTCAATGCCCTAGCTGTGGAGAAGCCGTGCAGGTTGAGCAGGGACATTTTAGGCGGTTGACTCCGGCGGGCACGATCGACGTAGATGCGGTTGAAGTCTCGGCAACGACGATCGACGAAGGTTAACTATCCAACGGACGAAGGTTAACTATCCAACGAAAGCTAACCGCTAGCATTAATTTAAAAAGGGCGGACATTGGTATCCACCCTTTTTAGTGCGTTCAAGTTTTATGCGGTTAAGTTGACTAGGAACGCCTCAATCTTCGTCGCCTTCCATGCGGGCAACCACGATCGCGCAGAAGGCAAATGCCAACACGATCGGCATCGGTGACTCAAAGAAATAGCCCGAAGCAGCGGCTACGATCGTGCTCACTATGGCTGCTAGGCTCCAAATTCTCTCGCTAACGGTTAGCCCTCTTTCAGCTTTGATGGCTCTCAACACTTGCGTCGGAATCGGCACAGGCATCACCGCATTGGGAGGAAAGGCCCAATAGCCCGATCGCTCTTTAAACCAATCTGTCCAGCCGTTTTCTTGGCACCAGTCAGAAATCCAATGTTCGCAGTAGTGATTCATATCTAGATTGAAAGAAGTAGAAGGGCCAAGAGACTAAGCCTCGATCGCTTGAGTGAATAAGCGAGAAGTCAAAACTGTTTTGATAATGGAAACATTGGACAGGTCTCCCGGTTGCGAGTTGAGTCGCAGTGACTCAGAAAGCTTCGCAAAACCCAGGTGCACGATCGCATCACTTCCATGACAATAACAAAGCAAGTTCTCTGATGACCGCCAAAGATAATAAAATTTACTTTCTTAAGCGTTTGTGCAATCTTTTGTAACTTGCTGTTTCACTACTTTATTAATTTGGCTTGCGGCACTGATAGCGGGCATTTGCAGTTCGGTATAAAATACGTTTCTTCAGTGTCTTTAAAGCACTTTTCAGCGTGTTTCTCTAAGAACTGAACTGACGAATTGGTGGATTTTTTAATCAAAGAGTGAGAGTCTAAAAAAGCAGGCTGATCGATAGAAAAATTGGTAAGTTCTATAAAGTTCTGTGGGATAAAACACCTTTCGTTACCTGAGAGATTGCCATGACACTCAATCAATTTACTGCCCAGTTTTCTAGAAGAACGCTGTTCTCGATCGGGGCAGGGGCGATCGCGGCAGGGCTAACGACTAATTTTCTGACCCCCACTCAGGCGCTTGCCGCCCCGCCGACCACACCCATCTCTCCTCAACAAGCGCTCAAGCTATTAAGGGAAGGCAATCAACGCTATATAGACCACCAATTGTCTCACCCGCATATCGACCAAAAACGGCTATCAGAATTGGCAAACCAACAAACCCCCTTCGCGATTATCTTGAGTTGTGCTGACTCGCGGGTGCCGCCCGAAGTAGTCTTTGATCAAGGGCTGGGTGACTTATTTGTGATTCGAGTCGCTGGCAATATTTTAGATGACGCTGTTTTAGGCAGCATCGAATATGGGGCTGTTAATTTGAATGTTCCGCTAGTGATGGTGTTGGGTCATGAGCGGTGCGGCGCAGTTGCAGCCACCGTAGCGGGCAGAGAGGTGCCAAATCACATTAGCTCATTGGTGAAAGCGATTCAGCCCGCCTTAGAGCGGGTCAAAGGCCAGCCAGGCGACCTGTTAGACAACGCAGTTCGAGCCAATGTGCAACTGGTGGCCGAGCAGATGAGCGAATCTGAACCTCTGGCTGGGTTAGTCAAAAGCCAAAAACTGATGATCGTGGGCGGCCGCTATGACCTCGACACAGGCACCGTCGAAATCATTGCTTAGAGGGCGAAGACGTTCAAACTTGCGGCTGGGAGAAACTCCAATCGATAGCGATAGAGGATTGCTGGAACACCACGAAGCCACGGGCGTTTCTCCGACGGGGCTTTAAAGTAGTCGGGGTCTTGCGGAGAGAGATAAACTGCCGTGATCTGATTGGCCTCGATCGTAGCCCCGCGCTGGTAAGCAGTAGTCGTCGTTTCAACCTGGACATTGAGATAGGGCTGAGACGTGCCGCGAAAAACTCGGTGCTGAAAGATTTCTGTCGTAAAATGAATTGGTCAGAAACCTAGCAGTTGGGGTTTCGACGGCTCTCGCGTTGACGATCGAGACCAACTGACGATCGCCCCGCAGCAGCGTGATCTGCCGATTAGGAGAACTCGGATCGACTTTGACCGCCAGCACCGCCCGATCGCCCAGATAGGCCTTTGCTAGATTCAGGCCATTAAAAGCCCGATCGGCAACTACTTCTGTCTCACCCGACTTGGATTGCAGCGCCTTTAAAGCTTTGGCGATCGCAGTCTTCGGACCACAGGTTGCCGCACAAACCTCACATCAAACCCGATCGGCTGATTGAGATAGGCGCGGTTGCTCTCAAACCCTGGTGTGGTCAAATCTGGGGCAAAGGGTGCCACTAGGTCAACCAGCGTGCTCTTAACGTGCCAAGTTCCGGCTAACCACGCGGGATAGGCTAAATCTCCCTTGGCGGCTTGCACGGTGGGTTTGCTTTGCCAATCGGGAAAAGCGGCAACCCGATCGCTGAGGGTTTCTGCTTGAGCAGAGGCGCTTAAAAACAGCCACACGATCGTGAGCAGCAGTGAATAAATAAACTTCATAGGGTTCTAAATAACTGCCGCAGCTTTGAGCGCAAAAATCTTCTCAATCACATCAGCAACCACTTTATCGGGCGTGGATGCTCCCGACGTGATCCCAACCACGATTTTGCCCTTGGGCAGCCAAGCTTTGGCGATTTCTAACTCGCCGTGAAGCGGTTTGTGCTCAATGCCGTTTTCACTAATTCGCTCGGCGCTGTCGATGTGATAAGAGGGAATTTGGCGATCGACCGCGATCTCTTGTAGGTGCGTGGTGTTTGAAGAGTTATAGCCCCCAATCACGACCATGAGATCGAGTTTTTCATCTACTAAATCAAACATGGCATCTTGCCGTTCTTGGGTGGCATCGCAAATGGTGTTGAAGCTGAGAAAGCGCTGATTTAGCTGATCGGGGCCATATTTCCGCATCATCGTGCGCTCAAATAATTTGCCAATCTGCTCAGTTTCGCCCTTGAGCATGGTGGTTTGATTGGCGATGCCGACTCGCTCTAGGTCACGATCGGGGTCAAAGCCTACCGATGTTGCTCGCTGAAACTTAGTCAAAAACTCGTCGCGATCGCCGCCGTTGAGAATGTAATCGGCCACATATTCGGCTTCTCCCAGGTTTAAAACAATTAAATAAGTGCCCGCAAACGAACTGGTGGCCACTGTTTCTTCATGTTTATATTGACCGTGAATTAGAGACGTGTGAGCAACTTTTTTATGTTTCTCGACGGTGTTCCAAACCTTGGAAACCCACGGGCAGGTGGTATCTATAATTTTGCAGCCACGATCGTTGAGAATCTGCATTTCTTGAACGCTGGCCCCAAAAGCGGGCAAAATCACGACATCGCCCTGTCCCACCTCAGAGAAGTCTTTTTGGTTATTAATCAGCGAGATGAAATGCACGTTCATCTCTCGCAATCGCTGATTGACCGAAGGATTGTGAATAATTTCATTGGTGATCCAAATCCGCTCGGTGGGAAAGTGTTGGCGAGTTTCATAAGCCATGGCGACGGCCCGCTCTACACCCCAACAAAACCCAAACGCCTCTGCCAAGCGAATCGTCACCTCGCCTCGCGTCAGGATGTAGTGACGATCGCGGATCTGCTGAATCAAATCGCTCTGATATTCAGACTCCATAACGCTGGCGACTTCAGTCTCGTGGCCAAACCCCTTGCGGTGATAGTTTTCAGAACTGTTGAGCGATCGCTTAAATGCTTTGGTATCCATCCCATCTCTTCCCTTAATTGCCGCTGGTGCATCGGACGTTTATATCTGTGATCATAGAGCGGTTGGGTGATCGAGATAGAAACCCTACCGGAGTGCATGATTAGGAAATCCTTTAAAAAGCTGAGGAGAATCGGAGACTTAGCAATACCTGCCAGCTAAAGCAGAAGAGACACTATTCTCGCAGCCAATCGAACAGTTCACCGATCGTAAGGTTGAAAACTTCGGAAAAGGCAGGCACTGGAAGGCGATCGCTGGAAGTTTCAAACACAGCGAGGGTGCGATCGCGGTGATAGAAGAAGCCCTGCAACGCAGCCAAACCGACGATGAGGGGGCTGTGAATCGCTGGCTGTTGCAGCAGTTTCGCTAGACTTAAAATTCAGCATACTGTAGCGGACTTGCCCCGACCCGTTTTGTAATTTGGGGATAGTTGACCTTCGGTGCGGTTCTGTAATCGCCACAACACCCACCTGATGCCACCAATCATCCCCAAAATCAAACCAATAGCCAAACATTTCCTCGATCGCTAGACCCAACGATCCAATTTTGGTCTTGGCAACATCCCCCGCGATCGGGCTGCCAAAATCATCCTCTAAAGTCATGGCTAGCTCGTAGCGATCGGCATCAGGATCATTGGGGCCGTCGCCTCGCAATTGGAATTCATGGCGACTTCTTCACTGGTCTCTTTGTGTCCTTGAACCACCTGTACCGCTCAAAGTTGGAGGGTCAACCGATAGTCAAAAGCCTCCAAAACCACCGAACTGATCGCCTGAAAAGGAACCCCAAACTTCAGATCTCTCTTGGAAGCCTGACTAGGCTTAAGTTTTAGAACGGAGAGAGAGGGATTCGAACCCTCGTTAAGTTGCCCTAAACAGCATTTCCAGTGCTGCGCCTTCAACCACTCGGCCATCTCTCCAAAACTGCGCTGTGTTCTCAGTCACAGGTCTTCTATAGTACCAGAATTGTCCCATACTGAAAAGAGAGCGCAAGAAATTTGGCGAATTGTATGACTCATCACACCATCCGCGTTTATAACCGTCAAAAAAATACCTACCACAGCTTTCGGGTGCCTGACGATCGCTATATCCTCCACAGCGCCGAAAATCAGGGGGTTGAGTTGCCCTTCTCGTGCCGCAACGGGGCTTGCACGACCTGTGCCGTTCGAGTCCGATCGGGGGAACTCTATCAGCCAGAAGCGATCGGGCTATCGGTCGATTTGCAGCGCCAAGGCTATGCCCTGCTCTGCGTCAGCTATGCCCGATCGGACTTAGACGTTGAAACTCAAGACGAAGATGAAGTGTATGAGCTTCAGTTTGGACGCTATTTTGGCAAAGGTCGAGTTAAACGGGGCTTGCCCCTCGACGAAGAATAAAAGCAGGGTGCGATTAACCGTGAATCTCTGGAAAAGACTGCTGACGCTGATTGTTTTGCCGATTTTTCTCGGACTGTCGGGCTGTCAAGAGTCCAGCTTTTCGTCAGGAGAGGCGGTTTCAGTCCAACAGGTTTTGAGCGGTCAAGAATTGGAACTTGCCGGACTTTCTGGACAGCCAGAGATTACTGAACAGGTGCGACTGGCGGGAATCGCCGTGCCCAGTCTGACTCAAAAGCCCTGGGGAAACGCCGCTAAAACGCAGCTAGAGCAGATGATCAGCCATCAATCGGTGGTGCTAGAGTCCGGTGGACGAACTGCTCAAGGACAGCGATCAGTCTACGCCTGGGCTAACGGCCGTCTGCTAAACGAGCAGCTAGTTGCTACCGGATACGCTCTGGTGACGGCTTCTAAAACTCTAAAATCTAGATACGACCTGCGCCTTAGTCGTGCCCAAGACCGCGCCCGAATTTTAGGATTGGGCATCTGGAATCCTCAAGAGCCACTGCGACAACCGCCCGGAGAGCCAGAAACTCGCGAGTGAGTGCTAAACTTTCCTCGTTTCCACTGCTTAAACTCATGGCTTCTCATTCTCCTCAACAGCTTCAAATCTTTTTAGACATCGCCACCGAAGCGGTTTTGGCCGCCGGAGCCGTTTTGCAAACTCACTGGGGCAAACTCGAAGACATTCAAGAAAAAGGTCGCCCTGGCGATTTAGTCACTGAGGCAGACAAAGCCGCAGAAGCCGCCGTGATCGAGGTTTTGCGCCGCCATGTGCCTGATCACCCCATTTTGGCCGAAGAGTCGGGATCGCTGGGTCGCTTGGATGGTGACTATCTCTGGGCAATCGATCCCCTGGATGGCACGACCAACTACGCCCATCAATATCCCTTTTTTGCTGTGTCTGTCGGGTTGCTCATTGATGGCGTTCCGCAGGTGGGGGCCGTGTTTAACCCGATTCATCAAGAGCTTTTTAGAGCCGCCAAAGGGTTAGGGGCAACCTGCAATCGGCGATCGATACGAGTCTCTCAAACGGCGGAACTGAGTAAAAGTCTTTTGGTGACGGGGTTTGCCTACGATCGCCACCAAACCACCGACACCAACTATGCCGAATTTGCCCATCTGACCCATCTGACTCAAGGCGTTCGGCGTGACGGCGCGGCTGCTCTTGACTTGGCTTATGTGGCCTGTGGGCGATTTGATGGCTATTGGGAGCGCGGCTTGTCAATGTGGGATATGGCAGCCGGAATTGTGCTCGTTGAAGAAGCTGGGGGCAGGGTGAGTGCCTACGATCGTGCCCCCTTTAATCTGCAATCTGGGCGAATCTTAGCCACAAACTCTAAAATTCATCATCCTCTTAGTCAAGAGTTATTGCAGGTAAAGCCAGAAAATCCCATAAAATAAGCAGATACTGATCTATGAAGAGCTTACTCAGGTAGACCATCCCCATGAGTTTTCAAATTGAACGGGGTCTGTTCATGCTAGATTTCTCCGACTATCACTCTATTTTGGGTGTGTCGGTTGAAGCAGACGTTAAAGAAATTCGTAAGAATTATTTGAAAATTGCCCGCCGTCTGCACCCGGATAGCGGCGTACTGGAGAGTGAAAGCGATCGCCAACTGGCAGGTCAATTTCTCTCAAAAATGGTCAACCCTGCCTGGGAAAAGCTTTCTCAAGAGCGCAGTCGCACCGATCATGGGATCGTGCTCAAGCTCAAAGGGCAGGGAGCTATGCGAAACCAAACCCATACCCAAGTGTTGGGGAGTTTGGCCAAGCAACTGCTGACAGCTAATAATCTTGACCATTTTTATCGAACGGCTCTGCAAGACCTGTCCGATCGCCAATATCAGCATCTCGATCAAGTTTTAGAACTGATTGCCCAGATTAGTGAGCTAAATCTGGTCTACCTGGCCCGGAAAGAAGGCACGGGCGAGAGCACGATCGGGGAACCCAAAAAACCGCTCTACACGGCGGCAGCGACTGGCTCGACTTCTGCCCCTTCTAACTCGGCCCCTGCGGCTCCTTCCTCGGCCCATCAGCAGAGAGAGGAGCTGCTTGAGCAATATTATCGTCGGGCTGAAGGCTTTATGAAAAAAGGCAACTATGCCCAAGCTACTCTAGAACTGAGAGACGCACTGCAAATTGATCCCAACCACTCTCGATGTCACAGCTTGATGGGCATGGTCTATTTGCAGCAAAAACAGGGGACGATGGCCAAGATTCATTTCAACAAGGCGCTGACCGTGAATCCAGAAGACGCGACCGCTCTAGAAGGCAAGAAATATTTAGAGCAACAGGCCAATAAAGCTGCTTCCCAGTCATCTGCCTCTCGGCCTGCTAATAATGCGAACAGCAAGCCCGATCGCAACAAGCCTGACGGTGGCGGACTGTTTGGCGGCTTATTTAGTGGAAAGAAAAAATAATGGTTTACCAACCTCCAGCAGGGGCAAGAGATTTATTGCCCTTAGATGTTGCTCAAAAATGCTGGATCGAAGATCGGCTCCAGCAGACGTTTCGGCGCTGGGGCTATCACCGCATCATCACTTCGACTTTAGAACGGCTCGACACCCTGATGGCGGGGGGCGCAATTCAGCGATCGACGGTGATTCAACTCAATAACTTAGACGATGAGGTGCTAGGGCTGCGACCAGAACTGACGGCCTCGATCGCCCGCACTGCCGTGACTCGCATGGCGGGTGCCACCTATCCCCAACGGCTTTACTACAACACTAATGTGTTTCGCCGCGCCCCAGAAGGCAGCCATAGCGGTCAACAGGAGTTTTATCAAGCTGGGGTCGAGCTTCTGGGCGGCGGTGGGCTGTTGGCTGATGCCGAGATTTTGCTGCTGCTGATTGACTGTCTCGATCATTTAGGACTGGAACCCCTAAAAAGTGCTGCTGAAGCTTCTTGGAGCTTGATTTTAGGGGAAGCGGGCTTGACCCGATCGCTGCTCTCGGCCTTCCCGGTGCCTCTGCGTGATCAGGTTCGGTTGGCGATCGCTCGACTCGATCGCACAGGCTTAGATGCTTTGCCGTTGTCTCAAGACCTGCACGATCGGGCGCTGCTGCTGCTCGATTTGCGAGGCAAACCCGCCGATGTGATTCAACGAGTCAGCCAGCTAGCGTTAGATGACAGCCAGCGAGAGTCGGTCAACAATCTCAAATCACTGATCGAGTTGCTGCAAGAAAGTCTCGATTTGCGGCTAGGAGAGGGCGAGGGCGAGATCCCGATCGTGCTCGATCTGAGCCTGATTCGCACCTTTGACTACTACACGGGCATCGTGTTTGAGGTGGCTAGCAACACCCCATCGGGGCAAAAAGTGTTAGGGCAAGGCGGTCGCTATGACCAGCTTTTGGGGCTTTTTCATCCTCAAGGGCAGGCGATTCCTGGCATCGGCTTCTCGCTGCAAATTGAGCAACTGCACCAGATTTTGATCCCCACGGGGCAACTGCCTCACAAGACCCCTGCTAGCGATTGGCTCGTGGTGTCAGAGACTTCGCAGACCCACGCGATCGCCTTTGCCCATGCCCAAAAGCTGCGAGAATCTGCCCAAGTTCAAGTCGAGCTAGATCTCAGTGGCACCCGCCGAGAAGACATCCGAAATTATGCCCGTCGTCGCGGCATTGCCCAAATTGTTTGGATGGATGGGGACGGCTCACCCGTGGATGAAATTCTGACTTAGCGATCATAGAAAGTGCTCTCAGTAAGGGCTTTCACTCAACTATTTTTAGTAGGAAAAAACTTGTGTCTCATACGATCGTTACCAATGTCTGTGAAGGGGTCGCCGATTGCGTCGATGCCTGTCCAGTTGCCTGCATTCACGAAGGCCCCAGCAAAAACACCAAAGGCACCGATTGGTATTGGATCGATTTCTCGACCTGCATCGACTGCGGAATTTGTCTGCAAGTCTGCCCGGTTGAGGGGGCGATCGTGCCCGAAGAACGCCCAGAGTTGCAAAACACCCCTCAATAACTTTCGTTTTTGACTAGACTATGAATGATCTTGCCCCGCTCTTAGAAGTCGAAACGGTTCACGCTGGCTACATCAAAGACCTCAATATTTTGCAAGGGGTGAGCATGAAGGTCTATCCGGGGGAGTTAGTGGCGATCATTGGCCCCAACGGAGCCGGAAAATCGACCTTAGCTAAGGCGGTGTTTGGGTTGCTGACTCCCAATCAGGGCAAGATTAATTTTAAAGGTGAGAGCATTGCGGGGCTAAAGTCTGACCAGATTGTGCGGCGAGGGATGTGCTATGTGCCCCAGATCTCCAATGTCTTTCCGTCTCTGACCGTGGAAGAAAATCTAGAAATGGGCGCATTTGTGCGGGATGTCTTGCTACAGCCGCTCAAAGATGAGATTTTTACTAAATTTCCTCGTCTGGCAGATCGTCGCCGTCAACGGGCCGGAACGCTTTCTGGCGGTGAGCGACAAATGTTAGCGATGGGCAAAGCGCTGATGCTGCAACCCAGTTTGCTTTTATTGGATGAACCTTCGGCCGCGTTGTCTCCCCTTCTCGTCAACAGCGTCTTTGAGCAGATTAAACAGATCAACCAAAGCGGAACGGCGATCGTGCTCGTTGAGCAAAATGCCCGCAAAGCGCTAGAGATGGCCGATCGAGGCTATGTCTTAGAAGCGGGTCGCGATCGCTTTGAGGGTCGTGGGGCTGATTTGCTCGACAACCCCAAAGTCGCTGAACTCTATTTGGGAGCCGGAAAAGCGCATTAGAATCAGTTCGGTCAAAGCCCCACGAGCGCTCATCAAAACGCCTACCCTCGCACTGCTTCTAGAATGCGGGAATAGTAAAAGCGGGTGCTCGTCATCGCCGATCGCTGAATCTTGAAGCCAGAACTCTCAAGCACTCGAACGACATCTGCTTCCCGGTGCTGATAGGCGCGAGTCGCCTTGCTAGGGCCAGGAAAAAATTCACCGATCTTCTTCAGAATCGTGAGCAAAAAGGTCTTAGGGGCAAAACTGAGAATCAGCCGATCGGTTGCCAAGCTAGACAAATTCTTAATCATGTCCATCGCCTGATCGCTGGGGTAGTGAATCAGCACATCCAAACAAATAATCGTAGGGTAATTTCCGCTCAAGGTTTCTAAATCTTGAACCGAAAAATTGGGATTGTTAGGAAGCCCGATCGCCACCGCTCTTTCCTTCGCTTCCCCTACCATCTTTTCAGAAATATCACTAGCAAAAATCGTTGCCCCGGCTTGGGCTAGCGGAATGCTGAGACTGCCCACCCCACAGCCTGCATCACAGATCGTTAGCTCAGAGAGATTGCCGTCGGCCTCAAGCCAAGCCAAGACCGTATCAACGGTTTGCTGATGCCCCGTGCGGATGTCTAGCTGAACTTTGTTAACGTCGCCATCGCCATAAATGCGCCGCCAGCGATCGAACCCCGTTGCATTAAAATAGTCCCGGACAACGGTTTTGTCATCGATTCCGTTCATAAAGCCTGTTTTTGTCTGATAGTCTCAACAGGTTTATCGTAGTCCCCGATCGTGCATTCAAAAGCAGAGAGGCTGAAATTTGTGATTGCACATCGCATACACCTCTTAATGCACAATGTGAGAATTACCTAGAAACGGTTAGGATTTCATGAAATTTTCGTATAGCTCAGACTGCTACAGCCTTTTGTCAGTTATCCTACGGGTAGGCAAAATCCCAAACGGTCACTAGTTAAACATCTCAACCCTGTTTAACTGAAAAGTGGTGGCTTTGTGAGGTTGTTTTGCTTTGACAAGTCAATCTGAGTATCTTGGGGGCACCCACAAAGTGTCCCTTTTTTATGAGCAGAGAGGGCTTTCATCGCCTCTGTAATAGACTCTCCACCAGTTTAAGCGAAGCCTCAAAGAGATATTGACGGAGATCAGCCAGAATTCAATCTGGCACACAAAAAACTTGATTCACAAACGCTCATAATCGCTGCCAACTCAAGTCACCTGTATTATGTAGGTGCCATTGCAGCAGGTGTGCAGGCTGATGAAGATAGCTGTCTGATAGCGCGATCGCTCGTCTAGGGGCAGTAGTAGCTAGCGCGATCGCGGGTTCAACTTCACAGATGCCCCACTTCACCAGGTTTTGTGCCCCGACTAAAAGCGGTAGGGTCGTTCCGGCTAGCGTGTGGTCGAGCAGTCGAGCGGTGCCGTTTTGCACGGTGATCTGTCGCGTGTCCCAGGGATAGGTGCCATCGGATAGCCCCAAGGGAGATAGGGCATCGCTGACCAAAAAGAGTCCGTGACCTTGACTAGCTCTCAGCACTAATTTCAGCATTAGGGGCGAAACGTGTTGACCATCGGCAATCAGCCCGCAATGAACGTTGGAATCTACGATCGCCGCTCCCAATAGCCCCGGTTCTCGGTGATGGAGGCTGGGCATGGCATTAAAGGCATGAGTGACGAGGGTGGCTCCTTGGGCAAACGCTGTCTGCGCTTGGGCTGCGGTTGCCTGAGAGTGACCGAGACTGACGAGAATGCCAAGCGATCGTAGATAAGCGATCGCGGCTCCAGTGGGGTCAAGTTCGGGGGCGAGGGTGATGACTTTGACAATCGAGGCATAATCGCCCAGAACGCGCTTGACTTGCTCAACCGTCAGAGGCAGCAGATAGTTGGCGGGGTGTGCGCCGCGCTTTTCGGCGTTGAGAAAGGGGCCTTCGAGATGGACTCCCAGGATTTGGGCAGTGTTTTTAGAAGGTTGAGTTAGGAATTGGGAAATCGTAGCCAGCGATCGCTGAATCTTTTCAACCGATGTGGTGACGATCGTGGGCAAAAATCCATCAATGCCTTGACTCCAGAGAAATTGGCAGATTGCCTTTAATTTGTCGCCATTCTCGTGACTCAAGTCTGGAAACGCTAGACCCAACGCACCGTTAATTTGTAGGTCAATGCCGCCGAGAGAAATCCAATCTCCTGAGACATCCAGAATAGGTAAATTCCTTTGGAGTCGAATGGACTGGGGAACAATTTCGCAAATCACACCGTTTTGGATGCAGATCTGCTGCAATCCCTGATAGCTAGGCACTTGAGCATTGAGAATCCACACGTCGTCGAGCATGAGCGATCGTCACCGAAATTACGTTTTCAATCCTGACACGGCTAATGGTCTAGTAGAGCCTTCAGTTTTTGGGCAAAGGCAGGTTTTCCAAAGCGTTCTAAAACGCTCTGCCGGAGCCAAACCCCGTTACAGCGCCGATCTTCACTCTTGAGTATTTCAACGCTAGCCGCCGCCACCGCACCGGGATCGCGATGGGGCACTCGCCAGCCTAGTTCGCCATCTTGCAGGGGGTCAGCCGAGCCATCAGCATCGCCTGAGAGCACGGGCACGCCGCAGGCCATCGCTTCTAGATAGACGATGCCAAAGCCTTCTTGCGAGGGCATGACGTAGGCATCAGCGAGGCGATAGTGATTAACCAGATCCTTGGTGGCGACAAATCCGGCAAAGATGACGCGATCGCTCACTCCCAATTCTTCTGCCAGTCTCGCTAGTCGCGGCTGATCGTCGCCCCGTCCGATCACTAAATATTTGACTTGAGGGCAGCTTTGAGCGATCTCAGCCAGTGCTCGAATGGTTACGTCTACGCCTTTGTAGGGATCGCCTGACCACAGTCTTGCCACGGTCATCAAAACCCTTGACCCTGTTAGCTGATAGCGTTCCATCAATTCTGGAGATTTGACACCGGGCGTAAAAACGTCACCATCGACAGCACAGGGCAAAAAGTCCAAGCGATCGCGATCGAGGTAATTGGCAAGACACGCCCGATCGCCGGAATAGCGGCTAATCGTCCAGACCCGATCGGCGTGTTGTAGAGCAGTTTGTTTAGAGATTGGGAGAGCCTCCCAAACCTCTTTGCCGTAGGTCAAGACAGTGTAGGGAATTCCCAACGGGCTGCAAAGCGCCTGAATCAACGGTGCCAGATTAACGTGTCCACAAAAAACTCGCTGAGGTCGGTTTTTGATTAGGTAGGTCAACAGCGTGACGGCGAGACGAATTCGCCCGATCGCCGCATTTTGAGTTTTGAGATAGTGAAAGGCGATCGCACCCGACTTAAACGGATTGTCTACGGCCTTGCTGTCTCTGAGCAAAAAAACCTCTGCCTCACGGCCCGACTCTAAATAAGCTTGCAGAATGTCTTTGACATAAGACTGAATGCCGCCTTCGCCAGAGAAAATTTCTAGGAAGACAAAAACGGGCTTCTTAAAAGATGAAGACGGCGAGGAGAGGAATGAGTTAGATAAACGATCGCTCAGTGGATGGCGCTTTAGAGTCCAATTCTGTCGCTTGCCAGTCATCCCTCATTCCTCATCGTTTATGGCTTGACTCGCGCTTGCTTCAACATATCGATCAGCGTGTGGTGCGCGTCTTCAGCATCTTTTAGGTCATGGTCAAACGGAATCCGCAAGGATACGGGTTCGCCATTAATTTGGGCGTTGAGATCCATTCCCTGGGCATCGATCGCGGCCATCTCTGCGGCAGTTGCTTCACTCGCCTGCCCATAAGCGGTCGCGTAGAGCAAGATGGCTTCAGGATGGTCATCATTCATGTGTTTGCAGATGCGATCGCTGACGGTTTTAGAAAATACTTCGCTGCTGGTTTCTGACATGGTGCGTTTTTGTAATCCACTGTCAGAAATCATAACAAGCTCAGGAGTTCTCTACTCTAGCTTCTGCACTCTGAGGAACACGGATTTATTAATGCCGAGATATTCGCCCTCCTCACGAAGTGGGGCGAAGCCCTCCGAGATATTCGCCCTCCTCACGAAGTGGGGCGAAGCCCTCACCTAACCCCTTCTCCCAAACCAAAATAGAAGAAGGGGAACCGGACTATTGCTCCCTTCTTCCAAGCTAGGGAGAGGGGCAGGGGGTGAGGGCACGATAGCCTTTCGGGACAATGAATTAGCCCTGCCAATTTTGGGGATTAGGGGGCTTCCCGAATTCATAATCAGAGTGAATCACTTCTATCAAACTCACATTAATTAAGGCACGACTAAGGGATGCCAGAAGGGATCTTGAGTGTCTTCTAGCCGCGCCATGTCTCCTTCATAGTGCGCGTTGACCGTCTCGGCTCTTTTTTTTAAACGCGGCGGCACATGACACAAGTCAACGGGCAAGCCGTGCCACAGAAAAAACTCTACTAGCTGGTGAGGATGGATATAAATTCCTTGCCGATGCAGCCTCAGCACTATCTCAGCAAATGTGTGCCACCTGATCAGGTCTTTGAGCACAAGATGTTCAGGATTTGTAAATACATCTTTTTTCATCGCAGTAAAAAACAAAGCGGAGGGCTGAAGGGCGATCGTCCGGCTCCACTTGGGGCAGAATCATGTCCTTTGATGGTATCGCTCCTTACACTGAGTCAGATTTGAAGGTGTGAAAATTTACGGCTGGGTGAGCAGTTGCTCTCGTCTCTGTCTAGGAACTTGAAGCGCGAGGATAATCGCCCAACTTCCACATCAAAGCCGCAATCAGATTGGTGACAATGTGAGCCACGATCGGAACTAATAAATTCCCTGTCCAGATGGCGCTGTAGGCAAACAGTGCGCCAATGCAGGTTGCCCAAATGACATAGGCCCACTGCTTAAAGTTGCTTAGGTGCAGCACTCCAAAGCAGGCGCTAGAGATCAAAACCCCTTCTAACGTCAGACCAAACTCAGGCAGCATGACCCCGCGAAAGAGCAGTTCTTCGCTGAGTCCGGGCAGCAGCCCCAACCAAACTAAATCGGGAATGAGGAGCGGCTTAAGCACGAGGTCAAGATAATAATTGGCGCTGACGCGGTAGGCAGCCCAAAATCGATAGACGATCGAGCTAGCGATCGTCACACTCAGCCCTAACCCGACCCCCTGCAAGACGGCGGTTGCTGTTAGCTGCACGGGCAAAAGATTCACCGAGCCAAGCTGCATCCACAGTTTGGCGACGAGCAGCAGCACGATCGCTGTCACGCCCATCGCGATCAAGATTTGGGTGCGAGTTAAAGGTTCCATTTCTGGAGTTTCGGGGATTTGTTGCACTGGGATCTTTGGGTAAGAGGGATCAGTAGCTTTATGTTAGTAGACGATCAAGGGAATCATCGACTCAACCTTTAGGCAACTCAGAGGCGCGATCGTCGGATTCAGCGCTTTGGGATCGATGCCTGCCCGATCGCACACCAGCACGCCCAACGCTTCGAGATAGGAATTGACGGAGATGGCGCTGATCCCCAACGATTCTGGCGGAACTTGCATTTTCGTGGAGTTTTCTCTAACAGCAATAATCTTGGTCGTTGACTGGCTGAGACTCATCACCGCACTGCCCCCGCAAGCGGTTTCTGGAATCACGATCGCATCAATCTGATCAGCCCAGACATCGCTAGCGTGAATGCTGGAATGAATGCTTTGAGTCATGAATTGAGGAGCACGACTTAACCCCGCTAGCACACAGGGAAGAAACGTAAAGCCTAACTCTTCGGCGGCCGATCGCGGCGACAATTGAGCATCTAAGGGCAACGGCAATAAAGCAGGCGCGTGAGCACACGGAACTTGGAACGTTTGCACCACCAAATGGCTAATCACCGCTTCGGCACCCGCTAACGGATCAACGCCTTGACCGTGGCGATAATCTTGCAGCGCTTGACTACTGCAATCATCGGGGAACCGAGCAACAACAGCGATCGCCGTTGCGCCTGCTTGGTGAATCAGTCGATCGGCGGCTCTTAACAGGCTGTCAGGATTCTCGATCGTGCCCCAAGTCGCGCCAGATTTGGCAGTTTTTAATTCAACGTTTAACGGCTGATCGGTGATCACATACTCGGTTAGATCTAACCCAAGTGTGGCTCTTGCTGCGTCGGCCGCCTGCAAATGTCGCAATCGCAGATCGGGTTCGATGGCGCGATCGAGAATCAGTCCAATCCGATTTTGATGCACGAGACGCAGACCCCAATTGCCCGCCGCTACTTGGTCGAGTCCGTAGCCTTCGACATAGAGCGTGTTAGGCAGATTCCAATAAAGCTGGGCCCCGTTGAGCACGTTGGGATGAGTGATCAAGCGATCGCACACTTGCGAGATCATTCGCGCTACCGGAAGCGCATCTCCGGCATAGCCCCCGATCGCCGCTCCGATTCCAGTTGGCACAATTAGAACAACAGTGTATGGGCGATTAGTTATCAAGAGTCGTCACGATCGCTTCAATTTGAACAGTTTGTTCCTTCGCATTCACGCTAGTGATCGCCCAGCGTAGAGGTTCCCCATGGTCTCGCAATTCAGCTTCGATTGCGCTTCGCATTTCAACCGGAGACGATAGCAGGTCAATTTCTAGACTGATAAAGTGTGTATTCATAACAGCAAAAGAATTCAAAAATAATTAACTTGAGTGTGAATTATTTATTTTGATGCTGTCCAAATTGCAAGTGATAAACCGTTTCTTCTTTTTCGGTGGCGATTTTAAGATCCGATCGTGGAAAGGTGACGCAGAGTAGAGCATATCCCTGCTCTTGTAATTCTTGACTCACGCCCATGCCATCCGTTTGATCGATGGTTCCTTCTAAGATCTGAGCGGCGCAAGTCGTGCAGACTCCGGCCGTGCAAGAACTGGGCAAATCTAACCCTAATTTGTTTGCAACTTCAAGAACTGTCCGATCGTCGGGGACTGCGATCGTATGAGTTTGTCCCCGATGCAAAATTTCAACGGTGTAGGTTGCCATTTTAAGTGTGATTGCGCGTGTATTCCCACCTTTATTTTAGAAGCATTAGGGACGGGAATTGAGAGCCGGATTTGATTAAACAAACTATCGGGGTCGATATCTGAGCGATCGCAGTCTTGCCGCTAACCGCTCTGCTCGTTCTTCTGCCTGCTGCGCTCGGCCTTCTGCAATTAGTCGCTGTTGCTGTTCAGACAACGCTGATTCTTCGGGAGTCGCTACTAGTTGACCGTCTGAGTGAAAGAACCGCAGCTTGGTTTCGTGGATACCTAGAAATAGTTGCAGTTGATCACTCCACAATAAGCTTTGTTGATTGGGCTGAATCGGCTGATAGTGCCCCCGATTAAGAGAGAACCCAACAAACTCTAGCGTTTCGGGATCAAACCAGAAATATTCAGGGGTGCGAAACGTGTCTTGATAAAGAGTCTTCTTGGTTGTGCGATCGACCTCAGCAGTTGATTCTGACAAAATCTCAACAATTAGATCGGGATACTTGCCATCTTCTTCCCAAATTGTCCAGCTTTTGCGAGGGCGAGACTCAACACCTTGAACCACAAAGAAATCTGGCCCGCGAAAGTCTCGCGTTTTGATGCGCTTTTGACTGTAATAAACCGTCAAATTGCCCGCCACGAAAAAATCTTGACGATCGCGCCACAGCCAACTTAAACAACTGATCAGCAACATCATTTGTTTAAGATGCAAATCAGTTTCCATGGGCGGTTCGTCGCTGTAGAGATCACAAGGCGGCAGAGTCGGCAGTTCCTCTAATGAGTCATCAACAATCAGGTTCATTTGAGAAGTCATAAGCCTGAGCAGAATCTGAATGTCTTTATCATAGCGATCGGGCGACTCACCCCGCTCACAAAAATGCGCCTGAGAAACTCCCAGACGCACACCGTTAATTGATTACAAACTGGATGATTAGTTTAACGCTTCAGCACCACCTACCACTTCTAGAATCTCTTGAGTAATTGCCGCCTGACGCGCTTTGTTGTAAGTCAGTGACAATCCTTTCATGAGTTCTGAAGCGTTTTCGCTGGCGTTGTTCATGGCTGTCATCCGGGCAGCAAGTTCACTCGCCGCAGATTCTTGCAGAGCGCGCAGCAGTTGATTGTTCAAATACAACGGCAGCAGCGCATCCAAAATCTGTACTGGATCTTGTTCAAAAAGCATATCCTGCGGGAAACTAGTCTGAGTCGGTGCGGTCATTTTTTCGCGCTCGACCTGCAACTGTCCGCCACGAGTCGTCAGCCGGAAGATCTCGTCGTCTGGCACCTCTAACCCTTGAGGGTCAAGCGGCAGCAGGGTTTGAATCACCGGACGAGAGCTAATCAGCGACACAAATCGAGTGTAGACAAGCTCAACCCGATCGACCGTATCCGACAAAAACAGAGACAACAACTGATCTGAAATCTGCGACGCTTCTGCCGCCGTTGGGATCTGCTCTAACCCGATATAAGTGCCCTCGATCGGCTGCTCACGACGCTGAAAATATTGGGCAGATTTGCGACCGACCACAATAAATTTGTAGTTCAGCCCTTCTGCTTTTAGCTCTTTGGCGCGAATCTCAGCGCGACGAATCACGTTTGAGTTGTAGGCACCACACAAGCCGCGATCGCCAGAAATCACCAGCAGTGCGACGGTTTTTACATCGCGCTTTTTGAGCAGCGGCAGGTTGGCTTCTTCAAACCGCAGACGGGTTTGCAAGCCATAAAGCACCTGAGCCAGGCGATCGGCAAAAGGACGGGTGGCAATCACCTGTTCTTGAGCGCGACGCACTTTAGCAGCAGCCACAAGCCGCATGGCTTCTGTAATTTTTTTGGTGTTTTTGACCGACTGAATGCGGTCTCGAATGAGTTTGAGGTTTGCCATAATCTTGACCAATGTTAGAGTTTGGATTTTGGATTTTGGATGCGATCGTCGATCTCAGATCCAAAATCCAAACTAGTTTTACGCGGCGGCTAAGAAGGTCTTTTTATATTCAGCGATCGCGTCCTTCAACATCCCTTCAGCTTCAGCGCTGAGAGCTTTAGTGGTGCGAATGCTGTCACCATATTGGGGCTTGCTGGTTGCCAAATAGTCTCGCAATCCCTTGGCGTAGTCGGTGATTTTCTCCACGGGGATGTCATCAAGATAGCCGTTGATGCCCGCGTAAATGATCGCGACTTGATCGCTCACCGACAGCGGCGAATATTGAGACTGCTTCAGCAGTTCGCGCAGACGCTGACCGCGGGCGAGTTGGTTCTGAGTCGCTTTATCTAAGTCAGACGCAAACTGAGCAAACGCTTCTAGCTCGGCGAATTGCGCCAATTCTAGCTTCACTTTACCCGCGACTTTTTTCATCGCCTTGGTTTGGGCTGCCGATCCGACTCGCGACACCGAGATGCCTGCGTTTACGGCGGGGCGGAGACCAGAGTTGAACAGGTCAGACGACAAGAAGATTTGACCATCGGTAATCGAGATGACGTTCGTCGGAATGTAAGCCGATACATCACCTGCTTGAGTTTCGACGATCGGCAATGCCGTCATGCTGCCTTCACCCAACTCAGGGCTGAGTTTTGCGGCGCGCTCTAGCAAACGAGAGTGGAGATAAAACACATCCCCAGGATAGGCTTCACGACCGGGCGGACGACGCAGCAGCAAGGACATTTGACGATACGCCTGTGCCTGCTTGGACAGGTCATCATAAATCACCAGCGTGTGCTTGCCTTTGTACATAAAGTACTCAGCCAGCGATGCGCCTGTGTAAGGAGCCAAATACTGTAGCGTTGCCGCATCGTTGGCGTTTGCCGCAACAATAATCGTGTAATCCAATGCGCCACGTTCACGCAGCACGTTGGCGATGTTGGCAACGGTCGAGGCTTTTTGCCCGATCGCCACATAGACGCAAATCACGTCTTCGCCTTTTTGGTTGAGAATCGTGTCTACCGCAACGGAAGTCTTTCCCGTTTGACGATCGCCGATGATTAATTCACGCTGACCCCGACCAATTGGAATCATGGTGTCGATCGCGGTGATCCCCGTCTGCATCGGCTCATACACGGATTTCCGCTCAATGATGCCCGGTGCGGGAGATTCGATCAGACGAAACTCAGTGGTTTGGATGTCGCCTTTGCCGTCGATCGGACGAGCTAACGCATCCACAATCCGACCCACCATCGCATCTCCGACGGGAATCCGAGCAATTTTGCCGCTCGCCGTGACGCTGCTGCCTTCTTGAATGGTGCGTCCGTTACTCATCAAGACCGCGCCCACGTTGTCTTCTTCAAGGTTGAGGGCGATGCCGACCGAGCCATCTTCAAAGTCAAGCAACTCACCAGACATAGCCTTTTCTAGACCATAGATCCGGGCAATGCCGTCGCCGACTTGAAGCACGGTGCCGACGTTGGAGACCTTTACGCCCTGGTCATAGCTCTCGATCTGCTGGCGAATAATATTACTAATTTCGTCGGGTCTGATTGCTGCCATTGGAACCTCTGTTGAAGGATGAAGGGAAAGCGGAAATTAGGGTTTAGGGTTTAGAAAACCCTGCGCCTCTTTTAAGTTGCACTACTTAAACGGAGAGAAATACGCCGCAGTTGACCCCGCAAACTTGCGTCAATCACCTGAGAGCCGACTTTGATAATCACACCGCCAATCAGGTCGCGATCGATTCGCGTTTCGAGATCAACCTGACGCGCAGAAGTCATTGACTTCACCTGTTCGCGGATGGTGTTTTTCTGGTCGTCATTGAGTTCGATCGTTGAAATCACTTCGGCTAACACCGCTTGATTCAGCTTTCTCAGAAGTGACTGATACTGTTTGCAAATGCCATCTAGAAAGAGAATCCGGCGCTTATCGACGAGCAGCATCAAGAAGCTCTTCGTAAACGGATGGATCTGCGCTCCAAAAACCTGTTCTAAAACCGCTTTTTTCAAATCGGCTTTCGTCAACGGGCTGCTGAGAAAGGCTTGCAGGTCGGGTGACTCGTCCCAGCTAGAGAGAATCGCCGCTACATCTTCGCCGAAGCGATCGGTCAAATTGTTTGATTGCCCCAGAGACATCAACGCCTGAGCGTAGGGTTCCAAGACCTGAGCGGTCAAAATGCTATCTTTCATCAGGAACCACCTCCGAGTAGGGCAATGCTGCGATCAACTAATCTCTGCTGCAAGTCATCGTTGAGACGACCCGGAAGTTCCCCTTCTGCACGCTGCATGGCCATGAGGGCAATGCGCTGACGTAGCTCATTGATCACCCGCTCCTGCTCAGAGCCGAGTTCTTGAGCCGCCGTCTCCCGCATTCGAGCCACATCTTGGTCAGCTTTGACCAAGATGGCTTCTCTCGCTAACTTGGCACCTTCTTCAGCCGAGGCTCGAATCTTAGCGGCTTCAGCCTGAGCTTGCGCTAATTTCTGCTGCTGAGAAGCGAGAGCAGAGGCAGCACTTTGTTTGCGTTGCTCGACTTCCTTGATTTGAGCTTCGATCGCGGCCGTGCGATCGCCCAAAATCTTGCCTAAGAACTTGCGGCCAAAATAGACGACTACGGCAATCACGATCGAGAGGTTGATCAGGTTGGTTTCTAGGATGTCAAAATTGATACCAAAACCACCTTCCCCCACTGCTTCTGCTGCTTCAGAGCCGAGTAAAGTGGCTCCGGCAGCGAGTCGCAAAAAAATTTCCATGACACTATCCACAACTGCGCGGTTGACAATCCTAAAGGGGTTAACGATCGCTCGTCAACCACCTATCAAACTCCAGCTAAAAGCTTATCTAGAATCTCACGACTCAGCGACTCAACCTGCTGCTCTAGCGTTTGCATGGCAGCCTGTTTTTGCTGGTCTAGCTCTTTTTGAGTAGCTTCTCGTTGAGATTGAGCCTCTTGTTGAGCCTCAGCAGTTTTTTGAGCAGCGATCGTTTGGGCCTCAGTTTGAGCCGCCACGATCGTCGCCTGATATTGTCTGCGAGTCTCGGCTAACTCAGACTCATATTGTTTTGCCAAATTTTCGGCTTTCGCGAGACGCTCTCGCGCATCTGCCTCATTGCTGCGGATGTAGTCACTGCGATCTTCAATCACTTTCGTCAGTGGCTTATAAAAAACCACATTCAAAACCGCAGCTAAAAGAAGAAACTGCACTGCCATCAAGGGCAAAGTTGCATCAAAATCAAACATTATCTTGAGTGAGGGTGAGAAAAGGGCAAGACAATCTTAGAAATCTTGAGCTTTGAGTTTTGAATTCTGTAACCCAGAACTCAAAACTCAAAATTCTTGACCCTTATGATGCGAAGGGGTTAGCAAACAGCAACACCAGCGCGATCACCAGACCATAGATGGTCAGCGATTCCATGAACGCGAGGGTTAGCAGCAGCGTGCCACGAATTTTGCCTTCTGCTTCGGGCTGACGAGCAATGCCTTCGACTGCTTGACCCGCAGCGTTACCTTGACCAATACCAGGCCCGATCGCAGCCAAGCCAATAGCAAGAGCGGCAGCGAGAACGGAAGCAGCTTGAACGATGGGATCCATAGTGATTTTCCTTTGGGTTGAAAACGGGACAAACAAATGTTCTTTCTGATCAAACAAAGACTTAAGGAGCGTGTTCCTCTTCTCCGTGACCTTCGATCGCTTCGTGAATGTACGCGGCTGCAAGCGTTGCAAACACCAATGCTTGAATCGCACTGGTAAACAAGCCCAACAGCATCACGGGCAATGGCACAAACAAAGGCACTAAGAGAACCAGAACCGCCACCACCAATTCATCCGCCAAGATGTTGCCAAAAAGACGGAAGCTCAGGGAGAGAGGTTTGGTGAAGTCTTCTAAGATGGCAATGGGCAGCAAAATCGGAGTGGGTTGGATATACTTTGCAAAGTATCCTAAACCCTTCTTCCTAAAGCCCGCGTAGAAATATGCCAGCGACACGAGCAATGCCAGTGCCACGGTTGTATTGATGTCGTTGGTTGGGGCAGCAAGTTCGCCCTCTGGCAGCTTGATCAGCTTCCAGGGAATGAGCGCCCCTGACCAGTTAGAGACAAAGATGAACAGAAACAGTGTGCCAATAAAGGGCACCCAGGGACGGTAATCTTTTTCGCCAAGCTGATTTCTTGACAACTCACGGACATATTCCAGCGCGTACTCCATCAAGTTTTGAATGCCTCTGGGCACGCGTTGAGCGTTGCGGGTTGCCAAAAGTGAGGCAATCACGAGTAGCCCAATCACAAACCAGGACACCAGAAAAACTTGCCCATGCACCTTTAAATTGCCAATCTGCCAGTAGAGGTGATGACCGACCTCTAAACTGGCGAGATGGAACGAGTTGGGAGCAACGATGAAATTTAGCATTTCAGTTCAGGCGGCTTTCCCCAGAATTCTAAGGAGTGAAAATTCTCTAACAAACTCAATCGCTAGAATTGAGCAAGGTTCGCAAGGTGTAAACGATCAGCGTTGCTTTGTAGGTCAGAAAGCCTAAAAAAATAGGTAAGACGTGTAGTCCATTCCATTGGGTTCCGACTATGATCAGCCCAATAAAAATGGCGATGTGCGACTTGCCTAGTTTGTCTTTCTGGCTACCCAGTTGCTCAACATTTCTTGCTAACAACTTCAAGTAAACCACACCTGTGCACGCTCCAAGTAAATAATTCAGAGCGATGTTAAGGGAGTAGAAATACCAAACCGGGAAAAAGATTAGCCCCGTCAAGATCAGGGTGATCACTAGCAACTCTTGTTGAAGTTGATAGAAATCTTGCATTGATGCGCTGGGTTCTGATGACTCAGAAACAGGCGTTGAGATTTCCTCCATTGCAGGTGCGATCCATGAAGTAGGGCAACTTTGTCATGATAGTCATCAAGCTCGAATGGAGTCTAATGCAGTCACAACACTTCGTTTAGCCAGTAGGCATCATACCACGCAGGGGGTAATAATACTTATTGTTTAGGATCGGGGACTCAGCAAAATTAGCTGCTGCTGTTGCAGCGATCGCACATTCTCCAATTCCAACGGTGCGTCCAATAGCAGATCCACGATCGGGCGCTGGGTCTTCTGATTAGCCTCACAAGCTTGCATAAATTTAAACTCTGGCTCTGTCAGATTCACAATCTGGTAGTCATAGTTAAACAGACAGCGACTCTCCCAACCATCCATGCAGGGGCTACGCTCAGGAATCGCATTGAGCAGCGCTTCATCCGATGACCAATCCGCTAAAGGCAACTCGCCGCGACCTAAAAAGAATTCGTAGTGAGTGACGGTGGAGGGATCGAGTAACTCGATCAAGCGGTAGCGTTGGCGATCGCTCAAGCCTTTTGCCCGTTCAACGAGATCTGGATTTTTGCCCAACAAGCGATCGAGCGTCCACTGGCGCGGATTAGAGAAACCCAAAAACTTCAGCCCAGACGCATCAATGAGTTGAAACAGCGTCTCAATGTTGTAGTCAATCTCTTGAGGATGGACATACATATCGGCAAAACATTCATCGCGCTGATTTTCCATTGACCAGCGTTCTTTTTCGCGCTGCACCAGCCGATTATTTTCGGGCAATGTCTCAAAAATCTGACGACCAACGCTTACACCATCGCGATAGTCGCCTTTTTGCTTGCCTTGCAGGAGGGCGATCGCTTGCTGCATTAGCCCAATTTCCCACCGCCCCAACTCTGCATAGACGAAGACGTGCATAATCCCGCCAGGGGCGAGTTTAGTGGCGAGAGATTGAACGCCGCGAATCGGATCGGGCAAGTGATGCAGCACCCCGACGCAGTTGATCAAATCAAATTTGCCGGGCAGTTGATCGGCATCATAGATGCTGAGGTGATGAAATTCTGCCCGATCGTTGACCGATCGCTGACAGCGCTCACGAGCGATCGTCAACGCCCCTGAACTCAAGTCAATGCCCGTCACCTGAGCGTGAGGATTGAGATGCACCAGATATTCGGTGCCGCAGCCCGTGCCGCAGCCCGCGTCTAAAATGCGAATATCGTGCCGTTTGGGTTTTTGTCCGGTGCAAAAATTGTAGGCTGCTGGCCAGTTCCAGCGCCAGTTATAGCCCGGCGGTGGCTCGTCGAGCAACGGCTCTGGCGGAAACGGATAGGTGTTATAAAGCGCTGCAACCGCCGCACTAATCGCTTGTGGATCTGGCATGACACATCAAAATGACAGTAGCTTAGAAATCTAGTGTCTCATTGCTAGAGCCGTGACGTTAGACAGATTGTTGCTAAATGCTTTAAGAAGCGTTAAGTTGTACGAAGAAATATATCTTTAGAGTGAGACAACCATCATGGAAAAGCAAGAAGGCAAGATCGGCTTTACCAAGTTTGCTGAGTCTTGGAACGGTCGTCTAGCCATGCTAGGCATCGCGATCGGGTTCGCCACCGAGCTAATGACGGGCAAAGGCATCTTAGAGCAACTCGGTTTGATGTAATTCTCACAACTCATTTGATTAGAACCATTTGCCTGGAGGTCGTTGAAGAACCCTCCAGGTTTTTTAATGAAGACTCAAAACTCAACGTTCAAAGGGGTTCTAGGAAAGGGGATCACATCGCGGATGTTGCCCATTCCGGTCATGAACTGCACTAGGCGCTCAAATCCTAGCCCAAATCCTGCGTGGGGCACGGTGCCATAGCGTCGCAAATCTAGATACCACCAATAGTCTTTCAAGTCTAACCCTTGGGCTTGAATGCGGCGTTCTAAAACGTCAAGCCGCTCTTCTCGCTGGGAACCGCCGATAATTTCGCCAATCTTGGGAGCGAGAATATCCATTGCCCGAACCGTTTTTTCGTCTTCATTCAGCCGCATATAAAAAGCTTTGATTTGAGTTGGATAGTCCGTCACAATCACAGGCTTTTTAAACAGTTCTTCGGCTAAGAATCGCTCATGTTCAGATTGCAGATCTAAGCCCCACTCGACGGGATATTCAAAGGTACGATCGCTCTTCAGCAAAAGCTCGACCGCCTTCGTGTAGGTAACCCGCTCAAACTCATTCTGAATAATGTTTTCGGCAGTTATGAGAACGGAGTTATCGATACGATCGTTAAAGAACTGCATATCTTCAGGGCACTTTTCTAACACATAAGAAAAAATGTATTTGAGAAATGCCTCGGCTAAATTCATGTCGCCTTCAAGGTCGCAAAACGCCATTTCTGGCTCAACCATCCAAAACTCTGCCAGGTGGCGCGACGTGTTAGAATTCTCAGCCCGAAACGTCGGCCCAAACGTGTAGACATTGCTGAAAGCCGTGGCCATAATTTCGGCTTCTAGCTGTCCGCTCACGGTCAGATAAGTGGGTTTTCCAAAAAAGTCTTTGCTATAGTCAACCGACTGATTTTCGGTCAACGGAACCTTCTTAAGATCCAAACTAGTGACGGCAAACATTTCACCTGCTCCCTCGCAGTCGCTGGCCGTCAGAATGGGCGTGTGCACCCAGATAAACCCCTGTTCTTGAAAGAATTGGTGAATCGCCATCGAGCAAGCATTGCGAACTCTAAAGACGGCTCCTAGGGTGTTGGTGCGCGATCGCAGATGCCCAATCTCTCGCAAAAACTCAAACGAGTGGCGTTTCTTTTGCAGGGGATAGGTTTCGGGATCAGCTTCCCCATAGACCGTGACGGCATCTGCTTTGACTTCAATGCGCTGCCCTTTGCCCAGAGACGGCACCAAAACCCCTGACACCTCCACCGATGCCCCAGTGCTGAGTTGTTTGATCGCCGACTCATAGCCAGGCAGGTCAGCATTCATCACCACTTGCAGCCCTGCCATCGACGAGCCATCGTTGACTTCAATAAACGAAAAGCCTTTTTGCTCTCGCTTAGTGCGAACCCAGCCTTTGATGATGACTGACTCGTCAGGGTGTCCGTTACGCAGCAGTTCTGAGATCCGTCGTGTCATGGGGAGGTTAGGGGGCTAGGGTTTGAGGGGCGGGGCTAGGGGGGGTGGGAGCCGGATTCTTGAGGGTGTAAAAGGCAAGCGACCAGCCGACCACGATGCCCAGTCCGCTAAATCGAACGGCTTGCCAGAAAACGTCTTTAAAGCCAGCCCATGAAAATAAGCGGCTTTCTAGATTGAATTCCAGTTCGTCTAGCTGCTTTTCGAGCTTCTGTAATTCTAATTTAAGGCTAGAAGATTTGCTTTGGCGTAGCTGCGATCGTAGCGTCTGCGATCGCGCTTCTAAATCCTGTTGAAGTGTCTGATCATGCTCGATTTGGGCATATCGGTCTTTGAGGTCTTGCAGCGATCGCTCCACTTGCTCAAGCGTTTGCTCAAAGGTTAGCTCTGAGTCGTCAGCGTTGGGACGGGTCGATAAGCGATCGGGGTCGTGGGATGGCGGCATTCAAGCGTAGTAAAGTAAAGAGGACGGGTAGACCGATTCATTTTACCCATTCCTTTCAAGCCGTGTTCTATGCCGGATTTTGTAAATGACTCCATCTCAGACAGAAGCCTCTAACCCAGCCGCTACGCGCCAGCTTTCTGAGTTTAGTGCGCTTGAGTTGGCGCAGGCATTGACCGAAAAGTTGAGCATTAACGATCGCGATTGGCATCGACTCAAATCAAATCGGCTGGCGCGATCACGAGAACAGGCAGCCGTCGCGCTAATTTTCTTGCTAAAAGAACAGCCCGAAGAAGCGATTTTGCGACTCCAGCAGGCAGCCGGATGGTTAGATCAATCCATTTCTGCCCCACCTTGCGAACATCACGGTTCTAAAAAGCAGGGCTAGATTCCTGACGGGAACTACTTGTTCGCTTTAGCCTTGTAGTTGTCTTGAAAGTTAGTTTTGCAATATAGCCCTTCTAGCTGGGCAGAGATTTGCAAGACTGTTTCGGCAGGAGACGTGGTGACGGCTTGCGCGATCGGTTGACAAAGCAGGGTAAAAAGGCAAGAACACCCCGCTAATAAAAGTAGCTCTAATTTCTTGGTTTGCATGATTCTGTGTGAAATGATCCCTTTGCAGTCAGGGGCGTTGGTGGTGCTTTGCCAAGATAACAAAGTTTTGAGTAACTCTGACAAACCGATAGAATTAGCCCAAAATTTCTTCTAGAGCGGGTTTGATGGTGGGATATTGATAGTCAAATCCATCAGATAGCGTGTGTTTGGGCAACACTTCTTGACCTTCGAGCACGACTTTAGCGCCATCGCCCAACATCGCTTCTAGGGCAAAACTGGGCACCGGGAGCCACGAAGGACGATTCATCACTTGTCCCAATACGGTGGTCATTTCCGCCATGCGAACGGGTTTTGGAGCGGTGGCATTAAAAACGCCTTCCATCTGCGATCGCGTCAAGGCGCGCAAAATCAGACTCACCAAATCCTCTCGATGAATCCAGGAAAACCACTGGTTGCCGCTGCCGATCGGGCCGCCTGCAAACATCTTAAAGGGTGTCAGCATTTTGCCGAGGGCACCACCCATGCCCAAGACAATTCCCAGCCTCAAGATCACTAAGCGAACGCCGCTTTCTTTAACCTTGCTGGCTTCGGCTTCCCAAACTTGACAAATCTCGGCGAGAAAATCGCCGCCCGCCGGACTGGTTTCGTCAAAGGTGGCGGTCTCGCTGGTGCCATAAAACCCGATCGCCGACGCATTCACCAACACAGTCGGTCTAGGATTGGCTTTAGCAATGGCTTCGACCAGCTTTTGAGTCGTGATTTTGCGACTGTTCATTAACGATTGCTTGCGCTCTGGAGTCCACCGAGATTCGGCGATCGCTTCACCTGCCAGATTCACAACACCATCGCAGCCTGGGATCTGGTCTTGCCACGCGCCAGACTCTAGAGGATTGTAGGTCACAATTTCTAACTGGGGGTAGGCAGACTTTGGGAAACGCTGTTCTGCTTTTGGGGCGCTGCGAGTGAAGATGACCACTTGATGCCCTTCAGCCGTCAAGCGATCGACTAAACGACTGCCTACAAACCCGGTTGCCCCTGTGACTGCGACTTTCATTCCCGTTCTCCCTAATTGCAATCATTCGCCTGTAACTAGCGATTCATAAAACTTAAGATTAAGTATACAAGGGAGGGCTGGCGCTTAGAAAACTGAGTCATTAGAAATGTTAAGACATCTATAACAAAAAGGTACAAACCGTTAAGTTTGCACCTTTTACTAGATCCCAAACAAGAGCCAGATAAGACGGTCAGAACGTTGACTACTTGATGTAGTTAGCCTCTGCTTCTAGCATCCGCAAAAGGTTTTCATCGCCTCTGTCTCTGGCGGCTTCTATCCGGCGCTGCAAGTTTTTTTGCAGATTTTCGCGGTGGGTGGCTGCGGTTTGTGTGGAGGGTTGATGACGATTTTTGTTCATTGTGGACATTTCCAAAAAAATATCTGTGCTATCTAGTTATGCCCTAATCATAACATTAAAGAGTCAGACGGTAGCTTAGGATACCAAAATTAATGATTAGAAATATAACAAATCTTTATGATTGTGACGCTATTGAGTGATTTTGGCGTGAGCGATGTCTATGGGGCGGTGATGAAAGGGGCGATCGCTCAGATTAATTCTGCCCTCACCGTGATTGATCTAACCCATCAAGTTCCGCCTCAAGACATTGCGACGGCTCGGTTTCATTGGATGAATGCTTACCCCTATTTCCCGATCGGGACGGTGCACATAGCAGTGGTCGATCCAGGAGTGGGAAGTCAGCGCCGAGCGATCGCGATTCAGCTAGAGTCGGGATTTTTGGTCACGCCTGATAATGGTTTGGCGAGTGGGGTTCTCAGTCAATATGCGGCGATCGCGGCTGTTGAGTTGACCAATTCTATTTATTGGCGCACGTCTTTGCCCAGCGCCACCTTTCACGGCCGCGACATTTTTGCGCCCGTTGGGGCCCATCTAGCTAGCGGTGTGCCGCTTCCGGCAGTGGGAACTGAAATTGATCTGAGTACGATCGTGCAGTTGCCCATCCCTGATCTGGTGCGGATGGGAAGTAATCTTCAGGGAATCGTGCAAGCGATCGACCATTTTGGCAACTTGATCACCAACATTCCAGCAATCGAAGTGGCGGGCAAGGCTTGGAGCTTGCGAGTTGGGAGTGTGGCTTACCCCAGCAAAACCAGCTACTCAGAGGGCGAACCTAGAGAAATTTTGGCTTTGGTCGGCAGTCATGGCTGGGTTGAAATTGCAGCAAATCGAGCGAGTGCTCAAGCCGTTCTAAATTTGGAGTGGGGCAGCGTCGTCTCTGTGGAGATTGAGGAAGATTAGCGGCTCCCGATCGAGCTGACTAATGGCTCAAATACGGGCAACAAATCCGGTCGGCTGACCACTAAGGTCGGAAACGATCGCTGACTATAATTCTGTCCGATTTGGATGGGAAAGATCGGATCGGGTTCGAGAGGATGCCAGACTGCGCCTGCTGCTTGCACGATCGCCCAGACTGCCGCGATATCCCAAATTTTTGGGGTGGCTTCGACTCCTCCCAGGGTTGCCCCAGCCGCAACGGTCAAAAAACTATAGGTCGTCACTCCCAACATCCGAATCTTGGCAGGAATAGGATTTTTAAGCACTGAGATACTTCGAGCGCACACATTAAAGAAGTGATTGCTCGTCAATGGATCTTGACTGGCGTGAATGGGCTTGCGATCAAGAAAGGCTCCGGTGGGCATCTCTAAACCGGATGAGCCTTGCCAAAACCCATGAAAGGATTGCCGCAATGGGGGAAAATGCACATATCCAAAGACCGGAGTGCCCTGATAGAGCAAGCCAAGCGAGATGCCCCAAAGCGGCAGACCTCTCGCAAAATTGTTCGTGCCATCTAAGGGATCGACGACCCAACACCAATCTTGAGCGGGCAAAATATGTTCGGTTTCTTCCGTCAGAACGCCGTGAGCGGGGAAGGTGTGAGCGATCGCATCTCGTAGTTCCTGATCGGCCCAATGATCAGATTTAGTCACTAAACTCCCATCTGATTTTTCAGACGCTTTTGCCTGCCCATAATCCTGGAGAAGTTGTGCGCCGACTCGCTCAGTGGTCGTTTGAGTGAAGTCAAGGATTTCTGTCCAAAAGTCAGTCATTTACAAAGTCCACATTAATCAAGTTCGGTTTCAAGGACGGCAGCGATCGCTGTTTCAGAGCTAGTTTTAAATTCTTGGACGTTGACTCGCGCCAGCAAGATCACCGCCAAGATCATACCCACTGCTTCACAAGCAAACACCAGGCTATAGGCCGGAAAGGGTTGTTGAAACAGCCGCCGACCCAAGTCAAGAATTGCGCCGCCTGCCAGGGTTGCGCTGGCTTGAGCTAAGGCTTGAGAGAGTCCCCAAGCGCCGACAAAGGTGCCTGCGGTTTCGGCAGCGGTGAGATCCAACATGAGACTGACGGCACTGTTGGTCATCACGCCCGACGCTAAACCAAACAAAACCACCGCACTTTTGAGCAAAATTTGGGTTTGGGTCGCGCCAGAAATAATCACTAACACAAAGCAAGCACTCGTGAACAGACAGCCTAGTGCTGCCGTGCGCTGCTTGCCGAGGCGAGGCACAATCAAAAATCCACCGAGGCTCATTCCGGCGAGAACTCCATATCCCCAATATTTGTTGAGTCCGGCGCTTTCGGCGATCGTCATCCCAAACACTTCGCGAGCATAAGGCTCTAACACAGGCTGCTGTAGAAATAAACTAATCGTCATCACCAGCAAAAACGTGAAAAAGATTCCCGTCTGGCGGCTGGCAGTCAGAACTTTAAAGGCTCTGCCTAAAGTAATTTGATCTTCTCGCTCGACCAGATGCGATCGCAAAGCATAGCGAGAATATTTTTTCTCAATCCCAAACGTTGCCAGAAATGTGAGACCAATGACGGCGATCGGAAAAACTGTAAACAGACGATTTATGACAGGCTGCAACGTGTTGGGGGTCAATCCGGTGAGCATTTTTTGCCCTACGATCGCGCCGATCACAATTCCCACCATCAGCATTGACCAGACAATGCCAACGACCTTCGATCGCTGATCCTCGTCGGTGATATCCACCAGCAGCGCCATAAACGGAGTTGAACTCGCGCTGATGCACAGCCCATACATCCCAAACATCAAAGCGAGTAGTGCAGTCCAAGCTGTGCTTTGAGCCGTCCAGCCCAGAGCAGCGCTGGCACCGAGTTTCCAGACCACCTGCACCGCTAAAAATAGACAGATCGCCTGAAGCGTCATGCCGATCCAGACATAGCCCGTGCGATGATAGCCTCGAATCGGCTTTGAGTCAGACATCTGCCCAAACCAGATGCGAGCCGGAGACACAAATTGATACATGGCGATCGTGCCCGCAGCGATCGTGGCTGGCACCTTGAGTTCTGAGATCATCACCTGGTTAAGAACGCCCAGCGTCAGCAGTGACAACATCCCCAACCCCATCTGAAACAAGCCCAGCCGAAACATCGTGAATAAGCCCAGTTTAGGCAGAGACTTGACCTGCTCAGACGGCATCAAAGGTGGATCGGGAAAATCACGAGTCGTCATAGGTTTTTTAATAGATCGAGGTTATGACAGATCAGTGTCTCATTTTCAGGATAGAAGCGATCGGGCAGATTGAGAGGCGCATGAGGATTTGTAACAATTGGAGGACACGACCCTCGTGATGAATCGTTACACTAATAAACATTAAGCCCTCTAACAAAATCGGTTTTATGGTTCAGTCCGTTTCTTTTGGCGCAAATCTGCCCGCAATTTCGCCCCTCGGCATCGGCACCTGGCAATGGGGCGATTCGTTGTTTTGGAGCTACGGCAAAGATTATGGCGAAGCTCAGGTGAAAGAAGCGTTTGATGCCGCGATCGCGTCTGGAGTCGATTTTTTTGATACCGCAGAAATCTATGGCTTGGGCGAGTCAGAAAAACTGTTGGGACGATTTTTAAAGCAGACCGATCGCCCCGTTCAAATCGCCACAAAATATATGCCACTACCTTGGCGATTTTCGGCAGAGTCAGTTCACGAAGCGGTGTCAGATAGCTTAAAACGACTCCAAATCGCGCAGATTTCGCTCTATCAAGTTCATATGCCCTTCGACTTTTTCATGAGCAAAAAAACCCTCATGGAGGCATTAGCTGAAGAAGTCAAGCGGGGACGAATTGCAGCGATCGGAGTTAGCAACTATTCAGCCGAGCAAATGCGCGAAGCCCACGGATACCTAGCCGCAAAAGGCGTTCCGTTAGCGGTGAATCAGGTTCGCCACTCGCTGATCACTCGTCAAATTGAGGCAAATGGAATTTTTAATACGGCTCGTGATTTGGGCGTAACTATCTTGGCCTACAGTCCATTAGCGCAGGGTTTGTTAACCGGAAAATATACCCCTGAGAATGCAGACTCGGTGACAGGCGCTCGAAAATTGGATAGTCGTTTTAGCCGTCAGGGGTTAGAAAAACTTGCTCCCGTTCTTAGCCTGCTGCGTGAAATTGGACAGAAGTATGACAAAACTTCTGCTCAAGTCGCTCTCAATTGGCTGATTACTCAGGGCAACGTGATCCCGATCCCCGGTGCTAAAAATGCTGATCAAGCTCGACAGAATGCAGGCGCTTTGGGCTGGTCACTTGATGCTGATGAGTTTGTAAAACTGGATTTAATGACCCGCGATCGCCGTTGACAAATTCATCGTTGCTCAAAAACTAGGAGAATTCTCAGTAGATTCACTCAGCCTTTAAAGTTCAAAACTTATTAAGGTTTCAGCCCTCTTTACACTCTCTCTACACAAAAACTCCGGAACAGAGAGCGCTCAACCGGAATAGTAAGTCAAGAGAGCACAACCCTGATTATTGGCTGACGCAGGTGTCTATGAGTGCAGTTTTAGTCGTTGACGATAGCACGATGGTTCGGGTAGTTCTGACGGAATGCCTGGAAAGCAGCGGATTTAAAGTGATTGAAGCGATCGACGGACTGGAAGCGATCGCGCAGATTCAGACCCATCATCCTGATCTGGTGATCACGGATATCGTCATGCCCCGCATGAACGGCTACGAACTGTGTCGCTGGATCAAGAGTGATCCCCAAGCAAAAGACATTCCTGTGATGATGTGCACCTCAAAAAACGAGGAGTTCGATCGCTATTGGGGCTTCAAACAAGGAGCCGATGCCTACATCGCAAAACCCTATCACTCTCTAGAAATGGTTAATGCCGTCAAACATCTGCTAGCGATGGCGTAACGCACGATCGTCACCTCCAAGTTCAAACAAAAAAGCGGGTCAAGGCATCGCCCTAACCCACTCACTTTAACTATCGTTTGCTGCTATTCACACTAGTTTGAATTGGCAGAAGTCTTGGCGCGCTTGACAGGCTTGGGCTTGTCAGAACCACCGCCCCCGCGAGAACGAGGCGCATCGTCCACAACCGGGTCACCCCCAGAGGTCATCCAAGAAGGACGAGTCTTGTCATAGACCATTTGCAAAGCGGCAGCCGCGATCGCATGAGGTTCAAACTCTTCAGCTAACTGGGCCACGATCGGCAAGAATGAAGCCATCCGTTCGCCCGTCAAAGCCTCGCGCACCTGACCTTGGAGCTTATCTAAGTAACGAACTTCAATTTCGGCACGAGTCGGCACGTTGCGAATCTCTAAACGCTGACGCACATGGTTCTCAATGTCGCGCAGTTTGCGACGATCAAGCGCGTGAACCAACGAGATTGCGGTGCCCTCTTTGCCAGCGCGCCCAGTGCGACCGATGCGGTGAACATAGCTTTCAACGCTGTCGGGCAAGTCGTAGTTGATCACATGGGTGAGATCATCGACGTGAATGCCTCGTGCGGCAATATCCGTTGCCACCACCCAACGCACCTGACGCTGACGGAACCGCAACAGCAGCCGTTCACGCTGGGTCTGGGTGAGATCACCGTGATACTCATCTACGCTATGTCCAGCAGATTGCAGTTGACTGGTCAGTTCAGCAGCAGCGCGACGAGTCCGCACAAAGATCAGAGCCGTTTCAGGATCTTCCAACTCTAAGATGGGTTGCAGTGCCCGCGCTTTCGTCCAGCCACGGGGGATCGTATAGGCCACCTGATTAATGCGATTGGGAGCGGCTTTAGGCTGCTCGATCGTCACCGTCACAGGCGATCTTAAGAACTTCGTCACCAGCTTCCGCACCGAGGGTTCCATCGTGGCAGAAAAGAACGCGGTTTGACGCTCAACTGGAGCCTGGTTCAGAATCTTTTCAACATCCTGAATGAAGCCCATGTTCAGCATCTCATCCGCTTCGTCTAGCACCATCCAACTCAACTGGTTAAGCTTGAGGTCACCACGGCTGAGGAGGTCGATCACTCGTCCGGGTGTGCCGACGACAATTTGCGCTCCTTTGCGGAGACGAGAAATTTGCTGATCGATCGACTGGCCACCATAGATGGCTAGAACTTGGACGCGCTTGTCGTCCACAAAAGTGCGAGCTGCCTGACATACCTGCATTGCCAACTCACGAGTTGGCGTAAGGATCAGGGCTTGCACGGCCGGGTTTTTCGGGTCAATCCGCTCCAAGATGGGCAGAGAGAAGGCGGCGGTCTTGCCTGTTCCGGTTTGAGCTTGACCCACCACATCGCGACCTGCGAGTAGGTGAGGGATGGCCTGGGCTTGAATCGCGGTCGGGGCGGCAAAGCCTAACTCTTCTAAGTTACGAACGCGAGCTTCAGAAAGTCCAAGGCTTTGGAAAGAAAGGGTCATTGAATGCTCCTAATAGGTCAAAGGTCATGCGCCATCACTCGACGAGGGGATCAGGATGTCCTGAGAAAACTCAGGGGTGGTCAATCCTGCTGCTGACACTGGTCGGAAAAGGCGCGTCAGAAAAACGTCAGAAAGAGGTGAAAAAGAGGAGGTCGCAAACAGCGGCTCTTAAATCACGCTTGGTAAACCGTAACCATCGAAAAACCTCATCGAGTCGCCAGTAAGGATTTCTGCATTAGGTCTGCTGCGGTTGCAACGTGCCCATACAGGTCATAGACATCGGCATCGACGATCGCCACGGGCACAAGTGCCCCTAGCGATGCCTCACCCTGGACATACACCAGTCCATCCACCTCTGGCGAAAAGCGGGCAGACCGACCGACTAACTCACCCGTTTCCGGGTTTTCTTGCTCAATCAAAACATCGACAACCTTGCCAATCTGCGATCGATTTCGTCTAAGAGAAATCGGTTGCTGAATCTGCATCAAGGCATCGCGACGGGCATCCATTACCGATTGCGGCAACTGGTTGGGCAACTCGTAGGCAGGGGTTCCCTCTTCGGGGGAAAAGGTGAAGACCCCTACATGATCGAACTCGTGACGTTGAACAAATTGCAGCAAATGTTCAAACTGTTCATCGGTTTCACCGGGGAATCCCACGATGAAAGTGGTTCTCAGCACAGCATCGGGCAACGCTAATTTGATGCGCTCAATGATGCCGTCGTTGACCCGACCCTGCCAGGGACGATTCATCGATCGAAGAATCTCTGGGTGAGAGTGCTGAAGGGGCAAGTCTAAATAGGGCAGAACGTTGGGCGTTTCTTGCATCGCCGCCATCACCTGGGGCGTTAAGCCCGTGGGGTAGGCATAGTGCATCCGAATCCAGGGGATGTCTACTTTGCCAAGGGCCCGGATCAGGTCTGCCAGTCTGGGTTCCCCATAGATATCTAATCCATAGTTCGTGGTGATTTGAGAAATCAGGATAATTTCCCGAACGCCCTCTAGGGCAAGCTGGTGAGCTTCAGTGACGATGGACTCGATCGTGCGCGATCGTTGGTTTCCGCGCAAGTGGGGGATAATACAAAAGGCGCAACGATAGTCACAACCTTCTGCAATTCTGAGATAAGCAACTCCCTCGGTGGTGGTGCGATAGCGGGGAGTCGTTTCGTCTGCAATATAGGTAGGTTCTTGAGAGACTTCGGTAACTCGCTCTCCTAACTCAGTGCGAGCAATCACATCTACAATTTTGTGATAATCGCCTGTTCCCACGAGTGCCACGGCTTCAGGAAGCTCGTCTAATAGCTGCTCCTGAAAGTGCTGCGCCATGCAGCCCGTGATCACAATTTTTTTGTTCGCTTCTGCTAGCTCTACAAGCGTCCGCACTGACTCTTCGCGTGCTGCTTGAATGAAGCTGCACGTATTGACGATTACATAATCTGCGAGTTCATCGTTTGCGTCAACCTCGTAGCCTGCTTGCACTAACAAACCCAGCATGTGCTCGGTGTCAATTCTGTTTTTTTCGCAGCCTAAATGAGAGATGGCAATAGTTGGCTTGTTGCCCATGAAAAACCTGATGGAATGGATAACGAAAGGTCAGTGTCGGTTTAAACCGTAGCGATCGTCGGTGCGATGGCTCTTTCCCTCGCTTCCCATCCAAAGAGCCAGATGCTTAATGGATACAGATACTCGCAATCGCTTTGCTGTCTTGATCTCAATAATAGCGCAAAATCTAGAAATATTACGTTCTGTTAAACAGATTCTTTTTCGATCAGCCAGGGGAAATAGATTGAGGCTTCCGCTGCTCTGAATTTTGCGCCTTTCCAAGCTTAACCCCTGAACAGACGCACCCTACTCTTTCTCTCTATCCTTTTACACTTCTTAATTTATCTAACCGAGAACGCTTCGCTAAATTTCTTGGTCACAGGCTCAAGCAAAAAGCTCAGAATTGATTTCTTGCGGGTCACAATCTCAGCGGCTCCCGTCATGCCAGGAGTCAGTTCAACATCTCGACCGCGGACGCTAATGGCACTTTTGTTGAGCCGAATCTTAGCCAGGAAGACCGGGCCCATCGTGCGACCGTTTTCATCTTTCTCGACGACAGCATCGGGGCTGATCTGAAGCACTTCGCCCTCGATCACGCCGAACTCTTGATAGGGAAAGGTGGCCAATTTAATTTTCGCATTCATGCCGGGACGAATGAAGCCAATATCTTGATTAGGCACTTTGACTTCTAGAACCAGATCTTGATTTTTAGGCGAGATTGAAAGTAACTCTTCACCCTGCTGCACGGGGCCTTGAGTCACCTTAATGTTGTAGACCGTTCCATCAAAGGGCGCGGTGACAGTTTCTTTATCTGACTGCTGCTTTTTAGCGATCGCGATCTCGCCACTCTTTTTAATCAACTCTTCACGGCGTTGATTGAGTTGAGTGAGAATCTCACCCTGACGCTGCGGAGCCAAGCCCTGAGCCGTGCTTTTGGCTGAGTTAAACGCTTGCTGGGCTTGACGAATTCGATCTTGCTGGGCTTGAGCTTCTTTGACCAGAGACGTGATTTTGTCTTCTGCATCGTTGATCTGGTTGTTAGCATTCGTGACCTGATCAACCGCGTTGAGATAGTCTAATCGGGGAACAGCATTGCTAGCAATCAGGGTGTGAAGACTTTTCTCGCGCTCTTGAGCCGTGGCGAGGTTGGCTTTGGCATTTTTTAGCGTCGTCTGAGCATTCAAAAGATTTTCTTGATATCGCTCTAGGCGGGTTTGCGCTTCGTTAATGGTCGCGATTTGCCGATTGGCTTCGGCGACTGCCCCGGCTTGCTTTTCGGTGAATTCTCGCTGGCGCGCATTCAATAACTGATCTTGAAGAGGATTTCCGCCTGAGACCGTTTGCCCTCGACTCTCTGCTTCTAGACGATTGACATCTTCTTGAATCTTTTGGGCATCTTTTTCTAAACTCGCGACATTGGTTTCGCTAGCTCCCGGATCGATTTCGACCAAAACCTGTCCCTTTTTGACGACGCTGCCTGTTTTGACTTTGGTTTGGGAGACGCTGCCGACCCCCAAAGCTCGAATCGGTCGCACTTCGGTTGAGGGAACCGTTTTGCCTTGGGTGATCGCCACTTCATCAATTTGGCTAAAGTGCGCCCAAGAGATCGTGCCGATCACAATCACGCTAACCGTGCCTGCCAGGATGCGGGTGTAGAGGGGCGGCAACTCTTGAACGGCTTTGCCAAGCTCAAACGAAAGCGAATCTTCAGGGTTGGCAAGCTGCTGTTTGACTTGCTGAGACTGAGCAGGAGTGGAAGAAAGAGAAACGCGCATAAGTCTTTCGTTGTTCGGGGGCAGAGATCAAGAGTCAACCGTATACTGGCTTTAACGATAGTCGATCGGACTGGGAATCTATCAGGGGCTACAGTAATGTAATGAGATTTGAATAACCCTTAAGCAAGGCGACGATCGGCGACACGGCGCTTAAGATAGCTCCAGAATGCCCACCTCTGTCAAGGGTGACACATCTGTGTTTCAACTTCTTTATCCGCTGGTTCATACCATCCAACCGTTTTTGGTGCCCATTTGCTTTGTGGTTGCTTGGTTGTTTGTGATTCTCACCGTCTGGAGTTTGGTTTCAACGGTGTTTGACGGGTTAGGCAGAGCTAGACAGATGCACCAAATTCCTTGTGCAACCTGTCAATATTTTACGGGTGATTATGTGCTGAAGTGCACCGTTCACCCCTCGATCGCGCTCTCCGAAGAAGCGATTCACTGCCCTGATTATCACCCTAATCCTCATCTCTATTAGGATTCTCTATTAGGATTTTAGAGAAGAATTTAGAATTGTGGAGATCGTGTGATGTTGGTGCAAAAACTCAGTCATTGTCCAGAGTTTGTGGCCGGAGACGGGACGCTGCTGCGCGAATTGTTTCACCCTGACAAGCAGTCGCTGGATTTGAGATATAGCTTGGCGCAGGCGATCGTGCCAGTCGGAAAAACCTCGATTCCCCACGCGCTAGCCACGTCTGAGGTTTACTATATTCTCGCGGGTGAGGGAGAAATGCACATTTACAACGAAACCCAGACCGTAGGAACCGGGGATGCCATTTATATTCCGCCGGGGGCAACACAGTTTATCCGTAACAGTGGCGATGAGCCGCTGGTTTTTATCTGTATTGTTGATCCTGCTTGGCGCAAGGAAGACGAGACGGTCTACCCGTGAACGATCGTAGGGTGAAGACGTTAATCTCCACCCCAGACGATCGTTAGTCTGGGTTTGACTCTGGGTAGTGACGCTTAGGAAGCTGTTCGGCTTCAGGGCAATCGTCTGAAACCAGAGGATCGACATTTCCTTTCGGCACAGAGGCAAGCTTTTGAGTAACTGCCCCAATGCTTTCTAGACGCACCATCTCTTCCCAAGAGCAGTTTTCGTCATCTTCTTCGGTCTCATAACGCAACGTGACTAGATCGCCTTCGATATCTAGAATCTTGGCACGCTCAATCCAGCGTTGCTGATCCCGCAAGAAAATCCAGACTTCTCGACCATCGCAACAGAGTTGATAGATCTTGCGGTGTAGCATATATTGCTTCTCCTGAGCAAATGACTCTTAAAACTGCACATTGAAACTGCGCTTCCCTAGACGTGAGGGTGACAATGTTCTTCAAACCTGGCAAGGAAGCCCTAAGTCTCCTTGATGGATGCACCAGGCTAAATTTTTCTGCTGAAAGAGAATCACTGGCTTTGGTACAAACTTTCTACTCATGTTAACAGGCTAACGTCAGAGAGGACAGGGGAGGTTCTAACCAAGGGGTGCTTTGACGGGGGATCACAAGAAAGTCTGCCCAGTTAAAAGGAGAGTTGCGATCGCCATCATTTATTGAAAGTCAGAAAAGGTTAACGTAGCTCAATTTAATAACGTGCAGGGGGTGAATCAAAAGAGCAACGGTTGGTCAGACGGGTGAAAAGCACAGGCAGATCGGCATCGGTCAAAAGCTTGAGGGGGGGCATTGATGACAACCATTATGCAAAGCGTTCCCATGGGTTTGTGAGCCTTTCAAGGTCTTGCTAAGTTAACTGCCTTTAAGTATCGAATTGTACCAACTATTCTAGCCATTGTTAAGCAGAGTGACTAAATGAATTGACGAATTTTGAAATCTAAGGAAGCCAGCGGGGATGAAAGCCGGGCATGGGTAGGGCTTCAGGCTGAACTTTAGCGGTTAAATTGCCGTTGAGGGGCAAAAGCCAGAGACGACTATTGGCGACTGATTTGCCGTCGGGCGATCGGGCTTCTCCATCCGTCTGATCAAAGAGCAGCGCTAACCCATCGGGGGCCAGGCTCACTTGAATATCTCGCTGTTTGGGCAGCAGCACCATGGGGTGCAGGGCCTTGTCTGGGCCGCCTGGGGTCACGGCAGTTTTGAGGTCGATCGCAGCTAGATAGGGCTGTTCTTGATAGGTGGCACCCGGCAAAAGATTAGTCAGCAGACAGTAAAGAATTTGCTCGGTGGGGTCAAACTGAGCGCTAACGATCGAGCCTGTGGTTTTAAAGATTTCTTTGGGGTCTCCTTGATTAGTGACGAGAAACAGCGATCGGGTGTAATCGGTGTTGAATTTGACCATGGCAGCGCTAGAGCCATCTTTAGAGAAACTCAGCACCGTGCCAAACTTGGGTAAAAAGTCTAGCGGGTCAGCTTGGGGTCGCAGGGGAATGAGGGCGAGTCCTTGGCCTTGGGCGATCGCGAGGGATGAACTGTCAGGCGTAATTAAAAACTCACCTCCGGGCTGCTTGTTGTCTAGCGGCTGGGGCGCAGAGCCTGGGCGGAGCATCCACGGGCCAAAATCATTGGGGTTTTTGCGGTTGACGCGCTGCACGACGATCACATTTCCATCAGCCGATAGATCAAATTTGAGATTTTGATAATCTTGATTGTCTAGAACACGATCGATTTGCCCAGAGGCTTGACTAGGCGAGGGTTTAACTGAGTTAAAGAAATCCCAATCAGACTTTTGAACGTCAGTGGGTTGGGCTGGAGCTTCAATCGAGAGTCCGGTTGTCACGGTGTAAAGCTGTTGATCGACTAACGTCTGGGCGGGATTGGCACGATCGAGAGCAGAAAAAAGAATGCGATCGCTTTGGGCATAGGGTTTAAAGTCCATGACCACCAGATTTTGGGGAGTCAGGATTTTTTTCTCTTGCTTGGTCAAGTTGAAGAGCATCAACCGCCCCGCTTCGTCGCCGTCAACCCCTATGTAGGCAAAAGACCGATCGCGGCTCTGAAAGTTGCCAATAAAGGGCTGAAGGCTGGCGCGGTCAGCCCCCTCTTGAGCAAACCGATCTTGGGCATTTTGCAGCTTCACCTTGAAGGACGTGCCGTAGGGCGCAGGCGCATTCAGGGTATAGGCCATTCGTCGCCCGGCCCAGCTAGTCTTTCCGGGCAGAGACGGCTCGATTTGCAGGTTTTGCTCAACGCTGGGGTGATCCATCGGGCGGCTAAACGTCAGCACAAACGCACTGTCGTCTGAGCCAACTTGCTTGTTTTGCCAATTAAAATCACGGACTCGTGGGGCACTGCGATCGCCGCTTAACAACAGCAGCCCAATCACCACGCTCAAAATTGCCATGACAAACAGCGCGGCACGATCGAGCGGTTGAAAAAACTGCCTAGACGGAGCGGTGGGCGTAGGTTGCATAGTCAATTTTGATCAAAGGCTTAAGCATTTCAGTCTAGATTACTGCAAATCGTTGGCGGGCAGAGTTAACCCCAATCGCTGCTGAAGCGCGTGAATCACCTCTTCGCTGGTCTGGGGGTCTAAAATTCTTAAATCTTCTTCGGTGTAATTCATCAAATCACCGATCGTTTGAATTTGAGTGCGTTTGAGGGAGCCAAGAGCCTTCATTGAAAGCTGAAGATCTTCAATGGGCTGGCGATCGAGCGCGTTGTTCATAGCTCTAAAGATTAAGTGATAAGAGTTTTGAATTCTAGGAGAGAACCCTGCTGAAAAAAGGACTGGCTTGATCTCGCCCATCGCATATTTAATCACTCAACTTGATTGTCCTCAAGCTTATGCGGGAACTCTAGAGATTAATCGCGCTCCACAAAGCGAGTCAGCAAGCCCCCTTTGAACTTGTTCTAAGAGATCTGCTCATGAATTTAGAGTCCAACGCGCCAGAGCTTTCTAACCCTTCAGCGCACAAAATTTTATCCCTAGAGTCTCAAGAGCGCCCGATCGTAGAAGTTGCGAAGCAAGCCTTTTGGAGTGATCAAGAGTCGGATCATGATGAGAGCATTCCTGCTAAGGCGCAAACCTTGTTACTCAACGGTAGACCCATTCCTGAAGCTGATTTTCCGCGTTTATCGTCTCCAGAGAGAAAGCTGAAATACGTTCAAGGGGTCGCGCAGTCGGGGCAAGTTTATTTGCTCACCAATCTGCTGCAAGACCAATCCCAAACGCTCTTTCAGTCTCAAACCGTCTGGACGATCGGACGACATCGTGGGGCTGCCCTGTCTCTCAGCGATCGTAAACTGTCTCGCCGCCACGCCGTGATTCTCCACGATGCAGAAGGATTTTATCTGATCGATCTCAATAGCCTAAACGGCTCGTATGTAAACGGCGATCGGGTGCAGCAGCGTCATCTTTTGGGCGATGGCGATCGGGTGTGTTTAGGCAGCGTCGAGTTTTTCTTTTTCGTCAGTCAACAGAGACACTCTTTAGAGCCGATTCACCCAGAAGTGCTGTCTCGCCTACACAATCTAAAGTCGCGCTCTACGTCGTTTGCTGACTATTCAGACGAACAGCAAAAGAAGATTTAAACAAGACGCTGTAGAGACGCTTTGTGAGAACCTCTCTACAGATTAGCCAACTAGGACAGGAGATAGAAAGCGATCGCTAGATCAGCAGCGGGCGGAAGCCATGCTTCACCGAGGCCTCACCAATTTGCTCCATCTTTTCAACCGTGATGTGGTTGCGCCCCCACGAAAAGTTGGTGTGCCATTTCTCAAACTCCAGCAGCATCGACTCAGCGAAACAGGCAAACAACTGGCGAGCGGGCACGTCCATGTTAACGATGCTCATAATCCGCCAGTCGATGTCGAGCGAGTGTTCTACAATGCCACCATTGAGAACGTGCACCCCCTCATGCTGCACCTTTGTGCCCAGGTTTTTAGGATAGCCGCCATCAATCAGCAAACAGGGCTGCTTAAGAACTGCCGGATTGATCTCAACCCCTTTGGGCATACTGGCAACCCAGACAATAATGTCTGCTTGGGGCAGGGCTTCTTCTAGCCCCATAATTTTGCCGCGACCGAGTTCGGCTTGCAGATTTTGCAGGCGTTCTTGGTTGCGAGCAATAAGCAGCAGTTCGGCCACGTCGGTGCGTTTGTCTAGCCAACGGCAAACTGCGCTGCCGATGTCGCCCGTTGCCCCACAGACTGCAACCGTAGCTTCTGACAGGTTGATCCCCAATTGTTGAGCAGCTTGCTCGACTTGACGGCAGATAATATAGGCTGTGTGGGTGTTGCCCGTGGTAAATCGCTCAAACTCCAGCATGACATTGCGGACTTGGCGAATCTGACTCAAATTGAAGTTTTCAAAAATAATTGATGAAAAGCCGCCTAGGGCGGTGATGTTAATGCCGTGTTTTTGGGCGTGGGCCATCGCATTGATAATTTTGCGAGTGGCGGCCTTGATTCGGCGGGTTGCTAGCATTTCGGGCAGGAAACAAGACTCGACGTATCGGCCTTCGATCGTTTGCCCAGTAATACTGGTAACGGTGATGTTATCCACAATCTGCGGAGGAGCGCTGCACCAAAAATCCAACCCTTGGTCGGCGTATTCGGGATAGCCCAACTCTCTAGCGACTGATTGAGCGTGCTCTAGACTCGTGAGATGACCAATTAAACCAAACATCGACAAATATATAGGTAGCCTACGGGTAAGGCTGAGATGAAGTGGATATTGAAGAAGGTTTCTGACTTCAAGAGTCAGAGGGTTTGAAACTGTGAATTCAGCGCTGTCGGTGGCTTGCGATGATAGTGGGCACGGCAATGCCATGCCCTCACCCAAACCTCGACTTTAGTAATTCCCAATTTTTAGGCTCTGTCTAACCCTTGAAACCTGAAACGTTTAGACGGTTGCTAACCCGTAGGCTGACATTCGCATGATGTCGCGGGTGGTGAACCCAATGTTGCTGAGAGCCTCGCCGTATTGGATCATGAAATCTTCGACCAGGGCTTCGCGCTCCATGCCAAGAACTTTGGCATCGACATCAACCTGGTTGAGCATCTTCCAAACGATCGGGAGATTGGCGCGGTTGGCTTCTTCAAGCTCGGCTTTTGAGGTTTCAAAGTTGGCTTTGAGCCACTCTTCGCCAAAATTGAGGTGCAGGTATTCATCTTTGACAACCCCTTCGGTGATCTTGCGGGCGAAGTCATCGGCGACGGGGATATAGATGTTGTAGGCGGCGATCGCAAAGCACTCAATGATCAAAGACTGAATCAGCAGGCAGGTGACAATCTTATTTTCTGCTGCCGCCGTTTGAAAATTCTCGTGTAGCGGAGAGAAAAACTGACGGGCAAACTCCATATCTGGAGTCACTTTAAGATTGCGACCACAGGCTTCAAACCCTTTTTTGTGACGGCTCTCCATTTTTGCCAAGCCGACGAGTTGGTCTTTTTGGTCAGGAATCAGCCCGCCCAAGCTGTGATAGTTTTCGTGGGCTTCTTGCTCGCCCTCAATCACGATCGCGTTGATGCGGCTATAAGCGTCTTTATAGGTTTCGCTCTGGAAGTCAATGTCTTGAATCGCCTCAAGTTGGGGCATAAAACAGTAGTCTCCTGGTCATGAATACGTCGTCACAGATCGATCCGGGCTTTGAAATTGAGGAAAAGGGGTCGCTCAACGGGTTGAACGTCTAATCTACACTTTACCGTCTCTCGTCAAGGATGAAGATGAGAATCATTAAATTCTGCTCCATTTTGTACGGTTGGGGGCTAAAATGCCAGATTCTTAGTTCTGTGTCATTCAGCGTTAGTGTAGCCTGTGCAGATATCGTTTTTCTAGAGAGAAGTGGTCTATCTATCCTCTACTGAGCAGAATGCCCAAAAAAAGTTCCGATCGTCAGTCTCCCAATTCTCAGTCGAGTTCTAGATCTCAATTCTACGATCGGGATAAAATTCTTCAGGGACTCAGTCTGATTTTGCTGATCATCGGCGCAGGGGTGGTGCTGTTGCCCTTGGGCATTGTGATCCAAACGTCCCTAACCTCAGCCCAAGGCAACTGGTCTCTAGAAAATTATCGGCAGGCCTGGCAGCGCGGCGGTTTTCTGCTGGCGTTTGCCAATTCGACCTTTGTGGCGCTGGCGGTGACGGCATTGCAGATTTTTACCTCAGCGTTGGCGGGTTATGCGCTGGCTCGGCTGACATTTCGCGGCAAGCAAGCGCTGTTGCTGATTATTTTGACGACCCTAGTGATTCCGTTTCAGATTTTGGTGATCCCAATTTTTCTGGTGCTGAAATGGGGACATCTGATCAACACTTACGGAGCGTTGATTTTGCCCACGGCGGTGAACGGGTTTGGAATTTTTCTGCTGAGGCAGTTTTTTCAGACGATTCCGATCGAGCTTGAAGAAGCCGCGATGCTCGACGGTGCCGATCGCTTACAAATTCTCTGGCGGGTGATGCTGCCGCTAGCGCGCCCTGCCTTAGTGACCCTATTTTTATTCACGTTTATCGGGGAGTGGAATGATCTGTTTAAGCCCCTGGTGTTTACGACGCGCCCAGAATTGCAAACCGTGCAGTTAGCGTTAGCCGGATTTCAAGAACAGTTTACCAATGATTGGAAGCTGATGATGGCGGCAGTTGTGATTGCTACGACTCCGGTAATCGGGTTATTTTTGTTGGGCCAGCGGCAGTTAATTCGCGGCATTGCAACCACTGGAATCAAGAACTAGTGGGTAATGTTGATGCAGAAACCTCTATTTAGAAAGATTGGGTTCTACAACATTAGGAAAGCTCTCAAAGTTACGCCGTACCCAATCCATTCCCACTTCATTGTTGAGTTTGATTTTCTGAGGTGTATTGGGATAAATTTTGCTCAAAATATCTGCATCTTGATCGACGACGACCTTGCCGAAGTTCAAATAGGTGTTGCCAAATAGCTTGAAAGCAGGATGCGTGACTTGACCAAACAGCAAAATGTAAGTCCGAGTGCGATTCTCAGCTTCTGGTACAAAGATATGACACTGAGCAGCTTTCCCCAACGGCATCTCTGTGCGAAAAATCACTAGGCAAGGGAAGTGATTTTCTAAGTGCGCTTTGAGGAGGCTGGGGAGCAGGAATAGATCCGGTTTTCTGAGTTTTTCCACCAAACTGTAGGGAGCCGTGGGCATATCATAAAACGCCTGAGACCGATGTCCCTCGTCAATGAATTGATGAAATTCCACATGGGTGATGCGAAACAACTCCCGATGCGTGCCATTTTGATGATTGTAGTCGTGCATATTCAGCAGCATGGTCAACAGATCGGTCTGGATGCTGCGATCGGCGGTGTGCCCAACAAAGTAGTAAGTCTTTGCAATTTCATTCAGCACAGTGGGAATCGGAATTTTGGGTTCACAGCCGCCATAAGACCAGATAAAATCGCCTTGAATGGTTAATTCTAAAGGTTGCAGTTGAGGTAATGTTTTCTTGCCCGATCCAGGTAAAACGGTGCAGCCCGACGCATCAAACGCCAAAGCATGAAACGGGCAAGCAACCTGACTTGTGCCATCGCTTTGGACTTCGCACCAGCCCTCTGAGAGCATTGCGCCCATGTGGGGACAGGCATTGGGTAGAGCCTGAATGGCTCCCGTCCCATCTTTCCACATCACATAGTCAGTGCCGTATAGGGAAATTTTTCGCGGTTGGTTGATGTTCAACATAGATTTGTGCGCCAACAACCAGGGTGCGCCAGGAAGCATGGACTGCATAGGGTTCTCCAGAGGGGATAGAATTGTGAGAAATCCGTCGTGTTTCCACAATATGACAGAAGATTCATGTTCGTCAAGCGCCCAGTCCTTCGGTTTGCGTCGCCAGCCCAGACAACAGCGAGGTAAAGAACGGGTTGAAAAAATTCTTGATGCGGCGGCGGCAGTGTTTGATGAGATTGGGTATGACACGGCGACTACCCATTTGATTGCGGCAAAAGCGGGGACAGCGATCGGGTCTCTCTATCAGTTTTTTCCCGATAAAGCTGCCATTTTTAATGCGATGGAATTGCGCCACACAGAGCGGGTCAAGATGATGTGGGCCCAGGCAAACACATCTGCTATTGTGCAGTTACCCCTGCGTCAGATGATCCATGCACTGACGATCGCTGTAGCAGATTTGTTTGCCCAGCCCGTTTCACGAGTCGTGTTTGTGCAGTTCTATACGGCGCGCCAGATCTTTCAGTCGATCGACGACAGCATGACGCAAGAAGCGATCAATTTTATCGCTAGTCTCTTAATGCAGAGAAATTCGGCTCTCGGCGAACCCCAGTGCAACTTGTTAGCAGAAGTCTGTGTCCATAGCAGCAATGCGGTGATGTTGGCTGCCTTGCGTAACCCTAATCCGCAGCATCACCATCAGTTGACTGAGCAGATCGAGGATTTGTTAGTGTCATATTTAGAGCCGCACGTTGGGGACAATCTGTTTGACAATGTAATGAAAGTAATGAAATGTCCCCACTGTCGATCGCAATCAACATCCAAAAACGGCTATCGTCGAGGAAAGCAGTGTTATCGCTGTAAGGATTGCGGGCGGCAGTTTGTAGAGAGTGGCAATCTAGCTAGGGCAAAAAGTTCTCCATAAAACTCAAATTTCATCCTATGAGAAAGTTAGGGATTGGCTTGATATTAGTGTCGTTTTTGCCCTGGATTATGGTGGCGGTTTTGCCTTTTTTGGCCCTCTCGATCGCTCAAAAAGCAGTGCTCATCCCTGTGCTGATCGGCAGTGCTGAGGTGATATTTTGGGTCGGAATTTTGATCGTGGGCAAAGAGGTGGCTGAACGATATCGACGCTGGTTGAATCCGCGTTATCTATGGGAGAGGATTCGGCGACGAGATCGCTAACTCAATGAGGGTGAATCATTCCCAGGTGCCCACGTCAGACGCTTCTTGATCGTCATCTAACTTTAGGCGAATGGTGCGCGAAAAGCCTTCACCTTTGGGGTCACCAAGACAGAACTCGATCGAGTGACTGGTCAATCCATCCAAGCAGCTTAATAGCGTTCTCAGATGAGGAGAACTGGCTCCGGTGTCGAGATAAACCCGTTCGGATAGGGTGTTGATGCGCTTCCAAGTCGTGTAGAGTTTGGCGATCGCTTGCTCTAACTGCGCGGCTTGGCTGACTAATTCTGCGGTGGAATTTAAACAGCCCAGCCGCAGCGCTTCTTCGAGAGCTAGTTCTAAATCTAAAGACTCGTTGCTTAAGGCTTGCACTTGAGTAGCCGCTTCTAGATAGCGACTCAAATAGCGGGCCTCTGACGTGACCTGTTTGAGCGTATCAACATCGGGATTTTGAGCCACCGTGTCTCTAATTGAGACCTGATGAGACTGAGGAAGTTTTTCTAACTGCCGGACTAGCGGCGCTAAATAGCGAGTCGGAATCGTTTGATCGGCCGCTTTTTCGCGCACTTCGACAGGCAGCAGATCTGAGGTCATGGCAGTCCAGTCATCAGAGAGTTGCCGAACTTCTCGCCGCGTGATGCGATCGCCCTTTCTCGCCGTGTCGCCAATCATCTGCTGCACTTCAGGCGCGGCTTGAGCCGTCTCGACAAACGCCCGCTTAGTAAACTGATTTACGTCTTCAGGCTCTAAGCAGCCGCTCTCAAGCAGCGTGTCGGCACTGTTGGCTAACTCGATCAGGTTATAAGCCTGACTTTTGCTGATTTCGCGATCTTTAAGCCAGTTGAGAAACCCAACACCTCGACCTTCGCCGCGCTTTTTTTCACGATCGCGCACCGTTTTGAGAATGCGCCCGCGCCAGATATCGGTTTGCAAATCAAAGCGATCGCACACCTGCCACGCCGTCTCAATCTGCTGCTGAAAGTCAAGATCTAAAATCTTCTCGTCTTCGGGGTCGGGTAGCTGAAAACCGAGATCTAAAAATGGCTCTGAGGCAGATGGGGCAAGATTTGTCAGAGATTGAGGCGCTTGAACCATCGGGACGTTTTAATAACAGCCGAACTATTATTGCACGATCGCTTTCCACACTAGCCCGATCACAAAAACGCTTAAAGCTGCAATGCTAACAACTAACAATAAAAATCCGAACAGCAATAGCAGTACAAATCCTTGGTCAGCTTTTTTCTGATGTTGGGGTGAATCGAGATGCGCTTCTAACAATCGCACATTTTTGCTGTTGGCTTTCCAGGTGACATCTAACAAATCTCCGGCAACCGGAACAGAACCCGCTACTGTGTCGAAGACTAAATTAGACACCATCCGCGTCACGGTCGATCGGGGCAACCCCAGTCGAGCCGCTTCCCACACAATGTAGACCGAAAACGCCGCCATGACTAAATCTCCGCCACCGGGAAGCAAGCCCACGATCGGGTCAATTCCGACTCTAAACGAGGTGCCAGGAATGGCGATCGCGTTGTCTAAAAGATGAGCCAGCGATCGTAGTCGTTGCAGTGAAGCCGCTTTAGAATCGGGTTGCATAGATGCTCAAAAAACAAGTCGCTCTCAGCATAGAGGAAGTTAGAGCGATCGGGCAGTTTGATATTAGAATCTATCCCTGAATTGCATTATTTACTTGATTTAGACCTGCTCTGAAAATCCATCTTCAAAGCAGATCTATTGACGACTCCCTAACCCCAACTCCCTACAGTTGAATGGTTGTTTTGTTGGATACCTCCTCTACTTGAATTAACGAACCACTACCCAGAACAATGTTGAACTTCATTAAAGAACGTTCAACCTGATAACCAGGCAACACTCGAACAATCTGATACTCTGTGGTCAAATCACTCGTGCCATCCCACTTGAGAAACGCCAGTTGATTAGACGCAATCTCACTCAGTTCTGAGACGAACTCTTCAATGCTATCGCTAACATTCACGAGAATGCCAGACGGCACAAAGAGATAACGCTCTTGTAAATCCAAAACCACACTCACCCGATAACGCTTTTCGATTGAGCATCGCAACTCAACCGTAAACGAAATCGAGCTAGGCACGATCGTCCTAACTGCCATAGTTTTTGTCCTCTTAGTTAAGTTAAAGAGGACAAAAACTCTGATGGCTCAGAAATTCGGTTGGGGTGAAACCTGTATGCAGGATCTTGATTCCAGCCTTTCAAGATCCCATAGCAAAGCCGACGGTGTACAATCATGAACGCCTCCTGAGTTACTGACTCTAACTAGGGATGGAAGACCTCGGAGTCTGATTTGGACGATCAGGCTTCGGGGCACAACTCCATCACTGCGGTGTATTCTACAGGAGTTTTTTGATTTTTGGAATAGTGAGGTTTTTGGGGGAGGGAAGCGATCGGGTTTTGGGGAAGAGAGGGGAGCGATCGTAAATTCTCCCTGATTTATGTTCCAGTCGAGCAACGGCAGGGATGCGATCGACTCAGCGCCATGACTGATTCATCGGGACGAGACAATTTACTTTTGGCTCCCTTAGAATCGAAAAACCTGAGTGCCATTCCGTATAATTACCCGAAAGTGGAGAGTTATCCTGTGAGAATTCAGGATGATTCCTAAAAAAATGGGAGTTATCCGGTTTCCATACGGCATAATTTCTCTGAGAGAGGCATTTATCCTGTTTGATAGGAGTTCAAACGGCAGAAATAGTTAGACCGTTATGCACACCATTTGATGCAGTATCTCCGACAAGCATAATTTGCTCAATTCGGATATTTCTTCGATCACGAGTTGCTTGACTGCAAAGCCTAGAGTTGAACCAACCGAACATTCCTCAACGGCATCTCACTTTCTATTGAGCAAACGGAAGGATTCAACTTGTAAAGGTCAGTGGTGAACTTGGCTGGCAAGAGCAGTCATAAATTTGAAAGAAGCATTCGCAAAGCTGATGTGACAGCGATCGCTACGCCGACTTATCATTTGGTCAAATTACGCATTTGTAGCTTATAACTTGTCCAAGCAAAGATACTTCAGAAAATTTCTTAGAGAAGTGACCAAATTTATTCCTATTAAGGAATTAACGTAGGTGACGGGTCGCATAGGATTTCTGAAAGCGGTGCTCCGTCAGTTACAACTTTAGCGCGAATGCCGAGTTCTTCGATTTATCTGTGGCTTATTGAGATGGCTGAGTTCCTGTGCTTAATAATGAATTGGCAATGAAACTCTGGCGAAGCTTGCGAAGCATAGATGCGGTTGATGGTTTGTCGAGCAACGCATAACAAAACCCCAATGCGTTAGAGCCGGAGACCGATGCGAGAGGGTTTCAATTACGAGCGTTATTGCTAAAATTTTCACTACTTTCATCTCCAATTGACTTCTCAGTCGAAAACAGTAATCTTGGATTAAGAGGGGAGCTTAGAGATAATATGTCGCCGCTAACCTTTGGTACACTCTTGAACTATCTGTTAGTTGCCGCCAGCCCGAGATACTTTAGTTGATATAATCAATTACTTCGGTCTTTTAGAGCGCTTTTATCTTAATTACCAGTCAAGCATGAACAGCTTTTAGACAACGCTCAATCCGAAACGGGAAGATGTAATCAACGGTGCAGCAGACATAATCGAAATTGCAACTCAAGATCAGAGACTCAGAACGGTTTTCAATTCCATCTATAATTTTGAATTAAGTTGCCATTTCATCCATACGCACATTGTAAGAGAGAATTTTATGATTGATAGTCGTAGTTCGCGCCGACTTATCTATGCTTACGACGGGTCGATGAGATTTATGACAAGTGCGTCCTCAAGTTGAGGAAGGCAATCACAGGCACCGATCGTGGCGAGATCATTGAAACCGGAATTGACGATAGATGGTGGCAGTCTTCGTTGATGCTCAGCCTTGGGTGATTCGGTGGGAGGTGACAGGTAGCCGCAGCTTGAGGAAGCTTCCGCAATGAGGATTTAAATCCGTCCGCGAATCGCCGAGTTCTTCTATCCTTCTTTCATCATTATGAGATGCACTTGGCTTTGGCATTCTGCTGACTGTCGAAGCGTTGGGCGCGAAGCGAGGGTTCGGTTGAACTGTACAAAGACGAGCAACGCAGAACAAGATAACAACCCGATTGGATGGCGGCTTCACTGTTGAGTCAGTTGATCTGGGTCGAGGCTGCAAAAATCAGACGGTTTACAAAGCCGCTCAATCGGAACGTTAGGTCGCTTGTCTTCTTACTAAGGCATTCAATGAGGCTATGCATAGCTCTGCCATTTCATTTTCAAAGTTGACGTTTAGATAGGTGCAGGGTCTATGAGATGTCCTAAGTGTGGTTATGATAATTCGCCTGAAGGTACACAGGATGGTAAATGTGACGAGTGCGGGCATCCTCTGTTTGCTGAAGGTGAGAGTTTAAGTCCTCAAACTAATGATTCAATCGGCGACAGCATAGTTAGTGCTTCCACTGGTAAGCGAATTGTTAATTTTATCGGAGATCTAATGATTTCTAGATTTATCGTAGTGGCACTATATATGGTTCCCGCTAATTCAGGGGGCATAAGTTCTTCAGTAAAAGAGCCGGGTGGAAATTTTTTGTTCAATATTCTCATATTATTTTTGTATTATTTCTTATGTGAAGCAAGATTTCAACGGACACCAGTGAAATTTATTACGCGGACAAAAGTCGTTATGAAAGATGGTTCAAAGCCTAGTGAAGGTTCAATAGCGTTAAGAACACTCATCAGGTTTGTGCCATTCATAATCTTTTCCATGTCTTCCTACGGGACTTGGTGGCATGATCAATGGACAAATACCCGTGTGGTAGACAGTAAAGGATAGGAAAACGGATTGGTGTAAAGTTGAGAGTCCTGGTCTGAGTATGTTGTCGCGGTCTGACAACCGCACTGCACCGGAATGTATGATACGGTCGGTTAATTGCAAAGGTAATCTGCATCCGGTGAGCGCGAACGTTATGCCGCTTATATCGTCCAGGGGCATTGCTGATTTCCAAAATCTAGAAAATTATTAGCAGGAGAAGAGTTCATGTCATCTTTCAAGCTTGAATCTATGAAAAATGGGGATAACTTGTCCTTAACTAGCACAATGATGTATCCAGGAGTCACAGATCTTCATGTTCACAAACACGAAAAAGGTCTGACGCTTACCATGGTGTACAAAGGTGAGAAGGAACACCTTCCACTTGATAGATACATGCCAGCAGCAGAGTCTAAAGAAACTGTTGACCATATGTACAAGAAACTTCAACAAAAGTACGGCTAAGTTCTTTTTTCATTCCAAGACTTGGAGAGGTGTGATCGCCCTATCAAGAGTAATTGCCCCTCTAACAATCGTTCACCAAACTTTAGATTTGCTCAAAATCAAATCGGTGTAGCCAGTGGTACAATCATACCCATTATGTATGACGATACCTGCCGATTCCTTGCCGAGCACTTCTCCGCCGACTTTGCCAGTTGGCTGCTGGGAAAATCTGTCACCTTGACAGAACTTCAGCCCTCCGAACTCTCCCTTGACCCAATTCGCGCCGATGCCCTGATTTTCCTAGAGTCGGACGAAGAAACTTTGCATATCGAGTTTCAAACGCTTCCCAAAGATAATATTCCATTCCGTATTCTAGATTATCGTGTGCGAGGCTACCGGAGAGATCCGACTAAACCGATGCGCCAAATTGTAATTTATCTGAAGCAGACTGCATCGCCGTTGGTTTATCAAACCAGTTTTACAATGGAGCGCACCTGCCATGAGTTTGAGGTGATTCGCTTGTGGGAGCAGCCTGCATCACTCTTTCTAGAATATCCTGGACTGATTCCTTTTGCGGCTTTAGGGCAAAGTGCAGATGCAGAGGAAACGCTACGCCAAGCCGCTCAAAGAGTGGATCAGATCACTGATCCCCAAATTCAAGCGAATCTGATGGCGGCATCCGGGATTTTAGCTGGGTTAAAATTAGAACAGGAAGTAATTTATCGTTTATTGCGGAGGGACATCATGCAAGAATCCACTGTTTATCGTTCGATCCTGGCAGAAGGTGAGACAAAAGGCGAAGAAAAAAAACAGCGAGAGATTGCCACTAATTTTTTACGAGATGGTTTATCGGTCGAAACTGTTGCCCGTGGTACAGGGTTATCGATCGAGGAAGTTCAACAGCTTCAGCAGCAATTGAACGAGTCTCCGCAAAATTAGGGCTGGTCGGTGTAGTGAGCGGCATAACAACCCGATTGGAGCGGATCGACAAAGTTAGTTGGTCATGTGGCAAAAAATACTCGCAGCCGCTCAATCGGAACGTTATTTGTAGAGCAACCACAAATCGCAAAGTGGGCAGTTTAATTTGATGTTAGATTGCAATACTACGCAGAGAAAACTGATTGATGGCAGGGTTGCATCGAAGCTACAGAAGTATATAACTTTAGCTATCTGTGGCTATTGATAGTTGGCGATCGCTCAGAAGATTGATCAAAAAGCTTATGGTCTCAGGTTTAGTCCAACTGTTAGTGATCGCCCGTGCCTTGATTGCTGCACGCACTCTTTAGTGCGATCGCTCCACACCCGCTAGAATTAAGTCTCTATCGGTTTTAAAAGTCTTTGTTATCTCAACCGTTAAAAGTCGTCGTGATTGGCGGAGGAGCGGCGGGCTTCTTTGGCGCGATCGCCTGTGCTCAAACCAACCGCAGCGCTGACGTGACCCTGCTCGAAGCGAGTCGTCAACCGCTCACCAAAGTGCTCGTGTCGGGGGGCGGACGCTGCAATGTCACCCACGCCTGTTTTGATCCAGCAATTCTGGTGCAGAACTATCCCAGAGGGGGAAAAGCGCTGCGGGGTGCCTTTAGTCAGTTTCAGGCAAAAGATACGGTCGAGTGGTTTACGGCACGCAACGTGAAGCTGAAAACTGAGGCAGACGGGCGAATGTTTCCGATTACTGACAATTCTGCCACGATCGCTCATTGTCTCATTCAACAAGCGCAGGATGCTGGAATCAACGTTTGTCTGGGAGCCAGCGTTAAATCTGTGATTAAAAAAGACAACGCTTTTGAGATTGAGTTGCGATCGGGCGACATTCTCACCGCCGATCGCTTGTTAATCGCGACGGGCAACAGTCCCCAAGGGTATCAGATTGCTAGAGAGTTGGGGCACACGATCGAGCCGACTGCCCCGTCTTTGTTCACCTTTAATGTCAGCGACGATCGCTTAGAAGATCTGTCGGGTATTGCTGTCGATCCGGTGCGGTTGAGGTTGCAGGTTGGCGACACCAAGTTAGAGCAAACTGGGGCGCTGTTGGTGACACACTGGGGTTTGAGCGGCCCTGCGGTGTTGAAGCTGTCGGCGTGGGGTGCTAGGGTTTTGCACGAACAGCGCTATCAAGCTACGTTAGTAATTAACTGGTTGCCTAAACAAAATCCAGAAGCCCTACGACAAGAATTGTTGGCAGTCAAATCGCAGTTGCCGAGACGAGCGATCGCCTCCAGTTGTCCCGTGCTGTTGCCTCGTCGGTTGTGGGAAAAACTCACGACTACAGTAGGGATTCAAAAAGAAACTCGTTGGGCAGAGCTTTCAAATAAAACGCTCAATCTGCTGATTCAAGAACTGACCCAGGGCAAATATCGCATCAATGGCAAAGGGGTATTTAAAGAAGAGTTTGTCACCTGTGGCGGCGTAAATCTTAAAGAAGTCGATTTCAAAACGATGGAGAGTCGCTGCTGTTTAGGACTATATTTGGCGGGCGAAGTGTTAGACATTGATGGAGTCACAGGCGGGTTCAACTTTCAGAGCGCTTGGACGACGGGCTATATTGCAGGGCAAGCGATCGGTAAGCCCCTTTTAACAGAACTCGCAGACCAATGATCGCGATTTGGCTTGAGTGCGATATCCTGAGATCTAATGTTTTCAGGGTCAAGTCTGCTATGGCAAGACGCAAAGTGGTTCTATCGAGTCAAGCGATCGCGACCTTGCACGATCGAGTGTCGCTGATCGAGGTTGCTACGCCGCTGTTGCTCGACACCCTGATGTCTAACCCCCGAACTGCGCCATTTATTGTGACGCGCTTAGACGATCTGACAGCGATCGTGGCCCCCGGCAAGCTCGACGAACTGTTAGACCGTCTCAAAAAGTTGGGGCAACTTCCCAAAGTGCTGTAGTGAGGTAAGGATGGTTTCTGTGCAATTTGATAGCCACCTAAGTCAACTGGCGCAGCCCATTGTTCAAGACATGGCCAAGTCTTGGGGGTCTCGCGACAGACAAGCGTCTAAAAGTCAGGGCATTGCGGCGATTACTCGCGGGCTAAAAGATCCTAAGCAGATTCAGCAACTCATCGCAGGGCTACAGCCTTATGTGCGGCTGGCTTTAGAACTCGCTAAAGCCCAAGATGGCAAGGTTTCGGTTCGCTCGGTGATGCTCACGGCAGCGCTTTTAGGCGTTGAGCAGCCTGATCTCAAAAATAAATTTGGCAATGAAGCGATCGCTTACTCCCATGAGTTGATTCGCAGTGGTGTTTTCATTGCGACGACTCATTCCACTGACGGCTATTATGGCTATGGGCTAAATTTTGAGTATCTGATCTCAGATGAACGAATTCTGGCGCAGGTGAGTGAGCCGAGCTTTCCAACGCTAGAGCTTGGAGAAACCGCCGCTCCAAAGGTTTCTTCTTATCGTCGCCCTGCTAGTGTCGTGATGACCATTTTGGGCTTTTTGCAGGCACTCTCTGGGCTAGGTGGGCTTAAACTTACCAAGTCGGGCATTCCTCAAGTCAACAGTCTCCGTAAGCTCGTGAAGGCGCTGCGCTGGCAAGAAGACGGCACAGAAATTGATGGATTTTGGTTTCCGCAACCGACGATCGCGCTGACGGCAGCGAGTGTCTATGCGGGCATTTTGACCACCAATGCTGACGACACTCAGCTAGAGTTGGCAGCCCCGATCGAAGCCTTTGCCAATCGTCCTTACCCCATTCAAATAGGTCAACTGTTGATGGGGTTGAGCGTCACGGCTGAATGGAAGGAATGGTCTGCCAGCAAGTTTTTTGATAGCAGCAGCTACGCTGAGGCGCGGCAGATTTTATTGTTGGTGTTGAAGTTGTTGCCGTCTCATCAATCGGGCTGGTTTAGCCTAGATGATTTAGAAAAGTTTCTGTTCGATCGCATCGGCGATCGCTTCTCGCTGACTGGGTTTATTCCCTCCCAGTTTCGGGCGGCGGGGGTCGATCCTGACGAGAGCGCTAAACGCTGGAGAGATCAGCGACGCAAAGACTGGCTGCAACGCGAAAAACATTGGTTTCGCTATGCCTTATCAACGTGGCTATATCTGCTGGGCATTGTTGAATTGGGATGGGATTCGCAGTCCAAATCCTCTAATCAAAATGAAGCGATCGTTAGTTTTAGAGTCACCGAGTTAGGGCAAATGATTTTGCATCCTGACTTGGCTGCATCGTTTGTTGAAATAGATCCGCAGCCTGCGTGGATTGTGCAGCCTAACTTTGAGATTCTAGTCTATATCGATGAAGTCGCCCCGTCGCAGATGATCTTTCTCGATCGCTATGCCGATCGGCTTGACATTCAGCAACACACTGCCCACTATCGCCTGACTCGTGAGTCTGTTTATCGAGGGTTAGAGCGCGGCGGGTCGCTAGAGGAGTTTATCACCGCCCTGCGATCGGGAGCAAAGGTTGCGGTGCCGCAAAATGTGGAAATCGATCTTCAGCAATGGGGAGGCTTGCGAGAACAACTTACCTTGCGGCGCGAAACGCAAATGATTGAGTTTGCAGATCATCAAGCGATGCAAACAGCAATCGATCGGGGATTGAGCGGCAAAATTCTGGGCGATCGCTTTTTGCGAATTGATCAGATCACCCCAGATATTGAATCGTTAATCAAACAAAGAATTTACTACGATCAGCCGCTCGTTCGCTGCTTAAAAATTAGTGAAACCGGAACGGTAACCCAAATAAAAACAGTCAAAGATCTTTTTTTGGAACCGCAGCTAGAGCGCTGGATGGAAAAACATTCAGACAAAACTTGGGCACTCACTCAAGCTAGCGTTGCTAAAGCGGCTCAAGCGGGCAACAAAGCCAGTGATATTCTCGACTTTCTAGAAGCTAGACGCACCGAGGAATTGCCGCCCTTGCTGAAGGTGGCGTTAACGGCCTGGGCAGGTCGCCCACCCGCGCTAGAGATGGCAGAAATTGTCGTTGTGCGCTGCACCAATTGGGAGGTTTTTGACGCGATCGCCCGCAGTGAGTTGCTGCGATCGCGCTTTGTTGCCCGACTGTCTCCCGATTTATTGCTGGTCGATCGGAGTCAACTTAAAAAGCTGAAACAAGATTTAGCGTGGTTGGGTCTTCAGCCGCTTGAGCAGTTGCAAATGGACTAAATTAACGTCAATTCGGTCAAGAAAAACCGCAACTCTAGGGAATGTCAAGTCCAGACTATCGGTTTTATTGAATTCCTATTCCTTACATCAGGGATTCAAAAGGCTCTGTGCTCTGCGAATCATCTGGGCAACTTCTTGATTGGTGTCTATGCTCAAGATTTGCATCTCTGGATGCTGTTGGCTGAATACGCGAAAAACTTCATCTGAAAATGCCTGCCCGATCGCGTCTACACCCGCAAAATCGAAGACCACTACTTTAAACTTATCCACGCCAGCTAGTAACCTTTTGGCTTGAGAACGGGATACTAATCTTTCATCACCATACTGAGCTAGACGAACAGGCACGATCGTTTTTGTAAACGCATAGTCATCCCCCGATGAAAACTGATCAAATATCTGTTTAGACGTTCTTGATGTATTGTTGTCGAGTTTCATGAAAACGGCTGTTCCAGACTGTGCCTTATGGCTCTCTAGAATCCAATCTTCTGCTTTGTTAAACTCATGGGAGAAATAGACATTTCCAGAGAGAATTGCGAAGGCATCAAACATTCGGGACGTGAAAAATATGCCATGCCCACTGTGACGTTCTGGGTCAGTGGTAAGTTTTCCCTTGGCTAATTCAAGCACCGCATGGCGCTCATCATGCAGATGTAACTCCTTCTGAATTTTCTTAAAAATTCCTTCTCCGTTATCACAAATAATAATTTGCGTAGTGAGGGCTGTTTTCTTAACTTGAATGACGACCTCTGTGCCCGATGAGTGATCTATGGCGTTGTTTAGCATCTCAGTGAACCCATAAACCCAGATGTCTCGGACGTTATCGGGCAAATTGGTCACTAGCGGTTTGAGGTCGGAATCCCAAACAATATCTTCCTCCAGATTACTCGTTAGCGGATAGGTTTTTATCAGTTCAACCGACGCTTCTAATTGATAGCTTCTATTTTTTGTGGAACCTTTAGCCACAATTGCTTTTTGCTCAATTAAGCGTTGAATATGTTTGTTGACTGCCTGCCGAGTAATGCCAAAATTTTGAGTCGTCAAAGCAACAACATCCTGCGGATGATCGTCTATGTTCGCCAAGATAAACTGACGAATTTGTTCACCACGCTTACGAACTTTGATCACGGGTTTTTACGATTTTAGATATGTCAACTTCTCTTTTTTATTGTCAACCTTACGATTTTAATTGTCAACCTTATGAGATTAAGCCCGATCGCAGATTGGCATAGCAGAGCCACGTCCTTCTATCGAACTCACGTTTATTTAATCCGCGATCCTAGGATTCTAAATACTTCTCGTAGCCCACTGCGTCTAGCCTAGTTTGCTTCTCCATGACCTGATCGGCGAGGGTTTGACGATAGTGCAGCACTTGCGCCAGCAGATCAGGATTGTGACTCGCCAAAATCTGCACCGCCAACAAACCCGCATTGGTAGCGTTTCCGATCGCCACCGTGGCCACCGGAATTCCGGCAGGCATTTGCACGATCGAATAGAGAGAATCCACGCCTTGCAGGTGCCGACTCGCCACAGGCACCCCAATCACAGGCAGCGGCGTTAAAGCAGCCACCATTCCCGGCAAGTGGGCCGCGCCGCCTGCGCCCGCGATAATCACTTTAATGCCGCGCAGATGAGCCTGTTTGGCATAATCCACCATGCGATCGGGGGTGCGATGGGCAGACACGATCGCCACTTCGCAAGGCACGTCGAATTGTTTGCAGACGGCGATCGCGCCCTGCATAGTAGGCAGATCTGAGTCGCTGCCCATAATAATTCCGATCAGGGGTTGAGTCATGGGCTAGTCGTTGTCGTCTTTGACGCTTTTGATAATGCGAGCCAGATCCATCTTTTCATCAACAGCGATGCGAGTGGGCGAACCGCTAATAATCCGCTCAAAGTTGCGGAACGAATCTTTGATATCCGGGCCTTGAGCGCTGATCGTATATTCACGAATGCCCTTATCATGCCAAGAACCGCGCATTTTAAAGACGTTGAGCGCCCGCGACATCTCACCGCGAATCTCAACATATTGCAGCATGATAATCGTGTCAGTGATCGTCGAAATATGAGAGTCGGTGATCGAATGCGATCCCATAAACTGATCGGTCGTGTTGGTGAAAAATCCTGTGATTTCTTCTTGTTTGGCAAAGCCCGTCACCCCAATCACAAACTGCCGAAAGGCGTTGTTGCTCACGCCGCGAGCTAGGGCAGAAAGCGAATCGATCGCAATCCGCGATGGCTTAAATTCGGCAATTTCTGACTTGATAATCTGCAAATGGTCTTCTAGCCCTGCCGACTCAGGATAGGCGCAGATGATTTTGAGCAAGCCTTTTTGCTCTAAATCCTCAAAGTCGATGCCCCACGAGTAAGCGTTGCGAGAGAGTTGAGCGCGAGACTCTTCATAGGCAAATAGGATGGCCCGATCGCCCCTCTGACACGCCTCCTGCAAAAATTTGCTGACCAGCAGAGTTTTTCCGGTTCCGGTTGCCCCCGTGGTGAGAATGATCGAGTCTTTAAAGAATCCCCCACCGCACATGGTATCCAGCGTGGTCACGCCCGATGAGACGCGAACATTGGACGATCGCTGAGTCAGGCGCATCGCCCCCAGCGGGAAAATATTGATCCCCTGATTGGTGATCGTGAAGGGATATTCACCCTTCATGTGGGTGGTGCCGCGCAGTTTGAGCACTTCGACCGTTCTTCTGCGCCGCTCACCTTCTAAAACGTTTCGCACAATCACCACGTTGTCAGAGACAAACTCTTCTACGCCAAACCGGGCAACTGGGCCATATTCATCAATGCGCTCGGTGGTCATAATTGTGGTGGCACCCACCTGTTTGAGCCGCGCCACTAGCCGAAAAATCTCTCGCCGCACGACCCCCGCCGCCTCATATTGCTGAAACACAGCCGTCACCGAGTCGATCGACACTCGCCGCGCCTTATATTTGCGAATCGCGTACTGAATTCGCTCAATCAGGGCAGAAAGATCAAAGTTGCCGACGACATCTTGACCTTCGGGATCGGGCGATGCGTCGAGAATAAACAGCTTGCCTTCGTCGATAAACTTCTGAAGATCCCACCCGAAGCTCAAGGCATTTTTGATGATGTCTGCGGGCGATTCTTCAAAGGTGACAAAGATGCCTGGCTCGTCAAACTGCGTGATCCCGTTATAGAGAAACTGGGCTGCAAACAGAGTTTTTCCAGTCCCAGATGTGCCGCTGATCAGCGTCGTGCGGCCGATGGGCAGCCCACCGTGACTGATGTCGTCAAAGCCCTCAATCAGGGTACGAATTTTTTGAACGCTTGACAGGTCTACTTGATTGCGTGATTCGCTTTGATTCGTTGGATTCATAAAAATTGTTTTTCAAACTGGAGTAACTCTCTAAAGCTGAGGGCAACTCCGCTAACTTTGTTTATCTCTTTTTGCGGAATACCCCATCCGTCTATGCGGCGGGGATGGATAGCAACGGGGCGACAGCCCCAGTCTCTTAGGGCAATGAACGCAGAAATTCGCGCACAATGTCTGTCTTGGTTCGTTTTGTCTTCTTGGCATAGCGCTCAAGCTTTTTCATCTCTTCCTCCGGGACTCGAGTTGTTTCTCAGCCATGCTGTGTACTCATGTGGTACACTCATTCTAGTGGACAAGGTAATCAACCACTTAAAAAACCTTGCTGTCGAGAGACACGCTGAACCTTGAAAATTGAATCTATGCGGTTCTACTGCATTTTTCTAGACTCCCCCTCGCAGTAGGTAAAAGATTCAGAGGAGCTAGACAAACAGCATTTTGGGGCATATCTGCTTCAAACTTAAACAGGACTTGCGGCGCTCAGTGCTGGAGGAGGGTTTCCCGACCTAGGCAACTGAGTAAGAAGCGCAAATAGGGTAGGGCATACCCGAATTAACGCTTGGGGAGAATCCCACCTCTGGGCCAGAGACTGCAAGGACTCTAGTTTAAGTGGTTTCGTTGAGCCAAGAATCCCCATCCGCCTAGGCGGGGGGGAGTGTCAAGTCGTGAGATCGGGAATTTTCTAACCATCAATTTCCTCTTCGCGGAGTTCTTCATAGAGAAGATCAAGCCCGATTAAGACTTTTTCACGATCGGAGAGGTCACCAATAATTTTCCGAACTGGGGGGGGCAAAATTTTGGCCAGCGTCGGTGTAGCTAAGATCTTATCCTCTTCGGCCAACTGCGGATTTTTGAGCACGTCAATCACTTTCAGCGCATAGACCCCTTGAAACTCTTTTTCTAAGATATTGTTCAACGTCTTGAGGGCCCGAATCGAGTTGGGCGTGTTTCCGGCAACATAGAGCTTGAGAACGTAGGTTTTCTTTAGTGGACTCATAATTTAGCTGTGAGCGATGAGCGATCGGCAACTCGCAAATTTTAAGCCTCTCTGGGAATCGATCGACGATACATTTCACACAGATGCGCGATCGTATCAATGAGAGTCAATCGATAGTCGAGCAAAATTTCTTCACTGCGCCCCTCTAATTTTAGCTGTTTAGCAAATTCATCCATCAACTCCATGTGGGTTTCGACGATTTGAGCGACGGGGATATCGGCAAAGAAAATCGTATTCACAAAATCGTCAATTTTCTGATTCAAACCACTATCATCGACAAAATAACTGAGCACGATGACTCGATAATGATCGCGCAGTTGCGCTAAAAGCTGTTCTCGTTCAGCGTGGGGCAGATAGCGCAAAAACGTTTTAGGGTTGCGCTTGTAATAGACTCCTAAATAGCCCAAACGCTCTTTTAGCTTCTCGGTCAACCGTCGCTGATGCAGCAGCAAAAAGTTTTGGGTGCTCAGGTCAGTGGTTAGATCTGGTTTAGAAGACGCATTGGGCAGACGGCAAGAGGGCGAGAGATTGAGAAACTCGTCGATCGCGTCATCGACAAACTCAGCTATCTCCTCCAGTTTGTCGAGCGCTAATCGAACTTCGGCTGAATGATAGAGAAAGATTAGCTGCGCTTCTAGATCAGCGACTCCAGAGACAGGGGTTGAGGTTGCGTCTAAAATAACGGTCGGCAGCAGCGTCGCCTGGTTGTGAAGCCAGGCAATCAGAGCAGGCAACTGAGGGCCGTCTTGCAAGATTAAACAGTCAAGCCGCTGGCTCTGTTGCTCAACTAGCAAAAAAAATGCCTCTTTAGACTCTGGCATGACAACGGTGTAGCGATCTTCTTGAGGGGTGCCGGGGACATCATGGCTCAGGGCTTGCTGCACCGAGCGCGCCAACTCCCTCGAGTTGAGAAAAACGCAAACAAAGAGCTTGGACTGCTGAAGGTTAGAAAGTGAGGCTGTCAAGGCTAAATAGACCCACGGGATGAAAAAGACGGTGAAGTGATCTGCTGACGGGATCGAGCGCGATCGTAGAGTTGAACCCAAGTCTCTAGGAGGTCAAGAATCTTTATAGCAGGATTTTTGATCAACTTTAATATTTATTTAACAATACGGCGTTTTGTTAACAATCGTTACAAGATACGAATTTAAAACGGTGAGCAATGCAGCAACTAGACTCGGCACCTTTATGATTTAAGTTCTCATATTCGGGTTTGTTGCTGTTTATTTCAGCCTTGCAATAATTCAGCTTTTCCTAAAACCTGCCTTATAAAATAGAATCTCAAATCCGGTTTTTCTTTCCCGCTTCGATGTCAGCACAGAACTGTCGAATCATTGGTCTATAGGCATTCGGTGCTGTTTTTCGGTCTATCTCACAGTTCGGCGGGTATTTCATGGCGATGCACAATGCTTCCCTTAGAGACTTTCTTGAATCGGTGCCGATCTGTCCTCAGACCGCTACGCTAGCGATCGCCGCAGAGATTTTGGGCGAGAGCGTTTGTGGTCGCTTAGTTGTGGTTAATCGGCAGCAATATCCGATCGGGCTAATTCACGCTCACAGGCTGATGTCCCTGCTGGCAGCCCACAGCAAAACTGCGGCAACGGTTCTAAAAAAATCCCTGTCTGAGATGGGTTCCTCGCTGATCGAGCCACTGCCCACCCTGCTGATCGATCAAACTTTAGACGAATGTAAGCTGAGTTTTCAAGATAACTCCCAGCGATTTTGGGCCGTAGCCGATGGCGATCGTCATTTCACGGGTCTAGTTGATAGTCGCTGTGTTCTAAAGCTCATGGAGATTGCCCTGAGACCAGAACTACCCCAAGAGCCAGATCTGTCATCCCCCAGCCCTGATCAGCCAGCCACCTTTCCCACCGAAGCTGATCACTTACTCAAACAGCAGCTACGGGTGCAGATTGCCAAGCTGCGATTTGCGTCTCGGCGCTCAGATGGGCTACCGCTTCAGCCTCAAGCCACACCGCCACTGGCAGCGCCTGAGCCATCGCCTGCCGCCATTCAGTCACTCATGCAGGTTTTAGAACGGTTGCCCATGCCCATGATGCTGCAATCTAACACGGGGCGAGTTGTGGCTGAAAACACATTTTGGCAGCAGCAGTTTGCTGAGTTGGCCGACCCCGATTGGGTGCAGCATGATGCCGATGCCGTTTTAGAGTTTGCTACCCACTCTAAGCCGCCGACCCGATCGCCTGACTCTGCTTGGAACCCCTCAGCCGAGTCTCCGATCGATGTCTCAGTCACCAGCTTTTGTCGCCTCGGCTCAACCTCTAACACCTGCATTTGCGTCTGCCCGCTCAAAAATGGGCAAGAGCGCATCTTGCATCTGATCAAAATCCCGATCGGCACTGTCTCGTCTCAGACAGAATTTGATCTGACGGCTGGGTGGCGATCGCCCACTCAGCACCCCAATCTAAAATCGCGGGAATCTCAGCGAAACTGTCCGACTGACGCTTATCTAACCACTGTAGAAACCGAGCTAGAAGCGGGAGTGTCATGTCCACTGCCCTTGCTCGAAGAAAGCCTCTGGCTCGTTTTGGCTCAAGATGTCACCGAGCAGCAGCAGATCGCGAGAGAATTGGCGGCCAAAAATGCTGACCTCGTGCAGCTTAATCGCCTCAAAGATGAGTTTCTAGCCTGCATTAGCCATGAGTTGAGAACGCCACTCACCGCAGTTTTAGGCTTATCGAGTCTGCTGAAAGATCAGCTTTCAGGCACGATGAACGAGCGACAGATTCGCTATGCTCAACTGATTCACCGCAGCGGGCGGCACTTGATGACGATCGTCAATGACATTCTTGACCTGACCCGCATGGAGACGGGCCAATTAGAGATCACGTTAGAACCCGTAACCATTGAGACTGTCTGCAATCGAGCCTTTGAGCAGGCGCAGCAGTCGCGCCTCGAAGAAGCCAAACCCGAAGCCGGACAGGAACTGCCCTCTGCGCCGCCCACCTTTACCTTAGAGATTGAGCCAGGTCTGGCAACGCTGATCGCCGATGAGACGCGGCTGCGGCAAATGCTGCTCAACCTGCTTTCAAATGCCCTAAAGTTCACCAATGCGGGCGGCAAAATTGGGCTGCGGGTCAGCCTTTGGGACGGCTGGATCGCCTTCACCGTGTGGGACACCGGGATCGGAATTCCGGCTGAAAAACAGCATTTGATCTTTCAAAAATTTCAGCAGCTAGAAAACCCGCTGACGAGACGGTTTGAAGGCACCGGGCTAGGGCTGGTGCTCACCCAACGTCTGGCCCGGCTGCATGGCGGCGATGTCACCTTCGTCTCAAAGGAACACCAAGGCAGTCAGTTCACGCTGCTGTTGCCGCCCACTCACCCCCAGTCTGCGATCGACCACTCTGATGAATCGGTCATGTTTCCTCCGATTTCTCGCCTCTCGCCCCACAATCGTCTCGTGCTGGTGGTCGAAGCCGTGGTGCGCTCGATTGAGCATCTCTCTGAGCAGTTAAGTGACCTGGGCTATCGGGTGATTATTGCCCGATCGGGCACCGAGGCCGTCGAGAAAGCGCGCCGACTTCAGCCCTGCACGATTTTGCTCAACCCGCTGTTGCCTGCGCTGTCGGGCTGGGATGTGCTGACCCTGCTCAAAGCCGACCCACAAACAAGGCACATTCCCGTGACGGTAATGGCAACGAGGGGCGATCGTGAGCAGGCCACTCGCCATCACGCCGATGGGTTTCTCAGCTTGCCGATCACCAATCAATCTCTCAAGCAAATGCTAGATCAGGTCGAAGACTTGACTCTAACTCAAGCGACCGAGGCGATCGGCGAGAGTTTAGTGATTTTGCGGTTAAGCCCGATTCGCTATGGTGAGCAGACTCCGGCGGCTGCAAAAGCCACGATCGACCTCAATCACCTCTTACACAGCCGCAACTGTCGGGTCTTAGAAGCCGATGATCTAGAGCAGGCCGAGCTATTGGCCCAAGTCTGGAAACCGCACGTCGTGTTGCTAGATGCAGCGATGCCTGACCCGATCGCCTATCTCAGACATTTATCTGAGCAGACCTTTCTTGCGTCTTTGCCCTTGGTCACCCTAGATCAAGCTACGACTCAAGCCGCCAATCAAATTCATGGGCTGTCGGTCTTTCCGTGTTTAGCGCCCTTGGTTGAGCCATCGACCTCAGGAAAATTGGAGCCTTCAGCCCTCTTGCAGGTGATTCAAGTCGCGGCGGGCTTTGCGTGGCAACCGTTGGTGATGGCGATCGACCCGGCAGATTTGGCTGAAGCACTTAAGGGCAACGCTCTAGAACCGCCTAAAGAATCGGAATGGCTATCAGCGATGATGCACTATGTGCAGGCGGCAGGGTTTAGGGGCACGATCGGGCGATCGTGGGCAGAGGTCGCTCAAAAGCTGCGATCAGAAAATGTAGACTTGATTCTATTCTATTGGCACGATGCAGTGCCTCAAGGCGCTACTTTAGAGGGGTTAGCTATGCTCAAATCTCTGGTCAGCGATCCCCCCATTCTGGTGCTCGATCATCGGTCTGCGGCGCAAGAAAATGCCAATCAGCAGGCGGTCTCAGCCCTATTGCACAAAATGGCAGTTCCTGTAACACTGCACTCACCCTCAATAGAGGAGTTATTGAGTCAGATCAATCAAATTTTGACCTGACCCATTTGACCCCTGATCTCTGGTTATCTCTGTAAATCAAAAGAATCGACCTATCAGTTTGTAAGCATTCAAACATCGGTTAACCCTGAGGTGATGAGATCTTGATTTAGGCTGAAACTCTCAGGATCTATCTGCCCAAACCAGTTTAAATTTAATTCCAGAAACCCCTACGCTCTCCTAGACAAGATTGACTTCATGACTTTAGAAATAATTGAGCTTGATGGCAGGAAATTTGCCCCCGCCGATCAGTTGCCTCTTTCAGAATGGGCGTGTGTTCTCAACGAGCGTCCGCAGCCTGTGCTCACGCTCAAAGACGATGATATGTTTCTGCTGACCGACACCTTTGGCAACATTGGTGGCTCTGCCGATGATGGTCGCAACAGCAGCATGGGGCTATTTTGCAACGACACCCGCTTTTTGAGTCGTTTAGAATTGCAAATTGATGGACGATCGCCCATTCTTTTAAGCAGCACGGCTGAAAAGGGGTTTGCGCTCTCAGTGCTGTGCACCAATCCCCGGTTAGATGAAAAAGTCTCTGCCGAAAACATTGGCATCAAACGAGAACTCGTCCTCAACGGTGGCTTATTTGAGGAAATCGAGATCGCCAACTACAGCACCGAAGCCGTCAGTTTTGAACTCAGCGTAAGCTTTGATGCCGACTTTATTGACCTATTTGAGGTGAGAGGCTTCGATCGCACCCAGCGCGGTCAGCTTCTGCGGCAATTGCCCCACGATCTCGCCAGCCCCGATCTTGACCCAGAGCACCGCTCGACTTCACGGGTCTCTGAGGGCAGCCCTGTGGAACTCGTGCTGGCTTATTTAGGTCTAGATAATGCCCTGTTAGAATCGCGCATTCAGTTTCTTCACCATCAGCCTGACTTTCTCAAGGGCTATACGGCGGTGTGGCATCTTCAGCTAGAGTCTCATGAAACCAAAACTCTCAGCTATCGATTGCAGATGTTGAGCAACGGGCGATCGGTGTCTAACGTCGATGCGCCCCGCACCCTGGGACAAGCCAAAGCCGCAGAAGTGATGGAAGAGCAGACCTGGCAGCAGCAGGTGACTCAGATTCGCTCTGACAAAAACACGTTTAATCGCGTGGTCGAGCGGGCCGAACAGGATGTCTATTTATTGCGGCAGACCTTTGGCAAGGGCAAAGCGCTCTCAGCCGGGGTGCCGTGGTTTTCGACGCTGTTTGGTCGAGACTCGATCATTGCGGCTTCTCAAACGCTGTTGCTCGACCCGCAAATTGCCCGCGAGACGCTGACGATCTTGGCTTATTATCAGGGCAAAGTTGAAGACGAATGGCGCGAAGAGCAGCCGGGCAAAATCTTGCACGAGATTCGCTTTGGGGAGATGGCGCGCTGTCAGGAGATTCCCCACACGCCCTATTACGGCACGGTGGATGCTACGCCGCTCTGGCTGATGCTCTATGCAGAATATTTTTCTTGGACTGCCGATTATGAAACCCTCGATCGCTTGTGGGGAAATGCGATCGCCGCGATGGATTGGGTCGATCGCAATCTCAAAGCAACCGGATATCTCAGCTATGCCCGCAAATCAAAACGCGGCCTCGATAACCAGGGCTGGAAGGACTCTGGCAACTGCATCGTCAACCGCAAAGGGCAACTGGCCCTGGGCGCGATTACACTCTGCGAAGTGCAGGGCTATGTCTATTCGGCAAAGGTGCGGCTGAGTCAGATTGCTCGCATGAAAAAGCGTATTGATCTCGCCGATCGCTGGGAAGAAGAAGCCAGAGATCTCAAGATTCGGTTTAATCGCGATTTTTGGATGGATGACCAAGATTTTTGTGCCTTGGCGCTCGATGGAGAAGGCAAGCACGTAGACAGCATCACCTCCAATCCGGGTCACTGTCTCAACTTGGGCATTTTTACGCCTGAGAGAGCCTATAGTGTCGCCGAACGGCTGCGCGCTCCCGATATGTTTAACGGCTGGGGCATTCGCACCCTCAGCAAGTCGTCACCAGCCTATAACCCGATGGGCTATCACATTGGCTCAGTTTGGCCCCACGATAACTCGATGATTGCGATCGGGCTGCGGTCTCTCGGGCTGGTCGATCAGGCGTTAGAACTGTGCAAAGGGCTGCTCGACATGACGCGATCGCAGTCTTATCAGCGCCCGCCAGAGTTGTTTTGTGGCTACGATCGCACCGACGATAATGAGCCTGTTCAATATCCAGTGGCGTGTTCGCCGCAGGCTTGGGCAACGGGCAGCATTTTTCAACTTGTTCACATGATTGTGAATTTAGTGCCGGATGCGCCCGGCAACAATCTGCGAATTATCGATCCAGCGTTGCCTGAGTCGATTAATTATCTAGGGTTGCGAAATTTGCGAGTTGGCTCGACGCTGCTGGATCTGGAGTTTGAGCGATCGGGTTCATCAACGGCCTGTCGGGTCTCTAAAAAACGGGGTAATTTGCGAGTGGTGATCGAAGCCTAAAGGTCGAGATCCCCGACTTCTCGGAGAAGTCGGGGATCTTGAGAAGTCGGGGATCTGGTTCAAGATTTTATATTTTTCAGGGCCACGGTGCGATTTTGGAGGGCGATCGCGTCGTCTGGTTTGAGCGCTAGCACTTTGTCGTAGCTGCTTACCGCTTCTGCAAATCGCTTCAGGCTAACTAAAATGCTGCCGCGATTGTTCCAGGCACGAAAATCGTGGGGTTTGAGAGCTAGGGCGCGATCGTAGCTGACGATCGCTTCTTCGAGCCGACCCAGCAGTTTAAGCGCCACGCCTCGGTTATACCAAGCTTCATAGTAGCTGGGGTTTAGCTGCACAGCCTGATCAAACTGGGCGATCGCGTCGTCATGATCGCCGAGCTTCATGCAAGAACAAGCCTGGTTGTACCAAGCGGCCGCGTGATCGGGCTGCCACCGCAAAACTTCTTGATAGCTCTCGATCGCGGCTTCGTGGCGATTGAGATATTTGAACGCGATGCCGCGATAAAACCAGATATCCGCATCTTCTTCGTCAATGGCTAACGCTTTGTCATAGCTGGCAATGGCGGCTTCATAGTCTGCCAAATAGAGCAGAGCATGACCGCGATTGATCAGCGCATCTTGATAATCGGGGCGCAGGTCTAACGCTTGATTGAAATGGGTGACCGCCCCTTCATAGCGCTGAGTGGCAAAGAGCGTCACACCCTGCATACACCAAGCATCAGCAAACTTGGGCATCTGCTCTAAGGCTTTGCCAAACTGGGCGATCGCGTCGTCATAGCGTTTGGCTGCAAACAGCGCTAACCCGTGGCTATAGAGCGCGTGAGGATATTCAGGTTGCAGGGCTAATAGTTGCTCAAAACTGGCGATCGCCGTCTCAAAATCTTGAGACACATAGGCGGCCCACCCGCGTCCATAGTGGAGATCTGGAGCGTCGGGGTGATGCGCGATCGCCCCTTCAAAGCATGAAACGGCAGCTGTGTGTTGACCCAAACTGATCAAGACACAGCCCTTTTCGCTGAGAGCCTCATAAAAGTCTGGCTGCCGAGAAATCGCTTTGTCTAAGTAGCCGATCGCCGATGCATAATCTCCGACCTGGCTAAAGTTTAATCCTTCTTGAAAGAGGCTGGCGGCGGTAGCGGGTTCGGTCTGCATCATAGGGGCTTCAATCGGGCCGTCCGGCACTAAAAATCTGGGCTTGCATTCTTTACCCAAAATACCCAGATTGAGCCTGACGATTGATATTTTCAGTCTGATTTAATGCACAGGTGCGCCGCCTGTCACTTTCGCTTTCTTGAGAAAGAGCACGGCACCGCCACTGATCAGCAGCGCACAGGCGATCAGAAAAAAGCAGTCATTAAAGGCCATCACCGAGGCCTCGCGGTGAACTGTATCCCCGATCGCCGCGATCGCTTGATTTTGAGCCGTTGCTAAATCAGATCCTCGACTGACAAAAAACTGCGTATAGCGATTGAGCGATTCTTGAGTTGCGGGGCTAAAGACAGAAACGGCTTCGCCCAGGCGATTGGAGTGAAACTGTTCCCGATTGGTTAGCAGAGTCGCGATCGCGGCGATGCCAAACGATCCGCCCAAATTTCGCATCATGTTAAACAAACCAGATGCCGACCCCGCTTGAGAAGGCGGCAAACCTGCGGTGGCGATCGAGGAAATGGGCACCATAATCAAGGGTTGCCCCATCGCCCGCACTAGCTGTGACCAACGCAATTGATCGATCCCCGATTGATTGGTCAACTCAGAGTTCATAAAACAGCTAGCTGCAAATAAACTGATGCCGACCCCGACCAAGATTCGCACGTCAATGCGCTGCATGAGTTTAGGCACAAACGGAATCAGAAACAGTTGTGGAAAGCCAGCCCACATTAAGACTTCGCCAATCTGCATGGCACTGTAGTTTTGAATCTGACCCAGATAGAGCGGCAGAATATAGACTGAGCCATAGAGTCCTAACCCTAGGGACACATTGATCACACTGGCTAACCCAAAGTTTCGTCCTTGCAGCAGTCGCAGGTTGATAAACGGTTTTTTTCGCCGTAGCTCGATCCAAAAAAACATCGCCAAAAAAATCGAAGCCACGATCGCTAGCTGGGCAATCAGATTAGAGCTAAACCAATCTTTGCGGCTGCCTTCTTCGAGCACAACTTGCAGTGACCCCAGCCCGATCGCCATGGCCACAATGCCGCCCCAGTCTCCTTGTTTGAAGAGGTTTAGCTGCATAGGACGGGCTTCGATCGCATACCAAACTCCCGCGACCAGCATCAATCCAGGAACGATATTGAGATAAAAGACATAATGCCAGCTAAAGTTTTCAGTTAACCAACCGCCAAACGTTGGCCCGATCGAAGGTGCAAATGTGGCGGTGATTGCAAATAACGCCAGTCCAATCGACTGTTTAGACGAAGGCAGTGTCGTCAACAGCACCGTAAACGCCATCGGAATCAACACCCCTCCAGTAAACCCCTGAAAGGCGCGAAACACAATCATCGAGGGCAGATTCCAGGCTGATGCACAGCACACTGAGAAGAACACAAAGAGAATCGCATTCACTAAGAGATAGCGACGAGTTGAAAAAACTTGTGACAACCAGCCTGTTAATGGAATCACAACAATTTCGGCAACCAGATAAGAAGTCGAGATCCACGAGCCTTCTTCAAGGGTTGCCCCCAGCGCAGCTTGAATATCTCGCAGAGAGGAGTTTGTAATTTGAATATCCAACACGGCCATAAACGCCCCTAGCATGGTGGCGAAAACGCCGATCCAAGTTTTAAGTGGGACGCGATCGGAGTCTGGCTGAGACAGGGCAGAAGAGCTTGTCACAAAAACCTCCCTTAATTAACGTGGTGCTCAGGTAATAAACCCATCCGATCGTAGATGGGCAAAACAGATCGACGCAGCGCCGGAAGCTGTCGAGAAAAATAGATCGAGGCAGCGATGCAGATCACGCCACTGATCACCAGCGTGTAGGGAGCACCAATGCGACTAGCCAGACTGCCCGCAAACAGATTGCCAAAGGTCGCCATGCTGACAAACGCGATCGTATACAAGCTCAATACTCGTCCTCGCTTGTCTTCTTCGACGATCGTCTGCAAAATCGTGTTGCTCGAAGTGGATTGGAGAATTAAGCTGCCGCCCAGCACAAACATCGCCAGCAGCGAGAGCCAAAGCACCTTAGACAAGGCAAAAGCAATCAGAGCCACTCCAAAAGCGGTGGGCGCGATCGCGATGATTTTTCCTAGACCCACGATCGTGCGGCGCGAACTCAGATAAACCGCAGACACCAAAGCCCCAAAGCCAGACGATGCCATCAAAAATCCTAAGGTTTGCGGCCCGCCGTGAAGAATGTTGGTGGCAAAAATCGGCGCTAACACGGTGTAGGGCATTCCGACCAAGCTCACCAACGCCATCAGCAGCAAAATCGCTCGAATCGGCGGAAACCCAAACGCATAGCCAAAGCCCTCTTTGAGCCTGTGCAAAACCGTGTCGGCTGGGTCGAGCAGCGCCATCTTGCGGGGATGGATTCGCATCGCCAACAGTCCGATAATTACGGCAATGTAGCTCACGCCATCGATTAAAAAGCACGTAGAGGTGCCGACAGCGGCAATCACCAAGCCCGCGATCGCGGGCCCAATCAACCGCGCCCCGCTAAACAGTGAAGAATTCAGCGCGATCGCATTGCTCAAATTTTCTCGGCGCTCAACCAACTCAACCACAAAGGTTTGGCGAGTCGGCATATCGATCGCATTCACGCAGCCCTGAAACACACTCAGGGCAACGATATGCCAAATGTGAATCGTGCCGCTAAAGGCCAGCGCCGCCAGCACCAATGACTGCATCATCGACAAAATTTGAGTCACGATCAAAATGCGGTGACGATTTAGGCGATCGACCAACACCCCCGCAAACGGACTCAGCAAAAAATTGGGCACCTGTTGAGCAAACCCGACCACGCCCAACATCAGTGCTGAATTAGTCAGGCTATAAACCAGCCAGATCACCGCCGTTTGCGTCATCCAAGTGCCGATCAGAGAGATTCCCTGTCCGGCAAAAAACAGTCGATAGTTGCGAGATGAGAAAGCGCGGAAAACGGGTGTGATTCTCTCCGTGATAGTCATAGCGATCGCTGCTCAGTAAACATTTAGCAATACTTCAGTGTTCAAGGTCTTCTCCCTGAGCAATACCCTCTGAGGAAGGAGATTGAGCCAGAAAAAAGGGTGAAGATCTATGCGTCTAGCGATCGCGGATCTTCACCCTTTTTAATCAGAATTACTGCACGGTTACGGTCACTTCGGCAGACATACCTGGCGTGATAAACGACTCATAGCCACGAACGCTGTCGGCATCCAGCGTCACCTTAACCGGAACTCGCTGCACAACTTTTGTAAAGTTGCCCGTCGCATTATCGGGAGGCAAGAGCGCAAACGAAGCTCCCGACGCAGGCGATAAACTCTCAAGATGTCCTTTAAAAATCTTGCCCGGAAACGAGTCTAGCTTGACCTCAGCCACCTGTCCCGGACGCATTTTTTCTAGCTGCGTCTCTTTAAAGTTAGCCGTTAGCCAATACTGGTTATCGACGATCGCCAGCAGTGGCGTGCCGGGCTGAACCGACTGACCAACCTGCACGGTTTTGCGACCCACCCGACCTGCAACCGGAGCCGTGATGTTGGTGTAAGAAAGCTGTAGCGCCGCATTTTTAAGGGCAACTTGTGCCTGATTAATCGCCGCCTGCGCCGTCTGATAATCGCTGCGGCTAACCGTGGTTTGCACATTTTTAGCCTGCGCTTCTTGCACCCCACCCTGCGAAGAACTCAACCCAGCTTGCGCCGTCGCCACGCCCTGTTGAGCTTGGGCCAATTTCGCCTGAGCCTGAGTCACGCCTTGATTGGCTGCCGCTTTCTGAGCACTTGCTACTGAAAAAGCCTGTTGAGCCGTGTCTAGATCGCGACGAGCGATCGCGCCAGATTGATAAAGATCCTGAAAGCGGCTTAGGTCAGTCTGAGCTTTTTTTAGGTTGGCATCGGTCTGAGCCACTTGAGCCTGCGCTTGAGGAATGCCCGATTGAGCTTCGGCCACTTGAGCTTGGGCGCTAGCGATCGCTGCCACTGCGCTGCCGATTCCCCCTTGAGCCTGGGTGTTGGCAGCCTGGGCGTTTTGAGCCGCCAGAGTCAATATTCACCTGAGCCGTGGTTGCCTTGCGCCGAGCCGACTCTAGATCCGCCTGAGCTTGCTGGAGCTTAATTTGATAATCACGGGGATCAAGTTTGATCAGAGACTGCCCAGCGCTGACGGTCTGGTTATCATCAACTAACACCTGATCAACTGTGCCCGCCAAACGCGAACTGATGGAGTGAATGTTGCCCGTCACCGTCGCGTTGTCGGTCGATTGGTGAGTCGAGGCAAATTGCCAATAGTGATAGCCAAAGCCACCCGCCACGATCGCTCCTCCCAAACCTACCCCAGCTAAAATCGCTTTGAGGGGTCTTTTGCGAGGGGCCGCAGGGCGCTTCAGTTTCAGGAGCCACCGGACGATCGACCACGATCGCAGTTTCGGCAACCGGGGCTTTTTCCAACACGATCGTGGGCAAGTTGGACAGATCAGTGGTCTCTGGAGTGATTGGTTTATGACCGTTGCTAGTTTGAGTGCGAATGCCTTTCATGAGAATGACGTTCCTGGGTTGTAGACGAGGGTTAAAAGGGTTGATCTTAAAAAGTCGGGAGTTAAAACTTTTACTTAGCGCTCTAAATATCTCACTACAAACAGAGTAACATACTCTTATTTAGAGTGCGTAGTACTTTAGACGGAAATCCCCCTGACCTTGTAGAGCTTCCCGTATCGGCTCACACAAAGAGTTCCCTCCCACGGCTCAATCTCACTCGACTGGTTCCCCCGATCGGATGACCCCGCTAATTTTCTTTACCCATCACAATAAGGAAATGCCGTTACATTATTCTGAAGATTAGGGTTATACCCATTTCGGATGCAATTGCGACTGATCGTTCAATCTGACGGGGCACGGCATGCCATGCCCCTACGCTTTTTGTACGGGCATGGCACTGCCGTGCCCTCGTGCGGATCTGTCGCATTCACAAATCGTCACTCCTTAATCACCGCTTGAATAATGACCTAAGCAATCTTGTTAAAACATCGCCCCTAGAGACTCAACCAATGGATGGGAATCAAATAGTTCAGCCCGTCAGTGATCTGCAAATTCAGCTTCAGCAGCTACAGCAAACGATCGCCTGCTTGCCTCAGACCGAGGAGCAATCAACTCATCTCAATCACCTGTTTCAGAATTTTTTGAGTCGGCTGCAAAAAATTGAGGCATCAGACCGTTCACCCGGTGAGCAGACCTTAAGAGCAAGCGAAGAAAAATGGCGCGCCCTCAGCGCATGTTCGCCAGTCGGCATTTTTACCTGCGATGTCAGCGGACACTTTACCTACACCAATCCTCGCTGCCACGAAATCGGCGGCTTCACTCTAGAAGCCAGTCTAGGAGATGGGTTGGCTACGGGGATTCATGCTGAAGACCGCGATCGCGTCATCTCTCAGTGGTGTCACCAAGCTCAAACCGGGCAACCCCACGCCGATGAATTTCGCTTGGTCAACCCTGAAGGCGATGTGCGGTGGGTGCAGGTGAGAACGGCCCCGATCGTCTCTAGCGACGGCACCGTCGCTGGTCACACAGGCACCCTCGAAGACATCACCAAGCAAAAGCAAGCCGAAGAGCAAATAAAAGCCTCTTTGAGAGAGAAAGAAGCGCTTCTAAAAGAGATTCATCATCGCGTCAAGAACAATTTGCAGATTATTTCTAGCCTGATTTATCTCCAGGCACAGCGCATCGATGATCCTAGAGTGCGGCAAATCTTTGAAGACAGCCAAAGCCGAATTAGCTCAATGGCCTTAGTTCACGATCATCTCTATCGATCGCAGTGTTTATCTAGAATTAATTTGTCAGAATATATTCAAACCCTGACAGCAAGCCTTTTTTATACCTACCGACTTCAGTCTGATGGGGTGCAGTTAAACGTAGCGGTTGACGATAACGTCTTGGTGAGTTTAGACAGAGCGATTCCCTGTGGTTTAGTGCTGAATGAATTGATGACCAACGCCCTCAAGCATGGCTTTTCAAACGGCACAACAGGCGAAATTGTCGTCACTTTAAAAAAACCGTTGACTAATCAAATTCAGTTAACCGTTGAAAACGACGGAAATGATCTACCAGAGCCATTTGAACTCAAAACGATTCAATCAATGGGGTTGCGACTTGTACACGGGCTTGTCAGCCAATTACAAGGGCATTTTGAACTAGACAAAACCGATAAAACTCGCTTTAAAGTCACGTTTAATGATTTCTGAATAGCCCTACAATGCTCTAAGCAGATTAGCGATCGCACCTCTCTAATCTGTTGTTAATCTCCCCTTAAATACTCTGAGGGGAAGTTTCTATAGGGCTGATGTCATCATGGGTCAGTCTTGATCCTCAATTGCACCTATCGCCTGATTTCACTGCACGCGCCGAAGTAGTCTGATCACTTCCCAAATTTAGCCCCTCATTTCATTAAATTTAGTGAAATGGGTTAGCTAATCGTGGAATTAAACGGTTAGAAACTGCCACACCATAAATCTGCGAGCATGGCAACAATATTAGTGGTTGAGGATGAAAGCGTAGTCGCGTGGCATGTGCAAGAAGCGTTGCATAAGTTAGGCCACGAAGTGATTAAAATTGCCACAACGGGCCGAGAGGCGATTCAACTGGCGGCTCAAACCCGACCGCACTTGGTGTTGATGGACATTCGATTACAAGGCGATGTAGATGGGGTTGCTGCCGCAGAAAATATCTACTTTCAGTTAGATATCCCTGTGGTTTATCTGACGGCCCATGCTGATGAACAAACGCTGCAACGGGCCACCGAAACGTCTCCTTTTGGGTATCTCGTCAAGCCTTTTCAAGAGGCAGAACTGCAAGCAACCATCAAGATCGCGCTCCAACGACACCAATTAGAACAAGCCCTAAAAGACACGCAGCAGTGGTATGCGACGACATTGATTAGCATTGGAGATGCGACGATCGCCACCGACGTTGATGGTCTGGTCACCTTTATGAATCCCACCGCCGAAATTCTCACGGGCTGGAACCAAGAGCAGGCCCTCGGAGCATTCATCACGCAGATTTTAGACTTTATAGACGAAAAAACGAGAAAGCCGATCGAGAATCCTTTATTAGCGGCCATGTGTCAAGGCGACACAGTGACGCTGCCCCAAGGCTCGCTGCTGCGCGCTAGAGACGGCATCGAACGCCCGATCGGAGACAGCGCCTCCCCGATCCGCAATCGAGATGGGCTGATCATCGGTGGCGTGATGGTGTTTCAAGATATGAGCGATCGCCGCCGCGTTGAGGCCAATTTACAGCAGCAAAACCAATGGTTAGCGCACAGTCAAGACCAGTTAACGCTTCAGCTATGCCAGCGCAATGAGCAGCTTCAGCAGGCGATTTCCTGCACGCAATTGCTGCAACGGGTTTTAGAGCAGTCTCACGAGACGACCGATCGGCTACAAGTGTTGCAACTGACGCTCAAAGAGTTAGGGCAGACCTTAGAGGCAGATTATTGCTGGGCAACGTTGCACAACAAAGACTCTACGATCGCGACGGTGGTCTGTGATCAGGTGGGTCAAGAAACCGCGCTTCCAGTGGCTCTAGTCGGCAGCCAGACTGAGCTACAGAGTTTTTCTAGCTTTTATTTGCGGCTGTTTCAGCACCAGTGCTGGGTTGACCCTAGCCCAGACTTGCTGCCACCGATCTATCGATCGCTGCTCGGCTCAACGACGCAAATGCTGATCTGCCCGATTCAAGCCGAGGGGCGAGTAATTGGAGAAATCGGCCTTGTGGTGCCAGGAAAACCCGTTTGGTCACGGCTTCAGGCAGAGCTAGTGGCCCAAGTGGTGAGTCAAGCGGCGATCGTGTAGCCAGTTCGATGCAATCTTCCACAGCAGTTGTCAGCCGGGAAGCCCTCACCGAACCGACTTTAAAGAAGATCAGACTGATCTCATTAATATTCTGGCACCGCAGCATCAACCTCTTGGCTCCAGGCAGTGATCCCGCCTTTCACATTGGTGCCTTCAATGCCAGCCTCTTTGAGAATGGCCAAGGCTTTTGCTGATCGTCCGCCCAGCTTGCAGTGAGCGATCAGCTTGTGACCTTTGAGCAACTCTTTGACTTTTGCGACTCCGCTGCCGTTTTCAATATCGGGCAACGGCACCAACACAGAACCCGGAATGCGCGCAATCTCATACTCATTAGGATTTCGCACATCTAGCAGCACATAGTCATTTGTGCCACTGTCGATTAACTGCTTCAACTCTTGCACTGTCATTTCTGCCATGCCTGCACGCTCCTTTTCTTCGGCTGCTTTTGCTTGCGGAATGCCACAAAACTCTTCATAGTCGATCAGCGTCTCAATCACCGGGCGCACGGGGTTGGGTCGCAGCTTTAGCTCACGAAACTTCATTTCTAGCGCATTGTATAGCAGCAATCGCCCGCTTAAGGTGTTGCCCTGCCCCAGAATAATCTTGATCGCCTCGGTCGCTTGAATCGTGCCGATAATGCCGCACAAAACGCCTAGCACGCCGCCTTCTGCACAGGAGGGCACGAGTCCGGGGGGTGGGGGTTCGGGATACAAGTCGCGATAGTTGGGCCCTCCTTCATAGTTGAAGACGGTTGCCTGGCCTTCAAATCTAAAGATAGAGCCATAAACGTTGGGTTTGCCCAACAAAACGCAGACATCGTTGACCAAATAGCGAGTCGGGAAGTTGTCGGTGCCGTCAATCACAAGGTCATAGGGTTCGGCGATCGCCAAAGCATTTTCAGCACTTAGCCGCGTCTCATGGAGATCAACCTGACAGGTCGGATTGATTTCTAGAATGCGGTGTTTGGCTGATTCGATCTTAGGTTTATCGACCCAAGACACGCCGTGAATAATTTGGCGATGCAAATTAGACATATCTACTACGTCAAAATCGACGATGCCGATACGCCCGATGCCTGCGGCCGCAAGATAGAGCAACAGGGGTGAGCCAAGTCCGCCTGTGCCGACGCAGAGCACGCTGGCAGCTTTGAGGCGTTTTTGTCCGTCTAGCCCGACTTCTGGCAAGATGACGTGCCGAGAATAACGAGCGTATTCGTCTTTTGATAACTGGATGTCGTCCAGATTGGGGTTCAGCATGGCGGTGTGATTAAGACAGGTTCGATCGGAGAGATTTAAACTCAGGCTTCAAACAGGGTAACGGGGAACGGGTTGTTGTGGAACTGATCACCCATTACCCATGCTCATTCGCTCCCCGCTTTGGGTGGGCATCTCGGCAGCCGACAACTGCAAAATCTTTTCTGGCTGAAACTGATGATGAGCATCTAAGCGCCAACTACGCCCGTCGATCGTGACTCCTTTTTTAACCGACACAATCACATAGGAGTAGTGTTGCCAGGCAAGCTGACGATCGCACTCTGAGGGCACAGCAGGCTGATCGGGGTGGGAGTGATAAATGCCGACAATTTCTAGGTGGCGATCGCGCCCTTCTCGCATGGCGGTGAGCATTGATTGAGGGGCAATCTCATAGCGGCGGGTTTTGCCAAACGATTTGACGGGTGCGATCGTGGCTTCAGCACTCCAGGCATTTTCGGTTGGTTTGACGACTACGATCGTGGTGCCTGTGGAGTCAACCGTTCCCAATAGCAAACCGCAGCACTCTTCTGGGTAGGTGCTTTCGGCATGGGCGGCGATCGTTTGAAGGTGGTGAGCGTCGAGTTTAAGAACCACAAGCAAGGCTGGAGATTGAACCAGTCTTCTATTCTATGACACGATCGCGCCAGCAGCGATTACGGAGTTATAAAGAGACCTGCGATCGGGCTTTAAGTTGGGAAAACAGGCGTTGGCCAAACAGGCTCACGATACCCACTTGGTTGCTGCAATGCTCCTTCACGAGATTCTACAAATCTTGACATTTGACGTTCAAGACTTTTAAAGATTTGCCGAGATTGCAGTCATTAATCCAAGACTGCTGTAAGCCGTGTTGAATCTTGTCCTTAACCGCTAAGATCGCACTAAAACTAGCTTTTTAGCCAAAACCATGAGGCGAGTGGACACGATCGTAGCCGGAGTGCTCTTAGGCATGGGATTGCCGACTAGTTTTGTGTGCATTTGGAATCTGGTTCAGCCGAGTGATTCTCTCACCGAAGCGGCGCGATCGCTAAACATTGCCGCGCTGATCTTTTATGGAATTTTGCCCATCGCGATCGGCAGTTGGTTTGCCTTCAACAGCACTCGTCAACGTCAAAAATCAGAGCGCGATCGCTTGCAGAAAACCTTTTTCAACCTATTGCGCGAAGCGAACGGAACGATTAACGTTTTGCGCTTTGCAATGGAAGCGAATATCAGTGGTGTCGAAGCAAAAGCTTTTTTAGATGAGCGGGCAAAAGAATTTAATGCTGCGTTTAATGTCAGCGAAGAAGGTCGAGTTTTCTATTACTTTGATGGCGAGTTAAACTCACCTATTCTCAGCCCGATCGCGAGTGAAGAAACCTACGATGTTGTCTTAGAGTATGTGCCCCCTCGCACTCGCCAAGATGTAATGAGCGTGATTCAACACCTCACAGGGTGGGATGAAAAACAGACGAGACAAGTGATTAAAGGCAGTCGCGCTAGCCCGATCACGATCGCTGAAAATGTCACAATATCGACGGCTAGACAGTTTCGTCATCAGCTAGAGTCGGTCGGTGCTCGTGTTTTGATTGTGTTGAGATAGGGTTAAAAAATTTTATGATGACGAGACTTTTTTTGACGATCGCGGCTCTACTCGGCGGGTCAGCCGTTGGGTTTGGGGCGTTTGCTGCCCACGCCTTAAAAGAGCGACTGAGTGAGCGATCGCTAGAGATTTTTGAAACCGCCGCCCGCTATCAGATGTATCACGCACTGGCGCTGCTGTTAGTTGGCGTGTTGATGACGCGATCAACCACAGAATCGCCCTTTCTAACGGCCTCTGGTTTGGCGTTTATCATCGGCGTTGTGCTTTTTTGCGGCAGTTTGTATGCCCTGAGCTTTTTGGGCATCAAATGGCTGGGAGCGGTTGCGCCGCTGGGCGGGTTGGCTTTGATAATTGGCTGGGTCTTGATCGCGATCGCCGCTTGGAATTACAAGTTGTGAATCGCTCCAAACTCTTCTTAAAACTTAGCATCACTGCGTTCTTGATTTCAATCATTTTGGGGATTGGGGGAATCACGATCGCCGACCTGGGTGAGTTAGTTCACTTCAACTGTCGCCCTCACCCTGGCAAAGTGATCTGTGAACTCACTAACGAGCCGCTAATAGGCACTCTGAACACCCTTTATCTTGCTAAATCTGACCTAATTAAGACTAACGTGCAGACGGAATCGAGCGTTTATGGTGATCCCGTTGCTCGATTGGCCTTAATCACAAAAGCACACGGCGAGATTCCGTTTACCCGCCATGGGTCGAAAACTGCCAATGCTCAACTCTTTGCCCAACGTGACCAGATTGACCGATTTATCACGACTCCGCAAGCCAAAATCTTGAGTGCGCGAACCCATCGACCCTGGCAGCTTTGGGCTTTTTTAGTCGGCTTGGGAATCGTGAGTGGAACGTTTGGGAGAATGCTCTGGTTATCAAAGTCTTAATAAAACTAACTCGCCAACGACAACGCGAATCAGAAAAATGACTTCAGCCTAAGATTGCTAGAATTAAGTCAAGAAATCAGGAAAAAAGAATGAACCAGATATTAAAAGTTTTGAGTGCAATCTCTCCTCAACATCGACATCAGATCTTAGAGGAAGCTCGGCAGCAAAGGAGTGTCAATTCCACGTTGTTCAAGCCAGATGGTTCTGCTCGTTCTTGCTCAACCTGCTCTTATCTCATGCTCGGAGTCAAATTCGGTGAGCCAAATACTTGCAATGCCTTCCATCGTCCGACCGATAACCTTTGTGTCTCGATCGAGTGTCCCGACTGGGAGTTAAAAGGGTGACGAGATTTAAGAGGGGTGAGCCGCAAACGATGGGAGGGTCGCACCTTTACGACACTGACTAATCTTGCTATCAAACTGGTTTAAACTTCGACATAAACTGTATCCATGAGTTCACCTTGCCACCCGTAATATTTAGAATTGGAATGCTGTAAGTTTTAGAAGGACAGGCTCTGCCTCCACGAGAACACTCAACCGTTGTAGTTTCTGCTTTTCCAGATCCGTAGGCGATCGCGATATCGTTGGCTAAATCACAGCTAATCTCAAAAGTGCCAATACGTGTACGACCTCCTCCATTTTTGTCATAAATCCAGTTGTAGCCTGTTCGCTGCGGCTCCGTCTGGCAAAGGTGCTGAGTAACTTCAAACATCTTGGCAACATGGACATCATAAAGTTTGAGTTTCCCGCCATAGGCTGGACGACTAACATCTTTATCTGGCACATCTAAGAAAAAGGTTTCGCTGTCTGACCAGTGAATCGTCATCGGAAGCTCGGTATTTTGTGCTACCGTCTGTTGGCTGAAACCAGCAAGCGAGATTATTGTTCCCATAACAACTAAGCCAAACAGATTACTCAAATTTGCCTTAGTTGACCCCGATCGAGTTTCAGATTTGTTGGACATGAATATCGTGCCTTTAGCTTATTTTGAAAAATCTTGTTTATCACTCAGTTCTCACAACTGGCTAGTCGGTCTAGCTCAGTGCTGAACCCGAATAGAAGCATCCCGCTAATCCTTCCATATAATCTCTCAAGAAAGGGTTACCGGGCAGAAACTTTAGAATTCTTATAAGTGAAAATACGGCTCTTCCTGTACTTTAAGAAACCTAATCTACGGCATCACTCTTCACCTTCCCCTAGAACAAGAATGCGATCGTCCCAGCAGCAATACCCTTCACAGTTGCGACAACTGCGAATACAACCCGTTTCTACATAGCGCTGTCCATGCTTTCTTAGGGTGGGATAAGCCAGCAAATATAGCGGAATTCCTGTCAGCTTCCAAACCAACCGACCCAAGGAATGCAACACATCCCAGGCTTCCTCGAAGCTGGGTTCTGCAATAAACTCTTTCAGTTCTGCCGTGAATGCGACCCATTGAGAGCGAATTGTTGGCGGATGACAGCGATCGTATATTGCCATTCCAACTCGGTAGTGCTTAAGGATCTCGAACATTTAATCGTCAATTCCGATCGCTGCTTTGATACCCACATATATAAATTCAAGATTTCTCGACATCAGAAATCTGCTTGCCAGTCGGTGGGCGCTCGATCTCGCCCTCGCTGTAGCCTAAATCATAAAAACTAGCTGCGCTGGGATCGTGCTCTGGTGGACGCTTTGATTGACCTGCCCAAGCATCTTCTTTGCCACGATCGAACCACTCCTGATTAGATTGTGAGGAATCATTATCACTCATTAGAGTTACGTCCAAAGGGTTTCTAACAGTCTAATTCTGGGCAAACGTTTGATGTATCGTTCTAACGGCTCAACCATCTGGAAACTGCCAACAGGCGATGTACTCTACACGGTTACTGCCGCAGACACAGGCTTCAGGTTTAGACGCAACCCACTCATAGTCGCACTCTCGACAGTGGCAGAAAATATTGTGTCGATTGGCTTCCTCTAGGCTTTGCTGCCAGTCGTGTAGCTCTGTAGGCGTGAATTGAGGTTGATTGTCTGGCATGGTTGTAGGGGTTGCAAAAGTGTTTCACGATCGTTCTCTCTACCGTCAAGAATCTCTCGAAAGTCAACCTCAATAAATCACCCCCTAAATTTAGATTCTTGTGGCACGATCGGGAAACAAATCTTCATTAACTTAAATGTGCCGTCTTTTAGGCTACCTTGGTTCGCCCATTCAACTCGATCGGCTGCTCTATAAGCCTGAGCATTCTCTAGTCGTGCAGAGCTATCAGCCTCGCGAAATGACCGCAGGATTGCTCAACGCCGATGGGTTTGGGGTTGGTTGGTATCATCCTCACCGTCAAACCGAACCCTTTGTCTATAAAAATACGCTGCCGATCTGGAACGATGTCAACCTGCCCAGCCTGAGCCGATATATCGAGTCAGGCTGCACGCTGGCAACGGTTCGCAGTGCGACAGCCGGGCTTGCCGTCGATCTGAGCAACTGCCAGCCGTTTCAGCATTCTCACCTGTTAGGAATGCACAATGGCTTTATCGAAAACTTTCGGCAGACGCTATATCGACCGATCTGCGATCGTCTCAGCGACACCGCCTATCAACTAATCAAAGGCTCGACCGATTCTGAGCATATTTTTGCCCTGTTTGTCGATGAGCTAATCTCTAATCCTAATCTCAGCTTGGCCCAAGCTTTGCGGCGCACACTCACTATATTGACAGAGCTAGCAGAGAAACATCAAACTTCGTTTTCAGCCAATCTGATGGTCACCGATGGACATCAAATCGTTGCGTCTCGATTTGCGAGTCATACGCCCGTTCCGACTCTTTATTGGCTGCGAGACGATTTGACTCTGCCTGATGCTGTTGTGATTGCCTCTGAGCCTCTATTTTCTGGTGACTGGAATCTATTGCCCGATCGTAGCCTTCTTACCGTTCAAGATGACTTTAACCTTCAAGTCCAACCGCTCTAATCTCATCGATCGCAGACAGCTAATGGCCGACTGGATGCACGACTGCCGCACCGCAACCCTAGCGATTTTCGACGGCATGGATCAAGAAACGTTTTGCCATCAACCCCATGCTGATTTCAGTCCGGTGGGCTGGCATTTGGGACACATTGCCTACACTGAGGCGCTTTGGCTGCTGCAACAGTGTGCTGGCGATCGTCCTTTGTTTCCTCACTATCACCGATTATTTGCTCAAGATGGAATGCCCAAGGGCGATCGCGTCAAGCTGCCTCCCGATCTCAGACATTTATGATTATCTCCAAGTCGTCAGAGCCAGAGTTTTTGACTATTTGCAAATCGCACCTCTAGACCAACAAGAACGGCTCTGGCGATGGATTTTGCAACACGAGAGTCAACACTGTGAGACGATCGCGCTAATTTTAGAATTACAAAAAAAGAAATCTGAAATCTCGCGTTCTCAATCAAATTTTGAATCTCAAGCTGCAACGATGGTTTGCATCCCTAGTGGATATTTTGAACAAGGAAACGAATCGCTCGACGCATTGGATAATGAGCGCCCCGTGCATCAAGTTTATTTAGAGAGTTATTGGATCGATCGCACCCCTGTAACAAACGCAGCCTACCGATCGTTTATCCACTCCAATGGCTATCAAGATCGGCGCTGGTGGTCATCAGAGGGTTGGCAATGGCTGCAAGCAAACCCGGTGACGCAGCCGCTCTATTGGCGAGACGATCCGGACTATGCTCATCATCCCGTCTGCGGAGTCAGCTACTACGAAGCCGAAGCCTATGCTCAATTTGTCGGACAGCGCCTGCCCACCGAGTCAGAATGGGAAAAAGCCGCCAGTTGGAACCCGATCGCTCACACCCGATCGCGCTATAGCTGGGGAAATCAGTTTCCCGATGCGACTCGCTGCAACTATGGTCATGGGCGAGGAACAACGACACCCGTCGATCGCTACGCTGCCAATCTTGCAGGCTGCTACGACCTGATCGGCAACGTTTGGGAATGGACGGCAACTTGGTTCGATCGCTATGCCGGGTTTGAGAGCTATCCTTACCCAGGCTATTCTCAGGTCTATTTTGATGGAGAACATCGAGTGCTCAAGGGCGGCAGTTGGGCCACTCGTCCCTGGGCGATGCGGTGTGCCTTCCGCAACTGGTATCACCCTCACATGAGGCAAATGCTGTCGGGGTTTCGCTGTGTGAGCGATGTTGAGCCACCCGTCTCAACGGCTACTGTCGTTAAAGATTCTGTCTTGTGAGAGAGTTACAGAGTTTGATTGAGCAAGCGTTAATCAAAAGCGGAAACGTGCGAGGAAATTAGGGAAAGAGCTATGTCAACGTTTCAATCCACCGGGCAGAAAGTTTCTGCCCACCAACCTAAGCAGCTAATCTATTCGTCAGAAGGGCGGTTGCAGATCGAGCATCTGATCAATCCTGCTCAACCTTCAGACGAAGAACTGCATCCCGGAAATGATGTCGTTAGGGGCTTGAGTCAGCAGCCCAAGACGCTGCCACCGCGATATTTTTATGACGATCGTGGCTCTCAACTGTTTGAGCAAATTTGCGATCTGCCAGACTATTATCTGACGCGCACCGAAACTGAGATTTTGCAGGCGTGCGCCCCGACGATCGCTGAGATCACCGGCCCTTGCGAGCTAATAGAATTGGGAAGCGGTAGTTCTACAAAAACTAGACTTTTGCTCAATGCCTATCAAACCGCCGGGCAGTCTCTCTGCTATTGCCCGATCGACGTTAGCGCGGGCATTCTCGAAAGCAGCGCTCAGAGTTTGTTGCTTGACTATCCAACTCTGCAAGTTCACGCCCTCGTTGGCACCTATGAACTGGCTCTTCAGCGGTTAGCGCCTAGTCATTTGCCGACGCGCATGATCTGCTTTATCGGCAGCACTTTGGGCAATCTCAACCCGCAAGAATGCGATCGGTTTCTTGACCAGATTAAAAACGCTCTGCAACCGGGTGAATATTTTCTTTTAGGCATCGACTTGCAAAAGTCAAAAGCTCAACTAGAAGCCGCCTATAACGATCGTCAAGGCATCACCGCCGCGTTTAATTTGAATATGCTGCGTCATCTCAACCACCGCTTTGAGGGCACCTTTGATCTGAGTCAGTTTGAGCATTTCGCGTTTTATAACGAGACTCACCACCAAATCGAAATGCACCTTCGCAGCCTAAAGTCGCAAGTCGCGCATCTCAGAGCTTTGGGGTTAACTGTCGAGTTTGCGCCCGGAGAATCCATTTTGAGTGAAATTTCTCGTAAATTTAGCCTGACAACCCTTCAGCAAGATCTTGAGAACAAGGGGCTAAAATCACGGCAGGTTTGGACAGATGCCCAGCAGTGGTTTGGCGTGATTCTCTGTCAGCTAGAACCTTGATTAGACAGTCGCTTGACTCGACAGTGAGAATCTCTGAAAAGTGGCTGATTTTTTGGGCGATCGCACCCACTTCATAACCGCAGAGTTTAGTGACATTGCCTAACTGAGCTAGTGATTTGTGATTTGTTTTGCCAATTCTAGATAAACTTGAGTAGACAAATGGGAATTTGTGTCATTGAATAGAGTCAGGCCTCCCAACCCTGGCGTTTTGCAAGGTAAACGAGTGTCATAGATTTAGATTCCTGGATTGAGTCACCGTTTGCTGAATAGAGTTTCAGACTCAAGATTTATCCGTTAAAATTCAATCCAGATGTGAAGGTGTGAGGAGATGAGCGATACAACTTCGTTTTTAGGAGGAGCCGCGTTAGCAGGCCTAGCCGCCATCATTTTGTTAAAGGGTGGTGTCAGTGCCAGTGCGCCTGGTTTTACAGCGCCTCAGACGCTCCCGGTTCAGCCCTACCCAACCGCAACCCTACCCTATGCTGGGATGTCTCCTGCAACGGCCACACCCACCGTTTATGACTTAGAAAAGCAACGACTCGAAACAGAGCAACTCAAGGCGCAGTTTGAGCAACAGCGCGTGCAGACTGCTCAACTCAAGGCGCAGATTCAAAGCCAGCAAACCCTGATCGAAACCTTAAACGCCCAAACCAAACCTAGTGGTGGGTTACCCATTCCTGCAAAAGTAGCCCAGGGGCAACTTTCAAGCTCAGAATCAGTGTCAACCAATCCGATGATGACGGGCGTTCTCTGGGCCCTAGGTGGGATGCTGCTTGCCTTTGGGGGCGGTCTGGCCCTAGTGGGGATGTTTGTCTTGTTTTCTCGTCAGCAGCGACCCTCGCGCACGATCGAGGTGATTCACGACGAATATCCTAGCTATCTGCCTGCGCGCCGCAAGCCCCAAGTGTTGCCCTCGCGCCGCGCCATTAAGCGGGTAGATGCAGACGACTGGGAATAGGGCGATCGTGGACAGATACCTGCCCAAACGCTGGCGCATTGATCAACGGCAGTTAACACCCTATCTGTTTTTGCTGCCCGCTCTAGTGGTTTTAGGGCTGACGGTCTTTTACCCGGCGCTTCAGGCTTTTTATCTCAGCTTTACTCACTATGACTTGCTAGACTCGCCGCAGTGGGTCGGGATCACAAACTTTCGTCGGCTGTGGGCTGATCCGATTTTTTGGCAAACGCTGCGAAACACGCTGCTCTATCTGGTCTGCGCGGTTCCTATTCTCGTCACGGTGCCGTTGGGTCTGGCGATTTTGGTCAATCAAAAGCTGCGCGGAATTCGCTGGTTTCGGGTGGCTTACTATACGCCTGTGATCATTTCAATGGTGGTGGCGGGCATCGCCTGGAAGTGGCTTTACGCAGAGCAGGGGCTGCTTAATCAGTTTCTCAAATTATCTGGACTTTCGACTGAGGGAATCCCTTGGCTGACCAGTCCTGATTGGTCAATTTTTAGCGTCATCGGGGTGACAGTCTGGAAAGGATTGGGCTATTACATGGTGATTTATCTAGCGGGGTTGCAGGCGATCCCAGATGATCTGTATGAAGCCGCCGCGATCGACGGTTCTGACGGGTTTCGCAAACATTGGGATATCACCATCCCCTTGATGCGGCCTTATTTATTTCTAGTAGCTGTGATCTCAGCCATCTCGGCCACTAAAGTCTTTGAAGAGATTTATATCATGACCCAGGGCGGCCCGCTCAATAGCTCTAAGACGATCGTCTACTATGTCTATGAGCAAGCCTTTCAGAGTTTAGATATCAGCTATGCCTGCACGATCGGGCTGGTGATGTTTTTGATAATTTTGGCTCTGTCAATTTTGCGTCTAAGTATGCAGCGCTCAGAGCCAAGCACTTAGCGGGGATCAGCTAGACTCATCACCCAAGTTTGAATCAACTCGTTGACGCGATCGGGCACTTCATCATGAGGGCAATGACCTGCGTTCAGATAATATTCTGTCAATTGCGGGTGATAGCTGCGAAACTTTTGGCCGCGTTCTCGTGCATTAATCCAGGGATCGCCTTCACCCCACAGCATCAGGAGCGGTTTTGTTAGGGCATTGAGCAGCACATCCACCTTTTCACCTTGGGGTGTGCGAAAGACCGACGCAAACACCTTTTCGGCTCCGATGTCACATGACGGCCGATAAATGTCTTCGACTAGCTCATCGGTTACAGCACTTTGGTCGAGATAGACCTTTTCTAACGTCTTGCGAATCACCGATTTTTGCTTGATGTATTGAAACAGCAAAAAACTCGCCCAATCTTGCCGAAACAGCGTGGTCACGACTTCACCCATCACCTTGCGAAGGGGATCAGGCTTGGTAGTGCCCTGAAGGTCAGTGAACGGGCCCGCACTGTTGATCAGAATCAGTCCTGCTGCCGATTCGGGACGCTGCGACGCAACGCAGAGAGCCGCATAGCCCCCCAGAGAGTTGCCTGCCAAAACCGCAGGTTGCCCCATCACCTCAGTGATAAATTCGTGAAGCTGATCGCGCCAGAGATCGCCGCTGTAGCTCCAGTTGGGTTTGCCCGATCGTCCAAATCCCAGGAGATCGATCGCCCAGACTTCAAAGTGCTGGCTCAACGCGATGATATTTTTTTTCCAGTGGTCGGTCGATGCCCCAAACCCATGAATGAGCAGCAAAGGAGGGCGCTGTGGATGTCGTTCTCCGGCTTTGACGTAGTAGATCGGCTGCTGTCGCCAAGTCCAATATTGACCGGGTAGAGAAGTAACTGTAGGCGCTACCTGCATGATGTCAAGATAAAAGTCACTTGTGTCATTGTAGAGCCTACAGAGGGGGGATTTGCAGACGATCGACCCTGTAGAATTTTTCACGGACGATCGCTGCTGACCGCCCCCAATCCTAAGCCGCAACTTTTTCTAAAGCTGGGTTGCGTTGGAAACTCGAAGCGTCTGCCTCCAGATCCACGGGCGCACCTTCTTCGACCATTGAGGCCATTTGTCCGCCCTTTTGGATGAAGTTGGTCACCATGGCAACCATGGCATTGACCTTGCGGGTGCGCCATTCGTCGATCGCTTGCTCAGTTGCCGCCGATCCCAAATAACGCTCCATCGCCTCGTGCAAATAACCCGCGTGACCTGTCTCATCGTGAGCAACGCTGATCAAGCTTTTTTTGAGGTTGGCGGTGTGAGACTCGTCTTCGGGCAAGATGCTGGCCATTCTCAGAAAATCTTTGCTGGCATCTAGTTCTAAAACATAGGTGCTGGCCAAAAACACCGTCCACTCAATGGTTTGGGGCTTGAGTTGCGCTTGAGAATAACCCTGAAAATAGGAGTCAAAAAACGGGCTGCGTTTGCGATCGTCCGGTTTGCCATCGCTCAGTTTTTGCGGCAGCTTTTGAAAATCGATGACTTGCTTATTGAGTTGTTTGAGCGCGTGAGCAAAAATTTGACCGTGCCGCCGCTCATCAGAGGCGTGACGATCGAGCCGTTCAGCTAGCCAAGCATTTCCTTCAGCTTGAGCACGATCGCGCAGCGCTTCGAGAAAGGGCACTGAGCCAGACTCTGCTAACTGAAACCCAGCCAAAACATTAGGTCGAGTTTGCAAATCTCTCAGGCTGCGGGCAGAGATAAACGCCGCTGCTCCAGACCCTGCCAAGTGTAGAAGTTGAGTCAAAAAGTTCATAAAGTTTTGTCAAGATTCTGCTGTTTGGATCGTAGCGCGCTTTCTGAGGGGAAGCCGCTCTCTGAGGCTGATTCCTTCACAATTCCTCCCTCCCCCGTTTTTAGAAGAATTCTATACACTAAGAAAGGCAAAGAGCAAAATCATTTTGGGGGTTCTGGTGCGCCTGTTTACGACTGTTGCTGCTTTGCGCTGCTATCTAGACCTCTGTCGAGAAAACCAACCTGGCTCAGATGAGCTTAACCCAAACGGTTTAGAAGTCGGACTGGTGCCTACCATGGGCGCACTGCACACAGGGCATCTCAGTCTGATGCGACGGGCTAGACAAGAAAACGGGAAGGTGGTTGTCACCATTTTTGTCAACCCCCTGCAATTTGGCCCCAATGAGGATTTTCATCAATATCCTCGCACTCTAGAGCAAGACCGACAGCTTTGTGAGCAGGCTGGAGTCAACGCCATTTTTGCACCCACAGCCGCCGAACTGGGACTCGATCGCCAGCCCTCTGTGCAGGTGATGCTCCCGGCATCTATGACTTCTGTGCTCTGCGGTGCCTTTAGACCCGGACACTTTCAAGGCGTGGCGATGGTCGTGACCAAGCTTCTCAGTCTCGTTCAGCCCGATCGGGCCTACTTTGGGCGTAAAGATGCTCAACAGCTAGCGATTATTCAGCGTTTGGTGACCGACCTAAGCTTGCCCGTCGAAGTGGTGCCCTGCGCGATCGTGCGTGAGCCAGACGGGTTAGCCCTGAGTTCGCGTAACCAATATCTGAGCGCAGAACAACGCCAGCAGGCGATCGCGCTCTATCAAGGGCTTTCTCAAGCCGAAAAAGCTTTTCGATCAGGAGAGCGCTTGAGTGCTAATTTAATTCAGGCAGTAAAGAAAGAACTGGAGAAGGTGCCAGCCATGAAGACCGAATATATTGAGTTAGTCCATCCCACCACCCTTGCGCCGCTAGAAGTCATTGAAGAAGCCGGATTGCTAGCGGTGGCTGCCCGTTTAGGTTCGACTCGGCTAATCGACAATAGTTTGCTTCGCACTCGCAGACCGATTTTAGCGATCGACGGACCAGCCGGGGCAGGAAAATCTACGGTCGCCCGTCGCGTCGCCGAGCAGCTAAACCTGTTTTATCTCGACACCGGAGCCATGTATCGGGCGCTGACTTGGTTAGTCTTGCAGTCTAGAATCGCAGTCGATGACGAGCCAGCGATCGCAGAATTGGTCAGTCAAAGTCACATTGAGTTTCAAGATTATGAGTCGGACGAGCAACACTCAAAGCACATTTTTATCAACGATCGAGATGTCACTCAAGAGATTCGCAATGCAGACGTGACAGCAAATGTCTCGGCCATCTCTGCCCATGCAGTGGTGCGAAAGGTTTTAGTCAAACAACAACAGCGCTATGGCAGCAGTGGCGGTATTGTGATCGAAGGTCGCGATATTGGAACGTGTGTTTTCCCTGATGCTGAGGTGAAAATCTTTTTAACAGCCTCAGTGCACGAACGAGCCAGACGCAGACAGCAAGATCTCAAAAACCAGGGCAAAGGCGAGATCAGCTTAGATGAGTTAGAACAATCGATTTTTGAGCGCGATCGTCAAGACAGCACCCGTGTGATTTCGCCCCTGAGAAAGGCCGATGATGCGATCGAAATCCAGACTGATCATCTCGGCATTGATCAAGTGGTGAGAGCGATCGTGAAATGCTATCGAGAAAAACTTTCTTCCTAGCGGAAAACTTGATCGCCCGTTAAGTCAAGTCTGCAAGGTGACCTGAATTTTGAGAATTCCTGAACTGCCGTCTTTGCCATTGGCATCTTCTAGGGGCTGCTGTTGACGATCGGACTTTGCCCGCGCCAATAGCCCATAGGTTCCGGGCTGTTGAGGTTTCCAGAGATAGCGCCATAGCGTCCATTCATGGGGCGAGTTGGGGCGATTTTGGTTAGCTTGACTCCAAGAAGCGCCATGATCAGTGCTGACCTCGATCGCTTGAATGGGACTGGAGCGATCGAGGGCCACCCCCGCTAACAAGATGCCTTTTTGCCAACCTGCATCCCCGTCTCGACTCACATTGACTTGATGTTGACGATTCCACACACGAGTTGATTGCACCTGCCGCATCAGCGCATGAGTCGGAATCTCTGCCGAGTTTGACCAGCCTTGATTCTCCCAAAATCCCGTTTTGGGTTTTGTGATCGCCTCGATTTCCACAATCCACTTAGGCTGTTTTTGCCCATAGTGACCTGGCACAATCAGCCGCATCGGATAGCCATGAGCAGCCGTCAGAGGCGCTTTGTTCATCTGATAGACGAGACGCACATCAGCGCGCATGATATCGTCTACAGGCAGCGTTGTTTCATACCAATCAGCCCCTTTGAGCGCAAATTCTTGAACGTTGGAGTTAACGCCCGCCCGGTTTAAAAAGGGCAGCAGAGGCGTGCCCGTCCACTGCGCGTTGCCGATCAGATTGCCCCCTGCCGGGTTGCCAATGCACTCCATGGTTAGGTGAAAGTCTTCTGGCGGCGCTTGCAGAACATCTTGCAGGGTTAAAATTAGCGGCTTGGCAACGGCTCCTCTGATTTTGAGTTGCCACTGGTCGGCGTTGACTTTAGAAGGCAACGCATAAGACTGCACATAAAACTCTTCTAGCGGTGTGATCAGGTGATCAGGCAGCGGGGTTTCTGGGTTGAGCAAACTCAGGAGAAAGAGCGGCTCGATCGAGCTTGACTGACAGCCACCTAACACGCTAGCTGCAATCAGCCCGCCGGAGGTTTGAAGGAGATGTTTCAGAAGTTCTCGACGGTTCACGGGTTAGAGAGGCGAGACAGTGCTTTATTAATTGTCTACCATCCTGCCTCAAGTGAGGTGAAACGGGGCGAGGTCGATCGCCGAACTGCATACGACCTGCTTACGTTCGGTAAGGTGGGATGCTAAATTTGTAGGACGCATTTCCGGTCGGTCGCTTAAAATACTCAACTACACGTTCGCCCCCACTGCTATGCACTCACCGCTTCCTGATGGCACCGTGATTCAAAACCGATACCGCATTGAGCGCGTGTTGGGACAAGGAGGATTTGGCAGAACCTATCTGGCGATCGACACCAATCGCTTTAATGAATTCTGTGTGCTGAAGGAATTTGCACCTCAGGATCAGAGCGCTACCAATCTACGCAAGGCAGAAGATCTCTTTACCCGCGAGGCTGGGGTGCTCTATCAGCTTCGCCATGCTCAGATTCCGCGCTTTCGAGAAATGTTTCGCGTGCATTATCTCGATCGAGAACTTCTCTTTCTCGCCCAAGACTACATTGACGGCATCACCTACGAAGCCTTAATGGATTCGCGCCAGGGGCAAGGCTTTAGCGAAGCCGAGATTCTGCAACTCTTGCACCAGATTTTGCCTGTGTTGACCTATATTCACAGTGCCGGAATTGTGCATCGCGACATCGCGCCAGACAACATTATTTTACGATCGACGGATCAACAACCTGTCCTCATCGATTTTGGAGTGGTTAAGGCCTTAGCCAACAGACTCGCTCAACCTGCGGTCAGCCACACCCTCGTAGGCAAGCCGGGCTATGCCTCTCCTGAACAACTCCAGGCCGGAACCGCCAATCCGAGCAGTGATTTATATGCGTTGGCGGTGACCTGCATTGTGCTGCTGACCGGACGAGACCCCAAATCGCTTTATGATCCCGTAACGCTGACGTGGATCTGGCAGCGCCACGCCGCCGTCAGTCCTGCATTGGCATCGGTTCTCAATCGGCTGTTGAGCTATAAACCGAGCGATCGCTACCCCGCCGCCGCCGATGTTTTGGCCGTGCTGTCGCCGCTCAAAGTCCAGTCCATTCCTCTCGCTCAACCTGTTGCCGTTCCGCCTTCTCTCACCCAGCAGAATACAGTCGCCTTAGTCGGACGAAGACGCGCCACCACCGTGGTCAAGAGCAACCCGGCTCAAGGTCTTTCACAAAAGGCTCATCAGCCGCCTCAGACAGGGCAGCGATCGCCGCTCCATGCCCTGCTCTATGCTCCCGTTTGGATCGTCAAAGGAACGGCTTACCTGATCGGGGCCACGATTCGGGGAGTCTTTGGAGTGATTAAATTCACCGTCTGGGGCATTTTTCAACTCATTTATCGACTGATTATTTTTGGTCTGGTGATGGCGCTTTTGGCGTGGGCAGTCCCGCAAATTTTGGCGTTAGTTCCAGGTTTTGGGCCGGCGCTAAAGCTGGCTCAAGGATCAAAATCAACTCAAAAGCCGCCCCAAGGAGATGATTTAGAAACTCGCTGCCAAAAATTGGGGCTGGATTATGCTGCCTTTGTGCGATCGGTCAACGACCAGTTCTACACCAAATATCCCGATCGTAAGGGCAAGCTTTTGAGCGGTGATGACAAAGATAAAGAGATGCGCGACGAGTGGTATGCGATCGCGGATGAATTATTAAAAAAATCAGCCAAGGGTGATGCTGAAAGCACCTCACCGCGCAATCCTAATTTCTTTAAAAAAGTCGCTGAATCTGAGTAAGTGTCTGAACAGCCCGAACCTCAGAAACCTATGACCTCTCAGCCTCACGACCAGTTTGCAAAAGAGCTTTTGGGTGAGTTGCTCGCCCCCTTTGGAGAAGTCCGCTCTGATCTGCCCATCAAAGGAGAGCGACGCTATGCCGATATCTGGTTTTTGCCTAACGCTAGCCCGATCGCGCCTCGCCAAGATTTAGGATTGTTGGGTCAACTGGTCGCCCTCCCCTGTCTACTTGAGCCGTTTCGGAACCCCGTCGATCGGGCAGAGATTCGCAATTGTCTGCTTAAACTGCTGCTTTTGCACAGTCAGCTACAGCGCCAAGGCAGTGCGACAAAAGACGACTCTTCAAGAAGCTGATCTTCCTCACTTGTGGCTCATCGTTCCCGACCGCTTCTGCTGACCTGCGGAGAAGCTTTGCTGCCGCTCAACCCTCCGCGTGGATCAAGGGCGTATATTTGCTGCCAGAAGCTTATAAATCTGGGCTAGTGGTGGTTCATCAACTTCCCAAAACAACCGACACGCTCTGGCTCAGGCTTCTAGGGCGGGGAACCGTGCAAAAGCAGGCGATTCGGGAATTCACAACCTTGTCAGACGCTGACCCCCTGCGAGATAGTATTGGTGAGATCCTATCAAGTTGGCGAACTACCCTAGAAGAACGGGGCAACTTAAACGAGCAAGAAGGCGAGTTACTTATGAACTTATCTCCCGCTTATCTACAGCGAAAGCAAGAAATCTTAGAAGAAGGCAGACAAGAAGGCAGACAAGAAGGCAGACAGGAAGGGACGTTGGCAGAGCGACGAACGACGATCGAGAACCTGCTCAAAATTCGCTTCGGCTCTCTGAGTGGGCTTTCTGCCATTATCGAACCGCTCTTAGCGCTGTCTCCAGAGGAATTCACGCCGCTGTTGCTGCAACAGTCTCGCGAACAGTTGCTCGATCGCTTCTCAAGCCAGACCCCTTAAAAAAACTTGATTTTGCGAGACGCATAGAGGCCCATTCGCAGCAAAATCAACCCTTCTCGCACGTGAGCAATATTGGAGGTTCCGTAGGTGCGCGGCTGATAGCGGACAGGCACATCGACCATGTGTAAGCTCAATTTCGTGGCCCCAAACAGCAGATCAAAATCTCCAAAGGGGTCAAAGTCGCCAAAATAGCTGCGTCCGGCGGCGATCTTTTCGTAGTCTTCACGCCGTAAAACCTTAGTGCCACAGAGCGTATCTTTGAGCGGTTGCCCCAACAAAAACGAAAACGCCAGACTGAAGAATTTGTTGGCCCAATTGTTGAGCCAAGGCATGGCTTGCCCCGATCGGGGATAAACTAACCGAGAGCCATTGGCAAACTCGCCGCGACCGGAGGCAATCACCTCAAAAAAATGGGGCAGATCTTCGGGCTGAACGGTCAAATCGGCATCTAGAATCATCAAGATATCGCCTGTTGCGTGCTCAAACCCCAATCGCACCGCGTCGGCTTTTCCTTTTCCTGACTGCTGAAAGGCCTTAAGCGTAAAGCGATCGTGCCCCTGCTGCACGACACGCTGAATCTCTGCCCAGGTGTCGTCTCGCGAATGTCCTTCGACAAAAATGACTTCAGTGTGCTTTCCAAGTGAGGGGAGGCGCTCGATCGCGCCACGAATATTGCCTGCCTCATTGCGAGCCGGGATAATCACTGAACAGGTGACTGCCTTCTCGTCGATCGCTGCGCCAACGGGTCGAGCCACGATGTAATGGGTGAGACAAAGATGGTTAATGCCGGGCAGATGGGCCAGAATGCGATTGAAGAGAAAGGTCAAGCCAGGAATCGGTTTGGGCATGAGAAACCGCCGACCCGATCGCACGGGCAAATAGCCTGTGATCTTCAGCAGGTTTTGAACATCGGTCATAGAAAGCCAGCTTTGAGGCGGCTGCGGGCGACGTTGACCAATGCGATCGGCGAGGTGCAAGAGCGGCTGCCACAAAAAATTATGAAAGGTCAAAATCAGCCGCGTCCGAGGATGACAAAAAGCCTGTAGCTGCTGCAAAGCCTGCTGAATGTCTCCCAAATGACCCAAGGTGCCTGATAGCACGATGAAGTCAAACGGAACTGAATTGCCCAGATCGGTTGGAGTCACTGTTTCAACATCCAAACAATAGAACTTTAGATGCGGATAGTTTGATCGAGCAATGGCGATCGTCACTGATGAAAAATCAATCCCAACGCCTCGATCCGGATTCAACGCTGCAAGCAGATTGCCCGTACCACAGCCCACTTCTAAAACGCGACTGCCCGGAGGAATCAAAAATTGATGCAAGCGATCGAGATCTTGGTAGTAATATTTGTTGCGACGACTCCAGCGATCGAGATCGGGGGCAACCCCGTCAAAATAAGTTCTCACCTGCTCTTTGAAAGCATCTTTGAACAGCAATGTTGAGGATTGAGTCGTAGGTTGAGTCACAGGTGCAGTTCTAGAAGAGGAGTGCGGTAGGCACAGAGGCTCAATCTTCTCATATTGCAAGAGTCACTTTAATTCAGCATCGCCCGCCTTAATAAACTCTAATGTCTTCCGTCAGACTTGTGGATGTATCCTACATTTATTCAGTTGCGCCGTTGCAGGCGTGAGCGATGGATGACTATAAAACTCTGAAAGCCCGATCGTGGCCCGGTTTTGGTTTTGAGATCCCAACGTTGAAAAAATCCCTATAGTTTGGTGGGTGCTAATAAAATGACCATTAAAAAATCTTCAGTCGGCAGTCTGGTTTTGCTCTTCGGCTTAGGCGTGGCTTTGCAGCCGATCGCGACGTTTCTCTCTAGCCCTTCCGTTGGGGCACAATCGGTCAACTTTGCGCTGCCTAGCTCGGTGCCCTCAGGAACGACCCTTCAAATTGATGGCTCAACCAGCATGGACAGCCTCAATCAGTCGTTAAAGCAGCGCTTTGAGCAGCAATATCCTGGCACAAAAGTCAATATCAACACGGTGGGCAGCGCCGCCGGACTGCAAGCCCTGCTCGATGGAAAAGCCGATTTAGCCGCGATCGGTCGCCCCTTAACCGACCCCGAAAAAGCCCAAGGGTTAGTCGCCGTGCCAGTAGCGCGAGACAAAATCGCGATCGTGGTCGGCGCTAATCGTTCTCTCTCAAAAGGACTAGACATTAACCAGTTCGCTAAGATATTTCGCGGTGAAATCAAGAACTGGTCAGACGTTGGCGGCGCGGCGGGCCCGATTCGGCTGGTAGACAGACCCGTGATGAATGACACCCGGCAGGCGTTTCGCAACTATCCAGCGTTTAAAAACGCCCCTTTTGAAACAGGTGCTACTGCCGACAAGCTCAATGATGAGAGTCCGGCGGCAGTGATTCAAAAACTGGGGAAGGATGGAATTAGCTATCTCCCAGCGCATCAGGTGCAAGGTCAGGCGGGTGTTAAAGCCGTTGCCATGCATGGGGTGGCTCCGACCAATTCTAAATATCCGTTCTCGCAGGCTTTGTTTTATGTCTATAGAGCCACCAATCCGCCTAGCACCGCAGTGCAGGCATTTTTGGGCTATGCGGCTGCAAAACCAGGTCAGGAGGCGATCAAAGCGTCTGGGGTCGAAGCGATCGTGCCCACCCTCTTAAACGCAAAGGCGGCTCCGCTAGCTGCTAAATCGGGCGGGGTAGCGAATGGAAAGGCGAATGCTGACGGCAACGCTGGCGCTAACAAGTCCGCAAAAAACTCTGCTGGCAATAAAGCCGCAGCGCTGTATGCTCCTGGGTCGAGTCAGACGACTGAAACCGCAGGTAAAACTGCATTGCTGCCGCCGTCTGGGGCGACGAGTGGGGCTGAGTCAGAAAAAATGCCTTCATGGTGGTGGTTGCTGCCTTTGGGGTCTCTAGCGGCCCTGTTTTGGATGCTAGGCAAAGAGCGATCGCGTCCCGCTGCTCGTCCTTACGCTCCCCCCACGGCTGGCTATTCGGATGACACAAATTTTCCGGGAGGCTTTGATCCCCACCGATCGCAGCCCGATCTCCTAGGAAGGGACACCGCTAAGTCTTATTTAGACGGCGATCGAGACACCACCCCTGCTGAAACCTCGCTGACTCACCCGCAGGCAACAAGTGAGTCTTCACCTGACCCAATCACGGGGTCTCCTAACCTGTTGGAGCGCTCTAGCAATCTGGCCGCAGGTGCCGCGATCGCAGGTGGGGCAGGAACGGCTGCTTGGTCATTCTTGGGCGATCAGGCTCAATCAGACTCCTCGCCTCTAAAAGCATCGGCGGGCGGGGCGGCTCAGAGCACCGGGCTAGACAATCACCCCTTGGCTGAGACTGAAGGGCAGATTAGCATTTTGCCGCGCAGCGCTGAGTGGGCGACGCTGCGCTGGAATGTGCCGCGATCGCTGAGAGCAGACGTGCCTCGCCAAGGAGGAGAGCGGTTAGTGGTCAGGCTTTATGATGTCACAGGGCTTGACGTAGCGCAGACCCCCGATCGCTTTCAGCAGTTTGACTGTGATGATTTGGCGTTGAGTTGCAATGTGCCGCTTCCCGCTAGCGATCGCACCTATCTCGCTGAAATTGGCTACCTGGGTGCCGACGATCGCTGGACGCGATTTGCCCGATCGACTCCGGTTTGGGTGCCTGCCACGACTCGAATGGGTTAACCCCTAAAAACACGTATCGATGGAATAGAGTTCTCTAGCTTCAGGGTTCTCGCTGATTTCGCCCCTGTCTCACCGGACGATCGCTCGGTGAGATTTTTTCTCACTAGTCTAGGTTGAAATGTTGTCAACAGTACAGACCGCAAGGCTCATTAAGCTATCCTTTAGATAGGTTCTGCTAAGAGTCGGGTTTTCTAAGATCGAATTGTCTCCGCAGCAAAGCTACAACGGCACTACAGAATTTTGATGCTCTCTCACACAGGTTTGCCATGTCTAACGTTAATACCTCTTCACCCTCCCCAGATAATGCCCGCCCTCTAGCGTGTGAAACTCAGGTTTGGGATAGCCTCAAGCGGGCGATCGCCGACAGTTCGGGGTTTAAGGGCTGGAAGATCGAGCGAGAAGTAGACAAACACCTGACGGAATTGAGTCTTGACACGCTTGTTCACACCTATCTGCGCGAGACTCTAGAAACTCTCGCTTATTAAGGTCAATGCTTGCAGAGTCTCTCTCGGTTTGCCCCCTGATTAGGGGGCTATTTTTTGAGCAAAATGCTGCCAAGCGGTGACTTGAGGCGATCGCTGAGATCACTCAGGCGACGATAGGCATCGACGATGCGATCGCCATCCACCAAAACCTCTTGAGTTGGATATTTCTGCACAACTTCTAAAATCGAGAGTTTGCCATCTCCACTGGCAGAAAGCGCCAGCGCCCCCCGTAGCGCTTGACGATCAGCCCCGCCCGTCGGCGTGCGAATGGCTTGACTAAGAGGATCGAGCAGGGCGTTTCCGATCGGGCCGTTGAGCACTCGATCGAGCACGATCGGGTTGATGCGGATCTCTTTAGTGAGCATTTGCCGCACCGCTTCGGGCTTTTGACCTGATAGTTTCAAATGAGCTTGCAGCGCGGGTGAGGCATTTCCGGTTTCGGCAAAAGTGGTGAGGTCGTTGACTGAAACCGATTCTCGCAAAATGCCGTATTTCAAAATCACTTGTTGAGCCGCAAAAGCGGCCGAGCCAGCAAAGGCAGGGCTGGTAGCGACTCCCAAAATCAGCAGAAGACGAAGAGACAAACCTGATAATTTCATGAGTTTAGGGAAAGAGGTCTGGTTTCTTACGACGATAGCGCCCTGCAATAGGTTCGCTCGTGGGGTCAGTCTTTAGGCAGAATTTCGCTGACAATCTCATAGGTGCTGATCATCGGCACGGCCGAAAACAGCGGAGACATTTTCTTGAGAATGGCTTGATGCGCCTCGCTGCTGTTGGCTTCCATTAGGGCTTCGCTCTCCCAAAAAATGACCGAAATGCCGCGATCGGTGTCTTTTTCTCTCAGCAAATAGGCTCCTAAAAAGCCCTCTGCATACATCGCAACGGCGGTTTGATAGAGTTGCTGCGCTTCGGCAAAGGTGCCCGGTTTGAATTCTCCGATCGCGACTTGAGCACATTTGTGAATCAGGAAATCTTGGAAATCTGTCATAAGACCCGGTTGGTTGAGAGACAACAGTTAAATCAGGGATGCTTATCATTAAACTCCGTGAGGCGATGCCTTCGAGTTAACTCTGCTTAAAACCATATATTTCTTAAACCACCCGTCAGGGAACTTAGCGCCCTTTGAGTTTGTCACGGCCCTGAGTTCTAAGTTGAGATTAGGTGCTATGGTCTATTGCTGACATCTGAACTTAGGTCAGACTTTTGACGGATTAATTTTCAACTCGATCTCTTCATCAACTCCTACACAAAGCACCGATATGTCACGCCAGGGTATTCAAAATCTTTCGATTTCTCACTTCAAAACTCGGTTTGCCGCTTGCTCAGGGTTAGCAACCCTGGTGTGGATGAGTGGCGGTGCATTGTTGGCTCAACCGGTGCCGACTGCACCCAGTGTGGTGGTTCCTGTGGTCACGCCTGAAGCGACCCCAACCGCACCAAGCGTTGTAGTTCCAACACCAACACCAACGCCAACGCCGAACGCGCTGCCATCAGTGCCGACTCAGCCGAATGCAGTGCCGACTCAGGTGCCCATTGCCAGCGGCATTGTTTATGTAAATCCGGCATCGGGCAGCGATCGCTCAGATGCGGGGCGAGTGGATGCCCCCTACCGCACGATCGCCTTTGCGCTGCAACAGTCGGCAGCAGGCACAGTCATTCAACTCGCGCCGGGCACCTACAGCAAGGAAAGTGGCGAGACGTTTCCGATTCAACTCAAGCCCGGTGTCGTGTTGCGGGGCGATGAGCCAAGCAAGGGGCAAAGCATCCAGATTACGGGCAGTGGCTCCTATAACAGCAAGACATTTGCGACTCAAAACGTGACGATTTTGCCAGGGCAAAACAGCGAGATTCGGGGAGTCACCGTCACAAATTCTAATTCTCGCGGGACGGGGATTTGGGTTGAAGACACTGATCTGACGATCGCTAACAGCACCTTTACAAAAAGCGTCAGAGAAGGCGTGTTTGTCACAGGCACCGCCAATCCTAAAATTCTCGACAGCATCTTCACCCAAAATCAAGGCAATGGCATTTCAGTAGCCAAGGCTGCACGGGGCGAGATTCGCGGCAACGTGTTTACAGACACTGGGTTTGGGTTAGCGATCGGGGGCACCTCTGCGCCGATCGTCGATGGCAATCAGATTAGCCAAAACCAGGATGGCATCTACATCAATGACAATGCTCGTCCGATTCTTCGCAACAACTCGATCACCGACAATAAGCGTGATGGAGTGGTGGCGACGATCGGCGCACAACCCGATTTAGGCACGGCTGAGTCGGCTGGAAACAACACGATTCGCAATAACAAACAATTCGACCTCAATAACTCGACGGGCAGCAACACGATCGTGGCGATCGGCAACAGCATCGACCCCAAACGCATCTCTGGAAAAGTCGAGTTTGTTGCTAGCAATGGCACCTTTACCGACACTCCAGGAAACTGGGCGCAGGCTTATATTCAAGCCTTGGCTGTCAAGAAAGTGATTACGGGCTTCCCAGACGGCAGCTTTAAGCCCAACGATCCCGTGACTCGTGCTCAGTTTGCAGTGATTGTGAGCAAAGCCTTTAGCCCTGCCCCTCGACGAGCGGGGACTGCCTTTAGCGATGTTGCTAAGAGCTTTTGGGGATTTGACGCGATTCAAGCGGCTTCGCAAGGTGGCTTTATGGCGGGCTATCCTGGCGGCACGTTTAAGCCTGACCAAAAGATTCCCAGAGTGCAAGCGCTGGTGGCGATCGCCAATGGCTTAGAGTTTGGCGACGGCAATGTTTCGATTTTGTCAAAATACCAGGATGCGACAGCGATTCCGTCTTATGCGAGTGGAGCGATCGCGGCGGCAACTACCCGCCAAGTCGTCGTCAACTACCCGATCGTCGGCACGTTAAATCCTAATCGGGAGGCAACTCGCGCAGAGGTTGCAGCGTTTGTCTATCAAGCGTTGGTCAATGCAGGAAAAGCACAAGCGCTCCCGTCGCCTTACGTGGTCACTACTCCTTAGATTTCCTACCTATCTGCTTTGGAGCAAAACAATTTATTATTTTTGTCCCAAAGCGGATATACGGAAAACTTCTGTTTATTCGCTTAGTATAGATTCTTGATGAGAGAACGAGGAAGGAGCAATCTCAAAAAACCTAACTTGCAAGGAAGTGATGGCGCTAGAAAAAATATTGAGATCTCTAGGCTCAGGGTCTGTACATCCATCTAAATGATTGACCATAAGTTCAAATTCTTGGTAGAGGCAATAGTTAAACATCCATCTATTGAAACCAAGTTTCTGAGCCCTACTACCACTGCTCACACTCGCAACGTTCTAAATTACTATTTGCTGCCTTACAACCAAGTTTTTTCTGATGTTCTAAAACCGGTTTGGTGTGCACCCTCTTTGCAAAACGCTTTGCCTCTCGTCCTTTAGACATCAAATATTTACATAGTTTCTCAGCCATGAGCGGCTCAATAGTCACATTAAAGTGTAGATGTCGGACATTTAAGCATTTTCCCTCTGATTTTTTATCGGCAATGAGACCAACTTCTTGAAGCTCATCTTCTGTTACCCAAATAAAGTCGATGTCCTGCTCTCTAGGATTTCGATCGTCAGTTCGAGATGCTACTACGCCATAAAATTCCTGATCTGTGCTAACCAGCCAAATGCTATAGAGGTGAGTCGGTTTATCGAATAAACTTTCAGCAACGGCCCTCGCCCGTTCTTCTATTGTGTTACATTCTTCAGGCTCCCATCGAGTACGGCTACGAATTTCTCGAATGTACGCAGGAGGTTGGATACCGAAATCTAATAAGCTGGGTAGCATACCTGAAGTAATATCAAATGAGGTTATGAGATTTCCTGAAGAGCTTCTTCAGCATAGTTACGAATATATAAATCTGGCTCATGAGAGCAGGAAAATCGACTAAGCAAATCTTTGATTGGTTCCATGTCTGTCCCTTCAGACAGAATAATTAATGCATCAATTATGGATGCTTTAAAGATGCGTGTATTACTGACCGCAAAAAGGTTCAATATCAATTGAAATCTATCCTTAGCAGGAATCTGATGAGAATAAGAGAGTCCTCTGAGCAGCACCTCCCAGAAATCATCTAGATTAGATAGCTTACCGTTACTTGAAGAAGATATTAATAAACTAGCAGCTTCCAAATACTGAATTGCATCCTGCAGAAGGCTGATATCCGTACATTCTGCCAATAAATCAGAAGCGCCATCATAGGCATCTGAGACTTCCTTGTTTCTGCTCCACTTCAAAATCGCTAAGATGGAACTCAGGGATTTTGTATTTTGAAAGACAAGCTTCCTCAGCTTTGCTCGTTGTGCATGAGATGCAAGGAAGTACTCACGAATGAGAAGATCCGGATCGCTGGATGTATAAAGAGAATCGACTGAGGTTGTTTTGATAGATTGATATGGTAGCTCTGTACTGGATTTAGTCTTAGAAACAGTTCTATCTATTGTGCTAGCCATTGGAACCCCCACTCCTGCTTGATATCTTCCTGAATTAAATCTAAGAATGCCTTAACGGTGTGTTCATGAGCTGCATCAAACCAATCTGTAATCTTAGAGTCTGTGTTAATACTCTGAGATGTTAGCTCAAAAAAAATAACGGGAGAATCATCTTCGATTCTATGTCTTTGATTTAGAGATACCGTCAAAGTCCCTAGATTGTTGGGCATCATAAACTCAAGGTTAGAGCTATGTAATCCCGGCTTTTCAAGAAAACCGTTCCATCTTTTACCTGCAAAAGTAAAGATCTTGCTCGTGTCGCCTGAATTATTCCAGCCAAAATTTTTATCTACTTGGTTTAAGTAAGTTAGCTCATAACGTATGGGCTGCAATGGCAAACTACCAAACTCCAGCCACCAATTCTGGAAGATTTGCCACTCTTGGTCAAATTTTGGATAGATTACTTCGTAATGAGGATATTTATCCGATTCATTCTGACTGCGCCAATTGTAATGAAACCGATTTGCCTGTAATTGAATCAATTGTCGTTTGTCCGCAGACTCAAACCAGACTCGGCGTAACCTGGGCAATATAGGAAAGTCAACATCTCCAATGGGGGGTAAATCCTGCGGCGGGACTGGAAAACGCCCTCGAATCAACTGCCAGTAAAATCCGTAATGAATAGCAGAGAAGTCTGGAGCATTGAATTCAACTCCGCATACAACCTCTATCAACGGTGATTTTGTAAACTTAGCGATCGTCATTCGCCCAAAAACCTGCTATGAAACTTCAACTGGTAGCGTACTACTGTCTCTAGATTACTCCTAATTAGGAGGTGATAGACCCACTATGAGCCACGTCGCAGACAACATAACGTAGAGGAAAGAAAAGCGATCAGTAGGGAGTAAAATGAAATTGGCTATCCAATATCATGTCTATCCGGCTATTGGCTAAACTGCCGCCACTGCATCGTGATCCATTTGACCGGATGCCGATTTGTCAGGCTTTGCAAAATAGCCTGACTCTTGCGACGGTAGACGCAGCAGCTCGTGCCTACGCGATCCAAGCAGTCTAGAGCTGATTTGAATCACTTCAGCTTTTGTTTGATAAACGCCATGATTTGCCCCTGTTGCTTTTTCAGAGCGTCGATCTCAGCCTGCATCTTGGCGATTTTGTCATTGAGCGCCTGAATGTCTGCACCCGCCGCTCCTTCAGCGCTCACCGGAGCCGCAGCCACAACCGGAGCGGGGCGGCGTTTTGCCTTAGTCATCGCCATTTTGATCGCCGTGATCAAAATCTTTTGATCAAACGGCTTCTGCACAAACTCAAAATATTCAAACGGCTCTTGCAGTTTTTCAGCCACTTCTTCTTTGCGCCCAGACATCAGCACCAGCGGAATGCTCTGCAACTCTGGCTGAAGCTGAATCTGCTGAAAGACTTCCCAACCACTCATGCGCGGCAGCAAGAAATCTAGCATGATCAAGTTAGGAAGCTCTTGCCGAATCATATTGATGCCCTGAACGCCGTCTTTGGCTTCTAGAACCTCAAAATTGCCCTTCGGCAACATATCACGCACCATGTTGCGGATAACAGCGCTGTCATCAATGACCACGATTTTATGACTTGCCACAACTGAACTCCTTTAAGAGTGACTGAAAACGAAGGAAGTGAACGGCGATGAATTTAAGATTAGATCATTAATCTAAGCAGAAAGTAGAAATCCTGAACGTCAAGCTGACTAATTCGAGGAGGCGGAGTCAACCTTTTGGGCTGAAGGTCAAAATAATATGCACTAGTGTACCCTCTATGATTGATAAATCACGGTGATCTGATCACCCTGAGAAAAACGGTTCTATAGAGCGATTTTTATTTTTTCTTTAGCTCGACTTCTGCTTGACCTTCAGCGTTCCCCTTTCTATGCCGACTGAAACGAATCAAAATCTAGGGTCTGAATCTGCGTCACGATCGCCCAATATTGCAGCCATGCCAGACTGGTTGCGCCGCCCGATCGGGAAAGCCAGCGAGATTTCGACGGTGCAGCGCATTATCAAACAACGCCAGATTCACACGATTTGCGAAGAAGGACGCTGCCCCAACCGGGGAGAGTGCTATGCCCAAGGCACGGCTACGTTTTTGCTGATGGGGCCGGTGTGCACTCGCGCCTGTGGTTTTTGCCAGGTCGATAAAGGGCACGCTCCGATGCCGCTTGATGCAGACGAGCCACAAAAGGTGGCTGAGTCAGTGCGGCTGTTGGGGTTGCGCTATGTGGTGCTGACCTCGGTGGCGCGAGATGATTTGCCTGATCAGGGTTCTGGCTGGTTTGCGACGACGATCGCGGAAATTCGACGCGTCAACCCGTTGACTCAGATCGAGGTGCTGACCCCTGATTTTTGGGGCGGTCGTAAGGATAATGAGACTCCCGAAGCGTTGCAGACTGGGCGAATAGCGATCGTGGTGGCGGCCAACCCGGTTTGTTATAACCACAATATTGAGACGGTGCGGCGATTGCAGGCTCCGGTGCGGCGCGGCGCGACGTACGATCGTTCCCTGAGAGTTCTGCAAATCGTGAAAGATTTGAATTCGACCATTCCTACCAAGTCGGGCTTGATGTTGGGGCACGGCGAAACCGAAGCCGAAGTGATCGAGACGCTGGCCGATTTGAGAGCCGTGAACTGCGATCGCTTGACGATCGGGCAATATCTGCGTCCCTCACTCGACCATCTGCCCGTGCAGAAATATTGGCACCCCGACGAGTTTGAGCGACTGGGCGCGATCGCCCGCGAAATGGGCTTTTCTCACGTCCGATCTGCGCCGCTAGTCCGCAGTTCTTATCACGCTGGGACAGATCAATAAGCCTCGTTTGCCCGATGCTTAATCGAAATTTACCTTTAGAGGTGCCCTTGTTTTGGTATCCCTTAAGAAGGTTATTAAATCTGGAGAATCGCTTATGGCAACTCAAGCTGCTAAAAATCCGACAGGCGCAACCGCTAAAACGGGTAAGCCTCCCTATCCGTTTCGCACGGGCTGGGCGTTGTTACTTCTGGGCATTAACTTTGTCGTTGCAGCTTACTACTTTGGAATTCTCAAGTAGTTGCGGCTAGCAGAGTCGCTCTGATTCACCCATTGAGGCTTCTCCCTAGTTTTTTCTCGATCGCTGAGACGAGATTAGGGAGAACCTTTGATTGAGGTTATTCGGGCAAAAGGGCAGCTCTGAGACTTTTGCAAAATTCTTCGATCGATTTTAGCCCCTCAGCCGGAGTGCCTTCTGCCAGCCGCTTCACAAAGGCGCTGCCCACAATGACCGCATCTGCCCCCCACTCCATGACTTGACGAGCGTGTTCGGGCTGAGAAATGCCAAACCCAACCCCGATCGGTTTGTCGGTGACGTTTCGCAGTTCCACGACCAAATCTTTGACGCGGGCTTGAATCTGAGTTCTTACGCCCGTTACGCCTGTGGTGCTGACTAAGTAGATAAATCCTTGTGACTGCTGCGCGATCGCCGCAATGCGCGCCTGCGGACTCGTCGGCGCAACCAGCAGAATGACTTCAATCCCACGTTCTCTAGCAGGTTTTAGCAGGCTGTCAGACTCTTCTAGGGGCAAATCAGGCACGACTAGACCCTTGACTCCTGCATCGGCGATGTCTTGCAAAAACTGATCGATGCCGCGATTGATAATCGGATTGTAGTAAGTGAAGAGAATTAGGGGCGATCGTAGCGTTGGCGCAACCTGTTTGACCATCTTCAACACGTCATCTAGTCGGGTGCCCCGCTCTAGCGCACGGGTCGCGGCGGCTTGAATCACCGGGCCATCAGCCAACGGATCAGAGTAGGGAACGCCCAACTCGATTAAATCAGCGCCAGAGCGATCGAGGACGCGCAATGCTTCAGCTGTCGTCTCTAAATCGGGATCACCTGCGGTGATGAAGGGGATCAAAGCGCAGCGAGCATGATCCCGCAGATGCTCAAAGCATTGAGAAACTGAAGTCATTTCTATCCTTATCATGAAGTGAAAATCTGGAGGAAAACAGACAATCAGTTTAAGCCGATCGGGGAATGGTTTTCTGCGATCGCCCCAGATTCTCTAGCCTTTAGCCTGCTGATTTTCTTGCTCGATTTCGGCTTGCAGGGCTGCCAGTTGGTCGGGGGTCAACTCTTCTAGACGTTTTTGCAGCACGGCTTCTTCATAGTCTCTTAGCTGCCGATCGTAGGTCATGTCTTTAGACAACACTCGCGTCAGATAGCTAAAAACCCAGACCACCAGAGCGCTGACTAAGAGCACCTGACTCCAGATTCCCGCGTTCATGCTGTCTAGACCAACCCACTGCAACACCAAATACGCCAATCCGCCTGCTACAAAAACGCCCAGGGTGATCCCGATCGCATCAATTCGCCGCATTCACTGACCCCTTGCCAAATAATTTAGGCTTCAATGACTCGACGCTTTGGTCTAAAGTTGAGAAACGGCGCGAGTAACAGCATTCCGGGGAAGAAGAGAAACACCAGAAAATACAATAAGGTGCGCTCGATCGAGCTAACCACATACCAGCGCTTTTGCAGATAGAGATAGAGCGCAAACGGCACCACCACTAAATAGGCTCCGCCCAGAGCTAAATATAAAAGTGCAACTTCCATCGGTTTATAGAAATAGCGTAGATTTGACTACCCTATCGTACCGTTATTTCAACGGGGCAAGGCTTTTCTAAATCAAGACTGCTCAAGGTCAGAGAGTGAAAAATATCTATGAACCCAAGAATAAGAGCGACGCGATCGGGCAGAGAGTTGCACATCGGGTCAATTAGTGATGGAATAGAAGTCTGCGATTAACAAATCATGGGGGCATGGCGGAATGGTAGACGCAACGGACTTAAAATCCGTTGACTGCAAGGTCGTGAGGGTTCAAGTCCCTCTGCCCCCATCTAACAATTATTAGTTCCAAGTGCGCCGATCGCTCCAACCCTGGGGCGCTTATTGTCGCATCTCAGCGTTTTTGATAGATTAGAGAGCAGGATTCCTTCGACGGAAGGATTTTTTGAGCCGTAGGTTTCACTGAAGTCATCGCTGACAAAAACTTGTCTCGACAGCGAGGGCCAACGTCGATCGCCAGAAAGCAGGGGATTCAAAAAAAAGTTTGATGATTTCCGATAAAATCCCCAATTGCATCAGTATCATCACTTAAGAACGACAGTTTTCTGAAAATCTACCCTGCTTCGCTAACTTGGTGCTGATACCCATGAACGGAACGCCCAATCGGGATTTGAGCAAGCTTCAGTCAGAATCCGTTGGGGCACAACCCATCTCCGATCGTCTTCCTAACCCATCTTTGGGCACTATGACTAATGGAATGATCGGAGAAATTCGGATGAATGGGCACCCGTCAGAACCGCCCAAGCAACGATCGCGCTCTGGGCAAAACCTTCAACAGGCTCAAGAAACGGTTTATCGGTTTCTGCTTGACATCGTTAAAAAGTGGCCGCCCGAAGAAGTGCTGTTAGAGTTTAAGCGTCTCTTTCTCTACCATGTTGAAACGACTAGCTCTGGAGTCATCCAGGCAATTTATGAAATTGTCTTTAGCAATAACGAAGAAGAATTTAGAAATACGCTCAAGCGATCGTGCTACATTCTCATCAACAATTGGGATGCAAGTCGCAACTTTAAGCCGATTCAAGAGTTAATCAAAATTTTTGAAGATAGCAGTCTCGATCGCCAAACAATTTCGCCAACGCTGAAGCGATTAAGAGCCTGGATCGACGGCTTTAGAAAAAGCAAAGATTATGCAGAGCTAAAGCTTTTTGCAGAGAGATATGACGAGTCTCGCAAAGGGCCGTGGGTCAATCGCTACACGTCTTATCTGCTCGTTCCTCAATATATTGACTCGACTAACCCGATCGAGCAGAGAGAAGCCGCCCGCGCTCTATCGATGCAGCTTAAAGACAAGTTTAAGTTTAGTTTGGCGATGTATATTGCTAAATCTCAGTCGGCAACCTCCCTAGAAAGATTGCCTGAGAACCCGACGGCATTGGGCGATAACGTCTTGCAGTTGATCAAGACGATCGTGGCAAAGCGCGGTCAGTTTAGCTATGCAAACTTAGCTAATATTTTCATCAATCAGACCCATCAGTTGAGCTATAGAGAGTTTAAACATGAGCTAAAACGATATTTAATTCTCTCCATTGATAGAAACAAACTGACTGAAACTCTTCAGACAAAACTCGCCGAAAAACTAGATCCGCTCTATCTAGACTATAACCATGAGACTCTCAGTGAAGCGTTGATTTTGAGAACTTGTAATCGACTGATTGAGCATCTCACCACCGAAAATCGACGCGTTCCTTCTCCGCTGTTTGTGCTGCTTGTCTCTCAAGGCAGCCCAATGACGTTGGTGATTGTGCTGCTTAAATTGATTTTGATTTGCAAAAATGCGAGAACCCATTTAGAAGCGCAAATCGCTGAACTGATTCGCTATTATGAAGACTTTCCAGAAGATGAATGCTGGTGGGTGGTTAACTTTTTAGAAATTTTCAATGTCACGTTTGCGATCTATGCCGAGAACGTGCAATACAACCTGATCAAAATGGATAAAGACCAAGAGCCGCTCCAGATTCCCAAAGCGTCACCAGATCTAGACGCTTATCGAGTTTTTTCACAGCTTAAGCGCGATGTCGGGCCCAACCTCCCAGATGAGAGAGACCTAACTGAACCTGCCGAATGATTTATGAGCGGCGATCGTCCACTGTGACTAATCCGGCTCCGGCTAATTCTGCCAGGGTGTTGATAAACCGATAGAGGGCAGCGACACTCAGCAGCTCGCCTGTTGAAAACCGCTGACCTAGCAGGGCGCTGCCACCAGACAGCAAGGCAACTACAACCGCTTCAAAAACTCCAACGCCGCCCGGCAACCCCGGAATTACAAAGCCCACAAGCCAGGCCACTGCAAACGCCGACATCACTAGGGGCACCTGATTAAAAGAAAGAGGCACGATCGCTGTCAAGGTCAAAATAAATCCGAGGCTTCTCAGCCCCAAAAACCCAAGCTCACCCAAAAGCGGCTTGATGGGATAGCGCTTCATAGGAAGGATGACGGATTGAGATGCCCCTGCCGCTTTCTGCTTGAGTTTAGCCAGATAGCCAACTAGGGGATTGAGACATCGGGGATGGACGATCGCGAGACCCACACCCAACCCGACTAACGGCAGCAGTTGAGCCAGCCAACCATAGGTCAGCAAGAGGGGCTGCACGCCAATTAGCGCCATTAAGAGGGCCGCGATCGCCATCAGCAGTGGTTCTAGCAAGACGCTGACGATCGCGATTTCTGCCGGAACTCCGATCTGGGTAGCGGCGGAGATGCGGCCATAAAAATGCCAGATATTGCCCGGTAAATATTTAGCAATATTGGTTTGCAGATAGGTTTTTATGCTCCAGACCGCTAGAACAGGCTGATGGAGCGATCGCAGAATCCAACTCCAGACCCAGCCTGCAACGATGTGAGCAGAGAGCGTGATCCCCAGAGCGATCGCGAGACAGGCATATCCAGGAGCGTCTATCTGAATGGCGACAACTTCTTGCCAATGATCTTTGAGAGTCTTGGTCAGAAAAAATATCACCAGACCCACAATGAGCCAACGCAAAGAAGATTTGAGACGCGATCGAACGGTTTTCATAAACTGAAATTAGTTTTCTCTTAAGTTCAATTTAATTCAATTCGCTCATAATTGCGATGGACAGAGAAATTACTAGCAATCTCTCTAGAGTTAGAGAAGCCGAGCTTCTATCTAATGATGAATGAGTCTTTTGCTAGAGGCGATCGTAGCTGAGAGATTTGTAGTCTTGATAGGCGATTTGAGTTGGAGAGATCTCGAATTTCAGTAGGGTTGAGCAACTTGAATTGTAAAACTTAAAGCTGCTATTTCCAAAAGAGAAAAGAACTGGTTTATGAAATTTGTGACAGTCCTTTTTTAAGCTGTTTGAATTCAATAACCTATGTCTCTTTTGGTGAAATATGCTCTCTTTGCGTTTGAAAAGATCTAGTAGCTCCTGTATTTTTCTGTCTTAGAGCAGGTGCTAGGTCTGCTCTTGATGAGTAGATTTGCTGTTTAACTCGTTCTAACTAATCAAATCAATCCAAGTCAATGGAGTCGATATGAATAAACTTGTTTCTGTGATTAAATCAATTCGGTTAGGTCAAGCTTTAACTGCTTTTCTAGCAGGTGTTTTATTGCTGGTTAGCACGGCTTGTGCAGGCAACGCTCAAGCAAAAATGCCTCAAGACAATATGCTCAAAGGCGCAGGCTCAAATCCAGTTGGGCAGAGCCAACCCTATGAAGGCGGCATGAACAACTTTAGCGACACGGCACCGGGCCAAGCGGCTAAAGGAACGGCTGCAAAAACTAAGGCGCTGATCGATCGGGCAGAGCGCGACATCAACACCAAGCGAGTAGATAGCGTTGATCAATATGTTGACAACTATCGTTCGGGTGCGCCTCTAGATGAGAGAGCGAAGAAGTTTACTGATAACGTGAAGGGAGCCGTCAAAGGCACGGCAGATGACGCAAAAGGGTTTGGCGATCGGGTGTCTGATGTCAGCGATCGCGTCGGCGACAAATCAAAAGCACTGGGTCAGCGCATCAAGAACAGTGCAGACAACGTTGCCGAAAACACCAAGCAAGCCAGCGATAACACGGTGAAAAGCGCTAAGAACGCGGCAGAGGCTCTCAAAGACAACACCCAAGACGCTGCTAAGAGTGTTTCTCGGAGCGTCAAGGATGCTGCCAAAGACGCAGCCCAAGCCACCGAAGATGCGGCCAAGACTGCCAACCGCAAGGTTCAAACTTCGATCGACTAACCCTGCTGAGCTTGGACGATGCAAGCCCATCATTACAGTCTGAAAAAAGCTAGGGACCCTCTCCTGGCTTTTTTCATGACTGGATATACCAAGCATTGCAGCGCCACTTGATGAATCTCTCGCCACGCTACACCATGCTGACGGGCAAGCTGGGCACAGTCTTCATATTCTGGCTGGACGTTGACGATCGTGCCGTCTTTTTGCCGGGCGACTTTGATCTGAACAGTTCCATAGTGAGTCTCAACGGGGTAAAAGGCCCGATCGAGCACCGATCGCTTCTGAAGCGTGTGACGAATGCCCAAGGTGCTAGTTTCTCGAAACAGGACAGCTTCACACTCAGTCTTTTTGGCAGGCGGACAAATCACCGTCAGCAAAACCCCCGGACGCGATTTTTTCATGCCGATCGCTTGAGTAAACACATCCACTGCACCCACGGCAAACAAAGCCTCAAAGACATACCCGATCGCTTGGGGGTTGAGATCATCAATCTGAGTGGATAGCACTGAAATAGATTCAGAAGGGTCTACCAATGCAGGGACGGCTTGAGCAGGTGGAGTGTGGGTGTGATGGGTTAAATCTTCGTGGGACTCCTTCGCTTCGCCGATCCACAGCCGCAAGATGTTGGGAATCGGCAAATCACGCGACCCGGCACCCAAGCCAATCTTCTGCAAAGTCATCGCAGGCGGCGCACCAAATTGTGTGGCTAACGTCGTGACGATCGCGGCCCCGGTTGGCGTGACTAACTCTCGCTCAATGCCATTGCTGTAGAGAGGCACGTTTCGCAACTCACAGAGCTTAAGCACGGCAGGCACGGGCACAGGCAATCGACCATGAGCCGCCCAAACCGTGCCGCCCCCGGTTGGCAGCGCCGAACAGTAGAGGCGATCGAGACCGAGCCAATCAAAGCCTAAACAGGTGCCGACGATATCCACGATCGCGTCGATCGCCCCCACTTCATGAAAATGCACTTGCTCTGCCGGAACGCCATGCACCGCTCCCTCAGCCTCTGCCAACTGCCGAAATATTTGAAGGCTCCAAGCCTCAGCCCGTTGAGGTAGCTCTGCCTGCTTGATCATCTGCTCAATTTCGGGTAGATGCCGCAGTTGCGATCCGGTCGTTAGCGGACGATCATCCTGATGATGATGGGAATGAGCGTGATCGTGGGAGTGACTATGAACAGCGATCGGGGTTTCTGTCTCGATCGAGCCGGGGTGAACGTGATTCTTGAGCAGATCGACCCAAACCTTCGTCGCCTGTTGCCCATTGCGATGCACAAGCTCTGCCCGCAGACGATACTCCTCGGCAATGCCCAAGCGATCGAGGTGCTCAGTCAGGTAGTCTAAAGGAACGCCTGCACTGATCAGCGCCCCTAGACACATATCTCCGGCGATTCCCGTTGGGCACTCTAGATAAGCAATTTTTTGCATCGCTATAGAAACTCAGATAGTTTTCTCTACACCCTAACCCTTGATAGTTGATCTTAATTTATGGCAACCGTTTATAAAATTCATCCCGTCAATCCCCAACGTCGAGGCGTTGATCAAGTCATTAGTGCCTTGCAAAGCGGGGCGGTGATGCTCTACCCAACTGACACGGTGTATGCGATCGGCTGTGACCTCAACTCTAAGTCAGCCGTGCAGCGAGTCAGGCAACTCAAGCAAATGTCTAACGACAAGCCGCTGACCTTTCTGTGCCCGTCACTGTCTAACATTGCTCAATATGCAGTGGTGAGTGACCAGGCTTATCGGATTATGAAAGGACTGGTTCCCGGGCCCTATACCTTTTTGCTGCCCGCTACTAAGCTGGTGCCCAAACTGGTGCTGCATCCCAAACGCAAAACCACAGGCATTAGAGTGCCCGATCATCCCCTGTGTCAGGCGCTGCTAGAGTCGCTGGGCAACCCGATCGTTTCGACTTCTGCTCACATTTTGGCAACTGACCAACTGCCCAAGTCAAAGACCCGCGAGGCTAAAAATTTATCGCTAGCGGAACTGTTTGATGCGATGGAGGGTCTAGTCGATCTAATTGTAGACACAGGTGAAGAACCGTCTGATCAAGGGTCTACGATCTTAGATCTGACGAGCGACGAACCGACGGTGATTCGACGAGGGTTAGGGTGGGACGCGATCGCTGACCTGGCCATCGCAGAGGAAGTTTAGATTTTTCCTAAATTCTCCTGAATTCTCACGGCTTCCTCTAACAACCACTTTCGCAATCGTCCATTAGAACGCAGTAGTATATTGTTTAACAGGTTTAGAGGAGGTTTGATACGGAGATGCTGAGATCGTAGACCCTGCATCGATTGCACTGACCCGATAACACCTCGCCCTACTCAGAGGCTGCGTCTCTAAAAGTGACCAACTGAGAAACTGACCTCCCGATCGCTAAACTTGCCGGAAGACACCGGGAGACAGCGTGTATCAACTGGTGTGCAATACCGAAGTTTGGTTTCCGACATGAACACTAAATCTGCAAAGTCAATCCCCCATGAAGCAACATTTACGGCTGTCGAGTCTGATCTCTCTTCGCTAGATGCCCCAAAAGCTGAAGTTTCTGACCGGGAGGAACCCACCGCCGAAACTCAGAAATTAGCCCGTCTTTTAGCCACTGAGCTAGAAGCAGACCTTCAGATCAGCGGTCAAACGATTCAAGCTATCACGGCTCGCATTGCCACTGAAGTAGAGCGCATTTGTCTAAAAAGCGATCGGATTCAGACTTCGGGTGAAATTAGCTCTTGGCGGCTGACGCTGGCCCGCTATCGCTTGCAGAAATGTGTCAACTATTATCGTCTCAACTCTCAGCAAGGTCGCGTTGAGCTACACAGCATTCTCAGCGCCATGGTCTATCGCTCGATCGCGCCTGCTTATCTGCAATTGAGCTTTCAAGCTCGCTACAGCCTGATCGAAGACTTTCTGCAAGGCTTTTATACAGAGTCGCTCAGAGCCTTTCGACGCGAAAATAGACTGGCAGAAAACTATCAGCCCCGCACCCGACTGCAACTGGCTGAATATATGGCGTTTACAGAACAATATGCCAAGCGCCGCATCACCCTGCCGAGTCACCACAACCAGCAGTTGGTGATTTTGCGCGCTCAACGGTTTGCGACTCGCCAACCCCACGAAATCGCGGTGGATATTGAGACAGCGATGGAATCGGCCAAAGGAGACGAAGCCGACACCTATGGGCGATCGCCGATTCTCAAAATGATTCGAGAGCAGATGGTTGCCGATAAACTTGATCCCTCAGAATCGGTGCTGCGCGATCGCGTCGTGGGTGAACTGATTCAATACCTCGAATCTCAAGGGCAGACCGATTGCGTCAACTATCTGACGCTAAAACTGCAAGACCTATCGGTGCCTGAGATTGATGAAATCCTGTCCATGTCTCCACGGCAGCGTGATTATCTCCAGCAACGATTTAAATATCACGTCGAAAAGTTTGCCATCTCTCAAAACTGGAAGCTCGTGCACGAGTGGTTAGGGGCTGATCTCGACCAAAATTTAGGAATGCCACCGCAGGAGTGGGACGCATTTTTGGGGCAACTTTCACCCGATCAACGGCTGCTGCTGACGCTCAAGCGATCGGCAGCCAGTGACCAAGAGATCAGTCAAACCCTCAAATGGACTGCAAAACAGCTACAAAAGCGCTGGGCAGCCCTCCTAGAAACGGCGCGTCAGGTGCGAAATCAGGCGAAGTAGCCACCCGTCTCAAACTCTGACGCTCAACCCAGACCGCACTTCTCAGCCTGTGTTAAATTGGGCATAATCTTGCAGTTCTTTCTTGCGGCTTAGGGGTATGGCGATCACGAAAAGAGCGATTGTTTTGGGCGCAACGGCCGCCGCAGTCACGGCAGTTACCGTTACAGGGTTTGGAATCCAGCGATCGAAGGTTCAGGCATTTTTCCGTGAAAACCCCAAAGAGGTGATCGATGAAGTCTGGAATATCATCGATCGCAGCTTTGTCGATGGCACCTTTCACCAAGTCGATTGGAAAGCGGTTCGCACTCAATATCTCAATCGCGATTACGCCAGCAAAAAAGAAGCCTACGACGCAATTCGCGAGATGCTCAAGAAACTGGGCGACCCCTACACCCGGTTTATGGACCCTGAAGAGTTTAAGAATATGCAGATCGACACCTCTGGAGAGCTAACAGGGGTGGGCATTCAGCTAGCAGCCGATGAGAAGACCAAAAAGCTGACGGTGATTTCGCCGATCGAGGGCAGCCCGGCTGCAACGGCGGGCATTATCGCCAAAGACATCATCACTCAGATCGACAGTAAAAGCACCGAAGGCATGGATGTCAACAAAGCGGTGACGCTAATTCGCGGCCCGGTTGGCTCTGAGGTGCAGCTAACGGTGATGCGAAATAATCAGGCGTTTAACTACACCCTTAAGCGCGCCAAAATCGAGATTCATCCCGTCCGCTACAGTGACAAAAAGACTCCGACGGGCAACGTTGGCTATATTCGACTCGTGCAATTTAGCGCCAACGCCGCTCCTGAAATGCGAGATGCGATTCAGAATCTAGAAAAGCAGCAGGTGACAGGCTATGTCTTAGATCTGCGATCGAACCCCGGTGGCTTGCTCTATGCCAGTGTAGACATTGCCCGGATGTGGATTCAAGACGGCGGCATTGTCTCGACCGTCAATCGCCAGGGTGAGTCCGATCGGGAAGATGCCAATCGTCGCGCTCTGACCGACAAGCCTCTAGTCGTCTTGGTAGATGGCGGCTCGGCGAGTGCCAGCGAGATTCTGTCAGGGGCGCTGCAAGACAATAATCGCGGCACGATCGTCGGCACTAAGACCTTTGGCAAGGGGCTGGTGCAGTCCGTTCGCGGGCTGGGTGATGGCTCAGGGCTGGCAGTGACGATCGCCAAATATCTTACGCCCAAAGGTCGGGACATTAACAAGCATGGCATCGATCCGGATGTGGTGATCGAGTTGAGCGATCAGCAGCGCCAAGCACTGGGGCGCGATCGCGACAAGATCGGCACGCCCGAAGATCCGCAGTTTGCCAGGGCACTTCAAGTGCTAACCCAGCAAGCCTCTACTAAAAAATAGCCCTCGTTCAGACAGGCTTGCACTTGCCGGAGCGAATTAAACCGACCCGACGAGCCACCGCCTCACTCTGTGACTTAAAAGGCCCCCACTGCTCCCGCTGAGGTAGCGCTTCGTCGATCATGACCTGATCGACGGGCACAATTTTGCAGGAGCCGTTTTCTTGTCTGACCACATACCAAGCATCTGAATTGTTCATGGGGTTAGCAGGGGTTTAACCATGGGTTGGCAACGCTCTAGAGACGGCGAGTTTGATACTTGCCTTTGAGTTTTGGGCAACCTTGAACTGTTGAGGGGTCTAGCTGATCATGAAGCTGTAAGCCTGTCCTGAGGCATTCCACTCCATCAAAGCCCCACTCTAATTCTAGTTGCGTCTTCCCCCCGTGAATCTTCTAGATGTTTTTATCTCACTCAGGCTATGACATCTGCCCCAACTCAGACCCCGCCGATACTATTTAGTTAGGGCTTTTTTAGCCACGTAGGATATGACACCAGAAACACAGCGTCCGTCTATTGCGCCACCTCCCGTGCCTCGTGTTCCACCTGCGCCACCCCCACTGATGCGGGTTTCTTCTGCTAGCACCGCGATCGAGGCGACTGACCCCACGATCGCCACCGTGGGAGAGGACTCTATGCAAACCATGGCAATGCCGATTTCACCTATCCCCAGTGCTGCCTTGCCTGCTGCTAATGCTGCCTTACCCACCTCCGGGGCTTTAAGTCGAGCAGTGCCGCCGACATCGCCACTGGCAGGGCATCGCCCCACCGCTCCTCCCACAGTGCCCACCACGGCGGCTCGTCCTGCCAATAGTTCGGGGTCTCCCACCCTAGCGCAACTCATTCGCAATGCTTACGATAAGGGATTTTCAGACGTTCACGTTGGGGTGGGGGAGGTGCCCCGCTATCGAAATCGGGGTGAGATGGATGCGACGGACTGGCCCGTGACCGATCGCGAAACCTTCTTTAGCTGGCTGAGAGAGGTCTTAACAGAGGCTGATATTGAAAAGTTTGAGACCACGCTAGACTTTGACGGCGCGACTCAATATGAGTTTGCGCGAGTTCGGATTAATATTTTTGACTCGCTGCACGGCCCGGCGATGGTCATGCGTCTGATTCCGTTGACTATTTTGACGATGGAGCAGTTAAACCTGCCTCCGGTGCTCAGAGATATCTGTCACTATCACAAAGGTTTGGTGCTGGTGACGGGGCCAACGGGGTCGGGTAAGTCCACCACGATGGCGGCGATGATTGACTACATCAATAAGGAGATGCCGAAGCACATCATCACTATTGAAGACCCGATCGAGTTTGTCCACAAAAGCCGAAAAGCGCTGATCAAACACCGAGAAGTCGGCATTCACACCCACAAGTTTGACAATGCGCTGAAAGCGGCTCTGCGGGAAGACCCCGATCTGATTTTAGTGGGCGAAATGCGGGATAAAGAGACCGTCAACACGGCGCTGAAAGCTGCCCAAACGGGTCACTTAGTGATGGGAACGCTGCACACTAACAGCGCGGTGAAAACGATCGAGCGGATTCTTAGCTTATACAACCCCAACGAGCAAGAGCCAATGCGGGTTTCGCTCGCAGAGTCTCTAGTAGGGGTAGTCGCTCAGGGGCTGTGCCGCACAACCGACGGCAAAAGGGCCGCGTTTCATGACATCTTGATCAACACCGACGCGATTAGAGACTACATTCGCAAGGGTGAAATCGATGAAATTGAGGCGATTCTTCCCAAATGCACCTTTGACGGAATGTGCACAATGAATCAGTCTCTCTATAAACTCTATCAAGATGGACGAATTACTGAAGAAGTCGCGCTGGAGATGGCACCCAAGGTAAATGAGATGGCGCAAATGCTGCGAGGGCGAGTGTAGGTTCGCTTTCTTAATCTCTAAACGATCCAAAAAAAGGGAGAGACTCATCAGTCCTCCCTTTTTTCTGTCAATCAAGCGAGAGTGATTAGACACCACCTGCCGCTTGAAGACGCGCCCGCGCCCGCTTCAGCGCTTGGGTTGCTTGAATTTGTTCTTGCTTGTTGGTGCTTTGCTGAAGCTGACCGTAGCGAGATTCTGCCTCGGTGTAAGCCGCCCGCGCTGCATCTCGATCGATGCTGTCTCCGCGTTCTGCCCCGTTGACTAGAACCGTCACTTCGTTGTTTTCGACTTCGGCAAAGCCGCCCATGAGAGCGATCGGCACCCAAGTTTTATCGGTCGAGCGAACGCGCATCACGCCTGTCTCTAGAGCCGTGAGCAACGGCGCGTGACCACTCAAAATCCCTAATTGCCCTGTTGTGCTGGGAAGAATGACTTCCTCAGCGCTAGAATCCCAGACGGTTTTGTCTGGTGCAATCACACGAACGGTTAAAACCATAGTTTCCTCCTAAATAAAAGCAGTCAGAAGTAGTGTAGGTTGAGCCGTCAAGACCCAACCCTCACCCGGTTTCTACTTCGCTTCTGCCTTCATTTTTGCGGCTTTAGCAATGGCTTCTTCGATGTCGCCGACGAGATAAAATGCCTGCTCTGGTAGGTCATCTAACTCCCCGGCGAGAATGCGCTTGAAGCCTTGGATGGTCTTTTCTAGCGTGACATATTTGCCAGGAGACCCGGTAAAGACTTCTGCCACAAAGAAGGGCTGAGATAAGAAACGCTCGATTCGACGGGCGCGAGCCACGGTCGTCCGGTCTTCTTCTGACAATTCATCAAGACCCAAAATGGCGATGATGTCCTGCAATTCTTTGTAGCGCTGAAGCGTGGACTGCACTGCGCGAGCGGTGTCGTAGTGATCGTCACCCACGATCGCGGGTTGCAGCATCGTCGAAGTCGAGGTCAACGGATCAACTGCGGGGTAAATGCCTTTAGAGGCCAAACCACGAGACAGCGAAGTGGTTCCATCAAGGTGAGCAAAGGTAGCGGCTGGAGCCGGGTCAGTAAAGTCATCCGCCGGGACATAGACCGCTTGAATCGAGGTAATCGATCCTTCATTGGTCGAGGTGATGCGCTCTTGTAGGTCGCCCACGTCTGTGCCGAGAGTCGGCTGATAGCCCACCGCAGACGGCATCCGCCCAAGCAGTGCTGACACTTCAGAACCCGCTTGAATGAAGCGGAAAATGTTATCGACAAACAGCAACACGTCTTGCTTGTTCACATCGCGGAAATATTCTGCCATCGTCAGACCCGACAGACCGACCCGCATTCTAGCTCCGGGCGGCTCGTTCATCTGACCATAAACCAAGGCGATTTTGGACTCACTTAAGTTGTCCTTGTTGATTACGCCCGACTCCATCATCTCGTTATAGAGGTCATTGCCTTCACGGGTGCGTTCACCCACGCCTGCAAACACAGACACTCCACCGTGGTTGGTGGCGATGTTGTTGATCAATTCCATCATGATCACGGTCTTGCCAACGCCCGCGCCGCCAAACAACCCAATTTTGCCACCCCGACGATAGGGGGTCAGCAAGTCAATCACTTTAATGCCTGTCTCAAACACAGAGGACTTGGTTTCTAGCTCTGTTAGCTTAGGAGCATCCCGGTGAATGGGCAATCTGTCTTGGGTATTCACAGGCCCCTGGTTATCGACAGGCTCACCTAGGACGTTAAAAATCCGACCGAGGGTAGCTGCACCGACAGGCACGCTAATGGGTGCGCCCGTGTCAATCACTTCCATGCCGCGCACTAACCCATCGGTGGTGCTCATCGCAACAGCCCGAACCTGGTTGTCTCCCAGAAGTTGCTGCACTTCGCAGGTGACAGACACGTCTTGTCCGGCTTCGTTGGTGCCTTTGATGGTTAGAGCATTATAGATCTGTGGCATATTGCCATTCGAGAACTTAGCGTCTAGAACGGGGCCAATAATTTGAGTAATGTGACCGATATTCGTCTTCTCTGCGGTTGTGACCATGCTTACGCCCTAGTGTGTGGTTCAGCTATTCAAACAAATCAAAAACAAAACTTTGCGTGTTATCCGCCATTTGTCAGCTTATCACCGAGGGGTTACAGATGATTAAGCAGATTTTAGGTTGGAATTTGACGCAAATTTTCTAGCTCTTTTTCCAATCAAAAGCTCCCCATGTTAACGAGGAGCTTTGTTTGAGTTGGTTACTCAGGCTGTTCAGAGTCTAGTAAGCGTCTTGAAGCTCAAAGAAGTCTTGAGCGATATAGTCTTTGCGAAGCGGGTAGCCGACCCAATCGGCAGGCATTAAGAGCCTCTTGAGGCTAGGATGCCCCTCATAGATGATGCCGTACATATCAAACGATTCGCGTTCTTGCCAGTCTACGGCTTTCCAGATCCAATAAACCGAGGGCACGATCGGGTTTTCGCGGGGCAAAAAGACTTTGAGCCGCACTTCATCGGGGCGATCGGCGCTGTCACTCAATTTCACCAAGTGATAGAAGCTGACCAACTCCTGACCGGGGCCGGAATCGTAGGCTCCTTGGCACTGAAGGTAGTTAAACCCGTAGGCTGCCAGAGCCGTCGAAAAGGGGATCAGCAGTTCTGCATCGACCTTGATCATCTCGGTGCCGCTGGCATCTAGTCCGAGAAATTCGTGCTCAAAGCCGTTTTGAGTCAGCCATTTAGAGGTTTTGCCTGCTTCGACGATCGGGGCCGTCTCTAGGGCGATCGGTTGGGTTTCTTCAGCCACGATCGAGACCCTCCTTTTCGGTTGCTTTGAGGGCAGGCGCGATCGGAAGACCCATCGCTTCTCTTAACTCGGCGGCCGGGGTTTGGCGATCGGCAAGCTGCATATATTTGCCGTCGTGAATTTCGGCTACCGCTTTCATGCTGTGAGTGGTGCTGTAGTAGCGGTGCGTTTGGCGGAGAGCACCCCGCTCTTGAATCGACTCGTTAGAGATTTTCTTTCTCAGTTTGATGATGGCATCAACGATCGCTTCGGGGCGCGGCGGGCAACCAGGGAGATAGACATCCACCGGGATCAGCTTATCTACCCCGCGAACTGCGGTTGGCGAATCGACGCTAAACATCCCACCTGTAATCGTGCAGGCTCCCATCGCAATCACATACTTCGGCTCTGGCATCTGTTCATAAAGCCGAACCAAGGCGGGAGCCATCTTCATGGTGATCGTGCCTGCGGTGATGATTAAATCTGCTTGACGAGGCGACGATCGGGGCACTAGCCCAAAGCGATCGAAGTCAAACCGCGAGCCAATCAGCGCTGCAAACTCAATAAAGCAGCAGGCCGTCCCAAACAGCAGGGGCCACAGACTAGAGAGCTTGGCCCAGTTATAGAGATCATCAACACTAGTCAGAACCACATTTTCAGATAGTTCTTGAGTGATAGTGGGCCGAGCGATCGGGTTCATCAACCCCTCAGCCGAGCCGCTTTTTGCAGTGAGTTCTGAGTTCATGACCATTCCAACGCTCCTTTGCGCCAGGCGTAGACCAAACCGACAATAAGAATTCCAATAAAAATCAGGGCTTCGATGAAGGCTAATAGCCCCAAGCGACTAAAGGCGACTGCCCAGGGGTAGAGAAAGACCGTTTCAACGTCAAAGATCACAAAGACCAGCGCAAACATATAGTAGCGAATGTTGAACTGAATCCAAGCGCCGCCGATCGGCTCCATGCCTGACTCATAGGTAGTGCGGCGCTCAGGGCCGCGACGACTCGGACGAACCAGCTTAGAAGCCGTCAATGCCAAGACGGGCACCAGACTACAGATGAGTAGGAAGCCCAGAAAATATTCGTAGCCAGTCAGAACAAACACAGTGATAGTCGCCTCTCGTAAGGGAAATGAAAATGCTTGTGTTACTTCTTCTTCACACTCCACATTATAAGTGGGCGTGACCGTCTGGCGTGTATTGAAACTGTCACAAGGCTAGAAATCTGCCTCCTGTTCCATCAATAATTTTCTATGAAGCGTTCATTAAACCCAAAAATCCGATCGGCTCAAAAATGGATCTTAAAAAGGGGAGGTCATAATGTCATAATAATTAACGGAGATTTTAAGATTGGCAGTCTAGTCCATTACCCTCTCCTAAAGCTATGAGCACCGAACTTATCGATCCAAAATCACTCGATCGTCATGAGTGTGCCGCCTGCGGCTATGTCTATGAGCCTCTTAAAGGAGACGATCGGCGAAGTATTGCAGCGGGCACTCCGTTTGAGGAGTTGCCGACTAGCTGGCGCTGCCCGGTTTGCGGGGCCCCAACCTCCCGGTTTCAAAACGTCGGCCCGCTCAATAGCCCGTCTGGGTTTAAAGAAAATTTGGGGTATGGCCTAGGGGTCAACACCCTAACGCCAGGGCAGAAAAATCTGCTCATTTTTGGTGGATTGATTCTGGTCTTCTTATTATTCCTCAGCCTCTATGGGTTGCAGTAGTTGAGACCCTCGCTCCAGAAAACGTAAATTGTGTACCAGAGATTAGAAGCGATGCAGTGGATTATGAGAGCCTGGAAACAACTTGTCATATTATTGGCGATCGCAGTGCTAACGACTAGCTGCAAGGCTTTCTTGCCAAGCGTGATTAACAACCCCTGGGAAATCATTTCCCTCCCAGTTGAAGAAAATCTTTTAGATGTCAGTTTTACAGGCGACAAAACCCACGGATGGCTGGTGGGAACCAATTCATCCCTTTTAGAAACCAACGACGCTGGAAAAACCTGGGAGCCGCGCAAGCTCGATCTCGGCGAACAGAATTATCGGTTGAGTTCTGTCAGCTTTTCAGGTCAAGAAGGCTGGATTACGGGGCAGCCCTCGCTGTTGCTGCACACCACCGACAGCGGCAAATCGTGGGCGCAGATTCCTCTGAGTGAGAAGCTACCGGGTGCCCCTAGCACCGTTGTGGCGATGGGCGCAAACGCCGCCGAGATGACCACCGATTTAGGAGCCATCTATCAGACTGCCGATGGTGGCCGCAACTGGAAGGCCATGGTCGCTGAAGCGTTTGGCGTAGTTAGAAGTCTCGATCGGGCAGCCGATGGCAAATATGTCGCCGTCTCGTCAAGAGGAAACTTCTTCTCAGTTTGGGAACCGGGCGATCAGGCTTGGCACCCCTACAACCGCAATAGCTCTCGCCGCGTGCAGAGCATGGGCTTTACCAAAGATGGTCGCCTGTGGATGCTAGCGCGGGGCGGGCAGGTGCAGTTTACCAACTCGGCCGACCCAGAAGACTGGCAAGAGGTGCAAAACCCCGAATTTGCAACCAGTTGGGGGCTACTCGATCTGGCTTATCGCACACCCGATGAGCTTTGGGTGGTCGGCGGCAGCGGCAACCTGCTGGGCAGTTTTGACGGGGGCAAAACCTGGCAAAAAGACAAAGATGTAGAAAACGTTCCGGCTAACCTTTATCGGATTGTGTTTCTCAGCCCTGAGCAAGGTTTTATCATCGGTCAGCGCGGCACACTGCTGAGATATCAAGCTAGCACTCAAGCGGCCTGATCCCCACCAGAATTTGTAGCCCCTTGGTGAAGCTTTTTAACGCTTTGTTTTAGAGAAAATCAGAGGCTACAAATTGCAAATTCAAACGGGTTGCTTGTGGGGATTTCTATCGTCCCTTATGATATTTATAAAGGCTTTTGATTGTTGTTAGTGGAGGAATCTAAATGGCTGGTACTACTGGAGAGCGTCCGTTTGGTGACATTGTTACAAGTATTCGCTATTGGGTGATTCATAGCATCACCATTCCCGCTTTGTTTGTGGCAGGTTGGTTGTTTGTCAGCACGGGCTTGGCCTATGACGTGTTTGGCACGCCTCGCCCCAACGAATATTTCCCCGCCGCTCGGCCAGAAGTGCCGATCGTCAACAAGCGCTTTGAAGCAAAGCAGCAAGTTGATCAGTTCATTGGCAAAGAAGTCAAGAAATAGTTTTTCACTTAATTGATTCAAACACTATGACTAGCAATTCTCCCAATCAGCCTGTGGTCTATCCCATTTTTACCGTGAGATGGATAGCCGTTCACACGTTAGCTGTGCCCTCCGTTTTCTTTTTGGGGGCGATCGCGTCTATGCAGTTTATTCAACGATAGGTAAAAGCAATGGCCGTCAATTCTCCAAACCCCAACAAACAGCCTGTTGAGCTAAATAGAACATCCCTCTATTTAGGCTTATTGGCCATCTTTTCACTGGGCATTCTTTTCTCTAGCTATTTCTTCAATTAATCAAACAATCTAGCCAGTCAAATTTGTCTAGAGTCGATTATAAACCGCTTGCTTGTTAGGAGGTAAAACTGTGGGTACTGGTGGAAGAATTCCCCTTTGGATTGTCGCAACTGTGGCAGGAACCGGGGTTATAGGTATTTTGGGTCTCTTCTTCTATGGCGCTTATGCAGGGTTAGGCTCCTCAATGTAGGATGACCTGGGTTTAGTTTAAGCAATCTGTTTAATAAAAAGAAAGCCGCCTAACCTTCAACGTTAAGCGGCTTTTTGTTTGAATGGAATCTGGCTTAGATGCCGCTGGGATCTTCGCGCTCAATGTATAAGAACAGCAAGCCCATGACGACGATCGGCAAGAGCCAGGTAACAACGGGGATCAGAATCCAGGGCAGATATGATGCTGCGTATGAACCTGTCATAAAATGTTTTCCTACTAGTTGTTAGATGAGTCCATCTTTGAAGTTACCTGCGAAGGGTGCCTTAAATCTGGGGTTCTTAAGATTCTTAACACAGTCGGGCAACGCTTAGGGGGGGATTATGCGTCAAATTCATCCAGCGAGAGATCGGGTAAGTCAGGAGGAATGACAGCCCGATCGAGCACCACTTTTCGGCTTTCACGCTGAGTTGCCACCTCAACGGCGATCGCTTCGAGTTGAATCTCTAAACTGCCAAACGGCACCGTTAGCTGGGTGCTGGCTTCTAGGTCACCCAACCCGTTAGGCACAAAATCGACGAGCCAGCGAGGGCCATCCAGCAACGCACGGGTTTGACGGTCATTAATCCAAAATTTAACGTAGAAGCGAGGCCGCAGATTGGGAAGTTTTGCTCGCACCACGATCGCTTGCCCTGCCACCAGTTCTTCACTCGCCAACTCTAAACTAGGGGTGGGCACATCGGCATCGGGTGCCAGCAGTAAAGGATTTGGAATCTGAGGAGTTAATGGCTGAAGCGATGGTTGAGAAGTCAAGAGGTCTTCAACAGGTAGATTGTCTGGCTCGTCATCTACCAAAACTTCTTGGCTCAATAACGCTTCTTCGGGAGATGTGGGCAGCGCCATCATTTCAGGATTTGCTGCATCCTCGATTGCTGCATCATCAATCATCGCTTCTGGCAAAACCGTCTCTGGCTGAGAAGCCTCTCTTAGTTCTTCAGAGAGCGCTGCGTCTGAGGCCAAAGAATTGAGACGATCGAGAAATCGACCTTGAATGTTTAACGCCTGAAACGCCGACTGAACCAGCGAGCTTTTAGACAAGGCACCGGGGGCATCGGGCAGGGCTTTGAGTTCGGCAGCGTCGGCTAATTGGGGTTGAGTTGGGGCGGCGATCGCGTCCTCAGTTTCAGGCTCTACACTTGCAGCTTCAGCACTAGCTGACTCGCTCACGGGCGCTACAAACGTCGGCAGATCTAAGCCTTTTTTGCTGTCTTGCGGCGGGGCTGGGGGATAGAGTTGAGGCGGAAGCGGCTGGTCAGAAGCATATTTGAAGCTGGGAGCTTCTCTAGGAGCCGAGACCAGGTTTAAGAAAGTGAGACTAAGATTGGGAGACTCTGGGGGCGGCTCAGGGTTGGCGGCAGACTCTAGAGATTGCTCTAATTCTTCTTCGTCTGCGATCGGGTGTTCGGCGATCGTCTCTAGCAATTCATCGGCATCTGCCGTCAAGGTAAAGGACTGATTGGCAAGCTCGATCGCCGGATCTGAGGTCAGATCATAAAGGGTGATTTCACCCAAAATCAACTGAGTTTTGAACTCAGACGGCAAGGTCAACCGACAGATCACCGGAGTCGGAATCGGTTGATTGAGAATCGATTCACGAGTTTCTAGCAGAACTTGAGCGCTTTGGGGATCACGGAAGCAAATTTTGATTTCAGCCTGGGTGAGCACGAGAGCCGGAGTTTCTGCGGTCGCGATCGGCGTAATCTGACCTGAAAGCCTCAGGGGTTGCCCACGACGGGCGATATAAGTGTCTTGGGTGAGCACAATTTGCAGCGGCGGCAGTTGCGCCAAGAGTTGAGCCTCTTGAGCAAGCTGCTCGGTGATCTGCATCAGCCGATCGACCGAAGACCCCATCCCGGCGGCTGACTCAACGGGAATGTCAGGTAGATCAACAGATTCGGACGCTGCAATCGGTTCAGCTATCTCGATCCGCGATTCAACTGGCTCAGGCGGCGTTTGCCAATCGGGTTCCCAGTCTTCTTCAGCCTCGATTTCGACTACATGAAGCTGCACTGAATATTGCCACTTTTTGCCCATTAACTCTGACAGCAAATCGCCAGAGCAATTGAGTTCCCAGGTGCCGGGGTTGAGCGTTGTGTAGGGAATCACCACCACCAGCCCATCAGCATTGGTGCGGTTTGATCGCTGCTGAGTGCGGCGTTTTGGCGGCACCTCGATCGTCGCTTGATGAACAATGCGAACTTCGACATTGCTGTTTTTGCGGCTCGATCGGGCCACCACGCGATAGCGACCTTCTAGAATTTCCACATCAGGAGATTCGAGGGGCAACCAGGAGCGATCGCCTTCTTTTTGCAAGAGAAATTCCCAATACTCCATCAGGCCTATTCGAGGAGCTTTTTACCCCGCACTTAGTGGTTTCAGGCGACTAATTAACCCGCCTCATGACAGGCATTTTACCTGACTCTGCCCAAACGCTGAAAAAGAGCCTGAATGTTGTCAACAATCAGACTCTTAAATCAGATTTGGGATGGACGCGAACTTAGTTAAATCCGCCCCGGAAGATGCCATCAATGATCGAGAAGTTGCTCAAGAGCAAGTAGGCCACAAACGCGCTGCCCGTCGCACCGACAAAAAACCCGCCCGTAAATTGGCTCCAACCGTCAGCAGATTGCAGAGAATCTTTAGAGGTGTGGTCACCCTGAAAGGTCACCAACCCATAAGCTGAGAGGCACAGAGTGGCAATCAAAATGAGTGCTATGCCAGAGATCAGCCCACCCACATTGGCGACATCAGAGTCCCGCAGAGGGCCAAGCTTTACCCAGGGGCCGATGATGAAATAGCCATGAGCTAACCCGATCTCTAGCCCGCGCAAGAGGGGAGATAGCCCTTTGCGATAGGCAGGCAGGTTGCCGATAAATGCGCGAGTAAAGGGAGAGTCACTGATAGGGGTTGAAAGGTGCCCGGTAAACGGATCGCCGTTATAGGGTTTAATAAGCTGCTCAGTCATAGGTTAATATTTCCTAACACTCTGAAAAGTGACAGAAGAATTTGACACTCATTTTAAGCAGGTGCGGGGACGCATTCGCAAAAACGAGTCTTGAGCGTTAGAAAAATTCACTAATTTTTGCTAGCTCTCGTGGCTCTGGTGAGAAAGTTGAGGGTAGAGGTCAGCGATCGTCTCCAGCAGAGCAGACTGGGCGATCGCCGTTTGGTCTCCGCTTTTAAGCCACTTTAACTGCACGGTTTTGGTTTCGGCTTCACTGTCGCCCAGAATGAGACAGGCAACTGCCCCACTGCGATCGGCGCGCTTAAACTGTTTACCAAAGGCGCTGCCGCTTAGGTCGAGTTCGGCGGTGAAGCCCGATCGCCGCAAAGTCTGAGCCAGGGTGAGTGCCTGAGACTCAGCTTTCTCACCTTTAGACACTACATAGAATTCGACACTAGACGGGCGATCGGGCTGAATTTTCTGCAACAGCAGGATTAACCGCTCTAGCCCCATTGCCCACCCGATCGCGGGCGTTTCGGGGCCGCCGAGTTCTGAGACAAGACCGTCATAGCGACCGCCCGCGCACACCGTTGCCTGGGCACCCAAATCATCCGATTGAATCTCAAACACCGTGTGGGTGTAATAGTCCAGCCCGCGCACTAACCGGGAATTAATGGTGCAGGCGATGCCTAAATCGCTCAATAGCTGCTGGACGCGATCAAACCGTCGCTGTGAATCAGGGCTGAGATAGTCCAAAATGCTGGGGGCATCGGTGAGAAGTTCTTGAGTGCGAACATCTTTGCTGTCGAGAATTCTTAAAGGATTGCGGGTCAGGCGATCTTGAGAGTCTGCGTCTAGCTCGTCTTTAAAAGGAGTGAGATACTTCACTAAGGCTTCTCGGTAAGTTTGGCGATCGCTCACATCCCCGATCGAGTTCAAATCCAGCCGCAAATCCTTTAAACCTAGGGTCTGCAAGATGTCGGTAGCCAGAGCGATCGCTTCAGCATCAGCCCGCACATCGCCACTCCCCAAAACCTCAACGCCCAATTGATGAAACTGGCGCTGTCGCCCCGCTTGAGGACGCTCATAGCGAAACATTGCCCCGGCATACCAGAGGCGCTGCACGCCCCCTTGGGCATGAAGACTGTGCTCGATATAGGATCGCGCCACGCCAGCCGTGCCTTCGGGTCGCAGGGTGAGAGAGCGATCGCCGCGATCGTGAAAGGTGTACATCTCTTTGTTGACGACATCGGTAGCTTCACCCATGCCCCGCTCAAACAGCGCCGTTTGCTCAAAGATCGGCGTGCGAATCTCTCGATAGGCCGCCCGGATTAAAATCTCACGGGCGATCGCTTCGACTCGCTGCCAATCGCCCACCTCATCGGGCAAAATATCCCGCGTTCCCCGACTTGCTTGAATTGAACTCATGAACTCTTAATTGCGAAACTAGTGAACCTTTTTAATCAGCTTGAATGTCTTCCCAAACACCATAGCGATCGCCATAGTAAGCCAAAATCTGCTCGACTCGCCCTTGAGAAGCCGACGGCGCAGAGTCTAAAACCTGAATCCACAGACTCTCGATCTGACTCTGGCTATAGTCAAACTGGGTCGATCGCTGCGAAACTAAGCCCGTTTTGACCCCATCCACTTGAGATAAATGGGCAGCCACTTCTCGATAGACTGCCAACGGCAAACCCAAACACTGCACTTGATAACCTTCCAACGCCAACGCTCCTAACGGTCGTTTAGACACCTGCTTAAAATTGTCTCATTCAGAGGGCAACCCCGTTTTCTCGATAGGGTGGCAACGCACAGCAATTTACCTCATCAAGACAGACTTTGCCCCACTGCAACGCCCAGCGCACAAGGGCGACCCGATTTTCTGTTTCAGTCTTGGTTAAAATATTGCTGACGTGGTTGTCAACAGTGCGTTTACTGATGTCTAGTTGTTCAGCAATATCTTGATTAGTTAAGCCAGCAGCTACTAACTCAATGACTTGCAGTTCCCGATCGGAGAGGGGTGCCTGCGCTTGAGATTCGCTCTGCGCCATATGATTTATTCCTAGACTGTGTATATGTACTTATTCTGACTTAATTCTAGAAGGTTGTTGGTCAAGCGCGAAAGGCTTGCGTTTAACATGGAGGATGTCAGCAACCGTCTTTAGGGGAAGCGTCGAGCCAAATTGCAAGACACCACCACCCATCATCCTCAATGCAAAACGACCCACCCATTCTTCAGTGCCATAACCCTTTTTGCCAGGCTCTCAATCTAGAAAGCCAGCAGATTTGTCATAAATGTAGATCGCCGCTGATCAAGCGATATTTGTGGGCAGTCGGGTCTGGGTTAGACTCCTTTCAGCCTGGAGAGTTGGTGAGCGATCGCTATCTGCTCAAAACGGGTCACGTTTTACTAGACACCAAGCCAGGGTTGCCGCCCGAAAGCCCGGCTGAAATTCCGGTTCACTGGGAAGCCTATCTGCGGCTGTCGCCGTTTCGACTTCAGGTGCCACAAATTTATGGCATGGTGACGGCACGGCCGCGATCGACCGCCACGCTGCTCTTGCTAGAAGACGCGGCGATCTATCCAGACGGGGCCAGGCTCAAGTCTAAAGCCGGGCTTAGGGGCAGCCTCTTGCCAAAATTGACGAGTCTCTGGGCAGAGAGCGATCCCTTGCGGCAGCTTAACTGGCTTTGGCAGATCGCCCAATTGTGGGAGCCGTTGAGTCGAGAAAAGGTCGCTACTACCCTACTAACTTCAGAATTGCTGCGGGTAGATGGGTTTTTCCTCCGGTTGCTCTATTTGCAGCCTGACTCTCCCAAAAGCCCTGATTTAACCCAGCTAGGAGAGATTTGGGCCCAGTGGCAGCCAGAAGCGTCAGCACCGATCGCCGACTTTTTAGCTCAACTCTGTCAGCAAATGATCCAGGGCCAGATTAAAACGATTGATCAGTTATTGGATCGGCTGGATCAGGGAATCACCCGCTGGGGTCAGGGCCAAACCAGAACCCTTCAAATTGCGACCTTTACCGACCAGGGTCCAAGTCGCCAGAGCAATGAGGATGCGTGTTACCCGACCAGCGGAAGCTATGAGTCTCTAACGATCGGGTCGAATGCTGCAAACCCAGTGGTGATCGTCTGTGATGGCATTGGTGGCCATGAAGGAGGCGAAGTGGCCTCAGAGTTAGCGATCGCCACCCTGCAAACCCAAGCCAGGATGCTGCTTTCACAACCCGATCCAGATGCCGCCACCCTTGTCGAGGGGTTAGAACACGCTGCCTTGAGCGCCAATGATCAGATCTCACAGCGCAACGATCAAGAGCATCGTCAAGAGCGCCAGCGCATGGGCACCACGGTTGTGATGGCGATCGCCCATGCCCACGAGCTTTTGATCAATCATGTCGGAGACAGCCGTGCCTATCGCATTACCCGAACGGGCTGCTATCAGGTGACGCTGGATGATGATGTCGCGTCGAGAGAAGTGCGGTTGGGCTATGCCCTTTATCGAGATGCCCTCCAGCAGCCTGGTTCTGGCTCTCTCGTGCAAGCGTTGGGCATGAGCAGTTCTAGCTTTCTCCGTCCGACGGTGCAGCGATTTGTGTTGGATGAAGACTGTGTGTTTTTGCTCTGCTCAGATGGGTTGAGTGACCACGATCGCGTCGATGAATGCTGGGCTGATGAGATTGTCCCGATTTTAGATGGCACGGTCGATCTAGCTGTGGCTAGTCGGCGATTAGTCGAGATTGCCAACACTCGCAACGGCCACGATAACGTTACGGTGGGCTTAATCTACTGTCAAGTGACGCAGGATCAAATCCCGATCTCCCCTTTGCAGATTGACTGGGAGCGATCGCCCGGCCAACGGTCTGAACCCTCAGACTTATTGGAGCGATCGCGACTGTCTGACCCTCTCCCAGCCCCGTCGTCTGAAACCTCCATAAAGACCCAAATTATTCAGCCACGGCGATCGTCCACTCAATGGTTGCCCTTGCTCGTGATGGGATTGGCCCTACTAGGCATGGGAGGGCTGCTGATTTTGCTGGTGCCCGAAATTCGGGCGGTGCTGAATCCGGTTCAGGTGCTGCCGATCGATGCACCGCTGAAGAATTCGCCTTCAAACTCACCCCAGCCGACGGTTAGCCCTGCCCCTGATCAGGCTAACTCTGCTCTTGAAGCCAGAATGGTCATTCAGCTTGACCACTCCCTCACCAGCAGTGTGCAGTTGCCCGTACTGTTTTCTCTGGTGCGTCAGCCTAATTTGACCGTGCAACCTACGGCAGACTCGCCGATCGGGGGGGTAGTGCCGGGCACGATTGCGCGGGTGGTCAAACAGCAGGCAACCGAAGACCACATCTCGTGGGTAAGGCTCGAAATTTGCTCGGTGCCTAGCGGTAGCAAAGTTGCCAATGCCGTCAAGCCCGGAGATTCTGGCTGGCAAGAAGAGCGCACGATCGTGCCGTTTGTCGCCCAAAATCTGAGCCTTAAACCCTCTCAGCTAGGTCGATGTGCCCCTCCTTCTGCCTCGGTGAGTCCTGCGCCGACTCCGTGATCTTTGTGGGGGATTTGAAGCGCAATTTAGCGAAGCTCGATAAACTAGTGAAACGTTGGGTGCAATGGGTTCACTGTCGTGGCTGAATGGGTGATTCAACTACCATTTAATTAAGTCAGGATGGGTTGTGGTTGTGAATGGCTTTGTCTGAAATTCCTTGTCTAAGTCTTGCGATCGAACGTCTTCGTGCCACTGAGTCCAGTCACTTTGTGATTCATGTGATTGAGGCTCCTTACAAAGGTGGCTATGTTTTGCGTGACTGCATCTGGCCAGAGTCGCTGCTGCAAAATTGGCACGCCTGGAGAGAATTGTTTTCTGCCCGCAGGTTGCCGCCCGTGCCCCACGTCTCTGAAGTTCAAGTGCCCCTGCCGCCAGCGGCTGAAGCGATCGCGCCTCTCGGTCAACCCGTTCCTCGCGGGGTGCGATTGATGCAAACCCTAGGAATTGACCTTTGGGGCTGGCTGTTTGGGGGGTCTATTCAAAGCAGTTTTGACCAGAGCCAAGGCATCGCTCTTGGACAAACGAAACCTCTGCGGCTGCGGCTCGATATTCGTGACCCTGATCTGATCGCGATCCCCTGGGAGATTATGCAGAGTCAGGCCGGGCGGCAAGCCGTTTCTCTGAGTCAACAGGTTTTGTTTAGCCGCACTACGAGCGACGTTGATGCGCTGCCGCCCCTGAGAACTGACCAAAGTCTGAATGTCTTGCTGGTGCTGGGGCAAGATGCCGCCCCCGCGATTCCGTCGATCTCTGGAGGTCTAGAAGAGGCTTCTTTAGGAGCACTGCGCGATCGTCAAGCCGCTCTCAAAAAACTCAAGCTAGAGCAAGAAGCGGCGGCTTTAACTCAAATCTTGCAAAATCCGGGTAGGCTGGGTGACCCGTCCGATCGCAATGCCTATCACTATGCGGCTCCCTGCCAGGTGGATGTTTTATTGCAACCGACCCCAGCCGATCTGATCGAGAAGCTAGAAACCGAGCGCTACAACGTCTTGTTTTATGCCGGGCATGGAGAACCTGCGCCGGATGGCGGACTGCTGTTTTTGCGACCTGATATGACGATCAATGGCACCGAGTTGGCGCAAGTTCTGACGCGCTGCCGGGTGAAGCTGGCGGTGTTTAACTCCTGCTGGGGAGCGCAGCCTGACGAGCAAACCTATCAGGCGATTCCGCGCAGTAGCTTGGCTGAAGTGCTGCTGCATCACGGGGTTCCGGCGGTGTTGGCCATGCGAGAACCGATCACCGATGAAGAGGCCCTCAGCTTTATTCAAGCCTTTGCTCAAGCGCTGGCTGATCGAATGCCGATCGACCAGGCCGTTGCCGTGGCAAGACAGCATCTCCTGACATTGTTTAAGTTTAATCAACAGGCCTGGACGCTGCCTGTGCTCTACATGCACCCAGAATTTGAGGGTGAATTGCTGAAGCCGTTGGATGAAGGGGCGACTCAATTTCCGCCTAACCCCAGTCAATTTGGGCGACGATCGGCGATCGCGTCTCTACGATCGCTCGTGACTACCAAAGTCTGGACGGTGCGCGGTGGGCTGATGCGCGTTGGCATGAGTCAAGATAATGACCTGGTTTTGCCAGGAGAGCCGGGCATTTCTCGCAAACACGCTGAGATCTTTTATCGCAATGCCTCTCAAGATACGGGGCAGCCCACCTATTTCCTGCGAGACTTTTCTCGCTATGGCACTTGGGTTTTTATGGGGGGCGGTTGGCAAAAAGTTCATCACCAAGAGGTGTTGCTTCAATCCGGCGTGCAGTTAAAATTTGGGGGATCTCAAAATTCTGCGCTAGAGTTTTTGGTCACGGCTCCCGAAGTGCCTGACTCGGCATAAGTGCCGAAAAACCCAACCACCCGATCGGGTTAATTTAGTCGCCGTTACGGAACTGGTAACGAGCACCTTGTAGATATCACCAACAGCAGTGACTCAGTGGATGCGGGTATTACAGTATGGCTAGTGAAATCAATCGTTCTCGTTCGATCGTCGGGTTGCAAACCGAGCAAGATTTGGCAAATGCACTTCTTCAAACCGAAGATGTGATCCTGCGGTGGAATCCGAATGAGTCCGTCGAGACGGCTGAGATTGAGGTGACCGAAAATCCCACCAGCACGATCTCCTATCCCTGGAATCCGAGTGACCCCAGCGCCGAGTCATTTCTCTCAGAGTTAGAACAAGAATTTTCGTTAGATGCGTGGGACGCAAGCGAGATTGCTCAACGATCGCAGTCCTTCTTCAGCCAGCTAGACACGCTGTGGTCAACGACCGACTTAACAACCACTCTGGCTCAACGATTTGCGTCGGTGCCTCAAGCTCTGTTGGCGGTGATTGCGCGGCAGGCTCAAAAAGTCGTCGAGACTTCTAACTCCCTCGCGGATCAGTTGATTGAGTGTGTTCAAGAAGTGCTTCCGACCTGGGCAGCCGACGATCTTCAGGTGTTGGCGCGGCCGCTGGCCTATGCTATGCGAGGTGATGCTACAGATGCGGTGGATGCCACGGTCAACAGTGTGCGGGCGATCGCGTGGAGTGACCTATCAGAAACTGAACAAGCTCGGATGAGTTTGGCGATCGCCCGCTATGCGCTGAATCAGTTGGGCGATCGCTAAGTTTGCCAGAGACTCAAGGGTTCTAAAGCAGCCTCGTTCTCGTCTCCGTAAATGCCGCATTACGATCGGTGTCTATGTGAAGATGGCGCGATCAATCCGCGTTTTTGGGGAACTATGAGCCAGTCAGGGCTGCGATTAAGACTCATCAATGGCATCAACCGCGTAATTTTGCGGCTGTAATTCCACTCAGTTGCGTGTCAGCAGTCCTGCAATGACCTCTTTTGATCCTCTTGCAGGCGTTTTGGCATGGCAGCGCGCACTCGATCTTCGTTTTTTTTAGCCCTTCCGTTAAGTCTCTTATGCGTTTCAGGGGTGGCATCTCCTCAAAAGGCGCAGGGACAAACCTCCTCAGATCTCGCGGCTCAAATTCATAAACTCGCAGCTAGTCCCTCGTCTGACTCGGCGATCGCCACCCTCAAAAAGAGAGGCGCTCCGGCGATCGAGGCGTTGATCAAGGTCGTCAAAGACCGCAAAGCACCACCCAACGTGCGTCTGTTTGCGATCGCGGCGATCGGAGAAATCGGAGCCGATGCTAAGACGGCCGTTCCCTCGCTGGTGACGGCTCTGCAAGACTCCCGTCCAGAGATTCGTCTCAAAGCGATCGAGGCTCTGGCAGACATTGGCGCATCTGCTAAAGCAGCGGTGCCTGATCTGCGAACTGTTCTTAAAGACAAGGACTCAGACGACAAAGTGCGACAGGCGGCCGCAAAAGCGCTAGGCAGCATCGGCATCAATGCTAAAGCGGCCATTCCCGATCTGATCAATGCCTTAAACGACCCCAGCGAAGCGGTGCGAGTGCAAACCGTCACCGCGCTTCCCAATTTAGGGCCAGACGCTAAAGCGGCCATTTCAGAACTCATTCCCGTGCTCTCAGATTCGTCGCGATCGGTGCGACTGTCCACGATCGAGTCCTTAGCGCGATTTGGTCAAGACGCTAAACCTGCGGTGCCGCCCTTGGCTCAACTGCTGTCAGACCCCGATCGTCAAATTCGTCTAGCGACCACCATCACCTTGGGCAAAATCGGAACTGCCGCCAGTGATGCCGTTCCTGAATTGACTAAGGCCCTCGCGAACAGCGATCGCACTACCCGCTCTTGGGCAGCGATGGCCCTCGGCAAAATTGGCACCAATGCCAAACCCGCGATCGCAGAATTGACCAGAGCCTTGTCTGACTCTGACAAAGATGTGCGATCGAGAGCCGCTTCTTCTCTGGGCAAAATCGGACTCGAAGCCCGATCGGCCCTTTCAGAACTGGTTAAAACGCTCAAAGATGAGAATCCTGACGTGCGGCTAAATTCAGCCAGCGCCATCGATCGCATCTCAGGCAGCCTGCAAGACCAAGCTGCGTCACTGCCTACTAGTGAATTGGTGTCGGCTTATGCGGCTCTAGAATCTGCCCAGCCTATTTTAGTAGAGTCTAAAAACGATGACGTGTTAGCGTCGGTGCGACGATCGCTGAGTGTGCTCAAAACCCAAAAAGATTCACGGCTGTTTGAGCACTTTTTTGAGTGGGGTCGCGCTAACCCGGCGATCGCGGGTGTGCTGCTCTACCTGCTGGTGATGCCCTCTCTCTGGAGTCTGCTGCTGCTGATTCGGCCGCTGTGGTTGCTCAAACTTAATCAACTGCTCAAGCCCTACACCGATTTTGAGATCCCTAGCCCTTTGGGGGGCAGCATCAAAGTTCCGCTCCGGTTTGTGCTATTTTTGGCGATGTTTCACTACCATCCTCGCGTGCTAGATGCATGGGTGGCTGAACAGGTTGACGTTGCCCGTGAAGCCTTTGCCCATAAAAACACGGTCAGCGATCGTAAAGTCTATATCCCCATCCCGGTTGTTCTTGACGGCAACACCGTCGCAGAACTATCGAGCCAAGATTTGCAGTCAACCTTCTGGGATGGGCGGCAATGTCTGCTGATCTGGGGCGAAGGTGGCATCGGCAAAACCAGCCTGGCGTGCAACTTAGCCAAATGGGCCATGGCCGACGATCGCACCTCGCGGCTGTGTCGGCACCGCATGTTGCCTGTCTTGATTGAGCAAGAGCTTGATTTCAAACTGCCCGCCGATAAACATCCCTTTAGAGAAGCGATCCGGGGACAGTTGCAGGCCTTGATTGACGCAGCCGAGCCGATTTCTGACGAGTTTTTAGAAAAGCTGCTCCGACAACGCCGAATTTTGGTAATCGTCGATCGGCTCTCAGAACTCAGCGAAGCCACCCGCGAACAGATTCGCCCCGGACACCCCGACTTTCCTGCCAATGCCCTGATTGTCACGTCGCGGGTCGAAGAAACCTTAGACGAAGTGCCCAAAACCACCGTCAAACCCCTGCGAATTGAAGGCAACCGCCTATCCTCGTTTTTAGAAGCCTATCTGACTCAGCGCCACAAGCGCGAACTCTTCACCGACTCAGAATATTTTGATGCGTGCAGTCAACTGTCTAAACTCGTCGGTCAGCGCAATATCACCGTTTTGCTGGCAAAACTCTACGCCGAGCAGATGATCGCCAAAGAAGAAGGAGTCAGCGAAGACAATCTGCCCGACAACATCCCCGATTTGATGCTGAGTTACCTCAACGAACTCAATCGCGATGCCGCCGCAGACGAACCCGACAATTCCACCCTTCACAAAGACGCTCAAATCATTGCCTGGGAGTGCTTGAGGCAGTCTTATCACCCTGCCCCGGCTAAACGCGAGGTGATTTTGGCAGAGCTAGAAGCCAGAATGAGCCTAGACAGCGAGACCGCCAAAGCGCGGCTCAAGAATCTAGAAAAGCGGCTGCGAATTGTCCAAGCTGTGGGGCCGGCCCAAGATCAGATCTGCTTTGCCCTCGACCCTCTCGCTGAATGTTTGGCGGCGCTCTATTTGGTTGAGCTTTATCGCGATCAAAAACCCCTCTGGGACGCATGGCTGATCCAAGCCGATGCTATGCCAGGTGCCCCCGAAAGCATTCAGGGCTTTTTGCTGGCAATGCGCGATTGTTGCCTGACGCGCAGCGCTGAGATTGATGTGCCCGAATCGGTTTTAGAAGAGTTGGGTCAACGAGTCGGCTTGAGTGCCGAAACGCTGCGACGCACCCAAATAGAACAGCGAATTCGTCGCCTTGCGCCCAATTTGACCAACGGCGATTTGCAGGTGCGGCTAGATGCAATCACTGAGCTTGGAGAACTGGGATCGGCGGCTAAATCAGTTCTTCCAGCGCTGATTCGAGAATTTCAGGCTCACGATTGGCAGATTCGTCGCGAAGTGGCTAAAGCGATCGGGCAAATTGGCCCTGAAGCTCGCACCGCGATTCCTGCCCTGGTTGAGCGGCTGCGAGATGACGATCGCCGCGTCAGTGGAGAAGCGATCGCCACGCTGGGCAAGCTGGGAGTCGGTGCGGTGCCTGCCCTGATCGCAGCGCTAGAAGCCAAACCTGCTCACGTTCGCAGCACGGCGGCTTGGGTGCTGTCTAGCTTTAATCAGTTTGCGAGAGCGGCTGTTCCGGCCTTGACTCAAGCTCTCAAAGATGAAGATTGGCAGGTGCGATGGGTGGCTGCTTATGCCCTTGGCTGCATCGGGCCGGATGCTAAGTCTGCGATTCCTGCCCTGATCGAAGCGTTTAAGGGGGAATATGAACTGGTCAGCAAAGAGGCGAGTCGCACGCTGTGGCGCATTAGTGGAGAAGCTGAAACGATCGTGGCGGCTATGGGTCAGATGAGCAAGGGGCGAGATGATAATTAGCGAGTTTCGGCTTTGCTCTGGTGTTAGAAAGTCTCAGGAGGAAGGGAATGAATCATCGATACACGATCGTGATTCAGTGGTTATATGAGGATCGGCTCTATTTAATGTCTTCCGCAGTTAAATTGCTTTGTTGACCTACCGAATTGCTTTGTTGACCCATCGAATCGCTTTGTTGACCTATCGAATCGCTTTGTTGACCTATCGAATCGCTTTGTTGACCTATCGAATTGCTTTGTTGACCTACCGAATGGCTTTGTTGATCGTCAATTCAATATCTTCTCCGGTCAAATCGTTGTGTTAACCCGTCAAATCGTTGTGGTGACCTGTTTCTATGAGGCATTCACGAGGCATTTCCAAATTCTTATATGAAGGTTGAGGTTGAATAAAGCCGAAGCCTAATGGATTCTTTTCGACGAAATTTAAGGATTGAATGCGATCGAACCTCGACTTCTCCTAGTACGTCACAACTAGATTGCTAAGGAGAGCGATAGAATCATTAAGGACTAGTTCATTGCGTCCTCAATGCCAAAGCGTGCCAGCCAATCTAACAGCCCTGATGCGAAGTCTCTGAGTGATGACTTAGACACGATCGCTAAACCCTCAAGCCCCGCATCGCTCAACACGATTAGGGTGCGAGGTGCCAGACAGCATAATCTCAAGAACATCGACCTGGAGTTACCCCGCGATCGCTTGATCGTGTTTACCGGGGTGTCGGGTTCTGGGAAATCATCGCTGGCGTTTGACACCATTTTTGCAGAAGGGCAACGTCGCTATGTAGAGTCCCTCAGCGCCTATGCACGGCAGTTTTTGGGACAAGTCGATAAACCTGATGTCGATGCGATCGAGGGCCTTAGCCCCGCGATCTCGATCGATCAAAAGTCCACGTCTCACAACCCGCGATCGACCGTCGGCACGGTGACAGAAATCTACGACTATCTGCGACTGCTCTACGGACGAGCCGGGGAACCCCACTGTCCTCACTGCGATCGCTCGATCACGCCGCAAACCGTCGATCAGATGGTCGATCGCGTGATGGAATTGCCCGATCGGACTCGGTTTCAAGTTTTGGCTCCCGTCGTGCGCGGCAAAAAAGGCACCCATCGCAAAACGATTTCTAGCCTCAGCGCCGAGGGCTTTGTGCGAATTCGGGTCGATGGCGAAGTGCGCGAACTGAGCGACTCGATCGAGCTAGACAAAAATCAACTGCACACGATCGAGATTGTCGTCGATCGGCTCGTCAAAAAAGAAGGCATCGAAGAGCGCCTCGTCGATTCCCTGACGACGTGCTTGAAGCACTCTAACGGCATCGCCATCATCGACTTGATCAAAGAAGACGCGACACCCAGCAACGTCGTCGATATCAAGTCTCAACAAACCCTCAAGGCGGCCGAAAAAGGCGGCACCTATCAGGTCGAAGAGCCAAAACCAGAGGCTCAACCTGCCGAACTGGTGTTTTCAGAAAACTTTGCTTGCCCTGAGCATGGCGCAGTCATGGAGGAACTTTCTCCCCGTCTGTTTTCGTTCAACTCTCCCTATGGTGCGTGTCCCAATTGCCACGGGTTGGGCAGTCACCGCAAGTTTTCGCCCGATCTCGTGATCCCCAATCCAAAATTGCCTGTTTATGCGGCGATCGCGCCCTGGTCAGACAAAGACAACACTTATTATTTGTCGCTAATTTGCAGCGTCGCCGATGCCTTTAAATTCGATATTCAAACCCCCTGGGAAAAACTCACGCCTGACCAGCAGCACGTCTTGCTGCACGGCTCTAAAGACCCGATTTGGATCGAAGCCGACTCTCGCTATCGAGAAAGCAAAGGCTATAACCGCCGCTATGAGGGCGCGCTGCCCCTGCTCGAACGGCAATATCAAGAAAGCTCGTCTGACCTCTATAAGCAGAAGTTAGAGCAATACTTAATCGACCAGCCCTGTGATGATTGTCACGGCAGACGACTTAAGCCCGAAGCCGTTGCGGTGCGCCTCGGACAGTTTCGGATCACCGATCTGACCAGCGTTTCGATTCGCGATTGTCTAGATCGAGTTACGAGTCTGGAGTTAACCGATCGCCAAGCTCAAATCGGCGATCTCGTCCTGCGAGAAATCAAGGCGCGGCTGCAATTCCTCCTCGATGTGGGATTGGACTATCTGACCATCGATCGCACTGCTATGACCCTCTCCGGCGGCGAAGCGCAACGCATTCGTCTAGCTACCCAGATCGGCGCGGGCTTAACCGGAGTGCTCTATGTTCTCGACGAGCCGAGTATCGGGCTGCACCAGCGCGACAATACCCGCTTGCTGAACACCTTGACCAAGCTAAGGGATCTCGGCAACACGCTGATCGTGGTTGAGCACGACGAAGAAACAATTCGGGCGGCGGATTATTTGGTGGATATCGGCCCCGGTGCAGGCGTGCATGGCGGGCGGATTGTGTCTCAGGGCGACTTAGAAACGCTGCTCAATGCCGAAGAATCGCTGACGGGAGCTTACTTGTCTAAACGGTTGTGCGTTCACACCCCCGCCGATCGCCGACCCGGAAATGGACGATCGCTCAAAATTCGCAGTGCCGCCCGCAATAATCTCAAGGAGATTGATGTCGATATTCCCCTCGGCAAACTGGTTTGCATCACGGGCGTGTCGGGGTCTGGCAAATCGACGCTGGTTAACGAGTTGCTCTATCCCGCCATTCAGCACCACTTTGGGCAAAAAATTCCCCAGCCGAGAGAGATGCAGCCCGTCGAAGGGCTAAACGGACTCGATAAAGCGATCGTGATTGATCAATCCCCGATCGGGCGCACTCCGCGATCAAATCCTGCCACTTACACAGGCGTGTTTGACGTGATTCGGGATATTTTTACCGAGACGATCGAGGCAAAAGCCAGAGGCTACAAACCGGGGCAATTCTCGTTTAACGTCAAAGGCGGACGCTGTGAAGCGTGCAGTGGTCAAGGCGTAAACGTGATCGAGATGAATTTCTTGCCCGATGTCTATGTGCAGTGCGAAGTCTGCAAAGGTGCGAGATACAACCGCGATACGCTACAGGTGAAGTTTAAAGGCAAGTCGATCGCCGATGTCTTAGCCATGACCGTTGAGGAAGCAGCAGAATTCTTTAAAAACATCCCTCAAGCGTCTGCGCGTCTGCAAACATTAGCTGATGTGGGTCTAGGCTATATGCGACTCGGACAAACTGCCCCAACTCTCTCTGGCGGCGAAGCCCAGCGCGTCAAACTCGCCACCGAACTTTCTCGCCGCGCCACGGGCAAAACTCTCTACCTGATTGACGAACCGACTACCGGACTATCGTTCTATGACGTTCACAAGCTGTTAGACGTGGTGCAGCGTCTCGTAGATAAAGGTAACTCCGTCCTCGTGATCGAACACAACATGGATGTGATTCGCTGCTCAGACTGGATTATTGATCTGGGGCCGGAAGGCGGTAATTTAGGCGGCGAAATTGTGGCGATCGGGACTCCCGAAGAGGTGGCAAAAAATCCCGCTTCTTACACCGGGCAATATCTCAAGCACGTTCTAGAACAATATCCGGTGGCTCCGGTTACGGCTTAAGACGGGGGAGCTGATCGGGATTAGTCGCTAAACTTCAGCTAGCCCTTATCCTCCACCTCCATGCTCGAAACCTGGCAACACGACTGCATTCACACCAACGGCATCAACCTGCACTATGTGACCCAAGGCGAAGGCCCCCTGATGCTGATGCTGCACGGATTTCCTGAATTTTGGTATTCGTGGCGCAAGCAGATTCCTGAATTTGCCCAAGATCACAAAGTGGTTGCGATCGACCTGCGCGGCTATAACGACAGCGACAAACCTGCTGATAAAGAAGCCTATGGGATGGCTGAGTTGATCGCCGATGTCAAAGGCGTGATTGAAGGCTTGGGCTACGAGCGCTGCATTTTAGTCGGGCATGACTGGGGAGGCACGATCGCCTGGAACTTCGTCTACGCCTACCCCAATTTGGTTCAAAAGCTGGTCATTCTCAACATGCCTCACCCGGCCAAATTTGCTGAAGGGCTTCGCACGCCTCGGCAGCTTCTTCGCAGTTTTTATATCTTCTTATTTCAGCTTCCGATCGTCCCAGAAATGCTGATTCAACTGGATGACTATCGAGCGATCGGGGCGGCATTTTTAGGCATGGCCGTAGACAAAACCGCCTTCAGTCAGCAGGATATTGAGGCTTATAAAAATGCGTTTGCCAAGCGCGGCGCAGTCACGGCTGCCCTCAACTACTACCGCAATCTGTTTAAACAAGGGCTGACCAGCCAAGACTGGAGCATCTTAGACGTGCCGACTCTGATGATTTGGGGCGAAAGCGACACTGCCCTGGGCAAAGAATTGACCTACGGCACAGAAGCTTACGTGCGCGACTTTCAGATCAAATACATCCCCAACTGTAGCCATTGGGTTCAGCAAGAACAGCCACAACTCGTCAATCAATACATCCGCGAGTTTTTGTAGCTCTACCATCCCCCACGGGGGACTCATCTCAATCCCCATAATCCACAATTTTGCTAAGCGATCGCGAGGGCAGGAATAGCTATTTCTTCAGATTTGGGGAGCACCTCAAAGACCTCATCCATCCCCGTCAGTTCTAACAGCATTCTGACTTGCTCACTCACCGAGCAGAGAAAGAGCCGCTTGTTTGCTTTACGAACCCGCTTATAAACCATCACTAAAGCCATCAACCCGTGGCTGCTCGTAGACTCAACCATGCCAAAGTCTATCAGCACCACGTCAGCGTCAGCCTGAAGCGCCAAGTCAGTGTGGTGATGAAACTGAGCGATCGAGCCATCGTCGATCGAGGCAGGAAACTTGACGGTTTTGGTTAAAAAATCCATATGATTCTACCTTTTTACTAGGCTAAACTTCACAAAACTAAACATCTAGCCCCCTATTAATAGCAGGTTCGATGCCATAAAGTACAGAAAAAATAACTAAGTATCCTACCTTAGACCTTCGCAGATTTCAGAATAGAAGTCTGATAAGTAGCTAACAAAACCCAGCCAAAACTCATTCTTAACCTTTGATTAATCCCTGTTATCGATGACATTAAAGGGTTTTTCATCGCCCATTCATCTGTCCTGAGAAAGAAAATTTTGGGTGCATGAAGACACGTTTGATGTCCATAAATCACGCGGCTAGCTCTGTCTTCTAGCGTTTAATGCTTCTGGCACCGAGACCTATCAGGCTCTTTGACAGAAATTTGCTGAGAGCGATCGCCCTAGCAGCGTTTTGTAAAAACCCAGAGATACAAACTATTTCAACGGTTTGTAGTTTAAGTTACCTTTTACCTCTATTTCATTGATCTCACCAGAAGCCGCGACTTTTCTGACTAAGAGACTTCCCATTCAAACATAGGAACCTGTGCTTTTTCTAGCTTAGAAATTTGCTCAAACTTGCCGCTGTTAACAAACAGCAACTCTAGAAAAGGTAGCTAATCGTTGAGGCCTAAAGGACTTTAGAAACTTAACAATGCGGGCTTGTTTTAGTCTTGATGTTGGCCCGATCGCAGCTTTCGCCCATCCTTCAGCGCTTTTTAACGACGTGGATTATCTAAAATTCAGATTTTATAGGTGTGACAGTGCCCATTGCCCACGAGACGGGCAAGTTGGAGGCTGATAAACTCTCTGGTCACGATCGCTCTAACGGTTCTTCAGCGCTCGCTGCATATCTCGCTGATCGTCACGTTTCTTAATATCTTCTCGCTTGTCGTAGAGCTTCTTGCCTCGCGCCAGCCCGATATCGACCTTGACCCAACCCCGTTTCATATACATCTTGAGGGGCACGAGCGTTAACCCTTGCTGCTCGACTCTGCCCAGCAGCTTGCGAATCTCTGCCCGATGAAGTAGGAGCTTGCGAGAGCGACGAGGGTCGTGATTAAAAAATTGGCTAGCCGTTCTATGGGGAGAAACATGCACGTTGAGCAGCATCACCTCCCCATCTCGAATCAGAGCAAAGCCATCTCTGAGGTTGACCTTGCCCTCTCGAATCGATTTGACCTCAGTTCCGACTAGCTCAATGCCAGCCTCATAGGTCTCCAGAATCTCATACTGGAAGCGCGCATGGCGGTTGTCGCTGATAAGTTTGAAACTTTCACTCTTTTCACTCATTTTTTTATCTTAAACGGTCAGATCCTAAAAAAAATGTCCCCGGAGGTCAGTGGGGACATTGCCTAAGGAGTGATGAAACAGAGATAGTACAAGAATACTGCTAAAAGCGAATCTGTCAACCCAGTTGTCTGGTTAGTGATCTGGTGGGGACGATCGTAAATAAAGCCATCATTTAGCCCTCAAAAAACGGTGAAAACTACAACAAGTTAGCCCTTTTGAGATGACTTCTAAAGGCAGATCGATAGAATTTTATTCTGAGTTAGCAAATCATAAAGTTCCTCAACTAAACCCAACTTCCTAGCAACAAAGAATGTAACAGTCAATTAATAAAAATAAAAAGGTATTCTACTATACAGAATTAACTGGTGTAAAACTGTGGAATTCAATGATATCAATCAGGTTCGGTCATAGCCGAATTAGAGTTCTTGGCGTTGAGGGTTGAAAGTCCAGTGTTGAATAAAATCTTAATGACGGGGCTGGCAGCGCTAGCACTGCTGAATGGTCCTTTGATTTCAAGTGCCTTGGCTGCTGATGATCCGATCAAAGTCGCGACAGATGCAGCGGCAGCAGCCCAAGTTTCGGGAGACACGGCATTCATGCTGATCTCGTCAGCCCTCGTGTTGTTGATGACTCCTGGGCTGGCCTTTTTCTACGGCGGCTTTGTCAGAACGCGCAACGTCCTCAACACCATGATGATGAGCTTCATTCTCATGGGCATTGTGGGCACCTCCTGGATCTTGTGGGGCTATAGCCTTGCATTTGCCCCAGGAACGCCATTTATCGGCGGCTTGCAGTGGTTGTTCTTAAACGGGGTTGGGTTAGACACAACCGACTACCTCAAAGGCACTCCACCAGATGCAGTCGTGTCTTATGCGGCGACCATTCCCCACCAAGCGTTCATGATTTATCAGGCAATGTTTGCCATCATCACCCCGGCGCTGATTTCTGGGGCGATCGTTGAGCGCGTGAGCTTTAAGGCTTATTTCTGGTTTATCGTGATCTGGTCTAGCGTTCTCTACCCAATTTTTGCTCACATGGTTTGGGCAAAGGGTGGTTTCCTTGGCTTGTATGGTGGCATCGGTGCCCTAGACTTTGCAGGCGGAACTGTGGTGCACATTAGCTCTGGCGTTTCGGCACTGGTAGCAGCTTGGGTGATTGGCCCTCGCAAAACCTATCCGAGTCAGCCTGCTGCGCCCCACAACGTGCCCTTTATTTTGCTAGGCGCGGGCTTGCTGTGGTTTGGCTGGTTTGGCTTTAACGCTGGAAGTGCGCTAGCGTCTGGCTCTCTAGCAACGGTGGCGTTTGTGGCGACTAACACAGCGACGGCGGCAGCGGCTCTGATGTGGGTGATTTTAGAATGGGTGCTGCGCGGCAAGCCAACAGCCGTTGGCATCGCGACGGGTGCAGTTGCAGGTTTGGTGGGCGTAACGCCTGCTGCCGGGTTTGTGACCCCCATTGGCGCACTGCTGATTGGGGCGATCACTGCAACGGTCTGTTTCTTTGCGGTCAGCCTAAAGGCAAAGCTGCAATTTGATGATTCCTTAGACACCTTCCCAGTTCACGGGGTGGGCGGCACGACGGGCGCGCTCTTAACTGGGCTTTTCGCGACCAAAGCGGTGAACTCGGCGGGGGGCGACGGCTTGTTTTATGGCAATCCGGGTCAGGTGGTGACTCAGCTAATCGCGATCGTGATCACCTATTTGATCGCCGGGATCGGTACGTTTGTGATTCTCAAGGCTCTTGATGCCACGATCGGGCTGCGGGTCAAGCCAGAGGTTGAATATGACGGGTTAGATATCAGTGAACACGGCGAAGAAGGCTATGGCGAGGAGATGTCTTCTGGCTTGAGCTTGACTCGAAGTGAATCTTAGACGCTCTGGCTTTTAAGCCGGAGGCTGATTAAAATCAAAGGCTCCAGAGGGTGACTCTCGGTTGAGAAGGGTCAGATCTGGAGCCTTTGATTAGTTTAAAAGAGGTTATTTTCCTCTGGCTTTTTCTTGTCGGCGGCGATCGCGCCAATCACTTAGAGTCAGGTAGGCAATTCCACCCGTGACGATAATCAACAACCCAAATGCGACCACTACAAGAATGCTAAATTCTGTTGATTCCACAGTGCCCCCAGCGTTGTTTAGAAGCCGTTGCGACCCCAGATGACCATTGAAATTGAGAATGTAAACACCGCCAGCATTGAAACCCAGCCCAACGTCAAAATATCCATAGCAATAGTAAAAACATTACGAAAGGATGCTAATCACTATCATAATTCAAAGGCGTGATAGCTTTACTTTGGGTTTGAGAATCGCCCGTGCAGATTGAATGGATTCAGACATGATGTTGGCAGAGCGGATCGAGTCAATTAAGTCGGGAGTGGTGGCTTCTCTATCGGTGGCGATCGCGTTTTGTGGCGCATCTTTGCTCAACCGTCTGATCTTGGCGACTCGGTTTGAGCCGTTGGCGGGGTTGCAAATGTCGGCGATCGGGGTCAGTTTTTTGGTGAGTGGCGCGATCGCCGCGATCGCGGGCGGGTTGTTTGGCATCACCTATCGCTATGTGGTGCGGCAAGATCAAAACTCGCACCTCAAATCAGGGGCGGTCTTAGCCTTTGGGCTGGTGCGCGGGCTGGCGCAGATTGATGTCGGCGTGATGACTCAAGGAAGTTTGTTGCCGTTTGTCGTGCTGGCCCTAGAAAGTGTTTTACTCTTCGCGGTGGCTCGTGTGGTGCTCGATCGCACCATGCGTAATGGGTGGGTGAGACCCTTCAAATCTTGAGCAGATTTAGAGTTAAAGGGTGAATTCTTCAACGGCTGCATTGCCGTAGATCTGGGTGCGATCGACCGCTGAGAAGATTTTGTTATTGGCCCGATCGCTCCCTAAACAACGGCAAACCAAGTCTGCCACATCAGCCCGGTGAATGGTTCCCGCAATGGTGGGATCTTCGGTGAGTATCCCATTTCCGGTCGCAGGTTCAGACTTTAAGCCGCCCGGTCGGATGATCGTGTAGGTCAATCCACTAGACATCAAATAGTGCTCGGCTTTTTCTTTTTCTGCCAACACGTCTTTTAAAGCTTCAAAGGCTTGGGGCGGCAGAGCAGCGGCGCTTTCACCACTCCCGATCGAGGTGACTAAAATAAATCGTTTTACGCCCGCTTTGACGGCCGCATCGATCAGATTTTTGTTGCCCCGATAGTCAGCGCGATCGCCATCTTTAGGCTTGCCGCCGATCGTGCTAATCACTGTTTCGATCGGGCTTCCTGCCAAGGCTTGATCGATTTGTTCGGGATAGAGGGCATCTCCGATCGCCGTTTTAACCCCCATTGTCTGCACCTCAGCCGCCACCGATGCTGATCTTAAGAACGCTTTGATCATCGAACGATCGACCAGCAGCGCTTTGAGAATCTCTCGCCCGATTCCCTGGCTTGCCCCAGCTAAAAAAATGTGATGTGACATCGTTACCGTTACCTAGTAGTTCACCAATTCAACGTTGACTAGTACCGATTTTTGGGGATGATGCGATAGTCTTGGGCTGCCGACCCTTGGGGGCGTGCCCCCAAACCCCCATTGGGGGCCGGTTGCCTCCCCCAAACCCCCTGCAAACGAAATCTTGGTTCAGTAGTTCGATATGACTCCTCAGAGTTAGTTGGGCAGACTACCAGTGTTTATTGCGATTGCAGTCGGGCTTCTAGGGCCTTGCCGATCCGATCGTGCGCTTCTTCTAAATGCGCTTTGGTGTAGAGATCTTTGTCATCTACTTTTCGCATTGCTTGAGCGAGCTTGCCGTGAAGCTGCTTGAGTTCATAGCGGGCGATCGTGCGGGCATCTTCGGGGGCATCGACTTGCCGCAGCACCATTGAGATTAGAGCATTCATATATTCGCGTTGCAGGGCGCGGCGCAGGCTCGATAGTTTAATGCGATCGCCAACGGGCTGCGTCACGTCGCCCCAGATGCTCGTTTGCAGGGTGTCAAATAACTCAGGCATGGTCAGGGCTTGCCCAGGCTCGGTTTTGAGTTCGGCATCTCTGAGACGAGCGAGGCGATCGTAACTCAGCAAATCAAACAACGCCATCGATTGCAAAAATAGAATGTTGTCGTGAATGGGATAGTCTAAATTGCTCGATGGCTCGGTGCCCCAATGACTCCAGCGAGAGGGCGCAAGTTTGTTGAGAAACTCTGGTGAAAATTGAAAGGTTTCTTCGCTAAAGACATTTTTTTGCAGCATGGCTAGGGCCCGACGCTGCTGGGCTAAGGGCACTGGCTCAAAGGGCAACCGTCCTTTTGCGTCACCATAGCGATAGCGATTAAAGAACTGCCCGCCCACATACTCTGTTAAGAACAGGGAATATTGAAAGTAGTAATCAAACACCGCATTAAACGCAACCCGAACCTCGTTAAAGCTTTCGCCTTGACTGGGGTAGCGGCGATCGACTTTTTTCCACATTTCACGAGCGTTGTCCATCTGCCACTGCGTGTAGGTGAGCAGGTCGCCGCTTAGATCAAAGACATTCACCTTGGGGTCTAGAAAAGACGAGACATCTTCATCGGTGGCATAGGCGAGGGCTGGCTCTGGGGCCCGTTGAGCAATTTTGTCGAGAAGTCGCGTCTCAGCTTGGGGCACGACTGCCGCGATCGGGGTATAGCCATATTCGATCGCCCATTCGTCATAGGGGCCGATGACGGCGGTGAAAAAGTCTCCCTGCTTGGTGCCTTGGGGCGCTAGGTTGACCGGGTTGTAGTCCATCACGGAGGCGACGAGTCCGTTCTTTTGGGTGATTGCGGTGTTGTTTAAATCTTCGGGTTTGAGCATGGCGCTGCCGTGAAAATTGTGCCGCAATCCCAAGGTGTGGCCGATTTCATGGGCGATTAACTCGCGCACAAATTCGTGAATGTAGTTTTTCATTTCAGGACTGCTGGGCAAGACGTTTTGAAACATTGACAGCGCCATATTGCCGACAGCAAACTGCTTGGCCGCATCTAGCCCATAGCAAAGGTCTTGATAGTTGCCTAAGTGAGCGCCAAACCGCAGTTTAGGTACAGCAGGCTGATCGGATTTAGCGGCGTGTCGCTTTAGCGATCGGGCCGCCATGCCGTAGCTGCACAAATTGGGATTTCCCGTCAAATGAGCGGCAAAGGGGGCAGTCTCCATCTGGTTTTGCTCAACGAGGCTGCGATATTCTTGTTTGAGCGATCGCACAAAATCGGCTGACACGATCACGTCTGCGTCTAAGATTTCGCCTGTGAGGGGGTTAACTCGCGACGGGCCCATCGCAAAAACGGCATCGGTCGAGTTGAACCAGCGAATCGTGTTGTAGCGCACGTCTGCGGGATTCCAGTCGGCGTTGTCGGGCATTTGTTTGACCTCGATCGCGTCTTTAAACCCGATTTTTTCAAAGGCGCGATTCCACAGCAACACGCCTTCTCGCACCGCATCGCGATATTCAGCAGGAATCGTGTTTTCAAGCCAGAAGACGATCGGCTTTTTAGGCGCAGACAGGGCAGCCGTCGGGTCTTTTTTCTCTAAGTGCCAGCGATTGATATAGCGAATGAAGGCTTGGCGGGGGGTGTCGTCGTCTAAATCTTTAAAAGCAGTGATGAAATAGCCAATACGATCGTCGGCTAACCGGGGACGATAGCCATTATTTTCGGGCAGTTTAGAAAGGCTATAGCGAACCCGCAGATTGAACGATCGGCTGTCGGGCAGGGCCGCAATATAGGTGGGCATTGCGCTGTTGCCATCGCCGCCCGAAAAGCCAAAAACGGACTCAATCTCGACGTTGAGTGGAAAGGCTTTAGCGGTGCCTAAATAGGATTTAGTGGCATCGATCGTGTAGCTGCTTTTGAGATAGCTCGCCAGCACGGGCGTGAGTCCGGGGAGGTCGCTTAACAACAGCGGAGTCAGATCAACCAAAATGCTTTTGCGCTGGGGGTGAATGCTGCGAATCGGCAACACTTCGATCACCGAATCGCTAAACGAACGGTGAATCGATCGCGCCATCGGAGTCCCGGCTTGGGCCCGAAAAAAGGTGTTAGGCACCACAAACTGAATGCTGTTATTGATGCGACGAAAGGTAAAGAGAAAGTCGCCGAGGGGCAGTCCGCTATAGATGCCGCGTTCGCCTAGCCCCGATTCGAGGGTCATAGCGGCTAGATAGTTGCGCTCTAGCTGATCGGGCAAAATTTCGGCAAACAGTTTTCCGGTCTTTTGATTTTGGTAGAGCGGAAACAGCCCCTCCGATCGGGTTGCCCCTAGCACCACTTGATCAAAGGGTTTAAAGGCAGGCTTTTCTACCTCAACTTCAGCGGCCGCAGCCTTTTTGGCGGCCTCTGTGGGAGCAGTTTGAGCACTCAGTTGACCGGGCAGCCAGTGACGACCTAAGGGCACCATCACCAACAGCAGCCCCAGTAAAAATGCTAGAAAAATTGATCGAGATTTCATGCTATGCCACTACCACAGAAATTTTGCCGCCGCCGATCGCTACAGCCCGCTGATGATCAACGCTACCTCCCAATGGTAGAAGATGCCATCGGAGTTTAGTTAATTTTTGAAAGGGGTCTGAAGCTGAAGTCTTAGATTTGGGTTGATCAAGCGGGATCTTGGGAGGCGAATTGCCTTTAGCAATTCCCTAGGCCTCTCAAAAAGTTGGGTGATATACTCAGAGCGCTTTTGTTAGGTGTAGTGGTGAATCACCCCGATCGTCAGACAGCGCTGATTGTGGGAGCCGGACAGGGAATTGGCTTAGAGTTTGTGCGGCAATTGCTCAACAGCGATCGTATCGGTTGTATCTATGCCACTTACCGATCGCCCTCGTTAGAACTGGGTGCCCTCGCCGATTCTCGGCTGCACCGCTTCCAGATGGATATCACTGACGAGTTGCAGATTGCCGCCGTAGTTCAAAAAATTCAAACTGAGACTTCAGCCTTGCACACGATTATTAATTGTGTGGGTGTGCTGCACGACGGGGCAATGCAACCCGAAAAGAGTCTGCGGCACCTCAATGCCGAGCAACTGATGCACTATTTTCAGGTAAACAGCATCGGGGCAGCCCTGTTGGCCAAACACATCCAGCCTTTGTTGAAACATCGCAACCGAGCCATTTTTGCCACGATTTCTGCCAAGGTGGGCAGCATTGGCGATAACGAGTTAGGTGGATGGTATGGCTATCGTGCGTCTAAAGCCGCGCTGAATATGTTTATGAAAACGGTGGCGATCGAATATCGCCGCACTTGCCCGACCACGATCGTGGTGACGCTCCATCCCGGCACGACTGACACTCAGCTATCTCGCCCATTTCAGCGCAACGTTGCCCCTGAGAAATTGTTTTCGGTCGATCGCACAGTTGGGCAGTTGATGACGGTTCTCGATCGCTTAACTCAAGACGATAGTGGTGAATTTTTTTCGTGGGATGGCAGTCGATTGCCCTGGTAGCGATCGTAGATTAAACAAGAGCACCGATTAAATCAATACCAAGATGTGTAGGGGCATGGCATCGCCGTGCCCTCACGCAAAAGCTATTTGACATTAGCACTCATGCCGATTTGGGCAGCGTAAGCGATCGCTAATCCATCCGCCGCGTCATCGGGTTTAGGAAGCTCTGACAGGCTAAAGATCATCATCACGGCTCGCTGCACTTCTGACTTATCGGCTCCATATTTTGAGACGGCTGATTTGACCTGCGACTGGTGCAAAAAGATTGGCGATCCTAATCCACATTCTCCTAGGGCTAACTCAATCACGCCCAGCGCCCGCAGCACCTTGCCCGCGTTAGTGTTTTCTCTCGTAAAAAAGGGCATTTCTAACGCGGCTACGTCGGGCTTGAGCGACTGACACAACTCACAAATATCATCATGAATTTGCTTGAGTCGCTCAAATATCGCCCTCTCTTTTGAAGTTTTGATCACCCCATAATCGAGCACCACGCTATCTCGAATTACGCCATATCCGATCGTGGCGATCGCCGGGTCAATCCCTAAAATTGTCTTGCCCGTGAAGTCGATCATGAAATTTATTAGAGACGGCGTGTTCATTCATGATACACCCGAACTAATTACGCCCCTCTGCTCATTTTTAGAACTGCTTTAAGAACCGCAAATCGCTGCTGTAGAGCCGCCGAATATCATCAATCTGGTGCATCACCATTGCCAATCGCTCGACCCCAAACCCCGCCGCAAACCCGGTATACACTTCAGGATCATAGCCCACGGCTTTAAGCACATTGGGATCAACCATACCGCAGCCCAAAATCTCTAGCCAGCGACCTTTCCACTGCACATCAACCTCGGCAGACGGCTCGGTGAAGGGGAAAAAACTCGGCCGAAAGCGAATCGGCAAATCACCAAACATTTCCTGCAAAAACACTTTGATCGTGCCTTTGAGATCGGTGAAGGTCAGCCCCTCGTCGATCGCTAAAATTTCAATCTGGTTAAACACGGCTGAGTGAGTGGCATCCACCGTGTCACGACGATAGACCCGACCCGGCACCGCAATCCTAATCGGCGGATCGTTATTTTCCATATAGCGGATCTGCACCGTCGAGGTGTGGGTTCTCAACAGGTTGCCATCGGGCAAATAAAGCGTGTCTTGCATATCTCGCGCCGGGTGATCGGGCAAGAAATTTAGCGCCTCAAAGTTGTAGTAGTCGGTCTCCATCTCTGGGCCTTCGGCGACGGTGTAACCCATGCCGACGAAGATATCTAGCACCTGATCGATCGTGCCATTGAGAGGATGCACTCGACCCTGAGGGCGGAAGACTCCGGGCATAGTCACGTCGATCGCCTCTGCCTCTAACCGGGCTTGAATCTGGGCCGTTTGCAATGCAGTGCGCTTGCGATCGAGGTCTCCCTGAATCGCTTCTTTGACCTCATTGGCCCGGGCCCCAATGCGCGGCCGCTCGGCTGGGTCAAGTTTGCCCATGCCCCCCAGCACTTGGGGAATCGGCCCTTTTTTGCCGAGATATTTAACGCGAAGCTGCTCTAGCTGGTCGAGCGTTTCGGTGGCAGCAATGGCGGCTTGGGCTTCTCGCCGGATAGCATCTAACTGAGATTCAAGTTCGATCGTCTGAGCAGTCATACTAAGAAATGATAGAGGTGCTGGACGCAAATACCGCGTAAAGTCGATGTGTTTTATTAGTTTAGTTGATTGAATGAAACTCCTGATCAGCAACGACGATGGTGTTTATGCGCTGGGCATTCGGACGTTGGCCAACACCCTGGCAACCGCGGGACATGACGTGACGGTGGTCTGCCCCGATCGTGAGCGCTCTGCCACCGGACACGGACTCACTCTGCATCAACCGATTAGAGCCGAGGTGGTTGAGTCGGTTTTTCACCCGTCTATCAAAGCTTGGGCCTGTTCGGGTACGCCCTCAGACTGCGTGAAGCTGGCGCTTTGGGCGCTGTTAGACAGTCCGCCTGATTTTGTGCTGTCGGGCATTAATCATGGCTCAAATCTGGGCACCGATGTGCTTTATTCGGGCACGGTCTCCGCAGCGATGGAAGGCACGATCGAGGGAATTCCTAGCGTTGCTTTTAGTTTGACGAGCTTTAAAGGTCACGACTTTCAGCCTGCGGCTGACTTTGCCTGTTTGCTCGTGCAGCAGTTAAAGGAGAGACCTTTGCCAGAGTTGACCTTGCTGAATGTGAATGTTCCAGCGATCGCCGCTTCTGAGATCAAGGGAGCGATCGTGACTCGTCAAGGCATTCGTCGCTATGTAGATGTGTTTGAAAAACGCGCTGATCCTAGAGGCAAAACCTATTATTGGTTAGCTGGAGAGGTGCTCGAAGATGTCGAAGATCCGCGTATGCCAGATCAAGTTCCGACTGATGTGCAAGCCAATCGAGAGCACTACATTACCATCACACCCCTGCACTACAATCTCACGTCGCCTTCTGGCTTAGAGACAATGCAGAAATGGGCACAGGGGCTTCCTCAAATAGGTTGAGAACTGGTTCAATAAAGCTAAATCAGAAGTCTTAAATGTCTGATTTTAGAGGTCGATCATGGCCATTTTATTGCTAAGTCTTACGCCCTATTTGCTAAGAAGTGATGAGTCATTTAATCTGAACGTCATCGCTTTTTCCTTTTCGCCCTTTTATAATTTGCCATGTTTTCTAGAATTCGTCGTTTGATCCATCGGTTCTTTAATCGATCGAGCAGGCTCAATAATGAGCCGCTCAACAAAGTGAGCTTAATCGTGCTCATTTTGATTGATCTATTTATCTTATTCAACGTCTTTTCAGGACTCAATGATATTAGTGGATGGCATCTCGCGCCTTCGCAGTCCTATCCTTGTTATTCTGACTGGAAAAGTTATCAAACCGAAACTAATCAAACTAAAAACTACACGACAATTCATGACACGGTTACGTCCTCCTATCCCGGTTCACCTGCTTTTCGGAAAACCTATCAGCAAGCCGAAATCGGACATTTAGGCAACGTTTCTGAAACCTGCCTCAAATATGCAGACTATCAAGACAAGATCAAAACTCCTGAAAATCAGAAAACGGTCAATCTCATTGATCAGAAGCAAAATAGAGTCAACACGATCGAGCAGAGCGATCGCAAGATTCGGGAGCAATATGACTCAACGCTCTTAGAAAAAATTGCGGGTCAGACTCGTGAGCAATCGATTAACGCTGTCGGTGCTGAAAAAGCCAAGCAGGAGCTAGATCAAAATAGCCGAACGACTTCTACACTCAAAACAGAAATTTCTAGTCTTAAAACTCAGCTAATTACCAAGCCAGAGACTGCTAGTTTTATCGCTTTTTTGAACGATCGCGGCAGTTTTGAAACCGTCGAAAAAGGCTATCAACAAGCCTCTTTTTGGTATCCCAGCCTTCAGCTTGTTTTTCAGGCTCTCTTTCTATTGCCATTGATTTTGATTGCTTTATCGGTCTATAAGTTTGCTCAACGCAAAGGCTATGGTCTGATCTCGCTAATTAGCTGGCATTTGCTGGTGATCTTCTTTATTCCCCTGATTTTCAAAGTTTTTGAGTTTCTGCAAGTTGGGGCGCTGTTTGAGCTTTTCTTTAACGTCATCAAAGCGCTGTTTGGTGGGTTAGTATTTCTGATTAATTATGTTTACATTCTGCTGATTCCACTGGTTGGGTTTGGGATTATCAAATTCTTTCAAAAGTTTGCGTTTAATCCCAAAGTTCAAGCCGCAAATCGAGTGCAAAAGTCAGAATGTTTGCGATGTGCCAAAAAAATTCGTCATCATGATTCTCATTGCCCTCACTGCGGTTATTCTCAATATACCGAGTGTCCCAACTGTCACGATTTGACTTACAAAAATTTACCGCATTGCAAACAGTGCGGACAGTCTCAAACATTTAGCTAGGCCTGGTCAGACTGATAATAATTGAGGGCTGCTGTCTTAGAAAGACGATCTTGACCATCCGCTTCTTCCATTAGCTGCGCTAGACCAAAGTTCTCTAAGATTTCTTCAATTTGCTCAAACTCAGCGATCGAAATCTGTACAGCAACTGCTTGCTGATTTTCATCTAACACATAACGCTTTTGAATTTCTAGCATGGCGAAATTGAATTCTGCTCTTTTATCTTGTCACAATCTTTGTAAGAGAACATTAGTGCCAGGGATCTGGACAATTTGAGCAAACTAGCTTTTTGGACGTACTGCAAGTCACCGCTTAGAGCTAGAGGAAAATCCTCATTTAAAAGCGTGAGGTTATTCCTTGCCAAACCCGTACAATTCTAAAATTGAGTAACGGTTGTAGTAGGACATCACTGTGGCGTTTAAAGTTGGTTTACTTGGATTGGGCACCGTCGGCACCGGAACCGTTGAGATCTTGCGCGACCCGGCTCAACGGCATCCCCTGCTGCAAGAGTTAGTTCTTCACAAAGTCGGAGTCCGATCGCTCGACAAAGCCCGATCGCTCAACCTCTCCGCAGACCTGCTCACCACTGACCTAGACGCGATCGTCACTGACCCTGAAATCGATATCGTCGTCGAAGTCATCGGCGGTTTAGAACCGGCCCGATCGCTGATTCTCAAAGCAATCGCCCACAAAAAACACGTCGTGACCGCTAACAAGGCCGCGATCGCCCGATTTGGTGACGAGATCTTTACGGCCGCCTCAAAAGCCGGAGTCTATGTCTTATTAGAAGCCGCTGTCGGAGGCGGAATTCCGGTGATTGAGCCGCTCAAACAATCGCTGTGCGCCAATCGCATCAACACGGTTACAGGCATTGTCAACGGCACCACCAACTACATTCTGACCCGGATGCAAACCGAGGGCGGCGACTTTGGCGAAATTTTGGCAGACGCTCAACAGCTAGGCTACGCGGAGGCTGACCCAACAGCAGATGTCGATGGGTTAGATGCTGCCGATAAGATTGCCATTCTTGCGTCTCTCGCGTTTAGTGGCCGCATTAAGCTCTCAGAAGTCCACTGTGAGGGCATTCGGCAGGTGGGCGCAGCCGATATTGCCTATGCCGAAAAGCTGGGATTTGTGATCAAGCTGTTGGCGATCGCTAAACGTGAATCCGACGAACAACTACAGGTTAGGGTGCATCCGACCCTTGTACCTAAAGCCCATCCTCTCGCCAGTGTGAATGATGTTTATAACGCGATTTTGATCGAAGGCGACCCGATCGGGCAGGTCATGTTTTTTGGTCGCGGAGCCGGGGCAGGCCCGACTGCTAGCGCCGTGGTCGCAGATATTCTCAATATCGCCGCCCTCTTAAAAGTCGGACGGGGACAGGTCACCCAGGCAGACGGAACGCCGCTACTTGACCCTTTGTTGGCGTGTTCGCACCAGCACTATTGCACGATCGCACCGATGGAAGAGTTAGTGACTCGCTTTTATGCTCGGTTTATGACTCAAGATTATGCGGGTGTGATCGGCAGGCTGGGCACTTGTTTTGGTGATCACGAAGTCAGCCTAGAGTCCGTCGTGCAAGCCGGAATTCGCGATGGACTGGCGGAAATTGTGGTTGTTACCCACGATGTTCGAGAAGGCAATTTCCGCAAGGCGCTGGATGAGATTCAACGCATGACCACTGTTGCCAATGTCGCCAGTGTGCTGCGGGTGTTGTAATCGTTGCAATGAGAATCTATAACCCGGTCTAACCTAGCCCAAATTTCAAGTCGGAGCGGGAGATCGGGCAACCCTTAAAACTGGTGCAAGCCATCAGTTCGCTGTCTCTAATTAGGCGGAAAAACTATTTGAGTAGAAGACGTGGCTCGCGTTGCCAACCAACTCTTAAAGGAGCGATCGCTCTCACCACTTTGCCGACCTGCTAACAATCCTTCAACCCCGATATGTTCGTCTAAGTCAACCCACTCGATCGCATAGCCGTCTCCTAAAATCTGCCAGTTTTGCCGCTCCTCTTGAGAAGCGTGCAGCAAACGTGGGTACCACGATAAGGGAACGATTAAGCTGCGCCCATCGATTAAATCCACGATTAACTTTTCGTCAGTTAGGCTGATGAGTGCTGCAAGAGGGTCTGTCTCAAGCGTCAAAGTAGTCATGCCAAGCCTCCAACAGTGCTTGTTCGTGTTCCTTCACAAGACGAGCAATGTCATTTAACTCGTGGTCTTTTAACCCTCGATTTTTTGCTAGAGAAACCGGACTAAGCCAAAACTTCGCTAACTGTCGATCGCGCTTAACGTGAATGTGAGCAGGTTCGCCTCGATCAGAACTGAAAAAAATGAAACAGTAAGGGCCAACCTGAAAAGCTGTGGGCATTTAGCGGGGTTCGTATAAAAATGAAATTGGGACGAATCTATCAATCTCCAGTGACGATCTTGGGCACTTTGAAAAACTCGCCTTCACGATCGGGCGCACCCTCTAAAATATCTTCGCGAGGATAGGGCTGCTGACGATCGGCGCGCACCACGTTGCTGACCTCGATCGCACGAGTTGTAGGCTTTACATCTGTGACATCTAACTCACTCAGCAACTCAAAATAATCTAGAATGCTGCCGAGTTGAGTGGTGAATTTTTCTTCTTCGGCGGGGGTTAGCTGCAACCGAGCGAGATGAGCAACTTTTTGAACTTGGGCACGATCGAGCATGAGTCTTAATTTAGTGAAATTTGACGTGAGAAATCAGCTTTAGAAGTAGACATCGATCTGCGATCGCCCAGTGGTTTTGAGCCAGTTTTGCGCTTCGATGTAGTTGTTGGGTGCTAAATTAATGGCGCGTTTCCAATAGTCGGCGGCTTGCTCAAAGAGAGATTCTGCTTCTTCTGCTTTGCCGTCTTCTTGAGCTTTTTCACCGAGATAGTGGTAGATCACGGCAATGTTATTGACGGCTTGGGGCAGGCGAGGATTGAGTTCGATCGCTTGGTGATAATATTCCAGCGCTTTTTCGTGTTCGCCATTGCTAGCGTGAATTAAACCGATGTTGTAGAGAATATAGCTACGATCGTTTTCGTCGTCTTCAAGGGTCAGCGCTTCATAATAGTTATCTAACGCTTCGGCATATTCGCCATCTGCTTGGGCAGACATCCCATCTCGATAATAGGCAAAGGCTTCTTTTTCACGTCTGCTGGCCGGAAAAACCTTCAAAATCAGATCGGCCATCACCGTGAAGCTTTTGTCGATGAAGTTGTCGTTGCGTTGAGTTCTAGGCATAGGGCGCTCGGTAGAAAATTGAAACGGCTTAGGCTGTGCGGCTTGCAGACGCTTATTGTAGTTTAGCGCCTCGGCAGAGGTTGAAATTTGAAGTTTGACGTTTAAACAGATTTTGAAGAATTGAGGATCAAACCCGATCGCCGATCTGCCCCAGACTAGATTCTGATTTTTTGGAATCTCTGCTTCGTTAGTCCTGATCTGGCGTTCTTATACTAGAAGAGACACCTCTTGAAGGGGAACTGCATGGACTCTAATCTGACTCCCGACCCGGCGATCGTCAAAGCCGTTGAGCGGCTTGATTATCGGGTGACTGTGGGCGACGTAGCCTCTCAAGCTGGACTGGATGTGAATCTCGCCGAGCACGGACTGCTGGTGCTGGCCTCTGCGGTCGGCGGACAACTGCAAGTGGCAGAGTCGGGCGAAGTCGTCTATTTATTTCCAAAAGACGTTCAGGGGGTTTTGCAAAGCAAATTTTTTCGGCTCCGACTCAACGAGTGGCTGGGCAAAGTTTGGCGGGTGCTGTTCTACTTGATTCGCGTCTCTTTTGGGTTGGTGTTGATGGTGCTGATTGCTTTGGCGATCGTGGCCATCTTCTTGATGATCATGGCGGCTAACTCTAGTCGCGACGATCGCAATGGTGGAGGCATCAGCATTCCTAACATGGGCTTTCCTGACCTGTTTTGGATTTTCTATCCCAATTATTACGATCGCTACGATCGTCCCTTCGTCTCGCCGAGGCAATCGCAGCAAATCCACTAGCGATATCAACTTTTTAGAAGCCGTTTTTTCGTTCCTCTTTGGCGATGGCAACCCCAATGCAGACTTAGAAGAGCGCCGCTGGCAGTCGATTGCGACCGTGATTCGCAACCACCGAGGGGCAGTGATTGCCGAGCAAATTTCGCCCTTTTTAGATGGCGTGGGCACGGGCTACGACAAAGACTATGAACAATATATGCTGCCTGTGCTAGCCCGATTTAATGGACGACCCGAAGTGAGTCCAGAGGGGCAGATTGTCTATCACTTTCCCGATTTGCAAACCACGGTGACTGAATCGCGCCGCAAATCCGTTTCTGATCACCTTCAAGAATATCGCTATGGGTTTAGCCGCGCTAGCCAAGGACAGATCGTCGCGGCAGCCTCTTTAGGGGTCGTTCTATTGGGGTTAGCGATCGTGCTCAATGTCTCGCTGGCAGGGAAAGTCTTGCTTGTCGGCACGGCTGCCATCTTTGTGAAAGCGATCGCGGTGATCTCGTTGGGCTACAGCGTTGCTTATCTGTCGATTCCCGTCATTCGCAATTTTTGGATCAAGCAGCGAAACCGCAAAATCAGCGATCGTAATGGCGATCGTCAGCAGCGAGCACTGCTTTTAAAACATTCTGATCCGACGATTGAGCAAAAACTTGCCTATGCCCAAGAGTTTGCTGCCGAGACGGTGATTCGCAACGACGATTTGATCTACACAACCGAACGCGATTTAGCAGATCAGGAGAGCGATCGGGCGGCTCAAATCGATGCAGAATGGCAAAAACGGCTAGAGAGCGAGTGACCAGATTCAGCGCACCTCGATTTTAGCCAAGACCACGCCTGTGTAATAGTGACCCATAATTTGCTGATAGCTCAGCCCTTGCCGGGCCATGTTATAGGCTCCCCATTGGCTCATGCCCAACCCGTGACCAAACCCAGACCCATTGATCACAAAGCCCGGTTCTGGTTGACGAGTGCTCTTAGAGGCCATCTGGTTGACTTGAGGGACGATCGAGAAAAAGGTGCTCTTTAAACCAAGAGCCGCTTGTAGTCTCTCGCCGCTGATGGTCGTGCTGCCTTTCTCACCGATCAACCGCATCGTCACCACTCGCTTACAAGAAGGCGTGGCACGATCGACTTTCACATCTCGAACTCGACCCACCCCCGGAGCCAGATCGCTCAACGTGCTCTGAGTAACGGGCTGGCTCCACTGAAAAACGGGCGCACCTTGATCGTAGTTGTCTTTCACCGATCGCAGATAGGGCAACGGTTGCATCCACACATCTTCGACATTCTCAGTGCAGCCACCCGACGACGAGTGAAACACAGCTTCGATAATCGCCTGGTTATAGGTGAGCACTTGCCCTGCTGTTGCATTCACGGCCAGTTGGGTGCCGCTTGACTCATCTTTGACCCCTCGATAGACCTGCCATTGGGTTGTGTCCCCCAAGTCATAGACGGCATTGGCTGAATATTGGCGCTTGTGCAGCGCATAAGAGCGAGCCACCACTGCCTGGGCTTTCAGGGCTTCTTGGGGCCAGTTGCCGCTCATTTCACCACCGAGAACGCTATAGAGATATTGCTCTAAGTCAACATAGTTAACCGCCGTGACTCCTTCTCCGGCAGGGGCAAGATAAGTGCGCCCGCGATACCAGCGATCGCCGATCCACACTACGCCGCCGCCCGTTGGCTCGATCCAAAGTCCGCCCGCTTTCCAGTTGTCGATCTCGACACCGCCGCCCGATGAATGAGCCGCAAAGCCGTTCATGCCTTGAATCTGACCCAAAGCTCGTCCCGATGTGTCTCTGACCACCGCATTGGTAGAACTGCCAACATTGACCTCTTTGGCTCCTTGTTTGATTAACACTCTGAGATCAAGGGCCGCCGAGGCAGGCGCGATCGTCACCACCCAAATCAGAGCGGTGAGCCACCAGCCCCGCCCGGTTGTGAAATTTAATTTAGACAGCAGCAGCGATAGCAAAGGAGAGAGCATCTTCTGAAAGTTCCTTCTAGGGTCAACCATTACAGATCACAGCGCTGATGTGGCAAATCTGGAGCGATCGCATCAATCTCCGCCGAAAATTGCTAACGTTGCTTAATATAGGCGAATTTATTGGCAACTGCGCGATCGAGATTTCTGAGCTAATTTGCGCCATTTTGCCCAAAGTTCCGTAACTGGAGTGAGAAAGTCGGTAGTCTCGGCTACTTCGCGCTATATCTAGCGTCATCATGATTTGTGAAGTTTGATATTCAAATCAGAGAAATTGTTCATCATTCTCATCACAAGGGTGATTGACCACGATCGGGTGGCTAAGTTCCCGTGGTTGCCCCGCAACGATCGAGAGACGAAGTACCATGAGAAGAGTCCCGCATCGACCTAAATTAGGTTAAATAAGTCTTGCAGATTACGTTTTTAGGCACTAGTTCTGGCGTTCCTACACGGGCGCGTAACGTCTCTGGGATTGCCCTTCGCCTACCCCAGCGCGCAGAAGTTTGGCTATTTGACTGCGGTGAGGGCACCCAACACCAACTGCTTCGCAGCGACTTGCGCGTGAGTCAGATTCGCCGCATTTTTGTCACCCATATGCACGGCGATCATACCTTTGGGCTAATGGGGCTGCTGGCAAGCTGTGGGCTAGCCGGAAACCCAGAGCGGATTGATATTTATGGGCCGCCTGATCTCGATGAATATTTGAAAGCCTGCAAACGCTATTCCCAAACTCACTTTTCTTACCCCGTCAAGGTGCACACGGTCAAACCCGGCGTGCTGTTTGAAGATGAAGAGTTTTCGGTTAGCTGTGCGCCGCTCAAGCATCGAGTCCCCGCTTTCGGCTACCGCATCACTGAAAAAGACCGTCCGGGACATTTTGATGTCGAGAAAGCAAAAGCCTTAGAGATTCCATCGGGGCCGCTTTATGGAAAGCTGAAGCGGGGAGAGCGGGTCACCTTGCCAGACGGCCGCACGATCGATGGCTCAACCTTGTGTGGTCAGACAGAAATCGGTCGCAAAATGGTTTACTGCACCGATACGGTCTACTGCGAAAGTGCGGTCGAACTGGCCCACGATGCCGATGTGCTGATCCACGAAGCCACCTTTGCCCATCAGGATGCTGAGTTAGCCTATCAGCGCCTGCACTCCACTTCGACGATGGCCGCGCAAGTGGCTTTGTCCGCCCAGGTTAAGCAGTTGATCATGACGCACTTCAGCCCACGCTATGCGCCCGGAAACCCGATCGAGCTAAGAGATCTGCTAGCCGAAGCCCGTTCCATCTTCCCCAACACCCAACTCGCCTCTGACTTTTGGACTTATGAAGTGCCGCGGCGACTGGCAAAAGGCATTCCTGCAAAAGTATGAAACGCAAATTTTCCAAGCGGACTCAAGGAAATCAAGCGATAACTTGCTCAGTTGCCTCATTTTTTGAGGAAGATAGAGAGCGTAACGTGCGAGACTTAAGCCCTTGAATTTGCCTTCTTTTATCTGGTTGTGGAAAATTGCGGCGTGGTCAATGGGGTTTGCGATCGCTGCCTATCTCATCCAAACCGTCACCGGGATCGCTCTATTTGCCAACCGAACTCAAGCCGGGTCGCGTCCCACTTGGCTGCGACCGCTCCATTTTGGCGGCGGTGTGCTCATGGCGCTGCTGGTGCTGTTGCTTTTAGCGATCGGGCTTGTGGGCACCTTGGGACACTATGGCAGTCTGGGACACTCAACCCACCTCCCGATCGGCATTGGAGTTGTCGAGTTAGTCATGCTCTCAGCCTGGAGTGCGGTGCAGATCAGCCCCGATCGACCTTGGGCGCGCCCTCTCCACCTTGCGGTCAACGGGTTGCTGTGCGTTGCCTTTGTGCTCGTCTCGCTCACGGGCTGGAGCGTCGTCCAAAAATATCTGTAAATCAGACAGATTGACCCCGTACCGGAGCCGTATCCCACTGCGATCGCTGCACTTGGGTGTGAACTTGCCAATCGGGGGCTGGCTGAGGATAGTCCGATCGATAGTGCCCGCCTCGGCTTTCGGTTCTAAACAGAGCACTTTTGAGAATTAGATCAGCCACGTCTAGCAAGTTATATAACTCGCCCCAGTCTTTGAGATCAGGGGCTGCCTCAGCCGCAAACTGCACCGTTTGAAGCGGCTCAAGCGTGAGCAGAGATTGACTAAGCGAGAGTTGAGAAAACTCTTGATGCCAGAGTTTGACTTGCGCGATCGCCGATTCTAACGTCTTTGACTCTCGACTAATGCCTGCACTCTGCCAAACCAGTTTTGGTAACTCTAGGCGGAGGGTTCTAATTTTGGCTAACTCAGAAGCCTCCAGCGCGTGAGAATTGCCCAGATTAACGAATTCTTCCTCTACTTCCTGAGCGTCATCGATCGTGAGATAGGCCAATTGCGCCCCAAAAACCAGACACTCCAATAGAGAATTGCTAGCGAGTCGATTGGCACCGTGAACCCCCGTGCTCGCCGTTTCACCCACCGCATATAGCCCCAAAATAGCCGTCTTGTTGAGCAGATCTGCCTCAATGCCCCCCATCCAATAGTGAGCGGCCGGGGCCACCGGGATCGGGTCTTGAAAAACGTCGATCCCCCAGTGTTGACAGACCTGAATAATGTTGGGAAATCGATGACGAATGGTTTCCGCAGCAATGGGGCGCAAATCTAGCCAAACGTTGGCGCTGGCCGCATCGACCTCTGTTTTTTGTAAATGACTGACGATCGCTCGACTCACCACATCTCTCGGCGCAAGCTCTCCGGCAGGGTGATAGTCAAAGGCAAAGCGATGCCCGTAACGATCGACCAGATGCGCGCCCTCCCCTCGCACGGCTTCGCTAATCAAAAATCGGGGCGCACCCGCTTTAGTCAACGCCGTCGGGTGAAACTGCACAAACTCTAAATCGCGCAATCTAGCCCCGGCTCGATGCGCGATCGCCACCCCATCCCCCGTGCTAACCGCCGGATTAGTGGTTTGGGAAAACACCTGTCCGCCGCCGCCCGTAGCCAAGACAACGGCCCCCGCCCGCACCCACTTCACCTGCCCTTGATCGATCAAACTGACCCCGCGACAGCGCTGGTTTTGCGCGTCTAGCCACAGATTCAGCACAAAGGCTTGGGAGACGATTTGAATATTTGGACGGCTCAGAACCTGTTCTATTAAAGTGGTGACAACAGCCCGGCCCGTGGTATCGGCCGCATGAAGAACCCGCCGCCGAGAATGAGCCGCCTCTAGAGTCAGCGCGAGATCAGTCCCCTGACGATCGAAGGCCACCCCCATCTTGACTAAATTGTGAATGCACGTCGCCGCATTCTCGACCAAAAACTTGACCGCATCATAGTCACACAGCCCAGCCCCAGCTTTGAGGGTGTCTTCGAGATGCAGGGCCGTTGAATCATGAGGGTCAACCACGGCAGCGATCCCCCCTTGGGCCCAATCGCTCGCCGATCGAGACAGCGTATCTTTGGTGATTAGCCCCACCTGAAGATGAGCAGGCAGACAAAGCGCCGTGTAGAGTCCTGCGGCACCTGCCCCAACCACCAGCACATCAAACCGATCGGGAACCTTGAAGCGTTCAGACATACCTAAGCTGAAATCTGGCAGGGTGAGCTAATGATAAAAAAGGCTCCCTGCCAGTAGGTCGAACCAGAGAGAAGATCTGAGGTAAGCCTAGAGTGCAGAGAGCCATCCAACACAAACGCAGGTAAAAACGGAATTTCTTGACGGAAGGGTCGCCGACTCTAACGGTAGATGCCGTTGTTGATGCGATCGTTCCCTTCGGTCAGTTCTTTAGAAACTTCGCTCGTCACAAAGTTTTTGATATTGGACTGAAGCGTCTCTTTTTGTTGCTCGGTTAAACCAGGAATATCTAAAACATCTTCAACCTTTTCATAAGGAGCATGTTTAAAGATCAGGCTGGCCAAGGTCGGATACATTCCCGGAAACTGCCGGAAAGCCCGTAAGTTGGTGTTGTTTAAGTCAATTTTTTTACCGAAGGCGGTAGCCATCTTGTCTTCTACGGCATTCCGAAGCGAATCAGTCGCCTCTGCTGCCAGCAAAACAGACGGGCGAAAAGCAGAACCCAAATCGTTAAAATTGGTGGCTAAGGCAGTTTGAGACGACCCTAACCAGCCCAGACAGCTAATGATCAAGCTCAAGGCGGCGACAAAGCGGACTAAACGTTTCATGGTGAATTTCCCTCCCATTCGTATCGAGCAGACTCTCTACACAGCTTTTACTAGAGCCTATCATCTCAGTGATACAAACTTCTCATGAACTTAGAGAGTCAGCAGCCGATAGAAATTAGTGCCCACTCTAAACCTTTAGCTACTGCTGCCGACTTTGGTCTGCAAGAAGGTGTTGAGGGCCGCAAACGAGCAAGCATGGGTCGGAGTCGGCACGTCATAGCCTTTGAGATGAACGGTGTATTCCTCAAAAAAGTCAGAGTCAGCCACCAGAGTAGACAAATGATGATAGGTGGTGGCACCCAGAGCAATGTCTAGACCGATTTGCTTTGTGGCAGACTCTAGCCTGAAGGCTGCATTTACCGTGTCGCCCAGGGCGGTGTAGTCAGGGCGATCGCCGCTGCCCGTGTTGCCCACCATCGCATAGCCCGTGTTGATCCCGGCTCCGATCTTGAGCGGAAACGGCAGGGGATATTGATCATAAAGACTGCTGGTCATGGTGTGAAGGGCGTTGACCGCCTGCAAAATCCGCAGCATTTCGTCATGATTAACGCCTTGGGCCCCATGAGTCCAGACGGACATGACCGCATCGCCGATATATTTATCGACCCAGCTTCCATATTCACGAATGATGTCGCCTGCACACCGAAACCAAGTGCCAATCACTTCTGAAAGAATCTTTTCGTCAAGCTGTCGCGTCAGCCCCGTAAAGTCACGAATATCGACGACTAGGACAGAGATTAACCGCCGGATGTGCAGGGTTGCAGTGGCCGTAAACTCTTTAGAATCCATGCCGATCGAGGGGTCAAGCGCTTGCTGAACCGGGCAGTAGAACTCAAGCTCAGTTTGCCCAAAGGTCAAGCGATCGCCGTTTTGCAGCGTGACCGGAATGCTAACACGCCGACCGTTGATAAAGGAGCCATTGCGACTGCCCAAATCGATCAGATAAAATTCGCCGTTTTCCATCGACTGCAACATCGCATGGTTGCGCGAAATCCAGCGATCGGACAGAACGACGTTGTTATCTTCACTGCGGCCGACCGTCCAACAACTGCCGCCAAGCATGGGGAACCGACGACTTCCTGAATCTGTTCTTAATACGAGATGGGGAGTGGGTTGCAAAGTCACCACAGGTTGAGAAGCGAATAAATCCTTTCCTATGATGCCCCATGACACGACTAAAAAGTGCCAGTTTTGACGATTGGAGTCCGATCGCTTAAGCATCTTTAAGCAATTGATAGTTAAATTCTCAGGAGAAAGAATTTAGTTCCCAAACGTTAGGTCTAGTAAGGTTAGCCCTATTTACGCCAGTGAGGCGGCCAGCCAAAATAAACCATCTACCAAGATTGTACTCAGAACTGCTCCACTAAACGCTAACCAGTGCAATTTTTGAGACCCAAAAGAGACCACCCCAACACTCAGCAGCAGGGTTGCTAAGACGGCTACCCAAGACAGCCCCCAAGGGGTGTTCACCTGAGCCACGGCTTGGTGCAGAATGTCTTGAGCCATATCGGGTTCGACAAGCATCACCTGCCGCCAGTAGGTAATCAAGTCCACCAGATAGAAATAGAGATCGGTGACCACCGTCCCAAACAGCGATCCGAGATAGAAGAAATTGCCAATCTTGCACCAGCCGCGAGTCAGCCCCCACAGGGCGATCGGGAGGGCGATCGCTTCGATCGGCAAGTGTAGGGTTGGCTCCCAGCGCAGCCAGCCCCAATAAAGCGATCCTGCTAGCCACGTCCAGGTAAACCCGGTCACTAGCTCTCCCAAAATCTGGGTTTTGGGTCTAGACGAGAGAAAGACGCTTAACCACACCCAGCCTGCGGTTGCCAACAAACTCAGCCAGGGCAGCAATCGGACTAGGGGAGCTTCAAAAAACACGGGCACCGAGACTAAAAAGATAGCTCCGCCAAACACTAGCCAGCGTTGAGCAGCAGGGGCCGTTTGCGGTAGAGCAGCGATCTCTGCATGAGGGGTAGAAGCAGAGCGAACGGCATTGGGTGTGGGCGGATAGGAAATCAATGTATTTTAATGATTAGATTAATTAAGTTTGTTTACGTTACTTAACGTTACCACAGGAAAACTGAGAGGTTAGAGGCGTTTTAGCAAAATGAGTCTTAAGAAATATCCCCCCCCTGGGCATTCACTTTATCGTAGCGGAATTTTGAAATCTGTGGGGGAGAGCGATCGCGAAGATGTCATGAGATGTTATCGAATTTGAGCCGCGAAGTCACAGGTTTCGGATACACTGTCTCTCGCTGTGAAGACTGTCATAGACGCTCAATGATTGCTCACTCAACCACTTCAAAGGAATGAACGCATGGAAGGTTTTCAATTTAGCCCCGACTGGTTAATGGCTGCGTCAGGCGGGAGCCTGTGGCACTCTGGGCAAGCATTACTGGGCATTCCAGACCCTACGGCCTCGTCAAACAGTGGCAATCTGCTGGTCGGAATCTTTCAAGCGATCGTGCTCGGCCTTGTTCAAGGCATTACTGAATTTTTGCCCATTAGCAGCACCGCTCACCTGCTGATTTTTAGAGACGTGTTTCACTGGTCACAGCAAAAATATTTCATCGACGCGATTCAGTTTGGCAGCGTGATCGCAGTCGTGATGTATTTCTGGAAAGACATTCAGCAGATTTTAGGCGGCGGTCTGTCTGCCTTTCAGCAAAAAGACTGGCAGCGAGAAGAGTGGAAAATCTTGGTGGGCATCGCGGTCGGAACGATCCCGGCTCTAGCGGGGGGCTTGCTGCTCAAAGATAAGCTGCCAGAAAGCCCATTGGTGATTGCGGTGATGTCGATCGTGATGGCGCTCTTGCTGGGTTTGGCAGAAAAAATCGGCACCCGCAAGCGTGGGTTTGACAGCCTAGAGATTAAAGACGGCATTCTTGTCGGGTTGGCGCAGATGATCGCGCTGTTTCCGGGGGCATCGCGATCGGGTTCTACCTTAACCGCCGCTTTATTTTTAGGGTTAGAGCGGCAGACGGCGGCTAGATTTTCTTTCTTGTTGGGCATTCCGACTTTGACGATCGCGACGCTCTATCAGTCTAGAAAAGCCATTGGCAACGTCGATGATCTGATTCCGCTGCTCGTGGGCATTGTGTCGGCGTTTATCTTTTCTTATCTATCGATCGCTTGGCTATTGAAATATTTGCAAACCAAAAACACGCTGATCTTTGTGTGGTATCGGCTGGCGTTTGGGGCGGCTTTGCTGGTGGCGATCGCCAATAGTGTCTTCAAAGACGTTCAATAACGTTGCATCAACTGATGGGAGTGAAGTCGGTTCATTGCAGTCGTTGGTAGACTGAAGATCTGTTGATTTAAGATCTAACGGTTGCCTGACCATGAGCGAGTCTTCTATTCGTCCTGCATTAATCACGGCGGTCTTGCCCGACTCGATCGCCGCCGAAATTGGGTTTGAACCGGGCGATCGCTTAGTCTCAATTAACGGACAGCCGCCCCGCGATCTAATCGACTATCAGTTTCTCTGTGCCGATGAAGTGCTTGATCTGCAAGTGTTAGACACCAAAGGCAAAACTCATCAAGTCGAGATTGAGAAAGACTACGACGAAGATCTAGGGCTAGAGTTTGAAACGGCTCTCTTTGACGGACTCATGCAGTGCACCAATCGCTGTCCGTTTTGCTTTATCGATCAGCAGCCGCCAGGAATGCGGGAAACGCTCTATGACAAAGACGACGATTATCGCCTCAGCTTTCTCTATGGCAGCTATCTGACCCTGACAAATCTGACCGCGAGAGAGTGGCAGCGCATTGAGCAAATGCGGCTTTCTCCTCTGTTTGTCTCGATTCACGCGATCGAGCCAGAGGTGAGAAGTCGCTTGCTCAAAAATTCGCGGGCGGGGCAAATTTTGCAGCAGTTGCAGTGGTTTCAAGACCGCCAGTTGCAGATTCATGCTCAGGTGGTGCTTTGCCCTGGCATCAACGATGGTGACCATCTGACTCGCACTCTTTTAGAGTTAGCCGCCTTTCAGCAGCACGACATTCCAGCCGTCGCTTCGGTGGCCGTGGTGCCTGTGGGCTTGACCCGCTTTCGACCCGACGAAGATGAGTTAATTGCGGTGACTCCGCAAAAGGCGCAAGAGGTGATCGCCCAAGTTCAGCAGCTTCAGCAGCAGTTTCAGCAGCGATTTGGCTCGACCTTTGCCTGGTTAGCCGATGAATGGTTTCTGATTGCGGGGCAAGAACTGCCGCCTGAGTCGCACTATGAAGATTATCCGCAGATTGGCAATGGGGTTGGCTCAATTCGGCAGTTTCTCAAGCAGTTTAAGACAGCAGCCAAGCGATTGCCTCAGCAAGTGGTGCCCGATCGCTCCCTGATCTGGATTGTGGGCAACGCTGTCGAGCTAGCCTTTCAGCCCATCTTGCAGCGTCTCAACCAAACTAAAGGTCTCACCGTGAGAATGGTGGCTCTCAATAGTCAATATTGGGGACAAACCATCACCGTGACGGGGTTGCTGACGGGGCAAGACATTTTTCAAGCGCTGCAAGGGCAAGATCTAGGCGACGGAATTTTGTTGCCGTCTCTGATGCTCAAGCACGACGATACGCGGTTTTTAGACGATATGCGGGTCGAAGAGCTTGCCGATCGTCTTCAGACAAAGATTCAGATTGTACAGGGGCTTGAGGGCTTGATTGAAGCCTGCCAAAATCCTTAGGATTGTGAATTAAATAACTCCGGTCATTGCAAAGTCGTCTCCCCCTCACTCCCAACCCCTCTTCCAAGTTGGAAGAAGGGAGCAATAGTCCGGCTCCCCTTCTCCTATTTTTCTAGCTAATACCAATTTGATTTGTGAATACGACAGATCCGCACGAGGGCACGGCAGTGCCATGCCCGTACAAAAAGCGTAGGGGCATGGCATGCCGTGCCCCGTCGGATTGAACGATCAGTCGCAATTGCATCCGAAATTGGTATAACTCGGCGGGAGACCCCACACCATAACGCTTCGTTTGGTGTGGGGTCTCCCGCCGAGTTAGCTAGACGACCGCGTGATCCGTCCATCGGGACTCCTGAATCCCCAGAATTAAGGGACTTTGATAGAGAGTGGACTCTAGCCAAAAATGCTGAGATTGAGGTGAGTGGCTAGCTTTTCTAATAGAAAAAGTCCGGCGACAGAGTTGCCAGTGAGATCGATCGCCGGGCTATAAGCCGCGATCGCGCCCTCTCTAGGCACGATCGACAGCAGCGCTCCACTCACCCCCGATTTAGTTGGTAGCCCAATCTGCACTGCAAACCCGCCCGACGCTTCATAGAGACCACAGGTGAGCATCAAGGCATTGACCATCTGCTGATGTTGACGAGCAATCACCAAGGGCGGCTGAGACAGCAATAACCCTAACCGAGCCAAATCTTCAACAGTTCCCGACAGGCAGCAGATGTGATTATAAGTGTCGAGGGCCATCTCAACTGAGGTTAGATGCCCGGCTTGGGAGAGCATATTCGCGATCGCTCGATTAGACTCATTGGCCATTGAGCGAACCGAAGTCAGCATAGCTTGATCGAGCACAAGACGAGTCTTTGCCAGACGATTTAGCCAATCGCAAAGGGCATGACAGCGCGACACCCCGCTTTTTCCAGGCAATAGCGCCGCCAGCGCGATCGCGCCACTGTTGATCATAGGGTTGCGAGGATGCCCACGATCGCTGCTCAGTTGAGTTAGAGAATGAAAGGGCTGATCAGAGGGCTGCATCCCCACTTGTTTGAAGACCTCATCGGCCCCCAACCGCTCTAACGCAAACAGCAGCAAAAATGGTTTGATCACGCTCATCAACGCAAAAGGCTGAGTGACTTCACCCGCGGCAACCGTTTTGCCGCTTGTGGTTAGAATCTTGACCGCAACCGTGTTGGGTTTTGTCTGGGCAAGCAGAGGAATATAGTCAGGCAGTCGCCCTAGTTGCGTTCTAGTTTGGGCAACAGCAACCCAGGCATCTAGCTGATCCTGAGTTAAGGCATCCAGTCCTATCAAAGAATCTTTCAAGGTCATTTTGCCTTTTCTAGCTGCTCACGCCCTGGGTGTTAGAACTTTGCGGGTTAGACTCTAAACTCGTTGGTCTCTTCGGTGTATTCGATCGGCAACACCACCATTAAATTATCACTGGGTCGTGGGATGTAGTGAGACGACAGAAAAAGCTTATCGCCCTCTTTATTAGAATGGATTTTTTTAGCGGCTTCGATGCCAGCTTCGACGGCCATTTTGACTTCAGACACATCTCCTCGAACAATGATCGTCACGTAGGCACCGCTGACTTTTTCCATTTCAACTAAGGTGACACGGGCAGCTTTGACCATAACATCTGCGACCGCTAGCGCTGGAGGCAACCCCCGCACTTCCACCATTCCAACCGCGTTGCCCATTTTGATTCTCCCTTCCCGATCGCACAATACCATCCTTCATTCTACGCAGGTTCGTGAGATTAGGGAACAGGAAAGCGTTGAACGGGGCAGCGATCGCACCCGACTAAAAACTCCGCCGATCTAGACCATGACCGATTTATTTCAACTGCCCCGATCGAATGATCCCCCAAATCAGCCACAGTCCCAAAAAACTCGCGGTTGCAAATAAGACATCACTCACCCAATAGACCTGACTGGATTGAGTATTGGCAGAAATAATCGCCGCACCAATAATCAGCGACCCCACCACCACGCTAAACGATAGACGATTCGCAGAAGTATCGAGAGCACGCCGAACGGGTTCTAGCTCTCTCACCGACAGATTCCATTGCAGGGTTTCTGAGGTGACACGATCGAGCAACATTTCGACCTGGCGCGGAGACTGTAATGAGAGATTTTTGACATCCAAAACGGTTCGCAGCAGGGCGGCTAGGGGGGCTTCGCCGACGATTTGACGCTGAAACACTTCTGTCATCATCGGACGAATTTTGTTGGGAATGTTGAAGTTAGGATCGAGGGATCGGGCAATGCCTTCTAGGTTAGCGATCGCTTTGGCACACAACCCTAAATTGCCAGGAATGCGAATCTTATTGTTCCGGGCCACTTGCAGCACTTCATAGACCAGCTTGCTAAAATTCACCTGAGAAATATTGAGACTATAGTAGCGCCGCAGCAGTTGGTCAAATTCGGTTTCGAGCTTGATGCGATTGATCGGGTGCGTGGGCGGCGCAAGTTGCAGCACGAGTTGAGTGCAGCGTTGAGCATCAAGATTGACGATCGAGAGAATTAATTCCAGCAAAATCTGCTGAGTGCGTGGGTCGAGTCGCCCCACCATGCCGCAGTCAAACAGAGCAATGCGACCATCTCTGAGATAGAACAAATTGCCGGGGTGCGGGTCAGCGTGAAAGAATCCGTCGAGGCAGATTTGCTGAAAAAAGGCTTTTAACAACAGCGTCGAGACTTCTTCGCGCTCACGATCGCCATCGCCTTCAAACGCCGGGTTTGCAAAATTGGCGGACAATAGCGGCACGCCATCAAGCCATTCCATCACCAGCAGTTTCTCAGTGGTCAGATCCCAATTGATTTCGGGCACGGTGAGGCGATTGGGTTCGATCCAGCGCGAGTCTTGCAGATTGCGCCGCAGCAGATCGGTGTTGTGAGCTTCTTGGGTGAAATCGAGTTCGGCGCGCAGGGCTTGGGTAAATTCTTCGGCGATCGAGACAATATCGTAATATTGTCCAAAGTCAGTCTGGGCAACAAGTTTGGCGATCAGACGAATCAGGGCAATGTCTTGCTCAATGACAATTTCTAACCCCGGCCGCTGAACTTTGAGCGCCACGTCTCGACCGTCTTTGAGGGTAGCCCGATGAGTTTGAGCGATCGAGCCTGCGGCGACGGGCTGATAGTTGACCGAGGCAAAGGTTTCTTCGAGCGATTGGCGCAACTGTTGCCGAATCACAATCTCAACTTCTAGCCAATCGACGGCGGGCACTTCGGCTTGCAGACTGGATAGGGTGTCGATATATTCGGCGGGCAGCAGGTCGGGGCGGGTGCTGAGGAGTTGTCCGAGTTTGACGTAGACGGGGCCAAGCTCGACTAAAATGTTTCGCAAAACCGCCGGGGGTGGCAGTTTGGGTTCGTCCACTTTGCCGCCTGTTAACAGCCGTTTCATATAATCCCAGCCGTTGCGAAGCACGACTTCGACAATTTCACCTTGTCGAGAGCTAGTTTGGACGATGCGTGAAAACATAGAAGGCGATTTATATAGAGGAATTTTTTTAGGCTAGACTCCTAAAACCTAGCGTATGTGAGGATTTTCAGCTATGCAACTTTTGGGACAGGCAGGACGGTTAGCCGCCCGATCGCGCCCCTTACAAACCCAGAAAAACGAGCTAGGGTGAAGATGAATCGTCTAGGCTAAAAATCTTTGAACGATCGTGGGGCAAAGGGATGAATCGCTTTTTGAGTGTTGCGGGCAAGCTGGTAGGTAGCGTGTTTTTGTGCGGGGGCGGCACGGTGACGATCGGGCTGCTGATCGGATTGGCGTTTGTGCATTCCACAGGTTGGGCAATAGCTTTGTGGACGCTGATGGTGATTTTTGGGTTAGCGCCTTCGGCGATCGGGGGTTTCTTGCTCTACGGCAGTGTTAGGGCCCATCGTCACGCGCTGCGAGAACGGTTTTTTCAACTGTTGCAGGTGAGTCGGGGTCGGGTTTCTCTGCTCGATTTTGCAAATGCGACGCGGTTAGAGCCTGCGATCGCTCGTCGTCATCTTGATGAATGGGCAAGAGTTTGTCATGCCACGTTTGAGGTGACTGATGGCGGAGATGTGTATTATGTGTTTTCGGCTGACCCGATCGCGCTTCCGGGCGATCGCCAAGGGCAGGAGTTTCGGCGGGCTGTTCGGGAGTTTGTTCGCACTTGGTAGGTTGATCTCAAAAACTCCACGAGTTGGATGAAATGTAGGTAAGGTGGCGATCGCTGAGTGAGTTAGCGATCGCGCTTTTTTGTCTACTTCTCGTCGTCTTTTTGGAGGGCGTGCAGAATTTGAAAGCAGATTTTTAGCAGCAGGATCAGCAGGCTAGCGCTGGGGTTGAGCCAGAGGGCAAAACTGACGATCACGAATTCGATCACTTTCAGCCACTTTCTTTTATCAGGACTTTTTTTGATAAGTGCTGTAGCTTGCACTGTTTTATCCGACGGTTCCTTGTCCGGTGGATTTTCCATCTGGGGTAATTAGGTTAGGGTAAAAGTGCAGGTAAGACACGCACATGGTTTAATTTGTACGAGTTAAGCTATGGTTTTGTCTAAGTATGTTAGACTATGATTGACTAACTGTTGACGAGCCAAGCATAACTCCACATTTTTCAGCCGTCAATAGTTTTGCAAAACAATGTATGAGAATGTATGACTTTGTGTTTTTTAATGCTACAGTGGAGTTGAATTTGAGTTCATGCGAAAACTATGGCGCAACGTGCCTCCCGTTCCCTTCGTCTGCCTGAATCAGGAATTAACATGGTCAGGCAAGCTATTGCAGCTAAAAATCTAACGCAAAGCGAATTAGCCAGCCAGCTTGGTCTCTCCCGTTCTTCTATTGCCAGCTTTTTAACAGGTCGTCCTGTAGATCGCCGTTGCTTTATTGAAATTTCTACTGCCCTCTCCCTAGATTGGGAGATGCTCAGTAATATTGATTCTCTTCAAAAGGCTGAAGAAGAAGGCTCTAGGATTGACACTTTGATGCAAACAATCCGCGAACAGATTAAGCCGATCGTGCGTCAGAAATGTGGCACGATGCGGGTGTTGGATATGGAACAACCGATCGAGCTAACCGGAGAACGCGGCATCTACACCAACGTCAATATTTTGGAGCGCATCACAGGACGAAATCGCTTAGAAATTGCAGAAATTTTGCGGAACTGCGGGGTTGAGGAGTTCGATCGGTTTGGACTAAGCCGAGTCACTGAGAAGCGAGTGCCAGGGCTAGAAGCCGTAGAGCAGCACAGCAAACTCATGGTGTTGGGCAAACCAGGCGCAGGAAAATCTACCTTTCTAAAATATTTGGCGATGCAGTGCATTGAAGGCAACTTTCAGGCAAACCACATCCCTATTTTCATTACGCTCAAAGACTTTGCTGAAGTTAAAGAACAATCCGATTTATTTACCTATATCCATCATCTTATTGAATCAATCGCTTCAGATGCTTTGCGAAATATTTTGCAGCAAGGTCAACTGTTGGTGTTGTTAGATGGGTTAGATGAAGTTAGAGAAGAAGATACCAAACGAGTTTTACGGCAGATTCTAGATTTTCTGATCAGTTTCATCTCAATCAGTTTGTGATCACTTGTCGGATTGCCGCAAAAGAATATACGTTTGAGCGATTTACTGAAGTCGAAGTGGCAGATTTTGACTCAAAACAAATTGCGACCTTTGCCCAAAACTGGTTTCGACGCAGTGACCCAGTGAAGGCAGATCGCTTCATTGAAAAACTAAAAGAAAATAAACCGATTCAAGAATTAGCCAGCAGTCCTTTGCTCTTAACGTTGCTCTGTCTTGTGTTTGGCGAGAAGTGCAGACTTTCCGGCAAATCGGTCTGAGCTTTATAAAGAAGGCTTAGATATGTCTTGCTCAAAAAATGGGATGGCAAACGTAATATTCAACGAGATCAGCTTTATAAAAATCTGTCGTTAAAGCGCAAAGAAGATCTCTTGAGCCAAATTGCACTCATAACATTTGAGCGGAAAGAGTACTTCTTTAAACAAAAAGCGCTAGAAGCCTACATTTCTGATTTCATTCGCAACTTACCCAATGTTGATTCAGACCCAGAGATTTTGAGAATGGATAGTGAAGCGGTTTTGAAATCGATTGAAGCTGAACATGGCTTGTTTGTAGAACGCGCAAAAAACATCTATTCATTTTCTCACTTGACCTTTCAAGAGTATTTTGCTGCGAAAGAGATCGTCGCTAACTTTGCTTACAAAAACTTGGTTAACCACCTCACTGAAAAACGCTGGCGTGAAGTCTTTTTGCTGACTGCCAGCATGATGCGAAGTGCAGACGGATTTGTTGAGAGCTAATGAAACAAAATATCGACAAAATGCTTGCTGATGACGAAAATCTACAGCAGTGTTTCTCAGTTGGGTGAATCAAAAAGCTAGCTCGGTAGAAGTCACCAGCTACTAAACATTTGGTGCTGTTCGGGCTTCTTTACTTCTCGCTCGACGTTGAGGATCGAGCGTACACTTTCCCCCGCTCTCGACCTCAAGGTTTTCCGAAGATTTCGACCTTGCTTGCGACCGTGATCTTGTCCAAAGCGCTCAAGGGCTTGCTTTTGACCTCAACCTTGACCTTGCTCGTGCGTGTACTGAGAGTCTGAATCCTTTGTGGATGCGACCTCGACCTTGACTCTACTATTGATGAACCACTCGGAATTTCAACGATCTCGCTTTGCGATCTCGCTCTGCAGACTTTGCCCCTGACTCCGAATTAAAACGTAAGTCAGAAGAAATCAAAAATCACCTACCTACTGCCTCACAGGTTAGTCAAGAGAACTTTAAGCAATGGTGGCCAAAAAACGGACAATCCTGGCTTGAAGCAACTGAAAGACCTAACGATTCAATACCGAAATATTGGGCACGACTGGCAGTTTGAGCCTATGGCAAAAGACAGCTATTAGAACAGTATTATGATGCCAATAGGCTGCTGGTCGATTGTCTCAATAGCGATTGTTATGTCAGTCGAGAGGTGCGCCAAGAAATCGAAGACACCCTGTTGTTGCCGATGAGTGAAATCGATCGCGGTTGACTATTGCAAACCCAATGCCTCCCCTATGTTTTTAACCATGCTAACTATCGCGTCAACCCCAACGCCTCAGCAACGGTAAACCACGCATCATAGCGAGACCTCCGAATTCTTAGAGAATTTGGAGGTCTGGGGTTTACGTATGTTCTTAACCATGCCAACTAGCGCGTCAACCCCAGCGCCTCAGCAACGATAAACCACGCATCATAGCGAGACCTCGCGAGGTCTGGAGTTTACGACCACTCATCGAGCAGCGCTTCTAGAGCCGCTTTCATCTCATTAGGGTTCGTCGTCGTCGTGCCAAACTGCCGCACCACAATACTCGCAGCAAGATTGCCCAAAACCGCCGCCTCCCAAAAAGTAGCCCCCACCGCCAGACCCAGCGTGAGCGCCGCCACCACCGTATCACCCGCCCCCGTGACATCAAACACATCCGTGCGATTAAACGCCGGAATATGCTGCTCAGTGCCAGCCCGATCGAACAACGTCATCCCCTGTTCGCCCCGCGTAATCAAAAATTGCTTTGCCTGAGTCAGCCTCAACAAATCCCGTCCCGCCTGAGACAGCGTAGCCGCATTTGTGATTTTGTAGCCCACCGCCAGTTCCGCCTCTGGCAAATTAGGCGTGAAGAGCGTTGCTTTTTGGTAGCGATCGAGACCCACCTGAGCATCCACCACTGCACAAGAATGAGCCAAAACCGCCTCAATCACCGACTCAGTGAGCGTGCCATCGCCATAGTCAGAACACACGATCGCATCCACCGTTCCAATATGCTGACGAATATAATCAGCAAGCTGCTGCTGAAGCCCGATCGACGGCAGATCATCAGACTTGCGATCGATTCTCACAATTTGCTGTGTCACCGACTGCCGAGCGTGCCCAGAAATGCGAGTCTTGGTAATCGTCGGACGATCGGGGTCAAGAAAAATGCCTTGCGTGTCAATTCCTGCATCTAAAAAGATTTGCTGAATCACCTGCCCCTGCTGGTCTTTGCCCAACAGACCCACCGCCTTCACCCGTGCGCCCAGTCGGGCAAAGTTATAAACCGCATTGGCCCCTCCACCCGGCACCTGTCGCGTCGTCTCATGCCGCAAAATCAACACCGGAGCCTCACGAGAGACTCGCTCAACCTGCCCCGTCATAAATTCATCTAGGGTCAGATCGCCCACAATTAGAATTTTTGCCTGCGAAAACTGATCCATCAGATCAAACAAGTGATCGGCAGATTGCCGAAGTTGGGCGGTAAACGGGGCATCTAGAGACATAGGACAAGATTTGCAGCGATCGACGCTCTATTGTCGCTCACCACGGGAGCGATCGCCCCAAAAATCAACCAGGATTGTCGGCTCTGGTAGTTCACCCATTCAACTTTGATTAGTACCGAGCTTTGGCGATAAGGCGATGATCTTGGGCTTCCGACCCTTGGGGGCACGCCCCCAAACCCCCATTGGGGGACGGTTGCCTCCCCCAAACCCCCTGCAAACGAAATCTTGGCTAAGTGGTTCGATATGACTCCTCGGAGTTAGTTTGGCGGACTACTAGCTCGAATGTGGACGTTGCTAAATCATGGGGTGAATTGTCTCCTAAATCTGCCCATGCTGAGGCTCAAAGTTCCCCAGAATGGCGAATTTAGGGGCGAGAGGATAGACAACCTTCACAGATTCATCCCTCCTCAGCCTCAGCGCTCTCGGCTTGTTGTCGAGATTTGCTTCCTGCCAGGGCGATCGCCATCGCATCCACCACCCGCGACACCGGAATTACCTCCATTCCGGGCACGTCGGAATAGGAACCCTTGGGCACGATCGCCCGTTTGAATCCTAGTTTTGCCGCTTCTTTGAGCCGCAACTCCATTTGAGACACCGATCGTACCTGTCCGCCGAGACCTACTTCGCCGATCACGACAGTTTGCGGATCGATGGAGCGATCGCGGAAACTCGCCGCCACGGCCACTGCAATGCCCAAATCTGCCGCAGGCTCTCCCACGCTGAGACCGCCCGAAGACGCGACGTAAGCATCCAACTTCGACAGCGGAATGCCGACGCGCTTTTCGAGCACCGCCAAAATTTGCAGCAGTCGGTTGTATTCAATCCCGGTGGTTGATCGGCGTGGAGAACTGTAGCTCGTGGCGCTGACCAGCGCTTGCAGTTCTACGACGATCGGGCGAGTTCCTTCACAGGCGACGATCGTGGCCGTCCCGGTGGTGGCTTCGTCTCGGTTGCCCAAAAATAGCTCCGACGGGTTGAGCACTTCTTGCAACCCCTGATCGACCATTTCAAACACGCCGATTTCATGAGTTGCGCCAAACCGATTCTTAACCGATCGCAACAGACGGTGACTGGCGAAGCGATCGCCCTCAAAATACAGCACCGTGTCTACGAGGTGTTCGAGAACTTTGGGCCCAGCGATCGCGCCTTCTTTGGTGACGTGTCCGACAATAAACAGCGTGATATTCTGCCGTTTAGCCACTTGCATCAGCACCGATGTGCACTCTCGCACCTGAGAGACAGAACCTGGAGCCGACGTTAACGAACTGTAATAGAGCGCCTGAATGCTGTCAATCACAGCCACGGCGGGTCTGAGCGACTCTAATTCCACCAGAATCGTATCCAGATCAGTTTCAGGAAGCAAATAGAGATCAGCATCGGTAGCGATCGCATTTTTGGGCGTTGCAGCCTCTAATAAAGGCTCAGACTCATCGTTCTCAAAGGGTTCTGTCTGATTCCCAATGCCCAAACGCTGCGCCCTCAGCTTTACCTGCTGCCCCGACTCTTCAGCGCAAACATAGAGCGTCCGATATCGAGTTGCCAATCGATTTGCCGTTTGCAGCAGCAGCGTCGATTTGCCGATTCCTGGATCGCCCCCAATCAAGACCAGCGAACCCGGCACAATGCCACCGCCCAGCACCCGATCGAGTTCGGTATATCCAGACGATAAACGAGACTGAGGATGGTCAGTAATTTGATTTAAGGTCAGCGACGAAACCGCCTGGGCCGTGCCGTTGCGGGTTGAGGTGCGGCTTTTGCCATTGGTTCTCATCTGAGTCACCTGACCGATCGCGGTTGCAGCAGAAGTCGATCGAGACACCTGTTCTTCGAGCGAATTCCAGGCAGCACAAGAGGGGCAACGACCAAAATATTGAGGCGATTCTGCCCCACATTGGTTACAAACGAAGTGCGATCTGAGTTTTGGCATTACAAAAATTGTTGTGATATTCCTTCACAAAATAGACAATCGTTAAGAAAGTCTGAGGGTCAGTAACGGTGAGGCTTTGACGAACTGAAAGTTGTGAAGTGGGTTACTATCTTAATGATAAAGTACAAAAAATTAACGATCAGAGATTTGACCTAGGGAGCGTTAGAGAAGTTGGAAAATCATAAAGAAAAAATATTAGTGGTCGATGACGAGGCAAGCATTCGCCGCATTCTTGAAACTCGTCTTTCAATGATTGGTTATGATGTTGTCACCGCTGCCGATGGCGAAGAAGCCCTAGAAACCTTTCGCAACTCTGAACCGGATCTAGTCGTTCTCGATGTGATGATGCCCAAGCTAGACGGCTATGGCGTTTGTCAAGAACTGCGGAAAGAATCAGACGTGCCCATCATCATGCTAACAGCACTTGGAGACGTAGCCGATCGCATCACAGGTCTAGAGCTAGGCGCAGATGATTATGTCGTCAAACCCTTCTCTCCTAAAGAGCTAGAGGCTCGCATTCGCTCAGTTTTGCGGCGCGTTGAGAAGACAGGCGCACCGGGGATTCCCAGTTCTGGCGTGATCCACATCAACACGATTCGGATTGACACCAACAAGCGTCAAGTTTATAAAGGCGATGAGCGCATTCGGCTCACTGGCATGGAGTTTAGCCTGCTGGAGCTATTGGTTAGCCGATCGGGAGAGCCATTTTCTCGATCGGAGATTCTCCAAGAAGTGTGGGGCTACACGCCCGAACGTCACGTTGACACCCGTGTTGTCGATGTCCACATCTCCCGCCTGCGCGCCAAGCTAGAAGACGACCCCAGCAACCCAGAACTGATCTTGACCGCGAGAGGGACGGGTTATCTTTTCCAGCGCATTCTTGAGCCGGGCGAGATTGAGTAGTTTCTAAAGAATTATGAGTTTTGAGTCTCAACGATTCAGAACTCTTTTGGCTTCAGACACGATCGTGGATCAGATGAGAGCTAGGTGGTGGTTGAGTGGGCTGGGTTAAGGGCGCAACGTCAATCGGGCGAGCAGTTGGCACCGGAAGAAGGGAGTTGAGCAACTGCTGTTTAGCTGCATCGATCGTCTTCCAGTCGTCTAGCAAGATTCCGCCTGTGTCGCGACTGTTAGGGTTCCAACTCCAGTAGGCAAAACTGAGGTTGCGGCGCTGCAAAAACTCTACAAACTGTCGCTGCCAGATCCCTTCTTTAGACGTTGCATCTACCTGCCGTCCTCCAAATTCGCCGATCAAAATAGGGGCAATTTTTTGTCGAGCAATGTAATAAAAGCTTGTTTCCCAGCGATCGTATAAATTTTTTGGAAAATCTCGCTCTGAAAACCAGGGTTGATCAAACACGCCCGCCCCATATTCGTGGGGCGAATAGACGACTTTATTGCGAACCGACAGCCGGACTGGAAACCGTTTGACCCCCTCTAGATTGCCACCCATCCAATGTCGTTTTAACGTCTGCCCAGGCACATTATTTTCAACGCCCTCGACCACAATCAGCCAATTGCGATTGACCTTGAGAATGGCGTTTCCGGCTCGCTCTGCCGCCAGTCGCCAATCGGTTGCCCGATCGTAGGTGCCCCAGCTAGCGCGGCCGTGAGGCTCATTTTTTAAGTCAGCCCCAATCACATTAGGCTGATTTTGATAGCGTTTAGCCAACATGACCCAAGTATCGAGCCAATCTGCTTCGGTGAAGCCATCGCCATACCAGAGTTCGGGGATACGATCGTGGTTCAGTCGATGACTATCTAACAGCACCAGCAAGCCTTGCCGCCCCGCTTCTTGCACGACTAAATCCATCACTTCTAACGAAGTTTTGCCTCGGAAGTCGCGATTGCTGCCCAATTCAAAATTAATGCTGCTGACCTTCGTTGCACTCGTGCCTCGGAGCGATTGCACCGAATAAGGCAATCGGATTAAGTTATACCCCAACCCTTTGATCTGGGCCAGCATCTCTTGATAGTCTCTCGCCCACAACCCGTTTGGTGCTTGAGTTTCGCTCTCAAGACCAAACCAGTTAACGCCTCTGAGTAAGAGGGGGCGATTTTCTGCATCGACAATCTCAGCCCCTCGTGTTGAAAGCGGTAGTTGAATCGCATTAGCCGCCTGCGCTGACTTGAGTAAGGTTTGAGGGTAGAAAAATAATCCGCATAACAAGCTGACCAACGCTATCACGATCGTTCTGCGATAGGAGGCTTTGACTGATTTGATTGAGAATTTAGCCATGACTACCTACTTTAAGTGAGGGATTGACTCGAACCATAAACGTCTCGTGGTTCAAATTTGATGTAACGTTTGAGAAATTAAAGCCTGCGTATACAAAAGTTATATTTAATACTTACAAAAATATAATATCCGAGATTTTACATAAGCTTTTTGTATTTTTAGGTTTCTTTATCTGATTCATATTCTTTTTTAAGGGAGAAGCCTTTAGTCTTGTAGAAAGGGTGTATGGCTTCCTGCCTCTCGCCTGTTTAGGCTAAAACCAGCCAGGCTAACTAGGCAGCGATTGCAAGAAACCATCATTTACATCTTTGCTATATTTGTCACCCAGAATACTCAGAATTGTCACCTATGCCTGTATCTTCCCTTAGCAAGTTTTTGATACCAGCCACGATCGCCGCCGGAGCCGTCTTCTCGGTTTTAGCTACGCCCCTTGTTATCTTTGGCTCAGAGCCAGTCAATGCTCAGTTTCAAGGCGAAACCTTTGACGGGCCGCTTAAAGAGTTGGCAACTCCTTATTTGGGGTTGGCGGGCCTACTGAGTTTGGGGGCTGGGGTCGCTGGCTTGGCGCTGACGGGTTGGCGACGCTCTGCCCAACAGTTCAACAAAGTAGAGCAGCAATTGCAAGATGTTCAGCAGCAGCTTAGAGAAAAAGAAATTCAACTTCAGTCCAGCCTGCTCTCTGATCGCCACCTCGATGCGTCTGGGTTAAGGTTCTTCCTCGACGATGAAGCGCTCCTTCAGCCCAAACTCACAGCAGCGATTAGCGCAAAGCAAAACTCTGAAGAAACGGCTCAATCCCCGGTTCACGCAACCGCAATCATGCCATCGACGATCAGGGCCGTGAATCACGTCTCTCCAAGAGTAATGCCTCAGATGAGCGTCCAGGCTGCCGTTTTGCCCCTGTCTGCCGCTCAAGCGTTTCTCAGCTTTTCTCGCCCAAACGTCTCGACTCTTGCCCAAGCTCCTCAAGCCGATCAGCTTGGCGAACTGCAAAGTCAGCTTCAGCAAATTTTGTCTCAAATCGAAACCCTACAAGGAAGCCTGATAGCAACTCCCCAGCCTGCTCTCAACTCAAACACTTCTCCAGAAAACTTAGGCACGATCCCTCAGCTAAAGCAACGGCTGCAAAGTTTGGAGACTCAATGGGTGATGCAGAGAGCGTCCTAATCTTTAACGGAGTTTAGAACAGAGCGCTGTAAATCAGCCCAGCGGACTACAGAGACGTTGCAGACTTATTAATCAATGCAATTCTCTGTAGTCCACGTTTTGTTGAGGAAAGCTGAGATTTTTTCACTAATGCAAAAATTCCTGGGGTGAGAGGGGGGCATCAATCTGCTTTTGCACGTTGGCTGCCCCTTTGGTTTGCATGGAGACTGCCTGCACAGGGACGATCGCGGGCGTTCCTAACAGTGGATTCATAGCACTCGAAGGCTTGGCAGCTTGGAGAACGGGCGGCGCGATCGCCAAGGCTTGCTCAGACTGCAAATAGCTTTTCCCGTCGGTTGTGAAACGAACAATCAAGCTTTCTCTAGGGACGTTTTCGGCTGGTTGCTCAACCTTGAGCGATCGATCTGCGGGATCTGTGACCGCTTGAAAGGTCACTCGCGGATCTGGCTCTAGATTGAGTCCTAGCTGAAGGTTGTGAGTTTGCCAATTTTCTAGCAGCTTGCCGCTAGGAGCTAGGGTCAACAGACTTAGGGTGGTCTGCCACTTACCATCCATCACAGCGATCGGCTGACGAGCCAAAATCGCATAGGTTGGCTCTTGATTAGTCAGTCGAGAGGAGTCTTTGACGATCTGAAGACTGCGCACGGCTTGAATCGTTATTCGTGTCTGATCGGGCAAGTTTGTTTGGCCGCCGACGCTATAAACTCCCGGCTGACTAGAGGGTGAGACTTGCATCGTCAATTCAGTTTTAGGCGATCGAGAGGGCAGACATCCTGCACAGATTCCCCCCAGCATTAGAGAAGTGAGGGCAAGGGTCAATCGAGACTGAGCGGGCTTCGTCAAAAGATGGCGTTGACCAGTCATGGTTAGGTGATGAAGAACAGGGGATCGGGACGCTTTTAACGAGTTTTGCAACTCATCTAGGCTGATTTTTCCCAATAGACGTGCACTGTCAACGCTAGACGATTCGAGATTTGCTAGATGGCAAAACGGGACTGATTAAAAACTTTTAGTTGAGTTCCCTCTCAAACGGGGAAGGTTAGAAGACAAGTTTGAGAAAGCTCTGAAGCTGCATCATTTGCAAAAGTGAATCGCAACCAGTGAGTGACATTACCGTGTGTCTTGTTCTTTGTTAACAGCCTAAGCGCGGCATTTACTGAGAACGCAGCCAGCTTAATTTGTACCTTAAAGTTCTTTCTCTCAGACAATTTAAGGGCCGCCAACTCATCAGCAATCGTGTGAACAAGTGATGTCTTTGTCTAAGTACACCCATTTAAATAACCTTCTGTCGGTGGGAGCGGTTGCTTCGATCGCTGCGTTGGGGGCGATCGGGCTATTTCAGTCAGAGTCTGCCCAGGCAAACCCAGTCGAGTCTTTGCCCAATCAGAAAGTGGCCCAAGTAAAAAAGCCGTTAGCTGAGATTCAAGTTTTGGCACCCGATCGGGTAAAAACTCAGATCGAAATAGCTGCGATTTCGCCTCCAGCACCTTCTTTTTCACCCCTCCTTCAAGAGTCTCGCGCTGTTGATCAAAGTGAAGATGATCTAATTCAGCAAATTTCGGGACAGTTCCCTGCGGCGCACGTTGAGAAAGTCTCTCAGCCTGTGCCTGTGTTGGTGACAGCGATCACAAACTCAGATATCGGACTTGAGCTTGTGCCTGCCCAGCCGCCCCTGCGCTTTTCGGCTCCGAGTTCTGAGGTGCGATCGCTCAATCCTGATTCCTTCCAAGAGTCGCCTGCGGCCCAAGCCACACCGCTCCCAATCCCTTTAAGCGAAACCCACAGCAAAGCGGGTCTGCTTTCGCAGTCCCCTTCTCTGAATCGGGCAGGCTCACTCATTTCGCCCGATCGTCCTTTTGTGCGAAGTACGGCGCTGACCCCACCTAACCTAACGCTGCAAGGGGTGTATCTGTATCAGGCGGATCAAACCTCTGCACGGGTGCGACTGACGGGCATTTACCCCCTTACGCCCAATGTTTTGGTGGGCGCAACGCTGGATCTCAGCACGGGCACGGCTTTTACAGACACGCCTAACGCTGGGTTTAACGTCACTGAGCTTTATTTAGCCACGTCACTCCGCGACCTGCCAAATTTGCGGTTTGTGGTTGGGCAGTTGGATCTAACGTCCTATTTCGATCGCAACAGCTTTGCTAAAGATGGAGCCAGTCAGTTTTTTAATCCGATATTCCAAACCAATCCTGCCCTCAGCGCGACCGGAATCGCCTCCCGTCCGGGGTTGCTGGTTAACTGGAGTGTCACCGACAGCCTTGAGGCAAAAGCGGCTGTTTTCTCATCCGCTAAAGGCTTGAGTGATTTCTCGCTAGATGGCTTTGCCGGAGAGTTGGGCATTCGCTATGGCAACGGCATTCTTCGAGGCACCTACGCCACCGATCGTGACGCTGGCTCTCGCAGTGGCTTCCGCGAGATCTTTCAAGTGGCGCGGGGAAACAGTCAAACAGGCTTGCTGAGATCCGATCGCGAAGAAGCCTACGGAGTCAACGCTGAATATTATTTTCCACAGATCAAAATGGGCGTGTTTGGTCGCTATGGGCGCTATCACAACCTCGGCTTAGGCGAAGGAGGCGACACCTATAGCGGCGGGCTGACGTTTTTGGATATTTTTGCCCGCGACGATCGCTTAGGTCTTGCCTACGGTCGCGATTTATCCAATAACGCTTTGCGGCAGCGCAGTGGAGAGAATGCCCCAGACGTGCTGGAACTATTTTATGATTTCCGAGTTTTGCCCAACCTGCGAGTGGGCTTCTCAGTTCAGGAGCGCAGCAACTTCTCAGAAGTGGTGGCCGGGTTTCGGCTCAAGACTGAGTTTGATGTGACACCCAAAGGAAGAGGGATGCAGTGAGCAGCGAAATTTTGACGAGCAAGCAACTCCGCCAGCCCAGACGATGCGATCGCGCTGGAAGATTGACTTTAATGGTTTGTTTGGGGTTCTTAATCACCGGAATTCCCCTCGTGGCACCTTTGATTAATCCTCCTGGGGTGCAGGCTCAGACGGTGCCCAATCAGGTGAGAGAAGGCTATGGCCAGTTGGGTCAGGGGTTAGTGGATGCGGCGATCGTTACCTTTCGCAGCGCCGTGCAGCGCTACCCCAATTCGATAGAGGCGAAGTTAGGGCTAGCGATCGCCAATCGCCGCGCCGGACGCGATGCCGATGCGTGGCAGGCTTATCAGCAGGTGGTGGCTCAAGACCCTGACAATCAACTGGCCTTGAGAACGATCGGCGTTCTAGCGGCCTTTAAACCAGAGTGGCAAACCACAGGGATTGCTGCCCTGACCACTTTGTTAAAGCTGGCTCCTGCTGACACCGAAGCTCGTGCTCAACGGGCCTTGCTCTATGGTTATCAAGGGCGCTTTGCCGATTCGCTGTCAGACTATGAAATCGCCTTGCAGGGCAACCCCAGTGCCGATATGGTGCTTGGTGCGGCTCAGATCTATACCTATAGCGGCAATATTCAAAAAGGATTAGACCTGTTTGAGCGCTACCGTTTGGTAAGCAACAAAGCGATCGTGGGCAACGCTGCGATCGCCTATGCCCGCGCTTTGCGAAGCACTGGCAAGGCGGCCCAAGCCGTCCAGGTTTTAGAGACCCAGCTTCCTAATCAGACCAATGCTTTTGGCATTCAGGTTCGATCGGAGCTTTCGCAAGCTTATTTAGCCAATCGAGCAGCCTACTCAGGCGCTGTCTGTGCTCGACCCGTTGCGCGATCGCCAAGATGCTCGTCTTGCTCTAGCGCGGGCGTTGAACGAAATCGGCAAACAAGAACATCGCCCTGACCTCTCTACTCAAGCGGCGGCGCTCTATCGTCAAGTCCTGACTGAAACGTCAAATCCGGCTTCGTCTCTGCGACGAGAGGCGGCAGACGTGCTGAGTGGCATTCCGGCAGATCAGACCTTAGCGCTGCAACTCTATCGGCAGCTTGTGCAGCAGCAGCCCGATGATAAGGTGCTGGTGATTCAGCAATTGGCGTTAGAAAGTCAGTTAAAAACTTTGTCTCAAACTGAGGTGCGGCAACGCCTGCGCCCCATTCTGCAACCGTTGCCTAGCGAGTCGGGACAGCAGTTCACGATCGCCCACGCTCTAGTCCGGTTAGAGCCTGATGCAGAATTTTTCTCGGTTTATCAAGCCCTGATTCAGTCTGGAGTCAACGAGCCGTTTTTGAACTTTCGATTGGCGCAACTGTTGATCGAGCGCAATGACTTCGCGGCTGCCCGAAGTGCTCTCGCTGCTTACCAAGCCACCGCGCCAGGTGCCAGCGATCGCGCCCCAGAGCTATTGTTAGCCGACCTCGATCGACGGCAGGGCAATCTTGATGCCAGCGCCAATCGCTATGAAATCTTGATTTCTAGCGGCTCACAAGATAGTGATCTGGTGGCGACCGCCACTCGTGGGTTAGCCGGAATTCGCCGATCGCAGAACCGATTTCAAGATGCGTTGGATTTATACGATCGATTGATTGCCAGCCATCCCAGCGATTTTCAGCTTCAACTTGGTCGAGCATCGATTGCTTATCAAGCTAAAAAAATCTCTGCAACTGAGGCAGAAGCTGTGATCGATCGCTTCTTGCAAACCCGTCCTTCAGAAAATCCTCCTGAACTTTATGGTCTGGTGGGTCTGCTGCCTGCCAACCCGCAGCGCGAAGCTCTCTACAATGCCCTAATCGAAGCCGATCCCGCTAATGTCTCGATTCAGGTGCGGCTAATTCAGCTTTTGGCGACTCGAAACCCTGACCAGGCGAGAGCGCAGGCCAATCGATTAATGGCACGGGTGCGGCAAACCTCGCCCGACGATCGCAGCAACGTCAGTCTGCTATTTCTCAAGGGGCAGTTAGAGCAAGCGTTGGGTAACTTGAATCAGGCTGAAGATGCCTATCAAGCGATCGTCCATCTCGAACCTGACAACACCGACGCGCTCTCAGCCTTGGGCGGCGTTCGATTTCAGCAGAGACAGCTTGACTCGGCGGCTCAACTCTATTCTCAAGTGCTGAAGCTGCATCCCGACGATGCGATCGCCCTCAGATCCCTAGCAGAGTTGACGGCGGCGCAGGGCAGACCCCTAGAAGCGATCGAGCGATTTGAGCAACTCAAAATTCAGCAGGGCGAATCGGGAGCGGCGGATCTGACGCGACGAGTTCACCAGCTACAGGAAGATATGCTCCGACAAAGAGGCTTTCAGCCGCCTTGGGAGCGCTATTGAGCATCTGAATCGATTTGGGCACCCTTAAACCTGAAGACCTGCGATCGTCACCCCTCGGCGATCGCAGCGCTGTTCTTAAGAGGAAGATTTTACAGAATGCTGCGTTCTCTTCCACGGCTCATTCTCATTGCTGCTTTAGGAAGTTTGGCGGCTTGTCAAGCGTCTGTGCTGCCTTCGTCTCAGGCTTCTAGCCCAATCGTGACAGCCGCGATCGACCCGTCAGCCCGTTTGACCGAAAGCTGGAATGCCTATCGGCAGCGATTTATTCAGTCAGATGGGCGAGTGATCGACTGGGAAGCCACCGGACGATCGACCTCAGAAGGACAGGCTTATGCCATGCTGCGGGCTGTGTTTGCTAACGATCCCGATCGGTTTGCCCTGACGCTCAACTGGTCAGAAAATAATTTGCGGCGAGTCAATGCCGATCAAAAAACTCCTCGATCGCCTGTGGGCGTGGCAATGGGGACGTGACTCTAAAGGAAAATGGGGCACTCTAGACAATAACTTTGCCAGCGATGCCGATATTGATGCGATCACCGCACTCATCTTGGCTTCTCGACGCTGGGGACGGGCCGAATATCTGACTCTGGCGCAAGCCAAGCTCAAAGATCTTTGGAAGTCGTCTACCGTCGTTGCCAATCATCAGCGCTATCTGCTGCCTGGCCCGATCGCAGCCTTTCAACAGGGAGAACGGCTCATCTTAAACCCATCCTATTTAGCGCCCTATGCCTTCAGGTTATTTGCTCAAGTCGATGGCGATCGCGATTGGTTGAGCTTGGTTGAGAGCAGCTATCAGGTGTTAGAACGGTCTGCCAGCCTCTCCAAAGTGGGTTTGCCGAGTGATTGGGTCGGCTTAAATCTCAAAACAGGTCAATATTCGCGATTAGACGAACCGAATATCATCAGCCGCTATGGATTTGATGCCATACGAGTTTGGTGGCGAGTCTCGCTAGATGCGGTTTGGTTTGATGAGCCAAAAGCTAAACGCTATCTACAACAGCATTTGAACTCTATGAAAACTCTCTGGCGATCGCAGCAAAAAATTCCGGCTCAACTCGATTTAGACGGGCAACCCCTCGTGAGCTATGAAGCCACGTCGCAATATGGAATGCTGTATGCCGCTTTTCGAGTCATTGACCCGGCGATCGCGCAACAGATTGAACAACAGAAGTTAGTGCCCACCTACCGAAACGGTTTTTGGGACAGCGATTCTGCTTACTACACCCAAAATCTGGTCTGGTTTGGGCTATTGCCCCCGGCCACGATCGCGCCTTATCTCTCTCCCTCTCGCAATGCTCCAAAACCCCCCTCTAATTCATGAAAAATCGGTTTTCAGGTCAGTTTCCTTCTCCCCGCGATCGCCATCCCTTTCGTCGATCTCGGCTGCGGTCTTTGCTGCTCTGCGGGGTCGGGCTGATCGCAGGCTGGGTCATTCTGCTCTCTCAAGATCACACGTCAGATCGGGTCGCGGCTCAAGGCGTTCAGAAGCAAGAGGATCAGTTGATCCGATCGTTTAAGCTGCCGAGTTCGCCACCTGCCCCGGTCTATCGCCCTCAAGCGCCTGTCTATCACCCTGAGCCTGAGCCTATTCCTGAATCTGGGTCTGCACTCGAATCAGTACCCGTACCCGAAGCGATTTCGCCACCGGACGCAGTTGCCCCCCAGCCGCCCCTCGCGATCGCTCCCAACCCAGACAAAAAGCCAGAATCAACTGAGCCAAACGGTTTAAATCCTCTCAGCCAATACACCCTAGAGTTCAATCGCAGCCCTGCCATTGGCAACCGCTTTCGTCTAGAAGGCACCTACTCAGAAGCTCGTCTCGGCTTCACCCGCCCTCAGGGTTGGAAGGTCAAATCTGCCAAAGCGGTGATTCGGTTTCAACACTCGCCTGACTTGTTAAAAGACCGTTCCAACCTGATTGTGCGCGTCAACGATAGGAGCCTTGACAGGGTGCCGCTGAACTTAAAGCAAGCTCAAGTCGGGGAAGCGATCGTCAACATTCCCAGCAATTTGATTCAAGATTACAACGAGATTAGCGTCGTCGCCCAGCAGCAAAACTCACCTAACTGCTCCAATCCTAGAGACAAAGTTCTCTGGTCAGAGGTGTTGCCAGACTCAAAACTGGTGTTTGACTATCAGCCCCAGCCGATCGCTTTAGATTTTGGCACCTACCCGTTTCCCTTTTTTGATCGCCTCGGCTTAGATGCCACCCGCCTTAACTACCTGCTTCCCGCTCAAGTCAGTGCAGCTTGGTTGACCTCCGCTAGTCGTTTTCAAACTCAGATGGGGCGGTTAGCAGATTTTCGTCCGCTAGAAACTCAGTTGGTCAAAGACCTGAAAAATTTTGAACGGCGCGATCGCTTAATCATGATCGGCACGCCCGACGAACAGCCAGCGCTGAAGACGTTGGATCTGCCGATGACGATCGTCAATCATCAAATTCTCGACAGCAACAAAACGGCTCTGCCTGAAGACGTGGGGATTTTGATGCTGGCAACCGTCAAAGAGGGCAGTGTGCCTGCTCTGATTGTGACGGGCAACAGTGCCGCAGGGGTGGCCAAAGCCGTGCAATTTTTAGTTCAGCCTCAAACCAGCAAGATTGGCACTGGGCAAGCCATCACCGTCAATGAATTGGCAGAGGTTTCGTCACCTAACCCGCGACAGTGGTCGCGCTATTTACCGCTTCAAAACAGCTTTAACTTAAGCGACCTTAAAGGACTCGACAACAAACCCGTCAAAGATATGACGGTGCGTGGCTCGTCGGCTCCTCCGGTGCAGTTTAGCTTTCGGGCGTTGCCAGACGACAGTTTTTTGCGCGGTAGCTCCATGAATCTGCACTACAGCCACAGCGTCCAAATCAACCCCAGAGAATCCACTATAGAAGTTCGTATTGATGGGGTCGGGGTTGGCAGTAAAAAGCTGTCGTCAGATGCAGGAGCCACGGACGAAACCTTGAATGTTGACCTCCCCAAAAATTTGATCAAGACCAACTCGGTCATCGATGTTTCCTTCAAACTAACGCCCAAACAAATCAACAAATGTGGACAAAGCAGCGACGACCAACTTTGGGGAACCGTCCACGCCAACACGAGTTTCAACCTCAAACGAGAAACCTCGGTGCAGTTGCCTGATCTCCAGCTATTGACCACGGGCTTTCCATTCACAGCCCCGCAAGATTTGTCTAAGACCGCGATCGTGCTCCCCGATTCACCCTCTCAATCAGAGGTGATGACCCTAATGAAAGTGAGTGAACGACTAGGGCGGCTGAGTCAAGCCAACACCATCAAATTAGACGTATATACCGCCGCAAAGCTGCCGGAACCGATCAAAAAAGACCGCAATTTAGTGGGAATTGGCATTCGAGAGCACTTTCCTCTTCAAGAAGTATTTGCGCCCGATCGGGGTTTTCGATTGATGAGCGCTTTCGCTCGACAGTCTGATCAAGTACAGATTCAGTCCATCCCCGATGCCGGAGGCGTGATCAAAAGCATTGTTTCGCCTTGGAACCCCGATCGCATTTTGGTTGCCCTAAGTGCCCAAGCCGACAGCGGACTTCAACAAGTGCAGGATGTGATCAGTCATGACCAGTGGTTTTATCAACTTCAGAAAGACACGGTTTTAATCAACGCCCGCCAGCCGACTCTTTCCTCTCTCGACTCTAACGCTTACCAACTTCAGTTTTTGCGGCAAGCCCACCCGCAGAGAATTGCCGCGATCGGGCTGTTAGCCAAAACTCGGCGATTCCTGCAAGATCACTGGTTCTTGCTGCCCACCGGAATCATTGCCCTCTCCTTCCTTCTCTATGGCATTGCCCAGCTATATCTAAAACGTGTTGCGGGATAGACTTATGATCCATTCTGATTTAGACCCTCAGCGATCGCTCACTAGAAATCGAGGTGAGCGACTGGTGACGTGGTTGGCTGACCTCACGCCTAGCTTCTGCGATCGCACCTTGCAGCAGACAGGACGCACTCAGCTAATTTGGCTGATGGTGTTCCTACTGATCCTGTCTATTCCGCTGATCATCACCCCTCTGGAAGTCTGGCAACAGGGGCTAGTCGCCGTCTTTTTAATGACCATTGGCTGGCTCGTTGCCGCGATAGAACAAAAACAGACAGGCGGTGACACGAGCGAATATCTTCACCTATTTATGGTGTGGTTGAGCCTGCTTACAACGGTTCGCTATCTCTATTACCGCACTCATTACACGCTAAATCTGACCACCGGATGGATTGATGCCGTTTTTAGCATCTTGCTCTATGGGGCAGAACTCTATGCGATCTTGACCCTAGCGTTAGCATTTTTCCAAACGCTGCGCTTAAAAGAACGCACGTCAATTGATCTGACTCCCATTCCTCAAGATCAGTGGTTTAACGTTGACATCTACATTCCGACTTATAGCGAAGATGTAGAGATTGTGCGTAAAACAGCGATCGGGGCCTTAGCGATCGACTACCCGGCCGCGAAAAAGACGGTTTATGTTCTAGATGATGGTCGGGCTGAGAAATATCAAGTTCGTCGAGAAAAACTGCGTCAGATGTGTGACGAACTCGGCTGCACCATGCTGACACGAGACAACAACGACCACGCCAAAGCCGGAAATATCAACACGGCGATGCGAAGAACGGGAGGCGATCTAATTTTGATTTTAGATTGCGATCACGTTCCGGTGCGTCACTTTCTCAAAGACACCGTAGGCTTCTTTTACAACCCGAAAGTCTCCCTCGTTCAAACGCCTCACTGGTTCTATAACCCCGACCCCTTTGAGCGAAATTTGCAAACGGGTGGCAAGATTCCGGTGGGCAATGAGTTGTTTTATAAAGTGTTGCAAAAAGGCAATGACTTTTGGAATGCGGCTTTTTTCTGCGGGTCGGCGGCCGTCGTTCGCAAGGCCCATCTGCTAGAAATTGGCGGTATCGCCGTCGAAACAGTCACCGAAGATTGTCACACCTCGCTCAGGCTCCACTCCCTTGGCTACGAGTCTGTCTACTACGACAGAATTATGGTGGCTGGTTTGGCTCCTGAAAATTTTTCGGCTTATGTGGGTCAGCAGATTCGCTGGGCGAGAGGCATGGCGCAGATTTTGCGGATCGAAAATCCTCTTTTTAACCCCAATCTAAAGCTGTCTATTCCTCAAAGAATTTGCTATTTCAGCGCCACGTCGCATTTCTTCTTCGGCTTTCCCCGCTTGATGTATGCCGTAGCTCCGGCCATCTTTTTGGTGTTTAACATCAACCCAATTCGGGGTCTAGGGCTAGAAACCCTGGCTTATGCGCTGCCGCACTTCTTCATCTCTACCTACGCTAACTACATCACTTATAAACACGTTCGCTTTTCTTTTTGGAACGAAATCTATGAGTTTGCAATGTCGTTTCACGCGGGGCTAGTGACCTTGTTGGCGTTGGTTAATCCCAAATTAGGATCATTTAACGTCACAGATAAGGGCATCTCGGTGACGAAACGCTCTTTTGACTGGACTTCGGCTCGCGGACTCGTGATGACAGGCATTTTGGTGGCGGCGGCGATCGCCATCGTTCCCTTCCGGCTCTACTTCCAGAAAGAAGACACAGAAGCCATCATAGTCAACATGGTCTGGAGTTTGTTCAATCTGATCTTAATTTGCTCGGCGCTGTTAGTTGCCTTTGAGCAACCTCAACTCAGACGCTCACACCGTCTAGAACGCAAGCTCACAGGAATTATCTACAGCGAAGACTTAACTCTCAAGGGCATAACCGATAATGTCAGTGAATCTGGGTGTCAACTGATTCTTGATTCTTGGTCAAACCTGCTAGATAGAGTTGAACTAGAGTTAATTGGCGACTATGGTGCCAGAGCCTTTGTTACCGCAGATGTGATTCGCGCAGTGCCATTAAATGAATCACAAACTTTGTTGTCGATCGAGTTTGTTGAGCCAAACCGCACTCAACTTGATGATCTCAACCGAGTCATTTACTCAGACGTGCGCGAGTGGTATTCTCAGCAGCGCGATCGCGTCGATGACCCAATGGAGTCGTTTAAATTTATCGCCAGCAGCGTCACCCGATCGTTCCGCAAGCGAGAAGCGGCCGTTGTCAATGCTAAGTTACGCAAGCCAATTCATGCCTATGCTCAGGTCTATTGGCAAGGGCGGTTATATCCAGCCGTGGCGACTGAAATCAGTCATCGCAGCTTGCAGATAGAACTAGAGACAGGAGTGCTCGACGATCGCACTCCGTTAAGTCGCAGTCAGCCCGTGGGTTTGTTGGTGAGTCAAGCCGTTAGTGAACCCTTACCTAAACGACTATTGGCTCAAGTTGAAACGGTAAATACCATCTGCGATCGCCAAGGAAGCCGTCTGGTGTTGGAGCTAGTTTTTCCTGAGCAAATTATGAAACGTCAGGCAACAACTATTAAGTACCTCTTGAAAACGTTGAGCTAGAGCTTAAATCTTCTGGGTTATGATGGGGCATCAAAAGGTGTCCCTTTAATTTTGGAACGTTGCGCTACGATCGTCACAAAAAAAGGCAAATTTTCATTCGCCCTGTCGATTTAATAGTGTTTAGAATTAATTGTTTGAACCTGACTCTTCTAAGTCGCTTTGAAACAACTCGATTAGATGACAGCTTTGCAGGAGGGTGGCACTCTCTGGCATCAGAAAATCTTGCAGTTTATAGACTTGTTGAAGAATGGCCAGTTCTCGCCCATACTCTTGTTGAATCGTGGCAACGTTGGTTTCAAAACCTGTCGCGATCGGCGCAGTTTTGAGCAGGTGCAGCGCCATATTGATAGTAGACAAGGGATTGCGTAGCTCTTGATAGAAGTGATTTAATAACCCATCACGAGTGCTAGAAGAATGGGTTACTTCACTATCGGGCTGCTGCAACGATTGAGAGTGAGCGGAGCTAACGCTGCTCTCTAGTTGAGTGCTTTCGATCTGTTTGTGATAGCGCTCTAAAAGCGCCGCCTGCTTGGCAAGGCGAACTGAAATCGCCCCCAGCAACTCTGTAGCAGTGCAGGGTTTGGTGAGATAGTCATCGGCTCCTAGCTCCATGCCATAGCGGATGTCTGCCTTGGTGCCTCTAGCCGTGAGAAAGATGAAGGGAATGTCTGCGGTGTGGGTGGCTTGACGAAGATTGGTCAGAACCGAATAGCCATCTAAATCAGGCATTTGCACATCGCAGAGAATTAAATCGGGGTGATTGTCGCGGGCAAGTTGCAGCCCAACATTGCCATTTTCGCCGCCTATGCCACTAAAGCCTTCTGCTTCTAGCAGATCTAGAATCGATTCTCGAACGGTTTGTTCATCTTCAATGACTAAGATTTTTTTCATATGCTGAATAGCAGTTCCCTGACGGTAGCGTGACTGTAAAGATAGTTCCTGTTTCGACCTCGCTGAACACTTCAATCGTGCCACCGTGTAAATCAACGCATTGTTTGACGATCGAGAGTCCTAACCCTGTTCCAGGAATCGCTTTAACGTTGCTGGCGCGATAGAAGGAATCGAACAACCGCGATTGGTCAATCATCGGAATACCAATACCGTAATCTTGAATTTGGAATACGATTGTTTCCTTGTTATAAGTTAAGTTAAATTCTATCTTTTTGCCTTGGGGAGAATACTTAATTGCATTCGACAAGATGTTAGTTAGGATATGTCTTAATAGGTTTTCATCCAAACAAGGAAAAGATAGATTCTCTGCATCTAAAAAATCTGCATTTCTATAAGTGAGATCAATAGGACAGTAGGGCGATCGACTGAGTTGAAATTCTTCAACCAACTCTTTACAAAATTGCAGAAGATCGAGTGATTGAGGGTTAAAGGGCAAATCACCTGACTCAGTTTCCCCGATCGTCAACACATCATTCAATAGCTGATTCATGCGTCTGACCGATAGCTGAATGCGCTGTAAATATCCTTGCTTTCTCTCTGGTGAAATCTCTGCGTCGTAGCGTTCTAAAAGCTCGGTCGAAAAAAGAATCGCATTGAGAGGATTGCGAAACTCATGGGAGACAACCGCAACAAATCGCGATTTTATTTGATTGAGTTCTTTCTCTTTGGCAAGCGCTAGCTGAATAGCGACTTCAGCCTGATAGCGAGAGAGGGCGATCTCGATCGTGGTAATTAACTCTCGATCTTCAAAGGGCTTTAGAATATAGCCAAAAGGCTCTGTAATCTTTGCTCTTCTCAGAGTATTTTCATCAGCATGAGCCGTTAAGTAGACGACCGGAAGATTGAACTCTCTGCGAAGTTTTTCTGCGGTTTCTACACCATCGATTTCGCCCCTCAGACGAATATCCATCAACACCAGATCAGGGCTAAACTGGGCCGGTTAGATTGAGAGCTTCGTCAGCGCAGGTGGCGATCGCCACGACTTTATATCCCGCATTGACTAAACTATTTTGAATATCTAAAGCAATAATGCTTTCATCTTCAACAATCAGAATTTTGGCAGTTAACATCGACTAAACCTTTTGTTTTGCTCGGCAAACGTGATCTTAAAAGCTGTTCCCTGTAGACACTCTAAATCAATCGTCCCGTGTAGCTGTTTGGTGAGGCTGCACACTAGCTGTAATCCCAAAGATTTTGTGTTGCGGAAGTTCAAATCCGTTGGAAACCCTGAGCCGTTGTCTTCAACCCTTAACGTGTAATAGTTTTCAGTTTCAGAGGCAAGATAGATGCTAATTTCTCCGGTCTGACCTGCTGAAAAAGCATATTTCAGCGAGTTTGAAATCAGTTCGTTAATGATTAGCCCACAGGGAATCGCCGTATCAATGCTGAGACGCACATCTTCTACCTGTAGATTGAGCTTGATTAAGCGCGAACTGACTGAATAGGAGCGAAACAAATCGGTGGTTAAACTGCGGATATATTCTGCGAAATCAGTCTTGGCTAAATCATCTGATTGATAAAGTTTTTCGTGGATCAAGGCCATCGCCCGGACGCGATTTTGACTTTCTTTAAACACTTCTAAGATGCGATCGTCTTTAATGTACCCGGCTTGCAGCTTCAGCAAGCTAGAAATGACCTGAAGATTGTTTTTAACGCGATGGTGAATCTCCTTAAGCAGCACCTCTTTTTCTTCAAGAGAGGCGCGAACCTGATTTTCTGCCCACTTGCGATCGCTGATGTCAACCACTGAGCCAATGATCTCCACCGGGTGCCCCTGACGATCGCGCAAAACTTTCATGCCGTCTCGCAGCCAGCGATAGGAGCCATCTTGATGCAGAAATCGATATTCACAGGTGAGTTGCTCGACCTCGAAGAGCTGAGAGACGTGATCTAGCACATCTGGCAAATCTTCAGGATGAACCCGATCGAGCCAGAATCGGGATTCCTTCAAATATTGCCAGACTTCGTAGCCCAACTGCTGAGTAATATTTTCGCTGACAAACGTGCAGGAGCGGCTGCGATTGGGGTAGCAGGTATAAATGATCGAGGGATTCGACGAGAGGAGATATTTCAAACGGGCTTGAGTCGCGATCAGCGCTTTCTCTGCCCACTTGCGATCGGTGATGTCGCGCTGCAACGCCACATAATGCGTCAGCTTTCCCTCGTCAAAGATGGGCACAATGTTGAGATCAACCCAAAACTCAGAGCCGTCTTTGCGGTAGTTGACCAACTCTGTCTGAATCGGCTTGTTGAGCCGCAGCGCTTGGCGAACTTTGTCCAATTGGGCCCGATCGCTTCTAGTTCCTTGCAGCAGGCGCGGAGTCTTGCCGATCACCTCTTCGGGGGCATAGCCTGTTGACTCTGTGAACGCAGAATTGGTGTAAGTAATTTTGGGATCGTCCGCGTCACCCGTCGTGATGATCACCGCATCATGCCCGTTAACCACCACCGACTCAAACAGACGCAGACGCTCTTCGGCTCGCTGGCGCTCTTGCTGGGCCTGCGCTTCTTGAAGCACGATCGACAGATAATCAGCAATCTCAGTCAGGGTTGAAATCTCATAGTCACTCCACTGGCGTGGCTCAGGCGAGTTAAAGCTAATTAACCCAATTTGCTGAACTGAGTGCTGAACGGGAACCGTGAGCAAGGCGCGGGTGCCTCTTGAAAGCAGACTGCTCACGACGGGGGTCAAAAAGTCAGATTGAGTGACATCGGCGACCACGATCGGCTGGCGGAGATCAATGATCTGACCATAGGCGGGCGCTTCTCGCACATCTAATAAGACCACTCCCGCTAGATCCATCAGAGTCTCAGGTTGAGCCGAGTGAATGGCGGTCAAAACGCTATCAACGATCACACTATAGACAGCGCGGAGCGTTGGGAAGTGTTGGCTGAGTTGGTGAATGGTGGACTGAAGGACTTGCTCGATCGATTGCCCTGATGTGATGCCTCTCGAAATGTTGTTGAGGAGTTGCAGGCAGACTTGACTCTCGCGCAAACTCTGCTCAATCTGCCGCCGCTGGGCGATTTCTAGCTGAAGCTGCTGGTTGGTGCAGCGCAGTTCGGCAGTGCGTTCTTCAACGCGAATTTCTAAGTCTTCTTTTGCGTCACGAAGCGCTTGTTCTGCCTGTTTGCGGGCGGTCACGTCAGTCGCAATGCCAATCATGCCTGACACCTCTCCTCGGTGATCGAGTAGCGGGGTGCCTCGATTGTCATAAATCACTCCCTCGACGTGCAAAATCGAGTTGATTTCTGCCCCGTTGAGCACCTGTTGAGCCGCTTGAATGACGCTGGGATAGTCTTTATATAAGTCAAAAACAGAGCGGCCTACGACTTCGCCTGACTTGAGGTTGAGAGCTTCTAGCCCTTTGCCCTCTGACAGCGTAAAAATGCCATCTTGATCGAGGGCATACAAAATAGTCGGGGTGTTGGTGACCACAGTCCGCAGCAGTTCTTCGCGGGCGGCGAGGGCAACTTCGGCGAGTTTAGCGTTGGTGACATCGCGGCAACTGATGATTCTGCCGATCGTGCGATCGCCCAATTTTTGCGGTTTAGAATGGCGCTCAAAAAACCGTCCGTCGTGCAGTTCTAACAGCAGGTGGGTCTCAAGATTGGGCTGCTCCAGTTCAGCCTGTAGCTCTTCTAAGAGCAAAGCGGGATCTTTGAGTTGTTCGATCGTGGCGGCTAATAGCTCTTGGTCGTTTTGCATCGGCAGCACCGAATCTGACAAACTCCATTGCGTGATGAATTGTCGATTCATCGTCAGAATGTTGCCAAAAATGTCGATCGCCAAAATGCCGTCTACGGTTGATTCTAAAGTCGTTTGCAGGAGACAGAGCGACTGTTCTAAATTCGCCTGGGTGCGTCTGCGATCGGTGATGTCGGTGATCATGGCCAAAACGCCTGTGTAGTCGCCTTGGGTGTTAAAAATTGAGGTGGCAGAGACGATCGCCCACAAATCGACCCCGTTTTTGCAGCGAAACTTGCAGTCATGGGGGGCTTGAATGCCGTGCCGCAGTTGCTCTAGACAGGTCATGGCAATTTCTCGCCCTTCGCTGTCCATAAAGTCAAACACTGACCTGCCCTGCATTTCTTCAACCCGATAGCCCAGCATTTGGGCGAGTCTTCCGTTGGCAAATTCGGTATTTTCGTCAGCGTCTAAGACCCAAATTCCTTCGGTGGCGGTTTCAATAATGCGGCGATAGCGGTCTTCGCTGTCTCGCAGGGCAGCTTCGGTGCGCTGATAGTCTAGGATGGCAGATTGGTCGATCGCGTGCGTCATGCGTTCTAAAAACCGAACTTCAGCTTCGGCTCGTTGACGCTGTTCTCGCTCCCAGGCTGACTGTTGCTGAAGCTGGGCGATCGTGGTTTTCACATCTGACAGGCACGATCGTAGGTGTGCTGCTAACTCAGGGTCGAGGAGAGTCTGAGTCCACTGGTCGATCGTGTGCTGAAGCATAATCAATGAGGACGGTGACTGGATGAGTTGCATCGCTGATGACTTTTAGATAACCGCAACAGGAAGGAGCAATGACGCTCTATAATCGGGGGCTTGAGATGAGTTGAGCATAACGGTTAATCAGGGGTGTTCTCCTCACCTTCCGATCGCCTGCTAGGGTATTATTCCCTACGTAATCGGATCTGCAACGGTAGACTTTTTTCCACCTGGTTAATGTTCTCTCAGTAGCACTCCGTATAGTTAGTCTGTTTTCTCACCCTTTGCAGTGAACTGCGTCACACATTCATGAAAGCCGTCGCCCCAGTGTTAGAAAGCCTAGAAAGCCTTGTTGGAGTTGACGGTGTTTGCGCCTGGGACGCTCTGACCGAGACTCAGCGATCGCCGATTTTGCAAGCCACCTTGCCGAATAGTCCCGTCTCTCATCTGGTTTATCCCTCCACGCCAGAAGCGTTAGCGGCTGTGATCAGCTACGCCGCTCAACACGGGCTGCGGGTGTTGCCCTGCGGCAAGGGCAGCAAACTGCACTGGGGCGGGCTGGTGGAGGGCGTGAGTTTGGTGGTCAGCACTGAGCGGCTTGATCGATTGGTGGATCACGCGATCGGAGACTTAACTGTGACGGCAGAGGCGGGCATCAAATTCTCTGATCTGCAAGAATTGTTGAGAAAGTCGGGGCAGTTTTTGGCGATCGATCCCCATTATCCCGACCAGGCGACGTTAGGCGGCATTCTCTCAACGGCAGATACCGGAGCGCTGCGGCATCGCTATAACAGCGTGCGCGACATGGTTTTAGGCCTTTCATTTGTCCGCAGTGACGGGCAACTCGTCAAAGCAGGCGGACGAGTCGTCAAGAATGTGGCCGGATATGACTTAATGAAGCTGCTAACCGGAGCCTATGGCACTCTCGGCATCATTACGCAGGTAACATTACGGGTCTATCCGATTCCTCACGCGTCTCAGACGATCGTGCTCAGTGGGCACCCAGAAAACTTAGCTCAAGCCGCTCAAACGTTCTTAAATTCTGCGCTTACGCCAACGGCGATCGAAGCGCTGTCGGCTCAAACGATGTCTGATTTAGAGCTAGGCAAGGAAAAAGGGCTGTTGATTCGGTTTCAAGCGATCGCTGAAAGTGTGACAGAGCAAGCAGCCCGATCGCTCGAAGTTGGGGCAGCCCTAGGGCTTTCATCACAACGCTATCCAGAAGCAGACGAGGCAGATCTGTGGCGACGATTGGGAGAAAGCATGGTCGGTCAAAAAAACTCGATCGTGTGCAAAATCGGAGTCAAGCCGTCAGAAGCGATCGCCCTGCTGACCCAAATTGAGCAACGGTCTCCAACGACCGGAGCCACGATTCACTTAGGGAGTGGGGTGGGTCAGTTGGTTCTAAACAGCGAAACTCGGACATTTATGATTCAGGAGCTACGATCGCTCTGCCAAGCCACGGGCGGCTATCTCTCAGTTTTGCAGGCTCCCATTTCCTTTAAGCAACAAATTGATGTTTGGGGCTACGCTGGAAATGCGTTGGATCTGATGCAGAAAATCAAAACTCAGTTTGATCCAAAATCTCTATTGAGTCCTGGTCGCTTTGTCGGTGGAATCTAAATTATGCAAACGTCAGAAAATCCGATCACGTCTGCCGAGTCGCCTGCAAAACAGTTTCTCGGATTTGATCCGAGCCATCCGCCTGACCCAACGCTGATCGATTCGTGCGTTCACTGCGGGTTTTGTTTGTCTACGTGCCCTAGCTATCGGGTGATTGGCAAAGAAACCGACTCGCCTAGAGGTCGGATCTATCTGATGGATGGGGTGAATGAGGGCGAGATTCCGCTCTCTCCGGCAACGGTGCAGCATTTTGATTCGTGTCTGGGCTGTTTGGCCTGTGTGACGACGTGCCCATCGGGGGTGCAGTATGACAAGCTGATCGCGGCCACTCGCCCACAAATTGAGCGCAATCACTCGCGCCCTCTGCCTGAAAAGCTGCTCAGACAACTCATTTTCTCGGTGTTTCCCTACCCCGATCGGATGCGCCTATTGCTGCGCCCGCTAGGGCTTTATCAAAAATCGGGCTTGCAAAAACTGGTACGATCGCTAGGCTTTCTCAAACAAGTTTCCCCCCAAATCGCCGCGATGGAGTCGGTGCTGCCCCAGATTCCGGCTGGCGCATTTCGAGACACAATTCCCGCTCTAATTCCAGCCCAGGGACAAAAACGCTACCGAGTCGGCATGATTTTGGGCTGCGTGCAGCGATTGTTTAACCCAGCCGTGAATGATGCGACGGTGCGCGTGTTGACCGCAAACGGCTGCGAGATTGTGGTGCCTCAACGTCAGGGCTGCTGCGGTGCATTGTCTCATCACCAAGGGCAAGAAGACCAGACTAAAACCTTTGCCCGTCAGATGATTGATGCCTTTGCAGAGAGTGAAGTGGATGCGATTTTGATCAATGCGTCGGGCTGTGGTCACACCCTCAAAGAATACGCGCACATTTTGCAAGATGACCCGCACTATTGCGAAAAAGCTAAGGAATTTGTTAGCAAGGTCAAAGATGTACAGGAATTCTTAGCGACCGTTGGGCTGACCGCACCCCTTTCGCCTCTGCAAGATCAGCCCTTGGTGATGGTCTATCAAGATGCCTGTCATATGCTGCATGGGCAGAAGATTAGCATCCAACCGCGCCAACTGTTAAAGCAGATCCCGGGGGTGCAGTTGCGAGAACCGATCGACGCGGCTCTTTGCTGCGGAAGCGCTGGAGTCTACAACATTCTGCACCCTCATGTTGCCGAAGAATTGGGTCGGCAAAAGGTTGAGAATCTGACCAACACCGGGGCGCAACTGATTGCCTCGGCTAATATTGGCTGTTTTGTGCAGATTTCTAAACATTTGCAGCTTCAGGGAAAATCTGTTCCGGTGCTGCACCCAATGCAGCTATTGGATTATTCGATTCAAGGAACCAAGCTGCAAGCAGCCTTAGATCAGGGGCTGACTAACTGATTGTTCTCGATCGAAATCTCTTACCAACGACTGCGCTATGAACTCTTATTTTCGCCCTAGCGTTGATGCGATCGTGGGCTATGTTCCCGGTGAGCAACCCAAGCCTGGCACCTCTGTGATCAAGCTCAACACTAATGAGAATCCTTACCCTCCATCTCCGGCGGCGATCGCGGCGTTGCAAAATTTCGATAGCGAATGTCTGCGGCGCTATCCCGACCCGTTTGCGAATGCGTTTCGTCAAGCCGTCAGTGATGTGTTAGCCGTTCCGGTTGATTGGCTGATTGTGGGCAATGGCAGCGACGACCTGCTGAATGTAATCATTCGCGCCTGTGCAGATTTGGGGCGCAGGGTGGTTTACCCAATCCCAACTTATGTGCTCTATCAAACGCTAGCCGAAGTGCAGGTTGCCGAAGTCGTCGAAGTGCCCTATGGAGAAGACTATCAGCTTCCGATCGAGCAACTCATTGCCGCAAAAGGTGCCGTGACGCTGATTGCTACGCCTAACAGTCCATCGGGTCACTGTGTCTCGATCGCCGATCTCCGACGATTAGCGATCGGGTTATCGGGCGTTCTCGTGATCGATGAAGCCTATGTTGACTTTGCTGATCAGACTGCGTTATCGCTGGTGAAAGAATTTGATCATGTGATTGTCACGCGCACATTGTCAAAAGGATATTCTCTAGCAGGGTTAAGACTTGGATTTGGCATTGCAAACCCGGCTCTCTTGAGGGGATTTTTTAAGGTCAAAGATAGCTATAACATTGACGCGATCGCCTGCACGATCGGGGTGGCGGCGATGCGCGATCAATCCTATAAAAATAGCTGTGCAGAGCGGGTCAAGCGATCGCGCTCAACATTGTTTTCTGATCTCAAAAATCTAGGCTTTCACCTATGGGATTCTCAAGCTAACTTCTTGCTCACTCAACCGCCCGCCAGAAATGCAGAACAGCTTTACCTCGCTCTCAAAGAACAGGGCATTCTAGTGCGCTACTTCAATCGCGAGGGTCTGTCAGACAAACTGCGAATCACGATCGGCACTGATGAACAAAATCAGCGGCTTGCTGACATCTTGGCGCGTCTTGTCTAAAAAGATCTATCTAGAAAGAATTGACTGCCCACGACCCCAAAGAATCGTGAGACAGACCTAAACCTGCTCGCAGAGGGAATCGTTAGCATTCACAGATTCGCCTGGGTTTTTGGCGTGCAACTCTACTAGAGCATCTCGCTGAAACCGCAGCACGCGAGAAATCGAGTTTCGAGAACTCTCAGAGGTAAAAACGGAGAGCGTGATGTTACTGAGATCGGGGTCTATGATCCGCTTCACTGTACAGATTTGCATTTTGTTATTGCAGTAAGCAATGATGCGATCGCCAGACTGAATATCGACTGCTTGAATCTTCAATAGAAACTCAACCTTCGTAGTGATTTGACCCAGGCAGTTGCCTTGAGAGCTTCTGCTGGAGGTTTATGTAACGAGCGTGTTGCTCGGTCTGAACGTCATCAGTGGGTGACTGATTTTTAGACGCTCACAAAACTGATACTGAGTAGTGCACGGGTTTAAGTAACATATTCTTTACTATACATCAAAAAAGCCGAAATTCTATCAAACTAAATATCTCATTGTCAAGACACCTTCTACTGAAAGTTGCTCTAAACAGGGCAAGCCACCAAACTGAGACCTCGATCAGGCTGAATACTGATCGCATCTCAGGTGGGCATCTCTTAGGAGCTAACTCACCAGTTAGAATTAAGTCCGATCGTCGAATTAAAAAGGTTTGCGGATGGGTGAGATGTTTACAGCACTTCCAGCCAATTGGTTAGAGTGGGTGATTGTGGTTGGCTATTTGTCGTTTATGTTTTTTGTGATATGGCGCGTGTTGGGAAGCAGATGAAGCCCTTTGTAGCATTAGATTTTGAGACTGCTGATCAGGGGCGAGATAGCGCCTGCTCGATCGGGCTAATTCGGGTCGAAAATAATCAGATTGTGCAGCGAGTTCATGCGCTGATTCGTCCGCCCCGCCAAGCGTTTAAGTTTACGCATATTCACGGCATTCACTGGCGCGATGTCGCCGATCAGCCCACCTTTGGCGAGGTTTGGGAGACGCTGACTCCTTTGATACAAGGGGTTGATTTTATTGCGGCTCACAACGCTAGCTTCGATCGAGGCGTGCTTTATGCCTGCTGTGATGCTTACAGCCTTGTTTACCCGGCGCAACCTTTTATCTGCACCGTGCAGCTTGCTCGCAAAACCTGGCAGATTTATCCGACTAAGTTGCCCGATGTTTGTCAGCGTCTCGATATTGATCTGGTGCACCATCACGCGCTCTCAGATGCCGAAGCCTGTGCTCGAATTGTCATTGCCGCGAATTTAGCGTTGGGCGTTGCGCCTGCTGATCTCAAAGGCTCTAAACACACCCGCAAGTCTTGAATTACCTGTCTGATGTCCATAAGCGCCCATTGGTTTGACCAAGATTTTTCTGCTTGCTGACGTTGCTCAACTCGTTCGGTTAGCAATCCAAAGGTGTGAGGGTAGGACAACTCTTGCATTAACCAGCGTGATGAAATAGATAGTGTTCTAGCGATTGGCTCGACGTTGCTCAGTCGTGGCTGATAGCCATTTAGAATTTGTAGCCAAAGCGTTCTCAGTTGTTGTCGGGCTTGTAGACGAGTTACGATCGCCCCTGCCGATTCGACCAGAAAGGGCTGTGGCCCCATCGCTGCCCATTCATTGAGTTGATTGGCGAGACCGATTTGAGTGCGTCCGGTTTGCCGAGCCGAAGTCACCACCCGCACGATCGGGCTATGCCGAAATCGAGCATTGACCCGCAGCAACGCCCGATAGAGGGCGACATCTTCGGGCGATCGCACCAACGGTAACCCGCCTGCCTGAGCGTAGATCTCTGCGGTCACCGCCAGACTGGCCCCATAGTGCTGATAGTGGCGCGGAAACGGATCGCAGGGGTCAGGGTCGAGATAGCTTTCTAACTCAGCAATCAGCGATCGATAGCCCACTTCTCGCAGGTGACAGGCTCTAGCGTTTGGACTCAAACGAGCTAGTCCTAGAGGGTCGAGCAGAATGCGCCCGCCGATCGCGTCGGCTCCGTTGGCGATTTCGTGCAAGATCGCTGCAATCCAGGTGGGGCTGACCTGAGAGTCTCCATCGGTAGAGGCAATCACGCCACGTTTGTGTCCCAACCCACTGAGGCGGCGATAGGCTTCGTTCATCAACATTTGTCGAACTCGACCGATGTGCGCCTCTGCGATCGCCAGGGTTCTTTCAACAATATGCAGATTTAAACCGGGATGACGATCGGCAAACTGACGGGCGATCGCCACCGAACGATCGCTACAGTTGTTGGCGAGTAGAATGATCTCGTAGCAATCTAGATCCAAAGGTTTAGCGTTTAAATCTGTCTGGTGAGCTAATGCCGCTAGCGTTGCTTCTAGCGTTGCTGCCTCATTGCGAACTGGGACGATCACACAAACCTCGCAGCTAGCCGCGATCGCGGTCTGAACGAGGGGCTGAGAGAAATCTTTAGATGCCAAAACCGCCAAGCTAGGGGCGGTCTGCGATCGGTTAATTTGCATCACAATTTTGGCTCTGTCTCCTAAAAAAGAGTGGGCTGGATTCATCAAACTTAAAGACTTTATAATTCTGGTTAGAAAAGCGAATCTGATAGAGTTCTTCGCGAATGCCAGCGCAAGCTCCCCTCTTATCTCCTGATGCTGAAAGACTTCAAACCCAGTCGTTGAGGTTCAAAGTTTCTCGATCGAGGATTTAGAAGATAAAGCGCTGGACAACAAAGCGAAAGACCTGCTTGAATTAGCGTTAAAGATAATTGTGCAGAGTTTGAGTCGGGTTTGAGTCTGCCTTGTGAAGGATCATTGACTTAACATAAGAGTTAGTTTAGCGACCCAGTTCGCTCAAACAAATCAAGCCGATATTGCTCTTCTCGCCGTCCTTCTAATGAGCGCAGATGAGTCGGTGACAACTCTAAAAATGCTTCGTGCACTTCATCACCACTTAGTGGATAGTCTTTGGCATAGAGCGTCCAGTGCACTAAAAGCAGATGTCCGCCAGGCTGCAAGCGATCGAGAATCGCCTGCTGCGATAGTCGCAAATCGTCCCAACTCCAGTAATAGCCGACTTCTGAGACAAGAATGAGATCAAAAGATTGCTCAGGAAACTGTTTGGGCACACGCATCAACTCAAATCGAACGTGAGGGAGTAGCTGACAGCGTTGAATAGCCCGCGCTTGCGCCAGTGCTGAAACCTCGATCGACAGCAGCGAGTCACAGCGATCGGCTAATTTCTCAGTTAAAACTCCGATCGAGCCGCCGATTTCTAACGCTGACTGATATCGGGGTTTGGGCAGAGCGGCGATCGTGGCTGCATATTTCGCCGCTTCATAGTCGCTAGTTTCAAACTTCCAGGGGTCGGGGTCAGCGCGATAGAGGTCATCAAAATAGCTGGGCGGCAGAGAGTTAGGCTGAAGTGGATTCATTAAATTTCCTCAAAATAGATTTCCCAGGGGTGCATAAAATTTGCCAACATCTCAGGGGTTAATCGAAAGCCGTTAGGATCGTCATCAATCAAATCAGTAATCTGCGATCGATAGGCAGCGATCGCCCGCAGTTTGAGGGAGACAACCGCTTCAATATTCAATCGCCAACCCGTGATCTGGGCCGAGTTGGGCAACCCGCAACTCTGGGCCAAGTCCCAATCCCAAATGGGATATTCGATTAGGCGAGGGGCAACCCGCAGATGAGCGATCGCGCTGTGAATTAGCTGCCACGTTGCCCGATGATCAGGATGCGGATCATGTCGCCAAGGCAGAAAGATCGTTTTAGGCGCGATCGCTTCGAGATAAGTCCCGCAGGCTGCTTGATGTTCCGCTGAGGTCACCAACGTCTCGACAGCCCCATCCGGCAAGCGCAAAAAGGTGACGGATGCCCTGTCAACGCCAAGAATGGTCAACGCATCCAGGGTTTCTTGCTGCCGTAGCTGCTGCAAAACCGGAGCCGGATATTTCAGCGATCGGGGATGAGACTGAGTGCCGTCACTGATCACCAACACCGACACCGGGCAGTGATCAGAGCGCAGAAGAGCGATCGCGCCTCCGCAGCCCAAGGTTTCGTCATCGGGGTGAGGCGCAACGATCAGCACGGATTCTTGAGACGTGAATGAGCCAAACGGCAGCGCTAGGGGATTGTTTAATAACGCTGCTACCGATTCTCTAGTCATGAGACCACAGAGTATTGGCGGACTTGGGCTGACTCAGCGCATAGTGTCCTACATTGGCAAAAGCGGCATCAAAGGCAGGTTGCCGCAAATAGAGCGTCAAGTCACGAATGATGCGATCGATCGGGGTTGGGGGCAATAAACCCCGCGTTCCGACCGATCGTTCACAGGCTTGAATCACCTCCATGCAAATCTGCTCAATCGCCGATCGCACCATATTGGCGTAGGCAACTAACTGCTCGGCTTGAGGATGGGGCACGATCGGCGATCCGGCAAAGATGGGGGCGTAGGCGGTGATAAACGCGGCGGCACCCCTGAGCCAGAGATTGCCGCTTTCGAGAGCGATCGCGACTTTCCCCAACCGCTCGGCTTGATAGGGGTCTTGAGTGCGCCCTAAACTCTGCAAAAATTTGCGAGTTTCATCAAACAGCGCTTCGGCTCCCCCTAGCTGCACCGCCGCAAATCGAACCACCCCCACCGATAGCCAAGGCTGACGATAATAATCATTGGGTTGACCGATCAGAGCGCTAGCCTCTAGCTCAACGCCACTAAAATCGACTTTATAGCTGGCGGTGGCCCGCATTCCTGAAGGTTGCCACCAGGTTGGGTCACTCACCGTAGACACCTGATCCATCGGCACGATACACATTTGCCAGCGACCATCGGGCAATGCCCCATTCACAAACGGGCGATCGACATACCCGCACCCAGACGCAAAGGTTTTGCAGCCTTCTAGCCGATATCGCCCATTTTCAAGCGGAGTGATCTTTAGTCCGTCGGCGGCTTCAGCGTTCCAGACTCCAAAGAGTTTGTGACGATCGCGGGCATCACTAGCATAAGCTTTGACCTGAGCCTGAGTTCCAAAAGTTTGCACGAGTTGCAGCGCGTTGACGTGTCCTTCAAAAATTCGCCCGACGGCCAGGTTTCCGCGCCCAAACTGCTTGAGAATTTGCAACAGATCAGGTGTGACATTAGACTCAATGCCTAACCCCCATCCGCCTAGCCGTCGATCGAGGGGTGCCGATAGCAAACCCGCTTCAGCAATCTGCTCAAATTCTCGACTGGGAAAGGCTCCTAGCTGATCGAGTTTGGCCGCGTTTTCGAGGGCATAATCGGCAATTTTGGTCGATCGCGCTAGGAGTTCAGCCAGAGAGAGGGGGTGGTGATGAGTCTCCAATAAAAGTTGAGCGCTATTGACTACTTTCACTGCTATTACGATTAATTTAATTATTATGACGATAGTGAATTGAAGTGAGGATGAACACCTCTATCTAGAGGTTGAGCATTGTGACATACTCCCGACGTTCTATGCTGACAGCATAGAACGCGGGCTTCTCAGTGACTCCAGCGATTGCTTCGGACGTTACCTGAGCTTTAAGAACGGAATGCCCTACCGCTCTGTGTTTGATATTGATGGCTGCATTGTGGTCACGGTGAAGTTCACACCCGCAATTAGGGCATGAATGCCAACGGTCAGAGAGTTCTTTTTTGACCTTGACCCCACAGCTTGAGCAGTCTTGACTTGTACCGTTTGGGTTCACTGCAATCGTGAGCAATCCGGCTCTTTCAGCCTTGATTGAGAGGATTTGCAGGAATTGATTCCATCCAGCATCGTGAATCGATTTTGCCAGTCGTGTTCTAGCTAATCCTTTGACATTCAGCTTTTCATGTGCGACGTGTCTCCCCTGAAATAAAAGCTTTTGTGCAGTTTTGTAATGAAAGTCTTTACGCTGATTCGAGACTTTCAGGTGCGCCTTGCTGACTCGCTTAATCGCTTTCTTGCGACGATTTGAGCCTTTCTTTTTGCGAGACAATGAACGCTGCAACCGTTTCAGTCGCTTCTCAGCTTTGCGATAGTGCTGAGGGATGGCAATCTCTTCACCCGAATCATCAGTGAGAAACGACTTCAGCCCTATATCAATCCCGATAGTATTTCCCGTTACTGGAAGATCAGGAGTGAGAACTGGAACGGTTGCATCTTGAAGCGATAGCGTGATGTAGTAGCCGTCAACCTTCTTAATGATTGCAGCCGCTTTAACCTTGAAGCCATTGGGTAAGGGGCGATGCAGAATCAGCTTCAACTTGCCTAGCTTGGGAAGCTGGATGAACCGACCGTCAATGTGTTCTGGCTTGATGGGATCTGGGAACCCAAGCGAACGAAATCGATCCCGTCCCTTGAAGCGAGGTTTGCCGCTCCGCTTGCCGTTGATATCGCCTTTTAGCCATCGGTCAAATGTCTTTTCAACCCGCGCAATCACGTCCTGTAGGGTGTGAGAAGGAATCTCTTTGTATTCAGGAAACAACTGCTTAGAGTTGACTAAATCCCGCTTCTGAGAATAGAAGTCAGGACGGTCTTTGAGGTCTGGCAGATGGCAGATTAACGGGCAAGCATGAATGTCACAGCGATTTTGCTCGTACCAGTTAAACCGCTCTGAAAGCCGATAATTGTATTGACGACGTGCAAGTTCAAGCCACTGATCAATTGTGGTTTGCTGCGTTGCAGTCAATCTCAATCGGTACTGATGAGCAGTTCTCATTTGGGCACAGTCAATCAGCGTGCTATTATTGTACTGCATATTTCATGACACTGCAACAATGACCAGTAAAGAGATTGTTCAGATTCGATTGCCGAAAGAAGAGAAAGAACGCTTGGATTCTTACTGCCAGAAAACGAGACGGTCAATCACGGATGTCCTACGGGAGTTTATTCGTTCACTGCCTGAGAGATAGTTCGTTTCGTCGTTGCTGTCCTCCCTCGTCTCATTGCATTCGACATGAGTCAGACAGCACTCCTCATCTCACACGCATTCATCCCGACGCTTACCGAAACGCTAGAGCGCGGGGCGGCGGCTCAGGCTCAATAGGGCGAAGCAGTTCTGATCAGAAAGGCAACAAACCCGCCGAAAGCTAGAGAGGTTTTCTGGGCAACGATCGCTAGAATGTCGTCATTAAGAACAGGGGATCAAAGCACTAAAAACCCAGGGATCATGGCTAGTCCGAAAGCATCAAAATGAAAGTACTAGGAATTCTGGACTGAGACACGGAGAATCTTAGGACGAATCACTAGGAGTTCTGAACTGAAACCCTGAGAATCATGGAGGTACAAATACTAAAAATCGTGGATTAAGTCACATTGATTAATGGCATAGGCAATAGACACGGCAAAGCTATTTCTCTACATCGCTTTTGACTCATGCTGTATTTTCATACCGATTCTGATCTCGTGAAGTTCACGTCTCTAAGTTATCACCAGCATCGTTCTTAATCCAGAACGTCATTTTTTATAATCTATGATTACAAACACTTTCTCTAATCGTCGTAAAGAGGTTCTAAGAGTTGTTCTTTCTGTTTCAATAATTATTGTAGGAATCACTCACTTTGCGATCCCAATTCCGTTTGTTCGCATTGTGCCCCCGCAGCTTCCTAGCCCGCTTGCCCTTGTGTATATCAGTGGCTTCTTTGAGATTCTAGGCGGCATTGGGTTACTGATTCCAGTCGTGAGTGTGGCGGCAGCTTGGGGATTGATTGCGCTGTTTGTCGCGGTGTTTCCTGCAAACATTAATATGGCGATTAATCAGATCGCGATCGAGGGCATTCCCCATCAGCCAATTTTATATTGGGCTAGACTGCCGTTTCAAGCCGTGTTGATTGTCTGGGCCTGGTGGTATACAAGACATCCAGAGCGACAGCCAGGGTTTGAGAGTGTCATGAAATTAACAAAATCCTGGATGGGTCGTTAAGGCGGAGAAATCGGTTGATCAGTTGACTTGGCAGACCAAATAGGCAGGCGTTCGACCTGCTCAAGCGTTAGCTGCACATAGGTCGTCTGGGTGCCATTAGCGATCGCTTGACCAAAATAGCCCTGATCACCATCGTGAGTGTGAGGGCCACTGTCTAAAAAGTGATAACGACCCTGCTGTTTGGCTCGGTTAAAGGGCGACCCGATCGTCCAACTCCATCGCGAAGAAAAAACAATGCGAGGAATGCCCTCTACCCAGTCTCGTTGACCTTTGAGGTGATAAACCTGCTGGGCGGCATCAAAGCCAGCCTCACCGTCAAATGCGCCCCCGGCTGAGACAACGGTGAGGTTTGCAGGCAAACGATCGTGCAAATATGGAACGGCACCCAGCGCTACCTGTACGCCGCCACTCGTGCCCAGCAAAATTAGGTGAATGGGTCGCCGACGCGGAATCGGGTGAACGGCGTTCATGCGTTCCACGATCGCGGCGGCAATGCCCTGTCCATAAACAGTGCCATAGCGATCGTCAGCCGAAATCGCAAATCGCCAGAGATTGCGAATCTTAATCAAAACATTTGCAGTCTTGAACCAGCCGTCTGCTTTTTCAGCCGTTTTCCAGACTGGAGCCAGCAGCCGTTCGCCGCCTAAATCTTTGTTGGCGACTGAATAAGGAAAAACATCTCGAACCGTTACGCAGTTGGGATGACGCTGTTCTAAATGATTTAAGAAAAATTCTTCGCCTGACGATAGCTGATTGGCTGAGAAATCGCCGACTCCTGGCAGATAGACAATGTAGCAATCGATCGCCCGTTTTGCCGATTTTGAGTTGCGATTAGCCGAAGAGTTAGCGGGCAGTTGCTCAGGGTCTTGCTTTTTTAAGCCCAAACTTTCTGCATTTTGACTGAGCCACCACACTAGAGTTCCGATCGGGGCAACGGTGCCCCAAATCAGCAGCAAGACTCCTGCCAAGGCCAACAGCTTTAAGGTGTCCCCTTGCATTCGCTGTAAAATTCGCCCCACAAACTTAAGCATTCTACTCAGTTAGATACCTCTCTTAGAGTAGAGTATGGCTGCACAGCAACTAGGAACGTCCCGTGAGACATCAAGCGTTACAAGAAGGATTTTGGAAGGCGTTAACCAACGCCCTGCTGTTAAACGCTGATTTCTATGAAAACGCCCGCAACACCCCCAAAAATCATCGCTTGGCGCTGACGATCGTGCTGCTAGCTGCCCTTTCTCACCTGCTAGGAAGCGCGGTGATTTTGCTGATCAATCGAGTCGCCCTCCCGGTGTTTTTTGTGGCGCTTTTGTTTGATGGACTCAGTGTTGTTGTGGGTTATTATTTCTGGACGTTTACGATCTGGAAAGTAGGACAATGGATGAAGCCCATCGATCCAACTTATAGCGATTTGCTGAGTCCGATCGGGTTTGCTTATGCGCCGCAAGTGTTCAATTTTTTGACGCTAATTCCACTGTTGGGAAGACCGATTCAGTTTGTGCTGGCAGTCTGGAGTCTGCTGGCTGTGATCGTGGCGGTGCGTCAGGGGCTGGATGTTCGCACTCGTCAAGCCGCGTTTATCTGCTTGGTTGGGTTCCCGATTATTCAAGCTGTGATCGGGCTAGTTCAAATCTTGGGACAGCGGATTGTGGATTGGACAACTTGAGTTTGGTCATGAAACCTGCTGAATTATCTAACCCTTCTGCGCTTTTGTTGGGGTGATCTACGCAGCATTCCGGCGATCGTCACCACAGAGCCGAGCAGCCCAAGAGCATAGTGAGTGTAGGGAGTTTGCCGAACCTTGATTGGCGATCGCTGCATCTTAGAGGGCTGATTGGGCGAGTCGTCTGACGATTTTGGAACACGGATGGCGTGCTTAGATGGCTCGATCGGGAACCCTCGATATTTAGAATAAACCTGCGTAAACTCTGCGCCAAACAGCAAAATTTGAGCCGAATAAAACACCCAAATCAACAATACCACCAGCGACCCAGCCGCCCCATAAGCAGAGCCAACTCCACCGTGACTAATATAAAGCCCCAGCAAAAACTTGCCCAAGTTAAACAATAACGCCGTCACACCAGATCCTACCCAAAGATTTCGCCAGGGAATGTTAACGTCTGGCAAAAACTTATAAATCGCTGCAATTAAAACAGTGACAACGCCAAATGAAATAACAAAGTTAGCAATCTGACCCACGATCACAAAACCCGGAACTAAATCTCCAAAATATTTTGAAACGGCTGCTAACACGGCCGATAACACTAAAGAGACTAGCAGTAGAAATCCAATCACCAACACCATTGCAAACGATAAAAATCGAGCTTGCAAAAAGCTTTTAATGCCATTGCCAGGTTTTGGCTTGACTTCCCAAATTGTGTTGAGGGCCACTTGCAGTTGACCAAACACCCCAGAAGCCCCAAATAGCAGAATGACGACTCCCAAAACTGTCGCGATCGTGCCCCCTGACCCAGGTCGATTCGCATTCTGAATCATGGCCTGAATTGCCTCTGCGCCCTCTCGCCCTACCAAACCCTGGATCTGCCCAATGATTTCTCCTCGTGCGGCTGCTTCCCCAAAAAACAAGCCCGCGATCGCGATCACAATCAGCAGCAAAGGAGCGAGAGAAAACACCGTATAGTAAGCCAGTGCAGCCGCTAGAAGGGGCACATTATCCTCACTCCACTCAGCAGCCGTGTCTTTGAGCAGCTTAAAACCGTCCTGAAGGCGCATGATCTTGATTCCTAATAGAAAAAAATATAGATCGGACTGGTACGAAAAACAGGTGTCCCATGCGAGTGTATAAGCAATATGCGTAGGTCTGCACCTATCGTTAGAAGTAATTGACACAGCGCGCTGATAACCCTGAGAACTGATCGACCAACGCTAGACGAGGAGCGGAGTTTAAGCAATTGATATCTCTAAGGATAGAGGAAAGTGAATCGATCGTGAATTAATCCCCTCCTCAAGGTAGTGTAACTGACAATACTAAACCCTTAATCTAGGCATCGAAGTTACAAACTAGATTTAACGAGGAATTAACACAATGTCTAACTTAGAAAGCAACACTCAGAAGAACGTCACGACTGATGGGCCCGATCGGGTTGAAGAAGATGGCTACGATCGTCATATCATTCCCGCAGAGACGGCGGCACGTCGAGAGCGAGAAGGCGATCTCTTCAAGACCCATCCCACCGAAGAGGGAGAATCTAGCGCCGCTACCGACGATCAGACCGACTCTCAAAGCATTCGCACAACTGATGGCTACACCGTAGACAAAGAAGGGCTGCTCAACAACTACGCCGTCGAGCCAGAAATGTATTATGACGTGCCCGGTGATGCACGAGAGCAAGCAGAAACCGACAAAGCAGCCCGCATTGAAGAACTGAAAGAAATTAATCAAAGCAGTCAGGGCGAACTCACCGAAGAAGGCGATCAGCGCGGTCGTGGAACAGGCGTTATTTAACGTCTAATGCCGGCCGGGCAGTAGCCACCTGAAAGATAGAAACTGGGGTTCTTAGAAAACAGATCAGCGATCGCGCTGATTCCTATTAGAACCCTAGTCTCTGGCTCGAAAGATTTCCTAGAGAGGGCTATGGTAGGGGAACTCCGCAGTTCCTACCTGGATTGAACCTTGGATTGAACGATGCCTAACTTTCTTATCCCGGCATGATCTATGGTTTGATAGATTTGGATGCGTTCTTTTGCAGATTCACATCCGCATCGCTCCAGCATCCAAAGCTACAATAGACGCATCATGGAACAAGAAGTTATCACCCTCCTCTCTAGCCGCGAAATCGAAAAAATGCGCCGGGCCGGACGCTTGGCGGCAGAGCTATTAGACTATCTAGAACCGTTGGTCAAGCCAGGAGTCAGCACCCTTAAGCTCAACGACGAAGCCGAACGCTGGACTCAAGCTCACGGAGCTAAAAGCGCGCCGTTAGGCTATCACGGGTTTCCCAAATCGATTTGCACCAGCGTGAATGAAGTCGTGTGTCACGGCATTCCTAACGCGAGACAAATTCTTAAAGACGGCGACATTATTAATATTGACGTGACCTTGATCGTTGAGAGCTATCACGGCGACACTTCAAAGATGTATTTTGTTGGCGAACCGTCACCCCTAGCAAGGCGCTTAGTCGAGGTGACCGATCGCTGTCGTCAACTAGGCATAGAGCAAGTGAAGCCAGGAGCCAAAATTGGCGATATTGGGGCAGCGATTCAGGATTATGCCGAGGCTCAGGGCTTCTCAGTGGTGAGAGACTTTGTAGGCCATGGGATCAGCAATATTTTTCACACAGCGCCACAAGTTCCTCACTATGGCAAACGGGGCACGGGCAAAAAGCTGCGTCCGGGCATGGTGTTTACGATCGAACCCATGATCAACGAGGGCACCTGGGAAGTTGAAGTCATGAAAGATAAGTGGACAGCGTTGACAAAAGACCGCAAACTCTCTGCCCAATGTGAACACACGCTAGTCGTCACTGCTAGCGGCTATGAGATTTTGACCCAATGTTAGGCGGGTGAGTTATGAGCGGGTTGGAGAACTGCACAGCGATCGTAGCCCTGCTCGAAAGTCTGGGTCTAAATAGCGCTGCTGTAGCGTCTGCCAGGGTCGCAGCGCGTGGGCAACGTTTTGGTTAAGCTGTTTTGACAACGTAGGATACACGGCTTGAACTGATCCCTTGATCTGAGATTCCAGATAGGTTTGCAGCACCGCACCGTCTTGAATTTGACCCAACACCTCTTGGATGGTTTTAAACTCCTCAACTTGCTCGGTGTAGGCCGAGTCATAGAACTCTACAAACAACTCTGTTTGATAGCGCACTCGCTTCATTTGTTTACGGAGATCGTGCAAGACAGGGCCGTGATGCTGGACAAACTCATCCAACATTTCTGGGTGAATGGACTGCACGATCGCCTTTCCCTGATCGAAGGTCGCATTGACCAACCAGGCCGGATGCAGCAATGTCTGACTGATTAGCGGCAGCAATAAGTCTGGCAACACTTCTGGCATCGACAACTGAGCAATCGATCGGGCGCGAGGCTTTTCTAACCAACTTTCAAGGGCAGCTTTGAGTTCCTCATAGGGTGACCCTTTGAGGGTTTTCTTTAAGCCTGCAAAGTCATGTTTGCGCTCTTTTGCCATCGTTTTAAGCAGCGTTTTTAACCCGTCTTGCTCGGATGAAGGCAGGTTAGCTTGCTGCTGAGTCTTGAGTTCTGCGGTGAGCACATCAAGATCTCTGACCGCCCCCAGCGAGTGAGCGATTTGACTGATTGCCCGATCGCTGATCGATTGCGGTAGTTTGATCGCAAATCCAAACACGTCTATGGCAGTTCTTAGCCGCCGCAAGCCCACACGCATTTGGTGCAGCGGTTCGGGGTCTTGATCATCTAGAACATCCGACTCGTGCTTGATGGATTTTTTGAAATGTTTCTCGATCGCTGCGTAAGCAAAGCTCTCTAGCGTGAGGCGCTGAGTCAGTTTTTTTGCTTGAGTTTTCATACTTTATAAAAAGAGTTTGTAAATTCACAAACACTCTTTACGGTGCCACAGTTTTAGCAAGGTTTGCTCATTCTGCTGACAGAGGTTTAGCAGTTAAGTACTCACATAGTCCCTTGCTCACATAGTCCCCTTAAACAATCCCTGCGGGCGCACTAACAGAACCGATACCATAATTAAGAGCGCAACCGCTAGCTTGTATTCCGATCGTAGCCAATAAGTGCTGAGTTCTTGAGCCACGCCAATTACCAAGGCTCCGGCGATCGCGCCATAGGGGTTGCCAATGCCGCCCAAAATCACTGAGGCAAATAGCGGCAAAATCAAAAACCAGCCCATGTTGGGTCTTACGGCTTCGACCAATCCCAACATGCTGCCGCCAAGGGCGGTCATGCTTGCGGCGATCACCCACGTCCAGATCACGACTCGATCGACATCAATGCCCGTGACTCGCGCTAAATCAATATCGTCTGCGACTGCGCGCATGGCTTTGCCTACTTTGGTATATTGCAGCAGATAATGGAGCGCCGAGATCGCGACGATTGCTAACCCGATCACTACGAGATTATAAAGAGGAACTCTCACACCCGCTAGCAATAATGCTTCGGCTACGGGTAACTCATAGCGCTGATTGCTGCCGCCCCAAACTAAAATAATGCCATTGCGAATGAAGAGCGCTAGCCCGATCGACATAATGATTAACGTCGTTGAAGTCGCCCGTTGAGCGCGCATCGGTGCCCAGAGTAGCTTCTCAATCAGCAGCGCCACCCCCACCGTGATGGCAGCCGAGAGCACGATCGACACCCAAATCGGCAGATTGGTCACGGTATTGAGAAACAGCGTCAAATAAGCGCCCAGCGTCATGAAATCTCCGTGGGCAAAGTTAGACAGCCGCAAAATGCCATAGGTCAAACTCAACCCCACGGCTGAGAGGGCGATTATGCTACCGAGGGAGATGCCATTAACAATCAACTGCGCAATTTGGGTATCCATTCTGAAACTGTTTAGAACCTATCGCTTGATTGTCTATGAATCGGGCGAGTTTGAAAAGTTTAAAGCTCCCGATCGTTAACCCCACTGCCTGCTTTACCTTTCTTAATCAAAAATTTCCAATAAAAAAGCAGCCCCTACCCGGTTTGGACTGCCTTTGTGTTAGACGATGAGCTTCTCAATCTGTGTCCATAATGCCGCAGTTGATCAGGGGGAACATCTTCCTAAAGGTGGATAGCGATTGCTGCTGCCTAGAAAGCATTTAACCGCCCACAAGGTTAGAACTGTGTCGGTCAGCACGGCATTAAATAACGTTTCTAGCTAACTCGGCTTTCATCCCACACCATAACGCTTCGTTTGGTGTGGGATGAAAGCCAGGGCGTTGACGAGTTGTGTCCTTGACTATTGCTTAACGACGTTGCGCCAAGGCTTGGACACGAGGGTTTCGCCCCACTTCGTGAGGAGGAAACGCCACTGTCTCAGGCGCTCTAGCAAAATTGTTAATTGGGTTAGAATCGCGGAATGTTGAGCCTGACTTACACTTACCGAATCTATCCAGACCTCATCCAGGAAGCTGAAATGCTGTTCTGGTTGGAGCAATGTCGCAAGGTCTACAACTTTGCCTTGCGAGAGCGCAAAGACTGGATGAATTCGCGCCAGTGCGCCGTCAACGCTTGCAGCCTCAGAGCGGAATTTATCATTCCAGCCAACGCACCCTATCCCGACTACTACAAACAAAAGAAAGCCCTGACTCAAGCCAAGAAAGAACGTCCAGACCTTCAGAAAGTCGATGCCCAAGTGTTGCAAGACATCCTGAAACGACTGGACAAGTCTTTCAAGTTCATGAAAGCGCGAGAATTTGGTTTCCCGCGCTTCAAAAAGTTTGGTCAGATTCGCTCGTTTGTGTTTCCGCAGTTCAGGGCAAGCCCACTCCGAGGGACTCAGATTAAGCTGCCGAAGGTGGGATTGGTGCCCATCAACTTGCATCGTCCCCTTCCCGATGGGTTCGACCTCAAGCAAGTGCGCGTGGTGAAGAAAGCATCGGGATGGTACGCCCAACTGATTCTGCAATGTGAGGTTCAAGTGCCCGATATTTTGCCCCATGGTGAACCCATCGGCATTGATTTAGGTTTGGAAAAGTTCTTGGCGGTTTCGACCGGAGCGTTGATTCAACGACCCCGCTTCTTTGTGGACTTGCAAGGCAAGCTGAAATGGCTGCAACGCAAATTGAGAAACAAAAAACAGGGTTCTGCGAACTACCGGAAAGTACAAGCCAAGATTCGACGATTGCACGAACAGATTCACGACACGCGGAGAGAGTTCCATTTTCAAACGGCTCACCAGCTTTGTGATGACGTGGGCATGATTTTTGCCGAAGACCTCAACCTCAAAATGATGAGTCGAGGCATGTTGGCAAAACATTGTCTGGATGCTGCGTGGGGTAGCTTTCTCGATATCCTGAAATGGGTGAGTTGGAAGCGTGGTGTCTACTTCGCCCAGGTAGACCCCAACGGGACGAGTCAAACTTGCCCCAACTGCGGAGCGCAGACCGGGAAGAAAGACCTGAGTGAGCGGGTGCATGAGTGTGGGGAGTGTGGATATGTCACCGACCGAGATGTGGCTGCCGCCCAAGTGGTGAGGCAGCGTGGACTTGTAGCGGTGGGACACACCGTGATACTGCCTGTGGAGGAAGGTTGCCTGGGAACCCCGATGAAGCAGGAAACCTCAAAGTCGACTTTGAGAAGCCCGCTCCATACCGCCTAGCGGTTGGGGGGGAGGATGTCACAATCGACTTGAGACGCAAGCCCGATCGCCTGCGGATAAATCTGATGTTCTTGAAGATGAATCCGATTTTGCAGCGTTTCAACCGTGTCATCGGGCAACACAGGCACCGCCGCCTGCATGATAATGGTGCCGCTATCCACTTCGGGCACGACGATATGAACGGTGCAGCCCGTGATTTTTACGCCCGCTTCTAAGGCTTGTTCAACAGCGCGATTGCCTTTAAAGCTAGGCAACAAACTGGGGTGAATGTTCAAAATCCGATGTTCAAAGGCGTGAATCAACACGGGCGTGACAATTCGCATCCAGCCTGCCATGATCACCCAGTCAACCCCCGCTTGCTGAAGGGCTTGCCCGATCGCCCGATCGAGATCTTCTCGATGCTGAAACTCACGATGATTAAACAAGGCTGAAGGCACGCCCCACCGCGCTGCCCGATCGACCACTTTTGCCCCCGGATTGTTGTAGATCAGCAGATTAACTTGGGCGTTGAGTTGGCGATCGCCGATCGCCTGCGCGATCGCTTCAAAGTTGCTGCCGCTGCCCGATGCCATCACGCCCAACTTGATCGGAGGGTGGGGGGCAGCGATCGGGATCAAACTAGGAGAAATCAAACTAGGATTATCGCTGAGGGTCAGACTGCTCATCGCGGTTGGGGTAAGAAAACTCAGAAAACTCAATCATACTAACAGTGAGTCTTGCCGCTCTAACCAGAAGTTGACACCTCCGCTAACTTGACTTCACCTCTTCCTCAAGCACAATTTACCCATGTCATCTGATTTGCCCGATCGCACTCCCGATTCTCTCCTGTCTCGCACCTTAGATAATCCGACGATCGCGGCCTGGGTTTTTCTATCGCCTGCCCTGATCTTGCTGGGCGTGTTTGTACTCTATCCGATCGTCTATCTGGGCTATCTCAGCTTTACGACGGGCAGCTTTACCAGAGCCGGGGTGCATTGGGTGGGGTTGAGAAACTATTTGCGGCTCCTGTCTAGCCCTGATTTTTGGCAGGTTTTGGGCAACACGGCTTATTTTACGATCGCGACTGTGATCCCCAGTGTGATGATTCCGTTAGGGCTGGCGGTGATGCTCGATCGCACGGTTGCCTTGCGAGGGTTGCTTCGAGCCGCTTACTTTATCCCATCGATCACGTCGCTTGTGGCGGTGGGGCTGGGGTGGCGCTGGCTGTTTCAAACCGATGGCGTAGTGAATGATTGGCTGAGCACGATCGGAGTGCCGCCTATCTCTTGGCTGCAAGACCCCGCTTGGGCAATGCCTGTCTTAATTTTGTTGAGCATCTGGAAGCAGTTGGGATTTAACCTGGTGGTCTTTTTAGCAGGGTTGCAAACTATTCCGGTGAGTCGCTATGAGGCAGCCGCCTTAGATGGAGCCGATGCCAGGCAAACGTTTTGGTATGTGACACTGCCCGGTTTGCGTCCAACGCTGATCTTTGCGGCTGTCACAACCGCGATTTTTACGCTTCGCAGCTTTGAGCAGGTCTATGTGATCACGGGCGGTGGGCCGCTCAACTCGACTAATCTGCTGGTTTATTATGTCTATGACCAGGCGTTTGCTCAGTTTGATTTTGGCTATGCTGCTGCCGCTGCAACGGTTTTGCTGGTTGTGACGCTGATTTTGGTTTATTGGCAGCTACGATCGGGCGAAGAATCGTAGGGACACACGATCGTTGCCCCCACAAAATCTCTGGGCGTTAGTTGTCGGCCGGAAACGTCCGTTTAAACTCGTCCAGCAGGTCGTCCATTTCTTCTAGCGCCTGATTGACATCAATTCGCAGCGTTCCTAGATCGGGCTGTTCTAATAGACGCAGCAATGATTCGCGCTTGGCTTCAATCAGTTTGATCCGTTCTTTAATCGTTTCGACTTCCATAATGCTCCTCGGCTGGCTCCCCAAATGTTGCTAATAGTTAAGCTCTAACAATTCTAATCAGCTTCGGGGTGAAGTGGTCGCTAGAGTTTGCTTGAGACCATCCGTTTGATCGGGTCTTTCACCGCGCTTGTTGGTCAATCAAACGGCGTGGATGAGGGGGCGCGATAAATTTCTGGACAACCGAATCGATTCAGTCTGCGCTCAAAAACTCTAAATAGGCGTGGCTGATTTCTTTGACGGCCAACTCATAAAACTGCTTGCCATGCTCAGGGGTTGCCAGTGCCGGGTTCGATCCCATTCGCCCATCGGGGTAACGCCGCCGAAAGTCGATCGCGCCATAAATCTTGTGGCTTTTCGAGACTTCCTCGCTCAAAGGGGCTTGCTTGATCGCGTCGGGATAGACATATTGAGTCAGGGCCACCTCGCTCGGCGTGGCGTGAGAGCCTTCTTGGTCGCCATATAGCTCCTTCGCCAGCCTATAGACCGACCCACCCATATACCAATTGCTGACTTGACACTGCACCCGATCGGCTTCAGGCATTCCCAGATCAGCTAGGTGGGCATAGGTTTCAGAAAAAGCGGCTTTCATCGTTGCCACATTGCCCCCGTGACCGTTGATAAAAAAGAATTTCCGAAACCCGCTTTTGGCAAGACAGGTAATATAATCTCTCAGCATTAAAATCATCGTGCTAGGTCGGAGGCTCATGCTGCCCGGAAACGCCGTGTGGTGTAAAGCCATACCCACGTTGATAGTGGGAGCTACCAGCCCATGAGTCGCCTCGCCCACTCCCCGTGCGATCGCTTCTGCACAGATGGCATCGGTTCCTATCAGCCCGATCGGGCTATGTTGCTCAGTAGACCCGATCGGCAAAATGATTCCTGTTGACTGCTCAAGATACGTTTCAACGTCTAGCCAAGTACTCAGATGCAGCAACATAGGCGCTTTGGGTAAGGTTTCCTTCACTATAAATGAATAGACATGACCCTGGAAGACCTCTCCCCTAGAACGAATTCGGGTACGCTAAACAGCTATGATTTGAATCAGTTGAATCTTTGCTGCTGAAGTCAAATGTTGGGTACGTGGATCTAAATCAAGTCTTTAAAACCCCTAATCCGATTATTGGTGTCGTGCATTTGTTGCCCCTGCCGACTTCCCCGCGTTGGGGTGGCAGTCTCAAGGCAATCATCGATCGCGCCGAACAAGAAGCAACTGCTCTAGCGGCGGGTGGCGTAGATGGCATCATCGTCGAAAACTTTTTTGATGCTCCCTTTCCTAAAGATCACGTCGATCCGGCGGTGGTGAGCGCCATGACCGTTGTGACTCAGCGATTGATGAATATGGTGACGCTGCCGATCGGGATCAATGTGCTGAGAAACGATGCTCAAAGTGCTTTCGCGATCGCGGCTTGTGTCCACGCTGAGTTCATTCGGGTCAACGTCTGGACGGGGATCATGGCCACCGACCAAGGGATGATCGAGGGCCGCGCCCATGAGTTGCTGCGCTATCGGCGCGAGTTAGGATGTGATGTCAAAGTTTTTGCCGATGTGCTGGTGAAACATGCCCGACCGCTAGGTTCGCCCAATTTAACCACGGCGGTGCAGGACACGATCGAGCGAGGGTTAGCCGATGCGGTGATCCTCTCTGGGTGGGCAACGGGCAACCCTCCGAGTTTAGAAGATCTAGAACTCGCTAGCGCCGCCGCTAATGGAACGCCCGTCTTGATTGGCAGTGGTGCCGATTGGGAGAATATTTCTAAATTGATGACGGCGGCAGATGGGGTGATTGTGTCGAGTTCGCTCAAGCGTCAGGGAAAACGAGAAAACTCGATCGACCCAAATCGAGTCAGTCGTTTTGTCGAAGCCACTCGGTGCAGCGTGTCTTCAGACAATCAAATCAAACCCACTTCTTCGATGAGTTTACACTCCTAAAAATAGGAATATGGTAAATCTTGATGATGCATTTTGAACTCCTGGAAAAACTTGTTGCTCAACCTGTGCAGTCTGATGAAACAGAACAGCGATTTCTCATGAGTGGGGTCAGTTGGCAACAATATGAAACCCTGCTCAATGAAATTGGAGAAAGTTTTCCGGGCTTGCGCGTGACTTACCTAGAAGGGACTTTAGAAATCATGGCTCCTAGTCGCAAGCATGAATTTAACAAGTCGGTCATTGGTTCTCTACTAGAAGCTTACTTTCAAGAAACTCGGACTCGCTATTATCCATTAGGCTCAACCACGTTTCGTCAACAGGCAAAAGCAAGAGGAGCAGAGCCAGATGAATGTTATTGTATCGGTTCAAATAAAGAGTTTCCCAATATCGTGATCGAGGTGATTAAAACGAGTGGGGGACTCAACAAATTAGATGTTTACAAAGGATTAGAAGTCTCGGAAGTTTGGTTTTGGAAGAACGATCGCTTCTCACTTTATCGGCTGATGGGAGAAAGTTATGAGTTGTGCGATCGCAGTGAGTTTCTACCAGATCTCGATTTAAACCTACTAGCAAATTACGTTCTTCAAGCCGAACCTCTAGATGCAGTTTTAGAGTTTCGAGAAGTCGTTCGCAAACAAAATAAACAGCAATAAATCTAATAGGAATTATCCCAAAACATTGACTACCTAAATCCATCCCCGCAGCCAATAGACCGCAATTCCAACATACTCCTTTAAGGCTCTGGTGGTGCGTCGAAGTTGGTCAGCGTCTGGCAGCGCATCGAGGATATGGGCCTCTGTCGTTTTGGCTTGAGGGTCAGACAGAGTAACGGTAAAATCTGTGGGGGCCGCGATCGCTTCCACTCCCAGCTTTCTAAAAATCATCAGCGATCGCGGCATGTGCATGGCAGAAGTCACCAACAGCACCCGACGAATTCCTTGAGCCTCCATAATTTGCTTGACGTTGACCGCATTCTCGCGGGTGTTGAGCGAATAGGGATCTTGCAGCATCGCCGATCGGGGAACGCCCATCGGCTCCAGCAAAATTGCCATATCTTCAGACTCAGGATTGCCGCTGATGCGCCACTCAACCCGGCCGCCGCTCAAGATCAGACGCGGAGCTTTGCCATCTCGATAGAGTTTGGCCGCATAGAGCACGCGATCGCCCTCTTCTTTAATTTCCACCCACGGACGCGGTAATAAAGCAGACTCAGTACATCCACCCAGAACCACGATCGCGTCTGTCTTTGGCAACTCGGCCGGGAGGTTTTGAAACTCTAGCGATCGCGCTAACCGATCGCTCACGCCAGCATTGCTGCTCAACACAAGAATCAGCAACACCATCCCGATCGGAATCGCCGCCAGCCGGGGACGCTTCCACAACAGTAAAAACGCCACTATTAACAACAAACATGACAGGCCCAGTGGGTATAAAAGCAGAGGCAGCAGTTTTGAACTAAAAAGAAACATAAGGACAGTTAAAGAATTGTCAACTATTGTGCTGAAGATTATAGAAAATACAGCAAACTATATACTATGTAACCAAAGCTACCCGTATATCAACAACGGCAAGCCTATCGGTTCGTTATCAGGGTGCTCTTGATCTTAGACGGTTGCTTCCATTCATCGACCTATCACTGGCTGACCAATGCGACGACAGCTTGCGCCTGCAATAACTTACTACATCCGTAGACTTCTCCATCAACATCATGATCAGTTGAGGTTTCCAGTCGTTGACGACAGCGGCAAACAAGCCGATGCCAACACCACCTTAGGTGAGATTCTCGCCAGTTTGTATGTCAAAGAGCAAAAAATTGACTCGGTGATGTTTGAAGTCGAGCGATTAGCCTTGCTGCATCAGTCTCTCAGCCGAGCTAGCGTCAAAGACCTTCAAGATCTCCAAAACGTCGAGAAACAGATTTTTGGACTACTGGGCTGTGAGCTTAAGGAGGTTGCCAGTCCGATGACGTTCCCCGGAAACACGACCCTCATCTACCCCAATCGCCACTCTAGCCACGACCCCGAAAAAACGTCTCGCCTCAGAAGCATTTTGATTGTCGATGCTGAACCTGCCAGCCGTCATTTGTTGGCTACTGCGCTGACGCATCATGGCTATCGCGTTCACCTTGCCAATGATGGCCGAGAAGCCCTCGAAAACGTTCAGCGTCTCCGCCCTGATGCAATTTTGCTAGATGTGGTCTTGCCTGACATCAATGGCTATGGGGTGTGCGAACAGTTCAAGGTCGATCGCTCTACTCAAAAAATTCCAGTTCTGTTTTTGAGCGCTATCAATAGTGTTACCAGCAAAGTCCAGGCTTTTCATGTGGGCGGCGTTGACTACATTACAAAACCCTTTCATGTTGAAGAAGTTTTAGTTCGCGTTGAGCATCAAGTCAATTTGCGCTGTGTGCAAAAGCAGCAAGAAGAATGGACGAGTCGCCTTCAGCGAGAAATTCAAGAACTCAAGCAAACAAAAACTAAATCCTATCAAACCACACTTTATTAGACCCAGACGAGCAGATTTTTCTGGCTTCTTTTGTGAGCGTCATTTGTCTGAGGTAATCGTTCATATTTTCTCCCTCTAGAGTCGGATTATAAAGTCGTCAAATGATCTTCTTGGGTCAGCCAACGGAAGGATGAACGAACCCGATCGCTGTGCCAATCTTGAAGACGAAATGCCGATTTAATGATCACTAATTGGAGAACGGAAAATGGTAATGACACTTGATGATACAAAGCGGATGGCGATCGCTATGAAGCTGGCAGACATGAAGGCAGTCCAAGAGCTTCTGATCTCTAACGAGCAAACGTTCATCTCGGCTGTAAATGACAGCGATATCGCCGATCGCTTGAGAGAGATGATCAAAGATGACCAAAAAAACTTGGGTATTTTAGAGACCGTCATGGTGCAGTATGGCGTGAAGTCAGAACCCAAAGAAACCGTTTTAGAGATGGTCAAAAAGCTTGGTGAATTAATGTCAGGGTCTAAACTGACTACTTATGAAAAGGTCTTTCAGCATGAGCTTCTTAAGCATCAGCAAGTGATGACGGGCATTGTGATTCACAAAGCGGCTCAAAAAGTTGGGGCTGATGTAGAAGCTGCGATCACGCCGCTCAACACGGTCAACTTTGAAAACCGTGCTCACCAAGAGCAACTCAAAGGCATTCTAGAAGTTTTAGGAGTTCGCGAACTGACGGGAATGGAGGCAGATCAGGGGCTGTGGGCACGGGTGCAAGACTCGGTTGCGGCCTTGACGGGCGCTGTGGGCAGCGTCGTCACTCAAACTAGCCCTAAGTCTGACATGAATATTCAGGATGTGATTCGGATGGATCACCAAAAGGTAAACACCCTGTTTATGGAGATTGACGCAACGCAAGATCCTCAAAAGCGGCAAGAATATTTTGGCCAAATCTATAAAGATTTGAATGTTCACTCGCTTGCCGAAGAAGAGGTGGCTTATCCTGCTGTTCGAGGTAAGTATCCTGATGGTGATCTTAAGGAGCTTTATGATGAGCAAGCTGAAATGAAGGTTCTCTTAGATCAGATCCGTGTTATGAATCCATCGTCTGAAGACTTTATGAACGCAATTCATCGTCTGAAAGATATTGTGATGGATCACGTTCGTCAAGAAGAAAGCACTTTCTTTGCTGCCATTCGCGATAGCTTCAGCAGCGCAGAAAGTGAACAATTGGCTACTCAATTCAAAGCTGCGAAGAGCAAACTTCAAGATGAAATGAGTGCTCATTAATAGTGCTTGTTGATCAAAGTTTTCTGATTTAAGTCAGCTTTGAGAGATTATTTCTTTTAGAGATCGTAAGAAGGTTTTTGAACTTTCTTACGATTTTCTGTGTTTAAATAGACACGAAGCTTTTTGCCTTTTATAACTAAATTTTATGGAGTCTCTCGACCAACTTTTGCAGGATTTAGTGGAAGGGAAGCCAACAAATAAGATTGCTCCTTCTCTGGCGGCTCTGGCGCTACTAGATCAGAGACGTGCTCAGGCGTTTGGCACCACTGCCGCGACCATTGACCAAATGATTGGTTTTAAAATTCGACTATTTAAAGAAATCTATCCTGAATTTATTCAACTTTGTCAGCAACTTAAGCTTAAAGCCGCTTTGAATGAGACACTATGGAATCTGTGGCTGCCGTTGGCTATTCAGATTTCTGATTGGCGCAGACAGCAAACGCAGCCCTTGATTCAGGGATTTTTGGGCGGACAGGGCACCGGAAAAACCACGCTGACAGCCGTCTTAACCCTGATTTTGAGTCACCTTGGATACTCTACGGTCAGCCTATCCTTGGATGACTTGTATTTGACTTATGACGATCGTCAACTCCTTCAAGCTCAAGATCCCCGCTTAGTGCGTCGCGGCCCGCCCGGCACTCACGATCTCAAGCTTGGGCTGCAAGTATTAAGACAACTCAAGCAAGGCAATCAAACGGTAGTCATTCCCCGTTTTGACAAATCGCTGCGAAATGGCGCGGGCGATCGCACTCAGCCCGACCAGAGCCTAATCGCCGAGATTATTTTATTTGAGGGTTGGTTTGTGGGAGTGCATCCCGTCAATCCAATTTTATTTGATACTGCTCCTGCACCCATTTTGACCGAGGGCGATCGGGCCTTTGCCCGTGACATGAATGCTCGGTTGCACGATTATCTAGCGCTGTGGCAGCTAATTGACCGTTTAGTGGTGCTCTATGTGCCTGATTATCGTCTCAGTCAGCAGTGGCGCAAGCAGGCAGAGCATCAGATGATTGCTGAAGGCAAATCGGGGATGTCAGATGCCGAGATTGATCAATTTGTGGATTATTTCTGGCGATCGCTTCACCCCGAATTATTCATCACGCCCCTCGTCGAGTCTTGTGATTTAGTCATTGAAATTAATTCAGATCACTCCCCCGGCAGTGTCTATCGCGGAACGTGAAGCGACTTTTTTTGGCGGTGCCGCGCTAGCCCTAAGCTCAATAGAATGGGCACGATCGCTAACCCGGTTCTCAGACAAGGATCTATATCCAGACTAGAAAATGCGTTGAAATAGGCCATGCCCAACACCGCACACCAGAAAATGAAGGTCGATCGCTTTTGACGCTTAGAAGACATAGGCTTGGCAGAACTGCGTATTAAGAGTGCCACGAAACCTTAAGATATTCTAAAGTGTTAGCGGATCAGCGATCGTGAAAGCAATCTCCCTTCTTGGTTCAACTGGCTCAATTGGAACTCAAACCCTCGATATTGTTGCCCAATATCCCGATCAGTTTCGGATCGTCGGCATGGCAGCGGGGCGCAACGTCACCCTATTTGCCCAGCAGATTCGTCAGTTTCGCCCCGAAATCGTCGCCATTTGTGATGAAGATAAGCTTCCTGACCTGAGAGCGGCGATCGCTGATCTCGATCCACAACCCCTGATCTTAGCCGGGAGCGCTGGCGTTGTTGAGGTTGCCCGCTATGGCGATGCCGAAGCCGTTGTCACGGGGATCGTGGGATGTGCAGGATTGCTGCCAACGATTGCGGCGATCGAAGCGGGCAAAGATATCGCCTTGGCGAACAAAGAAACGCTGATCGCGGGCGGCCCGGTGGTTTTGCCCCTAGTCAAAAAGCATGGCGTAAAGCTGCTGCCCGCAGACTCAGAGCACTCGGCTATTTTCCAGTGTTTGCAGGGTGTTCCCCAGGGTGGGCTGAGAAAAATTTTGTTAACGGCTTCGGGCGGCGCGTTTAGAGATTGGCCCGTCGAAAAATTGGCCGATGTCACCGTTGCCGATGCGCTCAAACATCCCAATTGGTCGATGGGACGCAAGATCACAGTAGACTCTGCAACCCTGATGAACAAAGGCTTAGAAGTGATCGAAGCCCATTATTTATTTGGCGTAGACTATGATGATATTGAGATTGTTATTCATCCTCAAAGCATTATTCACTCGCTGATTGAGCTACAAGATACCTCAGTGCTGGCTCAGTTGGGTTGGGCAGATATGCGACTGCCGCTGCTCTACGCGCTGTCTTACCCCGATCGCCTGCCGACGGACTGGGAGCGCTTAAATCTCGTCAAAGCAGGCAATCTCACCTTTAGAGAACCCGACCACGAAAAATATCCCTGCATGGGCCTGGCCTATGCCGCAGGTCGGGCTGGAGGCTGTTTGCCTGCCGTTTTGAATGCTGCCAATGAACAAGCCGTTGCTCTATTTCTAGACGAGAAAATTTCCTTCTTAGATATTCCTCGATTGATTGAGCAAACCTGCGATCGTTACGCTTCTCAAAACCAGGCTAACCCCAGCTTAGACAATATTTTGGCGGCTGATGAATGGGCCAGACAAGATTTATTAACTGCTAGCCAAGAAAGCAGCGATCGCCAATACTTTATGGTGAACTAGCCCCTGTGTTTGCTTGAAAACAAGGATTTGTCAACGCGTAAGTTCTGAATCAGTGTCATCTACTAGATTTGAACCATTGATGTTTTTCACGGAAACGGATGTCATTTTGCAATAGCTCGATGGATCTGCTAAACTGAGGAACGATTCAGGGCTAAATCTGCAAAACAGAAGTTTGAGTCCTACGATCGGGCGATTAGCACAGTGGTAGCGCACTTCCTTCACACGGAAGGGGTCACTGGTTCAAATCCAGTATCGCCCATCCCTTAAATACCAGCAGGTTCAGCGTCTCACGGGGGGCGCTGAATTTGTTTGTAGAGAACTCAAAACGCTATAAAACAACCAAAATTGGGCATATAACAAATATCGAGCGGCACCCGCAAAAGATCCGATCGAGCCGATGGGTTGCTCAACGATGCTCTGCAAACTCAGCGATCGAGAAATCTGAGGCTGAGTTTAATTGTTGGTGAAGATTATATAAAGGGGCTAATTTTCTATCGAGCGGCACCCGCAAAAGATCCGATCGAGCCGATGGGTTGCTCAACGATGCTCTGCAAACTCAGCGATCGAGAAATCTGAGGCTGAGTTTAATTGTTGGTGAAGATTATATAAAGGGGCTAATTTTCTCTGTAATCTCTTGGATACTTGGGGTCATGCAGTCATGGAGATTGACTAGGCTCATGACCTCAATTCAGCAACATTGGGGTTTTGGGGACTGGAGCTTAGATCATCAACAGTGGCGCAGTCCGGGGCTTTAATGGAGTTTACACAGATCTTACGGCAGCGAACCTGACCTCGATCGACCGTCAAGATGGGCATGAATCAACCTACTTTCAGATCTGATAATGAATGTTTTACCGACTTCTATTCCTGATGTCCTGATTCTTGAGCCTCGTGTCTTTCAAGACGATCGTGGCTTCTTTCTTGAAAGCTACAACGAAAAAATGCTCTCCGAAAAAGCTGGCATCACGGCTCCTTTTGTTCAAGACAATCACTCTCGCTCGACGCAAAATGTTTTGCGCGGGCTACACTACCAGATTCAGCAGCCTCAGGGCAAACTGGTGCGGGTCGTCGTCGGTGCAATCCTAGATGTCGCCGTAGATTTGAGAAAACAGTCACCGACCTTTGGGCAATGGGTCACTTGTGTTCTCAGTGCTGAAAACAAACGCCAGTTCTGGGTTCCAGAGGGTTTTGCCCACGGCTTCTTGGTGATTTCAGACATCGCTGAGGTTCTCTATAAAACCACTCAGTATTATGCTCCTCAGCATGAACGGTGCCTTCTGTGGAACGACCCTGATTTAGCGATCGAGTGGTCTTTACCCGCAGATCCGATCTTGTCAGCGAAAGATCAGGCAGGTCAACTCTTCAAAGCAGCCGAGCTATTTGTATGAGACGCATCTTATTAACAGGCAGTGACGGGCAAGTTGGACGAGAACTTCAGAAAACCCTCGAACCGTGGGGTGTCGTGACTGGAGTCGGACGGAGCACCCTGGATCTAGCCCAGCCTGACCACATTCAGCAAATTCTTGAGCAAGTCAAGCCTGATTTGATTGTGAATGCGGCGGCTTATACGGCCGTCGATCGGGCCGAAACCGACTCTGCCGCCGCCGAAGCGGTCAACGCGATCGCGCCCGCAATCCTAGCAGCATCTGCCCAGAAACTCGGTGCCGATCTGATTCATATTTCGACTGACTATGTGTTTGATGGCCAAAAAAACACGCCTTACACCGAGCAAGATCCGCCCAACCCCGTTAGCGTTTATGGACGCTCTAAGTTAGCCGGAGAACAAGCCATTCAGCAGGCGTGGCTGCATGGCCCTGGCGACCAGCCAGCCAGCTATATGATTGTGAGAACTGCCTGGGTCTATGGGGTTTATGGTAAAGGCAATTTTGTGAAAACCATGCTGAAGCTGGGATCTGAACGCGAACAGATTCGGGTCGTCTCTGACCAAATGGGAACGCCGACCTGGAGCCATCATCTCGCGCAAGCGATCGCGCAACTGATTCCCAAACTCAACCCAGAGACTTCAGGAACTTATCACTTCACTAACAGTGGGGCGGCAAGTTGGTATGACTTTGCGATCGCGATTTTTGAAGAAGCTGAACTGCTGGGGTTTCCCTTAAAAGTTCAGTCTGTGATTCCGATTACAACGGCTGACTATCCGACTCCGGCGCAGCGGCCTGCGTGTTCAATGTTGGGCGGTGCTAAAGTCTCTGCCCTGCTAGAAACTCATTCACCGCACTGGAGAAAGGCGCTTAGACAAATGCTGACTGAGCTTCGAGCTAACAATGCCACCCTTTTAGAGACAAAACGATGAAAGCACTCATTCTCTCAGGCGGTAAGGGTACGCGATTGCGACCTCTGACCTACACAGGCGCAAAACAGCTAGTTCCCGTGGCCAACAAGCCCATTCTTTGGTATGGCATTGAGGGCATTGTTGCCGCTGGGATCACCGAAATTGGCATTGTCATCAGCCCTGAAACGGGGGCAGAAGTGCAGGCTAAAACAGGCAACGGCGATCGCTTTGGTGCCAACATCACCTACATTCTGCAAGAACAGCCTGCGGGCTTGGCGCACGCTGTCAAGGTGGCTCAACCCTTTTTAGGCGATGCTCCGTTCATTATGTATCTGGGCGATAACCTGATTCAAGGCGGGTTGTCAAAGTTTTTAGATAGCTTTAAAGCTCAAACTCTAGATGCTCTGATTCTCTTGAGAGCCGTTGCTAACCCCAGCGCCTTTGGGGTTGCTACGCTGGACGACCAGGGGCGAGTCCTTCAGTTGGTTGAGAAGCCAAAAGTTCCTTCTTCAAATTTAGCGCTCGTCGGAATTTATTTCTTTTCTAACGCTATTCACGCCGCGATCGCCGGAATTCAGCCTTCTCCACGGGGGGAACTCGAAATTACCGATGCGATTCAATTTTTAATCGATCAGAAAAAGCCTGTCGTCGCCTCTGAGCTAGAAGGCTGGTGGCTAGACACGGGTAAAAAAGATGATCTGCTGGCGGCCAATCAAACCATTCTCGATACCTGCCTCACCTCGTCTATTGCCGGAGAGGTGGATGCTCAAAGTCAAATTATCGGCAGAGTTGAGATTGGAGCCGGATCACAAATTGTTAACTGCACCATTCGCGGGCCGGTGGCGATCGGCAAAGATTGCCACATCGAAGACTGCTTTATCGGCCCCTACAGCAGTGTTGCCGATCAGGTGACGTTGATCGATGTTGACCTCGAACACAGCGTGATTTTGCAAGGGGCAAAAATCAACGGAGTTCACCATCGGATCGTGGATAGCGTGATTGGGCAACGCGCCCATCTCACGGTTGCGCCCCAACGGCCTAAAGCCCTGCGCTTTTTGATCGGAGACGACTGTCAAATTGAATTAGTGTGATCACCATGCACAACCTTCTCAATAATGTTGTTAGAACGCCTCGAAGAGTGTTGGTTACGGGGGGAGCCGGATTTATTGGCTCAAACTTTGTCCATCACTGGTGCGCTGCTTATCCCCACGATCGGGTAGTGGTGCTGGATGCACTCACCTATGCGGGCAATCGCCAAAATCTGGCAGGCTTAGAAACCTCCGACAAACTGCGATTTGTTCAAGGCGATATCTGCGATCGTCCCTTAGTTGACGAACTTTTGCAGACAGAAGCCATTGACACGATCGCCCATTTTGCGGCTGAGTCTCACGTCGATCGCTCGATTCTAGAACCCGATGCGTTCATTCGCACCAACGTGGTCGGCACGTTTACTCTCTTAGAAGCGTTTAACCAGTATTGGAAAGCAAATCAGAACCCGATCGACTATCGCTTTCTGCACGTCTCCACCGATGAGGTTTATGGCAGCTTAGAACCCGATGATCCTGCGTTCACCGAAACCACTTTGTTTGCCCCCAACAGTCCTTACTCGGCTTCTAAAGCGGGCAGTGATCATTTAGCGCGGGCCTACTATCACACCTACGGCTTACCTACGATCACGACTCATTGCTCCAATAACTACGGCCCCTACCATTTTCCAGAAAAGCTGATTCCCTTGATCTGCATCAATATCCTGATGGGTAAGCCTTTGCCCGTTTATGGCGATGGGCTAAACATTCGAGACTGGCTCTTTGTCACCGACCATTGTCAAGCCCTTGATGCCGTCATTCATCAAGGCAAACCGGGTGAAACCTACAACATTGGCGGCAACAATGAAGTCAAAAATATTGACCTAGTGCATATGATATGCGACCTGATGGAGGAACTCGCGCCTGAGTTACCCGTGCGCCCTTGCCGTAAGTTAATCACCTTTGTCAAAGATCGACCGGGGCACGATCGCCGTTATGCCATCGATGCCACCAAGATCACAACCGAGCTTGCCTGGACTCCGCGTGAAACGATCGCCAGTGGGTTGCGACAAACCGTTGAGTGGTATCTTGCTCACCCTGAATGGTGGCAGCCTCTGCTCTCTCCCCAATATCAAACCTACTATCAGCAGGTTTATACCAACGTCTAAAGCCACCAGAATTGTTGTCAGCAGCGCAGTTTCTGCTCTGTGCCAGTTGAGAAGAGGCTGCAAACTCTGCGGCCAGTGAGCCGTGGCGGACTGGGGTTTCTCTGCTCTTCGCAGGAGGCCCTTTTCTCTGCTTCTTTGCGAAGCTTTGGTTGGGTCAAAATCTCATTAGCCGCACCTTTGTGAGAAATAGATGAAGATGACCCAGAGCGTCTAATCTAGTGTTTGAGGATTTCTCTGGCAGATAGCGTTATGGTCTCTCGTCTCTCGAATCGCTACTTACGAACGGCAACTTTGATGGTGGTGCTAACATCACCCGCTTTGACAGAGGTCATCGCTGCCCGATCGTCGGTGGCGCAACCGATCGGGCAGGGAGTCATTCAGATCCCTATGCCCACGGTCGGCGATGAGGCTTACACGCTGGGAGCGGGCGATCGAGTTCGCGTTGAAATCTTTAAACTGACGCAATATAGCGGCGATAACCAGGTATTAGTAGACGGAACCCTAAACTTGGCGGAGGTTGGCAGCGTCTCGGTGCAGGGAATGACCCTGAGAGAAGCCTCAGAGACAATTTCTCAAACCTACGCTAAACTGTTGCGCTATCCCCTGGCGACGGTGACGCTCGTGACTCCTCGCCCTGTGCGGGTTGGGGTTTCTGGAGAAGTCAACCGAGCAGGTTCTTACACGCTGACGACGACCGAAGGTGGCTCTCAGTTGCCTACCCTGACGCGTGCTCTGCAACAGTCGGGCGGCGTGACTCAACTGGCAGATCTGCGAAATGTGGAAGTGCGGCGGGTGAGGCGAGGAGGCACGATCGAGGCGATCAAGGTTGATCTCTGGGAGTTTTTACAGACGGGCGATCTGAGTCGAGATATCACCCTGCGGGGCGGAGACAGTATTTTTATCCCCTCTGTTAAAACCACTAATCTAGTGGAGTCGGTGCAGGTCTCTTCTGCCAGTTTTGCCGCCGATCGTAGTCAACCTCTAAATATCGCAGTGGTGGGCGAAGTTTATCGACCTGGCCCCTATACAGTCACGGCTTCGGCTCGGACGGGGGCAGCAGGTGAAACGGGGCAGTCGGGAGGCGGCGATCGTCCACCAACGATTACCCGTGCGATTCAAATAGCGGGCGGCATCAAACCGCAAGCAGACATTCGCAATCTTCAGGTGCGTCGAGTCGCTCGAAATGGCATGGAACAAACGATTACAATCAACCTCTGGGAGTTGTTGCAGCAGGGCGATGTCAACCAGGATTTAATTTTGCAAGACCGGGATACGATCGTGGTGCCGATGGCCCCTGCAATGACCGCCGCTGAGGCAACTCAGGTTGCGGCGGCCAGCTTTTCGCCCGACACCATTCGCGTTAATGTCGTGGGTGAAGTCAAGCAGCCAGGCGTGGTTAGAGTGCCGCCTAATACACCGCTCAATCAGGCATTGCTGGCGGCGGGTGGATTTAATGTTCGTGCTCGTAAACAGTCTATTGATCTGATCCGGCTGAACTCAGATGGAACGGTCACTAAGCGACGAATTGACATAGATTTGGAGCGTGGTTTAGATGAACGCACGAACCCAGCCCTCCGCAATGATGATGTGGTTGTGGTAGATCGTTCTAGGCTGACGGCATTCTCCGACAATTTAGGATCAGTGCTGACTCCCTTCAATGGCTTCTTGTCTATCTTCAGCATCTTCAAAATCTTTTCTCGGTAAAGGCATCTCAGACCAGCGCCATGCTCATCGCCTATGGCAATCATTGACAGGACGCATCCACGATCCTCAAGCTCAAACAGCCTGCCTTTGAGAAGGCGACTGTAGGAATAAAGAGGCTGAAAAAATAACATAAACTTATTGCAAAGAAAAATAAGGGTTTAAGGATTTCTACGGAGAATACACTAGCATCGTACCTAGAGCAGATGGCATTTTAAGCAAGCATCCAAGCCAACAGTCATACACTATTCCGTTAGGGATGCTCCTTTCGTTCTACCTGCTGAGGGCTATGCTGCCTCGTCGTAGAGCTAAATCTAAGTCTTTTCGTTTCAGCATAAATTTAAGAAATTTTGTTGAAGGTAGTCTAATCTTCTCATGAGTCTAAAATCAGTTTTCAAAGCCATGATTTGGCGCTATCACAAAATCCAACTGGGACAGGTAGGCAAAAACTCAGATATTAGTTTGCAAGCAGATCTTCGAGGTAAGCGAAGAAATATCTCTATCGGGCACGACAGTTTGATCTGCAAGCACTCGGTTTTAGAGGTCGATCAGATCGACATTAGCGAGTCTAAGATCGTCATTGGTGATCACACGCTGATTAGTTCTTTTGTGATTTTGCGAACCTATGGAGGAACGATCAAAATTGGCAATCACTCCTTTATCAACTCATTCTCAGCGCTATATGGGCACGGAGATTTGGTGATTGGCAACAACTGCTTAATTGGCCCGCAGGTGACGGTGATTCCGGTGAACTACGGCTTTCAAGATCGAGAGATTCCGTTTCGGCAGCAAACGCCAACCATGAAAGGAATCACGATCGGAGATGATGTGTGGATCGGGGCAGGCGTAACTATTTTAGATGGCTGCACGATCGGAAACGGCTGCATTGTTGGAGCCGGGGCTGTGGTGACTAAAAGTGTCGAACCCTATGCGATCGTGGCTGGCGTTCCTGCTAAAAAGATCGGAATGAGAGAGTGAGCGCAGTCCAAAAGGGTGACAGAAGTTGGATTGCTTGAGCGTGGTTTTTACATTATTTCCAGGGATTGACTAATGGCTGCAAACCTATTCTTTCGAGTTCAATCAGTCCGACACTCCTTGACCCACTCCTGTATGAAGTGGTTAAGTCAGCACCGAGTCGATAGCTCAATCACGCTGGTGTTGGCGATCGTGTTTGCTGGAATTAGCTACCTGAGTGCTCAACAAATTCCCGATCCCCTGCTCACCGATTTCTACGCTCAGGATGTATGGTTTGGCGGGGATATTCCTACGGTTTTCGGCAACATTACCAGCCTGCAAAGTGATTTTGGGCGCAACAACAAGCATCCCCTATTTCCGTTGATTGCCTTCCCCCTCGTGTTTGGATTAGGCAAACTCCTACACTTGGAACCCGTTTCGGCAGCCAGGCTAGTCATTGCTCTGGTTGGGGCGAGTTGGATTGGGTCGCTCTATATTTTGTTTCGACTTCTGCCATGCCCTCGATTAGATGCCGTGATCTTCAGTTTGCTGGGTGGTGTCAGCGCAGCAGCGACGTTTTGGTTTGTGGTGCCTGAAACCTTTTCCTTTGGCTCACTGTCGATTTTGCTGGTGCTTGTGGTTGTTGCTTTGGCTCAACACCGCAAACTTGCTCCGGTTTGGTATGTGCTAGCAGGGGCCTTTTCCCTCAGCATCACGCTCACTAACTGGATGGTGGGACTGCTGGCCACGATCGTCAACCACCGTTGGAAAAAAGCGCTGCAAATTACCCTCGTGACCTTTCTGGTGGTAAATGTGCTGTGGGTGCTGCAACGATCGATTTTTCGCAATGCTGGCTATTCCTTCTCTCTAAAAACGTTTGTTGGCGAAAAAAAATTCATGTCTGCGCCAGAGTCTGAAGGCGTTTTGTCAGCCGTGAGTTCTTTTTTCTACCAAACGATCGTGATGCCTGCGACTCAAGTCCAAGATTCGCTGATTCGGGCGGGTTGGGCGCAACTGACGGCAAACACCTTAACTCCGGGGTCGGGGGGCTTTTGGGGAATGTTGGCAGTGGTTGCCTGGACAGCACTGTTTATTCTAGGAGCGTGGAGTTTCTTGACGACAAAACAGCAGCCTAAACTGCGAATTGTTGTAGGACTCGCACTGCTCGGACAGTTGCTGATCCACAGTGTCTATGGCAGGCAAGAGACCTTTATTTACTCGCTGCACTTTACTCCACTTTTGTTGACGGTAGCGGCCTTCAGTTCTTTATCTCGTCTGCGGTGGGTGGGGTTGGGTCTAGCCGGATTGTTGGTGGTCAGTGCAGGAATCAACAATCGATCGCAGTTCAACCAGATCACGGCTGCTTTGCAAACCTATGGGACACCCCAGCAGCAAGTTCAGGCGCAGATGCGATCGCGGCCGTCTGATTTCTGGCCCCGCAATCTAGGACATGTCATTCTAGCCACTCCGGGTAGCCGCGCCGAAGACAAAGCTTATTATGAACCGGGCGGCAGCTTTAGCCCAGTGGCGGGCAGTTTTGGGGTGTCGATCTGGATGGTGGACAAAGATGGCATGCCGCAGATCACGAGTGACACTATTCCTCTTAATCAGATTCAGCAACAATTTACCAATCTGGGTCAGCAGCCTCCCGGAATTTCTGCAAAAACCGAGTTTTATCAGGCCTCCTGGCAAGCCACAAAATCCGGCTGGCGGCTAGCGCTGACGACTCCAGCCAATTCCCCGACTCGGCCCGTGCTGATGATTCGTAGCGTTGGGCCGGCGGGGGGAGCAGTCAATTCCCTAAACTGGAATGGTCAACGGCTGATGGTCAACGATCGCTGGTCTCTCCAACCGATCGCCTCTCCCGTTAAGGTGCATCTCGGCAGCGAGTCACCCGGTTGGGTCACTCAATCCTCCCCGACAGCGCAATGGCAAGACAAGTGGGGCTGGGGCTATGCGCGGCTAGAACTCACGCCCGGTAACACCTGGACTATCGATCTGACCGACTCTGCTCCTCAGATTCCTGCCAATGCCATCGCGTCAAAACTGTCTCCTGATCTAGCCCTAGAGCTACCAGACGCGCAATTTGTCGAAAGCATCAACGCTCAGACCTCTCATTTGTTGATGGGGCTGGTTGGAAATCGGACTCGTCTTGGCGATCCCCTCAGCTATCCGTTGCCGCGCCTGCGAGAAGGGGCTTATGAGATGGTGGCGCTGGCCCGCGCTGGACAGCTAGACACGGCAAAGCAGCTATCTACCTACTTCGCTGAAACTGACTTTCTCAACGGCATCCAGCCTCAAGCTGATGTGCCTGCCCTGGGAATTTGGGCGTTGGCGGCCGTGGCCGAGCAGGTGAGTCAGCCAGACTACGATCGCTTACTTTGGCCGCACATCCAGCGCAAAGTGGATCTTATTAGCGAGATGCTGGTGACCAATCGACCGGGCTACCCCGTGGCGGATAAGTCGCAGATTCCCTTTGCGGAATACCCAGATTTTCTAGCGCAGGATCTGGTTGGAGGCAAAATGGAGCAAACGTCTGGGCTAATCACTCTCGACCCAGCGGCATCGATCATGAGCTACCGCGCTCTGCTGGATGCGGCGACCCTAGCCGATCGCGTCAACCAACCCAGCTTTGCCCAACGCTGGCGCGCTCAAGCTGAACGATTGCAGTCTGCCTGGCGTAAAGGCTTTGAACCCATTTTTGCTCAAGATCCTGCCACTTATGCCAATAGTCTATGGCCTAGCTGGATTGCCACCGCCGATCGCCCCGTGCTCACCCAGGCGCTGCAACAACACTGGAACTATGATGCCAACGGAGCGCTCCGTCAGCCTGTCACCCCAGCCTTTAATCTGGCAGAAACACACCAATGGCTATTTCTCGGACAGAGCGATCGGGTCTGGACAACCTTAAGATGGTGGTGGCAGCATCAGACCTCGCCGGGGCTGTATAGCTGGTGGGGCGAGACTCCTAAGCCGGGTGATGTTCCTAAAAGTTTCTCTCATTGGCAACGCTATCGCGGTTGGATTAATTCGCCCAATGTCACCCCTCATTATGGAGCGGCAGCCGAAATGTTGTTGCTGCAATTGGATATGCTCACCTACCTTGATCGCTCCACCACTGAACCGACGATCGTCATTGGCGCAGGCGTTCCAAAAGAGTGGCTTAATAAACCCATGAGTGTGAAAGGGCTACCCATTGGCGGAAGTTTGGTCAACTGGACGTGGGACGGACAGCAAATGGCGGTTCAGATTCGAGGTAAGAAGGTCAACGTTCGGCTGGGGTCAGTCTTTCCATCAGCTACCTCAACCAAAGTGGAAATCCTCTAAGCCTGACCAGTCATGGCAACCAGCCCTCAGTTTGGGGAGATTGTTAGACACTAGGAGCCAGCGATCGCGCCCACCCTGCCTAACATCTCCTGTCTTGAGCGTAAACTGTAGAGATATAGAATCGCGATCGCGCCCCTCTGTCATGAACCCTAAGCTGCTAAAAATCACGCTCTGCACCGCCATATTCTTAACTACCGTCTATGCGTCTGCCGCTTTAGCAGAGGGCGGCGGTGAGGGCGGCGGGAATGTACAAACGCCCGTGCAGGTAATTGTGCAAATCGCAGTAACGGCTGCTGTTTTAAAAGTGCTCGATCGCTTCAACTTACCCTAAATTAAGAGAGTGCTTGACGCGCTCGATCGAGCTTATTTTGCGCCTCAAATCGGTGTTCTTGCCATCCTAAGCCGATCATACTAGCTACGAAAAGGGTATAGCCTGGCTCTTCTAGCTGCGAAAAAATGAGTCCAAACACAAACACAGTCAGCATTAGGTATTTAGATAAATCGATGACACAAATATGCCACCACACGAGAAAGGCTAAATAAAAGTAGGACATCAGACCCAATAGTCCTAAATCTCCCCAGAGTCCAGCCCACCCGAACAAGGGAGAAAATAAACTGGATTGATCGCCCAACCAACTAGCCCCAACGGCTCTCCAAATTGCCTTACTAGCGGGGTGCATTGTTGCGCCTAGAGGTTGCAGCAAGCTCCAATAATTTTCTAGCATCCAGCCGCCCAATCGCCCGACCGTATGCCCTGGGCCAAGACCTAGCAGCCAGCACAAGGGAGATTCAAAATAGGTGGGAACGATGCGGAATGTCGCAAATTTCAGTCGAGTTGCTTCGCCATCGGCTCCGTAAATTTCGGGTCTGATCCAAACAGTGTAAGGCTGGAGATACTCAATATTGTAAATTGCCCAGTAGAATGCGCTGAGAACCACCACACCAAGAATGAGATACATCAATGTTTTGCCAATATCTTTGACATTGACTAGATAGAGCAAGCCATATCCAACGATGAAGGCGAGCAATACTTGCTTGGTGTCTGAGATGATGATGTGGTTAAAACACGCTAATGCGATCGCGCCCCGAAACCAGAGCGGCTTTGCTTTAGCCGTCACGAAGTAATAGACAGCAAAGGTGAGGGCAACTGAGCCGCCAATGACGTGCCCGGCTCCCTGCCCGATAAAAATTCCTTTAACGTTATCCTCTAGTCCAATGAGTTTGTCCATGTGAAACACATACTTTTGCACATAGGCAAACAGCATGTTGATCATGGCAAATCGCAGAATCCAACTGCGAAAATTTTGAAACCCCTCCTGCGTCATGGGCATACAGACGATGGTCAAGATCAAGATAAATGGTTCTGATAGCAATAAAAAATCTAGAGCTGCATTAATTACCCCGGCATCATTCAGCAAGGCGCTGGCGATCGTCACGGTCAGCAACAAAAATATACCAATCAACAATTGTCTAGAGATAGCAATTTGTTTAGGGTCTTTGCTGCGCGATCGCAACAGCACCGATCCACAGGCTAGGGGAATCGTGACAAAGTGCAAAAAGTTGATGGCCGAAGGAATCTTTAGGGCCGTCAAGACTCGCGTGAATAAAGCCGTGCCAACCCCCACTAGGGTTAGAGTCGAGTTTTTGACATACCCCTTTTGCTTAGATGTTGTTGGTTCTAATGTAGTACTCATTGATCGATCTGCTGATAGTACATCTGGTTTATGAACTCTAAATTTTTAATAGCCTACATAAAGAGGAATGTGCTTTCCGCTGCCCATATAGTTTTGCAGGCTGTGAGGGACTAGGTTACGGGTTACCCCATCTCGGATTTCTCGAACGTAGGTTGTGTAGTTGAGTCCGCTACTATAGTTTATTTCTGCGAGGCTAATCGAAATTGCAGACTCATTGTTGATGAACATAGGATCGCTTTGTTGTCCACTAGCAGTGGCTGTTGTCGTATAGGCCAATCCGCCTAAGACTTCTGTTTTTCCGCCCGATCGAGTGTCAATGAGAGTACCGCCTCGCTCTGTCTTTAATCCCAAAATCCACAGGCTGCCCCCGTTATTTGTGATGTGAGTGCCCTGATTTTCAACATTAAATTGACGTGCCCAGATCTGCTGGTGATTAAACGTCCAGTTAGAAGATGGATTAGAAGACACATCTTCGAGAAAGACATCCCCTGTTCCTGTCATGTTACCGGATACATTCAAAGAATGACGAATCACGATCGTCCGTGCCGACGCGTTCTCAAAGGTTGGGTTGGCATAATATCCGCTCTGTAACCGCTCAAACACCACCACTGAGCTACTGCCAGCGACCAGCTTGAAGCCTGGATTAGTGGGGTTAGAGTCGCTGCCAACCACCACATTGGACTCCGTGCCTAGCACCCGGCGCACATTACTGCGGACGAGCACAGTTCCCCGCAAATCATAACCCCCGGCTGGGAAGTAAACCGTAGTGCGTCCAGAGTCGATCGCCGCTTGAATGGCTGCGGTGTCATCTTTGCCATCGTTGGGAATGGCTCCATAGGCGACCACATTTGCCCAGGGAGTCGTTGTGGGATCGTCCCAGGGCACATCGGGCGTTTCTCGAATCGGCAAATTTAGCGTTTTCAAGGGAGAAGAAAACTGGCTGGTGACTCCGCCAGAAACAAATTCGGCGATCGTTGGCCCAACCTGCGTGCTGGTGGCGTTGCGAATTGCTGCCTGATAGCCGGAGGTCGTGACATTACGCACTAGCAGATCAAGCGGAAAATCGCTCTGGATGGCGGGTTTGCGCCTTGCACCGCCCATACCTGTCAGCCGGGAATCGATCAGGGTCATCCGTCCGCCCGCATTGTAAACCGCCGTCACCGTGTTTGTGCTAGTCAAGCCACGAATGTTAATCACCTGACCTGCGTTGTAGAACCCATACACACTCTGGTTTTTCAGCGTAATATTTTCAAAAGTTTGGCTGTTGACGGTGTGCCCGGTGCGAATGCCGTACTGGAATCCCTGAATCGTGACATTTTTGATCAAGAGCGGGCCAATCTCGTCCGTAAAGCTCATGTCCAAGCCGTTGATGCCCTGACCATCGCCCGATCGAAGGGTGACATCGCGCACGGTGCCCTGGTTGCTGGCGTTAAACTGGAGGGCGATCGCTCCCTCATTCCCAGTTCCGGTGTCCACTGTCAGGTTACGAATCGAGTTGCGAAACCGTTGGGCCGGACTAGGGCCGGTAAAGATCACAGCCTTTGGAGAATTTGAGCGGGTGAATCCTGCTGCCTTATTTTTGAGCTTGACGATCGTCCCCTGTTCGCTTTGCCCTTGCAAAATGATGTTTTTGTAGTCATCCCCTTTGCCCGGAGTTCCCGCGGCCCAACTGAGGCGATCGGACACCAGATAAACTCCGTTGGGCAAATAAATAATTCGTCCCCCATTAGGATAGGACTTCAAAGCTGCCTGAATTGCAGCCGTATCGTCTGTGATGCCATCTCCCTTTGCACCAAACTGGGTCTTGACGTTAACCACGCCAGCATCAGCGGGAAAGACGATGTTCTCTGGTGGGAGTGTAGTTGCCAAACTGATCAGAAAGCTACTCAACGGTGAGGCAGCCATGAGATTGTCCGTGGTAGCGCTTACCAGGTTGGGCTGAAAGGTCAGGGTATAAGCCCCACTGTCGTCGATCGTCCAACTGCCACCAAGGGCCGTAATCTGACAAGCAGCGGTATGGGGTGTGTTATTGCTGCTGTTGTTCATACTCACTAACGCCGTCATCTGGTGGACGTTAGAGCCTGTCGCCAAGATATCGCTGCTATTCAACATTGCTACATTCATCGCTATGTTGTACTAGGATTATGGTGAACTCAATGTTAGAGGCGGGAGGAGTTGTTCACCCAAGCCAACTTGCTGGGTAACCTCACTTACTAATCAAAGATTACTCTATCTTCAATCATATTCATTTTCTGTGTTCTAGGTAAGCTTGAGTTGCCGAATCTAGTTTCAATCCCAGATATCAGTTTTTCGTAAAAAACTCAGAAGACTCGTACCAAATTGCGTTGCCGGAGTACCTCATTACTAAGACTCTTCTCTCCTATAAATGTCTAATTCAACAACCTCTTTTTTGTACTGAATAGATAGAGATTTGCCATGTTTATGCCATTTCCCTCCCAATTCAACCTGTAGCAGTGATGAGTCTTGAGGTCTAACAATTAGAGCTGAAACCTTTTCCTTCTCTTGAGGCGGAATTACTCTAAGGTAAGGTTTGTAAATAACAGTCTTACCTCCTTTCTTGGCAGCGAAATATGAAATCGGATCGCTGAGAACCCACTCACCAGAGCTAATATTTTCTTGGACAAAAGCTTCAACGCGAAAGTAGTTAGAAGAATTCCAGTTCAAAACCAGATCGATAAAGTTTAAATAGGGGGAGCTAATGAGAAATAAAACTATAAGAATTCCTAAAATTTGAGAACTCAATCGGCGATCGAGAGTGGTTTTGAGTAGCTTATCGAAGCTGAAGCAGATGCACACAGCAAGAGGAACAACCACCATCCAGCTATAACCGAACTGAAAGGCACCTGCTAACCGCATTCCGAGGGGAATCCAGAAAATTGCTGCTAGTCCAAATGAAAGCACTGAAACCCATTTGAACTTCCCTTTGAGAACTTTGTGGATAACTAGTGCGAAACATGAAATTACTAAGACTTGAAGAATTCGATTACCAAAAATCCCTCCAATTTTGTCTCTCTGTGAAAAAGCTGAAATCGTGGGATTGTTTATGATTGAGGTTATGAAATCATCCCAAACTCCATTAGCAGAGTAGAGAGTATAAGTACACAGAAATCCCACAAATAGTCCAAGAATTATCGCTATAAACTCTTTTAAGAACAACTTCCGAAGATAAATTAGCAATAAGACGCACAGTACAACTGTATATGCAGATAGCGCTAATCCTCCGAAAGGAAACAAAATACAAACGCCACTGAGAGAGAGATAACGGAGCCAAGCTACCTGAACTGAGTATGCAAGTAGAGCCAATAAAGCCAAACTAGCCATCAGGACATCTGGCCGCCCCTGTTCAGCATTATTGGTATAACCTAGTTGTAATAGCAGAAGAGTAATTAGAATGAGCCTATTATTTGCCGAGCTTATAAGCCTTAATCTAATTACAGCTTGCCAGAGCATTACTGCACAGGTCGCTATAAGCACACAATTGAATGAACGCGCTGTATAAATACCAAAACCAAAGAGTTGCATCCATAAATAGAGAAGAAATGAATATAGGGAGGGATAGCCGGCCCAAAATTTATCTTTTGTTTGAGCAAACCACGCAGACGAAGTGAACCCGTTGCCAAAATATAAATTGGCAGCAGGATCAATGAACATTATCTGATCCTGCCACGGACTCACGCTTGTCAATCTAAAGACTTGTACAAGACCAATCAATAAGAAGGCAAACAATATGATAACTACGACTACTGTTTCAGAACGGCTTACTGTATATTTAGTATCAGGAAAATGTTCGATCTTCATTGTTTTCCAGGCATGTAAAGCTAAATTTGCTTAGACTTTAAACGTTTAGATACTTATTAGCTCAGAAGTAATCGATGATTTGCTGCGTGTGTCTACAGTTAGAGAGTTGAAAACTACCAATTATCAACCCGCATATAATTTTTAGGAATGTATCGGCCAACTCCGGGGTAACGCTCCCGCCAAGTCAGAGGTTGCTGAAGGTGAAGGGGAAGTTGCTGAGTGAGATCGGCAGTTTGCTTGCGAGAGAGGATCGATCGCTCACAGTAGAAAGGATTTTTTGGGCGCTGGCTGAAATAGTGAAAGAAAATCGCCGAGCGATCGGTCTTCACAGGCGGTTTTCCCCGATGATAGCAGCGGGCCGTATCTGTAAAAACCACGGTTCCAGCCTTGCCAATACAGGAGATTAGCCAGTCGTGAAAGTCCGCATTGAGTAATTGTTGTAGCTCCGAGTTAGTCAAGCCTTTGAATTTGGGAAGTGTGGCAGTCAACCAATCATTAACCGTGGACTTGACCGTCTGAAACGGGCCGCCAAACTCGTCCACATCATTGAGGTATATAGCAACCTTAGTCATCCTCCAGTCTTCTTTATCACGATGCCAGATGCGGGGGCCGACATCTCTGCCATCTGCCACGCTGTAGTAAAATGACAAGCCATCGTAGGCAACGGGTAGACCCAGATAAGACTCGACAATTTTTAGAAGTCGTTCCGACAATCCCCAGAAAAAAATCTCTGGGCGCGCCATCAACTGAGCCGCTGTTGCCATGAGAGTATGTTTGTGATCATGACCCGGCGATCGAGACTGCTGGGCCAGTTCAGTCGTGATCTGTTGGGCAGAGTCTAAAAGCAGTTGGCTATTCGGAATATCTAAGGCTTCTAAGGAGGTGACACAAACGCCCTCTTGCTCAAGTTGCTCCACGATCGCTCGATCGTTTGAGTCTAGCGGTGGTAGCTGATTTTTGTGTTGATTAAGCTGCTGTTGATATTGGGGCAACAGCACTGATTGCTCAAACCAATCGCTATTATGAGCTTTACAAGCAATATCCGAAGGAAGGCTTAATACCTTATTCAATACTCGATTGGTGAGGTGATAAAGCGGGTATAGATTGTTGAGCCGCAGGTGCGAAAGTGAATACAAGTAATTGACACGCATAGTCGTAGATTATCTCTCGAAAAAGACCGGATAGCCCTACCTGGTTTAAGCTTTTTAGTCATCTTGAATTAAATCTGTACTCCTGATTTAATGACGACCGATCGCGGTCTGGTAAATCTCGATTAGCCGTTTGCAATTGTCGGCCGCCGTATACTTCGCCTCAAATTCTGCTCGAACTGTCTGCCGCATCTGGCTTAGTTCTTGGGGATGTTGTAGAAGCCACTTGATCTGAGTAGCCAAGTCGATCGGGTCGCTAGGACGAAACAGTAGACCTGTGCGCTCATGATCGACGAGTTCAGCGATCGCTCCAATGTTTGAAGCCACAACGGGGGTGCCTTTGGCAAAAGCCTCGATCGCCACCCGCCCAAAGGTCTCATACCACTCCGACGGAAACACCAAAAACGCCGCATCGCCGACAATGCCGTAGACTTCTTCAAATGGTTTGCGTCCCAACCATTCAATCTCCGGCATTTCCTGCATGGCTTCTTTGACTAGACCCGCCATCGGCCCATCACCCAAAATTTTGAGAGGAACTTTGCCGTCTAGCTGTCGCCAGGCATCTAGCATCACACCCAAGCCTTTCTCAACCGACAGTCGCCCGACAAACAACCCATAGCCGCCCTTACCCTCTCCAGGTTCGGGGGCAGGATGGAGAAAGTTTGTTTTGAAGGCAAACTTTTCGGCGGGTAAGCCGCCCTGGATGAATTTATCCATCGCAAACTGGCTGTAGGCAATGAACACATCCACCGCCTGACTCCAGGTGCCCAGCAGGGTGTGAAAGCTGATGGTGGCCGCAACCATCGCACTGGCCGGGCGACTGCCCCGATAGCAGCCGTGAATCACGCCTGGCAGGGGAATAGGTTGACCCAAGCAGTCTTCACAGACCCGCCCATCGCGGAAAAACAAGGCATTAGCGCAGAGCAAGCGATAGTTATGCAGGGTTTGCACGACCGGAATCCCTTCATCTTTGGCCGCATAGTAGGCGGCGGGTGAAATCATCGGAAAGGTGTTGTGAAAATGGGCAATCTGAGGTTTCTCTTGACGAATCAGCGATCGCAGGGACTGATAAACACTGCTGTTCCAGACGGCGTTTTTTGCGACCTGTAGCGGGTTGGCCCCTTTCAGATCAGCATTATCTAGCGTATAGCGGACAACCTCGTGCCCGTGAGACTCTAGCAAGGCGCTCTCGGTGGCAAAAATTTGTTCCTCGCCCCCCGGCTGCTGGTAAAAGTTATGAACTGTGAGAATCCGCATTTCTGCCTCCCTGTGCCGAAATTTTCTCGTAGACCTCAACCAAAAATTTGCCCTTGGTCTCCCAGTTGAAATGCGCGTCAACCCGATGCTGTCCGGCCAATCCTAGGCGCGATCGTAGGGCAGGTTCTTTCACCAATTGCGTCATGGCGATCGCGATCCCCTGCACCGCTTGTTCGGGATCATGAGCCGGAATCTTAAAGCCCGTCTCCTCAGTCACCTGCACGGCCGGTCCACCCAGATCGAGGCAGATCACGGGTCGCCCGGAGGCCATCGCCTCTAGGCAGACAAACCCGCCCGACTCATGCAGACTGGGATGCACCAAGGCCAGACAGGTTGCCAACTGCTGAATCAACTCGGTTCGGGGCATTTCATCCAAAAATTTCACCTGGGGGGCAATGCCTAACTCAGTCGCCAGCGCCTGCAGTCCGGCGGCTTCGGCTCCTTTGCCTACGAGCCAATATTCTGCTTCTGGGGGCAGATTAGCCTGAGCAAAGGCCCGCAATCCTAAGTGAAACCCTTTCCAGTGCAGAAACCGCCCGATGCTGATGAACCGAAGCGGCGCACGATCGGGCAGGGGATACTGCTTTAGCTGGGCCACCTCTTCGGGGAGTAACCCAACCTGGGAAAGGATCTGCACGTTTTTGCCGCCCATGTCCACCAGCCGTTCGGCAGTGTCTGGGGTGGTGGCCCAGACCAAGGCGCTGCGCCGAACCGTCATGCGGGTAAACGGATCGCGCTCCCCCACCCATCGGCTCAGGTTTCGCAGCCTTTCGTAAATTTTTCCGCGTTGGCTGAAGTCCTTCCAGAAGGCAGCGGGAGCCGTTTCGCCGCCGCCCACGGGGCCTAAGATGAACGGGATCGGCAGCAGGGATAGGAAACTGGGCGTGGAATACTTCACAAACGTGACATGGTGCGCCAGGTCAAACCCGATCGTGCGGTGCAGCTTGCGGGCCACAAAATAGGCCTGAATCTGCCAGAGATAGTAGTGGAGTTGAAAGGCTGCCTGGCCAGACTTCCAGCCTGCGCCCCAAACGGGCAGCGTGAAGTAGACAAAGTGTAAATTGGGATTTGGGGTTTGCTCAAGGGTGGCTTCGATCGCCTCTCGGCCGTCATCGGGGCGAGTCAGCACCCAGACCTCGTGGAATTTGGCGATTTCCCAAGCGGTGTTCCAACCTACTCCCAGTTCGGTGCCGCGCCCCGGTTCGCAGGCGTAGGCAGATAGCAAAACCTTCATTGTGAAACCTCCTGATGACGGGAAGCAGAGGCTAGAACAGCTTGACAAAAATCGAGATACTGGCGACTGGCATTCAGATAATGAAAGTCCTGCGATCGCTGCCTTGCCTGGTCTCGATAGTGCTGCTTTTGTTCTGGGTGTGCCAATACTTGCAGAATTCCGGCAGCCAATGCATCGGGATCACCTGCCTGCACCAGCACGCCCGATTTGCCGAATTCTACAATATCCTTCATGCCTCCCGGCGCATCCGTCACCACCACCGCCGCCCCACAGGCCATGGCTTCCTGAAGCGCGATCGGGCAGCCCTCCCAGGCAGAGGCCAGGACAAACAGATCACAAGCCGCCATATATCGATAAGGATTGGGATCATAGCCCGGCATCCAAACGGCATCCGCAACGCCCAGTTCTCGACTCAGCGCTTCTAGCTCTGGCCGCAGCGGGCCCTCACCCAAAATCAATAATCGGGCTGGCATTTTCTGAGTCACCTGAGCAAAGGCCCGCAGCAACCCATCCAGTTGCTTTTGTTTGGCCAACCGAGCGGCTGTCACAATCACCGGAATCTCAGAATTCTGAAACCAGGGATGGTCGATCGGCTCTTGAGCGCGCTGCTGCACCCGATCGACATCGATCGGATTCAAAATCACCTGCATGGGGATCGTAGCCGGGACTTTGAGGGTTTCTACCAAGTCGGTAATCGTGTCTTTAGAAACGCCTACCAACCCATCGCTGTGGGGATAGGTGTAGCGCATCAGCACAGGCAAAAACCGCAGGTGGGGCTTGTTTCGGTGTTCGATGCTGGCTTCCAGGCTAATAATGTTGTGTTCTCCCAAGATCACCTTGGTGTTCACCCCGGCTAGAGAGCGAGCTAAAACCGCCACAACGTTGAAATACCAGGGCATGGGCAGCAGCACGTCGGGCTGATAGTCTCGCAAATACCGAACCGTGGCAGGCAGCGATGAGGCCGTGCGCTTGACCTTGAGCGGCACGATCGGCATCTCTGGAAACCGGGCTAACTCGGTTTCACTCGCATTGAGAATCACCAGATGAGTCTCGGCTCCTAATGCTTGAAAGCCGCGCACCAAATCGGTGCAGAGGTTTGTAAAGGTGCCCCCGCCGATGTCATGGGTCAAAATAGAAACTTTGGGTGCATTCATCAATCTAGTCGTTAACGATTAGGTTTGCAGTTCAGGTTTGCGGGTCGCCATCACCAGCGCTGTCACCTCCGCCAGACACGTAGCCGCCGCGATCGGGCTATAGTGCGCCATGATTTGCTGCGATCGTTCACCCATGGCCGCGATCGTCTCTGGGTGATCTAAAAACGTCTGCATTAGAGTTGCTAACTCGTCAGGATCATCTGGCGCAAACACATACCCATTCTCACCGTGGCTCACCAGTTCTGACGTGCCCGCCCCCCGTGAACACAGGATCGGCTTGCCCAGCAGCATCGCCTCTAGCGTCACCACGCCCCAAGTGTCTTCCTGAGTCGGGAACACAAACACATCGGCGCTTCTAAAATAGCTGCCAATCTGGTCATAGCTCACCCGTCCGGCCCAGTGGATACGATCGCTGAGATGGTTTGCCTGACAAAACGCCTCTAGCTCTTCTTGCTGAGACCCACTGCCGACAACGAGCAAGGTGTAATTTTCATAACCCCGCTGTTGCAGGGTTGCACAGGCATTCAGCAGCAGCGGCAAGCCCTTGCGGGGGATCAGATGACCCACAAATAGAAAAATCGGTTGCTGTAGTGCTGTCAGAGAGGCTTCAGAATCAGCCCCCCCCGGCAGCGTCTTCTCATCGGGAATTTCATAGGGCTGCACAAAGACGCGATCGGGCTTGGCCCACAGCACCTCAGTCAAATAATCGCGCCCCGCTCGGCTGTTGCTGATGCAGGCATCGGCCATCCAGACCATAAACCGTCGCACCGTCAGCCGCAGGGCTGAGTGACGGTAGTCTACACCGGGCGAACTGCCCTCATAGGCAATCACCAATCGCCAGCCCATCAACGGCTTGAGTAAAACCGCGATCACCGTCCAGATCCCAAACGAACTAGCAAACACAACCTGGGGACGCAGCCGCAGCAGATGACCAATGATCCCCGGCGACAGGTAAGTGAAATTATCGCCATAGCTGCTTTCATCTTTGGTCAGTTCAATCACCCGAAACCGACCCACCACTTCTACCTTGAGCGATCCTTCCAGCCCTTTTGCAAATCCGGGAAACAGCCCAGTGAACACAGTTGTCTGGGGAAATAATCGCGCAAACTCGCTGATGGAGGGTTGCCAATAAAACCACGCTACGGGCAGCAACCAGGCAATACGAAGCTCATTCATAAATAGAAGTTGCTGGAATTGATCAAAACCGCTTTCGTCGTTAGACAGTTGTGCTGCTAAACAGAGCATCTATCCAGAGGTAAGTCTGTAGAAAGCTGCTCTAGTAAATCATAGAGTTGCGAGCAGAGAAATTTAGAAGAAATACGGAACCTTTGCTAAAAACTCATAATCAACCCCACGGGTGATGAGAACAGATGCTTAGATCTTAATCAATCTTGCTCAGTCATCTTGCGGAGAGATTGCCTGCTATTTCGATTAAACTTTAAGGAGGATTAATGGTTGACCGCACTTTTGTGAAGTCTGGGTAAATTGTCTTCCACAGAGTTTCTGCATTTTCTGATAAGGCTCTTAACTATGGAAGTGACTACTTGAGTGGCACGTCCGATCGTGTTGATTGCTTAACTCTGTTAACGTCACATCTCTGCAATGGGAACTGAGTAATGACTGAGACTAACCCGCGGGTTGCGTTTTTTATCGGGTGTTTTGGTGGCGGGGGCATTGAGCGCATTACAGCCCACCTTGCCCATCGCTTTGTCGCCTTAGGGGTGCAGGTTGATCTAGTGTTAGACAAGGGCGGAAGCCCCCATCTGTGGCGAATGCCTCCCGAAACCCGGATTATCGATTTACAGGCTCCCCGGTTATCGATGAGTCTCCCCGGACTAGTGCGATATTTGCGGCAAGAACGCCCGGCAGCGCTGCTCTCAGCCGATCATTATTTAAACGAGATTGCGATTTTAGCCCGATCGTGGGCCAGAGTTCCCACTCGGTTGGTCGTGACCGAACACAATCAATTGTCCAAAACTGCCCGCAACGCTAGTCGGCTCAAAGGTCGGCTAGCTCCTTTGTGTGCTCGATGGCTTTACCCGCAAGCAGACGGCATTGTGGCTGTGTCGCAGGGGGTTGCTAAAGACCTGGCTCACACGGCCGTTCTGCCGCTAGATCGCATCGAAACGATCTACAATCCGGTCATTAACCCAGAGATGCTGGCCCTGGCTAAAGAGCCAGTAGAGCATCCCTGGTTTGCACCAGGAGAACCTCCCGTCATTCTAGGGGTTGGCAAACTGGAGGCGCAGAAGGACTTCCCAACCTTGATTCGGGCATTCGCAACGGTGCGGCGATCGCAGCCTGCCCGCTTGGTGATTCTCGGCTGGGGGCCCGATCGTCCACAGCTAGAAGCGCTCGTTCAGGAGTTGGGCCTAGAGGATGCGGTGGCCTTCCCTGGCTATGAGCAAAATCCTTATGCTTATATGGCACGATCGGCAGTGTTTGCGCTGTCGTCTGCCTGGGAAGGGTTGCCAACGGTGTTAATTGAGGCGATGGCCTTAGGCACCCCGGTAGTATCGACCGACTGTGAGAGCGGCCCTGCTGAAATTTTGGCGGGCGGACGCTATGGCAGCCTGACCCCTGTAGGAGACAGCGAGGCCCTAGCGGGATCTCTGCTTCAAGTTCTGTCAGGAAACCATAAATCTGTCGATCCCACTTGGCTAGAACAGTTTGGTTTAGAGACGGCAACTCAACGGTATCTAAAGATCTTAGGGATCGCTCCAATGAAAAAACCGCAAGAAAGTCATGGCTAATCTCCACCGAGGCACATCATGAAGTTGGCTATTTTATTCTGGTTTTATAAAGAACCAGACGTGTGTAAAGATCGCTTAGAACTTTTGCGCCAACACAACCCGACTGCTCTAATTTATGGCTTATATGGCGGCAATCCAGACGCAGCTAGCCACTATCAATCTTTGTTAGCTCCCTATCTCAATGATTTCTATGCCTTCACCGAAGATAGAGATTCCCTCTGGAAATGGCTTCAGGGCGACCTGCTGCTGACCCACTGGTATCGGGAGCGGGGCAAAGATTTAGACTGGGACACGGTGGTGATTGTTCAGTGGGATATGTTGGTGTTTGGAGCCGTTGAAGACCTCTTTTCGATGCTGAAGAAAGATCAAATTCTGCTGTCGGGGCTACGACCGATCGCAGAGGTTGAACAGGATTGGACTTGGGTCGCTCCCAAAGTTCCAGAACGCAGACACCAATATCTAGAGTTTTTGACTCATGTCCGTGAAACCTATCATTACCACCACGAGCCTCTAGGCTGCTTATTTATTGTGGTTGGTCTGCCCAGAATCTTTTTAGACAAATACTCCAGCGTAGAACAGCCAGAGCTAGGATTCATTGAATACCGCATCCCCATGTATGCCCAAATCTTCGGCATACCTTTTTGTGAAAATCATCCGTTTCAAGCCTGGTGGGTAGATGTCGATCCAAGTTTTCAGGCCAAAAATCCACTTAAGCGAGCCGTCAACGCGCTGCACCTAAAGTTGAATCCAAACCCCCTAAACCCTGCCCGGCGAGATATTTCTCTCATTCCCATCTACAGGCATTTGTGCAGTCAAACAGGTGCTAGAATTTTCCACCCCTACCAGCAGACCTTTCCTATTCAGAAACGGCAAAGAGCAGCCGCATTGCTAAATGAGTTAAAGCAAGACTTTAGTTGGCTGACTCAAAAACTGACGGGGCAAAAACGGTAGCAGTGAATCGCCCCATAGGTCTTATTGAGGAGCTTTAACCAGCAGGGCTGTCCAGAGATGTGAAGGATTTGCGTAGTAGTTGATCACCTCCACTTGATAGCACCCTCGCGAGAGCACTAGATAATCCCCACGATTAATTCTTTTGCCATACCCAGTCATGTGTGCCTGACTACCGTCGGCGGTTATTTCAAATACATAGTCGATGCCATTTATCTGCTGAGTATAGTTATGGACTTTTGATGAAACGGGTGAGACAAGGGTCAATAGCCGATCAAGAAAATTTATAGAGGGGACTGTCTGTTCTGGGTCAGTCAACATAAAAATGATTCCACGGTGAATGTGGGAGAGGGATCGAAATCTCAGGGAGGGCGTTTGCAGAATAACCTAAGCAATTTGAACAGCAGTATAGTCTAGCTACCTTTACCTGTGACAAAAAAATCAAGACTAGTTTAAGAAAGCCGCTGAAAGTAAGGATGAAAAGCTGTGCCAGTTTTGTTGCCTACACCCAGGGATGAGCGCCAGAATCTGGGGTGTGAATCAACGAGAAGTTTTTACCGTGTATCTTACCCTAGCCTGTCTATCGGTTCAAGGCTCCCTGCTGTTTTGATAACGCTGGCTCCCAAATGTCCCAAATCTGCTCTCCAATCGTCAAAAAATGCTTGATCAGACCTTCGCGCCCGGTTTCAAAGTCCCCTTAATTTTCTTGCGTTGTCGTTCCATCTTGTTCTGTCCAATCCAGCCGATGACTTGAGTATTTTCCCCACCCGTTGTTCTAAGCTTCAGTGAGAAATGCTACTGAAAAAACTTATAATTCGGGCGATGGATTAACTGGAAGCTGTGTTCTCTCTTAAACATTAAAAGTGGATTGCTAGATCCCCTGACTAAAATGAGTAACCAACCGAAGAATCCCTACCTTGCTGCTTTGCGGCCTCGACAATGGACGAAAAATCTGATCGTTTTTGCGGCCTCTCTATTCTCGTTTAACCTGACTGTTCAAGCGCTATTGGGTAGTCTATTGGCATTTGGACTGTTTTGCTGCACGTCTAGTAGTTTTTATCTGATTAACGATCTGGCGGATGTCGAGTCCGATCGCAAGCATCCTGTTAAGTGCAAGAGACCGATCGCGGCGGGGCTGATCAGCGTTCCTATCGCGATGGCAATGGCGGTTGTGCTGCTGGGCGGCTCTCTGTTGACCGCTTGGCTGTATGACAAACGGTTGGGAGCGGCGATCAGTTGCTATGCGCTGCTTCAGGTTGCTTATAACTTAAAGCTGAAGCGCACCGTGATCTTAGATGTGGTGGCGATCGCGACTGGATTTGTGCTCAGGGCCTATGGCGGTGCGGCAGCAACCAATGTGGTTCTTTCCTCTTGGTTTTTGCTCTGCACGGGGATGCTGGCGCTTTTTCTAGGCATCGAAAAGCGGAAAGCCGAGATTCGTCTGGCAGAGTTTAAGGGTGGCCCCACCCGCGCTGTCTTGAGTCGCTATTCTCAAGATCTTCTCAGCCGCATGGAGAACACGGTGACGACGGGGGCGGTGATGACCTATGCAATTTGGAGTTCGGGGCCCAATGTGAATGGGGCAACGACTCCGTGGATGCTGCTGACGTTGCCCTTTGTGCTGTATGGAATTTTTCGCTACCAGTTGCTCAGTGACCCGCAAGAAATTTCTCGGAGAACTGATCTGGGTCAAGAAAAAGGCGGCAAAACAGAGCGCCCCGAAGAAATTTTGCTCACCGATCGTCCGATTTTGCTGACGATATTGGCTTGGATTTTGACAACACTGGCGATTTTAACGTTGAAGCATCAAGGAGTCATTGATTAAGATGTCCACTCACAAAACTCTTCCACGATCGGCTGATAATTTAATGATGCTAGATCTGCATTTGCTCACCGCAAACGGGATCTTAGGGATAATTTTAGATTTAGACAACACGATCGTATCGGAAGACGATCGCTATCTTTCTCCCGGTGCAGAAGCCTGGATTAGCAAAGCAAAACAGGAAGGATTGAAATTTTTTATCCTCTCCAACGGCAAGCGTCGTCACCGGGTGAAGTTTTGGTCGCAGAGACTGGATGTGCCTGCCATCAGTCCGGCTCGCAAGCCGTTTCCGTCTTCCTTTCGTAAAGCTTTTAAGAGAATGGGTCTCAAGCCGTTCCAGGTTGTGGTGATCGGAGACAGCCGTCACACAGATATGCTAGGGGCGTGGTTAGTGGGCTGTCCTAGCATTCAGGTTGCCACACTGCCCCATCCCCTGCGCTGGTGGGAAAAACTGTTTGGTAAGCGGGTGCAAATTCCCTACCCAGCCGATCTAGAATTGTTGGATTTCACCTGACAGCAATAGAGGGCTTTAATGCTCAATCATTACTAACATCTTGACATCCTCACCGTCTTAAAGGAGCGGTGATTCCTAAGACTCACGACTTAGGTTTCTGCTTCATTGCAACTGCCCTCAAAGCGAATGCTGATCCGGTCTTACGTTCGCTCCACAGACTTTCACGGCAAGCCCTGCCGCAAGAATATTATTTGCTGCGTTGATGTCCCGGTCATGGTGTGTCCCGCAACTGGGGCAGTCCCAGTCTCGAATCTCCAACGGCAACTTATCCACGATGTAACCACAATGCCCACACCGCTTAGAACTCGGAAACCATCGGTCAATCTTGACGAAGCTGCGACCATACCAATCGCACTTGTATTCAAGCTGTCTGACCAACTCAGACCATGCAGCATCGCTGATGGACTTAGCCAGCTTCCGATTCTTAACCATGTTCTTCACAGCCAAGTCCTCAACGGCGATGGTTTGGTTTTCACGCACCAATCGAGTTGTCAACTTGTGAAGAAAATCATTTCTCGCATCGCTAATCTCTGCATAGACTCTAGCGACTTTGATCCGAGCTTTGTGTCGGTTGTTCGACCCTTTTTGCTTGCGACTCAACGCCTTCTGCGCCAAGCGCAGTTTGCGACGCTTGGCAGCAAAGCCTTTGGGGTTGACAACCTTCTCGCCTGTACTCAGAGCGACCAGGCTAGTGATGCCCAAATCAATTCCAATTTGGTTGGGCGATTCGGGCAAGGGTTCAACCTCAACATCCACCAGCAGAGAAACCGTCCATCTCCCAGCCGGGGAGAGTTTCACCGTGACGGTGGAGGGTTCAGTACCTTGGGGGAGTTGTCTACTCCATCGGATATTGAGCGGTTCAGCATCCTTAGCCAGAAATACCTGAGCATCTCTGAACTTAAATGCCGACTTGGTAAATTCAGCACTGCCGCCGTGATGCTTCTTCTTGAAGTTGGGGTATTGTGCCCGTCCTGCAAAGAAATTGGTAAACGCTTTCTGAAGGTGACGCAATCCCTGTTGCAGAGGAACGCAACTCACTTCGTTGAGAAATTGCAAGGCTTCCGCTTTCTTCCACGCGGTCAGCATGGTCGAGGTTTCAGCGTAGCCAACTCGTTCCTGACGCTCGTACCACGCCTCTGTCCTAGCGGCGAGGGCGCGGTTATACACCAATCGAGTACAGCCCATCGTGCGCCTCAGCAAGGTTTCTTGCTCAGGTGTTGGATAGAAGCGGTACTTGAAGGCTTTCTGCGTCATGTCTCACAGTATAGCGTCTATTCTGTGAGAAGCGTGAGAGATTGGGCACTCGATCCAGTGCTCGCTCCTATCCCTCCCTGTCCTAAAGGATCAGGGTTTCTCGGAGGTTTTCGATGACCCCTAATGTTCTCTTCACCCTTCTGATTTTGACCACGGTTGGTCTAAACACTGTTGCACAAACTTTATTAAAGCTGGGATCGGGTTCTAATCCTCTCAATGGCTATCTTTTGGGTGGGCTGCTGTCCTATGGATTGAGTACGGTTTTCTATATTTTGGTTCTGGGTAAGTTTAATCTTTCGGTGGCCTATCCCGTCGTGATTGGGTTAACAGTTGCCGCCACCACGCTTGCTGGAGCGATTATTTTGCGGGAAAAAGTTGAGGTCTCCCAGTGGGTGGGGATCGGACTGATGCTCAGTGGCATCTTGGCGATCGCTTTTGCCAAAGGCAGCAGCTAATTGCATAGCCTCAGCGATCGGGAGCCTGTTGTGGATTTTTAATGAGAGTCGGGGGGAATGCGATCATCACTCAACACCCCCTAGAGTTGGCATGAAGAACGACCGACCACGCTCCTCAAGAGGCTGCTGAGAGGTCACCCCATCGTTCAAGCCCAAAGCCTTATTCTGGTTAAAGAGAATTAAAGAGAGCCTCCGGGAATATGAAGTTGCTGTGAAAAGGCGGGATTACTCTAGTATTCCTACGGAGGATGAAATAATATCGTGCACATACTGCGCCAATGCCCCTCCTGCCAGAGCAGTATTCTCACTGACGGACTACCCAAGCCCTGCCAAAGTCCTGCCTACATTCTCCAAGTATCTACATAGAAGTTTAGGATTTCTCTCTGTCGGTGGTGATCAGCAGACCTGACTGTTTCCGAAATTCTTTCTAACAGTCATGATTTCAGAACTAAGCGTCACCTCTATGATTTTCACCAAACCTGAGAGTCCGATTTGTTCCCCTGAGACTTGTAGGTTGATCATTGGCTCACGCTTTTAGCTCAAACAGTTAACGCTCTCGCTTTCTAGGAAAAAACTCATGTCACAAGCAACTTCCCACTCTCGGTATGTTATTGGTCTTCCCGTTACCGCTCTGCCGTTTGAGTCACAGATGACGCTGATCCTAGAGTGGGCGAAGCTTCGTCTGAGCAAGGCTGTTTGTATTGCAAATGTTCACATGCTGGTAGAAGCCTACCGGGATGCTAATTTTGCGTCCGTGTTGCAAGGTGCTGATCTGGTCACTCCTGATGGAATGCCGTTGGTGTGGATGCTGAAGCTATTAGGGTCGCCCAAGCAAGACCGAGTAGCGGGCTTAGATGTGCTGCAAGCTCTCTACGATCGCGCCACTCAAGCAGGAGTTCAGGTGTTTTTTCTAGGATCGCAGGCGATGATTCTCGATCGGATGCGTGAGCGATTAAGCCAAGAGTTTCCAGACTTGCAAATCGCTGGCATGGAGCCGCTGCCGTTTCGTCCCATGACCCAGGCAGAAGATGAAGCGCTGGTGCAAATGCTCAACCAGAGCGGCGCAGGGATTATTTTTGTGTCGCTGGGCTGCCCCAAACAGGAGCTATGGATGGCAAAGCACAAGCATCGCGTCAATGCCGTGATGATTGGCGTAGGTGGGGCATTTCCGGTCTATGCCGGAATTCACAAACGTGCCCCCAAGCTGGTGCGATCGGCGGGTTTTGAGTGGCTCTATCGACTATTACAAGAACCAAAACGCCTGTGGGGACGCTATAGCAGCACTATTCCTATCTTTGTTTGGCTTGCCTGTAAGCAGTTGTTGCTCGATCAGCGTAAGGGATTGATAGAAGACTATAGCGACTCAGTTTAATTTTTGTAAAGACCTAGCCAAACGGACAACAGAAATAAGATAGCTCGTACCTGAGTTTTGACTGAAGTAAGGGGGTAACGTGCGCGGCATCATCCGCCAAGTTGCTCCCTTGCGGCTTGATCCTGACAACCCTTGGAAATTACAGTCACCTTGCGATAATCAGCGCTACACCCAAAGTCTAGAATCTTTAAATAGTAAAGTTGTGCGACGGTCGTGTGCATCCAGACTAAAATGGCATTTCGAGGTGCAAAAGGGCTAGTTCAACGCTTTACTCAACTTATAGAGTCAGACTTCTAGCCACCAGATCCGTCAGCAACCATGCCGAGAGTGAGTCTAGTATGGAGAACGAAGAACTTCAACAGTCAGCGACCCATGCCCCCCGGCGATCGTGGTTGCCCCAAGCTAACTTTGCTCAACTCACTAAGGACGACGAGGGCGGGCTAAACCTGGGCCAGGTCGTCGCGACTCTGCGCCGAAAGGTGCTGATCATTGCGGGAGTGACCACGGTTGTTGCGTCGGGCGCTCTGCTCAAAGCGCTGAACAGCAAGCCGACCTATCAGGCAAGCTTTGAGATTTTGACTAAGCCAATCACCGTCGAAACGCAGGTGATTTCCTCCGTTCCTCAGACCCTCAGCAATAAAGAGGGACAGCAAGGGGCAGAAAAAGGCGTTGATCCCACCAAGCTAAAAGTGTTGAAGAGCGCGACGATTTTGGCTCCGATCGCTAAGAAACTAGAGCCTGCCTACCCTGGCATCAGTTATGACGAAATCGCTGCTGGGCTGGTGGTTACGCCTCTACCCAGCAGCGAGGTGCTCGCAGTGGGCTATCAAGATAAAAACCCCAAAAAGGTTAAGGCAATCCTCGACCAAGTTGCCGATGCCTATCTGAAGTACAGCCTAGAAGAACGGTTAGCAGATGTGCGGCAAGGAATTGACTTTGTAGATGCTCAACTGCCGCAGTTGCAAAAGCGAGTTGAAGTGATCCAAGACGAGCTACAGAGTTTTCGTCAACGATATAACCTGATCGATCCAGATACTCAAGGAAAACAACTAGCAGATCAAACCACAAGAATTGGACAACAGCGATTTGAAGCGCAAGCCAAGCTCAACGAAGTGCAGGTAACCTACCAAAACTTGAGCCGACAGTTAGCACAACAAACGAATGCCAGAGGCTCATCTGCATTGAGTGAGAATGCACTCTATCAGAAGCTATTAAGTCAGCTTCTAGAAGTTGAAACGCAGACCGCAAAAGACTCATCTCTCTACCAGGACAGCAGCCCCAACATTCAGGTGCTCAGAGATCAGCAAAAAAATCTGATGCCCCTGCTACAGCGCGAAGCACAACGAGTGCAGGCAGAGCTTGCTGACAAAATTCAAGAACTAGAAGCGCGAAACCAATTTTTGGCTCGCACCGCTACTGACTTAGATCGAGACATTAAACAACTGTCTCTAGTCGCTCGTCGCTATACCGACATTCAACGAGAGCTAAAAATTGCGACAAACAACTTAGATCAGTTCTTAACTAAGCGAGAAGCTCTGAGAATTGATGCCGGACAGCGGAAAACTCCCTGGCAGATTCTAACTCCACCGACTGATCCTTCTCCATCGTCGGCAGATGTCAAGCGCAGTGCTTTGTTAGGAAGCGTCCTGGGTTTGTTAATGGGAGTAGGCGTTGCACTACTGTTAGACAAGGTGAGCAATGTTCTCTACTCTGCTGAAGAGATCAAGGCATTAAGTAAACTGCCAATTTTAGGCGTGATTCCCTACAACACTGACCTAGAGGAAACGGAACATTCGTTGGTGTCGATCGACCAAATTACGGCCTTGACTGACATCTCTGGGCTAGTCCATCAGATGCGTCAACGTTTTGGGTTGAACAATGGCAACAGCACTTCCTACCAGCATGGAACCTCAATCTTTCTAGAAGCCTTTCGATCGCTCTATACCAACATTCTGCTGATGAGTCCCGATGATCGGATTCGGTCGATCGTCATCAGTTCATCCATTCCTGGTGAAGGTAAATCAACGATCGCAATTTATCTCGCCCAGGCCGCAGCAGCCCTGGGTCAAAAAGTGCTGTTGGTGGATGCCGACCTGCGGCTGCCTCAACTGCATCAGCGCTTAGAGATGGACAACAGCTTTGGGCTAAGTACGATGATTGCTGAAGACCTAGACTTTGAGCGAGTGGTGCAAAAGTCCTTTTTAGACAACAATCTGTCGATCTTGACCGCCGGGCAGGTTCCCCCCGATCCCACTCGATTGCTGTCTTCTAAGAAAATGCAGACCTTGATGGAGCGGTTTAAGGAAGCCTACGACCTGGTGATCTATGATATGCCGCCGATCGCCGGGTTAGCAGATGCCAAACTGCTGGCTCCTAGAGTGGATGGGGTCGTGATGGTCGCGGGACTCAACAAAACAAAAGCTTCTGTGTTGACGCAGACCCTCGAAGGGCTGAAGCTCTCGGCAGTTCCCGTGCTGGGGATCATCGCCAACGGCTCAAAAGACCAAGACTCTAAGCGAGATGCCTATCATCGGTATTATTATGCAAATGGAAACAAACCTGCTCAAGCCATGATTGGGGGCAAGACAAAACTGCCAAAGACCTGAGAGACCGTTGGAGAAGTTCTTAGCTGAAAAGCCTTTTCAGCATTGCCAACTGGAGACTGTGAGGAAATTAATTGACTGACTGCACCTGTTATGGAAGCCCTGATTATTCTAGTGTCTTTAGGAATTGTCTGGCTGATTAGCCCCAAACGTCGGCGGCGCAGATTTCTGACTCCGATCACGCTAACCGTGCTGATCTGTCTGGCGATTACGTCACCTTGGGGGGTGGCGCTGGCAACTCAAGGGTTGACCGCAACGCTACCGCCAGACTCAGGAGAGGCTGTGCAGGCAAGCGTTGTGTTGGGGCGGGGGGATGAGTTGCGGCAACGACGGCTCGAAGCGGTCGAAAAGCTGTGGCGACAGCAGCGATCGCCACAGGTGTTTGCGAGCGGGATGCTAGATGCCGAGTTTATGGTAGAACAACTACAAGCCAGTGGGATTAATCAATCTGCCTTAAGTGGCGAACGCTGCTCTCAGTCTACTGAAGAAAACGCACTGTTCACGTCCGCCGTGCTGCATCCTCAAAGTGTCCAAAAAATTCTGCTCCTAACGGACTCTCCCCATATGCTGAGATCGCTACTAGTTTTTCGGGGCTTGGGTTTTACGGTGATTCCCTACCCGATTCCGCTGCCTGATCAGTGGTCGTCGGGTCGTCGATCGCTGGTGGTGCTGAGAGAATATCTGGGGCTGCTGACCTACTTCGTCACCGATCGCTTTCGGCAACGCAGCCCCGCAGAACTGCAAACTCCTCGGTCAGATGTGACCCAAAAGCTGGTGGATTGGAACTGTAAACTGCCAATGGCAAATCGCTCATGAGTGCTGATTTTCTAGATCCTCAAGCGCACTATCAGCTTGAGCGGGAGCTAGGCCACAATCGGGCGGGCGGACGGGTCACCTACCTGGCGCTCGACCTGCGGACTCAACAACAGGTTGTGATCAAACAATTTCAGTTTGCCCGCTCAGAGTCAAATTGGGCAGACTACGATTCCTACGATCGTGAGATTCAGCTACTCAAACAACTCAATCATGTTGGGATTCCCAAGTATCTCGACACGTTTCAAACTCCTGACGGGTTCTGCATGGTGCAGGAGTATAAACCGGCCGCATCGCTGGCGACCGGGCGCAGTCTCACGCCTGAAGAAATCGGCCGGATCGCGATCGCCGTCCTAGAAATTTTAGTCTATCTACAAAACCGCATCCCGATCATCATTCACCGCGACATCAAACCCGAAAACATTCTCCTAGATGAGCAAGGACAGGTTTATCTAGTAGATTTTGGCTTTGCCCGCGTCGGTGGAGAAGAAGTTGGCGTGAGCAGCGTGGTCAAGGGAACGCTGGGGTTTATGCCGCCAGAACAGCTATTCAACCGTCAGCTTACTGAGGCTTCTGACCTCTATGGTCTGGGCATGACGCTGATTTGTCTGCTGACGGGCACCAAGTCCGATCGCATCGGGGATGTGGTAGACATCAGCTACCGCGTCAGTTTTAAGCACCTTGTTTCTAAGCTAAATCTTCAGTGGATGAACTGGCTAGAGAAGATGGTGGAGCCACGTCATAAGGATCGGTTCCCTAATGCAGTAGTGGCGTTATCTGCGATCCCCATTCTGCCCCTGCGCCCTCCAGAGGCGCAATTTAGCCAGTCTAATCTCATCGTGAAGGGAACGCGATCGGACGTGCTCTGCATTCAGTCTGTGGTGATCACCAATCCGATCCCCGATACGCTGCTAGAGGGCAAGTGGGAAGTTGCCTTCCATCCCCACGACCCCGGCCCAGGGCATCCGTGGATTACGGTAGATCCCGTTTCTTTTGTCAGCAATCGGATCGAGTGCCAGGTTGTGGTTGAAACCCGCAATCTGATCGCAGGCAAAACCTATCAACGTAAGTTGCTGCTGCATACCAACACGCTAGCCAAGGTCTATCCGCTCAATTTACACATTCAAATGCCGTCAGTCTCCCGGCAAATCTCGCTGCTGCCGTTGGGTCTGCTGGGTCTGCTGGGGTTTATCTCGCTGGGGGTCAGCAGTCTCATGGCGCGGATTGTGCTAGTTATGGGCACCGTTGCCGAAGCAACCGCAATGGCTGGCTTTGGGGCAGTGGTGGGCGCAGCGATCGGGCTACAGCTAGCTGCTTGGAGTCTGCACTCAGCCGGAATGCGGACGGGGGCAACCGCCAACACCCTGGCCGCGATCTCGATCGGCTTGATTGCCATCACCTGGGTTTTTACGGGCGATCTAGCGCTGGCAGGCTCTGCCGTGATCCTCGGTGCAGGGGCCGGCGGCATCGGTGGCGCGATCTCAGGGACAGTGGCCGGGGTAATTGTGGAAAATCTGCTCGTCAGAGGCACGCAGAAATCCTGGGCGATCGCTCTAGCTCTGTTAACCAGCCTATTTGGGAGCGGCTTGGGTTTGGGGCTGGCGATCGGGTTTACCCTCCCTGCGGCGCTGCTAGTGCTGATCAGTGGCGGTGTTTTGCTCGTTTTGGCAGCCCAATCGGCCCTCCAGCGCACGCAACGGCTCTTGGCGCACCGCAAAGCCGAGCGATACCGAATTAAACCTTAGGTGAGTTTACCTAGAAAATTTGTCTCAGGCTTGAAGATTCCGTAAAGATCTTAAGGGGAACTTCCGGTAACTTCTGAAATCACGATAGAACGGTGTAGAAGAAATGTGACGAACTCTGCCAAAGTGCTTGACATTCGCGATCGCATCTTGTTGGTGAGAATGCAAGCCGAAGCTTTTACCAGCAGAGCATTCTATGACTTCTGAGAACGGCACAGGTGACGCTTTTCTCAACCTTTAGATCAGGCTAGTTGCCACCAAAAAGGCAGTTTTTCATAAGAGAACGACCCATGATGATTGACGCTCGATCGCTGCCGCCCAACGAGATTCTTGAAACACACGTCTGCATTATTGGCACTGGCCCAGCCGGAATTACCCTAGCGCGAGAGTTTGCAAACCAGAACTTTCAGGTTTGTCTCGTAGAAAGTGGTGGGCTGGACTATGACCCAGAGACGCAAGCTCTGACGGCAGGCACCAGCATTGGCGATCGCTACCCTGATTTAACCCAAAGTCGGCGGCGGCAATTTGGAGGCACCTCTCACTGTTGGGGAGCGCCTAATAGCCACAAAGAGTCCGGCTTTCGATGTTTGCCCTTAGACGACATTGATTTTGAGCAGCGTGATTGGCTGCCCTATAGCGGCTGGCCCTTTGCTAAGTCTGATCTCGATCCCTTTTATGAGCGGGCGCAACGGGTCTGTCAGATTGGGCCCTATGCTTACAACGCAGAAGATTGGGAAGACGATCGCACAGAACGACTACCGTTTACCAGCGATCGCATCACCACGACCATGAGCCAATTTGCCTCCCGGACTCCCTTCACCGATGACTATCGCCGCGAGGTTGATCAAGCCACCAACATCACAACGCTGCTTTATGCCAACGTGGTTGAGCTTGAAACCGATGCCACGACCCAAGCTGTGACTCGCGTTGCCATTGCCTGTCTATCGGGTCAGAAATTTTGGCTAGCCGCCAAGGTGGTGATTTTGGCCACGGGTGGGCTGGAAAACGCTCGCTTGCTGCTGGCTTCAAATCGTCAACACCCGGCGGGGCTGGGCAACCAGAACGATGTGGTCGGTCGCTATTTTATGGATCGTCCGATTCTGAGCGCTAGGCTGATTCCCTATGATGCGTCGTTGTTCGATCGCACTGCTCTCCACGACATTCACTGGGTCAACGGCACTCCGGTCATGGCGCGAGTCAAGTTGACCGAAGACCTGATGCGTCGCGAACACCTGCTTAATAATGGCGCACAGCTATTTCCCCGCCCCCAACCGCGCCAGCGTGAAGCCACGATCGCTCTACGATCGCTGCTGACTTCGGTGCGGCAGGGCAAGCCTACTCAAACGATGTTCAATCACCTGACCGTGGCCCTGCGGGGAGCCGACTATCTTGTGGCCGCAGGCTTGTGGTCTGCGGTGCGACAGTTGCCCTCGCTGCGCCGGGGTGACTGGTCTTATCTGCCCTACGAAAAACGCCGCTTTTCTGAGTTTGAGATTTTCTATCAGCTAGAGCAGGCTCCCGATCCCAACAACCGCGTCAAGCTGAGTTTAGAGCGTGATCGGCTCGGTCAACCTCAAACAGAAGTGCATTGGCGCTTGAACCCGATCGATATTCAAAATGCCCGTCGCGTTCAGGAAATCTGGGCCGAAGAGTTTGCCCAGGCTGGTTTTGGGGAGTTGCAGTTTGCGCGAGAAGGAGAACCTCTCAAGTTTGAGAAAGAGGCGATGCACCATCATCTGGGCACAACTCGAATGCACTCCGACCCCAAACAGGGGGTAGTAGATGCCAACTCCTGTGTTCACGGCATCCCTAATCTGTTTGTCGCAGGGTCTTCAGTGTTTCCAACCGCAGGCTACGCCAACCCCACCCTGACGATCATTGCGCTGGCTCTGAGGCTAGCAGACCACATTAAAACGGTGGTATGAGCTAGAAGCTAGTCTGAACCGTTACTTGAGAAAGTCTCAGAAACAAGATGAAAATTGGTATTGTCGGAGCCAGTGGATTTGTAGGCAATCGGGCGATCGAACTGCTCCACGCAGGCGAAACAGAGGTGCGAGCGATCGGGCGCTCTACGGCCAGTTTCGATCGGCTAACCCGAAAAGATGTGGACTGCCGGGTAGCCAATGCGTTTAACCAAGCAGAGCTAGAGGCGGCGTTTCGCGGCTGTGATGTGGTTATCCACTCGATTTTGGGCAGTCCAGGATTGATTCGTGGCAGTATGGCTCCCACCTACCAGGCGGCCCAAAACGCTGGAGTGCGCCGGATTCTCTACCTCAGTTCGATGATTGTGCATCGGCCGGCCCCGGCTCCTGGCACGACTGAAGCCAGCCCCCCCGTCGAACATCAACCTTACCCCGCCCATCCTGCTAAGATCGCCGCCGAGCGATCGCTGCTGCAACTGCGACAAAAGGGAGCCGTCGAAGTCGTGATTTTTCGACCGGGGATCGTGTTTGGGCCGCGATCGCGCTGGGTTAGCGACCTAGCAGAGCAGCTAACTCAGGGAACGGCTTACCTGATTGGTGCTGGCGACGGAATTTGCAACACCGTCTATATTGACAATCTGATTCACGCAATGCGGCTAGCCATGACCGCTCCGGGTGCAGATGGGGAGGCCTTTTTTGTCGGCGATCGCGAGTCCGTCACTTGGTTTGATTTCTACCGTCCCTTTGCCGAAGCCTATGGGATCGACCCGGCTCAAATCCCACAGCTTGCCGCGCCTGAATTTACCCAAAGCTCAAAACAACGGCTAAAGCAATCGTTGTGGAATTCTGAATGGATGCAAAAAACTCTGGCACTGCTGTCTGATGACTTTAAGCAAGCCTTAAAACAAACAATTCCAAAGCGAAACAAACCGCCGCAACCTTTACCAGAAGAAGTTGTCAAGCAGCCTGTTGTCACTCAAATGATGGCCGAACTGCAACAATCTCGATATAAGCTGCCCTTTGCTAAAGCCGAGCACCTTTTGGGATATGAGCCGATCGTCACGTTTGAGGAAGGCTGTCAGCGATCGCTTCAGTGGTTGATTGAAACCAAGCGACTCCCCGCAGCGAAGCCAGTGACCCCGTAGCTGAGTCGGTTTTTCCGCCATTGCATCAGCGATTTCAATCACTAAGAAACTACGCCATCAAAACAACTGAACCGCTAGATTTTTAGAACTTTTCAAACATGAAGTAGCTGTCAAGATTATCCTAATTACGATCCGTATAATCGACGAGGTTAAGCCAGTGTGATATTGTTTAATCGTGAGTAGAAAATATAGTGGCTGCCGGAATATTTGTCTGCTGTATTAATCAGAATTTTGCAAATTAACCAACCATCAGGTAGTGAGATATGGGACAGTTCAATCACTTTTTCCTCACAAAATTCAACGTCAGAAGCTTTCAAGATCTCAGACCGGGCTGCGAACCTGCCTGGCTAGAAAGACGGTTTAAGCTGTTTGATCAATATTGTTTCCCGTCGGTTTCTAATCAATCTAATCAGAATTTTCAATGGCTGATGTTCTTTGATGTAGATACCCCAGAGCCGTTTAAGCAAAAGATTGAAAACTATGCTAAACAGTGGAAGAACTTTGTTCCAATCTATCTAGATTGTCCTTTACCTTACGGTGAGTTTCCCGATGAAGTGAGAGCGATCGTCCGCGACTATATTCCATCTGATTGCGAATATCTGATCACAACCTGGCTGGATAATGACGACGCAATTCACAAAAATTACGTCCAGATGATTCAAGATAATTTCAATCATCAAGACGGCGAGACGCTTAACTTTATCTTTGGCTACCAGTTAGCTGAGGGCAAACTCTATTTTGACTTTGAAGTCTCTAACCACTTCATCAGCCTGGTTGAGAAATACAACCCTGACTCATTCAATACTTGTTTGTGTCGTCCCCACAAAGAACTTTACGAAGTCTGCCACTCCGCCAAGAAAATTTTGTGTAAGCCAGCCTGGATCGAAGTGGTGCACGGCTCCAACTACATGAACGTTTACCGTCGAGGGTTTCGAGTTCCGATCGGAGCCATTCCAGACGATTTTTCCATCCAGGCTGACGCGCCGATCGACCAAGAGCAAACCATCCCCTTCTTGCTAGAACAAGCCAAGATTTCGCTGTTTTTTCCTTACTATTTCCTCAGAAAAGTTTTCCTTCGCATCAAGCACAATCAGTTAGATGAGTTGGGCATGAGTCGCTTTTCCGTCAGAAACTATTGATCAGCAGAACCTAGATACCCATGAAAATTCTCATTACTGGCGGAGCCGGATTCATCGGCAAATGGTTAGTTGAAAAGCTGCCGTCTGAGGTTGAAATTGTCATTATTGACTCGCTGGACGAGCAAGTTCACCGCACCACTCAAGCGTTTGCCCCTGAGTTGACTGCCCGCGCCAAGTGCATTTGCGCTGATGTTCAGGCGATCGCCGACTATCGGAGCGAGATCGAAGGCACCGATGTCGTGATTCACCTAGCTGCCCAAACTGGCACCGGGCAATCCATGTATGAAATCAGTAAGTATGTGCAGCACAACGCCAACGGCACAGCCCAGCTATTAGAGCTGATTTCGACGCTGGATCACAAGCCACGGCGGATGGTATTGTCGTCTAGTCGAGCCGTTTATGGCGATGGCGCTTACACCGATGGCAAGTCTGTTCTCTATCCCAAAGGGCGATCGCTAGAGCAGTTGCAGCAGGGAATCTGGGAAGTTTGCGATGCGGGCGGTCAGCCCCTTGCCCCTCTGCCGATGCACGAAAGCCATCTCACCAAACCGACTTCGGTCTATGGTTTAACTAAGCTTTGGCAAGAGCAGCTACTGCAAAATTACTGCGAGAGTCAGGCGATTGATCTGGTCACGCTCCGGTTTCAAAATGTGTATGGGCCAAAGCAAGAATTGGGCAACCCTTACACAGGCATTATCGGCATTTTCACGAACGCGATCGTCCAGGGCAACCGTCTCGAAGTGTTTGAAGATGGGCTGATGACCCGAGACTTTGTGTTTGTGGGTGACGTTGCCGACGCAGTGATTCAATGCGCGATGCACGATAAGCCGTTGAACACAATTCTTAATATCGGTAGCGGTGAAGCCGTCACACTATTGGACGTGATCGAAACGATCGCTCAAGTGATTGACAAACCCGCAGACTACACCATTTCTAGTCGATTTAGAGTCGGAGATGTGCGCCACGCCGTTTCTGACATGGAAGGCTATAAAGCGGCGTTGGGTCAGTGGCTACCGACCTCTCTCAGAGATGGAATCGCTCAATATTTAGAGTGGTATTTAGGGCAAAAACCGCTAGACCAGTCTACCCTGCAAGCCTCTTTCCAAGAAATGGAGCGCAAAGGGTTATTGATGACGAAACGCTAAATGCACCACTGAGTTTTCAAGCTGTGAACGGGATGAATGTCTTACACCTCAGTACATCTGATATCGACAATGGCGGCGCACGGGCAGCCTATCGATTGCATCAAGGGTTGCGATCGCTGGACTGCACCTCGCGGCTGTTGGTGCGAGCTAAATTCAGTTCTGATGCCACGGTTACAGCAGAGCGATCGCCCCTGACAAAATTGGCTCCCCCCATCTCAGAACTCCCGTTGCGGCTTTACCCCCAGCGCACTGGAATGTTCTCCCCTCAGTGGTTTCCAGATGTTTTGGCTGCCAGAGTTGCTGAACTCAACCCCGATATCATCAACTTGCATTGGGTTTGCAATGGCTATCTCCGCATCGAAACTCTAGCTCAGTTCAAACAGCCGATGGTCTGGACGCTGCACGACCTGTGGCCCTTCACGGGCGGCTGCCACTATAGCCAAGACTGCGATCGCTATAAGACCTCCTGTGGCTCCTGTCCGCAGTTGCAAAGCACCCGATCGGGAGATCTTTCGCGGTGGGTCTGGCAGCGCAAAGCCAAAGCCTGGAGGGATCTGAATCTGACGATCGTCGCCTCGTCTCAATGGATGGCGGACTGCGCTCGCTCTAGCTCCCTGTTTAGCGATCGCCGAGTGGAAGTCATTCCCTGCTGTCTAGACACCGAAAAATATAAGCCTGTCAATCAGCAGTTTGCCCGTGAGTTGCTAAATCTGCCTCAAGATAAACAGCTAGTTCTGTTTGGGGCGATTGGGGGAACCAGCGATCGGCGCAAAGGATTTCATCTGCTGCAACCTGCCCTTCAGCAGTTAAGTCAAGCAGGCGGGCATGATCAAATAGAACTAGTTGTGTTTGGCGCATCTGAGCCGAAACCCGCGATCGACCTAGGGTTCAAGTCCCATTACTTAGGCTACGTTCGTGACGACATTGCGCTGGCGCTCATTTATTCTGCCGTAGATGTGATGGTGGTTCCTTCCGTGCAGGAGGCATTTGGTCAAACTGCGTCTGAGGCGCTTTCCTGCGGCACACCAGTTGTTGCCTTTAACGCTACTGGTTTAAAAGACATTGTGGATCATCAGCAAACGGGCTATCTAGCAACTCCCTTTGAGGTAGACGATCTAGCAAATGGAATCGCCTGGGTACTAGAGGATAAAGAGCGTCATCAGAAACTACAGTTTCATGCTCGCAGAAAAAGCTTGAGAGAATTTGCATCAGATGGTTTAGCCCGTCGATATCTCTCACTGTACGAAGAAGTTTTGAGGGAGGGTTCGAGTGAGGTTAAAGTAAGAAGCAAGTCTTAGCAGTGCATTCATAAATTTTTTGAGTATCAGGCTTGGATGGCCTTAATACTCGCTAAGATTGGCAACTTTCAACAAGATGTAGTTTGGAGATTATGAAGCGATGGGATTTCTGTCAAGGTTTCTATATGTCATCCCGGCTAAAAAGACAGAACTTATACTGATCGTATTGCTCTTTCTCACAATTTCTGTCTTAGATGCCCTGGGTATTGGGTTAGTCGGGCCATTTGTTGGTTTGGCAGTGCAGCCAGATCTGATGCGCCGCTATGCTTGGTTATCTGGCTTCTATCAGCAGACAGGAATCAGCATCAATCAATTTATTGCTTTGTTGGGATTAGTCATTATTGTAATTTTTTACCTCAAATCATTCTTCTATTATCAAATTCAGGGCTACGTGCTGAAGTTTTGCTATGCCCAACAAGTTAAACTGCGCCTTAGACTGCTACGCACCTATCTATTGCTGCCTTACACCTTTCATCTAAAAACAAATTCTGCCAACGTCATGCAGAACATTGGCAACGAAACCGCAAACTTTACTTACTCGATCGCGATTCCTCTTCTGAACTCAATTGCCAATGCTTTTGTTCTGGTTATTCTTTTATTTTTGCTTGCCAAGACAGATGCGTTGGCAACAGCTAGTATTCTAGGACTGCTTTTAGTTGCTATTGCTCCGTTTCACTATCTAAGGCATAAAGTCGCTCTTTGGGGAAAGGAAGGAGTTGAAGCTAATACAGAAACACTGCGGATTATCCATCACGCGATCGGGGGATTAAAGGAAACGAAAGTGATTGGGTGCGAGGGCTTTTTTGAAAGTCAGCTAAATGCTCAAACTAGCAAGTATGCAAAGGCAGCAAGCCAATTTCATGTTTTTCAACAGCTTCCACGGATTGTTGTCGAAGTTCTTCTAATCACGTTTGTTGTTGGGTTTGTGTCCTTGTCTTTGGTGGTTACCCACCGCTCGGAGAGCCTGGTTTCAGTTTTAGGTATCTTCGCAATTGCTTCAGTGCGAATTATGCCATCAGCTAGCCAACTCATCTCATCCATGAGTACACTCCGAAATGCCACACCTAGTCTTGATAAGATCTACCTAGATTTGAAAGAGTTAGAGAAGCCAGAGTCCGTTAAGTACGTAAAAATGTACCAGGGTAGGTCTCTGGATAAATCTCTTAAGGGAGGTTTCAGCAGCTTTGATACCGCCAAGCTAGAAACTCTATCGTTCAAAGATAAGATAGTTCTCAGCAAGATAAATTACTGTTACCCTAACGCTCCTTCAAATGCCCTATCTGATGTCTCTTTGACAATCCGTAAGGGAGAAGCGATCGCTTTAATTGGCAAGTCTGGAGCCGGAAAAACCACCTTAGTAGATATTCTTTTAGGGCTGTTAGTGCCGCAATCAGGGGATATTAAAGTCGATGGTTCTTCGGTGTATGGTTCTCTCCGAGCCTGGCAAAACTTGATTGGATATATTCCCCAGTCCATTTTTCTCACCGATGACACCATAGAAAGGAACATTGCGTTTGGAGTGGCAGATCATCAAGTTGATCACCAAAGGTTAGAACGTGCAATTCGCTCGGCTCAACTCTCCGAGCTAATCGAGCAACTGCCAGAGGGTACTCAAACAATGGTTGGCGAACACGGCGTTCGCCTATCTGGAGGACAGAGACAGAGAATTGGGATTGCTCGTGCCTTGTACCACGAACGAGAAATTTTAGTACTAGATGAAGCAACTTCTGCACTAGATAACGAGACTGAGCAACTGATCAGTGAATCAATTCGGGCATTGAGCGGGACAAAGACGCTGATTATCATTGCTCATCGTCTGACAACGGTTGAGTACTGCGATCGCGTCTATGCAATGGATAAGGGGCAAATCGTGAAGTGCGGCAGCTATCAAGAAGTCGTTTTAGGAAAATAGAACTTATGAATGTGTTAATCGTCTCAGATTTTCAAATTTATCCTTTCACCAGTGGAGCTAGCATCGCCCAGTTTGGGATCATTGAGCCATTGAGCAAGAAGTGCAATATAAGCCTTGTAATACCTGAACAGTTCACTCCAACTGATGAGCAGTTAGATGAGCTAAAGCGGTTAATACCCAGCGTCAAAATCTACACATTAAAGGAATCAAAGTCTGTTCGATTTCAAAATCTCAAAGGAATCTTGAAGACTATTAAGAAACTTGTTGAACAGGTCTTCTCAAAAAAGAGCAATGAATCAGTCTTCAGCTTAGATGATCAATTAGGCGGGATGCACTCTTATCTCTATCCTTTACGATCTAAAAATCATGTTAATAAGATTCTGGACATCATTGAAAAAGATAAAATAGACATCATACAACTAGAATTTGATTCCAATTTAAACTTAGTCAGTTTGCTTCCTAAAGATGTAAAGAAAGTGTTTATTGAACATGAGTGTCAATTTTATCGGATCGGCACTCATATGAAGGCAAAACATATCAATACAGGGTATGCAAGCTATATTTATAACCTTGTCAAGACTGTAGAAGTTTCCTTTCTTGAACAATTTGATGCAATCCTAACGTTTAATGAGGATGAAGCCCGTGTTTTAGAGAGCGCCTTACAAAAAAGTAGTAAAGGGGTCGAGATCATCACCTCTCCCTTTCCAGTACTTGACAGGGATTTTGTTGAACTCGATCGCAGCGAGTTTCATCAGCCAGACAAACTAATTTTTGTAGGATCTGAGTATCATTTCCCCAATAAAGATGGAATCGAATGGTTTCTAGAAGAAACAGCATTGCGAATTTTTAAGCAATTTGGCTTGCGGCTACATATTGTTAGCGGCTGGAGTCAAGAAACTATAGACAAATATAAGAACCACCCCAGCCAAGTGACTTTTACTGGCTACCTTGACAATTTATACCCATTGACTAAAAATAGCATTGCCATAGCTCCAATGAGAATTGGTGGAGGACTTAGAGCAAAGATTTTGTCGTCTATGGCTCAAGGCACTCCAGTCATCTCTACCACGCACGCTTTATCAGGAATCAGTGCCAAGCATATGGAAAGTGTCATGATTGCCGATGACCCAACCTCTTTTTGTTCTTCAGTAGATTATTTGCTCTCTGATGTAGACCGCACATTCAACCTTTGCAAAAATGCCCAAGAACTTATGCGCGCAAAGTACTCTCAGTCTTATGCGTCTGATAGGCGATATAGCCTATATAAAAATCTTTTGGTTTGTGCCAATGAGAGTTAATACAACGAATCTCGATTTGCCTTACAAAGCTCTGACATCAAAGCAATATACTGCGGTAATAGAAGTTACTCTTTAGATAAAAGCTCATGAAAACTGTCGCACTTGTTGGATTGAATGGGTGGGGTTACCAATCAGTATCTTTCAAGTTCTCTAATACAACGCTGCTGCAATTTGGTTGCCAAGTCACGGCTCTATATCTAGAGCTTTCTGAGCCAAAGGAGGGAATTATTGAATGGTTATAGTTCGTTTAGAAGGCGGTTTGGGTAACCAAATGTTTGAGTATGCAGCGGCGCGGCGGCTAGCTGAAAAACATTCATCTTCATTAAAAATAGACCTTTCGTGGCTTGAACATCAACAGCTTCGGAAGTATAAATTGCAGTGCTTCAACATTCGTGAAGAATTTGCCACGCCAAAAGAGATTGAGGCAATTATAGGTAACTACAGTATCGCTAAGTGGCTGACTTCAAAGACTGTCCGCAAACTTGGGCTTGACCAATCGTGGTCAGATCTAGAGATGGAGCGAGAGATTGCAGCAATCATCAGTAGCCATAACTATAGTCTGGCAAAGTGGTGGGCTGCTAGGGTCAGACATAAGCTTGGCGCTTACCATTCAGGTAAGGGGCTGAATCAGAAAGGAAGATACGTTCGAGAAAAGCACCAGCATTTTGATCCAGATCTGTTGAATGCTTCTGACTATGTTTATCTAGATGGATTTTGGCAGTCGGAAAAATATTTTTCAGATATTGAAGAAATTCTCAGACAGGAGTTCACGTTAAAACTTCCTCAAAGTGCATTGTTTGATCAAATTTCAGAAGCGATCGCTAGCACTTGTCCTGTATCCTTGCATATACGGCGCGGCGATATGGCGAATAACCCGGAGACAAACCGATTGCACGGAACTTGCAGCTTAGATTACTACGATCGGGCTGTTCAGCACATCGCCAAACATGTCAGTCAGCCGCATTTTTTCATTTTCTCTGATGATCCAATCTGGGTTAAAGAGCATCTAAATTTAAGCTTTCCTTCAACTTTAGTAAGCTATGGAAGCTCACTACATGACTATGAGGAGTTGCATCTGATGAGCCGATGTCATCATCACATTACTGCGAATAGCTCTTTCAGTTGGTGGGGAGCCTGGCTAAACCCCAAACCGGACAAAATTGTCATTACCCCTAAAAAGTGGTTTGGAGATTTTGCCGATGACCATGACACGAAGGATTTAATTCCTGATAACTGGCTCAGGCTCTAGATGAAATAGAAAGCTAGCTCTCTTGAGATTATATTAACTATTCAAGCTGTTTTTGAGGCTCTCAATCATGTCACTGTCCACAGCCGTAGGATTCATTATCTTCTCACGTTCTAATTTTGTAGAGCAAGTCTTTGAAGTCATTGCTCAAGCAAAGCCTAAAAAATTGTTTGTGATTCAAGATGCTCCCCGGTTAGATCGCCCCGGTGAAGCCGAAAAATGTGCAGCAGCTAGAGCCGTTATTCAAAAAGTTGACTGGGACTGCGAGGTATTCACCAACTTCTCAGAGGTGAATTTGGGGCCTGGGCGACGAATCGCAACTGGAATAGATTGGGTTTTTTCTCATGTTGAAGAAGCCATTTTTTTAGAAGAAGATGCATTACCTTCTCTTTCCTACTTTAGCTTTTGCGAAACGATGCTAGAGCGCTATCGTCATGACAAGCGGGTTATGTCTATTAATGGTTGCAATTATGTCAACCGAAATAGAACAAGCGACAGCTATTATTTCTCAAAATATTTTGACTGTTGGGGATGGGCTTTGTGGAAAAGATCCTGGGACTACTATGACTACTATATGAAGAGTTGGCCTGAATTTCAGCAGTCAGGCTCGCTTGATCAGATCTTTGAAGATCCTTATGAGAAAGAGTATTGGAGAGGAGCATTTGAGCGAATGCACAGAGATCCTCAAGAAATCAATACCTGGGATATTCAATTGCAGTACGCCATTTGGTCGCAGTCTGGACTCATTGTTTCTCCCAACAAAAATTTGATTGGCAATATTGGTTGTAACTTGGCTGATCGAGTTCATCCTTCCGAAACCCATGATCCCAGAGGAGATGTTCCTGTAGAAGACATTTGGGACATCAATCATCCGTCATTTGTAGTCAGGAACCGGGTTGCTGATCAGAACTTATTTGATGTGATTCATGGTGGAAGGGAAATCCGGCGACGAGATCAGCCTTTCATGAAAACGCTGCGATTCTTATCTTCACCAGTTCCACCCTCTATGAAAAAGCAACTTAAAGGATTGCTAAAGTAATACTAAGGTTCTGCGCTCTGGAGCGGGTTTTAAGAGAGAATATTGCATGAATAGACAGAAGATAGTTTGCTTATTGATCGTCATTTTCTGCTCAGAAGACGGTCATCTAGTTAGAGAGGTATTAACGATCGCTGCGGGTTTCTCGGATCTAGGCTAGTCTATGAGATTACTGTCGTGACTGACTCTGAACTGACTATACACCTAGAAAAGTTAAGATTTTAGACAATTTTTCTGACATTGCCGTTGTCTACGCTGATATTGGGCATTTTGATGGGGTTAATTGCATCTAATTGGTTAAATATATGCTTTTTACACCCCTCAAACGGAGTCCGTATGCTGCCAGATATTGTTGAAAATACCTATAAAGAAAGTAATAACTATAAAATTACTATTGGTGATAACAAGGGCTGTAAAAGGTGCTTCATATTTTTTTCGGGAAATGGGCTTTACTATCCTGAAACTGAAGAGGAGTTTTTGAAAACGATCGTGGTCAAAGATCGATATGAATGGAATAAGTATAGACCCAAGAACTTTAGCAAGCTAATTCAACTTCGTGATGTTAAAAAAACTTGGTATCTAGATGGCATTAACCAGCATCTTAACACCATCGATAAAGTTGCCTCCTTTTTAAAGGAAGAAACAAAGGGGCTTGAAGTCATTTGTGTGGGTAGTTCTGCTGGGGGATACGCCGCAGTTTTGTTCGGCTCACTGTTGAGAGCATCCCATATTTTTACCTTTTCGGGGCAGTTTAGCCTATTTAATGTGCCTGATTCTTGGTCTGATGACTCATTTCGTCCTTGGTTAGGTGCTCCACTGCTCTCCAACTATAAAAATATCTATGAATATTCAAAGTTTTATGATCTGAGATCAATTATTCTTCAATCTAAAGTGCCAATTTTTTACTTCTATCCAGCATTTTTTAAAGAAGATACTGATCAACATGATCTTATACTGGACATTGACTGCATTAGAAGTCTTACATTTTCATCGAATAGTCATGGAGTGACCTGTTTACTAATTAACTATCCTGATTTATTTGACATGAACCTATCAAAACTGGATAAATTATACCAAAGATATCAAGGAAAACTAATCGGTAGCTTCTTGTTTTCGCTACATATATCTGGATTATTAAAGACATCTAAATATTTATTTGATCCTAAAAATCGATACTTAGTTAATGATAAACTTAAGAAGTTTTTTAGAAATATTAATTAGATCTGGAGGATCTAGAATGCACAGTCAAGAAAGAATTCGGTTGTCGATCGTCATTCCCTGTTTTAATGACGGGCAGTTTATTAAAGAGGCACTGGCCAGCGCCGAGGCTTATCCAGACCCCATTTACGAAATTATTATCGTGAATGATGGCTCTACAGACCCCGTTACGTGCCAGGTTTTCGATGAATTAAGAGGCCAGGGCTACAAGATTATTGATCAACCCAATCAGGGGCTTTCTGCTGCTAGAAACACTGGAATTAAACTAGCGCGTGGCGAATATATCTTGCCGCTAGATTCAGACAATCGTATTCGACCTGCCTACATCCATACAGGGATTGAGATTCTAGACAAATTTTCTGATGTTGCGGTTGTATATGGTGATGTCGAGCGGTTTGGGGAAGGAATCGACGATTTGCAGAAAATTCCAGACTTCAATTTGTCCTACGAAGATGTCAGTTTTGTAAATGGCTTTAGAGGAGTACAGAAAGTTCCAGATTTTAATCTGTCGTGGCTGGTCAATCACAATTATATTGATGCTTGTGCAGTTTTTCGCAAATCAGTGTGGGAAGAATGTGGGCCCTATGACATGAACATGCCATTCGGGTGCTATGAAGATTGGGATTTTTGGTTGAGTATTGCCAAAAAAGGATACAAGTTCCATCACGTCCCAGAAGTTTTATTCGATTACAGAGTTAGACCCATTTCACTCAGCACAGCCGCTCGTAGTGAAGAAAAATCTAAAGTCGTTTGTCGTTATATTGCGTCTAAACACGCGGCTTTATTTCCTAAGGAATATCGTTATTACTTTAACTTCTATCGGGGATGGCTCAAAGTCCAGCAAAAGTGGCATTCAATTCTTGGGGCTTAGCTAACGTTCCTCCCTGGTCACGCAAAATTTGAGTAGGTGGCTTGGATCAATTTGGCGATCGCTTCAGGTGCTTCGATCGGCAGCAGATGTCCCGCATTGGGGACAACCACTAGCTGAACATCGGCGATCGTGTCCACAACTTCTCGCTGAAGCAACGACTGCGGAATGACTGCATCTTCGGCCCCCACGATCACTAAAACGGGAACTTTAATCGCAGCCATGGCGGCCGAAATATTCTGCTGACTGCCACATTCTAGCCAGGCTTGCCACGCTGCTTGAGACGTGCGGAGATTATCTTGAATGACTTGCTCAAACGCAGCCTCACTTAACGCTTGAGCCGTAATTTTGTGAGCCGTCTCTTCGGCTGCCGATCGATCGCCGTGAGTATTGAGCAACCGCGATCGCTCTGAGTCGGCGATCGGCTCCGGGGTTGGAGGCGAAGGAGCCAACAAAATCAAGGATTGCAGCCCTGGCGGTTGAGTGGCTGCTAATGCTAGCGCAACTTTGCCACCCATTGAGTGACCAATCAAACTATAACGCTGGAGATCAAGCTGGCGAATCATTTCTGCAATCACCCCGGCAACTGCTTCTATAGTGGGATCAGCGATCGGGTCTGAGTCGCCAAAACCGGGAAGATCAGGCGCGATGCAGTGAGCCGTTTCTTGAAGCTGAGACATCACATCAGACCATGAGGCTGATGATCCGGCAAAATAGTGCAAAAACAGGAGCGATGGAGTTCCTGTTCCGCGCTCGATTATAGTGAGCCGATGACTGCCTACAACGCGCTGCATAGTTGCCCCCGTCTAACGGTGATTAATCGTAACAGATTGGGCGATCGTCGTTAAACCCCGATCGTGTGATCCAAATTAGAACCATCATTTCACCGTCGATTGAGATAAAAAGCTTGGGAACGATCGCATTGGCTGAGCAATCTCTGCCTTTTTGTAGATGTAGAAAATCTCAGAGACTACGCCTCTCATTAGCTCTTTTATCCTTTACAAAACTCTTTATTCTTTACAAATCCAAAACAGATTTGTCCGCGTATATACCTGCGTGTGTCCCCTGAGAACAGCGACCATTTCTCTAAAAATGTTCTTAAAAGGCTGTTTCTGGGTTCACCTAAAGATGAAGCGTGTCAAATGAGGGTAACTATGAGAATTAATGTCCGGGGTATGACTGATACCCTGACCCGTCAGTGTAGCTCTTTGTTTGAGCAACTGACTCAACGCTGGCTTCGCACCACTGGAATTTTGACGATCGTTTTATTGACCGTGTTGGTTAACTTCGCCCTTCCTGCTAGGGCTTCAGATCACCAAGACACGACGTTTTTAGCCACGAAGCTAACCGCCGCCGATCTCACCGATCTATTCGTGTTTGAGAGTCCTAGTGATCCCAGCAAGGTGGTCTTAGCAATGGATTTTGACCCCTTGATCACGAAAGGCGAAGTCAGACCCTTTGACCCTGCTGTTCTCTATCAATTTAAGATTGATAACACGGGTGACAGCGTTGAAGATCTCGTGCTGCAATTTCGGGTGAACGGCAGAGGGCGCGGTCAATCGGTTGCCGTGTCTGGCCCCAGTCGCCCCGGCAAGATTGGCACCGAGTCAGAACTGGTTCGCGCAACGGGTGTCGGTGGGATCAATCAGACGTTTTCGACTAACAAAGGGGTCAAAGTTTTTGTAGGAACGCGCAAAGATCCCTTCTTCTTTGATCTAGAGCAGTTCTTTAAGATTTTGCCCGATCGTAACTATCAGCTTCAGCCCAACCCCAGCCCACCGCTAACCGTGGTTTCGTTTAGACCACCGGGTCAGGCTCAAGACACGCTGGCTCCGTTTAACGTGCACTCGATCGTGGCCGAGCTACCCCGATCGCTGTTAGGCAAGGGAAAAATTGGCGTGTGGATGACCACCAGCGTTCAAACTCCTAGAAGCAGAGACAGCTATGTTCAGATTGAGCGGTTAGCCGTCCCAGCGCTGAATGAACTGTTTATGGACTTTAAAGCTCACAACTTCAGCAACCTTCAGACCCCAACCCGTGACGCGGGCAATCAATCGAGCTTTATTCGGTCGTTTGTGAAAACGATCGGGCGGCCCCAGGGTATTGCAGATGCAGTCATTTCTGTCGCCATTCCTGATGTGATCAAAGCTGACTTGTCTAAACCAACTGGGAGCTATTTTGGCACTCAGTTAGGTCAAAACTTTGGCGGCAGACGACCTAAAGATGATGTGATTGACGTGACAGCATCGGTTGTCTTTGGCAGTGCAGTGACTGGAATTACGGCGGGTGCGATTCCGGCTTTGACCACTGACAATGTGGCTGCCAATCCTGCCAATTTTCTGCCCGTGTTTCCCTATCTAGGCAAACCCCTTTAGAGATTATGACTCGACGATCGTTAGGGCTGTTTTGGGGGCTGGTTAGCCTAATCGTTTTGCTGCTGTTAGGGCAGCCGTCTACTCTCGCGCTCGGCGAGGTGGGCAAAGAACCGTTTTCTGCCCCGCAGGTCGAACAGACCTCAGATCTCGTCTTTCCTGACTATCTAGAGCGCGATGGAATCATCAGCAACTATGAGCAGCAGGTGCGTCAATCTCCTGACTCCTTTCTGCTGTTGCGATTGCTGGCTGATCACTATCTCAGACGCTTTCGAGAACGGGCCGACGTAGAAGATCTGCTGCGGGCCGAACAGGCAGCCCAACGATCGTTAAAAATCCAACCCCTGCAAAATGGGGTGTCTTCGATGCTTTTGGCCTCAGCGCTGCTCTCTCAGCATCGGTTTCAAGAAGCTTTGCATGTCGTCACTGAGGCTCAAAAATCGACGTTGGGAGATGCTAGCCTTGCGTCTCTTAAAGCCTCGATTCAGATGGAGTTGGGTGATTATGAATCGGCCCACGAATTCTTGCAGACTCTACCGTCTGAATCGGACGAAAACTCAGGCTCTAGTGCGGTGCTGGCTCGATATTTAGAGTTAACTCACCACTTATCGTCAGCGCGGCAACGCATGGACTCAGCCATGCAGCAAATGGACAGGTTCTACACCAACCCAGCCGAGACTCGCGCTTGGTTTCATGTGCGGGCGGGAGATTTGGCCTTTGCGGCAGGAGATTTCACCCAGTCTGAGCAGCGATATCGAGAAGCGATCGCCCTTTTTCCTGACGATGTGGCGGCGATGACGGGGCTGGCTCGACTCTATGCCGCCCAGCATCGCTGGCCACAAGCTTTAGAAGTCGCCAATCAGGGCATCGATCGGGTGCCCTTAGTCGAAACCTTGGCTTATAAAGCAGACGCTCAACAAGCTCTAGGAGACTTGCAGGGAGCCGCCGACACCGCCGACTTGATCGAGGTGGTGGCCCGTCTGAGTCAGGTCAAAGGCATCTACGATCGCGCCCTGGCCGTTTATTATCTCGACCACCACATTCATTTACCCGAAGCCTTAGAGATTGCTCAACGAGAAGTAGCTCTGCGAGACGATATCTATGCTGAAGACACGCTGGCTTGGGCGGCCGCCGCCAATGGGCAATGTCAGACAGCCCAACGGGCCATTCAGCAAGCGACGCGCTATGGCACCGAAGATGCGCTGCTGCGGTTTCATCACGGCATGATTGCGCTGCACTGCGGCGATCGTGAAACCGCCCTTCAACAGTTGAGTGAGGCCCTTCGTCTCAATCCTCAGTTTCATCACAAATATGCGGCTGAGGCACGTCAAGCTTTAGCCACCCTATCCCCCTCTGAAGTGGAGTAACGATGCAACGACGTTTTTATGGGTTTAATCGGCCGTCTGACGTTGCGGTGATTTTTAACGAAATTCAATCGATCGAGGATCTGTGGCAGCTAGAGTTTGACCTCAAAGTGTCAGGAACAACGCTCACTTATCTGATCCACAGTGCACCTGACGTATTTGTGCTGGATTGTTGGGCAGGCATTCACACAGAGCGATATGTGTTTATGACGACAAAAGCGAATGAACAATATGGGGGGCTGAGTGAGGCAGAACTGTCTAAGGTTAAGGGCTTTAAAGTGCTGACCGCCCCAAAGTCTGAGTTGCTGTTTAACGAGCCAAAGCGCGTTCACTCATCTTTTCTCAACTAACCTTTATGAAAACTTTGCTGCATTGTCTGACCGCGATCGCTCTGGTTTTTCTGCTCTGGATGCCTTGTGCAAATGCTCATCCGCTCGGCAATTTCACCATCAATCACTATGCTGGACTTCAAATTGCACCCGATCGAGTAGAAATTGACTATGTTTTAGATATGGCTGAGATTCCAGCGTTTCAGGAGATTCGTCAGCTTGATGTCGATCGCAATCACAAAGCAGATGCGATCGAGACCGCTCACTATCCAGTCACCAAATGCCGTGAGATCAATTCTGCTCTCAGTCTGAGGCTCAACAAAAAGCCGCTATCTCTCTCTCTAAGTCGCTCTAGCGTTGAGTTTCCCCCCGGTGTAGGTGGGCTAGAAACGCTGCGGCTCACCTGTGGGTTTGAGGGGGCGCTCTCTCAAACAGAACGGCTCAACTCTGCGTCACCGAGCACGATCGCGTTTGAAGACACCTCTTACCCGCAGCGTTTGGGCTGGCGTGAAATCACGGTGTCGGCTGAGGTTCCGGTGGAGGGCAACTTTATCGCGTCTAGTGTGAGCGATCGCCTGACAAACTATCCCTCTGATCTGTTGAGCAGCCCTCTAAATCAGCGTCAGGTGGCTTTGACGGTCAACCCATCTGGGCTGGGTGATCAATCCGTTGCGCGATCGCCTGATCTGCCCGCTAGCCAAGCGAGTCAGCCGTTGATTGGGCGAAGAAATGATGCCTTTACGCGACTGATCACGTTAGAGGATCGCAGCCTAACGGCGACTCTGGTGGCTCTAGCGATCGCGTTTGTGTGGGGTGGCTTACACGCATTGTCTCCGGGTCACGGTAAAACGATCGTGGGGGCTTATTTAGTCGGGTCTCGCAGTCAGGTTCATCATGCTCTGGTTTTAGGACTCACCGTAACGCTAACGCACACGATCGGCATTTTTGCGCTGGGGCTGGTGACGCTGGGCACGTCTCGGTTTGTTTTAACTGAAGAGTTGTATCCCTGGCTGAACGTGATCTCTGGCGTGCTAGTGACCGGGATTGGATTGAATTTGTTGATTCAGCGATCGCGCATTGCTCAAATTTTGCCTAAATGGATCTCGAAACCGCAGCATGATCATGGTCACGAACATCATCATGATCATCACCACAATCATAGTCATGATCATAATCACCATCATCACGATCACGATCATGATTCTGAGCATGGACATTCCCATTTGCCGCCCGGTGCCGATGGCTCCCCGATCACCTGGTCGAGCATTTTAGCTCTTGGCATCTCAGGAGGATTGTTGCCCTGTCCTTCGGCGTTGGTGGTGCTGTTAAGCGCGATCGCCTTGGGTCGAGTCGGTTTTGGGCTGGCTCTAGTGTCTGCGTTTAGCCTAGGTCTAGCCGGAGTTTTAACCGGAATCGGACTAACGCTCGTCTATGCCAAAGACTGGTTTGAGCGGCTGCCCCTTCAGGCACCTAAAAGCAGACTGTTCCCGGCTATGAGTGCCTTGTTTATGACGCTGATTGGCTTGGGCATCACAACAAAAGCTCTTTTTGATCACACGCTGTAGCAATCAAAAACCCGGTCAAACACGACGAGAGAATGATGTTCATTCAGTCCTTTAGATAGAGTCAGTCATGCTTAAAGTTGTTCTTGCATCTGCCGCGATCGTGCTGTTGGTTCCTCACCGCGCAATTTCCTCTGAGCCGCCCTCAGCGATCGCTCAAGACTCGCTGTGCTTTATGGTTAGCTCAACCCATCAAATAACAAATCTGACCCCTCTGTGCAATCTTGAAAACGGGGCGGAACTGGCCCCGATCGTGGTGAGCAACCTCAGGTTAGACGTTCCCGATCAGGCGTTTTTGTCTTCCAGCGTTAAAGCCACCGTGACCAATCGCAGCAGTCGTCCCATTCAGGTCGAGGTTGTGCGGCTACAGGTTAATCGCGCTGATGAAAGGGTGACGATCGTCCCCATTTTTATGAACCAGACTCTAAACCCCGGCGAGTCAGTTCCGGCAAGCGGATTGTTTGACAAGGCTGAGTTGCGAGAGCAAAACCCTAGCGGACTCAGCCTCAGCTTTCAAAACTGGCAATAGTCAACCCTTTTAGCCCCTAAAACTAGATTGAGACAATCAATTATGAAGCGATTTAGCATCATCTTTCTGATCACTATTCTCTGCATTGTGGGTTACTTTGAAATCAGCCTGTCCCACTCTGAAGCCCTTTTTTGGCTAAATATCGGCTCGTAGTTCCCAATGTGCGAATTTGGCTCAACGGGCGTTTGGCGTTTTTAGCACTTCATCTAAGAGGCTTCTGGCTGCCTGCGCTTTGGCCAGTGCGGTTTGATGATCGCTGTAGGCGCGCACTAGGCGAAACAGACCGCCCACTCCGGTTTTGAGGTGCTCTAAATCTTCGCCCGATACCAGTTCTCCATCTAGCATTCTCACAAGCAACGGTTTGATGTCGCCTACTTCTTGCCGCACTTTTTGAAGCTTTTCTACGGTGCTCAATAGGGTTTTGAGCGCGTTGAGGATGCTGTCAACACTTTGGGGATCTTCCGGTTCAGACAGGGTTTCGACTTCGGGTAAAGGTTCGACTTCGGGCTGGGGTTCGACTTCGGGTTCGGCGATCGCTACAGTGTCTTGAGGGTCTGACTGTTCAAGATCGGAGGTCACGGGCAATTCTGGTGTGGGCGTGGCAGTTTTATCAGGGGTTGTGCGGGCCATGAACGTTTCCTCAAGGGGCTTTTCTAGTGTACCGTGTCGATCTGGGCGTTTTGTAGGCATTTGGCGCGGCGCTGAGTTCACCGACCCTCAGTTTTCAAAATATTGAGGGCGACGGCCTCGGCGATTTTGATGCCATCGATGCCCGCCGAGAGAATGCCCCCCGCATAGCCAGCCCCTTCGCCTGCGGGATAAAGTCCTTTGGTGTTGAGACTTTGACCATCGTCTTGACGCTTGATCCGAATCGGGGAAGACGTGCGAGTTTCAACGCCTGTCAACACCGCATCATTCATCGCAAAGCCCTGGATCTGCTTGTCAAAAGCAGGTAGCGCTTCACGAATAGCGGCGATCGCATAGTCTGGCAAACTCGACCTCAAATCCCCCAGACGCACCCCCGGCGTATAAGACGGTCGCACGGTGCCTAAAATCTCGGAAGGACGATCAGCGATGAAATCTCCCACGAGTTGCCCCGGCGCTTCATAGGTGCCACCGCCTAACTCAAAGGCTCGCTCTTCTAAACGTCGTTGAAACTCAATGCCCGCTAGCGGATGACCGGGATAATCATCGGGCGTAATGCCGACCACGATCGCGCTGTTGGCGTTGCGCTCATTGCGAGAATATTGGCTCATGCCATTGGTGACGACCCGCCCCGGCTCTGAGGTTGCCGCCACGACCAGCCCCCCCGGACACATACAAAAACTATAGACCGATCGCCCATTTGAGCAGTGGTGAACCAGCTTATAGTCAGCCGCCCCTAAAAGCCGATGCCCCGCCTGGTCACCAAACCGACAGCGATCGATCAGGGCCTGCGGATGCTCGACTCGAAACCCGATCGAGAAGGGTTTGGCTTCGATATAAACGCCGCGATCGAACAACATCTCAAAGGTGTCTCTGGCACTGTGACCCACGGCGAGAACGATATGATCGCTGCGGAGATAGTCGCCGTTAGCGAGCGTAACTCCTCGCACCTGTCCCTGATCAATATGCAGATCTTCGACGCGACTTTGAAAGTGGATTTCACCCCCCAAAGCTTCAATATTGGCGCGGATCTTTTCCACAATTCCTACTAGTTTAAAGGTGCCAATGTGGGGTTTGTTGATATAGAGAATTTCTGGGGAGGCTCCGGCGTTAACCAGTTCAGTGAGCACTTTTCGCCCGTGATGCTGAGAGTCTTTGACCTGGCTGTAGAGTTTTCCATCTGAGAAGGTGCCTGCTCCGCCTTCGCCAAATTGGGCGTTAGACTCTGGGTTAAAGCCTTTTTTTCGCCAAAACCCAAAGGTGTCTGCGGTGCGCTCTTTGACGATTTTTCCGCGTTCGAGCACGATCGGGCAAAACCCCATTTGCGCCAACATCAAGGCCGCAAACAACCCACAAGGCCCCGTGCCAATCACGATCGGGCGAGTGGTCAAATGCTTTGGGGCTTGGGCAACCGGAGTGTAGCTCATGCTGGGCGTGACCCGCACATGAGGATCTTTTTTTAAGCGTTGCAGCAGCGACTTTTCGTGAGTCGTTTCTACATCTAGAATGTAAACCAGGACAATTTCTTCTTTTTTTCGCGCATCATAACTGCGCTTAAAAATTGAGTAGTTAGTTAACGCATTGGCTGGAATTTGTAGCTTTTTAAGAATGGCAGTCTTGATCTCGCTTTCAGGATGATCAAGGGGAAGTTTTACTTCGGTTAGTCGCAACATACTCGATATCTTGAATGACCTCGACTAGGGCACGATCGGACGCGCTGGCAGCAGTCTTTCATTTTAGCTTGTGCGCCTAATCTTTCTAAAACAGAAACCCTGATCTATTATCGATCTTTAAACAGACCTAAACCTCTCATGTCCTATTTCCCTGAGAATGCCTTAATTATTCAAAGCGATCGCTCTGTTCTCCTGGAAGTTCACTCGCCTAGAGCGAATGCGGCCCGAGAAGCGATCGCGCCCTTTACCGAACTCGTTAAAAGTCCTGAACACATTCACACTTATAAGATCACGCCTCTCAGCGTGTGGAATGCACGAGCCGCCGGAATGCCCGTAGATGAGATGATCGCGGCTCTGCAAGATCACGCTAAATATCCCATGCCCGATGCCGTCACCCAGGAAATTGAAGCTTTGGGCAAGCGGTATGGATTAACCGTGATTGAGCGATCGGACGATGAGATTCATCTCTTGCTGAGAACGGCTGATCTGCCCCTTGCGGAACTGTTGTCTCGCAACGATGATGTGGCTCCGCTGCTGGCAGAGCGTTTGAATGACTGCTTATTTCAAGTCGATGCCGGGTTTCGAGGGCTGCTCAAACAAGCGCTGTTAGCGGCAGGCTATCCGGCTGAAGATTTAGCGGGCTATGTGACGGGCGACGCTTTGACGATCGAGCTTCGGCGCGTTAGTCGATCGGGCGCACCGTTTGAGTTGCGCGATTATCAAGAAGCCGCCGCCGATGCGTTTTATCAGGCGGGTCGGGTGCAAGGTGGAAGCGGCGTGATCGTGCTGCCCTGCGGGGCTGGCAAGACGATGGTGGGCATGGCGGCGATGCTGGCGGTGCAAGAAAACACGCTGGTGCTGACGAGTAGCCTCACCTCGGTTCGGCAATGGCGACGCGAATTGCTCGATAAAACCACGCTTTCAGAAGACTCGATCGCTGAATACAGTGGCGAGAGCAAAAACACGGCTCCGGTTACGCTAGCGACCTATCAGATTCTCACCTATCGGTCTCAAAAAGATCAGCAGCAGCCTCACTTTGAGTTGTTCAACGCCCGATCGTGGGGCTTAATTATCTACGATGAAGTTCACCTATTGCCTGCTCCGGTGTTTCGGGCTACGGCCGAGCTTCAAGCCCGTCGTCGGTTAGGATTGACTGCCACGCTGATCCGGGAAGATGGGCGAGAAGGAGACGTGTTTGCGCTGATCGGGCCAAAACGCTATGACGTGCCCTGGCGAGAATTGGAAGGACAGGGATTCATCGCCGCCGCCGAATGCACCGAGATTCGGGTGCCGCAGGATGCAGAAGAGCAAATGAATTATGCGATCGCGCCCAAACGCCAACAGTTTCGCATCGCCGCCGAAAATCCGCGCAAGTTGACAATGATTAAAGAGTTGCTAGAAAAAGAAGCCGGACATCGGATTTTGATCATTGGCGAATATATTGAACAATTAGAAAAAGTTGCCCACTTAACAAGATTGCCTTTGATCACGGGTAAAACTTCTCAACGGGAACGCGATCGCCGCTATGAACAGTTTCGCCATCAGCAAATTGATGGATTGATCCTGTCGCGAGTGGGCAACTTTGCGCTAGATTTGCCCGATGCTGACGTGCTGATCCAAATATCTGGAAAGTATGGATCTCGTCAAGAAGAAGCCCAACGTTTGGGGCGAGTGTTGCGTCCCAAATCGGATGGTCGCGTTGCCCAGTTTTATTCGCTGGTGTCGCTGCGAACCTGTGAAGAAGAATTTGCCCGTCATCGGCAGCTATTTTTAGCCGAGCAAGGCTACAGTTATCAGATTCAAGTTTTAGAAGAATAGTGGCATCAAAACGGAGTCTCTAGAGTTAGCCGCAGTGCTTGTTTAGACTGCGGATGCTCAAAGCTCAGTTCTCTCGCGTGAAGACATAAGCGATCGCTACTCCCCTTTCCATAAAGACGATCGCCCACAATCGATACCCCCAAACCCGCTACTGCGTGGACTCGAATTTGATGCGTCCGTCCGGTGACTGGCGAGAATTCCATTCGCGTTAAATTTCCGGTTCGCACCAGCACTTTGAAGTGAGTCACGCTGGGCTTTCCGCGCTGACGATCGACGGTTTGAACAGGTCGATTTTGCGGGTCTCCCCACAGGGGCAGGTCAATCACTCCCCGGTCTTGCGCCACCGCCCCGTTGAGCATTGCTTCGTAGATTTTGTGAACTTGACGCTGCTGAAATTGCTGACTGAGGTGGCGATAGGTTTGACGATCGCGGGCCAAGACCAAAATTCCAGAAGTGTCTTGATCGAGCCGATGCACAGCCATCAGAGAGTCGCCATCCGGTAATAAATGCCGAAGCTGACTTAAAACGCTGTCTTGAGTATCCCGATAACGACCCGGAACTGAGAGCAATCCAGAGGGTTTGTTGACCACAATTAGCCATTGATCTTCATAGAGAATCGGTAGTGGTTGAGTGATGGGTACGATCGCTTCTTTTTGCGGCAATCCTGATAGCAAAAAGCCCATTAATGGCTGACAGCGCTCTAGACAAGCACCATAAAATTCTCCCTGAATCTTATGTTCACTGATTGAATCAGCCCCGTACCAAAACTCAGCCATTGCTAACGGTTTGAGATGACAAGTTGCTGCATAATGCAACAGTTTTGGAGCACAGCAATCTCCGGTTCCCGTTGGCATTGAGCCGCTAGGCATTAACTGCTGAAGCGACAGAGATTTTCCAGCAAAATTAGTCAGTGAGTAATGGGCGTGCATCTGAGCTTGAAGTTGACGAGACACCTCTTTACGCTGTTGTTTTAATTGCTGAATCCGGCTATCTGCTTGCTCAAGGAAAGATTTAAGCGGCTGCAATTCTGCATCTCGTTGACGTTTGAAGTGTCGGCGATCGCGGCCATCTTGACGGCTTTGATCATCCAGTTTTTCAAGCTCTATTTCTAACATTTCTCCCGCAAGAAATTCTAGAAGCCTCTGACGTTGATGTTGTCGTTCCTCCTTGAGTTGATGGTGCTGAAAAGTAATGTGCTGGAATTGAGTTTGAGATGCTTTTAGTTGCAATTCATAGCGCGATCGCTCCGGCAAGTTCTGTAAACCAATTAGTTCTTGCTTAATCGATTCTAAAATTGCTAAAGCATGAGCCTCTTCAAAAGCAACGCGATCGCGTCCTGGAATTGGCGGCACCCATCCCTCAACGATACCATTTCCGTTCAGCAACCCAGAAAACGCCTTGAGAACTCGCTGTTCGCCGCTAGAAGTCTCAACCAGCAGCACACCATACATTTTGCCTTCTTGAAACGTGTCCAGCGATCGCATCAAGCCTTTGGCGATCGCTTCTACAAACAAAGTGCGCGGCAGTCGCAATCGTTGACTACTTTGAGGGCAATTACCCTCATACCAATAAGTAGCTAAATCGTTGACTATGCAATTCTGTTCAACAAAATCTAAAGGAATATGAAGACTTACCTCATTAGATCCAGGGGTCATCATCGTCTTCTAAATCTTCATCTTTCAAGGGTTGATTTTGAGAATTGGTGGATGGTTGAATAAGCGCCTCATTCTCCCGATCCTCTAATTTGTCAGTAGAAGATTGGACACTTATTTTATCTACCACAGGTTGATCCTGAACATTCACCGTTGGCTGAATAAAATCTTCATCGTCCCAATCTTCTAGAGGGTCAAGTTCAGTTGATTCAGGAGGCTCGATCGTGACTTTCGATTCATCCCATTGCTCAACCACATCATAGGTTCTTTCTTTGACTTGTTCCGCTAAAGCCTGAGCTTTTTCTCTGGCTTGTTCTGCCAAGATCTGCGCCCGTTCTCTGGCGGTTCCTGTAGCAGTTTTAGCTTGGTTAAATAATGATCGTAGCTCTTGAGTCACCTGACTTTTTTCGTCTTGCAAGAAGTCCGTCATTTTCGTCAGCTTCTCTTGAATGCCTTCTCGATAAAGGGCAAACGATCGCACCGCCTCTTCAGACACTAACACTCGTCTATTTCCAATCTTCAAAACATAATTAGATGGCAATAAATAGGCGCTTCCGGTGATGCCACTCCAATCACTCGTGATGAATAAATAATGCTCAATTTCTCCGGTTCTCAGATTGAACAAATAATCGATAATTTTCCCAGCTTTATTTCCGTCATCTGTCCAAACTTCCCAATTCACCAATGTCTCAAGCTGCCGAACTTTCTCAACATCGGTGTCAACGGGTCTAGAGTTAACGAGAATGCCATTGCCCCCGATCGTGTGCAGTTGATCCAAATTAAACGCCGTTTTTTTCTGCCCTAGCCAGCCCGACTTGCAGATAAACCCCAACACTCGATGCACTTTGGGATACATCCACAGCACTTCAACCTGCCCTAACTCCGCCATCGTGGAGCGATTGAGGACAAACTGATTCAACAATTCACTCTGTCTAACAACCTCTGGTTGCTGCGCCATACAAATTTAGACACCGTAAAGTCTTGCCTCTAGTGTATCTTGCCACCCCTAAAATTAAGACGCTAGATGTCAAAATGGTTGACAGAGCCTGTTCTGATTTGGCATACTAGTTGACTGGCTGTCTATCCCTGCTCGGATCAGGTCGGACACTCGAAAAGCGGGATTTTTCCGCTACCTGTACGGCAACTTTATCAAGGACAATTTTCATGACTGCATACGCAATTATCGAAGCGAGTGGCACTCAGATGCGCGTAGAGCCAGGCCGGTTCTATGATGTCAATCGCCTCGCAGATGAAGTCGATTCACAACTGACGCTCGATCGGGTTCTGTTTATCAGAAACGAAGGCGACATCACCGTGGGCCAACCTCTGGTGGAAGGTGCAACGGTTCAGGCAACGGTGCTCAGACATCTGCGAGGTCGCAAGATTATCGTCTACAAGATGCAGCCCAAGAAAAAGACCCGCAAAAAGCAAGGTCACCGTCAAGAACTGACTCGCATTATGATCGACTCCATCAGCCTCAACGGGGCGGTGGTTGATTCTAAAGAGCAACCCAGAGGCTAAACCTCTCTGGGGTGAAGGCTTTTAACTGAAATCTACAGAAACTGTTGAGGAAATTATGGCTCACAAGAAAGGTACAGGCAGTACTCGTAACGGTCGCGACTCTAACGCTCAACGTCTAGGAGTCAAGCGCTACGGCGGGCAAGTCGTTCTCGCGGGCAACATTCTAGTTCGTCAGCGTGGCACCAAAATTCATCCCGGCAACAATGTCGGTCGCGGCAGCGATGACACCCTGTTTGCGCTCATCCCTGGCGTTGTCACCTTTGAACCGATGACCAAAGGTCGCAAAAAAGTCAGTGTCTACGCAAAAGTTGAAGCGGCTCAACCTGTTGAAGTGGCTCAACCTGTTTAATCGACTTCTAAATAGATTGATAAGCTGCTCACAAGGGGCAGCTTTTTTATGAGGTGACTGGCAGATTATTCTCCCAGAATTTAGTCATCCTTTACAGTTCGTAATCACTCTAGTGAGCGATCGCTAGAGATGCTGCACTACGGTAGAGGACAAAACGAGTGGGTTCGGCATCAAGAATACTGGCGATTAAGGCGACAGCTTGGGTTTCTTGCTCAAAAGCTTGGCGCGCCAATTGTGTAGCCTTCTCTAGAGCACCTCTTAAACGAGCGACTACTGCGGCTTCGGCTAAATCCATTGCTTGTTGGTGGAGCACTTGAATCTGGCTCATTGGGGTATGCCATTTTGAACTCTTTGAGACATGGATTGAATGGCGATCTAACGGCTAAAGTGAGCGGCGGCAAGAGGACTAGAACGAAGCGCAAAGGCTATGTATCGTCCGCTCCACTATGTGTCCGCCCAGCATGGGCGTGAACTAATGGGGTGAAAGTCCCCTGTCGGAGAACCAACGTCCAAAGGAACCCGAAAGTTCCGAGTGACGACAACGACTAGCTTAAGGCAAGGGCGTTTCCGCGAGGAAGGGTCTGAAGGAAGCTGGAGGCAAACCTGCGAACTGACGGACAGAAACGTCATAGAAGGCTAAGATTCCCGTGGCGAGTGAGCACAACATCACAAAGCCTTTTGGTTCAGGGAACATAGTAAATGACGCGGTTGTGCAGGGACATTCACGGTCTTATCTGGGGAGATCTGCTCAAAGGGCGGTTTGGGATTTTATGGGAGTCGGACTGAGGGCGATTTGGAAACGAATCGACAACCCACCGAACCCTACGGAAACCTAAGCAGCGCGTCTAGCGGCAACGCTAGAGGTAATTGAGCAGAAGTCAGCAGAAGCCATAGTAGCCAAATGCTCATCGTCATGGGTGAGACAGGGTGAAGGGCTGAACGTCAGAGAGCAGGGAGGAGCCGTAAAGCTCGACGGGGCGATGAACCCGGATGGGGGAGCTAACTTGTCGGCGCTTAATTGCGTCACCAGCCCTGGACATCAATTCTTTGGAGTTGAAGGGTCTAAACCTCTTTGAGGAAGCGCCCCGTGCGGAGCCGCACGCGGGGTGCTGTGGGAGCGGGGGGAGAAAATCCCCTTGCTACCCGATTAGACGCCGTCAGTTACGCAGAATTCCCTGAGTACATGCACGGTATTGGTGCTATTAATCAATAATTACCCTAAAGGTCAAATTGATTCTCGGTTCTACCTTTCTAGATGTTTTTGGAATTTGATGCTGCCAGAAATGCTGAGTCTCACCAGCCATCAGAAGAAAACTACCATGTGTTAGCTCAACTTCCGCCTTCAGATCTTGGTCTTGCCTATGCCGAAACATAAATCTTCTTGCTCCTCCGAAACTGACAGAGCCAATTACAGGATTTTCACCTAATTCTGGCTCTGCATCTGTGTGCCAAGAGATACCATCATTTCCATGACGATAGAGATTCAGCAAAACGCTGTTGAACTCAACCTCTGAAACCTCTTCAATACGCTGCTTCACTTGCAGCAATGTTGGTGTCCAAGGTTCAGGATCGAGGTGAATACCTGAGAAGGTGTACGATTTATCCTGATCACCATACCAAGCAGTCTTTCGCGGCAAATTGATCTCTTTGCCATAAAGCTTCATCTTGTCTTGCCGCCAGTTAATCTCATTCAGCAAGATCTGGAAAATTTCGTTGCTTCTTTGCGAGTCGAAAAAGTTTCGGTAGAAAATAACCTTTGCGTCTGGCATAGGTAGGACTTCTCTGACTAATTCATCCTCGGCACTTGTGACCGACTCAAAACCGGAGAACAAGTCCCCTTGAGAAACATTTACGGCAGACTTCCTTCTCATAAAGACTTTTCCTCAGCTTTGAATCAGGTTCACAGTGAATTGCCTCTCGCATACACCTATTCTACGCTCTTCATACCTTCCGGTTTTGAAGTAGAACACTTTTTTATAAATCGGCTCCTCAGAAACCACTGAGTTGTAAATTCGACCGGACTGCGAGAACAAGTCATAGAAGTTACTTAATCTATATCTACGATCGTTATCTGGACTTGTGCAGATAAATCGATTTAAGCCTCGAAAGGAACCAATTATCAACTCGTGTAATTCGTCTAAACTAAACGCTTCTACATCAATAATGTTTGAGAAAAGGTGAACCTTGATGCTATCCATATCAGAAATCAAATCGCTAGGTTGCAAGTCATCTATGTACTTACTAATTCTACGTATGGTAGGAGTAGCATAGGCTTCAGATTGAAGCATTTGACAAGCGAGGTTGTAACCGCGCTCCAACGCTGTAAGCGAAGGCTCTACAAGCGTAATCGAGACTACTTCGGGCTTGAGCTTACTCTCGATGAAGTAGTCAATCAAAACACAGGTCGCCAATGCTTGACCACATCCCCAGTCAATGATCTCCAATTTTTTGCCGTCAGTATAGTGAAAATTAGTTGAGGCAAAGGCTGCATAAAGTTTGTGAAAATGATGCCCACCGTAAAACGCTACATACTGGTCGCATTTTGCCTCGCTATCCAACACTGCCGTACCATTAGCTAAAGCACTGAGAACATTTTGAACATTTTGTATATTCTTGCACTTTTCTATGCAGGGCTTGTAGATGCCATCGATAAATCTCATGATCCCTTCTTCTGAGTTCGAGATGTTCATGTAGAAGGCTCAAAAAATGTAAGACTTCTATCGGCTAGACTGCCCAAGCTACCTTCTAGATTAAACAATTACTTCAGTGATGGTTCTCCAGATTCTCAAATGTCAGGATTGCACAAGGCTGAAGTGGCAATCTCACCAACAACTCAGGCGTATAACTACTATTTCTGCCGTTTGAACTCCTATCAAACAGGATAAATGCCTCTCTCAGAGAAATTATGCCGTATGGAAACCGGATAACTCCCATTTTTTTAGGAATCATCCTGAATTCTCACAGGATAACTCTCCACTTTCGGGTAATTATACGGAATGGCGCTCAGGTTTTTCGATTCTAAGGGAGCCGCGAGTAAATTGTCTCGTTCCGATGAATCAGTCATGGCGCTGAGTCGATCGAGTCCCTGCCGTTGCTCGACTGGAACATAAATTAGGGAGAGTTTACGATCGCCCCCCCTCTTCCACAAAACCCGATCGCTTCCCTCCCCCACAAAAATCACCATTCCAAAAAACAAAAAACTCTAGTACAATACACCGCAGTGATGGAGTTATGCCCCGAAGCCTGATCTACCAAATCAGACTCCGAGGACTTCCATCCCTAGTTACCGACTAGTAACTTAGGAGGCGTTCATGATTGTACACCGACAGCTTTGCTATGGGATCTTGAAAGGCTGGAATCAAGATCCTGCATACAGATTTCCCCCCAACCCAATGTCTGAGAGATCCGTGTTTTTGTCCTCTTTGAATTAATCGAGAGGACAAAACTATGGGAGTTAGGACGATCGTGCCTAGCTCGATTTCGTTCACCGTTGAGTTACGTTGCTCAATCGAAAAGCGTTATCGAGTCAGTGTTATTTTGGATTTGCAAGAGCGTTATATTTTCATTCCCTCTGGTGTTATCTCAGACATTAGTGATGTCATTGAAGAGTTTGTGTCTCAGTTAAGTGAGATCGCGTCTAATCAACTGGCATTCTTGAAATGGGACGGTACGAGTGATTTAACGACGGAGTATCAGATTGTTCGAGTGTTGCCGGGATATCAAGTTGAGCGATCGTTAGCAAAGTTCAACATTGTCATCGGCAGTGGTTCACTGATTCAAGTGGAGGAGTTGCACGACAAAATCATCATTCAACTCTAGATAAAGGGAACGATCGCGAAATTACCTTTTTGAAGGCTGACCGAAATTAAGCGATCGTTCCTTAATCATCTGAAGGGCTAACATTTTAGATTGAATAGGATGAATCCTCGATCTCATTCCTAATCACCCTTTACAGTTCGTAATCACTCTAGTGAGCGATCGCACTCCTGAAAGTTTTAGACTTTATAAGATATCGCCAACATTAGCCAGCTATATCAGCCCTATGTTTCCAACTCACCGCCCTCGCCGCCTGCGTGCTCATCCTCAACTGCGCCGGATGGTGCGTGAGACTGTGTTGACTACCAGTGACTTGATCTATCCCTTGTTTGCGGTTCCGGGTGAGGCGATCGCCAAAGAAGTTCGCTCAATGCCGGGGGTGTTTCAACTCTCGATCGACAAAATCGTTGAAGAAGCTAAAGAAGTCTACGATTTGGGCATTCCGTCAATTATTTTGTTTGGCATTCCGGCGGATAAAGACACGGATGCAACGGGTGCCTGGCACGATTGCGGCATGATTCAAAAAGCGGCAACGGCCGTGAAGGAAGCGGTTCCCGATCTGATCGTGATTGCAGACACTTGCCTGTGTGAATATACGCCCCACGGTCACTGTGGTTATCTCGAAGTCGGCGACTTATCCGGGCGAGTGCTCAACGACCCAACGTTAGAACTGCTCAAAAAAACGGCGGTTTCTCAAGCCAAAGCAGGTGCTGATATCATTGCGCCTTCTGGCATGATGGATGGCTTTGTGCAAGCGGTGCGACAGGGGCTAGACGAAGCAGGATTTCACGATACGCCGATCATGTCTTATGCGGCAAAATATGCGTCCGCCTATTATGGGCCATTTCGAGATGCAGCCGAATCGGCTCCTCAGTTTGGCGATCGCCGCACCTACCAAATGGACCCCGGCAACGCTCGTGAAGCGATTAAAGAAATCGAACTCGATATTGCCGAAGGCGCAGATATGCTGATGGTCAAGCCAGCGCTGTCTTATATGGATGTGATTTATCGCGTCAAGGAAGCGACGAATTTGCCTGTCGCGGCCTATAACGTGTCGGGCGAATATGCGATGGTAAAGGCCGCTGCCCTCAACGGCTGGATCGATGAAGAGCGCATCGTTCTGGAAACGCTGACCAGCTTTAAACGGGCAGGTGCAGATTTAATTCTTACCTACCATGCTAAAGATGCGGCTCGTTGGTTGGCTGCTCAGGCTTAAACGCTAAACTTTCAGACCTGAACTCTCCAACAATTCTTTTTTGCTGGAGGGTTTCAGCTTCTAGCCTAGACCCAAATGTTGACGCAGAGCGTGGCGCATCGTCTCAACTGGGACAGACTGCTGTGTCCAGATCTTAAGAGCGATCGCCCCTTGTTGAATCAGCATTTCTAACCCGTCGATCGCGACTCCACCCCGATCGCTAACCTGCTTTAAAAACATTGTCGGGTTGGGCGTGTAGATCAAGTCATAGGCGATGATCCCCGGTTGATGGCTTTTAGCTGATCAACTTCCGACACCGTGAGGGGAGATTGATCAGCGTGAGGAGACATTCCGATCGGGGTCGCGTTCACCAATAAATCTGCACGGGGTAATAACTGGGGTAGTGTCTCCCAACCGTGAACGGTTAACCCTAGGGAAGCCTTCCAACTTTGCAAAAACGCGGCTAGCTTTTGGGCATCTCGCCCGACAATGTGAACTTCAGCACAGCCTAATTCTAGACATCCGGCGACAACGGCTCTAGCGGCTCCCCCGTTTCCTAAAATCACCGCGACCGATTGACTCCAATCTTGCTGCCGCGATCGCAGCGGCGCTAAAAATCCTTCCGCATCTGTATTGGTGCCGCTCCAGCCTTTTTGGGTTCGCCAAACCGTATTGACCGCCCCGATCGCCTGCGCTACGTCAGAGATTTCATCCAGCAGGGGCATAATCGTCTGCTTGTGGGGAATGGTGATGCTAAACCCCTGGATGCCGATCGCGGCAAATCCCTGAATCGCTTGGGCTAAATTTTCGGGCGCGATCGCAAAGGGCAGATATACAAAATCTGCGCCCATCTCCGCCAGAGCCGCATTGTGCATGATGGGCGAAAGCGAGTGCCCGATCGGGTGCCCAATCACGCCCAGCAGCTTCGTTTTTCCGGTGATTTGCGTCATGGCTCCGGGTTCAAATAACCCCGGACTCGAAACATCACAGAGTTGGCGTGAGACGGTAACCCTTCAGCCTTGGCCAAAACATCGATCGCATTGGCGGCTTTTTGCAGCGCGATCGGAGAATATTGCACCAGACTAGAGTGTTTCAAAAAGGTCTCAACGCCCAGAGGTGAGGCATATCGAGCCGACCCCGACGTGGGTAATGTGTGGTTAGGCCCTGCCAAATAATCGCCCACCGCTTCAGGAGTTGAGCTTCCTAAGAAGATCGCGCCTGCGTGACGAATATTTTGCAGCAACGCCCAGGGATCATCCACTTCCAGTTCTAAATGTTCGGGGGCAAAGTCGTTTGAAAGCTCGGCGGCGGCTTCTAAAGAATCGACGATCGCCACCAAACCATAGTGAGCGATCGATTTCTCAGTTAAAGTTCTTCGCGGATGATCCATCAACTGTCGCTCGACCTCATCCACCACTTTTCGCGCTAGCGCTGAGTCAGTCGTCAACAAAATAGCGGCGGCCATTGGATCGTGCTCTGCTTGCGCTAGCAAATCTGCCGCAATATAGACCGGGTTGGCGGTTTCATCGGCAATAATCAGCACCTCAGACGGGCCTGCCAGCGAATCAATACCAACGGTTCCGTAGACCAGTTTTTTAGCCAGCGTCACATAGATGTTGCCGGGGCCCGTGATCACATCTACTTTGGGAATGGTTTCTGTGCCATAGGCTAAAGCCGCGATCGCTTGGGCACCCCCGACTCGATAGATCTCGTGCACTCCTGCTTCTTGAGCCGCCACCAAAACCGCCGCATTAATTGCCTTGTCTTTGCCGGGTGGGGTCACCATGACAATGCGAGGCACCTGAGCGACTTTGGCCGGAACGGCATTCATCAAGACCGTGCTGGGATAGCAGGCCAAACCACCGGGGACGTATAGCCCAGCCCGATCAACGGGCGTATAGCGCTTGCCCAAAACAATTTCGTCTTCACCGAAGTGAACCCAACTTTTGGGCACTCGCTGTCGATGAAAGGCCTCAATTTGCTGCCGAGCTTGCTGAATGGCCATAAGAAGCTCTTTAGAGACCTGCTGATAAGCGGCATCAAGCTCAGAACCACTGACTCGCAGTTCTTCAGGCTTAATTTTTTGGTGATCGAACTCTAGGGTGTAATCTAACACCGCTCGATCTCCGAGTCGCTTAACCGCTTGCAGCACCTCCCGAACCGTCGCTTCTTTGTGAACAACCTGGTCGTCGTGAGTGCGATCGCAAATTCGTCGCAGTTCAGTTTTAGCCTCAGTCCACTGAGTGATGATTCGCAACATGGAGTGTAGAAGTGTCAGACTTGAGATAACCCGTCTAGAAAAAGGGCTTGAACCGTCCTAGCAACCTTGCCAATGCTAGATAAACCCTATCTTCGTTACTTTAGCTTAACCCGGATTTTTAGAGGTGTATGTGATCGTCCAGATGTTAATGCTATAGTAATTTGTCTAGCGATTCTTGTGTCCAATAATAGTTAAAGTTCTTCTAGGATTTACTGTGGCAAATATTAAATCCGCGATCAAACGCGTTGAAATTGCAGAACGGAACCGTCTCCGTAACAAAGCATACAAGTCAGCCGTCCGGACGCTGATGAAAAAGTGCATGGCAGCCGCAGACACCTACGCGGCTAAACCGTCTCCAGAGACCTTAGCGGTGGTCAACACGACTCTCTCTTCCGCCTTCAGCAAGATTGACAAAGCGGTGAAGCGTGGAGTCTTGCACCCAAACACGGGTGCCCGCCGAAAATCTCGTCTGTCTAGAGAAGTCAAAAAGCAAACGGCTCCCGTGTCCTAGCAGAGTTGCTAAAGCTCCACTGAGGTCGATGATTTTAGGTTTGTCTTGAAGGCGTTCATGCAACTGATTGACACCCATGTTCACATCAACTTTGAGGCGTTTAAGCCAGACTTAGAGGCGATCGCGGCTCGTTGGCGAGAAGCAGGACTTGTTCACCTTGTCCACTCTTGTGTCGAACCTGCCGAATTTGCTGAGATTCAGGCGCTTGCCGATCGCTTCCCTGAGCTTTCCTTCGCCGTGGGGTTACATCCCCTAGACGTTGAAGAAAAGTGGGTAGAAAGCTCTTCTCAGCAGATTCTTGACTTAGCCAAGTCTGATCCGCGAGTCGTGGCGATCGGGGAAATGGGCCTAGATTTCTTCAAGGCAGACAACCGAGCGCAGCAGATCAAGGCGTTTGAGGCGCAGCTTGCGATCGCTCAACACCTCGACTTGCCAGTGATTATTCACTGTAGAGAGGCTGCAAAGCCGATGGCAGACTTGCTGCGTCGCTTCTGTCAGCAGGGCGGCTCAGTCCGAGGGGTGATGCACTGTTGGGGCGGCACTCCTGAAGAAACACAGTGGTTTCTAGATCTGGGTTTCTACATCAGTTTCAGTGGCACAGTGACGTTCAAAAAAGCTCTTCAGATTCAAGAATCTGCAAAAATGGTGCCCAGCGATCGTCTCCTGATCGAAACAGATTGCCCCTTTCTATCGCCCGTTCCCAAACGGGGTGAAAAGCGCAATGAGCCATCTTACGTGCAATACGTGGCTCAACAGGTGGCTCGATTAAGAGAAACTCCCGTTGAGCAACTAGCTGCCCAAACGACTCAAAACGCTTGCCAACTGTTTGGCTTGACGATTTCTCAGCCCTGTCTTTCTCCCTCAACCTAGGTGAGCGAGGTTTGGATCTCACAAATTTGTTGATTCGTCAACCCACAAAACCAATTTGCTGCGCCATAATGTTAGAGAGTGCAAATCATGGCTCATGAACAGGACTTTCTACCAGGTTTTATGTTCCTCAGTAAAACTTGAATCTGTCAGACGCTCACCTAAATCACCCACCGATTGTTGGAAGAATTGGAAACGAAGCGAGCAACCAACAACTCACAATTAAATATCCAGGCTTTTGGATTCCTTTCAGGTTTCCAAACTTTTTTGCATTGACCTATTTGTGCAAATAGTATAAAATTCAGGGTTCGCGCTGGGCGTGACCCTTCTGAGGAGACGCATGACTGAGCAGACATACACCACCCCCGCCTTTGTTTTGCCGGATCTGGTCGAAATTCAACGGGCTAGCTTTCGCTGGTTTCTTGAAGAAGGCTTGATCGAAGAACTCGACAGCTTTTCACCGATTACTGACTATACAGGCAAGCTTGAGCTTCACTTTTTAGGCAAAGACTTCAAGCTGAAGCGCCCTAAATATGACGTTGACGAGGCCAAGCGCCGCGACAGCACCTACGCCGTGCAAATGTATGTGCCCACTCGCCTGATCAATAAAGAGACGGGAGAAATCAAAGAGCAAGAAGTCTTTATTGGCGATTTGCCCCTGATGACCGATCGCGGCACCTTTATCATCAACGGTGCTGAACGAGTGATTGTCAATCAGATCGTTCGTAGCCCCGGTGTTTACTACAAGTCAGAAACCGACAAAAACGGACGACGCACCTATAATGCCAGCTTGATCCCTAACCGCGGTGCGTGGCTCAAGTTCGAGACCGATAAAAACGATCTGGTCTGGGTGCGGATTGATAAAACTCGCAAGCTCTCTGCTCAAGTTTTGCTGAAGGCCTTAGGGTTAAGTGATGGCGAGATTTTTGACGCGCTGCGTCACCCTGAATATTTTCAGAAAACGATCGAGAAAGAAGGTCAGTTTGGCGAAGAAGAAGCGCTGATGGAGCTTTACCGCAAACTTCGTCCCGGTGAGCCTCCTACGGTCTCTGGCGGTGCTCAACTTCTAGAGTCTCGTTTCTTTGATCCCAAACGCTACGACTTGGGCAAAGTAGGACGCTATAAGCTGAACAAAAAGCTTCGCCTCAACGTTCCTGAAGGGGTGCGGGTGCTGACTCCGCAAGATATCTTGTCGGCAATCGACTATTTGATCAACCTAGAGTTCGACACGGGAAGTATTGACGATATTGACCACTTAGGCAACCGTCGAGTGCGATCGGTGGGTGAGCTTTTGCAAAACCAGGTGCGAGTCGGTCTAAACCGCCTAGAGAGAATTATCCGAGAACGCATGACGGTCTCGGATGCTGACTCCCTAACTCCGGCTTCATTAGTCAACCCAAAACCACTGGTAGCTGCAATCAAGGAGTTTTTTGGCTCTTCTCAGCTATCGCAGTTTATGGATCAGACCAACCCACTCGCAGAGTTAACCCACAAGCGGCGCATCAGTGCGCTTGGCCCGGGTGGTTTGACACGAGAACGGGCAGGCTTTGCAGTTCGAGACATTCACCCCTCTCACTACGGGCGAATCTGCCCCATTGAGACTCCTGAAGGCCCCAACGCAGGTCTGATTGGTTCGTTGGCCACTCACGCTCGTGTGAACGCCTACGGATTCATTGAGACCCCTTACTACGCTGTCGAAAACGGTCGGGTTGTAAAGGAGAATGCTCCAATCTACATGACGGCCGACGAGGAAGACGATCTGCGGGTTGCCGCAGGTGACATCACGATGGATGAAAACGGCTACATCATCAGCGAAGAGGTGGCCGTTCGCTATCGGCAAGACTTCACGGTTGCCACCCCTCAAGAGGTGGACTACGTAGCGATTTCTCCGGTGCAAATCATCTCGGTGGCAACGTCGCTGATTCCCTTTTTAGAGCACGATGACGCAAACCGAGCGCTCATGGGGTCAAACATGCAGCGTCAGGCGGTGCCTCTGCTGCGCCCTGAGCGTCCTTTAGTCGGAACTGGCTTAGAAGCGCAGGCGGCTCGTGACTCTGGGATGGTGGTTGTGAGCCGCACCGATGGCGAAGTCACCTTTGTTGATGCCGATCGTATCCGGGTTCGCGATCCTCAAAGTGGCAAAGATATTAGCTACGCTTTGCAGAAATATCAGCGATCGAACCAAGATACTTGTCTAAACCAACGCCCGATCGTATTTGTGGGCGACAAAGTGATCGCGGGTCAAATTCTAGCAGATGGCTCGGCCACTGAAAAAGGCGAACTGGCCCTCGGTCAAAACATTCTCGTGGCCTATATGCCGTGGGAAGGCTACAACTATGAGGACGCGATTCTGATCAGTGAACGCCTAGTTCAAGAAGACGTTTACACCTCCATCCACGTTGAAAAATTTGAAATTGAGGCCCGTCAAACCAAGCTAGGGCCCGAAGAAATCACCCGTGAAATTCCCAACGTTGGTGAAGATGCCCTGCGGCAGCTAGACGAGACAGGCATTATTCGCATCGGGGCGTGGGTCGAGTCAGGTGACATTCTCGTCGGCAAAGTGACTCCCAAAGGAGAATCTGATCAGCCTCCTGAAGAGAAACTACTGCGCGCCATTTTTGGTGAGAAAGCTAGAGACGTGCGAGACAATTCCCTGCGGGTGCCCAACGGTGAAAAAGGTCGGATTGTTGATGTGCGCGTGTTCACTCGTGAGCAAGGCGACGAACTGCCGCCAGGCGCTAACATGGTCGTTCGCGTTTATGTGGCCCAGAAGCGCAAAATCCAGGTCGGAGACAAGATGGCGGGTCGTCACGGCAACAAAGGGATTATTTCTCGGATTTTGCCGATCGAAGACATGCCCTATCTCCCCGATGGCAAGCCCGTTGACATTGTGCTCAACCCGCTAGGGGTGCCGAGCCGGATGAACGTCGGTCAAGTCTATGAGTGTCTGTTAGGCTGGGCGGCTGAAAATCTGAACGTTCGCTTCAAGGTGGTGCCATTTGACGAAATGCACGGGGAAGAGAAGTCTAGAGAAACCGTCCACGACAAGATCAGCGAGGCGCAAGACAAGCGGATTAAGTCAACGGGTGGGCAAGACGGCTACTGGCTGTTTAACCCCGACAACCCTGGCAAGATTCAGGTCTATGACGGGCGGACAGGAGAAGCCTTCGATCGTCCGGTGACCGTCGGCAAAGCCTATATGCTGAAGCTGGTTCACCTAGTTGACGACAAGATTCACGCTCGTTCGACGGGGCCTTATTCTCTGGTGACTCAGCAACCCTTGGGTGGCAAAGCTCAACAGGGTGGTCAGCGATTTGGAGAGATGGAAGTGTGGGCACTGGAGGCGTTTGGTGCTGCCTATACCCTGCAAGAATTGCTGACCGTCAAGTCAGACGATATGCAGGGACGAAACGAAGCGCTGAACGCGATCGTCAAAGGCAAAGCTATTCCTCGCCCTGGCACCCCAGAGTCCTTCAAGGTGTTGATGCGTGAGCTTCAGTCCCTCTGTCTTGATGTCGCAGTCCACAAGGTCGAAACCAAAGAAGACGGCAGCAGCAAGGATATGGAAGTTGACCTGATGGCCGACGTGAACAGCCGCCGCGCTCCGTCTAGACCGACTTACGAATCCATCTCTAGAGATGCGATGGACGACGAAGAAGACTAAAGAGAGGGGTGGTGAGGGGTCAGACTTTCTCCCTTCGCCACCTGGCTGATCTCTTGTTCTCGATACATTTTTCTAGCAGCAATTGAATAGAGGAACCAAGACGCGATGCCCAAGCTAGAGCAGCGATTTGACTATGTAAAGATTGGTCTGGCATCTCCCGATCGTATCCGTCAGTGGGGAGAAAGAACCTTACCCAACGGGCAAGTCGTGGGTGAAGTCACCAAACCAGAAACCATTAACTACCGCACCCTCAAGCCTGAAATGGATGGCTTATTCTGCGAACGAATCTTTGGGCCCGCCAAAGACTGGGAATGCCACTGCGGGAAATATAAGCGGGTGCGGCACCGCGGCATTGTTTGCGAGCGCTGCGGCGTAGAAGTGACCGAATCGCGAGTGCGTCGTCATCGCATGGGCTATATCAAACTCGCGGCCCCGGTGGCTCACGTTTGGTATTTGAAGGGCATTCCCAGCTATATGGCAATTTTGCTCGATATGCCCCTGCGGGATGTTGAGCAGATCGTCTACTTTAACGCCTATGTGGTGCTCAATGCGGGCAACGCAGAGCAGCTAACCTATAAGCAACTGCTCACCGAAGATCAGTGGATTGAAATTGAAGACGAACTCTACAGCGAAGACTCAAAGCTGTCGGGCATTGAGGTTGGCATCGGCGCAGAAGCGCTTCAGCGCCTGCTGCAAGATATTAAACTCGATAGCGAAGCCGAGCAACTGCGAGAAGACATCGCGACTTCTAAAGGTCAAAAGCGCGCCAAGCTGATCAAGCGCCTGCGAGTGATGGATAACTTCATTGCGACAGGTTCTAGCCCTGACTGGATGGTGTTAGACGTGATTCCCGTCATTCCGCCTGATTTGCGCCCGATGGTGCAGTTAGACGGCGGACGGTTTGCGACCTCTGACTTAAATGACCTCTATCGGCGCGTCATCAACCGCAACAATCGTCTGGCTCGACTTCAGGAGATTTTGGCTCCCGAAATCATTGTCCGCAACGAGAAGCGGATGCTGCAAGAAGCGGTCGATGCTTTGATTGATAACGGTCGTCGGGGTCGAACGGTGGTCGGTGCCAATAACCGCCCGCTTAAGTCTCTGTCAGACATCATTGAAGGCAAACAGGGTCGATTCCGTCAAAACCTCTTGGGTAAGCGGGTTGACTATTCTGGTCGATCGGTGATTGTGGTCGGGCCAAAACTGAAGATTCATCAGTGCGGGTTGCCGAGAGAAATGGCGATCGAGCTATTTCAACCCTTTGTGATTCACCGTCTGATTCGTCAGGGGTTGGTCAACAACATCAAAGCCGCCAAGAAGCTAATCCAGCGCAACGATCCCACCGTTTGGGATGTTTTAGAGGAAGTGATCGAAGGGCACCCCGTGTTCCTAAACCGAGCGCCGACGCTTCACCGTCTGGGCATCCAAGCCTTTGAGCCAATTCTGGTCGAGGGTCGAGCCATTCAACTCCATCCCCTAGTCTGTCCCGCGTTTAACGCTGACTTTGACGGCGACCAAATGGCGGTTCACGTTCCCCTTTCTCTAGAAGCTCAGGCAGAAGCAAGATTGCTGATGCTGGCTTCTAACAACATCTTGTCTCCGGCAACAGGTCGCCCGATCATCACTCCTAGCCAAGATATGGTGTTGGGCTGCTACTACTTGACGGCGGACAATCCAGCCGCTCAAGAAACCGCAGGGGGTTATTACGCCAACTTAGAAGATGCCATCAATGCCTATGAGCAGAAGCAAGTTGAGCTACACGCCTATGTCTGGGTGCGGTTTGATGGCGATGTCGATATGCCTGACATCGAAGAAGAGTTAGTGGAAGAAACTAAATCGCCCGATGGCATTGTCACCAAACTCTATAACTATCGGCGGACGCGAGAAGAAGCCGATGGCACCCTGATTTGTCAATATATCAAGACCACTCCGGGTCGCATCATCTATAACAAGACCATTCAAGAAGCTTTAGCGTTTTAGGATTTAACCTTCAAAATCCGAAACAGCAAGCGAGGGCAATTTGAGACGTTGGATTTTGGATTGCCCATTTAAATCCAAAATCCAAACTCTAAAATCCAAAATCAGCACAGGTGGCGCACACGATGGCAGAGCACAACTCAGAGAAGCAACTTTTTCGCAATCAGGTGGTCAACAAAAAGCAGTTGACTAATCTGATCGCCTGGGCATTTACAAACTACGGCACCGCCCGCACTGCTCAAGTCGCAGACATGATCAAAGACTTGGGCTTTCGCTACGCAACCAAAGCAGGGTGTCTCGATCAGCGTTGATGATTTGCAGATTCCGCCCACTAAGCGTCAGTTGCTAGAGGCGGCGGAAGAAACGATTCGAGATACCGAAGAGCGCTACACTCGCGGAGAAATCACCGAGGTTGAGCGCTTCCAAAAGGTAATTGACACATGGAACGGTACGAGCGAAGAACTCAAAGACGAAGTGGTAAAGCACTTCCGCGCTAACGACCCTCTAAACTCTGTCTACATGATGGCGTTCTCTGGAGCCAGAGGAAACATCTCCCAGGTGCGGCAACTGGTGGGGATGCGCGGCTTGATGTCAAACCCTCAGGGGGAAATCATTGACTTGCCGATTAAAACCAACTTCCGAGAAGGATTGACGGTTACTGAATACATCATTTCATCCTACGGGGCCCGCAAAGGGCTTGTAGACACGGCTCTGCGAACGGCTGACTCTGGCTATCTCACCCGTCGTTTGGTGGATGTGTCTCAGGACGTGATCGTGCGGGAACTCGACTGCGGCACCGAGAAAGGGATCGTAGTTTTGCCAATGATGGACGGCGATCGGGTGCTGATTCCCTTAAAAGATCGGCTCTAGGGCGCGTCGCTGCGGCTGATGTCATCCATCCTGAAACGGGTGAGGTGATCATTGCCCGCAACCAAGCGATCAACAACGAAGACACTCAGCGTATTGGTCGAGCCAAGGTTGAGCAAGTGATTGCCCGATCGCCCCTCACCTGCGAGGCAGCCCGATCGGTCTGTCAACAGTGCTATGGCTGGAGTCTCGCCCACGCTCACCTCGTAGACATCGGCGAAGCAGTGGGAATCATCGCCGCCCAGTCGATCGGAGAGCCAGGCACCCAATTGACGATGAGAACCTTCCACACGGGAGGCGTGTTTACAGGTGAGATGGCGCGTCAAGAAAAAGCTAACTTCGACGGCACTATCCGTCTGCCTAAGCTGATGCGGACTCGCCCCCTGCGCACCCGACACGGCGAAGATGCCCTAATTGTTGAATCGACTGGCTCTGATACCAAAGTTCTTTTAGAGAGCAAAGACGGCCAGAAGCAATCCTTCTCTGTCTTGCAGGGCGCAACGCTGCTCGTGCGCGATAAGCAAGCGGTGAAAACCGGACACATCATGGCAGAAGTGCCGCTGACGGGTCGGGGTCGCAAAACGACTGAAAAAGCTGCCAAAGACGTGGCTTCTGATCTGGCAGGTGAGGTCAAGTTTGAAGACCTGGTGCCTGAAGAGAAGAAAGACAGACAGGGCAACACGACGCGCATTGCTCAAAGAGGCGGTCTAATCTGGATTCTCTCAGGAGAAGTCTATAACCTGCCGCCCGGTGCAGAACCCGTGGTCAAAAACGGCGATCGCATCGCGGCCAACGGTGTGATTGCTGAGACCAAGCTAGTCACCGAAAACGGTGGCGTGGTTCGTCTCCCAGAGCAGACCGAAGGCAAAGGGGGACGCGAAGTTGAAATCATCACCGCTTCGGTCATGCTAGACGAAGCCCGCGTGCGGATTGAGACTCACCAAGGGCGCGGCGGCGATCAATATATGCTGGAGACCAACAGCAACCAAACCTTTTTGCTCAAGGCAACCCCCGGCAGTCAAGTTACCAACGGTCAGACCGTCGCTGAGTTGATCGACGATCGCTATCGCACCCAAACGGGCGGCATCATCAAATATTCAGGGGTCGAGATTGCCAAACGGGGCAAAGCCAAGCAGGGTTATGAAGTCATTCAGGGCGGCACCCTGCTGTGGATTCCTGAAGAAGCTCACGAAGTCAACAAAGATATTTCTCTGCTGCTGGTCGAAGATGGTCAATATGTTGAGGCAGGCACCGAGGTCGTCAAAGATATCTTCTGTCAAAGCAATGGCGTGATTGAGGTGACTCAAAAGAACGACATTCTGCGAGAGATTGTGGTCAAGCCGGGCGATCTGCACATGATCGATAACCTTGACTCGGTGATCACCAAAGAAGCAACGCTTGTGAATCCCGGTCAACAGATCATGCCTGGGTTGGTGGTTGATGAACTGCGCTATGCGGAGTATGTTGAAACCCCCGAAGGCCCGGCGATCCTGCTGCGCCCGGTGACCGAGTTTAAGGTTCCCAATGAGCCGTCTGTGCCCAGTCAAGAATCGGTGAGCGAAGAATCGGGACGCGCTATTCGTCTACGCGCCATTCAGCGCCTTCCTTATAAAGACGGTGAGCGGGTGCGATCGGTCGAGGGGGTTGACCTATTGCGGACTCAACTGCTGCTAGAAATCGACAAAGATGCCCCTCAACTAGCCGCCGATATTGAACTCATTCCCGATGAGACCGACCCTGAGTTAATGCGTCTGCAACTGGTGATTTTAGAATCTCTGGTGATTCGTCGAGACATCGCAGCAGACACCACTCAAGGCAGCACCCACACTCACGTTTTGGTCAAAGACGGGGATCAAATCACGCCCGGTGCCGTCGTCGCTCGGACTGAAATTCAGTGTAAAGAAGCAGGTGAAATTCAGGGGATTCGCGAAGGATCTGAGTCGATTCGCCGCATCTTGGTCGTTCGAGAAGCTGACAAGATTGTGGTTGAGACAAAGAATAAGAAACCTACGGTCAAACCGGGTGACCTCATGGTGTCGGGTTCTGACCTCGCCTCTGGTTTTAAGCTAGAAGAGTCGGGTCAGGTGCTTGAGGTGAATGACTCTCAGGTGATCATGCGAATTGCTCGCCCCTATCGCGTGTCGCCGGGTGCAGTGCTGCACGTTGATGACGGTGACTTGGTGCAACGGGGCGATAACTTGGTGCTGCTGATTTTTGAACGGACTAAAACTGGAGACATCATTCAAGGTCTACCGAGAATTGAAGAACTTCTAGAAGCCCGCAAGCCAAAGGAAGCCTGTATCTTGGCTGAACGATCGGGCAGTGCCCAGGTTGTCTACGGCGAAGACGATTCTGTAGAAGTCAAAATCGTAGACAAAGAAGGACTGATCACCGAGTATCCGATCGGGCCCGGTCAAAACTTGATTATCTCCGATGGTCAAGATGTGCTGCCTGGAGAACGACTGACCGACGGCCCCGCTAACCCTCATGAACTGCTGGAAGTGCTGTTTAAGGCAAACAAAGAAACTCTGGGCATTCACGATGCTTCGATGATTAGTTTGCGAGAGGTGCAAACCTTCTTGGTGAATGAAGTGCAGTCAGTCTATCAGTCTCAGGGCGTTGATATTTCTGACAAACACATCGAGGTCGTCGTGCGCCAGATGACTTCTAAAGGGCGCGTCGATGATGGCGGAGACACCACGATGCTGCCGGGTGAACTGGTCGAACTCTATCAGATCGATCAAGTCAACGAAGCGATGTCGATCACAGGCGGTGCCCCTGCGGAATATACGCCCGTGCTGTTGGGCATCACCAAGGCTTCTCTCAACACTGACAGTTTCATCTCGGCGGCGAGTTTCCAAGAAACGACTCGTGTGTTGACCGAAGCGGCGATCGAGGGCAAGTCTGACTGGTTGCGCGGTCTCAAAGAGAACGTGATTATCGGTCGTCTGATTCCGGCGGGGACGGGCTTCAACGCCTATGAAGAGACAGGCACTCCTGATATGGATATTGCCTATGATGGCTCCCCCGTTTTTGATGATGAAGCCGATCTCAACGAGGTTGTGCTCGACGATCGCACTGCCCGCAGCTACGGGTTGGACAGCTTTGATGAGCGTCCGAGTTTTAGCTTTGAGAGCTTTGGCGGTGCCGTAACGCCTGCTGCTGAATCTTCTGATGTCTTCTCGCCTGTCTTAGAGGATGATGACCTCATTGATGATGGCGTTGATGATGGGGGCGACGATGACGCAGACGATGATGACTTTGAGGTGGATGACGAGGTGTAGCGGCTAATAGAAGGCCTTGTCCAAAAGTAGTTCTAATATCCTCCCTGTTATGAAATGGGGAGGATTTTTTGTAGCTGACCGGAAGGCGAAACGCTATCATGGTGCGATCGCCGCTAGTAGTGCAATCTATGAGCAATCACCTACTGACCATCCGAACCTTAGGTCTACAGCCCGGTCAAATTCCCGGCTATTTTGTGATCAGTACGGCTCCGATTAACGTCGAAGATCGGTCAGAAACTGAGAATCAAACTGACCCAGAAATTTTAGTTCAACAAATTACTCAACACTTAAAAGATCACCCAGACGATGCCGAAGTGTTAGTGATGATCCATGGCTACAACACGGGGCAATCAGGTGCAGAATGGTGGTATAAAACGACTTGCGAATACATTTCTCAGCATTATCAAAAAGCGCCTAAAGGCTTATTAGTGATTGGTTATCGCTGGTCTTCAGAGAAGATTTCTGAAGATGAGTCTGGGAATTTTAACGATAAACTTAAATTTACTGAGCAGGCTTTACCCCGGCTGATGACTTTGATTTCAAAGCTAGGCATTGTCGGAATCATCGCGGGGTTAATCGGCACGATCGTCGGTTTCATTACCGCCCTCTCTCAAGTTTCTGGGTTAGAGATTTTATTGGGGTTTGTAATTCTATTAATTCTCTCTCTAGTGGCTATTTCGCCGATTTTAACGATCGCGGCGCTGAGAATCACCGTTTACTTTCGAGATACGTTTCGGGCAAGCAACTATGGAGTCTCTGACTTAGTTGAATTCATTCGACAGTTAGATCAAGCTCTGGTGCCAAAGGCTAAAGATGGCGAACAAACCCAGTCTAAGCCTTGTTCCCAACGCCGCATTCCTCTGTCGTTTATCGGTCACAGCATGGGCGCTTTTGTCGTCACCAATGCCGTCCGAATTTTGTCAGATGTCTTCGATCCAGGATCGATCGGAAGTCTAGATGTCAACAATCGCAACAAACTGCCCTCATCTGACATTGGCGACGCATTTTGCCTAGGAAAACTGGTTTTAGTTGCGCCCGACATTCCCGCAGAAACCATCGTGTCGGGTCGAGCTAACACCCTACGATCGTCGCTGCGTCGATTTCAAGAAGCCTATCTTTTTTGCAATGAAGGAGACATGGCCCTCAAGCTGGCTTCGACTTCTGCTAACTACTTTAGCTTTCCGACCAAGACGCGTGACGGGGGCTATCGCTTGGGCAACGTTATGGTTAGAAATCGGTTATTCCGCAGCAACAAATCTCGGCAGGCTACGTCCACCATCGTCAATCAAGCTGAAGACGGGCTGTTAGTAAATGCGAAGGGATCAAGCTTTTTGGATTATTTATTTATCCGTGAACAAAAGCCTTTATCTGAGCGACAGGCGCAAATCGGATTAGAAAAAAATCAGAAGTTGATCGCTGAACTTTTTACCTACTTTGACTGTACAAATTACCAAGAAAAATATCTCGATCCCAAAACAGGTCAACAGAAAAAAGTTGGCATGGTGAGTCACGCTTTAGACAAGCCTTTTCTAAACTTTTGGGACTATGTTTCTCTGAGCTTAGATTTCTTTTCTGGAAAGATTGACACCCACGGCGGATACATTTTTGGTTCTAAAAATCGCCCTCAACCAGAGTTTAGCAAGCGGCTCATTTATGGGCTGAGTTGTCTGGGGTTTGATGGGTTTTTATCGACTCTCGCAACTGATGCTTTATTTGAGCCATCGCTCGCTGAAGTTGAAGCGCTACACCCAGAGTTAACGGCCCTTCAGCAAGAAAAAATGGCTTTGCTGCAAGTTCTTTCTCACCTGTGCGGAGACAGAGGACTGCAAGTGCTGTTAGCCCCCGAACGCTACCAGGTGGATGTGATGGGAGAGCGGCGCGATCGTCAAGACTATTAATCTTCAGCATCCATTCAATCGCTTAGAGCGGCAGCGCAAACCAAACCGTGGTGCCACTACTCGGTGAACTAGTGACTCCAATTTGTCCGCCGTGGGCTGCCACAATTTGGTGACAGATAAACAACCCCAACCCTAAGCCCGTGAGATTGCGATTATCAAATCCTTTGAGATAAGGTTTTTGAAACACTTGTTTGCACTGTTCTTGACTCATGCCAATGCCGTTATCGGCGATCGTGCAGTGCAGTTTTTCTGGGGTGGCTTTAGCGGCGATCGTAATCATCAACCCTGGATGGTTGTGTTTGCAAGCATTGACAATTACCTGGTCTAAAACTCGTCTGATCTGCCCACCATCCGCCATCAGAGTCGGTAGGGAAGAGGGAATCAAATTCTCTAGTTTGACTTGATTTTCGGTCAAGATAGGAGTCAATTCCTGAAGCGTTGACTGCACTAACTCAGACAGTTGAAACGGCTTGCGGTTGAGAATCAGGGCGCGAGATTTATAAGTCTGGCTGTCTGACTGATCTTCTAGCAGAGAGCGAATTAAAATCAGTTGGCGATCGCAGCTTGCCATCATACTATCTACGATCGAGCGAGAAAGAACGATCGCTGAATCTGATCGACTTTGCAGTTGTCGCAAAACCATTAAGGTTCCTAAAAGGGGCGTTTGCAAATCGTGAGTCACGGCGTGCAGCAGCCGATCTTTTTCAAGGTTAAGGTCTTGAAGCTGCTCCATATTTTGCTGAAGCTGCAAGGTTCGTTCTTCGACTTGCTCTTCTAGATCACTCGCACACCTTTGTACCTGCTGATAGAGATCGCCTTGTTGAATCGCAATCTCGACTTGAGTAGCTAACTTGTCTAGCAACTCGACTTCAAAAGCCTGCCATTGTCGCGGAGATGAGCACTGATTGATGTTGAGAACGCCGAAAATTTGACCCGCTTTCCTAATAGGAGTTGCAAGACTTGCTTTAATCTGAAATAGCTGGTAGTAGCGACCTAAAAAAGAGGTTTTCTCTACCTGCTCAGAGTCATGATTGACCCGAATTCGGGTGTGCTCAAAGATCTGCTCGATATCGTGAACGATTTTGATGGGCAGTTCATTGCCTAAGATCGATTGCCAATCTGAATCGACTGATTCTGCCACTGTTTTGGCATATCCCCGATCGTCGAACTGAAAGATATAAACCCGATCGGCGTTAAAGAAATTCCGCACTTCAGCAACGGTGGTGCTGAGAATTTCATCTACATCTAGCGATTGACGAATGCGATCGGTGATTTCTCTCAAGAGGCGATCGCGTTGGGCAACGTGTTGCTGCTCGGTCACGTCTTGCACGATGCCCAGAAGACGGGTGTCGCTGACTTCAACCTGCTCACTCAGCAGCCGCTCAGATCGATCAGACGACACAACTCGATAGACCAATGAATAGGGCTTTCGATCAAAAATGGCTCCATTGAGACATTGCTGCACCTGATCTCGATCGTCGGGGTGAACCCTAAGCAAAAAATCTTTTTGGCTCGGCGCGATCGCGCTGGGTGAAAACCCCAATAGTCGATAGTGCTCGTCTGACCAAACCCAGCTATCTTGATGAGGGCAGTCTTTGACCGTCAGTTCCCAGGTGCCGACTTGAGTCTTGTGCTGCACGGCTGCTAGACTGGCGCTCTGTTTTTGCAACAAGGCTTGGGCCTGCTGTTTTTGAGTGATCGCGATCGCCAAGCCCACCAAGCTCAACGCTAACAGGATCGTCACCCCTACTAGAGTTTGTAAAATCGACGCAATTAGTGGAGGATTGTTGGCAATCTGTTCGATGAGAGAAGAACTCAGAGCCATAAAGAGTCAGACGATCGTAAAGTCTTAGAGTTATCAAGTCTGGAGAGTAGAGTAGAGCAATCAAGTTTTACAGTAAGAGGCTTGTTCGTAGATCGCCTTCCCCCGTTTGGGTGAGCAAGAGGTTTAATTGTCTGTGAGAAGCTTAAGATCTGGTCAGCCGAGGCAAATTGGAGATGGATGTTAGCCCGATCGCGGTTGAGTTTCGGCAGGTGGCTTATCGGTTGGGTCAGCGCTCGATCGTCCTCAATCTCACCTTTAGCATTGAGTCGGGCGAAACGCTAATTTTGCTGGGTCGAAGCGGCTGCGGCAAAACGACGACGCTGCGGCTGATCAATCGGTTGCTGACTCCGACTCAGGGCGAGGTAATGGTTGAGGGCGTTTCGACTCGCGACTGGAACCCGATTCAGCTACGGCGGCGGATTGGCTATGTGATTCAAGAAGTGGGGCTGTTTCCGCACTTTACGATCGCGCGCAATGTGGGAGTCGTGCCGTCTCTACTAGGCTGGGAGCCATCGCGAATTAAACAGCGGGTGATGGAGCTATTGGAGTTGGTAGGGCTAGACCCCGATCGCTTTGCTCAACGCTATCCTCATGAACTTTCTGGAGGGCAGCGGCAGCGGGTCGGAGTCGCGAGGGCCTTGGCTGCCGATCCGCCAATTTTATTGATGGATGAGCCATTTGGGGCGCTCGATCCGATCACTCGCGTTGAGCTTCAGCAAGAGTTTCGGCAGTTGCAGCAGCGATTGGGGAAGACGATCGTGTTGGTCACCCATGATATTCAAGAGGCGTTTACGCTGGGTTCGCGGATTGGGTTGATGCAGGCAGGGGAGTTTGTAGTGATGGCCAGGCCGGAGGAGTTTGTGAAATCGACCCATCCTGAAGCCGAGGCGTTTTTGAGGGTGAGAGGGGCATGGAATTCTTAAATCGCTATGGCGAAGAGATTTTGCAGCGGAGTGGGCAGCATTTGTTTTTAGTGGTTACCGCCATTACGATCGCGGTTCTGATCGGCATTCCCTTAGGGAGTTTTGATCACTCGCAAGCCGAGGCTGAGTAAACCTGTGATTGGCTTGGCAAATGCGATTCAGACGATGCCGAGTTTGGCGATTTTTGGGTTTTTGATTCCGGTGCCGTGGATTGGGGGGATTGGGGCGAGAACGGCGATCGTGGCTCTAGTTCTCTACTCACTATTGCCGATTATTCGCAACACTTATTTAGGAATTATGGGGGTTGACCCGGCGATTCGTGAGGCGGGCCGGGGGATGGGGCATGACCGATCGTCAGCTTTTGTTGCAGGTGGAGATGCCGCTGGCGCTGGGGGTGATTTTGGGTGGGGTGCGGTTGGCGACGGTGATTGGGGTGGGGTTGGCAACGATCGCCGCCGCGATCGGGGCTGGAGGCTTGGGGGAATTCATCTTTCGGGGGGTGGCGGTGGTTGATAGTCAATTGATTTTGGCGGGGGCAATTCCGGCTGCAATAATGGCGTTAACGGCTGATTTTGCTCTGGGTGTGCTCGAACGTCGTCTTACTCTGAAGAAATGAATTTAAAGCGATTTTTTGTATTTTTCTTGCTGGCGATCGCCCTGGTTGCCGGGATTTCTGCGTGTAATTCTGGGGGCGATCGTATTGTGATTGGCTCTAAAAATTTCACAGAGCAAATCATTTTAGGGGAGATTTTAGCCCAGCAGATTGAACGCAAAACAAACCTGAAGGTCGATCGCCGTTTTAATCTCGGCGGAACGCTGATCTGTCAGCAGGCGATCACGTCGGGAGATTTGGATATTTATCCTGAATATACGGGCACGGCTTACACGACGATTTTGAAGTTTCCGGCGATCGGGGATGCCAAAAAGGTTTTTGAGCAACTCAAACAGGAATATCCAGCCCGCTACAAGCTGGAGTGGACGGCTCCGTTTGGGTTTAACAACTCGTTTGCGATGGTGATCAGGGGCGATGATGCCAAAAAATATAATCTGCAAACGCTATCTCAAGCGGCGAAATATACTCCTCAGTGGCGGGCTGGGTTTGGGTTTGAGTTTCTCAATCGAGAAGATGGGTTTCCGGGGTTGTCAAAGGTTTATGGTCTCAAGTTTGCTGAGTCGCCCAAGGTGATGGATCTGGGGTTGCTCTATCGGGCGCTGACGGATAAGCAGGTCGATTTTGTGGCGGGCAACACGACAGATGGGGTGATTCCGACGTTAAATTTGGTGGTGCTAAAGGACGATCGTCACTATTTTCCGCCCTATGAAGCGGCGGCGATCGTGCGTCAAGAAACGCTCCGCAAGCATCCTGAGTTGAAGTCGGTGCTTGATCAGTTGGGTGGCATGATTTCTGAGCAAAAGATGCAGGAGTTGAATTATCGCGTCGATGGTAAAAAGGAGGATGTCAAACAGGTGGTTCGAGAGTTTTTGCAGTCAAAATCTTGATTAGATCTCCGACTTCTAGAGAAGTCGGAGATCTGTACCCGATCACCCTTCACGACTGTCTTCTGGGGTGGGGTCGGCATCGCCATCAAACATGACGATAAAGCTGCCGTCGGGCATGAGTTGGCGCAAGATTTGCAGGTAGCCGTCGGCATCTGAGCAGTTGCGACACCGAGCGACGATGATGCGCTGCATATTGGGAAGCGATCGCACGACTAACCACCTATTGAGGCGGTCTCGATAGGGCATAATAATGGGTGTCTCCATTGAGTTTGGAGCTTAAGCCAGTGCTGAACTTTCCACGGGACGCGCTGGCTTTTCGCTTGTTTGAATATTATCACGCTTATGCGGATCAGTGATCATCTTCAGGATAGAAATCACTAATCAGCATACGAGTAGTGATTCTAGTCCGAGATCATGTGCTTGAACCTATGACAAAAAGAATCACCTTGCCACCATTAGGCGAACATGATGACGACTGGATAACAATTCTCGCGTGGCTTTATAGCCGCAGCAGATCAAGTCAAGCGGCTGCGCTCATTAGTGTTGGAGTTGCAGAGCAAAAAGCTGAAGTTGCAACAGATGTTGGACTATATGGCTCAAAAGCGGGCTGTCACCGTTGATGAGCTAATTAAAAGTATTTTGGGTGGGACGATCGATGACGATCGTGATGACTCGATTGATGAAGAGTGAGAATCGTCAAATTTCAGGCGGCTTGTAATTGTAAAAGCAAAGTTTCCGTTGTCCATGTGGGGCAACCACAGCCGAGAAAGTCACAATCTTGCGTCCAGATTGCAGCATTCGTTTGTAGCGCCAAAGCAACCGTCTGCCAATCGTCAGGATCTCTAGGAATGCGTTTTCTCGCTTCAAATTCAACATTTCCATAGACAGCAGGCATGATTTGAATGCTGCCTTCAAGTAAACTTTGAGCAACTGCAAAAAGTCGCTCTCCACGTTCCGCAGAAAACCGATTTTGTCTCACCATGACTCGGATTCGTTTCTGAAGCTCGTGGTCAGCTTCTTCTGCAACTTTTTCGCTAATCAGTAGCTCTAAAGCGGGATTGGCGATCAGTGCCTGGCCTCTCAGCCTCAATAGTTCCCCCACCAAAATATTGGCATCAACAATCAGCTTCATAGGGGAATGGTTTCTTCACGTCTAGAAGGTCGGCAAGTTCTTCTCTAGTCAAGCCAGAATCTGTTAAAAGGGCTTCGGTCGCTTGCTCAAATTCATCAAGCAGTTTGTCGAGTTCCTCCTTGTTCTTGCGCTTTTTGGGATAATAAGCGCCAATCACTTCACCGTTCTCTTCAATTTGAATCGGTTGATTGCTCAACAGATAGCGCTTAGGGTTTTGCTCAAAATCTTTGATGCTAACGTGTCTACTCGCTAGGTTCATGACTGCATCGGCAATATGAAATATATTCTCATGGTAGTCCCGATCGCTCATTATCTGACTTGTTGATGACGATCGTGATGACTCGATCGATGAAGAATAGGGCGCTACTCAACGATCGCTGTAGTGGTTCGAGCTTGAAGGAAGTCACGATCGCGACGCGTGTTGCCAAGCAAACTCCCGGCGCAAATCAGCAACGGTTCGAGGTTCAAAGGTTCGGGCTTTGGCGCGTTGTCGCTCGAGTAGACGTGCAGCGTTTTCGGGAGACTGGAATAAGTAAGCGGTTTCTTTGATGCTTTCTAGCTCGGCAGTGGGGATGACCGAAACGCTCTCGGAGCCTTCGCGGGTAATCTCGATCGCTTCACGGTGAGCGATCGCTTGTTCATGGGACGTCATGCAGAAGAACGTTGGTGGCGTCTGTATAAAGTCGTTTGAATCGTCCATTGTCTGTCTGATCAATCTGTTCTAACAGTAAACTCTACTCTCTGACTGTCACCATGCGGTCTTCAATGCCTGCCCAGGTTGTGGGCGACACTCGCACGGCGGCTTGTCTGCACTGCACCATCAGCCAGTTTGCATAGAAATAGTTCTCTAAAGCTTTAGCTTCTGCTTCAGATAAATCGACTAGTTCTGGATTCAGATTAAGGGCGTTGTACCAGGTTTGCAGAACTTTATCACGAAAGGCTCGGCGGACTTCGACAGGTTGAGTGTCGTCAGGAACTTTAGCTTTTAGGGCTTCTAGTCGCGCAACCAACACAGCGAAGTTTACAGATTTAAAGATTTTTATTTTTTCAAAAGCGCGGGCGAGGGCGAGGGCGCGGGCGAGGGCGAGGGCGAGGGCGAGGTCGAGGTCGAGGGCGAGGGCGAGGTCGAGGGCGAGGTCGAGGTCGTGGTCGAGGGCGCGGTCGAGGGCGAGGCGCGAGGGCGAGGCGAGGGCGAGGGCGAGGGCGCGGTCGAGGTCGAGGGCGAGAAAGAGTGCTGCCACTCGTTTAGCCGCAGGCTTAAAGTCTCCATCTGATCCTGCCGTTGCTTGGTCTGCCCACATTATTAACGCTTTTAGTTTGGGCGTGTTGAGGTAGGTCTGCGCTTCTTTCTCCATTAGCAACAGCAGGTCATCGGCTCCACCGCGCATCAGCCCCGCAACTAAGATAAAAACTTCCCTCCATCGGCTCTCGATCAGGTGTTCTGTTACCAATTTCTTAATCTGTCGCTGGTCGTCAATATGCTGCGCGGTCAAATATTCTTGCAGCGTCAAATGCGAAAACGAATAAATCCCGTCTGCCCGTTCTACCAATACGCCGTGCTGCACTTCAATACTTCGCAACACCTTCGAGCCCATCTACGCCCTTCTCATCCGGCAAGATTTCCTTTAACAGTTGCTCAATTTGGTCGGCAATTTCGCGACGAGTCGAGAACAATCGATTTTGCTCAAAGCTATCGTAGGCAATCTCTGCCAGCATCATCTCTTTGCGCTTGGTGTCTAGCCCTTTATAGAGGTCGTCTTGCGGAATGCCCTTCTCGGCCGCCCACTCCTCAAGCAACACTCGCAGCGCCCGTTCATAAAGCGTCGATCGGTTGGTGGGAAACTTGCGCGATCGTTCATACAACAAACAAACCAACGTCAGCAGCAACGGCGTTTGAGTCAGTTCTTTAGCGGCGGTGTGGTCGTCGCTGTTTAATTTCTCCCAGCAATCTTAGCGATGTCGGGGTCTCGACGAAACCAGTTGTCAATAAACTGTTTGATCTGGACATCATCAAAATCAGCCATCGCCACATCGGTAAACAGCCGAAAGTTATGACGATAAGCCGCCACCCGACACGACGCAATATAGCGATTTTGCTTATGAGCATCGACAAAGTTTTGAATTTGGCTGATTGCTTCATTCATCCGATCGGTCGCCACCTCATCTAAGCCATCGAGCAAGACTAAAAGCTTGCCCTGCTGCAAAAGTTTCTGCGTCGATTCAACGGGCGACGGGAAGCCACAGATCCGAAACTCTTCGGCGATAATCTTCTCAAGGTTGATTTCCCCTTTGTTAAACAACTTCAGGTCAACAAACACCGGAATATAACCTGGCTGATAGGCTCCGCGCTTTCCCTTCAGCGCTTCTAAACCCATGCGCCGCAAAAAGGTCGATTTTCCGGCTCCCGGCCCGCCCAACACCATCAAATATTGCTTTTCATTTGCGACCTTTAGCCCTTCTTGCTTGGGGCAATCTCTTCTTTGAAAGCTGCGACCTGCCGCGAGTCGATAGGTTTCTTCGAGGGCCTCCACCGATTCAAATCCTTGTAAGGCGCGATCGTCTAAAAACTGCACGGCTGCATACACGCTCTCCAGCGTCACAGGTTCCCGCATCCCCAACACTTTGAGAATGCCGTGACGTTTCTCATAATTCTCGACATATTTGTGAGAGGCTTGAAAGACTAGCTCTCTCTTCGCGCTATTCAAGCCTCCGCCCATCCAAGCAGCAGCTTTACCTCCGCCTTCCCAGACACTTTTGATGACAATCTTGCCAATTTCTACAGCGATCGCAGAGGAAAACGGATCGGGAATCATCGCAATATCCAAAAGCCTCTAGAGAATCACCACTAGCCTACTCTAGAGAAAAGGCAAGCGACCAGATCAAACCTTCTTTCAAGTTCAAAGCGTGACTATTTCTGCTTCCCCACCCAGACTCAGAGACTGGAACGCGACTGTTTTTGCTTTCCCATCCAGACTCCGAGATTGGAACGCGACTATTTCTGCTTCCCTATCCAGACTCAGAGACTAGAACGCGACTGTTCCTGCTTCCCTATCCAGACTCCGAGGTTGGAGCACGACTATTTCTGCTTCCCTATCCAGACTCCGAGACTGGAACGCGACTGTTTTTGCTTCCCCATCCAGACTCCGAGACTAGAACACGACTGTTTCTGCTTCTAACTCCAAGCTCCGAGGTCAAAACACGATCGTTCTTATTTAGAACTAGATCGTTCCCCACCTAAACCCCTTATTCGTGGACTCGACCATTGGGCATGATCGCTCCCGTCAGCAGCGCCCCCGTCAGCTTGACCATGATGCGATCGTCAGCCCCAACCTTAGCCCCGCGCAAATCAGCCCCGCGCAAATCAGCCCCACTCAAATCAGCCCCAATCAAATTTGCCTCCCGCAGATCAGCCTTATTGAGACTCGCCTGAAGCAAATTGGCTCTAAACAGGTTTGCCTTGTGCAAATTTGCCCCATCTAAATTGATCTTGTGCAAAAACGTATCGCTCAGATTGGCGTTGCTCAAGTTGGCATAGCTGAGATTGCGCCCCGACAAATCCTTTTCTTGAAGATTTTGCCCACTCAGGTCGGCCCCGCTTAGATCAGGAGTTTGCGGTCTAGGCGGCGTTTGGGCCCGCTGATGAGGCGGATAATAAGACGAATGAGGATAAGGAGTTGCAGGCGGCGGGCTGGGTTGGGGTCGCTGAGTTTGAGTCTGAGCCTGATGAGCCTGGTGAGGTTGCGGATCGGGCGATCGGTGATATTCTGCCCGATAGTGTGACTGCGTATAGTAGTTTTGATCTTTTGACTGCGCCTGCCCCCCATTGGCTTGATGACCGTGGGCCCGATCGTGCGACTGCCCCGACTGAGCATGACCGTTTTGAGCGTGCCCATTACTCTGAGCATGACCGTTTTGAGCATGCCCATTACTCTGAGTGTGACCCGCACCCTGATAGCTCTGAGGGTTAGCCTGAGGCGGACGGTAATAATAGGACTGATAGTAGCTCGGAGTCTGCTTTGAAGTCGGTGCAGGCTGCGGTTTAGACACTTGAGGCTCCCGCGCCTGAGTTCTCACCGTGTCTCGTGCGTGATTGATTTCTTTGATTTTGTCTTCTGCTTTTTTGAGCAATCGCGGATTGTCTTTGGGCACCCGATCGGGGTGCCAAACAAACACCAGGTCTTTATATGCCTGGTTCACGTCTTCAAGTGAGGCACCGGGTTCGAGTCCCAAAATTCGATAGCAACGGTCTAACTCACTCATACGTCACCAAGATTGCTAGTCAACCATCTTTAGAAGATGCGTTTGCGAAGCAGATTGTTTAAGAAACCCCACACGATGCCCACTCTCCCTAGTGAAGTAGAGGTTTTTTCTGATTTTTCAAAGTGTAGTCTTAACTCAAGCAATCGGCCAGAAAGTAAAGACTGATTTAATAGAGTGGGCAAATGGTTAACATAAGGGGCATTTATCATTAAGCCGTTTGCTCAAAAATTCCTACAGCGATCGTAGCGCAGACCCATGACCGATCGCTGAGATAGCCAGAGATTTGCCCTAAACCTACTCAACGTTTGATCCGCCGATCAGCGAAAGATTGTGAAGATGTTCAAAAAGCCCGATAGCGGCCCAAAAACCGTTCCTAGTGTGTCGCCGATGCCCGCCAGCCCTGACTTGCCCACCACGATCGTATCGTTGTTTCGCAACGGCGGATTGCTCTGCTCATTGATGCCCTGATTAAAATTAATGGCAATATCGCGCCGATCGACCGTTCCGTTAGGGTTGAGTCTGAGAAAGCTGACTTCTCGCTTTTTGGCGCGGGTATTAAAGCCGCCTGCTGCTAACAGAGCCTGGTTAAGCGTCGTGTTGGGCGGAAGCTGCACCGCTCCGGGTTTAGCCACTTCTCCGACGACATTGACCACGATCGCATCGGGCGAAAAACTAGCACGAGCAAGAATCGTCGCATCGGCAGGCGAAAGCGTCGTCGCCGTGGGAACAATCACCCGATCGCCATCCTGCAATGAGATATCTTGCCGCGAGTCGCCCGCTTGCAGCAGTTGAAATAGATTGACCTTCATCACCTGATCGAACCCAGACTGGGTGCGTCTTCGCACTTCAATCTCACGAATATTGGCAGATTGGGTGATGCCTCCCGCAATTTGCAGCGCTCGTGTCACTGTCGGCACCTGCACTTTATTACCGATCGGGGGGTTAGTGCCGCTAGCTTGGGCTGAGGGCACCGATTCACTTTTAATCGTGTGCGGGCCCGGACGGTTGACCTCACCTGCCACCACAATTTTCAACGGCTGATCGGTGCTGACCGCAAAGCTAGAAGACGCGATCAGATTGGCATCATCGACGTTCACAGCAGTTGCCGCCGGAACGACAATGCTATCCCCATCCCGCAGCGGCAAATCTTGACTGAGATCGCCTGTGCGCAGCAGTTGCCGCAGGTCAACCGTGCGCGTTTGCGGCGCGCTGCCCCTGCCCGATCGCCGCACCACCCGCACCTGCTGAAGATCGGCTGACTGGCTCATTCCCCCTGCCTGTTGCAGCATTTTAGTCAGAGTCGGAATGCCTCCCTCGATCAGCGTTGTAGTGTAAACACCAGGGCGAGTCACTTCACCCGACACCGCCACACTGATCGGGCGCGATGCCATTAAGCTGACGGTGACGATCGGGCGAGTCAGCCATTCGCTAAACTTTTGAGAAATCGCCGCCGATGCCCCTTTGAGGGTCAGTCCATCTACAGTGACGCTGCCTGCTAGCGGCAAATTCAGCGTGCCATCGGCTAGCACCTGATAGTCACCGCTATACTCCGGCACGTTAAAAATATCGAGTTTGATCTTGTCGCCCGCCCCCAGCAAATAGCCCTGATCCACCGATAAAGGCGCAGAACTCCCTGCGGGTCGCGACACCAAAGGCTGCGATCGAGGCAATGGTGGAATTTGAGCCAAGCCGGGCGCTGCCAGACTCAGACTCGATAAAATCAGCAAAAGGCTTGATCGCTTCCCCATCGTTGCTCGCTTAAAAAATTGACCCGTCATAGACCAGAGCCTCCTATCGTCCCGATGCTGTCAGCAGTTTGCTGCGAGAAGCGCCTTGCAGAGCACCTTCATAAACAGCCAAGGTTTCTTGATGCACCCGTCTCACTGATAGCCAGCCCAAGTTTTGCGGTGCCCGTTGTCTCCACACCTCTAACTGCCTTGGGCTAGAGAGCAATTGGATCAACGTTTTTGATAAAGCAGACACATCGTTAGGTGGCACTAACAATCCGGCTTTTCCTCCCTCCAAGACTTCAGGGATGCCGTCTACATGGGTGGCAACGATCGCACATCCGGCTTCTCGCGCTTCTGAAAGGACTAACCCAAACGGTTCACGCTCAGAGGCTAGCACAAAAATGTCTGTCGCCAGCAAATAGCGCTGCGGTTCGGGCTGAAAGCCCTCAAAATGAATGCGATCGCTCACCAGACTTTTTTGGGCGTGACGCTCAAACTCAGCCCGATCGTCGCCATCACCCACCAAATAGAGATGGGTTGAAACCTCCGGCAGACGAGTCGCCATCTCGGTAAAGGCATCGATCAGCGTGGTGATGCCTTTGCGGTGAAACATGCCCGCAACCGTGGTGATCGCGGCCCGATGTAAGGGCAGCGGCTCAATCTCAGACAATGGGCGACAGCGAGGACTGCCCAGCGTGCCGTTAAACACCACTCGCAGTTTGCTCGGTGAAATGCCTCGCTGCTGCATCGACACCGCAACCGCGTGACTGATGGCGATGACGCGATCGGCCAATCCCATTAGAGTGGCACTGCGCTGAAACTCATTGTGAACTGTAGACACGATCGTGTAATTTGCCCTTCCCCTCAGCAGTTTGGCCAAAACAACTCCAGTCATCATGTGAGTGTGAATAATTTCTGGCTCAAAGGTCTCGACGATCGCCCAAAATCGCGGCACGGCTCTAAGCAATGTCACCGGGCGGCGACGCTGCTCAAACTTAAAATGCTCAACTCCATAGTCAGCCAGCAGAGTCTCAAACTCGCCGCCCCCCGATGCAACCGCGACCTGATGACCCGCTTGGGCTTGAAGGCAAGCCAAATCGATCGCCACATTGACGATGCCGTTGCCGATTTTTTGAATGTGGTTGAGAACGTGAAGGATTCGCATTAGTTCAGGATTCGCATTAGTTCAGGTGCGTCATTCTCTCTAGAACTTCCATGTATTGATCGATCACGCGATCGGTCGAAAACGCCAGCGATCGCCGCTTTAAAACCGCCGCTTGAATCGGATTATCCAAAGTGTCTAAAATGGCTTTGGCAAAGGCAGCCGGATCAGCGATCGGCGTTAACCTGCCATAGGTGCCATAGTCTAAAATCTCGGCTGGCCCACTGGGGCAATCTGTAGAGACGATCGGGGTTCCGGTTGCCATGGCCTCGGCAACGACGTTGCCAAACCCCTCAAACTTAGACGACAGCGCAAACACCGAAGCGTGAGCCATATAGGTATAGGGATTGTCTGCAAACCCTGGCAGTGAGACCTCAGATTCTAAATTCAAATCGCGAATCAGACGTTCTAGCTGAGGGCGTTGCTCACCTTCGCCTAAAATGATCAGCCGAGCCGGGCGCTGCCGCCGCACCAAGGCAAACGCCTGAATCAGTGTGAAGAAATCTTTCTGGCCGACTAGCCGCCCAACCCCCAAAATCACGGGCGGTTCTCCGGGCAAAAACCAGGGATGATCCAGCGGTTCTCGGCTTTTTTCTAAAACTTCAGGCGTGACCACGGGATTGTAGATCACCCGAATTCGTTCTAGGGGCAGTGAGGTAATGTGGGCCAAGTCTTCGGCGGTGCCTTGAGAGGCGGCTACCAGATCGTCCGATTTTGGGTAGAGCCAGCGCACTAGCTGAGGACGGAGTTTTCCCATGGTGTGGGGCTGATGCTCTTGAAATTGCCCAGATAGGTAGGTCTGGATGCACATCACCACACGGGTAGGCACTCGCGCACTCCACTTAGCCCAGAGCGCAGAACTGACAATATCCAACGCTGAAAACAAAACGGTGGGTTGTTCTCGCTGCAAATGATGCTGCAAGGCTCTGGTCTTTGACAGCACTACCGGAAACTTGGATTTCAAATTGACCAGTCTGACGTTAGCTGGAACTTGCTTAAGATAGTCTCCTTCGGCTTCAGCGAGCACCAAATCTGTCTTTAAACCTCGATCGGCAAACCCCTGCGCCAAATGCAGCATTGCTCGCTCGGCACCGCCCCCCGCTAAAGCAGGCAGAAACACGCTTACAGAAGGATTATTCACTGTCATACTTGCCAGACTTACACTAGTCCTCATGAGAATGACGTGAGAACGGGGATATTTACCTCCCCCTGAAGTCAGAATCCTGCTCTAATGCTCACGATCGGGGCATCTATCCATCTAGCTATGACCCCTGTTTAAATGACTGAGCAGATTGGCTGTAGGCGACACTGGCGTTCAGCTTTTTGCAGAGTCTAGCCAGTCATAGATCTGATCAAGCTGTTGCAGCGTCACTAGCCCATATTGCCAAAGAATCATGGGCAGAGGGCCATTGTTTTGGTCGCGGTGTCTCAGGGCAAGCGAGATCGAAGAGTCAGAAATAGCTAACTCGTCTCGCAAAAAGCGAATGAATTTTGAATGGATCGTAGGTGCCATTTTGCTCTCACCTCTTGAGTGACCCTATCTTGAATGAGCAATCTACTTTTGAAGGGTGGTCAGTAGCCACTCTCTGATCTGGCTGACTTGGACTATGAAACGGTCTATCCATCATCCAGACCGAACTTAAGGCTTCACCTCTACTGTGAACTGGCTTAAACGATCGCTGCTCCAACGGCTCTGGGTGAAGATGATTCAGGAAATACGACTCCAAATTACAGAGGATGAAACCAGGATGAATCCATCTAAAGATAGACTTCTAAAGGACTGCCCGCTCTCAGAGGCTCTCAGCGTTCTGCGTCAGCCATCAGTTTTGACTGGCTCTGCCCACGTTAAGAAACTGAACAGGAATGCGATCGCCCACTTTTAAGCCTAAATCAGTCGATCGCTGTCCGCGTAGCTCAATCACCTGATCAATCGCGTCACGAGTCGAGCCATAGACCGCACAGGGATCAGAGGTGCAAGGCGGCGCATTTACCGCAATCGCTTTGACCACTCCCCGATAGATAAACACCATGTCCAGATTGATCAAGGTGTTTTTCATCCAAAACTGGGTGGGTCGGGCAGGGCTAAAGACAAACAGCATCCCCCGATCGTCTGCCAGACTCGTGCGACCCATAAGGCCAATTTCTTGCTCTTGGGGGGTTTTAGCCACCTCTAGCTGAATCGCTTTGCCAGCGATCGTAGCTTGGGCGGCAATCGGCAAACTCTGCCCCAACGCTTTGTTAGCTTGCAAAAAGGGCGACTCGATCGCGGGCGTTGCCGACATCGAAGCCGATGGCGCAGGAGAGCAGCCCATGAGCAAGAGACCCCACCCCAACCCGACCCATTGAGCACGGCGACTGAACCCAGATTGAGCAAGCTTATCCACTCTCATTTTCCTTTACCTACGCTTCTCTCAGCACATATCCTACGCCACGCACGGTCTGAATCAACCGCTTCTCGCCTTCGTCTTCGATCTTTAACCGCAGATAGCGAATGTAAACTTCAATCACGTTTGACTCGCCTACAAAGTCATAGCCCCAAACGCTTTCTAAGATCTGTTCTCGCGTCAGCACCTCCCGTGGGTGCTCCATTAAGCACTTGAGCAACTCAAATTCCTTCATCGTCAGGTCGATCGCACGAGCATTTCGCAAGGCTTGCCGAGTCGCCAGATCCAATACAAGGTCTCCAAATCTCAACTGCTCTGCGCCAGGAGCATCAACCTTGAGATAGAGCTTCACTAACTTGAGAAAATCGTCGCTCCGATAGGGCTTGAGAAAGTAGTCATCGGCTCCAGCCTCTAAACAAGCCACCCGATCGTCTACGGCATCTCGTGACATTAATAGCAAAACAGGGGTTCTCATTCCCGTGCCGCGCAAGTGGTTGCAAAACGTCAGCCCCGATTCGCCGGGCAGCATCCGATCGACCACAATTAAAGCCGGGTGTCGCTCAGTGGCCTGACGCAAACCACTCGCCGCATCGTGGGTAACGATCGTCTCATATCCAGACTCTTGCAGGTCAGAACTGACGCTCTGGGCCAGCGTTTCGTCGGTTTCGATGATCAAAACGCAGGGGTTGTGGTCAAGGGTAGCAATACTCATAAAACCTGGGGAATAAAGGGTTTTAATCTCAGCACTGTTTTAGCACGTCTGGCCATCAGCCGTTTGATTAAGTGGGTTTTGCAATGTGAGGCAAGCCCCATCCCAGTTTTTCGCGCAGCAGATGAAAAAACTCCGGCGGGCGAAGGCGCACAAAACGGGCCAGGTAGGGCGATCGCTGCACGCGCACGCAGTCATCGGGCAACACATAGCATCCAGCGTTGCCATCAGCCGTCATCACCAAACGATTAGGGTTAGCCGGAAAAATAGTCACAGGCTCACTGTTGGCAAAAACTAGGGCCCGCGAAGCCAGTGAATGCGGACAAATGGGCACCAAGATCATGACGGGAACCCCAGGCGTGATCACCGGGCCGCCTGCCGAGAGTGAATAAGCCGTCGAGCCAGTGGGCGTAGACAAGATAATGCCATCGGCCGCGATGTCTACGCGAGTGTGCTTACCAATCTCAACCTCAAAGTGGCACATGCTGGTCAGCGGCTCTCGATGCAGCACCATCTCATTGAGGCAAAGCGCTTCCCAGAGAACGGTGTGTTCTCGAAAGACCTGCACTTGGAGCATAGTGCGCTCTTCGACCTCATAGTGACCTGCCAGAACGGACTCGATCGCGTCTGGCAAATGCTCTAGCAAGGTTTCTGTGAGAAACCCCATGTGCCCAGTATTGATGGCCAAAATCGGCACACTGCAGGGAGCCACTTGCCGAAAGGCCGATAAAACAGTGCCATCGCCTCCCAAGACCACCGCAAAGCTCATCGCGTCATCAAACCCTGGCGGCGATAACCGATCGATAGGCGTGTGACAAACTGGACTGCCCGGAGTGGAGTAGCCCAAAATTCCTCCCGCTCCAGTGGCCAGAATGACTTCCCAGCCGCGTGAGGTCAGCTTGTCTTTTAGCTCCTCAGCCGTTTGACAAGCGATCGGTTTGTCGTCGTTGTAAATAATGCCAGCTTTAGGCACGCGCAAAAGTCCGTATCAGAGCAGAAAAACGAATATTTGGGACTATAACACCCTCTGTGAGAGTGATGAGGTTTAAATTTGAGTAACTCAACGCTCACCACTCAAGGCGACCTAAAACCGTGGATAGGTTCGGCCGTCTTTGGCAGTTGGCTTTTTCTTGTTCTTGATTTGAGCCTGAGCGACTTCGACTTCTTTCAACTTTTTAAGAATTCGGCCGAAGTAGTCTTGCATGTAGGCTTCTAGCGTCGTCATCTCTGACGGGTCTAGTTGAAAGGTTTTATAAACCTCATCCATCGGGGCGTTGAGCGGCTTGCCCGTGGCCACAACTTCTGTAAAAGAGAGGCGATCGGCGATATTCCACGTCCACTGAAAGAAGCGGGCGAACCCTGCAAAAGCTCGCAGCAAGCCGATCGGCATCCGCGAAACTCTTGCCTGCTTGCCAGACATGCGCTCACACAGACGAATAATCTCGTAGGCACCCCAGGCTCTTGACCCCACCACCGGAAAGGATTGCTGCTCAGTTTCAGGAATTTTGAGCGCTTGCACCGCAAACTTAGCGATGTCTTGCGTATCCATATAGGCGATCGGAGAGGTGTCACCCATCACCCAAACCGCTTGCCCTTCTAAAATCGGAATGGCGTATTGACCGATTAAACCCTGCAAAAACCCGCAGGGACGCAGGATGGTGTAATTTAACCCTGACTCTGCTAACAGCTTTTCGGTGCAGGCTTTGATCTCCATCAGCGGCACTTTGGGAAACTTTTCAGCATCCAAAATCGAGAAGAAAATGTAGCGATCGATGCCAGCAGTTTTAGCGGCTCGAATCAGATTTCCTTTGCCTTCCCAATCTACTTGTCTAATGCTGAGAGAATCGGTGGCGCGGGCGGTTGCCGCATCAATAATAGCCGTCACGCCTTCTAGGACTGACGGCAGGCTCTCAGGGTCACAAATATTGCCCGTTACTAACTCTGCGCCCCACTCCTTCAAGAAGGCAGCTTTCTTAAGACTCCGCACCAAACACCGCACCTCGTACCCCTCATCTAGGGCCCGACGAGTCACCTGTCTTCCTAAAGTGCCAGTGGCACCCACAATTAATAAACTCATGAGGAATTCGTGACGAATTGTTAACTTTTTGTCAGATTCTATCAGAAATTTTGACCAAACGGCGAAACTTTCCGATTCAGAGGAGTTTCTCAAGGGTGGGCAGCGATCGCCCCTAAGAAACCCAGGCGATCGGTCAAACCTGGATTGCCACACGGTCTGGTAAGCTACCCTAAAAGCAGTCTTAGCTCTGCCCGATCGCTTAAGTGATTTAGCTTATCGCCCTATTATGAGTCACTCAAATGCCACTCCTGCCAGTGATCGAGTTGATCAAAGCCAACCCTCTGAGAATCTGAGTTGCACCATTCAGCATCCGGTTGATCTGAGTCAGGTGCGCCAGTTGCACCGAGATCTGATCAGCGTCGAAAAAGCCCAGCGAATGGCAGAGTTTTTTGCACTGCTAGGAGATGCCAATCGGTTGCGAATCTTGTCAGCTCTGGCTGCTCAAGAACTGTGCATCTGTGATCTCGCTGCCGTCGTCAAAATGACTGAATCGGCCGTGTCTCATCAACTGCGATCGCTCAGAGCCATGCGTTTAGTGGGCCATCGCAAGCAAGGACGCAATGTTTTTTATTCTCTAAAAGATCATCATGTGGTTAACCTCTATCGAGAAGTGGCCGAACATCTGGATGAGTCAGACGACTGAGCCAGGGCAAAGGGTCAAAGCAAAAGTGTCTCGCTTTTCCCCTTTTCTCTCTGCTTTTATTCTTCGCCACCCTGAATTTTGAGCAGCAAAAACCCCAGGGCTAACCCGAAGGGAATCAAAGTGAACGCTAGAATAGCAGCGTTGAAGATCTCTCCAGACATTGATCGAATCCTCCTAACTTGAATTTTATGGGTCGATCGCTCTGACCCTCGGCTTGTCAGCAGATGTGGTTACTGAATCAGTAGACCTGCAAAAAGCATTGTAAACCAGTTCAGTAGCGGGTTCTCTGCAAAGGGCCGAGATGGAGAAGTTTTGAGCTTGTCTGATGGCGCTGTCCTTTAGGGTTTCGTCTTTATGAATCGTGTTCGTTTGGTGATTCCGGTCGGTGACCCGGCTGGCATCGGCGCAGAAGTGACCTTAAAAGCGTTGGCTGATGCATCGGTGAGTGATGGCGCTGAGGTGACCCTCGTTGGCAGTCAGGCTCATCTGCAAGAGACCTACGATCGCTTGGTGGCAACGTGTGACCTAGCTAATCCTGAGTGGCTCACTGTGTTGGATGTTCCCTTAGAGCAACCCGTTAGTTTAGGGATGGGCAATGCCGCAAGCGGAGCGGCAAGCTTTCAGTATTTAGACACGGCGATCGCTCACACGTTAGCCGGACAGTTTGAGGCGATTGTGACGGGCCCGATCGCTAAGTCTGCCTGGAAAGCTGCCGGACATCTCTATCCAGGACAGACCGAGTTGCTGGCAGAACGGGCTAATGTGAAGCGGTTTGGGATGTTGTTTGTGGCCCGATCGCCTCACACAGGCTGGTGGCTGCGAACGCTGTTGGCAACGACTCATATTCCGCTACGGCAGGTGGCTGACGCGCTCACGCCAGACTTAATGACTCTCAAGCTAGACCTGCTGATTGACTGCCTAGAGCAGGCGTTTGGCATTGAGCACCCGCACATTGCGATCGCCGGGCTAAACCCCCACAGTGGCGAACAAGGGCAACTCGGACGAGAAGAACATGATTGGCTGCTCGGCTGGTTAGAGCAGATGCGCGATCGCTTCCCTCAAGCCCGACTTGATGGGCTGATTCCACCCGACACGCTGTGGGTAAAACCAGGGCAGGCCTGGTATGGGGCAAACCCGCCCGTGGTGGCTCACGATGGATATCTAGCGCTCTATCATGACCAAGGGTTAATTCCGGTTAAGCTGATGGCTTTCGATCGGGCGGTCAACACCTCGATCGGGCTACCGTTTGTTCGCACGTCTCCTGATCACGGAACCGCTTTTGACATTGCTGAAAAAGGGGTTGCTGATGCCGCCAGCATGAAGGCAGCGATTCAGCTTGCGATCGCTCTGTCCAAGCAAAAAAGAGGGCTTGCACCCCTTCAGGCTTAAACTAGTTTTCTCTGTCTGATAGAGTCCCTGTCTAAAAAGTTAGCACTTGATGACATTTGAAACAGTTCTTAATATAATCGAGAAGAGTTCACCGCGAAAATAGAAATTATTCAGTATAGGTCACTACAAAGCGCGATTGTAACAGCCATATGACTATACTTTTCTGACATTTTTAAGGTTTGGTTCAATTTACGTCACTCGTTGCAGGAGGACAATGATGGTTCAACTAGCACAATACTCTCTAACCATGATTCAAGATGAGGTTCGCCAACTCGTAGAAAAAGGAGTGGTCAACCGCCAGCAGCCAATCTACAGTCTTTGCAAGCACATTCCGTCTCGCGAATGGGTTTGCATGGAGTGTGAGCTAGAAAAATGTGACTTTTTGCTGCGCGATCGCATTGGCGATCTCATGGGTCACGAAATTTGGGACAACGACTAGAAGGGTTTGAGGGCCGTCGCTCAACCCTCAAACTTCCTCTAAGCTGCCTGAAAACACTCGCGCTGCTGGGCCCGTCATCTCAATTCGCCCATCGGCTGCCCACTCAATGTCTAGACAGCCACCCGGTAGCTCGATCGTAGCCCGTCGATCGCACCTGCCCGTCAGCACCCCCGCCACGAGCGATGCACAGGCCCCCGTACCGCACGCTAAGGTAATGCCAGCGCCTCGCTCCCACACGCGCATTTTGAGATAGTCCGATCGCACCACCTGAATAAACTCAGTGTTGATGCGCTGCGGAAAAGCAGGATGATGCTCAAACTGTGGCCCAATCTGCTCTAAAGAGATGGCCGAGACATCCTCCACAAACGTGATGCAGTGCGGGTTTCCCATGCTGACACACGTCACTTGCCAGGTTTGACCTGCCACCGCTAGAGATTGGTCAATAACCTTATGATCCGCGTCGGTTAGAGTGGTCGGAATTTCTGCGGCTAAAAGGCGCGGCGCGCCCATGTCAACCGTGACCTGCCCGCTGCCTGCTAGCTTGAGCGTGATCACCCCTGCCAGAGTGTGAATCAGATAAGTCTGCTTTGCCACCCCCGTCTCTGCGGCCTCAAGCTCTGCCAAAAACCGACCTAGGCAGCGAATGCCATTGCCACACATTTCTGGCTCTGACCCATCAGAGTTAAAAATTCGCATCGTGTAGTCGGTGCCTGCTTGCCCAGCTAAAGCAAAGATCACGCCATCTGCGCCGATGCCAAAGTGGCGATCGCAGAGCTTAACCGCTTGCTCTGGAGTCAAACAAGGCTCAGTGTCCGCACGATGATCGACCAAAATAAAATCGTTGCCGAGTCCGTGATATTTGACAAATTCGAGGCGCATAAGATCGATCCGCAGAATGTATAGAGTGATGGCCGTTGTGGAACTATAAAGATGAGGTCAGCAGATGATACTCTCACTGCTAGCGCTGATTAGTTTAAGAAAGGAAGCAAGGAACTTAGCATGACTATTGAACTAGACACAGGACTGCCCAGCATTCGTCAAATTCAAACTGCTATTCGTGAAGAAAAAGAAGTCGAGATGAAACTCGTCACGGGCGATTTGCTAACCGGAAAATTGCGCTGGCAAGACCACCATTGTATCTGTGTGTTGGATCAGTATGACCAGCCTGTGATCGTCTGGCGACAAGCGATCGTTTATGTCAAACCTAAAGCCTAAAGTGCTAGGAGTCTTCTAGCGCTTCGCTGCTTTGAGAAACTACCGAAATGGGTAAGATCGAAAGTTCAAGCTTGGGTGAAAGTGAAGTCGTCGCCTGATTTAGAGCGTGAAAACTTCCGCACAGCAGCAAGCGATCGCCCATTTGCACCTCTATATCATCTTCAGGAAACCGCAAGAATTTGTTTTCTCGCCGGATGGCCTGAATCTGAATTCCATATTGCCGCCGCCAGTCTAACTCAGCCAGGGTTTTGCAGACGATCGCGCTCCCTTCGAGCACCTGTATCCACTGACACGAAGCATTTTCAGCCGGAACCGCCGCTTCTCCTTTGGCTAACTCATCAAAGGCGGCTAACTCGTTCGGTTCGCCTACAATCAGCAAGCGATCGCCCTGCTCTAGTGTCGTGGTGGCATCGGGGTAGTCTAACTCAGCCCCACCCGCCCGCCGAATGGCCATCAACGTCACCCCCGTTAACCGTCGGATATCTGTTTCTTCTAGCGTCATTTCTGTGAGCGGAGATTCTTCAGGCAGCGGATACCATTTGCTATTCATCTCCTCGGTGGCAGCTTTTAACTCGCGAGAGATCTCAGCAGACGGGCGCTCTGGGCGAAATTCCAAATAGTGCGAGTTGCGAATTTGCTGCACCTCTCGCTGAATAGCAGGCAACGGCAGCCCTACCCCATTCAGCAGATGGGCCGATAATTCTAAACTGGCTTCAAATTCTGGATGGACGACTTCTCTAGCGCCCAACTGATAGAGCAATTCAATATCTTTACCCTGATTGGCCCGAACGACAATATCTAGATCGGGGGCGATTTCTAGAGCACGTTTGAGGCAGAGACGAGTGCTCATCGGGTCGGGCAGGGCGATCGCCATTCCCAGCGCGTGGGCAACGCCCGCTTTTTCTAAAACATGGAGACTGGCTGCATTGCCATAAATATAAGGCAGCCCAGCCTCTCTAACTTGCTGAATTCGGCTCTCAGACTGGTCAACGACCACCACGGGATAGTTGCGATCCTGCAAGAGGCGCACGATATTTCGTCCAATTTGCCCATAGCCACAGACCACCACATGATTTTGGGTGGGCAGGTCGTCGGCGATCGCCAGGGGCACATCGCTTTCTTCGAGATATTTTTTGAGAAATGGCAGCGACTCCGCCCAGGTAAACAGTCGAGGCACCAATCGCAGCACAAAAGGGGTCAGCACTAAAGTCACTGCCGTGGTGCCTAAAATCAGCAGATAGACGCGGCGAGAAACCAGCCCTAAAGACTGTCCTTCACTGGCTAACACAAACGAAAACTCTCCGATCTGAGCCAGCCCCAGCCCAGCCATCAGCGCGGTTTTAAGAGGATATCGAAACAGCCTCACCAAGGGAGTGATCAGCAGGAATTTGCCGATAAAGACAATCGTTACCAACCCTAAAATCAACTCCAGATTATTCCAGAGAAAGAAGGGATCGATCAGCATCCCGATCGACGCAAAAAACAGTGACGCAAAAATGTCGCGCAGTGGCTCCACATAGGTGAGAGTCTGATCGGCATATTCCGCTTCTGAGATCATTAACCCGGCGACGAAAGCACCCATCTCGATCGACAGTCCTAGATGCTCGGTTAGCAGCGCAATGCCCAAACAGATTGCTACAACGCCTAGCAAAAATAGCTCCCGGCTCTCAGTTTTGGCCAGCAGTCTCAGCAGGGGCGGAATCACCCAAATTCCAGCCGCTACGGCTCCGAGGGCAAAAAGCCCGGTCTGCATCAAGGCCCAACCAACCGCCAGCCCGATCTCTCCTACAGGTTTGTCAAGCGCCGGAAGCACTGCCAGCATCAGACCCAAGGCTAAGTCTTGCACCACCAGAATTCCTAGCATCACCTGTCCGTGAGGGGTGCCCGTCTCGTTGCGCTCCATTAAACATTTCAGCACAACCGCAGTCGAAGACAGAGAGAGAATCGCCCCCAAGAAAACGCCCTGAGCCGGAGACGTAACCCAGCCCAGTCCAAGGGATACTAGTGCTGTCACCAAAATCGTCAGCGTGATCTGAAGTCCGCCGCCCCCCAAGCTGATGGCCTTAACTTTTTTTAACTCTGAAAAAGAAAACTCAACCCCCAGTGCAAACAGCAGAAAGGCAACTCCAAACTGCGCCAGGGTTTCGACTTGCACAATTTCTTTGATCAGCCCTAGCCCTGTGGGGCCAACCACCACCCCTGCCAGCAGATAGCCTAATAGAACAGGTTGCTTGAGCAATGCAGCCAGCAAGCCTCCTGCGGCAGCAGCAGCCAAGACCGAGACGAGATCGACAATTAGCCGGAAATCTTCTTGCACGGGTTCCCTAAAGATTAGAAGAAATATTACAGTTTATAAATTTTAGAATACTAAGTTTTCAGGGAGTTTGTTAAGGGAATCATAAAACAGAGGGTAATCTCTCGACGATCGCGACCCCCTTGCACAAACTGCATAACTTTTTATGATTCTGCATACCTGACGTGTTGTTTGACACAGAATCTAGGGCAGAATGGTTCGGGGGTTGTCTATTCAAACTGCTGCTTGGAGTTTACAAAGGCGCTATGAGCATAGTAAAAATTGTTGAACAAGCCTTACAAGACGGCTATTTGACACCAGCTATGGAAGCTGAGGTGGGGCGCATTTGTGATGCAGCCTCAGAACTGTTGATCGAAGAGTATATGGCTTTAGATCGATTGATGGGAGCGCTGCTCACAGGCGAGGTGGTAGCAGTTCCCCGGAAGCAATTTATCAACGTGATGGAAGAATTAGTGTTGACGGAGGCGATCGCCCGCGTGGCGGAGATCGAAGCGACGAGCGATCGCACCTTAGATCTCGGCGATATTGCCGCTTATGCACTCAATCGCTTATTGCCCCTCTATGCCACGACAGAAGAAGGTGCGGTCTATCAGCGTCAACGAGCCAAAGAAGAACTGCAAGGGTTAATTGCTCAACAGGTCGGTGAGGCGATCGCCCGCAACCTCGATCGTCCCGAATTCTTTCCTGAGCGGCAAGCGATCGGCAAAAGCTCAAAAGACGAAATCTTGTCGCAAGTCAGCACGTTGCTGCAAGCGTATGCGCCTAGCTTTGAGTCGGAGCCAACTCGATAGTCAACCGTTTTGTCTATGCATCCTGAAGATGGGGGCTTAAGCCCCTTCTTTTTTGCATTTTTTAAGGATCAGCTACGGCCTTACCGTGACGGGGGTTCCGGTAGAGATTTGCCTGTATAGTTTGCCAATATCCGAGTTTCTCATTCTCAAGCAACCATGAGAGACGGGTTGCCCAACCAGTTGTTCGTCGTCGGTGCCATGAAAGCCAATGAGCAGGTTTCCGACTGACCCAAACCCGATCCACCATTTTCCGAGGGGATTTTTTTTGCCCGGCAACACGGTTTCTCCAGTGATCGGATGTTGCCAAACAGGATTTTGATACATCTGAAACACGCTGAAGCTTCCGATCGGGGTTTCCCAGCCCTGTTGTCCGATCGCTACGGGATAACTGGCTTTGACCCGATCATTCTCATAAACATAGACGCGACGATCGCTGAGATCGACGACAAGCTTTAGACTTTTGACGGCCGTGCTTTTTAAAGACGGCTTTTTGGCGATCGGCTTTGGACTGAAAATGCCAGAAACGTGGATTTTAGACAAAGCGGTGCCAGGCAGCGCTGCAATTTGCTGCCATTGAGACGCGATTAACAACGTGCCCGTCCCCATACACAGCACCATTAAATGGCGAAGCAACGTCAGATCCTGGTTTCTTGTCGCCGTTCTACTGAGTCTAGCCACGCTTTTTTAAACTTAGAGTTCCTAAAGTTTCTCTGTGAAGCTACGGACAAGATCGTTAAGCTTTGATCTGACTTAACGGGTGGCTTTCCGGAAGCAATCAGTTTAGGTCTGAAGGATCAGGTAGCGTCTCTGAGTTTTAGAGGAGCGCGATCGGAGAAGACGGAAGATCACAAACCCTTGTTCAAACAAGGCAAAAACTTTAACGCTTCTTCATAGTTACCTAGACTCCTTCTCAGAATATAGGGCACTTTATGGGTGCAGGTGCCTTCTTGAGGTTGGAGGAATCAAACAAAACCGATCAAAGAGCACTCTTCTATCTACATCTACAGGTTCATCAACGAGTGGTGTGTCAGGTCTTGTGAGGAGAAACAACAATGGCTGAAAGATTATTACTAGCAATTACCATCACATTTTCTCTCAATTGTCTTTTAGGGCTGGCTCCAACATCAGCTAGAGAGACGGTGGGGGCAAACTCGCTACAGGCAGTGCAAACCCAAGTATCAATGCTTTTGGCAAACGCGACTTTGTACAACAAATAGGTTGAATGATCCAGCGATCGCCAGATGGAGCCTGATTCATCGCTTGCCTAAGCTCACCTCCTATAAACAGAGGAGTTTGAAGATCAAGACTTCGGCGCGATCGCTCAATCAAATTGGCAGGCTCAAGCTAGCTGCCTCAGCAAAAGACATTTTGCGTCATGTGCGAGATATGCTGGTGAAACAACCGTCATATTCAAGAGATTATCAGGGAACTTCTGAAACAGAGTTTGGGTCATGGGAAGAGAATGTAGGAACGTTTAGAGCGAATTCCGCCCATGAGTCAATCCTTTCCTGTATCCTGGTTTCCGGTTGAGGCAACCGCTTCTCAAACGCCAGTGCAAGCAGAAAAACTCTCTAACTACGATTTAGTTTTGCAGTGTCAGACCGAGCACCGCCCAGAGAAAGCGGCGTTTGCTGAACTCATGCGGCGATATCAATCTCACGTTGACAAGGTTCTTTATCACTTGGCTCCTGATTGGCAAGATCGCGCTGATCTCGCCCAAGAAGTCTGGATTCGAGTCTATCGCAACGTCAAACGCCTCAACGATCCGATCAAGTTTAGAGGCTGGCTGAGTCGCATCGCGACTAACCTGTTTTATGACGAGTTGCGAAAGCGCAAGCGTAACTCAAGTCCGCTTTCTCTTGATGCGCCCCTGACTCTAGAAGATGGTCAGCTAGACTGGGAAATTGCTTCGGCGACTCCTGGGCCTGAAGAAGATCTCACGACGCGGGAATTTTATGATCAGTTAAATGAAGCGATCGCTGATTTGCCCGAAGTGTTTCGCACCACGATCGTGCTGCGCGAGATTGAGGGCATGGCCTATGAGGAAATTGCTGAACTGACGGGCGTTTCGTTGGGGACGGTTAAGTCTAGAATTGCGAGGGCGAGACATCGCTTGCAGACTCAGCTACAGCGTTATTTAGACGGGGGCTGAGGGGTCTGAGTCCTCATAGCTCTCCGTGTATTTACGATTCGTTTCTGCTAATATTTCTCTCGACTGCGGTAATTGTCACACCTTGCGTCGGTTGAATTTCTCAGATTGACTTCGGTAGACTAGCTTGTATTGACAACTGGGTATTCTCATTTCAAGAGAAGTGATTCCACGATGAACCCCGATTTAGATCCGCTTAATAATTCCATGCAACCATCTTCTGATCCGGCTTCCCCTGCTTCTAAGGGTACGTTTGAGTCAACCACTCTGCAACGCGATCGCTTTGAGTTACTGAGTGCCTATTTGGATGGCGAGGTGACTGCTGCCGAGCGTCAGCAGGTTGAAGAGTGGCTAGTCAATGATGTCACGGTGCAAAAGCTTCACGCTCGTCTGATGATGCTGCGTCAAGGGTTTCGCTCTCTGCCAGTGCCACAGCCTAGTCAGCCGATCGAGCAGACGGTTGAGAAGGTCTTGGCTCAGGTTGAGCGCAGACCAAAACTCTCACTGGTTTGGGGAGGGACGGCGATCGCGGCTCTTTTCGTGGGAGCGGTGACGATGATTTCTCCGATCGGCAGACCTCCGGTTTCACAAGTGGCTGTCAAGACGCAGCCTGCGGTGACTCGCCCACAGTCCAACGCCGTCGAGAGCGATGGGCTATTAGTAGCGCTCGATCGCCCGGTATTGGCGATTCCTAAAGAGGCGGCCCCTTCTAAAGCGACGACTGGGGTTAAGCCGAGTAGCTCTGCCCACAACTAAAAACTCGCTTTTCTCGCCCACAGTCCGCAGCCAAAATAAATGACTGCGGATTGTTTTTTGATCCCATCTTTCGTGGACAAACCCTCTCGGTCGGGGGTAGAAAGTGTCACAATAGGCAGGTTAATCGAATCGTTAAAGCTTAGTCAGGAGTTCCGATCGTGGAGTCTCGTTATAAACCCGCCGATATTGAAGCAAAGTGGCAACAGGCTTGGATAGGCCAAGGACTGGCTAAAACGCCCACTGACAGCAGCAAGCTAAAGTTTTATGCGCTGTCGATGTTTCCCTATCCTTCTGGAAATCTTCACATGGGGCACGTGCGGGTTTACACGATCGTAGACGTAATTGCTCGGCTAAAGCGAATGCAGGGCTATCGTGTGCTGAACCCGATGGGCTGGGATGCGTTTGGATTGCCTGCGGAAAATGCGGCGATCGAGCGCAACATTCAACCCGCAACGTGGACTGATCAAAATATTGCTCAGATGCGAGACCAGCTAAAGGAGTTAGGTATCTCATTTGACTGGGATCGCGAATTAGCAACCTGTTCGCCCGATTATTATCGCTGGACGCAGTGGATTTTTCTAGAATTCTTTAAAGCAGGGCTGGCTTATCAAAAAGAAGCCACGGTGAATTGGGACCCGATCGACCAAACCGTTTTAGCCAATGAGCAGGTCGATGCCGACGGAAAATCTTGGCGATCGGGGGCGATCGTTGAACGCAAACAGTTGCGGCAGTGGTTCTTGAAAATCACCGATTATGCCGAACAGCTATTGGCTGATCTCGATCAGCTAACCGGGTGGCCCGAGCGGGTCAAACTGATGCAAGCTAACTGGATTGGCAAATCAGTCGGGGCTTATTTAGAGTTTCCGATCGTGGGCATGGATCAAAAAGTCGGCGTGTTCACCACCCGTCCCGACACGGTTTATGGCGTGACCTATGTGGTGTTAGCGCCCGATCATCCCCTAACGCCACGGGTGACCGTGAGCGATCGCAAGTCAGCCATTAACGCATTTGTTCAAGAAGTCTCGACCCAAACCGAGTTAGAGCGGACTGCGGAAGACAAGCCCAAACGGGGCATTCCGACGGGTGGCACCGCGATCAATCCATTTACGGGCGAAGAAGTTCCGATTTGGATTGCAGATTATGTGCTGGTTGAGTATGGAACCGGGGCAGTGATGGGCGTTCCGGCTCATGACGTGCGAGATTTTGTATTTGCCCAGCAGAATGATTTGGCGATCGCTCCCGTCATCATTCCTGAAGGGGGCGATGCGACAACTCCGCTAACGGCTGCCTACACAGAACCCGGCGTGTTGGTTAACTCTGCCGAGTTTGATGGAATGCCCTCTCTGGCTGCAAAACAGGCGATCATTCAAAAAGCTGAAACCGAAGGCTGGGGAAGTGCTCGGATTCAATATCGGCTGCGCGATTGGTTGATTTCGCGCCAGCGCTATTGGGGGGCCCCGATTCCGATCGTGCATTGTCCCAACTGCGGTGCGGTGGCGGTTGCCGATGCTGATCTGCCCGTGAAACTGCCTGAAGATGTCGAGTTTTCGGGGCGTGGGGCTTCTCCGTTAGCCAAGTTAGAGGCTTGGGTGAATGTGCTCTGCCCGACCTGCGGCACGCCTGCCAAACGAGAAACCGACACGATGGATACCTTTATGGATTCGTCGTGGTATTTCTTGCGCTACCCCGATGCCAAAAATGATCAGGCAGCCTTCGATCGCGCCCAGATCAATGATTGGATGCCCGTTGATCAATATGTGGGCGGCATTGAACACGCGATCTTGCACTTACTGTATTCGCGATTTTTCACAAAAGTGTTGCGCGATCGGGGCTTACTAAATTTTGACGAACCGTTTCAGCGGCTGCTAACCCAGGGCATGGTGCAGGGCAAAACCTACAAAAATCCCCGCACGGGCAAGTATGTGATCGCGACTCAGATTGCAGATTTGACGGCTCCGATCGATCCTGAGACGGGCGACAAACTAGAAGTCGTCTACGAGAAAATGTCGAAGTCAAAACACAACGGCTTGGCACCAGGAGACGTGATTAAAAAATATGGTGCTGACACGGCTCGGATGTTCATCTTATTTAAAGCGCCCCCTGAAAAAGATCTAGAGTGGGAAGACGCAGACGTTGAAGGACAGTTTCGATTTTTGAATCGGGTTTGGCGGCTAGTTACCGACTTTGCAGAGCAGGGAGCGGGGATCAAGAGTCCGGGATCAGACCTCAGTAAGCCTGAAAAAGAACTGCGGCGATCGATTCACATTGCCATCAAAGAAGTCACTGAAGATTTGCAGGGTGACTATCAGTTCAACACGGCCGTCTCAGAGATGATGAAGCTGAGTAACGCCCTCAATGATGCGGCGATCAAAGAGTCTCCTGTCTACGCAGAAGGCATTCAGACTTTATTGCGGCTGCTGGCTCCGTTTGCGCCTCACATTGCTGAAGAATTGTGGCATCAATTGGGGCAGACCGATTCGATTCACACCCAACCGTTTCCGATTCTCGACCCGGCGGCTTTGGTGGCAGATGAGATCACGATCGTGATTCAGGTTATGGGCAAAACGCGAGGCACGATTCAAGTCCCGGCGCAGGCTGATAAGGCAGCGATCGAGCAAGCTGCCCGCGAGTCAGAGGCAGCGCGGCGACACATCAATGGCAAAGAGATCAAGAAAGTGATTGTCGTGCCTGGAAAACTAGTGAACTTTGTCGTTGGCTAAGTCTCGCTTGTAAGCGCACCCTGCACGAGTGATAAACGTGATCTAAATCACAAAAATTGCCGCGACAGATCGCACAACTTCGCTGAGTCAGATACTAACCTAAAAGGGTGAGAAGGCAGCTTGTCGGTTCTCATCATTTTCTAGCTGAGAGTTTTCGTTTAAAGTCTAGCGGCTCGAAGGAACGTGTTGAAGGCGCTTTGAGACGGCTCAAGACCTTACCCGGTAAGCATTTACTTTAATTGATCGTCCTCCGCCACTTGTATGATTCACGCTTCCCCTCAGCTCATTGCTCAGATTACCGATATTCATTTGTTTGCAGACCCTCACCAAGATCTATTGGGAATGCCGACCGCAGACTCGTTTCAAGCCTTGATCAGTCAGTTGGCTAGACTGTCTCCTCAACCTGATCTATTGCTGCTGACGGGCGATCTTTCGCAAGATGGCACGCCGAGATCTTACGATCGCTTACAAGCTCTGCTGGCCCCGTTAGGAATTCCGGTTTATTGGCTACCGGGCAATCACGACGCTGATCTTGAGGAGATGGAGCGATCGCTGACTCACCCGATCTTCATGCCCGATCGCTCATTTGAGGCAGGCGGATGGCGGTTTGTGTTGCTCGACTCTCAAGAACCTGGCTGTGTGCATGGCTTCCTTTCGCCCCGTGAGCTAGACCGACTTGATCGAGATCTTAGTCAATATTTAGAGCAGCCCACGATCGTCGCGCTGCACCATCCTCCTTTTCAGATGTGCTCTGACTGGCTAGACATGAGTATTTTGCAAAACCCCGAAGCTTTGTTTGAGGTGCTCGATCATCATCCTCAAGTCAAACTGGTTTTATTTGGGCACATTCATCAAGAGTTCGAGCGCCAAAGACACGAAGTTACTTATTTAGGAACTCCGTCAACGTGCGTTCAGTTTGAGCCAAGAAGCCAGGAGTTTTCGATTGACGCTGAGGAACCTGGGTTTCGGCTCCTCAATCTCTACCCCAATGGCAATTGGGACACCCAAGTCAAGCGGGTTTCCTACTCTCATCAGCTTGATCTAGCCGCAGCAGGCTACTAGTGAAATCGCGGATGCAGCAGGGCTGACACGGGTTCGCCCTGTTTGAGGTGTTGCTCAACGATCGCTGCCACATGGTCAGGCTTGACTCGACAATACCAAATCTCGTCGGGCAACACTCGCACGGTTGCGGCCATGTTGCACTGGCCTTGACATTCACTGCCGACGACGGTCACGCCCGCGATCGGGGTCGCCAAAAAATGAGCCAACACCTCGGCTGATCCCCTCGCGAGGCAACTTTGGTGCTGGCAGACTAAAACTTCAAACGTTCTATTTTCCAAATCCCTTCCCACGACTGACTGAAGGAATAGTGAGACAGCTTTCGACCTGCGATCGTAAGGCTTCATGATCGAGACCCTGCCCGATCAGCACCAGTTGATTTTTAGGCGTGCCGACCCACTGGTCGTCGTCTAGAGAAAACCGCTTGCCGCTGAGGTGAAAAATGTGACGTTTAGGGCTTTCATCAAACCAGAGAATGCCCTTGGCACGAAACACATTAGTCGGCAACTGATTGTCTAAAAAGTGCTGAAATTTGCGAATGTTAAAAGGACGATCGCTCTCAAACGAGACCGACGTAAAGCCATCATTTTCTAGGTGGTTTGAGTGGTGATGGTGGTCATGGTCATGATCGTGTTCACACTTGCCATGATCGTGATCGCAAGCCCCATGATCTTCATGCTTGTGATGATCATGCGCGTGGGCGTGATCATCATGATCGTGATGCTCAGATTTCTCAGCTTCTTCAGCAAAATATTTATCTGACTCAAACAATCCCACACTGAGCAGGGCTGCTAGGGGAGCCTGTCCCTTCACCGTTCGCAAAATTCTTGCGCCTTCTTTGATATCGCGAATTCGCACTTCTAGCGAGTCCAGACTGGTTTCATCCACCAAGTCGGCTTTGTTAAGAAGAATAATATCTCCGTAGGCGATTTGACTGTAGGCCGCTTCGCTGTTAAACAAATCGAGACTGAAATTTTCAGAATCAACCACGGTGATGATCGAGTCAAGCCGAGTCATATCTCGCAACTCGGTGCCCAAAAACGTCATCGCGACGGGCAGCGGGTCAGCCAATCCAGTCGTCTCAACCACAAGATAATCGATCGAGTCTTGCCGCTCAAGAACTTTGTAGACAGCCTCTACCAGATCATTGTTAATGGTGCAGCAAATGCAGCCATTGCTGAGTTCGACCATGTTATCGTCATCGGTCTTGATAATCAGTTCATTATCGATGCCAATTTCGCCAAACTCATTCACCAACACGGCGGTCTTTAATCCCTGCTGATTGGTCAAAATGTGATTTAGAAGCGTGGTTTTGCCGCTACCCAAAAACCCTGTGATGATGGTAACGGGAAGCCCATGTTTAGGGACATCCATGACTGATGGAGACGAGGTGGCTGCTGTTTGCATAACGCGCTTGCTAGAAACATCAAAAAGTGGAGACAGTCGAGAGCCAGAAAATAAGGTCTGATCAAATTCCCGATCGCTCTCTTCCTATTATTGCTGATCTACGATTGTATGATGAGCACTCAGAGACAATCGATCTATTCCAACCCTGACTCCTATGGCCTTAACGCTCTATAACACCCTGACTCGTCGCAAAGAAGTCTTTGACCCGATCGATCCCCATCAGGTGCGGATGTATTATTGCGGCGTGACGGTCTATGACTATTGCCACTTGGGGCACGCCAGGGCTTGCATAGTCTGGGATACGGTGCGTCGCTATCTCAAGTGGCGCGGCTATAGCGTGCGCTATGTGCAAAACTTTACTGACATTGATGACAAGATTTTGAATCGAGCGCGACAAGAAGGAACTTCAATGGAAGCCGTCGCCGAATTCTATATTCAGGCCTATTTTGAGGATATGGCGCGATTAAACGTCACGGAGGCTGATGAATATCCCCGTGCGACCCACACGATCGACGGCATTCAGCGCCTGATCCACGAGCTAGAGCAAAAGGGAAGCGCCTACCCTAGCGCTGGAGATGTTTACTACTCGGTTCGCAGTTTTCCGGGCTATGGCAAACTGTCGGGGCAAAAGCTAGATGAGATGCAGACGGGAGCCAGCGGCCGGGTTGAGACTGTCCATGAGCCAAACCAGCCTCAAAAGCGAGACCCGGCTGATTTTGCCTTGTGGAAGTCAGCCAAACCTGACGAACCCGCCTGGGAATCACCTTGGGGGGCTGGCCGTCCGGGGTGGCACATTGAGTGCTCGGCGATGGTGCGCGATCGTCTGGGCGACACGATCGACATTCACGCTGGGGGCAATGATCTGATCTTTCCGCACCACGAAAACGAGATTGCTCAGTCAGAGGCGGTGACAGGCAAACCGCTCTCTCGCTATTGGATGCACAACGGCATGGTGAACGTGGGCGGCGAAAAGATGTCAAAATCCCTCGGCAACTTCACCACGATTCGCGATTTGCTCGATCGTAAGTCCATTGACCCGATGGTGATTCGGCTGTTTGTGCTGGGAGCCAGCTATCGCAAGCCGATCGACTTCACTGACGACGCGCTGAGTGCGGCTCAAAACGGCTGGAACACTCTCAAAGAAGGGCTTTTGTTTGGCTATGACTATGGCGATCGGCTGAATTGGCACGATCCAGAAACTCCCCAAACGACTGCTTTAGATCAGTTCCAGACCGCAATGGATGATGACTTCAACACTTCTAGCGGGTTGGCGGTTTTATTTGAGATCGCTAAAGCACTACAGCGCGAAGGCAATCTGCTCGTGCATCAGGGTAAAACTGACGCATCTCCCGACACGCTCAAACAGCAGTGGCAAACGCTGGTAGAACTCGCCCAAGTGCTGGGTCTAGAAGCCAAGCCAGACGCAGATCTGCCTGCAACCGATGGGTTGTCAGACGGTGAGATTGAGACCGAAATTCAGCGCCGACGAGACGCGAAACTGATCAAAAACTTTGCTGAAGCCGATCGCATTCGCAACGAGCTTCAAGCTCACGGAATTAGTCTGATTGACAAACCGGGGGGTGAAACCCTCTGGCATCGAAGTTAGACTAGAAACTGCGTCAATTGTTCCTCTGTGGTGAAACTGAGCCGCAGGGAAACCTGTTCATGACTTCTCAGAGCTTTAACCATGATTGTTGAATTGTCAAACTTGCTCTCAGCCCTCAAGGTCTCAGCAGACTGGGTAGGTCTCAGAGCCACTCAGGAAGCCTCTACCCATCGCACCGTTCGAGACGGCATCCCCGAATATAACCGCACGACCACGACCCAGGGCATCATGGTCGAGGTGTTGGTGAAGGGTCAAATCGGCTATGCTGCAACCAATTTGCTGACCTTAGAAAGCGTTCAGACGGCCGCACTGACGGCGCAACGACAAGCGATCGCCGCCAGCGAATGGAATATTCACCCAACGCCGCTCTCTGCCCGCCCCAAAGTCGTAGAAAACTACACATCGCCGATTCTCAAGCCGTTTGACGCACTGACTCCGGGTGAGATCAGCGACATCTTGATTAAGATTTGTCACACACTCAAGGTTTCTGATCAGATTGTTCAGACCAGCGCCACGGCGATCACTACCGAAACCGAAACCTGGTTTGTCAGCAGCAATGGGTCTGAAGCCCATCAAAAATTTTGGATGATTAGCACCGATTATTCGGCGACGGCTCAAGCGGGGGCGATCGTGCAGCGGCGATCTCACAATGGCGGCTTGGCTCACTGTTATCAAGGCGGCATTGAGCATTTCGTCACTCCTGATCTGTGGCAGCGAGTTAAGCAGATTGGCGAGCAAGCGATCGAGCTATTGACCGCCGAAGAATGTCCGACTGAGACGACAACGTTAGTATTAGCACCTGACCAAATGCTGCTGCAAATTCACGAAAGCGTAGGGCACCCGCTAGAGCTAGACCGAATTTTGGGCGACGAGCGCAATTATGCAGGCGGCAGTTTTGTCAAACTCGAAGATTTTGGCCAGCGGGTCTATGGCTCCCCGTTGATGAATATCACCTTTGACCCGACTGTGCCCGGAGAGTTTGCCAGCTATCGCTTTGACGACACAGGCACCCCGGCTACTCGTGAATATTTGATTAAAGAAGGCACCTTGATGCGCGGTTTGGGCAGCCTCGAAAGTCAAGCCAGAGCCGGAGTTTTAGGCGTTGCTAGCACGAGGGCTTCGTCGTGGAACCGTCCGCCGATCGACCGGATGGGCAATCTCAATCTCGAACCCGGTAGCGGTAATTTTGAGGAGACGATCGCCAGCGTCGAGCGCGGCATTTTTATGGAAGCCAATCGCTCTTGGTCGATCGACGATCAGCGGCACAAATTTCAATTTAGCTGTGAATATGGCAAATTGATCGAGCAGGGTAAATTGACTAAAACCGTGCGAAACCCCAACTATCGAGGCGTTACGCCGGAGTTTTGGGGCAGCCTGGTCAAAGTGGGCGATCGCTCAACCTGGCAGATGTATGGCACGCCGTTTTGCGGCAAAGGCGAACCCAATCAGGCCATTCGCGTCGGACACGGATCGCCCATCGCGGTGTTTGCCAATGTTGAAGTGTTTGGAGGTGGGGCATGACAACAGCAGGCAGTTTCTTAGAACGTAGTTTTGATCAATTGGTAGACGCGATCGCCAACGAGCTTAAACCCGACGAACAGTTCACCCTCAGCCTAAACAGTGAGCAAAGCCAATTTACGCGATTTAACCACGCCAAAGTCCGGCAAACCGGATCGGTCAATGATGGCACCTTGTCTCTCACCCTGATGCAAGAGCAGCGCAGCAGTGATCATCAGTTTCCCTTTACGGGAGATTTAGAGGTCGATCGACCCAGAGCCACAATTGCTTTAGAGGCGTTGCGAAGAGAGGTGTCTCAACTGCCAGCCAACCCTTATCTGGTGTTGCCGTCGGGCAAAGAAACGAGCCAGGAAATCTACACGGGGCAGCTTTTGGCGATCGATGAAGTGGTGCCAACTCTGCTGTCTGTGGTTGCAGATCTTGATTTCACAGGCATCTACGCCGCCGGATTGATGATTCGCGCTTACGCCGATTCGGTCGGACAAAAGCACTGGTTTGCGACTGATTCCTTCTCGCTTGACTATTCCCTGTTCACGCCCGATGGTCAAGCGGTCAAAGGCACCTTTGCGGGCGATCGTTGGGATCAGGCTGCCTACGTCGCTAAAATTCAAACCTCAAGACTGCAACTCGATCGCCTCAGCCAGCCGCCCAAATCGATCGGACGGGGCCGCTATCGCACCTATTTAGCCCCAGCCGCGATCGCCGAACTGGTGGATATGCTGTCTTGGGGCGGCGTGAGTGAGTCGTCTTATCAGCAGGGCGGCAGTTGTTTCGGCGCGATGCGGCGCGGTGAAAAGAAACTCTCGCCTAAGTTCACGCTGCGCGAAAATTTTCGGCATGGGCTGGTGCCCCGATTTAATGATTTGGGCGAAGTTGCCCCGCTAGATCTGGCGATCGTCCAAGACGGTGAGCTAGCCAATATGCTCATATCGTCTAAAACGGCCAAAGAATATAAGCTGGTTGCCAATGGTGCAGATCAAGGAGAATCTCTACGATCGCCCGAAATCTCGCCCGGTGAGTTGGCTAGCGATCAGATTTTGGCAACCTTGGGAACAGGTTTATATCTCTCAAACCTGCACTATTTGAACTGGAGCGATCGCCCCACCGGACGGATCACGGGCATGACCCGCTATGCCTGTTTTTGGGTCGAAAATGGCGAAATTGTGGCCCCGATCGAAAATCTGCGGTTTGATGACAGCTTCTATCAATTTTGGGGCGAAAATCTAGTCGCGTTGACCAACTTCCAAGAATTCATTCCCGATGTGGGCACTTACGAAAATCGCAATCTTGGCGGCTCTTGGGTTCCTGGAATGATGGTGAATGATTTCACCTACACGCTCTAAGACTTGAGTAAAAAGGGCTGCTCATAGAGGCGAGTAATTTGAAACGTGATCTGGGTTTCGCCATTTTGCCAGGTGAGTTGCACGATCGTCACATCGGCATGAGCCACCCAATGCTGATCGACTAAGGGAATGGGCACATCGATCGGAATAATTCGATACTCTAATTTTTTGACGTGATGCGTTGCGTTTAGCTCTAACTTATCGGGATATCCCTGCGACGAATTCAGCTTTAAAATGCTGTTAACTTGACATGGCATTCCCATAGCAGACTCCATAAATTGACATCCTCTACGCCCAACCCTGCGGGTATGAACGCAGATTCCCAAGACTCACGACTTAGGTTTCTGCTTCACAAGCACTTGACTAGGCATTGCTGCCCCCGCCAGTACGCCTCCACAGACTGTTTCTTCTACCGTGTGCCCCACGGCGGATAATCCTCGATTTCGGATCACTTGTCCGGCTGCCACATCCCGGTTCGTAGTGTAGCCACACTCTTGGCAGTGATGCACTCTTTCACTTAACTCTTTTTTGCCCGTGTGCGCCTCGCAGTTCGGGCAAGTCTGACTCGTGCCGTTCGGATTCACCTTGCCAAAAGGCACCGACCGCTTCCAGCACACCCAGGGAAGTATTTGATTCAGGAATTGACCAAATCCAGCATCAAGCGTGTGCTTGCCCAGCATTCCTTTTGCCATAATTCGGAAGTCCAAATCCTCAACAAAAATCATGCCTGCCTGGTCGCACAAGTGATGAGCCTGCTTAAAGTGAAAGTCTTTGCGCGTGTCCGCAATCCGTTCATGCACTCTGGCGATTTTCTGGTTAAGTTTGCGCCGATTGTTCGAGCCTAATGTCTTGCGTTTCAGTCTGCGTTGCAGCAATTCCAACTGGCGGTGCAGTGATTTGAAGAACTTAGGACGCGGCACTAACTCTCCGTCTGAGGTGGCAAAGAATGACTCCAACCCGACATCTACACCCACGGGATGACCGTGAATCGGTGCATCAGGAATCGTGACATCTGCCTGTAAAGACAGCATCACAAAGTAGCCTGATGCTCGTTTGACAATTCGAGCCTGCTTAATCTCAAACCCATCAGGAATGGGACGCGATAACCGCAACTTGACAACGCCCAGTTGCGGCAATTTAACGGTGTCTCCCACCATTGGAGTTTTGAGCATTTGTGGAAACACGAATGAGCGTTGTCTGCTCCATTTCTTGAATCTGGGAAAGCCTAACCCTCTCGTTTTCATGTCCTCAAACGCTCTATCCAGTGTCCTTAAAACTTGCTGCAACACTTGAGCATTGACGCTTCCCAGTTCAGGATTGGTCGTCTTCGCCTGAGTTAGTGATTTAGCTTGTTTGTGGTAATTGGGATAAGGAGCATCAGGAGCCATGATGTATTCGGCCACGAGTGAGCAAGCATTGATGGAGCACTTACGGGAAGCACTCCAGTCTTTGCGTTCTCTCAAAGCAAAGTTCCACACCTGGCGGCAAACCTCTAACACATGGTCAATGAGGACTGTCTGTTCGGGCGTGGGAATCAGCTTGTACTCGTAGGTGAAGGTGATCATGGCGCAATATTAGCATATCTACACTCAGCTATTATCTGTGTAGATATCTGAGAGATTGACGGTTTCCGTGCCTTCAACCGTCCGCCTATCCCCCATACGACTAAACGGAGTACCGTTATAGTCGCAGTGCTCCGGCGTTCTTGATAGGGTTGAAACTTTCTGATTGCAGGTTAAAGCTGCATACTTAAACGACACTTCACTTTTCTCAAAGTCTATCAGATTGACTTCATAGATTTATAAGCTGGCCGCCGAGTGGGAATCTCAATCACAAACTCCGCGCCTTCGCCCGGCTGCGATTGACACCACAATTTACCCCCATGTTTTTCAATAATTTGATAACTGATGGATAACCCTAATCCAGTGCCTTGACCAATAGGTTTTGTGGTGAAAAACGGGTCAAAAAGCTTTGATTTAACATCTTCACTAATGCCCACTCCTGTGTCTTTAACAGAAATTTGTATCCAGTCATCATTAATTTTTTTAGTTAGGAGAGTAATCATTCTTTTGAACTCTGAATTTGATGTTAGCGAGCGATCGTGCTGTTCTTGAATGGCATCGATTGCATTCGTAATTAGGTTCATCAAAACTTGATTGAGTTGACTTGCAAAACACTCGACTAAGGGTAACTCACTATATTGTTTTAAAATCGTGATCTCGTCATAGTTAGCGTTGGCTTTAGTTCGATGCTGCAAAATCATCAAGGCGCTATCAATGCCTTCATGAATGTTGACTGACTTGATTTCTGATTGATCGAGACGAGAGAAATTTTGCAGTGACAGAACGATTTCGCGAATCCGATCGGCCCCCACGGTTAACGAAGAAAACAACTGCGGTAAGTCTTTGAGCACAAAGTCTAAATCTGCGGCAGCCGCTTGTTTAAGAATCACTTCAGGCGGTTCGAGACACTCATTTTGATAGAGTTGCAGAAGGGTTAACACCTGATTAATATAGCCTTTTAAGTGAGCCAGATTGCCATAGATAAAATTGATAGGATTGTTAATTTCATGGGCAACGCCTGCTACTAGTTGACCTAAGCTAGACATTTTTTCGCTTTGAATCAAATGGCTCTGAGTATGTTTTAGATAATCTAATGTTTCTGAAAGTTTTTGCGCTTGCTCACGAGTTTGATTGAGCAATGTCGCGTGCTGTAAGGCGATGCTTAACTGTTGACTAATCTGACTAATGAATTTGATTTCAGAGGGTTGCCAGTCTCGATAGCTTCGACACTGCTGGATGCACAACAAGCCCCAGAGATAATCTTGCCTAAACAACGGCACTACTAGATTTGCTTTGATTTCAAACTGCGCCAGCATCTTAAGATAACACTCGTCGTGCCCCCCTTCATTAACATTAGAAATGGCGTGAATCTCTCCCTGGCGATATTTTTGAACGAACCCTTCTGAGTTGCAAAGATCGGCAATTTCGACATCAAGGGTCACTGGAAACTCAGGTAAGACATCTTCGGCCATCACGGCTCCCCCTTCACACGCAGTCTCTGAATGGAAGCGATAAACTAGAACCCGATCGGCATCCAATATTTGTCTAATTTCAGTGGCAACGGCTTTAAAAATTACATCAATTTCTAGGGATTCTCTAATCTTGGTGATGATTTTTGAAAGGGTTTTTTGCTGCTCAAAGGACTGATGCAATTCTCTATTAGACTGCTGAAGTTCTTCAGTGCGGGTTTGCACTTGCTGCTCTAAATTGACGTTGAGCAATCGCACTTGCTGGTGCAGTCGATATTGCTTAGTCGCATTGGCAAACCGCTCACCCAACGCCTGCGCTAGCTTAGTTTCGCCCGCCGTCCAGGGGTGGGCTTGCCCCGTTTTTAGCTGTCGCCATGTTTCAAATGACTGACGCGCCATCAGTTGACGAGTGTCGGGGTCATGACTGCCTGCCCAAAGAATCTCGGTGATTGCTTCGTCGCGACCAATGGTTAAACAGCCCAAAATCTCTGACCCCGATCGCAGCGGCACAATCATTAGCCCGCGGGTCTGAGTGTTTTGAAAATAAGGAGCTAACGTCCGAAATAGAGGTTCTTTATAAAGGTCGTTGATGACCCACAGATCGCAGTCTAAGCAGGAGTCTTGCGGCAGTTCTTTTAACTCATAGACTAATCTCATCCATTCGACAGACCAGGGTTTAACGCCGTCTGACAAACTATTTACTGCTGACCACAAATACTGGTTCCAGAGGTGATTTTCTTCGATCAGGCGATTATGTTCGAGCCGTTTTGGTTGATTTCCCCAAAGATAGAGTTCGCTGCTTTGATCGCCCACCGCGAGTAAATATAGCCGCCCGCTAGAACCTTGCAAGGCAGAAACCGCTTCTTCGAGGGCAGATTGTAGTTGAACTGTAGGACTGGCGTGAAGCAGGGTGGTCACCTGGTTGATGACCGATTGGTGCTGCACCTGTTGACGCACTTGAGTGAGCAAAATCGACTGCGCGATCGCCACTGACACCTGATCGACTACGGCCTGAATAAATTGCAGTTCTTCTTCGCTGACGCTGCGAGGGTCGGCATGATGGGACACCAGCAGACCCCATAACTGGGCAGATGTGCCGAGAGACGGGGGTTGATTGTTTCCGGTTTCGCGGCTTTCTAGCACGATCGGCACCACAACCGAAGACTTGACCCCCATGGCCGTCAAATATTCTACATGGCAGGGATCGACAGGTCGATAGCGCAGGTCTTGAGGCTCTGTGATCTCTCCAGTTTCGGGGCAGTTAAGCGGACTGATGCCGATTTTATGGCAGGTCAGATCGACGACCGATCGCTGCCGTGCCCGCACAAACAACTCCCGCGCATAGGGCGGAATATCATCGGCTGGAAAATTTAAGCCCAGCAGAGAGGGTAGCCGATTATCTTGAATGGATTCAGCAATCACGACTCCGTGAGCATCGGGGCCAAACTGGTAGATTTTGACGCGATCGGTGCCCAGATACGATCGGACTTCTGCAACGGTTGCACTCAAGATCTCTTGCAGTTCGAGCGATTGCCGAATTCGATTAGCAATGCGTCGCAAAAGAATTTCTTGAGTTAACGTCGCATGTCCGTCTTGAGGGTGTTGCATAGAGCCACTTCTAAAAAAGGACTTAGGAAGATTGACCTTAGCGTTCCCAAGAGTTTGAAATGACGCACCCTCAAGTCTCTGCGGGTCAGTCTGTCTAGCGAGTCTAGAAGTCTACACTGCCTAAAGAAATGTCAGTTCGACGAGTTTTTTCGCTTCGTTCTCAGCGGCTTGTGCCCCCTAAATTCCCCATAATGGGGAGATTTAGTGGGCTTCCCGAATTCATAATCGGAGTGAATCACTTCTATCAAACTCACGTTAAAGAAACATGACGAATTTTCTCAAAAAGGGTAAAGAGACAAAAGATTTTGCCACCAGGGAAGCACCTGACCCTGAATCTGCGGAATTTTTTTGCGGATGTCTTGAATCTTCCAACCTGTGAGCCGGGCCAGGGTTTGGGCTTGTTGCTCAGAGCGTTGGCGCAGCGATCGCTGATATTGCCCGCCTGCCGAGCATTTCATCTCGCCTGTAAACGCATGTCGCAACACAAATCGCCCCTGAAATGAATCGCGATTTGCAGTTTCTTGGAACATCAAATCTTCAGGAAATTTATCGCGAGTGTAGCGCACATGCAATCGAGTGATGAATACACTAGAATTCAACCCAGAACGCGGAATGCCAGGCGGAACAAACGTGGAACTATCGCTAGGGTTATCTAACCAAAAAACGCCTGCTTGCTTTAATTCTTGGCGATCGAGGGGTTCGGCAGAGCAGGGGTCGCAGTTGCTCATATCCCAGGCATATTCTAGAAAGGCGGTGTTTTTGCCCTCGCGATCGTAGGCCGTTGTAAACGTTGATTTATAAAAATCGCTAAATTCATCTTTGACAAAGAGCGGCACTTCAGCATCAGCAGGCATTTTGACGGTGCGATAGTTGGTCACTTCTGCCTGTCCTTTAGGCGACAAAATGTAGATCAGCAGATCTTGAGCGCTCTGAGCGTTGACCATGCCTAAGCGAATCGGCAGCATAAAGCGCGGCGACTCATAGGCAATCTGCAATGGGCGCAAGTTTTGAAACCCAGCTTTGTCGAACTCCGACAGGTTGACTTTAGCCACAAAAAACTTCAGCTTTTGACGAATGTATGGCTTTAATAGCTGCCGTGCCCCTGGCGGAATTTTGTAGCCATTTTCAATCAGCCAGGCTTCTAGCCCACCCGACTCCTTAGCCCCCAAAATCAGAATGTCATATTCACCCACTGTGAATTTAGCTTCGATCGTCACCCCTCGCGCCTCATTGCGGCTTGCCTGCCCAACGGCTGGGGCCGATGCGGCCATGGGAAGTGCGCGATCGTAGAGATATTGTGGCGCACAGGGGTCAGGGTCAAAATATTCGACGAGTCGCGGCGCACTGAAGGCATCCAATCGCTCAATGATTTTTGAGCTAGCAATCTGCACTTGTTCTTTTTTGAGAACGGTGGGGACTGGAACCACGATCGCAAAGTCTTTGACCTCGCCCCGAAAGTCGTTTGCCATCGTCAACACGGTGCGTTTGCCATCACGAGCGATCGCCACTTGAGAAGCCTGGTTATAAAGCTTAGCATCCGCTTTAGCCACATAAAAGCCACAGAATGCCCACGCCTTGGGTACAAAAATAAAGCAGCTTAGACATACGATTAAAGACGCGATGAGAATGCGAAAAGATTTCATAGAGAATCCTTTAGAGAGAACGATTTAATTCAAGAGTGATATCAGTTGAAGCATTCCAAGAAAACCGAGGCGCTGTCCAGATCCAATCTAGCAAGATACTCAGAGGAGCCAACATAACCAACGCCCAGAGCACCGCCGTTGAAACAAAAAAATAATTGCGAAGAATAAAGGTGAGAAGCGCGATCGAGACTGCCCAAATCAATCGACCCATCCGCGCATTGGGAATCGTGCGCGGATCGGTGATCATAAACAGCGCAAATAACAGCAGCGAACCACTGGTGAGTCGATGCGCCCAAACATCCCAAGTCCAGCCTAGCCAGACGTTGCGAACTGCCTCTAACCCTGCGTAAGTTCCCAAAAACGCAACGGTCGTGTCCCAACGTCCCACTTGTTTGAGCACGAGTCCGCCCGCGCTGAGAAACAGCAGAGCATACCAGCGTTCTTCGCCCCACTGACCCGGCGACACCCAAGCATCGGGGGTGATCAACAGCGCTGCAATAATGCCAAAATTAGCGGGGTTAAAAATGTGTTTGTCATTCACCCGCAGCACAAATTTGCTGAGAATCGCTGCGATACTCGCGAGGACGATCGTGCTGTAGTGATCCGCCCGCAGCAGCAAACTTAACCCCAACGAGGTAATTAATGCGCTCGGAATTGAATGACTAATGGATTTGAGAACGGAGGCGCGATCGGGCAATTCACCCTCTGCTCTCGTTGCCCATAACAGGATGGTTTGAGTCAACAAGCAAGTGGCGATCGTCGCTAAAATCATCCCCGCTTGCAGAGTCCAATCTCGCGTTCCTATGCCTAAAACGAGGAACAGAGATAGAAAGATAATCTGGTAAATTCGGGCATCTTGAGGAAACATAGAAGCCGTGCCACAACATGATCAGCATTATGCACGGGTGAGAAAAAATTTCAGCGATCGTTTCTCTTTTAGTAACGCTAGCGGAGTGCGGTAATGTTCCAGACGTGTTGTTGTGAGCTTGCAAATCTGGTGAATAGATGGGGCAATCCTTCAAGGCATTCCCTAGCATGGTACTAGAACCCATTCACTGCCCTAGTTGCGACAGAATCGATGTGATTCAGCATGGCAAAAGTCTGAATGTCAACGCAGCACGTTTATTCAAGATTATAGTTAGGTCGCCTCTGCTCCTCAAGTGAAGCAGCAGATCAGCGACATAGCAATTGGCACGCAAAACCATTTGCTTTTCCAAGTCGATAGGGATGCATGATGTAGTGATTGGACTGTTCATCAATCGAGTCATATTTGGACTCCCCATCTAGACCCGAACAACACGTCTAGAACATTACCCAATCATCACTGAACGCTCTTCACAATCAGGACTGCTCTGGATTCTACGTTCTCTTCTCGATAGTTCCAACCCCTGCTACTCAATTGTTAAGAAACGTATGGGTTTGCCCTGCCCTGGGGTTACGATCGGTCGCTGACCGTGGCGACTAGCTCTTTTTCATCGTCAAAGGCAGGGCGTTTTTGACCCCGTTCTTCGACGTGCACCAAACTGGGGTCTTGTTGATCCGTGTTGACAAAATGACGGAAGCGCATCAGCTTTGTAGGATCGGCGATCGTCGCCTTCCATTCACAGGCGTAGGTCTCGACTTGATGGGCCATTTCTGCCTCTAACTCAGCACAAATGCCTAGAGAATCCTGAATCACCACTTGCTTAAGGTAGTCGATGCCGCCTTCGAGTTTGTTGAGCCAAGTTGCCGTGCGCTCCAATCGGTTGGCGGTGCGAATGTAGAACATTAAGAAGCGATCGATATATTTAATCAGCGTCTCTTTGTCGATGTCTTCCGCAATCAGTTGCGCGTGTTGAGGTCGAATGCCCCCATTGCCGCAGACATAGAGATTCCAGCCGTTTTCGGTGGCGATGATGCCAAAGTCCTTGCTCTGCGCTTCAGCACATTCTCGCGTGCAGCCAGACACCGCAGACTTGAGTTTGTGAGGGGCCCGCAGACCACGATAGCGAAGCTCAACCTCGATCGCCAGAGAAGTCGAGTCTTGCACCCCAAATCGGCACCAAGTGCTGCCCACGCAAGATTTCACCGTTCTCAGCGCTTTGCCGTAGGCGTGTCCTGACTCAAACCCGGCTTCGACTAACTGCTGCCAAATCAGGGGAAGCTGATCGACCCGTGCACCCAATAAATCGATGCGCTGCCCGCCCGTGATTTTGGTGTAAAGTCCGAATTCTTTAGCGACTTCGCCCAGAGCGATCAGGCTATCGGGCGTGATTTCTCCACCGGGAATGCGCGGAATCACCGAGTAAGTGCCGTCTTTTTGAATGTTGGCAAGATAAGCATCGTTGGTGTCTTGCAGCCCGACGTGTGGCGAATTCAGCACATAGTCATTCCAGGCCGATGCGAGAATTGAGCCAACAGCGGGCTTACAAATTTCGCATCCTTTGCCCTGTCCATGCCCTGCTATCAACTCGTCGAAGGTCTCGATTCTTTGAGTGCGGACTAGGTGATAGAGTTCTTGGCGAGAATAGGCAAAGTGTTCGCAGAGGTGATTTTTGACCTCAACTCCGGCTTTCTTTAACTCGTCTTTTAGCAGATCAGTGACGAGGGGAACGCAGCCCCCACAGCCCGTTCCGGCTTGGGTGCATTTTTTGACGCTGGCGATATCCGTCAACCCCTGATCCTGAATAGCGCTGCAAATCTGCCCTTTAGTGACGCTGTTGCACGAGCAGATTTGGGCCGTGTCGGGCAGACTCTCAACCCCCATAGCAAAGCTTGATTTGCCTTCGCGGGGCGGCAGCAGCAGATCTTCTGGGTGCGGTGGCAGCACGATCTGATTTTGCATCAGTTGCAGCAAATTGCCATAGGCAGAAGCATCGCCAACCAAGATGCCGCCGAGGAGCCGATCGCCCGATTCGTCAACCACGATCTTTTTGTAAATGCCCTGAATCGAGTCAATGATCGCGAACTCTTTTGATCCCGGCGTTTTGCTGAAGGCATCGCCAAAACTGGCGACATCTACGCCCAGCAGTTTGAGCTTGGTAGACATATCTGCGCCCGTAAAAGCGCTGCTGCCACGATCGCAGAGATTATCAGCCGCCACCGTGGCCATCGTGTAACCGGGAGCCACTAGCCCAAAGATACGGTTATCATAGAGCGCGCATTCTCCGATCGCATAGATATCAGGGTCAGACGTTTGGCAGTGGTCGTTGATGACAATGCCGCCCCGATCGCCCACCGTTAGCCCACAGTCACGCGCAATCTCATCACGGGGACGAATGCCCGCAGAAAACACGATCATATCGGTCTGAAGCTCGCTACCGTCGGCAAACTGCATTTTGCTCACGCAGCCATTTTCACTGACGATCGCTGTCGTCGATTTGCTAGCGTGAACCGTGACCCCCAATTCCTCAATTTTATTTTTAAGCACGGTGCCGCCCGCGTCATCTACCTGCACAGGCATCAGGCGAGGAGCGAATTCAACGACGTGGGTTTTGAGTCCCATGCTTTTGAGGGCGTTAGCGCATTCTAGACCCAGCAATCCGCCGCCAATCACGACCCCAACTTTAGACTGTTTGGCGTGAGCCGCCATCGCTTCGAGATCGTCGATCGTGCGATAGACAAAGGTGCCCTGGGTGTCTTTTCCCGGAATCGGCGGCACAAAGGGATAGGAACCTGTCGCAATCACCACGTTGTCATACTCAATTGTGATGCCATTCGCAGAGGTGACCGTCTTGCGATCGCGATCAATAGCGATCGCTTTATCACCTACGTGGATTTGAATGTCGTGATCTTGATAAAGTCCGGGTTTGACCAGAGTCAAATCAGCCGCAGTTTTGCCTGAAAAGAAACCGCTTAGGTTGACCCGATCGTAAGCAACGCGAGGTTCTTCACAGAAGGTAACCAGGTGCCAATCGTCGATCGCTTGCTTTGCGATCATCTGTTCTAAAAACTTGTGACCGACCATGCCGTTGCCAATGACAACCAACGTCTTTTTAGTCATTATCCGCAATTCTCTGTAGCGCCATTCCTTGCTAGACTACGCGCATTTTTTAGATGTGACTAGTCCAAAACTGTAGTCTGAGATACGAAAATTTCTTAAGCAGTGCGTTTTCTGTATGATCCCAATCCTAATCTTGCATTGAGCGCCCAAATCTTATCCATAATTTTGATCCCCATGACATTCTCAGCTTCTGCTGACCGAAACGGCGAGTCTGAGCGATCGCGACCCTCCCAATCCAGCAAGCCGAGAATTTCAGAATTCTACTAAAATTTTGAGCTAATCGGCCACCGCTTGAAGCACCTATTTGAAAAACTACTTTTCTTAAGGCTTCTAAAGGCGTATTGTGAATCTGAATGAGGAGACTTTAACTGGCACAAAATATGGCTCCACTGGTCGCAAATTATTATTTGACCTACCGCTGCAACGCTCGCTGTCACTTTTGTGATATCTGGGCGCTCGAACCCAAGCAGGAAGCGTCTTTTGAAACGATTCAGAAAAATCTCGCAGATTTGCGTCGTCTGGGCGTGAAGTATGTAGACTTCACAGGGGGCGAACCCCTGCTGAGAGCCGATGTAGCTGAGGTGTTTTCAGAAGCCAAGCGACAAGGCTTCACCACCAGCATGACGACCAACACGATTCTCTACCCCAAGCGTGCCAAAGAAATGCAGGGGTTGGTAGACTTTCTCAACTTCTCGCTAGATGGGGGCGATGCCGAAACCCACGACCAATCGAGAGGTGTCAAGATTTTTGACACGCTTGTAGAATCGGTCAAAATTGCCCACTCGCTGGGAGAATATCCCGTTCTCAATCACACGGTCACCGCTCAAAACTATGAGCGCCTGGGCGAAGTGGCAGAACTGGGTCAGCGCCTTCAAGCTCGCGTTTGGCTCAATCCGGCGTTTACGGCCCACAGCCACTACAACGCTAAAAAGAATCCCACGCCCGACATGGTGAAGGCGATCGAGGTGGCCGCCAAGAAATATAACAATCTTGGTTACAATAAGGCTGCTCTGGCATTTATCGAGGCGGGCGGCAATGACACCGAAAAACCTCGCTGCAAAGCGGTGGAAGCGGTGATCGCCATCGGCCCCCACGACGAGCTTTTGCTGCCCTGCTATCACTTTGCTCAAAAAGAGTTGCCGATCGCGGGTCGCCTTTACGAGCTTTATAAGCAGTCAGAAGAAGTCGAAGCGTTTCGACAATCGCAGGGCAAGCTGTCGGTCTGTGAAGGCTGCACCGTCTGGTGTTACCTCATTCCCAGCTTTTTCAAGGGTGTAGACAAATATTGGCTGTTAAACCAAGTAACCTATGTCGGAGAATTCTTGGCCAGAAAACGATTCTTACAACGAGCTTGAGTCTCTTCCAGAAGAAGCCTGTGCAGCCCTGGCAGCACTCGTGGGAGATCTGCCCGATGCGTCGGAGTTTGATCAAGTAGACGAACCACCCTATCAGGGGTTTAGAGGGCGTAGGCGAAAAGCGGCTACGGTGCTGGTGGTGATTTGGGGGGGCACGATCGCGCTGCACCTCGTGACCTGGGGCTACTGGTTTGTGCTGGGTTTGACCACGTTGATGGGGCTGCACGCTGTCAGGTTTTTGATGGCGCGCCCGGCTGATCTACCAGAACCCTTTCAGACGACACACGGCAGGATTATCCCTTTGTGTCGCTGATGATCGCGGCCAAAAATGAAGAGTCTGTGATTGGCAATCTCGCAGATCGCTTGTGTCAGCTAGATTATCCCAGCGATCGCTACGAGGTTTGGGTGATCGATGACAACAGCACCGACCAAACGCCCGTGTTGCTGGATCAGTTAGCGGCTCAACATCCTCAACTCAACGTGTTTCATCGCCCTGCCAACGCCGGGGGCGGCAAATCTGGTGCTCTAAACCAGGCCTTGCCGCTTACTCAGGGAGACATTATTGTGGTCTTTGATGCCGATGCTCAAGTCGAACCAGACTTTTTGCGGCGCGTGGTGCCCCTGTTTGACCGCGAGCAGGTCGGCGCAGTGCAGGTGCGGAAAGCGATCGTGCAAGCCGAGCCACAGTTTCACTCTAAAGATGCCAACAATGTTTGGATTCGGGGACAGATGGCAGAAATGGCCCTGGATGCCTTTATCCATCAACAGCGCGTGGCGATCGGGGGCGTGGGAGAACTGCGCGGCAACGGTCAGTTTGTGCGGCGCACGGCCCTAGAGCAAGTCGGCGGCTGGAACGAAGAAACCATCACTGACGATCTAGATCTGACCATTCGGCTGCACGTCAATCGCTGGGATATTGATGTGCTTACCGCTCCGGCGGTCTATGAAGAAGGCGTGACTAGCGCGATCGGGCTATGGCATCAGCGCAATCGCTGGGCAGAAGGCGGCTATCAGCGCTATCTGGACTATTGGCAACTGATCGCCAGAAACCGCATGGGAACGCGTAAAACTCTCGATTTGCTGATGTTTTGGATTATTCAATACGTCATGCCGACCGCCGCATTACCCGATTTTTTGATGGCGATCGCCCGCAACCGCCCTTTGCTCCTCAGTCCGATTTCCGGGTTGACAGTAATGCTGTTTTTATTCAGCACGGTGAGCGGGCTGCGGCGCATTCAGCGATCGAGCGGGGCTTCAGCCCAACTCAAACAATCCTCGCCCAAGGGAGTTGATTTCTCTCTATTTGTGACATTTTTGCAGTCGCTGCGCGGCACACTATATATGATGCACTGGCTGCCGATCGTGGGCAGCACCACGGTACGGATGTCTTTCCGTCCCAAGCGGTTGAAGTGGGTCAAAACAGTGCATCGCGGCACAGCCGACTAGCCCTAAAAATCAACCTCGTCTTCATCGTCATCGTCTTCAGGTTCCTCTGGCTCTAACGTCTCTGCCGCCGGAGGAATGATCGCGATCGACTCAGACTCGATCGGGCTATCTAGCTCATCGTCTAAATTCACCACGTCACCGTTAAAGGCATAGGCGAGACTTTTGGCCGCTTGGGTGGCTTCGTCATCGTCCCAGCCTCTAGCTTGAGCGCGATCGGGAGGTGCGATGGCTTCTGGTTGAGCTAGGGGCGTAGGGTCGCTAGGCGCACTGGCTGGCACGATCGCCGGAGCGTCTACCTCAGGGCGACTTGGCTCAACCGGGCGGCTAGCGGGCTGGGTGGGTTGCTCCATCGACCAGGCAGAATTGGAAGACCCCACCTCTGACACTTGCAGCGTCACTTTGACGGCTCGCTTCAACGCTTTGGCAGAGGCTTTGCCAATCAACGGCACCGTCCGCTGAATCATTTTGACCATCGATTCGCCCCGAACGCCAACGATTACCTCACTGCCGCTCACCGACACTAGGTGACAGTTAGCGCTGACAATGCCTTTGGTCGATGGAATATCGACATAGCTGAGAATCTGCTGCCAGGTCTGGGCTAGCTCGTCATCGGCAGCACTGGGCTGAGACGCGGCTGCCAACTCTTGAGGAACGGGAGGCACGATCGCAGGTTCCGCAAAAGGCTGAGGAGCAAAAGTCGTTTCTCTAACAACGGGCTTAGAGACAGGAGTTTGCGGAACGGTCGGCGCGATCGTCGGCAAGCTCGATTCAGTGGGCTGAGGGACGATCGCGGCAGGAAACAGCCCCAGCAGGGTCAACTCTAACCACAATCGTGGCTGCGTTGTGTTTTTAAGTTGCAGTTCGCTGCTGCGTAAGTGCTGCTGCCCTGCCAAAATAGTCCCTAGATCTTGGGTTTGAGCAAAGGTGCAGAGTTTCGTCCAAGTCGGCGGCGTGATCGCCACTAGATCGCTGCGAGTCGGGGCGGTTTTGGCAATCAGCAAATCACGGTAGAAGCTAGCCAGATTTTGCAGCACGATCAGCGGTTCGCGTCCTCGATCCATCAAGCGGCGCGTGTGGTCGAGCACCGCTTCGGGGTCGCTCGTGGCGATCGCTTCAACGAGTCCCATTAAATCCTGTTCGGGCACTGCGCCGACTAAATCCCACACCCGATCGACGGTGACTTCGCCCGCTAGCAAACTCAGTTGATCGAGCAGACTTTCGGCATCGCGCAACCCTCCTTGAGAAATCTGAGCCACTAGTTGCAGAGCATCTTGAGCAATGGCAATGCTCTCTTTTTCGGCGATCATTCTCAAGTGCTGCACCATCGGTTCTAGGGGAATCCGCCGATAGTCAAAGCGCTGACAGCGAGAAATAATCGTCGGCAACACGCGCTGCGGATCGGTGGTTGCCAAGATAAAAACGACCCGATCGGGCGGCTCTTCTAACGTCTTTAACAAGGCATTAAATGCGGCATTTGAGAGCATATGAACTTCGTCAATGACGTACACTTTGTATCGACACTGTACGGGAGCAAACTGTGCTCGTTCGATCAGTTCGCGAATGTTGTCTACGCCTGTGTTGCTGGCGGCATCGATTTCAATCACATCTAGCGCTGACCCGTTGGTGATGGCGCGGCAGGTTTCACACACACCACAGGGGGCATCGGTCGGCGCAGGCACCGCCATGCAGTTGAGCGATTTGGCAAAAATGCGAGCGCTCGACGTTTTGCCTGTGCCTCGTGCGCCCGTAAATAGATAGGCGGGAGCGATGCGCTGCTGGCAAAGGGCATTAGAAAGCGTGGTGGCGATCGCCGCCTGCCCCACCAGCTGGGCAAAGGTCTGCGGACGATATTTGTGATGAAGCGGCTGATAGGACATAAATACTAATAAGTTCCCTATCTTATAGCGTAATCGATTATCTGCTCACGCCTGGCTCCATCCTTGGATAGGATTGCATTCAGGCTTTTTAGCGAGAGGGACGATCGCCCACCCTGTCCAGACTTGCAATCATTCACAAAAGTTAACAAAATCAGAAGATTTACTTAAGAAAGCTGAAAAATAGGCGCTGGATGCCCCACTAGGGGATTGTTTCACCTTTGTAAACACGCTGTAATAGTCTGTCTGCTAACCTTGGCATCGTAAAAGTGATTTCATGAAATCTTTTGTCTACTTATCTCTGCTGGCGCTGGCATTAACTGCCTGTAGCGCCACCCCCACAACCACAGCAGTGTCTCCCAGCCCCGCAGTTCCCACTCAAGCGGCCAATTCTCAAGAGCAGAAAAAGCCCCTAGTCGTGACCACGGTTGCGCCCTTGACCAACATTGTCAGCAACATTGCGGGCGATCGCATCACCGTTAAAGGCATCATTCCTGAAGGCACCGACTCACACACCTTTGAGCCACGCCCGTCTGACACCGATATTCTGGCTAAAGCCAACCTGATTTTGGTCAACGGACTCCACCTAGAATCGCCCACCGAAAAGCTAGCAAACGCGACCAAACCCAAAGACACCCAGATTTTTGAGATGGGCAGCAACACCGTCACCCAAGATCAGTGGATGTTTGACTTCAGTTTTCCCAAAGAAAAGGGCGATCCAAATCCCCATCTCTGGGTCAACCCCAAATATGCAGAAGCCTACGCCAAGCTGGCCGCCCAACAGCTAACCGCCCTCGATCCCGCAGGCAAAGACTACTATGCAACCAATCTCAAAAATTATTTGCAGCGCTTAGAAGACCTCGACAAAGCGACTCGTGACGTGGTAGCCAGCATTCCGCCAGAAAACCGCAAACTGTTGACCTATCATGACTCTTGGGCTTATTGGGCGAGAGAATATGGCTTTCAGGTGATTGGGGCCATTCAGCCTTCTGACTTTAAAGAGCCGTCTGCTCAAGATGTCGCCAAGCTAATCGATCAAATTAAACAAGTCAAAGTTCCGGCTATTTTTGGCTCCGAAGTCTACCCCAGCAAGGTCGAAGAGCAAATTGCACGAGAAGCCAACGTGAAAACCGCCAACACCGCCGACGACGAACTGCCAGGAGAAGGGTCTGCCAATGCCGTAGACAACAAAAATCCTCAGCATACCTACATCGGCATGATGACCAATAATCTTCGCATCATCGCCACCGGGTTAGGAGGCAACCCAAAACTCGTGGACAAACTCGCTACAGCCAACGTGGTTGGGCCGACGGCCATTGCTGCAAATTCTACTAAATAGTCAAACAGGTCACTTAATGGAACCGTTGTTAGAACTCAAGAACCTGACCTGTGGCTATCAAAGCGGCCCTGTTTTTACTGATGTGAGCCTAGCGCTTTATCCCCGACAGCTTTCTGGGCTGGTCGGCCCGTCAGGTAGCGGCAAAAGCACGCTAATTAAGGCGATATTGGGACTTGTGCATCCCTGGCGAGGTGAAATCAAATCTCACGGCAAGCGCCTCAGATTTGGCACGTCTCCCCCAAAAGTAGGCTATGTGCCGCAGGTCGAAACGGTGGACTGGAACTTTCCGGTGACGGCCGAAGAAGTGGTGATGATGGGACGCTATCGACAACACAAATTTTCGCCTTGGTCGTCGAGACGCGATCGCTTAGTCGCGAGAGATCTGCTCGATCGAGTAGGAGTGGCTCACGTTGCCCATCACCCGATCGGGGATTTATCGGGCGGGCAGCAGCAGCGAGTGTTTCTAGCGCGTGCGCTCGTGGGCGAACCCGAACTCGTGCTCTTAGACGAGCCAACTAGCGGCTCAGATCTACACGTCCAGCATGAACTGCTGCACTTATTAGCCGAACTGAGTCAGCAAGGGCTATCCATTTTGCTCTCGACTCACGATCTCAACTCAGTGGCAACTCACTTGCCTTGGGTGGTGTGCTTTAATCAGGGCTTAATTTGCCAGGGAGAACCTACCAAGGTTTTTACCCCCGCGACGCTCCGGCAAACCTTTGGAGCCGAGATGCTGGTGCTGCGTCAAGACGAACGGGTGCTCATTTCTAGTGATGCGACCACCCTGCTGCACGAACTGAAAAACAATCTGCCGACTGCGCTGCGGCACAACCCCTCTAAATCTGTCTTATGAACCTTATGGATTTTTTACTCAAACCCTTTCAATATGACTTTTTTAGCCGGGCCATGATGGTGGGGGTGATGGTGGGGCTGCTCTGCGGCGTGATGGGAGTTTATGTCACCACTCGTCGCATGAGCTATATTGCCCACGGTCTCTCCCATGCGATTTTGGGAGGGGCGGTGATGACCTATGTGTTAGGGCTAAATTTCTATATTGGCTCAGGCATTTGGGGGTTTGGGGCAGCGCTCTTAATTCAATATCTAACGGGTCGCAAAGTCTATTCTGATGCGGCGATCGGCATTGTCACCACCGCTAGTTTCGCGTTAGGGGTTGCGGTGATCAGCAGCTATCGCAAGTTTAGTCAAAACTTTGAGGCGGCATTATTTGGCAATGTGTTAGGAGTGTCTCCTACTGATCTCTGGGTCGTTACGGGCGTGACTATTTTTTTGTTAAGCTTAGTGTTTATTTTTTATCGTCCTTTATTATTTTGGTGTTTTGATCGAGAGGTGGCGCAGGTGCAGGGCGTGCCTGTTTTTGCAATGGATACACTCTTTGCACTGATGTTAGCGACGCTGTTGGTTGCCACCCTGCAAGTGTTGGGCGTAACGCTGATTATTTCAGCCGTGGTGATTCCGGCTTCGATCGCACGTCTACTCAGTCATCACTTTGGCTATATGATGGTGATTTCTGGTCTGTTGGGGGCAGCGATCGCTTTTGCAGGCATTTATTTAAGCTATTACTTTGATATTGCGTCGGGGGCCAGCGTTGTCTTGCTGTCAACGTTAGTGTTTGGGCTGGTGTTGATTGGGACACAGCTTAAGCAGCGCCGTAAGCGCCATCTACCGTCTTTGCATTCTCATCATGTCTCTTGAAATCGTGGATTAAATTAAATCAGCCATACCCAGTCCGCAGGCGCGACCCCTCCTGTGGTATCTTGGGTTGCTCTTACAGAATCTGGGATGTATGAACTACTCCGCTAAAGTCGATCGTATCTACACCGATGGAGCCTGTTCGGGCAATCCGGGGCCAGGTGGATGGGGCACCGTCGCTTATTTTGCCAATGGTGCGGTGCACGAGCTGGGAGGAGGCGACGCGCAAACCACTAACAATCGGATGGAAATGCAGGCGGCGATCGCGGCCCTTAAATTTTTGCACGACTCTGATCAGAAAGACCCGATCGCCCTCTACACTGACAGCGAATACGTTAAAAACGGCATCACAAAGTGGATCAAAGGCTGGAAGCAAAAAGGCTGGAAAACCTCCACAGGCAAGCCCGTTCTCAATCAAGATCTGTGGGAGATTTTAGATGAGCTTAACTCAAACCAGGTCGAGTGGCGCTATGTGCGAGGGCACACCGGAGACATCGGCAACGAACGCTGTGACACGATCGCTCGGGCCTTTTCTCACGGCAAAATGCCTGCGCTCAAAATATTTTCTGACCAAGCCCACGAGCCTGAGGTTGCCATGACAGAGCCATCACTGCCTGCATCGGTTGATTTGTCAGAAGAGTTGCCCCGCGAAGGTCGCGTCGAAAGCCTACGGCACTTGGTCGAAACGCTGCAAATGGCCGATGAAATTGCCAGCAAAGCTTATCTGATCACCAGTTCTGAACTTGCCGATCTGATGGATGTCAACGCCAGCGCTGTCACCAGTCGCGGTGATAACTGGGTTTGGCGCAACTGGGTGGTCTCACGAGTGCGACGAGAAGGAAATCAGATTTTGTGGCAGCTAGAAAGAGTCGATTAAGAAGGTGAGTTCAACGGATCGGCGGCTAGCCCAAGCGTGCCCTCACGTCATGACCCCACACATCGGACTACGGGCACTTGCATGGCATCTGACACAAAGCAAGCGCCGCCAAACTTATTCAAAATTGGATTAAGCTCTTCGATCACGCCCTCCATCTGTTCAGTAGAGCAAAATGCAATCACATAAACGTTATCTAAACTGTTGAGTGAAAAGTCATCTGACACGGTGCCGCGAGCACTTTTTCCGCCCACATTGCGAATCACGGTATAGCCCGGAACACCAGATATATCTAGCCCCTTGAGGATTTTATTAAGCTCGACTGAACTTGCCATAATCTCAATGCGTTTGACGACTTGCATGATTAACTCCAGAACAGATTGATTCCATATAAATAAAGCGGAATTCCTACCAAAATATTAAAGGGAAAGGTGACTGCCAAAGCCGTCGAAATATATAAACTAGGATTGGCTTCAGGAACGGTGAGCCGCATCGCCGCAGGAACGGCAATATAAGACGCGCTGGCACAGAGAACGGCAAACAATAGCGCATTGCCCGGCGACATTTGAATCACTTTGGCGATCGCGATACCAATTCCAGCATTAAAGATTGGGATTAAAATCGCAAACGAAATCAGAAACAAGCCCGCTTTTTGCAAATCCTGAATTCTTTTAGCAGCAACCAGCCCCATGTCTAACAGAAAAAAGGTCAGCACTCCATAAAATAGATCTTGAGTAAAAGGTTTCAAAGCCTTTTCGCCGTGCTCTCCGGTCAAGATGCCAATGATAATGCTGCCAAACAATAAAAACACTGAGCCGTTAAAAAACGACTCTCGCAAGATTTCTCCCCAATCAAAATCTTGTCTGTCTTGATTTACGGCAAACACTTTCACTAAGATTAAACCCGCCACGATCGCGGGTGACTCCATCAATGCTAGCGCTGCCACCATATATCCGTCAGAGGCAATGCCAAGCTGGTCGAGAAAAGAGCCAGCCGTGATAAACGTGACGGCACTAATGGAACCATAGGTGGCCGCGATCGCCGCCGCATTATAAGGATCTAACTTGATTCTCAAGATAAAAAAAGTGTAGACCGGAACCAGACACGACATTAAAACGGCCGCCCCAATGGACAACACAACGCTCTGAGTCATGCCGCTCTTAAACAATTCTGAACCGCCCCTAAACCCGATCGCGATTAATAAATACAACGAAAATAACTTGGGAATCGGAGACGGAATTTCAAGATCAGACTTGACCAAAACAGCCGACATTCCTAAAAAGAAAAATAAGACAGGCGGATTCAAAAGGTTGGACACGACTAGGCTGACATCCATTCACGGCTCCCGATCGGTTGATCAAGTCACAAATATTCAGATTACAACACTGAGCCGCTGATCGTGGGATTCTAAACAACTCTGCCCCCAAAAAACTCACGGTTAGCCCAGCGATCGTGCGCCTTCTTTCTGACTGACTGCTATAATGCGCTTAACTTTGGGGCTGTAGCTCAGATGGATAGAGCGACCGCCTCCTAAGCGGTAGGTCGAGGGTTCGAGTCCCGCCAGTCTCGTATAGGTTGCTAAAGTCCCTGAAGACCTTTTGGCTTTCAGCAGCTTTTTTGTGAGTCATTGCAGGCCGTCTTTAAGGTAGGCTGAAGACATCGTAAAATCAAGCATTCAAGACATTGTGAATAATAAAAGTCTCGACTGGCGGACTACCCTGGCGTTAGCTCTAGTGAGCGTCATCGCTCTGATCGGGCTGAATGCGATCGTGATCATCAACCCCGGACAGGCGGCCGTTCTCAGTGTGTTGGGCAAAGCTCAAGACGGCGTGTTGCTAGAAGGCGTTCACCTCAAGCCGCCCCTCATCTCAACGATTGATCTCTATGATTTGACCGTGCAGAAGTTTGAAGTTCCGGCCCAAAGCTCAACCAAAGACTTGCAGCAGCTAACCGCGAGTTTTGCGATCAACTTTCGCCTAGATGCCACTCAAGTTGTGGTGATTCGTCGCACCCAAGGATCGTTGCAGAATATCGTCTCAAAGATTATTGCCCCACAAACCCAAGAGTCGTTTAAGATCGCCGCCGCCCGCCGCACGGTTGAAGAAGCGATCACCAAACGAGACGAACTCAAACATGATTTTGACATCGCCTTAAGCGATCGCTTGGCCAAATACGGCATTATCATTCTTGATACCAGCGTCGTCGATCTGACCTTCTCGACCGAGTTTTCAAAAGCGGTTGAAGAAAAACAAATTGCCGAGCAGCGAGCGCAACGAGCCGTCTATATTGCCCAAGAAGCCGAACAAGAAGCGGAGGCCAACGTCAATCGAGCCAAAGGGCAAGCCGAAGCGCAACGACTGCTGCGAGAAACCCTCACCGCAGAATTATTGCAAAAGCAGGCGATCGACAAATGGGACGGCAAATTTCCGCAGGTCATGGGCGGCAATGGCGCACTCCCCTTCATCAACCTAGATTTGCCGACGCAGAAATAAAGCCCCTAAACCCCTCAGTTTGGAGAACTTCGGGATTCCGGTTTCTCCAAACAGGCAGAGGCGATTAAAGGATGCTGGCAGACGGCAGATCGCCCAAGCGGACAGCGCCGATCAGCGTGTCAGAGTCCGCTAACGTAGGAATAACCGTGTCTCCTGCCAGCAGATAGTAGAAGGCGCGCACCTGCGGCCCAAAAATTATTTCATCCCCGTTTTGCAAATCACAGGTTTTTAATTTTTGGCTATTAATGATCAGCCCATTGGCGCTAGGGCTGCCTCTGAGGGTGCCATCGACCAAGCGATAGTAGTGAGTGCCATCGTCATTGGGCAACTGGAGCAGCGTCGCATGACGGCGAGACACAAACTGAGAGGCTAGCCGAATATCGCACTTGGGATCGCGACCGATCGAGTAAGTGACTTCTTGGAGTCTTAACTCTCGCCGTCCGTGATCGTCTTCGATAACTAGGACATGATTTTGAAAGGATTCTAAAGACATTGAGGCAGCAACCAAGGTGTAACAAATCTGAGTATTCCCCATTATTTTCCAAAAGAATTTCTCGATCGGGTGTAACTCAAATCACCTTGATAAATTCAGTACCTAATCTTCATTAAATTCCTAAAGAGAAGTCGATTCAGATTCTACTGAGATCGAGGGCTGTCTCACCGATGGCAAGGTCATCTGATCAACGACAGGCGTGCAGCCTAGCCACTGACGCGAAATGGCAATAAAGGGTTCAGGATTGCCACTCACCCAAAACTCAGTGGGTTTGGGCGATCGGGCCTGCTTTAAACCCAGCAGATCCAGTTCTTGAGCGGCCGCCTTGACGACGTGCACCGCCGGATCGATTAACTGCACCGATCGGGGCAACAATGACTTCAACACGGGGGCCAGATGGGGATAGTGGGTGCAGCCGTAGATCAGCGTGTCGATTTCTTGCTCGATCAAGGGGGCTAAATAGTCTCGCGCCACCTGATAAGTATGGGGTTCATCAATGCGGTTTGCCTCAACGATCGGCACAAATTCAGGGCAGCCAATCTGCCAAACTTCTGCGGTGGGATCAACTTCTAAAATTGCGTCTCGATAGGCGTTGCTGGCGGCGGTGGCTGGGGTCGAAATCACGCCGATCCGCTTACCCACCTGCACGGCGGCTCGTGCCCCTGGCAAAATCACCCCTAAAATCGGCAGGTCAGGAAACTCCGATCGCACCGTCTCGATCGCCAACGCCGAACTCGTGTTGCACGCCATAATCACCATCTTGACTCCGCGCTGCACCATCCAAGTCAAAATCTCTCGCACATAGTGCAGGATCTCGCTGCGAGACTTTGTTCCATAGGGCAATCGCGCCGTGTCTCCAAAATAGAGAATCGACTCATTGGGCAATTGGCGATAAAGCTCCCGTAAAACGGTTAAGCCCCCAACGCCGCTATCAAAAACGCCGATCGGGGCTTGGCTAGACGGTTGCTGACTGAGTAAAAACTCGGTTTGCCGACTAAAATCGGATGCTTGACTTTTCATAGATAAAGGCTGACTCCACACACACACTGACCGCCGACTTTGACCCTAACTCAGGGAAACGTCTAGATGGTTCTTAGTCTAGAGGTTAACGCCGATTGGCTCAATCCCCTTCTTTTAGGCTGCTATCGCATGTACTGCAAAATTCCCCGTGCGATCGAGTCTGCCATCTGTTTGCGATAAGCAGCCGTCGAGAGTTTTGCCGCATCGTCTCTGCCCGTCACAAACCCGACTTCGACCAAGACCGATGGCATTGAGGTTTTTCTCAGCACATAAAATCGCGCCGTCCGCACGCCCCGATCTTGAATTCCGGTTCCTTGCAAAACGCTATCGTGAATCGATCGCGCCAACCCTGCCCCACTTTGGTAATAGTAGGTTTCTAAACCACTAATATCTGGACGACTGAGGTTGATCGAGTTGGCGTGAATGCTGACAAACAGCGTGGCGTTGATGCGCTCTGCCAGGCTAACGCGAGGTTCTAAATCGACATCGACATCGTTAGTGGTGCGAGTCAGCACCGTCTGCACGCCCTGCTGTTCTAGAGAGGCAGCTACTTGGCGACCAATATCCATCACGATTTCTTTTTCTTGTAGCCCGTCGATGCCAACGGCTCCGGGGTCAGGCCCGCCGTGCCCTGGATCGATCACGACCACTACTTTGCCATTGGGGACGCGAGGCAGATAGACGGGCGGCGCGTTGGTAGACGGCAGGGGGATGTTAGATCCAGGAATGCCGCCTGGCGACACGGGGAACAAGGACGATCGCCGCAGTTGCAGGGCGAGAAGCTGCTGACTGGGTTGATTGATCTGCCCGATTTGCGTGCCCGATGCTGGCGAGAGAAAAATTGCTACTGTGCTCGGATCGTCTTGCCGCAAGCGGACTTGTAGAAGAGGACTGCTGGCGGTGAGTCGTGGCCCTTGCACCGATCGGTCTAACCGTGCTGAAGGAATCGTGATGCGATAAGCGCCGGAGGCTCGATCCCACCCTGAGGTGTAGCGAATCGGACGATCGGAGCGAATCAATAGCTGCCGACTGCCCTCTTCTAACTCAACGGACTGAATGGTTGCCAGCCCGCTGCTGGGAGGTTGACTGCTCTCTGGGTTGGTTGCCATCCCGGTTTGAGGCAGCAAGACGATTCCCGTTGAGCCGCTGGCGCTGGCCTGCCAGTCACCACTGCTAGGAGATGACATCAACAGCGTTAGGCGCACCACGGGCGGAGACGAGGGCAGTTGGGTCACCTGCACTCGATTGACTCCGTTGCGGTTGACGAGAAAATCACGAGACGCGAGGCTGGGCGCGATCGTAGCTCCATAGAGATCGACGAGGATCTGACGGCGATCGCCCGATCGCTGCACGCGTGTTTGGGGCTGACCGCCACTGGTGCGAATAAAAAACCCATCGGGGGTCGGTTGAATGCTCTGAATCTGCGTAGCGCCGATCGCGAGGCTGGGATTGTTTGACCCGATCGTGGGCACCGTCACCGAGGAAGGATCGCCCGTCGCAGAGGGCGCTGAGGTCATTTGAGGAGTCGGAAGCTGCACCGTCCAGCTTTGGGGAGACGCGCCGCGAAACCGCACCTGATTGGGGTCGATCGTATAGCCGGGTGCTAGCTCTACCACGATGCGGGCCGTGTCGCGATCGAACTGCCCCACCCGCAGCGATTGAATCGAGCTTCCGTTGCCCGGTTGCGTCACCGCAGGGCGACCGAGGCGAATTCCGGGGAGGTCGATCACTAACCGGGTTGGGTTAGCAATTAGCTGCGCTCTGGGCTGCACGCCTTCATCGGTGGTGAACTCTAGACGGTTTTGGTTAGCATCAAACCGCCAAAACTGTAGTTTGGCTGCTTGAGCAGGCAATGTAACTAGAAAAAAGGCAAAAGGTAGCAGAAAAAAGAAAAAATTAGCCGCTCCTTTCACGACTGTTTGATTGATTTTTTCTGGCTTTTTTTGAACTAGTTGAGATAATAATCCGCTGCGTTTCAAAGCAATTTCTCCTGATAAGCCTCGTATCTTTGAAGGGGTTGACAAATCGAAAGTTATCTAAGATTTAAGGCGCAAATTCCTGCGATTGGTCATGTTTTTAAGCAGATACAAGGCTGAGTTAGATGGCATTTTGACTCTGCCTAAAACGATAAGATTGCCAGTCTTGCAACCTGAATACTGGGGAGCACTCTCCTCAGTGAAAAGAATTCATCAAGAGCCAAGACCGTGGTTGTTGTTTAGTATTCTCAAGTCGATCGCGCCTTTCTGGATAATCTATAAAAATCACAGAAGTTTGATGCCCCTCGAATTTTGGAGACGCAGAGATCGACAGTCAAGTTTCGGAAAGTATCTATAAGATTTTGACTCGAAGCGTTTGATGGCATAGGAGAAGTGAGGCAGGAAGCAGCGTGGTTTGGGTGAGTGCGTTTTTGCCAAATTTATCTAATCAACAAGAATTAGATTTGGGCTACAGCATTCTAATACACTTGCTTTCTGCTCAAAATATTTTTTTGATGATTTTGAACGAGTTGGGGGCAGCGATCGGGCAAACCAGATCAGTGTCTTGCGTCAATGTCAGTCATAAATAATGCGGTGCTCACCGTGTTTTGTATGGATACTATGGAGGAAGGACGGGTGAGGCAGCGTCAACCACCCCACCCACAAGGGGATGCTGCGATTCGTTCAGTCTAAATGAGTAGGAATACTCAAGGACGACTGGCAAGGACAAAGAAGGGAGCAATCCCGACCGAACCTTGGCAACTTGATAGCCATGTAGGTGAGGGTGACATTCCCAAGTCCTACCCCGTAGGTGCAGCGGTGAAAGCACGACCCCTATCGAGGAGACTAGCCATCAAACCGATAAAGCGGGGCGAAAGACGGTAACTAACAGCCTCAGTGGGTAATCCCTTTAGCAAGAACCCATGAGTAGCGAAAGCAAAGATGCACTTGAACCACCGGGATGTGGAACCAGCGAAATCAGGCTCTATGCGCTGGAGCCAAAAGGCAAAGGGTAAATCGGGATAGCAGTTCACCCGCTGACCATCATGCACTCCAAGAACCCCGGTGGACAGTATCACTATACTGATTTCCTCGACTATCGACCGCCGGGGAGACAATGCCCAAATCGACTCCTACAAACTCGTCGGTCGCAGCAAATTCAGGAGTTTCAATCTCCAGAACAACGTGCAGCCACCAACGCCCTTTGCGGTCTTGCAGCAAGTCTGCACTGGTGTTTTTCCAGGTCAGATATTGGCGATAGTATTCAGCAATCTCAAAGGTCAGTTTGACCCGTCTCTTGAGGCTGAGAATCGTCACTTCGCTGCGGTCAAACCAGATCGTGTAAGACCGAGCATCGTAGCGAATGGGGCAACACTTAGAGGTTGGACAATTGACCGTCTTGCCCTTCTTTTTCAGGGTCTTGGCAGATTTCAAAGCCTCGGTTGCTTTGACTCGTGCAGCACAGACCAGTTGAGAAGGAAGTCCAGTCTGAGCGCGATGGTCGTAGTAGGTTGCTTTGTGCAACTCTACGCCATTTGCCAAGTCGTTTTCCCATCCATGCTGAGACACGGCATTGAACGACTAGGTGTATTGCTCAATCGTTTGAGACAGCACCTGAGCCGTTGCGATGTCGGGTTTGAGTTGGATGCGAATCGTTCTCTGCGTACAGATATACTACCATCATATGGGGCTGGTGTTATCTGTCATTTGCAGAGATTACGTGCGAATCTGCGGGGCGTTGAACCCCTTGACCCGCGCACCTATCCCTCCCAACCCACAAGGGGAGTGGGTTTCCCGGTGACGCAATGAACCAAAATGAAGGTTTTGGGAATTGTTGTGTTAAATATCACACTATAACGTTACAACATACTATAACGTTACAAAAGTCTCACCGTCTCAAAGCCTAAAGGATGTTTCCGAGGGCAATCGCCGTGAGAAATTTCATCAAACTCCCGTTAGATCCCGTTAAGCCCGATCGTCTGAGAAGCCAGGAATAATAAAAACCTCCAGAGTTTTGGCTCTAGAGGTCGGACAGTTAAATGCTGAGTTATGGATACACAGGCATTTCTTCCAATTTCGGAAACTATGAAGACCCGATTTTTAAACTCGCATCCTCGCTGATCTCAAACAAGGGCAAAATGTTTTAGTTGCCGCTCACGGAAATTCTCTGCGATCGTTGATCATGGCTCTTGACCGTCTCACCCTACCCACGATCGCCCATTTAGACCTCGCAACTAGAGTCCCGATCGTCCATGCCATAGACACACACGGCAACGCAACCAACAAACTTGTTTTGACTGAAGACTATGCAAATCAACCATCCTGACGTTTTGACAGAAGTCACCGCTGCCTTTGAGCGCTATGAAGCGGCTTTAGGAGACAACGATGTCACGACGCTGCATGAATTATTTCTCAACAGTGCTCACACAATTCGCTATGGTGTGGCTGAAAATCTCTATGGATATGATGCGATCGCGGCCTTTCGCGATGCCCGCTCTCCGATCAATCTCGATCGGATTTTGCGAAACACCGTGATCACCACCTATGGACAAGAGTTTGCCACCGCTAATACCGAGTTTCAGCGCCGAGGATCTGGGCTAATCGGGCGGCAGAGTCAAACTTGGGTAAAGGCACCTGAAGGGTGGCGCGTCGCCTGTGCCCACGTCTCGCTATTGGCCTAAAGCCTCAATGACAACAGATCTACGCAATTCTGACTCTGGTCACTATAGGAGGCTGACTAGTCAGCTAAATCCTGTCGATTAATGGCATGGGTCACAGACAAAGGGCACGGCAATGCCATGCCCTCACGCCAATCTGAACAGTCCCCCGCCTTCATCCAGAGTCTGCCGAATTCACGCTCTTAAGCGCTGACCACAGCTTGCTGCTTCGCCGCCTTTTTGACGGGCTTTTCTTGAAGCACTTGGTGATAGAGCTTGCTGAGTTGAGCCGCGACCCCATTCCAGCTAAAGTGCGCTTCGACTCGCTGCCGACCCGCTTGACCGAGTTGATCGCGCCACGTCGAGTCAGACAAGATGCGATCGATGGCTCTCGCAAACGCCGCCTCGTCTTTTGCCGGAGCCAATAACCCCGTCTCTTCGGGCACCACCGTAAACTGCAACCCGCCTACATCACTGGCCACAACAGGAGTGCCGCTTGCCATCGCCTCGATCGCGACTAACCCAAACGGCTCATAGTGGCTAGGCACCACCGCGACATCTGCCGCCGCATAGTAGAGGTGCAGGTTATCTTCGCCCAACCGACCCGGAAACAGGGTAGTCGCTTGCAGCCCCAGTTCGGCAACAATGCTTTCAATTCGCGATCGCTCCAGCCCATCGCTCTGACCCGGACGGCTGCCGCCCCCAATCACTAATTTAAGAGTTCCGTTGCCCCGCAGCGTTGATTGACCCATGGCGCGCACCAGAGTTTCAATGCCTTTGCGACGATCAAACCGCCCCACATAAAGCACTACCTTGTCTTGCGGAGAGAATCCCAATAGCTGACGGGCCCTGGTTTGAGAAATCGAGCCAAATCGACAGATATCTGTGCCGCAGGGGATCACGTCAATATTGCCATGAGTCGAAACCAGCGATCGCATGTGGGCCATCTCTTGAGGGCTGGTGGCCACGACGCGATCGACGGTTTCAAGACAGGTTTTCTCACTGGCAAGCCGCGTTTTGGCGACTAAAGGAATCGTTGAAATGGACTGGTATTTCACCGCGCCCAGAGAGTGATAGGTGTGAATCTGCTTAGTTGACTGTAGTTTTTTCAACTCCATGCCAACCCAGCCTGACATCCAATAATGGGTGTGCACTAAATCGTATTGGATGCGATTCTCGTCTTGAAAGCGCTGGAACGATCGCACAAACTCCGGCATATAAGGAAACAATTCATCTCTAGGAATGAATGCCTCTGGCCCCGCCGTCAAGCGAATAGTGCGGCAGTGGCGGCTGTGGTCAACGATTTTAGGCTGTGCAGCATCCGATTGCCGGGTAAACATATCGACCTGCCATCCCTGACGAGCCAAGGCTTCACCGACTTGGCGCACATAGACATTTTGCCCGCCAGCCTCTTCTTTACCGATTTCAATGGCAGGGTCACCGTGTTCAGAAATGAGTGCAATTCTTTGCCTTTGACCTAGAAATAGCATAGTTTGATTTACCAAAATTCAGTGAGTAGAATGGCATTAAAAGCTCGGATCAATCATGTTTGACTGACTTAATATAAGTCTCAAGTTACAGCCGAACTGCGATCGAGCAAATCAGTCATGAGAAAGAAATCTTGAGCGCTTTCAAATGACTCTAAAGATGACAAAGGCTCAAAGCACCCCACATCCGCCGTAATTTTTGATCACGTTTTGCGGCAAAAAGCCTTTGCCACCAGTCAAACAGATGGCTAACAAACAACCTTATCTATCCTCCCTTATTGGCTAAACTCCCATTAGATTCATCGACCACAAGCCACACAGAAGCTTGGTTTCAGCCCAAGCCTTGACGTTTCAGGAAACTCAGTAACCAGATGCGCTCGTTCGCTAAACTAATAAGATTGCTAATTGTGAAGGTCGTTTGGTTAAACAATATCCTACTTGAGCTTATTTTGCAAAATCACTTCGATTAATCAATTGGTTAAGCTCAGTTAAACCTATTTCAGCGATAAGTTATTTCCCAAAGTTTGGCAAAAAAAGATGTTTGCTAGGTGACAAAAAGCAGCGATCGCCCAAATCATCTCCAACTTTTTACAGATTTACTAAATTCAAAAATTGCCGCAAAAAATGGGGCAGAGAGATCTGCCCCAACCCAAAAGAAACGTATGAATTAATACAAACGACTCAAAACATAATCAGCTAGTTTGATCAAAGCCTGACGCGACTCAGAGATCGGCAAGTCGGCTAGATGCGCGATCGCTGCCTTGGCGTGGTGAGCAGCCAGATCCCGCGATCGCTCAATGCCCCGACTGTCTTTGATCAACGCTAACGCCTGCTCTAAGTCACCGTCTTGGGCAAACTCTCGCTCAATCAAGACTTCTAGATAGGGTTTTTCTTCGAGGGCATAGAGAACGGGAGCCGTTAAATTGCCACTTTTGAGATCAGACCCCGCAGGTTTACCTAGGCTATCGGTCGAGCCTGTAAAATCTAAAATGTCGTCCACAATCTGAAACGCCAGCCCAAAATCGCGACCATAGCCATAGAGTTGCTGCGTCTGGGCTTCGGGTAAGTCACTGAGCACAGCTGCCGCTTTGGCACTGTTGGCGATTAGAGAAGCCGTTTTGTAATAGCTTTTTTCAAGATAAGCCTCGATCGACGTGATAGAAAACCGATTTAGCCCTTGCTGAATCTCGCCTTCTGCAAAATCTTTGATCACTTCTGACAAAAGCTTGACCACCTGCAAATTGTCAAGATTAGCCAGATACCAAGACGATTGAGCAAATAAGAAATCTCCTGCCAGCACCGCAACTCGGCTACCAAAGTTGCTGTGGACGGTCGGAATCCCCCGGCGGACTTCTGACTCGTCTACGACATCATCATGCACGAGGCTGGCTGTGTGAATCATCTCAGTGATTTCAGCGAGTCGTCGATGGCGTTCAGTCATGCCTTGATTGGGCATCGTTGCCCGTGCCACCAGGAAAACGATCGCGGGGCGCACCCGTTTCCCCCTGGCTCCAAAAAGGTGTTCTGCGGCAGCATAGAGGATCGGATGACGAGCACCAATTAACTGTTTGAGGTTCTCCGTCAGCACACAGAGGTCTGCTTCAACCGGGGAGAATAGGGAGGTTGCTGAGGTCATGAATAAGCCAGCGAAGGGGCGACATGGTTAAGAAACTTTACAAGTCCTGACTTTATTTTAAGATAAGCACTGGATTCGTGGAATATCAAGGCAGAAAAAGTTTGAGAGATCCCGGTTCAATCAACAGACAGAGTGAATTAGACACCTATGAAGCGGATCACACTCCCTGAAATTTAGTTCAAATTTATTCGTGGGCAGGGTGAGTTTTGCGGGTCAAGTTTTGTTGGGGGTTTATTTTTTGAGAAATTTCTGGAATGTAGTCCCTCTCTGGCTTATGGAATCGCGAAACTTCAGAAAACGGCTTTAAGAAAGTACCCAAGTTGACAAATTGCTGTGTTATGCTATCAGGTAAGCATTTCAAAAATTTCATACGCTTACTGCGATCGAAACCCTAGAGAGTTCCCGATGTCAGAGATGATTTAAGCTAATCGATCTCTCCTGACAGCGTTTGACCCTGAAAGTTTCAAGGTTTGACTGCCTAGGTCTAGAAAGTTGACTCTTGGTAGTCAGCCATTTTCTGTATTAAGCCGCGAAGTCGAGATTCGTTTTGATGCGTTGCACTGACAGCGGGCCGATCGCGCACTGAGCGATCGGTGAATTTTTCGATGCCCCAATCCACCCCATTCGTTCCGATTCACACGTTTATCTAGCGCCTCGATCGACCTATGTTTTACCGTGATATTCCGCTCATTATTCCGGTGTTAGCTTCGGGCTATTTGCTAATTGTTTATTTGCTGCTAGCGCTGGCGCGACGCAGTGCCCCTGAGTCACATTTTGCATCGCGAGGGTCTCAAGGGTCACGCGATTAGTGCGTTGAGGCGAGCGGACTAGTAGTTCACCAATTCAACTTTGACTAGTACAAATCTTTGGCGATGATGCGATAGTCTTGGGCTTCCGACCCTTGGGGGCACGCCCCCAAACCCCCATTGGGGGACGGTTGCCTCCCCCAAACCCCCTGCAAACGAGATCTTGGTTAGGTGGTTTGATATGACTTTTCAGAGTTAGTTTGGCGGACTACTAGAGATGATCTGATTTTTCGATCACTTCTCTGACTCGATAGATGGGTCTGCCCTGCGACTCGTGATAGGTTCTCATTGACAACTCAGCCAACAGCCCAAAGCTAAATAGCTGTAGCCCCGACAAAACCAGCAAAACCGCCAAGATCAAGAGGGGACGTTGCCCAATGGTCTCCCCAAAGGCGAGTTTGACATAGGCTAAATAGAGACCTAGGGCGGTGCCTGAAATCAGTGCCAGCAGACCAAACCAGCCAAATACGTGCATGGGGCGAGTTAAAAACTTTCGCATGAAGAAGATCGTCAACAGATCCATAATCACGCGGAAGGTGCGGTCTAACCCATATTTGCTTTGCCCAAAGCGCCGAGCGTGATGGCGCACCGGAATCTCGGTGATTCTTGCGCCTTCAATAAAGGCCAAGGCGGGCAGAAATCGGTGCAACTCTCCGTAGAGATTCATGTCGGCAACCAGTTCGGCCCGGTAAGCTTTGAGTGAGCAGCCATAGTCATGAACGCGCACTCCGGTGACCCGCGCAATGAGCCAATTGGCAATCTTAGAGGGCAAAACTCTCGTGAGAGACGCATCTTGCCGATTTTTGCGCCAACCGCTCACTAAGTCATAGCCCTCTTCAAGCTTTGCCATCAAAATCGGAATGTCTGCGGGGTCGTTTTGTAGGTCGCCGTCTAGGGTGATGATGATCTTGCCTGTGGCGTGGCCAAACCCGGCGGCGATCGCCGCTGTCTGTCCATAGTTACGGCGCAAAATCACGGCTCGTAGATCGGTGCGCGTTTGAGCCTGCTGTTTGAGCAGGGCATCAGAGCCATCTTGAGAGCCGTCGTCAACACAGATGATTTCGTAGTGAATCTGCTCGGCGATTAGACTGGCGGCGATCGCCTCTAACAAGAGAGGAATGCTCTCAACTTCGTTGTAGATGGGCACCACTACCGAGAGGTCTGGCGCTTGAGAAAGCCCGCGATCGGGGGCTGCTTGAATTCGGTTGGTCAGAGAGAGATTCATGCGTGGCGCGGCTCTAGAGATGCAGAACAGAAGAGAGCGATCAATCACTCAAACTTGAAGAGTCTAGCTTATCAGAAAGATCGCTTTGCAGAAGTCTCACGTCCGATCGGGCTGCTGACTCTGACCGCTCCCTGACGGATCTGGAATGTTCATCGAGTCTGCAATAATGTGGCCATCCGCTTGGAAAGGTTCATGATCTCTAAAATTAGTTCGAGTCTCATAGTCGTGGGGCTGTTGAGTTACGGCACGATCGAGACTCCGTTAGCTCAGGCTGCGCCCCCGATCGCTCCATCCGTTGTCAAACCTAGCAACGTTCCCCCCGAAGCCGTATTGAACAAATTCTATGGTTATTTGCAGCAATATAAACTCTGGCTGGGCGACGATCGGGGCGCTTGTTCCTATGAGGTCGATCCCGCCGGGGTGAAAAAGGACGGCAGCGATCGCTTCTTTCTAGCCAAAGTTTCGCGGGGTCGAGAGGGCACTGCCTGCCGAGGAGTCTTGGCCTTTGAGATCATGCAGGTAGATTGCAAAACCAAAACCCTCTATCAGTTTGTGCGCGAACAAAAGGAAGATATGCGGTTTGCCGGATGGGAGCGCTATGAGATGACGTTACATAATCCCAGCGATCGAGCAAGTAGCCCCACCAAAAATCAATCGGCTGAGGCGGTCAAAGCGATCTGCGCGCTGTAGCTGTTGGAGTCATCTCAAACCGTTTTTGGCTGGCGAACTTTGGCGGCGATCGTATCCCCGCAAAGATTTCTTGTGGCTTTTTGCAATTTGTCGTACCATTCTGGAAACTCTTCCTAACCCCAATAAAACGGTCTTTGGTGTGATGACCCATCCTGAATCCGTCAATTCTCAGACTGAAATTGACCCAGGCACCCCTCCGCCAATTTCGCCAGAAGTTTCAGAACCTGAACTGCGCCCTTGGGATGTCGGCGAGGCCGTCGTAGCGCTGCAAGAGTTGCTCAACGCCCACGGGTTTAGGCTCAGAGTAGACGGCGCATTTAACAGCCGCACCGAAGAAGCCGTCAGAGCTTACCAGTTTAAATATCGGCTGAGATTAGATTGCACCATTGATGCTAAAACCTGGGCGATGTTGAAGAGCACTATTCAACCGGGCGCTCGGCTGCTGAGAGAAGGGTTGGCAGGGGCAGATGTCTACGAGCTTCAGGGATTGCTCAACGTCAACGGCTATCGCGTTCAGCGCCACGGCATTTTTGACGATGAAACGCGCAAGTGCGTTATTGCCTTTCAGCAACGGCACAAGCTGAGGGCAAATGGCAAAGTCGGAACCATTACCTGGACGCTGCTGCGAGGTAAGCCGCTGCCCCCACCTAAGCAACCCAACTGGGTTTGAAGTCAATCACTTGTCAATAAATACCCAAGCTTCACTCCAATCGTCGGGGATGCCTTGCTCGATCAGAGATTCGACTCGTTCTAGATAGAGTTTTGCAGTTTTATCAGCCGGGTGAATGGCTAACACCTGCTCAAAACAAAGTTTGGCATCGTTGATATCGCGATCGCGATAGCATTGAACGCCGCGATCGAAGTCAGGCTGAGTTTTTAGCTTCAGCGATCGCACCTCTTCAACTTCTGCATCCAAGACTTCATAGACTGAGATTGCCTCATTGCGTCCTTTGACGATCGCCCGATCTAAAAAGCGAATCTGGTAGCGATCGGGGTTGCTGAGATGCTCTAGGGTTTGACCCGAAATGATCATGGCAACGCCATAAAACTTGGTCAACCCCTCTAGCCGCGAGGTCAAATTGACGTTATCTGAAAACGCATCGCCCTGAATGCGGTTCGCTTCGCCGACCATGCCTAACATCATCTGCCCAACGTGAATGCCAATGCCCACCTGCACGGGCAAATTACCCCTCGCTGTGCGCTGCTGGTTATATTCTTGCACTCGCTTTTGCTTGGCCACTCCTGCGGCCACCGCATCATCGGCCCCATCAGGAAACACCGCCATCATGCCGTCACCCAAAAATTTGACGATGATGCCATAGTGATTGCGAATCTCTGGGCTGACCCGCTTGAGGTAGGCATTGACAAAATCAAAATTTTCTCGCGGGGTCATCGTTTCTGACATGGTGGTGAACGATCGAATGTCGCTAAACATCACCGCCATCATTTTGCTAACATAATCGCCTAACTGCACCTCAGTCACGCTGTCTTTGCGAAGAAATTTGAGATATTCACCCGGAAAAAATCGCGCAAAAGAGTCATTTAATCGCTTTAATTCCTGTTCGCGAGTTTTCACCGTTTTGACCATTTGAGTAAACACGCGGGCGAGTTGTCCTAGCTCATCAGGACGATCGACGACATCACTCAAGCTCTCCGCCACAAAGGTGTCTTGCTCAACTGTCACCGCCGCATTGGTCAATTTATCCACCTGTTGAATATAGAGCGCCTGGCGCTGGTTTTCGTCGCGCAGCATTGCCTCGGCTTCTTGGCGCTTGAGCAGATTGGTATAGGCTTTGGAGTGATAGCGAATGCGGGCGAGAAGCTCAACCCGATCGGGCAACTTGACCAGATAATCATTGGCTCCTAGCTCAAACGCTTGAGCTTTGATCACAGGCTCTTCTTTGCTCGACAGCACGATTAGCGGAATGTGATAGGTGGGGGCATCGTGCGATCGTAAAAACCGCACCAGCAGCAGCCCATCCATCTGGGGCATGACGAGATCTTGCAAAATCACCGTGGGCTGACACTCTCTAGCGATTTTGAGGGCTTGAGTGGGGTCGCTGCAATAGTGAAAGGTAATATCCGGTTCAGACCCTAGCATTCGCCGCACGGCTTCCCCGATCATGGATTGATCGTCAATCAGCAACACCGTGATCGCATCGTTCATGGCAAACCCGACAAGAGAATCCCGATTAACGCCTGATGGCGGTGCGGTTTGTCAGCGTGGCGGCGATCGCTTCTGGGTTCAGCACTTCAACCGCCGCGTTTAGTTCAGCCGCCGCTCTAGGCATCCCATACACCGCGCAGCTTTCTTGGTCTTGAGCGATCGTGTGCCAGCCCAGATCTCTAAGCGATCGTAGCCCTTCGGCCCCATCTCGCCCCATGCCTGTCAGCAGCACGGCCGTGCCTTGAGTCGCCCAATAGTGAGCCACACTCTTAAAAAATACGTCGATCGACGGCCGATAGGGATAGTCAACAGGTTCTCTAACATAGTTCAGCGTTTGGTTAGACTGCAAACAGAGATGATCATTGGTGCAGGCTACCAAAACCACGCCCTTTTGAGGACGATCGCCCACTGCGGCTTTCTTGACGGTGAGGGGTGTTAGTTGATTAAGCCAGTCCACCATGCCGCCCGCAAACTGAGCATCGACGTGTTGAACGATGACGATCGCGGCTTCTAGATTGGCAGGCAAGCGAGACAAAATAATCGACAGCGCTTTGGGCCCGCCCGTCGAAGACCCGATCGCGATCAGAGGCAGTGACGATGACGAGGGCAGCGGCACCGTGGGAAGGCGCAGCGGAGTCGATAGCGACGGATTGGGCTTGCCCGCGATTTTAGCAATCATGGCAATTTTGCCAAGGAGAGCCAGAGCGCCTCCGGGAGTGCCCTGATCGCCCAAAACAGGAGTGTTGACGGCATCAAGCGCGCCATAGCCCATCGCCTCAAAGACTTTTGCCGAGTTTTGCTCAATGCTCACCGTCACAATCAAAATCGCGCAGGGTGAGCGTTTCATAATTTGCCGAGTCGCCTCGACCCCATCCATCACGGGCATGATCAGATCCATCAAAATCAGGTCGGGGGTGTTTTTGGCACATTTGTCTACTGCCTCGGCCCCGTCTTTGGCGATCCACACAATCTGATGGTCAGCGATCGTCAACACCACTCGTCGCAGCGCCTCGATCGCGATAAACCTATCGTTAACGATTGCGATTTTCATATCACTCACCAATCAAATCCACAACAGCCCGAATTAGCGTATCGTCGTGAAAGCTGCTTTTGGTTAAGTAGTAGTCTGCGCCAGCCTCTAGCCCTTGCACCCGATCGTCTTCGCGATCGCGATAAGACACCACAATCACCGGAGTCGCCCTCAGTCGAGGATGTTTTTTGATGGCCTTAATCAGTTCAATCCCGTTCATTCGCGGCATATCAACATCACTGATCACTAAATCATAAGGAGACGATCGTACCGCATTCCAGCCTTCCATTCCATCAACGGCAACGTCAACCAGATAGCCGCGATTTTGCAGCAGCTTCCGCTCCATTTCTCGGACGGTGATCGAGTCGTCTACCACCAGCACTCGCCTTGGCTCTTTGCGAGGAGAAGGATTTAGAGTCAGGCTTTCAGACTGAGTTGCTGCGGACATGACTCTCGCGATCGTGCCCTCGTTGAGGAGAGTATTTGTCGATCGCACTAGATCAGACACATCGACAATCAACACCAGCGACCCGTCGCCCATCAGGGCGGCCGCACTAATATCTTGCACTTTGCCGAGTCGAGCATCGAGCGGCCGCACCACCAGTTCTCGTTCTCCGAGGCAGCGATCGACCACTAGCCCATAGGTGTTGGTCTGATCGCTAATCACCACTACCCAAAGCGGGTCAGACAGCGACGAGGGCGGCGGCAAATCGAGCACTTGATGGACAGGGATCAGACCAATATTTTTCTGATCAAGGGTGAAATATTGCCGCGTTTCGACCCCAAAAATCTCCGTAGGTTTAACCGCCACAATTTGATCAATGCGCGCCAGAGGAAACGCATAGGACTCGCCCGATATCTCAACGAGCAGAGTCCGCACGACGGAGAGCGTTAGGGGCAGTTGAAAATAAAAGCTCAGTCCTTTGCCAGGTTGAGAGGTTGCCCGCACGGTGCCGCCCACTTCTTGAGCCATGCTTTGAGCAATGTCTAAACCCACGCCCCGCCCAGAAAGCTCAGTGACTTGTTTGGCCATTGAGAAGCCGGGGAGAAACAAAAACTCCATCAGTTCGGCTTCGGTTAGCTGGGCGGCGACATCGGGCCCCACTAACTTTTTGTCTACAATTTGCTGGCGTAGTTTCATCGGTGCCAGACCTTTGCCATCATCGGCGATCGTGATTGATAACATTCCTCCCCGGTGCATCGCCTCTATGCGAATGGTGCCTGCGGCAGGTTTTCCGGCGGCGATGCGGTCTTCGGGCAGCTCGATGCCGTGGTCAACGGCGTTTCGCAACATATGGGTGAGGGGAGCTTCTAGCTTTTTGAGAATGTCGCGATCGACCGACGTAGATTTGCCCAAGATTTCTAGCTTGACTTGTTTTTGAGTCGTGCGGGCGAGATCACGCACCATGCGCGGAAACCCTTGCACCCCGTCTATAAACGGCCGCATATTGGACGTGATCACTTCTCGATAGAGCCGATCGGAGAGGTTTGCCGATCGCCGAATGAATTCTTCGAGTTCGATCAAGCGATCGTTGAGTTGTCTTCGGCATTCTTGATCATGTTGCCGAGTTGCATCCAGCAGCGTTTGCATCGTTTGATCGGCTGAATTCATCAAAGCGTTTTGCTGCAATTTCTCCAAGTGTTTAGACAGCTTGAGTTGCTGAGATTTGAGCACCCCTAGCGCATCGGCAAACGGCGGCAGCCAATTGGCCTCGATCAGCGATTCTCCGGCCAGCCCCATCATGCGATTGAGGTTGTCTGCACTGACTCTCACTACGCGGTCTTGAGACGCTGCCGAGCACTCAGATCAGCAGGACTTGACTCGATCTCAGCCTTGGCTTCATGGGCGATCGCTGTCACAACCGCAGGCATGGGCGCGATCGCTTTGGGTGGCGCGATCGTTGCCTTTGGGTCGCGAATTGCCTCGATCGTGGCTCCTACTGAGGCAAAGTCTAAGTCATGGGCTGCTAGCCAAGAAGCTAACTCACCATCGCTCACCTGACCAAGATTTTGCAGCAGATCAACGCCTCGCAGCAGCACATCGACCCGATCGCCATCCAAGTCGATCGTGTGGTTTTGAGCGGCAACAAAGCAGTCTTCCATCGCGTGAGAGAGGTGAACTGCCGCATCTAAACCCACAATCCGAGCGGCCCCTTTGATCGAGTGAGCAGCGCGCATCAAGGCCTCCAACGCCTGAGCCGATTCGGGCTGAGTCTCCAATGCCAAAAGACCGTTATTTAAAAGAGCCGCCTGAGACTCAACTTCTAGCCGAAATAACTCCATCATTGAGCTATCTAAGAGCAGCGACGGCGGATTAGGTTTGGGATCTTCGGGGGGTGAGTCGGGCGTAGCGACTTCCTCCTTAGATGTCTGGAGACTTGAAGCGGTTTCTGCTCGGTCTTGTGGCGGTGGCAAGGTCGGACTCTCACCCGCGATCGCGGCCTGCGTCTGAGCCACCTCTTCGGCATGGTCAAAGAGCCAGCGATCAAAGTCATCCCCCGTGGCTTGGCTCATCTTCACAAGCAGATCTCCGGCGTGGAGCAGCCGATCGATGAGCACGTCAGACAAAACCGTTGAGTCGTGCTGCACGGCCATCAATCTGGCTCTCATGGTCTCAGATAAGTCAGCGACCGCGTTGATTTCTATTAGCTGCGCCGAGCCAGCGATCGCGTGCAGCGATCGGATCGCCGTATCCAATTCACCGCCCAAAGAGGACTGCTGCTTTAAAATCGATAGACTCTGCTGAAGAGATTTGACCTGAGTCTCAACTTCTTGACGAAACAGATCCAGCATGGAGTAATCGCGCCTGGGGTCTCCACTGCTCATCACAATAAGCTGCGCTCAAGGGCATAAAACAACAGGTCGGCATCTAGATAATTCACCTTTTTGGTTTGCCAGTCAATAATCCCTTGGGTGTAAGCCTGACTTGCCTGCGACACCACCACGGGCACCTCTTTTAACTCCTTCTCCTGCACCCGATGAATGCGATGCACTTCATCTACCGGAAACACCCACTTGCGATCGTCGTGCCCCACCACCAACATTCGACTCAGCGCCGAGCGATCGTGAGCCGACTCTGCTTCACGGTCTAAGCCCAGCAACTGACTCAACGAGACCGTCATCAAAATTTCGCCCCGAATGTTGGTCAGACCTAACAGCACATCGTTGCTGCGGTGGGGCAATCGGTGAATGGCACCGAGACGGGTGACCTCGTTAAGCACTCCCACAGGCAGCGCAAACTGCTCATCGCCGAGACGAAACAAAATCACAGATAGCGTGTCTTTTGACCCTCTAACGGTGTAGAGAGCGGGGTCACGGTCAGAAGTCTTGAGTGCCAACTCATCGGATGATGCCGCGATCGCCGCCGTCCACTCGTTGAGATAATCGAGCGGAATCTCTCGCTCTAGTAAACTGCGCCCCACGGTGGCATAAACCGGGCAGTTGCGGCAGTGAATCACCGTCTCTAGCTGACTGCACGAGCGATCGCCCTTAACGCCAATTTGATTCCAGCAATCGTTGATCTCAGCAGACAGACTTGTCAGCATTGCACATCACACTTTAAATTGAGAAATTTCTCGCTGCAAGCCCTGAGCCGCGTCATCTAACTGAGTCAGCGCATTGTTGGTTTCTTGCAAAGACTGCACGGTTTGATAAGACGCGTCGCTGAGTTGCCCGATCGCCAAGCTAATCTGCTCTGCCCCGCGATATTGTTCATCCATGCGCTGGCTGACGGCCGAAAATTGCGGCGTTAACCCCTGCACATTTTGAATAAATCCAGCAATTTGTTGACTAATGTCCCCTACTTCGGTCACATATTGCCCCACTTCTTTGCTAAATTTATCGACCTCCATCACGCCCGTAGACACCGATGATTGCATCTCTTTGACCATCTGTTCAATTTCGAGAGTGGCCACGGCTGACTGATCGGCAAGACGACGAATTTCTCTAGCCACGACTGCAAACCCGGCCCCATATTCTCCGGCTTTTTCGGCCTCGATCGCGGCATTCAGCGATAATAAATTAGCCTGATCGGCCACTTTAGTAATCGTAGTCACGACCGTGTTGATATTATTCGCTTTCTCATCCACCACCGTTAACTTTGATGAGATTAAATTTGTCGCCAGCACTAAATTTTGCATGGCTGACTGCATTTTATTGAGATTGGTTTGGCTGTTGGCGGCCGATTCTGTCGTGGTGTGGGCCGTTGCCGCTACGCCATCCATTGATTTTGCTAACTCGCCTGCCGTTGACGCAATTTGTCGAGATGTTGCATTCACCTCGTGCATGGAGGCCACTTGTTCATTGACGGTCGCTTCAAGCTGTCTGCCCGCCGCCGCGATCTGAGTCGTAGACGTGCTGATCTGAATGCCAGATTTTTGGGCCTGAGTGATCAAAGCACTCAAATTTTTGGTCATGTTGTGAAACGACCTCATTAGTTGCCCCAATTCAGTATTGGTTTGAGTGTCTGTGATCGACTGCGTTAAATCGCCATCGGCAACCTGTTGCGCCACTTTTGAAACCTGACTCAGCGGCTGTGTGATCTGGCGATTGAGAATCACACCAATTAATGCTAAGAGAAAAATTCCGATCGGCATTCCATATAAAACGCTGTCTAGCGTGCGCCGGGCCGAACTCTCTGCAACCTGCGATCGCTTCTGCAACAAATCGCTCTCTCCGTCCTTCATGCGAGACACGGTATCACGGATCTGATCCATCAGTCGCTTGCCCTCACCGCTTTGCACCACTTTTAGCGCTGCATCCGATCGATTGGCTTGTTTAAGTCGAATGGTGCTGTCAAGCTCCGTCAGTTTTTGGTTAGCCAGAGAATCTAGGGTCTGAACATAGCCCTGCTGAGTGGGGTTATCTTGGACTAATTGCTTGAATTGCTCAAGTTTTTGTTGAATCGCCGATCGGGCTTTGTTGTAGGGGGTGAGATAGCGGGAATCGTTGGTCAACAAATAGCCGCGCTGCCCCGTTTCGGCATCTTTGACCAGCGAAAGAATCTCTTCGGCTTGACTCAACACTTCATAGGTGTGCTTTTCGTCACGAGACGTTGAGATAAATTGCTCGGTGCCGCGATAAGAGATAATGCCGATCGTGGTAAAGATTGCCAACCCCAACGCAAAACCCGCAGTAATTTTAGTCCTAATTTTCCAGCGATTTAACATATGCCCAGCTTACCAAGACTCACTTCTAGAGTAGCGTAGCAACGCCCGCGATCCTTCAGGCTGATCAAGGTCAAGCGTCTAACAACCGTTGAATGCGCTGTTTTAAAATCGCTGACCCTGCCCGATCGCCCTTCTGCTCTTTTAACAATGCCAGATGAGTCATCGCTTTATAGGCGTTGGGGTTGAGATAGATGGCCTTTTGAAACGCCTGTTCTGCTGGCTCTGGCTGATCTAGCGCTTGATAAATCTCACCCAACAGCAGATAAGCCCGATCGTCGGTTGAATGAGTCGTTAGATAAGAGTTGCACAGGGCGATCGCGTCTCTAAGCTGCCCCCGATCGGCAAGGTGTTGAATCGTTTCAAGCTTCAGCATGGGTTGAGAAGGAATGGATTTAACAACGGGAGCGGGAATCGCAGTGGGCACGATCGTAGGCAATCGGCGCTCTGCATGACGAGGCTCTTTGCGATAGCTAAACGCAAACGGATGGCGAATCGGGATGAAGTGGGGAGCGGTAACTTGGGCGGTTTCGGCTGCGCCCACAAACAGCAAACCTGAAGGCGCTAACGCTTGATCTAGCTGCTCAATCACCCGATGGCGAGAAGCCCGATCGAGATAGATCAAAAGATTGCGGCAGAAAATAGCCTGATAGTTTCCCTGAGCCAAACGCACAGAATTGAGCAAATTTCCCTGCATGAAGTTGACCGTATTGCGAACAAACGGACGAATTTCGTGGCCAGTTTCAACAGGTTCAAAATAGCGCGATTGAGCCGTCACGTTGCCCCGAAAGGACTGTTTGCCATAAATTCCGCCTTTGGCTTTGAGCAAGGCGCGCTGACTAATATCAACAGCATCGACTTTAAACTGAGCCGGGGTCAATCCAGCGTTGAACAGCGTCATGGCGATCGAATAGGGTTCTTCGCCCGTTGAGCAAGGCGCACTCAAAACCCGAAACACGCCAGCCGGGTGAGCCGATCGCCACTCGGTGACAAACTGATGCAAATAAACAAAGGGTTCACGATCGCGAAAAAACCAGGTTTCGGGCACCACCACCGTTTCGATCAGGGTATCCATTTCTTTAGGTGATGACTGCAAGTGCGCGAGATAAGCGGCCCGATCGGGCAATCCACATCCCAATCTGCGGCGATCAACAGCGTGAGCGATCGTGTTAGACCCAATGCTGCTGGCATCTAAGCCAATTTTTTGTCTCAGCAGCCCCTCAATTGTGTCTTGCACCATGCCCTAAGCGCCCCCAATAAACAGCCGTGTAGATTGGGCCTCCGCCACTAGAGGCTGCCAATAAATCTGTTGAATCATGCCTTTTTCATCCATGAATAGATTGCCTAAATAGGGCACGTCGTTAGTCGAAGTCACGTCTGTTGAGTCTAAGTCAGGTCTGCTCAGGGTTTCAGTCACCCGCTCTGCCATCAGCCCCAGAGGATAGTTTTTGCCATCCGGCGTAGTGTGATGAACCATCATCACACGAGTGCTCAATCGTGGACGACAATCGGTGCCGTTCAATAATCGACATAGATCAATCATCGGAACTAAACGACCGCGATAATTAAAAATACCCGCTACATAAATGGGAACATGATCAACTTTTCGGGGTGTCACCATCGGGATCACCTCCACTACGTGAGTGCTATCGAGAGCATAGAGATTATCGCCAGCGTAAAATAGCAACATCAGCATGGAATTAACCGATCAAGGGTCTGATATCGCGTCATGGATGCCTCAAGATAGTGACCTACGATCGCTCACTTAACATCCGTCTAGGGTCAGAAAGATCAGTGGCTGGCACAGTCTGATGGGCACGGCAATGCCATGCCCTTACGCTGCTCTGAGCAGGGCTATGCCCTAGGTTAGATTCTGGTTTTATTTAATCCACGATTCTTAGAATCTGCTAAATGCCAAAGATAGACTGAATGCGTTTACGAATGTGATCAAAAGAGGTTTCTTCTTTGGTGGTTGTGCCGATCGTAATGCCTAAACTTTTTAAGACTTCTTGGCGACGAGATAGTTCTTCAGCAATCTTGTCAGCTAAACCTTGATGATTGGTTAACAGCGTTTGCAAATTGCTGTGATCGACCACAAATAAAATGGTTTCTTCTAAAGTTCGCAAGGTGGCAGTGCGCGGCATCCCCATCAGCAGCGACATTTCCCCGATAAACTCACCCGCTCGACGCACGGCAACTTGTTTGTCAATCGACTCTACAAAAACCTCCACTGAGCCAGACAAAATGATATAAAACGCATCGCCGGGGTCGCCTTCTCGACAGATCGTTTCGGCGATCGTCAGTTTTTTGCGATAGCCTTGCTCAATCACCTGCCGTAGCTCAATTTCACCACACTGCTGAAAATAGCTGACCTTTCGCAGCAGATCGCGCAGCATCCAGCCCCCGATCGGCTTTTCGGTCTCTTCCAAGTCACCTGCTTTGGCAGCAACCCCGCTTGTCTGAGCAGTTTGCAGCCAATGAGCCAGTGCGGGCAGATTCTCGATCGTCAGACTAGCAGATGTGGTTTGATCGATGGCCCGATCGCGAAACTCTGCCTCGATCAAAAACCGCAGGGCACTTTTAATGGAATCCATCTCGATCGGGTCACGAATCCACACCATCAGGTCAAAGGTGAGCGCGTCTGCTGCAATGCCTTTGAAATAAACCTCTGGTGAAGGAGACGGCAAAACCCGTGGCTCTTGACGGGCCGCCGTTAGCAGCGCTTCTAGCACAGTGAGCGAGTCGCTCTCTTCGTCCACCCGCACCGGAATCTCAATCCGACATTTAGGGTCGCGATAGCTCCAGTTCACCACATTATTGTCGAGAAAACGGCTGTTGGGCACAATCACAAACACCCCATTCACCGTGCGAATCGTGGTGGATCGGATAGCAATTTCTTCGACTGTGCCCGCGAGTTGATCGACTTCAATATAGTCACCCACTTTGATCGGTTGCCCAAACAGCAGCGTCAGACCACTGATAAAATTACTCGACAAATTTTGTAGCCCGATGCCCACCCCAAGCCCGATCGCCCCCGCAAACACGGCCAAAGAACTAAGATTGATGCCAGCCGCCTCTAATACGATCAGAAACCCAATCACCGTAATGATGTAGCTGGTAATCGTTGAGAGAGACTCTCGTGTACCGAGTTCTAATTTGAATCGTGGTAAAACTCGCTCTTTTAGAATTTGTTTGATCGTGTTTGCTAAAACTAAAACAAGCGTTGATTGAATAACGAGTTCAGCAATCGATCCCAGAGAAAACTTTTCTCCTGCAAACGTGAATAGACTATTACTAAAAGCATTGATAAAGTCCTGAAAAAACTGCTTAGTTTGAATATTTACCCAGTCTAAAGCTGATTGCAGTTCCATTATTTAGTGCTCCCAGCGATCGCTTTTATGGGCTATAAGCTACTCATTATAGATCTTGACGTTCAATCTTCTTCAGACTTATGCAGCACGTAAGTTAAATTACTGAGTGCTTGTTAATATTGCTACGATTAATCGACTCTTAAGTACTGCTATTGAGAAGCTCATTTAAAGTTTTGATGAATCTCAGAAAGATTCTTCAGTATTTATACAGAGCCATGGGAGAATTCTGTCAACGAAAAACAAATGGTTACTTTAGGTGCAGTCGCTTTTCTATCAATTCGTGCGTTGCCGATGCCAAATCGAGAAATACGGGTTTGCTTCTAAGCCGCAATTCAACTGACACTCTAAACTAATAAGGCTTAACTATGAAAGCTCTCTTTCAAGCTCTAGCTGAAGACTCAGAGCAAATTTTGCTACCTAATTTTCAGGCTGATGGGGATGTGCGATTCCAAACTGTTAGGACTGTTAAACCTCAGATGCTAGTCATCATTGATGCAGGGGTTGCAGACTACAAAAGTCTAGCAATGGGTGTTGTTGATGGAGCGATCGCCCTAGTCCTTGATCCCAATCGAGATGGGGTTGAACAGATTACCGAGGCATTACACTGCTATAGCCCAATTACCCGTTTGCATCTGATCTCCCATGGCTCTCCTAGCTGTATTTATTTGGGCAATAGTCAACTTAGCCTGCTCACGATCGCTGACTACGCTCCTTTGCTGCAACGCTGGTCTTCCTATCTCAAGAGCCAAATTTTGATCTACGGCTGCGATGTGGCGGCTGGCGATGCAGGCCGTGAGTTCATTGAGCAGTTGCAGCAGTTGACGGGGGTCGCGATCGCCGCTTCAACCACGCGGATTGGCAGCGCCACCCAGGGCGGTAGCTGGCGATTCGACATAACAACCGATCGAGGCGACGTTTCTCCCTGTTTTCAGGATGAAGTCATGAGGGCCTACCCAGCCGCGTTTGCAGCAGGCGATTTAGATACCAGCTTTGGTAACAATGGCATTGTTGCTGGGCTTGCGGGCGCTGGCGCTGGGCTTGGGCTACAGCCAGACGGCAAACTGTTAGTCACCTCCACAATTCCGGGTAGCAGCAGTTCCTTCACTCTCAGCCGCTACAACAGCAACGGTAGCCTAGATACTAGCTTTGGCAGCAGTGGCAGAGTGACAGGGTTTAACAATTCTGGTGAGGATATTCTCATCCAGCCTGACGGCAAAATCATTGTGGCGGGAGACACCCCAGCAACGATTCCATCCTATCCTTCTGGTGCTACATCTTTTTCGGTCACTCGCTACAACATTGACGGTAGCCTGGATACTGGTTTTGGCACTAACGGCACCACAGTTAACCATGTGGGCACGGTTCACAACGACCAACTCAGCGCGGTGCTTCAGCCAGACGGCAAGATTTTACTAGGAGGATATTCGTTCTATACGGGTAGTGATAGCCAGGGTCTTTTAGTTCGCTATAACAGCAACGGCAGTCTAGATAGCAGCTTTGGTAATAGTGCTCTGCCGGGCGTATCCACAGCATTAATCACCAACGAGCAGAGTTATGGCTTTAGCGTTGCGCTTCAATCTGATGGTCAGATCATCCTGGCAGGAGCCTCGACGGTCAATCCGCAAATCTCACCGTCGCTGGCGCTCTGGAAATTTAGCCCAACTGGAAGTTTGATTGGCAGCACTAAAACAGCCTTCACTTCGTTGACCAACTACCAGGTCTTTGCCCCTTCTAACATCCCTCAAGTGGCTGTACAAGCTGATGGCAAGATTGTGGTTGCAGAAGATATGTTGTACAACCAACCCTATCAATCTCCCATTCGATACTCCTTTGCCCGATTTAACAGCGACCTTACCCTCGATACTAGCTTCGGGACTGGTGGGGGTGCAGGCGGTTATTTCCAGGGGAGTAGTTTCCCCTCCTCTGACATAGCACTGAACTACAACAGCCTTGCGCTTCAGCCGGATGGCAAGATCGTTACTGCTGGCAGACGAGATCAGAATGGAGTCGGCAGTTTCATTGTGGAGCGTCATGGCAGCAACGGTGCTCTAGACAGCAGTTTTGGGGCAGGCGGGGGAGTTTTGACCAATTTTGGCAACGGCAACGCCAGTGCTTCAAATTTGGTCATTCAGCCTGATGGTAAGGTGGTTGCTACAGGAACCGCAAACGGCAGTTTTACCCTAGTGCGCTACGTTGGAGTCAGCAGTGGGGTTAACCAGGCTCCTACCGACATCAGCCTAAGCAATACTAATCTCTTCCCATTCCAAATCCCACAGCCAGGAGCTTTTCTGATTGGCAACTTCTCAACGGTTGACCCTGATGTTAGCGATCGCCACTCCTACAGACTGGTATCAGGTGTTGGGGATACCGATAATGGCTTGTTCTTAATTCAAGGAGGGAATGGATTTTACCTGGCACCCAATACAAGCACCACGCAAAAGCAAACTTACAGCATTCGGGTTCGCAGCGATGATGGTCGAGACGGCACCTTTGAGAAGTCGATTATTCTCAGCACTGGGAATCTAGCACCCGTGGCTAGCACCCCGATCGGTGACAAAGCTGTGACGATCGGCTCTCTCTTCAGTCTTTCCGTCGCCACGACGTTTACTGATCCCAATCCTGGAGATACCTTCACCCTCAACGCCTCCCTCAGCAATGGCAACCCGCTACCTAGTTGGCTCAGTTTCAACCCTGCTACGGGTCTTTTTAGTGGCACGCCCAGCAGCAGTGATGCGGGTACTCAGTTAATTCTGTTAAGGGCAACTGATCGGGCAGGAGCTTTCAGCACCACCAACTTCAACCTGACCGTTAATGGTACAGTTAGCAATCAAGCCCCGACCAACCTGAGTTTGAGCAGCACCAGCATTGCTGAAAATCTGCCAGCTAACTCGGTGGTAGGCACATTTACCACGACTGACCCCAATCCCGGCGATACGTTCACTTACTCCTTGGTTGCAGGCATAGGCAGCACCCATAACGCAGCCTTCAAGATTGTTGGCAATACGCTACGCACAACCCAAGCCTTTGATTTTGAGGCACAATCTACCTACAGTGTTCGAGTTCGCACAGATGATGGCAAGGGCGGAGTTTTAGAGCGAGTGCTTGCAGTGAATGTTCAGGATGGTAATGATGCCCCGATCGTGGCGACTCCTTTAACCAATCGAACAGCAACTGTTAGCAAAGCATTCCGCTATGTAGTGCCCACCAATACCTTCTTTGATCAGGATGTTGCCGCGAATAGTGACCTAGATTGGCTCACTTTAAGTGCAACGTTGAGTGATAGTAGACCGTTACCGAGTTGGCTCCGTTTTAATGCCAACACTGGCACCTTTAGCGGCACTCCTAAGAGTGGTAATGTGGGCAATCTTAACATTGTGGTGAAAGCTACTGATGTGCTTGGGGCTTCAGTAAGCTCTAGTTTCATCCTCTCGGTTCAATAGACCTCCTGCATGAATAAAATTCTCGTTGTCATGGCTACCGGGGTGCGCCTCCTTGTATCTTAAGAGAGTGGCAGACCGTCCTCCCTCAGATTCACGTTATCAGGCAAGGCTTGGGAGGTTTCGGCTGAGGCAGCCATGACCGAGAAAGTTTCCCTACCTGCTTGACGTTTAAGATAATCGCTAAATCCCCCATTCTGGGCGACTTTGAATGGGTCTAGCTTCCTTAGAATGAACGTTATGGGGCGTGTTGATGCTTTGATTATGCAACAAAAAATTATCACTAAAATGAACGCTAAACCGACTAAACAAGATATTCAAGCTGCGATCGGCAAGATGATGTCTGACATTATTGCCCCTGATTTAGATATCTTGTTTTGCGGCATCAATCCCAGTCTCTATAGCGTGGTCGTTGGGCACCATTTTGCCCGCCCCGGCAATCGGTTTTGGAAGGCAATTCACTTGGCAGGATTCACTGATCGACTGCTCAGACCCGATGAAGACCGATCGCTGTTGCACTATGGCTATGGTGTGACCAATATTGCCGATCGCGCCACCGCACGAGCCGATCAACTCACCCCCGAAGAACTGATCACCGGACATCAGCAACTCGCCGCCAAAGTAGAGCAATATCGTCCAAAAGTCCTAGCAGTGTTGGGAATCAGTGCTTATCAGACTGCATTTGCTCAACCTAAAGCCACGATCGGGCAGCAGTCTGACTCGATTCACGACGCAATTATCTGGGTGTTGCCCAACCCCAGTGGCTTAAATGCTCATTATCAATTGGATGATTTAGTGCGATCGTACCAGGAGCTTTTGATCGCTGTGAGATAGGTCTTGGGCTATAGTGTCAGATATTTATGGGATCTAGGGTGGACGATCAAGAATTTAATTAAGGGATTTGGGGATTAGCGATGCCTTTGGATTATTTGACCGAAATTTATAGCTCATTTGAGCCATTTCAGCCGCCACCCAGAGAAGCCTATGTCGATTGCCAGGAAGTGCGCGGAGGCTGGGAAGTGGTGCGTGAGTTGGGACGAAAGATTGCTCGATCGAAACAACCAACCTGTCAGCTTTATTCTGGGCATCGCGGCGTGGGCAAATCGACAGAGCTGCTGCGACTGCGAGAATATCTAGAAGCAGAAAAGTTTAAGGTGGTTTATTTTGCGGCAGACGATGAAGATATTGAGCCGCAGGATACTGAATATGTGGATATTTTGTTTGCTTGTGTGCGGCATCTGGTGCGCGATGTGCAAATTCCTGAAGACCGAAACCCTCTCGTTAAGTGGATGAAGTCTCGCTGGCAGTGGCTCAAAGATTTTGCCCTGACAGACTACGAGTTTGCGGATTTGAAGCTAGAGCAGCAGATCAGTCAGTTTGCCAAAATCAGCGCCAATCTGCGGGCAGTGCCTGACAAACGGCGAGAGTTCCGACAAAAGCTAAACACAAATACTCAATCGCTGGTGGATGCGTTGAATGAGTTTATTGGTGAAGCAAAGTCGGTGCTTCCCAAAGACTGCAAAGGGGTCGTGCTGATGGCAGACAACTTAGATCGGATCGTGGAAATTAAGGAATCAGCGACGAAGCCGAGCAACTATGAGGAGATCTATCTGAGTCGCAGTGAGATCTTGCGGGGGTTGGCGTGTCATGTGATCTACACAATTCCGATTTCGATGGTGTATTCCGATCGCAGCACTCAGCTAGAAGACAACTACGATAAGCCAGATGTGTTGCCGATGGTGATGGTGAAAAACCCGGATGGCACTGAGAACCAGAAGGGGTTAGAGAAGCTGCGAGAGTTGATTATGCGGCGCATGGTGTTGACTGACCCAAATTTGATGCAAACGCTGGAGGGCAGGGTCGAAGGGTTAAAAACGCCTCCTGTGTTTGATAGCCCAGAGACGCTAAGGCTGTTGTGTTTGATGAGTGGGGGTCATGTGCGAAATTTGATGCAGATGATCCAAAAGGCGATCGACTGGACGGATGAGTTGCCGATCACGGCGAAGGCGGCGAAACGGGCGATCGATGAGACGCGAGAAACCTATAATCGGGCGATTCAAGAGCATCAGTGGGAGCTTTTGGCGCAGGCTTGCACGGTGCGGCAGCGTGAGAATGATGTCGAGCATATGCGGCTAATGCTGAATCGCTGTTTGCTGGAATATCGCTATTATGATCAGCAGGATGAGCTACAAGTTTGGTGCAATGTGCATCCTTTGATTGAGGGAATTCCAAGGTTTCAGGATGCGTTGAAAAAGGTGCGGGTTGCCCATGAATCTGGCTGAACTGAGTCAAAAGTCGCCTTCTGAGGAAGAGGTTTATCAGGCTTTGCGGCGATCGCTGCAACGGCGCAAAGGCTTTGGCATTGTGTTTGTGCAATGTTCACCTGCGACGGCGACTCGTCTGATTGCCAAAGTGAAATCTGACATTTCTCAGAAGAAAATTGCGGTGTTGTCGCTGACAGAGCCGATCGACAATTTATACAACATAGTAGAGGCTCGACCCGACAAAGATGAGTTGAATATTTTGATTATTCAAGGGCTAGAGAAGTCTTTGGAGCCTCACATTGCACCAGGTTATGGCGGTGAAGGCGACTACTATAGTCTCAGCAATCTGCCGCCCATTCTTGGACACTTAAACCAGCGTCGAGACGGGTTCCTCGATCGGTTTCCTCATCTCTGTTTTGTGTTTGTTCTGCCGTTGTTTGCGATTAAATATTTGATTCAGCGATCGCCTGATTTCTTTGATTGGGGTGGTGGCGTATTTGAGTTTTCCGATTTGGAAGAACGATTAGTTTCAGATGGTCACAACAATTCAGTAAGCTACGAAAATTCAGGGAGCTACCAATCTCAGAGACACAATCGACTATGGCAAATTCTTACAACCCCAATTGAACAACTAGATTTTGGCGCACCTATCAGATACCTGAGAAGCTTACGATGGTTCATGCAAGCTCAACTGTTGTATGAAACAGGACACTACGAGGAGGCGATCGCCAGCTATGACCAAGCCCTGAAACTCAAACCAGATGACGATGAAGCCTGGAACAATCGCGGCAATGCCCTGGCTAAGTTACAACGCTACGAAGAAGCGATCGCTAGCTTTGACCAAGCATTGAAACATAAGCCGGATGACCATTATGCCTGGGACAATCGCGGTTATGCACTGCGTCAGTCAGAACGCTACGAAGAGGCGATCGCTAACTTTGACCAAGCGCTGAAATACAAACCGGATGACCATTATGCCTGGTACTCTCGCGGCAGTGCACTGACGATTTACAACGCTACGAAGAAGGGATCGCCAGCTATGATGAAGCGCTGAAATACAAACCGAACGACGATGGAGTCTGGAAGGATCGCGGCAGTGCACTGTTTAGTTTACAACGCTATGAGGAGGCGATCACCAGTGTTGACCAGACACTCAAACTCAAACCGGACGACGATACAGCTTGGTTCATTCGCGGCAGTGCACTGTTTAGTTTACAACGCTATGAGGAGGCGATCACCAGTGTTGACCAGACACTCAAACTCAAACCGGACGACGGTACAGCTTGGTTGATTCGCGGTGCTGCACTGGATCATTTAGAACGCTATGAGGAAGCGATCGCCAGCTATGACCAAGCCCTGAAGTACAAACCAGATGACCATTATGCCTGGTACTATCGCGGCTTTGCACTGCATAAGTTAGAACGCTATGAAGAGGCGATCGCCGGCTATGACCAAGCCCTGAAACACAAACCGGAAGACTATGCAGCCTGGTACAATCGCGGCAATGCACTGCGTAATTTACAACGCTATGAAGAGGCGATCGCCAGCTATGACCAAGCCCTGAAACACAAACCGGAAGACGATGCAACCTGGTGCAATCGCGGCAATGCACTGTTTGATTTACAACGCTACGAAGAAGCGATCGCCAGTTATGACCAGGCACTCAAACTTAAACCCGACAACGCTAATGCAATCTACAACAAAGCTTGTTGTTATGGGTTGCAGGGTCAGGTTGAATTAGCGATAGCCACCCTCAAGCAAGCGATCGACCTCGACCCCAAATATCGTGAGATGGCAAAAACCAATGCTGATTTTGATAGGGTTCGCAGCGACGATCGGTTTCAGGCTTTACTCGACGAATCGGTAGAATAAGACAGAGAAGGAGCGATCGTCGTGGAAGCACTTGCTAAAAATAACGGTATGAACTATCAAAACATCATCACGATCGAACCCGGCAAACGCAGTGGAAAACCTTGCATTCGAGGAATGCGAATCACCGTTTATGATGTGTTGTCTTATCTCGCTTCAGGCATGACTTACCAGCAAGTTCTCGACGATTTTCCATACCTAACGCAAGAAGACATCCTAGCCTGTCTGAGCTACGCGGCTGACCGAGAAAGACAGACCCTCGTCGCCCAAGCATGAAACTTTTGTATGACCAAAACCTATCGCCTCGCCTCGTCGATCGCCTTGCAGACTTATATCCAAATTCAAGACACGTTTATGAAATTGGGCTTGATCGATCAGACGATTCAATTTTGTGGAATTATGCTCAACAGCATGACTTTATCATCGCGACCAGAGACGCAGACTTTAATGATATCAGCCTAATTCGTGGCTTTCCGCCCAAAGTTGTATGGGTTCGTCGGGGAAATTGTTCGACTCGTGATATCGAAACCATGTTGCGATCGCACTTTGACACAATTCAATCCTTAAATGAAAACCCAAACGCTGGAATGCTGACCTTATTCTGAGTAAAAATGCTCCTTGTTAGACTAGTGGTTGCTTCGTAGTTCCCGAAGGGTAGTCGATTTCAGGCGTTACTCAACGAATCGGTAGAATAAAACAAAGCAGCCCGATCGTCGTAGAAGCACTCGGAAACTAACGCCTAAAGCTTCGTCCACCAACAGAACCAGTCCACCGAAACTCCACCAACAGAACCAGCTAGGAGAATCAGCAAATGGTGACAACTCCCAAACAGGTGCTTTCGGTTCCGCCTTTAGAGAACAGCGATCGGCTCACGCGCCACGAGTTTGAGCGGCGATATCAAGCCATGCCACGGGTCAAAAAAGCTGAACTCATCGAAGGTGTAACCTACATGGCATCCCCGCTTCGCATCAAAAGCCATGGTGAACCTCACGGACTGTTCATGACTTGGCTCGGAACCTACAGAGCCTTCACGCCAACCGTAATTTTGGGAGACAATCCCACTGTGCGGCTAGATCCAGACAATGAGCCGCAGCCTGATGCAGTGCTGTGCGTCCGGTTCTGTCGCAAAAATTTCAAAGTGATAAGCGAACTGGTCTCGTTCGTATTGCTTTAAGCAATTACCCCAAAGAGTTCGTTGATGAATCTTGCTTGAGATGCACCATCCCCTTGGTTGATTCCTTTCACTTGCCCTTTGCGAAGCATCGCCATTGCCTCGATCCCTCGCAATGTTCTGATTGCTGTGTTGAATGACTGAACTCCCATCATTGGTTTGACAATTCGTTTGATGTACCGGTGGTCTTGCTCAATCAGGGTGTTCAAATCATCGACTCTCCACGAGTCGTTCGGGGGATTCAAGAACGGACGCATCCGCTTGTCGAGTTCTGGCGCGAATCGCAGGACTCACCGATTGAGAGTGGAATGATCAACTGCGACTCCGCGCTCCGCCATCATCACCTCCAAATCTCGGTAGCTCAGGGAATAACGACAATACCACCGCACGTTCAGCAAGATGATTTCAGGCAAGAAGTGCCGCCATTTGAACAGGGAATCAGTCGTCATTTAGAGCAAGGCTAGAGAAAATTGAGTTTCCACACCCTACTATATTTTGCGACACAACCCAACAAGGAGCGCGCTTTCAAAAAATGCTCGAAGATGATAAGGAATAGTCGGCTAGCGCCAGCGTGCAACATCGTCGAGCGTCAACATTAGAATGAGAGAATCGTTATCTATTTGATCGCTGTGGTTTTCAACCGTTTTACAATTTTTCTGGGTTTAGCTGCCCTGCTGATGTTGCCCGTTGCTGGCTGCTCTAACAGTCCGGTTGGCAAGTCGTTTCAGGGTGCCTTTGAAGCTGACCCACGATTAAGAGATAATGCGGCGATCGGGGCCGTGCAAACCCCCCAGCCTAGTCCTGCGGCTCAAACTGATCAGGTGCAGCTACCTGCTAACTTTCCGGCTGAGATTCCGATCTATCCCACCCGATCGCTGCTCGAAGTTAACCCCAATCAGCCTAATCAAGGGGTGCTGACTCGCTGGAGCAGCCCAGACAAGAGCGATCGCATCGTCGCGTTTTATCTGCAAGCTCTGCAAAAAGACGGCTGGAAACTAGACGGACAACCGATCGACAAGATTCAAGGCACCTTTGAAGCCAATCGAGAAGGACTGCAAGCGATCGTCACCGTTCAGTCTAATAGCCCGCCCGGAAGCAACGCTGGATTTTCGATTCAAACTAGCCGCTCTCAGCCCACGCCAGCCGCCGCCGCGAGTGGTAGTGTACCCAAGCCTGGTAGTCCTGATTTTATTGGCCCAGTGGCTCAAACAACGGCACCTTCTGCAAACAGCGTGGCTGCTGCGTCAGGGCCGCAAGCTTTTACGGATTTAGACAAAGCCCCTAAAGAATTAAGTCAATACGCTAAGGATTTAGCCCAGCTAGGAGTTTTATCGATCGCGTCTAACAACAAGTCAGGGTCAAGCAAACCTCAGACCTTGTTTGAACCCAACAAATCAATTACTCGCCGAGACTATGCGCGCTGGCTCGTAGCCGCCAACAATCGCATCTATACAAGCCGTCCGGCTAGACAAATTCGGTTGGGTGTAGACACCTCGCAGCCTGCTTTTCAAGATGTTTCCCGCACCGATCCTGATTTTCCTGCCATTCAGGGGCTAGCAGAGTCGGGGTTAATCTCTAGCGCACTTTCGGGAGACAGCACCACGGTGTTGTTTCGTCCTGATGCGTCTCTGAGCCGTGAAGATTTAATTTTGTGGAAGCTGCCGATCGACACCCGTCAAACGCTGCCGAGTGCCACGATCGATGCGGTAAGGCAAACCTGGGGCTTTCAAGATGCCGATCGCATTGACTCAAAAGCGCTGCGGGCAGTGTTGGCAGACTTTCAGAATGGCGATCAAGCCAATATTCGCAGGGCGTTTGGCTACACGACTCTGTTTCAACCTAAGCGCACGGTGACACGAGCAGAGGCAGCGGCGGTGCTTTGGTATTTTGGTTTTCAAAGCGATGGGTTTTCGGCAACTGAGGCCCTCAAGGGTGGGGGGCGATCAAATCCTTAGAATTTCTAGCCATGCCCTTCCGCAAACTTTGGGTTTCTTAACGGACATTCTGTGGAAATTGAGAGCTAGTTCTGTAGTTACTAGCATCGTCACTGTGGTTTCTGGTTATGAAGAGAGCACCCTGGATTATTACGATCGCGGTTTCATCGGCGGCGATTTTAGGCGCAGGCATAGCGGCAACGATGCACTCCAATTCCTCAAGTCAGCCGTCTGCTTCACCCGTTGCGGCTGCTCCTGATGTGTCGTCTCCTGCGCCGAGTGATGCTGCCTCCCCAGAGCCAAGCCCATCGCCCAAACTGGACGATTTTCCGCATCAGCGCCTTGCCCTCACCGATCGGACTCAGAGCGATCCTGAGTTTGCAAAATTTCGTCAACAGTTGCAGCAAGCGATTCAAAAGCGAGATGCAGACTTTGTATCAGCGCTGATTCCACCCAAGGGACTCCCCCTAGGGTTTGGCAAACCCAGCACCGCTAAAGAACTGAAGCTAGATGACCCCAAAGCTCTGATTTGGAGCCTTTTAGAAAAAGCAACGGGGTCAAATTGTGGGTTTGCCGACCCCAACGCTGCAACGGCTGCTAAAGGTTGGATTTGTCCTACGGTGTCGCGTGATTTTTATCAACAATATCCGCCTAAACCTGATGCACCTCCCGGTTTAGACTATGAGTTGTCTAACGTGATTGTGGTGGGCGATCGGGTGAATGTCCGCGCCCTTCCCAATCTCAACAGCGACGTGGTGGCTGTGTTGTCTAACGAAGTCGTCAAGTTTGATAAAAAGCGATTTGAAAATAGCCAAGAAGAGAAAATTAACGCCCGTAACCCCATCAGCGATTGGACTCCGGTTATTTTGCCCAACCGCAAACAGGGGTATGTTTATAATCGCTATGCCTATCAGCCGCTAGAAAATAGAGCCATTTTTAAGAAAATTAATGGCAAGTGGCAAATCACCGAAATGCCAGGAGGCGATTAACCCAACCCCATGAAACCCTATCAGCAGATTCCGATTTTTGAATGTGGTGAAGCGATCGTGGACATTCCCGCTCAGTTTTCGCGGGTGTCTCCTCATCCCTACGAGAAATTGGGTGCGCCTTATGAGTCCCGATCTCCGTTTTATCTACGGCAGGGAGTCGTCGATCGTCTCCTCATCGCCCAGCAAATCTTGCAAAAAGATCATCCCCATTGGCGAATTCAGATTTTTGATGCTTATCGCCCGGTGGCGGTGCAGCAGTTTATGGTCGATTACACCTTTTTAGAAGTGGCCCAGACCCAAAATTTAGCGCCAGACACGCTCAGTGATGAGCAGCGTCAAGATCTGTTGCATCAGGTCTACCAGTTTTGGGCAGTTCCCAATCTTGATCCGGCTCTGCCGCCCCCCCACAGCACCGGAGCCGCGATCGATGTCACGCTAATTGATGAAAGTGGATCGGCGATCGAGATGGGTTCTCCGATCGATGAGATTTCTGAGCGATCGTTTCCTGACCACTTTGCGATCGATTCCGATTTCTATCAGCGTCGCCAGATTTTGAACTATGCGATGACCACCGCCGGATTCAAACGCCATTGGCATGAATGGTGGCATTTTTCCTACGGCGATCAGATTTGGGCGTGGTTGATGAACCAAGAAAAGCCCGATCGCTCTTTTGTGGCGAAATATGGGCGAGTTTGAGACCTACAGAATAGAGAAATTGGGTGACCTATTGAATAGTTAATAACAGATTCTGAATCCCGATGAACCTTTCATCTAGTGCGATCGCAGTTCACGCAGGTTTTTGAGGAGCCAGTTTTTCAGTAACCTTTTCTTGTACTTTTCCTTGAAACCCTGCCACCAATTCTTCTACTTCTTGCCGAGATAGCACATCTCCAAATCGATTAGACACTAGCTCTACCAGCGTTGCAAAATCGCTATTGAAAAGCTCTAGGCGCAGCATTTCTCCAAAACGATTGCCCAGATCTGCGCCTGCACTAATCACGCCACCTGCCTCTTTTTCAATTTGCGCGAGTTCCCTGGCTTGCGCCTCCGTAAACCTTGAATCCATAAGTTCTCTTACAATAGACCAATCACACTACACCCTACCAATCAAACTCATCTATCAACGAGAGGCGAGGACGATACCATTCAAAATATCGCAAGTTCTCGTAGTCTTCATCCAGATCGCAGTCTGCCATATTCAACTTTTGGTAAAATGCTTCTGCCTCTGGCAAGGAATGCACACCCACTAATCCACCGTACCCCAACTCTTCACTTCGGAGTTGAGCAAATCGCATGAGCGTACCTCCCACCGCCCGAAATTCAATCGGGGTTTGCAAATCTGCTCGATTCCAGGGAGCCGTTGCCAATCGACTCACATAGACAATCCGCCGACTTTGATCAAAGAACGATCGCTTTCCCCTCGTCCGGATCATCATTAGACCTTGCGTCATTTGCTCATGCTCGATCGCGTATCCTTCTGCTTCACCAATAGACACTAGAATGCGCTGCTTCCATTCCCAATCGAAAAATTTATCAGCCGCTTCGACTTGCTGTAGCTGAGATTTCCAGAAGGTTTCGTAATCGTCGAGGTGTTTCTCTGTTAGCGTCACCAGTGACCCTATAACGATCGCTCCACTGCTGACTCGAATCAATGGCACTTATAGGGCACCTCGATTTGGATCGACACAGCAGGCTTTCATACAAACTTCAGCATTGAAATACTAACACTGTAGGGATCGCAACTGAATCTCTGGTCAACGAGATCGCGCCACCACTCAATTCATACTCATTCACAGTTGCTTACAAGGCTGATCTTGTTTAAGTTGCAGATCGTCTGTTAGCATCGTTTAGATTTCGTTCGATCGCTGGGTCGTAAACCACTCATCAAGAATCGAGCACATTGCGAATGACTTGGTAAATAGATTCAAGTTCACTGTCTGTAATGCAATAAGGCGGCATTAAATACAGCGTGTTGCCGAGTGGACGAATGAAAAATCCTAATTCTAGGAAGCGATCGCGCAACTCAGCCCCGATCGTGTTGAAATAACCTGAGGTCTCCTGAGTAGTAATCTCCATAGCGACGATCGTGCCACAGACTCGAACCGATTCAATTCTAGGATGTCCTTTGAGCCAAACTTCTAAATAGCGGCGGTGCAAGGCTTCTAGCGATCGAAATCTTTGGGGAGTTTGTTCCAATAAATTCAAAGAGGTTAACCCCGTCGCACACGCTAGCGGATTGCCCGTGTAGGAGTGACCGTGGAGAAACATCTTACTTGTGTCGTCGCTATAAAACGCTTGATAGATTTCCTCAGTTGCGAGGGTGACCGCTAACGGTAAACAGCCGCCCGACAGCCCCTTTGAGAGGCAGAGAATATCAGGAGCCGTGCCAGACTTTGAGCAAGCAAATAGCTCTCCGGTGCGCCCGAATCCGGTCATTACTTCGTCGTAGATCATCAGCACACCGAATTGACGAGCGATCGTGTGCAGCGATCGTAGAAATTCGGGGCGACACATCCGCATTCCTCCGGCTCCTTGAATCAGCGGCTCGATAAAAATTCCGGCGTAGGTCTCTTGTTTTAGGAGCGATTCAATCTGCTCAAGGGCCTGGGATTCTTTAAACTCAACATCGGGATCATCATCAAACGTCGCCGGAAATGGAACGGTATTCATTTCAATCAACAACGGTCGAAACGGCTCCCACCATGAGCAGCCGATGCCAAGGGACATGGCCCCGATCGTGTCTCCGTGATAGCCCTTCTCAAAGACAAGAAATCGAGTTCGATTGGTTTCGCCTTGGTTGAGCCAATATTGATAGGCCATTTTGAGGGCTGCCTCGATCGCGGTTGACCCGTTATCGGTGAAAAAGACTCGTGTTAATGAGTCAGGTACATGGGTGAGCAATTTTCGCGCCAACTGTTCCGCCGGGTCGTGAGTGAAGTTAGCAAAAATCACCTGTTCGAGTTGCTGGGCCTGGTGATAAAGGGCCTCAGCTAAGGCAGGATGCCCGTGCCCGTGAATGGTCACCCACCAGCTTGAAATGCAGTCTAAAATCCGTCGCCCGTCTTCGAGTTCTAGCCAGACTCCCTCGCCCTTAACCACCTTGAGCGGCGGCGGAGTCGTTTTCATCTGCGTATAGGGTCGCCAAATGGGAGAATCTGTCTCGTGATTAGGAAGGTTCATTCTATAAAAATAACGTGACCGGACAGGAAAGAGCGCACGGTGCCATCCCAGAGTTGGAGTTGTAGACAGCCACGATCGTCAAGCCCGATCGCTTCACCTGAAGTCTGCTCTCCTGACCACTCGATCATGATTTGTTTGCCTAAGAGAGCATCACGATCGCGGATATCAGGCAACAGAGCAGAAAAACAAGATGAATGATGGGATGATTGCAAAAGCCCAGCAGTTTGCAATAGATAGTGACGTAATCGTTCTAATAATAGAATCTCATTGGGAACAATGGGAGCAACTTCGTGAAGACTAATTGGATTTCCAATGGTGTTAATCTCTGAATTTACAAAATTGGCACGGTGATTTAGACCAATTCCTACCACCAGTTTTGTGCCGTTGCTCAAATTGCTCGTCACGCCCTCACATAAAATTCCGGCTAACTTGCGCTGATTTAACCACACATCGTTTGTCCATTTTAGGCGCAACTGAGGCCGCAAACTGGGAATCAAATCCTCGATCGCATAAATAGCGGCTAGCCCCGCGATCAGGCTAAACCCCGATAGTTGGGCAGTGGGGATGCGATCGAGGACTATACTCAGCGTCAATACGCCAGGAGGCGAGTACCAAATGCGTCCCTGTTGTCCGCGACCGTGAGTTTGGCGACGAGTGAAAACGACCGTGCCGTGATCGAGTTGATCTAAGTGCTCGATCGCCCAAGTGTTGGTGCTGGGGCAGCTTTCTAACCAGGTTAACCACGGCGGAAGAGGCGCGATCGCTGCAAAGGTATAGTCATTCATGATGCCAATTGTTGACCCTTGAAGAGAATAGCATCTGGCTTGACCACGCAAGAATGATCCAGTGCTCTATGCGCGTTGCAGTGATTAGCCTGGCAATCAAAGACCTAACAAAAAATCCTGCCACAGGCAGCGGGTATTGTTGCTGCTTGATTCTCTCAAACTTTGTTCATGCCAAACGAAAGTTCTGCCAGAGTCGGTCTAGCGGGGCTTAAAATTGATTATCGAAGTTAATTAATTTATCGAGCGATCGCCAGCCAACCCGCGAGGTTTCTATGACCCTCACCACCGCCAAATGGACGCTAAACCAATATCACCAGATGATCGACGCTGGCATTCTAACCGATCGCCCCGTCGAGCTTTTGAATGGAGAAATCATTGAGATGTCACCCGAAGGAGAACCCCACGCCTACAGCAATACTGAAGCGCGAGACTATCTGATTGGCTTGCTAGGAGAACGCGCCAAAATCCGCGACGCTAAACCGATTAGCATCCCTAGCAGCAACTCTGAGCCAGAACCCGACCTAGCGATCGTGCTACCCCTAGGCAGAGCCTACCGAGAGCATCATCCCTACCCAGAAGACATTTTCTGGCTGATCGAGTTTTCTGACTCTAGCCTCAAAAAAGACCTTGACCCTAAAGCGAAACTCTATGCCGCCGCAGGAATCTTGGAATATTGGGTGGTCAACCTCAACGCTCAACAGGTTGTGGTGTTTCTGAATCCAGTTGACGGCAGCTATCAGTCAGAGCAGGTCTTAACTCAAGGAACTATTTTTCCTTTATCATTTCCAGATATTGCGGTTTCTGTGCGGCGGCTTTTGGATTAGGCGGGTAGCCAAAAGAAACCCCCTAGCGCAAGCTGGAGGGCGACACGCTGCCAAAACTTTTGCTCTAGGGGTCGATATTCTCGGCACGAGTTGACTGCCTAGCTAAGTGGATCAAACGAGGCAAAGCCTAAGTGGGATGCGTCGCGAATCGGGTCAAATCCGAGGCAAAGCCGCCTAGTGCTCCGGATGCTTGTGGGCGATCGGTTGTGATGATCATAGTTATAGAGCAGTGATCAATTGCAAGACACAGCCGAATGGGAAACGCGCCAAGGTCAACTGCCTCAGAAACTTTTCGGCACACATGACATCCAAATAATCGATTCATTTTTAACGTCAGTTACAACATTAGTGATGACAGAGGTAGCTTATCCTTCGCTCTCGATTTTGGGTTCATGAATCGGTAGAAAGTTCCCATTAATTGAACCATCGTTTGAGCAATTCGAGGTATTTGATTCAGCAAGGCTACGCATCAAGGAGGACAAATTGTCGATGCTACATTGATTCCCGTTCCCAAGCAGCACAACAGCAAGGATGAGAATCAACAGATTAAGCAAGGAGAGATTCCCCCTCGTGGCAAGACGTTGAACCCGCATCAACGTTCTCAGAAAGATAGCGATGCTCGATGGACGATAAGAGCTACTTCGGCTACAAAGATCACATCAGCATTGAACTTGCTGTGATGTGTTCATGATTCTTCAACTCCTCGAAGGTAGCGAAACGTTGAAGTTGATTAGTCACTAGTCACATGAGCCAGCAACCGCCCGTTAACGATCAGAAGCAGTCTAAGCAAGTCCAATCGATGTGTTTGGGTGTTGGGTGCGTGGCAAACTGCTGCGTTCGATTGGCATTCACAACGGCACAATTGGGATTGAAGAACTTGACCTACAACTTGTTGCGGTACACCTTCTTGGAAACGAAAGCAGTCGGTTAAGAAGTGGGAGCGAGTGATCTTGAATGGAGCCTTGAATCATATTGCTCAGGTGAATGAACGATCGGCTTACATAGCTCTCAGTCTCATTTTCCTGATTCGCTAAAAATCAATTAATCAGGTGCCCTTGTGTGATCTAGGGTTTGATCGTTGAATACATGCGTTCTGCCTTCTCTCTGCAACGATCGTCGAACTTGAGATGTGTTCTCTTGCAACTTCAAGGTAGCGTTAGTCACTACACATCGACCAGACGATCGAGCAACCAATCGATCGCGCCCTCGACATCCGACACTTGCTCAACGGGTGGAGTGGGCGATCGCTGCACCATCACGATCGGGATCTCCAATTCCCGCGCAGCAATAATTTTTGCGTAGGTTGCACTGCCGCCACTGTTTTTGCTGACGATCGTATCAATGGCGTGATCAAGCATCAAAGTTTTTTCCTGCTCGATCGTGAAAGGTGCCCGATCGAGCACTGTAATTCCGTGGGGGAGGGTGATATCGGGTGAAGGCGGATCAATCGATCGCATCAAAAACCAAATGTTGTGCAATCGGGCAAACAGGGCAAGTTGCTGTCGCCCGATCGTCAGAAACACCCGTTTGGCAGACTGTTCGAGAGCAAATACCGCTGCTTCGATACTCTGGACTTCGAGCCAGCGATCGCCCGATTGCTTCTCCCACGCGGGGCGGACGAGCATCAGGTGAGGAATGCCTATGTCACGGGTGGCGATCGCGGCATTGTGAGACATTTGAGACGCGAAGGGATGAGTCGCATCGATCAGATAGTCGATTTGGCGATCGCGGAGATAGTCACTCAATCCGGCTACACCACCAAATCCGCCGACTCGAACTGATCCAGCGATCGCCGTTGGGTTTTGAGTGCGTCCGGCGAGTGATGTGATAACCTCAACATCAGGAATCTGAGACGCTTTCGCTGCGAGTGCCGCCGCGTCTCCTGTTCCGCCCAAAATTAAGACTCGTTTCATAGCTGGTTTTCGATAATGCCTTCTGCCTCAAGCGATAAATTTTGCAATCGGTTTATCGTTTCTTTTGCGAAACGTTTTTCCAGAGTCCGCGCTGATGGGCTTCTAATAACCGCTCTGACATATCTCGCATTGCCCAGGGATTATTTTCTTGAATAAATTCCTGCACAGATGAGTCAAACAAATAGGTTTCGGCAATGCCTTGATACATAAAGTCTTGAACACAGTTTGTTGTTGCATCGTAGGCAAATAAGTAATCGATCGTCGCTGCCATCTCAAACGCGCCTTTATAGCCGTGGCGCATGGCACCCGCGATCCATTTGGGGTTGACGACTCTAGCGCGATAAACGCGACTAATTTCTTCGGTGAGTTGCCGAACTTTTGGCTGATCGGGACGCGAATTATCCCCAAAATAAACGTCGGGTTGTTTGCCAGAAATCGACTTAACAGCCGCCGTTAACCCGCCCTGAAATTGATAATAATCATCAGAATCGAGTAAATCATGTTCTCGATTGTCCTGATTTTGCAGAACAATTTGCATCGTGTTTAGACGTTGATTGAATGCTTCGGGGGCTGATGTTCCGTTTGATTTACGGGTGTAGGCGTAAGCACTCCAGTTAATATATGCCTGAGCTAAGTCATTTTCATCTGTCCAGTTTTGTGACTCAATTACGCCTTGCAATCCGGCTCCATAAGCGCTGGGTTTTGAGCCAAAAATGCGATACAGCGATCGTTCTTTCGCGTCTTCTGGAGTGAGTCCTTGGGATTCCCAATACGTCCGCTCTTGCGTTGCTTGTGCCGATAATGGGTTTTCATCATCGGATTCATCAAGCTGTGCAACGGCTGTGACTGCGCTATCAAATAAATCAATTAAGTTGGGAAAGGCATCTCGAAAAAATCCAGAGATTCGTAATGTGACATCGACACGGGGCCGCCCGATCGCCGAGAGGGGCAAAATCTCAAAATCGACGACGCGACGAGACACGCCATCCCACACAGGTTTGACTCCTAGCAGGGCAAGCGCCTCTGCGATGTCGTCGCCGCCCGTTCGCATGGTTGAGGTGCCCCACACCGATAAGCCTAGTGTTTTGGGATAGTCGCCATTTTCTTGGGTGTAGCGTTCGACTAAGGCTTCTGCGGCTTTTCTGCCAATCTCCCACGCGGTTTCAGTCGGGATGGCGCGAATATCGACCGAGTAAAAATTGCGTCCGGTGGGCAGCACTTCGGGTCTGCCGCGAGTCGGTGCGCCGGATGCGCCGCTGGGCACATACTGCCCGTTGAGTCCTTTGAGGAGATTGAGAATCTCTTGATCGGTTTTTTGCAACGCTGGAAGTAAGCGATCGTGAATCCAGTCTAATTCTCGAATCGTCGCGGCTCCAATATCTAAAAATTCTTCACCCTGCATCAGTTGAGTGATCAAATCTGCCGCAAATTCTTCAATCACTTCTACAACATCGCCGATAACTCGGCAGTGGTGGATTTTAGAATGATTTTTTTCACAAAGCAATTCACCTAAATCAGCCGTGAGCGGATCTAAATCTAGCTGCCAATCTTCAGCAATAGCGCGGGTTAAGCCGATTCGATTAGCGCTGGGATTACGGGCGATCGCAACAATCAAATCTCTTAGCTGTCTGTCTTGAGGACACTGACCCAGAATATGCAGCCCGTCTCGAATTTGAGATTCTTTTAGCTCACAGAGATAGCCGTCTGCGGTCTTGAGAAAACTCGCCAGACTCGACTCATCTAATGCCGAACTTGCGATGCCTAAATCTTGATGGAGATTTTCTTGAATGATCAGTTGAGAAAGCCGATCGCTAATCAATTTCAGTCGCGATGGATCTAGTGTTTGGGCTTCATAATATTCGTCAATCAATCCTTCGACTTGGTGCAAGTTACCGTAGAGTTCCGCTCGCGTCATCGGGGGCGTTAAGTGATCGATAATTACGGCTTGCGTGCGGCGTTTCGCTTGTGATCCTTCACCCGGATCGTTAACGATAAACGGGTATAAATGCGGCATCGCCCCAAACACTGCTTCGGGATAGCAGGCTTCAGAGAGCGCCACGCTTTTTCCAGGCAGCCATTCTAAGTTGCCGTGTTTGCCGACGTGCACGATCGCGTGTGCCCCAAACTGAGATCGAATCCAGTGATAAAACGCCAGATAGTTGTGGGGTGGCTCTAAATCGGGTGCGTGATAGTTGAGAGACGGGTCACGATCGTAGCCCCGCGCAGGTTGCACACCGACAAACACGTTACCAAACTGAATTCCTGGAATGGGAAATGCAGTGGTTTCTTCAGGCGAACCCCAACGAGTTTGAATACCCGATTGAACGGCAGCAGGCAACGAATCAAATTGAGATTGATAATCGTCAAGCGGAAGTGATTGCCGCACATTTCTCAACGTCCAACCTTCAGGATCGTTAGTGACTCCGGTAGTAAGTAATTGAATCAGTTCTTTATCACTATTGGGAATATTTTCGACATCATATCCGGCGAGTTTTAGAGCTTTGAGAATCTCGATGCAGCTTGCCGGAGTGTCTAATCCAACGCCATTCGCTAATCGTCCGTCACGAGTCGGGTAGTTGGCTAAAATTAGCGCGATCTTCCGATCGTTTGGCTGAGTTTGCCGCAGCTTAATCCAATTCGCGGCTAACTCAGAAACAAACTCAATGCGAGACAGAACAGGCTCATATCCCACAACATCGGTTTGCAATAATGGATTCTGAGTTTGAACTGCCTTAAACGAAACGGCTCTCGTAATAATGCGTCCATCCACTTCTGGTAAGGCGACATTCATCGCCATATCTTTCGGTGATAACCCCTGAAAGCCAGATGCCCACTGTCCTTGAGTTCCGCCACTAAAAATCACTTGAAATACGGGGACATTTAGCGTTTCCCAGAGTTCAACTTGAGGGGTTTCTGACTCTAATCGAGCCAGCGAAAAACTCGTCGTGTTGAAGAGTAACTCAATGCCCCGATCGCAGTAGTTCAGCAGTTCTTTTTGCACATCAGGCTCTTTAAGCGACGACACAAAAATCGGCACAGGCGTTAGATTTCGCTTAATCAACGCATCACACATGGCATCAATCACGGCTGTGTTTCCAGACAAATAATGAGCGCGATAAAATAAAATCCCGACTCCAGAGTGAATCGTTGATTCTACTAATTTTTGCTGCCCACCATAGATGCCAATTCGCGGCACAGGCTGCGGCGCATTAAACGCATACGTTTGATTTAAGAAATAAGTTGAAACAAATTTAAGCAGATTGCAATAATTATCAACGCCGCCTTCTAAAAAGTATTTCCAAACCTGATTAACTTCGGTTAACGAAACCGTTGAATGACTCATTAAATTGGGATCAGGTCGTTCATCTCCCGGCAAAATAATGAGTTTTGCGCCCGTTTGTTTTGCCGTTTCTTCAACAACTTCTAGCCCATAACTCCAATACGATCGCCCCCCAATTACCCGGACAATAATTATTTTCGCCTCGCTCAACACATCTTCGGCATAGGTGTCGATCGTGAGTTGCTGTTGCAGTTGCAGCAAATTGACCACCCGCAGGGCTGCAAACCCGTCGGGTAGCTGAGATGCAGCCGCCGCAAGGGTTTGAATGTCGGTGTCAGCCGCCGTAATCACCACGATCGGCGCAGGCTGCTGTTCGACAAAAATCACGCCTTCTGCGGCGGGGTTCCACCCTCCAGGAATCGTTGCGAGACGGTGCATAAGCGTTGGAGATTGCGTTTATAGTGAGGAAGTGCGATCGCCCGAAGGCTTTTTCCATCTTACAGGCAGAACGATTGACCTATGGCGATGATCATTGCAGGAGAACGCAGCGGAGTCGGCAAAACCACCGTCACGTTGGCGCTGTTAGCCGCGTTGGAGCGTCGCAGTCAGGCCGTGCAGTCGTTTAAAGTGGGCCCTGATTATATCGATCCGATGTTTCATCGCCATGTGACAAAACGGGCGTGTCGTAATCTTGATCCGGTTCTGACCTCAGAAGATTATGTACAGCAGTGTTTTGCTCAACACAGTCAAACTGCTGAATATTCCTTAATTGAGGGAGTCATGGGCTTGTTTGATGGAGCCAGCGGATCAGATGATTTTGGCAGCACGGCTCACGTCGCCCGACTGTTGGATTTGCCCGTTTTGCTGATTCTAAATTGCAGTAGTTTGGCACGATCGATAGCCGCGATCGCCCATGGTTATCGCAGTTTTGATCCGCGTGTTGACGTTGCGGGAGTCGTGCTCAATCGAGTCGGCAGCGATCGTCATTTAGAATTACTCACCGCCGCTTTAGAGCCGTTGAATCTGCCCATTTTGGGGGTTTTGCGTCGTCAAGATGACATTACAATCCCCGATCGTCATTTAGGGTTGGTGCCCACCGCAGAGCTTGAGAATCTAAATTCGCTGCTCGATCGCTTGGCTGATTTAGGAGAAACCTGCTTCGATTGGTCGCGATTGTTGCCCTTACTCAGCAGTGAACATATAGAGAAAGAAGAGTCTAAAGCTCAACCTTCAACCTCTAAAATTCGCGTTGCTGTTGCTTACGATTCTGCATTTAGTTTTTATTATGCTGACAATCTAGATTTGTTAGAACAACTTGGTGCAGAACTGGTTTATTGGAGTCCATTAAACGACTCTGCATTGCCAGAAGGGACGCAGGGATTATATTTTGGGGGTGGATTTCCAGAAGTGTTTGCAACTGAATTGGCGAACAATCACTTGGCGCGATGTGCTGTTAAAACTGCCATTCAATCTAATATGCCGACCTATGCCGAGTGCGGCGGACTGATGTATCTATGTGAACAAATTGTTGATTTTGCTGGACAATCTCATCCGATGGTGGGCATCTTACCCACTACAGCAATCATGGGGAAAAAATTAACGTTGGGCTATCGGCACGCCACCGTGATGCAAAATAGTCTAATGATGAACAAGGGCGATCGGGCGTGGGGTCACGAATTTCACCGATCGACCTTAACTCACGAGTCAGATCAGCCCCTTTTCAATCTTGAAGGCTATCACTCCGGCATTCCCCTTAGGTCAGAGGGCTGGCAGTGTTACCAAGTTCATGCGTCCTATACTCACTTACATTTCGGCGCACAGCCAGAGTTTCTCAAGCGATTTTTGCGCCAATGCTCACAGGTTAGGCTCACGCCTCTGCAAAAAACGAGCGAGAGCCACCAACGATCGATCGTGCCCTGATATACTGTTTAAGGCGATTTGAAATTCTCCCTTCAGCCTGTCCTTGATTGCGCTCACCGATTTCTGCTGGATGATTGATTTGATGCACAAGACTTATGACCTTCATGTTGTTGAGACCAGAACGTTAATGGCTCCAACAGCACTCAAAGAAGAAATTCCGTTGACCGAAACGGCGGCGGCGCTGGTGGCGACAACCCGCGATCGCATCCGCAAAATTCTCAACCGTGAAGACGATCGCTTGCTGGTGATTGTCGGCCCTTGCTCGATTCATGACGTGGATGCTGCCTATGAATATGGGCAAAAGTTGATGCACTTGCGAAATGAACTGTCCGATCGCTTAGAGATCGTGATGCGCGTCTATTTTGAGAAACCCCGCACCACCACAGGCTGGAAAGGTCTGATCAACGATCCCCATTTAGATGAGAGCTATGACATCAACACCGGGTTGCGAACCGCTCGCAAACTGTTGCTCGATCTCGCCCATTTAGGAATGCCCAGCGCTACTGAATTGCTCGATCCGATCATTCCCCAATATATTGCTGATGTGATTACGTGGAGCGCGATCGGGGCCCGCACCACCGAGAGCCAAACCCACCGCGAAATGGCTTCCGGCTTATCGATGCCCGTCGGTTTCAAGAACAGCACTGACGGAAATCTGTTAACCGCCATTCACGCAATTCTTGCGGCCAACCATCCTCACCACTTTTTAGGCATCAATGCCCAAGGGTTGGCTAGCATCGTCGCGACGACAGGCAACCCCGACTGTCACATCATCTTGCGCGGTGGCAAAGGCGGAACCAATTACGGCGCGGCCGACCTCGAAGAAGCCGTTAGCCAACTGATCAAGCAGGGCATTTCGACCCCGGTGATGGTCGATTGCAGCCACGGCAACAGCAGCAAAGATCACAATCGGCAAACGATCGTGCTTCAGTCGATCGCCGAGCAAATCGCAGGCGGCTCTCGTCACTGCATGGGCGTGATGATCGAGAGTCATCTCGTGGCCGGAAATCAGTCGATTCCTGCCGATTTGAGTCAACTCACCTATGGGCAAAGCGTCACTGATGCCTGTGTTGACTTTGGCACGACGGTTCCAATGCTGCGAGAACTTGCCCGATCAGTAAAAGTTCAGCCTCAGGCGATTCCGGTCTAACTTCAAAATGCCCTTTAGCTGAGTTGTTGAAACTGAGTCATCAGCCAAGCTCCGACTTGCGACTGATCGGCTTCGCGACTTTGCCGAAGGGCTTGTTCTAGGGTAGCGATGACCAATCCGGGTAAGACTTGCGATTCATCAATGCGTTTGCTGCCGCGATCGATCATCTGAAATGCTAGAATTTCTGCTTTTTCGACATCTACGACCCAATATTCAGAGACACCTAATTCTTCGTATAAGGTGCGTTTGTTGCCCCGATCGTCGAGCAGTGTTGTTTTAGAAACCTCAATCACGAGGTTAGGAACAGGATACAAATCGAGATTCACAACGTTTGTACCGGGCGGAACGGATTGGGCGCGTTCGCCAACATAATAAGACACATCAGGTTGAAATTCCTGCAAACCTGCTCTACGAAATGAGCAGTTATCAAGTCCGCGCAGTGAAATTCCTTTAACGATCCCAAATAGACCGACTGCCAAAATGATGACAGTGTGATCATCTGCGTGATCGCGTCCAACTGATGCCATCTCAATCCTCATGTGCCCTTGATAGTAGTAGCCTTTTGCTTTTTCGTAGGTGGGATCAGCGATCGTCTGAAGATAGTCCTCCCACGATGCAGGAACCCAGGCATCAGTCACTAGCTTGGCTTTGAGTTCTACCATTGCTTCATTCGCCTTCGATCAAGAGTTCAGCCATCACACCATTATGATCGCTCATCTCGATCGCACCTGCGAAGTTTTCCCACGCTGAAACTCGGTCGATTTCTGCAAAGCCTTGACTGATGCAGATGTGGCTAACGGTTTGGCGTTTCAATGCAAAATCTTTTGTCGTAATACACTCTAGATGACTGCGATCGAGTTGCTCGGTCAACAAGTCCTCTACTTCTGGAATGCTGTACCAACCTGACTTGTTTCTCGACTGATTGAAGTCACCTGCAACACATAACGCATGATTGGGATACTTCTGACTGAGGGTTTCCCAATCGTTTCCTTGGTGGTCGATCGCGGCTTTATGTTTTTCCCAGAGAGCCACATAAGCTTGACCAGGTGCAAGCTTTTCTTTGCTCACAACTTGTTCATTCTTAAATGGAATGATGGTTCCATAGACAAGTAGAGGACGATTAGAATCTACCTCTAGGGAAACGCAGGCAGTTTCATAAGTTTGGGATTCTAGCCGGATTTCTTGGTGAGGAAACCGAGAGCAAATCATCACATCAGCATTTCCCTTAACTTTTATTGACTTATATTCTTGAGAAGTCGTCACATGGTAATCAGGTAATAAATCAGCCGCCAGTTGATTGCCACGTATGACTTCTGTAAATATCCAAATATCGGCATTTATTTCTTGAATCTTTTGTTTAATCAAATCTTTTTTCTCCCGACTACCGGGGGTTAATTTATTGAGATTCCAGGTGGCGATCGTCAACATAAATTTGCTCAAAAAAAGGGACGTGATTGCTCACATCCCTAATCTTCCCTTGAAGTTAAAGCGATTGACTACTCAACGCCTTCGATCTTGTCCTCAACTTCTTGATACAACTCGCGGAGTTTATCGAGATTCTCTTCGCTGGTTTCCCAATATCCGCGACCATTGGCTTCTAGCAATGTCGTCACCATTTTACGGAACGAGTTGGGATTGAGATCTAGCAATCGCTTTTGCATTTCATCATCTTTGATGAACGTGTCATTCGCGTCTTCATAGATCCAATTGTCAACCGCTCCTGCTGTGGCTGACCAACCCATTGTGTTAACCAATCGCTTCGACAATTCGCGCACGCCTTCATAGCCGTGACTCAACATTCCCTCATACCATTTGGGGTTGAGTAGTTTTGTCCGCGCATCCAGTCGCACCGTTTCCGAAAGGGTTCGTACTTGGGCGTTTGCAGTCGTCGTGTCAGCGATGAACGAAACGGGCTTTTTGCCATCATCCCGCAGGCGAGACACAATTTTGGTCGGGTCAGAATCGTAATAGTGAGACACATCCGTCAACGAAATCTCAGACGAATCGAGATTTTGGAAGGTGACATCCGCCGTTTTAAGAGCCGCCTCAAAAATCTTGCGGTCTTGCCCCATCTCACCTGGATTGTCTGACGAAAACGCAAACGACTTGCGCGCCAAATACATATCCTGAAGTTCTGATTCGTTCTCCCATGTGCTGTTCTCAACTGCCAAATTAATATTCGACGAATAAGAACCCGACGCATTAGAGAAGACGCGAGTCGCCGCTTGACGCAGGTTAATACCCATCTCTTCAGACTGCTTGATCGCGTGTTTACGAATGAAGTTCATTTCTAGCGGTTCATCGGCTTCGGCTGCCATTTTGACTGCCCGATCGAGCAAGTTCATCTGATTGATAAACAAGTCGCGAAACACCCCCGAACAGTTAACCACGACATCAATGCGAGGGCGACCCAACTCTTCTAGGGGAATCAGTTCGACTTTATTGATGCGTCCCAGCGCATCGGGAAGCGGACGCACACCGACCATCCAGAGAATCTGCGCGAGAGATTCGCCATAGGTTTTGATGTTGTCGGTGCCCCAAAGAACGCACGCGATCGTTTCGGGATATTGACCGTCATTTTCAGAACATTGACGCGCTAAGAGACGATCGACGACCACTTTCGCAGATTTCACCGCCGCCGCCGTCGGAATAGATTGCGGATCGAGGGCGTGAATGTTCTTACCCGTCGGCAACACATCGGGGTTGCGAATCGGATCGCCACCAGGGCCAGGGAGAATATATTCACCCTCCAGCGCGGTGAGCAACGCACCTAATTCGTTATCGGCAATGACCTGCTTTAAGCAGAATTCCAGGTACTCAAACAGAGGCTTGATTTGCTCGACATTCACCTTGGGGTAGCCTGCATTGTGCAAGGATTCGATCCAAGGCTCTTTCTTGCCCATGTTGAAGAAATTGAGCTTCGTCACCTTTGAGACGCGCCCATCAGCATCGGTTTGAGCTTTGACCATTGCGGCCACGGCTTCACGAGTCGCCAACGTGATATCTTGCAGCAGTTGCACGTCAGCGAGAACGCCGCGATCGCTGCCTTGATAAACATCCTCCATGTCACGTCCAACGCTATTAGCAATGATGCGAGTCAAACTCACGACATCATCTTCAGGACGATCAAGACTCGCAATATTGACTAACGTTGCAACAGCTTCTTCAGCGCTCGGCGGCTTGCCAATCACGTGTAACCCACAGGGCAACAGACGCGATTCAATCTCCATCAGTTTGATGTAGACCTTGCCAATCACGCTATCTCGTTCTTCGGCTGTGAGTTCTTTAGCGCTGACCTCCGGCAAGGTGATGTCTTTGTCTAGATTCACAATGCGGCACTGATCTACGATCGTGTCCACAATTTGAGCGCCGCGCCCCGTATCTTTTAGCGTTTGGTAAGACGCAACCAGATCGCCCAATTCCTTCAAACCCTTATACAGTCCAGCATTCTCGGCCGGAGGGGTTAAGTAGCTAATGGTTTCTGCATAAGAACGGCGTTTAGCGATCGTCGCCTCAGATGGGTTATTCGCCGCGTAGTAATAGAGATTGGGAATCGTGCCAATCAAACTATCAGGGAAACAGTCGCCCGACATCCCGATCTGCTTACCGGGCATGAATTCTAACGATCCGTGAGTCCCAAAGTGCAGCACGGCATCGGCTTTCCAGATTTGCTCTAGATAAGTGTAGTAAGCCGCAAACCCGTGATGAGGACTCGCTGATCGTGAGAACAACAACCGCATCGGATCGCCTTCATACCCAAAGGTTGGCTGCACTCCGATAAACACATTGCCGAACTCTTTACCGTAGATCAACAAGTTCTGACCGTCGGTGTTGAGATGCCCCGGAGCCGCACCCCACGAAGGAATCAGCTTCTCGTGATAAGGGGTGAGTTCTTCATATTCCGGCACCGACATCTTGTAGGCGATGTTGAGTTCGGGGCTATTGTATTGTGCTCTCGCATCGTGCAGCACTTCTAGCATCAGCGCTTCTGCCGATTCGGGTAGCGCTGGCACGTCGTAACCGTTGTGCTTTAGCGACTCCATCACTTTATAAATGGAGCCAAACACATCTAGATAAGCAGCAGTGCCGACATTACCTTTGTCAGGCGGAAAGCTGAAAACGGTGATCGCGACTCGCTTGTTGAGCTTGGGTTTGCGGCGCAGACTTGCCCACTTCATCGCCCGTTGCGAAATGGCTTCAACGCGATCTTGCAGGGCGATCGCTTTCCCGGTGTTGCCATCTCGACCCGATAGAATAATTGGCTCGATCGCGCCATCTAACTCCGGCAGCGCAATCTGCAACGCCACTTGAATCGGGTGTAAACCAAGGTCGCTATCCTGCCATTCTTCCGTCGTTTGGAAGACCAGCGGCAACGCCACCATATAGGGACGATTTAACCGAGTCAGAGCCTCGATCGCTTTAGGATGATCCTGTCGCGCCGGACCGCCGACTAGGGCAAACCCCGTCAGCGAGATCACGACATCCACGATCGAGGCATCCCCTCTAATCGGATCGTAAAAGAATGCTTCTACAGGCTTTGAGAAATCTAAACCGCCTGCAAACACCGGAACCACCCGTGCGCCCATCGACTCCAGTTCCTGCACCATTGAGACATAGTGCGCGTCATCTCCGGTGACTAGGTGCGTTCGTTGCAGCACCAAGCCAATGCAGGGCGCTAAGGGATCTTTTAAATCTGAAGAGATATCGGTGCGCGAGTTAAACCAGTTGAGATATTCTTTGACATCCTCATACATCTCAGGTGCGAGCGGATGCCAGATCCCTATATCTGGGTAGGTAACGGGATCTTGATACGCCAAGTCACCTGTGGTTTTGATGCCTTTAAACACATAGCGATCGGTGAGCATCAGCAGGAAGTTCTCTAAGTTTTCCTGAGATCCGCCGAGCCAATATTGAAAGCTCAACATAAAGTTGCGCGCATCTTGCGCCTTATCCATCGGCAAATATTTCAGCACTTTGGGCAAGGTTTGCAGCAGCTTTAGCATTCCATCCTGAAAACCAGCGCCCGATTTTTCTTTGCGCTTTTTCATGAACTGCGCGATCGCACTCTTTGACTGCCCCAACTGCGCCATCGAAAAACTGCCCATCTTATTCAGGCGCATCACCTGCGGCATCGATGGGAAAACCACCGCAACATCCAAGTGATCGCGATAAGGCTCAACGGCAGCCACCAGTTTATCGGCCAGATCTTCTAAGAAAATCAGCGAGGCGATAAAAATATTGGCTTCAGAAACATCTTTTTTGAAGTTTTCATAGTTTGTGGAATCGCGCAATTCTTCAATCAGATAGCCACTGATCTCGATCGCCACATTGGGATGCGCTTTGTTAATCGAGCGAACGGCGGCAGAGAGAGCACTTTGATATTGTGGCTCTAGCACGACGTAAACCACCTTCACGAGCGACCGACCCTGAAGATTGTCGGGCGAGATGTGTCTAATGGTGGGCTTGACGTGGGTGAACATGCGGTCAGACTCCTTGAAGGGCGTGTTCTCTGGGGGTAAATCGGCATGGAGCATAAGACCCAGACAAGCAACTCTCGTTGCCTCAGGGTTGAGACTCAGGCTGACGATAAATCAGAAGCGGCTTTCAAACTAAGGGCAGCTCTGTGAAGAAAGATGAAGCCAGGATTTGACTCAGCGATCGCCAACAGCAATTTATCTACATATGTCTTTTTACCAGAAAAAGCCCACCAGAAAGGCATTGTAGGAAATAACTGACACAATTTGATAAAAAACCAGCGCGATCTATTTACACTAAGTTACAAAAAAGTGAGCATCTACTCACTGATTGACTCGATGACTTAATCGTTATACCGAGGTCGAAGTTGAGGCGCTCTACCCGGCTCTCTCGCTCAACTTAACCATCTGCTCTAACTGGTCTTGAAACGGCAGACGCTGGTTATTGCTATCGCTCACCGCCGCCATCGTCAACCCCAAAACCAGCAGACTGCTCACCAGTGCCAGCAAAGAAGCAGGCTTTGAGATGCCAGAGTCGCGCAAAATTCGAGCGAGGGGGCGACTCTGACGACGCAGCATTTGACCTGTCACCCGCTGCCTCAGCGTAAATGGGTCACGCACATAGTGACCGCTTACGCTCACCACTAATCGCTCACGGCAAGCAGGACACGTCAATAGCCCATTGACCATCTTGAGCGATCGCAGACCGCTCATTTTGTGACAAACCGGACAAGGAGAAGAGGGACAATCAAAGGTGTCAGCGTTCATCAGGCACTTCTGCTGTTAAAGACAAAATGACAAGATTCTCAACCAGGCAACTCTCAAACCGCAGGAACTTGCAGCAAGAACCCTAACTATTTTGACCTAGTTTTTGAGACACTCCCAAAAATCTAAGACACGGATCATTTTTCGCTACGATCGCTCACACTTATCTACTTAGTTTACCCACGTTTTTTGCTGATTGGCTTTCTAGACCTGATAGATTCTCAATTTGCTTGTCTTAGCTAGGATCTATGACTGACAATGAAAGTGAGAAACAAAATTTAACGCTATTGAGTGATTAGTCCCGGATGCTTCCTGTCCCTCCGCTCAACGTCTCGCTGCCTGACCCACCCCCTCTATCGCCCACTGCCCCGCTTGCTAGCACCTTAAATCGCCTGCAATCTTCTCCAGAAACGATCGTGCTGATCTTAGCCGTCGTGATCGGGGGCGGCGCTGGAATGGGTGTGGTGACCTTTCGCTATCTGATCGAGATTCTGCACCATCTAATGCTAGAGGATCTGATGGGCACGATCGCGCATCTGGGTGCATGGACGTTGGCCTGCGTCCCCATTTTGGGAGGCCTGATCATCGGGCTGATGCGCTGGTGCTGGAAAGATTTTGGCCCGGGCATTTCTTCACTGATTGCCGCCGTTCAAGCAGGTCAAGAAGTTTCTGCTATTCGTCCGGTGGCTAAAATGGTGGCTGCCGCCGTGTCGCTGGGGTCAGGGGCATCCCTAGGGCCAGAAGGGCCCAGTGTAGAAATCGGGGCAAACCTCGGCATTCTGTTAGGGCAGGCTCTGCGGGTCTCTCAAGAGCGGCAGCGCCTGCTGCTAGGAGCCGGGGCCGCCGCAGGTCTAGCGGCGGGGTTTAACGCCCCGATCGCCGGGGTCTTTTTTGCCCTAGAAGTCGTTTTAGGCACGACATTTGCCACCTCTGCGGCCAGTGTTGTGCTGCTGGCCGCCGTGGTCTCTGCTCTGGTGGCTCAGATTGGTCTAGGGTCTCAGCCCGCTTTTGATCTCCCCGCTTATGAAGTTCGCAGCCCGTTAGAGTTGCCGCTTTATCTGGGACTGGGGCTGTTTGCGAGTTTGGTCTCGATCGCTTACACCCAATCGCTCAAATGGGCCCAAGACTGCTTTAAAGGACAGATTCCAGGGTTTGACTGGTTGAGCAAGCTACCGAGAGAAACTCACCCAATTCTAGGCGGGCTGGTGGTTGGGCTGGTCGCCCTGCAACTGCCCCAGATTTTAGGAGTCGGCTATGAAACGGTCGAAGCCATGCTGCGGGATGTCGAGTTTTCGCTCGAACTGCTGCTGGCACTGCTAGTCGTCAAACTGTTGGTGACGGCCGTCAGTCTAGGAAGCGGCTTGGTCGGGGGGATTTTTGCCCCAGCCATGTTTTTGGGAGCCACGTTAGGAGCCGCCTATGGCAAGATTTTGCCCTTTGCCTTGCCCTGGTTTGCCTCTAGCATTGCGGCACCGCCAGCTTATGCAATGGTGGGCATGGCAGCGGTTTTGGCAGCGAGTGTCAATGCCCCTCTGACCTCGATTTTGCTGCTGTTTGAAATGACGCGTGACTATCGCATCGTCTTGCCTCTGATGGCAGCGGTTGGCTTGAGCGCCTGGCTAGCAGAACGGCTCAATCATCGCCCAGAGCGAGGGTCAAACCTGAAGCAAATTGAGTCTAACTCTGAGCAAGATCGGGTTCAAAAAGTTCTCAAGTCTATGCGGGTAGCTGAGGCCATGCAGCAAACTGTGGTGATCTTGCCGCCTTCCCTGCCCGTGCTGCAAGCCGGACTTTCTCTCACAGAGCAACATCTTCACAGCGCTCTGATTGTGGATGCTGACGCACAACTGGTGGGCATCGTCACGCTGCAAGACATCAACCGCACGATCGCCCGGCTTGAGCACACCCAATCTAAACTGTGCCTGCTCGATCAGTCGCTGATGACGCAGCCCATTAGCGAGATCTGTACGAGTGAGATTCTCTACGCTTACCCCGATGAGCTTGTGTATGAGGCCCTCGATCGCATGACTGCTCGCGGCATTCACCAATTGCCTGTGGTTGCCCGCGAAAGCCCCCATCAACTTCTGGGTTTGCTAACCCAAGAAGATGTGACGCTGGCCTGCGAGCTAGCGTTAACTCGCGAGTCATTGCTGCCCTATCTGTCACTGCTGACTCCGGCAGAGCCGATCGGGTTAAATTTGCCTGAAGCCAACTTCAATCAGGGGCTTAAGTCACTGGTTGACAAAACCTGAGCCGGCCCAAGCTTTTATTTGTTACGGGCTGTCCAAATGCCCGTAAACATCATCAACATGCCGCCGACAAAAATGGCGATCGCGAGTCCGGCGGGCACCACGGTCATCCAATCAACAGTCTCCATAAGATTGAATTAGCAAAAAACTACAAGGTCAACGATCGTGGAGGGTAAGCACCACTCTCTCACCTTAATACAGTTGATAGGAATTGCCGAGAGAATCTTGATCGCGATGATCATCAAGAGAGCCATCCTCTAAGATGCTTCATCCTCTTGCCGCTCAACTTGACGCAGGTGAATGTGCTTCCGTCCCAGAGAAATTTCAAACTCATCGCCGGGGTGCAGTTCCATTTGTTTTGTGTAGGCAGCACCAATCAACAAGTTCCCATTAGATTGAACGCTGATTCGATAGCTAGCGCTGCGCCCACCACGCCCGTTGGTGTTTTGTCGCCCGTCGAGTTCAATTCCTTCTGCATCGATCAACGCATTGAGGAACTTCATCATATTGACTCGCTCAACCCCGTTTTTAGTCACGGTGTAGTAGCCACACTCACGCGCCTTTTCCTCTTTGCTAAGAGTTTCTAGCTCTTTTACTTTTTTGAGAAGGGTTTCACCGATAAGAGGCTCAATCTTTTTCTTTTTAGTCATCAACTTGAGTCTGAAATAATGACAATGAGTTTGCTTGACTTGACCTTGCTAACTTGCTTTCAGAAACTTTTCCTGACTCAATGTTAGCCGTTTGACTCATATTACACTGATGCTGTGATTTTTTTACATCCGATTTTTCAGAAACTTGCCAAGTCAATCGAGACAGATTTCAAGACACTTCAATGCTCATTTTTTAAATCAGAGGCTTGCAGAGAAATCTAGTGAATAATGGGGTTTTCTATCGATGATGCGCGTCGGGTTACATTTCTTCAAACCCACTCTGTTGATCAATTAGCAATTTGATCTTTGTCATTGAATGCAGCCTAGAGAATTCAACTAATAAGATTTGACTAATGGAAACCATGAGCTTTTTGCGAGTGTTTATTGCACTGGGTTGAAGACAACTATTGGCCATTTGCGCGCGGGTTGCTTGAGAATCTAACGTTCAGAAAACAAAACCCAGCGATCGTATCTGCTGGGCGAGTTAGGGGATTAAAAGACCTATCCAATAAAAAAGAGCGGGAAGACTGGATCGGCTCGACTCCACCCTATCGGTTGAGCGCCACAATTGCGGGCATTCAGATAGGGTGACGTGGGACGGATCACAGCAATCAACTCGCTCTTACCATTCATTCACCTGTGGTCACAGCGTAGCGAGCAGGCTTGTCAATTCCATGTTTCAGGCGTGAACTTGCAATGACGGTTAAATCGACTCAGAAATGGGGAGCAAATTGACTGGGGTGAGCGTCAACAGCCTCGATCGGGGTGAGGTTCATGGCGGTGTGATGCGATCGCTACCCGATTGTCATAAAAACCGTCTAGAGTCGAGCTACTAAATTTATGTTTAATAGTAAGGAGAGTTAAAACTTAATGAAGATGCCCCACGATTCAGATCCTCATTCACCTAATCAACCCCGCAGATTTTCTTGGAAGCAGCCCGCGATCTATCTAATGCTGCCGATCGTGGGAGCCGGAGCCGCTTTAATGGGCGATCGTTGGCTAGCGTCATCAAACCCGATGCCTGCGGTGCAGCCTGCTCTGGCTCAAGCTGCTGAGATGCAAGTGGCTCAGAGCCGCACGGGGGCTATTGTTTCGGCTACAGACCCTAACTTTATCGCGGCAGCCGTTGAGCGAGTCGGCCCCGCTGTCGTGCGGATCAATTCGTCTCGGACGGTTAAAACTCAGATTCCGCCCATTTTTAATGATCCCTTTTTCCGGCAATTTTTTGGCTCAGAGTTGCCCGATACCCCGTCTACTAGAGTGGAGCGCGGCACAGGCTCAGGCTTTATTATTGGGGAAGGGTTAATTTTAACCAACTCCCATGTGGTGAATGGCGCAGATACCGTATCGGTCAAACTCAAAGATGGGCGAGAGTTTCAGGGCAAGGTGTTGGGTCAAGACCCAGTGACAGATGTAGCGGTGGTCAAAATTCAGGCGACTAATCTGCCCGTGGTGACTTTAGGAAACTCCGATCAACTGCGTCCGGGAGAGTGGGCGATCGCCATTGGCAATCCACTAGGGTTAGATAACACGGTCACCGCTGGAATCATTAGCGCCACAGGTCGCACCAGTGCTGAGGTGCGCGTTCCTGACAAGCGGGTGAGCTTTATTCAAACCGATGCGGCGATCAACCCTGGCAATTCTGGTGGGCCGTTATTAAACCAGCGCGGTGAAGTGATTGGGATGAACACTGCGATTATTGGGGGCGGTGCTCAGGGGCTGGGGTTTGCGATTCCGATCAATACGGCTCAAAAGATTTCGCAGCAGTTGATTGCCACCGGAAAAGTGAATCATCCCTATTTGGGAATTCGGATGACGACGCTGACTCCTGAGCTAAGAAAACAGGTAAACAGCGATCGAGAAGCCAATCTCACCGTGCAGGACGATCGCGGCATCTTGATCTACAGCGTCATGAAAAATTCTCCGGCGGCGCGGGCTGGGCTGCGGGCTGGCGATGTGATTAAGAAGGTCAACGGTCAAGCGGTCGAGACAGCCGACCAAGTGCAAAATGCGGTAGAAGCCAGTTCTATAGGCGGATCACTGCAAGTAGATGTGAGTCGCAACGGTCGATCGACGACGATCGCAGTGCAGCCCGGCGCGTTTCCGACTCAGACGGCTCAAAGTGAATAAGGGGCATCCCTAGAATCGGCACTGCCCTAGATCCACGTCAGGGCGGTGTCGTGTCTATGGTTTTTGTCTGCCACCACTAGGATTTAGTCTACGTTCTTTAGACGGTGGGCACCGCGTAGTAAATAATGGCGAGAAATTGAATCGGTAGCTCAATCAGCCTTTCGGGGCCGTGAGGCACCTCTCCTCGAAAGCTTAAAGAATCGCCTGGCTCTAACAAATAGGTGTGAATTCCGTGACGGTATTCTAGTTTGCCTTGCAGCAGGTAAAGAAACTCAATGCCGGGATGCTCAAACGTCGGAAACACCTCAGACGCATCATCCATGGTGATCAAAAACGGCTCAAATAACTTCGTTGGGCCCTGATCGTAGGCCAACAAATGATAAGTGTGTCCGCGTTTTGTGCCGCGTCTGACGACTTCCATGCCCTCGCCCTGCTTGACCAACTGCGCGCCGCCTGCTGGCATATTGTAGTTACGAAACAGCGTTGATAGAGACACCCCTAACGCCGTGGCCAACCTCCCGATCGTGTCTAAGCTGGTCGCAGTTTGAGCATTTTCAATTTTGGACAACATGCCGCGAGAGATGCTTACCTGTTCGGCGACTTCAGCGATCGTCAAGCCATGTTTTTGTCGCAGACCTCGAATGGCGTTGCCTAAATATCGCTCTAAAGAGTTACTAGAAAGGGCTTCTGTGCTTTTTGCTGGAGCTTCTGTCATGATAATTTTTCTCGATCGCCTTGCTTAATGTGAATCATAGCAAGAAACTTTGTTGACAACTATGAAACTTCGATCCATGATGGTTACCAAAGTTTTCTGGTGAAGACTTGCAGGAGTTGTCATGCCATTCGGTCTCTTAAAATTTGCTCTGTCAAAAAATCATCCCGAACCGCGAATGTTTCGTCAACCCGATCGTTTAAAGTCAAACTACGACGCGGTGATCATTGGCGGTGGTGGGCATGGATTGGCAGCCGCTTATTATTTGGCACGCGATTATGACATGAAAAATATCGCCGTGCTAGAAAGAGGCTATATCGGCGGAGGCAACACAGGACGCAACACAACGATTATTCGATCGAACTATCTCACGCCCGAAGGAGTGAAATTCTATGATGAATCAGTGCGACTATGGCAAGATTTATCACAAGACTTCGATTTAAACCTGTTCTACTCCAATCGCGGGCACTTCACGCTAGCGCATACAGATTCATCAGTGAGAACAATGCGATGGCGGGCAGAAGTCAACAAGCATTTTGGCATCGATAGTGAGCTGGTTGATGCGGCTGACGTGCAAAAAGCCTGCCCAATGATGGACATGGACTGTGGCGGTCATCCCATTTTGGGGGCACTTTATCACGCTCCGGGCAGCATTGCTCGTCACGATGTGGTGGCGTGGGGCTATGGTCGTGGGGCTGATTTGCGCGGGGTCGAGATTCATCAACAAACCGAAGTGTTAGGGATTCAGATTGAGTCCGATCGGGTCACGGGCGTTGAGACTTCGCACGGCACAATTTCGACCCCTCGCGTGCTTTGCGCGGTTGCCGGATTTACACCCCGAATTTTAGAGAAAGTGGGGTTACGATCGCCCCTCTCGATTCACCCTCTGCAAGCGATGGTTAGCGAGCCGATGAAGCCCTGGCTTGACCCGATTATTGTCTCTGGCAGTCTGCACGTCTATGTCAGCCAAACAGCGCGGGGAGAACTCGTGATGGGTGCCTCGCTTGACCCCTATGCACTGCATTCCACGCGATCGACGCTCGACTTTGCCGAAGGACTGGCCGCCCACATGCTAGAGCTATTTCCGTTTTTGTCCCCTGTCAAAGTGGTGCGGCAGTGGGCAGGCATGGCAGACATGACTCCTGATTTTGCGCCGATTATGGGCAAAACGGCGATCGGGGGATTCTATCTAGATGCAGGCTGGGGCACTTGGGGGTTTAAAGCAACGCCTGTCTGCGGTAAAACGATGGCCTATACCGTGGCCCACGATCGCAATCATGATCTGATTCAAGATTTTGGGCTGTCTCGATTTGAGAAGTATGAACGAGTGGGTGAAAAAGGCGCAGCGTCAGTAGGGCACTAACCATGAAACTTATGACTTGTCCGGTTAACGGTTCACGATCGATTTCAGAGTTTATTTATGGGGGAGAGTTGCGATCGATGCCTGACCCAAACATGGTGACAGATGAGGTTTGGGCAGATTATGTGTTTCATCGCAACAACACTCCAGGAATTAAATGTGAATGGTGGTGTCATGTGCCCAGCAACACTTGGTTTATCGCTGAACGTGACACGCTAACCGATGATATTTCATGCACATATCTGTGGGGTGAGGTGATATGAATCAACGCAGACTGCCGCCGATCTCAGGAGAATGGATTGATCGCCGCTGCCCGATCGAGTTCACCTTTGAAGGCACTCGCTTTAGGGGATATGTGGGAGACACGATCGCCAGTGCGCTGTGGGCATCGGGTCAGCAGATTTTAGGACGCAGTTTTAAATACCACCGTCCGCGTGGGGTTTTGAGTTTTGCTAATCATGATATAAATTCCCTCATGCAGTCTGGGCAGAGGTTGAATATCCGGGCAGATGTCACACCGTTAGAAGACGGAATGACGCTCTCGGCAATCAATACCTTTGGCGGAGTGATGAGCGATCGGGCAAGTGTCCTTGATCTTTTATCTCCGTTTCTTCCGGTTGGTTTCTACTACAAGGCGTTTAAAAACAAGCGGTTATTCCCTGTTTGGGAGCGCTTGATTCGCACCATGACAGGACTCGGACAAGTAGACTTCTCAACACCTCATAATCGGACGGCAAAACGCTATGATTTTTGTGATCTCTTAATCGTAGGAGCAGGAGTATCAGGACTCTCAGCGGCTCTCTCAGCGGCAGATCGGGGGGCAGACGTGGTAGTGGTCGATGAGAATGCGAGAGCAGGTGGATCGGGTCACTATCAATTGGGAAATGACACACTCCGACTTGAGAGAACAAACGACTTATTAAACGCTGTTGATAATCATTCGAGAATTCGGCTCTATACCCAAACGCAAGCAGCAGGCTACTACGCCGATCGCTGGATTCCATTATTGGATTGCGATCGCTTAACTAAACTTCGAGCAAAAGCAGTGATTGTGGCAACGGGAGCCTATGAACAACCTGCCGTGTTTCATAATAATGATTTGCCAGGTGTCATGCTGGCGAGTGCCGCGCAACGACTCATTTATCGCTATGCGGTCAGGCCGATGAATCGAGTTGTTGTCTTGACGGCTAATGCTGATGGCTATCGAGCGGTCATGGACTTGATAGCTCATGGAGTCACGATCGCTGCCGTGGTTGATCTTAGAGAGAGTTCGTTGAACAGTGAGATGGCCCGATCGCTAGACCAAACCAACATTCCGATTTTCTTGGGATGCTGCGTCTATGAGGCGAGGGCCAATCCAGGTCGAGATGGCGTATCGGCGGCGGTCATTTGCCCGATCGACGTGAACGGTAACCCGCAAACTGGATTTAGGCAAACGATCGCGTGTGACGGCATTGTGATGAGTGTAGGCTGGGCACCTGCGGCAAACTTGCTCTATCAGGCAGGCACTAAGATGCGGTTTGATCGGCGATTGCAGCAGTTTGTTCCAGAGGTTTTGCCGTCTGGCGTGTTTGCCTGTGGTCGGGTGAATGGCGTGTTTGAGTTTGATCAAAAGCTAATAGATGGTCAGCGATCGGGGCTAGAAGCCGCCGCTTACTTGGGATTGGCAGAGCGCATTGAGGTCACAATCTCGCCCGAACCAGAATCGCCGTCCCATCCGTGGGCGATCGTTGAACATCCGGCCGGAAAGAATTTTGTAGACTTCGATGAAGACTTGCAGTACAAAGATTTTGTTAACGCTGCTCAAGAAGGATTTGATAACATTGAGTTGCTCAAACGATATACAACCGTTGGAATGGGAGCGAGTCAAGGAAAACACTCCAATATGAATGCGCTGAGAATCTTAGCGCGCATCACTGGAAAAACTCCCGGCGAAGTGGGAACAACGACATCACGGCCATTTTTTCATCCAGTTCCGCTTTCGCACTTAGCAGGGCGAGGCTTTACGCCTGAGCGACGCACCCCACTACACAGCCGTCACGCTAGACTGAATGCTAAATTTATGCGGGCAGGAATGTGGCAACGACCGGACTATTATGCCCGATCGGGTAAAAGTCGCGAAGAGTGCATTCGGCTCGAAGTTCAGGCAGTCAGGCAGCAGGTGGGGATCATAGATGTTGGCACGTTGGGTAAATTTGAGATTCGGGGAGCAGATGCGGCAGAGTTTTTAGAGCGAGTTTATGCCGGACGCTATCGCACGATGAAAGTCGGCACTACGCGCTATGCTCTAATGCTGGATGAAACAGGGGTGACGATCGACGATGGCATCATCGCTCGGCTCGGAGCAGAGCATTTTTATTTCACCACGACGACCTCAGGCGCTGCAACTATCTATCGGGAGTTGTCTCGACTAAATACGCTGTGGCGATTAGACTGCGGAATTGTGAATTTAACAGGGGCACGATCGGCGATCAACCTTGCCGGACAATATTCGCGTGATCTGTTGTCTAAAGTGATGGACTTGGATCTCTCTAGCGTTTCATTTCCTTATCTCGCTGTTCGTGAAACTCATATTCAAGAGATTCCAGTGCTGTTAATGCGAGTTGGCTTTGTAGGTGAGTGGGGCTATGAGATTCACGTTCCGGCATATTATGCTCTAGCGTTGTGGGATCTGTTAATGAAATCAGGACTTGACTATCAGATTTGTCCGTTTGGCGTAGAAGCGCAGCGTCTTTTGCGACTCGAAAAAGGACACCTGATTATCGGTCAAGACACTGACGGGTTGACGACTCCATTTGAGGCAGGGCTAGAGTGGGCGGTGAAGATGGACAAACCTTTTTTCATCGGTCAGCGCAGTTTACAGGTTCTGTCAAAGCGCCCCGTTAAACAAACCTTAATCGGCTTCTTGCTCGATCCAAATTTTCAAGGAACGCCACCGCAGGAGTGTCATTTAATCATTGATCGGGGTGAGATGGCAGGCCGCGTCACGAGCGTTGCCTTTAGTCCCAGTCTTAACCGCTATATCGGACTCGCTTACGTGAACCTAGAATTAGCAACGATCGGCGATCGCGTCTCGATTCGACTATCAGATGGCACGATCGTCGCCGCAACCGTTGCCCCAACTCCATTCTACGATCCCGATCATTTACGTCAGCGAGAAGACCTGTTTCAGCGTCAAGAGGTGGCGGTATGATGCGCCATAGCCCCAATCACGATCAGCTTCAAGCCCTCAACGGCACTTGGCGCACCATTAACGGAATGCCCTCCCTCGTTTCTATTCTTGGAGATGAGCAGACTGTAGCGCAGTTGAGCATCGCTGATCTGTCATTTCTCACCCGATTTGGAGTCAAAGGAGCTGGGGCCGCCGCTTGGCTTGAGAGTCAGAATCTTGAGGTGCCCGATCGGGCCAATACCTGGAAATTTCTCGCAGATGGCTCAATGATCGCCCGTCTCGGCCTAACAGAATTCTTGATCGAAGATAGCCTCCACAGCAGTTTTGCGCTGCGATTGGCTGAGGCGTGTCAGTCAGTTCCGGCGCAGGTGTATCCAGTGTTGCGACAAGATGCCGCGATCGTGCTGTGCGGTACAGCGATTCCAGATCTGCTGCGGCAAACTTGTAGCGTTGACGTTCAAGCGTTCTCTCTTGCAGAACAGCCAGTGATTTTAACCTTGATGGTGGGCGTTAGCGTGACCATGATTCCGATCGCGTCTGATCGCTATCGAATCTGGTGTGATGGCACATTTGGATCGTATTTGTGGGAGACATTGGTCACGATCGTGCAAGAGTTGGGCGGGGGAGTGGTCGGTGCCGATCGCTTAATCTCAACTCAGACTATTTTTTAGTAGAGGACAGTCATGACACCAGCAGAAGCGACTCAATTTCTAGCCGAGCATCAGATCAAATTTGTTCTAGCGCAGTTTGTCGATATCCACGGAGCCGCCAAAACCAAAGCCGTTCCTGCCTCACACTTTGAGGATATTTTGTGCCCCGGTGCAGGCTTTGCGGGGTTTGCCGTCTGGGGCTTGGGCATGAAGCCTAACAGTCCTGATTTTATGGCGGTGGGCGATTTGTCAACGCTCGCGATCGTGCCCTGGATGCCCGGATTTGCCCGCATTGTCTGCGTTGGTTATGTCCACGGCAAGCCCTACGCCTACGACACCCGCTTTATCTTACAGCAGCAGATCGAACGCCTGACCCAAAAAGGCTGGGTGCTTAACACCGGAGTCGAGCCAGAATTTGTGCTGCTTCGCAAAGATGACCAGGGCAAGATTCAGCCCTACGACCCGACCGATACCCTCGATAAACCTTGCTATGACTATAAAGGACTATCTCGCAGTTTGACCTTTATTGAGAAGCTGGTGACGAGTCTGCAAGCGGCTGATTTTGATGTCTATCAGATCGATCACGAAGACGCAAACGGTCAATTTGAAATTAACTACACCTACACAGATTGTTTAACGACCGCCGATCGCTTCATCTATTTCAAAATGGCAGCGTCAGAAATCGCGAAGGAACTGGGGCTAATTTGCTCGTTTATGCCCAAACCGTTTGCCAATCGCACAGGCACCGGAATGCACATGCACCTGTCACTGTGGGAAGGTGACACGAATATCTTTGCAGATGACACCGACCCACGAGATTTAGGACTGTCAAAACTGGCCTATCATTTCATGGCAGGGCTGCTTGCTCACGCTCCCGCCCTAACCGCGATCTGTGCGCCGACGGTGAATTCTTATAAACGGTTGGTGGTGGGTCGATCGCTGAGTGGCTCAACCTGGGCACCTGCCTATATTAGTTACGGCGATAACAACCGTTCGAGTATGGTGCGTGTTCCTGGCGGCCGCTTAGAGTTGCGTCTGGCAGATGGCTCTTGTAACCCATATCTGGCAACGGCGGCCGCGATCGCCGCAGGGCTAGACGGCATCGAAAAACAACTCGATCCGGGTGAACCGTGGAATGTGAATCTCTATGATTTCTCAAATGCAGAACTGAATGAAAAAGGAATTCAGACCCTCCCACAAAGTTTAAAAGAAGCGATCGATGCGCTTGCTGCTGATAACGTGATTAAAAATGCGTTGGGCGTTTTGGCTGATGAATTTATTAACCTCAAGCAGATGGAATGGGTCGAATATATGCGACACGTTTCTGAATGGGAAGTTCAACGTTATCTAGAATTTTTCTAAATACTATGTGTGGAATTGTTGGACTGCTGGTTAAAAAGCCTGAACTACGCAAATCACTCGGCGCAATGATGGTGCCGATGCTGATCGGGATGAGCGATCGTGGCCCCGACTCCGCCGGACTCGCGATCTTTACAGAACTGCTAGACGAAGGTCACCGCAAATACAGCCTCTATTCGGGTGATCAAGAATTTAATTGGTCAGAATTGCTCTATAAATTTCAATCTCACTTTGAAGGAGATACGGAAATTGACAGTCAAGGGAATCACGCTATCTTGATTGCTAATGCCGATCCAAACTCAGCCAAACAATGGATTAAGCAACACTATCCACACCTATATATTTTGTCTACAGGCCGAGCCATTAATCTCTATAAAGACATCGGCACGCCTCAGCAGGTCAGCGATCGCTATCACTTCAAATCGCTCCAAGGCTCTCACTTGGTCGGTCACACGCGCATGGCTACCGAGTCGGCCGTGACAGCCGCCCACGCGCACCCGTTTACGGCGGGCGAAGATTTTTGTCTGGTTCACAACGGTTCGCTCTCAAACCCCTACGAGATTCGCCGCAAACTTGAGCCGCAGGGCATCCAGTTTGAAACCGACAACGACACCGAAGCTGCCTGTCGCTTTTTAGAGTGGCGAATGCGGGAAGGAGATGACCTTGAAACTGCCCTTCAGAAAGGCTTTGAGGAGTTAGACGGCTTCTACACATTTCTCATGGGAACGGCGGATAAACTCGCCCTAGTGCGGGATGCCTTTGCCTGCAAACCCGCGATCGTAGCCGAGACCGATGACTATGTAGCGATCGCATCAGAGTTCCGATCGCTGGCTCATCTGCCCGATGTCAATCACGCCCATCTCTACGAACCTGCACCAGAGGAACTGTATGTATGGACAGTGTAATCTTTGACTTGTCACAAACGTCTCTACGCGAGGTGAATCAGTTTCTTCATCACCATGCAAATGGTCAGTCAATCAAGATTATTAACCCTAATGGGGCACATAATATTGCAGTTGGACTTAATTTGCCGATCGCAGTTGAGATTGCTGGACATGTTGGTTATTATGCTGCGGGAATGAATCAGTTAGCAACCGTGACGATTGACGGCAATGCAGGCACAGGCGTTGCAGAAAATATGATGTCTGGACGGGTTCATGTCAAAGGCTTTGCATCTGTCTCAGCCGGGGCTTCGGCCCAGGGAGGGTTGCTCATCATCGACGGCAACGCCAGCCTGCGCTGTGGCATTTCACTAAAAGGCGGCGATATTGTAGTGGGGGGCAATGTGGGCAGTTTTTCGGCCTTCATGGCCCAAGCCGGACGAATTGTGATTTGTGGAGATGCGGCTGACGCGATCGGAGATTCTCTCTATGAAGCGGTGATCTATCTGCGCGGCAACGCAAAATCTCTGGGAGCAGATGCCCAATTTGAGCCGATGTCAGACACCGATTATCAGGCGGTCGGTGAGCTACTCGCCAAAGCCGGGTTGTCTCACGACCCCCAAGATTTTAGGCGCATTGCCTCTGCCAAGCGGCTCTATCACTGGAACGCCGACGCTAATCAGGAGTATTAACCATGAATCAATCTGAATCGGGTCAATCGTTCTCGCTTGAGGAATCGGCAGGCTACGATCGCCGCATTCTCAACTACATTCAAAACGCCGCCGCTCATGGACTGTATGAAATTCGGGGGCTAGGTGCCAAACGTCGATTGCCTCACTTTGATGATTTGGTGTTTCTCGGTTCGTCACTGAGTCGCTATCCTCTCGAAGGCTATCGCGAAAAATGCACGACCAAGACAATTCTGGGTACTCGCTTTGCTCAAAAACCGATCGAGCTAGAGATGCCGATCACGATCGCGGGCATGAGTTTTGGATCACTCTCCGCCAACGTTAAAGAAGCTCTCGGACTCGCCGCCACCCAAGCCGGAACTTCGACGACAACGGGCGATGGCGGCATGACTTCAGAAGAACGGCTGTCGTCTAAAACGCTGATTTATCAATGCCTCCCGTCTCGCTATGGGTTTAACCCAGATGATGTTAGGAGGGCAGACGCGATCGAGATTGTGATCGGTCAAGGCGCAAAACCGGGCGGCGGCGGAATGCTATTGGGACAAAAAATAAATCCTAGAGTGGCAGAAATGCGAACGCTACCGGAAGGCATTGATCAACGATCGGCCTGTCGGCATCCTGATTGGACAGGGCCCGACGATCTCACCATCAAAATCCAAGAACTGCGAGAACTCACCGATTGGGAAAAACCCATCTACGTCAAAATCGGCGCATCGCGGACGTTTAATGATGTCAAACTTGCCGTTCATGCTGGGGCAGATGTGATCGTCTTGGATGGAATGCAGGGGGGCACTGCCGCAACTCAGAATGTGTTTATCGAGCATGTCGGCATTCCGACGCTGGCGGCCCTCCGGTTAGCGGTGGAGGCGCTCGAAGAGTTAGACATGAAAGGAACCGTGCAGTTGATTGTGTCGGGCGGCATTCGCACCGGGGCAGATGTGGCAAAAGCGCTGGCCATGGGGGCTGATGCGGTGTCGATCGGGCAGGCCGTTTTGATGGCGATGGGCTGCAATAGTGAAACTTATATTCAACATGATATACATCACTCAGCGATCGCAGACTACAACGCTTTAGGAACTGCACCCGGATACTGTCATCATTGCCATACAGGTCAATGTCCAGTCGGAATCACTACACAGGATACAATCCTAGAAAAACGCCTAGAAACTCAAGTTGGAGCACGACGAGTCAAGAACTATCTACAAACCCTGACGATGGAATTAACCACGATCGCTCGTGCGTGCGGCAAGCAAAACGTTCATCACTTAGAACGCGAAGATTTAGTTGCTCTCACTCTAGAAGCAGCAGCGATGGCGCGGCTCCCCCTTGCTGGAACAAACTGGATTCCGGGTTGGACATCAGGGGCAAATTTTTAATATTATGTATTCATTCATCCAATCGTTGTAACCTAACTCACCCATGTTTTGACTATGACCTACTTTGAACAGACTGCTAATCTTCCACTCCTCTCATCATCGACCTACACAATGTTAACGGCGCTGTTAAACTTTGTGTGTGCGACGACTGACTGGGAATATGGCGAATCCTGGATTCCTAATGAAGCTCTCAACACGCTAGAGTTAAGCCCTGCCTGGTGTTTAAACAATCAAATGGAGGTTCATCGAGCGATCGCGTGGTCGCAGTTTCAGTTGTGCAGTCAGGCCTTTGTGTTAAACCAAAATGAAGGCTTGCCTGGGCGGGTTTGGGCCTCTCAAAAACCAGAATGGATGCCTGATGCATCTACTCCGTCAGAAACCTATTTTTTGCGCCATCAAATCGCTCAAGCCTTTAGCGTCAAAGCAGGATTTGGAGTGCCTATTTTGGTCGATTCTAAAGTGTTAGCGGTGTTGGTTTTTTTCATGTCTGTAGCGCGATCTGAAAACCCCGATCTGATTCAGCGCACTCAAGCGGCGATCGCAGAATTCAGACAATCCTCTCCCTACGAGTAGGATAGAAGAGCAGACCACTGGAGAATCTCATGGCGGGCTATCAAAAAATCGAGTATCGCATCGGCAAAGATGGCAAAGTTGTTGAAACAGTCCTCAACGGGTCGGGCCCAACCTGCGCCGATTTGACACTAGAAATCGAACACGCGATCGGGACTGTTGAATCACAAAAACGACTGCCGGAGTATGACGAAGGCAACGAATTATTAATCCTAGAGGAGGCTCAAACGCTGCATCAAGGTGAAGTTTGATGACAGATTTTAACCTAATTAGCTTCGGGATTATTCTCACCATTGGGTGCAGTGCTCTGATCTTAAGTTGGCTGGGCGAAGGCTCCGATCGGGCCAAATCTCCTTCAAAACATGAACTAACTATTGTCGAACTGCAACAGCAATGTCAACGACTCCGCCAAGAATTAAAATCACAAAAATCTCAACTCACTTCAGATCTTAGCAACGCTAGCTTTAAGCAATTGCAAACGCTACTCACAAACTATCCGACCGCCTCTAAAATGGCCCAGACAAAGCCCGATCTGCCTGCCCGCAACCTAATTGCTCTCTTTACGCCCTTAGAAAATCTGCTGCAAACCTGGGGCATTGAAGCGATCGGATCTCCCTGGCAGCAGGTGACTTACGATCCGCAACTCCATCAGCCTGATGCCGACGATATCGCCGTTGGAGAGAGCGTTTATATCCGATTTGTCGGCTATCGATCTAGGACAGATTCGCACCAAATTCTCTGCCCCGCAAAAGTCAGTCGCACCCTTCCCGCCACGATTTCTGAGTGATCTTATGACTTCTGTTGCGATCGACTTTGGCACCACTAACACCGTTGTCAGCATTCTCGAAGCCGATACCCAAACGCCCAAAACGATTCGCTTTCCTGCCATTTCAAGGCTGTTAAACGATGGAGAAATTCCCGTGATTCCGACGCTGATGTTTGTCAAAAGTGCGGAGCATATCGTGCTGGGTGAACAGGCGCGATATGCACAAAGCGCAACTCCGAAGGAACCGCAGCGTCTAGGCGCGTCTCAGCCCGATCGCTTGTTCAAAGCATTTAAGCGAGATTTAGCGGCTGATTTTCAACCGCCCGATCGTCAAATTGACGGACAATCCTACAGTGTTGAATGGGTGTCTGAGCAGTTTCTGCAAACTATTTGGCAACAGCTTCAGCAGCAGCAAATTCACCCCTCTCACGTTATTTTTACGGTTCCGATCGGGGCCTTTGAGCGCTATCTAAACTGGTTTCGTCACATAGCAGCGCGACTCGACATGACTGACGTGCGACTTGTTGATGAAGCAACCGCAGCCGCTTTGGGCTATGCCGTGCAGCATCCCGGCGCTCTCGTGTTGGTCGTTGACTTTGGCGGTGGCACCCTCGATCTGAGTCTAGTGCGAACCGTGGCGGGATCTGACGTGCAGCGTGCAGAAGTGTTGGCAAAAGCCGATGCCTACATCGGGGGTGAAGACATCGATCGGTGGATTGTCGAAGCTTATTTGCATCAGATTGGCTCCTCGTGGGCTGAGGTCGGCGCGATCGGCGCGCAAACCCTGCTAGAGATTGCCGAACGTCTCAAAGTCCGGTTATCCATCGTCGAGGAGGCAAAAGAAAGCTGGCTCGATGAATCTACATACATGGCTCACGAACTGCATCTCACCCGATCGCAGCTAGAAGACATTCTCGAAGCCCGGCAGCTATTAGAACAGGTGCGACAATTGTTGGATGAAGTGCTGACGATCGCCCACTCAAACGGCATTTCTAAAGCTGACATTGAGCAGGTGTTGTTGGTTGGCGGCAGTTGTTTGATCCCATCTGTGCAGCAACTGATCAGGTCTTATTTTGGGCGGCAGCGAGTCAAACTCGATAAACCGTTTGAGGCAGTTTGTCACGGTGCATTAGCGATCGGTGCTCTAGCGATCGCGGATTCTCTACGCCACAGCTACGCGATTCGTCTGTGGGAACCTTACGCCCGATCGTATTCCTATTTTTCGCTATTTGAGCACGGCGATCGCTATCCCTGTCAGCGATCGGAACCGCTAATTTTGCAAGCCGCAATTGAGGGACAAACGGAACTTCGTCTCGACATTGGCGAGGTCGCAGTCATCACTCAATCAGAAGTGACATACGACAAACAAGGCAGAATGACCAGTATACCGATGCGTCAACAAGAGACCTATCGATCGATCGAAAGCCAGCACAATCAAGTGTGTGTCGCTCACCTCAATCCGCCAGGACAGGTGGGCAGCGATCGCATCTCAGTCCAGTTTGAAGTCACCGATCAGCGAGTGTTGACTGCAACAGTTCGGGATTTGTTGACGCAGCAAGTTTTGGTTGAGCGAGGCGCGATCGCTAAACTGCAATAAAAGATTGTTGGTTGTGTCCCAAATCGATTTTGCTGATGACTTAGCAGTGAAGGTCAGCAGCGATCGGTTTTAGGAGCAGCAATTCATCACCATTTTTGATGAAAACTGAAGGGAGATACACGGAAAGTTCCGGGGTCTTCGCCCAAATTAGGGAGATATACAGAAAGTTTCCGTCTAATCAACAGTTAGCTGTCTTTCAGTCGTTGGTAAGGGAGTAGTTGAATATTATTTGTGAGATGATTGAGGTTAGCTTAACCTATCGCCTTTGATAGAGCGTTGATCGGGCGTAAAACCCATGTGCCTTGCGCCTTGGGATGTAAGCCCGGTCGGTGACGAGTTGATAGCTTGGGTAGTGCCATTTAGGAAAGGATAGGGAAAATAAGCTGGTTCTGTATGATCCTCTGTCGTCGTTGTTCATTAGACCTGTTGTGAAATAGCGTTCAAAATCGCTGAAACCTTTATGCTGTCTAGCTTCTAGAGCTTTTTCGGTAGATCGCTCGAAACGATTGCTCCGACTGGCTTCCAGGCACTTGTGATCTTATTTCGCAACAACTCTATTGTAGTAGTGGATAAAGTTCCAGATAGCCTTGATGTGATTGTTCAAGTTCTTCGAGAACGACAAGGTTTTGCGAACTAACCGAGAGACTCGTTGGCGTAAGGTATTGTTGAATCGCTCAATGTAACTAGTCAGCCCACTGTCTTTGCCTACCGCTCGATGTCGCTGACGTGGGATCGCAACTGGGTAGGACACCCAGAAATCGCCATAACAGACCGCACATTGCCGGTACACTGCTGGCAACGAGCGCCAAAGCGCTTTGGCGGATTCTCCTGATCGGTCGCCGATATAACAGCCGACGATCTCGCGCGTTTCGACATCCAAAGCTAGCCAGACCCACTGTTCGTTGCCTTTGTCATCCACAAATGACCACAACTCGTCCATCTGCACTGTCAGTCGTCGTCGAGACTTCGGTTGCACTTGCACTGGTTGAGGAACGCTCGCATAGTAGTCATTCACGTATTGCTGGAGCCAGCTTTCACTGATTTGCAAACTTCGAGCAATCCCAGCGAGCGGAATCTTTTCCAGAAGCATTCGATCAATCATCGATTTAGTTTCGTCACTGATCCGTCTCCACTTGGGATGTTCCACGAACTGTCGTCCACAGTCGCGACATTTATAGTTCTGATTCCCATGCCGAGTCGTACCGTTCTTGTTAATGTCATGGGAGCCACAGTTTGGACAGTGCAGCAGCGGTTTGATCATCCGTATTGTCAGGAAAACAAGTCTACTTTTCTATTCTCGCTCGTTCTTTTTTCTACGTCCTTCCCTAAATGGCACTACCGAAAAGCGGAGGCGCGCAGTATGTGAGAACGGCTCTATGGCGGTGGGTGAAAATGACGATCGTGATTGCCAAACGCCACGATACCCCAGAGCTTGAATACCTTCAGAAGCACTATGAAGAAGCCGAGGGAAAGCACAATCAGCGAGTTATGAAAGTAGCATCAAAAGCAAGTCGAATGCTTTACCGAGCGCTTCTCAAGTCACTATGAGACAAACAGGAATTCTATTCTGGAGAACTCTTTTTTAGAGTTTCTTGTAAGGAGTATTAAGAGGCGTGTCTGATTGTATAATTAGCTACATGTTGTTGACAGCCAAATGCTCTGAACTCTTATTAACTAGTCAGAGATGCAGAAGACAACGATCGGGCTTGACTTTGCCGATGAGACAATTACAAGCTAGCTCGAACCTCTATCCAAAGACATAGGCATTTCTTATTTACAAAAATTAACACGGCGGTCGCTGGGATCAGGTTCCCTAGCGGTTTTGATGACAGTGCTTGCGTCAAAAGGTATGCGCTAGTTAGTCAGGAATAGTCAAAGAGGTTAATCCCATTGGGGGAAAGCAGCGATCGAGGGTTTAGATAACATGTGAAGCATGGTCAAGAACACATCTGGAGCTACTAACATGGAAACTCGTAAAAGCACCGATTTACCTCCTGTCGCAACTGCTTATAACGGCAAAGACCGCAACTCGTTTCTGTTTGGCTGGAACCCTCAGGCTGAACTGTGGAACGGTCGTTTTGCAATGATTGGTTTCACGGCCTACTTGCTGTGGGATCTAGCTGGATACAGCGTAGTACGCGATGTTCTCCACTTCGTTGGATATTAGTCTATAGACTGATTGGAGAATCTGTTAAATAGCCGTTAAAAGCCCTGGCAGCCATGCGCTGCTGGGGTTTAACTTTGTGAGAGTTTTTTGTTTGCGTTGAGCGTCTAATATCTTGTTAAAAGATAGATTTAAACAGTGAGAGACAGCCATGACCAACCATGACTGTCTCCTACTCATCTATCGAATCTCAGTGCTATTCACGTATTGATTTACGCAGGAAGCAACACTGCATCAATGATGTGGATAACGCCATTATCAGCAGCAACATCAGGGGTAACAACCGTAGAATCGTTCACCTTGACACCATTGGAGGCATCAATTTTTACCTCTGAACCTTCAACGGTTTTGGCTGATTTCAGCTTGACCACATCAGCCGCCATCACCTTGCCTGAGACAACGTGGTAGGTCAGGATTTTCTTAAGCTTAGGCAGATCTTGAAGCAATGCTTCAACAGTCCCCGCGGGGAGTTTGGCAAATGCTTCGTCGGTGGGCGCAAAAACGGTGAAGGGGCCTGCGCCCTTGAGCGTGTCTACTAGCCCAGCAGCCTTAATTGCAGTAACTAGGGTGCTGAAAGAACCAGCGTTAACGGCAGTCTCAATGATGTCAGCCATGGGTGTTCCTAGTTTGTTTTGTGTATGCCGCTACAATCTAGCATGGTTTAACAAAAATTTACATCAACCAAATTATCTACTTGAAATTGCCAATTCGCATGAGTTTGATGAAATTTCTGGCGGCGATCGTCTATCCAGAGCGCATCCAATTCAAGGCAACTGAAGAACGTACCGGACTGAATGTTCTGATGAGACAGATTCGATAGGGTTCTGAGATCTGACTCAATGCTTAGACTGTGGCTGAACTATTGCTAAAGTAAGTTACATTTTGAGCGTTGAAGTATCAACTTTAATCTCCATAAACTTGATGAAAGCACTACTCCGCACTGTTTTGACTCTAGGGATTTTGATGCTGCCTGCTCACGGGACGGCGGCTCAATCCCCTGCCCCTTCATCACCTCAGCCGACTCTGGCACCTCAACAGCGAGAAGAAGTGCAAAGGCTGATTGAGCAAGCGACTGATAAAAACAATCAGATGAGCGATCGGGTGCAGCAATCCGTCAACAACACCTTTGGCTGGACAACAGGATTGCTCAACTCACTGATTGCAGTTTTAGTTGCAATGCCCGTGTTGACGGTGATCGCAGCGCTAATATTACGCAATAGCATTCGCGGCCAACTGATTTCTGAGATTAAGAAACAATTGGAAGTAGAAACGGAAAAAGAGGTAAAAGAACAATTAAAAGTGCAAGTGACTGAAGAATTGCAAAAACAGGTCGAAGATTTTAAGCAATATTTAGAAACTTTAAAATCAGACTTTGTAAAGCAACTGCAAGACCTAGTTTTAACCGCACAAACCGAGAAAGAGGTCATTTTTCTAGAATTGTCTAAAATCACGCCATCGATTATTCAAGAGGAGTTTGTTGCGCCCGAAGTGCATCAAAAAATTCAAGAGCTGACGAAACAGCTTGAGTTTTTAACTTCCCTTAATCCTCAGTTAGCTTTGACAGCTAATGATTATCTAAAACAGGCAGATGCTCTTTATTTTGAGAGTCGATATGACGACGCTTTAGAGTCTTATGAAAAGGCACTGCAAATTCAACCCGCTATGATCGCGGCATGGTTAGGAAAAGCTAAAATTTTGAGGCGCGTGAAGCGCTACGATGAGGCACTTTTTGCCAACCAAAAAGTTTTAGAAATTCAGCCTGATCACTCTAAAGGCATCTTTGGGTTGGGCTACACTCTCAGAGATATGGGGCGTTATGAAGAAGCGATCGCGGCTTTTGATCAGTCGCTAAAAATTCAGCCCAATAGTCATCACAACTGGAAGCATCGGGGCTATTCGCTCACTAAGCTAGGTCGTTATGACGAAGCATATAGCTCGTTTGAAAAGGCCTTAAAGCTGAAGCCAAACTCTGGAGGGACTTACTACAATCGCGCTTTTTACTATCTTTCTCTAGACGATGTAGATGCTGCAATCTTAGATTTGCAGAAAGCGATCGGGTCGTCGTCTTACTATATAAGACTGAGAGAGGTTGCAAAAACCGATCCCGATTTTGACCCGATTCGAGAGGACGATCGCTTCAAAAAACTGATAGGAATTCAGTCCCTATAAATATTTCTTCAATAATAGACCTAGCCGTTTTTTAGCAGCATCAGAAACTTTATCCATCGGCGTGAGAATGGCATATTTTAATGCAGAATGAGCTTCAGAAGTGGGCGGATTTTCGGTTAACCGCCGCACTGTTTCTTGAATGACTTTCTGGGCATTGACAGCGTTGCGTTGCAGATTTCCGATCACCATCTCCACCGTTACATTGTCGTGGTCAGAATGCCAACAGTCATAATCAGTTACTAGCGCCAGCGTTGCATAAGCAATTTCGGCCTCTCTCGCCAGTTTTGCTTCAGGGAGATTAGTCATGCCGATAATCGTGGCACTCCAACTGCGGTGCAAGTTTGATTCTGCCTTCGTCGAAAACGCCGGCCCTTCCATGCAAACATAAGTGCCACCTCGATGCAGTGCCACGTCTGCCAGGTTGAGACTCTCAACCGAGTCGCCCAGCACCTTCGCCAAGTTGAGACAAATGGGATCGCCAAAGGCAACGTGCGCCACAATGCCATCGCCAAAAAATGTGGAAATGCGATTTTTGGTACGATCGATAAACTGATCGGGCACGACCATATCCAACGGTTTCGCCTCTTCTTTAAGCGAACCCACTGCCGAGGCTGAGATCAGATATTCTACGCCCAAACTTTTCATCGCGTAGACATTAGCTCGGAAGGGCAACTCAGAGGGCAGCAAATGGTGATTTCGCCCATGTCGGGCTAAAAATGCGACTCGCGTTCCATCGAGGGTGCCGACGATCAGGGCATCTGATGGCGACCCAAAAGGGGTTTCAACCTGCACTTCTTCTACGTCTTTTAGCGCCTCCATTTTATAAAGTCCGCTGCCGCCGATAATGCCGATTTTTGCTTGAGCCATGAGTAGGAAGGGTGAGAAAGTCGATTCGGAACTTATTCTACTGTGTTTCGCTGCGAGTGGTCTATCGTGGGAAGGGCGAGCCAATCACCACACGACTTCAAGAAACTGTAGAGCAAAATCCAGAACAATGGAGACAGGCATCTCAAAGCGGTTGACAGGGGCACAAGGCGCTGCACCCGATCGCCAAAGTTAAATTTCAGATCCGATCGCCCTGTTCAACAGAGGCATCGGGTTCCGGTTTTGATTCGGATGTACAAACCTTTGAAATTAATGTACCTGCTAAGATGGGCATTACGTGGAGTGACTGGAATGCCTACTGCTGCTCAATTGGAGAGTTTATATTTCGTTGGCTATCAGTTGACATACACAATGTTTCAGCCGATTCACCTGATTTGCGTTGATAAACGGACTCAAAACGTGTATGTCATAGCTGGATACAATGAGGGACTTGAGTTTCAGATCTTGCCAAATGGGGAGGTGTTTTGATGAGCCAAGTTAACTACGATGCAATGTCTGATACAGAATTAAAGCAGTACTTTCTGAAAAATCGCCACGATCAAGCTGCTCTTGAGGCGTATTTGGACAGGCTGAATCAACGACCACGATTAATCATTGCAAGTCCAGGAGATCCCGATTTCAACGAAAAAATTCAAGCCGCAATTCGTCAAAAGCTGAAAGCATTGGAAGGCCATTAATCCAGCTTTGACGGAGTGCTATCTTGATGTTTCAACAACCAAACCCCGGTGTAAGTCATTCCTGAATCGTCGGGCTGCACCAGCAGGAAATGTAGACCTTTGCTAACTTGTTTGCGCTGCTCGTAGAGTTGGGCTGCCGATCGCACTTCAGGATCATCAAAGGTTGCAACAATCCAGCGATCGACCTCCCCGGCTTCTAAAATCAGCCCATCGGGTGCCCCCGCGATCGCATTCAGCGAAATCGGACACGCCGCTTGCAGCCATCGAGCCAATTGCAGCGATCGCCGCCCCCCATCAATCACTACCCCTGGCACTGCCACGTCTGAGGCGAGTCCTAGTTTGATAGGCGTGAGATCATCAGGCATTTCGACAATGGGAATCAGCCGTCCTGCAAAGGCTTCAGAAAGCTCGATCGCGGATAAGGCCGCAAATCGCCAGCGCTCACCCCAAAGATTTTCGGGCAACGGTTGAGGAGGATTTTTCATAAAATTGGGTCAGAACTGAGCCAGCGTGCAAACAGACTCGATAACGCTACTTCACACTTTACTCTTCTGGGGTGTCGTCGTTCTGCTGCAAGCTGCGTTCTAAATAGAGATTGATGAAATCTTCAGCAGCCGAATCGTCAATTTTCTCCAAAGCTTTAATCACCTCAGTCACCGCTTCGGCAAGGGGATCGCTGATTTCATTAACCCATTGGTGAACGGTTGAACGGTTGATGCCCATCGTCACCGCCAATCGATTCTGGCTAATGTTGTAGGTAGTCAGCACTTGTCTAAGCGCTTTTCCTGCTTTTCCCATAGTCTCGATCGTGTCAGATGCTCGTGGCAAAATAAAGGGTTGTCGCGATTAATATTCTTATCTATTGACAGAAAGTTAGAGGCGATGCGAATGGATCAGTGCCAGATCAAATCATTCGATACTTCGTCTCGGTCAGCAAGATGTTTGGAATCTTTACCCCTGAAAACTCACGCTAAATAGGCTTTAGAATTGGAGAAAATGTTCAGGTTATAAAGCCCAACAACGCTGGTCGCTTGTTCAACAAGTGTATTGATAGTATGGTTTCCATTTTTGCAAATCCGTCTGCGATCGACTCTTCTCGAATTCGTCCAGAGATTCAGGCGCTGCACGCTCAGTTAGTTGCGTGGCGCAGACAGTTGCATCAACATCCTGAACTGGGGTTTTGTGAGCAGCTAACTTCAGAATTTGTGGCTCAAAAACTTCAAGAATGGGGCATTGAGCATCAGACTCACATCGCTAAAACTGGGGTCGTGGCAATCATTCAAGGCAACCGTCCCGGAAAGGTTTTAGCCATTCGGGCTGATATGGATGCGCTGCCCATTCAAGAAGAAAACGAGGTGCCCTATAAGTCACAGCACAACGGACTGATGCACGCCTGCGGTCACGATGGACACACGGCGATCGCCCTAGGCACGGCGGCTTATTTGTCACAGCATCGTGACTTTGCTGGCACCGTTAAACTTATTTTTCAACCTGCCGAAGAAGGCCCAGGCGGAGCTTTGCCAATGGTTGAGGCTGGGGTGCTCAAAAATCCTGATGTCGATGCCATCATTGGGCTGCACTTGTGGAATCAGTTTCCGTTGGGCCTGGCGGGCATTCGATCGGGGGCGTTGATGGCGGCCGTCGAGACGTTTAGCTGCACTATTTTTGGCAAGGGTGGCCACGGTGCCATTCCGCAACAAACGATCGACTCGATCGTGGTAGCCTCGCAGGTGGTGAATGCGCTGCAAACGATCGTGGCGCGAAACATCGACCCGATCGAGTCTGCGGTGGTGACGATCGGAGAATTTCATGCCGGAACGGCCTGCAACGTGATCGCGGATACGGCTCGGCTCAAGGGCACGGTTCGTTATTTCAACCCAAAGTATGGCGATTATTTTGCCCCACGCCTTGAGCAAGTGATCGCCGGAATCTGCCAAAGCCACGGGGCCCGCTATGAGTTGAGCTATGAAAAGCTCTATCCGCCCGTGATTAACGATGGTGAGATCGCTGATTTAGTCCGATCGGTGGCTGCAACCGTGATTGAGTCGCCGTTAGGAATCGTTCCCAATTGTCAAACGATGGGCGGTGAAGATATGTCATTTTTTCTACAGGCGATTCCGGGCTGTTATTTCTTTTTGGGGTCTGCTAACGCTGAGAAAGGATTAGACTATCCTCACCATCATCCTCGATTTGATTTTGACGAAGCGGCCCTCAGCATCGGGGTTGAACTCTTTGTGCGCTGTGTCGAAAAGTTTTGCCAATAGTTCACCCTTAACCTGCCAAAGCGGTTGCTCTGGGACTCTCGTTGATTTCACCCACGATCGGACGCAAATCCTGACCCGTTTGTAGTGAATCTGGTGGATCAGTCGAAAATTTACAGGTGGAAAAGTTTTCTAATTGGTCAATTCTAACCATGAGACTTGAGACACTGTTTTGCCTGAGAGAAACTAGTTATGAGCTTTTTATCGACTGTGATCCCGCTTGCGGACGATCGCTCCCTACAGCCTCCTCATGTTGATGCTGTTTTGGGCATCGCTATTTTTGATCTAAATGGGCTGCCTACCGCCTATCTTAAAACCGAAGAAATGCCAAACATGAACTGGATTCAGACCGCATTTCAAGCGTTAGGGCTGCGGTTGCTGTTTGCCTCGATCACACCCGACGTGTTTCACCATGCCGTGGTGCAGGGAGCCAATTGTTCTGTGCTAATCGTTCAACAAAAGCAGGAGTATATTGCCTTTTTGTTGCCGTTTACGCAGGGTGTTTCGATCGAGTGGATCAAGTGGGCACAAACCACCGACTATGCTCGATTGAGCCAGGTTAAGCGCTTTCAACGCACCTAGCGATCGCGTCACAAAGCTGGACGGGGATAGGGCTTTAGCAAATTTTTGCCGCGATAGACGTGAAATTTGTTCACCACGACACCGCCTCGTCTGAGGGGCACTTCTCCCAGCTTTTCAAACTGTTGAAAGTAGGGCGCATAGCCTGCTGCAGAGTCTTCTTGGGTCTGAAACTGATCGGAGGTTAGATATAACCCATCTTTGCCAACCCACTGTTCGGCCGTTGACCAAAATGCAAAGCCCCGTACATCTTTTTGATCAAAACAAGTCACCGGGATGGGTGCCAACGGCGTTAAGGCCATGCCTACATGACCCGCCATGTGAAAGCGATTGCTAAAAATGAAATCAGCGTTTTTAAGGGCTGCTAAAAGCTGAGGAGATTGAGCAAAATTTTGACGAAGTTGCACCACATCTACTAGGTCGATCGAGGCATCAGCTTCAGGTGATAAAAAGCCACCAAAGATTCCATAGTGACTCGGTTTTTGCAGGGTGCCCAGGGTTATGTGAGAGAGGGCTGTGAGTAGCAGCAGGACGATCGCGATCGCTGACCCCACGAGCCAGCGCCGCACAAGTTTGGGGTGCTGTTGCTGCCAGAGGGATGCTTGATAGCCGAGCAGAGGCGTGGCGGCAAACAATCCGGGCATTGTCCAAGTGGGCAAAAGCTGCTGATAGCCGCCGATCAGGAAAAAGATCAAAAAAGCAGGCACCGACACCCAAACCACGAGCCATTGGCGATCGCCGATCGCGTCCTGAGTTTTAGACTTGAAGGCTAATCGGAGCGCGGCTGAGAGACTCACCCATCCCAAGGGCAGCCCGATCGTGGGAAACAAATAAGCGCTGTGAATCAGCGCCGTCTCCAAGACGTTGGACACTTTATAGCGCTTGGCAGGAATGCTGCGATGGCTTTGAAATAGAACTGAAACCCAATCGTGCTGCCAGTTCCAATACAGCACTGGGGAGACGGCGATCGTAAACAGGGCAATGCTGACCAAAGCCCAGGGCGATCGTAGGGCAACTCGATGAGGCGCACTGGTGAGACAAAATCCGATCAGACCCACGCCCAACAAAACGCCATGATATTTGCTCAGACAGGCTAACCCGACCAGCAGCCCGATCGTCGCTAGTCGATAGCTGGGGCGATAAGGGGCATCATTCTGCGGAAAAAATTCTGCGGCGGCAACCCAAAGCGTCAGCGACCAAAACGCCATCAACGGCGCATCAGGCAGCGTCAAAATGCCAAAACCGATCTGAAAAATGGGCGCGATCGCGGCGATCGTCAGCGCCAAAACGCCCGCTTGTTGAGAAAATAATCGCGCTGTGGCTCGATACAAAAAATATAGCGCGGCCGTAAACAGCAAAAGCGCCCCTAATCGAATTGTAAACGGCGAAACATAGCCTGTAAGCCAAACCCCAAACCCCGTAGACAGCGCCACGAGCGGCGGATGGTCAAAATAGCTCCAGTTAGGATGCAGCGTATAGAGATAGTAGTAGGCTTCATCAAACCCCGGCGGCAGCCAGAGAGCAATCAGGCTTCTAAACGCCAACCCTGCGCCCAAAATCCAACCGACCGATCGAGGGGTTGAGTGGCTCCACTTTTTCAACATTGATTGCATCACGAGTTCGACATCCAAAAACGAATCACTTGATAAATGCCGACTTGCCTTAGCTGTTGATAAGCCTGGGGCAATAGTTCTGCCTCGTTTAAAGTGCTAGCAGTAGTTACCATGAGAATCGATCGCTGCGTCTTTTGTTGACGAACTTGAGCTAAATAAGGCTTAATCTTTGCAGAACGATTAAAAAACGTGATCGGCTGTTGGGTATAAAAAACCAGACTGGGCTTCTCAAACGAATCGGTTGCCATGACGATCGGTTCATTTGCCTGCCTGACTTGAATCACGATTTGGGCGACTTCGCGCAACGGCAACTGCCGCTCTGCGTCAAGAATTCCCATGAAAGGCGTGATAAAAAATAAAATAAAGGCGGCGTAGGTGGTCAGACTGACTCCCAAAAACCAAGGCATCTTGCGCCCAAGGATTAGGAAAGTGCCGACGATCGCGCCGACGAGCCAGATCAAAAAGCCGACCTGCGGCAGTCGAGCCACCTGCATTTGCAGCCCTAAATGTGGCATGGAGGGGTCGCCATTCAGCCAGTTAGGACTGTAGAACGTCACCGCCGCCAGCGTGATGCACAACCCCAAGCTGACATAGACACTCAGCTTTAAGCCCCATTTTTGGGTAGGTTGCTGTATCTGATCGCGCCACCACAACGCCACAAGCACGGCAGCAGCCGGAACTAGGGGGAGCGTGTAGGTGATGTATTTGGTGACCGCGATCGTGAAAAATCCCAACACGACGACGAACCAGATCAGCGCAAATAATCCCAAATGGCTCGATCGCGCAGACTGTCGCCACGATCGGGGCTTGAAGCTATGCAGCAAAGCAGCAGGCAAATAGATCGACCCCGGAAAGAAGCCCACCAGCACAATCAGCAGGTGAAAATACCACGCGCCTTGGTGCTGATTGACCACATGGGTGAACCGCTCTAAATTGTGGTAGCCAAAAAACGAGTGAACAAAGCCATTGCCGTTTCGCAAGTAGGCCAGCCCATACCACGGCAGACTAATCGCCCCAAACATTACCAGTCCCGGCAAGAGCTTGATTTCTCGCAGCACCTCCCGCAGTTTGCCAACGCAGGTTAAGAAAATCAGCACGATCCCCCCCGGCAACACCACGCCGACCGGCCCTTTGGTCAACACCGCCAGCGCCAGAAATCCATAGAATCCTAGATAAAACCGAGTCTGCCCTTGAGGATTTTCAGGCTGGGCATAGCCCAAAAAAAAGCTAAACAACGCCCCGCCAAAGCACACACTCAGCAGCATATCTGAATAGCCCAATCGCCCAAAAAAGAAGGTTTGCAGATTCAGCGCAAAGAGAGCAGACCCCAAAAAAGGCAGAATTTTGAGAGACGAAGGAGCGGGATTATAGCGTTCAACAAACCGCAGCGTGTAGAAGCAAAACCCTATCAATAGAGTGCCAGAAATCGCCGACGGCAACCGCGCTGCCCACTCGTTAACCCCGATCGTGTCATAAGCGATCGCCATCAGCCAATAGATCAACGGCGGTTTATCAAACCGAGTTATGCCATTGAAATAGGGCGTGATCCAGTCTCCGGTCACGGTCATTTGACGAGCAGCTTCAGCAAACAAAGGCTCTGTTTCGTCGAGCAACCCCGTGCTGCCCAAATGATTGAAAAAGACCAGCCCACTCAGCAGCAAGATCCACACAAGGGGCAGAAATCTCAGCCCTCGCCCAGATTTAACGATGGCTGCGATCGGGCGCTCAAACCCCTGCATATCCTTCACCCTGGTTAAGGATTAATCGAACCCGATCGGCGACTTGATCGGGTTGCTCAACCATTGCCAGATGTCCGCAGTCAGAGATCTCTAGCACGTTGTCACCACAGCACCCAAATAAACGGTGAAAACTGGCAAGATGCTGCACATATTTAAGTTCCATAATCGGATCTTGAGAGCCAGCAATAAAATAGACGGGCTGCTTGAGCCGGGCCACCACCTGCGGCAGCAAATGCACCTCTGCCTCGGTTGTCGAGTCTAATAACGACCCCAGCGCCGCCTCTGCGTCAGCCGCGACAAAATCGACTAATCGCTGTTTTGCCCAGCTACGATCGAGCGTCTTGACCACACTGGCCCGTCTAAATACCCGATCGAGCAACGGCACCTGAGTCAGCCACTTAGGGCGCAGCCTGACAATTTGCTTACCCACGTTGCGAAAGCGCTCAAACTGTTCTTTGAGATAAATTCCGCCCCCGCATTGACGCAGATCACCCCTTTGACACGATCGGGCAGCAAATCGGCTCCCCACAGCGCTATGCTGCCGCCCAGAGAGTGACCGACCAACCAGGCTGTTTTAATCTCTAAGCGATCGAGCAACTCCCCTAGATCCTGCGCGTAAGCCTGCAAGCTATAGCCCGCCTGACTCTGGCAAGGCTGCGAGTCACCAAACCCCCGCAGATCATAAGCGAGACATTGATGCTCGATCGCCAACTGCTCAATCAAAGGCTGCCAATAATGGCGGCTCAACAGCCAGCCGTGAATGAACACCAAAACCTCAGATGAATTTGTGGGAGCCGTCAGATCATAAGCGTGCGGCGAACCCATTACTTGAATAGTAGGCATGATTTCATCCTACCCTGAAGCAGATTCGCTTTTTGCCCTTCGTTCTGAGTGATCAAGAAGTTGCACTACTTTACGTCTCGTATAGGGTCAAAGACGGGCAGTGCATCGACATCTCAGAAGGATCGTGGCGAGCTGGGGTTTTCTTTGGGCTGTCTGACTGATGGGTCAACTAGCGATCGGAGCGCAACGCTTGACGAAACTCGATCGCTGCGTCGTGCTGGTCAAAATAAGTGATATATCGACAGAACGCCTCAACTGGGAGGTCTGCGAGTAGCTCACTCCGATCGAGCTTGATATATTGACCGTCTCTCAGACAGTGGAACTCAAGCTTACCGTCTTCCCAGAACCAAACTTCAGCCACACCCAAGCGTCGGTAGCCTTCAAGCTTGTCGATTCCACCACTGGTGATCACGACTTCAATCACTAGGTCTGGATGAGGCTTGCGACTTCCAAGGTTATAAGACTCGTCGGGTTCATTTCTGGCACCGAGCGTTTTATCACCGAGAGAAGGGCCGCCACGCTTGTAGTAGCGGATGCTCTTTTCATCCATAAACACTTCTAGCAGTCGGGTGATGGTGCTTTTGAAGTCTTCATGTTCTGGGCTGACTGGCATGATTTCGAGTGACCCATCGAGATAGCAAAACTTGACACCGGGAATTGATTCAAACGATCGCTCGATCGCTTCAAATTGCTCCCATGTGACGTTGGGAAACACCTGGGCTTCACGTTTGCGGGGTGGATGTAAAACGGGTGTGGTCATCAATCACAGACCTCTAAATCGAATTCTCTAGCACGTAATATTCTCGGTTAACCTGACCCCAGAATCTTGATCCTAAAATCTTCTTCCTAACAGTCGCTGCTTCACCCCTTCGGCAATTTTCTGCCCCAGATATTCCGGGATCAAGCTTTCATTGGGCCCCAGAAGATAGAGAATCAACCGCGTTCGTCCTCGCCAAACTAAGAGATTTGCGTTGACGACCAATAAATCTTCTTGCCAAATCGCATACATCACTTTATAAAACAGCCCTGGCTGGTTGTCAGCCTCAATTAGCAACGCAGGCAAGTGAAACACGGGATCAACATAGAATTCGGTCTCGACCTGCTCTAACCCAGCGTCTAAGTTAAACTCGACCGCTAACATTTCTTCAACCTCAAATCGCCCTGCTAACGCCTCTCGGACGGCTCGACAGACATTTTCAGCCGTTTTATCGGTGAGCGCTTTGCCACTGCGAGACACGATCAGCTTAATAAACACCAGCATGGGCGGATAGATTTGCCCATAGAGACTCAAGCTGTGAATCGTCAGCCCATAGGCCGCCAGCACCCCAAAAATATCGCTCAACAAAAAAGACTGATTGCGGTAGGCAAAGTGCAAGGCGCTTTTACTGCCTTCTGCCTTTAGCTCGATCACGGCTTGGCGAGTTTTATAGAGATGGTAGGCCAGCCTGAGATTTTGAAGCTGGATTTCGCTGCTGACAAATTGCTCATAAAACTGCGGAAACGCCCGATTGAAGCGCTTTAACAGTTCTAAAGTGGTTGGTTTTAAGCCCGGAGCCATAGAGTGCAGGGAGACGTGCTCGCTAGATTATGAGGATAGAGGAAAGAAAAGGCAGCCGTGGGTCATCAGAGCAATTTAGCGCCAAATCGTTACAAATCGGAATGAATGCCGTTGAGTTGGCAAGCCTGTGGTTAACTGAAGTGATTTGCTGCCGTTGAGGAAGCTATCGCGAGAGAGTCCGAGCGATATACTATCTAGTACTGCTTCATGTTTATTACCTTCATCACACGCTTGCATGGGTTTCTGGAAGAGCTTATTTAGTGGTACTGATGCCCCTGCTGCCTCAAAGGCAGCCCCAATGGATCGCTATGTCGGCGATGAAACCGACGATCGCACCACCAACCGCATTTTTTTTAGCACCGAACGGGATCTTGACCTGTATGAGCTAGAAGAACTGTGTGATGCGGTGGGCTGGTCACGTCGCCCCCTGCGAAAGGTTAAAAAAGCCATTCAGCATAGTTTTTTGGTGGTCTCAATGTGGGAGCAGCGAGGAGCGCAGCGGCGGCTGATCGGGTTTTCTCGCGCCACCTCTGACCATGCGTTTAACGCCACCATTTGGGATGTGGTTGTCCATCCAGACTTCCAGGGCAAGGGGATGGGGAAGGCGTTGATGAAATACATGATTAAGAAGTTGCGCGGCGAAGACATTAGCAACATTACGCTGTTTGCCGATCCTCAAGTCGTTAATTTTTATCGTAATCTAGGTTTTATGTCTGACCCCGAAGGCATCAAAGGAATGTTTTGGTATCCAGACTAAATTAAAGGTTCCCTATTTAGACAGCCGGAGTGCGAGAAACGCAGAATTTTGGGCTAGCCTAGCACTCGCGCTTGCTGGCTCCACTGCTCGACCTCCCCGATCGCCGGGCACAGATCTCGACGTTGCAGCGTGGCGACTTGCAGTTTGAGCAGTTGGCGATGCAGACGATCGAGGGGCATTTGGGCAAGATGGGTTGGTGAGGCTACGCCTGCGTGCAGCAATAAACCACAATATTGACAGCCCACACCGGGAATTCTGGCGAGATCGGCGAGGGCAACCCATTTGTTGACATGGCGAATCGGAATCTGTAGCTGGCTGGCTAAGATGCTCCGCTTTTCGGGGGTTTTGCCCTGTTGAAATAGCTGGAGAGTGGTGTGAATGCCGCAGGCGGTGAGGCGGCTGTGGTCGTCGGTGTTTAAGCCAGGAAGCTGGTCGATCGACCAGTCGGCTGAGGGGGTTTTCACAAAAATGCCTCAAATCTATGACCGAGTATCAGTCTAGCGGACTTTTCAAGTTGATTTCTTTAGAAACGAAAAGCAAGCTATACTGTCTAAGTGCACAACGGGATGTAGCGCAGCTTGGTAGCGCGCCTGCTTTGGGAGCAGGATGCCGCAGGTTCGAATCCTGTCATCCCGATTGGTTTTAGTTTTTCTGAGATCGCGAGTTCATTCATTTGGACGGGATCGCGATCGTCACTACTTGCGGCTGGCCCTTTAAAGAACTAGTGGAAAACGTTTGGCGGACGGTTTGGTGATTGAAGGTCACGATCGCTTCATAATCGCCGAAAAATGCTTGGGTTTGCCAGTGCCCTTGGGGGTCGGTTTTGCCCGTGGCTTGAGTCCACCATTGCTGATGCACTAGCGTTTGATAGGCGGTTCCGGCTGGTCTGGGCTGAAAGTTTTTGTTTAACAGAGCCGCTTTTGGCTCCCAGTGTGCGCCTTCCCAAAAGCCCCATTGATAAATGCCCTGCACGGCAGGATGGGCAAAGGCGACGCGCAGCACATCGGTTAGGATCTGGGCCTGTTCTGCCTCGGTGGCCGCCACTACGTCAAGTTCGGTAATTTTAATTGGCAGATGGAACTGAGCCAGGGTGTCTAGACTTTTCTGCACTTGCTGAGGGGTGATCGGCTGGCGAATGTGTCCCTGAACGCCGATGCCCCCGATCGCCACGCCCTGATCAAGCAGCGATCGGATCTGCTGCACATAGGGGTCAAGCAGTTTGCCTGTGAGAATGTCATAGTCGTTGACGTAGAGAATGGCGGCGGGGTTGGCCTGTTGACAGGCTGCAAACATTTCTTTGACGATGCCATCGCCGAGCCGTCGCCGAAAAAAGTCTCCGTGCAGCATTTCGTTTAGCCCATCAAATTCGTCGATGCGCCCTCGATAGCGGTGGCAGACTTCTAAGGTGCGTTGCTGAACTGCCGATCGCAGTTGAGGGTTGGTCAATTGTTTGACCCAAGGCTTGTTCCATTTTTCGACCTCCCAAAATAAAGCGTGCCCGCGCATTTTGAAGTGATTTTGCTCGCTCCAGGCGAGGATGCGATCGGCATCGGCGTAGGTGATGTGTCCTTGCTCAGATTCGGTTGAATACCATTTCAGCGCGTTTTCGTGAACGCTTGCGTTAAATAGTTTCTTTGCCCACTTAAAGTAGTTTGCTTGATCGGACGGGTTGGTGCTGCTGACAAACAGGCGGGTATCTAAAGCGGTGCCAAACTCAAAGGCGTGTTGGGTTTGTTGCAGTTGAATTGTGGCGTTGGCGATCGGGCGCTCCTGCTGATCGACAACCCGAATCTCTACGGCTCCTTTTCTCAACTGCTGAATCTTCTGATCCCAACTCAGGGAGGGAGAAGGCTTTTGACCGATCGCCGACACCGAATAGATCACCGAAAGCGCGATCGTGATCACTAACAGCAATTTGCCCATCCATGACCAGGATTTGAAAACCCCAAACCGTAGAACTCTCTTGTTCATGCCTTTAAAATCCGCATTACCACGCAGCCCTCAAGAAAGAATGCAGTCAAAAGGCATTTCTTGGCGATCGTAGCGTCTTTTAAGAAATCACCAAGCCGAAATTAATTAAGACAAAAAATAACGAGTGTGGTAACTATAGAGAGGTTTAAGTAGATGCCTCCTTGTATACATGACGAATTCCCCTGAGCCAGTTAGCCCCCCTCCTAGCCCGCCCAGACGACGATCGCTGCTCTCTCGCATTGCCCTGCCGCTAGGGGTTGCTTCGGTGGTGGGCATTGGGGCTGGAGTCTGGTTTGCCAATCGTTTCGTCAATCAGCAGTTAGCGCCCCTCGTGCAAACTAACCTGACGCAACTGCTCGATCGTCCGGTGGAGTTAGGCAAGGTTGAACGCTATTCGCTCAACAGTTTGCGGTTTGGCAAAAGTGGCATTCCGGCGACAGCAACAGACCCCGATCGGGCAACCGTCGAGGCGGTTGAGGTGGGCTTTGATCCTCTTCAGCTTTTGCTCAGTCGCACGCTCAAAGCTAGATGTGACGCTGATTAAACCCAGCGCCTATATCGAGCAAGATAAAAATGGGGTCTGGGTTTCCACGGCGATTAAAGAGCAAGAAGACACCGGATGGCTCAAAACTCAGTTGGATGTGCTGCGGCTGCGCGATGCCGACGTTGCCTTATCTCCGGCTCCTAAGCAAGGCAACAAACGGACGCTGATCACCCTCAAAGACGTAGCTGGAGAAGTCAGACCCACCGATCTCAATCGGCGCTTTGCCTATCAAGCTAGCGGAGTTTCGACCAACGAGGGCAGTTTTAATCTCAAAGGTGAAACGCTCCGCACCGAAAAACTGCAATCGAATTTGCAGATTCAAGGACAGAATTTTCTCGTCTCGGAGATCGATCGCTTAGTCAAGCTGCCGATCGATCTCGAAAAAGGTCGCGTGAATGGGAACGTCAACGTTAAACTAAACGGCGATGAGACTCCGCTAGTTACGGGAACGGCAGACTTTAAAGACGTGACGATGAAAGTGGCGCAATTGCCACAGGTCTTCACAGGCGCTACGGGAAACCTCCAGCTAGACGGCACGAAAATTACCTTAGAAAAAGTGACGGCGGCTCTGGGCAAAATCCCGATCGTGGCCAACGGCACAGTGGATACCAAAAAGGGCTTTGATGTCGCTGCCCAGGTCAAAGCCGTTAAAGTTGAAGATTTTCTCAAAACTTTTGCGATTCAGCTGCCGTTTCCTGCGTCGGGTGAAGTGCGGGCAACCACTAAACTGACGGGGACGATCGACAAACCCATTCTGACCGGAACGGCAAAAAATACAAAAGTTGCCCGACTCGATCGCGTCGATCTAAGCACCGCTAGCGCCGACTTCAAACTCGATGCTAGTGCGCTGAAGCTAGCAGTCACTAACATTCAGGCAACGCCCACAGACGGCGGGCAAGTGGTCGGTGACGGACAAATTAATCTCAATGAACCCCAGTCGCTGGACTTTAAGTTTCAAGCGACTAACCTGGCTGGAGATGCGATCGCTCGTCTCTACAACAACGGCACCGCGCCGCCCGTCACTGTTGGACGGGTCAACGCCCAAGCCCGGATTTCTGGAGCGATCGAGACTATCCAAACTGTCGCCCAGTTTCAAGCCCCCGCAGCCACCTATCCCACCACGGGAGAAGTGGCGATCGTGGGCAGCAACGCCGTTTTGAGAAACGTGGTAGCTCAAGTTGCCGGAGGCACCGTAATAGCCAATGCCCGCAGCGTCGGCGATCGCTGGCAAGGCACCGTGCAGGCAGCCGGAATTCAGGCTAGCCGATTTGCCTCCCAGGTGCAAGGTTTGGTCAGCGGCACCTTTAATCTATCGGGCACGACAAATTCGTTTCAGCTAGCCGATATTCGGGCGATCGGGCAAGCCCAACTCACCCAAGGCAACGGCATCGTCAACGCTCAAATCGCCTCAAATGCGGGTCGTTGGCAAGCGCAAGTCAAGGGAGATGGCGTGCAGCTCGATCGCTTTTCCCCCGATCTGCGGGGCTTGTTGAGTGGCAATGTGGCTCTGGCTGGCTCGGTCAACTCCCTTACGCCGTCTGCGGTGAGAGCCGACGGACAGGTGCGCTTGTCAGAAGGCATCTCGCTGATCACCCAGCCGATCGTGGCTCAGATTCAGTGGGATGGGCAAAAAATCAATCTTCAGCGCGCCACGGCTCCCGGTTTTAGCGCCAACGGCTCGATTTTGGCTAACCTAGACGGCACGCCTCAAATCACCGGACTCGATCTCAACATCAAAACTACCGATTATGCCCTCGCTGACTTGCCGATTCCCCGTCCTTCGGTGACTGATTTAACGGGTCGCGTCGATTTAGTTGGCAGAGTTACAGGCACCCCAGCGGCTCCGAATGTAGTTGGCGATGTGACGGTGAGAAGGCTGTCTCTAAATGGCATTGGGTTCAAGCCAGTGCTGAGGGGCAATTTGCGGCTAGTGCCCACTCAGGGGGTTAGTCTCAACGTGGCGGGAGGGGGCGATCGCATCGCCCTAGCCCTCAATCCCAATTACAAGCCCATCTCTCTAGATGTGAAACGAGGCGACGCAACCGTGATCGGCACCGCACGAGGCAATATTTTTAGCGTGGCTGTAAAGCAGTTGCCGCTAGATGGCTTGACTATTCCGGGGGTGGCCTTGGCGCGGTTTGGCAAGCTGGGCGGTCAACTGACGGGCAATTTGAACATCGACACCGATCGCCTCCAGGTGATAGACGGCGCGTTAGCGGTTGCCAATCCCCACGTTGGCGCGTTTCAGGGAGAACAGGTTCAAACCCGATTTGTGAACAATGGCAATGTGATTCGCTTTGCGGAAACGACGTTGCAGAAAGGCACCAGTCGCTATACGCTGGCAGGGAATTTAGATCTGCGATCTAGCCCTCGCTTTGAAGGCAAAGTGGCGATCGCCCAAGGCAACCTTGAAGACGTTCTCAAAACCCTGCAAGTGTTCCGGCTAGAAGATTTTTCGCGGGTGCTGGAGGCTCCAACTTATGGAAAGGCGAGCGATGTAGACCCGATCGCCGTCGGGCTGCCCCAAGCGCCGCTTTTAGATCAACTGCGCCGCTTTTCTGAAATCAATGCGCTGCTGCGTCGGGTGGGCAATCAACGCCAAAACCTGACGATTCCAGAATTAGCCGACGTGCGCGGACTCTTTGACGGCACCATCAGCGTTGCGGCCTCGCTGCAAACCGGGATCAAAGCCGACTTTGACTTGCAGGCGCAAAACGTCGAATGGCGACCTTATCCTGCCTTTGCAGAGGTTTCTCAAAATCAGGTGACGCAAAACCCCAATCGAGTCTTGCGCGCCGAACAGGTGATTGCCAGAGGCAGCTTTGCCGACGGCGTGGTTAATCTGCTGCCGTTGCGCCTCCAGTCAGGTCAGTCGTTCATCAATTTTTCGGGCAATGTGGGCGGCGCTAACCAATCGGGGCAGCTACAAGTCGCTAACGTCCCGATCGAAGACCTGAATAATTTCTATCCACTGCCCTTGGGGGTGAGCGGCAAACTCAACGCTACCGCCACGCTGTCAGGCACTCGTGATAACCCGTTTGCGATCGGGGAAGTCACCCTCGCAGACGGCAATCTCAACAACACCCCCATCCAATCGGCGACGGGCAGCTTTAATTATTCCAACGCTCGGCTCAATTTTGGCAGCGCTATTAGGATTTCCAGTCCTGAGCCGCTCCTCATCGCGGGTGACATTCCCCTCAAGCTGCCCTTCTCGTCGGTTTTTCCTGACAGCAATCAGATCAACTTGAGCCTGGATGTCAAAAACGAAGGGCTAGCGCTGTTAAATCTGCTAACTCCCCAAATCGCGTGGCAGGGCGGCACCGGAGAGGTGAAGCTGCAAGTCAACGGCACGTTGTTGCAGCCTAACGTTACGGGGTCAGTCACCGTCGCCAACGCCAAAATAGCTGCTCAAGCCCTGCCAGAACCTTTGACAGGCGTGAATGGTACGATTCGATTTTTGAGCGATCGCATCCAAGTCGAGTCGCTGCAAGGTCAGTTTAGCAAGGGGCAAGTCGTGGCCAAAGGCGTGTTGCCGATCTTCTCGACCCTAGAAGCCAACGACCCTGATCTCGCCAAACCGCTAGCTGTGTCGCTCAACCAGATTGCCCTTAACTTTAAAGGCATCTATCAAGGAGGGGTTAACGGCAATGTCACGATCGCTGGAACCGCCCTCACTCCCCAAGTGGGCGGTGAGATTCGCTTGACCGATGGACAGGTGCTGCTCTCAGATAGCGTCACAGCTAGCACGACGACCGCAGGAGGCGAACAGAATGGGGGTCAAGCCCCAGCCGCCGCCTTTGAGTTTAGAAATTTGAGTTTAGAATTGGGCGATCGAGTCCGGGTGACCCGTGCCCCCTTCATCAATTTTCTCGCCACAGGCAACCTCAGCGTCAACGGCACCCTTGACAATCTCGAACCCGAAGGGGTGATTAATCTGACGGCAGGCCAAGTCAACCTATTTACCACTCAGTTTGTGTTAGCACGAGGCTCACGTCAGACCGCCCGGTTTACGCGGGGGCAAGGGCTTGATCCGACGCTCAATATTCGCCTCATCGCGTCGGTGTCTGAAGTCACCCGCAACCGCACGTCGAGCGCAGATGCGTCGGGCGAGGTGCGCGACGATTCGCTGCTTGGCAACGAGTTTGGGGGCGCTGCAAACAGTTCGCATTCAAGCGAGAGTGACGGGCCCTGCCAGCCAACTGTTTGACAACTTAGAACTGACAAGCAGCCCTAGTCGCGGCAAAAATGAGATTATTGCGCTGATTGGCGGCGGCTTTGTCAACACCCTGGGTCGCGGCGACAGCACCTTAGGCATCGCTAACCTTGCTGGCTCTGCTCTTTTGACCAATGTGCAAGGATTTATTGGCAATGCTCTAGGGTTTGGTGAGTTTCGTCTCTTTCCAACCCTGCTAAACAATGAGCGGAGGAGCAGTTCGACCTTGGGGCTGGCCGCCGAGTTGGGGGTTGATATCACGGGCAGTCTGTCTGCCTCGGTGCTGAGAGTGTTGACCTCTGATCAACCGACGCAAATCGGGGTCAGATATCGGATTAATAATCGGCTGCTGTTGCGCGGCTCGACCGATTTTTCTGGCGACAACCGCGCTGTGGTGGAGTATGAGACGAGATTTTAAGAACGGGTGATTAGGAGACGATTAAACGATCGCTTGCAGTTGTTGAACGAGTTGCTGCGATTTCACCACGCCCTCAATTTTTTTCACAGGTTGGCCCTTGCTTAAAAACCACGATCGTGGGTAAGGCGTGAACCTGATATTGAGTCGCCAAATCAGGATAGTTATCGACGTTGATCTTAACGATTTTGATTTGTTGCTTCATCGTGGTGTTGACTTCTTCTAAGATGGTTGCCATCAGTTGGCAAGGGCCACACCAAGGAGCGTAGAAATCAACGACTAGCGGCACTTCAGACGTGGAGAGCAAGTCTTGAAAACTGCCAAATTCTTGTTTAGCTGCCATTTTGACACCTGCATGACTGGGATTCTCTTAAGCCTAGCGCTTCGGTAAAATTTCGGAACCAACTGTTAGAAAGTTTTGGGTTTTGGCAGCCATTGTGTGCCTATTGTCTGGGAAAGAATCGGCGATCGCGGCATCAGATCATCCCTAGCAGAGGGCACAACCCGATCGCCGCACCCTCACCCAATCTTAAAAGCGCCTATCGCGGTTGGCTAACTGCCCGCATCGGTCTTCAGTTCACCGATTAGCTGGGTTAACTGATCGCTATCCGCCTTATAGACTTCACCGCAGAAATGACAGACCGCTTCAGCCCCTTCGTCTTTTTCGATCATGTCTTGCAGTTCGGCTTCACCCAAGAGTTTTAAGGCTCCTAACACGCGATCGAAGGAGCAGCCACAGTGAAACCGCACCATCTGCGTTTCGGGCAAAATCTCTAAGCCCAAGTCTCCCAACAGATCTTCCAACATCATCGGCAGGGTCTTGCCCGCTTGCAGCAGGGGCGTAAACCCTTGCAGAGACTCAATTCTAGATTCGAGCAAAGCCACTAGCTCATCGTCGATCGCCGCTTTGGGCATCACCTGAATTAAGATGCCCCCGGCAGCGGTCACGCCATTTGCTCCCACAAATACCCCTAGCACCAATGCAGAAGGCGTTTGCTCAGAGCTAACTAAATAGTTCGTCAGGTCGTCGCCAATCTCACCCGATACTAACTCAACCGTGCTGGAGTAGGGATAGCCATAGCCCACATCTCGCACGACATAGACATAGCCACCTTGCCCGATCGCGCCTCCGACATCGAGTTTGCCTTTGGCATTGGGCGGCAACTCCACCTCTGGGTGATCGACATAGCCGCGCACGGTGCCGTCTAGCCCTGCGTCTGCCAAAACGCCCCCTAACGGCCCGTCCCCCCGCACCCGGATGTTGATCCGCGATTCTGCCCGCTTCATGCTCGACGCTAGCAGCAGTCCCCCCGCCATCGTGCGACCAAGCGCCGCCGTTGCGACATAAGAGAGCTTGTGGCGCTGCCGCGCTTCTTCGGTGAGCCGAGTTGTGATCACGCCCACAGCCCGGATGCCTCCGTCAGCCGCAGTTGCCCTTATTAACTGATCAGCCATGAAAAACCCTTACATTTCTTAACGAGTGGTATCTCTATTCTAGAAGGTTCGCTCCTTCCTCCGCCGGGCGAGAAGGACGATCGTCACTAACCTGCACTGAGGCGTTGACAAAGCGCTATCATAACGTTTGTCACAACAGGTTTCAGTATGGGAAGGCAGCGTTCATTACTACTGTTCATCCTGGCGTTGGTTGCTGTGGCGATCTTTGTGATCGTCAAAGTTCCCATGCGGCTAGGATTGGACTTGCAAGGGGGTTCACAGTTAACCATTCAGGTGAAACCCACCGCAGAGATTAAAAAAATTACCTCACGAGAACTTGAAGCCGTTCAGCGCGTGATTGAAGGACGAATTAATGGCTTAGGCGTGTCTGAGCCTGTTGTGCAAACCGTTGGGGATGACCAGATCTTGGTGCAGTTGCCCGGAGTGAGCGATCCGCAGCAAGCCGAGCGAGTGCTGGGAGGCACAGCCCAACTTGAGTTTAAAGCCCAAAAGCCAGGCACCGAGGCAGGACTCACGATCGAGCAGCAATATCGTCAAGAATTGGTGGCTAAACAGCCCGACTTGAGAAAAGCGGGAGTGCAGACGGCGATCGACGATAACCAAGCCAAACTCAAAGCCACCGATCAAAAGATTAGCGCGCTTTTTGAGTCGTCTGGCATCACCGGGAAAAACCTCAAAGACGCATTCCCAGAAACCTCAGCCAACTCTAATGGCTGGAGTGTCGCGATCCGCTTTGATCAAGAGGGCGGCGAGAAATTTGCGACGCTGACCAAAAACCTAGCAGGCACCGGACGCAGCCTAGGCATCTTTCTCGACAACGGGCTGATCAGCGCGCCAAGTGTAGGCGTAGAGTTTGCTCAAACGGGCATCACAGGCGGCGGCGCAACCATCACCGGGCGATTCACCGCCGAACAAGCCACTGACCTGGCGGTGCAGCTTCGAGGCGGTGCATTACCTGTCCCGGTCGAGATCATTGAGAACCGCACCGTGGGAGCGACGTTGGGGCGCGACAGCATTCAGCGCAGCATTTACGCAGGCATTGGGGGTCTGATGTTAGTGCTGGTGTTTATGGTGCTTTATTATCGGTTGCCGGGGGCGATCGCCTCGATCGCCCTGATCATCTATTCACTGCTCACCTTTGCAGCCTTTGATTTGCTGGGGGTGACGCTGACCTTGCCGGGCATCGCCGGATTTATTCTCAGCATTGGCATGGCAGTTGATGCTAACGTGCTGATTTTTGAACGCACTCGTGAAGAACTGCGGGCTGGGAAGACGCTGTATCGATCGGTCGAGGCTGGCTTTTTTCGCGCCTTTTCTAGCATTCTCGATAGCAACGTCACGACCTTAATCGCCTGTGGAGCACTGTTTTGGCTAGGTGCCGGGTTGGTGAGAGGATTTGCCTTAACGCTGGCGTTAGGAGTGGTAGTGAGTATGTTTACCGCTCTTACCTGTAGTCGTACCCTGCTGTTAGCCGTTTTGGGCATTCAAGGGCTTCGCAAGCCAGAACTGTTTTGCCCCAACTTACCCGCAAAAACTTCAGAGGTCGCGTCATGAAACTGCAAGTGATTCGCCAACGGGCGATTTGGTGGACGATTTCTTCGGCAATTATTATTGCGGGCATCATTGCGATGGTGATTTCGTGGAAGCAAATTGGTGCGCCGCTGCGTCCGAGTTTAGATTTTGTGGGCGGCACTCGTCTGCAAATTGAGCTTGATTGCACCCAGCCCAATAACTGCGATAAGCCGATCAACTTAGATGCCGTGCGATCGGTGCTAGATGCTCAGGGTTTAGGCAGCAGCAGCGTCCAGATCGTCGGATCAGAGCAGCGGGCTGTCTCCATTCGCACGGCGACGTTAGACGTAGATCAGCGATCGAAGCTGCAAGCCGATTTAACTGCAAAAGTTGGCAAGTTCAACCCCAAAACGACCCAAATCGATACGGTCGGCCCGACACTGGGGAAACAGCTTTTCTCATCGGGTCTGCTGGCGCTGATTGTCTCCTTTGCAGGCATTGCACTTTATCTCAGTTTCCGGTTTCAGCTTGACTATGCCGTGTTTGCGATCGTCGCTCTGTTTCACGACATTTTGATCACGGTCGGCATCTTCTCTATTTTTGGCTTGGTGCTCAATATGGAAGTCGATAGTTTGTTTATCGTGGCGCTGTTGACGATCGTCGGCTTCTCAGTCAACGACACTGTGGTGATCTACGATCGGGTGCGTGAAACGATCGCCCTAAACCCCGGTCGCCACATTGATGATGTGGTAGACGATGCGGTCAATCAGACGTTGACCCGATCGATCAACACCACGCTGACGGTGTTGCTCACCCTCGTTGCCCTTTTCTTTTTTGGCGGAGAAACGCTGAAAAACTTTGCGCTAGCCCTGATTATTGGCTTCACAATGGGGGCTTATTCCAGCATTTTTATTGCCAGCACGCTGCTAGCGCTGTGGCGAGAACGCACCGGAAAGGCCGTATCAGGATCGACAGAGCAAGCGAGTAGCTAAATCCATGAGCGATCGAGCGCCTTCAGATGAGCCAGATTCGACGATCGTGCCCTCTGAAAAAGACCCTACTTTTCAGGCGGCGGTGCAGCGACTCCATCAGTTGACCGTCTATGGTCGGTGGCTGACGGTGTTGGGGCTGTGGCTGACGGTGGGCAGCGTTAGCCTCTGGAGTTTGCGCTATCCGATTTCACTGCTTAGAGACTATTTCACTTGGGCGGCAGTGCGCTGGGCGATGGTGTTTCAGCCTTTGCCCGCTTTGGGCTTGGGGCTGTGTGCTGCGATGACGATCGCCGTTTTGGTCTGGCAGATTCGCAATGGGTTAGTTGGCTTGCCCAGAGCAGAACGCCAGCGCTTAGAGAGGCAGACGCTCAAGATTTGTGAGCAAGGATCAAGCCACCCACTGTGGAAATGGGTTCATCCAAAATAATTCGCCGCTGCAAAATCGAGGACTAAGGAACGTGGATTGATTAAAGGGGGGCGGTCTGTCGCTCTCTCAAGATACAAGGGGGCTACCAAACTTACAGTGATTAAATCATTGATATCTGCACTCATCGTTGCAATCAATTTAATGACTAGCGTTGCGTGCACCTGAACGTTCTGCCCATTGTTGCAGGTGTTCTATTTGTGGCTGAGAGATCGATGCGAGAGGAACGGTTTCTTGAATCGATTCTAAAATGTCATCGGTAGTGAAATCTTGACGTTTCCCATTCTGACCTTTTCCAAAGGCCCGGTGCATTCCGTCGATGATCACTTGCTCGATTTCTGCGCCGCTAAAGTTTCGGGCTGTCCAGGCTAATTTTTCGCAGTCAAACTCTCTTAAACGATTGGGGCGCAGTCGTTGGAGATAGATTTTGAAGATCTCTTGGCGCTCTCGATCGCTGGGCAAATTCAAAAAGAAAATCTCATCAAACCGTCCTTTTCGCAATAGCTCGGCGGGGAGCATCTGCACATTATTGGCAGTAGCCACAATAAACACAGGACTGGTTTTCTCCTGCATCCAGGTGATCAATGTACCAAACACGCGCCGACTCGTGCCCGAATCGCCATCATGGCCGCTGTTGAGGTTGCCAAAGGCTTTGTCGAGTTCGTCGATCCACAGCACGCAGGGCGCGATCGCCTCCGCAATTTGAATCATCTGCCGCATTCGGCTTTCACTTTCGCCGACAATGCCGCCAAACAGCCGACCCGGATCGAGCCTGAGCAGCGGTAGCCGCCACTCGTGGGCGATCGTTTTCGCTGAGAGTGATTTCCCCGTGCCTTGGATGCCCACCAACAGCAACCCTTTGGGATTGGGAATGCCATATCGCCGCGCCTCCTCGGTGAAGGCATCTTGCCGCATTCGCACCCATTGCTTGAGATGCTCTAACCCGCCCACACTTTTCAGCGATCGCTCTGCCGTGAAAAATTCTAAAATTCCAGTTTGCCGAATCGCTTGTTTTTTTGCCTCTAACACGTCGCTGATGTCGGTTTCGTTGACCTGCTGTTTGGTGGCGAGGGCTTTGGCTAACACTCGCTCAATGCGCGATCGGCTCAACCCTTGGCAGGCTTTGACAAGTTGTTCACGAGCCAGTCCGCTGATCTGTAGCTTGTCTGGCAACACGAGTTGAGAAATCAGGGACTCAATCTCGATCGCGTTTGGCAGAGGAATATCCACCACCGTCACGATTTCGGTCAATTCAACAGGTAGTTCTAGCGTGTGGCTGAGTAGCACGATCGTGGTGCGACTGCGCTTAAGTTCCTGCGCCAGATTTTTTAACTCGCGCACGATCGGCACATTATCTTTGCTATAAGGCTGCTTTAAAAATGGATGCAGATCCCGCAGCACAAAGATTACCGCCTCTTGGGTTGCCGCTTTGCCAATGCGCGACAACGCCCCCATCACGCTGCCCTTATCGCTGCCGTTGTCAGTCCAGCCCCGCACAATATCCCAAAGCAAAATGGCCCGTTCGGGCTGGTTTTTTGCCGCCACTTGCCGCAAAATTTCTTCGACGGGCGCTTCTTCAACAGCCACCAAATAGAGAATCGAATAGTGGGCGCGAATCATTAAATCGAGCTGCTCAATCAGCCCTTGATGAGGCGATGGGTGAGAAGAGTGCATCATCGGCAGCCCCGCAAAGTCTTTTTTCTAGGATGACGCTTTGAGCGACTGTCTGGCTACAAAACCCAAATTAACCTGACCTTTAATCGGATTTAACCTCTAACGTCATGGGTTTGTTTATTGTGTTAATGCTGATAGTTGCAGTCTGATGCAATGAAGTTAGGGTTTTCGCTAGTTTATGTTTTCGTCTGAAATCCCTGATCTCCAGCAGTCTTCTCAACAGCTTTGCATTCTACTGGTCGAAGATGAATCCATTATTCGCGAAACGGTTGCCCTAGCTCTGATTGAAGAAGGGTATGCGGTGATTGTGGCCGAAGACGGGCGGCAAGCCCTCACTCTGATTCGGAGTGGAACAACGAGAGAAGACGGCACCTTCTCGATCGACCTGATCATTCTAGATTTGATGCTGCCTTATGTGAATGGGTTAGATATTTGTCGATCGCTACGCCAACAAAACAATCTCACCCCCATTCTCATGGTGAGTGCGCGCAGCAGCGAAATGGATATTGTCGTTGGGCTAGAAGTGGGGGCAGATGACTATCTAATCAAGCCGTTTGGCCTACGAGAATTGATTGCTCGATGCCGAGTTTTGCTGCGCCGCAGTCGCCTGTCTGCCCAGACGCTTGATCAGTCTGTGCTTGAATTTCAAAATGTGGTGCTCTATCTCCAAGAATATCGAGTCACCGTCAGCGGCAAAGCGGTGGGTTTGTCTCCTAAAGAGTTTATGCTACTGGAGTTATTTATGCGGCATCCGCGGCGAGTGTTTTCTCGTGATCAACTGCTAGAGAGCGTTTGGGGCATTGAGTCGATGAGTGATCCTAAAACAGTTGATGTGCATATTCGCTGGCTGCGAGAGAAGTTAGAAACCGATCCTAGCGCTCCCCAATACATCATCACGGTGCGCGGTTTTGGCTATCGATTTGGGTGAACGCCCGTTAGTTCAGCGAGTGTTTTTGCTTGGTTGGTAGCGGCTTCTGTCCCCCAAATTCCCTAATTTTGGAGATCTAGGGGACGTTCTCGACTGGGTGCAGGAAGTCTAATTGCGCTTCCCCAGCAGTTTATCTCGCAGGTGTTTGATCTTGTCTCGATATTTTGCGGCCTCTTCAAACTCCATGTTTTTGGCAGATTCTTTCATCTGGGCTTCGAGTTGCGTGATCAGAGTGGGAATGTTTTCGAGCGGAATTTCGTCGGCTTTTTCATAGACTTGATCGAGTTCTTGAGCATTGAGACGACGTGAGACTTCTAAGAATGACAGAATTGAGTTGCTCGATCGCTTGATGATCGAGTAGGGAACAATGCCGTTTTTCTCGTTGTGTTCTTGCTGAATCGCCCGCCGCTGCTCAGTCACGCTAATGGCTCTAGCCATGCTGTCGGTCAGATTATCGCCATAGAGAATCGCTTGACCTTCGACGTGACGCGCTGCCCGCCCGATCGTTTGAATCAGCGATCGCTCCGATCTTAAAAAGCCTTCTTTATCGGCATCCAAGATTGCGACGAGCGACACTTCGGGCAAGTCTAAACCTTCGCGCAGCAGGTTAACGCCGATCAGCACGTCAAATAACCCTTCTCGCAGATCTTGAAGAATTTCGATGCGCTCGATCGAGTTGATTTCTGAGTGCAAATAGCGCACTCTAATGCCCCGTTCTTGAAAATATTCGGTTAGATCTTCTGCCATGCGCTTGGTCAGAGTCGTGACTAAAACGCGCTCATTTTTGGGCAGTCGCTCTTGGATCTCGCCGAGCAAATCGTCAACCTGTCCCTGAGTCGGACGGACGAAGATTTCGGGATCGAGAACGCCCGTCGGTCGAATCACCTGCTCGGCAATATGATCTTCAGAGAGTCCGACTTCCCAATCTCCAGGAGTCGCAGACACAAAGATACACTGATTAACTTTCTGCCAAAACTCCTCGTTTTTGAGAGGGCGATTATCGGCGGCACTCGGCAACCGAAAGCCGTGATCAATCAACACTTTTTTGCGAGACTGATCCCCGTTATACATCGCTCTGATTTGGGGCAGCGTGACGTGAGACTCGTCAATCACTAATAGCCAATCTTTAGGAAAGTAATCGATTAAGCATTCCGGCGAGTCGCCAGCCGCACGCCCTGCTAGGTGACGCGAATAGTTTTCGACTCCGTTGCAAAATCCGACTTCTCGTAAGACTTCTAAGTCATATCTGGTGCGTTGGTCAAGGCGTTGTGCTTCGAGTAATTTTCCGTCTTTTTCGAGTTCTTCTAAGCGTTCTTTTAGCTCAGTGTCGATCGCATCACAGGCCGCTTCTAAGCGATCTTCTGGTGTGACAAAGTGACGAGCGGGATAGATGTTTATCGCTTCCATGCTTTGCAACGTTGCCCCCGTCACGGGATCGATATAGCGGATTGCGTCAATTTCATCTCCAAAAAACTCGACGCGAATAATCCGATCTTCGTAGGCGGGCCCAATTTCTAGCACATCGCCCTTAACGCGAAATTTTCCTCGACCTAAATCAAGATCGTTGCGGCTATATTGCACAGACACCAAATCTCGCAAAATCTGGCGCTGATTGACTTCTTCTCCCATTCGCAGAGGAATCGCAGCCTTCAAATATTCACTCGGAATGCCCAACCCATAGATGCAGCTAATCGAGGCGACGACGATCACATCTTTGCGTTCAAACAGCGATCGGGTGGCAGAGTGCCGCAGCATATCGATCTCTTCGTTGATTGATGCCGTCTTCTCGATAAACGTGTCGCTAACGGGAATGTAGGCCTCTGGCTGATAATAGTCGTAATAGCTGATGAAATATTCAACCGCGTTGTCAGGGAAAAACTCGCGCAACTCGTTGCAAAGCTGGGCTGCTAGAGTTTTGTTGTGGGCTAACACTAGAGTAGGTCTGCCCAAATTTTCGATCACACGAGCGATCGTGTGGGTTTTTCCGGTGCCTGTTGCGCCGCGCAGGGTTTGATATTGAGTCCCGGCTTCGATGCTTTTGACAAGACTAGCGATCGCGCTGGGTTGATCGCCTGTGGGTTCAAACGGGGCTTGAATGTGAAAGTCTGCCATAGTCTAGATAGAAGTCCAGATTTATTGGGTTTTGGCTCAAACTCGTGTCTAGTCGGTGAGAGTCGGATGGCCTAGTAGACGATGAACCCCACTCTTTCTCTAGTGTAGCGATCTTGGGGGGTCGATCGCTGGATCAGGGGGTTAGACCCGATCGCGGTGCCACACGATGAACCCCTGACAGCGGCGATCGATCGTGGCACCCTCTCAAAGTCATCACAGTGCCACGATCGCCATGGACGATCGTAAATTTTTCCGGATGGGGAATTTGCAGGGTGTAGTAAGCAAATCATCAACATTTGATGAGAAGCCGCATAAACAACCGGGCTAGACCCTACTTTAAAACCAGTGCAGTCAGGAGAGATGAATCATGAAGATGAGAGCGCTCAGTCATAGCGTGATCATGGGCAGCCTGCTAGGGGTAGTGTGGATGCTGCCCGCCACGGCGCAACAAGCGATGCTAACTCGTGGCGAAGTCTATAAACTGCTCAACAATGTAGAACTGCTGCTCAACAACCGATCGCCGCGCACCGCCAGAGTGTCAGATGTGATGGTGCCCCAAGATGCCCTCCGCACGGCAAGTCAATCAAAAGCCGAATTGCTGTTTAACGAAGGCTCGCTGGCTCGCATCGGCTCAAACGCAGTTTTTCGCTTTATTCCGGGTCTGCGGGGCTTTCAGCTTAGAAATGGGACGGCGCTGATCATGAGTCCGCCCACGACGGCATCGACTCGCATTGAGACGCTAGAAGGGCAAGCCGTTGCTGAGATTCCGGCGAGTTCACCCCCCGGCTCTGCCCCCGCTAATGTCTTGAGTCTGGCGATGGTGGTGCAAGTTGATGGGGTAAACAAAAAATCGGATTTCTATAACCTCACCAGCACCCCCATTAAGATCACCGACGCTCAGGGCAAGTTTTTGTTTATCAACGGAGGGCAAACCGTCTCTGTGCTCAAAGGCACGTTAGGGGAAGTCAAAACCTTTGACCTGCGGACGTTTTATAAAACCAGTGGGTTAGCCTTGGGCTTAGGCCCTGGGCAAGACCCGATCGTGCTGCAAGAAGCACCTCCTGTGCAGCAAACCCTAAGAGCAGTCAGAACGGCAACCCTGGCAACGCTAGAGTTGCAGACCAAAGCGATCGAAGGACTCTGCACCCTCAACGCCAGAGGCGGAGCCAGCACCCTCGCCACTAACTGCATCACAACTAACTCAGACGACCCCCTGCGCGGCTATCTCGATCGCCGTGACGTGGTGACTCCGGTGCCCGATCGACCCACTCCTACCCTGCCGCCGCCCGTTGTAACAGTTCCGCCGCCCGTTGTAACAGTTCCGCCACCCGTTGTAACAGTTCCGCCACCTGTTGTAACAGTGCCCCCAAATCCGAATACTCCGCCTGTTAACACCAATACAGGTACTCCAGTGCTGGTGCAGGGTGGCAACAATCCAACACTGCCAGCCACCAATCAGCCGCCCGTAGTTCGCTAGTTGAGATCACAATTCCCCCTTATTTATTACCTGGATGATTATGCGTGTCTTCTCGATCGCTCTCTTCTGCGGGTTAGGGCTGTTGGGCTGCGGTGGGCTTGCCTCGATCGCTCAGGCTGCCCCCAATTTGGTTGTGCCAACCCGTCCCCTTCCTGCCAATTCTGACCCATCGGCGTTGCCCTCAGACTTGACCTCGCCTAGTTCAGAAATCAAGCCGCTTGACCCCGAAGACACCCGATCGGAGATTGGTGAGATTCGGATTCTTAACTCTCCGACGGCAACGGCAGAGCGTCGTCAGCCTGATGTGCAGCTATTGTTGCGTTCTTCGGTGTTTTCTAGCTCTAACATCACGTCTCTGAGCGCGTTTCGTCCCAGTGACACGGTGTTTATCAATAGTGGATTGCTGTTAGCTACGCCCAAACTGGGTGAAACGACTCGCCTAATTGCGTCGGCGGGAGGTGGATTGGTGCGGTTTGCTAATCGGGGTGACTCTAACTATAACTTGCTGAATTTTAATGTGGCCGTGCAGCAGCGCCTCGCCCCCGGAACCTATGGACAATTGGGCTGGGTGCAAGAAAATCTCTATCGATCGGGCGGCGGCGATCGCCTGTTGCAAGACAACTCGGTTCAGTTTATTTTGGGTCGGCAAGATCAGTTGGGGCAACAGTTGCGGCTAGATTCGTTTTATGAGTTGCGGGCTAGTTTTACCAATCCTAACGATCAAAACCGGGTCGCAAATACGTTAGGTGCTCGACTGCGCTATGACATCACGCCCAAACTGCAAAGCGCGCTGGATTATCGACTCACCTTTAAGAATTTTAGTCAGGTCGATCGGGCTGACACTGAGCATCAGATCAGCGCACTAGCGATCTACAATATCAATCCCGATATGTTTGTGGCGGGCACGGTTTCTTATCTGTTTGGGCGGTCTTCAAGTTCGGCGATCGACCTTGACAATCTCTCGATCGGCATCAGTCTGGGCTGGAATGTGCCTCTGTTTTGAATCGTGATCCTTTGATCGATTGGACTGAATCCGGCTTTAGGACTGCGATCGTGTCTTTAATTCTTCTCGATAGGACAGCACGGCATCAAACTGTTCTTCTGGTTGCACATAGTTGGCTAACAGCTCAAGGTCACAGTCGGGCAACAACTCACTGTTGCTTAGGGTCTCATAGCCCTCTGCCCGCAGATGAAAAACCGTAAATTTCCCCAACTCCCACACCCAGACTTCCGTCACTTCTAGCCCTTGATAGATAGCCAGTTTATCGACCAGTCCACTGCTCAACACGACCTCGATCGCTAGGTCTGGAAACTCTTTTTTCTGCCCGATGCAATAGCACTCATCTGGCTCTAATCCGCGCTGCTTTGCAATCTTGCGAAACGTCGCTGAACCCATGCCGTGAAAACGGGTGCGCGTCTCCTGAAAATAGGACTCCATCAACATCGCAATCATTTTTTTGAGTTCTTCGTGCAACCGAGAAGTCGTCATGATTTCTAACGTGCCTTCTAAATAGCTCAACCGCAAGGCCGGAAAATCGTCGCCTAGAGTGGCTAGCAACAACTCATATTGATGCCAACTTACGCCGTCTAGGACGACGCGCTGTTCGGGCAGAGAATCTACGATCGTCGGAGACAAAACCTGAAAAGTCATGGGAGTCACCATTCAGTTCGCTTCTCTAGTTTAGAAGACGAATGCTCTGACCATTCGGCCTAAATTGGTATCTCTCGTCACAGTATTCCGTCTAAGCTTTGACAATAGTGTCCAATAGATGAGATGGGTTGATCGAGCAGCAGAAAGGAGTCGTGAATGGATGACCTCAAGGTTTTGATCATCGGGGCAGGCATGGGCGGTTTAGCGACAGGCATTGCGCTGCGTCAGGTGGGATATCAGGTTGAAATCTACGATCGGGTCAGCGAGTTGCGCCCGGCCGGGGCTGGCATTTCTCTCTGGTCAAACGGGGTGAAGGTGCTCAATCGTCTGGGCTTGGGCAAAGCGATCGCCCAAATCGGCGGGCAGATGGATCGGATGCAATATCACAGCCACACCGGAGAATTGCTCACCGATGTTAGTCTGGCTCCGCTGGTGCAAAAAGTTGGGCAGCGCCCCTACCCCGTGGCTCGAACTGATTTGCAAACCATGCTGCTCAATCAGTTTGGGGCTGAAAAGGTGCAGCTTAACTGCAAGTGTGTTGAGATTGAGCAAACTGAAACCAGCGTCACGGCTCGATTTGAAGACGGTCGCACGGCAACAGGCGACGTGTTGATTGGCGCAGATGGCACCCACTCGATCGTGCGCGATCGCGTCTTAGGTCACAAGACCGATCGCCACTATGTCGGCTATGTCAACTGGAACGGACTCGTGCCCGTCAGTCCAGATCTGGCTCCGGCTAATAGCTGGGCGATCTATGTCGGTGAACACAAACGCGCCTCGCTGATGCCTGTGGGCGATGGGCGATTTTATTTCTTTTTTGACGTGCCGCTTCCTAAGGGTTCTGTCAGCACGCCAGACCACTATCGAGAGGAGTTGATGAGCTTTTTTAAGGGCTGGGCTGCCCCTGTGCAGGCGTTGATTGAGCGACTTGACCCGTTGAAGACCAATCGGGTTGAGATTCACGATATTGAGCCGTTAGAACGGTTTGTGCAGGGTCGCGTCGCTCTGTTGGGTGATGCCGCTCACAGCACGGCTCCTGATCTGGGACAGGGCGGCTGTCAAGCGATCGAGGATGCTGAGGTTTTAACGCGCTATCTGAGTTCGACGACGATCGGGGTTGCAGATGCCCTCAATCGCTATGAGGCAGAGCGGCTAGGACGAACGGCAGATATTGTGCTGAGAGCACGAAAGCGATCACACATGACTCACGGCAAAGACCCCGAAAAAACACAGCAGTGGTATGAACAACTTAAGCACGATGATGGGAGCGATATCATCAACGCGATTTCTAATACAATCCTGGCGGGGCCACTCCACTAACGAGTGTGGATTAAATAAAGCTACACTACTGCGATGTTATACCACCACGATAAATCAGCGTAAGGGCATGGCATTGCCGTGCCCAGGGTCTACGCCAGTAACTAATATGATTTGATTCACGAATCTTAAAAGAAATCACGATGGGTAAACTCACAACTCACGTTCTAGATACAGCCCACGGCCGTCCGGCGGATAATGTGACGATCGAGCTTTTTGCAATTGATTCTACATCCCAAAAGAGATTACTTAAAACCCTGGTGACGAATGCTGACGGACGAACAGATTTGCCATTGCTCACCGATGCCGAATTCAAAATCGGCGTTTATGAACTTGTGTTCTCGATCGGAGCCTATTTTTCGCGCTTTGAGGACAAGCCTGTAGAAGTGCCCTTTCTCGACCGCATTCCCCTTCAGTTTGGCATCTCAGACCCGACGGGTCACTATCACGTTCCTCTGCTGGCATCGCCTTGGGCCTACAGCACTTATCGAGGCAGTTGAATGGTTTACTCAATCAAAGAACTCAACCAGATGAGTCAAGCAGATTTTGTTAAGCACTTGGGCGCGGTTTTTGAAGAAACGCCCACGATCGCGCAACAAGCTTGGCAGCAGCGCCCCTTTGTGGATGTTGATGATCTGCATCAAAAAATGGTGACGATCGTCAACGCTATGAGTCAGACTGAGCAACTCGCTTTAATTCGCGCTCACCCCGATTTGGGCACTAAAGCAAAGATGGCGGCGGCTTCGGTGCAAGAGCAGTCGGGGGTCGGCTTAGATCGGTTGACGGCGCAAGACTATGCCCGATTCCAGTCGCTTAATCAGGCTTATCAAACCAAGTTTGGGTTTCCGTTCATCATTGCTGTTAAAAATCATACTCAGTCCAGCATTCTAGAAGCATTCGAGAAACGATTAGAACATTCATTCTCAACCGAAATCACTCAAGCATTGACAGAGATTTCCACGATCGCTCATTTTCGATTAGTCGGTTTGATCGAGTCATCTGTGTAGAAGTCTCCTAATGATTTAAAGTATTCTTTGCTACAAATGGCAAGGTTGGCGGCTTTTATACTACATTCGCCACGAAACAAGGACAGTGTGTGAGTTACCCTCAAGATTTTTTAGACCGTCAAGGTGTTAGTCGTCGCAAGTTTATTCAATATGGCTCGCTTGCTTTGGGCAGTGGCATCGTAGCTGCCTGCTCGAATGGCAGCAGTTCTTCAACCAGCAACTCCCCCAGCGCATCGCCCGTTGCTAGTGCGGGCAAACTCGATAAGGTCACCATGAGCACCAATTGGTTTGCAGAAGCCGAGCATGGCGGCTTTTATCAGGCGGTTGCCAAGGGCATTTATAAAGATCATGGGCTAGATGTGACGCTCAAAATGGGCGGCCCTCAAGTTAACGGCACTCAGCTTTTGATGGGCGGCGCGATCGACTTCTTTATGGGCTATGGAGCCGATGCGATCGTGTCGGTTGCATCGGGCATTCCTAAAATCACGGTGGCGGCGCTGTTTCAAAAAGACCCGCAGGTGTTGATTGCTCACCCCGATGTGGGGGTCAAAGATTTGGCTGATCTCAAGGGCAAACCCATTTTGATGTCTGCTCAGGCTTACACCACTTATTGGCCCTATTTGAAGTCAAAATTTGGCTTTAGTGACGACCAAAAACGCACCTATAACTTCAATCCTGGCCCTTTCTTAGCTGATAAAAATGTGGCTCAACAGGGCTATGTTTCGTCAGAACCCAACATTATCAAAAAAGTTGGCAAAATCGATCCCGTGGTTTTTCTGCTGGCGGATTCTGGCTATGCGCCCTATGCCACCACGATCGAGACTAAAAAAGAACTGGTGGATAAAAATCCCGATCTGGTGCAGCGCTTTGTCGATGCCTCTATTAAGGGCTGGTATAGCTATCTCAAAGACCCGGCTCCGGGCGATGCGTTGATTAAAAAAGACAATCCTGAGATGACAGACGAGCAGCTTGCTTATGCCCGATCGACGTTTGACCAATACAAAATTGTGAAGGGCGGCGATGCTGAAACTAAAGGCATTGGGGCGATGACCGATGAACGCTGGAAGACCTTTTTTGACTCAATGGTGACGGCTGGCGTGTTTAAAGCCGGAACCGACTATAAGCAGGCCTATACGCTAAAGTTTGTGAATAAAGGAGCACAAGCTTATCAAGCCTAACGATAGGAAAATGGCGATGACCACCCAAATTCCGGTGATTGATTTTGCGCCCTTTCTAATGGGCAACGCGACTGAAAAACAGGCAGTCGTTGAGCAAATTTATGCTGCCTGTCATCAAGTCGGGTTCATGTATTTGAGGAATATTGGAATCTCACGATCGCTGCTCTCCGATTTGCTCGATCAGTCTCAACAGTTTTTTGATCTGCCGATCTCAATCAAAGAACAGTTAGCCCGATCGAGCATCACCAACTGCGGATATATTGGGGTGCAAAAAGAGCGGCTAAATCCTCAAAATCCCTGGGATCTGAAAGAGGCGCTGAACGTGGGCATTCAGTCGGTTTGGCTTGCCTGAGCAAGAAGCGTTTCGAGACGTGGTGACGGAGTTTTATCGACTCTGCACGACCCAAGTTGCCCCCAATATTTTGCGGGCGTTTGCGATCGCGCTCCACCAACCTGAAGACTTTTTTGACGACAAACACGGTCAGCATTATTTTCTGCGAATGCTGCACTATCCGCCTGTGGCTCAAACTCCGTCACCGGGGCAACTGCGGGCCGGAGAACACAGCGACTATGGCAGCATCACGCTTTTGCTGCAAGATCAGATCGGAGGCTTAGAAGTGCGAACTCGCCAAGGCGACTGGATTGCCGCCCCGCCCATTGACGACACGATCGTGGTGAATGTGGGTGATGCCATGCAGCGCTGGACGGGCGATCGCTTAACGTCAACGCCTCATCGAGTCACGGTTCCGTTAGGCAAAGATAGCCAGCGATCGCGCTACTCGATCGCGCTTTTTTGTGACCCCAATCCCGATGTTGAGATTATCTGTTTAGATCAATCTGGCGATCGGGCTGCCCAATATCCGCCGATCTTGGCAGGCGACTATCTCGCGAGTCGATTAGCCGCCACTTACTAAAAATCCGACTTAAAATCGCGGATCTCAGATACGCTTGATTTTGATCCCTTAGCCCGATCGCCATGACTTCTCCCCTGACGCTCAACCACATCAACAAGGTTTATGCCAACGGCACGATCGCCCTGCAAGACATGAACCTTGACATCGGTGCCTCGCAGTTTGTGAGTCTGGTGGGCCCGTCGGGCTGTGGCAAAAGCACTGCACTGCGGATCATTGCCGGGCTGGGGCAGATGAGTTCGGGGCAATTAGAGTGGGGGCAAGGGCCGCCGCCAAAACTGGCCTATGTGTTTCAAGAAGCCGCGCTGATGCCGTGGGCAACCGTAATGGATAATGTGCGACTGCCGCTAACACTGGCAAAAATGCCTCGACGAGAGGCGACGACTGCCGTAGAAGCCGCGATCGCGATGGTGGGTCTGCAAGGGTTTGAGAGCCGCTATCCCCGCGAGTTGTCAGGCGGCATGAAAATGCGCGTCTCGATCGCACGAGCGTTAGTGACTAAACCCGATGTGCTGCTGATGGATGAACCCTTTGCTGCCCTAGATGAGATGACTCGCAGCCGCCTCAACAGCGACCTTTTATCGCTATGGAATCAACTTCGCTGGACGGTGATTTTTGTGACTCACAATATTTATGAGTCGGTCTATTTGTCGCAGCGCGTCGTTGTGATGGCGGCTCGTCCCGGTCGAGTAGTGGCTGATGTCGCGATCGCTGCCCCTTACCCTCGCGACGAAGAGTTTCGCACGTCGATCGACTACAACCACTATTGCCGAGAAGTCTCTCATCACTTGGCTGCCGCGTCTCTCCAAGGAGCCGATCGCAACCTGCCCATGGCTACTCTCTAAAGGAACTTAAACCCGATGCCTTGGCGACTGTTAACCGCGTTGATTTTAGAACTCCAAAACTTTTTGCGAATGGGTCGGCTCAATGCACCTAGGTCTGTTGATTTGTTGAGCAATCTATCCGGCAAGGTAAAGCGATCAGGCGATCGAAACGAGCTACGATCGCGGACAAGTTCTTTGCCCAAAATTCGATCGTCTTTGATCAGACGGGTGCTCTCACCCGATGTTTTGGCTCCGGCAGGGGTGGGCGTGTTGGCGATCGCGTCTTGGGAAATTTTTGTCCGCGCAACCAATATGCCCCCTTATCTATTGCCGGGGCCGTTCCTAGTCTTTCAAACGTTAATCGACTCGTGGGGAGATTTATTTCCGTCTCTGTTAGTCACCTTAAAAGTAACGGTGGTCGCCTTCATTACAGCCGCCATCTCAGGGCTGTTAATTTCAGTTCTCTTTACCCAAAGCAAATGGATTGAGCGCAGTTTCTTTCCCTATGCGGTGATTTTGCAGACGACTCCGATCGTCGCGATCGCGCCTCTGATCATCATGTGGTTAAAAAACGACACCTTTTTAGCGTTAATCGTTTGCGCGTGGATTGTGGCCTTCTTCCCGATCGTTTCCAACACCACACTAGGTCTAAATAGCGTTGATCATAATTTAATTAACTTGTTTCACTTATATCGAGCTTCCCGTTGGCAAACGTTAATTTATTTACGATTACCCAGTGCGATGCCTTATTTTCTGGGTGGTTTGAAAATTAGCGGAGGATTGGCTCTGATCGGCGCAGTCGTTGCCGAATTTGTAGCGGGTACAGGCGGTTCTCAGTCAGGATTAGCCTATCAGATTTTGATGGCAGGCTATAATCTACAAATTCCTCGAATGTTCGCTGCCTTATTCATGATTACGTTAACAGGCGTGTTAATCTTCGCGTGTCTCACCTGGTTATCTAACTTTTTGCTGAAAGAATGGCATGAGAGCGCGATTAAGCGTGAGAACTAAACTAATTTCTTGATTCTAACGATCACAGATTAAACAAAACTACACCGATGCGATGGCATAGCACTGCCCAAGATCTGCGTAAGGGTGTGGCATCGTCGTGCCCATTGATTAGGCAAGTAACCGATGCGATTTAATCCCCGATCGTTAGCAAAAGGTTATGGACTCTCTAAGCTTATCTTTATCGAACTATAGTCTCTGCTTAATATCGTGGCGATAAACTAGATCTCTGTTCAACCATTCAGGAATTTCACAATTTCGATGAACATTAAAAAATGGGGAGACTTCAAGCGCTTCTGGTCTTCACAGCGCGTTTTTGATGGCTTACACCGCAGATTATTTCTGCGTTTGTCAGCGTTAGCGCTAGTGACTTTTTTCTTTGTCAATGCCATTCATTTAGCTACTGCTCAAGGCGTTATTAAACCCTCACGATCGCAGGTTGTTTTAATTTCACTGGATGGTGCAACGCCCCGAATTATTGATGATTATTTAGCCAGAGGGGTGCTCAATCGGCGCACTGGGCTGGGCTTGCTGCAAAGTCGCGGCGTGTCTGCCCAACGCAATATCACCTGCAATCCATCTCTGACGGCTGCCTGTCACACTACCCTCAACTCTGGGTCTACAGTCGCCCGTCACGATGTTGTTGCCAACAGTTTTCACCTGGTTGCTAGCCCATTTAAGCAAAATGTTAGCGGATTTGCAGCCCCGATCGGGGGCTATTCAATCAGCACCAGTGGCGCAACCCAAGCCGCCACCCCAACAGCCGAACCGATTTGGCTCAAGCTCAGACAAAACGGCAAAAAAGTAGTCGCCGCAACCTTTCCCGGAGCCGATGGCGCAGATATCAGACTCTCTAGCGCTGCCGCTAGCCCGATCGTGCAGCCCGCTTCTCTGCGAACTGTCGATTACACTGTGCCCTTTGGTGGCTTTGCTGGGCTGTCGGCCAAGGGCTTTAGCCTCAGCGCTCAAGACTTCAGCCCCGCCCCGTCTCAGATCACGGCTCAACTCACCGCCGCCGGAAAAACCTCCTACAGTCCGGTGCTGCAAAAAACAAGTGGGCTAGAACAATTTACCGTCGGTGGCGTAAGCTATGACCTGCAAGTTGCGGCATTGGATACCAGCAACGATCGTCAAGTTAACTACGACACGCTGGTCTTTTTTGATGCCAAAAACGGGATTCGCGTCGGCGGCAATCTGCCCTCAACAGGTTCGGCGTTTGTGCAAGCCAAGCGCAAAAAGTCGAGTCTATTTTATCTAGAAGGAAGCTCTAACAAAGCCGGAACTGCTTTCTATGTCAGCAATCTAGCCCCCGACTTATCCACGGTTCACCTAGTGCGCTACTCAGCCAACTCGATTCCTCGCAACTCGGCAGTGTTAGCCGACGTAGACGACATTAACCAGAATGTGGGCTTTTGGGCACCGCAAGCTGATTTTCGGATTCCTCAGCGATCGAGTCCTGGGTTGACCGATTTCTCTGATCTGGAATTAGAAGCCGTTTATGAAGACCAGGTTCGCACCTTTGTAGACTATCAAACTCGCGTAGCGCTGAGAGCGATCGCCAAAAATCCTGACGCTGACTTGGTGATGATCTACATCGAGCAACCCGACGGATCAGAGCACCAGTTTCTCGCCGTTGATTCTCGTCAGGCAACTAACCCCAGCGATGCAGCCACGATCGGGTCGGGGCAAGATGCTGCAAAAATTGACCGTTATGAAAGCTATGTGCAAACCGCCTATAAAGTTGCCAACAGCGCAGTTCAAAAGATCATCGATGCCGTAGGAACAACGGGCGGCATTCCTAAACGCAACATCATTGTCGTGTCTGACCACGGCTTTTCTCCTTTCCACACCACCGTTAACCTGAATGCGTTTTTGACCCGTAAAGGCTTTGATCCCAACAAAGTGCGGGCGATCACCTCTGGCCCGGCGGTCAATGTCTACATCAATCTCCAAGGGCGCGAACCTGATGGCACCGTCAGCCGCAGCGAATATGGTGTCTTACAGCAGCAGCTAGTCGCAGCCTTGAAAGAATTAGTAGATCCCAACTCAACCTACACCCAACGGGAGAGCAAACGAGTCTTTGACAAGATTTATCCTCGTCCCCGATCGGGTGATCTCAACGATCCAACCTTTGGCTTAGGCACCGATCAATTTATTGCTCAAGACAGTGGCGATGTTTTTGCAACGCTCAAAGAGGGCTATAACTTCGATGGCGCTCAAACTCCCTTAGTGCTGCGTCAGGGCGACGATGCCACCGCGAGCGCCGTGTTTTCGGTTCCCAGTTTCTATGGTGCTCATGGCTATGATCCAGAAAAGCCGAACATGAGCGCCATCTTTTTTGCGGCCGGGCCGGATATCGATCGCAAGACCCTCAAACGAGTTCGCAATATTGATGTAGTGCCCACCATCAATCGCTTATTGGGAATTGAGTCGGCCTCAACGGTTCAGGGGTCTGCTTTAAAGCTCAACTAAACAGCGATCGGCAACGAACTGCAAAATTCTGATCCTAAGCAATGGTTGCAAATTCCCTAACTTAGGATCAGAGGAGGCTCACGATCGCTACTTAGCTTCAGCACAACCCGATGATTTGAGTGTTTCTAAGGGTGCAAGGCATCGGATGAAATCTGATATACTCGGAGGGTTGCTGGTGTAGCTCAGTTGGTAGAGCAGCTGATTTGTAATCAGCCGGTCGCAAGTTCGAGTCTTGTCACCAGCTTTCAATAAAATCAATCGTTCCCCTTACGGGATAAGCAATCCAGGACTCGGTTTCAGCCAGTCTCGGATTTTTGCGAGGGTTTCAGGTCTTTCTCAACGAATCTAGATCGCCCCAAACTCGGTAATTTGGAGGGCGATCTATAAATACTAGGACAGCAAAGGCTTGATTTAGCGAGTTTTATCGACCACAGGACGACCCTGCGTATCAACATCTAGCTCTTCTCGGCGAATGCTCTCTTCTGCATGAACGACTTCTTGAGCAACCTCTTTTCTGACCCGCACTTCTTCACGCACAAAGGCTTCTTTGTGAATGTCTGGAGTTTCTTCATAGACATCGACACGGGCGACCTCACCTGACTGAAACGTGGCTTCGCTAGGGGGCACGATCGCTTGTCCTACTCCTGCTGTGCGCTCGACCACCACCCGCTCTTTTTCAATGGGGACAGAGACTTGGGCTGTTTCAGTCTCGACTCGCTTGCCGACGGTGACTTCTCCGGTTTTTTCGCGGTGTTTGCCTGCCACTAGCCGCTCTTGATAGAGTTTGAGGTAGGCATCTTGAGCCGCAGGCTTGGCTTTGTCCCAGGGTAACCCTGTGGTGCCGTGAGTCTTGACGTATTCGGTCTCTAGCTCAGGTTCAATTTCTTCAAAGGTTTTGCCGCTATCGCCGTGGCGACCAAAGGCTTCATAGCCCGTTTTATATGCGGGCGCATAGTCATCGTAGGTTTTGTTTGACTCAATGTAGGGGCGAGAAACGTGATTGTCGCGCCAGTGCTCATGTTCTCGACTGACATCAATCACCTCAGCCGTATTTTTGCCCAGTAAACCACCGCTCACTGCACCGATCGCTGCACCCACCACTGCGCCGACGGGGCCGCCAACTACGCCGCCGATAATCGTCCCGATCGTGCCTGCACCTGCTGCGCCGATTCCTGTCCCGACGGGGTGAGCACCTGGCTCACCTGTGAGAGGGTCAAGATGCTCGTCGGGTTCGTGTAGAGTCTTGTTTGGGTCATTCATTAGGGTCTCTCCGAGTGATAAAAGGGTTTGAATTGCACAGTCTAAAACGACGCTTAAGAGGGTGAATTGAATTAGGATCGGTAACTGGCAGAGTCTAATGGGCACGGCAGTGCCATGCCCTTACGCCACAGGCCTATATTTAGACCTAGCTAGGCTGGATTCATGAGCCTTACTTTGCGCCTGTTTGTTCTTTGATAGGAATTTTGGTCGAAGGATCTGGTGCTGTGGGTGTTGCCCCGGCACTGACTGATGCCTTGACGATGACGCTCTTAACGCCGCCGATCTGCTTAGCTAAAGGCTCAATTTTTTGAAGCTGGCCCTCATTGACGACGGTTCCGGCTACCGTGACGGCTCCATCTTTAGAAGAGATTGCTAAAGCACTGGCGGGCAGGTTGGCTTCAAGCTTGGATCTGACTTCGCTCTTGAGATCGTTGTCTGATTTGACGCTCTTGTCGCCCATCGCATTGTTGCGCTGCTCACTAGAGCGAATATCTGAGTTGAGTTGCTTCCGACGAAGCTCGCTGGTTGCATCGTTTTGGTTGGTTTGAGCAACAGGCTTTTCTAAAGGGGTGTTGGTTTGAGCGGTTGTGTTGGGGGCTTCACTGCTGGTTTTAGCAGCCCCGCAGCCGGATGCAGTTGCAACCAAGACACTGCCGACGAGTAGAAGAACTAGGTTTTTCATGGGGTTAAATTGCACTTAGCATAGAAGTTGAATGGGGTAGCGGAACCTTTTCAGTCCCGCTCTCTGCGTAATGGATTAGCGGCGATCGCCCAACCCTTTGTCAGTTTCGACGACGGGATGTCCAGCCGTATTGATGTCGATTTCTTCACGGCGAACGGTTTCTTCGATCGCAACCATTTCTTCGGTCACTTCTTTGCGAATGCTGACTTCTTCGCGCACAAATGCCTCTTTGTGGATATCAGCTACTTCTTCATAGACATCCATTTTGATCGCTTCGCCCTCTTGGAACGCAACCCCAGAGGCGACAGTTGCGCCAGCGTTGACGGGTGTGGTGCGTTCAATCACGATGCGCTCTTTCTCGATCGGCACTGAGACTTGAGCCGTTTCGGTTTCGACATGCTTCCCGATCGCGACTTCTCCAGTTTTTTCGCGGTCTTTGTCTACCACTAGGCGTTCTTGGTAGAGCTTGATCGATTCATCGTCGCTTGCCGGAACAGGTGAGGGCATCACGTCTGCTGCCATCACGGGAGCCAGAGGAGCGGTCTCTAGCCGAGATTCAGTAGTGGGAATGTCATAAACGGCCCAATCGCGAATTCCGCCGTGATTGAGGATGGTTTCAGCCCGTTTGATTTCAGCCTCGGTTCCATCGACAATGACTAGATATCCGCCTTGATCGACACGATCGTGATAAGACTTGGCTTCTCTCTCAGGAATGCCTAACCCAGCCAGCCCGCCGAGCAGACCGCCTGTAGCAGCCCCGATCGCTCCGCCCGCCGCCGTTGTAGCTAGGGCTGTTGCGGCTGCACCTGCTAGCATGACCGGGCCAACGCCAGGAATGGCTAGAGTTCCCAATCCCACCAGCAGGCCGGTGAGTCCTCCTAAAGCACCGCCTGAGACAGCACCAACACTCGCGCCTTCATCTGCCTTGTTGCCAACTTGCTTTTTGACTTCTGCGCCTGCAATTTCCCGATCGCTGTCTGCATCTCGCGCAATCACAGAGACTTGATTCATGCCAAACCCAGAATCATTGAGAGTATGCAGAGCTTGTTCAGCTTCGCGACGGGTTGAAAACACCCCGACTGCTCGTTTGTTGTGAGTCCCTACTAGAGTATCTCGTTGATCTAAAACCATTTTCTTGTTCTCCTGAGTCATTCTTGTTGAGGTGTTCGAGTCGTGAAAGCACTCAAGGCTATGTAGCCTTATTAACGCTGGTCTGATGAGATGATTCATCAGCACTGAGGTGAATGTGTTCCTCTACCGCAAGGCACATTTAGGGAATTAAAAGCTCTCTAAAGCTGCAACGGATCATGAAAGGTTGCTCCGATGGTAGTCGCTCTGATTGGTTCAAGAGATTTTGGTTTCATCTGTGTCTAAAGCGTCTGCGATTTCTCCAAAAAGCTCTCTCTTGAATCGAGAAACGTTTTGAGAAAACTCTCGGCGCTGAGTCACCGTGAGCAAATGGCTGTAGATGAACCAGCCTGTGTAGATCACACCGATTAGCTCAAACAAAGGTGAAAGAACTGGAATGCTAGTGGCGACGCTAAGAATAGCGCTTAGAAACGTCAGAACTAACTTAAATCCAACGATCGCGAGCAGCACCCAGCCAATGGCGATAAAAATGGGTTTATAAGGCGTTAAGAACTCAGTTATGTAGCCGATCGGGTCACTAAGAAACGCTGAGATCTGCACGGTTCGCTGATAGTCTTCAGGAGACTCAGCCGTAGTGTTGTTAATCACTACCGGATCGCTGAGAGGAACGTCAATGACAGTCGTCGTCTTGACTTCGACAGGAACTGTGGTTTCTGTGATTTGGGCATTTTCTACAGACATGGGGGCAACTCCTGATGAGAACAATCGTAAAACAATAGGTATTGAACAATAGGTAGGAGAGGACAAAAGATATATCCTCTCCTAAAGTGGACGGGAGTTAGAACAGGGTGCGAACTGCTAGAACTCCAGCGATCGCGGAGGCTGCCAGCGAAGTTAATGCCGTTCCAAACAGCCACCATGCTGCATTGGCTGCCATTTTTTGGGTCTCGATCGCTTGTTTCTTAGCCTGATGTTGAGCGGCTTTGATCCTTTTTTTGGCTTCTAGCTGAATGCGTTCGGCACGGTGCAATACGCCGTCTCGTGTTGCCTCGATTTGGTCAATAATCCGGTTAGCATCGGCTTCAGAAATATCTTTGCGAGAGCTAAGAACGGCTACCAAGGTGCCGCGATCGAACTCACTTAGTCGCTCTTTAAGCGCCTCAAAGCCCGCCTGTGGATCATCGAACAACGTGCCGAAATCCTGCTGAATGCCTTCATAGCTGAGTTCCGGTCGCTCTAGCGAATCGAGATAGCTGCGAAGTTTGCCAAACACGCGATCGATCGCTGCTTGGAAGGTCTGCTGAACTTTTTGGATCTGTTCTGTAACGGATTGAACCGTAGAGTTTACTTGGTCAGCAATGCGATTAGCGTCTTCTTCACTGATGTCTTCGCGCTGAGACAGCAGAGCCACCAAAGTAGAGCGATCGAAGTGAGAGAGGCGATCGCCAACACTGCTCAACCCTGCTTTAGGATCTTGCAGCAACAATTGCAAATCACGCTTGATGCCGTCTGGGTTTAGCTCCTCTTTCTGAGTATTTTTCAGATAGCTTTCGAGAGTTGCCTCAAAGTCAACGGCTTTTGTTTGGGCCCGTTTTGCCAGACGGCGCGGGGCTTTGATGGTATCCCGAATGGCAGTCTCCACCTGATCGATTGTTTGATTAACTTGTTCCTCGGTCAAGGTTCCTGATTGAGTCAGCAGCTTTACCAGAGTCTCGCGATCGACCTGAGAAAGTCGGTCACGCAAGGCATCGGTTCCGGCTTTGGGGTCATTGAGCAGCGTTTTTAGATCGCGCTGGATGCCGTCTGGATCAAGTTCTTTCAGGTCTGTTTTGCGGAGATAATCGGCGATCGCAGTGGTCGTTTGTTCATATTGCTCTTTGGCTTTGCTCGCCACTTGTTGAGGTGCTTGCAAAACGCTGTCACGAACTGACTCAACTTGATCTAAAACCTGATTAACCTGCTCTTGATTCAGATCTTGACGCTGACTGAGCAACTGCACGAGAGTATCGCGATCGAACTGCGAAAGACGAGACTTTAGAGCACTGAGTCCGGCTTGAGGGTCATCTAACAAGGTCTTCAAGTCGCGCTGAATGCCATCGGGATTAAGTTCTTCTTTGTTGGTGTTCCGCAAGTAGGTTTCGACCTTAGTCCGGACTTCTTGGGCCTCAAATTGCAGCCGATCTTGTAGTTCTCTGGCTTCGGAGAGCACCCGATCGCGAGTCGATTCGAGTTGCCCCACAATTTGGTTCGCTTCTTCAGGATTCACGTCATCGCGCTGTCCGAGCAGCTTTGCCAGCGTGTCACGGTCAAACTGACCTAAACGATTTCCCAATGCGTCTAAGCCCGCTTCGGGGTCTTGCAACAGCAGTTTAAACTCATGCCCGATCGCCTCTGGATTCAGTTCCTCTTTTCCGGTCGATTTTAGATAAGTCTCAACTCGACTGCGAAGATCCTGCGATCGCTCTTCTAGCTCTGCCGTTTGAACCGAGCCAAACACTTCAGCGCGAATCTCTTCGAGAAGGTTGGCAGTATCTTGCACTTTTTCAGGCGTGAAGTCTTCTCGCAGAGCCAACACGTCGATAAAATAATCCCGATCGATTAGCTCTAACTCCTGACGAATGGCTCCCGGAGCAGCCTGCGGATCGTAGATCACATCTCGGAACTCTTGCTTGATGGTTTCGCGATTCAGTTGCCAAGGCGGTGAGAACAACAGATAGTTCTCCAAGTCGGCTTGAATCACACTAAAGGGTTTCCCATTTTTAGAAACCTGCTGACCCAGCTTGTCAGCCTGCCCCTGAACAGTGCCCTTCAGTTTTTGCAACTGACCAGAAATCTTCTCGACATCCAGATCTGAGAGGTTGGTGCTTTGAATCACTTTGCCGAGCAGGGCACTAAACCCAAACTGCAAAGCTCTAGTGGTCAAGCTGCTGCCAGAAGAACTCTGTTTAGAAACTCTCTGCACCAACTGATTGAGGTTGTCTGAAAGCTCCTCAGTGTTCAAGTCTTCAGGAGTTGCAGATTTCAACAAATTTGTCAGTTGTTCGAGAGGATCTTTTCCTTCTTGTTGACCCACTGTTCCTTTCCAGGCACTTTCTAGCTGATCAGCGACCCGATCGATGTCCTGTTTTGAGAAGTCAGTGCGACGGCTGACGAGATCGACAAAAGACTGACGATTAATGGTCTTTAAAAAATCACTGTCTGCAACGTCTTTAAGATCAGAGTCTTTGAGCAAGGTTTCAAACTGACCTTTAATATCCTCTAGATCTAGCTTCGGCAGTTGCAGATTGTTGAGCGAACTCTGGAGTGTTTTTTGAATTGCGTTGGGGTCAAAGCCAGAGGTTAACTCGCGCCGCACCGCCGCCGTGATCTCTTCGGCCGTTGAAATAACCTGATTTTTGGCGACATTTGCCCCGATCGCAGCCGTTGCTGTGCCCATTATGCCCTGAATGCCTGACGACGCAGTGTTAATCACAGAGCCAATCAGAGAGCCAACTGCCCCTGAGCCAAGCCACACTAGCAGCGAAAAATAGGTAGACCAAATCACAACGCCAATGATAGCCCCTAGACCAACGCTGCTGACTAAGCTCAGTTTTACGGCTAGAAAGCTAGCGGCAAATAGAGCAAGCGTCACAGTTACCAACGCCCAGATACCGATTTTAGATTCGGTTTTGCGAATGGTCGTACCTAAGCTTTCTGATTCGCTATCATCATCACTGGATAACGTACCCGGCGTTGCAACAACTGCAACCGATAAATTGGTTAATAGAAATTGAAATGCGAATGCCATCATCACACCAGCCAACAAAGCAATCAAGAATTGCGGGCTGGAAAAAACAAACGATGTCTCCTCGATCGGAACCTGTCCCGATAAGGTTGACGGTGTGTGGGGCAGCAGCGTAAATGCCTCTGCTAATAGCTTTGCAGTTTGAACTATCATAATTTTCTCGCCTGAGATGAGTTGAATATCGCTACGGGTTGCCCACCTGGAATTGACAGCGCGATCGCACCCGTAGACTAAAAGCCTGTAAACGTTTTAACCAACCGAGGAAACGTTAGTTTTTCTGATAATCTGCGTCAGTCCAGCATTTTGGCAGGGCTTCGCCCGATGGAAAGATCAAATTCTCTTTTGCAATAGGGGCCGGATCTTGTTCTTCTTCACCCGCTTGGGCTTGCGCTGTGATCTCACCCTGACTCGGATTCACCAAGGTTTTGACATCTAAAACTTCTACCAGATTGCCTGTCTCTTTGTCCTGCAAAAGCATTGTGGTCTCCTCTGTTTTGTTTAGAACTGGTTAAAAGAAGTCAGAAACTTCCTAATCAACGGGGAATTCCTGACTTCTGTTCAGCGATCGTGCGGTTTATCTATGACCCATCCACTTAGCCGCGATCGCTCCCAAAGCTGCCCCGACCATCGGGTTGCTGAGAAACTTCACCATCGCAGGCTGATCGGCTAAGACCTCATGAAAAATATCAGGGTGATTGTGGTAAGCAAAGCCCGCCAACTTGCTCACATCATCAGCACTCATGCGGCTGGGGTGATGAGTAGATAAACCCAACTGATGCTCTAGGTCTTTGTCCTGCAAGCCCCGCTTTTTGAGATGATTGATGAAGTCGCGTGCAACATCTTCGCGCTCTTGAGGCTTGATTTGCGCGATCGCGTGCTGCAATTCTGGCTCCATTTGGCTCGACGGGATGCGATCGGGGTGAAGCGATTTGCTAAACAGTTGATGACGCTGATCGCGAGAAGACCGTTGAGCAAAATCATCAAAGTTTTGATAATCTACCGGGTCAACATCGTCGAGGGTTTCTTTGCTGCCGCCTGCCAAATCTTTCATCACTTGGCGTTTGTAATCTTCACTGCTAGGCATTTTATGAGTCTCCTAATTCAAAAATTTGGGCGTTCAATTAGCTGTTTGCTAACTGGATTATTAGCTGTTTGCTAACTGGGTTGTTGATACTCGATTTGCTTCGATAGATTGTTATAGCGAGCCGTTAAAATCAGCTTTTTATCAGGCGCATACATCAGCACGGTCAAATCTTGGTTGGGAAAGGTTTTGCGGAACCCTTGAGTCAGCGATTTTGCTAAATCCTTAACCTCAGTGGGGCGCACCTGAGATGAAATCACTGCACCCAGTTTGTCGTTATCTCGCACAAACGCATCCTTGACTAAGCCTTGACTAGCAGACACGACCCAGTTGCCAAAGTCTTGTCCTGCGGCTGAGTTGCCTCGTGCCAGTTGACCATAATTGGCCGTGCGATCGAGTTGGGTAGGGCTGATGGCTCTGGGTTCTTTAGCCGTAGCCACTCCGCAAGCCGTTGTCACTGTCAACAGCAAAACCAGCGCGAGAGCCGTTAAAACCTTACGGGCGTGTTGAAACATGGTTACCTCCTAAAACAGGCGAATCAATCTGGAAAATGCTTTCTGAGAACGGTCAGCCATAGCCGCAGCAACCATTGAGAGAATGCAAGAACAAGTAGAGTTATGCACAATCTCACTGGCACATTCTTCCTAGATCAAAAGAAAGTTGCTCTGGCTCACAAAGTGAACCGTTTTGAGAAATCTCTTCAAACAAAACAGGCTTGAAGTAGAGCAAATTCCATTGCTTCAAATCTACCGATCAGCTTGGACAGCAGCACCTATCTACAGAAACAAGGTGAGTATGAAACCACTACTCACAACGGACAACCGACCGAACAGAGTAAAATGTTCGCCCAGCACCTTTGGGTAGATGAACAACTTAAACCTTTGGCTGAGGAAGCACCAAGTGGGTTGCTTTAGCCTTAAGTGAAAGGTGTTAAAACACTTCAGACCCTTGAGGAAATCAAAATGGCACTTCATAGAATTAAAGACTTTGACCCTAACTATCGCCACCACTTTGAAGATCAACATTACATTCTGGACTATGACCTTTATTCTGGCACCGAGAAAGTAGGGTCTGTTAAAGATTTGCTTGTGGATGACAATGGCAAATTTCGCTATCTGGTAATTCACACGGGCGGCTGGTTTATGGGCAAAAATGTACTGCTCCCGATCGGGCGTTCTGAAATTGACTATGCCAAGCAGTGTGTCTATGCAAATGGTCTCACTCGCGAGCAAGTCGAGGCGTTGCCTGAGTATCGAGAAGGCGAGGTCGTAGACTATGAGAAAGAAGAACAAGTGAGAGGCATCTATCGTCCGATGGTAGACGCTCCTCTAACCACTACAGCCCCCCTCGCACCTGCTCCCCTTGAAGCTGCGGCTCTAGACTATAACCGCGACACCTATAGCTACGATCGTGAACCCGCCCTCTACAATCTAGATGAGCAAAAGCACCCCAGTCTCAAGCTCTATGAAGAGCGGCTGATTGCTAACAAAACTCGCGCTAAAACCGGAGAAGTCACGATCGGCAAGCGAGTCGAAACCGACACCGCTCAAGTCTCGGTGCCGATCGAAAAAGAGCGAGTCGTGATCGAGCGCACTACTCCTGTGAATGCTGGTGCAACGGTTACTCCTGACGCTACGGCCTTTGCTGAAGGCGAAGTCGCACGGGTAGAGGTCTATGAAGAAACTCCCGACATTCACAAAGAAGCGTTTGTGCGCGAAGAAGTGCGGGTCAAGAAGGTCGTTGACCAAGACACCGTGACGGCTGAAGAACAGCTTCGTCGAGAAGAGCTAGACATCGACACCGAGGGCCGCCCCGTCATCGATAAAGGCGCAGATTTAAGCAGTGGCAGAGGGTTGACCTAACTAAACAGTGGCGCTGTAATGATCAACACTTGTCTCATGAGGTTGAGTCTTTACAACTGATGCAGGTAGGGCTATTGTTCGCTCTACCTGCTCTTTTAAGTAGGTGGGCACGCTTAATAGGGAAGATGCTCGTAGGTGAGTTGAAGAGCGAAACCTAGTATCAGTAAGAGTTACACTATCGCTAATTTATTCTGAAAATCATTCAATCTCCCTAGTTTATTTTAGTACCTTAGTTCTAAGTGTTGAACATTTTGAGTAAGCATCCGACTAAGCAATAGTATGAACCCTCTCAAATTAAGTCCTGAAGATTGTTCGGCTTTTGGACGGCTTGTTTTGCAATATCTTCAGGAAAACCCGCAGACGAATATGAGCCAGTTGGCCAAGCAAATTAGAATTTCTCGCACAGGGCTGGGCTGGATCTGTCGCAAGCGCAGCGGCCCCGATGAAGAAACCGCGAAAAGAATTGCTCAAGCTATTGGGATTGATATGACAAAAGTGGCGCGGCTGGTTTACGAAAACAAATTAGAGAATCTGGCTAACTTAGGCGGATTGCACTATCTCGCTAAACTCGAAAATGACCCCGTGAAAAGACCGATTCCGATCGAGGATGCGATCGCGGGTCTAAATTCCGTTTTTCACGCTTTTCACTACGTCACCCGCAGCATTCCTGACGTAGAAAAGCCGTCAGACTTTCAGATTTATAGACAATCATTTGAGGTTGTGAAAACTCAATTTCTTAAAAGCAAAAAAACTCTTAGACGACAAAAGATGCCAGATCTGAGTTAACTCGCCGCCGTCGATCGCTGCCCACCGCTCTCAACCTCCCTGAAACAGAGAGTATCATTGCAATAATTACTCGTTTATGCGGGCGGCAGGGAGAATCGTAAGATGAAATCTCGTCAAACTGAGCAGCTTTTTGCTGGCAGCGGTGAGATGGCGATGCGGATGCGATCGCACGACTGGTCAAAAACTTCATTGGGCGCAGTCGAAACTTGGTCGCAGAGTTTGAAAACCGCCGTCCGCATTATGCTCACCTCTAGTCAGCCGATGTGGGTGTGGTGGGGTGAAGAACTGCTCAACCTCTACAACGATTCCTATATCCCGATTATGGGAGGCAAGCACCCTGCCCTCTTTGCCAAGCCCGGCTCAGAAGTGTGGCGAGAAATTTGGGATGAGCTTTATCCCAGAGTTGAATCGGCAATGCTCAACAATGAGGGCACTTATGATGAGTCGATGCTGCTGATTATGGAGCGCAACGGCTACCCCGAAGAAACCTACTATACGTTTTCCTATAGCCCCATTCCCGACGATCAGGGCAACCCCGGTGGGATCATCTGTGCCAACACTGACGACACTCAGCGAATGCTCGGAGAGCGACAGCTAGCCCTCTTGCGAGAACTAGCAGCCCAGACGACCGATGCCCGAACCTTGGATGAAGCCTGCACCATGAGTGCAAAATGCTTAGAGACTAACCCCTATGATCTCCCCTTTGCGCTGATTTATCTGGTCGAACCCGATCGCCAGCAGGCTGTTTTGGTCGCCACCAGCGGCATTAGTCCCCACCATGCTGCCGTTCCTCAAACGGTCGATCTAGAAACCGATTTTGCTTGGTCATTGGCTGAGGTGATGCAAACCCAAAAGTCGGCGATCGCAGAGTTAGCCACCCAGGTTAGTGATCTGCATGATTGGCCCACCGGAGCCTGGGATCGCGTCGCCCATCAAGCGGTGGTGATGCCCCTTGGCGCAAGGCGCAGCGCCGAAGGAGTCGCCCTTGCGGGATCAAGCGGGCAATCGGGAATGATGGTTGTGGGGTTAAACCCCCTCAGACTTTTTGACGACAACTACCGCAGCTTTCTCGATCTCGTCGCCGGACAAATCACCGCCACGATCGCCAACGCCAACGCCTATGAAGAAGAACGCAAACGGGTTGAAGCCCTCGCCGAACTCGATCAAGCCAAAACGTTATTTTTCACCAACGTCTCTCACGAGTTTCGCACCCCGCTGACGCTGATGCTGAGTCCGTTAGAAGAACTTGCTAGGACGCTTGATGATCGCTTGCAGCCTGACGAACGAGAACAGTTAGATCTGGTGCAGCGTAACGGGTTGCGATTGCAGAAGTTAGTCAATATGCTGCTTGATTTTTCGCGAATCGAAGCCGGACGCATGCAGGCGGTTTATGAACCGATTGATCTGTCTACCTACACAGCCGAACTCGCCAGCGCTTTTCGATCGCTGATTGAGCAGTCGGGGCTGTCGCTCAACGTTGAGTGCCCGCCCTTGCCCGAAGCGGTGTTTGTCGATCGCGAGATGTGGGAAAAAATCGTTCTCAATCTGCTATCAAACGCATTCAAATTTACATTCACTGGAGCGATCACGGTGCGATTGCGGTGGTTAGAAAACCGGGTTGAACTCAGGGTTTTAGACACCGGGGTTGGCATCGCCTCTGACGAGGTGCCGCATCTGTTTGAGCGCTTTCATCGGGTCGAAAACTCCCAAGGTCGCAGTTTTGAAGGCTCAGGCATTGGTCTATCTCTCGTGCAAGAACTTGTCAAACTCCACGGCGGCACGATCGTGGTTTCTAGTACCTTTGGGCAAGGCAGTTGCTTTACGGTTTCCATTCCCACCGGAACGGCGCACTTGCCGCCTGAGCAGATTCGGGCTAGTCACACCTTAGCGTCAACGGCGATCGGGGTGATGCCCTTTGTCGAAGAAGCTCAACGGTGGTTGCCTCATGGCGAACAGGATGCCCTCACGATCGATCAGAGCGTTCCACCCTCCCTAGTGTCTCAAAGCCGCATTGCCTCACCCGTCCCACGGCCTCCGCAGGCTCACATTTTGCTGGCAGATGACAACGCCGATATGCGCGACTACATCCAGCGATTGCTTCAGGGTGCTTATACGGTTCAAACCGTTGCCGATGGCAGGGCCGCTTTGACGGCCATTCAAACTCGCCTCCCTGATCTGGTCTTGACTGATGTGATGATGCCCAAAATGGATGGGTTTGAGTTGCTGCGCTGGCTGCGGTCTAACGCCACCACTCAAGAGATTCCGATCATTCTATTATCGGCCCGCGCAGGCGAAGAATCTCGCATTGAAGGGCTAGAAGCCGGAGCCGATGACTATCTGATTAAACCGTTCTCAGCGCGAGAACTGCTGGCGCGAGTCGAAGCAAGTTTGAAGCTGGCTCAGTTAAGACGGGAGGCGACTGAGCGAGAGCAAACCATCTTGAAGCGCGTCACCGATGCGTTTGCGGCGCTAGATCTCGATTTTCGCTTTACCTATGCCAACGAAGCCGCTCAACAACTGTCGCAAACGCCCTTGTCAGCCCTATTGGGCAAAACGATCTGGGAAGCATTTCCCGCGACGATCGCGACTCAGTTTGAGGTGCAATATCGCCGATCGCTAACGGAGCAGATTGCGGTGGAATTTGAAGACTATTATGCTCCTCTTGACTTGTGGGTTGAGGTTCACGCTTATCCGTCTCCCACGGGGTTGTCTATTTTCGTTCGAGATATCAGCGATCGCAAGCGCGTCGAATCGGTGCGTCTGCGTCTAGCCGAAGAACGCGAACAACTCCTGCACCGCGAACAAGCCGCCCGCGAACAAGCCGAGACGGCCAACCGCATCAAAGACGAGTTTCTAGCCGTGTTATCACACGAACTTCGCACTCCCATGAATCCGATTTTGGGCTGGTCGAGTCTGCTGCGTCAGGGCAGGTTAGACCCTGCAAAAACCACTCAGGCGGTGACCATCATTGAGCGCAACGCCAAACTCCAGGTGCAACTGATCGATGACTTGCTGGATATTTCTCGAATTTTGCGCGGCAAGCTAGTGCTGAATATGTTTCCGGTTGATCTAAACTTCGCCATTAGTGCGGCGTTAGAAACGGTGCGGTTAGCGATCGATGCAAAAGCGATCAATCTACAAACTCAGCTAGACCGAACTATAAAAACCGTAATGGGCGATGTGGGGCGGCTCCAGCAAGTGATGTGGAATCTGTTGTCAAATGCCGTCAAGTTCACGCCTACTGGGGGGCAGATCACCGTAGTGCTCAAGCAAGTCGGAGCCACCGCCCAGATTCAAGTCATCGACACGGGCAAAGGCATTCATCCTGATTTTTTGCCCTATGTATTTGAGCATTTTCGTCAAGAAGATGCCGCTACAACGCGAAAATTTGGCGGGCTGGGGTTAGGGCTGGCGATCGTGCGCCAAATTGTCGAGATGCACGGTGGGCAGGTAGAGGTTGCCAGTCAAGGCGAAGGACTCGGCACCACTTTTACAGTCAAGATTCCCCTTCGAGATCATTCAGACTTGACGGCTGACGATCGGGCCCGGTTGGGTGATTCACCGATCGCCGATCAGCACTCACCGCTAGCAGGTCGCCACATTCTTGTCGTGGATGATGAGGCAGATTCTTTAGAGCTAATTGGGTTTGTCCTAGAGCAAGCGGGCGCGATCGTCAGCCTTGCGCCGTCGGGCATCGCCGCCCTACAGTCGCTTACCCCTGCGGAGAAGGGCCTAGCCGTTTTTGACCTAATTGTGAGCGATATTGGGATGCCAGAAATGGACGGTTATCATCTGATGCAGCAGATTCGGCAGCTAGAGCTAGCCCGGCCTATGCCCGCGATCGCTCTAACGGCCTATGCGGGAGAACTGGATCAACAACACGCGATCGCTGCTGGGTTTCAACGCCACTTAATCAAACCGATCGAGCCTGATGAGTTGGTGAAAACTATCACGGATTTGCTGCGATCAAAGTAAGTCCAGCATTTCGCGACTCATGATCAGGGACAATTTCTTGCCGGAAAGCCACGATCGCTTGCAGCTTTGGTCGAACCATGAGCTTTATAGACCTCGTGCATGAATAGAATTTTAGAGTAAACTTGCGCTGCGTTGAGTTCTGTTTGTGCCCCCTAAATCCCCCATTCTGGGGGACTTTGAGCCAAGTTCTGATTTCAAAGTCCCCCAGAATGGGGGATTTAGGGGGCGTTCCTAGATTCGTGGAGGAGGTTTTATACCAATTTGATTTGTGAATGCGACAGATCCGCACGAGGGCACGGCAGTGCCATGCCCGTACAAAAAGCGTAGGGGCATGGCATGCCGTGCCCCGTCGGATTGAACGATCAGTCGCAATTGCATCCGAAATTGGGGCACGGCAGTGCCATGCCCGTACAAAAAGCGTAGGGGCATGGCATGCCGTGCCCCGTCGGATTGAACGATCAGTCGCAATTGCATCCGAAATTGGTATTATGATCAGCCAAAAAATCGCCAACCCGATTCCACACTTGATCTACAAGATCAGAACGATCGGCATCAAACCATTCAATGCTAGAGTCTGCCCGAAACCAAGTCCGCTGTCGTTTAGCAAATTGACGAGTGTGCAGCACAATCAACTTTTCGGCTTCTGAGAGAGAACTATCACCCTTCAAATATTGCTTCATTTCGCCATAGCCCAGCGTGTTTAAGAGCGGTAAATCTTCGCCATATTTTTTGCACAGCATTTTCACCTCCGTTTCAAATCCCATTTCCAGCATTTGTCGGGTGCGTTGCTCAATGCGCCGATCGCTTGCCTCGACATTTTCACAATCCAACCCGATCTGAAGAATCGGATAACTCGGCGGATATTCGCCCTGTTGCTCGGTGATCGGGCGACCCGTGACGTAATAAACCTCTAGCGCTCTCAGCGTTCTCACCTGATCGTTGGCGTGAATTCGGTCAGCAGACTCCGGATCGACCTGCCGCAGGAATGAATAGAGTTGAGGTTGCCCCAAGGTTTTAAGCTGCGATCGTAGCTCCATCTGCGGCGCAACTCTAGGGATCTTAAGACCCCGCACGATCGACTTTATATAGAGTCCTGTGCCGCCTACCAAAAGTTTAGATCCAGGGGTTTGAATGATTGACTGCGCTAGCCCTTGATATTGGGCGAGAGTCAGAGTCTCGATCGGGTCGCAAATATCAATCAAATCGTGAGGAACCAGCGCTTGTTCTAAAAGAGTCGGTTTGGCTGTTCCGATGTTAAACTCTCGATACACTTGACGAGAATCGGCGCTGATAATCCTTGCATTGAGCCGCTGGGCTAGAGAAGCCGCCAAGCTAGACTTCCCCGTTGCCGTGGCTCCACACACTATAATGAGAGATGGTACAGATGTATTAAATTCTGAAAAGATGCGATCGGAACTGACTTCTTCAGGCAAAATAAGCTGATCCATCCCTCTAATAAACTTGGCTTGATAGTGGCTCAAAATCGCTTATAAGCCTTTTGTGTTAAAATTTTTATAGATTCTGTCCTCTGAATCCATTAGAGAGTTTCAGACCGCCCAAGGGAGCGCTTCAACTATGACGACAAATTACGGTGCTGATCAGATTCAAGTCCTCGAAGGTCTTGAGCCTGTTCGGAAGCGACCGGGAATGTATATCGGCACCACAGGGCCACGAGGACTTCACCACCTAGTTTACGAGGTTGTAGACAACTCGGTTGACGAAGCGCTGGCGGGCTATTGCAAAAACATTCAAGTTGCCCTCAACGAAGACGGCTCGGTGTCAGTCACAGACGACGGGCGCGGCATTCCGACCGACATTCACCCGCGCACGGGCAGGTCAGCCCTTGAGACGGTGATGACCATCCTCCACGCAGGCGGCAAGTTTGGCGGCGGTGGCTATAAAGTCTCTGGCGGTTTGCACGGGGTCGGCATCTCGGTGGTTAACGCCCTGTCTGAGTGGGTTGAGGTGACGGTTTGGCGCGAGAAAAAAGTTCATACCCAGCGCTTTGAGCGCGGCATCGCCATCGGCGAACTGAAGAGTAAGCCCAGCCCTGAGCCGACGCGCACCGGAACCTCGGTTTCGTTTTTGCCCGACACGACGATCTTTTTGGGTGGAATTGAGTTTGACTATGCCACGATCGCCGGACGGCTCCGCGAACTCGCCTACCTCAACGGTGGCGTGAGAATCACCTTCACCGACAGCCGCCCCGCCTCCCTCGAAGACGGACAGCCCCACGTCGAACTCTTCTTCTATGAAGGCGGCATCCGCGAATATATCAGCTACATGAACCGCGACAAGCAACCTCTGCACGAGGAAGTGATCTACGTGCAGGGTGAGCGCAATAACGTTCATGTCGAGGTTTCGCTGCAATGGTGTGTCGATGCCTACACCGATAATATTCTCGGTTTTGCCAACAACATTCGCACGATCGACGGCGGCACCCACCTCGAAGGTCTCAAAGCCGTCTTGACGAGAACGCTGAACGCGATCGCCCGCAAGCGCAACAAAATCAAAGAAGGAGAACCCAACTTAGCGGGGGAAAATATTCGGGAAGGACTGACGGGCGTGATCTCAGTCAAAGTCCCTGATCCCGAATTTGAAGGGCAAACCAAGACCAAGCTGGGCAACACCGAAGTTCGCGGCATTGTCGATTCTCTCGTCGGCGAAGTCTTGACCGAGTATCTACAATTCCGTCCGGCTGTATCGGATGCGATTTTAGAAAAAGCGATTCAGGCATTTAACGCTGCCGAGGCTGCAAGACGGGCGCGAGAACTCGTTCGTCGCAAGTCGGTTCTAGAATCATCAACTCTGCCCGGAAAGCTGGCAGACTGTGCCTCTCGCGACCCCAGCGAGTCAGAAATCTTCATCGTAGAAGGGGATTCTGCGGGCGGATCTGCCAAACAGGGGCGCGATCGTCGCTTCCAAGCCATCTTGCCTCTGCGGGGGAAAATTCTCAACATTGAGAAAACTGATGACTCCAAAATCTACAAAAATACCGAAATTCAGGCGCTGATCACGGCGCTGGGGTTGGGCATCAAGGGCGAAGAATTTGACTCGTCTCAACTGCGCTATCACCGCATTGTGATCATGACGGACGCAGACGTAGACGGCGCGCACATTCGGACGCTATTGTTGACCTTCTTTTATCGCTATCAGCGTTTGATGGTTGACCAAGGCTATATCTATATCGCCTGTCCGCCGCTCTATAAAATCGAGCGCGGGCGCAACCACTACTACTGCTATAGCGAACGCGAACGCGATGCGCGAATTGCAGAGTTTCCGGCCAACGCCAACTACACGATTCAGCGCTTTAAAGGTCTCGGTGAAATGATGCCCCAACAGCTTTGGGATACCACCATGAATCCTGAGACGCGCACCTTTAGACGGATTGAAATTGAGGATGCCGCCGAAGCCGATCGGGTGTTTACGGTGCTGATGGGCGATCGGGTGGCTCCGCGTCGTGAGTTTATCGAAACCTATGGCTCTAAGATGAATCTGGCAGACTTGGATATCTAAGATTTGTCGGTTGCAAACTCAGTGACATTAGGATCAAAGCAGCTATCTTCAGAGGATGGCTGCTTTTTATGGTTAGAACGGATTAAGCCCTACTTCTGTTTCGACTTGGGCGGCGATCGGTGGGCCCCAAAATATTTCTCACTGCGATAGCGCAGCCACACCCGCAGCACTTGCGGAATCTGCTCTTTTTGCTCTTTTGTCAGCGTGTTGTAGAGGGCTAATGCCCGCTCTCGCTCTCCCCGACAGGCAGCGTTATTGTGGGCATCCCAATAGCTGCGGGCAACTCGAATCCGCCGACAGACTTCTTTGACGAGCGCTTCTCCAGTGAGCGGATTCTCCTTTTTTGCCATACTCAACTTTGGTCGCTTTTCTGCCCGATCGTAGCTTGTCAACGATCGCCTAGCCACAATTCAAAAACACTGTCGCGCAGAATCACGGCTTGTGCGGAGTCAAGGAGGCTCCTAGCATTTCAGACAGCCACACCTCAAAATTGTGAATTGGATAGCGTCGAACCGCTTCGGCCGGGTCTACCATCGGCTTGACCAAAACCGTAAACATTCCCAATCGGTTTCCTGCCAGCACGTCAGTAAACAAGCGATCGCCCACCATTCCCACCTGATGAGGGGGTAGATTCATCCCCGCTAGGGCCCGTCTGAGTTTGCGACGCGACGGCTTTCCGGCCCCAACGATATAGGGCAGACGGAGCGGCTCGGCAATGCGCTTGATCCGCGCTTCGCTGATGTTGTTGCTGACCAACCAAAGTGTTGCCACCTGCTGAACCGCTTCAATCCACGGCTGTAGCTCTTCAGGAGCGTGAGCCGAGGTAATCGGCACAAGGGTTTCATCAACATCCAACACTAGCCCTTTGAGACCAGAACGGCAGATGATTTCGGGAGTCAAACTGAGAATGGAACTTTCTAAAATCAGGTCAGGTTGAAGGAGGTTGCCCCAAGACATAAAACGCAGCCTATTGATAAGGGAATCTTAACTTAGTTGAACGAGTGCTCTGCTTAACTTCTATCTAGAGATAGAGATCGGTGTAGAGTAAAATATGATAGCAAACGTGTCTGCGATCGCTTCAAGACAGACCTCAAAGTCCACCCTCCCCTGTCTAATTTCCAGGTTTTTTACCCTTCTCTGGGCTGGTCGCTCGTTGAGTGTCGATCGTATCGCGAATCGTGCCCTGGGCTGATTCATGCTCTCCTAATGTGCGGCTAAAGACATGAGTGCCGTCATATTTCGCAACAAAATAGAGATAATTAGTAGCTTCGGGTTCCAACGTGGCTTTGAGACTAGCCACACCGGGGCTGGCGATCGGGGCTGGCGGCAGTCCCGCATTCACATAAGTGTTGTAGGGAGATGGCACTCTGACTTGCTCTAAGGTCAACGGCTGTTCTTTGGTCTGTTGAATGCCCAGAGCATACTCAACCGTGGGATCAGAGCCTAACGGAATGTTTTGCTTGAGGCGATTGATAAACACGCCCGCAATGCGAGGTCGTTCAGCAGAAACTACTGCCTCTTTTTCGACAATGCTGGCTAACGTCACCCACTGCGCGAGGGAAAATCGAGTCCGATCGCGGTCTCGATTATAAAGGGGTAACGCCACCTGCTCAAAGCGATCGAGCATTTGGGTGATCACCTCAGTCGGCGTAACCTGCGCCCCCGCCGTGATCTGGTAAGTATCTGGGTAGAGAAAGCCCTCTAGGCTGGCAAAACCCGTTGGCAGCCAGGGATATCGCCCGGTTGGGAGTTGGCTTGCGGCCGTCAAAAAGTCTTGGGCTTTAAAGAACCCCTGCTGCTCAAAATAGCTGGCCATCTGTCTCAGCGACCAGCCTTCAGGAATCGTAAAACTGCGTTGAGCGACTTCACCCTGCCAAATTTTTTGGGCGATCGCTTGCAGCGATTCGGTCGGCGATAGATTATAGTTCCCTGCCTGAAAGCCTCCGTCTGGGTGCTTCCACATCAGCCAGCGGGCCCACAGTTCCCACGCTTTTGCCGATTTAATCAGCCCGGCGGTCTCTAAGTCGTGTCCAATCTGCTGGGCTGACGTTCCCGAAGGGATTTGCACCATGACCCGCTTGTCTGGCTGAGAGGTAGGCGCGATCGTCGGCGCACTGGCCCAACTCCACCAAGATTGTGCTTGCCAGGCTGACAGACCCACCGCCGAGCACATGATCAGCAGATAAAACGACCCTTTCGCAATTCGCTGGACAGCTTTCATGAGGATGCTCTGAATTGAACAGGTGGGCGATCGCCCCAGTCAGAACAAATAATCCACCCTCGATCGCTCCTAGTCAAGATTGATTAGAAGTTCTGATACTCAAAACGGCGGCTTTAGGGACGCTCGATCAACCGCCCCCAAACGCCCCAGATCAAGCCTGACAGGAGGCTACTCCATATCGTCAAAGAGTTGATCTTCGATCATCGGCAGCATTGGCTCGATTTTTTTCAGTTCTTCCGGCGAGAGCAGGTGAGGTTGCCCGTCTTCATCCATTCTGGCCAGAATGAAAAAGGGATCGAGCGGCGCATAGATGGCATACTCTTGCTCCTCGTGATAGAAACTAGACAGCAGTTGAAGCTCTTCTTGCTCGTCTTCTGAGTCAGACTCAACGCCCGCCCACTCTTCTTCATCTTCTACAAAGTCGGGCAGATCGCCCTCAACGGTCAGCACGACGGCCGTGCGCTTTAGGGTTAGGTTTTGCTCTTCTAAAACCGCTCTAGCCGTCGGAAAGACTCGATTCAATTCTTCCTCGTCTTCGACTAAGACAGCTTCGTCCTCCTCGCCATCTTCTTGCCAAGCAAACACTTCTACCGGAGAGTCTACTGGAAGCAGCAAGACATATTCTTGCTCTTCGACCTCTAGGGAGTGCTCGATGTAGCAGGTAAGGGTTAGCCCTGCCTCGTCGGTCAGGGTGACGGTGGGAGCATCCATATCAATGCTATCTTCATCCATTGGACTCTCTCTATCTTGATTCGACTTGGGCATATTGATCCTTAGCGCGATCGCACTTAGCTCTCAGAAAAGTATCCCTCAGAATGGCACCTTCTCTAAAGAGTGCAGCGTAAAGGGGAAAGGTTTTGTTTACGCATTGTCTCTGGTTCGCTCTTTGAGTTTTCGTTCATCTAACCATTGTTGCAAAATAAGGGACGCTGCTTTGCGATCGATTAAGCCTTTATTGCGAGAAGGTGAAATATTTTCGGCGTGCAGCAGTTGCTCGGCCTGGTAGCTGGTCAACCGCTCGTCTACAAACTCGATCGGCAGATTCAGGGCATGAGAAATGGCTCTGGCAAACTTTTGCACTTGTTTAGCCTGAAACCCGATCGCTCCATCCATCGTGTAGGGCAGCCCAATCACAAGGGTTTGCACCCGACGATCGTCAATCATGGACTGCAATTCATCAATCACTTGCTGAAATGATTTGCGCTCGATCGTCGTCAGCCCAGTTGCGATCAGCCCGGTGCCATCGCAGCCTGCCACCCCAATTCGCTTTTGCCCCACATCTAAGCCCAAGGCAGAGACAAACCCCATACTCTCCACCCATTAGTGTCTAAATAGCCAATCAACAGCAGGGATCTTCACCACGAGGCTCTGGTTTAGACGCTAGGGGCGAAGCAGGTGGTTTTGTCTGGGACGATTCTAGCTTAGACTCATCTCGCTGGATAGATTTGAGCAGTGAAATGCGCCCAGGCACGGGTTTGCGAGACGGTTGCAGCCCTTGCAGCACGTCAGAAAGCTGTAGCCCTTCTGCGACCGCTGGCTTGGCTTCTCGGAGCTTGTGCCACACCGATCGAGACATCAGCAGGGTGTGAGCAATGCGATCGGCTCCGACTCGCTCTAGATATTCTTCGCGCTCTGGCTGATAGTCTGACGATGACAGATGCAGCGCTTGAGCCGGAACTTCTTGGGTGACGCGAGCCATCTGCGCCATTAGCTCAGGGTAAAGCCAAGTATAGGCAGGGTTGACGGTCAGTTGAGCGACGTGAGGCTGAGAGCCATCGCGACACAACTGCACCTGAAAATAGCCGATCGCGGCTTTGCGCTGCGGCTCAAACACATAGCCACTCACAAACTCAGTCCGGCTAAATAGCTGTCTGATCCCTTCGGCGACGGAGCTAAAGAGGCTCGTTTTAAAGTCTTGAATGTGACGATCGAAGACTTGGCGCACCAAAGGCGGCATCGCCATCGTGTCGAGTTGATAGAGCAACTGAGCATCAGCGTTGCTGACGGGGAGCAGATTGGGTAGATCGGGTTCTCGGTGGGACAATTCTTGCAGAAGCTCAGGAGAGATGCCCCAATAGGTCATGTGAGCCAGACGCTGAAACCCATTTTTGCGGTAGAGCGCTAGGGCTGAGTTGTCGTGAATATCGATCTCTAAAATCCAGGTGCGGGCTTGCCAAATTTTTTCGAGGCAATAGCGCAGCAGCAGAGAGCCAATATCGCTAGAGGTGACTAGAGACGAAGCGGCAGGCGGCGTTTCGGACTCAGAATCTGCCTCATTTTGCAAAATCACGGGATCAACGGCAACGCGATCGATGCGCCAAGTTGTCCCCGTCCGGTTAAAGGGCGAGACTTGAATCAGCCCTTGAATTTGCTGATTGAGTTCAGCAACGTGGATGCAGAAAGAATCTTGAAACGGATTAGGGAACAGACTAAGAACTTTAAGAATTCCATACCAGCGCCGAATCGCTAAAGGCTTTTCTCTAACCATTGAGCAATCGGGGCTTTCTGCTTCGGCCGCCTCTGCACAAAGCTGCTCGACCGATTCTAAATCACGGTATTGGATCGGGCGAATCACAATATTATTGGCTGTCTGAGGAAAGGCTCGAATCATGGTGTTAAAGCGGCTATTCACCCTCAGGGTATGAGTTTGGCAGAAAATCTGAGTCAACCTTAAGGGATATTCGTTACTCAACTAAACCGATCCCTCAAGGAGGTCGGCAGGTTTAGGGTCGGCAGCGCGATCGAGGCGCGACTCAGTAGGACGGAGGAGCACGACAGGCGTTTGCTCGTCGGCGTTTCCAGCAGGGTTAGTGATCAGCGCCTGCTTGAGAAAGTTGATCGATAAATCAGAGGTCGCTGCCAATATCTTAACTGCTTTCAAGTCATTCACGTCTACGATCGCGGCCGATAACCCAGTTTCGCGCTGAATTTGATCAACGATCCCCTGAGAGTTGTTGGGGCCGAGCACGATAAATTTGTCATAAGGCGGCAGCGTTCCGGTCACGTCATCGATCAGCCGAGCTTGATCACCCGCCACTCGATAAAAGAAGCCGGGTTGGCCAAAAAGTTTCCCGATCGCGCCTGCCACAAAGGCCAAAAACACGCGCACGGGGCCGACGATATCCACTAAGGTCTGCAAACCGCAGGCAGTAGCCAAGCTCGAAGTTGGCAAAAACAGATAGCACAAGCGGGTTGCCAGCCAGCCGGGGTGAATTTCACTAGGGTGAATGAAGCGGCCCTGCATGATGGCCAGGGGCGACTCTCCGATCGTCACGACATCTCCGGGTTGAGCGTGGGGCACGACGTAGCGGCGCACGACTTCAACCGGGTCATCTAGCTCGGTCAGCAGGTGGGTGCGAATCGGCAAAACATCTGAGTTGGCAGCAGGTCGCCAGCGTTTAGAGTCGTCGCTGCTGGGAAACTTGAGCGGCACAACGATATGGCGAGTTTTAGGAATTCGCCCTTGAGGGCCATAGGTGACGTAATCAATTTGCACCCAAGCCACTTTAAGCTCGCTCAGGTTTTGTCCCTGTAGGTCGATCGAGATCTCGATCGGGGTTTCTCCGCCGACTTTGACAATTTGCCCCTCCCAGTAGTCATCGCTTCTAGGCTTTGCTTCGGCGTTGCGAGGAATGACGCGAGTCGTGGTGGTGACTCCATCTAGGCTGCCTGAGGAGAGGAGCGTTACTTTGGTACGGATCTCTGGCACCATGACTTCGAGGCGACGGGTGCGATTGAGAAATTCTAGATTGCCCACTAGTAGGTAGCGCTGCGGCTCATAGAGGTCAAACTCCCATTTGCCAGCCGTCAGTTCTAGATCGTTGCCGGGGCGCTGCCGATATTGCGCTTCGAGTGCTACAAGGATCAGTATGACCAAGGCGATCGTGCTGCCGATGATGCCAATTAAAACGCTCCCGATGATTCCCACGAGTTCTGACTCTAATTAACGCTGTAACAAAGTCTAGAACAAAAGGGGGCAGCGATCGGGTTTCCGTCAGACTCCTGCTTCCCAATCTCGGTTAAGATTTCGCCGATTAGGAACCAGAGGTCTGTGGGGCCTCGCGTTCAAACTAGATGAGCATTAAATTCTATTTGCCAATGCAAAATCGGCTGAAGATGCGATCGAGCACTGATTCGGTTACGTCTTCTCCGAGAATTTCGCTGAAGGCTTGAATGGCACTGCGAAGGTCGATCGTCCAAAAGTCTAGCGGCAGTTGATGGGCGATCGTGGATTGCACTTGCTCAAGAGAGGCTTTGGCGCGAGTCAGGGCAGCGGCTTGGCGTTGATTAATGGCGAGATCTAAATCTGCGGCTTGCACTCCGTCTGCGTGGGCGATCTTGAGAATGGCGGTTTCTAAATCGTCAATGCCTTGGTTAAGGGCGGCAGCAGTGCCAATGACTCCTGATGCCCCAGGAAATTGGGGATCAGAAGAATGCGCCTCTAAGAAAGACTCTGCCAATGCTCCCAACAGATCAATTTTGTTGAAGACCAAGATTAGAGGACGATCGTGCACTTGTTCATAAATTTCTCGATCGTCTGGGGTTAAGTTTTCTTGAGCATCCACCACGAGCAAAACGAGATCCGCAGACTGAGCCGCCGATCGCGATCGCTCTACTCCCAGTTTCTCAACCCGATCGTCTGTCTCTCGAATGCCTGCCGTGTCGAGCACCTGAATCGGAATGCCGCCCACGACAAGCTGAGATTCGACGATATCGCGAGTTGTGCCCGGAAGATCGGTGACGATCGCCCGATCGCTGCGGCTCCAAGCATTAAGCAAACTCGATTTGCCCACGTTGGGGCGGCCCACGATCGCGACTTTTAAGCCCGATCGCAGCAGTTCGCCTCGATCGGCGGTTGCCAAGAGTTGGGCCACGTCCGCTAACAATTTTTCTAGCTGGGCTTGAATGTCTGGCTCATTGAGCGGCGGCAAATCTTCTTCAAAATCAATTCGGGCTTCGACTTCTGCCAAAATATCCAGGCAAATCGTTTGCAACTGTCTGATCGGCTGGGCGAGTTTGCCCTGCAAGCCAGCCAGAGCGGTTTGAGCAGCCTGGGGCGATCGTGCGCCGACGAGATCAGAAATGCTTTCGGCTTGGGTGAGATCGAGTCGCCCGTTGAGAAAGGCTCTCAGGGTAAACTCCCCAGGCTGGGCCAGGCGGGCCCCCTGCTCTAGGCAAAGCTGCAACACCTGCTGAACGGCCATGATGCCCCCGTGACAGTGAAACTCGACCACATCTTCGCGGGTGTAAGAGCGAGGCGCAAACATCAGCAGCAGCAAGGCTTCATCGACCACGCGCTGAGTGTGCGGCACTCGCACATAGCCATAGAGAATGCGATGACTTTCCCAAATTTGACCACCGGGCGCGTAAAACAGCGATCGGGCGATCGGCTCCGCTTGAGCACCCGACAATCTGACAATGCCAACGCTGCCCTGTTGAGGCAGAATGGCCGTCGCGATCGCGGCAATAGTTTCTCCAATTCCAGCCATAGTTATCGCTCTGCCCAATGGGGATTTGTGAGACTGGTGAGAATGTGATCTTCCCACTTTCCATTGATCAAAATGTAGTTTTCGGCATAGCCTTCGACCACGAACCCTAAACGTTTTAAGACTTTGGCGCTGCGGCGATTGTGAGGCATGTAGTTGGCACAAATTCGGTGCATATTTAGGTCGTTGAAAATGTACTCGATCGCCGCTTGAATGGCTTCAGTCATATAGCCATGTCCCTGTTCTGATTCCGATAGGCTATAGCCCAAACAGCAAGAATGAGAAACGCCCTGAATCATTTGCGTAAAGTTGGTGCCGCCAATGATTTTATCGGGTTGGCTTTTGTTAAACATAAAGAGACGCAAAGAGCGATCGTAGCTAAACTCAATCAGACTCTTTTCGATTTGATGAGACCAAAACTCTCGGCTATAAAAGTTTTTGGGTTTAATCGGTTCAAACGGCTCTAAAAAGGCTCGATTTTCTTTGTAATAGTGAATCACTGCCGGAATATCGCGTTGGGACAAGAGCCGCACAATCAGCCTTGATGTGACAAATATAGGCGCTTCGATCATGACTAAATGGATAACTAAAAAGAAGTTTTAAACGTAGGTTGAGCTTGAATCTGACGGAGCAAATCATTAAACGGGAGCCAGTCATCGTCTTGAGTGATGGGCTGCCAGATAGCTTCGATCGTCGGTCTAATCAGGTTCACTGTGGGATTGTGCTGATAGAGCCGATTGGCAATCTCTAGCATCTCATGGTCTGGCAACTGATTAAGAGCCTGATGATAGATGGCTTGCCAATCTTGAAAACAGGATTTGAGCAACTCATTGGGAATTTCTAATTTGGTAAAAACATGATTTTTTGACTCTCGCCAAGTGTTAGAAAACTGGGTAGTTAGCTCCCAAAAGAAACTTTGATATCCGACCTGAGAGACTTTTAAGAATTCGACGGTGCGATCGACGAGTTGTTTTGCCAGAGATTCTTCTAAGTGGCTAAATCCCAACCGATCGAGCATTCTTTGCTGATAGGCTTTTTCATAATGAGAGTCAAAGTTCGCTAAACTAGCCTGCATTGTGGCGGGATCAATGACTCGCTTAAAAGGAGCCTGAAGCATTTCTAAATTTAACCGACAAATTGCAGGCTGATTGCCATAACAATAGCGCCCTGAATAGTCAAAGTAAGCGGCCGTAAATTGAGGATTATAGGTTTCGATAAAGGCAAAAGGGCCGTAATCAAAACTCTCACCCGTGATTGACATATTATCGGTGTTGAGAACCGCGTGACAAAACCCCGACGACATCCACTGGGCGACTAATTCGGCAACTCGCTGCACCAATTCTGCATAAAACAGGGCGTAGCGATCGCGATCCCCCATCAAATGAGGATAGTAAATCTCGATCACATGATCGAGCAAAATAGCGATCAGGTCTTTACGATCGAGGGTTCCCAATCGCTCAAAGGTGCCAAATCGAATATGCGATCGACTAAAGCGAATCATCACTGACGATCGGGTGGGTGATGGCTCATCGCCGCGCCAGAGCGGTTCGCCCGTCTCAACTAAACTCAAGCAGCGCGAAGTCTTAACGCCCAACCGATGCAGCATCTCAGAGGCTAACACTTCACGCACACCGCCCTTTAGGGTCAGCCGCCCATCGCCGCCTCTTGAATAGGGAGTGGTGCCCGACCCTTTGCTGCCAAAGTCATAGAGTTCGCCATCGGTGCCCCTAACTTGCCCATAGAGAAACCCTCTGCCGTCTCCCAAAAAAGCGTTGTATTCTCCAAACTGATAGCCGTGATAGCGCAGGGCCAAGAACGGCTGCCGCCCCTGAAATTTGCCAAATGCTTCAATAAAGTCTTGATCAGAAACGGTTTCTGGAGTCAGCCCCAGTTGAGTCAACACCCGATCGTTGCGAAACCGCAAAATCTGTCGCGGAAACTCAGCCGCCGACACGACATCAAAAAAATCATCCCCCAACACTTCTAGAGCCGATTCATAACTGAGATTAAGCAGAGGGTTTAAAGATTGGGTAAGGGCCATCAAACATCCGATCACGACTTCTCTCTAATCCTACCGACTCATGCGAGATGAAGCAGTGACGGTTGAGCGAATTCTGGTGAACGATCGTTCTCCCGCCCAATTTTATTTGACCCAAAAAATGTGTCTCAGAGAAAGACCAGGTTAAACCGCCACAAATAACGACTCTCACCAATAACCTCTCGACGGTCGGCTTCAACGGCTTGTTAGATGGCGATCGCTACTAAATTAAGGTCTACTCCTCTTCTATGCCCGTCTCCGCTGCTTGCCTCATGGCCAAAAAGGCTTCCTTGACTGGCTGGCTTACGGCGCTTTGAGGCTCTGCTAAAATCAGGGCTTGATAAGCCTCAAGAAATCTACTCCTCAACCGATGAAACAGGTGTAGAAAATGCCGGATGAAACTAATACAGCCTAAAATGACGAACTCAATGCCGATCGCTTCATGATACAAAGATCGGGCGTAGTTTTGAACTTCCTCGTCCACGGTCTCAGTTGTGATGAAAATATAATTATTGATCTGCCTGCCGCTTAACAGCAATTTCTGTAAGGCGCGGTCTATATCTTCACAAGTAACTCGCTTGTTTTTCATCTCATATGCGGTTATCATTTCATCGTCTGCGAGAAGAATAATTTCAACATCCCCTAGAGCACCTGTCTGTAGGTCAGCAGCGTTATGTGCTCTGAGTGTGAGAACTTTTTCTCCGAGAAACTCTTCAGCAGATTGATAAGCAGCCGCTACAACAAGGATAGAAAGACGGCTCGTTCCTTTGAGGCTCATGTGTTTTTCAATCAAATTGACAATATCTTCAGAAGACAAAGGCACAGCATCTTCAGCAGTGTTCAACGTTGCAACTAATGCCTCAATCCGCCGTTGCCGTTCGTTTCTATCGATCAAAAGCAATCTGACTATCTCAGCAATAAGCGTATCGGCTGCAATGCGACCACAGTAAACATCATCCAGCAGATTGAGAACTGCTTGATATAACTGCGGTGGCTTGCCAACGAGGTTAACATCTTTGGTTAGCGTCGTATTTCGATTTCTTAGCGCAGGTGTGAGAAAAGCAGTTGTGCTATTGCATGGCAAATTGTGTTGATTGATAAAGGTCGTAATGTAGCGCTCATCGTAAGTTCTGCCTGAGAAAGCGTCGGCATCTCCGATTTCTGTATATGGTTTCCTAATATCGACATCAGGGCGGTGAAGTTTTGCTAGTAAGCACGCCATTAAAAGGCGCACTCCTGCCCGATTCTTGAGATTATGGGCAACATAGTCGGCATATTTCCTAATCTGCTGATCTGTGACGAGTGACTGTTCTAAGTTTGCGTTAGCACGTCGAAGAGCGGCGTTGAGGATTTCAATGGGGTCTGCCATTCGCTCATAGTCCCTGGAACATCATAATTAGTCCAAAGTATCTCGGTTCGAGGTTGTTTAACGGAGAGACATTGTTTTGACGGAGATTCGATACAGTTCCAGTCTTTGTAGAGCTTATCCAGTAATTCACAACGATAGCCAGACAGAGCCACCTTACCTTTAAGACTAGTCAGTACCTCAGCGAGTTCTCGGTGATCGTTGTCAGTCATTTCATACCCATAGGCGTGACTATCGCCCCGTGAATCATGAGGATAGGGAGGATCGCAATAGAATAAAGTTTCTGCACTATCGTATCGTTGAATCACTTCGATCGCGGGCGCATTTTCAATCTGAATCCGCAAAAGCCTTTGCACAATTTCAGATAGTCCTTCAACGCTTCCAAGCCAGCGGGAAACGGCTCCTGCCATTCCTGCCCGACTGGTTAGCTTGCAATGTGCCCATCTTCCAGCACTGGCTGTTTGTGCAAGACCTGTTCTAACTTGACGGGCACGAACAAAGAAACGACGCGCTCTTTCTAGTTCCGACAAATTATCAATGGGTTCTTCGGCTGCGATTCTGAGTTCTTCCCTGGAAAACGGTGTTAGCCCGATCGCTCGGATCAGGTCTTCTTGCCTGTCGCGAAGAACTCGAAAAAAGTTTACAACTTCTCCATCAATATCATTGTAGGTTTCAACTGGGGAAGGTTCCCTGTTGAGTAGTACAGCCGCAGATCCTGCAAACGGCTCACAGTAATGGGTTGCCGGAGGCAACAACGGGAGGAGCCAGTTTAAATGATTAAACTTTCCGCCATACCACCCAAAAGCGATTACCTTGCCCATCTGCTTTCCCAACGTTGACTCTGGACAAGAAGTATACACGAACTAATGTCGTTGGGTTAGGGATCGTTTGGAGATTGTATTCTCAACCAATCGCTTCGGCTAATCACTTGAAGCCACTTAACAAAGGTGTGGTTGAATTGTGAGGATGCGATCGGGCTTAAGTAACAAATTTTACGACTGCTCTAAGCCAAGTTTTTGCATAGCTTCTTGTCTAGCCTGCCTGCTGGTAATGAGTTGAAATCAGGGTTGTGACTGAATGTATCTAAAGTGTTTAAGAGCTTCTCACCGGATCAAAGCTCTAGTTGGGTGGCTTGTTTGGTCTGTGGCGATCGTGACTCCGGCGATCGCGCAAAAGTCTTCGATTGAGATTCCGCCTCGACCTAACCCCAACCTCGATCGCATTCCCCAGTCGTCGCCTGCCCCAGACCCTCTGCCCAGTGAGTCGCCCACCCTTTCGGTGCCGCCTGCTTCCATCTCGCCGCCGACATCGCCACCGATCAGAATTTTTGTTCGCAATATTAACGTGACGGGCAACACGCTATTCAAGCAGGAGATCCCGGCGATCATTCAACCTGCTGTCGGTCACGTTGTCTCCCTCGACGATCTGATCAAGATTGCAAACGACATCACTCAGCTTTATCTCAGTCAGGGCTACATCACTTCTAGAGCGGTCTTGGTCGATCAGGTGATTGTCGATGGCGTAGTGCAGATTAGGGTGATTGAAGGGTCGCTCGAAGAACTGATTATTGATGGGTTGCAGCGTCTCAAGCGCTCCTACATTCTCAGTCGCCTTCAACTCGGTCTCACAAAGCCGCTCAATAGAGACCAGCTTGAAGATCAGTTGAGATTACTCAAAGCTGACCCGTTGGTTGCCACGATCGAGGCTAGCCTTCGCCCCGGCAAAGAGTTAGGTCAAAGCATTCTCATCCTGCGAGTTAAAGAATCTCTGGCTATCAGCGGCTCGATCGGAGTCGATAACTACTCTTCGCCTAGCATCGGGGCAGATCGGCTAGGTGGTGTTGTCAGCGATCGCAACCTGACGGGAATCGGGGACGAGTTGAGCGGGGCCTATTATCGCTCTCTGCAAGGGGGGGTTAGCCTCTTTGATTTTGCCTATCGCGTTCCTGTCAACCCCATGAACGGTACGATTCAACTGCGAGTGGCTCCTAGTCGCAGCAAAATTATTGAGCCTCCCTTTGATGTCTTTAACATTCGCAGTCAAACGGATCTGTATGAACTGAGCTATCGCCAACCCCTCCTTCGGACTCCTCGTGAGGAGTTGGCGCTGTCATTGGGGTTCACCGTGCAAAATAGTCAAACCTTTTTAGACGATGTGCCCTTTGGGTTTGGGGTGGGTGCAGACGCAGAGGGCAAAACCCAGACGCGGGTGTTGAAGTTTGGGCAAGACTATGTGAAGCGAGATCCCAAAGGGGCTTGGGCGCTACGATCGCAGTTCAGTCTCGGTCTAAATGTTTTAAATGCCACCCTTAACGATGGCTCTGCTCCTGATGGGCGCTTTTTTAGCTGGTTTGGTCAGGTGCAGCGAGTGCAGAGACTCAGCAATGCTCAGCTATTGATCATTCAAGCCGATGGGCAACTGACCCCAGATGGTTTGCTGTCGTCGCAGCAGTTTGTGATCGGCGGTGGGCAGTCGCTGCGCGGCTATCGACAAAATGCCCGATCGGGCGACAATGGGTTTCGGGTCTCGATTGAAGATCGCATTGCCCTTCAGCGTGATGCATCGGGTGTGCCCATGCTGCAACTTGCGCCCTTTGCTGATCTTGGCTCAGTTTGGAACCAGTCAAACAACCCCAACCAGTTGACGAATGAAACATTTTTAGCCTCGGCCGGGCTAGGGCTGATTTGGGAACCTGTTCCTCGCTTTTTGATCCGATTAGACTATGCAGTGCCGATCGTGCCCTTGAGCGATCGCGGCAACAATGCTCAAGATCGCGGCTTCCATTTCAGCGTTGGCTACAGTCTATAGTCGGGGTTAAGGCTGCTGGTAGTCGGTGCCCCAAGCTTTAATGCCAGACTCGATCGGCTCAATGTCGATGCCAGTTGTGCTGTTGGTGATTTTGAGTTGAGTGGTGCCTCGACGAATCATGGAAGCTTGATAGGCCCGCCCATCTTTAGTCGATAGATAATTCTCCCGTCCTCCTGAGTTGGGCAACTTAGTTGCAAAGACGTGATTTAACTCGGTTGAGTTGGTCTTTTTGTTGTAGATATTCATAAAAATGCTGGCCCCTTCTTCAAACACTCTCACCGATCGCGTGGTTGTCTCAAAAAATAAGCGGGTGCGGGCATCAAGCGGGTTTTGAGTCGGGGTTGGAGTCGGCGCAGGGGTCGGGCTAGGTGACGGTGAAGCGGCTGAGACATCAATCACATCATCTCTCACCCAGCCGTCTTTGGTGGTGTCGAAGCTGACTCGATACCAATAGAAGCCAGACGCATCTGCCCCCAAGGTTTGGTCGGTGACTGCAACGCGAGTGCCAACGGGTTTTGAGACAAAATCAGAGGCTAAATCTGGGCTGGTGCGAATTCTAACCATTGTCACGCCAGGGGTGTTGCTCTTGAGTTGACCGACTTTTGGGGGATTAAACATTAGAAGGGTCTCTTATGGTTAATGGCTTGGGGAGAAGACAGACTTAGTATACCGGACGACCCCGTTCACCTGCCGCTATCATTTCTCAGACTCAATTGAGCGGCTCAACACAGTCGGCGAGCAATGAGGCTGTTGGGCTGTGATTTTTCGCCAACAGGTTCACATAATAGATTGCCAGTCTAAGGCTTTAATAAACCAGGACAGATGAACCACATTGGTGGTTGCAACAATGACTTCTGTTGTCTCATTGCAGAGAAGGCGGGCTTGAGCAGACAGAATTACATCTCCATCTAACGCTTTAGCATCTGCGGTCGGTCGTCCAGCTTGCCTGGCTTCTGCCCACAATTCAGCCGCTAAGAGCATAGTGTTTGTTTGAATCGGAATGTAGTCGAGAGTTTGCTTCAAATTGTCAAGCCGACGCAAACTTTGCAACAGCCCTGCGCGAAGGAGTTCACGGCGAACTTCGTAATCTGAAATTTCGGGAATGGCAACTCTCTCTCCGCGTCGTAAGACGGATTTTAGCCACAGTTGACAATTTAAGGGAGTGCCTGTGGCTTTAGGATTCGTTACCATCCCTAAGGGGCCAGAATCCAGCAAAATTAAACGAGTCATGGGAATAAGGGGCGATCGGACAACCGATCCTCATCGAGAGCAGTTTTCAGAAATTCCCACGCTTGCTGATGCTCTGATGCGTCTTCAGTGTCATCTAGCCACGAGTCTAGAAGGTCGATCGCCGCTTGATTTTTCTGTGCTTGCTCGGCATCGACGATGGATAGAGCCGTTGATGGAATCTTTTGTCGAAACTGGCGCAAGGTATCGAGTAAATCTGCCCAATATTCTCTGGGAGTTGCCTCAATTTCTTGGAGCAGAACTTCGAGAGTGGTTGGAGGTGAGCTAAAACGGTCTGTTGCCATATTGTGAAGGTTGCCGTTGAAGGATTCCACCTCAACTTTAACTGAGTCAGCCTTTGGGCACAACAATCGGCAGAGCCTAATCAAAATGAGGTTTTTGGCTAAAATCAGGTCAAGGCTTATTCTTTAGTTTCTGGCGCTACTGAAGTCAGATGATAGGCATTTGCTGATAGGTCTGTGGAAACTGCCCGACAGAGAACGCGCTCTGGCTTATTTTGCAGGGCGTAGTGCGATCGTGACTTTCCCCAATGCCATTGTCACTGCTCAACATGCAACCGTGTGTCAATGCAACGCCATTGTGCGTTGATACAGCGCCATTGTGGCCCAATGCAACGCGACTGCAAGCTGATGCAATGCCATTGTCGCCGCTCAATGTTTAATTGTGCGTCGATGCAACCCTATTGTGCATCGATACAACCCTATGGTGACCCTAGGCAACGCTAGGGCAAATCATGGGGTTGCTCGATCGTGCCACTCCTAATCTCATCGGGGCGCAATCAACGGTAGCTTTTCTAAAAACACACAGTGCTGAGAAGCCGATAGAATAAAGGATGGAATTCAGACGATCAGCGGAGAACATCATTATGGCGCAGTTGACCGCGCAGCCCAGCAGCGAACTGGATATTTCTAGCCTCAATGCAGACCTCGCTAACCAAAGTCCGCAAAAGATTCTTGCCACTGCTCTGAGTCAGTTTGACAGCATCGCCATCTCGTTTAGCGGGGCTGAAGATGTCGTTTTGATCGACATGGCGCACAAGATCAACAAAGACATCAAAGTGTTTAGTCTCGATACGGGTCGGCTTCATGCTGAGACTTATCAGTTTATTGAGCGAGTCAGAAAGCACTATGGGATCACGATCGAGGTGATGTATCCCGATGCGACGCAGCTTGAAACGTTAGTCACCACAAAAGGCCTCTTCAGCTTTTATGAAGACGGGCACCAAGAATGCTGCGGCATTCGCAAAGTTGCCCCATTGCGCCGCAAACTGTCCACGCTAAATGCTTGGATTACGGGTCAGCGCAAAGACCAAAGTCCGACCCGATCGAATGTGCCTGTCGTGCAGATTGATCAGGCATTTTCAACTGACGATCGGGCTTTAATCAAATTCAACCCGCTAGCAAACTGGACTTCGGCAGACGTTTGGATGTATATCCGATCGTATGAAGTGCCTTACAATCCTCTCCACGAGCGCGGGTTTATCAGCATTGGCTGTGAGCCATGCACTCGACCGACTTTGCCCCAACAACACGAGCGAGAAGGGCGCTGGTGGTGGGAAGATGCCACCAAAAAAGAGTGTGGGCTGCACGCGCCAACGCAGGAAGATTAAAGCTTCTCAATGCACTAGCTGATGCTGAATTTTGATGCCTCGGCTCTGCATTACCTGCTCAAACAAATCAGTCGGGAGGGCTTGCTCGATCGCCCACACTCCCGGCTTTTTTAATTGCCCCGATAGCAATAGCTCCACCACGGTGCCCGTGCCGCAGCCTGCCGCGATCGCCGTGTCGTCATGAATCAACGTCGAGCAGCAGCGCATCGGCTGCCCATCTTTGGTGCCCGTCACCTCAGAGCGAATCGCCACCCCAATGCCGCTAAAGCGATCGCTGACATCGGTCATAAAATGGCTAACATAAGACAGAAACTCAATCACGGCGGCGTTGCGTAACCAGCTAGGATGCCACCAGCGCGCCACGCTCCAAGTTAGATAGTTATAAAACGTCGGCATCGTTGCAAACTTAGTGATCACCGTTTTGACCGGAAAGGTGTCGGGCAGCGTAAACGCTTCGGGCATATCAAACCAATACACGCCCACTTTGCCATAGGGAGCCGGAAACTCAATCACTTCGCGATCGCTATAGGGTTTGACCGATCGCCATTCGCCATTCATCCAAACTTCAAACGGGCGCTGTAACCCTAAAAATGTGGTTCGCATGACGGTAACGCCTGCGCCGCCTGAACCTGACACCACATAGCTCAAATGAATCTTTTCAGCCGTGTCTAACTGCTCAACACCCTGACGCACCATGCTGTTAGAGATGCCCGGAAAGATGCCTGTGTTGATCACCGCCGTCACCCCCGCGGCTTGAGCTTCGGCTCGATAGTCTAAAACTTTGCGAGTAAAGGAAGGATGATCGCTGACATCGACATAATCTGCGCCTTGCTGAATGCACAGCTTTAGCACTTCAGCATCGCGATAGTGAAACGGCCCAGCGCAGTGCACGACCACATCAGTTTGAGCGATCGCCGCTTGCAGGGCTTGTTGATCCGCCAAATCGATGGTCACAAACTGAACTCTTGACCCTAGATCATCACTTTTCTGATTGCCCTTGGTGAGATTGCGTCCGGCGATCGTCACCGATGCTTGGGTATGAGCCAAAAGGTCTGCCGCCACTTTGCTGCCAATTCTGCCACTGCCACCGAGAATCAAAACCTGATTTGTCATGCCGATCGCTACCGAACTCTAGATTTATCGTTTATGGGCGCAAAGAGAATCGATGCATCGCTCTCTTTGCGATCGCCGATCTTTATTAGAGCCTAGAAGCTGTTTGAAAAGTTATCGCCACCCCAATTGGACTTGGGAAACATCACAATCGTCAATAAGACATAAGTTCTAGCGGTTTTGGATTAACTGCGAAAGTTTGTTCTATCCTGAGAATGCTAGGGAGTTCAGAATGTGTCTGGTATGACGGTTCAGTTGCGCCGATCGCTGGTTTTAGGAGGAGTCGGTCTGACCCTTGTGGTTGGGTTGCTCGAAGGTGTGTCTCACAGCCTCGGTGAGTGGGCCCCTGCAATCGTCTTGGGCAGTGGCGTGGCCTGGCTGTTTCTGCGATTTCAGCCCAGCAGTGACGCTAAACTAGCCCCCGTCCCCGTCAATTTAACGAGCGTTAAGACCGCCCTAGCAGATGCAGAAGGGGTGATCAATCAACTGGCGGTTGAGGTGAGCGATCGCCCGATCAACGGCAGCGATCAGCAGCTATTAGACCTACGATCGCAGATCAATCAAATTACAACTGAACTGCAACGTGACGAGATTCGTCTAGTGGTTATGGGCGGCAAATCGGTGGGCAAAACGTCGCTCACGCAGCTTTTGCAGTCAACTTGGGCTTCAAAATTATCTCAAAAGTTGACATTAAGCGACACCCCAGAATTGTTTGCCGCCACCGAAGATAGAATCGTGGCAGAACGTGACGCTTGGAAGTTAGCCCGATCGGCCGATCTCATTTTGTTTTTAACGAATGGCGATCTAACGGCATCACAGCTTCAGGTTATGCAAAAATTATCAGCCGCGCACAAGCGCATCGTGCTGTTGTTGAACAAACAAGATCACTATCTGCCAGACGAACAGCAACAGTTGTTGCATCAGCTTCGACAACGGGCAGAAAAAATTCTCGCACCGCGAGATGTGATGGCGATCGCGACCAATCCCAAACCCCAAAAAGTGCGGCAGCATCAAGTCGACGGTTCCATTAGAGAATGGTTGGAAACGCCCGCACCCCAGATTTCAGAGTTGACCGATCGCTTGAGCGAGATTCTGCTGCAAGAAGCAAAGCAACTCGTTTTGGCTAGCTCGTTTGGCACCGTCAATGAGATCAAGGCAGAAGCAAAAAAAGCATTAAACACAGTGCGCCGCGATCGGGCAACTCCCCTCCTTGATCAAGCTCAGTGGATTGTCGCCACCACCACCTTTGCCAACCCGTTTCCGGCGTTAGATCTGTTGGCAGCCGCCGCAATCAATGCCCAAATGGTGCTCGACCTGAGTCAGCTTTATCAACAAAAATTCTCTCTCTCTCAAGCCAAAACCGTTGCGACAACCATGGCGAGTCTGATGGTGAAACTAGGAGTGGTCGAGATTTCGACGCAAGCGATCGCCACCGTGCTTAAAACGAATGTGGTTACCTATGTCGCGGGTGGCGTGCTGCAAGGGGTCAGCGCCGCTTATCTGACTCGCCTCGCCGGGCTGACGCTGATCGAATATTTTGAAAGTGACATTGCTGAAGGGACGGTGAAACGCGATCGGCTTCAGCAAATTATGGAGAAGATCTTCCAGCAAAATCAACGGATTCCGTTTTTGCAAGCATTTGTTAAGCAAGCGATCGACAAACTCAAATCGACGACATCAGCCCCTAAACTAGAGCCGTGGACAACTGAGCCAATGGCAGAGCTTCCGGCTCCGCAAGAGCAGCTTTTGCAAATAGGGGCAAAACTTGAAGCTGAACCGTCCCAGATTCCGATCTTGTTAGAGATGCCAGAAGAAATCATTGCGTCTTAATTGTTTAGAAAGGGTGGGAGAGATGAAATTAAGAATGCTAATCGCAACGCTGTTGAGTAGCGGAATAGCAACCGCAGCAACCGCAACTGGATTGCCTCTGCAAGTCGGAATGTATCACATGGGAGCGAGTAATTACATTCAAATTGCGGTGAAAGGCGATCGGCTTTGCTATAACGGGTTTTCGTCTAGAGGGTCGGCGGTTGGCTCGATCGTGCCTGACTCAAAACTCCCAGATGTCTATCGGATCAATGGGCTTGATAATCTGGTGCTCTATCAGCAAGACATGAAAACGCTGTTGTATGGAGAAGTCCATCAGATGAATGCCTACGAAGCCGATTATGGGGCTGAACGCACGATCGGCACAACGTTGCAGCAGTGTCTCGACTCAAACTCTGCATTTTTTAAGCGAGAAGGGATTTCGCCATCGTCTTTGTCCCCACGATCGCCCTCACCACTCTTCAAACGACAAAACCCACTGCCTCGTTAGCAAATGAGTAGTCCATACCTGTAGCAGAGATTGTTTGCAACCGCTCAGTTGGAACGATGATTTTGCGGCTGTTAACTATGAGGATCAAATTGACGTGACGACCTTAATCCATCGTCGTGTGCAACTCGCCCGTCAACGCAGCAATTCAACTGTGACTAGCCGTTAATGAGTGAGATTGCAGAGGTGATAAAACCATATCGAAGTAATTCGTGATAGCCAGCAGCACAGCGATTTGTTTACAGCGGACGTGCTCTAGCAGATCGCTAGGTAGGGTTTTCACGATCGCCACATCCATCCCCAAACCCGCCATTCTGCACGAAAATAGATTTAGCGTTCATCGGTTTCACCTTGAGTCAAGCTCAATCTTCTCGATCGACTCCCCGCCCCACGCCTCAAGAGACGCAGCTTATTCGAGCGCGGGCCAGTTTGCGGCAAGCCGTCGCCAATTATTCGCAATGTCTGCGATCGTCCAAAAATCCTGCTCTGCAAACGGCGCTCAAAACAGAACTCGATCGCTTGTCTGCCAATCTTAATAAGCTAGATCAGGCGATCGTGCGAATTGCGGTCTTTGGTTTAGTCAGTCGAGGCAAGTCTGCGATTCTCAATGCGCTGCTGGGCGAGAAAGTCTTAGAAACCGGCCCGATTAATGGGGTAACGCTCAAACCCCAGGTGATTCGGTGGTCGCCAACTGGGGGAATTGTGCCGCCAGAGCGGGCGATCGTGCCTCAAGGTGCCAAGGTGCAAATCGAACTGATCGATACCCCCGGACTGGATGAAGTTGACGGACAAACCCGTGCAGACATGGCGCGAGACGTGGCAGATCAGGCAGATTTAATCCTCTTCATCGTCGCTGGAGACATCACCCGCACTGAATACAAGGCGCTCTGTGACTTGCGCCAGGCCCAAAAGCCGTTGATTTTGGTGTTTAACAAAATTGATCTCTACCCCGATCAAAGTCGCCAAGCGATTTATGAAAGCTTGCAGCGATTGGGCGCACGCACCGGAAGCGGAGCACAACTTCAGCAGTTATTAACGGCGGATGAAATTGTCATGGTGGCAGCAGAGCCAGCCCCGTTGCAGATGCGGGTTGAGTGGGCAGACGGACGAGTGACGCACGAATGGGAAACGCCGCCGCCCCAAATTGATGAATTGAAATACAAAATTCTCACCATTTTGAATCGGGAAGGACGATCGCTGCTGGCGCTGAATGCGCTCTCTCAGGCAAAAAATGCCGAGACCCGCATGGCAGAAGCGATCGTCGAAATTCGCAACGCTGACGCAGAGGCGCTGATCTGGAAATTCACCCGCTATAAAGCCTTAGCGGTGGGGCTAAACCCGATCGCCATTCTCGACTTAATCGGTGGCACTGTCTCAGATTTAGCCATGATCCGAGCGTTGGGCGAACTGTATGGGTTGCCGATGACTCGCTATGAGGCGGGCAAATTGCTGAAGACAATTCTCGTTAGCTCTGGCAGCCTGCTGTTGAGCGAGATTGGCAGCGGCGTTCTGTTGGGAATGGGCAAAAGTGTATCGGCGATCGCGACCAGCACTGACACCTCAGCCGGGTTTTCGGCCTTAGCAGGTGTGGCGATCGTGCAGGCAGGCATTGCAGGCTACGGCTCTTATTCCGTCGGTCGGGCGGCACAAGTTTATTTACAACAGGGCTGTACGTGGGGTTCGCAAGGTGCCAGCACCGTGATTCGCGAGATCCTCAACCAAGTCGAACCCAACACCATTATTTATCGATTGCGCCAAGAGTTGATGTAGAAACGCGTTTAGATCCCCAACTTCTCTAAGAAGTTGGGGATCTAACTCCCGTGGTCTGCCCTACGCTTTCTCCCAAATCGCTCGAATCTCGTCAGGCAAAAAGCCAGCAATCTCTTGAATCCGCGATTCAGATAGCTCATCTTTAGTCGCTGAAAAGACCGCCTCGACTGCCTGTTCTGGAGGAATCGTGATCGCTAAACCCGCTTCTTGTCGAATGCGGAACAAAAACGTGCTGGATTTAATTTTGAGCGGCGGACGCACGCGACTGAGAAAATGCACGATCGGGTTCGTGTCTTCCCATAGGTCAGCAACTTCGGTGGCTAGCGGGGTCGCCGCATAGAGCGTTTTGTCGGTGTTGCCCGCTTCCATCGGCTCGTGGAGTTCTTCGGCAACGTGATCGACGGCTTCGTTAGTCATCAGGTCGCGCATGGTGCGAAACACAACTTCGGTGATGTCTCTCGCGTCATAGTGCTCTTTTAAACCAGTTTTGAGCATCACCTTTTCTAAGAACGGCATATCTTTGCTATAGACCGGAACTGCCGCACCCTGATTCATATTTTTGGGAGGGTTCGCCTCCATATCTTGCAGCATTTTTTCCCCTTTCTCAGTCAGTTCTGCCTTTTTAAACTCGATTAAATGGGGCAAGGGGCCATCGGGCGCGCCGTAGGTATTGGCAATTCTCAGCCCAAACTCTTTTTCATCGATCAGGTTAGGAACATCATCTTGATTAGCGTAAGCGTTGCCCGAAAACTCAGCGTTAATATAGTGCCGTTGATTGAGATAATCTAAGTGCCCCAAAATGTCAGCAATAGACATCTCAATGCCTGCAAAATCGGTCTCTGTGAAATTCACCGGGTCAGGTTCAGGGACACGATCGCTTTCATGAATTTTTTTCAGCATGATATAAACCACATCATCTCGAATGGCGATCGGCATAACAAGTCTCCTGTATTAAATGTTGTCGAAAGTGTAATCTTTGCGACACCAAAACTATTACGCAAGGGTAGCGATCGCTTCATCTGTCAGGAGTGACATTGGGGCGGTTGTGATTTCTGTCATCAGGCAGATTGATTCTCAAAACCAGGCGCAACTAAGCGACTATTGCAAAGCTAAAGAAATATAAAAAGCTGAGAAACGATCGCCAGAATCAACGATAAGGTAGACTCAACGCTGATTGTGCAATAACGCTAAAACGAACGTACTTATGGTAAATTATCAATCCAATCCTGAAATGACCCCAACCTTGACGCTATCAGGCGAAGAGTTAGTGGGAGGTGCCAACGGCATCAACATTAATGAAGTGATTGAGACGGTCATCGACAGCCTTGACCAAACCAGCAGCGCCATGGTTAGCCACAACGACAGTGGCAACGTCTGGAAGTTTAAGTATGGCAGCGTCGAAGTGTTTGTGCAGCTAACGGGCATGACGGATGATGACACGTTTACGGCTTGGGCAGCGGTGCTCAAATTGCCTGCCAAAAATGAGCCGCAGTTGATGAGAAAGCTGCTCGAAATGAATTGGAAAACTACCTTTGAGTCTGCGTTTGCGATCTTTGACAATCAGGTAGTGGTGTTGTCAAGCCGCACCGTCGCTGAGTTGTCGCCCGGTGAAATTTCACGGTTAATCACGGTGGTGGCGACGATCGCAGATGACAATGACGATGCTCTACAGGCAGAATTTGCAGGTTGACTATAGAGGCGATCGCTGACGAGACAGGCGATCGTAAGCCGCCCTAAAATCATCGGTTGTTAAGTGAATCGAACTCGGATCGCTCAAGCCCTGACTGCGATAGCGACGCACCGCTTCTAAGGCAGCTTGGTTGCTGAGAAGAGCCAGATCAGCCCCGTTCCAGCCTTCGGTTTGAGTGGACCAGGTTTCTAAATCTACATCGTCTAAGGGACGATCGTGATTGTGCACCTGCAAGATTGACAGTCGGCTGGTTTGGTCGGGCAAATCGATTTTGATCTGCAAGTCTAACCGCCCCGATCGCAGCAGGGCAGGGTCGAGCGCCTCTGGGCGATTAGTGGCCCCGATCAGCAGCACGTTAGAACAGTCGTGTAAGCCATCCAGTTCGGTGAGCAGTTGACCGACGACGCGATCGCTGACTCCTGAATCGCTCTGAAAACCGCCTCTCGCTGGAGCCAGAGTGTCAATCTCATCGACAAACACCACGCAGGGGGCTGCCTGCCGCGCTTTCACAAACAGTTCTCGCACGGCTTGCTCAGATGCCCCCACCCATTTGCTCATTAGCTCAGGGCCGTTGACCGCGATAAAGTTGGCTCGTGCCTGAGACGCAACGGCTTTGGCCAGCAGCGTTTTGCCCGTGCCCGGCGGGCCCCACAGCAGAATGCCCCGCGGGGCTTTGGCTTTGGTGCGCTGATAGAGTTCGGGGTAGAGCAAGGCCCCTTCTACCGATTCTTGCAGACTTTGTTTGACCGATTCCAATCCCCCGATCGAGTCCCACGCAACATTAGGTGACTGCACCTCGACCGATCGTAAGACCGCAGGTTTAATCTGCTTAATCGCCTCTAGAAAATCGGTCTGCGTGATGCTCATCGTAGGAGGAGTGGGATCGGTGAGCGCAGGCACCAAGCGGCGCAGCGCGATATAGGCCGCTTTTTGACAGAGGGCTTTAAGGTCTGCACCAACCATGCCTCCGGCGAGATCGGCGATCGCATCCAAGTTCACCGTTTGATCGAGCGACATGGCTCGCGTCAAAATGCGAAGAATGTCTAATCGTCCTGCCCGATCGGGAATGCGAAATTGAATCTCGCGGTCAAACCGCCCCGGACGACGCAGTGCGGGATCGAGGTGATCAGCCCGATTAGTCGCTGCCAAGACGATCACGCCTTTGGTCTTGGCAAACCCATCCATCAAGCTCAACAGTTGGGCGACGACGCGCTTTTCGACCTCGCCTTCGACTTTGGAGCGATCGGGGGCAAGACTATCAATCTCGTCAATAAAGACAATGCAGGGCGCAGAGCGGGCGGCTTTTTCAAACAGACTTCGCAGTCGCCCTTCGGCTTCGCCGTAATATTTGCCCATAATTTCGGGGCCGACGATCGCAATATAGTTCACGCCCAAATCTTCGGCTAGCGCACGGGCGGTGATCGTTTTGCCTGTGCCCGGAGGCCCGACCAAAAGCACGCCCCGCGGCGGTTCTAGCCCTAGTTTGGTGAGCAAGTCTGAGCGTTTGAGGGGCAGTTCTACCAGTTCGCGCAGTTCTCTGACGATCGCCGACAGCCCGCCGATGCCGCTCAACGATTCTTGAGAATAGCTGCCAACCGGGGGCGGCGTGATCAGCACGTCATTGACTGATGGGGCAGAATTTGTCTGAGCAGAGTTGGTTTCGTCATTGGCTTCATGACGAGGTGGCCGGACTTGCGTTTGCACATCTACTCGAAATCCGCCGCTTTCGCTTCTGCCTTCTAAATCTCTGACCAACTCTAGGAGATCTTCAAATCCCCGATCGATAAACTCTTCAAATTCCTTTAACAGGTCGCTCATATCAGTGTTCTCGCCCCAGTGACTTTAGTATAGACATTCCTATCGGGGGACGGAGTGCTGCTACGATCGCAGAAATATCCTCTGTCAGCAGAATGGGCTTTATTCAGTTCTTAACCATTCATTAGCAAGTTGATTAACTCAGCGGACTATTGTTCAGACTGATGTGTCAATCAAATTTAACCTGTGTGCCCCAATTTATTAAGGATGGTAGATTAATTTATCTCTAAGATTTAAACAAAGTCATTGGGTTGCCATTAAATCTATGCTGAATTTTAGGCTCTAGTTCTTTTCTAATAGAATTTGATGAATTATGTCGCTCTGCCTCAAGTTTCTATTGTTACCAATCATCCTAGTACGTCTCTTCAAATTAGTAGCGATCGTCAATTTGCAGCCTCTCCAGATTCGTCAGTGCGGTTCGATCGGCGTTCTTATTTAATATCCGCTAGCAATCTCAAAACTTACACGCCGAAAAAATCAGATGCTCTAAAAACCATTCCCGGCTCCAGTCCAGGCAGTCATATTTTTGTGCTGACTCAGGGCAAAGGCACGGCTCTGATCAAAGACTTCAGCCTCAAAAACAAAGACCAAATCGGGCTGACAGGAAAGCTGACCTTTGAGCAACTAGCGATCGCCGCAGGCACCCGCGCAACCGCCAACGATACGGTGATTCGAGTGGTCAACACGGGCGAAATTTTAGCCATTGTCAAAGGAGTTAAATCCAGCACGATCGACGACACCACGTTTGTTAAATTAGACGACCACGATCGCATCCTTGCAACGGGCATCAGCCAGCTATTAGGACGAGCCATTCTCCCGGCGACGACGTTTGCACGGGGGCCGATTTCTGGACAGTTCTTGACCCTCAACAGTGATGGCACGATCGGAACCCTCAACGTCCACGGGCAGCCTGTCCCTTTTAAGGCGCAGCCTGTGCAAGGCTTTTCTGCCGTCTTGCCTGGTGCAAAACCCGGAACTTATCAGGTGCTGGTTGACAATGGCTATGGCGCAAAATCAACCTCTGCTGACTCGCTGCTGCGATTTTATGCGGTCGAGCCAGACTTTAAGACAGGCAAGGTCTATCCGGTGAGCGTCAAAACGGGCGATCGCTTAAACAGTTTTACGAGAGATTGTCTGTTTCAACTCAACGACCAAAACAAACTGCTCAAAGGGTTTCAGACAATCGTCGCTGATCTCAACACCTATCCCGGTAGTGAAAAGCTCAAGCCTGGCGGCACTCCGGTCGATGCGGCGATCAAAGCGGGTCGGCTGCTCACAGGCGCAGATTTTGACTTAGAATCGTTTCGGCGATCGCCCGATGGCACCTACTGGTTTGGCGAAGAATTCGGCCCGTTCTTGCTGCACACCAATGCCATCGGTACGCTGCTTGAAGCTCCAATTCCCACACCAGCCCCCGATTTTGCTCATCAGCCGTTTGTACGATCGCCCGACCATCCCGCTTTTGCCCAACTCTCAGACCCAGACAGAATCAAATCGGCTAACCTGGGCAGATCAAATGGATTTGAAGGACTGGCACTCAACGCCACGGGCGATAAGCTCTATGCCATGCTAGAAGGCGCTCTCGTCAGTGATTCTAATCAAAACCGACTGCTGATCAGTGAATTTGATCTCAAAACTAAAAAATACACTAGAAAAACATTCTCTTATCGTTTAAACACACCCGGACGATCAATCGGAGATCTGACTGCGATTAACAATCATGAATTCATTGTGATTGAAAGAGATAATGGACAAGGGAACGCCAATGATCCGGCATTTCCTAATCCTGCCCGGTCTAAAAAGCTCTACAAAATTGATTTGCGGGTGCTCGATCGCGATGGCTTTGTCGAAAAAGTGCTGTTAGCAGATTTGCTGAATATCTCTGACCCACAGACGATTGGCGGCAGCGCGACCAAAAATGGCGTGTTTACCTTCCCGTTTGTGACGATCGAAGACGTGCTGCCGATCGATGCTCAAACGTTGCTAGTGATTAATGACAACAATTACCCCTACAGCATCGGCCGGACTCCCGGACAAATCGACAACACTGAGTTCATTAAACTCAGATTAAGCAAGCCCCTTGATTTAACCGTGCGCTAGCTCGCCAGACTTTTAGATCGGGAATTGAAGAGATCGCCATTCATCAAACCAGAATCGATCTTGAGGCATCGCCGTGCCTATTGCTCGTGCCAGTGACCGATCGGGTTTAAGGTACAATCCTAAAGGCCTTCGACCTGATTGCGATAATCAGTCGCCGTCATCGCATCATCTAAATCGTCAAAATGGTTCACTCGAACTTTGAGCAGCCAGCCTTCGATATAGGGATCGTCGGCAAGCTTTTCTGGTGCGTCTACCATCGCGGTGTTGCTCTCAATGACAGTGCCCGTCACAGGAGACTTCAAATCTTCGACCGCCTTGACTGACTCAACCGTGCCAAAGCTTTCGCCTTTTTCGATCGCAGCGCCCACGTCAGGCAACTCTAGAAACACAATGTCACCGAGTTGATCGATCGCAAAGGCGCTAATGCCCACGGTGGCAATTTCGCCTTCGAGCCGCACATATTCGTGAGTGTCGAGATATTTCAGATCTTCGGGATATTCCATCGCCATTGGGGGTGCTCGATCGCTAAATTCATCCTGCCTCAAAATCTTACCCTTGCCCGCAGATTTTTGGGCTAATCAAACTCAGGTGCCCACAAATCTACCACAGGCACTTCCCAGCCCGGCAGCACATCGGGAAGGGTTAGCATATCTCCGTCGCGTAGCGTTACGATCGCTTGCCCCAATCGGTGTACCTCGACCGTATGATCATCAGGGTTGATCAAGATTCCCACTCTTGTTCCCAGCGATAAGAACTCTTGAATCTTGGTTCTGATTGCTTCTAGAGAATCAGTTGGAGACTTCACCTCTACAGTCAGGTCGGGGGCAAGTTGGGCAAAAGACTTCGGGCTACGGCGCAATCGTTCTGCCAGCACAAAGGACGCATCTGGGGCCCGTAGATCTGAGTTTGGCAGCCGAAATCCGGCACTAGAAGCCGCGATCCGTCCTAGCTTTCGAGGTCTTACCCAGTTTCCCAGCACTCGGATCACTTCGGCGGCCACTTCGTCTGACTCATAGCCCGATGGACTCATAACGACAATTTCTCCCCTAATTAGCTCCATCCGCCAATCGGGATGATCTGCCTGCAAGGTGCTCAAATCCTCAACCGTAAGACCCATATGACCTCCTGGAAGTTAGACTTTTTTAGCGCGATAAAACGGTCGCTTGACCACGATCGCTGGATAGGGTTTGCCCCGAATCTCCACGTCGAGCGATTGCCCCACCTGAGCCAGCGCGATCGGAACGTAGGCTAGGGCGATCGCGCTGCCCACCGTTGGGGCCAACGTGCCGCTTGTGACCCTGCCGACGGCTTGACCCTCGTGCAGCACCGGGTAGTCATGACGGGCAATGTTGCGACCCTGCATTTGCAGCCCGACCAGTCGTCGAGTCACCCCCAATTTTTTTTGCTGTTCAAGGGCTGACCGCCCGATAAAATCGCCCTTGGTATCGAGGTGCACAATCCAGCCCAGCCCAGCTTCTAGGGGCGAGGTGGTGTCGTCGATGTCTTGCCCATAAAGGGCCATTGCAGCTTCTAGTCGCAGGGTGTCGCGGGCCCCCAACCCACAAGGAGTCACACCGGAGGCGAGGAGCGATCGCCAAAGCCCGATCGCAACTTCGGGGTCAAGCATCACCTCAAACCCATCTTCCCCGGTGTAGCCTGTGCGGGCCAGAAACGCGGGTTGACCCAAAACCTTCGCCTCTAGATGTCCGAAGGCTTTGATCGGCGTAAGGTCAGCCTCTACTAACGCTTGCAGATGACGCACGGCATCCGGCCCCTGCACTGCAATCAACGCTTTTGAGAGTGACTGATCTTCAAAGCTGATCTGAGGGCGATCGAGATGTTCGAGCATCCAGGTTTTATCTTTGAGCGTCGTGGCGGCGTTGACAATGATCATCCAGCGCTGATCCCCGTCAGCATCCAACCCTTGGTTATAGAAAATTAGATCATCAATGATGCCGCCCTGCGGATTGAGCAAAACCGTGTATTGAGCCTGTCCAGACTGCAAACGGCTGAGATCAGACGGCACTAAAGATTGAATCTGACCCAAAACATCCCTGCCCTTGAGCGCAAACTTGCCCATGTGAGAGATGTCAAACATCCCCGCCGCCGTGCGAACTGCTTGATGTTCTTGCCCAATGCCGCTGAACTGAACGGGCATCTCCCAGCCTGAGAAGCCTGTCATGCGGGCCTTGAGTTCGATTGCAAGGGCAAAGAGAGCCGTGCGAGCTAAGAGATCTGGGGTGTCGGTTGGGTCAGTCACGCGGCGATCGTCCTCTCTCTATTTTTCATTCTTAAGGTAGCAGGGAAAAAGAACTGATCCCTGACTCTGCCTCAATTGTGATCCCCCTTGACAATCTTCTTCTATTTACCCCTTGTCAACGGCACCATACAGACAGACACTATTGATGGGAGTTGAAGTGGCAGCAACGAGGTCTCTTTGTGAAAAAAGTATTAGCAATCATTTTAGGCGGGGGAGCCGGAACTCGCCTCTACCCGTTAACCAAGCAGCGCGCAAAGCCTGCGGTTCCTCTCGCTGGCAAATATCGTCTGATTGATATCCCGGTTAGTAACTGTATTAATTCAGAAATCTTTAAAATTTACGTTCTGACTCAATTTAACTCTGCTTCTCTCAACCGACATCTCACAAGAGCCTATAACTTTTCATCTGGGTTTAACGACGGCTTTGTTGAAGTTTTAGCCGCCCAACAAACTCCCGAAAACCCCAACTGGTTTCAGGGCACTGCTGACGCGGTGCGGCAATATCTCTGGCTGCTGCAAGAATGGGATGTTGATGAATACATCATTCTCTCTGGCGATCACTTATATCGGATGGATTATCGCCAGTTTGTGCAGCGTCACCGCGAGACCGGGGCTGATATCACTCTGTCAGTGGTGCCGATGGATGAGCGCCGGGCCTCTGATTTTGGCTTGATGAAAATCGACCAAGCAGGGCGAGTGATCGACTTCAGCGAAAAGCCCAAAGGCGATGCGCTCAAAGATATGCAGGTCGATACGACCGTTTTAGGGCTGACGGCTGATCAGGCGAAAGAAAACCCCTACATTGCCTCTATGGGCATTTATGTTTTTAAGAAAGAGGCCTTGGTCAAACTGCTGCGGCAAGCGCCCGATCAGACCGATTTTGGTAAAGAAATTATTCCAGCTTCGGCCCTGACCCACAACGTTCAGGCTTTTTTGTTTAACGATTATTGGGCCGATATTGGAACGATCGAGGCCTTTTATGAGGCTAACTTGGCGCTGACTCAACAGCCCAACCCTCCCTTCAGCTTTTATGATGACAAAGCTCCGATCTATACTCGTCACCGTTTTCTGCCCCCCAGCAAATATTTTGACTGCAAAATCACCGAGTCGTTAATCGGCGAGGGCTGCATTCTCAAAGACTGCCGCATTAGCCATTCGGTTTTGGGCGTGCGATCGCGCATTGAGGGCGGAGCCACGATCGAAGACACGTTGATCATGGGGGCTGACTTCTATGAAGACTATGCCGAACGGCAATCAGAACTCGACTGTGACAATGCTCAAGTTCCCTTGGGCATTGGCAAAGACTCGGTGATTCGACGGGCGATCATCGACAAAAACGCCCGCATTGGCTGCAACGTTCACATTGTCAACAAAGATCGGGTCGAAGAAGCCAATCGAGAGAATCAAGGGTTCTACATTCGCAGTGGCATCGTCGTGGTGTTGAAAAATGCGACGATTCCCGATGGAATGGTGATTTAGAAACGATGACGGCTATAAAAAATGAGAGATGAAGCAGATAGGTTGGTTTCACCTCCCATTTTTTTAAGCGATCGCTAACTGGGGGCTTTGAGCCTCATAGACCTGACGACCGATCGCTTCGGCAACGGGCTTGAGACTGCGGACTAGACTCACCATGTCGTTGAGAGCTAACGCTTGACGGGCATCAGAAACAGACTTTTCTGGCTCTGGGTGACACTCAATGATCAGACCGTCGGCACCACACGCGATCGCGCCACGAGATAGATCCGCGATCAGTTCTCGCTTTCCGGCGGCATGGCTGGGATCGACCATCACAGGTAAATGAGTGATTTGTTTGAGGGCGACGACGGCTCCTAAATCCAGCACGTTGCGAGTGTAGGGGTCAAAGCTGCGAATGCCTCGCTCGCACAGCACAACATTGGGGTTGCCGTGACTGACGATATATTCGGCGGCCATCACAAACTCCTCGATCGTCGCCGCCAACCCTCGCTTGAGCAAAATCGGCTTGTTGGCTTGTCCAACGGCTTTGAGCAGATCGAAGTTTTGCATATTGCGGCTGCCGATTTGCAGCATATCGGCATAGGCAGCGATTTCCTCGATCTGTGAAATGGCCATCACTTCAGTCACGACAGGCATCCCCGTAGCTGGTTGCGAACCTCTGCCAAGATTTCTAGCCCCTCGATGCCCATGCCCTGAAACGCATAGGGCGACGTGCGCGGCTTATAAACGCCACCTCGCAACGCTTGCACGGGCGCAAACTGAAGGTGACGGGCGACGGTTTCCATTTGCGTCAGGCTTTCGACGGTGCAGGGGCCGCCGATGACGACGATTTTTTGACCCCCGATCGCCACTCGCTCAGAGAGTTTAACGATCGTGTTCTGATTTGATTGAGATTTAGCGACCAATTTTGCATCTTTCATGACCTAGACTCCTAAATAATAAAAAAGCCCGAAACCTTTGGGTTCCGGGCCTGACGAACATTTGCACGACAGCTTCACCCAGAACTGGTTGGGATAAAAAAATAAAATCTAAATCGCCAGGAATTCAGGTGGAGCATCAGAGAAAAAACCGAATCAGGACATTTAATCAGGACATTAAAAAACCGCAGAGGTTAGTCTGCGGTTCACTGGGGCGCTCACAACGAACGACATTCACCCCAAGTGAACCGCCTCGCGCCAAAAAAAGAAAAACGTGTTGTGAGACATAAAAGGGTGCCGCTCGAAAACTGATTACTCTGAACTTAACAGAGGAACTCGATCGCGTCAAGTACCTTAGATGAGGTTTGAAAAGTATCGAAAGTTTCTTCGCTTCGTTGCCGTCCCGCCCGTGACTGCAAGTCCGGGCTAACGGGGCGAAACCCGTTTCAACGGGTTGAATTCAACTGCTACTAGGGATGACGCTGGGATTCGGTTGTTTCGCTGCGCCTTCTGAAAGGATACGGGTGTCGAGCAGATATATCATAGATTGACGCGATCGGGAATGGGACTTTGATCGCGGGTGAGGTCGAGTTCACCACTGGCAAGCGCTTCAGCGAGGGGAGAATCTTGTAGGAATTCGACAAGACTTTGGTGAGTAGGTTGGGGAGTTGAGGCTGGATTGGAGGCGGAGAGACTTTCGCTGAGGAGTTGAATGAGCCGCTGTTTTTCTGCGGGTTCAAGACCAAGGAGTTGTTGTTCTAATTCTTGGGTGAGCATGGGCGACGGGAATACATATTCACTTTCAGTTTATCGCTTCTGCTTCATTTCCATTGATTGCATACGTCGCGCATGGCATCGACCATGCCTCGGATGGCGGCGGCTCCGCCGAGATGTGCGATCGGGGGATGCAGCGTGGCGAGGTCTTGCATAAGATCGGCGCGGGTGCAGTGGGCAAGGAGGTGAAGGTGGGATTGCCAGTCGGGATACGGGAGTGTAGCAAGAGAAAGGCGAGGAAGATAGGATCGGAGGGTTGTGGCGCGGGTGAGCTTGTGGATGATGGCATGGATGGCATCAAGGGCTTGGGGCAGAAACACTTCAGGTAGCTCTTCAGCTAACCCACACAACCCTTCTGCACGCGCTTGCTCATTTTGGAATAGCGACAATATTTCTAGAAGTGCGGGCAGTAATGCTTCAGGCAATTGCTTAGCTACACCACCATCGCAAAATATATCTCCAAATTCCACATACTTTCGCTCAGTCTGAATCAACAACCATAGCGCCTCAAACGCTTCAGTTAAATAAGCTGGGTCAGTTTGAATTAGAGCATAGAGAAACTCTAAAACAGCACGTTTAAACTCATCTTGGACTAATCGCGCCAATTCTAACCCTTTAGTAAAATAAGTTGAATCAATTTGTGCTAGGGAATGCAATGCCCACGCACGCATGAATTCATCCTGAATTGATCGTGCAGCCGATGACAACTGGGCAAGGTCAGCATTGCTAACCTTAGCTAGATCACGCAATGCAGGGGCACGGTCTGTGATTTTAGACCATGCAAAGGCTTGCTCATCCTCAATAGACTCGCCGCACTTAATGCTTCTGCAAAATATGTTTCGTCAATTTCCGCTAAGTCAATCAATCTAAGTGTACGGTTGTAGTTGTTCTGTTGTGATCGAGCCACGCTTAAAGCTTCTGCAAAGCAGATTTCGTCAATTTGGGCTAGGAAAGTGCTTAATATTCCTGCACGATCGGACTCATCCTGAATTAATCGTGCAGTATTCAATGCTTCCATGGAGTACGTTCTGTCAATTCGAGCTAAGACGCTCAATGCTCTTGCACGATCGGACTTATCCTGAATTAACCGTGCAGCATCCAATGCTTCTGCAAAATATGCTCTGTCGATTCGAGCTAAAATGCTCAATGCTCTTGCACGATCGAACTGCATCCGAATTGAGCGGGCAGCATCCGATGCTTCTGCAAGATATGCTCTGTCGATTCGGACTAGTTTGAAGAGTGCCCTTGCCTGCTTGTCCTCATCGTGAATTGAGAATGCCACGTCCAACAATCTAGCAATATCAGCAGTGTTCACTTCGGCTAAGATACTCAGTATCTTCACTTTTCGCATATTCCAAGGCTCAATCAACCTCTCCTTCTCAATTGCAAGAAATGCCGCTAATGCTTCTGCAAAATAAGCTGGGTCAATTTTGGCCAAGACACTCAACGCCACCGCGCTCTCATGTTTATTTCTAATTGTTCGTGCTGTTGTCAATGCCTCAGTAAAATGAGTCGAGTCAGTTTTAGCTAGAGCAGTTAATATCATCGCCCGCCAGTACTCATCTTGAAGAGATCTCGCTGTCTCTGCTGAAAGATAAGTATGGTCAATCTCAGCTAAGGTATCCATCACTTCTGAATGAAAGAATGGATGTTGAATTGACCGTACAGCATCTAATGCTTCTTCAAAATATGCGTTATTGATTTTAGCTAGCGTACACAATGCTGTTGCACGGGCGGACGCGTTTTGAACTGACCGTACAGCGTCTAATGCTTCTTCAAAATAGGAATTATCAATTTTGGCTAGATCACTCAATGCCGATGCTCTATGACATTCGTCCTGTATTGATCGTGAGACCTCTATGGTCTCTGGCAAGTAAACTGAGTCAATCTGAGCTAATTTGTTCAATGATCTTGCGCGATCTCTCACATCTCGAATTGACCGTGCCACCCTCACCGCTTCTAACAGGTAGGCTGAGTCAACCTGGGTTAAGGCAGTCAATGCCATTGCAATGTTACTCTCATTCCGCAGTGATCGCGTCTTCTTAACCGCAAACCCAAAGATCGCCTTAGGCAAATACGACGCAAGTTTCTCAATCGCCTCAACAATATTCTCCTCATCCTGCATTTGCTCTACATATGCCCAAGCTTGCTCTGGTGTCCAATACTTACGCTTCACAAACTCTGCCATCATCCCGATCGGTAGATTCCCCACCAAACTATTCAGCGTTGCTGTAATCAATGCATATCGACACTGCAACACAATCGAGCGAGTATTATCTTGCTCATAACTTTCCTCTGCAATTTGCCACCCTCGCTTCACATCCTGTACAAAAATCGCAGGTTGCCCCAGTCGATCGCACGCCTCAAACCAAGCATTCCGCCCCTGCTCATCACTCATCGCCATCAGCACATGAATCTCATCCTCTCGCCCCGCCTGCTGGAGATGCCACGTCAAATGGCGATGAATATATCCATCATTCGGCAACCGATCCCAGCGATCGCACTTTTGGCGATAGCGATCCAAGAATTGAGCATGAGCATCCGCAAGCGTTCGGATTGGAGCGCTGAGGGTTGCTTGTTCGATCAATCCCCGCGCCGTATCGTGCATCAAATCATGCACCCGATAGGTTAGCTCCCCTTCCAATGTCTCCGTCCCACTGGTCAGAAACGATCGATTCCGCAGAGCAATTAATGCCTTCTTCGCTTTCAAGGGCGACAACTCCCACAGTGTCACCGCCATCCGCACATCCAGACTCACATCCTCTGGCAACACTCCTAACCACGCAAACTGCCGTAACTGTTCCGCACTCAACCGCCGCAAACTCAAATTAAAACAAGCCCGCAAACTATACTTGCGCTGCTGATTCTCATCCAGACAATCCCAAGCCTCCGAAGAATCCAATACCTCCAACGCTACTGATCGCCGCTCTGTCTCAAACTCCGATCGCAACTCCCCCCAACTCAACCCATCCCGCACCTGATTCGCCGCCAAATCTAACGCCAACGGCAAATATCCCAACGACTTCGCAAACGCTTTTACTTCCGATTCCTGTTCCGGTTTCCACTGTCGTTTTAGCTTTTGCCGCACTAGCTCGATCGCTTCCACTTCCGACATCAAATCCAACAGATGATACTCCGCTCCCTCAATCTGCGCCTCCCGCGTCGTCACCAACACCCGACACGCTGCACCGCCCACCCGAAAATGCTCCACATGCGCCCCATTCCACACATCATCCACCACCAGCAACATTCGCTTTTCCAGTAGCACCGTCCGCAAATAACTTGAAGCCCATTCCAACGTCGTCGCCGAATAACTCTCCCGCGACTTATCCAACGTCCGAATCCAATCTCCCAGCAAATTTTGAAGGTCGGGATTCTGTCCCAGCGTCACCCACAAGATCCCATCTGCAAATCTCGTCTGCACCTCAGCATCTAGCACCAACGCTGTTGCCAACACCGATTTGCCCAATCCGCCTAAACCTGCGATCGCGCTCACCACTAATGCCCGATCGTCCGTTGCCAACAGCTTCTGCTTCACCGCATCAAACGCTTTAGGACGCGGCACATAGTTCTCCGGCAACCGCACCCCTAGAGACGGCGCACCCACCTTCAGTCCTGATTTCGGGCTTTGCTCTGGTAGAGCCTGCAATTTCGACTTGGGCGATCGCTTACTTTCCCAGAGCTTATCAAACGCTTCGAGATTACGACTGATGTGTGTTGAACTTAACGTCAGCGTAAAATCCCACTGCGCCTCACCCTTTGTTTTCACGCGATGGTCATGCAAAATCCCCAGAAAATCCCGCATCGCCTCCAAGGCTTCCCGCACATTTGCGGTCGTCACAGTTGCCTGTCCGTCTTGATTGGTGACGTGCATCAAAGCTTGCAGTGTCGTCTCGATCGTCACCTTCTGACTTCCTGCTGCTTCATCCTGCCAGCGAAACTGTAATTTTTTTGAATCGCTGATCTCTCCTACTTTTGTCGCCTCCAAAATCCCCTTCAACACTTGACGGACACGAGCTTGCACGATCGGACCATGGGATTTTTTCTGAGAGCTAGGCATAGCTGGGTCAGTCTACAAACATCAAAAAGTTTGGGGGAAGTTTGGGGGATTGCGAGCAAATTCCCCTCCCCTAATGTAACCAATCCTACTCAGGTCAGTCGATTCCGAGAATAAAATTCTGCTCTTGCCTTGGGAGATCCCCCAAATCTTTTACTAGATTCATCAACCCAATACGAGGCAACTCAATCATGATGAATCTTCAATCCACCCAACCCATCCAAACGATCGAGCCTCAACTCCCCACGACTTTGCCTCAGATTCCGATCGATCCAACCAATCCGCTTTCCTGGGTGCTCGTCCTAACTCTACTTCTCGGCACCACCGAAAAGCCCATCAACGCCACCGCAAATCTGTTTCGTGCGATCGCAGCCCTTCGAGTCACGATCGTTAAAACTCAGAGATCGCGTCGAAATAAGTAGGTATGGTGTGTCTTCCAATGCCCAGCAAGATAGCGATCGTGATCCAAAAAGTTGAATCACCTCGCTCTCTGCCAAATGCTTAAGTAGATGAAGCCAAACTGAAATGGAAGAGTGTTAGCCCTGGTAAACAAACTGGGGCTGTCTTTTTGGGCAGTCGATCGCGTTAATCGGCCACCAGTTCTGCCAGTTCTAGCCAGCGCTCTGTTGAGGTCTCGATCGTTTTTTCTAACTCTGCCATCCGCGCCGAAAGTTTTTCGACCTCCGAAAAGCTGTCAGGCGGAGTGCGATATAGCGTCTTTTCAAGGGTGGCTTTTTCAGCTTCCATTTGCGGAATTTTAGCTTCCAACGTTTCAAACTCACGCTTTTCTTTATAAGAGAGCTTTCGAGTCTTGTTAGTGATCGCCGGGGTTGCCGCCGTTGGTTGCTCTGGTTGTTTTGCAGACTTCTTATCAGACGCGTCCGTTTTTCCGCTAGCTGCGTCTTCTTCGGCTTTTCTATAGTCTAAATAAACCGAGTAGTTACCGGGATATTGACGAATGTTGCCCCCTGGCTCAAGCGAGAAGATTGTATCGACCGTGCGATCGAGAAAGTAGCGATCGTGCGAAACCACAATCACGCAGCCGTTAAAGTCTTCTAAATATTCTTCTAAGATGGCTAACGTTTGCACATCTAAATCGTTAGTCGGCTCGTCTAAAATCAGCACATTGGGCGCACTTAAAAGAACTTGCAGCAAAAATAATCGTCGTTTTTCGCCCCCAGACAGTTTGCTAATGGGCGAATATTGCTGACTTCCGGGGAACAAGAACTTCTCTAACATTTGAGATGCTGTGATCACCGTCCCGTCTGCTAAAGTCACTAACTCTGCGGTTTCTTTAAGATAATCAATGACGCGCTGATCTTGATTGAGTGAGTTCAGCAAATCATCCGAATGTTGATCAAAATAGCCAATGTGAATCGTGCTGCCGATGTCTACGGTGCCAGAGTCGGGCGTTAACCGTCCCGTTGCTAGATTCATTAACGTTGATTTTCCCGCACCGTTTGCGCCAATGATGCCCACCCGATCGTCAGGGCTAAACTCGTAGGTGAAATCTTTGATCAAAACACGATCGCCAAAGGATTTTGAGACATTCGTGATCTCAATTACTTTTTTACCAATGCGGCGACCTGCTGTTGCGATATCAACTTTGCCGTTGGCTTGTTTAAATTCACGATCGCGCATTTCGTGAACTCGATCAATCCGCGCTTTTTGTTTGGTGCTTCGCGCTTTGGGCCCTCGACTCAGCCACTCTAATTCACGCCGCAACACGCCCTGATGTTTGCGCTGAGTGCTGGCCGCCGATTCTTCAGCCAACACTTTTTTCTCTAGATAATAGGAATAATTTCCAGAGTAGGCATAGAGATCGCCGCGATCGATTTCTAAAATGCGATTGGTGACGCGATCGAGAAAGTAGCGATCGTGAGTAATCAACAGCAGCGCCCCGCGATAGCGATTGAGATAGCTTTGCAGCCACTCGACCGAGAGCGCATCTAAATGGTTAGTCGGCTCATCCATCAGCAGCATTTCGGGCTGAGACAGCAGCGCCGTGGCCAGGGCAATGCGCTTGCGATAGCCGCCTGATAGGTCACCAATTCGGGCGCTCAGATCTTCGATGCCTAGCTTGGTGAGAATAATTTTGGCATTAGTTTCGAGTTCCCAGGCTCCGGTCGAGTCCATTTTTTCAGACACGTCTGAAAACCGCGCCATGATTTGGGCTTGGTCGCCTTGCCCGTGGGCTAATTTGTCAGAAAGCTCTTCATATTCGCGCACTAGTGCCATTTGGTCGCCGCTATCGGCAAACACTTGCTCAAGCACGGTGTGGTTTTCGTCGATTTCGGGCTGCTGTGGCAGATAAACGAGTCGCGCACTGGGGTTGACGAGCCGTTGTCCAGCGTCGATCGACTCCAATCCGGCGATCATTTTGAGCAGGGTTGATTTGCCAGACCCGTTGGTGCCAATCAGCCCCACCTTGTCGCCTTCTTCAACGGTGAAGCTGGCATCTTTCAGCAATTCTTTAATGCCGAAGTCTTTTTTGATCGATCGAAGGGTAAGCAGACTCATGCGATTTTGGGTGGAAGCAGTTATGTGAGCACCTTAGCACTTCATAGATCGTAACGTGGAAAAGTGGGGCGATCGCATCGTTGTAACCACGTTCCAGCCTCGCTGTTGAAATCGCTTTGCAGTTGCAAGCCCGATTCCTGTCGAAGCGCCAGTAATGAGAACAGTTTTTGCCATTGGTTCCTAAATAAGGTGGGAAAGTGTTCTTCAACTTTACCGGAACGAAGGGGTGGAACACGTTTGAATGGTTGGATAAGTTTTGGTTATCTGGCTAAGGGCTACGTGCATTAAAATTGTTCGGGACTATTGTTTTTAAGGAGTTTAGCTTGCCAACTCAGCAACAATCCAATACAGCGATATTTCTGTGTCAGTTGCTATCTAACCTGTACTAACCAATCCAGGTTTTTCGTTATGACCAGAATCTAAAGACAATTTATATCCAGGCTGGGGCGGCTGATGAAACTGCGCTGATAATAAAAGAAGATGGCAATTGGGATTTTGTTCTATGACACATGATCTTCACCAAATGACCAACGCTGAACTAAAGCAGTATATTTCGGCTCATAGGAATGAGGCTCAGTCCTTTCGAGCCGCGTTGGAAGTCCTTATGAGTCGTCGTGATCCAAACGCTCCCTATCAACCTTATCCCTTTGACCTTCGTGATCCTGAAGGTGAAGTGCAAGCCATTTTTGTGGAGAAGCTTAGAAAATCTGAGTAGCAGCGGTTTCCAGAATCTACTAGAAAAGCGATCGCTCTCAGCTTGAGTTAGTGATGCTTTAAATAGGATCGGTTATGCAGTCTCGATCGAGCCTAGTTGATCTAAACCGCTCACGGACAATCAGCCGCCATTTCGGCGATCGACTACACTAAAAAGCAAGCTTAATGGTCACTCTCATGGTCGCCAACTCGCTCCGCTGGACAACTCGTGATCTCGATGCCATGCCCGACGATGGCGGCTGGAAACGCTATGAAATTATTGATGGAGACCTGCTTGTGACCCGTGCCCCTCACATTCGTCATCAAGGTGCAGCAGGCAAACTGCACGTTCGCCTAGAAACCTGGTCAGAGACAACTGAGATGGGGAGCGCCTTTCAGACACCGGGCGTTATTTTTACTCCAACAGATGCGGTGATTCCTGATGTCGTTTGGGTTAGTCGAGAAAGCCTTGCCAAGGGCGTTGATTCAGCAGGTCATCTCACCGTTGCCCCTGAATTAATCGTTGAAGTGCTTTCCCCCGGTGATCTCAATGAGCAGCGAGATAAGGAAGTCAAACTCAAACTCTACTCGTTACACGGGGTTCAGGAATATTGGATCGTCAACTGGCAACTCAAGACTTTAGAAGTTTATCGCCGTAATCAAGCCCAACTTCAGCTAGTTGCCACTCTGCTCAATGGAGATAGCCTCATGTCTCCCCTGCTGCCGGGCTTTAGCGCCCCCATTGCTCAGATTTTTCTCTAGACGCTAGGCTTCAAAAGGTCAGTCTGTTCAAAAAAACAGTAGCCTTCTCAAACTGACCGCTAGGGAAGTAGTTTGAGGACATCGGTCTGGATGAACGGCTCTTGCGATCCTAAAATACAACCTTAGGTCTCTGCATTGCCAACCCCATTTTCGAGCCGCAGTTTGGCTTCTTTCTCAAACCAGGCGACAACTTGAGGAACGGTCAGATCCTCGATCGCAACCCCAGAATCGATCGCCGATCGCTGCAACGGCTTGATCGCCGAAATCGTCAGTTGTGTGAAGAATGGTTTAAAATTGCTGTCTATTCCCTGCTGCAAACCGGGATCGTTAGCTACCCAATCGGCGATTTGCTGCGGGTCTAAATCTGCGATCGCTTGATCAGATTTCTGAGCCACCTGCTTGAGCGATCGCAGTGCATAGATCGCAACTCTGACTGAGAAGCGATCGCGTGAAGTCAACAGGGCTTTGTCTACCTCAGCACACTCATCCGGCGTGAGAAACTCTGTAGGCGATGGGGGCAGATCAGTCATAAAAAGTAGGGAAAACCGTAACAACTCACGTCTAAATTCTAGACTACCCGCCTAATCTCCTCGACCTGTTTACCCTTTATCCTGCACACTTTACCCGTCACAATTTACAATAAGTAATAGAGCCAAAGCCAGGGAAGAGACATCCTGAATCGTTGACATAATTGCAATTCAGCCTCTAATCGTTATGAAAGCACTATTGAATGCTTCTGAATGACCCTTGTAGGGGCTTATTCCCGGTTTGTCGCGTTTAATTTAAAGAGCAACCATGAAAGACCTCACTCGCTATCGTAATATTGGCATCTTCGCGCACGTCGATGCTGGCAAAACAACCACTACTGAAAGAATTCTGAAGCTGACGGGCAAGATCCACAAAATCGGTGAGGTGCACGAAGGCGCGGCAACCACAGACTTCATGGCACAAGAGCAAGAGCGCGGCATCACCATTCAGTCTGCGGCCACCACCTGCTTTTGGAACGAGCACCAACTTAATATCATTGACACGCCCGGTCACGTCGATTTCACCATTGAGGTCTACCGATCGCTGAAGGTGCTTGACGGCGGCATTGGGGTGTTTTGCGGGTCGGGCGGGGTTGAGCCACAGTCTGAAACCAACTGGCGCTATGCCAACGATTCTAAAGTCGCTCGGATCATCTATATCAACAAGCTCGATCGCACAGGTGCCGATTTTTATCGGGTCGTCAAGCAAGTTGACAAAGTGCTGGGCGCAAAACCGATGGTGATGGTGCTGCCGATCGGCATCGAAGAAAAGTTTTGCGGCATGGTCGATTTGCTGACTCGCAAAGCCTGGATCTGGGATGAGTCGGGTGACCCGATGGGCTATCAGATCACCGATGTGCCTGCTGATATGGTCGATGATGTCGAAGCTTATCGCGAGCAGCTAATCGAGCTAGCGGTTGAGCAAGACGATATCTTAATGGAAAAATATCTAGAGGGCGAAGAGCTAGATATCGAGTCGATTAAGCGATGCGTTCGCAAGGGCACCCGCGACCTGGCATTTTTCCCGACCTATTGCGGTTCGTCGTTTAAGAACAAGGGCGTGCAGTTGGTGCTAGATGCCGTGGTTGACTATCTGCCCAACCCAATGGAAGTGGTTCCGCAGCCAGAAGTTGACCTCGAAGGCGAAGCGACTGGCTCTTTTGCGATCGTAGACCCCGAAAAACCTCTGCGAGCGCTAGCGTTCAAAATTATGGACGATCGCTTTGGGGCACTCACCTTCACTCGCCTCTATTCTGGCAGGATCTCTAAGGGCGACACTGTGCTCAACACCGCCACGGGCAAGACCGAGCGGATCAGTCGCCTCGTTGAAATGCACGCCAATTCTCGTGAAGAGATTGACTCGGCTCAAGCGGGTGACATCATCGCGATCGTCGGCATGAAAAACGTTCGCACGGGTCACACCATTTGCGATCCCAAACATCCGGCGACGCTAGAGCCAATGGTTTTCCCCGACCCGGTGATCTCCATTTCGGTCAAACCCAAGGTCAAAGGCGGCGAAGAAAAAATGGGGGCTGCCCTGACCAAGATGGTGCAAGAAGACCCGTCCTTCCACATGATGACTGACCAAGAGAGCGGCGAAACCATTCTCAAGGGCATGGGCGAACTGCACCTAGATATCAAAGTAGACATCCTCAAGCGCACTCACGGGGTCGAAGTCGAAGTGGGCGAACCTCAAGTTGCCTACCGCGAGTCGATCACCAAGCGCCTCGAAGACGACTACATCCACAAAAAGCAGTCGGGCGGTTCGGGTCAATATGCCAAGATCAGCTATGTGGTTGAGCCGGGCGAACCCGGCAGCGGCTTCCAGTTTGAGTCAAAGGTGACCGGGGGATCGGTGCCCAGAGAATACTGGCCTGCTGTCGAAAAAGGCTTTGAAAGCTGCATCGACAAAGGCGTGCTGGCTGGCTTCCCCTGCATGGACTTAAAGTTCACGCTGATGGAAGGCGGCTTCCACCCGGTTGACTCGTCGGCGATGGCGTTTGAGATTGCGGCTAAGGCGGCCTATCGGCAGTCCATTCCCCAAGCGGGGCCTCAGTTGCTCGAACCGATCATGAACGTCGATGTGTTTACCCCGGATGACTATATGGGCGATGTGATCGGCGATCTCAACCGTCGTCGAGGCATGATGAAGTCTCAGGAAACTGGGCAAACTGGGGCGCGTCTTAAAGCCGATGTGCCGTTGAGTGAGATGTTTGGCTACATTGGTGACCTACGAACTATGACTTCTGGACGCGGACAGTTCTCGATGTCGTTCTCTCACTATTCACCGTGCCCTAGCAACATCGCTGAAGAGGTAATCAAGGCTGCCAAAGAGCGTCAGGCTGCTGCGTAGGACTGAATGAGATTGACCGCTCTGTGAATTAGGGCGGATGGTTTAAGCTTCCTGATTGGTAGATTACCGATCGGGAGGCTTATTTCTTAGAAAACGTGGATGAGGTAGGGCGGGTTGTTGGCAGAGTCAATGGGCGCGGCAGTGCCGTGCCCTTACGCATGGGGTTGGTTATGGTGACTCACACGACTGAGACGGTTCACACGGCTTCTGCCCGATCGTGGGTTTACCAGCCGCCAGCGTCGGCTTATGGTGCTCGGCGCATTTTGGTTAAACCTAACTTGGGCTATCCTGTTGGGCCGCCTGTGACGGTGAGTATGGAGGTTTTGGGTCACGTCTTAAAGGCGCTGCGTCAAGCTAGCCCTAATGCTGAAATTCTAATCGTAGAGGGGGTTTGCTCTCCGGTGAGTTTGGCTGACATCGCGGCAAAAAATGGATTTTATGGGCTGCTCGATGAAGGGATGCAGCTTTTAGATGCCGACACGCTGCCGATCGTTGAATATACCAATCGATCCCCAAATCCGGTGCGCTTTAGCAAAATGTGGGCCCCTGCTCTACTGCAAGAAGTCGATTGTCGGATTACGATCGGCACACTCAAACGAACGGTCTTGAAAGACGAAGCCTTAATTTCTGCTTCGCTTAAGAATTTATATGGACTGTTTCCGCGATCGAAATATAAAGCTCGTAGCGCCAACTCACGGGGACAGCTTCATCGCCCCTCAGTGCCCCAAGTGTTGCAGGATGTCTATTTTTGCATCGGGCATCTGTTTGACGGAGCCGTCGTGGATGGCGATCGCCGATTAATTAGCCCTGACTGGAAGCCTGATAAAGGTCAGACGGTTGCGTTAGAGAAAGTTTTTTTTGGCGACGATCTGATCTCGGTCGATCGAGTGGCCTGTCAGACCGCCGGAGAAGAGATTCCGAGTTATTTAGAGGCGATCGAGCAGCTACGATCGTGCTGAAGAGCGCAGATTAAATCTAGGGGTTATTTGCAAAGATAAAGGGCACAGCGGTGCTATGCCCTTACGGGGTTTTACTCAGGATGTGCTCCGTGGAGGTTAGGCTGCTACGCCTAGATATTCGGCTAACGCCTCAGACCCACCGATCAGTTTGCCATCGATAAACACCTGAGGGGCGGTGACGGCTCCGGTGATGGCGCGCAACGCTCTTAAGTTGGCATCGCGACCTAAGACAATTTCTTCATAGTCCATGCCGTGGTCAGTCAACATGGCCTTGGCGCGGGCGCAAAACGGACAGCCCTCTTTGACAAACAGAGAGACGACTTTGGGCTTTTCGGCTTGGGCGTTGATGTAGGCAAGCATCGTGTCAGCATCCGACACTTTAAAAGGGTCGCCTGGCTCTTCTGGCTCGATAAACATTTTCTCGATCAGGCCATTTTTGACCAGCATTGAATAGCGCCACGATCGCTTGCCAAATCCTAGATCCGACTTTTCGACCAGCATCCCCATGCCTTCGCTAAACTCACCGTTGCCATCGGGGATCAGGGTGATGTTGTCAGCTTCTTGGCTCTTAGCCCACTCGTTCATCACAAAGGTGTCGTTAACCGACACGCAGAGAATCTCATCAACGCCGTTGGACTTTGAAGGTTTTTGCCAACTCGTTATAGCCCGGCAAGTGAGTCGATGAGCACGTCGGTGTAAAGGCACCGGGCAACGAAAAAACGACGACCGTCTTGTTAGAAAACAGTTCATCGGTGGTCAGATCGACCCAGTGATTATTTTGCCGGGTGTGAAAAGTCACGTTAGGAACGCGCTGTCCTTCTCGGTTAGGCAACATAAAAGTTAGCTCCTCGACGGTTACTAGTAGAGCGTACTCGTAATGATTATGAGTTGTCAAGCGGATAGGAGAGGGTTTTTTGACTAAATCCTGTCAACAGTCCGAACGTCTTTAAAAATTAATCATCAGTCCGCGATCGTGGATCTCGCTTTGCGAATCGGCAAGATCACCCGACCTGATAGACTCTGAAAATAAAGGCTGCCGATCGTGATCAAAAACACGCCATAGCCGATCGCCTGCACCAGATAGAGCCGCTGCGTATAGCCAAACAAAGCGTTGAAAATGACCCCAGGAAAGCGATCGTCGGGCAAGACTTTGCTGGCATTCCACACCATCGGGCCTAAAATGCAATCGCGGTCTTGAGGCTTAGCAAATCGCTCTTGAAAGAAGCACAGCCCTTCAGATTGGCGATCTAACTGCGCCAGGGTTTGCAAAGCGGTGTCAAAGTGCCCCAACGAGGTGACGACTAAGCCCGACACGATCAGCAGCAGCAAGGCCCCCATCACCATAAAAAACAGCCGCAGATTGAGCCTAACGCCCCATTTAAACAGCAAGGCTCCAATTCCCGCAGCGACAGCGATGCCGCTTAGTGCGCCCAAAGCCGGAACTAGACCCTGCTGAAACTTGGCCGCGATAAACAGCACCGTTTCAAACCCTTCTCGCAGCACGGCAAAAAAGATCAGCGCAAAAATGCCCCACCCAGCCCCGGCTCGATTGCTGAGAGCAGACCCGATCGCGCCCTCAACGTTGGACTTCATCATTCGGGCGTTTTGGGTCATCCACACCAGCATCCAGCTTAAAAACCCGATCGCCAGTAGGCTAAAAACGGCTTCTAGCAGTGGCTCAATCACCGGAGAATATTTTTGATTGACCGTGCCCAAGTTGGCGATCAGCCAGCCAAACAACTGCCCAATCACCGCGCTCACAAATAGACCAACGGCGACCCCGCCATAAACCCACGAATTTAAATCGGTCTGCTTGGCTTTTTTGAGATAAGCCAGCACGATGCCAACAACAAGCGCCGCCTCAACGCCCTCTCGGAGGGTAATCACAAACGTCGGTAATGCAGAACTAAAATCCATGAGTCGCTGTTAAGAAGTAGTGGGGTGATTGAACACTGAAGGGACGATCGTTGAGTCCATCCCCTTATTATTGATAGGTCAGGAGGATTTTGCAGTCTTCTGAACGGTTTGCTCGATCGTTTTAATCAGCTTAGAGACTTCGACGGGCGTTTTGACCGGGGCAGATGGAGGTAAGACAGAGGGCCAAACCTTGATTAAATCAGCCATCGTTGTCTGGATTGTGGTATCTGCTGCGGCTTTGTTTTTTGACATTTGGGGCCCGATCGCTTTATAAAGCTCGCTGGCATAGGTCACAAACCCGCGAGAGTCTTGATATTCGATCGCCTGAGCGATCTTGCCATCGGCAACGGCGGCCCCATATTCTGAACTGGCGGTGTCTAATAACCCCGTCACCACTTGCAGCACAAAGTCAGATGAGGAGCGCTGAGTGTTGGGCAGGGCCGCGATCGCGCCATCAACTGCTTGCATCGCCGTCTTAAACTCTGTGCCCACTTTGTTAGCATCTTTTGCGCCCGCCTTGACGGTATCTTGCAGGGCAATCAACGTTGTCTTAAATTCTTTGATGCTGCGCTCGTTGAGTTGGTCTTCGACATCGGCGTAGATCTCTTCAACCGGGTGCCCAATATGGGGTTCGGCTTGAGCGGGCTTTTGCAGATCTAATAGCTCTTTTGCAACTAGCAGGTGCCCTTTCATTAGCCCTAGCTTGGTCATATAGTCTACGTCTTTTGCTTCGCCCGTCAGCTTGATGTCTTCGATCGTCACCAAGTCTTTGATCTGATCAAATTGCCCGGCGGTGATCACCTTTTTAGTGACCAATTCATCGACTTTTGCGTAGGGGCGGCTTGCCTGAATGCGGTTAGACAAAGCCGGAACCCCCAGCGTTGCCTCAATTTTGTCTAACTCAGACAGAATTGCATTGTTGATATTGATCTTGGGCTTGCCGCCGTGCATTGAGTGAGACGACATCTCTGATTGAGCCACAGGACTCACGGGCGCAGACGGGCTTGGCGCAGAAGTCTGCTGACTGCACGCAATCAACACAGACAAACTGAACGCTGAAACGAACAAAGTGAGGAAACGAAAGACAGACATAATCTTATCCAGGTGAGAGCGGTTTAGGGTTTAGGTCTAACTAAGAGCAAAAGGGGCATCAGAAAATCGGGGCTAGAGAAAATCACTTAATGAAAATAATTGCTATTAATTGAAGTGAGCGCTATTGTCACCCTTTATGGGAATACTTGTCAATAACTCCTAATTACTTTTCCCTAATTTCTATCGGTTATCTCTAAAAAAGTCGGATTAGGCCTTGTTGCCAATCACATCAAAAAAACCCATGCAGCCTGCTTCGGCAATGGTGTCTTGGTGCGGATGAAACATGAATTTTCCAGTGTTGTGATAGCTAAATTCAAGAATGTGTCGCTCTGCCGTTCCCATTGTGATCACGTCGGTTTCATAACTGGGAGCGAGCGATCGCCCGGTTTGATTAACCCGAAACATATTGGCGTGGAGGTGAAACGTCGCGACGGGATCAAACTCAATCAGGTTCAGCACATAGAGCCGCACTAGCTGATCTTGCTGAATCGGGATCGGATTTTTCATGTAATAGTGGGGCAAGCCATTGAAGGCATATAGCTCGTTTTTTTGATCGTCGTTTACGTCATAGCCCGCCATAATCAGCACGATTTCGTCGGCAGGGGGGCGCGGCTGCGGCGGATCGATGATAAACATTCCATATAAGCCTTTGCCGATGTGACGAGTCACCGGGGCAACATGGCAATGATAGAGATGCACCCCAAAGGGTTTGGCATCAAACTCATAGATCATGACGCTGCCGTTTTTAACGGGCTTAATGCCATCCATATCAGCCGGATGGTCACCGTGAAAGTGCAGCGAGTGGGAGTGTCCAGCCCGGTTATAAAAAATGACTCGAATCCGATCGCCCTCAGTGGCTCGAAGGGTGGGGCCAGGCACTCGTCCGTTCAGGTTCCAAGTGATGAAGGTGTGAGCGTTGTCAAGCTTGAGGGTGGAAGTCTGGGCCTCGACTCGAAACTCGCGCACCGTGCGGCCGTTTTCTTGGGTGACCGTGCCATAGTCAAAGTCACGCAAGATGGACATCGGATCGTTGCTCGATCGGGCCTTTTCAACCGAGGGCAATGGCGGAATGATTACGGATGATCGCTCCCGCCCTGCTAAAAACCGAGTCGCAGCGATCGCGGATGCGGCCACGCCAGCCCCGCCGATCAGCCCCCACTGCAATAATTGACGACGATTAAGGCTGGATTTTTCTAGCCTTTTTTGATTTGACATCGTGACTGACGAGAACAGCGCAAGGGCTGCTCGATCGGCGCTAAGACTTACCTTTAGCAGCATAGAACTTCTGTCAGTTTTTAGCAAATATTCTCATTAAGAGGCGTTTGCGCAAGAATCTAGCGCAGCATTCGCAGAGAAGCCTTTCTTAACAGCATCCTTTTAAGAATTTGTGGATTTGTGGATTTAATTCTGTCGGTGATTGGCAAAGATTTGAAATTTAGGGTTCTTCTAATTTCCTCACAAGTTCCTCAACTTCTGTTTTTACACTGTTTGTATAGTCCGTAAACAGATAGACAAGGAGAGATTTATATGGCAGCTTTTAATAAACTTAACGATCTAAAAAAACAGATCGGTTCTGATTCGGCAAGTTGGGGATCTTTGGCAATTCTCGCGATCGGGATCATCGTTTTGATGCTGCTAATGGTGTCTTACTCACACGCTGATACAGCCCTTTATCTGTAGATAAATATGGACTAGATAACACTTGAGCGATCGCTGCTAGCAGTGGCGCTATAGACTGACGCGATCGTCAAAATCAGTTGCTAAATTCCTGGTCTGTTAGGCAGATAGGATGCAGACTCCACAAGAGACTTGGGTTTTGTGAAGGAGGCGTTTTGTCTGCCTAATTTCATGGCAAAAATCGGTTAGAAATCCCTGCAAAACTAAGTTTATAAAGATTCGTAAAACTGTCGGGATCTCGATCGAACTATCTCGTTAGAGGAACTACAGAAAATTAAAAAGCTAATTTTCTAGGACGATTAAATATCCGCTTTGTCTTATAAAACGGTTTCTAACTTATTTTTGACAGATTCCATGAAACGATTACCAGACCTTAGAGGATCTGACTTTTCGGTAACTTCTGATCACACTGATACACGATTGGCTGACATTTTGCTCAGTCTATTTCCTGAAGAACGATCGTGGGTTTTAGACTTGAGTCGATCGTTCAAAATTCGCGATATTCAACTGGGCGATGACTTGACTGAACTGTTAAGAAATGAGTCATCAGACGATCAGCATTTCTCGATCGTGTGTCAGGGTCGCGTGCGGTTGGTCAGCTTTGATCCAGCACATCAGCGAGACGTTCCGGTGGCGCTGCTCGAAGTTGGAGAAGGTTATGGCGCAGATGGGCAGTTTAGTTCTGATCCGTTGCCCTATCGAGCCATTGCGGCCAGTGCGGGGATGGTGGCTGAGATCCCGATCGCCGCCTTAGAACCCTGGCTACAACACCATTCTTCTCTGCAAAGTTATTGGCGCGATCGCACCTTAGCTCTACAGCGACTGATTTTCTTTAAGGTTTCGACGGCGCTGCGATCGCAGTCTAGCCACGCGCTCAAACAACTGATGCCGTTGTTGACGGAGGTTGAGATTCCGGCTGGGTCGCGGCTAGCTCAAGCAACGCCTACTGCTGAGGGTCGCTTTTGGCTCCGCAGCGGTCAGATTCACAGTCAAGCTTCGCCCGCGCCAGCGATCGGAGCCGATTGGGGCTATCCCAACGCGATTCCAGACGACTGGATCGCCACGACTAATCTGTGGGTCTATCACCTCGCGGTGAGTCACTGGGAGACGGCTCAAGCGATTCTTCCGTCGCTAAAACTTGGGTCATCCCAGGGTGAACCGATCGTGCCTCAACGCAGCCATCAAAGAGCTTCTCGCACGATCTCGCCTCAGTCTCGCTCTGAGACTTCTAGCCGATCGAATTCGCTTCAGTCACCCTTACCGATTTCAGCCCAGCCAGCCGCGATCGAGTTTGCTAAACCCAGTCAACGTCGCAGATTTGGGCCGTCTTATCCGTTTATTTCGCAGCAGAGCAGTTCAGACTGCGGGGCGGCTTGTCTGGCGATGATCGCGCAATATTGGGGCAAGCGATTTAGTTTAAATATGCTCAGAAATCTGGCAGGAGTCGGACGATCGGGGGCATCGCTCAAAAGTCTCGCCCTCGCTGCTGAGAATTTAGGATTTCAGTCACGCCCAGTCCGATCGAGTTTTGGCCGTCTAGCCGAGCAATCGACCCCCTGGATCGCTCACTGGCAGGGCGATCACTACATTGTGGTCTATCGGGTGAGGCGAAATCGCGTGTTGGTGTCTGACCCGGCCCTGGGGCGACGATCGCTGACCATTCCCGATTTTCAGGCGAGTTGGACGGGCTATGCGCTGCTGCTCAACCCCACTGAGCTACTACAAGCGATGCCCTCGTCTAAGCCTTCGTTGGGGCGATTTTTGGGCGCGTTTATGCCCTATCGATCGATGCTGTGGTCGATCATTCTGGCCTCGATCTTGCTGCAAGTGTTTGGCTTAGTTACGCCGCTGTTTACGCAGATTATTTTAGATCAGGTGGTCGTTCATAAAAGCTTGCCAACGTTGCAGGTGTTTATTATTGGACTGCTGCTGTTTGGGTTGTGGCGAATTGGCTTAACGTGCATCCGTCAATATCTATTAGATTTCTTTTCTAATCAGGTCGATTTGACGATGATCAGTAGCTTTATTAGTCACGCGCTTAACTTGCCTCTTCAGTTTTTTGTAACCCGCCATGTGGGTGACATCATCACACGAGTTCAAGAAAATCACAAGATTCAATTATTTCTAACTCGGCAAGCGGTGACTGCGTGGCTAGACGCGATTATGGCGATCTTTTATGTCGGCTTAATGCTGCACTATAACTGGCAGCTAGCCTTGCTGGTGCTGGCATTGCTGCCGCCGATCGTGATCTTGACGGTGGTCGCGAGTCCGTTTTTGCGACAAACGTCGCGACAGATTTTTCATGAATCTGCTAAACAAAACTCAACGCTGGTAGAAATGCTAACTGGGATTGCAACGGTTAAAGCGACAGCATCAGAGCGAGAACTGCGCTGGCAATGGGAAGACGATTTAACAGGATTATTCAACGCTCAATTTCGAGGACAGAAGCTTGCCAATGGTCTGCAAAGCATTGGAGCACTAATTAATATGCTAGGTAGCACAGCGCTGCTCTGGTATGGGGCAACGCTGGTGATTCAAGATCAACTCAGCATTGGTCAATTCGTCGCCTTCAACATGATGATTGGCAGTGTGCTCAATCCGGTATTGTCTTTAGTGGGGCTATGGGATGAGTTTCAAGAAGTGTTGGTATCGGTTGAGCGATTGGATGATATCTTTAGCGCTGAACCGGAAGAAAGTCCCGATCGCCCGTTGCTCATTCTCCCGCACATCAAGGGCGACGTGAGCTTTGAAAATCTGACATTTCGCTATAACGCAGACGACGATCGCAACATTCTGCAAACCATTTCTTTTACCGCTCACGCTGGAGACACGATCGCCCTAGTCGGTCGCAGTGGTTCTGGCAAAAGCACCCTGGCAAACCTGATCCAGGGCTTGTATCAGCCCACCAGCGGACGGATCACGATCGACGGTAATGATCTGCGCCATGTGTCTCCGCAATCGCTGCGTCAGCAGTTGGGCATTGTGCCTCAAGAATGCTTTCTGTTTTCGGGCACGATCCTAGACAACATCACCCTTTATCGACCGCAATATAGTCTCGAAGAAGTCTTAGATGCGGCAAAACTGGCCGAAGCTCACGCATTTATTCAGACGCTGCCGCTGGGATATCACACCAAAGTTGGCGAGCGAGGCACCTTGCTTTCTGGCGGGCAGAGACAACGCATCGCGATCGCTCGTGCCCTGTTGAGCAATCCGCGCATCCTGATTTTAGATGAAGCCACCAGTTCGCTCGATACCGAGTCAGAGCGCCGATTTCAGAAAAATTTGCAGCACATTAGCCGCCACCGCACCACCTTTATTATTGCCCATCGCCTCTCGACCGTTCGCAGCGCTGACTGCATTTTGGTGCTCGATCGCGGCATCCTCGTCGAGCAAGGCACCCATGATCAGCTTATCGCCAAAGGAGGACTCTATGCTCAACTGGCCCAACAGCAATTGGATCTTTAATCTCAGAATCTCTAACGTCAGAGCTAATCAATAATAAAATCTGTGAATATTCTCGAATTAGTGATTTGAAGAACACTACCATGAAGATCAGAAGTAACGCTACTAAATATTTCTAGCACCAAGATAAGGCAAGTCTAAGACACAGGGGTTACGCTACCAGACTCACTAAATCTCCACACCAGCGATCGCTTGTAAAGAACTGTTAAAACGCTTCGATTATATCAAGGCCGTGATTTTTTAATCGGCCCTTGAATCAGTTCTCTAACAAGCGGCTGATCCTCATACCCCTTTGAACTACCATGACTATTCGGATTGAATTATTGTCTTACGATCGCGCTCATCTCCTCGTCGCCCCACCAGAGACGACCGTCTATGCCCATCGCTTTCATGATCTGCCGCCCCCCTTAGCGATCGAGACTGAGATCGCCCAGCTTTACGGTGGCACGGTGGCATCTAGTCCCGTCATGTCTCAGCCCGTGATTGCACCGCAGACTCGCCCCGAAGTGACTCCCTCCCCCACTAGCCGCTGGTCTACATCACTGCAAACCGTTCTAGATCGCCCGTCTCCGACCTTGCCCGATCGCCTAGTGATGGGCGGCGTGATCTTCTGCGCGGCGTTTGCAACCTGGGCCATGACCAGCCAGATGGAAGAAGTCGGACGAGCACAGGGGCGTTTGGTGCCCCAAGGAGCACCCTTTAAAGTTCACCCGGTGGTTGCGGGCAAGATTTCTCAGGTCTATGTCCACGAAGGTCAAGTGGTCAAGGCAGGTCAACCGATCGCCGACTTAGACAACGAAATCGCCCTCAATCGCCTAGAAGGGCTGCGCCAAGAACGCGCCAGCTATGAAAAAGAACTGCTGCAAACGGGTGCCCTGATTGACAAAACTCAGCTAGAGGCTCAAACGCGGGTGGCGATCGCTCATGCAGAAATTCGTGCTCAAGAAGCGGCGATCGCTCAAGCTCAAGCCAAAATCGAAGGTCAAGACACCACCATCCATCAAGCCGAAGAGCGAGCCGTCACTAGTCAAGCGGTGTTGAGCCAATTGCAGACCGATGCCACTGCTCAAAAAGAGCGGCTAACGCGACTGAAATATTTGGTGGATGAAGGGGCACTGGCGAGAGAACAACTCTTTCAAGCGCAGCAAAACTTTGGCGATCGTCAGCGCGGCATCACCCAGCAAATGGGCGAGATTCGCCAGACGGTGGCTGACTCTAATCGCTCACGATCGGACTTGCAGCAAGCGATCGCCGAATCTCAGGGCTTACGAGCACTACTTGCCCAGCGCTATGCAGAAGGGCAAAATGCTCAAGTGCAGTCTCAGCAAACCATTCAGCAATTGCTGGTGCAGCAGACACAGCTTCAAGCTAAACTTCAGCAAAGTGAAAAGCAGCTACAGCAAGCCCAGACTGAGATCAAGCAATTAGTCCTCAAAGCTCCGGTCGATGGAGTGGTGCTGGCGCTCAACGTTCGCAACCGAGGTGAAGTGGTGCAATCGGGTCAAACGATCGCTGAGGTGGCCTCTCAAACTGCGCCTCTGATGCTGGCGGCGGCCCTGCCAACCCGCGAAGCTGGCTTTGTCAAAGTGGGTGACCCGGTGCAGATCAAGTTTGATGCTTATCCCTATCAAGACTATGGAATCGTGACGGGCAAAGTCACCACGATCGCTCCTGATATCAGAGTTGACGAGCGATTGGGAGCCGTCTATCGCGTTGAAATCGCCCTCGATCGCCCATCGTCTCAAACCACTCGACTCAAAATCGGTCAAACCGCCACGGCCGAAATTGTGATTCGTCGTCGTGCGGTGGTCGATATGCTGCTTGACCCGATTCGACAATTGCAAAAAAGTGGTCTGAGTCTATAGCCCGTTAGCCAACTTAACCAGGAGATATTTTCATGCACGTTCAAAGTGGCGGCACTGCTCAAAAGCGAAATAAAGTCATGAGTCCCGATCAGTTTAAGCAAGTGGTTGAGGCAATCACCGAAGGTCGATATTCCTGGGCGTGTGTGCTGATTTTGCGATTTGCTGATTACAATCCCATTTACTTTATTCCTCACCGCACCTACAGTCGGCTGATGAAAGAAAACCGTCTGTTTAACCAGATCAAGGATCGGCAGTCTCAACCAGACCAAAACCCGATCGTGACGACTGGAGTCACGCAAATTAACGAACTGGCGTATTTGGAAGCGATCGAGCCGTCAGAAACCACGCCCCACGGGGGCAGTCTCCCAACCTGGTTTGACGACAGGGTGAGACACTTCTACCGTCCGGGTGGGGTTTGGTCGCCGTAGGGTTTTGGTTGCAGGGTGAGAGAATTTGAGATCGTGTCATAGAGTCGATTAGCGATCGTGGCGTTGGCCCCATCGGTCAGATGCACCGTGTCATAAAACGTTTCGCCCTGAAAGTTGCTGCCCTCATTGAAGTTGAGCGTCATCACCCCTTGAGGAAACTGCTGTTTGACCTGGGTTATAGCCTGCCGAAGCTGGCTATAACCTGCTTTGACTCGCTGCGGATAGGCCGGCCCTACCTGGTCGAGAATTTTCTTCTCTCGTGAGGTGAGCGTGTCAGGGCTGCGACCCGTGATCTCAGGCTGCAAGGCGAGCACGATCGGAATTTTTGCCCCCGATGTCAATCGCGCAATTTGTTCTAAGTTATTGCGATAGCGAGAGACGCGGCGATCGAGTTCATCAGTGTTGGCTGAAAGCTTTTGTGAAAGCGAACCCTCTGTCTCAGTGACCGGAGGAATCACAAGCTTGAGAGCATCTTGCGGACGCAACACCCAATATTGAACGCTCTTAATTAAGAATGATTGACCCATCCAATTCTTAAACCGCTCTGATAACGCTGTGGTGAAATGCCCAAATGAGTCATCTAACAGAGACTCAATGCCCGGAATGTCGGCTCCTTCTTGAGTGCTAGGCAACAGCAAATCAGCATAGCCGTCTAGCACGATAATCAAGTCAGGCTTATAAGACAAGACCTGAAGGGCAAGCTGTGACAACTCATTGCTAGAGGTATAGCCCGGCACGGCGGCATTGATCACCCGATAGTTACCATCGCGAATGCGAGGCGGCAGGGCCATCGCTTTAGCTAGATCATCGGCATAATAGGGCAACACATCAGGACGAAACTTAGTGGAGTTTGTCCTCTGATCGGCGATCTGCTTATTAAGGCGCGTTTCTAACTGAGCAGCAAAGGTGCTTTGATTGTTAGAACTCATCTGCCCAAAGGCCATAGAGCCGCCCAAGACAAAAATTCTGGTTTCGTCTTTTGGTTTGGCGGCGGTGCTCGGTCGATCGGTGCGAAACCCTTGCTCGTTGATTTGCCAAAACTGACTTTTTTGATTGCCGATTAGTCTATAGCCCATGAGCGGGCTGCGCTTTGCGGTCAATCGCCCACGATCGGGCAGCCCGTCATAGGTCGCGCCCGACTGATCGAGATAGTTTAATCGATAGGCCGTGACGTTGAGCGGTTCGCCTTCAAAGGCGTTTAATTCGGGTGCTTTGCCGATGATGCCAGTGATCAGCCGCGCCAATAGCTCTAACGTGATCAGCGCGATCGGCAGGGCGCTAAAAATCACCCAGCGAGGCAACGGTTTTTTCTTTCTTTGATAGGATGACAGGCTCGATCGATACGATTTACGGCTCGTTCTAAACATTCAGAGTTTCCTCAAACGATCGACAGACCCGCTTAGGGCTGTGAATGAACAGTCCCAATGGTGCTAACACACGTCAGACCCTCAAGTTTTTTAGAGAGTCTAATCTTTAATGGACGCTAAATCCCAAAAGCTACCCCGACAGGTTCAGTATCTTACTACTAAACGTGCCCTGTATCACAACTTCAGATTTTTAGAACGCTGCCGATCGCTAAGGAATGCCCGTCACCGCCGCCCAGAAATATTTCTTAAACGACGACAAATCGAGATCCAGATGCAGTTTTTTTGACCAGGTATAAACATCAAAACTTACCTGATTATTCGTCACCGCTACATTGCCCAACAGAGCGATCCAATGGCTCGGAAACGGCACCGGAGGCGGATTGGTTTGCAGCATTCCTTCGGCTGTGATCAGCGCAAACGCAACTCCTCCTGACTGAATCGCCGCCACCGCTTGGTTAAGGGCGCTGACATCATTCATCAAATAGGCGTGATAATATTCACTCTTGCGGTAGCCCAAGATCTCTTTGATCCAGCCGCGCATCTCCCACGATTTGGTCATGCCTGCCAGATTGCGAAGCATTTCAGGAGCGTTTGGCTCAACCGGAAACAGCAAATTTTCTGACTGCCTCAAGGTCGCTAAGACCATCCAGTCAACTTGGCTCATGTGCAGATCACCTCGACTGGCTTGCCGCAACTCGTTAGGAGCCGAGATCCAATGACTGGCCGCTTGAAAATAGCCCGTCTCAAATAGACTTTGACAGATTCGCACATAGCGAAGCGGCTGTTTTCGCACCAACTCAAACAACACGGCTGCTGGGCCGCAAAACGGCTGTCCGCCTTGATTAACCTGCACGGGATCGGTGACTCGCGATCGGAGATCTGCCACGATCGTGGCTTTGTCTAAAAAAGCCCAAACGCCGGGGGCGCTCGATTTGGCAAACTCGTCGATCGCGCCTAGGGCTGGTTGAGTCAGCTTGGCATCTGAAAGGTATAAGTTAGCTGCGGCATTGGTTACAGTCACGGCGGTGCCTCGCACTGAATTGCTAGGTAATCAAAGTTTCTAGGTAATCAATGTAACATTATTGCTTTTCAAACCTATAATGTTGCATTGCTTTGAAGTCTGCGCTCACAGAGACCTATTCACTAGTTTAGAGAGTATCTGAGATGGATGTTTCGACCAATCATCCTCTAATTCAATTTTTGACGGAGGAGCTTGCAATTTCTCAAGCGGCGATCGTGTTTGCGCTGCAACAGTCTGAGCAAACCCCCAGTCTACTGCCGATGATTCTCTGGAAATATGGGTTTGTTACGCTCTCTCAATTAGATGAAATCTTTGATTGGTTAGAGCACTATGGCTCTTTGAATCCTTGAAATTCCGAAGTTTAGCCTTTGGCTAGTGGATCTTTCTCTGTCACCTGTCTGCGATGTACGGTTTATGAAACGTTTCTTTTGGATGTTAGGAATGAGCGCTGTGGTGCTGTCGAGTCTTCCGGCTCAGGCTGCCAATCTTGAGCTTCAGGTTTTTAAAGCGATCGACACTCAAGACCCCAGCGTTCGCTGTCCGGCAACGGTGGTCGTGACTGAAACACCCCGACCCTATCGAGAAGGCGGCTACACGATCGATGGCAAAGCAAATTTGAGCACGATCGCCCAGGGGTTTACGATCGCTCAGAGCGATGATTTCAGCGTCACCTGGGTAGGCAAGCTCAAACCACAATATAGCCAGTGCAAAGCGACTGCCCGCATTGTTAAATCAGACAATGAATCCTTTGCGGGGCACTCCTATTTAAGAATGCGATTGGTGGGCGGCAGGGCTTATCTAATTCTCGATATGACGGGAATGAGTGATGCCAACAGCCTAACCACCGCGATTCTAAAAAAGTCGGTAGAGCGCGGAAATCCTGTCTGGAGTTGGGGCGGAACGGACTAAGTTGCAGGTGGTGATTCCCCGATCGCCCGATTCATATCCCTAGATGAGTGCTCTCAAGGTTCCCTATCTCCGCAGCCAGATGCGTCTAACTAGACAAATCGGTAATAATCCTGGGACTAAGTTTAGTGAATGCGGAGGTTTTTATGAGAATTGCTCAGATTGCTCCCCTATGGGAAAGTGTGCCTCCCCCAGCTTATGGGGGGGCTGAGTTAGTGGTTAGTTTATTGACCGATGAGCTAGTGCAGCGAGGACACGAAGTAACGCTATTTGCCTCAGGTGACTCTGTGAGCTTGGCTCAGTTAGAAGCGATTCATCCCCGCGCACTGCGGCTTGACCCCAATGTTAAAGAGCATCCCATCTATGAAATGCTGCAACTGAGTCAGGTTTTTCAGCGCGCCCAAGAGTTTGATATTATTCACTCTCATATTGGTTGTGCGGCATTGCCCTGTTCGCCTCTGGTCAAAACTCCGACGCTGCACACGCTGCACGGTGGGTTTACGACTGACAACGAAAAGCTGTTTACTTATTTTCGCGATCAGCCCTACGTCAGCATCTCAAACACCCAACGCGAACCGAGGCTGGGGCTTAACTATATCTCCACTGTTTATAACGGCATTAATCCTGCCGCCCACACGTTTTATTCTGAGCCAGATAAGTCACCCTATCTGGCTTTTTTAGGGCGAATTTCTCCTGAGAAAGGGACGCACTTAGCGATCGAGATTGCCAAACGCTCTGGCTGGAAGCTCAAAATAGCGGGCAAGGTCGATCGGGTCGATGTCGATTATTTTGAGCAACAAATTAAACCCCAAATCGACGGCACGCAGATTGAATATCTGGGCGAAGCTAACCACGAGCAAAAAAATATTCTCATGGGCAATGCTGTAGCGACCCTGTTTCCAATCACTTGGCGAGAACCCTTTGGGCTAGTGATGATTGAGTCGATGGTTGCCGGAACTCCCGTCATTGCCTTAGAGCTTGGCTCAACGTCTGAGATTATTGTGGATGGCAAAACCGGGTTTCTCTGTCAAAACGTCGATGAATGTGTTGAAGCAGTGGGGCGAGTGGGTGCTCTCGATCGTCATGCCTGCCGCGATCATGTTGTGAATCACTTTGGAGTTAAACAAATGACTGATGGCTATGAAGCCGTCTATCAAAAACTGTTGGCAGAGCGCTTTTCTAAAAACGGGCGCACTCATCAATCTGTAGGCGTGAGATAACTCAATAACACTTATCTCATAAAAGATAGCACTGGATTAATGATTACAGGGGGCATGGCAAGTCTATGCCTTTAAACTCTTTTTTGTAACGTTCTTATAAACGGTCTGATGAGTTAAGAGCAATCGTTGACTAGACGCTTCAGAAATGTTTCTGAAACATTAATCTGAAGACTAATCACTGACTGCTCTTAACTCATAGATGGGCTAAAAATAACAGACTCTAGAATCGCTAGCCCTTAAGTGAGAGAGCTACCCGCTTGGGAGAGCAGTTGACTTAACTGTTGCAGCTTAGACATGGTGTCACCGCTTGCGGTTCCTGCTGCTGCTGCGGTTTGAGCGCCCAGATCAGAAAGAATTTCGCCGAGCGAGGAGCTACCTGCGCCACCGTCAAGGGCCATTTTTAGTTCACCGAGCGTTTCTGCAATTTCGGTGCCTTGTAGCTCAGACTGCCAGCTTTCGATCGCGCCGATCGCCGCTTCGGGTGGCAGCGACGTGATGCCGCTTTTTAGGGCAGCGATCGTGGAATCTAAATCAACCGTTTGAGTCATATCAGCCATATCAGACTTCCTTTGTTACTGTGAACGTTTGCCAAATTGCGTTGGAATTTGCGCCTCAAAATCACCCTCACACTGGCTTCATTCTTCTTTACACAACTCTTCAGTTCGTCTGTCAAAGGAGAGAGATATCTCACTAGCAGAAGTAACGCAGAAAGTACCACAGCAGACGTATCCTAGAAGCGACACAAGGAGCTAGTAGTCCGCCAAACTAACTCTGATGAGTCATATCGAACTCCTTAACCAAGATTTCGTTTGCAGGGGGTTTGGGGGAGGCAACCGTCTCCCAATGGGGGTTTGGGGGCACGCCCCCAAGGGTCGGCAACCCAAGACCATCGCCTCATCGCCAAAGCTCTGGACTAGTCAACGTTGAATGGGTGGACTAGTGGGCGGAGCGATGGGCGCAGTAGGGACACTCAACCTCTCGGTGATCGGCCATGCGATCGGCTTCAGCAATGGGATGGCCACAGTCGCCTCGTAGCGCAAATGACCCATCAGTCACCCCTTGAGTGACGGTAACTCGCTGATCAAACACAAAGCATTCTCCCTGCCACAAACTGTCAGTGTCGGGCACATTTTCGAGATAGTTGAGAATGCCGCCTTGGAGGTGATAGACCCTCTCAAAGCCCTCCGAGAGCATAAAAGCTGAGGCTTTCTCGCAGCGAATTCCGCCTGTGCAAAACAGCGCTACTTTTTTGTGTTGATTGGGATCTAGCTGCGATCGCACATAGTCAGGAAACTCACGAAAGGAGTGTGTTTGGGGATCGAGGGCCCGATCGAAGCTGCCAATCCCGACTTCAAACCGATTGCGGACATCGATAACGGTGATCTCAGGGTCAGAGATCAGCGCATTCCATGCTTGCGGGTTAACATAGGTGCCGACTTGTTGACTGGGGTCAATGGTGGGCATTCCCAGGGTGACAATTTCTTTTTTGAGCTTGACCTTCATGCGATCGAAGGGGTGCGATTCGGTATAAGACTCTTTCGTTTTTAAATCTGCCAACCGAGGATCGGACTTGAGAAAGGCCAAGACCGTTTCAACTGCAAGGGGGGTTCCGGCGATCGTGCCATTTAGTCCCTCTTCGGCAAGCAAAATGGTTCCTTTAACGCCTTGGGTCAAGCAACACGACAGCAAAGGATCTCTGATTTCGACCCAGTTATCGAGCCGCACAAACTTATAAAAAGCTGCCACCATTTGAGGCATACTCTTATTCACTCTTAAAGACGTTCTCTATCATACGTCACTCACAGGGTTGAGCGTAGAGGATGTCAATAGTGTCAACTTCAGCCAAAACTGTCCAAAACTGTCCTGATAAAATTTAGAGAAGCACGATCGTCTCTCAACCTGCGACTATCCTCGCTACTATGGCTACTCAAACCTCAAACTTTAATCCCCTTGAAACAACGTCTTGACACACTCCTTGTAGACCTCAACCTCTGTGACTCGCGCCAACAGGCCCAGCGCCTGATTCAAGCTGGAGAAGTCATGGTCGATCGCCAACTGATTGACAAACCCGGCACCGAGGTCAACACCAGCGCCGAGATTCAGATTAAACAAAAATCGCCCTTTGTCTCTCGCGGTGGCGAAAAGCTGGTCAAAGCGCTGCAAGTCTTTGAGATTGCGGTCAGCGATCGCATCGGTCTCGATGGCGGCATCTCTACGGGTGGCTTCACAGACTGTCTACTGCAAGCGGGCGCAAAACGGGTCTATGGCATTGATGTCGGCTATGGACAAGTCGCTTGGAAGCTGCGCCAAGACCCGCGTGTGGTTTTGCGAGAGCGAACAAACCTGCGAAACCTCACCCCAGAAGACTTATATGAGCCAGGGCAGCCCTACCCCGATCTGGCAGTGGTTGATGTGTCGTTTATCTCGCTGACCAAAGTGCTGCCTGCCCTGTGGAATCTACTGCAAGCCCCTCGCGAAGTGTTGCTGCTCGTCAAACCCCAGTTTGAAGTCGGGCGCGATCGCGTCGGCAAAAAAGGCGTAGTTCGCGACACTAAAGACCAGGCAGGGGCGATCTTTCAAGTCTTGCAGGCTGCTCAAGCTCTCGACTGGCACTATCGAGGACTCACTTGGTCACCGCTTGTCGGGCCTGCTGGCAACCTTGAATATTTGCTGTGGTTAGAGATGTCAAGCTCACAAAAATCTCCCATCTCCCCAGATTTAGAAGCCATCAAACACCTGACCCGATCGGCGCACACCGCTTTAACCAAAACGCCAGAAGAGCCAACAGCCTCAGTCAATCAGTTTGATGAACCTGAATAGAAGTCACGATCGCTGCGGATCGACAACCCGTTTTTTCACCGCCTCTAGCATGGATGAATTGCCTTTATTTCGCTCTGACAACCACCACTCTGCACCCCACAAATAGATTCTAGAAATCCCTGATCGGGCGGCATAGTTCCAAGTCTCGGTTAAGCGATCGGCATTCATCGACAAATAGGCATCAGCAGGGTGATCAAATTTGTAAGGCCCATCCGGCCCCCAAGGTTCGGCTTGCATTTCTGCCACCCAAAATGGCTTGCCTTTTTGATGCGCGATCGCTCGTTGATAAGCTAATCGCAACGGTGAGAAAAATCCCATTTTAAACATCTCAACATAACCATTGAAAACTGGACTTCTAAAAAAAACTTTGTTGAATAATGTGATAGCAACCACATCACTATCAAAGTCCAACGTTTGCCGCAGTTGAGAAGTCATCCAGGGCGAAAAAGCAAAGGTGACGATTGTTGGATGCGATTGATCTAATGATCGCACTAACTTGACTTCTTCAGCGACTAATGGCGTAACTTCACGGCAGTTTTCTCCGCCCCAGATCTTGCCTAAAATCTTTGCTAGCGGCTCATTTTCGACTTGCCAAGCTTCGAGAGATGGATGGACTTTGAAGTGCAGCACTGCGGCGGCCGTCATTTTGAAGAGAGCTAGTTTGAAGTCTTGAGCATTGAGCGATCGTGTCCAATCAGGCGCATAACATTCAGGATATCGCGGCACCCGATGCCCAACCACTAAAAGAATTTTTGCCTTTGCATTTGTGGCTTCCTGCATCTGCCAGTCAAGCGTTTTCCAGTCAAATATTCCAGGCTTTGGCTCGATTTGATCCCAAAAGATTGGAATCCGAATCTGTTTAATGCCGATGTCATTAATGATTTCTCGGTAGGCTGCTTTCCAGTTCAAGCCGAGTGCTTCAGCATTGATCTGAATAAACGTTGTGCCGACTTTTAAATCGTTTGGGATACCCGGATCATTCACCGTCCACTGCAATAGAAAGTCACGAGAAAATAGGAGCAGTAGAACTAGTAAAAACGATCCTAAAAGTCTCACGACAACGGTTTTCAATCGCCTACGTTTTATCGTCATAAATTAGTTAGCCTACAAAAAAGCTGGGTAGCCTTGCAACTACCCAGCCTTCTAATAATCAAAGGTCAACCCTTAGACACCAACCGTTTTTTTGGTGACAGCCGTCAACTCGCCTTTGGCATACTTGGCAGCATAATCTTCAAGACTGACTTGCTTGATCTTGCTGGCATTGCCCGCAGCGCTGAACTGCTGATAGCGATCGCTACAAACCTTCTGCATGTATTTGATCGAAGGCTTGAGGAAAAAGCGAGGGTCAAACTCTTTGGGGTTTGAAAACAGCGCTTCCCGCACAGCCGCCGTGATAGCCAATCGGCAGTCGGTGTCGATGTTGATTTTGCGAACACCGCTCTTGATGCCCTTTTGAATCTCTTCAACAGGCACCCCATAGGTTTCAGGAATCGCGCCACCGTTTTGGTTGATCAACGCGATCAAATCTTCAGGAACGGAAGACGACCCGTGCATCACCAGGTGAGTGTTGGGCAGGCGGCGGTGAATTTCTTCGATGCGGCTGATGGCCAAGACTTCGCCCGTGGGTTTGCGGGTGAACTTATAAGCGCCGTGGCTGGTGCCGATCGCGACTGCCAAGGCATCAACCTGAGTGCGCTCAACAAACTCAACCGCTTCATCAGGGTCGGTGAGCAACTGATCGTGGGAGAGAGCACCCTCAAACCCGTGACCGTCTTCTGCTTCGCCTTTGCCCGTTTCGAGAGAGCCGAGGCAGCCGAGTTCGCCTTCGACGCTGACCCCGATCGCGTGAGCCACTTGCACGACTTCGCGGGTGGTGTTGACGTTATATTCAAAGCTAGCAGGAGTTTTAGCATCTGCTTCGAGCGAGCCATCCATCATGACGCTGCTGAAGTTGTTCTTCATCGCTGAATAGCAGGTCGAGGGCGCGTTGCCGTGATCTTGGTGCATCACGATCGGGATTTCAGGATAGGTCTCGATCGCTGCCAAAATCAGGTGACGCAAGAAGTTTTCGCCCGCGTAGTTGCGCGCACCGCGAGAAGCTTGCAAAATCACGGGGCTATCCGTTTCATGGGCAGCCCTCATGATTGCCTGGATCTGCTCCATGTTGTTGACGTTGTAAGCTGGGATGCCATAACCGTGTTCAGCCGCGTGGTCAAGCAGCAGCCGCAAAGGTACAAGCGCCATAGATAGTCCTCCTGGGTGGTTGGGGTCAGCGAGTGGATGTTAAACAAATTAATTGTTACGACAATCTTAAGACAGTTTCACGTCCAAAGTAAGTCGAATTTTTGGATTAAACCCGCTAGATAAGTAGAAATACCATTAATTTTACTTATCTATTGTCAAGAAATTCAAAATCAATCCCAGGTTTTCGTAGTTTGAGATACAGTGTCGGCGGTCAATCTGCGCCTCAATAGGGGGTGAAGACTCGGCTGATTTAGATGCTTGACTCGATCGCTGAACTGGGTGGATCGGGCGAACTGGGTGAACTGCTCGACCCAACCCGACTTTTATTTGACCTACAGCGAGGGAACGAGATTGCTCAACGGTTCTCAGGGTGTCTGGTGCCCGAACAGATTGCCAAGCACGTCACGGATGGGTTGGTCGAAACCTTTGGGGTTGCCTTTGCTCGCGTCTGGCTTTTAGAGCCTGACCAAGCCGCGCTCAAGCTGGTGGCCTCATCGGGGATGTATACCCACATCAATGGCGCGTTTGCCAGAGTGCCGATGGGGGCTTATAAAGTGGGCAAGATTGCCCAAAACCGAGTCTCTTTTTTGAGCAATCATTTAGCCGATGAACCGTGGGTTGGCAATCGAGAGTGGGCGATCGCGAACCAAATTCAAGGATTTGCGGGCTATCCACTGGCGATTAAGGGCAGAGTGATTGGGGTGCTGGCGACCTTTAGCCACCACGCAATGGAGCCAGAATTTTTAGAAGTGCTGCAAACGCTGTGCACGATCGTATCGATCGCGTTAGACACGGCCCTACAGCACCAAACCGAAAAGCAAACCTGGCAGTCTTTTGCTCAACACCCGGCCTTTCATCAACTGTCTCTCTCCGATCAGTTAGCCAGCATTCTAAAGACGGCTCGACTGACCTTAGTCGGAACTGAGCAATTGCTTTCATTCTCAGTGACTTATGTATTTTTGCAAGCTGCCGAAGTTTTAAATCGGGTCAACTGTGCCTATTGTCGGCTGATTTATACAGCAGAAGCGGTGGCGATCGAGGCGATCGTGCCTGCCTCCGATCGGGTGATTCGTGACCCCAATAATCTGATCCAATCTATGTTTGGTGAGTTATTTTTCACCGTTTCGTGTCTGGGAGGTGTGCTGCAAACTCAGACAGGCGGGAATCAAAAAGCGATTCAGATTTCGATCAAAATTCCTTATTTGAACGCAGTTTTGAGAGATTGTGTCCGAATTCAGTGCCAGTTGCCCGTGTTGCAAATGGCGTTCACGCACCTGGCTTTTTTGGCAGGTTTAACGGTTTCTGAGGTCGATGCAGAGACCCCACTGCTGACAGATGACATCACTCAGATCTCTGCCAAACGAGTGCTGTGGATTCAGCAAGGCGCTCAGACATTACCCAAAGGAATCAAAGCTAAAGTCGATCTTTCTATCAATCCAGCGCAGTTGCGAGACGCGATCGCGGCGGTTGCCCGTGGTGAGAGTTGGGGCATCGAGTCGGATGCTGAGGTGCAGCAGATGTTGTCTGATCGTGAGTTAGAAATGATGACTTTGTTGGCGCAAGGGTTGCGCGATCGAGATATTGCCAATCATCTGGTAATTAGCGAAAGCACGGTCAAGTTTCACATGAACAATGTGCTTGCCAAGCTCAAAGCGCGGACTCGTTATCAAGCACTTCATCAAGTGATGGTCAACGGCTGGATTTAGGAACAAGTGCCTAAGACCACCCTCTAGAGTAGATAAATCTCTGGAGGATATTATGCACTTCTGTTAATTGACTCTAAAGCGAAAACTGCACCGGACTCTATTCTGGCGTAGAATCTGAATGAGTTGGTGTTTAAGAAAATTGCGATGTTTAACCGTTCTAAATGGCAGCTTCTTCTCTTGCTGGTTGGCGGCACAGGTTTAGGGCTAGCCGCACTGAGAACATTGACACCAGATGTTGGTCAATCTAAATCTCCCACCGTAGCTGTGGTTTCGGCTTTAACCACGAGTAAAACTGTTTTGCCCGGCGATCAAGCCATTCCTCGATATGAACACATTTTTGTCATCATCGCTGAGAACAAAGCTTATGAGCAAATTATCGGCAGTTCTAACGCGCCTAATTTGAATCAACTGGCCAAAACCTATGGGTTAGCAACTCAGTTCTATGGCGAAGTTCATCCGAGTGAGGCAAACTACGCGGCCATGCTAGGCGGCAGTACGTTTGGGATTCATGACGACGATGCGTTTTACTGCAAAGCCGGAAGTGCAGACCCGTTTTGTAGTCATTCTCGCGAGTCAGGCTATGCCGATCATACGATCGCGCAACCGAGCTTAGTCGATCAGTTGCAGCAGCACAACCTGACCTGGAAAGGCTACTTTGAAGATCTGCCAGAGCCGGGGTCAAAGGCGATCGTGGCTCCCAGTGGTATTCGCGCTTTATATGCTGCAAAGCACAATGGCTTTATCAACTTCAAAGCTGTGCAGGATGATCCCGATCGCGCCCAAAAAATCGTCGGTTTGCCTCAGTTAGCCGCTGACCTCAACAGTGGTCATGTTCCCAACTACAGTCATATTGTGTTGAATCAATGCCACGAGATGCACGGATTAGCTGAATGCCCAAACACCCAAGACTTGATTCACACCGGGGATGCAATGATGGCTCAAGTGGCGAATCAGATCATGCGATCGCCGATGTGGGCAACGGCGAGCAACAGCGCGATCGTGATCACATGGGACGAAGACAACGGGAAATCTAAAGGGCAAGTTGGGTGCTGTGGTTTTGATCCAACTAGTTCTGCTAATTTTGGGGGTGGACACATCGCCACGATCGTCATCACCAATCATGGACAACGAGGGATTATAGATGCAACGCCCTACAATCACTATTCGCTGCTCAGAACTACAGAAGATGCTGCTCTTTGCACCCCGATCTTCGGCAGCAGCTTGCGCTCCTGTGTAGCCTTTGGTATTCATGAGTATCTGAATCAAGCGGGCGACACTGCCCACGGCGTAAAACCAATGCAAGCTCTTTGCACCCCGATCTTAGCGCGTTTTTAAGCCAGCCCCTCTAGAGGTCAGTGATATTAGAAGACCGTCGCTCTCGAAATAGTCTCGTCATCGATAGTCCTGTCATCAGCAAGCCTAAGATTCCAATGCCGTTGATAATTGGGAAAAAGCTATCCAGCCCAAAGATTTCTAACGTGTGTAAATGGATTAAAGAGCTTGCTAATTGACGTTGATGGGATGCTTTTGCGATCGGAAAAGTCATTCCAGTTATAACGGTTAGCAGTAGCGGCAACGCACAGACGATCGCAAGCCAGCGATGATATTTCCGAAACAACCGATTCATCATTCCTTCCTCAATTGTGTGAATCTGTTCATTGCCGCCGTTCTCAGAGCAGAGATACCCATTGCAACAGCAACTTAGTCTCTGCTGCTGAGGACAAAATCGCTCTATTGGGCTGGAGCAGATTGCGAACCCGATGGATGTTGGTTGTGTTGCTGTTGGTGCAGTTGCAGTGTTTGGCGCTGTTCTGGCGTTAAAATGCCATCCATTTGTGTTTTAGAAGATTGCATCACTGCCTTAATTTTAGTCTGTTGATCAGCCGTCAGATTCAGAGAGGCAAAGGGGGAATGGTGCATTCCCTGCTTCTGTTCAGTGCCAGGAGTGTTGCCGTTTTCTGGGCGATGAGCTTGATGATTTTGACGATCGCGCTGGAGTTGTGCTTTTTGGTCTGCCGTCAGAATGTTGTCAATCTGAGACCGCTCATTTTGGTGAATTTTCTTCATCTGTGCTTGTTGGTCAGCCGTCAGATTCAAGAAGTTCATCTCATGTTTTTGATGGTGTTGAGTTGGCGCAGTCGAATTTGTTGATTGAGCAAAGGCCGGTATCGCCGCAGCAGATAACGATAGGGTGACCGCACCAGCAAACAGCGACAGCAGTTTAGTTTTAGAATTCATGTCTAGATCCTGGGTAGAGAGAATGATTGAAAGAATAAGCCTTAAACAAGGCAGATGAGAGAGTGTTGCCCAACAAACGATGCTAAGAGCGGACATTTGCTTCTCAAATGAAGCGATCGAGAGAACAATAAACAGAACTAACTTTTCTCATGGGTTAGCTCACCGGGCTACCTTCAGTTAGCGACGAGTTTCCCAGTGTGCAGGAACCCATTGCCGACCATGGGCTGTCCGTTGCCAATAGCCCGCGACCCTGACTCGGTGAGTCTGAGGGCGCTGTAGGTCTCTTTGCTGTTCTTGACGATCTTTAGCCTGTTGCGCTTCTTGGCGTTGAAGTTGCTCACGCTGGTATTGAGCAAGTTGCTCAGGGGTGCCGCGATCTGCCACCACGATCGGGGCCCTAACCGGGTCAGTCATTGCCCTAAACTCCGTGGCCGAGGCAGATTTAGCCAACACAGACACTCCTAGAGGAATGGCGATCAGGACAGCAATTGCACGTTTAATCATAATGGACTCCTAGAATAGATGAGGGTTGATGAACATCAAACCGTTGTAAACACCTAAACGGTTCAAAAGTGAACAAGGCTTTATAGAGACGGATAGCGGTCTTCGGAATAAACCATTAGTTCAACTGTTAATGTTGTGGGAATCAAGAACTTCTTGAGTTGGCTCTCGATATCTAAATAGTAGGGGTTGACCTTAGCTGTCCACATGACGCTATGTTCCTATTTTGGTATAGGACTAAAGTCCCGATTGCTGTAGTGTAGACAGGTCTGGAATGTTCTTCTGCAATACACTAGAAAAGACTCCTTCCAGTCCCATTCGCAATCCTCATCATTGACCATGCCTCGCCCGTTTGCACCCAGCGCCGCCTCAGAAGATTTTCTGACGGGAACGGTCTTACGATCGCGCCTGCCAAATCAGTCCTTCCGATTGATTTTGTATCTAGAATGGATTTTGCTAGGACTCGCCTTTTTGCTCGAAATTCGACCTGCCCGATTTGGTTTCAATGTCACGGCGCAGATGCTGGTGATCATCATTTTGCTGGGCTTTGGGCTAATGGGACTCAAACTGCCGACGGGCAAAACGCGGCACAAAGTTCTTTACACCACACTAGAATTGGGATTGCTGATTGTGACTGCTTTGCTCGATCGCCGCATCGAGTTTTTTCCGCTCTTGGGTCTGATCATTGTGATTCGCAGTTGTCTGATTTTTCAGCAAGCAGGACGGCTGATTGTTGCAGGGTTTGTGTTTATTTCCTTAGTGCTGATTCTGTTTTTAGGAACTCCCTTTGCACCACCTAGACACAGAGTTGAGATTCCTTCTGAGTCAGTTTCGAGCACAATTCTGACTCTTAACCTCAATATTGCTATCACGTTTGGGTTGACGCTATTGTTTATCTTACTGTTGGTTAATGCGTTGCTGGCAGAACGCCAGAGCCGTGAAAAACTATTGTTGGCAAACGATCAACTGCGTCAATATGCCGCCCGAATCGAAGACCAGGCAACCCTTCAAGAGCGAAATCGGATCGCACGCGAAATTCACGATGCCCTGGGTCATGCGCTCACGGCTCAAAGTATCCAGTTAGAAAACGCGCTATTATTTTTGCCCCCAGAGGCTCAGAGAAGCAAGTCTTTTTTGCAGGAGTCGCAACGGTTGAGCGCGACGGCACTTCTTGAAGTGCGGCGATCGATTGCTACGCTGCGATCGAGTCCCCTACAAGGGCGATCGTTGGAGACAGCGATCGCGGCCCTGCTGACAGACTTTCAACGCACAACCGGAATTGTGCCCCACCACACCCTCAATTTTTCTCAGCCCATTTCAACTGAAATCAGCACGGCTCTCTACCGGATTGTTCAAGAGTCTCTCACCAACATCTCTAAACACAGTGCTGCCACCCAGGTAAGTCTCCATCTTCAGCAAAGTCACCATATTATCTACCTGAAAATTGTAGATAATGGACAGGGATTTGCCCCAGCGCGCAACACCACCGGATTTGGACTCCAAGGAATGCAAGAGCGAACCGCCGCTCTAGGAGGACAGTTTCGGCTAGTCAGTCAGCCTGGACAAGGTTGCCAAATCACGATCACACTGCCATTACCTCAGCAAGCCCTATGACCGATGCCAAAATTCGACTTTTGCTCGTCGATGATCAGATGATTGTTCGTCAAGGGTTGAGAAGTCTGCTCGAAGCCAAGCCTGACCTAGAAGTTGTCGGAGAAGCCGAAAACGGACAACAGGCGATTACTCAAGTCGAAACGCTGCAACCAGATCTCGTGTTGATGGATGTGCGGATGCCCGTGATGGATGGGGTTGCCGCGACTCGCCAAATCTGTCAGCAGTTTAGCCAAATTAAAGTCTTGGTGCTGACCACCTTTGATGATGATGAGTATGTCTTTGAGGCAATCCGATCGGGGGCGCGAGGCTATTTGCTCAAAGATACCCATTCTGACGATTTGGCTGCGGCCATTCGAGCCGTTCATAAAGGCTATACGCAGATGGGCCCTGGGTTGATCGAAAAAGCGATCGCGTCAACGTCTCCCGCGATTCCGGCTCCACCGACTCAACTTCCTCCCCAGCTTGCAGGATTAACCGCTCGTGAACGTGAGGTGCTTAATTGGATTGTCGCCGGAGCAAACAACCGCGAAATTGCAGCCGCACTCTACATTTCAGAGCAAACCGTGAAGAACCACATTACTCATATTCTGAGCCAAATGCAGGTGCGCGATCGTACCCAGGCTGCCATGTTTGCCAGCGCGTTTCTGCCCTTGCTAGACCAGTCGGGTGGCTAGAAAATTTGTTTGTGCAACCCACCTGCTAACATCAGGGCAAGGTTTGCCGCTTCTGCACTCAAAACAACTCACGTCAAAGCAACATTATTCTGATGCTAAAGCGAACATTTCCATCCCCTGAAACTCTGCGACGCTTTCCCTTTGGTCTGGCTGATTTTGTGGTCATGTTAGGCACTTTGCTGCTCTTATAGCCGTTGCCACTTTGCTGAGGATCGTGGATTAAATAACTCCGTCAATTGCCAGGTTGTCTCGCCCTCACCCCAGCCCTCTCCCAATCTGGGAGAGGGAGCAAGAGTCCGGTTCCCCTTCTCCCAGATTGGGAGAAGGGTTAGGTGAGGGCTTCGCCCCACTTCGTGAGGAGGGCGAAGATCTCGGCATTCATAAATCCACGTTCCTTAAGACATTTTTGGTGGTGTGCTTCGCGTGCTGCCAAAAATGTCCCTGTCCTAACCTATGTGGCGGTAGCTATAAAATGGCTGGAGTGTCCTTAGGATTTCCACTGCGATAGAACAAATGGGTGAATATCAGTGATCCCCCTTCCAGAACCGATCTGGAGCGGACGCAGTGAGCTGATTCAGCGACTCCTTGCTCAAACTTGTGAGCTTTGTGGCGCAACGGAAAATATCGAAGTTCACCACGTTCGCAAGCTTGCCGATCTGGAACGAGCAGGACAACCTGCCAAATTAGATTGGCAGAAAGCAATGGCAATTCGGCAACGTAAATTTAGCAATTCACCCCGCACTCCAGTAAGTCTGACAGCTTTGGCTTGAGGTGATTATCACCCCTGATCAACGGATGGAGCGATCGTCAAAAACGTACAGAAGTAACTTCTTGACGGAGCTACTTTTCTAATTAGAAGCTTTCTAAACTTTCATTCAGCTTCCGTTACTAGAAATTCTATGAGGTTAATCTATGGGACTTAAGGAGGAAAACTCCTTGCCTGTCATTGGGGTTACTGGTTACTACAATGCTCTGCCGCTGGCTGGGCTGCGATTTTTGATTGTAGACAGCGATTGGGATAGTAGAGTTCTTCTCACTTATCTTTTCGAGGAGCAGGGTGCAAAAGTAGCTGCGGTTGCTTCGGTGAAGGAAGGGCTAGAGATATTTCAGCATTCTAGACCCGACGTTTTGATCAGTGAAATTTGGATTCCAGACGAAGATGGCTACTCTCTAATTCGCCGCATCAGATCTCTAGAAGCTCAACGAGGGGGAATCCCGGTTTTGGCGATCGCGCTTACTGCTTATACCAGCGAATCCGCTCGGATTCAAGCGTTAATGGCTGGCTTTCACAAGCATTTTGCGAAACCGATTGACTTAGAAAAGCTGATCGCAGGGATGAGCGATTTGATGAGAGAAAAGTCAGAAAACCCGATTTAACCAGGGGTAAGCTCGTCACGGCTAAATTTTTTGGGTTTTTCAGGCTGGGAGAGTGAAGAACCCTAATTTGGTCTGAAACTATACATCTGCTCAGTCTGCGATCGCATCACGCCATAACATTCACAGGCGACATTTTCTAGGGCATGGCCATCGCAAATCCTGATTCTGCCCCGACTGCTTTGAATCATGCTCACATTTTGCAGTGTTTTGACGGCTAGCGTGACTCCAGAGCGACGCACCCCCAGCATTTGAGCAATAAACTCTTGCGTCAGGGGAAACTCTTCAGCGTTCATCAAGTCTCGCACCAGCAGCAGCCAGCGAGCCAACCGCTCTTCAACGGTGTGCAGACGATTGCAAGCAGCCAGACGGGTCGCTTGGTTGTAAAGCAGGTTTGAGTAGCGCAGCAGCAATTGTTGCAGCGCACCACCGCGATCAAACTCGATTTTTAGCTGATGGGCTGACATTCGCAGCGCTCCATCTGCGATCTGGACGTTAGACTCATGTGCCGCGATCGGGTTGCCCAAACAGATGTTGACTCCAACCATGCCATCTCTCCCTGCTAGCCCAACTTCGGCAGTTGCACCATCCTCCATGATGAGTACGTTAGACACCATAGAAGCGAAGGGAAAATATACATAGTCGATCGTTTCCCCTTCTCGATAGAGAATCTGTCTGATCGGGAGCGTGACAGGTTCGAGATAAGGAACTAGACGCTGGTAGTCTTCGAGAGGCAATGCTGCCAGCAATCGGTTTTCGGGAATTGCAGAGGGAACGATCGTAGACATCAAGCTTCTTCTCCAAGGTTGGTCGTGCAAACGAACCGCAACATTCAAGGAGAAGAATTTAGGGTCAAATCCTGTTTGTCAGAGGCTAATTTTTCTAAGCTAGAGCAAAGGTGTCCTTCAAGTCATAACTCAAAATGCGCCTTTATTAGACCTCCTGCATGAATAAATTGCGCTGCGATTGCGCTGCGTTTCAGGCAGATTGTGCCCCCTAAGTCCCCCATTCTGGGGGACTTTGAACTTAGAAACTTGACTCAAAGTCCCCCAGAATGGGGATTTAGGGGGCGTTCTCGGATTCGTGCAGGAGGTCTATTGTCGTCGAAATCAGAATATAGTGGTGATCTAAGTAGGCATCCCGTAGCAATTGGGTTAAACTCTGCGGAGCAGTCACGCCTCTAGAACAACTTTCCCAATAGGACAGGCCACACAGGTTAAGATATAGCCTGCTTCTCGATCGCTCGGCTCTAGGGCTTCCGGTTCTGCATCATAACGGACTTCGCCTTCTAGCTTACGCTTTCTACACGACCCACAAATGCCTTGCCGACAATTACTGCGAATTTTGATGCCCTCCTGCTCTGCTAGCTCTAGGATTGATTCTACATCTTGAAACACAGCCTCTTTTTTAGATTGAGCAAAATAGACGCTTGCTTGGGCCGAGAGTGATTTGGGTGTTGAACTAGGAGGTGAACTAGCTGCTGAATCGAGAGGCGATCGAGGCGTTATCTGTTGCTGAATAGAATGACTAGCGACATCTGGAGTCGGCACTTGTGGTTTAGTTTTCTTGGGCGCACCAAAGCTTTCCTGATAGTAGTTTTCCATCGGAAACCCCAGCGCTTCCAGCATTGTCTTGACTCCTTTCATAAAGTTATCTGGGCCACAGACATAAACTGTGCGCTCCTGAAAGTCGGGTGCGATCGCCTTCAACATAAATTCTTCCAATCGCCCTGTCCAGCCATACCAGAGTAGACCAGGCTCCTGACGGGTGGTTGACAGCGCAAGACGGAACTTGGGCAAGCGAGTTGCCATCAGTTCTAATTCCTGTCGAAAAATGACATCTTGTGGCGTGCGAGTGCAATGGAAAAAGACCACATCACAGTCGATCGCAATATCCGCTATCCAGCGCGACATCGACATCACAGGAGTAATTCCACTACCCGCCGAGATGAAGAGCAGCTTTTGATCAGGCTTAGGGAGACAAACAAACTTACCCATCGCACCATTTAACCGAAGCAGAGTCCCCACTTTGAGCGTGTCATGCAACCAGTTTGAGACGAGTCCGGCTGGTAGATTAGAAGAGTCTGGCGCAGCAGGAACTCGCTTAACGGTAATCTCTAGGACGTGAGGACGAGCAGGAGAAGATGAAATAGAGTAGGAGCGCGAAACTGGCTCACCCTGAATGTTTAACTCTAGAGTCACAAACTGTCCTGGCTTGTATTGAAAGAGAACAGGCGGAATAGCCGTAAATGTAAAGGTTTTGACATCAGGCGTTTCATTCGTAATCCGCACACAGCAAACCGTTAATTCGCCTTTAGTCCAGTAAGGGAGATCTTGTGGTGAGCGATCGTTGTCTTGGTTCGCTTGTTCTGCAACAGCAGGCTGCACCGAGCCTTGTATAGGGACTTCTATCGCTGCTATCAAGAGAACAAAGTCGCCAATTCCAACTAAGTCCTCTGGCTTCAAAGGAAAACTTTGATGGGGCTTCAACGCTTGGTTATTGAGACGAGAGCCATTCGCACTCCCCAGATCAGTATAGTGATACTGGTTGTTCTGAAATTTAATACTGCCATGCAATCGACTAGCATCTGGACTAATCAGAATCACATCACACTCCTCAGTCCGACCGATAACGCATTTACCCTGGGGATGGGTTTCTGGAGTGAGGGTTTTCTGTTGGAATTCACCCGTTTGGTAGTTAAATACTTTGAGTTTCAGCATGAGTCCTAAAGGCAAACGGAAAGTGTATCCATCTCTAAAGTTGAATTATTTTAAGCCTGATCGCTTGGCTCACTTCCTGAAGTTGGGCTTTTAGGATTGATCGGGCGAAGTATTGTTTGAGCGTTAGTATCTGGAGAAGCAGGAGGATCACTCGGTCGCAACACGGTCATATCTGCTCCAGCAGGAGGGGGTAATGCTTCTGTGGAGCGTGAGTTCGATCTCAGCACTGTGCGATGAAGATTAGGATCAGGAGGTTGAGAACGCGATCGCAAAAGAGTTACATTTGCTTCAGGTATTGGGTGCTGTCTAAAGAGATGGGGAAACTCACTTTGGAGGAGGTCGAGAATTGACCAATGGGACTCTTCTGAAATAGCAAATTTTTGCCTCAATGTATCGAAGGCTTTCAAGCTACTTGAAGGCGTGACACTTCGCTGTTCTAAAGCTTCGCGCAAAACATTACTGTAAATCTGCCAACGATATTCTTGAGCAAAGCCCGGAATGACTTTGGCTAGGGTGTAGAGTTCATCTGGAGAAAGGTCTTCCAGCGCCCGACCTTCGAGAAACTTAGACAGATCAATGTCTATCTTGCTGAGTTGTCGGCGCAGTAAGTTTGTGTCGCGCTCTCGGTTATAGCGTTGGAGACTACTATTCCAAGATTTCACCAGCCATAAAGTACTCAAGATGACTGCTAACCCAGCCACAAAGTCTTGCACGAATGAAGGAAAATAGCCGAGCGTTGGACGTACGCCCATAAAGAAAAGACAGTTGAAAGATAGAAACGTAGCAATTGTAAACGATCGACTCTGCACTGTTTCAGGAGGCAGAGGACGCGCTTGCTGACGGGTATAGTGTTTATAGGCTCGTTCGGCTGAGATCCCGATCACATAGCCAACACTGGTGGATATCACCAGCGTGAAGGGGACAGCAATTAGCTTGGGAATCGCGATCGCATGACCTGCAATAAAGAAGCCTGGACTGAGGAGCGTCCTGAGTTGATTGGTTTCATTCCACACGCCCGCAGAAAGGAAATGCCAGTTGCCACTATAGAGCCAGAAATATAGATAAAAGCCAACAACGAGTCCAAAATACCCATAGTAGAGCAATTTACGATCAACTTGTCGAATGCCTTCCCAGTAAGCCCCTTCTGCATCAATATCAATACAGGGAGACTTGCAGGCAACACAAGCGCTTTTTTCTTGTCCTGTCTGGTCAACCGTGCGACACATTGATTGGGTAATGCTTTTAGGAGGCGCAGTATGGGCCCTACTTCCCAGTAATCCACTCGGTTCACTATAAATCATCTGCACTGGAGCCATCGGACAGAAGTACTGACACCAGGTTTTGCCATCATAGAAAAATCCGACGGTGATGGCAGCTAGGATCGTGAATAATAGTAGGCAGCCGAGGAGGAGGCGATCGGAGTTGAACAATAGAAGACGCAGAGTCAGACCGAGGAAGAGCAATCCAAACTGAAAGGTTAGAGTATGACGCGCCAGCCAGGAATCCTCGGCGATCGTGGTTTTACGCTGGAGTCTCAAAGCACGCGGAATTTGTGAGATAAAGGAAAGCGGACAGATGCGTCGCCATGTTTCATGCCCCAGAATGAGTAGTGTCAGGATAATGAGCGGCAGAACCATGCCCCAGAATAGGCGTGCTCCCATTGGGTAAGCAGAGAGGACGTGACAGTGGCCTTGAAACTGAAAACAATGGTTGGGAGCAGCAGCGGCAAATAACTGTCCTGTTTCAGTAAGGTGATAGGAAAGAGGATCAGCGAACAAAGATAAGATGAGAAGCACCCAGCCAATGGCAAAGCCCCATCGAACGAGGTGAATTGTTTTTTCCGGTATCCGGGCAAGCATAGTTCAACCTATAGAAGCTTTTTATAGATATCATCAGCAGATAGCATAAGCTTCAGATCTTCTTGGTAACAATAGACCATAAGCTATTTTATTCTTCATCCCTTTTTCCTTATCACTCCATTCGTTTTTCTCCTTTACTCAGCAATACGCGACTGTTCCGATTTGATTTCAGCCTGATCTATAGCCAGAGGTCTAGTCACATTTATCGCATAGGCTCCTACTCTGAAAACATTCGGAACTCACTTTACGATTTTTTCCATGCTGACCTCGATTCTTCAGACCTTAGCAGAACTGCTAGCTGGAGGAACAATGCTAACGAGTACGGAGCAGATTGATTTTAGTCATCCTGCAACGCTCGGAGATCAAAGCATAGGTCCTCTGCTCAATCTTTACCTATATGACATCCGCGAGAGCAAGCAGGTGCAACACTCTGGTCGGCAAATTGAGCGACGGCGCACCGACGATCAGCCCCATACCGCCTTAGTGGGTTGGGCACCCAGTTGGTTTGATGTCTCAATGATGTTAACTGCCCACGATCGCACCACGCTAGGAGAGCATCATCTTTTAAGTGAAGCGCTCGCTTTATTGTTGCGACATCGATCGCTGCGGGAAGAATTTCTCGCACCAGAGTTGCAAGGGTATGGCAGTTTGTCGATGCTGGTTTCGTTAGATCCGCACATTGAGATTGGCGGCTTGTGGAGCGCCCTGACGGTTCCCTTACGTCCAGCGCTCTATCTCACAGTTGCCCTTCCCTTTGAGCCACAAACAAAGCCAGCCACCCTGGTGTGGGAGCGCGTTCTTCATGCCCTCAACTCATCGCCGGAATTGCACGATCGCCCCGCTGGATCAATCAAGCGGGTCGTTGTGGCTGGCATCGTCAAAAGTGCTTCGACAACAGACAGTTTGTCTGATGTTGAAGTAGGGCTGATAGGGACTGAGAAAACTGCAATTAGTAATGCAGAGGGACTGTTCTTTTTTGAAAATTTGCCGTTTGGTAACTATGTGTTGCGGTTAACTCACGAGGGCTTCCGCTCACAGACCTGCAATGTGTTAGTCGATAGTCCAACCTATACATTCAAAGATGTTTTGTTGACCCCAGTTTGACCGCCATAGCTTGGTCGCGATGTTCACATCCTTTGTCACACAGCGAGGAATATTATGCCCAGACTTGATTATTTTGCTCCTGGTGTTTATGTAGAAGAGATTGATCGCGGCAGTCGCCCGATCGAAGGTGTGAGTACCGCAGTTGCCGGATTTGTGGGCTTTAGTGAAGAGGTGCGCGGTGGGGCTGAACTGTTTAAGCCAATGCTCGTCACCAATTGGACGCAATACCTCAATTACTTCGCTCGTCCCGATTCAGATGGCTTTACCGATTTCAATGCCTATATGCCGTTTTCTGTTTACGGCTACTTTATGAACGGTGGAGGGCGTTGCTGGATTACCAGTGTCGGAACGCAGTTGCCGGGTGCTCCCCAGCCTGCACAACAACCGCCCGCGATCGTGCAAATTCCGCGTCGAGGCGGCAATCGTCCTTGTTTGGATGTTACCCTGCGCCCTGAACAGGCAGCGGGTGGAGCGATTCAGGTAGTAATCAGCGAAGGCACTCCTAGAGCACTCCCTGAAGGCACCGAAGGTGAAACGCCGCCCAACACTGGAGAATTCTTCACGCTGCAACTGCGTCGAGGCGAAGAAGTGCTGGAGCAGTATGAAAATCTGACCATGAACCCCAATTCGCCTGAAGCGGTTGCTCCTTATGTCGTCACGGCGCTGCGATCGTCGATGTATGTGACGATCGCAGATGTCGCCTCTCCGGGACAACCCTTGTCTCGCCGTCCAGTAACGGGTCGATATGATTTATCGCCGCCCGTCGCTGCCACAACGTTGGATCGGTTCTCGCGAGATGTTGAAGGAGTCCGCGACGATCGAACCGGGATGCGGGGCATTTTTGAAATCGATGAAATCACGATGCTGGCGTGCCCTGATTTGATGCGGGCCTACGAAGCGCAAGTCATGAGCTTAGAGCAAGTTCACGGCTTGATGGAACTGATGGTGAGTATGTGCGAAGGTTCCACCAGTGGCGATGTGCCAAATCCACCTAATCGCATGGTGTTGCTTGATCCGCCGTCCGATCGCGTCAAACCCCAAGAAGTGGTGGAATGGCTCCAGATGTTCAACCGTCGATCGATGTTTGCGGCGCTATATTATCCCTGGATTAAAGTGCCAAATCCGCGCAATGGTGGGAGACCCATTTTAGTGCCGCCCTGTGGTCACATGATGGGAGTCTGGGCGCGAACCGATGAATCACGAGGAGTCTACAAAGCGCCTGCTAATGAAGTGCCTAAAGGCGTGATTGGCTTAAGTTATGAGACTAATTTCCGAGAGCAAGAATTGCTCAACCCGTTAGGGATCAACTGTGTGCGGATATTTCCCAATCGCGGGATTCGGATTTGGGGCGCTCGGACTCTGGTCGAACCTGACAAAACTGAGTGGCGCTACATCAGTGTGCGACGGTTGATCAGCTACATCGAGAAATCGATCGAGCTTGGAACACAGTGGGCAGTGTTTGAGCCGAACGATGAAGATTTGTGGGCAAGAGTGCGGCGGACAGTCAGCAACTTTCTAGAGCGCATCTGGCGGGAGGGAGCCTTATTTGGAGCGACTCCAGAGCAAGCGTTTTATGTGAAGTGCGATGCCGAAAACAATCCGCCTGAAACCATGATTTTGGGACGGTTATACATTGAAGTCGGCGTTTGTCCAGTCCGCCCGGCTGAGTTTGTTATCTTCCGCATCAGTCAATGGAACGGTGTAGAGGGCGAATAAGCATCATCCAACTGATTCATCAACTCAAACCTTTGGAGAACCAACATGGCAGAATTTTTAACTGGTTGCAAGTTCTACTTTGAAGCAGATGGCATCACTGAGAAAGTGATCAAAGAAGTCAGTGGGTTAAGCGTTGAGTCAACCCCTGCCCAAGACGTTCATGGATCTAGCAAAGGAGGAAAATCAACTCGTCAAGCAACACCAACGGTGGCAAAATTCACAAACGTTTCTATCAAGGTGATTGCAACGAGTGATAAGGATCTCTACGATTGGTATGAGAAGTGCAATAAGAACATGGGAGATGCGAGTCAGTGGAAAAGTACTCGCAAATCTGGATCGATTACTGCCTACGATCAATCCAACGCTCCTCAAGCTCGTTGGGAGATGTTAAATTGCTATCCCTGTAAATATGCGGGCCCCACTTTTACAGCCTCAGGTGGGGATATGGCCAATGAAACGATCGAGCTAGTTCACGAGGGAATTAAGCGCGTCAAGTAACGCACTCTCTAACTTCATTGAGGCATATTTCTTATCCTACGGAAGTATGCCTTGATGGGTTTTGTTCCAGTCCCAATCTGATCAGGCAGACGCAATGGTTGACCAACTCGAAATTCTCACAGCCCACAAGTTCTATTTAGAGCTAAAGCTGGCTGGCTCTAATGAGCAAGTTGATGCTGTTTTTCTAGAATGTCAGGGCTTTCAGCGCACTCAAGACGTGATCGAACTTTGCGAGGTCACGCCGAATAAGTGGGGCAAAGCCAGTAAAGGTCAGGTCGTGCGAACAAAGCTTCCTGGCAATCCCAAAAGCGGTAATTTAACTTTGCGTCGCGGCATGACCAGTTCAATGGCATTTTGGCAGTGGTTTCAATCGGTTCAAGACGGCAAGTGGGCAGACCAACGCAAAGATGCTTCTCTCACCATTTATGACCAGGGAGGTAAGGCTAAAGCCAAATTTAATCTCAAGGCGGCTTGGCCCACAAAATACAAATTAACCGATGTCAATGCACGAAGTACCGAGATTGAAGTTGAAGAAATCGAGGTCGCGTTTGAAGGATTTGAGCGATCGTCCGTCTAATAATATCAAGTTAACGGTTACTCGCTACAGACTCTTGCCCCCTAAATCCTCATGCTGGGAGACTTTGAGTAGTTTCTACCGATCATCTGTTGCAGTCTATTCTCGATTTGGTGTAAATTGCCGCTTAAGCAACTGTTATGTTTCCCACTGAATTTGAATTTACCCTTCCAAAAGGCTATCTTGATGCTGACCACAATCTGCATCGCAAAGGCATTATGCGACTGGCAACCGCGATCGATGAGATTGCTCCACTGCGAGATCCTCGCGTTAAAAATAATGCTGCTTACGCCACAGTGATTATCTTGGCGCGAGTGATCACTTGTTTAGGTGCTGTTTCAGAAATAACTCCCGCGATCGTAGAGGGCTTCTTTGCCGAAGACTTGAACTATTTACAGAATTTCTATTGCCAAATTAATGGGTTAGAACAAAACGCGACAACGCTAGAGCATTCTCAACCGTCTGTTGAATCAATGGGAGCAGTCGTTCATGGCTCGTAAAACTGCAATCGCTACGGAGTTTGCCTTCATGCTGCCGCAAGGACTGATTGATAGTTCCTCCCAACGGCTGCACCGTCAAGGAAAAATGCGGTTGGCAACGGCTAAAGATGAGCTTTGGGTGCAATCACAGCCCCAGAGTCAGAATCATCCTGGCTACGGTGTTTTGATGATGCTCTCACGGGTGATCACGCGGTTAGGGAGTTTACCGTCTGTGACTCCTGAACTGTTAGAAGGTCTAGTGCTGCGCGATATTGCTTACCTGCGAGAATTTTATAACCGCGTCAATCAAAGCGGACAGGCGCACATTCCCACCCATTGTCCCCACTGTGATCATTCTTTCGCGGTGGAGTTTGCGCTATCGGGGGAGTCTTGAGCTACCCTTCAGCACAATTATATGAAGAGGTAGCCTTCATTGCATTTCACTTCCACTGGTCGCAAGAGGAAATTATCACGCTCGATCATAGAACTCGTCAACGCTGGGTTAAAGAGATTAATCAAATTAATCGACAGGTCGATCGCTAATCGCACCATTAATAAAAATAGAACACTGTCGGTATATACTCTGCATCATTCTTAATTGACCGAAGAAATCGAATGAGCAATGGACTTGCGATCGCAGCAGTAACCGCCATCCTAAAAAACCTTCTCGAAAATGAGTTGGTCAAAAGTCGGGCAATGGCAACTCTTGGAGAGATTGCAGTCACAGCTTTGCCGCTCGATCTGGTTTCTAGCAGCAGCAATGATCGTCCTCAACTCAATCTATTTCTTTACCAAATTACTCAAAATCGCAATGCCGACTGGATTGCGCGAGAACGGGGGCGAGAATCTTGCAAAAAACTGGGTAGCGATCGCGCTGTTTCACTTCAGGATCTTCACATCCTCCGTTAGCACTCAAGCTTCACTACTTATTGACAGCCTATGGCGCAAAAGATTTGCAGATCGAACTCCTGCTGGGGTTTGTGATGCAACTGTTTCACGATACGCCCGTGCTGATGAGCCACGACATTCAGACTGTTCTCAAGCACCTGCTTTTAGTCAATGTGCCTGGAGTCTTTGCCCAAGCCTTGAACACAGCTTCCCTGACCGATTTGACCGAACAATTAGGACAAATTAAGATTTCTCCCTCGTTTTTTAGCACTCAGGAGATCTCAGGGCTGTGGTCGATTCTCCAAAGTCCTTATCGTCCATCGATCGCTTACGAAGTTTCGACCGTGCTAATCGAGAAAACGGAGTCGTCATGAAGTCTCTAGCTGAGTCAGGTTCGAGGGATCAGGCATCTCTTGTGGCGGCGATCAATCTGCTTTGTGAAATGCTTGAGCGTCATGTAGCTGGACTGTCCTGCACAGAAAACCAGCCCGATCAGATCTTCCATCACCAGACAGAAGCGGGGTCAGATGCTTCGGCGCTAGAGCGATTGTGTCAGATCTTTCAGCTTTCAGCCTTTGAGCGCAACATCTTACTCTTGTGTGCGGGAAGCGCGATCGATTCGCGGTTTGAATTGCTGTGTGCTGCCGCTCAGGGTGCGCCCCACAAGTCCTATCCAACATTCAGTTTGGCCTATACTGTGTTTCCTCAAGTCCATTGGAGTGCGATGACTCCAGATGCTCCTTTGCGACACTGGCGACTGCTCACTTTCGCTGAAGTAACTGCCTTTATGCACTCACCGCTCCAAATTGATGAGCGCATTCTGCATTACTTGGCGGGCATTGAAACGTCAGATCCGCAGTTGCTCAGTTTATCTAAGGTTCCGCAGCCGCTTGGCAAGTTGGTGCCTTCTCATCAAACGTTGGTACAGCAGATCACCGCGTTGTGGCAAGGCGACTTCTCGATCGCATCTCCTCCTGTGATTCAGCTTTGCGGCTCTGAGCCAGACGACCACTGTGCGATCGCTCTAACGATTTGCGATAAGCTCTCCCTCCAACTGAGGCGGTTAGCAGCCCATCGCATCCCGGTGGAGACGAAAGAACTAGCGGAGTTTATCGATCGCTGGGAGCGAGAGTCGCGGCTCACATCAGGGGCGCTCCTTTTAACCTGCGAGGCTGTCGATCGACTGAATGCCACGCAAATGAGCGCGATCGTGCAACTGATTGAGCAAACCCAAGGAAGACTGATTCTGACTAGCCGAGAACCGCTCCAAGGCATTCAGCGATCGGTTGTTCGGTTTGACATTCCCAAACCCAGCCCTCAAGAACAGTTGATCATTTGGCAAACCTCGATCGCGAATCAAAGCCCAACAAAGTCTCGCAGCAAAACTCAACAACAGAACGATCTCATTAAGCCAGAGCAACTTCGAGAACTCTGTGCCCAGTTCAATTTAAGTACCTCAATGATTCATCGTGTGCGTACCGCAGATCAAAGCGAATCAGCGTTTCATTCCTACGATCGTCTATGGGAAACGTGCCGCGTTCAGGCTCGTCCTCGATTAGACGAATTAGCCACGCGGATTGAATCCGGTGCAGATTGGCAAGATTTAGTATTACCTGAGCAGCAAGCACAGACACTGCGGGCGATCGCAGCACAGGTGCGTCAGCGGTCAACAGTTTACGAAACGTGGGGATTTGCCGCTAAAAATCAGCGCGGGTTAGGAATTAGTGTCCTGTTTGCCGGATCGAGCGGCACGGGCAAGACACTCGCGGCTGAAGTCCTCGCGCAAGCGCTACACCTTGACCTTTATAAAATTGACTTATCTTCGGTCGTCAGCAAATACATTGGTGAAACCGAGAAAAATTTGCAGCGCATATTTGATGCTGCTGCCCACGGGGGAGTCATTTTGTTGTTTGACGAAGCTGATGCCTTATTTGGCAAGCGCAGTGAGGTGAAAGATTCCCGCGATCGCTATGCCAATCTGGAAGTCAGCTATCTCTTACAGCAAATCGAAACCTATGCGGGACTTGCGATTCTCACCACCAATCTTCAAAGTCATTTAGATCCGGCTTTTCTGCGGCGGCTAAGATTTGTTGTCCAGTTTCCCTTTCCTGACGCAGCGCAGCGGACTGAAATTTGGCGGCGAGTTTTCCCTCCTAAAACGCCGATCGAGGGGCTGGATGCGGTTAAACTTGCTCAACTAAATGTCGCAGGAGGAAACATTCGGAATATTGCTTTAAACGGCGCGTTTTTAGCCGCTGATGCCAAAGAGCCAGTGCAAATGAAACATTTGTTGCAAGCAGCACAAGCAGAATATACCAAACTAGAGAAATCGCTAACAGAAACAGAAATCGCGGGTTGGTAAGCTTTGATCGAGATTACGATTCAACTTTAGACTTCTGGCTAATTGCTTGCCGTCCATGATTGTGCAAGGGTAGATCATCAATTCACGATCGTTGTCGAGGAATTCGTCATGTCGGAGCAGTTGCACATCCGCAAAAAAGCAGATGGGTCAGATTCAACTACTGAGTCCAGTCAGATCCAAGCGCATGTTCATCCGACTCAAGCTCGATTCCAACAGAAACCATCGAGTTCGACGGATATTGAAGATCAGGCGATGCGATCGTACCAGCATGAGACGACGGTTCTATCAATCCAGGCAAAGCATGGCACGATTACGCCCGCAGGTCAGGAACGACTAACCGTTGTGCAAGCCAAGATGGCGGATTACTGGCAGCCAAAGTTAGAGAGTGCCAATCTTGTATCTCAAAGTCCCATCCAGTGCAAACTCACCATTGGAGCGCCAGGAGATCAGTATGAACAAGAAGCCGATCGTGTTGCCGCGCAAGTCGTGAACCAGATTCATGCCCCAACTGCTGTAGAACCAACTCAAGCTCAAACTGTGCAGCGTGAGGAAACGCTAGAAGAAGACGAACTTCAGATGAAGCCAATGGTACAACTTCAGGGAAGTGGGGATGCGATCGCTGCGCCGCCAGACCTAGAAACTGCTATCAACCAGGCAAGAGAAGGTGGACAACCTCTCGATCAGACGATTCGAGAGCCGATCGAGCAGGCAATGGGGGCAGATTTTAGTGGAGTGAAGGTGCACACCGATGCTCAGGCTGACCAGTTGAATCGAGCAGTTCAGGCAAGGGCATTTACAACAGGACAGGATGTATTCTTTCGGCAGGGGGAATATAATCCTGGGAGTCGAGGGGGGCAGGAGTTGATTGCTCACGAATTGACCCATGTGGTACAGCAGAAGGACAATCACTTGTCAAGAAGCTCTCTCCCCTATAAATTCCATATATCTTCTATATCTCAACCTACATTACAGTGTACTTGGAAATCACCAGGATCATTGACGACTCATTTTCAAAAGCACGTTATCAATCAGAATGACGCGGGTGTGGCTTATGCTGATGAGGCAGCGTATGAAAGTGCCGCTGATAGTATAGTAGCTAATTCAACCTCCCTAAAAAAGCCACGTGCTGCTGGCGGGTCATACCACCTCCTACCATCCACCGGACAGTTCGTTGCAACCGATGCTGGTGGTTCAGTTATAACAATGTTTGTTCCTAGCAGCAATCCATTGGCATACTATAATAGTCAGACATAAGGAGAGTTAAACAATCTGTTTGTATCTTAGAGGTACTAGTGAGAGCAGTCAAGAGTTAATATTCTAAATAGCGTAAAAGCTTTATCATAGATCTTCTGCTAGAAAGTTTTAACAACAATCTTTCCCAGTAGTAAGCACTGAGTCAATATTTAAGGAGTTAAAAAATAACGATGTATAGATGCCAAGTATGTGGTTACAACGGACTAGAAGAACCTCCTTTCGATGTTACCGGCTCACCCTCGTTTGAAATATGTCCTTCTTGTGGAACAGAGTTTGGTTATGATGATGCAGAGACGGATCATGCCACTTTGCGTCACAATTGGATTCAATCTGGTGCTAAGTGGTGGAGTTCATCTACCCCTCCTCCTCCTGGTTGGAATCCTGATGAACAGTTGAGAGAAGCAGGATTATCTAGCAACTGACCTGTACTGACCTCGTAGCGCGATCGCTCATTGCGTTTTTGTGAATGAGTGCGATCGCTACCAAGTAGCGCTCTTCCGGGGTTGTGGTGTTAGTGGTATAGTGCGATACGTTTGGTTAAACATTAACCATGGACTTTCATCTGAATCTCAACCTTGGATTTCAATCGGAGAAGAACCGTTTTATTTTAGCCTAGCTGAGAAATGCAACCCCTGTGGTATCTGCGAAGATGCGATCGCCCTTAAAAACACCCTGCGATCGCGATCAACTTTAGACTTCTGGCTAATTGCTTGCTGTCCATTCCTGTGTCAGAGTAGATCATCAATTCACGATCGTTGTCGAGGAACTCGCCATGTCGGAGCAGTTGCACATCCGCAAAAAAGCAGATGGGTCAGATTCAACTACTGAGTCCAGTCAGATCCAAGTGCATGTTCATTCGGCTCAAGCTCGACTAGCGCAAAGCACAACTCCGCGGGGACTGCAACCGCAACGGTCGAGTTCCCCGAATGTCGAAGATCAACTGATGCGATCGTACCAGCACGAAGAGACGATTCTCGCAATTCAGGCGAAGCACGGCACGATTTCACCTGCAGGACAGGAACGGCTCACCGTTGTCCAAGCGAAGATGACGGATTACTGGCAGCCAAAGTTAGAGAGTGCCAATGTTGTGCCACAAATTCCCATCCAGCGCAAACTGACGATCGGGCAACCGAATGACAAGTATGAGCAAGAAGCCGATCGTGTTGCCGCCCAAGTCGTGAACCAGATTCATGCCCCAACCGCTCTAGCGCCAGCAGTGCAGCGTGAGGAAATGCCAGAAGAAGAACTCCAGATGAAGCCCATCCCGCAGCTTCAGACGAGTGGGGATGCGATCGCTGCGCCGCCAGACCTAGAAACTGCTATCAACCAGGCAAGAGGAGGTGGACAATCTCTCGATCAGACGATTCGAGAGCCGATTGAGCAGGCAATGGGAGCAGATTTTAGTGGAGTGAAGGTTCACACCGATGCTCAGGCAGACCAGTTGAATCGATCGGTTCAGGCAAGGGCATTTACGACGGGGCAAGATGTGTTCTTTCGGCAGGGAGAATATAATCCTGGGAGTCGCGGCGGGCAGGAGTTGATTGCTCACGAACTGACCCATGTGGTGCAGCAAAATGGTGGGGGTGTGCAGCGAAGCCGTCCCACTAAACCAAATAAGGGAGATGTGTCTGATCCGGCTGTTCCCCAAAATCAAGGTTTGATCAAGAGGAGTATGGAAAAGTTAAAGATACAAAAAGATGGTGAGGGCGAAACAGGAAGCGCTACACAAAAGTGGCGAGAAAAGTATAGTAAATACAAAAGCTTGTGGGCTGGAATTGCAGAAGGAATGGAGCTTAAAGCTGCTGCGGATCAACTGTTGGAGAACTTCAAAAAAAGGACGGACTTTAAGTACACAGGTTTTAAGGCACCGTTTAATGGAGAGGGCACCTGTGAAACCTTGTCAGATGAGTTTGCACAAATATTAATTTATGGGTTCGGCTATAAAAATGGAGTCACGAGGGGAACAGCAAATAAGCCGATGCTGATAGGAGAATGTGAAATAATTGATAGTGATAGAAAAACAGGAAACGTGGAGAACGGAGGGGGATGGATATTCGTGAGCCACACATGGGCGGTGGTTGGGGGAGAGGTCTACGACGTGCTGTTCAAACAAAAGGGAAGAAAGGAACATACGCTAGGAGAAAAGAAAGACAAATATTTTATCTTTAGTGGAGAGGAATATGTCCGTAATGAAGTCAATAACCAGTACCGTCGTATGGAAGTAAAGACAAGACGGATGTAGACACCTAGATAAAACGAAGAGCGAAATTAGAGCGATCGCTCACTGTGTTTTTGTGAATTAGTGCGATTGCTGTTCGTGTTGGAAAAAGTGCGATCGCCAGCTAAATCTCCGCTCTCCAATATCACACTATTTTTCCAAAGCTCATATTCGCTGACATCAATCTCTTCGTTCCACACGATCGCATAGCCGCCTGACTCAACTTTAAAGTTCTTAAAAAAAGCAGGTTGTCGAAGCGGAGCAAACATTGGAATCTCCAAAAGAGGACGAATATCGTATTTCTTAACCTCTCGATTAGTAAACTCAATAATTAGAGTCGTGTCATCGATCGCTTTAGCTTGATAAATTTGAGGATACTTCATACTGCTACTAAACCTGACTCTACTTCAAAGGAGGTAGCTTCCGAAACTCTTGAGTATTCCACATTTGTAACAGATCTTGCTGATATAGCGTTGCCCACTCTAGAACTAGTTTTTGTGCCCGACTTGGTACCCTCAGAAGTGCATCAGTTGATTTTGGCAGCACCTATCAACAATAAGCGGGTTTTTAGCGTTGCATTTGTGTTGCGATCGACCAACTTGTCAAACTGAAAGTGTTGCTTCACAAATCTGCTGCTGATTCACTGCTATTAACTTTTCTAGCTGTTCGCTTGGCACAAGGCACATCTGGCAAGGAGCTTACATGAAAATTAAGATTTATAACTTCAAAACAAAAGAAGAACTGCAAGAATTTGACATTGCTTCTGCCATACGATCTAGCGGAAAGTGTACCGTGGGGCGTTCTCCGACCTCTGGGTTAGTTCTCGAAAGTTCTGATATTAGCCGTAATCATGGCGAATTTAAGTATGAAGCAGGTGACTATTACTTTTTTGATGCGGGTAGCTCGAATGGGTCTTTAGTCAACAATCAAGTGGCGGTGAAGAATCAGGCATATCGGCTAGAAGCGGGGCAAACTCTTCAGCTTGGAGAGTTTCTCTTGATCCCCCAGCCCCTTGCTCAAGTGTATGAAGCGATGACTGTGTTGTCCTCGATCGCGATTCCCCTTCCAAATCCTGAAACGATGGTTGCTTCAGAAGCTCCTGCGACTTTGGAAGACAACGCTAAGCCCGCTGTTGTGGCGGAACCAGCCGACGATATCGCCTCAGACGGGCTGTTGCCTGAAACGGATCTCAAACACGAAGCCGTGAGCGAATCTGAACCACAATCAGCCGATGAGCCGAACGCAGAAGTTCCACTAGAGCCAGTTGTTTCGCAGGCTTCCTTAGAGATCACTGCTCCAGAGATCAAGCCAGAATTAGCAGAGAGCGTCCTACCCATGTCGCTTGCGGATGCACCACCGCCTGATCTCATCAATGAGAGTGCTTTACAGACCGAAGCACCCCCATTAGAAATCGCGCCTGATCCGATTGCTCTAGAAGAATTAACCGTTATTCAAACTGACGCTGAGATTGATCGATCGAGTAGCTCAGAGGAAGCAGACCTTTGGGAGCAAGCCGCGCCAGAACCCAGTCTGACAGAAGCGATCGAGCAGCAGGTTCTCATAGCAGATTCTGAAACTGCTCTAGAGATTAGCGTGATGGATGAGGCTCCGGTACAGCCTGATGAGCCTTCGGTGCAGCCTGATGTTGAAGTTGCGACTCACCCCGATCGCACTGATGAAGAAACCGCAATCGAGCTTCATCACTTAGATGAGTTAGTGTCTGAACTTACTGTTGTTCCAGAGACAGAGATCAATGAAGATACGATCGACGCTATAGAAACGACTCAACCTTCAGTGGCTCCAGCGATTTTAGAAGACGCGATCGAGGATGTTGCTGAACCGACCGTTCTACAAACTATTCCTGATCAAAGCATTACAACAATTACTAAAATCGAGGAAGAATCAACGATCGACGCTAAAGAAACGACTCAACCTTCAGTGGCTCCAGCGATTTTAGAAGACGCGATCGAGGATGTTGCTGAACCGACCGTTCTACAAACTATTCCCGATCAAGGCGTTGCGGCTGCAATAGAGGTAGACACAGCAGCAGAACCCACTGTTCTAGAGGAAACAGATACTGCTGTTCAGGTAAACCCCAGCGATTATCTGCCTCAAGAGTTCTCGCTGATAGAGTCCGCCCCTATTGCATCCGATCTAGATACAGAAACTGAAGACGGCAACGATTTCACTCCGGTCTCAACAATTCCAGAAATTTTGCAACAGAAATACATCGCGCTGCTTGCCCACGAAAGCCAGAAAGCAGCGCTCGTAGATTTCATCGATCGTCACCAAGCAACTTTCTCAAACTGTTTGTTGATGGCACCTCCCTCGATTGGGGCAGCGTTGCTCAATCAAACAGGAATGGCTCTGAGTCGTAGTTTACCGAATCTAACCGCAGGTGGCTATCAACAAATCAGTGCTGCCGTCACGTCTGGAGAACTGTTAGCGGTCGTGTTTCTACGAGATTTTATCGCACCGCAGCCAACCCAAGCGAACGATGAAGCTTTGTCTAGAGCCTGCAATGTTAGTTCGGTCATTTTTGCAGCAAATATCGCAACGGCTGAAGCGATGGAAGGCTACCTCCAATTTTTGATCACCTCTGCCGCGATCGCTTCGAGTTATCCACCAGGGGTCGCTAAGGATCGTGAATTAAGTGACCTATAAAAGTCCTCTGATGGGTCATCGCCAAGACGTTTGCCCCCTAAATTCCCACGAGTAGGGGACTTTGAGCCAAGACTGCGGTTTCAAAGTCCCTCAGAATAGGGGAGTTAAGGGGCTAAAGCCGATCGGAACGCAGCAGGTTCTGATGAGCAAGCTAGCTGCCATTGGAGTGTAATCAGCTACTGTTTGTTGATTGATCATTATCAGTTTCAAACATCACAACTACTCGTGATCTCAGTAGGTGTTGGCGTTCTCAACTGATGCAACCGCGATCGCACGTCAAGTGCATCAGTTGAGTTCTCAAACATCTATCACCTTGAATAAGCTTCTGAATCTACATCATTATTATGGGTGCCTCGATCGAAGCCAGCCTCACAACACAAGCCCTCACGTTTTGCCCCGGTGGAGCCAGCGTGACCTTTGGCGTAGGTGTGCTGAATCGCAGTGACCAGTTTGTTGCCTTTGAACTGAGCATTTCCGCCGCAGGGGGCAACCACAACACTAGCTGGTATCGGCTCTATCCTGAAGTTTCTGCTGCTAAGCCACCGGGCGATCGCACTGATTTTCAAATCGAAATTTTAGAATCGCCTATTCCCAGCTTTGTTGGAACCGTGACGCTCACGATTCGCGTCTTTTCGCCGCAGTTGTCTGAAGAACGTCGCCTGCTGCTGCGGCTCACGCTCGAACCTGGCAACGAACTGCCACCGTTGCGCGTGGACTTACCGACGCGGCGGTTTCAGGTCTATCCCCGCAATCAAATTGATCTCTTGGTGCAGGTGCAAAACTTGGGCAGTCGATCAACGGAGGTGCTGCTGCGCCTAACCGAATTGGAGCCAACGTGGATTGTCGGCAGCGCAGAGCGACGAATAGCGATCGCGGCAGGGCAACAAGGCGAGACGACGTTTCAATGTCAGCCCCCCAGTGCCAGTCAAGCGCCTAGTCAAGATTATCCCTTTACGATCGCTGTCACTAACCGTGAAGGATCAATAGCAACTGGAAGCGGCATCGTAGAAGTGTTACCTGTCGGATTTGTGCAATTTGAGGCCCATCCTCAACAGCAGCGAATTCCGACCCAAGGCGGCTGGTTACCCGATTGGCGATCGCGCACCGCCACGTTTCAATTGCTGCTCAAAAATATGAGCAACCTCACTCAAGAGGTCAGCATTGAACTACGCGGTAAAGATTGCCAGCGATGTGAAATTCAAATGAATCCAGTGACGGCTCTGCCGTTGGGAGAAGCGACTCCGATCAGTTTGAAAGTGAAGCCCCGTCGCGCTTGGATTGGGCGAGTCAACGTTTTGCAACTTGAAGCCAAAGCTTGGTTATCAGATCAGCGATTGGGTAGCCCAGACCCCGCGACTCAGCTTTTGTCGCTAAAAGCGTTCCCGATCGTGCCGCTTTGGTTGTTATTAGCATTGTTAGCACTATTGACATTGCTACTCATGTTTTTATTACAACCTCCTGCTGTTGCCCACACTGCGGCAGTGAATGCCGTTCGGTTTAGCGGCACGAGTGGCTCAGTGACGCTGGTATTGAGTGGCTCTGATGATTGCACCATTCGGAGTTGGACGAAAGATCAAACTCGTCTGCAACCGCATGGCTTGTTGGCAGCAGGTTCACCGACGGAAGCTTGTGGGGGTAAAGCGCGATCGTCGTCGGGACTGTTTGCAATGACTCACCAAGCTGTTAGAACCCTGGCATTTGTTCCAGACAACAATCAACAGGTGTTTGCAGGCTTAAAAAGTGGTGAGATTCAAGTTTGGGATGTGAATCGAGGCAAGCAAGACTATACGCTCAAAGACAAAAACGATGTTGCAGGAGATCTGTTTGACTTAGTGTTTACGCAAGATTCTCGTCGTTTATACAGTAGCTATGGTAGCGGCATTGTGAGAGTTTGGGGAAGTCCTACGGCGGGCGCACAATTTAGTTCGACTCCAGGGATTTTACGGCTTAGAATTCCCGATGCCGATTATCAAATTCGCAGCCTTGCCTTGAGTCCCGATGAAACCGCACTGATTACCGGAGGACAATTTAAGCGCCTAGTCCTGTGGAATTTGGCTCGATCCACACCGCGACTGATTCAAATAGGCGATGCCCAACGGGGAACCAACGACTATATTTGGAGCATTGCTTTTGTGCCCAACTCTTCGTTGCTCGCAACCGCCGACTCAAACGGCTACATTACCCTATGGGACTTGAAACAATGCCGAAGCGCTCCTTCTGCGGACGGCAATCTAGCGCAAAATTTACTGCCAGAAGTGAAGTGCGATCGCCACGATCGTTGGCAAGCTTCAAAGCTAGCAGTGCGAGCGATTCAAATCACATCCGATGGGCGACGGTTGGTGAGCGCAGGCGACGATGGGCGGATTGTGGTGTGGCACTTGACACCCGACTATAAACAAGACCAAACCCAAAAAGAACATTCGATCGCAACACTATCCAGCAGCATCACTACCCTTGACTTAACTGCCAATGACAACCTGATTGTGAGCGGTGGAGCAGATTCTCAAGTCAGACTTCACTCGCTAGATTAAAGGATTATCGCCATGAATGTGACTCAAACTCCGCTCAAGATCATTCTCAACCCACCCGACATGCTGGAAGGGTTTCCCGGAGAGACGGTAGAACTTCATGTTGTGGTGATCAATCAAGGACACCAAGGAGCCGTGATTGATGTCTTTTTCGATCAGGTGTTCCAAGCCTTAAGCCAGTGGTGCCCAACCACGAGAGAACGACTCGCCCTCGACCCCCAGCAAAGTGGGGAAGTGACGTTTCGGTTTGATGTCCCGATCGAGGCGCTACCGGGTACTTACGACTACACGTTAGTCGTCGATGCGCCCGAACACTACCCCGAAGAAACACCAGTTAAGTATGGGTGTCAGCTTAAAGTGCTGCGAAAAGAGCAAACGGTGATTCGGTTTAACAATCCTACGTTTGCGCTCAATCCGCCAACAAATCCAGAGCGCCCGGTGTTGATTCACCCAGGGGTGCCGCTACAAATGCAGGTGTTAGTTAACAATCGATCAAATCGCGTCGATCGCTTTCGCTTGGCGTGTCTCGACCTTGATGAAGACTGGTTCAAAATCAAATATTCACCCAATCAACTAGGTGGGGCGGGGCTAGTCTCAGAGACAGCGGGGCTGGAGCTAAATCCGGGCGCACATGGGCAAATTGTCTTTGAGCTATTGTTTCCCCCCAATATGCCTGCTGGCAACTATACCCCAACCTTGCGACTCTATTCCGCCAACGCACCAGATCTCGTTTTGCTAGATGTGGTGTATCTGCAAGTGCCGTCAGCGCATCAACTCAAAACAGAGCTAGTCACGATTTTGGGCAAAGTCAGCCGCCGACCCGGACACTATCAACTCCGGCTCATCAACCAAGGCAATCTTCTGCGAGAGTTGACGGTGCAAGCCCAGGGAACGACCGAAGAAGAACTGTGTCGCTACACCTGTGATCCCTCTCCTGTGCAACTGCTGATTGGACGCGAAACAAAGGTGGATCTGACGGTGCAACCGCTTCACTGGTGGCGACGACCCCTGTTTGGACGCGCCCTAGAACTTCCGTTTCAAGTCAAACTGGAGGATTTGAACGGTTTGCCAGTGCCAGAGAAATCGCCGCAGGCAACGCTGCTTTGGAAAGCTCGACCTTGGTGGCAGTTTTTGTTAGTGCTGTTAGCGGGACTGGGCACGATCGGGAGTCTTGGCTTTCTGATTTGGTTTTTCTTTTTTAAACCCGCACCGCTGCCCAAGCTGACGGAGTTTAAACCCGATAGTCTAAGCTACACCGAGGGGGGAAAGGTGTTGCTGAATTGGACGATCGACAATGCCGATCAGGTTTCACAACTCACGCTCACGACGGCGAAAGATGCAGATCCCGGTGATCCAAAGACTTTTGATTTGCGTCAAGGCATTCCATCTGCTCTAAACTCCTTTTGCTCATTGCAGCAGCGCCTTCTAACTTGTGCGAACTTCAACACAGGCGCAACCCAAGCTGGTAAATATACGTTCAAACTTCAAATCCAGCCACGTCATTCTGAGCAACCTGTTGAACGGATGTTGGCGGTCGAGATTAAGCTGAAACCATTGCCACAAGTGCAGACGTTTGAGTCCGATAAATCTCGCTATCAAAAAGGCGATCGCGTGTTCTTAAAATGGCAGATCACAAACTTTAGTCAATTAGCGACCCTGAATGTGATTGGCAAAGATGATAATGGGGTGGCAATTCCTTCGAGCAGTTTTACCTTTAATAAGATTCCTTTGGGTTGCCAACCGCCTCAAGGCGAGAAGTTAAGCTGCGATCGCGTCGGGATCACCCTACCGCCGATTCCTGGAGGCTATACGCTGCAACTTCAACCCATTTCAAACACCTCACAGCAACCCCAACCTTCAACGCCCATTAAAGTTCTCGTTGCCGCAACCCCGCCCAAGATTGTTGCCTTTACATTAAATGGAGCCACCTTATCGCGATCGGAGGCAGTGTCACTAAAAGCGGGGCAGACCGTGACGATCGAGTGGCAGGTGCAGGGTGATGATACGACCGTGAAACTTGAACCGATTGGAAATGTGCCCAACAGTGGCGCTCAACCAATCCCCGTTACGCCCACCTTGTCTCGAATTGCCCTCACTGCAACCAACAAACAAGGGCAGTCAGTTGAGCAAGCCTTTTTAGTCCAGGTTCAATTGCCACCATCCCCATCTCCGTCTCTGTCTCCAAACATTCAGTTGCGCGCTCCGAGGCTCCCAGCCCGCTAAGAGAGCATTTGCGCTCTAAATGCTAAAACTGCATCAGTTGATTTTGGCTACACCTACTAAGCATTAAACTGCTCAAGCGATCGCAGGCATACTCCAATGTCTAATGATTGCTCCTCAGACAGGTTTAGCAAAGGTGTAAAGAGATGAATATCAAAGTCTTTAATTCGCGGACTCAAGCTGAAATTGCTGAAATCGATTTAACTGAAATCCTCGATCGAGAAGAAGCTTATTTAATTGGTCGATCGGCGGATGCCAGCTTAGTTTTAGACAGTGCTGATGTCAGCCGATTACACGGCAAGTTTTTCCAACAAGATGCCAATCTTTACTATATGGATCTCGGCAGTCGTAATGGTTCGAGTGTGAACGGCAATGCAGCAGAGGTCAATCAGAACTATCTTCTCAAAGCTGGAGATCTGATCCAAGCTGGAGAGTTTACTTTAGTGATGCAGTCGATGAGCGGCATCTCTGAAGATGCAACAGTCATGCGAATGCCAGATGCAACGATCATAAGACCACTAGACGCAATCAATGCTGCATCTTTTATTGAAGGTGAGATTGTTACAAATTCCTCTAGTGCGTTAGTCAAAGTATCTCCTCATACTGACAACGATAGCGAGAATGTCGATGATCCAAAACATCAAACGCTAGCGTTGTTTTCAGCACTGAACAAGCGAGTTTTGAGTGAGCTACAAGCAACAGGCAACCTGACCCGCGATACCTATATCAAGGCAGTTCGGAGAGCGCGCCAGACGATCGAGCAAACGGTGTTGATTGATCCAGAAGAGATTGAAAAGGAAACTGAAAAGAACTGGCAGTCGTTTGTCCAAGGAACTTCAAATCTAAGCGGGCGCGTCGGCTCGGCGGCGGCTAAAAAAACCTCAGAACTGGGGAGCCGACTGGGAAATGCGGCGGCAAAAGGGATGGTAAATTTTGGTAGTCGGCTGGGTGCTGTCACGAAAGCTGCCTTGGGTGCAGCTTGGCAAGAAATGAAGGCTCCTAAATCTCCCCTGCAAAAGATTAACCCTTCAGAGTCAGAGCAGCAAGACGATCGACAAGAGGTTTCTAAGGAACCGGATGCCGCCCAGCCCGCAAAACAGCTACAGTCAGATCCGTCAGGCGATCCAGAATAAACCCCTCTAAGAAATGCTAACTTCATAGGTCTTGACGACAATCTCACAGCAGCAGTACTGGAGCAGTCCACGATGAGTTCTCTCCCACAAGACAATCCCTGGATTAACAACTTTCTCGGTGAAGATGCCCGCTATTTTGTAGAAAAGAGCATCACCGCAGGCGGTATGGGAGAGGTGTATCTGGCAACTGACATCAAGCTCAACCAGCAAGTCGCGATCAAAGTGTTAAAAGAGTCGCTGGCGACGATGGCGGAGATGTCGGAACGATTTAAGCGAGAGGTGGCGCTGTGTGCCGCGCTCAATAGTGAGCATATCGTTGAAATTCTAGATTCTGGGGCAACTCCAGAAGGGTATCCCTTTTATGTGATGGAGTATCTCAGGGGGCAGAGTTTGGGGCAGCTACTCCGGCACGAAAAGCGCTTGTCTCCTAAACGGGCGATCGAGATTATGCAGCAGGTTTGTGTGGGATTGCAAGTCGCTCATAATGGCGTGATCGTCAATGGCGAACGGATCAGAATTGTTCATCGAGATCTCAAACCTGACAATATTTTTCTAGTAACTTCTAATCTGGGAGAACTGGCAAAAATTATTGACTTTGGCATTGCTAAAAAACTACGCGATGGCATCAATGAGCAAGGCTATACAAATTTAACTCAGATGTTTATCGGCACGTTTCGCTATGCGTCGCCAGAGCAATTAGCCGTGCGAAAAGATATCGATGAACGGGCGGATCTCTACAGTTTGGGCATGATTTTTTATGCGATGCTCACGGGCACCGATCCGTTTGGCTTTGGGGGGCAAACACGGCAAATCAGCGAGGTCAGTTGGGCGAGAGCGCATATGTCTCAAGCTCCTCAATCCGTGCGATCGCAGCCTGGTTGTGAGCAATTTCCCCTAGAACTCGATGCGATCGTGCTGAAATGTTTGCAAAAACTTCCCAAAAATCGCTTCTCTTCGATGGAGGAATTGAAGCAAGCATTAGATACGGTAATGCCGCTCATTGCATCGCTACCCACGGCGAAAGCCACCCCGCCCAAGTCCGCAGTTGGCTCAGAGGATGAAACGATTCCGGGACGGGCGATTCTGGTCAATCCGACTGTTGACAAGCCTGTCCAGCGCGATGCGATTGCTCAAACTGCACAGCCAGAAGCATCACCGAATTCTGAGACGATCGTTCAAATCCCGATCGCGATTAATCCCGCATATGCACCCACTGTATTTCGACCATTAGTTCCGTCGGCTGAGGTAGAAGAAACGATTGTTCAAGCAGCAGCATCAAATCAGCAGGAAGAAACGATCGTTCAAAAGCGAGATGCTACCCATTTAGACAGTCCGAGTCAAACCATTTTTCAGGAACCACCAGTTCAACAAAATCCGAGTCAGACCATTTTTCAGGGAACACCAGTTCAACAAAATCCGAGTCAGACCATTTTCCAGGGAACACCAGTTCAACAAAATCCGAGTCAAACCATTTTCCAGGGAACACCAGTTCAACAGAATCCGAGTCAAACCATTTTCCAGGGAACACCAGTTCAACAAAATCCGAGTCAAACCATTTTTCAGGGAATACCAGTTCAGCAGAATCCAGCGCAAAAGAATGTTCAAGAGCAGATCCAATCTTCAGTTTCTGGACTTCTCCGTGTGCCTTCGCGGATAGCAGATACAACTCGCCGCTTAATTACCTTCATTCGGCAACGGAGATAATCAACGCAGACTTGCAAGTTACGGTGTTTATCCGCCCCTTGTTCGATGCTAGTCGAGGAGCAGATTAACGCTGACTTATCCTACATTAGACCTCCTGCGCGAATCCGGGAACGCCCCCTTCTTCGACTCCGCACAAACCGCGAGTCGTTCTAACACATTTTCCACTCCACGGCGCGCTTGTATTAGATGCATTGGGTCGTTCATCATGACAAACAGGAAATTTGCAGCCAATAGCATAGCCTCGATTTCAAAAACGGCCTGAGCAACTTCTGCATTGGGATTGATCTCTCCCAAGTCCTGCGCGTCAATGATGCACTGCCTCAATAATGAAAGCCATTGATCTAACACCTTAACCACTCGATCGCGGGCTGGGCCAGGGCGCGTGTCAAGTTCTGCGGCGACTGAGGCAAAAAAACATCCACCTGGGAAAACTCTGCGTTCAAGATGTGAAAGAAAGGAACTAGCCACTGCCCGGAGCCGCTCAATTCCCGCATGGGCGCTCAATGCAGGTTGAAGCACTTCACTCTCAAAAATCGCGGCTGCCGTTTCGATCGTTGCCAACTCCAGTTCTTCTTTAGATTTGAAGTGCGCGTAGAGACCACTCTTGCTCATGCCAATCTCAGCAGCTAGGTCTCCAAGCGACAAGCCAGTCAGTCCCTTCATTGTTGCCAACTTTGCCGCAGCAAGCAGAATGGTAGTGCGACTGGACTGACCTTTCGAGCGGGAGGGATCACCGCCTTCTAAATTAGGTTTTGAAGACGAAGCAAGACTCATATCTTGACAATAGCACGAACGGTCGTCATAATCAAAGCAGGGAAAAGAACGAACGTTCGTTCTTATATACGGCCCTTTACATCAACTCAAAACTACAAACAGGAGAAAATCGATGCCCTTAATAAATGTAAAACTGATCGAAGGCGTTTTCACGTCAACGCAAAAGCAGGAGATGATCCGCAAGCTCACTGACACAATGGTGGCGATCGAAGGCGAGAACCTGCGCCCAGTGACGTGGGTTGTGATCGAAGAGGTCAAAAGTGGCGACTGGGGAATAGGCGGTGATCCTCTCACCACCAAAGATGTGCAGGCGCTTGCGGCTGGCAAGTCTAAAGCAAACGTCTAGCCATGAGCTACAGCGAACCCGGCGATCGTGCTGTGGTGGCAACTGTGCTCGCTTGCAAGTCGGGTCGCTAAACTTAGGTTATTGGGCAGACAAAGGATATGCTGAACCTTATCTAGATGAAAACTCGGACTGTAGTAGTCGGCATTGACTGGCTCAACAGATACCATCTATTGCAGGGTTCTCACATAGCACGAGTTATTAATAGCGATGATTGATACTGGACTTTCTTGCGAGAGCCAGATGGTCACACGCTTGACCTATCCTATAGGCAAGAAATAAGATTGACCGTAGAACAGACTCCACGAAAATATGCTGCACGGGATCAACCCAATGTCTAGTGCAAATCTAATTCGGTTAGGCGGACTCGCAGCAATACTTGCAGGAATCCTACGCGGAGCCAACTCGTTTGTAGTCAGTGATGCCCCTAGTGGCGCGATCGCAGTCCTTTACTTGCTGACTGATATCTTCATCCTATTTGGAATAATCGGTATATACGGGTTTCAGCATCAAGAATCTAGATTGTGGGGATTCTTTGGATTCTTACTAGCAATTGTTGGCATTGCACTGATACGGACTGGAGCAATATCGGGAGTCAGTCTGTACCCGATTGGAGCACTAATATTCGCAGCAGGTCTGAGCTTATTTGCAGTCGGCTCTTGGATAGCAAGAAAGCTTCCCCGGTGGGTATCTGCCTTTTGGGTACTTTCGACGATCGTAGGATTCATCGGCTATTTCATACCAGGTCTTAACCTATTGTTTGTCATATCTGGAGTAATTTTCGGTATGAGTTTTGCTGGAGCAGGTATGAAGGTCTGGTCAGCAACGAGCTAACAACTGTCAAGAGAACTCTCCACTTAGAAGAAAGATAGTGATACCGTGCGATTTAGATGGCAGTCACAGCCCAGTTCATCAAGCGGAAATAATTGTTAACCCAGCCGATCTCTCGACTTCTGGCTATGGGCGATCGCACTCTCAACTCCTAGCCTAGATCTTAATCAAACGTTCGACGCGATCGAGGTTTCAGATGCCAGCCTGCCCTTTCCTTCCAACGATTCCTATTTCTGTGCCGTCTGACTGCGATGACGATTGCCTAGTAGCCGCAGCAAAACGCTTCATGCAAGACCCAACGCTTTTGAGTCAGTTGAGCGATCGCGTTTATGAGCTATGGCTCACCGACCTGCGCTATCAGCAAGAGCGATCAAGAAACTATCGTAACGGCAGGATTTAAGATGCCTAACTCAAGTTTAGAAAGCCATGCCAAGAACTACATCTCAGTCAACCACTTCTATATAGAAATTGGGAGCAGTATTGCTGCCTGTTTTTCTGAATGTTCAGGTCTGAGTGCCCAGATCAAAAAGGAAGTGTATTTTGAGGGCGGTGTCAATGACCAACAGCGGATTAGTGTGGGTCATGCAGAATTCGGTGATGTCACCCTTAAACGGGGCATGAGTGATGATCCTACGTTCTCAAAGTGGCTGGGTGAAGTGCTTGATCAGAAAAAAACGCAGCGCCGTAACGTCAATATTCTTGTGTTTAATCAAGCCGGGGAAATCATGCAAAGCTGGACGCTGATTGGTGCGATTCCCGTTGGCTGGAAAACTGCCGCTCTGCAAGCCGATGGCAGTAGTGTCGCGATCGAGGAACTAACGCTGGCGATCGAAGGATTAAAAATTGGCAAGGGTTCAGGAAGTTCATCCGGTAGCGAATCGGTATCGCGGACTTCAGGCTTTTTTGCATCAAGTGCGTGGAAATAAACAACGTGGGAAATTTGAGCCATGACGCAGTTTCAGCAGTCATCTCTTCGCCCTCTGCACCCAGGAATACAGTCCTACATTGGCATCCAACCGCCGTTGTTGGGCACGAGACTGCCGTTAGGACAATCACACAGTTGGGTGCAAAGGCAATTAAGCCGATTTCGACCTTTGGCTACTCTTTCTCGATTTGCTGATCAGCGACTGTCTCGCTCAATTTTGCCAACTTTTAACGATTCGATCGGGGGAATGTCTGATGGTGATGACTTAGGTTCAACCAGGGTTGAACCTGCACAAACTTCTGCCTCGATCGAGCCGTCTCAACCTGAGTTTCAACTGCTTCCAACTCACATTCAGCTTGTTGAGGAGTCTTCGCTGGATGCCCCTGTGATTGACTCTAAAAAACCTGCTAAATCTCAAAAGAAAAGAACAACAACTCAAACTACACCTCGATCGAATTCGCAGAAAGCAGTTGCTAGAAAAACACCTAAGAAGACAACACCCACCGCAGTTGAGATAGATGCTGGTCGGGCGAGTCAACGACTCCAACATTCAGAAACGACCGCACCGCTGGAATCAGTCCTTTTAGATGATTCGGGGGTTCAAGGTCAACGGCTCGATATGTTCCCAAGCGAACTCGATCGAGCGATACAACCATCAGAGAGCAGCATTCCAGGGCAGCAGACTAGCTCTTTAATGCACCCGATCGTAGACACTTCTGCTCTCAACACTAGCGCGATCGGGCAACAAAATAGCAAACACCAACATCTAGCAGATTCTGAATCATCAACCTCGCCCAATGCGTTAGAAAATCCACAAATCTCTAGAACAACTCAGCCGCAATCTCAATCAAAGCCGTCAGAGCAGTTCAGCTTATCGACTGCACTAGAGAACATTACACCAAGATTAGTTGAGCGATCGCTTGAACATTCAACGCAGACTGACTCTGAACCGCAGGAGACCAGACCGTTAGATTTTGACGAACAGCCTAATCCTACAGAGATTGATCAATCTCTGTTAGACCCTCGTACTTTTCTTTCTCCCAACCGCGATTTGTCGCAACAGACACCCGCTCCTTTAGAAAGTCAAGCGATCGATTCTTTAGAAGTGCAGCCGCGATCGGAGTCCTCTAGTTTCAAAGAACCGCGCAAAACGAGATCTAAAAAACGGTTATCTTCAGAGATAGTTCAGAACAATCTACCTGCTGACTCGATGAGCGCAGAGCGCAACGCCGAAGGAACCGCGCCTCCCGCTTTGGACAATCTCTTGCAACCCACTGTACTCGATACTATACGCGATGCCGTTCCATTTCGCCTATCCACATCGCATCCAGAGCCAATACAATCGACTCTGCAAATTCCCACTACTGAGATTAACTCTAAAGAGATTGAATCTATAGAGGCTGATTCCTTCAATGTTCTAGTAGAAGGAGCGGAACCAAAGCAAATTTCTGCTCCAGAACCTGAATATTTTAGAGAGACGGTGGTGCCCCGTGTAGCTTCTAGCTCAGAGCCGTCGATTCAAGCAAGTCCAGACAATCAAGCTGCGACTCTAGAGACGACGATCGAGCCAAAACGTGCAGAAGCAAGTCGATCGCATGAGCAGAAGCCAACAATCCAATCTAGTAGACAACCAGAGTTTTTGTCTCAGACTTCTCTCAATCTTGATGAATCAACACCAAGAGGGCAGCAGCATCTAGAGATTATCGAAGAAAATACTATATTGAGTCAGCCTAATCTTGTCCAATACCCAATTAAAAATAAACTGCAACAGATCAGGAGTGAAACCAACTCAAAGTCACCCAAAATGGAGGATTTAGGGGGCGAGGATCTATCGCATCCACAAATTGACTTAGTACAAGACGATAGTATTGTCAGTCGTAAGATCAGGAACGAAACCAACTCAAAGTCCCCCGAAATGGAGGATTTAGGGGGCGAGGATCTATCGCATCCACAAATTGACTTGGTACAAGACGATAGTGTTGTCAGTCGTGAGATCAGGAGTGAAACCAACTCAAAGTCCCCAAACATGGGGGATTTAGGAGGCGAGGATCTGTCGCATTCACAAATTGACTTGGTACAAGACGATAGTATTGTCAGTCGTATTGAAACGATTAATCCCGATGAGAATAGTCATGATCATCAGGACTTAGAAGACTTTCAACCATCGAATCGCCCTGATGCAGATAGCGATCGTTCATTGCTCTCAGAGAATGCGAGATTACCGACTATAGCTGAACCTGCCAATCGCCAAGATCATCAGAGCAGCCCAGCAAAGACTCTCCGTAATACTTCGATTCAAGCATTTTCCTCACCTGATGTTGAAGAAACTCAGCCGTTAGATACTCCATCCGCAGAACTGAAACACATGATCTCTCCTGATGAGATTCAACCTCAAGGGTTTGCTGTTGGTGGAGAGGTCAAACATTCTACTGCTTCTAGCCAGTCCCCGATCGCGTCCTCAGATACGGTTCCAGCACTGCTGACTCCTGGTGAATTTGTCATTCAAGCAACTGCGGCTCAAGCGCATCTTGATTTATTGCAGCATATTAACACCGGAGGCAACCTTGATCGATTGCTTGAGCCTCCCGCGCCAGCCGAAACTCCAGAGCCTACCATCATTCAGCGAACCATTGCTCACGGCTCGTTGCCCAAAATTGCGCAAACCTTGTCTCCTCATTTTCAACGTGCGATTAGCGCCAAGCGCAACTCTCAAGAAATCGCAGAACCCTTGCTCTTTTCAACTGATCGATCCGAACTGTCGCAAATTTCAGCGTCTACTGCTCAATCAGTTCAAACAACCTACGCACCCACTCCTTTGATCTTTCGGAAACCTCACCCTGTTCCCACCACAACACCTGATCAATGGTCGAGCATTGAGGATTTGTTGTCTAGTCAAACTGCTAACGCAACTGCCGTCAATTCAAACCCTGCAAATCATCAGCCTTCCGTCTTGCCCGTTGCATCCAGCTTTACAGACCGTTCGAGATCGCTATCCTCAGAATTTTCTCAGGGTGGCGCGATCGCTCCGACTTCGATGAATGCTATGGGGAGCGCATCTTCACCCACGATCGTCCAAACCCTGAAATCTCCATCTCTTCCTGAAACTACAGCTTCTAATCATCTAGATACACTCGCAAAAGAAGTTTATCAACGGTTAAGACAACGTTTAGAGCATGAGCGAGAACGACGTGGCGGCTATGCGGGGCGATTGCCTTGGTGAACACTTTTATTTAAGCTTTGGAGAATTCTGACAATGGCACTTGAAAAAGCAAAACTAATGCTTTATAGCTCTCCATTTAACGGAGAAGCCAAAGATATTGACTTTATGTTTAATCCTACTGAAATTAGCTTTACTCGCCAAGTGACTTGGGATAGCGACCCAGGAAATCGCGGCGCTTCTCTTTTACCCAAAGTCAATTTTTCTGGCGTTCAACCCTACGAATTCACCCTAAGTAATCTGCTCTTCGACACCTATGAAACCAAGACCTCGGTAATGACAACCTATATCGATAACATCAAGCAGGGAGTTAGCGCCCGTGCCCAAGCCCCATCTCGCCCTCCAGTTTATGTGTTTGTTTGGAAAGACAAATATTTTCATTGTGTGATGTCGAGCTTGACCTACAAGCTCACGCTGTTTTTGAGCGATGGCACCCCCGTAAAAGCGATCGTCGATATCTCTCTGCGAGAAGTCGATCCAGAAAACCTTCCTGGCAGCAGTGCAACTTCAGCAAGCAGTCGAACGCCAGATTCAAGAGTGGCTTAGGGTTAAACCAATTGTGCAAGTGATTTAGCAATGTCAAACAACAGTCCTACCCTTTATCTATCCCGCCCGATTCTCCAAATCGGTGGAGCCAATGCTCCTGAAGAGTTGATGAAAGATGTGCTGCAAATCTCAGTTGAAGAAAGCTTACATCTACCCGCAATGTTCACATTAGTGATTCACAATGTCTATGTGCCAGGAAGCGATCACAGCGAAGCTTGGCAAAATGAGAAATACTTCAAAATGGGCGATCGCGTCTCGATCGGCTTTGTGGGCAGCACCACCGAAGATCCAGAATTTAGTAAAGAACAACAAGAAGATCATTTGATCGAGGGCGAAATTACCGCGATCGAAGTCAATTTTACGAAGACCTCTGAGGCTCATCTGGTCATTCGAGGCTACGATGTCTCTCATCGGCTGCATCGAGGGCGCTTTAACCGTTCCTTTCTCAACGTCACCGATAGCGACATTGTGCGAAAAATTGCGGCTGAAGCTGGGATCTCGATCGCTCAAGTCGATAATAGCGGCGCTCCTCATGATTACGTGTTCCAAGAGAATCAAACCAACATGGAGTTTTTGCGAGAACGAGCCGCCCGGATTGGCTTTGAACTGTTTGTGCAAAACAACAAGCTTTACTTTCGTCAACCGAAGAGTGAAACCTCTCTGAGTCTCGATTGGTTAGTGGAGATTAGTAGCTTCAGTGTGCGCGTCACAAGTGCAGAACAAGTCAGTGCAGTTGAAGTACGGGGTTGGGACTATAGCGAAAAGAAATTGATTCAGGAAACGGCAAATGCTGAAAAACTGGTGACTGCGACTGGAAACGGTAAAGGAAGCCGCACCAGCACAGCGTTTCAACTTAAAGAGTCACCCAAAATGACGGTGGTTGATCAGCCTATTTTTAGCGCGAGTGAGGCAAAGAAAATGGCGCAGGCGCTCTGTAATGAACTAGGAGGAGAGTATATTTACGCAGATGCCAAAGCTGAGGGAAATCCAAAAATTCGTCCTGGAGGTGTGGTTGAGCTAAAAGGAATGGGCGATCGCTATAGCGGGAAATATTACGTTACTGAGACGCATCATCTGTATAGTCAGCGCGTCTACCGCACTGATTTTAGCGTGCGCGGCTTACGAGATGGCAATTTGCTCTCAACCCTTTCTCCACCCACTCGCCTGCAACCTGGACAAACGCTCATGGTAGGGGTTGTGACGCACAACAGCGATCCGAAAGGCTGGGGGCGAGTTAAGGTCAAACTGCCCACACTGACCGAAACGGACGAAAGCAATTGGGCAAGGGTCATTGGATTGGGGGCGAGCAACGATCGCGGCTTTTATTGCTTACCCGAAATCGAGGACGAAGTACTCGTAGGGTTTGAACATGGAGACATTCATCGCCCCTATGTGATCGGCGGGGTTTGGAACGGGAAAGATAAAACCGTGGAAACCGTAAGTGACACGATTCAAAACGGCAAAGTTAGACTACGCACAATCAAAACGAGAACAGGACATACCATTCAATTTGTCGAAGAAGATGCTGCTGGCACTCAAGCAGGAATCTACATTACGACAACAGGAGGACATAAAGTTCATCTAACGGATAGTGAAATGGCTAAGGGAGCTAGAATTACCACATCAGGAGGACATAAAGTTCATCTAATTGATACACCAGACCCTTCGATCAATATCGAAACGGCTGCAAAACAACATCTCACACTAAACGACGTTGAACTTCTGGTCGATCTTCAGACAGCGGGAAGAATCAGTGCTGAAGCTGGAATCAATATCAATGTTACTGCACCGACCATCACGATCGAAGCCGAGGCCGATGTGAACATCACATCACCTTTGGTCACGATCGAAGCCGAGGCCGATGTGAATGTGGCTGCACTTGCTATCACGATCGAAGGCGGGGCTGATGTGAACATTGCCGCACCTGCTATCACGCTCGAAGCGGCTGTCGCAATCAACATGGTGGCTCCTATCATCTCGATCGAAGGAGTATTGCTCTCTAATGGAATGCCAGTCATGGTCATCCCCGTTTAACAGCCGTTTCCAATCATTAAACCTCCTGCACAAACCCAAGAACGCTAAATCCTCCATTCATAGAGGACTCTGAGAAAACTCGCGGTTTCAAAGTCTCCCAGGATAGAGGATTTAGGAGGCACCAGCCGACCCAAACGCAGCGAGTCTGAAAGCAGTTTATCTCTAGAATTTATTTATGCAAGAGGTCTAATCTTGTAGGCTGAGTTGAACCTTTGTGAAGCCTAATGCTTTTAAACTACGCCACCCACTGAATTTAATCAGCAAAAAGACAATCTGCTTTCTCATTTTGTCCATTTACCTGCTCATTTCAGTAGTTTCCGCAAGCAAAAAGACAATCTGCTTTCTCATTTTGTCCATTTACCTGCTCATTTCAGTAGTTTCCGCAGGCAAAAAGACAATTTGCTTTCTCATTTTGTCCATTTACCTGCTCATTTCGGGAGATCGCGCACTCGTAATAACCATTACTGTAGGGCAAACGTAAAAAGTTGCTCTCGATCGGGCAAACACAGAATGAAATTCTCTTGAGCAACCAATTGCATCAGATCCCCACCGTAGCAGGTTGAAACTAGGGAGCAGGCACTCTATCTCCAGAATTCTATTCATGCAGGAAGTCTATTGATCTGCAACCCAAAGCCAGTACGAAACATTTCTACCGTACTTGAACGAAGGAACGCACCGAGTAGGGGCTGCAATGGAAGCTCGTCAATTAGGCCTGGTGGGGTGAGTGCTGTTGCTCAAGCGACGGGATTAAGTCCCCCTACGATCGCCGCTGAAATGAAGGACTTGCAGGACAAGACAGGCGAAACAAGAGTGATAGGGCCTCAATATCGGCTGGCACTTAGGAACGAAACCTAAATAACATGGAATTTTGTAGGTTGGATAGAAGCTCTGCGAAACCCAACGATTGCTGAGGGGTTGGGTTTCATACTTCAACCCAACCCACGAAGTTATTTAATTCGCGATCCTTAACCGCTCTGTCCAATCGGTCGAACGATGATTTCGTTCACGTCCACATCTGCTGGTTGCTCGATCGCAAAGGCAATGGCGCGGGCAATGGCATCTGCTGGAATGACGGATTCACGAAACTCCGCTGTCCACTGCGCTGCTTCAGCATCGGTGATGGTGCTGGCGAGTTCGGACTGGGTTGTTCCGGGCGAAATCACCGTGACCCGGATATCCGTCGATTCCTGCCGCAGTCCTTCAGAGATTGCCCACACTGCATACTTGGTTGCACAGTAAACCGCAGCCGTGGGAAAGACCGCATGTCCCCCGATCGAGGACAAATTTACAAACTGCCCGGATTGCTGCTGCTTGAAGGTGGGCAAGGCGGCGGCGATGCCGTGAAGGACACCGCGAATATTTACATCAATCATTCGGTTCCATTCGTCGATCTTCAATGCCTCCAATTTGGAGAGAGGCATCAAGCCTGCGTTGTTGACCATCACATCAATACGACCAAACTTATCCTTGGCAAAATCGACAAAGGCTTGCATATCTTCAAGATTGGTCACGTCAAGGGCGCGATAGGCGGCTGAACCCCCTCGATCGCGGATTTCGGTGGCGATCGCTTCGAGGCGATCGGTGCGACGTGCGCCCAGCACAACCTGTAAACCTTTGTGAGCGAGTAATCTAGCGGTGGCTTCACCAATGCCGCTACTGGCTCCAGTAATAGCAACGACTTTGTTTTCTACATTCAACATGATGACTTTCCTGACTGTTGAAGTTAATTTGAACTATCTGATTCTTGCTATAGCTCCGGTGACTAAAGCTACTTTGCTCTTAAGTATTGCCATGGCTATCCTCAGCAGTTACAGCGATCGGCTTCCGCTCCAAACGTGTAAACAAACGGAGATTATTGCCATGCCCATCCTCAGCAGTTACAGCGATCGAGTTCAGGTCGGCAACTGTTTGAGGTGGAAGGTGCAAAACTGCGGCTTTGAGATTCTCGCGTAGATGGTCAACTGACGAGGTTCCGGGAATCAGCAAGATGTTGGGGGAGCGCTGGAGAAGCCATGCAAGAGCGACCTGCATGGGGGTTGCCGCAAGTGAGGCTGCGGCAGCCGCGAGCGTAGACGACTGGAGTGGCGTGAACCCACCGAGCGGGAAAAATGGCACGAAGGCGATGCCCCGCTGTGCGAGGTCGTCGATTAGAGGATCATCATCGCGATGTGCCAAGTTGTATTGGTTTTGGACGCAAACGACATCGGTGATCGACTGAGCCTCTGCGAACTGTTGAGGGGTGATGTTGCTCAGACCAAGATGGCGAATGAGACCCTGACGTTTTAGATCAGCGAGGGCGGTGAGCGGTTCTGCAATCGACGCTTCGGGCGGTACTAGGGGACTGCCAACTCTGAGATTGACGATGTGGAGCGTTTCGAGACCGAGGTTACGAAGATTGTCGTGAACGGCGGCGGTGAGTTCCTTCGGCGAGAGAGCAACTTGCCACGATTGATCTTCTGGACGACGCGCCCCGACCTTGGTGACGATCGTCAGATCCTCTGGATATGGGTGAAGTGCCTGCCGGATAATCTGATTGGTGGTGTGAGGCCCGTAGAAGTCGCTAGTGTCGATGTGATTGATTCCAAGGGCTACCGCCTCGCGTAGAACGGCAACAGCAGCATCAACATCGCGTGGCGGGCCCCAGACACCTGGGCCGGCGAGTTGCATAGCACCATAACCCATGCGCTGCAAAGTGATTGAACTACTCGGAAGCGTAAAACTGCCTCCAAGATTCATTTGCTCAGACATGTGCTGTTCCCTCCAGAGATTTTTTAGTTGTTTCAGTCAAGAGCGACAGCGAGGTATGATCTTCAACTGGTTTCAGCCTATGGGTTGAGCGTCTGAAACATCGTGTCCACATTTCCATTTTCGGGGGCGGAGCGTAGAGGCTTGCAGCGCTCTACCACAACCTCTTCTACGGTGGGCTGATTAGAGAGTATGTCCATCACCTCAGCAATGAATTCGTCGAGGGGCATAGCGTTAGGATCATTCGCCTGGTGTTCGCCCGTGAGGTGGGTCTGGACGTAGGGCGGAATAATCTCGATTACCTCTGTTGTCGTGCCTTTGAACTGGTGGCGCAGCGATATCGAGTAGGAATGGATCGCCGCCTTAGTCGCGCAATAGGTGGGTGTCTGCGCCAGCGGTACAAAAGCTAGCCCGGATGAAACCGTCAGAATGGCGGACTGCGGCTGATTTTGCAGCAGCGGCATCAGAGCCGCCGTCAGGCGAATGGGGCCAAGCAGGTTGGTCGTGACGATCGCTTCAGCATCCTCCAGATAATTCGGTGGTGATTTGAGATCTTCTGCTTTCATGATCCCAGCATTGTTGATCAGCACATTCAGCCCTGGGTAGTCTTGAGCCACTTGCTCACCAAACGCATGAATGCTGTCTCGATCGTTGATATCCAGCAGAATGGATTTCATGCCGGGATTAGCCGCCGTCACTTCATCCAAAACCTGTTGTCGCCGACCCGCAATGACAACCTGATTTCCTCGGTGGTGGAAGGATTCAGCGAGACCGCGACCAATCCCTGATCCGCCGCCCGTAATCAGAATTGTGTTTCCTGTAATCTTCATAATCATCCTTTAATTTTCTTGTCCAAGCAGATGGTAAAAGTGCTCAGGACTGACCCAACTAGTACAGCGGTGGTTTTGCCTAGTCCTCAGAGCGATCGCTTTAGTCAGGCGAATCAATGCCTTTCTGATCATTGCCTGATGCCTTTTTTGTCCTTCAGCATAGATTCATCCTAGGCTTGAACAGCTTTTCTTCAAATACACAAACCTTGCAGATGATTGCCTAATCCTCTCAAGCAAAGCGTTAGCAAGGGAAAGAATTCTCTATAATGAGCGGATGAGAATGGTTAAATCAGTCAGGAATGCAGCATGGCGATTGAAACATTGAGCCACGAGGTGTCGATCGATCAATGTGAAGAACTGGCGGCATTGGTCGATAGACACACCAACGATCAGAGCAACGGTGCCCATGCAACCGCGATCGATTCCTTAGCCTTCATGCGAGAATGTGATTCTGCCATCACAATACATGGTGTCAGCGAACCGCTGCTCGCCATTGTGGTGCAGGGTCAAAAAGAAGTGTTCCTAAATGAGGAAACCTATCGATACGGTGTTGCTCAATATTTGGTTGTTTCGGTAGATCTCCCGCTGAGTGGATGTGCGATCAAGGCAACACCCGATCAGCCATATTTAGGCTTTAAGCTGGGTTTAGACCCTGTTCAACTCTGTGACATCATTGCTCAAACTAGCCTAGGCATGGAGAAGAAAGACAACTCCGTTCGAGGCTGGTTCATTAGCGATGCCGAGCCACCGTTAATTGATTGTGCTATCCGGCTGACGCGGCTTTTAGACACACCACAGGATATTCCATTCCTAGCACCCATGATTATTCGCGAAATCTACTACCGTCTTCTGCTCGGTGAACAAGGCGAAGCGGTTCGTCAGATTGCGACATCTGGCAGTACCATGCAGCGCATTGCTGAGGTGATTAAACGGATCAAAACTGACTTTGTTAAGCCGCTGCGGGTTGAGGATCTGGCTGAACAAGCCAATATGTCTCCTTCGTCATTTCATCGCCACTTTAAGGAAGTCACCTCTATGAGTCCACTTCAGTATCAAAAACAACTAAGACTGTTGAAGGCACGTCACTTGATGCTGACCGAAAATGTTGATGCCACGAATACCGCCTACCAAGTGGGGTATGAAAGTCCTTCACAGTTCAGCCGCGAATATTCCCGCGTGTTTGGTGCGCCGCCGATTCGCGATATTGAGCGCTTAAGAACCGCTTGAGCGAAATTGATATGTTATCTGCGATGTGAGCGTTGACTGAGAAAGGGCGGTAGAATTGGGGTCGAGAACTCACTGGGTCGAGCGGCTATGGTTCCGGCAACACGCAAGCTAACGGTGATCGACGGGATCATTCACATTGAGCAGGGCGACCCGCCACGATCGCCTCAAAATCTGCTGCCGACGATGTATGATTTGCCCAGCGAAGACCCAGAGGAGCCTGGTTTGCCCGACGAATTTCATAACCTGCAACCGCAACTGTTAAGTCGGACACTGAGCTTGACAGGCTATAGCCGGGAGAATTGCTTCACGGCTTCTGACCTCAACCTTTACTACAACGTGCGTCATCCATTGTGGCACAAGCGACCGGATTGGTTTTTGGTGGTGGATGTGCCTCGGTTGTATGAGCAGCGAGATTTGCGCCGCAGCTATGTGCTTTGGCAGGAAGGCAGTCCGCCCTCTGTGGTGGTCGAGTTCCTATCACCGGGAACTGAAGCAGAGGATTTAGGGCGCTTCTATGATGGAACGGTTGAAGGTTCCGATGATCAGGCAACTGCGGTCATTCTAAATGGGGTTGACGAGACAAAGAAGGCAAAACCACCCGGAAAGTTCGAGGTGTATGAAACGCGGTTGCGTGTGCCACACTATTTTGTCTACAGCCGTTATACCCAATGCTTACGCTATTTCAGGCTAGAGGGTGGACAGTATCAGGAACAATCGCTCAATCCAGAACTGTCTCTGGTCTGGCTGGCTGATTTAGACATTGGCTTGGGCATCTGGCAGGGTGCGTTTGAGGGGGTGACTGCTGCCTGGTTGCGCTGGTGCGATCGAGACGGCAACTGGCTGCTCACCGACACAGAACAAGCCCAAGCCCAACTGCTACAAGCGGCTCATAACCTACTGGCAACTGGAATGGAGCTAGAGCAGGTGTCTCAGCTATTGAATCTATCAGAAGCACAATTTCAAGTGCTCTGTTCACTCGATTAAACCTCCTGCAAGGACAAATCACTATGAGTTCAAATACTACCCTATTCACTTCGGTTAAGCTTGGCGCTTACGAGTTGCCCAACCGCATTGTTATGGCTCCCATGACGCGCCTGCGGGCCGATGGCTCCGTGCCTTGGTCGCTCAACGCCACTTATTACGCTCAACGGGCTTCTGCTGGGTTGATTGTGACGGAATGCACGATGGTTTCGCCGTTGAGTTTGGGCTATCTGAACTGTCCTGGCATTTACACACTAGAGCAAGTTGAGGGCTGGCGCTTGGTTACGGATGCGGTTCATCAAGCAGGTGGACGAGTTTTTCTACAGCTTTGGCACTCTGGACGGGTTTCCCATCCCTCTCTATTAAACGGTGAATTGCCTGTAGCACCGAGCGCGATCGCAGCCGTCGGGGATTTGCACACTCCCATTGGAACTGTGCCAATGGAGGCACCCCGCGCCTTGGAGACTGACGAAATTCCTGGCATCGTCGAACAATTTCGGCAGGGGGCAGAAAACGCCAAGATAGCAGGGTTTGATGGAGTCGAGCTACATGGCGCATTTGGGTATCTCATTGACCAATTTTTGCAAGATTGTTCCAACCAACGCACCGATGAATATGGTGGCTCGATCGAGAATCGGGCGCGGTTTTTGCTCGAAGTGGTTGGCGCAGTTGTTGAGGTTTGGGGTGGCGAGTATGTTGGCATCAAGCTTTCTCCCAGCAACACATTCTATGGTATGGGCGACTCTGATCCAGAAGCGACCTTTGGCTATGTGATCAAAGCGTTGAACCCATTTGGCTTGGCCTACATTCACCTGATGGAACCGAATGAACTCGATTTGCAGAAAGCAGTGCTGAATCCTGTGACTTCTCGCTTTCGATCGTTGTATCAAGGAACAATCATTACCAATGGCGGCTACGATCGCGCTAAAGGAGATGCCGTTTTGATGAATGGAGATGCTGATCTAGTTTCCTTCGGCAAATTGTTCATTGCTAATCCCGATCTACCCAGTCGGCTGGAACACAATGCTCCGCTTAATGAACCCGATCCCAAGACCTTCTATGGGCAGGGCAAAGCAGGAGCAGAGAAGGGGTATACCGACTATGCGTTTGCTAACTAGAATTCGTCCAAAATAGGGTCATGATTTAACTCCCCAGTTAATCGTATGAGGGCGGTCGTTGGATCGTCCAGCCCATGCTAGTCAAGGGAGTTTAGTTCACTGATGGGCAATCGCGCAAACAAAAAACTATCACCAGAGAAAGCAATGGACGGAACAGAGATTATCAGTGTTGTTAATAGCATCGCCATTCTGTCTGATTTACGCGATTGGGCAACTGTGCGCCAGTGTTTTACCGATCAGGTTGCAGTCGATTACACCTCGCTCACGGAAGAACAAGCTGAAACGATCGCCGCTGATGCCTTGGTGCAAAACTGGAAGTCAGCTTTTATGAGCACCTTCAAAACTACACAACACCTGTTAGGCACTCATGTCGTTACCATTCAGGGCGACACTGCGACTTGTCTATCTCACTTTCAAGCGCGACACGTTGCCATTGATGCATCAAAAGGAGTATGGACATTAGGAGGACACTACAACCATGATTTAGTTAAAACTCCGTCTGGCTGGCGCGTTTGCGGTATGAAAATGACCTGGACATGGGAAGAAGGGATACGCCCCTTTTAATCGGACGATAGCGAACGGGTCTGGAGATGATTAAGTAGAACAAGGAAAATTCACTATGCGCTACAAACTATTAGGCAACAGCGGCTTGCGGGTTTCAGAACTTTGTCTCGGCACCATGACCTTCGGCGAAGATTGGGGCTGGGGCGCATCACTAGACGAATGCAAAACCATCTATGAGGCATTCCGTGAGGCAGGTGGCAACTTCATCGACACTGCCAACATCTACACCAACGGCACCAGCGAGAAATATGTGGGTGAACTCATTGCTTCAGAGCGAGAGGCGATCGTCGTTGCCACTAAATACTCCAACGGCACACCCAGCGGCGATCCCAACGGCGCAGGCAACCACCGCAAGCGCATGGTGCAATCCGTTGAAGCCAGTCTCAAGCGGCTGAATACTGACTACATTGATGTGCTGTGGGCCCACGCTTGGGACTTCACCACGCCGCCCGAAGAAGTGATGCGATCGTTCGATGATCTCGTCCGGGCAGGCAAAGTCCTATATATCGGCATCTCTGACGCTCCCGCTTGGGTCGTGGCGCAGTGCAACACGATCGCCGATTTGCGCGGCTGGACACCGTTCATTGGTCTGCAAATTGAGTACAGTTTGCTTCAGCGCACCGTTGAACGCGAGCTACTGCCTATGGCGCGATCGCTGGATGTTGGCGTGACGGCTTGGTCGCCCTTGGCAAACGGTTGGCTGACGGGAAAATACACCAAAGATAACGGCAGTCAAGAACCGAAACGGCTGGATAGCGAAGGGATGTCTGACTTTGTGCAACAGAGTGATCGCAACCACGCGATCGCTCATGCCGTTGATGAGGTGGCGGCGAAAATTGGCTGTAGCTCGGCTCAGGTGGCGCTAAGTTGGCTGCTACATCAAGGCACAATCCCGATCGTCGGTGCCCGCAAAGCCGCGCAGGTAAAAGATAATCTCGACTGCGTAAACGTGAAACTGTCGGAGCAGCAGTTAGCTCAACTTGATCGAGTGAGTCAAATTGAACTCGGCTTTCCCCATGATTTCTTTAATCAAGCAATGCCGCAGTCGTTTATTTTTGGTGGACAATTTCAGGCGATCGACAATCACCGCTACACGCAAATTCATTTGCCCTCGTAACGACTAACAGGAGAAGTTTTATGTCCAATACCATGACTGTGACTGAACTACTCGATCGCTACACCGCCGGAGAACGAGATTTTAGGGGCGCAGACCTAGGCGCGATCGCCATAAAGGAAGCAAGCTTGAAAGGAATTATCCTCCAGAGCGCGACCCTTTGCGATGCCAGCTTTCTCGAAACCGATTTAACAGCAGCGGATTTGAGCCGGGCGGACTTAACCCAAGCGAGCCTGCAAAAAGCCGACCTGACCGAGGCAAACTTAGAGAGCGCTAACTTACACAAAGCTGACATTCGAGAAGCCAAACTGCATGGCACCAAACTACAGGGTGCGAATTTAACATCGGCTAATCTTTCTAGTGCTGATTTGAGAGAAGCGGATCTGCGGAACGTGATTCTCTGCGGCGCTGACTTGATGCACACTAGTTTTTACAAAGCTGATCTGCGCGGGGCTGATTTGCGCGGGGCTGACCTATTTCAAGTTCATCTCAAGGAGGCATATTTTGACGAAGCGACCCAATTTGACCCTGGGTTTGATGCCCTGGCGTTAGAGATGCAGCACTCAAAGTGAACAGTGGCCACAGCGCTTTTGTCTGCATGTGCCTGAGCAAACACATCACTAGGAACATTAATTGATGCTGTGTGTCGCAGATCTCTCTAAGCTTAAATTATTTCAACACTTGCCCCAAGAGCGACTAAGCTTAAATTATTTCAACACTTGCCCCAAGAGCGACTGCATTGGGTGTGCGATCGCGCTCAAAAGGTCGAGTTAGCTGCTGGCGAAGTTTTGGTGCAGGAAGGTGCTCTGGCACGAGGCGTGTTTGTTTTAATCGCGGGCCAAATTGGGATTACGCGGATCAGCGATGGCATAGATATCCCGATCGGGCAACACAAAGCGCCAGAATTTTTTGGAGAAGCGCCGATTCTCACTGATGAACCCGTGCTCGTCACCTTACACGCAATCACAGACTGTCGGATTTACGAAATTGCGGGCGCTGATTTTCGCACCCTGCTGCACGAGTGTCGAGATTTTGAGCGGGCTGTGTTTCGGGTCATGGCGCGGCGGCTGCGCGGGGTCGAATCGTTTGTGCGCGGTCGAGAAAAGATGGCAGCCTTGGGAACGCTCTCGGCTGGGTTAGCTCACGAGTTGAATAATCCGGCCGCTGCTGTAGTCCATGCCCTCAGAGATGTGATTCCAGCAATCATGGAGCTACAGCGCATGAACTTGGTCTACGGACAGCACCAGATTGAGGCAGCGCATACTCGCCAGTGGGAGCAAGTTCGTGACGATGGCTATGAGATGATCCTGCACGATCGTGTGGATGCGATGAAACTCAGCGATCGTGAGGAAGAGTTGCTAGAGTGGCTGGAAATCTATGGGGTTGCCAATGCCTGGAACGTGGCGGAACCGTTAGCGATCGGCGGTGTGACCATAAAAACATTAGACACGCTCACGGCCCGCTGGCGAGATGACCCCACAGAATTCAGGGATCTGGGCGTGCGCTGGCTGGCACTCTCGTTTGATGTGATGTCGATGATTAAGAGCGGGCTACGCGGGGCAGAACGAATTTCTGAACTGGTGCAATCGATGAAGGCCTACTCCTATCTGGATCAGGGTGTGCAGCAAGTGGTAGATGTGCATCAGGGGATTGAGGACACGCTGCAAATCTTTTCACATCGGCTCAAACCAGGAATTGAAGTGCGCCGTTGCTACGATCGCAGCCTGCCCCAAATCAACGCTTATGGTAGTGAACTGAATCAGGTGTGGACGCACTTAATTGACAATGCGATCGATGCAATGAATGGCAACGGGAATCTCAAAATTACAACAGCGCGGGATGGCAACTCGGTTTGTGTCGAAATCACAGATTCGGGCACGGGCATTCCCCCTGAGATCCAATCGCGCATCTTTGAGTCTTTCTTTACTACCAAGCCTGTGGGCCAAGGTACTGGGTTGGGGTTGGATATTGTCAGGCGGATTGTGGAAAATCGTCACCAAGGCACGATCGCCCTAGAGTCACAGCCGGGTGAAACGCGCTTCTCCGTTCGCTTACCTTTGGCGACCTGAAACCGCAGGTATCATTCCCCCTGTAGAAGGTTGGTTATTTGTGATAGAAGGAATCAACAAACCCACGATCGCAGGTAATTCTCATGGCTAAACCCGTTATTCTGACCGTGGATGATGATCCAGAAGTTTTGCAAGCTGTGGCGCGAGATCTGCGGCAGCAGTATGGCGATCGCTTTCGGATCATGCGCGCTGACTCTGGGGCGGCGGCGATCGATACTACCCAAAAGCTTAAACTCCGCAACGAACCCGTTGCCCTGTTTCTAGTCGATCAGCGGATGCCTCAGATGAATGGAGTCGAGTTTCTAGAGCAGGCGTTAGCGATTTTCCCAAACGCAAAACGGGCGCTGCTGACGGCTTATGCTGATACGGATGCGGCGATTCGCGCTATCAACAGCACGCAAATTGATTACTACTTGCTGAAGCCGTGGAACCCGCCCGAAGAAAAGCTCTATCCGGTCTTAAATGATCTGCTCGATGATTGGTTTGCCAACTTTCGTCCCACCTTTGAAGGCATTCGCGTGATTGGCAATCGCTGGTCGCCGCAGTCGCACGATATGAAAGACTTTTTAGCGCGAAACCAGATTCCGTATCAATGGTTGGACATTGAGTTGTCCGAAGAAGCACAAAAGTTAGCGGACTTTGCACAGGGCGATCCTGCGGAGCTTGGCGAAGCCAATCGCCTCTCTTTGCCTCTAGTTCTCTTTGCGGATGGCAGTAGCTTGCTGCAACCCTCGATCGCCCAAGTTGCCGAGAAGATTGGACTCCGCACCCAAGCCGAGAAGCCGTTCTATGACTTGATTATTGTCGGTGGTGGCCCTGCCGGACTCGCGGCGGCTGTGTATGGCGCATCGGAAGGACTGAAAACGGTAATGATCGAACGCGAAGCCCCCGGAGGACAAGCCGGAACCAGTTCACGGATTGAAAACTACTTAGGTTTCCCATCAGGCTTAAGCGGCAACGATTTAGCCCGTCGGGCCGTGACGCAAGCGAGACGGTTTGGGGTCGAAATTCTCAGTCCCCAAGAAGTGACAGGACTGCGGGTGGCAGATCCCTACCGTTTTATTACTTTGTCTGACGGCAGTGAAATTAGTTGCCATGCCATGATTCTGGCGTTGGGCGTGTCGTGGAAACGGCTCGATGTGCCGGGACTCGATCGCCTTACTGGAGCAGGAGTTTACTATGGCGCGGCTCAAACCGAGGCGCTGACCTGTAAGAATGAGGATGTTTACATCGTTGGCGGTGCTAACTCTGCCGGACAAGCGGCAATGTATTTCTCGAAGTATGCGCGGCAAGTAACGATGCTCGTGCGGGGTGAGTCGCTGACCAAAAGTATGTCGCAGTATTTGATTGAGCAGATTGCCGAAACGCCCAACATTACCGTACAGACGCATTCGGGTGTGGTGGAAGCCAAAGGGGAGACGAGTTTGAAAGCGATCGTGATTGAGAACGCGCTCACAGGTGAAACTGCAACCGTTCCCGCTGTGTCATTGTTTATCTTTATTGGTGCGGTTCCGCGCACAGAATGGCTTGATGGCTTGGTGGAGCGGGACGATCGTGGTTTTGTGATCACCGGCCCTGACCTGAAAAGTGGAGACAGACGATCGAGCGCTCATCGTCCCAAAGGGTGGCGGCTCGATCGTGATCCTTATTTGCTGGAAACCAACATTCCTGGTGTGTTCGCCGTGGGCGATGTGCGGCATGGCTCCATCAAGCGCGTAGCATCAGGAGTCGGTGAGGGTTCCATCTGCGTGCAGTTCGTGCATCAATATCTCGCCAATGTTGGGTCTTGAAGTCAGGTGACCACGACGTAAGGGGGCAACTATGGGATTAGAAGGAAAATCAAGTTTAATAGGAACGCCAGCAGCAGACCTCGAAATCGATATAAGCCTGGTCTACAGTTTATTGGCAGACCAGCTTCCCGATCTGATGCATCTACCAATTCGTAGGGTTGATGCGGGTTGGGATAATGTCATGTTTCGGCTGGGTGACGAGCTTTCTGTACGACTTCCACGCCGAAAAGTAGCAGCGACACTGATCGAAAATGAGCAAACTTGGCTGCCGCTCCTCGCCGATCATCTGTTGATCTCTGTGCCCACTCCTTACAGATTCGGCCAACCAGCGCTAGGTTACCCCTGGCGCTGGAGTGTATTACCATGGCTGGCGGGCATGCCTGCTGATCAAGATGAACCTCATGTAAATCAAGCCAAACGCTTTGCGTTATTTCTACGGTCATTGCATGTACCTGCACCATTCAATGCACCTCTCAATGCAGTGCGCGGCGTACCGTTGATTCAACGGGCGGCTTCCGTAGAAGAGCGAATGCAACGACTGGATACAAAAACGAGTCTGATCACGCCAACGATCAAAAACATTTGGGATATAGCGTTGAACACGCCCATTGATGTTGAGGCAAAATGGCTGCATGGTGACCTTCACCCACGCAATATCCTGGTCGAAAAGGGTGTAATTACAGCCGTCATTGATTGGGGCGACATTACATCAGGCGATATTGCAACAGACCTTGCTTCGATCTGGATGCTCTTTCCCAATCAAGATATACGCCGACAAGCGATCGCAGAATACGGCAATGTTTCTAACGCAACTCTACAACGCGCTAAAGGATGGGCAATACTTTTTGGTGTCATGCTGCTGGATACAGGACTAGTTGATCAGCCAAGGCACGCGATCATCGGAGAAAGGACATTACGTCGTGTTCTTGAGGATGGATAACAGACTAGGCGAACGTTTCTCCTGCTCACTGGCAATTAACCTTCCGTATACAGGATTCTCTCTAGAGAAATATCCTTCTGCTTATGCAAATGAATTCCTTACGACAAATCCCCCTGTTCTCAAACCTCAGTGATGATCAGCTACAGTGCATTGCGGGACTGGGAACCGAAATCAAGCTCGACTCTGGCACTCAAATTGCCAACCAGGGTGATCCGCCGGATGGGTTCTACATTATTCTGCAAGGTCAAACCGAATGGACTCGCAACATCGGTGGAGAAGTCGTTCCGGCAGTGACATTAGGCGCGGGAGAGGTGTTTTCTGAACTAATTTTGCTGTTGGATGAGCCATATCCCACCAGTGGCAAGGCGGTCACTGAGGTGCAATTGTATAAGCTCACACCGGATGACTTTTGGAAAATGCTGTCACTGTGTCCTGGTGTAATGCGGCGCATTCTTAAAATTGCCGTGCAGCGATCGCAAATCCATGAAACTGTCACCCAACAGCAGGCAAAGTTAATCTCCCTCGGCACGTTATCGGCGGGTCTTGCCCACGAGTTAAACAACCCTGCCGCCGCCGTCCGCAGCAACGTCAACAACCTAGAAGCCGCTTTGCAAACTTTGCCTTCGCTGGCACTCAAACTGCACCAACAGCCAATGACCGAGGAGCAGATTACTTTTCTGAGCGACTTGTATCAAAGAGCGACGACGGCTGCGCTCAATGCCACACCACTGGATGCGATCGCTCAAAGTGAAGCCGAAGATACGATCGCCGACTGGCTCGAAGCCCATGAGGTGGCGAATGCCTGGAAGCTTGCACCCATGCTGGTGACAGCCGGACTGGACACAGTGCAGTTGGATGATCTGACCACCCATGTTACCTTCGATTGTTTAAGCTGTGTGTTGACCTGGCTGGAAACCACTCTCACAGGCATCAAGCTATTAGAAGACATCAAGCTTGGCTCTACGCGGATTTCAGAACTCATTACCGCGATGAAAAACTACTCCTACATGGATCAAGCCTCACTGCAAGAAATCGATGTACACGAAGGCATTGAGAACACGCTGATCATCCTAAAGCACAAGCTGAAGTATGGCATGGTAGTGGAGCGCGAATACGGTAAGTTACCTCGCATCTGTGCCTACGGGCCACAACTCAATCAGGTATGGACAAATTTAATTGACAATGCCGTTGATGCTACTAACGGCAAAGGACATTTGTGGATTCGGACATCCCTAGAAGCGGAGTATATTCTAGTAGAAATTGCTGATGATGGGGCTGGGATTCCGGCTGGGGTACGATCGCGCATCTTCGATCAGTTCTTCACGACTAAAGACGTGGGCAAAGGCACTGGTTTAGGACTCGACATCGCCCGTCGCATTGTGGTTGGACAGCACAAGGGTAAGATCAGCGTTGAATCCCAACCGGGCGATACTCGCTTTCAAGTGCGGCTGCCCATCAATTGATCGAGCAAAACTTTGTCGTTTGTGAGACGTGTTGTGAAATAAAATGCTTTTGTGAACAGGGTTTGCTTCCCTTTCCCTCTGGTTAAGCAGCCATGAGGTGGAAGTTCCATAACCCAGTCGCCGTGAGCATCAGATGGCCATCGAAATCAGTCAGGCGATTCTTGTAAATCGCACTCACTGCCCCGTAGCGCTTGACTGTTGAATCGGACGTTTCGTGTCGTCAATCATCACCCGCTTCACGCCTAGAAATCGTGCCACAAACTGCTCAACGCTCTCTAACTTGCGCTCTGGCAGGGCGAGTTGCTTGCCCAATGCCGTCTCTAAAAGCGGTTGTAAGCGATGCAACCAGCGATTGGCTTAGGAGCGGTCGAGGTCAAACAGAATCCCAGCTAAGTCAAAGGTGAGATAGCACTTGAAATAGAACAACACAAAAAACAACTGATGGTCAATTCCTGTGGGTAGAAAATTCACATTGGGTTGGTGCGGTAATCCTCAAAAGTTGCCTTCTTGCAAATACCCTTCCAATTCTTGAATCTGTTGCTTGGTTAGTCTCGCCATGCAATTGCTGTAGACCATCGGCGCGATCGACCCGCCTGCAAATCGACTCCTGGAAAATGCACAGCTAGCATCTCGGTATTTGATCCAGGCTTCTTCTGCGTTAACCAACTGCAAGTCTAGTTGCGTTCCTCGATTCTTTCGGAGTCGCTGGTAGACCTGATTTAATTGTCGATCAGCCTCTCCAGCGCTGAGAGATGCACATTGATTCAGTTCCAGTTGAGTCTGCGCCTTTTGGCAGTTTAATGGTTGGGCCACTGCATCTGACGGGCTAAACCCTATCATTACAGTGATACCTACCATTCCACCTGCTAAAGCTGAATTTGTGAACCACTGGCGTTTCATAAGTGTCTCCTTGAGATCAAAAGCTTTTGAAGCCTGATTTGAATGAGCCTTTGCTGTTGACTCTATCACCTTAGTTGTTGCGGGTAAAATAGGTTTGTCTGAGTCGATCAAGAAAGGTCTAAATCTAGACACTGAGCGATCGCCACTGCCACGACTAAATACACGCAATCATGAATCGAGTACCATCAATTCCTATGCATGACAGTTCTCAAACCATTCAACTTCTGGCAATTTCAGGTAGCCTGCGTCAGGTTTCCTCTAAATACTGCCCTGCTGCAACTTACCCCTCGAAGACGATCGAGTACAGTGTCACAGCGGCTCAAACTCCGAAACTGCGGACTTGCTGGCATGAGGTCAGTCAACGGCCCAGCATCCAGAAAGTCTGTGCCTAGGGTCTGGGCATCTCTCTAAAGGCTAAAGACAAAGTGACATCAATTGAATCACACTGATGTTCAAGCCATTCGGTGATGATTCAGTACTTCGTAGTACTTTCCATGTAGGTTTCAGAATAGTTTCAAGGATTGTTATGCAACGACGAGATTTACTATTAGCCGGAACAGGTTTGCTAGGAACGTTGGCTGTGCAAGGGGTCGCAATGGCTAAACCCCGTGGACAGACGGTGCAGTTGGGCAACAAGGCCCAATCTCTGCAAGCTTATTACGTGGCTCCGGTAGGAACCAAAAAGGCTCCAGCGATCGTGGTCTTCATGGAAGCCTTTGGCTTAAATGAGAATATCAAGGGCTTTTGCGATCGGTTAGCAGATCAGGGCTATGTCGCGATCGCGCCGGATATCTATCACGGTCAGGTCTTTCCCTATTCCGATCTCCAGGGAGCGATCGCCAAGCTGAAAACCCTAAACGATGATGCCGTGATGCAGGAGTTTGGTCAGAGCTTAGAGTTTCTGCAAACTCGCCCAGAAGTGCGCTCTGGCGGCATCGGAGTCACAGGTTTTTGCATGGGAGGTCGCTACACTTTTTTGGCGAATGAGGTGTATGCGACGCAGATTAAGGCGGCGGTGTCGTTTTATGGCGGGGGCATTGCGTCAACCAACGATATAGCGGGTCGCCAGAGTCTGTTAAGTCGGGTTTCAGCAATGGAGGCACCCTTGATGCTGATGTATGGCAGCGAGGACACTTATATTGTGGCAGACGAGCATCAGCGCATTGCGAAGGCGTTATCTGTTGCCAAGAAACGCTACAGCATGAACGTTTTTGCTGGGGCGGGTCATGGCTTTATGAGCGATCGACGGGATAGCTACAATCCAGCGGCTGCGGCAGAGGCTGCCGCAATGATGATGGCATTCTTCGATCGGCATCTGACTAAACAGAGCTAGTCAGTTGAGAGCGTTGTCATACCCTTTAGACTTCTAAACTTATAGATTTGCACCCATGCCACATTTATTTGAGCCATTTGAACAACGTGGTGTTATCTATCGGAACCGCGTTGTCGTTTCTCCCATGTGTCAATATTCTAGCGAAGACGGATTTGCGAACGATTGGCATCTGGTTCATCTCGTTAGCCGAGCCGTCGGAGGAGCCGGACTTGTGATGACCGAGGCGGCGGCCGTCATGCCAGAAGGACGAATCACGCCGCAGGATCTGGGCATCTGGCAAGATGCTCACATTGAGAGGTTGGCGCAAATTGTTGAGTTGCTTCATCGCAATGGGGCGGTGGCTGGAATTCAACTGGCTCACGCCGGACGAAAAGCCAGTACGTCTCCCCCTTGGGAGGGCGGAGCGGTGATTTCTAACTCGCAGGGAGGATGGACAACGATCGCACCCAGCGTTGTTCCGTTTGAGCCAGATAGCCCTGCCCCGATCGCCCTCAGCATCGAAGCTATTCAAACGCTGACAACCTCTTTTGTGAAGGCGGCTCAACGCTCACTAGAAGCTGGGTTTGACGTGATCGAGATTCATGCGGCTCATGGCTATCTCTTGCATGAATTTCTGTCACCTCTCAGCAATCATCGCACCGATGACTATGGCGGTAGTTTTGACCATCGCATCCGATTCTTATGTGAAGTTGTGCAAGCGGTGCGGAGTGTTCTGCCTGATCAAATGCCGCTGTGGGTTCGCATTTCTGCCACTGATTGGCTTCCTGATGGTTGGAATATTGAACAAAGTGTTGCACTGAGCGATAAATTAAAGTTGCTAGGTGTTGATCTGATCGATTGCTCGTCGGGCGCGATCGCGCCGGGTGAAAAGATTCCGGTGGGGGCAGGCTACCAGACTCCTTTTGCCGATCGCATTCGCCGCGATGTGAACATTGCGACTGGAGCGGTGGGTATGATTACTGTACCTGCTCAGGCTGACCATATCATTCGCACAGGTCAAGCAGATATGGTGTTGCTCGCCAGAGAAATGCTGCGCGATCCCTACTGGGCAATGCGGGCGGCAAAACAACTGCGGCAGTCGGTGCCCGTGCCCATTCAATACGATCGCGCTTGGCGTTAATAGACCTGCTGCACAAATCCGGGAACGACCTCTTGTTTTAGAGCAAGCGGGAGCAGGCGTGATCGCCGCTGCGATCGCAGGCAGTTTCCCAAAAATTGAGATTGGGAACCTTGGCAAATGGTTTCCCGATCCCATCCAGAAACTCTCAACTTCGGCAATCAAGCCGACTCCAACAGCGATCGCCCTAAATAATCCTCTTTTTTCACCACTCCAGGCAGCGCAAAGAAAAATCCACCCCCGATCGGTTTGATGTATTCTTCTAACGGCTCACCATTCAACCGCTCTTGCACTGTCATAAAGCCTTAGGGTCAGGTCGGCGGGTTCGCATCCTCGATCGGTCACTAAGACAGTGGTTTTAGCAGGTTCTGTTTGAGTAGCGCTGGCGTTTTGAGTTGAGTTTGAAGCATCACTGCTGGCTTTCGGCGGCGTTCCACAAGCTCCTAGAGAAACTGCGATCGCACTAACTATCAGCGAGGCTGAAACTCTTCTCCTTGTTCGTTGTGAATGAAGTGGCATAATAAACTCTCAAAATTTGAAGTAACTACTATCGGGTGGCAGGTTGATGCTTGACCTTCCTACCGACAAAGAACAAAAACATCGTTGGGATCAGATAACCAAAGTAAGCGAGAACTTCGCTCACCCTGGGAGCATCGTTGTAGCCCAGCATTCCGGCTAAGATTGAGCCTGCCAAACTATGAACGGGCAGCACGTCGCTAGCATCAAACACCGTCGCTTGAAAAACGTCCCACACTCCCGCTTCATGGGCAGCCCGGACTGCGCTGGCAAGCAATCCGCTGCGCCAAAATAATAAATGCGCCTGTCCAGTGAAAGAAGCGACTGAGATTAATCCGAATTCCACCCCGATAGATGCCCACACCAACCGCGATCGCGGCAGCCTATCCCAGCAATGCTCCTAGGGGAGAGGGATTGAGGGGGCTGAAGCTGACTGAAACGGAGCCATCAACGACTTGTGACCACACAGTAGCTTCTAAAAGCCAGGCAAAAGGAACAATTTGAGACGGTTGTGAATCCCGCGATCGGAGATTACCACTTGACATTACTCTAACTAATTCTACTCTCTATAAGAGGCACAGCTTATCATTGCAGCGATCGGGTCAGTAGCAAGGTGTTGGATCTATAAAACACCTATTGCGAACGTTTTAGACTAAACAAGAGTTTTGGAGCATAGTCATGTTTGAAGTCCTATTTCGGATGCCAATTACAGGTCAAATTCTCGTTGGCATCACCCTTTTGCTGATGGTGGCAGCAACCGCTTGCATTGCTGAACGGATTCAGTTTTGGTGGCGCGTCACTCGACAACAGCCGATCTTTGCCAAGGAGATTGTTAAGCTCTATCAGCATCAACCTGAGCTTGTCGCCGAAAAGATTAGGCGCAATATTGATCTACCGATCGCGCGAATTTTTGCAGCAGCGCTAGAACTAGACAGTCCAACCCCAGAAGAGTTTCGTTTAGCAATGGAGAGTGAACTGCAAGCAGAAATCCCAATAGTGAAGCGATTTAGCGGACTCTTAGAACTGGTCGTTGGGTTAGCGCCAATGCTGGGACTGATCGGAACCATTAACGGATTGATCACAGCGTTTAGTTCCTTAAATATTGGTGATATTGGTGGCACAAAAACGGCAGGAGTATCTTCGGGGATCAGCGAAGCACTGATTACAACAGCAGTTGGCTTGGTCGTGGCAGCGACTTGTTTAGTGTTTGCGACCATGTTTAGAAATCTCTACAACCGTCAGATGGCGCTGATTCAAGAATATGGTGGACAGATAGAGCTAGTGTATCGTCGTCAACACGATCGAAGCAATTCGCAATCGATGATTCTATCTGAGTTGTCCGATGCGATTCGGCAGTTGGCAGCAAAGAATAAGTTTTAAGCTTGAGTAGAGGAAAAAGCCATGCGCGCCCCCCAAGAACCCGAATCTTCATTAGAGATGAACATTGTCCCAATGCTGGACGTGGTGTTTTCGATTTTGACGTTTTTTATCATCTCCACGCTGTTTTTGACTCGATCGGAAGGGTTGCCCGTAAACCTCCCCCAAGCTGCCACCGCCAAGCAACAGCAACAAACCAAAATTGCAGTCACGATCAAACCCGACGGACAGCTTGCACTCAATCAGCAGCCCATTCAGCTAAACCAATTAGAAACGGGAGTGCGATCGCTGGTGCAAGCCAACCAGCAGCCAGTTGTTGTCATTCACGCAGATGAAAAGGTCGAGCATCGATTTGTGGTGTCAGCTATGGATCAGATCAGAAAAATTAATGGGATGAAGATAGCGATTGCTACCAAAAAGCAATAGTGAAGTCCCAATGTTCTTATAAGTCATTTGTACTACTTTACAGGAAAAGAGAAGGTTGTCAAGCTAAAAATGCTGACGGTAATTTTCAAATCGCTATCTGAACCGCCAACAACGCTCTAGCCAGTCAACTAGCTCTATCCGAGAAGTGGATATCTGTTTGACCACACTCCACAGTTGAAAAGCTGCGATCGCGCTATTCAACTCAATGGTCAACGGCTGATGAGCAGCGCATCGGCACGGAATCTCAAGTTCACACAGACGATGATAAATCTGCCAACGTTGTGATGCCGCTTCACTTCCGGGAGTGTGGGAATAGTGCACTGCGATCGTAATGACGGTTGGGGAAGACGCTGAATCTAAAGTCATGTTAAACCTGCTATTAACAAATTTTGCAGTAAGTCTTGGGCTGATTTTCTAGAGGCTGAATTAACTGCACAGTTTTGTAAGGACATAAATGATTTGGGCATCGCAGATCGTCATGCTCATCAGGTTCTGACGTTTCGTCGGCTTCTGTCTCAGCTTGGTTAACCCAGTTGATGATCGTGTTGTGGCTGACCCCGGTTGCCCGCTCGATCGCTCGAAATCCAAGCCCGTCACGAACCATTTTTAGGCAGATTTGTTTAGCATCATTCGAGTAGCCTTTAACAGAGTGGAATTCAAGAAATTGACGACCACAGCTTTTGCATCGATAGTTTTGTTTTCCGCGACAGTGCCCATTTTTATTAACTTCAGTAGAATCACACTTAGGACATTTCATTACTCAGTTGTGCAGCGACTTTTCGAGAGATTAATGTTAGATAAATAAATAATTTTGCAAGGATAGGCAAGTAAGAAAAGTTCTCAGTTAGTATGCGAAGTAAATTCAAGAAACCCAGATTTAAGCTTGCTTTGTGGCTAGAAATATGGGTCAATTCTAAATGTACGCTAGGTGAGTAGACTCTGCTTTTTACAGCAAGAAATGAGTTAAGGCAGCAGTCTTAAAGCGACTGTCTCACCTAGCTAGATCTAATAATGGGGAAACCACAATGTCTGAAACTCAAGTTTTAATTCGTGAATTTGGTCAAATTTCTAGCAACCCAGTTTTGCTTGAACACTCGACCACTGAGCCTATCTGTGAAGGATTAAATTCACTTTTGGCTAGTTTTCAAGCGTTATACCTGCAATATCAAAAGCATCATTTTGTGGTAGAAGGTGCTGAATTTTACTCGCTTCATGAGTTTTTTCAAGAAAGTTACGATTCGGTTCAAGAACACGTTCATGAGATTGGTGAACGTCTAGAAGGACTGGGTGGAGTACCCGTTGCTAGCTTCTCTAAGTTGGCAGAATTGTGTTGCTTTACACCAGAACCAGACGGCGCTTATACCTGTCGATCGATGTTAGAGCACGACTTAACTGGCGAACAAGCCGTAATCGGACTGCTGCGTCGTCAAGCGTCTCTAGCTGAGAGTGTTGGCGATCGTGCAACTCGCTACCTACTCGAAAAAATCTTGCTCGAAACCGAGGATAGAGCGTTTCACATTGCCCACTTTTTAGCGCCCGATAGTCTGAAAATGTAACGGTAAGTTTGACTTAAATTCTGATCACGCCACTCCTTCTTGGCTGTTGGTCATAGTGTCATAGCCGCCATCGCCTTCAAAAAGGGATGCAAATCAACTTCGGTTTCAATCCCCACGTCGAGATTCTGAGTAACTCTGGCAACGCCAAAACTTGGAATATGAGTGGGGATTGTTTTAATTTGAACGGATGAAATTTTTACTATTGAAAGTATTTCCTAATAAGAAAGATAGAGTACTTGAGAGTAAACGTCAAGTTTAATTTGAAAAAATCTGCATCACAGATCCATAAAAGTAGAGCGTTAGAAGCTTATAAGCTTTGCAGCTAAAAGATTGAGGCACCAACTTTGTAATTGAATGACCTGATATCTAGGCGGTAGGTGCTTTCAATAGTTAAGTTATGCTGTGGAGCTTTTTGAGAATTACTTTAGTTTTAGTTTTATCGGTACGATCGTAGATCTGAGAGACTTCGTTGCAGTGATAAAATTGCAAGGTAAATCAACGCTTCTGAAAGTTCTCAGGCAGTTCCCCAAAATTGAGATTAGCGGGTTATCTATCTCAAACTCGTCCTAAACTAGTAAGTGAGCAACATCTGCCCTCAATCTGGTAGGCTCAAGACCTTCTATTGGCAACCCGGATGACTGCACAGACTTCCCTGAAAGAACTACGCAAACCGCAGAAACATAAACTCAAAGCAGCCGCCAAACAGAGGTTTGGTGGAGCCTGTGCCTATTGTGGGTGCGTTCCTCGGTTTTTGACCTTGGATCATATTGTGGCTCAATCGAAAGGCGGATTAGATGTGCAGTCTAATCTAGCCGCAGTTTGCCAACGCTGTAATAGAAGTAAAGGAAGCCGTGCGCTTTGGGAGTGGTGGCAAGCAGATCCCTGCTGGGATGAAGAGCGGGCCATCCAATTTGCCACGATCGTTCTCGTGTGCAAACTTAGAGTATGAGCCAAAAGCAGGGTTAATATCATGCCAAGATAGGGTTCGATCGGATAGGTTTCCGATCTTTGTTGTCTCTGAGGTTTATTGTCTCTGAGGTTTGTAGTTTGACTAGCTCAGACTGTTGAGGCAACAACACCACATTAACAGTTACTAAAACTCAAGCGATCGGGGATGTGAACAACGGAACCCATCCAGTGGGTCTGAGTGTTGCCGCCGTGATTCCGAAAGATGTAGACGTGCCAGTAGTATTCAACTATATAATTCTCAACAACGGGCATGGAGATCATGCCACTATTCAGCATGGTTTTGAAACCCATTGTCGGCGCTTGGTGTCAACGTGGCTAAGGCAGCAACAACGGCCATAGGGGGAGCGATCGGCGCTGTGCTCGGCGCGGAGCTTGGTACTTAGCCTAAATTCTACGAAATTCACTCCCTGTCTTTGTCGTTGCCTTCAGCGTTCACCCGCTCTGAAATTCCTTCAGGGTGGGGCAACATTGAAGCACAATAAATATCAAAGACTCCTCAGATAGTCTCTAAGTATTATTTAACTAACCGCGACATGAATTTCCACGATCGCGGTTTTTGTGCGATCGTGCCCGTCTAGCTTTGTTCAAACATAGGAGAGCTAAGAAGATCGTCAGTGGTAACGGAATCAGGAATGTAACTAATAAAACTCGTCAACGAAAATGGGGGTCAAACTAAATCATAAACTGAATTTCTGATAAACGTTTGTAGCTAAAACTTACAATAGACAGTAGATAATTTTATGAGAAGCGGTATAAGACAAGTGATATCGTAAAGAAACATTACTCTAGACTCTCTAGAGAGATGTTGACTATCACGCTCAAGCCTTGTTGTGTCTAGTTTCTAGAATCCTCTTCACCCAAGTAGGTGAGTTTACCTTAGCAGGTTGCTCCCTTATTCTAGAGGGGGTGATCGAGCGTCAAAGCGTCGGTTCCGCATCCACTGTCTAACCGTGCTGTTTGATACAAGGAGTCTGTAGATGCGTTCATTAAACCGCCAGTTATTAAAGCTTGCTAGAAGTGTGCCGTTGCGTCACATTTTGATAGTCCCTTTTATCCTGCAAATTTCGTTGGCGGTGGGTTTAACTGGGTGGCTCTCTATTCGCAATGGGCAACAAGCTGTTAACAATGTTGCAGGACAACTGCGAATAGAGAGCACGGCTCGAATTCAGCAATATCTGCAAACCTATGTCGAAACGCCTCACAAAATTAATGAACTCAATGCCGATTCGATTCGGTTAGGTGAGCTTGATGTGCAAGATCTGGCGGCTTTAGAACGACACCTCTGGTATCAACTTGAGACGTTTGATACTGTGACAGCAATTTATGTCGGGTCAGAGTTTCAAGAACACGTTGCGGTCGAACGTGATGATGAGGGCCACTTTCAAGTGAAAGTTTCGGGAAAGTCTACTGACCATGAAATCCGCATCTATGCTGCTGATCGTCCAGGGCATCGCACCAAGCTCCTAAGGGCCAGACCTCACTACAATCCGCAGACTCGCCCCTGGTATCGATCGGCGGTCAAGTCTGGCACCGCAAGCTGGGGCGGCATCTATCGATTGTTTGCCACCCCCAGGTATGTGCTGAATGCTAGCTTGCCGATCTATGACGATCGCCGCAATTTGTTAGGGGTTGCTGCCGTTGATTTCTCACTCACGGGAATCAGTCAGTTTCTTCGCAGTTTAAAGATTGGACGATCGGGCGAAACGTTTATTGTTGAACGTCAAACGGGTCTGTTGGTGGGCAGTTCTGCGACTCAGCAACCCTACGTGATTCAAAACCCTGCTGCGCCCATTGCAGAACAAAATCCGATGCGAGTCAAAGCAACTGAGAGCCACGACTCCTTGACCCGCCGCACGGCTGAATATTTGCAGCAACGGTTTGGAAAGGTCGATCAGATTGCTCAACCTCAACAACTCGACTTTGATATTGAGGGGCAACGACAATTTTTGCAAGTGGTGCCGCTCAAAACGGTTCAGGGGCTAGATTGGCTGATCATTGTGGTCGTTCCAGAAAGCGATTTTATGGATCAAATTCATGCCAACACTCGCACCACGATCGTGCTTTGTCTGAGCGCCTTTGCGCTGGCAACTGCTTTAGGCATTTTAACCGCCCGCTGGATTTCTCAACCGATTCTCAAGTTAGGCAGCGCGGCAAAAGCGATCGCAGCAGGAAACTTGGATCAAACGGTCTCTGTGAGCAGCACCACTGAGCTAAATGGGTTGGCCCAATCGTTTAACCAAATGGCGCAGCAGTTGCGCGAATCTTTCTCAGCGTTGGCCCGCACGAATGAAGAATTAGAAAGCAGAGTCGAGCAGCGAACGATCGAACTTGGTGAACGAAACATTCAGCTTCAGCAAGAAGTGCGCGATCGTCAAATCGCAGAAGCCGCGCTCAAAACTTCTGAGGCAGAACTTCGATTAATGTTTGCAGCTATGACCGATGTGGTGGTGGTGTTTGATGCAGAAGGGCGCTATCTCAAAGATATGAAAACGCAGTCTTTTATCGATGAATCTGACATTGATCGGGTAGGCAAAACGGTTCATGACGTGTTGCCTGCTCCCGTTGCTAATCTGATTGCTGATGCGATTCGTCAAGCATTAGAGCTTCGCAGACAGCCTGCTCACTCAGATAGCACTCGCAAAAATATTTTTGTGGAATATCGCTCGACAATCCACGATCGAGAAACCTGGTTTTTAGCGAGTGTCTCTCCGTTGTCTGATCAGGCAGTGCTGTGGGTTGCTCGTGATATTAGCAAGCTCAAAAAAACCGAAGTTGCGCTCCAGCAGGCGAAGGAATCCGCAGATGCTGCAAACTTGGCTAAGAGCCAGTTTCTCTCAAACATGAGTCATGAACTTCGGACTCCTCTCAACATTATTTTGGGGTTTACTCAACTGTTATTGCGAAACCGCGCCCTCAATCCTCAGCAGCAAGACTATCTAGACACCATCAATCGCAGTGGAGAAGATCTGCTGACCCTGATCAACGATGTATTAGAAATGTCGAAAATCGAAGCGGGTCGAGTCACCCTCAACGAAACCGATTTTGACCTCTATGGACTGCTCGATCGCCTTCAGCAAATGTTTGATCTCAAAGCCAAATCAAAAGGCTTAGAGCTTGTTTTTGAGCGATCGAGCGATGTGCCCCACTACATTCATGCAGATGAGAGCAAGTTGCGTCAGATTCTCGTCAATTTGATTGGCAACGCGATTAAATTTACGCAGGTAGGAAGTGTGACCCTGCAAGTCAGAACTGAGAGCCAGCCTGCCGATTTAGTCAGACTTTGCTTTAGAGTCGAAGATACTGGGTGCGGCATTGCTTCCTCTGATCTCGTTTCTCAAGATGGGTCTCAAACGCCGCGTCTGTTTGAGCCATTTGTGCAGACAGAAGCGGGTCAAAAGGCTCAAGAGGGCACCGGACTGGGATTGCCCATCAGCGATCGGTTTGTGCGACTCATGGGCGGCAATCTGACCGTTGATAGCCAGTTAGGCAAAGGCTCGACCTTTAGGTTTGAGATTAGTGCTCATGCTGTGAGACTGGATACCCTACCAGTGCCAACACCGAGTCGAGACGTGATCGGGTCAGAGCCAGGACAACCCACTTACCGAATTTTGATTGTTGAGGACAAACTTGAAAATCGACGGCTGCTAGTTGAGTTGTTGACCCCGATCGGGTTTGACGTGAGAGAAGCAGAAGACGGACAAGCGGCGATCGCGCTTTGGCAAAGTTGGTCGCCCGATCTAATCTGGATGGATCTGCGGATGCCGATCATGAACGGGTTTGAGGCAACTCAACAGATCAAATCGGCTGCTGACCAAGCTCCCGTCATTATTGCGCTAACCGGAAGTGCCTTTGAGGAAGACCGTCTCACGGCGCTCTCGGTGGGCTTTGATGATTTTGTGCGAAAGCCCTTTCGGACAACGGTGATCTTTGAAAAGATGGCAGAGCACTTGGGCATTCGCTATCAGTATGCAGACGAGCAAGAATCTAGGTTATTGCCCTCTTATCCACTCAAGGTTGATGACTTAAACGAGATGTCGAGCGAGTGGATTGAGCAACTCTATCAAGCAGCCCTCCGCATCAATGCTAAAAAAATTCTCAAGTTGATTGAGCAGATTCCTGAGACCCATGATCCTCTAATCAAAGCGCTCACAGATCTCACTGAACACCTTTGTTTTGAAGAAATTATTGCTCTCACCCAGCAATCACAGACCGATCGATTAAAACCTTTTCAGATGCCACGAGAGAATTAGAAAGAGACACACGATCGCTCATCAACTCGCAGCACAGACTCTTGTCGAAATGTCTGTTTATAGGCTTGCCAAATCTGTTCAATCTGTTCGTTGCTTTCACCATTAGCGGGGTAGAGCACTATCAGCAGCCGCGATCGCTCTACAACAATTTTACCCCTTGAGTTTTTGAATTGACCGTTCGCCGTTAGCACTGTCAAACCATCTGGAAACAGGGGAGTCACCACAGTATCAATAAATCCTTGAAATTCTTCGTCTGTTGTCTGTAAATTGATCGGTTCTGATAAACCAAAAAACAGTTCGGTTTTGCCAAAGTCATCACGAGACTGATTTTGGCAAAAGTCAAGCTGAGAAGACTCGATTTCAGGTTGAGTCGAGAGATCAAAGGCTGATATGCTCGTTAGCATGACTCCTGTTGCTAACGAGATACCTACGATCGTAGGATGTATTCTGACTTTCACGAATTGAACCCTGAATAATTAGTAATTAGATGGAGGGATGAATTGCAATGATGAGATTCATCCCTCGTTCTTAACTCAACTACTGACCCGCTTTAAGCATTTCGTTCACCTGATCGGGGTTTGCTGATAAAAACTTTTGGAGCGATCGGGGGTGCATGAAGTCAAGATATTGGGCCGCAAGGGTTGGCGGCAAAAACTCCAGCAATTGTTGATTTTCAACCCAAACTTCAATCACGCTAAAGTAGCCTCGACGATCGCGTTGGGCGACCTGCCACCCTGCTCTCTCAGCGATCTCATGAACCTGTGCTTCAGAGGTCGGCACCGAGATTGCCGCATGAAAGGGACTATAGCCAGAAGACGCTGAGTTTTTTGACCAAGTAGTTTCATTGTCGTGTCTGGGTATAAACTCAGTGCCCCGTGGAATCACTTCAATCATGGTGCCGTGAGGGTCAAGCGCGAGCGTCACATAACAGTCTGGATGAAAGGGAAACGGAGCAGATTGTCCTTGGCAAATTTCAGCTAAAACTTGAGCAACACGCATCGGCTGATCAGCCGCGATCGAGATATGGTGAATCATGATAATTTCAGAGAGAGTGGTTGCCATGCTAGGGGTTTTTTCAACAATAGAGGGTAACATCTTCACCACAGTGATCGGCTAGATAAGAGAGAGATTTAAACCGAATCTCAACAATTTGATCATAGAAAGGATTCAATTTGCAGAGCGGTGGAATGTGAATAATCGGGCGATCAAAAAGTTTGATTTCTCGCTCAAAGGGGCACTGAGCAGGAATGATTTTACAGAGCGATCGAGCAATAGCAGGGTGATGAATTTCTATAGACTCAAGCCAGTGCTGAATGACAGAAATCAGATAGATTTTGTGAATTAAACTTGAACATTTCATCGATTTATCCTCAATTAGAATAACTTGATCATAGAAATTCTAGAGAGGGTAAACGTCTGAAAAATGTCATAGATTGACCTCAACGAATGGGTGATGTTCTGGATGATTTCGCTACTCTAATTGGATAGTTCTCTATGACTTTTGTCATGTCTATTCGCTAAACATCTGCCTACGATCGAGAAACCAATGATCGATTCTAGATAGGGTCAATTTGGTAACAACCTCTTGTTAAAGCTGTTGTCGTGCCATCAGTTGAGCAAACAATCCCGTTTGATTGGCGAGTTGATTAAAACTGCCCTCCTGCACCACGCGACCACTTTGAAAAACATAAATGCGATCGGCGTTGCGAATCGTGCTGAGACGGTGAGCGATCGCGATTCGGGTCACCTTTAGACGCTCTAGGCTTTGGCTGACGATCGCTTGAGTGCGATTATCTAAAGCACTAGTCGCCTCGTCAAACAGTAGGATTTTGGGTTTTAAGACGAGCGATCGGGCAATCAATAATCGCTGTCGCTGCCCTCCCGAAAGGTTTGTTCCGCCTTCGCTAATCACCGTGTGCATCCCCATGGGCATCGACTCGATATCCTCAGCAAAGCCAGCCATCCGAGCCGCTTCCCAGGCTTCATCCATCGTGATCAGGGCACCACTAGCGATATTCTCAAACAGCGAGGCAGAGGTTAGGCGGCTATTTTGCATCACCACGCCTAACTGCCGTCGCACGGCATAAACATCTAGCCCCGCTAAGTCTTGCCCGTCGTAATAGATCGTGCCAGATTCAGGAACATCAAACCCCAAGAGCAATCGAAATAGGGTTGATTTGCCACTCCCCGAAGCGCCCACAAAGGCGATGAATTCGCCCGGTTCGGCGCGGATGCTGACATCATCTAAGGTTAAAGGGCCATCGTCACGATATCGAAAAATGGCGTGATCAACGACGACTCGACCCGAAAGCCGACCCGGATCAGCCTTTTCAGAATTGACTTCGGGCTGGGCTTCTAAAATCGGTTGTGCTCGTTCCCACAGGGGGACAATGTTGAGAACATCGACGATCGTGCTACTTAAACTGGTCGCTCCACTAATAAAAGTACCAAATGCTGCATTGAATGCTAGAAAGACACCCGTTGATAAACTACCTTGCTGGGATTGTGATTGCTGAAGAAAGCTGGCTGCAAACCAAAAAATTGCTGCTGTAGTGAATGCAGGCAGAATTTTGTTAATCACCGCCAGAGCATCTTCGATGCCTTGGGTGCTCAACATCCATTTAATTTGCTGACTATATTGTTTGCCCCAAAATGCAAAGGCGCGAGCTTCGGCCCCAGCAACTCGAAGTTTAGTTACTCCGTTAATTAGTTGTACCATGACTCCAAAAAGCTGCCCCTGCAATTCTAATAACGGCCGAACTTTACGAAGACTAGAGATTCCTGATATAAGGGTTACGACAATATTAATGAGCGCAACAACGGTTGCGATTAACGCGAGTGAAGGACTGTAGTAGAAGAGTAATCCTAGATTTAGAAATGCAAACAAGCTAGTAAAAATACTTCTGAGAACTGTGCTACTCAGCTTTTGGCGGATTTGACTGATCGCGCTGACTCGTGAGTTGAGATCCCCGATCGAGTATTGCCGAAAGAAAGACGCTTTGAGATTCAACAACCGATCCCAGACGGCCGATTGAGTCGAAGCATCGGCAAAGGTTTCGACCCGCATAATCGCAAACCCTTGAGCAAGCTGAAACAGCGTGCTGCCAAAAGCAGTTGCCAACAGAGCTAAGGCAATTTGAACCAATAAGCCACGATTGGCATCCGGGATGGCACTGTCGATTAAAATAGCGGTGGCTTGCGGCGCGATCATGCCCAGCAGCGTGGTCGCCATGCCTGCCACTAAGACAACTATTAACTCTTTGTAGTGTCCTCGCAGGGCAAATTTTAGCAAGTCGATCGTGGTCAAAACTTTATCAGGCAACGGACGATAAAACGTATAGCCTGTTGGGGTGAGCGTCGCGGCACTTTTGGCAGTGACAGGGGTACGAGTTTGCTTGATCGGGTCAACGATCTCATAGTGCGTATCCGAGACAGGCAGCACCGCAACGGGATGAGTATCGGCCATCGTGTAAGCGAGCATGGCACCACAATCTTTTTTCCACCACTGACCTTGTAGCCCGATCGAGCGCGTTCGCAGTCGAGATGCCCGTGCGATCGCCTGTAGGGGATCATGGACTCGATTTAGGTCTTCAGACTTGGCAGGCGGGCGAATCGTCACGCCTAACACGCGCCCAACGGCACCCGCTGCGATTAACAAGGACTGATCAGGATCGCTGGCTCCTGCTTGAGCCATAACCAACTGCGGAGATTGCAGCAGCGAGGCCAACTCGCCCAGCGTTTCCTCCATGACCTGATGATTCAGGTGCTGTCGTTCGTGAAATCGCTGTAATTCTGCGTGAGTTTCTTGCTGGTCTAAAAAATAAAGGCTTTGCAGCACATAGATCTGAAGTTGAAAAATTCCTAGCAGCAGCGTGTTGGGGTCATCAATCTCAGACGTTGTTAAGCAAGAAAGCTCGATCGTGTCTTCGGCTTGAAACCACAGATCGGCACTTAAGGGCAACAGTCCCGATTGTGGTGTAAGCAATAGTTCATCAAATCCCATCCAAATCCCACGGCCGCGCTGAATTTCCACCCAGGACACCAGATCTCGCTGAGGTTGAAAAATCTGTCCATTCGTGAGGGAAAAGTAGCGCACGCCCTCTTCTTGAAACGGCAACGCCGGAGGCGCGATCGAGGACAGTGTCAATCCAAGTTGCTCAATCCAGCCATCTGCTAATATCAGGGCTTCGCCATTGCCCTCTGCCAAGAAGTCGCGAAAATCGTCGATCGAGACTTTTAGCAAATCGGTGTCTGCGATCGCGACTGCAAACAGTTGATAAGGCATCGCTGCAAACTCGCTGCCGATCCCAAATAGTGCTTGTCTCGATCGGGTTGTAAATAAGTAGCGACGAGTTCCTTCGGCAACGCCTTCTTTAATAGGAATCGCAAACACGGCTAGGGAACCCGACTTAACGATCCACACCGTTTGAGTGTCATCGAGAACAATCGATTCGTTGCCTTTTAGCTGACGATACTCTCCGGTTAATCGGATGCTCTGAATTTGATCCAACATGATTAGGTCTCCTGAAGGGCTTCGCCCTCGCTGCGAATCAGTTGCAAATATTTGCCTTCGATCTGCTGTAGCTCGTCATGGGTGCCTCGCTGCACAACCTTGCCCCGATCGAAGACAATAATTTCGTCACAATCTCGAATAGTGCTTAATCGATGCGCCACAATAACACAGGTACAGCCTCGTTCTCGCAGCTTCTGATCGACGAGTTTCTCCGTTTCAGAATCGAGAGCACTAGTCGCTTCATCCATCACGAGAATGGTCGGATTGTTGACTAAAGCACGGGCAATTTCTAATCGTTGTCGTTGCCCACCGCTTAAATTAGTGGCTCCTTCTGCGAGGTCAGCGCTATAGCCTCCCGGCATCGACAGCACGACATCCTGAATGGCAGCATCTTTGCAAGCGCGCACCAAATTGCTAAACGGAACGGTGGAATCCCACAGGGTGAGATTGTCTCGCACACTGCCTGCAAACAGCGAGATATCTTGCTCAATCAGGGCCATTGAATAGGTGATCTGCGATCGGGGAATCTGAGATCTCAGTTGACCATCGAACAGGATCTCTCCTGCCCACGGCTCATACAATCCACAAATCAGTTTGGCAACTGTTGATTTGCCCGACCCACTTCCGCCTACCAATGCGACTCGCTGACCCGGCTTGAGCGACAAACTCAAGTCTTCAATCAACGGAGGCGCAGAGCGGTTATAGCCAAAGGTGAGGTGACGCAGATCGATATAGCCTTGCAGTCGCACCGTTGCAGCCGAGAGTTCATGAATCGGTGGAGCACTGATTTCTGTCTCAACAACGGGGTCGATCGAGTTCCGCAACACGTCATCTAATCGACCGAGATTGCCTTCCATTTCCTGAAGTTCACCCGCCAGACCCACAAGGTTATTCACAGGCTCTAAAAATCGCTGCATCAATGCTTGAAAGGCAATCAGCATTCCAATACTCAGAACGCCATCCATCACGCGCAGTCCGCCGACAACCAGTAATAGCATCGACGTAATCGCGGTCAAAAATGACGGCAATACTCCTAAGGTTTGATTGGTTGTATCCATTTCTTGCCGAGCATTGATCGCTTTGGCATAGTAGCCTGCCCAGCGCGAGAAGAATTCTGACTCTAACCCCGATGCCTTCAGCGTTTCCATACTCTGAAGTCCTGAAATAGACACGCCGCTGACTTTGCCTTGTTCTTGCATCAGCCGCAGATTGGCATCTACGCGCTGCCGTGACACCCATCGCCAGACAGAGACATTGACGATCACAAAGGCAATCCCGATCGAGGTCAGCACGACATCGTATTGCAACATCACAATGGCATAGAAAACCACCGTGACGGCAGAAATCACCGTTGTTGCTAATCGCCCTGAGAGCAAGCTTGCTAGGCTGTCATTCAGCCGCACTCGACTGCTGATTTCTCCTGCAAATCGCTGGTCATAAAAGCTGACAGGCAGCCGTAAAATATGCCAGAGAAATCGGCTAGACATTCCAACTGCTAACTTAATTCTCATGCGGCGCAGAAATTTAAGCTGAAGCAGCGTTAAAAATCCGCTTAACACTGCGGTGAAAATGATGCCGAGAATTAAGGGACGCAGCCAATCGTCTCGTCCTTCGATTAAAACATTATCAATAAACGCTTGGGAGAATGCTGGCATAGCTAACCCAGGAATCACTAACAGCAATCCTGCGATCACACAATATATTAATGCCCCGATCGAACTCTGCAATCGATCCCACAACGCAAGCGTCAGGCTCGGTTTACGTCCTCCAGGTTGAAACTCTAACCCCGGCTCACCGACCAACACCACCCCTGTAAACGACTGATCGAATTCTGCTTGGGTGACGGTGCGCGGGCCAGTTGCCGGATCATTGAGATAAACACTATCTTTGTGAAACCCTTCAACCACCAAGAAGTGATTAAAGTTCCAGAAAACAATATAGGGACACTCTAATTTGCGTAACCCATCTAAATCGACCTTAAAGCCCTTTGCCTGCAATCCATAGCTGCGAGCCGCGTTGAGAATGTTAGACGCTTTGCTGCCGTCGCGAGAAACGCCGCAGGCTTGACGCAATTCGGCGAGGGGAACAATCCGATTGTGGTATCCCAGCACAATGCCCAATGCTGCTGCACCACATTCGACGGCCTCCATTTGCAAGAGAGTCGGAGTTTTACGGCGACGATTACTCCGAAGGGGGAACTGTTTTGCAACGGGGCGACTCACCCTCTGTTGAAGGTGTCTCAAGCTCCGCCCAATATAGCCTTGAAGTTGCTGCATGATTAGTAGACTCCACTCCACGATCGCAGAATTGGCAACACAAACGAAATCGGCGATTGTTCAGAGACTTTGACCCGCACTGAGGTCGTCGTGCCGGAGGTGATTTCGGTGTCAGGGCCCTTTGACGACGACCAGCGAAACTGGCTTTTGGTCGTGGGGTCTGGCTGAAGCTCTGCAAATACTTGAATCTGTGCATCTTTAGTAGTCAACCCCTGCAAAACTTCAGCACCGCCTACAACACTCGATGCACCCTCTTTGGTCACTGGAAAGGCAGACACGTTGGTCACGGTGGCCACAATGCCCCCAAAGCGTTCTCGCTTGACCGTGGAGGGCGTAACTTGCAGTTCCATCCCTTTCTGGATTTTTTTGCCCTCACTGACGGGGAAAAACATCACCCCAACTAGCTTGCTATTAGCATCTTGAGCCTCAATTGTGCCCATGCGTCCACCCTCTTGCAAGGTTTGTCCTGGCACGACGACAACTTCTAATACTCGCCCATCAAAGCTACTGGTGACTTGACTATTGCCTTTGAGTTGCGATTGCAATTGCACGATCGCGCGTTCGGTCTCTTGAATTTCTTTTTGACGATTCGTTGCAATGGCTGAATCTTGTTCGGCTTGCCCTGCTGATCTTGTATCCAAAGTCGATAATTGAGCCTGTAAATCTTTACCCGCATTGACGTTTTCTAGAAACTGTCGCTGGGCATCGGTTTCTTTAACATTCAACTGTTTCAGTTCCGATTCAATTTCACCGATTTTAGACTTGCTATTGAGAAATTCTTGCTGTGCCTGAAGCACGGTGTCGCTCGAAACCGCGCCCTCTCGACGCAACTGCTGCCGCAGTTCAAACCGTTGTTGAAAGGTGGGCACTAATTCTCGCGTCGTCTGCAATTGTTGCAGCAAGGTTTGCCGCTCTTGCCGAATCGAGTCTAATCCTTTCTCCCTCAAAATCGGCGCGATCGCTTGCGTTGTCTCTAAGCTTTGCAGCAGTGCTTGCCGCTGTTGTTGAAGAGCACCTTTATCTAAAACCGTTCGCTGAAATTGCAGCGAGGTGGCTGTGCGATCTTGCTCTTGCAGTTGACTGAGTTTTCCCCGCGCCAAATTCAGCTTTTCTTGCAGATCAGTTTGGTCGATCGTGGCGATTATCTGCCCTTTTGTGACCCGATCGCCTGGATGAATAGTCAAACTCAAAATCTTCCCAGAACTAGGAGACTGAAATGCGGCAACTTTGCTTGGAAACACGAGCACTCCCTGCCCTGCAATGGTAATGGGAATGCGACCGAAAACACTCCAGATCAAGCCAACAGCAATCAAAGATCCCATCGCAGCTAACGGAATCCATTTCTTAGGCTGAACGACCTGCATCAGTTGATCAAGCCGCTCTGGAGACGATAAGCGATCGAGCGCTTCTTTTCGGAACAGGTTGCTTTTGGGAGTCGTGACCATGATTCCATTCCAATAACTGAATTTTATAGTTAGCAATTAAGTCAACGTGATTTCCAGTGTTAACTCAATTGCCTCGAATCTGCTTGAGCATCCAATCAAATCGAGTGCCCGCTAGCGTTACCTGAGCCAAAAACCCAGAACTCAACTCATCCTCATAGGTGAAGCGCTCATCTAAGGATTGACCCGCGCTATAGGTGATTCTGCCGTAGCCCAGCCGATTGATAATGCCCTGCTGTTTGTCCGCCAACAAAATCGCCAACACCCGATAAAATCGAGCCGCAAACCCCTGATCGTGCAGCAGCTTTGCAGCTAGGTGCCAGCGTGGAATTGACAGCACTGTGGCATCGTCGATCGCGCGAATCGTCATCGCCGGAGGACTCGCTTCCACAAAGGGCGTTTCGCCTACCATGTCACCCCGCGATAACTTGGCAAACTCTCGCTCGACTTGATCAGTGTTTTCCAAACTCGAAAACGCACGCATGAGCGGATTGCTGACATCCTCCGCGATCGCTGCTGCCATTTTGCCATCTAGCAGAATGTGCAGTGCATCAACAGGTCTTCCAGCATGAACTAAGACCGATCCCGCCGGAATTCTTGTAGCAGTGCCCGCAGCAATCATCCAACCGATATCACTATCGTTTAATTCTGCAAACGTAAAGAGAATTTCTCGAAGTTGAGGCTGACACAAAACCACTGTGCTGTGACCGATTTGGCTCACCATCTGCTCTAATCGGTGGGCTAACAGCACCGCGATCGCCCGATAGAAATGAGCCGCAAACGGGATGTCAGTCTGCATTTTCTCGATCAACTGCTGCTGCGGAACCACCAAGACCAGCGACTTTCTGACGGCTTTAACGGTAGTAGATGATTGATGAGAGGCTAAGAACGGCATCTCACCCACGACTTCTCCGCTGGCGAGTCTGGCGATTTCCCGCCCCGACAGTTCACCCCCTTCGAGGGCAGCAAACGCTCGCCCGATCGGGTTATCGTCAGCCTGAGCTACTGAAACGGTCAAGGCACCATCCAACAAAATATAGAGAGCATTCACGGGCATTCCTTGGCGGATCAGAGTGGTGCCAGCCGCAATTTCTTCTCTCCGGCCCGTTGCTAAGATCCAGTCAATATCGCAATTACTCAATTCCTTCAATAGAACTTCTGTCATAGTTTGATGTCCTCTTGGGTTGCGAACGGGCGAAGAATGGGAACAACTCATTTGAATCATTTGAACAGTAGGCACCCCCAGCAATCTCGATCAGTTCTTGAACCCACGCTATGGATTAATCGCACGGTGTGGTTTCCATTAGCATGGTGTGTTCTGGTTAGGTTGTTTGCTTGGTTCAATCAATCTGATCAATTAATCTGATCAATTAATCTGAACCTTCGATCGCGGCTGCATTTCCCAGCAATCCGCCCAGAAATTCCAGATCCTCCGCACTCGCATCTGTAATGACGATTTGCAGCCCTGCCGACTCTATGGTTTCTGCCGAAAACGCAGATTTTGAAGAGCCACACCCTGCCCCGCCAGTCTCTTGAGAAAGCGAGACATTGGACTGCCGAAAAAAGGCTGCGTTTAACCGCAGATTAAGACCGCCTGATACATCATCTAGCTCCTGATCGGATAGCTCGGCAAACGTCGGATCGGTGGGCTTTATTTCGTGGTCTGACATAGTTGCTCCTTTAAGTCGTTTGGTAAGGGCACAGCCGAGCCATGCCCCCTCGAAATCGATTATTTACCCGTTTCTTCTTCTTCAAAGATTGAGGCGCTAAAGTCGTCTGTCGATTGGAATAGAGTGCTGCGAACTCCATTGCGATTGGCTTCAAGCGTGCTGATCTGCACATCTTGTAACTCTGTGGTAGAAGCCGCTGCTCTACGATGTGCGCCGCCCGCAACAATATCGAGTTCTTCAGAAGTCATTTCCATGACGATGTGGGATTCTGTATTCATTGAGATCTCCTAGGATAATGGGTAGATAGTTGAGTCAGTTTCAGTGAATTTAGAGCACAGGCAGACCTTAGTGGCCCGTTTCGGTAAACTCAACGATCGCAGCTTTAAAGTCGTCGGTTTGTTGAATGTTGGTGCTGTGAACTCCGTCGCGATTGGAACTGAGGTTGCTCAGTTGCACATCAACCAGTTCTTGGGTTGCAGCCGCTGCTGCTCGTCTTGCACCGCCTGCAATGATATCGAGATCTTCAGCAGACAATTCTACGGGCTTGTTGTTAGACATGATGGTTCTCCTTAAGTGTTGTTGGATTGCAAAGAGTAATGAGAGTTCAGAGAGAGGGGATTGATCCTAAAATAATCCCCTCTATAAATAGATGACCCAGACAGTAGAACTATTTGCCTGTCTCGGTAAACTCAACGATCGTGGCTTTAAAGTCGTCGGTTTGTTGAATGTTGGTGCTGTGAACTCCGTCGCGATTGGAACTAAGATCACTCAGTTGCACATCAACCAATTCTTGGGTTGCAGCCGCTGCTGCTCGTCTTGCACCACCTGCAACGATATCAAGTTCGTCAGCAGACATTTCCATGGGCTTGTTATTATCAGACATGATGGTTCTCCTTATTGTGTGTGTTGCTGTGTGTAATGGCTCAAGTAGAAATGTTTTGGTGAACTGGTTTGTTCCGTTCCTGCTTGATGTCCTAAGAATACGAATATGAACCCGCAATCCACATCTGAAAAACGTCTAGGATTCCTTCTAAGCGAAGTAAGTAGATGCCCTCTAACTTTCGTTGCTCTCCTAGAAGAGCGACTGAGACTTTCGCCATAGGTGAGCAACGATCGTCCCCTCTAAAGTGATGGATCGGTGCTTAAAACAGTGCATTCAGTCCAGAGTGCTGTATGAATAGACAATGAAAGCTGTAATCAGAAATCAGTGCCGCTTTAATGATTCATGATCATTCAACTATTCTCAACAATGTTGTCTATATAGACAGGAACAGCAATGTTAAATCGATTTAAACTTGCAACCAAATTCACCCTATTGCTATCGCTGGTGTTTGTCGGTGCGATCGTGGTTAGTGGGGTCGCGTTCTCTCACGTCCTAGAACAGAAAGCCGAATCTGAAATTAGCTACCGTAGCCAAATTTTAGTAGAAACTATGAACTCGGTGAGAGCCTTCACAAACAAAAATATTAGCCCACTGCTCATGCCGATGGTAGAGACTCAACCGACCTTTGTTCCTGAAACGATTCCCAGTTTTGCAGTCAGAGAGGTGTTTGAAAATCTTCGCAAAAATGAAGACTATAAAGACTTTTTCTATAAAGATGCGCTGCTGAATCCAACCAATTTAAGAGATAAAGCAGATGAGTTTGAAGCCAGTCTCACTAAGCGATTTCAGAGCGAACCAGACCTTAAAAATATCTCTGGTTTTCGAGATTCTGTGGGTGAAAAACTATTCTATAGCGCTCGTCCATTTTCAGTCAAAAATGCAACGTGTTTGCGCTGCCACAGCACACCAGGCGTAGCTCCAAAAAGTCATGTTGCCAGCTATGGGTCAGAAAATGGCTTTGGGTGGAAGCTGCACGAAGTTTTAGGTAGCCAGGTGATTTATGTTCCTGCGAGTCAAGTATTTAATGATGCCAATCGAGCATCTTTGTTAATCATGACGATCTTCGTTGGCATTTTTGCACTCGTCATTTTGTTGATTAACTATTTGCTCAAGCGAAATGTGCTGCAACCGATTAAACCGATGGCACAACTCGCCCAAAAAATTAGTATGGGTGAGGTTAGCGCTGAAGAAGCGGCAGAGTTTGAACATGAAAAGCTAGCCCCGATCGTCAAACGCAATGATGAATTAGGTCAATTGGCACGAGTGTTTCAACGGATGGTGCATGAAATATATGCCCGTGAGCAACAACTCAAACAACAATTGCAAAAACTGCGTCTTGAAATTGACGATAACAAGCGAGCGCGTCAAGTCGCTGAGATTGCCGAATCAGAATCGTTTCAAAAGCTCCAAGAAGAAGCAAAAGCCATGAGACATAAACGCGATGCTGACCACGAATAAGCACGATTTCTAATCATCCTTTTTTGAGTTAGTTCCACTAGTTGTTTTACCCTTGAGGATTCACCGTGTCTGAAATTATCTCGATCCATTCATTTCGTGGCGGAACAGGTAAGTCAAACGTAACGAGCAATCTTGCTACTCTCCTCGCTCGCTCTGGAAAACGAGTTGGCGTGGTCGATACCGACATTCAATCACCCGGAATTCACGTCTTATTTGGTCTTGAAGAAGATCGCATTCGCTACACGCTGAATGATTATTTATGGGGTCGTTGCACTATTGAGGAAGCCGTTTATGAGGTCACTCCTACTCTCAAGCAGAAACCATCTTTTTTTGGTCGCCAAGGTAGTGTTCATCTGATTCCTTCTAGCATTAAGATGAGCGATATCTCTCGCATTCTGCGCGAAGGCTATGATGCTCGGTTGCTCAATGATGGACTGCGTGATCTCGTGCGTCGCTTAAAGTTAGATTATCTTCTGATCGATACTCATCCCGGTATTAACGAAGAGACACTATTGTCGATTATTCTCTCAGATACCTTTATCTTGATTCTGCGACCAGACAAACAAGACTATCAGGGAACAGCCGTCGCGATCGACGTTGCCCGTAAGTTAGAAGTGCCTAAGATGCTGCTGGTTATCAACAAAGCATTGCCCTCTCTAGACTTTAAAGAATTAAAGCTGCGAGTCCAAAACACCTACGAAGCTCCGGTTGCAGGGATTCTTCCAGTCTGTGAAGAGATGTTTGATCTGGGGAGCAGCGGGATCTTCTGTCTGCGCTATCCCGATCATCCCTGGACGCGAGCAGTTAACGAAATCGTGCAGCAAATCACAGGTTCCAGTTCACTTAAACAATCGAACGGGTTTTTGTTGAAGTAACGTCACCGTCTCCCGCGTATCGCCTGGGAAAATGGCTCTCACCCGCTCGACTACAGAAATCATGTAGGTGTAGTCTGCAACAGGCGCATTGGTCACAAACTCCGCTTCTTGAGCAACTACAGACGGCGTTTCGCTTAAAATCTTGCGAATCGATTCTTGAGCCTTACTCTCGATCGTAGGACTGATCAACACCGCCCCAGTCGGCACTGTGTGAACATCCGTCAACACAATCCGCAAATTAAGGGGAGTAACTTGACTTTTGTAGGTCTCAAATTCTTCTAGCGACACGGCACCAACGGCTGCTTTGCCTTGAGAAACCGCTTCTAAAATCGCCTTGGGCGTGGGAGGAAAGATCAGTTCAGCCAGCGTTAACCCATACAAATTAAAAATCGGAAGGTAATATCCTGTGGCTGAACCTGGCTTTCCAAGCGCGACTGACTTACCCGCGATCGCGCCAATCTCTCGAATCGGGCTATCATCTCGCACGACCAGCACTGAGCGCAACTCCTGCACCCCAATCATCGGAAAGAGAGGCCTATATTGATGGTGCGCGATCGCGATTGCGGCTAACCCTGGCGGTGCAAAAACCAGCGACCACTCCTGACGTTGAATTCTCTCTAAAGCCCTGCCTTCGTTGAGAGCAGGTTCTAACTCTACCAGCGACTGAGTTTTTTCACTGAGATAGTGTTTGAAGCGATCGTATCGATCAAGAGATTGACGGCCCTCTTCATAGCTGACGGTTCCTACCACCAGCGATCGCCGTTGCGGCGAAGGAAGTGTCGCTTGGCAGGAAGACAACAACAATAAACCGAGAAACCCACGACGAGAAAGCCTGAGAGGTAAGCCTGAACTCAACAATCTAATTGCTCTGTGGGCAGTTGCGTTAGTCATCATGTCTTTACTCTGCTAGTTGCCGATCTAAAAGAATGTCTGAGAAGTCTTTCATCGTTATTCCGCCTCAATAGTGCCCCGCCCGAAATCTACTTTAGGGAGAGCTAGCAGCAAAGAGGCATTAAGCGTTTTGTGGCGTTGCTAAATCACGGGATGAATGGTTCCATAAATCCCCCAATGCTGAGGTTCAAAGTTCCCCAGAGTGAGGGACTGAGGGGGCGAGAGGATTAACAACTTGCACAGATTCATCGGTTTTTCAAGCGCTAAAAGCCCCAGTTAACCAGACCTCCTGCATCAATAAAATGCTGACAGAAATTCCCCAATTCTAGGGGAACCGGAGTTCAAAATTCTCCAGAATTGGGGAGCATGTCCAGATTCGCGCAGGAGGGTTATTCTGGCGATGATCAGTCAGTTATTCCTAGCCTAGTGGTGAGAGTCTGTTTTTCGCTTGACGTTGCATTCGCATAAATGGCAAGCTGCGATCGGTTTTTCAAATTAAGGCGGTTGAGAATACTCGTGACGTGAGTTTTAACAGTGCCTTCTGTAATGTATAGCTGTTGAGCAATTTCACGATTGGTCGCACCTACAGCTAGCAGGCGCAATACTTCTTGTTCTCGTGCAGTCAAGTCTGATGATTTGAGAGAAGAAGAGCTTTGATGGGGTGAGTCTGCGGGCGCGTCAGTTGATAGAAGTTTGTCAAACAACCCGGGCCCAAACTGAGTATAGCCATAATATCCAAAGCGGATGGCATCGGCTAATTCTTTTGAGGGCATATCTTTGAGTAAATAGCCTTTTGCCCCTGCCCGCATTGCGCCTGCTAGATAAGAATCATCATCAAAGGTGCTTAAGATCAGAACTTTGATATTAGGAAAGTTTTGCATAATATGTTTTGTAGCAGTTCGTCCGTCCATTTCGGGCATCCGAATATCCATAAGCACCACATCGGGTTGCAGGGCGGCGACTAGTTCTAGAGCGACTTTGCCATTCTCAGCATCGCCCACCACTTCTAAGTCAGATTCTTGTTCTAGCATGGCTTTGAGTCCCTGACGAATCAGGCTTTGGTCATCAACAATCAACAGACGAATGGTGGGGGAGTCATCGCTTTTCATGAGAGCACCTTGTTTAGTCGGAATTCACGATCGAGCGCACTTCAATCAAGCTTCAATAAGTTGAGCGATGCCGTGCAGCGATCGGGTTTGATAAGCTTCAACTTGTCCATCAACTCGGCGCACTCCGCTTTGTTGTGGCAATCGTCGAGTAGTCGTAATGATCTCCGCTTGGATGGCTTGCTCCATCACACCAGCGGGTAGATAGACTGTGGGCAACAGCAGGGTCAACATAATTTCGTTTTTTTGGTCGAGGTCAAACACGAGGGTGACGGTGACGAGTCTACCGATCTCCGTTGCCAAGAGATGAATGTCGTCACCGCTAAACTGGTAGAGGCGATCGAGACAGGTTGTTTGATAATCTAGTTCAGGAATTCCAGTTTGGCGGTTGATCGAATACTTAATATGGGTGTCGTTGTCGTGAAGATTAAACTCATTAGGTTCAAAAACTGGGTGACTCATAACAAATTCGATCAGGAGACTTGCTTGAGGATATTTGGCAAATTAGTTTAGATTTCACCTCGCCCACTGGTTGAGTTGTGGGAGTTAAATCGCTCTAATTTGACAGTCTTAGTGTACCGAAGTTAAAGGGTTGTCCACATCTCATAAATGTCACGGCTCAATAATGACATTTGTCACGCGATCGCCCGCTTGCCCCCTAGAACTCTATCCCAAACTGGGAGAGGGAAGCAGGAATCTGGTTCAAAAGAGAGTAGGGGGGTCTTCTACCCGCGTCGCAAGGAGGGTGAAGATCTCAGCATTCATCAATCTACACCCCTAAGCCTTGTCTAACCAGTCGCGACAGGAATTGGCCAAGATCGCGGCTTGCGTGCGATCGCGCACATCTAGCTTGGTCAAAACATGGGAGATGTGATTTCTCACAGTGCCTTCAGATAGGTGAAGGGTTTGGGCAATTTCTCGATTGCTGGCCCCGATGGCAATCGATCGTAAAACCTCTCGCTCTCGGTCTGTCAGGTTTGTTAGCCCTGGGGAAAGGGTCGGCGTGGGCGGTGTTGCGGGTGTGTCTGCAATCATTTTCTCGACGATTCCAGGCCCAAATTGGGTATAACCTTGATGGATCGATCGAATCGCCTTTGCTAGTTCATCAGTTGAGGTGTCTTTTAACAAATAGCCTTTTGCTCCATAGCGCAGAGCCTCTGCAACATAGGACGTATCGTTAAATGTGGTCAGCACTAAAACTTTGATGTCTGGAAATTGGCGACAAATCAGTTGAGTGGCTTCTACGCCATCCATCCCCGGCATTCGGATATCCATCACTACAACGGTGGGGAGTTGAGCCATCTTTTCTAGAGCGATGAGTTGCTCGATAGCGTGGCGACCATTGACGGCCTCGCCAACAATTTGAACATCGGGCTTTGCCTCTAGCAGCATTTTTAGACCCCGCCGGACAATCTCTTGATCGTCTACAATCAGCACTTTAATCATGGGGTGGTGCCTCTCGGAAAGTGGGCCACAATACGACAACCTGCGCCCGGTTCACTGATAATTTCTAACTGCCCGCCGATCGTGGTCGCTCGCTCATACATGCCTCTCAGCCCATACCCTGTGACGAGTTGATCGGGGTGAAAGCCATTGCCGTTGTCTTGCAGCGTCAGCGATAGTCCTGCGTCAGTGGTGTGGATTTGAATCTGCACGATCGTCGCATCAGCATGTTTACAAATATTGGTCAGTCCCTCTTGAATGATGCGATAGACGGCTTGATTGACTGCATTAGGGAGCGGGTAGGACAAATCGAGTTGACACTCTAACAACACCTCAGTTAAGTGATGAAACTCTTCTACGAGGGTGGCGATCGCGCCTTCGAGCAATTCTCCTTGGAGGGGATCTGAGCGAATCGCAGACACCGATTGCCGCACCGCTTGCAGGGCTTCAGAGCCGAGTTGCTTGGCTTCGACTAGCGTTGAGTGGGCCCGATCGGCATCGACGTGCCAAAGAGTGAGTGCAGCTTCCATTTGAATGTTGAGAGCCACAAGCGAATGTCCGAGTGAGTCGTGAATATCGCGGGCGATGCGATTGCGTTCTTCGAGTGCCACCATTGTTTCGATGCGCTGATTGAGGGCCCGTTCTTGGTCGAGCGATCGCCGCAGATCGGCTTCGGTTTGTTGCAGACGGCGATTTTGCACTTGGAGTTGTTGCTGGAGTCGGCAAAGGTTAAGCTGGTGCTCAATGCGGGCCAGCACTTCCTCAATTTGAAACGGTTTGTGAATAAAGTCAACACCTCCGACAGAGAAGGCTTTTACCTTATCAATTGCCTCATTTAAGGCACTGATAAAAATAACCGGAATCTCCTGAATGAGAGGAGTAGACTTGAGAGATTGACACACTTCATAGCCGTTCATTCCTGGCATGTTGATGTCAAGCAACACTAGGTCAGGCGGTTGAGCCTGCATTCCAATTAGCGCGATCGCTCCATTGGTGACGCTCCTCACCTCATAGCCTTGGGCCGTTAACATCGCTGACAACAGCCGTAGGTTATCTAGCGTATCGTCAACAATTAGAATGTCTCCTTTAGGTTCCATGTCTTATGAGAGGGCTAAGAATATCGCCAGTGGTGACAGGATCAGGAATGTAACCGATAAAACTCGTCAACGAAAATAAGAGCGAAATTAGATCATAAGCTGAATTTCTGATGAACGTTCGTATCTAAAACTCACAATGGTACGTTAGATAATTTTATGAGAAGCGGTATAAGACAAGCGATATCGTAAAGAAACATTACTCTAGACTCTCTGAGAAAACTCTGACGATCGCGCTCAAGCTCTGTTGTGTCTGGCTTCTAGCATTCTCTTCACCCAAATAGGTGAGGTCACCTGAGCGGATTGCTCCCTGATCTATTTTGGACAATGGTGATCTTTGAACCGATGGCAGAGCACTTGGGTGTTCGCGTCGGTTCAAGAACGTGTTGTTGCTGACGTTATGGGTCTTCGATCCCCTAGATCTCCTTTTTTAAGAGGGACTGGCGGGGATCTCTTGATGATTTAATACGGTGCAACCATTCTCTACGATCGCTTAAATCGATATTGAGCAAAATAGTTTTGACGAGCACTATTATCGGTAAACTGCGTAAAGCTTTGCAGCGAAATCTGATTATTGTTCGCTCCTCCCAATGCAAACGTTAGAATGTCATTGGCAAAGCTTTGGCGATAGACGGCCGTCCCTTGTTTGTGGTTTGCGTCTTGAACGCTGTTGCCATAGGTGATCAGTTGGGTCGTTCCAAAGGCACAGTCAGTAGGGTGGCACTTTCCAAAAGCTTGAACCTTTAAGGTGTTGGGCTGCGGAGCCGTGACGACAAGGCGAGTAATGCCGCGGGTATTGCTATCAACGTTGACCCAAGTTCCGACAAAATCTTGAGGAGCCGCTAATGCAGGGGCAATCAAGCCCGCAGCAAAGAGCGTCCCACAGGTGGCGATCGTGATTGAGCGCTTCAACATTTCAGAAACTCCAATAGTTAACAAGTGAGGGTCATAATCAACGCCGATCCTTCAAACTCTAGAGCGGTAGCGTTAATCATGGATAAGTCCATCTTGCTCGATAATATAAGCATTTCAGAGTACCCCAGTGGGTACTCTTTAGGAACCGAGACCTCGTTTGAGGATTGAAGATTTGTCGAGTGTAAAGACGACCTAGAGGACTCACGCAATCGCCTTGCTTGCCTTCACATCCCACCCGGCTTTCACGATCGTATCGGGTGACCCATCTGCCTTTTGAGGTGTGAATTCGTACACGATCTTTGCATAGCTGAGGGAGAGATGCTCGATCGGGAGTTGATCTGTCTCGGTGCTGCTAGTAGCTTCAAATGAAACCACCTGCACATCTGATAGGGTGATTTTTAAGAAGTCTTGCAGTTGCTGCTCAGACCGCCGACCAGTGAGCGTTGCTGTCTTGAGATGTTGCCCAGAGGCTCCGGCAAGAAAAAGCTTTGGGCTGGCTTTGCTCGTGTATGAGGTGAACTGGAAGGGTTGCAGAGTCACTTTGCCTGCCCCTACGCCCCCTCCTACATTCGATGTTCCTGATTGACTCTCGCTCCAAGACCATGACTGCACCTCAATTTCGCCTTTGTGCTGCTCATCCTGACTGTCGCCCTTAGAAAATATTCTACTTGGCTCATGCTGTTGACACTCCGGTGAACTACCCCCACTGACTTCCTACGCGCTACGCGCTTCGGTCGTTGAGTGGGGGCTTCCAATTTCAACGGGAAGAGCCTCAGATACGGATGACTTACGCCGTCCAACCTTCGGACTTACCTTCCCTCCATTGGCAGTAGCGCTAGTTCCTAACGCCAAGATTCGTAGACCTTCATCTCGAATATTGATAGCAGCATTCACGTCTCGGTCATGCTTCGTAGCGCAGTTTTGACACTGCCATGACCGGATCTCCAGTGCGAGGCTACCCACTCGATTGAGGCAGACTGAGCAGGTCTTTGAGGACGGGAAAAATCGGTCAACTTCTTGATAGATCTTTCCATCCTGCCCTGCTTTATAACTAAGCATTCTGGTGAACTCCGACCAACTGGCATCGCTGATTGCTTTGGCTAAGTTGTGATTTTTCACCATGTTCTTGACTGCCAGATTCTCAACGCAGATCACTTGGTTTTCGTTGACCATTTTGCGCGAGAGTTTATGCAGAAAGTCTTTTCTCACGTTTGCAATTCTTTCGTGAACCCGTGCCACAAGGCGACGTGCCTTTTTCCGGTTGCTTGACCCCTTTTGTTTGCGAGAAAGTTTTTGCTGTTTGCGTTTGAGGTTGCGAGAATGCTTCTTTAACACCCTCGGATTGTCAAACTTAGAGCCGTCGGATGTAATCGCAAAATGGGTTAGACCTAAATCAATCCCGACTGCTTTGCCTACTCCAGATCCCTCAATCTCTGGCAGTCCATCATCAAACAGCAATGATGCAAAATACTTGCCAGAGGTCGTGAGAGAAACCGTTACAGTTTTCAGCTTCCCTTCAAACACGCGATGAATTTTAGCCTTGATCACTCCCAGCTTCGGAAGTTTCAACCCTTCATCCGTCATCTTGACGCTCTGAGGATACTGAATCGATTGCTTGCCGTGCTTCGATTTGAAGTTAGGGAATTGAGCCCGCCCGTCAAAGAAGTTGATAAACGCTCTTGATAGGTTTAGAGACACGCTTTGCAGCACTTGGCTATAAGGCTCTGTCAACCATTCAAACTCTTTCTTGAGTGCAGGTAGCCGACTGTTCATCCCAACTTGAGATAAGCCTTTTCCCGCTTCTTTGTAGAGTCGATTCGTCTCAGCTAACGAGTTATTCCAAAACCAACGGGCACAACCAAACGCCTTTGAAAGCGCCTCTTTCTGCTCGTCAGTGGGATAAATTCGTACCTTGACCGCGTGTTTCATTCCTCTACTTTACTGCAAACTAGCACTGCAAACTAGCAACAATAGTAAGGAGCGTTGATAAATCTTTTGGGTTGAGGTCTAAGACATTGGCGATTCCGCTTCGCTACATCGCCCTGGCTTTCATCCCCCACCTTTTCCATTCCGCACCTCGCTTCGCTGTTGCTCCATTACAAGAGGCGGGGGAATTCCCGCCGACTCCGTTAAATGGGGGTGATGGCACCAACACGATCGAGCGGTCTGATTTCCTTTAGCGCTCACAAAAATTCACAAGGTTACTTTAGCTCACATCATTGCACCCATCATGGGTAGTCACAAAACTCGTCGTCATTTCTGCCCATCATGGTCACGATTGTCCTAATCAATTCATCTGGCTCAACGGGCTTAGTAAGATGCCCTTGAAATCCGGCTGCCAAGGCTTGCCGCTGATTCATCTCTCCCGCATAGGCAGTGAGAGCAATCGCAGTAAACCCTCCCAGTTCACTAGAAATCTGAGAAATTTGACGCATTAGCTCATAGCCATCCATCTCTGGCATTCCAATGTCACTGAGAAGCAGATCGAAGGGGGTAGTTGAGAGTTGTTGAAGGGCCTCGATCGCTGAATTCACGGCACTGACTTTGGCTCCTGCTTGTTCTACAACAAATGCCACAAACTCACGGGAATCACGGTCATCATCAACAATCAGCACCCGCAGATTTGCCAGGGGACGTGGGTCTGATCGAACCCAGATCGGGTCGGTCACTGTTTCGGCCGGAGTCACGGTCTGCAAGAACGGCAACTCAACCGTGAAGGTTGCTCCCTGTCCTTCACCCAGGCTTTCGACCCAAATTCTGCCGCCGTGCAGTTCGACAATTTGGCGTGCGATCGCCAGCCCCAATCCCAACCCGCCAAACTTGCGCGTGGTGGCTCCATCTTCCTGCCGAAAATGCTCAAAGACATGGGGCAAAAACTCTGAGCGGATGCCTTTGCCTGTATCGATCACTTGCAGTCGAGCTTGGTGATTGACTTGTGTCAGCCGAACGTCAACCTTGCCCTTAAGGGGCGTAAATTTCACGGCATTTGATAGAAGGTTCCACACGACCTGCTGGAGTCGTCCCGCATCTCCATAAACCTGTCCAATATTGGGTTCAAGATAAACTTCAATATCCATCCCTTTGGCCTCTGCTGCTAGACGCACGGTTTCGATCGCCGACGAAATCACAAACGCTAAACTTACCGGAGTTGCATTCAGCGTCAGTTTGCCTTGCATGATGCGGGAAATATCAAGCAGGTCGTCGATCAGTTGGGACTGAAGTTTGGCGTTGCGCTCGATCGTGGCCAGAGCTTCGGCCGCTCTAGCGGGATCTAACTTGCCGCCACGCAACAATTTTGCCCAGCCTAAGATCGGGTTAAGGGGCGATCGCAGTTCATGCGACAGCACAGCCAAGAATTCATCTTTGACTCGATTGGCTTGTTCAGCAGATTCTCGCGCCAATTGTTCTTGTTGCAAAAGCTGCTCTCGTTCTTGCTCGGCTTGCAGGCGCTCGGTGATGTCTGTGTTGGTGCCAAACCAGCGCAAAATGTGTCCTGCTGCGTCTCTGATAGGGATGGCGCGAGACAGAAACCAGCGGTAGGTGCCATCTTTGCCCCGCAGCGGAAAGGTGTCTTCCCAGGGTTGGCCTGTTTTAAGGCAATGGCGAAAATGCTCAACCACGCGATCGACGTGTTCTGGATGATGCACCTGTTGCCAACCCCAGCCCTGCATCACTTCAAGCGTGGTGCCTGTATACTCAAACCAGCGGCGGTTATACCAAAAGAGCCAGCCGTTTGGGTCTGCCATCCAAGCAAATTGAGACATGTGATCAGCCAGAGTCCGAAAGCGTTCCTCACTCTCCCGCAGGGCTGCGTCTGCCTGTTTGCGATCGGTAATATCTCGACAGGTAATCACGCCGCCTGTAATCTCATGATTCATATCTCTGACCGGAAAGCCGCTGATGCTGACCCACCTCCCTTGGGCAGACGGGTCACGGCGCACAAAGACTTCGACATCGTTCGCGTCTTCTCCTTTTATCGCCCGATAGAGCGGCAGTTGCTGATCGGGAAAGAGCGTTTGTTGATCGGGTAAAAAGAGTCCATAAGTTCTTGACCATTCCTCACACGAGCGTTCATTTGTGAGCGAACCGAAGATGTGCTCGGCCGCTTGATTCACCAGCACGAACTCACCTTGTGGATTCGCCATGAGCAAACCATCGCCGATACTTTCAACGATCAGTCGCATTAACTTAGTTTGCTCTTGCAAAGCTGCTTGGACTTGGATTTGCTCGGTAACATTCCTGAAATAAACGGCGATGCCATTTGGGGCGGGATAGGTGCGAACTTCATACCAGCGATCGTGGTCGGGGTAAAACGCCGTCAAGGACGCAGCCACGCGATCGCGCATTGCGCTCCGATAAACCGACTCCAACTCATTGCCCCTCAGTCCTGGATATTCTTCCCATAGATTCTTGCCAATTAAGTCTTGTGAAGTGCGATCGAGCAAGATTCCAGCAGCTTGATTCACATAAGTAAACCGCCAGTGTCGATCGATTGCAAAGAAGCCATCATTGACGCTTTCTAGAATGGTTCGGCTCTGCTCTTCGCTTTGGCGCAACAGTTGTTCTGTCCGGGCGCGTTCTAGTTTTGTCCAGACGCGGCTTGCCAATTCTCGCATCAGTTCAATCTCGTCTTCGCGCCAGTTATAGGGCACTGGATGAAATACCGTCAGCGAAAACGTCCATTTGCCGTCTCTGATGAGCGGAATGTGGAGTTCTGCACCAATCTTGAGCGCGTCATATCGCTGGGGGTGGGCAATGTGCGAGTCAACGGCGACATCTCGAATGACGATCGCCTGTTCCGCTTGAGCCGCTTGCAAAAATTCATCTGTGACAAACTCTAGGAGTGAATAACTCCCGACTAAGCTCGGTCTATCAGCTTGATGCCAGCAATGATTGATCACGGCTTGATGTGCTTCCTCACTGATTTCAACAAACGCGCAGATTGAGGTATCGAGATAACGGTTGAGTTGTTCGCCGATCGTCTGCACAATCTCAGCGACACTGCCTATGCCAACGAGATCCTGGCTCACCGTAGATAGAAAGGCCGCGTTTAACTCGGTTCGTTTGCGATCGGTAATATCCATCACTACGCCCAACAGTCGAGTCGGCGTGCCTTCAGAGTCACAGTAAACACTGCTGCGTGCCCAGATCCAATGGATGCTGTGATCTGCGTGAATAATGCGACATTCAAAGTTCCAATCGGTGCGGGCTGAGACGGTTTGTTGAAACCTCTCATTCACAGCAGCGTGATCGTCGGGGTGAACGTGATCTAAAAAAATCTCGTAGCTCCATTCTGGCAGCAGCGAGTCATATCCAAAAATTTGGTCATGTCTCAGAGAGCGATGCGCCGTGTGGGGTTGCGTCGTTAGATCGAGATCCCACTCGCCGATCTGAGTGGAGTCCAACATAAACCGCAGTCGGGCTTCACTGGCTCTCAGATCGGCTTCGATTTGTTTACGTTCGCTAATATCGCGTGAAATTACTAGCAACTGCTTCGGCTTGCCTAAACTATCTAGGATCGGTGCCACCACTACATCCCACCATTTAGGGGTTCCCTTTAATGTTGGGCAAAACCCGCTAAAGCGACTGGTTCCCCCTGCTTTAGCGGTTTGTATCGCTTGATGAGCAGTGGGGCGATCGCCGTCTTGCCAAAACTCAACCCAAGCGGTCCCCACTAAAGGGGTGCAGTCTTCAACCTCCATCAGACAGCGCCCCGGCGCGTTCATCGAGACTAGGCAACCGTTGAGATCGAGCACTTTAATGCAGTCAGCACTACTCTCAAAAATATGGCGGTTAAACGCTTCGCTTTCCTGCAAATCTTCCTCTACTTGTCTACATTGGGTGATATCAGTGTCAGTCGTCATCTGAGGGCAACGGTGAAGTAAATCATGCTCTGAAGAGACAGAGTGAGTCTGATGGGGGTCGGTCATCTTGCCTCTGCCCCTACGCTGAAAAATACTTGGCTAATAGATCTTGTCCACGATCGCCCATTTGCAGCAGCACTAATTCAATTTGCCTCAAGGCAATGGGCAAGGGCTGAGTCCGCCCGTTTTCCCAGCGATTCACGCTTTGAAATGAAACGCCTAACTTGGCGGCAAACTCAACCTGTGAGAGGGCAAGCCGTCGCCGAGTTTCTCGCACGAGATCTATCAGATCGGATTGTTCGATCGTAGGCATAGAGTCAGAACCATTCAATTGCATTTAGTACATATACCATGTGGTATATCCGCGCTCCGTCCATCGAAAGGCGTAGAAGCCAAAGAAGTGATCTCTGCTCGTTTCCAAGCTTCTTCAAGAAAGTGGGGATTTAGGGGCACCAGCCGACCTCAACACAGCGCCAGATCAGAGCACTTTATCTCTAGAATTCTATTCATGCAGGAAGTCGAATATGCAATAAATAACGCTGCAAAAGCTTCAGCAGTGACCACCGAAGCCGAAGATCCTCTGAAACGTTTCTAAAATCTTCCCGATCACGTATGCTGAGTTCACGACTCGGTTCTGACGGGGAGCAGCCGTCAGAGGAAACAGGGAAAGTGTAGTAAAAATCTACCGCTGTCCCGCAACTGTGAAGGAAATGAAGAATTAGAAATGAAAAATTTGTAGGATGTGTGATTCTTACCATTTTTAATTTTGCATTCTCCAAGTCAGAACGCCTGCCGAATCGCTTAACAACATCGTCTTCTTTACGAGGTACAAAATGACGACTCAAACTCATTCTTCAGTTCAGCAAAAACTTGCACGTCGCACGCTATCGGTTCCTGTGCAATCGGCGCTCTACATCTCACTCAGCGCGTTAACTCTCTGGACAATTTATTTCACGACTTATCCCGCGATCCACGACAAGGTGCACACATTTCGTCATCACACTGCGCTCGTCAGTTGCCATTAAAGATTAGGCAAGCTGATAGGCTATCTGATTTCAGTCAGATAGCCTATCTGAGCATGTTCTGGTTTCTTTGTGTCATCTAGATGTGCAGCAGCTTACAGGCGAGATGTAACCATTTAGAATTAAACTAATGCCTAAAAGAGTCTATGTATTTATCAGCACCCTTTGTCTGGTGAGTGCCCTTTTCTGGAGTTGGGTTGGGGTTTCACAGTCGCCTCAGCCCTCGGTGAGACTGACAACAAATCCATCTATTACTCAAATTCGCCCCCTCGAAGCTGAAGCTACTGAGGCGATGGGGTCAGGCAGCTATAAGCCACCTGTGCAACTGTCTCTACAGGCGATCGATGCTCAGGGACAGGCGTTAAAAAATGCCAAAATTCATCTACAAATCTTCACCCGTCCGAAAAATCCCTGGTTCACAACCGATTTTCCAATTGTAGAAGGGACAAAGCTACTGGATATCGAGGGTAATGCTCCCACAGGTCAGTTAAGAATTCAGCAAACCTTACCTATTCGAGGAAACTATCAACTGTTGGTGAACGTGACCCCGATCGTTCCTAATACTTTCGCACCCATTCAGCAGACGCTGACTCTATTAGTGCCAGAAAATGGAGCCAAATATCGTAATCTTGGCGTTCTAGCAGCTATTTTGCTGGCAGCAGGGTTAGGTGGGGGCTGGGTCATTGGCAGTAGACAGTCGCTTCAGCCAGGAGAGATTGCGCCTCAGCGAGTCCGACTGTTGTTGAGTGGGGCGATCGTGGTGGCGATCGTGGCCCTCCTCTACGTCAACATCAGTGCTGAATTTGCCCAATCTCACATGTCGATGGCAATGTCGCATGAGACGGAAGAGGTGCCCAAATCTGACAAACCCTCAAAGCTGCAATCTCAGGGGCTAGAGATGCAATTGTCGGGTGATACCAGCGCTACGGTAGGTCAGCCTGCTAACCTACAGGTTAGTGTCGTCGATACTAAAACTCGGCAGCCCATAACGGATGTAGTTTTGAAAGTGACAACGACGCAACTCGAAAATAACTGGGTGGCGTTTGCCTACGAGGGCACTCCAGACAGCACCGGGAAATTAGCGTGGCAGCAGGAATTCTTTGATGGTGCACCGCACAATGTTGAGGTCGAAGTTTCACCTCAGTCAAGCTCTGCACGGAGATTTAAGCCATTCCAAGTTGCACAATCTATATCTGTAGAAGGCGTTGCTCCCCCGCTGCTGGTTCGATTGATTTCGCTGGCTTACTTCACAGGAGTTGTGGCAGTTGGTCTGCTGTTAGGACTGTGGCTACAACGGCGACGGAATCAGCCGTCAGCACCCGCTTGGAAGCGTAATGTTTCTTAGTTAGGGTCAAGCCAGTAGTGTTATCCCCAGTGATTGTGGACACGTTTATTTCGAGAGATCAGTCTATCCCAAGCCAATTTCGGCTGTCCTCGATCGCCGAAATTGGCTCATCAAGTGCCTGCGCCAGAAATGTCTCTACAGTATTTTAGGGGATTTTTTAGGGGATTTTTTAGGGGATAGCCTCAATTCAATTTAAGTTACCGATATATCGCGATATATTTTTATATGGCCTATACTGGAGACAGTTGTTTGGTAATGAAGCTAATGTTTAGACACTTTCGCCCTCACTTTCACACCCCTGCTTGGGCAGGAGAAAGCTCCGATGAACTCTTTTCCCGTCCCTGGTTTCAGCATGGCAGAGGCGCTCACGGCAAGCACTTCATTGAAGAGATGTTTGGTTTTGGCAGCGAAGATGAACCTCGCACTCGCCGGGGAGACATCAAATTTCTGCTGCTAGAATTGCTATCTGAGCAACCCAGCCACGGCTACGACTTAATCAAGCGCATGGAAGCTCGCTATGGAGGCTCGCGTCGCCTCAGTCCTGGTTCTGTTTATCCCACGCTGCAACTGCTCGAAGATGGCGGCTATGTGATCGGTGAAACCACTGGGGGCAAGCGAGTTTATACCATTACAGATACGGGCAGACAGTTCCTGGCTGAACACGTTCAGCAAGCGCCCCCTAGCGCTCCTTGGGAGGCATTCAAAAATAAACCCCAAGAGTTCAATCAATTGCGGCAGGCGGCGACGGAGTTAGCGGGTGCAGTCATGCAGTCGGCTCGAAGTGGCAACTCCGATCGCATGAATCGCGTCAAGGAACTGCTAGAACGAACGAAGCGAGAAATCTATGCCATTTTAGCGGAGGAATAGGTTGCAACAGACCAGTGAAGCTGTAGTTTCTCTGGTCTGACGCATCAATTTTTTTGCCAGACTCCTAGTTTGATAGGGTACGCAACGGTGTAGCCCCAACTGTGAGATGACCATGAATCTAAGCTTGTCTTTTGAGAGTAATACCAATTTCGGATGCAATTGCGACTGATCGTTCAATCCGACGGGGCACGGCATGCCATGCCCCTACGCTTTTTGTACGGGCATGGCACTGCCGTGCCCTCATGCGGATCTGTCGCATTCACAAATCAAATTGGTATAAATCGAGCTTGAGAGTCAAACTGCAACGGATTATCTACTGCGGAAACAATCAAGTTTGAGGACTCTGAGGCACGATCGTTTGGGAACTGAGATAGCGAGCGTGACAGAAATCAAGGTCAATCGGGAGGAGAAACCTCAAAATAGCGAGCCAGCACATCTGCTGTCATCTGGGGGTCTGTGATCCAATAACTCAGCGGGAACTCATCGGCACGGCTAAATCTCCCTGGCAGCATCACTAAGTTGAGATGTTGTCGGTCAAGGCTCGTTAGATTTTTCGAGATGGCTAGCAGATCTCCTAGCGATAGATTGCTGTCTACATTTTCTTGCACAACGTGAACCAGTTGCGGCAATTTAGCTAACATCTTAGGCTGAACTAGCTTTTGTAGAATCAGTTTGACCACTTCTTGCTGCCTTTGCACCCGTCCAATATCTCCCAAATTGTCATGGCGATACCGAACATATTCTTGCAAGTGTTGACCACTGAGCGTCTGTTTTCCGGGCGCTAGATGAATGGTTAAGTGTTGAGTCTGATCGATGTAGTTCATCGGTTTGGGAACAGTGACTTCTAACCCATCGATCGCATCGACTAAACGCACAAACCCTTCTGTGTCAACGCGGATATATCGATCAATTGCCATGTTTCCTAAGAGTTGACTCACCGTTTGAGCAGCCAAGGTCGCCCCACCTTTGACATTCGCGCTATTGATCTTGTCAAGTCCAATTCCTGGAATTTGCACTCTACTATCTCTGGGAATGGACAAAATAGTAACCTGATGCTGACTCGGATCTAAGCGAACCAAGAGCAGGGTGTCGCTGTTGCCAGAGAGCGCCTCCGCAGGAGTAACGTGATCTGCGTGGGGATGCCCAGAATTGTCAATTCCCAGGATCAGAATGTTAAGGGGACGAGTCAACGGCTCTGAAATGAGCGATGTCAGGCTGTCGGTATATCGCGACAGTTGAGCTTTAGAACCCGCACGACTTAGCGGTGAAAAACACAGCGCGACAACCATCGCCATCCCTGCAAATCCTGACATGCAGGATAATGCGGTCAATAAATCACGAGACTGTGACGATCGTTGAGAAGGCTTGCTGCAAATTCTTGAACGGAATTTTGTTTTTTTAACCACAAGTTTCTAGGCAACTCCGCACGCCTTGCAGACCCTACGGTTTAGCTTCAGAGACTATTATGCCACTATTCAGGCGATCGTATACTGCTGAGTCAGAGTCCTGATGAAAAATGGATGACCTGTCCCTCAGCTTTCAGGAGCAATTTCGAGTTACTTGATGCCCAGCACACAGGCTCCAGAGAACTGAATAGAGGCAGGGCAATTTTCTACTCGCACTTCACGAAACTCAGTATCGACAAGCAACTGTGCGACTTCATTGCTGTCATATAGGGTAAACAAATCGGGCGGTGGAACGGGAGGCTTTTGTTGCTTGATCCAGGTAGCTTTAGGTAAGAGTGTGATGGCTAACAATCCACCTGGTTTTAAGGTGCGACGGATTTCCTGCAAGCCAGCGATCGCGTTGGCCCAAAAGTAAATGCAGTGGATTGTCATAGCTTTGTCAAAGGATTCATCTTCATAAGGCAATGACGCAACCTCGCCGTGTTTGAGATCGACTCGTCCAGCTTTGATTGCATTCGCATTGCGGTGACTAGCAGCCTGCACCATTGTTTCAGACGCATCAATGCCAGCAACAAGACCTACGATCGCTGTCTGCGCGGCGTACTCAATTCCCAAATCACGGGTTGAACGTGTAGTCATGCTGTGGGGCTTCACTCTTGTATAGGGCTACCTTTATTTTGCCTTTGTTGCCACACCTTGATAAAAATAGGCGATCATTTTAGGAAGATTTTCAGCGTAAAACTCTTCTACCGTTAGAGTATCAAACTGGGTTTCAACCAGTTGCCGAATAGGGCGATCGAGATGACAACCATCGGCAATCACTTTCTGGATTGGGGTCAATCGATGTTGCCAAACTTGAGTTCCAGCCTCGTTGCTCAACCCGTGCTCCACAAAAAAGAATCGCCCGCCAGGTTTCAACACTCGATAGATTTCTTTGAGGGCTTGCTCAACATTCATAATACTGCATAGGGTAAAGGTGCTTACAACACTATCAAACGTCCCTTCTGCCATGGACAAACATTCTCCATTTAAGAGGTGATGATCGACTGCGATCGCAGAGGTCTGAATGCGTTTTTGAGCCAGTTTATGAGTGCCTGGATTGACATCCACCGTAACGATTTTATGAATCTCTTGGGGATAGTAAGAAAGATTTAGACCCGTGCCAAACCCAATTTCTAAAACGTCTCCTTTCACATTCTCTAGAGTTTTCTGGCGATACTTTCCAAAATTGGCACTAGACATTGACCAATCCAGCAGGTACGGAAAAATTCTTTGTGCATAAAATCCCATTGAGTTCTCCTTCTCGTTTGTTGTCAAAGTTAATAGATTTCGTCGTTTTTGATGCTTTGGCTAAAAGCGAGATCTGAGAGTGATCTATATCAGCATTTTATTCATGCAGGAGGTCTGTTGAAAGGTAGACACGCGATCGAGTCTAACAAAGTACCCAGAAGGGGACTGTCGATCGTCTCTCGCGTTTTTCACAATGAAGTGACTCACTCATAAAAGGATACCTCTAATGATTGCCCCTACTGTCACCCATCCTAACCTCTATCAACTTCAAGGACATCAATTACACGTTCTATATGCTGCATCGGGCATTGACGGTCAGCCTCATTTTGACTATCAAGATGCTCATCAATCTCTGCACTTCAAAGGTGATCAAATTCGCACAGTCGAGTTAGAAATTGGCACTCTTGTTACTGTGACCCTTCGGCTCACGGTTGATGCTGGCTCCACATCCTTTAGCGTGCTCTTACCCCAAGTTAACCTCGACCAGACCAAGCAGGCACGGATCGCGACTGAAGGAATTATAACGGTGCACCGTTTCTCACTAGTTCCTCAGTTTAACCTAGGACAAACCGAGCTTTACACTGTCACCCATCTCACGGGCATTGCTCAACTTGTAGCGTTCTAAATCGTCTGCCAGGGCTGGTGAGAGCCGATTTGGGCGATCGCTGGCTCAATGACTTTAAACCTGACGCTTAACGTCATGCTGAACTCTCGCACAAGAAATCTTACCCCAAGCCGGGAATCAAAGGTGAAAGGACAAATCTACACTGTTTATAATTGAAAGGCCTGCTCTAAAAATAGCGCATGAAGTGTCAAGAACTTAGAAAGACTAGCTGATTTTACGGTTCTTTTCGACTTCTTGACGTTTATTGAGTACAGTACGATCGTCCTTTCAATGCACGCTTAAAAATGCAAAGTCTGATTCGCTTTTGGGTTCACCGGGTCAATCCACAGCTTGCAACACTGATTGCAGCCGTTGGCACGATCGGGCTATTGAGTTGTTTAGTGATTCTCCTAGGCTTGAGTTGGCTGTTTCAAGAAGTTTTAGAAAAAGAAGCCTTTGGATTTGATACAACGGTGCTGCTGGCAGTACATCAGTGGTCAAATCCGAGTCTAGATCAAGTCATGTTGAGCTTAACTCGGTTAGGTGATCCTGAATTTGTGGTGGTGGTCATTATTCTAAGTTTGGGACTGTTGTTATGGAGACGACAGCGAACAGAGGCGAAAATGTTGGCGATCGCGTGTCTGGGCGCGCTGATTCTCAATCAGGGTTTAAAGCTCTTTTTTGCGAAACCCCGTCCTCAGCTTTGGACTCCTCTGATTGTTGAAACGTCGTTTAGCTTTCCCAGTGGTCATGCCTTGGGTTCGCTAGTGCTCTATGGATTTCTGGCCTATCTTTTAGCCGTTAACTATCCCAGACTATCTCACTGGATTTATAGTGTTGCTGTCTTCTTAGTGATGGCGATCGGGGTCAGTCGCTTATATTTAGGTGTTCATTGGGTCACGGATGTCGCGGCGGGTTATGCCGTTGGGTTCCTTTGGCTGATGGTTTGCATCACTATGCTGAGACTGCAAACAAAAAGGTAATTAGATATATTTAGTCGTCAATTTTTGAGGAGTCTTAACCCACTGAGGGTAACTAGCACGGTCGAACCCTCGTGTCCCACTACCCCCAACGGTAACGTGATGTGACTAAAAAAGGTTGCCATCAACAACAGCCCAATGAAACTGAGCGCGAACGCAATGTTTTGTTTAACAACCCGCTGAGAGCGGCGGCCGAGACGAATTGCTGTGACTAATCGTTCGAGTTGATCTGCCATTAAGATAATGTCTGCGGTTTCGAGCGCCACATCACTTCCGGCAGTTCCCATTGCGATTCCCACAGTTGCTTGAGCCAGTGCAGGTGCATCGTTGATGCCATCACCCACCATTGCAACGGTTTTGTACTGTTGTTGAAGCGATCGCACTACGTCTACTTTGTGTTCGGGCAGCAGTTCAGAATACACTTGATCAATTCCAAGTTCCTTGGCAATACTGCGAGCCGTGCGATCGTTGTCTCCGGTTAGCATGACGATTTCTTGAATACCCATTCGCTTTAATCGAGCGATCGTTCGAGCGGCTTCGGGTCGGACGGTATCGGCGATCGCAATTACGCCGAGCGGTTTTCCGGCATAGGCAACCCACACCACGGTTTTTCCGGTTTCTTCCAACTGATGGGCTGATGCAATTAGAGTATCTGACCAACCGCTAATCTGTTTCTGAACAAAGGCGGCTTTCCCAACGATCGCCCATTGCTGATCGAGTTCTCCCGTGATTCCCTGTCCAGTATGGGCTTGAACATTTGTGGCTTGCCTCCATTCAATCTGCTGATTTTGGGCAAATCTCACGATGGCTTCCCCGATCGGATGTTCAGATAAGCTTTCTAGAGCAGTCGCGACTTGGAGTAATTGCGTTTTAGTCTGACCAACCGCAATAATTTGAACAACTTGGGGCTTCCCGACTGTGAGCGTTCCGGTTTTGTCGAATGCGATCGCTCGAACTCGTCCAATCTGTTCCAACTGAGCGCCATTTTTGAACAAAATTCCCTGCCGTGCCCCATTCGCAATGCCCGATAAGAGCGTAGGCATTGTTGCCGCCATTAGCGCGCATGGAGACGCGACAACGAGAAAAATTAAGGCTCGATAGATCGTCGTCTCCCAACTCCAGCCCCACAACGGCGGCACAATTATCAGCAAGATTCCGGCAATCACAATGACTCTGGCGTAACTGCGCTCAAATCGTTCGATAAACTGCTGTGACGGGGGTGTTTCGGTTTGGGCTTGCTCGACCAGCCGGATTACACGCTGAATCAAACTGCTTTCGGGCGGCTGATGAATTTTGAGCTTCAAAGCACCGTTGCCGTTAATCGTTCCGGCAAAGACTTCATCCCCGATCGTTTTCTCAACAGGCATCGATTCTCCCGTAATCGATGCTTGGTTGAGGGCACTGAATCCTTCCACAATCAAGCCATCTGTTGGCACCAGTTCGCCGGGTTTGACAATTACTTCGTTGCCTATTTTAAGCGTTGAAATGGCAACTTCTTCCTCTCGTCCGTCTCGCCAAACTCGTGCGGTATCTGAAGTCAAATTCATCAAGCTGCGGATACTGCGCGCAGTGTGCTGCATTGCATACCCTTCAAGCGCGCCACTGATTGAGAAGATCAAGATCAGAATCGCGCCATCCACAATGAAGGAATAATCCCGCTGCCACAATCCCAGTCCTGCTGCTCCCAAAGCCGCCACAATCATCAGGAGATCGACATCTAGTTCTTTGTCTTCAAACAGGGTAGTTAACCCTTCACGGGCGCTTTCATAGCCCCCAATTACGTAGGCCGCAGGGAGAATCAGCAGTGCAAGTCCGAGCCAGCCTGATTGCAGCGTGAGCCAGCCCAGGAAAACCAGAATGCCGCAGACGATCGCCGCAACTGCATCGGGCTGCTCCTTTAGAAGAGTAGAAAAGCTAGGAATAGTTGGTGAAGACATAAACAGTTAGTAGAGAAAAAATCACTCCTCTACTCTAAACCTTGACATTAGTGTCAATGTCAACCTTCTCGTTTACGATTAAGGGATGAAAACGCAGAACTTGACGATTAAAGAACTGACCGAGGCAGTAGGCGGAGGCATCACGCCGCGAATGGTACGGCATTACCACACGCTGGGTTTGTTGCCTCAACCGCAACGGTCAGCCAGCAACTATCGCCTCTATGGTCAGCGAGAGGTGCAGCAACTTAAGCAGATTGTTGCCCTAAAACAGCAGGGATTTCAGCTTTCTCATGTTCAGCAGTTACTCAGAAATGATGTAGGAACAGATGTTGAGCAAACGGTGATTACACAACTCCAACGGCACTATCACACGGTTATTCAACAGTTGGCGCGACTTCGGCAGACTGCTGCTGCATTAGAAGGAGTCTTGGGACGCGGTTGCTTCGCAGTTCCCCAAAGGGGTAATCGTAATTGTCAAACAATTCAGGCAGAAGCCCTGGCTCAACTGAGGCTATTAGAAGTCGAAACCCAAGACGGATTGGGAGACTTAGAAAAACTTTGGCATCGCTTAGATGCAGAAACCACTGCCCATCCAGAAGCCTTTCAAGAATCGTTGCAGCGGCTGCTGCCTGATCTTTCTGACCGTTCTGAAATTGAAGTTGATTTGCTGTCTCAGCTTGTGTTGGCGTGCGGCGATGTCAGTCTAGTGCAGTTTGTGCGACGGAGTAAGGACGCGATTTCTGCTGCTCGTGATGCGCTCAAAGCTGGGTGTCAAATCGTGGGCGACGCTGCACCTGTGGTTTCTGCCCTAGATCAAACTCGCCTAGCTCATCTCAAGTGTCCGGTTGAGACTCTGATTGCTGATTTGCACATCACAGGCGCAGCCGATGCAGAGCAAGCTTTTTGGAACAATGAGCAATGGCAAGACCGATTAGAGCAGCTTCCGGTTGGCTGCATTTTGGTCATTGGCTATGCGCCTTCAGTTTTGATAACTGCCTGTACCTTGATTGAAAAAGGTCAATTGCAGCCTGCGTTGGTGATTGCGATGCCGATCGGGTTTAGTCATGCGCCTGCGGCAAAGCGACGGCTGATGAGATTGGGCGTTCCCTACATCACGATCGAGGGAACTTTGGGCGGTGGATTATTGGCAGCCGTGGCACTCAATGCGCTTGTAGAATCTCTGATTGAGAAGCCAGACTGTCACTGTTATCTATCCGCTTTGTGACTAATCTCGCTGTGCAACAAGATTTTGAGCCGTCGATTTTGAAGGCTCTGTTACCTGCACTTCAATTACGCCGTGAAACATATTCATGCCACAGGTGAATGGATAGTCTCCAGGTTGGGTGGGCGTGAACTCGATCGCCGTGACTTGATTGAGCGGCAAATCTTTTGCAATGTGAAAATCAGGGATTCGCACCGCGTCGAGACAGCTAGACGGATCACGGCGATCGAAGCTTAATCGCACAGGCTGCCCAACACTGACCACAATGCGATCGGGTTCATAGCCACCATCAACCGTAATGGTCGCTTCCTGAATTCCTTGATTAGTGTCGGCTTTGCGAGACTTAGATTTGCTCAACAAAAACCACCAGAGTTCTGCTCCGATTAATCCAATTCCACCTGCTGTCACCGCGCTTTTGAGCCAAATTGGTTGCTCAATGCGTTGAAATTGAGTGACTAGTTCAGTTCCAGATGGTTGCATTTGATCGTGCGGCATTTGGGCAACTGCTCTGCCTGAAATGCCTAGCATCAGCCCAAAAGCCAAGCTTCCGATAATCCAGTATTTTTGTGTCATTGTTTCTCCCTAGATTGCTTTGGGCTTAAAGTTCCGCAACCGCAGCGCATTCGTGAGGACAGACACTGAGCTAAACGCCATTGCACCCCCGGCGATGATTGGATTTAACAACCAGCCAAAGATTGGAAAGAGAATGCCTGCTGCAATTGGAATGCCTAACGTATTGTAAATAAACGCAAAGAACAGATTTTGACGAATATTGTTCATAGTGGCGCGACTAAGTTGAATCGCTGTAACAATGCTTTGCAGATCGCCAGAGATTAACGTAATATCACTCGCCGCGATCGCCACATCGGTTCCGGTTCCGATCGCAATCCCGACATCCGCTTGAGCCAACGCAGGCGCGTCGTTAATGCCGTCTCCGACCATCGCCACGATCGTGGACTGAGTGTGGCGAGATTTTGTCTGAGTTGTGGATTGTTTGCCCAGCTTGCCGCTCTGAATCGATGCAATCACGGCAGCTTTTTGATCAGGGTCGAACTTCTGCAATCACCGTTTGAATGCCAACTTCACGAGCAATTGCATCTGCTGTTTGCTGATTATCTCCGGTCAGCATCATCACTTCAAGCCCCATACGCTGTAGCGCCCGAACTGCTTGAACAGACGACGGCTTGAGTGCGTCAGAAATCGCCATCATTCCTTGCAGTTGACGATCGACTGCGATCAGAATCACTGTTTTCCCCAATGCTTCGAGTCGCGCTTTCTCAGTTTGAACCGAGGTGATATCAATCCCCAGTTCGTTTAACCAGCGCTGTGTTCCAATTTGGATGAGTTGGTTAGAAACCGTTCCCTCAACGCCGCTACCCGCAACCGCTTCAAAGTTCTGTACATCGTCTAAAGTGACTTCTTGAGACTGAGCATATCGCACGACAGCTTCGGCTAATGGATGCTCAGAGTTGCGCTCGATCGAGGCGGCTAACTTCAACAGTTTGAGTTCATTGGCAGAGCCAACTGTGCTGATAAAGTCTGTGACCGTCGGTTTGCCCTCGGTCAGGGTTCCGGTTTTATCAAGCACGATCGTTTGAATTTGGTGCGCGAGTTCTAAGCTTTCTGCCCCTTTGATCAAGATGCCGTTTTCTGCGCCTTTTCCAGTCCCCACCATGACAGAAGTTGGGGTCGCCAATCCTAACGCACACGGACACGCAATGATCAACACGCCAATAGTGGTCACTAACGCTAACGTCACGTTGCCCATGAGATTGAACCAAATTAGAAAGGTAGCGATCGCGATCGCAATCACCACAGGCACAAACCAACCCGTCACTTGATCGGCTAATCGCTGTATGGGAGCTTTTGATCCTTGAGCTTGTTGGACAAGTTGCACAATCTGCGCCAAAACCGTGTCTTTGCCCACGCGAGTCGCTCTAAATCGAAAGCTTCCGGTCTTGTTGATGGTTGCGCCGATGACTTGATCTCCAGGCTGTTTTTGGGTCGGCATACTCTCGCCTGTGACCATTGATTCATCGATCGTGGAAGTTCCCTCCACGACTTCACCATCGACCGGAATCTTTTCACCGGGACGCACGATCACCACATCGCCAATTTGCACCTGTTGAATGGGAACTTCTAGTTCTTGTCCGTTCCGAATGATGTGGGCATCACGAGCTTGTAAGCCGATGAGTTTCCGAATTGCGTCTGACGTTTGTCCTCTTGCTCTTGTTTCCAACAACCGACCCAGCAAAATCAGCGTGATAATCACATTTGCTGCTTCATAATAGACATCGGCGTTGAGTCCTTGAGCAATGAAAAAGCTAGGAATCATGGTCGCCACGATCGAGTAGAGATAAGCAGATCCCGTACCCAGCGCAACTAGCGTGTCCATCGTTGCAGTGTGACGCTTCAGGGCTTTCCAAGCGTTAACAAAGAACTCTCTGCCTGCCCAAACTAATACAGGGGTTGAAAGAATAAGCTGTAGCCAGGGATTGTGAAACCATGCAGGAATGAATGGAATTGATAATCCCACCATCATCGGTAGCGACCCTACTATTAAGACGATACTGATTACGCCCGCAATCATGATCTTGTTGCGTAAATGGCGAAACTCTCGCAGTCGGGCTGTCTTTTCTACGTCAGTTTCGTCAGTGATAAACTCCTGGTCTTGCAGTGAGTAAGAACTGTATCCGGCATCGACGATCGCCTGTTGAATCTGCTCTAAACTTGTGCGGTTGGAATCGTATTCAAGGGTAGCTTGCTCGGCTCCAAAGTTGACGCTGACCTCAGCCACACCGGGAACCGATCGCATCGCCTCTTCGACGCTGCGGGCGCACGAAGCGCAACTCATGCCCCGTAGCTTCAGTATATTAGTTTTCATCATTCTCAAGAGAAATAAAGGGCAGGAAATCAGGCAACGGTATATCCTGCCGTAGTAATCGCCTGCTTTATTTCTGCCTCCGCAGCTTGCGTCTCAATGCTGACTACTTTTGTTTTGAGATCAGCGTTGACTTTGGCGTTGGAATCGATGATTTGAACTGCCTGGGTAATCGTGTCGCTGCAAGCCGAGCAAGCCATATTGGGAACGGTCATCTGTAGGGTCATGGGAAAAAGCTTCCTTTAAGCAAGAGCCTTGTTACTGCTTCATTGTGAACCTTCTAGTCGGCTGGAGAGTCAAGCGATCGGGTTAAAACTTTTCTAAAGACAGAGAAGAGGCTGTCTCTCGGTCAGAGAACCAGCCTCATTCACACTAAACCTTCTTTGGCTCGATTAAGGCATTGCCATCGCCATTTGACGGCAAGATTCTGCACATCGCTGGCAAGATTCTGCACATCGCTGGCAGTGGTCGTGGTCATGTTTTGCACACTCAGCCGCACAGCGATCGCACGCCTCGGCACAAACACCGCACAGTTGAGCGTGAAGATCGGAATTGCGAGCCATGAATCGGGCACAAATATCACAAGTATCTGCACAGTCACGACAGGTTTTGATGCACTGAGCCATCATCTGCACCATATCGCTATCGAGGCAAGCAGTCGCGCAGTTTTCACACTCACGTAGACAGTCAAGACACGCTTTGATGCAAACGTCGAGTTGAGATTGATGAGCTTGAGTCGCGATCATCACTGATCTCCTAAAAAAACAACAATGGAACTGAGCTACAGTTCACAGGCTTTACATTAGAAAGTTAATTGAGCGATCGCCTCTAACCCTTGAGGTACAAACTCGTTAAAGAAGTTTAATGCTATTGATAGAGCGCCATTTCATCCTAATTTCATCTTTTTATGCAGTCTTGAACCGATGGACAATTGACGTTACACCAGAGTTGGGGATCTACCCAAAGGATGGCTGTCTGCATTTGACTCTCCACTCAACTGGACAGTCCAAAATAAAAGACGTAAGCAAAGTTTGTAGGTATAAGTATGACTCACTCACTGTTCAAAACAGGGTTTCTTGGACTCTCGATCGGGGCTGCGATTGTGGTGAGCGGGTTGACCGCTTGCTCCAACTCTGCCCAAACGTCAACCTCTAATCAAAGCCCCGCCGCAACGGGTTCACCCATGGCAGCCATGCCCGGAATGGATCACAGCACTATGAATGGCGGCATGATGAACATGGATTTGGGCCCGGCTGACGCAAACTTTGATTTACGCTTTATGGATGCCATGATTCCCCATCACCAGGGAGCCGTCAAAATGGCGCAAGAAGCACTCCAAAAATCAAAGCGTCCTGAGATCAAGAAATTGGCGCAATCAATTATTGCTGACCAAGATAAAGAAATTGCTCAAATGCAGCAGTGGCGCAAGTCTTGGTATGCAAATGCAGCCAGCACTCCAATGGCATGGGATAGCGGCACAAAGGGCATGATGCCCATGGCACAGGATCAGATGAAGGGCATGATGATGAATATGAATTTGGGCGCAGCAGACGATCAGTTTGACTTGCGGTTTATCAATGCGATGACCCCGCACCACGAAAGCGCGATCGTCATGGCAAATAATGTCCTGCAAAAATCAAAACGTCCTGAAATTCAAAAACTTGCGACAGCGATCGTATCCTCGCAGCAGGCCGAAATTGCTCAGATGAAACAGTGGCGCAAAGGCTGGTATCGCCAATAGTCCATTTCAATTTCATGCTCATTTCATGCTCATTTCATGCTCATTTCATGCTCATTTCATAGTCGGCTAGCACACTTGGCATCAAAACGACGGGGCAAATTGAGACCCTGGCCCATCGCCCAATCCGGCAAACCATCGGTTGAGATTTTGATTACAGAATGTATTGCGGCTGACCAAACTGCCCCCAACTAACGAGATTGGGTTGATAATAGTTCATATCAGTTCATCTCAGACAATCTTTACCTAGGAGCAGCTATGTCAAAAGAGAAAAAGAGCAACAAAGAAGTCAAAAAACCAAAAGCACAATCGGATGAAACAAAAAAACAAAAGAAAGACCCCAAGAGATACGATTAGCTAGCTGTTTAGTCTAAACCCGTCACAATAGGGGATGAGCCAATAACTCTGAGATCATCAAGATTACCCATCCCCATGCAGATCGCCCCCCTCAACTGGACAGAACTCGCCGCCCTCACGAACTTTCAAATCGATTTCGTCAACGGTGGCACTAACGCCCAAGCCCGATTACGCCTTTTTGGTCAGCCCGAAACCGATGTGCGGGTCACCCTCTACCGCGACAACCACGCCTGGTGCCCCTATTGTCAAAAGGTCTGGCTCTGGCTAGAAGAGAAACAAATCCCCTACCGCGTCGAAAAAGTAACGATGTTTTGCTACGGGGAGAAAGAGACTTGGTATAAGCGCAAAGTGCCTTCAGGGATGCTGCCCGCGATCGAGCTAGACGGTCACATCATCACCGAAAGCGATGACATTTTGATCGCTCTAGAGCAGGCTTTTGGCTCCCTAGGCGCAGGCATGAAAGACTCCGCTGTTCTCCCCCTGCGATGGCTAGAGCGGTTGCTCTTTAGGGCTTGGTGTGCATGGCTGTGCCGTCAAGCCAAGTCGTCTTCAGAAGAGCAGCGCAACCGCGAACAGTTCATCAGCGCGGTCGCCAAGGTCGAAGAGGCGCTCAGTCAGACTCCGGGTGCTTACTTCCTCAAAGAGTTTGGCACTGCCGATGTTGTTTTCACGCCCTATGTTGAACGCATGAATGCCAGTCTTTACTACTACAAAGGCTATTCTCTGCGAGAAGACAACCCTGGCTTGGGTGCCTGGTTTGCGGCCATGGAAAGCCGACTCACTTATCGAGGCACCCAGAGCGACTTTCATACCCATGTCCACGATTTGCCGCCGCAGATGGGTGGCTGCTGGGAAAACGGGGAACCGCAGGCGCGACTCAACCAAGAGAAAGTAGATCACGGCCCTTGGCTTGGGCTACCCGATGTGACCTATCCAGAGCCGGAAACCTCCTGTGCTGAGGCGCTTCAGCAGGTGCTCAAGCACCGCGCCAACCTGATTAAAGTTAACCCGGCAGATGACCAATTGATGGATGAGGCTTTGCGGTGTGCCTTGACGACTCTGATCACGGGGAAAGCCTGTATGCCGCCGCTAGGGGCTGATCTTGCCTTGCGCTATCTGCGCGATCGCGTCAATGTGCCCCGCGATATGTCTATCTATGCAGCCAAGCGCCTGCGAGAAGCGTTAGAAAAAACGGCAGATCTGGTGGGCGATCGCCAGAGTCCGCTGCTGCCAACCCACCATCGGCGTGACCAAAACCCGGCGGATTTTGCCCGGCGTTAGAGCATTTAGGAGATTTCTATTTTAGAAACGGCGGGCGATTTGATCGGTGCTGTTGCGGGTCTGGGTGATCTTTGGACTAAACCCCAACAGCAGGGAAAATATCCCTCACCGCGCAAACTCATAGTTAATCTCTGTAGTTCTTCCTTTGAAATAGAGCCGAGTGCCTTCTGGGTATTCCCATCCCACTTCGCCTTCTAAAGGAATCAGCATCCCATCACAAACTGAATATCCCCAAAATCTGCCGCCCTAGGGCATTGCAGTTAGCTTGTCTCGATAACGAGCCTCAGCCCTAAACGTAGCGATCGTTCCTTCAGCATTAAACTGAAACACAACGGACACAGTGGTTGCACCATCGGTCAGAGTCGCACGAGCGCAGGTGTCATTGATCGCTTTCCAGTCTACACCCTGACTGGGTAACAAGGTAGTAGAATACCAAGCTGCCTCAGACAAGAATCGCAACAATTCACCTTGGTTCAATTCGGGCGTACTGTGCATGTTTACAAGGGTGAAAAGACCGAGTAATGATGCGTGTAAATTGCTTTCTCCTAACAGATAGGTATCATGGACAAAAGCATTCAGTCTTGGAGCCATCTGGATGCGGGCATCCCAATCAAAACCGAGGCGTTGAGTCATCACAAGTTGGGTGGCAGTAAACGGACTCCATTTAGATTCCGTCTCGCTCATGTTGAACTGTCCCTGCTGAGAGAGTTTGACCCCTGCTACGATCGCTTGTCCATCCTTGAGTACTGTCTTGAAAAAACGCTGCACTGGATCTGGTAAGCCTTCGATCTCTTTTTGGTTATAGATTTCTGGCTCAATTGTTCGCCGTCCATTTGTTAGTTTGGCTCGTAAGTTATTAGTGTTTGACTGCCAGCGATAGCTACCATAGATCGCAGCAAGTCCGAGGCAGACTATGATCAAAACACCCATCATTACAATCCATTTCATACACATGATACTGACCTCTGTTTGTTAATGCAGAATTTGATAGATGGTGATGATAAGAACGATCGCGAAAATAGTTGTATAAATTCTAAGTACAGGACAAAAGTTTTAGAATCTGAACATACTGCTCGTTGCAGCTATCGAGATTGAGCAGAATCTGACGGAGATAATCCAAGCCTGTGCGAAAGATGCTCTTGGTTTTGCGTCCATGCTTTTTGACGGGGATGGGCTGATGTTCCACGACCCACTCGCCGACCCGATGCGCCCAACAGAATGCCAAGGTTAAGAGCGCTAGGAGCTTTTTGAGCCGTTCGGGGTCTTTGAGGTGGGTTGCCTCCAGGCAAAAGCCCCGAGTTTTCAAGCAGCCAAACAAGGTTTCAATGCCCCAGCGATGGGCATAGTCAGAAATGGCAGTGGCGGGCGCATGGGTTGTGGCAATCACGAGCAGCGACCCGTCATCAAGCTGTAATCCTGCCAAGTAAAGCCAATGTCCCCAAAGTCGTCGTTTCCCCGTTGCTTGCAGTACCCCGAAGGGGTAATAGCACCTTCGATTGATGAGGCTGTAAATCCTGAAAGGCGATGCTAAAACGCCAGTGCAGCAAAGGTTTCAGCCGTTTTAGCTAAAAGCTTTGATGGGAGGGCCTTTCAGTCTTTTTGTCCTGTACTTAGGTGAAAAATACACAGCTACCTCACAAGACCCTCACACCTTACAGTCTATGATCGTCGAGAACACTGCATACTCAACGAACTTAACCAATCAGTTGAGAGACTCGAAAGGCAGATGTGATGGCTCCTTCATGCAAGCCATCTCCTAGATAGGCTCCTGCATGGTAGGTGTTGTTCTCTCCATTGGTAGCAACGACCTCATCTCGGTATCGAAAGGATTCGGTGTTGTACAACGGGGTGCGATGTTCCTGAACGTGAATGATTTGATCTTTGGCAATCAACTCCTCTAGTTGAAACGATAGGAAGTAATCTTGCGGGGAAGAGATACCGCTCAGTTGATTCAGATGGCTGTTATAACCCCATCGAATATTTGTCTGAAAGAAATCAAATTCTGAGGGATGCTGAATACTATGATGGCTATACATAGACGCATCTTTATGAACTGTAGTCATTGCGTAATTAGCTTTCCAATCTGAGAAGCGTTTGGTTTCGGCATCGGTTGGGTCAGCTAACAGCGCCATCACTTGGTCGGGCGGCGTGGCAAACACGACTTTATCAAACTCCTGCATTTCGCCGTTCGATCGCTCGACTTTCACAACATCTGAGCGTCTGGAAATATTGGCAATCTCTGCGTTGAGCAAGACTTCACCTTTGAAGCGCTCCAAAATTTTCTCAATGTAGGAGTATACACCGCCTTCAACCCTGAGCCATTGCACCGCAACATAGTCACGTAATACCGGAACTGCTAATTCTGCGGGAAAGTTGTCAATGAGTTCAAATGGCATTGAGTAGCTATACATTGTCAGCAACTTAAGCCAGATATTGCTGATACTCTGGTTCTTCACATAGTGGGACAAGGGCTGGTTATATAAATCTTTCATCTCAGCAAATCGCGTTTCTAACCATAGCCCAATAGAACGGGCATGAAGAGTATCAAACCGCAAATATTCAATCAGGCGGTGGATACCTGTGAAGTTCTTCTCAATCATTACCCCCGATAAAAAGTGACGGCCATCTTTAGGAAACAGCGCTGAACCGATCTGGACGGGCTTGAGTTCTACTCCTAGCTCTTGCATGAGAGCGATAAAGTTGTGAAATATAGTAGGGAACTCTAGCACTCCACTTTCCAACATCTCACTGCAATCGGATTGGTTAGGCTTCACGTTTTTGTTCAGTGTCCGAATATGTCCTCCCAGTATGGGCTGCCGTTCAAACACGGTGACATGGTGCCCTTGCTTGTCTAACAAGTAAGCTGTGGCCATTCCGCTAGCTCCCCCTCCGACGATCGCAATTCTCATAGCTGACCTCTCAGTTGATGGTATGAAGGATGACTGTTAGCTGTTGCTCAAAAGCACATCGCCAGATAATCGCTGATAGAGTAGTGTCCCTGTCCAAAATGTGGGGGCAAAGCCCGGATAACCGGATGAGGCATTGCAGAAATAGAACTGGTTAAGTGAGGTTTCGTGATTCAACCGTCCCAGCCCCATGTTGCGCGGCGTGAGACTAGAGCCGTAGGAGTTTCCGCTGGGGCACCAGCAAAAGCGCTCATTGGTCGTGGGGCTGCCCGTAATATTAAAGACCATGTGCTTTCTAAAATTCGGCACGTAGTGTTGTTCTACAACATCCAGAATGGCATCTAAGATTTCTTGTTTTTTCTGTCTATAGGCTTTGCGATTGCTCTCCCGCAGTTGCTTAAAATAGTCGTAATTAGCAACGGTCAGAAACTCAACAATTTGGCAGTCTTCTGGGCAATCGTGTCGTGCTCCTGTGAGTAAGGTGGGCGTTGTGATGGCAAAACTAGGATTAGAAAAGTCATTGTGCTCATACATTTGAGCAAACGCTTCATTCAGATCATGATGACCTGTATGGAAGAGATTCCAGTTGCCAAATCCATAGTCTCGGAGGTCAAGATCTTTGACAACACAGTAGACCATGTAGTTAGATGCAGAATACTCATAGTTGAGTTTTTGCTGCACTTTTTTAGAGAACTTTTCCTCACCAATCATTTTGGCGGCTCTTTGGGGATCGATGTTGCAAATCACGGTGTTGCCCATAAAGTCATGGGTTTGATGGGTGATTAGATCCGTCGTTTCAACTCCCGTGACTGTTTTGTCTGTGACTCTAAAATTCGTGACTTCATGGTTGAGCAACACCTGTCCGCCGTTTGTTTCAATCACGTTAACGAGCGAATTGATCACCTGCTCAAAATGCTGGGTGGGGTAAAATGCGCCTGCTTGATAGCCCCGGAACAATACAACCCAGGCATAGAACGAGAGTTGGTTTGGAGGCAGTAAAAAATCAGGCCATTGCAGCGCTAATAGGGTTTGGGCGGACTGCGGTAGCTGAAACTTATCGAATACATCCTGAAGGGTGCTGTTGAGATGGTGGGCAGCACAGAACACCTCATCGGCATGTTTGAGTAGTTCAATGGGCTGAATGGGAGGAGCCAGTTTCTTCAACCCTGCGCCAGTTTTTTCAACTTCGTTAACAAATTGAGCAATGCGATCGCCATGGGCCGGAAACAGCGCTGATAGTCGCTGGATCAGTTCCTGCGGCTCTGAGGGAATCTCTAACCTATGTCCCGGCATTCGCATATGGTCAAAGCCTTGGGGATCATATTGCTCAAAGGTCACGTCCTGATCTAAGCCCAGTTTCTTGAGCACCCGGTTGACCAGTTGCCCTTCACCACAATCCCAAACATAGTGAAATTGAGCATTAAACGTGTATTTTTTAGCCATTGTAAACGTATGGCCAAAGCCTCCTGGATGCTCATGGGCTTCAAGGACTTGCACAGTCTTGCCGGAGTTTGCCATCAAAGCACCAAAGACCAGCGCGGATAAACCACTGCCAACAATTAGGTAATCTGGTTTCATAAAAGGGTGCCTCTGAAAGCGATCGACATTAAATTGCTCATTTTTTAGTTCCTGTTCTAACTAGATAGGCTTATGATTCAACACTAGGGAATGTGGATTTATTAAGGTGCAACTTCTCGCTTTCTCCCTAAATGGCTACGGTATTTTATGAGTAGATAAAGATGCCTTACAACTGCTTAAAAGGGGATGATTAAATGAGTTGAAAATAGTACGGCGATCGCAAGAACCAACCCAGTCATCAATCAAGCTGCGATCGCGGCTCAAGGTAAAGAATTGGCGGCACTCATAACCCGTCACACCAATGACAGGGTTCTTCCTAATGGATTGATGGATTGTGATCATCTCATGCTTAAATCCTACAAGAGCAGTGCTGGCATCACTACAAGGAGTGCTAAAAGCAAAAATAATTCTGCCAGTATGACAATCAGTATCTACAGCATTCACTAATAGAAACAATGGACATATAACGATTATGATAAAATCTTATTAACGCTCATTAGGTTCGATAAATAATGGCAACTCCAACACAAATTAAACGGTTCTTAGAAAACTGGCAAGACGAGATTGAAAGTGCCTATCTTTATCGCTCGCTCGCCAAGGCAGAGCCTCAACCATCGCTTGCCGAGGTATATCGTCGTCTAGCCCAGACCGAAGAAGATCATGCTCACATTTGGGAAGATAAGTTGACCGAAGCTGGGCACTCTGTTCCTAAGCGCAAGATTGGATGGCGCACTCGGATGTTAGTCATTCTTGCGAGACAATTTGGCGCTCAGTTTGTTCTACCAACCGTTAATGCCATGGAGCAAGTAGATAGCCATGCTTACGATCAACAGCCAGAGGCACAAAACACATCTCTAGCCAGTGAAGAACGATCCCATGCGCGACTATTACAAACCATCACTAATGCCTCAAATACTGGGTTAGAAGGAAGCGTCGTCGCTCAAATGGAGGGGCGGCACCGGAGCGCAGGCGGAAATACACTACGAGCCGCCGTTTTAGGTGCAAACGATGGATTACTCTCAAATCTAAGTTTAATCATGGGAGTAGCTGGAGCAAACATCTCTGAGCGATCGATCCTGCTGACAGGCTTTGCGGGTCTGATAGCTGGAGCCTGTTCGATGGCACTAGGAGAATGGCTATCGGTGCAGAGTGCGCGGGAGTTGTTTGAGCGACAAATTAAAATCGAGCGACAAGAGTTAGAGGATGCACCAGAGGCAGAAGAAGAAGAACTAGCGCTAATCTATGAAGCAAAGGGACTGCCCGCTGATCAAGCCCGATCGCTAGCGGCTCGGATCATCAGCAATCCTAAAACTGCCCTTGACACCTTGGCGCGAGAAGAACTTGGTATTGACCCAGAAGAACTGGGTGGTTCAGCATGGGTGGCTGCCATTACGTCGTTTTGCTTGTTTGCAGTCGGTGCCATTGTTCCAGTGATCCCTTTTTTGGTTTTACGAGGATGGAATGCTGTGGGCGGCAGCTTATTGTTGAGTGCGATCGCGCTGTTTCTGATCGGAGCAGGGATTACGTTGCTAACCGGGCGCAGCGTCCTTTACTCTGGTGTTCGGCAAATCGTTTTTGGACTTGGAGCAGCAGCGATTACCTATGGGGTTGGGCGACTCATAGGGGTATCGATCTCTGGCTAGGGCGGTGAGAGCATTTCTAGATGCTAGACCTCCTGCACGAATCCTAGAATGCCCCTTGTATCTTAAGAGAGCAATTGCGACTGATCGTTCAATCCGACGGGGCACGGCATGCCATGCCCCTACGCTTTTTGTACGGTGCCGTGCCCTCGTGCGGATCTGTCGCATTCACAAATCAAATTGGTATGAGTATCCCGTAGGACGCAAGGTAGAGGAACCTCTGAGACTCCTGCCATCCCCTTCATAATATTGGGAGTTGTCTAAGCGTTGTGAAGGTGGAATTACGCTTGTCGGCGCAGCGAACGATTCAAATTATGATCCAAGTGTGTGCGGGGTTGCAGTTGGCGCATAGGGGTGTGATTATTCGGGCATCAACTACAAAGGGGCTGATGTTGACTTTTGGGTCATTTGTGTCGATTTGGGTGCCTGAAGGCGATCACACGAATTCAACCTTGAGATAAACCAGATGATTTTGACCGAGTTGCACCTCGTCGCCTTGATTGAGGCGATAAGAGGCACCTGGAGTCAATAACTTGCCGTTGAGATAACATCCGTTGCGGCTTGTATCGACCAACATATAAGCCGTTTGAGCCTGATCCCAGTAAACGCGAGCATGAGCGCGGGAAACGACAGATTCATTGGGAATTCCGGTTAAATCGACATCGGGGGCGGCGCTTCCTCCACCTCGCCCGATCGTAGCGGTTTCCCCAGAGACATAAAACTCTCTGCCGCCCACGAGGGAAAATTTCAGCTTCGATCGAAGGGTGTTTTCTCTAACAGGCGACGAGACTGGAGGGGCAGGAATGGGTGTAGGAGGAATGGGTGTAGGAGTGGGTGCAGGGGGTGGCGGCTCTACTACGGCTCCTAAAACAGTTCCGCACATCGGGCAGACCTTAGCATTGTTGGGCAAGGTTCGATTAAAAAAGGCACAGCTTGGCTCAGGACAACGATTCATTGCGTTTCACCTCAGCGGTTTAGCCAAGGACTAAACCCTTAATGGACATCGGGAGACTGGTAGTCAGAAGGAATGGGCTGCAACGGCACTAGCCCAGCCTGTTGAAGGAGATATTGCCCTTCCTGAGTCTTGAGCAAGGCAGCAAACCTGGGAGCGGATTTGTTTCCTGGTAGGCTGTTGTTTTTAGGATAAGCCACAATCACCGGAGAAACCAAGGGATAGGCACCCGAAACAAATGCTTTGACATAGGGAAGAGGCTTTTTGGCAAGACACAAATCATCGGTGGGTTTGACCTCAACCAGTTTTCCCTCAGTCGTTTCTCGTAAGCGTGCCTGCACCGGAGCCGCTTGCCCAACCACTAGCGCCAGTGGATAAACTTTACATTGCTCCCAAGTTTGTACTAACGTTCCAAACCCGATCGTGGCTACTTCGGTTTGCTCACCGGGCGGAATCGCTCGAATGGTGTCTAGGGTCGATCGCTGCGGCACTTGCTGAAGTTGAGCAATCAGCGCTGGGTCGTCGTGTAAGACTCTATGCTGAAAGAGTTTTAGGGCTTCTGGCTCTGGCGGTCGGTAGGGCTGAATCGCTAAATCTGGCAGACGAGGATTGATGTCTCGCCAGCGAGTTACTTTACCCGTAAAGATTTTTTGCAGATCTTCTAGGCTAATTTTTCCTTCTAGGATAGCGGGAAAGTTTTGGGCTTTGTTGGCTGAGACAAACACGAGTAGCCCATCATAGGCCACGATCGCCCGATCGAGGGCTTCGGGTAATGGCTCATCAAGACTCATGAGGGCAAAGTTTGCCCGGTTGTTAATCACCGTTTGCAGCGGCAGCGATGAGGCGGTGTAGTTAAATTTGGCGGCAATCTCCTTTCGAGGCTGCGTGAGCAGATCATTGACTGAAGATTGGGTGAGTGGTCTTTTGGTTAAAACGGCGTTCCAAGTACCAATAGATTCACTGGTGTAGGGATAGGCTCCTGGCGTGATGCCGTTGACATCTGCAAAAGTCGGAATTAGCTGCTTAAAGGCAGTCGCATCACCAACATCCAACGAAGCTGGATTGAGCCGAGTCAGCCAGAAGAATCCACCGAGTAGGAGCAGCAGTAAAAATCCGAGTAGCCAAAGCAATCGTCGTCGTCGTTTTCTCAGCAGCGGCTTTTCTTGACTGCGCTGGGATGAATTTGTAGCCGCCTCAAACTCAGGCAGTCGTAGTAAAGTTTGGCGAGCAATCTCAGCGCTCGCAAACGGTGTTTCTAGCCCCATCAGTCGGCAGAGAAATTCTTTTAACTGAGGGTCGGCGGGCGACCAGTTTTGTCCATCGCGGGGATCAAGGGAATTTTCAGACACCGGATCGATCGCTCGTCCTGCCCACGCATAGAAGCCGACATAGCCCAGAGCTATTAAATCTTGAGCAGGATCGGGAGCCGGAAACGTGATCAGAGGGGGCGCAAAAGGATGCTCCCACATGGCGAGATCACAAACATAGATATAAAAGCCTTCTGCAACCTGGATGCTTTCTAGGTTTAGATTGCCGTGAACGAGATTTGATCGGGCTGATCGCCGAAACGTTTGGCTATGGAGAAACTGCAAGGTTTGGAGCACTTGGCTGAGTAGCGATCGTACTTGGGTTGCAGACATTGCCCCGTTTTGGTTTAAGGTCTGTGCTAACGTCGGCGCGATCGCAAGTTTCCCCAGACTGACGAGATAGCAGCGATCGCTTTGCTGATCGGCAATGGTTTCCCACGGCGCAATCAAGCGAAAATCTTGCCCTTGGGTTTCGTCCCAACTTGCCGCTCCCACCTGCATAAAGATGGCTTTGCGCTGCTGAATTTCTTGGGCATTAAACGCCCGATTTGGCAACAAATATTCTTTAATCACCACTGGTTTGCCGTCGCTGACCCGGCTGCCTTTATAGAGTCGCCCCATGCCTTGCGATCGCACAAACCCCACAACTCGATAAGTGCCGCGATCGCCCCGAATTTCTGCCTGCTCTGGCAGCGTCGCCGGAAATCCACATTCCAAACAAAACTTTGCATCGGGAAACTGTTGAGCGGTTTTTTGCGGCTGATCACATCGCAGAGGAGCATTCTGCATACAGCGATCGTAGGTTGAAGCAAACGGGTCAACGGCAGTCATAACGATTCGCTACTATTAGAGAGGACAAAAGAATTCAGCACATCGCCAGGATTAAAGTTGGATCAATCCTCGCTTCATCGCTTCTACGATCGCTTGCGTCCGGTTTGTGACTTCTAACTTCTGGAAAATGGTTGTGAGATAGGCTTTGACCGTTGCGATCGAGACATACATTTGCTGGGCAATTTTCTCGTTTGACTCGCCCCGCAGCAGCCAAAGCAGCACTTCTACTTCCCGATGCGAAAGCAACCCATCCGCTTCTGAGTGATGAGACAGGTGGACTTGCACCGCTTGAAACTGTCTAAAAAAACTGGTCGCAGCTTCGGGAGGGAGATAAACGTCGCCTCGTAGGACGGTGGCGATCGCGTCCCAAAGCTGTTGAGCGACCTGAGACTTAAACAGATAGCCTGCTGCCCCCGCTTGCATAGCTTGATAGATCCAGTCGTCTTCTTGGTGCGCTGAGATGACAAGCGTTTTCACGGCTATCTCGCGCTCCCGAAGCTGCCGCAGCACGGATAATCCATCTCCTTTGACAAACTCCATGTCTAGCAGGATCAGATCTGGCTGTCGCTGCATCGTTAGGGTGAGGGCGGTTTCGATGCTGCTGGCTTCTCCGATCACTGTGAAGCCTTCGCCTTGATCTTGATGAAACTCTAGCAGCGATCGCAGCCCCGATCGAAAGCGTTGATTATCATCGACGAGCAAAATCGAGAGCGGTTTAGTTGAGCTAGGTCGAGTTAGCATGAGTCACCCTCTGCTAGGCGGCTCCGGGAAGAGCGCGGTAGAATCAGCGAAAATTCTGCGCCTTGGGTGGGCAAATTCTTTGCCCACAGATTGCCGCGATGATCTCGCACGACTTTTTGAGCGATCGCCAACCCTAACCCGGTTCCCTGCGGACGACGGGAATAAAAGGGTGTGAACAAATGACGTAAGTCTTCAGGTGAGAGTCCTGAGCCTTGGTCGGCGATCGTAATCAGAACTTCGCTATGAAACACTTGCCAGTTGAAGGTAATGGTTCCTGCGATCGGGCTAAAGTGAATCGCATTGTTGAGCAAGTTATCAAAAACCTGTTTGATCTGTAAGCGATCGAGAGAAAGCAGAATCGAGGTTTGAGGATAAATCACCCGCAGTTGTTTCTCGTGAATCCAGGCTTGTAAGCCTTGAATACTTTCGACAACGATGTGGCGTAGCTCTTGGGGCGTGACTCGTAGCGCTTCACTGCTGCTGCAATAGATTAGTTCTGTGAGATTTCTATCCAGATCTTGAGTGGTTTCACGAATGATCGAGGCCTGTTCGTATAACTGTCCTTTGACTAGTCTACAGCATAGATTCTCTGCGTATAGGTTGAGTAAACCCAAAGGTTGGCGAACTTGATGACCGACGCGTTGAACAATTTGCTCTAAGGTCTTAATTTGCTGTTGTTGTCGTGAATTAATTAAATGCTGTTCTAAATACTCGTTGAGTATTGTTGCGGTTTGACGAATCAGTTGCTTTGTGGTTGAAGATAGAGTTGCTTCAGCAACTACTAAAAGATACCAGCATTGTTGCTGTTGATAACTATAAGGACAAACATATAAGACTGTCTCTAAGAAATTGTCGAGTAGGATTTGACTGACTGTAAACGCTAGAGGAAACTCTGTGAGCCACGTTTCTGATTGTATAAGCTGGATGAGGTCTGGAGCTAAGGGTTGCAAATCTCTTGAAGCTTGAATCCTTTGGCGATGGGGTGCAGAACTAGGATCAGCGTAAGTCATCTGAACAAAGGCGATCGAGGATTGAGCGATTAGTTGGTTCACTTGCAGTTGGCAGAAACGATCGAGACCGGAACCCTCGATCGGGGCAACAGTTGCGAGCGGTTGCGGAACTAACCGTTGGGTGTGCTGAAGTTTTGAAGCAGCGAGTTGAACCTCCATCAATCCCTCCGAATTTGAGAAGTCTGACCAATTGCGCGATCGCTGGAGATAGTTTGAGCAGTCTCTCAACAACCGTTGCTAAATCAGAAATGGGTAGCGATCGCTTGATTAGCACTTGGTTAGCAATAGATGCCAGCATCTTTAACTGATGCAGTTTTTTGGCTTAGAGATCGCCGCCGAACTTCACCTACGATCGGTCTTGCATCAACTGATGCATTTTCGATATCGGCAGATTTATTTGCAGGATTTAGAGGTGCATTTTCAATATCGGCGTATCTATTTGTAGAATTTGCATGAACGTTTTCTATAGTGGGGTATCCGTTTGTAGAATTTGCATGGGCATTTTCTATATCAGCAGATTTATTTGCAGGATTTAGAGGTGCATTTTCGATATCGGCATATCCGTTTGCTGATCTTTTACGTATGTAAGGACAACTCTATAGAAACTATACAAAAACTTTAAATTCAAACCGAATAAATCAATAGAACTACGAATCTCAGCGAGAGCAATCTGAAATTAGCTTAGAGCAAACTCAGATTGTTGGAACAAAATCACTCATGGGATTAAAAACTCGCGGTTCTGCTCAACTTGACAAAGCACAGCGGCGGATTGCGCTAATCAAGTCGATCGAAGAAACCTTGGATCTGGGCTATGGTTTGACGGTTTCAAACTATACGACGCTGATCGAAAAGGCTCGTGCTGCCCTAGAAGCTTACAACACCTTGCTGCCGCAGTTGGGTGAAGCGAGGCAAAAACTGGAGCAGTTGGAAAAAGAACTGGGGGAAACCTCAGCGCGGATGTTGAGCGGAGTGGCGATGAAGTATGGAAAATCGAGCATCGAATACACCAAGGCGGGTGGCTCAAATCGAAAGAAGTCAAAAAGCTCAAGTCCAGTCTCGATCGCGGCAGTCCCAGCGCTGACGGTTGAAACGAACGGCGCGAAGAATGGCAATGGTAAAGCGATCGCAGTGAATTAATCGGGTCACGACTTGCAACTGGTTGAGAGACATGAGGTTATCTTGTGTCTCTTTTAGTTTGATTTTGGGGCGCTAAAATAAAAACTTGAGAGACATCCGGAAACGAGAGCAGATCCGTAGTTTCTCTTAGAAGCGGCATTAAAGGAGAGCGTCTGATGTCAGAGATTAGAATCACGATCGAAGGAAAGGGCGCGATCGCTGCGGCGGAAGCGCTGGTGACGTTGCCGGGGGTTTCGGGGAGTTGGGCAACCTCAGATGAGGTGAAACGAGATGGAGCGCTAGAAGTGATTGCGACGATCGTGGGATTGGTCAGCGGGGGATTGGGCGCAGCAGAGCAGATTCGCAAGTGGTATGAGGAATATCACGGATCGGAAACGAACAAGATTGAAAATGTAGTGATCATTACCCCGAAGGAACGGATCGCGATCGAGGATGCAACGCCCGAACAAATTGTCAAGCTGCTGAAAGGGATTACAAAAGATTCACCCAAATGAAAACGCTTCAAATCAGCCTCACCCTAATCGATGAGCAATACGCGAGATTAACCGCCCAGCACGAGCAATCGCGGCTCATCTCTGAAAGACCGATCGCGTTAGAAAGCATTCAAACCTTGATTAAGAAGTCGAAAACCGACTTTTACAATGCTGATCCGAACCCGATCGAGGTCGGAAAACAGCTTTATTTTTGGCTGGATGGTGAGGCGCGGTGGCTCAGTCAAGCGCTGGATCAGACGCGGGAGGGGTTGGTTTTGGCGATCGAAACCGTCGAACGATTGGCGCATTTGCCTTGGGAAACGTTGCACGATCGTGCTGGGTTTCTGGTGATGCGATCGAATCCGATCGTGATTGTGCGGCAGGTCGAGGGCGTGGTGAACCAGCGGGAACTGCCCGAACGATCGCTTCAGGTGATGTTTATGGCGACCGATCCTGAAGCGCCAGGAGAAACAAAGCTGGAGTTTGAGCGGGAAGAGTCAGATATTTTGGATGCAACGCGGCGGTTGCCGATGGTGCTGCGGGTCGAGGAGAGTGGCTCGATCGAGGGATTGAAAGACATTTGGCAGCGCTATCACGGGACGCTAGATGTATTGCATTTGTCGGGTCATGCAACTATTCGGGAGGTGAAAGGGGAGAATGGCCAGATCACCTATCAGCCATACTTTGTGACGGAGACGCTAACGGGTGATCGAGACGAAGCTACAGCAGACGCGATCGCGCAAGTGTTGCGATTTCGGGAGCCGCGACTGGTGTTTTTGTCGGGCTGTCGGACGGGAGAAGCAGGCGGACACGGGGCGGCTCCTTCGTTTGCAGAGCAGTTGGTGAACCAAGGGGTGCCTGCGGTGTTGGGGTGGGGTCGATCGGTGGGCGATCGTGTGGCAATTGTCGCGGCGGCGGCGCTCTATGAGAAATTGGCGACGGGATACACACTGGTTCAGGCGTTGGCGTTGACCTATCGAGCGGTGTCACAGAATCAGGGGCTTTCGATGCGGGAGCGCAGTCAGTGGCAGTTGTTACGGCTGTATGCAGTGCGATCGCCAGAAGCTTGGGGGGCGTTTGTGCTGACATCGGGGGATCACGTCGTTGCGCCACGTCTGGAGTTTGATGATCTGTTTCTGGGAGCAGAAGGGGGGCCACGGGTCGCAAGTGCAGCAGAATTTGTCGGGCGGCGGCGGAATTTGCAGCGGTGTTTGAGGGCGCTGAAGCAGCAGCAGGGGATAGTGCTGCATGGGTTGGGTGGGGTAGGCAAGAGCACGATCGCGAAACGATTGCTGGAACGGTTGGTCGGATATACGCCGCTGGTGATTTATCGCGATTTGACCGAGGTGAGGCTGTTGGATGCGCTGCTGCGGCAGTGTGAGTCGGAGATAGGCGTTGAGATTCTCAATGGCAAATTGGGGCTGGCGCAGAAGTTGAGTAAGTTTTTTAAGCAGGGATTGAATGAGCCGAACCAGCGATTTGCGATCGTCTTAGATGATTTTGAGGCGAATTTAGAGGATCGCGGCGATGGATTGCGGGTGATGACTTCGGAAGTGGTTCCGGTGTTGCAGGGTTTGTTGGAGGGGATGACGTTATCGAAGTTGCCGCATCGGGCGATCGTGACGAGTCGATATGATTTTGGCATGGGGATGCGCGATAACCTGCATCGTGAGCCGCTGGCGGGGTTGCGCGATGGAGATTTGAAGAAGAAGTGCGATCGCTTAGAGGCGTTTCAACCTGGGGAGATTGCGCCGGAGCTACGGAAAAAAGCGATCGCGCTCTCAGATGGAAATCCGCGCTTGTTGGAGTGGTTGAATTTGGTGCTGCGCGATCGCGAGACGGATCAGATCAAGATTTTGGCGGCGATGGAGGGGAAGCGATCGGAGTTTCGGACGCAGATTTTGGCGGAGGAGTTGCTGAGGCAGCAGCCAGAAGCATTGGTCGAGATGTTGGGGCGGGGGATGGTGTTTGAGATTCCGGTGCCGCGTGAGGTGTTTGGGTCGGTGTGTGAGGCTGAGGCGCAATGGATAGAGAGAGCGATCGCGCTGGGGTTGCTGGAGGTGGTGCCAGATGGAGCGGTGCGGGTTCCTCGGATTTTGATGGTGCAGGGGTTGGCAGGGGAAGCGCTGGCGGGGGATGCGGCGCGGCAGTTGTATCGGGTTTGGTGGGAAGCGGCGAGGGGAACGGAGGAACAGGTTTTAGAGGTGCATCGATTGGGGTTGATTGGGGGAGAAGGCACGATCGCGGCGGAGATTGCCGATCAAGTTGCAAGTCGATGGAAGAATCAAAGCCGATTTCGTGAAGCGGTTCAGCTTTGTCGATCGACGCTAGAAGTAGCCGAAGACTTTCGCGTGCGTCATCAACTTGCACGAGTCGAAGAGCCATTGGGAGAAACAAGTTCTGCGCTTCAAAATTACCAAAAAGCTCTAGAAGACTGTCCAGACGTAGACGATGAAGATGTTTTGCGTGAGAAAGCCACAATTATTCACAATATGGCAATCATCTACGCCAATCAAGGACAAGTCGAGAGCGCGATCGACCTCTATCAACAATCGCTGCAACTCTTTGAGCAAATCGCAGCAATGTATGGCAATCATCTAGGGAAAATCGCAGCAACCTTGCAATGTGAAGGGAAAAGCAGCAACCTTGCAATGGCAATCATCTACGCCAATCAAGGACAAGTCGAGAGCGCGATCGACCTCTATCAACAATCGCTGCAAATCAAAGAGCAAATCGGCGATGTGCAGGGAAAAGCAGCAACCTTGCACCAAATGGCAGGCATCTACGCCAATCAAGGACAAGTCGAGAGCGCGATCGACCTCTATCAACAATCGCTGCAACTCAAAGAGCAAATCGGCAATGTGCAGGGAAAAGCAGCAACCTTGCACCAAATGGCAGGCATCTACGCCAATCAAGGACAAGTCGAGAGCGCGATCGACCTCTATCAACAATCCCTGCAACTCAAAGAGCAAATCGGCGATGTGCAGGGAAAAGCAGCAACCTTGCACTGTATGGCAATCATCTACGCCAATCAAGGACAAGTCGAGAGCGCGATCGACCTCTATCAACAATCGCTGCAACTCCAAGAGCAAATCGGCAATGTGCAGGGAAAAGCAGCAACCTTGCAATGGCAACATCTACGCCAATCAAGGACAAGTCGAGAGCGCGATCGACCTCTATCAACAATCGCTGCAACTCAAAGAGCAAATCGGCAATGTGCAGGGAAAAGCAGCAACCTTGCACCAAATGGCAGGCATCTACGCCAATCAAGGACAAGTCGAGAGCGCGATCGACCTCTATCAACAATCGCTGCAACTCAAAGAGCAAATCGGCAATGTGCAGGGAAAAGCAGCAACCTTGCACTGTATGGCAAACATCTACGCCAATCAAGGACAAGTCGAGAGCGCGATCGACCTCTATCAACAATCGCTGCAACTCGAAGAGCAAATCGGCAATGTGAAGGGAAAAGCAGCAACCTTGCACTGTATGGCAATCATCTACGCCAATCAAGGACAAGTCGAGAGCGCGATCGACCTCTATCAACAATCGCTGCAACTCAAAGAGCAAATCGGCAATGTGCAGGGAAAAGCAGCAACCTTGCACTGTATGGCAATCATCTACGCCAATCAAGGACAAGTCGAGAGCGCGATCGACCTCTATCAACAATCGCTGCAACTCAAAGAGCAAATCGGCAATGTGCAGGGAAAAGCAGCAACCTTGCACCAAATGGCAGGCATCTACGCCAATCAAGGACAAGTCGAGAGCGCGATCGACCTCTATCAACAATCGCTGCAACTCGAAGAGCAAATCGGCGATGTGCAGGGAAAAGCAGCAACCTTAGCCATGATGTCGCAGTTGCTGATTGCGCGAGGAGAGTTTGAAACGGCGATCACCAATCTGCGAGAATCGATCAACATTCTTCAGCGCATTGGTTCACCCGATGCCGCAACGGTTATCAACATTTTGAATCATGCCATTGAGTTACAGAACGAAGAAGCGCAAGATTAGAATTTTAGAGTAGACCTCCTGCACGAATCCGGGAACGCCCCTAAATCCCCCATGAATGAGGGACTTTGAACTTAGAAACTTGACTCAAAGTCCCCCAGAATGGGGGATTTAGGGGGCACAACCCGCCTGAAACGCAGCGCAATCGCAGCGCAATTAGCACCGCCCTCATTCGTGAAGATCGCGATCGATGAACTCCCCAATCCGCGATGTCATTGATACTAAGGGTCGTGAATTTATTAAGATGTAACTTCTCGCTTAGAGCAGATGGAACCAAACCACGATCGCGCCCAAAAAAACTCAGCATTCCAAAAAACAAAAAACTCTTGTACAATACACCGCAGTGATGGAGTTGTGCCCCGAAGCCTGATTTAGCAGATCAGACTCCGAGGACTTCCATCCCTAGTTAGCGACTATTAACTTAGGAGGCGTTCATGATTGTACACCGTCAGCTTTGCTATGGGATCTTGAAAGGCTGGAATCAAGATCCTGCATACAGTTTTTACCCAAACGGAATGTTTGAGAGATCCGTGTTTTTGTCCTCTTTAACTTAACCGAGAGGACAAAAACTATGGCAGTTAGGACGATCGTTCCTAGCTTGATTTCGTTTACCGTTGAGTTGCGATGCTCAATCGAAAAGCGTTATCGAGTCAGTGTGACGTTAGATTTACAAGAGCGTTATCTCTTTGTGCCGTCTGGCATTCTCGTGAATGTTAGCGATCACATTGAAGAGTTCGTCTCAGAACTGAGTGAGATTGCGTCTAATCAACTGGCATTTCTCAAGTGGGATGGCACCAGTGACTTGACCACAGAGTATCAGATTGTGCGAGTGTTGCCCGGTTATCAGGTTGAATGTTCTTTAATGAAATTCAACATTGTTCTGGGTGAGGGTTCCTTAATTCAAGTGGAGGAGTTGCACAACAAAACTACGATTCAACTCTAGAAAGTTGAGGTTAGGGAGTCATCAATATCCCGTTTGGAAAATGCTCCCTAACTATAGTCAAACATGGCAAGGCTTTGGCGGTCTCAATCCACAATCCTTACCATTGTCCTGAATGGTCTTCATGTTGCAGATGCGTGAGTTGGCGGCGCTTCCAAGCATAGTGTAAAACATTAATCCCTAGCTCTTGAGCCGTGCGAATCGTCGTCCGTGACAAGCTCAGTGCTGCATCTAATCCCCAAGCTGAAGCTAAGTTCCCGATCGACAATACCAATCCGCCGCCACTCAAGATCTGAATATTGTGATCATTCACCTGCGGTAAAGCAGCAAACAAGAAAGGTCGCGTTCGCAGCGGATGATCACGCCGATCTTGATCAAGCGATTTAAGCGAGATCTTCAGCTTTTGGGCTAAAGCTTGAGTCGCCTCAATCAAAGGAGTCGCATCAGGAGCCGCATCGACCAATAAAGTTCCGCCACTTTTGAGATAGTTCTCTACCGCAGCAAACTCGCGGGCATTGAGCGAAAAGCCTTGTTGACCCGTCAAATACAGCAGATCATAATTTTGGAGATCGCCTGTCCACTCGATCGAGTCGATCGTGTCCGCTCCCTGTAGCACCGGGTAAAGCACCTCAACCGCTTGCAGAAAGTAAGAGAGATTAAAAAAGTTTTGGCTACAATCCGGGTCATCATTGTTGATCTGAGCGAGAGCACATAAGCCTTGAGGACGTGCCTGCGCCCGTCGCCGATAGCGTAAGTCTAAATCGCCATATCCAGGAAAAAAAACATCATTGGGTTGACTTAAAGCCTTTTTGTCAATTTGCAGCAGAATCCGACACACCTCGACTTCAGACCCATCAGGCGGACTGCTTCTTTCATCGATCCGAAAGGTTTCTTGCACAAACTCACTGGGCTTTTGCTCTTGCAGTTCATCAGGATCGCGATACTTGACCAACAAATAGACAGTGACAGGTTCAGAACCTTTTAGCTCCGTGGCAATCCGAAAATCGATCGACTGAGGCACAACGATCAGATTTCCAGCAACATCAATGGCAATCCCCGGCTGAATCTGAAGCCAGAGTTTGTCACGGTAGACCGCAGCCATTTCGGCAGGCGCATCAATCAACCGCACTCCCAACCCGCAGACAATCCCCGGCTGGTTAAGCGATTGATAATGGACATTTTGGCGCTGACGATGATAAGCATGGGCGCGTCGCCAGCGATCGGCGCTAATTAAAAGTCCGTCAGAAACGTGGAGACGTTCAAAAGATTGGATTAGGGGCGGAAACGATCGGGGCATCTCTTTAACACCTTGAAGAATGATCAGAACTAAGACGGTGGCTCAATGATTAACTCATAAGTGCAGAAAGCAGGTTTTTCATGATCGATAATTCGTCGCACTAAAGGCTCGTCGATTAGGCTCCCCGCAGTCAGCCGCAGCCGCACCGCAAACTGGTAGGGCTGCCCACCTCCAATCACTGCATCGACTCCTAAAGAAGACCCTCCCAACTCAAACCCTCGACCAAACGGCTCGGTAATCGCGATCGCTCGATCGGCTTCTGAGGGCATCTGATCGTCTAACGGCAGCCCGGTATATAAATGCAGATAAAGCCGCAACCCTTTGCGAGTGCCGCGCCAGCGATATAGCTCGATCGCTCGCTTAATCAGTTGTCGCTGTTGATGCAAATCCCAGCTTGGGTCGCTTGACCACGCCACCCAGTGCGATAAAAAAGGCAGTAATGCTTCGGGAGCAGTTAGGGGGTCGAGATTGGCCCACATACTCGTAAAGCTATTGACGACAGGTTCAAACGCTTGCTCAAACACTTTGATGAAGCGACTGATAAAATCAACTTCTCGATAGAGCAGCGGCAAAAAAGTGACGTAAGTACTGTGAGGACGCACATACAGATCTACATCCGACTGCTGCATGAGTTTAGGCATCCCACCGCCCTCATGGTCAGAGTGAGCATATACTGACAAGCAACTGCGAAAATTGAGCTTCAAGCGGTCTCGATCGACAATATCCGCGTCAGGATCTTCAAAAAAGGTTTCAGGAACCAAAAATAATAGCTCACCATACCAAACTCCCTTTGAGGGAACCTCGATCGTAGAACTATCTACAGCTTGCCACTCTAAGTTAGTTGCCACGGGCAGTCCTAGCTCACCAAGACTCATCCGACACCAATGCAGAGGAAAGTTTCCCTCAATTTGAAACGTGAGCCGCAGCGCATGAGACTCCCAGTTCTGGATCTGCACCGACATCCGACTCGGATCTCCAGGATGAAGCACCAAACTTGCATTGCCAGAGGTCACTACCGTCTGTTCAGCAAGACCCAGCAGCCCCGACTGTGGAGCCGCTTCAGGAATTTGCATCGGGGTCAACTGTAAGCTGATGCTGTGCTGAGTCAGAGTGGGGAGCATAAGCCAATGAGCTAGTTTATGGAACTGGAAACACTAGAGAGAAACGGTCTGAAGTCACGATCGAATCACATTGATCACATGGCTCGATCGCAGCCGTTCATCCGCCCACGAACAAATCAAGCCCAACTCACCCGGATCGATAAAGGGTTCTGGTGAGGGCTGACGTTGCCAACGTTCACCCTGTCGCCGAATTGGAAACAGCAAGACTGCACCCAAATAGCGCACTCCTGGCGTTTGTTGCAGCAGTGCCATCAGGTCTGAAGGATAAACCGGACGACCCAACTCCCATCCTTTGCCTTCTGCTCCTCCGGTGATCGGATTGAGATAGCGATAAAGATTGCTCCGCAGCCGATGGACGATCTCTTGTCGTGCCGCAGGATTGCTGTAAATTGATTCGAGGGCGACTTCGGCTTGAACCGAGACTCCGACATACTCTGGGACTTCTAGCTGCACCTGCACCCCAAGCAGCCGTCGTTCATCTAAATCATGCAGAATCTGCTCTTGCAGCGCCGCAGTCAGGGCAAAGCGGTCTGGCGGAATCCCTGACTGCACGGTGTCGGCGGTTGCTTGGGGCACAATCAACAAGCCAACGCTTCCCGCACTGCGGTTGGCACCTGCTGGCAGACAGCGCACCCGCGAGATTGCGCCTCTGCCTGCTTGGTGGGTCAACACTTCAAAATCTTCGGCGGTGACAGCTCGATCGCGCGATCGTAGCGTTAGAGGCGCTCGCAGCACCGCTTGATCGAGCGATTCGGCATCCGCGCCATACAGTGCAGGGGCATGATTAGTGACGCTGGCAACATAGGGAATGGCAGACTTGAGAAACCTCAGCGTCCCATCTTGCACATTTCCTTTTTTTCCGCCACCCGTGCGATACGCCATCAGCGTAATCACCGCTCCGCGTGCGGGAACTGCACCATACTGATGTTCTAATCGGCGACGCGACGATTCTCTTCCCGTCACAGCCGCATCAATCTCGCTAGAACTGGGGAGTTGCGTTTGCCAATCGCTCAACGATCGCGCCTCTGTCTCAAGCGGTTGCTTCAGCGATTCCGGTTCTCGAATCAGCGGCCCAAACTGAATTGTTCCCGTGAGTGAATTAATCGTGTAGTGGCGATCGTCGGGAGCCGACTCCGCAAAATCTTTCACTTCTTGCCACGTTTGCGGCAATCCTCCGGCTGGAGTGACCACAATATACTCGTTCGATCGTCGCTCTAAAATCGGGGGAGCCTGAACCTGAAAACTCTGCCCCGGTTTGCCATTGCTGATGCCCAACTGCTCCTGCTGAATCAAAACGCTCTGGCTTGCCCGCACCGTGCCGCCCATCGATCGCACCGCAATGCCCGTCACTCGTGGAGAACTGGTGTAACCGGGTTGAGTCGCGGTCGGCTCGATCAAAGCACACCGCAGCCAGCGCCCCCGATAAGCGGTAAAGCTCACGATCGGAAACTGCTCTGGCAAATGCAACACAATGTCTGCCCCTTGTTCGGGGCTTCCCCCTTGTTGAGCCACTTCATGAAAACTAAAGCCGCCCGTTGCGTCGTCAGATTCATGCAGCAACACCGATTGCCAGTTTTGCCCGTTCCAAGCTTCCCAACGACGCGGCGGATGAGCAGGATCGATGCCCGTTGGCGTTCCTCTCGCTCCTTTCAAGGTCAGGGCTAAAACATTGCCATCAAGATCTTCATCTGCCCCCAAAACGAGGTAAAAGCAATTACCAGCCTGGGGTTGTTCCGAAAACAATGATTGCTCATTGCCCGACCAAATACTCTCGGTTTGCTCTGCCCACTGACTGCGATCGTGGAGAGCTTGCGGTGAATGATCTGCCGTTGAAGCCGTCAGAAAATGTCTGAGGATGGCTTTCCCGATTGTTAAATTCTCATTGCTGCTAAACACGATCGCTTCCTGCGTTTCGGTGCGTTCGGTGGCGACTTCTGTTCCTTGAACAATTTGATAGGGTTCTGGCAGAGTGGTGGTGAGATAAAACGTAAGCTGAGTTTGGGCAGGAGCAGGTGGCTGAAGGCGAACCCCTAAAAGTTCTAAAAACGCCACATAATTCTTACGCGGCACTTGATTAAACCGCATCAGCATTTGATCGGTTAACCAAGCAAACAATTCAACCAGCGTAATGCCTGGATCACTGAGGTTGTGATCTGTCCATTCTGGACAATAGCGGGGAATCCGCAGCAGGCACTCTTCGACTAATTCATCAAAAGTACGATCGTCGAGATTAGAACTCGGTAGTTTGGGTAAAAAATCAAATTCCACGGCTACTCCGCCATTGAGATTAAGTAGAACGGATAAACAAAGCTGTAGGCATCAGGATAGTTTTTTAGCCGATAGTCGATAATGATGTCTACTCTGCCGCGCACGGGGTCTGGATCAGTTCGGACTTCATCAATTAGAATGCGCGGTTCCCAAGTCCGCAGCGCCTCTAAGACATAGAGGCGAATCCGCAGCAGGGTATCACTATTGAGGGGAGCAAACACAAGCTCAGACAGGCGGCAGCCAAAGTTTGGGCGATAGACCCGCTCTCCCAGCCCGGTTCGCAGAATAATCCAAATCGCTTCTTTCACTTTTTGGGCAGCCACACTGACCTGCATACCCCCCTGAACATTGAGATGGAGGGGAAACGCAAAGCCTGCGCCTAAATGCTCTCGCTGCTGACTGTTCCGCAGATCTGCCATAGGTTCCTCTGCTGAGTATGGCACTTAGAATACTGGGCTTGTCGTTAGGCTTCACTAGCTGAAAGTCGAAATCTAGTCCGCGATCGCTCACTTTACGATCGCCCCGCTTGACATTGCGTGAGCGATCGCGGACTGTGGGACAGTCGGGCAAGATCTTTGCAGTCGAGCGAACTCTTTATACTGTAAAATAGGCTCTCATGATTGGTCGAGTGCTGGATGGACGTTATCGAGTCGTTGCTGAACTTGGCGGTGGAGGGTTCAGCCGGACTTATATTGGAGAAGATACCCGCCGACCGGGGAATCCCAAATGTGTAATTAAACATCTCTTCCTCGATCGCTTCGATCCCCAGCAGGTCGTCATAGCAAAGCGTTTGTTTAAAGGCGAGGCAGAAACGTTAGAAAAACTGGGGCGACATGACCAGATTCCGCAACTGTTTGCCTACCTAGAAGAAGAGTTTTGTCTAGTCCAGGAATTTATCGAAGGGGTTCCTCTCAACGTTGAGTTAGTGCCAGAACAACACTGGAGCGAAGCAAAAGTCGTAGAATTGCTCAACGATGTTTTAGGCATTTTGGAGTATGTGCATCAACAAGGCGTGATTCACCGAGATATCAAACCCGAAAATCTGATTCGGCGGCAGTCTGATGGCAAGTTTGTGCTCATTGACTTTGGAGCCGTGAAGCTGATTCCGCAATCGCTGGGGACTCAAGCCCAGATCAATCCGACGATCATGATTGGTACGCTAGGCTACTATCCAACTGAGCAAGGGCAAGGCAGACCTCGACCGAGCAGCGATCTCTATGCTCTGGGCATGATTGCGATTCAAGCGCTGACGGGAATTCATCCAAGAGCGATCGAAGAAGAGCCGACAACGGGCGAAATTCAGTGGCAACATCTAATTCCAGTGACTCCAAAGTTGGCAGACGTGCTGACCAAATTGGTTCGCTACCACTTCAAAGACCGTTATCTGACAGCAACCGACGCGATCGCGGCAGTGCGATCGCTTCAGACTCAACCGCAAGGAAGGCCCAGATCGACGATCGTTTGGGGGAGCGCGATCGCGGCGGGGGGAGTTGCGATCGCGGCGTTGATCTTTCTCAAATTTTCTCAACCAACTCCGCAAACGACTCCAGCCAACGGTGCAGTGCAGTCTTCTTCTACGCCCTCACGTCCAATACCAACCAATCCGCAAACTCCTTCGGCACTTCCAAGCCAAGTGCGATATAACTACGAGAAATTGCAGATTGAATTAAGACGGCAAAACCTCGAAGAGGCTAACCAAACGACCTTCAATCTTATGTTAGGAATTGCAGGGCAAAAATCAAGCAATTCTGGTGCGTTCGATCCCACTGAATGGAACCGCTTTCCTTGTGATCAGCTTGTCAAAATCGACCAATTGTGGAGTAGCGCAAGCAATGGGGAGCAGGGATTTAGTGTGCAATCTGATGTTTATCAGAAGTTTGGAAAAAACATTAGACAGTTCTACAGGGCTGTGGGTTGGGCGGATGAGCGAGGCACCATTAAGAAAAAGATCGATTTCAACAATCTACGGAAGGGTTCTCTACCGGTTTCAAGCGCATTCCAGGGGTATGCAGCTTGTAAACTATAGCCTTGCTAACTCTGTAGAGCTGTTGGCATTGTGATTCATTGGCTAAAGTGCATCAGTCGTTCAAAGTTTCACCTAATACACCTTGTCAGAGACTAAGCATTTAAAACTATGACTACTTAAACCTTTATAAGCCACACATGGTACTGGTAAAGAAAGCAATGCAATTCAAAAGTCATTTCTTTTCAATTGTCTTGGGAATGCTAGGTTCATTTTTCTGGGGCATTTCACCCACGATCGCGGCTGAAGCAAGCACAACCCAGGATGATTACACTCGATTGCAAACCGCGCTCAATCAGCGAGACTTTAAAACGGCTGATGCCCTGACTTACAAGCTCATGCTGAGAATTGCAGGACAAAAATCTAGCAATTCTCGTGCGTTTAATCTCACTGAATGGAACAGCTTTCCTTGTGGTCATCTGATCAAAATTGACCAGCTATGGAGCAGTGCAACCAATGGAGAGCAAGGATTTAGTGTGCAATCTCAGCTTTATCAAGGAGCAACAGCCCATAAAGCCGAGCAAGTCTACAGAACGGTAGGGTGGATGGATGGACGCGGAAAGTTCAAAAAGCCGAATTATCAATCTCCACTGTCGGGTTCTTTACCCTTCCAACTCGCTTGGCAAGACGGGAACGAACATCGGTTCGAGAAGTTTACGGCTTGTAACTTGTAAACCTTTGAGCAATCAAATTGGAGGAACAATGCAATTAAAGCACCGTTTTTTATTCTTTATATTAGGAACGCTTGGTTCAGTATGTTTGAGCATTTGTGGCGCGATCGCGGCTGAGGCCCAGACGGTCAGAGCGTCCGCAACGATTGCCCAAGGCGCGACTCCACCTCCGCTTCCACCGGATACCCCTTCAACAGATTTGAATGCTGTAAGAGCGATCCATCAGCAGATCAACGATGGCTATTCTCAACGAGCTGAAGCCGCCGCCGCCGCCGCAAATCAGCGTCAACAGGCCCGTCAGCAACAGTTCGACGATACCGTCGAAAAACATGATGCCCAAGCGGAAGAGGATGCAAAACAAGCGGTAGTCCCTACGCGCACACCGTTCCAACCGGAAACGGAAAATCTGGCTCAAGCCGCGACACCGCCTCCCCTTCCACCTGACTCGCCGATGAGAGTTGAGACACCGCCTCCCCTTCCACCTGATTCTCCGGTGAGCGACTCACCTCAACCAAAGGCAGAATATTCTATCGTCCAGGCTCCCGTTGTATCGTCAAGCCAGCCAAAATCTAGCGAAAAAGCAAATGCGAAAAAGCTGAATCTGGGTAAACTATCGTTTGCGTGTGCCGCCAAGGATGGAACACCTACCACGATCGCGAAGCTAAACGATCGTGAGTTAGGCGTAATTGTTTGGACTTCTACATTTTTCGCGCCGACAGGGTTTAATCCGCAAATGCGCTGTGATTCTGTATCTAAACGGTTTGAAGCATACAGCAAAGCGCACAAACTGATCTATCTCGCGATCGGCAAACTCAACAACCAACGTGTCCTTTGTGCAACGAGTCAGGAAAATGGTAGCTGCGGGGATGGCACTGTAAATAATGCAGGATTGCTGTTGACGCTCAAGCCTGACAGTAATGCTCAAGAAGAGTTAGATCAACTGTCTAAGGTATTAATAAGTGAGGCAAACACCCCGTCTGACCCCCTAAAAGAGTAACAATACATCCTCATTTAAGGTGACTATCATGCAAGAAATTGAAAGGTTTTTCACCAATTTGTTCAGTGGAATCTTTAATCGCTTCAAGTACGATGCGATAGAGGTTGCTGAGAGAAAAGCGCGAGAAGCCATTGATTCAAAGGTGAATCAGCAGCATCAATCTAAACCAGAAGAGCAAGAGGAGCGTGAAAAGGAGCAATGGTAACCTTCAAGTATTGGTGAGAACCCAAGCTCGATCGCAATAGACCTATTGTTGTTCAATGAGCGGGCAGCTTGTTTCTGATTAAAAGTCTTCTGAAGCCATTGTGTGAACCTGATGGTCGTCTTGGTTAGAGCAACTAAAGACTGGTTTATGGCTGGATCGCTAATCGGTAACGCGATCTCAGCAGGGTGTAAGAAATGACAATAGAATAGCAAATGGTTCGGTTCAGTATCTAAGACCGCGAGTGGTAGCTCATAGTAACCATCTTGGAGGTTGCAATGCTTGAGATCGCGAATTAGCTCCTCATAGCGGCAAAAGCCCCGCACCGTCACCAATTCCTGCTCTTCTGACACCTCATGTAGTACATAAAAGTGCGCTGTCAGCTTAGGTTGCTCGACTACAGCTTGAGGAATTCGCACGGTTTCATCTAAAATATGCTCGACGGCAATTAGACAAAGTGTGAACCCACACGCCTCAATATAACAAGCAGAGTCAGTGAGTTTAGTCGATCGCTCAACAGCTTTTTCTGGTAATCGGTCTCTCAACCACTGCTCAAAACCCAGTAATGCCAGCGCGTTTAAATAGCTTTCCCACTGTTGCGCTTCGGGCGATGAGCAATTACTCATTGCTTTTGCCTGTTCAATTTGTTCAGGCTCTAGCCAAATCATTTCTGACAACAACAGTCTAGAATTCATTTCGGTTCCCCCTGCATATCATTGAGATAAATACGAAGCTGGTGGGCGTAAACGCTTTTGAATGAACGACTTTGACCCGCTCTCATTTCTTCCGCTGCCGCTTGAAAGATTTCTTCATCAGCAGCAGTCTCAATCTGCTCTGCTAAAGTTCTCACATAGTTGGGTTCGAGTGGCGTTTGGGCGAACCCTTTTTGCTGCGCCTGATCCAACACACGATCAAACACCCGTTGCACGGTCAGCGTCCGTACTTTGTTGAGCAAGTCTCCAGGATTTAAAACTCGTCTCGCTTGATCCCAACTGCTCATGCCCAACATCGGCGCAATCTCTTTGAGAGACAAGCCTTGATCATAGTAGAGACGCAAGCCTGGAATGAATTGGGGAGCTAGGGGCGCGTACTTTTTGCTGCGTTTTAAAGCAGCAATGCGATCGTGCAGTTCTTGGGCAATTCCATCATTCAGCGCCAGATCAAGCTGTTGATGAAAAAACATCAGCATCTCTTGCTGCTCAAGATGGGTCTCATCTGGGGCGCTGCTTGGTAAATCTGACCGGATAGTGTTATGCCCTGTATCAGCGTCGCGAACTTCTAGCGGGACGCGATGCGACCAAATATCATACTGCCTAAGCTGAGTAGCCACGAGCTTTAGGGCTGACATTAACTCAGCCGCCACAGAAATCTCCACGTTCTTTGCCCGCAAGTCAACTATCATTTCTTGCAGTTGCTCGATTGAAGGGTCTAGGCAGCGCTTACTCTTGGCGATTTGCTGTCGGCGATCGCGGCGATAAACTTCATGGAACACACTAACTAGATGACGATCGCGCTCAGATAGCCGCTCTAATTGGTGAGGTCTAGCGCGGTTTAGCAGCGCCCAATCGCTGAGATGCTGAAAGCCAAATTCCGCTAGAAACTGTTTAAGCTCCGTATTCTGTTTCGTTTGCAGATGCGTCCAATTGTCTAAACTCAATCTGGGTTGAGCCTCAGACCTAAACGTCCGCAACACTTCAACCGAAAAAAACTGATAGGTTGATACTTGAGGCTGCTTGTCGCCCATCAGGACAAATTGGACTTTGCGATCGTGATCAAGAATGACTTGCGTTTTTCCGTCATCATTTAACACAAAGGGCAGCAAATCTCGGTAAGTGAAAGATTTATCGCTACCGAAGAGATGATCGATCGTGTGGCAAGCCTTGAGAATAGAGGTAGACACATAACACCTGAGGCAAAGCCCAGCCTGCGCTTGAGTGCTGTCAGTCACTGTAGAGCTTTTGGCATGAAAGTAGGACAGTAACGCAGATCGAACGGCTCCATCTTGAACACTCGGAATATGGTTCTGAGCAAATTCTTGTGCTGAGGGAATCAAACAGTTTTTATACCCTAAAGTCTCGCTAGCAGGACTAATACACCAAATATTCCAGTACCGTGATGAAAGCAGCATAGAGTTTGCGCTCCTGAAAGTTACTAGAGTTCTCCGTGTCAGTGCTGATCAATCTGCCCGTTGTTGTGTGTTGCCCATAAGATGAATGAGTTGATAGATGAAATTTAAGATAAATCGAAGGAAACGGTCATCGCTCTAGTGCTGAATGCGCCAAACAACTGATTGTTTTCAGTTCACTTCAAACAATCACTCTTGAAAATACGCTTTAGTATCGAGGTTGTGTTGCCCTAACCAGAGAGTTTAGATGGTTGCTTTTCTCTGTTTCTAAATTTCTACAGTAGGGTAATTCTTTCAGCATTACATTCACCTACACGGAAAGTAACTTTCCAATATTGGAAATCGAGATCGAGGACGACTCTAAGCGCTAGAAGTCTGACTGAGTAATCTTTTTAGAAAGGCGATCGAACAGAATCTTCATAATAACCACTGATGTATTGATTAAAAACCTATCCTTGGAGAGAGGCATAATGCGGTAGCTTACCAGAATTTCACGCCGCACAATGAACTCAATTCCCCGCAGCTTTTACAGCGTCTCCACGATTAAGTTGAGTTACCGTAGAAGACTCAGGATCAGGGCTTCGGCGAACATTAATATTATTGTTGTTGATAAAGCTGCACATGGTGTTGTTCTCAGCCTCAACTTAGTAAGTAGCTAGGTGAAATTAAATATAGATAAATAAATTGCCGTAAACCTACCGAAATGATGCCTGCCCCGCTCTGGCTTACGCCTTCCCATCCAGAGCCGACCGAAACGATATCCGCCAAAGCTTAACTGACCGATCGCGCCGACCACAAACAACAGGACTACGGTAAGGTGCGATCGCCAGCGCTACTAGCACTGTAGAGACAGGCACTAACCCAATAAAACAACACAAAACAAGATGCCCGAACTCAGCCAAAGCAGCCAGACTGCAACCGCGTTGGACGCAAGCTTAGTCCAACTTTTTCGGCATTGTTCCGATTGATTACTTGCTTGCGCCATAAGCCGGAAACTGAATGCTTTGCTGTGACAATCGCTGACATCAATTGCTCAATGTTCCAGCCGCGATACCGAATGCCATTAATAAACAAAGCTGGGGCAGTCGTTATGGGGTTATGCAAAAAAGAACAAGAACCTCGATCGCCAAAAGGAGAGCGGTAATGAAGTTCAGCAGAACCATCACGGAGTACTGACTTTTACTTCACAGTGGCAGTGGCAGCCGCTTCGATCAGTTTGACAACTTCATTGGGATGAGAAATAAAGGGCACATGACTCGCTTTAATTTCGGCTGTTTTGGCACCGATGCGTTTAGCCATAAAGCGCTCCAGATCAGGGTTAATAGCTCGGTCTTCTTGAGCCACGAGATACCAGGAGGGAATTGTCTTCCAGGCAACATTACTCACTGCTTGGTCAAAAGCCACACTCGCGATCGGCTTTTGCGTCGCTGCCATCACACGCGCCTCGGCGGTTGAAACATCTTTAGCAAAGACCTCGTGAAACTTTTCACGATTGATGTAGAGGAAGCCTGCCGTATCAGGCACCAATGCCGTGTTGAGTGGAGGGGCAGCGTATTTAGCACCTAACTCACTAATTTTTTCGCCTGCCTCCGGTACATAGGCAGCAAGATAAACCAGTGCCTTAACCTGTGGGTTGCCCGCCGCCGCACCTGTAATCACGCTGCCACCATAGGAGTGTCCGACGACAACTACTGCACCCTTTTGGGCATCAATCACCCGCTTGGTTGTGGCAACGTCGTCTGGAAGGGAGGTGAGCGCGTTCTGCACTGCCGTCACAGTGTAACCATCACGTTCTAAAAGCGGAATGACGTGTTGCCATGAGGTGGCATCCGCAAAGGCACCATGCGCCAGCACGATCGAGGGTTTGGCGATCGCCGTTTGAGCTAACGGCTGTGCCGCGACTGCCTCGGAATGGCGCATTGATAGACCGACTACAGCACTAATAGCGAGTGCCAAAATGAGCACAAATCCTTGAATTTTCTTTTTCGTTAAAAGCATTGTTTTGATAGCTTGTGTAGGGTTTGTTGAGTTGCTTGTCAGACGAGCGATCGCGCCCACTTGACTAGAACTATCTTCACATCAGGTCAGCCGCGATCGAGACGACAACTGAACCGTCTTTGATTTACGTCAACGAAGACCACCTGTGACGTGTAGTGTTTCGCCAGTAATCCAGGCTGAATCAGAGGACGCGAAGAAAACGGCCACAGTTGCAATGTCCTGTGGCTGCCCAATCCGACCCAGTGGGGTTTGCGCTTCAGCCTGCTGGCGACCTTCGCTCTCGATGATTCCCGCCGTGTGAGTCCTCTCCGTTTCTACCATGCCAGGATTGATGGCGTTGACGCGGATGTGGCGTGAACCTAACTCTTGGGCAAGTGACTTCGTGACGGCATCAACTGCCACTTTGGTCGCGCTATAGACCGCGCCGTTCGGGGGCGTGAGGGTGCTGACGATCGAACTGATATTGATCACGCTACCGCCTGCGGGCCCGAAGTGCTTTGCCGCTTCCTGCGAGGTGAGGAGCAACCCCAGCACATTCAAATTAAACTGCTTGTGGAAGTGTTCTTCTGTAATGTCTTCCAGTGGGGCAAATTCATAAATACCAGCATTATTGACCAGAATATCCAATGTGCCAAACGTCTGCTGTGTCTGGGCAAACAGCCGTTCGATCTCTGTCTTTTTGGCAACATCTGCCTGGATGGAGATCGCCTTGCCGCCCGCTTTAGCAATTTCATCAACGACGCGATCGGCTCCTTCTTTGCTAGATGCGTAGTTGACAACAACGGCTACACCTTCGGCTGCCAGATATTTGGCGATCGAAGCTCCAATGCCTTTGGATACGACCGTAACGACTGCAATTTTTCCTTCAAGTTTTTTCATGATGATGAGTTTTGTAGTGATTGAGTTTGAAAAAGTTATCTAAAGCAGATTGCAAAAACATGAGAAGATACCCCTGCTGATCTGTGCCATTCATGGCACAGATCAGCAGATTAGTGTCACCCCTTGAGGAACGACAGTAGGTCTGAATTGAGATGTTCTTTGTGCGTGTCGGTTAGCCCGTGGGGTGCACCTGGATAAACCTTCAGGATGGCATTCTTCACAAGTTTTGATGAGATGAGAGCCGAAGTACCGATCGGCACGATTTGGTCATCGTCGCCGTGAATGATCAACGTCGGCACGTCAATTTTTTTGAGATCCTCGGTGAAGTCCGTCTCGGAGAACGCTTTGATGCAGTCGATCGCGCCTTTGAGACCAACCTGCATACTCCAAAGCCAGAACTGCTCCCGCAGACCTTGCGAGACTTTAGCACCCGATCGGTTAGCACCGTAGAACGGTTCGCTAACATCCTTATAGAACTGAGAACGATCGTGAGCGACACTGGCGCGAAAGCCATCAAAAACCTCGATCGGGATTCCGTCAGGATTAGCGTTGGTCTTCAACATCAGCGGTGGCACTGCGTCTACCAGCACGGCTTTGGCGACGCGCTTTGTGCCGTGGCGACCCATGTAGCGGGTGATTTCGCCGCCGCCCGTCGAGTGTCCAATCAAAACCACGTCTTTTAAATCCAGCATCTCAATCAGTGCTGCCAGGTCATCGGCGTAGGTGTCCATCTCGTTGCCGTTCCAAGACTGGCTTGATCGTCCATGCCCGCGACGATCGTGGGCGATGCAGCGGTAACCCTTAGATGCCAGGAAAAACAGTTGCCCATCCCAGGCATCAGCATTGAGCGGCCAACCGTGACTGAAAACGATAGGTTGTCCTGTGCCCCAGTCTTTGTAGTAAATCTGCGTACCATCCTTGGTAGTGATTGTACTCATGTGGCTCCTAATGTATGTAAGGTCGAAAGTTTTTAAGTCTGTATCCAGTTCAAATAGTCAAAACGACCGCATCCACGGCAATCGATTATTGCTGTATGGCTGATCTCGATCGGCTTATGGTGATCGTCTGATTAGTGGCGAAGAGGGGTCTCTTGACGTTCAATTAATTGTACTCATTCTCCAACATTTGCCTCATTTAGAACACTTAAGTTCATTGAGTTAAGCGGCGAGTTGGTCTTTCTCTGTCTAAAGACAGGTCTTTGAAGGAGGCGCAGTTAAAAGCGAACCCGGTTCTTGAAATTTGCTGCCCTCTCTATACTTCCTACAACCTGTTGCGATGGAATATGTCACAGAGCGATTTATTCAGCAGGTTTGTACAAAATTTGAGACTTCTCAGATCGATATCTTGTGGAGTCATCCCCTGATTCGAGTCTACGCAAAAGACTATAGTCGAGAGATCTAAATTTCCCAAAATGGGGGACTTTGAGTGGGTTTTACTATTGGGGGTGATACCTTCAGCACATTCGATCTCTATGTTCATATGTGACGTTGCCTTGCCACCTGTGATAAAGTTGCACAGGCATCCGATGGCTTAAAAATTGTCAACGATGATTACAGCATGAACAGGATCATCAATAAAAAATGACTTCCGTGTATTTTTTCCTGTATTTCTCGCTTCCTTTGTCAAATTTTTCATAAGATTCTGAGATATTCTCAAGACTAATTCCTGGCATCTTGACTTCCTCAATCGGCATCTTCCAGTCTTTTGAAGTTAGAAAATTTTGGACTGGCGGTTTGATTGACCCTATATTAGGAACCAACGAAACCACAGGAGCGACAGTGCCTAGTTTGTGATCAGTCACCTAAATGTATTCCCAATTTTGAGTCATTCACAAATTTTATTTGCCTTGGTTCCAAGGCAATGACTCTCAATTAGGCTAGAATCTCTAAAGCTTCTAGTTGACTAGTTAGATCGTTAGAAAATTCTATTCTTAGGTGGTTCTTTTTTGATGTATGCTGACTGGGCTGTCATCTATTTTGTAATTTAGTGGGTTTTCACTCTATGTCACGAAACTCTAATGACTTATCTCCGACAGAAAAAATCAAGGTTGCTTTAGATTGCTTACATCGTGAATTGCTGGGTGATTCTAACGCGAGCAAGACGGTCGCTCAGAAATATGACCTTTCGACTCGCAGCGTGACTATTCTAAAGAATCAAGCTTTAGAAATACTGAAAACAGGCTTCAGTCCTTCTACAGTTGCTGACGCAGTGGTTGCAGCTTCCGTTAATGATCACGCCCTAGATCAGGCTTTGAACTCGCTTTTAAGCTCTTCTGGGTCTAAAGAATTGCAAACAGGGGAGCTAGACTCAGAACAAGAAGATGCAACTGGGATCACGATTGAGCAGGTGTTTGCTGCGATCGTAGAGTACAACAAGTCTAAAAAAGAGCCGCCGATTTACATCTCACAGGGCATTGTTCAAAAGATTAGTGGTCAGCCTACCGCAGATATTAAGGGGTGGTTTGAGGAGCATGAGCAAGAAATCAACAAGCACAACGCGAGATATGAACTGACTCCCGTTACAAACAGAAGAATTAAGCGTGGCTTTAATTACAAGGCAGAATTAGGTTTAGAGGAAGAGGAGAACTAATTGTCTTGCTTCTCCTGTTCATCAGCTTTGCTCTCATGAGTTATTCATGACGAGTGGATGAAATGCACACTGAGGTCAGCATACTGAGTGCGAAACCGGGTAGCAAGTTGCTGCCCGGTTTTTCGCGACAGTCTGAAGGTGGCGCACACTCAAACGCCACGGGTCATTCGTTGCGGGTCATTCATTTTATGAAGCTCTGAAGAACTCACGATGCTCAACGTCTCCTGGGTTCTAACGACATTGATAAGAATTTTTTCTTAGAGGATGCTTGAAAAGCGTTTTCTGACATTACAGGTCTTCGATTCTCCTATATTCCCTTAAAAAGAGAGGGGCTTTGATGTCTTGTTCCCTTTTTCTGAGGGTTCTATCTTGATTCTTCTCAAAGCATTATAAAGATATCTAGATAGTGAAAATTTGATGGTTCTAAGGCGGCAGCTTTTCAAAATACCTATAGGTTTTCCTATTCACTGAGTTTGTTGGGGGAATTATGTTGAAAGTGTTTGCCGATCGAGGGGGTACGTTTACCGATTTAGTGGTTGTTACCGATGATCAGTCGATCGTAGATCGGCTCTCTCAAACCTCTAAACGGTTTCAGATTGTTGCACTCGCTGATCAACAGTGGATTATTCTCTATAAACTGCTTTCAGAACAACCCCAACAGTATCAAGATGCCGTGATTCAGGGGATTCGAGATATCTTAGGGTTGTCTTGCCATCAACTCATCCCAGCCGGAACGGTCGAAGTGGTGAAGATGGGCACAACCGTTGCAACCAACGCATTGCTAGAACGTCAAGGTGAGCGCACGCTGCTGCTGATCACCAAGGGATTTCGGGATGCGCTGCAAATTGGCTATCAAAACCGTCCGAATATCTTTGCCCGTCAGATTGTGTTACCTGAACGGTTGTATGAACGGGTCATTGAAGTCGATGAGCGCTACACAGCCCAAGGTGAAGACTTTGTTCCCATCACCGCTCACGAGGAAACACGATTAACTGTAGCGTTACAGCGTGCTCATAACGATGGAATTCGGGCTTGCGCGATCGTGTTCCTCCACGGCTATCGCTACCCTCAGCATGAACAACAAGTTGCCACGATCGCTCGCAGCATTGGCTTTGTTCAAGTCTCGGTTTCTCACGACGTTAGCCCCTTGATGAAGCTGATTAGTCGAGGTGACACCACCGTTGTAGATGCCTATCTCTCACCAATTTTGCGCCGATATGTTGATCAGGTAGGAGCCGAGTTAAATCCTGCTCTGGAACTGTCCACCAAGCTGGAATTTATGAAATCGGATGGCGGTCTCACAGATGCTCAATGGTTTCAGGGCAAAGACAGCATTCTTTCTGGGCCGGCTGGAGGCATTGTAGGAGCCGTCAAAACTAGCACAGCCGCCGGATTTGACAAAATTATTGGCTTTGATATGGGCGGCACTTCAACCGATGTATCTCACTTTAACGGCGAGTATGAGCGCACGTTTGAAACCGAAATTGCGGGTGTCCGGCTTCGGGCCCCCATGATGTCGATTCATACCGTTGCGGCGGGTGGAGGGTCGATCGTGACCTTTGATGGTTCTCGCTGTCGTGTGGGCCCACAGTCTGCCGGAGCACATCCAGGGCCCGCTTGCTACCGCAAAGGGGGTTCGCTAACGGTGACTGACTGCAACGTGCGCTTGGGCAAGATTCAGCCAGAATTTTTCCCTCATGTGTTTGGATCTGAAGGTAACTTGCCCCTCGATCGCGATATTGTGCAGCAAAAATTCGCGACCTTGAGCGCCGAAATCCATGAGAAAACTGGAGACTGCCGCACTGATGAACAAGTTGCAGCCGGGTTCCTGGCTATTGCGATCGACAAAATGGCCAACGCGATTAAAAAAATCTCAGTGCAACGGGGCTATGATGTGACTCAATACACGCTTTGTTGCTTTGGCGGCGCAGGCGGACAACACGCCTGCCTGATTGCCGAAGCTTTGGGAATGTCGCAGATCTTTATTCATCCGTTTGCAGGGGTGTTGTCAGCTTATGGCATTGGTTTGGCAGATTTACGCACCTTGAAAGAAAGGACAGTCGAAACTCACCTCACCGCAGAGATAATGCCCACGCTAGAGCAGATGCTAGAGACCCTCACGGCTGACGGTCGAGCAGAAATTGCGGCTCAAGGGGTTAGGGACGATCGTATCCAAGTTCTGCTCAAAACCCGTCTGCGCTATGCAGGGACTGACTCAACTTTGCCCATCGATTTTAGTGATGCAGAGACCATGCGACTTCAGTTTGAGCAGGTCTATCGGCAACGATATGGCTTCGTGATGCCTAACAAAGCTTTGATTGTGGAAGCTGTTTCGGTAGAAGCGATCGGGCACGCAATGCCCCTGACAGACCCACTGCTTCCCCTCAGCAGAACAACACCGCTGACCCCGATCGCTACCGTGAAAATCTACACCAAGAGCAGTTGGCACGATACGCCAGTTTATCAACGTCAGGATCTAAGACCCGGCGATCGCATCACCGGAGCCGCTCTGATTCTTGAGCCAACCGGAACAAACGTGCTCGAACCCGGATGGTGTGCGGAATTAACACAACAAAATCACCTGGTTGTGCGGCAGACAAACCCCGTCAAGCAGGAAGATGCAGACGCAGTTGTGGTTTCGTCCTCAAGTCCCGATCCCGTTCTCTTAGAGATCTTCAACAATCTGGTGCGCGCGATCGCTGAGGAAATGGGCGTAACGCTGCAAAACACCAGTTACTCGGTCAATATTAAAGAACGGCTAGATTTCTCTTGCGCGATTTTTGACCACCAGGGACAGCTTGTGGCGAATGCGCCCCATATTCCGGTTCATTTAGGATCGATGAGCGAAAGCGTCAGCAGTTTAATTCGAGCTAGGGGGAACATGCTCAAACCCGGAGATGCCTATGCGTCGAACAATCCCTATAACGGCGGCACGCATTTGCCAGATATCACGGTGATCACTCCAGTATTTGTTTCAGATGCTGTTGTTCCGATGTTTTATGTGGCTTCACGGGGGCATCACGCCGATATTGGCGGCATTACGCCCGGTTCAATGCCTCCGCACAGCACCACAATCGACCAGGAAGGCATTTTGCTCGACAACGCGCCGATCGTAGATCAAGGACATTTCCAAGAAGCCAGATTGTTAGAATGGTTGAGCGCAGGTGATTATCCCGTTCGCAATCCTGTCCAAAACTTGGCCGACCTGCGGGCGCAGATTGCTGCCAATGAACGAGGCGTAAAAGAACTCCACCACATGGTTGAGCAGTATGGATTGGCAACTGTGCAAGTCTATATGCACCATGTTCAAGAGAATGCCGAAGCATCGGTGCGGCGGGCCATTGAGGTGCTAAAAGACGGCAGCTTTAGCTATGCAATGGATGATGGCAGCGAGATTTGCGTCAAAATTACGATCGATCATCATACTCGCTCGGCTTGTGTTGATTTCACGGGCACTTCACCCCAACAATCCACAAATTTGAATGCCCCGTTAGCGATCTGTAAAGCGGTTGTGCTGTATGTGTTTCGGACACTGGTTGAAGATGATATCCCCCTCAATGCTGGGTGCCTTAAGCCCTTAGACATCATTGTTCCAGAGGGCTGCTTACTCAATCCCCGCTATCCGGCTGCGGTGGTGGCAGGCAATGTCGAAACCTCACAAGCGATCGCCAATGCGTTGTATGGTGCCCTCGGTATCATGGCAGCATCGCAAGGCACCATGAACAATTTCACCTTTGGCAACGAGCACTATCAGTATTATGAGACAATTTGTGGTGGTTCTGGGGCAGGTGCCACGTTTGACGGAACGGACGCAGTTCAAACCCATATGACAAACTCGCGGTTGACTGACCCGGAAGTCTTAGAGTGGCGGTTTCCGGTGTTGGTGGAAGCGTTTATGATCCGGGCTAACAGTGGCGGCGCTGGAAAGCATCGAGGGGGCAATGGAACCATTCGCCGGATTCAATTTCGCGAAGCCATGACCGCAGCCATTTTGTCGGGTCATCGGGTGGTGGCACCCTTTGGGTTAGCGGGTGGCGAATCTGGAGCGATCGGGCACAACTCAGTCCTGCGTCGGGATGGAACAACTGAATTTCTCGCCAGCAAAGCAGAAGTTCAAATGAATTCCGGCGATGTTTTCATCATCGAAACGCCAGGGGGCGGTGGATATGGCTCGATCGCCAGCTTAGTTAACCTCGATACTCGGCAAGCGCCGTTTGTTCACCCACCGGAAAACGGCTGCGATTAAATGTCTGACCCTGTGTTACCAGCAGGTTGAGCAGCAATCGCGATCGGGTGGGGTCTGACCAGAGGGGTTTATTTTGGAGCGCAGCAGGGGGTGAGAGTAGGGGGAGCGGTAAGGTTTTGTTGCTGAAGGAGTTGATTCCAGGCGGCGATCGTAGGGTTAGTTTTAGAGATACGAAGTTGAGTCCCTAGTTCCGACAGGGCATCGTACCAAATTCCAGATTTTGCATAACTCGTCGCACGGTCTAACGGCGTTTTGGCGATCGCGAGTTCTTGGCGTAATTTGGGAGAAGCCGTGATGCGTTGAAGGGTGCCCCGACGAACCACAGGAGTATCGATCGCTTCATCGCAAAAGATTGCCAGTTCCCAGCGATAGGTTCCTTGAGTTAGAGGTGGGGCGGTCGTGGGCATCGAAAGGCTGATGATCTGGGAAGTCGAGGTTGTTTTAGGAATGCGGAGCGTTGTTTTATAAATCAGCTTGCCCTTGGCATCTTGGAGTCGCCATTGGGCAGGAGCTTCGGTGTTAATTTGGGCGGGAAGGCTAAACCAAACCGTTGGACGATCGCGAACCGTTAAGCCCCACAGCGTGTCTGGACGAATCGCCGGAACCAAGGCTGTAAGGCTCTGGTAGCGTTCTTCACAGGCACCTCGATGCCCACCGCCCTGCCCACGATCGCTCGGTTCACCCGGATCAGGAGGAGTCGGTGGATCAAAGCGAATTTGCTGCGGAATTTGAGGGGTTGCTTCGCTAAGGGGAATGTCTCCCCCTAAACTAGCGATCAAGAGCGTGATTGCTGCGATGAATGCTGGAGGGAATACTGTTGTTAAACTAGACATCTCAGGAGTTTCTCTAATAGGTCAACGATAGTCTTAACAGGATTTAATTGTCTTTTATAATCGTGAAGCGATAAGCAACGATACAAGCCGTTAATCCCATAACTCCCAGCGTAGGCACCAGCGGAATCCAGCCGCCGCTAATCAATAGACAGTAGGATACACCCATAACCACACCACTGCTGAACAACAGCGCGATCGTAAAGCCTCTGGCATGGCGAAACCTCCAAGCAATCAGTCCTCCGACTAGGGAGCCGCTGCCGATCCACAGCACTTCAACCCAAGACGGCCACACCCACAGCAAGGGGCGGCGATCGAGCACAGCACTCAGCATCTGACTGACCATCTGAGCATGAATCAACACACCCGGCACTCGCTGCGGAAAGCTTTTCCCGTAGGGGGTTGCAAAAGAATCGCCGCTACTGGGCGCAGTCATGCCAATCAAGACCACTCGATCTCGGATGGCTTCAAGATTCATTTGTCCACTGAGTATCTGACGCACGGTGACTTGTTGAGCAATCGTTTGCGGCGGCAGCGATCGATAGTTCAGCAAGACCTGACTTCCCCGTGCATCCAGTTGTTGGTATCCACTCACGCGATCGCTCAGTCCTAAGAACGTGGTGCTGGCTAATTTGAGATATCGCTCAGGCGTAAATGTGGGCAAAATTGGGCTAGGTTCTGCTGCAAGATAACGAAAGGCAAGCTGAACACTCAGAGCATAGGGTGTCGTGCAGGTCGCGATTGTCTTAGGGCTAACAAACAACAAGTGACGACGAATCACACTATCTTCGTCTTGCACAAAATCACTAAAGCCAATCTTGCTAGCGCGAATGTTAGGCGGTGGCGCAACGCCCGTTAAGTCGCGAGACATCGGATCAGGACGCTTGCAAACGGCAATCAGTTGATCGCGCTGAGTTAATTGCTCTAATCGTTGTTGAAGCGAGGAATTTTGGGTGGGAAAATCGCGGTAAAGATCCAATCCGATCACACGGGGATGATAGCGCGACAGAATTTCTAGCAATCGATCGAGTGTTGCATCAGATAATGATCCGGCGTTCTGTTTTTCGATATCTTCTTCATCAATTCGCACAATCAGCAATCGTGAGTCGGGCGGCTCTGGCGGGCGAAATTGCATCAAGCGATCGAAGGTTTGCAGCTCTAGCGGTTGCATCAAGCCCAGCCCGCGAAGCAGCACGATCGCGAGGGTGACCACGAGGCTAGACTGCGCGATCGTGAGAGTCTGCGATCGCGTCAGACGAGGAAATCGTGACGGACGAGGGGCAACCCAATCTGACCAGCGCGATGGCACCTCAGCCGGATTTTGACAAATGACTGGGAGCCAGGTTGCACACGGAAAATCGCCTTCTAACGATTGCAGTTTTTCGCGCGCTTCTCGAACGGCAACATAGAGTGATTTATCTTGAGCAAAGCCCGATAAAAAGTGTTTGAGAAAGTCTTGGGCGACCCGATCGGGCACAAGTTCTCGCATCACGATCGTTTGAGTTAGCTGCAAATCTGCTAGATCGTGGGCAAGTCCTAACCCGTCACAAGAGTTAAAGATTGCCAGTTTCAATCCATGGGCGATCGCGTTGCGCAATCCATATTTCAACTGTTCAACTGTGATGGTGTCAGTCTGATTAATTTGGATGCAGCCTTTTTTGCGACTATCGCTATGACCTGCAAAAAATAGAATGTTCCATTCCGATTGCCAAAGCTGATCTTGAACCGCTTGTAGAGTTGGTTCAATAAGCCATTTAATTTCAGCGTTGGGTAATTGCTGAAGGAGTTGTCGATCGCGATCGATTTCTATTCCGTTAGCGTTACCTAGAATGCTGAGAATCTTTACTGTTTCATGATGGGGTTTGGGTTGAATTTGTATGATCTCTGTCGATCGAGCAAACGTAGACAGACTGATGGCAATTTCAGCGATCGCATAGTCAGTCAAAAAGTCCCATAGGTTCCACGGTAGCTGTAGAACTTGTAGATTATCTGCCACAATGATTAATCGAATCGCGTCTTGAGGAGAAAGTCGAGTTCTCAGCGATCGCTCGATCGATTGGAACGAAGCAACACTCAGCCATTGATTCAGATGACGCTGAAGGGTTTGACAAAGGGCGTTGAATTCTGCTAGCGAAACGCGGGTGTTATCATCCTCCTCAATATCAAAGTCTGGCAACCGCCGCAGCCCCAAATGAGCATAGATCGCCGAGTAGTGCGATCGCCAGCGTTGATGATCTGCCACAAACTCAGGAATTGCAGGCAGACTGCCGCTAAACTGCATCGGGGTGGGATGATCGGGTTCCCAAAGCTGCGCGAACACGCTAGGGAACCCAGTTTTCCAGTGTCCTTGTCCAAAATTGAGCACAATCACAAATTCCATGACTACACCACAAAAGGTAGGATGAGGGTGTCAGCGGCGATTGCAAGCTCTATGGTAAAGCGAGTCGCGATCGGGCATTTAAACCGTTTTAGTTGAATGAGATTGTCTTGATCGGTCGCTTCAACTGTTTGGATCATTTCACCCGCAGCCGATCCCGATCGCAGCGTTAGTTGCAGTCCGCTCGGCAGCGTAGACTGTGGATCAGCCGATCGAAGCTGAAGGCGAATAGTGAGGCGATCGGGGGAATCTGGATCGAGTTGTACGATTAACAGCAGCGATCGTTGATTGAGATCGACTACTTTGACGCGCTGAACAGAGGTTGGTGCAGTTTCAGCCCCTTGTCTAAAACTATAGGCAAGCGCATTGTTGTAATCAAACAAACTCTCTAGGCTCTGCCAACCCGCGTCAAAACTCTGCTGTAGCCAACGGCTAAGATTGACCAAAGGAGCCTTCTCTCGGCGTTGAAGATTGACTAAGCGATCGCGCCACTCAGCTTGCTCGACCAATGCGCCCCATTGGGCAAACGGCAGCACCAAGCGAGGCTCAATCACTAATGGATTCGCCAACTGCTGCAAGAGCGTTTCTGCTTGGGTGGTGGTGATTGGATTGAGCGGCGCAACGGTTGAGCGAGTCACTTCATTTAGTCCTGCCTGCTGCGCGACCCAAAACACGCTGATATCTCGAATCAGATAGGCAGCATCTAGTGAGTAAGTGCGATCGTCGGCATTATAGGTTCCCAGGGTTTTAATCTGGGCGTGAGTGGTATATCCCCAGATCCGCAGCGTTGACTCATCAGGATCGATTTGAACTGCAAAATAATAGTCCCCAATCCAACTCGACAAATCCATCCATTCTTGAGAGACTCGCAGTTCAGACGTGTCGATCGAGCAAGTGGGAATCAGAATTAATCGGCAGTCATCCCAGACGATCGAGGTTCCCTTGACCAGTTGCCAAGCCGACGTGAGTTGCGAACCTGATAACCCGCTTTGAGCCTGAGGCACATACTCAGCTTGAATCCAGGGCAACACGGTCTGCAAACAGACTGGATTGAGATAAACACTCCAAGCCTGCCCCTCAAGTTGCCTCCACGCCGCCTCTTGCACAGAGGCAGAAATCTCTAAATTCAGATCAGTCAGACACTCTAAAAAAGTCATCGTTATTGCTCCGAAGCGTGATTTGCCGAGGCGCGATCGTCAGAGTCATGACTAGCGTAATAGTGACGAAGCCACTCGTCTAACTCAGCCCCCATTCCTTTGATCACGTTGGAACTGACCGAAATATGTAAGGTCTCCTGACTCCAATGCACTAATTTGAGCAATAATTGTTCTCGTGTTTTAGACAATCTGCGAGAAATCGTATATTGCTGCATCTCAAGCTCGTGGGCAATTTGCTGCTGGGTAAGCTGCTGCTGATAATAAAGGGCTAATAGTTTCTGAGTCACGGCATCTAGCGAAGCCACACTCTCTGCTAGCACCTGAGACATCTCGCGGCGCTGAGTCTGACGCTGCTGAGTGTCTTCTTCAGCAATCAGCTTCTCTAACAGCGAGGTGTGGTCATGGACTAAATCATCCTGCCACTGTCCCGATTCACGATCGCCCTTGGGTGCATTGAGTGAGGCCACAGTGGGATAAGCGCTGCTTCGCACCCGACTGGCACAATAGAGCAGCCAGCGCTCTAGCTCAACCGCAGTCGTCACCGACCCGTCGGGCAACCGTGACTGATGATAGCGATCGACGATGACGTGCCAAGTTTTGGGGTCAGGGGCAGTCGATCGCCGCAAACCCAGCGTTTTTGCAGGTTTATAGCTGGCTTCAAAACAGTGCCACGCCAGCACAAGCTGATCAATTCTCACGCTGTTTAGCCCTTCTTGCTGCAAGACTTCGATCAAGCGCTTGCGGCTGAGTTTGAGCAACAGCCCCCACTCGCTGCACAGGTCGATTTCGCGCCGTTGTCGTAGCCAGTCGCGCACCACGTTGCCAAAAGCGCTACTGGCATAGGTTTTCAGCGTTGCCCGACCGCTGACTTCACAGGCTGCGAGAATTTTGGGAACCGCCGCGATCGCGATTTGAAAAAAGTCTGAGATCTGACTGCCTCGTTGAGAATGAATGATTTTTTGCACACTCCAATAGCACGCTTCTTGCAAATAGGCAGAGAGATGCCCAACTGCCAGAGATCGTTGCCCCTCTGCTTCTGATTGAGCGCATTGGTGCCAATATCGCTCCCAAAAATCGGCGGCTACCTCTGGGCGACTTTGCATCTGAGTCTTGATACTGCGCTGAAGTTTTGCATCCACACTCCAGCGAGTCGCCACGTTCGATTCAAACTGAAGAAACGTTGAAAACAGGTCGGGGATGCTCTGACGAGGACGCATGACAAAAACCTCACCACGGATTTCCTACTAGCGTAAAGGCTGCCCAGTGATAAGGGTGAGATATGTTTGTACTGGATGCAGTCGCTTGGCTCGGCAAATCTTTGAGATGCAGTTGATTATGCAGCATTTCAAGCTGGGCGAGCCTGAGGGCTTCTGCCTTAATCGTCGCGGTTTTGAGATGCCGATAAAACGCCTGCATGAGCAATGGAGTGCTGAGATCACTGACTGACCAGAGAGACGCGATCGCGGCTTTACTCCCGGCTTGCACCGCTAGACCTGCAAACCCTAGCTCGGCGTTGCGATCGCCCAAGGCCGTTCGACAAGCGCTCAACACTAAAAGCTGCACGGGCGGCTGCTGCAATCCTAATTCTTGAAACTGATCGAGGCGAAGCTGTTGATTCCAGAACTGAATGTAAGAGCGATCGACGGTTCCAGCAGCAAACTCGGCGTGAGTCGCAAAATGCACAATGCTATAGGGAAAGCTGGCTCTCTGCTCCCGCAGATTTTTGAGCGTAAAGGCTTGATTGAGCAATTGTCTACCGCTCCAGGGCGGTTGGGTGATGGCCGCGAGTTCGAGGGGCACACCGGGCAGATCGGTCTGATGGTCAAACGTTGAGGCTCCCATTGCCAACACTTGAGTTTGAGAGGTGTTGCGGGCCGTGCGATCGAGCAAATTAAATGCGGGAATGATTGCCAGTTGGTAGGTCTCAATTAAGAACCGCTTTCCGTCGTGCAGTGCGGCGAGCGGAAGACTTCGCAGCCCGCTTCCTAAGCAAAAAATCAATAGATCGGCGTTCCCTAAGTCTGCGGCAATAGAGCCAACCAGCCATTGATAGAGTTGTTGCCCTGGCTCAAGATATTCATCGGGCTGTGAGTCGGGACGCAGAATGCCCATGCGAAATGTCTGAATCGTCTCCCGCAATCGCACCGGATTGGCGGCGGGCACTTCTCGTCGAATCAGTTTTCCAGACTCTAAAACGAGAATCAGATCTAAGCGATCGGGCTGGGGAATGGCGTAGATCAGCGCAGCATGATGCTTTGTCTCTTGATTGATCTGGGCCAGCGATCGGGCAATCTGATCTGCTGGAACAATCTCGCTCGTGATTTTTCCCTGAAAGTAGTCTTCAAACTGCCGTTTCCAGCGTTGCTCAACCTGCTCGATCGTGGTTGCAATCTCCGTGGTTGCAATCTCAGATGATGGCAAAACAGAGGGCGACACAACAGGCAGATCGTAGGAGTCTGACCCCGATTGAGCCGTTCCACTCTGAGCCAACATTGCTGCAAAAAGGCAAATCGACAGTGCTAGCAATACCCAAAATTGGAGTTTTCGCATTGCATTTAGACGGCAAGTCTAAGAATAGAGCTACGTCATATTCTATCTGAAGGGTTTTCACCGTGGTGAATTCAAACACAATTATTCAGCGATCGCTCTGAAGGAACAAAAATATAGGACAGCAAAAACGTCCTAACGCCAATCGCAATCACCTCTCAGACTGAATTTGCTTGATAATCCTAGAAGTATTTGAACAGCATTCCAGATGCGATCGCGATTCTAAAATTCAAAACTAAGAACAGTCAACCTGTTAAGGATCAAATGGGTAACGTAATAAAAAATTCTGTTCCCGTTCCGAGTTCAGATACACAATCAATCATTCCACCATGTTTTTCTACAATAATTTGGCGACTGATCGGCAATCCTAATCCTGTTCCTTTTCCGACAGGTTTTGTTGTAAAGGACGGTTCAAAAATATGGGACTGAATCTCAGGAGGCATTCCCGCTCCGCTATCTTTAATCTGAATCGTAATCTGATCTTTTGAAGCGCTCACTGTAGTAGTGATGAGAATGTTGGTAGATGCACCAATTTCTTGATAAGAAAGACCGTGAATTGTATCTTCGATCGCGTCAATAGCGTTGGCAATTATGTTCATAAACACCTGATTAAGTTGCCCCGGATAGCACCTAATCGGCGGCAAATCTCCAAACCGTTTGATGACTTGAATCTCTGGATGACGATCGCAGGCTTTTGTGCGATGTTTGAGCAGCATTAGTGTGCTCTCAATGCCTTCATGAATTTGAAACTCAGTTTTGGCTGAAATATCCGATCGAGCAAAAGTGCGTAACGACAAACTAATATCTCTCAGACGATTGATCCCTTCTTGCATCGACACAAGCAGATTCGGCACATCTTCTATTAAATAGTCTAAATCAATTTCTTGAGTTAAATCGATGAGTTCTGGATCGGGATTTTGTAGCTTTGCTTGATATAAATTCAATAAATTAAGTAAGTCTCTTGTATAGTCTGTAACGTGCAAAAGATTACCGCTAATAAAATTAATTGGGTTGTTAATTTCATGACCAATGCCAGAGATTAACTCACCTAATGTAGACATCTTCTCACTTTGAATGAGTTGTAATTGAGTTTGACCTAGCTTTTGCATTGAGTCGGTTAGAGCAGCGGTGCGTTCGTCAACACGGCGTTCTAGCTCTTGGGCTAACTGTTGTAGTTGAGCCTCTGTCTCTGCCTGTTGAACTATTTTTTGCTGTAGTGACTCATTTTTTTGTTCAAGGGCCTGAGCCAGCTTAGAAAGTTTTAAATGCAGCTTAATTCGAGCAATTACTTCTTCTTGTTGAAAAGGTTTAGTGATGTAATCAACGGCCCCAAGTTCTAACCCTTTAACCTTATCAACGGCATCAGATAAAGCCGTCATAAAAATAACCGGAATCGCTTGTGTAGAAGCCCTAGCTTGAAGATGCTGACAGGTTTCAAACCCATTCATGCCGGGCATCATCACATCTAACAAAATCAGGTCGGGGTGAGCATAGTCTGCTTGTTCGATCGCTGATTCACCATCGGCAGCAACGAGCGTCATCCAGCCCTGTCCTCGAATCGCTTCAGCCAGCACTTTCAGGTTAGTCGGGTTGTCATCAACGAGCAGAATGCGGCTTGTGGTCAACTGAGCATCAGACATCATGAGAGTGAGCCTATAGTTGAAAATGACTTCAGAAATTTGCGAATTTTACCTGTCTGATACTCTGCGGTGAGTTTGCTAAGTTCAGTCGTGAACCCTTTGAACTGATGATTTCTCGCGGTCATGTCTCTTAGAATGCCCTCGATCGTTTGCACATCTCCCATCATGGCCAGATGATAAAGCTGATCGATAACCGCTTGGTCAGGAAGAATCATTTCGTCAGCGGTAACTGCAACGTCAATGCGTTGAGAATCATAAATCCACTCAAGTTTTAACAGAGTTTGCAACGTGTCTAACAACGTCTCAGCCTGCAAAGGTTTTGCCAAAAAGATGTCTGCACCTGTCTGCAAGCTACGCTGGTGATCAGCCTCAAAAGCGCTGGCGCTCACCACCACGATCGACAGGGAATTTGTTTGCGGATTGTCTCGAAGATGATGGATTAGTTCAAAACCGTCCATCACAGGCATCGAGAGATCTAGAATCACCGCATCGGGCTGATTTGTTAGGGCAGCAGTGAGTCCTTGTTGACCATCATCAGCTTCAAAAACGTGAAATCCCAGGCTCTGTAGTAGGGTAGCCAGACCCGATCGGTGATTGAGATCGTCATCGACAATGAGAATCCGAGGCACAACGTGCTGAATGCCGATAATTTTTTGGCGATCGGGCACCGTTGTCAAGTCGTCCCAATCGTGCGAGATCGGCATGTTTAGATCAATCGAGAAGACACTTCCTTCTCCCAGTCGGCTCTGAACGGTGATTTGACTAGCCATCTGAGCAACGATCTTGTGGCTAATTGCCAGCCCTAATCCCGTTCCCTCCGCTTTGCGTCTCGCGTCTCCCGCTTGCTCAAACGGCAAAAAGATTTTTCCCACCTGTTCAGGTGAAATGCCGACTCCGGTGTCTTCAACTTGAAATTGCAGTTTACACGTCGATGAGTCAACTTGTTCAACCAGCAGCACCCGAAAGGTAACGCTGCCCTGATCCGTGAACTTGATGGCGTTTCCTAATAAGTTGATCAACACCTGCCGCAATCGCTTTTCATCCGTCAGAATGCCAGAGGGCAAGCGATCGCTGAATGCCGCTTCAAACCCAATCCCTTTCTGTTCAGCGCGAATTCGACAAATCTCAGTCACTCCCTTCAAAAAGACTGGCAAATGAACTGGAATCGGCTGCAACTCTAACTTACGCGCCTCAATTTTTGACAGATCTAAAACGTCATTAATCAACATCAGCAAGTGAGAACCGCACTGATGAATGATGCCGATTCCTTCTAAATCTTTGGGAGCCAGCGTTGGCGATCGCTCTAAAACTTGGGCATAGCCGAGAATGCCGTTGAGCGGAGTGCGAAGTTCATGACTCATGTTCGCTAAAAATTCGCTCTTTGCCTGATTAGCTGAATCCGCTAATTGCTTGGCTTTTACCAATTCATGAGTCCGTTCTTCGACCTTGACTTCTAGATTTTTAGAGTAGTCGAGTAGCTGACTGTTGGCTGCTTCTAATCGGCGATTTGCGTCTTCTAAATGTTGCTGTTTGTGAGCCAGCGTTGTGGCGATGATACTGCCCAAAAACGACACCATAACTGGAGTCATTGGCACCAGCGCATGGTTCAAAAACAATCCATAGACTCCACTACTCATGCTCACTCCGGCTCCCACCGTTGCCCAGAGAATCTTGCCCCCCGGAATGCGGCTTTTGCGACCACCCGCTAGCCACCAACTGCCGACCGATCCAATTAACGATCCCAGCACAATCCAACCAGTTTGCTCACCGCCTGAGAAAGCCCTCAAATTTTGCTGTCCTACCTTAGCTGATTGCACCAGATGATAGGCAATATTGGCGTGAACTACCACACCCGGAGTCGGCTTTTGAGCCGAAACCCAGGAAGAACTGTAGGGAGTGCTGAAAAAATCATTGGTGCTGGCAGCGATCGAGCCAATCAACACCATGCGATCGTGCATCACCTCCGCCGGAACTCGACCCGCCAAAACGTCGCGCATTGCCACCGTCCGAAATGCTTTTTCTGAGCCGTGCCAGTTGAGAAGAACTTGATAACCGCCTAAATCAGCCTCAGAATATCCAGCTTCTTGGGGCTTTAATGGCATGTACACTGATTTTCCTAGTCGAAACGTTTGCTGATGGGGATCAACACTTTCTAGCGTTATGCCGTCGGCTTCGAGATATTTGAGGGCAACGCTAGCTGCAAGTCCGGCTTTGAGGGTGCCTTGCTCTTTGGTGTCTTCCGCCGTCAGCAGGGCACGACGAATATGGCGATCGCCGTCCAATACTAAATCCGCTATTGCGACCTGATCGAGCTTTTTTAGCTCAGGGGGCGGACTGACGCGATCGCCCGTAATTTTCTCAACTCCAATCAAATTTGGAGTTGTTTTAAACACGCTCACAAGCTTTTCATGACCCGTTCCTTCGGGTAAGTCTCGATAGAGGTCAAGCCCGATCGCTCTCGGCTTCTGCGCCCGAATTTTTTCTATCAACTCAGCCAGCGCCCAATCAGGAATCGGCCACTTCTGCACGGATTGAATATCTTGCTCATCAATCGTCACCACCACGATAGAGTCGGCAAAGGTCTCTGAAGAGCGCAACCGAAACAACTCATCTCGTGCTTTCCACTCTAATAAATTAAAGAGTCCTAACGACTGACCTGCCATCACCGTCAACGCCACACTGGGAGCCACAATCAAGATGCTGCGGTTGCGATAAAAAAAGGTTTTGAGTGTTCGCCACATAGAATTGATATCAGCAGATAGGGGCAGGTTAGCGGGCATTTAAACAGGATCGGGTGCGTTGTGAATTGTCTTAACGCACCCGATCGCCATCATCCTTTTAGCCTCTGGGGTGTCTCAATCGACTGAGAAAGCTAGGGCTAATGAGCCGAGATCACCAAGGGTGCTTGAGCGATCTCCTTTAAGCCCACTGACGATAGAAGCTCAGACCAATCTTTAGCGAGGGCGGCACTGTTTGACTGAGTGGCTCTTAGGGTCGCTAAGGTGGCTACGCAGTCATACCACACGCCGTTGGCACCTAGAGCAGTCGCTTGTTTGAGCACATCGGGCTGTTTGAGCGCAGAGGCTAGCGCAGCACCCGGCTGAATCCGGCGAACCCAACCATTGACATAGGGCGTGCTGGGGCTGAGTTTTCCATCAACTTTCAGCGCTAAGAACCACTGATAGTTTTTTCCTATCTCTAAAGCTAGAGCCTCGGCAGGAAGTTTGACCGCCATGATTCCTGTCTGACCTGACACAGGCACCGTCATTTGAGTGTGGGTGTTTCCGGCTTCATCTTTGAGACTGAAGACTGCTTCCTTGGCGATCGAGGCGGGGAGATAAACCAAAATCGTCGGATGGGCAGACACTGTAGTGCCATAGAAGGTTTGGGGCAAAACCGCAATCATTGCCAGGGGAGTGTCTGATTTTGAACCCGCGATCGCGGCTGCATTGAGCGGATAGTTCCCCACTCGCGATGCCCCCCCTGATCCTTGGCTCGGCGCACCATTGCCCGCTGCTGGAGTGAACACTTGCCCCCGTGATGCCCCCCCTGATCCTTGACTCGGAGCGCCATTGCCCGCTGCTGGAGTGAACACTTGCCCTCGCGATGCGCCCCCCATTGAGCCGTGGGGCGATCGCTGTCCCGAAGTCGGAGTAAACAGGCTACCCCGTGAGGCTCCACCCGTCGATTGAACGGGCACAGCATTTTTAGCAGCAGGTGAAAAGAGCACCATTCCCCGTGATGCCCCCCCTGTCGATTGACTCGGAGCACCGCCCCCCGATGGTGGTGTAAAGGTAACCGCTTGGGCATTTCCGACTGAAATGAATGCACTAGTGGCAATCAGGGCAATGCCTAAAGAAAACTGGTTGGTCATCTTCTGGAGATTGGCAGCGCCGATTGCACTTAACCGATTTGTTAACCCTGGATATTTCATCATGATTTTGCTGAGGAGAAAAGGTCAGGGTCAAATGGTTTCCCAAGTTTGACCCTCAATTCATCCTAGAGAGGTGAGTCTAGAATTCTCTGAGAAGGTTTGCGTATCTTTTGACTCTGGGAGCCGTAGTATCACTGAAATTTAAGTAGCTCTACTGCCAGTTGCCTACGAGCACAAACCCTGACCAGAAGAATGGCTCCCGGAAGTCTGATTTGCGAATTAATTCGATTTGAGCTTGGCGAAGCGCCTCTGCTTTGCTGACCCCTGGTTGGCGAAGCTGCTGGTAGAAGTGAGCCATCAACCGAGCCGCCGCTTGATCTTTAACGGGCCAAAGAGTGGCTAGGGTTGATCGCGCCCCTGATTTAATCGCCAGCCCGGCAAGACCGAGAACCGCCCGATCGTCCCCACTGGCGGTGTCACAGGCGCTCAAGACCAAGAGTTCGATCGCTTGGCTGCCTTCTCGACTTCGCAGGAGTTCTGAAAGCTCTTTGACGTTGACTCGCCCATCCCAAGTGAGCAGAAAGGTATTCTCAAGCTGGGAGCTAAACTGTCCGTGGGTCGCCAGGTGCACGATATTGGCATGGCTGTTTCTGACGCGATCGGACAGGGCTTTGTTCGTAAATTCCTGGTTGAGCAGCTTGGAGGAAGACACGATTTGAGCAATGTCTTGCACTTCTGACTCGACCGCAGGCAGAGACGCAAAGCCCGATCGAGACTGACTAATGCCGCCTACGATCGCGCTAATGTTGGCAGAATTCAGCGATCGTGCTCCCATTAACTGCAAGCCCGGTGAGAGCGTGACCGCATAGTTTTCAATCAGATAGTGCTGTCCATCATGCAGGGCCGCCATCGGAATATTTCGCAAATGCCCATCCAGCACAAATACCAGGGTTTTGGTGTGTTTAAATGCCTGATCTTGTTCTGCGGGACGAATCAGCCAATCATAAACCTGCTGAGACAACTGCTGACGCTGTTTAGCATCTGCAACGGGATTGAGGGATACAAAGAGATCATCCAGGGTTTTCTCGACTTCAGCTTGGGGTTTGGGCGTGACATAGTAGCGCAACGGCTCCCCGGCAGTAGACAGAATGACCGCGAGACGATCGGGCAAAATAATCGGATAAACAACGGTTGCTGTAGGATCAACCTGATCAATTTGCTTCACCTTGTCCAAACACGCTTCTCGGAAAAAGTTATCGAGTTCTGCAACTTGTAGGGCTTCGATCAAGCCACGAGCTTGAGTCAGCGCCGCTTGACTCGGTTGAGCATCAAGTAATAAACTCACCAACTCTCGATAGACTGGCTCAACGCTTTCGCGAAAGGAGAACTGCACATCGGCACTCACTGCCATCAGATCGCCTCGAATAGCTTGGAGAGCAGCCACTGCCTCAGTGTAGTGCGCGATCGCGTCCGATCGATTACCCTGATCCCGATCGAGCCGACCTAACTGCCATGCCGATTGAGCAATCAGGTTGTCAGCCCGAAGTTGACGGGCGATCGTGAGAGATTGTTGGGTAACAATACGGGCTTCTGCTATTTGGTGAGTTCGAGTATATAATCTGTCCCCATTGTTGAAGAGCATAGGCTTCGGCTTGAGTATCCTGAATGCGCTGAGATGACTGCACCGTGCTGGAAAGCAGTTGAGACAAAGCTTTCAGAGGCAAAACCTGAGAGGGATCGTCCAGTCTATTTAGCGTGGAGACAAAGTGAATCGCTCCATAAAGAGACGCATGACTGTCCGAGAGATCGGCAAATTGTTGATAGATCTGAGTTGCAAGCGGGGCAGCCAGTTCGATTTTTTCGTGGTCAATCAAGAGCTTCAGACGATCGAGACGGGCTTGCAGTTGCTCTAGTGGATTAGTAGTCGTAGAGTGTTCTGCCTGCTCAAAATAATTCAAGGCAGCATCTGGGTCACCGAGATCGGCTGTAGTTTTGCCCAGAGCGAGGAGAATAGAGTTGAGGTCAGATGTGGCATTGAGCTTGCGAGCGATCGCCAATCCCTGCTCTAAAACTTTTTGGCTGTTGCTAGCATCCCCCATCGTTTGCAAAGCTGCACCAAGGGTTCGTAACCCGCTGACCTTAATGTCAGAATCGGGTTGGCTGGCAAGCTTTTGATTGAGCGCTTCTAATTGCTGTCGAGAACGACGATAAAACCCCAGCGTTTGCATCGCCTGAGCCTGGTTGATTTGACTGCCTATACTTCCTGTTGAATCGCCTGCTTGGTCGTAAAGTTTTTGGGCTTGTTGCCAGGTGCTGAGGGCAGATTCAGCATGGCCCGTGTGGAGGAACAATCCAGCCTGAGTGTTGAGTATCTGTGCCCAGACAATCGCATCAGCACTAGGCTTGACAGCTTTAAGAATCTGCAAGCTCTGCTCGATCGAGCGTTTAGCATCTTCCCACTGCGTCAATTCTTGCTGGGCCAATGAGCAATAGCTCAGGCTTAGGGCTTGATTTAAGCGATCGCCTTGCGTCTGATAGTGCTGTGCGGCAGCTTGCCACGCCATTACCGCCTCTACATAGCGCCCTGAGCGATAGAACGTGCGCCCCTGATCTAGCGAAGACGGAGCTACGATCGTAGAGGGAGACGCAACAGGGGGCATGGTTGCCACTACAGGGTGAGTAGCAATCGCGACCCACAAACTGAGAACACTCAAACTGACCGACAGCCAACGGGGTTGATGCGATCGAGCAATCATGAAAGATACCTAAATTTCAACGGTTAGCAACCGCACACGTTTCGGGGGCGCTGCCAGGGTTAGTGTTCCCATTTGTGGTTTGAGCTACCAGTTCTATAGTGCCGTTGGGGTTGCGAGTCCAATTGGTAGCTTCGATCAGAGGTTTTTTGGGGAGAAGGGCATCCTGGGCGATCGCGGGCGGTGTGTTCTGAAACGCTGATAAATCTCGCAGGTCAGACCAAGCCCGATCGCTGCTCACCTGCTCAGTGGGATTGGTGGGCAAACCACCGCGTCCGGTCACCACAAAGCTATTGCTGTGGTTGCTCGTACAGCCTTGGGCAATTTGGTTGCTGGAGTCAGTCAAATTCGCAGGCAGTGTTCCTAAACCAGAATTAGGGTCAATGCCAATATTATTGATTTGCACGTTGCCATTGACACTAAATTCGGAACTAGCCGTAATGTCGTTGGTCAGGTCAGTTCGAGGAGTGAGCGTGTTGCGAAACGCTAGACCAATGATTCCTTGAGTGGTGATATCAATGTTGCCGCCCCGACCTTTGACCGCGTTGGCAATAATGTCGCTGTTTTCTAACCCAGCAATAATTGGGGCAGCGATCGTGATGTTGCCGCCATTGCCATCTCCGCCTGCGGTTGCCACAAGTTGACTGCCCTGCCGCAGAAGCAGTAAGTCTTGGACTTGCAGATTAATGTTCCCGCCCTGTCCAGCAGCAGTTGACGCTTCGATGCTGCCATTCTCCAGCACCACGGTTTTTGCCTGAATGTTTAACTGTCCCGCGTTGCCTGTACCCTCGTGCTTGACGTTGATAGTTCCCTGATCGCGGATGGTGAGCCGATTGGTTGAGATGCTGACTGTGCCCGTATCGCCAGTCGGAAAATCTGGCAGCCCATAGAACTGGCGAGTGGTCTGGCTCAAAATCGTAGCATTGGAGACGATCGAGGAGTTTTGAAACTTCTTTCCCTCCACCAAAATGTCCTCTGCTTGGATCGTTAAGGTTCCCGCATTGCCTGTTGCCCCCGTGAAAGCATTAATCACTGCCCCATCTCGCACCTGCAATTGACGGGTTTTAATCATCACATTGCCCCCATTGCCGCTGCCTAAGGTGGATGTACCCACATCACTGGCCCCCTTAGTGATGGGATTGCTGCCACTCACTTCAATCTGATCGGCAATGGTCAGCGTTACATTCCCCGCATTTCCCAAGTTGTTAGTCTGGGCGCGATCGCCAAAAGCGCCAACCACAGGCAATGAACTAGTCCCCAATCCACCACCAGCTTGAATGGACAGCTTGGACGCGGTGACCGACACAGAGCCAGTATTGCCTGCTCCAGCCGTAGCACTGCCGACGTAACTTACTTGAGTTGGCTGGTTTGGGCTGAATCCCGCGATCACGATCGCATCCCGTGCAACAACTGTAATACTACCTGCGTTGCCAATACCAGTATCAGGAATGCCTGCAATCCGAGTCACAAAGGTGATAATTGCTCCACTATCTACCAGGCTTAACTGGTCGGTTGAGACATTCACTGCGCCACCATTGCCAATTCCTAGGGTGTAGGTCTGAATTCCGCTAGTGGTGAAGCTTAAGGGGCTAAACCCGATCGCCGTAATGTCTGAGGCATTGACTGCAATGTTGCCGCCCTGCCCGGTGGCTCCAGGCAACACATAGGTGGCAATTTGCCCACTCTCTGTCAGGGTAATTTGTCGTGCTGCCACGTCAACGTCACCGCCTGCACCAGACCCATAGACCGTGCTCGAAATATGGCTACTGCTGCTGCCACCTGCAAACAGCGGCGAATTCACCAGCACAGTGCCATCAGCCAGAATCGTGTCTGCCCTGACTTGCACTTTCCCGGCGGCTCCCGATCCCAGGCTAAAGGTTTCTATCCCAGCTCCATCTTGCAGAGAAAGGTTTCCTGTTTGAATGTTCACCGCGCCGCCGTTGCCCATTGCGCCAGGAGCCACTTGGTTTACAATCCAAGCGCTGGGTGCTTGGGCGTTAGCGGTGACTCCACCTAGAATGAGCGATCGTTGGGCATTGACGGTAATCGCGCCGCCCTGACCTGCACCCGCAGTAGCCGCAGCAATCTGAGATTGATTCAGGGTAATATCGCGCCCGACGACTTGAATTCCCCCAGCCAAGTTGCCCACCGGGTCAGGATTCCACAGCGAGGAGCGATTGATCAAATTCACATCCCCCAACACTTGGACTTGAGAGTATCCCAGTTGCCAGCCTGCGGGAGTAGGAGTGAGGCTGACCAACCCACTCTCGACTGCGCCCACTTCAATCCGCCCGGCTGGCGCTGTGATCACTCCACCTGTAAACCTAACGTTGCCACCCACAAGCGCGATCGTTTTCCTGGGCTGCTGATGATACCTAGATTGCTGGTGGGCACAATGCCATCATTGCCGTTTCCCTGCACCTGAATGTCCCCTGTTCTAGCGTAAAATTGCAGCCCAGTAGGAACGCTGATCGTCAACAACGGTGTAGCTGTTGGATTGACCGCACTAAACTCGACTCCATCAGCAAATTTGACACTGTTGGCAGTGGTGCCGATGAATGAACCCCCCATATTCAACGCGGCATTGGGCCCAAATAAAATGCCACTGGGGTTGAGTAGAAATAAATTGGCCGTGCCGTTAGTCTGAATTACGCCATTAATGTTGGAAACCATGCCACCTGTGACGCGGCTGAAGATATTTTGCACATCTGCCGCGTTATTAAAACTGGCAGCGCCACCCGTGGGAACAGAAAATTGACTAAAGCTATGGAATAGGTTGTTGCCGACGCGATCGCCATCATCAATCGTAAACCGATTCCCGCTTTGGGTCACACGAGTCGAAAGGGTGCCATCAGGGGTAACTTGAGCGATCGCACGTCCTGCCAATCCACTTAACCCGACTCCAATTATGATCAACCCTGCGATCGCTTTCATCACACTATTCCTGCCAGAACTATCGCTAGAGTACCCAAAGGAGCGATCACAGTGACTCAGCGATGAATTTGATGAATTTAGCGATCGGCTTTGCTAGATTCCAACAAATCGCTCCCTGCACACGTTGCAATCTGGGCAACCGGAATGGGTTGAGCTGCGACGAGTTGGATTTCGCCATCATAGTTGCGCTGCCAATTGGTAGCCTCGACTAATCTGGGAGTCGGTTCGAGGGTGGCAATGTGATGAGAGTCTGAGAGCGGACGGAGATCTTGCCAGGTACGATCGCTGCTCACCTGCTCAGTGGGATTGGTGGGCAAACCACCGCGTCCGGTCACCACAAAGCTGCTGCTGTGGTTGCTCGTACAGCCTTGGGCAATTTGGTTGCTGGAGTCAGTCAAATTCGCAGGCAGTGTTCCTAAACCAGAATTAGGGTCAATGCCAATATTGTTGATTTGCACGTTGCCATTGACACTAAATTCAGAACTAGCCGTAATGTCGTTGGTCAGGTCAGTTCGAGGAGTTAGAGTGTTGCGAAACGCCAGACCAATGATCCCTTGAGTGGTGATATCAATGTTGCCGCCGCGACCTTTGACGGCGTTGGCAATGATGTCGCTGTTTTCTAACCCAGCAATAATTGGGGCAGCGATCGTGATGTTGCCGCCATTGCCAGTACCACCAGCCGTCGCCGTAATCTCGCTGCCTTGCCGCAGCAAGAGAATGTTCCGCACTCGTAGGGTAATATTGCCACCCTGCCCAGAAGCAGTTGAGGCTTTGATGCTGCCAGTCTCCAACAACACAGCGGCTGCCTGAATGGTTAACTGTCCAGCATTACCAATACCTTGGTGATTGACACTAACAGTCCCCTGATCGCGAATCGTGAGCCGATTGGTCGAGATGTTGAGCGTTGCGGTATCGCCCGTCGGGGATGCGGGCAAGCCATAAAACTGTCGCGTCGTCTGGTTCAAGATTGGTGCACTAGCAGCGATCGAGGAGCGCTGACTGTTCCTGCCCTCCACGAGAATGTCTTCCGCCTGGATTGTCAACACTCCCGCATTGCCTGTCGATTCAGTTACAGCGCTAATCGTGCCACCGTCCCTTACGAGCAGTTGCTTTGTTTTAATTGTCACGTTGCCCCCATTGCCATTGCTAAAAGCAGTTGAACCGAGAGGGCTGGGCGTTTGGGTAAAGGGATTGATGCCACTCACCTCAATTCGCTCGGCAGCATTCAGGGTGACATTTCCCGCATTGCCTAAGTTATTAGCCTGGGTGCGATCGCCAAACAGGCCTACAACAGACTGAGTGGTGGTGCCCAAGCCACCACCAGCTTGCAAGGAAAGCCGCGGCGTGGTGACTGACACATTGCCACTGTTGCCTGATCCCACCGTCAGACTGCCCAAAAAGCTGATCAGGTCTGGTTTGTTTGGACTGGTACCCGTGATGGTAATCGCCTCCCGTGCTGTTACCGTGATGTCGCCAGCGTTCCCAATGCCTGTACTAGGAATGCCAGCAAGGCGAGCGGTGCCAGTAAGCACCTCGCCACCGCTGACAAGATTGAGTCGATCGGTGGAAAGGTTCATTGCGCCACTATTGCCAATGCCTAGCGTATAGGTTTGAATCCCACTCGGCACCAAAGTCAAGGGGTTGAAGCCGCTGATCAAAATAGCGGACGCATTGACGGTGAGATTGCCGCCCTGTCCTGTGGCTCTTGGCTGGACAAAGGTATTAATTTGCCCACTGTCTGTCAAGCTAATTTGCCGTGCCGCCACGTCAATATTTCCTCCGGCTCCAGATTGATAAACCGTGCTGGAAATGCGGCTGGCGCTGCTGCCAGTGATAAGCAAGGGCGACTTGACCAGCACTGCGCCTGTAGCTGTAATGGTATCGGCGGAGACTTGGATGTTGCCAGCGGCACCCGCTCCAAGGCTCAATGTCTCGATCGCCGCCCCATCTTGCAGCGATACGTTGCCCGCCTGGATTGTAACCGTTCCCCCCTTCCCGGTCGCTCCGAGATTGACCAGATTGACAATCCAGGCACTTGGTGCGAGAGCATTAGGCGCAATGCCGCCGAGGGTCAGCGATCGCTGGGCGTTCACCGTTACATTGCCCCCAACACTATTGCGTAGCGTTGCCGCCGCAATCTGGGATTGGTTTAAGGTGACATTGCGCCCAACTACTTGAATGCCCCCAAACGGATTGCTGGCAGGATAGGGATTCCACAACGACGATCGCGCATTGAAACTTACATCTTGTAACGCCTGTGCTTGTGCATAACCCAATTGCCACCCTGCTGGCGTAGCGGTCAAACTGACGGTGCCGCTGTTCACTGCGCCCACTTCAATCCGTCCGGCTGGCGCTGTGATCACTCCACCTGTAAAATTCACATCGCCGCCCACCAGCCCGATCGTCTTTCCTGGGCTCCCGACGATCCCTGGATTCGCTGTGGGAAACATCGCATTATTGCCCTTGCCCTGTACTTGAATTCCCCCCTTGCTGCCGTTGAACTGTAGTCCGATCGGTACGCTAATTGTCAACAGCGGTGTAGCTGTTGGATTGACCGCACTAAACTCGACTCCATCAGCAAATTTGACACTGTTGGCAGTGGTGCCGATGAATGAACCCCCCATATTCAACGCGGCATTGGGCCCAAATAAAATGCCACTGGGGTTGAGTAGAAATAAATTGGCCGTGCCGTTAGTCTGAATTACGCCATTAATGTTGGAAACCATGCCACCTGTGACGCGGCTGAAGATATTTTGCACATCTGCCGCGTTATTAAAACTGGCAGCGCCACCCGTGGGAACAGAAAATTGACTAAAGCTATGGAATAGGTTATTGCCGACGCGATCGCCGTCATCAATCGTAAACCGATTCCCGCTTTGAGTCACACGAGTCGAAAGGGTGCCATCTGGCACGACTTGCTGCCCTTGAGCTACCCCCGACCCGATCAGCAATCCTAGCCCACTAGCGGTCAACCCCCGGATCAATAACTCAACGCCCATAGTCCGGCATCACAAATCAGAGCAGACCTAACGTTCCCTGAACGGCTCAAGGAATCGCTATTGGATCAGCATGGGACATTTTGACGATCGCCGCTTTATTTAGAACAGCAAGCCAAAAATCGAATTGGACTAAATGTGCTCGCAAAGTTAGCAAAACGGATTGTGTGACCATACTAGCGGCTAAGTCGGCTGTATTCTCCTTCATCTCGCTCGCCATAAACTTAGAAGCCTCGTTGACAAAGAGGTTGAACCTCCCACTGCTGTTCAGCGCGGACTTGTTCCATCCCCCCATTGATTCCCCCGTTGATAGCCCCCAATCCTATGAACACTCGCCCCGCTCCCTCTTTGCCGAGGATGGCTCGACAATTATTGAGCACCTCACCCTTGTTTTTACTGAGTTTGCCTGCCATTTTACCGTTTCCCGCTTGGGCAGGTCTTGCCGACTCGACCTTAGCTCAAACGCCGCAGATCGGGAGACCTCAAATTCTCCCTCAAGTTTTGCCTCGCCCTTTCCAACCCGAACCGACGCAACCCCTAACGCCGCGACCTCCAGCAGACGAGCTATTGCCTCAGCCTGCGATTTCTCAGCCTGCGATTTCTCAACCTGCGATTTCTCAACCTGCGATCGCAGCGCCGGGCCAAACCTCTGACACGATCTCGGTGCAGCGCTTTGAAGTCTTAGGCAGCACTGTTTTTAGCGCGCAAGACTTTGCTGAAATTACCAAACGGTTTCTCGATCGCAATTTGACCTTTGCTGAATTGTTGCAGGTGAGGTCTGCGATCGTCGATCTCTATGTGCGTCGGGGCTATGTGACCTCTGCGGCAGTGCTGCCCCCTCAAAGGCTCACCGATGGCACAGTCAAAATCCAGGTAATTGAAGGATCGCTCGAAAGCATTAACGTTGCGGGCACACGTCGCCTTAACCCCAACTACATTCGCAGTCGTCTCAATCTCGCCGCCTCAAAACCTTTGAATGTCGAGCGGCTGCTCGAAGGACTTCAGCTTCTGCAACTCGACCCTTTGGTCAAGACGATTTCTGCCGATTTACAAACCGGAACTCAACCCGGCACCAGCGTGCTGCAAGTGATGGTCACAGAAGCAAACACGTTGAGCATTACGCCGTCGATCGATAACAGTCGATCGCCCAGTGTTGGCTCGCTTCGGCGACAGATCGAAGTTGCTCAAGCCAATCTACTGGGCATCGGCGACGGGCTGCGAGTCAGCTATACCAACACCGATGGCAGCAACGGCATAGATACCAGCTACACGGTGCCGATTAATCCCCACAATGGCACGGTGCGTCTTGCCTACAGCAACACTCATAGCACGGTGATTGAGAAGCCGTTTGATGTGCTCGATATTCAGGCAAAATCTCGCTACTACGAATTCACCTACCGCCAGCCGATCGTGCAACACCCCGCGAGTGAACTAGCCGTAGGGTTGACTTTTTCACGCCAAGAAAGCCAAACCGAACTCGGCATTGACCACATTGGCCCCTTTCCTCTTTCTCCCGGAGCCGATGATCAAGGGCGCACCCGGATTTCTGCTCTGCGCTTTTTTCAAGAATGGGTCAACCGCACCGATCGCCAAGTGATTGCCGCCCGATCGCAGTTCAGCACTGGTTTAGGACTTTTTGACGCAACGAGCAACGCCAATGCGCCAGACAGTCATTTTTTCACTTGGCGCGGGCAAGCCCAATGGACTCGACTTTTAGCCCGCGACACCTTGTTCTTAATTCGCGGTGAGGTGCAATTAGCCGATCGCTCCTTGGTGCCGTTAGAACAGTTTGGCATCGGCGGACAAGAGACTGTGCGAGGCTATCGCCAAGATGCCTTGTTGACTGACAGCGGACTGTTGTTTTCGACCGAGTTTCGGCTGCCAATTTTAAGAACGGCAAGAACGGCTCACGGAACTGGAGTATTGCAGCTTACGCCCTTTATTGACATTGGCTCAGGCTGGAATCGAGGTGGCAACAATCCTGACTCCAAAACACTCGTCGGTGCCGGACTCGGACTGCTGTGGAGACAGGGCGATAACTTTTCGGCACGCCTCGATTTTGGGTTTCCGCTGATCTCGATCGAGGGCAATAAAAGCACGCTTCAAGAAAACGGTATCTACTTCTCGATTAAATACAGCCCATCCTTTTAAATTAATTTGTTTCTGAAAACCTAGTCCTTGAGTTGGAGGCAGAGGTTGATCATTTCCCCACATCATATAGCTGTATCTGTACTAAACACCAAAGTCTGCAAGTCTGACATGGTTTGTAGTTTGGCATCTGACAGAGACTGAATCGCATTAGCGAGTTGCCTTAATCAATTTAATAACGACTTAGGAGAATTCTATGACTCGTGCTCACACTCCTAGCATTCCCCCGGTGATTGAAGCTGATGAAGCTGAATATCGCGATAGCGGTGTTCCTAGCACGATCGCTATTTTTGGACATCCGCTACATCCACTGTTGGTGACCTTTCCGATCGCTGATCTTCTCTACCGTCCTATAGAGTTTCTGGGTTTGGTTTGTGCTTTACATTAACGCCACAGACGATCAATAAGGACGTTAAGAATGTCAGATTTGGGCGAACAAGCGCTAAACAAAGTTGCAGAACTAGGCATCTCTAGCCAGCTAGATGAGGTCAAAAACCTAGAGGTCGAAATTGAAACTGACCCGCTTAAACTCATCACAGGGGCCGTAGATTCTGTCTCTATCAAGGCTGAAGGACTCGTGATGCAGCACGACCTGCGGATTGAAGAGATGGAGATGCACACCGGGCACGTAGCCCTCAACCCGATGAGTGTGGCTTTTGGCAAAATTGAGTTAACTCGACCGACCCACGCTGCGACTCACGTGGTTCTCACTGAGGCAGATATTAACCGCGCCTTCAACTCAGACTTTATCAGGAGCAAGCTGCAAGATCTGAAGGTGCACGTCAATGGTGAACTAGCGATCGTAGACACCCACGCGATCGAGTTTGGTCTGCCGGGCGATGGCAAGATTTTTTTGAGCACTGAGGTGATGCTGCAAGCCACTCAAGAGAAGAAGCGGGTAGCGTTCACGACGGTTCCCAAAGTTGGGCAAGGGGGGCAGCAAGTGCTTTTAGAAGACGTGCAGTATGTCGAAGGTCAAGATCTTTCACCTGAACTGACCGAAGCCTTGCTCACTCAAGCACAAGACCTTTTGAATCTCAGGAACTTTGAGCTAGAGGGCATGGCTTTAAAGCTCAAAAAGCTAGACGTGCAAACTGGAAAACTAGTCCTTGAGTCAGAGGCAGAGGTTGACCATTTCCCCTCATCATAAAGTCGTTTCTGCCCAGAGAGTTAAGCCTGCTGTGGCTATGATTCGCCTTTCCCTGTCTGGTGAGAGTCTCGCAGGCTGCCCAACTCGATTTAATAACCAATTAGGAGAACTCTAATGACTCGTGCTCACACTCCCAGCATTCCCCCCGTGATCGAAGCTGACGAAGCTGAATATCGCGATAGTGGCGTTCCTAGCACGATCGCTATTTTTGGGCATCCTTTACATCCGCTGTTAGTGACCTTCCCGATCGCGTTCCTAACAGGTGCATTGGGCACCGACGTGGGCTACTGGCTTACGGGAGATTCTTTTTGGGCCAGAGCCTCTTTTTGGCTGATTGGAGTGGGCATCGCGTCGGGTTTGGTGGCAGCGGCGGCTGGCATGAGCGACTTTGTGAGAATCGATCGCGTCCGTGAACACAGCGCAGGCTGGGCGCACATGGTCGGCAACGTTGCTGCACTGGCGCTTTCGGCGGCAAACTTCTGGCTGAGATGGAATCGTCAAACCGATGCAATTTTGCCAATAGGACTCATCCTCTCTCTTATTGTGGCGACTCTGTTAGCCATTACCGGATGGTATGGTGCAGAACTTATCTATCGTCACAAGGTTGCAGTCATTGGCTATGGCCCTAACAATAGACCGCAGCTGATATCGAGAGCATTGAAGATTTATTGCTCTCAGCGTTGGTGGTCGAATTTTATTTCATAGACCATTAGTAATTAGAACTTCACTCTTTTGGACTATGGGCCAGTTCCGTCATTTGAAAGAGGCGTAATGGCCTCTTTTTTTTTATTGTTGTGAATAGCAATTTATTCTAAAGAACTACTATGAACCTTGATTCAAAACCGGGTGATAACAGTGGCGAGATCAATCAGCCGATGACGGCTGAAGAGGTTGACCCCAAACAAAAGCAGGAGCAACAGGCTGAGTTAGATAAAGAATATTTAGCCAGCAACCCTGGCGATCGCATTGACGAGTCAAAATCTCTTGAAGAAAAAGCGCAGCAAGTGGCTGTTGACACAACCGACATCACGGGAGACCACATCACTGTTCCGACTTATTTTGTGGTTGACTTGCCCGATGGTGAAAAGAAACCGTTGCACCACGTTAAAGATGCTGAAGAAATCTCAGACGTGATTCGTCAAGCCAGAATTAATGAAGATGGCGAACAAGTTTGGCGATAGATCTAGCTTTGACATCGTTGCGATAAGCCCCAAACCCTCAAGGTTGGGGTTTTTTATTAGTTTAGAAGCACGGGGCTGCCGAGCCTACAGCCTGTGTAAAGCGCCAACGCGATTTGGGGCACAATTCTTTGATCAATCTAAAAATATTAGCGATCGTATCCCTTGATAGAGACACATCGATAGCAGTTCAAGCACGATCACTATATTCTTAAAGAGAGACTGCTTTGAGAAGAAATGTAAAGCATTTCTAATCTTCAACCCGCTATATAAAAATATGTTTCAGGTGTTTCCCTTTAAAACTGATTTTTTTGATCCAGACATTCCTCTACTCAAGCGTAAACAATCAGCCTTTGCGATCGAAGATTTGCCGGGGCTGTGGCGGCTGCACTGGCAGATAGGGCAGGTCACCATCTTCTCGACCTTTTATACACCGATTGATCAAGCTTGTCTTCTGTGGGGTGTCATTTCATTCGTTATTTTTATGACGGCTCAGTTTGCCCCGATCGATTGGGCAACACAAGCGTTTTTTTGGTCGGGTCTGACTCTGCTGGGCACAGGCGCAATGGTCAAGCTCTCAGACAGATGGACGGCGATCGAGCCGCTCAACCATGTCATTTTTGCCTGGATAGTTCTCATGTTGGCGGGTTTAGTGCTGACTGATTTGAGTGTCTTTTTGGGTTGGGGTTCGATGTTGATGCACCTACCCCTGCTGTGGCTTGCGCTCAACGCGTTTGGCTATCTCTACACGGGCCTCAAGATGCGATCGCGGGCATTTTTGCTGATCTGCGTGGTGCATCTGCTGGCGATCATGACCCTTGATTATGTGGGCGTTTGGCAGTTTCTCGAAACGGGAGTCGTCATTGGTCTAAGCTCTGTGCTCTTGGCCGAGCTTCAGTGGGATTCGAGCGGAGTTTGTGCGACTCATCGATTTGAAGAAAGTCCCTAGGTTGAGATCTTTTGGTCTCGAATCTAATCGCTGATCCTGTCTTTTTGAATCTTTCTTAGGTTAGATGCTTGATCTCAGAACTGTAGCTTATACTACAGAAACTTAGGTTAATCATCCAGTGCGGGTGACTCAAATGCGATTTTCTTATTGGGGCAAACGCGATGAATGGATGTCTCCCACGATCGAGGTAACCGAACGTGAGATTCAAAGTGGATCTTATAGAATGCCTGAGAGATGTCACACTTTAGCTGAGGTTCAGGTTTTCCAGGCTCCCCAGCACTTAGAAGGTCAGAATAGACTTTGTTCTCAGCGAGACGATTTTAAGATTGAGCCAAAGCAGCTTCGCAAAAGACTGCCCGTTTACTCAACCGTCTCGCAGCAACTCAAACGCATCCACAGCGCTAATATATATCGCAGTCTAGAGCGTCGGATGCAGGCGGCCAAAGACCGAGAAGATGATCAGCTTCTTCAGGTTTTAGAGTCTGAGTTGAGAGAAACCGTTTTGCGATAGCGCGATCGTTTTGTAGGTGAAGGTTATGGGTGGCACTGAGTGAGAGCTTAGTCCACCCTTTATTTTGCCGCTTTTTTTGAGACTTAGCCGCCGCTTCGACCCGTCACTGACAGCCCCTCGACGATCAGCGAAGGCGTGTGACAGGAGCCGTTCCAATCTCCATCGCCGCCGAGTTCGACGAGGTTTTTGAGAGCGTTGTAAACACTGCCTGCCACCATCGTGTCTTTGACCCTGCCGACAATTTCACCCTTTTGAACTCGATAGCCCAAATCAACGTTGATCGAAAATTCGCCAGAGATGCCTGCCCCGCCGCCCAGCATTTGATCTAAAACTAGGCCGTCTTCTAAGGTCGAGATCATATCTGAAAATGATTTTTTACCCGGCTCGATCAGCAGATTGAATAAGCCAGGGTTAGGATAACTGCCCAAACCGGGGCGAAATCCGTTGCCCGTCGTGCCACTGCCCAGCAGGTTTCCGGTGGTGCGATCGGCATAAAACAATTGCAAAATGCCGCGATCGATGAACGTGATCGGTCGAGTCGGCGTGCCCTCATCGTCAAAGGGGCAGCTAAAGGGGCCGGCTTCTGGCTGTTGGCTAATCGTGATCGCTTCAGACATCACAGGTTGATTTAAGCGATCACTCCAGGGCGATGCCCCCTCGATCACCTGTTTGCCGTTGAGGGCTGACTGCACCGTTCCCCACAGCATATCCGCAGCTTTGGACGTGAAGAGAATCGGAACTCGCCCGATCGGGGCACCCACATTTTCTTTAGCCCACTCTAAGCGCTGCATGATCAAGTGAGCAACGATCGCTGGATCTAAGCGATCGCGCAAGGTCTGCCCATCGCTGACATTGAGAAAGTCGTCTCCTCGCACCCACTCCACTTCTAGATAGCCGCTGAGAGTGGTGTCTGTGTAGCCGCAGTCTAGCCCGTTAGACGTGATCAAGCGGGTTGTTTCTGATTCACACTCCCAGCCGCCCGCACAGAGCACTTCGGGATAGCGATCGCGCACTAGCTCAATCGCCTGTCTGCCCCATTCCACCAGCGTTTCGACCGAGACGGCCGTTCCCACGTTGGGATAGATCAGCTGAGAAGCCGGAGCTAGCTCGATCGCTTCGGGTTCATTGAGTTGGCTGAGAGCAATGGCGCGATCGACCAAGGTTTGCGCCTCAACGGGGCCGTAGGCCACCGCCAACCCTGGGCAGCCGTTTTTCCACAGCCGCAGCGCCGTGCCTTCTGAGTCGGCGCTTTCGAGTTGCTTGAGCCGATTGGCCTCAAAATAAACCGGGCGAGAGAGCGATCGTGATTGAAAGACTTCTGCTGCTTGCGCCCCCGATCGGGCAGCGAGTTCCAGCAATTGTTCTGATAGCATATCCTGCAAGTCGAGAGAACCTGTTCCCACTGTTAGCCTACGCTAATTTGACCTCCTGCAATAGCCAGAATCCGGCAAAGGCTTCGACTTGGGGGTCGGTTTGAATCGCCAAAAAGTGCACTTGATTAGCGTGCTGTTTTGCGGCTTCAAATTGTCTTGCTTCTGGCTGAGTTTTAGCGTCAAGGCTGGTGAGAATCCAGCGATCGCTGACTCCGGTTTCGAGCAGCAGCCGCGTTGGGGAATCAGGGTCGAATTTGATTGCTGCCATTTCTAACCCCGACATCCAGGCGGCCATGGGCACAGCGCGAGGCGAATAGATAATCAACCCCGGAATTGGCGTGTCAGGAGCCAGCCCTGCCATCTTGAGCGGGAACGATTCACCAAAGTCGATCGCCCACTCGCTCATGTCATCAAAGGCGCTGGTTTCTAGGGTGGCAAAGATCCATTTCTGCCCAATCAGGGCATCGGGCAACGGCTCGGCCGGAGTCGTTGGAAACGTCACCGAAGGACTTTTAGACGGCTGAAACCCTGGATGAGCGGGGTAAACCGTCTCCATGCGATCGCGCACCCACTGACTGAGGGCAAACGTCCGCCGACTCAGTTGCGCGGGCACGTTTAGCCCATCGCAGGCCGTCACGATCATGTTATTCATCGCTTGGCGAAAAAAGCGAATCTTATCAGGCGGATGAGGAGCACGGGCAATGGCTTCTGAGATCGCGCTTTTTAACCAACCGGAATTGACCTGCGTGCTCGAACAATATTCGGCATAGCGAAACAGCGAGTCTGGCTCAACATCAATCCGAGTCGGACTTTCGCAGATCAAAACTTCCCAGACTTTTTTATTGTTTTCATCCACGATCGGGCGTGAATAGTAATCAAGTTCCCAAATAGTTGTCATGTTAGAGCATCAAAGGGCATCAGCGAATATCAGTCTCCCAGCAGGTTTTTTCTAGCTCGTTCTTGACGCGAGTCTGCTTCATCCATTACCTGAGCCATATTCTCAGTCATTTCACCAGGGTGATTTTCTAGAATCTTGGTTGAGAGAGAAATTCTGCCTCTGCCCTCATCGAGTTCGACAATCATGGCTTTGATCACTTGCCCGACTTGCAGCAGCGCAGGCAGCGACGCGATGTAGTTTTTGCTGATCTGATTGATGTGCAGCAAACCCGTCGTGCTCTCAAATTCCACAAAGGCACCAAAAGGCTTGAGGCTGACCACTTTGCCCTCGACCAGTTGCCCCACTTCTAGCCGACTAAAGCTAGCGCTCTTGGCGGCGAGACGATTGGACAGGACTAGTTTATTGCGATCGCGATCCATTTCTAAAAACGTCGCGGTCAGAGTTTGACCTTTGAGGGCTTCGAGATCTTCGCGCTCGACGAGGTGCGATCGGGGAATAAACCCCCGCAAGCCCTGCACATCGACGGTTACGCCGCCTTTGTTTGTGCCTGTCACCCGCACTTGCAGACTTTGCTTACTGTCTTGCACGTCGGCCAGCCGATCCCAGATTTTTTTGATCTCTAGTTGACGCAGCGAGAGGGTGACTTGTCCGTTTTCATCTTGTTCACGAATAATCAGAAAATCTCGCTCTTCTTCCTGATCGGGCAGCACCGCCGAGATATCGCTGATCTGGCGCACGCTGGCTTCTTCGATCGCTAAAAAGGCCGGAGACTTGCCCCCAATGTCGATCAGCGCCCCTCCGCTCTCATAGCTAAACACCTTTCCCCGAACGATTTGCCCCTTGGCAAACTGGTAGTCGTGTTGCTCTAGTGCTTTTGCAAAGTCATCCATTGAGAAGGATGCTTCTGATCGAGACTGGGTTGATTTTTGATTCATGATCACTGAGTGACACCCTCACGGTTGCGGGGGTTATTTTAAAGACTATTTCTAGTTTAGCCTGGGAGCGAGGTACCGAGAGGTTTAAAAAGTGCTTTCACCTGGTTCCAAGCGTCGGCGGCCGCATCGGGACTGTAGTCTGATCGGCGATCGCAAAAGAAACCGTGCCCTGCGGGATAGCGAAAAATCCGGTGAGCAATATGCTGTTGCTGGAGTTCGGCTTCGATCTGATCAATTTGCTCGATCGGAATTAACGGATCTTGAGTGCCAAAAAAACCGTAGAGAGTGCCCTTGATCTCTCCAGTGCGGCTAATGGTCGGGGTGCCGCCACCGGGAGTCATCGTGGCAATTCCGGCCCCATAGAATGACGCAGTGGCTTTAATCTCTGGCAGCGTTGCCGCCAAATAAGCGACGTGACCGCCAAAACAGAAGCCGATCGCGCCGATCGCCTCCTTTTTCACTGACGAAAGGGATTTTAGGTAGGCGATCGTGGCCCGCAGATCACTCAATAATTCGTCAGCTTTGGTTTGTTCTTTGTGGAGTCGTCCGAGTTTTGTTTCGGCTTCACTGTAACCGACTTCAAAATTGGGAGCCGATCGCTGAAAAATTGCGGGCGCGATCGCCACATAGCCTTCTCGTGCCAGCCGCTCGGTCACATCACGAATGTGAGCATTTACGCCAAAGATCTCTTGAATCACCACGATCGCGGGGTGGGGTTCGCCCCCGATCGGCTCTGCTAAATAAGCCTTGATAGGCAATTCTCCGTTTAAAACGGTTACGTTTGTCGTTCTAATGTCGATCGCCATGCTTAAAATGGTACGAGTATTGACAGTTCTACGCTAAAAGTCCTGATGGCGCTTTTGATTTCACTCTATAAGGTGGAGTTTCCAGTTACTGTCTTTTTTTGTAAACGGATTCCGGTGGTAGGATTACTTAATTTGAATCTAGTATGTGAGCAAGTCTTGAGGCGCTGGCATGGTGCAATTTCATATTCAGCCAGATAGCGATATCCCGGCATCGACGCAACTTTATAATCAGATTTTGTTTGCGATCGCGTCGCGGCAGTTTTCGCCGGGGCACCGTTTGCCCAGCACTCGCCAATTAGCGATGCAAACCGGGCTGCACCGCAACACCATCAGCAAGGTCTATCGACAGCTAGAAGAAGCCGGAGTCGTCGATGCTCAAGCCGGGTCAGGCATCTATGTGCGCGATCAAGCCCACGATGCAACCACCAGCGTTAAGTCGCCTTTGCTTGACCAAAACCCCCAGGCTCACAAAATTATTCAGACCAGCTTAGATGATCTGCTCAAGCAAGGGTCTTCGCTCGGTCAGGCACGAGAGTTATTTTTAGCCGAAATCGATTGGCGGCTGCGCTGTAGCGCTCAAGTGCTGATTACGGCTCCGCAGCACGACATTGCCAACGGGGAGATTTTGCTGCGCGAGTTAGAGCGAGCGCTCAACATTCCCATGCAGTTGGTGCCTTTAGAAGAACTTAGCCGGGTGCTCGATCAGACGCGATCAAGCACCGTCGTCACCAGTCGCTATTTCATCGCTCAGGCCGAAGCGATCGCGACTCCCCGATCGGCGCGGGTGATTCCGGTAGACATTTACGATTTTGAAAAAGAAATCAAAATGGTGCGATCGCTCCCTAAAGGCACCTGTCTAGGCATTGTCAGCCTAAGCTCAGGAACGGTTGGGGTGGCTGAGGTGATCATTCACAGCTTGCGGGGCGATGACCTGCTGGTGATGACCGCCCAGTTAAGCGATAAATACAAAATGAATGCGATGGTGCGAAGTGCTCAAACCATCTTTAGTTTCGACGACGCAAGCACTGCGGTGGTCAAAGCAACGATCTCGGCGGCGAGAGAAGACATCATTCGTCCGCCTCAGTTGATCTGCTGTGAAAACTTTATCGTCAGCAAGTCAGTCAGTCTGCTCAAGCGCGAGTTAGGTCTAGATTAATAGACCTCCTGCATGACTAGGATCTAGAGATAAGCTGCTCTGCGATCGCGCTACGTTGAGTTCTGCTTCAGCCCCCTTCTATTCTCTCTTTGCTTCGACGATCCCTGGGAAGAGGATGTCCAAAAACAATAGGATTCACTGGGTTTCCCAACTATTTCTTTTTCAATAAATCAGCCCTGCCCCAGAATTGGAGATTTAGGGGACTAAAGCCGACCGCAACACGGTGACAAAGCTTTATACACCGTGGCTCCTAAGGGGGAGGGCGAGACGTTGTACTTTGATCACACGTTCCTAAGTAGGAGTGACCGTAGGCTCGCTGTCAGACACAGCCGGGTTGAGCGCTAACCCGACGCGGGAGATGCCCGTAAACAGAATGCTTGCTCCGACTAGAGTGCCCAGCAGCCAAGGCGCATCGAAGGGGAACTGGAACCAGATCATCGCGCCTAGCAATAGCGTAATGATGCCATTGCCCAACACCCAAGTCCAATTCTGCTGTGGGCGTAGTCGGAAGGCCAAAATTAGCTCAAACACGCCTTCACTCAGCAAGAAGCTGCCCAGCAAAATCGTCAGCGTTAAAACGCCCGATAGCGGTGCCACAAACAGCATGATCCCCGTGCCGATATAGAGAATGCTTAACACCAGCTTCCAGGCAAAGCCACCTTCTTGACGGGTTTGAAAGGCATAGCCAAACTTGGCAAATCCGGCAGAGAGAATGATTAGAGCGATCCACGTCTCAGTGACGATCGTCGAAACCCCCGGCAAAAAGATGCCAGCTAACCCTAAAACGATTAAGAGAATTCCAATCCAGAGCGACGAGTTTCTGGCTGGTTTGATTTCAGGTGGGACATTGGTAGTCATATAAGAGTTTTCCTATACCTGGTTGAATTGCACACTCAGAATAGAAAACTTCTCGGTCTTTAGGTAGCGTCTTAAGACAGAACTGCGATCGCGACGCATCAGACTTTAGCTAGAGACCGCCTTAGCCAAAGCGACCTTCTACATAGTCTCTGGTGCGCGGTTGAGAGGCTTCCATAAAAATTTGAGTCGTCGCGCCAAACTCCACAAGTTGACCAATTCGGCTTTCATCTGTGCTAAAAAATGCGGTGTATTGCGAGACGCGAGACGCTTGCTGCATATTGTGAGTCACGATCGCGATCGTCAGTTCATGCCGCAGACTGTCGATTAGGTCTTCAATCTTCATTGTGGCGATCGGGTCTAGAGCAGAGCACGGCTCATCCATCAGCAAGATTTTGGGCTTGACGGCTAGCGCACGGGCAATGCACAACCGCTGCTGCTGTCCGCCCGACAGACCCAGCGCCGACTTGCCGAGATTGTCCTTGACCTCCTCCCACAGAGCCGCGCTGCGGAGTGCAGACTCGACCGTCTCATCTAAGCTGACTCGACTGGGGCGACTAAACACGCGCACCCCATAGGCCACATTGTCATAAATGCTGATCGGAAAAGGGTTGGGCTTTTGAAACACCATACCAATCTGACGACGCAAGCGATTCAGATTGACCTGACGGCTATAAATATCTTGACCAAAGAACTCGACCTGCCCCTCGACCCGCACCGTTCCTTCAAGCTCACTGATGCGATTGAGAGCTTTGAGAAACGTAGATTTTCCGCAGCCAGACGGGCCAATAATGGCCGTGACTTGCCCTTGATAGATATCCATCGAGACGGACTCGATCGCCTTTTGGCTGCCATAATAAAACGCCAGATCTTTAACTCGCAGCGCCGGAATTAAATCGCTGGGTGACGAAGCGTTAATAGTCGAATCAGCAAAACTAAACTGCATAATCTAACGAGTCTTATAACGATTAGAAGTAACGAGACGAGACGCAATGTTAACGAATAGAACGATGCCAACGAGAATCACAGATGCGCTCCACGCCAGCTTATTTTGCTCGGCATAGGCAGAACTCGCATAGTTATAAATCATGACGGATAGAGACGCGGTTGGGCTAGTCAAACCCTCAAACCAATTCTGGCTAAACAGCGCGGTGAATAGTAATGGAGCCGTTTCACCCGCCGCCCGTGCAACCGCCAGCAGAACGCCTGTAGTAATGCCGGGTAACGCGGTCGCGATCGTAACCCGAAACACCGTCTGAAATCGACTTGCCCCCAGCGCCGATGACGCAAGCCTCAAGGAAGTGGGCACTAACTTTAAGGCTTCTTCGGTCGCTAAAACGACGATCGGCAGCATGATCACCGCCAAGGCAAAGCCACCTGCTAAGGCCGAAAACCCTTTAAACGTCAGCACGATGACCGCGTAGGCAAACACTCCCACCACGATCGAGGGCACCCCACTTAACACGGTGACCACAAAACGAATCACCTGAGCGATCGCTTTGCCTTGACTAAATTCTGCGAGATAAATGGCCGTTAAGATGCCCACCGGGATGCTAATCAAAGAGGCGATGCCGACCATAATCACGGTGCCAACGATCGCGTTTGCAAATCCGTTCGGTACGCCCTCCATGCCAACCGGGGCAGGGAGATTGGTCAACACTTCCCATTTCAAATTAGGCACGCCCTGACGCAAAATTTCAATCAAAATTGCCAACAGCGGCAGCAGCGCCAGCCCTGAAAATAGAGCGGCGATCGTCGTCATTCCATAATTAAAAGCGGCTCGTGCCGGAGCCAAGGGGCGACAAAGTTCTTGAGCGATCGCGTCTTGTTTCATGATTGACCACCCGCGTTGAGAAACTTGACCATAACGATCGCAATCATATTCACGATCAGCGTTAACGCAAACAGAATCAAAGCTAGATACATTAACGCACCGATGTGCAGTCCATCACTCGCTTCAGCGAATTGATTAGCCAACAGAGCCGGAATGGTATTACCAGGGTTTAATAACGATGTGCTGATCTGATCAGAGTTGCCAATCACCATCGTGACGGCCATCGTCTCACCTAATGCTCTGCCTAACCCCAACATAGCGGCTCCTAAAATACCAGAGATTGCCGACGGCAACAGCACTCTAAACGTAGTCTCCCACGGAGTCGCGCCTAAAGAAGCCGAAGCGCTGCGAAGTTCTTTAGGAATCGCAATTAACACGTCGCGGCTAATGGCGGCGATCGTGGGCAAAATCATAATCGCTAAAATAATTCCTGCGATCAACAAACTCGGCCCCGCAGGCTCAGAATTAAAAATAGGAATCCAGCTAAAGTGCTGAAATAACCCTTGTTGAATCGGCTGGAGGAATGGGATCAGCACAAAAATTCCCCACAAGCCGACAATCACACTGGGAATCGCGGCAATGAGTTCGACAATGAACGCGATCGGGGATCGTAACCACGGCGGCAAAAAGCTTTCACTCGTGACGATCGCCACCGCCAACCCGATCGGCAGGGCAATCAGTAGCGCGATCGCAGAACTCACTAACGTGCCATAGATATAGGGCAGTGCGCCAAAAGCGAGGGCATTAATATCCCAGTTTTGAGTTGTCAAAAAGCCTAGACCAAACCGCTCGATCGCGGGTCGAGCTTGCCCAAAAATCACCCAACTCATCCAGCCTAAAACAATCACGACCGACACCGACACCGCTTGAACCAGCCAGGTAAACCCCTGATCAATCAAAGAGTGGTTGCCTTCTTGACCCGTGAGATCAGTTCCTGGGAGGTCTCGACCGACAGATTTATGGGCAGGCTCAGGGGATGCGGTCATGAGTTTATCTGACTCTGATGGGTGAATGGGCTAGACCCACGTAGGGGCATGGCAACGCCACACCCCTACGTAAATCTTTGACCTAATTGTCTTGACGATCGACAAGAGTTCTTGAGACCACAAAGTGGTTCTTTAGAACACGAAGGTTGTGCGAATGGTGCCAATATACTCAGTGGCGTTGCTGCTGTTGTGTTCTGGGTTCAAGATCACGAGCAGACCCGGTGTGATCGAGATGTTGTCATTGAGGCGATAGCGATAAAAGCCCTCGACATGGAGAGAGGTATCGAGATCGCGACGACGCGCTTGGTTGACGAGGGGGTTTCTGACTCCATAGTCGCTGCCCGACGTTTTAGGAGGCATTCCGACAACGATGCCTGCCAGGTTGCCTTCTTTTAAGAAATCAGGGAACGCCAAGGTCACGGCCCAGTTCCAGATGTTGGCAATGTCGCCTTTGTTGATAATCGGGTTAGCAGGGATGTTGCCTCCTGTCTTTAAGGCTTCGGCGCGGGTGTAGCCACCCCATGCCGAGATAATCATGCCAGGGTTGAGCCGGAAGCTTCCTTCTAGCCCAAACGCATTGGTTTTCGTCGGCGTGATGTTAACAGCGTTGTTAAAGGGGCTGTCAGCAAACGCGCTGCCAGTGCCGCCTGAGATGCCAACGCCGTTGCGGTAATAGCCGTTCACATAGGTGAAACCGAGACTCAGTGCAGGTGTGGGCTGAAACACCAGTTGACCTAGGGCAGCATAGTTGCCGTTAAACAAGCCGTTGCCGTCAACTGGGTTGCTAGCAATTGCAGTCGGCACCAGGTAACCCAAAGACAGACTAAATTTACTGCCGAGGGTATATTCTGAACCGAACTTGTGGTTGAGAACCAATCCAGTACCCGTGGCGGCGCGGTAGATGGGGTTAAATCGACCAAAGCGCGAAATCGAACCGTTGGCGCTAGATTCGGTCGGACTCAGCGTAGGCACGATGTCGTTATATTCCAGACCATCGTTGGTGCCCGTGCCGATATAGACGGTTGTCAAATCTCCCAGCGGGAAGCGATATTCTAACCGTGAGAGTTCGACGGAGTTGCCGTTATCGCCATCAAAGCCTAGCCGGGTCATGTTAGTGCCCGTGGTGGCAGTGTTAAACGCGACGGTGTTTCTGGCTTGTAGTCGAGTTCTCAAGCGGTCTTTGCCTGAGAAACTGGTGTCAAGGTTGAGTCGAACCCGATCGCTAAAGATCGTGTTTTCGCGCACACTGCGACCGTTAGGAAGAAACGTGTTGCGCTGCGCTTCTCTCTGAGCAGGCGTGAGGGCTGGGTTATCGACTTGACGCTGTTGGTCAGAGGTGAGGGCCCGATCGTCCCCAATGGCACCACTGACAGCAAAGATAATCTCGCCGTTGAGCTTGGTCGTTGTTGAAAATTGCTGCTTTTCTAAAGTAGTGGTGCGCGCTTCGAGGGCATCTACTTGACCGCGCAGGGTTGCCAACTCAGCCGCAAATTCTTCTTGTAGCTTTTGCAGAGTCGCTAAGTCTTCTTTTTTGACCAAATCAGCCGTTGATGCCGCGATTAACTCGTTGACGCGATCGAGACACGCATTCAACCCGGCCGCAAACTCAAAGCGAGACAGGGCCCGATTGCCGCGATAGGTTTTATCGGGGTAGCCTGCAATGCAGCCATAGCGCTCGACTAAAGATTGTAGTGCCTGAAAAGCCCAGTCAGTGGGTCTGACATCTGAGAGTTGGGACACTGAGGTGACTTGACCCAAAATCACAGCAGGATTTGCGGGCAAAGTCTCGATCGAGGCAACTGAGGGGGCCTCTTGTTTCAAAGCGGGGTTAACTGTTGTCTGCGCTGAGGCACAGGCCGCAACTAATGCGGACGCACCCAAAAGCATTGGGGTAACTAGCAGTGATCTCCAAATCGTTAGAGACATTTCAACTCCTCACATTTTAAAAGACTGAGAACCGATGGATGACGGACTACGATCGTCCCTGATTGAGTTTTAGGGACGATTTAGATAAATCGCCCCTAAGAGTATAAATGACTAGGGCCTAACTTCGCTCTTGACCGTTTGCAAAGCGCGGGCTGCCGTTTCAGTAGGAATGCTCGTGTATTGAAGGCTGTTGTTGAGCTTTTGACCGTCGGTTAGCACCCACTCAATCCATTTCTTCATGGCTGCTGCTTTATCCGGATCATATTGCTTATAAACCATCATCCAGGTTAGCCCGGTGATGGGGTAGCCAGCTTTGGGATCGCCTTCAAACACGCGAAAGTTGGCAGGAAATGTAACGGTCGAGAGGGCTTCGTTAGCTGACTCAACCGAGGGCATCATGAATTCGCCCTTTTGGTTTTGCACTTGAGCGATCGACAGGTTGTTTTGTTTGGCGTAAGCATATTCAACATAGCCAACACTGTTAGCGGTGCGCGACACCTGAGCCGCAACGCCTGCATTGCCCTTGCCTTTGATGGGGTTGGTCGTCCATTTAGGAGCCGTGCCAAACCCGACTCTGCCCTTAAAGTAGGGGCTAACCGTGCTCAAGTGATTGGTGAAAATAAAGGTGGTGCCGCTGCCATCGGCCCGGACAACGCTCTTGATTTCGGTGTTGGGTAGATTGACACCCGGATTGTCTTTGACAATTTTAGGATCGTTCCACCGAGTGATTTTTCCGGCAAAAATTTCGGGCAGAGCGGTGCGAGATAGTTTGAGTCCAGAAACGCCCGGAAGGTTATAGACCACGGCAACTGCGCCGCCTGCGGTGGGCACCAAAATCACCCCTTTTCCGACTTTCTTGATGTCGTCATCGGTCATGGCCGCGTCACTGCCGCCAAAATCGACTACGCCTGCAATGACTTGTTTGATGCCGCCACCGCTGCCGATCGCTTGATAGTTGACCTTGATGTCAGGATTTTTGCTCTGAAATTCAGCAATATAGCGCTCATAAAGGGGAGCCGGGAAGGTGGCTCCGGCACCGTTGAGCGTGACGGCTTGCGCGATCGCCGTGAGGATCGGCCCAAAGGCGATTGCTGCGGTGACAACTGAGGTTGTTAAGGTTCGACGAAAAGCAACTGTTGAAAAAGCCATTGTGCGGTCCTCAAGCAAAGACTGATTAGAAATTGAGTGATCAATCAAACAATCTCTGACAACCCTACAATTGAAGTGGTTAAGCACAAACAAACGGACGAATAAATAATTGTTAATTTTGGGTAAAGTTCAGTTTAAGGCGAACTTTAATTTGGGGTTGTCTCAGTGTTTCGGCTTAAAAAGTCTGCGCTCAATCATCACAGGTGACATTCTTAGGTACAATCTCTCTGAGGGATGATTATCTGAGACTAAGAACCTAGAAACTTTTGAAATCAAAGATTTAGAGCCGTTTAGAGAACTTGAGACAAATCCTAGATTGTTGCCGTTGAGAATTGAACTAGCGGCGATCGCTTCGTGATTGATGCAGTCATTTTTGTTGACTATCGTATGATTGAATGCTGAATTTGCAGACCTTGGCTGATGAGCAAATCTAGGTTGATGCGGGATTTAGATCTCATCAACTTTAAGGTTCAAAACCGCTTGAATCTAGCGCGATTTGTTGTTTAAACTACTGATGAAACCCGTTTTGTTTTGCACGATCGCTGTGCCGAAGTGATTTTAGATTTCAGCCCCCCTTATTCTCAACAACCGTCATGCAGAGCGAATTCGGAAAACTTCCGTCCATTCCCCAATTTTCTTTCTTCAACAATTTGCCTGCTCCGGTAAAAGCCCTAGTGAGACCGATGTTGTTTGCTTCAGTGGGGCTTCATGCGCTGTTCTTGTTTGTGCCCCTTCCGGGCGAACATCAGCCACCAAAACCTGCTCCAGAAAAGACGGTTAAAGTCACTCAGCTACCGCCTGCCAGCAAATCAAAGTCCAATGTTCCAGCGTTGCCCAAAGTCGCGATCGCGCCTCCAAAACCTGTGATCCCGGCGGCTCGCCCCAATGCGATCACGATTCCTGCGCTGATCAAGCCCATCCCGGTTGCTCAACCCACCCCCGCAGCAGCCGCCCCTCCAAAACCGACTCCGGCAGCGACACCCGGCAGTGACGCTCCACCAGCGACGGCTGCCGCTAACAACCCGTTTGCCGATTTTCCGCACTATGCCAACGCTACGCCGGGTTCTTTTGGGTCACTGTCGGCCGGGTTAGACCCTTCAAGTTTTCAGACTAGCGATCCCTTAGCGACTGTGGAAGGGTTCTTCACCAAAGAACTCCCTAAAAAGCAGTTTGAAATGGGGACTCCGACCAATCTGGGCAGCGTTAAAGTGATTTCAGTCACTAAGGGTGGCGTGACAAAATATCTGCACCTGCTGGCCCGCGACGGCAAGGGAACGGTCTTTTTGCTGCTAGACACTCCGATCGATATCAACTCGCTCCCCAAAGACACCAAAATTGCCACGGAGCCACCTGAAAAGCTAGAGCTAACGCAAAGCTTTACCGATCTTGCCGAGCAGGTCAACTTTGTCACCAACAACCCTGACACAGAATTGAGCGACCCGACTAGTTTTATTTCAGCGCCGGGCATTGAGTTTGACCAGGGCAAAGCAACCGAAATCGGAGCAGGCGCGACGGTTCAGCTAGCGCAATTAGATGCCATGGTGCAGACAAAATTAGCTAGCATTGGGTTTACGGTGAGCGCAGCGGCCCCTTATGGCGGCGGCAGTGTTTACCAGATCACTAAAAATTCCTACACGCGCTATCTGGCGATCGCGCCGACTAAAGATGGCGGTGGCTGGGTCTATGTTTTTGAGAAGGCTCCTAGTCGGTAGAGGTTGCCATGAGTGAACAACTAGAGATCATTGAATTGGGACATCCGATATTGCGTCAGATTGCCCAGCCGATTTTGGACGTTGGGGATCACGTCCTGCAAACGCTGATTGATGATTTATTGTTGACCGTCAAACAGGCGAATGGGGTCGGCATTGCGGCCCCGCAGGTTGCCCGATCATGGCAGTTGATGATTATCGCCTCTCGCCCAAACCCTCGTTACCCGACTGCGCCAGAGATGGAGCCGATGGCGATTTTAAACCCGCGAATTTTGTCCCACTCTACGGAGACCGCGATCGGGTGGGAAGGCTGTCTGAGCGTTCCGGGGCTGCGGGGTCAAGTGCCGAGATATCGGGCCGTAGAGATCGAATACCTCGATCGCCAAGGCAGGTTGCAAAAAATGGAGATGACCGATTTCGTTGCCCGCATTTTTCAGCACGAGTTTGATCATTTGAAGGGGATGGTGTTTCTCGATCGGGTCGAGACCCTTGAAGCGATCGCAACCGAACAGGACTATCAGCGACAACTAGCAGCCTCAGCGAAAGAATAAATAGCGCGCTCCAATGCCAAATAGAAAAACACCGTAGAGTTTTTTCATTATCTCACTGCTGATAAAGGGTTGATTAGCAAACAGCGCTCCGAACAAATTGCCGACCAATAAACCTAGCGCGATCAAGACCGCATCTCGAATGTTGAGATTGCCATTGCGCTGATAGACAATCGCGCCGAGGATTCCGATCGGAAGAATTTGAGCCGCCAGTGACGTTCCGGTGGCAAATTTTTGATCCATTCCCATTAACAGCACCATTGCCGGAACCATGATCGCGCCGCCCCCAATGCCAAACATTCCGCCTGCAATGCCCGCCACCAACCCAATCACCAATAGCTGAATGATCTCAGTAGACATCTGATAAGCCCCCTTTAGCCGTGTTTGTAGAAGACTTTATCCTAGAGCAACTCTTCTCAAAAAAGCGTCACCAAAGCTAGATTATTTGATCTGGCGATAGAGCCATTAGCCGATCGTGCAATTATTCTATTTCTCGGCAGACGAGATGGGCCAAAACCTGAGCCTTGCTGAGTTCGTTGACCAGTCGCTGCGCTTGATGCTTGTAGAGTGGATAGTCTAAACCACCTAACCCACAGACCAAAAAAGTAGTTGAGTCTAAGCTTAAGTCCGTTTTGTTAGAGGGTATTGCTGGATTCATGAATAGACGATTGAGGGAATGGACTTCTCCAGATCTGCGACTTCTTCAGATCCCCGACTTCTTCAACTCGACTTTAGCCATTTACGAGTTTGCTGGGTTACAGCAGCATCAGGGTTTCATGGAATGACCAGGGATTAAAACCGGACTACCCATTTGAGGCACTCCGGTTTAATTCTAAATTCCCGCCCTGTAAGGGTTTCGGGATTTTGCTTCCAAATTGCTCTGATCCGCACTGCGATCGCCGTTCAAGGCAGTGAACTCCATAACTCTCAAATGGCTAAAGTCGAGTTCAAGAAGTCGGGGATCTTCGCCTCTAGCGATAGAGCCAGACTCTCAGCAGCGACAGTAATTGATCGGTGTCTACGGGTTTTGTGATGTAGTCTGATGCGCCCGCTTCAATACATTTTTCTCGATCGCCCTGCATGGCTTTTGCCGTTAGCGAAATGATTGGCAGAGCGCGAAACCGATCTTGCGATCGGATGGCGCGAGTTGCTTCATAGCCGTCCATTTCTGGCATCATCACGTCCATTAAAACAATGTTGACATCCACATTCTCTTCTAGGGTCGCGATGCCATCTCTGCCGTTTTCAGCAAACACGACCTGCATTTGATAGCGCTCCAATAAGCTAGTGATCGCAAAAATGTTTCGCACATCATCATCAACGATGAGAACTTTTTTGCCCGTCAAAACCGAATCTGTTTGCCGTAAGTCTTCTAAAATTTGACGCTTAGGCTGCGGTAAATTAGCTTGGACTCGATGCAAAAATAACGCGGTTTCGTCGAGTAATCGTTCTGGCGATCGCACATCTTTAACAATGATCGTTTCGGCTAGTCGCTTCAGTTGAGTTTCTTCTTGACGAGTCAACTCTTTGCCTGTGTAAACCACGATCGGGGGTTTGGCCCGACCCGACTGCTGCCGAATCTGCTCCATTAGCTCAAAGCCATTCATATCGGGGAGGCCCAAGTCTAGAACAATGCAGTCAAAGTGGTTTGATTGCAGAGCCTCTAGCGCTTCTGCTCCTGAGTAGACAGCCATACTTTCAACATCACCGCTGCCAATCAATTCAATAATGCTTTGCGCTTGCACGGCATCATCTTCGATTACTAACAGGCGTTTAATCGGACGATCAACAAAACTCTTAATTTCAGATAACGCTGCCGTTAGCGACTCTGATGAAATTGGCTTTTGCAAATAATCCATCGCGCCAAGCTGGAAGCCTCGCTGCAAGCGATCGTCACTGGAAATAATGTGAATGGGAATGTGACGAATATCGGGATCATGTTTGACGCGATCGAGCACCGTCCAGCCATCCATATCGGGGAGATGAATGTCAAGCAAAATGGCATCGGGCACAAACCGCCGCGCCAGATTGAGACCCGAACCGCCCCGCAGCGCCACCAAAACTTTAAAGCCCTGCTGTCTCGACAGATCGAGCAAAATCCGAGCAAAGTTAATGTCATCTTCGATAATTAGCAAGACGCGATTTTCGTCTTGCTGATCTGAGCGATCGCCGGGTCGAATAATGTCACGATCGTCAGCAACTTCGTTAATCGATAGGGTGGCCGTCACTGGCTCTGGCGCAGGCATTAATGGGTCAATCTGCACGGACACTTCAGGACGGCTGATCGCTTTGACGGGTGCTTGATAGGTTTGGGGCAGATAAAGCGAAAACGTGCTGCCCTCTCCGGGGTGGCTGACCAAATTGATCACGCCGCCCAAAAGATGAGCTAATTCACGGCTGATAGACAGCCCTAGCCCGGTTCCTCCATATTTGCGGCTGGTAGTGCCATCGGCTTGCTGAAACGCCTCAAAAATCACCTGCTGATGCTCGATCGGAACGCCAATGCCCGTGTCGGTGACTGAGAACGCGATCGTCGGATTTTCGGGCGATGTGTTGTCTAAGTCCATCTCTGCGGGATGAATGCGAAGCACGATGCTTCCCTGAGCCGTAAATTTAAAGGCATTGGACAGTAGATTTTTGAGAATTTGTTGCAGACGTTTGGCATCGGTCAGAATGATCTGAGGCAGGTGATCATCAAGCTCGATCGCAAAGCTGAGTCCTTTTGCTTGAGCAACCTGCTGAAATGTGCCCCTCAAGAAGCTTTTGATATCAGCAAAGGATAGCCGTTCAGGGTCGATCGACAAAGTACCCGATTCGATTTTTGCCAGATCTAGAATGTCGTTAATCAATTCCAGTAGGTCTCTGCCCGCCGAATGAATGGTGCGGCTATATTCCACTTGTTTAGTGCTCAGATTGCCTTCAGCGTTATCTTTCAGCAATTGGGCCAAAATCAACAAACTGTTTAACGGCGTTCGCAACTCGTGAGACATATTCGCTAAGAATTCTGATTTATATCTCGACGACAGCGATAATTGCGCGGCCTTCTCTTCTAGCGCTTGTCTCGCTTCTTCAATCTCTTGATTTTTGTGTTCAACCTCTTGTTTCTGAGCTTCGAGCAATTCTGCTTTTTCTTCTAACTCTTCGTTTAACTGCTGCAATTCTTCGTTTGACTGCTGCAATTCTTCTTGCTGTTGCTGCAATCGTATCTCTGACGCTTGCAGAATTTTTGCTTGTCCTTCCAGCTGCTGATTGCTTTCTTGTAGCTCTTCTTGTTGGGCTTGCAGTTCTTCGGCCAGGGTTTGGGTTTCTTCTAAAAGCTGCTGCGTTCGCATATCAGCCGTGATGGTGTTGAGGGCCACCCCGATCGTGGCACTCACTTCCTCTAAAAAGGTTAAATGAGCGTTGGTGAAGCGCTGCAATGATGCAAGCTCGATCACAGCGACTATCTGCTTTTCAAACATCACAGGCAACATAATCACGCTGCTTGGAGACGTACTTCCTAACGCTGAATGGATATGAAAATAATCGCTGGAAACATCGTTTAGATGAATAGTGCGCTTCTCTAGAGCACACTGTCCGATTAATCCTTCGCCTAACGCGATCGAGTCAGACTGCGAAGCACTGCCTGCATAATTTCCCAAACGCCGCAATCGAGGTTGACCACTGGAGGAATCTAGCCCATAAAATGCGCCCTGCTGGGCATTGACGATCGTGGTCAAACTTGACAGCAGGGCGGTTGAGATCGCTGTTAGCCTGCGTTGACCTTGCAGCATTTGGCTCACTTCTGCCAGACTCGTTTTGAGCCAGGTTTGCGTCTCATTTTTTTGAGTGCTTTCGCGCAGGCCAATGATCATGTGATTGATGGTGCGCGATAACACTCCGACTTCATCTTGCCGTTCGGTGGCGGGCAAACTCACTGATAAGTCACCCTGACCAATTTTTTCGGCGACGCTAGACACGTCATCAAGAGGTTTAGAGATGTGTCGGTTAAGCAAAATTCCCAATAGGGCAAGCAGCGTTAGCGAGAGGGCACCGCCATAGGTGATGCTGGCGATCGTGTCATGGACGGCCGCTTCAGCCGCCCCGGCACGCTGACGAAGCAAGCTTCGCTCTTCAGACTCCATCTGCCCGATGATGCGGCGAATATCATCCATCAACTGTTTGCCCCGATCGCTGCGAATGGTGACCAGCGCTACCTCAAGTCCTTTTGTTTGCCGCAGGCTGATCGTTTCTTTTAGCTCAGACAGCTTATCTCTAATTAAAGGTTCTAGCGTCTCAAGATTGCGCTGCTGACCGGGGTTATCTACGATTAGCTGCCGCACATCTTTGATCTTCTGAGCTAGCTTGGCGATCGCAGATTGATAAGGGTCAAGATAGCGAGATTCGCCCGTGAGAATGTAGCCTCGTTGCCCTGTTTCGGCATCTTTTGTGATGGAGAGAACCTCTTCTAACTCACTCAACACTTGGTAAGTGTGCGTCTCTTGACGGGCGCTCTCGGCTAGCTGATGAGTGCCGCGATAAGCAATAAACCCAACGATCGAAAAGACCACTAAGCCGAGGGCAAACCCTGATCCGATTTTGGTGCCAATTTTTAAACGGTTCAGCATCAAGTTGCCCTACCTGTGGCGTTCTGTTGATTTAAGGATAGCGGAGTTTAAAGAGAAAGCAGTGAGTTGTTTGGGGTGAATTGTCTAGGTAGAGCGATCGTGCTTCCAAATCACAAATCCTAGGCGTAAACATCCCCATTGCTGTAGATTTATGCCGTTAAAAATATAAGTATTTCTTTGAGTAGCCTTCAGAAATTGGTATCTTTTTTGACAAAGGATAAGGCGCAAATCTCTCTATAGGATGAGAGATTTGGATAGCCGCGAACTGCATAATGCGACTAAAAGCCCCTGAAAACTATAGGATGAGAGATTTGGATAGCCGCGAACTGCATAATGCGACTAAAAGCCCCCATTTTAGCAAGCACGGTAAACGCTGATGAACTACTGGTCTTTACACTCTAAGGCGCTACCCCGAATTTTGGTGGTGGATGATGTTGCTGATAACTCCGATCTGCTGCAAGCTCTTTTAGAAGGTGAAGGCTACCAGGTTGAGATTGCCGATAGCGGAAGGGATGCGATCGCTCAAGTTCACCTGTCTCCTCCCGATCTGGTGCTGCTAGATGTGATGATGCCAGAGATGAATGGTTTTGAGGTGACTCAACAGCTTCGGCAACACCACGATCGTTCAACGCTGCCGATTTTTTTAGTCACGGGTCACGATCAGATTCAGCTATCAACTTTAAAGATGGTCGAAGTCAATGGGCTGATTCGCAAACCAATCGATTTTGAAGATGTGCTGACGAAAGTAAAGTCGGTGCTGCCTGCACATAACCCTAACTATACCTTCTGCGATTGAAGTGTTTGAGGTCTCTAAGAGCCTCTAAAACGACGGGCCGTTCTTCTGGATTCAGCTTGTTGAGAAGGTCTTGCACCCAGTCTTCTCGCTGAATGTCAAGATAGATTTGCTGACTGTTTTCTGAGAGCATCCTTGTCTTAGATTGAGGAGTTGACATCATGGCAGACTTAGACACTCTTAGAACGTATGAGGATGCAGACTCCTGAAGTATAAAGAAAGAATTAAAACTTATCAATACGTTTTAAAAATTATCTCGATCGCTGACTACGATTGCGGCAACTGGCAAAATCTGTCACAGTGGTTGCCCACCTCATTCCTGTCTCAATGGCAAAGCTCCGCGAAATTCATCTGCCGACAACTCTGCGCGATCACCTAGTGAGAGGGCATCCCTGGGTCTATCGCACTCACATTGCCAACGATCTGCATCTACCGTCAGGAAGCTGGGTCAAACTGCGCTGCGGCGGCTGGACAGGCTATGGACTGTGGGATGACCAAGGCGCGATCGCGGTTCGCATTTTCTGCGATCGTGATCTGCCGACTCCTCCCTGGTTTCGCCAACAGATTCAAGCTGCGTGGGATCTGCGATCGTCGCTCCGAGATCAAGGCTGCACCGCCTATCGATGGCTGTTTGGCGAAGGGGACGGGTTACCAGGGTTGACCGTCGATCTATATGGCGATTTTGCCGTCGTGCAGACCTATATGCCAGGCGCAGAAGAACTTTTAGATTGGCTCGTTAAATCTCTGACTGCGATCAAACCCCTTGAGGGCATTTCTCTGCGAATCCAGCCGGGCGATCGGGCTGAGGGTGACAGCAAAACTCAACTGCTGTGGGGCAATCCCGCTCCTTTAGAATTTGTTGTGCAAGAACACGGCTTGAAATTTGCGGTAAACCTACACACCGGGCAAAAAACCGGATTGTTTCTTGATCACCGAGACAATCGGCGATTTGTGGAGGGGTTGAGTGGCGATCGCGACGTGCTGAACTGTTTCTCCTACACGGGAGCTTTTTCGCTCTATGCGCTGCGGGGCAATGCCCGTCACGTCACGAGTGTAGACATCGGCAAAGGGCTAGCAGCATCGGCAGATAAGAATATTGCTCTCAATCAACTTGATGCAACTCGACACCAGTTTATCACCCAAGATTGCTTTGAATTGTTAGATGGTTATGCTCAAGAAAAGCGCACCTTTGATCTGATCATTCTCGACCCGCCCAGCTTTGCCAAGAGCAAGCAAAACCGCTATGCCGCCATCCGTGGCTACACAAAATTAAATGCTTTGGCGATGCGATGTTTGGCTCCCAATGGGCTATTGGTGTCGGCAAGCTGCACGAGTCAAGTCAGTCCAGAGGCGTTTAAGGAAATGCTGGCGGCCGCAGGTGCTTCAGCCGGGCGACGAGTTCAAATGATTCATGAAGCGGGACACGCGATCGACCATCCTGTTCCGGCACAGTTTCCAGAAGGGCGCTATCTCAAGTTTGTCGTCGGACGGGTTCGATGATTGGTGCAGCATGGGCTACACTAACCTCTTACAGACCTGATTAGTTGGAGAATGTTGGTCGAGTTAGCAGAATTCTTATCGTTGATTCGCTTGCGATCGCAACGGGTGACAAAACAGGCATGAATGTCTACGATTCCAACTGCTTTATCGATTATAGGGTTGTTCAGTTACAAGCCCTGGAACAACTCGATAATGCTTGACATTAAACGTACAGAGTTTAGCACCGCGACCCACTGCACAAGCAGCGATCAACGCATCAAGCAGTCCTATATTATTTGACAAGTGGTAAGTTGTGAAATCTGATAAAGCACGGGCACAATCAACTTCAGTCGCCCAAATGACAGGAAGCGGAGCAATAAGCTTAAGGGTATCGCGAACTTGTTGCCTGTTTTGAGAATTCTGAATTAGCTCCATCATGACAAAACCAGGCACACTAGAAAGCTCTAGCAGATTGCTAAACCAATCAATTGCAGGCTGATGTCCACGTTGAATGTCGATCAGGACATCTGTGTCCAACAAGTACATATTTCTAACCACGTTTCCGTGTTTCAGCCTCATTTCGTAGCTTCCGAGCGTGGGCTTGACTATCAGTGATGTCAGGTCGTGAATTGATCACTCCTTCACGCTGCCAATAGGCAACTAACTCCGCGCCTGTTTGAGGCAAATTTTCTGATGCTTGTCTTGTCGCAAGAACTCTCAGAACATACTCATTCAAAGGTAGATTTAGCTGAGAAGCTTCTGTATAAAGTTCATGCTCTAGTTCGGGTGGCAAGTCGAGATTGAGAGTCATTTCACGCTCCTAATTTGGTTTTGCTTTTGCAACGATCGTAACTTGAGTAGTCAAAATATGGGCATCTTTACAAAGTCAGCTAAACGGTCGCTATTACGCAAGCACCCATCAGACATAGATATAGTGGACTTTTGAATCGGGCCTTGTCTCTTCAACCGTCCTTTAGTCCGACTGCCAGCCCATAGGTTCCCTGAACCGGAAACATTCGCCTCAGCATTTCTCGTGCTTTGATTGCTGCACTCAACTTTTGATGCGATCGCCCCAACTTCTCCAGCCCGTCTTCGTCGCCAACCCGCTCACCCAACTATCATGGAGAGGCCGCCATCTTCTCAACGCTCATGCACGCTGCTGAAAACGAAACGTCTCCCGATAATCATCGTCTGCGATGTCCCGAATTGCTTGCCCCTGCGGGTCATTGGGATTGCGCCAAAGCCGCGATCGAGAACGGTGCTGATGCGATTTATTTTGGCTTAGAGCGATTTAACGCCCGAATGCGGGCGCAAAACTTCACTGAAGCTGATTTGCCGCAGTTAATGGAATTTTTGCATCGGCGCGGCGTGAAAGGCTATGTCACCCTCAACACGCTGATCTTTCCAGCAGAGTTGGCGGAGGCAGAACATTATCTCCGCACAATTATTTCGGCGGGAGTGGATGCGGCGATCGTGCAAGATGTTGGCATTTGTCGGCTGATTCGTCACTTATCGCCCGATTTTCCGATTCATGCCTCGACTCAGATGACGGTTACGAGTGCGGCCGGGGTGGAATTTGCTCAAGCGATCGGGTGTCAGTTAGTGGTACTGGCTCGTGAATGTTCGATTAAAGAAATTGACAAAATTCAGCAGCAGATTGCGGAGAGAAATATCTCACTGCCGCTAGAAGTGTTTGTGCATGGGGCGCTGTGTGTCGCCTATTCAGGACAGTGTTTGACGAGTGAATCGCTGGGCGGACGCTCTGCCAATCGCGGCGAGTGCGCGCAAGCGTGTCGGATGCCTTACGAATTAATTTCAGACGGTGAAGTGATTGATTTAGGCCATCAAGATAATCGCAAATATCTGTTGAGTCCTCAAGATTTAGCGGGGTTAGACGTGTTGCCAGAACTCGTTAAAACCGGAGTCAGCAGCCTCAAGATCGAAGGGCGGCTAAAATCGCCAGAATATGTGGCAACTGTGACGCGAGTTTATCGAGAAGCCCTCGATCGCATCATGTCAGATTTAGAATCTCTCGATCCTGGAGAAGATCGGTATCGATTGGAGATGGCATTCTCGCGAGGGCTTCACACGGGCTGGTTTGAGGGCATCAACAATCAAGAATTAGTTCACGCTCGATTTGGCAAAAAGCGCGGCGTTTATCTGGGCGAAGTCACCCAGATCCGGAACGAGCAGATCACAGTGCGACTGCAAGCGCCGCTCAAGCCAGGAGACGGCGTAGTGTTTGATAGTGGGCATCCCGAAGCGTCAGAAGAAGGCGGACGGATTTATACGATCGAGCATCACGGACAAGATGCAATTCTCGCATTTGGACGCGGCGCGCTGAATTTTCACCGCATTCATCTCGGCGATCGTGTATGGAAAACCAGCGACCCAGACCTCGATCGTCAAATCAGACAGACCTATGCAGGCGACACGCCCCAGTTTCAGCGGCCGATTGATCTTGAGATTCATGGCAATGTCGGACAGACTCTCGTGGTGATTGCCCGCGATCGCATCGGTCATGTCGTGCAAGTTGAATCTGAGATGCCATTGGTAGAGGCACACAATAAACCATTGACGAGCGATCGCTTACGCGAACAATTAGGGACGACTCGGCAACACTCCCTTTTGTCTAGGAGAGTTGACTAATCATCTGAATGGATCGGCAATGCTGCCTGTAAGCGAATTAAATCGCATTCGTCGAGAGTTTGTCACGCAGCTAGAAACGCTGCGGGCAATGCCAAAACGCTGGCAAATTAATTCAAATGCAACGCTTTTAGAATTGCTGCCTAACATTCCTTCGCGATCGGTGTCGGCTCCCAATCTCCTCGTCTTAGTTCGTAGTTTGGGTCAGCTTCGAGCCGCGTTAGAAACCGATATTCAGACGCTCTATTGCGAGTTTGAAGATCCGCGTGCCTATAAACAAGCGGTGCAGCTAGTAAGACAGCACGAAGGCAAAGCGATTTGGGTCGCGCCGCCTCGCATCACAAAACCGGGAGAGAAGTGGATCTTGCAGCAGGTACGAGACTCTCAAGCCGATGGCTATCTGGTACGAAATTATGATCAGCTTGAGGCGTTTCAGTCAGTGCGCTGTGTCGGAGATTTTTCACTCAACGTTGCCAACGCTTTGACCGCCGATTACTTAATTCAGACGTTTGGGTTAGAGCGAGTCACCGCGTCTTATGACCTAAATATTTCACAACTGCAAGACTTATTAACCAGCGGTTCGCCCGATTGGTATGAGGTGACGATCCATCAACATATGCCGATGTTTCACATGGAGCATTGCGTGTTTTGCGCCTTTATGTCTGACGGAACCGACTACACCAACTGCGGGCGACCCTGCGAAGATCATGAGGTGAAGCTGCGCGATCGCGTTGGCACCGAGCATATTCTCACCGCCGATGCGGGTTGTCGCAACACGGTGTTTAACGGCAAAGCTCAAACGGGCGCAGAATATTTGCAAACGCTGGCGAAACTGGGTGTAAATCACTTTAGGATTGAGTTTGTGAATGAATCTGATCAGCAAGTTAAACACACGATCGAGTGCTATCAAAAGCTCTTAAAAGGAGAAATCAACGGCTCTCAACTCTGGCGATCGTTAAACCTGCAAAATCAGCTAGGGGTCACCCGCGGCACTTTTTAAGATCGAGTGTTGCTGGGCCCATTGCCCCGCAGATCGACGAAACTGAGAATGATCTGCCCTAAGAGTGAGCACTTCTCTACCTTTTGCTGAGTAGACTATTCGCTGATGAACATCATCTCACCCACCCCTAACCTAGAGGATATCGAGATTCAGTTGCTCTTAGACGGCATTTATCGCTATTATGGTCACGATTTTCGCAACTATGCTGCCGACTCGCTCAAGCGACGCATTCACCGTTTTTTGAACGTAGAGGGGTTCTCAACCATTTCGGCGTTGCAGGCGCAGGTTTTGCACGATCGGGCTTGTCTCAAGCGGTTCTTAATCAGCCTCACGGTCAACGTGACGGCAATGTTTCGAGATCCCAGCTTTTTTCTCGCCTTTAGAACTCTGGTGGTGCCGCTCTTGCGAACTTATCCCTTCATTCGCATTTGGCACGCAGGTTGCTCGACCGGACAAGAGGTTTATTCAATGGCGATCGTGCTGCAAGAAGAAGGGCTTTATCATCGCTGTCGCATCTACGCGACTGACACCAACGAGAGTGTTTTACAAAAAGCAACGCAAGGCATTTTTTCTCTAGAGTTAATGCAAGAATACACACAATTTTATTTGAAAGCAGGTGGTAAACAAAGTTTCTCAGAATACTATACGGCCGCCTATAATAGCGCCATCTTTCGCGCATCTCTAAGAGAAAATATTATTTTTTCTCAACACAATTTGGCGACTGATTCATCGTTTAATGAATTCAACGTGATTATTTGCCGCAACGTGTTGATCTATTTCAATCATCTCCTGCAAGACCATGTTTGCAGTCTGTTTCACAATAGCTTGTGTCCCTTTGGCATTCTGGGTTTAGGGCGACAAGAGTCTCTCAAATTTACCGCTTATGAAAAGCAATATGAAGAAATTGCTGCGGGTGAAAAGCTTTACCGTCGATCGAGCTAAGTCGATTCCCTATTCCTGCTTTCCGTGCGATCAGTTCACAGTTCCTTTCCCTTAGAAAAGCCTATGCAGCCCGACCCAAAAGTAAATATTCTGCTGGTAGACGATCAGCCAGAAAACTTGCTAGCTCTTGAGGCAGTCTTGGCTAACTTGGGCAATTTGGTAAGAGCTAACTCTGGGCAAGAAGCACTAAGGCATGTGCTGAGTCAAGACTTTGCTGTGATTTTGATGGATGTGCAAATGCCGGGAATGGATGGCTTTGAAACGGCTACACTGATTCGCAATCGCCCGCGATCGCGCCACGTTCCTATTATTTTTCTCACGGCTTTTAGCGCTAGCGATCAGTTGATGTTTAAAGGCTATGCGCTGGGAGCCGTTGATTATTTATTTAAACCCATTGACTCTAGCATTCTAATTTCTAAAGTCACTGTATTCGTTGATCTGTTTAAAAAGACCGAAGCGATGCAGCGACAGTCCGCCCAGCTTGTGGCCATGAATGAAGAACTGCGCCAGAGCGAAGAACGGTTTCGATCGCTGAGTGCTTGCTCTCCGGTGGGCATTTTTGTAGTGGACTCGGTGGGGCGCTGCACCTATGCCAATCCTCAGTTTCAGGCGATCTGCGGGTTGACCGAAGCTCAGAGTTTAGCATCAGGGTGGTTTTCCTCGGTTTGCACTGAAGATCAAGAATCGGCGATCGCTCAGTGGCACGCCTATGTGAGGGAGGGTAGCCACTATTCTGAAGAGATGCGATTCTACACGAGCGCCGATGATGCGCCGCGCTGGATGCATGTGCGGTCTAGCCCCATGCTGTCAACTCAAGGCGAACTTTTGGGCTATGTGGGCACGATCGAAGACATCACTGAGCGCAAACAAGCCGAAGCCACCCGCGCCGAAATGGTGCGTGAACAGATCGCCCGACAGGAAGCGGAAGCCGCTAGCTTGATGAAAGACGAGTTTTTGTCCGTGCTTTCTCACGAGTTGAGAACGCCCCTTAACTCTATGCTGGGCTGGGCGCGATTGCTGCGATCGAAGAAAATGGATGAGACCAGCGTCGCCCGCGCTTTAGCAACGATCGAGCGCAATGCCGAAGCCCAAGCGCGATTGATCGAAGACATTTTAGATATGTCTAAAATCATTCGGGGCAAGCTTGAGATTAATTATTGTGCGGTGAATCTGATTCACGTTGTTGAGATCGCGATCGATTCGGTGCGTCCGCAGGCTGATCTGAAGTCTATTCAGCTAATCGCCTCGATCGATCCAACCGTGAGCAAAGTCTGGGGTGACCCGATGCGGTTGCAGCAGGTGCTGCTCAATCTGCTCACCAATGCCATCAAATTTACGCCCAATAACGGCACGGTTGAGGTGAAGCTAGCCAAACGACCGAATGAAGAATTTCTTCAGCTTCAGGTCATTGACACGGGCATTGGCATTCGTCCTGACTTTTTGCCTAGAGTCTTCGATCGGTTTCGGCAAGCCGACAGCAGCACGACGCGATCGTTTGGGGGGTTGGGGCTAGGGTTAGCGATCGTGCGTCACCTCGTCGAACTGACTCAAGGCACCATTTATGCAGAAAGCCCTGGCGAAGGCAAAGGTTCCACCTTCACCATCATCTTGCCTCTATGGCAGGGCACCGATCCGCTGCTTAATCGCTCTCTGTCAGAAGATTTAGAAGGCGCAAATATTAAATGAAGCGCGTTTTGATTATTGACAACGAGCCTCATATTCGAGAAGTGACAAAAATTTGCTTGGAGACGATCGCTAACTGGGATGTGATCACGGCAAGTTCTGGAAGAGAAGGAATTGCTAAAGCTCAAACTGAACAGCCAGACGCGATTTTGCTGGATGTGATGATGCCCGAAATGGACGGCTTAACGACGTTTGCCACCCTTCAAGCTGACGCGGCAACCCAGTTGATTCCAGTGATTTTGTTGACGGCTAAGATGCAGACAGGAGATCAGCGCCGCTATCGTCAATTGGGAATTAGGGCTACGATCGCTAAACCCTTTGAGCCGCTGAATCTGGCCCAGCAGATCGCCGCCGCGCTGAATTGGAACCTAAGCTAACCGCCATTGCAACAGACCGTTAGGCGCGATAGGGCTGGGCTTGAAGTTCAAATAACTCGGCATAGAGACCCTGATGCCGCATTAGATCTGGGTGGGTGCCGCTTTCTACAATGCGTCCTTGATCCATCACATAAATGCGATCGGCCATTTTCACCGTCGATAAGCGGTGGCTGATCAAAATCGCCGATCGCCCTTTAATCAACTGTCTAAAATTCTCATAGACCACCTCCTCAGCTTTGGCATCTAGGGCACTGGTCGGTTCGTCGAGCACGACCAGTTGCGAATTGCGTAGAAACGCCCGCGCCAGCGCAATTTTTTGCCACTGTCCTCCACTCAATTCTTCCCCTTGGTGAAACGATCGCCCTAGCCAAGTCTCGTAGCCATCGGGCAGGGTTTGAATCACCGCATCGGCACCAGAGGCTTTAGCGGCTAACTGAACCTGCGGATCTTGAGGTGGCAACTCCACATTTCCTAGCCAAATATTGGTGTGGGCAGTGAGGTCATAGCGCACATAGTCCTGAAAGACGACACTGACCTGGCGACGCAAATCGGCGATTTGGAAGTTGCGGACATCGATTCCATCCCAGGTAATCTGTCCGGCGGTCGGTTCATATAAGCGGCAGAGTAGCTTGATCAGCGTCGTTTTGCCGGAGCCGTTTTCGCCGACGAGTGCCACCACTTCTCCGGGGCGAATGACTAAATCAATGCCTTGCACTGCCTGCCGTTGGCTGTGAGCATATTGAAAATCAACTTGATGAAACACAATACCCTGCTGCATGGGTTGCGGCACGGGCCGGGGCTGAACCGGATCAGGAAGCTTGGTTTCTAGATCGAAAAACTCATTGAGGTTGCACAGATACAGATAGTTTTCGTGCATACTAGACAGCCCGCCGAGTAAGGCTTGCAGCGAGCCTTTACCGCGCTGTAGAGCTTGATGATACAACACGAGATCACCCAGTTTTAGCGCGCCATTGACTGCTTGTAGAATAATGAAGCTGTAGAGTGCCAGCATCAATATCGCCCCGATCGCTTGGACACCGATGTAGACTAAAGCCTGTTGCCGATCGATCGCGAGTTTTTCTCGATGCAACTGTTTTTGCAATCGCAAGACCCATTCGGTAAAGTAGGGCCCCAAATTGAATAAGCGCAGTTCTTTGGCAAAGCCTGCCGAGGCGACAATGCTTCCTAAATAGCTGATTTGTCGGTGCATTTGGGTGCTGCGGCGCTCCCATTCATAGCCGATTTTGCCGTATTTAAACTGGGCAAGGAGGGTGGGCAGCGTGGTTAAAACCAAGGCCGGTAGCGTCACCCAGTGAATCGTGACGAGTAGCCCGATCATGGTGATCAGCGATAGCCCATTTTGCACCAAGGCGGTGGCGGTATACATCACATGGGTGGGGCGTTGCACCTCCCGCTGGGCGCGTTGCAGAATATTGTAGTATTCTGTGTTTTCGTAGCATTCAATATCGACGGCGATCGCTTTGGCATAGAAGCGTGCCTGCATATATTCGGTGAGTTTGAGTCCTTGCGCTTGGGTCACCCAGTTGTCGAAGGAAGAGCACAAGAGGTTTAACAGTAAGCACCCCCCCGCCAGTCCGAAGAGTATGGCCAGTTGGGGCATGATGGTGGCCCGATGTGCTGCATCCATGTCTGTTTTGATGCTGATGGTGAGCACATCGACGACCCATTTGTTCACATAGAGGCTGGCGAGGGAGAGTCCGCTTTGAAGCAGCAGTAAACTCACATGGATGACTGTCCATTTAGGACTGCTCTGCCAGACCAATTTTAGGGCAGACAGCGATCGTATGCTGTGGCTTATTTGGCGAGAGAATTGTTTTAGACTACGAATAAACCAACGATTCACGGGCTTAATCACTCACAATATCTGACGAGACTAAAAGAATGGTCGCAATAGACGCTCGATGTTCACGACGCAGAGAGTGACAAAGCAGAGTCTATGGGGAATAGTGTGGAAGCATGGGGCGGTTCGAGCAGCGATCGCAACCCTTGATCGAGCGACCAGCGGGGGCGAAAATTCAACGTCGATCGCGCTAGAACAATGTTGGCTTGGGAGTGTTGAATATCGCCAGGGCGACGGGCTGCAAATCGAATCGGACTCATTTCACCGGGATGGTTAGCGCGCAGGCATTCCAGCAATTGCAGCAGTGAAATCGCTACACCCGTGCCAATATTGCAAACTAAAGAGGTGCCAGCAGCGCGATCGATTTCCAACGCTTGCACAAATGCTTGGGCCACATCTTTTACGTAGATAAAATCGCGGGTTTGTGAGCCATCGCCGTAAATCGTAATCGGTAACCCCTGACTCAGCGCCTGAGAAAATCGCGAAATCACCCCAGAATAAGCCGAATTTGGCGCTTGACGCGGGCCAAAAACATTAAAGAGCCGCAGACCGACAAAGGCAAATCCGAGCCGATCGGCATACAAGCTGGCGTAGTGCTCACTGGTTAGTTTTTGTAAGCCATAGGGTGAAATCGGTGTGGTTAAATTGTCTTCTGCGATCAGCCTTGTGGATAAGTTTCCATAAACTGCCGCTGAACTTGTAAACACCAGCTTAGGAATCGACAGCGCTTGACACAAGCTGATCACCGCGATCGTGGCTGATAGATTATTGTGATGGGTGTGAATCGGATCTGACCAAGATTCACCGACAGATGGCGTTGCAGCTAGATGGGCTATGCCATCGACTGGACTCAAAAAATCTTCTGGTTGGCAATGCTGAATCTCTTTTTGGAGCACCGACAATGAGGGATGCCGGGGCAAATGCTTTAGCGTTCCTGTGCGTAAATTGTCCACAACGGTGACACAGTGCCCTTGGGCTAATAGCGCTTCGGTTAAGTGGGAACCAATAAATCCGGCTCCTCCAGTGACGATGATGTGCATTTGGCTCTGTTCCAGTGCTTAAACGGTGAGGGATAGCAGCGAGTTTTGGGAAGATAGGATCTGATGACTGAGAGATGCCAAGTCATCGGTGATGAGTGTGCAAAGCTGATCTAATTGCTGTAGATCATCAGGACGAGAGAGCAACCGGATCGGGATAGTTTGCGCGATCGCTGCCAATTCCTGTAGCTCCTGCTGCTGCTGGAGGGGCATGAGAATATCTCGCCCGTAGCTGTGCACTAAAAGATGCTGGAGGGAGGCGATCGCCGAGAGAGGTTGAACGATCGCGCTGTCACGAGAGGCTTCTCGCGGTTGCAGCACATAAATCGCCGCTAAAGGTAGAGAATGCTCGACAAACCGTTGAGGTAAGCGATCGTGCTCTGGCTGCAACTCAAAAAAGCATTTATCTAAGCGGCTAAACACCCGCGTGAGCGGTGCAATCGGAACCGTCAGCGCCTGGAGTGAAGGCTGCCACAGTCGCAGTGCTGGGTAGCCCGGTTGCACCCAAATCTGATCCTTGATGCTGTGCAGAGCGGCAATATCATCGGTCAGGGCCGCATATCCGCGCATCGCTAAAGCGGCGGCGGTGGTCGATTTGCCTGCACCAGATGCTCCGATTAGCGCGATCGCTTGTCCCTGAATTTTGACGACGCTGGCGTGTAAACAGAGTGTTCCTCGCAGCCGCAGCACATGCCCCAGCACGCCACCGAGCAGCATTGAAACGGCATCCTGAAACAGGTGTTCTGCTGACCAAAAGCCCCAAACTCGATCGCCTGTCGGATGAATCACAAATTCCAGAACGTCATCGTGCTCGACCGATCGCAGCCGCCAATAGGTGCCCTCTGCGGTCTCGGTTTGCCAGAGACAAAAGCCTGCCTGCTGTTCATCTGCTGTTGTTACTTGCCAAAACCGATGCTCTAGCAGGGGATGATCTAGCGTGGGTGCGCCAACAAATTCTACTGTCACCGTTGACGTTTTAGACGGCAGTGAATGGGTGGGTGTTAAACCGGGGAGGAATCGATTGGAGACTAGGCTCAAACCATAGACGGTATAGCAAGAATTGTCCTCTAGATTCTGCATTGGCAATTCAACAGTAGATAAACATAAAATCGGCAGTTTGCTGCAACATAGGTGAGCGATCGTTTCAGGCGATCGCTCACCTATTCTCAAACTTGGCTCAATCTATAATCAAGCTCGACTAAGCTCACGTCGTCGAGGGGAAGGTGGTATTTGTGGTACTGTTAGTAGTCCCGACCGTAGGACTCATACCTGTCGTCATGGGACTACCACTGCCCCCGCCGCTTTGGGTCAGTCCAGCGATCGTGCCATGGGCCTCGAACACTGGTGATTCGTAGTCTTTTTGATGATCATTCATAGTCATGAACTCCTTTGTTGGGTAAATAGTGTGAGCAGATGCACCCTGAAACTTTTAGCTGAGAACAAATGAAGCGGTTCTTTCCCATAACATTAGGATGTGGGTCAAGTGACTGATCTCAGGCGGTTAAACTCAATGATTTATCGGCATGGCCGCGCTGTTTGATTTGACAAAGCCGATCGCAGGCGTTGAGAAAAAGCTGCTTAAATCGCGATTCATCAAACTGATCGACCATCAGTTGGCGGGCTTGTGCGAGATGGTCGCGTCGCGCTTCGGGTGGTTGGTTTACCACTTGCACGATCGCTGCTGCCAATGCTTCTGGATTCTCCGGCGGCGCTAAGGTGCAGACCTCCGGCACAAACGTACCATGATAGGCTTTTAAATCGACACTAATCACCTCACACTCACAGGCGATCGCTTCAATCAACGTCGAGGGAAAGGCATCGGTGTAGGGATAGCTGATCACCACATCCGACAGGTTATAAATAGTTGGCATCCAGAGATGGGGAAAGTAAGGTAAAAATCGGAGGCGATCGGTGAGTTGGTATTCCTCGGCTCGCGCTTCAATTCGATTTCTCATCTCTTGTTGTTCTTTCTGAGGGGCGCGCCCCATCACCAAAAAAACCATTGCTGTAGGTTTTGTTAGCTGGGGATAGGCTAACTGATAGGCATGAAAGATATCATCATGTTTGTAGAGCGCTGCCCAACCACGTGGCGACATAATCACCGTAGTCTCTTCGGGGAGCCGCAACACATCGCGTTTCCACTGTGCCACATTGCGGGTAGTGCCCCGGCAAAATAGCTGGGTTTTGGTGCCGATCGGAATCAGTTCAACCCGACCATCAGCAGGCATCAAGGCTTGCGCTGGCTCCAGTAGCTGCGGGGTTTCCACAATCAAGGTATCTGTATTTGCAAGCACAAATTCTGCTAACTCGCTCTGTTCCCTATTGATCTGATTTAGGAGCATATAATTCAGAAACCCCCAAGCGGATACAACGAGCGGTCGCACCCCCGCTAAGACACAACTGCGAGCGTGCCAATTGATCGCATTGACATGCACCACATCGGGCTGGAACTCGTCGAACAATGCTCGAATGCGCGGTGCCATGTCGATCGCCATCTGATGGTCATCAAAGGTGCCACCGGGATTATCATCGTTTTCTAAGTGCCACTGACTCGGAACATAGCGGTAATTTGCGGGGGGATTGCCTTCATAAAAATCTGCATCGCCCAGCAGACAGACGTGATGCCCAGCCTCAATGAGCCAACGCAGGGGACGCTCTGCCGCAGTGCCCCCACAGGAAACAACTAGAATTCGCATGGGATTAGTCCTGACTATAAATCTCACTAGCGCGGATAGAGTTCACGCCTGCTTAAATACTGTTGTCTTCAGTGCTGTGGAGTTCGACAACGCCCGCTTCTAGCCATTGGGTGACTAAGCTCATCAAGTCTGCCTGTAGGCGCTCTGGCTCTACTGCATACTCTTCTAACAATGTTTTGTAGGCAGATTCGATCGAGGCTGCTTGAGTGAGCGCAGAGAGCATCTGGGTCGCGATCGTGTTTTGGCTAAAGTAAACTTCAGTGGTCATATTCAACAATGCCGATTCGCCCGACATATCTTGTATCAAAACCTGGGGAGACAAGACTATTTTTTGAGCGGATGAGATTTGCGGTGCCAGGGAATCAGTACTCAACATAATGTAGTCAACGAAGTCGATAGTGATCTATATCTAAGCTCTTCAGGGAGTTTAACAGTCATCCGACAGTGAGGTTCTAAGGTTTACGGAAATTAGTTATTTCTCTATGAAGTTTAAAGTCTTATCTTCTGTTTGAGCGATTTCTGGTCTTGTGAGGTATACATGAACACTGCGGTTCTGTTGCACAAACATGGCTACTTAGGTTACGCCGCAGGGATAATCGGGGTTTCCTAAGAGCTTATATGAACGTATCTAAAACATTTGGCCCTTGCTTTTTAAAGATAGACAATGTGATTGTGACAGATGATCGAGTTGTCTCAGGCAATGGAGGTGAAAATTTGTGAGTGTTCAGTTACGAGAGTGATTTAGAAAAGGCGCTAAACTGTTGATGGACATCAGGGCGATCGTTCAACACTAGCTCCTCATACTCGATCCAGGCGTGGGCACAAAATGTTCCGTGTTCTCGCTGCACCCCAATTCGCACAGTTGTTTTGACCCCCTGACAGCGGAGCAAAAACCAGAGCACCAGCGATCGTTTTAAGCAGTTACCCCAAATGCTCGATCGGGCGGCTAGATTCACGATTTGAGCGATGTGCTGCAACTGAGATAACTCGGTTGGCGGTCTAATAGGGCATCGTGCCGTCAGCCAATCGAGCCAGCATTGCGTCTGCTGCAACCCTCTGAGAGATAAACAGCACGACACGATCGGCAACAACAAAAAGGCTTGCAAAAAGAGCGTGCGATCGCATGGAGGAAGCGCCATCCAGAGGTGTCCTTTACGAAAAAGTCGCTGCATGGGAATCATGACAAAGAGGTTGCTGAAACGATCAAACATTGACTTGTTTATTGTACAATATTTTGCGTAAATATCCGGATCGATTCAGCGATCTGAAGTAATACAGATCACTACCTTAACAGTTGCTCTTTCAGGGTTTCAATTTGATGGATCTTTCTTCTTTGACTCAAGGCTGTAGTGCTGAAGCTAATTTCTTGCTTGCCTGTGTCCGGCTCTATTGCAGACCCTCAGGCGCAGCAGAGATGAGATTGAATCTCGATGCTGTGAATTGGTCAAAACTGATCGAAATCGCCCACTTCAACAGCGTCATCCCGATTTTGCACAACAGTTTGAACGCGATCGCATCTCCCCATGTTCCCCCCGATATACTCACTGATCTTTCTGAAGCAACTCGTGCAAACAGCCACCTCAATCTGCTGCGTGCTAAAGAACTGCTCTGCCTGGTAGCGTGCCTAAAAAAACAAGGTATTGATGTCATTCCTTTTAAAGGACTGGTCTTAGCAGAAGTTGCTCATGGCAATTTAGCGATGCGGCAATTTGGCGATTTGGATTTGTTAGTTCGTGATCAAGATTTTTGGCAAGCAAAGGCTGCTTTAATGGCTCAGGGATATTGCACCGAAACAACCGCGATCGAAGAAGCGATCGGCTTTCGGCGCTACTGTCAAATTTCTTTGTCTAACTCAGCCCGATCGAGCAGTTTAGATCTGCACTGGGGCATTCCACCCCGGCGATTTTGGCATCGCGATCGCACCCCCACTCTTTGGCAAAATTTGCAGACCCGATCGCTAGCAGGACAGACCATTCAAACCTTTTCGATCGAGGTGATGTTAGTCATCCAAGCTATTAATGCGGTCAAAGAACCCCAGCGGCGGCCGGCTCTAAAACAGGTTTGTGATTTAGCAAAACTGATTCACGCTTACCCAACCTTAGATTGGGAGCGAGTCTGGGAGATAGCAGGTGAACTCCGGGTTCAGACACTGTTGCTGATTAGTCTCAGTCTGGTACATCAACTCCTACAAGTGTCTCTTCCTAAAGAGATTCAAGCTGAAATTGCCAAAAATAAACGCATAGAAGCGATCGCCCGCCGAGTCAATCAACAAGTTGTTGCCAAAATCGATACGCCATCTGAGAGTTGTGACCGATGGTGGTCAGAATATTGGTATCAGCTTAAAACCCTCGATCGAGGCTGGCATGGGGGAGTGATGATCTTACAAGAGTTGGGCATCAGGCTGATCGAGATTGGCAGGCGGATGACTCCTAATGAGCACGATTTACAGATGGTATCTCTGCCCGCTTCTCTGCATTTTGTCTACTACTTTTTGCGCGTTTTGAGAGTGGCGAGTAAATATCTCTCTTAGCTTCCTACGGGCTTTTTTGGCACAATCAGGGGCTGTGTCGCCCATTATGAATACAGGAAAAAAGTTCAGCATTTGGACATCCTGCTCTTGACGACTATTGAGATTGAGTAGACTTTACGATCGTGCCATTCCCAATGTACTAATCTGGAGATCACAACGTCCTTATCTGTTCGGCTCATGACTGTCTCAAAACCCGCTTCAAATTCCGTTGGTGACCTCTCGCTGGCTGCGTTGGCGCAAAAAACTCAGACGGCTGCTCGTCATTTAGCCACGCAACCCACCGAGGTGAAAAATCGGGCGATCGCTGCCATCGCTGATGCTCTAGAAGCCAACAGTGCCGAAATTCTCGCTGCCAATGCCGCAGACTGTGAAGCAGCCAAACTAGCGGGAATCGCCCCCGCTCTCTATGCGCGACTGAAGCTTGACGAAGCGAAATTGAAGGGAGCGATCGCTGGGGTGCGTGATGTGGGCAAGTTGGCAGACCCGATCGGGGTCATTCAACTCGATCGCGAATTGGATGAAGGGCTGATTCTCAAGCGAGTCACTTGCCCGTTAGGGGTGCTAGGCGTGATTTTTGAGGCGCGACCCGATGCCGTGATGCAGATTTCGAGTTTGGCGATTAAGTCAGGAAACGGCGTGATTCTCAAAGGTGGCAAAGAGGCGATTCAGTCTTGCGAAGCTTTGGTGACAGCGATTCATCAAGGGTTAGCGCAAACAGAAATTGATCCATCAGTGGTGCAACTTTTAACTACGCGAGAAGAAACGCTAGAGTTATTAAAACTCGATCACTTTGTGGATTTAATTATTCCGAGAGGATCAAATTCATTTGTGCAATTTGTGCAAAATAATACGAAAATTCCGGTGTTAGGACACGCTGAAGGAATTTGTCATCTATATGTCGATCGCACTGCTGACATTCAGAAAGCAATCAAAATCACAATAGATTCTAAAACTCAATATCCGGCTGCTTGCAACGCGATCGAGACTCTGATTGTGCATCAAGCGATCGCGTCAGAGTTTTTGCTAGAAGCGGTCTCTGCACTGCAAGCTAAGAATGTGGAATTACGGGGAGATGAACGCGCTCGTGAAATTCTCAATATCGCTGCTGTGACAGACTTGGATTGGGTGACTGAATACAGCGACTTGATTTTAGCGATTAAAATTGTGGATTCTTTAGAAGGCGCGATCGCCCATATCAATACCTATGGGTCACGACATACAGAAGCGATCGTGACTGAAGATTCAACATCGGCTCAAACCTTTCTAGCTCAAGTCGATGCGGCGGGGGTCTACCACAACTGTTCGACTCGTTTTGCAGATGGGTTTCGCTATGGCTTTGGCGCAGAAGTGGGCATCAGCACCCAAAAAATGCCCCCTCGCGGCCCCGTCGGCTTAGAAGGACTCGTCACCTACAAATATCAGCTAGTGGGCAACGGGCATATTGCTGCAACCTATACGGGAAGTCATGCTAAACCCTTCACTCATCGGGATTTATAGGTCGCTAAATGTTTGATAACATCTGCAAATTTCTTGCCGAAACCTTCTCGGCTGATTTCGCCACTTGGCTGCTGGGCGAACCTATTGAGCTAACTGAACTCAGCCCGTCAGAACTCTCACTCGAACCGATCCGCGCCGACGCGCTAATTTTGCTGCAATCTGACGAAGTGGTTTTGCATTTAGAGTTTCAGTCGCAGCCTAAAGCTGATATCCCGTTTCGGATGGTAGATTATCGGCTGAGAGTCCATCGTCGCTTTCCCAAAAAGCAGATGCGCCAAGCCGTGATTTATCTACAGTTCACTAAGTCTGATCTCGTGCAGCAAAGCGCGTTTACCTTGGAAAAAACTCGCCATGAGTTTGAGGTGATCCGACTCTGGGAGCAGCCAACGAGTGCCTTTCTGCAATCTCCAGGCTTGCTTCCTTTTGCAGTTTTAAGTCAGGCAAGCAATCGGACTCAAACGCTCCGGCATGTAGCTCAAATCATTGATCAAATGCCTGACCCACGGGCACAAAGTAATGTTTTGGCATCGACCTTTGTTCTGGCTGGTTTAGTATTGGAATCAGAGGTCGTTCAGCAAGTGTTGCGGAGAGACATTATGCAAGAGTCAGTCACTTATCAGCTTATTAAGTCAGAGGGTCGGGAAGAGGGTCGGGAAGAGGGTCGGGAAGAGGCGAGACAAGAGACTTTGCGACAGATTGTTGCGAATCTGTCGAGAGAAGGAATGTCTTCTGATGCGATCGCTCGAATTACGGGCTTGACGATCGAGCAACTTCAGCAGATTCAAACGGCGATCGACCCATCATAAGTCTCACTCTATTTTCTGTAGGGGCTGTTCGAAGCCCGATCGCTTTGACGACAAATAAATCATCCCTCTCTGGATGTAAGAATTTGTAATAAAAACGCTCATCAAATCAGATTAACGTAACAAAGGATGCGGATATTACCGATTTTGAGCTTTGGATTGAAGAGTCTTGCGCTTCAAATCCAGAGATTCGATTGACCTTTGAGGCTTGACGCGCCAGCAAACTACTTTAGTGTTGGGAAGTTTAGAATGAGCAGTAATTTAGCAACGAAACTCCGCGAGGGCACCAAGAAAGCGCACACAATGGCGGAGAACACAGGGTTTATCTCCTGTTTCTTGAAGGGCACGGTGGAAAAAAACTCTTATCGCAAGCTGGTCGCAAATCTTTACTTCGTCTATTCGGCGATGGAAGAAGAGATGCACAATCACCGTGAGCATCCTGTTCTGGGCAAACTCTACTTCCCAGAGCTAGATCGCAAAGCCAGCCTAGAGCAAGACCTTGCCTACTATTTTGGCGCAAACTGGAAGACAGAAGCTGCCCCCTCTGAAGCGACCAAACTCTATGTTCAGCGCATTCACGACATTGGTCAGACTCAGCCAGAGTTGCTGATCGCTCACCTCTACACTCGCTATATGGGCGATCTGTCGGGCGGACAAATTCTGAGAAAGATTGCACAAAACGCAATGAACTTGTCTGATGAAGATGGGCTAGCGTTCTATGCGTTTCAGCAGATTCCTGACGAGAAAGCTTTTAAGCAAACCTATCGTCAAACGCTGAATGAGGTTGCCGTTGACGAAACCATGGACGATCGCATTGTCGAAGAAGCTAACGACGCGTTTGGGCTAAACATGAAAATGTTCCAAGAGCTAGAAGGGAATTTGATTAAAGCGATCGGGGTGCAGTTATTCAATCTGCTAACTCGCAAACGCACTCGTGGCACGACTGAATTAGCAACGGCTGAATAGCAATTTCTCAACGCCTCGCGTTATTTTGAATCCTGGTGGTTGGGTGGTTTTTGATTAGAAAATCATCCAATCGCCAGGATTCTAGTTTGAAAGGAGACTCTATGGCTGCAAAGATTCCAGTTACGGTGATCACGGGCTTTTTAGGGAGCGGCAAGACGACGCTGATCCGCAATTTGCTGCAAAATAATCAGGGCAGACGCATCGCTGTTTTGGTCAATGAGTTTGGCGAATTGGGGATTGATGGAGACTTGTTGAAGTCATGCGAAGTTTGCCCAGACGGAGAAACACCGACCCAATCTAACATTGTCGAACTGACCAACGGCTGCCTGTGTTGCACTGTTCAAGAAGAATTTTTGCCCACGATGCTAGAACTTCTCAAGCGCAGAGATAGCCTTGATTGCATCTTGATTGAGACTTCTGGGCTGGCGTTGCCTAAACCGTTGATTAAGGCGTTTCGCTGGCATGAGATTCGCAACGCGGCGACGGTGGATGGGGTGATCACGATCGTAGACTGTGAAGCCGTCTCGTCGGGCACATTGGCCAGCGATTTGCAGGCGGTCGAGGCCCAAAGGCAAGCTGATCCTAATCTTGATCACGAGACACCGCTGCAAGAACTCTTTGAAGATCAGTTAGCCTGTGCGGATCTGGTGATTCTCAACAAGACAGATTTGGTGGATGAGGCTATTCAAGCTCAGGTCAAAGAATTGGTGCAGCGCGAATTGCCTAGAGCGGTGAAAATTGTCTCAAACGGTCGCAGTCAAGCGATCGACTCTAATCTATTGCTGGGCTTTAATGCGGCGGTTGAAGATGACTTAGAGTCCCGCCCTAGCCATCACGATTTTGAAGAAGACCACGACCACGATGATCAAATCGTCTCGACCCACGTTGTGCTAGATCGGGCCTTTGACCCCGCGCAGTTAAAAGCGCAGCTAGAAAAGCTGGTGCAACAGCAAGAAATCTATCGAGTTAAGGGATTTGTTGCAGTTCCTAATAAAGCAATGCGGCTGGTCATGCAGGGAGTCGGATCGCGATTTGAACAGTTTTACGATCGTCCCTGGCAAGCTGACGAAGCGAGACAAACTCGGCTGGTGTTTATCGGTCGAGATCTGAGCCATGCGGCGATCGAGTCTCAGTTGGTGGCGTTACCCGGCTAAAAGGGATTGCCCTTGGTTTTGAAGGGGCTGAGGGCACTCTCAAGTTCAAGTGATTAGACTGTCTCACCACACTCGTCAACGAGGTAGCACAGTGATCGAAATCTCAGCCCAACCAGTTGGTCATAGAGCGGGTTGAGCTTGCACATCGGCGGAATGTGGGCGACTTTTTGACCGAAAAAATTGATATCGCGCTCAAACGGACATTGAGCCGGAATCGCTTTGCAGATTAGGTGAGCCAGCTTGCGATCGTGGATTTCAATCTCGTCTAACCACTGACGGATGGGAGCGAGTAAGTTAAAACGCGGCTGACGAGCGCGATGAGAATTCAGAGGGGAGAGCGTTGTTGAAAATGTCAATTCTGGATTAGACATAAAATCACCTTTGTTGTCTAGTTAAGTCAATCTTTTCTAAGTAAATGTGTTGAGAGAGGCGTGATTGGCGATTGACTGATGTCTCACTAACAAGATACATACAGGAATCTAGGTTTCCGTAAAGATAAGAATAGGATTTAAAACCCTCGATTAAACTTTAGTAAACCGCGCAAAATTAGAACGCTCAGAACGTCCTCTAGACAATGGATGTAGGCTTTCCAATTTCAATCAAAAATTAGTTAAACTCGTCCTTATTTCTATTAATAAGGGCTATTAGTAAAACTCAACAGTGTCCAAAAGGGTAGTTATTCTCTGGGATCAGTCATAACCTATCTCTTGCGATATTTACCTTTCGACATATCCCTAAAAAGCTGCGAACGATGGGCTTAAATTTGTGATTTTAGCTACGATTTGCTGTGTTTTTAATCACAAATTATCGGCAACTTGATTCAGTTTTTCGTTTGATTAAATCTGGTTTATAAGCCCAAATCAACCGCGATGCGATGGGCACAAGCAAACCCAGAAAACGCTACTGCATTTAAGCCCTGACCTGGAAATGTGCTGTCACCCACACAATAAAGATGAGCGATCGCGGTGCGGTTAAAGGGCATGGTCAACAGTCCGGGCAGTTTGCGAGCGGGGATCGGGCCATAGGTGCCGTTGTCGCGACCCAAAAATCGGCGATGGGTTCTAGGGGTGCCGACTTCTTGATAGTCTAAATGTTGGCTCAGGTTAGGAAAGATGGTTTCTAAGCGATCGATGACGCGATCGGCTGCTGCTTCTTTTTTGGCTTCATAGTCGCTGGGCGAGAGGTTTTGCCAGTTTTCTATCCAGCTTGGGGTGAAGGTGTGAATGATCTGATACCCGGCTGGCGCAAGAGTGGGATCAAGTAATGTCGGAATCGAGACAAAAATAGTTCCCTGCTCGGCTTCCATTGTGTCCCAGTTTTCTAGCAAAATATGATGGCATTCTGTCCCGATCGGAAGGGCTTCTGATTTCACACCCAAATGCAGACTCAAAAAACTGGGAGACTGTTGATAGCGCTGTTGCCACTTCTTTTCAGTCTTGGGCATTTTGGACGCAGGCACGAGTTTCTCAAAGGTATCCCAGCGAGTGGCGTTGGAGATAATTCGCTTGGCTCGATAGGTTTTGCCCGACGCGAGGGTGACTCCTACGGCGCGCCCGTTTTCGATCAAAATCTCGGTGACTCTGGCTTTATATTGAATCCGACCTCCAGCGTTTTCTAGTCCTTCTACGAGCTTTTGAGCGATTTGACCTACGCCCCCTTTGGGATAGTTGATGCCGCCATAGTGACGATCGCTAAACACCATTCCGGCGTTGATCATCGGAGTCTTATCTGCCGGAACCACCGACCAGCAATAGCACTCCATGTCAATAAACTTCAGCAATTTGGGATCACGGATGTAGCGACGCGCAATATCGCCCACGTTTTGAGGCAAATATTTGACCAATCCCAGACAAGCGAGAGGATGCTGAAAAAATACTCGCGTCAGATAGCCTAACTCTTCTAAAGAGAGCAAATCCATGACGTTGAGGCAGTTAAACACCTGCCAACACTGACCATAAAACTGTCGAATCCCTTTTTCTTCGTGGGGAAACTGCGCGATCAGTTCCTGTAAAAATTTCTCATAGTCTTTGTGGACTTTGAGATCTAACCCGTCTGGCAAGTGATAGTGAATCTGCACCGGGTCAGGGATGGTTTCGAGGCTCATGTTGACGGCAGCTAAAGCGCGGGTCAGCAGATTAGTGGTGCCCTGTTTGCCAAACCCAAAAATCATGGATGCACCGACATCAAAGCGATAGCCAGCCCCGTCTTCAGAAACCCGCTCAAAATAGCCCGAACTGCCTCCGGGGATCACATAGCTTTCTAACACTAAGACGCTGGCTCCCTTGGCGACAAGCTGGGTGGCGGTCACTAACCCACCAATGCCAGAGCCGATGACGATCGCGTCATAGTCTGAGGGATATTGGTAGCCATGAGATGTCTGAGAAGCTGTTGAAACAGAAGCCATGAACCCTAATCTGAATGACGCTGTTCTCAGTGTATCGGAGTTGAGTACAGGCTATAGCTAGGATCTCAGATGGGACAGTTTCTTGGGCTGCTTTTAGATTTGGGGAACTAAACAAAAGTGAGTCGTTCTTGGACTCAGTGCCTCCTGATTGCTGATAAACAGGCAATTAGGAAGAGGGATCACACCCTTGGGCCTCCGTAGAATGTTTGTTGTAATATGCCTTTCCTAGTCTGGGATTGACTATGAGACAGTTTCATCTGATCCGGCTGTCGGTTGTATTGGGCAACATTTTAGCGATCGTGGGTGGCTCTCTCGCATTGAGTCAAGCATCAGTGAGACAATCACTCACCGCCTTTAAGAAGCCGCAAAACGCTCAAGCTCAGAGTGTTGGGCAGGCTGCCACAGATATAACGGGCGAATTGCTCAACCAAGGGCAGCAGCGCACTTATTATCTGCATACGCCAACTCATTTGACCGAGCCAATGCCTCTGGTGGTGGCGCTGCACGGTTCAGGAATGCAGGGGAAAGAAATGGCCGAGAAAACGGCGTTGAGTCAACTGGCCGATCGGCAAGGCTTTGTGGTGGTCTACCCCGACGGACTCAAGCAGAAGTGGAATGTCTCCGGTCAAGCCCCAGAAGACAATGTGGCGTTTGTTCATGCGTTGATTAACCATGTGCAGCAAATTCGCTCGATCGACCCGCAACGCATCTATGTGGTAGGTCTTTCAAATGGCGGCATCTTAGCTCAGAAACTCGCTTGCGAAGCCCCGGATCAGATTGCGGCGATCGCCACGGTTGCGGCCTCGTTGCCCCTTCAGTTTTCGTCACACTGCCAGACGCAGAAGCCTGTTTCTCTGCTGATGATCAATGGCACAGCCGATTCAGTGGTGCCGTGGCAGGGAGGTGCATCGCCGACCGTTAAGGTGGGACGCAATCTTTCGATTCCTCCAATCCCGATCGTGGTTAATTTTTGGCAGCAGCACAATGCTTGCCCCACTGCGCCCAAAGTTGAGCAGCCTTCTGATTTGGTAGAAATCACTGATTATCAGCCCTGCCAGGCGGCTTCAGAGGTCATGTTTGTGGCTCTCAAGGGGGCAGGACACGTTTGGACAGGGGGCGGATATGGGCAGTCAGCCTATGGCGACACGACTCAGAGAGTGTGGCAATTTTTTCAACGTCACGCCTTGGGTTAAAGCTCAGGACTGTCGGTTGCCTGATGCCGTAAGGGATGTGGCGCTTTAGAGCGATGATTTGAGCCACTTATTTCGGAGAACAGAATTTTTAGTCTCTTCTATCCTATATAAGACTACTATCTGGACTCACTAAGAGTCTACTATGAGAACTATGAGATAACAGATATCGCGTCCTTGATATCGGCCGTCTAGACTCATGAGACGATAGGTAAAGTGTGTGTAAGGGCATGGCACGCCGTGCCCCTTGTCTACGCCAGTGACCGATGGAATTTAATCTACGATCGTGCTTTATCTCATAAAGCCTAAATGAGACTAACATCTAGACTCATAAATAGTCCAGCCTAAGACTCATGAGACGATAGGTAAGGTGTCCTTGTGTAAGGGCATGGCACGCCGTGCCCCTTGTCTATGCCAGTGACCGATGGAATTTAATCTACGATCGTGCTTTATCTCATAAAGCCTAAATGAGACTAGGCATCTAGACTCACAAATAGTCCAGTCTAAGACTTATGAGACGATAGGTAAAGTGTCCCTGTGTAAGGGCATGGCACGCCGTGCCCCTTGTCTATGCCAGTGACTGATGGAATTTAATCTACGATCGCCGCTCAGATTTAAGACTGAGAGCCTCAGGGAATCCCACTTTAGCAATCAAAAAAATGGGGCAGAAACGTTTAGAATTCGTCTCTGCCCACAAGCGATTAGAACGGATTGTCTACTCGCCGATAATTTCTGGCTGAGTTAGCTCATCAGACATCTCAACGATCGCCCGCATCACAGGCTTCATCATGGGATCGTCGCCACTATCAAAATCCTCAAAACGCCGCCGTTTAGCCCGATTTGCGACCTGAACCGTAATGCGATAACGGTTAGACGCTGCTGAAATCAGTTCGTCTGCTCGACGCATCAACTGAGTCGTGTCAAACGTGGGACGCTTGTGGACAGAGCCAGACTTTGCCATAGAGATTGCCTTTGGTGAAGAGTTTGGAGAAAACGAGAGCGACCAGTTTCTATATGCCCGTCAGACGATATAGTTTTATCCAGGGATCATAAAGATTTGGAAATCTTTTCCCAAAATGGTAGATTCTCAAGAAACCTATTCTATTAATAGCTTAGACCTGACCCCGATCGCACGCTTTCATGCAAACAATCGCTTCTTCCTCTCGATTGAATGACTCTCAAGCTCATCAGCCCTCCTTGAGACTGCTCGCCCTCGGCGATAGCCTGATCTATGGCTTTGGCGACCCGATCGGGGGCGGTTGGGTTGAGCGGCTGCGGCGGCAGTGGATGACCCCTGGCGGCGCTAATCACGCCCTTTATAACCTGGGAGTGCGCGGGGATGGGGTGCGGCAGGTGGCGAGACGACTAGAAGATGAGTTTCGGCATCGCGGCGAGTTGCGAAATCGAGTCCCTGACCTGATCATTCTCTCGGTGGGGACTAATGATTCTCCTAGACTGGCTCGACTTGATGGCAGAAATTTTACTGAGTTTGAAACCTTTCAGACAGAAATTGCTGATTTGCTCGATCGTGCTCGTCGTCTCTGCCCTGTCTTGTTTGTGGGTGCTGTGCCCGTAGATGAGACCAAAATGCCCTTTTTAGACTGTCTCTACTACAATCACGCTGACCAGCACCGCTATAAAGAAGCGACGCGGATGGCTTGCGACGATCGCCAAATTCCCTATCTTGATCTGTTTGATCTGTGGATGTCACGGGGCATCGCTTGGTGCCAAACTCAGCTAACTGAGGATGGGCTGCACCCAAATGTGTTGGGCTATCAGACGCTGCTGCAAGACATTTTAGACTGGGACGCTCTTCAACAGTGGATTGGTGTCACGGACTTGATTACAACCCATGCCTAAACTGATTGTCGCTACCGGAAACCCTGGCAAACTGCACGAAATGCAGGACTATCTGACCGATCCGATTTGGGAGTTGACGCTTAAACCAGAGGCGCTAGACATTGAAGAAACGGGAACGACTTTTCTCGAAAATGCAGGTTTGAAAGCGTCACAGGTGGCCCAGGCGTTGGGTCAGTGGTCGATCGCTGATGATTCGGGTTTAGAAGTCGTCGCTCTAGATGGGGCACCCGGACTGTTTTCGGCTCGATATGGCAAAACTGACGACGATCGGATCTCTCGATTATTGCGGGAGTTGGGCAATAGTCTTGATCGTCGCGCTCAGTTTGTGTGCGCGATCGCGCTAGCTCGACCGGATGGCACGATCGTGCTGCAAACCCAGGGCATTTGTCCCGGTGAGATTCTCACGGCTCCTCGTGGGTCGGGTGGGTTTGGCTACGATCCGATTTTTTATGTCCCAGCGCAGGGGATGACTTTTGCAGAAATGTCAGCCGATATCAAGCACGAAATTAGCCATCGCGGACGGGCTTTTGCGGATCTGCTGCCCCGGTTAAAAGCGCTTGAATTCTAGGATTTATCTTGGGAAATCATCCCGATCGTTCCTTTAACGGCTCGCAGGTAATCAGCAGGAGTCAGCAAAATTTGCGTTCCGCGCACGCCCGCAGAAATCGATATGACATCAAAGATTTCGATCAATTCATCGACAAAAACCGGATAGTCTTTTTTGCAGGCTAAAGCCGTGACACCGCCGCGAATGTAGCCTGTGAGCGTCTGCACTTCTTTGAGAGGGACTGTTTCGACTTTACGATCGCCCGACGCTTGGGCCAGTGCCTTAAGATCTAGCTGAGTGTTTCCCGGAATCACGGCTAACAAAATGCCTGTGCGATCGCCTCGCACCACGAGGGTTTTAAACACTTGTTCGGGCGGCAGCCCGATTTTGGCCGCGACGGTTTCGGCCGCTAAATCATCAGGGTCAACGTCATAGTCACGCAACTCATAGGCAATGCCCAGATTGTCTAAAACCCGCACAGCATTCGTTTTCACTGCGTCTCTAAACTCGGTAGATAAGGCAAATCAGTTACCCCTAAATCGTATCCTAACTGGTTTAGCAAGCGTGGTTATCTGACCGCGATGATGAGTTTGATGATTAAAGAAATGCGTCACCAGCAGCCAACCAGGTCGAACTCGTGCGATCGGGCTAGTGATTCCCGTGTAGGTGAAGGGATGACTGAGCCACTCAACAGACAGGGTATCGCACCACTTTATGATCTGTTGATCCGTGAGTTCTCGTTCTCGACGAAGTTCATCAAAGTTTGGATAAAGTTCTTGATCTAGCTTGGCGAGAAAAGGCTGCTCAAGAAAGCGTCCGAGCCAGATACGATCGCCGACCAAAATATGGTTTAACGTGGCGTGAATCGATTTGAAGAATGCACCTAAATCCTCTCTACGCTTGTCATCTGGGATTTTAGAACAGGTGGCGTAGAGTTTTTGATTCATCCACTGATTGTAGTCTGCCATCGTTTTGCAGTAGGTTAGATTGTCCATGATGTCTCTCATCAGCGTTGAGTTTTGAGAACGCTCGATCGTTTGCCAGTGTAAACAGAGATTAATACGATCGCTAACACTAAAAACATATCAGATGAAAGCGTTTCTGAAAGCAAAGCACTAGATGAAAAAATCGTAACAAACGGTTGAAGTAATTGAAGTTGACCAATTTTTGCGATTCCCCCTAGCTCTAAGCCGCGATACCAGGCGAAGAATGCAAGCAGCATACTAATAATACTTACATAAATAAATCCCACCCATGCAGAAATTACATTATGTTGAATATTGATGTGAACCGAAAAACAAAATAGCGGAATTGAAATCGGCAATGATAAGACTAAGGCATAGCAAATAACTCGCCAGCTTCCAAGTTCTTTAGCTAATCTTGCGCCTTCGGCATAGCCCAACGCAGCGCTGATTACAGCACCCAGCAACGCAATATCAGCAACGTGAAGTATTCCACCACCACCAGCTATAGAATAGATCACGATCGCTGTACTGCCCACGGCCGCAGAGAGCCAAAATTTAATGGATGGCTTCTCTTTTGCTAAGATGACCGCGAATAATGCTGTGAATAACGGTATGAGACCTGTGACGATCGCGCCGTGAGAGGCCGGAACAATATTCATGGCATAGGCGCTTAAAAGCGGGAATCCAAACACAACGCCTAATGCTACGATGATTAGTCTTTGAGCTTGTCGGATCGTTGGCAGATTGCTTTTTGTAATCCTAAGTAAAAACAATCCTAAGATTCCTGCAATTACAGAACGACCAACTCCAACGGCAACAACACCAAATAACGGAATGGCTGCTTTTGTTGCGGGCAAGGTTAAACCAAAGCCAATGATTCCCAGTAAGCCCCAACTATAGGCTTTGACTTCGTGATTCATTTGACTGGATAGTATCGTTGATCGAGCCAAGCGCGCACTTCGGCTTCAGAGTTGAGCCTGCCAGCCGTCTGATTAAGCGGGTCATAGATTTGATAATAAGAGTGACCTCCCCGATCGCGCTTTTCTATAATTTTCGGTTCCAAACGGTTTGCAAATAGATTCGTGAACTGATTCCAAATCTGTCTTAGCTGCATTCGCAACGCTCCTTGATGAGTGATTCATCAGAGTTGCAGAGTTAATCATTGATCTGATTTAATGGTGCGGGATTTCTCTTCAACAAAACAGATGCAGTTGCGCTAAATTGTGATGGTTACAGTTTTGTTTTTTGCAACTGTTATGGTCGCGATCGGGCTGAACTGTATCTCTCGTTCCCTAAAATCAGGCTTTTGAGTCGTTGAGGAATCGCGATGATCAATCCACCCTTCGATTTGTCTCAACACCTTTATGAACAGGTTGCCGATCGCATTCGCACGTTGATGCTCGAAAAAACCCTGCAACCCGGCGATCGTCTGCCTTCGGTTCGCAAGCTGCACGAACAATTTTCGGTCAGCATCTCGACTGTTTTAGAAGCCTATCGGCTGTTAGAAGACCAAGGGTTAATTGCTGCGCGTCCGCAGTCGGGCTACTTTGTCAAAGCTCATTTGCTTATTCCTGACGAGCCGAAACAATCTGCTTTGCCTAAACCTAGTTTTCCGGTTGAAGTCTCCCTGGCTTATCGAGTTGGAGTCACCATGCGCGACCCGACCAAAGTCAAACTAGGTGCAGCCGTTCCCGGTTTGGATCTGTTGCCGATCGCTGCCCTCAATCGCTTAATGAGTCAAGTGATCCGCACACATTCTGACATCGTGCACTCTTACTCGATCGCCAAGGGATGTGAATCGCTGCATCACGAAGTTGCTAAACGCTTAATTGATGCAGGTTGCTCGATCAATCCCAATCAAATTGTGATCACAAACGGCACAACTGAAGCCGTCTATCTGTCTCTGAGAGCCGTCACAAAGCCGGGCGATATTGTGGCGATCGAGTCTCCCTGCTACTATGGCATTCTCGAAGCGCTAGAGGCACTTCACCTCAAAGCTTTAGAACTGCCCACCCATCCTCAAACAGGCATCTCGCTGGGTCATTTAGAAACGGCTCTTGAAAATCGCCAGGTTAGCGCCTGTGTGCTGGTTTCTAACTTTAGCAACCCCTTAGGAAGCTGTATGAGTGATGTCAACAAACAGCGCTTAGTTGCCTTGTTAAATCGCTATGACATTCCCCTAATTGAAGACGATGTATATGGAGAGTTGCACTTTGAAGGAACGCGCCCCAAAGCAATCAAAGCTTTTGACACAGAGGGACGGGTTCTCTACTGTTCATCGGTTAGCAAAACTCTTTCGCCCGGTTTGCGCGTTGGTTGGTCAGTGCCCGGACGCTATCAGATTAAAATCGAGCAACTCAAAATGGCGATGAATTGGATGACCTCGATCGCGTCTCAACTCACAGTTGCTGCTTTTTTGGGTAATAGAGGCTACGATCGCCATCTGCGACAACTTCGCCGCGCCTACCAATCTCAAATTGTTCGCATGACTCAAGCTATTTGTGAACATTTTCCTGCCGAAACTAAGGTCACTCGACCCAGTGGCGGCTATATTCTCTGGTTAGAGTTGCCCAACGAGTTTGAAGCGATGGCGCTCTATGAAGAAGCTTTAGAGCATCAGATTAGCGTTGCGCCTGGTGTGATGTTTTCGCCGTCTGGCAATTATAAAAACTGCTTACGCCTTAATTGTGGGCTGCCGTGGACATCAGACCTCGATCGGGCGATGCAAACCTTGGGCTATTTAACCAACCGCCAGTTGATGAACGCTAAAAACCCGGAATCCCGATAAGGGCATAGCAGCCGTGCCCTGGATTGTTAGACCTCATCGCGATTCTAAAACTCTTCAACAGTTAACTCAACATCACTTGCAATCTGCCGTAGTAGTCTGGAAGAAATATCTCGACCTTTGTGAAATGGAACAGTTGTTCCTCGACCATCCTCGTGACGAAACTGCTTGTGCGACCCTTTCTGTCGGACTTCTACAAATCCAAGATTTTCCAATATACGAATAATCTCTTGAGGCTTTAAGACTGGAATAGCACTCATAGTCTACGCGATCACAATTTGCTGAGTGCCAACAAATTCTGTATCGAAAGCTGGATTCTCATCTTCCAAAAGCATTTCGATTACCTCACGGAGGTTCGCTTGCAGTTCATCTAGAGTTTCCCCTTGAGAATGCGCTCCAGGAAAACCTGGGACATACCCTACATATAGGGATGTGTCAAAGTCTTTCTCAACAACAGCGGTAAACGTTTTCATAAAATTAACCTCAGGCAGGCTTACTCTTCAGACGGAATGAGCTTGCCCAATCTTAGCATTTTCGGCTGAGAGAATCTGAAAATGGTTACACGTAATTGCAAGGCTTACTTCATCAGCAATGAGGGAAGTTTTTGTTGGATGTTATTAATGATGTAGTCTGCAAAGCTTGAACTGAATTTCGGGTTTCCACTTTTCATCTGGTGACCTGCATTACCTGTACCTCTCTCATATCAATAGTGAACATGATCACTATCTGGATCAGACTCGCTTGTCAGCGCAATTAGAAAACCGAACACAAGACCAGATGCTGCATCAACGTTAAACTTGACTTGATAACCTGGCAGCTCAGAATATGTATTCCATGTGCGAGGACAAACTTTATCCCACGCCATCAAACTTCTCATTTCACTGGAATTAACAATGAGGTCTAACGTTGCCCATCACCCGCCGCAGATCACCTCTGTATCATAACCGATCAATTTCCGGCGTTTGCATGAGCGTTGTTAGCCTGCATCTACACCGATAAAGAGGACGGTTATGATTGTTCTTTAAGCGTCAATATATCGTCCAATGCATCAATTAGTTCCCTATACTCCTCAATAGAGGATCGAAGATCATAATCGTGTCTAGGATCATCAGCGCCATACGTTTCAAGATAATTTTCAACCTGCTGTAGTCGGTCATAGAAATAGGTGATGACTATATCGATAACCTCACAATCAATTGCCATTTTCTAACGTCTTTAGTTGAGGTGTGAGATCGATCAATAAGCTCTCCTCTTTCCACAAAGGAGATGTCCAATAAAAATCAGTAGATAATTTTAATTTTTGGGAATTAATCGCATGGGCAATCACCTCTACAAGCCACTGCCATCCTTGCATGACATCAGAGGAGTTTAAGAGACGAGCTAGATAAGCATTAACGTAAGGATTATTTGGGCTAATTAGAGGAGAAAGCTCACTAAAGGGGAATTTCAAGTTGTTTTGAGTGAGGAGTTGAAGAACTTCAAAGACTTGAGTGGTAGCACGTCCTCCACACATCGCAATCATTCGCTGCCCACCACGAGCTTCTAGGCATGTACTCAGCAAATATCCGCGCAACCCATCGTCAGATTCCTGCCATATCGCCTCAATCAATGTACTAAAGAAAGACTCACTTTGTGATCTCTTCAAGTAAGTGCTCAGTTGCAAGGTGAGAAATTTCATCATCACTGTTGCTCTCCAGTGTTAGCAAAGTTGCTAATGGTAATTTCAGGTACTCTGGCTGGGCTGATTTCAGAATTGCTTGCTGCACAACAGTGGCATGATCTTGGAAGAGGCGATCGCACAAGAATTGATGAATAGTACTATCAGTACTGAAGCTTGTTTGGATCAGATATTGGCATGCTGTAGCACGAACAAATGGATCAGAATCATCCTGAGCATAAACACGCAGGATTAACTGTTCACCCAGTCCAGCCAAAATCACGAGCAACTGACGGCGCACACCAGGTTCTAGGCTGTTTTCAAGACTCTCGATCAAGGTAGAAGTACCTTGTTTTCCAAGCCAAGGTGCCGAGTGCCCACGCCGCCCAAATTCGCTCGCTCCCATCATCAGACTGTAGAAGTTGGCGTTGTGTGTTCATATCAAGTTGAGAAACTTCTCTGTAGCTTTGATAGGGCATGGCAGACTTCTTCCCAGAACATTTCGGCGAACTGGCTAAATATAAGACACAAGTTTTAGCGTAGGAGATGAGGACTGACTGAGCAGGCTAACATTCCTATTGAGCGGCTCAAAGTCACGCTAAACTTTTATACGAAAATCTCAAAAGTCCGCTCCAACATGGTTGTTAGACCGTGGCAAGCACAGTGTCCTGATTTGGCAATATGCCAGACATCACGATAGCGTGACATCCCTGGTCACTATCTACCACCCCCCTTGTCTTTGTTATATCCATAAATTCTGCGGCGAGTTTGTCTGAGCTAATTTCTTTTGGCAAGGTAGCCGAATTGGAGAAGTTGTCTCCCTGATAATACAAATGATGGTCAAAATTTGCCTCCTTATGAACTTCTCCATCATGAATATGAATCGTAGGGAAAAAGAGTGTATTAGGTGAACGAGTGATAAATTCAAATGCCATTGGATGTGGTTTATTCAAGCGAGAAGGTAAGCTCGACCAGCGATCGGCATAAGGATTATCCTCGGTCGCTGGCATATATTGCTGTTGATTGCGAGTGGATACCTTCAACTTAAATATTCGTCAGCAAAACCATAATCTTTATATTTGGGTAAACGATCCCAAACTTGCTTTGATAACTTGAATTGAGGGTCTAAACGATCAAAGTCATTTAGGGTAGGGATGAAACTCGCATTGTAATCGCCTACTTCATAGACTTTCAGCGGTTCCGAAGCAGAACGTCCACGTTCTCCTGAAAATGACCTTGATAGCTCAGGCATCAGTTCAGGAAAGCCAGTTAACATATCATCGAAAAAATTCGGATAACTATCCAAAGCTATGAAACGAACGGCTACATCTTCATCATGAGAACCAACAGGCAACGGCAGGATCATCGCCATATCCTGGTCTGCTTCATACGCCATGCTATAGACTAAAAACTGCTTTGATTCAGCAGAACGTCTCGCAAAGATCTTTGTTCCTTCTACCAATGAAACTGAAGCAGAGAAAATACACATAATTGCAAAAACCAAATATTTATAAATTATGTCTTAACAGATAAATCAGTGGTCTAACGACCCCGTTCACCCGCCGCTATTAACCTCTCGGACTCAACGAAGCAACTCAATACGGTCGGTGTGCAACGGGATTGTTAGCTGTTAATCGCCCTCCAACTAAGTCTCAAGAATCATCTTGACCCACTTCTCTCGGAAATTTCTTAGCCTTCTCAGAGCGTTTCGCTGAAAAGATTTGATTACCAAAGCCGCACGACCCTAGTTTGAGCCAGAATATCACCGAATCGAGTGTGTTGTGATCTGAAAATCCATATCCAGTCAAAAACACTCAAAATTTGGGTGAGATTACGAATGGCAGATCTGAATAGCGAGCAAGGTCTACCAGATTCTTTCTCCACTACCGCAATTTTGTAGAGACGCTTTCCTAAACTTTGTCCTTGAGGCAGACCATCGGCTAGAAGATAATAAAGCACGAAAAGGATTAACCCCTTTGGCAGCAAGAGTAACAGAACTGCAACAAGACCATCTATAGATTGAGCACCTAGCCTAGCCCAAGGCGAGGCGAGATTTGGGTTTACAAAATCGAAACCACACTCACACAATTGATTTTATCGAGATTTGCCAAGCGGCATTTCGGACACCTCTTCACTAATCCTTCCTCTCCTAATTACCAAAGCTCATACGATCTGATTGCCTTTGGAAACCTAAATGTGTTGACAGCTAACTTAGACTGATCTGGTCTATCTAACCTCACTGATTTGGGTGATTATGCTGAAACTTCTCGGTCTAACCCTTCCAATCAGGAGATTAGGCTGAAAGTTTTCTGTCTAACTTATCAAATTCGGGATTAGAGCAGACAGAGATCTGTATAACGTCCTGCAATTAGGGAATTAGCAGAATCTGGCTTGCACTCACATAATATCTCTTCAAGAAATTAACAGCATAGTTTCAAGAAATCTTCATGATGAGTGGAGTCATTCTTACCCTAGCTGTCTAATGAATCCGTACCTCTAGGAACCGATCGCGCCTCCCTTCTCCAAAAAACGATCGCGCCCTCTCTCAAAAACTCAGCATTCCAAAAAACAAAAAACTCTTGTACAATACACCGCAGTGATGGAGTTGTGCCCCGAAGCCTGATCTACCAAATCAGACTCCGAGGTCTTCCATCCCTAGTTAACAACACTAACTCAGGAGGCGTTCATGATTGTACACCGTCAGCTTTGCTATGGGATCTTGAAAGGCTGGAATCAAGATCCTGCATACAGGTTTCACCCCAACCCAATGTCTGAGAGATCCGTGTTTTTGTCCTCTTTGAATTAATCGAGAGGACAAAAACATGGCAGTTAGGACGATCGTGCCTAGCTCGATTTCGTTTACGGTTGAGTTGCGATGCTCAATCGAAAAACGTTATCGGGTGAGTGTGGTTTTGGATTTACAAGAGCGTTATCTCTTTGTGCCGTCTGGCATTCTCGTGAATGTTAGCGACAGCATTGAAGAGTTTGTCTCAGAACTGAGTGAGATTGCGTCTAATCAACTGGCATTTCTGAAATGGGATGGCACCAGTGATTTGACCACAGAGTATCAAGTTGTTCGAGTGTTGCCTGGTTATCAGGTTGAACGTTCTTTAGTGAAGTTCAACATTGTTCTGGGTAGTGGTTCATTAATTCAAGTAGAGGAGTTGCACAACAAAACGACGATTCAACTATAGGACGTTGGGGTTAGGGAGTCGTCAATATCCCCTTTTGGAAAGGCTCCCTAACTACTGTGCAAGTAACCGATTACCAGTCTGCTGCAAACGCGATCAATTTCAAATGATCAGGGTTTGCAAGCAACTCCTTGGCTAACAAATATCCTGTGATTGTCCAGGTTTGATATTTGCGCGCCTCTTTGCCGATTAAACGACCGTCAGGGCCGTCATAATATTCGGGCCAATGATCTTGCATTAAGCGGCGTTCGGCAACGGCGATCGCGTGATGTGCCAATTCGCCGCGCTCCATTTTTTTGGCGGCGGCGGTCAACATCCACAGCAAAACGGGCCAGCTTCCGCCATTGTGGTAAGACCAAGGGCGATTTTTAGGATCGGCCCCGGTGACGATTCTCCAATCGCTGTCTTCTAGCGCTGGGTAGCACAGCTTCATGGGCATGTGCCCCACGAGATCATCCCACCGTAGCTCAATTAAGTTCAAAATCTTGTGAGACTGCTGTTCGTCGGTTAGTGAGGCGATTACTGCCATCAAGTTACCTAGAGAAAAGAAGCGACAATCTAGCTGTGACGGCCCTAAATTGCCCGCTAAATAGCCTCCTGCTTCGGGCAACCAATTGGCTAATCGATAAAACGGAATCGAGTCTGAATAGATGTTGAACTGGTTGAGCGCTTCTTCTCCATATTCCTCGACCTGAAAGCGGTAAATCACATTTAAGCGATCGGGGTCTAACCAATAATGTTCTCGAATCTGTTTGGTTAGCGGCGGCAGGCGATTTTGCACCGCTCGAATCATAAATTGATTGGTCTCGTTGGGAATCAGCATCTCAAGACTGGCCTTGAGTGCTGCAAAAAACAGTGACTGAATATCGAGGGGATGCCCATAAAGCCCCATGCGGCGATCGATCATACTGGCCGCATCGGGAACTAGCACCATCGGATACATATCAAATCGGGTGACTAGGCAGAGTTCTAAAACCAGCCGAATGCCTTCTTGAAAGTCGTCTCGCTCAATCAGGTCGGTGTCTTGAGTGGAGATCGCATAAGCCCGCAACAAAATCACCCACCACAAACAGGCATCAGCCGGGGCAACTCGCCCGATCGCATGGTCGCCAAAGTCAGCCTTTAAATATTCTTGCCCATTAAAAGACTGAATTTTGAAACTAGCGGGCATCAGACCACGACTGGGTTTTGAGCAGTCTAGCTGCCCTGTTTTGGGCTGCAAGGTCAAGGTCGCTTCTAAAAAGTTGCGAACAATTTCTGATCGACCTTTGATCAAAAAAAGCAGGGCTGACGAGACAAAATCTCGAATAAAGCACTGATCATAATTTAAGGCAGCAATTTCTGGATCGAGGGCCGCGATCGTGCCGATCGGTTGCCCACGAAAATAAATGATCGATTTTTCAAGAGCGCTCCATGCCTGTTCTTCAAGTGATTGACTACCCAACTCTCGACCCTCTCTGGTGATTGGTGCGGCTTACCAAAGGTCTATGTTAAAGCAATCACATCTAAACCACTAGCGACTTCTAGAGAATCTCATGACTGTGAGGATAGGTTAAAGACCTGTGCCATTTCTGACCGTTTAGGCGGGCTGAGAGGGAGGCGAGATGGCAGATTAAGTTTGTGCATCCGATCGAGGGTTCAGCACGTACCTAAGATAGACGTGTCTAAAGCAACAGGCAAGAATGTTTAAAACTCTTTCCGCAAAGCGATAGATTGATTCCTGGCTTATTAGTGTCAAAATGGGGTCTGAATGATGATTTAAATTTTCATTGTAATATGCCTGCGAAAGCTTTATATGCCTCATGCCTGAGCCATCTGACTACCCAGAACAGCCTACCAATCAGACAGATGCAGATCTCTATCTGGCGCTGAGAGAGGGGCAAGCGACTGCTCTCGGCACGCTTTACGATCGTCACGCTAAGTTAGTTTATGGGCTAGCCCTGCAAACCCTTAGCAATGCTCAAGAGGCAGAAGATTTGACGCAAGATATCTTTCTCAACCTTGCCAGATCAACCTCTTATGACCCACGGCGAGGCTCTCTGAGGACATTTTTGGGCATCTTAACCCGATCGCGTGCCATTGACCGCATCCGATCGCGAAGCACTGCTCTGTCTTATCTAGAGCGATTTAAATCAGACCGCATCTCAGAAACTTCGTCGCAGTCTCCCTTTGACCATGCGTTTCAACGTGAACAGTCTCAGGCGGTTAAAACAGCCCTGGCTCAGTTATCAGAGAGTGAACAGCAGCTATTGCAACTGGCCTACTACGAAGGTCTGAGCCAGTCAGAGATTGCAGGGCGGCTAAACATTCCGTTGGGCACGGTCAAAACGAGAACTCGGCGGAGTCTGCTCAAGTTGCGCCAGACCCTTACCGACTACAGTGGATAATCATGTCTATGCTTTGGTCGATGTCTTCAGAACACTTACAGCTACTGATTGCGGGCTATGTCTTGGGAGACCTTGACCCTGATGAGGCAGCAGAATTTGAGCAGCTTTTGCAAGAACACCCTACGATCGCCGATGAGGTGACCCAACTGCAAGCTGCACTAGAACTGTCGTATGGTCTGCCCGATCTAGACCCTCCCTCCCATTTGCGTTCAGCTATTCTCAATGCTCAGGTTGACCAGATTCAACCCATTCGTCAAACGGAGGCTATAGATATAGCTCCGGCTCCCGATCGGGCGATTAAAACGCTTCGCAGAAGTCCGGTTTTCTGGAGTAGAGCGCTAAATCTGGCGGCGGCGGCTCTGATTGTGGTGCTAGGCGTGAATAACTATCGGCTACGACAAACGCTGCAAGCCTCCCAGACCGAGACTCAGCGATTGACTGCCCTCAACTATTCTTTAAAGAGCACAGAACCGACCAATCCAGCGTCTGCCACGGTTGTCATCAATCCCAACAGTTTAGAAGCGGTCTTGACTGTCAAAGACTTGCCCCCGTTGCCGCCTGGCAAAGTCTATGTGCTGTGGACACTGCTAAAGCAAGATGCGCCTTATACCACTGACTCAAAAGGGGCTATTTTGACTCAAGCCTTTAATGTCGATGCTCAGGGAAGGGTGGCTCAACCGATCGTGGTGCCGATCGCGTTTCGATCACAAGCGCTGGTTTCAAAAGTTGCGGTGACGATCGAAGATGCGGCCGCGCCTCAAAAGCACCAGGGAACGCCGATCTTAGTCAACAGTCTTTGAATATCGACCATAAAACGCTGACGTGAACTTGAATCGGGCGATCGCGATCTGATCTAGAGCATGGTTGATAGGATGGAAATTTTGATCTAACGTCCGACTGAGTGGCGATCATCTTAATTCAAGAATGCAAGACTAAACGGAATTAGAAATACTAGAAGACTCCTAAAATACAACGCTCTGGCTCTGAAATAAATAAACTTTGGATAATAAAAGCGTTGCGGCTGGAGTAATGGATTATTTGTTTTTGATTCGTCTATCTGCCGCAGAAATGCTGTGCAAAAATAGCTGACTGAGCGATCGGCTTTCACCTCTCAGCCTGATTTTTTTAATCCTGGAATTCTGACTCAGCAAAAGGTTCAAGATTTAATCACACTAGTTTTCATCTATTCTAATGAGATCCCTTCAACGTCAGTGCTTAAAGCTTTGATGAGAGAGACATAAACTAAGTACTTCAAAGTATCTTTGAATACGTCTAAGGGCATTTTAGACAAAGAAATGTAGTTCCCTCCCTTGCATAACTCGTTATGAAACGCAGCAACCAGCCAAAGGATTCAGCGGACGGTCATTGACTATCAGGGCATCCTTCATCGCATCACCAATCGAATTCGCCAATCGCTGGAACTGCAAGAAATTCTAGACACAACGACTGAAGAAACCCGTGGGTTTCTGGGAACTGATCGCGTTAAGATTTATCGCTTTCACTCAGATGGGAGTGGTGAAGT